>NZ_CP042430.1 GCF_007970665.1 Baekduia soli | reverse complement strand
AGCACGCGCTGCGCGAGCGCGGGCTGAACTTCGTCGGCGCCGGGATCTCCGGCGGCGAGGAGGGCGCGCTCAACGGCCCTTCGATCATGCCCGGCGGCTCGCCGAGGCCTACGCGACGCTGGGGCGATCCTCGAGTCGATCGCCGCGGTCGCCGAGGGCGAGCCGTGCGTCACACACGTCGGCACCGACGGCGCCGGCCACTTCGTCAAGATGATCCACAACGGCATCGAGTACGCCGACATGCAGCTCATCGGCGAGTCCTATGACCTGCTCGGCGCGTGGGCGCCACGACACCGACGCGATCGCCGACGTCTTCGCCGCGTGGAACGACGGCGACCTCGAGTCCTACCTCATCGAGATCACCGCCGAGGTCCTGCGCCACCGCGACGCGGAGACCGGCACGCCGCTCGTCGACCTCATCGTCGACGAGGCGGGCTCCAAGGGGACCGGCGTGTGGACCGTGCAGAACGCGGTCGGACTGGGCATCCCGGTCGGCGGCATCGCCGAGGCGGTCTTCGCCCGGGCGGTGTCCAGCAAGCCCGAGCAGCGCGCCGCGGTGCGGGGCGTCGTGGGGGCGCGCCCGGAGCTCCCCGAGGTCGGCGAGGACTTCGAGGACGACGTGCGCGCGGCGTTGTACGCCTCCAAGGTGGTGGCCTACGCCCAGGGCTTCGACGCGATCATCGCCGGCGCCCGGGAGTACGACTGGGACATCCACCTCGGCGACATCGCCAAGATCTGGCGCGGCGGCTGCATCATCCGGGCGCGTTTCCTGAACCGCATCGTCGAGGCCTACGACCGCGACACGACCCCGGCCACGCTGCTGGAGGACCCGTACTTCGCCGACGTGGTCGCCCGGGGCGACGCGGCCTGGCGGCGGATCGTCGCGATCGCGGCCAGGCCGGCGTGCCGGCGCCCGGGTTCTCCTCGGCCCTGGCCTACTACGACGCGCTGGCCTCCGAGCGGCTGCCCGCGTCGCTCATCCAGGCCCAGCGCGACTTCTTCGGCGCCCACACCTACCGGCGCGTCGACCGGCCCGGCACGTTCCACACCCTGTGGTCGGCCGACCGCTCCGAGGTCCAGGAGGACTAGGCGGATGCCGCGGGGCGCTAGGCGAACAGGTCGATCGTGACCTGCTGGGCCCTGCGGATCTCGCCGTCGCGGTCGATCCCGCCCGCGCCGCCGGCCTGACCGCCGTCGCCGGCGAGGCCCGCGACGGCGGGCATCTGCGGCATGAGCGAGTCCAGCGCGGCGGCGATGCCGCCGGCGGCGCCGCCGGCCGGGGCCGGCTCGGCGAATGGGCTGACGCTCTTGATGGAGGCGATCGCGTCCCACTGCATCTGCGCCGCGGCGGGATCGGTGAAGCTGCCGCTCGGGCCGGAGATGCCCATGCTCACGCGAGGATGTCGATGATCGACTTCTCGGCGTCCATCGCCCGGCGCAGCATGGTGAGGCTGACCTCCTGCCGGACCGACGCGACCTGCGCGCCGACCACGCCGCCGACGAGACCGGCCGTGCCGTCGTCGGCGCCCGCCGGCCCGCTGCGGGCCACGGAGCGGGTGGCGACGTCGAGCTGGTCCTGGGCGGCGGAGACCCCGAGGAGCGAGCTGCTGACGGCGGGCACCATGCGGCTGCATCGGCGATCGCGCGGCCGCGCGCGAGGCGGCCCGCGCGGGCTGGACCGATGGGCGAGGCGATGCGGCAGGATCCGGAACCCGACCAAGGAGCACGGACCATGACCGCAGGATCTCCACGCGCCGGCCGGCGCCCGGACGGCACGCCGCGGCGTGCGCTGGTGACCGGCGCCAACGGCGGCATCGGGCGGGCGATCGTGCAGCGCCTGACCGACGACGGCTACGAGGTCGTCACGATGGACGTCGCCGGCCCCGCCGACCTGGTGGTCGACCTCGTCGGCGACCCGATGCCGACCGAGGCCCTGGCCGACATCGACGTGTGCATCTCCAACGCCGGCGTCGTCGACACGCTCTCGCCCGCGCACCGGATGAGCGCGGAGAAGTGGGCGCTGGACATCGACGTCAACCTCACCGGCTCGTTCCGCGTGGTACAGGCCTGCCTGCCGGCATGCGCGAGCGTCGCTACGGGCGCATCGTGCTGACCTCGAGCGTCGCGGCGGCCATCGGCGCCCGCGGCCAGGTCGCCTACTGCGCGTCGAAGGCCGGCCTGATCGCATGGCCCGGGCCATCGCGTCCGAGAACGTCGCCCACGGCATCACGATCAACTGCGTGCTGCCCGGGACGATCGCCACGCCGAAGGTGCTCGCGATGCCGCCCGAGGTCGTCGAGCGCGTCCGCGACCGCTTCATGCCCGGCGGCCGGCACGGCGAGCCCGAGGAGGTCGCCGGGCTCATGGCCTACCTCGCCTCCCCGAGGCCGGTTCGTCACGGCGCAGTCGATCATCATCGACGGGGGCGCGCACCTGGGCAACGTCTCGCTGGGCGACCCGGGAAAGGGGGACTAGGCTCGCCCCCGAGGCGGCCGGCCCGGCTCATCACGATCCCCATCACCCGGGCCGACCGGCGTGGGGGCGGGCGGCCTGTACCCGGCACCCGGAGGAGGTGCGCCGCCGCGAGGCCGACCTCGACGCCACGCTGGGCCCCGAATCGAGGCGCTGGATGTACGTCAACCTGCTGCCGGCGCCCGCGGTGCCCAACGCCGACAACCTGACCGGCGTCCCGGCGTGGAGCGCCGGGCGTGGGCGTTGCCGCATGAGCGCTAGCCCGCGAGATCCTTGCGCCGCATGGACCACATCTGCGAGGCGCGCTCGAGCTCGAGCGCGGCGGACCAGGGAGCGCCGGCGGCCCGGCGACCGTGCGCATCGACCGCGCGGTGCGGCGGGCGAGCTCGGGGTCGGCGCGGGGGTGGCGGCCAGCGCCAGCGCCGTGGCGTCGACGTCGGCGGCCGGGACCGCGGCCCAGGCGAGTCCGAGCTCGACGGCCTGCGCGCCCACGACCGTCGCGCCGAACAGCTGCATGGCGTTGGCCGTCTCGCGCCCGACCCCGCGGGCCAGCAGGGCGGAGTGCCCGCCGCCCGGGTGCAGGCCGATGGGCAGGAAGCCCGACAGCAGCTTGGCGTCGTCGGCGACGACGCGCAGGTCGGTGGCCAGCGCGAGGTTCAGGCCCGCACCGACCGCGCCGCCGCGGATGGCGGCGATCGTCGGCGGCTCCAGCGCGCCGACGCGACGAACGCGCCGTAGATCGCGCCATGTCGCGGTAGACCTGCGGGTCGGAGGGGTCGCGGCCGGCCGCGGCCAGCGTCGGGCGGTCGCCGCCGGCGCAGAAGTAGGGGCCCTCGCCGGCGACGACCACGGCGCCGATCGACGCGTCGGCGTCGATCTCCTCGCAGGCCTCCGTCATGGCCCGCCATCGCGGGCGTGAGCGCGTTGCGCCGCTGGGGGGCGCAGCGTGAGGACGGCGATGCCGTCGCGGCGTTCGAGCGTGAGGTCATCCGACATGGCCGCGGACCCTAGCCCGTGCGCCGCAGGGCGTAGGGTTGGCCGGCACCCGATGCACCTCCACGCCCTGTCCTGCGGCCGCCAGACCGGTCGCTTCCGCGGCCGCGACGCCGACCCGCTGACGATTCCCACGCCGTGTTCCTCATCGAGCACCCGCAGGGCCGCGTGCTCGTCGACACGGGCCTGCACCCCGCGATGGGGCACGACCCGGCGTCGCGCATCGGCGGCCTGGCCAAGGCCTTCTCCTTCGCGCTGGGCCCGGGCGAGGACGTCGGCGGCCGGCTCGCCGCGCTCGGGGTCGACCCCGCCGGCCTGCACGCGCTCGTGCTCACCCACCTGCACTACGACCACGCCGGCGGCTGCGTCGTGCCGCCCGGCGTGCCGCTCTACGTCCAGGCCCGCGAGTGGGAGGCCGGCCGCGACCCCGAGGCGATCGCGACCCACGCCTACGTGCCCGCCGACTACGCCCAGGACCGCACGGTGCACCTGCTCGACGGCGGCCACGACCTCTTCGGCGACGGGCAGGTCCTGCTCGTCCCGACGCCCGGCCACTCGGCGGCCACCAGTCCGTGCTGCTGACGCCGGCGACGGGCCGTCCGTGCTGCTGTGCGGCGACGCGTGCTACTTCGCCGACTGGCTGGACACCGGGCGCTTCCCGCATGGACCTGGACCGCGAGCAGGAGCGGCGGTCCGTGGACGTGCTGCGCGGGCACCGCGACCGTGGTGCGCGGCTCGTCTTCGGCCACGACCCCGTGGCCTGGGCGCAGGTGCCCCAGGCGCCGCGCGGGTGTTCTGAGGCCGGCCTCCGTCTCGAGCACGCGCATCGGGGTCCGCGTGCAGGGCGCCGAGGTCGGGCCGCGATCGTGCCAGCCCGCCGGCCCCGTGGGTCCCGACCGGCCGGGGCGGAGACGGGCCGCCCGGTGGTCCTGTCGCGCGGGGCCCCTTGCGACGGCGTCGCCCGATGTGGTCAGCTGTGCCGATGCGCGAGTGCCGTGCGACACCGGCTGCCGCCGGTCCACCCGCCGCCTCGTGGGCCATCCGACCCCGCTCGCGTGGCGCACCGGGTCCTAGGGGCGGCCGCGCCGACGATCCTGCTGGCGCCCGACTCGTTCAAGGGCACGTTCACGGCGCGCGAGGTGGCCGAGGCGCTGGCCGCGGGCGTGCGGGCCGCCGGGGCGCGGCCCGACCGCTGCCCGGTGGCCGACGGCGGCGAGGGCACGATGGACGTGCTGCTGGCCGGCTGGGCGGCACCGTCGCCCACGCCGACGTCCACGACCCGCTCGGCCGCCCCGTGACGGCGCGCTACGCCCTGCTGGCCGACGGCCGCACGGCGGTCGTCGAGTCGGCACAGGCGTCCGGGCTCGCGCTCGTGGCCGAGGCCGACCGCGACGCCGAGGCCGCCTCCACGACGGGCACGGGCGAGCTGCTGGCCGCGGCGTTGGCGGCCGGGGCCCGCCGCGTGCTGGTCACCGTGGGCGGCAGCGCGACGACGGACGGCGGCCTGGGGGCGGTGCGGGCGCTGCGGGCCGCCGGCGGCCTCGGCGACGCCGAGCTCGTCGTGCTGTGCGACGTCACGACGCCCTACGAGGACGCCGCCCGCGTCTTCGGGCCCCAGAAGGGAGCCGACGAGGACGCGGTGCGGCGGCTGACGCGCCGCCTGGACGCTCGGGCACGCGAGCTGGAGCGCGACCCGCGCGGCGTGCCGATGACCGGCGCCGCGGGCGGGCTGTCGGGCGGGCTGTGGGCGGCCTTCGGCGCGCAGCTGCGCCCGGGCGCGGCCGCGGTCCTGGACGCCGTCGGCTTCGACGCGCGCCTGCGCGCGGCGGCCGCCGTGGTGGCCGGGGAGGGCTCCGTCGACGGCCAGAGCCTGGGCGGCAAGATCGTGGGGGAGATCGCCGCCCGCGCCCGCGCCGCGGGGGTGCCGTTGCACGTCGTCGCCGGCCGCGACGGCCTCCGCGGCCCCGAGCGCCGGCGCCTCGGCGCCGCCTCGGTGCGCGAGGCGCCGACCCTGGAGGCGATCACGGCGGCGGGTGAGGCGATCGCCGCGGCGGCCGTCAGTCCTTGAGCTTGCGGTCGTCGCGCAGCGGCAGCTGCAGCTCGTCCTGGGCCGGCAGGCCGGCCTCGAGCTCGCGCCCGCGCTCGAGCTCGGCGTTGAGCTCGGCCCCGAGGAGGACGGCGATGTTCGAGATCCACAGCCACACCAGGAAGGCGACCACGCCGCCCAGCGTGCCGTAGGTCTTGTTGTAGGACGAGAAGTTCGCCACGTAGATCGCGAAGAGGGCCGAGGCGGCCAGCAGGACGACGAGCGCGAGCATGCCGCCGACGGTGATCCAGCGGAACGCGGGCTGCTTCACGTTGGGCGCGGCGTAGTACAGGATGGAGAACATGACGCTGACGACGGCCGCGATGGCCGGCCACTTGGCGATGTCCCAGGCCGTCACGGCCGCCGAGCCCGCGCCGACGACGCTGCCGAGCTGGTCGGCCACCGGACCGGTGACCACCACGGCGACGGCGCTGGCGGCCAGCAGCAGGACCATGATCGTGGTCACGATGAGCTGCATCGGGCGCAGCTTCCAGAACGGCCGGCCCTCGGGCACCTCGTAGATCGCGTTGGAGGCCCGGGCGAACGCGCCGACGTAGCCCGAGGCGCTCCAGATCGCGGCGGCGATGCCCGCCACGAACGCGATGCCCGCGCCGCCGCGGCTGCCGGCGATCTGCTTCACCGCGCCCGAGAGGATGTCGTTGGCCGGCCCGGGCGTCAGCGCCGCCAGGTTGTCCAGGACGGGTTGGGTGGCCGAGGGCCCGACGAGCCCGATGATCGACACGAGCGCGATGAGCGCGGGGAAGATCGCCAGCACGCCGTAGTAGGTCAGCGCCGCGGCCCAGTCGGTCAGGTTGTCGTCCTTGAACTCCGAGACCGTGCGCTTCAGCACCCCCGTCCAGGAGCGCGCGGGCAGGTCGGTCGGGCTGTGGGGGCTGCGGTCGTCGTCCGGCCCCGGGGCCGCCTCGCGCCCGGCTCGCGCGTCGTCGTCGCGCACGAAGCGCCGTTCGGAGGTCTCTCTCGCCATGCCGTGGCCGTGCCCGATCGGGCCGCGTCTCTATCATGGGTTTGCCGTTCGACCTCCGCTCGGAGAGCCCTCCGCGCGCCGTGCCCGGCGCCCAGGCGCGTGCGCACGCATCGAGCATCCGCGCGGACACCACGGGCTCAACCGGCGCGCCCCACCGCCGATCACCGGGGCGACAACGCGGAGCTTCCCGAAGGGACGCGTTGGAATCAGGTTGCGCTGCCCAGGGGCCGGCGCTGATGGGCGGCCGCCGTGGGGGCGGCCGCTCGTCGTTCCGGGCCCGGGCGGTGGACTACGGAGCCCGTCGGCGGCGCGCCCCGGATGGCCCGGCGGCCCTGCGTCCCTAGCGTCGCGGTCATGTTCCGACACGGCCTCGTGGGCGTCGACGGCTCCGGCGGAGGACGCGACGCGGTCGCGCTCGCCCGGGCGCTTGCCCCGAGCGGCTCACGCTCGTCCACGCCCACCGCCCCGACCGCCATCCCTGGCCCGCGGGGCATCCCGACCCCGAGGCCGACCGCGACGCGGCCCGGCGCCTGCTCGAGGCCGCGCGCGTGGCCCTGGGCGCCGACGCCGAGCTCGTGACGGTGGCCGACGCCTCACCGGCGCGGGCGCTGCAGCAGGTCGCCCAGGAGCGCGAGGCCGACCTCATCGTCGTCGGATCGGCCCACCACGGCGCCGTCGGGCGGATCGTGCTCGGGGACGTCGGCCGCGTCGTCCTGCACGACGCGCCGTGCCCTGTCGCCGTCGCCCCCAAGGACTTCGACGGCGCCGCACCGCGCCAGGTCGCCGTCGGCTGCGACGGCACGCCGGAGTCGCAGGCGGCCGTCGACGCCGCGCGCGACCTCGTCGCGACCCACGGCGGGGCGCTCACCGTCTATGTCGTGTGGGAGGCGCCCGTGGTGCCGGTCACGGGCGCCCCGGGGGCGCCCGCCTACGTCTCCCAGGGCCTGCCCGAACGCCGCCGATGGGCCGAGGAGACGCTCGAGGAGACGCTCGCGCGCCTGCCGGGCGCCACGGCGGGCAAGGTCCTCAACGGCCGGCCGCGCATCGAGCTCGAGGCGATCGCCTCCCGCCACGACCTCCTCGTCGTCGGCTCCCGCGGCTGGGGCACGGCGCGCCGCGTCGCGCTGGGATCCACGTCGGACTGGCTCGTCCACCACGCCGCCTGCCCCGTGCTCGTCGTCCCGCGCCCGGCCGACGGCGCCGACCCGGCCGCCGCCGCGCCGCCGCAGGCCGCCTCGGCCGCCCACTAGGAGCCGGAGCCCGCCACCTCCGCGACCGCGGCCATCGCCGCGCGGCGCTGTGCCGGCACCCGCGGCAGCGACCGCAGCTCGTGGGCCAGCAGGTGCGCCCAGTGGCGCAGCGGGCGCGCCCAGACGACGTCGACGGCCAGTCCGTGATCGCGATAGGGCGCGAAGAACAGCGGCGTGCGCACGTGCCAGCGCGACGTGACGACGGTGACGCGGCGCGCGCCGCCCAGCGCGAGCACCAGGCCCAGGGAGCACGACGCGTTCTCGGCCGTGTCGCGGCCCGCGACCTCCAACAGCACCGGCACGCCGGGCAGCGTCCACTCGCGGGCCATCTGCTCGGCCTCCGACAGCCCGTCGGTGTGCGTCCAGCCCGTGAGGATCGCCGCGCGCACCGGCGTCTGCAGGCAGAGCTCCTGCGCGCGGTACAGGCGCGCCCGCGTGTGGGAGGAGATGCGGTGCTCGGCGCTGACGCCGGGCTCGCGATGCCCGAGCACGACCACCACCCGGCCGTCGTCGTCGCCGGCCTCCGGGTCCAGGCGCGCAGCGGCGGCGCGGTCGCAGAGCACGAGCGCCTCCGGATGGGCGCGCACGACCGTCGCGACGTCGCCGCCGGGCCCGGCCAGCAGGGCGTGCAGGGCCTCGGCGCGGTCGGCGCCGGTCGCCACGACGATGAGCTCGCGCGCCCGCGCGAGCGCCTTCGGGGAGGGCGCGCCGGGCTCCGGCACGCCGCGCGGATCCAGGCGCACGACGACGGGCAGGGGGTGTGCGGGCCTCGCGCGCCGGCGGTCGGCGAGGATCGCGTCCAGGACGCGGTCCACCCTCGCCGGGTCGGCCAGCCGCAGGACCGATGGGCCGAGCACCGCGCTCAGTCCCCGGCGCCGGCGAGCGGCCCGAGCAGCCCGAGGTAGTCCACGAGCGAGCGGTCGCTGAGGAACTCGTGGCGGACCCGCTCGCGTGCGGCACGCCCCATCGCCGCCGCACGGGCGGGGTCGCCGAGCAGCTCGAGCACCGCCGCCCCGAGCGCCGCGCCGTCGCGCGGGTCGTCGAGCAGCAGCCCGCTGCGGCCGTGCTCGATCTGGTCCTGCAGGCCGCCGAGAGCGCTGGCCACGACGGGCCGGGCCTTCCACATCGCCTCGGCGACCGTCAGCCCGAAGCCCTCGGCCAGGCTCTTCTGCACGACGACCGCGGCCCGCCGCTGCAGGGCGTTGATGACGGCGGCGTTCTCCTCCGGGTCGTCCATCGGGATCTGCGCGAGGTGCACGCGGTCGCGGACCTCGGTCGGCAGCCGGTCGCGGCACGCGCGCGCCTGCTCGAGGACGGCGCCGGCCTCGGGGTCGTCGCTGACGCCGTCGGCCGGCGGCCCGGCGTAGACCAGGTGCGCGTCGCACGCCGGGGCGACGTGGGCCGCGAAGCCCTCGATGACCCCGACGGGGTCCTTCAGCGCGTCCCAGCGCGACACCTGCAGGACGAACGGCTCGCGGCGGCCCAGCGGGCGCGCGCGGTCCACCGCGGCGCGGCGGCGAACGACGCCGGGCGTCCCGTCGGCCCGCGTGAACGCCGGCGGCGGGTCGGCCGCCCCGGCGTCGGCGAGGCCCGCGGCGGCGAGGATCGCGGCGACGGTCGCATCGTCGAGGTCGGCGTTCTTCGGGCTCAGCGGATCGATGGACGGCGCGATGACCGCCCGCCGCGCCTCGGGGATCGTGTCCCAGGCGTAGGCGGGCCGCGAGAACACGCACACGTCGGCGTGCCGGACGAAGGGCTCCAGGAAGTCCCAGGCGGCGCGGACGGCGGCGTTGGGCCGGTCGGCGCCGACGTGCACGCGCCAGACGACCGGGATCCCGTGGGCGGCCAGGCCCGGGATCAGCCCGGCGGTCTGCGGGTCGTGCAGCAGCACGACGTCGCCGGGCCGCACGCGGCCGGCCAGCGCCTCGGCCGCGGGCGCCAGGGCCGCGGCGTAGCGGTCGCGCTCGGCGGGGCCCAGCCCCCCGCCGTCGCCCTCGGCGCCGTGCAGGTGGTTGTGCAGCCGCTTGGTCAGGGCGAAGAACGCGCCGTCGCCCCGCACTACGAGCCAGCGCGCATCGACGCCGGCGCCTCGCGCCAGCGGCATGAGCGCCGCGAGCAGCTCGGCGACGCCGCCGCCCCGCGCCGTGGAGTTCACGCACCAGACGGCTTGCCCGGCGAACACGGGCGCGGCGCGCGCGACCGCCGCATGCAGCCGGGCGCGTCCCGTGGCGTCCAGCACCGCCTCCAGCGCCGAGGGCGGCGTGGGCCGCACCGCGACGTCGACGAGGGGCTCGGTATCTCCGGCCATGGACGGGACCGTACGCGGACGGGGGCGGCGCGCGTCGTCAGGGCGCGGCACGGCGGGCGAGCCGCAGCCCGCCGTGGCCGTGCCGGCCGTCGGTCGCGCGCAGGGCGGGCACCAGCTCGCTCGTCACCAGGCCGGTGCTGTGCGTGACGTCGTCGACGATCGCCAGCCAGCGCTCCGTGGCCGACGGCGCGTCGACGACGGAGAGCACGACGGGGACCCGGCGGCGAAGCTGCAGCAGCACGTCGCCGTGCGGCGCGTGGTCGCCGTGGTAGCCCCAGATGCCGCGCAGCGTGGTCGCCCCGGCCGCCCCGGCCGCGCGCAGCTCCCGCAGGAGGCCGTGGTGGAGCGGCCGGCCCTCGTGGGTCGCGGCCTCCGAGGTGATGACCGTCAGCTTCTGCCAGACGCCCAGCCCGTACGGGTCGGTGTCGGCGACCGCGTGCGGTCGGCCGACCACGCGGCCGTCGCGCTTGACGATCCGCACGCGCTCCAGCGTCGCCAGGGGCTCGGCGAGCACGCCGGCCAGCTCGCCCAGCGCGGCCGCGATCGGCGGGCCGTCGCCGACGGCGACGATCATCATCGGGACCGCCGCATTGCGGTGCAGCACCCGCGCGCGCCGCCGCTGCCCGCGGACGGTGCCGTCGACGCCGAGCAGGACGGTCGCGCCGTCCACGCCGTGGCGGCGCAGCAGGTCGACGACCGCGGGCGCCGCCGCCCGGCGGCCCGCGCGCTCCCGCCGCCCGACGTACACCGTGAGCTTCGCGGCCTCGCCGGCGGCCGGCGACGCGCCCCGTCCATCGGTGAGCACTCGTGCGCGTTCGAGCGTGACCAGGCCGGTGAAGCCGGGCAGCGCGCGGACGTCGGCCAGCGCGGCCTCGATCCGCGGGCGCTCGTCGACGGCGACCGCGACGAGCGGGAGGTCCTCGGAGAGGCTCAGCAGCCGGTCGGTCCGCACGCGCTGCGCGGCCCCGAAGCCCTCCATGGCCCGCAGCACGACGCTCGCCCGCAGCCCGTGGCGGGCGTAGACGTCGACGAGCGCATCGGCCAGGAACGCCCGGCCGGCCCGCGCGCGCTCGCCGAAGTGGACCGTCAGCTTGAGGGCGTCGTCGCTCACAGCGCGGCCCCCAGGTACCGGCCGGCCAGGACGGCCAGGACGCCCGCCACGAGGCTGACGGCCACGTTGGCCGCCGCGACGCGGCCCCGGCCCTCCTCGGCGAGGCGGTGGCTCTCGAGCATCCACGTGCTGAACGTCGTGAAGGCGCCGATGAGCCCGACGCCCCACAGCATGGAGCGGTCGCCGGAGACGCCCGCCCCGGCGAGCACGCCGAGCGCGACCGCGCCCGTGAGGTTGACCGCGAGGGTGCCGAGGGGGAAGGACCCGGCGAGGCGCCGCGACACCGCGCCGTCGAGCAGGAGGCGCGCGACCGCGCCGAGGCCGCCGAGCAGCGCGATCCCGGCCACCACCGCCGCGCTCACCGTGCCCACCCCACCCGGCGCACGAGGTTCGTGGCCACCAGGACGGCGGCGAACCCCGCCACGAGGCCGGCGGCCGCGTAGCCCGCGGCGAGCCCGAGCCGGCCGTCGTCGAGCATCCGCAGCAGCTCGAGCTGCATCGTCGAGAACGTCGTCAGCCCGCCGCAGAAGCCGGTGCCCACGAGCGGGCGCCGGTAGCTCGACAGGGGAAGGCGCTCCTGCAGGCGCGTCGTCGCGTAGCCGAGGACGAACGCGCCGGCGACGTTGACCAGGAACGTGGCCCACGGCCAGCCGCCGCCGTGGCCCAGGGCCTCGGCGAGCTCGCCGCGGGCCACGGCCCCCACCGCGCCCCCGGCGAACACCGCCGCCAGCTCGCGTGCGTCGAGGCGCGCCATCAGCCCCGGCGTCCCGCGCCGTCACGCTCGCGGTCGGGGTCGGTCGTGGTCGGGTCGGGCTCCATCCGGGGTCTCCTACGTGGCGTCGGTCGACGGGGCGTAGAAGCCATCGGCGGTCGCAGCCGCGGTTCTGGAGCGGGCCTCACCACTCGACGCCGGGGAGCCCGGCGACGGGCGGGACGGTAGCCGCCGCGCCCGCGGCGTGCAAGCCGAGGTGGGTGGCGGGCGGGGGCGGTCCGCCCGCCCCAGGCGATCGTGAGAGGATCGGTGTCGGAGCACCGACCATGGAGGACGACATGCCCGAGCACCACCCCGAAGCCGCCGACGTCGACCTGCCCGAGCCCGAGGACGCCCTCTCGGGTGTGCCCGCCCGGGGGACCGACCACGAGCCGGCCGACCTGGACGACCGCGAGGTCGACCTCGACGATCCCGACGCCCACGATCCGCCGATCGACGACACCGAGGCGCCGGGCGAGGACTAGCCCCGCCGCCGTCAGGGCCGGCGGTCGACGAGCGAGTCGGTGGCCATGGTGAGCACGGGCCCGCCCGCGTCGTCGACGAGCGCGATCTCCCAGACCACGACGCCGCGCCCGTCGTCGCGCAGGCGCTGCTCGACGATCGTCACCGTGCCCGTCAGCGTCATGCCCGGGCGCACCGGGCGGTGCATGCGCACCGAGCGGATCTCGCGCCCCGCGTAGACCGCCGTGTGGGACACGAGGGCGTCGACGGTCAGCCGCACCGCGATGGCCAGCGTGTGCAGGCCGCTGGCGATGAGGCCCCCGAACGCGCCGCGGTCGGCCGCGGCCTCGTCGACGTGCATCGGCAGCGGGTCCCAGTCGCCGGCGAAGGCCATGATGTCGGCGGCGGTGACCTCGCGGCATCCCAGCGCGAAGGTCCTGCCGACGTGGAGGTCCTCCGCGAAGAGCACGCCGGGCACTATGGCACGGACGCTCCGCGCCCCCGGGTGCTGGCGGTTGTGACAGTCCGGCGCGCGATTGGCCGCCAGCCGAGACAATGGAGAGGTCGTCGAGGTCCGCCTCAGAGGAGGGTCATCGCACCATGCAGCTGAGCGACGCGGTCGCGTCGTGCCTGGGAGAGCAGATCAACGAGTCGCGCATCGAGGCGGCGCTGCGGCTGCTGTGCGAGGAGCTGCAGGTCGATCGCTTCTCGCTGCACGCGGTCGACCCGGGCCGCGGCTCGTTCCGCGTGGTGGCCGGCGGCGGCGGGCAGATCCTGGCTCCGGGCACCGAGCTGCCGCTGGAGACCTCGACGCAGGTCGCCGTGCCCGCCGGCGGCGACGTCTTCCGCCACGCCTCGTTCGGCGACGCGGAGTCCTTCGACCGCTCGCTGGACCACCTCGTGGTCGACATGGGCTACCGGTCGGGCTGCTCGATCCCGCTGTTCGTCGGCAGCCGGCCCGTCGGGGCGCTGTGCGCGAGCTCGCGCGACCCGCACCTGGATTGCGACGCGGTGCTCGACGCGATGCACGACGTGTCGGTCGTCGTCACCGAGGCGTTCCGCGGGGCGCGCACGACTGCGCCGCGGATCCTGGTGTGCGCCGACGACGAGTTGTTCGCCGAGGGCGTGGCGAGGATCGTCGAGCGGTCGATCGGCGCGCGCGCCGAGCTGTGCGCGACGCGCGACGACGCGCTCAGCCTGCCGCCGGCGCGCTACGAGGCGATCATCTGCGACGCGACGTTCGACGGCCGGCCGATCGCCTCGCTCCTGGCCGACCTCGATGCGGGCGACCCGCGGCGCCCGGTGCCCGCGCTGGTCATCGCGACCCGCGACACGCCCATGAGCCGCACGCTGGCCGCCCGGAGCCGGGCGACGGGCTACGTCGCCGGCAGCGCCGGGAGCGCGGCGATCGCCAGCGCGGTGCGCTCCCTGGTGGCCGGCGACGAGGGGGCCGCCCCCGACCTCGAGCCCGACGCCGACGGCACGCTGCCCCACCTCACGCCCCAGGAGCGCAACGTGCTCGTCCTGCTCGAGCGCGGGCTGCGCTTCAAGCAGATCGCGGCCGACATGCACATCACGGAGTCCACGGCCAAGGGCTACGCCCGCAACCTGTTCGCCAAGCTCGACGCGCACTCCCGCTCGGAGGCCGTCTACGAGGCGCGCCGCCAGGGTCTGCTGGACTTCCTCGCCGGGGCGTAGGACGCGCCGCGCGCGCCGTCCGGGGCGCGCCGCCATGGAGGCCGCCGGCGCCCGCGCGGCCCGAGACCCTCCGAACGGACGGGCTGGGCACCTCCGAACGTGCGGTGGTCAGCGGCGCGCCCGCGGAGCACGATGGGCAGCGGGCCGGCCAGGTGGCTGTCGAGCCGCGCCCAGAGACCACCAGGACCCCGGGAAGGGCACATGTATCGAGTCGGAGTGGACATCGGCGGAACCTTCACCGACGTCGTCGTCGCAGACGAGGCGGGCGGCATCGTCCGGGCCAAGGCCCTGACGACGCCGAAGGACTACACGGAGGGCGTCACCGCCGCGGTCTCCAACGCGGCCGGCGAGCTGGGCACGTCGCTCGAGGCGCTCATGGCCGAGTGCGACGCGTTCGTCAACGGCACGACCGTCGTCACGAACAGCATCGCCCAGGGCAAGGGCCGCAACGTCGGCCTGCTCACCACCCGGGGCTTCAAGCAGTCGATCTACATCCACCGCGGCATCCGCGAGATCCAGCTCGACCTCCAGAAGGAGACGCGGCCGCCCGACATCGTGCGCCAGCGCCACGTCGCCGAGATCGACGAGCGCGTCAGCCGCAGCGGCGAGGTGCTCGTCGAGCTCAACGAGGACGACGTCCGCCGCGAGGTCGCGCGCCTCGTCGAGCAGGGGGTCGACGCGATCGCCGTCTGCTTCCTGTGGTCCTTCCGCCACCCCGTCCACGAGCGCCGCGCCGGCGAGATCATCGCCGAGCTGTACCCCGACCTGTTCGTCACGCTCTCCTGCGACATCTACCCGCGCATCCGCGAGTACGAGCGGATGAACACGGCGCTGCTCAACGCGTTCGTCTCCGAGGGCGCCGAGACCTACATCGGCAAGCTCACCGCGCGCACCCAGGAGCTGGGCCTGCGCGAGGGGCGCATCTCGTTCATGCAGTCCATGGGCGGCCACATCAGCCCGACGGAGGCGATGGCCGAGCCGATCCACCTCAGCCACTCCGGCCCGGTCGGCGGCGTCGTCGCCGCCACCCACTTCGCCAAGGTCCTGGGCGAGGGCAACATCATCACCGCCGACCTTGGCGGCACGAGCTTCGACACCGCGCTGATCCGCGAGGGCCGGCCGGCCTATGCGCACCGCACGACGATCAACCGGCTGCTCACCGGCCTGTCGATCATCGACATCCACGCCATCGGCGCGGGCGGCGGCTCCATCTGCTGGATCGACGACCGCGGCCTGCCGCAGATGGGCCCGCACAGCGCGGGCGGCTACCCCGGGCCGGCCTGCTACGGCAACGGCGGCACCGCGCCCACCATCACCGACGCCAACCTCGTGCTCGGCCTCATCGACCCGCTGAAGTTCTGGGGCGGCACGGTGACCCTCGACGTCGACGCGGCCAAGGCGGCGCTGCAGCCGCTGGCCGACCAGCTGGGCCAGGACCTCATGGAGGTCGCCGCGGGCTTCCACCACATCGCCGTGACCCAGATGGGCACCGCGATCGAGAAGGTCTCCCTCGGCCGCGGCTACGACCCGCGCGACTTCACCGTCGTGGGCTACGGCGGCGGCTCGGGCCTGTTCCTGGGCGAGGTCTGCCGCGACCTCGGGATCCGCCGCCTGGTCATGCCGGGCGCGGCGGCGACGTTCTCGGCCTACGGGCTGCTGTTCGCCGACGCGATCCACGCCGAGTCGACGACCGCGCAGTGGATCTTCTCGGCGGGCGAGACCGCCACGATCAACGAGCTCTACGACGGGCTGGAGGAGCGGGCGGTCGCCGCCCTGCGCCACGAGGGCTTCTCCGACGACGACATCGTCGTGCGCCGGGAGGCCGACGTGAAGTTCGCCGGGCAGGCCTTCGAGATCTCGATGACATGGCCCGGGGAGGAGGTCCGCGACGAGGACCGCGAGGACCTCTCGACCCGGTTCGTGCAGGAGTACGAGCGGGTCTACGGCCCCGGCAGCGCGTGGGACGGCTTCCCGATCGAGCTGCACACCGCCCGCGTCGTGGCCTCGGGCATCACGCCCAAGCCGCCGACGCCGTCGGCCGGCGACGACCTGGCCACCAGCGTCCCCGAGCCCTCCGCCCACCGCGAGGTGCGCCTGGGCGACACGACGATCCAGGCCGCCGTCCACGACGGGCCGGCCCTCGCCCCCGGGGCGGTCGTCGACGGCCCCGCGCTCGTCGACGACGTCGACACCACGCTGCTGGTCCCGCCCGGGGCCCGGCTGGAGGTCGACGGGCTGCGCAACTACGTGTTCACCATCGACGTCGCCGCACCCGCGGCAGCACCGCCCGCCGCCGTCGCCGATCCCGCCGGCCTGCCGGGCTGACGCCCGCCGCCCCCGCGCCGCCTCAAGGAGCCAAGAACCGTGAGCACCACCACCACGTACGACCCGATCCTCGCCAAGGTCATCCACCGCCGCATGGAGGCCGCCTGCGAGGAGGCCGCCATCACGCTGAACCGCACGTCGGGCTCGCCGATCGTGACCGAGGCCAATGACTTCTCCACGTCGCTGGTGTCGGCCAAGGGCGAGGTCATCGCCTTCACGAGCTACCTGCCGCCGCACTTCGTCTCGGCCGTCAACGCCCTGCGCGACATCCTGGCCAACGTCGACCTCTCGACGGTGCGCCCCGGCGACCACTTCGCCGCCAACGACCCGTACACCGCGCAGCCGCTGCACGCCGCCGACCCCAGCGTGATCACCCCGGTCTTCGCCGGCGACGAGCTCATGGCGTGGGCCTATTCGTCGGTGCACGTCCTCGACATCGGCGGCCTGACGCCCGGCGGCTGGATCCCGGGCTCATGGGACCGCTACGGCGAGGGCTTCATCTTCCCGCTGACCAAGGTCGTCTCCGAGGGCGTCTGGGACGAGCAGTTCGTCAAGCTCTACCTGGCCAACGTCCGGATGGCCGAGTCGCTGAACGACCTGCGCTCGTGCGTGGCGGCCAACAACACCACCTACTCGCGCCTGCAGGAGGTCTTCGAGCGCTACGGCGCGCAGACCGTCAAGGAGTACGCGGAGTACAACATCGAGCTCAGCGAGCAGCACGCGCGCCAGCGCATCGCCGAGCTGCCCGACGGCACGTTCACCGCCCACGACTGGGTCGAGTACGACGGCCACGGCGTGGAGACGCTGTCGCGCCTGTCGGTGTCGGTCACCGTGCGCGGCGACGAGCTGCTCATCGACCTCTCCGACTCGCCGCCGGAGGCCAACTGCTTCATCAACGCCACCCGGGCCGCCCTGCTGGGCTGGGTGGTCGGCGACGTGATCCGCACGCTCATGCCCGACCTGCCGATCAACGCGGGCGTGACGCGGCCGCTGAAGATCATCAAGTCGGCGCCGGGCACGATGCTCAACCCGAGCATCAACGCGGCGACCTCGGCCGGCCACATGGAGTCGGGCACCAAGGTGCTGCGCGCGTTCCACTCCGCGCTGCAGAAGGCCGTCGGCCTGAGCGAGAACCCGGCGATCCGCGCCCGCTCGGCGGGCTGCGGCGCCAACGTCGCGCCGCACAACGTCGTCTTCGGGATCACCGACGCCGGCGGCCCGACGATGTGGGTGTCCTTCGACTCGCTGGGCACCGGCCTGGGCGCGCAGTCCAACGTCGACGGCCGCGACTGCGGCTGCTACGAGGACATGACCGGCTCGCGCATGCTCGACATCGAGCTCGAGGAGACCGCGCCCGCGCTGCACTACTTCCGGCGCCTGTGCCCCAACTCGGGCGGCCACGGGTTCCGCCGCGGGGGGATGGGCATCGACACGGCCTGGAAGCTGGCGGGCATGTCCTCCGGCGCCCAGATGACGGTGTTCTCCAACGTCACGCGCGTGCCCTCGCGGGCGCCGGGCGGCGGGTACCCGGGCGGCGGGACCGGCAACCTCATCTTCAAGGGCGGGGTGGAGGCCGGCTCGCCGACCGACCTCGGCGCGCGGTTCATCGCCGAGGACCTGACGGAGGGCAGCACGCTGCCCCCGTCGCACGCGACGAACCTGCAGATCGCCGCCGACGACATCACCCGGACGTTCGGGGCCGGCGGCTCGGGCCTGGGCGACCCGCTGTTCCGCGAGCCGTGGCGGGTGGCCGAGGACCTCGAGAACGGGATGATCACCGCCGACGTCGTGCCCGACGTCTACGGCGTGGTCCTCACGGCCGACGGCACGCCGGACGACGCGGCCACCGCGGCCCGCCGGCGTGAGCTGCGCGCCGAACGCCTCGGCCGCGAGCCCAGCCACGAGCCGGCCGAGATGCTCGAGTACCGCGCCCCGCTGAAGGTCGCCGACGCCGAGGGCGTGCGCAGCTTCTGCTGCAGCCACTGCGACCAGCCTATCGGGCCGGTCACCGAGAACTGGAAGGCCCACGCGGCGACGCGCAGCTGGCCGCTGCACGAGCGCGCCGCCCACCTGGGCGCCAAGGTCCGCGAGGCGTCGGTCCTCCAGCTCACGACGTGGGAGTTCGCCTGCCCGTCGTGCGGCTCGATGCTCGAGGTCGAGAACTACGAGGCGGGGGAGGAGCCCGGCCACGACATCCGGCTGGGCGAGACGCGCGACGAGCCCGGGGAGGCCTTCTGACCCAGGACCCCCGGGGCTTGCCCCTGCCGATCGTTTGGTCGATACTCGCGCCCTTCGACCGTCGAGCAGGAGGAGGAGCGCCGTGCTGCAGGACAAGGTGTGCGTGGTCACCGGGGCGGCCCAGGGGATCGGGCGCGAGACCGCGCTGGAGATGGCGCGCCGCGGCGCGAAGGTCGTGGTCTCCGACGTCAAGGACGCCGAGGGCCAGGGGACCGTCGACCTCGTCGCGGGCGAGGGCGGCAGCGGGGTGTACGTGCGCTGCGACGTGCGCTCCGAGGACGACATCGTCGCGCTCATGGCGGCGGCCGCCGACCACTTCGGGGGCATCGACGTCCTGCACAACAACGCCGGCGTCCAGGAGGCCGACTTCGGCACGGAGAGCGCCGTGGACACGCTGCCCAACGAGGTCTGGGACGCGGTCTACGAGATCAACCTGCGCGCGGTGTGGCTGGCCACGAAGCACGCCGCCCCGTTCCTGCGCCGCTCCACCCGCGGCCCGGCGATCGTCAACGCGTCCTCGACGGGCGGCCTGACCGGCTACCCGGGCTGCCCGGCCTACAACGCCACGAAGGGCGCGGTGATCCAGCTCACGAAGGCCACGGCCATCGACCTCGCCCCGACGATCCGCTGCAACTGCTACTGCCCGGCGGCGGTCGACACCCCGATGGTGCAGAAGTACTTCGCGATGGCGCCCGACGAGGACGCCCTGCGCGCCGCGCTCATCGGCTCCCACCTCGTCCCGCGCCTCGGCGAGCCGTCCGACATCGCCAGCCTCGTCTGCTTCCTGGCCTCCGATGAGGCGTCGTTCATCAACGGCGCGGCGATCACGATCGACGGCGGATCGCTGGCCTGGCGCGGGTCCAACGGCTGAGCGCCGCTCAGAGCGCCAGCGGCGCGACGCTGGCCGGCGCGACCTCGGTCCACAGGATGTCGAGGTCGCGCGCCGCGTAGCGCCAGCGGCCGTCGGCGCCCCGGACGCAGCGGTCGTCGTAGCGGATGACCATCCGGAGGTTCTCGACGCCGCCGTCGCCGGCGGGGCGCAGGTGGTTGGCCAGGCAGTAGGTCGTGGCGGTCGCCGCGTCGCCGTCCACGGCACAGGCGTGGTTGCCGACGAAGTGCATCGTCGCGCTATAGGCGTCCAGCGGGGCGGTCGCCCCGCACAGGCCGTCGCGCCCGGTGAACGTGCCCAGGACCGCGCCGCCCTGGCGGATCGTCAGCGTGGCGGTCGGCGTGAACAGGGCGACGAACGCGTCGTCGTCGCGGCGGTCGGCCGCGGAGGCATAGGCCTCGGCCAGCTCGCGCAGCAGGGTCCGGTCATCGGCGTGGGGCACGGGCGTCCTCTCGTTCGGTCGCCGTCGCACGGCGGGCCGTCTTGATCGGCGGCGGGCCAGAGGCTAGTGTCCGCAGAGTCATCAAACAAGCAATCGGTTGGTTGTCTGGCCGTCGCCGCCCGCGACGGCCCGGCAGGGAGAGGAGACAGCGTCATGCTCGAGTTCGAAGGTCGCACCGCCATCGTGACCGGGGCCGGCCGCGGGATGGGCCGCACGCACGCGCTGCTGCTCGCCTCCCGCGGCGCCAGGGTCGTCATCAACGACCTCGGGGGCGCGATGGACGGCACCGGGGCCGACGCGGGTCCCGCGCAGGCGGTCGTCGACGAGATCCGCGCCGCCGGCGGCACCGCGGTCGCCGACACCTCCTCGGTCGCCACGACCGAGGGCGCCGAGGCGATCGTCGCCACGGCCGTCGAGGCCTTCGGCGGCGTGGACATCGTCATCAACAACGCCGGCATCCTCACGCCGCACACGTTCCCCGACACCGGCGCCGAGGACCTCGACCGCAACCTCTCGGTCCACCTCGGTGGCTCGTTCAACGTCACGCGCGCCGCGTGGCCCCACCTCGTGAAGAGCCCGGCCGCGCGCGTTGTCCTGACGACGTCGTGCGCGCTGTTCGGCTCGCCGTTCCTGGTCGCCTACGGCGCGGCCAAGGGCGGCCTCATCGGCCTGGGGCGCAACCTCGCCGGCGCCGGCGCCGAGCACGGCATCAAGGTCAACCTCATCGCGCCCTACGCCAAGACGCGCATGGCCGATCCCGATATCGACGTCAACGAAGGCGCCCGCACCGAGGTGGTGGCCGACGAGGGGCCGACGGTCTTCGACCGGCTGCTCCCGGAGAACATCTCCGCGGTGGTGGCCTTCCTCGCCCACGAGTCCTGCGAGCTGACGGGGGAGGTGTTGTCCTGCGGCGGTGGGCGGGTGGCCCGGATCTTCTTCGCCGAGACGCAGGGCTACGGCAAGGCCGACGTCACGCCGGAGGACATCGCCGCGAACATCGGGCAGATCTGCGACGAGCGCGACTACTACGTCCCCGAGGACATCACGGTGTACACGACGTTCTTCATGGAGCGGGTGCCGGAGCCGGCCTCGGTCTGAGCGGACCCGCGCCGACCGCGCCGCGCTACCCGCGCAGCGCGGCGGCGACGGCCGCGGTCGCCGCGCGTGCCGTGGCCGTGATGGCGTCGGCGTACTGGTCGCGGTTGGGCTCGGCGACCTCGACGAGCGGCAGGTCGGCCAGGCCCAGACGGGCCACCATCGCCTCGACCATGGGCCGTTGCGCCGTCGTCGTCACCAGCATGGCGCGGCACCCGTGGCGGTGCAGCTCGATCGCGTCGTACAGCGTCCACGACGAGCAGGTCCCGCAGTCGGCCAGCGCCAGCACGGCGCCGTCGCACGCGGCGCCGAGCTCACGCAGCTCGTCGTCGGCCATGGCCTGCGAGCCGGGGGCCAGGCCGCGGCGGACCTGGGCGCCGTGATCGTCGGCGAGGCCGCGGGCCAGCTCACCGGCGAACACGTCGGACCGCACCTTGGAGATGTCCAGCACGGCGACCTGCGCGCCGCCGACATCGCCCAGGCCGGGGACGGGCTCGACCGGCGCGGTGCTCGACGTTCCCAGCGGGTCGATGATCGGGCAGGCGGATGTGGTCTGGTCGGTCACGTGATCTCCTCGATGGTCATGACGCTGCCGATGTCGCCGCCGACCCAGCCGTTGACGAGCGCGGAGTACTGGCCGTCGGGGCCGCCGGCCACCGCGAGGCGCAGGCCCCCGGCGTAGTCGAAGCCGTGTTCGTCGAGCACCAGCGGGCCCGTGATCGCCCGGGCCGCCGCGGCCAGCCGGGCCAGCACGGTCGCGCGGTCCGCACCGCCCTGGGCCAGCACCCGCGCGTGGGCGGGGCTGGCGAGCACGAGGATCTCGCTGGCCAGGTAGAAGGGGTTGCGCCAGACGTTGGCGACGTGGAACGCGAAGGCGCCGAGGAGGTCGGCCGCCGCGTTGCTCGCGTAGTCGACGATGGTCGTCGGGGCGTCGGCGGCGAAGCACCCGATCGCGCTGGCCCCGGGGGCGAGCCCCGCCTCCTCGGTCACCATCGCCGGCCAGGGCCCGTCGCCGTGCTCGGCGATGCAGTAGGTGTAACGGCCCGGGTGGCCCATGACCGACGGGTCGATGAGCTGCGGCGTCGCGCCGCCGACGTTCTGCACGATGAGGTTCAGCGCGCGCCCGACGGCCGCGTTGGCCCGCGAGGCCGGGCCGAAGAGGTTCTTGGACGCGTTGAACCCCAACGTGTCCGCGGCGGGTCCGCTGACGATGAACAGCGGCGTGGCCGGGTGGTGCGAGGTCCGCACGCCGTAGAGGTTGAACTCCGGCCGTGACATGGCGCGCACGCCCGCCAGCACGACCGGGGCGTGCTCCGGCCGGCAGCCCGCCATGACGGCGTTGGCGGCGATGACGGTCACCGTCGCGTCGCCGCGCAGCGGCGGCACGACCGCGACGACCTCGTCGCCCGGGTGACCGGAGGCGGCGACGAACGCGGCGACCAGCTCGGGGGCGGGCGGGATCACGGGCAGCCCGTCGGTGAGGCCGCGGGCGTGCAGCGCCTCCACGTCGGCCACCGACCAGCGGACCCCGCCTGCGGGCTGCTCCTGCACGCTCGCCACGCGTCCAGTAGACCATGGGTCCGTCCGCGACACAACCAAACGCCCGGTGGATGACGTGGCCCGGCCTTCCGGGTGCCCCGTGGCTTGACGAGGTCGCGCGCCTCGCCATACACTCGCGCCGCGGGGTCAACCAACCGATAGGTAGACGAGGAGACCGGGGCAGCTCATGGGCTACTTCTGCGGGATCGACATCGGCGGGACGTTCACGGACTGCGTGGTCCTCGACGATACGGGCGCCATCACGCTGGCCAAGGTGTCCTCCACGCCGCCCAACTTCGCCGAGGGCTTCCTCAACGCGATCGACACCGTCGCCGGGCGGCTGGGCCTCTCGACGGCCGACTTCCTGGGCTCCACCGACCTGCTGCTGCACGGCACCACGGTGGGCACGAACGCGCTCGTGCAGATGAAGGGCGCCAGGACGGGGCTCATCACGACCCGCGGCCACGGCGACGCGCTGATCATCATGCGCTCGGCCGGGCGCTCGGCCGGCCTGACGATCGACGAGCTGCTGCACGTCTCGCGCCACAAGAAGCCCGAGCCGATCGTCCCGCGCACGCGCATCAAGGAGGTCTCCGAGCGCACGGACTGGGCCGGAGACGTCCTGCTCGAGCTCAACGAGGACGAGGTCCGCACCGCGATCTCCGAGCTCGTGGCCGACGGCGTCGAGGCGATCGCCGTGTCGTTCCTCTGGGGCTTCGTCAACGCCGACCACGAGCTGCGGGTCAAGGCGATGATCGAGGAGCTCGCCCCCGGGGTGCTCATCTCCTGCGCCCACGAGCTCATCGCCAAGCCCGGCGAGTACGAGCGCACCGCCGCGGCGGCCATCAACGCCTTCATCGGGCCGGCCACCTCGAGCTACATCCAGCAGGTCGACCGCGTCACGACCGAGCGCGGCTACACGAACCCGCTGCTCATCATGCAGGCCGCGGGCGGCGTGGTGCACGCCGAGGAGGCCGCACGCCACCCGCTCTTCACGATCGCCTCCGGCCCGGTCGGCGGCGTCGCGGGCGCCGCGTACCTCGCGCAGCGCATGGGCCACCCCAACGTCATCGCCTGCGACATGGGCGGCACGTCGTTCGACGTGGGGATCATCGTCGACGGTGACCCGGTCACCTCGTCGGAGACCGTGATCAACCAGTACACCTTCTTCATGCCGCGGGTGGACATCGAGTCCATCGGGTCCGGCGGAGGGTCGCTGCTCTGGGTCGACGACCACTCCCAGACGATGCGCGTGGGGCCCCAGAGCGCGGGCGCCCTGCCCGGGCCCGTCTGCTACGGCCGCGGCGGCACCGAGCCGACCGTCACCGACTGCGACGCGGTCCTGGGCCGCTACAACCCCGACAACTTCCTCGGCGGCGAGCTCGAGCTGGACCGCGACGGCGCCCTGGCCGCCGTGGAGCGCGTGGCCTCCGGGATCGGCCTGGAGCCGGTGGCGGCCGCCGACGGCGCGCTGCGCATCGTCGAATCCCAGATGGCCGACCTCATGCGCCAGATGACCGTCGAGCGCGGCCGCGACCCGCGCGACTTCGTCATCTACGCGTTCGGCGGCGCCGGCGCGGCACACGCGGTGGCCTTCGCCCGCGAGCTCGGCGCCCAGCAGGTCGTCATCCCGCTCGGCGACCTGGCCTCGACCTGGTCGGCCCTGGGCGTCATGACGTCCGACGTCCTGCACGTGCGCGAGCACTCCGAGGTCCTCATCGCGCCGTTCTCGCACGAACGCATGAACGAGGTCTTCGCCCAGATGGAGGCCTCCGCGCGCGAGCAGCTGACGGCCGAGGGCTTCGCCGAGGCCGACATCGAGCTGACCCGCCTGGTCGAGATGAAGTTCTCGCTGCAGATCCACCAGGTCGAGGTCCCGGTGCCCGGCGGCACGCTGACCGCGCAGGACGCCGAGGAGCAGGTCGGCCGGTTCATCGCCCGCTACGAGGAGATCTACGGCAAGGGCTCGGCGTTCGTCGGGGCCGGCACGTCGATCGGCCTCTTCAAGCTCCTGGCCCGCGGCAAGGTGCGCACGCCGGTGCCGCCGCCGATCGACCGCAGCGACACCGAGCCCGTCGGCCGCCGCGACGTCTACTGGCGCGAGCACGGCGCGTTCACGCCGACCGACATCTTCGACGGCTCGCGGCTCTCGCCCGCCGCCGAGGTCGACGGCCCGGCGATCCTCGAGTTCCCCGACACGACCGTCGTCGTGCCTCCGGGCGCCTCCGCGCGCCTGGACGAGCTCGGCAGCGTCCTCATCGACGTCGGCACCGAGGCCGGCTCGGGATCCACCGGCACCCACGCCACCGCGTCCGCCTGACCGCCCGCCCCACCGCAACCGACAAGGACCGAGAACCCATGGCCACCGACGTCGACACGACCATCAAGTGGGACGGCAGCGTCTACCCCTACATCGCGCCCGACCAGCTCGACATCCACCCCTCGCTGCAGCTGCACACCGACGCCGACGAGACCGTCGACCCCGTGACGCACGAGGTGCTGCGCCACGCCCTCTGGAACGTCAACGTCGAGCACGGGCAGTCGATCATCCGCACGTCGGGGTCGCCGATCTGCGCCTACGGGCACGACTTCAACCCGGCGATCCTCGACGAGGAGGGCGGCTACGTCTTCTTCGGCAAGTACAACCTGTACCTGGCGGTCAGCAGCGCGACCGCGGTGAAGTGGACGCTCGAGTACCGGTCCGAGAAGCCCGGCATCCACGAGGGCGACATGTACCTCACCAACGACCCGTGGATCGGGACGACGCACCAGCCCGACGTCGTCATCGCCTGCCCGGTGTTCGTCGACGGCAAGCTCTTCTGCTGGGTCTCCAACACGCTGCACCAATGGGACCTCGGCGGCACCGCACCGGGCGGGTTCAACCCGATGGCCGAGGACGTCTACTGGGAGGTCCCCTGCTACCCGCCGGTCAAGATCGTCGAGGGCGGCGAGATCCGCCGCGACATCGAGGAGCTCTACACGCGCAACTCGCGCCTGGGCGACCTCGTGGCGCTGGACCTGCGCTCGCAGGTGACCGGATGCAACGTCGCCCGTGACCGCGTCCTGGCCCTCGTCGCCCGCTACGGGGCGAGCACCGTCAAGGCGACGATGCGCAAGGTCCAGGACGACTCCGCGGCCGCGTTCTCCAAGCGCCTGGAGAGCATCCCGGACGGCACGTGGACCGAGGAGGGCTGGATGGAGGTCAAGCTCCCCGGCGACCGCGGCCTGTACCGCAACCGGGTCAAGCTGACCAAGCGCGGCGGCAAGCTCGTGTTCTCCAACGAGGGCTCGGCCGAGCAGCAGGGCGCGCTGAATGCGTGCCTGGCGGCGTGGAAGGGCGCGGTCATCAGCATGCTCGCATCGACGATGCTCTTCGACCAGATGTTCGCGCTGGAGGGCGCCATGCGGAACATCGAGTTCGAGGTCGTGCCGGGCACGATCAGCTGTGCGACGCGGCCGGCGGCGGTCTCCGGCGGCCCGCCGACGACGCTGCTGCACTCGATCGGCATGGCCGGCCTGGTCATCTCCAAGATGCTGTTCTCGTCGACCGACGAGCGCCTGCGCGAGGAGGTCATGAGCTGCATGGGCGTCCTCGGCTACCCGGTCAACGCGATCTCGGGCCTGGACCAGCGCGGCAGCCAGTACGTCTCGTTCCTCAACGATCCCGTGGGCGCCGCGCTCGCGGCGCTGCCCTGGCGCGACGGCCAGGACACGGGCGGCTGGCCGTGGGACCTGCAGTCCACGATCCCCAACGTGGAGGACAACGAGCTCTTCTACCCCATCATCTACCTGTGGCGCCGCGAGGTGGCGAACTCCGGCGGCGCCGGCAAGTTCCGCGGCGGCAACGGCTGCGAGGGGGCGGTGCTCAGCCACAAGACCGACCGCATCAACTGGGTCACCGTGGGCGCCGAGGTCGCCGTCCCGGGCCCCGGCCTGTTCGGCGGCTACCCGACGTCGACCAACGCGTTCCGGCTCATCAAGGGCGCCGACGTGCCCGGCTACATGGAGCGCACCGGCACCACGCCGACCGAACCCGAGCAGCTGGCGGGCGAGACCGACTGGGTCCCGGCCAAGTCCTTCGACCGCTTCACCGAACGCGACGACCTGTGGATCTTCAGCTGGGCGGGCGCCGGCGGCTACGGCGACCCGCTGGAGCGCGACCCGGAGATGGTCCGCGAGGACGTCCTGCTGGGCCGCGTGACCGCCGACTGGGGGCTGAAGGCCTACGGCGTGGTGCTCACCGGCGAGGGCGAGGACCTGGCCGTCGACGCCGAGGCCACCGCCGCCCGGCGGGCCACGGTCATCGGGCAGCGCCTGGCCGAGGGCCGGCCGTGGACGGGCGACGAGGACTGCGCGGGGGAGGGCGACGGGACGGTGCCGCCCGACGGCGTCGTGAGCGAGTACATCGACATCGCCGACGGGCGGTTCCACGCCGGCGACGTGGATCTCGGGCCGGCCGAGGGCAACTACAAGGCCAAGGCGCTCATCCGCGACATGCCGCTCGACGAGGGCAACCCGACGCTGCGCGACCCGGCGATCTACACCGACCACGAGGTGCAGTTCCGCGAGGTGATCTGCCCGGAGACGGGCCGGCTGCTCCAGACCGAGATCGTCGTGGACGGCGCGCCGCCGCGGTGGGACCTGAGGCCAGGCCAGGTCTAGGAGCGCGTGCAACTCGGGATCTACTTCGACCTGCGCGACCCGGAGCCGTGGCGGGTCGGGACCGATCGGGTCCACGGCCGTGCACTGGAGGCCGCGGAGGAGGCCGACCGCCGCGGGCTGCGGTCGGTCTGGCTGTCCGAGCACCACCTGTTCGCCGACGGCTACCTGCCGCAGCCGCTGGTGTTCGCCGCGGCCGTCGCCGCGCGCACCCGCACCGTGCGTGTGGGCACCGCGGTGCTGCTGGCCCCGCTGCGCCCGGCGATCGACATCGCCGAGCAGGCCGCGGTCGTCGACCAGCTCAGCGGCGGCCGGCTGGAGCTCGGGCTCGGCGCCGGGTACCGCGTGCCCGAGTTCGAGGCGTTCGGGGTCGATCCGGCCCGGCGCTTCGCGCTCCTCGAGCAGCGCGCCGTCGAGGTGCGCGCGCTGTGGGAGGGCGCGGCGGTGACGCCCGGGCCGCTCCAGGAGCGCCCGCCGATCTGGGTCGGCGCCCATGGCGCGCGCGGCGCGCGGCTGGCAGGCCGATCAGGCGCCGGGCTGCTCAGTCTCAACCCCGAGCTGTGGGCGCCCTACCTCGAGGCGCGCGCCCTGGCCGGGCATCCCCTCGCCGGCCTCCGCGTCTCCGGGCCGCTGTCGGTGCTGCTGGCCGACGACCCCGAGCGCACCCGCGCGCTCGTCGCGCCGTACGCCGAGCACCAGTGGGCGACCTACGACTCCTACGCACACGAGGGCGCGCCCGAGGGTCCGCTCACGCGCCTGTTCGCCGCACGCGGCGCCGGCGCGCCGCCGCCGGTGCGCGTCCTCACCGTGGAGCAGGCCGCGGCCGAGCTGACGAGCCTCGGGCAGAGGCTGCCCCTCGGGCACGTCTTCCTGTGGGAGCGTGTCGCCGGCATGCCCGACGTGATCGCCGAGCGCCACGTCGAGCTGCTGGCGAGCGGGCTCGCACCGCTGCTGGCCGACGCGGAGCCGACCCACCCTGCTGCTGTCCCCAACGCCATGGCGCCGGAACCGGTGCCGAGAGGAGACCGACGATGAAGTTCGGACTGCTGTTCAAGCCCCAGGACCCGCCGGACGCCAGCAACATCGTGTTGCGCTGGAAGGAGCTCCTGGAGGCCGGCAAGCTCGCGGAGTCCGTCGGCTTCGACGGGCTGTTCATCCCCGAGCACCACATGATGCCCGACGGCTACTGCCCGTCCCCGTGGGGCCCGTTGGGTGCGCTAGCGGCCTCGACGTCGCGGGTCGACATCGGGACGACCGTGCACCTCCTGCCCTTCGAGCACCCGATCCACGCCGCCGAGCACGCGGCGATGGTCGACATCATCAGCAACGGCCGCCTCAAGCTCGGCGTCGGCATGGGCAACTTCCCCGCCGAGTTCGAGCTGTACGGCCTGAACCCGAAGACCCAGGTCTCACGCTTCGAGCAGTGCGTCGAGCTCGTCCAGCGGGCGTGGGCCGGCGAGGACCTCGACTACCACTCCAAGCACTTCGACATCAAGGGCAAGATCAGCCCGCTGCCTGTCGCCGCCGAGATGTGGATGGGCGCGATGTCCGAGCCCGGCGTCCGCCGTGCCGCGCGCTTCGGCCTGCCGTGGGCGACCGACCCGCTGCACAACCTCCAGGTCATGAAGCACTGGACCAAGATGTACCGCGACGCGGCCGACGAGTACGGCACCGCCGACAAGCAGAGCGTCGTGCTGCTGCGCGACGGCTGGGTCGCGGACTCCATGGCCGAGGTCGAGAAGACGTGGTGGCCGGTCATCCGCGCCGAGCACTGGTTCTACTTCGAGAAGGTCCCGCGCTGGGTCGAGGAGTTCGAGCCGTTCCTGGCCGACATCAAGGGCGAGGCGGACTTCCGCTTCGACCAGCATCACCAGGAGCGCTTCATCGTCGGCAGCCCGGAGCAGTGCATCGAGTCGGTCCAGCACTTCAAGGACGAGCTCGACATGGACTACCTCATCATGTCGTTCCGGGAGGCCAACGGCCCGAGCTTCGAAGAGGAGCTGGCCTGCATCGAGCGGTTCGGCAAGGAGGTCATCCCCGCCTTCCGGTAGGGATCACTCCCATGACGGACACCGAGACAGGCGCGGGGCCGCAGATCGCGGCCCCGCCGGTGGTGACGGCGCTGGACGAGTCCTACGGCCATCAGCGCGTCGCCCCGCGCACGCAGACCGAGCACGAGAGCCCGAACTGGCAGGAGCGCTGCTACCACCTGCTCTTCGCGGGCGACGACCTCATCCTCAACATGGGGCGCGCGGTGTGGCCGCAGGCCGGCCTGCGGCGGGCGTTCCTCGGGGCCTGCACCGGCACCGTGCAGCACTGTGTGCGCGTCGACGCGCCCTACGCGCCGGGCGACGACCCCGACGAGCCGGTCGTCGACGGGGTGCGCGTGCAGTCGGTCGCGCCCCTGAAGGAGGTCGAGCTGGCCTACGCCGACCCCGACGGGTCGCTCGCGCTGGAGCTCACCTACCGCTCGCGCTTCGTGCCGCTGCCCACCACGCCGCTGCGCATCGAGCAGGACGGCGCGGTGGCCACCCACTACATGAACTTCTTCCAGTCCGGCGTCTACGACGGCTGGGTGGAGGTCGAGGGCAACCGCCACGAGGTCCGCGGCCGCCACGGCTTCCGCGACCGCGGCTGGGGGGTCCGAAAGCACGAGGGCGCGCCGCGCCGCGGCCTCGTCCTGGCCGTCATGGCCGAGTTCGCCGGCCGGGCCCTGTACATGCTGCTGTTCGAGACGGCGTCGGGGCGCCGCGTGCTCCAGGACGGCTGGCTCGTCGACGGCTCCGGCACGGTGCGCCAGGTCACCGGCATCGAGCACGACCTGACGTTCGACGGCGTGCTGCTGTCCGGCGGGCAGTTGGGCGTCGACCTCGACGACGGCCGCCGGCTGACCGTCGGGATCGACCCGCGCATCCGGCTGTTCCTCTCCGGCGTGGGCTACTCACCCGACCCCGTCCGCCAGGGACCGGGCCGGGAGCGCCACGACCTGACCGACCCGGCGGTCGTGGCCTTCCTGCGCGGCCAGACCGACCACGGGACGGTGTTCACCCTGGACGGCGAGCCGGGCCACGGCTACGTGGAGACGGGGCTGGGCGTCCATGCGCGCTACCTGCCCTCCGAGGACGGCGGCCCGCGATGAGCGGCCTGGGCCCGGCGGGCATGGACCCGACCCAGCTCCTGCTCGCGCACGCCGAGATCCGCCAGCTGCCGCTGCGCTACGCCTACGCCCAGGACTTCCGCGACGCCGAGCTGCTGCTGTCACTGTGGGCCGAGGTCGACGAGCCGGCCGAGTACCCCGACATCGACCTGCACACCGTCCGGCGCGAGCACGAGCGCTGGTTTCGCAAGGGCCCGACGGTGCACTTCGTGGGCAACCACCTCATCGAGCTCGACGACGCCGAGCACGCCCACGGGACGGTCTACTGCTGGGCGCAGCTGGACTTCGGCGAGGAGTTCGTCGACCAGTCGATCCTCTACCAGGACCGCTACGTGCGCCAGGACGGCCGCTGGCTGTTCCACCACCGCCGCCACCTGCTGTGGTTCGGCCAGGCCCGGGCGGAGAACCCGATCGCCCAGGCCGGCGAGGACTGGCCCCACTCGCACACGGGCCGTGGCGTGCTGCCCGGCGAGCTGCGGCGCGACGGGGGCTGAGCGCCGCCCGTCCGCTCAGGGTGCCGAGGCGGGGAACAGGTCCAGGGTGCGGGAGACGATCTCCTCCAGCCCGACGTCGAACAGCTCGATCGGGTTGCCGTCGGGGTCGGCGACGTACATGACCTTCGCGCCGCCCCAGTCGATGGGCTCGGGCCACAGCGTGCTGCCGCCGGCGGCCACGACGCGCCGGGTCGTCTCGTCCACATCGTCGACGACGAGCGCGAAGTGGGGCAGGCGGCCGCGGACGGGGTCCTTTGCCCAGTCGGGCGCGCCGCTGAGGAACTGCATGATCTCGACGGCGCCCGTGCGGAAGCCGAGGTAGCAGAACGTGAACGCGACATCGTCGTCGCCGCCGAGCACGTACTGCGCCCCGGCACCCTCGTTGACGGCCGGGCGGAACAGGTAGCGGGCGTCGAGCGCCTCGATGTAGAACGCGGCGGATCGCTCGATGTCGGCGACGAGCATGCCGGAGTGGTGCAGCTGGTCGGTGGGCATGGGTCCTCCGGGTCGGTGGCGGTGCGGTCAGCCGCGGAGCGGGCGGAAGAACGCGCGGACGTCCTCCACCAGGGCCTCGGGCTCCTCGGCGGGCGCGAAGTGGCCGCCGGACTTCATGTAGGTCAGGCGCTGCAGGTTGTAGTACTCGTGCAGCCAGGCCCGCGGCATGATCGCGAGCTCCTGCGGGAAGATCGCCACGCCGGTCGGCGACCGCACCACGGGCCGCGCGTCGTCGACGGGCCGCCACGGATGGTGCTTGGCCTCCCAGTAGAACCGCGCGCTGGACACGTAGCTCTCGGTGATCCAGTAGAGCATCGTCGTCGTGATGAGGTCGTCCTTGGAGAACCGCCGCTCGACGTCGCCGTCGCAGTCGCTCCACCAGCGCCGGCGGTCGACCAGCCAGGCGAGCAGCCCGACCGGCGAGTCGTGCAACCCGTAGGAGACCGTCTGCGGATCGGTGCTCTGGACGACGACGTGCGTCGTGGCGTGCGCCATCCGCGCCTGCGTGTGGTGGTAGAAGTGGCGCTCGTCGGGCTCGTAGGCGTCCTCGCCAGGCAGCTGGGCGGTGAACAGGTCCATCGGCATCGCCAGGCTCAGGTGCACGCCGATCATGTGCTGGGGGTATCGATGGCCGAGCTGGGAGCTGACGAGATGCCCCCAGTCCCCGCCCTGCGCGGCGAAGCGGTCATAGCCCAGGACGTCGCGCATGAGGGTGACCCACAGGTCTGCCGTGCGGTGGAAGTTGATGCCCGTGCGGCGCAGCGGCGTCGAGAACCCGAAGCCGGGCAGCGAGGGGACGACGACGTCGAAGGCGTCGGCCGGGTCGCCGCCGTGCGCCGCGGGGTCGCTGAGCGGGCCGATGACGTGCTGGAAGTCCCAGAACGTCCACGGCCAGCCGTGCGACAGGATCAGGGGGATCGGCGCCGGCCCGCGCCCCCGCTCGTGGATGAAGTGCACCGGCACGTCGTCGATCGTCGTGCGGAAGTTGGCGTAGGCGTTGATGCGGCGCTCGTGCTCGCGCCAGTCATACCGCATGCGCCAGTGCTCGACGAGGTCCTCGAGGTAGGCGCGCTGTGCGCCGTAGCGCCAGTCGTCGTTCTCCGGGTCGATGGGCCAGCGCGTGCGGGCCAGGCGCCCGGCGAGGTCCTCCAGGACCGCGTCCGGCACGTCGACGACGAAGGGCTCCGCCGCTGGGCTCATGCGGCGGCCCCGGCCGGGCGCGGGGCGTCCAGCGGCGTCGGCGGCTCGGTGGCGTAGTCGTAGAAGCCTCGCCCGGACTTGCGGCCGGTGAAGCCTGCGGCGACGAGCTTGCGCAGCGTCGGAGGCGCCGAGAACCGGGTCTCGTGGTACTCCTCGAACATGACGTCGGTCATGGCCATCACGACGTCGAGCCCCACGAAGTCCAGCAGCGTGAACGGGCCCATGGGGTGGCCGGTGCCCTTGCGCATGCCGAGGTCGATGTCGGCGATCGTGCCGAAGCCGCCCTCCATCGCCCGTACGGCATCCAGGACGTAGGGCAACAGGAGCCGGTTGACCAGGAAGCCGGCTCGGTCGGGCGCCTGCACCACGTCCCTGCCGAGTCGCCGGCCGTAGGCGAGCCCGACCGCCACGGCGGCGTCGGACGAGGCGACCGAGCCGACGACCTCCAGCAGGCTCATCATCTGCGGCGGGTTGAAGAAGTGCAGCCCGATGAAGCGGTCGGGGCGGTCGGTGACCACCGCCTGGTCGATGACCGACAGCGACGAGGTGTTCGTCGCGCACACCGCGTCGGGGCCCAGCAGCGGTGCGACGGCGCGCCACACGCCGAGCTTGGTCGCCAGGTCCTCGTCGACGGCCTCGATGACCAGGTCGCAGTCGGCGAGGTCGGCGACGTCGACCGTGGGGGCGATGCGGGCGCGGACATCGGCCGCCGATCCGTCCAGGCCGCCCTTGGCCTCGAGCCGCGCCAGGCTGGCGTCGATGCGGGCCAGGCCCGCCTCGAGAGGCTCGGGACCGCGCTCGCAGACGACGACGCCGAGCCCGGCCTGGGCCGTGATCTGGGCGATCCCGTGACCCATCGCCCCGCACCCGACCACGCCGACCAAGTTGGTGTCCATCGCCACGCTCCTGTTGTCCGGACCCGACCGCTCCCCTAAGCTCACGGCGCACCGTAACAAACCAACGTTTGGGAGGTGACCCTGATCGTCCGGTCATCGCCCGCAGGAGGAGACACGTCATGGCCCAGGGAGCTCTCGCCCACATCGCACTGCTCGTGCGCGACCTCGACAAGGCGGTCGAGGACTGGACGCGCATCCTCACCGTGCTCGACCCCGACCAGCTGCTCGAGCCGCCGGTGATCATGCCGCGCTTCGGCCCCGAGTCCGACCCCGTGCGCTGGGCCACGTTCATCTGCCCGGGTGGGGCCGAGATCCAGCTCGTCGAGCCTCTCGGCGAAGGCGGCCGCGCCCAGCACCTGGCCAAGCACGGCGAGTGCGTCGACCACATCGCGTTCGTGCATCCCGACCCGGCCGCCGCCGCCCGTGCGCTGGACGCCGCCGGCGTGGAGGTCACCAGCACCGAGCTGGCCACCGACGACCGCCTGCCGTGGCAGGGCTGGACGTTCGTGACCGAGGATGCGGCACATGGCGCGCGCGTCGAGATCGCCTATCCCTACGTCGCCGTCGACGGGCACTGGGAGCCGCCTGCCGACGCCGGGCAGGCGTGAGCGGGGCTGAGGCGACGCCGGGCAGCCCGGAGCTCGGGCTCGGGGCGCCGACGCTGTGCGAGGCCTTCGCGGCGACCGTGCGCGGGGTGCCCGACCGGCTCGCGATCCGGACGGCCGACGGCACCCGAACCCTCACGTGGGCCGCGTACGACGCCGAGGTGCAGCGCTGCGCTGCGGCGCTCGCCGCGCTCGGCGTGGCCCCCGGGGACCGGGTCGCGCTTCTGTTGACCAACCGGCCGGAGTTCCATGTCGCCGACGCGGCCGTGATGCGGCTCGGCGGCGTGCCGTTCTCCGTCTACGCGACGTACTCGCGACCGCAGATCCAGAGCCTGCTCGACGACTCGGGTGCGCGGCTGCTGATGACCGAGCCGCGCTTCGCTGACGTCGTGGACAGCCTGGTGCTCGTGAACCCTGCGGGTCCCGGCGTGATCGCCGTGGGTGGCGCGGTGCCCGGCGCCGTCGCCTTGGAGGACCTGCCCGCACCGCCCCCGCCGGGCCCGTGGCCGGCACCGCAGGCCTCCGACGTCGTGACGCTGATCTACACCTCGGGCACGACCGGTCCGCCCAAGGGCGTCGAGCTGACCCACGGCAACGCCATGGCTGCGGCCCGCTCCTTCGCCGAGGTCATCGACCTGCGCGGCGAGACGCGCGTCATCTCGTTCCTGCCCATGGCGCACGTCGCCGAGCGCAACGTCAGCCACTACCTGCCGATGGCGCTGGGCTTCACGACGACCTGCTGCCCCGACCCGGCGCAGATCTACGACCTCGCGGCCGAGGTGCACCCGTCGTGGATGTTCGGCGTGCCGCGGATCTGGGAGAAGCTGCAGGCACGGATCGAGGCCGGGGTCAGCGCGCTGCCCGAGCCCGAGCGCCGTGCGTACCGCGACGCGATCGCGCGGGGGACGCAGGAGATCATCGCCGACGCCGGGGCGGGCCGGACGCTGCGCGTTCGGCGCCCCGGCCCGGAGGACGCCGGCGTGCTGGAGGTGCTGCGGCGCGCGCACGGGCTCGACCGCCTGCGCGCCGCCCACACCGGCGCCGCGCCGATGGCGGTCCACGTCGCGGCGTTCTTCCACGCGATCGGCGTACCGCTCGGCGAGCTGTGGGGCCTGTCGGAGACGACGGGCGGCGGCACGTCCAGCCCGGAGGGCGGGGTGCGGCTGGGGACCGTCGGTCGTCCGTCGCCGGGTGTCGAGCTGCGGATCGCGGCCGACCAGGAGATCCTCGTCCGCGGCCCGCTGCTCATGCGCGGCTACCACGGGCGCCCGGACGCCACGGCCGAGGCCATCGACCCCGACGGCTGGTTCCACACCGGCGACCTCGGCGCGCTCGACGACGACGGGTACCTCCGCCTCGTCGGGCGCAAGAAGGAGATCATCATCAACTCGGCGGGCAAGAACATGTCGCCGGCGCTCATCGAGGCCGAGCTCAAGGCGGCCTCGCCGCTGCTCGCCCATGCCTGCGTCATCGGCGACGCGCGGCCCTACAACGTCGCGCTGCTCGCGCTGGACCCCGACGTGCTGGCGGCGACGTTCGGGCCGGAGGCCGCGCCCGGCGACGCCGCCGTGCACGCGGCGCTGACCGATGCGGTGGAGCGCGCCAACGCCCGGCTGGCCCGGGTCGAGCAGATCAAGCGCTTCCACGTCGCGCCGCAGCCGTGGACGCCGCAGGACGGCCTCCTGACCCCGACGATGAAGCTGCGGCGCCAGCAGATCGCCGCCCACCACGCAGGGGTGATCGAGGCGCTCTACGCCGCGCTGCGGTGAGGGGCGCCGCCCGGTGGGACGGCGGGCGCCGGCCAGGCCGCGGGGCGCAGCAGCGCCGGCTGCGGCGCGAACCCGAAGGCCTCGCGGCGCACGTCATCGAGGCCGCGCCGGTGCTCGAGAGCCGGGGTGTGGAGCTCGCGCTCCACGGGGACCAGGCCGACGACGCCGGCCAGCGACGCGCGGGCGCGCTCGAGGTCCCCGACCGACAGCGTGACCGACACGATGGCGGGGGCGAGCGGGTAGTGCCGCGGCCGGATCCCGCCGGGCGTGGCGGCGCCCTCCTCGAGGATCTCCACGACGAGGGCCAGATCCGGGTCGCGGAACGCGACGCGGCGCAGGCCATCGTGGCGCAGCGGCTCGGTGATGGTCGCGCCGGCGGCACGCAGCCGGCCGAGCGTCTCGTCGAAGTCGGGCACGGCGACCGCGAACCCCGCCCAGCCGTGGTCGGCGGCGGTGCGGTCGACCGGGGCCCGACGGATCGCCGGCACCGTGGGACCGGCCCCGACACGGCCCTCAGGCCCGCGTATCGGACGCCAGGGACCGCGCCACCAGCTCGAACTCGTCGCGGATGCTGGTGGGCAGTAGGGCGATGCGACCCGCGTCGGCGATCTCGGCGAAGTGCTCGGCCACGTCGTCGGCGCCGGCCGGCGCGCCGGCCGGGCTCATCCAGCCCTCGGTGACCGCGTAGAGCACCCGGGCGAAGCGGCCGCCGAGCGATGAGAAGTGCTCGCCGCTGGCCGGGCAGGCCGGGCTGGCCAGGAACGTCACCAGGGCGGCCGTGCGCTCGGGTTCGAACCGGTGCGCGACGCCCTGGAACGCGGCGACGAACCGCGTGTCGTCCTCGAAGCCGGGGATCGGGTCGTCGTCCATGATCGTGCTCGTGCCGTTGGGCAGCACGCTGTTGACCGCGATGCCGTGCGGCGCGCCCTCCTGCGCGAGCGACGTCGTCAGGCCCAGCACGCCGGCCTTGGCCGCGGCGTAGTTGACCAGCCCCGCCATCCCGAACGACGTGTTCGAGCTGACGTTGACGATGCGCCCGTAGCCGACGTCGCGCATCGCGGCGAACGCGGGCTGGGTGACGAAGAAGGCTCCTGCCAGGTGGACCGCCAGGATGTCGCGGATCTTCTCCGCGGTGAGCTCCTCGAAGCGGCCGTTGCGCAGCATGCCCGCGTTGTTGACGAGGATGCCCAGGCGCCCGAGGCCCGTCGCGGCCTCCACGACGGCGCGGGCGCCTTCGGGGTCGACGATGTCGCGCTCGACGGCGATCGCTCGGCCACCCGCGCTCCCGATCTCGTCCACCACGGTGCCGGCCCCCCCGCCGGGCAGGTCGTTGACGACGACCGCGGCGCCGTGCGCGGCGAGGTCGAGGGCGTAGGTGCGCCCCAGCCCGCGGGCCGCTCCCGTGACGATCGCGACCTGACCCTCAAGCGAGATCCGGCTCATCGGCCCAGCCTAACGGCCGTATGGTCTGCTCAGCAACCAATCGGTCGGTCACATACCGCAACCCCCGGCATCGGCGCTAACCCACCAACCGACCGGTTGCTTTTCTCGAGGGCTTCGTCTACGCTCGCGCCGCGGCCGGTCAGCCGGTCGCAGCATCCAGGAGAGCGTCGCCGCCGATCGTCACCGTGGCGACCGCGTCGAAGCCGCCGGGGAGCGAGGTGTCAGAGCAGATGTCAGAGGAGTCGGTTGCCGGCCCCCGCCCGCTGGGCGGACTCAGCATCCAGGGCCTGTCGAAGACCTTCCCGGGGACCCGGGCGCTCGACGACGTCTCGGTCGAGGGGCGCCGCGGGGAGGTGCTCGCGCTGCTCGGCCACAACGGCTCCGGCAAGTCGACGCTGATCAAGATCCTGGCGGGCTTCCACCAGCCCGACCCCGGGGCCCATGCCTGGGTCGATGGGCAGCCGCTGGACCTCGGCGACTCCGAGGCCGCCACGGCGATGGGCCTGCGCTTCGTCCATCAGGACCTCGGATTGATCCCCGAGCTCAACGCGGTCGACAACGTTGCGCTGACGATCGGCTACTCGCGCCGGCGTGGACGGATCGACCAGGGTCAGCAGATCGCGCGCACGCGGGAGCTGCTGCAGAAGTTCGGTGTCGACTTCGACGTCACCCTGCCGCTGGCCAACGCCTCGCCGGTCGAGCGCACCTGTGTCGCGATCGCACGTGCCATGTGGGACTGGGACAGCGGGCCCCGCATCCTCGTCCTCGACGAGCCGACGGCGTCGCTGCCCTCCCGGGAGGTCTCGCGGCTCTTCGCCGTCATCCGCGAGGTCCGCGCGGCGGGCCATGCGGTGGTCTACGTCTCGCACCGCATGGAGGAGATCTTCGAGCTCGGCGACGAGGTGGTGGTCCTGCGGGCCGGCCGAGTCGTCGGCGCGGGACCGGTCGCCGCCCACACGCCCGAGCAGCTGGCGACGCTCATCGCCGGTCACGAGCTGCAGGCGCACGGCCACACGGTCACCGAGCGCAGCGATGACGTCGTGCTCTCCGTCAAGGCCCTGCGCGGCCGGTACCTCGACGGCGTCGACGTCGAGCTGCGCCGCGGCGAGGTGCTCGGCGTGGCCGGCCTGCTGGGCTCGGGCCGCGACGAGCTGCCCTACGCGCTCGCAGGCGCCGTCCCCACGACCGACGACGGTGGCTGGTGGATCGAGGGTCGCCAGATCGACCCGCCGACCGCCGCGACGGCGGTCGGCCTCGGCATCGGCCTCGTCCCGGCCGAGCGTGGCCGGGAGGGCCTCATCGCCGAGTTCACCGTCCGCGAGAACCTGACGCTCGGGGCGCTGCCAGCGCTGCGGTCCAAGCGCGGCGGGTTCATCTGGGGCCGGTCCGAGCTGCGCGCCGCCCAGGAGTGGCTGGCCGAGCTCGGCGTCCCCACCGCTGTCGCCGACCGGCCGGTCTCGACCTTGAGCGGCGGCAATCAGCAGCGCGTGCTGTTCGGTCGCTGCCTGCACACCGACCCCAAGGTCCTCGTGCTGGCCGAGCCAACCGCCGGCGTCGACGTCGGGGCCCGCGAATCGCTCTATGAACTGCTGCGGGCCCGCGCCCGCGAGGGGCTGAGCATCCTGCTCGCCTCGTCCGACACGGAGGACCTCGTGAGCATGTGTGACCGCGTGATCGTGCTGCGCCGCGGACGGGTGGCCGACGAGATGCAGGGGGCCGAGATCGATCCCGAGCGCATCGTGTCCGTCATGGAGAGCGTGCGATGAGCGAGGTGGCAACCTCCTCGGCCCACGGCGGCCCCGGCGCGGCCGGCGACGAGCCGCGGCTCTCGACCGTCGGCAACCTCGTGCGCCTGTCGCGCGTCGACCGCTTCGGCGCGGTGTACGTCCTCGTGGCGATCGTCGTCCTGTTCAGCGCGCTGGCGCCGGACACGTTCCCGACCTGGGACACGGCGAAGTCCATCCTGAACGAGAACGCGACGATCGCGATCATCGCGCTGGCGCTCGTCGTCCCGCTGTCGACGGGGGTCTTCGACCTGTCGATCGGCAACGTCGTCGCGCTCATCACGGTGACGGTGGCCTGGCTGGTGGTCGAGAAGCACGTCGGCATCGGACTCGCGCTCGTCATCGCCGTGGCGATGGGCGTGTGCGTCGGCGCGATCAACGCGCTCATCGTCGTTGGCGTGGGCATCGACTCTTTCATCGCCACGCTGGGCAGCGGCGCGGTCCTCCAGGCCGTCAACCTGCTCATCAGCAACGAGGAGACGGTCACCAGCCCGCACCTCAACACAGAGCTGGGCAAGATCGCGACGGCCAACGTCGCCGGGATCCAGGTTCCGGTGCTCGTGGCGATCGCGGTCGCGCTGGTCCTGTGGTGGCTGCTGGAGCACACGGTGACCGGGCGCCGCCTCTACGCGACCGGCTTCAATCCGGAGGCTGCGCGCCTGGCCGGCGTGCGCACCAAGCGCCTGCGCAGTATGGGCCTGCTGGTGTCCGCCTTCGTCGCCGGCATCGCCGGGATCATGGTCGTGGCGCGCGTCGGCGCCGGCTCGCCCGACGTCGGGCCCTCATACCTGCTGGACGCCTTCGCCGCCGCGTTCCTGGGGGCGACGCAGATCCGCAACGGGCGCTTCAACGCCTGGGGCACGATCATCGCGGTGCTCGTCCTCGGGGCCGGCACCAACGGACTCACGCAGATCGGCGCCGCGGCCTGGACGCTGCAGATGTACACGGGCGTCGTGCTGCTCGCCGCACTTGCGCTCACCAGGATCGAGCGCACGCAGATCCGCGCCGGCAAGGCGACACCGCACGGTGGCCTGACGGCGGGCGCGACGGACGTGCCCGGCGAGGGCGGCTCCGGCGATGGGGATACCGCGGTGCCGGCCCGCTGACGCGGCCTGGCAGCGCACCAACAACAGGAGGAGTGGCAATGAGGGCATCACGGATGCGGCTCGTGGTCGTGCTGGCGCTGTCTGCGCTGGCGCTGGCCGTGGCCGCCTGCGGATCGAGTTCGAAGTCGTCGGACAGCGGCTCGTCGTCCACGAGCGCGAGCTCATCTTCGTCGGCCGGCTCGGCCTCGGCGGGGTACACGAAGGCGCAGGCCGACTTCAAGAAGTTCCAGACCGCCCAGGGCCTCGGTGACGTCCCGGCGATCGGCAAGGCCGTGCCCAAGGGCAAGACCATCGACTTCGTTACGTGCGGGCCGGCGGCATGCCTGCCCCCGCGACGTTCACCAAGGCCGCGGCGTCCAAGCTCGGCTGGAGCGTCAAGGTCATCAACGGCGGGCTGACCCCCGAGCAGAACAAGAACGCGATGGACCAGGCCGTCAAGGACAGCCCGGACGCCGTTGTCTTCGAGGGCCTGGACTCGTCGGTCTTCCAGTCCGAGATCAAGACGCTCAAGGACAAGAAGATCCCGACGATCGGCTGGCAGACCACCGACACGCCGAGCCTGCCGGACTTCTACGTGATCCCCGGCCCGTCGCACTACGACCTGCTGACGCAGGCCGCAGCCGCCGCGGCGATGGTCGCCGGCAAGGGCAAGCCGGTCATCGGCCACATCGCCGTGCCGACGTTCCCGATCTACAAGAACACGATCGACCCGGCGTTCGACAAGGCCGTCGCGGGCTACTGCCCCGACTGCAAGGTCAAGACCTTCGACATGCCGGTCACCTCGCTGGGCAAGGACTCCGCGACGCGGATCGTCAACTTCCTGCGGTCCAACCGGGACATCAACGTCTTGGTCCACGACCAGGACGCGACCGCCCTCGGCCTGGCGCCCGCGCTGAAGGGCGCGAGCATCACGGGCATCTCCAACGTGGGTATCTACCCGACGGCGGCCAACCTGCCGAACCTGGCCGACGGTTCCGAGACGGCGCTGCTGCCCGATCCCTTCGCGGAGATGGGCTACCTCGTCGTCGACAGCCTGGCGCGGGTGTTCACCGGCGGCGACCCGGCGACGTCGGTCGCGTTGACGGCCCCTGTCGTCCTGTGGACGAAGGACAACGCGCCGCAGCCGGTCAACAACGCGCTGCCCGCCGCCCAGCCGGGCTTCGAGCAGAAGTTCCTCACGGCCTGGGGCGTGAGCTGATCCGACCCGGGGGCGGCGCGGCCGCTCCTCGACGTCCCGCCCGCGGTGACGGCATCATCACGATGCCGTCGCCGCGCGGGCGCGGCCGTCACGACCGAGGGGGCCCGAAGGCATGAAGTACGACGTGATCGTGGTCGGTGCGGGCACCGCCGGCCTGGTGTCGGCCTGCATCCTGGCCAAGGAGGGCAAGAAGGTCGCGCTCGTCGAGAAGCACCCGTACCTCGGGGGCCGGGCGATGGAGCATCGGTTCCGCGGCCACCAGATCGGGCTGAGCTCGCATCTCGTCGAGGACCCCGGCGACTCGCTCACGCGCGCGTGCGGCCTCGTCGGCGTGCCGCTCGAGCACTCCCGGCGCTCGGACTCCATGCCGTTCTGGGACAAGGACCGGTGGATGCCGATCCAGGAGTTCTACGGCGGCGCTGCCAAGCAGGGCCTCAAGCGCTGCATCGAGGCGCTGAAGGAGACCTCGTTCGAGCAGCTCGACGCGCTCGACCACCTCTCCCTGCGCGAGTGGATGTCTCGCCACACCTCCGACGAGGGCGTCTACCAGGTGTGGGAGGCGATCTCGGTCCTCGAGCAGATCACGCTCGAGCCGTGGGAGCACTCGGCCTCGGAGAACCTCTTCATCCGCAAGCTGCACTACGAGCGCAAGCGCACCGCCGGGTACTCCTTCTGGCCCATGGGCGGCTGGGACGCCCTCTGGCACCGCATGGCCGACGCGTTCGCAGCGCTCGGCGGGGTGCTCATCCAGCCCGCGGCCGTGGAGCGCGTGCTGGTGACCGACCGTATCGTCGGTGGCGTCGAGCTGCGCAACCCCGACGACCCCGACGCGCCGGGTGAGGTGCTCGAGGCCGCCGAGGTGGTCGTCAACGCGCCGGTGTGGGACCTCGTCGCGCTCTTCGACGACGGCGTCCTGCCCTGGGACCTGCAGGAGCGCATCACGACGCTGGCCCACAACCGCAACAAGGCCTGCTGGTTCGGCTACTGGATCGCCGCCGAGGAGCCGGTCATCGCGATGAGCGAGCTCGAGATGGCCTCGTTCTTCTCGACGCCTCGCGCCGGCCTGCCGGGCTACACGCTGAACTTCACCGGCTACGACCCGTCCGTCTCGCCGCCCGGCGAGTACCTGACGTGCGTGGGAGCGGCGTTCGACGCCACGCGCCACTACGGCGACCGCGCCTACTACGACCGCATGTTCCACGACCTCTGGCTCGACATCGAGGAGATGCTGCCCGCGGCCAGGGGCGCGCTGTGGAAGAAGCCGCACCTCGTCTCGACCTACGGCGTGATCTGCAAGCCCGGGCAGGTCGGCGCCGCGCGTCCGGACGCGATCGTCCGCGGGATCGACGGCCTCTACCTGACCGGCGACACCACGCGCGCCCGCGGCATCGGCATCGACAAGGCCGCGCGGTCGGGGATCACGACCGCCGAGACGGTGCTCGGCCGGCGCCTGCCGTTCTTCGCCGACACGGTGCGGTACTAGCGATGGACGGCCGCCGCCTGGAGGGCCGCGTCGCCCTGGTCACCGGCGCCGCGCAGGGCATCGGGCGCGCGCTGGTGCAGCGCCTGGGCGACGAGGGTGCGGCGATCGTCGTCAACGACCTGCGCGAGGACGCCTGCGCGGCGACGGCGGCGGAGCTGCAGGCCGCGGGGATCCGCGCGGTCGGCGCCCACGGCGACGTGACCAGCAGCGAGGACGCCGACCGCGTCGTGGCCACGGCAACCGAGGCCTTCGGCGGCCTGGACATCCTGGTCAACAACGCCGGCATCACCCGCGACGTGCCGCTGCAGCGCATGAGCGACGCCGAGTGGCGCGCCGTCCACGAGGTCGTGCTCTGGGGCACGTTCTGCATGACGCGCGCCTGCGCCGCGGCGTTGCGCGGCTCCCGCGACGCGCCGCCCGCCCACCACCGCAAGGTGGTCAACATGAGCTCGATCGTCGGGGTCTACGGCGCCCCGGGCACCACGAACTACTCCGCCGCCAAGGCCGGCGTCATCGGGCTGACGCGCGCGCTCGCGCGCGAGTGGGGCCGTAGCCGAGTCAACGTCAACGCCGTCGCGCCGGGCCTGGTCTCCGGCACGGGGCTGGTGGACGAGAAGCCGCCCGAGCTCGTGCAGCGCGTCATCGACCAGCTCCCGTTCGGGCGTCCGGCGAGCCCGCAGGACATCGCCGCCGCGGTGGCCTTCCTGGCCTCCCCCGACAGCGACCTCATCACGGGTCAGGTGCTCGAGGTCACCGGGGGGCTGGAGATCCCGGCCTGACCACGCCCTCGGCCTCCAGCGGCGCGACGACCTCCGGCCACAGCTCCTCCAGCCAGGCCACGGGGTCGTCGGCCAGCGGGATGAGCACGAACTTCGTCGCGCCCTGCGCGATGAAGCGCTGCAGCAGCTCGCGCGTGGCGTCCACGCCGACCGCCACGTGGTCGGTGCGCGCCAGGCCCTCCCGGCGGTCCAGCAGCGCGGCGGCCTGCGCGCAGATCTGCCCCTCCGCCGGCGCGCTGAACACCGTCGTGCCGTAGTGGTCCTCGTCGATGGAGCGGTCGTGCTCGGCCGCCGTGGCGCGGATGAGGTCGACCTTGGCGCCGAACTCCTCGGGGCCGATGAACGACGCGAGCCAGCCGTCGGCGATGCGCCCGATGCGCCGCAGTGCCGCCGGGGCGGTGCCGCCGAGCCAGAACTCGAGCTTGGAGCGCCGGGGCGTGGGGGACAGCGTGGCGTCGGTCAGCGACCAGAAGCGCCCGCGCATCGTGACCGGCTCGCCGGTCCACAGCGCCTTGATGATCCCGATGGACTCCTCCAGGCGGGCGGTGCGCTCCTCCTTGAGCACGCCCATGGCCTCGAGCTCGGCCGGGATGTCGATGCCCAGGCCGCCGGCCGGCAGCATGCGGCCGCCCGACAGGGCGTCGACGGTGGCCAGCTCGCGGGCCAGCAGCACCGGGTTGCGCGGCGGCAGGACGAGGACGTTGGTCCCCAGCTTGAGTCGCTGGGTGCGCGCGGCGACCGCGGCGAGCACCGGCAGCGGCGCGACGCCGCCCAGGTGGGCGGTGTCGCTGAGCCAGATGGAGTCATAGCCCGTGCGCTCCAGGCTCTCGATGAGCGCCCAGAACGAGCCGTCGGCCAGCCCGTCGGACGCGAACGGGCTGGTCCCGACGCCGATGCGGACACTGAGCCGCTGGGGCCCGGCCTCGCCGTCAGCCATTGGCACCGCGCCAGGCCAGCGAGCCGCCGTCGATCGTGAAGGCCGACCCGGTGATGAACGAGGCGTCGTCGGACGCCAGGAAGCAGACGAGCCGGCCGACCTCGACCGGCTGGCCGAGGCGGGGGATGAGGTGGGAGCCGGTCAAGGCCCGCATGATCGCATCCTTGTCGTCGGCGGCGTCGACGTACTTCTGGACCATCGGCGTGTCGATCGAGCCCGGGCAGTAGGCGTTGCAGCGCACGGGGGCCAGGTCGATGGCCGTGGCCCTGGTCAGCTGGAGCACGGCGCCCTTGGTGGAGCAGTACGCGGCGGCCATCGGGTAGCCGACGAGCCCGCCGATCGACGCGGCGTTGACGATCGCCGGTCCGCGATACGACGCGCGCAGGTGCGGTGCGGCGTGCTTCGTCGCCAGCCATACGCCGCGCAGGTTGATCTCATACACCTTGGTCCACACGTCGAGCGGGAGCGTGTCGACCGTCGGGTACGTGGCGAAGTCCGTCTCGTGCACGCCGGCGTTGTTGTGCAGGACGTCGAGACCGCCGAACGTCGTCACGGCCGTGTCGACGAGCGCGCGGATCTCGTCCTCGCTGCGGACGTCGCAGCGCACGTAGGTGGCCTCGGCGCCGGTCTCGCGCACGAGGTCGACCGTCTCGGCGCCGAACTCGTCATTGACGTCGGTGACGACGACCTTCGCCCCCTGGCGTCCCATCTCCACGGCGGTGGCCCGGCCGATGCCTCCGCCGGACCCCGTGACCACACACACCTTGTCCTCGAGCACTGCGTCCTCCTGTCGTGGGTACTGCGGGTTGGTGGCGGCCGGGCGCCTCAGACGACCGGGCGGGCCTCGACGGTGAAGAGCCCGAAGTGGCGCGTGAAGTCCGCGGCGTCGGCCCCCGAGGCGGCCATCTCGGGGCTGGTCATCGCCGCGGTGAGGTCCTCCTCGGAGGCGAACTCCGGGAGCGTGAAGCCGTCGGGCACCGGGTCGTAGGCGTCGGTGGAGGACGTCACGGCGTGTGTCCCAGCAGTCGGCGAACTCGCCCGGGGTCATGCCCTCCTTGCGGTACACCTCGTTGATGACGACGTAGGCCACGGCGCTCCTCACCATCGGGGAAGGTCGCTGTCATACTCCCCCAATCGTTTGTTTGATGTCAAACGGGCCGGGGCAGGCACGGTGATCGCCGAGGACGACGTCGTCCGCCGCTGGGCGGACGTCGCGCCGGGTGCCCGCGCGCCGCTCGTGGTGCTCGAGCCGCTGCGGCGGTTCCTCGACGCGCGGGGACTGGGCGAGGGGGGGATCACGCTGCGCCCGGTCGGCGACGGGCACTCCAACGTCACCTACCTGGTGGCGCGCGGCGAGCTGCGGCTCGTCCTGCGCCGCCCACCGCGCCCGCCGCTCCCTCCCAGCGCGCACGACGTCCTGCGCGAGGCGCGCGTGATGCGGGCGCTGGCCGGCACGGAGGTGCCGGTGCCGCGCGTGCTGGCCACCTGCGAGGACCCGTCGGTGCTCGGCGCCCCGTTCGTGGTGATGGAGCACGTCGCAGGTCCGGTGGTCACCACCGACATGCCCGCGACGATGGACGACGCCGCCGCGCGACACGCCGCCGGCGAGGCCCTCGTCGACGCGCTCGCGGCGCTGGGCCGTGTCGACTGGCGCGCCGTGGGGCTGGAGGGCCTGGGGCGTCCCGACGGCTATCTCGAGCGCCAGCTCAGCCGCTTCTCCGGCCTCTGGGAGCGCAACCGCACGCGCCCGCTCGCGCTGGTCGACGACGTCGCCCGCTGGCTGCGTGACCGCTGCCCTGTCGGCGGCCCCGCGACGATCGTGCACGGCGACTTCCGCCTGGGCAACGTCATCCTCGCCCCCGGCCCGCCACTGCGCATCGCCGCCGTGCTCGACTGGGAGCTGTCGACGATCGGCGATCCGCTGGCCGACCTCGGCTACCTGCTCGCGTTGTGGATGGAGCCGGGCGACCCGACGCTCGGCGCGTTCGAGCAGGGCGGCCTGACGCGGCGCCCCGGGTTCGCCACCCGCGCGCAGCTCGCGGTGCGCTACGAGGAGCAGACGGGCACGCCCGCGGCCGGCATCGCCTTCTACGAGGTGCTCGCGCTCTGGAAGCTCGCGGTGCTCATGGAGGGGAACGTCCGCCGCGCGCAGGCGGGCGCCACCGACGACGCCTACCTCGCGGCATTCGCCCCGGGCGTCGTACTGCTGGCCGAGCATGCCGCCCGGCGCGCGGGGCTCTGACGCCGTCTCAGCCCGCGGCCGGCGGTACGGCCGGCTGGGGCCAGCGCGGCTGCACCTGCCAGCCGGGGACGGGCACGAAGCCGTACTGGGCGTCGAATTCGCGCGGGAGGCCGAGGATCTCCCAGGACGTGCCCTGGTCGTCGTGCAGGTAGGTCCCGCCGGCCGGCGGCGGCGGGAGCGGGTCGGCGACGACATGGCCCGCGGCGACGATCCGCGCGTACAGGTCGTCGAGCGCGGGCCGTTCCCGGAAGCCGACCGCCACGTTCATGATCCCCTGGTCGCTGAGGCGCCGGCCCGGGTCCGGCGCCCGTCCGGCCGGCTCGTCGTAGCGGACGACCTCGAGGAACACGTCGCCGCCACGGACGACGAACGCCTCGCGGCGGGCTCCCGCCAGGCCCCAGAGCGCCTCGTGCTGGGGGCCGTGCAGCACGACGTCGGGGACGGGCACCAGGCCCAGCGTCTCGACCAGGAACGTGCGCGCCCGGTCCAGATCGGCCACCGAGAGCGTGGCCGAGACGAGCGCCGGCGCCAGGTCGTAGAAGCGGGGGCGCACGCCGCCGGGCAGCGCGACGCCCTCCTCCATGAGCTCGACGACCACGGCCAGCTCGGGGTCGTGGAACGCGACCCGGCGCAGCCCCCCGGCGAGCATCGGCTCGGTGATGGGCTCCAGGCCACTGGAGCGCATGCCCGCCAGGGCCGCGTCGAAGTCCGGCACGGCGATCCCGAACCGCGTCCAGCCGTGGTCGCTGGGCCGCCGGCCGGGATCCTGCGGGCGCTGCGGCGGGCGCGAGTGCTGGAAGAGCTCGAGCTGGACGAAGTCCTGTCGGCCTACCAGCCACCATACGAGACAGGCGGCGTCGGGCTCGTCGAGGTCCTGCAGGACGCTGATGCGCTCGCCCCAGAAGAGGTTGCCGCCGGCGTCGGCGAAGCCGAGCGCCTCGGTGTAGCGGCGCACGGTGGCGATCGGGTCGCTCGTGCACAGCGCGAGCTGGACGACCTGGGGCTCGGGGGGCACGGGGTCCTCCGGTTCGGTGGGTGGGCGGCTCACAGCTTGTCGGTGCGACCGCCGTCGACGACGAGCACCTGGCCGGTCACGAAGCCGGCCTCGGGCGAGGCCAGGTAGGCCACGGCGGCGCCGATCTCCTCGGGCCGTCCGATCCGGCCCACCGCGGCGACCGCGGCCCGCGCGCGGCGCAGGCCGTCGGGGTCGGGGAAGCGGTCCCACGCCGGCGTCTCGATCGACCCCGGGCACACGGCATTGACCGTGATCCCGGAGGCGCCGAGCTCGCGTGCGCAGGCCACCGTCAGCGCCTCGACCGCGCCCTTGGCTGCGGTGTAGGCGATCAGGTTCTCCGACGCGGCGCCGCGCGCCACGACGGAGCTGACGTTGATGATCCTGCCCTCTCCCGAGGCGGCGAGGGGTCCCGCCGCCGCGCGCGTGCACAGCCAGGCGGTCTTGACGCAGCCGTCGAAGACCGCGTCCCAGTCGGCCACGGTCGTGGCGCCGATCGAGCCCAGCCGCAGCGCGCCGGCGTTGTTGACCAGCACGTCCCAGCGGCCGAGCGCCTCGAGCACCGTGGCGGCCATGGCCGCCACCGCGTGCTCGTCGAGCAGGTCGGCGGCGACGGGCACCGCGGCCGGCCCGAGCGCCGCGGCCGTCGCCTGCGCACGATCGGGATGGCGGTCGACGACGGCGACGCGCAGGCCCCGGGCCACCAGCGTGGCAGCGATCCCACGGCCGATGCCCTGCCCAGCGCCGGTGACGACCGCGACGCGCCGGCCCTGCGCGGTCACGGCCTCAGCCCCCCGGCCTCGGGACGGCCGCTCCCGTGATCCCGGCCAGGGCGTAGCGCGTGACGTGGTCCACGACGTCCTCGGGCGCCTTGCCACTGTCGGGCCGGTGCCAGCGGTAGAGCCAGATCAACGCGCCGAACATGCAGTTGGCCAGCAGCTCGGGATCGAGGTCGGCGCCGACCTCCCCGCGCTCCTGCGCGAGCCGGATGAGGTCGACCACCCACACCTCGTGGGCCTTGCGGCGGCGGTGGATGTCGCGCAGCCGGGGGGCGCTGAGCCGGTCGACGTCCTGGTAGTAGATCGCCACCCGCGGGAGGTTGGCCACGCTGTAGGCGACCTGGCCGCGGACGTAGCGGGTGAGCTTCTCCAGAGGCGGGAGGTCGTCGCGGACCGCCGCCTCGCGCCGGACCGTCTCGACGTGCTCGTGGGCCTCGTCGAGCAGGCGGAAGAGGAGGTCCTCCTTCGTCTTGATGTAGTAGTAGAGGCTGCCCTTGAGGATGCCGAGCTCGTCGGCGACGTCCTGCACCGTCGCGTCCGCGTACCCACGCTCGTAGAACACCTTGGTCGCCGCGGCCAGTACCTCGACGTCGCGCCGGCGCGGGCGGTCGGTGTCCGCGCGGGCGACAGCCATCAGGCCGTGTCCTGCTCGCGGGCGCGACGCAGCTGGGCGCGGACGCCGTGGGAGTCGTACCAGGACGACAGCCGGCGGATGAGGCCCTGCTCGTCGAAGTCGAACACGTCGACGGCGTCGAAGTTCATCGGTGCGCCCGAGGCCATCCGGCCGGTGAACGTGATCTCGACGGTGACCGTGTCCCCGGCGTGGATGAAGCGGGTGGGGTCGTCGACGTGCTCGGGGTAGGGGGCCAGGGCCGCGGCGAAGTACTCCGCGATGGCCGCCGGACCGCGGCGCGGCTCGGTCCCCGGGGCGATGAGCTCGCCGTCGGCGGCGAACAGGGCCGCCACGGCCTCGTAGTCCTCCCCGTTGATGCCGTCGAAGTAGGCGGTCAGGGCCTGGGCGTGACGCTCCTGCTCACTCATGTGCGCAACGTATCCGAGTCACCAAGCGATTGGTAGATTCCGATGCTCCCGATCGTCCGGCCTGCGTCCGGACGCCAACCGATCGATCGTTTGACAGCGATCGTCCGGCCGCGTTAGCGTCGGCGCCCCACCCGAGGTGCGACGAGGAGAGCCAGCGTGTCCGTCCACACCAGCGAAGCCCCGGTCTACCCCGCGATGCAGCACGCGGAGTGCCCCTTCCCGCTCTTCGAGCAGCTGCGCGAGGAGCACCCGGTCTACCACGTGCCCGGGCGCGACGACGAGTACCTCGTCACCCGCCACGAGGACCTCGTCTACGTCACCTCGCACCCCGAGCTGTTCTCGAGCACGCCGCACGACGTCCCGTGGTCGCCGGGCTGGAGCGAGACGATGATCGCCCAGGATCCGCCAGAGCACGGCGCGGTGCGCAAGATCGCCCAGCGCTCGTTCACGCCGGCCAAGATCAACGCCTACGAGACGGTCGTGCGCGGGATCGTCGACGAGCTCATCGACGGGTTCATCGACAAGGGTGAGGTGGAGTTCTGCACCGCCTTCGCCAATCCGCTGTCGCTGTGGGTGACCTCGGCGCTCATGGGGCTGCCCCGGGAGGATGCGAGCTGGCTCGAGCGCCTCCTGGGCCCGTTCGAGGCGCAGGGCATCCGCTACCACCCGCCCGAGCGTCAGGCCATCCAGGACGCCAACGGCGCGGTGGCGGTGCAGTACCTGCGCGAGCAGGTCCTGGACCGCATCGCCCACCCTGGCGACGACATGATCAGCGAGCTGGTGCGCAACCACACGGCGGCCACCGGCGGCGAGCCCAACGTCGACTACCTGGCCGTGGAGAGCAACGTCATGCTCGCCGGCGGCCTGACGACGTCCGGGCACCTCTTCGCCAGCGCCATGTCGCTGCTCGTCCGCCACCCCGAGGCGCTCGCGGCGGTGCGCGAGGACTTCGCGCGCATCCCGCGGATGCTCGAGGAGGCGCTGCGCCTGGAGACCGCGGCCCAGTGGCAGCCCCGCTACGCGACGCAGGACACGACGCTCGGCGGCGTCGACATCCCGAAGGGCGCATGCCTGCTCATCGTCTACGCGGCGGCCAACCGCGACCCCGCGCGCTTCCCGTGCCCCGACGACTTCGACATCGGGCGCCCGAACGTCGCCAAGCACGTCGGGTGGGGCCACGGCGCCCACTTCTGCCTCGGCGCCCCGCTCGCGCGGCTCGAGGGGCGCGTCGCGTTCGAGCAGCTGTTCACGCGCCTGCAGGACATCCGTGCCGCGCCCGGTCGCAACGACTTCACGCACTATGAGACGGTCTACTTCCGCGCGCCCAAGAGCCTGCACCTGTGGTTCCAGCGCGCGGGGCGCGATCCGTTCGGGCTGACCGCGCAGGGCGAGCACCTGCAGCCCTGAGGCCCGGCGGGCCGGTGCCCTGGCGCGACAACCAAACACTTGGTAGGTTCGCTACGGTCGTCCGACAGGAGAGAGAGAACGATGTCGCGCATCACCCCCGCCGCGCTCGAGGGCAACGCCGTCCAGACCAGCCTGCTGGCCCGGGTCCTCGGACGACGGCCCGAGATCCTCACGGCCTTCGGGCGCCTCGACGCGGCCACGCGCTTCCACGGGGAGCTCTCGCCCGCGCTCAAGGAGGCGGTCCGGCGCGCCACCGCCGGCGAGGTCGGCTGCGAGTACTGCCAGTCGCTGGGCGAGTACCGGCCCAATCCCGACGACGCGCGGGAGTCGCTGGCCGTCGCCTTCGCGCGGCTCATCGCCGACGACCCGACCCAGATCTCCGACGCCCAGTTCGACGTGCTGCGCGAGGAGTTCAGCGAGGAAGAGATCGTCGAGCTCGTGGCCTTCGTCTGCTTCGTGGCGATCGCCGGCCAGCTCTTCGGGGCGACGATGGCCCTCGGTCCGGCCGACCCCGAAGAGGCCGCGGCCTACCAGGCCGTCGTCGGGAGCCGCTGACCATGGGCGAGCTGCTGCAGGGCAAGGGGGCCGGGCTCGGGCGCTACGCGACGCGGTTCCCGCTGCCGGAGCGCACGATGCTGCACGTCCTGCGCGCGCGGGCCCAGGAGCATCCCGACCGCACCTGGCTCGTCTTCGACGGTGAGGACGGCGCACCCGTCGAGCTGACCTTCGGCGCCGCGCAGGACCGCGTCCACCAGGTCGCCCAGGCGCTGCACACCGATCTCGGCGACCCCGTCCACGTCGGCATCTTCCTGCGCAACCAGGTGGAGTTCTTCCCGGCGCTGTACGGCGCGATGGCCTCCGGCGGCGTCGCCGTGCCGCTGAACGCCGACGCCCGGGGGGTCCTGTTGGAGCGCGTCATCGGCCAGGCCGAGATCAGCGTGCTCGTCGCGCGCGCCGACCTGCTCGACCGCCTGGGCGAGCTCGACGACCTCGGGGCGGTCGAGCTCATCGTCGCCGCGGGCGCCGACCCCGGCGCGCTCCCGGCGCAGGTGGGCGGACGGCGGGTCGTGGCCTTCGACGCCTGGATCGAGGGCCGCTCCACCGAGCCGGTCCGCGAGCTGCCCGACTCCTCCGAGGTGGCGATGATCCAGTTCACCTCGGGCACGACCGGCAACTCGAAGGGCGTCGTCTACCCGCATCACTTCTTCTATCTGTACTCGGCCCTGGTCAGCGATGCCCAGGAGCACACCGAGGACGACGTCCTCTCCACGCCGCTGCCGCTCTTCCACGTAGCTGCGATCCACATCGTCTCCAATTCGGCGCTGCACGCCGGCTGCCGCGGTGTGCTCAAGACCAAGTTCTCGGCCCGCACGTACTGGGACGAGATCGCCCGCGACGGCGCGACCTTCGCGATCCTGCTCGGGCCGCTGGCCGCCATCCTGCTCAAGACGGTGCCCGAGGCGCCCGAGCACCGCCTGGCCAAGCTGTTCTGCCTGCCCTTCCCGCCCGGCGGCGAGGAGTTCGAGGAGCGCTTCCGCACGAAGATCCTCTGGCAGGGGTACGGGATGACCGAGGTCTACCCGCACCCCATGTCGCACACGATGGAGGAGGGCGTGCCCTACGACACCGTCGGCCACGCCGCCGCGTTCATGGACTACGGGGTCGTCGACGAGCACGACCGGCTGCTGGGGCCCGGCGAGCTCGGTCAGCTGGTCTACCGCCCGCGGCTGCCCGACGCGATGGCGCGCGGCTACTACAAGAACCCCGAGGCGACCGTCGAGGCGTTCCGCAACTTCATGTTCCACACGGGCGACGTCGGCATCATCGACGAGGAGGGCCGGGTCCACTACCGCGGGCGCGTGCAGGACCGCATCCGCCGCCGCGGCGAGAACATCTCCGCCGCCGAGCTGGAGTTCATCGCCTCGGGCCACGAGGCGATCGTCGAGGCCGCGGCCTACGGCGTGCCCGGCGAGTTCGGCGAGCACGAGGTCAAGCTCGACGTGGTCAGCTGCGTGGCCGACCTCGACCCGGCCGCCTACCACGCGTGGCTGACCGAGCAGCTGCCGCGCTACATGGTCCCCCGCTACCTCGAGCTGCTGCCCGAGCTGCCCAAGAGCCCGAGCGAGAAGGTCCAGAAGCACAAGCTCGCCGAGGCCGGGGTGGACCGGCCCGGCGTGCTGGTCTTCGAGCCCGTCCGCTCGCGCTGAGCGTCCGCCCGCCCGCTCAGCGCGAGACGAGCGCGCGAACGCGCTCGACGCGCTCCGGGCCGGCCATGAGCAGCGCGGTGGCCTCGATGGTCTCGGCGATCCCGGCCGGGCTGTGGCGGTTGACGAAGCGCTTGGTCGCCCGCAGGGCGACCTGCGGGTGGGCGGCCATGCGCGCGCCGATGGCCAGCGCGGCGTCGACCAGGTCCCCGGGCGGGTGGACCTCCTGGACCAGGCCGATCGCCCGGGCCTGGTCGGCGTCGAGGATGTCGCCGGTCAGCGCCATGCGGTGCGTCCAGTCGCGGCCGATGATCTCGGGGCCGCGGACGAGGCCGTAGCCGGGCATGAGGCCGAGCGTGATCTCGCGGAAGGCGAAGCGGGCGTCCTGCGCGGCGAACGCGAGATCGCAGGCCAGGGTCAGCTCCGTGCCGCCGCCGTAGGCGATCCCGTTGACCGCGCCGATGACGACGGTCTCCGCGCGCTCGACGGCCAGGAAGGACTCGATCGCCAGCCGGACCTGCCGGCGCGCGCTCGGCGTGTCCGTCACGCGGTGGAAGTCCTCGAGGTCGCCGCCGGCTGAGAACGCCCGGCCCTCGCCGGTGATCACCGCCACGGAGACCCCGTCGTCGTCGTCGAGCTCGGCCATGAGCGCACGGATCTCGTGGAAGAACGCGTGGTTCATCGCGTTGAGCTTCGCGGGCCGGGCGATCGTCACCAGCGCGGTGCCGTCGTCGCGGCGCTCGACGCGCAGGGTCTCCATGGCGGTGGCCATGGCTCAGCCCCGCCCGTCGACCCGGCGCGCCAGGCGCCAGGCGCTCGGGGTCACGACGCCGGCCAGCACCGCCTTGACGATGCCGCCGAAGATGAACACCGTGAAGCCGTAGTGGATGGCGTCGCCCCACGAGAGGTCGGCGGCGACCTTCAGCCACGGCACGCCGATCGCGAAGACCGCGAGCTGGCCGGCGGCGAACGTGAGGGCCGCGAGCAGCGGGCGGCGGTCGGCGCCGTGCTCGGCGGCCAGGCCGATCAGGCCGGCGGCCACGACGAAGCCGACGAGGTAGCCGCCCGAGCTGCCCCAGACCACGTGCGCGCCGCTGGCGCCGTCGGCGTAGACCGGCAGCAGGAGGCCCAGCAGGACGTAGAGCAGCTGAGAGGCGATCCCGCGGCGCGCGCCCAGCGCGGCGCCGGCGATCACGACGGCCAGTGTCTGGCCGGTGATCGGGACGGGGGAGGGCGGGACGGGGATCGAGATCTGCGCGCCTAGCGCGGTCAGGCCCGCCCCCGAGGCGACGAGCAGCGCGTCGCGGACACGGGTGCCGGGCAGGATGTCGGCGAGGACGCCGGCGGCGGTGGCGCGGGGGTTCAGGGCAACGGTGGACACGGGTTGGGGCTCCTTGGGTTCTGCAGTGCGAGGCGCGAACCGTACCAAACGAGCGGTTGGTTGACCGCGGTTCTGCGGGCCAGGTATCGTGCCACGCATGCTGACGACGGAGATCCGCGGGAGCACCGCGTGGCTGGTCCTCGACCGTCCCGAGAAGCTCAACGCCATGCCCCGCGGGTTCTTCTCCGAGCTGACCGACGCGATGGCCGCGCTGGCCGTCGACGACCGCGTGCGCGTGGTGGTCTTCTCCGGCGCCGGGCGCTGCTTCTCGGTCGGCGGCGACATCGAGGACTTCGGCACCATCGGCGGGGTGGCCGACCGCCGCGACTACATGGCCGTCGCGCTCGGCGCCTACCGGGCGGTCGACGAGTTCCCCAAGCCGACGATCGCCGCCGTCCACGGCCACGCGATGGGCGGGGGCTGCGAGCTGACGATGGTCTGCGACATCGTCGTCGCCGACGCCACCGCGCGGTTCGCCACCCCGGAGACGAGCGTGGGCCTCGTGCCCGGGCCCGGCATCGTCCGCGGCCGGGCCCAGGTCAACCTGCACTGGATGAAGTACCTCGTGCTGACCGGCCTGCCCATCGACGCCGAGCAGGCGCGCCTCGCCGGCCTGGTCAACACGGTCGTGGCCGAGGGCGAGCACCTCGCCGAGGCCGAGCGGCTGGCCGGAGTGATGGCGACGCGCTCACCCCTGGCGCAGTCGGTCGGCAAGGCATTTCTGGCGCGGGGTGCCTGGGAGCAGCAGGGGTACGCGGCGGAGGCGATCGCGCTGCTGCAGGGCGCCGACGACTTCGCCGAGGGCATCGCGGCGTTCACGCAGCGCCGGGCGCCGGCGTTCTAGGCTTGCGGGGAGCGGCCGGCCGCGGCTGGTACGCTCCCAAACGATTGGTTGAATCCATGAGGTCGGAGGCGTGGTCGGGATGAAGAGCGCACAGCAGGGCCGGGAAGTCGTCATCGTCGAGGCCGTCCGCACGCCCATCGGGCGCGGCCATCCCGAGAAGGGCTACTACAAGGACCTGCACCCCGCCGACCTGCTCGGGGCGACCTACAGGGAGCTCGTGTCCCGCAGCGGGATCGATCCTGCGGAGGTCGAGTATGTCGTCGCCGGCTGCGTGCAGCAGTTCGGCCAGCAGTCGATGAACGTGGCGCGCAACGCCTGGCTGCAGGAGGGCTTCCCGATCGAGGCGTCGGCCAGCACGATCGACCTGCAGTGCGGCTCGGCCCAGCAGGCCGTCGGCATCGCGGTCGCGCTCGTGGCCTCCGGCGTGCACGACGTGGCCATCGGGTCCGGCGTCGAGCACATGGGCCACAACTCGTTCGCCGCCGGCGAGCAGATCGCCAAGGACTACGGCAGCCCGTTCACCAAGCAGTTCTTCGAGAAGCACGACGTGCGCGGCCAGGGCATCGGCGCCGAGCTCATCGCCGAGCAGTGGGAGATCCCGCGCTCCGAGCTCGACGAGCTCGCCGTCGCCTCGCACCGCAAGGCCGCCGCCGCCACCGAGTCGGGCGTCTTCGAGCGCGAGATGGTGCCGATCGAGATCGACGGGGAGCGCATCGTCGCCGACCAGGGCATCCGCCCCGACACGACGCTGGAGAAGATCTCCACGCTCAAGCCGGCCTTCAAGCCCGACGGGCGCATCACCGCCGCCAACTCCTCGCAGATCTCCGACGGCGCCGCCGCCGTGCTCGTCATGACGAAGGAGAAGGCCAAGGAGCTCGGCCTGACCGCCCGCGCCAAGGTCGTCGACCACACCTCCGTCGGCTGCGACCCGGTCAAGATGCTCGAGGGCCCGATCCCGTCGACGCGCAAGATCCTCGAGCGCAACGAGATCGTCATGGACGACATCGACTTCGTCGAGATCAACGAGGCCTTCGCGCCCGTCGTCGCCGCCTTCCAGCGCGAGCTGGATCCCGACATGGACCGCGTCAACCCGCGCGGCGGCGCGATGGCCCTCGGCCACCCGCTCGGCTCCACCGGCGCCCGCCTGATCACCACGCTGCTGCACGAGATGGAGGACGAGGACAAGGAGCTCGGCCTCGTGACCATGTGCTGCGGCGGCGGTCTGGGGACCGCCACGCTGATCCAGCGGGTCTGACCGCGCCGATGCGCCGGACGATCTTCGCCGCCGAGCACGACGACTTCCGCGAGTCGGTCCGCGGCTTCCTGACCAAGGAGGCCGTGCCGCACACGGAGGCGTGGGAGGCGGCCGGGGTCATCGACCGGGACTTCTGGCGCAAGGCCGCCGCGCAGGGCTACGTCGCCTTCCAGGCGCCCGAGGACCTGGGCGGGGCGGGGATCGACGACTTCCGCTTCAACGCGATCATCGACGAGGAGGCGGCCTACACCGGGACCGCCGGCGACGGGTTCGCGCTGGTCAACGACATCGTCGCGCCCTACCTGCTGGACCTCACCACCGACGAGCAGCGCGAGCGGTGGATGCCGGGCGTGACGTCCGGCGACATCGTGCCCGTCATCGCCATGTCCGAGCCCGGCACGGGCTCGGACCTGCGCGCGATCGCGTCCAAGGCCACCTGGAAGGGCGACCACTGGTCGCTGACGGGCTCCAAGACGTTCGTGACCAGCGGCATCCAGGCCGACCTGGTCATCGCCGCCGCGCGGATCGAGCGCGAGGGCGTCGAGGGGATGGGCCTGTTCGCCGTCGAGGCCGGTGCCGAGGGCTTCACGCGCGGGCGCAAGCTCGACAAGATCGGGCGCAAGGCCCAGGACACGGCCGAGCTGTTCTTCGACGACGTGACCGTGGCCCCGGAGAACCTCATCGGCGAGCAGGGCCGCGGCCTGCAGCTCCTGATGAAGAACCTGCCCCAGGAGCGGCTCTCGATCGCCGTGACCGCGGTGGCCAGCGCGGAGCGCGCGCTGGAGATCACGCTGGAGTACGCGCGCAGCCGCAACGCGTTCGGCAAGCCGATCGGCTCCTTCCAGGCCAACCGGTTCTCGCTGGCCGAGGCGGCGACCGAGGTCGCGGTCGCGCGCGTGTACGTCGACCGCTGCATCGAGGCCGCCGTCGACGGCTCGCTGACGGCCGAGGAGGCCGCGGGCTGCAAGTACTGGACGACCGAGCTGCAGTTCCGGGTCATCGACCTCGGCCTGCAGCTGCACGGCGGCTACGGCTACATGGAGGAGTACGAGATCGCGCGCATGTGGCGCGACGCCCGCGTGCAGCGGATCTACGGCGGGACGACCGAGATCATGAAGGAGATCGTCGGCCGGTCGCTGGGTCTGTGAGATCACGCCCGATGTCCGGGCACCCACCCCGAGAGAGGAGCACCTGATGCCGAGCGGCCCGTTCGCCCATGTCTGCCTGCTGGTCGAGGACCTCGACCGCGCGGTCGAGGACTGGACCAAGATCCTGTCGGTCGTCGACCCCAAGCAGCTCGACGAGCCCCTGGTGCGCTACGACGAGTTCGAGGGCGCCGAGGAGGGCAGCATGCGCTGGGCGACGTTCGTCTCCCACCACGGCGCCGAGATCCAGCTCATGGAGCCCGCGCCCGAGTCGCACCTGGGCAAGCGCCTGGCCAAGCACGGCGAGCACGTGCACCACATCTGCTTCACCGTCGACGACCCCGCCGACGTCTCGCGCCGCCTGGCCGAGCAGGGCATCGCGGTCTCCGGCGACCTCAACACCGACCCGAAGTTCCCGTGGCAGGCGTGGAACTGGGTGCTGCCCCAGTCCGTGCACGGCACGCTGGTCGAGATCGCGCGGCCCTACAAGGCCGTCGACGGCAGGTGGGAGGACGGCTCGGCATGACCGGCATCCAGAAGGTCGTCGTCGTCGGCGGCGGCATCATGGGCAACGGGATCGCGCAGGTCGTGGCCACCGCGGGCCTGGAGGTCACCGTCGTCGACATCTCGCAGGACGCTCTGGCCAAGACGCAGGTGCGCATCGAGCGCAGCCTCGGGCGCTTCGTCACGTCCGGCAAGCTCACCCAGGACGACGCCGACGCGGCGCTGGGCCGCATCGCGATGAGCACCGACCTGGCCGGCGCGGCGGCCGGCGCCGACCACGCGATCGAGACGGTCGTCGAGGACCTCGAGATCAAGCGCGGCGTGCTGCAGGCGCTCGACGCGGCCTGCCGCGACGACGTGATCCTGGCCTCCAACACGTCGCAGTTCTCGATCTCGACGCTGGCGGCCGCCACCGGGCGCCCGGACCGCGTGATCGGCTCGCACTGGTTCAACCCGCCGCCGCTCATGGACCTCATCGAGGTCATCCGCGGCGTCGAGACCTCCGACGCTACGCTGGCCACGACCCTGGAGCTCGCGGAGCGCTACGGGCGCCGGACCGTCGTCTGCCAGAAGGACACGCCCGGGTTCATCACGTCGCGGCTCATCGTCACGCTCGGCCTGGAGGCCATGCGCATCGTCGAGGAGGGCATCGCCAGCGCCGAGGACGTCAACCTCGCCTGCGTCAAGGCCTTCAACCACGCCATGGGCCCGCTCGACACGATGGACTTCTCGGGTCTGGACACCACGCTGCACGTCGCCGAGAACATGCGCGAGCAGTACGGTGAGCGCTTCCTGCCCCCGCAGAACCTTCGGGTCCTCGTCAACGGCGGCCACCTGGGCCGCAAGACCGGTCGCGGCTTCGCCGACTACGGCGAGTCGAGCTAGGAGAGAGAGCGCACATGGCAGACCGCAACGCCGTCGCCGAGCTGTTGTCCAAGTACGCCTGGGCCATGGACAGCGGGAACTTCGAGCTCCTGGGTGACGTGTTCACGCAGGACGCCGGGTTCTCCATCGACATCGCCGGCACGCAGGCCATCGAGCCGATCACCGGCCGCGACGCGATCGTCGAGTTCATCCGCAGCACGGTGTCGGGCCAGCAGGACCAGCGCCGCCACGTCATCAGCAACCAGCGCTTCGCCAGCGAGGGGGCCGACGACGCCGTGGTCACCTCGACGCTCACGCTGAACGTCATCACCGACGGCGTGCTCGAGGTCAAGGCGACGGGCGTCTACACGTCCGCGGTCGTCCTGGAGGACGGCACCTGGCGGATCAGCGACCTCAACATCGGGCTGGACACGGCGTTCTGAGGCCGGAGGTCTCCCGGCCGCGGGTTCGGCCCCCCGGGCCGACACCCGCTGAGGCAACCCGGCCCTCTAGGGCCGGCGTTGCCCGTCGAGGAACGCCACGGTCTCGGCCACCGCGTCGGGGACCACCGAGATCGCGTCGATGCCCATGTCCACCAGGGCCCGCAGGAGCTCGTGGTCATGGGCCGGCGCGTCGCCGCAGATCGACACGGGACGCCCGACCGCGTGGGCGCCGTCGACGATGCGGCGCATGGCCTCGAGCACCGCGGGGTCGCCGGCGGCGTAGTGCGCGCTGAGCTCGGGCGAGTCGCGGTCGATGCCCAGCACGAGCTGGGCCAGGTCGTTGGAGCCGATGGAGATCCCGTCGACCTCGGCGGCGAAGGCCTGGGGCAGCAGCGCGGTGGCCGGCACCTCGGCCATCGCCCACACCGGCGGCGGAGGGACGTCGCCGAAGGCCTGCGCGACGACGGCGCGCGCGGCGCGCAGCTCATCCACGGTCCGCACGAACGGCAGCATGAGGCGCAGGTTGTCCAGGCCGCCCTCGCGGACCTCGCGCAGCGCCTGGAGCTCGAGCGCGAACTCCTCCGGGCGCAGGAGATAGCGGTAGACGCCGCGGCGGCCGAGCATCGGGTTGGCCTCCGCTGGCTCGAAGCGCTCGCCGCCCTCCAGCCCGCGGTACTCGTTGGACTTCAGGTCCGAGGCGCGAAACGTGACGGGGCGGGGGTGGAACGCGGCGCCGACGGTCTGCAGCGCGTCGCGGAAGAACGCGACGAAGACGTCCTGGCCGCCGTCGGCCAGCAGGGCGCCGGGGTGGCGGCCGGTGCTCAGCGCGAGGAACTCGGCGCGCATGAGCCCGACGCCGTCGGCCGGCAGCTGCGCGGCCGCGGCGGCCCGGTGGGGCAGCGAGAGGTTGACCAGGACGCGCGGCCTGCGGTCAGGCAAGCGCGATGGTCCCGTCCTCGGCCAGGCGCACCCGGCGGCCCTCGAGCACCTCGTCGGGCTCGAGCTCGGCGCCCATGATGCAGGGCAGCCCGAACTCGCGCGAGACCAGCGCGAGGTGCGACGTCATGCCGCCCGAGCGGCAGATGACGCCGCGGACCTTGGCCAGCAGCGGCACCACGGCGGTGGCCGAGGCCGACTCGGTGAGCAGGATGACCTCGTCGAGGTCGGGGCGCTGCATCAGGCCGAAGACCTGCTGGACGTCGTCGGCGTGGGCCACGACGCCCTCCACGGCGCCCGCGAAGGCCACCTGCCCCTGTCCGATGGTCGTCACAGCCCCTCCTGGTCGGCTCCGAGGGCGCGACCCTAGCACGCGCCATCGCGTGACAACCTGCCAAACGCTTGATAGAAGAGCGACCGTCCCGGGTCCCGTCCCACGGTGCCCCACGCATGGTCGAGGAGATGGAGGAGACGGATGAGGATCGGGTACCTGATCGATCTGCACAAGGGCGGCTACGAGCAGCCCATGCCCACCCCGCAGGACGCCCACGACACGATGGAGGCGATGATCGAGGAGGGCATCGTCGCCGAGCGCGCCGGGTTCCACTCGCTGCAGGTGCCCGACCGCCACGGGCGCACGGAGTGCTACTTCCCCGGCCCGGAGCAGATCCTGACGATCCTCGCCCGCGAGACCGACCGGGTCGCGATCGGCACGTTCACGCACATCCACACGCTCCTGCACCCCATGAAGGCCGCCGAGCAGTACGCGGTCATCGACAACCTGTCGCAGGGCCGGCTGTACACGACGCTGTCGCGCGGGTTCCACCCCGGGTACTGGCAGCAGTTCGGCGTTCCGCAGGACCACATGCTCGGCCGCTTCCAGGAGGCCATCAAGATCTGGCAGCTGGCGTTCGCGGGCGAGCGCTTCGACTTCGACGGCAAGTACTGGCAGGTCCAGCAGGGCCTCCTCGCGCCCCAGCCCCACCAGGAGGGCGGCTGGCCGATCTGGGGCGGCGGCAACGCGGTCCCCGCGGCCATCCGGCGCTCGGCCGACTACGGCGAGTGCTGGACGTGCGACCCGTTCCCGCTGATGAAGGAGGTCTGGGAGCAGCAGGTCGGCACCTACCGCGAGCGCGCGGAGGAGCTGGGCAAGACGCCCTACATCGTGCTCATGCGCGACGGCTGGGTGGCCGACACGTTCGAGGACGCCGCGGCGCAGTTCGGCACGCACTTCGTCGAGGAGATGCGCTTCTACTTCCGCCAGGGCATCTTCACCCACCACCCGGACTTCCAGAGCGAGTCCGACATCACGCCGGAGGCGGCCGCCCCGCACACGATCATGGGCAGCCCGCAGCAGTGCATCGAGCAGCTCGAGCGCTACCACGAGGAGTTCGGCGTCGACTACTTCACCCTACGCTTCCGGATGCCGACCGGCCCGTCGATGGAGGCCGCCCGCGAGCAGATCCAGCGCTTCGGCGAGGAGGTCGTCCAGCCCATCCACAGGAAGTACCCGGCGCCCGACCACCCGTCGATCCCGGCGGCCTGCCGATGGTAGGACCGCCCGACGGCGAGCTCGGGCTGAGCGCCGTCGACGACTACCCCTTCCACCAGGCGCCGGCCCCGCTGCCGGTGCCCGCGACCTCGGACCCGCGGTTCAACGACGGGTACTACTTCGGGTTCTTCGCCCCGGGGCGGTTCGCGTACCTCGGGCTGCGCCTGTACGCCAACATGAACGTCATGGACGGCTACGCGGGGGCGATCGCCGGAGGCGAGCAGCGCACGGTACGCGCCTCGCGCGCGCTGCGCCCGAGCGTCGACGTGCTGGAGGTGGGCCCGGTGTCGATGGAGATCCTGGAGCCCATGCGCCGCCAGCGCCTGCGGCTGGCCGAGAACGCCACGGGGGTCACGTTCGACGTCGAAGTCACCGCCAGCTCGCCGGCGTTCTTCGAGGCGCCCGACATCCACCATCGGCAGGGCCGGCTCATCAACCACGTGCTGCGCTACACGCAGCTCTCGCGCGTCAGCGGCGTCATGGCCGTCGACGGCGAGGAGATCGCCGTCGACGCGTGGTACGGCGACCGCGACCACTCCTGGGGGATCCGGCACTCGATGGGCCCGGCGATCCCCGTCAAGGGCGTCGAGCGCTCGGCGGGGGACCCGCGGGCGATGCGCATCTGGATCCCGTTCGAGGTCGGCGACCACCGCGGCATGTTCGCGATGCACGAGGACGCCGACGGCCGGGTGCTTGACTTCGACGGCCGCCTGCTGACCGCCGACGGCACCGAGATCCCGCTCACGGGCGCGCGCCACGCGTTCCGCTACGTGCCCGGCACCCGGCGGCTGACGGGCGGGAGCTTCACGCTGACCGACGTCGCCGGAGGCGAGCACGCCTATGCCTTCGAGGTCGTCGCCGACCCGGCGTGCGCGCAGGGCTTCGGCTACGTGCGCGGCTGGCAGGACGGGCTGCCGCCCGGCTCATGGCGCGGTGCCGAGCACGTGGAGGCCGACCGCTTCCGCGTCGACGACCCCGCGGTCGTGGCCGGGCCCGCGCACGTGCCCGTCGAGCGCCGCCTCGGCGTCTGCGAGTACCCGTCGGCGATCGAGGGGCCCGGTGGGCAGCGCGGCATGGCCCAGATCGAGCACATGATCTACCGGCCCTACCGGCCCTACGGGCTGTCGTGAGGAGCAGCGCATGAGCCCTGAGCTGTCGGTCGACGACCTCAACGCCGTCATCCACATGTTCGGCGAGCACCAGAAGCACGAGATGCGCGCCGAGAAGCGCGAGTCGATGCGGTCGGTGCTGTTCGACCTCCCGCGCCGGTCCTCCCTGGGCTGGCACGTGCTCTACGAGCTCGAGGCCGGCTACCTGCGCGAGCTGCTGCAGCACACGACGCCCGAGGAGCTCGGCCGCCGCATGCGCACCGTGGGCAGCCGGCCCTACGGGCTGCAGCCGTTCATCGTCATGTGCACCTACCTCGGCGCCCGTCAGCAGCGCATGATGGACCTCGGCCTGTCGCCCGGCGACCGCTTCGTCGAGGAGCGGCCGGAGGACCTTGCGACCGTCGTGGACTTCTGGATGCGCCTGCAGTGCGCCTACCGCAGCGACGACGTGCTCGTGCCCGGCCAGGCCGGGGCCACGCTGCCGATCCTCGACGACGACGTGATCGCCGACCTGGCGTCCCTGGCGCAGCCGCCGGCGACCGAGCGCTACACCGCGGTGCGCCGGATGGCGGCCACGCTCGAGCTGTACGGGTTCATGCTGCACGGCGAGCAGCGCGACGGGATCTTCGGCCACGGGCCCTACCCGCTGGGCGACGGCCGCGTGCTGTACCTCAAGGAGTTCAACGACCTGCGCAACGACTACCTGCCGTGGGCGGCGACGGCGGTGCGCAACCCGCTGGATCACGTCGCGGTGTCCTACGTCGCCCACGACGTGCAGGTCTCCTGCGACATGTTCGGGTCGATCCGGGTCGAGCCCGGCGACCCCTCCGACCGCCTCGACGGCGTGGCCGTCCTGACGCGCGGGGCCGACGGCGCGCTGCGGGCGCTGGACGACGACGAGATCGTGGCCGTGCAGCACGCGGCCGCCGACGGCCAGGAGGAGCTGTTCATGAAGGCCGTCCAGTGGGACGACGCCTACAAGATCCTCTACGGCGCCCCGCTGTTCGCCAACCACCTCAAGCCGTTCTTCGACCTCGCCGAGCACCCCGACGCCGACGCCATCGGCCGACGGCTCATGGACGACTGCGTGGCGGTCGGCGAGCGCCTCGTGCCCGGGCTCCTCGGCCACCCGGTGCCCAGCGTATGGGGCCACATGGGCGCCGGGGACCTGCCGCTGTACTGGCCGATGGTGGTGTAGGGACCTGCGTGGTGGCGTCCCACGCGGGCGCTGGTGGGGTGCGTGGGCGCCCGCGGGGCCGGTGAGGAGGGTGACAGCCACGGGGGTCCTGGAGCCTGCACGGGACGCCGGTGGCGCAAACGTGTGGTCATCGCCCACCTTCGCGCCACCGGCCGCCGCGCTCCGCCCGGCGCCGGCGGACGACCTCGGGCGCCGGGCCCCGCGGGCGCGTTCTCCCTTCGTCGCCTCCGGACCACGCCGGCGCGCTCGCGCGCGCCGGGACGGCGCGCCCCCGGGCGACCTCAGCCCGCCAGCAGCACGAGCGCGTCGACCGCCGTCGCGCCCTGGCCCACCGGGTGCACGAGCAGCGGGTTGACCTCGACGGCCTCGAGCCGCTCGCCGAGGGCGACCGCGACGGCGGCCACGCCCTCGATGGCGGTCACCGCGGCGTCGAGGTCGGCCGGGGGCGCCCCGCGGTGCCCGGCCAGCAGCGGCGCGACGCCGACCTCGCCGAGCATCGCCCGGGCCTCGCCGGCCCGCAGGGGCATCATGCGCCGGGCCACGCCGCCCAGCAGCTCGGCCAGCACGCCGCCGGCGCCCACCACGAGGACCGGCCCCAGCAGCGGGTCGCGCGTCGCGCCGACGATGAGCTCGACCCCGGCCGGCGCCATGGCCTGCACGATCGACCCCTCGGGCGTCGCGCCGGCGGCGCGTGCCGCCGCCACGACCGTGTCGTGGGCGCCGCCGGCCTCGTCGCCGCGCACCCCGAGGACGACGGCCCCCGCGTCGCTCTTGTGCAGCAGGTTCCGCGCCGAGGCCTTGACCACCACGGGCCCTCCGAGCGCCTGCGCGGCGGCCACCGCGGCGGCGGCATCGGGGGCCGGCCGGGTCGCGGCCACCGGCACGCCGGCGCCGCCCAGCAGCGCGAGCCCCTCGGCCTCGGTCAACGCGCCACGGGCGGGCAGCGGGGGCAGCGCCGCCGCGGCGATCGGCTCGGCCTCGCCGCCGGCCGGCACGAGCGTGCGGGCCACGAGCGCCCGCATCGCGCGCCCGGCGTCCTCGAAGCACGCCACGCCGGCCTCCATGAGCCGCCGGCGCGCGGGCGCCGCCATCGCGCCGGCCGTCCACAGCACCGCGAGGTCGCCGGCGCCGGCGCCGAGGATGAGGTCGGCCAGGCGCTCGGAGGGCTCGGGCGGGTGGACGGTGAGGACGAGGATCGCGGTCGCGATCTCGGGCGCCTCGGTGAAGGCCCGCAGCGACTGGCGGAAGATCTCGGGGTCGTCGGAGAACATCCCCGACATGTCGGCCGGGTTGCCGAGCGCCGCGAAGTCGGGCAGCGTCGCCTCCAGCCGCGCGCGCGTCGCCGCCGAGAGCTCGGGCAGCTGCAGGCCGGCGCGCTCGGCCGCCTCCGTCGCCACGACGCCCGCGCCGCCGGACGTCGAGAGGATCCCCACGCCGCGTCCCTCCGTGCGCCCGAGGCGCTCGAGCGCCACCGCGTGGTCGAGCAGGTCGTCGAAGCCCAGGACGCGGATCGCGCCGTGGCGGCGCAGCCAGGCGTCGACGACGTCGTCGGCGGTGGCCAGCGCGCCGGTGTGCGCCGCGCTGGCGCGGGCCGCCGCGGCCGTCGCGCCGCCCTTGAGCACCACGACCGGCTTGCCCGCGGCGCGCAGCGCGTCGAGGCCGCCGCCCAGCAGCTCGGGCTGCCGGATGCCCTCGAGGAAGACGGTGACCACGCGCGTCGGCTCGTGCTCGGCCAGCCACCACAGCAGCTCGCCCACGGTGACGTCGGCCTCGTTGCCGGTGCAGACGGCCAGGCTCAGGCCGGCGCCGGCGTCCTGCGCGCGCTCGACGAGCAGCCCGGCGACGCCGCCGGACTGCGCGACGACCGCGATGCCGCCCGTCACGAACTCCGGGCGGAACCCGACCCCGCTGGCGATCCCGCACGTCGACTCGGCGAAGTTGATGAACCCGGGGCTGTTGGGGCCCACGACGCGCATGCCGCTCTCATGGGCCAGCGCGGTGATCCGCCGCTCGTCGCGCGCTCCCTCCTCGCCGACCTCCGAGAACCCGGAGGCGAACACCGACACGCCCCCGACGCCGGCGTCGGCGCACTCCCGCAGGCTGTCGAGGACCGCCGCCTGCGGCAGCGACATGATCGCCAGGTCGACGGGGCCGTCCGCCGCGGCCGCGGTGACCGACGGCAGGCACGGCAGGCCGGCGATCTCGTCGTGGCGCGGGTTGACCGGCACGATGCGGCCCGTGTAGCCGTGGCGCTGCAGGCCCGCGATGAACCGCCCCGAGAGCGCCCCCGGGCGGCCGGAGGCGCCGAGCACGGCGATCGTGCGCGGCTGCAGGACGCGGTCGAGCGTGCGCAGGCGCGCCGGGGCCGGCGCCGGGGTCGTCGTCACCTGCGCGGCCCCCGCGTCAGCGCGGGCCGGTGAGGCCGTTGATCACGAAGTCCGCGCACGACGTGGAGACCTGCGCGGGCTTGAGCTTGCCGCCGGGCTTGTACCAGCGGTAGACCCAGATCATCGAGCCGAAGAGGTAGTTCGTGGCCAGGTGGGAGTCCACCGACGCATCGACCTCGCCCCGGGCCTGTGCCTCCTCGATGAGCCCGGCGACGAACTGCTCGTGCTGGCGGCGCTTGCGCAGCAGCTCCTTGAGTCGGCCCTCGGAGAGCTGGTTGACGTCGTGGTAGTAGATGGCCATCTTGGCCAGGTTGCGGCTCGTGTAGTCGACCTGGCGCGTGACGTAGAGGTGCAGCCGGTCCAGCGGGGCCAGGTCAGGCACGGCCTGGACCTCGGCCAGGACGGCGTCGACCTCGTCATGGGCCTCGTCGAGCAGCCGGAAGAGCAGGTCTTCCTTGGAGTCGATGTAGTGGTACAGGCTGCCCTTGAGGATCCCCAGCTCGTCGGCGATGTGCTGGACGGAGGCGTCGGCGTACCCGCGCGTGTGGAAGACCTTCGTGGCGGCGTCCAGGACCTCCTGGTCGCGCCGCGCTCCGCCGCCGTTGCGCGCGCTGGGGCGCGCCGGCTTGGCCGGGGCCTTCCCGGCCTTCGCGCGGGTCCTGCCGGGTCCTGCCTCGTCTGCCACCTGAGCTCCTCCGGGACCTGCCGATCCGATTGATCGTGCCGGTTTCCCACTGATCGGGTCGGCAGAGGTTACCAGCGGTGGCGGCACTTACCAAACGGACGGTCGTCCGGGGCGCCGCGGGTGCACCCGGCGGGAAAACCAAACGCTTGGTTGGAGACTCCTGTATGATCGGGCGCCAGATGGAGTCGCTCGTCCAGATCGAGGTGGCCGACGGCGTGGCCACCGTAGCCGTGGTCAACCCGCCGGTCAACGCCCTCGCCGATCCTGTCCTCGACGAGCTCGGGGCGGCGGCCCGGCGCCTGGCGGCCGACGACGCCGTCCGCAGCGTCGTGCTCACGGGCGGCGGGGAGCGCAGCTTCATCGCCGGGGCCGACCTGCGCCACTTCGCGGAGATCCTCGGCGACACCGGCGAGATGGCCGCGCACGTGGAGCTCACCGCGGGCGTCTTCGGTGCCTGGGACGCGCTGCCCATGCCGGTCGTCGCCGCGATCGGCGGCCACGCGATGGGCGGCGGGCTCGAGCTCGCGCTGACCTGCGACCTGCTCGTCGTGGATCCCCGGGCCAAGCTCGGCACGCCCGAGGTCACCCTCGGGCTCATCCCCGGGGCCGGGGGCACGCAGCGCCTGCCGCGCCGGATCGGCCTCGCCGCCGCCACGCGCATGCTGCTGCTCGGGACACCGGTCGACGCGGCCACCGCCCGGGCCTGCGGGCTGGTCGACGTCGTCGCCGAGCCCGGCGCCGCACTCCCCGAGGCTCACGCCCTCGCGGTCCGCCTTGCGGCCCTGCCGGCCCGCGCGGTCACCGCCGCGAAGGCCGCCCTGCGGACCGCGGCGCAGGCCCCGCTGGCCGAGGGCCTGGCCGCCGAGCGCGAGCTCTTCCTGGGCGTCGCCGCGACCGCCGACGCCCGCGAGGGCGCGATCGCGTTCCTGGCCAAGCGACCGCCCGCGTTCATCCATGCCTAGTCTGTGCACCGCCTCGACGAAACGCCTCCCATGACCGACGACCGCCACATCCCCGCTCCCGCCACCGTGCCGACCCCGCTCGACGAGCTCGAGCGCCGGCGCGCCGATGCCCTCGCGATGGGCGGCCCCGAGCGCATCGCGCGCCACGAGGCCACCGGCCGGCTCACCGCCCGCGATCGCATCGACCTCCTGATCGACCCGGGCAGCTGGCGCGAGATCGGCCTGCACGCGCTGCCCGAGATCCGCCGCGACGCACCGTCGCCCGGCGACGCCATCGTCACGGGCCTGGCCCGCGTCGGCGGCCGCATGGTCGGCGTCGTGGCCATCGACGCCACGGTCCTGGCCGGCACGACCGCCCCGGTCAACATGCGCAAGCAGAACCGGATCGCCGAGTGGGCCGGCCGCAAGGGCATCCCGCTGATCTTCCTGTCCGACAACGACGGCGGCCGCCTGCCCGACCTGCTCGGCTGGCGATTCTCGGGCGTCCCCTTCGACTTCACGACATTCCTGCAGTCGCCGCCCGGGTCCCCCTCGATCCCGCGCATCACCGCGGTCCTGGGGCCGAGCTACGGCGACGCCGCGCTCCATGCGGCGATCGCCGACCTCGTGGTCATGAAGCGCGACTCCGCCATCGCGCTGTCCGGGCCGCCGGTGATCCTGGGCGCGATCGGCGAGGACGTCAGCGCCGACGAGCTGGGCGGTCCCGGGGTGGCCCACGAGACGAGCGGCAGCGCCCACGTCGTCGTCGACGAGGAACAGGAGGCCATCGCCAGCATCAAGAAGTTCCTGGGGTACATGCCCGACGCGGCCGACCTCCCTGCGCCGATCGCCCCGCCCGTCGAGCCCGCCCGCGACCCGTCCGAGCTCGTCGACCTCGTGCCCTCTGCGCCGCGGCGCGGCTACGACATGCGCAGGGTCCTGCAGGCCATCGTCGACGGCGACTCGCTGTTCGAGTGGGGCGAGCGCTTCGGCCGCAGCCTCATCTGCGCGCTGGCCCGGATCGAGGGTCATCCCGTGGGCGTCATCGCCAGCCAGCCCATGCAGCGCGCCGGCGTGCTCGACGTGCCCGCCCTCACGAAGGAGCTGCGGTTCGCCGAGCTCTGCGACACCTTCAACATCCCGCTGGTCTTCCTGCAGGACGTGCCCGGCCTCATGATCGGCACCGACGCCGAGCGGGGCGGCATCCTGGGCTGCTACGAGCGCCTCGCGGCGGCGCTGGCCCGCGCACAGGTCCCGAAGATCGCCGTGGTGGTGCGCAAGGCCTACGGCGGCGGCCACATCGCGATGGGCGGCCGGCCGGTCAAGCCCGACCTGCTCGTGGCCTGGCCGTCGGCCGAGCTGGGGTTCATGGCCCCCGACACCGGCGTGCGCACCGTGCACCGGCGCAAGCTCGACAAGCTCGCCGAGGAGGAGGGCGTCGAGGCACGCGACGCGCTCGCCGCCCAGCTCGAGGCCGAGTGGGCCGCCGAGTCCCAGCCCTGGGAGGCCGCGGCCAACATCATCCTCGACGACGTCATCCACCCGGCCGACACACGCCGCGTGATCGCCGAAGGCATCGAGTTCGCCTGGGGCACCCGCCCGCGCGTGACGAGCAAGGGCGTCTAGGTGGCGACCGTCGAGGCGCACATCACCGGGACGATCTGGACCATCGAGGTCCAGGTCGGCGACACCGTGGAGGAGGGCGACACGGTCGCCATCCTCGAGTCGATGAAGATGGAGATGCCGGTCGAGGCCGAGGAGGCCGGGACCGTCGTCGAGATCCTCTGCGAGACCGGGCAGCCGGTCACCGAGGGCCAGCCGCTCGTGCGGCTGGCCTGACGGCTCACCAGCGGCACGCCGGCGGGATCGCCGGATGGTCTGGCGCCGGGTACCGCGCGTGGATCGGCGCGACGACCTCCTCGCCGAAGCGCCGGATCTGCTCGGCGGTGGCCTCCATGGACGGCCCGGTCGAGAGCCGGCAGCAGAAGACCACGTAGTCGACGCCCTGCTCCTCGTGCAGGCGCCGGAGCTGCCCGACGCAGTCCCGCGCCGGGCCCATGAGCGTGTACGGGGCCACGGCGGTGGCCGTCACGTCGCCGGGGCCGGCGAAGGCCTGTGCGCGCGACGCGCCCTCGTTGCGCAGGTAGAAGCGCACCATGCGCGCGTAGTGCTCGCCGAAGACCGCGGCGGCCTCGGCCAGGCTGTCGGCGACCCACCCGTCGCGCATGAGCACCACGAACGGGCGCTTGCCCAGCTCGGCGGCCCGGTCGCGGTAGGCCTGCGCGTCGGCCGCGAACGCCTCGGGCGTGGCGGGCAGCGGATCGCAGGTCCAGGCCTGGGCGTACTCGGCGCTGCGCCGGACCGCGGCGGGCACCTTGTTGCCCCCGCCCACAGCGGCCAGCCGCCAGCCTGCGCCGGGGCGGGTGCCAACAGGCCGTCGCGGACCTGCCAGTGCACGCCGTCGTGGTCGAACGGCTCGCCGGCGAACGCCGTCTCCCAGACCCGGAGTGTCTCCCTGAACCGCCCGAGCATACGGTCCTCCGGGATCCCGAACTGACCCCAGAAGGCGGGGAGGAACCCGCGCGAGACGGTCGTCACCAGGCGGCCGCCCGAGAGCTGGTCGATCACCGCGAACTGCTCGGCGGCCTTCATGGGGTGTACGAGCGTGGCGACGAACGTGAAGCTGCCGAGCATCACGCGTGCGGTCTCGCGGGCGAGCAGGGTCAGCAGCTGCTCGGGCGCCGGGAAGACGCACGCCGGCGCGCGGTGGCGGTCCGGGACGTGGACGGAGTGGAAGCCCACCGCCTCGGCGAGCAGGCCCTCCTGGACCATCGCCTCCATCGCCGCGCCGGTCTGCGCGGGCGTCAGCGGCCGGCGGTCGGGCCCGACGACGTTGGTGTCGATGAGGTAGCCGACGCGCACGACGACTCAGGCGCCGGCGATCCGCGGGGCCTCGGTGATCCCCAGCTCGGCCAGCTCGTCGCGCATGCGGTCGCGCAGCACGTACTTCTGGATCTTCTGCGTCGGCGTGACGGGGAACTCCTCGAGCACGCGCAGGTAGCGCGGGATCTTGTAGGTGGCGATCCGGCCCGTGCAGAACGCCACGAGCTCGGCCTCGGTGAGCTCGGCGCCCGGGGCCAGCTGCACGAACGCCGCCGGCACCTCGCCGTAGCGGTCGTCGGGCACGCCGACCACGGCGGCCACCGCGATCGCCGGGTGGGTGATGAGGTAGCCCTCGATGTCGGCGGCCGAGACGTTCTCGCCGCCGACCTTGAGCATGTCCTTCAGCCGGCCCATGAACGTCAGCGTGCCGTCGTCCTGCCAGGCCATCAGGTCGCCCGTGGCGAACCACCCGCCGGCGTCGACGGCCGCCCCGGTCGCCGCCGGGTCGCCGTAGTAGCCGACGAACCGCGTCGGGCTGCGAAACCACATCTCGCCCGGCACGCCCGGCCCGCACTCGGCGCCGCTGTCGGGATCGACGATGCGGACCTCGACGCCGGTCATCGGGCGCCCCGAGGTGTGGGTGCGCGAGTGCAGCGAGTCGCGCAGCGGGTCGCCGAGGCAGATCGACCCGCAGGACTCGGTGCTGCCGAAGCACGAGATCTGCGCCGCGTGGGGCACCTGGGCCTGCATCTGCTCCAGGCGCGCGGGGGCGCCGACGTTCATGATCGCCCGCAGCGCGCCGAGGTCGGCCTCGGCGAAGCGCGGGTGGCTGAGCACGTCGTTCCAGATGAGCTCGAAGGCCGGGAAGGCGACGGTCACACGCTCGCGCTCGAGCTGGTCCAGCGCGGCGGTGGGCTCGAACAGCCCGGCGTGGCTGAAGCACGCCCCGCGCGAGAGCGTGGTCATGAGGACCTGCCACCCGCCGATGTGGAACAGCGGCAGCGGGGTCCAGAAGCGGTCCGCCGCGGTCATCGCCAGGCGCTCGCAGCAGTTCTCGCCCTCGGCCAGCAGCGTGGCGTGAGAGTGCAGGCAGCCCTTGGGGTCGGCCGTGGTGCCGGAGGTGTAGAGCAGCAGCGCGTGGGTGCCGCGGGTGACGCGGTCCTCCAGCGCGAGGACGTCGTCCTCCGTGACGCGGGCGGCGCCCGCGTCGAACGCCGCGTCGGCCCCGAGGGACACGGCGGCGCATCCGTCGGGCAGCCCGGTCTGCGCGATGAGGCCGGCGAACTCCTCGTCGGAGAGCAGCAGCCGCATCCCCGAGTGGCGCAGGACGTAGCCGAGCTCGCGCACCTTGTTGCGGGCGTTGACGCCGACGCAGATCGCCCCGAGGGTCATGGCGCCCAGCGCGTGCGCCAGGTAGGCCGGCGATCCCCGGCGCAGGAGGATGCCGACGCGATCGCCGGGGCTGACGCCCGCGGCGTGCAGGCGCCGCGCCGCCAGCAGCGTCATGGACCGCAGCTCGGCGTAGCTCTCCTGGCCCTCGGGGAACGACGCGGCGGGCCGGCCGGGGTGCTCACGCGCGGTGTCGGCCAGCAGGCCGGTGACGCAGCGGCGGTGGGCGGACGGGTGGTCGTCGGGGCCGGCGGCCGGACGGCTGGACATGGGCCGACGCTACCACCTCGGGCACCCTCGCACCAGCCAACCGGTTGGTTGAACCCGGGGAGGCGCTGGTAGCGTCGCCGCGGTGAGCTACGACCATCTGGCCGGGCGTCCGCTGCCCGAGGGCGCGATGACCGTGACCGCCGCGGGCGACCGGCGCTTCACGGCGCTGGTCGGCGGCCGCGCGCTCGAGGGCGACGCGGTGCACCCGCTGTGGCTCATGATCGCGCTGGTCGGTCACCTGGGCGTGCCGATCGAGGACGTCTACGCCCAGGTCGGCTGCGACATGGCAACCGACGGGCCGATGCTCGGCGAGGTCGACCTCGAGCTGCACCGGCCGCTGCGGACCGGGACCTACCGGGTCCTCGGCGAGATCGTCGACGTGCGCCGCACGGCGGGGCGCAGCGGGCCGTTCGACCTCATGCGCATGCGCGTGCGCCTGGCCGACGACGAGGGCGTTGCCGCGACGTGCCTCGCCGTCCAGGTCGTCCCGCGGCGGGCGGCATGAGCGCCGGGCCGCAGGGCGGCGCGCCGCTGCCCGAGCGGGTCGTCGACCCCGTCGATGCCGACGCGATGCGGGGCCTGGCCGAGCTCCTACGCGACCCCAACCCCATCCACCTCGACGGAGCCGCCGCCGCGGCGGCCGGGCTCGGCGACCGCCCGGTCAACCAGGGGCCGGCGAACTGCGCCTACGTCGTGGCCATGCTCCAGGAGGCCTTCCCGGGCGCCGAGCTGCGCCGGCTGCGCTTCCGCCTGCTCTCGCCCGTCGCGGCGGGCGACCGCGTCGTGGCCGGCGGCGTCGTGACCGGCGTTGAGCACGACGGCGGCGCGATGGTCGTCTCCTGCGAGACCTGGCTCGACGTCGACGGCGGGCGCCGCGTGGTCTCCGGCAGCGCCGAGGTGCTCATCGTCGGCCCCGGCCCGGCGGCGGCGTGATGATCGCGAACGTCCCGATGCCGGTCATCATCAGCCGGCCGTCCTCCGTGTGGACCTCGGCGCTGGTGTAGGCCAGCGTGCGCCCGCGACGGTCGACCGTCGCCGTGCAGGTGACCTCGCCGTGGTCGGTGCTCGTGAGGTAGTTGACCGCCGTGCTCACGGTCGCGGCACCCCGCCCCGGCTCGAGGTCATGCCAGACGAGGTTGCCCATCGCGAAGTCGACGAGCGCGAAGCCCACGGGCCCGAGCAGCTTGCCGATGCCGTTGACCAGCTCGGGGCGGACCGTCAGCGCGACCTGGCCCGGGCCCAGGACGCGCAGGCCCAGCCAGCGCGCGTAGGGCTCGTGGTCGTCGGGGCCGCCCTTCATCCCGTGGGGGACGCATCCGCCCCGCCGTCGACCACGATCCGCTGCCCGGTGACCATCGCGGCATCTTCGCAGGCCAGGAAGCGGACCACCCGCGCCACGTCGGCCGGGCGGGTGACCCGGCCCAGGGGCTGCGCGGCGTCGAGTTGCGAGATGTCGTCGAGGCCGAGCTTGGCCTTGACGAGCTTGGACCCCATGTCGGTCACCACGAGACCGGGCGCCACGATGTTGACCCGCACGCCGTTGCCGACCTCCTCGTGGGCGAGCGTCAGCGCGAGCGCCTCGAGCGCCGCCTTGGCCATGTTGTACGGCGCGCCGTTGGCGCGCATGGCCGCCAGCTCGGAGGAGGAGATGACGACGACGTCGCCGCGCGGGGCGGCGCGCAGGCCGGGCAGCAGCCGCTGGATGAGGCGGTGGGCGCCGAAGGCGTGCGTCGCGACGACCCGCTGGACCTCGGCGGGGTCGGTGTCGGCCACGGACTGCCCGCGCGACGCGATCCCGGCGTTGCACACGAGCAGGTCCACGGGGCCCAGCGCCTCCAGCGCGGCGTCGGCCAGCGCGTCGACCTCCGCGAGCTCGGTCACCGATGCCTGTAGCGCGACGGCCCGTCCGCCCGCCGCCTGCACCAGCCCGACGACCTCGCGCGCGGCCGCCTCGTCGCGGCGGTAGTTTACGCCGACCGCGGCGCCGGCGGCGGCCAGCTCGAGCGCGATGCCGCGCCCGATGCCGCGGCTGGCGCCGGTGACCAGCGCGACGCGGCCCTCCAGCGGGCGCTCAGGCGACGGCATGCGCCGGCTCCTCGCTGTCGAGCAGGCGGCGCACCTCGGTCATCGCCTTGAAGGAGAAGACGGACTGGGCCGGATCGGCGAACGGCGTGATGTTCCAGAGGATCACGTCGCGCAGGCCGGCCTGCCCGTAGGTGCGGATCTGCTCGGCGATGGTCTCCGGCGTCCCGCACAGGGTGTGCTCGCGCACGATGCCGCCGGGGATGTGGCCGATGATCCGCTCGGCCTCCTGGCGCGTGACCGTCGTGGGCATGAACGAGTGAAAGCCCGTGCCGCCCTCGAACGGCGACGTGGACCCGTGGCGCGTGTAGGTGTCCTCGGGCAGGTCGACGGCGGCGAACAGCATCCGCACCATCGGCGACTCGAGCATCGTCGCCAGCGTCTCCTCGTCGGGTGCGCAGATGACGTAGGCCAGCATGGACGGCGTGATCGCGTCGGGGTCGCGCCCGGCGCCCTCGGCGCTCTCGCGGATGACCGCGAGCTTCTCGGCGTAGGCCTCCGGCCGGATGTTCGTGGGCAGCCAGCCGTCGGCCAGGCGCCCGGTGATGCGCAGCATCCGCGGGCCGTGGGCGGCGAGCCACACCTCCGGCGGGCGGCCCTCGTAGGGCTGCAGGCCGAGCACCGCGTCGCGCAGCCGGAAGAACTGCCCGTCGAAGTCGACCGGCTTGTCGGTGCTCCAGAGCAGGCGCATGAGCCTGACGGCCTCCTCCAGGCGCCCGACGGGCTTCTCGAACTCCATGCCGTAGGGCGTGATGTTCATGCGCTCGCCGGAGCCGAGGCCGAGGACGGCTCGCCCTGAGGCCAGGTGGTCGGCCGTCAGGGCCGCCTGGGCGAGCATCGCGGGGTGGCGGCGGATCGTGTCGGTGACGCAGACGCCGACCTTGATCGACGTGGTCGCCGCGCCGGCGGCGCCCATCATCATGAGCGGGTCGAAGTGCGTGTGCGGGCTGTCCTGGTAGTCGGCCAGCAGCGTCATGTCGCGGGTCCACACGGAGTCGGGGATCCAGCCCATGAGATGGCACGGCCACCAGATCGCGTCGAACCCGTCGCGCTCGGCGCGCTGGGCGAACTCGATGGCCTTGGCGGCCGGTGGGATGATCCGGCCGGGGGCGCCGAGGGTGACGCGCATCAGATCGCCCTCCGGATGGTCGGGTGGCGCATGGGCTCCTCCTGCGGGGGCTCGTGGACGACGTGCATCTTACTGACCGACCGATTGTTTGATTCAGGCACTTCCCGCACGGTAGTGTTGCGGGTGCATGCGCACGACCGCGATGACCCCCGTCGCCGCCGGGACCGACGTCCTGTTCGAGCCGCTGCGGCTGGGGCGCCTCGTGCTGCGCAACCGGCTCATCATGGCGCCGATGGGCACCTGCCTGGACGAGAGCGGGCACATCACCGACGAGACCATCGCCTACTACGTGCGCCGCGCGCGCGGCGGCGTGGGCACGATCACCGTCGAGGGCTGCCTCGTCTCGGCCGACACGGTCGGCCCCGAGCCCAAGATCTGCGGCGAGGAGTACCTCCCGGGCCTTCGCCGCCTGGTGCAGGCGCTGCGCCCGCACGACGTCACGATCGGCGTGCAGCTCATGCACCCGGGCCGCCAGGTCGTGGAGGGCCCGACCGTCGCGCCCTCGCCGGTGCCGCTGAACTCCCACGCGCCGGTGCCCCACGAGCTCGACGAGGCCCAGATCGCCGCGATCGTGGAGGACTACGCCCGCGCCGCCGGCCTGGCGATGCAGGCGGGCTTCGACTTCGTCGAGGTCCACGGCGCCCACGGCTACCTGCCGTCCAACTTCCTCTCGCCCCTGGACAACCGGCGGACCGACGGCTACGGCGGCGACCTCGCCGGCCGGGCGCGCTTCTCGCGCGAGGTCGCACGCGCCATCGTCGCCGTGGGCGGCGACGCCCTCCCGCTGGTCTGGCGCATCAACGGCGAGGACGCGGTGCCCGGCGGCTTCGCGATCGAGGACGCGGTCGCCGTCTCGCGCCGGCTGCAGGACGACGGCGTGGCGGCGATCTCGGTCACCGCCGGGACCTGGCACACGCTGCACGTCACGCTGGCGCCCATGTTCGTCCCGCGTGGGCACATGGTGCCGCTGGCCGCCGCGGTCAAGCAGGCCGTCGACGTGCCCGTCATCGCGGTCGGGCGCCTGGACGACCCGGCCCTGGCCGCCCACGTCGTCGCCTCCGGCGAGGCCGACCTCATCTGCCTGGGCCGGGGCCTGATCGCCGAGCCCGACTGGCCCGCGAAGGTCCGCGACGGACGCCTCGGGGAGGTCCGGCCGTGCATCGCCTGCAACGCCTGCGTCGACCTCGTCGGCCGCGGCGAGCACGCCCGCTGCGCCGTCAACCCCGAGGCCGGCCGCGAGCTCGGGTGGGCCGTGGAGCCGGCGGCCGCGCCGCGGCGCGTCATGGTCGTCGGCAGCGGGCCGGCCGGCATGGAGGCCGCGCGCATGGCCCGCGTGCGCGGCCACGAGGTCTCGATCTGGGAGCGCGACGACATCCTCGGCGGCAAGCTCGAGGTCGCCGGCCTGGCGCCGTCCAAGGGCGAGGTGCTGCGCTTCCGCGACTACCAGGCGCGCCGCCTGGTCGAGCTCGGCGTACAGGCCCACACGGGCGTCGAGGTGACGGCCGACGTCGTGGCCGCCGAGGCGCCCGACGTCGTCCTGGTCGCCACGGGCGCCGAGCCGCTCATCCCGCCGATCCCGGGCCTGGGCGCCGCCCACGTGCACGACGCGCTCGAGCTGCTGCGCGGCGACGTCGCGGTGGGCGCCGGCGACCGCGTCGTCGTCATCGGCGGCAGCGCCACGGGCTGCGAGACGGCCGAGCTGCTCAGCGCCGCCGGCGCGCAGGTCACGATCCTCGAGATGCGCGGCGGCATCGGCTTCGGCATCGAGGCCATCACGCGCCGCCACCTGCTCCGCACGCTGCGCGAGGACGGGGTGACCCTGCTGACCCGCGCCAAGGTCGTGATGGTCGAGAACGACGACGTGCTCTACGAGGACCCCGAGGGCGAGGTCCACGCCGTGCCGGCCGACCGGGTCGCCCTGGCGCTGGGGTGGCGCCCGCGCGGCTCCGCGCTCGCGGAGGCGCTGGGCGACGGCGTCGAGGTCGTCGTCCTGGGGGACGCGTCCGAGCCGGCCGACTTCGTGCACGCCATCAACGCCGGCGCCGACGCGGGGCTCGCGCTGTGAGCCGCCCGGCCCTTCCCTTGCCGCGACACCACAGGAGGACCCGATGACGACCCAGGGCGCGCTGCGCGACGACCTGCTGGACCCCGAGCTCAACCACGATCCGTGGCCGTTCTTCGCGCGCCTGCGCGAGGAGGACCCGGTGCACTACAGCCCGGCCCACCGCGCGTGGATCGTCACGCGCTACGACGACGTCGTCGAGGCACTCGGCCACCCGGCGCTGAGCTCGGACCGCGTCCGGCCGCTGCTCGACGCCCTCACGCCCGAGAACCGGGCGAAGGCCGGCGGCGTGATGGCCCAGATGGCGGAGTGGATGGTCGTCACCGACCCGCCCGCGCACACCCGGCTGCGCCGCCTGGCGACCAACGCGTTCCACCCGCGCAAGGTGGTGGCCATGGAGGGCCGCATCCGCGAGCTCGTCGACGGCTACCTCGACAGCTTCATCGCCTCGGGCGAGCAGGACCTCATCGCCGCCTTCACGTTCCCGCTGCCGGCGACGCTGATCTCCGAGCTCATCGGCGCCCCCTCCGAGGACGCCGACCGGTTCAAGGACTGGTCCAACGACCTGGCGCTCGTGGCCTTCGGCGCGGGCGGCGAGGGACGCGACGACCGCCACGCCCTGGCCGAACGCTCCATCGCCGAGATGTTCGAGTACTTCGGCGTGCTCATCGAGAAGGCGCGGCGCGAGCCCGGCGAAGACATGATCTCCGACCTCATCGCCGGCGACGGCACGGAGGAGAACCTGACCGACGACGAGATCCGCTCCATGTGCGCGCTCATGCTCTTCGCCGGGCACGAGACGACGACCACGACGATCACCTCGGCGGTCAAGCTGCTCATCGACCACCCCGACCAGCTCGAGCTCGTGCGGGCCGACCCCAAGCTCAGCGGCAAGGCCGTCGAGGAGTCCCTGCGCGTCGAGGGCGCGATCAAGATCCTGCACCGCTGGGTCATCGAGGACTTCGAGCTGCGCGGGAAGACGATCCGCAAGGGCGACCGCGTGCTCGTCTCCCCGGCGGCCGCCAACCGCGACCCCGAGAAGTTCCCCGATCCCGACCGCTTCCTGATCACCCGCAGCCCGAACGCCCACGTGGCCTTCGGCAAGGGCGTGCACGCGTGCATCGGCGCGATGCTGGCGCGCATCGAGATGCGCGTGGCGATCGCGCGGATCGTCGAGCGCCTGCCCGGGCTGCGCTACGCGGAGGGCGCGGCGGAGCCCACGTGGGTGCCGAGCCTGGCCGCCCGCGCCCTCACCGAGCTGCGGATCGAGCACGATGCCACGCTGTGACGTCGTCGTCATCGGCGCGGGCGCCGCGGGGCTGACCTGCGCGGCCCTGCTGGCCAAGGAGGGCAAGCAGGTCGTCCTCTGCGAGGCCGGGCCCTACCTCGGCGGCCGCGGCATGGCCGTGCCCGAGGAGGGCTTCAAGCTCAACCTCGGCGGCCACCTGCTCGAGGACACCGGCTCGGGCATCACGAAGGTCTTCGAGCACGTCGGCAAGACGCTCGTGCACGGCGCCAAGTCCTCCGACATGATCGTGTGGGACCACGACCAGCTGCGGTGGGGCTCGATCCGCGACCGCTACTCCGGCGGCAAGGAGGAGCTCAAGAAGGTCATCGGCGCGCTCATGGACACCACCTACGAGGAGCTCGAGCGCTGGGACGACCGCCCGCTGCGCGAGTGGCTGCGCCAGCATACGCACGACCAGGGCGTCATCGACCTGTGGGAGTTCCTCGCCGTCCTGGAGTGCATGACCGACGAGTGGTACGACCACTCGGCCTCCGAGAACCTCTTCGTGCGCAAGATGCACTACGAGGAGGCCCGCATGGCGGGCTACTCGTTCTGGCCCGGGCAGGGCTGGGACGGGATGTTCGAGGACCTCCGCGACGCCGTCGTCGAGCACGGCGGCGACGTGCGGATGCGCACGCCCGTGGACTCGGTGCTCATCGAGGACGAGGAGGTCAAGGGCGTCGTCCTGGGCGGCAACAAGATCATGCCCAACGAGTTCCTGGAGGGCGAGGTCCTCGAGACCGACTGCGTCATCTCCACGCTGCCGGTCTGGAACGTGCTGCGCGTCGTGCCCGAGTCGGCGCTGCCCGACTGGTACACGGCCCAGATCCGCTTCCTGGCCCAGGACCACCTGCGCATCTCGTGGCTCGGCCTGTACCTGGCGACCCGGGACGAGGTCCACATCAACAGCGACCGCGAGCTGGCGACGTGGCTGCACACGCCGCGCGCGGGGGTGTCGGGCTTCATGTTCAACCAGTCGGCGATGGACCCGACCAGCGCGCCCGAGGGCGTCAACCTCGTCGTCGCCGGCGGCATCATCCCCGGCGAGAAGGCCAAGGATCCCGGGTACCTCACGCGGCAGTTCGAGGCCTTCGAGGCCGATCTCAAGGAGATGTACCCCGGGCTGCGCAGCGCCTACTGGCGACGGCGCCACCTCGTGCACGACCCGTCGTTCGGGGTCATCCAGAAGCCCGGGCTCGTCGGCACGTTCCGCCCGCACTGGCGCGCGCCCAACGTCGAAGGTCTGTACTTCGCCTCCGAGACGTTCCGCTCGCGCGGGATCGGCGTCGACCGCGCGGCGCGCGCGGGGCTCACCGTCGTGGAGGACATCCTCGGCCGCCGCCTGGAGGGCTTCGGCTGGCGCTACTGAGCCCGGCGCGGCGCGCGCTGGTAGAGCTCGACGTGGTAGCCGTCGGGGTCCTTCATGTAGACGGCCTTGGCCCCGGTGTGCGGGCCCGCGTCGATCGTGACGACCTCCGTGCCGCGCGATCGGTACCCCAGGCCGACGAGGTGCGCGTGGAGCGCCTCGAGGTCCTCGGCGTACAGGCACATGTGACCGGCGCCGAAGTCGCACGGGCGCGCCGAGGCCGGATGGCGCTCGAGGTCGTAGAACTCGAACAGCTCGACGAGCGCGTCGCTGCCCGGCACGCGCAGGAACACGACCCGGACCTTCTCGGTGTGCATGCCCCAGATGCGGTGCGCCGACGGCCCGCCCGTGATGTCGTCGGAGGCCACCTCGAGGCCGAGAGCGTCGCGGTAGAAGGCCAGCGAGGCCTCCATGTCGGAGACGGTCACCCCCGCGTGGAAGAAGCCGCTGATCCTGCCGTCGGTGCCGGTCATGGCGCGTCCCCTGTCGTCCGGTAGATGTAGGTGTCGTCGGCGGTGCGCTCGCGCGCGACCGCGCCGCGCCGGCGCAGGTGGGCCAGGTGCGAGAGCACCTCGGTGAAGCGGCCGATGGCGTTGGCATGGGTGTTGCCGCCGAGGTGCTCGACCAGTGCGTAGGCGCCCGACGGCGCCTCGGCCACCGCCCTCAGCACCTCTTCGCAGCGGGTGCTCAGGCCCTCCCGGTGCATCTCGACGACGGCGCCCAGGTCGTCCAGCGGCCGGCCGTGGCCCGGCATCGCCCAGGCGATCGGTCCGAGCGCGTCCAGGCGGTCCAGCGAGGCCAGGGTCTCGCCCAGCGGGTCCGGGCTGAGCCCGTAGTCCAGCCAGGGGGAGAAGACCGTGCACACCAGGTCGCCCGTGATCGCCAGCCGGTGCTCGCGCTGGACCAGACAGGTGTGTGACGTCGTGTGGCCCGGGGTCTCGATGACCTCCCAGTCGCCGAGCACGGACGGCAGGCGCACGCCCTCGACGAGCTTGTGGTCGATCGGCACGATCGCCATCGTGCCCACGACCTCCTCGTCGACGCTGGCGTAGTCGTCCAGGATCGCCTCGGGCACGCCCTCCTGGCGGGCGCGGCGCTCGCGCGCCGCGTAGACGCGCTCGGGCTCGCGCAGGATGCCGTAGTACCACTGCTCGGCGGCCGGGTGCGCCCAGAACTCCGCCCCGCCGGCGGCCACGACGTGGGCGGCCTGGCCGAGGTGGTCGGCGTGCGCGTGCGTGGCGACCATCGCGCGCACGTCGGCCAGCGTGTGCCCCGTCTGCGCGACGGCGGCCTCGAGCGCCACGGCGCACGTCGGGTCGCCCGCGATGCCGCAGTCGGCGAGCATGATCCCGTCGTCGCGCTGCACGACGTAGGCGTTGGCGTGCGAGATCCCCGGCAGCGCCAGCGGCAGCCGCAGGCGCCACACGCCCGGCACGACGAGCCGGGCGCCGGCGGCGGCCGGGTCGACCGCCCAATCGGCGGGGGGCGGGCCGCTCACGGGGCGGGCGGTCCCCCTTCCGCGGCCGACCGGTAGCCGTAGCTGCCGTCGGCGGCCTCCTCGCGGACCACCTCGCCGCGGTGGCGCAGGTGGGCGAGGTGGGCGAGCACCTCGGAGAACTGGCCCGCCAGCCAGCGGTCGGGGACGTCGGGGCACAGGTGCGTGGTCAGCGCGTAGGCCCCGGTCGGCACGTCGGTCACGGCGTCGCGGACCTCCTCGATGCGCCGGGCGAACTGCTGGCGGTGCTCGTCGATGACCGCGCCGAGGTCGGGCAGCGGCCGGCCGTGGCCGGGCAGCGCCCACGCCATCGGGCCCAGCGCCTGGATGCGGTCCAGCGAGGCGAGGATCTCCGTCGTGGGGTCGGCGCTGAAGCCGTAGTCCAGCCACGGGCTGAACGCGAAGCAGACGAGGTCGCCGGCGCAGACGAGGCGGTGCTCGCGCTGCACGAGGCAGACGTGTGAGGCCGCGTGCCCGGGCGTCTCGACGACCTCCCAGTCGCCGAGTGCGGACGGCAGCCGCACGCCGTCGACGAGCACGTGGTCGACGGCGACGGGCGCCAGCGTGGCCTGCACCTCCTCCTCGGCGGTGGCCACGGCGAACAGCCGCTCCTCGGGGACGCCCTCGCGCCGGGCCCGGCGCTCCCGGGCGGCGTGGAAGCGGTCGGGCTCGCGGACGATGTCGAAGAACGAGGCGTCGGTGGCGGGGTGCGCCCAGACCTCGGCGCCGGCGTGACGCACGAGGTGGGCGGCCAGCCCGACGTGGTCGGAGTGGCCGTGCGTCGCGGCGACGACCCGCACGTCCGGCACGCCGTACCCGGCCTGGGCCAGTGCGGTCTCCAGCGCGGCCAGGCAGGTCGGGTGCCCGGCCGAGCCCGTGTCGACGAGCATGATGCCGTCGTCGCGCTCGATGGCGTAGGCGTTGACGTGGTCGACGCCGGGCCAGGCCAGGGGGAGGCGCAGGCGCCAGACGCCGGGCACGACGAGGCGGGCCCCCGCGGCATCGGGGTCCACGGCCCAGCTGGTGGGGGCAGGTCCGGTCATGTGCGGCGTCCGACGGTCATTCTTCGACCAATCGATCGGTTGGTGCAGACCCTAGCGGATCGCATCCGCCCGTCCCCGCGGTCAGGGCCGGCGCCCCGCGGGCGCGACGTGGGCGCTGCGGCGCAGCGGGCCCGCCGCGCGGTCGCCGCCGCGCAGCAGCCAGGCGACGTGGGCCTGGTGCTCGACGGCCTGCGCGATCGCCAGCGCCTCGTCGAGGTCGGCGCCGACGGTCACCGCGCCGTGGTGGCCGAGGAGCACCGCGCGCGCGTCGCCGAGGACGTCGACGGCCGCCCGGGCCAGCGCAGCCGACCCGGCCGGCGCCGGGCGCGAGGTCCGGATCTCGCCGATCGCGTAGTAGTCCATCTCCTCGGTGCGCGGGCGCAGCGGGAGGTCCAGGAAGCTCCAGGCCGTGGCGTGCGGCGTGTGGGTGTGAACGAGCGCGCGGGCGTCGGGGCGCGCGGCGTAGATCGCCAGGTGCAGCGCCAGCTCGCGTGACGGGCTGCGCGTGCCGCGTACGACCGCGCCGTCCAGCCCTACGGTCACGAGGTCGCGCCGGCGCATCGTGGCGTAGGCGGTGCGCGACGGGGTGATCACGATCCGGTCGCCGCGCCGGACGCTCACGTTGCCGGTCGTGCCCGTGACCATGTCGCGGGCGGCCAGGGCACGCCCGGCGGCCAGGACCTGGCGCTCGGCCCGGGCGCGGGGGGTCGTCAGCACGGCGCGCACGCGCGCACGCTACCGCGCCGGAGCCCGCGCCGGGTGCGAAGGTCGTCCGATCCACGCCGGGACCGATACATTCCTCAATCGATCGATTGGTCGAATCCGACGAGGAGCGCGATGTCCCCGATCCCCCCAACCGGCACCGGGCGCCGATGACGCCGCTGCCGGCGGTTCCGCCCTCACGGCTCGCCGAGGCCGTCACCGCGCTCGCGGGCCGCGCCGAGCCGCCCGAGCTGCGCGCGCAGCTGCACGCCCTGGCCGGCCTGGTCGCCAACCTCGCGCCGGCGCCCGCGCCGGCGGCCGCGCCCGGTGCGCAGCGCGACGCGCTCGAGGCCGCGCTGCTCGAGGCGCTGGACCGCGCCGACGAGCCGGCCGTCCTCGCCGCGATGCGGCGGCTGGCCGCGGCGGACCGCGCTCCCGTGCACCCCGTCGACTGGTCGGCTGCGTCGCGTGGCTGACGAGGACGTCGCCGGCGCGCTGCAGGCCTGGCTGGCCGCCCGGGGCGAGGACGCGGGTGTCCGGTGCACCGGCCGGGCGACCGTCGGGCTCTCGCAGGACACCTGGTTCGTGCGCGTCGACCGCGAGGGCGCGGCGGTCGACGCCGTCCTGCGGCTGCCGACCCCCGCCTCCGGCCCCCGGGCGATCCGCACCCAGCGCGCCGCGCTGCAGGCCGTCGCGGGCCGGGTACCCGCCCCGGGGCTGCTCTGGCACGACGACGGCGACGACAACCCGTTCGGGCGCCCGTTCCTGGTCATGGAGCGCATCGCGGGCACGGTGCCCGTCGGCTGGCACGACCTCGGCGAGCCCGAGCGCGCCGCGCTGGCCGCCGACGCGGTCGACACGCTGGCCGCGCTGCACCGCATCGCGCCCGGCGACCTCGACGCCCCGGAGGTCGGCCCCGGCGAGGCGCCGACCGAGCTCGAGTTCTACGCGCGGCGCCTGGAGCGCCTCGGGGAGCTGCCCGCGGTGCTGCGCGGCGCGCTCTGGTGGCTGGCGCGCCACGAGCCCGCTCCGCTGCGCAGCGCCCTGGTGCACGGCGACTTCCGCATGGGCAACATGATCGTCGCCGACGGCCGCCTGGCCGCCGTCCTGGACTGGGAGATGGCCGGCGCCGGCGACCCGCTGTCGGACCTCGCGTGGTGCTTCATCCCCGTGTGGGAGCCCGCCGGGGTCGACGAGGCGGCGCTCGTGGAGCGCTACGCGCAGGCCACCGGCGCGCCGGTGGACGCGGGGCGCCTGCACTGGCACCGGGTGCTCGGCTACGTGCGCTGCGCCTACTACAACCTGGCGGGCGTCCGGGCCTTCGCCCGCGGGCACTCCGACGACCTGCGCCTCGCCGCCCTGGCCCACCAGCTGCCCGTGCACCTCGACCGGCTGGCTGCGACGCTGGCCGGGGAGGCCATCACGTGACCGACCGACGAGGAGCCACCGCATGACGATCTGGGCCCACGCCACCACGATGGGCGACCTGCTCATGCGCTCGGCCGAACGCCGGCCCGACCACGACGCGCTCGTCTTCCCGGGCACCCGCTTCACCTACGCGCAGGTCCGTGAGCGCGCGCTGTCCCAGGCGCGGTCGCTGGCGGCGCTGGGCGTCGGGCCCGGCGACCGCGTCGGGCTGCTCATGCCCAACTGCCCGGACTTCGTGTTCGCGTTCTTCGGGATCCAGCTGCTCGGCGCGGTCGCCGTGCCGATCAACACGCGCTTCCGCGCCCGCGAGCTGCGCTACGTCGCCGACAACGCCGACCTCGTCGTGCTGCTGACGAGCGACATCGTCGACGACGCCGTCGACTTCGTCGCGCGGCTGACCGAGGCGCTGCCCGGGCTGCCCGAGGCCGCCGACCCGCTGGCCCTGGCGCTGCCCGAGGCACCGCAGCTGCGCACGGTCGTGCTCGTCGGCGACAAGGAGCCGGCGGGCCTGCTGCCGCGCCGTGCGTTCGAGGCTCTGGCCGACCGCGTCGGCGAGGCCGACGTGCTGGCCGCACGGGCGCGCGTGCGACTGCGCGACGTCGGGATCATGCTCTTCACCTCGGGCACGACGGCCGAGCCCAAGGGCTGCCTGCTGACCCACGAGTCGATCGTGCGCGGCTGGAGCGCGGTGGCGTCCATCCTGCGCATCACGGAGGACGACCGGATCTGGGACGCGCTGCCGCTGTTCCACATGTCGTGCCTCGGGCCGCTGCTGTTCGCCTTCGACCTCGGCGCGACGCTCATCTCCATGCCGCACTTCGAGCCGGGCGCGGCGCTCGAGCTCATCGCCGCCGAGCGGGCGACCTGGCTGTACTCGGTCTTCCCGCCGATCGCGATGGGGCTGATCAAGCACCCCGCCTTCGCCACGACCGACCTCTCGCGGGTGCGCGGCCTGCTCAACGTCGCGCCCGTCGACACGCTGCTGCTCCTCCAGGAGGCGTTCGCCCCGGCCGTGCAGATCGGCGGGCACTTCGGCATGACCGAGTGCTCCGGGCCCATCACCTGCAACGAGTGGGACGCCACGCTGCACCAGCGCACGGCCACGTGCGGCGCGGCCATCCCGGGCATCGAGGTCCGCGTGGTCGACCCCGAGACCGAGCAGCCCGTGGCGCCGGGCGTGCCCGGCGAGCTGCAGATCCGCGGCAGCTGCCTGTTCGAGGGCTACCACAAGGACCCCGAGAAGTCGGCGGCCGTGCTCACCGAGGACGGCTGGCTGCGCTCGGGCGACAGCGGCACGATGGACGCCGACGGCATGGTGACCTACACCGGCCGCATCAAGGACATGATGAAGGTCGGAGGCGAGAACGTCGCGCCCGCCGAGATCGAGTCCCACCTCTCCACCCACCCCGACATCAAGCTCGTGCAGGTCGTCGGGGTGCGCGACGAGCGCCTGGACGAGGTGCCCGCCGCGTTCGTCGAGCTCGTTCCCGGCGCCACGATGACCGCGGGCGAGGTCGTCGCGTTCTGCGACGGCCAGATCGCGAGCTTCAAGATGCCGCGCCACGTGCGCTTCGTGACCGAGTGGCCGATGTCGGCGACCAAGATCCAGAAGTTCCGGCTGCGCGAGCAGCTGCTCGCCGAGCTGGCGCCCGCCGAGCAGGAGACCCGCGCGTGACCCTCGGCGACCTGCTCGCGGAGGCCGCCGCACGGGCGCCCGCCCTGGATGCCGTCGTCTTCCCGGACGAGCGCCTGGACTTCGCGGCGCTCGCCGCCCGCGCCGGGGAGCTGGCCCGTGGCCTCATCGGCCTCGGCGTCGCCCCCGGCGACCGCGTCGGGATCCTGCTGGCCAACTCGCCCGACGGCGCCGTCCTGCTCTTCGCCTGTGCGCTGGCCGGCGCGGTGGCCGTCCCGGTCAACACCCGCTACCGCGCCGTCGAGCTGCCGTTCGTGATCGCGGACGCCGGCCTGCGGATCGTGGTGACCAGCGACCGGATCGACGAGCACGTCGACCTGGCCGGCCTCCTGCACGAGGCGCTGCCGGGGCTGGCCGATGCGCCCGACCCCGCGGCGCTGGAGCTGGCCGGGGCGCCGGAGCTGCGTTGCGTCGTCGCGCTGGGCGCGACGCCGCGCGCCGGGCTGCTCGGCGAGGACGACCTGACCGCCCGCGCCGTGGCCGTGGCGGGCGACGACCTCGCGCGCCGCGGGGCGGGAGGGGCGCTCGGCGACGACGCGCTGCTGCTGTACACGTCGGGCACCACGGCCTCGCCGCGCGGCTGCCGGATCAGCCACGACGCCATCGTGCGCAACTGGACGATGGTCGCGGGCGTGCTCGGCCTCGGGGAGGGCGACCGGCTGTGGGCGCCGTGCCCGCTCTTCCACCTCGCGGCGATCGGCCCGCTCGTGTCCTGCGTGCGCACCCGTGCGGCGTTCGTCAGCGACACGTGGTTCGAGCCGCGCCGGGCCCTGGACCTCGTCGTGGCCCAGCGCGCCACGCACCTCTATCCCGCCTACCCGCCGATCACGCAGAGGCTGCTGGCCCAGGAGGGCTTCGACGCCGCGTCGCTGACCGCCGCGCAGGTCATCGTCAACGTCGGGCCGCCCGACCTGCTGCGCCAGATGCAGGCGGCGCTGCCCGGGGTGGTCCAGCTCTCGCTCTACGGCTCGACGGAGGGCGGCGGGGCGATCACCTACGGCGCGCTGGACGAGGACCTCGAGACCCGCATCACGACCTGCGGGCGCCCGCTGCCCGGCACGGAGGTGCGCATCGCCCAGCCGGGAACCGACGCGCCGCTGCCCGCCGGGCAGGAGGGCGAGATCCAGGTCCGCAGCCCGGTGCTCTTCGGCGGCTACGCCAACGACGAGGCCAAGACGGCCGCGGCGTTCCACGCCGAGGGCTGGTATCGGACCGGCGACCGCGGCGCGCTGGACGACGCCGGGCGGCTGCGGTTCCTCGGGCGCCTGAAGGACATGCTCAAGGTCGGGGGCGAGAACGTCGCGCCGGCCGAGCTCGAGTCGCTGCTGGCGACCCATCCCGCCGTCAAGCTCGTCCGGGTCGTCGGCGTCCCCGATCCGCGCCTGGAGGAGGTGCCGGCGGCGTTCGTCGAGCTGCGCCCGGGCGCGCAGGCCACCCCCGAGGAGCTCATCGCGTTCTGCCGCGAGCGCATCGCCCGCTTCAAGGTGCCGCGCCACGTCCGGCTCGTCACGTCTTGGCCCATGTCGGCCACCAAGATCCAGAAGGGCCCGCTGCGCGACGGCCTGGTGGCCGAGCTGGGGCCGGCGCCCTAGGCTCGGCCCGTGGGCGTCGAGACCCCGCAGGCCGAGCAGGTCGCATCCGAGCCACGCCGCGCGCGGTCAGGAAGCGCGTGGCGAGGACGCAGGAGTCCGGGAGGTAGAACTGCCGCGCTCGCCGTCGAGGATCGCGACGAAGGCGCTGGGCGAGTCGAAGCGCGGGACGCAGAGCCAGTCGACGGTCCCGTCGGCGGCGACGAGCGCGGCGGTGCGCAGGTCGCCGATCAGCCCGTGCTCGGCGATCTCCGGCGGGGCGTCAGCCATCGTGGTCGGGCAGGCGCCACCCCGTCGGCGCGGCCAGGTCGCGGGCCTCGTCGGGGCCCCAGGACCCCTGGGCGTAGGGGATCGGCGCCGGCGGGTCGGCCAGCAGCGGCGCTGCGAGCTCCCACAGGCGCTCGACCTCGTCGGCGCGGGCGAACAGGAGCTGGTCGCCGAGCATCACGTCGCGCAGCAGGCGCTCGTAGGCCTCCAGGCCCTCCTGGTCGAGCTCGCGCTGCACGTCGAGGGTCAGCGGCGCGCGCGTGACCTCCAGGTCCGGGCCCGGCGCCTTGACCCGCAGGTCGACGGCCACCCTCGGGTCCTCGGTCAGCTCGAGGACGATCTCGTTGGGGCGCGCCGCGCTCGCGTCGCCGGCGGTGAAGATCCTGTGCGCGGGCTCGCGCAGCGTGAGCGTGACGGTCCGGCGGGTCTGCGCCATCGCCTTGCCGGTGCGCAGCAGGAACGGCACACCCGCCCAGCGCGGCGCGCGCGAGTGCACCCGCAGCGCGGCGAACGTCTCGGTGGCCGAGTCGCCCTCCACGCCGGCCTCGTCGCGGTAGCCCTCGAACTGGCCGAAGACCGCATGGGCGGGCTCGAACGGCGCCAGCGCGGCGAACGCCGCGGCCTTGGCGTCGCGCAGCGCGCCCGCGTCGAGGCGCTCGGGCGCGTCCATGGCCACGAAGCCCAGCATCTGGGCGAGGTGGGTGACGACCATGTCGCGGAAGGCGCCGGTCTCCTCGTAGAACGACCCGCGGCCCTCCAGCCCGAGCTCCTCGGGCACGTCGATCTGCACCGAGGCGATGTGCTCGGCGTTCCAGATGGGCTCGAACAGGCCGTTGGCGAAGCGCAGCGCGAGGATGCCCTGGGCGGCCTCCTTGCCGAGGAAGTGGTCGATGCGGAACACGTCCTCCTCGGCCACGTGCTCGTGCAGCGCGGCGTTGAGCTCGCGCGCGCCGGCCAGGTCGGCGCCGAAGGGCTTCTCCATCACGACGCGCGCGTCCTGCGCGAGGCCGGTGGCGCCGAGCATCGCGACCATCGGCCGCATGGCCGACGGCGGGACCGACAGGTACAGCATCGTCCGCGCGCCGTCGCCCAGCTCGGCGCGGGCCTCACGCACCGCGGCGGCCAGGTCGCCGCCGTCGTCGGCCGAGGAGGCCACGAACGACAGCCGCGGCGCGAAGTCCGCCCAGCCCTCCTCGGTGACGTCGCCGGCGGCGTGCTCGTCGAGGGCCTCGCGGACCTCCTCGGCGAAGTCGCCGTCGGGCGCGTGGCGTCCGGAGCCGATGATCCGGAAGTCCTCCGGGAGCAGGCTCGCGCGCGCGAGGCGGTAGAGGCCCGGCAGGAGCTTGCGGCGGGCGAGGTCGCCGCGGGCGCCGAACAGGACGACGACGTGGGGGTCGGGGCGCTGGGCGGAGTCGGGCACGAGCGTGGTCACGTACCCGTCCGCGCGGGCGCCGACGCCCCCGGGCGCGAGGTGGGCGCGGTCTAGGGTGTTCGCCAGCGCACGGGCCCGGGCGATGACCGGGCCGCCGGCCATCCCCACCGACAGGAGCCCCGCATGAACGACGACCAGACCTACGCCACGGGCGAGAAGATCCGCCGCGAGGTGCTCGGCGACGAGCACGTGGACCGGTCGGTCGGCACCGCGACGCCGCTGACCGAGCCGTGGGTGCGGTTCATGACCGGCCACGCCTGGGGCTCGGTGTGGAGCCGCGAGGGCCTTGACCGGCGCACGCGCAGCGCGGTCACGCTCGGCGTGCTCGTGGCGCTCGGCCATGAGGCCGAGCTGGCGCTGCACCTGCGGGGCGCCCGCAACAACGGCATGACCGTCGACGAGATCCGCGAGGCGCTCATGCACGCCTCGGTCTACGCGGGCGTCCCGGCGGCCAACGCCGCGTTCGCGGTCGCCAAGCGCGTGCTGGCCGAGGACGAGGGCGCCGCCCCCGCCGGCGGCTGACGGCCGCCCGGCGGCGCCCGGCCCCGCGTACCCGATCGGGTGACGCGGGGCAGGGCGGAGACCACGTCCGTCGGCGAGCTTGTATACCCGTCCCTGTCCATGCGCGTCACCCGCACCTTCGCCTTCCTCGACCTCAGTGGCTTCACGGCCTACACCGAGGCCGCGGGCGACGACGCCGCCGTGGCCGTGCTGGCCCAGCTGCGGGCGCTGCTGCGCGCAGAGGCCGAGCGATGGGGCGTTCGCGTGACGAAGTGGCTGGGCGACGGCGTGATGCTCTCCGGCGTCGACGCCGACGCGGTGGTCGCCTGCTGTGCCACGGTGCGCGACGAGGTCGCCGCCGGCAGCACGCTCCCGCTGCGCGGGGGCATCGCGGGCGGCGCCGTGATCATGTTCGAGGGCGACGACTACGTCGGGGCCGCGGTCAACATGGCCGCCCGCCTCTGCCACCACGCCGAGCCCAACCAGCTGCTGATCTCGGCCGCGACGGCCGCCGAGCTCTCCGGCGCCGTCGCGATGCGCGAGCTGCCGAGCGCGCGCCTCGGGGGCTTCGACGCACCGGTCCCGGTGCGGGAGATCCTGGGCCCGCGGGCCCAGCAATCGCTCAGCGCGGTCTGAGCCCGCGTCCATCCGGCCCACGCACACTCCCGTCATGTCGTCCCCCCGCCCCCTGTCCGGATGTGAGGACCGCCGTCGCCGGGCGGCGGTGCCCGGGATCGTGGCGCCGCGGCGTGCGCGGTGCCGGCGGCCCGCGCGCGACCGCGGGGCCGCGGCCCGGATCGCCTCGCTGCTGGACGAGTCGCGCGTCTACCTCGGCGTGCGCGCGACGGAGGGCGCCGGGGTGACCGTCGTCGGGCCCGGCCCGCAGGACCGCGCGGCGCTCGACGTGCCCGGCGCGCTGTGGGGCCGTCCCGGCCCCGGCGCCGACCGGCTCGCGGCCGCGCTCATCGACGATGCGACGGGCCGGGCGCCCGACGCCGCGACGGCCTCGGCCTTCGCGGGCGAGATCCTCGGGAGGCTCCCGCCGGGTGGCTTCGCGCTGTCGGCGGTCGAGATCCGCGCGTGGGTCGTGCTGCACCGGGTGCGCCCGGGCGCACCGCGCGGCTGAGCGGCGGTCGCCGGCGCCGCGTGGCGCGTCGGTGGGGCATGACCCCACGTTCGCGCCATCCGACGGGCCACCCGGTGCAGGCCGCCTCAGCGCCGGCGCCGCTACGGTGCGCGCACGATGGCCGCGGCCCCGTCCAGGACCCCCGACCGCCTGCGCGCACGCGACGGCGGCGAGCAGGAGATCACCGCGGTCGAGCTGTTCTTCGACCTCGTCTACGTCTTCGCCGTCACGCAGCTGTCGCACCTGCTGCTGGACGACCTGACCTGGGCCGGCGCGGGGCGGGCCGTGTTCCTGCTGGCGGTCGTGTGGTGGGCGTGGATCTACACGACCTGGATGGTCAACTGGTTCGACCCGCGCACGGCCGAGGTGCGCGCGGTGATGCTCGGCGCGATGTTCGCGAGCCTGCTCATGGCGGCCGCGCTGCCCGAGGCGTTCACGCGGCACGGCCTGCTGTTCGCCGCGGCCTACGTCGTCCTGCAGGTCGGGCGCAACGGCGTGGGGATGGTGCTCCTGGACCCGGCCCATCCCCTGCGGCGCAACTTCGAGCGGATGCTGGCCTGGAGCGTGGCGGCCGCGGTGCTGTGGCTGGCCGGCGCGCTGCTGCTGGACGGCGACCGGCGCCTGCTGCTCTGGGGGCCGGCGCTGGCGATCGACGTCGCGGCGCCGCTGGCCCGCTACTGGATCCCCGGCCGCGGCACGTTGATGGAGATGGGCCACCCGCTGCACGGGGGGCACTTCGCCGAGCGCTTCCAGGGGTTCATCATCATCGCGCTGGGCGAGTCGATCGTCGTGACGGGAGCGACGGCCGCCGAGGCGGGCCTGACGGCGACGGTCGTCCTCACGTTGTTCGTGGCCTTCCTGGAGACCGCGGCCTTGTGGTGGCTGTACTTCGGGCTGACGGCCGACGGCTCGCTGCGGCTCATGCGCGAGCACGACGACGCCGTCATGCTCGCCCGCGACGCCTACACCTACCTGCACCTGCCGATCATCGCCGGGGTGATCCTCGCGGCCGTGGGCGACGACCTGCTCATCGCCCATCCGCACGAGGCGCTCAGCACCGCCGGGGCGCTCGTGGTCGTGCTCGGTCCGGTGCTGTTCCTCGCGGGCGAGCTCGCGTTCCGCTGGCGCATGATCGCCCAGGGCAACCCGCCGCGCCTGGTGGCCGTCGTCGTCCTGCTCGTGCTCCTGGCGCCGGCCACGGCGATCTCGGCGCTGGCGATCAGCGCGATCGTCACGGCGCTGCTGACGCTGCTCGGGTTCTGGGAGCTGTGGGCGATCAACCGCCGCCGCGCGGCCGCCGCCGCCCCGGGGACCGCCGCCTAGGCCTCGCGGTGCTCGCCGACCCAGTCGTCGAGCACCTGCCACTGCGCGTACAGCCACCGCACGAGCTCGTCGCGCTCCGCCGGGACCGAGGCCGCCGGGTGGCGCCAGAAGCGCACCCGCACGGTGCGCCCGACGAGCGCGCCCGACCAGATGTCGGCGATGTGCTCGAAGCCGTCGAGCCCGACGTGGCCGCAGAACACCACGTCGGTGCCCCGGGCCTCCTCCAGCAGCGCGATCGCACCGCCCAGCCGCGGTGGCAGCACGTGGTGCAGGCCGGCGGCCAGCGGCGCGATGTCCGGGCGGCTGCGGGCGATGGCCTCCTGGGCGGCCAGCAGCTTGGCCGGCGTGTGGCGGGTGCCCTCGGGGTAGATGAGCACGCCCTCGTGCGGGTCGAGGTCGATCGCCAGGCGCCGCAGGTCCAGCAGCTCGCCCGCCGTGTCGCCCGAGCCGCGGCGCACGAAGTTCGTCGGCACCCAGCGCCCGCCGATGTCGATCGTCGGCAGGACCTGCAGCTCGCGCTTGATCACGAACCGCAGCCCGAGGCCGTGGGTGCGCCCCACGAGCGCGTCGGGCAGCGTGTTGTCGATGATGCTCGCGTGGCGCATGAGGATGAGCACGGGCCCGGGCGCGACGTCGCCGAGCCCCTCCACCTCGAAGCGCAGCCCGAACAGGCGCGCCACGCCGTCCAGGTGCCCGCCGGCCCACTGCTGGCGCAGGCGGTAGACGCGGAAGCGCCGCCGGCGGGTGTCGCGGCCGCCCGACGCCAGCCCCGCCAGGGCCAGTCCGGCCACCCCGCGCAGCTCGCCGAACAGGAACCACCAGGCCATCGCCACGAGCCGCACCCCGACCCACGGCCGGCGCCGCAGGGCCCAGCGCACGAGGTCGACCGCAGCGGCCGCGCCGAGCAGGAACGGGAACGCCAGCGTCACCAGGCCGAAGGCCACGGTCTCCACCGCGATGCCCTTCGCCCGCCGCGCCCAGCGGGCGTTTCGCGGTCCCGGGTCGGGCAGGAGCGGTCCCAAGGACCCGACGCTACCGATGCCCGGGGGAGCGTGCGGCGGCCGGGGGGATACGTCGGGGCCTCCACGGGGAACCCTGGCGGCGATGGCCACCGCCGACGACCCCGGATCCGCGGCCGCCGTCGCCTTCGCGCTCGAGCGCCTGGAGGCGAGCGCCGACGGACTGCTCGAGATCACCGGCACCTGGAGCGGCGTGCGCGGCATGCGCTTCGTGCGCCCGGCGCTGCTCGTCGACGACGCGGGTCGTGAGCGCACGCTGCTGGCCACCCTGGACCACAAGCCGTGGGCTCCCGACGGACGGCCCTGGCGCGCCGCCTTCCCGTGGGACGGTGGCCGGCTCGATCCCCGCCGTGCCCAGCTCGCCGTGGCGCCCAGCATCGTCGTGCCGCTCGACGGCGCGGCCGGCCCGCCGCTCGCCGACCCACACGCGGCCGACCGCCGCCGGCTCGCCGAGGCCCAGGAGCGCATCCGCCGCCTGGAGTCCGAGGTGGCCTTCCTGCGGCGCGAGCGCACGGCGGTCGCACCGGCCCCGGCGCCCGTGCCCGCACAGGGGCCCGCGGCACCGGCACCGCCCCCGGCGCGCGACCCCGCGGTGGCCGACCTGACCGCCCAGCGCGACGCGGCGATCGCCGAGCGCGACGCCGCGCGCCGCGAGCGCGACGCCGCCCGCGAGGAGCTCCAGGACCGGCGCCGGCGACTGCAGGCCGCCGAGCGGCAGCGCGAGGAGGCCGCGGCGCGGGCGGCCGAGGCCGAGCACCGCCGCGACGCCGTCTCCGGCGAGCAGGACGCGCTGCGGCGCGAGCGCGAGCAGGCCGACCGCGAGCGCGCCCGCGTCGCCCGCGAGCTCGAGCAGGCCCGGGGCGACCTCGAGGTCGCGCGCACCGAGCGCGAGGCGGCGCTCGAGCGCCCGTCGGGCGCCGTGCCGCTGGCCGAGATCGCCCGCCGCCGGCGCCAGGACGACCACGGGACCGACACGGCCCGCGCCGACCGCGCGGCGCGGATCGCCGCCATCGTCGCGGTGCTCGTGCTCCTCGTCCTGCTCGTCACGCTGCTCAAGGCGCTCTGAGGAGCCGCGCGCCCCGCCGCCGGGCTCACGGGGCCAGCGCCGCGTCGAGCACGTGCTCGAGCTCCTCGCGCAGCCGCGCGGCGGGGACCTCCTCGTCGATGCCGGCCGACAGCACGAAGGACTGCGTGATGAGCAGGACGACCTGGCCCAGGACACGCGGGTCGCCGGCGCGCACCGACCCGTCGGCCTGGCCGGCCGCGATGTCGCGAGCGGCCAGCGCGACGGCCGTGCGCTGCGTCTCGCCCATGCGCCCCAGCACGTAGGGCAGCAGGAGCTCGGGCTCGGCCTCGATGATCTTGTTCATCAACGGGTGCTCGCGCAGGGCGTCGACGACGGCCAGGATCCGGCCCACCGCACGGCGGCGGCCGTCGGCCCCGTCGACGCGCTGGGCGATCTCGGCCATGGCCACGCCGAACTCGCGCGTCATGAGGTCGCGCAGCACGGCGTCGACGTCGGGGTAGCGGCGGTAGACCGTCATGCGGCTCACGCCCGCGCGGCGCGCCACGTCGGTCAGGGTCGTGCGGCGGATCCCGAAGTCCAGGACCGAGGACCGGGTCGCATCCAGGATCGCCTCCGTCGTCGCGTCGCTCACGCCGGCGAAGCTTGACGACCCGCGGCGACGAGCGCCTCGACGGTCGCCCGTGCGCGCTCGCGGTGCTCGGCCACCAGGCCGATGCGGGTGCGCCGGTCCAGCACGTCGTCGGCGTCCAGCGCGCCCTCGGCGCGCACGGCGTGCAGCACCTCGACGCCGAGCACGTCCAGGCCGCCGGCCACGGGCTCCAGGAGGGCCGGGTCGCCGCCGGCCAGGGCCAGGATCGCGGGCGCCTCCGTGCCGTGGCGGTCGACGAGCCGCGCGGGCGCGCGTACGGCGGCCAGCGCCGCCCGCGGCGCGGCGCCGACGAGGGGGACGCGGGCCGTCCGGCACGCGCCGGCGGGCAGCCCGCCGGCCGCGACCGCGGCGTCGACGGCGTCCTGGGCCATGCGCCGGTAGGTCGTGAGCTTGCCGCCCACGACGCTGATCGGCCCGCCGGGGATGGTGATGACCGCGTGCCGGCGTGAGACGTCGGAGGTCTGGCCGGCACCGCTCCCGGTGTCCTCCAGCAGGGGGCGCAGGCCCGCGTAGGCGCCGAGCACGTCGGCGGCCTCGAGCGGGACCTCGAGCGCGGCCGACAGGGTCGTGAGCAGGTAGGCGGCGTCGGCGGCGGGCGGCTCGGGGACGTCGGGGACCGGCCGGGCGCCTCCTCGTCGGTGACCCCGACGTAGGCCAGCCCGCTGCGCTGGAGGATCGCGAACACCCAGCGGTTGCGCTGCCCGGGCACCGGGACGTTCAGCGTGCCCTGCAGGCCGCCCAGGCGCGCGGTGTCGACGACGAGGTGCGTGCCGAGGCTCGGCCGCAGCCGCAGGCCGGCGGCCAGCTCGCCCGCCCACACGCCGGTCGCGTTGACGACCGCACGGGCACGCACGTCGAACCGCTCGCCGGTCAGCTCGTCCTGCAGCCGTGCGCCGTCGCCGGTGAGCTCCAGCGCCGCGCAGCGGGTGACGACGTGCGCGCCGTGGGCGGCGGCGGTCCGGGCGATCGCGACGACCAGGCGCGCGTCGTCCTCGACCTGGGCGTCGTGGGAGAGCAGGCCGCCGCGCAGGCCGGCCCGCCGGACGCCGGGGGCGTGGCGCAGGACGCCGTCGATCCCCAGGCGGCGCGAGCGCGGCAGCTCGCGCGCGCTCGTGTCCGCCGCCCGGCGCAGTCCGTCGCCCAGCGCCAGGCCGATGCGGGTGATGCGCTCCACGCGCGTGTCGACGTCCGGGGTGAGCGGGACGACCTGGGTGATCGGCCGCACGAGGTGCGGCGCCGTGGCGGTGAGCAGGATGCCGCGCTCGCGCGCGCTCTCCATCGCGATCCCCACCGCGCCCTGGGCGAGGTAGCGCAGGCCGCCGTGGATGAGCTTGGAGCTCCAGCGGCTCGTGCCCCATGCGAGGTCGCGGCGCTCGACGAGCGCGACGCGCAGGCCGCGCGTGGCGGCGTCCAGCGCGACGCCGGCGCCCGTCGCACCGCCGCCGACGACGAGCAGGTCCAGCGCCGCGCCGTCGCGCAGCTCCTCGAGGGCGAGGGACCGCCGGGAGGCGTTGAGCGCGGCTAGTGACATCTGGTCATTGAATGTAACATCGTCTCTCACGATGAGCGAACCCGTCGCCGCCCCCAACCCCGCCGCGCGCTGGGCGCCGCCGGGGTCCGAGCCGCTGCTGGACCCCGGCCTGCGGGCGCTGCTGCGCCAGGCGCTGGCCATCGACGCCGAGCCGGGCGCCGTGCCCGAGCCCGTGCCGCCGCCGTCTGCCCTGCCCGGCGACGCGCACGCCGCGCTGGAGGCCGTCGTCGGCGCCGCGCACCTGCGCACCGACGACGCGGCCCGAGCGGCGCACGCCAACGGCATGTCCTACCTCGACCTCGTGCGCCGGGCCACCGGCGCGCCGGTCGCCCCTGACGCCGTCGTGCTGCCGGCCGGCCACGACGAGGTCGCCGCGCTGCTGGCGGCCTGCGCCGCGCACGACGTCGCGGTCGTCCCGTTCGGCGGCGGCACGAGCGTCGTCGGCGGCGTGCGCCCGCTGGCCGGCGCGCATAGCGCGGTCATCGCCCTCGACCTCTCGCGCCTGGACGCGCTGCTGGACCTCGACGAGGTCTCCTGGACGGCGACGCTGCAGGCCGGCGTGACCGGCCCCCGCGCCGAGGAGCTGCTCGGCGCGCGCGGCTTCACCCTCGGCCACGTGCCGCAGAGCTTCGAGCGGGCGACGATCGGTGGCTACGCCGCCACGCGCTCGGCCGGCCAGCTCTCGACGGGCTGGGGCCGCTTCGACGACCTCGTGCAGCGCCTGCGCGCCGCCACGCCCGCCGGCGAGCTGCGGCTCGGGCGCGGCCCGGGCACGGCGGCCGGCCCGGACCTGCGCCAGCTCCTGCTGGGCTCCGAGGGCGCGTTCGGCGTGATCACCGAGGTCACCCTCGCCGTCCGCCCGGTGCCGGAGGTCCGCCGCCACGAGGCCTGGCGGGTCGACGACCTGGCCACGGGGCTGGCCGTCCTGCGCGAGCTGGCCCAGGCCGGCCCGCGCCCCGACCTCGCCCGCCTGTCCGACGAGACCGAGACCGCGATGGGCGTGGCCACGGGCGGCGCCCCCGCCGCGGGCTGCCTGCTGCTGGTGGGCTGGGAGGCGGGCGCGGAGGACGTGGCGCGCCGCAGCGCCGCCGCGCACGCGATCCTCGAGCGCGTGGGGGCGCGGCCCGAGGGCGAGGAGGCCGCGCACGCCTGGCGCGAGGGGCGCTTCCGCGCGCCCCGCCTGCGCGACGAGCTGCTGGCCGCCGGCGTGCTGGCCGAGACGCTGGAGACCGCCACCTCCTGGCGTGCGCTGCCGGCGCTGCACGCCGAGGTCGGCGCGGTGCTGCGCGACGCGCTCGGGCCCGAGGGCGTGATCGTGGCCTGCCACGTCTCGCACCTCTACGCGACGGGGGCGTCGCTGTACTTCACGGTGCTGGCGCGCCGCGACCCCGACGACCCGGTCGGGCAGTGGGAGCGGGCGAAGGCCGCGGCGACCGGTGCGCTGGCGCGCGCGGGCGCGACGATCACCCACCACCACGCGGTCGGGACCGACCACGCGCCGTGGCTGGGCGCCGAGGTCGGCGACCTCGGCGTCGAGGTGCTGCGGGCCGTCAAGGCCCGGCTCGATCCGGCCGGGATCCTCAACCCGGGCAAGCTTCTGGGCTGACGCCGCCCGGACGCACCCGTGCCCGGGCCCGCCATGCGGCGGACCCGGGCGTCCATCGGGTCCTACTCCTGCGCGTCCTCGTCGCCGGACGGCTCGTCGCCGGCCAGCAGGCGGTAGAGGCCGCGGCGGGCGTCCTCCAGGATGCGCCTGGCCTCGCCCAGCTGGGCCTTCGTGCCGGTCTGGGCGACCTGCATCGAGGCGACGGCCAGGGCCTGGCCGGCGTGCCGCAGCTCGTGCAGCTCGGAGGGGACGCCCTCGCCGACCGTCTCCCACGGCGTGCCGAAGCGCTCGCGGTGCTCCTCGACGTGGGCGCGGCCCTCGTCGGTGAGCTCGAACTGCTTGCGGCCGCCGTGCTCGACGGCACGGACGAGGCCCTCGTCCTCGAGCTGGGCGAGCGCCGGGTAGACCGAGCCGGGACTCGGCCGCCAGACGCCGCCGCTGCGGGCCTCGAGGTCCTGCATGAGGCCGTAGCCGTTGCGCGGCTCCTCGGCCAGGAGCAGGAGCGCGGCGGCGCGGATGTCACCGCGCCGGGCCCGACGGCCGCGGCCGCCGCGGTGGGGGGGCCGCCGGGCCCGAAGCCGAAGCCGGGTCCGAATCCGGGCCGCCCGCCGGCGCCCGGGCCGCCCGCCCCCATCATCGCGAGCCACTCGGGGAGGCCGGCGCGGCGAGGACCGCCGCGCCTGTGGTGGCAGTGCCCTCGTGGCGCTGCGTACATGGCACCGGTCATGTGGTGCTCCCTTCAGTAGGTCATATCGACAGAACATCACGATATATCGTGAATGTTCGGTTGTCAAGACACCGGCGGCGTACGGCTCACCCACTCGGGACCTCGCGGTACGTGAGCACGAGGCGCCCGAGCACGACGACGTCGCCATCGCGCAGGTCGGCGTGCAGGACGCGGCGCCCGTTGACGAAGGTGCCGTTGGCGCTGCGGTCGTCGAGGATCCTGGTGCCCACCCGGCGCTCGTGCAGGATCGCGTGGCGGCGTGAGACGGTCTGGTCCTCGAGACGCAGATCGGCGCCGAAGCCGCGGCCCACGTGGGTCGTGCCGCGCCGCAGCGGGAGCAGCAGCCGCTCGTCGCCGTCGTCGACCTCGAGGTAGCGGCCCGGGGCGGGACGCTTGACGGTCACGGCGTGGCGGCGCTCGCGGAAGCTGACGCGGGGGAGCGTGTCGAGCACCGCCGTCTCGACGTCGGCGCCGGCGAGGGGAGGCGGACTGGAGGCCATGCCACCACTTCAGCGCGCGAACCTGAGGAGAACCTCAACGCCTCCGAAGCCGCCCGCGAGCCGCGGCCCGGCGCCAGTGACGGATGAGGTGCGCCGGTTCTGGGAATGCCCGGTAGCCTGCGCACACGGATGCCCCCCACGGACGACCCTGACCACGCTCGACGGACGCACCGCCCTGCGGCTGCTCGAGGAGGCGGGCGACCGGGGCATCACGGTCGCCGAGCTGCGGCGCGAGGGCCTGTCGATGCCGGCCCAGGCGCTCTACGAGGTCGAGCTCGCCGGGTGGCCGCTGGAGCGCATCCGCGGGCGCACCCGGCTGCGGCCGGCCGACGCCCCGCCGCCCGAGCCGTTCGAGATGCCGCCCAAGGTCCGCCTGGTCCCTCGCGGTTAGACGCGCGCGACGCTCAGCGGCGGCGCGGGCGCTTGAGCGGGGTGCTCTTCTTCGTCGACTCGGGGATCTGCTCCCCGAGCGCGACCGACTCATAGGACAACAGCACGACGCCGGCGTCCAGCGCGCCGTTGTGATCGGCCTTGGACAGGCGGCGGGCGGCCTCGGCCTCGATCTTCTCCACGCGCGCCAGGAACTTCTGGGCCTCGGCGGCCAGCGCCTTGAACCCGCGCTCGTCGACGCGGGCGGTGCGGCGCTCCAGGACCGCGTCGGCACGGTCGAACCCACCCGAGGCCGCCGACGCGTTGACCACGTCCTCGAGCATCTTCAGCTCCGAGCCCACGGCCGCCTGCTTGGCCACCGGGGACGCCTTGGACCAGTTCTCCTCGGTGACCTTCGGGCGGGCCCTGGCCTTGTAGTGGTGCTCGACGGCGCCGCGCACACGGGTCTCGTCGACGAGCTCGATCAACCCCAGCTTGTGCAGCGTGCGCACGTGATAGGCCGTCGCGCCCAGCGTGGTGCCCAGCCACTGCGACAACTCGTTCGGGCTCGCCTTGCGCTCCGACAACATGGCCATGATCCGCACCCGTACCGGGTGGCTCATGGCCTTGACGTAACGAGGATCATCGATCGCGGTGATGGGCTTCAACGGTGGCATCCAGGCATTTCGACGTAATTGAGGTGACAAACCAACCTTATCCGGAAGGCGTCTGTCCGGACGCTACTTCTGACTGGTTTCCACACCGATCCGTAGATGCTGGCGCGCGACCCGGAGCCCACACCGCACAGCTGTGGTAGTCGTCCCCGGCCGGGCTGACGGCGCTCAGCGCTGAGGACGCCACCCCGCTCAGCGCGGGCCCGTGGCCGCGACGCGCTCCAGGTCGGGCACGAGCGCCGAGAGGTAGGGGGTCGGCACCAGGTCGCCCGGCCCAACGGTGACGTCGCCGGCGTGCGTGCCGTCCCAGCTGCGGGCGGGCGCCGGCGACCCGTTCACCAGTGCCGCGAACGCCGCGTGGGCGACGAGCACGAGGCCGTCGAGCTCGACGCGGTCGAAGTCCGTCCACGCGGTCAGCGGCCGGTCGTCGCGCACCGCGAAGACGTGCTGCAGCTCGCGGTTGGCGACCTCGTCGACGCGGTGCATCCCGAGGGCGTGCAGCTCGTCCATGCGGTAGGTCACCCCGAGCTCCTCCTCGACCTCGCGCAGCCCGTCGGCGACGGACTCGCCGGCCGTGAGGTGGCCGGCGGCGCTGGCGTCGAGGCGGCCCGGCCACGACGCCTTGGCCTGCGCGCGGCGCTGCAGCAGCACGCCGCCCGGGCCGACGACCCACAGGTGGAACGCCAGGTGCCAGTCGCCGTCGCGGTGGACGTCGCCGCGGCGCTTGGTGCCGAGGCGGCGGCCGTGCTCGTCGACGACGTCGAGCAGCTCGTCGTCCATGGCGCCCGGACCGCCGTCAGGCCGTCCGCAGCTCCGGCGCGCGGACCGGTGCGGCGTCGTCGCGGAGGATGCTCCCGTGGCGCCGGCGGACGACGGCGAGCCACGCCACGCCGACCACGGCGAGCACGAACGCCTCGATCTGCGCCGAGGTCAACCCGATGAGCACGTGCTCGTTGCGGCGCAGGAACTCGACGAGGAACCGCTCGACCCCCGAGCCGACGAGGTAGAGGGCGAACAGCACGCCCGGGCGCACGCGGTCGCGCAGGCTCCAGAGCACGAGCGCCAGCAACCCCATCGCGAACGTCTCGTAGATCGGCGTGGGCTGGACGGTCTCGCCGGGCGCCGTGGGCACGGTGCCGTGCGGGTAGCCCATCGCCCACGGCCCGTTCCACGCCTTGCCGTAGTCGCCGTCGCCCGAGACCTGGCAGCCGATGCGCCCGACGGCGTAGCCCAGCGCGAGGCAGGGGCCGGCGATGTCGACGAGGTCGAGCGTGAGGAACCTGCGCCGGCGCGCCCAGAGCACGACGGCGACGATGCCGCCGGCCAGCCCGCCGTACCAGATGAGCCCCGCGCCGCCGAAGATGTCGCCCAGGCTGAGCGAGTCGTGGTTCTGCAGCAGGTAGTAGGCGCGGGCGCCGATGAGGCCGCCGACGAGCGCGACCGTGACGATCTCGTAGGCCCAGTCGACGGGTTTGCCGAGCTCCTTCAGCCGCCGCGCCGCGAGGAAGCCCCAGACCGCAAAGTTCAGGGCGAAGAAGAGCCCGAACGTCTTGATGGAGAGGCCAAGGACGCTGATCTCGGGCTTCACGTCGCCAAGGGTACGCGGCGGGCGGCAGCTAGGGTCCGGTGCCTTGCCCCTGCGCTCCCGGATCGCCGTCGACGTCAGCCCGCTGCGGGCGTCGCGGGATCTCCGGCTGCTCATCGGCGGCGAGGTCGTCACCGGCCTGGGGACCCAGGCCGCGCTGGTCGCGCTGCCCTACCAGATCTACATCGAGACGCGCTCGGCGTTCCTGACCGGCCTGCTCGGCGCGGTCGAGCTCGTGCCCTCATGGTCATGGCCCTGCTGGGCGGCGCGCTGGCCGACCGCCACGACCGCCGCCGCCTGCTGCTCGCCGACCAGGCCGGCCTGGTCGCCGGCGCCGCCGCGCTGGCCGCGCTGGCCTTCATCGGGTCGCCGCCGCTCGTGGCCCTCTACGTCCTCGGAGCGCTCATGGCGGGCTTCGGGGCCGTGCAGAACGTCACGGCCTCATCCATGGTCCCCAACCTGGTCGCCCCCGAGAAGCTGCGCTCCGCCATCGTGCTGAACTTCGGGCTCTACCAGCTCACGCTCGTCGCGGGGCCGGCGCTGGGCGGAGTGCTCATCGGCCTGCTGGGGCTCGGCGCGGCCTACACGGTCGACGCGGTGAGCTGCCTGGCGATCATCGCGGCGGTGTGGGCGATGGCCCCCAGCGGCCGACCGGCGCGACCGGCCCTCACGAGCCGGTCCTGCGCTCGATCGCCGAAGGGCTGCGGTTCGTGCGCGGCAACCAGGCGCTCATGGGGTCCTTCGCGATCGACCTGGTGGCCATGACGTTCGGCATGCCGCGGGCGCTGTTCGCGGTGCTGGCCGTCAGCGTCTACCACGCCGGCGCCGGGGGCACCGGGCTGTTGTACGCGTCGGTGGCGGCGGGCGCGACCGTCGCGGCGCTGAGCACCGGATGGATCGCCCACGCCCGGCGGCTCGGGCTCATCGTGATCTGGGCCGTGGTCGCCTGGGGCGTGGCGATCGCGCTGGCCGGGCTGGCGGGCTCCTTGCTGCTGGCCGCGGCGCTCCTGGCCGTCGCGGGCGCGGCCGACAGCGTCAGCGCGGTCTGCCGCAGCTCGATCAACCAGTCCGTGACGCCCGACGGGCTGCGCGGGCGCATGTCGTCGGTGTTCTCGCTCGTGGTGACCAGCGGCCCCCGGCTGGGCGACGTCGAGGCCGGCTCGGCGGCCGCGCTGGGCGGCGTGCGGTTCTCGGTCGTCTCCGGCGGCCTGGCCTGCGTCGTCGGCGTCGCGGTCATCCTCGTCGCGTTCCCCGCGCTGCTGCGCTATGACGCCGAACGCGTGCTGGCGGCGCCGTCGCCGGCCCGCGGCTGACCGGCGTCCGCGTCGCTATCGTCGCCCCATGGCGAAGACCCTGTACACGGCCCAGGCCCGGGTGGAAGGTGGGCGCGACCACGGACGCGGCGCGTCCTCGGACGGCGAGCTCGAGGTGGATCTCAGGCTGCCGGCCGAGATGGGCGGCCAGGGCGGCGGGACCAACCCCGAGCAGCTCTTCGCCGTCGGCTACGCCGCGTGCTTCGAGGGCGCGCTGGGCGCCGCCGCGCGGCGCCTGAAGGTCGACATCGGCGAGCCGGTGATCGACTCCAAGGTCTCCCTGCACCCCAACGACGCGCGCGGCTTCGACCTGTCGGTGGAGCTCGACGTCACGCTGCCGGCCATCGACGACGCCGCCCGGGCCGTCGGGATCGTGGAGGCCGCCCACAAGATCTGCCCCTACTCCAACGCGACCCGCGGCAACATCCCCGTCACGCTGACGGCCAACGGGCAGGCCGTCCCCGGCCCGGCCTAGGGCCGCCGCCCTCCGGTCCATGGCCGCCCCGGATCCCGACCGCGACACGCGCCCCGCGCCGCCCGGCTGCCCCGAGGGCGTCTGCGGCAGCGAGGTCCCGCCGCTGGTCGGCAGCGTGCTCACGGGCACCGGGCTCACCGTCGCGCAGGCGGCCGCTGCGCTGGCGCGCGGCGAGGAGCCCGCGCTGACCGACGTGCAGCGCCGGATCGCCGAGCGCTGGGCGCTCGAGCACTGAGCGTGCGGCGACGGCGTGCCGTGCGGGCTCAGCCCTGGTCGTCGAGCTCGGCGGCCGGCGAGACCGTGGCCTCGTGCAGCGGCGGCCGGCCGGGTGTGCCGGCGGGTGACGTGGTCGACCCGGGATCCGTCGGGCAGTCCCGACAGCGCGAGATCGACGCGACGTGCCGGCGAGCGCTCGCATCCGTCGACCATCCTCACCGCCGTGGGCTTGTCGCGCTTCATCGTGTGTGGCCCGGCAGGGGCGATCGACCGGCGCGTCGCGCGATGTGTGCCCTTCGTCGAAGCCGTCCCGACCGCCGGTCCAGCGCCGCCGGGAACTAACGCCGATGCTGGCCGACACCGTTCCCTACCGGGGCCACACCAGCGAGGGCCGCCGCGTCGTCGTCGAGGTGCGCGCGCACGCCGTGGTCGGGGTCCTGGCGGGCATCGGGCACTACGGCTGCGCCACGTTCGGCGAGATCGGGCCGCTCGTGGTCCACGAGACCGGCCGGGCGGCGATCGGGGCCGGCGGGCGCTTCCGGTTCGCCGCCGGGGAGCCCGCGCGCCGGCTCACGCTGACGGGCCGGATCTCCCGCGGGCGCCTGCTCGGGACGCTGCGGGTGCAGGGCACGATCGCCACGGGCCAGCGTTGCCGGTCGGACACCCTGCACGTCCGCGCGTCGCGCTGAGTCAAGACGGTCGCGCTGCGGCCGATCCCCGCGGGAGTGGATCGCCTCCTGCGCAGCCGCATCGGCTCCAACCTGACGCTCATCTCCGCGAGCGCCATCGTGCCGACGGCGGCCATGCACTTCGTCATCAGCGAGAAGCACGCGCCGGTGACCGCCGAGCAGCACCTGCTCATCGTCGCGATCGGCTCCATCGTCGCGGCGCTGGCCAGCGGCGCGCTCATGTGGGCGGGCCTGCGCCGGCGCGAGACGCGCGCGGTCGTCGCCGGCGGCGCGTTCGCGACGATGACGCTCATCCTCGCCATCCACGGCCTCGCGACCCCCGGCGTGCTCTTCGGTCCCAACGGCGTCGTCGCGGTCGCGGGCGGGCTGGCGCTGCCCGTCGGCGGGGCGATCCTCACGCTCGCCGCGCTGCCCGCGCTGCGCGGCCCGGCGCACCTGCGCAAGGTGGCCTTCGGGCTCGGCGCGCTGCTGGAGCTCATCCTGCTGCTCGGCGTCCTGGGCCTGGCCTTTCCGTCGCGCGTGCCCGCCGTCCCGGCCTACGGGTCGTGGGAGTCCAAGGCGCTGCTCGTCGTGGGCGTCGGCTTCTTCGGCGTCGTGGCCTGCCGCTCGGTGCGGACGTTCGCGCTGACGCGCCGGCCGGCCGACCTCGTGGTGGTCGTCGGGGTCGTCTGGCTCGCGGTGGCGCTCGTGCCGATCCTCCTGCTGGACCAGTACACGTGGGTCTGGTGGACGGGACACTTCCTCGAGCTGGCCGGCGTCGCCCTGGTCGGCATCCCGGTGGCCGTCGACGTCCATCGCGGGCGCCCGTCCTACCCCTTCGTCGGCGACCTGCCCGCCGCCCAGCTCGTCGCCGAGGAGGAGGCCTTCCTGGGCCCCCAGGTGCGCGTCCTCGTCGCGCGGCTGGCCGACAAGGACACATCGACCGAGCAGCACACCCGCCGCGTCGCCGAGACCGCCGTCGGCATCGGCGAGCGCCTGGGCCTGTCGGCCGGGCGCCTGCGCGACCTGGCGCTGGCCGGCCTGCTGCACGACATCGGCAAGCTCTCGACGCCCGACGCCATCCTGCGCAAGCCCGGCCCGCTGACCGACGAGGAGATGGACGTCATCCGCGAGCATCCCGGCGCCGGCGACGCGCTGCTGGCCGAGCTCGGCTACCCCGAGCGCATCCGCCGCGGCGTCCGCGGCCACCACGAGCGCCTGGACGGCCAGGGCTACCCCGACGGCCTGGCGGCCGACGCCATCGACCTCGAGACCCGGATCCTCGCGGTCGCCGACGTCTGGGACGCGCTGGTCTCCGAGCGCGTCTACCGCCCGGCGTGGCCCGCCGAGCGCGCGATGGGCCTGCTGCAGGAGGAGTCCGGCGCGGCGTTCGACCCGGCGTGCGTGGCGGCGCTGCAGGCGGTCGTGGGGCTCGGGCCGGCGGCGGACGAGCACGCGCCGGCGCCGGCGCCGCTCCCCGTGCGGCTGCCGCGCGCGGCCTAGGACTCGGAGCGCTCCGCGGGGGATCGTTCGGGCATGATCGTGCTCTGGGTCGCCTCCGGCGTCCTATGGACGCTCGATGCGACCCACAGTGGGTCCGGGGCGGCCGGATCCCGCATATCCGAGGGTCAGGACCTACGCCACCGTCCGCTCCAGCGAGCGGTGCAGCCGCGGCGCCGCCCAGTCCTCCGGGCGGGTCTTCTCGATGGCGACACGCGCGCCGCAGCGGTCCAGCGTCACGAAGCCGACCTGGTTGTCGAACGTCGGCCCGTCGACGAAGCGCCACTGCACGGGCTCGGGAGCGACGCCCGCGCTGCGGGCCATCCGCCGGGCCAGCGCGGCCGCCGGGCGCGACAGGGCCGCGCGCAGGACGCGGCGCTCGCGGCGGTCCAGCGGGTTGCGGATCGGCGAGCACACCGCCTGGATCACCGCGCTGCGCAGCGGCGCCAGGCCGGGGAAGGAGGCCTCGGCCAGGTAGGCGTGGTGGACGTCGCCCGACAGCAGGATGATCGAGGCGGGTGCCGGGCCGCGGGCGCCCGAGCCCACGGCGTGGATCAGCTCGGCCAGGCGCACGAACGAGTCGTGGAACGCGGGCCAGTGCTCGAGGTCCAGCGCCTGGCGGACCTTCTCGCCCAGCCGCGCGGCGGTCCGGCCCCACGCCCCGGCGCACACCGCCTCGCTGCAGGCCTCGAGGTGGTGCAGGCCGGGCGACAGCAGCCACGGCAGCGTGGTGGCGATGAGCAGATGGTCGCGCTCGCCGTCCATGCTCTCCTGCACCCAGGCCCAGCCCTCCTCGGAGAGCATCTCGCGGCGCTGCTCGTCGAGCACCCGGCCGGCCCGCGAGTCGAGCACGAGCAGGCGGGTGCGCCCGAAGTCGCGGCGGTAGCTCCAGCGCGTGCCGGCGATCTCTCGCGCGGCCTCCTCGGCGAAGCGCCGCAGCACCGGCTCGGCGTCCTCGCGGCCGCCGCGGACCTCGGCGTAGACCGGGTCCTGCTCCAGCTCGGCGGGCGACAGGTTCCCGAGGTGCTGGTAGATCCAGTACGACATGTAGGCCCCGATGATGCGCTCGCGCCACCAGGGCAGCGCCCGCATCTGCTGGACCCAGGTCCACGAGATGTTCCAGTCGTCGTGGACGTCGTGGTCGTCGAAGATCATCGCGCTGGACACCGTCGACAGCAGCCAGCGCATCGCCGGCGTGCCCCACGCGTCGTGGTACAGCGAGGTGTACTCCTCGAAGTCGGCGATCTGGCCCTCGGGCGGGTCGGCTCGCGCGGGGTCGCCGCGGCGCTCGCGCTCCTCGATCCGGCGCCGGGTGCCCAGCGAGATCTCGTCGGAGTAGACCTGGTCGCCGAGCAGCAGCAGCACGTCGGGGAGATCGGTCGGCGTCCCGCCCCGCAGCCGCTCGGTCAGCGCGAGCAGCGCGTCGACCTCGCGGCCGCGCCTGTCCTGATCCTTGGTCAGCGCGTAGGGCGGCACGTGCGGCACGCAGACCTGGCAGGAGCCGAAGACCGCGTGCAGCGGTCCCTCGGGATCCAGCGTCCGGATCACGCTCGGCGGCCCCTCGGTCTCCGGCGACGGCCAGCGGATCGTGCCGTCGAGCGCGACCTCGTAGGGCGTCGTCGTCGCGGGCTCCAGGCCGCCGACGCACACGAGCGCGTAGTGGTGGCCGGCCACCCAGAACGTCGGCTCCTCGTGGCCGAGCACGCCGACCGTGCACGGGCGGTCGGTCTCGACCCACACCGTGGCCTCCCGCTCGCCGGCGTAGCGGAGCAGGGGACCGAGGACGAGGGCGGGGGGGTCGTCGGGCGAGGCGGGCAAGCGGCCAGCCTAGCGGCGGATCCCGGGTTTGCCACACGGTCCTGCGTGCGATCGGTGGCGATCTGTCCACTGCACCGATGACGGGCCCCACGGCCCGTTGCCGACATGTGGGTCCCCATCCTCGGGCCCCGCGTCGGCGCCGCCGCCGGCGCGCTGGTCCACGACCTGCTGATCGGCGACGTGCTGCTGGCCCGCGACAAGGAGGAGGATCCGACGTGGAGGGCCGGGCCGAGACCGTGGAACGCTCCCGGTTCGAGAAGGCGTCGAGCGCCGTGCGGGAGGGAAGGACGACATCATGATCCTCGGGATCGACCAGGGCACCACGGGTTCGCGCGCCTTCATCTTCGACGAGCAGGGCAAGGTCGTCACGAGCGCCTACTCGGAGTTCGAGCAGTTCTTCCCCCGGCCCGGCCGGGTCGAGCACGACGCCGCCGAGATCTGGGACGTCACCAGGAAGGTCTGCCACGAGGCGCTGCAGGACGCCGGCATCGACGGGAGCGGGCTCACGGCGATCGGCATCACGAACCAGCGCGAGACCGCGGTCGCGTGGGACGGGAAGACGGGCGAGCCGTTGCACCGCGCGATCGTCTGGCAGGACCGGCGCACCGCCGGCCGCTGCGACCGCCTGAAGGCCGAGGGCCTCGAGGCGATGTTCCGCGCGCGCACCGGCCTGGTGCTCGACGCGTACTTCAGCGGCACGAAGTACGAGTGGATGCTCAAGGAGGGCGGCGTCCCCCAGGACGCGCTGTTCGGCACGATCGACGCCTGGCTGCTCTTCAAGCTGACCGGCCGCCACGCCACGGACTACTCCAACGCGTCGCGGACCTTGTTGTTCAACATCCGCGAGCTGGCGTGGGACGCCGAGCTGTGCGAGACGCTCGGGGTGCCCATCGGGTCGCTGCCCGAGCCGGTGCGCAACGCCGAGGTGCTCGGCGAGACCGAGGAGTTCGGCGGCAAGGTCCCCGTCGCGGCGATGGTCGGCGACCAGCAGGGCGCCCTCTACGGGCAGGCCTGCCAGGAGCCGGGCCTGGGCAAGAACACCTACGGCACGGGCAACTTCCTGCTGCAGAACGCGGGCGAGGGCTCGCCGCTGCTCGAGCAGGGCCTCATCACGACGATCGCCTGGGGCATCGGCGACCGCGTCGACTACGCCCTGGAGTCCTCCATGTTCGTCACGGGCGCCGGGATCCAGTGGCTGCGCGACGGGCTGCAGATCATCGAGGCCGCCTCGGAGACCGAGGAGCTGGCGGGCTCGCTGGAGACCAACGACGGCGTGTACTTCGTCCCGGCGCTCACCGGCCTGGGCTCCCCGCACTGGGATCCCTACGCCCGCGGCACGATCGTCGGCCTGACGCGCGGCTCGACCCGGGCCCACATCGCGCGCGCCGCCCTGGAGGCCATCGCCTACCAGACCGTCGACGCGGTCCGCGCCCAGAACACCGCGCTCGGCGTGCGCCTGAAGGAGCTGCGGGCCGACGGCGGCGCGACGGCCAACGCCTGGCTCATGCAGTTCCAGTCCGACGTGCTCGGCGTGCCGGTCGTCATCCCCGAGATCGCCGACACCACCGTGCTCGGCGCGGCCTACCTCGCGGGCGTGGCGACGGGGACCTGGACCGAGGAGGACGTCAAGGGCCTGTGGGCCGAGTCCCGGCGCTACGAGCCCCGGATGAGCGACGACCAGGCGCAATCGCTGCTGGCCGACTGGCGCCGGGCGCTGCAGCGCTCCGGGCGCTGGGTGATCCCCGAGTAGCCTGAGGTCGATGACCGCCGTGCAGGGAGCGCTCAACCCGTCCAGCCGTGCACAGGCGCTGGCGCGCATCGCCGACGAGGAGTTCGACATCGCGATCGTGGGCGGCGGCGTGGTGGGCACGGGCGCCGCCCTGGACGCCGTCAGCCGGGGCCTGAGCGTCGCGCTCGTCGAGGCCCGCGACATCGCGTCGGGCACCTCGTCGCGCTCGAGCAAGCTCATCCACGGCGGCCTGCGCTACCTCGAGCAGCTCGACTTCGCGCTCGTGCGCGAGGCGCTGCACGAGCGCGCGCTCATGCTCGACCGCCTCGCCCCGCACCTCGTGCGCCCGCTGCCGTTCCTGGCGCTGCTGTCGCACCGCGGCTGGGAGCGCCCATACGTCGGCGCGGGCCTGGTGCTCTACGACGCGATGGGCACCGCCCTGGGCCGCGGGCGCGGCGTGCCCGCCCAGCGCCACTACACGCGCGCCCAGACCCTGCGCAAGTTCCCCGCGCTGCGCAAGGACGCCTTCACCGGCTCCATCCGCTACTACGACGCCCAGGTCGACGACGCGCGCCATACGATGTTCCTGGCTCGCACCGCGGCGGCCTACGGCGCCCAGATCGCCACGCGCACCCAGGCCGTCGGGTTCCTGCGCGAGGGCGAGCACGTCACCGGCGTCAAGCTCCGCGACCTCGAGGACGCGGGCGGCGAGCCCATCGAGCTGCGCGCGCGCCAGACCATCAACGCGACGGGCGTGTGGACGGACGACACCCAGGACATGGTCGGCGCGCGCGGGCAGTTCCACGTGCGCGCGTCGAAGGGCATCCACCTGCTCGTGCCGCGCGACCGCATCCACGGCGACTCGGCGCTGACGATCCGCACGGAGAAGAGCGTGCTGTTCGTGATCCCGTGGGGGCGGCACTGGATCCTCGGGACGACCGACACCGACTGGGAGCTCGACAAGTCCCACCCCGCGGCGTCGCGCAAGGACATCGACTACATCCTGGACCACGTCAACCGCTACCTCGTGACCCCGCTGGGCCACGACGACGTGGAGGGCGTCTACGCCGGGCTGCGCCCGCTGCTGGCCGGCGAGTCGGAGGGCACGAGCGCGCTGAGCCGCGAGCACGTGGTGGCCCACCCGGTGCCCGGCCTGGTCGCGGTCGCCGGCGGCAAGTACACCACCTACCGCGTCATGGCCAAGGACGCCGTCGACGCCGCGGTGCACGGCCTGGAGCGCGACGTCCCCGAGTCGGTGACCGACCGCGTGCCGCTGCTGGGCGCCGACGGCTACGTCGCGCGCTTCAACGCCCGCGAGCACCTCGCCGAGGCCAGCGGGCTGCACGTCGCGCGCATCGAGCACCTGCTGCACCGCTACGGCACGCTCGTCGACGACCTGCTCGAGCTCATCGCCGAGGACCCCGACCTCGGCCGCCCGCTGCTGGGCGCCGACGACTACCTGGCCGTCGAGATCCTCTACGCCGCCACCCACGAGGGCGCGGCTCATCTCGAGGACGTCCTGACCCGACGCACGCGGATCTCCATCGAGACCTGGGACCGCGGCCTCAGCGCCGCCGAGCCCGCCGCGCGCCTCGTGGCCGGGCCGCTGGGCTGGGACGAGGACCAGATCGAGCGCGAGTTGCAGCACTACCGCGCCCGCGTCGCGGCCGAGCGCGAGTCCCAGCAGCAGGACGACGACCTCGGCGCCGACTCCGCCCGCCTGGGCGCGCCCGACGTGGCCCCGACGCTGCCCGTCGAGCGCCTGCCGGTGGCCAGGCCGCCGGCAGGCGCCGAGGCGGTCGGGGCGCACGACCCCGCCGGCGAGCCGGTCGCGCCCGGGGGCTAGGCGAGCAGCGGCGCCTCGGGCAGCCGCGTCAGCGCATCCTGCATGTCGGCGTCGGAGAACTCCGGGTCCTCCAGGGTGCCGGCCAGGTACGCGTCGTAGGCCGCCAGGTCGAAGTGTCCGTGGCCGCAGAGGTTGAACAGGATCACGCGCTTCTCGCCGGCCTCGCGGGCGGCCTCGGCCTCCTCGATCGCCGCGCGGATCGCGTGCGCGGGCTCGGGCGCGGGGATCACGCCCTCGGTGCGCGCGAAGCGCACCGCGGCCTCGAACGTCTCGTTCTGGCGGTAGGCGCGGGCCTCGACCAGGCCGGCCCTCACGAGGGCGCTGACCAGCGGCGAGTCGCCGTGGTAGCGCAGGCCACCGGCGTGGACGGGGGCGGGCACGAAGTCGTGGCCCAGCGTGTACATGGGCATGAGCGGCGTCAGCCCGGCGGTGTCGCCGAAGTCGTAGCGGTAGACGCCGCGCGTGAGCGTCGGGCACGCGGCGGGCTCGGCGGCGACGAAGCGCACGTCGCGGTCGCCGCGCAGCTTCTCGCGCAGGAACGGGAACGCGATGCCGCCGAAGTTCGAGCCGCCCCCGACGCAGCCGATGACGACGTCGGGCCGGTCGCCGGCCATCTCCATCTGGGCGATGGCCTCGATGCCGATGACGGTCTGGTGCAGCAGCACGTGGTTGAGGACCGAGCCCAGCGCGTAGTTGGTGTCCTCGCGCTGGGCGGCGACCTCGACGGCCTCGGAGATCGCGATGCCCAGCGACCCCGTCGGGTGGGAGGCGTTCGCGCGGCCGGCCTCCGTGCGGTCGCTGGGGGAGCGGTGCACGGTGCCGCCCCAGGTCTGGATCATCGAGCGCCGGTAGGGCTTCTGGTCATAGGAGGAGCCGACCATCCACACCTCGCACTCCAGGCCGAACAGCGAGCACGCGAACGCGAGGCTCGAGCCCCACTGGCCGGCGCCGGTCTCCGTGGCCAGGCGGGTGATCCCGGCCTCCTTGTTGGCGTAGGCCTGGGGGACGGCGCTGTTGGGCTTGTGCGAGCCGGCAGGCGAGCCGCCCTCGTACTTGTAGTAGATGCGCGCCGGCGTGTTCAGGGCCTGCTCGAGGCGGCGGGCGCGGCGCATCGGGGTCGGGCGCCAGAGCTGGTAGGCGTCGCGCACGGCGTCGGGGATCGCGATGGACGCCTCGGCCGAGACCTCCTGTTCGATGAGCGCCATCGGGAAGATCGCGGCGAGGTCCTCGGGCCCGGCCGGCTGGCCCGTGCGCGGGCTCAGCGGCGGGGGTGGGGGATCGCCGGGCAGATCGGCCGCGATGTTGACCCAGTGCGTCGGGATGTCGTCGGCGGTGAGGAGGAAGGTCGTGCGGTCGTCGGCCATGGCGATCGGATCCTACGCCGCGACGCCCCACCGCCGCCGAGCTGGCGCACGCGGCCGTGCAGCAGCTCGAGAAGGGCGACGGTGGGGCGGAACGGGTCGGCGATCGCCGACCCGTCGTGCAGCGCGACCGCGGCGCACAGCGCGCCGTCGACCTCGGCCAGCAGCAGCGGGCCGGCGGGCACGCGCGCGCTGTCCAGGGCGGCCAGGCGTGCGAGGGCCGCGGCGTCGTCTCCGGACGCCGGGCGGATCGTGACGGTGGTCATCTACGCCGCCGCCTGCAGCAGCGCCTCGGCCAGCCCCGCGCCCGCGCCGGAGGCGCAGCGCTCGGGGTGCCACTGGACGCCGAGCGCGAAGCGCCGGCCGGGGACCTCGAGCGCCTCGACCAGGCCGTCGTCGGCGACGGAGGTCACGCGCAGCCCGCGGCCGAGGCGCTGCACGGCCTGGTGGTGCTCGGAGACGACCTCCGGCGCGCCGCCGAGGATGCGGTGCGTCAGCGTCCCGTGCAGCGTGCGGACGCCGTGGGCCTCGCGGTGGTCGAGGTGGTCGAAGCCGGCCGCGGGCAGGTGCTGGTGCAGGTCGCCGCCGTGCAGGACGTTGAGCAGCTGCGCGCCCGAGCAGACGCCGAGCACCGGCAGATCGGCGGCCAGCGCGGCGCGCAGCGCGGCCAGGTCGCGCAGGTGGCGCGTGAGGTCGGTGCCCAGCAGGTGCGGCCCGGCCGGGTGGCCGTAGAGCGCGGGGTGGATGTCGCGCTCGCTGCCGCCGAGGACCAGCGCGTCGGCGCCGGCGAGGTCCAGGCCGGCGCGCGTGCCGTCCAGCGTGCGGACGCGGGCGCCGGCGGCGCGCAGCCACGCCTCGTAGGGCCCCGGGTCCTCGTGGCCGAGCAGGAGCAGGACCGTCGGGCGCGTGTCGTCGCCCGACAGCGCCGCGTGGACGTCGGCGAACGCGGCGCGGGCGCGCGCCACGCGCTTGCGGGCGGCGTCCTCGCCGATGTCCAGGAGGTCGCCGATCTCGCGCAACGACAGCCCGGCCTCGAAGCGCAGCAGGAGCACGAGGCGCTGGTGCGGGGTGAGGCGGGCGAGCGCGGCGCGCGGGCCGTCGGGCTCGGGGTGGGCGGCGGGGCTCGCGAGTTCGGCGTGCAGCGGCACGTGGTCGCGGCGCCGGCGGCGGCGCAGCTCGTCGAGGGCGAGGTTGCGTCCCGTGCGGTGCAGCCAGGCGCGCAGGACCGGGGCGGGCGCCCCGGCCGGGGCGCCCGCGACGGCGCGGGCGAAGGTCTCCTGGCACAGGTCCTCCGCGGTCTGCACGTCGCCGACCATGCGGGTCAGGCGCCGCGTCAGCGGGACGGTCTGCTCGGTGAGGATCGTGTCGAAGGTCATCTCGTCCTGGGAGACGACGGGCGGGTCCCGGACCGGACGCCGGCGGTCGCCCGATCCTACGATGGCCCGATGGCCTGCACCTTCTGCGCGATCGCCGCCGGCGACCTGCCCGCGTCGATCGTCCTGCAGGACGACGACCATGTCGCCTTCCTGGACACCCGCCCGCTGTTCCACGGCCACACGCTGCTGGTGCCGCGCGCCCACGTCGCGACGCTGCCCGACCTGCCGCCGGCCGCGGTCGGTCCGTACTTCGAGCGGGTGCAGCGCCTGAGCGTCGCGGTCCGCGACGCGATGGACGCGACGGGGACGTTCGTGGCGATGAACAACGTGGTCTCCCAGAGCGTGCCCCACCTGCACTGCCACGTCGTGCCGCGCCGGTTCAAGGACGGCCTGCGCGGGTTCTTCTGGCCGCGCACCACGTACGCCGACGACGCGGAGCGCGAGGCGGTGGCGGCGGCGGTGCGGGGGGCGCTGGGCGCCTAGGTGTCCTGTGGACGCTCGATGCGACCCAGAGTGGGTCCGGGGCGTGTGCCGATCCCCACGAGCGCCCGAACCGCCGCGCACATGCCGGGCGGAACGCCACCCTCAGCCCGTCCCGATCCCCCGCGTCATCACGCTCGCCAGGTAGTCCGCCAGGGCGTCGGCCTCCCACGCCCCGGGCTCCTCGAGCTGGATGCGGAAGCCGATCTCGGCCAGCGCCACGAGCAGGCGGCCCAGGACGCCGGCCTCGCGCTCGGGCACGCCGCTCCACGAGACCAGGACCTCGGCCATCCGGCGTTCCCAGGCCTCGCGACCGCGCTGGACGCGGTCGTCGCCCTGGCGCTGAAGGTAGATGACGCGGAACGCGTCGGGCTCGGCCTGCACCGCGTGCAGCAGCGCGGCGAGCCCATGGCGCAGGAGCTCCTCGCGGTCGCCCGGGTCGCCGGGCTGGGGCACCGACGCCTCGACGCGCTCCCAGAGCTTGCGCTCCTCTCGGCGCTGGAGCACGGCGAACAGCTCGTCCTTGGAGTCGAAGCACGAGTAGAGCACGGGCTTGGAGACCCCGGCGGCGTCGGCGATCGCCTGCATCGACACCGCGTCATAGCCGTCGCGGGCGAAGAGCGGCAGCGCCGCGTCGAGCAGGAGCGGCCGGCGCAGCTGCGGCCCGAGATGGGCGGCGCGGGTGCGCACGGCGCGGCGCTAGGGGATCCGGATGCCCGAGATGGCCCGCGCGATGACCAGCTGCTGCATCTCGCTCGTGCCCTCGAAGATGGTGTAGATCTTGGCGTCGCGGTGCCAGCGCTCGACGGGGTACTCCCGCGTGTAGCCGTTGCCGCCGAGGATCTGGATCGCTCGCTCGGTCGCCCACACGGCGACCTCGCCGGCCTTGAGCTTGCTCATCGACCCCTCTGCGTGCTCGAAGGGCAGGTTGTTGCGGGCCATCCACGACGCGCGCCACACGAGCAGCCGGGCCGCGTCGATCTCCATCTTCATGTTGGCCAGCGCGAACGCGATGGACTGGTTCTCGATGATCCTGCGGCCGAACTGCTCGCGCTCCTTGGCGTAGTCCAGCGCGTACTCGTACGCGGCGCGGGCGACGCCCAGCGCCTGCGCGCCGACGACCGGACGGGTGGCCTCGAACGTCGCCATCGCGGCCTGCGTCTTGCCCTTCTTGCCCTCGCGGACGCGCGCCAGGCGCTCGTCGAGCTTCTCCTTGCCGCCGAGCAGGTTGGCGCCCGGGATGCGGCAGTCGTCGAGGTGGATGTCGGCGGTGTGCGAGGCGCGCAGCCCGTGCTTCTTGACCTTGGCGCCCTGCTCGATGCCGGGCGTGGAGATCGGCACGACGAACGCGGCGTGGCCGCGCGAGCCCAGCTCGCGGTCGGTCTGGGCGATGATGACGTGGACGTCGGCGATGCCGCCGTTCGTCGCCCACGCCTTCTGGCCGTTGAGCACCCACGTGTCGGTCGCCGCGTCGTAGCGCGCGCTCGTCCGGATGTTGGAGACATCGGACCCGGCGTTGGGCTCCGAGGCGCAGAACGCGCCGACCTTGACGTCGTCGGGCGTCCCGTAGCACTGGGGGATCCACTCGAGGACCTGCTCCCAGGTGCCCTGCCCGGCGATGGCCGCGGCGGCCAGGCCGGTGCCCATGATGGCCATGCCGATCCCGGCGTCGCCCCAGAAGAGCTCCTCCTGGACGATGGGCATCGTGAGCCCGGTCGGATCGGCGGCGAACTGCTGGATGGACTCGAAGCCGTAGAGGCCGATCTTCGCGGCCTCCTGGATGATCGGCCACGGCGTCTCCTCACGCTCGTCCCACTCGTGGGCCGCGGGGCGCACGACGCCCTCGGCGAACCCGTGGACCCACTCCCTCAGGTCCTTCTGGTCCTGGGTGAGGGCGAGGGTGAACTGGGGCTCGGCGGGGCCTGCGCCCTCGTCATGGGGTGCCTCGGCGGTGCTGGCCATACCGTGAAGCTACCAGGAAGTAGGAACGGAGGCGTTCAGTCGAGTCAGCCGGCGGGGAACACCCAGCCGGCCAGGGCCACGAACTGCACGGCGGCGGCGGCGATCACCAGCAGGTGGAAGACCTCGTGGAAGCCGAACGTCCGCGGCCACGGGTCCGGGCGCCGGGTCGCGTAGACGACCGCGCCCACCGTGTAGAGCACGCCCCCGGAGGCCAGCAGGACCAGCGGGGCGATCGGCAGCCCGGAGATGAGCTGGGGCAGCGCGGCGACCGAGACCCAGCCCAGCGCGAGGTAGCAGCCCGCGCTGACCGCGCGCGGGGCGGTGATCCACGCCAGGCTGAGGACGATCCCGACCGCGGCGCCGGTCCAGGCCGCGCCGAGGATCGCCCAGCGCAGCGCGCCGTGCATGACCAGCAGCGCCACCGGCGTGTAGGACGCGGCGATGAAGACGAAGATCGTGCTGTGGTCCAGGCGGCGCAGCATGGGGCGCCAGCGCGGGTTCCAGGGCCAGCGGTGGTAGACGCCGCTGGCGGCGAACAGCGCGCACAGACCGCCGCCGTAGACGACGGCGCTGACGCGCGCGGCGCCCGGCGCGACGAGCGCCGTGAGCGTCACCGCGGCGGCCAGCGCGGCCCAGAAGGCATAGGCATGGGTGACGCCGCGCAGCAGCGGGCGCAGCTCGTCCTCGATGACGGCACGGGGGCATAGGCCCCCTTCAGGCTAGGTCGTCGTGTCGGGCAGATGGCGCCCGACCACCGCGACGATGATCCCGCGCGGGACCTCGGGGTCGCTGCCGTCGCTCACGTGCAGGTAGATCCGGGCGATGAACTGCGCGCCCGACCCGGAGCCCAGTCCGATGTGCGGGCCGACCCACAGCTTCCGGCTCGAGCCCTCCAGCGCGAACGTGTAGTCGTCCTCGTAGCGCTTGCGCGTGGTCTCGGCGACGTCGGGGCGCCACTGCGTGATCCCGTGCTCGGCCGCGGCCTGGCCGAGCGACCTGCCCATGTCGCCGGCGATGTAGCGCCCGGCGAGCTCGTCCAGGCCGCGCAGCGTGCGCAGCACGAGCCCGGGCCGGCGGAACGGCGACTCGGCGGCGGTCTCGAAGGCCTTGGGGGCGAAGCGCAGGTGCCGCGCCTCGGCCGCGGCGCGCTGCACGGCCTCCAGGACCGTGGCCGGGGGCGCCTCGTCCTCCTCGGCCGGGGCGGCGTCGGAGGCGCGCGTGTCGACGCGGGCCAGCAGCCGGGTCAGCTCGGTGATCGTGCGCCGGTCGCCCTCGCGCTCGGCGCGCAGGCGCTCCATGCGCTCGTGCAGCTCGTCGCGCGCCTGCTGCCCGGCGGCCTGCTGGGCCAGCGCGCGCTCCATCTCCTCCAGCAGCTCGACGTCGGCCCCGCCGGCGCGGGCGTCGGCGTCGGCCTGCGCGGCGGCGTGCAGTGCGTCGGCCTGGGCCTCCAGCGCGGTGACGCGCGCGGCGAGGGCGTCGCGCTCGCGCAGCGCGGCGTCGCGGACGGCCTCGGCCTCCTGGCGCGCGCCGTCGGCCTCCTCGCGCTTGGCCCGGGCGACCTCTTCCCGGCGGCGCAGCTCGGGGATCTTGCGCTCCTCCTCCTCGAGCTTGCGCACCCGCAGCTCGAGCTCCTTCTCGCGCGCCGCCAGCCCCTCGTGGGCGGCCAGCGCGCGCTCGATCAGCTCGCCGAACACCGCGTCGTCGATCCCGGAGGCGTCGAGCATCTTGTCCCACGAGCCGAAGACGGCCTCGACCTCGCTGGCCGTCGGCCAGCCCGCGTCGGGGTCGAAGTCCTCGGGCTCGGGGGCGTAGCCCGTCAGGCCCGTGAAGCGCCAGACGGCGTGCAGGATCTCCAGGCGGTCCAGCGCGTCGCGCGTGTCGGCCCACCAGTGCGCGTCGCCCTTGGGCGCGGGGCGCTCGTCGAGCCGCAGCCCCATCTGCTCCAGCGCCTGCTCGGCGGCCCGCCGCGCGTAGTACTCCTGGCGCAGCTGGGCGGTCGTCGGCTCGGCGCCCTTGGCGGGGCGCGCCGGGCGCGTGGGCTTCTTCTTCGCCACGCGGCGGACCGTAGCGGGTAGGACTGGAGGCATGACCCCACGGCGCAGCGACGACGACGACTGGGTGGGCACGCCCCCCGAGGGCCGTCACACCCGCGATCAGGCCGACCCCGCCTACTGGCAGCGCAACTGGCAGGCCCAGGCCATCGTCTTCGGCCTGCTCTTCATCGGCGTGGTGATCGTGGTGCTGCTCGCGCTGCTGTGACGCTCAGTTGACCGTCGGGTCCACCGGCATCCGGGCGAGGAGGCGGAACTGGCCGCCCTTGCGATCCAGGATGCGGCCCCACAGGTCGGGGGCGTCGGGGGCGAAGACGTCCTCGGCGCGCGCGGGCTCGACGATCCAGTCCTCGCGCTCGATCTCGGCCTCGAGCTGGCCGGGGCCCCACCCGGCGTAGCCGGCGAAGATCCGCCGCTGCGCCGTCGCGTCGCCGAGGCGCTGCAGGCCCGTGCTGTCGGAGACGAGCCCGATGGCGTCGACGACGAGGAACGCGGCCTCGCCCGGGTCCTCGAACTCCGCCAGGACGACGATCGCCGCCGGCTCCACGGGGCCGCCGACGTAGACGACCTCGTCGTCGTCGACCACGCCGTCGAGCTCGGGCACGGCCTCGGAGACCTCCGTGTCGCTGGGCCGGTTGAGCACGATGCCCAGTGCGCCGGCGTCGTCGTGGTTGGCGATGGCGACGACGGTCCGCGCGAAGTTCGGATCCGCGAGGGCGGGGGAGGCGAGGAGGAGGTGACCCTGCAACGAGCCCATGTGCGCCCATGGTGCCACGGCGGGCGCCGCCGATCACGCCGGGGCCGCGCGCGGACATGCCGCCGGCGCTCGCGGAGGAGCGCACCGGACCCCGGCGAAGGTGGTCTGCATACGGACGTGCACCGATCAGCACCGTAAAGTGCCTTCTCCTACGGAAAACCGGTCCAAAGTGAGGACGTCGGCGATGCCTGATCGACATGCTCGTGTTTGTCCTGAGTCAGACGGGGAATCCAGAAGTGTGGTGTCCACCCAGGCAATGACCCAACGTCCGCTGATCTCGATCCTCGATGCCGATCCCGAGATGGGTGCCGGCCTCAGCGGGGACGCGCGCGAGCTCGCGCGTCGCCACGCGGTCGCGATCGTCCACGCGCTCCCGACGGGACCGTTCGACTTCCCCTCGCCCAACGGTGAGAGCGCCGCGCCCGCCGTGGGCCTGCTCGTCCTCGACGGGCTGATCACGCGGGACGTCGAGCTCGCCAAGCGCTCGACCACCGAGCTCCTCGGCCAGGGCGACATCATCCGCCCGTGGGACGACGAGGCCTCCCTGGAGCCGCTGCCCGGCAGCGTCTCGTGGGCGGTGCTCGAGCCCGCGCGGGTCGCCGTCCTGGACCGCCGCTTCGCCGCCGTCGCCGGGCGATGGCCGTCCATGCTCGACATGCTCGTCCAGCGCACGATCCGCCGCTCGCGGCAGCTCTCGGTGCAGCGCGCGATCGCCCAGGTCCCACGCGTCGATGCCCGGGTGCTGGTGCTGTTGTGGCTGCTCGCCGACCGCTGGGGCCGCGTCTCGCCGCAGGGCGTGCGCGTGCCGCTGGCGCTGACGCACGAGACGATCGGCAAGCTCGTCGGCGCCCGCCGGCCGTCGGTCACGACCGCGCTGGGCGTCCTGACCCGCCGCGGCCTCGTCGAGCGCACCGACACGGGCTGGCTGCTGCACGGCGATCCGCACGAGGCACTGCCCGAGCTGCTGTAGGTCAGCCGAGCAGGGCCGACAGGACCGTCGACAGCGCGCGGGGATCGACCCCGTGCGCACGCTCGAAGCGTCGCCGGTCGCCGTCGTCGGCGAGCGCGAGGACGAGCTCCTCGCGCGTCGAGCCGGCGTGGCAGGCCGTCGTGTCCAGCAGCTCGAGCGCCCGGTCCTGCAGGAAGCCCTCCACGCCGCCGGTGCCCGGCAGCGGCCGGGGCCGGCACGGGTCGCGCAGCGCGACCGGGGTCGGCGCCACCGCCGCGTGCAGGCCCAGGTAGGCCAGCGGGACGACGACGACCACCGCCGCGACCGCCGCCAGCCCGAGCGCCGTCCCCCGGGCCGGGCGCGGCCCGGGGGCCAGCGCCAGCGCGGCCAGGAGCGCCAGCGCGCCGGTGACCAGGAACCCGGTGCGGAACGCCTCGCCCACCGCGAGCACCAGCGTCGCGTCGGTGGCGTGGGCCAGGGCGTCGTAGGCGGCACGGTCACCCGTCGTGATCGACGCGCGGCCCTGCGCCAGCGCCGCACGCAGCCCGCGCCGCGGCTGGTCCTCGTTGACGCCGGCCAGCAGGTCGGGCGCCAGCCGCAGCTTGTCGGCGGGCGAGAGCCTGGCGTCGAGGACGATCGCGACGCCGCGCTCGCGGGCCCGGTCGGTCGAGGACGTGAGGTCGGCGGAGACGATCGGCGCGAGGACCAGGAGCGCCAGCGCGATCCCGGCGTGGCGCAGGACGAGCAGGCGCGCGGCGTCGCGGGCGTCGCGCTCCGGGAGCAGCTCTCCGCCCAGCGCCGGCAGCGCCAGGCCCATCCCGAGCCCGGCCGCGGCCTGGGGCACGACGGTCCACAGCAGTCGGGCATCGGGCAGGAACGCCAGCGCCAGCACGCCGGCGGCGACCAGGCCGCACCCTGCGCCGGCGCGCAGGCGCGCGTCGCCGCCGATCCGCGCGCCCGCCAGCGCCCCCAGCGGGATGACCGTGACCGCTGCGGCCGCGCTCAGCGGCGCGACGTCCCAGCCCGCGACGAGCAGCAGGACCAGCAGGAACAGGACGGCGGTCAGGGCCGCGGAGACCAGCGCCAGCCCGATCGCGGGCCCGGCCCGCCAGCGGTCCTCGCCCGATTCGGTCTCCGGCCGCCCGACGGCCGGTGCCGGCGCCGGCTCGCGCAGCGCGACGACGGCCGCCAGTGCCGCGACGGGCGCCTGCACGTAGAAGATCGATCGCCACGAGAACGCCTCGGTCAGGGCGCCGCCGAGCGCCGGCCCGACCGCCGAGGCCAGCACGGCGGCCCCGAGCCACAGGCGGCGGCCGTGGGCGCCCGCGGCGCCGCGCGGCTCGAGCAGTGCGAAGACGGCGACCAGTGCCGCGGCGCCGCCGACGGCCTGCACGCCGCGGGCGGCGAGCAGCAGGCCCAGGGAGCTCCCGGCGCCGCAGACCACGGAGGCCGCGGCGAACACGAGCATCCCGGCCGCCGCGGTGCGCGGCGCGCCGGCGACCCGCGACAGGCGCTCGGCGGGCAGCAGTGCGGCGGCGAGCACCACGGTGTAGACGCCGAGGATCGACGCCACGCCCTCCACGGAGGTGTCGAGCTCGCGCAGGAGCTGGGGCAGCGCGAGCGTGACGACCGAGGCGTCGGCGAGCGCGAGGCCGGCGGCAACGGCGAGCAGGACGTGACGGGCGCGCATGCGGGTCGGAGTGTGGCGTGTGGGTGGCGCTCCGCTCGGAGCGTCGTGGTGCGCCGGACATCACGCCTTCGTCGCCCCGCAAGCGCGCCTGGCGAGCGCGTGACGGGGCGGAGCGCCACAAACGCCCCTACACCACCCTGGCCAGCCTCCACGGCGTCTCGGGCTCACCCGTCAGGGCGAACGTCCAGCGCTGGCGGGCCTCGCGCTCGCCGCTGCGGCTGCCGCCGACGACGTCGGCGGTGTCGCGGTCCTCGACGTAGACGCGGCCGCGCACGTCGACGGACACCGTCATCGTCGGTGGCTGCGCGCGCGGGTCCAGGGCGTCGATGACGACGTGCTGCACGTGGGCGCCGCGCAGGACGACGCGGGTGCGCCGCGTGGCGTCGCCGCCGTAGAGCAGCGCGTCGATGGCGTCGCGGTCGGCCAGCGCCTCCAGCGCGTCGTCGGCGCCGTCGACGGCCTCGACCCAGGCGTCGACCGCGCGCCGCACGGCGACCTCCAGGACGTCGGGGGCGAAGCGCCCGTCGGCGAGCGCGAGGTCCAGGGCCGCGGCGCGGGCGTCGGGGTCCAGCTGCGCCGGGGCGATCTCGGCGACCGCGACGCCGTGGGGCAGCGCGTCGGCGACGGCGGTCTCCACCAGCGCGTCGTCGCCGACCCGCGCGTCGGCCCACGGCGTCGGGACGAGCGGGCCGTCGAGGTGGTGGCGACCCTCGGCGTCCTGCTCGATCGAGAGCAGCCGCCAGCGCTCGCCGGGCGGCTGCAGCGTCCACCACTCCCGCAGCGTCGTCGTCCGGTCGTCCTCGCCGTCCTTGAGCACGATCGTGCCGGTGTCGTCGAGCACGTAGTCGTCCAGGACCGCCGTGACGCGGACGATCACCCGGTCCTCGTCGTCGCCCTCGCGGTTGACCAGGCCCAGGTACTCGATCGTCGGGTCGTCGTGCGGCTCGCACACGTTGCGCCAGCCCTTGCGAGCGAAGTCCTTCAGGCGCCGGCGCCACTCGACCATGAGGTCGGGGCCGACGAGCCGCTCGAGGCCCTCGATGTCGTTGGCCGACCACCGCCGCTGGATCTCGCCGAACAGCAGCGTGGCCTGCTGGCGGACGGTGGCCGGGTCGAAGTCGGCGTCGTCGGTGGCCGCCTCGGCGGCCGCGCGCTCGGTGCGCACGGCCCGCACGCGACGCCGGCGGCGATAGCGCCAGGCCGTCAACGCGCTCGCGCCCAGGACGAGGAGCACCAGGACGATGATGACGAGCAGCCCGAGGACGCCGCCGCCCCCGCCCGAGCCGCCTCCGCTGCCGGAGAACCCGCTGCCGCCGCCTCGTCCTCCGCCGCCGCCACCGAAGCCGCCGCTGCCGCCGCCCGCCGCGGCGAGCAGGAGGGTGCTGATCACGTCGCTCATCCTCGACGCAGGGTACGGGTACACCCCCCGGCGACACCGTCCACCGAGGAGGCCCCATGTTCACCGGGCTCATCATCGTCATCGTCGTCGTGGCGCTCGCCCTGCTCGCCACGATCGCGTTCCTGGTCCCCCGCTCCCGCGCCCTGGAGCGCGAGCGCGCCGTCGCACGCCGCCGCCGCGAGGTCGCCGAGGCCCACCGCGAGGTCGCCGACGACCGCGTCAGGCGCGCCGAGCAGGCCGAGCGCATCGCGCGCTCCGAGCGCGCCGAGGCCGAGCTGCACCGCTCACGTGCCGAGCTGCACGAGGACGGGTTGGCCGACGAGGACCTCGACGTCGAGCACGACCGCCTCGTGCGCGGCGAGGACGCCGGCGCCGACCGGCGCTTCACGCGCGAGGACGAGGCCGTCGCCGCCGAGGAGGCCGAGGCCGGCCGCCGGCGCGACCCCGGCGTCTAGCGCGGGGCCGCTCAGGCGGTGCGCGAGCGCAGGTAGGCCAGCGCGTGGCGCTGGCGCGCGAAGATGAACTTCACGATGCGCTCGCGCTCGGCGTCGCTGAGGCCCTCGAGGCGCAGGCCGCGCAGGCCCCAGTCGTCGTCGGCGCGGACGACGCGGGCCAGCACGTCGAGGAGGTCGTCCTCGGACTCCAGCTCGAAGCGCAGCCGCAGGCGGTCGCCCTCCTCCAGCGCGTCGGCGCCTGCCACGAGCACGCCGCCCGCGCTCACGTTGCGGACGAAGCCGTCGAGCCAGCCGACCCGGAAGCCGTCGGGCACCATCGCGACGGGGCGCACGAGATCGATGCGCGCATGGTCGCGGCGCTGGGCGCCGCGGCGGGGCGCCAGCGGCACGACGGCGCGCAGGAAGTGCAGGAGGTCGTCGCGCACGCGACCGTCGGGTCCCGGGACCGCCAGCAGCATTCCGTCCACCCGGTCGTCGCCCGACAGCGGGACGATCGTCGCCTGGCGGCGGTGCAGGAACCGCAGGGGGACCGAGGGCGTGCCCGCGGGGGTCAGCTCGGCCGCCCCGCTCACCACGCGCGTGACCACGGCCTCGATCGTCGCGACCCGTGGGACGAGCACGCGCACGCGCTCGTGGTGGCCCCTGCGCAGCACACTCATCACCCCGGATCGTTCGGCCGGGAGCCCCCGATCTTGAGCCGCGGCGCACGCCCCCGACCACCTGCGATAGCACGCACTTCGGCGGGGTATCCTCTCTGTATGGCGAAGACCCAGCGAGAGCGAGATCAGGCGGCGCGCGAGGCGAAGCTCGAGCGTATCCAGGACCAGGTGACGTCCGGGGACCTGACCATCCGCAAGATGACCGACGCGGAGCGCGCCAAGTGGGCGAAGCATCGCGAGGAGACCGAGGTCTCGGCCAGCCCGGCCGATCGCCGTCGTGCCGCAGCGGCCCAGCGCCGCCGCCAGCGCCGCGCCGCCCGCACCACCCCGTAGCGGCGCGGATGGACTAGGGTCGCGGGCCCATGAGGCTCGCAACGTTCCTGGTCCCCGGCTCCGACGCCCCGCAGGCCGGTGAGGTCCGCGGCGACGCCGTCGTCGCCTTCGCCGACGCCGGCACCGTCCTGGACCGGCTCGCCTCCGGCGACCGCGCCCCGGCCGGCGGCGAGGAGTACGCGCTCTCCGCCGTCACGCTGCTCGCGCCCGTCCCCCGCCCGCGGGCCATCTTCTGCGTCGGGCTCAACTACGCCGCCCACGCCGCGGAGACCGGCAGCGAGCCGCCGCCGGCCCCGATCATCTTCATGAAGCTGCCGTCCAGCGCGACGGCGCCCGGCGGCGAGGTCGTCGTGCCCGTGGCCGCACAACGGCGCCTGGACTACGAGGGCGAGCTCGTGGCAGTCATCGGCGCCGACGGCGCCGTGGCCGGCTACGCGGTCGCCGACGACCTCAGCGCCCGCGACCTCCAGGGCCGCGAGCCGCAGTGGACGCGGGCCAAGGGGTTCGACAACTCCTGCCCCTACGGCCCGTGGATCACGACCGCCGACGAGGTGCCCGACCCGCACTCCCTGACGCTGCGCACCTGGGTCAACGGCGACCTGCGCCAGGACTCCTCGACGTCGGACCTGATCTTCGACGTGCCGCACATCGTCGAGTTCCTCTCGCAGACCTGCACCCTGGAGCCCGGCGACCTCATCCTGACCGGTACGCCCGCCGGCGTCGGGATGGGCCGCAAGCCGCCGAGCTACCTGCAGCCCGGCGACGTCGTGCGCATCGAGATCGAGCCGCTCGGCGCGATCGAACACCGGATCGCCTGAGTCCCGCGCGCCGGGCCACGCGCTGGCAGAATGCCGCGCGTGCCCCGGGTCCTCGGTCTGCTCGTCGCCGTCGCCGTGCTCGCGCTGCCCGCGGGTGCGCAGGCGGCCTCCAACCGCTGGCTCGTCCCGCAGCCGCTGGACATCGCCCACCAGGGCGGCGAGGACGAGTTCCCGTCGAACACGATGTACGCCTTCAAGCGCTCGCTGAAGGCGGCCGCCGACATGCTCGAGCTCGACGTCGGTGTCACGTCCGACGACCAGGTCGTGGTCATGCACGACACGACGCTGGACCGCACGACGAACGGGACCGGGACGATCGCCTCGCACACGCTGGCGCAGATCCGGCGCCTGGACGGGGCCTACTGGTTCTCGCCGAGCACCGCGAACGCCTACCGCCATGACCGCCGCGCCGCCGCCTACCGCTGGCGCGGGGTGGCCACGGGCAAGCGGCGCCCGCCCAAGGGCTACAACGCCTCCGACTTCCGCGTCCCGACGCTGCGCGAGGTGCTGCGGGCGTTCCCACGCACGCCGATCAACATCGAGATCAAGGGCCGCACGAAGGACGAGGCGCTCGCCGAGTACCTCCAGAACGCCGGTGTGCTCGGGCGCCTGCTGAAGGGCAATCCGCGCAAGGACCTCATCGTCGTGTCGTTCAAGCAGGAGGCGGTGGACCGCTTCCACGAGATCGCCCCGCAGATCCCGCTGGCGCCGGGCATCGGCGGGACCGCCGACTGGCTGCTGGGCGGCCAGTCCCCCGGCCCCGGGGTCGTCGCCTTCCAGCTGCCGATCACCTACCAGTTCGGCGGCCAGCTCCTGGACATCACGACGGCGGCCAACGTCGCCCACGCCCACCGCGACGGCTACGCGTGGCACACCTGGCTCAGCGACGACACCGAGTCGCCGGCGACGTGGACGCAGCTCATCGACTGGTGCGTCGACGGCGTGATGACCGCGCGGCCGGTCGAGTTCCACCGCCTGCTGGCCAAGCACCGGCGACCGGCGGCCTGCGCCACGCCGTAGCGTCCGCAGGCTCGCCCGGGCGGCCCACCCGCGAGCGTCGCCCCTAGTGCGACTCGATGACCTTGTCGATGAGGCCGTACTCGACGGCCTCGTCGGGCTTGAAGAAGCGGTCGCGCTCCATGTCCTCGTGGACGCGCTCCAGCGGCTGGCCCGTGTGCTTGGCGTAGATCTCGTCGATCTTGGCGCGCGTCTTGAGGATCTCGTTCATGTGGATCTCGATGTCCGAGGACTGGCCCTCGAACCCGGCCGACGGCTGGTGGATCAGGATCCGGCTGTTGGGCAGCGAGAAGCGCTTGCCCTTCGCACCGCCCATGAGCAGCAGCGAGCCCATCGACATCGCGATGCCGACGCAGATCGTCGACACGTCGGGCTTGATGAACTGCATCGTGTCGTAGATCGCCAGCCCGGCGTAGATCGATCCGCCCGGCGAGTTGATGTAGATCGAGATGTCCTTGTCGGGATCCGAGGACTCCAGGTGCAGCAGCTGGGCGACGATCAGGTTGGCCACCTGGTCGTCCACGGCCGAGCCGAGGAAGATGATCCGCTCGTTGAGCAGGCGCGAGAAGATGTCGTACTCGCGCTCGCCGCGCGCGGTGCGCTCGATCACCATCGGGACCATGGGCATGACACAGACCCTAGCGGGCCTCGACCCGCAGACGCCCGGGCTGTTCGGTCGCGCTGAACGGCGTACGTCCCGAGATCACGCCCAAGGGGCGTAAGGACGACAGCGCGGCACCGAGAGCGGCGGGGATGACGCTCTCCGGGCAGGTTCACGGAAGGACCATGGGGTGGACGCCTCCTCCGGACATTCCACGCCGCTGCGCCTCCATGCCCCCCGGCTCCGTCATGATGCGGGCCTCGGACGGCCCGCCCACGGAGCCGGGGGCATGGGGGACCCAGACCACGCAGAGCTGCACACGACGGTCGTGCTCGCCGCCGCCCTCGCGGGCGGGGCCGCAGCGCCCTCCGCCGGCCGCCTGGCCGCGGTCGTGCACGCGGCCTCCGGGACCGTCGACGCCGGGCAGGACGGCGACGCGCTGCATGCGGGCTTCGCCGACGCGGCCGCGGCGGCGGCCTGCGCGATCCAGCTGCACCAGCGCATCGAGGCCGAGAACCGCGTCGCGGTCGCGCCGAGCGTGCTGCGGATCGCCATCGCCGGCGACGCGGTCGCCGCCGGCCGGCTCTGCCTGCTGGCCGGCGCCGGCCAGATCCTCGTCGACGTCGGCGTGTGGGAGGGTCTGCGCGGCGCCGGCCTGGACCTCGGCGAGCCGCGGCGCCTGGGTGGCCCCGAGGCGGCCGCGGAGATCCGCTGGGAGCCGCTGCCCGCGCCGGCGATCCCGCTGCCGGCGCGGCTGGAGGTCGCGCGGCCCGACCGCTTCGTCGGGCGCCGCGCCGAGCTCGACCGCCTCGAGCCGCTCATGCTGCGCGCCGCGCACGCCGGCCGCCACGTCGTCCTGCTCGGCGGGGAGCCGGGCATCGGCAAGTCGCGCCTGGCCCGCGAGCTGGCGGTCGCCGCGCACGCCCGCGGCGCGACCGTGCTGCAGGGGCGCTGCGACGAGGACCTGCGCATGCCCTACCAGCCGTTCGTGGAGGCCCTGGCGCACCTGGTCGCCCACGGGACCGACGAGCTGCTGGAGCGCCACGTGCAGGATCACGGCGGCGAGCTGGGCCGCCTGGTCGGCGCCCTGGAGCAGCGGCTGCCCGACGCGCCCGCGCCCCGCAGCGCCGACCGCGACACGGAGCGCTACCTGCTCTTCGGCGCGGTGACCGGCCTGCTGGACGCCGAGCAGGCCCAGCGCCCGGTGCTGCTGCTGCTCGACGACATCCAGTGGGCCGACGTGCCCACGCTGCTGCTCGTGCGCCACCTCGTCACGTCGGACCTGCGCCGGCGCCTGACGATCGTCGGCACGTTCCGCTCGACCGAGCTCGACGACGAGCAGCCGCTGGCCAAGCTCCTGGCCGACCTGCACCGCGAGCCCGACGTCACCCGGCTCGAGCTGGCCGGCCTGGCGGCCGACGAGGTCGCCGAGCTGGCCGGCGCCGCCACCGGCGAGGTCCTGGACCGCGCCGCGCTGGACGCCGTGCAGACGCTGCAGCGGCGCACGTCGGGCAACGCGTTCTTCGTCACCGAGATCCTGCGCCAGCACGAGACCGGGCCCCGGACGAGCACCGCCGACCTGCTGGCCGGCCCGGTCCCCGGCAGCGTCCGCGACGTCCTGGACCGCCGGCTGCAGCGCCTCGGCGACACGGTGCGCGAGCCGCTGGCCGCCGCGGCGGTGATCGGGCAGGAGTTCGACCTGGACCTGGTCACCCGCATGCTGCCCGAGCAGGGCTTCGACGCGGTCGCCGCGGCCGTCGACGCCGCGGGCGACGCGGCGCTCGTCGTGCCCCCGCGCCGACCGGGCGACCGCTACGCCTTCGCCCACGGGCTCATCGTCACCACGCTCTACGAGGGCCTGGGGCCCGCCCGGCGCGCCCACATGCACTGGCGGGCCGCGACCGCGCTGGAGGAGCTGGCCGAGGGCGGCGTTGGCCCGGCGCGCCACGCCGAGCTCGCGCGCCACTGGCTCAACGCCGAGCCCGCCGACCTGCGGCGGGCGCTGCGCTACACGGTGGCGGCCGGGGAGCACGCGGTCCGTCAGCTCGCGCCGGACGACGGCGTGCGCTGGTACCGCCAGGGCCTGGAGCTGCACGGCCAGCTCGACGGCGGCGACGACGCCACGCGCTGCGAGCTGCTGGTCGGCCTGGGCGACGCCGAGCGCCAGTCGGGCGACCCGAGCTTCCGCACCACGCTGCTGGAGGCCGCCGCGCTGGCCCGGCGCCTCGGCGACGGCCCGCGCCTGGTCGCCGCCGTGCTGGCCAACAGCCGCGGCTTCGTCAGCGCCTCGGGCGTGGTCGACGACGAGCGCCTCGACGCGCTGGAGGACGCGCTCGTGGCCGTCGGGCCCGACGACGGCGCCGAGCGGGCGGTGCTCCTGGCGACGCTGGCGGCCGAGCTGGCCTTCTCGCCCGCCGACCGCGACCGGCGGATCACGCTCAGCGACGAGGCGCTGGCCCTGGCGCGCCGGCTCGACGACCCGGCGGCGCTGAGCCGCGTGCTCAGCCTGCGGTTCGTGACGCTGTGGATGCCCGAGACCCTGGGCGAGCGCCTGGCCAACAACGACGAGAACGTCGGCGCGGCACGGCGCACGGGCGATCCCGTCACCGAGTTCCACGCCGTGCACTGGCGCGCCGCCGCGTTCGTCGAGGCCGCCCGCCTCAACGACGCCTGGCGCGACGTCGAGCACGAGGCCGAGCTGGCCGAGCGCCTCGGCCAGCCGACGATGCGCTGGCTGGCGACCTACGACCGCGGCAACCTGGAGATCATCGCGGGGCGCCTGGCCGAGGCCGAGCAGCACGCGCACGAGGCGCTGCAGATCGCCACGATGAGCGCCCAGCCCGACGCGCTGTCGTTCTTCACGAGCCAGCTCACGAACATCCGCTACGAGCAGGGCCGGCTGGCCGAGCTGCAGCCGCTCATCGCCCAGGTCGTATCCGACAACCCGGGGATCCCGGCGTTCCGGGCGGTGCTCGCGCTGGCCTGCTGTGAGGGCGATCTCGACGACGAGGCGCGGCGGCTGCTCAGCCACGAGACGGGCAGCGGCTTCGCCGAGCTGCCGCCCGACGTGACGTGGCTGCCGGGGCTGGCCATCTACGCCGAGGTCGCGGCCCACCTGCAGCACCGCGCCGCCGCCGAGGTCCTGTACGGGCTGCTCGAGCCCTGGGCCGGGCAGGTCGTCTACAGCGGGATCAGCGCCTGGGGCTGCGTCGACCATCACCTCGGCGCGGTCGCGGCCGTGCTCGGCCGGCTCACCGAGGCCGAGGCCCACCTGCGCGCGGCGGCCGAGCTGAACCTGGCGCTGCGGGCGCCGATCTGGACCGCGCGGACCGAGCTGGCCACCGCCCGCCTGCTGCTGCAGCGCGACGGCGCCGGGGACCGCGAGCGCGGCCGAGCGCTGCTCGAGCGCGCCGCGGCCGCGGCGCAGCGCCTGGGCTCGGCCACGCTGGCGCGGCGCGCGGCCGGCCTGCTCGGCTACGAGAAGGCCCTGGGTGCCCTGCCGATCCCGGTCCTGTCGGATCCCGGGCCGGCCCCGGGGGCCGCCGCGCCGGGGGCCGCGACGCCCGCGGCGGGGGCCGCCGCGGCCTCGGCGGTCGCCGGCGCGCGTGAGGCGACGCTGCGCCTGGAGGGCGAGATCTGGACGGTGACGGGCGTCGACACGCTCGTGCGGCTCAAGGACCGCAAGGGCCTGCAGTACCTCGCCACGCTGCTCGAACGCCCCGACGTGGAGGTCCACGCCATCGATCTGGTCAGCGGGCCGGTCCACGCCGCCGGGCGCGGGGCCGACGCCGGGACCGCGGGCGGGGAGCTGTCGGTCGGCGACGGCGGCGACGCCGGGGAGCTGTTGGACTCCGAGGCCAAGAGCGCCTACCGCCGCCGCATCTCCGAGGCCCGCGAGGAGCTCGAGGAGGCCGAGCGCTTCCACGACGTCGAGCGCGCCGCACGCGTCCGCGAGGAGCTGGAGTTCATCGCGGCGGAGCTGGCCCGGGCCGTCGGGCTGGGCGGCCGCGACCGCCGCGCGAGCAACGCCGCCGAGCGGGCGCGCGTCAACGTGACCCGCGCGATCCGCGGGGCGGTCAAGGCCATCGCCGAGCACGACGCCCGGCTCGGCCACCACCTGGAGCGCTCGGTGCGCACCGGCGTGTTCTGCGCCTACCAGCCCGGGCCGCCCGGCCCGGACGCGTGGCGCATCAGCGTCCGGCGCTGAGCGACCCCGGCCGGCCCACGCCGATCGTCGCCGACCTGCTCCGGGTCGCGGAGGCAGAGCACGAGCAGGTTGTCCTCGATGGGAGCCGGGCACGGGCTGCCGTCGACGTGCTCGGTGAACTCGAGGTGGTGCTCGGCGCCGGGCAGGTCGAGGAACGAGCCGGGCGTCCGCCGGTGGACGTGTGCCCGGCGCGGGGCGCGTGTGGCCGCCGGCCCGGCCCACCGGTGCGTGCCCTACCCTCCCCGCCCGTGACCGCCGCCGTCGGCCTCGGGCTGCTCCTCGCGCTGTGCTGCGCCGTGATCGCGCTGCTGGGGTTCTTCTTCAAGCTGCGCGGCGCGGCCGAGGCGCCCGCGATCGAGTGGCGCCATCCCGTCCGCTCGACGCGCGAGCTGTTCCGCCACCGCTGGTGGACGCTCGGCGTGGTGGTGGCCATGGGCGCCTGGGTGTTCCACGTCGGAGCGCTGGCGCTCGCGCCGATCAGCATCGTGCAGTCGGTCATCGCGGGCGGCCTGGTGCTCCTCACCCCGATGGCCGACCGCGTCTTCGGGCTGCACGTCCGCCGCCGCGACTGGATCGGCGTCGCGGTCGCGGCGCTGGGCCTGGCGCTGCTGGCCGCGACGATCGGCGACGGCGCCAAGAGCAGCCACGGCGACTACCACACGGGGACGCTCGCGCTTTACGTGGCCGGGCTCACGGTCGCGGCGCTGCTGTGCTGCCTGGTCGTGACCGGCGACCGCGGCCCGCGGCCCGGCCCGGTCCTCGCGCTGGCCGCCGGTCTGCTGTGGGGCGCCAGCGACGTGGTCATCAAGGCCAAGTCCGGAGAGCTGGGCCACGAGGGCCCGCTCGTGGTCATCAGCCCGGAGGCCGCCGCGATCTTCGTGCTGTCGGTCGTCGGGCTGGTGGTCAGCGCGCGCTCGCTGCAGATCGGCCCGCCGGTCTCGGTCATCGCGCTCACGACGCTGGCGGCCAACGTGGTGACGATCGCCGCGGGGTCGGCGGTCTTCGGCGAGCCGCTGCCCGACGGCACGGCGGCGCTGGTCCTGCGCCTCGTCGCGTTCGCCGCGGTGCTCACCGGCGCCGCGCTGACGCCCGGTCCCGCGCCGCCCGAGGTGCTCGAGCCGCCGCCCGCGGCCGCCGTGGCGCCCGCGCGCGCCTGAGCGGGCGGTAGCGGTCAGGCCGCGACGCCGACGGGCTCGTCGGCGGCCTCGGCGACGCCCAGGCCGCCGCGCGCGTGCACGCGCTCCAGCGCGGCGACCGCGGCGGGATGGAACTGGCGGGCGTCGCCGCGGCGCACCTCCTCCATGGCCTCGGGCACGGGCATCGGCGCGCTGTAGATGCGTGCGCCGGTCATCGCGTCCCACGCGTCGGCGAGCGCCAGCAGCCGGGCGCCCTCCGTGATGTCCTCGCCCGCGAGGCCGTCGGGGTAGCCCCCGCCGTCGTGGCGCTCGTGGTGGCCCCGCACCCACGCGACCTGGTCGGGGTCCAGGACGCCCGCGACGATGCGTGCGCCCAGGTCGGCGTGGCGCTTGATGACGTCGTACTCGCCGTCGGTCAGGCGCCCCTGCTTGCTGAGGACCGCGTCGGGCACGCCGATCTTGCCGACGTCGTGCACGAGCGCGGCGTCGTAGAGGCGGCGCACCGCGGCGGGGGCCCATCCCGACTCCGCCGCCAGCTCGGCGGCGAGCGCGGCGACGCGCTCGGAGTGGCGGATCGTCGCCGGGTCCTTGGCGTCGATGGCCTTGGCCAGCGCGCCGAGGGCGGCGAGGGCCCGGGCGTGCTCGAGGCGCTCGGCGCGCTCGGTGGCCGAGAGCTCCTCCACGACCTCGGGCGAGTAGCGGATGCACGCGTCGCGGCCGTGGGCCTTGGCCCAGTACAGGGCGCCGTCGGCCAGCCGCAGCAGCTCGTCGGCGTCGGCGGCCTCCTCGAGGTCGCACACGCCGGCCGAGACCGTCAGCGTGCCGGCGCCCTCGAACGCCTCGGCGCCGATCGCCCGGCGCACGCGCTCGCCCGCGGCGTGCGCCTCGCGGCTGGCCGTGTCGGGCATGAGCAGCGCCAGCTCGTCGCCGCCGATGCGCGCGACGATCTCGCCGTCGCGCGTCGCGTCGGCCATCCGCCGCGCGGCCTCGGCCAGCACGGCGTCGCCCGCGAGGTGGCCGAGGGTGTCGTTGACCTGCTTGAAGCGGTCGAGGTCGAAGATCGCCAGCGACAGCGGCCGGCCGGCCCGCCGCGCCCGCGCGCACTCCTGGACGAGGCGCTCGTGGAAGGCGCGGTGGTTGAGCAGGCCCGTCAGCGGGTCGCTGCTGGCCTGCTCGACGAGGCGGTCGCGCTCGGCGGCCAGCTGCACGGCCAGTCCGGCCAGCTCGGCGAAGCGGGCCAGCCGCTGGCCGATCTCGGCGGGCAGGTCGGTGGAGTCCACCGAGCAGGCGATGAGCGCGCCCCAGGGGCGGCCGTCGGCGAGGATCGGCGCGGCGATGCGCAGGCGGAAGGGCGGGAGCGTGAGGGTCTCGGCGTCGCGCTCGTCGAAGCGGCCGATCTCGCCGAGGCGGGCGCGGTCGACCGCGCTGTCGGGGACGATGGTGACGAGCTCGCCCACGCCGGGCTGCGGGGCCTCCGTCTGCGACCACAGCGCGAGCACGCGCGCGTCGCGGCCGCCCTCGAAGCGCACGACGACGCCCGTGTGGACGTCGAGCAGCCGCGCCATCTCGCAGGCTACGGCCTCGAGCGCCTCACCCGGCGCGACGCCCGCCGCGACGGTCGTCGCCACGCGGCGCAGCGCGCCGTCCTCGGCGGCGATCGCGGTCAGGTCGGCGGCGATCGCCAGGCGCTCGGCGGTCGCGGCGGCCACCATGGCCATGAGCACGGCGATCATGCCGATGACGAGCTGGGCGTGTGCGACGTCCTGCACGCTGCCGTCGTAGCGGCCGATGCCGTGGGCGGCCGCCCAGCAGACGGCCAGGGCGCTGCCCAGCCCGGCGAGCCCCGCGCCGGTGATGCCCTGGCGCAGGGCGATCCACATCATCACGGGCACGGGCACCCACAGCGAGGGCCCGGCGTCGGTGGCCGCGTAGGCCAGGAGGGCGGCGAGCGCGAGGGCCGCGACGGTGCGCTCGGCCGCAGCGGCCTGGGCGCGCGGGCCGCGGCCCGGACGGACCAGGCCCAGCAGCGCGGGGGTCAGCAGGACCACGCCGAGCACGTCGCCCAGCCCCCAGACGACCGCCGAGCGTGGCCAGCCGGCGGCGCCGTGGCCGGTGGCGGCGAGGATCCCGGAGCCCAGCGGGGCGGTCACGGTCGCCGCGGCGGCGGTGCAGACGAGCAGCAGGACGGCGTCGCGCTGGCGCGGGCAGCGCGCGTCGGCGCCCAGCCGGCCCAGCAGCGTGACGGTCAGCACGGCCTGCGCGGTGTCGGCCAGGCCCCAGCCCAGGCCCGCGAGCACGCCGGCGCCCGCGAGCAGCTCGGCGGCCACCACGCCGGCCAGGACCGCGGGCCACAGCCGGAGCCCGCGCCACAGCAGCGCCGTCAGCGCGATGGCGGCCGGCGGCCAGACGGGGGCGAGCCCGTCGACGCCGGCGATCGCCAACGTCGCCCGCCCGGCGAGGGCGTCGGCGACCGCCACCGCGAGGGCGACGGCGAGGCAGGAGCGGGTGATGGAGGGAAGGCCGCGCGACAGGCGCACGCTCGTGTGCATCGGGCGCGCCGGATGGGTCTTGAGGGGTCAGGTCCGCGCAGCCCAGGCCACGGTGCCGGCCTCGATGAGGAAGTCGAAGTCCAGGCGCGCGGCCAGCGTCACGCGCTGGTCGGTGAGCCCGAGCTCGTCGCCCAGCGGGTGGCTGTCGAGGTGGTGCAGCGTCAGGTCGTAGTCCCGGCGCAGCTGGGTCGCGCGGACGTTGCGGGTGACGGCCGGGGCGACGACGACCTGCTGCAGGTCGGCGCGCCGGCCGTCCTCGGTCGCGCGCACCTGCTTGAGGAAGACCTGGTCGACGCGGTGGGCGCGCAGGTCCTGCGCGAAGTCCATCGCGAAGCGCAGCCCGAGCGCGACGCGGTCCGGGCCCGCGAACAGCACGTCGCGGATCCACTGCCCGACCTCGAGCATGTCGCCCAGGGCCAGGTCGGCCTCGCCGAGCTCGTCGCCGGCCGGGCGAAGCTCCATGAGCGGCCGGCGCGCGGGCGCCTGGCCGCCGCCGAAGTCCATGCCGAAGACCTCCAGGGTGAACGGGTCGGCGAGATCGCCGTCGGGCATCGTCGACCACCCCATGGTCTTGGGGTAGCCGTAGTCCTCGCGGCCCGACAGCAGCGAGATGGGGTTGTCGAGCATCATCGCGGCGCAGAACATCCCGAACCGCTCGCCCACGAGGTCGCCGTCGTCGTCGGCGCGCACGCGCGCGACGGGGATCCAGAAGCCCACCTGGGGCTCGCGCACGGCGCCCATCGAGTGCCACGGCTCGAGCACGGGGCGGATCGCGCCGACGACGCCGAAGGTCAGGAGGACGTGGTCGCCGAGCGGGCGGTAGTCGACCGCCCCGCCGGTCGGGCCGGCGAACACCCGGCGGCAGAGCGTGTCGAGGCGGGCGGCGTCGGCCTGCAGCGCGAAGACGTACAGGGTCGTGTCGTCGCACTGCAGCGGTCCGGGTGCGGAGGCCAGGCCCCCGAACTCGACGTAGGGCGGCGTCGGGGCCATCTCAGTCGGCCTCCAGCCAGCCTTCGGTCCCCGGCACGAAGGCCGGGCTGCCGCACAGCGCGCGGGCGGCCAGGCGCCCCGAGGTCACGGCGGCCTCGACGCTGCCGCCGCAGATGCCGTTGCGCGTCCAGTCGCCGGCGAGGACCAGGTTGGCCACGCCGGACTCGTCGGGGCGCAGGCGATGGCGGATCGACCCCGGCGGCGTGAGCACGTAGCGCTCGCTGCCGAAGATGTTGGCCCGCCAGTACTGGGCGGCGATGCGTGCCTCGCCGTCGCGGTCCTCGGGGTCGGCCAGCACCGAGAAGTCGAAGCCGCCGGGACCGGCCGCCCCGGGCCAGTGCACGGCCGCGCGGGCGCGCAGGTGCTCGAGGCCGTCGGCCAGCGCACGGGCGTCGGCCTGGGCCTGCGTCTCGCCCGCCACCTCGCGCATCGTGCCGCAGAGGTAGGCCAGCGAGCGGACGCCGTCGCCGGGCGCCCAGCCCTCGCGCTCGAGCAGGTGCGTCATGTCGCACAGCGTGTCCAGCGGCTCGGCGTAGGCACCGGCGACCATGCCCGCGGGGGCGAAGCGCAGCTCCTCGCGGTCGCGGGTCATCCACACCTGCAGGGCCTGGGTCGCGACCGTGCGCGCGTGCTCGAGCATGCGGGCGAAGCGCCCGTGGCGGGCGGCCAGCTCGGTGCAGATCGGCGGCAGCGACGCCACGGAGATCGCCAGGACGACGTCGTCGAAGTCCTCGCCGCGGCGCAGCGTCCGCACCGCCGCGTGGCGCGCCGCCTCCGTGGCCTCGAAGCGCACCCCCGCGGCGCGGAGGTCCTCGCCGTCGCGCAGCTGGTCCCACAGGGGCTCGGCCGGCCAGCTCGGCAGGCCGCCCGGGTCACGGACCAGCGGGTCGTAGCCGCCGTCGTGGCGCAGCTGGACCTGTCGGCGGATCTCCAGGCGCTCGACGAGGTCGCCGTCGTCGGAGAGCCGCAGGCCCGTGACCTCGTCGAAGAACTCGAAGCGCACGCCGCGGGCCCGCAGCACCTCGTACAGCGGGGCGAAGATGGCGTCGCCCATCCCCGCCTGCATCTTCTACATGATCGAGCCGCGGTAGCCCAGCGTCATGCGCAGCATGGCCTGCAGCGCCTTGCCCGCGGCCAGCGACGGGCGGTCGCGGTCGCCGTCCTCGTAGGCGAAGCACAGCTGGTAGAAGCCGCGCAGCAGGGGCGAGCCGTCCAGCGTCGCGCGCTTGGCGCCGTGGCGGGCCAGCCAGGCGCGCAGCTCCTCGTCGTTGACCGTGCCGAAGCCGTCGTCGTCCAGGCCGTCGGACAGGATCCCGCGGAACACGGTCGAGACGAGGTCGAACGTCATGGCGTAGCGGTCGCCGCCCGTCACGCGCCACAGCGCGTCGCGCAGCGCGCGCAGCAGCCGGCAGACCACGGGCTCGTCGTCCTGGTCGCCGCCGAGGTGCAGGAGCGGGTCGCTGATGGCCAGCAGGCCCTCCACGACGTCGCCGAGGTCGAGGTGGTCGTCGTCGCCGCCCAGGAAGCGCTCGAGCGCGAGCAGGAAGCGGTCGACGACCGCGTCGAGCAGCTTGAGCGGGCGCGACGCGTTCTCGGGCGGCTCGACGAGGCGCAGCGTGTGGATCGCGTCGCGCAGGAGGCCGTGCAGCGACGGCGCGGGCACCGGGATGCCCGGCTGCCCGTCGTTGCGCGGGAAGCGGAAGCGCCGCGGCCGCCAGCCGTCGTCGCCCGTGTCGTCGAACAGCACGACCTCGTCGACGGGGTGGAAGGCGTCGCGCCAGGTCGCCAGCGGCATGCCCACGGGCCGGTCGAGCTCGGCGTAGACGCGCTGCATGACGTCGAAGGCGTTCTCGTAGAAGCCGAACCAGACATGGAGCCCGTGCTCATGGATCGGGCGGGCGGCGCCGACCTCCCGGCGCCCGCTGGCGCCCTTGCCGCCCAGGCGCCAGCCGAGCTGGTGGACGGTGACCTCGTAGCGCTCGCGCAGCTCGGGCGTGGCGGTCAGCTCGAAGGCCGCCGTCAGGCCGCCTGCGCCCCCACCCAGAATCGCCACCCGCCGTCGCCCCATGTCCGAAGGGCGACCGTAGTGGGCGAACGTCGTTCCGTCCAGACGAACGCCCTCGTCGTGAAAGGACTCCTGCGCCATGCTCGAGACGCTCGCCTCCACCACCAACATCGTCGTCCCCGCGGACGGCTCGCCCGCCGCGGAAGCGGCGGCATGGTACGCCGGTGCGGTGGCCGAGGCGCGTCGCGGCACGGTGCACGTGGTGGCGGCATGGGAGCCGCCGGGCGCCCGCGCACAGGAGCTGGCACGGACGCTGGGACGCCGGGCCGAGGTCGACGCCGTGCTCGCGGACGTCGAGGGCGCCCTGGGCGCTGCCGGCCTGACCGTCAACGGGCATGTACGCCGTTGTGGCCTCGTGGCCGCCCTGTGCGCGGTCGCCAGCGAGCACGACGCCGAGCTCATCGTCGTGCCGGCGGGCTGGGTGTCGCTGGCGCGGGAGCTGCGGTGGCGGGCCGAGTGCCGGGTCGACATGCTCGTGGTCGACTCCGGCCGCCATCCGGGGTTCCGCCCGTTCCCCGTCGCGTCGAGCCGTCTCTAGGCGAACGCCGGCCCAGGGGGCCGGGTCGTCGCGGATCGGGCCCAGGGGGCCGAGCCCGTCAGGCGAGGGGGATCGTCGCCACGAACGTCTGCGCCTCGTCGGGGTGCAGGCCGCCGTGGTGGCCGAGGAAGCGGCGCTCGATCCCTTCGTGGGCGCGTGTCCAGGCCATGCGCCCCGGGCCCGGCAGCACGCACACCGGGGCCACGCGCTCCAGCAGGCGCGGACCGGCCGCGCCGAAGCGCCCCGCGGCGACGAGGTCGGCGGTGCGGTGCACCGTGCCGCGGTCGCCCAGCGCGGCGGCCAGCGCCGCGACCGCCTCGTCGACGCGCTCCGGCGCCACGTGCAGGAACACGTCGCGCGCCGAGCCGGCCGGCGGCGTCGGCGCACCGGTCGCGTCGGGCGCCAGCGCGCCGGGCAGGCCGGGCCACAGCTCGTCGAGGACGTCGACGCGCTCGGGGGAGACGTCGACCTGGCCGTGGTCGGCGGTCAGCACGAGCAGGGCGTCGTCCAGGCGCGGGGCGCGCGGCCCGAAGAACGCGGCATGCACGGCGTTCAGGGTGGCGGTCACGACGTCGTCGAACGCGCGGCTGCTCGGGCCGTGCAGGTGGCCCGTCGTGTCGATGGCGTCCGTGTAGAGGTAGGCGTAGCAGTGCTCGTGCGCCGCCGCGCGGCGCAGGAGGTCCTCGAGCCCGGCCGCCAGGTCGGGCCACGGGGCCAGCAGCGCGCCGCGGGTGGCGGCGCGGTCGTAGGTCGAGGGGCTGAACGCCGCGGGCTGCGCGACGATCGACGCCACGCCCTCCTGCGCGAGGCGCTCGTAGCGCGTGTGCACCGGCAGGACGTCGCCCATCGCCAGGCCGGTCGGCGCCAGCGTGTCGCGCTCGCGGTCGCCGGCGTAGGAGTACAGCAGCGGCGAGATCACGCGGCCCAGCGCCGGCTCCCAGATCCGCCATTCGTAGATGCCGTGCTCACCCACGCCCAGGTCGCTGTGCATCGTCGTGACGTGCGCGGCGGTCGTCGACGGGAACTGTGAGGGCAACGCCCGCACCGTCCCGTCGCGCGCGAGCCGGCGCAGCAGCGGGTGCTCGGCGTGGCGCTGCAGGAAGCGCCAGCCGAACGCGTCGAGCAGCACGACGACGACGTGCCGGTACCGGCCCAGCGCGGCGTCGGCGGTGCGCAGGACCGCGGTGAAGTCCTCCCCGGGCGGGCTCACCGGTCCAGGAGCCGCATCATCTCCTCGTTGTAGCGCGGCCCCGACACCGCGGGCAGCGCCTCGGCGATGGCGGCGAGCGCCTCCGGCGTGAGGACGACGTCCAGTGCCCCGGCGTTCTCCTCCAGGCGCGCGATGTGCTTCGTGCCCGGGATCGGCACGATGCCTCCCACTGGGCCAGCACCCAGGCCAGCGCGAGCTGGGCCGGCGTGACGCCCTGCTCGTCGGCCAGCCGCCGCACGACGGCCACGAGGTCGAGGTTCTTCTGGAAGTTCTCGCCGACGAACCGCGGCGAGACGCGCCGGTAGTCGTCGGTGGCGAGGTCGTCGACCGACGTGATCGCGCCCGTGAGGAACCCGCGGCCCAGCGGCGAGTAGGCCACGAGGCCGATGCCCAGCTCCTTGAGCACCGGCAGCACGGCGTCCTCGAGATCGCGTGACCACAGCGAGTACTCGCTCTGCACCGCGGCGATCGGGTGCACGGCGTGGGCGCGGCGGATCGTGTCGGGCCCGGCCTCCGACAGGCCCAGCGCGCCGACCTTGCCCTCGGCGACGAGCTCCGCCATCGCGCCGACGGTCTCCTCGATGGGCGTGTCGGGGTCGACGCGGTGCTGGTAGTAGAGGTCGATGTGGTCGACCCCGAGCCGGCGCAGCGAGGCCTCGGCACACGCGCGCACGTACTCGGGCCGGCCGTCGACGCCGCGGCGCGACGGGTCGCCGGGGTCGCGGACGATCCCGAACTTCGTGGCCAGCACGACCCGGTCGCGTCGATCGGCGATCGCACGGCCGACGAGCTCCTCGTTGATGAACGGCCCGTAGATGTCGGCGGTGTCCAGGAACGTGATGCCGAGCTCGATGGCGCGGTGGATCGTCGCGATGGACTCGTCGTCGTCGCGCGGGCCGTAGAACTCCGACATCCCCATGCACCCCAGGCCGAGGGCCGGGACGGTCAGGGAGCCGAGCGTGCGGGTCTGCATGGGGAGGTCCTCCGAGGTCGTGGCGGTCCGCGCACCGTAGCTGCCGGCGGTACCGTGGCCGCGTGTCCACGGCCACGGCGCAGGGGCTCCCGGGACTGGACCGGGTGCCGCCGATGGCGCTCGTCCTCTCCGGCGTGACCTCCATCCAGTTCGGGGCGGCGCTCGCCGCCACGCTGTTCGACGAGCTCGGGCCCGGGGGCACGTCGCTGCTGCGCCTGGCCTTCGCGGCGGTGATCCTGGTCGCGGTCGTGCGCCCGCGGCTGCGCGGGCGCAGCGCCCACGCGCTGTGGATGGCCGCCGCGTTCGGCCTCGCGCTCGGCGCGATGAACGTGTTCTTCTACGAGGGCCTGGACCGGGTCCCGCTCGGCATCGCGGTGACGATCGAGTTCGCCGGCCCGCTCGGCGTCGCGGTGGTGATGTCGCGCCGGCGCCTGGACCTGGTCTGGGCGGCGATGGCCGCGGTGGGCATCGTGCTGCTGGCCGCCGGCGGGTCGGGCGAGGGGCCGGGCGGCCTGGACCCGCTGGGCCTGGCCTTCTGCCTGGCCGCGGCGGCGTGCTGGGCGCTCTACATCCTCGTCGCCCAGCGCGCCGGGCGCCTGTTCGACGGCACCGACGGCGTGGCGCTGGCGATGGTCGTCGCGGCGCTGGTGCCCGTCGTGCCCGGCGTCCTGCAGGGCGGCACGCACCTCCTGCACCCGGGGCTGCTGGCGCTGGGCGCCGCCGTCGCGCTGCTGTCCAGCGTCATCCCCTACACGCTGGAGACCGAGGCGCTGCGCCGGCTGCCCGCCCACGTCTTCGGCGTGCTCATGAGCCTGGAGCCGGCGGTCGCCGCGCTGGCCGGGCTGGTCATCCTCGGCCAGGCGCTCGGCGCCCGCGACCTCGTCGCGATGGCGCTCGTCGTGGCGGCCAGCATCGGGGTCTCTCGCACCGCCGCGGCGGCCCCGGAGGCCTGAGCGCACGCCGACCGGGGATACTTGCGCCCCGCGTGCTGCCGCTGAACCTCCCCAACGTCCTCACCGTCGTGCGGATCCTGCTCGTGCCGGTGCTCGTGGTCGCGCTGCTGGGGGAGACCAAGGACGGCGACCTGCTGGCGGCGATCGTGTTCGCCGCGGCCTCGGCCACCGACGCGATCGACGGCTACATCGCGCGGGCGCGCAACTCGATCACGACGTTCGGCAAGCTCATGGACCCGATCGCCGACAAGCTGCTCGTGGTCGCCGCGCTCTTCGCGCTCGTGTCGCTGCACCGCCTCGAGGCGTGGATCGCGATGGTCATCGTCACGCGCGAGCTGGCGGTGACGGCCACGCGGATGGCCGCCACGGCGCAGGGCGTCGTCGTCCCCGCCGCCGGGTGGGGCAAGGTCAAGACCATGGTGCAGGTGGCGGCGATCTTCTTCCTCATCGCCTACGACCCGACACCCCTCTGGGTCGACCTGCTGACCTACGTCGCCGTCGCGGTGACCGTCATCTCCGGCGTGGACTACTTCTTCGGCCTGCGGCGGATGCTGCGCGAGGCCGAGGAGCGCCGCCGCCACGGGTCGGCGGCGGGCCGCACCCCGCCGGGCGCCAGTGGCGACCACGCTGCCTGAGCGCGTGCGAGCGCGCCCTGGGCGAGCTCGCGCGGCTGAACGAGCCGGGCGAGTTCAGCCCGCCAGCCAATCCTGCATCGACGTGTGGTGCTCGGCGTGCGCGCCGCTGGCGATCTCGCGGCGCAGCTCGGACACCAGGCCGAAGCGCTCGGCGACGACGTTGTGCTGGTGGATCGTCTCCAGGTTCTCCTGGCGGGCCGAGACGAACGCCGAGGGGTCCAGGTCGGGCAGCCGCTGGGCCACGCCGCTGATCATCTCGCGCACGCAGTCCTCGACGAACCGCGGGCGGCGGTGGGCCTTCTCGACCACCGCGGCCTCGTCGGAGCGCTTCATGAGCTCGTAGATCTCCGAGGACATGGAGTCCTCGACGATGGACAGCAGCGTCGCGGCGTCGACGTCTACGTCGCAGTCCTCCGGGCAGCCGACATGCAGCGTGCCCAGGCCGCGCTGGTTGTGCGTGGCCACGGGGACGTGCTCGAGGATGCGCTCGATCTGGTCGTCGTCGAAGCCGTCGTCGCCCAGGCGCGCGCGGGCGGCGCCGGCGACGAGCTCCTGGGCGCACGGGCAGGCCGTCATGCCCTGCGCGGCGACGCCGATGAGGCGCCGCGTCCCGGCGGTGGTGGCCACCGCGGTGCCGAACAGCGTGTAGAGCTCCTGGGTCTGGATGCCGCTGACCGGGGCCGGCTTGTGCTCGGGGTAGCGCGCGGCGATCGTGACCTCGGCGCGGCGGGCGTCCTGGCGGTCGCGGACCTGCTCGGCGATGCGCTGGGCCAGCTCCTCGGCCCGGAACGCCGACGTCCCCAGGATGACCTCGCTGATCGCGTCGTTGACGGTCTCCTCGAAGCGCGACATGTGGGCGCCCTTCTGGCTCGGCCCGAGGTCGACGAAGCACTCCAGCCGGGCCCAGTAGAGCTCTTCGTGCCCGTCGCGGGAGATGCGGATCACCTTCTCGACGCCGGTGACCCCGACGCGGGACAGGGAGAGGTGCACGGTCGGACGCTGGGCCTGGACGTCCGGGGAGGTGACGAGGCTCGAAGGCGGCTGCATGACGCCCCTGAGGCTACCGACCCCAGTTCTTGGGATTTTCAGGGCACCTGAACCTGTGCTAAACATCCGCGGGTCGGCACGGGCCCCTCCGTCAGAGCACGAGAGGACCAGGCTCAAGCCACCTGCGGCGGTCCGTCGCATTGCACCGTCGGTGCGTTCCAACATGAAGCACAAGGGTAGAGAGGGGCAGGCGCGGAGGCGCCCGCCCGGGAACGACGTCCACAAGGATCGGGTTGAGCACCAAGACCGACGTATTGCTCGCGGATGAGGCCCCCATCACTGAGCTCGAAGAGCTCCGGGCGCTGATCCAGGACGGCCAGGAGCGAGGGTTCCTGACCATCGAGCAGATCACGACCACGCTGGAAGAGGTCGAGGTCACCAAGGAGCAGATCACCGAGCTGCACCTCCACCTCGACGAGCAGGGCATCGCCATCGTCTCCGCCGACGGACGTCCCGTCACGTCGGACAGCGGACGCGCGGAGGCCGCGGCGGAGGAGCGCCAGTCGCCCACGCCCGCCGAGACGCGCAAGAAGCCCGAGATCGACCTCACCGTCGAGCCGAGCCTCGACTCGCTGCGGCTGTACCTGCGCTCCATCGGGCGCGTGGCGCTGCTGACGGCTGAGCAGGAGGTCTCGCTGGCCAAGCGCATCGAGCGCGGCGACATGCTGGCCAAGCAGCAGATGGTCGAGGCCAACCTGCGCCTCGTCGTCTCGATCGCCAAGGGCTACCTCGGCCGCGGCCTGACGTTCCTGGATCTCATCCAGGAGGGCTCGCTGGGCCTCATCCGCGCCGTCGAGAAGTTCGACTACCGCCGGGGCTACAAGTTCTCCACCTACGCGACCTGGTGGATCCGCCAGGCCGTGACCCGCGCGATCGCCGACAAGGGCCGGACGATCCGCATCCCGGTCCACATGGTCGAGAAGCTGAACAAGGTCGTGCACGTCGAGCGCCAGCTCGTGCAGTCCCTCGGCCGCGAGCCGTCCCCCGAGGAGATCGCCTCCGAGCTGGACTGCACGCCGCGCGAGGTGCGCGACATCCTGCGGATGAGCCAGCAGCCGATCTCGCTCGAGAAGCCGATCGGCGACGAGGAGGAGTCCGAGCTCGGCGACTTCGTCGAGGACCAGACGGCGGAGTCCCCGTTCGAGCTCGCCGCGGAGAACCTCCGCAAGGAGAACGTCCATCGTGCGCTGGCGGCGCTGCCGCAGCGCGAGCGTGAAGTGATCGAGATGCGCTTCGGCCTCACGGGCGGCCGACCGCGTACCCTTGAGGAGGTCGGCCGGGCGTTCAACGTCACGCGTGAGCGCATCCGGCAGATCGAGAATCACACGCTCAAGAAGCTCGAGTCGCTCCCCGAGGCCCAGCGCCTCAGGGACGCCTCGTAGTCCGGGGTTTCGTTCCCGGAGGAGGAGAGGGGTCAGAGGGGCGCGCTGGGGAGCGCGCCCCTCATTTTTCCCCCGCACCTCGGGGCCCGAGCGTCTACAGCAGCGCCTGGCGGATCGCGCGGCTGCAGTCGCCGTACTCGCCGGCGCTCTGGTCCAGGTGGCGCAGGCCGCGCAGCAGGGCGGCGTGGGAGAACGTGCTGTCGATCGTGCCGTCGGCGCAGTCGGCGTGCAGGGCGGCCGCGCTGTCGGGGCCGTTCGCCGGGGCCGGCGTGCCGCCGGTCGGCGCGGTGGCGGTGGTGGCCGGTGCGGTGGTGACCGCCGCGGGCCGGGCCTGGGCCGGCGCCGGCGCGACGTGGTGGCGGGGCTTGGGCATCGGCACGGGCGAGGGCAGCGAGGGCGCCAGCGCGGGGATGGAGCCCGCCATGACGGCCGCGACCGTCGCCACCTTCGGCGTGGCCGCGCCCGAGACGGGCTCCCAGAGCGAGCCGAGGCGCTCGGCCAGGCGCGTCAGCAGCGACACCGGGACCAGCGCGGCGGCGCGGCCCTCGGCGTGCGCGCGCCGCAGGCCCTGGCGGGCGCGGACGAGCAGCGACTTGACCGCGGGCACCGTGACGTCGAGCTCGTCGGCGATGTCGGCGTAGCTGCGGCCCTCGAGCTCGCGCAGCACGAGCGCGGAGCGCTGGGAGGCGGGCAGGCGGCCGACGTCGGACACCAGGCCGCGCATGCCCATCCGCCGCTCGGCCGTGGCGGCGGCGTCCTCGGCGGCCGGATGGGCGTGGTCGGCCAGCTCGACGACCGGGTGGCGGCGGCGCGACGCGGTGAGGTCCAGCGCGCAGTTGCGCGCGATGCGGTGCAGCCAGGGGCCGACCGCCTCGGGCCGGGAGCCGCCCCGCAGCGCGCGGACGGCACGGACCATGGCCTCCTGGACGGCGTCCTCGGCGTCGGCGGTCCCGCCGGGGACGAAGCCCCGGGTGAAGCGCACCAGGCGGCGGCGGTAGCGCTCGTCCAGGGCGGCGAACGCGTCGTCGCTGCCGGCCGCGATCAGCCCGACCAGCGTGTCGTCGCCCATCGCGGCGAGCATCGTCGGCGGCAGGGCAGGCGGGGGTGCGTCGATGGCGGCCATCACTCCCAAGACCGTAGGACGACGCCGAAGGTTGCGCTGCAGCCCTGTAAACTTCACGGCCGTCCGGCGGGATACCCGAGCGGTCAAAGGGGCCTGACTGTAAATCAGGTGGCTACGCCTTCGAAGGTTCGAATCCTTCTCCCGCCACTATTGGTCCGTGAGCCCCGGCCTGCGCCGGGGCTCACGCCGTTGCCGGACCCGTCTGCGCACGGACGGGCCGGGCACCGCATCCGTCGTAGGGTCGCCGGGTTGGGGCACGGAGAAGTCCGACAGGTCCAGACAGGTCCATCAGGGAGGATCAGCAACCCATGCTCAGAGTGCGACTCCGCGGCACGGCCATCGCCGCGGCCGCCGTGTTCATCGTCGCGGCCGGCGCGTCGGCGGCGCAGGCCGCGACCGTCACCGTGACCGGCGACGACGGCAACCCCGTCGGCATCGCCCAGGGCACCCCGACGGCCATCCGCAACATGTCGCCGGTCGTCGGCCTGGCCTTCCCGGCCACGCCTGCGCGGTTCAGCGCCACGGTGACCGGCCCCGACGGGGCCGCGGTGGCCACGTCGCTGAGCTGCTTCACGACGTCGTCGTTCACCCGCTACATCGACTACCGCGGCAACGGCAACTACACGGTGACCGTCACGAACTACGCCAACGCCGACACGAGCTGCCGCACCCCGACCTCGACGGAGACCTACGTCTTCACGATCGGCGCGGGCGTGGGCCTGGCGGCGCCCCCCGGCCCGTTCCTGATCCGCAACCCCAACAGCTTCGCCACGAACACGCTGAACCTCCCCGTCGGCCTGAACCCCGGGACGACGAGCTACGAGGTCCGCTACGCGGCCGGTGGCGTCGTCGGCCCCGACGGCGCGATCTCGGGACCGTCGGACCAGGCGTTCGTCAGCACCACGACGGGCACCGCCGGGCTGTCGTTCAGGACCCCCGGCAGCTACACGGTCGTCGCGCGAGCGTCCGTCGGCCAGTACAGCACGCCCTGGAGCGCACCGATCATCGTCCGGGCCATCGCGCCGTTCGACCTGGACACCCTGCGCTTCCCCGACGCCCGGGGCCCGAGCTACCAGGTGCGCGGCGCGCTGCGCGAGACGTCGATCCGCGGCCGGGTGAGCCTGGCCATCGCCCGGGGCAAGAAGGGCGGCAAGTACCGCTCGCTGGGCAGCGTGAAGATCTCGTCCAAGGGCACGTTCACCAAGCGCTTCCGCGAGACGCGCGCGGGCACCTACCGCATCCGGGTCCGCTACAAGGGCTCCTCGACGGTGGCGAGCGGCACGATCGTCGCCCAGGTGCGCATCACCCGCCGGGTCTTCTTCGGCTAGGTGGGGCAGACCCGGCCGGCGCATGCCGGCCGGCCGGGCCACTGCACCGGCCTGCGGGGCGGAGGGGCTAGCATGCGCGGCTGCTCATGAGACGAACCCGCCCCCTCGCCCTCTCCCTCAGCCTCCTGTCCCTGACCGCCGGCCTCGCCGCCGGCTGTGGCAGCAGCGACAGCGGGGGCTTCCGCAGCGCCGGGTCCAAGATCGACGGCGACCCGTCGACGACCCTGCCCGCCGACCTGGCCTCGACGGCCTCGACGGTCAAGCAGCGCAAGCCGGGCGAGCCGCTCCCCGTCCAGAAGAACATCAGCGGGATCAGCACCGATCTCAGCACGAAGCCCAAGGTGCCCAAGGCGACGGGGACCGCGCCGACCGTGCTCCAGGGCTCCGACGTCGTGACGGGCACCGGCGCCGCGGCCAAGGACGGCGACAAGGTCACCGTCCAGTACGTGGGGACGCTGTTCAACGGCACGGAGTTCGACACGAGCTGGAAGAAGGGCCGCACGCCGTTCCAGTTCACGATCGGCCAGGGCCAGGTCATCCAGGGCTGGGACCAGGGCATCCCGGGCATGAAGGTCGGCGGGCGGCGCGTGCTCGTCATCCCGGCCGACCTCGCCTACGGCGCCACGGGCCAGCCGCCGACCATCCCGGCCAACGCGCCGCTGGTCTTCGTCGTCGACCTCAAGAAGATCGGCTGACGCACCGCACCACGCCCGCAGGGGTTGGAGGTGGCGCGTCGCCGGTCGCGGTGGGACAATGGCCGTCCGGTTTCGCGACGAAAGGAGTTCCTGGTCATGGAGTCCTCCACCCCTTCGCGCGTCCTGGTGGTCGCCCACCGCACGGCGGCCACCCCGGCGCTCCTGGAGGCGGTGCGCGATCGTGCGGCGAGGGGGCCGTGCACGTTCACCCTGCTCGTCCCCGACAGCGCCCACGGCCTGCACCGGATCACGGACCCGGAGGATCACCATGACGGGGAGGCGGCGGCGGTGCTCGCGCGCGCCCTTCCGCTGCTGCAGGAGGTGGTCGGAGCACCGGTCGAGGGCATGATCGGGCACGCCGAGCCGCTCGACGCGGTGCAGGACGCGGTCAACCTGCACGGCTTCGACGAGATCATCATCTCGACGCTGCCGGCCCGCCTCTCGCGCTGGCTCAAGCTCGACCTCCCGCACAAGCTGGAGGGCCTGCGACTGCCGGTGACGACCGTGACGGCGAAGGACGAGGCCGCTGTCACTGCCTGACCGCCGGACCGGCTCCTCGCGGGTCGGCGTCTACGTGGCCGACGACCATCCCGTCTTCCGCGACGGGATGGTCTTCGCGCTGCGCCGGCGCCCGGACTTCGACGTCGTCGGCACCGCCGAGGACGGCCGCAAGGCCCTCGACGACATCCGCGCGCTGGCGCCCGACGTCGCGCTGCTCGACGTGCAGATGCCCGGCCTGGACGGCCACGCGGTGCTGCGTGCCATCGAGCGCGACGCCCTGCCCACGCGTGTGGTCCTGCTCTCGGCCACCGTGCTGCCGCCCGAGTCGCGGGCGGCGCTGGCGGCCGGCGCGATGGCCTACCTCTCCAAGGAGGCCGGCCGCGACGAGATCTGCGACGCGGTCGCCGCCGCCGCGCGCGGCGCCCGCCTGCAGGACGACGTCGCCGAGCCCGCCCCGGTGCGCCCGCTGCTCAGCCCGCGCGAGCTCGAGGTCCTGCGGCTCACCGCCGGCGGCGGGTCGGCCCCGGCGATCGGCCGCGCGCTGCACCTCAGCCCCGAGACCATCAAGACCCACCTCAAGAACGTCTACGAGAAGCTCGGGGTCAGCGACCGGGCCGCCGCGGTCGCCGAGGGCATGCGCCGCGGGCTGGTCGAGTAGCCCTCCGGCACTCCAGATCGGTGACCGCTGAGCGCGGTTCACCCTCCTTGGGAACGAGGGCCGCGCTCGGTGGGCCGATCGCCCTGTCGTCATCACGCCGGTCCACCCACCCCCGCCGGGCGGCCCGCCCGGCAGCAGCGGGCGGGCACACCTCATCCCCCGTGCTCGGTGTGTCCGCCCGTCCCCGCATCCCGCGCGTCAGCCGCCGGGGCGGCCGGCCACGAGGTCGCGCAGCGCCTGCGTCGTCGACCAGAACGCCAGGTCCTCCCAGGGCAGCGTGGCGGCCGTGAACGGCGCCACCTCCGTGGCCTCCGGCGAGGTCTGCGGCGTCCCGAGCGGCCGCGCCTCGAAGACCACGAGCACGACGCGGTCCTCCGGGCGGCTGTACACGCCGATCAGGCCGACGATGTCGACCTCGACGCCGACCTCCTCCCTGGCCTCGCGCCGCGCCGCGTCCTCGACGGACTCGCCGAGGTCGACGAAGCCGCCGGGGAATGTCCACAGCCCGGCCCCGGGATCGAAGCCGCGGCGCAGCAGCCAGATCGGCGCGCCCGGAGCGTCGCCGCTGCCCTCGCGCAGGATCGTGGCCGCCACCGGCTTGGGGTTGAAGTAGGACTGATGGCCGCAGGCGTCGCAGTGCAGCGAGCGGGGGTAGGCGACGCGTGGCTCGGCCGTCCCGCAGCGCGGGCAGAAGCGCGTGGCCGCCAGCGCCGGGTTCAGCCCGTGGTCGTCGGAGGGGTTGTGGCCGCTCACGGGCGCCCCGCGGCGTAGCGGATGAGGCCGCACGCCCACGTGCGGCGCGCGCGCCGGGGCTCGGCCGGCGCGGTGGACGCGACGGCGTCCGGCTCGGCGTCCAGGCTCTGGCGCTCCTGCACGGGCCGGCGCAGCCGGGGCCCGCCGGTGGCCAGGACGTCGGCCATGGCGTCGTCGGGGCCCATCGCGGCCAGTCGGCCCGCGTCGAGCCGGCGCTCGAGCGCCGCGGCCACGGCATGCCGCCGGTCGAGCCGCCCGCTGTCGGGCCCGAACCCGAAGCCCGCCGCGAGCCGCAGGTCGAACGGACCCTGGGGCTCGATGGTGAACGTCGCGGCGGCCACGACCCGGGAGCCTACGGGGGACCGCAAGCCGGGCTACACTTCCCGCTCCCGCCCTCTTAGCTCAGTTGGTAGAGCACTTCCATGGTAAGGAAGGGGTCATCGGTTCGAGTCCGATAGAGGGCTTCACGGGATCTCCCTGCTCAGCGCAGACTTCCGCGTCACCACCGGCCCCGGTTGAGGCTCCGAAACCGAAGTTGCGGGCCAAATGCGGGGCAAACGGACTGCGGTCAGCTCGAAGCGGCACGCGCAGCCGCGGCCGAACCCCCGATCCGTTGGGCGCGAGGGAGGGGTCTGCCGCCGTCGCTCTTTCCGTCGAACCCGACGGGAAGGAGCCCGAGGTGCAGACCCGCCTGGCGGCCGAGGTGCCGCTGACGCTTCAGTGGCCCGCGCCGCTGATGACCGCCACCGAGGTGGCCGCCGTGCTGCGGATCACGGCCAAGACCGTGCGCCAGCACATCCGGCGCGGCAAGCTCCGCGCGATCCAGCTCGACGGCGGTCGCGGCAGCTACCGCGTCAGCGCCGAGGATGCGCAGGCGTGGGCCGAGGCCCAGCTCGTGCAGCCCGACGCCGGCGCGCTGGCCGTCGACCGACTGGTCGCCGATGGGCGGCGGCGACGCATCGGCCGGGTGGGCCCATGAGCGCGGTTGCCCCCGACCTGCGGAGCATCGAGCGGCGCCGGCACCGACGTACCGACGGCACGGTGCTTGAGAGCTACCGCGTGCGGTGGGCAGGACCTGACGGCCGACGGCTCTCGCGGGCGTTCGACGCGCTGGAGGCGGCGGTCGCCTTCCGCGATGAGCTGGATCGCCGCGCGGCGCTGATCGCCGACGGCCCTTCGGGCCGGCGCAGCATGACGGTGGCCGACTGCTACGAGCTGTGGATGCGCGAGCACGTCGTGCCCGAGCTCGCCCTGCGGACCCAGAACAACTACGGCGGGGTCTGGCGACGGCATCTGGCCGACCGCGTGGGCGCCGAGCTGGCAATCGATGTCCGCCCACGGCACATCAAGGCGCTGCGGGGCGACATGCTCGCCGACGGCCTCGGACCGCAGACGGTGCGCAAGGCGCTGCAGACGCTCGGAGCCCTGTTCGCGCACGCCCTGGAGCTCGACATTGTCGAGATCAACCCGGTGCCGCAGATCCGCAAGCCGAGGGTCGGTAGCACGCGGCAAGTTGAGGTGGTCGACATCGCCACGGTCGAGCGGATGCGGTTCATCGCCCTCGACCGGGAGGGCTCGCCGCTGACGGCGATCGCGATCTCGCTGGGCTACCTGGCCGGCCTGCGACCGGGGGAGTGGCGCGCGCTGCGCTGGCGCGACATCCGCGAAGCCAGCCTCGTCGTGCGAGACAGCACCGACGTCGACGGCTCCCTGCGCGGGCGGACCAAGACCGGCAGGGATCGCAGCATCGATCTGTGGAGCGCCCTGGCCGGCGACCTTGCCGAGTGGCGGGCGCTGACGCCGTTCGCTGAGCCGGGCGATCCGATCGTGCCGAACGGCCGACGGCGGCACTGGAGCGACGACGAGGCCAAGCGCTGGGGCCGGCGGACGTTTCGCCGCGTCGCGCTGGCTGCCGGCTGGGTGGATGCCGCACCGAACAAGCTCCGCCACCTGCACGCGTCGCTGCTCATCAAGGAAGGCCGACTCGACTCGCGCGAGATCGCGTCGCGAATGGGCCACAGCATCGAGATGCTCGAGAACCGCTACGCGCACGAGATCCGCGAATACCGCGGCCGCCGGATCTGCATCGACGACGAGATCCGCCTCGCACGCGAGGTCGCAACGGACGTCTCAGCTAGCTACCGAGCTAGCACGCTAGCTATCTCGCTATCAACCTAGCTCACATAGGCCAATGCCTTGATCGCCTCTGAACCGTGCCCGCCGTGCTCTACCACTACAACAACGCCGCCGGCCACTCCGCGCTCGCCGTCTTGCCACCGCTGCCGACTGTCCCTGATCGTTGCCGCCTCTCGTTGCCCGTCCCATGTCCGCCCGCGTCCCCGTGCCCGCCCTCTCTCGATGAACTGTTCCTCCTCTTCTGCTGTCGTTCGTCTCACCCGTCTCCGTCCTCATTTCTCCTGGCCCACCACCGCCAGCCCATGTCCCTGATTCCTTGTCCTGGGAGTGAGTCCGACCACCCGAGCCCGCTCTCCTTCTGTTCTCATGGAGGGCGCGGGTGGTCGGGGTCACGACCAGGCCCGAATTCCGCATTCCTATGCGGCGTTTGGCGGTGGTGGGCCTACCGACTGTCGGACGGGGTCAACGGACGGATAGAACGTCGACCGACGTCGTTGATGAGAAGCGGCGGTGACGGCGGTGACGGCATCACGCGCTGGGCCTGTCGCGCGAGCGGCGACCCGGCCGCACCCTTCCCGCCAAGCCCGCGGTAGGCGCCGATGTGCCATGCCTGCTTTTCGTCCATTGCGGGCGTGGGTATTGGCTCGCGTCGGTACCGTCTCGCAGCCGCGAAGGTTAGGCCTTGATGATGGACTTGGACTCGTTTCCCGACGGACTGACCTCTGACCACCGGATCGCGGTGAGGTACCGCGAGCCCGGCGTCCAGGGTCCGTCGGCTCAAGCCGAGGGCTACTTCAGCCTCATCGAAGAGCGCGACGACGAGCCGTACCTCCTACTCATCGAATACCTCCATGGCACCGAGCCATTGCCGGGCGCTGAGATCGCGCTGGCGGCCATCGACACGATCGAGGTCCTCGACACGGGACCACCTTCTCCGCCCTATCCGGTCGATCCCACCGAGCCGCGGTGGTACGTCCTGCTCGAACGCCCGGCCGACTTCGATCACCCCGTCAGCACGCCGGGACCGTGTCGGGCGGCATTCGCAGCCGCCGACCGTGCAGAGGCCGAACGCCGGCTGCCCGAGATCCTCACCGGGTTCCCATCCCACGCCCGACAGCCCGACCACTACGTGCTGATCGAAATGCAGCCAGATCCATGGATGCATCCCACCCTCCGCGAGAGCATCCGCCCAACCCCTCAGCCATTCGACGACCCCGGGCACTAAGCGACCCGCGCGAGCGCTCTTCGTCCAGAGCGGGCGCCGAAGGTCTTGCCCCGCGCGGTCGTCGTTCGACGGCGCAGCGTGAGGGACGTAGGATTCTGGCCCATGGCGATCAGGACTGCGAAGCGGTTGTCTGCAGTGTTCATCGTCGTGGCCGCAGGGGCCGTCGCAGTGATCGTCGCCTCCGCGGGGCGCTCGCACAGCACAGCATCAGCGTCTGCGGTCTCCGTCGACCGGGCCTTTGCGGTCCCGGTGCTGAAGCGAGTGGCAAGGGCGGACGACACGCCTCCGGCGAACCTGACCAGGATGATCGCGGCCAGGCCTGGCGTCGACCAGGCCGGGATCCGCTCGTTCTCGACCGACGCCGGTCGCGGCTACGTCATCCCGCAGGCCGACGGCCTGTGCATCGCTATCCCCGACCCGGTGGACGGCTTCGGCAAGGCCTGCGCTCCTTCGGCCAGCGCGAGCAAGACCGGTGTCGCGGTCCTGATGGTCGATCCGACACAGTCTGATCGCGCCACCATCGCGCTGGCACTGCCGGCCGGAGCGACCGCCACGGCCATCGACAACGCCGGAGGATCGGCCGTGCTCGCGGCCGAGGCAGACAACGTCGTCGTGGCCAACCTGTCGCGGAACACAGCCAAGGTCCATATCGCAGGGCCCAGTGGCAGCACGGACATCCCGATGCCTGTCAGACCCCCAGCACTCCCGCACGCCCAACCCTCCGCCTAACGCCCGCTTGTCGTCCCGGAGGAGGCGCGTCGGGTCAGCGCGTCGCCGTCGCAGCGCACACGTCGGCCTGGCTCGGAGCGTTGACTTCGGGAGCCGTCGTCCAGGTCAGGAGGCACGGGCTTCGGAATGTCAGGGCGCTGAATGGCGGCGCGGCGAGGTCGAGCAGTGGCGCATTGGCGACAACCGCGAAGGGGCGGTCTGACGTCCTCGCGGTGACGATCTCCTCGTGTGCCGGCGCGCGTGACGTTGCTGGAATATCGGCCCGCCACGCGAAGAGCCCTTCTGACGAGACCACAAAGTCACCTGGCGGCCCGTCGACCGGCGGCTCAGGGAAACTCGGGTCATTCGGGGTTCCCACAAGGAGCGAGCCCCAGACGCCGGTCTTGGCGTTGCGGGCCCCGGCGATCCATGAGAACTGTCCCCGGCTATCGGGTCCGTCTGTGCGCGAGAACGCGACCCAGGCGCCGCGGGCCCTGATCCTCAGATTCGCCGGCAGAGACGTCCCGTGACGGCATGGTGCACGCCCGTCGAGCGCCAGCAGGACACGTACTCCACCCAGGCGTCCAGGTGTTTCACCCGGACCTTGAACACGACCAGCCGATCCGTCTTCAGCGCCAACGCACGCGTCGGGCAGTGCCGCTTGACGCGTGCTTGTGCCTCGGTCTGACCAATGGTCAGCAGGCTGCACATCGCCAAGACCGCGAGCAACAGCCGTCTCATGCTGCGCGAAACGTATGCGCTGCCGTGAAGTCGCGCCAACGGCTGTTGGTCCCCACGCTACGCGAGCGCTCGTCGTCCCAAGCGGGAGCGCCCGCGGGAACGGGCCCGCATTCGATTCCTCCCGAGACGGCGCTCACAGCGCGCGTAAGCAGAGGCGGAGGACCCGTGTGGCCGTCCGTCCGTCCAGGCCCGCTGCAACTTCGCGGCTGACGAGCGTAGGTGTAGACATGGCAACCGATTCCCCGCGAATCGCCTGGAAGTCGCTGATGTGGGCCGGTCTGATGGGTCACGTCCCTAGTGTTGGTGTAGGAGCCGGTCGGACGGAACGGACGTAGGTCCGGCCACCGCGGCGCTCATTCTTCGTCGGAGTTCTCACGCAACGACGAGGAAGGGAGGCCGGCGATGGCCGGTCAGGACAGGATGACGATCGTGGAGGTCGTCAGGCAGGTGCTTCGTGATGAGCACGCAGACGTGATCCGCGAGTCGGTCAAGGCCGTCGCTCAGGAGTTGATGGAGGCCGAGGTCTCCGAGCTCATCGGCGCTCAGCGCGGCGAGCGGACCGAGGATCGCGCGACGCATCGCAACGGCTACCGGCCGCGGCGTTGGGACACGAGGGCTGGGGAGATCGAGTTGCAGATCCCCAAGATCCGTCAGGGCAGCTACTTCCCGTCGTTCTTGCAGCCGCGCAAGCGCAGCGAGCAGGCGCTGGTCGCGGTCGTCCAGCAGGCCTATGTCTGCGGCGTGAGCACCCGGCGCGTCGACCAGCTCGTCGAGAGCCTCGGGCTGCGAATCAGCAAGTCGGAGGTCTCGCGGATCGCCGGCCTGCTCGACGAGCAGGTCCAGGCGTTCCGCCAGCGGCCGCTCGAAGGCCGCTACCCGTACTTGTTCGTCGACGCCAAGATCGAGAAGGTCCGCGACGGCGGACGGGTGCAGCGCAAGGCCGTTGTTGTCGCGCATGCCGTCCACGAGACAGGCCGCCGCGAGATCATCGGCCTAGACATCGGCGCCGCGGAGACCGAAGCGTTCTGGACCGAGTTCCTCAGGTCCCTGGTCGCCCGCGGGCTGCTCGGAGTCCAGCTCGCGATCTCCGACGCCCACGAAGGCCTCAAGAACGCGCTGGCCAAGGTGTTAGGGGCGCCCTGGCAGCGCTGCACCGTGCACTTCCTCAGAGACCTCCGCGGCCACGCCCACCGCGAACAGCACGACGCCTTGGGCGCCTTGATCCGCTCGATCTTCACCGCGCCCGACGGCACCGAAGCTCGCAAGCGGCTGGCCGACGCCGTTTCTCAGCTCGAGCCCAGGCTGGGCAAGGTCGCCCGGCTACTCGAACAGGCCGAGGACGACGTCCTGGCCTTCTACAGCTGCCCGAAGGAGCACTGGCCCAAGATCCGCTCGACCAATCCGCTGGAACGGTTCAACCGCGAGATCGGCCGCCGCACCGACGTCGTCGGCATCTTCCCCGACGACGCTTCGGTGATCCGACTGGTCTCGATGCTCGCGATCGAAGCCAACGACGAATGGCTCGTCGGGCGAAGCTACATCAGCCAGAAGTCGATGACCCCTCTCTTCCAATCCCAGGATCAGACGACCATCACCACCAACAATCAGGAGGAGGTCGAAGAGCTCCTCGCGGCCTGAGCCGCCGACCGCAGCAACGACAAGAACGAGCTCCGACTCCTACACCACGCCCTGGGACTTGACTGTCTGATGTTCCTCACGCTGCCGGCTGGATTCGTCTTCGACCTGGCGATGACATGCGAAGAGAACTGCCCAAGACGCACGAGTCCACGCGGCTGGATCGACATCAGTGGTTCTTGGCAATGGTACGCAATCCTCTGGTCGGCGCTCATCGCTTTCGTGGCCGCGATCATTGCTCCGCTGCTCAATGCTGCAGGTTGGCGGCGCTCTGCGATCGCTGCGTTTGGCGTCTCAGTCGCGGCGGCGGGCGGTTGGGCTGCCCTGATCGCTTCCGGTTATCAGCAGCTCTAGACGAGGTCTCCGAACTCGCACGCACCGTCGGCCCGCTACCGCACCCACGCAGCAAGATCTCCGACGCCCTGCGCGCCTCTGCTTTCCATGCCAAGCAGAAGCCGCAGTTTGTCGCTTGGGACCGCTCACTCAAGCCACGAGGCAAACTCCCCGAGACTCCGCATCGTTTCGATGCGAGAAGGCGGCGTCGTCAGCAGCTGAAGAAACCGATCGGCGACCGCAGAGGCCGGATCAACGACGAGCAGCTCCTTCAGCCGATCGTTGTCGACGTCTGCTCGGAACAAGGAGCGAACGAGGTAGTCGGCGGCCGGCAGGCTGTACCCGATGACGATGAGACGCTCGGTGCGTCTCACCACCTCGCGAGCCGCACGCCACGCTTGAAGGAAGGGCTCCTCCGATACGGGCTTGCGTCCGAGGGGAGGCACCACCGCGCCCGCCGCCGAGTCGCGGTCGTAGGGATCAGGCAGCAGCGACACCGCACCGGTCGAGTCGAACTCCCAATTCAAAGATCCGTGAAGCTTGAGCAGCTTGATCGGCTCGCTGGCGTCGGGCCCGCCGCCCCACTGCTTCCACTCGTCGGTACCGTCGTTGAGGGCTAGTCCATAGCCGGAGTCGGGATTCCACCGACGAGCACCCTTGAGCTTCAGGGCGCGGTCGATTAGGCAGTCGTAGTTGAAGCTGATGATCGCGTCGCCCGATTCGAGGCTTGCCGCAATGGCCTCGTGGTGGGCGCAGCTGTCAGTGACCGAGTGCTTCATGACGGCTGGCAACACACGGTAGAAGTGCTCGATGGTCCGCTGAGGCTCACGAACGATCCGACCTCGTCCGATGTTGAACTGCTCGTAGAAGTCGGCGCTTCCCTGCAGCTCGACGAAGATCGCCTCCATCGACACGTCCAGGACCGAGGAGTGGTTCTTGGCGACGTATTTGAGAAGCGCGCGAGCTTGCTGCGAGCGGCCGGCCGGTGAGCGTGAGAGCAGTCGGAAGAAGTCCGCGTCAAGAGGGGGCGGGTGCAGCTGGCCGGAGTCGCCGACGAAGCTCGCGCCGCGAGTCGCGCCAGCTCCGAGTACGACCAACGTCCGGCGGGTCGGCATTCCCAGGTTCCGGATGTGCACCGCGCGACTCTAGGCCCTGCTCCGGCGGATGGTGAGCGCCGCTCATCCGACACAGGACGTGACTGCCGCTTTGCATGGAAAGCAGCAGCAGGAGGAACCCGCTTGCTATGCGAGCAGTAGGTCGCGGTGTCGCGATGTCGATGTTGGTTCTTGTTTGCGCTGCAGGCCCGTCGGCGGCCGGGGCGCAGGCGGACCACCCAAGCCGCCTGCAGGGACTCGGGTCGGTCGTGGTCTTCGACGGCAACGCCTTCGCCCTCCGCGTGACCGTGCGCTGCAACGCACCGGCCATTGGCTGCCGAGGGGAGCTGCGGGCGGGCGGCCTTGACGGCTCGCATCTGACCGCGAGGCGCGACGTTTCCTTGCGGGCTGGTCAAAGCCGACGGGTGTTCCTCCGGTTCACTGCCGAGGCGCTTGACTACGGCTTGCGGAACGCCGTAGACGCGGGGGGAGCCGAACTGACCCTCGCGCCACGCAGGGGCCGTTCGCTGAGAGTTCTGATCGGCCTGCGGCCGGTCGCTTCGTGCGCGAGCGGCGGTGAGACCTTGGCCTCGTCTCGGACCATACGGGTCATGCGCTTGACGGGCTTCGGCGACTACGGATGCCTGCGGCCCAACGGGCACCCAACTCGGTTGACCGACGGCTTCGAGCGCCCGATCCGTATCAGCGGCCAGTACGTCGGCGGCCCTGTAGCGACGGGTGATGGAAAGTACGTGTCCCATGGGACTGCGGTGGCTGTGTTCGACGTTCGGGCTCGGCGGCGAGTCCGCTTGCGCGAGACCGCACCCACCGTGACCGACCTCGTGCTGAGGCCGACGGGTGCGGTGGCGTGGATCGAGCGTGCCTCAGACCCCGGGGGCTGGCGTGTCCGCGCCCTAGACGACCAAGGCGACCGTCTCCTCGACGCAGGGCCGGAGATTGGCCCCACCTTTCTCCAGCCGCTCGGCGCTCAGGAAATCGCATGGACGAACGGCTCCGAACGCCGCGCCGCACCACTGCGGTAGACAGGAGACTATCCCCGCTGCTGCTACGGACGACAAGCGCGTGCTAGCCGGACCCGAAGCAGCGAGCGACGATCTTGCTCCCGATGTAACCGAGCGCTCCGCCGAAGGTCGCCAACATGATCGCGACCATGACGACCAGGTCGCGGGGATTGCGTGCAGAGAACCGATTGAAGTTGTCGGAGGTCCCGACGATCAGCCATCGCCACGCGATCCAGATGCCTAGGGCGAGCACGGCGACGAACACGACGATGAGCGACAGCAGGTGCACCTACGCGTCGGTCTACCCAACTCGCGCGCAGGGTGGCGCTACTGCTCTGGACGACAAGCGGTAGCGCCTGGAATGGACCGGAGCCGCGAACCTCGACACTGTCGTCGCGTCACATCGCTCGACACAATGCCCACGCGGACCGCGCCACCCTGTGAGCGCGTGCCGGACGCTCGGTCTGATGTCCACCGACGAGTCCCGGCCGGTCTGGGCGTCCGTGGTGTCATGAGCGCAGCACTGGTCGACGTGATCCTGCAGCGGACCCCGTACATGACGCTGGCGACGGCGGACGGCGACGGGTTGCCGTGGGCCTCGCCGGTCTGGTTCGCCGTCGGCGACGATCGAGCGCTGTTCTGGGTCTCGCGTCCGACGTCTGTGCATTCGCAGAACATCGCTGCGCGCGCGGACGTGTCCATCGTCGTGTTCGACACGAACGCGCGCGTCGGCGAAGCGCAGGCCGTCTACATGCGTGCGCGAGCGGCGATGGTCCCGGACGGCGCGGGCGTCGACGTGTTCTCGCGTGCGAGCGTCGATGTCGGCATCGGTGCGTGGACCGTCGCCGACGTGGTGGCGCCGGCGGAGCTGCGGCTGTACCGAGCCGACGTCACCGAGCTCTCGCTGTTGGACCATCAGTCGAGCGGCGGTCGCGACATCCGCGTCCCGCTGGACCGATGAGCGGCGCCCCGACGACGGTCCGACTTCTAGTAGTCCTACATGTCTCGGGGCCAAATGCGGGGCAATCGCCGGTTCGCGGGCGCCCATTCACGTACACTGGCGACATGACGTCCGCTCACGAAACCGACTGTGAGCAGGGATTTGTCGATCCGGTGTTCCTTGAGTTGAACCCTAAGAACCCCCTTGTCCGGATGGTAAGGAAGGGGTCATCGGTTCGAGTCCCATCGAGGGCTTCACGCGAAGACCCCGCAACGAGGCTGTCGCGCAAAGCCCGCTTCGGCGGGCTTTGTCGTGTCCGGGGCGGTCAGGGCACTTGGGTCATGCCGTAGAACTGGGGCGGCCCCAGCGTCGGTGCCGGCACCGGCCCAATGAGTTCCGCCTCCACGGACCATCCACTCGCGATCCCAGCCGGACGATTGAGTCGTGACGATCCCGGCTGCCGAGGGCCACGGATTGCGCCGCCACCGGGGAGGTGGCAACGTTGGCTCCCATGATCGCCCAACGTGCCACGCCGAACGGTCGCCGTCGCCGGACGACGCTGGCCGACGTCGCAAAGGCCGCCGGGGTCTCCACCTCGACCGCCAGCCGCGCGTTGCGCGACCATCCCCGCGTTTCGGCGGCGACGCGCCAGCGCGTCGTCGCGATCGCCGACCAGCTCGGCTTCGCGCGCAACGACCTCGCCCGGTCGCTGCGGCTGCAGGCCTCGATGCTCGTGGGGGTCGTGGTTCCCGACGTCGCGATCCCGTTCTACGCGAGCGTTCTCAAGGGCGCCCAGAGCCGGCTCGAGGGCGCGGGCTATGAGGTCCTGGTCATGAACACCGAGCGCGAGCCGGCCCGCGAGCAGCGCGCGCTGCGCACGCTGCAGTCCCGGCAGGTCGACGCCGTCCTGGTGGCCACCTCCGGTGGCTTCGCCCCGCTCGACGTGCCCGTCGTGTTCTTCGACCACGTGCTCACCGGCGCGGGCGCCGGTGCCGTCGCGCCCGACAACGAGGCGGGCATGTCCCTGCTCGTCGAGCACCTCGCCGACATTCACGGCCACCGCCGCATCGCCTTCCTCGGCGCCCCGGTGACCTCCGCCCCCGGCGCCGCGGTGCTCGAGGGGGGGCCGGCCTACGAGCGCCGGGAGGCGTTCCGTGCCGCGATGGGTCGCCGGGGGTTGCCGGTCGCGCCGGAGTACCTGGCCTGCGCTGACCACGGCTGGTCCCAGGCCGCGGCGGAGCGGGCGGTCGCCGGGCTGCTCGGGCTCTCCGATCCGCCGACGGCGATCGTCGCGGCCGGTGACACGCTGGCCCTCGGCGCGCTCCGGGCGCTGCGCCGCCACGGCCGGGCCGTTCCCGCCGACGTCGCGCTGGTGTCCTTCGACGATCCCGAGGACGCCGACCTGCTCAGCAGCCCGCTGACGGCCTTGGGCCGGCACGATCGCGAGCTCGGCGACCTCGCGGCCGAGCTGCTGCTTCGCGCGCTGGCCGGCGAGCCCGCCGAGCCCGAGCCGGTCCGGCTCACCCTCCAGCTCGTGGTCCGTCGCTCGTGCGGCTGCGGCGCGCAGGCGGCCTCATGAGCCGCCCCGTGAGCCTCTTCACCGGTCAATGGGCCGATCGTCCCCTGCGGTCGGTCGCGGCCCGGGCCGCCGCGTGGGGGTTCGACGGGCTGGAGCTCTGCTGCTGGGGCGAGCACTACGACGTCGCCCGGGCGCTGTCGGACCCGCCCTACGTCATCGCGCGCCGCCGGCTGCTCGAGCGCTGCGGACTGGTGTGCTCGGCGATCGCGGCGCACCTCGTCGGGCAGGCCGTCTGCGACGTGCCGATCGACGCCCGCCACCGCGCCATCCTGCCCGCGCGCGTGTGGGGCGACGGCGAGCCCGAGGGCGTGCGGCGCCGCGCGGCGGCCGAAATGGCCGACACCGCGCGAGCGGCGGCAGCGATCGGCGCCCAGGTCGTGGTCGGGTTCACCGGCTCGGCGATCTGGCACGCGCTCGCCGGCTTCCCGCCGATCTCCGACACGGCCGTCGACGCGGGCTACGCAGACTTCGCCGAGCGCTGGAGGCCGATCCTCGACGTGTTCGCGGCCGAGGGGGTGCGGTTCGCGCTGGAGGTCCATCCGGGCGAGATCGCCTACGACCATTGGACCACCGAGCGGGCATTCGCCGCGCTCGACCATCCCGCCTTCGCGCTGAACTTCGACCCGAGCCACCTGCACTGGCAGCACGTGGATCCGGCGGGCTTCGTCCGGGCCCACGGTGGGCGGATCATCAACGTCCATGCCAAGGACACCGCCCTGCGCCTGGACGGGCGCAACGGCCTCCTCTCGTCCCACCTGCCCTTCGGCGACGGGCGCCGCGGCTGGGACTTCCGCTCGACCGGCCGTGGCCAGATCGACTTCGAGGAGATCATCCGCGCGCTCGACGACGTCGGCTATGACGGGCCGATCGCCATCGAGTGGGAGGACGCCGGCATGGACCGCGAGCTCGCTGCTCAAGACGCGCTCCGATTCGTGCGTTCGCTGCAGCGCACACCCTCGGGTCAGCGCTTCGACGCGGCGTTCGCCGCCGACGATGGCGGGAATTGACGCGCGGCGCCGCGCTGTGCAATCGTTGCCACACGGCGGCGGTCGCCGCCGGGGAGGAGACGAGGTCGCGTGGGTCGACAGATCGGGATCGGGCTGCTGGGCGCGGGCTGGATGGGCGCGATGCACAGCGCCGCCTACCGCCGGGTGAGCGGCCACTTCCCGGCGCTGGGCCTCGAGCCCCGGCTCGTCATCGCTGCCGACGATGCGCCGGGACGCGCCGAGCGGGCCGTGCGCGAGCTCGGCTACGAGCAGGCGACCTCCGACTGGCGGGCGGTCATCGCGCATCCCGAGGTCGAGGCGGTCAGCCTGACGGCTCCCAACGCGCTGCATCGGGAGATGGCGCTCACCGCCGCCGCGGCCGGCAAGCACGTGTGGGGGGAGAAGCCGCTCGGGCTCTGGCCGCATGAGACCGCCGAGATCGCCGAGGCCTGCGCCGCGGCGGGCATCATGACGACGGTCGGCTTCAACTACCGCCATGCGCCGCTGGTTCAGCACGCGGCCGGGCTGCTGGCCGGCGGTGAGCTGGGTCCGCTGACCCGCTACCGCGGCGCGTTCCTGTGCGACTACGCCAGCCATCCCGACGGCGCCCTGACCTGGCGCTTCCTGCGCGAGCAGGCCGGCCTCGGCGTCCTGGGCGACCTGATGTCGCACGTGGTCGACATGGCCCACCTGCTCGTGGGTCCGATCGTCCGCGTGTGCGCGCAGAGCGCCACGATCATCGCCGAGCGGCCGCTGCTGCCACCAGGCACCGCCACCCACTTCGCGGTCGCGCCCGACGGCCCGCGCGCCCGCGTCGAGAACGAGGACTGGGCCGCGGCCCTGGTCGAGTTCGAGGGCGGGCTGCGGGGCACGCTCGAGGTCAGCCGGGTGGCCACGGGACCGCACGCCGCCATGGAGTTCGACGTCCACGGAACCGACGGCGCGCTGTCGTGGAGCTTCGAACGGCTCAACGAGCTGCGCCGCCACCGGCGCCCCGCGCCGGGCGAGGACGGGGGCTACGCCACCGTGTACGCCGCGCCCCACCATCCCGACTTCGCCGCCTTCCAGCCCGGAGCGGGCAACGCGATGGGGTTCTCCGACCTGAAGGTGATCGAGGCCCGCGGCTTTCTGGAGTCGATCCGCGACGGCATGCCGCGTGCGCCGGAGGCGACCGACGCGCTGGCGGCCGCGCGGGTCGTGGCGGCGATGGCGCGCTCAGTCGAGGTCGAGGGCTGGGTCGCGGTCGGCGATGACATCCCGAGGAGGTCGGTGGCGTGAGCGCCATGTACGTGGCGGGGGAGTGGATCGGGCGCGAGGACGCGACGGTCGTCAGCCCGTTCGACGGCGAGCCGGTGGGCACGGTCCCGGAGGCCACCCCGGCCGAGGTCGAGCGCGCGCTGCGGGCGGCCGTGGCGGGCGCGGCGGCCATGCGTGCGCTGCCCGGCGCCGAGCGCACGGCGATCCTCCGCCGGGCGGCCGACCGCGCCGACGCCAAGGTCGAGGACCTGGCGCGGACGATCGCCCGGGAATCGGGCAAGACGCTGACCGAGGCGCGCGGCGAGGCCGGCCGCGCCGGTGAGCTGCTGCGCGTCAGTGCCGCCGAGGGCGCACGGATGCACGGCGAGACGCTGCCGCTGGACGCGAGCCCCGGGGCCGTCGGCAAGCTGGGCTTCACCCTGCGCCAGCCGTGCGGCGTCGTCGTGGCGATCGCCCCGTTCAACTTCCCGCTGCTGCTGGTCCTGCACAAGGTCGCCCCGGCGCTGGCCGCCGGCAACGCGGTGATCCTCAAGCCGGCCACCCAGACGCCGCTCACGGCACTGGCGCTCACCGAGCTGCTGGTCGGCGCCGGCCTGCCCGACCACGCGCTGCAGTGCCTGACCGGAGCGGGAGGCCGCCTCGGCCCGCTGCTGTGCCGCGACCACCGGGTGCGCAAGGTGTCGTTCACCGGCTCCACCGCGGTGGGTGAGCGGATCGCCGCGGTGGCGGGCGTCAAGCGCCTGTCGCTGGAGCTCGGGGCCAGCTGCCCGACGCTCGTGCTGGCCGACGCCGATCTCGACCAGGCCGCACGGGCCATCGCCACCGGCGGGTACGCCAACGCCGGCCAGGTGTGCATCTCGGTGCAGCGGGTGCTCGTCGACCGCGCGGTGCATGGCGACCTGCTCGACGCCCTGCTGCCGCAGGTCGACGCGATCCGCCCGGGTGACCCGCTGGCCGACGGCACGACGATGGGCCCCCTCATCAGCGAGGACGAGGCACGGCGCGTCCAGACCGTCGTGGCTGCGGCCGGCGCGCGCGGCGCCCGCCTGCTGACCGGCGGCGAGCGCGACGGCGCGCTTGTGTCGCCGGCGGTGGTCGACGGCGTCGACCCGAGCGATCCGCTCAGCCAGGACGAGCTGTTCGGCCCGGCCATCGCCGTGACCACGGTCGACGGGGTGGCCGAGGCGATCCGGGTGGCCAACGACACCAGCTACGGCCTCGGCGCCGGCGTGTTCACCCGCGACATCCAGGCGGCGCTGCGCTTCGTGCGCGACGTCGACTGCGGGGCGCTGCACGTGAACTGGACGCCGCTGTGGCGCGCCGACCCGATGCCCTACGGCGGCCTGAAGGGCAGCGGCATCGGCAAGGAGGGGCCGCGGTACGCGGTGCAGGAGATGACCGAGCTCAAGGCCGTGGTCTTCCACGACGTGGATTGAGAGGCGCACGATGAAGACCATCAGGCTCACCACCGCCCAGGCGATGGTCCGGTACCTGGCCGTCCAGCACAGCGAGCGCGACGGCCGCGTGGCGCGGCTCGTGCCCGCCGTCGCCGGGATCTTCGGCCACGGCAACGTCGCCGGGATGGGTCAGGCGCTGCAGGCCGCCGGCGCCGAGCTGCCCTTCGTGCAGGCGCGCAACGAGCAGTCGATGGTGCACATGGCCGTCGGCTACGCCAAGGCGATGCGCCGCACCGCGACGCTCGCCTGCACGAGCTCGATCGGCCCGGGCGCGACGAACATGGTCACGGGGGCCGCGCTGGCGACGGTCAACCGCCTGCCGGTTCTGCTGCTGCCCTCCGACACCTACGCGACGCGCCGTCAGGGCACGGTGCTCCAGCAGCTCGAGCATCCGAGCGCCGGGGACGTCAGCGTCAACGACTGCTTCCGTCCCGTCTCGCGCCACTTCGACCGCGTGACGCGGCCCGAGGCGCTGCTCACCGCGCTGCCCGAGGCCATGCGCGTGCTGACGAGCCCCGTCGACGCCGGAGCCGTGACGCTGGCGCTGCCCCAGGACGTCCAGTCCGAGGCCTATGACTTCCCCATCGCCCTGTTCGAGCCTCGTACCTGGCGGATCGCCCGGCCGCCGGCCGAGCCCGAGGCGCTGGCCCGGGCCGGCGCGGCGCTGGCGGCCGCCCGCCGGCCGATCATCATCGCCGGCGGAGGCGTGCACTACAGCGAGGCGCAGGGGACGCTCGCGTCGCTGGCCGAGCGACTCGGCATCCCCGTCGTGGAGACCTTCGCGGGCAAGGGCGCCGTGGAGGAGGACGCATGGTGGGCCCTGGGCGGGCTCGGCCTGGAGGGCAATCCGGCCGCCAATGCGACCGCGGCCGAGGCCGACCTCGTGATCGCCGTCGGCACGCGGCTGACCGACTTCGCCACCGGGTCGCACTCGCTCTTCCAAGACCCCGACGTGACCGTCGTGGCGATCAACGTCGATGGCCGGGACGCGCACAAGCTGGGGGCGCTGCCGGTGATCGGCGATGCCCGGGACACGCTGGCGGCGTTGGAGGCCGCCGCGGTGGCGGCCGGCGCCGCGCCGCAGGAGGGACGCCGTGAGGCGGTGCAGCCCCGCCGCACCGAGTGGACGGCGCGACGGTCGGCCGCGCTGGCCGGCGACGGCGCGGAGGCGATGACCCAGGGCCGGCTCATCGGGATCCTGCAGGAGCACGCCTGCCCGGGCGACACGATCGTCGCCGCCGCCGGCGGACCGCCCGGCGATCTGCTCAAGGTCTGGGACGCCACGGGCGCGCGTCACTGCCACCTCGAGTTCGGCTTCTCGTGCATGGGCTACGAGATCCCTGCCGCCCTCGGCGTGCGCCTGGCCCAACCCGATGGCGAGGTGATCGCCTTCGTCGGCGACGGGACCTACCTCATGAACCCGACCGAGCTCGTGACCGCCGCCCAGGAGGGCATGGCGATCACGGTGGTGGTCTCCGAGAACCACGGCTTCCAGTGCATCCGGCGCCTGCAGGTGGCGCGCGCCGGACAGGAGTTCGGCAACGAGTTCCGCGCGCGCGCCCGCAACGGCGACGGGCCGCTGCAGGGCGCGGGCCTGGAGGGCGAGTACATCGCGCTCGATCTGGCGGCCACGGCCCGCGGCTTCGGCGCGCAGGCATACCAGGCGCGGACGGCGGCGGAGGTCGCCGCGGCGCTGGATGCGGCCCGAGCGGCGCGGGGCCCGGTGGTCATCGTCGTCGAGACGGTGCCCCACCACGACCTCCCGCCGGGCGGGGTGTGGTGGGACGTGGCACCGGCCGAGGTCTCCGACGATCCCGGGGTGCGCGAGCGGCGCGCCGCCTACGAGGACGACCGCGCGCGCCTGCAGCGCTTCCACGGCTGATGGGCGCCACCGGCCTGCGCGAGCGGCTGCGCCGCGGGGACGTCCTGGCCGGGACGTTCCTGAACCTGGGCTCGGCGCTCGCCGCCGAGGCCTGCGGGGTGGCCGGGCTGGACTGGGTGCTCATCGACCTCGAGCACGGATCGGGCTCCGAGGGCGACCTGCTCGCCCAGCTGCACGGCGCGCGGGCCGGCGGCGTCCACGCCGTCGTGCGCGTCGAATCGGCCGAACGGCCCCGCGCCGGGCGGGCGCTCGACCTCGGCGCCGAGGGCATCATGGTCCCGCGGATCGACGGCGTGCAGGAGGCGCGTGCGGCGGTCGCCCACCTGCACTACGCGCCCCACGGGGACCGCGGCGTGGCGACCTACAACCGCGCCTGCGCGTTCGGCACCCGGCCGCAGGCCATCGCCGAGGCCGCGCGGCACACGGTGGGGATCGTGCAGATCGAGACTCCGGCCGCGGTGGCCGCGGCCGGGGACATCGCAGCGCTGGATGGCGTCGACGCCCTCTTCGTCGGCCCGGGCGACCTGTCGCATGCCATGGGCGCCTTCGGTCGCGTCGATGCCCCGGAGTTCCAGCAGGCGCTGCGGACCGTCGTCGCCGCCGCTGACGCCCACGGGAAGGCGGCCGGCATCCTCGTGCCCGGGCACGAGGCGGTGCCGGGCATGCTGGCGCTGGGCTTCACGCTGATCGCCGTGGGCTCGGACTCGACGCTCATGGTCGCCGGCGCCCGCGCCGCGGCAGCCGCCGTGCACGCGACGTGAGCCGGTCGCGGATCGTCTGTGCCGGCCCGCTGCCGGAGCCCGGCCCCGATCTGCTCGGATCGCTGGGGGACCTCGTCGAGGCCCCTGACGGCGAGCCGGCGACGCTCCTGCCGCTGCTGGCCGATGCCGACGTCCTCATCGCACGGGGCCCGACGAGGGTGCCCGCGGAGCTCATCGCGGCCGCGCCGCGGCTGCGGGCCATCGGACGCAACGGCATCGGTGTCGACGGCATCGACCTGGCGGCGGCGACGCGCTGCGGCGTCGCGGTGGTCGTCGTGCCCGACGGCGCTGTCGACGCCGTCTCCGAAGGCACGCTGGCGCTGCTGCTCGCGCTGGCCAAGCGCCTGGGCGAGCTCGATGCGCTCGTGCGCGAGGGCGACTGGGACGGTCGTGACCGGATCGCCCTGGGGGATCTCGCCGGCGCGACCCTGGCCGTCGTCGGCGCGGGGCGCATCGGGCGGCGTGTGGCGCAGCTCGGGGTCGCCTTCGGCATGGACGTTCTCGCCGTCGATCCCGCCCTGGATCCGGCGGGCGCCGGGCTGCCGGCGGGCGTCCGGGCCGCGCCGCTGCGCGCGGCGGTCGCGGCGGCGGACTACCTGACCCTGCACGTTCCCCTGACCGCCGCCACCCGCGGCCTCATCGACCGCACGCTGTTGGCCACCGCGCGCCCGGGCCTGCGCCTCGTCAACGTCAGCCGCGGAGCGGTCGCCCCTCTGGACGAGCTCGAGGGCGCGCTGGCGGCCGGCATCCTGGCCGGCGTCGGGCTCGACGTGTTCGACCCCGAGCCACCGGATCCGGGCCATCCGATCTTCCGGCGTGCCGAGGTGCTCTGCTCGCCACACGCCCTCGCGCTGACCCCGGCGGCCCGGCGGCGGACCTTCCAGCTGCTGGCCGGCGGGCTGGCCGAGGTCCTGTCCGGCCGCCGCGCCCCGGCGGTCGCCAACCCGGACGTCTACGCCTGATCGGCCGATCCGCGCCTGCGGAGCCCGCGATCGCCGGAACACCCGTTCCACCATCTTCGATCATCTTCTTGCAGCAACGCACACCAGTGGTACCCTCGCGGCCGTGAAGATCACCATCCTGGGCGGCGGCGGCTTCCGCGTCCCGATGCTGTATGACGCGCTGCTGGCCTGTGCGCCGCGGCTCGGGGTCGACGAGCTCGCGCTCTACGACATCAGCAGCGAGCGGCTGAACCGCATCAGCGTCGTCCTGCAGGGGCAGGCCGCGGCCTCCGGCGGGGTGCTGCTGCCCTTCACCTGCACCACGCGGCTCGAGGAGGCCCTGGAGGGCGCGGATTTCGTGTTCTGCGCGATCCGGGTCGGTGAGCTGGAGGGGCGCGTCATCGACGAGCGCGTCCCGCTGAACGCCGGAGTCGTCGGGCAGGAGACCACCGGCCCGGGCGGCCTCTGCTTCGCGCTGCGGACCGTCCCGGTCATGCTCGAGCTGGCCGAGGCGGTCGCGCGCCACGCCCCGCGGGCCTGGTTCGTCAACTTCACCAACCCGGCCGGCCTGGTGACCGAGGCCATCCAGGGCGTGCTCGGCGGGCGCGTCGTGGGGATCTGCGACTCGCCGACCGCGCTGTGCCGCCGGGTGGCCAGAGCGCTGCGCCGCAACCCCGAGGACCTGTGGTTCGACTACTTCGGCCTGAACCACCTCGGCTGGCTGCGCGCCGTCCGCGACGGCGAGCGCGACCTGCTGCCGGACCTGCTCGCCGACGACGCGCGCCTGGAGAGCTTCGAGGAGGGCCGCCTCTTCGGCGGGGAGTGGCTGCGCTCGCTGGGGATGATCCCCAACGAGTACCTGTACTTCTATTACTACGCCTCGGATGCGGTGGGTGCGGTGCGCTCGAGCCTGCAGTCGCGAGGCGAGTTCCTGCTCGAGCAGCAGCACGCCTTCTACGCCGCGGGCGGCGACGGCCCCGCCGCCGCGTTGCACGCCTGGCACGCGACGCGCCGCGAACGCGAGGCGCGCTACATGGAGGAGGCCCGCAGCGCGGCCGGGCTCGACGGGCGGGACGAGCACGAGATGGACGCCGGGGGCTACGAGGGGGAGGCGATCGCCGTCGTCGAGGCGATCGCGCGCAACCAGGGCCGCGTGCTGATCCTCAACACCGCCAATGCCAGCAGCCTGCCGTTCCTCGACGCCGGCGCGGTGGTGGAGGTGCCGTGTATCGCCGGGTCCACCGGGATCGTCCCGACCGCGGTCGGCGACGTCCCCGGCCATGCGCGCGGGCTGATCACCACCATCAAGGACGTCGAGCGTACGACCATCGAGGCGGCGGTCTCCGGCTCGCGCGAGCTGGCGGTCCAGGCCATCGCGCTCCACCCGCTCGTGCCGTCGGTCACCGTCGCGAGGCGGATCTTCGACGCCTACTCCGCGCAGCACCCGCAGCTGCGCCACAGCCTGCGGTGACCTACGACGTCGTCGTCGCAGGGCCGCCGTTCCTCGATCTCGGCTTCCTCGGGCTGCCGCGTCTGCCGCGCCTGGGCGAGGAGCTGCACGCGACCGGGCTCGTCGCCGGCCCGGGCGGCGCCGCCATCACCGCGATCGCGGCCGCCCGGCTCGGGCTGCGCAGCGCCGTGGCGTGGCCGGTGGGCGACGACGCCGCCGGCCGCTGGCTGGCGGAGGCGCTGGCCGCCGAGGAGGTCGCGTGGGTGGGCCCTCGGGTCGAAGAGACGCCGGTCACCGCGATCATGGCCCTGGACGGCGACCGCGCGATGGTCACGCGGGTCACGCCGACCGACACGGCAGATCCGCCGCCGGACGGACGGGCGCTGGTGACAGCCCTGGACCGCGCCCGCGCGGCAGCGGCGGCGGCCCCGGGCCGGGTCTACGCGATGGCCGACTTCGCCGGGGCCGGGGGCGCGCTGCCCGACCTGACCGGTGTCCGCGCCTTGGTGCTCAACGCCGGCGAGGCCCGGCGGCTGACCGGGAAGGCGGACGTCGAGGCGGCGCTCGGGGCGCTGGTCGCCGGCACCGGCGCGGCGGCCGTCGTGGTCACGCGTGGAGCGCTCGGCGCGATCGCCGCCGAGCGCGACGGCGCGGTGCTCACCGCGCCGTCCGTCCCGGCGCAGCTCGTGGACGCGACGGGCGCCGGCGACGTCTTCGCGGCGGCCTACGTCTGGGCCGATCTTGCCGGGCTGGCGCTCGCCGACGCCCTGGCGCTGGCGGTGCTGGCCGGAGCGCTGGCCGTGTCGGTGCCGTCGGGCGCCGCGGGAGCGCGGGCATGCGCCGGGCTCGCGGCCCGTGCGCAGCGGCTGGGCCTGGCTCTTCCGGGCGCCTGACCTCGCGGGGGCCGGTCAGGCCATCGGGGAGCCGACCGCGAGCGACGCCCAGCGGCCGCTCTGCAGGAAGCGCTCGATCTGGTCGACGTAGGGACCGATGTCCAGCCCCTGCTGGGCCAGCCAGGCATCGTCGTAGTAGGTGTGGGTGTAGCGCTCGCCGGGGTCGCACACCAGCGAGACGATCGAGCCACGCTGTCCCTGCTCGAGCATCTCGGCGATGAGCTGGAGCACGCCGTAGAGGTTCGTCCCGGTGGACGCTCCTGGGGAGCGCGACAGCGACCCGGCTGCCACCCGGGCGGCGGCGATCGAGGCCGCGTCGGGGACCTCGATCATGCGGTCGACGACGTCGGGCAGGAACGACGGCTCCACCCGCGGGCGGCCGATGCCCTCGATGCGCGAGGCGCGCGGACAGGTGAGGTCCCGGTCGCGGCTGCGATGGAACTCGGCGAAGACCGAATGCTCGGGATCGACCACGCAGACGCGTGTCGACAGCCGCTGATAGCGGACGTAGCGCCCGATCGTGGCCGACGTGCCCCCCGTGCCGGCGCCGACGACGGCCCACATGGGCACCGGGTGGGGCTCGCGGCGCATCTGCTCGAAGATCGATTCGGCGATCGTGTTGTTGCCGCGCCAGTCGGTGGCGCGCTCGGCGTAGGTGAACTGGTCCATGTAGTGGCCGTCCAGCTCCCGGGCGAGGCGCTGGGACTCGCGGCACATCTCCGAGGCCTGCCTCACGAAGTGGCAGCTCCCGCCATAGCGCTCGATCTCGGCGACCTTCTCGGCCGAGGTGCCGGAGGGCAGCACGGCGACGAACGGCAACCCGAGCAGGCGGGCGAAGTAGGCCTCTGAGACCGCCGTCGATCCGGATGAGGCCTCGATGATGGGGCGGCCCTCGCAAATCCAGCCGTTGCACAGGCCGTAGAGGAACAGGGAGCGGGCCAGCCGATGCTTCAGCGACCCGGTCGGATGCGTCGACTCGTCCTTGAGATAGAGGTCCACGCCCCAGTCCACGGGCAGCGGGTAGCGCAGCAGATGGGTGTCGGCGGAGCGCTCGAAGTCCGCCTCGATGAGCGCGATGGCCTGCGCGGCCCAACGGCGTGCCCGGACAGGACGCGGCACAACTTCGCTCATGCTCGCAATCTTAGCGACAGTTGTTTACGCTTGAGAACATGTTCACACACGCCGCGCGCTCCGAGTCCGTCGCGACGTGAGGCCGGTCGTGTTCGAGGCCGGCGGCGGTGTCGTCCTGCGCGGCATCGCGCAGGGCACAGACGCCGACGGCGCGCCGCTCCTGCTGGTGCACGGCTTGGCCTCGAACGCCCGGATGTGGGCCGGGACGGCGCGCGAGCTGGACGCGCTCGGGCATCCCAGCGTATCGGTCGACCTCCGCGGGCACGGCACGTCGGACAAGCCCGACGGCGGGTACGACTTCCCGACCATGGTCGAGGATCTTGTCCGTGTGCTGAGCGCGCTGGCCGCGGAGCATGGCGAGCGCTGGCGCCGGCCCGTCGTCGCCGGGCAGTCGATGGGAGGCAACCTCGTGGTCGAGCTGGCCGCCTCGCATCCCGGTGCCGTCGCCGCCGTCGCGGGCGTCGACGGCGGCATGATCGATCTGCCCGCGCACTTCCCCGCATGGGCCGACTGCGAGCGCGAGCTCGCCCCGCCCGACCTGACGCACCGCACGCCCGACGAGTTGCGCGCGATGATCCGGGCCGGCTCGCCCGACTGGCCGGAGGAGGGCATCGACGCGATGATGGCCTGCTTCGGCGTCAGCGACGAGGGCACCGTGCGCCCCCACCTGACGCGCGAGCGCCACATGAGGCTTCTGCGCGAGCTCTGGGAGCGCCCGCCGGCACGTCGGCTCGCGCACCTGACGGTCCCGATGCTGCTCCTGCCCGCCGAGGGTGGAGGGTCCGTCGCGTTCACCGCCGACAAGCGCCGCGATGTGCAGCACGCGCTGGACACCCTCGCCCGAGGGCGGGCGCACTGGTTCTCCCCCGCCGACCATGACATCCACGCCCAGCATCCCCGGCAGCTCGCCGAGGTCCTCCATGACGCGATCGCCGACGGCTTCCTCGCCTGACCGCCCGGACGGCCCGGTCCTCATGATCGGCGCCCATCCCGATGACATCGACTTCAACGCCGCCGGATGCGCGATCGCGTGGCGTGCACAGGGCGTCGACGTCACGTGGTGCGTCGTCACCGACGGCCAGAGCGGTGGCTTCGACGCGGACCTCGACCGCGCCGAGGTGCCGGCCCAGCGCCGTGGCGAGCAGCGGGCGGCGGCCCGCGCGGCCGGGGTCGAGGACGTCGTGTTCCTCGGCCTGCGCGACGGCGAGGTGGCCGATGATCCCGCGCTGCGCCGGGAGCTGGCGCGCGTGATCCGCCGCGTCCGGCCCGTCCGCCTGCTCGTGCACTCGCCCGAGCGCGACTGGTCGCGCGTGTACCAGTGCCATCCCGACCATCTGGCGGTCGGGGCCGCGGCGCTCGCCGCCGTCTACCCCGAGGCGCGCAATCCGTTCTCCCACACGGAGCTGCTCGAGGCCGGGCTCGAGCCTCACGCCGTGCCCGAGACGTGGCTGTACGGTGCGCCGGCTCCGGATCTCGCTGTCGACGTCACGGCGGAGGCGGCGGGCAAGGAGGCCGTCCTGGCCTGCCACGTCAGCCAGCACGACGCCGCCGGTGGCCTGATCACCGCCGCACGGCGCGCGGGTGAGGACGCCGGTGCGGCGGCCGGGATGGCCGCCGGCCGCGTCGCCGAGGTCTTCCAGCGGGTCGACACGCGATGACCACCCACTGCACACACGTCCACGCGGATGGCCGACGGCCGAGGAGGAAGTCATGAGGATCCACGCAGGGGCCCGGCGCCGTGGGCGACGGCGCGCGCAGCTCGCAGGCGTTGCGGTGGCCGCGACCGCGGCACTCGCCGCGGGCTGCGGAGGGGGCAAGCCGGTCGACACCGGACAGCACGCGCCGGCCGGCGCCGGCGGCACGTCGGGCGGGGCCGCGCTGACCAGCGCGACGTTCGCCGAGCCGCCGAACTCGCCCACGTACTACATCTTCCCCTTGACGCCGCTGACCAACTACAACGGCAACAACGATGCGCAGTTCCAGGACCTGATCTACCGGCCGCTGTACTGGTTCGGCAAGGACGGCACCCCCGGCTTCAACGACCGCCTGAGCCTGGCCGACACACCGACCTACCGCGACGGCGGCCGCACCGCCGTCGTGAAGCTCAAGCCCTACAAGTGGTCGGACGGCACCCCGATCACCAGCCGCGACGTGGTCTTCTGGATGAACCTGCTCGTGGCGGCCAAGGACAACTGGGCCGGGTACGTGCCGGGCGAGTTCCCCGACAACGTCAAGAGCGTCAAGGCCCAGGGCGCCGACACCATCGCGTTCACGTTCGACAAGGCCTACAACCCCGACTGGGTCCTCTACAACGAGCTCAGCCAGATCACGCCGATGCCCCAGCACGCCTGGGACAAGACGAGCGCGGCGGGAACCGTCGGCGACGCGGACATGACCCCGGCGGGAGCCAAGAAGGTCTACGCCTTCCTGGCCAAGGAGGGCGGCAAGCTCGGCAGCTACGCGGCCAACCCGCTCTGGAAGGTCGTCAGCGGCCCGTGGAGGATCGGGAGCTTCGACACCTCCAACCGCGTGACGCTCGTGCCCAACCCGGCGTACTCGGGCCCGGTCAAGCCGGTGCTCAAGACGTTCAAGCTCGTGCCGTTCACGAGCGACACGGCCGAGTACAACGTGCTGCGCGCCGGAGGCGACCTCGACTACGGCTACCTGCCCGCGCAGAACGCGGCGCAGATCCCCCAGCTCGCGAGCAACGGCTACAAGGTGTCCAAGACGGCCACGTGGTCGATCAACTACACCGTCCTGAACTACAACAACGCGCAGGCCGGACCGCTGTTCAAGCAGCTCTACATCCGCCAGGCCATGCAGACCCTGATCGACCAGGGGACGTGGGTGAAGGCAGCCCTCGGCGGGTACGGCGCCGAGACGCATGGTCCGGTTCCGATCGACCCGCCCAACCCCTTCGCCAGCCCGCTGCTCAAGCAGGGCGTCTATCCCTACGCCCCCGACAAGGCGGTGGCGATGCTCAAGGCCCACGGCTGGGACGTCAAGCCCGACGGTGTGAGCACGTGCGCGTCCCCGGGCTCCGGGCCGTCGCAGTGCGGCGCCGGGATCAAGGGGGGCGCCGGACTGCACGTCACCCTCGAATACGCCAACGGCATCGCAGCCCTCGACCGGGGCATCCAGTCGGTGCAGTCGACGTTCTCCAAGGCGGGCATCAAGCTCGAGCTCAAGCCCGAGCCGCTGGACACGCTCAACGCGCACGAGGTCCGCTGCAAGCCCGGCGAGTCCAAGTGCGACTGGCAGATGGTGCAGGGCGATCTGGCGTGGACCTTCCAGCCCAACTACTACCCCGAGGGCTCGCTGATCTTCTCGAGCCAGGGCTCGTCGAACGCGGGGGGCTACAGCGACCCGCAGGCCGACAAGCTCATCACCGCCACGCACATCAGCACCGATCACCAGGCGCTGGTGGCCTACGAGGACTACCTGGCGCGCCAGCTGCCGGTCCTCTGGACGCCGAAGCCCGACGCGCTGGTCGCGGTGAGCACCAAGCTCTCCGGAACCCAGCCCAAGGACCCGTTCGGGAACCTCTACCCGGAGGAGTGGCGACCGGCGGGCTGAGCCCGGGAGCCGAGCGGAGCACTCGATGGCGGGCTATCTCCTCCGCCGCGCGGGGCAGGCGATCGTCGTGCTCTTCGTGGTGACCGTGTTGGTGTTCCTGCTCGTGCGCCTGCTGCCCGGGGGGCCCGCCGAGGCCATCCTCGGGCGGCGGGCCACCCCGGCGGCCAAGGCCGAGTTCAACCATCTCAACGGCTACGACCGCGCGCTGCCGGTGCAGTACGCCGTCTACGTCGGTCACCTGTTCCAGGGCGACCTGGGCTACTCCTACAAGCGCAGTCAGAGCGTCACCGCGCTGCTCGGCCAGACGCTGCCCAAGACCCTCCTGCTCGTGGGCGTGAGCACGCTGCTGGCGGCGCTGCTCGCCGTCCCCCTGGGCATCCTGCAGGCTGTGCGCCGCAACCGGCCGGTGGACTACGTGTTCACCGGCGCGGCGTTCATCTTCTACGCGATGCCCAGCTTCTGGCTGGGCCTCGTGCTCGTCGAGCTCTTCGCCGTGCGCCTCGGCTGGTTCCCGCCGCAGGCGCCCCAGGGCAGCATGGGCGAGGTCCTGTCGCACCCGTCAGGCCTCGTGCTCCCGGTGGCCACGCTGGCCCTGGTCACCATCGCCCAGTTCAGCCGCTACATGCGCTCCTCCATGCTCGAGCAGCTCTCCCAGGACTACGTCCGGACGGCCCGGGCGCGCGGCGTGCCCGAGTGGCGCGTGGTCGTGCGTCACGCGCTCTCCAACGCGTTGGTCCCGGTGGTCACCCTGCTGGGCCTGAGCCTTCCCTGGATCCTGGGCGGTGCGCTCGTGGTCGAGTCGGTCTTCAACTTCCCGGGCACGGGACTGCTCTTCTGGAACGCCGCCCAGGGTCAGGATTACGCCATCATGCTCGGCGTCACCCTCGTGGCGGCCATCGGGACGGTGGTCGGGTCGCTGTTCTCCGACCTCATGTACGCGGCGCTCGACCCGCGCGTGCGCTACGACTGATGGCCGCGCTGCCCCCGCACCCGAGCTCGCCGGCCGGCCGCCCGCCGTCGCCGCCGGCGAGGTGCCCGCCGGCCGCTCGGTGTGGCGGCTCGTCCTGGACGTCTTTCTCGAGAATCGGCTGGCGATCGCCGGACTGGCCATCGTCGTCGCGATGGTGCTCTTCTGCTTCGTCGGCCCGCTGATCTACCGCACCGATCAGATCCACGTCATGCTCGACCAGGCCTCCAAGCCGCCCAGCGGCGCCCACCCGCTGGGGACCGACGACACCGGCCGCGACATGCTCGGGCGCCTCATGCTCGGCGGCCAGACCTCGCTCGAGGTCGGCTTGGCGGCCGCGGTCATCGCGACCTTCTTCGGCGCGCTGTGGGGCGCGGTCGCCGGGTTCACCGGCGGTGCCGTCGACTCGCTGATGATGCGGTTCGTCGACGGCCTCCTGGCGATCCCGTCGCTGTTCCTGCTGCTGTTCCTGGCCTCGGTGCTGACCACGAGCGTTCCCATGCTCATCCTCGTGGTGGCCCTGATCTCGTGGCTGGCCCCGGCGCGCCTCGTCCGCGGGGAGACGCTGTCGCTGCGCGGGCTGGACTACGTCCACGCGGTGCGCGTGATGGGCAGCCGCGGACCCTGGCGCGCGATCCTGCGCCACATCATCCCCAACACCGTGGGGACGATCGTGGTCAACGTCACCTTCCAGATCGCCGACGCGATCCTCATCGTCGCGACGCTGAGCTTCCTCGGCCTCGGGGTGCGCCCGCCGTCGGCCAACTGGGGGTCGCTGCTCTCCGACGGGGTGACCTACACGGCCAACGGCTATTGGTGGCTGGTGTACCCGCCCGGCGTGGCGATCGTGCTGACCGTCGTGGCCTTCAACTTCATCGGCGACGCGCTGCGCGACGGGCTCAGCGCCCGCCTGCGCGTCCGCTGACGTCGACGAGCGGGAGGTCACCCGCGGTCGTCGACGACCCCATCCGACGCGCCCGCGGCGGGCGCCAGCAGCGGGAAGTGGCACGCCGCGACGTGTCCGGGACCGAAGGGGCGCAGCGCGGGGACCTCGGCCGCGCAGCGCTCCTCTGCGCGCGGGCAACGCGTACGGAACCGGCAGCCTGACGGTGGATCGACGGGGGAGGGGAGCTCGCCGCGGATGGCGACCGGGCGCCGGCGGCGCCGCACGTCGGGCTCGGGCCGCGGGATGGTCTCCACGAGGCCGGAGGTGTAGGGGTGCGCGGGGGCGGCGTAGATGCGCTCGGCCGGTCCGACCTCGACGAGCCGGCCCAGGTACATGACGCCGACCCGGTCGGCGAGGTAGCGGATCACCGCGAGGTCGTGGGAGATCACGACGTAGGTCAGACCGTGTCGGGCGCGGGTCTCGCGCAGGAGGTTCAGCACCTGCGCCTGGACGGAGACGTCGAGCGCGCTGACCGGCTCGTCGGCCACGATGAGCCGCGGGCGCAGCGCGAGCGCGCGAGCCAGGCCCACGCGCTGGCGCTGGCCGCCGGAGAGCTCGTGGGGCAGGCGGTCGGCCACCTCGGCGCGCAGCCCGACCTCCTCGAGCAGTCGCGCCACGGCCGCCGTGCGCTCGCGGCGGGTGCCGACGCGCTGGATCGCCAGCGGCTCGGCCACGCTGGCGCCGACGCGCATCCGCGGGTCGAGCGAGGCATCCGGGTCCTGGAACATCAGCTGGACGTCGCGCCGCATCACCCGCAGTTCGCGACGGCCGGCCTCCGAGAGGCTGACGCCGGCGACGCGCACCTCGCCGGACGTGGGGAGCTCGAGTCCGACCATGAGCCGTGAGAGCGTCGACTTCCCGCAGCCCGACTCACCGACGAGGCCGAAGACCTCGCCCTCGGCCACGGACATCGACACCTGGGTGATCGCGTGGACGTGGCTGCGGGCCCGGCGCAGCGACAGGCCGCCGCCGACCGGGTACTCCTTGGTGACGCCACGGACGTCCAGCAGCGGCGCGGTGGCGATCGCGCCCTCCGTCGCGCCGGCCACGCTCATGCCGCCGTCCCGATTCCGAGCGGGTGCAGGCACGCCCAGCGGTGGCCGCCGGGCCCCTCGAGCGCCGGGTCGTTCGCGCGGCAGTCGGCCTGTGCGCGGGTGCAGCGCGGAGCGAAGCGACAGCCGGCGGGCGGCGCGCCGAGGTCCGGCGGCGCGCCGGGGATGCTCGGCATGGGCCGGGACCGGTCCTGGTCGAGGGTGGGGATCGATGCGAGCAGGCCCGCGGTGTAGGGATGCCGCGTCGCGCGGAACAGCTCGGCGGTCGGCGCCGTCTCGACGACGCGCCCGGCGTACATGACCGCGACGCGGTCGGTGTGCCCGGCGATCACGCCCATGTCGTGGGTGATGAGGAGCAGCGCCATGCCCAGCCGCTCACGCAGATCGTCGAGGAGATCGAGGATCTGGGCCTGGATCGTGACGTCGAGCGCGGTGGTGGGTTCGTCGGCGATGAGCAGCCGCGGCTCGCAGACCAGCGCCATGGCGATCATCGTTCGCTGGCGCATGCCGCCCGAGAGCTGGTGGGGATAGCTGTCCAGCCGCTCTCGGGGCCGGGGCAGCCCGACGAGCGCGAGCACCTCGGCGGCGCGATCGCGCGCCGCGCGGGAGCCGACGCCGTTCTGCAGCCGCAGCGGCTCGGCGATCTGGTCGCCGATCGTCATGCTGGGGTTCAGCGCGGTCAGCGGATCCTGGAAGATCATGCCGAGCTGGCGGGCGCGCACGCGCCGCCGCTCGCGTTCGGACAGGCCGGTCAGATCGCGGCCGCAGAGGCGCACCTGGCCGCCCACGGTCCGGCCGCCGGGCGGAAGGAGGCCCAGGATGGCCAGCGCGGTCATGCTCTTGCCGCAGCCCGACTCTCCGACGAGGCCGACCGTCTCACCGGCGGCGACCTGCAGGGAGAGGCCGTCGATCGGGCGGATGATCCGGTCGCGGCGCTGGATGGCCACCCGCAGGTCGTCGATCTCGAGCACCGGGTCCTCGAGGGTGTCGCGGCCGGCGCCGGCCAGGCCGGCGGAGGGTGCCGGGCCCCCGGAGCTCATGCCACGATCACCTCGACCCCCGCCGCCTCGAGCGCACGTCGCGACGCGTCGGGGACGCCGGTATCGGTCACCACGGTGTCGAGGTCGCGAGCCTCGCAGATCGACACGAAGCCGCTGGTGGTGAACTTCGCCGCATCGGCCAGCAGCACCGTGCGGTGGGCGGCGGCGAGCATCGCCCGCTTGATCGGGACCTCGACGATGGTGGAGTCGCGGATGGTGAGCCGCCGGTCGATGCCCGAGGCGCCGAGGAAGGCGATGTCCGCGCTCATGGTCCGCAGGGTCTCCTCGGCGATGAAGCCGACGAGCGAGCGGTAGTTCCGGCGGACCTGGCCGCCGGGGAGCACGAGCGTGACGGCCTCGGCGCTCAGCAGCTCCTCGTAGACGGCGAGATTGGTCGTGATCACGGTGATCTCGTGATCACGGAGGCCGCGGGCGGCCTGCAGCGCGGTCGTCCCCACGTCGATCATGACCGTCTGGCCGTCCTGCACGAGCGCTGCGGCCGCTGCGCCGATGCGCTCCTTCTCGGCCAGCCGCTCGACCACCGTCTGGGTGAACGGGCGCTCCGGCTGGGCGGGGACCGCGCCGCCGCGCACGCGCTCGATCCGCCCGGCGCCCTGGAGCTCTTGGAGGTCGCGCCGCACCGTCATCTCCGAGACCTTGAAGCGCGCGGCCAGCTGGCCCACCTCGGTCATGCCGGAGCGGACGGCGTCCTCCATCGACCTTCGCCTCTCGGCCGGCAGCATCGTCGGCAGTGTAGTGGCGGTCGTGTTCGCACATCAACGGGTTGCGTTTGAAAAGGTCCGGAACTGTTTGATTCTGGGAGGCGTGGCCACCGACCTCGAGCTGACGTCGAAGCCGACGCCGCAATCCGCCGCGCCAGGTCCGCCGCGGAACGCGCCGGAGTTCTTCATCAGGTTGCTGGCGGGACCTGGCGCGTAGCCCGAGATGCAGACCCGCCTGCGCGCGCTGGCCGTCGACCGACCGGCCGGATTCCTCATTGCTACGGGGCTGTGAGCTGCGCGGCGATGGCGGCGCCGTCGAGCCACACCTGCTCGCGGCTGATCCCATCGTCTTTGAAGTCCCAGACGTGGAGCATCCGGAATGTCACCCTGCGGCCTTGGCCCGGGATGCCCATGAATGCGCCCTTGACGACACACGTGGCGTCATGCTCGACGACGCAGAAGTCCTCGCCGTACTGCTCGCGCTTGGGGATCATCTGCTCGGTGTGGAGGTCGGTGATGAGATGGTCGTAGAAGCCCTGGGCGGCCGCCGGCCCATGGACGGGGCCGGTCGGCGAGCCGATCACCTCATGCTCGACGTCATCGGTATAGACGCTGACGGCGCCCGCGGTGTCGCCGGCCATCTCGGCGGCGATGTGCTGCTCGATCAGTTCCTTCATGCGCTGCTGATTCATGGCGCGTCCTCGATGGTAGTACGGCAAGCCGTACGAAATAGTATGCTGTACCGTACTGGTATGTCAAGCGCGACTCGGGCAGTCCCACCGCTGACCGTCGGTTCGATGCTGCGGTCGGCGTGGACCGAGCTGATCGACGAGGTCTTCGAGAACCTCGTGGCCGCTGGCTTTGACGACTTGCGCCCCATCCACCGGCCCATCCTGCGCGACCTGCTCGTCTCGAACTTGCGACCGTCAGAGCTCGCCGCCCGCCTGCGTCTCAGCAAGCAGGCCGCCAACGATCTCGTCCGCGAGTTCGAGTCCAACGGCTACATCACGCTCGAACCCGACCCCGACGACGGCCGCGCCAAGCGCATCGTCGCCACCCAGCGTGGCCGGCAGGCCAGCGACACGGCACAGGAGAGCAGCAACGCTGTCGGACGCCGCTGGGCCGAACTCGTCGGCGAGGAGCGCTACGCCGTGTTCGAAGAGGTCCTACACGCCATCGTGGCAGCCGACGGCGCCCAGTAGCGACCCGACGCTCCGCCTCGCCCTCCCGATCAACAGGGCGCGCGCGACATGCTTCTTGCCATCTGCAGCCGCGATCGCAGCGAGCAGGCGCTGGTCTCCGTGGTCCAGCAGGCCCATGTCTGCGGCGTCAGCACGCGCCGCGTCGATCGAGGTCAGCCGGACCCCGAGGCCAGAGATCAGCTCCTCGCCGCTCGCGGGCATCGTCGCCGCCACGCGGGTGGAGTCGCCCTTCCCCCCGTAGTGCCTTGTTGGTGTTCATCGATCGCCGCCTTCCGACGGGGGTGGCTGCATACGGTCGAGGTGCTCGACGGCGGCGCCCACGTGCGCCACGAATCGCGCCACCGCCTCTCGGACGGGCGGCCCGGCGGCACGGTCGCGGACCGCCGCGAGGAGGTTGAGCCGCGTGCCGGCCACCCAAGCCGACAGCTCGCGGTCGGCCGCCCAGCCGCGCTCGGCACGCCACGTCGTGGCGCACATCCGCGGCCAGTCGAGGATGCTGCGCGGATAGGGGTTGGGCGGACAGAGCCGGTTGTTGTCGGCGTCCGTGCCGCCCCGGGCCTCCAGGTGTCCGATCAGCGCCGCGTTGAACGTCGGTGAGTTGTGGCGCACCTGCTGGAGCACGACGCGGCACGGCTGGAAGATGGGCTGTGCGGGTGCGTCGTTGAGGCCGCGCGCCGTGCAGTCGACGTGGATGACCGACGTGCCCGCCGCGACCTGCCCGCGCTCGAGCAGGACCCGGTCGGCCTCGATGCGCCGAACCCGCCCGAGGCGGACGACGTGGTCGATTTCGCGCAGCGCCTCGAGCTCGGCCCCGCTGAGCATGGCGGCGCGATACATGCTGGCAGGGGCCGACGGATCGATGCGCAGCAGGCGGCCGCCGTCCTCGAGACGACCGAGCAGGTCGTCGAGATCCCCCGCCTGGGCCGCCGCCTCCGCGTCGAGGGCGATGCCGGCCATGGTCGCGCCGACCTGATCGAGCGGCTGGAACTCGCGGCGGTCGTGGAACCATGCGTCACGGGGACGGATCCAGCGGATGTGGTCGGGCGCGACGTCGTGACCGAGAAGCCACGTGCACGCGTCGACCGCGGTCTTGCCGGCGCCGATGACGCTGTACACGGCCCCCGGGCGGACGACATCGGGGAGCTTGTGGATGCCGATCAGCGGCGCGCCCGGCGCGACGTCGAACGTCGGGGAATGCGTCGCGGGCACCGACGCCTCGAGGTAGCGCGCGTCGACGACCTTCCGGCGCACGGCGATGCGCTGGTCGATGCCGGTGCGCCGGTCCCGCACCAGGTGCACGCCGGCCTCGACGCCCAGGTGATCGTGGCCGGTGAGCAACCGCACGCGCCCGGAGGCGTCGAGCTGCGCGGCCACGGCGTCGAAGTAGCGGTGCAGCTCGGGCCCGGACGCGCGCTCGTAGAAGCCCTCGACGTCGAGGCGGTCCTCGCCGAGGGGGATCGAGTCCACGCCGTAGTAGGCCGAGGGCGTGTGCAGGCGGACGAAGGGATACGCGTCGCGCCAGTGACCACCGACGGCCGGGCGGCGGTCCACAAGCGTCACCTCGACGTCGGCGCCGGCGATCAGCGCGTCCGCGAACGCCAAGCCGCTCGCGCCTGCGCCCACAACCAGGTAGTCGGTCTCCACGCTCCACTCCTCAGAGGAAAAGAACGGTCGTTCTCTTCTGGCGCGAGATTAGCACGGTCGTGCGTTTAGACTCCGTGAGATGGCGATGGACGAGGTCGTTGTCGGCAAGGGGGCACGCACGCGGGCGCTCGTGCTCGACGAGGCGGCGCGCCTGGCGACCGTGGTCGGGATCGACGGGCTGTCGGTAGGTGGATTGGCGAAGGCGACGGGCCTGAGCAAGAGCGGCGTCTTCGCGCACTTCGGATCCAAGCAGGAGCTGCAGCTCGCCACCGTCGAGCGGGCCCGGGCGACCTTCGCCGAGGAGGTGCTGCGGCCGGCGCTCCGGGCGCCGCGGGGCATCGAGCGGCTCCTGGCCGCCTGCGAGGCCTTCCTCTCGCACGTCGAGCGCCGGGTCTTCCCGGGTGGCTGCTTCTTCTCGGCGGCCGCGGTCGACGTCGCGTCCTGGCCGGGGCCGGTGCGCGACGCCATCGCCGCGCAGCGTCGCGAGTGGCTGGGGGTGCTCGAGCGGCTGGTCCGCGAGGCCCAGGAGCTCCACGAGCTGGACGACGCCGACCCGGCGCAGCTGGCCTTCGAGCTCCAGGCGCTGCTGGCCGCCGCGAACACCACGTTCGTGCTTGAGGGCGACCCGGCCGTCTTCGATCGGGCGCGCCGCGCCGTGGATCGACGCGTCTCGCGCGACGCGCCCTGAGCCACGCGCGGCGGGCTCATCCGCCTTGTCCCGTCCGACGCCCGCGGTTCGGAGGTCCCGCTGGCCCGCCGTCGCGCAGAAGGCGGACGCGGATGAGGTCGTCACCCCGCGGTTGGCGCGGCGGGTGTGGGGCCCGGACGGCAGGTACGGGTCTTCCGCGAGAGGTCGGGACGCCGAACCGGGGCTTCGCCGCAACGCCAGCGCAGGGCGACCAACGGCTGTCGCTTGCGATCGGTCTGGACGACCGTTGCCGGCGTGGACGAGATGGGAGGCTCGATGGCGCCCCACTTCCGACCTGGGTCTCGGAAGCGCCTCGCGCAACTCGAAGAGGTGGATCGCCGCGACATCGTCGTCAGGAGCTATGAGAACGGCGCGCGGAGGTACGACAGCGAGGCCGAGAAGCGCCGGAGGGTCTCGACTGACCGCCTGTGAGTCGCTGCGCTGCCGTGGGCGCAGAGGAGACCAACCTTCCGGGACCTCGTGATCGAGCTTCTCGCCGCCAACCCGGTCCGGGACCGCAGATGAAGGACGATTGCGGCGAGTCCAGGTCCGGAGCAGCTGGTGATCTCATCGCCGCCGCCGACCTCGAGCGCGGCCGGGCGGCAGACGACGCGGTCGCTGCCCCCACTCGGTGCGTGCGATCACCGCGTAGGGACGATGTGTCAACCGAGCGAGTCCATCGTGTCCGCGGTGCTGTGCATCACGCCTCGGTGCATCTTGTCGAGGATCTGGCGCAACATCCGGGAGACCTGCATTGGCGAGAGCCCCATCATCCGGGCGATGTCGTGCTGAGTGAGGTCGTCGTCGAAGCGGAGTCGCAGGATGTCTCGTTCACGGCCCGTGAGCGTCTGGGCTGCGAGCGCCGCCATGGTGGCCTTGTCCTCGACGTGTCCGAAGCCGTCATCGATCTGGCCGTGAGACCGGTCAAGGGGGTCGCCTGGCTCCGTCGAGTCGTCGTCGGTCGACAGTGAGTCGGCGTACCGAGCGTTGAGGGCCTCGTGCGCCTGCCGGACGTCGGTGGGGAGCATGCGAGCGCGCGTGCGATGTCGTCAACGGTGACCGCGCCCCGGCCGTCGGCCTGCAGTTGCTGCGCCATGCGCTCGACTCGCAGTGCCCGCTCCTGCAGGCCGCGCGGCGGGCGCACGGCCCAGCCGCGATCACGGAAGTGCCGGCGCAGCTCACCGCTCATGGTGGGGAGGGCATAGGAGCTGAACGCCGCCCCGTTTGCGGGGTCGTAGCGGTCGATGGCCTTCAGAAGACCGACCGCCGCGACCTGGAACAGGTCGTCGAACGGCTCAGGGCCTGAAGCGAACTGGCAGGCGGCGAAGCGCGCCATGGGGAGATAGCGCACGACGATGCGGTCGCGAGTGGCCCGGTCACGGGTTCGGGCAAAGCGACGCAGCAACCGCTCGCCGTCGGACGAGACAGGAGTGCGTGGTCGCGCGTTGGGCATGAGGCTCCTGCAGGGCGTTCGGGGTGAACATCAATGCGCAGGAGATCGTCACCGACCGCACGGGTCGTGTCATCCGCATTGGCATACGAGGCGCGATGCGGGCAAACCACAACCCGGTTGTGAAGTTCCGAGAGAGACGATGGTCGGCGTCGCTCGGCCGGGTCCCGCGCTCGACGCTGACCGGGGGGTGGAGCGGGTCGGATCGTGGGTGGGACGGCTGCTCGGTGGTGATGGTGCGGCCCGGTGTCCGAGCGCTCCTCCTTCGAGGAGCACCGGGAAGCAGCCTCAGCGGCGCCCGGCGCAGGCCGGGCGCCGCTGGTCGGTAACCGGGGTCGGGACGCTCAAGCGACGGTCGTGGCGAGAGGCCGAGCAACGGTCGCGCGTTGCAGCGCTAGGGGGCGGTAGAGAGGAGTCCCCGTAGCATGCCGCCCCTGCCGTGGTCGATGGCGACCGGGCAGCAGTCGATGGCGGAGGCGTCCTTGGTTACCAGGCTGGGACGGCCGGAGCCGTGTTGGGTCGGCCGATGTTCAGGATCATGCGGTCTGCATCGGCGTCGGCCATCCGTAGTTGCTCGCGCTTCCGCTGCGGCAACTCACGTCTACAACCTTCGGTCGCCGCCAGTGCGACCACGCGCATCCATCGTGGCGGACCCCGTACCCCAGAGCTCAGACAGCCAGGCAACCCGCGACGAGCCCGGTCAGGCGCTCCACGCGGATGCATCGTCGGCCCTGAGTGGCGCGACTGGTCTGGAAGGGGGAGGACGAGGATGCTGACGGGGCAGGCGCCGGTCCGTGGTGGCTTGAGCGTGGACCTGAGCCCGGTCGTGCGCCGCGTACGCCTTGACCCTCAAGTCGTGATCGCTCACCGCTCGCCTCCCGACACGATGGCCCGCAGATGGCGAACGACGATCAGGGGGCGGTCCGTGCAACCGGGCCGGTGTCGCCGCGATCGAGGCCGGTGTCCTGGACATCGGGAAGATGGCGCCGACCTGGGGCGGCCCGGTCTCCGGGACCGCCTGGGCGCGCCGCCCGGCCCGCCTGCGCGAGGCCGGCGCCGGGCGCCCGGCCGCGGTGCTGCGCTCCGCCCGGCTCGACGGGCGCGCCGAGCCGGCCGACCTGCGGGCGCTGCGGGGCTGGATCGACGACCCGGCCGCGTACGGGTGGGGGGCGACCGTGACACGCAGCCGCGAGCTGCTCATCGCGCAGGCGCTCACAGCGTCTTGATCAGCCCGCCGTCGATCACCACGTTCTCCCCGGTGACGTTGCCGATGCGCTCGGAGGCGAGCATGACCGCCAGCGCGGCGACCTCGTCGGGCCGCGTGAAGCGGCCCGTGGCGAATCCGCCGATCCCGGCGATGACGCGCTCGCGCGCGGTGTCGGCGTCGACGCCGCTCATGGCGGCGACGGTCGCCGCGACGCCGTGGTCGCCGAGCCACAGGTCGGTCTCGACCGGGCCGGGCGAGATCGCGTTGACGCGGATGCCGCTGGCGCCGAACTCCTGCGCCAGCGCCTTGGTCAGGTTCGCGACCGCGGCCTTGGCGGCCCCGTAGTGAGTCCACGGTGGCGCCGTCGGGCTGGAAGAACGCGTTGACCGAGGCGATGTTGACGACCGCGCCGCGACCCTGGTCGACCATCGGCACGAGGGCCGCGCGCGTGGCCCGCAGGGTGGTGAAGAAGTTCAGGTCCAACGCCCACCGGAACTCGTCGTCGCCCAGTGCGAGGAAGCCGTCCAGCCGCAGCCGCACCCCGCCGACGTTGTTGACGAGCACGTCGATCCGGCCGTGGTCGTCCATCGCCCGCCGGATCAGCGCCGGCGGCCCGGCGGCGTCGGCGAGATCGACCGCCACCGGCGTGACGCCCGCGATGCCCTCCAGGGCGTCGGTCGTGCGCGCGGCGGCGACGACCTGCGCGCCCTCGGCCGCGAACGCCTCGGCGACGGCCAGCCCGATGCCCTTGCTCGCACCGGTCACGATGACGACGGCGCCCCGGAGTCCCAGGTCCATCGCTCAGCCCTCCGCGGTGACGCTCAGCGCCCAGTCGATCGCGTAGTCGGCGACCTCCTCCCAGCCCTCCTGGCCCAGGGTGAAGTGCGAGCGCCCCGGGAACTCCTTGAGCTCCGTGACCGCCGTCTCGGTCTTTTAGTGCTTGGAGTTGGAGCGGTGTCGGCGCGCAGGGCCTCGACGTCGCCGTCCATCCCCGGCCAGCTGGGCGCCAGGACGGTGAGGCCGCGCCGCTCGTAGCGCTGCACCCAATGCTCCCAGCTGCGGCCGTTCATCCACAGCCCGTGGATGAGGACGACGGTGGTGGGGCTCGTGGTCTCGGTCATGGGCGCGACGCTATGACCCGTCGCTCCGGCGATCCAATGCCGATCGCGTGCGCGTCATGCGCCGCGCGCATGGCGTGCCGCGAAGGCGGCGAACGCGCGCACCGCCGCGGTGCCCGCATCCGTGCGGTGCACGACCTCGTAGCTCATGGACGCCGCGGGCACCAGCGTCAGCCGCGCGACGGCGTCCGGGAACCCGGTGGCGACCGAGACCGACAGCGCATCAGGCGTGCGCAGCGCGTTCATCGGCACCAGGTCGGGGGCCTCCTGGAACTGCGGGCGCATGCCCGCCGCGTCGAACAGCCGCCGCACGCGGCGGTTGAACCCGGAGGTCCTGCCGGCGGCGCCGCCGACCAGGAGCACCCGTACGCCCTCGAGGTCCCGCAGCGAGAGCTCGCCGCGATCGGCGAGGCGATGCCCGGGGTGCGCCCACACCGACAGGGGCTCGTCGCGCATGTGGTGGTAGGTCAGCGCCGGCAGCCGGTTGGGCTCCAGGACGATCGCGGCGTCCAGCTCGCCGCCCGCGACGCGGCGCTGGAGCACGTCGCTCAGCGCGGAGTGGACCTCCATGTCGACCGCGCCGTAGCGCTCGTGGAACGCCTCGGCGAGCCCGAACCACTCCTGGTGGGAGGCCATGGTGACGCCGAGCGCGAGCCGGCCGCGCGGCTCGCTGCCGCGGCCGATCGTCAGCGCGTCCTCCGCGGCGGCGAGCGCGACGCGTGCCTTGTCGAGCAGCTCGCGCCCGGAGCCGGTCAGCTCGACGCCCCGCGGGACACGGATGAGCAGCTGCGCGCCGAGCTCCTCCTCGAGCCGGCGCATCTGCCGGGAGAGCGCCGGCTGGGTGATGAACAGGCGTGCGGCGGCCCGGCCGATGTTGCCCTCCTCGGCCACCACGATGAACACCGGAAATGGCGAAGGTCGACCGCCACGGCGCGCACGATACCCGCGCGCTGACACGGCTCGTAGCGGATCCACCAGTTCCGCATCCACGCTGCGCCAGCTAGGTTGGCGGGACGTGCCCACCGGCCCGCAACCGGCGCGCCCGCCCCAGGCCGGCGACGCCGCGCGCCCTGACTCCACCCGCACCCTCCTGGTCCTGGGCTCGGCGGGCATGGCCTATGCCATGGGCCAGACGACGCTGTTCCCGGCGCTGTCCGAGCTCATCCGCGCGCTGCACACCGACGCGGGCTCGGTGGCCTGGACGTTCAGCGGCTACATGGTGTCGGCCGCCGTCCTGACGCCGGTCTTCGGCCGCCTGGGCGACATGTTCGGCAAGCGCGTCATCCTCGTCCTGGCCCTCGTGCTGTTCACCGTCGGCAACGTGATCTCGGCGCTGGGCGATACCCTCGTCATCGTGGTCCTCGGGCGCGTCGTGCAGGGGGCGTCGGTCGGCGTGTTCCCGCTGGCCTTCGGCGTCATCCGCGACGAATTCCCACCCGAGCGGGTTCGCACCGGCGTGGGCGTCATATCGGGGACGGTGGGCGTCGGCTCGGGCGTGGGCCTGGTGGTCGGCGGCCTGCTCGTCGACCACGCCGACTACCACTGGATCTTCTGGGCGAGCGCCATGGTCGGCGCGGTCTCCGCCGTGGCCTGCCGGCTCTACATCCCCGAGTCGCTCGTGCGCCGTCCGGCGCCCGTCGACATCCGCGGCGCCGTGGTCATGGCCGTGGGGCTCGTGCTGCCGCTGGTCGCCATCAGCGAGGCCAAGACCTGGGGCTGGGCCAGCCCCCGCACGCTCGGGCTCATCGCCGCCGGCGCGGTCGTGCTCGCGGGCTGGGTGGTGCTCGAGCGGGCCACGGAGCACCCGCTGGTCAACATGCGCACGCTGGGCCAGCCGCCGGTGCTGGCGACCAACGTGGTGACGATCCTCATCGGCTTCGGCATGTTCGGGTCCTACGTGCTCGTGCCCCAGCTCGCGCAGGCGCCGAGCTCGGGCGGCTTCGGGTTCGGTGACGACGCCACGATCGCCGGGCTGCTGCTCGTGCCCGGCTCGCTGCTCATGCTCGTCACCGGGCCGGTGTCGGGGATGATCGGCGCGCGCTTCGGCAGCCGGATCCCGCTCGCCGTCGGCGGCGTGATCAACGGCGCCGGCATGCTCGCGCTGGCCTGGAGCCACGGCAGCTACCTGCTGGTCCTGGTGCTCACGAGCGTCGCCCTGACCGGGGTCGGGCTCGGCTACGCGGCCCTGCCCAACCTCATCATCGACGCCGTGCCCCGCAGCGAGACGGGCGAGGCCACCGGCGTCAACACGGTCATGCGCGGCATCGGCGCCGCGCTCGGCGGCCAGGTGGTCGCGACGATCCTCGCCGGCAGCGCCGCGGCGGGCAGCACGGCGCCGGCGGAGTCCGGGTTCCGGACCGCGTTCGTCGTGGGCGCCACGATGGCGCTGGTGGGCGCCGGGTTCGCGCTGCTGATCCCCCGGGCGCGCGGCGCGCCGGGCGAGCACCTCGACGTGCTCGGCGAGATCGGGGCCGCCGCCCCGCTGGGCGAGCCGCCCTACGTGCCCGACTGAGCCGGCCGTCGAGCACCTCCGTTTGTGCGGGGCCGGGCGCCACGAACGTGTGGTAGCCATGACCCATCGAGTGCGCGAACGTGTGCACTCCCCGCCACAGCGAGGTTTGACCCATGCACGCAGACGCGCACAAGATCCGTGAGAAGTGGGCCGCCGGCGAGGCCGTCGCCGGTCCGTTCGTCCAGCTTCCGGCGCCCGGGCTGGTCGAGATCTTCGCGCTGGCGGGCTACGACTTCGTCGTCGTCGACCTCGAGCACGGCGCGTTCGGCATCGAGGTCGCCGAGAACATGATGCGCGCCGCGCACGGGCGCGGGATCCCGGCGATGTCGCGCGTGCTGGCCAACCGCCCGGAGCTCATCTGCGCCGTGCTGAACGTCGGCGCCGCGGGCGTGCTCGTCCCGCACGTGGACACCCCGGACGAGGCCCGCGCGGCCGTGCGGGCGGCGCGCTTCGCGCCGAGGGGCGCCCGTGGTCTGTGCCCGTTCGTGCGCTCGGCCGACTACTCGGCCGCCAAGGGCCCCGACTACTACGCCGAGGCGTCGGAGGCGGTGATCGTCGGCATCCTGCTCGAGGGCCGCTCGGCCTACGAGTCGATCGACGAGATCCTGGCCATCGACGGGCTCGACGTGGTCATGATCGCGCCCTACGACCTGTCGCAGTCGCTCGGCGTGCCCGGCGAGGTCGACCATCCCAGCGTCCGGGAGACCTTCCAGGACGTGTGCGCCCGCGCCGCGACGACGGGCAAGACCGTCGGGATCTTCACCGAGGGCGCGGAGAAGGCCGCCGAGTGGGTCCGCCTCGGGGCCCGCATGATCGGCGCCGACGTCGACAGCCAGATCCTGTGGCACGCCGCCCGTGCCGAGGTCGAGCAGTTCCGGGCCATCCTGGCGGCCGCGCCGGCGTGAGCGCGCTGACGGGGCGCTTCGCCTACCCGCGGACCGCCGAGGTCCGGTACGGCCCGGGCGCGCTGGCCGGCCTGGCCGACCTCGTCGACGGCCGGGCGTTCGTCATCGCGTCGCGGACCCTGCTCGCGAGCGGCCTCGACGACCAGCTGCGCGACATCCTCGGCGACCGCCTGGCCGGCGTGCACGCCGGGGTCGCCCAGCACGTCCCGCGCACCGCGGTGATCGAGGCGGCGCAGGCCGCGCGCGCCGCCGGGGCCGAGACGCTCGTGTCGGTCGGCGGCGGCACGCCGATCGACTGCGCCAAGGGCGTCGCGCTGTGCCTGGCCGCCGGCATCGAGGCGGCCGGGCAGTTCGACGAGCACCACATCCGCTTCACCTACCCCGACCAGCTCGAGGTGCCCGCGCTGCCGGCCACGGCACCGCCCCACATCGCGGTCCCCACCACGCTCTCGGGCTCCGAGCACACCAACCTGTTCGGGATCACCGATCTCGACCGCCACGAGAAGCACCTGTATGTCGGGCCGGCGTTCGCGCCGACCGCGGTGATCCTCGACGGCGAGCTGGCGCTGCGCACGCCGGCCGACCTGTGGGCGGCCTCGGGCGTGCGCGCGCTGGACCACGCCGTGGAGGGCACGCTGTCGCGGCGCCACGTGCCGTTCATGGACGCGCTGGGCGCCGAGAGCCTGCGGATCATGCGCGCCCACCTTGAGGAGAGCGCGCAGGAGGACCGGCTCGAGGCCCGCAGCGAGTGCCTGCTCGGGGCCTGGCTGGCGATCTACGCCCTGACCAACGTGGGGGCCGGGCTGTCGCACGCCATCGGCCACCAGCTCGCCGCGCAGTTCGACATGATGCACGGCGTCACGTCGGCGATCATGCTGCCGCACGTCCTGCGCTTCAACGCCGGCGTCGTCGGCGACCGCATCGTGCGCCTGGCCGAGCCACTGGGCGTCGACGTCGGCGGCCTGGCGCCCGACGCCGCCGCGGCCGCGGTCATCGACGGGCTCGCGGCGTTCATCGGGCGCCTGGAGCGCTTCGGCGTTCCGCACACGCTCAGCTCTGCCGGCGCCACCCGGCCCGAGCTCGACGACGTCGCCGACCGCGTCCTGGGCGACATGGGCGCCGCGGTCAACCCGCGGCCGCTGACACGCGCCGACCTGCTCGACCTCTTCCAGGCGGCGTGGTAGCCGCGACCCGATGAAGGAGCCGCCATGGCCAAGCTGACCCTGACGTTCGACAACGGCCCGCACGCCGTCTGGACCCCGCACGTCCTCGACGTGCTCAAGGCGCGCGCCATCAAGACCACGTTCTTCGTCGTCGGGCGCCGGCTGCTGCTCTGGCCCGAGCTGCGCGGCGTGCTGGAGCGCGCCCGCGACGAGGGCCACTGGATCGCCAACCACTCCTACAACCACGTCTACTCGCTCGGCGACATCGACCGCGACGACGCGTACGACGTCGAGGTCAAGAGCACGTTCGACGTGCTCGGCGACCTCGCCCACCCCGACCGCCTCTACCGGCCCTTCTGCAACGCGGGCATCGTCAACGACCGCGTGTTCAAGAAGATCGACGTCCAGCGCCTCCAGGAGGACGGCGCGACGATCGTGTTCTTCAACTCGCTGCCGCACGACTGGGACGACAAGGAGGGGTGGGTCGGCCGGGCGCTGGACGACATCGAGACGCGCGACTGGTCGACGATCGTCCTGCACGACATCGCCGGCTATCCCGACAACGTCGACGTCGGCGCGATGGCCCGGCTGGACGAGTTCATCACGATCGCGCTCGAGCGCGGCCACGAGTTCGTCCAGGAGTTCTCGCCCGACACCATCCTCGTCGAGCGTGGGAAGCCGTTGCAGGACATCGGCTTCCTGATGCACTGATCTAGGAGGACACCATGGACACGCAAGCCTATGAGCAGCTCCGCGCGCAGGCGTTCGACGGCCTGTGGCAGGATGTCGCGTCGCTGGAGGCCGAGATCGAGGACACCGAGTCGATCCCCCGGGACAAGCTGTGGCCGGCCCTGGAGCGGATCGGGGGGTTCGGCTGGCTGATCCCGGAGGCCTACGGCGGCCACGGCATGACCGTGCGCCAGTACCTGCCGCTGATCGCCGAGGTCTCCAAGGTGCACGGCGGGATCCGGGCGCTCGTGCACGTCCACAACTCGATCGGCCACGCGCTCTACGAGCTCGGCGACGACGCCCAGCGCGAGGCCATCCTGCCCGGCGTCGCGGCGGGCACGAAGTCCGTGGCCTTCGGGCTGACCGAACCGGACTCGGGGACCGGGCTGGACACGTCGACCACGGCGCGGCGCGAGGGCGACGACTACGTGATCAACGGCCGCAAGTGGATGATCACCAACTCGGACTTCGCGTCGCACTTCATCGTGTTCGCCAAGACTGACCCGGCGACGCTGTCGGCGATCGTCGTCGAGCGCGACACGCCCGGCTTCGCGATCGAGGCGCTGCCGGAGACCATGGGCTGCAAGGGCGGCCAGCACGGGCTGCTCACGTTCACCGACGTGCGGGTCCCGGTCGCCAATCGCCTGGGCGAGGAGGGCGACGGCCTGACCAAGATGGAGCGCGCGCTGGAGATCAGCCGCGTGTTCGTGGCCGCCTCGTCCCTGGGCACCGCCGAGTACGCCATGGAGCTGTCGGTCAAGCACGCGCTGGAGCGCGAGACGTTCGGCAAGCCGATCGCCCAGCGCCAGGCCGTCCAGCGCTACATCGCCGAGATGGAGGTCGACATCCACGCGCTGCGCCTCATGCTCGACGACGCGGCCGACAAGTGGGACGCCGGCCGGCGGATCCCGCGCGAGGCCTCCGTGTGCAAGCTGTTCGGGCTGGAGGCCGTCGGCCGCGTGACCGACCGCGCCATCCTCGTCCACGGCGGCATCGGGTACACGCGCCGCCATCCCGTCGAGCGGCTGTACCGGGATGCGCGGCTGAACTGGTTCGAGGAGGGCACGCCGACGATCCAGCAGCTCGTCATCGCGCGCGAGGTGCTCCGCTCCAGCGCCGTGGCGGTGGGGGCATGAGGGACGTCTCCGTCGCCGGCGCGGCCATGACGCCGTTCGGCAAGTTCCTCGACACGCCGCTGCGGTCGCTGGCCGCCCAGGCGGTCGGCGGGGCGCTCGAGGACGCCGGGCTCGGTCCCGCCGACGTCGAGCTGGCGTTCTTCGCCAACGCCACCGCCGGCCTGATCACCGGCCAGGAGATGATCCGCGGGGAGACCGCGCTGCGCGAGACGGGCCTGCTCGGGATCCCGATCTTCAACGTGGAGAACGCGTGCGCCTCGGCGTCGTCGGCCTTCCACCTGGCGTGGATGGCCGTCGCCTCGGGCCAGTGCGAGACCGCGCTGGTGGTCGGCGCGGAGAAGATGGCGCACGCCGACCGGAAGCGTCCGTTCGCCGCGCTCGGCGCGGGGATCGACCTCGAGCGCCGGGGCGACCTGGAGACATTCGTCTACGGCGAGGACGGCACGCCCGGCACGGGCTCGCTGTTCATGGACATCTACGCGCTGCTGGCCGAGCGCTACATGGAACGCAGCGGCGCGACGGAGCGCGACTTCGCCCAGGTCGCGGTCAAGAACCACCACCACGGCGCGCTGAACCCGCACGCGCAGTACCGCGACGAGGTCACCGTCGAGGAGGTGCTCGCCAGCCGGACGATCAGCGGGCCGCTGAAGCTGCTCATGTGCTCGCCGATCGGCGACGGCGCCGCGGCGCTCGTGCTGCGCGCCGGCGACGGCGCGGTCAAGGTGCGCGGGACGGCGCTGGCCACGGGCCGCGACGACGACGGGCCGCTCGCCGTCGAGCGCGCCGCCGAGAAGGCCTACGCGCAGGCCGGGGTCGGACCGGGCGACGTCGACGTCGCCGAGGTCCACGACGCCGCGGCGCCGGCCGAGCTGCAGATCTACGAGGAGCTCGGGCTGTGCGGCGAGGGGGAGGGGCCCGCGTTCCTGGCCTCGGGCGCCACGATGCTGGGCGGCCGCATCCCCGTCAACCCCAGCGGCGGCCTGCTCAGCAAGGGCCACCCGGTCGGCGCCACGGGCTGCGCCCAGCTCGTCGAGCTCACCGACCAGCTGCGCGGCCGCGCCGGCGCGCGGCAGGTGCAGGGCGCGCGGATCGCGCTGGCCGAGAACGCCGGCGGGTTCCTCGGGCCCGACCAGGCCGTCGCCTGCGTCACGATCCTGGAGGCGACGGGGTGACCACGGTCGCCGCGATCTTCGAGGCGAGCTACCGGCGCTTCGCCGGCCGCCCGGCGCTCGTGGACGGGCCCGTCACTCGCACCTACCGCGAGCTGGGCGACCGGGCGCACCGCTTCGCGAGCGGGCTGCGGGCGCGCGGGCTGCAGCCCGGCGACCGCGTGGCCCTCGTGGCCCCCAACAGCCCCGCCTACATCGAGGCCTCCCACGGCATCTTCACCGGCGGCTACGTCCGGGTCGCGCCGAGCGACAAGCTGCACCCCGACGAAGTGCGGGGCATCGTCGCCGACTGCGCCGCCCGCGCGCTGGTGGTCAGCCCGGAATGGGCCGGGCGCCTGGACGGCATCGACGCCGAGCTCATCGTGTTCGGCGAGGACTTCGAGGCGCTGCTGGCGGCGGGGTCGCCGGAGCCGCCCGACGCGCCGCCCGCGCCCGGCGACCTGTGCGCGCTGCTCTACACGTCGGGGACGACGGGGCTGCCGAAGGCCGCGATGCTCACGCACGCCAACTGGGTGGCCATGATGCGCAACTCGATGGTCGAGCTGCCGGTCGTCGACCCCGAGGACGTCGTGCTGCATGTGGCGCCGCTGAGCCACTTCAGCGGCTACGTCGAGCCGACCTACTCCGCGCGCGGCGCGTGCCACCTCGTGCACGCCGCCTTCGAGCCCGCGGCGGTGCTCGACGCCATCGAGCGCGACCGGGTCACGACGCTGCCGCTCGTGCCCACGATGCTCAACCTGATGCTGCCCGACGCCGAGGCGGGCGGCCGCGACCTGTCGAGCATCAGGACCATCATGTACGGCGGCTCGGGCATCGCCCCCGACCGCCTCGCGCGCGCCGTCCGGGTCTTCGGCGACGTGTTCGTGCAGTTCTTCGGGCTGTCGGAGACGCCGATGCCGCTGACCGCGCTGTCGCAGCGCGACCACCGCTTCGACGCCTCGGGGCCGCCGCCGCAGCGGCTGGCCTCCGCGGGCCGCGTCAACCCGTTCGTGGAGCTGCGCATCGTCGGCGACGACGGCACCGACCTCCCCGCGGGCGAGGTGGGCGAGATCGTCGTCCGCGGCGACACGGTGATGGCGGGCTACTGGGGCAAGCCCGAGCTCACGGCCGAGACGATCGACGCCGAGGGCTGGGCGGCCACGGGCGACCTCGGCCGCCTGGACGACGACGGCCACCTCTACATCGTCGACCGCAAGCGCGACATGATCGTGACCGGCGGCTACAACGTCTACCCGGCCGAGGTCGAGAACGCGATCGCCAGCCTGGAGGCCGTCCAGGAGGTCGCCGTGGTCGGCGCGCCCGACGAGCAGTGGGGCGAGGCGGTCACCGCCGTCGTCGTCCCGCGCCCCGGCATGACGGTCACCGAGGACGAGGTCGTCGCCGCGTGCACCGAGCGCCTGGCCGGCTACAAGAAGCCGCGCGTGGTCGAGTTCGTCGACGAGCTGCCCAAGACCGGCTCGGGCAAGCTCATGCGCCGCCGGGTGCGCGACCGCTACTGGGCCGGGCAGGCCCGGAGGGTCGGCTGATGAGCGCCGTGCAGACCGAGCGCCGGGGGGCCGCGCTGTGGGCGCGGATGCAGCGCCCGGAGGCGCTCAACAGCATCAACGGCGACCTGCTCGCGGGCCTGGAGGCGGCCATGGACGCCGCCGAGGGCGATCCGGGCATCCGGGTCCTGGTCATCACGGGGTCGGGCCGCGCGTTCTGCGCCGGGGCCGACCTCGGCGTCGTCGCCGGGTCTGGCGGCGAGGACGCGTTCGTGCGCTTCCTGACCGACGTCGGCACGACGTTCCGGCGCCTGGAGCAGCTGCCGCTGCCGACGATCGCGGCCGTCAACGGGTTCGCGCTGGCCGGCGGGCTGGAGATGCTGCTGTGCTGCGACCTGGTCGTGGCCGCGCAGGAGGCGAAGATCGGCGACGCGCACGCCAACTACGGGCTGATCCCCGGCGGTGGGGGGACCGTGCGCCTGCCGCGCCGCGTCGGGCCCGCGCTCGCCAAGCAGCTCATGTTCACCGGTGCGTTCCTGCCGGCCGCCGAGCTGCGCCACAGCGGTCTGCTCAACGACGTCGTGCCCGGCGCCGAGCTCGAGGACGCCGTCGACGCGCTGGTCGCCCAGATGGCGGGCAAGAGCCCGCTCGGGCTGCGGCGGATGAAGCAGCTGGCCGACGATGCGCTGCAGGCGCCGCCCGACGTCGGGCTGCGCGCCGAGCTGACGGCCTCGGCGCTGCACAGCCGGTCGGCCGACATGGCCGAGGGCCTGGCCGCCTTCCACGACAAGCGCGACCCGGACTTCACGGGCGCCTAGACCATCACCGAGTCAAGGACGGACATGCAGGACCTCCTCAGCCTCTCCGGCCGCACGGCCCTCGTCACCGGCGCGGGCCAGGGCGTCGGGCGCCAGATCGCCCTGACCTTCGCCGCCCACGGCGCCGCGGTCGTCGTCAACGACTTCTACCTCGAGCGGGCCGAGGCGGTGGTCGGCGAGATCGAGGCGCAGGGGTCGCGGGCGCTGGCCGTGCAGTGCGACGTCACCGACCACGCGGCCGTGTGCGCCATGGTGGCCCGGGGCGAGGAGGGGCTCGCCCCGATCGACATCCTCGTCAACAACGCGGGCAACGCCGGCCCGGAGACCTCGATCGAGGACGCCACGCCGTTCTGGGAGACCGGGCCGGAGGAGTGGGCTCCTTGGCTGGGGGCGAACTTCTTCGGGGTCCTGAACTGCACGAAGGCCGCCGTCGGCGGCATGGTGCAGCGCGGGCACGGGCGCGTGGTGACGATCGTCTCCGACGCCGGCCGCGTCGGCGAGCCCAACCTCGTCGTGTACTCCGCGGCCAAGGCGGGGGCGGCGGGCTTCACGCGGGCGCTGGCCAAGGCCGTGGGCCGTGCCGGGGTGACGGCCAACTGCGTCGCGCTGTCGGCGATGCGCACGCCCGCGACCGCCGGCATGACGGCCGACGACGACGTGGTCAAGCGGATCCTGCGCAGCTACGTCGTGCGACGGCTGGGCGAGCCCGACGACGCCGCCAACATGGCCCTCTTCCTGGCGTCCGACGCGGCGTCGTGGATCACGGGCCAGACGTACCCGGTCAACGGCGGGTACGCCATGGCGGTCTGAGCGGTGGACTGCGCCGGCAAGGTCGTGCTGGTGCTCGGCGCCACGCGCGGCATCGGGCGGGCGTGCGCGCTGCGGCTGGCCGCCGCGGGGGCGATCGTCGCGGTCAGCGGCCGGGCGCAGGCCGACGCCGACGCGATCGCCGGGGTCGTGGCCGGGGAGCACGGCGTGCCCACGCTGGGCGTCGCGGTCGACGTGCGGGACCCCGACGCGAGCGCCGCCGCCGTCGACGCGGTGGCCGGGCGCTTCGGTCGGATCGACGCGCTCGTGGCCAACGCGGGCATCAACCCGTACTTCGTGCGCCCCGAGGCGATGACGACCGACATGTGGGACGACCTCGTCGACGTCAACCTGCGCGGCGTCTTCTTCGCGGTGCAGGCGGCGGCGCGGCGGATGCTCGAGCAGGGCGACGGCGGCAGCATCGTGGGCGTGTCGTCGGCCACCGCGATCCGGGGCACCCGCCGCGGGATGCCCTACGTGGCGTCCAAGGGCGGGATGGACGCCATGACGCGCACGCTCGCCGTCGACTGGGCCGCGGCCGGGATCCGGGTCAACGGCGTCGCGCCGGGCTACGTCGACACCGACCTGACGGCCGGCGTGCAGGAGAACGCGAGCCTGGCCGCCGACCTCGTCGCGCGCATCCCGCTCGGCCGGCTGGGGCGGCCCGAGGAGGTCGCCGGCCTCGTCGCGTTCCTGGTCTCCGACGAGGCGAGCTACGTGACGGGCCAGACGTTCGTGGTCGACGGGGGACTGGCGGCATGAGCGTGCGATGAAGTGCGCGGTGTGCCACCAGTCCGTCGGGCGCGGCAGATCGAGCCGCCGACCGCGCCGTCCCATCCCGGCGCGCCGGACGACGTCGCGCCGTCGGCCACGACCTGCCCTAGCGCGCGCCCTCGGCCAGCGTCTCCTCCGCGAGCCCCACGAGCTTCTCGACGCCCGGCTCCAGGGCGCCGGGGTCGTGGCCGCCCATCGCGGGATCCTGGTGCCAGCGGTACAGGATCCCCTCGAGGATCACCGCCAGCTTCCAGTACGACAGCGACAGCCACCAGCGCAGGTGCTCGACGTCGCGGCCCGACGCCGCGACGTAGGCCTCCAGCACGTCGGCGCGCTGCGCGAAGCCGTCCATGAGCGACACCGGCGTGGCGCCGAGCGGCGCGCTGCGCTGGTCGTCGGGCCACCACATGAGCAGCCAGGCGAGGTCGGCGACCGGGTCGCCGATCGTCGAGAGCTCCCAGTCCAGGATCGCGCGGACCTCGCCGTCGGGGCCCAGGATCGTGTTGAACGTCGTGTAGTCGCCGTGCACGACGGAGGTGGCGTCCTGCGGAGGCACCGTGTCGCGCAGGCGTGCGGCGTGACGGTCGACGGCCGGCAGCTCGCGTGTGTGCGTGAGCTCCCACTGCCGCGACCAGCGCCGCAGCTGGCGGCCGGCGTAGTCCTGGCCGCGGCCGAAGTCGGCCAGGCCGGCGGCCTCGTGGTCGACCGCGTGCAGCCCCGCCAGCGTGCGGGCCAGGGAGGCGCCCACGCGGGCGCGGGCCTCCGGTGCCAGGCCGTCGTGGACCGCCTGCTCGGAGTCGGCCACGACGCCGTCGACGTGCTCCATGACGTAGAAGTCGGCGCCGGTCACCCGGATGTCGGTGCAGTGCGCCAGCGGGCGCGGGACGGGCTGGCCCACGGCCGCCAGGCACTCCAGGACACGGCGCTCGCGGCCCATGTCCTGGGCGGACTCGACCTGCCCGGCGACGGGCGGGCGCCGCAGCACGGCGGTCGTGCCGCCGGCCGACGACACGCGGTAGGTCAGGTTCGAGCGGCCGCGCCCCACGCGCCGGAACTCCAGCGGCGGCTCGAGTCCGGGCACGTGCCGGCCCAGCCAGTCCTGCACGGCGGCACGGTCGATCCCCGGGAGCTCGGCGCCGGCGTCGGGCATCGCCGGAACCTACCGCCCTCGCCCGTCGACGCGACGGCTTCGACCGACCGGTCGTGCTTGTGCCCGGCGGGCGCCAGTGGTTACGGTGCGGCGTCAATCAGCGACCACCGGCCGCGTGGCCGTACGAGGAGAGGGCGCGCATGGGCCATGTCGTAGGAGTCGATATCGGGGGCACGTTCACCGACTGCATCATCGTCGGCGACGGGGGGCAGTTGACGATCGGCAAGGCGCCGTCGACGCCGCCGGACTTCGAGACCGGCTTCATCGACGCCATCGCCGCCGCCGGCCACCACGTCGGGATCCCCCTCGAGCAGCTCGTCGCCGAGGCCGACGGCATCTTCCACGGGTGCACCGTGGGGACCAACGCGCTCGTGGAGAACCGGACGGCGAAGGTGGGGCTGCTCACCACGCGCGGGCACCGCGACGCGATCGCGATCATGCGCGGCGGCCAGCGCCTGTGGAGCGCTCCCCCCGACTACATCGCGCACCTGGCCGCGCACACCAAGGACGCGCCGCTGCTGCCCAAGGACATGATCGAGGAGGTCGACGAGCGCATCGCCTTCGACGGCGCGGTCGTCGTCGAGCTCGACGAGGCCGGCGCGGTCGCCGCGATCCGGCGCCTGGTCGACACGGGCGCCGAGGCGATCGCGATCTCCTGCATCTGGTCGGTCGCCAACCCCGTGCACGAGGAGCGCCTCGTCGAGCTCGTCGCCGAGCACGCCCCGGGCACGTTCATCTCCGTCGCCTCCGAGGTCGTCAACCGGACCGGCGAGTACGAGCGGACGACCGCCGCGGTCATCAACGCGCTGGTCGGCTCCGTCGTCCAGGACTACCTCGAGCGCGTCGAGGGCCGTCTGAAGGAGCTGGGCTTCGGACGGCCGCTGCAGGTCATGACCTGCGCGGGCGGCGTCGTGGCGGCCAGCGAGGCGCGCCGGCGGCCGATCCTGACGATGCACTCGGGCCCCGTCGGCGGGCTCATCGGCGCCGGCGCCCTGGCGGCCGCGGCGGGCGGTGACGGCGGTGCGGGCGACGTGATCACCGCGGACATGGGCGGCACCACGCTCGACGTCGGCGTGCTGCGCGGCGGCGTGCCGATCCAGCGCCCGACGACCTGGCACGGCCAGTACGAGTACTTCATCCCGACGCTCGACGTGCAGTCGATCGGGGCGGGCGGCGGCAGCATCGTGCGCTACGACGAGCAGCTCTCCACGCTGCGGGTCGGGCCCCAGAGCGCGGGCGCGCGCCCCGGGCCGGCCTGCTACGGCCGCGGCGGCGAGCTGGCCACCGTGACCGACGCCGACCTCGTCGTCGGCTACATCGACCCGCAGAAGTTCCTCAGCGGCGAGATGGTCCTCCAGGAGGACGCCGCCCGGCGCGCGCTGGCCGCCGCCGGCGCCGCGGTGGGCTTCGACGATGAGCAGACCGCGACCGCCGCGCTGCGGATCGTGGAGAGCCAGATGGCTGATGCGATCCGGGTCGCCAGCGTCCAGCAGGGATACGACCCGCGCGGGTTCTCGCTCTTCGCGTTCGGCGGGGCGGGCCCGCTGCACGGTGCCGCCCTGGCGCGCCAGCTGGGCATCAGGCGCGTCGTCATCCCGCTGAGCGACCTGGCGTCGGGGTGGTCGGCGTTCGGCGTGGCCAGCGCCGACGTCCTGGTCGTGGAGGACTTCGCCGTCAGCCTGACCTCGCCGTTCTCGGCCGACGAGCTGAAGTCCCTGTGGCCGCAGATCGAGGAGCACGCCATGGCGCGCATGACGGCGCAGGGCGTGCCCGCCGACGCCGTGGTCATCGAGCGCGCGACGGAGATGCGCTACCGCGGGCAGGTCAACGAGGTCGAGGTCCCGGCGCCCGGTGGCGACTACGACGACGCGAAGGTCCAGGAGCTCATCGGCGCCTTCGAGGTCGAGTACTCGCGCCTCTTCGGGGAGGGCACGGGCTACGCGGCCGCGGGCATGGCGATCACCCGGCTCATGGTCCGGGCCCGCGCGTCGGCCGGCGACTTCACGATCCAGACCATGTCCGACGGCGCCGACGCGCCGCTGGAGCCCATCGGCGAGCGCGGCGTCGTCGGCCCGCGCGGCCGCGCGCCGGTCGCCGTCTACGACGGGGCGCTGATGCGCCCCGGGCACCAGGTGACGGGGCCGGCGATCGTCGAGTTCCCCGACACGTCGGTCGTGGTCCCCGACGCGGCGACCGTCGGGATGGACCCGTTCGGCAGCGTCGTCGTCGACCTGCACCAGGAAGGAGAAGGGCGATGACCCAGAACCCCCAGGCCGGTGCCGCCCCGCGCGGCGACGTCTTCGAGCCCACCGACGGGCGCGTGTGGGACGGGGTGAAGATCGGCTACCGCCCGCGCCCGGACTGGCGCGACCGCGTCGACCCGTCGCTCGGCTTCCACGAGGACGCCGTCGAGGACCTCGACCCGGTCTCCTACGAGGTGCTCCGCAACCGGCTGTTCTCGATCAACGTCGCCCACGGCCGCCAGGTCACCCGCGTGTCGGGCTCGCCGGTGTTCGCCACGCTGGACTTCAACATGTCGATCCTCACCGAGGACGGTGAGATCGTCCAGAACGCGCCGTACATCCAGTTCCTCAACGGCGGCGCGCCGTACGGCGTCCGCTACCTGCTGGAGAACCTGAGCACCGATCCGGGCATCGAGGACGGCGACGTCTTCGTGATGAACGACCCGTGGATCGCCGCGATCCACGAGATGGACGTGCTCTTCTGCCGGCCCGTGTTCGTGGACGGCAGGATCTTCGCCTGGGTGTCCAACGCCGGCCACCAGTACGACCTCGGGGGCGTGCAGCCCGGCGGCTGGCCGCAGGACGCGGTCGACGTCTTCCACGACCCGACGATCTTCACGCCGCTGAAGATCGTGTCCAAGGGGCGGATGCGCACCGACCTCGAACGCATGTACCTGCGCAACTCGCGCATGCCCGACATGGTCGCGCTGGACCTGCGGGCGCAGATCAGCGGCTGCGTCTTCGCGGCCGAGCAGCTCCTGGAGGTGTGCGCGGAGTTCGGGCCCGACGTCGTCAAGGCCGCGATGCGCCAGATCATCTCCAACGCCGAGGAGGGGATGCGCAGGAAGCTGCGGCGCATCCCCGACGGCACGTGGACCGAGGTGCGCTACCTCGACACCGCGCTGCCCGGCGACCGCCGGACCTACCGGCTGGTGCTCAACGTGACCAAGCGCGACGACCGCCTGGTCATCGACAACCACGGCAGCGACCGCCAGCCCGACGCGGGACCGCTCGCGTTCCCGTTCGTCGGCATGGTCGGCTCGGTCACCGGCGCGTTGTCGGTGATGATGGTCTACGAGCAGCTGTTCTCCGTCGGCGGCGCGAGCCGCCTGGTCGAGTACGACGTCGAGCCCGGGCTCATGTCGTGCGCCGAGCACCCGATCGCCGTCAGCGCGAGCGTCGTGCAGGTCCAGACCAACCTCGTGGCGATGCAGGCGTGCCTGAGCCGCATGCTGGCCTGCGATCCCGAGCTGGCGTCCGACGCCGTCACGGCGACGCCCGACTTCCAGATCGCGGTCATCGCCGGCGTCAACGACCGCAAGGAGCCCTACGGCCAGGCCGTCCTGGACTTCTACGCCCTGGGCGGCGGCGCGCGGCAGGCCAACGACGGCGTCAACACCAAGGGCCCCTCCTGGAGCCCGCTCGCCGGGCTGCTCAGCGTGGAGTCCGTCGAGCAGTGGTACCCGGTGCTCTACCTGTACCGCAAGGAGTTCGCCGACAGCGGCGGCGCCGGGCGCTTCCGCGGCGGGATCGGCGTGAGCTACGCGTTCACCCGCTACCGGGCCGAGAGCATGGCGGCCGTCGGGTTCGCCGGCGCCCAGGCGGCGAGCGTCATGTGCGCGCCGGGCCTGTTCGGCGGCTGGCCGTCGCCGTCCTCGCGGCTGACGATCCTGCAGGAGACCGACGTCCTGGACCAGTTCGCCCGCCAGCGCATCCCCGGCGACGTCGACGAGATCGGCTACGGCGAGCGGACCTTCTTCGCGCCCAAGCAGAACGCCGTCCAGATGCGGCCCGGCGCGGTGCTCGAGGGCACGGCCCTGGGCGGCGGCGGGTACGGCGACCCGCTCAAGCGCGAGCCCGAGCGCGTCGTGACCGACGTCAACGACGGCTACGTCTCGGTGGAGGCGGCCCGCCAGGTCTACGGCGTGGTGCTCGACGGTGATGAGCTCGACGCGGCGGCGACGGAGGCCCGGCGGGCCGAGATCCGCGCCGAGCGCGCGACGTGGAGCCCCGCCTCCGGCGCGCCGCAGGCGTTCACGACGCCGGCAGCCGGCGAGCCGCCGCACCTGCGCCACGAGTACCTCGTCGCGCGCGACGAGGGCGAGCACCGCGTCCTGGCCTGCCGCGAGTGCGACACCGCGATCTGCGACTACACCGCCGACTACAAGCAGGCGCTGCTCATGGGGGTCGCCTCCCCGATGACGATCCCGGGCGGCGGCGGGAAGGACCCGTCGCACTTCATCGACGTCCCGCTGGAGTTCCGGGCCTTCTGCTGCCCGGGCTGCCAGACCCTGATGACCACCGAGATCCTGCCCGCGGGCACGCCCTCGGCCCCGGAGATGGTGCTGCTCGGGCCGTAGCTGCGGCACGCCACCCAGGGCGCCTGCGGGCTTCGCCCGCCCGCGGTGCGCCCGGGCACGGATGCCGGCCGGCGGCGGGGCGAGCAGGATCCGCGGCATGCTCGCCGCCCTCGCCCGTCGTCCCGTCCGCCGCCTCCTGCTGCCCGCCGCCGCGCTGGCGCTGGCCGTGGGCGCGCCGGCCTCCGCCCCGGCGGCGACCTGGCACGCGCCGCAGACGCTGACGGGACCCGTGTCGCTCTCGGTCCCGCACGTGGGGCTGGACGCGCGCGGCGACGGCGTCGTGGCGTGGGTCGCGGGCGACCGGCGCATCGTCGCCGCGCTGCGGCGCGCGGGCGGCCGCTTCGGGGCCGCCCGCGTCATCGCGCGCGCCGCCGCCCACGGCCGGGTGCTGGAGCCCCAGGTCGCCGTCAGCTCCGGCGGCGACGCCGTGGTCGCCTGGGCCGAGGAGGCTCCGGGCCGTCCCCACTTCCGGATCCGGGCGGCGCTGGCCGCCGGCGCGCGGGCGTTCGCGGCGCCGCGCACGATCGGCGGCTCGACGACGGCCTGGCGCGCCCAGCCGCGCGTCGTCGCCGCGCCGGGCGGCGGGCTGCTGGCGGGCTGGTACCGCGACGACGTCGGCCTGCAGCTGGCCGCCCGGGCGCCCGGGCGCCCGTTCGGCACGCCGCGGACGACCCTCACGCTGCCCTACACGCCCGTCTGGTGGGCGATCGCGCCCGATGGCCGCCTGCACCTGGTCTGGACGGCCGACGGCCCCGGCGGGACGTTCGTCGCCACCGCCGTCGGACGGCTCGGCGGGCGCTTCGGCCCGATCGGGCCGCTGTCGCAGACCGGCGGCAGCGCCCCCGTGCTCGCCGTCTCGCCCAACGACACGCCCGTGGCCGCGTGGCGCGAGCCCGGCGCGGTCCTCGCGGCGGCCGGCCGTCCCGGCTTCACGCTCCTGGACCCGGCCCAGACGGTCAGCCCGGCGGACGCGGCCGCCTCGGCGCCGCAGCTGGCGGCCGGCCCCCACAGCGCCGCCGCGGTCGGCTGGGGCGGGGCGGCGAGCGGGTGGCCGCCGGACCGGCTCGGGATGCCGGCGTGGCTGGCCACGCGCGCGTCCGGCGCGCCGTTCGCCGCGGCCCAGGCCCTCACGCCGGCCGGCGCCTTCGCCCTGGCCCCGCAGCTCGCGTTCGACGCCGGCGGCACCCTGACCGCCGCCGTCGTGTGGGCCGACGGGGCGGACCGGCACCTCGAGATCCGCCAGGGCGCCGCGGGCGCGCCGCTGCCGGCCGCCGCCGTCACGGCCACCTCGCGACCCGGCGACCTGCATCCGGTCTGGACGTCGGCGGCGGTCGCCGCCGCGGGCCGCTTCACGGCGGTGGCCTGGACGGCCGGCGGGCAGGGGCCCGTCCGCGTCTTCACCCAGGGGTAGCGCCCGCCTCGCGGGCGATCGCCAGCAGGCTCGCGTGGTCCTCGGCGCAGGCCGGGCAGCCGCGCAGGTGGGCGGCCAGCGCCGGCATGGCCTGCTCGGCGTCGCCGAGCAGCACCTCGCGGTCGACGTAGACGTCGAGCTGCTCGAAGCACGCATCGCACGTCGTCTCGGGGCCGGCCGGGCCGAGCAGGCGGCGCAGGATCGGCTCGGGGTCGCGGTGGGTCATGCGATCCACGCCAGGTCGTGGCCCGCCGCCGCCAGGTGCGAGCGCAGCGCGCGGCGGGCGTCGTGCAGGGCCTTGTAGAGCGCGCCGCGCGTGCTGCCCAGCCGCTCGGCGAGCACGTCGATCGGCACGTCCTGGATCGTGAGGGCGACGAGCACCTCCCGCTGGTGGGGCGTCAGCGCGCTGCCGATCAGCTCGCGGATCGCCGTCAGCAGCTCGGCCCGCTCGTGGCGGGCCGCCGGCCCGTCGGCGTGGTCGCCGAGGGCCGGCCACAGCGCCGGGTCCAGCACGACCTCGCGGTGCTGCCATGCGCGGCGGCGCACCCGCACGGCGGCCTCGTAGAGGGCGAACTTGTAGGCCCACGTGCTGAACCGGCTCTCGCCGCGGAACCCGTCCAGCTTGCCCATGATCGCGACGAACGCGTCGTCGGCGGCCTGCAGCGCGAGGTCCTCGCGGTCCTCGCCGCGGACCTGGGCCAGCGCGGACGCCCGGCGGCCGAGCTCGAACCGCGCGGCGCGCAGGAGCAGCGCGTGCAGCTCCCGCACGGCCTCCTCGTGGCGTGGACCCTCGCCCCGCAGCGCCGCGAGCAGGTCATCGCGGTGCGGCGGGGTTCGGGTGGGGGTCTGGCAGGGGCCGGGTCATGGGCGTCGCTCGTCCAGCGGTGCCGCGATGCGGGCTGCCAGCCGGGGCGGGCAGCCGCGGTCGGTCAGCGCCACGATGGCCCCCAGGTCATAGCGCAGATCGGCGGCGATCTCGGCGGCCAGCCGGGCGTCGAAGCCCGCCCGCCGCAGCCGGCTGCGGCGCCAGGGCAGGGCGGCGTCCAGGCCCGCGTCGCTGTGCGAGGACGTCCGGCTCATCGCCGTCGCCGCCCCGGAGGGTCGTAGGCGACGGCCAGCCGCGCCAGCGTCAGCGCGCCGAGCAGCAGCCCGAAGTCCCGCAGGGCCACGTCGTAGTAGCCCGGGAGCGAGAGCAGGTTGATGATGATGCCTCCCAGCCACACGGCGACCAGCGGCGCGCCGTAGCGGGGCCTGATCGCGACGAGCACCCCCGCCGCGATCTCGACGACGCCGACCAGGTGCATGGCGTCGTGGGCGTTGCCGGGCAGGATGTCGTCGATCCACGGCGCGAGGTACTGCGTCCAGTCGACGAGGATGTTGAAGAACTTGTCCAGGCCGAAGGCGATCGGCGCGACGGTGAAGGCGAGCCGCAGCAGCAGGAAGGCCTGGTGGCCGGCGGCGGCGCGCTGCGCGACCGCGTCGGCGGCGGCGGCCGCCGGTCCGGCGGCGGCGGGCAGCGGGGGCGAGGCGGTGTGGGCGGACATCTGCGGGACTCCTCGGTCGATGATGCGTCCCTGGGTCTGCGACGTGCCGGGCCCGATCCTTACCCCGGCGCCCGGCGGCCGCCCGGCGGCTCCTATCATCGCCCGATGGCGCTCACCACCCGGTTGACCCAGCGGCTCGGGCTCGCCCGCCCTGTCGTGCTGGCCCCGATGGCCTTCGCCGCGGGCGGCCGCCTGGCCGCGGCCGTCAGCGCGGCGGGCGGCCTCGGGCTCGTCGGCGCCGGCTACGGCGACGACCGCGCGTGGCTGGACGCGCAGTTCGACGCCGCGCACGGCGAGGCCGTCGGCTGCGGCTTCATCACGTGGTCGCTGCAGCGCACGCCCGAGATGCTCGACCACGCGCTGGCGCGCGGCCCTCGGGCCGTCCTGCTGTCCTTCGGCGACCCGCGCCCGTTCGCCGCGCGCGTGCGCGACGCGGGGGTGCCCCTGCTCTGCCAGGTCCAGACCCGCGGCGACGCGCTGCTGGCGCTGGAGGCCGGGGCCGACGTCATCGTCGCCCAGGGCGCGGAGGCCGGCGGTCACGGCGACCGCCGCGCGACGTTCACGCTCGTGCCCGAGATCGCCGACCTGCTCGCCGACCGCTCGCCGCAGACACTGCTGTGCGCCGCGGGCGGCGTCGCCGACGGCCGCGGGCTGGCCGCCGCGCTCGTGCTGGGCGCCGACGGCGTGCTCGTCGGGTCGCGGCTGTGGGCGACCGTCGAGGCCGACGTCCCCGACGGCCTGCAGGCCGCCGCGTTGGCCGCCGACGGCGACGCCACGATCCGCAGCAGCGTGATGGACATCGCCCGAGGCCGGGAGTGGCCCGAGCGGTTCACCGCCCGCGTCCTGCGCAACCGCTTCACGGAGCGCTGGCACGGGCGCGAGGACGACCTGCGCCGCGCGGGCGAGGAGGCCGGCCGCGACTGGGACGAGGGCTGGCGGGCCGGCGACCCACAGCGCGCGAACACGTTCGTCGGCGAGGGCGTGGGGCTCATCGCGGCCGTCGAGCCGGCCGCCGACGTCATCGCGCGCATGACCGGCGAGGCGGCCGCGCTGCTCGGGCGCGGCTGAGGACCGCCTGTGGACCCCGAGACCTTCACGCAGATCGTGGCCTCCGTGCGGGAGTTCGTCCGCCAGGAGGTCGTGCCGCTCGAGCAGCGCATCGAGGCCGACGACGCCGTCCCCGAGCACCTCCGCCAGGCCTGCCGCGAGATGGGCCTCTACGGCTTCGCGATCCCCGAGCGCTACGGCGGCACCGGCCTCTCCATGGCCGAGGAGGCCGAGCTCGTCTTCGAGCTGGGCTACACGACGCCGGCGCTGCGCTCCATGTTCGGCACCAACAACGGCATCGCCGGCCACGTCCTGCTCGAGGGCGCCACGGAGGAGCAGAAGCAGGCGTGGCTGCCGCGCCTGGCCACGGGCGAGCTGACCGCGTGCTTCGCGCTCACCGAGCCCGAGGCCGGCTCGGACCCCTCCACGCTGACGACCAGGGCCGAGCGCGACGGCGACGACTGGATCCTGCACGGCAGCAAGCGCTGGATCACCAACGCTCCGATCGCCGACCTGTTCATGGTCTTCGCGCGTACGAGCCGCGAGCAGCCGGGCGCCCGCGGCATCTCGGCCTTCCTGGTCCCCGCCGGCGCCGAGGGCCTGGAGGTCGGGGCCCCGGACCACAAGATGGGCCAGCGCGGGGCCTGGACCGCCGACGTGCACCTCGACGGCGTGCGCGTGGCCGGCGCCGGCCTCATCGGCGGGGCCGCCGGCGTGGACCGCGGCTTCGCCACCGCGATGAAATGCCTCGCGCACGGCCGCCTGCACATCGCCGCGGTCTGCGTGGGCATGGCCCAGCGGCTCGTCGACGAGCAGGTCGCCTTCGCGACCGAGCGCCGCCAGGGCGGCCGGCCGATCGCCGCCCACCAGCTCATCCAGGGCATGGTCGCCGACTCGGTCACCGACCTGCGCGCCGGCCGGGCCCTCGTGCGCACCGCGGCCGCGGCGTTCGACGACGGGAGCGACCTCACCATCGGCCCCTCCACGGCCAAGTACTTCTGCAGCGAGATGGTCGGCCGGGTCGCCGACCGCGCCGTGCAGATCCACGGCGGCGCCGGCTACATGCGCGACGTCCCCGTCGAGCGCCTGTATCGCGACGCCCGCCTGTTCCGCATCTACGAGGGCACGAGCCAGATCCAGCAGCTCATCATCGCCCGGACGGTCCTGGGCGACGCGGCACGCGAGTAGCGTGGTCGGCATGGAACACCGCACCTTGGGGCGCACCGGCGTCTCGGTCAGCAAGCTGTGCCTCGGCACGATGATGTTCGGCGCCTGGGGCAACCCCGACCATGCCGACTCGGTCCGGATCATCCACCGCGCCCTGGACGCCGGCATCACCTTCCTGGACACCGCCGACGTCTACTCGGCGGGTGAGTCGGAGGAGATCGTCGCCAAGGCGCTGGCCGGCGGGCGGCGCGACGACGTCGTGCTGGCCACGAAGGTCCACATGCCGATGGGCGACGACCCCAACCGGCGCGGCAACTCGCGCCGCTGGATCATGCGGGCCGTCGAGGACTCCCTGCGCCGGCTGCGCACGGATTGGATCGACCTCTACCAGATCCACCGCCCCGATCCGGACACCGACATCGAGGAGACGCTCGGCGCCCTGTCCGACCTCGTCGCCCAGGGCAAGGTGCGCTCCATCGGCTCCTCGACGTTCCCCGCGTCGCAGATCGTCGAGGCCCAGTGGGCCGCGCGCGACCGGCGGCTGCAGCGGTTCGCCTGCGAGCAGCCGCCGTACTCGATCCTCGTCCGCGCCGTCGAGGCCGACGTGCTGCCGACGTGCGCACGCCACGGCATGGGCGTCATCCCGTGGGCCCCGCTGGCCAGCGGCTGGCTCTCGGGCCGCTGGCGCAAGGGCGCGGAGCAGATCGGCTCCAGCCGGGCGCAGCGGCTGCCCGCCCGATACGACCTCTCGCTGCCCGGCAACCAGGCCAAGCTCGACGCCGTCGAGTAGCTGGCCGTGCTGGCCCAGGAGGCCGGGCTGACGCTCATCGAGCTGGCCCTGGCGTTCGTGCTCAACCACCCCGCGGTCACCGCCCCGATCATCGGGCCGCGAACGATGGAGCACCTCGAGAGCCAGCTGCCCGCCGCCGAGGTCGTCCTCGACGCGGCGGTGCTGGACCGGATCGACGAGATCGTCGCGCCCGGCACGAACCTCAACGCCGGCGACGGCGGGTGGGCCAGCCCCGCCCTGGAGCCCGCGGCGCGCCGCCGCTGACGTCAACCCCCCGAACGAACGTATGGGTGGAGTCCCGACCCGGAACTAGACCATCGTCCACCGGCCTGCGAGGTAGCTTCTTCACCCATGGTCCCCGGGCGCACGCTGGTTCGAGCCATGACCATGCTGCTCGCCGCGCTGGGGCTCGCGCTGTGCCTGGCCTTCGGCGCCTCCGCGGCCGACGCCGCGGCCGATGTCGGAGTCAACGACGGCAGCTACGCGCCGCTGAGCGGGTCGCCCACCGGGACCAAGCCCGAGAGCAAGCTCTGGTACACGGGCGGGTCGTGGTGGGGCGTGCTCTACAGCGTGCCCAACAACCGCTACGACATCTTCAAGTTCAACGTGGCGGCGGGCACGTGGAGCGACACGGGCGTCGTGGTCGAGAACCGCGGCACCGGCGGGCGCAGCTACCGCACGGACACGCTCTGGGACGGCTCGCACCTCTACGTCGCCTCGCACTACTTCGACGACCAGGGCCACGGCGCCTCGCCGGCGACGGCGACCTCGGGGACCGGCGCGCAGCTCTACCGCTACAGCTTCTCCGGCGGCACGTACACGCGCGACCAGACCTCGGCGATCAACCCCTACAAGACCGAGACCCTCGTCATCGACAAGGACTCGACCGGGACGCTGTGGTCGACGTGGACCTACAACAACACGGTGTGGGTCGCCCACACCGTCGGCGGCGACCGGACCTGGAGCGCGCCCTACCAGGTGCCGGGCTCGGCCACGCTGGACTCCGACGACATCTCCTCGCTCGTGCGCTTCGGCGGCAACAGGATCGGCGTGATGTGGTCCAGCCAGGTCCCGCTGGGCGGCGGCAAGGAGCTCTTCTCCGTCCACACCGACGGCACGGGCGACAGCGCCGCGGCGTGGAAGACCGAGACGGTGCCCACCGGCGCGTCCCCCGACGACCACATCAACCTCAAGGCCGACGCCCAGGGTCGCGTGTACGCGGCGGTCAAGACGAGCGAGTCGTCGCCCAAGACGCGGCCGCTGGTCCTGCTCCTGACCCGCAGCACCGCCGGCACGTGGACCACGAGCACGTTCGGCACGGTGACGAACTCCGACACGCGCCCGATCGTCGAGCTCGACGAGCAGGCGCAGGTCGTGCACATGTTCGCCACCTGCCCGCAGCCGCCGTCGACGAGCGGTCAGTCCGGCGGCGACATCTGCGAGCGCCAGGCGCCCATGTCGACGGGCACGTTCGGGACGACGAAGACCGTCATCAGCCAGGCCGGCTCGCCCGACATGAACGACGTGACCTCGACGAAGCAGAACGTCAGCTCGTCGACCGGCCTGCTCATCGAGGCCAACGACAAGACCTCCAAGACCTATTGGCACGCGTTCGACCCGCTGGGCGGCGGCGTGCCGACCTCGCCGACCGCGGCGTTCACCGAGACCCCGGCGTCGGGCGTCGCGCCGCTGACGGTCCAGTTCACCAACACCTCGACGAACGCCACGAGCTACTCGTGGGACTTCGGCGACGGCTCGGCGGCCTCCACCGAGACGAGCCCGAGCCACACGTTCACCGCCGCCGGGACCTACACCGTCACGCTGACGGCGACGGGCTCGGGCGGCCAGACGTCGACGGCGACCCACCCGGTCAGCGCGACCACGGGCGGCGGTGGCGGCGGGACGACGACGCTGACGGCCGTGGCCGACACGAACCTCAAGTCGTACAGCCCCACGAAGGCCTACGGGACGGCGACGACCGTGCGGACGCGCCTCGACACCGCGACGCCACCGAACAGCTACCTCGGCCTCGTGAAGTTCGACCTCAGCGCGGTCACGGGCACCGTGCAGAGCGCCACCCTGCGGATCTGGGTCACCGACGCCTCCAAGAAGCCGGGCAACGTGTTCGCCACGGTCAACATGTGGGGTGAGACCTCGACGTGGAACACGCGGCCGGCGCAGGGCGCGCAGGTCGGCACGCTGAGCACGACCGCCCCGGCCGGCGCCTGGGAGTCGATCCCGGTCACCGGCGTCACCACGGGCGGCAACGTCAGCTTCTACCTCCCCGGTGGCGGCACCGACAGCCTGACCTTCTCCAGCCGCGAGACCGGGGCCAACGCGCCCCAGCTCGTGGTGACCACCGTCTGAGGTAGGTGAGGAGCTAGGCGCCGGCGGGCTGGGCGGCCCCGTGCAGGGCGCGCACCCGCCGGCGCCGCGCGACGCCCTGCGCGCGGTCCTCGGCCACCGCGCCGGCGGCCAGCGCCGCCCGCCGCAGGCCGGCGGTCAGGTCGTAGTGGTCGCGATCGGGGCGGCCCGGGCGGTGCTGGAACCAGCGCCGCTGCAGGCCCAGGCCGGCAGCGAAGGCGTGCAGCTCGCCCGGCGTGTCGGCCTGCAGGTGGCCGCCGCCCGACCAGCGGCCCCAGTCCCCGTGCGCGAAGGCGTGATCGACGTAGACCGCCACGGGCGCCGATGGTAGGACGCCGCGCGGCTCAGCCGCCCACGTCGAGGGCCACGAGCGCCGTGACCAGCGCGTCCTCGTCCTCGCCCTCGCGGCGCACCGCGGCGCGCAGGAACGCGACCCACTCGCGCCCGGGAGCGCATCGCGTCGGGCGAGGCCGCGGGCATCGCAGACCGGGCACGGCGGTGGAACCCGTCTCACCTGGGTCTTCGCCGTGACACGCGCGGGCGCCCGCGCACGGCCCGCGGGCTCGAACCCGAGTGCCCGAGCGCCCGGAACGGCGGTCCGCTTGGGACGGTTGCCGCGGTCTCGCATGGAATCCGGAGACTTGACACGTCTGGCAGGTTGTTCATTGGTGTCCGACCTGCGCGCATCAGTCATGAGCGGGGCGGCGGTGGCGCATGTCGATCCACGTACGGCGCTGGTCCGCGGCGTCGAACGCCTGCGCGATCTCCAGGACGACGCGGGCTGGTGGAAGGGCGCGCTGGACACGAACGTCACGATGGATGCCGAGGACCTGCTCATGCGGGCCTTCCTGGGCATCCTGGATCCCGGCCAGACGTCGGCGGCCGCGCGCTGGATCCGCGGCCAGCAGCGCGAGGACGGGACCTGGGCCAACTTCCACGGCGGGCCCGGGGACCTCTCGACGACCGCCGAGGCCTACGTCGCCCTGCGCCTGGCCGGCGACGGACCCGACGAGGAGCACATGCGCACGGCCGCCGCGTTCGTCCGCGCGGGCGGGGGCCTGGAGGCCACCCGCGTCTTCACGCGCATCTGGATGTCGCTGTTCGGCCTGTGGTCGTGGGACGACGTCCCCGCGCTCTCGCCCGAGGTGATGCTGCTCCCGTCCTGGATGCCGCTCAACCTCTACGACTTCGCCTGCTGGGCCCGCCAGACCATCGCGCCGCTGACGATCATCGGCGCCTACCGGCCCGTGCGCCCGCTGCCGTTCGGCATCGACGAGCTGCGCTCGGGCGACGGCGCGCCGCGCCCGCGCCGCTCGCTGCGCGACTGGCCCGGCCGGCTGGCATGGCTGGACGCCGCCCTGCACCGCTACGAGCGCCGCCCCCTGGGGCCGCTGCGGCGCCTCGCGCTGGACCGCGCCGAGCGCTGGATCGTCGAGCGCCAGGAGGCCGACGGGTCCTGGGGCGGCATCCAGCCGCCGTGGGTCTACTCGCTCATGGCCCTCAACGTCCGCGGCTACGCGATCGACCATCCCGTCATGGCCGCGGGCCTGGCCGGGCTGGACGCCTTCACGCTGCACGAGGACGGCGAGCGCCGGATCGAGGCCTGCCAGTCGCCGGTGTGGGACACCGCGCTGGCGGTCGTCGCCCTGGCCGACGCCGGGGTCGAGGCCGACGACGACGCGATGACGCGCGCGGCGGCCTGGCTGCGCGACGAGGCCGTCGCCGTGCCGGGTGACTGGTGCGTGCGGCGCCCGGAGCTGGCGCCGGGCGGCTGGGCGTTCGAGTTCGCCAACGACCATTACCCCGACGTCGACGACACCGCCGAGGTCGTGATGGCCCTGCGCCGCGCGGGCGTCGACGCCGGGCCCGAGATCCGCCGGGGCGTGGAGTGGACGATCGGCATGCAGTGCGCCGACGGCGGCTGGGCGGCGTTCGACGCCGACAACACGCGCCGGCTGTGCACCGAGCTGCCGTTCTGCGACTTCGGCGAGGTCATCGACCCGCCCTCGGCCGACGTCACCGCCCACGTCGTGGAGATGCTGGCCCTCGAGGGCCGCGACGAGGTCGCGATGCGCCGCGGCATCGTCTGGCTGCGCGACGCCCAGGAGGACGACGGCTCCTGGTTCGGGCGCTGGGGCATCAACCACGTCTACGGCACGGGCGCGGTGCTGCCCGCGCTGGCCGCGGCCGGCGTCTCGCCGCTCGACCCGGCGGTGCGCCGGGCCGTCGCCTGGCTGCGGGCGCACCAGAACGTCGACGGCGGCTGGGGCGAGGACCCGCGCTCCTACGAGGACCCCGCGTGGGTCGGACGCGGTGCCAGCACGGCGTCGCAGACGGCGTGGGCGCTGCTGGCGCTGCATGCCGCCGGCGAGGGCTCGGGTGAGGCGGCCGAGCGCGGCCTGCGGTGGCTGGCCGCGACCCAGCTCCCCGACGGCAGCTGGGACGAGCCCGAGTACACCGGGACCGGGTTCCCGGGCGACTTCTACATCAACTACGGCCTCTACCGGCAGGTCTTCCCCGTCATGGCCCTCGCTCGTTGCCTGCGCTAGCCGGGACCGGGATGGCGCCGGGCGCCCCGTCGGCCGCGGCGGTCATGGAGCGGGCGCGCCACGAGAACTTCCCCGTGGCCGGCCGGGTGCTGCCCCGGGCCCAGCGCGACCACCTGCTGGCCGTCTACGGCTACGCGCGCCTGGTCGACGACCTCGGCGACGAGGCCGCCGGCGACCGCGGCGCGCTGCTGGACTGGGTCGACGGCGAGCTCGACGCGATCTACGCAGGACGCGCCCCCGAGCACGAGCTCATGGTGCGCCTGGCGCGCACGGTCGCGGCCTGCGACATCCCCCGCGACCCGCTCCAGCGCCTCGTCGCGGCCAATCGCCAGGATCAGGTCGTGGCCCGCTACGCGGACTTCGACGCGCTCGTGGACTACTGCCGCCTGTCGGCCACGCCCGTCGGCGAGCTCGTCCTGCGGATCTTCGGGGTCGCGACGCCCGATCGCATCGCGCTCTCGGACGACATCTGCACGGCGCTGCAGGTCGTCGAGCACCTCCAGGACGTCGGCGAGGACCGCGCGGCCGGGCGCGTCTACCTGCCCCAGGACGACCTCGCGGCCTGCGGGTGCCCCGAGGGCGACCTCGACGCGCCGGTCGCGTCCCCCGCGCTGCGGCGCGTCGTCGCGCTGGAGGCCGGCCGCGCCCGCGCCCTGCTGGGCCGCGGCGCGCCGCTGGTCCGCCGGCTGCCCGTCCGCCCGGCGCTCGCGGTGGCCGCGTTCGTCGCCGGCGGCCACGCGGCGGCCGACGCCCTGGAGCGCGCCGGCTGGGACGTCCTGGGCACCCGCGCGCGCCCGACCCGCGGGGCGCTGGCGCTGCGCCTGGTCCGTACGCTGGGGCAGGTGGCGCGATGAGCGTGTCGGCCGCCGTCAGCGAGGCCTACCGGACCTGCGAGGAGACCACGCGCCGCGAGGCGGCGAACTTCTTCTACGGCATCCGGCTGCTGCCCGCCGACAAGCGCCGGGCGATGAGCGCCGCCTACGCGCTGGCACGGCGCATCGACGACATCGGCGACGGCGACCTGCCCGCCGAGGAGAAGCTCGCGGCGCTGCGCCACGCCCGCGACGGCGTCGCGCACCTGCGCAGCGGCGTGCTCAACGGCCACACCGACGCGATCCTCGTCGCGCTGGCCGACGCCCAGGAGCGCTTCGCGCTGCCCACGGAGGCCTTCGACGAGCTCATCGACGGCGTCGAGCTCGACGTGCGGGGCGCGACCTATGAGACGTTCGCCGACCTGCACCACTACTGCATCTGCGTGGCCGGCTCGATCGGGCGACTGTGCGTCGCCATCTTCGGGTCCTCGGACCCCGTGCGCGCCGCGGCGCTGGCCGACGACCTCGGCGTGGCCATGCAGCTCACGAACATCCTGCGCGACGTCCGCGAGGACCGCGCCAACGGCCGGGTCTACCTGCCCGCCGAGGACCTGCGCCGCTTCGACCTGCCCGACCCCGTCACGGGGCCGCCGGAACGGATCGCCGGGCTCGTGCGCTTCGAGGCCGGGCGCAACCGCGAGTGGTTCGCCCGCGGCATGCAGCTCGTCCCGCTGCTCACCGACGCGCGCAGCAAGGCCTGCCTGCTGGCGATGACCGGCATCTACCGCCGGATCCTCACCCGCATCGAGGCCGACCCGGTCGTCGTGACCCGCGAGCGCCTGTCGCTCTCGGCGTGGGAGAAGGCGCGCGTCGCCGCCGTCAGCCTGGCCCGGAGCACGACGTGAGCACCCCGCCGCACATCGCCGTCGTGGGTGGGGGGCTGGCCGGGATCACCGCGGCGCTGGACTGCGCGGCGACCGGCGCCGCCGTGACGCTCGCCGAGGTCCGCCCGCGCCTGGGCGGCGCCGCGTACTCCTACACCCGCGGCGACCTGCGCCTCGACAACGGCCAGCACGTGTTCCTGCGCTGCTGCAACGCCTACCGCGCGCTGCTCGGGCGGCTGGGGCGCGAGGACGACGTCGTGCTGCAGCCGCGGCTGGACCTGCCGATCCTGGCGCCGGGCCGGCGCCCGGTGCGCCTGCGCCGCTCCGGGCTGCCGGCGCCGCTGCAGCTGGCCGGGGCGCTGGCGCGCTACGGGCTGCTCTCCCGGGCCGACCGCCTCGGCGTGGTCCGCGCGATGCTCGCGCTGCGCGCCGTCGACACCGACGACCGGCGCGTCGACGCGCGCTCGTTCGGCGACTGGCTGCGGGAGCACCGCCAGTCGCCGGAGGCGATCGAGCGGGTGTGGCGCCTCATCGCCACCCCGACGCTGAACCTCGAGCCCGACGACGCGTCGCTGGCCCAGGCCGCCTACGTCTTCCAGCGGGCGCTGCTGCAGGACGCCGGCGCCGGCGACATCGGCTGGTCGCGCGTCCCCCTGTCGGACCTGCACGACGGGCCCGCTCGCCGGGCGCTGGCGGCCGCCGGGGTCGACGTGCGGCTGCGCGCCCGCGTGGACGGGGTCGCCCGCGCCGGGGAGGGCGGGTTCGCCCTGTCGGGGCTGGGCGCGCCGCTGCGGGCCGACGCCGTGGTCCTCGCCGTCCCGCCCGAGCGCGCCGGCCCGCTCCTCGTCGAGGGCGCGCTGCCCGACCCCGGCGCGCCCGCCCGCCTGGGCCGCTCGCCGATCGTCAACCTGCACCTCGTCTACGACCGGCGGGTCCTGGACGAGCCGATGGCCGTCGCCGTCGACGCGCCGGTCTCCTGGATGTTCGATCGCACGGACGGCTCGGGCCTGGAACGCGGCCAGCTCGTGTCGCTGTCGCTCTCGGCCGCCGACGACCTCGCGGACACGCCCGCCGAGCAGCTGCGCGACCGCGCCGTCGGCGCGCTGCGCGACCTGCTGCCCGCCGCGGCCGGCGCGCAGGTCCAGGCCTTCCACGTCACGCGCGAGCACGCGGCGACGTTCCGCGTCGCCCCCGGCGCCCGTGCGCTGCGCCCGCCGGCGCGCACGGCGGTCGACGGCTTCGTGCTGGCCGGCGGCTGGACCGACACGGGCTGGCCGGCGACGATGGAGAGCGCGGTGCTCAGCGGCCACGCCGCGGCGGCCGAGGCGATCGCGGCGACCCACCGGACCTCCCGCCCCGCGGCGGTGGCGGCATGAGCCAGGGCGCCCCCAACCCGCTGCTCATCCTGGCCCCGATGGGGATCGAGGCCGAGGCGGCCCGCCGCGGCGCCCCCTGGGCGCAGGTCAAGCGCTTCGGCGTGGGCCCCAAGCGCGCGCGCCTGGCCGCCGCGCTGGCCCACGAGGCCAACGACGGCCCGGTGGTCATCGCCGGCGTCTGCGGGGCGCTGGACCCGAGGCTGCGCGCCGGCGACGTCATCCTGGCCAGCGAGCTGCGCGGGCCCACGGGGACCGTGCCCTGCACCGACCCCGCCATCCTGGCCGGGGTGCTGCGGCGCGCCGGGCTGACCGTCCACGTCGGGCCCATCGCCTCCAGCCAGCGGCTCGTCATGCGCGACCGCCGGCGCGCGCTGCACCGCAGCGGCGCGCTGGCCGTCGACATGGAGTCCTCATGGCTGGCGGCCGAGGCCGCCGGCACCGCGCTGGTCACGATGCGCGTGGTGCTCGACACCCCCGACCGCGAGCTGCACCGCCCCTGGTACGTCGCCCGCGACGCGATCCTGGCGCTGCGCACGCTGCGGCGCGCCTGCCGGCTGCTGTGGCAGTGGTCGGAGGCCCAGCTCGAGCGCGAGCTGGTCCTCGCCGCGCCCCGTGCGTCGTGCGCCGGGGTCTCGCGGGCCATCGACACCGTCGAGCGCCTGCTGCGCGAGCACGGCGCGCCGATCTACGTGCGCCGCCAGATCGTCCACAACGCCCACGTCGTCGCCGACCTCGAGGCCCGCGGCGCCATCTTCGTCGAGGAGCTCGACGAGGTCCCCGACGGGGCGACGGTCGTCTTCTCGGCCCACGGCGTGTCGCCCGCAGTGCGCGAGGAGGCCCGGGCGCGCGGGCTGGACGCGATCGACGCGACGTGCCCGCTGGTGGCCAAGGTCCACAGCGAGGCACGGCGCTACGCCCAGGCCGGGCTGGACATCGTCCTCGTCGGCCACGAGGAGCACGAGGAGGTCGAGGGCACGCTCGGCGAGGCCCCGGAGCACATCCAGGTCATCGCGTCGATCGACGAGGTCGACGCCCTGCAGGTCGCCGACCCGTCCAGGATCGCCTACCTGACCCAGACCACGCTGGCGGTCGACGAGACCGCCGATGTCGTCGACGCCCTGCGCGACCGCTTCCCCGAGCTCGTCGGTCCGCGCACCGACGACATCTGCTACGCCACCCAGAACCGCCAGGACGGCGTGCGGGCGCTCGCCGAGACCTGTGACCGCATCCTCGTGGTCGGGTCGTCGAACTCGTCGAACTCGCGCCGGCTGGTCGAGGTCGCCCAGCGGGCGGGCTGTCCTGCCATGCTGATCGACCATGCCGCCGACCTCCCGCCCGAATTCCTGGCCGGCGCCCGCCGCATCGGCATCACCGCCGGCGCGTCGGCCCCCGAGCGACTCGTGCAAGATCTGGTCTCCGCGCTGGAGGGCCTCGGCCGGGTGACGGTGTCCGAGCACGAGGTCACCGTCGAAGATGTCCGTTTCAAACCGCCGCGCCGCCGGCCAAGGGAGCATTGAAATCCCCGTCTCGTTCCGTCAGAGCGCCCGCATGGGCGCCTACATCGCCCGTCAGAAGCTGCTGCGCCGCGACAAGTACCCGCTGATCCTCGAGCTCGAGCCGCTCTTCCAGTGCAACCTGGCCTGCGAGGGCTGCGGCAAGATCCAGCATCCCGAGCACGAGCTGCGCCGCCGCATGCCCGTGCAGGACGCCATCGACGCCGTGGAGGAATGCGGCGCCCCGATGGTCTCCATCGCCGGGGGCGAGCCGCTCATCCATCCCGAGATCGACGAGATCGTGCGCCAGCTCGTCGCGCGCAAGAAGTTCGTCTACCTGTGCACGAACGCGCTGCTCATGGAGCGCAAGCTCGACAAGTTCACGCCCGGCCCCTATTTCAGCTGGGCCGTGCACATCGACGGGCTCGCCGAGCGTCACGACGCCTCCGTCGCCCGCGAGGGGACGTTCGACAAGGCCGTCTCGGCGATCCGCGCCGCCAAGGCCGCGGGCTTCCGGGTCACGACGAACACGACGTTCTTCACGCACGACTCGCCCGAGACGATCCGGTCGGTCCTGGACTTCCTCAACGACGAGCTCGAGGTCGACGAGATGATGATCTCGCCGGCCTACGCCTACGAGAAGGCGCCCGACCAGGAGCACTTCCTCGGCGTGCGCCAGACGCGCGAGCTGTTCAAGGCCGCGTTCGCCGACGGCCGGCGCAAGCGCTGGCGGCTGAACCACAGCCCGCTGTTCCTGGACTTCCTGGAGGGCAAGGCCGACTTCGCCTGCACGCCCTGGGGCATCCCGAGCTACTCGCTGTTCGGCTGGCAGCGCCCGTGCTACCTCATGGGCGACGGCTACACGAAGACCTACAAGGAGCTCCTGGAGACCACCGACTGGGACGCCTACGGGCGCGGGAAGGACCCGCGCTGCGAGAACTGCATGGCCCACTGCGGCTACGAGCCGACCGCCGTCGTCGCGACGTCGCAGTCGCTCAAGCAGTCCCTGCGGGCGCTCGTCGGCGCCTGATCCGCGGCGCGCGCGACCGCCCCGGCGGTCGCGCCGCTGACCGGCACCGTCACAGATGTGGGGCCCCGCGCGTTGTACAGGCAGGCGTACATCGACGAAGGGAGTGCTGTGCCCAGGGTCCGTGGTGGCAGGTCCGTGCTGACGATCGCGGCCGGGGTCGCCGCCTGCGCGGTGGGGGCGCCCGGAGCGATGGCGCAGCAGGCGGCCACGCCCGCCGGCCCCACGATCACCGCCAACGGCACGGCGACGGTCAAGCCGGTGCCCGTCGACGCCCACGACGACGCGTCGATCGCCAAGTCCGTGAAGGTCGCCGCGGCCAAGGCCCTGCCGCTGGCCGTCGCCGACGCCCGGACGCATGCGGCCGCCCTGGCCGGGGCCGCCGGTCTGCAGCTCGGCGCGCTGGTCTCGATCTCCGACGCCGCCCAGCCCGGCTATCCGTTCTTCTACTCGCCCCAGAACGGGACGTTCGGCAACGGCCACTTCTGCGGACAGGTGCGCAAGACCAAGACGGTCGTGCGCAAGGACGGCACGCGCCGCCGGGTGGTCCTCAAGGGCACGCACAAGGTCTGCCGCGTGCCGTCGTCGGTCTCGGCGGGCGTGGCGCTGACCTACGCGGTCGCCACGTGACCGATCCGGGCCGTCGCGCGGCCGCGCACCGCAGCGCGCGGCGGCGGCTGATCGCCCTGCTGCTGGCCCGCGGGGACATCGGCGCCGAGCTGCTGCGGGAGAGCCGCACGGTGACCCTCGCCGGGCCCGGTGCGCCGGCCCGGCCCGACGCGCCCGACGGGAGTGCCGAGGACGATCCGCGCGCGGCGGTCCGGGCACCGGCCTCCGGCTAGGGTTCGGGAGGTCCGCGCAACCCGAGACAGGAGCTCCCGATGGCCAACGACCCCTTCCACCGCCTCCCCGAGGTGCCCTCCTTCGCCCTGACGAGCACCGACGTCACCGACGGCGAGCCGCTGCCCGGCGTGACGATGTCGGGCCTGTTCGGGGTTCCGGGCGGCGAGGACCGCTCGCCGCAGCTGTCCTGGAGCGGGGCGCCCGAGGGGACCAAGGGCTACGCCGTCACGATGTACGACCCCGACGCGCCGACCCAGTCGGGCTTCTGGCACTGGGCGGTGTACGACCTGCCCGCGTCGGTGACCGAGCTGGCGGCGGGCGCCGGTGACGAGGGCGGCCCGGGCCTGCCCGACGGGGCCGTGCAGCTGAAGAACGACGCGGGCGGCGCGCGCTTCCTCGGCGCGGCGCCGCCGGCCGGCCACGGCTCGCACCGCTACGTGTTCGCCGTGCACGCGCTCGACACCGAGTCGCTGGCCGGCGACGGCGTCACGCCGGACTCCACGCCCGCGTTCCTGGGGTTCGTCATCTCCGGGCACATCCTCGGCCGCGCCGTGCTGACGGCGACCGCCGAGATCACCGGCTGAGCCCGGCCCCGGCCCTCTTTCGCCCGCCCGCGTCCGGTCCGCGCACGGACCGGACGCGCGGGCGCCCTGCGCCCTCGCCGCGCAGAACGGCTTCGTCCAGGTCGGCACCCGGTGCGACGACGAGGACGGGCTCGAGCTCGTCCTCGAGGTCCCGGCGGGCGGCTGACCGCCGCCCGCGCGCCGTCAGTCCCGGATCCAGAGCACCTGGTAGGGCGCGAGGACGACGTGCTCGCCGTCCTCGCCCAGTGGTCGCCCGTCGGCGCGCGTGGCGTCGGCGGCCCGCAGCACCAGGCCGTGGGCGTCCGCCACGCCGTGATGGACGTGCTGCGGACGGGCGGTCAGGTTGGCCAGCAGGAGCAGCCGGTCGCCCGCGTGGCTGCGCAGGAGCCCGTAGACGTGGTCGTTGCCGGTCCGCACGGGCAGGCCGAGGCCCTGGGCGTGCGTGGCCCGGGTGGCGCGGCGGACCTCGATGAGCCGGCGCAGGCCGTGCCACAGCTCCGCCTCGGGGCTGTCGGGGGCGCGGCGGCGCGCGGCGGCCGCCCAGTCCATCGGCGGCCGGTGCATCCAGCGGTTGTCGTCGCGGTGGGCGGGCGGATCGGCCCAGTGCGGGTCGTTGCCCAGGCCCAGCTCGTCGCCCATGTAGATCAGCGGCAGCCCGCCGTGGCCGAAGGCCAGCGCGTAGAGCAGCAGGACGCGCCGCACGGCGAGCTCGGTGGCGGCGCGGTCCCCGGAGCGCACCGCGGCGTCCAGCCCGCAGAGGGAGGCGGCGGTGCCGCTCGTGCGCGCCTCGCCGGACGGCTCGGGCTGGAAGCGCGCGCCGCCGGCGAAGGACCCCGGGAAGTCGCCGGCGTAGAAGTCCGACAGGAAGCGGCGGTGCAGGTGGGCGTCCTCGCCCACGGCCGCGGCCGCCTCGTCGCCGATCGCCCAGCCGATGTCGTCGTGGCAGCGCACGTAGGTCACCCAGCCCGTGCCCGGCGGGACCGGCGGCATCCGGGCGACGACGTGGGCCAGCAGCGGCGCGCGGCCCGAGGCCAGCGAGCTCCACAGCAGGGCCATGAGCACGTTGTTGTAGGCCAGGTCGCACTCCTTGCCCTCGTGGCGGCCCGTGCCCAGGTAGGCCACGAGCTGCTCGGGGCCGACGATGGCCTCGGCCTTGAACGCGACGGCGGGCGCCGCGATCCGCACGACGGCGCGCAGCGCCTGCAGCAGGTCGTGGACCTCGGGCTGGTTCTGGCAGTCGGTGCCCAGCCGCTTCCACAGGAACGGCACGGCGTCCAGTCGCAGCACGTCGATGCCGGCGGCGGCGAGCCCGAGCAGCACCTCGGCCATCTCGCGCAGGACCTCCGGGTTGCGGTAGTCGAGGTCCCACTGGTACGGGTTGAACGTCGTCCACACCCAGCGGCGCAGCTCGGGCTCGTAGGTGAAGCTGCCCGGCGCGGTGTCGGGGAAGATGTCCGGCAGCGTCGCGGCGTACGCGTCGGGCTCGCCGCGGTCGGCGAACGTCCGGTAGTAGGCCAGCCGCCGCTCGTCGCCAGCCATCGCGGCCTGCGCCCAGGGGTGCTCGCGCGCCGTGTGGTTGACGACGACGTCGACGCACAGCGCCATGCCGTGCGCGCGCAGCTCGGCGGCCAGGGCGCGGAGGTCGTCCATGGAGCCCAGCTCGGGCTGCACGCGGGCGTAGTCGACCACGGCGTAGCCGCCGTCGTTGGGCTCGGGCCGCGTGGCCAGCAGCGGCATGAGGTGCAGGTAGGTGATGCCGAGCTCGCGCAGGTAGGGCAGGCGCTCGCGCACGCCGGCCAGCGTGCCGGCGAAGCGGTCGGTGTAGGCCACGTAGCCGACGGCCTGCTCGCGCAGCAGCCAGTCCGGGGTGATCTCGCGCTCGTGATCGAGGCGGCGGAGCTCGGGCGAGCGCTCGCGCGCCGTGCGCGCCATGGCCTCCAGCAGCTGCGCGAGCTGCCCGGACAGCCGCGCGTCGTCGCCGTAGAGCGCGACGAGCGGGTCGCGCAGCTCGGTGTAGAAGCGCTCCAGGCGCGTCAGGAACGCCGCGTCGCCGTCGAGGTGCCTGACCGCCTCGGTGAACTCGGCCCGGACCTCGGGGCGCATCGCGTGGACGTTCTGCACGTGCCGGGAGTTCTACCCAGCACGACGGCGCGACGCGAGGGTCCTGGCCGGGCGCGCCGGTCCCGACGCCGCCGGGGTCCCACGATCACGGTGCGAATGGTCTGGGTCCGGGCCGCCACCATTGCCCCATGGAATGCAGGACCCCGTTGGGCGGATGGTGATGGGCATCAGCAACCACCACCCAGGAGGCCCGGCATGTCCCTTCCCACCAAGCGCTCATGGACCACGACGGCGGCCGTCGCCGCCCTCTCGCTCGGCGTGGCGGCCCCGGTCGCGCTCGCCGGCCACGCGCCGACGACCCGGTCGGCCACAACGCCGGTGACCGCCACGGCCGCGGGCGTGGCACCGACGACGGTCCAGACCACCGCTGAGTCCCCACGCCGCCGCGCCTGCACCCGGGCGCGGCGGTGCCCTGCCGGCTCAGGCGGGCGCGGACGCCGGTGCCAGCCGGCGCGGCCGCACGCGCAGGCCGGCGAGCAGCAGGGCCGCCGCGAAGCACAGCGCCCCCGAGACGATGAACACGCCGTCGTAGGTGCCCGAACCGTCGCGCACGGCGCCCGCGGCCCAGGCGGCCGCCGCGCCGCCCAGCTGGTGGGCGGCGAAGATCCAGCCGAACGCCACCACGCCGATCTCGCGCCCGAAGCGCTGGGTCACGAGCGCCACGGTGGGCGGCACGGTCGCGATCCAGTCCAGGCCGTAGAACACCGTGAACGCCGTGAGCACCGGCCCGCGGCTGGACAGCGCCGCCGGCAGGATGAGCAGCGAGACGCCGCGGCCGGCGTAGTAGACGACGAGCAGGCGCCGCGCCGGGTGGCGGTCGGTCAGCCAGCCCGAGCCCGTCGTGCCCGCGATGTCGAGGATCCCCATGAGGGCCATGAGGCCGGCGGCCTGGCCCGCCGGGATCCCGTGGTCGTGGGCGGCGGGGATCAGGTGCACGGCGATGAGCCCGACCGTCGTGGCCCCGCAGACGAAGAACGAGGCGGCCAGCGCGAGGAAGACCGGGTCGCGCCCGATGTCGCGCAGGACGCCGACCGCGGCGCGCCGCGGCCCGCTGGGCGGCGGCTCGGCGGTCCCGCCGTAGGGCGCCAGGCCGACGTCGGAGGGCCGGTCGCGCAGCGCCGCGGCCACGGCGGCCAGCGCGACGAGCGCGGCGCCGCCGACGACGGCCATCGTCCAGCGCCAGTCGCCGTGCTCGGTCAGGTGGGCCATGAGCGGCAGGAAGACGAGCTGGCCCGTGGAGTTCGCCGCGGTCAGCAGGCCGATGACCAGGCCGCGGCGCGCGACGAACCAGCGCCCGGCGACCGTCGCGGCCAGCACGGGCGCCACGGCGCCCGTCGCCGCGCCCGCGACCAGGCCCCAGGCGACGTAGAGCTGCCAGAGCCGGGTGACCTGGGTCAGCGCCGCGGCGCTGACGACGATGAGCACGAGCGCGACCGACACGACGCGGCGCAGCCCGAAGCGCTCGGTCAGCGAGGCGGCGAACGGCGCCGAGAGCCCGAAGACCACCAGGTTGACCGACGCAGCGGTGGAGATCGCGCCGTGGCTCCAGCCGAACTCCATCATGAGCGGCTCCATGAGGATGCCGAACGTGGCGCGGATCGCCGCGGCGGCGAGGAGCGCGACGAAGCCGGCGGCGGCGACGATCCAGGCGCGGTGCATGGCCCACAGCCTTCCGGACGGTCGCGGGCGCCACGAGTGGCAGGAATGACAACCTTCGCTAGATTCCGGCCAATGGCCGCGTCGTCGGAGATCCGCGTCGCCCTCCTGCTCCTCGAGGGCTCGATCCTGTACGACATCGGGACGGTGCACACGGTCTTCGGGCCGGGGCGACCCGGCACCGCGCGGCCCGAGACGCCCTACGTGCTGACGCTGGCCGCGGCCGACCCCGGGCCGGTGACGACGGCCGCCGGCGTCGTCCTGCACGCCGACGCCGGCCTCGAGGTGCTCCAGGAGGCCGACCTCGTGGTCGTCGGGGGCTCGACGCCGCCCCTCGTGGCCGCCCAGCGCCTCGCGCTGGACGCCCTGGCCGCCGCCCACGCCCGCGGCGCGCGCGTCATGTCGATCTGCACCGGCGCCTTCGCGCTGGCCCACGCGGGCGTGCTCGACGGGCGCCGCGCGACGACGCACTGGGCCTACTGCGAGCAGCTCGCCGCGGAGTTCCCGACGGTCGACGTCGACCCCGGCGTGCTCTACCTCGACGACGGCGACGTGCTGACCTCCGCCGGCCTGGCGGCGGGGATGGACCTCTGCCTGCACGTCGTGCGCGGCGACCTCGGCGCCGACGCCGCGACCGCGCTGGCGCGCTGGAACGTCGTCGCGCCCCACCGCGACGGCGGCCAGGCGCAGTACATCGACCACCCCGTCCCCGCGCACGAGGGCGGCGGCCTGGCCGGCACGCGCCGCTGGGCCCTGGAGCGCCTGCACGAGCCGCTGACCGTCGAGGTCCTGGCCCGCCACTCGCACATGAGCCCGCGGACGTTCGCCCGGCGCTTCGTGGCCGAGACCGGCGAGGCCCCCAAGCGCTGGCTGACGACCCAGCGCATCCATCACGCGCGCCGCCTGCTGGAGTCCACCGACCTCCCCGTCGAGGAGGTCGCGCGGCGCTCGGGCTTCGGCAGCGCCGCCGCGCTGCGCGTGCACTTCGGGCGGGCGACCGCCACGCGCCCCACGACCTACCGCCGGGCGTTCCGCGGCGTGGGCGGCGAGGTCACGCCGACGGCGTGACCGCCGCCGCCGCGACCGGCGCGCGGCGCGGGGCGGCGAGCACCACGAGCGCGGCGGCCGAGGCGATCAGCGCGAAGCCCGCGATGACCCACCAGCCGTGGCGATAGGCCGTCAGCCGGCCGGCGGCGCCCGACGGCGAGCCGAGGACCGCGACGAGCACGGCGACGCCGACCGCCAGGCCCACCTGGCGCAGCATGTTCACCACGGCCGACCCCGTCGCGAACGCCTGGGCGGGCAGCGAGCCCGCCGCGGTCGCCATGAGGGTGGGCAGCGTCAGGCCGACGCCGACGCCGGTGAGGAGCATGCCGCCGAGCATCCCGCCCACGTAGTCGGGGTGGGTCCTCACGGCCAGCGCCCACCAGGCGCTGCCGCCGGCGAACAGCGCCGCGCCGGCGCCCGCCACCGGGCCGGGCCCGAAGCGGGCGATGAGCCGGCCGGCGACCAGGAAGGAGAACAGCGGCACCATGACGGGGCCGGGCGCGACGGCCAGGCCGGTCCGCAACGCCGACCAGCCCCAGACCTCCTGGTCCCAGAGCACGATGGACAGCAGCATCGCGCCGAAGGCCATGGAGAAGAGGGTCAGGGCCAGCGAGGCGCCCGTGAACGCCCTGACCCGGAACAGCCCGCCGTCGATGAGCGGGTTGCGGTGGCGGCGGCAGTGGGTGACGAAGGCCGCGAGCGCGGCGACCGAGACGGCGAGCGCCGCGATGGTGCGCGCCGAACCCCAGCCCCACGACTCCCCCTCGACGAGGCCCAGCGTCAGCAGCGCGATGCCGCCCGTGACGAGCACGGCGCCGAGGGCGTCGGGCCGGGGGACGGGGTGGCCGGGCACGTCGGGCAGCCGCCGCCAGCCGATGACGAGGGCCAGGAGGCCGATCGGCACGTTGACCAGGAACACCCAGCGCCAGGAGGCGGCCACGAGCAGCCCGCCGACGACCGGCCCGATCGCCGCCGCCGCGCCGCCGACGGCCGTCCAGGCACGCACGGCGCCCGGACGGCGCTCGGGGGCGGTCGTCGCCAGGACGAGGCCGAGCGACGTCGGCGTCAGCAGCGCGGCGCCCGCCGCCTGGACCACGCGGAACGCGACGAGCATCGGGACGCTCGTGGCCAGGCCGCAGGCCGCCGAGGCGAGCGTGAAGATCGCGACGCCGAGCAGGAAGCCGTGCTGGCGGCTGCGCCGCTCGGCCAGACGCCCGAACAGCACGAGCAGGGCGGCATAGACGATGGCGTAGGCGTTGAGCACCCACGAGAGGTCGCCGAGGCTGCCGGCGTGGAGGTCCCGCGCGATGCCGGGCAGCGCGACGTTGACGATGAAGAGGTCGAGGCTGGCGAGCACGACGCCGGCGCAGACGATCACGAGGGCCAGCCGCGACGACGCGTCGCGGAGGCGCAGACCATGGAGGACCTGACTTAGGGCGGACATAGTGAGGACCGTAGCAGTCCTGGCTGAGGAGTGCCACAGTCAGCTAGACTCGTCGCATGGACACCGCGATCCGCCTCACCGGCCGGCTCGACCCGCGCTCGGGCTGGGCGGCCGACCGCTGCTCGCTGGCGCGGACGCTGGACCTCGTGAGCACGCGGTCGGCCTTCCTCATCCTGCGCGAGGCCTTCTACGGCACGGCACGGTTCGACGACTTCGCCGAGCGCGTGGGGATCAGCGAGCCCGTCGCCGCTGCCCGCCTGCGTGAGCTCGTCGACCACGGCCTGCTCGAGCGCGAGCCCTACCGGGAGCCCGGCCAGCGCACGCGCCACCAGTACCGGCTCACGGAGCAGGGCGCCGACCTGCTCCCGGCGCTCGTGGCGCTCATGCAGTGGGGTGACCGCTGGCTCGCCGACCCCGGTCCGGGCGTCGAGCTGCGCCACCACGGCTGCGGCGAGCCCGTCCAGGCGCGCCTGCGCTGCGCCGCCGACCACCCGGTCGGCCCCGGCGACCTGGACCTGGTCTCCATCCGGCGGCGCTAGCGACCGGCGCGCGCGGCGGGCGCGCGCGGCGGCCGCGCGGGGCGGGGCCGATGGCGCGTTGGTGGGGTCATGGCCCACGTGCGCGCCATGGGGGCGGCGTGCCGCCCGGGCGCGCGGTCCCGGGCGGTCTGACCGGGAGCGCCCCTACGCCCGCCCGAGCAGCGGGTGGGCCAGGAGGCCGAGGGCCACGTGCTGGGACTGGTTGACGGCTGCCAGGAGCAGGAGCGCCGCCCCCGCCAGGCTCGTGTTCGTGAGGAAGGCGTCGCGCTTCTGCTTGCGGGCCAGCGACGGCTCGACCGTCCAGAAGGGGTGCATCGTCGAGGTCACCGGAACGAGGAAGGCGAGCACGAGCAGCGCACCCGCGTCGGGCCACAGGCCGAGCGCGATGAGCCCCGCGCCGCCCATCGCGGCCAGGCACGTCCCGCGGACGGCCGCCACCGCCAGCGGGCGCGGCAGCGCCGCCAGCGCGGGCAGGCCGGCGACCCGAGGTGCCTGGGCCAGGACCCCGGCCGGCGAGATGAGGAACACGGCGGCGAACAGCAGGCGCCCGGCGAGCTCGACGACGTCCATGGTCGCGGCACGCTACGCGAGCGCGACCGCCGGCGGCGCGCCGCCGTCACAATGCCCCGATGCCCGCCGACCACACGGCCGCCGCGACGGCCCATGGCTTCGACCCCGACCGCCTGAGCCGGATCGAGCGTGGGCTTCAGCCCTACGTCGACGAGGGGCGGATCCCGGGCTTCCAGTTCGTCCTGGCCCGCGACGGCGACATCGTGCACGAGGCCGTCTCCGGGCACCGCGTCCTCGAGACCCGCGCGCCGGTCACGCCCGACACGATCTGGCGCATCTACTCGATGACCAAGCCCATCACCTCGGTCGCGGCGATGATGCTCTGGGAGGAGGGCGCCTTCGAGCTCGACGACCCCGTCAGCCGCTTCATCCCCTCCTTCGGCGACCTCCAGGTCTACGCGCGCGGGTCCTCGAAGAACGCCCTGACCGTCGCGGCCACCGAGCCGATCCGCATCCGCCACCTGCTCACCCACACCTCCGGGTTGACCTACGGCTTCCACCACACCCATCCCGTCGACGCGATGTACCGCGAGGCCGGCTTCGAGTGGGGCACGCCCCGTGGCCTGGACCTCGCCGCCTGCTGCGACGCCTGGGCCGCGCTGCCGCTGCTCTTCCAGCCCGGCGCGGAGTGGAACTACTCCGTGGCCACCGACGTGCTCGGCCGCGTCGTCGAGGTCGCCTCGGGCGAGACGCTCGACGCCTTCTTCGCGCGCCGAATCCTCGGCCCGCTCGGCATGGCCGACACGGGGTTCGGGGCGCCGGAGGCCGACCACGGGCGCCTCGCGGCCCTCTACGTCCCCGACCCGCAGACGGGGAGGGCGACGCGCTCGGAGATGGGCGACGCCGCGCTGCGCCGGCCGCGGTGCCTCAGCGGCGGCGGCGGGCTGGTGTCCACCGCCGCCGACTACCACCGCTTCGCCCAGCTGCTGCTCGGCGACGGCGCGTTCGACGGCGTGCGCCTGCTCGGCAGCCGCACCGCCCGCTACCTGCGCACGAACCACCTGCCGGGCGGGGCCGACCTGCAGGCCGTCGGGCGGCCGCTCTTCGCCGAGACGACGTTCGCGGGCGTCGGCTTCGGGCTGGGCGTGCAGGTCCTCCTGGACCCCGTGGCCTTCCTCGTGCCCTCCAGCCCGGGCGAGTTCGGCTGGGGCGGCGCGGCCAGCACCGTGTTCTGGGTCGATCCGGTCGACCGCATCACCATGGTGTTCCTGACCCAGCTGCTGCCGTCGAGCACCTACCCGCTGCGCAGCCGCCTGCGCCAGCTCGTCCAGCAGGCGCTCGTCGACTGACGGCGGCTCCGCGCCCTCAGGCGCCGAGGCGGTCCAGCCGCATCCGGGCCGTCAGCCCGTGGCCGAGCATGTGCTCGGCCACGCTGATCGCCTCGATCGCCGGGGCCACCGCGCGGGTTCCCTCGGCGGTCAGCTGCTGCCAGGTGCAGGTCTTCAGGAACTTGCCGACCCACAGGCCGCCGGTGTAGCGCGCCGCGCCCGAGGTCGGCAGGACGTGGTTGGTCCCGACCCCCTTGTCGCCGTAGGCGACGGTGGCCTGGTCGCCCAGGAACAGCGAGCCGTAGTTGCGCAGCCGCGACAGGTACATCGGCAGCTTGGCCTCCTCGACCTGGATCTCGAGGTGCTCGTTGGCCGCCGCGTCGGCGAGCGCGATCGCCTCGTCGTCGTCGGCCGCGATCGCGATCCAGCCGTGGTCGCGCCAGGCCGCGCCGGCGACCTCGGCGGTCGGCCACGTGGCCAGGAGCGCCTCGATCTGCTCGGCGACCGCCTCGGCGACGCCGGCGCCGATGGCGATGACGCCCGCCGGCGAGGTCGGCCCGTGCTCGGCCTGGCCGAGCACGTCGGCGGCGACGATCCGCGGGTCGGCGCTCGCGTCGGCGACGACGAGCACCTCCGTCGGGCCGGCGAGCAGGTCGATCCCGACCCGCCCGAAGAGCTGGCGCTTGGCCTCGGCCACGTAGGCGTTGCCCGCGCCGACGAGCATGTCGACCGCCGGGATGTCCTCGATGAGCCCGAACGCCAGCGCGGCCAGCGCCTGCACGCCGCCCAGGCACGCCACGACGTCGGCGCCCGACGTCCACATGGCGTACAACATCGCCGGGTGCAGGCCGCCGTGGCGCGCCGGTGGGGCGACGGCGACGACGCGCGGCACGCCCGCCGCCTTGGCCACCACGACGGTCATGAACGACGACGCGAGCATCGGGTAGCGCCCGCCGGGGACGTAGGCGCCGACCGACCCCACCGGGATGTGCGTGTGGCCCAGCACGACGCCGGGCAGCGACTCGATGCGCAGGTCGGTCAGCGTGGCGCGCTGGGCCAGCGCGAACGTCCGCACCTGCTCCTGGGCGAACGCGATGTGGGCCTTGAGGCCGTCGTCGAGCCCGGCGGCCGCCCGCTCGAAGTCCTCCTCGGTGACGACGAAGGACCCCGTGCCGTCCGGGCCGTCCCAGCCGTCGAGCTCACGCGACCAGCGCCGGACGGCATCGACCCCGCCGGCGGAGATGTCCTGCAACATGGTCTCCACGCGGCGCCGGATCTCGTCGGAGACCTCGGGCGCGGGCGGGCCGGGCGCCTTGAGGTAGCGCGGGCGGTCGGAGGTCGGCATCCGCGCAGCCTATGCGTCGGGCCGCGCGTCGCGCGCCCCGTGGCGCGCGGCTTCAGCCGCCGGTGACGTCGCGGCGCAGGAAGACGAGGTAGGACGCGCCGAGGCACGGCACGGCGTAGAGCGCGCAGACCCACGCGGCGCGGACGATCGGGGCGTAGTCGGCCGGTGTGCGCAGGAAGCCCTGCCAGGCGTTGAACTGGGTGGGCAGCAGGTAGGGGTGCAGCGCGCCCAGCCCGGGGATGATGGTCACGAGCTGCAGGAGCAGGCTGATCATCAGCGCGCCCACGACCGCCGCGGCGGAGTTGCGCGTGACCGTCGACAGCAGCACGGCGATCGACGCCACGGCGATCAGCGGCAGTGCGTAGACGAGCAGGCTCGCGCCGACGAGGACGAGGGCGCGGCCCGCGCCGACCGTCGTGCCCGACAGCGTCACCAGCGGGTTGAACCCCGACTTGACCACCCCGCCGATGATCGCCGTGGCGCCCATGGCCACCAGGGCGACCAGGGCGTAGGTGAAGGCGGCAAGCACCTTGGCCGTGAAGATCCGGCCGCGGCCGACCGACCGCGTGAGGATGGTCTTCAGCGTGCCGTTGTGGTCCTCGGCCGCGACGATGTCGCCCGACACCAGCGCGGTGATGAGCGGGAAGAGCCAGTAGGACCCGAAGATGAGGATGACGGGCGGGATCGCCAGGCCCGACTGGCGCACGTAGCGGCCGAAGGGCACGTCCTCGGGCTGGCCGGTCTGCAGCGCGAGCGCGGCGACGAAGATGAGCGGGACCAGGACCGCGGCCCCCAGGCCGAGGTAGGTCCGCCGTTGGGCGACGAGCTTGCGCAGCTCCCACGCGTAGACGGTGCGCAGCGCGACCATCAGGAGGCCTCGGCCAACCGCGCGGCGGCCGGCTCGTCCTCGGTGAGCCGGAAGAACAGGTCCTCGAGCGTGGCGGCGTGGGGCGCCAGCGCGCGGATCGCCAGGCCGGCCTCCACGAGCACGACCGAGAGCTCGGAGGCCGCCTCCTCCGTGCCCTCGAAGCGCAGCTCGAGCGGGTCGCGGCGGACGTTGGCGATCCCGCGGCGGTCACGGCAGATCTCCATGGCGCGGGCGTCGTCGGTCGTGCGCAGCCGCCATTCGGCGCCGGCGGTGCGCTTGAGGTCGGCCAGCGCCCCCTCGAAGACGATGCGCCCGGTGCGGACGATCGCCACGCGGTTGCAGAGCTCCTCGACCTCGGCGAGCAGATGGCTGGAGAGCAGCACGGTCGTGCCCGACAGCGAGAGCCGCGCCACGAGCGCGCGCATGTCGCGCATGCCCGCGGGGTCCAGTCCCGTGGCGGGCTCGTCGAGCAGCAGCAGCCGCGGGTTGCGGATGAGCGCCGCGGCGACGCCGAGGCGCTGGCGCATGCCGTGCGAGTAGCCGCCGACCTTGTGGCGCTGGCGGTCGGTGAGCTCGACGACGTCCAGCGCGCCGTCGATGCGGGCCTTCGCGTCGCCGCCGTCCAGGGCGGCGAGCAGCTCGAGGTTCTTGCGACCCGTCAGGTAGGGGTAGAAGCGCGGCGCCTCGACGAAGCCCGCGACGCCGTCCAGGGCCGTCGCGCCGTGCACGAGCGGGTCGGCACCGAAGAGGCGCACCTCGCCCGCGGTGGGCTGGATGAGCCCGAGCAGCATCCGCAGCACCGTCGTCTTGCCCGCGCCGTTGGGCCCGAGGTAGCCGTAGACGTCGCCGGCCTCGACGGTCAGGTCGACGTCGTCGACGGCCAGCACGTCGCCGTAGCGCTTGACCAGCCCCCGGGCCTGCACGGGCGGGGCCGTCATCAGAGGGCCCGGGCCGCGGCCTCGGCCGCCGACGGGGGCACGGACCCGATCACCGTGTACTGCACGCCGCCGCGCTCGAAGCGGACGACGGTGCCCAGCGCCGTGGCGAGCTCCTCGCCGGAGGCGCCGTCGATCGAGACCTTGGGCAGCGACAGCCCGCCGGGCGCGCCGCCCCCGCCGCCGGCCGCCGCGTCGGCGGCGGGCGCGGCCTGCTCGAGGACGGCGATGCCGCCCAGCCCCTGGCCGTAGGTCACCAGGGCGCCCTTGGCCTGCCCGGAGGCCACGACCCGCACGTCGCGGCGGGGCAGCCCGACGAGCGTGTCCGGCGCGCTGAGCGGGAACGCCAGCGCCTTGGCGACCGCCTGCGGGGTCGTCGCCGTCGTCGAGGCGCCGCCCCTGCCGCCGGCCGCACCCGCCGGCGCGTGGCCGCCGAGGTCGACGGTCGTGACCTTCGTGCCGGCGGGGACCGGGGCGCTGAGGTCAGCCGTGGGCACCCTGCCGTAGGAGATGTCGGTGGCCTCGAGCTCGAGCACCGGAGAGGGGTCGCCGGAGGCGTAGACGGCGACGCGCAGCGGGGTGCCGTTGGCCGCGTCGAACGCCAGCTCGGCCGCGCCGACGAGCCCGCCGTCGTGCTTGGGGGAGACCCGCACGGTGTAGGCGGCGCGGCCCGCGATGTCCGAGGGCTTGGCGCCGGAGAGGTCGGCGGTCTGCGCCACGCGCGCCAGCAGCTCGTCGATCTTCTGCAGCGCGGGGACCGCGTGCGGTGCGGCGTGGCCGGGCCCCGCGCCGGCGGGCAGGGTGATCCGGTAGGCCTGGCGCAGCGTCCCGTCGTAGATCGTGACGGTGTCGCCGTCGCTGACGATCTGGGCGTCGCCGTTGTCGGACTGCAGCTCGAGGCGCACGCGCCCGTCGGCGGCGGCCCACAGCCGGCCGGTCGCGCCCGAGAGCAGCGGGTTGGCGCCGCCGGGCAGGCTGGACTTGTCGATGAGCCGGTTCGTGAACGTGATCCGCGCGGTCACGCCCTGCACCGCGGGGGCGGAGAGGGCGTCGTGGACGGCGGCGTCCAGCGGTTTGGCGGGCGGCGTGGGGCCCGATCCGCCGAGGGCGGCCATGGCCAGCGCGGTGCCGCCGGCCAGGATGGCGACGGCGGCACCGAGGACGAGGAGGAGGCGAGAGGTGGGGAGGCGTCGCAGCATGGATCGGGTCTCAGGTCGTGAGGGGGACGTCGCCCAAGCTAGGCCCGTTCTCTGACGGCTCTCTGACGATCGTCCCCGCGGCGGGCAGATCCAGCGTGAACGCGGCGCCGGCGACCTCGACGTCGCCGCCGTGGGCTCGCGCGGTGGCCCGCACGATCGCCAGCCCGAGGCCCGAGCCCGGGCGTCCACGCGACCCCGCGCCGCGCCAGAAGCGGTCGAACGCGGCCCCGGCCTCCTCGGGCCCGAGGCCGGGTCCGGCGTCGGCGACGGTGACGCGCGCGCGTCCGCCCGAGCGCGCGACGGTGATGCGCACGGGCGGCCGGCCGTGGGTCTGTGCGTTGGCGACCAGGTTCTCCAGGGCCCGGCGCAGCGCGTCGCCGTCGCCGCGGACGACCACGTCGCCGTCGGGGGCCAGCACCGCCGCGTCGTCGCCGGCGGCGCGCGCGACCGCGCGGGCCGTCGCCGTCAGCGACACGGGCGCGCGGGTCGCCGCGGCCTGCGTGTGGCGCTCGAGGACCAGGAGGTCGTCGATGAGGCGCGCGAGGCGGTCGACGTCGGCGCTGAGGTCGGCGATCGTCTCGGGATCGGCCGCGCCGTGGCGGCCGAGGTACAGCAGGTTGCCGCGCAGGGCGGTGACCGGTGTGCGCAGCTCGTGCGAGGCGTCGGCCAGCAGCCGGCGTTCGCTGCGGCGCGCCTCCTCCAGCGAGGCCAGCATCGCGTTGAGCGTGCGGGTCAGCTCCTCGATCTCGCCTCCGGTCCGGGCCTCGGCGGGCAGTCGCCGGCTCGAGTCGCCCGTGCGCTCGATATCGCCGGCGGCGGCCGCCAGGCGCCGCAGCGGCGTCAGGCCGCGCCCGGTCAGCAGCGCCGCGATCGCGCCGCCCAGGGCCGCCGCGCCGAGGGCGCAGAGCAGGATGAGCGTGCGCACGTGGTCGGCCGTGCGCTCGATCTCGCGCGCCGAGGACGCCACGAGGACCGCGCCGCCGGCGGCCACCGATCCGGCGTCGGGCAGCGGCGCGGCGAAGACGCGCAGCGGCTCTCCTGACAGCTCGGCGCGCGCGTAGCCCGTCCGGCCGGAGCGGATCGCGGCGGTCAGCAGGGCGTCGGTGGGCAGCAGGCGCCCGCCCAGGGCCGAGGAGCGCGCCACGATGCGCCCGCGGCGGTCGACGACCTCGACGAGGAGGTCCTGGCCGCCGTAGGGCGCGTCGAGCGCGCCGGGCGCGGTGAGCAGCGCGGGCGCCGAGGCGCTCAGGCGCGCGACGTCGGTCGCCCGGCCGCGGAGTCCGCGGTCCTGGGAGGCGCGCAGCTCGTGGCGCACGAGGTACTGCGCGGCCCCGGCCAGCGCGGCGACGGCCACGAGCACGCCGCCGGCGGCGGCGAGGGCGACCCGCAGGCGCAGCGGCAGGCGGCTCATGGCTCCAGGACGAACCCGACGCCGCGGACGGTGCGGATGAGCTCGGGCGCGCCGAGCTTGCGGCGCAGGCTCATCACGCAGCGGTCGACGACGTTCTCCACGGCCGCCGAGCCCCACAGCTCGTCGAGCGCGTGCTCGCGGGTGACCACCATCCGCGGGTGGCGCAGCAGCAGCTCGAGCAGCGCGCACTCGCGTTCGGTCAGCGCGACCGCGCGCCCGTCGCGCAGCACCTCTCGTGCGACGGGGTCCAGGCGCAGCGCGCCGACGGCGATGACGTCGCCGGCGGGCTGCCCGCGACGGGCGATCGCGGCCAGCCGGGCCAGCAGCTCCTCGACGGCGAACGGCTTGACGAGGTAGTCGTCGGCGCCCGCCTCCAGGCCCGCCACGCGGTCGGCGACCGCGTCGCGCGCGGTGAGCAGCAGCACGGGCGCGGTCAACCCGCCGGCGCGCAGCCGGCGGCACACCGCCAGGCCGTCCATCCCCGGCATGCCGACGTCGAGGACGACGGCCTCCGGCGCGCGGCGCGCGACCGCCGCCAGCGCGGCGCCGCCGTCGCCCACGGCATCGACCTGATGGCCTTCGGCGGTCAGCGTGCGCGCGAGCATCCGCAGGACCGACGGGTCGTCGTCGACCACGAGGATGCGGGGGCTCATGGACCGAGGGTACGACGGGCGGGCGCGTCGACCCGCGGCACGGCGGCTCAGGCCGTCGCGGGGGACGACGGCGCCGGGCGCGCGGGTGCGGGCTCCGGCGCCGCGGTCCGCGGCAGGTCGAGCACGAAGCGCGCACCGCCCTCGGGCGAGCGCGCGACCCAGGCCTCGCCGCCGTGGGCCTGGGCGATGGCCTGGACGATCGAGAGGCCCAGCCCGGCCCCGCCGCGGTCGCGCCCACGGGCGGCGTCCAGGCGCGCGAAGCGGTCGAAGACGCGGGCGCGGTCGGCGACGGGCACGCCCGGGCCGTCGTCGTCGACGAGGAACCAGATCCGGTCGCCGTGCTCGCGGACGCCGAGGCGCACGAGGCCGCCGGGCTCGGTGTGGACGATCGCGTTGCGCAGCAGGTTGCGCAGCGACTGGGCGAGGCGGTCGGGGTCGGCCTCCATGACCAGCGGCGGGACGGGCGTGAGCTCCAGGACCCGGTCGGCCGTCGGGCGCAGCCCGTCGCAGATGCCGGTCAGGAAGCCGGGGAGGTCGATATGCTCCAGGCGCAGGAAGCCCTCGTCGGGCGCGTGGGAGAGGACGACGAGATCCTCGACGAGCCGGCTCATCCGGTCGATCTCGACCGACACCATGTCCTTGACCCGGCGCACCTCCTCGGCGCTGGGGTGATCGTTCATCGCGAGGACCTCGAGCTGGCCGCGGACGATGGTCAGCGGGGTGCGCAGCTCGTGGGAGGCGTCGGCGATGAACGCGCCCTGGCGCGCGAAGGCCGCCTCGAGGCGGTCGAGCATCTGGTCGAAGGCGTGGGCGAGGACCTGGACCTCGTCGCGGCGGCCGGAGAGGCCCATCCGCGGCCCGAGGTCGCCGGCCTCGACTCGCGCGGCGACGCGGGCCATGCGGCGCAGCGGCGCGGCGACGCGCGAGGCCACGAGCAGGCCGCCCAGCAGCGCGGCGGCCATGCCGAGGGCGCCCGCGAGCAGGAACGCGCGCGACACGGTGCTCTCGGCCCGCTCGACGGGCTCGACGGGCTCGGCGACGCCGAAGCGCACCTGGCCCTCGCCGGTGGGCTGGACGGCGACGAGCAGCCGCACCGGGCCGACGCCGGGCAGCACGCGGCGGCTGAAGCCCGCCGGCGCGCCGAGGACCGCGCGGGCGTCGATCGTCTCCTGGCGGCGCTCGGCCGGCGTGTCGTCGGCGTCGCGGCCCGTCGTGACCAGCAGCTCGGGCTCGTTGGTCACGGGTACGCGGCCGGGGATCACGACGAAGGCGACGTGGGTCGTGGCGCGGTAGGGCTGGCGGGCGAGGTAGGTCTGCGCCTGCTCGGCCCGCTGCGCCGCGGAGGGCCCGTGCGCCGAGCGCTGCAGGTCGGCGAGGTCGTCGCGCAGCCCGCGGTCGGTGCGCCCCTGCAGCGTGGTGGCCGTCCCGCGGTAGACGGCCAGGAAGCCCACGAGCAGGCAGAGCGCCACGACCCCGCAGATGAGCAGGGTGATGCGCGGCCGCAGTCCGGCCGGCGCGCTCACCGGACCGTGAGCCGGTAGCCCGCCGAGCGGATCGTCTCGATGGGCGCGGGGGAGCCGGGCAGCGCGAGCTTCTTGCGCAGGTAGCCGACGTAGACGTCGACGACGTTGGTCTGCGGGTCGAAGTCATAGCCCCAGACGCCGCTGAGCAGCTGCTCGCGCGACAGGACCTGGTTGGGGTGGCGCATCAGGTGCGCCAGCAGCTCGAACTCCTTGGCCGAGAGGCGCACCGCCCGGCCGCCGCGCGTGACGTCGCGCGAGAGCAGGTCGACGTCGATGTCGCCCGCGGTCAGGCGCGTGGCCTCGGGCTGGGCGGGCCGGCGCAGGTGCGCCCGCACCCGGGCCAGCAGCTCGTCGACCGCGAACGGCTTGGTGACGTAGTCGGTCGCCCCGGCGTCCAGCGCGGCGACCTTGTCGCCGACCTCGCCGCGCGCGGTGAGCATGATGACCGGCAGGGCCGGCTTGGCGGCGCGGATGCCGCGCAGCACCTCGACGCCCTCGCGGCCGGGCAGCATGCGGTCCAGGATGACGAGGTCGACGTCGGTGGTCAGCGCGAGGCGCTCGCCCTCCAGGCCGTCGGCGCACGCGTCGACCTGGTGGCCCTGGGCGCGCAGGGCCTTCTCGACGAAGTCGGCGATGCCCGTCTCGTCCTCGATGACCAGGATCCGCACGCCCCGATCCTAGGCCGCCGGGCGCCCGCCCGCGTGGGTGCTCACCGCTGCGCCCGGCGCAGCGCGAGGGCCAGCGCCGGGCAGGCCTTGACCGCGCGCACCGCGTGCTCGTGCAGCGCGGGCGGGACCGACGGATCGACGATCGGGTAGCCCCAGTCGTCGAGCACGATGCGCTCGGGCAGCAGCTCGGCGCAGAGGCCGTGCCCCGTGCACGCGATCGGGTCCAGGACGAGCTCCTCGGCCTCGAGGGCCGCCGCCGGCGGTGACGACGGGCGGCTCATGCCGCCACCGCCAGGGTCCGGCCCATGGGCAGCACCAGCGCCTGCGGCGCGGCGCAGCGCGGGCAGCGGCCGCGGTGGGCGTGCTCCTCGAACTCCGTGCGGAACAGCCGCACGGCGCTGGCCAGCATCCGCGCGGTGCCGTCCGGGTGTGCGCACGCGCCGCGGCCCTTGACCATCTCGATCCAGCGGATAAAGCGCTCGCCGTCGGTGGCCGTGGCGCGGCCGCTTGCGAAGCGCTCGGCCACGCCGGCCAGGGCGCCGAGGCCGTTGACGCACGGCCCGCACTGGCCGGCGGACTCCGACGCGAGGTAGGCGGTCAGCCGCGACGTCTCGGCCACGGGGCACGAGCTCTCGCCCAGGGCGACGACCACGCCGGCGCCGACGGCCGCGCCGTGCGCGCGCAGGGCGGCGTCCTCGAGGGCCAGGCCGGGGACGTCGGCGGGCACCCAGGCCCCGAAGTAGCCGCCGACGAGCATGGCGCGCAGCGGCTCGGTGCGGCCGCCAGCGCGGCGCAGGACGTCGTCGAGGCCCACCCCGGCCGGAACCTCGTAGACGCCGGGCGCGGCGGCCGCGCCGGAGACCGTGACGAGCATCGTGCCGGGGCGCTCCTGGGTGCCGGTCTCGCGGAACCACGCCGCGCCGTGGCGGGCGATGAGGCCGATGTGGGCGAGGGTCTCGACGTTCTGGACCAGCGTCGGGCGCCGGCGGTAGCCGCGCTGCGCGGGTCGCGGGGGCGTGACGCGCGGCAGCGGCGGCCGGCCCTCGAGGTGGGCGATCACGGCCGTCTCCTCGCCGGCGACGTAGCCGACGGCGCGCGGCACGAGCCGGAACTTCGGCGCGCCCCTGGCGCGCGTCGCGCGGCGCTCGGCGACCGCGGCGGCGAGCACGTCGTTGGCGCGCTCGGACGCGCTGACGAGCACCTCGGAGGCGCCGACCGCGCGGGCCGCGGCCTCGGCGCCGTCGAGGACGAGGTGGGGCACGCGCATGAGCAGGGAGCGGTCCTTGGCGCTCATCGGCTCGCCCTCGGTGCCGTTGACCACGACGACCGGGCGCGAGCCCTCGGCGACCGCGGCGAGCTTGACGGCGGCGGGGAAGCCGGCACCGCCGCGCCCGCGCAGGCCGGCGGCCGTCACCTCCGCGATCAGGCCGTGGCCGGTGTCGGGCAGCGGGCCGTGGGTCGCGAGGTGGCGGTCCAGCGGGACGGGGCCCTTGGGGGTGAGGCCGAGCAGCAGGCGGTCGGTCATGGCGTCCTCGTGGTCGTCGTGGTGGTGGCGCTCGTCGTGGTCGTGTGGGCCGGGGTGCCGGCCTTGGCCGCCCAGCCGCCGGCCATCGGGCCCGACGGCAGCCAGATCGCGAGGGCCACGGCCGCGGCCGTGATCGCGGCGGCCGCGCCGGCGCGCACGCCCGGGGTGGCCGCCCGGTCCGACAGGCGCACCCCGATCGCGGTGACGACGGCCGCGGCGCAGGCCAGGCTCAGCCAGGTCAGCCATCCGGCGCGGACGTCGCTGCCCGTGCCGAGCCCGTGCACGAGGGCGACGGGCCAGCAGGCGTAGGCGAGCCAGTGCACGGCGCGCCAGGCGCGCAGGCCCAGGCGGGCGCGCAGGAGGCTCGTGACGATGAGGGCGAGCAGCAGGTCGAAGGCCAGCGCGCCGAGGCCGAGCCACACCGGCCGGTAGGCGCTGCCGAACGGGATGACGGCGTCGACGAGGCGGATGGGCGCGTAGCCGTCGAAGACCGACGTGCCGATGTGGATGCCCAGGAGCACGACGACGAGCAGCGAGGTCGTGCGGTGACCGCCGTCGACGAGGAAGCGCGGGACGCGCGGCGAGGCGAATCGGCGCACGTTGACGATGCCCAGCACGAGCGAGAGCGTGAGCAGGACGAGCGCGGCGGCGCCGGTCGCCCGGGTGAGGTACCAGAGGGCCATCAGGCGGCCACCGGCTCGGGGATCCAGCCGCAGGTGCCGACGGTCTCGCCGTCGGCGCGCACGAGGCGCGCGGGCAGGCCGTGGTCCGTCAGCCACGCCGGCGCGGACTCGCCGAGGATGATGGCGGCGGTGCTCGCGATGTTCGCGCGGACGCAGCTGACGGCCGCGACGCTGACCGTGCGCCAGACGACGGGCGCCGGGGCGCCGGTGCGAGGATCGAGGATGTGGTGGGCCGCGGTGCCGCCGCGGCGCCAGCGCCGCTGGGTCGTGCTCGACGTGGCCAGGCCGCCCGCGGCGATGGACACCGTGGTCGCCGGGGCGTCGCGGTGGCCGTCGGCGAGGCCGACGGGCCAGCCGCCGTCGGGCACGGGGCCCGCCACGGCGACGTCGCCGCCGAGGGAGATCAGCACGCCGTGGCCGCCGGCCACGGCCTGCGCGGCGGCTGCGGCGCGGTCGGCGGCCAGGGCCTTGGCGGTGGCGCCGAGGTCGAGGCGGACGCCGACGGGCAGCTGCAGGGTCCGCCGTGCCCGGTCCAGCCGGACGCGGCGCCAGCCCGGGGCGGGCACCGCGGAGAGGGCCGGGGCGTCGAGTGGGAGGTCGTCGAAGTCGCGGTCGTAGCCCGCCGCGATGACCGCGGCGCCGACGGTGGGGTCGACGAGGCCGTCCGTGCGCCGGGCGGCGTCCAGGGCGACGGCGACGGCCTCGGCCAGGCGCTCGCTCACGGGCACCACGGCGCCGGCGGCGGCGTGGACGCCGCTGAGCTCGGCGTCGTCGCGGAAGCGGCTGCAGGTGCGGTCGATCGCCAGCAGCTCGGTCTCGACCGCGCGGGCCGCCGGGGCGAGCGCGTCGGCGTCGGTCACGACGACCTGCGCCGTGCTGCCCAGGGCCTCCCAGGTGGCGACCGCGAAGCTCACGAGCCGCCCGAGGTCACGACGGCGGGCTGCGACGTCTGGACGGGCGCGGCGGCGGGCTGCGACGTCTGGACGGGCGCGGCGGCGGGCGGCGCCGCCGGGGCGGGCGCGGCGGCGACCTGCGACGAGCTCGTGCTGCTCTGGCTCTGGGCGCTCGACGTGCCCGCGGAGCCCGAGGACGACGTGGCCGCGGAGCCCGACGAGCTGCTCGACGCCCGGGCCCTGGCGGCCGAGGCCTTCCTGGACGAGGAGGAGGACGAGTTGCGGTGATGGCTCTTGGCCTTGTGCGACGACGACCCGCGGCGCGACGAGGTGCCGGCGGTCCGGTCGGCGGTGGCCGAGGTCTGGCCGATCTGCGCCACCGTGGTGGCGTGCCGGGCGGGGGTCGCGCGCATCGCCAGCAGCGAGAACCCGATGACCAGCGCGACGGCCGCCACGACGATGAGGCGGTTGACCCCGCGCATCCGCCGCAGGGCGGCGTCACGGGCCCGGACGGCGGGGAACCGGTGGGTGAGGGGAGTGGAGGGTGCGGAGGACACACCACGGTTATCGGCCGTGCGGGTGGTAGCGGCGTAAGCGACCCATGAGAGTTCGCTTAGAGGCGCGGTCGCCATGCGGGGGTTAACCCCCCTGTCATCCACCGATGCGCCTCAGTGTCGGGCGAGGCCCGGCGCGACAGCCTGGGGTCATGCCCTTGTCCGAGCTCACCGCGGACCCGCGGCCGCCTGCGGCCGCTCCCGCCTCCGCGCCGGCGCTGCTCCCGCCCGGCCCCGGCCCCGACGACGTCCAGCCCACCGCGCACGAGTGGCTGGACCGCTTCCTGACGGGTCTGATCACCGTCATCCCGTTCCTGGCGCTCGGCGTGGTCGGCTGGCAGCTGTGGAACAGCCTGCTGCACCCGAGCGACCTCGTGGTCCTCGCGATCACCTACATCCTGACCGCGCTCGGCATCACCGTGGGCTTCCACCGGCTGTTCACCCACCGCAGCTTCAAGGCCGTCGCGCCGGTCCGCGCCGCGCTGGCCGTCCTGGGATCGGCCGCGATCGAGGGCCCGATCATCTCCTGGGTCGCCGACCATCGCAAGCACCACGCCTTCTCCGATCAGCCGGGCGACCCCCACAGCCCGCACCTGCACCACGGGGTGCTGCGCGGCCTGCTGCACGCCCACGTCGGCTGGCTGTTCATCCACACCGAGCGCGCCAACCGGCAGCGCTACGCGCCCGACCTGCTCGACGACCCGGTCATCACGTTCGTCGACCGCACGTTCTTCGTCTGGGTCCTCACCGGCCTCGCCGTGCCGTTCGGGCTCGGCTGGGCGATCGGCGGCTCGATCGACACGGCGCTGACCGGCCTGCTCTGGGGTGGCGCGGTGCGGATGCTGATCCTGCACCACGTGACCTACTCCATCAACTCGCTCTGCCACTTCTTCGGCCGCCAGCGCTTCGAGACGGGCGACGAGTCGCGCAACCTGGCCTGGCTGGCGATCCTCTCGCTCGGGGAGTCGTGGCATCACAACCACCATGCCTTCCCGACGTCGGCGCACCACGGCCTGCGCTGGTACGAGGTCGACGTCTCCTCGATGGTCATCCGGGGCCTGCGGCGCCTCGGCCTGGCCTGGGACGTCGTCGAGGTGGCGCCCGAGCGCCAGGCCGCGAAGCTGACGGCCTAGAGCGCCGTGGTCGCCGCCGCGCGGCTCTGGTCACCTCGACCGGTCATATGCCGGTCAAGGTGACCACGACTGCGGAGAATGTGTGACGCCGGAGGACCCGCGTGCCCCGGCGCCACGCGCAGCGCCGCACCGGCCCCCACATTGGGATCGTGTTGGGACGCCGCGGCGCCCGGAAGATCCTGGGTCCCGCGGCGTCCTCGACAGGCAGATCCGGACCCTTCCGCGTCCGGCCTGACCATCGGAGGCAGACATGACCCGCCCCACCGTCGCCGTCCTCGCCGCCGTCGCCGCGCTCGGCACGGGCGCCGGCCTGGCGACCGCCGCGACCACCCCCAAGGCGCCCGCCAGGGTCGCCGTGCACAGCACGAAGCTGGGCAAGGTCCTCGCCAACGGCAAGGGCGTCACCCTGTACCTGTTCATGAAGGACAGCAAGGGCCGCAGCGCCTGCAGCGGCGCCTGCGCGAAGGCGTGGCCGCCGCTGCTGACCAAGGGCAGGCCGCACGGCACCGGCGGCGTCAGCGCGGCGAAGCTGGGCACCACGCGCCGGGCCGACGGCACGACGCAGGTGACCTACAACCACCACCCGCTCTACACGTTCATCGGCGACAACGGCAGGCCGGGAAGCACGGCCGGCGAGGGCAGCAAGGCGTTCGGCGCCGAGTGGTACGTCGTCGGCACCAACGGCAACAAGATCGAGAAGGGCGGCAGCTGAGCCGGCGCCCACGGACGGCGGCCCCCGATCGGAAGGGGGCCGCCATCTCGTGGACCGCCTCCGGGCCCCCGGACGCCCCGGGCGGCCGGGGCGCCGCGGAAGCGGAGCTAGTGCAGGACCGGCGTGCCGGTCCGGACCGCGCGGTGGACCGGGACGGCCACGGGCTGCGGCGGCGACACGGCGGGCTCCTGGCGGGCTGGCCGCGGCTGGTAGTCCAGGTGGCCCTCGGGACCCATCAGGCTCATCATCCAGCGGCACAGCAGCGCCGCGATCATGGCGATCAGGATCATCGTGAAGATCATGGCGGCGACACTCTGGATGATCAGCATCCAGACTTCGACACCGACGGTGCCGAAGACGACGGCGTTGGCGGCGATGATGAATCCGCCCGGGGATCGGTCGAGAAGTTTCATGTCCCGATGGTCGTCGGGCGCCGGATCGGCGCCGACGGTGCCGCCCCACAGACCGCATCCGTAGGTTCCCGCACCCCTGCGATGACCGTCCTGCGCGTCCGTGCGCGGACCACGGGCGGGGCGTTCCCGCAGCTGGAGGATGTCGGTGCGACCGCGGGGGCCGATGACGGTGGCGAGCAGCCGTTCCCCATGCCGTCCACGGGAGGTCCCCGCCGTGTCCACCCGCACCGTCCTGCCCATCGGCCACGCCGCCGCGCTGCGCACGTCGCCGTTGACCGCCACCCCTGCCGCCGTCGCGGCCGGGCTGCGCGCGACCGGGATGCTGCCCGGCCCGCGCTGGGCCCCGCGGCCCCCGCGCCGGCCGGCGCCCGCCGCGCGGCCTGAGGCGCAGATCGCGCCGGCGGAGACGGCCGGCGCGCCGCGGCGCGGCGCGGGTGCCGCGGCGCGTCGGGACATCCTCGGCCCGTGCGCGCACACGCTCGCGGGTCCGACCGGTCACCATGGGCAGCGGACCCGATCGGAGGACCCGCATGACCGAACCACCCGGCACGCCCCCGCAGGACGACGCGCTCGCCGAGCACGTCGAGGACCCGCCGGCACGCGGGTCCGGGCCGCTCGCGTTCGCCCGGATGGCCGGCTCGTCGATCGCGGCCCCCGACGCCGCGCCCTGGGTCACCGACTTCCTCAACGCCGCCTACTACCGCCGCGCCCCCGGCGAGCGCGAGGTCGAGGACCTGCGCCTGGCGTTCTGCATCCTCACCACGCACTGGTACCGGCGCGACCCCGCGCGTCGCCTGCGCCTGGCCGACGTCGGGGCCTTCCACCGCGCCTTCGGCGCCGACCGCCTGTCGGCCGGGCGCTCCTCGCGCGGCACGCTGCACCGCGACGAGCTGCTGGAGGGCGCCGGCCGGCTGCTGGGCGACGATTTCGCCGAGGCCTACGCCGACGACGCACGGCGCGCCTGGGGCATCGCGTTCCCGACGGTCGCCGACCGCGACCTCTACGATCCCGGCCACCGCCTGGCGCTGGCCCGCCTCGGCCGCCTCACGCCCGAGAGCGTCCCGCCCGGCGAGCAGGTCTGGCACACCTACCCACCGGTGGCGATGCCCTCCGCCGAGGCCGTGATCGGCGCGCTGACCCGTCCGGAGACCTGGCCCGACTACGCGAGCGAGATCGGGCGCTTCACCCCGCTGCGGCCGGGCGGACTGGCCGACCAGACGTTCGAGATCGAGGTGGCCGCCGGCACGGCGTCGGGACGCCCGGTGTTCACCCGCGGCTACGTGACGATCACCGCGCTGGTGACGCGCGACGACCCCGGGGCCCTCGCGCGCTGGTTCGCCGACCTCGAGGAGGGCCTGGCCCGCTACGGCGACGACGAGCCGCCGGCGGTCCCCGAGGGCGGCACGCCGCTGGTGGGGTTCGACCTCACCACCCACGAGGGCCACTTCATGGGCGACGGGCACAACCGCCTCCTGCTCTACGAGCACGAGGGCCGGGCGTGGGTGCGGGCCGCGGGGACATGGAATCCGATGCCCTGGCACGTCGACCGCGCCTACCGCGTGGCGGGCCGGGAGGCCCAGCACGCGTTCTGGGGCCAGGGCGCCGACGTCCCTCGCAGCATGCTGCACCAGCTCGCGCTGCGGCTGGGCGCATGAGCGCCGACGCCGTCGTCGTCGGCAGCGGGCCCAACGGGCTGGCCGCGGCGATCCGCCTGGCCGAGGCCGGGCGCTCGGTGGTCGTGCTCGAGGCCGCCGACACGCCCGGCGGCGCGGTGCGCACCGAGGAGCTCACGCTGCCCGGCTTCCGGCACGACACGTTCAGCTCGGTCTACCCTGCCGGCGCCGCCTCCCCGGTGTTCGGGCGCCTGCCGCTGGCCGCCCACGGGCTGGAGTGGGTCCACCCCGCCGCGTGCGCGGCCCATCCCCTCGACGACGGCGACGCCGTGGTCCTGTACCGCGACCTCGAGACGACCTGCGCCTCGCTCGAGGCCCAGGGCCGCGGTGACGGCGACGCGTGGCGCACGTTCGCCACCCCGCTGCTGGAGCACTTCGACGCGGTGCGCGCCACGATGCTGTCCGGCTTCCCGCCCGTGGGCGGCCCGCTCGCGCTGCTGGGCCGCGCCGGGCCCGCGACCCTCCTGCGCTTCGGCGCTCTGCTGCCGGGCTCGGCCGTCGGCCTCGGGCGCCGGCTGTTCGGTGCGCCGGGCTCGCGGGCCTGGCTGTACGCCGCCGCGATGCACGGCGACACGCCGCCCCACCGGCCCGGCGGGGCGATCGCGGCCGCCTACCTCGACCTGCTGGGCCACGCCGTCGGCTGGCCGAGCCCGCGCGGCGGCGCCCAGGCGCTGGCCGACGCGCTCGTGGGTCACCTGCGCAGCCTCGGCGGCGAGGTGCGCACCGGTGCGCGCGTCGCGCGCATCACCGCCTCCGGCGGCCGCGTGACCGGCGTGGGGATCGCGGACGGCGAGGCGCTGGCGGCGCCCATCGTCGTGGCCGACGTGATGCCCCACGCGCTGGTCGACCTGGCCGGGGACGCGCTGGCGGGCTGGTACCGGTCCGCCCTGCGCCGCTTCGCCTACGGCCCGTCGACGCTGAAGGTCGACTGGGCGCTGGACGGCCCGATCCCGTGGGCCAACGCGGAGGTCCGAGGCGCCGGGACCGTCCACGTGGGCGGCAGCGAGGACGAGCTGCTCGACGCGATCGCGCGCTCCCAGGAGGGCCTGCCCGAGCGGCCGTTCCTGCTCCTGGGCCAGCAGAGCGTCGCGGACCCCACGCGCGCGCCGGCGGGGCGGCACACGGCATGGGCCTACACCCACGGGCCCCAGCGCGGCGTGGACTGGGTCGCCGAGCAGGACCGCCACGTCGAGCGCGTCGAGGCCCAGGTCGAGCGCTACGCGCCCGGGTTCTGCGACCGGATCCTGGCGCGCCACGTCCTCGGGCCCGCTGCGCTGCAGGCCCGCAACGCCAACCTCGTCGGCGGTGACGTGGGCGGCGGCACCTACCGGCTGGACCAGGTGGTGTTCCGCCCGCTGCCCAAGCTCTCGCCCTACAGCACGCCGCTGAAGGGCCTGTTCCTGGGCAGCGCCGCGACGTTCCCGGGCGGGGCGGTGCACGGCGTGCCGGGCGACGCGGCCGCGCGCGCCGCGCTCGGGCGAGGGCTGCTCAGGCGGCCTTGAGCTCGGGCATCAGCACCGGGCCGCAGTGGGAGACGTCGTCGGCCAGCCGCCTCGCGGTCGCCTGGTGCCAGCGGCCGCTGTCGACCAGCGCACGGCAGAGGCGCTCGATGTCCTCGATCGCGCACCGCGCGGCCCGGTCGGCCGCGTCCTGGCTGAACAGGAGGCTGTCGGCCGCGCGGCGGATGCGCTCCTGCTCGTCGCCGAGGAGCTTGCTCGGGCCGAGCTCGTCGAGGGTGTGGGTCACACGCCGGTAGGCCTCTGCACGTTCACTGGTCATGGCACGACGCTCCTCAGCAGGGTCGGGTCGACACCATGATGAGCCTCGGCACGGCCGTTGCCTTCGCACGGCGGGCCAGGATTGCGGGTCCGCGTTTGTCCCTGTGGGCCAATGGCCGGAGAGCCGATCGAAGGCTTCGGGCCCGAAGCGCCACCTCCGGCCGACCTGGGACCATCGGGTGATGGCGCCCACCCGCCCGATCCCGTCGCCCGGCATGCCGGTGCGCATCGTGCACCTCGGCGCGGTCGAGCCGGCCGTGATCGACTCGGTCGGCCCGGACAGCCGCTCGGTCGTCGTCGCGGGCCGGACCTACACGCTGCGGGAGGTCAACGGGCGCTTCGTGCGCGAGGGCGATCCCTGGTACGGGGTGCGCCTCTCGCTCCTCGAAGGCTGACGAAGACCCTGGCGCGACGCCGTTGCACTGGTAGTGTCGCGCGATGGCACTGGCCACCATCGTCGCGTTGGGCACCTGGGTGGCGGCGTGCCTGGAGCGGCTCGTCGGGCGCCGCAGCCGTGCCGGCGACGATGCGGGGATGGCCGGATCGGCCGCTCGGCAGCGCGCCGACACCTAGCCCGTTCAGGTGCTTGGGGGTCCGGGCGGCGGCGATCCCGCCGCCGCAGGCAGCACAATGGCGTCCTTGCCGGAGCTCCTTCAGAGTCCGCTGGACGCCCTGGGCCTGATCCGCCCCGTGGCCCCGGGTGCGAGCGTCGTCTCGGTCGCGTCGTGCTTCCCGGACCGTGAGGTCTCCACGGACGAGATCGCCGCGCCCCTGGGCATCGAGCCCGACTGGCTCGTGCGCCGCACGGGCGTCGAGCATCGCCGCCGCGCCGCCGACGGCGAGCGCCTGAGCGACCTCGCCGCCACCGCGGCGACCGACGCGCTGAACAAGGCGGGCGTCGACGCGGGCGAGGTCGACCTGGTCATCGTCGCCACGATGACGCCCGACGACCTCACCCCGCACACCGCGGCCGTCGTCGCGGCGGGCATCGGCGCCCACCGCGCCGGCGCCCTGGACGTCAACGCCGCGTGCACGGGCTTCCTCGCCGCGCTGTCGATGGCCGTCGGCCAGGTCGAGTCAAGCCGGGCGCGCACGGTCGTGGTCGTCGGCGCGGACATCATGTCCCGCGTCCTGGACTACGGCGACCGCGTCACCGCGGGCATCTTCGGCGACGGCGCGGGCGCGGTCGTCGTGCGTGCGGTGGAGGGCGCCTCGCTCGTCGGGCCGTTCATCCTGGAGTCCGACGGCGCCGAGGGCGACGCGATCCTCACGCCGCGGCCGTCGGGCCCCGTGATCATGGACGGCCAGCGCACGTTCCGCCGGGCCGTCGACGCGCTCGTCGACGTCGCCCACCGCGCCACCGCGCAGGCCGGCGTGGCCGTCGACCAGCTCGACCTGGCCGTGCTGCATCAGGCCAACGCGCGGATCACCCGTGCGGTGAGCGAGCGCCTCGGGCTGCCGGCCGAGCGCGTCGTGGACTGCATCGCCCGGATGGGCAACACGACCTCGGCGAGCCTGCCCACGGCGCTGGCGCACGCCGAGCAGGACGGCACGCTGCGCCCCGGCGCTCGCGTGCTCGTCGCGGCGTTCGGTGCCGGCCTCTCGTGGGGCGGCACCGTGCTCATCTGGAACGGCTGAACCCAGCGGGCACGCCGCGCCGCCCGCCGGCGAATGGCGTGACGGTGAGGTCACGGACGCGGACGTGCTCGTCGGCGACCGCGAGCCGCTCGGTCCCAACCGAGATCAGCGCCGCCGACGAGACGGCGCCCAGGGGCCGCCGGTGTCGCGCAGGGCGCGTCCCCCGCCCGGGGGGCGGTGGTCAACGGCGAGCCGGAGCGGAGGAGAAGGATGAGACCACTCCGGCTCGCTGTAGGGGGCGGCCACGCCGGCGGGTGGGAGACCCGTCCTTCGTGGCCGTTCTCATTGACCGGGTGCCCGCGCTCCGGTGGTGGTGGGCGCGGGTCCTCGCCGCAGAACTCCCTGTCCCGAGGGGGCGGCAAGCATCAGAAGACCGGGGTCTCGGTGTAGGAGCCCCACACGTCCTGCAGGGCCTGGATGATCTCGCCCTCGCTGGCGTGCACCCGTGCCGCGTCGATGAGCAGCGGCATCAGGTTGGAGGGTGAGTCGGCGGCGGCGCGGAGCGCCGAGAGCGCCTCCTCCACCTTGGCGCCCTCGCGGGCGGCGCGGACCGCGTTGACGCGGTCGATCTGCTTGCGCTCGAGCGTGGGGTCGATGTGCAGCAGCGGCGTCCGGTCGTCCCCGCCCTCGGTGTAGCGGTTGACGCCCACGACGATGCGGTCGCCGGCGTCGATGCGCCCCTGCAGCTCGTAGCTGGCGTCGGCGATCTCGCGCTGGCAGAAGTTCGTCTTGACCGCCTCGACCATCCCGCCGAGCTCGTCGATGCGCCGGAAGTAGTCGTAGGCCGCCGCCTCCATCTGGTCGGTCAGCGCCTCGACGTAGTAGCTGCCGCCGAGCGGATCGATCGTGGAGGTCGCGCCGGTCTCGTGGGCGATGATCTGCTGCGTGCGCAGGGCGATGCGCACCGCGTCCTCGGTCGGCAGCGCGAGCGCCTCGTCGTAGGAGTTGGTGTGCAGCGACTGCGTGCCGCCGAGCACGCCCGCCAGCGCCTCGATGGCCGTGCGGGTGATGTTGTTCAGCGGCTGCTGGGCGGTGAGCGACACGCCGGCGGTCTGCGTGTGGAACCGCATGAGCCAGCTCTTGGGGTTCTTGGCCCCGTAGGTGTCGCGCAGCTCCTTGGCCCAGATGCGCCGCGCCGCGCGGTACTTGGCGATCTCCTCGAAGAAGTCGATCTGCGCGTTGAAGAAGAACGACAGCCGGGGCGCGAAGTCGTCGACGTCCAGCCCGCGCTCGATGGCCTGCTCGACGTAGGTCAGGCCGTCCTTGAGCGTGAAGGCCAGCTCCTGCTGGGCCGTCGCCCCCGCCTCGCGGATGTGGTAGCCCGAGATGGAGACCGGATGCCAGCGCGGCATCTCGGTGCTGCACCACTGGATCATGTCGCCCAGCAGGCGCATCGCCGGGTCGACCGGGAAGCACCACTCCTTCTGGGCGATGTACTCCTTGAGGATGTCGGCCTGGATCGTGCCGCCCAGCTGCTCGGGCGGGACGCCCTGGCGCTCGGCCGCCACGACGTAGTAGGCCATCATGATCGCCGCAGGCGCGTTGATCGTCATCGACACGCTCACGGCGCCGAGGTCGATGCCCCGGAACAGGTCCTCCATGTCGACCGTCGTGTCGATGGCCACGCCCTCGCGCCCGACCTCGCCGAGCGAGCGCGGGCTGTCGGAGTCGTGGCCCATCAGCGACGGCATGTCGAACGCGGTCGACAGGCCGGTCTGGCCGTGGTCGAGCAGGTAGCGGAAGCGCTCGTTGGTCTCCTCCGCGGTGCCGAAGCCCGCGAACTGCCGCATCGTCCACAGCCGCCCGCGGTACATCGACGGGTACACGCCGCGCGTGTAGGGGAACGATCCGGGGAGCCCGATCGCCGCCTCGCGGTCGGCCGGCAGGTCGGCCTCGGTGTACAGCGGCCGCACCGGCTGGCCCGAGAGCGAGACGAATTCAGCGTCGCGCTCGGGGAGCGCTCCGTAGACCTCCTGCCACTGCTCGAACGTCGTCGGCGCGGCAGGGGAGGAAGGAGCTGGAGTCATCGCTCGGCCGGAATAGTTGGAAGTACGACTATTGGACTATCGCATACCTGATAGCGTCGGCGCAAGCTGCTGTCCTGCACGAAACGAAGGTGCTCATGGCCGGATCACGTTCCATCGATCGCGTCGGAGTCGTCGGCGCCGGCTTCATGGGCTCGGGCATCGCCGAGTCCGTGGCCCGGGCGGGCCTCGACGTGGTGCTCCACGAACCCGAGCGCGCGGCGCTCGACCGCTCCCGCGAGCGGATCGAGGCCTCCGTCGACAAGGGCGTCCGCGGCGGCAAGCTCGACGCCGAGGGCGCCGCGGACCTGATGGGCCGCCTGGCCTGGTCGCCGTCCTTCGACGACCTCGACGGCTGCGACCTCGTCGTCGAGGCCGTCTTCGAGGACCCCGAGGTCAAGGGCAAGATCTTCCGCGATCTGGACGCGCTGCTGCCCGACGCGCTGCTGGCGTCGAACACCTCGTCGATCCCGATCGCCCAGCTCGCGTCGTGGACGCAGCGGCCCGAGCGTGTGCTCGGCCTGCACTTCTTCTCGCCGGTGCCGGTCATGAAGCTCGTCGAGATCGTCGTCGCGCTCGACACCGCCCCGGAGGCGGTCAGCAGCGTCGAGAGCTTCGTCCACGCGATCGGCAAGACCCCGATCCGCACGAAGGACCGTTCGGGCTTCATCGTCAACATGCTGCTCGTGCCCTACCTCATGGCGGCCGTGCGCATGTACGAGGACGCCTTCGCCACCCGCGAGGACATCGACGAGGGCATGAAGCTCGGCGCGGGGCACCCGATGGGCCCGCTCACGCTCTGCGACTTCATCGGCCTCGACGTCCTCTACGCGGTCTGCGACTCGCTCTACGAGGAGTTCAAGCGCCCCGAGTACGCTCCTCCGCCGTTGTTGAAGCGGATGGTCGTATCCGGCCACCACGGCCGCAAGACGGGCCGCGGCTTCTACGAGTACAGCCCGGCGCGCGCCGCGGCCGCCACGGTGTCGGCATGAGCGCCACGAGCGTCGGCGGCGACCAGTACACGCTGACCGAGGAGCAGCGCGACTTCCGCGACGTCATCCGCCAGCTCGTCTCCCAGCGCATCGCGCCGCGCGCCGCCGAGATCGACGCCACGGGCGAGTTCCCGCACGACATCGCCAAGCTGCTGGCCGAGCAGGACCTGCTGGGCCTGCCCTTCGACGAGCGCCACGGCGGCACGGGCACGGGCGCGCTGATGCTCTGCGTCGCGATCGAGGAGATCGCCAAGGCCTGCGCCAGCTCGTCGCTCATCCTCGCCGTGCACGACCTCGGCACGCTGCCGATCCGCCTGGCCGGCTCGGCCGCCATGCAGGACCGCGTCCTGCCGCGCTACGCCTCGGGCGAGTGGCTGGCGGCCTTCGCGCTCTCGGAGCCCGACGCGGGCTCGGACGCCGGCGGCATGCGCACCAATGCCGTGCGCCGCGGCGACACGTGGGTCCTCAACGGCACCAAGAACTGGATCACGAACGCCGGCGTGGCCGCGGCCTACATCGTGTTCGCCGTGACCGACCGCTCCGTGTCCTACTCCCGCGGCATCACCGCGTTCCTCGTGGAGGCCGACCGGCCCGGGTTCGCGGTCGCCAAGCTCGAGCACAAGATGGGCATGCGCGGGTCGCCGACCGGCCAGCTCACCTTCGACGACGTCGAGCTGACCGACGACGACGTCATCGGGACGCCGGGCGAGGGCTTCAAGATCGCGATGCGCACGCTCGACCACTCGCGGCTCGGCATCGCCGCCCAGGCGCTGGGCATCGCGCAGGGCGCGACGGACTACGCCGCCGCCTACGCCCGCGAGCGTACGGCGTTCGGCAAGCCGATCAACGAGCTGCAGGGCATCCAGTTCAAGCTGGCCGACATGGAGACGCGCTGCGCCGCCGGGCGCGAGCTGCTCTACGCGGCCGCCGCCCGCGCCGACCGCCACGCGCCGGACCTGGGCAAGTACTCCGCCATGGCCAAGCTGTTCTGCTCGGACGCCGCGATGGACGTCACCGTCGAGGCCGTCCAGGTGCTCGGCGGCTACGGCTACGTGACCGAGTACCCGGTGGAGCGCATGATGCGCGACGCCAAGCTGACCCAGATCTACGAGGGAACGAACGAGATCCAGCGGCTGGTCATCGGCCGCAGCCTGCGCTGAGGCACGGGCTCAACCGCCCTCGAAGTCGCCGGCCTCGACGCGCATGCTGCGCAGCAGCCCCGTCAGCGCGTCGAGGTCGTCGCTGCGCAGGCGGCCGGTGCCGAAGTGCATGGCGTTGAGCGCCTCGGTGGCCTCGTCGGCCACCACGCGCCCACGGTCGGTGATCGAGGCCAGGGTCGTGCGTCGGTCGCTGGGGTGCGGCCCGCGCGTCGCGTAGCCCAGGCGCTCGAGCCCGTCGATGAGGTTGGTGACGCTCGTCGGGTGGACCTGCAGACGCGCCCCCATCTTGCCCAGCGGCAGCGAGCCCGTGCGGCTGAAGAACAGCAGCATGAGCGCCTCGTAGCGCGCGAACGTCAGCTCCCAGGGCTTCAGCTCGTCGTTCAGGCGCGCCATGACGAGCTGGTGGACGCGCATGATCGAGGTCACCGCGGCCATCGACGGCGTGGCGTCTTCGCCCCAGTGGCGGCGCCACTGGCGCTGGGCTTCGGCGATCGGATCGAACGGCAGCGGAGCGGGCAAGCCGCCAGGAGACTGCCACATCGCCCAGAGGGCAGGTCCGTGCCGGGGCCGGGTCAGGCGACGGTCTCGGTGGTCGTCGTCGGCACCACGCACGATCCGGGGTCCGAGACGTGGACGGCCCCGCCGCCGCGCGCGGCCGAGGCAGCGCGCGGGTGGGCTGCCCGTCTGCGCGCGGGTCGGCGGTGGCCGGGCCCCGCGGTGAGCGCTAGGTGTAAGTCCCGAGCAGGTTGTTCAGCCGGGTGATGGGGGTCTGTCGGCTGATGGCTGCGTGTCGTCGGCGATGGTTGTAGGTGAAGAGCCAGCCGTCAAGGGCTGCGGCGCGTTCGTCGCTTGAGCGATAGAGCGCGCCGTAGGCCCAGCCGCTGAGCATGGTGCGGATGAAGCGCTCGGCCTTGCCGTTGGTCTGTGGGCGGTAGGCGCGCGTGCGGAGGTGCTTGAGCCCGAGGGCGCGGCAGGCGATGGCGTGCGCCGTGGAGCGATAGGCCGAGCCGTTGTCGGTCATCACGGCCTGGACACTCATGCCGTGGGCCTCAAAGAACGCCTTGGCGCGCTTGAGAAAGCCGATGGCCGTGATGGCCTTTTCGTCGGCCAGCGACTCGACGTAGGCCAGGCGGGTCGCGTCGTCGATGGCAACGTGGATGAACTCCCATCCGGCGGTGCGCCGCCCGTCGCGACCACGGTTTGCCTGGCCGCGTTTGGAGCCGGTCATGCGATGGCCTGCGCCTTTGGGACCGATTCGTCCGAGCTTCTTGACGTCGACGTGGATCAACTCGCCCGGGCGCTCTCGCGCGTAACGGCGCGCCGGCTCCAGCCCGAGCCGTCCGAGCTTGCCCATCCCGATCTTGGTCAGGATCCCTGAGACCGTCGAGAGCGCCATGCCCAGGACCTCGGCGATCTCTGGCCCAGTCATTCGCAACCTGCGCAGCGCCGCGATGCACCCGATCCGCTGCTCGTCGGTCCGGTTGGCGACCGTGTTGGGGGCCGAGGAACGATCCAGCAACCCCAGCTCGCCGTCGGTCTCAAAGCGCCGAACCCATTTGCTGCAAGTCGTGGCGCTGACCCCAGCGATCCGTGCGGCCTCGGGGACGCTGTGTTGGCCCGAGACGACCATCTCCACCATCTCGCGACGGCGAATCAGGCTGAGCCTGGCGTTAGCGTGCAGCTTCATCCGGTGTCCTCCTTGGGACTGATGGCCTCGAGAACCACCAGCCTCCAAGGAGGCCCGGATGAACAACGTGATCAGGAACTACAGCTAGCCGGCCTTGGGCGGCGAGGCCTGCGGCAGCGGCGGGAGGGCCGGCAGGCGCACGGCGCCGGATCGGCGGCGGCGGGAGGCGGCGGTGGCGCGGGCCGAGGATGGGTGGTCGCGCCGCGTGAGCTCGCGCATCGCGGTGGTGATCATGCCCTGCTGGGATCGGGTGATGCGGGTGGTGGCCATGTGAGGTCCTTCTGCGTGGCGGGGAGGTGAGGGGGAGGGTCCTGCTCCGGAGCGCACGCTCCGGTTCTTCCTCTCCTACGGTAGCAGCCAACCGGAGGGACCGCTCCACTTGCTCGCGGACGCCGCCCCCGCGGGTACACTGCAAGCATGTCCCTCGCCACGAAGCCGTCGCTGCGCCGCGACGCCCAGCGCAACCGCGAGCGGATCCTGGACGCCACGCGCGCGGCGTTCTGCGAGCTGGGGCTCGACGTCGGCGTCGACGAGATCGCCCGCCGGGCGGGCGTGGGCATGGGCACGCTGTACCGGCACTTCCCGACGAAGGACGCGCTCATCGACGCGGTCGTCGATGCGCGTTTCACCGAGCTCAACGCCGCCGCCCAGTCGGCGCTCGCGGCGCCCGACGCCTGGGAGGGCCTGGAGTCCTTCCTCCTGGCGGCCGTCGAGCTGCAGGCCGCCGACCGCGGCTTCAAGGACGCGCTGACGACCTGGCGCCGCGACGAGCCGGGCGTCCGTCCCGCGCGCCGCCGGCTGCACGCGGCGGTGCGCAAGCTCGTGGGCCGCGCCCAGGAGGCCGGGCAGCTGCGCGCCGACTTGGCCGCCGAGGACGTGCTCGTCCTGCTCTGGGCCACCGCCCGGATCGTCGAGCGCACGTCGGGCTCGGCGCCGGGACAGGCGCGGCGCTTCCTGGCCCTGCACCTCGCCGGCCTGCGGCCGGAGGCCGCGCGCGACGCGCTGCCCGAGGCGCCGCTGACCCCGCGTCAGCTGCAGAGCTGCACGCTCTGCCCGCCGCGATGAGGCAGTGCCGGCCCACCCCGCGGTCAGGCGGCCACGGCCGCGGGCTCGGCGGCCGACCCGCTGCCCGCCCCAGGCGGGAGCGCACCACGACCATCGCGCCGCGGGCGGGGATCATCGTCACGTTGCGGTGCACGGCCCGCTCGGGCGCCGGGTCGTCGGCGGCGAGGTCGAGCCGCCGCGCCATCGTCTCGAGCACGACGCGCTGCTCGGCCATGGCCAGCGCCGCGCCCAGGCAGCGCCGGATGCCGCCGCCGAACGGGATCCACGTGTACGTGCCGGGCTTGCGGTCGTGCCAGCGCTCGGGCCGGAACGCGAACGGCTCGGGGTAGACGTCCTCGCGGTGGTGCAGGAGCAGGATGCTCATCGTCACGGGCGTGTCGGGCCCGACGGCGTACTCGCCCAGGCGCCAGGGCACCTGCACGCGGCGCCCGATGATCGGGATGACGGGGCGCACGCGCATGCCCTCGTGGATCGTGGCCTCGACCTGACGCGCCGACGCCTCGGCGTCGTCCGAGCGCACCGCGTCGCGTAGCGCGTCGTGGGCGGCCGGGGTGCGCACGAGACGCTCCCAGGTCCACGCCAGCGAGTTGGCGGTGGTCTCGTGGCCGGCAAGCACCAGCGTGAGCAGCTCGTCGCGCAGCTCGCGGTCCGACAGCGCCTCGCCGTCGTCGGTCCGCGCGCGCAGCAGCATTGACAGGATGTCGTTGCGGTCGTCGAGATCGGAGATCGCCCGGCGTTCGGAGATGACCGCGTAGGTCGCGCGGTCCAGCACCGCCAGGCCGGAGCGGGTGAGCCCGATGGGCTCGTCGCGGCCGATGTTCATGATCTCGGCCAGCTGGGCGATCTTCCACGTCGAGGCGGCCAGCAGCCCCTTGGTCGCGGCGCGCAGGCGGTGCTCGGCGCTGCCGCGCTCGGGCCGGCCCTCGATGCCGAAGATGCCCGCCATGATCACGTCGAGCGTGATGGCCTGCATCCGCGGGGCCAGGGCGATGGGACGACCGAGCGGCCACGTGTCGATCTCGCGGTCGGCGGCGTCGGTGATGAGCTGCTGGTAGCGGGCGATGGCCTCGCCGTGGAAGGGCGGCAGCAGCAGCTTGCGCTGGCGCAGGTGGCGAGGGCCGATCGACGTGAGCACGGAGTTGGGGCCCACGATCGGGCGCAGCGGCGACTCGCCGGTCAGCGACGGCGCCAGCTCGGGCTTGGCCGTGAAGAGCGACTGGACGTGGTCGGGGTGGCAGGTGATGACCGGGCCCCCGGGGACGGTGCCGCGCATGCGGAACACGTCGCCGTGGCGGCGCCGCGCGCCGAAGACGAACTCGATCTGGCGCTGGTTGAAGCGCAGCACCTGGAGGAAGCGCGGGAGGGCGATGGCCGGCGGCTCCGGCAGGCTGCCGGCCTCCTCGGCGGTGATGGGTCCGGCGGGGGAGGCGGTGACATTCATGACATCGACCATTGTGCCATGGATCGATGTAAAGGTCACCCCGTCCCGTCGGCGCGGCCTCAGAGCAGCTCCGCCGCCAGGCGCTCGAGCTCGTCGATCGACCCCGCCAGATCGGTCGCGACGGGCTGGACGCAGACGTGGTCGGCGCCCGCGTCGAGGTGCTCGCGCACGCGGGCGGCCACGGCGGCCGCGTCGCCCCAGGCCACGACGTCGTCGACGAGGCGGTCGCTGCCGCCGTCGAGCAGGTCGGCGTCGTCGTAGCCCAGGTCGCGCAGGTTGTTGGTGTAGTTGGGTAGCCGCAGGTAGAGCTTGGCGAACTCGCGGCCGCGCGCCCGGGCGCGGGCCGGCTCGGTCTCGAGCATGAACGAGACCTCGGGCGCCAGCAGCGGGCCGTCGCCGAGGACCGAGCGCGCCTTGGCGGTGTGGGCGACCGGGATGAAGTACGGGTGGGCGCCGGCGGTGCGGTCCCGGGAGAGCTCGAGCATGCGCGGGCGCAGCGCGGCGAGGACCACGGGCACCGGGACCGACGGCGCGGGCGCGGCCCACGGCATGGCATCCATCGCGTCGAGGTACTCACGCATCGCGGTCAGCGGCTTGTCGTAGGTGTGCCCGCGGGAGTCGACCATGGGCTTGTGCGAGACGCCCAGGCCCAGGACGAAGCGCCCGGGGTGGGCCTCGGCCAGCGCATAGGCGGCGTTGCCCGCGGCGATGGCGTCGCGGGTCCAGATGTTGGCGATGCCGGTGGCGACGACGACGCGCTCGGTGACGCCCAGCAGCATGCCGGCGTGCGCGAACGGCTCCTTGGTCCCGGGCGTCTCGTTGAGCCACAGCGCGCGGTAGCCGAGCTCCTCGATGCGCCGCGCCGCGGCGGCCGCCTCCCGCCATGGCGCTCGGCTCAGCGCGCCGAGCCAGACGCCGATCCGGCCGACCTGCTCCTTGGTCTCCGTCGCGTTCGCCCACACGGGCCCGGTCTGCGCCATGGTGCTTCCTCCAGGTTCGACGAGGATCGAACGTAGCACGGGGCGTGATGACGACGGAGGATCGCGCTCGGGCGGGAGCGGGCGCCGGCGGTGGTCGGCCGGCGCCGCGCGTCTCGGATGTCGCAAACGTGGAGTATGGCCCCACCTTCGCGCCATCCGGCGAGCTCGCGAGCGTGGACGCGCCGGTTCCGCGCGCCGATGGCCCCTGATGGCCCATGTCCACACCCAGGTGCCGACGAGCCCGGCGGACGACCGGCGGGCACCGGCCCACGGGCGCGTCCTCTCCTCGCGGCCCCTACCCGATCGCGTCGAGGCGCTCGGCGCAGCACAGGACCGCGACCTCCTGGGCCTCGTAGCCCGCGCGCAACGCGTCGGCGGCGCCCGGCGACGCCGGGTCGGACGGGAGCGGGCCGGCGTCGAGCAGGTCGCCCACGGCGGCGCGCAGGTCCTGGCCGTCGATGGCCTCGGCGAGGTCGAGCAGGAGCCCGGCCCGGACGCGGGCGCCCTCGGTGAAGGCGGCCAGCACCGTCTCGGGCGAGAGCGGGGCGCGCCCGTAGACGCGGCCGTGAAGCACGGCCGGGTTGGCCTGGTGGCCGCGCGCCTGGTCGGCGTGGAGGCGGTCGGCGCGGCCGAGGGCCTGCGCGAGGTGCTCCATCGCCTGGGTGACGCCGGCGGCGTCGACCGGCAGCGAGGCCCGCAGCTCGGGCGAGACCCGCTCGAGCAGCGCCTCACGCTCGGCGCGGGCCTCGGACAGGATGGACCGGACCGCGGCGCGGTGGGAGATCGGCACGGCCGTCCACGGTAGTGGGCGACCGTGCCGCCGGCGGATCAGACCCGGCCGGCGGGCGTCTCGGAGCGCTCGGCCTCGGGGTTGTCGCGGTCGGCGACGGGGGCGACGGGCACGGCGCGGTGATCGTCGTCGTCATCGTCGTCGCGGTGGCTGCCATCGAGGCTGTTCTTGAACTCGCGCATGCCGCGACCCAGCGACTTGCCCGCCTCAGGGAGCTTCTTCGGGCCCAGGACGATCAGGGCGATGACGAGGATGACGATGAGTTCGGGGAAGCCGAGGCCGGGCATGGTGGTCCTTTGGTCCGGTGATGGAGGGGACGTCGTTGCGCCGCAGGCGCGGTCCTACTGGGGTGTTCGCCGTGCGCGCCCGACCGGATCATCGCCGGGGCGACGGCGCGTCCGGGCCCCCAGTGTCCCACCAGGGCGCCCGGATCGCGAACGTGGCGACCCTCCGTCGGGTCAGGCCGTGAACTGCGCGGTGTTGCGACCGGCCGCCAGCTCGCCGATCGTCGCGGCCACCGCCTGGTGGTCGGGATGGTTGATGTAGGTCCAGAACGCCTCCTCGTCGGCGAAGCGCCCGACGACCGCGAAGTCGGCGGTGCCGCGGATCCCGAGGTCGGGACCGACGTCGTAGGCCTCGATCTCGGGGATGGCCCCCGGCAGGGCCCGCAGCGCGCCGGCGAGCTCGTCGATCTGCTCCGGGGTGGCGGAGTCGTTCCAGTTCAGCAGGACGATGTGCACGATCATGGCGCGCGATCCTGACAGGCCGCGGCCCGTCGCGGGGGCGCGCGTGCGGCGCGCGGGCTACAGGCGGGCCGACAGCGCCCGCCACACCGTGGCGTCGACGCCCATGCCGACATGCGAGACGTGGAGCTCGACGAGGTCGGCCGCCGGGTCCAGGCAGGCCTCGGGCCGCACGACCTCGTCCACGGGGGAGACGACCGCCACGTACCGCACGCCCCCGGGGAACGGCTCGAGCAGCTGGGCGCGCGACGGCGCACAGCACGGGCCGTCCATGCAGGCGTGCGAGAACAGCCCGGGGAGGCCGAGCGAGCCCAGCGTGCCGACGGCCGTGACCGCCACGCGCGTGCGCGGCGCCACCGCGAGCTGGTCGCCGACGGGCGAGCCCAGCGTCACCAGCGTCTGCACGAGGTCGGGCCGCCGGGCGGCCAGCACCCGGCCCAGCGTTCCGCCGCGGCTCTGGCCGACGAGGACCATGGGGGCGCCGGCCCGCCGGACGACGTCCTGCGCTCGGATCTCCAGCCGGGCCAGCAGCGGCTCCATGCAGTCGACGTTGGCGGCGATCCCGCTGCGGTAGGTGCGGAAGCCGCCGGTGCGCAGCCAGGCCCCGAGGCGCCGCAGGCTGGCGTCCCCGGCCAGGAAGCCCGGCACGAGCAGGACGGGCCGGCCGTCGCCCTCGGGCGGCGCCGGCCACGCGCGGGGGTCGCGCGTCGAGAGCCACTCGCGCGCCGCGCGAGCGACGACCGCGGGACGCGGCCGGGCGGCCTCGGTCCCGAAGCGCAGGGCATCGGCGGCGCGCGTCAGGCCGGGCGCGCCGCCCACGGCTCAGCTCCGCGCCGCCGCGCGCTCGCCGGACCGCGCGCCGCGGTGCTCGGCCGGGACCTCGCCGCCCTCGAAGAGCATGAGGACCGCGGTGGCGGCGATCGCCTCGCCGGAGTCGGCCAGCCGCTCGCGGCTGGCCGCCGAGATGTCCTCGAGGTCGGCCATCAGGGCGTCCAGGCGGTCGGCGACCTCGCTGAAGCCCTGCGCGTCGAGGACGACCGGCGTGCGGCTGAGGTGGGCCTCGGCGCGCTCGAAGCCGCCCTTGGAGGCCGCCTCGTTGATCCGCTCGCCGAGCTTGGCCAGCGTCGCACCGACCATCGCCGACTTGGCCACCGACGGCACCTGCGCCCAGGCGTCGCTGGTGATCGTCGTGCGCGGCACCGCGGCGTAGTGGTGCTCGATGGCGCCGCGACGAGGCGTCGTGCTGACGAGCCGGATGAGACCCGTGGCCTTGAGCCGGCGCACGTGGTAGCTGACGAGCGTCAGCTCCGCGCCCGTGGCCTCCGCCAGCTCGCTGGGGCTCGCGGTGCGCTCCTCCAGGATGCCGAGCAGGCGCACCCGCAGCGGGTGGGCGAGCGCCTTGGCGATGTTCGGGTCGGTGATGTCGCGCTGGTGATCCATGGCTGGAACGCCGGAGCGTACCTGCCCCCGAGGGCGCTCCGCTGCCCGTCCGGGAAGATCATGCCGCCAGGCTCTCGGCCAGGCGCGCCCGCAGCCGGTGGAGCCGGACCTTCGCGGTGCCTTCGGGCATGTCGAGCACGGCCGCCGCGGCCGGCTGCGTGAGGTCCAGCGCGTAGCGCGCGTAGAGCAGGGCGCGGTCGCGCCGGTCCAGGTCGCCCAGCGCGCGGGCGAGGTCGATCCTCAGCGCGCTGAGCTCGTCCTGGCCGTCCGACGACGCGCGCTCGTCGAGGTCGTCGGCAGCCGTCGAGCGGTCCTCGCGCCGGCGCGCGAGCAGCCGCAGCGCCTCACGGCGGGCGATCTGCGCCATCCAGGGCCGCGGGTCGTCCGCGCGGCAGGACGCCTGCCCGCGCCAGGCCCGCAGGACGGCCTCCTGGGCGGCCTCGTCGGCGTCGAAGTCGTCGCGGACGACCCGCCGGGCCTCGCGGTGGGCGAGGTCCCGCAGGGCGGTCCAGTCGAAGGGTGCGCGGCAGGTCCGAGTGGTCATGGACCGCATTCGACACTGCGGTGAAACGATCTGCAGCGCTGGACGGGTCTTCTGTGCCGTGCCTGGCTACGACGACCTCGCCGCCGTCTACGACGTCTTCGCCCACGACTACGACCACGATCGGTGGCTGACGCGCCTCCTCGAGGCCGCCGGCACGCCCGCCGAGGGGCGCGGCCGGCGGGTCCTCGACGTGGGCTGTGGGACCGGCGCGAGCTTCGTCCCGCTGCAGCGTCGCGGGTGGGAGGTCAGCGCCTGCGACCTCGCGCCGGGGATGGTCGCGGCGGCACGGGCCAAGGTCGACCAGCCCCATCGCGTCTTCGCCGCCGACATGCGGCGCCTGCCCGACGCCGGCGAGGTCGAGCTGGTGACGTGCATGGACGACGCCCTGAACCACCTGCTCGGCGACGACGACGTGCTCGACGCGTTCCACGGCGTGCGCCGCGCCCTGGCCCCGGGCGGGACGTTCGTGTTCGACGTCAACACGCGGCACACCTACGCGACCGCGTTCTCGGCGTCGGAGGACTTCGCCGTCGGCGAGCACCGCTTCGCCTGGACCGGCGAGGGCGAGGACGCATCGGGCCCCGATCGCTACGCCGCAACGGTGGAGGCGGTGACCCCCGACGGCCGCGTGCGCCGCGCCCGCCACCTCCAGCGCCACCACGACCCCCACCGGCTGGCCGCGCTGCTGCGCGCCGCCGGCCTGGAGCCGGTGTCCGTGCTCGGCCAGCGCACGGGCTGCCGGATCGAGCGCCGGGCCGACCAGGCCCGGCACACCAAGACCGTCCTGATCGCCGTCGCGCGATGACCCGACCCCGTGGAGGTGACCCCATGACCATCCGCCCGTAACGCACCGACGCGACGGCGGCCGCGGGCGCTCGGGCGCCCCGGCCTTCCGTCACAGCATCCGCTCAGCCGTTTCCGGTATCTGTGCAGGCGTGAGCACCGCCGAGACCTCCTCCCTGCGCGCCGTGATCATCGGTGCGGGCCCGTCGGGCTTCTACTGCGCCGATCAGCTGCTGGGGGCGGGGTTCGAGGTCGATCTGCTCGACGCGCTGCCCACGCCGTTCGGGCTGGTGCGGGCCGGCGTGGCCCCGGACCACCCCAAGATCAAGGCCGTCATCCGGGTGTACGAGAAGACGGCGGCCAAGCCGGGCTTCCGGTTCTTCGGGGGCATCGAGCTGGGTCGCGACGTCACGCGCTCAGAGCTGCTGGAGCGCTACGACGCCGTGGTCTACGCGGTGGGCACCTCGGACGACAACCGGCTCGGGATCCCGGGCGAGGACCGCCCGGGCTCGCATCCGGCCACCCACTTCGTGGCCTGGTACAACGGCCACCCCGACGCGACCGACCACGACTTCGACCTCGCGGTGGACCGTGCGGTGGTCATCGGCAACGGCAACGTGGCCATCGACGTGGCGCGCATGCTGGTCCTGCATCCCGACGAGCTGTCGCCGACCGACACGGCCGACCACGCCATCGAGGTCCTCGCGCAGTCCCAGGTCTCCGAGGTCGTGCTGCTGGGCCGGCGCGGCCCGGCCCAGGCGGCGTTCACCAACCCCGAGCTGCGCGAGCTGGCCGACCTGCAGCGCGCCGGCGTGCAGGTCGACGTGACCGACATGGAGCTCGACGAGCACAGCGCGCGGTGGCTGGAGACCGAGGCCGACATCACCGCGCGCAAGAACGTCGAGATCCTGGCCGCCTACGCGCAGGAGGGGCCCAAGGAGGCCACCCATCGCATCGTGCTGCGCTTCCTGCGCTCGCCCGTGGAGATCCTGGGCGAGGGCACCGACGGCCGGGTCACGGGCATCCGGGTCGTCAAGAACCGCATCGAGCCCACGGCCGACGGCACGGGGCTGCGCGCGGTGCCCACGGGGGAGGAGGAGGTCATCGGCTGCGGCCTGGTGCTGCGCTCGATCGGCTACCGCGGCCGGCCCGTCGGCGACGTGCCCTTCGACGACCGCCGCGGCCTGATCCGCAACGAGGGCGGCCGCGTCTGCGACGAGGAGGGCCGCCCGCACCGCGGCGAGTACGTCGTGGGCTGGATCAAGCGCGGGCCCTCCGGGGTCATCGGCACCAACAAGAAGGACGCCGCCGACACCGTCGCGCGCATCCTGGAGGACCGCGACGCCGGCGCGCTCAACGTGCCCGTGCTCCACGACCCGGCCGAGAGCGCCGAGCTCTACGCCCAGCGGGCGCCCGACGCGGTGACCTGGGAGGGCTGGCAGGCCATCGACGCTCACGAGAAGTCCGCCGGCGAGCCCCACGGCCGCCCCCGCGTCAAGCTCGTGCGCCTGGCCGACCTCCACGGCGCCGCGCGGCCCGTCGACCGCGCCTGAGCGACCGCCGGCCGGCGGGTACGCTGGCCGCCATGCTCTTCGATCTCGACGACGACACCCAGCTCCTGCAGCGCACCGTGCGCGAGTTCGCACAGGGCGAGGTCGCCCCGGCGGCCGAGGAGCTGGACCGCACGAAGAGCTTCCCCTACGACCTCGTCGCCAAGATGGGCGCACTGGGCTGGATGGGCATCCCGTTCCCCGAGGAGGTCGGCGGCTCCGGCGGCACGTCGCTGCAGTACGCGATCGCGGTGGAGGAGCTCACCCGCGCCGACTCGTCGGTGGCGATCACGATGTGCGCGCACACCTCGCTGGGCACGCAGCCGATCCACCTGTTCGGCACCGAGGAGCAGAAGGCGCGCTACCTGCCGGATCTGTGCGCCGGGCGCAAGCTCGGGGCGTTCGGGCTGACCGAGCCCGAGGCCGGCAGCGACGCCGGCAACGTGCGCACGCGCGCGGCCCTCGACGGCGGCGAGTGGGTGATCGACGGCGCCAAGCAGTTCATCACCAACGCGGGCACCGACATCTCCGGCCACGTCGCGATCACCGCCCGGACCGGCGAGAACGAGATCTCCAACATCATCATCGACAACGGCACGCCGGGCTACGAGCAGGGCACGCCGTACCGCAAGATGGGGTGGAACGCGTCGGACACGCGGCCGCTGAGCTTCGACGGCTGCCGGGTGCCCGAGGAGCAGCTTCTGGGCCCGCGCGGCGCCGGGTTCAAGCAGTTCCTGCACATCCTCGACATCGGGCGCATCGGCGTGGCCGCGATGGGCGTCGGCCTGGCGCAGGGGGCGCTGGACGAGGCGCTGGCCTACGCCAAGCAGCGCAAGGCCTTCGGCCAGGCGATCAGCAAGTACCAGACCATCCAGGCCAAGCTGGCCGACATCGCGACGGAGATCGAGGCCGCCCGGCTGCTGACCTACAAGGCCGCGGTGCTCAAGGACCAGGGGCGCAACTTCACGCTGACCGCCGCCCAGGCCAAGCTCAAGACGGGCCGGCTGGCCGTGCGCGCCAGCGAGGAGGCCGTGCAGATCCACGGCGGCTACGGCTACATCGAGGAGTACCCGGTGTGCCGGTTCTACCGCGACGCGAAGATCCTCACGATCGGCGAGGGCACCGACGAGGTCCAGCAGATGGTCATCGCCCGCGCGCTGGGCGCCTGACCCGCCCCAACCGTTCGCCAACATCGCCTTGAGGTGCGGTTTGGCGCCCCGCCCCAGCATGCCGTGCGTGGTTCCAACCCCGGCGCCCGCGGTCCCGTCCCCTGCACTCCCCAGCCGCCGACCCGTATCCCTGAACCGGGTCGGCGCGGATGGGACCGCGCCGGGGCGCCGGATCCACCTCGTCCGCCGCGGCGCGACGGCGCTGCTGGCGGCCGTGGGCCTGGCCGCGGTGCTCGGCGCCGCGGGGTGGCTGACGCTGGCCGCCGCGCAGCGCGCCTCGCTGCTCTCGCCGCCGACCCTGCGCACGACCGGGGTCCACTGGCTCATGGGGCCGCTGAGCGGCCTGCTCCCGCACCTGAGCACCGACCACGTGCGGCTGCATGCCGACTACACGACCGCGCTGGTCGTCATGTTCGTCGGCTGGCTGGTGGCGTGGGCCGCCGCCTCCGCGCTGCCGCTGGCCGTCGTCGCGGCGGCCGTCGGGCTCGCGCAGGTCGTGATGGTCCTCGGGCCCCGCAGCCGCTGACCGACGTCTTCAACTACATCGTCTACGGGCGCATGGCCGCCCACGGCCTGAACCCCTACACCCACCTGCCGGTGCAGGGGCCGCACGACGTGGCCTACCAGCTGGCCAACTGGCACCACCTGCCCACCCCGTACGGGCCGCTGTTCACGCTGCTGAGCGAGCCGCTGTCGCTCCTGGGCCTGCCCACGGCCTACTGGGCGTGGAAGCTCGTCGTGCTGGCCTCCGCGCTGGGCCTGCTGGCGCTCGTGTGGTGGCTGGCCCGGCGCCTGGGCCGCTCGCCGCAGCGCGCGCTGGTCTGCGCCGGCCTGTGCCCGGTGACGCTGGGCATCGGCATCGGCGGGCTGCACAACGACACCCCGGCGATGCTCTGCATCGTGGGCGCGGCGGCCTGCGCGGTGCGCTCGCGCGAGCGCGCCCCGTCCGGGACGCCTCGGGCGGCCAGGACACCGGCGGCGGCTGGAACGCCGCCGCCGGTGTGCTCGCCGTCGCCGCCGCCGGCCTCAAGCCGTCCTTCGCGGTCGTGGTGCCGCTCGTCGTGCTCGGCTGCCGCCACCGGGTGTGGGCGGCGGCCGGGGCGGCGTGGACCGGGGCGATCGTGGCCGGCATCGTCCTGCTCGTCTTCGGCGGTGCGCTGCCGGCCATCGGCATCCAGGGCCGGCTCGTGACGCCGCTGAGCCTGCCGAACCTCGCGGGCGTGCTCCTGCACCACGGCGGCGCCGACGCGCCGGTCCGGGCCGCGGGCCGCGACGCGCTGGTGGTCGCGGTGCTCGCCGCGTGCGCCGCGGTGGCGTGGCGGCCGCGGTGGCTGCTGCCGGCGCTCGGCCTCGTGCTGCTGGCCGCCGCGCTCTCACTGTCCTGGGTCATGCCGTGGTACCTGGCGTGGTGCCTGCCGTTCGCGGCGCTCGCGGTGCCCCGGGCGCTCGTGCCCGCCGTCGTCGTCGGGTGCCTGTGGCTCGGCGTCGGCGGGGTGCCCCAGATGCCCCAGCTGCTGCACGACGCCGGCTTCTACCCGACCCGGTCGCCGACCGGGCTGGCCAACCACGACCTCGAGATGCAGCTCGTCCGATGATCTCCGAGCTCACCCGGATGGTCCGCTTCGGCCTGGTCGGCGTCGGCAACACGCTGCTGACGCTGGCCGTGTTCGCGGTCCTCACCGGCGGCAACGCCGTGGACGCGGCCGCCGCCTCGGCGATCGCCTTCGCAGTGGGCGCCGCCAACGGCTACGCGTGGAACCGGCGCTGGACGTTCCGGGTCGGGCCCGGCAACGCGGCGACCATCGCGCGCTACGTCGCGGTCCAGGCGCTCGGCGCCGGGCTGAGCGCCGGCGGCATCGCCCTGGCCTCCAGCGACCTCAACCTCAAGCGCCTGGCGGCCGAGGCGGTCGTCCTGCCCGTCGTCACGCTCGTGACCTACACGCTCTCGCGCCACGTGGTGTTCCGCGCCCCGGAGCCGGCGTGAGCGTGAGCGTGCGCCGCGCGCTGCCGCTGGCGGTCCTGGGCCTCGGCGGCCTGCTGCTGGCCCTCGCGGTCGCCGCGCTGGCGGCCGACCGCGGCCGCACGCCCGCGGTCGCCACCGCGCCGGCCTGCTCGCCGCCGGCGCCCGGCAACCACCCCATCGACATCCAGGACGGCTGGCCCGGTGTCGTCCTGCACGTCCCGCCCGGGACGCCGCCGCCCGGCCGGCGGCCGCTGGTCGTCGTGCTGCCCGGCGCCGGCCAGACCGGCGAGCAGATCGCGCGCGCCACGAGCTACTCGCGCCTGGCCGACGAGCGCGGGTTCCTCGTGGCCTACCCGACGGCCTCGGGAGCGCGGCCGTTCTGGAACGTCTCGACGACCGGCGCCGGCCGGCCCGACGACGTCGGCTACCTGCGCGCGGTCATCACGGTGCTGACCGGGCCCGCGGGCTGCGGCGACCCGTCGCGGGTGGGGATCACCGGCGTGTCCAACGGCGGCGGCATGGCCGCGCTGATGGCCTGCCGCGCCGCCGACCTGCTGTCGGCGGCCGCGCCGGTGGCCGGCGGTTATGCGACGCTGCCGGCCTGCGCGCCGTCGCGGCCACTGCCGATCCTGGAGATCCACGGCCTGCGCGACCACGTCGTCCCCTACGACGGGACGACGGGCACGCACGCCGGCGCCGTCGGCCCGTTCGTGGACCAGTGGCGCGTCCGTGACGCGTGCCCCGGCCTCGCGCGGCGCAGCACGCCGGCCCCGGGCGTGCGGGAGCTGCGCTGGACCTGCGCCGCGGGCCGCGTGATCGTCCACGACCGCGTCCTGGGCGCCGACCACGGCTGGCCCGGCGGGCGCTCGCTGCTGCCGTTCAGCTCGACCGTGCGGACCTGGCGCTTCCTGAGCGCCTTCCGCGACGACCAGCAGCCGCGCGGCTGAGGGCGCGGCGGCGGTGCCGGCGCCGCGCATGGCGCCGGTGGGCCACGTGGCGCCGACGACGGTCGTGACGGGTGACCGAGGCGGCCCGCGCGGGCGCACGGCGCGCCGGCGCCGCGGGTCCCAGCGCGTAGACGAACCCCGCGTGCGGCTGGCCCGCCGCGGCGCTGACGTCGACGCCGTGGGCGCGGATCCAGCGCGCGGGCGCCGAGCAGCCGTCCCAGCGGTTGGGCGACAGCGCGGTGCAGCTGTCGCCGACCAGCGCGGTGCGGACCTCCCCGGCGCGCACGAGCGCCGCGAGCCGGCGCGTGGAGACCAGCGGGCGGCCCCAGGTCCCTGTGAGCATGAGCACGGGCCGCCCGTCGCGGGCGATGACCGGGCCGGCCTTCGCGACGGCCACGGAGGCCGTCTCGTACCGGGCGGTGCCCTGGTCGGCCCGCAGGTAGGCCGTCAGCCGGGCCAGGCGCGCCGACGGCAGGCCGCCGGGCGCTCCCGAGTCCTGCACGTGGCCGCGGATCGCCGCGACCGTCGTGGCGGTCGGTGCGGCGAGCACCGCCAGCAGCAGCGCGGCCGCCAGCGCGGCACGCGCGCCCGGGGCCGATGGCCGCAGCCGCCCGGCCCTGACGCCGGCGACCAGGACCACCCCGGCGCCCAGGCACGCCGCGACGGCCGGGTCGAAGGCCTCGAGGTAGCGCGGGCGCAGCCCATGCTGGGCGCTAAACAGCAGTGTGCCCAGCGCCAGCCAGGCGGCGAGCGCGGCCAGCCCCGCGCGGCCCGTGCGGTCCAGGTCCAGGCGGCGGCGGGCACCCAGGAGCCCGAGCGCCAGCAGCGCGGCCCAGGCGGCCACGAGGACAACGCCCAGGCGGGCGCCGAGGTGGGCCTGGCCCGACAGCAGCCGCAGCGGCCCCGGCGCGGCGGGGGAGCGCAGGACGGAGGCGCGGTGCTCCTGCGCCGTGCGCCGGCGCGCGGAGGCCAGCGTCCCGGCGCGGCGCACGCGGATCGGGCCGGTCGGCCGGGGCACCGGCGGCGGGTGCAGGCCGGCGAGGCGGTCCCAGCCGTCGTAGACGAACGTCGCCTCCCACGCCGACCCGTGGGTCGACCCGAACGCGTAGGGGCGCTGACCGGCGGGCACGAGGACGGTGAGCGCCACGAGCCAGGCCAGGCCCACCGCGGCGCAGGCCGCGCCGGCGGCGGCGAGACCGGCCAGGCGGCGGCGCCGCGTGGCGCGGGCGCCGAGCCACCACATCACGGCGAGCGGGACGAGCCCGATCAGAGCCTCGAAGAGCTTGACCTCGAACGCGAGGCCCACGAGCGCCCCGGCGACCGCGATGTGGACCATGCGCGCCCGGCGCAGCCCGCGGGCGGCGACGGCCAGCGCGGCGACCAGCAGCGCGGCCATGACCGAGTCCATCGTGTCGCTGCGCGACGTGATGACCGCGACGGGCAGGACGGCGAGCACGAGGGCGCCGGCGAGCGCGACGCGGTGGCCGAGCAGGGTGCGCAGCAGGTCGTAGAGCGCCGCGACGGCCAGCGTGCCGCCCAGCGCCGCGGGCAGCAGGAGCGCGGTCGGGGAGAAGCCGAGCAGCCGGGTGGAGGCGACCTGGAGCCAGAGATCGACGGGCGGCTTGTCGATCGCCAGCTGCGAGGACGGGTCGAACGCGCCGACCAGCAGCGCGTGGGCCGAGCCGCCCATGCTGCGCACCGAGGCGTCGTAGAACGGGTCCAGCGGCGTGTGCGCCAGGCCGGCGAGCCGCAGCACCGCGGCGAGCGCCACGACGACCGCCGCGGCGAGCGCCTCGCGGCGGGGCCGGGACGGGGCGGCGCGCGGACGCGCCGGGACCGTGAGGGGCGTGGGCGGCGCCGGGCGTCCGAGGACTGCCTTCACGAAGGGGTCGGGCGCGCGAGCGCCGCCGAGGCCGGGGCGGCGCGGCGGGCGCGGAGGTCGCGCATGAGCGCGCGGCGCTCGCGGAACGCGCGCCAGACGACGGCCGGGTCGCCGCCGCTGGGCTCCCCCGCGGTCCGCGCGCGGTGGTGCACGCCGACCTCGCCGATGCGCCAGCCCGCGTCCTGGGCGCGCACGAGCAGCTCGGTGGAGATCATGGCGCCGTCGCTCTCCAGGGGCAGGGCGCGCAGCGCCGGGCCGCGCATGAGCTTGAACGCGCAGTCGACGTCGCGCAGCGCCACGCCGAACGTCCGGCGCATGAGGCGGTTCCACGCGTGGGCGGCCATCCGGCGCGGCAGCGGGTCGGCCCGATCGATGCGGAAGCCCGCGACGAGGTCGTGGTCTGCGGCGGGCTCCAGGAAGGCCGACAGCTCGCCGAGGTCGAACTGGAGGTCGCCGTCGGTCAGCAGCACCCAGTCGCCGCGCGACGCGTTGAAGCCCGACCGCACGGCGGCGCCGTAGCCGCGGTTGGCCTCGTGGACGACCACGCGCACGCGCGGGTCGGCGGCCGCGATCGCGTGCGCCACGGCCTGCGTGCCGTCGGTCGAGCCGTCGTCGACGACGAGGATCTCGTGCTCGCTCGCGCACGCCGACGCGGCGGCCTGCGCCTCGGCGACGGCGGCCGCCACGTTCGGCGCCTCGTTGAAGCAGGGCAGCACGATCGACAGCGATGACAGGGTGGGCACGGCGAGCTCCTTGGCAGACGGTGGAGCGCCACTGTCCCGTCGCGGCGTGAGCGGTCCCCAAGCCCGTGGTTGTCGTTGTGTTGGGACTCTGTTGCATCCGTGCGCAGCGGCTACGTTTGCGGGGCGATGGACACCCAGATCCTGCTCGTGGAGGACGACGACGACCTGCGCGAGGCGATGGCGGGCGCGCTGGCCTCCGACGGCCACGACGTCCAGGTCGCCGCCGATGGCAACGCCGCCCTGGCCGCCCTGGCCGAGCGCCGCCAGGATCTCGTGCTGCTCGACGTCGCGCTGGGCGCGGGCCCGGACGGCGTCGAGGTCTGCCGGCGCCTGCGCCGGGCCGACAGCGACGTGTACGTGATGATGCTCACCGCCCGCGACGGCGAGGCCGAGGTCGTCCTCGCGCTGGAGGCCGGCGCCGACGACTACGTCACCAAGCCCGTCGGCATCAGCGAGCTGCGCAGCCGGGTCCGCGCGGCGCTGCGGCGCCTGGGCACCGGAGCCGCCGCGCCCGCGCCCGCCGGCGACGGGCTGCTGCGCCACGAGGCGCTCGCGCTGGATCCGGCGGCCGTCCGCGTCGAGGTCGGTGGCACGCCGGTCGCGCTGACGCGGTCAGAGTTCGCCGTGCTCGAGGCCCTCCTGCGCGCGGGCGGCGCCGTGCGCTCGCGCACCCAGCTGCTGCACGCCGTCTACGGCGACGACGCCTACCGCGATCCGCGGGGCGTCGACGTCCACGTGCACCACGTGCGCGAGAAGCTCGCCCACGCCGGGGGCGACGAGGAGTGGATCGTGACGGTCCGCGGCGCCGGCTATCGCATCGGCCGATGACCGCGACGGGGGCCGGCCGCTGGCTCCCGCGCCTCGGGCTGCGCCCTCGCCTGGCCATCGCGCTCGCGGCCACGAGCGTCGCGACGCTCGCCGCGGCGACGCTGACGATCGCGCCGCTGCTGGCCAAGCGCCTGGAGAGCGAGCGGCTGGCCGACCTGCGGGGCCTGGCGCGCAGCTCGGCCCCGGCGCTGCGCGCGATCCCCGACGACGACCTGCACCCGCGCGCTCGCGCCCTGCGCGTCATCGCCTCGCAGCTCGCGCGCCGCGCCGGCGGCCGGATCGTCATCTACGACGAGGCCGGGCGGGTGCTGGCCGACACCTCCAGCGCGGATGCCGGCCGTGAGCCCGTCGTGCCCGATCTGGCGGCCGAGCGCGCGAGGGCGCTGCGGCGCCGCGACGACGTCGCCTCGGGCACCTACCAGGGCCGCGCGTTCGCGATCCTCGTCACGCGCGACGAGGCGACGCGGATCACGCTCGTCATCGCCAAGCGCCTGGACGACACCCGGGCGGCGCTCGGCGTCATCCGCGGCGCCCTGCCGCTCGGCCTCCTCGCCGGGCTGCTGGTGGGCGCCCTGCTCGCACTCCTGCTCAGCCGCAGCATGCTGCGCCGGCTCGCGACGCTGTACGCCGACGCACGCGCGCTGCGCGACGAGGGCCTCGGCCACGAGGTCACCGTCGCCGGCGGCGACGAGGTCGCCGTGGTGGCCCGGGCGCTGGAGGAGATGCGCGCGCGGCTGGTCGAGGAGGAGTCCTCACGCCAGGCGTTCGTCGCGACCGCCAGCCACGAGCTGCGCACCCCGCTGGCGTCGCTGCAGGCGACCCTCGAGCTGCTCAAGGAGGAGGTCCTGCGCGGCGGCACCTCGCCGCAGGAGACGGCCGGGCGGGCCGACACCGCGCTGCGCCAGACCCACCGGCTCGTCGGGCTGGCGACCGACCTGCTGGACCTCAGCCGCGTCGAGGGCGGCGACGGGCTGCACCCCGAGCCGCTGGAGCTCGGCGAGCTGGCCGAGACGATCGCTCCGGAGTTCGAGGCGCGGCTGCTGGCCGCCGACCGCTCGCTGCACGTCCGGGTCGGACCCGCCCTCGCGCTCGCCGACCCGGCGGCCGCCGTGCGCGTCCTGCGCATCCTGCTCGACAACGCCTGCAACTACGGCGAGGGCGCGGTGACGGTCACCGTCCACGCCGAGACCGACGCCGTGGTCGTCGCCGTCGCCGACGAGGGCCCCGGGGTCGCCGAGGCCGAGCGCGAGGACGTCTTCCGGCGCTTCGCCCGCGGTCGCGCGGCGCCCGGCACGCCCGGCGCCGGGCTCGGCCTGGCGATCGCGCGGGCGCTGGCCGAGGCCCAGGGTGGCACGCTGGCCACCGTCCAGGACGGGGTCGGCGCGGTGTTCGCCATGCGGCTGCCGCCCTGGCGCGGGACCCCATGAACCACCAACGCCGCCTTCATCGGGCGCGAAGGTCTGCAGGCCACGCTGGCGGCCGATGCCCCCCTGCACCCGTCCCCGCGTCACGCGCCCGGTCATGCGCCTGGCCGCCGCCGCCGCGGTCCTCGTCCTCGCCGGCTGCGGGAGCGCGGCCGCCGGGCACCGCACCCCGGCGGCCCAGGCCGCCGCGCACCAGGCCGCCGGTACCGCCACGGCCACCTCGTGCCCGGCCGCCGTCGCCGGCGAGCTGCGCACGATCGCCCAGCGGATCTACCGCCAGGCCGCGGCGGGGCGCAACGTGGTCAGCGCCCGGCGGCGGCTCGCCCGCTCCCAGGCCCTGGCCCGTGCCGTGTACGCCGGGGACCCGGCCGCGACGATGGCGGCGCTGCACCCGCTGCTCAAGAACCAGATCCACCGCATCCGGATCACCCGCGGGGTCCACCTGCTCGCCGACGTCGGCCACAGCCCGGCGCCCGCGCCCGTGCACGGCCTCATCCGCGACCCGGCGGGCCATCCCGTCGGCCGCTATGTGATGTCGGTCACCAGCGACGCGGCGATCGCCGGCATCACGCGCACGGTGACCGGCGCCGACGTGGTCATGGGCCCGCACGCCCACGGCACGGCGTCGTTCGCCGCGACGGCCTACCCGTCGGGCCCGATGCGCGTGGCCCTCGTGATCGGCCAGGGGGCGCAGGTGCGCTGCGGCGCGACGCCGGCCGCGACCCGCGGGGAGGTCGTCCGCAGCGCGGGCCTGCGCCTGCTGGCCTCCGAGACCGGCGGCGCCCAGGCCCGGCGCGTGCTGCGCCACGTCGCGACGGACCGCGGCTTCCTGCACGCCGTGGCCGCCAACGACCCCGTCGCGCTGCGCGCCGCGATCATCCGCTTCTTCCGCCAGCGCACCCTGCACGTCGTGCGCATCCGCGCGGTCGCAGCCGACGGGCGGCTCGTCGGCGACGTCGGCGGGCCCTACGTGCTCGCGCCCGCCTCGCGGACGCTGCGCACCACGTCCGGGCACGTCCTGGGCCGGGTCACGCTGTCGGTCCAGGACGACACGGGCTACATCAAGCTCATGCACCGCTTCACCGGCGCCGGCGTGGTGCTGCGCGGGCCGGCGGGCCTGGTGCCCGGCAGCGTGGCGCTGCACGGGCCCGGCCTGCGCACGGTGCACCTCACCGCCCCGGCCTTCCCGTCGGGGCGCCTGGCCGTCGCGCTGCAGCTGCGCGGCTGAGCGGGGCTACATGCGGAAGACGCCGTAGCCCAGCTCACCGAGCGGGGCGCCCGCGCAGGCGGCCAGGGCCTGGGCCAGCACGGCGCGGGTGTCGCGCGGGTCGATGATGCCGTCGTCCCAGATCCGGGCGGTGGAGTAGACCGGCCGGCCCTGGTGCTCGTACTGGTCCTTGAGCTGGGCGCCGACCTCCTCTTGGCCGACCTCGCGCATCACGGTCGCGGCCTGCTCGCCGCCCATCACGCTGATGCGCGCGTTGGGCCACATGAACAGGAAGCGCGGCGAGTAGGCGCGCCCGCACATGCCGTAGTTGCCCGCGCCGAACGAGCCGCCGACGACGACCGTGATCTTGGGCACGCGCGCGCAGGCGACCGCGGTGACGAGCTTGGCGCCGTCCTTGGCGATGCCGCCGGCCTCGTAGTCCTTGCCCACCATGAACCCGGAGATGTTCTGCAGGAACAGGAGCGGGATGCCGCGGCGGTCGCAGAGCTCGATGAAGTGCGCGGCCTTCAGCGAGGAGTCGCTGAACAGGATCCCGTTGTTGGCGATGATGCCGACCGGGTGGCCGTCGAGGTGGGCGAACGCGGTGACGACGGTCGTGCCGTAGAGCTCCTTGAACTCCTGGAGCTCGCCGGCGTCGACGATGCGCCGGATGACCTCGCGCGCGTCGTAGGGCGTGCGCGCGTCGACGGGGACGACGTCGAGGATCGTCTCGGGATCCAGCGCCGGCGGCCGCGGGGGCAGGCGCTCCCAGGGCGGCGCGGGCGGGGCGGGCAGGGTGCCCGCGATGCGCCGGACGATCTCCAGCGCGTGGCGGTCGTCGACGGCGAGGTGGTCGACGACGCCGCTGGTGCGGGCGTGCACGTCGCCGCCGCCGAGCTCCTCGGCGGTCACGACCTCGCCGGTGGCCGCCTTCACCAGCGGCGGCCCGCCGAGGAAGATCGTGCCCTGGTCGCGGACGATGACGGTCTCGTCGCTCATCGCCGGCACGTAGGCGCCGCCGGCGGTGCACGAGCCCATGACGCAGGCGATCTGCGGGATCGAGGCCTTCGACATGGTCGCCTGGTTGTAGAAGATGCGCCCGAAGTGCTCGCGGTCGGGGAACACGTCGTCCTGCATGGGCAGGAACGCCCCGCCGGAGTCGACGAGGTAGACGCAGGGCAGCCGGTTGTGCACCGCGATCTCCTGGGCGCGCAGGTGCTTCTTGACCGTCATGGGGTAGTAGGTCCCGCCCTTGACGGTGGCGTCGTTGGCCACGACGACGACGCGGCGGTCGTTGACCAGGCCGATGCCGGTGACCACGCCCGCGCCGGGAGCGTCGCCGTCGTAGAGCTCCTCGGCGGCCAGCGTGCTCAGCTCCAGGAACGGGGCGCCCGGGTCGCAGAGCCAGCGCACGCGGTCGCGCGCCAGGAGCTTGCCGCGGTCAAGGTGGCGCCGGCGCGCCCGCTCGCCGCCGCCCGCGCGCACGCGCTCCAGGCGCGCCTCCAGGTCGGCGATCAGCTCGAGGTGCTCGTCCCGATGCGACGTGTCGGCTGCGGTGCTCATGCGTTCCCCTCCTCCTCGGCCACGACGGCCACCAGCGGCTGGCGCAGCGTCACGCGGTCGCCCGGCGCCAGGTCCAGCCCCGCGACGGTCCCCGCGTGGGGCGCGGTGATCGACAGCTCCATCTTCATCGACTCCAGGACGAGCAGGACGTCGCCCTCGGCGACGGCGTCGCCGTCGGCGACGTGCACGAGCAGCACGGTGCCCGGCATGGGCGCCTCCAGCGAGCCCGACAGCGCGCCCGCGCCGTCGTGGGCGCGGCGCTCGGTGGCGACCTCGAGGTGGTGGCCGTCGCGGCCGATCCAGACCGTGTCGGGACCGACGGCCACCGCGTAGCGCCGGCGCACGCCGTCCAGGGCGATGTGCGCGATCCCGTCGTCGCCGAGCGCGACCTCCGTCGCGGCCCACTCGCGGTCGTCGACCGTGACGCGGCCGTCGCCCACGCGCGCCTCGCCGTGGCCGGCCAGCGTGCGCTGCCACGGCCCGGCGGGCCGGCCCGTGCCCGCGGCGGCGAGCATCGCGGCGGCGACCAGGTCGGGCGGCGGGTCGACGGCCAGGTCGGCGAGCACGCGCTCCAGCAGGCCGGTGTCCTGCTCGCCCGCGCGGACGTCGTCGCGCGCCAGCAGCGCGCGGGTGAACGCGGCGTTGGTCGTCACGCCGGCCAGGTCGAAGGTCGCCAGCGCCCGGTCCAGGCGCGCCAGCGCGGTCGCGCGGTCGGGTCCGTGGGCGATGACCTTGGCCAGCATGGGGTCGTAGGCCGTGCCGACGTCGCTGCCCACGCGGATGCCCGAGTCCACGCGCACGCCCTCGCCGGTGGGCTCGCGGTAGACGCGCACCGTGCCCGTGGCGGGCAGGAAGCCGGCGGCCGGGTCCTCCGCGTACAGGCGCGCCTCGATCGCGTGACCCTGCGGGACGAGCTCCTCCTGGCGCAGCGCGAGCGGCTCGCCGGCGGCGACGCGCAGCTGGTGCTCGACCAGGTCGACGCCGTGGACGAGCTCGGTGACCGGGTGCTCGACCTGCAACCTGGTGTTCATCTCCAGGAAGTAGAACTCGCTCGCGTCGCCGGTGGCGATGAACTCCACCGTCCCGGCGCCGACGTAGTTGCATGCCTTGGCCAGCAGCACCGCGGCGTCGCCCATGCGGGCGCGCAGCGCGGCGTCGACGACGGGCGAGGGCGCCTCCTCGACGACCTTCTGGTGGCGGCGCTGCAGGGAGCACTCGCGCTCGCCGAGGTGCACGCAGGTGCCGTGGGCGTCGGCGAACACCTGGATCTCGAGGTGGCGGGGGCGCTCGAGGTAGCGCTCGATGAGCACGCGGTCGTCGCCGAAGGCCGCCTGGGCCTCGCGGCGCGCCGCGGCGGTCGCGGCCTCCAGCTCGGAGGCGTCGCGCACGACGCGCATGCCCTTGCCGCCGCCGCCGGCCAGGGCCTTGACGATGACGGGCATCCCGCCGTCATCGCCCGAGGGGACCACGGGCACGCCGGCGGCCGCGGCGGCCTCCTTGGCGGCCGCCTTGTCGCCCATGAGCTCGATGGCCTGCGGGGGCGGGCCGATCCACGTCAGCCCGGCCTCGGCGACCGCGCGGGCGAAGCCGGCGTTCTCGGAGAGGAAGCCGTAGCCCGGGTGCACGGAGCGGGCGCCGGCGACCGCGGCGGCGCGCAGCAGCTCGGCCGGGTCGAGATAGGACTCGACCGCCACGGCGACGTCGACCGCGTCGGCGTGCGCGGCGGGGTGGGCGGGGTCGTGGTCGGCGGCGGTGATGACGCCGACGGTCTCCAGGCCGAGCGCGCGGGCGGTGCGCGCGACGCGGATCGCGATCTCACCGCGGTTGGCGATCAGCACCGGGCCGAGGTCATGCAGGCTCATGCCGTGCCGCTCCAGTCGACGGGTCCCGCCGTGAGCGTGTGCGACCCGAGCGGGCGGCCGAGCACGTCGCGCACGGCGCGGGCGGCCTCGAGCACGGCGGCCAGGTCGACGCCGGTCTCGATGCCCATCTCGTGCAGCATGGAGACGACGTCCTCGGTGGCCACGTTGCCGGTCGCGCCGGGCGGGAACGGGCAGCCGCCGAGCTCGCCGAAGCTCGACTCCAGCGACGCGCACCCGGCCTGCAGGGCGGCCAGGACGTTGGCCAGGCCCTGCCCGCGGGTGTTGTGGAAGTGCGCGGTGAGCTGGACGTCGTCGCCGAGCGCCTGCGCGGCGCGCGTGAAGAAGCGCCCGACGCCGAGCGGGTTGGCCATGCCCGTCGTGTCGCCGAAGCCGATCTCCTGGGCGCCGTCGGCGACGAGGCGGCGAGCGATGTCCAGGACGCGGTCCTCGTCGACGGCGCCCTCGTAGGGGCAGCCGAACGCGGTCGAGATGACGGCCTCGCAGCGCAGCCCGGCCTCGCGGGCCCGGCCGAGCACGCGCTGCAGGCCGTCGAGCGAGGCCTCGACGCTGCGGTTGACGTTGTGCCGGTTGTGGGTCTCGGAGGCCGAGAGGAAGACGCTGACCTCGTCGAAGCGGTCGCGGAGCGCCAGGGCGGCGTCCAGCCCGCGCTCGTTGGGGACCAGGACCGACACGGCCACCCCGTCGGGCACGTCGATGCGGCGCAGCACCTCGGCGGCGTCGGCGAGCTGGGGGATGACGTCGGCGCGCACGAACGAGGTGACCTCGATGCGGCGCAGCCCCGTGCGCGCCAGCGCGTCGATGAGCCGGACCTTGTCGTCGGTCGGGACGACCTCGGGCTCGTTCTGGAACCCGTCGCGGGGGCCGACCTCGCGGACGAGGACGCGCCCCGGGAGCGAGGGCGCGCTCATCGTGGGCTCCGGGGCTCGCGGACCTGCGTCGCCTGTGACACCATGCGGCGACAATACCGAAGGACCGTTCGAAGTTCGAATGGTCGTTCGGACCCCGACCCTCCGCCGCGACCCCGTGCCCGCCCCGCCCACCCGACCCGCCCTGCGCGAGCGCTACGAGCGCCGGCGCACCGAGGTGGTGGACGCGGCGGCCGAGGTCTTCGCCCGCCAGGGCTACCACGCGACCTCGATGCAGGACCTCACCGACGCCACGGGGCTGGCGGCCGGCGGGCTGTATCACTACATCGGGTCCAAGGCCGGCCTGCTCGTGGCCATCTGCGACGAGCTGATGGTCCCGCTGCTGGCCGCGGCGCGCGAGCTCCGCGCGCAGGAGCTCGCGCCCGAGGACGAGCTGCGCGGGCTCGTCCGCATGTGGGTGGAGCACGTCGGGCGCCACCGCGCGCACATGCTCGTCTTCCAGCAGGAGCGCCACGTGCTCGAGCACGAGCCCCAGTGGCGCGCGGTGCGCGCCAGCCGCAAGGCGTTCGAGGACCTGCTCGACGACGTGCTGCTGCGTGGCGAGCGCGCGGGGGCGTTCGCGTTCGGCGACCGCCGCCTCGCGCTGCTCGCGCTGCTGGGCATGGTCAACCACACGCCCCAGTGGTTCCGCCCCCGCGGCCGCCTGACCGCCGAGCAGGTCGCCGACGGGTTCGTGGACCTGTTGTTGGGGGTGCAGGGCCGCTAGTGCGCGAACACCGGCTCGCCCGCCGGCGCGGGCGCCTGGACGCCCGGACGCAGCAGGGCGGTGCAGACGACCGCGGCGATCGCGAAGATCGCGGCCGACCACCAGAACGCGGTCGTGTAGCCGTGGACCGCGGCCTGGGCCACGACGTCGGCCGACGGGCGGCGCGTCTGGAGGTAGGAGGTCGACGCGCTGGCCGCCAGCGTGCTGAGCAGCGCGGTGCCGATCGAGCCGCCGATCTGCTGCATCGTGTTGACCATCGCCGAGGCGACGCCGGCGTCGTGGGGCTCGACGCCCAGCGTCGCGATGCTCATCGCCGGGGCGAAGATCAGGCCGAAGCCGACGCCCATGATCAGCAGCGCGGGCAGCACGTGCGACGCGTAGCTGGAGTGCGGCGCGATCCCCGTCAGGTAGATCATCCCGATGCACCCCAGGACCATCCCGGAGCCGATGAGCGGGCGGGCGCCGACGCGCGGCAGCAGCTGGGTCTGCGAGGTCGTCGCCGAGATCATGATGGCGAAGGTCATCGGCAGGAACGCCAGGCCGGACTCGATCGGCGAGAAGCCGAGGTTCTGCTGCAGGTAGTACGTCAGGAACAGGAACACGCCGAAGATCGCGATGCCCGAGAGCCCGACGGCCAGGTACGAGGCGCCGCGGTCGCGGTCCAGGACGATCCGCAGCGGCAGCAGCGGATGGGCCACACGGCGCTGGAGGACCACGAAGACGGCCAGGAGCACCACGCCGGCCGCCAGGAAGCCGATCGTCGTCGCGTTCGACCAGCTCGACGTCGCGGCGTGTGAGAAGCCGTAGACGAGGGCGAACAGGCCCGCCGACGCCGTCAGCGTGCCCGGGATGTCGAGCCGCGGCTTGTCGTGCTGGGGCTGGTTGGTCAGCAGCGTCGCGGCACCGGCGATGGCCACGCCCGCGAAGGCGAGGTTGACGTACAGGCACCAGCGCCAGGACAGGTACTCCGTGAGGATGCCGCCGAGCAGCAGGCCGACGGCGGCGCCGCTGCCGGCCAGCGCGCCGAAGACGCCGAAGGCCTTGTTGCGCTCCTCCGGCTCGGTGAACGTCGTCGTCAGCAGCGACAGCGCGGCCGGGGCCAGCAGCGCGCCGAACGCGCCCTGCAGGGCGCGGGCGATCACGAGGACGCCGAAGCTCTGCGCCGTGCCGCCGAGCGCGGAGGCGATCGCGAAGCCGCCGAGGCCGACGATGAACACCCACTTGCGGCCGAAGAGGTCGCCGATGCGCCCGCCGAGCAGCAGCAGCGAGCCGAACGCCAGCGCGTAGGCGGTGACGATCCACTGGCGGTTGTCGTTGGAGAACTCCAGCGCCTTCTGCGCGGAGGGCAGCGCGATGTTCACGATCGTGGCGTCGAGGACCACCATGAGCTGGGCCAGGCCGAGGACGGCGAGGATGAGCCAGCGGCGGGCGTGGTGCGGATCGGCGTGCTCGGTCATGTGGGGAAGGTCGGGTGGGTCGGGGGCGAAACGGAGGAGTCATCTCAACTTCGGTGTCGGCACGGTAGCACTAAATGGAGAGGCATCCTCCACTTCCGCTACGCTGGCCGCATGAGCACGGACGCCACGCCGGCCGACCGCCCGCTGCGCCGCGACGCCGAGCGCAACCGGCAGCGGATCCTGCAGGCGGCCGCCGAGCTCTTCGCCGAGGCCGGGCTCGACGTCACGCTCGACGAGGTCGCCCGCCGCGCCGGAGTGGGCGTCGGCACCGTCTACCGGCGGTTCCCGGTCAAGGAGGAGCTCATCGACGCGCTCTTCGAGGACCGCATCGCCGGCATCGTCTCGCTCGCCGAGGAGGCGCTGGCCCACGAGGACCCGTGGACCGGCTTCACGCACTTCATGGAGCGCGCGTGCGAGCGCCACACCGCCGACCGCGGCCTCCAGCAGATCGTCTTCAGCTCCGTGCACGGCCGCCAGCGCGTGGCCGCCGTACGCGAGCGCATCAAGCCGCTCGTCCTGCGCATCCTGGAGCGCGCGCAGGCCGACGGCTCGCTGCGCGCCGACGTCGAGTCCACCGACATCCCGCTCCTGCAGTTCATGGTCGGCGCGGCCGGGATCTACGCCACCGACGTCGCGCCGGAGGTCTGGCGGCGCATGCTCCCCATCGTCCTGGACGGTCTGCGCGCCGAGCGCCGCGGCGTCACGCCGCTGGCCACGCCCGCGCTCAGCCAGGAGCAGTTCGAGCAGACGATGCGCTGCGCTCGGCTCTGATCCGTCAGGATCGCGGCCGATGAGCCTCGCCAACGACGTCGGCTACCCCGCGCTCTTCGGCCTGGTCATGGCCGAGTCCGGCGGCGTGCCCGTCCCGGGCGAGACGGCGCTCATCGCCGCCGGCGTGCTCGCCGGGCAGGGCCAGCTCGACCTCGCGCTGGTCATCGTCGTCGCCGCGTCGGCGGCGATCATCGGCGACAACCTCGGCTACCTCATCGGCCGCCGCGGCGGCCGCAGGCTGCTCGAGCGCCCCGGCCGCTTCGCCACCCAGCGCCAGCGGGTGCTGGAGGTCGGCGAGCCGTTCTTCGAGCGCCACGGGCCCAAGGCCGTGTTCTTCGGGCGCTGGATCCTCGGGCTGCGGGTCTGGGCGTCGTGGCTGGCCGGCATCACGCGCATGCGCTGGCGGTCGTTCCTGGCGTTCAACGCGCTGGGCGGGATCTCGTGGGCCGCGACCGTCGGCGTGCTGGCCTACGTCGCCGGTGACGCGGTGGGGGCGATCATCCGCGACGTGGGCGTCGGCGCGCTCGTCGTGGTGGCCATCGTCCTGGCGGTCGGCCTGTTCCTGCGCCACCGCCGCCACGCCGGGCCCTGAGCCGCCCTCCCGCGGCGCCCCCGCGACGTGCGAGGATGCCCGCATGGCCTGGGATTTCAGCACCGAGCCGCACTACGCGGAGAAGCTCGACTGGGCACGCGAGTTCGTGCGCGAGGAGGTGTGGCCGATCGAGACGGTCGCCCACGACCTCTCCCAGGAGGCCCTGGACCGCATCTACGCCCCGCTGCAGGCCGAGGTGCGCCGGCAGGGGCTGTGGGCCGCGCACCTGGACCCCGAGCTCGGCGGGCAGGGCTTCGGCCAGGTCAAGCTCGGCCTGCTGCACGAGGTGCTCGGCACGAGCCCGTTCGCCCCCAACGCGTTCGGCTGCCAGGCGCCGGACTCGGGCAACAGCGAGATCCTGGCGCTCGCCGGCAACCCGGAGCAGAAGGAGCGCTACCTCGAGCCGCTGCTGGCCGGCGACCTGAAGTCGGCGTTCTCGATGACCGAGCCCGACACGGCCGGCAGCGACCCGACGCTGCTGCGCACCCGCGCGACACGCGACGGCGACGACTACGTCATCAGCGGCCGCAAGTGGTTCTCCTCCAACGCGTCCATCGCCGACTTCCTCATCGTCATGGCCGTCACCGACCCCGAGGCGCGCCCGCACCAGCGTGCCTCGATGTTCGTCGTCGACGTCGACACGCCGGGCGTGCAGATCCTGCGCGACGTGCCGACGATGGAGCACCCGTGGGAGTCCTTCGGCAAGCTCGGCGGCCACGCCGAGGTCCTCTACGAGGACGTGCGGATCCCGGCGTCGGCCCGCCTCGGCGGCGAGGGCGAGGGCTTCCTCATCGCCCAGCAGCGGCTGTACCCGGGGCGGATCCACCACTGCATGCGCTGGCTGGGCGTGGCCCAGCGGGCCTTCGACATGCTCTGCGAGCGGGCGACCTACCGCGTCGCGCACGGCAAGACGCTGGCCGAGCACCAGACCGTGCAGAACTGGGTCGCCGACTCGGCGGCGCAGATGCAGGCGGCGCGGTTCATGACGCTGCACGCGGCGTGGGTCATGGACACCCAGGGCGTCGCGGCGGCCCGCACGCCGATCAGCATGATCAAGTACGCGGGCGCCGAGATGCTGCACGACGTCATCGATCGTGCGCTGCAGGCCCACGGCAGCCTGGGCTACTCGACCGACCTGCCGCTGGAGGCGATGTACCGCTACGCGCGGGCTGCGCGGATCTACGACGGGCCCGACGAGGTCCATCGCCAGTCCGTCGCGCGCCAGGTGCTGCGCGGCTACAGCGCGCCCGAGGGCGAGGTCCCCACCGAGCACGTCCCGACGCGCCGCGAGGACGCCCGCCGCAAGTTCGCGGCGGTCCTGGACGCGGTGACGGCCAACGACTGAGTCCGGCGGGGCCGGGTAGCCAGCCGACGATGCTCGGACTCCCGGACCCCGTGACCGCCTGCCTGTTCGACCTCGACGGGGTGCTCACCCAGACCGCGAAGATCCACGCCGCCGCGTGGAAGCAGCTCTTCGACGAGTACCTGCGCGACCGCGCCCGGCGCACGGGCGAGGAGTTCGTGCCCTTCGACGCCCACGCCGACTACGACGAGCACGTCGACGGGCTGCCGCGCGACGACGGCGTCCGCGGCTTCCTGTCCTCGCGCGGCATCGAGGTCGACGACGACGAGGTCCGCCGGCTCGGCGACCGCAAGAACGAGCTCGTCCAGCAGATCATCGAGCGCGACGGCGTGCAGGCCTACGACGGCTCGATCGCCTATGTCCACGCCGCGCGCGACGCCGGGCTGCGCCGCGCCGTGGTGTCCTCGTCGTCCAACTGCCGCGCCGGGCTGCAGGCCGCGGGCATCCTCGACCTGTTCGAGGAGATCGTCGACGGGCACGTCACCCGCGATCTCGGCCTGCGCGGCAAGCCCGCGCCCGACAGCTTCCTGGAGGGCGCGCGGCGCCTGGGCGTGCCACCGGACCGCGCCGCCGTCTTCGAGGACGCGCTGGCCGGCGTGCAGGCCGGGCGCGACGGCGGGTTCGGCTACGTCGTCGGCGTGGACCGCGTCGGCCAGCGCGACGCCCTGCGCGCGCACGGCGCCGACGTGGTCGTCGACGACCTGGCCGACCTGACGTGATCGGCCACCCCTGCTTCGAGAACGACCCGTGGGCCATCCGCGAGACGCGCCTGGACCTCGACGTGCTCGCCCAGACCGAGTCGATCTTCGCGCTGGCCAACGGGCACATCGGCCTGCGCGGCAACCTCGACGAGGGCGAGCCGGCCGGCCTGCCCGGCACCTACCTCAACGGGTTCCACGAGGAGCGGCCGCTGCCCTACGCCGAGCCGGCCTACGGCAACCCGGAGGCCGGCGAGACCGTCCTGGACGTGACGGACGGCAAGCCGCTGCGGCTGCTCGTCGACGACGAGCTCTTCGACGTCCGCTACGGCCGGCTGCTGGAGCACGAGCGCGTGCTCGACCTGCGCGGCGGGGTGCTGCGCCGCCGGGCACACTGGCGCTCGCCCGCGGGCCGCGAGGTCCTCGTGACCTCCACGCGCCTGGTGTCCTTCACGCAGCGCGGCGTGGCCGCGATCCTCTACGAGGTCGAGCCCGTCGGCCAGGCGGCGCGGCTCGTCGTGCAGTCCGAGCTCATCGCCAACGGCGGCGTCCAGCGCCACGCCGACGGCGACCCGCGCGCCGCGGCGACGATGGACCACCCGCTGGTCGCCGAGCAGCACTACCAGCACGAGCTCGGCGTGCTGCTGGCCCACCACACCCGCCGCAGCGGACTGCGGATGGCCGCGGCGATGGACCACGAGATCGCGGGCCCCGACGGCTACGACGTCGACGTGGAGGCCGCCGGCGACGTCGGCCGCGTGACGGTGGCCGCCGACATCCCGGTCGGATCGCGGCTGCGCGTGCTCAAGTACCTGTCCTACGGCTGGTCGGGCAGCCGCTCGCTGCCGTCGGTGCGCGCGCAGGTGCGCGGCAGCCTGGCCGAGGCGCGCCACACGGGCTGGGACGGGCTGTGCGCCGCCCAGCGCGAGGTCCTCGACGACTTCTGGACCCGCGCCGACGTCGAGATCGAGGGCGACGCCCAGCTCCAGCAGGCCGTGCGCTTCTCGCTGTTCCACGTCTTCCAGGCCGGGGTGCGCGCCGAGCGCCGGCCCATCGCGGCCAAGGGCCTCACGGGCGCCGGCTACGACGGCCACGCCTTCTGGGACACGGAGTCCTTCGTGCTGCCCGTGCTGAGCTACGTCACGCCCGGGCCGTGGCCGACGCGCTGCGCTGGCGCCACGCGACGCTGCCCGCCGCGCGCGAGCGGGCCGCCCAGCTCGGCCTGGCCGGCGCCGCCTTCCCGTGGCGGACGATCGCGGGCCGGGAGTGCTCGGGCTACTGGCCGGCGGGCACAGCGGCCTTCCATGTCAACGCCGACATCGCGGCGGCCGTCGTGCGCTACCTCGCGGTCGCCGACGACCCGGGGTTCGAGGCCGAGGTGGCGCTGCCGATCCTCGTGGAGACCGCCCGCCTGTGGCGCTCGCTGGGCCATCACGACGCGGTGGGGGCCTTCCGCATCCCCGGCGTCACCGGCCCCGACGAGTACAGCGCGCTGAGCGACGACAACGTCTACACCAACCTCATGGCCGCCCGGAACCTCTCGGCCGCCGTCGACCTGGCCGGGCGGCTGCCGCGCGACGCGCAGGCGCTCGGCGTCGACGCGCGCGAGCTCGAGGCCTGGCGGCGGGCGGCGGACACGATGCACGTGCCCTACGACTCGCGGCTCGAGGTCCATCCGCAGGCCGAGGGCTTCACGAAGCACGCGCCCTGGGACTTCGACACCACGGGCCCCGAGGACTACCCGCTGCTGCTGCACGCGCCGTACTTCGACCTGTACCGCAAGCAGGTCATCAAGCAGGCTGACCTCGTCCTCGCGCTATACGCCTGCGGCGACCGCTTCACCCACGACGAGAAGGTCCGCGACTTCGCCTACTACGAGCCGCTGACCGTGCGCGACTCGTCGCTGTCGGCCTGCGTGCAGGCGATCGTCGCGGCCGAGACGGGCCATCTCGGGCTGGCCTACGACTACGCGGGCGAGGCCGCGCTCATGGATCTGCACGACATCGAGCACAACACCCGCGACGGCCTGCACATCGCCTCGCTGGCCGGCACGTGGCTGGCGATCGTCGCCGGCCTGGGCGGCTTCCGCGACCACGGCGGCCGGCTGAGCTTCGCACCGCGGCTGCCCGCCGGCGTCGACGGGCTCGTCTTCCGCCTCACCGCGCGGGGGCGGCGCCTGGCCGTCGCCGTGCGCCGCGGCACGGCGACCTACGTGCTGGAGGAGGGCGACGAGCTGACGGTCGGCCACGAGGGCCAGGACGTCGTCGTGCGCGCGGGCCGGCCGCAGACACGGCCGCTGACGCCGGTCCCCGAGGGCCCGGCTCCGCGGCAGCCGCCGGGCCGCGCCCCGCGCCGGCGCGGGTCCGGCTGACCCCTGAGGATGTCTCAGGGCTGACCGGCCCGGGCGCCGGGCGAATGCCGGCCGCCGTCGTGGCCGTGGAGGTCCGCAAGCCGGTGCGATCGGCACGATCAGCGACGCCGCGCGCAGGACCTCGAAGGGCTCGTCGGGCGCTTCACGTCGCCGTGGCGCCGGGCTTGCTGGCAGGCTTCGGACATGGAGCTCGGACTGCGGGGACGTGTCGCGCTGGTCACCGGCGGCTCGCGCGGGATCGGCCGCGCGATCGCCGAGGGCCTGGCGGCCGAGGGCGCGCGCGTGGCGGTCGCCGCGCGCACGCAGGCCGACGCGAGCGCGGTGGCCGAGGCGATCGGCGGTCGCGCGCTCGTGTTCGACAGCGCCGACCTCGGCGCGGTCGACGGCCTGGTCGACGGCGTGGAGCGCGACCTCGGCCCGATCGAGATCTACGTCGCCAACACCGGCGGCCCGCCCGCCGGCGCCGACCCGCTCGGCTTCACCGACGAGCAGTGGGAGGCCGCGCACCGCAGCCTGGTCGTCTCGCCGATGGCCATCCTGCGCCGCGTGCTGCCGGGCATGCGCGAGCGCGGCTTCGGCCGCGTGGTGGGGGTCTCCTCCAGCGCGGCGCTGGAGCCGCTGGCCGGCCTGCAGCTCTCCAACGCCAACCGCCCCGGCCTCCTGGCGGCCTTCAAGCATCTCGCCCGCGAGGTGGCCGCCGACGGCGTGACGCTCAACAGCGTGCTGCCCGGCCGGATCGCCACCGACCGCCTCGCCTCCACCCAGGGCGGGATGGACGCCGCGCAGGAGCGCGCGCGGACCGAGGTGCCCGCCGGCCGGCTGGGCACGCCGGAGGAGATCGCGGCCGCCGCGGTCTTCCTGTGCTCGGAGCCGGCCGCCTACGTCACGGGCCAGCGGCTGCTCGTCGACGGTGGGCTCACCCGCAGCTGGTGAGGCCGCTGTAGCCTCCCGCGATGCGGATCGCCCTCGGGGAGCGCGCCAGCGGCGGGTCGGCGCGTGATCAGGTCTACCTCGCCCTGCGCGAGGCCATCATCAGCGCCGAGCTCGAGCCGGGCCGGCGGCTGTCGGAGAACGAGCTGGCCGAGCTACTGGGGGTCAGCCGCACCCCGGTGCGTGAGGCGCTCGTGCGCCTGCGCGACGAGCGGCTGGTGGCGATCGTCCCGCAGCTGGGGACGTTCGTGACGCTCATCTCCACCGAGGGCGTGGCCGACGCCGCGTTCGTCCGCGAGGCCCTGGAGTGCGCGGCCATCCGCCTGGCCGCCCAGCGGGCGGGGGAGGACGCGCTGGCCGAGCTGCAGGCCAACCTGGCCGCGCAGGACCGCGCCCAGGCCGCGGGCGACGCCGAGGCGTTCGACGGGCTGGACGAGGCGCTGCACCGGTCGCTGTGCGAGCTCAGCGGCCACGAGATCGCCTGGGACCTCAGCCGCCGCGCCAACGGGCACCTGGACCGCGTGCGCCGCCTCTCGCTGCCCGAGCCCGGCTACCTCGGCGAGATGGTCGCCGAGCACCGCCAGGTCGTCGCCGCGGTGGCCGCGGGCGATCCCGACCGGGCCGAGGAGGCGCTGCGCCACCACCTGCGCATGGTGCTCTCGGGCCTGGGGCACATCCGCGCCGCCCACCCGGACTTCTTCGAGGAGCCGGCCGACTGAGCGCCACGGCCGGCGTCCGGGAGGCCAACAGCGCCAACAACGCCAAGGGGGGCCGCGCGCGGCGCGGGCGCTGGCGCCCGGCGCGCGAGCAGGCCTGGGCGCTGCTGGACGGCGTGGTCGCCCCCGGGTCGCGCGTGCTCGTCGCCGGTGCGGGCAACGGCGACGACCTCCCGCTCGGGCGCCTGGCCCGCCGCGCGTCGCGCGTCGACCTGCTCGACCTCGACGCCGCCGCGCTGACCCGGGCGCGGCGCGGGGTGCGGCGCGGGCGGCGGCGGGTGCACGCCCTCGTCGAGGACCTCACGGACGGCCGCGCCGACGCGCTGGTCGCCGCGGCGCCCGGCCCGCCCGCGCCCGGGGCTGCGCAGGTCCCCGCCGGCCCGCTGGGCGCCGCGCCCTACGACGTCGTGATCGCCGACCTCGTCCTCACCCAGCTGCTGTACCCCGCGCTGCGCCGCCGCGGCCTGGGCGGCGGGGAGATCGACGGCGTGCTGCTGCGCGACGGCCAGGCGCTGACCGATGCGGTGGTCGCCCGGCTGCACGCCTCGGCTCCCGGCGGCGTCGTCGTCGTGCTCCACGACCTGCTGGGCTGGTGGGACGGCCATCCCCAGCCGTTCGCGCTGCAGGACGTGCTGGCCCTCGCCCGGCACGACCCGGGGGCGGCGCTGCGGCGCGCCCGCGGCGGCTCGCCGCCCTACGGCTGCGACCCGTGGCTGGCGACGCGGCGCGCGGGCGCCCACGTGCAGGCGATGCGCCTGTGGCGCTGGCCGTTCGCGCCCGGCGCCGACTACCTCGTGTGCGGCCTGGTGACCCGCCGCGGGCCCGCGCCGCGGTGAGGACCCGGCCCGTGCGCGTCGAGGCCCACCGGATGCGACCGCTCCCCGCGCTCCTGGCCGTCCTGGTGCTCGTGCCCGCCGCCGCGGCCTCGGCGGCACCGGTCAACGACGTGCCCGACGCGGCGACGGTCATCGGCGCCCCGGCGTACGTGTCGGGCAGCACCGTCGACGCCCGCCGCCAGGGGCTGGCGAAGAAGACCCCGCGGCGCGCCGTATGCGTCGGCCACGTCGGCGGCACGCTGTCGACCGGCGTGCCCTCGACGGTGACCGTCCCGCTTCGGCCACGGCGAGGCGCCGGCCGGCCCACGCCCGCGTCCTGCACGTCGTGCTGCGGGGCTGAGCGGGCCGCCCGCCGAGGGTGTGGCAGACCGCACATGCGCTCGGCGGCCTGCCCGCTGGGCGCACCCGGGGACCGGTGGGAGGCTCGCCCCATGATCCACTCGACGCCGTCACCGCAGGCCGGACCGCAGCGGCCCGAGGCCCACCTGTTCGCCTACCCGGTCGTGCGGCCGGTGCCGCGCCCGCCCGTGCCGGCCTCGCCGCGTGGCATCTGGTAGCCCTGCCACCGGACCGCCCCGCGGTCCCGGCGTGGCAGCATGAAGGGCGATGAGCCCGACGCGCCGGCGCCGCTCGCGCCCCCAGACCGTGCTGGAGACCGCGGTGCTCCTGGCCCTGGCCATCGCGCTGGCCCTGAGCCTGCAGGCCTACGCGCTGAAGCCGTACCGCATCCCGAGCGGGTCGATGGAGCCCACGCTGAAGGTCGGCGACCGCGTCCTGGTCAACCGCTTCGGGCACCGGGTCCTGGGCGGCGAGCCGCACGTGGGCGACATCATCGTCTTCCACCCGCCCAAGGGCGCCGACCCCAGCTCGCCCGTCTGCGGGGCCCGCGCGCAGGGACAGGGATCGCTGACACCGTGCTCGCGCCCGACGCCCGGCGCGTCGTCGCAGGCCTTCATCAAGCGCGTGGTCGCCGTCGGCGGCGACCGCATCGCGATCCGCGACGGCCACGTGATCCGCAACGGGCGCCCGGCGCGGGAGCCGTTCGCGCAGCGCTGCTTCCCCGGCGAGCAGCAGTGCGAGTTCCCCAACACGATCACGATCCCCCGCGGCTCGGTCTTCCTCATGGGCGACAACCGCGGCAACTCCGACGACAGCCGCTTCTGGGGCCCGGTGCCCGACGCGTGGGTCGTGGGGCGCGCGCTGGCCATCTACTGGCCGCCGGTCCGCCTCGGCTCGCCGTGAGCGGCTGAGGTTTCAAACGGCGTTTGATACGGTCGGCGCCGATGTCCACGGGGGCCGACGCCACGAGGGCCTTGACCGACGGGCGCGTCAACGTCGCGTCGCTCGTCCTCCGCCACGCGCGCCGGGACCGCGACCGCGAGGCGCTGACGGAGTACCCGTCGGGCCGGCGGCGCACCTTCGGCACGCTCGCCGACCGGGTGATCGCGCTCGGCGCCGGCCTGCACGCGCGCTGCGGCGTCGCCCACGGGACTTCGTCGCGGTGCTCGCGCGCAACCGCATCGAGTATCTGGAGACCTACCTCGCCTGCGCGCTGCGCGGGGCCGCCGTGCAGGCACTGAACTGGCGGCTCTCCCCGCAGGAGCTCGCGACGATCCTCAACGCCTCGCCGCCGCGGGCCATCCTCGTTGATCCCGAGTTCGCCGGCGAGGTGCAGGCGCTGCAGCGCGACGTCGCCTGCGAGCACTGGGTCGCCTGGGACGCCGAGGGAGGTCCGTCGCCGTTCGAGGACCTGGTCGCCGCGGGGGCCGGCGCCGACGAGTCCCGGCTCGGCCGCGCCGGCGGCACGGACCCCTTCATCGTCGTCTACACCGGCGGCTCCACCGGGGTCTCCAAGGGCGCGGTCCACACCCACGCGACGGCGCTCGGCGCGATGGCCAACAACACGGTCGGCGAGGGGGTCACGCCCGACGACAGGTTCCTGCTGATGGGGCAGATGTTCCACAGCCCCGTGGTCCTGGCCATCAACTACCTCACGCACGGCTGCCCCGTGGTGATGGCCAACTTCGAGGCCGGGCTCGTGCTCCGGGCGATCGAGGACGAGGCCGTGACCGCCACGATGGGCATCCCGACCATGTTCCAGAACATGCTCGCCGTCCTGGCCGGCGGCGGCCCGAGCATGGCCAGCCTGCGCCACGTCCAATACGGGGGCAGCCCCACCGCCGAGTCCGTCACCCGCGAGCTGCTGGAGGCGCTGGGCTGCGACCTCCTGCAGTGCTACGGGCGCACGGAGGAGCTGGCGATCACGTTCCTGTCGCCGCAGGACCACGTCGACGCGGTCAACGGCCGCAACGCGCACCGCCTGCAGTCCTGCGGCCGGGAGGCGTGGCTGACCCGGGTCGAGCTGCTCGACGCCGACGACCGGGTGATCCCCCGCTCCAGCGACGAGCCCGGCGAGGTGATCGCCAAGTCGCCGGCGACGATGGTCGGCTACCTCGGCCGCCCGGACCTGACCGCCGAGGCGACCTTCGGCGACGGCTGGCTGCGCACCGGCGACGTCGGCCGCTTCGACGCCGACGGCTACCTCTACATCGTCGGCCGCGCCAAGGACATGATCATCTCCGGCGGCGAGAACATCTACCCCGCCCAGGTCGAGCTGGCGATCCAGCGCCACGCGGCCGTGCTCGAGGCGGCGGTGGTCGGCGTGCCGGACCCGCTCTGGGGCGAGTCGGTCATGGCCTACGTCGTGCTCAAGCCTGGCGTCGAGGCGGTCGCCGCCGACATCGCCGCGGCCGTCGCCACCCACCTCGGCTCCTACCAGAAGCCGAAGTACGTCGAGTTCCTGGCCGAGCTGCCCAAGACGTCGGCCGGCAAGATCGCCAAGCCGGTCCTCAAGCAGATGGCGCTCGATGCGCATCCGGGCTGACCGGCCGGCGTCGGCGGCGGACCGGGACGCGACGTACGACGCCATCCTGGTCGGCACCGGCCTCGGCTGCCTGGCGGCGGCGATCGGCCTGGCGGCGGCCGGGCTGCGGCCGCTGCTGCTCGAGCGGGCCGCGCTGGTCGGCGGCGCGTCGGCCTGGTCGGGCGGGGTCGTCTGGGCGCCGGCCAACCACCGGATGCGGGCCAAGGGCCTGGCCGACAGCGCCGGCGAGGCGCTCGAGTACCTCCGGCGCGTCTCGGACGGCCGCGGCGACGCCGAGCTCGCCGCCGCCTACGTGCAGCGTCTCCCGGCGATCCTCCGGTGGCTCGAGCGCGAGACCGAGCTGGCCTGGATGAGCTACCCGCGCCTGCCCGACTACTTCGAGATCCCCGGCGCCAAGCCCGACGGCCGCTGCCTGCTGCCCCAGCCGCGTGTCGTGTCCGCGGCGCTGGAGGCGGCCGCGCGCCGCGTCTCCGAGCTGCTCCTCGTCCGGCCGTCGGTCCACTTCCCGGCCCAGGAGCACGCGTGGGCCGGCGGCCGCGGCCTGGTCGGCAGCCTCTGGCTGCGGGTGCTGCAGGACGCGACGCCCTACGAGCTGGACACCCGGGCCCGTGCGCTGCTGACCGAGGACGGGTCGGTCGCCGGCGTCGAGGTCGAGGGGCCCGGCGGGCGCCGCCGGCTGCGCGCCCGCCACGGCGTCCTGCTCGGCACGGGCGGCTTCGAGTGGAACGCGCGGATGACGCGCGCCGCCGTCCCGGCGCCGGCGCCGCATCCGCAGACCCCGGTCGGGGCCACGGGCGACGGCCAGCGCATGGCGGCGGCGCTCGGCGCCGGGCTGGCGCTCATGGACCAGACGATCTGGACGCCGGGGGTGTGCGTCCCCGGTGAGCGCGACGGCGACCACCCGCTGTGCCGGCTCTGCTTCCAGGAGCTCTCGCGGTCGCACTGCATCGTGGTCAACCGGGCGGGGCGGCGCTTCGCCGACGAGACGTTCTTCCAGGACCTGGCCCGCGGCTGGTGCACGTTCGACGCCTCGACGGCGAGCCACCCCAACCTGCCGATGCACCTCGTCTTCGACGAGCGCCACCGGGAGCGCCACGGGCTGCCGGCGTCGGTGCCCGTCGGCGACTACCTCACGCGCCACCCGAGCCTCACCGCCCTGGCGGCGGCCAACGGGATCGACCCCGCGGGGCTGGAGGCGACGGTGCGGCGCTTCAACGCCGACGTGGCCCACGGTCGCGACCGCGAGTTCGGGCGGGGCGAGGGCGCCTACCGGCGGGCGTTCGCCGGGCCGGCGAGCGGCGGAGCCAACCCGACGCTGGGGGCGATCTCCGAGCCGCCCTTCTACTGCATGGAGCTGTTCCCCGGCACCTCCGGGCACCGGGGCGGGGTCGTCTGCGATCCGTCGGCCCGGGTGCTGGACGTCGACGGGGCGCCGATCGACGGCCTGTACGCCTGCGGGGCGACCGCCGCGGGCCTGGTCACCGGCGGCGCCTACCTCACCGGGACCTCGCTCGGACAGGCGCTGGTGTCCGGCATGGCGGCGGCGGAGGCCATCGGTGCCCGAAGCTCCTGAGGACGCGCCCGAGACCCCACGGCGGCGCCGGCGCCGGGAGGAGATCTACGACCACGCGATCGCCATCTTCGACGCGAAGGGCTACGCGGCCGCCTCCATCGAGGAGATCGCCGAGACGGTCGGCGTCCTCAAGGGCAGCCTCTACTACTACATCGACTCCAAGGAGGACCTCCTCGTCCGGATCTTCGACCGCAGCGACGAGGAGTTCGGCCGGCTCATCGAGGAGACCTGGGCGCTCGACCTCCCGGCGGTCGACCGGCTGCGCGACTTCGCGCGGCGCTGGTGCCTCTGGTACCTCGAGAACATCGAGCGGGCCCGGGTCTACGTCAACGACTGGATCCACCTGACCGGCGCGCGCCGCGAGCACACCGCGCAGATGCGCCGCGAGTACGGGCGCCGGGTGCAGGAGCTCATCGACGCCGCGGTGCAGGAGGTCGGCGCCGAGCCCCGCGTCGACCCCGAGCTGGCGCGCCTCTACGTCTTCTCGGCGGTCAACGGGCTGCCGCGCTGGTACCGCCGCGACGGCACCGCCGCGCCCGAGGTCGTCGCCGAGGCCTACGCCGAGCTCATCGTCGGCACCGTCCTGCACGCCATCGGCGCGCCGTGAGCCGCGGCGTCACGTCCCGCGCGTGAACGGCAGCGGGGCGAGGGCGAGCAGGAACGGCTGCAGCGGGACCGCGAAGCGCTGCTCGGCGTTGACGAGCAGCGCCGCCAGCAGCACGACGGCGCCCGCCAGCCACCAGCCCGGCGGCGCGCGGCGCGCCGCCGCGGTGCCCGCGCCGGCCAGCCCCAGCAGCGTGGTGATCAGCAGCGCGCCGCGCAGCAGCCCCGCGGGCGCGACCGGCAGCGACACGGTGCGCAGCGACAGGCGCGCGAACGACGCGGGCACCGCGCCCGCGAGGCGCATGGCGTTGGCCCCCGCGACGTGCAGCACGTAGGCGGGGTGGGCGGCCGCGAAGCGCAGGGCGGCGTGGGTCAGCGCGCGGTCGGTCGCGGCCTCGTCGTCGCGGTGCGCGCGGCGGGCGGCCGGGTAGAGGTCCGACAGCCGCGGGTCGCGCCAGCGGGCGTCGTGCAGCGAGGCGGCGTTGTAGGTGCCGGCCAGCGTGTTGCCGGTCTCGGTGCTCACGGGCACGAACGCGTGCAGTGCCTCGGCGTTGCGGATCGTCCACGGCGTCACGCCGACCAGGGTCGCCACGAGTGCGACCGCCGCCGCCCGGCGCCCGCCGGCGCACAGCGCCACGCCGACGGCGACCGCCAGGCCCTCGGGCCGCGTCAGCGCCGCGCCCGCGGCCAGCAGCCCGGCGGCGGCGGCCCACGGCAGCCGCCCGCGCGCGTGCAGCGCGCAGGCCAGCGCGCCGAGCATCAGCGCGGTGAACAGCGGCTCGGAGATCAGCGAGGCGCCGAAGAGCACCAGGACGGGGGAGACGGCGGCCAGCGCCGCGGCGGCCAGCGCCGTCCGCGGCCCCCACAGCTCACGGGCCACGATGCCGACGAGCACCGCGAGGACGGCGCCGACGACGACCTGGACCGCGCGCTCGCTCGTCAGGCCGGGGCCGAGCACGCGGTCGACGAGCGCCAGCAGCATGGGGAACCCCGGCGCCCGGTAGGCCGTGGCCACGGCGTGGCCGTGATCGCTGAAGCGCGGGTAGGCCGCCGTGTCGGCCAGGGCCAGCGCGTGCTGCACGTAGGAGTGGTCGTCGTGGCGTGGGACGTAGCCCGGCGTGAGCCCGACCGCGAGGGCGCGCGCCCCCAGCGCCGCCGCGGCGACGGCCGGGATCCACACGCGCGGGCGGGGGCCGACGGTCACCGGGCCAGCGTCGCACCGGGCGCGTTGGGGTTCGGTTGGCAGTGGGTTGGGAGCCGGTGGGGGCTGGGCATAACGGGACCATGCCCTCCGCCGCCCTCGCCCGCGCCGATGCCCTGCTCGGCCGCGCCATCGAGGCGTCGGTCAAGCTCCAGCACCGCCGTCGGCTGCGGGGGCTGGGCCGGGCGGGGTGCCTGGACCCGCCGGCCGACGGGCGCCTGTTCGCCGCCGGCGAGCCGGCGCCGCGCCCCGGCTGCCGCGTGGAGGTCCTGGTCGACGGCGCGAACGCGTTCCCGCGCATCGCGGAGGCGCTGCGCGGCGCGCGGTCCCACGTCCACATCACCGGGTGGCACGTCGCGTCGCACTTCGAGCTCGTCCGCGACGGCGACCCCGTCGTCCTCGGCGCGCTGCTGGCCGAGCTCGCGCAGCGCATCGACGTCCGCGTGCTCGTGTGGGCCGGCGCCCCGGTGCCCGTGTTCCACCCGACGCGCAAGGAGGTCGACGCCGAGGTGCGCACGCTGGTCCGCGACACGGCGATCCGCTGCGTGGCGGACCCGCGCGAGCACCCCGTGCACTGCCACCACGAGAAGACGATCGTCATCGACGACGAGATCGCGTTCGTCGGGGGCATCGACATGACCGACCAGTCCGGCGACCGCTTCGACACCTCGGCGCACGAGGCCCGGCGCCGCCTGGGCTGGCACGACGTCGGCACGCGGCTGGAGGGCCCGGCCGTCGCCGACGTCGCCGCGCACTTCGCCATGCGCTGGCTCGAGGTCACCGGCGAGCGGCTCCCCGCGCCCGCCGTGCCCGCCCCGCTGACCGACGGGGACGCGAGCACGGTGCAGATCGTCCGCACGGTCGCCGAGGACATGTACGAGCGCGTCCCGCGCGGCGACTTCCGGATCCTGGAGGTCTACCGCCGCGCGCTGCGCGACGCGGGGCGCTTCGTCTACCTCGAGAACCAGTTCCTGTGGTCGCCGGAGATCGTCGACCTGCTGGCGGCCAAGCTGCGCCGCCCGCCGCGCCCGGACTTCCGCGTCGTCGTGCTCCTGCCCGCGCGGGCCAACAACGGCGAGGACGACACCAAGGGCCAGCTCGCGGTGCTCGCCGACGCCGACGACGGGCACGAGCGCTTCCTGGCCACGACGGTGCGGTCGCGGACCGGCGACCGCGACGACCCGCTCTACGTCCACGCCAAGGTCGGCATCGTCGACGACCGGTGGATGACGATCGGGTCGGCCAACCTCAACAGCCACTCGCTGTTCAACGACACCGAGATGAACATGGTCACCGACGACGCGCGCCTGATCGAGGCCACGCGCGTGCGCCTGTGGTCCGAGCACCTCGAGCTGGAGCCCGCGGCCCTGGAGGGCGTCGACCCCGCGCAGGTCGTCGACCGCCACTGGCGCCCGACCGCGATGGAGCAGTTGCGCCGGCGCGAGGCGGGGCAGCGCGCGAGCCACCGACTCATCGCGCTGCCCGGGGTCTCACGGCGCTCGCGGCGCCTGCTCGGGCCGCTGCAGGAGCTCGTCGACGACGGCTGAGCGGGCGGGCTGCGGGGCGGCGCCGCCGCCCCGCGGCTCCTCAGGCCCCGCGGCGGCGGCCGAAGAACACGCCGAACGCGAGCCCGAGGGCCAGCGCGACCGGGACCGGGTTGGCGCGCACCTTGGTCTGCAAGGCGCCCGCCACGTCCTGTGCGCCGCCGGCCACGGAGGCCGGCGTGGCCTCCACGGCCTTGCCGCGCGCCTCGCCCGCGGTGCCGGCGACCCTGGCCCGCGCGATGCCGACGCGGCCCGTGATCCGGGCCTTCGTCTCGTCGAGCCTCTCGTGGGCACGCGCCTTGACGTCGGCCTTGTCGGCCAGTGCCGCGGCCGTCTCGGCCAGCTCGGAGCGGGTGTGCTCGATGTCGCGGCGGATCTGGTCGGAGGTGCGGGTGTCGGTCATCGGGCGGCCTCCTGGCGGTGGGCCTGGCGGGACCGGGCGACGTGCTCCTTGGTGAAGCGCACGTCCTCCTTGACCGTCTCGACGGCCTGCTCGGGCACCGGCGGCACCGCGCGCTTCGTGCGGGCCCTGCCGGCGAGCGCCAGCGCGCCGGCGACGGCGAGCCAGGCGACGCCGACGATGACGGCCGCCAGCCAGCCGGCCACGGCGGTGGCCAGGGCCAGGACGGCGGCCGCGGTCAGCGCGCCGGCGCCGTAGAGCGCGAAGACCCCGGCGCCGCCGAACAGCCCGGCGCCGACGCCGGCCTGGCGGCCCTTCTCGGTCAGCTCGACCTTGGCGAGCTCGAGCTCCTGGCGCACGAGGGTCGAGACCTGGGTCGACAGGTCCTTGACCAGCTCGCCCGTCGGCCGGGCGCGCGGGTCGACGCGGCCGCCGGGGGCCGTCGCGGGTGGGGTGGTCATCTCGGTCATGTGCCCGTGGAGCTACCCGAGCGCGCCCGGCCGCACTCCCGCGCGGTCCGGGCCACGGCGGCGAAGCCGTCGAACAGCCGCCACGCGCGACGGCGGGCGTCGGCCGCGTGGCGCCGGCCGCCCGCCAGCACCTCCGCGGCGCTCGTGCCCGCGGCGGCCAGGCCGCCGGGATCGCCGCGCACCCAGCCCGCGACGACCTCGGCCGTGGCCTCGGGGTGGAACTGCACACCGAGGTGCGGGCCCAGGCCGAAGGCCTGCGTCGCCGCCGCGGTGCCGGCCAGCAGCTCGGCGCCCGGCGGCAGCCCGAACGCGTCGCGGTGCCACTGCATCCACGGCCCGGGCGGCACCCGATCGGGATCGGCGCTCTCGAGGTCCAGCCAGCCGACCTCGGGGCGGGTGGCCGGCGCGACCGTGGCGCCGAGCGCCCGGGCCAGGTGCTGGGCGCCGAAGCAGATCCCGAGCACCGGGACCCCGGCCGCCAGTGCCCGGTCCAGCAGGGCGCGCTCGGCGGCCAGCCACGGGACGGCGTCGTCGTGGGCGCCGGCGTCGGAGCCCAGGGCCACGACGAACGGGCGGTCGCGCGGGTCGGGCAGCGGCGCGCCGGCGAGGACGACCTCGATGGCCACGCCGCGGTCGGCGGCCCAGTCGGCCAGCAGCGCGGCCGGGGCGTCGAGGTCGTGCTGGAGCACGAGCGCGGGCGGGGCGGCGCTCATCGGGCGCGGGGCCGGCCGGGCACGGCGCCATGCTACCCACGACCCGTCACCCGCCCGCCCCGACCACGCGTACAGACACGAGCCCCGCGATTCCGACCGCCATCTCTTGCACGTCGTCCCGCCGGGCTCCAGGATCAGCCCCCTGTCCGACTCCCTGCTGACCGACGATGCGCCGGGCTACGAGCCGCCCGAGGGCTCCTTCGACGAGATCTTCGGGCCGCACGGCGTCCCGCGCGGGCACGCCGCCCACCTGGCGGCCGAGCTCCACCGGCTCGGCCCCGAGGCGCTGGCGGGCGCAGGTCGCCGCCGCGACGCGATCTTCATGCAGCAGGGGATCACGTTCGACGCCAGCGGCGAGGACGGGCCCGTGCGCGACCGCCCGTTCCCGCTCGACCTCGTGCCCCGGATCCTGCCCGCCTCGGAGTGGGACGGCATCAAGCGCGGCCTGGCCCAGCGCATCCGGGCGCTGAACCGCTTCATCGATGACGTCTACCACGAGCGCGAGATCGTCCGGGCGGGCCTCGTGCCGTGGCGGCTCATCGTGTCGCGCTCGCACTTCGCGCGGGCCGCCCACGGCGTGCGGCCGCCCGGCGGCGTGTACTGCCACGTCGCCGGCTGCGACCTCGTCCGCGACGCCGACGGGTCCTGGCGCGTGCTGGAGGACAACGTCCGCACGCCGTCGGGGATCTCCTACGTCCTGGAGAACCGCGTCGCGATGACGCGGCTCGTGCCCCAGCTCTTCCGCCATCACCGCGTGCGCCCCGTCGACCACTACCCGCAGCTCCTGCTGGGGGCGCTGCGCTCGGTGGCCCCCAGCGCCGAGGACGAGGCCACGGTCGTCGTCTGGACCCCGGGGCCCATGAACTCGGCCTACTTCGAGCACGCGTTCCTGGCCCGCCAGATGGGCGTCGAGCTGGTCGAGGCCTCCGACCTCGTGGTGCGCGACGACGTCCTGTACATGCGCACGACGGCCGGGCTGCGGCGCGTGCACGCCGTGTACCGGCACCTGGACGACGACTTCGTCGACCCGCTCGAGTTCCGGCCCGACTCGCTGCTCGGCGTCCCCGGCCTCGTGCGGGCCTACCGCGCGGGCACCGTCGCGATCGCCAACGCCCTGGGCACGGGCGTGGCCGACGACAAGGCGATCTACCACTACGTCCCGGACATGATCCGGTTCTACCTCTCCGAGGAGCCGATCCTCGCCAACGTCCACACCTACCTGCTCGCCGACCCCGACATCCGCGAGGCCGCCCTGGCCCGGCGCTCGGAGCTCGTCTTCAAGCCGACGGGGGAGTCGGGCGGCAAGGGCGTGTTCATCGGCCCCCAGACCGACAAGGCCGCCCTCGACGGTCTCGCCGACGTCATCCGCGCCCGGCCCGAGCGCTGGATCGCCCAGGAGCTCGTCCAGCTCTCGACGGTGCCGACGGCGATGCCCGACGGCACGCTGGCCCCGCGCCACGTCGACCTGCGCCCGTTCGCCGTCTTCGGCGAGACGATCCGCATCGTCCCCGGCGGGCTGACCCGTGTGGCCCTCACCGAGGGGTCGATGATCGTCAACTCCTCGCGCGGCGGCGGCTCGAAGGACACGTGGGTCCTGGAGGAGGACGGCCCGGACGGCGCCGAGCCCGAGACCGGCCTGCACCAGGTCGTGCCCACCACGATGCCCGGCCTGCGCTACGGCGGCGAGTGGCAGGGCCAGCAGCAGCAACAGCAGCAGTCCCAGCCCGCCGACGCCCACGCCCGCAGCCGCGCCCTGCGCGGCCTGGACCCGGTGCCGGAGGCCTGATGCTGTCGCGCATCGCCCAGGAGCTCTTCTGGCTGGGCCGCAACGTCGCGCGCGCCGAGCACACGGCGCGCATGCTCGACGGCGTCTTCCAGGCCAGCCTCCAGGGCCGCCCCGACGACCCCGCCGGCGTGCGCCTGGGCTGGGGGTCGATCATGGCGATCATGGGCGCCGACGCCGGCGGCCGGCCCGTGCGCCGCTCCGAGGTGCTCAACCGGATGACGCTGGACCGCAGCGAGCCGGCCTCGGTCATCGCCTGCGTCTCCCGGGCGCGCGAGGGCGCCCGAACGATGCGCGACGTCGTCTCGGCCGAGATGTGGGAGGCGGTCAACACGACCCACCTGGCGCGGTCGGCGGGCGACCTTGAGGGCCGGCTGCAGATGGGCCCCTACAGCGTGTTCCAGTACGTCAAGGAGCGCAGCGCGCTGTTCTGGGGGTTGACGAGCCGCACGATGCTGCGCGACGAGGCGCGCGCGTTCCTCGTCGCCGGCGGCCGGATCGAGTCGGCCGACATGGTCCTGCGCATGCTGCGCGTCGCGATGCCCGCGGCGGGCACGGAGGGCGTGGGCATCGACGGCGTGCGCGACGGCCAGGCGCTGGCGCTGCTGCAGGCCGTCGGCGGCTTCCAGGCGTTCCGCCGCGCGGTGCCGGCGCCCGCCAACGCCGGCCCGGTGACCCGCTTCCTGCTCTACGAGCGCGCCTACCCCGACTCCGTGGCGGCCTCCGTGGACGCCGTGCACCACGCCCTGCAGGACGTCGACGTCTCCCCGCGGTCCTCCGAGCCGGTGCTGCGGCTGAGCCGCCTGGCCGCCGACCTCGAGTTCCGCGGCCGTGCCGCCGCCGAGGATGGCAACCTGGCCGAGGCGTGCGAGCTCGTCCAGCAGGAGCTCGCCCTCGTGGACACCGACATCGCCGAGCGCTACTTCGCCGGGGCCGCGGCCGCGGCCGGCACCGTCGTCGCATGAACTACGACATCCACTACCTCACGTCCTACCGCTACGCGTCGCCGGTCACCGACAACCTCAACGCGCTGCGCGTGCGCCCGGCCACGACGTCGTCGCAGCGCTGCGACGAGTTCCACGTGCGCCTGGACCCCGAGGCCCGCATCCACCGCCACGTCGACTACTTCGGCACGGAGGTGCTCGAGTTCGGCGTCGCGCGGCCCCACGACCACATGACGATCGACGTGCGCGCCCGCGTCGTGACCTCCGACCCGCCCGAGCCGCCCGAGGCACCCTGGGACCACCTCGAGGGCGACACCTACGCCGAGGCGGCCGGGGAGTTCCTGCTGCCCGCCGACGTCGAGCCCCGGCACGAGGCGATGGCCGAGCTCATGGACATCGCCCGGGCGCGGACGCCGCTGGCGACCGTGCGCTGGCTCTGCGAGCTCATCCCCGACCGCTTCGAGTACCGGGCGGGAGTGACCTACGTCGGCTCGACGGTCGACGACTTCCTGCGCGCCGGCGCCGGCGTCTGCCAGGACTTCGTGCACCTGGCGCTCGTGCTGCTGCGCCGCCACGGGATCGGGGCCCGCTATGTCAGCGGCTACCTCTTCTCGGCCCCCGAGGAGGGCGCGCACAACTCCGTCGAGGTCCAGACGCACGCCTGGCTCGAGGCCCTCATGCCCGGCGCGGGCGGGCGCGGGGAGCCGATCTGGGTCGGCGCCGACCCCACCAACCGCCGCCTGTCGGGCGGGACGCACGTCAAGATCGGCCACGGGCGCCTGTACGGCGACGTGCCCCCGATCAAGGGCGTCTACCGCGGGCAGACCGGGGCCGAGCTCGAGGCCACGGTCCACATGACCCGCCTCGACCCGGCGACGTCGGCCCGGGCCTGAGAACGCGCCCACGGGGACCGCGACCGGCACGGAGAACACGCGCCGGGCGAGCGAGCCCCCGGGCGAGCTCGTGCTGAGGGAGGCGAGCGCTCCGCGCGAGGGTTCCCCGAGCGCTACCATGCGAGATCGACTCGCTCCGGGGCGAGTCCTTTTTCTGCCCCGAGCACAGCCGGTCGAACCACTTTTTTTCCGTTCACCTCGACGGGAGCCCGCCCATGGCCCGCGGAGACGTGCGCATTGCTGTGACCCTCGCGTGTGAGGACTGCAAGCGCCGCAACTACCAGACGAACAAGAGCAAGCGCAACACGCCGGACCGCATCACCCTGCGGAAGTTCTGCAAGTGGTGCCGCACGCACACCAGCCATCGGGAGACCCGCTAGGTCTCACCGAGGTGCGCCACGATGGCCCCTGACCGACCCAAGCGCGAGCCCGCCTCGTCGAACCCCTCCGGCCCAGCGCCGACCGAGCCGCACCGGGAGAACGTCCCGGGCGAGCTCGACCACGCCTCCGGCGAGGTCGAGGGGTTCGAGGCGGCGCTCGTCAGCGGCGCCGGCGGAGAGCCCGACACCGAGACCGACGACGCCGAGCTCGAGCGCGCGGCGACGGCGTCGGTCGGCGACCTCGACGACGACGGCGACGTCGACGACGAGGACCGCCAGATCGCCGCACGCGGTGCGCGATCGCCGGCCCGGCCTCGCGGCGGCCCGCGGTTCATCGGCTTCCTCGGGGCGTGCTGGGCCGAGCTGCAGCGCGTGCAGTGGCCCGACCGGCGTCAGGTCTTCCAGGCCACCGGCGTGGTCATCGGCTTCGTGATCATCGCGGGCGCGTACCTCGGGGTGGCCGACTGGCTGGCCCGCAAGGTCGTCGACCTCGTCCTCTAGCCCCGCCCCGCCCCTCCGTCAGAAAACTGCCTCCATGTATCGCTGGTACGTCGTCAACACCTATTCCGGACACGAGAACAAGGTCAAGTCCAACCTCGAGCACCGCGCGAGCTCCCTCGGGCAGCGCCGCGCGATCCGCTCGGTGGTGGTCCCGACCGAGACCGTGTCGGAGATGAAGGACGGGCAGAAGGTCTCGCAGGAGAAGCGGACCATGCCCGGCTACGTGCTGGTCAACATGGATCTCAACGAGGACTCGTGGCAGCTCGTCAAGGGCACGCCTGGCGTCACCGGCTTCGTCGGCGCCTCCAACGAGCCCGTCCCGCTCACCCAGCCCGAGGTCGACCGCCTGCTGCACCGCGAGGTCGCGCAGAAGGTCGCCACGAAGGCGCAGTTCTCGATCGGCGAGTCCGTCAAGGTGATCTCGGGCCCGCTGTCGGACTTCTCCGGGGAGATCTCGGAGATCAACCAGGACGCGCAGAAGCTCAAGGTGCTGGTATCCATTTTCGGTCGAGAGACGCCCGTCGAGGTGGGCTTCGACCAGGTCAAGAAGATCTAGAAGGTTTCCGCATGGCGAAGAAGGTCCTCACCCAGATCAAGCTCCAGGCCGTCGGCGGCCAGGCCAGCCCGGCTCCGCCGGTCGGTCCCGCGCTCGGTCAGCACGGCATCAACATCATGGAGTTCTGCAAGGCGTTCAACGCCCAGACCCAGCAGGACTCCGGCACGGTGATCCCGGTCGTGATCACGGTCTTCGAGGACCGTTCGTTCACGTTCGTCACCAAGACGCCCCCCGCCGCGGTGCTCATCAAGCAGGCCATCGGCCTGGAGAAGGGCTCCGGCGAGCCGCATCGCACCAAGGTCGGCAAGATCACGAAGGACCAGATCCGCGCGATCGCGGAGAAGAAGCTGGACGACCTCAACGCCAACGACGTCGAGCAGGCCAGCAAGATCATCGCGGGCACCGCCCGCAGCATGGGTGTGGAGGTCGTCTGACATGGCAAAGCACGGCAAGAACTACGTCGCGGTCAAGGCCCAGGTCGACCGTGAGCACGAGTACCAGCCCGTCGAGGCCATCAAGCTCGTCAAGCAGCTCAAGCGCGCGAAGTTCGACGAGTCCGTCGAGGTGCACGTGCGCACGGGCCTGAACGTCCGCCACGCCGACGAGCAGCTGCGGGGCACCATCGCGCTGCCCAACGGCCTGGGCAAGGACGTCAAGATCGCCGTGTTCGCCAAGGGCGACAAGGCGCGCGAGGCCGAGGAGGCCGGGGCCGACGTCGTCGGCGCCGACGATCTCGCCAAGCGCATCGAGGAGGGCTTCACCGACTTCGACGTCGCCATCGCGACGCCGGACATGATGCCCGTCGTCGGCCGCCTGGGCCGCATCCTCGGCCCGCAGGGCAAGATGCCCAACCCGAAGGTCGGCACGGTCACCATGGACGTCGCCAAGGCGGTCGAGGAGTCGAAGTCCGGCAAGGTCGAGTACCGCACCGACCGCACCGCGATCGTCCACCTCAACATCGGCAAGACCTCCTTCGACGAGCAGCAGCTGCTCGAGAACTACGCCGCCGTGATCGAGGAGCTCATCCGCGCGAAGCCCTCGGCGGCCAAGGGTCGCTACCTGCGCACGGTCACCATCGCCTCGACGATGGGCCCGGGCATCAAGGTCGACCCGTCCCGCATCCGCGACATTCTCGGGGAGGGCTCCACGGAGGCCGCGGCAGCCGCCGCAGCCGCCTAGCCCACACCCCCGAGCCGTCCTGAGACCGCCGGCACACGGACGCGGATCCGTGGCAAGCCCGGCAGAGGAGGCCTGTGAACAGGGAACAGAAAGCAGCGGCGGTCGCCGAGATCGCCGAGCAGATCCAGGGGTCGGAGGCGGTCTTCGCCGTCGACTACCGAGGCATCACCGTCGCCCAGATCGGCGATCTGCGTGCCCGGCTGCGTGAGAGCGACGCGACGTTCCGCGTCGTCAAGAACACGCTGACCGAGCGGGCAGCCGACAAGGCGGACGCGGCAGCGCTGAAGGCGCTGCTCGAGGGCCCGACCGCGCTGACGTTCGTGCGCGGCGACGCCGCGGCGTCGGCCAAGGTCATCGCCGACTACCAGCGCGTCGCCGGCGGCGACCTGCTGGCGTTCAAGGGCGGCCTGCTCAACGGGGCCGCGCTCGACGCCGACCAGATCACCGCCATCTCCAAGCTGCCGACCCGCCAGGTGCTCTACGGGCAGCTCGTCGGGATCGTCGCCTCGCCGATCACCGGCCTGGCCCGGAGCCTCAACGGCCTCGTGTCCGGTCTGGCGATCGCCCTGGGCGGCGTGCTGGAGAAGAAGGAGAGCGGGGAGATCGGGGCGGGCGGGACCGAGTCCGCAGCACCCGAGCCCGCCGCCGAGGCGGCACCCGAGGCGGACGCCGCCGAGGCGCCCGCCGAGGACACCACCACCACTGATCAGGATGCGGAGGCCCCCGAGCCTGCTGCGTCTTCGGAGGAGCCTGCCGAGGGCTCCGACGACACCACCGAGACCCAGGAGGACTGAGGAAACATGGCTACCAGCACCGCAGAGTGGATCGAGGAGCTCAAGGGCATCTCCGTGCTCGAGCTCTCCGAGCGCATCAAGGCGCTCGAGGAGGAGTTCGGCGTGTCGGCGACGGCCGTGGCCGCCGCGGCCCCCGCCGCCGCGGGTGACGCGGGCGGCGCCGCCGAGGAGGAGTCCTCGACGGTCGACGTCGTCATCACCGCCGCCGGCGACAAGAAGATCCAGGTCATCAAGGTCGTGCGGGCCGCGACAGGCCTGGGCCTCAAGGAGGCCAAGGCGCTCGTCGACGAGGCCCCCAAGCCCGTCAAGGAGGGCCTGGAGCGCGACGAGGCCGACAAGCTCAAGCAGGAGCTCGAGGAGGCCGGCGCCTCCGTCGAGCTCAAGTAGCTCGCAGGCGGCCGCATTCGGCCGCCGGTTGTGCGAAGGGCGCCCTCGGGGCGCCCTTCGTCGTTCTTCGGGCGCTCGTGTTCGGCGCGCGCCGGGACATTGCGCTCCATCGGCGCTCCCGCGCCCAGGGGCGCCGGTGGCGTGAGCACGCGTCGCGGTGGCGCACAAGCACGTGCTAGCCTCCGGCACGTCGAAGGGAAGTAGCCCGACGGCGCACATTCGTCAGCACGGCGGCCACGGCCGCCCGGTGTGCGCGGCCCCCAGCGGGCGGTCAAACCTTCGCGAGTCCCGCGCCCCGCACCGGCGGAGCGCCTGTCACCCGCGAAAGGACCCTCCCCATGAAGTGGATCGCCCTCATCGGCGCGCTCGCCGTGCTCCTGGCCTTCGACCTGTGGCTCGCCCGGCGCGAGCGCGGCGGCATGAGCGTGCGCACCGCGACGCTGCAGAGCCTCGGCTGGGTGGTCGTCGCCCTCGGCTTCGGCGCCGTCATGCTCATGGCCATGGGCGGCCGCGAGTTCGGCCTCTACTTCGCCGGCTACCTCGTCGAGAAGTCGCTCTCGCTCGACAACGTCTTCGTCTTCCTGCTCATCCTCACGAGCTTCGGCATCCCCGAGGCCCAGCGCCACCGCCTGCTGACCTGGGGCATCGTCGCCGCCCTCGTCCTGCGCGGCGTGTTCATCGCCGTCGGCGCCACGGCCCTGCACCACGCGAGCTGGATCGCCTACATCTTCGCCGCCCTGCTGATCTGGACGGGCTGGCGGATGTTCCAGCACCGCCACGACAGCGCGGGGGAGACGGCCTTCGTCGACAAGCTCAAGGCGCGGCTGTCGGGCCGCGTGGAGGTCGCCGCGCTCGCGGCGCTGGTGATCGCCGACATCGTGTTCGCGATCGACTCGGTGCCTTCGATCCTGGCGATCACCGACGACCCGTTCATCGTGTTCGCCGCCAACGCGTTCGCCCTCCTGGGCCTCGCGCCGCTGTTCTTCCTGGTCGCCGACCTGGTCCAGCGCCTCTATTACCTCAAGACCGCCCTGGCGGCGCTGCTCGTGCTCATCGGGATCAAGATGGCCGCCGGCGAGGCCTTCGGCAAGCTCGGGCCCGAGATCAGCCTCCCGGCGATCGCCCTCGTGCTCGGCACGGGCGTCGTGGCCTCGCTGGTGCGCGACCGCCGCCTGGCGCAGGCCGAGCCCTCGGCCGCCTGAGGGGGCGCGCGGGCCGGGCGGCGGACGTGCCGGCCCGCCCTGCTGGCGCAGGCCGACGTCCACCGCTACACTGCCGCGCGTCGACCGATAGTCGCAGCCGCCCGATGCATGCGTTCCGCGCCACATACGCGGACGCCGGGGCGGGGTCCGTGAGCGTCGACCGCCCCTGAGGGGGTCCGCTTCGGCCTGTGCTAGATTGACAGGTCGCGCCTTCGCGCCACCGTGCGAAACGCCTCCCTCTGTTTGCCCGCCTCGACCCCCGAGGAGTCGCCGTAGTGCCTGCCCTCGACGCCCCCCGGACGCGCCGCAGCTTCGCGCGTCTGGAGAAGGTTCTCGACGTCCCGAACCTCATCGATATCCAGCGCCGCTCGTTCGAGTGGCTCGTGGACCCCGAGACCGGGGGACTGCGCGAGACCATCGACGACATCTCCCCGATCGAGGACTACACCGGTCACCTCGCCGTCAACTTCGGCGAGTTCGTCTTCGACGACCCGCCGAACACGATCGCCGAGTGCCGTGAGAAGGACCTGACCTACTCGCGTCCGCTGACCGTCACGGTCGCGTTCATCAACCACGAGACCGGCGAGATCCGCGAGCAGTCCGTCTTCATGGGTGACTTCCCGTGGATGACCGAGCGCGGCACCTTCATCATCAACGGCACCGAGCGCGTCGTCGTCACGCAGCTGGTCCGTTCCCCGGGCGCCTACATCATGGAGGCCAAGGACCGGGAGAAGCAGGTCTTCACGGCCAACCTGATGCCGGCCCGCGGCTCGTGGCTGGAGATGGAGGTCGACAAGAAGGGCAAGGTCTTCGTCCGCATCGACCGCAAGCGCAAGCTGCCGGTCACCGTGCTGCTGCGGGCCATGGCCTACAACCCCGAGACCGACGCCGACGTCGAGGAGAGCCACGAGGACATCGAGCGGCTCGACCGCGAGCTGACCGAGCTCTTCGAGAACTCGCTCTACATCCGCAACACGATCGAGGGCGATCCCGAGGCGACGAAGACGAAGAAGGGCGCGCTCATCGAGCTCTTCAAGAAGCAGCGCCCGGGCGAGCCGCCGTCGGTGGACGCCGCCTACGCGCTGCTCAACCAGCTCTTCTTCGACCCCAAGCGCTACGACCTGACGCGCGTCGGCCGCTACAAGCTCAACGCGCGCCTGGGCCTCGACATCGACCTCGAGACCCGCACCCTCACGCACGACGACATCCACGCGCTGGTCAAGGAGCTCATCTCCCTGCCCAAGCTCCTCGGCATCCCCGAGGACGGCGAGGTGGAGATCAAGGACTACGCCGCGGAGGCCGTCGCGCTGCCGCGCGAGCCCATCGCCGACCGCCTCGACGAGTACGAGCACTTCGGCAACCGGCGCCTGCGCACGGTGGGCGAGCTCATCCAGGAGGCCTTCCGCATCGGCCTCTACCGGATGGAGCGGGTGGTCCGCGAGCGCCTGACCACCGAGGACGAGGACACGATCACCCCGCAGACGATCGTCAACATCCGCCCGGTCGTGGCAGCGCTGAAGGAGTTCTTCGGCTCCTCGCAGCTCTCGCAGTTCATGGACCAGACGAACTCGCTCTCGGGCCTGACGCACCGCCGCCGCCTGTCGGCGCTGGGCGCCGGCGGCCTGACCCGCGAGCGCGCGCCCATCGAGGTCCGCGACGTCCACCCGACGCACTACGGCCGCATGTGCCCGATCGAGACGCCGGAGGGCCCGAACATCGGCCTCATCGGCTCGCTGTCGAGCTACGCGCAGGTCTCCGAGCACGGCTTCGTGACGACGCCGTACCGGATCGTCAAGGACGGCGCGCTGACCGACGAGATCGTGCACTACGACGCGACGCAGGAGGAGCCCCTCCTCATCGCGCAGGCCAACCACCCGGTCAAGGGCGGCAAGCTCGTCGGCCCCGAGGTCCTCTGCCGTACGCAGGCCGGCCAGTACGTGACGGTCGCGCCCAAGGACGTCGACCTCATGGACGTCTCGCCCGAGCAGATCTGGTCCGTCGCCACGGCGATGATCCCGTTCCTCGAGCACGACGACGCCAACCGCGCCCTCATGGGCTCCAACATGCAGCGCCAGGCGGTGCCGCTGCTCAAGACCGACGCCCCGCTGGTCGGCACGGGCATGGAGAGCCGCGCGGCGCTGGACACCGGCGACCTCATCCTGGCCCGCAACGCCGGGACCGTGGCCTACGTCGACGCCGAGCAGATCGTCGTCGAGCACGCCGAGGGCCGTGACGAGTACGAGCTCCAGAAGTTCTCGCGCTCCAACCAGGGCACGCTCATCCACCAGAAGCCGCTCATCACGACCGGCCAGAAGGTGGACAAGGGCGAGCTGCTGGCCGACGGGTCCGCGTCCGACAGCGGCGAGATGGCGCTGGGCAAGAACCTGATGGTCGCCTTCATGTCCTGGGAGGGCTACAACTTCGAGGACGCGATCATCCTCTCCAAGCGCCTGGTCAAGGACGACGAGCTCACCTCGATCCACATCGAGGAGTACGAGATCGACGCCCGCACGACCAAGCTGGGCGACGAGGAGATCACCCGCGACATCCCCAACCGCTCGGAGGAGTCGCTGCGCAACCTCGACGACCGCGGCATCGTGCGCATCGGCGCCGAGGTCGGTTCGGGCGACCTGCTGGTCGGCAAGGTCACGCCGAAGGGCGAGACCGAGCTGACGGCCGAGGAGAAGCTGATCCGCGCGATCTTCAAGGAGAAGGCGCGCGAGGTCCGCGACACCTCGCTCAAGGTGCCGCACGGCGAGGGCGGCGTCGTCATCGACGTCATGACGTTCTCGCGCGAGAACGGCGACGACCTGCCGCCCGGGGTCAACGACCTCGTGCGCGTGTTCGTGGCCAAGAAGCGCAAGATCTCCGAGGGCGACAAGCTCGCCGGCCGCCACGGCAACAAGGGCGTCATCTCGAAGATCGTCGACGAGCAGGACATGCCGTTCCTCGAGGACGGCACGCCCGTCGACGTCATCCTCAACCCGCTCGGCGTGCCGAGCCGGATGAACGTCGGCCAGATCCTGGAGACCCACCTCGGGTGGGCCGCCGCGCAGGGCTGGTACGACGACGAGAAGGGCTTCAAGCACGGCGATCGCGTCTACACCGCGACGCCGGTCTTCGACGGCGCCTCGGTCGCCGACGTCGACGAGGCCCTCGCCCGCTGGCAGGAGGACCACACCAGGGCCGGCGGCAAGATCAAGATGGACGTCGACCGCAACCGCGTGGTCGGCACGCAGGCGACGGGCAAGTTCCAGCTCTTCAACGGCCGCACCGGCGAGCCGTTCGAGGAGACGGTCACCGTCGGCTACATGTACATCCTGAAGCTGCTGCACCTGGTCGACGACAAGATCCACGCCCGCTCGACCGGCCCGTACTCGCTCGTCACCCAGCAGCCGCTGGGCGGCAAGGCGCAGTTCGGCGGCCAGCGCTTCGGCGAGATGGAGGTCTGGGCCCTGGAGGCCTACGGCGCCGCGTACACGCTGCAGGAGATGCTGACGATCAAGTCCGACGACACCGTCGGGCGCGTCAAGGCCTACGAGGCCATCGTCAAGGGCGAGAACATCGCCGAGCCGAGCATCCCCGAGTCGTTCAAGGTGCTCCTCAAGGAGATGCAGTCGCTGGCGCTCGACGTCAACGTCGTCTCCGAGGAGGGCCAGCGGGCCGAGATGGCCGACGAGGACGACGACCTGCTGCGCGCCGCCGAGGAGCTGGGCATCGACCTGTCCGGCGTCCGCCAGGTCGACGGACCGGCCGCCGACGAGGCCGTGGAGGGCACCGACGACACCGATGCCGTCGCCGAGGAGCCCGAGGCCGAAGCCGAAGCCGAGGCCGAGACCGACGGCGAGGTCGTCGACGGCATCGACCTCGAGGCCGACATCGACCTGGGCGATCTCGCCACGGCGGGCGCGGAGGACGCGCCGGTCGAAGACGAGGCGTGATGCTCGCCCAGGGGCTCGCATCACGGGCGGGAACCTCGTTCCCGCGGCCGCGCCGCAACCGGCGCTCGTAGGTAGGACCACCCCGCAAGACGAGAAGAGATCACATGATCGACATCAACAACTTCGACGCCATCGAGATCGGACTGGCGTCCTCCAAGCAGATCCGCGGGTGGTCCTCGGGCGAGGTCACCAAGCCGGAGACCATCAACTACCGCACGCTCAAGCCGGAGAAGGACGGCCTCTTCTGCGAGCGCATCTTCGGTCCCACCAAGGACTGGGAGTGCTACTGCGGCAAGTACAAGCGCGTCCGCTACAAGGGCATCGTCTGCGAGCGCTGCGGCGTCGAGGTCACGCGATCCAAGGTGCGTCGTGAGCGCATGGGCCACATCGACCTGGCGGCCCCCGTCAGCCACATCTGGTTCTTCAAGGGCGTCCCGAGCCGCATCGGCTACCTGCTGGACATGGCGCCCAAGGAGCTCGAGAAGATCCTGTACTTCGCCGCGTCCATCGTGACGTGGGTGGACCAGGAGGCGCGCTGGCGCGACCTGCCCAAGCTCGAGGAGGAGATGCAGGAGGAGCTCACCCGCCTGCGCGGGGAGGAGACCGAGCGCGTCGAGGAGCTGCGCACCTCGCGCGAGGCGCGGATCGCCTACCTGACCTCGGGTGAGCAGGACGGCTTCGGCGACGAGGACCACCTCTGGGCCGACTCGCTGGACATCAACGTCAAGAAGCTCTCCGACGACGAGCGCGAGAAGCTCGTCAAGGAGATCCAGAAGACGTTCGCGTCCGACATCGACGACACCCAGGCCTACTACGAGGACGCCCGCGAGCGCCTCAAGGACGTCTGGAAGCTCTTCTCCAACAAGGACGAGCCGTCCGACGAGCCGCCGCAGGAGGGCCAGGACTGGCCGCTGAACACCTACGTCGACCGGCCGGCCGAGAAGGACGAGTTCCGCCCGAAGACGATCATCGCCGACGAGACGTTCTTCCGTGAGCTCAAGCACCGCTTCGGGTCGCCGTTCGGCTTCGGCGAGTACTTCGGCGGCGGCATGGGCGCGGAGCACATCCGCACGCTGCTGACCGACAAGCAGGAGTACGACCGCCTCGCGCCTCCGCGCGACACCGACGCCGACCGCCAGCCGGGCGACGACCTCGCCCCGCAGGACCAGCCGGGCATCGTGCTCGAGCACGAGCGCGAGGACCTCGAGGACCAGGTCAAGAACGGCAAGGGCCAGAAGCAGGCCCGCGCGGTCAAGCGCCTGAAGGTCCTCTCGGCCTTCCTGCACTCCGACAACAAGCCCGAGCACATGGTGCTCGAGGCCGTGCCGGTCATCCCGCCGGAGCTGCGCCCGATGGTCCAGCTCGACGGCGGCCGCTTCGCGACCTCCGACCTGAACGACCTCTACCGCCGCGTCATCAACCGCAACAACCGCCTCAAGCGGCTGCTCGACCTCGGCGCGCCGGAGATCATCGTCAACAACGAGAAGCGCATGCTCCAGGAGGCCGTCGACGCGCTGTTCGACAACGGCCGCCGCGGCCGGCCCGTCACGGGCCCGGGCAACCGCCCGCTCAAGTCGCTCTCGGACATGCTCAAGGGCAAGCAGGGCCGGTTCCGCCAGAACCTGCTCGGCAAGCGCGTGGACTACTCCGGCCGATCGGTGATCGTGTCGGGTCCGTCCCTGCGCCTGCACCAGTGCGGGCTGCCCAAGCTCATGGCCCTCGAGCTGTTCAAGCCGTTCATCATGGCCCAGCTCGTCGAGCGCAAGGCCGCGCAGAACATCAAGGCCGCCAAGAAGATGGTCGACTCGATGATCCCCGAGGTGTGGGACGTCCTCGAGCAGGTCATCCACGAGCACCCGGTGCTCCTCAACCGCGCGCCGACGCTGCATCGCCTGGGGATCCAGGCGTTCGAGCCGGTGCTCGTCGAGGGCAAGGCCATCCAGGTCCACCCGCTCGTGTGCTCCGCGTTCAACGCGGACTTCGACGGCGACCAGATGGCGGTCCACCTCCCGCTCAGCGCCGAGGCGCAGGCCGAGGCCCGCATCCTCATGCTGTCGTCGAACAACATCCTGTCGCCGGCCCACGGCGCCCCGCTGGCCACGCCGACGCAGGACATGGTCCTCGGCACCTTCTACCTGACGCACGGCCCCGACGCGGCCGAGCTGTCGGACAAGCAGGCGCTGCTGACCTCGGGCGACTGGCCGGCCAACGAGCCGCGCCCGAAGGTGTTCCGCACCGCCCAGGAGGCCGAGCTCTCCTACGACAACAAGATCGTGGGCCTGCACGACCTGGCGGAGTTCCGCCAGCTGGGCCGCGCGGGCGGTCACATCCTGACCACGGTCGGACGGATCATCTACAACGACAAGATCGAGCGCGCGCTGGCCGAGGCCCTCGGGGACGACTTCGACGTCGAGACCTACGACTTCGTCAACCAGGCGATGCGCAAGAAGGACACCGTCAAGCTGGTCGACGCGCTGGTCCAGCGCTACGGCGCCTCGGGCATCGCCCTGGTGCTCGACGCGTTCAAGGACCTCGGGTTCCACTACGCGACGCTGGCCGGCATCACCGTGTCCAAGAACGACGTCGTGATCCCGCCCCAGAAGGGCGAGATCCTGGCGAAGTACGAGGGCGAGGTCGCCGAGATCCAGGACCAGTACGACATGGGCCTGATCACGCAGGAGGAGCGCCACGAGCTCGTCGTCGAGAAGTGGACCGACTGCACCGACGAGGTCGCCGACTCGATGCAGGAGCACTTCGACCCCCTGAACCCCATCTTCATGATGGCCAACTCCGGGGCCCGAGGCTCGATCTCCCAGATCCGTCAGCTCGCCGGCATGCGCGGCCTGATGGCCAACCCGAAGGGCGAGATCATCGAGCGCCCGATCAAGGCCAACTTCATGGAAGGCCTGACGGTCCTCGAGTACTTCATCTCGACGCACGGTGCCCGCAAGGGCCTGGCCGACACCGCCCTGCGCACCGCCGACTCCGGGTACCTGACCCGGCGCCTGGTGGACGTGTCGCAGGACGTCATCATCCGCGAGCTGGACTGCGGCACGACGGAGGGCATCGAGCTCCCCGTGTTCGACGCGGCCGGTGAGCCCAACGACAACCTCGTCGGGCGCGTCGCGCCCGCCGACATCGGCGGCAAGGGCGAGAGGGCGCTGGCCCACAAGGGCAAGGAGATGGACCGCGCCGAGGTGGCGGCCATCGTCGAGCACTACCGCGACGAGCACGAGAAGGGCGGGCGCCCGATGGTGCCGGTCCGCTCCGTGCTCAAGTGCGAGGCCACCAGCGGCGTGTGCCAGGCGTGCTACGGCCGCTCGATGGCCACGGGCAAGCTCGCGCAGATCGGCGACGCGGTCGGCATCATCGCCGCGCAGTCCATCGGCGAGCCGGGCACGCAGCTGACCATGCGCACGTTCCACACCGGCGGCGTCGCCGGCGCGGACATCACGCACGGCCTGCCGCGCGTCGTCGAGCTGTTCGAGGCGCGCAAGCCCAAGGGCCTGGCGCAGATCGCCGAGCAGGACGGCGTGATCGCGCTGGAGGAGACCGACAAGGCCCGCACCGTCGTCGTGACCGACGACGCCGGCGAGGAGCACCGCTACACGTTCCCGCGCCGGACGCGCCTGCTCGTCGAGCAGGGCCAGCGGGTGCCGGCGGGCACGCAGCTCAACGAGGGCTCGCTCTACCCGCACGACCTGCTCAAGCTCCGCGGCCGGACCGAGACCGAGGTGTACCTCGTCAAGGAGGTGCAGGAGGTCTACAAGTCCCAGGGCGTGGACATCAACGACAAGCACATCGAGATCATCGTCCGGCAGATGCTCAAGAAGGTCCGCGTGGACCAGAAGGGCGACACGAACTACCTCCCGGGGCAGTTCGTCGACCGCTACGACTTCGCGCGGATCAACGCGGACGTCAAGAAGAGCAAGGGCGAGACGGCCCAGTTCGAGGAGATCATCCTCGGGATCACCAAGGCCTCGCTGAACACGGACTCGTTCCTGTCGGCCGCCTCCTTCCAGGAGACGACGAAGGTCCTCACCGACGCGGCGCTGGAGGGCAAGAAGGACACCCTCAACGGCCTCAAGGAGAACGTGATCATCGGCAAGCTGATCCCGGCCGCCACGGGGCTCAAGCGCTACCGGCGGATCGAGATCGAGCCGTCCGAGCCGCTGCCGCGCGCCATGGACGAGGTCGGCCTGCTCGACCAGGACGAGATCGCGGCCGAGCTCGGGCTCGGCGACGGCGACGGCCTCGGCGGCTTCGGCGCCGGATTCGACCAGGATCTGGCCCAGCTCGAGGACATCGGCGCGGGCGGGGACACCGGCTTCGCCGACGAGCTCGCCGAGCTCGACGTCCCCGGCGACGACGAGGGCTGATCACCGCCGCCGGCCGGCGCCGGCGGCACCAGGCATCGCGCGAGGGGCCCCGCATGGGGCCTCTCGCCCGTTCCGGGCCCGGTGGCCTTGGGCCCCCCTCAGGCGGCGTGCGCGAAGCTGCGCAGCCGCGCCGCGTGGTCGGCGTCCAGGCCGCGGGCGGGCTCGGTGGGCACCAGGAGGGTCGGCGCCGCCCGCGCGCGGGCCCAGTCCCAGCACGCCGCGGTGAGCGCGTCGTCGACCCAGGCCAGCGGCCGGCCGCCGGCGTAGGCGTCGATGGCCTCGAGCTTCCAGTGCGCCCGCGCGGACACCGCGGCGCGGTCACGGCCCGCGAAGTGCAGGTGGGGGCGGCCGGCCGGGACGCCGAGCAGCCGCGGGAGGTGCTCGTCGGCCTTCTCCTCCCAGCCGCTGCACCACACGAGCTCGTACAGCTGCGAGAGCTCGAGGAGGTGCTCGGCGGCGCGGGTGGAAAGGAAATGGGGGATGCCGTCCACGGCCGTCCACACCCCGGGTGGACGGGTGTCCGGCTGCCAGCCCCACAGCGAGATGACGCCGTCGATATCACAGAAGAGCACCGGTTTTGCGCGCAATCGCTGGAATTCTGACAAGAGCCTGAGAGTGTGGCGCCTCTCGGAACTGAGACCGCTACGCTGCTGCGAGACCGTTTGGGTCAAGCGGAACGGAGGCTCTGCCGATGCTTGGGGCGAGAGATCGGTGAGCCGGGACCAAGACCGCCCGCTCCGCCTGACCGCAGCCGCCCCCACCCCCCTGAATGACCATCCAGCTCGGAATCCTCCTGGCGCTCGTCTGCGCCTTCGTCTCGAACCTCGGGTTCTTCTTCAAGCATCGCGGAGCCTGCGAGTGCGCGAAGGTGGACATCCGCCACCCGTTCAAGACCGCCCGCAACCTCTACTCGTCGAAGTGGTTCGCCCTCGGCATGGCGATCGCCACCAGCGCGTGGATCTTCCACGTCGCGGCGCTGGCGATGGCCCCCATCTCGGTGGTGCAGGTCGTCCTGGCCGGCGGCGTCGTGATGATCGGCGTGATGGCCCAGCGGCTCTTCGGCGTCGAGGTCGGCAACCGGCAGTGGTGGGGCCTCGCGCTCACCTGCCTGGGCCTCGTGCTCCTCGCGGTCACCTTCCCGACGCATCACGACGGTGCGCACAGCAGCTTCTCCATGCCGGCCATGATCGCCTTCGAGGCCGCGCTGTTCGGCGTCGGCGGCCTGCTCATCATGGGCCCGCGCGTCGGCGCCCCCGCCGAGCACCACGGCGTCATGCTCGGCGCCGCCGCCGGCGTCCTGTTCGGGGTCTCCGACGTCGCCATCAAGGCGCTGACCGGCATCGCCGGCCACGAGGGCGTCATCGGCCTGGCCGCCAGCCCCTGGCTCTACGTCACGATCGCGGCCTCCATCGCCGCCTTCTTCTCCTCGGCCCGCGGCCTGCAGGACGGCGACGCCGTCCCGGTCATCGCGATCACCGGCACCGCGGCCAACGTCACCACCGTCGCCGCCGGCATCATCGTCTTCGGCGACCCCCTGCCCGGCTCCACGCTGGGCATCGTCCTCCAGGGCGTCGCCTTCCTGCTGGTCATCGTCGCCTCGGCCCTGACGCCCGCGCCCCGTGCCGCGGGCGCTGCCGTTTCCGCGGCGGCCTAGCCGCGGACCGGCCCCGCCCGAGCCAGAGGCCGCGCCCGCCCACCGGGCTTCGCCTAGCCTGCGGGCGGCATGCTGCGCCTCGTGCCCGCCCTCCTCGCCGGTCTCGCGGTCCTCGCCGCCGCCGGCTGCGGCCGGCCGCAGGCCACCGTGCAGGACCTGCCGCGCGGGCCGCTGTCCAAGGGCGACTACGTCCACGCCTTCGAGATCAGCGCGGCGGGCCTGGCCCAGCGCTACCTCGCCGGCACCGAGCTGGGCGCCCACCCGACGCCCGCCGAGCAGGACCGTCACATCGCCGGGCTCCAGCGCCTGCTGCGGGCGTGGTCGGCGCGGCTGGCCGCGCTGCGGCCGCCCGCCGAGGCCGCCCGAGCCCAGGTCCGCTTCGTCGCCGGGGTGCGGGGCTTCGCCGCCGACCTGGACCGCGCCCGCGCCGCGCTGCGCCGCGGGGACGGCGCCGGCGCCGACCGGCTGCTGGCCAGCGGCGCGATCGTCTCGGCGGGCACGCGCGCCGACCTCGTGGCGGCGCGCCGCGCCTACCACCGCCTCGGCTACGACATCCGCAACCTCGACAGGACCCCGGTCGCCACGCCCTGACCACCACCGCCGGCGCGCGTGCACCGATCTGGCGCGTCGCGGCACCGAAGTTGGGCCAGCACGGCAGGCCCCTTCGCGCCAGGCTCCTGTCCCGGTACGGTTGTCCACTGTGACCATCCGAGTGCCGGATCGGACAACGGGATGAGGAGGGACCGCACATGGCGATGACGGCCGAGACGGGCGCGGCGGAGCTGCAGGAGCTGGCCAAGCGCCACCTGTGGATGCACTTCAGCCGGATGGGCGCCTACGAGGCGGGGGCCGAGCTGCCGATCATCGTGCGCGGCGACGGCTGCTACGTGTGGGACCAGCACGGCCGGCGCTACCTCGACGGCCTCAGCTCCCTCTTCTGCACGAACATCGGCCACGGCCGGGCCGACGTCGCGCAGGCCGGCGCCGACCAGGCCCGCGAGCTCGGCTTCTTCACCAACTGGTCCTACGCCCACCCGCGGGCCATCGAGCTGGCCGCCAAGGTCGCCGAGCTGGCGCCGGGCGACCTCAACCGCGTCTTCTTCACCAGCGGCGGCAGCGAGGCCGTCGAGTCGGCGCTCAAGCTCTGCCGCCAGTACCACAAGCTCCGCGGCAACGGGACCAAGTACAAGGTCATCGCGCGCGAGACCGCCTACCACGGCACCACGATGGGCTGCCTCATGGCGACCGGCATCGCCAACCTCCGGGCACCGTTCGAGCCGCTGCCGCCCGGCGGCTGCCACGTGCCCAACACGAACACCTACCGCCTGCCCGAGGGCCACTCGCCCGACGAGCTCGTCGAGGCCATCGCCCACCGCATCGAGTTCGAGGACCCGAGCACCGTCTCGGCCATCATCCTCGAGCCCGTGCAGAACGCCGGCGGCTGCCTCGTGGCGCCGAAGGGCTACTTCCAGCGCGTCCGCGAGATCGCCGACCGCTACGACGTCGTCTTCATCTCCGACGAGGTCATCTGCTCCTGGGGCCGCCTGGGCGAGTGGTTCGGCGCGCAGCGCTTCGGCTACCAGCCCGACATCATCACCACGGCCAAGGGCATCACCTCGGCCTACTCGCCGATGGGCGCGGTCATCGCCTCCGACCGCATCTTCGAGCCGTTCTCGCAGGGGACGACCACGTTCAGCCACGGGATCACGTTCGGCGGCCACCCGGTCTCCGCGGCGGTGTCGCTGGCCAACATCGCGGTCTTCGAGGAGGAGAACATCCTCGAGAACGTCCGCGCCAACGAGCCCGTGTTCCGCGGGATGCTCGACGGCCTGCGCGACATCCCCATCGTGGGCGACGTGCGCGGCGCCGGCTACTTCCAGGCCATCGAGCTCGTCAAGGACCAGGCGACCAAGCGGTCCTTCGACCACGAGGAGTCCGAGACGCTCCTGCGCGGCTTCCTCTCGGGCGCGCTGTTCGAGCGCGGCCTCATCTGCCGCGCCGACGACCGCGGCGATCCGGTCATCCAGCTCTCACCGCCGCTCATCGCAGGCCCGGAGCAGTTCGACGAGATCGAGGCCGTCCTGCGGCCCGTCCTGGTCGAGGCCTCGGAGAGGATGCACGTCGGGTGAGGCCGTGCTGACCGTCCGCGAGCTGCTGCGCGACCTCGACGTCGCGGTGCTCGCCGGCGAGGCCAACCTCGACGCGCCGGTCCGCTGGGTCCACATCTCCGAGCTCGCGGACCCCACGCCGTGGCTGTCGGGCGGCGAGCTGCTGCTGACCACCGGGCTGACCGTCGACACCCCCGAGGCCGAGCGCGACTACATCCACCGCCTCGCCGACCACGGCCTGGCCGGGCTGGGCTTCGGCACCGGGTTCGGGCACGCGACCGTGCCCGAGGCGATGCTCCAGGCCGCGGCCGAGCGCGACTTCCCGCTGCTGGAGATCCCGTACGACACGCCGTTCATCGCGGTCACCGAGAAGGCCTTCGCGCGGCTCGTCAACGAGCAGTACGCGCTGCTGCAGCGCTCGATCGCCGTCCAGGAGCGCCTCCAGCGCATCGTCCTGTCCGAGCGGGGCCTGGACGCCATCGCCTCGGCGCTGGCCACCCTCATCGGCGGTGCGACGATCGTCTTCGACGGCCGCGGGGAGCCCCAGGCGCGCCACAGCTTCCGCCGCGAGCTGCCCGACGACGCCCTCGAGGCGCTCGGCGCCGAGGTCCGCGAGCGCGCCCGGCGCACGGAGGCCCGCGGGTTCGTCCCGTCGCACCCCGAGCTGGCGCCCCGCGCCCTGGCGCTGCCCGTGGCCGGCGCGGAGACGACCGGCCTGCCGCAGGCCTGGCTCGTGGCCATCAAGGACTCCGGCGGCCTGTCGGAGTTCGACCGCGTCGTCCTGCACCAGGCCGTCACGGTCGTGGCGCTCGAGCTGCTGCGTCGCCACGTGGCGTCGTCGACCGAGCGGCGGCTGGCCGGCGACGTGCTCTCCGAGCTCGTCGCGGGGACCATCACGGGCGCCGACCTCACGCGCCGGCTCGAGCCGTTCGGGCTCGGCGGCCGGCTCACGGCTGTCGTCATGACGCCCCCGGCGCGGACGGGCGGTCGCGGCACGGTGCTCGGCAGCATCGACGCGACGGAGGCCGCGCTGACCGCGGCCCTGCGCGACGAGGCCGTCAGCGGCCTGGTCGCGACCTCGGGCAGCCACGTCTGCGCCCTGCTGCCCGGCTTCGACGACGACGAGCTCTTCGAGCTGGGCCGGCGGCTGCTGGAGCGGTTGGTGGCACGGCTGGGCGCCGCCCCCGCCGTCGGCGTGGGCCGCGCCGTGCCCGCCGGCGACGCGCGCCGGTCCTACCACGAGGCGCGCTGCGCGCTGGAGGCCCGCACGCTCGGCGCCGCCGGCCACGCCAACGGCAACGGCACGGCGGCGCGCGCGACGATCGCGACCTACCGCGACCTCGGCTCGTTCCAGCTGCTGCTCTCGCTCCAGGACTCCGACGCGCTGCGCCTGTTCTGCGAGTCGCTGCTCGGCCCGATCGAGAGCGGCGAGGGCCACTACGGGGGAGAGCTCATGCGCTCCCTCGAGGCCTTCATCGAGTGCAACGGGCAGTGGGAGGCCGCCGCGCGGCGCCTGTACTGCCACCGCCACACGCTGCGGTACCGCATCCGCAAGATCGAGGAGCTCACCGGGCGCGACCTGGCCAGCGCCCGCGATCGCATCGAGTTCTGGCTCGCCCTGCGCGGCCGCGAGCTCGTCCACTAGACGTCCATCCGCCACACAAGAGGGAGAGGTCCCCCATGAAGGTCGGTGTTCCGACGGAGATCAAGACGGATGAGTACCGGGTGGCGTTGACGCCGGCGGGGGTGCGGGAGCTGGTCGATCGTGGCCATGAGGTGTTGGTGCAGGCGGGGGCGGGGGTGGGGTCGGCGATCGCTGACGAGGAGTACGTCGAGCAGGGGGCGCAGATCGTGGGCGATGCGGCGGCGGTGTTCGCGGGGGCCGAGATGATCGTCAAGGTCAAGGAGCCCCAGGCCGTCGAGGTGGCGATGTTGCGCCCCGACCATGTGGTGTTCACCTATCTGCATCTGGCGCCGGATCCCGTGCTGACCAGGGGGCTGATGGATTCCGGGGCGACGTGTGTGGCCTATGAGACGGTGACCGATCGCAACGGCCGGCTGCCGTTGCTGGCGCCGATGAGCGAGGTGGCGGGCAAGATCGCCACCCAGGCGGGGGCGTTCATGCTGGAGAAGCCGCTGGGCGGCCGTGGGCTGCTGCTGGGCGGGGTGCCCGGCGTGGCGGCGGGCAAGGTGATGGTCATCGGTGGCGGCGTGGTGGGGCTGACGGCGGCCGAGATCGCGATCGGGATGGGCGCGGAGACCTATATCTATGATCGCTCGATCGACCGGTTGCGCGAGCTGGACTTCCTGCTCAACAATCGCTGCAGCACGGTGTTCTCGACGACGCTGTCGATCGAGCGGATGCTGCCCGAGGTCGATCTGGTCATCGGTGCGGTGCTGGTCCATGGGGCCAAGGCGCCGCACGTGATCACGCGCGCCCAGCTGGGGCTGATGAAGCAGCATGCGGTGCTGGTCGACGTCTCCATCGACCAGGGCGGCTGCTTTGAGACCTCGCGGCCCACGACGCATTCGGATCCGACCTATGAGGTCGACGGCGTGACGCACTACTGCGTGGCCAACATGCCCGGGGCGGTGCCGATCACCAGCACGTTTGCGCTGACCAACGCCACGATGCCCTACATCGTCAAGCTCGCCGACCAGGGCGTGCGCGCCGCGCTGGGGTCTGATCCGGGGTTCATGGCCGGGCTGAACGTGGCCGCGGGCCGGCTGACCTACGCGCCGGTGGCCGGCGACCAGGGCCTGGAGCACACCGCGCCCGAGGACGCCCTGGCCCTGATCCCCACCCCGCCTAGGGAGGACCGGCCGTGCCCGTCCACGTCTGCATCTGCTGCGGCGCCCAGTTCCCGGACACCCCGTCGCCCCCCGACGGGTGCCCGATCTGCCAGGACGAGCGCCAGTACGTCCGCCAGGGCGGCCAGGCGTGGTCGACCGCCGAGGAGGTGGCGGCCACGCACCACACCCGCGTCGAGGAGGTCGAGCCCGGCCTGCTCGGCGTCGGGGTCGAGCCGGCGTTCGGCATCGGCCAGCGCGCGCTGTGCACCGGCGGCCTGCTGTGGGACTGCATCGCCGTCCTCGACGACGCCGCCACCCGGCGCCTGATCGACGCCGGCGGCGTCGACACGATCGCCATCTCACATCCCCACTACTACACGGGGATGGCCGACCTGGCCGAGCGCCTCGACGCGCGGATCCTGCTCCACGAGGCCGATCGGCAGTGGATCACGCGGCCGACCGACCGCATCGAGCTGTGGTCCGGCGACCACCACGTCCTGGGGCCCGACCTGGAGCTCGTCCGCCTGGGCGGGCACTTCGACGGGGGCACGATCTGCCTGTGGCGTGGCGGCGCCGAGGGCCGCGGCGCGCTGCTGACCGGCGACATCGTCCAGGTCGTGGCCGACCACGACCGCGTGAGCTTCATGTACAGCTTCCCGTGCTTCATCCCGCTGCCCGCCCGCGAGATCCTGCGGATCCGTGACGTGCTCGCCGGCCTGGTCTTCGACCGCGTCCACGGGGCGTGGTGGGGGGCCAGCGTCCAGGACGACGCCAAGGCCAAGGTCCTGCGCTCCGCGGACCGCTACCTGGCGGCGCTGCGGTAGGCGCGACGGGGCAATGGCCGAACCCTTGCTACCATCCCGCGCCGCATGCCCACGACGAGTCAGCTGGTCCGCAAGGGCCGTACGCCCAAGCCGCGCAAGATGTCCACTCCCGGCCTGAAGTCCGGCAAGGGGAACAAGAAGAAGATCGCCGCGCCCCAGCGCCGCGGCGTCTGCACGCGCGTCTACACGACCACGCCCAAGAAGCCCAACTCGGCGCTGCGCAAGGTCGCCCGCGTGCGGATCACCGGTGCGATGGAGGTCACGGCCTACATCCCGGGCGAGGGTCACAACCTGCAGGAGCACTCCGTCGTGCTCGTCCGCGGAGGCCGCGTCAAGGACCTCCCGGGTGTGCGTTACAAGGTGGTGCGCGGCACCCTCGACGCGTCGGGCGTGACCGACCGCAAGAAGTCCCGCTCCATGTACGGCGTCAAGAAGAAGTAGAGCCCGAATGCCCCGCCGCGCAGCAGCTTCCATCCGGCCGATCGAGCCGGACCCCGTCCATCGCTCCCGCCTGGTCACCCAGGTGGTCAACAAGGTCATGCTCGACGGCAAGAAGAGCACGGCCGAGCGGATCGTCTACGACGCGCTCGCCATCATCGGCGAGAAGACCGGCAAGGACCCGGTCGAGCAGCTCGAGGCGGCGCTCAAGACGCTGACCCCGGCGCTCGAGGTCCGCTCCCGCCGCGTCGGCGGCGCGACCTACCAGGTCCCCGTCGAGGTCCCCGCGCGCCGGGCGCGCACCCTCGCTGTCCGCTGGCTCGTCGAGTTCGCCCGTCAGCGCCGCGAGAAGACGATGGCCCAGCGTCTGGCCAACGAGCTCATGGACGCGATCAACCAGCAGGGCGGCGCCTTCAAGCGCAAGGACGACATCTACCGCATGGCGCAGGCCAACAAGGCCTTCGCCCATTACCGCTGGTAGCCGCGCCTCCGCGCCCGCACCGCTGCACCGTCGGCCGCCCCCGGGGCGGCCGTCGTCGTTCCGGCCCCGGCCGCGATGAGCAGCGCGCCGCCGGCGGCGAGCAGCAGCGCTCCGCCGAGGGTCTCGAGGTAGTAGCCCGCGCCGGGGCCGGCGGTGGCCGTCGCGTACAGGTCGCCGACGGCGCCCGTGTCGTGCAGGTGCGGGCGGTCCCAGGCGATCGCGATCGCCAGCGCGGCCACGCCGGCCGCGGCCAGGCCGGCCATCGCGGCGCGGGCGCCCCGCAACCCCAGCGCCAGGAGCCAGAGCCCCAGCAGGCCGAGCAGCAGCAGCGCCGGCCCGTGGCGTTCCCAGCCCGAGGTGCCGGTGGTGCGCCCTGGCGTCCCCACCCGGATGGCGATGACGGTCGCCGGCGTGGCGGCGACGAGGCAGAGGGCCCCGGCGAGGCCCGCGACGGCGGGCAGCAGGCGCTGTGGCGTCGCGCCCGCGGGCCGGGCCCCGGGGCGCCGGTCGACGACCCCGCCTTTGCTATCATCGGGCTCGTTCCCGCGTTCAGCGCTGCTCACGTGCGCGCCCCGCGGAACCGCTCTCTGCGCAAGATGGAGACCTCGAGCACATAGCGCGCCGACCAGGGACAGCCCCCTGACGTGCGTGCGGGCCCGAGGGGCCCGTTTTTTTTGCCCGCAGCCACCACGCCCCCCCCGCCAGCCGACACTGCTCTGATGCCACGCAAGTACTCCCTCCAGAAGACCCGGAACATCGGGATCATGGCGCACATCGACGCCGGCAAGACGACGACGACCGAGCGCATCCTGTACTACACCGGCCGCACCTACAAGATCGGTGAGGTCCACGAGGGCGCGGCCACGATGGACTGGATGGAGCAGGAGCAGGAGCGTGGCATCACGATCACCTCCGCGGCCACCACGTGCGAGTGGGACAGCCACCGCATCAACATCATCGACACGCCGGGCCACGTCGACTTCACGGTCGAGGTCGAGCGCTCGCTGCGCGTCCTGGACGGCGCCATCGCGGTCTTCGACTCGGTGGCCGGCGTCGAGCCGCAGTCCGAGACCGTCTGGCGCCAGGCCGATAAGTACCGCGTGCCCCGCATCGCGTTCATCAACAAGATGGACCGCATCGGCGCGGACTTCGACCGCTCCGTGCAGACGATGATCGACCGCCTGGGCGCCAACGCCGTGCCCGTGCAGCTGCCGATCGGCGCCGAGGCCGACCTCATCGGCATCATCGACCTGGTCGCGATGAAGGCCATCATCTACAACGATGACCTCGGCAAGGACTTCGACGTCGTCGAGATCCCCGAGGAGCACCGCGACCGCGCCGACGAGGCCCGCGAGGCGCTCATCGACGCCGTCACGACCTTCGACGACGACCTCGCCGAGGCGTACCTCGAGAACGGCGACGTCGAGGTGCCCCAGCTCAAGGCCGCGATTCGCAAGGCCGTCCTCGAGCTCGGCATCACTCCCGTCTTCTGCGGCTCGGCCTTCAAGAACAAGGGCGTGCAGCCGCTGCTGGACGCGGTCGTCGACTACCTGCCGTCCCCGCTGGACGTGCCGCCGGTCGAGGGCATCGTCGAGGCGCGCAACGGCGACATCACCGAGGAGGTGCGCAACGCCTCCGACGAGGAGCCGTTCGCCGCGCTGGCCTTCAAGATCGCCGCCGACCCGTTCGTCGGCAAGCTCACCTACTTCCGCGTGTACTCCGGGCGCCTGTCGGCCGGCTCGCGCATCCTGAACGTCTCCTCCGGCAAGACCGAGCGCGTCGGCCGCATCCTGATGATGCACGCCAACGACCGCGAGGAGCTCGACGAGGTCTACGCGGGCGACATCGCCGCGGCGGTCGGCATCAAGCAGATCGTCACGGGCGACACGCTCGCCGCGCCCGACGCCCCGATCAAGCTCGAGAACATCGTGTTCCCCGAGCCGGTCATCAAGGTGGCCGTCGAGCCCAAGACGAAGTCCGACCAGGAGAAGATGTCGGTCGCCCTGGGCCGCCTGGCCGAGGAGGATCCGACGTTCCAGGTCCAGACGAACGAGGAGACGGGCCAGATCGAGATCTCCGGCATGGGCGAGCTGCACCTCGAGGTGCTGGTCGACCGCATGCGCCGCGAGTTCAACGTCGAGGCCAACGTCGGCAAGCCGCAGGTCTCCTACCGCGAGACCATCCGCGGCACCGCCACCAAGATCGAGGGCAAGTTCGTCCGCCAGACCGGCGGCTCGGGCCAGTACGGCGTCGTCTACATCGACATGGAGCCGGCGCCCGGCGAGGGCTTCGACTTCGTCTCCAAGATCAAGGGCGGGGCCGTCCCCACCGAGTTCATCCCCGCGATCGAGAAGGGCGTCGAGGAGGCCATGGAGACCGGCGTCAAGGCCGGCTACCCCATGGTCGACATCCGCGTCACGCTCGTCGACGGCAAGTACCACGACACGGACTCCTCGGAGATCGCGTTCAAGGTCGCCGGCTCGCTGGCCTTCAAGGAGGCCGCCCGCCGGGCCAAGCCCGTCCTGCTCGAGCCGATCTTCGCCGTCGAGGTCGTCACCCCCGAGGACTTCCTCGGCGACGTCATCGGCGACCTGAGCAAGCGGCGCGGGCGCGTCGAGGGCCAGGAGCGCCGCGGCAACGCGCTGGCGGTCACCGGCAAGGTCCCGCTGTCGGAGATGTTCGGCTACGCGACCGACCTGCGCTCCAACACGCAGGGCCGGGCCACCTACACCATGCAGTTCGACAGCTATGACGAGGTTCCGCCGAACATCGCGGAGAAGATCGTCGAGGGCCGCAGCGGCGCCGCCAACGCGGCCTGATGTGACCGGGCGGACGCCTGCCGGCGATCCGCGATAGCTTTCCCTGGTTCGCCAGGACCCACCCCCCTCCAAAGACTTCCAGAAGGAGCGAACAGAAAGTGGCGAAGGAGAAGTTCGAGCGCGACAAGCCGCACGTCAACGTCGGCACCATCGGTCACATCGACCATGGCAAGACGACGCTGACCGCGGCCATCACGACGGTGCTCGCCGAGAAGATGGGCGGCACGGCCAAGAGCTTCGCGGAGATCGACAACGCTCCTGAGGAGAAGGAGCGCGGGATCACCATCGCGACCTCGCACGTCGAGTACCAGACCGAGGCCCGCCACTACGCGCACGTCGACTGTCCCGGTCACGCCGACTACGTCAAGAACATGATCACCGGCGCCGCGCAGATGGACGGCGCGATCCTGGTGGTCTCGGCGGCCGACGGCCCCATGCCCCAGACGCGCGAGCACATCCTGCTCGCTCGCCAGGTCGGCGTGCCCTACATCGTCGTGTTCCTCAACAAGGCCGACATGGTCGACGACGACGAGCTCCTCGAGCTCGTCGAGGTCGAGGTCCGCGATCTGCTCTCCGAGTACGACTTCCCCGGCGATGACATCCCGTTCATCACCGGCTCGGCGCTCAAGGCGCTGGAGGGCGACGAGGAGTACAAGCAGAAGATCTTCGACCTGGCCGACGCGCTGGACACCTACATCCCCGAGCCGGTGCGCGACCTGGACAAGCCCTTCCTGATGCCCGTCGAGGACGTCTTCTCGATCACGGGCCGCGGCACGGTCGCGACCGGCCGCATCGAGCAGGGTGTCGTCAACACCGGCGACAACGTCGAGATCGTCGGCATCAAGGACACGACCACCACGGTCGTGACCGGCGTCGAGATGTTCCGCAAGATCCTCGATCAGGGCCAGGCCGGCGACAACGTCGGCTGCCTCCTGCGCGGGACCAAGCGCGAGGACATCGAGCGCGGCCAGGTGCTGTGCAAGCCGGGATCGATCACCCCGCACACGAAGTACAAGGCCGAGGTCTACGTCCTGAAGAAGGAGGAGGGCGGCCGTCACACGCCGTTCTTCACGGGCTACCGTCCGCAGTTCTACTTCCGGACCACCGACGTGACGGGCGTGGCCAACCTGCCCGAGGGCGTCGAGATGGTCATGCCCGGCGACAACGTCGCCATGGAGATCGAGCTCATCCAGCCGATCGCCATGGACGCCGGTCTGCGGTTCGCCATCCGCGAGGGTGGCCGCACCGTGGGCTCGGGCGTCGTCACCGAGGTCATCCAGTAGCAGTCCTGAGCGGCGCCGCCTCGGGCTCGTGAGCCCGGGGCGGGGACCCGCTCGGGAATCCAATTCGGATACGACAGCAGGATGTGGGGCGGAGACCCGTCGGAATCGGCGAGCGGTCCGCCCCCATAGCCGCGAAGGCACCCAGTCAGCAGCATCCCCCAGACAGCAGACGGAATCGTCAGAGACAGGCAGATGGCAGCCGCCACACAGAACAAGATCCGCATTCGCCTCAAGGCCTACGACCACCAGGCCCTCGAGACCGCGGCCAAGGAGATCGTCGAGACGGCGACGCGCACCGGCGCGACCGTCTCGGGTCCCGTGCCGCTGCCGACCGACCGCAACATCTACGCGGTCATCAAGTCGCCGTTCAAGGACAAGGACTCGCAGGAGCACTTCGAGATCCGGACGCACAAGCGCCTGATCGACATCCATGGGCCGACCCCCAAGACGGTCGACTCGCTCCAGCGCCTGGACCACCTCCCCGCCGGCGTGAACATCGAGATCAAGCTCCTCACCTAGATGCCAGCCATCCTTGCCAAGAAGCTGGGCATGACCCAGGTCTTCCTCGACGACGGCCGCGTCGAGCGCGTCACCGTGCTCGAGGCCGGCCCGTGTCCCGTCACCGCGATCCGCACGCCGGACCGCGACGGCTACGAGGCCGTCCAGCTGGCGTTCGGCGCGTCGAAGGAGAAGCACCTCTCCAAGCCCGAGCTCGGCCACCTCAAGAAGGCCGGCGCGCCCCCGCTGCGCCATATCGTGGAGTTTCGCGACGAGGCCGGCGAGCTGCAGGTCGGCGACACGGTGACCGTGGAGGCCTTCGAGGTCGGCCAGAAGGTCAAGATCGCCGGCACGAGCAAGGGCAAGGGCTTCCAGGGCACGATCAAGCGCCACAACTTCAAGCGCGGGCCGAAGTCCCACGGCTCGCACAACGTGCGCGCCCCGGGATCCATCGGCGCCTCCGCCTGGCCCGCCCGCGTGATGAAGGGCATTCGCGGCCCGGGCCAGATGGGCAACAAGCGCGTCACCCAGAAGGGGCTGGAGATCGTTCGCATCGACGCGGGCGAGAACCTGCTGCTGGTCCGCGGCTCGGTCCCCGGGCCCAAGAGCGGCTTCGTGGAGGTCCGCACCGATGCCTAGTGCCAAGAACCTGAGCGACGGCAAGGACGTCGCCCTGGACGACGTCGCCTTCGGCGCGCGCTTCAACGGCCCGCTGGTGCACGAGTCCGTGCGCGCGGAGCTCGCGGCCAAGCGCCAGGGCACGTCGTCGACCAAGACGCGCGGCGAGGTCCGCGGCGGCGGCGCCAAGCCGTGGCGCCAGAAGGGCACGGGCCGTGCCCGCGCCGGCTCGTCCCGCTCGCCGATCTGGACCGGCGGCGGCACGACGTTCGGGCCCAAGCCTCGCCACTTCACCTTCAAGGTCAACCGCAAGGAGCGCCGCGCGGCGTTCCGCAGCGCGCTGTCTGTGCACGCCGAGCGCGGCTCGCTGGCCGTGTTCGACACCGGCGCCTTCGACGAGATCTCGACCAAGGCCGCGGCGCGCCTGGTGGCCGACTGGGGCGCCCGGGGCTCCCTGCTGGTGATCCTCGGCGAGTCCGAGGAGCGCGCGGCGCTGAGCTTCCGCAACCTGTCCAACGTCCGCGGCGTGGTGCCGACCACCAACGTCGGCGTCGCCGATCTCATCGGCGCCGCCAACGTGCTGGTCAGCCCCGCGGCGCTCGAGGCGCTGACGGCCCGCGCCAAGGGCGAGAAGTCCCAGACCACCGAGGAGGCGAGCGCCTGATGGACGCCAGCCAGGTGATCATCCGGCCGGTCGTGAGCGAGAAGTCCTACGTGCTCGCGACCGCCGACAAGTACACGTTCCGGGTCCACCCGAACGCCCACAAGACCCAGATCCGCCAGGCCATCGAGTCGCTCTTCGACGTCAACGTCGTCGAGGTGCGCACGATGTCGGTGAAGTCCAAGCCCAAGCGCCGCGGCCAGACCGCCGGTCGCACGCGGGCCTGGAAGAAGGCGATCGTCCAGGTGGCGCCGGGCCAGTCCATCCCGATCTTCCAGGGCCTGCAGGGCCTCGAGGAGTCGTAGACCATGCCGATCCGCAAGCCCAAGCCCACGAGCCCGGGCCTCCGCTTCGTCTCGTATCCCGACTTCGCCGAGATCACGAAGACCGAGCCGGAGCGCACGCTCGTCGAGGGCCTCAAGAAGTCCGGCGGGCGCAACAGCTACGGCCGCAAGACCTCCCGCCATCGCGGCGGCGGGGCGAAGCGCCTGTACCGCAAGATCGACTTCAAGCGCCGCCGCGACGGGATTCCCGCCAAGGTCGCCGCCATCGAGTACGACCCCAACCGGACCTCGTACATCGCGCTGCTGCACTACGCCGATGGCGTCAAGTCCTACATCCTGGCTCCGCAGCGCCTGCAGGTGGGCGCGACGGTCATGTCGGGCCCCGAGGCCGAGATCGCGACGGGCAACTGCCTGCCGCTGTCCAACATGCCGACGGGCACCGTGGTGCACAACGTCGAGCTGCAGCCCGGCCGTGGCGGCCAGCTCGGCCGCTCCGCGGGCGTGAGCATCCAGCTCATGGCCAAGGAGGGCGGCATGGCGACGCTGCGCCTGCCCTCCGGCGAGATGCGCCTCGTGCGCGCCGAGTGTCGGGCCACCGTCGGCACCATCGGCAACGCCGACCACCAGAACGTCAAGATCGGCAAGGCCGGCCGCAAGCGTCACATGGGCGTGCGCCCGCAGACGCGAGGCACCGCCATGAACCCCGTGGACCATCCGCACGGCGGTGGCGAGGGTTCGACCACGCCGGGCCGCCATCCGGTCACGCCCTGGGGCGTCCCGACCCTCGGGTACCGCACCCGCAAGAAGAACAAGTCGTCTGACCGCTACATCGTCCGCGGCCGCCGTCGCGGCAAGGGCAAGCGGTAGAGGAAAGCGCCACCATGAGCCGTTCGAGCAAGAAGGGACCGTTCGTCGAGGAGCGTCTGATGACGCGCATCGAGCGACTGAACGCGTCCAACAGCAAGCAGATGGTCCGCACCTGGTCGCGGACCTCGACGATCTTCCCCGAGATGGTCGGCCACACCATCGCCGTACACGACGGGCGCAAGCACGTGCCCGTGTTCGTGTCGGAGTCGATGGTGGGCCACAAGCTCGGCGAGTTCGCGCCGACGCGGACCTACCGCGGGCACGTCGACACCGGGAAGAAGCGATGACCCCGGCCGACGACCCCAAGCAGGACGAGGTCCTCGAGGACAACGCGCCGGAGACCCCGGTCGAGAAGTCGGGCACCGGCGAGGCCGTGCTGCCCGAGCCCGCCGAGCCGCCGGCCGAGCCCCAGGCCGCCGCCGAGGAGCCCGAGGCCGCCGGCGAGCCCGAGGCCGCCGGCGAGCCCGAGGCCGCCGCCCCCGCCAAGCCCCGCCGTCGCCGCGGCGCGAAGGCCGACGCCCCCGCGCAGGAGGCCCCGGCCCCCGCGCGCAAGGCCACCCGCTCCGGCGAGGCGCGTCCCGTCGTCCGCGCGCACGCCAAGTACGTCCGCACGTCGGCGCGCAAGGCGCGCCTGGTCTGCGACCACATCCGCGGCAAGTCGGTCACCGAGGCACGCGCGATCCTCGCGCACACGCCCCGCGCCGTGGCCGAGGACTGGCAGAAGCTCCTGGAGTCCGCCGTCGCCAACGCCGAGCACAACCACGAGCTGCTCGGCGACGACCTGCGGATCCTGTCCGTCACCGCCGACGAGGGCCCGACGCTCAAGCGCTTCCAGCCGCGCGCGATGGGTCGCGCCTCGCGCATCCGCAAGCGCACGTCGCACCTGTCGATCGCGCTCACCCCGAAGGAGCAGTAAGCATGGGTCAGAAGGTCCATCCCGAGTCCATGCGCGTGGGGTACATCCACGACTGGAAGTCGAACTGGTTCACGGAGCGCGAGTTCAGCGACTACCTCGCCGAGGACGTCGCGATCCGTGGTCACATCACGGGCAAGCTCGCGCACGCCGGCCTCTCCGACATCACGATCCGCAAGGACGCCAACGAGGTGGAGATCAACATCCACACCGCGCGCCCCGGCATCGTGATCGGCAAGTCCGGCAGCGAGGTCGATGCCCTGCGCCGCGATCTGCACCGCATCACCAAGAAGCAGATCAAGGTCAACATCCTCGAGATCAAGCGCCCCGAGCTCGACGCCAAGCTCGTCGCGCAGTCGATCGCCGAGCAGCTGCAGAACCGCGTCGCCTTCCGCCGCGCCATGAAGCGCGCGCTCACCAGCGCGATGCGCTCGGGCGCCAAGGGCTGCAAGATCCAGGTCGGTGGCCGCCTCGGCGGCTCCGAGATGGCACGCACGGAGATGTACTCCGACGGCCGCGTGCCGCTGCACACGCTGCGCGCCGACATCGACTACGGCTTCTACGAGGCCCGTACCACCTTCGGCCGCATCGGCTGCAAGGTGTGGATCAACAAGGGCGAGATCATGCCCGAGGGCTACGGCGGCTCCGACCTCACCGAGATCGAGGCCCCCCAGGCCGCCGGCATGGACCGCGGCAACGATCGCGGCGGCCGTGGCCGCAACGATCGCGACGGCCGCGGCGGCGGGCGCGGCGGACGCGGCGGCGGCCCCGGTGGGCCGGGCGGCTCCGGTCGCGGAGGACGCGGCGGCGGCGGCGGCGGACGCGGGCCCGGTGGGCCCGGCGGCTCCGGTCGCGGCGGCAGCGGCCCGCGCGGCGGTGGCTACGGAGGTGGCCGGTAGATGCTCTCCCCCAAGCGTGTGAAGCACCGCAAGCAGCACCGCGGGCGCAAGCCCGGGTTCTCACGCGGCCAGACCAAGGTGCAGTTCGGCGAGTACGGCATCAAGTCGCTCGACGCCGGCTGGCTCACCAACCGCCAGATCGAGGCCGCGCGTATCGCGATGACCCGCAAGATCAAGCGCGGCGGCAAGGTCTGGATCAACGTGTATCCCGACAAGCCGGTGACCAAGAAGCCCGCCGAGACCCGCATGGGCTCCGGCAAGGGCTCGCCCGAGGGCTGGGTCGCCGTCGTCAAGCCGGGCCGCGTCATGTTCGAGCTGGCCGGGGTTCCCGAGCCCCTCGCCCGCGAGGCCCTGCGCCTGGCCGGCATGAAGCTGCCCGTCCGCACCAAGATCGTGACCGCGGAGGACTGGTCCTGATGGACGCCAAGGAGATCCGCGACCTTCGCGACGACGAGCTGCTGGACCACATCAAGACGGTCCGACGCGACATCTTCGGCCTGCGCTTCCAGCACGCCACCGGCGAGCTGGAGAACAGCGCCGGCCTCCGCTCCACCAAGCGCGACCTCGCTCGCGCTCTGACCATCGCCCGCGAGCGCGGGATCGACACGGACAAGTAGCCATGGCTGACGAGACCCCTGACACCACCGACTCGGACCCCGCCCGCCCGACCCCTCCCGCCGAGACCGCGGAGGAGACCGTGGCCCCCGAGGCCGCGGTCGAGGCGCCTGCCGAGCCGGCGGCCCCCGCCGAGCCGGTCGTCCCCCAGACCCCCAAGGAGCGCAAGGCCGCCGCGCGCGCCCGCCGCGGCAACCGCCGCGCCGCCACGCCCGAGGAGCGCGCCACGGAGCGCAAGGCCAAGGCCGCCGCCCGCTCGCGCTACCGCGCCAAGCGCCGCGAGAAGCTGCAGGCCGCCCGCGCCGAGGCCGGCCCCGCGCCGACCACGGCGCCCAAGGAGCACGGTCCCGGCGCCCCCAAGGAGCGCCTGGGCATCGTCGTCTCCGACAAGGCGGACAAGACGATCACGGTCCGCATCGACGTCGCGCGCCGGCATCGCCGCTACCAGAAGATCGTCCGCAGCTCGACGACGCTGCACGCCCACGACGAGGCCAACGACGCCCACGCCGGCGACCGCGTCCGCGTCATCGAGTCCCGCCCGCTGAGCGCGACGAAGCGCTGGCGCCTCGTCGAGGTCCTGGAGCGTGCCAAGTGATCGCCCTGCTCCGTCGGACCAGCGCTGCGGTCGCTCGTGAGGTGACGGCATGATCCAGAACGAGTCACGCCTCAAGGTCGCCGACAACACCGGCGCCCGCGAGATCCTCGTCATCCGCGTGCAGGGCGGCTCGCGCCGCAAGTACGCGCATGTCGGGGACGTCATCACCGCCACCGTCAAGACCGCCAGCCCGCAGGGCACGGTCAAGAAGGGCGAGGTCGTCAAGGCCGTCGTCGTGCGCACGAAGAAGGAGTTCGGGCGTGACGACGGGACCTACATCGCCTTCGACGAGAACGCCGCGGTGATCATCGACGCCGCCGGCAACCCGCGCGGGACGCGCATCTTCGGGCCGGTGGCCCGCGAGCTGCGCGACCGCAACTACATGAAGATCATCTCGCTCGCCCCGGAGGTGCTCTAGCATGGCCGCCAAGAAGCCCGCGCCCGTCAAGAAGGCCCGCGCCCTCAAGATCCGCCGCGACGACGAGGTCGTCGTGATCAGCGGCAAGGACCGCGGCAAGACGGGCAAGATCCTCCGCGTCGACCCCAAGAAGGACAAGGTCTTCGTCGAGGGCCTGAACATCATCAAGCGCCACCAGCGCCCGCTGCCCAACGCGCCGCAGCGTGAGGCCGGGGTCATCGAGCGCGAGGGCCCCATCCACATCAGCAACGTCATGCTCATCGATCCCAAGACCAAGAAGCCGACCCGCGTGGGCGTGACCCGCGAGGGGGCGTCCGCAACCGCGTGACGCGCGCTTCGGGAACGAAGCTGGACTAGGACCATGGAAGCCGCCATCCAGACCGCGCGCCTCAAGACGCGCTACCTCGAGGAGATCCGACCCGCGCTGATCGAGCGCTTCGGGTACTCGAGCTACATGCAGGCCCCCCGCCTCGAGAAGGTCACCCTGAACATGGGCGTCGGTGACGCCAAGCAGGACTCCAAGGTTCTCGACGCGGCCGCCGAGCAGCTCGCGACGATCGCCGGCCAGAAGCCGTCGATCCGGCGCGCCCGCAAGTCCATCGCGCAGTTCAAGGTCCGTGAGGGCATGCCCGTCGGCGTCAGCGTGACGCTGCGCGGCGAGCGCGCCTACGAGTTCATCGACCGGCTGGTGTCCGTCGCGCTCCCGCGCACGAGGGACTTCCGGGGCCTCAAGCCGACGTCGTTCGACGGCCGGGGCAACTACTCGATGGGGCTGCGCGAGCAGATCATCTTCCCCGAGATCGACTACGACGCCATCGACAACGTGCGTGGCCTCGACATCACGGTCACGACCTCCGCTGCATCCGACACCGAGGCGTACGCGTTGCTCGAGGCGTTCGGGTTCCCCTTCAGCCGCGAGGGCAACCCGTACGTGACCGCCGACGCCGGCGCCAACCAGGAGAGCTAGACCCGTGGCCAAGACATCGCAGAGAGTCCGCCAGCAGCGCGGGTCCAAGTACAAGACGCGGGAGTACACCCGCTGTCGCAAGTGCGGCCGTTCGCGTGCGGTCTACCGCAAGTTCGGCGTGTGCCGCATCTGCCTGCGCGAGCTCGCGCACAACGGCTTCATCCCCGGCATGACGAAGTCGAGCTGGTGACCACATGTCGATGACCGATCCGATCGCCGACTACCTGACCCGGATCCGCAACGCGATCCAGGCCCAGCACGACATCGTCGAGATCCCGGCCTCCAAGCTCAAGCGCGAGATGACCCGCATCCTCGCCGAGCAGGGCTACATCGACGGCTGGGAGACCGAGGCGCCCACGCCCGACCACCCGAGCGAGCTCATCCGCATCCAGCTCAAGTACACCGAGCAGCGGAAGTCCGTCGTGTCCGGGCTGCAGCGGGCCTCGCGCCCCGGCCAGCGCTACTACGTGCCGGCCACGGGCATCCCCAAGGTCCTGGGCGGGATGGGGACCGCCATCGTCTCGACGTCCCAGGGCGTCATGACCGGCCACGAGGCCCGTCGCCGCGGCATCGGCGGCGAAGTGGTCGCGAAGGTCTGGTGACCCCATGAGCCGAATCGGTCGCAAGCCCATCCCGGTCCCCGCCGGGGTCTCCATCTCCATCGAGCCCGAGATGGTCCGTGTCAACGGGCCCAAGGGCGAGCTCTTCGAGCGCATCCACCGCGACATCACGGTGGAGCACAACGAGGACGAGCTGATCGTCACGCGCCCCACCGACCGCGGCGAGCACCGCGCCCTGCACGGGCTCACGCGCTCGCTGGTGGCCAACATGGTCGAGGGCGTCACGTCGGGCTACACCAAGACGCTCGAGATCCAGGGCGTCGGCTACCGCGCGGTCCTCAAGGGCCGCGACCTGGAGCTGGCGCTCGGCTACTCGCACCCGGTGTCCATCAAGGCGCCGGACGGGATCGAGTTCGAGGTGCCCCAGCCGACGCGCGTCATCGTCCGCGGCATCTCGAAGCAGGCGGTCGGCGAGATCGCCGCCAACATCCGCAAGCAGCGGCCCCCGGAGCCCTACAAGGGCAAGGGCATCCGCTACGAGGGCGAGTACGTCGCCCGCAAGGTCGGTAAGCGAGCATGAGCATCACCACCCCTGAGCAGCGCCGTCTCAAGCGCCGCCGCCGCGTCCGCGCCAAGGTGCGCGGCACGGCCGAGCGCCCGCGCATCTCCGTGTTCCGGTCCAACCGCGGCATCGCCGCCCAGCTCGTCGACGACGATGCGGGGCGCACGCTGGCCGCGGTCCAGTGGACCGAGCCCGAGCTGCGTGAGCTCAAGAAGGCCGAGCAGAGCACCAAGGCCGGCGAGCTGCTCGCGCAGCGCGCGAAGGCGGCCGGCATCGAGCGCGCCGTCTTCGATCGCGGCGGCTACCAGTACCACGGACGCGTGAAGGCATTCGCCGACGGCGTCCGCGAGGGAGGCATCGCCGTATGAAGCACGACAGCTTCGCCGACCGCGCCGTCAGCCCCGTCGGGCTGGACCTGCAGGAGCGGGTCGTCGAGATCAACCGCGTCGCCAAGGTCGTCAAGGGCGGCCGTCGGTTCTCGTTCACGGCCCTCGTGGTCGTCGGCGACGAGCAGTCGGTCGTCGGCATCGGCTACGGCAAGGCCAACGAGGTTCCGATCGCCATCCAGAAGGGTGTCGAGCGGGCCAAGAAGAACCTGTACCGCGTCCCGAAGCACGGCTCGACGATCACCCACCCGGTGCTCGGCGTGTTCGGCTCCGGCCGCGTGCTGCTCAAGCCGGCCTCGCCCGGTACCGGCGTCATCGCCGGCGGCGGCGTGCGCGCCGTGCTCGAGCTCGCGGGAATCCACGACATCCTGAGCAAGTCGCTGGGCACGCAGAACCCGATCAACCTCGTCAAGGCGACGCTGGCCGGCCTGCAGGACCTGCGCACGCCCGAGGAGGTCGCCGAGATCCGCGGCCTGTCGATCGCCGAGGTCCTGGGCCTCACCAACAGCAACGGCGGCGCCGTCGAGACGCTCGAGGGCGTGGCCCTCGAGGAGGACGGCGGGGCCGTGGCGGTCGCCGAGGTCGAGCCCGAGGTCGAGGCCGAGGGTGGCGAGGCCGAGGCGCAACCGGAGGCCGAGGCCTGATGCCCAAGGTGACCCAGATCAAGTCCAAGAACGGCTCGACGCAGCGCCAGCTCGACACGCTGCGCTCGCTCGGGCTGCGGCGCATCGGCCACACGGTCGAGGTCAAGGACACCCCGCAGTCGCGGGGCATGCTGCATCGCGTCCGTCACCTGATCACCGTCCAGGAGGACTGACATGGCCGACGAGGCCGACGACAAGCCCGAGGCCATCGGGCTCCACAACCTCAAGCCCGCCCCGGGCAGCCGCAAGCCGCGCAAGCGCGTCGGCCGCGGCGAGGGCTCGGGCACCGGCAAGACCGCCGGCCGCGGCCAGAAGGGCTACGGCTCGCGCTCGGGCGCCAAGGACCGCGCGCGGTTCGAGGGCGGCCAGATGCCGATCCACATGCGGATGCGCAAGCTGCGCGGCCCGCACATGAAGAAGTCCATGCCGTTCGAGCCGTTCCGCACGCACACGCAGGCGGTCAACCTCAAGGACCTCGAGTCCCGCTTCGACAGCGGCGCCGAGGTGACCCTCGAGGCGCTCAAGGCCGCCGGGCTGGGGACGCGCAAGGACATCCCGGTCAAGATCCTCGCCAAGGGCGAGATCTCCAAGCCGCTGACCGTGCATGCGCACAAGTTCAGCGGCACCGCCCGCGCGGCCATCGAGGCCGCGGGCGGCACCGTGCACGTCATCGACGCCTAGCGGCGCCCGTCACCGCTGCGCAGGACCCGAGCGCCCCGGCACCCCGGGGCGCTCGGCCGTCCTGCGACCGCGTCTAGCGGTCGTCGACGTTGCCCGCGACGATCTGCGGGCTGAGCTGGAACAGCTGCGGGTCGCGCGGGTCGACGGTGAGGCTGACCCAGTGGGTGTTGGCCGCCCCGAACGTCTCGACGCGCGTGAACTTCTCCACGACCTGCCCGTTGTCGTAGCTCAGCGGCTTGTCGACCTTGTAGTAGTGGCTGTCACCGTGGACCAGCAGCGTCTGACCGGGGAAGGCGATGGCCTGGCGCCGCAGCTCGGCGGGGAGGTCCAGCAGCCCGTCGTACTCCTCGGGCTGCAGCTTCTGCTCGTTGTTGAAGTTCGGGTCCGACTGCCAGGTGACGACGACGCCCCTGGCCCCGATCTGCGTCGCCTTGACGTAGGACTCCTGCAGCCAGTGGATGTTCGCGGCCTGCCGCGCATCGTGCTCGGCCTCCTGGCGGGCGATCTCGGCGTCCGACCGGGTCTCGCCGTCGACCCCCGCGTGCGGGAGGTTGTCGTTGGAGCCCTGGAAGTCCAGGGTCACGTAGAGCACGGGCCCGGCGACCCAGCGCGCGTTCTCGGAGTAGTCCGCGTAGCCGGCCTCGGTGCTCTCGCGCTCGACGCGCATGGGACGGGCGCCGAGCGTCCGCTCGTCGGCGAAGAACAGCCTGCGCTCGAAGGCCAGCCTCTCCTCCGGGTCGTAGCCGCCGGTGCCCGGGCCGTAGCGACCCCAGCAATCGGTCCAGTCGTTGTCCCCCGGGGTCACGACCACCGGGAAGCGCAGGCTGTCGAACCACGCCTTGCTCTGGGTGTAGAGCTCGTCCGTGCACGCCCCGTCGCCACCGGCCTTCAGATCGCCGTCGAAGATCGCGAACGCCGGTCGGGCGGCGTTCATGTCGCCCAGGAGCCTCGGATACTCGGTCCGGCCGGCGGCGCCGTAGGGCATGTCACCGAACAGGCCGACGGTGTAGGAGCGCTCGAGGCCGTACCCACCGTGGCCGGCGCCACCGCCGCCCGGCCCGGGATCGCCGCCGCGATCGGCCACCGCCGCGGTCGCCACCACCGTCGCCGCGATCACGGCCGCGGTCATCGTCAGACGCTTCAGACCCTGCATGGACATCCTCCGTCAGCTCGTCGGGATCAGACGGGGGCGACGCTAGGCCGGGCGGCCGGGGTGGTCGTTGACGTATGGTTGCCCGGCCGTGGCGATCCTGGGAACGGCGCGGTCGGTCAGGGCGCGGGCGCGTGCGCCCCGGCGCAGGCGACGAGCTCCCGCGACCCGGGCTCGGGGGCCGGCCGCGCGGGTGACGAGCTGGGTCGGTTACCCTTCGCGGTCGCATGCTGTCGACCATCATGAGCGCCTTCACGGTGCCCGAGATCCGCAAGAAGCTCGCCTTCACGGCGATGCTGCTCGCGCTCTACCGCCTCGGCTCCCACATCCCGGTGCCCGGGATCAACCTGCAGGCGGTCAACGACATCCAGTCGCAGTTCGGCGGGGGCGGGATCCTCAACCTGCTGAACACGTTCTCGGGTGGCGGGCTGAGCCGGATCGCGCTGTTCGCGCTGGGGATCATGCCCTACATCACCGCGAGCATCATCCTGCAGCTGCTCACGGTCGTCGTGCCGTCGCTGGAGAAGCTGCAGAAGGAGGGCGAGGTCGGGCAGGCGCGCATCACGCAGTACACGCGCTACCTGACGGTCGGCCTGGCCTTCGCGCAGTCCATCGGCTACGTCTTCCTGTTCAAGTCGCTCAGCGCGTCGGCCGGCGAGAAGGTCATCTCGACGTTCGACACGCCACACGTCTTCCTCATCGTCATCTCGCTGACCGCGGGCACGATCCTGCTCATGTGGATGGGCGAGCTGATCACCCAGCGCGGCATCGGCAACGGCATCTCGCTGATGATCTTCGCGTCGATCGTCGCGCGCCTGCCCGGCGGCGTCTCGAACTGGTGGAACAACCCCGACCAGGTCTTCGTCGTGATGATGCCGTTCATCGCGCTCGGCGTGGTCTGCGCGATCGTGTTCATCCAGGAGGGCCAGCGCCGCATCCCGGTCCAGTACGCCAAGCGCGTCATCGGGCGCCGCATGAGCGGCGGCGGCCAGACCTACCTGCCGCTGCGGGTCAACATGGCCGGCGTCATCCCGGTCATCTTCGCCGCGTCGATCATGGCCTTCCCGCCCACCGTGGGCCAGCTCATCAACACGCCGGGCACCCACAGCATCGCCAACTTCTTCGGGCCGACGAAGGCGCCGTACGTCATCGGCGAGTCGCTCTTCATCATCCTGTTCACCTACTTCTACACGGCGGTGACGTTCAACCCCGTCGACCAGGCCGACAACCTGAAGAAGTACGGCGGGTTCATCCCGGGGGTGCGGCCCGGCCGGCCGACCGCCGAGTTCCTGGACCGGATCCTGGCCCGGCTGACGTTTCCCGGAGCGCTGTACCTGGCCGCGGTCGCCGCGTTCCCGACCATTCTCATCGCCGCCACGGGCGCCACGCAGTCGTTCTACTTCGGCGGAACGTCGCTGCTGATCGTCATCGGCGTGGCCCTGGACACGATGAAGCAGCTCGAGGCGCAGCTCATGATGCGCAACTACGAAGGCTTCCTGAAGTAGGATGCCCGACCTTCCCGGAACCGGGCGCATCCGCGCCCCGGTCGCCACGGGAACGACCACCCCCCTCGTGTCAGAGCTCAACCTCATCCTCGTCGGACCTCCCGGCGCCGGCAAGGGCACCCAAGCCGAGCGCCTCACGGAGGACTTCAACCTCCCGTACTTCGCGACGGGCAACATCCTGCGCGCCGCGGTCGCGGACGGCACGGACCTCGGGAAGCAGGCCAAGGCGTTCATGGATGCCGGGGACCTCGTCCCCGACGAGGTGATCATCGGGGTCATCCTCGAGGCGCTGCAGGGCGAGGACGCCAGCGACGGCTTCCTCCTGGACGGCTTCCCGCGCACGGTGCCGCAGGCCGATGCGCTGGGGGAGGCCCTGGACAAGGTCGGGCGGTCGCTGACCGCGGTGCTGCTCATCGACGTCGACGACGACGAGGTCGTCCGGCGGCTCTCGGGACGGCGCACCTGCGTCAAGTCGGGCCACACCTACCACGTCGAGTTCGACCCGCCCAAGCACGCCGACGTCTGCGACCAGGACGGCTCGCGGCTCGTCCAGCGAGACGACGACAAGCCCGACACCATCCGCAAGCGCCTGTCGGTCTACCACGAGCAGACCGAGCCGCTCGTGGCCTACTACGACGACCGCGACCTGCTGCGCCGCTTCGACGGCACGCGCCGCCCGACCGAGGTCCACGACCACATCCGGGCGACCGTCGCCACGCTGCGCCTGGAAGACGAGCTCTAGCCCGTCCGCCGTGATCATCAAGAAGTCCCCCGCCGAGATCGAGAAGATGGCCGCCGCCGGCGCCATCCACGCCCGCACGATGAAGCTCATCGCGAGCAAGATCCGCGAGGGCGTCAGCACCGCCGAGCTCGACCAGGCCGCCGAGCGCTTCATCCGCTCCCAGGGGGCCGTGCCGTCCTTCAAGGGCTACCGGGGCTTCCCGGGCTCGATCTGCGCCTCGCCCAACGCGATGGTCGTCCACGGCATCCCCGGCCCCTACCGGCTGGCCAAGGGCGACGTGATCAGCATCGACATCGGCGTGACCCACGAGGGGTGGGTCGCCGACGGCGCCGTCACGTTCGCGGTGGGCGCGGTGACGCCCGTCGCCGCGAAGCTGCTGGAGGTCACGCGCCGGTCGCTGTTCGACGCGGTGGAGCAGTGCCGCCCCGGGAACCGGCTCAGCGACGTCTCGCACGCCGTCCAGCAGACCGTGGAGTCCGAGGGCCTGTCCGTCGTGCGCTCGCTGGTCGGCCACGGCGTCGGGCGCAGCATGCACGAGGAGCCGCAGATCCCGAACTACGGCGATCCGGGCAAGGGCCCGATGCTCGAGCCCGGCATGGTGCTCGCCATCGAGCCGATGACCACGGCCGGGCGCCACATGGTCCGCATGGGCGACGACGGCTGGGCGATCTACTCCCAGGACGGCTCGCTGGCCGCGCACTTCGAGTTCACGATCGCGATCACGGCCGACGGGCCGCGGATCCTGACGCCCTGGCACGAGGGCGACGACGGCCTCTGAGCCGGGGGCGCCCGCGCCGCGTCGCGGCAGGCGATCGTTCGCCACCAGACGACGCGGTGGCGCCTTTGCTAGTCTCAACTGTCCGCGCGTGCGCACTGCCCCTGCGTGCGCGCCAACCGTGATGGAGCAGCGGCAGCCCTTGCGGCAGCCAGAGCACATCACCGGGCCCAAACTCTTGAAAGGGATCATGAAGGTACGACCGTCGGTCAAGCCGATGTGCGAGAAGTGCAAGATCATCCGCCGTCATGGCGCGGTGCTCGTGATCTGCCAGAACCCGCGCCACAAGCAGCGCCAGGGATAGGGAAGAAACCACTTAGATGGCACGTATCGCCGGGGTCAACGTCCCCCTCAACAAGCGCGTCGAAGTCGGCCTGACGTACATCTACGGCATCGGCCGCTCGACCTCGAACAGGCTCCTGTCGGACGCCGGGATCCATCCCGACACCTACGTCCGGGACCTCACCGAGGACGAGGTCGGCAAGCTGCGCGACGCGGTCGACGACCTCACGGTCGAGGGCGACCTGCGGCGCGAGCGCTCGCAGAACATCAAGCGCCTGATGGAGATCGGGTGCTACCGGGGCCTGCGCCATCGGCGCGGCCTCCCCGTCCGGGGTCAGAACACCAAGACCAACGCCCGCACGCGCAAGGGCCCGAAGCGCATGTCGGTCGCAGGCAAGAAGAAGGCTGGGAAGAAGTAGCCGATGCCCGCACCCAAGCGCCCGCAGCGCGGCCGCCGCAAGCCGAAGAAGAACATTCCGATCGGCCAGGCCCACATCAAGACCTCGTTCAACAACACGATCGTCTCCCTCACCGACCGCGAGGGCAACGTCATCGCCTGGGAGTCCGCCGGCGGTGCCGGCTTCAAGGGCTCCCGCAAGTCGACGCCGTTCGCCGCGCAGGTCACGGCCGATGCCGCCGCCCGCAAGGGCATCGAGCAGGGCCTCCAGAAGGTCGAGGTGTTCGTGAAGGGTCCCGGCTCCGGTCGCGAGACGGCGATCCGCTCGCTCCAGGCCGCCGGCCTCGAAGTGACCGGCGTCAAGGACGTCACCCCGCAGGCCCACAACGGATGCCGGCCCCGCAAGCGCCGCCGCGTCTGAGGTTTCCGACACATGGCTCGTGATACAGGCCCCCAGTGCAAGCAGTGCCGCCGCGAAGGCCAGAAGCTCTTCCTCAAGGGTGAGCGCTGCCTGACCGACAAGTGCGGCGTCGAGCGCCGCGCGTACCCGCCCGGCGACCACGGCCGAGGCCGCCAGAAGCAGTCCGAGTACCGCGTGCAGCTGCGCGAGAAGCAGAAGGCGCGCCGCTACTACGGCGTGCTCGAGAGCCAGTTCCGCCGCTACTACGACAAGGCGTCGCGGCAGCCGGGCATCACCGGCGAGAACCTGCTCATGCTGCTCGAGTCGCGCCTGGACAACGTCGTCGTGCGCCTCGGCTTCGCCGCGTCGCGCCGCCAGGCGCGCCAGATGATCCGTCACGGCCACTGGACGATCAACGGCCGCCGCGTGGACATCCCCAGCTACCAGGTGCGCGAGGGCGACGTCCTCGCGGTCAAGGTCGGCACGGGCGCCGAGGCCATCATCCGCGACGCCACCGAGCTCACCGCGCAGGTGCCCGCGTGGCTGCAGGCCGACCACGACGGCCTGACGGCGAAGGTGCTCCGCAAGCCCGAGCGTCGCGAGATCACGACGCCCGTGCAGGAGCAGCTCATCGTCGAGCTGTACTCCAAGTAGGACCGACTTGACGCGCGCCCTCCCGTGACACCGCGTGGGAGGGCCGCGCGAGAGGCCCGGCGACTCCCCCTCTGCGCCGGGACACGACAAAGAACCAGGACCTCCCAGTGCTCGACTTCCAGATCCCTCGCATCACCAGCGAATCCGTCGAGGAGCATCGCGGCTCGTTCGTGATCGAGCCCCTCGACCGCGGCTTCGGCTACACGTTCGGCAACTCCCTGCGCCGCGTGCTGCTGTCCTCGCTGGCCGGTGCGGCCGTCACGAGCGTGCGGATCGAGGGCGTCGCCCACGAGTTCTCGACGATCAAGGGCGTCACCGAGGACGTCACCGACATCGTCCTGAACCTCAAGGGCATCGTCTGCCGCATGCATTCCGACGCCACGGAGATCGAGGCGCCCCTCGTCGTCACCGGCCCCGGTGAGATCACGGCGAAGGACATCGACCTGCCGGCCGGCGTCGAGATCCTCAACCCCGACGTGCACATCGCGACGCTCGAGAAGAAGACGAAGCTCGAGATGTACATGACGATCGGCCGCGGCCGCGGCTACCGCCCGGCGGAGGAGAACAAGTCGCCCGACCAGCCGATCGGCGTCATCCCGATCGACTCGATCTTCTCGCCCGTGCGCCGCGTCGCCTACTCGGTCGAGCAGGCCCGCGTCGGCCAGCGCACCGACTACGACAAGCTCACGCTCGACATCGAGACCGACTCCTCGATCGAGCCGCAGGCCGCGCTGCGCGAGGCCGCCGAGATCCTCATCTCCCAGCTGGCGATCTTCACCGACGCCGACCGCATCGAGGAGCTCCGTGCGGGCCCGGGCGGCGCGCTGGACCCCGGCCAGGTTCCCGGCGTCAACGGCGCCGGCGCGACGAGCCAGGGCCCGATGCACGACATCCTCATCGAGGAGCTCGAGCTCGGCGTCCGGTCCTACAACTGCCTCAAGCGCGCCGGGATCCAGACGGTCGGCGACCTCATCTCGAAGTCCGAGGGCGAGCTCGCGGCCATCCCGAACTTCGGCAAGAAGTCCATCGACGAGGTCATCGAGACGCTGCACGCCCGCGGGCTGGCGCTGCGCGACGACTGAGCCCCAGTCTCCCGTCGCCCCCGGCACCGACCAAGGAACCGATCCCATGCGCCACCAGAAGACCCGTCACAAGCTCAGCCGTTCCACCGCGCACCGCAAGGCGCTGCTCGCCAACCTCTGCAAGGAGATCATCGAGCACGAGCGGATCAAGACGACCGAGGCCAAGGCCAAGGCCGTCAAGCCCGAGGTCGAGCAGCTCATCACGCTCGCCAAGCGCGGCGACCTGCACGCCCGCCGCCAGGCGCTGTCGGCGCTGGGCCAGGACAAGTTCGCGGTGCACAAGCTGTTCGAGGAGGTCGCGCCGCGCTACGTGGAGCGCCCGGGCGGCTACACCCGCATCCTCAAGCTCGGCCCGCGCCGCAGCGACTCGACCGAGATGGTGTTCATCGAGCTCGTCTAGATCGCCCCAGGGGGGCGATCTGCGGCACGTGGTCCCACGGGCGCCCTGACGGGCGCCCGTCGTCGTTAGGCTCCGCCACCGCATGGCGGCGACGCGGCTGACCCTGGACTACGACGGCACCGGCTTCGCCGGCTGGGCGCGCCAGCCCGGGCTGCGCACGGTCCAGGGCGTCGTCGAGGACGGCCTCGCGCGCCTGCGCGGAGGACGGCCGGTCGACCTGACGGTCGCCGGGCGCACCGATCGCGGCGTGCACGCCTGGAGCCAGGTCGCGTCCTACCCCGACGATCCGGTCACGGTCGACGGCCTCAACGCCGTTCTCCCGCACGACGTCGCGATCCTGGCCTGCGAGCCGGTCGCCGACGGGTTCGACGCGCGCCGCGACGCGACGTCGCGGACGTATTGCTACCGGCTGCTGGCCCGCAGGGTGCCCTCCGCCTTCGAGCACGGGCGCGCGCTGCACTGGCCGCGGCCCGTCGACCTCGACGCGCTGCACGCCTGCGCCGCCGCGCTGATCGGCACGCACGACTTCACGGCGTTCACGCCGACCGAGACCGACCACGTGCGCTTCGAGCGCGACGTGCTGCACGCGGGGTGGACCCGCGAGGGCGACGTGCTCGAGTTCTGGATCCAGGCCGACTCGTTCATGCGGCACATGAACCGCACGCTGGTCGGCACGATGCTGGAGGTGGCCGGCGGGCGCCGGGCGCCTGAGGACTTCCGGGCGCTGCTGGAGGGCCGCCCGCGGGCGGCGGCGGGGCCGACGGCCCCGCCGCACGGGCTCTACCTCGCGGCCGTTGGCTTCGGCGGGGCCACGGAGAGCTGAGCGCCTGCCCTACAGCGCGTGGCCGCGCCCACGGCCACGGTACCCCGTGAAGAACAGCGCGAGGGCGACGATCGCCAGCGCGAAGATGATGGGGTGGATGATCGCGCCGCCGGCGATGGCGATGATGAGCAGGATGATGCCGAGGATGAGCAGCATGGGATTCCTCCGTGAGGGTGGGTTGGACGGTCAGCCCGGCCGGGGTGTGCCCGCACCCCCTCGCTCTGCAAACAGGTGTGTGACGGTCGAGGACCGGGGCGCCCCGTCCGGCGCGACGTATCCTGGAGGCCGTGCGCGTGCTGCTGACCAACGACGACGGGATCGACGCGGAGGGACTGCGCCTCCTGCGCGCCGAGCTGCTGCGGACGGAGGGCGTCGACCTCGTCGTCATCGCCCCCGACGGCAACCGCTCGGCGATCGGGCGCGGGATCACGACGCGCCGGGCGCTCGGTGTGCAGCGCATCGAGTTCGGCGACGGCGGCCACGGCTACGCGACCGACGGCACGCCGGTGGACTGCGTGCGGCTGGCCGGACTCGGCCTCGTCGAGGGCTGGGAGCCCGACCTGGTGGTCGCGGGCATCAACCACGGCTCCAACCTCGGCGACGACGTGACCTACTCGGGGACGGTCGCCGCGGCCATGGAGGGCATCGTGCTGGGCCTGCCGGCCATCGCCGTCTCCCAGCAGTCGCTCAAGCGCGAGATGGACTTCCGCCTGGGCCTGGAGTTCTCCTTCGCCGCCGCCGCGCGCTTCACCGCCCGCGTCGTCGAGGAGCTCGAGGTCGTCCCGCTGCCCCCCGGGACGCTGCTGAACATCAACGTCCCGGCCAACGAGCCCAGCGGCGTCGAGGTCGCGCGGCTCGGCCGGCGGATCTACCGCGACCAGCTGCGGCCCGAGGGCGACGCGCCCGAGGACGGCCCGCGCCGGTACTTCATCTACGGCGAGCAGGCGGGGTTCGAGGACGAGCCGGGCACCGACCTGGCCGCCGTCGCGGCCGGGCGCATCGCGGTGACGCCGATGCACCTGGACCTCACCCACCACGACGGGATCGGCCCGCTCTCGGCGTCGGACCTGCACCGGCTGCTGGCGCCCGCGGAGGATGAGGTGCAGGGGTGACGGCGCCGGCGGCCTCGGCGCGGCGCGCCGAGGAGCTGCGCGCGCTGCTGCGCCACCACGCCGAGCGCTACTACGTGCTCGACGACCCCGAGATCGGCGACGACGCCTACGACGCCCTCCTCGACGAGCTGCGCGGGCTCGAGGCCGAGCACCCCGAGCTGCTCACCCCCGACTCGCCGACCCAGCGCGTCGGCGGCACGCCGGTCTCCAGCCTGGAGAAGGTCACCCACCTGCTGCCGATGCTCTCGCTGGCCAACGCCCGCAGCGAGGAGGAGCTGCGTGCGTGGGTGGGCCGCATGCGCAACCACCTCGCCCGCGAGGGCATCGACGACCCGCGGTTCGAGTATGTCTGCGAGCCCAAGATCGACGGGCTGGCGATCTCGCTCCTGTACCGCGACGGGATCCTGGAGCGCGGGGCGACACGCGGCAACGGCGAGGTCGGCGAGGACGTCACCCACAACCTGCGGACGATCCCGTCCATCCCGGCGCGCATCGCGGTCGCCGACGGCGAGGACCCGCCCGCGCTGCTGGAGGTCCGCGGCGAGGTCTACATGTCGCTGCCCGACTTCCAGGCGCTCAACGAGCGCCGCGCCGAGGCCGGGGAGTCGACGTTCATGAACCCGCGCAACGCCGCGGCCGGGACGATCCGCCAGCTCGACCCGCGGCTCGCGGCGCAGCGCCCGTTGTCCATGTGGTGCTACGGCGTCGGTGCCATGGAGGGCGCGCGCTTCACGAGCCACTGGGACAGCCTGCGCTGGCTCGAGGCCCACGGCTTCCGCGTCAACGGCGACGTGGTGCGCCTCGGCGGCGAGGACGAGGCCGTCGCCCGCTGCCTGGCGTGGCAGGAGCGCCGCGGCGGCCTGGACTTCGAGATCGACGGCGTCGTCGTCAAGGTCGACGACGTCGAGCTGCAGCGCCGGCTGGGCGTGGTGGGGCGCGACCCGCGCTGGGCGATCGCGTGGAAGTTCCCGCCGACGACCGCGGTCACGACGCTGCGCAACGTCCTGTGGAACGTCGGGAAGTTCGGCGACCTGCACCCGTTCGCCGAGCTCGAGCCCGTCCACGTCGGCGGGGTGACGGTGAAGATGGCCACGCTGCACAACGAGGAGGACCTCGCGCGCAAGGACGTGCGCCCCGGCGACGAGGTCATCGTCCTGCGGGCGGGCGACGTCATCCCGCAGGTCGTCTCGCCGGCCCCGCACGCCGCCGAGCGCGCCGATCGCGCGCCCGTCCCGCGCCCGCCGGCGCGCTGCCCGGTCTGCGACACGCCGACGGTCAAGCCCGAGGGCGCGGTCTTCACCCGCTGCCCGAACGTCGTCTGCCCCGGGCGCCAGTGGCAGCTGCTCAAGCACTTCGCCTCCCAGGGTGCGATGGACATCGACGGGCTGGGCGAGAAGCAGGTCGCCGCCCTGCAGGAGGCGGGGCTCGTGCGCACCGCCGCCGACTTCTACCGCCTGACCCCCGAGGCGCTGGAGGCGCTGGAGGGCGTCGGGGAGGTCTCCGCACGGCGCCTGGTCGACGCGATCGCCGCCTCCCGCGACCGCCCGTTCGGCCGCGTCCTGTTCGCGATCGGCCTCGAGGAGGTCGGCTTCGTCACCGGGCGCAGCCTGGCCCAGCAGTTCCGCACGATCGACGCGCTCCTGGCCGCGACGCCCGACGAGATCCAGCAGACCCCGGGTGTCGGCCCGATCATGGCCCGGCGCATCGCCGACCAGCTCGCCGACGAGGACCGGCGCGCGCTCATCGCCGACCTGCGGGCCCAGGGGCTGCGGTTCGAGGAGGACGGCCCGCCGCCGGGGGAGGGGCCGCTGAGCGGGCGCACGCTCGTGCTGACCGGCACGCTGCCCGACCTGACGCGCGAGCAGGCCACCGAGCGGATCACGGCCGCCGGCGGCCGGGTCACGAGCTCGGTGTCCAAGAAGACCGACTACGTCGTGGCCGGCGAGTCGCCGGGCTCCAAGCTCGAGAAGGCCGAGCGCCTCGGGGTGGCGGTCCTCGACGAGGCCGGCCTGCTGGGGCTGCTGGAGCCATGAGCGCGGCCGTCGCGCTGCGCCCGCTGACCGCCGACCTGCGCCCGGCGGTGCTCGCCCTCGGCCTCGGGCCCGGGCAGGAGCGCTTCTCGGGCGCGCCCGCGGCGACCGTCCCCACCGGCGACGCCCACGGCTCGCGCGAGCACGTCGTCATCGTCGAGGGCGAGACGCCCGTGGGCTACTTCCAGCTCGACCGCCACAGCGTGCCCGGCGCACCGGCCGGCCGCGACGTGCTCGGGTTGCGGGCCCTGCTCGTCGACCACGCCGCGCAGGGCCGCGGCGTCGGCCGCGCCGCGATGCTCGCCCTGCCCGCCTACGTCCGCAAGCGCTTCCCGGCCTGCCGGCGCGTGACCCTGACGGTCAACCTCGGCAACCCGGCGGCGATCAGGATCTACCGCGACGCGGGGTTCGCCGACACCGGCGAGATCTTCCGCCACCGCACGGCCGGTCCCCAGCACGTCATGCTGCTCGAGCTCGGCGACGCGCCGGGCTGACCGGCGGTCCCGGCTCAGCCGTCCAGGCGCGCGATCGCGCCCACCATCCGGTCCTCCAGGCGCTTGGCGCACGAGGCGCACACGCGGTTCTCCAGGAACGAGAAGGCGACGCGGACGCCGCCGGTCGTCGTGCAGTAGCCCGACAGGGCGCTGACGCCGATGAGCGTGCCGGTCTTGGCCAGGCAGCGGCCCGCCGCCGCGGAGCGCCGCATCCGCAGCCGCAGCGTGCCGGTGGCCCCGGCCACGGGCAGCGAGGCCTCCCAGTCGGCCGACGTGTCCTGGCCGTCCATGCGCGTCAGGAGCCGCACGATCTGACGCGGCGTGGTGCGATCGGCGCGCGACAGGCCCGAGCCGTCGACGAGGCGCGGGTGGATGCCCAGGGCGGCCATCTGCGCGCGCGTCACCGCCAGCCCCGCCGCGGTGGTCCCGCCCGCCCCGAAGTGCGCGCCCAGGGCCTTCGTGAGCATCTCGGCGTAGAAGTTCTCCGAGGGGATGTTCGTGTCGGCCATGAGCTCGCGGATCGCGGGCGAGGGGAGCACGGCCAGCGGCGTGTCGGAGGCCGGCACCTGCGCCGGCGTGGCGGACGTGCCGGGCGTCGTGGTGGAGGGCGCCGGCAGGGTGGGGGTCGCCGGGGACGCGCCGCCGGGCAGCGCGCCCGCCCGCGGCCGCCGGTCGTAGGTGATGTCGCGGGCCTTGAGCAACGACGCCAGGCGCGCGGCCGCCGCCTTGGCCGGGCTGCCGCCCGTCGCGCGGCCGTGGTCCCAGGACAGCGCGCTGAGCCAGCCGCCGAGGTCGCCGTCGGGCCGGTAGGCCGAGTCGGGGCCGCCGCGCAGCGTGTCGAACGACGACTCGTCGCCGATCACGGCGCCCGCGATGCGGGTCACGCCGGCGGCCGCCAGGTCGTCGGCCAGGGTCTCCAGCCCCGGGTCGCCGAGGGTCGGGTCACCGCCGCCGACGAGGTACAGGTCGCCGCGGAGCACCCCGGACGCGTCGACCGCGGCGCCGGGCGCCGCGCGCAGCTGCGTGCTCAGCGTGGCGGCCGGCCCGAAGCGCAGCAGGGCGGCCGCGGTGACGAACAGCTTCTCGTTGGAGGCGGGCGCCAGCGCCAGGTCCTGGCGGTGGGCGAAGATCGGCTGCCCGGTGCCCAGGTCGACCACGTAGGCGCCGGCGGCGGGCCCGAGGCGGTGGTGCAGCACGGCGAGCGTCGAGCGCAGGCCGGCGCGGTCGACGGCCCGCGCGGCCGGGGCGAGCACGCCCGCGACCAGCACGGCGAGCGTGAGCAGCAGGACGAGGCGGCGGCGCACGTCCCGGCAGGCTAGCTGGACCATCGGCCCCTCCGTCGCACCGGGGCCGCGAGTACCATCCAAGGGCGATGGGCAAGGTCGTCAAGCTCGCGCCGCCCGAATCCGGCAAGGCCAGGCCGGCGCGCCGCCGCGGGCCACGGCGGTCCAAGACCGCGCTGGTCCTGGGCGGGGGCGGGTTCACGGGCGGGGTCTACGAGATCGGCGCGCTGCGGGCCCTCGACCTCCTGTCGGTCAACCGGACCGTCAACCAGTTCGACGTCTACGTCGGCACGAGCGCCGGGTCGTTCGTCGCGGCCCTGGCCGCCAACGGGGTCACGCCCGAGGAGATGATGCGCGTCGTCAACGCGCAGGTCCCGAGCCCGTTCCGGGACATCGACCTCGGCCAGCTCCTGCGCCCCAACGTCCTGGAGTACGCCCGCAAGGGCCTCGGCCTGCCGTTCAAGACGCTGTCGGTGCTGCGCCAGCTCGCGCCCCAGCTCGGGCAGGTCTCGGTCATGGACTTCGCCCTAGGGCTCGCCGAGGGCCTGCCGTCGGGCATCTACTCGGGGTCGGGCATCGAGAGCTACATGCGGGCGGTCCTGTCGGATCCCGACCGCAGCGACGACTTCCGGCTGCTCGAGCACGAGCTCTACCTCGCCGCGACCGACCTCGACACGTGCGAGCGGATCGTCTTCGGCGGCGAGGGGTGGGACGACGTGCCGATCTCGACGGCCGTGCGGGCCTCGACGGCGCTGCCCATGGTCTACAAGCCCGTCCGGGTGCGCGACCGCGAGCTCATCGACGGCGGCATCGTCTCGACCACGAACCTCGACATCGCCGTCGAGGCCGGCGCCCGGTTCATCGTCGTCGTCAACCCGCTCGTCCCCTACGTCAACGGCTTCACCGAGCGCGTGTCGGGGCTCCTGGGCTCCCGGCCGCGGCACGTCAGCGACATGGGGCTCCCGCAGATCGGCTACCAGGCGTTCAAGCTCATGGCCTATCAGCGCCTGCACGAGATGGCCAAGCAGTGGGAGGACCGCTACCCCGGCGTCGACATCGTGCTCATCGAGCCCGAGCCCGACGACGAGCTCATGTTCCAGACCTCGATCATGAACTTCACCAAGCGCACCGACATCGCCCGCCACGGGTTCCAGTCGGTGACGCTCAAGCTGGCCGAGGACTACGAGGACTTCCGGGCGATCTGCGAGCGCCACGGCATCCAGATCTCGGCCACGCGCGTGCGCAAGGTCGTCAAGCACTTCGCCGCCGAGCAGGAGAAGACGCGGGCCTGGCGCAAGATCCTCGAGCAGACCACGGGCTCGCTGCTGCGCCAGTCCGGCTCCTCGTCGTAGCGCAACTCCGCGCGGCGCCGCGTGTCCTGGACACCGACATGCGCCGCCTCCGCCCGCTGCTCCCCGCCGTCCTGGCCCTGGCCCTGGCCCTGGCCCTCGCCCTGGCGACCTCCGCGCTGGGCGCCGGCGCCCCGGTCGCCGACACCGGCCCGGCCACGGGCGTGGGCCAGACCCAGGCGACCCTGACCGCCAAGGTCGATCCGCGCGGCTCGGCGACCACGGTGCGGTTCGACCTGGGCACGAGCACGTCCTACGGGCTGCAGTCGGCCTCCGCGGACGCCGGCTCGGGCACGGGGACCGTGACCGTCCAGGTCCCCGTCGCCGGGCTGACGGCGGGCACGACCTACCACTACCGCGTCCAGGCCACCAGCGACGGCGGCAGCGCGCAGGGCGCCGACGCGACGTTCACCACCGACGCGGCGCCCGCGGCGACGAGCAGGCCGGCCGTCACCACCGGTCCGACGCGGTCGGTGACGCCCTCGACGGCCACGCTGACCGGTTCGGTGGACCCGCAGGGGGCCGCGACGACCGCCTACTTCGAGTACGGCACCTCGACCTCCTACGGCGCCTCGACGCCCGGCGTCGCGCTCGGCGCGGGCACGTCGTCGCGCAGCGTCTCGGCCGCGGTCACCGGGCTGACGGCGGGCAAGACCTATCACTACCGGCTCGTGGCGGTCAACGCGAAGGGCACGACGCGCGGCTCGGACCGCAGCTTCCGCGCCGGGACCACGCCGACGGGCGCGACGCTGGAGGCCGGCACCGACCCGGTGGTCTACGGCCGGCCGGCCACGCTGAGCGGCCGGCTATCGGGCACGCGGACCAACGGGGTCCGCGTGCGCCTGCAGATCACGCCGTTCCCCTTCGACTCACCGTTCGCCGACACGCTGTCGCCCGTGCGCAGCTCGTCCTCCGGCCGTTACGCGTTCACGCTGCCCGCGCTGACGATCACCACCCGCGCGGTCGTGATCGCCGACGGCGTGCCGCCGGTGCTCAGCCCGATCGTCGTCCTGCGCAGCGCCGTGCGGACCGGCATCACGTCCGTGCACCGCGCCCGCGGCACCGTGACGGTCTCCGGCCGCCTGACGCCGGCGACGGCCGCCGGCGTCGCCGCGCTGCAGCGCCGCGGCTCCGGCGGCCGCTGGGTACCGCTGCGCCGGGCGCGGACCGACGCCGCGGGCCGCTACCGCATCGTCCTGCGCAGCCGACGCACGGCGATGGAGGTCCGCACCGTCGGGCTGCCGCACGACGGCGGGGGGCACGTGCGCGGCACGAGCCGCATCGTGCGGATCGCCGGCCGCTGAGCCGCCGGTTCAGCCCACGGCGGCGGCGTCGAGCGCGCGCAGCAGGCGCTCGAGGTCCTCGTCGCGGTGCGGGACCGTGATCCGCACGTGGTCCGGGGCGCCGACGCCGGCCCCGGGCTGCACGAGGATGCCGCTGCGCTGCAGCCGTGCGGCCAGCTCCGCGGCGCCGCGCGGACCGGGCGCGGCGAGCCAGACGACGTTGGCCTGTGACGGCGGCGCGGTGAGGCCGCGCTCGCGCAGGGCGCCGGCCAGCACGGTGCGCCGCGCCGCCAGCGCCGCGGCGCGGCGGTCGACGGCGCCCGCGACCGTGCGCAGCGCCTCCAGCGCGCCGGCCTGGGCGAGCTCGTTGACGCCGAGCGCGGGCGCGAGCTGCTCGAGCAGCGGCTCGGCGCCCGGGCCGCCGAGCGCGTAGCCGCAGCGCAGGCCCGCCAGGCCCCAGGCCTTGGAGAAGGTGCGGAAGACGAGCAGCCGCGGGAAGTCCTCCAGCAGCGCCAGCGCGGCGTCGCGCTCCTCGGCGTCGACGAAGTCGCGCAGCGCCTCGTCGAGCAGGACGATGACGCGCTCGGGCAGGGCCTCGAGCAGGGCGCGCAACGCGGCGACGTCGAGCAGCTCGCCCGTCGGGTCGTTGGGGTTGCACACCGCCACGAGGCGCGTGCGGTCGTTGACGGCGGTCAGCACCGGCGCCACGCCGAAGCCCGCCACGGGCACCGCCTGGCCCCGGGCGCGGCGGGCCGCAGTCGGGTACAGCGGGTAGGAGGGCCACGGGGTGACGAGCTCGTCCCCGGGCTCCAGCAGCGCCGCGGCGGCTGCGGAGAGCAGCTGCGCGGCGCCGTCGCCGACGACGATGCGCGCCTCGGCGACGCGGTGGCGGTGGGCCAGCTCGGAGCGCAGCTCGGAGCTCGAGCGGTCGAGGTAGCGGTGCAGGCCGCGGCGGGCCGCGAAGGTGATGGCGTTGACGATCGCCGGGTGCGGGTAGTCGGGCCAGGTCGTGCGCGAGAGGTCCAGGGGCTCGAGCCGCGCGAGCTCGCGCGCCCGGCGCTGCGCCGCCTCCTCCCGCAGCCCCGCGTTGACCTCCTCCTCCGTCATGCCCGCGAACTGCCGGTAGTGGCCGAACAGGCCCTTGCGCGCCAAGCGGGTCAGCCGCCCTGGCCGGAGAAGCTCGACGATCCCGGCCCGTTGACGAGCAGGAACCACACCGCGAACGCCGTGGCGCAGATCGCCGCGGTGACCGCGAAGACGCGGCCCAGCGCGCCCTGGCGCTGGTCGACGCCGGCGGCCCGGCGCACGAGGATCCAGGCCTGGTCGATGCGCTTGAGCACCATGAGCCCGCCCATCAGGACCACGAGCATCGCCGCGAAGCCGACGAGGATCGCCGCGAAGACGCCGCCGCCCCAGTACTGCACGCGCGAGGCCAGCCAGAGCGCCCCCGCCGGGATCGGACCCCAGAAGAGCAGGCTGAGCACGATCTCCAGCCCGAGCAGCGCGTGCGCCACCACCGCGTCGGCGCGGCGGCGCGCCGGGCTGCCCGGCTCGGGCAGCTCCCGGTAGCGCGTCGGCGCCGTTCCCGGACGACGACCGACGAACAGGCCGCCGTTGTCGGTGGGGTCCGTGCGCACGGTCACAGGGTACGGCGTCGCCGGCGGCCCGGAGCCTTCCCGGCCGTCGCGCGGGGGTTTGCCAAGATGGCGCCATGAGCCTGCTCGTCCACGCGGAGATCCATGGGCTGGCGGGGCGCGCCGGCGAGCTGCGGGCGCTGCTGGTGCAGCACGCCGCCGGGATGCGCACGGCGCCGGGCGCGCTGGCGGCGGCGGCCTACGAGCCGCTGGACGCCGAGCCCGGAGAGTTCGTCCTCGACGCCCACTGGCGCGACGAGGCCGCGCTGCGCGCGCACTACGCGACGCCGGAGTTCACCCACTACCTCCAGGGCGTCGGCGAGCTGCTGGCGCGACCCAGCGACGTCACGATCCTCGACGTCGCCGGGTCGGTCCGCGCGACCGCCGACCCGTCGATGGACCCCACGCGCCAGGGCTGAGCGCCCCGGGCCGCTCAGCCCTCGTCGTAGAGCGCGTCCAGGACCGGGAGGTACTTCTCGTTGACGACGTTGCGCTTGACCTTCAGCGTCGGCGTGAGCTCGCCGGTCTCCTGGGAGAGGTCGTGGTCCAGGATCGCGAACTTCTTGACCTGCTCGACCGGCGCGTACTTCGCGTTGGCCGCGTCGAGCACGCCCTGGACGAGCGCGTGCACCTCGGGGCTCGCGGCCAGGGCGGCCATCGACGTGTCCTCGATCCCCTGCGCGGTCGCCCAGGGCACGATCTCCTCCTCGTCGAGCGTGATGAGCATGACGGGGTAGGGGCGGCGGTCGCCGTGCATCACGGCCTGGGAGACCCAGCGCGTCTGCTTGAGGTCGTTCTCGAGGTTGGCCGGCGTCAGGTTCTTGCCGCCCGAGGTGATGATGATGTCCTTCTTGCGGCCCGTGATGTAGACGAAGCCGTCCTCGTCGACGGAGCCCAGGTCGCCCGTGTGCAGCCAGCCGTCCTCGACGGCGCCGAACGACGCGTCGTCGTTCTTGTAGTAGCCCTGGAAGATGTTGGCACCGCGCAGGAGCAGCTCGCCGTCGGGCGCGATGCGGACCTCGACGCCCTCCAGGGGGCGCCCGACCGAGCCGAAGCGGTGGTCCTCCGGGCGCGAGCTCGTGGCGACCGTCGACGTCTCGGTCATCCCGTAGCCCTCCAGGACGGGGATGCCGCAGCCCCAGAAGAACTCGAGGATCTCGCGGGCGATGGGGGCCGCCCCCGTGACGGCCTCGCGGATGCGGCCGCCGAACAGCCCGCGGACGAACTCGGCCTTGGGGGCCACGGCGGCGAACTGCTCGCGGAGCTCGCCGGGGACCGCCTCGCCACGGATCTCGAGGTCGCGGATCCGTCCGCCGACGGTGCGGATCGTCGCGAGCTCGTCGGGCGTCATCTGCTGCTGGGCCAGCGTGTAGAGCTTCTCGAAGATGCGCGGGACCGACGGCAGGTAGGTCGGCTTGACCTCCATGAGCTCGCCGATGATGGCCTTGGCGTCCCCGCCCCAGTAGGCGATCGCGGTGCCGCGGTCCACGGCGCCGAGCTGGATGAGCAGCGCGAACGCGTGCGCGAGCGGCAGGAAGAGGTAGACGAGGTCATCGCCGTCCTCGAACAGCCCCCGGCGACTGACCATGTCCAGCACCGAGCGGTAGTTGCCGTGGGTGAGCACGCAGCCCTTCGGGGGCCCGGTCGTCCCCGAGGTGTAGATGAAGGTGAAGGGGTCGTCGGGCCCGACGGCGGCGGTGCGCGCGCGCAGCGCCTCGGGATCCTCAGAGGCACCGCGGCGGCGCAGCTCGTCGAGGCCCACGGCGTCGGCCACGTCGCCGGCGGGGTCGATGACCACGAGGCCGCGCAGGTGGGGGAGGCGTTCGCGGACGGCGACGATCTTGGCGACCTGCTCGGCGTTCTCGCACACGACGAGCACCGACTCCGAGTTGCCGACGACCCACTCGCACTCCTCGGCCGAGTTCGTGGGGTAGACGGGAACCACGACGCCGCCGGCGCTGGAGATCGCAAAATCCGCGTAGGCCCACTCCGGGCGGGTGTCGCAGAGGATCGCGACGCGCTCGCCCGGCTGCAGGCCGAGGGCGATGAGGCCGAGGCCGATCTCGGTGACCGTCCGGCCCAGCTCGGCGAACGTCACGTCGCGCCACTCGCCGTCGACCTTGTGGCGGATCGCGATGCGATCGGCGAACCGCTCGGCCGCGCGCGCGCAGAGGTCCGCGATCGTCACCGATCCGGACGTGACGGCGGGCGTGATGCCAGCCGACATCTTCTCCTCCTCCTGCTGCTGCTTCGACAGGGTGTCAGGCGAGGAGTCTAGGGTCCGCGCGCGGAGCGCGCGAGGTGCATCGTGCGGTCCGCCGCTAGGCGGTGGCCTCCGCCGGCTGCTGGACGCTGACGCCGCTCTCGAGCGAGGCGATGAAGAGCGTCTTGTCGATGCGTCCCTGGAAGATCGGGACGCCCATCTCCATGCACTTGGCGATGACGTCGCGCCGATCGAGTCCGGACTCGCGTGCCAACTCGGTCGGCGTCAGGTGAATGGCCATCGGCATGCCCTCCTATGTGGATGGGTGGTGGTGACGATTGGAACGTAGCGCGCAGGGTGGACGGCGACAACCGATCGAGCCGGATATCTGACTTCCGGTGCGTCGGGCGCTGTCACAGTGTCGGGGTGGCGCCCGGCACCGCACCTCGGACTGGACCTGCTCGTCGCTGTGGACCGCTCCGGAGCACGGCCGCTGCGCGAGCAGCTCGAGCAGCAGCTGCGCGACGGCATCCGCCGCGGCGTGCTCCACGCGGGCACCCCGCTGCCGTCGACGCGGGCGCTCGCCGCCGAGCTCGGGATCTCCCGCGGCGTCGTCGTCGAGGCCTACGCCCAACTGGCCGCGGAGGGCTTTCTCGTGTCCCGCGCCGGGGCGGTCACGCGCGTCGCGCACGTCGAGCGCCACGAGCCGTCGCCGCCCGCCGTTCCGGGTCCGCCGCGCTCGGTCCGGTTCGACTTCCGGGTCGAGGCCGCCGACCTGTCGGCCTTCCCGCGGCGCGCCTGGCTGGCGGCGCTGCGCGACGCGCTGCACGACGCGCCCGACGCCGCCCTGGGCTACGGGGACCGCGCGGGGGTGCCCGCGCTGCGCGCGACGCTGGCGGCGTACCTCGGGCGCGCACGCGGCGTGGCCGCCGAGCCCGAGCGGATCGTGGTGTGCACGGGCATGACCCAGGCGGTGGCGGTGCTGGCGCGCGCGCTGCGCCGCAGCGGCGTCGGGCGCGTGGGCGTCGAGGACCCGGGCTTCCCGGTGCATCGCCGGGTCCTCGCGCGCGAGGGGCTGGCGGTCGTCCCGGTCCCCGTCGACCGCGACGGCCTGGTCGTGCAGGCGCTGGAGGGCGCCGATGTCGGCGCGGTCCTCATCACGCCCTCGCACCAGTACCCGCTCGGCATGGCGCTGGCGCCGGAGCGGCGCGCGGGGGTCGTGGAGTGGGCGGTGCGCCGGGGGGCCTGGATCCTCGAGGACGACTACGACGGCGAGTACCGCTTCGACCGCGAGCCCGTCGGGGCGCTGCAGGCGCTGGCGCCCGGCCACGTCGTCTACCTCGGGACGGCGTCCAAGACGCTCGCGCCCGGCCTGCGCCTGGGCTGGGCCGTGCTGCCCGAGGGGCTGGCGGAGGCGGTGACCGAGGCCAAGGCGCTCGCGGACTCCGGCAGCCCGCAGATCGACCAGCTGGCCCTCGCGCGGTTCATCGAGCGCGGCGACCTCGACCGGCACCTGCGGCGCATGCGCGGCCGCTACCGCCGCCGCCGCGACCTCCTGGTCGGCGCGCTCGAGCGCCACCTGCCGGCCGTCGTGGTCGAGGGGCTGCCGGCGGGGCTGCACGTGACGGCGCGCCTGCCCGGCGCCTGGGCGCTCGGGCCGCTGCTGGCCCGGGCCTGGGAGCGCGGCGTCGGCCTGCACGGGTTCGAGCACGGCGGGGTGTCCCGGCTCATGCTCGGCTACGCCAACATCCCGGAGGCCTCCGTCGCCGGCGGGGTGCGGGCGCTGGCCGGGATCGCGACGGGCTCCGGGGCGCCGGCGACGTCCTAGGGCCGGATCCCCGGCCCGGCCTGCGGATCAGATCGGGTTGGGCACATCGACGAAGACGTGCCGCACACCGAACTCGTCGGCGAGCAGGTCGCCGAGGCGGCGGACGCCGAAGGTCTCGGTGGCGTGGTGGCCGGCGGCGAGGAAGTGGATGCCCTCGTCGCGGGCGATGCCGAACGCCCGCTCGGCCGGCTCGCCGGTCAGGAACGCGTCGAGCCCCAGGGCGACCGCCTCGTGCACGTAGTCGGTCCCGCCGCCGGACACGATGCCGAGGCTGCGGATGCGCTCGGGCCCGCCGTCCACGACGAGCGGCTCGCGGCCGCCGACGAGATCCCGGACGCGGTCGGTCAGCTCCGCCAGGCCGAGCCCGTCGCCGTCGAACTCGACGCGGACGCCGATGTCGCGGCCCTCGCTGGCGGCGAACGGGCGCGGGCGCAGGCCGCCGAGGCCCTCGGCCAGCAGCGCGTTGTTGCCGTGGCGGGGGTGGGCGTCCAGCGGCAGGTGATAGGCGGCCAGCGCCATGTCGTGGTCGAAGAGCAGGCGCAGGCGGCGGTACATCGGCGCGGTCACCTCCAGCGGCTGACCTCGCCAGAACAGCCCGTGGTGGACGACGATGAGGTCGGCGCCCTCCTGCGCGGCGGCGGAGAAGAGGTCCACGTGGGCCGAGACGCCGGTCACGACGGTCTGGACATCGGCGTTGGCGGGTACCTGCAGACCGTTGGGGCCGTAGTCGCGGAAGTCGTCGATCTCGAGCAGCGCGTCGAGGTGGTCGGTCAGGGCTCTGGGGCTCGGCATCGGCAGTTCGGGGAAACGCTACAGTTCCGTCGCGCGCGGGCCGGGGGCCGGGGCGCACAGGGGAACGGGGAACGAGATCTTGGCCACGCTCGCCGTACCGGCAGTGCCCGCGACCGCAAGGGGTCGCGCCGACGCTGCCGATCACGATCTGGTCCGCGCCGTCCGCGCCGGCGACGATCGCGCGTTCGAGCGGCTGTATCAGCGCTACCACCGCCGGATCTCCGCCTACCTCTACGGGATGGTGCGCGACCACGGGCGCGCCGAGGACCTCACCCAGGAGGTCTTCGTCGCGGCGCTTCGGCGCATGCGCCAGACGACGCAGCCCATCGCGTTCAAGCCGTGGATCTACGAGATCGCCAAGAACGCCGGCATCGACGCGTTCCGCCGCGGACGCCGCTCCGAAGAGGTCTCCTACGACGCACAGGAGGCCCTCGGTGCGGCCGACCTGGGCCGGCTGGCCAGCCCGGCGCCCGGGCCCGACGCGGCCGTGGACGCCAAGCAGCGGCTCTCAGACCTGTGTGGCGCGTTCGGTGGGCTCTCGCCGACCCATCACCAGATCCTCGTCATGCGTGAGCTCGAGGGCCTGTCGTACCGGGAGATCGGCGAGCGCCTCGGGCTCTCACGCGCAGCGGTGGAGTCCACGCTGTTCCGCGCGCGCCGCCGCCTGACCGAGGAGTACTCCGAGCTCGTGACCGGTGAGCGCTGCCTGGTGGTTCGGGCGGCCGTCGGGCGCGCGGGCACGACGGGCGCGGCGGCGCTGTCGGGCCGGGAGGAGCGCCGGGTCGGCAGCCACCTCGCGCAGTGCACGCCCTGTCGCCGCGAGGCCCAGCTTGCGGGCCTGGACGTGACGGCTCTGATGCGCGGGCGCACGCGGTCGCGGCTGGCGGCGCTGCTGCCGCTGCCTGCGTTCCTGCGGCGCCGGCTCGGCGGGACCGACGCGCCCGACGGCGGTCACGCCGATGCCGCCGGGACAGGGGTCGCGCAGCACGGGACATCCCTCACGCAGGCCTCGCTGGCCGCCGCCCAGTACGGGGACTCCGCCGGTGCCGGCTGGGTCAAGGCCGCCGCGGCCGTCGCCGCGCTCGCCCTCACGGGCGTGGGCGCGGGCGCCGTGGTCCAGCACGACACCGGCGCCGCGCGCGCGGCGGCGGCGCAGCCCACCGGCGGGCCGGGCGGCGCCGCCGGATCGTCCGGTGCCGGGGCGCGGGCCGCTGCGGCGGTCGCCGCCACGAGCGCACGGACCCCCGCCGGCCGCGCCGGCGCGGGGTCGGGCAGCGCGACGCGGCCCGCGACGGCGCCGGGCGCGTCCCAGGGGTCTGCGGGCGCCGATCCGGGCACGGGCGCCGGCGCCGGGGGGTCCGCGCCGAGCGCCGCCTCCGGGGCGGCCTCGACGGGGTCGTCGGCGCGTCCGGCCGGCCACGACAGCACGCCGTCGGTGCTCACGGGCGCGCTGGGTGGCGCGGGGTCCTCGGGCGGCGGCACGCAGCCGCTGGTCGATCCCGACCCGGTCGCGCTGCTGCAGCCGCCGGCCTCGGCACCGGCGACGGCGGGGCAGGTCGTCTCCCACGTCACCGACGCGGCCGGAGCCACCATCGGCGGCACCGCCGGCCAGGTCGTCGAGGACACGGGCCAGGCGGTGGGCCAGACCGTCGACCAGACCGTCGACGCGGGCCAGGCGGCGGGCCAGGCCGCCGGCGCGGTCGCCCAGGGCGCCGCCGGCCAGGTCGGCCAGACGGTCGCCGAGGTCAAGGGCACCGTCGGCACCGCGGGTGCGCAGGCCGTCCAGGGCGCGACGGGCGCGGTCGCAGGCACCGCCGGGAAGACCGTCGACGGGGTCACCGGAACCGTGAGTGGGCTGCTCGGGGGCTCGTGAGCAGCGATCCGCTCGAGCCGCTCACCGATACGGGGCTGTACTCCATCGGCGCGTTCTTCGCCGATCGCCACCCGGAGCTGTGCGACGACGTCATCGCGGAGGCCCAGGCGATCGAGGACGAGGGCCTGCAGCGCTGGGCCGAGCACGCGGACATGACGCTCGATGCGGCCTTCCAGACCCTCATGACCGGCCTCGCGGTCCGCTACTACAAGGCCGTCGCGGGCACGGGCGAGTAGCATCCTTGGTCCTCGGGGCGTGGCGCAGCCTGGTAGCGCGCGCCGTTCGGGTCGGCGAGGTCCCCGGTTCGAATCCGGGCGCCCCGATGGATTCGCAGGTCAGAAGGGCCGCATACCCGATGCGGCCCTTCGTCGTTGTCGGGCCGCGACGTGCCGGCGACGATCGTCCACGGGCGGCGGCGCTCACGCGATCGCCACCGCGGTGCCCGTGACCTCGATGCCGCCGCTCCCGGCGTCGATGTCGACGGTCAGCAGGCTCGGGCGCCCGAGGTCCTCGCCCTGGTGGATGGTGACGCGGGCCGGGGGTGTCACAGCGCCGAGCGCGCGCAGGTAGGCCCCGAGCGCCGCCGCAGCAGCGCCCGTCGCGGGGTCCTCGACCACGCCGCCGACCGGGAACGGGTTGCGGGCGTGGAACGTGAGCGGGTCCTCGCGCCAGACGAGATCGACGGTCGTCAGGTCGCGAGCGGCCATGTACGTCCTCAGGGCGGCGAAGTCGTAGTCGAGGTCGGCCAGGCGCGCCCGTGAGCCGGCGGCCAGCACGAGATGGCGCGCGCCGGCGAACGCGATCCGCGGCGGCAGGTCCGGGTCGAGGTCCCGGGGTGCCCAGCGCAGCGCGTCGAGCGCCGTCGCCAGGTCGGCGCCGGGGACCGGGCCGACCTCCGGCGTCACGCTCGTCAGCGTCGCGGTGACCACGCCGCCATCGCGCTTTGTGCGCACCGGGACGTCCCCGGCGAGGGTGTGCAGGACCAGCCGCCCCGGTCCGCGCACCCCGGCGACCGCCACCGCGGCGGCGATCGTGGCGTGCCCGCAGAACGGGACCTCCGCCTCCGGGCTGAAGTAGCGGGCGTCGAGCGAGCCGTCGTCGCGAGCGGTCAGGAACGCGGTCTCCGAGTAGCCGACGGCGGTCGCGATGGCCTGCATGCGGTCGCCGCGGAGCCCGCTGGCGTCGAGGACCACGCCGGCGGGGTTGCCACCGTCGGGACGGTCGGTGAACGCGGCGAGCCGCAGGACGTCGGGGGTGTCGGGAGCGGGCATGGCCGGATGATGGCGCGAGGGCTGTGAGGCGGGACGCGTCGATGGTCACGAACCAGCGCAGGATCTGCGTCGGCATCGCCTCGTCCGGGGGTCGCCGGCGGCGCGTGGTCTACCGTCGGGAGCACATGAGCACCGCGACCGACACCCGCGCCGAGCAGCTGCTGCAGACCCTGGCTGGGCCCGAGGCCGGGTTCCGCGAGCATCAGCTCGAGGCGGTGCGCGACCTCGTCGAGGACCACGCGCGCGTGCTCTGCGTGCAGCGGACGGGCTGGGGGAAGTCGGCGGTGTACTTCGTGGCCACGGCGCTGCTGCGCGAGCGTGGTGCGGGCCCGACGCTCATCGTCTCGCCGCTGCTCGCCCTCATGCGCAACCAGATCGATGCCGCCCGGCGGCTCGGCCTGTCGGCCCACACGATCAACTCGACCAACCGCGAGTCCTGGGAGGAGGTCTCGCGGCTGCTGTCCGAGGACGCCGTCGACCTGCTGCTCATCAGCCCGGAGCGGCTCAACAACCCGCAGTTCCGCGAGACCATGCTGCCGGTGTTCGCCGCGCGCGTGGGTCTGCTCGTGGTCGACGAGGCGCACTGCATCAGCGACTGGGGCCACGACTTCCGCCCGACTACCGCCGCATCGGCGACATGCTGCGGGCGCTGCCCGACGGCGTCGGGGTGCTGTGCACCACTGCCACCGCCAACGACCGGGTCGTGGCCGACGTCGCCGAGCAGCTGCAGGCCGGCCGCGAGCGCGCCGGGCTGCGGACCTACCGCGGCGCGCTCGGGCGCTCGAGCCTGCGCTTCGAGGTCGTGGAGCTGGCCGCCCAGGCCGACCGGCTGGCGTGGCTGGCGCGCCGGCTCCCCGAGCTGCCGGGCTCGGGGATCATCTACACGCTGACCAAGCGCGACGCCGACATCGTGGCGACGTGGCTCACGGGGCAGGGGATTGCCGCCGAGGCCTACAGCGGGGAGATCGAGACCGAGCAGCGCATCGCCGTCGAGGAGCGCCTGCTGCGCAACGAGCTCAAGGCCGTGGTGGCCACCAGCGCACTGGGGATGGGCTACGACAAACCCGACCTGGGGTTCGTCGTCCACTACCAGGCGCCGGGCTCGGTCATCGCCTACTACCAGCAGGTCGGCCGCGCCGGGCGCGGCATCGACCGCGCGGAGGTCGTGCTCCTGCGCGGCGCCGAGGACCGGCGTATCCAGGACTTCTTCATCGAGCAGGCCTTTCCCCGCCGCGAGGTCGTGGACCGCGTGCTCGAGCACCTCGACGCCGTCGCCGGCGACGGGGCGTCGACGCAGGAGCTCATGGCGCAGGTCAACCTCGGACGGGGGCGCATCGAGGGGCTGCTCAAGGTCCTCGACGTCGAGGGTGCGGTCGATCGCAGCGGCTCCCGCTGGATCCTGCGGCCCGGCGCCGGATGGAACTACGACGCCGAGCGCTACGCGCGCATCACCGAGCTGCGCCGGCGCGAGCAGGCCGCGATGGCGGCGTTCGGCGCCGATGGCCGGTGCCTCATGCGGGCGCTGCAGGAGGAGCTCGATGACCCCGACCCGCAGGACTGCGGGCGCTGCTCGGTGTGCACCGGGCCCCGGTGGGACGGCCCGCTGGACCCCGCCCTCGTCCGGGAGGCGTCACGGCATCTGCGCTCGCGGCCCATCGTGCTCGAGGTCAAGAAGATGGCGCCGGAGGCCGATGGCCGCCTCAAGAAGATCCCGGAGGTCGTGCGGGCCGAGGAGGGGCGCGCGCTGGCGCGCATGGGCGACGGCGGCTGGGATCCGCTGGTCCGCTCGGGCCGGGCCGCAGGGCGCTTTGATGACGAGCTGGTCGCCGCGGCAGCCGAGGCGGTCCGGGCGTGGCAGGTCGGTGTGAGCTGGGTCACGGCGGTGCCCTCCCTCCGTAGCGGCGCCCTGGTGCCGGACCTGGCCCAGCGCCTGGCGGTCGCGCTCGGCCTGGCCTACGAGGACGTGCTCGAGCGCGTGGCCGACGGCCCGCCGCAGCGCGAGATGGCCAACGCCCCGCAGCAGGTCGCCAACGTCCGTGGCGCGTTCGCCGTGCGCGGCGCGCCGCCCTCGGGGTCGTGCCTGCTCGTCGACGACCTGCGGTTCAGCGGCTGGACCCTGGCGATGCTCGCCGGGCAGCTGCGGCGCAAGGGCGCGGGGCCGGTGTTCCCGTTCGCGCTGGCCACGGCGTTCTGAGGGCCGGCGGGACGTGGGCGCTGCGCCGGGATCCCGGGTGCGGGCACAGCTGCGGCCACGAGCTGACAAGGGGGCACCAGACCGTGGCCGCCGACGCATGCTCCGGGAGCAGGGCCGCGCCGTCACTACCACAGCTGTGGGTACCGCTCGATGACCGTCCGCACCCGGTCGCCGGGTCGCCCGAGGTGCGTCCCGTCCACCGCCGCGACGGGCTGGACGCCGCGCAGCGCGTTGACGGCGAAGGCCGCATCGCTGTGGCGCAGCTCGTCGAGGTGCAGCGGGCGCTCGGAGGCCGCGACGCCGGCCGCCCGGGCGGCCTCGAGGACGCGCGCGCGGGTCACGCCGGGCAGGATGCGGCCGTCCAGCGGCGGGGTCACGAGCTCATCGTCCCGGACCGCGAACATGCACGAGCGGGCCGTCTCGAGCACGAGGCCGTCGAGGTCGACCAGGAGCACCGTGGCCGGGAGCGCGACCGCCTCGAGCCCCTCCAGGAGCCGGCGGTCCTGCCACTTGTGGGCGCCGATCCCGCCCGGCAGACAGACGGGCTCGAGCACGAGCGGGCCGGCCGGAGACGGCAGGGGCCCGGCCTCCAGCGCGACCGCGCCGTCGGCGGCCAGCCGGACGCGCAGCCGGCACGGGCCCCCGTGCTCGACGGCCGCGTGATCGACCAGCGCCGCCAGACCGCTCGGCAGCGCCAGGCCGTACAGCGCCTCGGCGCTCGCCGCCAGGCGCGCGAGATGGCGCCGTGCCGCCACGGCGATCCCGTCGCGGACCAGGAGCGTCTCGAAGACGCCCGCGGCCGGGTCGGGGCGCCGCCGCGGCCGGGCGCCCAGCCGCGGCGGCACCGGCACCGCCGCCGCGTCACCGACCGTCCCGTCACGGACCGCCACGGCCGCCGGCGGCCCGGCGCCGAGCGCCGCCAGCAGCGGTCGCGCCTTGGCGAGGCACTCCGCCGCCTCCTCGGCCGGGTCGGAGTCCGCGACGACGCCGCCCCCGACGTCGAGCCAGGCGTGAGGCCCGTCGAACTCGAATGTCCGGATCGCCACGCTGAGCTCGAGGCCGGCCACGGGCGAGGCGAGCCCGATCGCCCCGCAGAACGCCTGGCGCTCCGTGCTCTCCAGCGCCGAGATGACGTCCATGGCCGCGAGCTTCGGCGCGCCGGTCACCGACCCCGGCGGGAACATCGCCCGGACGAGCTCGGCGTCGCCGGTGCCCGCGCGGCGGCGGCCGGACACCTCGGAGACCAGGTGCCAGACGCCGGCGTGCGGGCGGACCTCGGCCAGCGCGCCGACCCGGACCGTCCCCGGCGTGCACACGCGTCCCAGGTCGTTGCGCATGAGGTCGACGATCATCACGTTCTCGGCCCGGTCCTTGGCCGACGCCCGGAGCGCGGCGCGCTGCGCCGCGTCGTCGCCGGGGTCCGACCGCCGTGGGCGCGTGCCCTTGATGGGCGCCGTCGCCACCTCATCGCCCCGGCGCGTGACGAACAGCTCGGGCGACAGACTCGCGACGGCGCGGTCGCCGTCGCCGACGAACGCGGCGCGGTCGGGCGCGAGCGCCTCGACGCCGCGCGCGAACATGTCGGCCGGGCGGCCTTCGTACACCGTCGCGCGCAGGCGCAGGGCGAGGTTGGCCTGGAACAGGTCGCCGGCCGCGATCCGCTCGCGGCAGGCCTCCACGGCCCGTGCATGGCCCGCGGCCGACGGCGTCGCCGACCACCGGCCGGTCCGGACCCGCCGCGGCGCGCCCACTCCGGCGCGGAGCCGGTCGCCCAGCGTCTGCAGGCGCTGCTCCAGCTGCGCCGAGCGCTCGTCGGTCCACAGCGCTCGAACCACCACCGTCCCTCGGCGTCCAGGCGCAGGACGTGGTCGTAGAACCCGAGGACCGCGGCCGGCAGGCGCTCGGCGGCCGGAGGCGGCGGTCCGAGCGCCTCCAGGCGGCGCCCGAGGCCGTAGCCCAGCGTCCCGAGCCATCCGCCGCCGACGAAGTCCGCGGGCGCCTCGCCGACCTCGGGCAGGTCGTCGAGCAGGGCGAACGGATCGTCGCCGGGGCCCGCGATGCGCACGGGCTCGCCGGCCACGATCGCCGCCGCCCCCGCCCAGACGCCGGTGAGCGCCACGGGTCGCCGGTCCTGCGAGACGAGCAGCGCCGCCCGGTGGGCCGGCGTGTCGCCCGGCAGCCCGATGCGCACGGCGCGGGCGGTGGCGACAGTGGCGACACCGGCGGGCATGCCCGCATTGTGCCGACCCCGGCCAGGCGGCTCGTGTGGGGGAGGCTCTGCAACTGCTCCCGCGATGCTCGGCCGCGCGCTGCTGCCCGTCACCGCCGACCTCGCGCTCGCCGCGTGGGGCAGCGACCGCGACCCCGGCCCGCGGGCGCCCAGCCCTCCGCGAGCGAGGCGGGGTCGGCGACGGGGGCGACCGCCACCACGCCGGCGGCCGCGGCGGCCGCCCGTGGCGTGCGGCTCCGGCCGGGTCGACGTCGTCTCGCAGGCGGGCACGGTCCACCGGGTCGCGGCGCGCTGAGCAGGCACGGGCACCGCGCCCCCTCGGATCGACACCGTAATCCGGTCGAACACCCGTCCAGTGACCCTCCGGATCCCTCAAGATGAATGTCGCAACGCCGCTTAACGGCGAGGAGGCGCCGTACGAGGCGCCTCCTGGCAAAACCGTTGTGGGAAATCTAGTGGCCCCAGCCCATGGTGTGCACCCCCCTCTGCGGATGGCTGCGCTCCCTGCAGCCACATGGACGAATAGCGGTCGGGTCGCGCCTGAGCCCTGCAAAAGCCGGCGCGACCTTTCCGTCGTTGCTCATCTTGCTGGTTCAGACGTCCATCGCGCCATCCCCACTTTGGGGTATTCAGCGCTGTCTGGACAGATGTCCTAGCCAGCTTTCGCCTGCTCCCCGCGGTGTTGCCTGCCGGACGCCGCATGCGCTCGCGACGCCGTCGTGGCGCCCGATCGGGTGCCGCGCGGGGCCTCCCGAGGCCTTCCAGGCGCGCAGCGGCGCACCTGGGGCGCGGCCGAGCGCGCGGCCGGGCGCTAGGCCGCGAGGGGCAGCGAGTAGCCCAGCACGCGGCGGTCGAAGTCGAGCTCGTGCTCGAAGTCGGCGTCGGTGGTGTGCTGGAACGTCAGGTCGCGCCGGCCGAGGATGCCGATGAAGACCTCGACGAGGTCGCCGTCCAGCTGGGCGCCCGAGACGCGGCGCAGCTCGGCGAAGGCCTCGGCCTGGGGGACCGGCGTGCGGTAGGAGTCGCGCGCGGTCATGACGTCGTAGGTGTCGGCGATGGAGATCATCCGCGCGAAGATCGGGATCTCCTCGCCGACGAGGCCACGGGGGTAGCCCCGGCCGTCGATGCGCTCGTGATGGGCCAGGATGATCTCGGCGACCGGTCCGTAGCCGTCGATCCGCCGGACGAGGCGCGCTCCCTGGTAGGGGTGCGTGCGGACGATGTTCCAGTCGTCGTCGTCGAGCTTGCGGTTGGCGAGCAGGATCCGGTCGGGGAACGCGAACTTGCCGATGTCGTGCAGCAGGCCGGCGGTGTGGACGAGCTCCTGCTCGATCTCCGAGCAGCCGATCTCGGCGGCGATGGCCCGGGCGTAGCGCGCGACGGCGGCCGAGTGGCGCGCGGTCATGCGGTCGCGCAGCGAGAGCGTCTGGAGCATCGCGCTCAGCACCCCGACCTGCAGGGAGGCCAGCTGGGTCGACCGCGTCTCGAGCTCCTCGGCGCGGCGCTGGGAGAGCAGGAGCTCGCGCGTGAGGACCTGGAAGAGGAACAGGACGATGAACAGCGCGGCCAGCGCGGTGGCTCCGACGGCGCGGTAGGTCACCGCGATCGTGACGGTCAGGGCCCCGGCGAGCGCCTCGGCCGGGAGCATGGGCAGGAACGCCGTGACGACCTGCTTGCGCAGCGAGACCCCGTGGGTGATGCTGAACGGGATCGCGATCGTCGAGAAGTTGACCGTGTTGGTGACGAAGAAGACCGCGAAGACGCCGAGGGCGAAGTCGAGGTCGTTGGCGGTGGGCAGGCCCAGGGCCCGGACCAGCAGCGCGCCGACGATCGGGTAGACCGACCCCGAGCAGAGGTTGGCGAGGCGCAGGTCGCGGGGCAGCGGGCGCCGGATGGCGTCGACGGTCAGGGCGACCATCTGCAGCGCGAGCGCCGGCGCCGGGCCGAGCAGCGCGGTGGCCAGCACGACGACGATGAAGCCGCCCGACAGGCGCAGCGACTTCGTCTCGATCGCCAGCGCCTCGCTGAGGACCATGAGCGGCAGGAGGCCGACCACCAGTCCGATGGGGTGCCAGTCGGACGCACGGGAGGTCAAGACCGCGGCGGTGATCGCCGCCACGAAGAGCGCTGCCTGCAGCGCAAACACGGACCGACGCGCCATCTCCCTTCATATCGGTCGATGCACCACGATCCTTAGGCGTGAGCGGGTGTTCGGACGCGGCACGACGCGCGGGTCGTCGGACCGCATCCGTGGCTAAGCTGCGCCCGGTGAGGAGCTCGCTGCGCGTTGCCGGGTTCTCCCCACTGGCTGCCTCGTACACCCTCAACGGGCTGGGCGACATGCTCGGTGTGGTGGCCCTGGCCGTACTCGTCCTGCAGCAGACCGGCAGCGCGCTGGCCACGACCGCCCTGTTCCTGGCCGCCAAGTCGATGCCGGCGCTGCTCTCGCCGGCGCTCACCGCCGGGTTGGACCAGCGCGCCATCGGGCGCGTCGTGCCCGTCGTCTACTTCCTGGAGGCCGGGGCGTTCGCGGGCCTGGCCCAGCTCAGCACGGCGTTCTGGCTGCCCGGCGTCCTGGCGCTCGCGTTCGCCGACGGCGTGCTGGCGCTCACGGCCCGCGGGCTGACCCGCGGGGCGGTCGCGGGCGTGCTCGGGCCCGCCGGCGTGCTGCGTGAGGGCAACGCGCTGCTCAACGTCGCCTACGCGATCACGAGCGCGGCCGGGCCCGTCCTGGCGGGCGTCGTCATCCACTTCGGCGGCGTGGACGCCGCGCTGTGGATCGACGCCGGCTCGTTCCTCTGCGCGGGCCTGCTGCTGGCCGCCGCGCGCCGGAGCCTGCCGATGGCCGTGGTCGGCGACCACCAGGGGTGGCGGGCCCGGGTGCGCGACGGCCTGAGCCACGTCCGCAGCCACCCGACGGCGGGCCGCCTCGTCGCCGGGGAGGGCGTGGCGATCGTCTTCTTCACGCTCGTCGTGCCGATCTCGGTCGTCTTCGTGCGCGAGACGCTGCACTCCAGCAGCCTCGGCTACGGCGTCATGCTCGGCGCCTGGGGCGTCGGGGTCATCCTGGGGTCGGTGGTCTTCGCGCGCGCCGGCGACATGTCGCTGCACGTGCTCGTGCTCGCCTCCACGCTGGCCGTCGGGGTCGGCTATGCGGGGATCGCGGCCTCGCCGACGCTCCTGCTCGCCTGCCTGGCCAGCGTCGTCGGGGGCGTCGGCAACGGGATCCAGTGGATCTCGGTGATGACCGCGCTGCAGGACTCGGTGGGCGACGCCTACCAGGCCCGCGCCGCCGGGCTGCTGGAGTCCGTGGGCGCCGTGGCGCCAGGCATCGGCTTCGTCGTCGGCGGCCTGCTGACCGCGGCGTCGTCGCCGCGCGTGGCCTACGCGGTCGCAGGGGTGGGCGCCGTCGTTATCGCCGCGGTGTGGGCCCGGCGGCCCATCGTGGCCGACGGCGCCGTCGCGTAGCGTAGGGCCATGGCCGACCCGCTGACCGACCATGACGTCGCCCTCGTCCGCGCGGACAACCCGGGGCTGTTCACGCTCTCGGGGACCAACACGTGGCTGGTCGGCCGCGATCCCTGCTGGGTCGTGGATCCGGGGCCCGCGCTGGAGGAGCACGTAGCCGCGGTGCTGGCCCAGGGCACCGCGCGGGGCGGCATCGCCGGCGTCGTGCTCACGCACGACCACCACGACCACGCCGACGCCGCCGAGCAGGTCGCCCACCACGCGGGCGGCGTGCCGGTCGCCGCGGCCCGCTTCGCCGGGGCCACCCGCACGCTGCGCGACGGCGACACGATCGGCCCGCTGCAGGCCATCGCCGTCCCGGCCACGCGCCCGACCTGCTGTGCTTCGCGTTCGGGCGCGTGTGCCTGACCGGCGACGCGGTCCTCGGCGAGGGCAGCGTGTTCATCGCGCCCGACCCCGGCGCGCTGCGGGGCTACCTCGACGGCCTGCGGCGGCTGCGCGAGCACGACTTCGAGGCGCTGCTCCCCGGCCACGGCCCGCCGATCGGCGACGCCGCGGAGCGCCTGGACGCCTACGTGGCGCACCGCCTGGACCGCGAGCGCCGCCTGGTCGCGGCGCTGGACGCCGGCGCGCGCGACGTGGACGCGCTGCTGGACGCCGCGTGGGACGACGTCCCCGACGGCCTGCGGCGCGCGGCGGGCGTGACGCTGGCCGCCCACCTGGACAAGCTGGCGGAGGAGGGCCGGCTGCCCCCGGGCGTGCAGCGCCCGGAGTGGGGCTCGTCTACCCTGGGCGACGCATGATCTCCCTGATCTACGGGATCTTCATCTGCGTCGCCGGCGTCGTCGGCGTCGGATGGATCATCTGGATGATGCGCCATGGGGACGAGGACCGCCGTCAGGAGGACCGCGCCCGCGCGTTCTTCGACGCCAACGGGCACTGGCCCGACGAGACGCTCGAGGACGCCGAGGCCGAGCGCCGGCGCCTGGCCGCGGCGCCCGCGTCCGCGCCCGTCTCGCGCGCGGGCTCCGACGGCGTGGTCTGAGCCCCCGCCGCCGTCAGGCAGCGAGGTTCTCTCGGGCGACGCTCATCGCCGCGGCCAGGGGCGTGGTGGCCCCCACCGCGGCGGTGTCGAACACGCGCCGCAGCGTGTCACCGATCTCCCGGGTGCGCATGCGGGCCCGGGCGGGGTCGTAGCCGCCGGGCTCGAACTCGACCGCGATGTTGATGATGCCGCCGGCGTTGGCGACGAAGTCCGGCGCCCACACCACGCCGCGGTCCAGGAGCAGCTGCGCGACGTCGGAGGAGGCCAGCTGGTTGTTGGCCGCGCCCGCGACCGCCGGGGCCTGCAGCTGCGTCACGGAGTCGTGGTCGAGCACGCCGCCCAGCGCGCAGGGCACCAGCACGTCGACGGGCGCGGTCATCGCCCGGGCCGGCGTGGCCCAGCGCGCGCCGAGCGCCCGCGCCTCGTCGCGCTTGGCCCGGTCGATGTCGGCGACGACGAGCGTGGCTCCGGCGCGCGCCAGCAACCGAGCGACCCGCAGCCCGACGTGGCCCAGGCCGACGACCGACATCGACCGCCCGCGCACCGATGCCGAGCCGAAGACGCGCTCGCAGGTCGCCTCGATCGCGTGCACGACGCCGAGCGCCGTGAACGGGCTGGGGTCCCCGGAGCCGCCGGCGCGTCGCGACAGCCCGCTGACGTGGCGGGTTCGCTGGGCGATCACCGTCATGTCGCGTGTGGCGGTGCCCACGTCCTCGGCCGTCACGTAGCTGCCGCCGAGCCGCTCCACGGTGTCGCCGAAGTCCAGCAGCGCCGCGCGGCGGAGCCTGGGGTCGAGCACGAGGCCGGGCGGGCGCACGATGACGCCCTTGCCGCCGCCGAGGGCCAGGCCGGCGACCGCGGACTTGTAGGTCATGCCCTCCGACAGGCGCAGGGCGTCGCGCACGGCCGCGCGGTTGTCGGCGTAGCTCCACAGCCGGCATCCGCCGAGCGAGGGCCCGCGGACGGTCGAGTGCACGGCGACGATGGTGAACAGGCCCGAGCGGGGGCCGCGGCGCACATACAGCTCTTCGTGGTCGAGGGTGGCGAGGTAGCGCTCGATGGGCGCCACCTTAGCGTCCGGATTCGCGGCGCCGCCGCCGGCGACGGTCAGGGCGCGGGGGTCGACGCCGCGCGCGCGGGCGGGGTGGCTGCGGGGGTCGCGGCGCTCGCCGGCGCGGCGGTCGCGCCGGTGCCCGCGGCGGCCACGGCGCTGTCGCCGGAGGTGCTCGTCGCCGGTGGCGGGGCGGTGCCGGAGGTCGCGGCGGCCACGGGCCCGGGCGTGCTCGCCGGGCCGCCCACGGGCGGCCCGGCGGTGGTCGCCGTGGCGGTCGCCGGGTCGGCCGGCGTGAACGTCGCCGCCGGCTCGGCGGCGTCGTCGGGCGCCTGCACGCCGCCGGTCATCGGCTCGACGGGCGCGACCTGCGTGGCGGCGCCGGTGACGCCGTTGACCGCGGCGCCGGCGGCGTCGCCGATGGCCGGGGTCGACGGCGCGCCGCCCGTCGTGTCGTGGGCGGGGACCGGCGTCGCCGGCGTCCCCAGGGGCAGGTCGGCGCCGCGGCCGGTGGAGGCGACGGCGGTGCCGGTCGCCACGGCGCGGACGTGCGAGGCCGGGGCCGTCATCGGCGTGGCGGGGCGCTGGTGCTGGACCTGCTGCTCCACGGTGGCCGCCCCCCCGCCGACGACCGCGGCGGCCGCGACGACCGCGACGACCTTGCCCGCGGTGACGGCGGCCGCGCCGGTGCCGAGGGCCGCGCCGCCGCCGGCGGCTGCGGTGACCCCTGCGGCGGCGACCCCGCCGCCGGCGCTCGCGGCACCGCCGCCGGCGACCACGGCCGCTCCGCCGGCGCCCCCGACCGCGGCGCTGCCGCCGGCGGCTGCGCCCGAGCCCGCGCCGCCGAGGCCGAGGATCTTGGCGAGGGTGGCCAGCGGCCCGGAGCCGGGGGCCAGGCCGTTGAGCTGGCGGCTGACGCCGCGCAGGGCCGTGCGGTACTCGCGGCATCCGGCGCACTCGCGCAGGTGGCGGCGCGAGCGGCCGCTGACGCGCACGCCGCGGTCGTGCGCCGCGGCGACGTCGGTGCGGATGTCGCCGCAGGCGGTGTCGCGCGCCTCGATGGCCTCGACGAGGCCGATGCGCGCGCGGACCAGCAGGGACTTGACGGCCGGGATGGTGACGCCGAGCGCGCCGGCGAGCTCGACGTAGGACAGCCCCTCCATCTCGCGCATGAGCAGCGCGGAGCGCTGCTGCTCCGGCAGGCGGCCGACGTCGCGCACGAGCCGGCGCAGGTCCTCGCGGCGCTCGGCCGCGGCCATCGGGTCCTCCTGCGGGACCCGGTTGAGGTCGTAGATGTCCTCGGCCGCCGGCGACGGGCGCCGGAGCTGGTCGATGCACCGGTTGTGCGCGACGCGGTACAGCCACGCCCGCAGGCTCACCGGGCGCGCGTCGACGCGTAGCGCGTGGTAGGCGCGCACCAGCACGTCCTGCCAGACGTCCTCGGCGTCGGAGCGCGCGCCGCCGAGCATCTGGGCGGCGTAGGCGATGAGGCGCTGGCGGTAGCGGCCCTCGATGACCCCGAAGGCCTCGTCGTGGCCGGCGCGGAACAGGGCCACCAGCTGCTCGTCGCTGCGCAGGCGCAGCAGGGGCCGATGACCGACCGTCGGCCGAGCCCCACCGGATGTGACAGCGCCGAAGCTTCCACAGGGCATCCCCTCCGGCCACTGTAACGATGCCCGTGACCGAAGGTGACGGCCTGGTCTGCGATCTCCACCGCCTACTCTCCCCGGCCGGACATTCCGGGATCGAAAGGGAACGCATCTTGACCAACGTCGTCATCTCCTCCGCCGCGCGCACCGCGATCGGCTCCTACGGCAAGTCGCTCGCCGGCATCGCGCCGACCGAGCTGGGCGCCACGGCGGCCACGGCGGCCATCGAGCGGGCCGGGCTGGAGCCGGAGCAGATCGAGCACGTCGTGTTCGGCAACGTCATCCACACGGACACGACCGACCCCTACATGGCGCGGGTCGTCGGCATGAAGGCGGGCATCCCGAAGGAGACGCCGGCCTTCACGGTCAACCGCCTCTGCGGGACCGGCGTGCAGGCGCTCGTATCCGCCGCCCAGGCGATCCAGACCGGCGAGGCATCGGTGACGCTGGCCGGCGGTGCGGAGTCCATGAGCCGCGCGCCGATGTGGCTGACCCAGGGCCGCTGGGGCTCGAAGATGGGCCCCGCGCCGGTCGTCGACCCCGTCCAGGGCACGCTCTCCGATCCCTTCAGCGACATCAAGATGGGCGTCACGGCCGAGAACCTCGCCGAGCGGATGAGCATCTCTCGCGAGGACCAGGACGCGTTCGCCGTCGAGTCCCACCGGCGGGCCAGCGCCGCGCAGGCGGCCGGGCGCTTCGACTCCGAGATCGTCCCGGTGGCGGTCCGCGTCAAGCGCGAGACGGTCGACTTCGCCGCCGACGAGCACATCCGCCACGAGGTCGACCAGGCCGGGATGGCCAAGCTGCCGGCGATCTTCAAGCGCGAGGGGACGGTCACGGCCGGCAACGCCTCGGGCATGAACGACGCCGGCGCGGCGCTCGTGCTCATGAGCGCCGACAAGGCGCAGGAGCTCGGCGCGCCGGTCCGGGCGCGGATCCTGGCCTATGCGTCGTGCGGCGTGGAGCCCGAGGTCATGGGCATCGGCCCGGTGCCGGCCGTGCGCAAGGTCCTGGACCGCACCGGCGTCAAGCTCGAGGACATCGGCGTCATCGAGCTCAACGAGGCGTTCGCCGCCCAGTCGCTGGCGGTCATCCGGGACCTGGGCCTGGATCCGGCGAAGGTCAACCCCAACGGGGGCGCGATCGCGCTGGGCCACCCGATCGCGGCGACCGGCGCGGCGATCACGACGAAGTGCCTGTCGGAGATGGAGCGCGGCGACCACGAGTACGGGCTCGTCACGCTGTGCATCGGCGGCGGCCAGGGGATCGCGCTGCTGCTCGGCCGCGCCTGAGCGGCACGGCGGGTTCCACCCCGGCCGCGCGGCCGGCCGGGGTGGGGCACCGGCCTGCGGTCCGTCCCAGGTACCCTCACCGGACCCATGGCGCACTACGAGTCCGACGCCGAGGTCTACGACCAGCTCGGCAGCATCCTGAACAACCTGATGTACAACGCTGCTCGCCGCGAGCAGCTGCGCCAGGCCGACGCCGTCGTGCAGTTCGCGTTCCGCTCGCCCGACGCGACCGTCACGCTCGACGTGCGCGTCAACAAGCGGCCGCGGATCGACCTCGGCTCCACGAACCTGCGCCCCGACGTGGTGCTCTCGATGGAGGCCGACACGGGGCGCGCGCTGCTGCTCGGCGAGCTGAACGCCACGATCGCGCTGGCCCGCGGCGAGGTCCGCACCAAGGGGCCCGTCGCCAAGGTCCTGCGGGTCGTGCCCGCCACGGTGGGGGCGCACGAGGTCGAGGCCGATCTCGAGCCCGAGCCCGAGCCCACGCCGCCGCCCGCCGCCGAGGCCGAGGCTCCCGCGGAGGTCGCTCCGGCCGCCGAGGCCGAGGCTCCCGCGGAGGCCGAGGCTGCGACCGAGCCGGCCGCCGGGGCCGAGTCCCCTGCGGAGGAGCTCGAGCCCGCCGCCGAGCCCGAGCCCGAGCCGGCCGGCGAGGAGCGCGTGCCGACCGACGCCGAGGCCGCCGCCCCGGTCGATCCGGCCGCCGAGGCCGAGGCCCCGGCCCAAGCCCCCGCTCCCGCTCCCGAGCAGGCCTAACGCCGCGCACGCCGCGTTTGCGGCCCGCGGTGCCCGGGCACCGCCGAGGCATGAAGCTCCTCGTCCTGGCCACTGATCCCATCGACGCCGGAGCCGTGCGGGAGGCGCTGGGCGACGACGCCGTCGAGGGCGCCGAGGTCCTCGTCATCTCCCCGGCGGTCAACGAGTCCCCGCTCGCCTTCTGGATGTCGGACAGCGACGAGGCGATCATCGACGCCGAGTCGACCGCCCGCGAGACCGCCGAGGCGCTGTCGGCCGCGGGCGCGCGCACCGAGGCCAAGGCCGGCGACAGCGAGCCACTCGTCGCCCTCCAGGACGCGCTGGCGACCTACCCCGCCGACCGCGTGCTGATCTTCGCGCGCGACGACGAGTCCGCGCGCTACCGCGAGGACGACGTCTTCGGCGAGGCGCAGCGGCGCTTCGGCGTGCCGGTCACCGAGATCCCCCGCTGACGCCGGCGGCGCGCACGGCGGCGACGGTTGCCGCCAGCGTCGACGCCGCGTCGTGACGCGGCCGCCAGCGCAGCAGCCGTCGCGCCTTCGAGGTGTCCATCAGCGTCGGGCGCCGCAGCGCCTCGATCCAGCTCGCCTCGTCGGGCATGAACGGCAGCCGCGCCACGAGCTCGGCGGTGGCGCCCACCGCGAGGTCGGGCACGGGCACGGCCCGGTAGCCGAGCGCCCGCGCCAGGTCGCCGACGGTGATCTCGCCGTCGGCCGCCAGGTTGTAGGCGCCGGGACGGCCGCGACCCACCACGCCGGCGCGCAGCGCCGTGGCGACGTCGTCGTGGTGGACGAGCTGGAACGGCACGCCGGGGTCGGGCAGGATCGGCCGCGCGCCCGGCACCGCGCCCAGCAGGGAGCGCACCGGCCCGGGGAGGCGGTCGCCCCAGCGCACGAACGGGACCTGGTTGACGAGGATCGGTGCCTCGGGTCCGGCGACGATGCACGGACGGAAGACGTAGGCGTCGGTCTCGGCGTCGTCCAGGACGTCGTCGAGGAGGGACTCGACCTGGGCCTTGTGGCGCGAGTAGGGCATGTTGGGGTGGCCGGACGCGGCGTCCTCCTCGAGGATGCGCCGGTCGAGGTCGGGGAAGCCGTAGGCCGCCACCGACGAGGCGTAGACGAGCCGCCGCGCACCCGAGGCGACCGCGGCCTCGAAGACGTTGCGCGACCCTTCCAGGTTGATGTGCTCGCTCTCGCCCGAGCCCGCCACGATGATGAACGCGAGGTGGACGACGACGTCGGCGCCCTCGCACAGGCGCTGCACCGACGCGCGGTCCAGCACGTCACCCTGGCGATACTCGGCCTTCGTCCACCCGTGGGCGACCGGGTCGAACGGTCGCCGGGCCATCCCGATGATCCGGCCGACCTCGCGCGAGCGGTTCAGGGCACGCACGAACGGCTTGCCGATCTCGCCGGTGGGCCCGGTCACCGCGACGGTGAGGCGGCTCATCGCGCGACCCTACGCCTCGGCCCCGTGCGCGTCGACCGCGCTGAGAACGCGCTCAGAACGCCCGGGCGTACTGCACGGGCACCGCGGCCTCGTGGCCGAGCGCCCGGGCGGCGTGCAGCGGCCAGTAGGGGTCGCGCAGCAGCGCTCGGGCCAGCAGGACGAGGTCGGCGCGGCCGTTGCGCACCAGCTCGTCGGCCTGCGCGGGATCGATGATGAGCCCCACGGCGCCCGTGGGGATCCCGGTCTCGCGCCGCACCCGCTCGGCGAACGGCACCTGGTAGCCCGGGCCCAGCGGGATGTCGGCCCGCGGCACGTTGCCGCCCGAGCTGCAGTCGATGAGGTCGGCCCCGGCGTCGCGCAGCAGGGGGGCCAGGCGCACGGTGTCGTCGCCGTCCCAGCCACCCGGCGTCCAGTCCGTGGACGAGACGCGGACGGACACCACGACGTCCTCGCCGGCCTCGGCGCGCACGGCGGCCACGACGTCGAGGACGATCCGGGCGCGGCGCTCGTCGTCGCCGCCGTAGGCGTCGCCGCGGTCGTTGCTCAGGGGCGAGAGGAACTCGTGCAGCAGGTAGCCGTGCGCGGCGTGGACCTCGAGCCAGCGCATCCCGGCGTCGACCGAGCGCCGCGCGGCCGCCGCGTAGGCGCCGGGCAGCGCGGCGACCTCGGCGGCCGACAGGGCGCGCGGCACCGGGGAGGCGTCCGAGAACGGCGCGCCCGTGGGGGCCACGGGCTCCCAGCCGCCATCGGCGGGCGCGACGGCACGGCTGCCGGCCCAGGGCGGCGTCGTGCTGGCCTTGCGCCCGGCGTGGGCGAGCTGGATGCCCGGCACGGCGCCCTGCTGCGCGATCCACGCGGCGATGGGCGCCAGCGCCTCGGCGTGCGCGTCGCTCCAGATGCCCAGGTCGGCGGGCGAGATGCGGCCCTCGGGCGCGACCGCCGCGGCCTCGGTGAGCACGAGGCCCGCGCCGCCGATCGCCCGCGCCCCGAGATGGACGAGGTGCCACGGCAGCGCCAGGCCGTCGGGGCCGCAGGAGTACTGGCACATCGGCGAGCACGCGATCCGGTTGGCCAGCGTGACGCCGCGCAGCGTGAGCGGCGAGAAGAGGTGGGGCACCTGCCGCAGCCTAGGAGAGGCCGGGCTCGCGCCCCGCGCCGACCGCGTAGCCGGGCTCGCCCGGCAGCACGACGCGGGCCTGCTCGCCACTGCCGATGACCCGCGGCGTGACGGGCAGCACCTCGAGCCCGCGCGCGTGGTCCAGCAGCGCGTCGGCCGAGTCGAAGCGCGAGATCTGCTCCAGGTGCTTGATCGTCGGGAACACGAGCAGCAGCTCGCCCTCGCGCTGGCGCGACAGGGCGAGCTCGGGCGTCGTCCACACGAAGTCGACGCACTCGCTGCCGTCGACGCGCACATCGGCGTCCTCGGGCGCGGAGACCAGGAAGAAGTGCGTGTCGAAGCGGATCTTGACCTCGGCCGGCGTGATCCACTGCGAGAACTTGACGAGGTCGTCGGCCTGCACGCCGTGGACGTTGGCCTCCTCGGCCAGCTCGCGGACCCCCGCGAGGCGGTGGGCGCGGTCGCCCTCGCCCTCGTGGGCGTCGACCGCGCCGCCGGGGAACACCCAGGCGCCGCCCATGAAGCGCGCCGCCGGCGTGCGCTGGACCAGCAGGACCTCCAGCGCCTGCGCGCCGCCGCGCAGCAGGATGACGGTGGCCGCCTGGCGCGGGACCGTCGGCGGGCCGGCGTTGAGCTCTTCTCCCGGGCCCGGGCGATCGATCGACACGCAGGAGACCTTACCCATGGGCGGCCCGCTACCGTTCGCCCGGTATGAGCGAGAGCGCCACCGTGCAGAAGTGGATCTGCGAGTCCTGCGGGTTCATCTACGACCCGGCCGACGGGGACCCCGACGGCGGCATCCCCCCGGGGACCGCGTTCGCGGACATCCCCGACACCTGGTTCTGTCCCGTGTGCGGTGCGCGCAAGCGGGACTTCGTGGCCTACGAGGACTGAGCCCCGGTTCCGATCCGGTCGCCCGCGGGGGCGGCCGGCACCCCGGTCGCCTCGGCGATCGCCGCGGCGGTGATCGTCACGAGGCGCGTCAGCTCCCGCGGCGACATCGACAGCGGCGGCATGAGCACGACGACGTCGCCCAGCGGCCGCACGATCGCGCCGCGCCGCCGCGCCGCGAGGGTCACGCGGTGGCCCATGCGGTCCTGGAGCGCGAACTCGGTCAGCTCGATGCCGGCCATGAAGCCCAGCCGGCGGATCGCGGCCACCGACGCCAGCGGCGCCACGTGCTCGGCGAGCAGCTCGGCGAGCAGGTCGATCTTCGGGGCCAGCGCCGCCAGCGTGCCCTCGTCCTCGAAGACGTCCAGGGACGCGATCGCCGCCGCACAGGCCAGCGGGTTGCCCGTGTAGGTGTGGCCGTGGAAGAACGTGCGGAACTCGTGGAACTCGCCGAGGAAGCCCTCGTAGACGCGCTCGGTCGCCAGCGTCGCCGCCAGGGGCAGGTAGCCGCCGGTCAGGCCCTTGGCCACGCTCATGAGATCGGGAACGACGCCCTCGTGCTCGCAGGCGAACATCGTCCCGGTGCGCCCGAAGCCCGTCGCGACCTCGTCGACGATCATGAGCACCCCGAAGCGGTCGCACAGCTCGCGCACCGCGCGCAGGTAGCCCTCGGGCTGCAGCAGGATGCCCGCGGCGCCCTGCACGAGCGGCTCGACGATGACGGCCGCGACCTCGTCGCCGTGGGCGCGCAGGATCCGCTCGAGGTCGGCGGCATCGCCCGCGGCGGCGCGCAGGCCGTCGAACAGCAGCGGGCGGAAGAGCGTGTGGAAGAGGTCGATGCCGCCCACCGAGACCGAGCCGACCGTGTCGCCGTGGTAGCTCATGTCGAGGTAGACGAAGCGGGTGCGCGCCTCGTCGCCGCGCAGCTTGTGCCACTGGAACGCCATCTTCAGGGCGATCTCGTTGGCCGTCGACCCGTTGTCGGAGTAGAAGACCCGCGTGAGCTCGCGGTCGCCGCGCGGCGCCACGGCCAGCAGGCGCCGGGCGAGCTCGATCGCCGGCGGGTGCGACAGGCCGAGCATCGTCGTGTGGGCGACGCGGTCCAGCTGCGCGCGCACGGCCGCGTCGATGGCGGGGTGGCGATGGCCGTGCACCGTGCACCACAGCGAGGAGACGCCGTCGAGGTAGGCGTTGCCGTCGGTGTCGTAGAGCGTGCAGCCCTCGCCTCGCTCGATGATCGGCGCGTCCTCGGCCTGCCAGCCCTGCTGCTGGGTGAACGGGTGCCAGAGGACCTCGCGGTCGGCGGCGCGGAGCTCGGCGGTCGTCATGGGCCGAACCGTATGACCCCGCGCGGACGCCACCTCGTACCCTCTAGACGTGGACCACCGTCGTGGAGTGCCGCTCGTGGCGGCCGTCGTGGGGGCCGCATCGCTGGGCGCCGAGATCGCCGCGGCGCGGCTTCTGGCCCCCTGGTTCGGGGCGTCGACGATCGTGTGGGCCAACACGATCGCCACGGTGCTCGTCGCTCTGAGCGCGGGCTACTGGCTCGGGGCCGCCTGGCCGACCGCGATCCGACGTTCGCAGGGCTGTGCCGGCTCGTGCTGGTCGCGGCCGCGCTCATGGCCGCCGTGCCGTTCGTCGCCGGGCCCTTCCTGCGGGTGTCGGTCGACGCGCTGGACAGCGTGGAGGCCGGCGCGTTCGTCGGCTCGCTGCTGGCGGTGCTCGTGCTCATCGCAGCGCCCGTGCTCGTGCTCGGCTGCGTGGCACCCTACGCCGTGCGCCTGAGCGTCGTCGCCGTCGACGAGGCCGGCCGCATCGCCGGGCGGCTGTACGCCATCTCGACGATGGGCTCGCTGGCCGGCGTGTTCCTCAGCGCGCTCGTGCTCATCCCGCTGACCGGGACGCGGCGCACGTTCCTGGCCTTCGCGCTCGCGCTGGCGCTCGTGGCGATGCTGGGCCTGCGCCGCCGCGCCGCCGCGCTGGGCCCGGTGCTCGTCGGGGCGCTCATGGCCCTGCCGGGCGGGACGGTCAAGGAGGCGGGCGCGTCGGCCGTCGTCTGGGAGCGCGAGACCGAGTACCAGTACGCCCGCGTCGTGCAGTTGCCCGGGGGCGAGCGCCGCCTGGAGCTCAACGAGGGCCAGGCCGTGCACTCGATCTACCGGCCGCAGACCTACCTGACCGGCAACTACTGGGACGAGCCGCTCGTCCTGCCCTTCGCCGCGCGGGCCGTCGCGCCGCGCTCGATCGCCGTGCTGGGCAGCGCGGCCGGGACGGTCGCGCGCGCCTACGGGCACTTCCTGCCGTCGACCACGATCGACGCGGTGGAGATCGATCCGCGGCTGACGGAGGTCGGGCGGCGCCTCTTCGACCTGCACGCGCCGCGCCTGCGCACCCACGCGGCCGACGCGCGTCCGTGGCTGCGGGCGACCGACCGCCGCTTCGACGTCATCTACGTCGACGCCTACCGCCAGCCCTACATCCCGTTCTACCTGGCCACGCGCGAGTTCTTCGCGCTGGCCCGCGACCGCCTGAACCCGGGCGGCCAGGTCATCGTCAACGCCGGGCACCCCGAGGGCTCGGCCGACCTCGAGCGCGTCCTGTCGGCGACGATGCGGTCGGTGTTCGGCCACGTCGTGCGTGATCCGGCGCAGGCCGTCAACACGCAGATCGTCGCGGCCGACGTCCCGCTGCGCGCCGCGTCGCTGCGGGCCGCGGCGCCCGGGCTGGCCCCGGCGCTGCGGCCCCTGGCGCGCGCCGCGGCCCGGCGGCTGCAGCCGGCGCTCACCGGCGGCCGGGTCTACACCGACGACGTCGCGCCGGTCGAGTGGCTCATCGACGCCTCGATCGTGCAGGTGGCCGCGGACGGGAGCCGCTGAGCCGGGAGAGCGTGCACCCCGGCCATATGGCTTGACACCGAAAATTTCGTTGGCTAATCTTTAGGCAACGAATGACTTCTCCACCTTCTTCCTCCCTCTCCGTCTCCGAGCCCCGCATCGAACCGCACGTCCGCCGGATCGCGATCGTCGTGATCCTCGGCGCGATCATGTCGGTGCTCGACACCACGATCGTCAACGTCGCGCTCGACGACCTCTCCAAGGACCTGCACAGCTCGCTGGACGACATCCAGTGGGTCGTGACGGGCTACCTGCTCGCGCTCGCCGCCGTCATCCCCGTCACGGGCTGGGCGGCCCGCCGCTTCGGCTCGCGCCGCCTCTACCTCGTCGCCCTCGTCGCCTTCACGATGGGCTCCGCGCTGTGCGGCCTGGCCTGGTCGACGGGCTCGCTCGTCGCGTTCCGCGTCCTGCAGGGCGTCGGCGGCGGCATGCTCGTTCCCATCGGCCAGATGGTCCTCGTCCGGGCCGCCGGCCCCCGCAACCTGCCGCGCGTCATGAGCATGATCGGCGTGCCGATCATCCTGGCGCCCGTCTTCGGCCCGACGCTCGGCGGCCTCCTGCTCGAGCACGCCGGCTGGCAGTGGATCTTCCTCGTCAACGTCCCGATCGGCATCCTCACCGTCGCCGTCGCACTCCGGCTCCTGCCCCGCGACACGCCCGAGGAGGCCGGCCGCCTCGACGTCCTCGGCCTCGCGCTGGTGGCCACCGGTCTCGTCGGCCTGACCTACGGCCTGGCCCAGAGCGGGACCGCGGGGTCGCTGCTGGCCGCCTCGGTCCTCGTCCCCGCCCTGGCCGGTGTCGCGCTCATCGCGGCCTTCGTCTGGCGGGCGCTGCACATCGAGGCGCCGCTGCTCGACGTCCGCCTCTACGCCAACCGCGCGTTCGCCGCCGCGTCGCTGACGACGTTCGCGCTCGGCGCGGCGCTCTTCGGCGCGATGATCCTGATGCCGCTGTACTTCCAGACCGTGCGCGGCGAGGACGCCGTCACGACCGGCCTGCTGCTCATGCCCCAGGGCATCGGCGCGGCGATCGCCATGCGCCTGTCGGCCCGCGCCACGGAGCGCTGGGGCGGCGGCATGACGGCGCTGGGCGGCGGCCTGGTCACCGTCGTGGCGACGGTGCCGTTCGTGCTCATCGGCGCCGGGACGTCCTACTGGCTCATCGGTGCGGCGATGGTCTTCCGCGGCTTCGGCATCGGGATGTCCATGATGCCCTCCATGACCGCGGCCTTCGCCGTCCTGCGCTCCGACCAGGTGACCCACGCCACGCCGCAGCTCACGGTGCTCCAGCGCGTCGGCGGCTCGATGGGCACCGCGATCCTCAGCGTCGTGCTCCAGGGCGGCATCGACGGCGCCGGGGCCCGCCCGACCGCCGCGGCCGTCGCGGGCGCCTTCGGCGACACCTACGTGTGGGTGCTCGGGGTCACCGCGTTCGCGCTGGTGCCGACGCTGCTGCTCACCGTCATCGAGCGCCGGGCGCGGCTGCGTCGCGAGGCCGTCGTCCTGTCGCCCCCGGCACCCGCCGCCGAGGCGGCGCTGGAGGCCGCGGCATGACGACCGCCGACCGCACCACCGGCGCGGCGGCGGGCTCCTCGGAGCCCGTCGCGGTCGACGCGGTCCGCCTCGCGTTCATCGAGCTGATGGGCGCCGAGCGGCGCCTGCGCTCGCGCGACCAGAAGTGCCGCCCGGGCGACCTGACCCAGGGCCAGATCCGCGCGCTGTTCACGATCGACATCGAGGGCGAGGCGACCGCCGGCGACCTGGCCAAGGCCGCCGAGCTCAGCCCGGCCAGCGTGTCGGTCATGCTCGACCACCTCGAGCGCGACGGGATCGTGGAGCGCCGGCGCGCCGAGCACGACCGCCGCGTCGTCGTCGTGACGCTCACGGCCTCGGGCCGCGCGCTGGTCGCCGAGAAGCGCGAGCGCTGGCGCGCCCGCGCCCACGATGCCCTCGCCGGAGTCTCGGACGCCGACCTGCGAGCCGCCGCCGACGTCATGCGCCGCATGGCGGCGATGCTCGACGAGATCTAGGTGTAGTTCCCAGGGGCGCCGGGGGTCGTCCGCCGGCGCCGGGGCTCTGGGTCGCGCTGCGTGTCATATGGACCCTCAACGCGACCCACGGTCGACGCGGGGCGCCGGCCCCTCATGCACGCGCCGCACGCGCGGCGCGGGCCCGAAGCGCGTGTCGGCCTCGCCCACCGCGACGAGGCCCGTCCGCGCGCAGAGGTCTGCGTAGCCCGGCGAGTGCGTCGAGGACCGGAACATGAGCGCCTCGCGCGCCGCGCGCTCGGCGACGGTGCCCTCGCGCAGGACCAGCGGCACGCGCTCAGCCCGGCGGGTGCGCGTAGGAGATGAACTCCAGCAGGGCCCCGTCGGGGTCGCGGAAGTAGACCGACAGGCCGGGCCCGCCGGCGCCGTTGCGGGGCACCGGGCCCTCCTCCACGGCCACGCCGCAGGCCTGCAGGTGCTCCACGGCCTGCTCGGCGGTGCCCGGCCACACGAGGCACAGGTCGGCCATGCCGGGCGCAGCCGGGATGCGCGCCACGGGGCTCGGGTCCATGCCCGGGCCGTGGACGTTGAACAGGATGTCGCCGAACCGGTAGCGCCAGCGGCGCGGCGGCGGCTCGGTGAGCTCGACGACCTCCGCGCCGCAGACGTCGCGGTAGAACGCGTTGGACCGCGCCCAGTCCGACACGGCGATCACGACGTGGTCGAGGGTGATGCCGTCGCCCAGGCTGCCGGGACCGCTCACAGCCAGCGATCGTAGGGCAGGGTCCGGCCCACCCGCGCCAGCTCGGCGACGGTGAAGCCACCGACGTGGGGGAGGACCGCGACCTCGACGTGGCCGAGCTCGCCGATCGTGCGCCGGTTGGACACCTGCATCGCCGACGGCTCGTCGGGCCAGCCCGACAGCACCACCGCACGGACGTCGATGCCCGCCCCGCGGGCGGCCTCCAGGGTCAGCAGCGTGTGGTTGATGGTCCCCAGTCCCGGCCGGGCGACGACGATCGCCGGCAGGCCGAGCGCCACGACGAGGTCGCGCACGAGCCAGCCGCCGGCCGTCAGCGGCACGAGCAGCCCGCCGACGCCCTCGGCCACGAGCGTCCGGCCCTCGCCGTTGCGCCGAGCGGTGTCGACGAGGACCTCGGGCTCGATCGCGACGCCCGCCAGCTCAGCGGCCAGGTGCGGGGACACCGCGGGGCCGAAGCGCAGCGGCGCCACGAGCTCGGGCGCCACCCCGGCGCAGTGGCCGAGCAGGACGTGGTCGGCGGGCTTGTCGGGCTCGGGCTCGTCGAGCCCGGTCACCACCGGCTTGAACGCACCGACCGTGGCGCCGTCGGCCACGAGCGCCGCGGCGATCGCGGCGGCCACGACGCTCTTGCCGACCTCGGTGTCGGTGCCGGTGACGAACAGGCCGCGCCGCGCGACCATCAGGCGGCCGTGGGCGCCGCCTGACCGGGGGCCGATCCCGCGGAGGGCAGTCGCTGCTCGGGATGGCCGGCGGACGCCGCGGCGACGGGCGGCCCCGCGCCGGGCCGGAAGCCCGCCTTGAGCGCGGCGCGGCCCAGCGTGTGGGCGGCGGCGCGCAGCTCGTCGCGCGTGTGGGTGGCCATGAGCGCGAGGCGCAGGCGCGAGGTGCCGGTCGGCACCGTCGGCGGCCGGATGGCCTGGGCGAAGACGCCCTGCTCGATCGCGGTCTCGCAGAGGGCCATGGCCAGCTCGGGGTCGCCGACCACGAGCGGCACGATCTGCGTGGCCGAGCCGGCGACGTCGAAGCCCTCGCGGGCCAGCTCGTCGCGCATGATGCCCGCGTTGGCCTGCAGCCGCGTCGGCAGGTCGGGCTGCTCGCCCAGCACCTCCAGCGCGGCCAGCGCCGCGGCGACCGCGGGCGGCGGCAGGGCCGTGGAGAAGATGAGCGAGCGCGCCGTGTTGGTCAGGTAGTCGCGCATGGACGCCGAGCAGGCGGCGAACGCGCCGTAGGCGCCCAGGGCCTTGCCCAGCGTGCCGACGAGGACGTCGATCTGGCCCTCCAGGCCGGCCTCGGCGACGGCGCCGCGGCCGCCCGGGCCCAGGCAGCCGGTGCCGTGGGCCTCGTCGACGACGGTGCGCAGCCCGTGGCGCCGGGCGAGCTCGACGATGTCGTGCAGCGGCGCGACGTCGCCGTCCATGGAGAACACCGAGTCGGTGACGATGACGCCGCCCGTGGCGCCCGCCGCCCGGCTGCGCCCGATGCCCCAGGCCAGGTGCTCCACGTCGCCGTGGTCGTAGACGAACGTCTCCGCGCGGGCCAGCCGGCAGCCGTCGATGAGCGAGGCGTGGTTGAGCTCGTCGGAGAACACGACGGCCGGGCGGCCGGGGTCCGACTCCAGGCGGGCGAGCGCGCCGATGACGCCCAGGTTGGCCAGGTAGCCCGAGCCGAACAGGACCGCCGCCTCGGTCTGCTTGAAGGCCGCCAGCGCCTCCTCGAGCCGGCGATGCACGGTCATCGTGCCCGAGACCAGGCGCGAGGCGCCGGCGCCGGCGCCCCAGCGCATCGCCGCGTCGGCGGCCGCCTCGCGCACCCGCGGGTGGTCGGCCAGCCCGAGGTAGTTGTTGGAGCACAACAGCAGGACGGGGCGCCCGTCGAGCACCACCCGCGAGCCCTGCGGGCCGCTGACGTGGCGCATGCGCCGGTACAGCCCGCGGTCGCGCAGCTCCTCCAACCGGGCCTCGACGTCGCTCACGGCGCTAGAGCCCGTGCGGCATGCCGGACAGCGGCTCGGCCGTCTCCGGGCGCCCGTCGGGCCAGCGGTTGGGCGCGCCGTCGGGTCGGGGCGGGACCTTGTCCTTCTTGGCGTAGCGCAGCTGGGTGCCGGGGTCCCACAGCGTCACGGTGATCCCGGCGTCGGTGGCCTGCTCCAGCGTGTCGAGGTAGTCCTCGACGAGGTCGGGGGTCTCGCCCTCCAGCCAGCCCGACCGGTTGTCGGGGCGCGGGTTGGCGCCGTTGTCGGCGTGGCGGCCGACGTTGAGGCCCAGGTCGGTGAACATCGCGCGGTCCTCGTCGGGCGTGCTGCCCAGCGTGGTCAGGAAGTTGCCCATCATCACCCCGTTGAGCCCGGCCCGCACCGCCAGGGGCTGCAGCTCGCCGAGGTTCTCCACCCGGCCGCCGCACAGCCGGAACAGGGCCGCGGGCAGGATCAGGCGGAAGATCGCGATCCACTTGACGACCTCCCACGGGTCCATGTAGTCGCGGTCGCCGAACTTGGTGCCCGGACGCGGGTTGAGGAGGTTGATCGGCACCGACGTCGGGTCGATCCTCGCCAGCTCGAAGGCCATCTCCACGCGCTGCTCGCGCGACTCGCCCAGGTTCAGGATCCCGCCCACGCAGGTCTCCAGCCCCGCCTCCTCGACGGCCTGGATCGTGCGCAGCCGGCCCTCGTAGCGCACCGTCGAGGACACCTCGGGGTAGTAGGACTCCGCGGTCTCGACGTTGTGGTGCACGCGCTGGATGCCCGCCTCCTTGAGCGCCTTGGCCCGCGCCACGCTCATGTGGCCCACCGACGCACAGCGCTTGAGGTTGGTCTGCTGGGCCACCAGCCGCGCGCCCTCCAGCACCTTCTCGAAGTCGCGCTTGGACAGCCCCTGGCCCTGGGTGACCATGCAGAACCGGTGCGCGCCCGCGGCCTCGGCCGCCTTGGCGTGCTCGAGGATCTGCTCAGGCTCCATCATCGCGTGCATCGGCGTCTCGGCCTCCGCGAAGCGCGACTGCGCGCAGAACCCGCAGTCCTCCGCACACCCCCGGACTTCGCGTTGACCAACGAGCACAGGTCCGTGCTGTCGCCGAAACGCTCCTGTCGAGCCTCCCAGGCTCGTTCGACCAGGGCCAGGATCGCGTCGTGATCCTCGAGCTCGCCGAGCGCGACGGCCTCGGCGGGGGTGATGAGCGGCGGCATGCCCGGCACAGTAGGCAAGCATCCGGACGCGAGCGCGACGCGGCCGGCAGGCCGCGCATATGATCGCCAGCCGATGGCCCAGCCCACCCCGCACCCGAGCCCGGGACCGACCTCGCCGGCGACGTCGCCGGCTTCGTCGCCCACGCCCGCCCGCTGTTCGACCTCTCCGGCCGAACCGCCATCGTCGTCGGCGGCGCCTCGGGCCTCGGCCTGGCGATCGCCGCCGGCCTGGCCGCCCACGGCGCCGACGTCGCTGTCGCCGACCTCGACGCCGCACGCGCGCAGGAGACCGCCGCCGCGCTGACGGCCTCCACCGGCCGGCGCGCCACGGGCGTCACGGTCGACGTGCGCGACGCCGCCTCCGTCGAGACGGCCGCCGACACCGTCGCCGAGTGGGGCGGGGCCATCGACATCGCCTTCCACCTCGCCGGGATCAACGACCGCCGGCCCGTGCTCGACCTCGAGGTCGAGGCCTTCGAGCGCGTGCTCGACGTCAACCTCGTCGGCCTCTACGCCTGCTGCCGGGCCGTCGGGCGCCACATGGTCGCGCGCGGCAGCGGGCGGATCGTCAACGTCGCCTCGATCTTCGGCCACGTCGCCGCGCGCAACCAGGCCGCCTACGCGGCCAGCAAGGGCGGCGTCGTGCAGCTCACGCGCGTGCTCGCCCACGAGTGGGCGGCCCACGGCGTGCAGGTCAACGCGCTGAGCCCCGCGCACATCCGCACCCCGCTGGCCGCGCCGGTCATCGACGACGACGTCACCGGGCCATGGGTCCGCAGCCGCATCCTGCGCGGAGCGGCGGGTGAGACCTGGGAGGTCATCGGGCCCGCGCTCTTCCTGGCCAGCGACGCCGCGAGCTTCGTGACCGGGTCCTCGCTCATCGTGGACGGCGGTTGGCTCGCCGGCTGAGCGCGCCCCGGCCTCCACCGGATGGCCATCGCATGATCATCAGTTGTGGGGATGGCGAGCGCGTGCCCGCGCGTCGATGATGAGCGCACAGGTGCGATCCGGCGGCCCCATCCGAGTCCTGCTCTGCGACGACGCCGAGGGCTTCCGCGCGCTCATGCGCTCGTCGCTGGCCGACGACCCGTCGATCGAGATCGTCGGCGAGGCCTCCGACGGCGAGGAGGGCGTGCAGGCCACGGCCGACCTGCAGCCCGACGTCGTGCTGCTGGACATGTCGATGCCCCGCCTGAGCGGCCTGCAGGCCATTCCGCGGATGCGCCGCCGCGCGCCGCGGACGTCGATCATCGGCCTGTCGAGCCTCAGCGCCTCCCGCATGCGCGGCCCGTCGCTCGAGATCGGCGCGCACTCCTACCTCGAGAAGGGCACCGAGCTCGAGGAGATCCGCGCGGCGATCCACGAGGCCGCCGACGACCGCGGGTAGGCGGCGCGGGTCCCGGCCGCCCTCAACGGCCGCAGCAGCGCTTGTACTTCGCGCCCGACCCGCACCAGCACGGCTCGTTGCGCCCGGGCGGCCACGCGACGGCGTGCCCGTCCTGCGCGGCCTCGTAGGCCGCGCGCGCCCGCGCCTCGGCCCAGTCGGGGTCGATGCCGTGGCCCTCGGCGCTGGCGGTCACCGCCGCGACCGTCAGGGGGACGACGACGGGGTGGCGCGGCGCGTTGGGCGCCACCGCGCGCATGCGCAGGTCGAGCTCGTGGGCGTAGGCGGCGTGGCCGTCGTCGCGCCAGTCGGCGGCGAACGCGGGCCAGGCCTCCAGCGCGAGGGCGAACTCGGCCGCCGGGAAGAACGGCGTCGCCACGGGCGTGTCGGCGCCCTGCGCGGCGGCCCGGGCCAGCGCCCGGCGCGCGAGGTCGTCGATCTCCTGGGCGGGCAGGCCGGCGTCGGCGAGCGCCTCCGTGCGGGCCCCGACGATCTGGCGCAGCGTCTCGCCGTCGGCCCCGCCGCCGAGGGCGAGCTCCAGCGCCCGGGCGAACCAGGGCGCGGCGTCGGCGGGCCGCCCGGCCTCGGCCTCGGCGCTGCCGGCCAGGAAGGGGACCGTCGGGTCGGCGGGGTGCTCGCCCGCCAGCGCGTCCCAGAGCGCGCGGGCCTCGGCGCGCCGCCCGGCCTGGACGTGCATCCACGCGACGTGCCAGCGCTGGTCCTCGCCGGTGAGCTCGGCCAGCTCGCCCAGCACGGCGATGGCCCCGTCGTAGTCGGCGGCCTCCTCGAGCGCGTCGATGCGCGCCTCGAGCGCCCGCACGCGGCCCTCGTGGGCCGGGCCGCGGCCGGCCGACGTCATCGGCCCTGCCAGCGCGCCGGGCGCTTCTCCGCGAAGGCCCGCACGCCCTCGCGCAGGTCGGCCGAGGCGAAGCAGTCGCGGCGCAGCGCGACGAGCGCGGCCTCGGCCTCGGGATCCAGCGCCCCCTCCGCGGCGAGCAGCGCGCGGAGCACCTGCTTGTTGCCCGCGATGGACAGCGGGGCGTTGGCGGCCAGCTCGGCCGCCCAGTCCAGCGCCTCGGCCTCGAGGTCCTCGGCGCCGGCGACGGCGTGCAGCAGCCCCCATTCACGCGCGGTCCGCGCGCCGATCGTGCGGCCGAGCAGGAACAGCTCGCGCGTGCGCGGCTCTCCGATGGCGTCCAGGAACCGGCGCAGCCCCGTGTGGGAGTAGACGAGGCCGAGCTTGGCCGGCGGCATCCCGAGGGTGATGCCGTCGCGGCCCAGCCGCAGGTCGCAGGCCAGCGCGAGCTCCAGGCCGCCGCCGATCGTGTGCCCGGGCAGCGCCGCCACCGTGGGCAGGTCGGTGGCGGCCAGCGCGTCGATCGCCTCCGTGTAGGGGTGGGCGACGAGGCGCTCGGCCTCGACGGCGAACACGTCGTCGGGGATGTCGCCGATGTCGTATCCGGAGGAGAACATGCCGTCGGCGCCCGTCAGCAGCAGGGCCCGGACGCACGGGTCGGCCTCGGCCGCCGGGACCGCCGTCGCGATCGCGTCGAGGATCCCGTGGTCCAGCGCGTTGCGCTTGGCCGGGTTGGAGATCGTGAGCCGACGGACCCCGTCGAGGGGCTCGTCGATGAGCAGTTCGCCCGCCACGCGGCGGGAGGCTAGTCGCTACTCCAGGACGACGAGGCTGTCGCCCTCGTTGACCGCTTGGCCCTCCTCGCAGAGGATCTCCTTGACCACGCCCTCGTCCTCGGCCTCGACGGGCATCTCCATCTTCATCGACTCGAGGATCACGACGGTGTCGCCCTCGGCGACGCGGTCGCCGATCTGGCATTCGATCTTCCACACGGTGCCCGTGATGTGGGCCTGGATGTCCGGCACGGCGTCCTCCTGATGGCTGCGGGCTCGCGCGGACCATAGGCGTGTCACCGGACGGTCACGCCCGCTCGACCGTCGGGCGAATCGGCCCGCGCGATGTTCCGACCGCCGGGCCGTGCCGGATGCGCCCCCGTCCCGGCACGATGCTGTCCAAGTGATCGGCCGGGGGACATCGAAGCGGCGCTCTCCGTCTCCTCCTGCGACGACTCGCCGCGACGCCGGCCGATCACCGCTCCCGGGTCCGGCCTGACCCACCGTCCGGGAGCCATCCTGGGGAGCCGGCGCCGTGCCGCGGAGGGACAGCCGCGGCGCGGCGCCCCCCGGCATCGCCCCCGGCGGCCGGACCCCGCGGTCCGAAGTCCACGGCCTCCGGGTACGATGCCCGGCAGAAGACGGCACGGGCGGAGGGCATGAGCGAGCAGGAGCAGCTGGCGTCGATGAAGGCGCAGGTCTACCGGGACCCTCGGCCGAAGGAGTTCTTCGACCGGTTCCACGAGCGTGCGCGCACGAAGCCTCCCAACTGGGCCTACGAGGCGGTGCGGATCTGCACGGCCCTGTACAGCCTCGTCTTCTTCCGCGCGCGCGCCATCTCCGCCGAGAAGGTCCCGCCGAGCGGTCCGGTCATCCTCGCGCCGAACCACTTCTCGTTCATGGACCACTTCTTCGTCGCCGCGTTCATCCGGCGCAAGGTGCGGTTCATGGCCAAGTCGCAGCTCTTCAGCATCCCGATGCAGTGGGTCTACTCGCCCGGCGGCGTGTTCCCCGTCCGGCGCGGCGCGCGCGACGAGGAGGCGTTCATCACCGCGAACACGATCCTGGGCCACGGCGGCTGCGTGGCGATGTACTGCGAGGGCGGCCGCTCGCGCACCGGCGCGCTGGCCGCCGAGGCCAAGCCCGGCATCGGCCGGCTGGCGCTGCAGTCGGGTGCGACGATCGTCCCCGTCGCCATCCACGGCTCGTCGCGCGTGCGCAACTGGAAGAAGCTCCAGTTCCCCAAGGTGACGATCCAGTTCGGCGAGCCGTTCCGCTTCGAGCAGGTCGCCGAGCCCACGCGCGAGCAGTCCTCCGCCACCGCCAACGCGATCTTCGACGAGATCAAGGTGCTCTACGCGGGCCTGGAGGCCCACGGCCGCAGCGGGATCGTGGCGCGGGTGCGCGCGGAGCGCCGCGCCGCCCGCCGCGCGGCCAAGGCCAAGCGCGCCGCGCCGGCGTGAGACCGCGCTCGCCGCGGCCCTCGCGCTGCTGCTGCCGGCCGGCTCGCGCTTCGGCCCCGACGGGATGCTGGGATCGGCACGGGCACGGGGGCGGCGAGTTCGACGCCCATCACAACGCCCAGCGGCTGGACCCGGCGACCGACGACCCCGCCGCGGGCGCCGACGCGCTGCCGGGCAAGCTGCTGCGGATCGACCCGGCCCCCGGCGACGGCTGCGGCGGGGCGTGCACGATCCCGGCGGGCAACGCGGGCTTCGCGCAGCGCGAGGTGTGGGCCCATGGCCTGCGCAACCCGTGGCGGTCCGGCTTCGACGACGCGACGGGCGACCTGCTGCTCGCCCGCGCGCCGGTCTCGGCGCGCCTCGCCGACGGCACCGTCCGCCGCGAGGACGCCGTCGTCGTCGTGCGCTGAGCGCGCTGCGGTCCCGGCGCGGCGGCCGGGGTAGGGTCCGCCCGTGCCCGACGTCCTGCGGCCCGGGGTCCTCGACGGCCTGACCATCGCGATCGCCGGCGCCGGCGGGGGGCCGGGCGACGTCGGGCGGCGTGCGGCCGAGCTCGGCGCGCGGGTCGTCGCCCTGGCCGCCGACGCCGCCGACGAGGAGGCCGTCGCGGCCGAGGTCGCCGCCGTGGGCCCGTTCGACGTCCTCGTGGTCGACGCGACGGCGCCGTTCGCGACCGCCGGCGGCGGGCTGGCGGGCCTGCGCGCCGCCGTCGACGGCGGCTGGAACGTCGTCCGCGCCGCGGTCGCGGGCGGGTGGGCCGACGAGGCCCGCGCGGGCGGCAAGATCGTGCTGCTGGCGCCGGGGGCGGCCGACGGCGAGCACGCCGCCGCGGTCGGGGCGGCGCTGGAGAACGAGGCGCGCACCCTCTCGGTCGAGTGGGCGCGCTTCGGCGTGCGCGTCACCGCGGTCCTCGGCGGCGACGCCGGCCTGCGCGCCGAGACCACGGCGTTCCTGGCCTCCGCCGCCGGCGACTACTACTCCGGCTGCGCGTTCCGGCCGGCCGACCGCCGGGTGATATAGTTGTGAGTGCAACTACTTCTTCCGACGAGGCGACCATGCAGCTGCACGGCATCCACCACATCTCGGCCATCACCGGCGACGCCCGGCGCAACCTCGACTTCTACACGCGGGTCCTCGGCCTGCGGCTGGTGGCCAAGAGCGTCAACCAGGACGACCCGACCGTCTACCACCTGTTCTACGCCGACGAAGAGGGCCGCCCCGGGTCGGAGATGACGTTCTTCGAGTACCCCCACGCGATCCCGGGCCGCCCGGGCGCGGGCATGGTCCATCGCATCGTGTGGCGCGTCGGCTCGCCGGCGGCCCTGGACTTCTGGGCGCAGCGGCTCGAGGCCCTCGAGACCCCGGTCACCCGCACCCCGGGGGCCGTGCGCTTCAGCGACCCGGAGGGCCTGGACCACGAACTGGTCGTGCCCGCCTCCGGCGACGCCCCACTGGCCGCCGAGCACCCCGACATCCCCGCCCGGCACGCGCTGCAGGGCTTCGAGGGCGTGCGCGCCTACGCCCACGACCCGCAGGCCTCCGGCGCGCTCCTGGAGCGGGTGCTCGGCGCCACGCCGGCCGGCGACGCGACCTGGGAGCTGCGCGGTGCCGACCGCGGCGGCTGGATCGCCTACGACCCGGCCCCCGCCGAGCGCGGGCGCCAGAGCGGCGGCAGCGTGCACCACGTGGCGTGGGGCACGACGGCGGCCGAGCACCTGCGGTGGCAGGAGCGGTTCGAGGACGCGGGCCTGCGCACGAGCGGCATCATCGACCGCACGTACTTCAAGTCGATCTACTTCCGCGAGCCCAGCGGCGTGCTGTTCGAGATCGCCGACGACGCGCCCGGCTTCACGATCGACGACCCGCTGCCCGAGCTCGGCCGCCGGATCATCCTGCCGCCGCAGCTCGAGCCGCGCCGCGCCGAGATCGAGGCGCGCCTGACGCCGCTGCCCGACCCGCGGGCGGAGCGCGCCGCCGCGGCGTCCTAGCCCTCGGCGCCGTCCACCTCGTGCCCGGCGGCCCGCAGCGCGCCGACGGCCGCCGCCAGGCGCTCGCCGGGGACGAGGATCCAGTCCGTGTCGTGCGTCGCGATGGGGAAGACGGGCACCGCGGCGTGTGCCAGCGGTGCGGCGACCGCCGCCAGGACGCCGACGAGGCCGAGGTCGAGCGGGCCCGCGAGCTCCAGGATCCGCCAGCCGCCGACCACCACGCCGTCGGTGGGCGCCAGCGCCTCGGCGCACACGAGCGACCGCTCGGCTCCGGCGAGCGTCAGCGACCAGAAGCCGCCGGCGGTCGCCGGCGGGTCCGGGGTCCGGGCGCCCTCGGCCAGGCGGCAGACGGCGTGCTCGCCCGGCAGGACCCGGAGCCTCACTGCGGGGCCCAGGGCACCTCGACGGCGTCCTCGGTGGGGGAGTCGCGCGCGACGACGTACTCGGCGTCCTCGTCGGGCGAGGGGTTCTCCAGCACGTGGGTCTCGCGCGGCGGCACCCACAGCATGTCGCCCTGCTCGAGCTCGACGACGTGCTCCAGGCGCTCGCCCCAGCGGATGCGCATCGTGCCGCGCAGCATGTAGCACGCGCTCTCGCAGCCGGCGTGGAAGTGCGGGCGCGACCGTGCCCCGGCCGGCAGCCGGAAGATCCCCATGAAGATGTTGGAGTCGGTGCCGGTCGTGGCCCGCGACACCTCGTGGCCGCCGACCACGCCGCGCGGCTCCTCGTGGACGGCGCCCGGCCTGATGACCTTCACGCGGCCGAGCCTACCCGCGCGGCGCGCCGCCCAGCGCCAGCTCGTAGTCCAGCCAGCGCGAGCGCTGCGCCCCGACGCGGTCGTAGAGCGCCTGCGCCCGGGCGTTGTCCAGCGCGGTCTGCCACGTCAGGTGCGTGGCGCCGTGGTCGCGCGCGCGGTCCGCGCACTCCGCGATGAGCGCCTCGGCGGCGCCCGACCCCCGCGCGGCGGGCGCGACGAAGAGATCGTTCATCACCCCGACCCGGGAGGCGGTCAGCGTCTGCCAGGTCCAGTACACGGTGGCGAAGCCGACGGCGCGGCCGCCGTCGTCGCGCGCGAGCAGCTGCACGCCGTCGGCCCCGTCGAGCAGTGCCTCCGAGAGCGCGCGCAGCGCCGCGTCGGGCGGGGCGACGTCGTAGAAGTCGCAGTAGGCCCGCAGGAGCGGGAGGAGGTCGTCGAGGTCCTCCTCCCGTGTCGCGGCGATCACCACTAGGACATCATGCCGCTGAGCTGGCCGCCGGTGATGTTCAGCGTCTGGCCGTGCACGTAGTTGCTCCACGGCGAGCACAGGAAGAACACGCCGCCGGCGGCCTCCTGCGGCGTGCCGGGCCGGCCCATCGGGATGAACATGTTGGCCATGCCCATGATCTGCTCGGGGATGCCGAGCTGGACCTTCTCGCCGTCGATCTCCATCGTGTTGGTGTCGACCTTGGGCGCCGTCAGCCGCGTCTCGATCCACCCGAAGGCCACCGCGTTGACGTTGATCTTGAACTGGCCCCACTCCTTGGCCAGCGTCTTGGTCAGACCCACCACGGCGTTCTTGCCCGCCGAGTAGTTCGACTGCCCTGCGTTGCCCATCGTCCCCGACGTCGACGAGACGTTCACGATCTTGCGAAAGACCTCGACCCCCTGCTCACGCTCCTGCTTGGCGGGCTCGCGCAGGTGCGGCGCGGCGGCCCGGATGACCTTGAAGGGCACGGTCACGTGGATGTCGAGCATCCGCTCCCACCAGTCGTCGCTGATCTTGTGCAGCGGCGCGTCGAGCGTGTAGCCCGCGTTGTTGACGATGATGTCGATCTTGCCCCAGGCGTCGATCGCGGCCTGGACGAGCCGGTCCGGAGCGTCGCCCTTGGTCAGGTCGCCCGCGAACACCGTCGTCTCGCCCTGGATCTCGGAGGCCGTCTGGGCGGCCAGGTCGGCGTCGAGGTCGTTGATGAGCACCTTGGCGCCGTGCTCGGACAGCAGCTCCGCCGTCGCGCGGCCGATGCCGCGGGCCGATCCGGTGACGATGGCCACCTTGTCGTCGAGGACTCCCATGCGCGTCTCCTTCTCCAGGTTCGGTCGTTGCGGGGGCGGATCCTAGTCACGCGCCTCGGGCCCCGGCCCTACGCGTCGCGCAGGCGCCGCAGGACCGGCACACCGGCCAGGATCGCCGCCGCGCAGACCAGCCACATGGCCCCGCCAGCAGTGGGCTCACGGCGGCCGGCGAGGCCACGGCGATGGACACCGCCGTGCCGGCGACGGCCAGGCCGGCGGTCGAGGTCGTCAGGCCCAGGCCGCGGGTCAGGTACAGGATGATGAACGTCTTCCGCAGGCCGCACACCGCCACACCGGGTGCGCCGGCGCTCATCGCGGCGCCGTGCAGCCTCCTCCCGGCAGCGGTGTCGTGCCCGTGGGGCAGAAGCCGACGGTGCCGCGGCCCGCGAGCAGCCCGCTCGAGCGCACCTGGGCCGTGAAGAACGGCAGCGCGGCGTAGGGCACCTGCACGCCGTAGGCGCCGTCGGCTCCGGTCGTCGCCGACGCGCCGGTGGCCGTGAACGTCTCGGGGCTGCCCTCGCTGCGGGCCAGGACGTCGACGACCTCGCCCGGCAGCGGCGTGCTGCCGACCGTCGCGCCGTCGCGCACGGTGCGGCGCGTGAGCGCGCCGGCGACCGTCAGCGGCGTGCCCGCCGCAGGCTGCACCGCGGGCGTGTAGGCGACGCTGAGCTCCGGCGGCAACGTGCGGCTCGCGCCGGGCGCCAGCGCGGCGGTGGCGGCCGAGACGAGCTCGCACGGGACCGGCGCGAGCTGGTCGCCGGCGTCGCAGCTCTCCTCGCCGCGGCCGGGGATGACGTACCAGGCCCGCGCGCCGTCGACGGCCATCGGGCCCTCGAGCGCCACGCCCGCGGCGGCGCGCACGGGCGTCCCGCGGCCGTCGAGCCGGGCGCGGGCGAAGCTCTTGCGCGGGTGCACGCCGCTCTGGGTGTAGACGACGTCGCGCCCGTCGATCGACGGCGAGCGCAGCAGGTTGGACTCCTCGCCGAAGCTCGTCCGGTCCAGGGTGCGCACCGCGCCGCCGAAGCGGAAGGCCCAGATCGTGGAGGACTTGCCGCCGGCGCCGTGGCTGTCGGTGCCGCGGTAGTCGATCGCCGACCACACGACGTCCTTGCCGCGGACCTGCACGCCGGCCAGCTTGCGGCAGGCGCCGCTGATCACGCGCGCTCGCCCGCCGCCCGTCCGGACCTCGAGGCGGTCGCAGCCCTTCAACGAGGACGCGCCGGGCACGACCCACGCGAGGCGGTCGCCGTCGACGGCGGGGTGCGTCGCGGGTCCGGGGATGGCGCGGATGCGCCGCTCGGCGCCGCCCGCGACGGGGACGACGTAGGCCCTGCGGCCGCGCGAGTAGGTCGCCACGAGCCGGCCGCCCGAGTGCCCGAGAGCGACGTCGAACGGGGTCGCGGCGGGCGCGACCCCGGGGGCGGCGGCGGCCGGGGCGCCGCCGGTGGCCAGCACGAGCCGGTAGCGGCCGTCGCCGCCGCGGGCCGACCAGGCGACCGTGCCGCCGGCCGCGGCCACCGGGCCGCCGCCGTCGAGGAACGCGACGTGCTCGTCGGCCTGCGCGGCCGTCGCGCCCGTGGCCAGCGCGAGCGCCGCCAGCAGGCCGGCGCGGAGGAGGGGGCGGGGGAGCGGCATGCCCTCACAACGCACCCGCGGCGCCGGCGTTACGGCGCACCGGCCCTGTGGGCCGTCGCTCGTCCTACAGGCCGAGGACCTTGCCGAGGATCTCGCGCATGATCTCGTCGGTCCCGCCGCCGATCGGCCCGAGCCGGGCGTCGCGGGCCATGCGCTCGATCTCGTACTCCTCCATGTAGCCGGCGCCGCCGTGCAGCTGGAGGCAGGTGTCGGTCACGTCGAAGGCGGCGCGCTGGGTGGCCAGCTTGGCGATCGTGACCTCCTTGACCGCGTCCTCGCCGGCGGCGAAGCGCCGCAGCGCGTCGTAGGTCACCGCCCGCGCGGTGTGCAGTGTCGCCGCGACGTCGGCGAGCTTGTGGCGCAGGACCTGGTGGCCGGTGAGCGGGCGCCCGAACGCCCGGCGCTCCTGCGCGAAGGCCACCGTCCTGTCGTAGGCGACCTGCATGGCCCCGACGGCGCCCAGGGCCATCGCCAGGCGCTCCCACTGGAAGTTGGCCATGATGAGCCCGAAGCCCTCGTTCTCGCCGCCGAGCAGGTTCTCCTCGGGCACGAAGACGTCCTCGAAGGCCATGAGCGCCGTGTCGGAGGCGTGCCAGCCGAGCTTCTCGATCTTCGACGCCGTGATGCCGTCCTGGCGCTCGACGATCAGGAAGCTCAGCCCGTGGTGGCCGCCCTGCTCGCCCGTGCGCACCGCGGTCACCCAGAAGTGCGCGCGCACGCCGTTGGTGATGAACATCTTGGAGCCGTTGACCAGCCACCCGCCCTCGACGCGGCGGGCGTGGGTCCGGACCGCCGCGACGTCGGAGCCGGCGTCGGGCTCGGTGATGGCCAGCGCGCCGATCCGCTCGCCGGCGATGGCCGGCACGAGGAAGCGCTGCTTCTGGTCCTCGGTGCCGAAGCGGTGGATCGGCGGCGTGGCGATGTTGGCGTGGGCCCCGATCCCGGCGGCCACGCCGCCCGAGCCGCAGGCGGCGAGCTCCTCGCACAGGACCGCCTCGTGGAGATGGTCGCCGCCCCGGCCGCCGTAGGCCTCCGGGTACTTCAGGCCGAGCAGCCCCTGGCGCGCGCAGGTCGCGAAGACCTCGTCCGGGAAGCCGCGGTCGCGCTCCCACGCCGCCGCGTGCGGGCGCAGCTCGGAGCGCACGAACCCCCGGATGGACGCGCGCAGCTGCTCGTGCTCGTCGGTGAACGGGGGCCACGCCGTCATCTACAGCTTCTTGCGCAGGAGCCCGAACACCCCGCGCACGACCTGCCGCTGCAGGGCCTTGCCCTGCCGCGAGTTCAGGAAGTCGCCGATCGCCTCGGTCGGCGACTCGTGCCTGGGCGCCGGGGGGGCCTTGGGGGCCTTCGGCGCCCTGGGCGCGGGCGCGGCCGGCGCAGGCCCGGCGGTCTTGGCCTCGGCGGCCGCGTCGGCGTTGGCCTGCATGCGCGCGGCGAGGATCTCGCGCGCGGACTGGCTGTCGACGCGGGTGCCGTACTTCGCGAACAGCGGGGAGGCCTTCGCGGTGGCGTCGACGTCGTCGGCAGGGCCCATGCGCGACTGCGGGGCCGGCAGCTTGGCGTGCACGACGGGCGTCGGCACGCCGTTGTCGTCGAGGATCGTCACGACGGCCTCGCCGATGCCCAGCGTCGGCAGCAGCTCCTCCAGGTCGTACAGGTCGCTCTTGGGGAACGTCGAGACGGTGGCCTTCAGCGCCTTGGCGTCCTCGGGCGTGAACGCGCGCAGCGCGTGCTGCACGCGGTTGCCGAGCTGGGCGAGCACCGACGACGGCAGGTCCTTCGGCGTCTGGGTGATGAAGAACACGCCGACGCCCTTGGAGCGGATGAGGCGCACGGTCTGCTCGATGGAGGAGACGAACGCGTCGCTGGCGTCGTGGAACAGCAGGTGGGCCTCATCGAGGAAGACGACGAGCTTGGGCTTGGGCAGGTCGCCGGCCTCGGGCAGGGTCTCGAAGAGCTCGGCGACGAGCCACATGAGCGCCGTCGACCAGAGCGCCGGGCGCTCCTGGACGGCCGGCAGCTCGACGACCGAGATGACGCCGCGGCCGTCGGGCGCGGTGCGCAGCAGGTCGGTGACGTCGAGCTGGGGCTCGCCGAAGAACTCGGTGCCGCCGCCGTCCTCCAGGCCGATGAGCGCGCGCAGCAGCACCCCGACGGTGGCGGTGCTCAGGCCCCCGATGCCCTCGAGCTCGGGCTTGCCCTCGTCGGAGCTCAGGTAGGTGAGCATGGCGCGCAGGTCCGAGAGGTCCAGCAGCGGCAGGCCCTTGCCGTCGGCGTAGTGGAAGACGAGCTGCAGGCTCTGCTCCTGCGTCTCGTTGGCCCCGAGCACCTTGGCCAGCAGCTGGGGCCCGAAATCCGAGATCGTCGCGCGGATGGGCACGCCTGGCCCGATCCCGCCGACCGACAGGTACTCCACCGGAAAGGCCGTCGGCGCGAAGGGCATCCCCAGCTCGGCGGCGCGCTTGGAGGCGCCGCCCGCGGGGTCGCCCGCGGCCGCGAGGCCGCTGACGTCGCCCTTGACGTCGGCGATGACGACCGGCACGCCGGCGGCCGAGAGCTGCTCGGCCAGGCCCTGGGCGGTCTTCGTCTTGCCCGTGCCCGTGGCCCCCGCGATGAGGCCGTGGCGGTTGATCATCGACAGGGGCGCCTGCACGATCGCGCCCTGGTCGACGGCGCCGTCGTGCACCCCGCAGCCGAGCGCGACGGCCGGCCCGTCCACGGCGTAGGCCTTGGCGATCGTCTCGGTGAACTCGCTCACGCGCGCATCATGCCCTAGAGGCCATACGAGCGTCCGATGACGTCCAGCATGATCTCGTCGGTGCCGGCGCCGATGCGGTTGAGCCGCATGTCGCGCCACACGCGCTCGACGCCGTACTCCTTCATGTAGCCGGCGCCGCCATGGATCTGGATGCACTCGTCGGCGACCTCGACCGCGACGCGGGCGGCGTGCAGCTTGGCCATGGAGATCTCGCGCACGGGGTAGTCGCCGTTGTGGTGGCGCCACGCCGTGGTGTACACGAGCTGGCGGGCCGTCTCGATCTTGGTGGCCATCTCGGCGAACTTGTGGCGCATGACCTGGAACTTGCCGATCTGGCGGCCGAACGCCGTGCGCTCCTTGGCGTACTGCAGCGTCTGGTCGAAGCAGTGCTGGGCGCCGGCCACGCAGCCCGCGGCGCCGATGAGGCGCTCACCCTGGAGCTCCCACATGATGTGGTAGAAGCCCTTGCCGACCTGGCCGAGGACCGCGGTGGCCGGGACGCGCACGTCCTGGAAGGCCAGCAGCGCGGTGTCCGACGCGTGCATGCCGAGCTTCTCCAGGCGCTTCTCGCGGATGACGCCGGGCGCGTCCATCGGCACGAGGAACAGCGTGAAGCCGTCGTAGCCGGCGTCGGGGTCGGTCTTGGTGACCAGGACGATCACGTCGGCGCGGTGGCCGTTGGTGATGTAGGTCTTGGAGCCGTTGATGACGTAGTCGTCGCCGTCGCGGGCCGCTCGGGTCTTGATGCCGGCCACGTCGGAGCCCGCGTCGGGCTCGGTGATGCCCAGGCACAGGATCTTCTCGCCCCTGATGGCGGGCACGACCCACTCCTGCTTCTGCTCCTCGGTGCCGAAGGCCAGGATGGGCGGCATCGCCATGTCGGTGTGGACGGCCAGGCCCATGGCCAGGCCGCCGGAGCGGGCGTGCACGATCTCCTCGGCCAGCACGAGGGCCGTGAAGTAGTCGCCGCCCTGGCCGCCGTAGGCCTCGGGCTTGTCGAGGCCGAGGAAGCCCAGGCCGCCCATCCGCGGGAAGACCGAGTCGGGGAACGTCGTCTCCTCCCATTCGTCGGCGTGGGGGGCGAGCTCCTTGATCGCGAAGCTGCGGATGGACTCGCGCAGCTGCTCGTGCTCGTCGGTGAAGATGAAGTGCTTGCGGGATGCGCCGAAGTCGGGCTTGAGCACCTGGTCTGCGGTGGAGGCCATGGGCGGGACGGTAACGGCCGTCGCCGTCGAAGTAAACAGTGGCACGTCCTACTTTCCGCCGAGCCGCCCGGCCGCCGGGCCCCGGCGCGACGTGCTTTGCTTGCGCGATGTCCTACGAGACCGTGCGCTACGACGTCGCCGACGGGGGCGTCGCGACGATCGCCCTCGACCACCCCGAGACGCGCAACGCGCTGAGCGACCAGGTCATGCAGGACCTGCTCGACGCGTTCACCGCGGCCCGCGACGACGACGCGGTCCGCTGCGTGGTGCTCACCTCGACGCACGCGACGGTCTTCAGCAGCGGCGGCAACCTCGCGGGCTTCGCGGCTGACGTGCCGCTCGTGCACAAGCACGTCGCCACCGCACGGTTCCCCAGGCTCTTCCGGCTCATCGGCGAGCTGGGCAAGCCCGTCGTGGCGGCGGCCAACGGGCATGTGCTCGCCGGGGCGCTCGGGCTCGTGCTGGCCTGCGACCTCGTCATCGCGCGGGAGGGCGCGACGTTCGGGACGCCCGAGATCAACGTGGGGGTCTTCCCCTTCATGATCATGGCGCTCATCTACCGCAACGTCGGGCGCAAGAAGACCAACGAGCTGCTGCTGCTCGGCGAGCGCATCGACGCGGCCGAGGCCGAGCGGCTGGGGATCGTCAACAAGGTCGTGCCGGCCGACGAGTTCGACGCCGCGGTGGCCGACTGGGCCGGGCGCCTGGCGAGCAAGTCCCCCGTGTTGATGCGCCTGGGCAAGGACGCCATGTTCCGCCAGCAGGACCTCGGCTTCACCGCGGCGCTCGAGCTCCTGCAGCACAACCTGACGCTCGCGTTCTCCACGGAGGACATCCAGGAGGGCGTCGCCGCGTTCTTCGAGAAGCGCGAGCCGGTCTGGAAGGGCCGATGACGCTGACCGCGCGCCTGCAGGTGGTGGCCATGCTGTGCCGCACCGGCGAGCGCCACCCCGACGCGGCGCGGTCCACCGAGGCGCTGGCCCGCGAGCTGGCCGGGCGTCGTGCCGTGGAGCCGCGGCTCATCGGCAGCCCGTCGCCGATGCGCGAGCAGGCCTTCCAGGACGACCTGCGCCAGTCGCGCGGCTGCCTGCTGGAGGCCGGGGGCCAGGTCGACGATGCGCTGGCCGCCGGCGCCTACCCCGTGCTCGTGGCCGCCGACTGCTGCGTGAGCCTGACGACGCTGCCGGCCGTCGTGCGCCACCGGCCGCAGGCCACGATCCTGTGGCTCGACGCCCACGCCGACTTCAACACGCCCGACACGACGCTCTCGCGCTATCTGGGCGGGATGTGCCTGGCCGGGGCCTGCGGGCTGTGGGACGCGGGGTTCGACCTGCCCACCGTCGAGCCGTCCGCGGTGGTCATGTGCGGCGTGCGCGACTTCGACGGCGGCGAGCTGGTGCTCCTGGAGACCCACGGCGTGATGCGCATGACGCGGCCGGGCCTGCTGGCCGACGCGCTGGCGGGCCGCGACGTCTTCGTCCACCTGGACCTCGACGTGCTCGACCCGTCCGTGCTGCCCGCCGCGTTCCCGGCCTCCGGCGGCCTGAGCGACGCCGGGATGCGCACGCTGCTGGCCGAGGTCGCCGAGACGTGCGACCTCATCGGCTGCGAGATCACCGGGCTCGGCGCCCCCGAGCTCGCCGAGCTCGTGGCCAGCGCGGTCGACCCGCTCATCCCCTGACCCGTGCGCGCGCGCCGGACCCACGTCGCCGTGGCCGCGCACGACGGCGTCGACCTGCGCTTCCACGCGCGGGCGCCGGCCGCCTGCTGATCTCCACCGGCCGGGCCGGGCCCGCGCTTGACGCCCGGGGAAGTGGGAAGTAGGACTTCCCACTTCCCATGGACACCGACCCCCCGACCTCCCTCCTGCGCCCCCTCGTCGACGACCTCAACGCCCGCCGCGCGGTCGCGCTGGCCGGCGGGGGTCCCGAGCGCGTCCAGCGCCAGCACGCCGCCGGCAAGCTGACCGCCCGCGAGCGCATCGACCTGCTGGTGCAGCCCGGCACGTTCACCGAGCTGGGCCTGCACGCCGGCATCCACCACTCCGTGCGCGGCCTGGAGGGCAAGGAGGCGCCGGCCGACGGCGTCATCACCGGCTACGGCAAGGTCGACGGGCGCCTCGTCGCGGTCGCGGCCTACGACTTCACGGTCATGGCCGGGTCGATGGGCACCAGCGGCGAGGTCAAGGTCGCGCGCCTGCGCGACCTGGCGCTGACCAAGCGCATGCCCATGGTGTGGCTGCTCGACAGCGCCGGGGCGCGCATCCAGGAGGCCGTCGGCTCGCTGTTCGCCGGCTCGGGCCACCTCTTCCGCGAGGAGGTCGTGGCCTCGGGGGTCATCCCGCAGGTCGCAGCGCTCATGGGCCCCTGCGCGGCGGGCACGGCCTACATCCCGGGCCTGGCCGACTTCGTCCCGATGGTCAAGGGCCGCGGCTCGATGGCGCTCGCCGGCCCGCATCTCGTGCGCGCCGCAGTGGGCGAGGACGTCACCCAGGAGGAGCTCGGCGGCTCGCGCGTGCACTGCCGCCAGTCCGGCGTCGGCGACCTCGAGGTGGCCGACGACGAGGAGTGCATCGAGCGGATCCGCGCCTACCTGTCGTTCCTGCCGTCCCACAACCGCCAGGCGCCGCCGGTGCTGCCCTGCACGGACGCGGTCGACCGCGCCGACGAGGAGCTGCTCGACGTGCTCCCCGAGTCCAACCGCAAGCCCTATGACATGTACGACGTCATCGGGCGCATCGTCGACCACGGCGACTTCTTCGACATGAAGCCCCAGTGGGCCCGCACGATCATCACCGGCTTCGCGCGCTTCGGCGGGCGGCCGGCGGGCATCGTCGCCAACCAGCCGCGGCGGCTCGGCGGCATCCTCGACAACGACTCGGCCGACAAGGCCGCGCGCTTCGTCAACCTCTGCAATGCCTTCGGGATCCCGCTCGTGTTCCTGATGGACGTGCCCGGCTTCATGGTCGGGACCAAGGTCGAGGCGGGCGGCATCATCCGCCACGGCGCCAAGATGCTCCACGCGGTGGCCGGCGCCACCGTGCCGAAGATCACCGTCGTGATCCGCAAGGGCTACGGCGCGGGCTACTACGTGATGAACGGCCGCGCCTACGAGCCCGACCTCATCGTCGCGTGGCCCAGCGCGGAGATCAGCGTCATGGGGGCCGAGGGCGCGGTCGAGATCGTGTTCCGCCGCCAGGTCGAGGAGGCCGAGGACCCCGCCGCCGAGAAGGCCGAGCTCATCGACGCCTATCGGGCGATCATCGACCCCTACATCCCGGCCCGCAACGCGATGATCGACGACGTGATCGACCCGCGCCAGACGCGGCCGGTCATCTGCCGCGGGCTGGAGATGGCCGAGGGCAAGCAGGTCGACCGGCCGTGGAAGCGCAACGGCGTCGTCCCGGTCTGAGGCGGCGTCCAGGCCCTTAGGCGGCCCTAAGCCGATCGCCCTACCCTCGCGGACATGTCGATGACCCTGATCTGGCTGGCCTGCCTCATCGTCCCGCTCGGGCTGGGGCTCTGGGCGCAGCGACGCGTCAAGACCACGTTCGCCCGCTACAGCGAGGTGTCCGTGCGCTCCGGGATGACCGGTGCGCAGGCCGCCGCCGCCGTCGTGCGCGCCTCGGGCCTGCCCGACGTCGAGATCCGCTTCGTCGAGGGCACGCTGACCGACCACTACGACCCGCGCAGCCGCACGCTGAACCTCAGCGCCGACGTCGGTCGCGCGTCGACGGTGGCCGCGCTCGGCGTCGCCGCGCACGAGGCCGGCCACGCGATCCAGGACGCGCGCAGCTACCTGCAGATGCGCGTGCGCCAGACCATCGTCCCCGTCGCCTCCATCGGCTCCTCGGCCGCCGTGCCGGTCATCTTCCTCGGCCTGATCCTCGGCGTGACCGGCCTGACGACGATCGGCCTGGCCCTCTTCACGACCATCGTCGTCTTCCAGCTCGTGACGCTGCCCGTCGAGTTCGACGCGTCGCGCCGCGCGCTCGTCGCGCTCACCGACGGCCGCCTGCTGGAGGCCGACGAGCTCACGGGGGCCAAGAAGGTCCTGGGCGCCGCGGCCTGGACCTACGTCGCCGCGTTCGTGGCGTCCGTCGCCCAGCTGTTGTACTTCTTCCTGCAGTCGCGCCGGTAGGCGGGCGAAGGCCGGGCCAGGGGGCCAGGGGTGGCCGCCAGGTTGCCTCGGCGCCTGGGATGCGACAGAGTGGGAAGTGGCACGTCCCACTTCCCACGGAGCAAGCGTGAGCCTCGAGGATCCCGTCGTCATCACGTGCGCCATCTCCGGCGCGCTGGCCAACCGCGAGCAGTGTCCGGCGATCCCGTACACGCCGGAGGAGTACGCCGCCGAGGCCCGGCGGATCGTGGACGAGGGCGGGGTGCACATCCACATCCACGCCCGCACGTCCGCGGGTGTGCCGAGCTACGAGGCCGCGGACTTCACGGCGATCCACGACGCGATCCGGGCCGAGGTCGGCGACGCGGCGATCCTGAACTTCTCGACGGGCACGGTCGGCGTGTCGGTGGAGCGCCGGGTCGCCTACCTGCAGGCGTGCCCGCCCGAGGTCGCCGCGCTCAACATGGGGTCCATGAACTACGCCAAGTACTCGGCGCGGCGCAAGGACTTCGTCTTCGAGACCGTGTTCCCCAACCCGTTCGGCGAGATCATCGCGCTGCTGAAGGCCATGCGCGAGCTGGGGATCAAGCCCGAGCACGAGTGCTTCGACCTCGGCCACGTCGGCTCCCTGGTCCCGCTGCTGGACATGGGGCTGCTCGAGGCGCCGCTGCACGCCGACTTCGTCCTGGGCGTCACGGGCGGCGTCCCGGCCACGGCGCGCAACCTCGCCGCGATGGCCGACAACCTGCCGGAGGGCGTCGACGCCCACTGGGGCGTGATCGGCATCTCGCGGGTGCAGTGGACGCTGCTGGCGGCCGCCCTGTCGCTCGGCGGCTCGGTCCGTGTCGGCCTGGAGGACAACCTCTACCTGCCCGACGGCACGATGGCCCGCTCCAACGGCGAGCTCGTCGGCCGGGCCCGGCAGATGACGCTCGACGCGGGGCGCCGGCCCGCGACCGTGCAGGAGGCCCGGGCGCTGCTCGGGCTCCGCGAGCGCGCGGGGGCCGCGGCGTGAGCGCGCCGCTTCCGTTCGAGGGCCTGCGGGTCCTGGACCTCAGCCGGCTGCTGCCCGGCGGCTTCTGCTCGCTGCTGCTGGCCGACTTCGGCGCCGACGTCATCAAGGTCGAGGACACCGGGATGGGCGACTACGTCCGCTGGTCGCCGCCGGCGTTCGCGGGTGCCGAGCCCAGCGCGGGGGGCGCGCTGTTCCTGGCCCTCAACCGCGGCAAGCGCTCCGTGCGCATCGACCTGAAGTCCGACGCCGGCCGGCAGGCGCTGCTCGACCTCGCCCGTGACGCCGACGTCCTGCTGGAGTCCTTCCGCCCCGGCGTGCTGGATCGCCTCGGCGTGGGCTGGGAGGCGCTGCGCGCGGTCAACCCGCGCCTCGTCTACTGCGCCGTCACGGGCTACGGCCTCACCGGCCCCAACGTGCAGCGCTCGGGCCACGACCTCAACTACCTGGGCCTCAACGGCCTGCTGGCCATCAGCGGCGACGAGGACGGGCCGCCGACGCAGGCCGGCGGCCAGATCGCCGACATCGGCGGCGGGGCGCTCATGGCCGCGTTCGGCATCCTGGCCGCGCTGCGCGAGCGCGACCGCAGCGGGCAGGGCCAGCTCGTCGACGTCTCGATGTTCGACGGCGCCCTGTCGTGGCTGGCCATGGTCGCCGCCCGCGTGTTCGCCGCCGGCGAGCGCCCGCGCCGCGGCGACGAGATGCTCGGTGGGTCGCTCGTCTGCTACCGGCCCTACCGCTGCGCCGACGGCTGGGTCACGCTCGGCGCGCTGGAGCCGAAGTTCTGGGCGGCGTGGTGCGCGGGCGTCGGCCGCGAGGACCTGGTGCCCCGACAGTTCGACCGGCCGGGCGGCGAGACCCACGCCGAGATCCAGGCGATCTTCGCGCAGCGCACCCGCGACGAGTGGGCGGCGTTCGCCTCAGAGCACGACTGCTGCCTGGAGCCCATGCTCGAGGTCGAGGAGGCGCTGGCCTCCGAGCTCGTGCGCGCCCGCGAGATGGTCATCGAGTTCGAGCAGCCCGGCGCCGGCACGGTCCAGGGGCTGGGCATGCCGGTCAAGCTGTCGCGCACGCCGGGGCGGGTGCGCAGCGGCGGGCCCGGCCTGGGCGAGCACACCGAGCAGGTCCTGCGCGAGGCCGGCTACGACGACGGGCGGGTCGCCGAGCTCCTGGCGTCGGGCGCGGTGGCCGGGCCGCCCGAGGCCGACGCCGACGCGCCCGGGAGCTTCCTGTCGCGGTGAGCGCGGGGATGTGGCGATGAGCGCCGACGGGCTGCTGAAGATGAGCGAGCTGGCCCAGCGCAGCGGCGTGTCGGCGGGCACGATCAAGCACTACCTGCGCGAGGGGCTGCTCGGCGACGACGCCGACGTGGTGCGCACCTCGCGCAACATGGCCTACTACCCGCCGCACTACGTGGAGCGGATCACGCTCATCAAGCGGCTGCAGGAGGACCGCTTCATGCCCCTCAAGGTCATCAAGGGGGTGCTGGAGGCCGACCCCGACCGCGCGCTGGCGCTCGTCGATCTGGAGGACCGCATCATCGAGCGGGCGCTGGCGCGGCGCGAGACCGTCCGCGTCGGCGCGGAGGAGATCCGCCGTCGCTACGACCTGCCCGACAACGTGCTCGAGCGCCTGGCCGAGATCGGGGTGCTGACGCCCGACGAGCAGGGCTACGACGCCGACGACGTGGCGATCATCGAGGCCATGGTCCGGTTCCGCGCCGGCGGCTACGACGAGGCGCTGGGGTTCACGGTCTACGACACGCTGCGCTACCGCGAGGCGCTGCAGCCGCTGGTCGAGGAGGAGATCCGCACGCTGCTGGCGCGCTTCGCGGGCGAGGTCGAGCCCGAGCGCGCCGCCGACATCATCGCCTCGGGCACCGAGCCGCTGCGCGAGCTGCTCGGCGCCATGCACTCCAAGCTGCTGCTCGCCGAGCTGCGCCGCCAGGCCGGCGGGCGCTGAGCCGTCGCTCAGGCGGCGCGCGCGGCCGAGGTCGCCGCGGCCGCCAGGTCGGGCTCGGTCCAGGCCTGGGCCAGCCGCACGATCGTCGCGGCCGCGGCGGCCATGTCGTGCAGCGAGGCCCACTCGCGCACGGAGTGGAACTCGTGGCCGCCGGTGAACACGTTGGGCGTGGGCAGGCCCATCGCGCTCAGGCGCGAGCCGTCGGTGCCGCCGCGGATCACGGTCGTCCGCGGCTCCAGGCCCTCGGCGCGGATCGCCCGGCGCACGGCCTCGGTGACCTCGGGGAACGGCGCCAGATGGCTGCGCATGTTGGGGTACTGCGCCTGCACGTCGACCTCGAGGCGGGCGCGCGGCTCGCTGGCGACGACCTCCTCGGCGGTGCGCCGCAGCAGCGCGACGTGCTCGGCGAGCAGGTCGTCGTCGAAGTCACGCACGATCGCGGCGACCGTCGTGCGCTGCGCGTCGCCGCTGATGGAGTAGACGTGGATGAACCCGTCGCGGCCGTCCGTGGTCTCCGGCGTGAGGCGGTCGGCCGGCAGCGCGGCGACGACGCGGGCGGCCAGCCGCGCGGCGTTGACGAGCTTGCCCTTGGCGAAGCCGGGATGGATGTCGACGCCGTCGATCGTCAGCCGCACCTGCGCGGCGGTGAACGTCTCCTCCTGGAGCTCGCCGACCTCGCTGCCGTCCAGCGTGTAGGCGCAGAACGCGCCGAAGCGCGCGACGTCGAAGAGCGTCGCGCCCTCGCCGATCTCCTCGTCGGGCGTGAAGCAGATCCGCAGCGTCGGGCGGGGCAGCTCGGGGTGGGCGGCCAGATGGGCGACGGCCGTCATGATCTCGGCCACGCCGGCCTTGTCGTCGGCGCCCAGCAGCGTGTCGCCGCTGGAGGTCACGAGGTCGTGGCCGGCCTTGCGCGCCAGCGCGGGCATGTCGGCCGGGTCCAGGACGGTCCCGCCGCGCGGCAGCGCGATCGGCGCGCCGTCGTAGTCGCGGTGGACGAGCGGCTCGACGCCGGCGCCGGGCGCGTCGGGGCTGGTGTCGACGTGGGCGACGAGGCCGATGACCGGCGCGGGGCCGTCGATCGTGGCGGGCAGCGTCGCGGTGACGTAGCCGTGGTCGTCGAGCGCGGCGTCGTCCAGGCCTGCCGCCAGCAGCTCGTCGACGAGCAGGCGGCCGACCTCGAGCTGGCCGGGCGTGCTCGGGCTCTGCGTGCGCTCCCGGGCGGCGGTGGAGTCGATGCGGACGTAGCGGGTGAAGCGCTCGAGCAGCCCCGGCGCGAGCGCCTCGGCCAGCGGCGAGGTGTAGGCGGACGGCATGCGCCCGAGCGTACGACCTCACCGGCAGCGCCCGCGGCGCGGCGCTCACCACCGGACGTCGTGGCGCTCCATGACGCCCCAGCCGCGGGCCACGACGACGTCGGCCGCCAGCGATCCCGAGAACGTCCCGAACGGCTGGGCGTAGTCCGAGGTGACCAGCCCGAGGTGCTCGGACCGCTCGCGGCGGGCCTCCTCGCCGAAGCGCAGCAGGGCGCCGCCGGCGCCGCGCACCTCCGAGAGGTCGGCGGCGAACGCCGTGGGGGGCAGCTCCCGTGCGGCGCCGTCGACCCAGACGGTGCGCTCGCTGGCCGTCGGCGCGTCGTGCACGCCGTCCACGAGGTTCCACGCCAGCGCCGCGCCGCCCGGGGTCTCGCCGACGCCCGCGCACCAGCGCCACGAGGTGGCCCGCGCGTGGTAGCCCGCGGAGTCGTCGAGCAGCCCGCGCAGTGCGACGGGCCGCCCGTCGACCGTGCCCTCGGCGTGCAGCGGCTGCTTGCGCGTCCAGATGTAGGAGCGGCCGTGGCGCGACGTCACCTCGACGGCCTCCCCGTCGGCGCTCCAGCGCAGGTCGACCGTCCCCGCGCGCAGGACGCCGTCGGCGAGGTCGACGCGCCCGGGCCGGAAGGTCGTGGCGCCGGCGAGGCGGCTGCGGTCCCACGTGGCCCAGAACGCCTGCGCGAGCGGCCCGATGCGCACCCGCGCGGCGCAGAGCATGACGTCCTCCCCGTAGAGGCCGACGTAGCGCCAGCGCTTGAGCGGCCGGCCGTCGCGCCACGCCGCCATGCGGGCCGGCGGCACCACCAGACCGGGTGGTTGGCCGCGAACGGGCAGGCGGGCGAGATCGGACACGGGGGTATGCTCTCAGCGAAGGCCGATTGACCGGTCAATCGCCTGTCCCCCCGGGAGCTCCGCCGTGCGCGCCGCCGCCGTCCAACTCACCGCGACCACCGACAGGGCCGCGAACCTCGCCACCGCCGACCGCCTCGTGCGCGCCGCCGCCCATGATGGCGCTTCGCTCGTCGTCCTGCCGGAGAAGTGGTCCTCCTACGGCCCGCCGGCCGAGCTGCGCGACGGCGCAGAGGACCTCGACGGGCCCGCGCTGACCTGGGCGCGGGGGATCGCCGCCGAGCTGGGGATCGACCTGGTCGCGGGCTCGATCCCCGAGCGCGGGGACGCGCGCGGCTCGAACACGTCGGTCCACATCGGCCCCGACGGCCGCGACCGCGCGACCTACCGCAAGCTGCACATGTTCGACGTGCAGGTCGGCGGGCGCGACTACCGCGAGTCCGACGGCGAGGCGCCGGGCGACGAGATCGTCCTCAGCGCCACCGCGTCGGGCGTCGGCCTGGGGATGACCATCTGCTACGACCTGCGCTTCCCCGACCTGTTCCGCCGCCTGGCGGTCGACGGCGCGCGGATCATCGCCCTGCCCGCGGCGTTCACCGAGGCCACGACACGCGACCACTGGGAGGTGCTCGTGCGAGCGCGGGCGATCGAGAACCAGTGCTTCGTCGTCGCCGCCAACCAGGTCGGCCGCCACGCGCCCGGCCTGCGCACGGGCGGGCGCTCGATGATCGTCGACCCGTGGGGCATCGTGCTCGCCCAGGCCCCCGACGCCGAGACCCACATCGTCGCCGACCTCGACCTCGACCGGCTGCAGCGGATCCGCACCGACCTGCCGTCGCTGGCCAACCGCCGCCCGGAGGTCTACGGCTGATGGCCGGGACCGCGCGCAGCGCCGCCAACGCGGCCGAGAAGCGCCGCCTGATCCTCGACGCGGCCGTCCGCGTCTTCGCCTCCCAGGGCTTCCACGCCTGCCGCGTCAGCGACATCGCCGACGAGGCCGGCGTCGCCTACGGGTTGGTGTACCACTACTTCCGATCCAAGGACCAGGTCCTGGACACGCTGTTCCTCGAGCGCTGGGATGTGATGCTCGAGGCCATCCGCGAGGTCGACGCGCGCGACCTCGCCGCGCGCCGCAAGCTCGAGGCCATCGCGGCGTTCATCGTGGACTCCTACCGGCACGACCCCGACCTGATGAAGGTCATCATCGTCGAGGTCACGCGGGCGGCGAACTCCTTCGGCCAGACCCACATCGAGAAGATCAACGAGGCCTACAACCTGATCGCCGCGGTGGTCGCCAAGGCCCAGGACGCCGGCGAGTTCCGCTCCGACATCTCGCCGCAGTTCGCGGCCATGGCGTTCTACGGCGCGATCGAGCAGGTGCTGACGGGCTGGATCTTCGCGACGCTGCCGCAGGCCGCCGGCGACTACGACGAGGCCAAGCGCCTCATCGTCGAGACGATCTGCTCCGGCCTCGACCGATAGCTCCGCGCCCGTCCGGGTAGAGTCCCGGTCCGATGCAGCAGAACGACATCGTCAGGCGCCTCGCGTACTCCGGGCTGCTCGCCGCCTTCGGCGCGGTGGCCAGCATCGTGGCCTCGCGGCTCGCTGCCATCGCCTACCGACGCGTCTTCGACGAGGATCCGCCCGAGTGACCGAGCACGATCCCCACGCCCCGACCACGGCGGGCCCCGAGCCCGAGCCGGCCCCGGTCACGGTCACGGAGGTGACCCCGCCGGTCGCCGACGTGCCCGCGCCCACGGCGGCACAGGCCCATCCGGCCGCCGAGCCCGAGCCCGATGTCGCCCAGGCGACGTCCGCCGCCGGACCTGCGCCGGAGCCGACGCCCGTCGTCGGCGCCGCCGACGCGACGTGGGGCCGGCCCGCCGGCAGCGCGCTGCTGGACGGCCCTCCGGCCGCGGCGCCCGTCGATCCGCACCCCGAGAAGCTCGTCGGCGCCGCCTTCGGCGGCGGCCTCGTGCTCGCGCTGCTCCTCAAGGGCATGGCGAAGCGGAGGCACGCGTGAGCGACCAGCAGACCCCGGGGCTCGCCAAGGCGATCTCCGACGTCAGCGAGCGCGCGAGCCTGCTCGTCCGCGAGGAGATCGAGCTCGCCAAGGCCGAGGTCAGCCAGAAGGTCTCCAAGCTCGGCAAGGGCGCCGTCGTCGCCGCGGCCGCCGGCGTCTTCGTCCTCGGTGCGCTCGTGCTCATCCTCTTCGGGCTGTCCTACCTGGCCTACTGGGCGATCCCGTTCCCCGGCGACACCGCCAACAACCAGGTGTTCTGGGGCTTCTTCACCGTCGCCGCGATCCTGCTCCTGCTGGCCGGCCTGGCCGGCCTGGTGGCCTTCCGCGCGTTCAAGGCGGGCTCGCCGCCCGCGCCGAAGATGGCGATCGCCGAGGCCAAGCTCATCCGCGAGACGGTGTCCGCCGAGCACCCGGAGACCACCGTCTGATGCCTCAACGCTCGCCCGAAGAGATCCGGAAGTCGATCGAGGCCAACCGCGCGGAGCTCGCGGTCTCGCTGCAGCAGCTGCGCGGCGAGGTCGCCGAGGTCACCGACTGGCGCAAGCAGATCCGCGAGCACCAGCAGCAGGTGCTCATCGGGGCCGCCGTCGCCGGCTTCGTCCTCGGCGGCGGCATCGCCGCGGTGGGCGGCCTGCTGCGCCGCAAGAAGCGCCGCTGGTAGCCGTCCCGGCCCGCCGGGAGGCGTCCGGGCCGGTTCATACGGTGGGGGCGGATGCCCTCGCGCCCGGCCGAGATGCCGATCAGGTCCATCGCACGCGTCGTGATGATCGTCGTCGTGGCGGTGTTGATCCTGTACCTGATCTACCTGCTGCGCAAGCCGATCGGCTGGGTGCTCACGGCGACGTTCATCGCCATCGCGCTGTCGGGGCCCGTCAACCGCCTTGGGCGCCACATGCGCCGCGGCTTCGCGATCACGGTCGTCTACCTCGGGCTGATCCTCGTGCCCGCCGGGCTGACGGCGATCGTCGTGCCGCCGCTGGTCACCCAGGGCACCGACCTGGCCCAGAACCTCCCGCAGTACGCCAACGACATCCGGGACTTCGTCAACAAGAACGAGCGGCTGCGCAAGCTCGACGACAAGTACGACATCACCGGGTCCATCAACAAGCAGGCCGACAAGCTGCCGGCCCGCATCGGAGACGCCGCCAAGGTGCTGGGCGACATCGGGCTCGGGCTGGTCAACTCGGTCTTCGCGCTGGTCAACATCCTCATCCTGAGCATCTTCATCGTGGCCGGCGGGCGCCGGTGGACCGACGCGGCGCTCGGGCTGAGACCCGAGCTCGAGCGGCGGCGGCTGCGCCGGGTGCTCGACGACACGGCCGCCGCCGTCGGCGGCTACGTCCGCGGGGCGCTGACCATCGCGCTCATCGCGGGCGTGCAGGCCTTCATCGTCATGGAGATCCTCGGCGTCCCGTTCGCCGCGCCGCTGGCCGTGCTGGCCGGCCTGCTGTCGCTCATCCCGCTCGTCGGGGCCACGGTGGCCGCGGTGATCATCGGCCTCGTCACGTTGTTCAACGACTTCCCGACCGACACCATCATCTGGGCGGTCTGGGCGATCGTCTACCAGCAGATCGAGAACAACGTCATCCAGCCCCAGGTGCAGCGGCGCACGGTCCAGGTCCAGCCGTTCATCGTGCTCGTCGCCGTGCTGTTCGGCAGCACGCTCATCGGCATCCTCGGCGCGATCGTGGCGATCCCGCTCGCCGCCTCGCTGCAGATCGTCGTCCGCGAGTGGTGGGACTGGCGCCAGGAGGTCCGCCTCGCGCAGATCCGCGACCCCGAGGGGCCCCAGCCGCCGGGACCGCCCGGCTCCGCGCCGCCCGACGACGAGGGCGGCACCGGCATCATCCTGCCCGCGACCTGAGCCGGCGGCTCAGAGCCCCGGGGGCAGCAGGCCGCGCGGGATGCCGCCGGCGCCGAGCAGTCCCGGGCCGACGTGGGTGCCGATGACGGGCCCGATCTCCGAGACGAAGACGGGCTCGGAGCCGAAGATCTCGCGCCCGCGCTCCACGAGGCGCTCGGCCTGCTCGGCGGCCTGGATGTGCTGGACGACCCAGCCGTCGGCGCCGTCGTCGTGGCGGGCCTTGAGGTAGTCGACCATCCGCTCGAACGCCCGGCCCGCGGTGCGCACGCGCTCGACGGGCGTGATCTCGTGATCGATGGTCAGGATCGGCTTGATCTTCAGGGCGCCGCCGAGCCACGCCTGCGCGGTGCCGATGCGCCCGCCGCGGCGCAGGTACTCCAGCGTGTCGACGGCGAACCAGATGCGCATGGCGTCGGCGGCCTCGCCGACGCGGGCGGCCACGGCGTCGACGTCGCCGCCCTCGCGGGCGGCGGCGCTGCCGGCCAGGGCGCAGAGGGCGATCCCGCCGCAGGCGGTGCGGCTGTCGACGACGACGACCCGCCGTCCGGGGTGGCGGGCCTCGAGCTCGACGCCGGCCTGGCGCGCGCTCTCCGGCGTCCCCGAGATGCCGCCGGCGATGTGCACGGAGACGATGTCGAGTCCCTGGGCGGCCAGCGGCTCGTAGCAGGCCAGGAAGTCGCCGATGGAGGGCTGCGAGGTCGTCGGCAGCGGGTCCAGCGTCCGCAGCTGCTCGTAGAAGGCGCCGAAGTCGTCGAGCTCGGACTCGCGCTGCTGGCGGTCGCCGACGTTGACGTAGAGCGACACCTCGTGGATGTCGTGGGCGCGCAGCAGCGCGCGCGGGGCATAGTGCGTGGTGTCGGTGACCACGGCGACGGGCATGGCGCCAGCGTAGTCGCATCCCGGTCCTGCACGCGCGGGGCCGCCGCCTGGGAGGATGGCCCCAGTGGCCAAGACCCTGGTGACCGGCGCGTCGGGCCTGGTGGGCTCGCACGTCGCCCGTGCGCTCGTGGAGCGCGGAGACGACGTCCGGGTCACCGCCCGCCGCCACGCGGCGCTCGACGCCCTCGGCGGCCTCGACGTCGAGATCGTCGAGGCCGACGTGCTCCAGCGCGGGGAGATGCGCCGCGCGCTGCGCGGCGTCGACCGGCTCTTCCACGTCGCGGGCGCCACGACGCTGCGCGCCGGGCCGCGGGCGCTCTACGAGGCCAACGTCACGGGGACGCGCATCGCGCTGGAGGAGGCGCTGCGCGCCGGGCTCGGGCGCGTGGTGCACACGTCGGCCGCCGCGGCCATCGGGCCGGCGCGCGGCCCCGGCGCGACCGCCGACGAGGACCAGGCGTTCAACGGCGCGCGGGTGGGCCTGAGCTACGCCCACGCCAAGGCGGAGGCCGAGCGCGAGGCGCTGCGGATCAGCGCGCAGGGGCTGCCCGTCGTGATCGTCAACCCCGCCCACGTGCTGGGCCCCGGCGACCTGTTCCGCTCCTCGACCGAGCTGGTCCGGCGCTTCCTGCGCCGTGAGATCCCGTTCTACGTCGACGGCGGCCTGTGCGTGGTGGGCGCCGCCGACGTCGCGCGCGGCCACCTGCTGGCCGACGAGCACGGTCGCGTCGGCGAGCGCTACATCCTCGGCGGGCGCAACTTCACCAACGACCGGCTCTTCGCCGACCTCGGCCGGCTGTCGGGCGTCGAGCCGCCGGCGATCAAGCTGCCGCTCACGGCGGCGCTGGCGCTGGCGCGCGCGGCCGAGGCGCTGCCCGGCACCGCGGTCATGACGGTCCAGGAGATCCGCGCGCTCGGGCTGTGGTGGTCCTACCGGTCGGCGAAGGCCCGGCGCGAGCTGGGCTGGAGCACCGGGCACCACGAGCAGCCGCTCATCGAGACCATCGAGTGGCTGCGCATCCGCGAGCCCGCCCAGGTCGGCCGGCCGGGCACCCGCCAGCCCCTGGCCCTGCGGGCCGCCGGCTTCGGCGCGCGGCGCGCGACGGGGGTGCTGCGGCTGCTGGGGTGAGGGCCTTCGTCGCGTGGGACCGCGCCGCGGAGCGCACCGTGGGCGGCCAGCGCACCACCGGCCCGCGCGCCACCCACCCTCAGCGATCGGGCTGCACGACGAGCTTGCGGGCCGCGGCGCCTGGCTCGGACGCCGAGGTCAGCGCGGTCGCGAGGCCGTCGAGGCCGACGGTCGCGCCGGCGAACGCCGCGTGGTCGACCGCTCCGTTGGACAGCAGCGCCAGCGCCTCGTCGACCTCGGCCGGGGTGTGGTGGAAGGCGCCGTGGACGTCGACCTCCTCGTAGTGCAGGCGCGCGCCCGGCAGCGCGACGTCACCCGCCGGGCAGCCGCCGACGAGGACCACCGTCCCGCCGGTGGCCACCATGGAGACCGCGGTGTGCCACGCCTCCGGTCGCCCGACGGCCTCGAAGACGAGCGGGACGTCGCCGATCGCCTCCACGCCCCGCGCGCCGAGGTCGTCGGCCTGGGCGCGCCGCGCCGTGTGCCGGTCGACGACGGCGACCTCGCGCCCGTCGAGCGCGAGCAGCCGCGCGAGCATGAGCCCGATCGTCCCGCCGCCGAGGACCGCCACCTCGCGCTCGCGGGGCCCGCGCCCCACGGCGTGCAGGCAGGCGGCCAGCGGCTCGGCCATCGCCGCCGCCGCGAACGGCAGGCCGCCGGGGATCGGGTGCAGCGCGGCCGCCGGCGCCGCGATCCGCTCCGCGAAGCCCCCGAAGATCCACGTCATCGCCCGGCAGAGGTTCGTGCGCCCGGCGCGGCACGCTGCGCACGTGCCGCAGGGCGCGGAGTCGCCCACGAGCACACGCTCGCCGGTGTCCGTGCGCACGCCCGCCGTCTCGTGGCCGAACGCCGCCGGGTAGGGCCCGAGCGCCGGGTGGCCGTGGGCCAGCATCTTGGCGTCGGTGCCGCACGTCGTCGCCGCGCGCACCTCGACGACGACCTCGCCCCGGGGCTCGGCGACCTCCTCGACCCGCAGGTCGCCGGGACCGTGGAGGATCGCGGCGCGCATCAGGGCACCACCAGCGCCTTGACGGCCTCGCCGCTGCGGGCCAGCTCCAGCGCGCGGCCCGTCTCCTCGAGCCCCAATCTGTGCGTGATCCACGGCGCGGGATCCACGGCGCCCGAGGCCAGCAGCGCGTGCGCCGCGCGCATGTCGCCCGGCCCCGCCGAGTAGGAGGCGACGACGTCGACCTCGCGGCGGTAGAGCGACAGGCCGTCGAGCGCGAGGTCGCGGCCCGGGGCCGGCGGCGCGTAGACGCACAGCACGCCTCCGGGGGCCACGGCGGCAAACCCGTCGGCCAGCGCCGCCGGGGCCGACCTGCAGCACAGCACGACGTCGACGAGCTCATTGCCGTGGCGCTCGGCCTGCAGGCCCAGCGCACGCTCCAGGCGCTCCGGGCGCGGCTCGCGGACCCAGACGGCCTCCACGCCGCGGGCGTGGGCGGCGGCGATCGCCAGCAGCCCGCTCGTCCCGGCGCCGACGACCAGGAGGCTGTCGCCGGCCCGCAGCCGGCAGCGCGCGAACGCCCGCAGCACGCAGGCCAGCGGCTCGACGAACGTGCCGCGCTCGGCGTCCAGCCCGTCCAGGGCCAGCAGCTCGCCGACGAGGTCGGCGGGCACGCGCACGCGCTCGGCGAAGCCGCCGGGGTCCAGGGCGGTCTCCCGGAAGCGCTCGCAGAGCGTCTCGTGGCCGCGGCGGCAGCGCCGGCAGGCGCCGCACGGCGCGTGATGGTGGACGACGACCCGGTCGCCGGCCCGCAGGCCCGCGACCTCGGCGCCGACCGCCTCCACCTCGGCGGTGAGCTCATGGCCCAGGACGACCGGCAGCTTGGGCGCGACCCACGCGTCGGCCACGTCGGAGCCGCAGACGCCGCAGGCCAGCACGCGGCAGACGACGTCCCCGGGGCCGGGCCGCGGATCCGGATCGGTCTCCACCCGGACCTCGCGCACGCCGACGGAGCGGGCGACCCTCATGGGCGCGCGGCCAGCGCCGCCACCGACGCCGTGTCGGGGTCGCGCGCCACGCCGCGCTCGGTCACCAGCGCGGTGACCAGGCCGGCGGGCGTCACGTCGAAGGCGGGGTTGCGCACGGGCGTGCCGGCGGGCGCGATGGCGACGCCGCCGAGCTCGGAGACCTCCGCGCCGTCGCGCTCCTCGATCTCGATCGCGTCGCCGTCGGGCGTGGCGAGGTCGATCGTCGACGTCGGCCCGGCGACGACGAACGGCAGCCCCGCGGCTCGCGCGGCGAGCGCGTGCGCGTAGGTCCCGACCTTGTTGGCGACGTCGCCGTTGGCCGCCACCCGGTCGCATCCCACGACGACGGCGTCGGCCTCACCGCGGCGCAGCAGGCCGGCCGCCGCGCCGTCGACGATGAGCGCGAAGGGGATCCCCAGGCGCGTGAGCTCCCAGGCGGTGAGGCGGGCGCCCTGCAGCAGCGGCCGCGTCTCGCAGGCCAGGACGCGCACGCCCTCGTGGCGCGCCGCGAGCTCGAGGATCACCGCCAGGCCGGAGCCGCGTCCCCCCGTGGCCAGGGCGCCGGTGTTGCAGTGGGTGAGGATCGTGCGCGCGGAGGCCAGGACGTCGGCGCCGTGGGCGGCCAGCGCGGCACTGGCGGCGTCCTCGTCGGCGTGCAGGCGCTGGGCCTCGGCGCGCGCGGCCGAGGCGAGCGTCGACGGGCCGGCGCCGAGGGCGGCGGTGCGCACGCGGGCCACCGCGGCGGCGAGGTTGACCGCGGTCGGCCGCGCGCCGGACAGCAGCTCGGAGGCCGCCTCCAGCGCGCCGAGCGACGGCCGTGCCGAGAGCTCCATCGCCAGGCCGTAGGCGGCGGCGATCCCGATGTTCGGGGCGCCCCGCACGGCCAGGCGGCGGATGGCCTGCGCGGTGTCCTGGGCTCCCGTCAGCGACAGCCAGACCTCCTCGTGCGGCAGCCGCGTCTGGTCGAGGACGGCGAGGCGCCGGCCGTCCCAGCGGACCGCCTGGATGGGTGCGGCGTCGACGGCCATGCGTCGGACGCTATCGGGGTCGCCGTACGGGCGGTTGCGTACTGTTCGCCGCTCGTGCTCCGAACTCGCGCCGCGGCCGTCCTCGCCGTCCTCCTGCCCCTCGCCGTCCCCGCCGCCGCCCGCGCGGGCGACCCGATCATGCCGCTCTCCGAGGTGCAGGCGGGCATGCACTGCACGGGCTCCAGCGTCATCCAGGGCACGACGATCACGGACTTCGACGTCGACGTCCTCGGCGTGCTCGACGGGCCCGACCCGCAGATCCTGGTCCGCGTCAGCGGCCCCGCCGTCGACACGACCGGCATCGCCGAGGGCTTCTCGGGGTCGCCGGTGCGGTGCACCGGCGCCGACGGCGTGGCGCGGACGATCGGCGCCATCGCGCAGGGGACCGGCGACTACGGCAACAAGGTGGTCCTCGTCACCCCGATCGAGGCGATGCTCGGCGAGCCCGTCGACCCGCCGGCCTCGGCGCGGCCCATGCCGGCCCGGCTCGCGCGCTCCGTGCGCCCGCTGGCGACGCCGATGAGCTTCGGCGGCGTCACCGGGCCGGTCGCGGCCGCTCTGCGTGCCGCGGCGGCCAAGACCGGCCGCGCGCTGTACGCGGCGCCCGCGGCGCCGCGCGTCGCCTTCGGGGTCCAGGAGCTCGTGCCGGGCGCCTCGGTCGCCGTCGGGCTGGCCAGCGGCGACGTCAGCGCCGGTGCGATCGGCACCGTCACCTACGTCGACGGCGACGCGGTGTGGGCCTTCGGGCATCCGCTGGACGGCGCGGGGCGCCGCTCGCTCCTGCTCCAGGACGCCTACGTCTACACGGTGATCGACAACCCGCTCGACACCGACCAGTCGACGAGCTACAAGCTCGCCGCGCCGGGGCACGACCTCGGCACGCTGACCGACGATGCGCCCGACGCGGTCGTCGGGCGCCTCGGCGCGCTGCCCGACCGGTTCCCGATGCACATCACCGCGACCGACCTCGACGGCGGCCGCGTGCTCCACGAGAACCTCCAGATCGCCGACGAGACCGGCGTCGGGCAGCCCACGGGCTCCTCGTCGCTGACCCAGGTGGGGCCCGTCGCGCTCGCCCAGGCCGCCTACGACGCGCTGCGCGGCTCGCCCGCGCGGCAGAGCGGATCGATGTGCGTGCGGATCACGCTGCGGGAGTCCCGGCGCCCGCTGCGCTTCTGCAACACCTACGTCGGCGGGTCGCCGAGCGCCGCCGGCGCACCGATGGTGGCCGACCTGGCCACGGCCACCGGCCAGATCGACGCCTACAACTTCGGCGTGCTGCACATCACGGGGGTCAGCGTCGACCTCAAGCTGCGCCGCGCCCTGCACCAGGCCTACCTGCTCTCGGCCACGGCGCCGTCGCACGTCCGCCGGGGCCGCGACGTCCGGGTGCGCGTCGTCGCCCAGCACGTCCGTGGCGCGCGCTTCGCCAGGACGATCCGGGTCCACGTGCCGGCGGGCCTGAGCACCGGCGAGCACGTCCTGACGCTGACGGGCACGCCGGCCGACGGCGGTGGGCCGTCGGGCTCCCAGGACCTCACGAGCACGTTCGAGGTCACGCTCGGCGACACGGGCAGCGGCAGCGGCAGCGGCGACGCCGGCCCGCGCACGGTCGCCGAGCTGGCCCGGGCCGTCGCGGCGACCGGCCGCGAGGACGGCGTGACCGCGAGCTTCCGCGATCCGGGCGACAGCTCGGGCGACACCGCGACCGAGGAGGTCGAGGTGCTGCGCGACCCGCAGCTGCGCTACAGCGGGTCGGCGCGCCTGCGCATCCTCGTGCGCGGCTAGCGCGTCACGTGAGGCGGTTCTCGACGCCCAGCGGGGCGGGGGCCGTCGCGGCGGCCTCGGGGGTCGCGGCCTCGTCGGGCTGCTCGACGCCGAGCGCCTGGGCCAGCTCGCCGGTCTCGAACATCTCCGTGACGATGTCGCAGCCGCCGACGAGCTCGCCGCCCACGAACAGCTGCGGGACCGTCGGCCAGTTCGACAGGGCCGAGAGCTCCTGGCGGATGCGCGGGTCGGGCAGGATGTCGACGGCGGCGAACGGCGCGTCGAGGGCCTGGAGCGCCGCCACCGTGCGGGCGCTGAAGCCGCACGCCGGCGCGTCGGGCGTGCCCTTCATGAAGAGGATGACGTGGTTCTCGCCGATGGCCTCGGCGATCGCGTCGCGAATGGGGTTGGTCTCGCTCATGGCTTGGTCTCCGGGGCTCGTGTGGTGAGGGCCAGCGCGTGGATGGGTCCGCCGATCTCGGCGCCGAACACGTCGTAGACGAGCCGGTGCTGCTGGATCCGCGACAGCCCGGCGAAGGCGGGGGAGGTCACCACGGCGCGGAAGTGGTCCCCGCCGCCCGTCCAGTCCTCCACCTCGACGGTGCTGTCGGGCAGCGCCTGCTCGATACGGGTCTTGATCTCGTCGGTCGTCGGCATCTTGCGTCCTTGAGGGTATCGCTATCCTTTGTAAAGCGATGACCGGAACCACCGTCACCTACCAGGCCAAGGGCGTCCAGTTCACCGAGCGGGGCGCCGCCAAGGTCCGCGAGTTCCTGGAGTCCCAGGGCGCGGACATCACCTCAGCCGGGCTGCGCGTCGGCGTGCGCGGGGGAGGCTGCTCGGGCTTCCAGTACCAGCTGGCCTTCGACGACCAGCACGACGGCGACGCCGTCTTCGAGGACCGCGGTCTGCGGATCCTGGTCGACGCCCCCAGCCTGCCCTACGTGGACGGCTCGGAGATCGACTATGTCGACTCGCTCCAGGGCGCCGGGTTCCAGGTCAACAACCCGAACGTCACGGCGGCCTGCGGCTGCGGCTCCTCGTTCCGCGTCGCCGACGAAGAGCAGGTCTCGGCCGTCTGAGGGCGCCGGCCGCCGTCGCGGCGGCCGTGATCGTGCTCGCCGCAGCCCTCGGCTGCGGCGGGTGGTCGCCGCCTGCCCGCATCACCCCGGCCGCCGGCGCGCCCGACCGTCACGTGGGGCCGAGCGACTACGCGCGTCAGCAGCCGGACCGGACGAAGCCCGACCCGGTCCGCGCGCTGGAGCAGGCGCTCGACGTCCGTGCTCCCGCGACCCCGCTCAGCGGCGTCGCACGACGCGCACGGCGCCGTCCGGGCGCGCCGTGCCGTCGGGGCGGAAGCCGTGGCGGCCCAGGAAGGCCAGCGCCCCCGGGTCGCCGCCGTCGACCCAGGCCAGCACGGGGGCGTGGGAGCGCACGAGCAGGTCGTTGACCGCGTGGCCGATGAGCCGCCGGCCCAGGCCCCGGCGCCGGTGGCCGGGGTCGATCGCCAGCTCGAGGATGACCGCCGCGCGCGTCCCGAGGTCGCCGTCGTCGCCGGACGCGGACGCGGGCGCGGTGCGGCAGCGCCCGACGGCGCGGCCCTGGACGTCCAGCAGCCAGATGCGCTCGTGCGGGTCGGCGGCGGCCTCGCGGCGGAACGCGAACGGCCCCGCGGCGGGGCGCGCCTCCACCTAGCCCAGCGGGGCGCCGACCGACAGCGCCGCCCCGTCCAGGGCGTTGACCGCACGCTCCGGCGAGGTGTTGATGCAGGTGAACGACGGCGTGTCGCGCAGCGTGAAGGACGAGGCCTCCGTGGTCCGCAGCCGCTGCACGAGGTCGAGGAACGCGCCGGCGTCGTTCGTGTCGAAGGCGACGACGAACTCCTGGTCGTCGAGCCCGAAGGAGTACGTCGTGTGGTTGTCGACCGTCGGGTACTCGCGGCCGACCTTGATGTGCTCCTGCATGATCCGCCAGCGCTCGTCGGGCGGCAGCGCGTACCAGCCGCGCGTCTTGACGAACGGATAGACGAAGAGGTACTTGCCCTTGAACCGGCGGGGGACCTGGCGCTCCTCGTCGGAGTACTCGCTCGTCTTGCGCAGCCCGAGGAACGAGTAGGGCTGCGTGGCCCACTTCATGAGGCCGCTCTGGGCCAGTACGACGTGGAACTCGTGGATCCGGTCGAGGTTCTCGGTCTCGGAGATGAGCATGAGGTCGGCGTCGCCCCGCGTCCCCACGAGCGAGAAGGCCTGCAGCAGGTGGTCGGTGCCGAAGTCCTCGCAGGCGGCGAGGAACTCCTGCTTGTGCTCTGCGCGCTCGGACTCCGGGAGGCGACGCCAGGCAGGATCGAGCAGGAGGAACGTGTACTTGACGAAGTGACGGTCGGCCATGAGCACGTACGAGTGTAGTTCTCCACACCCATTCCCGAGGCTACGGCGATACCATCACACGTGATGCGCATCGCGCTCGTCTCCCCCTATTCGTGGACCTACCCCGGGGGCGTCACGCGGCACATCGAGGCGCTCCAGGGCCAGTTCGAGGCGCTCGGCCACGATGTGCGGGTGCTGGCGCCCGTGGATCCGCCCGACCGCCGGTCGGCGAGGATGCATCACGGTGCCGTGCCGCAGGACCGCGACCTGCCCGACTGGCTCGTCCCGCTGGGCCGCACGGTCGGCTTCGGGGCCAACGGCGCGGTGTCCAACCTGTCCGCCGGGGCCGCGGGCGTGCGCGACCTGCGCCGCGAGCTGCGCCACGGCGGCTACGACGTCATCCACCTGCACGAGCCCGTCGCGCCGACGCTGTCCTGGGACGCGCTCACGTCGATCCAGGGCACACCGCTGGTCGGCACCTTCCACTGCTACTCGGCCAACGCGCTGAGCAACGGCATCGCGGTCGCGATGGGCGCCCGCCGGCGGCTGAACCGGCTGCACGTGCGCATCGCGGTGTCCGAGGCCGCCGCCTGGACCGGCGAGCGCTTCTACGGCGGGCGCTACCGGATCATCCCCAACGGCGTGGCCGTGCCCGACACGCTCGAGCACGTCGCGCCGGACCAGGGCCCACCCACCCCGCCGCTGCGCGTCGCGTTCGTCGGCCAGGCCGTCGAGCGCAAGGGCCTGCCCGTGCTCCTGCGGGCCTTCGAGGCCCTGCGCGAGCACGTCCCGGCCGAGCTGACGCTCATCGGGGCGACGCCCGACGAGGTCGAGCCGCTGCTGCTCGACGGTCGCGAGGGCATCACCGTCCTGGGCAAGGTCGACGACGCGACGAAGGTCGCCGCGCTGCGCCGCGCCGACGTGCTGGCCGCGCCGTCGCTGGGCGGCGAGAGCTTCGGCATGGTCCTCACGGAGGCCTTCGCCGCCGGCACGCCGGTCGTCGCGTCCGACATCGCGGGCTACCGGGGCGTCGTGCGCGACGGCGTCGACGGCATCCTGGTCCCGCGCGGCGACGCCGCGGCGCTCGGCGCCACCCTGCGCGAGCTGGCCCTGGACCCGCCGCGCCGCGCCGCGCTGGCCGCCAATGCCTTCGAGAGCGCCCACCGCTACGCCTGGCCGCGCGTCGCCGCCGAGGTCCTCGGCGCCTACGAGGACGCGATCGCCGTGGGCGAGCCCGCGGGCGCCGTCCACCGCGCCGGCGTGCGCCTGGGCGCGATGCCGGCCGACCTGCTGCCGCGCGTCCCGGCGCGGCGCCTGGCGACGATCGAGCCGCCGCGCCCCCGGACCGAGCGCCGGCCCGCGGTGGCGCTGCTGCGCCGCGCGATCCTGCTCGTCCTCGGCGCCGCGGTCGCCGCCGGCTCCTTCCTGGCGCTCCAGCGGATGGGCATCGACCGCATCGGCCGCTCGCTGCTGCAGGCCACGCCGATCTGGGTGCTCGTCGCGCTCGCGCTCATGTGCGCCTCCATGGCGGTGCGCGCCGTGGCGTGGACCGCGATCCTGCGCGCCGCGATGCCCGCCTCGCCCAGACCCCGGCTGCGCGACGCGCTGCAGGGCACGATGATCGGCGTGCTCATGTCGGCGACGCTGCCGGCGCGCCTGGGCGAGCCGGCCCGTGCGATGATCGTCGCGCGGCGCCTGGGGCGTCCCCGGGAGGGGCTGCCCGTCGTCCTGGGCACCATCGTCTCGCAGGCCCTGCTGAACATCTTCGCGCTCGCCCTGCTCGGGGCGATCATGTTCGAGTCGGTCCCCGTCTTCCATCACCGCCAGGGCGGCCTGGTGGCCTTCGCCGCGCTGCCGCTGGTCATCCTGGCCACGGTGCTCGGCGCGCCCGCGCTGCTGCGCGAGGGCCTGCGCGCGCGCTCGACGCGCATCCGCCGCTGGGCCCGGGGCGCGCGCGAGACGACCCGCCAGGTGCGCGACGGCCTCGAGGTCTTCCGCCAGGTGCGGCTGGGCTCGGTCGCGATCGCCACCCAGCTCGCGGCCTGGGCCATCCAGTGGTTGTCCTGCTACGTGCTGCTCGTCGCGTTCGGCCTCGACGACCGCGCGGGCATCGGGGCGGCCGCCGCCGTGCTCTTCGCGGTCAACGTCAGCGCCGTGCTGCCCGCGACGCCGTCGAACCTGGGCGTCTTCCAGGCCGCGTGCGTCTTCGTCCTGCACAAGGGCTACGGCGTCAGCGCCGAGGACGCGCTGGGCTACGGGATCATCCTCCAGGCCGTCGAGATCGCCACGGCGTTCGTGATGGGCGTCCCCGCCCTGCTGGGCGAGGGCGTCAGCTGGAAGGACGTGCGCCTGCGCGCGATGCACGCCAGCCCGGTCGAGCTGCCGCCGCTGCCCCACCGGCGCGGAGAGGCCGCCGACGTCGAGGCGTGAGCCGCGGCGCGGCGCCGGCAGCGCTCCTGGCGCTGTCGGCCGTCGCGCTGACCGCGTGCGGCAACACCGTCGACCGCCAGGACCTCGAGACCAAGATCGCCGACTTCGTCCAGCGCCAGACCGGCACGACGATCGACGTCCACTGCCCCGACGGGGTCAAGGCCGACAAGGGCGCCCGCGTGCGCTGCACGACCGTCCTCTCCGGCGCGCCGACCGACATCGACATCGAGTTCGTCGGCGGCGGGCACTTCCGCATCACCTCGACGCGCCTGCAGGGCTCCTGATCGTCTAGGGCAGGCGGCCCAGGCGCGGCAGTGAGGTCAGGCCGGCGGCCAGCAGGAGCACGAGGCCCGCGGCGGCGAAGCCGGCGGTGATCTCGCGGTGCTCGTGCTTGGTGGCCAGGCGCGAGCCCAGCTCCTTGTAGATGTCCTGCAGCCGGCCGGAGTCCCCCGTGGAGAACGCGCGGCCGCCGGAGATCTCGGAGATCGCCTTCAGGGTCTCGGGGTCCGGCGGGACCGCGATCTGCGGGCCGAAGCTGCCCTGCGGGCCCGGGATCGTGGCGTCGTCGGTTCCCAGCGCGACCGTGTAGATCGGCACCCCGGCCCGCTTGGCGGCGCGGGCGGCCTCCAGCGGATCGCTGCCCGTCGTCGTCTTGCCGTCGGAGAGCAGCACGATCGCCGACGGGGGCCGCTTGGCGCCCGACCGCGCGGTCGCGGGGCCGAGGTCGCCGAGCGCGACGCTCAGCGCGTCGCCGGTCGCCGTCGCGCCCGAGGCCATCTGCGCCTCGATGGCGGCGCGCACGGGCTCGCGGTCGGTCGTCAGGCCCTGGTTGCCGTCCGGGCCGTCGGAGTAGGTGACCACGCCGACGCGCGTGGCCTTCGGCAGCTTGCCCAGGAACGTCTCGGCCGCGCTCTTGGCCGCCGACAGGCGGTCGGGGTCGACGTCGGTGGCCGACATGGACGCGGAGTGGTCGGTGACGAGCATGATCGAGGCCCCCTGGATCGGCACCGCGACGGTCGCCTGCGGCTTGGCCAGCGCGAGCGCCAGCGCGGCCAGCGCGGCCAGCGCCAGCCCCGCGGGCACGTGGCGGCGCCACGGCGAGACCGCGCCCGCGGCCAGCGCGAGCGTCGCGGTCGCCGGGAAGCGCATCGCGTAGTGCGTCGTGCGCCGCCGCGAGGCCACGTAGGCGGCCAGCGCGACCGGGACCGCCAACAGGGCCAGGAGCCACAGGGGGAGGCGAAGCTCATGCCAGGCGCCGGCCGAGGTCCAGGAGCCAGTCGCCGTCGGTGCTCAGCGTCACGTGGTCGACGCGCAGCCGGCGAAGCTCGGAGGTCAGGGTCGCGCGGCGCTCGGCCTCCAGCGCGGCGAAGCGATCACGCACGCGCCGGTTGGAGGTGTCGACCTCCAGCCGCCGCCCGGTCTCGGGGTCGACGACCGCGATGCGTCCCACGGCGGGCACCGCGGACTCGCGCGGATCCCCGATCTCGACGGCCAGGACCGCGTGGTGGGCGCGCAGGCTGCCCAGGGGCCGGGTCCAGTCGTGCTGCTCGCGGAAGTCGGAGATGACCGCGACGAACCCCGGCTGGCGCGCGACTCGGCCGAGCCGGCCCAGCGCGTCGCCGAGCGCGCGCGGGTCGCCGTGGCCGTCGACGCCGACGCCCTCGGCCAGGACGCGGCGCAGCGCCACGAGCCCGGCCTTGGAGCCTCGTGGCGGCAGCACGCGCGAGGCGCCCGTGCCGAAGGTGAGGATGCCCAGGCGCCCGGCGTGGCGCAGGGCCAGGCGCCCGAGCGCGAGAGCCACGCCCTCGGCGACGTCGGCCTTGAGGCGGTTGGTGGTGCCGAAGGCCATCGAGGACGAGACGTCGATCGCCAGCCAGGTCGTCAGCGTGCGCTCGGGCACCTGCAGGCGCACGTGCGGCTCGCCGGTCCGGGCCGAGGCGGCCGCGTCCAGGCGCCGCACGTCGTCGCCGAGGACGTAGGGCCGCAGCTGGGCCAGTTCGGTGCCGGCGCCGACGCCCGCGGCCCGCCGGTCGCCCGGCAGGGCCCCCGCGACGCGGTGCGAGACCGCGAGCCCGAGGGCGTCGAGCAGCGCGGGCGGCATCGGCCCGGGTCCCTGCCGTGCGGCAGGGGGCGCGAGGGCGCCCGCGGGGCTCATGCCGCCGCCGTCCGTGCGCGGCGCGCGTAGCGGTCGTCGGGCTCGGGCACGGTCTCGAGCACGCGGGCGAGGATCGCGTCGGCCGTGACGCCCTCGCTCAGGGCGTCGTAGGACAGCACGAGGCGGTGGCGCAGCACGTCGGGCGCCAGGTCGCGCACGTCGGCCGCGCTGACGTAGCCGCGGCCGCGCAGCATCGCCAGGGCGCGGGCGGCGTGGATGAGGCCGATCGGCCCGCGCGGGCTGGCGCCGTACTCGACCATGCCCGCCATGTCGGACAGGCCGTTCTCGGCCGGGTGGCGCGTGGCGTCGGCCAGCGCGACGGCGTAGGCGATGATCTCGCGGTCGACGAGGACGGCCTGCGCGACGCGGGCGAAGCGCTCGAGGTCGTCGAGGCCCAGGCGCTGGCGCACCTCGGCGGCCGCGCCGAGGCTGCGGCCGACGACGGCGGCCTCCTCGCCGGGCGTGGGGTAGTCGACGAGCAGCTTCATGAGGAACCGGTCGACCTGGGCCTCGGGCAGCGGGTAGGTGCCCTCGGACTCGATCGGGTTCTGGGTGGCCAGCACGAGGAACGGCCGCGGCACCGGGAACGTCGTGCCGCCGATGGTGACCTGGTGCTCCTGCATGACCTCCAGCAGCGCCGACTGGACCTTGGCCGGGGCGCGGTTGATCTCGTCGGCGAGCAGCAGGTTGCCGAACACGGGCCCCAGCTCGGTGTCGAACTTGCCCGTGTCGGGACGCCAGATGCGCGTGCCGACGAGGTCGGCCGGGACCAGGTCGGGCGTGAACTGGATGCGGCGGAACGAGCCGCCGACGACGTCGGCCAGCGTCCGCACCGTCAGCGTCTTGGCCAGGCCGGGCACGCCCTCCAGCAGGACGTGGCCGCCGGCGAGCAGGCTGACGAGCAGGCGCTCGAGCATCGCGTCCTGGCCGACGATGACGCGCTTGAGCTCGTGCAGCGCCTCGCCGAGCGCGCGGCGCGGGTCGTCGTGGGCCTCGCCGCGCGCGGTCTCGAGACGCTCGTCGTCGTCGGGCCGGTGGCGGATGGTGGGGTCGTCGTTCATGGGGTCTCCTTCAGGGGTCAGATGAGGCGGCCGAACCAGCGCAGCGACAGGGCGGAGCCCAGCGCCAGCAGCGCCAGGCCGGCACCGGCGAAGCCGGCGGTGATCTCGCGGGGGACCTTCTTGTGGCTCAGCTGGGAGCCCAGCCGTTCGTAGACCTGCTTGAGCGACGCCGCGTCGGCCGCCGTCGTCGCCCGGCCGCCGGAGACCTGGGCGACGCGCGCCAGGGCCTGGGGATCCGGCGGGACCCTGCGCACCTCGGTGCCCCGGCCGCCGGGCCGCGGGACCGTGATCGTCCCGTTCGCGGTGCCCAGCGCGACCGTGTAGATCGGGATCTTCAGCCTGCCGGCCGCCTGGGCGGCGGCGACGGGGTCCACGCCGCGGGTCGACACGCCGTCGGAGAGCAGGACGATCGCCGAGGGCGGCTTGCGCCCGTCGGTCGGCACGGCCTGGCGCAGCACGCGCACCGCGGTCTGGATCGCCTCGCCGGTCGCCGTGCCTCCGTGGGACTGCAGGCGCCCCAGCGCGGCCGTGAGCGCGTCGCGGTCGGTGGTGGGCGAGGCGAGGACCTGCGGGGTCTGGTTGAAGGCCATGACGCCGACCTTGACCTGACCCGGCACCGAGTCGATGAACGCCTGCGCCGCACGGCGGACGGCGGTGAGCCGGTTGGGCTTGACGTCGGTGGCCAGCATGGAGCCGCTGACGTCGGTCAGCAGCATGATCTGGGCCTGCTCCACGGGCACGGCGACGGTCCGCTGCGGGCGCGCGGCGGCCACGACGAGCGCGGCGATCGCCACCGCGAAGAACAGGACGGGCACGTGCCTGCGCCAGCGCGGCCGCGCCGGGGCCACCGAGGCGGCGAGCAGCGGGGCGGCGAACGCGGCGGCCGCGCGGCGCCGCCGGCGCTGCAGCCCGGCGTACCAGACCGCCAGGGCGGGCACGACGACCAGCGCGATCAGGATGAGCGGTGCCGCGAAGCTCATGGGATGTGCGCGGGGCGCTCCCGCAGCCGCACGTCGAGCTGCTGCTGGTCACCGGCGCGCCGCACGGTCAGGGTGATGCGGTCGCCCGCGGCCTTGCCGTTGATCGCGGTCGACAGGTCGGTCGCGTCGTTGACGGCGGTGCCGTCGATCTTCGTGACGACGTCGCCGACCTGCAGGCCCGCGTCATCGGCCGGGCCGCCCGGCGTGACGTCGGTGATCTGGGCGCCGCCGCTGGTCGACGTCGGGTCGCTGGAGCTCGAGCCGGTCTCCACGCCGAGCCAGGCGTGGCTGACCGTCTTGCCCTGCTCGAGGCCGGGGACGACCTGGCGCACGGTGTTGGACGGCACCGCGAAGCCGATGCCGACGTTGCCGTTGCTGACGCCGTTGGTCGCGATCTGCGAGTTGACGCCGATGACCTTGCCGCCGTCGTCGAGCAGCGGGCCGCCCGAGTTGCCGGGGTTGATCGCCGCGTCGGTCTGGATGACGCCGTCGATCTGGAAGCCGTTGGGGGCCTGGAGGGTACGGCCCAGGCTGGAGACGATGCCCTCGGTCGCGGTGCGGTCCAGGCCGAAGGGGTTGCCGATCGCGATGACCGTGTCGCCGACCGAGACGCCGCGCGAGTCGGCGAACTGCAGCGGCTTGGCGTCCGGCGGCGCGGCCGACGGGTCGATGTGGACGACGGCCAGGTCGCTCGAGGGGTCGACGCCGCGGACCTCGCCGGAGATCGTGCGCCCGTCGGTGCCGAACTTGACGCTGACGGTCTTCGACGTCTCGACGACGTGGTCGTTGGTGACCAGCGTGCCCTTGTCGTCGATGAGGAAGCCGGTGCCCGTCCCCGAGCTGGTGCGGATGGAGACCACGGCCGGGCTGGCCGCGGCGTAGATCTGCCCGGCGCGGGTCTGGCCGCGCTGGGGGGCCAGCGGCTTGGAGGCCGTCGCGGGCAGCGCGGCGGGCCGCGCGGTGCCGGTGCCGGACCCGTTGCCGCCGCCGTCGATGAGCGCGTAGGCGCCGAAGCCGGCCGCGGCGGCGACGACGAGCGCGACGGTCCCGGCCGCCCACAGGCCGCGTCGCGGGGACTGCGGATCGCCCGTCGCGTGGTGCTCGACGCGGGTGGGGCGCTCAGGGGTGGGCTGCTCGGCCTCCCGGCGGCGACGCTCCTCGGCCTCGGCCTCGGTCTCGGCACGCCAGTTCCCGCTCCACAGATGCTTGGGCGACATGCGCACACTGTGCCCGGTTCTCCTTTAGGGAGCACCAGTGCGGGGTTAAGCGTACGTAAGACGTCCAGACCTGGCGCCGAGCCGCGATGCGCGAGGATGGGCCGGTGAGCCCCGCCGACGTCACCCTCCGCGCCGACGACCTCGAGGCCCGCTGGGTGCCCGGCGCGGGGATGGTCGGGGCGTCGCTGCGCCACCGCGGGCGCGAGCTGCTGGGCCTGCGCGGCGGGCTGGACGCCTACGCCTCGCGCGGGTCGACGTTCGGCATCCCGCTCCTGCACCCGTGGGCCAACCGGCTCGGGGGCTTCTCCTACCGCGCGGCCGGCGTCGACGTCGCGTTGGACGCCACGACGCCGCGGCTGCACACCGAGGAGCACGGGCTGCCGAGCCACGGCCTGCTGGCGGCCTACCCCGGCTGGGTCGTGCGGCACGCCGACCCCGGCCTGCTGCGCGCCGAGGCCGACCTCGGCGCCGACCCCGGGATCATGGAGGCCTTCCCGTTCCCGCACCGCCTCGCGATGGAGGTGGCGCTGGCGCCCGGGCGGCTGACGGTCACCACGACGCTGACGCCGACGAGCGAACGGCCCGTGCCGATCTCCTTCGGCTTCCACCCCTACCTCGCGCTGCCCGGCGTCGCGCGCGAGGACCTCGTGCTGCGCCACGGGCCGATGACCCATCTCACGCTCGACGACCGCAAGCTGCCCGACGGCGGCCGCGAGCCCGTGCCCGCGCGCGACGCGCCGCTGGGCGGCGAGACCCTCGACGACGCCTACGCCGACCTGGGACCCGAGCCCGCGTTCGCGCTGGCCGGCGGCAGGCGCCTGGTGACCGTGCGCTTCCTGGAGGGCTTCACGCACCTGCAGCTCTTCGCGCCGCCCGGTACGCCCACCGTGGCCATCGAGCCGATGACCGCCCCGTGCAACGCCCTGCGCACCGGTGACGGCCTGCGGCTGGCGACCGAGCCGTTCACGGCGGCGTTCGCCATCGACGTGGACGAACACCGGCCCTAGGGGGCCGGCTTCGCCGCGTCGCCCGTGGCCTACGCCTCGGCGGCCACCGGCGTGTCGGCCTCCTCGGCGACGCCGCCCTCGATCGGGTCGGTGTCGAGCTCATGGGCGTCGGCGCGCGCGAACAGCGACGGGTCGCGCTTGGAACCCTTGATCACGTCGTCGGGGGTCGAGAGGACGCGGCCCTGCTTCATCGTGAAGTAGCTCGCGTAGGGGTGGTGGGCGACCATCGCCAGCGTCGACTGCTCGGGCACCGGCGCGTGGCCGTCGCTGAGGCGCATGCCGATCTGCGACAGGTCCAGGAGCGCGCCGACCTTGTCGTGCTCGGCCTGGTCGGGCACGGCCGGGTAGCCCCACGAGTAGCGGCGCCCCTGGGTGAGCGGGATGCCGAGGTCCGTGCGGATCTTCGCGTGCAGCCACTCGGCCAGGCCCTCGGCCGTCTGCACGCCGAGACCGTGGACGTAGAGCTGCTCGGCGAACTCGCCCTCGGCCTCCAGGCGGGCCATGAGCTCGGTGACCTCGTCGCCGACGGTGACCGCCTGCAGCGCGATGACGTCGAGCTCGCCGCTCTCCTTCGGGCGGAACAGGTCGGCCGCGCTGAGGTGCGCCTTGCCGGGCTGGCGCGGGCAGTACAGGCGCTGCAGCTCGGTCTCGCGGTCGGCGGGATCGAGCACGACGATGTCGTTGCCCTCGCTGTAGCACGGGAAGTAGCCCAGCAGCGCGCGCGGGTGCAGGTAGGTCTGCGTCGCCCACATGCGCTCGAGGCGGGCGCGGAAGCCCTCCTCCTCGTCCGTGCCGTCGACGAGCGCCTTCCAGGCCTCGCCCTTGACGCCCTTGCCGCCCCAGTGCAGCTTGAAGAGCACGTGGGTGTCGAGGTGGCTGTAGACCTCGTCGAGGTCGACCGGGATCTCGCGCACGCCCCAGAACGGGGGCTCGGGGACCGGGTTGTCGGTCGGCAGCTCGGAGCGCTCGGTGCCCGAGGTGTCGAGCTCCTCGACCTCGTCGCCCTTCACGCGGAACGCGTCGGCGTTCTCGCGCAGCTTGGCCAGCAGCGCGGCGCGCGGCTCCTCCTCGACGATCGTGTCCATGACCGCCAGGCCCTCGAACGCATCCTTGCAGTAGAAGACGCCCGGGTCGTAGAGCGTGCTGTCGTCCAGGCCGTTGACGTGCAGCGTGCGGAAGCTGAACGCGCGGTTGATCGCGGCGCCGCCGATGAGCACGGGGAACCCGAGGCCCTCGCGGTGCAGCTCCTGGACGGCCAGCGGCATCTGCTTGGAGGTGGAGACGAGCAGCGCGCTGAGGCCGATCGCCGTCGCGTCGTGCTCCTTGGCGGCCTCGATGATCGTCGACACCGGCACCTGCTTGCCGAGGTCGATCACCGTGTAGCCGTTGTTGGTGAGGATGGTGTTGACCAGCGACTTGCCGATGTCGTGCACGTCGCCGAACACGGTCGCGATGACGACCGTGCCCTTCGTGTAGCCCTCGATGCGGTCCAGGTAGTTCTCGAGCTGGGCCACCGCGCGCTTCATGACCTCCGCGCTCTGGAGCACGAAGGGCAGGATGAGCTCGCCGGCGCCGAACTTGTCGCCGACCTCCTTCATCGCGGGCAGCAGCACGTCGTTGAGGACGGGCACCGCGCCGAGCTTCTGGACGGCCGCGTCGATCTGGGCCTCCACGCCGTCCTTCTTGCGGCGCAGGATGTGCCAGTGCAGGGCCTCCTCGGGCTCCATGCCCGCCGTCGGGTCGGCGAGCTCGACCTCGGCCTCGCCGCCCCGGCTCTCGAAGTGCTCGATGAAGCGCTGCAGCGCGTCCTCGCGCCGGTTGTAGACGAGGTCGTCGGCGAGCGCACGCTCCTCCTCGGAGATCTCGCCGTAGGGGGTGATGTGGTTCGGGTTGACCATCGCGAGGTCCAGCCCGGCCTCCACGCAGTGGTGCAGGAAGACCGAATTGAGCACGGCGCGCGCGGGCTGGCCGACGCCGAAGGAGACGTTGGAGACGCCGAGCGAGGTCTTGACGCCCGGCAGGGCGGCCTTGACGTCGCGGATGCCCTTGATCGTCTCGACGGCCGACGGCTTCCACTCGTCGTCGCCGGTCGTCAGCGTGAACGTCAGGACGTCGAAGATCAGCAGCTCGGGATCCAGGCCGTGCCCGTCGCAGGCCAGCTCCTTGATGCGCCGCGCGATCTCGACCTTGCGCTCGGCGGTCTTGGCCATGCCGACCTCGTCGATGGTCAGCGCGATCACCGCCGCGCCGTGCTCGATGGCCAGCGGCACGACCGTGTTGAGCTTGTCCGCGCCGGCCTCGAGGTTGACGGAGTTGACGATCGCGCGGCCCGGGATCTGCTCGAGGGCGAGCTTGATGACGTCGGGCTCGGTCGAGTCGATCTGGATGGGGGAGGGCTGGCTGAGCGACACGCGCTTGGCCACCTGGCGCATCTGCTCGTCCTCGTCGGCGCGCTCGGTCAGCGCGACGCAGAGGTCGAGCACGTGGGCGCCGCCCTCGACCTGGTCCTCGGCGACCTGCACGAGGCCGTCGTAGTCGTCGGCCAGCAGCAGCTCCTTGGCCTTGCGCGAGCCCTGGGAGTTCACGCGCTCGCCGACGATCGTCGGCGCGGGCTCCTGGGCCAGCGGCGTGGCGGCGATCATCGAGGACACGTGCGGCGGGCGCGGCCCGGGACGCGCCGACGGCACCGCGTCCCTGACACGCTCGGCGATCCCGCGGATGTGCTCGACGGTCGTGCCGCAGCAGCCGCCCACGATCGAGACGCCGTAGTCGTCGACGAACTCGCCGAGCACCTTGGCCAGCATCTCGGGCGTCTCGGGGAAGATCGTCTCGCCGTTGCGCCCCTGCTGGGGCAGGCCGGCGTTCGGGATGCAGTGCACGGGCATCGGCGCGAACTCGCCGAGGAACCGGACGGCGTCGCGCATGTCCTCGGGGCCGGTGGAGCAGTTCAGGCCGATGACGTCGACCTTGAGCGCCTCCAGCGTGGCCAGCACGGCCGAGATGTCGGTGCCCAGCAGCATCTTGCCGCCGTTGGGCAGCAGCGAGACGGAGGTCTGGATCGGCACGGAGCGGCCCTCGAGCTTGAAGGCCTCGCGCGCGCCGAAGATGGCGGCCTTGACCTCGAGGATGTCCTGGGCGGTCTCGATGATGAGCAGGTCGGCGCCGCCGCGCACCAGCCCCTGGGCCTGCTGGGTGAAGATCTCCACCAGCTCGCGGAACGTGATCGCGCCGAGCGTCGGGTCGTCGGAGGCCGGCAGGTGGCCGGTCGGGCCGATGGAGCCGGCGACGAACAGGTCCTCGCCGACGGCCCGGCGGGCGATCTCGGCGGCCTTCTGGTTGATCTCGAAGGTGTGCTCGCCCAGGCCCCACTCCTCGAGCTTGAGGCGGGAGGCCTGGAACGTGTCGGTCTCGACGACCTGGGCGCCGGCGGCGACCATGGACTCGTGCAGCTCCTGGATGACGTCGGGCCGGTGCAGGACCAGGGCCTCGTGGCATTTGCCGGCCAGCCCGCCGTAGTCGGCCTGCGTGAGGTCGAACTCCTCGAGGGTCGCGCCCATCGACCCGTCGAAGACGACGACGCGCTCGCGGGTGGCAGCCAGGAAATCGCGCATGCGAAGAGCCTAGCGCAACCTTGACACAACTGTGTCAGGGTCCCCCTCGACCATCCGCCATCTCGGGCGCGCGCGTGAGACGCATGTCACACAGGGATCCGCTGTCGCTTCCGATAGTGAGGAGTGCAGGACCCCAACTCCTCTCCCCCTGGATACGACATGACCACCGATACGCAGAAGACCTGGACCCTCCACCTCGACGGCACCGACGCGACCGAGATCCCGCACGAGCAGATGATCGACCTGTTCTGGAAGGCCATGCACGGCTACGGCACGCTCGAGCAGCTGGTGGCCAAGGCCGACGACGGGCACGAGCGCCCGCTGGCCGCCTAGCCATCGCCGCCCATCACCGCAGCACCCATGGGGCCCTGTCCGACCGGATGGGGCCTCGTTCGCGTCCGGGGCCCGGGCTCAGTAGGTGAAGCGGATCCGGCGCGCGCCGCTGCGGCACGTGACCCGCAGCGTCTTGCGGACGCTGCGAACGGCGGTGCAGCGGAAGCCGAGGCGCACGCAAGGGGTGCGCAGCAGGACCGACGTCTTCGTCGATCGCATGCAGCCGGCCGGCGAGGCCTGGGCGACCGTCACGGCCACGCGCCGCGCCTGGGCGCACGGGACGCCGGTGGCCAGCAGCGCCGACGGCCCGCGGGCCTCGGAGAACCCGGCCTGGCACTGGCGGGCGCTCGCGCTCCCGGCGGTCACCGCGAGCGCGAGCGCCGCGGCCGTGGCCACGAGGACTGCGGAGATCCGTCTCACCGGGCCAGCGTAGGTTCCGCCCGGCCCCAGCGACCTGGCCGGTCGGATGGTCCTTCGGGCGCCACGCCGCGCCCACGGCACGCGAGGATGTCGTCGACGCACCGCCCAGCGCCGCACCCGCCGCGCCATCCCATCCCCCGGAGGAACCCATGACCGATCCCGTGCCCGTCGGAGTGGCGCTCGGAAGCCAGGTCCATCCCGGCCGGCTCGTCGAGCTCGGCCGCCGGTGCGAGGAGCTCGGGTTCAGCGAGATCTGGCTGACCGAGGACTACTTCTACACGTCGGCGGTCGCGGGCGCGGCGGGGATCCTCGGGGTCACCGAGCACGTCCCCGTCGGCTTCGGGATCCTCTCCGGCCTCGTGCGTCACCCGGCCGTCCTGGCCATGGAGATCGCGACGCTCGCCCACATGCACCCGGGGCGCGTGCTGCCGGGCATCGGGCTCGGGCTGCCGATGTGGCTCGAGCAGATGCGCCTGAGGCCCAGGTCCCAGCTCGGCGCGCTGCGCGAGGTCTTCGGGGTCCTGCGGGGCCTGCTCGCGGGCGAGCACGTGACCTCCGACGGCCTCTTCGGCCTCGTCGACGTCCAGCTCGAGTACCCGGCGCCCGAGGTCCCGCTGCTGTGCGGCGTCATCGGGCCCAAGATGCTGGCGATGGCCGGCGAGGTCGCCGACGGCGTCGTCGGCTCGGTCATGGCCGGCGAGACCTACCTGCGGGTGGCGGCCGAGCGGATCGCCGCCGGCGGCCCGACGCCGCTGGGCTTCCGCGCGCTGGTGCTGTTCGCGTGCGACCGCGACGGCGCGCGCGCCCGCGCCTCCGCGCGCGAGTCGTTCGCGTTCTTCCTGACGACGATCGCGCCCAGCCACCTCGTCGAGGTCCACGAGGACCGCGACGCGATCCGCGCGCTGGCCGCGCAGGGCGCCGACGCGATGGCGGCCGGGATGGACCCGTCGTGGATGGAGGACCTGGCGGTCGTGGGCACGCCGGACGAGTGCGCGGCCAAGATCGCGGGCCAGCTGCAGGCGGGCGCGACGACCGTGTCCCTGTTCCCCGCCTCGCCGCCGGACGCCGACGAGCAGTTCGCCCTGGCCGGCCGCGAGGTCCTGCCGCAGCTGGCCTAGCCGCCGCCGGCCCGCCCGGCGACGACGGAGGCCCCGCCTGGGCGGGGCCTCCGGGTGCTGCGCCGGTCCTGCCCGGGGGAGCTACTTGATGAAGAGCATCTCCGAGTACTTCGGCAGCGGCCAGAGGTCGTCGGCCACGATGCGCTCCAGGCGGTCGGCGATCTCGCGGACCGCGTTCATCGCGGTGATGACGGTGTCGCGCATGTACTTCGCGTGCGCGAGGCCGCCCTCGGGGCCGTCGTGGTCGTTGGCCTTCTCGAGGTCCAGGAGCCGCGCGTGCAGCTCGGTGATCAGCGGCTCGACCTCCTCCACGAGCGCGTCGACGCCGCCGGCCCGGAGCTGGGCGAGGTGGCGCACGGCGGCCGGCAGGATCATCGTGCGGGCCATGGAGGCCGCGGTCTCGGCCTCGATGTTGACCTTGGTCGCGTACTGCTCGACGAAGACGTCGTAGCGCGACTGCAGCTCGCGCTCGGAGAGCACGTTGTAGGTCTCGAACGCCTTGACCGTCTGCTTGTTGACGATCCACGGCAGTGCGTCGGGCGTCGTGGGCAGGTTGTGCAGCCCGCGCCGCTCGGCCTCCGCGTGCCATTCCTCGGAGTAGCCGTCGCCGTTGAAGATGATCGCGCTGTCGTCCTCCCAGACGCCCTTGACGACCAGCGGCACCGCGACGCCGATGTCGCCCTTGGCGGCCTTGAGCTGCTTCTCGAGCTCGACGGTCAGCTCGTCGATCGCCTCGGCGACGATCGTGTTGAGCACGGTGTTGACGAAGCCCAGCGACATGCTGGAGCCCAGGGCCCGGAACTCGAACTTGTTGCCGGTGAAGGCGAACGGCGAGGTCCGGTTGCGGTCCCCGCCGTCGCGCGGCAGCTTGGGGAGCACCTCGGCGCCCAGCCCCATGAGGCCCTTCTTGACGCGGCGGCCCTTGCCCGTCGCGATCTTGGTGAACGCCTGCTCGAGCTCGGCGCCCAGGAAGATCGAGATGATCGCGGGCGGCGCCTCGTTGGCGCCCAGGCGGTGGTCCTGGCCGATGTTGGCCACCGAGGCCCGCAGGAGCGCCTGGTGCTTGTTGACGGCCTTGATCACGGCGGCGCAGAAGAACAGGAACTGCGCGTTCTCGTCCGGCGTGTCGCCCGGGTTGAGCAGGTTGTGGCCGGTGTCGGTGCCCATCGACCAGTTGTTGTGCTTGCCCGAGCCGTTGACGCCGGCGAAGGGCTTCTCGTGCAGCAGGCAGACGAACCCGTAGCGGCGGGCCACGTTCTGCATGATCTGCATCGTCAGCTGCTGGTGATCGGAGCCGACGTTGGAGTTCTCGAAGATCGGCGCGAGCTCGTACTGGGCGGGCGCGACCTCGTTGTGGCGCGTCTTGACCGGCACTCCCAGCTTGCGCAGCTCCTCCTCGCTCTCCATCATGAACGCCAGGACGCGCTCCGGGATGGAGCCGAAGTAGTGCTCGTCGAGCTCGTGGCCCTTGGGCGGCTTGGCGCCGAACAGCGTGCGGCCGGTCGTGTAGAGGTCCGGGCGCTCGAAGTAGTACTGCTCGTCGATCAGGAAGTACTCCTGCTCGGGGCCGACGGTCGTGAAGATCCGCTGCGCCTCGGTGTCGCCGAAGAGCTTGAGCGCCTTGATGGCGCACCTGGACAGCGCGTCCATGGAGCGCAGCAGCGGGATCTTGTGGTCCAGCGCCTCGCCCGTCCACGACACGAACGCGGTGGGGATGCACAGGAACGTGCCGTTGGGGTTGTCGAGGATGAAGGCCGGCGACGTCGGGTCCCACGCCGTGTAGCCGCGCGCCTCGAAGGTGGCCCGGATGCCACCGGTGGGGAACGAGGAGGCATCGGGCTCGCCCTGGACGAGCTCCTTGCCCGAGAACTCGGCGATGGCGTGCCCGTCGCCCGTCGGGTTGTAGAAGGAGTCGTGCTTCTCGGCGGTCAGCCCGGTCAGCGGCTGGAACCAGTGCGTGTAGTGGGTGGCGCCCTTCTCCATCGCCCACTCGCGCATGGCCTGGGCCACGGCGTCGGCGAGCGAGGGCTCCAGGGGCTGGCCGGCCTCGAGCGTGGCCAGCAGCTGCTGGAAGACGTGCTTGGGCAGGCGCTGGCGCTGCTCGTCGATCGTGAAGACGTTGGCGCCGAAGAGGTTGGCGCCGGGGACGGTGAGGTCGGTGGTGCCGAGGGCACCGCCGTTGACCGACCACTGGGCGGCGGTGACGTTCTGCTGGCGGGTTCTCATGGGTGGGCGCTGACTCCTTCGTGTGCGTGCGGGGCCGACTCGCAGTCGGGGCGGCACCAGCGAGCCTAGTTCGCGCGCCCGTGAGGCGCCTTGTACAGGTGTCCAAAGAGCGGCGGAGGCGGTTCGCCCTCGGGTCAGGGCCCGTTCGACCACGTGGTTAATCGCACCGGACGATCTTTCGACATCGGGCTAACGACCGGGGGTCGATGCCCGAACAGACTGCCGGGGCACGCTCGACTAGGAGGTCACATGAGACGTTCCCTGACGGCTCGCGCGCTGATGTTCGGTGCGTTCGCCGCGCTTATCCTGCCTGCCACGGCATCCGCCGACGTCTACGACCGGGCCGGCAGCCAAGGACTGCTGCAGAGCGTCGGCATCAACTCGATGTGGGTGATCGTCGCCGGCGTCCTCGTGATGTTCATGCAGGCCGGGTTCGCCTTCCTGGAGATCGGCTTCTCCCGGGGCAAGAACGCGGGCACCATCATCGCGAAGATCCTCGTGAACTTCTCCATCGCGGCGATCCTCTACTGGGCCGTCGGCTTCGCGTTCGCCTTCGGCGGTGACACGGGCCACGTCCTCGGGACGCATGGGTTCTTCCTGCGCGCCTACGGCGATCCCAGCACCGCGTTCCCGATCATGGGCTTCTCGGACGCGACGATCGAATCGAAGTTCTTCTTCCAGTTCGTGTTCTGCGCCGTGTCGCTGGCCATCGTCTGGGGCACGACGCTGGAGCGCGTCAAGTTCGGCGTGTACATCCTGTACGCGATCGTGTTCTCCGCGGTCATCTACCCGATCGCCTCGGGCTGGGTGTTCGGCGGCGGCTGGCTGCAGGTCAACGTCGGGATGCAGGACTTCGCCGGATCCACGGCGGTGCACCTCATCGGCGCGACGGGCGCCCTGGCGGCCCTGCTGCACCTCGGGCCGAGGAAGGGCAAGTACGGACCCGACGGCAAGCCGCGGGCCATCCCCGGCCACAACATGCCCCTGTTCGGCCTGGGCATCTTCATCCTGTGGCTCGGCTGGTTCGGGTTCAACCCGGGCTCGACGCTCAACGCGCTCGACGGCCGCTTCCCCGAGGTCGTGATCACGACGAACATCGCCGCCGCCGGCGGCGTGCTCACCGCCGTGGCGACCGCGTACTGGAGGACGAAGGCGATCGACATCGGCATGGCCGGCAACGGCGCCATCGCCGCGCTGGTCGCGATCACCGCGGGCTCCGGCTACGTCGTCCCGTGGGCGGCCCTGGTGATCGGCATGATCGCCGGCGTCATCGTCGTCCTCGGCGTCTACGCGATCGACAAGTACATCGACGATCCCGTCGGTGCGCTCTCGGCCCACGGGCTCGCGGGCATCTGGGGCACGCTGGCCTGCGGCATCTTCACGCACCCCGACCTGGCGGCGTTCAACGCCGTCGGCAAGGGCGGTCTGATCTACACCGGCTCGTTCGAGCAGCTGGGCCGCCAGGCCCTCGGCGTGGTCGTGGTCTTCGCGTTCGTGTTCGTCCTGAGCTACGTGGCCTTCGGCATCATCAAGGCGACCTACGGCATGCGCGTCTCCGAGGAGGAGGAACTGGCCGGACTGGACATCTCCGAGCACGGGATGTACGGCTACCCGGAGCAGTTCATCCCGGCCCCGGAGCTCGTCGGTTACGGTGCCGCACCCCAGGGCACGGCCGCCGCGAGCGGCATCGGGCCCATCACGAGCCACACGGAGGTTCCCGCAACATGAAGATGGTCGTGGCCTATATCCGGCACGAGGCGTTCGAGCCGATCCGCACGGAGCTCCTCGACCTCGGGTTCCCCTCGCTGAGCATCAGCGAGGTCAAGGGCTCGGGCCGTCAGAAGGGCATCACCGAGCGCTACCGCGGAGCGGAGCTGACGAACTACCTCCGGCCCAAGGTCAAGCTCGAGTGCGTGGTGTCCGACACCGACGTGCAGACGATCGTGGACACCGTCCTCAAGCACGCCCGTACCGGCGCCGTGGGTGACGGCAAGGTGTTCGTCATGCCCGTCGAAGAGGCCTATCGCGTCCGCACCGGGGAGGCCGGCGAGGAGATCCTCCAGGCCCACCCCGATGCCGCCACGACGACTGCCTAGGAGATCCGGTCGATGGGTGAGGCGGCGGAGGACCGCGGGGCGGCAGCCGCCGCCTCACCGACCGGGTCGCTGGTCGAGCGACTGCGACAGGTGCACCTGCGGATGGTGGACGCCGTGCTCGGCGGCGACGGCCTCCAGCAGGTGGCCGCCCTGGCCGCCGAGGCGGCCGGGGCGCCTGTCGCGATCATCGTCCCGAGGCTGGACGCCGCGGCGGGGGCCGGCGGCGAGCACGGGGTCCGCGAGCAGACGCTCGAGGACGTCCGGCGCTACGTCGTCGACCGCATCGGCGACCGGCCCTCGCCGGTGCCCGAGGGCCTCGCGGCCGAGGTGCCGATCCAGTCCGGCGACGACGTCGTCGGCGCCGTGGTGCTCCTGCGCTCCACGGATCCCGGCCACCCGGGCCCCTCGCCCGAGGCGGCCGACTTCCTGCACCTCGCGGCGGTCGCCTGCCTCACCGAGGTCGCCGTGGAGGAGGCCAAGGAGGAGGTCGAGCAGAACCTGCGCGGCTCCTTCCTGGAGGACCTGCGCTCCCGGCCCGACCTCGAGCCGCGCGAGGTCGTGCGGCGCGCGGCCCGCCTGGGCTGCGACCTGGCCCGCGGCGCGGTCGTGCTGTGCGCCGAGCTGACGACCGACCGCCCGCGCCACGTCATCGCGACGATCACCGGCGACGAGCCGGGCGCGCTGGCCGAGCATCTGGACGGCCGCGTCTACGCGATCCTGCCGGGCACCGGCGGCGACGACGCCCCGGACACGACGACGGCCCGCGCCCGCGCGCTGGCCACCCGCCTGCGCCGGCACGGCACGGTCGGCGTCTCGAGCTTCTACTCCGACCCGGCCGAGCTGCCGCGCGCCATCCAGGAGGCCGAGCTGGTCCTCGACGTCCTGAGGCAGAACCCGCCCACCGGCGGGGGCTGGGACGGCGTCCAGGACATCGGCACGGGCACCTACCGGCTGCTGTTCCGGGTGCTGGCCAGCCACCCGGAGGAGGTCCGGTCCTTCTACGAGGACACCGTCGCGCCGATCGTGCGCTACGACGACCAGTACCGGACCGACCTCGTCGGCACCCTCGAGTCCTACCTCGAGCAGAACTGCAACATGAACGCGACCGCCTCGGCGATCTACGCGCATCGCCACACCGTGGCCTACCGCCTGGAGCGCGTGAAGGAGCTCACGGGGCTGGACCCGATGCTCTCCGAGGACCGCGAGCGCCTGGGCCTCGGGCTCAAGGCCTACCGGATCATCGCGCCGCGCCTGCCGAAGTAGGCGCCCGCTAGGGGCTCGCGGTCACGACGTCGCCCGTCTTCGGGTCCACCGTGGCCTGCGGCGGGGTGCGCGACACCATCACGCGGAACACGCCCGACGGGTCGTCGCCGGACGGCGTCTGGGCGCGCGCGCGGCCGTTGAGCCCGGCGGCGACGCGGTAGCGGAGGGTGTGCGAGCCCGCGACGACGGGGGTCACGCGCCACACGAAGGAGCGGGTCTGCCCGGCCGGCAGCGGCCCGAGGGCCCACGTGCTGACGTAGGCCGTGCCGCCCCCGCGCGGCTCGGAGTCCACGATCCACAGCGGGGTGGTCGGATCCGAGAGCCCGGCGTCGGCCGAGCGGCTCGTGAAGCCGCCGCCGCCCTCGGCGTCGTCGGCGGTGATCGTCACCGCGATGTCGGGGATCGTCCGGGTGTCGGCGTTGCGGACCGTGACCCGCATCGTCGAGCTGCCGGCGATGCTCTGGCGCTCGGGGAACGAGGCGTCGGTGACCGCCACCTTGAACGTGCCGGCGGGCTCGTTGGCGTCCTGGCGCTCACCGCCGCCGCAGCCCACGGCGAGCGCGCCCGACGCCGCCGCGACGGCGCAGGCCGACCGCCATCCTCTCCGGGACCCCTCCACTGCGCGCTGACCGTACCAGAGGGAGGTGCGGTGGGCCGCGGGTCGAATTCGACGGGGTGCGGGGGCCGCCCGGTTCCCGTTTGCCACCCGCCGAAGTGGTCCCATACACTGGCCGCCGGTGGGAGGCCCCGAAGAGAAGCGGGGCGTGCCGAAGGTGGTGGAAGGAGAGGTCCCAGACCGCGTGGTCAGCACGGTTGCCGATCGGGCATTCGCCCCGGCGAAGAGCCTGCTCGAAGAAGTAGGCGACATGATGATCCTGACGGGGAAGACCCTGGTGTCGGCCCTGCGCCCGCCGTATCCCTACGGCAGCGAGTTCGTGGGGCAGTTCCTCTTCGCGCTGCGGCTCTGCTGGCTGCCGCTGCTCATCTCCACCGTGGCCGTCTCCTACGGCGCCCCCGGCCTCCAGGCCGCCAACTTCCTCATCCTGTTCGGCGCCATCGACCGCCTCGGCGGCTTCTTCGTGCTCGCCGTCATCCGCGAGTTCGCACCGTTCGTGTGCGCCATCATCGTCGCGGGCGTGGCCGGCACGGCGATCACCGCCGACCTCGGCGCGCGCAAGATCCGCGAGGAGCTCGACGCGCTGCAGGTGCTCGGCGTCGATCCGGTCAAGAACCTCGTCGTGCCGCGCTTCCTGGCGCTCATGCTGGTGACCGGACTGTTCGACGTGTTCGCCATCATCTTCGGCGTCGCCGGCGGCCTGATCGCGATGCTGGTCAACGGCGCGCCGCTCGGCGAGTTCTGGGCGACGTTCTTCACCAACGCGTCGACGACCGACCTGTGGGGCTCGCTGCTGAAGTGCACCATGTTCGGCGCGATCACCGCGATCGTCTGCTGTTACAAGGGGATGACCGCCTCGGGCGGCGCCGAGGGCGTCGGCAAGGCCGTCAACCAGGCCGTCGTCATCACCTTCCTGGGCGTCTTCGCGTTCAACTACGTCTTCACCCAGACCCTGCTGGCCACGCATCCCGAGATCACGGTGATCAGGTAGTGGGTGGCTGGCTCGCCCTTCCGCGCGAGTGGATCACGTCGTTCGGGGAGATCGCGAAGTTCTGCGGCAAGGTCCTCGGGCAGGTCTACAGCCTGCGGGTGCTGCACTTCTTCGGCGAGACGCTGCGCCAGTGCGGCGTGCTCATCCTGGGCTCGACGATCGTCATCTGGGGCCTGGTCTTCATCGTCGGCCTGCAGTGCGGCATCGAGGGCGCGTACTTCACGCGCGCGCAGGGCGCACCCGCCTACGCCGGCGTGTTCGCGGCCTGGTGCGACCTGCGCGAGATCGTGCCCTACGGCTTCGGCTACATGATGTCGGCCAAGGTCGGCACGGGCATCGTCGCCGAGCTGGGCTCCATGCGGATCTCCGACGAGATCGACGCCCTGGAGGTCATGGGCATCGACTCGGTCCTCTTCCTCTGCGCGACCCGCCTGCTGGCATCGTGGCTCGTGCTGCCCTTCATGTACATGTCGGCGGTCGGCGCCGGCTTCTTCGCCAGCTACCTCGCGGTCGTGCAGCAGATCGGGGAGGTGTCATCGGGCGGCTTCTCGCTCATCTTCTGGATGTTCCAGAACCCTCCAGACCTGCTCTACAGCGTCATCAAGGGCATGGTCATGGCGACGGCCATCGTCCTCGTCGGCTGCTACTACGGCTATCACGCGGGCGGGGGACCCGTGGGCGTGGGAACGGCGACCGCGAAATCCATGGTGTTGAACATCGTCCTGGTGCACCTCATAGGCATGCTCGGGACCCAGGTGTTCTGGGGCGCCAACCCCAGGGCGCCGATCGGAGGCTGACCACGTCATGTCCGAGACCCCACGAGATCCCCGCGACGGCGACGGCACGGGCGCGCCGCCGGCCGCCGGCGCCGACCGCCCGGCCGACGACCGGCCCGTGCGCGCCTCAGTCGTGCGCGAGGCGCCGCCCGCGGGCGCCGACGCCGACGAGTACCAGTGGCACACCGGCCTGAACCGCCCGACCGGCGTCCCCGACGCCGTCGAGTTCGTCGACGTCCACAAGGCCTTCGGGCGCAACAAGATCCTGCGCGGCCTGAACATGGGCCTGCCCGAGGGCAAGATCTCGATGATCCTCGGCCCCTCGGGCACGGGCAAGTCGGTGTGCATCAAGCACATGGTCGGCCTGCTGTACCCCGACGAGGGCGACGTGCTCGTCCACGGCGCGTCGGTGCCGAACATGACCGACGACGAGCTGTTCGAGATGCGCAAGAAGTTCGGCGTGCTCTTCCAGGACGGCGCGCTGTTCGGCTCGATGAACCTCATCGACAACGTCGCGTTCCCGCTGCGCCAGCACACCGACAAGTCCGAGGAGGAGATCCTCGACATCGTGCGCCGTCGCCTGGGCGAGGTCGGCCTCGGCCACTCCGAGGACAAGATGCCCAACGAGCTGTCGGGCGGGATGCGCAAGCGCGCCGGCTTCGCCCGTGCGCTGGTGCTCGACCCCGACATCGTGCTCTTCGACGAGCCGGACTCCGGGCTGGACCCGGTCCGCACCGCGCTGCTGTGCGAGCTCATCCAGGAGATCCACGAGGAGAACGGCGGCTGCTACACGGTGATCACGCACGACATCATGAGCGCCCGCCGCGTCGCCGAGTACATCAGCGTGCTGTGGAAGGGCCGCATCGTGGAGTCCGGCCCGGCCGAGGAGCTCTTCAACTCCGAGAACGCCTTCGTGCGCCAGTTCCTGTCCGGCGAGTCCCAGGGGCCGCTGGGCATGGAGTGAGCGGCACCCGCCGCGCACCTGGTCCCGACCACGACACCCCGCCCTGCCCTCGCCGCCCGACATCCCGCCGACCGCCGCGCCCCGCCGCACGCGGGCTGACCGCCGCCCCGCCGGGGTGGCGCGATGACGCCCGCCCGCGGCCTCGCGCTCGCGGCGATCGCGGCGGCGGTGGTGGTCGTCGCCGTGCTGCTGCTGACCGGCCGCAGCGGGCACGAGTACACGCTGCTCTTCCAGAACGCGGGCCAGCTCGTCAAGGACAACGACGTGCAGATCGGCGGCCGGCGCATCGGCCGGGTGGCCGAGATCAAGCTCACGCCCGACAACCTGGCCCGCGTGCGGATCCAGGTCGACGCGCCCTACGCGCCGCTGCACCAGGGGACCACCGCGCAGATCCGCGCCGGCTCGCTGTCGGGCGTGGCCAACCGCTACATCGCGCTGAGCCCCGGGCCCAACTCGGCGCCCAAGCTCGACGACGGCGCCACGCTGGCCCTGGACCGCACGACGGCGCCCGTGGACCTCGACCAGCTCTTCGACACGCTGGACCCCCGGACCCGCAAGGCGCTGCAGGACGTCATCAAGGGCTCGGCGACCCAGTACGCGGGCAAGGGCGCCCAGGCCAACGAGGCGCTGAAGTACTTCAACCCGGCGCTGAGCACGACCTCGCGCCTGGTCAACGAGCTCACCCGCGACCAGCAGTCGCTGCAGGACTTCGTCACCTACACCGCGCGGGCGACCACCGCGCTGGCCGAGCGGCGCGACGACCTCTCGGGCCTGGTGGCCAACGCGAACGCGGCGTCGGGCGCGATCGGCTCCGAGAGCGCGTCGCTGGACCAGGCGCTGACGTCGCTGCCGAGCACGCTGCGCAACGCCAACAGCACGTTCGTCGACCTGCGGTCCACGCTGGACGACCTCGACAAGCTCGTCGACGCCAGCAAGCCCGTCGCGCCCAAGCTCGCGCCGTTCTTCCGCCGGCTGCGCCCGCTGGTCACCGGCGCCCAGCCGACGATCGACGACCTGAGCACGCTCATCAGCAGGCCGGGGGTCGACAACGACCTCATCGACCTGCTCAAGAAGCAGCCGCGGCTGACCAGGGTCGCGGGCCCGGCGTTCCAGCACACGATCGCCGGGCTGCGCCAGGGCACGCCGGTGCTCCAGTTCATCCGGCCCTACGCGCCCGACCTCATCGGCTGGTTCCGCGACTTCGGCCAGACCACGGCCAACTACGACGCCAACGGCCACTTCGCCCGCATCTCGCCGCTCGTCGGCGCCTTCCAGCTCACGACGAGCCCGTCGGGCACCCGGACGCTGAACCCGCTGCCGGCGAGCCAGCGCGTCACCGGCCTGGAGGCCGGCAAGGTCCGGCGCTGCCCGGGCTCGGCCACCCAGACCGCCGCCGACGGCTCCAACCCGTACACCCCCGAGGGCTCGGACTGCGACCCGAGCATCGTCCCGCCCGGCCCATGACCCGGCGCCTGATCGCCATCGCCATCGCCCTGTGCGCCGCCGGCGTCGTGCTCGTCCTGGGCACGGGGGCGGGGGACACGAAGGGCTCATACCGCGTCCGCGCGATCTTCGCCAACGCCTTCACCGTCATCCCCGGCGAGGACGTCAAGATCTCCGGCGTGCGGGTCGGCAAGATCGGCGCGCTGGACGTCACGCCCGACAACAAGGCCGCGGTCGTCCTGGACATCACCGAGCCCGGCTTCCAGGACTTCCGCAAGGACGCCACCTGCACGATCCGCCCGCAGTCGCTGATCGGCGAGCGCTACGTCGAGTGCACGCCGACCCAGCCGCGCGCCGACGGCGACCCGGCCGCGCCCGCGCTGGACAAGATCCGCTCGGGGCCCGGCAAGGGCGAGTACCTGCTCCCCGCCTCGCAGAACACGAAGCCGATCGACCTCGACCTCGTCGGCAACATCATGCGGCTGCCCTATCGCGAGCGGCTGTCGGTCATCATCAACGAGCTCGGCACGGGCCTGGCCGCCAACGGCGACGAGCTGCGCCAGGCCATCCGGCAGGCCGACCCGGCGCTCCAGCAGACCGACCAGGTCCTGGCGATCCTCGCCGAGCAGAACAAGGTGCTCGCCGATCTGGCGACGAACGGCGACAAGGTGCTCGCACCGCTGGCACGCGATCGCGCCAAGGTCGCCGACTTCGTGTCCAAGGCCAACACGACCGCGGTCGCGACCGCCGAGCGGCGCGGCGACCTCGAGCGCAACATCCAGAAGCTCCCGGCCTTCCTGCGCCAGCTCAAGCCGACGATGCAGCGCCTCGGGGGCCTGGCCGACCAGATGACGCCGGTGCTCACCGACCTCGGGTCGTCGGCCCCGTCCATCAACCGCTTCATCAAGGAGCTCGGCCCGTTCAGCCAGGCCGGGATCCCGGCGCTGCAGACGCTGGGCGACGCCGCCGACGTCGGCGACCAGGCGCTCATCAAGAGCAGGCCGATCGTCGGCGATCTGCGCACGTTCGCCGGCCAGGCCAAGCCGCTGACGCGCAACCTGAACCTGCTGCTGACCAGTCTGAGGGACACGGGCGGGATCGAGCGGCTCATGGACCTCCTGTACTTCCAGGCCGCCGCGACCAACGGCTATGACTCGATCGGCCACTACCTGCGCGCCGCGCTGGTCGTGACGACGTGCTCGCAGTACAACGCCGCGGCCAACCCGGGCGCGGGCTGCAGCGCGCGCTGGCCGGCCCCCGCCTCGGCGAGCGCGGCCTCGGCGAGGACCGCGGCCACCTCCACGCCGACCGTCGCCTCGGTCGACCGGGAGATCGCCGCCGGCCGCAGCCCCGCCCTGGCCCGCCAGGAGGCCGTGGCCAAGGGCCTGGACCCCAACCTGCTGCAGGCCGCCGACGGCGCCCCGGCGACCACGCCGAAGAGCTCGAGCGCCACGGGCACCCCGAGCCGGATCGACCTGCCCGCCAGCGTCCTGCCGGGTGGGTCGCCGCGGGCGAAGGGCACCGCGACCGCGGCGGCGCCCGTCTCGTCGGGCACGACGCCCGCCTCCTCGGCCTCGCCCGCCACGCCGTCCTCCGGCGCCGCCTCGACCCTCCTCGACTACCTCCTGGGGGCTGATGCGGCGACGCGGCTCGGCCTCCATCGCGGCGAACCCGATCCTCATCGGCGCGGCCACCACGCTCGTGGTGCTCGTGGCGGTCTTCCTGGCCTACAACGCCAACAACGGCCTGCCGTTCGTCCCGACCTACCAGCTGGACGCCGACGTCCCCAGCGGCGCGAACCTCGTCAGGGGCAACGAGGTGCGCATCGGGGGCACGCGCGTCGGGGTCGTCGACGGCATCACGCCCAAGCGCCTGGCCGACGGGCGGATCATCGCGCAGCTGCACCTCAAGCTCGAGACCACCGTCAAGCCGCTGCCCAAGGACTCCACGATCCTCGTGCGGCCCAAGTCGGCGCTCGGGCTCAAGTACGTCCAGATCACGAAGGGCACGTCGCCCGACGGCTTCCCCGAGGGCGCCACGATCCCGCTGCGCCAGGCGACGCCCGCGCCGGTCGAGTTCGACGAGTTCCTCAGCACCTTCGACGACAAGACGCGCGCGGCCATCCAGCAGCAGCTGCTGGGCTTCGGCGACGGCCTCGCCGGCCGCGGCCAGGACCTCCACGAGGCCATCCAGGCCCTCAACCCGCTGCTGACCCAGCTCACCCCGGCGGCGGCCAACCTCGCCGACCGGCGGACCAAGCTCGGCCGGTTCTTCGAGTCGCTGGGCGCCACCGCGGCGATCGTCGCCCCCGTCGCCGAGACCCAGGCGGCCCTGCTGCGCAACCTGGACACCACGTTCGGCGCGCTGTCGTCGGTCGCGCGCCCCTACCTGCAGGACTCGATCAGCGGCGGGCCGGCGGCCCTGGACACCGCGACGGCCGAGCTGCCCAAGCAGCGCCCGTTCCTGGCCAACAGCGAGGCGCTCTTCCGCGACCTGCGCCCGGGCGTCCGCGCGCTGTCGGCCTCGGCGGGCGACCTGGCCGCGGCGCTCACCGCCGGCACGCCGGCGCTCAAGCGCTCCGTCGCGCTCAACCAGGAGCTCAAGCCGACGTTCGCCGCGCTGCAGCGCTTCGCCGAGGACCCGCTCGTCACGCTCGGCGTGCACGACCTCACCTCGACCGCGCAGATCGCCAACCCGCTGTTCACCGCCATCACGCCGTCGCAGACGGTCTGCAACTACTGGACCCTGCTGTTCCGCAACGGCGCCTCGCTGCTGAGCCAGGGGACGCCAACGGCACCGCGCAGCGCTTCACGATCGTCGCCACGCCGCAGGGCCCCAACAACGAGGGCTCGCCCGCCTCGGCCCCCGCCGCCGGCCCGACGCGCGACAACTACCTGCACTCCAACCCCTACCCGAACACGGCGATGCCCGGGCAGACGAAGGAGTGTGAGGCCGGCAACGAGCCGTTCACGGCCGGCAGGCAGGTCATCGGCAACGTCCCGGGCAACCAGGGCACGAACACGCCGAAGACGCAGCGATCCACGGACACCACGCCATGAGCCGCCGCGGCAGCGACGACGACGTCAAGCGCGTGCCGCGCAAGGACCGCCGCGGGGCCGACCCGCTGCTCGTCGGCTCGCTCGTGCTGCTCGCCGCGGCGATCATCACCTACTTCGGCTTCTCCAAGCACGTGCCGTTCACCCACGGCTTCCGTGTCAAGGCCGTGTTCGCGACGTCGAACAACATCCGGCCCAACTCGCCGGTCCGGATCGCCGGCGTCAACATCGGCAAGGTCTCCAAGGTCGAGGCCTACAAGGGCGGCGACGGCACCGCGTCGCTGGTGACGATGGAGATCGACAAGGCCGGCCTGCCGATCCACAAGGACGCCACGGCCAAGGTGCGCTCGCGCATCTTTCTGGAGGGCAACGAGTTCGTCGACCTCTCGCCGGGCACGCCCGCCGCGCCGACGATCTCCGACGGCGACACCCTGCCGATCACCCAGACGTCGGCGCCCGTGCAGCTCGACCAGGTGCTGAGCGCGCTGCAGAGCAACACCCGCGAGGACCTCAAGCGCCTGCTCGAGGGCTACGGGACGGCCCTGACCTACAAGCCGACGGCCGCCGACGACGTCACCCAGGACCCCGAGGTCAAGGGCAAGACCGCGGCCGAGGCGCTCAACGCGTCGATCGACCACGCGCCGGGGGCGCTGCGGGGCGCGGCGATCGTCAACGACGCGTTCCTCGGCCTGCAGCGCCACGACCTCTCCGGCGTCGTGACCAACACGGCCAAGGTCACCAAGGCGCTGGCCCGCGACGAGGACTCGCTCAAGGGCTTGGTCACCAACCTGAACACGACGATGGCCGCGCTGGCCGCACGCCGGGACGACCTGCGGCGCTCGGTCGCCGAGCTCGGCCCGACGCTGCAGCACACCGACAGCGCGCTGCGCCACCTCGACGCCTCGTTCCCGGCCACGCGCGCCTTCGCGCGCGAGATCCTGCCCGGCGTCCGCGAGACGCCGGCGACCATCGCGGCCGCGCAGCCGTGGATCGCGCAGGCCACCAAGCTCGTCGGTCCCGACGAGCTCGGCGGCCTCGCCGCGCAGCTGCGCCCGGCGGCCGGCGACCTCGCCCGCGTGGTCAACGGCACGCTGACCGCCCTGCCGCAGGCCGACCTCGTCGCCCAGTGCGTCACCCACGAGATCCTGCCCGTGGGCGACATCAAGATCCAGGACGGCCAGTTCACCTCCAACGAGGAGAACTACAAGGAGTTCTGGTACTCCATGGTCGGCCTGGCCGGCGAGTCGGAGAACTTCGACGGCAACGGCCACTACGTCCGCTTCCAGGTCGGTGGCGGCGCGAACACGATCGTCACCGGCAAGTACGGTGGCTCGACGGGACAGCCGCTGTACGGCAACGTCAACCAGCTGCCGATCGGCACCCGGCCCGCGCTGCCCGCCAGGCAGTCGCCGTACAACTCCACGGCGCCGTGCAAGGACCAGACGCTGCCCGACCTCAACGGCGCCAAGACCGGAGCGGCCGACGGGGCGGGACGCCCGTGGCGACCGCGGCGACCCGGTCGGCCAAGGCCGGCAGCGCCACCGGCCCCGCGGCCCGCCCGGCGTCCGGCAGCCTGACGGCCCAGCTCGTCGATCGCCTCAACCCGTTCCGCCAGGGGGCCGCGCGCCCATGAGGATGGCGATCCGCAAGCACCGCTGGGACGTCGTCGCGGTCCTCGTGATCTTCCTCATCGCGGTCGTGGCGGGGTCGATCATCCTCGGCCACCAGCGCTTCTACCTGCCCAAGTGGGTCCCGGTCGTCGGCAGCGACTTCGTCAGCTACAAGGCCGAGTTCGCCACCGCCCAGTCCGTCACGCCGGGCCAGGGCCAGACCGTCGACGTGGCCGGCGTGCCCGTGGGCGAGATCTCCAAGGTCGAGCTCAAGGACGGCCGCGCGCTCGTCTCGATGAAGATCAAGCGCAAGTACGCGCACATCTACCGCGACGCCACCGCGCTGCTGCGGCCCAAGACCGGCCTCAACGACATGATCATCGAGCTGACGCCCGGCACGCGCAGGGCCGGCGAGCTCGACCACGCCCGCGACGTCATCCCGATCACCCAGACGCTGCCCAACGTCAACACGGACGAGTTCCTGTCGGCGCTGGACGGCGACACGCGCAACTACCTCAAGCTGCTCGTGGCCGGCGGCGGGGAGGCCCTGGGCGGCAACGGCAAGGCCCTGTCGGCCGCGCTGCGCCGCTTCGACCCCACCAACCGAGACATCGAGCGCATCACCAAGGCGCTGGCCCTGCGCCGCGACAACGTCGCGCGCTCGGTCCACAACTTCGGGCTGCTCATGGCGGCCGTCGGCAGCAAGGACAAGGACCTGGCGTCGCTCGTCGACGCGTCCAACGCCGTGTTCAAGGCCTTCGCCGACCAGGACCAGCGCCTGCGCGAGACCCTGAGCCTGCTGCCCGACACGCTGAGCGAGACCGACAAGGCCGTCCAGAAGGTCGACAAGCTCGGCACCGCCCTGGGCCCGACGCTCAGCGCGCTGCGCCCCGGCGCCCGCGCCCTGGGCCCGTCGCTGAAGCAGGCGCGCCCCTTCCTGGAGCAGACCACGCCGGTCATCTCCAAGCAGCTGCGCCCGTTCGCGCGCGACGCGCTGCCCACGGTGCGGATCCTGCGCCCGGCCGTGCGCGACCTCGCCGACCTGACGCCGGACTTCACGAGCTCGCTCAAGGTGGCCAACTACCTGCTCAACACGCTGGCCTACAACCCGCCCGGCGACGACGAGGGCTACATGTTCTGGCTCTCGTGGCTGAACCACATCGGCCCGACCATGTTCAGCACCCAGGACGCCCACGGGCCGATCCGCCGCGGCGCGCTGCTGGTCAGCTGCCAGTCGCTGAGCATCCTCGAGCCCCTGCAGAGGGTCAACCCGCAGCTCGCGACGGTCATCCAGCTCGCCAACCTGCCGCAGCGCGCCGCCGTGTGCGGCAGCGCCGCCGGCACGACGCCGGCGGCCGCGGCGGCCTCGAAGGGCGGCGGCGGATGAACAAGCAGGTCCCCAGCCTCGGCCGCATCCTCGTCATGGCGGGCTTCGCCCTCTCGTGCTTCGGCCTGCTCCTCTTCCTGTGGCTGGCCTTCGGCGGCCCGACCCCCTGAAGCCCAAGGGCTATGAGTTCAAGGTGTCCTTCGACGAGGCGACGCAGCTGGCCGACGAGGCCGACGTCCGGATCTCGGGCGTGCCCGTCGGCAAGGTCACCTCGGTGCAGACCAATCCGCAGACCGGCCGGTCGGACGCCACGATCGAGCTCGACCGCGACTACGCCCCGATGCCCTCCGACGCCCGGGCCATCCTGCGCCAGAAGACGCTGCTGGGCGAGACCTACGTGGAGCTGACGCCGGGCACGCCGAGCGCGCCCAAGATCCCCGACAACGGGCGCCTGGCCCAGTCGCGGGTGGCGCCGACCGTCGAGCTCGACGAGATCCTGCGGACGTTCGACCCCGAGACGCGCAAGGCGTTCCAGACCTGGATCCAGGCCCAGGCCCAGTCCGTCGACGGCCGCGGCGCCGACCTCAACGCCGCGCTGGGCAACCTCGCCCCGTTCGCCCAGGACACCACGAAGGTCCTGCAGATCCTCAACGGCCAGAAGGCCGCCGTGCGCCAGCTCTCGCGCAACACGGGAGAGGTCTTCGCCGCGCTGTCGGAGCGCGACGGCCAGCTCGCCTCGCTCATCACCAACTCCAACCGCGTCTTCTCCACGACGGCGCAGCGCAACCAGGAGCTGGCCGCCGCCTTCAAGGCGCTGCCGACGTTCGAGAAGGAGTCGGCCGCCACGCTCGAGCGCATCACCCGCTTCTCGGACAACGCCAACCCGGTGGTGACCGCGCTGCGCCCCGCCGCGCGCGAGCTGAGCCCGACGCTGCAGGCGACCGCCAAGCTCGCGCCCGACCTGCGCGCGCTGTTCACGAACATCGGCCCGCTCGTCGACGCGTCCAAGAGGGGCCTGCCCGCCACCCAGCAGTTCCTGGACCAGCTGCACCCGCTCCTGGCCGAGTTCCACGCGCCCCTGAGCGAGCTGAACCCGATCCTCGACGGCGCCTCGCTGTACAAGAGCGAGCTCGCGGCGTTCTTCGCCAACTCGGCCGCGTCGACCCAGGCCTCGACGCCGTCGACCACGCGCGGCGCGCCGCCGATCCACTACCTGCGCACGTCCAACCCGCTGAACCCGGAGATGCTCAGCGTCTACAGCCAGCGGCTGCCGACCAACCGCTCCAACCCGTACGCGCTGCCCGGCGACTCCTCGAGCCTGCCGACGGGCCTGGCGGCGTTCGAGACGCGCAACTGCGCCGGCCAGCCGACGTCGGTGCCGTTCGAGGTCGGGCCCGCCCAGGAGGGCGTCCTGACGGAGGAGCTGCGCACGAACATCATCAAGTTCGCCCTCGACGGCGGCAACGTCGTCGCGCCGCCCTGCCGCCAGCAGGCCCGCTACGACCTGGCCGGGACGCTGACCCAGTTCCCGCAGGTCCGGGCCGACATCCAGGGCCTGCGGCCGGGGCTCCCGCAGCCCTGATCTTGCGGCGCACCGGGCCGGTGCCGGCGGTAGCCTGGGCGCCCTGATGGGAGGGCTGCCCCGCATCCTGGGCGCCGCCATGGGCCTGGCCGCCCGCCGCCCCCTGGCGGTCGGCCTGCTGGTGAGCGTCCTGGCGCTGGCCGGCGGAGCGCTCGCGCTACGGCTGTCGCCCTCGACGGCGGCCGACACGCTCGTCGGGCGCTCCAGCGCGTCGTGGCAGGCGACCCAGCGCGAGCACGAGCTCTTCGGCGAGGACGCCGTCTACGTGCTCGTCAAGGGCTCGGTCGCCAGGCTCGTGCTGACCTCCGACCTCGAGCGCCTCATCGGCCTCGAGGGCTGCCTGGGCGGCAACCCGCCGGCGGGCGCCGAGGTCAAGGGCGGGCCGCGCGGCCCGTGCGCCCGGCTCGCCGCGACCAAGCCCGCCAAGGTCGTCTTCGGCCCCGGGACGTTCATCAACGAGTCCGTGCGCCAGATCGGCGCGCAGTACGACGCGACGCTGTCGGGGATCACCGAGAACGCCCAGAAGGCCTACGACGCCGCCTACAGGCTGGCCATCGGCAAGGGCTACTCCAAGGCACGGGCGCGCAAGGCGGCGGGCGAGATCCGCAGGATCGCCCAGCTGCAGAACTTCCGGGCCGCGGCCCAGATCGCGCTGAAGTACGGGATCCTCAAGGCGCCCGACGTCAACGACCCCGGGTTCGTCTCCCGGCTCGTCTTCCAGGGCGGCAAGCCCGCCGGGACGCCGAAGGCGCGCTTCGCCTACCTGTTCCCCAACGCCGGCAGCGCGCTCGTGCAGGTCCGGCTCAAGCCCGGCCTGAGCGATGCGGCGCGCCGCGACGCGATCGCCCAGATCCGCCGCGCGACGCAGGTCCCCGACTTCGCGCTGCGCAACGGCGGCGCCTACGTCGTGACGGGGCGCCCGTCGTGCTCTCCGACCTGACGACGCGGGTCAGCGACGCCATCGTGGTGCTGCTGCTGGCCTCGCTGCTGGTCATGGGCCTGGTGCTGGCCCTCGTGTTCCCGGCCCGGCTGCGGCTGGCGCCGCTGCTGGTGGCGATCGCGTCGGTCGCGGTGACGTTCGGCGCGCTCTCGCTCATCGGCGCCTCGCTGACGATGGCCTCCGTCGGCGTGGCGCCGGTCCTCATCGGCCTCGCCGTCGACTACGCCATCCAGCTGCAGTCGCGCATCGAGGAGCGCGCCGGGCCGGGGGCGCGGCGCCCGGCGGTGGTGCAGGCCGTGGCCCACGTGGCCCGGGCGGGCGCGCCGACCGTCGCGGTCGCCGCGGCGGCGACCGCCGCGGGCTTCCTCGTCCTGGCCCTGTCGCCGGTGCCGATGGTGCGCGGCTTCGGCGTCCTGCTCGTCGTGGGCATCGGCCTGGCGCTCGCGACCGCGCTGACGCTGGGCACGGCGCTGCTCGTCGGCCTGACGCCGCGGGGCGCCGGCCGCGGGCGCACCGCCGCCGTGGGCGGCGCGCTGGCCCCGGCGCTGCGCGGCGCCGGCGACCTCGTGCGCCGCAACCCGCTGGCGCGGGCCGTCACGCGCCACGGCGGCGCCCTGCGGGGCCGGGCGCTGGGCGTGGCCCTGCGGCGCCCCGACCGCGTCCTGGCCGCCGGCCTGGCGATCGCGGCGATCGGCTGGGTCGCCGACACGCAGACCCAGGTGGAGTCCGACGTCACCAAGCTCGTGCCGCAGGACCTGCAGGCCCTGAGCGACCTCCAGGCGCTGCAGCGCTCGACCGACGTCGGCGGGCAGATCGACGTCGTGGTCCGCGCAGGCTCGCTCACCGATCCGAAGGTCATCGCGTGGATGACGCGCTACCAGGCGGCGATCCTCAAGCGCTACGGCTACAGCTCGGCGCGCGGCTGCGGGCGCGCCGAGCTGTGCCCGGCGTTCTCGCTGCCCGACCTGTTCGGGACGGGCGGCGCCCGCAGCACGGCGCAGATCACCGCCCTGCTGGACGCGGTGCCGGCCTACTTCTCCCAGGGCGTCATCACCGCCGACCGCCGGACCGCGACGATGGCGTTCGGGATCAAGCTCATGTCCCTGGAGCGCGAGAAGCGCGTGCTCGACACGATGCGCGCCGCGCTGCACCCGCCGCCGGGGGTCGACGCGCAGCTCGCCGGGCTGCCGGTGCTGGCGGCCGACGCCAACGCCGCGGTGGCCTCGCCGTGGCGGCGGCTGGTCTCGCTCGCCGTCGGGCTGCTGGCCGTGGCCGCGGTGCTGCTGCTGGCGCTGCGCTCCCGGCGCCGCGCGCTCGTGCCGCTCCTGCCCATCGTGCTGGCCACGGGCTGGTCGGCGCTCGTGCTCTTCGCCATCCGCGTGCCGCTCAACCCGATGTCGGTGACGCTCGGCGCGCTCGTCGTGGCGATCTCGACCGAGTTCAGCGTGCTGCTGTCCGAGCGCTACCGCGCCGAGCGGGCGGCCGGGCACGCGCCGGAGGCGGCGCTGCAGCGCACCTACCGCTCGACGGGCGCGGCCGTGCTGGCCTCGGGCATCACCGCCGTCGCGGGGTTCGCGGTGCTCACCGTCAGCGACATCCGGATGCTGCGGGACTTCGGGGCGGTGACGGTCGTCGACCTCAGCGTGTCCCTGCTCGGCGTGCTGCTCGTGCTGCCCTCGGCGCTCGTGCTCGGCGAGACCTGGCGCCCCGCGGGCGCCGCACGCGCGATCGGCGCTCGGGCCGCACGCCGTCGCCGCCGCGCGGCCCGGGCGCCCGCGGCATGACCGGCGGCGGCCGCGAGCCCGGGCCGCTGGACTTCGAGCCCGACGCGCGCGACGACGGGCCGATCGCCCCCGGGCCGGCCCCGCCCGCCCGCCGGCCGTCCGCGCGGCGCCCGGACGGGGGCGGGCCCGGGTCCGGCACCCCGCGCTACGTGTGGGTGGTCGGCGTGGCCGCGGTGGTGCTCGTCGCCGCGCTCGTCGTCAGCACCCTGAGCCAGGGCACCCGGCGCGGTGCGCGCGGCGTGCCCGACGGGCAGGTCGTCCCACCGTTCGCGGTGCCCCTGGCGCTGTCGGACCTCGACGGCGACGCCAACCTCGCGACGCACGCCGGCGACGGCGCGGCGGGCGCGCGCCCGGCGTGCAGCGTGCGCGGGCCGCGGGTGCTCAACGGCTGCGCGCTGGGCGAGCGCGGCCCGTTCGTCCTGGCGTTCTTCGCGACGCGCGGGTCGCGCTGCGTGCGCCAGCTCGACACGATGGAGCAGGTGCGCCGCCGGGTGCCCGGGGTCGCCTTCGCGGCGATCGCGATCCGCGGCGACCGCCCCACGCTGCGCGCGATCGTGCGCCGCCACGGATGGGGCTTCCCCGTCGGCTACGACCGCGACGGCGGGCTGTCCAACGCCTACCACGTGCAGGTCTGCCCGCAGCTCACGTTCGCCGCCCGCGGCGGCCGCGTCGTCGCGACGACGTTCGGCGTGCTCGGCGCCGCGGACCTGACGACCCGGGCCCGGGCGCTGGCGGGCCGGTGAGCGGGGTCGACGCGACGCTGGCCCAGGAGTTCCCCGGCCTGCGGCTGCGGGCGACGGTCGTGGCCGGGGCGGGCGCGGGCCGCACGCCGCCCGAGCTGCGAGACCGCCTGGCCGACGTGACGCGGCGCTTTCGCGGGTCGACGGCGATCACGCTGCGCCGGCGACCGGTGCCGCAGGCCTACCGCGTCTTCTTCCGCCAGATCGGCCTGGACCCCGACGCCCGGCGCACGCCGGTCGAGGAGGCCGCGGTGGCGCGGCTGCTGCGCGGCGAGATGTGCAGCGGCCGGCGCCTGGAGGACGCGCTGGCCCTCGCGGTCATCGAGACCGGCGTGGCCGTGGTCGCCTTCGACGAGGACCGCCTCCGCGGCGCGCTGACCGTGCGCCCGGCGCACGCCGGCGAGGCGCTGGCCGCGGGCGAGCACCCCCACGACCTGCCACCCGGACGCCTGGTCCTGGCCGACGACGCCGGCCCGGTGGCCGTCCTCTTCGGCCGGCTCTCGGACCGCCACGTGCCGGGGCGCGCCACGACGCGCGTGCGGGTCGTGGCCGTCGCGGTGCCGGGCGTGCCCGACCTGCACGTCGACGAGGCGCTCTGGCTGGCCGCCGGCGCCCTGTCCGACGAGCCCGGGCCGGTCGCCGGACCCGGTCCCGGCCGTTAGGATGGCGGCAGGTGAGGAGGTCGTGGTGATCGCCGGACAGCTCAGGGACGGCCCGCGGGTCGCCGCCGGGCCGGCCGCGCCCGACGAGCGGGGCGCCCGGGCGTCGCTGCGCGCCCAGATCGCCCGCCTGGAGCGCGAGCTGGCCGACGTCGTCGCCGGCGCGTTCCCGCACGTGGCGCCCGAGGTCGTCCCGGGCGCGGCCGCGGCCGGCCCGCGGCTCCTGGACCTCGGCGAGCTCGAGCGCGTGCGCGACGACCTTGCCGGCCGCGTGCACCGCGCCCGCGGCGCCGTGGCGCGCCGCGCCGAGCACGAGGCCGCCGCGCGCGCCCTGCTGGAGGACCTCCTGGCCGAGCCCGCCCGGCACAGGGGCGTCCGCCTCCCGGTCGCCGACCTGGGGCTTCCCGGCTGCGGCGCCTACCACGTCCGCCCGCGCCTTGGGCTGATCGGGATGCTCATGGGCTGGTGGCACGTCAAGCTGTCCAGCGGCTGCCCGTCAGCCACCGGGATCGCCGGGCCGGCGGTCCCACGCCGCGACCCACCGGCGATGCGCGGCCTCCGGGCCGCGTAGGATCCCCCGGGCATGGGACGCCGCAGCCGCAAGCGCGCCGGGTCGCCGGTCGCGCCGCCTCCGCGCCCGGCGCAGAGCGCACCGGTGCCGCCGCCCCCGGCGCCGAAGGCCGCGACCTACAAGTCGCGCCGCGAGGACGCGCCGCAGCCGGCCTGGGCGCCGTTCCCGCTGACCGAGCTGTGCATCCTGCTGGCCATCGTGCTGCTCGTCCTGGGCTTCCTGACCCACGGCGACCGGCGCGGGGTGCTCGTGGCCGGAGGCGTCGTGCTCGTCACGCTGTCGGCCGGCGAGCTCGCACTGCGCGAGCACTTCGCCGGCTACCGGTCGCACTCGTCGCTGCTGGCCGGCCTGTGCGCGCTGATCGCCGCGATCCCGGTCTGGCTGCTGCCGGTACCCCAGACGCTCGTGCTCGTCGTGGGCCTGCTGGCCTTCGCCGGCGCCTTCGTCGGCTTCCGCCGCGCGTTCGTGCGTCGGAGCGGCGGCGTAGGGTTCCGCGCGTGAGCGAGCCGTCCTCCGTGCCCCCGCCCGGCGAGCGCCGCATGCGGCTGCGGGGCCTGCACCACGTGACGGCGATCGTCGCCGACCTCGAGCGCACCACGGCGTTCTACCGCGACGTGCTGGGCCTCGCGCTGACCGACGAGGGCGACAACGACGACGACCCGGGGACGCGCCACTTCTGGTTCGGCGACGCCGCGGCGACGCCCGGCACGCTCGTGTCCTTCCTGGAGTACCCGCAGATGGCGGAGGCGACCGACGGGCGGGGCGGGGTGCACCACTTCGCCTTCCAGGTCGGCTCGGCCGACGAGCAGCTCGCCTGGCGCGACTACCTGCGCGACCGCGGCGTGCCGTGCTCGGAGATCTTCGAGCGCGGGCGCTTCCGCTCGATCTACTTCCGCGACCCCGACGGCAACCTGCTGGAGATCGCGACGGCGTGACGCCGCGGGGCCGGGCGCGATGGGCGCGCTCGGAGCGCGCCCACCGGGCCGTACGCCGCGTCCGCTAGGCCGTGGGGTCCCTCAGGAGGTTCGACAGCGCCGTGCGCTGGCGCTCCGTCATCGACCCGATCGTCTTGTTCTCCGACATCGGGATCGACGCCAGCAGCTTGCGGCACCGCGTGGTGCCCCAGCGCCGCTGGCTGGTGAGGAGGTCGGAGACCGTCATCGAGGCGGCCTCCCACGGGCATTCGAGGACGACGTGCGCGGCGCTGATCTCCCCATCGGCCACCTGGCGCTTGAGCTCGGCGCGTGCGAGACGGACCTCGTTCGCTCGGGCCAGTGCGCGCAGGTGCTGCGGCGCAGGGGCGATCGTCGTCGCTGCGGTCATCTGTCCTTCCCGGCCGCCACTCTCGGCGTGGGGCGGCCACGTTGTCGTTGTGCGTGCTGAACGTCCGGACGGCCGGAGACCCTCGGGTGACCACGTGCACCGGGACGACGAGCGGGCTCTCCTCTGCACAACCCGCTCCTCGGTCCGGACATCCCTCCCCAGGGCGCCGCCGTCCGACGCGGTCCGAACGTATGGCAGGCCCCCGGTGGCCTTCAAGGTGCGCTCCGGGGCAACATGCGCTCAGAGCGCCTTTTTTCTCCCGCCTTCAGGACCCGACGTTCCGGCAGGGACATGAGCCGCGAGGCGGCCCGCGAACGCTCGCCGGACGTGCTACGCGGCGCGCCGCGAGCCGTGCTCGCCGGGGCCCGGCAGTGGGCCGTGCTGGGCCTCGAACTCGGCCTTGACCGTCGAGAAGGTCTCGAGGGCGCGGTCGAGCATCGGGCGGTCGTGCGTGGCCATCACGCTCGTGCGCAGCAGCGCCCCGCCGGGCGGCACGGCGGGGTGCAGCGCGGTGTTGACGAACACCCCGCGATCGAACAGCGCCTTCCACAGCACGCCGGCCTGCCAGTCGTCGCCGATGAGCACGGGCACGATGGGGGTGACGACGTCGGCGGGGTCCGCGCCCGGCGGCAGCGGCTGGGGTGCGACGACGGCGAAGCCGCGCTCCTCGAGCCCGTCGCGCCAGTAGCGCGCGTTGTCCAGCACGCGGCCCAGCAGGGCCCGGCCCTCGTCGCTGCGGATGACCCGCAGGGCGGCCAGTGCGGCGCCCGTCGCGGCGGGCACGCCCGAGGCGGTGAACAGGAACGCCCGCGAGGAGATGCGCAGGAACTCGATGACGTCGGCGTCGCCGGCCAGGAACCCGCCGCAGGACGCCAGCGACTTGGAGAACGTGCCCATGCGCAGGTCGACGCGGTCCTCGACGCCCAGCAGCTCGGAGGTCCCGGCCCCGCGGGCGCCCAGGACGCCGGCACCGTGGGCCTCGTCAACCATGAGGCGCGCGCCGTAGCGCTCGCACAGGTCGCAGATCTCCGGCAGGGCGGCGATGTCGCCCTCCATGGAGAACACGCCGTCGACGACGACCAGGACGCCGCCGCCGTCCTGGGTCGAGCGCTCGAGCATCTTCTCGAGCTTGTCCAGGCGGTTGTGGCGGAACGGGCGCAGCTTGGCCCGCGAGAGCAGGCACCCGTCCAGGATCGAGGCGTGGTCGCCCGAGTCGACGATGACCGTGTCGCCCGGGGCCAGGATCGTGCCCAGCGTCCCGACGTTGGCCTGGTGGCCCGTCGTGAAGACGATGGCGTCCTGGGTGCCCATCCAGTCGGCGATCTCGGCCTCGAGCTCGAGGTGCATGGCGGTCGTGCCGTTGAGCAGCCGCGAGCCCGTCATCCCGGTCCCGTAGCGCTCCAGCGCGTCGCGTGCGCCGGCGATGACGCGCTCGTCCTCGGTCAGGCCCAGGTAGTTGTTGCCGCCGAGCATGATGCGGGCGGCGCCCTCCATCTCGACGATGGGGCGGGCCGGGCTCTCCATCACCCGGAAGTACGGGACGAGGTCGAGCTCCCGGGCGGCGCGGAGGATCTCCAGGCGCTCGAACGTCCGGGCCTTCTCGAACACGTCGACCTGCGCGCGAGCGGTCATCGCGCCCAGGGTATACGGCCACATACCCGCTAGGGTGGCGCGCCCATGGCCGTCGACGTGCGCCCCGCCCGCTCGTTCCGCGACGTCGGAGCGTTCATCGAGCTGCCGTTCGGGCTGCACGCCGGGACGCCGTGGGTGCCGCCGCTGCGCCTCGAGCGCCGGTTGTTCCTCAGCCGCCGTCTCGGGCCCTACGCCGGGCGCGTGGACTTCGAGCTCTTCCTCGCCCGCCGCGATGGTCGCGTGGTCGGGCGGATCTCCGCGCACGTCGACCACGCCTACAACCGCCACCACGGCGAGCGCCGCGGCTGGTTCGGGTTCTTCGAGTCCGAGGACGATCCGGAGGTCGCGGGCGCGCTGCTGGACACCGCGGCCGCGTGGCTGGACGAGCGCGGCATGGAGGAGATGATCGGCCCGGCCGACTTCATCATGAACGACGAGAGCGGCATCGTCATCGAGGGCCACGAGCTCGCGCCGATGATCCGCCAGCCGTGGCACCCGACCTACTACCAGGGCCTGTGCGAGGGCGCCGGCCTGGAGAAGGTCGTCGACCTGTGGATGTGGCAGCTGGCGATCGACGACCGCGAGCAGATGCTGCCGATCCTGCCCGAGCTCGCCCGCGACGCCCGGGAGAAGCACGGCGTCACCATCCGGCGGATGTCGCGGCGCCACCTGCGCCGCGACCTCGACCTGTTCGCCGAGATCTACAACCGCGCGTGGCGGCGCAACTTCGGCTTCGTGCCCTACGACGCCGAGGATCTGGACAAGTACGCGCTCGATCTCCAGCTGGCCTACGCCAAGGAGTGGTTCATGATCGCCGAGGTCGGCGGCGAGGCGATCGCGATGGCGATCACGGTGCCCGACCTCAACAAGGTGCTGGCGCGGATGAACGGCCGCCTGCTGCCGCTGGGCTGGTGGCACTTCGTGCGCCGCCACCGGATCATGGACCGCGTCCGCGTGGGGTTCCTGGGCGTCAAGCCGGCCTTCCAGCACACGGGCGCCGCCGCCGCGCTGTACGTCGAGCACTTCGACACCGCCGAACGCCACGCCCGCATCAAGGGCGGCGAGATGGGCTGGATCCTGGAGACCAACCGGGCGATGAACCGCGGCATGGAGGCGATGCACGGCCGCGTGGTCAAGCGATACCGGATCTACGGCCGGACGTTGCGCGGACCTGCGGAATAGGTGCGCGCGCAATCAGCTTGACTGGCGGTGATAAGGTCCGCCTAATGCGTCGGTCCGACGACCTGAAGGCCTCACCGCCGATGTTCCAGAGTCGTCTGCTGGACCGCTTCACGCGGGTGCATCCGGCGGTCCCGCCGGCCCTGTTCGGGCCGGTCATCTCGTACATGCTCGTCGAGGGCGTCAGCCGGGAGGGCGTGCTCAACAGCGTCGGGCTGGCGCTGGCCGGGTACCTGACGTGGACGCTGTTCGAGTACTGGCTGCACCGGGTCGTGTTCCACTTCGAGCCCGACCACGGGGTCGGCGCGCGCCTGCACTGGATGATCCACGGCGTCCACCACGACCACCCCAACGACCCGCTGCGGCTCGTCATGCCGCCGTCGGTGAGCGTCCCGCTCGCGGCCGCGCTGCTGTGGGCGTTCTGGGGGATCATGGGCTACGACGCGGCCCTGGTGTTCGGCGGCTCGTTCCTGGCCGGCTACCTGGCCTACGACATGCTCCACTACCACGTGCACCACCACACGCCGCGCACGGCGATGGGACGGCGGCTGCGCGAGCTGCACATGCGCCACCACTTCCAGGACGACGAGCGCGGCTTCGGCATCAGCGCGCCGTACTGGGACACGATCTTCGGCACGGCACCGGCCAGGACCGGCAACCGCTCCGTGGCCGGCGGGACGCCCGCCCTCGACGGGGCGATGCGCTCCGACGGACCGGGCGCATCGCGCCCGGCGCCCGGATCCGGCATCCTTGCTGGCCGTGACGGACCCCGCTGACGACGAGCAGCCCCGGCCCGGCGTCGCCGACGACGCCGAGGTGGTCGACGCGGTGCCGGTCCCCGAGGGCCCTCGCGCCTACGCGGCGCCACCCGCGCCCGCCCCGCGCACCGGGCTGGCCGCCGCCTCGCCGGTGGCCGTCCAGGCCGCTGCGGTCGCGGTGACCGGCTTCGCGGCCGGGGCGGCCACCGTCGCCGTCGTGCGCCACCGCCGCGCCCGGCGGGCGCTGCGCGCCGGGCGCAAGGACCGCAAGCTGCTCGGCGACGTCCGCGCCTCGCGGTCCTTCCTGGTGGACATCCACCTGCTCAACCGCGACTAGGCGCGGGGCGCGACCGTCGTGGCGCCTCCGGGGGCCGATCGCGTCGAGGTCCGGCGCGAGATCCGCCCACCCTGGCCGTTCCGCCTGCGCGGCGGCGGGGGGCTGGACGGCGTGCTGCGCCGGCGCCGCGGCGGGGTCCTGGAGCGCGTCCTGCACGTCGACGATGCGCCGGCGGTCGTCCGCGTCGCGCAGCCGTCGGCCGGCCACGTGATCGTCGGCGCCCGCGCGGCGCGGCGCGACGTCGCCGAGGAGGCCGTGGCGCGGATGCGCTTCGCCCTCGGCGTCGACGAGGACCTGCGGCCGTTCTACGAGCGCTGGCGCGACGACCCGCTCATCGGGCCGTCGGTCCGGGCCCGGCCGCACCTGCGGGTGGCTCGGCGCCCCGAGCCGTTCGAGGCCCTGGCGTGGGCCATCTGCGAGCAGCTCATCGAGTACGACCGCGCGGCGGCGATCGAGCGGGCGATCCTGCATCGCCTGGGCCGCCGGGCGCCGGACTGGGACGGGACGGGCACGCTGCACGACCTGCCCGCGCCGTCGCGGCTGGCCGGCACGTCGCCGGCGCTGCTGCAGTCCCTCGACCTGTCGGCCGGTCGGTCGCTGGCGCTCGTGCGCGTCGCGCGCGAGGTCGCCTGCGGCCGGGTGGACCTGCGCGACCCCGACCACGAGCGCGGCTGGGCGCGGCTGCGGCGCATCCCCGGCGTCGGCGCGTGGACCGTCGAGGTCCTGGCCCTGCACGGGCAGGGCCGCCACGACCAGCTGCCCGCCGGCGACCTGGCCTTCCTCAAGCTCGTCGGGCGCCTGCGCTCGGGCGGCGACCCGGCGGCCCGGGCGGGGGAGGACGACGTCCGCGCGCTGTTCGCGCCCTACGCGGGCTGGCGCGGGCTGGCCGCCGCCCACGCGCTCGGGCCCAGGGCCACGGGCGGCGGGGCGGCGCTGCGCTTCGCGGCGTGAACGACCTCGTGGCCCGCGGGCAGTGGGTCAGATACCGCGGCCGGGCAGGAACTCGTTCGTCAGCGACGTCGGGGTCGGCAGGCGCTTGACGAGGCCGTTGTCGAGCATCCACTGCCCGTAGGCCTTCCACTCGTCGGCGTTCTGGTAGCCCCAGGGGAACGCCGCATCGGCCGGGAAGAACGCCGGCAGCGTGGCCTTGATGCTGGCCAGCGTGAGCGCCGGGTCCAGGCTCTTGTCGGCCTTGACCAGCGCGTCGACTCCGACCTGCGGGTCCTTGCGCACGGCCTTGGCGCCGCGGGCCACGGCCTGCACGAAGCGGCGCATGACGTCGCCGCGGGTGCGCAGCTCGTCCTGGCCGGCGACGATCACGAGCTCCTCGTAGGTGGGCACGCCGGCCTGCTCGGTGTGGATGATCGTCGGGTGCTTGTTCTGGCGGCGCAGCTGCACGCCCTCGACGTTCCAGAACGCGCCGAGCGTGGCGTCGACCTTCTTGCTCAGCATCGCCGGCACGAGGTTGAACCCCACGTTGACCTCCTTGATCGACGCCGGGTCGAACCCGTGGGCGCGCGCGATCGTCTTCAGGTAGGCCGACTGGTAGGGGATGCCCGCCGTGCCGACGGTCTTGCCCTCGAGGTCGGCGGCCGTCCTGACCTTGCCGCCGAGGGAGATGATCGAGGTCAGCGGCTTCTGCACCAGCGCGCCGATGGACGCCACGCGCAGGCCCTTGTCGCGGGCGAGCAGCAGCTCGGGCTCGTAGGAGATCGCCAGGTCGGCTCGGCCGGCGGCGACGAGCTTGAGCGGCGCGGCGGGGTCGGACGGGACGCGGATGCGCACGTCCAGGCCCGCGGCCCTGAACGCGCCGGTGGCCTGCGCGGCGTAGATCGCGGCGTGGTCGGCGTTGGGGAGGTAGTCCAGGACGAGGTCGATCCGCTGGGGCGTGCCCCGGGTCGTCAGCGTGTCCTTCTTGGCGCCGCACGCGCTGAGCGCGAGCGCCGCGAGGGCTGCGAGGACGACGGCGACGGCGGCCGGCCACCGCCGGCCGGATCGGAGGCGCGGGATCATGTGACGGGGTCCTTTCGTCGGTGGGCCCACGGCGCCAGGCGGCGCTCGGCGAGGGCCAGGAGGGCGAAGCAGAAGACGGCCAGCGCCGCGAGGACGACGACGGTGGCCCACGCCCGCGGGGTCTCGAGCTGCGGGATGGACTGCAGCAGGAGGTGGCCGAGGCCGCGCTCGGAGCCCGTGTACTCGGCGAAGACCGCGGCGATGCCGCCGACCGCGACGGCGATCTTGGCGCCTGAGAGCGCCGCGGGCAGGGCCGCCGGCGCCTCGACCCAGCGGAAGGCCTGCACCCGGGAGGCGCCGAGCGTGCGCATGAGCTTGTGCTGCTCGGGGTCCACGGAGGCCAGCCCGTCGAGCGTGGTGACCACGATGGGGAAGAAGCAGACGAGCGCGACGACGACGAGCTTGGGCAGCAGCCCGTAGCCGAACCAGGCGGCCAGCAGCGGCGCGATCGTCACGATCGGGATGGCCTGGGTGCCGACCAGCAGCGGGTACACGGCCCGGCGCAGCCGCCCCGACAGGTGCAGGGCCACGGCCAGCACGATGCCCGCGGCCAGCGCGAGGGCGAGGCCCAGGACGACCTCCTGGCCCGTGACGAGCAGGTTGTCCCACAGCAGCCCGCGGTCGTCCCACAGCGCCTGGGCGACCTGCGTGGGCGCGGGCAGGATGAAGGCGTCGACCGAGCCCAGCCGGGCGTAGGCCTCCCAGCCGCCGAGCAGCAGCAGCACGAGCAGCGCCGACAGCATCAGGCCGCCGGCCCCATGGCGCCGCGCAGCGCCTCCATCGCGCGGGCGCGGACGGCGACGACGGCCGGGTCCGACGGCGACCGGGCGCGGTCGCCGCGCGGCAGGCCCACGGGCAGGTCGCAGACGACGCGCCCGGGACGCGGGGAGAGCACGACGACGCGGTCGGCCAGCAGCGCCGCCTCCTCCACGTCGTGGGTCACGAGCAGGACGGTCCGCGGCTCGCGCGCCAGGACCCCGGCCAGCCAGTCCTGGGCGTCGGCGCGGGTGATGGCGTCCAGGGCCCCGAAGGGCTCGTCGAGGGCCAGGACGGGGGCGCCGGCCAGCAGCGTCCGCGCGACGGCGACCCGCTGGCGCATGCCGCCCGACAGCTCCCACGTGCGGGCGTGCTCGAAGCCGCCCAGGCCGAGCTCGCCGAGCAGGGCATGGGCGCGCTCGCGCGCCGCGGGGCGCCGCCCGCCGGCCAGGCGCAGGGGCAGCGCCGCGTTGTCGAGGGCGTCGAGCCAGGGCAGCAGGAGGTCGCGCTGGGGCATGAGCACGGCGCGCGAGGCGGCCACCCGGCCGGCGTCGGGCGCCTGGAGGCCGCATACGAGCTCGAGCAGCGTCGACTTGCCGCTGCCGCTGGGGCCGACGACGGCCACGACCTCGTCGCGCGCCACCGACACGGAGACGTCGCGCAGCGCCACGACGTCGCCGAAGCGGCGCGTGACGCCTTCCAGCCGGACTTCGCTCTCGGTCTCCACCGGCTCCTGGGCAGGAGCCCCGACCCTCGTCGCCATCGCTCCCTCCGCGGGCATTACCCCACAGGTTCGAAGGGTCAGATCCCGGACGCGGATCTATCTCAGCCGGACGAACGCTCCAGCACCCCTGGTTTCCTTGGGATTCACCGTACCAGAGCGATTCGCGGCCCGGCCCCGGCCCGCGGGGCCTGTCGGCTAGCGCCGCACGGGGCTGGCGAGGGCCTTGACGAAGTCCTCGAGCTGCAGCGTCGTCCAGCACTCGTAGGCGTCGCAGTGCTGCTCGTAGGCCGAGATCACCGAGTCGCCGTAGTTCCAGTACAACCGCGGCTCGGGGTTCAGCCAGAACGTGCGCCCGGCCTTGGAGGCGATCTTGGCGAAGATGTCGGCGCGGGGGTCGCGGCCGTTGGTGCGGGCGTCGCCGAGGACGATGACCGTGGCGCGCGGGTGCAGGTCCTCCTCGACGAGGTCGCGGAACTCGTTCCACACGCGCCCGTAGTCCGTGTAGCCCGAGATGTCGGCGACGCCGGCGTCGCGGCCGATGGCCTCGGCCACGGCCTTGAAGTCGCGCTCCTTGGCGAAGACCTCGGTGACCTCGCTGATGCGCTCGATGAACACGAACGAGCGCATCTTGCGGAACGAGTCGTGCAGGGCGTGCAGCACCGACAGGAAGAACACCGACGCGCTGGTCACCGACGTCGACACGTCGCACAGGACGTAGATCTCCGGGCGCCGCGGGCGTACGGGCTTCTCCTTGATGACCGCCGGCACGCCGCCGAACTCCAGCGACGCGCGCATCGTGCGGCGCATGTCGACCGCGGCGTGGCGCTTGCGGCCGCGGTGCTCGTTGCCCTGGGTCTTCAGCCGGCGCTTGAGCTGGGCCACGACGCGGTGCACCGCGGCGAGGTCCTGCAGCGGCCCCGACGGCAGCGCGCGGTCGAGCTCGTTGAGCGCACGGGCGGGAGAGAGCTGCTCGGTGCGCTCGATCTGCCCGCGCTCGAGCTCCTGGCGCAGCATCGCCTCGAAGCGGCGGATCTCCTCCCGCGGCAGGCCCTTGGCCCGCGGGTCGTCGGGCGGCAGGTCGGTCTGGGGGTCGGTGCGCAGGGCCAGCGAGCGGCGGATGCGCTGGACGTCGACGCCGATGACGCCCGAGCCCTCGCCCTGGCGGCCGAACGCGGCGATGGCCAGCCGCGCGAGGTCGCGCATCATGGACTGGTTGCCGTCCCGGATCGCCGCGGCGACCTGGCGGCGCAGCTCCTCCATGTCGAGCTGGCCGGCGTCCTCGGGCGAGATCCCGCCGGCCTCGCGGATGCCCTCCTCGACGGCGGCGAGCTCGGCGGCGCGGAAGAAGAAGCGGTCGAAGACGAGCTCGAAGACGCGCCGGTCGTCCTGGGACTTGGCCAGGGTGGCGGCCAGCGCCTCGCGGAAGTCCTCCTGCTCGGTCCACGCGACGTGCTGCAGGACGGCGAACGCGTCCAGCAGCTCGGAGGTCCCGACGGCCACGCCCTCGCCGCGCAGCTCCTCGCCGAACTCCAGGATCCGGCCGGCGATGCCCGCCGGGGACTCCGCGCCGGCGCTGTGGACGCCGGGGCTGCGCGCGGGCGGCCGCGTGCGGCGGTCAGGAGGCGGTGGGGGCACCGACAGCGCCTCCCAGGCCGTCGCCGAGCTTGACGCCGACGCGCTCGGCGACGATGTCGAGATCGGTGCGGTGCTTGACGATGATCGACATCGTGTCCCGGAACATCTTCTCGTCGATGTCCTGGGCGCCGAGCAGCAGCAGGGCGCGGGCCCAGTCGATCGACTCGGCGATGCTCGGCGGCTTCTTGAGGTCGAGGTCGCGGACCATGTGGATGACCTCGACGAGCCGGCGCGCGACGGCCTCGGGGAGGTCGGGCGTGTGCAGGCGGACGATCTCGAGCTCGTGCTCCAGGCCCGGGTAGTCGAGCCACAGGTACAGGCAGCGGCGCTTGAGCGCCTCGGTGAGCTCGCGCGTGTTGTTCGACGTCAGCAGGACGATCGGGTGCGAGCGCGCGGTCACCGTCCCGAGCTCGGGGATCGAGATCTGGAAGTCGCTGAGGACCTCGAGGAGCATGGCCTCGAACTCCTGGTCGGTCTTGTCGATCTCGTCGATGAGCAGCACGACCGGGGCCTCGGAGGCGATCGCGGTCATCAGCGGGCGCTCGAGGAGGAACTCGGACCCGAAGATGTCCTCCTGGACGTCGTCCCAGCCGGTGCCCTGGCGTTCGGCCTGGATCCGCAGCAGCTGCTTGCGGTAGTTCCACTCGTACAGCGCCTTGGCCTCGTCGAGGCCCTCGTAGCACTGCAGGCGCACGAGGTCGCGGCCCAGGTAGCGGGCCATCGCCTTGGCCAGCTCGGTCTTGCCGACGCCCGCCGGGCCCTCCACGAGGATCGGCTTCCCGAGCTTGGCCGCGAGGTAGCCGACCAGCGCGGTCGACTCCCCCGGCAGGTAGCCCGTGGCCCGCAGGCCGTCCAGGACGTCGGTGACGGAGTTCGGCTCGACCGGCATGGACCGCGGATTCTACGAGGCCCGGCCGCCCGCGGGGCCCGCGCCTCGTAGGGTGACCGCCGTGGTGCTCGCCGCGATCCCCTCCACCCCGGTCTACGCGTTGATGACCTTCGGCGTCGTGCTGGCCGTCATGGGCCACGTGTTCCGCGACCAGCGCATCGTGGGGATCGGCATCGCGATCCTCTTCCTGGCGACCGCGCTGCTGCTCCTCGGGGCCTACCAGGCCTACGACGACCACGGCCCCGTGTCCTGAGGCGCGGCCGGGGGCTAGCCTGTGGGCCGGCGCCCCGCACGGGGCCGCCTCGGACGAGAGAGCGCGCCGTACCCGGACCGACGACGGCGCGTGAAGGAGGCCTCCATGTCCCTCGCGCAGCTGCTCCAGGTCGTCGGCGCCGTCGTGGTGCTCGTCCCGTTCGCGGGCTCCCAGCTCTGCCGCATGCGCGCCGACGGCCAGGCCTACCTGTGGCTCAACGTTCTGGGGTCCGGCCTGCTGGCCGCGCTCGCTCTCGCCGACCGCCAGTGGGGCTTCCTGCTCCTGGAGGCCTGCTGGGGGCTCGTGGCGGCCCGGGGCCTGGTCCGGCCCCGGGCGGCCTGATCCCGGACGACTCAGGCCCGGGGCGGGCGCTCGCCGACGGTCGTGGCGGGCTCGTCGACGACCTCCACGTCGCGGTGACGGCCGAAGCGCCCACGGCGGGCGGGCTCGTCGGCGACGACGCGCCCGCGGTCGGTGCGCGTGGCGGCCGGGGCGACGGCGGCGGCGCCGCCGGCCCGCACGACGCGCTCGCGGCGCCGGCGCGGGGCCAGGACGTTGAGGACGAGGACGACCGCGGCGACGGCCCAGCCGAGCTTGGTCCAGCCGTTGGCGGCCGCGAGCCCCAGCACGTCGTGGCCGTCGATGAGCGCGATGACCGCGCAGGCGCCGAGCGCGAGGCCGACGAGCAGGGACATCATCTTGGCCAGGTGGTGCTGGGCGGCGCCGAAGAGCAGCAGCGCACCGGCCGTGATGCAGAAGAAGCCGGTCCAGCCGTTGACCTCGAAGCCGAGGAAGTTCGACCCCTGGGCGGTGCCGTCGGGGAAGTTCGCGGAGGCCGACGGGAAGTCGGCGTTCTTGAGCAGGCTCGCGAGCCCGAAGGCCACCAGGATGGACCCCACGATGAGCGCGGGCCCCTTCGCGAGCGAGGTACCGTGCTCGACGATGACCTCGCGATCGTCGGCGTTCTGGATCGCCTCGGTCCGGCGTCGGCGCAGCAGCATGATCTTCCTCCGGTGTGGCCAGGGTTGCCCCAATGGCGTTCCCGGTGAGGGCGCGGCCTACTCCTGCTCGTCGAAGCTGAGCTGCGTGCCGCCGTCGATCTCGGGGCGGCGGTCGTGGCGCTCGGTGGGCGCGGTCCCGTCGTCGGGCTCGCGCGGCCGTGGGGCGCGAGGGACGCGCGTCGTGGCCGCGGCGGCGGGATCGGGCTCGCCCGGCGGCCGCGCCGGGGGCGGCCCGAAGGGGTCGCGCGGCGGGCGCTCGCGGGGGCGCGCACGGCGGTCGGGCTGCGTCGGCGCCTCGCCCGGCGCGCCGGGCTCGGGCAGCCGCGCGGTCCGCAGGCGCTGGCCGGCATAGATGAGGAACGCGCCGGCCAGCAGGCCGAAGAAGATGCCCCACGACAGGTCGTAGGTGTAGACGAGGTTCCTCGTCGTGCCGCCCCTGGGCTGGTCGACGAAGCGGTAGAAGACCAGCAGGCTGACCCAGGCGCCCGCGGCGGTGACGACGACCCCGTCCCCGAAGGGCAGGTGGAAGGCGCTGCGCTCGCCGCGGCGGAACATGAGGACGATGAGCGCGATCGCCACGAGGAAGATCGACGCCTCGACGAACGAGGGAACGAAGATCGCCAGCTTGGCCTCGTGCTGGGCGGCGATCGTGTTGCCCTGGAAGCCCGTCGTCGTCTTGGAGTACCAGGGGAGCAGCATGGAGACGAGCACGAGCACCGCGGCGAGGAGCACGCGTCGCTGCTCGGCGGCGAGCACGCCGAAGGCTCGGCGTAGGCGCGTGATCACGTCGGGGCCTCCGCCATCGCGTCGATTGTATGCGCGGGGCAGGACCGGGTCAGAAGATCGGGATGTCCTGGACGGCAGCGTCGTCGCCGCCGGCCGCGGGCCGCGGGCGGGGCGCCGACAGGCGCTGGACGACGACCTCGAGGATCGTGGCGAGCAGCGCCACCAGGCGGCGGGCCACCTCGCGCACCTGGTCCCAGAGGTCGTCGGGGATCAGGCCGCACAGCGTGGCCAGCACGGAGAGCAGCGCCTCGATCTCGGCCACCGCGAGGTTGCGGCCGGTGTCCGAGGCCCAGCCCTGGGGCGGGACCTCGGCGGCCAGGCGCTCCGCGGCGCGCTGGGTGGCGTGCAGGCTGCGCCGCAGCTCGTCCAGCGGCTCGGCCGTCACGCGGACCCTCCGCCGGCGCCGGCGAACGTGATCGTCAGCGCGCCGTCGGCCAGGTCGGCCCGGCTGGGGTGCAGGCCGTCGAGCGCGGGCGGCAGCAGCATCGTGCGCCGGTGGCCGTCGACGCCGACGATGAGCTCGGCGCCCACGCGCTTGAGCGTGACGTCGCCGCGCTGCGCGAAGGGCAGCTCGAGCCGCAGCGTGGCGCCGTCGGGGCCCAGGACCAGGCGCTCGGAGACCTGGTGGTGCAGGCGCTCGTGGCCCGTGCCCGTCGCCGCGAACAGCGCCTCGCCGAGGCGGTCGAGCATCGCGGGCCCGACGACCTCCTCCTCGAAGTACGGGGCCTCGAGCACCGGGACGGGCGCGAACGCCTCGGCGACGGCCTGCAGCTGGGCCTGCTGGCGGGTGCGCCAGGGCGCGAAGTAGTCGCCCACCTCGGCGCCGAAGACGCGGTTGACCACGACGGCGTCGGTCAGGTACCCGTACAGGTTGAGATAGGTGAACGTACGGCGCGCCTCGTCGACGACCATCCGGTCGGGCGTCATGACCAGGCGGACCGACACGTGGTCGGCGTCGCGCAGCAGCTCGTTCATGACGATGAGGTTGCGCACGAGGGCCTCGACGTCGTCGAACACCTCCGCGCCGGGCAGCGAGACGTCGAGGACCGCACGGGCCAGCGGCCGGGCCGCGTCCAGCAGACGGCCCTGCTGGGGGAAGACCTTGTCCAGCCACCAGCGCGCGACGTCGGGGAACGACAGCAGCCGCAGCGTCTCGCCGGTCGGCGCGCAGTCCACGACGACGACGTCGTAGTCGCCGGACTCGTGATGGCGGCGGATGGCCAGCAGGCTGAAGAGCTCGTCCATGCCGGGCGGGACGGTGAGCTCGGCGGCGCTGATGCGGTCCACGCCGCGGGCCACGAGCATGTCGCCGAGCCAGTCCTGCACGGCGGCCCAGTTGCGCTCGAGCTCCTGCTGGGCGCTGACCTGCTGGCCCCAGAGGCCGTCACCGGCCGGGGTGGGGTCGGCGCCGAGCGGGAGCGCGAGCGCGTCGGCGAGGCTGTGGGCGGGATCGGTGCTGAGCACGATCGTCCGCAGCCCGGCAGCGGCGCAGCGGCGCGCGGTGGCCGCAGCGACCGACGTCTTGCCCACGCCGCCCTTGCCGGTGTAGAGGATCGTCCGCGGGACTCCCAAGGGGAGCGATCCTACGGCGCGCGGCGCCTCTTGGCTGCGGCGGGCGCGACGCTGAGCGCGCCGGTCGCGGTCGCGGCGTTGCCCGCGAGGTCGACCGCGCGCAGGGTGATGGTGTGCGGCCCGGCCTTGGCGGGGCGGAAGCCGATCCTGTGCCGGCCGCGCCCCAGCCGCGCGGTCCGCTGCAGCACGACGGTCGATCCCCGGCGGATCGTGATGGTCACCCACGAGACCTTGTCGACCGTGAAGCGGATCGCGCCCGACCCCTTCTGGCGCAGGCGCTGGGGCGCGATCGCCAGCACGGGCGGGGTGCGCAGGTCGTCGGTGAAGCGCGTGGCCGTCTGGCAGTAGGGGGCGGGGTCGGGTGCCGGCGAGGCCTCCGTGCCGCCGACGGACGCGGCGCGCCGGGCGTCGGCGGTGAGCCGGTCGCACAGGCCGCGGAGGAAGTCGCGCAGCAGCTCGTGGTAGCCCAGGTCGGACTCCATGCCGCCGCCCCCGGTGGCCGCGCGGGAGTACAGGGACCACGCGCCGGTGTCGAAGGCGGGCAGCTCGGTGCGCAGCTCGGCCTCGCCGGAGGCGAACAGGGCGCGGCCCTCGTCGTCGTTGGCCAGCGCGGCGAAGTCGTGCAGCCCGTTGAGGGCCTGCGTGAAGCCGTTGACGATGCGCTGCGACGGGGCGTAGGAGTACTGGAGGTAGTGCGCCCCGGCGGGCGTGTCGACGCGCACGCCCTGCGGCGGCGGGGTGCGGAAGATCCCCAGCGCGCTGCGCGCCGCGTCGAAGTAGGCGGGGGCCGACAGGCGGACGGCGGCCCGCGACAGTGCCGAGAGCGCGGTGCCCTGGGCCAGGCCGCTGACCCACGGCGGCCGGCCGCCGTCGAAGGTGAACTGGTACTCGAACGCGATGCCCCCGGCCCGCTGCGTGGCCAGCCCGAGCGCTTCGTCGAGCAGGCGCCGCAGGTCGGGGTCGTGGTCGCCCGAGCGCCAGAGCGCGTTGGCCTTGCCGAACGTCCCGAGCCACTGGATCTGCAGGCCCTGGCCGGGGTAGTGCTGCCACACGATCCGGCTGCCCTGGAACGTCATGCGGCGGCCTGGGGCCGGGATCGGCGCCGCGGCCCACCAGGCGCGGTTGCGCTGCAGCGTCAGGAACAGCGCGGGCAGGCGCGAGGGGATGAAGCGCCCGCCGGCCGCGGCCGCCCGGACCTGGCCGAGGACCGCGGCGAGCTGCGTGCGCCGGTAGCCGTGCAGGCGCCGCAGCGTGTCGCGCGCCGCGACGTAGGCGTCGTGGTAGCCCGCGGCGGTCGCGGGGTCCAGCGTCCCCGCGGCCTGCAGGCGGCGCAGCTCGGCGGGCACGCTCGGCCCGGCGGCGGCGGCCCGGGCGCGCGGCACGGCGTCCACGGGCGCCGGCGCCGGCAGCGGGGCGGCCGGCGGCAGGTAGGGGTCCTCGCGCGTGCGCACGTGGCCGTCGGCGCCCAGCACGAGCACGGGCGCGGCGTCCGCCGCGGGGACGGCGGCGATGGGCACGGCGACGGCCGCCGCCACCGCCAGGAGGACCAGCGTTCGGCGCACGGGGCCGATGCTACGCTCGCCGACCGCCGGGTCCGCAACCCTGCTTGCCATGCCGCGCCGCCTCCGCCTGCTCGCCGTCCTGCTCGCCGTCGCCGCCTCGGCGACCGGGGTCGCGGCCTGCGGTGGCGGGGGCGACAACGCCTCGGGCGGCGGGGACGCCGGGGCGATGCTCAAGGCCACGTTCGGCACTGCGCATCCCATCCGCAGCGGCTCGGTGGACGCCGTCCTGGTGGCCGACCTGCAGGGCCTGCCGAGCTTCAGCCAGCCGCTGAACCTCCACCTCAGCGGCCCCTTCCAGTCCAACGGCGGCACGACGCTGCCCGACTTCGCGCTCGAGCTCGACCTCAACGGCGGCACGAGCCCGGTCACCATCGGCGCGACGTTCGCCCACGGCGTCGGCTACCTCACGCTGGAGGGCCAGGCCTTCGCGCTGGGCAGGGACATCGACGCCAGCTTCGCCGAGGGCTACCGCCGCGCCCGGGCCGACTCGGCGTCCTCGGCGAAGGCGGTGCCGTCGCTGTCGGCGCTGGGCGTGTCGCCGCTGACCTGGCTCAAGGCGCCCAGGGCGCGCGGCCGCGAGGACATCGCCGGGACGCAGACCGACCACATCAGCGCCGCCGTCGACGTCCCGCGCCTGCTCGGCGACCTCAACACGCTGCTGGGCAAGGCGCGCAGCGTGACGCAGGCGGGCGGCGCGGCGACGGGCACGAGCGTCCCGACCCGGCTCACGGCCGCCCAGCGCGACGCGATCGCCCGGTCGGTGTCGGCCGCGACCGTCGACGTCTGGACGGGCACGGCCGACCGCACGTTGCGCAAGCTCTCGCTCGACGTCCGCATCGCGGTGCCCACGGACCTGCAGGCCCGCGCGGGCGGGCTGCGCTCGGGGCACATCGCGCTGCAGGTCACGCTCGCGGCGCTCAACCGGCCCCAGGCCATCCGCGCCCCCTCCGGCGCGCGGTCGCTCGGCACGCTGCGCGCGGCGCTCGGCCAGGTCGGGCTGGGCTCGGGCGCCTCGTCGGCCACCCCGGGGACCGCGACGACGCCCGGCACGTCGACGACGCCGGCCGCCGCGCAGGCCGGCTACGCCCGCTGCCTCGACCAGGCCGGCGACGACCTGGCCAAGGTCCAGCGCTGCGGGGAACTCCTGAAGTGATCGTCCCCTAGGCTCCTGTCGGTGCAGCTGCGCTCCTTCCTGTCGAGCGGCCAGGGCTGGCCCTACCTCCTCGTGCCGTTCATCCCCCTGGCGATCGTCCTCGACGTCGCCGGCGTGAGCCCCATCGCGATCTTCTTCGTCTCGGCCGCCGGGGTGATCCCGACGGCGGCGCTCATGGGCCGCGCGACGGAGGAGCTGGCCGAGCGCTCGGGCCCGGGCATCGGCGGCCTGCTCAACGTCACCTTCGGCAACGCGCCGGAGATCATCATCGCCCTGTTCGCGCTGAACAAGGGGCTGCACGAGGTCGTCAAGGCGTCGCTCATCGGCTCGATGCTCGGCAACATCCTGCTCGTGCTGGGCGCCGCGATGCTCGTCGGCGGCCTGGGCCGCGACCGCCAGTTCTTCGACCGAACGGCCGCCTCGGCCCAGTCGGCGATGCTGCTGCTCGCCGGGGTCGCGCTCGCGATGCCCGCGGTCTTCGAGCTCGTCGCGGGCAACGGCCTGCCGCTGCCCGGCGACGAGATCGTCAACTACCCGTCCGACGTCGAGCACCTCTCGCTGGCGGTCGCCATCGTGCTCATGGCGACCTACGCCGCGGGCCTGGTCTTCTCGCTGAAGACCCACCGCGACCTGTTCAACCCGGCGCACGGCGAGCCCGAGGAGGGCGATGACGAGCCCTGGACGGTGCGCAAGGCCGTCATCATGCTCGCCGTCGCAGGCGTCGCCGTGGGCGTGATGTCCGAGATCCTCGTCGGCTCGATCCAGGAGGCCGCCGCGGGTGTCGGGCTCAGCGAGTTCTTCATCGGCGTGATCGTGATCGCCATCGTCGGCAACGCCGCCGAGCACTGGGTCGCCGTCCTCGTCGCGCGCAAGGACAAGATGGACCTCGCCGTGAACATCGCGATCGGCTCAAGCGCCCAGATCGCCCTGTTCGCCGCTCCACTGCTCGTGCTGTTCTCCTTCGTCCTCGGGCCGCACCCGATGGCGCTCGTGTTCAACGGCTTCGAGATCGGCGGGCTGCTGCTCGCGGTGCTCATCGCCAACCACGTGACCAACGAGGGCGAGTCGACGTGGTTCGAGGGCGTCCAGCTCCTGGCCGTCTACGTGGTCCTCGGCCTGACGTTCCTCTTCGCGGGCACGTAGACCGCGCGGCTCGGCCTCAAGCCCGCGGCCCCCGCGGCCGACCTAACAGATGATGGATGCCGTCCAGGCCACCGCCGCGACCGCGGCGACGACCACCACCCCCGCCACGACCACTCCGGCCACGAACGCGGCGGGGACGTCGGCCAAGAGCTTCGCGACGCTGTTCGCCGACGCCAAGAAGGAGCTCAAGGACGGCGAGAGGCTCACGAGGGTCAAGGGCCACGAGTTCGCCCGGATCAAGGGCGGCGTGCGCGACGACCAGTGCGTCAACCTCTCGGGCAACGGCCGCAACGGGCAGGTGTTCGACCTGATCTGGCGCGACGGGCGCTGCTTCCACGTCTACGGCGGCAAGGGCGCCGACCACAAGGTCGTCGAGGTCGGGACGTCCAAGAAGGACGCCGCCTCGGGCAACACGACGGCCGGCACGACGACCTCGGGCACGAAGGACGGCACCACCTCGGCGTCGTCGGGCACGGCGAAGTCCGCCGCCATCGCCACCGGCGGAACCGCGGCCGCCTAGCGGCCCTCAGTCCTCGTCGGGGTCCTCGACCTCGAAGCCGTCGAACTCCTCCTCGTCGTCGGCCTCCATGAGGCCGTCGGCCGCCGGCGCGTGACGCGACTGGAAGCGCTCGATGAGCTCGTCGCGGACGTGCTCCTCGATCGGCAGCTCCTCGGAGACCAGCACCCAGTCGGAGCCCTCGAACTCCTCCATGTTGAAGATCTCACCGTCCAGGTCGGGCGAGTCGTCGACGACGACGAGGACCTCGGTCTGCGGGTTGAAGTAGGTCCCGGGACGGTTCACGAGATCCTCGAGCTCGAAGCGGCGCATCGCCATGGGGTGGGTTCTATACGACGCGGCGGCCGGGGGGCAAGGCGCGGGCGCCCGATCGCCGCCGCCGGTCCGGTCACGGTCCCCGTGCGCCGCTCAGCCCGGGCCCTGAAGCTCGCGCAGGGAGCGGGCGACCTCGGCCTCGACGTCCAGGGGCGGCCGGCCCTGCCGGACGCGCCGGGCGTTGCGGGCCACGACGAGGTCGCGGACCTCGGCCGCCAGCGCCGGGTCGGCCGGGGCGGTGGGCGCCCGCAGCAGCCGCGCCAGCTCGGCCTCGACGTCCTGGACGGGCTGCCCGCGCGCGGCGCGGCGCGCGTTGCGCGCCTCGAGCAGCTGGCGGACCTCGGCCTCGCGCTCCACCGCGACGGCCGCCGCCGAGGGGGCCGGCCCGGCGCGGTCGGTCCCGTCGTTGAGCGACAGGCCCCCGTGGCCGATCTGGCGGTAGGCCTCGCCGCTGGTCGAGCTCGCCCAGACCCCCGCCACGAGCCCGACGGCGACGACGACGACGGTCACCACGAGGAAGGCGGTGTCCACCCGCGCAGTGTGCCTGGACGGACGGGTGATTGACGGAACGCGTTCCTCCGCTACCCTCTCGAGGTAGTCGTTGACTGACCAGTCAATCGTCTGTCGCACGAGGGCTCACCGCGTGCGAGCCCTTCGTCTCGTTCCAAGGAGAACCACGATGGTCGACTTCACGCTGACCGACGAGCAGAAGAACCTCCGCGAGCTCGCGCACGACTTCGCCGAGAAGGAGATCCGGCCCGTCGCCTGGGAGTACGACAAGGACGGCACGTGGCCGGAGGACGTGTTCAGGAAGGCCCACGAGGTCGGCCTCATGAACACCCATGTCCCCGAGGCCTACGGTGGACCGGAGCTCTCCTACCTCGACGGCTGCCTCATCGAGGAGGAGCTCTCGTGGGGCTGCTCGGGCATCACGACCTCGCTCGGCGCCAACGGGCTGGCCAGCGCCCCGGTCATCCTCGCCGGCTCGGAGGAGATCAAGAAGCGCTACCTCGGCATGCTCGTCGAGGAGCTCACGTACGCGTCGTTCTGCCTGACCGAGCCCGGCGCGGGGTCCGACGTCTCCTCCATGCGCACGCGCGCGGTCCGCAAGGGCGACAAGTACGTCATCAACGGCCAGAAGTGCTTCATCACCAACGGCACGTACGCCGACTGGTACACGGTCTACGCCAAGACCGACCCCGACGCCGGCCACCGCGGGATCTCCGCCTTCGTCGTCCCCCGCGACGAGACGGTGGTGATCGACAAGAAGGAGGACAAGATGGGTCAGCGGGCCTCCAACACCGCGACCGTCACCTTCAACGACACCGAGATCCCGGCCGATCACATCCTCGGCGAGGAGAACCAGGGCTTCAAGATCGCGATGATGACGCTGGACCGCACGCGGCCCGGCGTCGCCGCGATGGCCACCGGCATCGCCCGCGCCGCGCTGGAGTACGCCACGGCCTACTCCAAGGAGCGCGTGCAGTTCGGCGTGCCGATCGCGATGCACCAGGCGATCCAGTTCATGATCGCCGACATGGCGACCAAGGTGCACCTGTCGCGCCTGGCCACCTGGCAGTCCGCCGTCCTGCTGGACAACGGGATGGGCAACACGATCGAGTCCTCGCACGCCAAGCGCTTCGCCGCGGACTCCGCGATGGAGGTCACCACGGACGCCGTCCAGGTCTACGGCGGCTATGGCTTCATCAAGGAGTACCCGGTCGAGAAGCTCATGCGCGACGCGAAGATCATGCAGCTCTACGAGGGCACCTCGCAGATCCAGCGTCTGGTCATCGCCCGCGAGACGCTTCTGCCGCGCCGCGTCGAGCAGCCCCAGGCCGCCGCGACGGCCTAGCCGCCGCCCCGGCGGCACCGGACCTCCAGTCCCGAGGCACGACGGGCCGCCCGCGAGGGCGGCCCGTCGGCGTTCCCGGACCGCCGCGCCGGCCGGGCGCATGGGCGGCGCGGCGGCGTGGGATCCTGCGGGTGATGTCCCCACGGCGCATCGACGAGGCCGTCGCCGAGGCGGCGCCGCTGCCGGCCGCCCGCGCGGCCGCGGGAGCGGGCGGCGGCGCGGGCTCGGCCGATCCGCTGGCCGGCGAGCTGCGCCGGGCCGGCCTGCTGCCCCTGCTCGTCCTGCACTTCCTGGGCGACGGCCCGTCGTACGGCAACCAGCTCATGGAGCGCGTCGAGCTGCTCAGCCGCGGGCTCATCGGCGTCAACCCGAACACGATGTACCCGCTGCTGCGTCGCCTGGAGGCCGACGGGCTGGTCGCGGGGGAGTGGGAGCACCCCGAGCGCCGGTCGCGGCGCTTCTACCGCCTGACACCCGAGGGGGAGGCCGAGCGCGAGCGCCTCGCGGGCGCCGTCGGGCCGCGCCTGGACGCCGTGGCCGGCGTCCTGGCCGACATCAAGGACGCCCTGGGGCTGCGGCCGCTGCGGTAGAACCCGTCCATGGGACGCGTCCGCGCCGAGGTCGAGGTCGCCGCGCTGGCCAGCGTGGTCGAGGAGCTCTGGTACGACACGTCGCGCTGGCCGACGTTCGTCGACGGGCTGGCGCACGTGGCCAAGGTCGAGGGCGACTGGCCGCGGGACGGCCGCGTGGTATGGGACGCGCGGCCCGGCGGGCGCGGGCGGGTCATCGAGCGCGTCGTGGCCTACGAGGCCCGCGCGGGGCAGACCGTCGCCGTCGAGGACGAGAGGATCACGGGGACCCAGCGCCTGGCGTTCACGCCGACCGACCGCGGCTGCCGGGTGCGCCTCGAGCTCGACTACGCCGTCAAGGACCGACGACCGCTCATGGCGGTCGTCGACCTGCTGTTCGTGCGCCGCCCGATGGGCGACGCTCTGCGGCGCACCCTGGTGCGGCTGCGCCGCGAGGTCGACGCCGCCGACCTCGTGCTCTAGGCGCTCGCGGTCGGGGCTGGTCCGGCCTCGGCCGGTCGCAGCGCGCGACGACGCAGGCGGCCGGGTTGCCCTGGGCGCCCCGATGGAAGTGCGGCTTGTGACCCCGCTCACACCCCAGGGGCCGATGGGACGGCCGTACTAGCCCGATCAGGCTAGGGTGACCGGTCGCTACCCCGAACGTACGCCAGAGAGAAGGGTTTCCGTCACGTGTTCGTGTTCAAGGCCGCCGTGGTCGGCGCAGGGACGATGGGCGGGCAGATCGCGCAGACGATCGCCGCCGCCGGCTTCCCCGTCGTCCTCAAGGACGTCAAGCAGGAGTTCGTCGATGCGGGGCTGACCGAGGCGCGCAACGTCACGCAGGGCCAGGTCGCGGGGCTCGTGAAGAAGGGCCGGCTCACCGAGGAGCAGGCCGCCGCGCAGGTCGAGGAGGTCCTGGCGCGCATCACGCCGGCGACGGGCTACGAGGCCTTCGGCGACGTCGACTTCGTCGTCGAGGCCGTTCCCGAGCGCATGGAGGTCAAGCAGGCGGTCTTCGCCGAGCTCGACGCGGTCACGCCCGGGCACGCGATCCTGGCCTCCAACACGTCGTCGCTGTCGATCACCGAGATCGGCGACGCCACGCTGCGCCCCGACAAGGTCGTCGGCTTCCACTACTTCTACCCCGCGTCGGTCATGCCGCTCATCGAGGTCATCGAGGGCGACGACACCTCCCCGGAGACCACGCAGGCGGCGATCACGTTCGCCCAGGCGATCAAGAAGCAGCCGATCACCTGCGCCGAGGTGCCGGGCTTCGTGGTCAACCGCGTGCTGAACTCCGGCATCTCGGAGATCTGGCGCGACCAGGAGGAGCTCGGCCTCTCCATCAAGAAGATCGACGAGGGCGTGGGTGCGGCCAAGGTCGTGCCGATGGGGCCGTTCTTCCTCATCAGCCTCCTGGGCCTGGACACCGTGCTCCATGTCGCCGAGCACCTCGAGGAGTCCTACGGTGACCGCTTCTACGTCCACGAGGGCATGCGCCGCCTGGTGGGCGAGGGCAAGCTGGGGGCCAAGTCCGGCGGCGTCGGCTTCTACGACACGGAGGGCGACGCCACGCTGGAGGGCGCCGCCGACCCCGAAATCGACGAGCTCGTCGAGAAGCTCGTGCTCAAGACGTTCGTCGAGGCGGCGCTCGTGCTCGAGGAGGGCATCGCGACGCACCGCGACATCGACTTCGGCCTCATGGCCGGCGCCGGCCTGGACCCGCGCCGCGGCCTGCTGCCCCCGTTCATGAAGGCCGACGTCGAGGGCCTGGACGTCGTGCTCGAGCGCCTCGAGCGCGCCGAGGAGCGCTGGGGCGAGCGCTTCGCGCCGCCGACGATCCTGCGCCGCCTGGTGGCCCAGGGCCGCCTCGGGCCCAAGACCGGTCAGGGCTTCTACGCCTACATGCAGCCCGACGCCGAGCAGCCGGCCGGCGACGAGGCCGTCGTCAAGCTCGAGAGCCGCGGCGAGGTCGCGATCGCGTGGCTGGCCAACGGCCAGATGAACTCCATCGCGCCCCAGGTCGTCACCGACCTGCGCAAGGTGTGGGACAAGGTCAAGGCCGACGGCGTGCGCGCGCTGATCATCGCCTCCTCCAACCCGTTCCTGTTCTCCGCGGGGGCCGACATCAAGGCCTTCACCCAGATGGACGCCACGACGGGCAAGGAGTTCGTCGACGGCGCCCACGCGCTGTTCCGCGAGCTGGAGACCGAGGGCGTGGCCACGATCGCCGCGGTCAACGGCCTGGCCTTCGGCGGCGGCTGCGAGCTGGCGATGGCCGCCGACGTCCGCATCGCGGCGCAGTCGGCGATCTTCGGCCAGCCCGAGATCAAGCTGGGCATCATCCCGGGCTTCGGCGGCACCCAGCGGCTCGCGCGGCTGGTCGGCGAGAACAAGGCGCTGGAGATGAACCTCATCGGCGACCCGGTCTCGGCGCACGAGGCCTACGAGTTCGGCCTCGTCAACCGCTCGGTGCCCGACCACGAGCTGCTCGACACCGCGCTGGCGTGGGGGCGCAAGCTCGCCGAGTCGGCGCCGCTGGCCGTCGCCGCGGTCAAGCAGGTCAGCGCGAAGGGCGACCTCGACGAGGGCATCGAGGCCGAGAAGGCCGCCTTCGCCTCCGTGTTCGCCTCGGCCGACGGCCAGCAGGGCATCAGCGCCTTCCTGGCCAAGCGCAAGCCGAACTGGACGGGGCGCTAGCCCTGCCACGCGGCTAGCCTGGGCGTCCGTGCGCCCCGCCGCGAGCATCGAAGCCGTCGCCGCGCTGGCGTCCCTGATCCGGGACGCCGGCTCGGTCGTGGCGCTCACCGGCGCCGGGATCTCGGTGCCCTCCGGCATCCCGGACTTCCGCTCGCCCGGGACGGGGCTGTGGGAGAACGTCGACCCGATGGAGGTCGCCCACATCGACGCGTGGCGGGCCGATCCCGAGCGGTTCTGGCACTTCTACGGCAACCGCTTCCAGACGCTGGAGGGCAAGGAGCCCAACGGCGCGCACCGGGCGCTGGTGGAGCTCGAGCGCCGCGGCCTGCTGCACGGCGTCATCACCCAGAACATCGACCGCCTGCACCGCCGCGCCGGGACGCAGCGCCTCGTCGAGGTCCACGGCTCCATCGACACATCGTCGTGCCTGACCTGCGGGGCGCGCTTCCCGATCGCCGACGTGCGCGCGCGGCTGGACGCCTCGGCGATCTCCGTGCCGCACTGCGACTGCGGCGCGCCGCTGAAGCCCGACGTCGTCCTCTTCGGCGAGTGGCTGCCCGAGGGGGCGCTGCACGAGGCCTACGCGCTGGCCGCGGGCGCCGACGTGCTGCTGTGCATCGGCTCCTCGCTCGAGGTCCATCCCATCGCCCAGCTGCCCGGCGCCACGCGCCAGAACGGCGGCCGCGTCGCCGTGATCACCCAGGGACCGACACCGTGGGACGGCCGCGCCGCGGTCCGGCTGCAGGGTGACGTGGTCGCCGAGCTCGAGGCGCTCGTCGCTGCCCTTGACTAGGCGATCCGGCGCGATCCGCCCGTGGGCGTCGGCCGGGAACGCCGCGCCGCCGGTGACGTAGGACGACCAGCGCGGGGCGCCGGCGACGTCGACGAGCGCGGCCTTCGCGGGCATGTCCTCGGCCATGGCCGCCACGACGCCGGTCGCCGCGGCGCTGCTCGCCAGCGCGTTCGGGCTCTCGTTCCTGCTGCCCCGCGAGGCCCGCCTGGGCGAGGTGTACGCCTACAGGTCGCGGACGCGCCCGCCGCCGGTGTACACGTTGACGCAGCCGCGGCGGGCGAAGCCGCACAGCGTCATGCCGCGGTCGGCCGCCAGCTCCACCGCCAGCGACGACGGCGCGCCGACGCCGACGAGGATCGGGCAGCCGGCGACCGCCGCCTTCTGGACGAGCTCGAAGGACAGGCGGCCCGACACGCAGAGCACGCGGCCCGCCAGCGGCAGTCCGCCGTCGAGCAGGGCGCGGCCGATGACCTTGTCCATGGCGTTGTGGCGCCCGACGTCCTCGCGCACGCAGAGCAGCTCGCCCGCGGCGTCGAAGAGCCCGGTCGCGTGCAGCCCGCCCGTCACCGCGAAGCCGGGCTGGCGCAGGCGGTCGGGCAGCGCGGCCAGCAGCGCGCGGTCCAGCACCGGCCCCGGCGGCGCCGGCGCCGCGTGGACGGCCACCTCGTCCAGCGCCCCGCGACCGCAGATGCCGCACGAGGACGTCGTGTAGAAGCGCCGCTCGCGCGCGACGGCCTGCAGCGGCGCGTCGACGACCACGACGTTGGCGGCCAGGTCGGCCGTGGGGCCGACGGCGGCGACGGGGCCGGCCAGCAGGCCCTCGCCGTGCAGGAAGCCGACCGCGAGCTCCTCGTCGTGGCCCGGCGTGCGCATCGTCACGGCCAGCGCGGTGTCGCCGGCGCGGATCTCCAGCGGCTCCTCGACCGCGACGCGATCGGCCACGTCGCCGTCACGCAGGACGGGCGCGTGCATCCGCGCTGTCGCGTCACCGGCCATCGCCGCAGTATGGCGGGCGTCGGCCGGTGCCCGATCCTCCCGGCGGGGACCCGGCAACGCACCCGCCCCCGGGGCGGCCGTTCGTCCTACTCCAGGCCGCCGGCCACGCGGGCGGCCAGCGCGGCCTCCAGGCGGGCGACGACGGCCTGCACCGCGGCGATCTGGTCGGCGTCCAGGCCGCCCTCCAGCGCGCGGTTGGCCGCGTCGGCCACCGCGGCGCGGTGGCCGCGCAGCTCGTCCAGGCGCCCCGCGAGGTCGGCGCGGTGCGACCACGCCTGCAGCTCGGCCAGCGCGGCCTCCAGCGCGACGCGGGCCTGCAGCGCGGCCTCCCGCGTGCGGCCTCGGTCGAGGTCCAGGCGGGCGCGCAGCGTCAGCTCCTCGGCGGCCAGCGCGACGTCGCGGCCCGACAGCAGCGCCGCGAAGCGCTCCTGCGGGCGCAGCGCCCCCGCCCGGCGCTCGGCGCGCGGCCGCGGCCGCGGCACCCCGCGCGCCTCGGTCCACTCGCCCTCGGCAACCTCCTCGCCGCGGCCGACCCCGACGCGCACCGCCAGCGCCTGCTCCAGCGCGACCTCCCGGACGAACGGGTCGGCGCGCACGATGCGCTGGGCGTGCAGCACCCGGTTGAGGACGTCGACGGCCGCCTCCGCGCGGGCGGCGAGGTCGGCCCCCGCCAGCCAGGCGCGCGCCTCGCGCTCGTCGCCGATGGGCACGGCGTCGACCAGCGTGGCGCGGGTGATGCTCACGGTGGCGGGCTCGGGGCCGGCGTCGACGCGCCGCGCCCGGCGCGCGCCGAGGCGGCCCTGCGGCCGCGAGCCGTGGCCCTGCAGGACGAGCACGTGCTCGGGCTCGCCGGCGTGGCCCCGCAGCACGTAGCGGCCGGCCGGCGGGCCGAGGTCCCAGGGCAGCTCGAGCTGGACGAACGCGAAGCGCGGCGAGCCCTCGCGCCCCATGGGCGGCCGGACCTACTCGCCCGGGTGGGCGTTGCTGGCCCGCGAGGTCGACGATGGGGCGTCGATCGCGTACTTCGAGGGCGAGGTGAGCACCTGGGGGTTGTCGATCTGCCCGAGGCGGTCGATGAGCTTGATCCACTGCTTGGGCTTGAGGACGGCGTCGAGCTGGCGGCCGGCCTTGGTGTCGGTCCCGTACTGCGGGCGGAACCCGACGTGGATGTGGTCGGCGTGGTCGGGCAGCGCGAGCGTGTTGTCGGCGCCGTCGAAGGTCATGAGGCTGATGATCTGGTGGGGCTTCATCGTGCCCTGCAGCGTCAGCAGGCGGCGGATCGTCATGTCGGTGATCGAGCCCTCGCCCTGGTGGCCGAGGATCGGGATCCCGTTGATCGCCGCGATGTCGACGGCGCTGCCCGTCGAGTGCTCGGAGATGTTGCCCGAGGTCGTGAGCAGGCTGTGGCCGCACTCCAGCGCGCTGACCGTCGGCTTCAGGCCCGAGGCCGACAGGAACTCCAGCGTGGCGAGCACGCGGCGGTCGATGGCGCCCGAGCGGACGTCGCGGCGCCCGCAGGAGTAGATCGCGACCCGCGGATCGGCGAGCACGCGCTGCTGCAGCGACTCCTTGCTCATGAGCAGGATCTGGCCGATGGACGGGTTCTTGGCGTCGGGGCCGAAGAAGGGGTTCTTGCCCGCGGCACGGTAGATCGCCGTGGACTCCAGCAGCTTCCAGCCGTCGAGGATCGGCTTGGGGTCGATGCGCGGGGCACCGGCGCCGGCGGGGCGGATCTCGAAGAGCAGGTGGGAGGCGACGTGCGAGCTCGTGCGGCCCACGCGCCCGAGGATCGTGCCGGCGACGACCTTGGAGCCGACCTTGAGGCGCTTGATCTGGACGTCCTTGCTGTCCAGGCCCAGCACCTTGGTGAACTCCGCCTTGTACGTGCTGCTGCCGTTGGCGAACTCGCGGTTGAGCAGCTGCTCGGCGCCGCCCTGGGCGTAGGAGGCCGGGCGCGACGGGTTGGCGAAGTCGCGCTCCTTGGTCACCGCGGCGCCGGTCGTGTCGGGCGCGGGCGCCGAGGCCGAGGTGTCGACCTGGGAGGTGCGGGCGGCGGCCGTCGCATCGGCGGTCTTGGCCGCCTTGGCCTTGGCCTTGGGCTGGGTGCCGGCGCTGGCCGCCTGCTTGGGCGCCTCGTCCTTCTTGGGCAGGTCGAGCTCGCTGGCGACCTGGCCCATGGCGACCTTCTCGGGCTTGGGCACCGCGTAGGCGTCGGCGACCTTCTTGAGCTGCGCGTACGTGTACGTGTTGCCGTAGACGTCCTGGAGCTGGATGAACCGGCCCAGGCGCTTCGTCCTGCCGATGCGGACGATGCGGCCGTCCTGCGTGGCGATCGCGGGGGAGCCGGCCTTGGCGTAGATGTTGATCCCGCGGCGGCTCGTGTTGGCCTCGACCGGCACGGCCGCGTTGTGGCCCTTGGCGATCTTGCGCGTGATCTGGCGCTCGGACAGGTCGTCGGCGTAGGTCGCCTTGGCGCTGACGGGGAAGTGGCCCTGGGTCAGGCCGGTGAGCGAGCCGACGAGGTCGGAGGGCAGGCCGCCGATGAGGCGGGCGCGCATGAGGACCGAGTCGACGTACCAGTCGGCGTGGTTGTAGGAGTAGATGGCCTTGCGGACGTCGCTGTCGGCGCCGGCGGCCTTCAGGTACCGCGCCGCCGCGAAGATCGCGTCGACCGGGTTGTAGGGGTCCTTCTTGCCGTCGTGGTTGGCGTCGACGCCGTACATCTTCCACGTGGACGGCATGAACTGCATCCAGCCCACGGCGCCGGCGGTGGAGACGTTGAGGTTGCGGCCGTAGTCGGTCTCGATCTCGTTGATCCCGGCCAGGACCTCCCAGCGGATGCCGTACTCGATGCCGGCGGCCTGGTAGATCGGCAGCAGGAACGGCGGGATCCGGAACTTGTCGATGAAGAAGTTCGGGACGCCGATCGGAGCCGCGCCGGGGAAGGCCTGCGTGAAGGTGGGGTTGGCCGGGGTCGGCACGCCGTCGGGCTGGCGGATCGGCGCCGACGGGACCTTGGCGTCGGCCGCGGCCTTCTCGGCGGCCAGGGCGTCCTGGCGCACCGTGCGCCCGGTGGTCTGCTGACCCTGCTGGCCGCCGGCGGAGATCGACGGGGCGCCGGGCGTGGCGGTCGACGCCGGGGTCGCGGTGGACGCGGGCGTCGCGTCGCTGGGCGTGGCGGCGAGGTCGGCGGGCACCGCCGGGTCGGCGGGCGCGGGGTCCGAGGCCGCCGGGTCGGCCGGCGCCGGGGCGGGCGCGGGCAACGTGCTCGTGCCGGTCTCGGCCGGCGTCGTCGGCGTCGTGGACGTGGACGTGGTCGTCGTGCCGGTGCTCGCCGGGGTGGTCGACGTGTCCGTCGTGGTGGACGGGCTCGTGCTCGTGTCCGTCGACGGGGTGGACGCCGCGGGCAGCGTGATCTGGTCGACGGGGGCGCCGGGCGGCGAGTCGATCTGCACCGTGACGGTCTGGCCGCCGAGCAGGGTGACCGTGATCGTGCGCAGCTGGGCGGACGCGGGGAAGACGGCAGCACCGAAGCCCGCCGTGAATGCACCGGCGGACACGAGTCCGATCAGCAGCTTGCGCCTTCTCATGAAAAGCTGGGCTTCCCTCCCGCGACCCGGTCACGCCTCAGAGCGCCGGCAACGCGGCGTGACCCTAGCAAGGCAGGACGATCGGGAAGGCAGGACGCTACTTGCATGATTCTGGTTGTGCAAACGGGAACGGCCGGACGATTCCGACGGGGGATCCAGGCGATTCCGGAGAGCACTCGCCCTAGCATCGGACGCACCGCACCAGGACTTGAAGTCCGGACGCCCAGCCTCGGCACCAGGTTGCGGCTCGGGGTCCGGCGCGCGACGACCTCGACCTCGACTTGAGCATGAGGGTCCGGGCCGTGGCGCACGACGGCCATCATCGATCGCAGGAGAAGACCCATGAGTGACGATCTCGGCAACGACGGGCTGCGCGAGCGCATCCAGAAGCAGGGCGAGGAGACGCTGGGACGCGTGGCGCAGGAGCTCTTGGAGAGCCCGCTGGTCCACAGCGCGATCGCGCGGGCCTTCGAGGCGCGCGAGAAGGCCGTCCAGGCCCAGGAGGCCGCGATGGGCGCCCTCAACCTCCCGTCGGCGGCCGACCTCGAGCGCCTGACGCGCCGCGTCCGCTCGCTGAGCCAGCGCCTGGAGGGCATCGAGGACGGCGTGGACCGGCTGGACGAACGGCTGGCGTCGCTCCCCGGCGCGGGCATCGAGGCCCGCCTGGGCGCCATCGAGGCCTCGCTGGACCACCTGGGCAACGAGGTCGAGGCGCTGCGCAAGAAGCTCCCGGCCAAGCCCCCCGCGCGGCGCGCAGCGGCCAAGAAGCCGACGAGCTGACCGAGGGAGGTGCGCGAGCCCGCCGGCCGGGGACGGGGAGCGGCCGGCGGGCGTCGCGCTGCCACAGCCGGCGCGACGGTCGGAGAGCGCTCCACAGGCCGGAGGAGGAGGAGGGCCTGGAAGCTGGCTGCGGCGGGATCGGGGTCCTGCGGGGTCGTGCCCCATGCTGGCGAAGGTCTGGCCGTCGCACCATTCGGCCTGCCCTTCAGCGGCGGTGCGGGTAGCCGCACCGCCTCAGCCCGCGGCGGTCAGCGCCGCGGCGCCGGCCTCGCCCGCCGCCTCGCCGGCCGCGGTGGCCCGCTCGTCGTCCAGCCGCGTGCCCGCGGCGTCCAGGACGATGGCCACGACGGAGCCGAACGCGATGCCGTGGCGGGCTGCGACCGCCGCCAGCGCGGCCGTCTCGAGGTCCCGGGCCAGCGCGCCGGCGGCGCGCCAGGCCCGCGCCGGGGCCGCGTCGACGGCGTAGACGAGGTCGGAGGAGACGACGAGGCCCGTGTGCCGGACCGCCCCGGCCAGCGCGCCGGTCAGCGCAGCGTCGAGCTCGGCGCGCTCGGGGCCGCCGAGCGCCCGGCTCGTGCCGTCGGCGGCGAGGACCGCAGCGGCGGCGACGAGGTCGCCCGGCGCGAGCGCGGCGTCCAGCGCCTCGGCGGTCCCCACGCGGACCGCCCGGCGGACGCCGAGCGCCGCGAGCTCCTCGAGCACGATCGCGGCGCTGGGGCCGCCCATGCCCGTGCTCTGGATCGTCAGCGGCGCGCCGTCGTGCGCGGTGCCCGTGTAGCCCCATAGCCCGCGGTGGTGGTTGAACATCCGCCGGTCGTCGCCGAGGACGACCTGCGCGAGCGCCAGCGCGCGCCCCGGGTCGCCGGGCAGCAGGACGCGCGGCGCGAGGGCCGTGGTGGGCCGGAGGTGGACGGGCTGCGGATCGCCGGGCACGGCGGGCGAGGATATGGTCCCGGGCATGGCCGACGACGACGACGAGCCCCGCGCGGCCGGCAGCGAGCCGAGGTCGCGGGCCGACCAGCTGCGATCGGCGGTGGAGCAGGCCTTCGGCGCCACGGCCCAGGGCACCGGTCCCGTGCGCGAGCGCGCCCAGGAGCTGGCCGAGGAGCTCGCCGGCGCGGCCTCCCGCTTCCGGGAGGTCCTGGAGGAGCTGCGCCCGCCGACCGGCGACGAGCTCTCCGAGCTGCGCGCGCGCCTGGACGCCCTCGAGCGCCGCGTGGGGGAGCTGGAGGCCGGGCCGAAGGCCGCGCCCAAGCCGCGGCCGAAGGCCAGGCCCAAGGCCAAGACCGCGCCCGAGGCGCCCGCGCCCAGGGCGCGCAAGCCGGCGGCCCCGCGCGCACCGCGCGGCGGCGCCCCCTCCTGACCCCGGCGCGGCCGTGACCCCGCGGAGGGTGCTCATCACGGGGGTCTCGAGCCCGCTGGCCGCGGACCCCGCGGTCGCCCACGTCGTCGGCGTCGACACCCGCCCGCCGCCCGCGGTGCCCGCCGGCGCGTTCTCGTTCGCCGCCGCCGACCTGTGCGGGACGCCCTGGGCGCCGTCCTGCGCCGCGCCGAGCCCGACGTGGTCGTCCACCACGACATCGTCCCGTTCCCCCGAGCCGGGCCGCGGGACCCGCTCTCCGACCGGTGGCGGCGGGTGACCGCGAGCGTGCCCGCCTCGCCGCACGAGGGAGTGGCGCTCCTGGAGCAGGTGCAGCTCGTCATGGTGCTCCCCGAGAGGGCCAAGGGCGTCGGCAAGCCGTTCTCGGAGCGCTACCGGCTGCAGCGCTTGGCCGCGGCGGCCTCGGGCCCGAGGCGGCGCGCGACCGCGCGGCGGTCCTCGAGGTCTCCGAGGAGGTCCGGGCCCGGATCCAGCGCATGGTGCACGAGCAGCTCGTGGCCCGGCCCGGGGGCGTTCAGGTGACCGCCACGTTGACACGGCGCGCGCGCAGGAGTACCCCTGGAGGCCAGAAGGCCGGACAGCGGGTCGCCCGCACCCGGTCCGGGCCGGCGCCCTGCGCCTCGCCTGGACCGATGGGCACCCCCGGCCACGTCGCGGGCCGCGCCCGCGAGCGGCGGGACCTCCACGGGAGTCCCGCCGCTGTCTTGACCGCCCGGCGTCCCCGGCGGCCGTGGCGATGACCGCCACGACGCTCGCCGAGGCCGCCCGTCTGACCGGGGTCTCGCCCGCCACGCTGCGCCGCTGGGTCGACGCGGGCCTGGTCCCCACCGGGCCCGGCGGGGCGCTGACGCCCGCGTCGGTCGGCCAGGCCCGGGTCGTGGCACGGCTGCGCGAGCGCGGGCACACGCTGCGCCAGATCCGCGAGGCCACGGAGCGCGGCCGGCTGGCCACGAGCTCCATCGAGGGCCTGCTCCCCGCCGCGCCCGGGGCGTGGACGGCGGAGCAGGCCGGCCGCGAGACCGGCCTCGATCCGGCGCTCATCGCGCGGATCTTCCAGTCCCTGGGCTTCGGCGCGGCCGCCGTGGAGCACCTGCGCGACGACGACCTGCAGCTGCTGCGCCACGCCGCGGGCGCGCTGGACGCCGGCCTGCCGCTCGAGGCGTTCCTGCAGCTCGTGCGCGTCTACGGCCAGGCCATGTCGCAGATCGCCGACGCCGAGGTCCGCCTCTTCCACCTCTACGTGCACGAGCCGCTCATGCGCGAGGGCGTCCCGGGCGGGCAGATGACCGAGGAGATCGCCGGCCTGGCCCGCGAGATCCTGCCCCTGGCCTCGCCGATCATGGACCTGGCCCACACCCGGTTCCTGCAGCACTTCATCGAGCAGGACGTCGTCGGCCACATGGAGGCCGACCTCCCCGGCTCCGCCGACCGCCTGCCCGGCCGCCAGCGCGTCGCGATCGCCTTCGCCGACCTCGCGGGCTTCACGCGCCTGACCGAGGAGGTCGGCGACGAGGAGGCCGTCGGCATCGTCGAGCGCTTCGTCGACCAGGTCCAGGCCTCGCTGCCGGACGACGCGCGGATCATCAAGACGATCGGCGACGAGGTCATGATCGTCGGGGGCGACCCGTCGGCGCTGGCGTGGTGGGCCGTGACGTTCCAGCAGGGCGACGTGACCCGCCCCCGCCCGCGCATCGGCCTGCACTACGGCGAGGCGCTGTACCGCGAGGGCGACTGGTACGGGCGCGAGGTCAACCAGGCCGCGCGCGTGGCGGCGCGCGCCGCCGGCGGCGAGGTCCTCGTCACCCGGCCCGTCGTCGAGCACGTGGGCCCGGGGCTCGCGTTCCGCCCGATCGGCGAGGTCCGGCTCAAGGGCTTCACGGCGCCGACCGAGATCTTCGCCGCGGCGGCGGGGGAGGCCTGAGTGGACCTCGTGGCCCGCGTTGCGGCCACCGGGCTGCTGCCCGCGGGCGGCCCGCTCGTGGTCCTGGTCTCCGGCGGGCGGGACTCGACCTGCCTGCTCGACCTCGCGGTGACGCTGGCCGGCCCCGGCGCCGTGAGCGCCCTGCACGTCGACTACGGGCTACGCGGCCCGGCGTCGGCGGCCGACGCCGAGCACTGCGCCGCGCTGTGCGCACGCCTGGGCGTCGGCCTGCGCACGGAGCGGGTGCGCCGGCCCGAGGGGGCGGCGGGCAACCTGCACGCCTGGGCGCGGGAGGCGCGCTACGCGGCGGGCGCCCGGGCCGCCGCGCAGGCGGGCGGCCCGCTGGCCACGGGCCACACGGCCACCGACCAGGTCGAGACGATCCTCTACCGGCTGGCGACCTCGCCCGGGCGCCGCGCGCTGCTGGGCATGGAGGCGCGGACGGGCGACCTCGTGCGCCCGTTGCTGGCCGCCGACGTCACGCGTGCCGAGACCGCCGACTGGTGCCGGCGCCGCGGCCTGGCCTGGCGCGAGGACGCCTCCAACGCCGACCCCGCCTTCGCGCGCTCGCGTGTGCGGGAGACGTTGCTGCCCGCCCTGGAGGCCGTCGACGGGCGGGCGGTGGGCAGCGTCCTGCGGACCGCGCGGCTGCTGCGCGAGGAGGCCGCCGTGCTCGACGAGGTCGTCGAGGGGGCGCTGGCCGGCCGCGACCGGCTCGGCGTGGACGAGCTCGCCGCGCTGGGCCCGGCGCTCGGGCGCCTGGTCGTCCGCCGCCTGGCCGAGGACGCCACGGGCCGGTCGTGCCCGCGGGCGGCCTCGCGCCTGGCCGACGTGCTCGCCCTGGGCGACGGCGCGCTGGACCTCGGCGACGGCGCCCGCGCGGTCGTGGGCGACGGTGTCCTGCGCCTGGAGCGCACGCCGCCGCTGCCTCCTCGCCGCTGCTAGCGTGCCGCGTCCTCATGCGGGACCCCCAGATCGGCGAGATCCTCGTCCAGCCCGACGACCTCAAGCGCAAGGTCCGCGACCTCGGCGCGCAGATCTCGGTCGACTACGCCGACCGCGACCTGCTGATGGTCTGCGTGCTCAAGGGCGCGGTGTTCTTCCTCGCCGACCTCATGCGCGCCATCGACATCCCGTGCGAGGTCGACTTCATGGCCGTCTCCTCCTACGGATCGGCCACGGACTCCTCGGGGGTCGTGCGCATCCTCAAGGACCTGGACCGGCCCATCGCCGGCCGCGACGTCCTCATCATCGAGGACATCGTCGACTCGGGGCTGACGCTGCAGTACCTCATGCGCAACCTCGGCGCTCGCGAGCCGGCCACGCTGGAGGTCTGCGCCCTGCTGACCAAGCCCGAGCGCCGCAAGGTGGAGCTGCCGACGCGCTACGTCGGCTTCGAGATCCCGGACACGTTCGCGATCGGCTACGGCCTCGACGCGGGGGAGCGGTTCCGCAACCTGCCCTACGTCGCCGCGCTGGCCGACGACGGCTGAAGAACGCCAGGGCTCGAGCCACGCCATCCTTCTGCCGACGAGCCACGTAGACCCGGCAGGGCGGCCCCACCGCCCTGATACCCTCAGCGCCTTGCGCACGATGCGAAAGCCCCCCGCGCACCTCCTATGAGCAGGTTCTTCAAGAGCGCCGCCTTCCCGATCCTCATCGTGGTGGTGCTGGCCTTCTTCGCGCAGAAGCTCATCTCCGGCCCGGAGCAGAGCAAGCCGCCGTCCTACGGCCAGTTCATCACGCAGCTGCAGGACGGCCAGATCAAGAAGGTCGAACTGCGCACGAAGGACAACGTCGTCGAGGTGACCCCGAACCAGGGCTCGAAGTACGAGACCGGCTTCGCCGACAACGACGCGGGCAACCTCGTCACGACGCTGCAGAAGGAGAAGGCCGCAGGGAAGCTGCAGGACTACAACGTCCAGCCGCGCAAGAGCAACGCCTGGCTCGGGCTCCTGACCTACGTCCTGCCGTTCGTCATCTTCATCGCGTTCTGGATCTTCCTGATGAACCAGGTCCAGGGCGGGGGCTCCAAGGTCATGTCGTTCGGCAAGTCGCGCGCCAAGCGCATGTCGGTCGACTCGCCCAAGATCACCTTCCGCGACGTTGCGGGGGTCGATGAGGCCGTCGAGGAGCTCCACGAGATCAAGGAGTTCCTGGAGAACCCGAAGAAATTCCAGGCGCTCGGGGCGCGCATCCCCAAGGGTGTGCTGCTCTACGGGCCCCCGGGCACCGGCAAGACGCTGCTGGCGCGCGCCGTGGCCGGCGAGGCCGGCGTGCCGTTCTTCTCGATCTCCGGCTCGGACTTCGTCGAGATGTTCGTCGGCGTCGGCGCCTCCCGCGTCCGCGATCTCTTCGAGCAGGCCAAGCAGAACTCGCCCTGCATCATCTTCATGGACGAGATCGACGCCGTGGGCCGCCATCGCGGCGCCGGCCTCGGCGGTGGCCATGACGAGCGCGAGCAGACGCTCAACCAGCTGCTCGTCGAGATGGACGGCTTCGAGATGAAGGACAACATCATCTTGATCGCCGCCACCAACCGCCCGGACATTCTGGACCCGGCGCTGCTGCGTCCGGGCCGCTTCGACCGCCAGATCGTCGTCGACCGCCCCGACCGCAAGGGCCGCGCCAAGATCCTCGAGGTCCACACCCGCGGCAAGCCGCTGGCCAAGGAGATCGACGTCGACACCCTCGCCGGCCAGACGCCGGGCTTCACGGGCGCCGACCTCTCCAACCTGGTCAACGAGGCCGCGCTGCTGGCCGCCCGCAACGGCAAGCGCGAGATCACCCAGGTCGAGCTCGAAGAGGGGATCATGCGCGTCATCGCGGGTCCCGAGAAGAAGACCCGCGTGATGGGCGAGAAGGAACGCCTCATCACGGCCTACCACGAGATGGGCCACGCGATCGTCGGACACTTCCTCGAGCACTCCGACCCGGTGCACAAGATCTCGATCATCAGCCGCGGCCAGGCGCTGGGCTACACGATCTCGATGCCGCAGGAGGACAAGTTCCTCACCACGCGCGCCGAGCTGCAGGACACCATGGCCATGACGCTGGGCGGCCGCGGCGCCGAGGAGATCATCTTCGGCGAGATCACCACGGGCGCGTCCAACGACCTCGAGAAGGTCACCGCGACGGCCAAGCAGATGGTCATGCGCTTCGGCATGTCCGAGCGCCTCGGCCCGCGCGTGTTCGGCCACGACCACGGCCAGCCGTTCCTGGGCCGTGAGTTCTCCTCCGAGCCCGACTACTCCGACGAGATCGCCCGCGAGATCGACGACGAGATCCGCCGCATCGTGGAGTCCGCGCACCAGCGCGCCAAGGACATCCTCGGCGAGCACCGCGACTCGTTGAACACGATCAGCCAGGTCCTCCTCAAGCGCGAGACGATCGAGAAGGAGGAGTTCCTCGCCCTGCTCGACGGCAAGAGCGAGGAGGAGGTCTTCGGGCCCGACGAGCCCTCCCAGGAGGCCGCTCCCCCCGGCACCGCGGTCCCGGCCGACCGGGCCGGTCGCGAGGCCCCGCGCCCGCTGCCCCGTCCCGGCCTGGCCGGCGGCGGCGTCGAGGCCCGCGGCCTCGAGCTGCCCGAGAAGCCCGAGCTGGCCTAGCGGCCCTCGGGGCCGGCGCTCCCCTCGAAGTCGAGGTGCGCTATGGAGGCACGGCGGCGCCGCTCCTCCTCCTCGCGCTCCTCGCGCACGCGCCGGCGGGCGTACCGCTCCAGCCACGCGACGAGCGCGAGAGACGCGGCGGCGACGAGCCAGCCCGGCCACGCCCCCGAGGACTGCGCGACCAGGGCGCCCGTCGCCCCGACGATCAGCAGCAGGGCCTGCAGGCCCCCGGTGCGCGGCCCGTCGTCCATCCCCGCGGAGCCTAGGGCGTCTAGGCTCCGCCGCCGTGCTCGTGCTCCTGCCACCGTCCGAGGGCAAGCGCGCGCCCGCCTCCGGTCCGCCGGTCGACCTCGAGGCGCTCGTCCACCCGTCGCTGACGCGCAAGCGCCGCGCCGCGCTCGGGGCGCTGGAGCGCCTGGCCCGGGGGTCCCGCCCGCGCGCGCTGGCGGCGCTCGGGCTCTCCCCGGGCCAGGGCGCGGAGGTCGAGCGCGACGCCGGGCTGCTCCAGGCTCCCGCCGCCCCGGCCGGCGAGGTCTACACCGGCGTGCTCTACCAGCACCTCGACCTGGCGAGCCTGCCCGCGGGCGCCGCGAGGGGCGCCGGCGCCGAGGTGCTCGTCGCCAGCGCGCTGTGGGGCGTGGTGGCGCTCGAGGACCGGATCCCGGCCTACCGCCTTGCCATGGGCGCGCGGCTCCCGCTGCGCCCGGCGCCGCGCGGCGGGCTGGCGTCGTGGTGGCGGCCGGCCCTGGCCGCCGCCCTGCCCGACGCGCCGGGCGAGCTCGTGCTCGACCTGCGCTCGGGCGTCTACGCGGCGGCCTGGCGCCCGCGCGCCGCGACGCTCGTCGAGGTTCGAGCCCGCGACGAGCAGGGCCGGCCGATCTCGCACATGGCCAAGGCGGTCCGCGGCCGGGTCGCGCGCCGCGTGCTGGAGGCCGCCCGCCCGCCGGCCACGCCCGCGCAGGTCGCGGCGCTGGCCGACGACGGCGCCGGCCGCGTCGCGCTGCACGAGCCCGCGCGGGCGGGCGGGGCGTGGGTCGTCGAGGTGGTCGGTCCCGCCGCCGGCGCCGCCGGCGGCTGAGGTCAGGGCACGGCAGACGTGTCCAGCGCGTCGGGGATCGCCGCGACCTCGGTGCGACCTGCTCGGCGCGCTCGCGTGCGGGCGCCGGCAGCTTGGTGCGGCCGTGCGGGGGCGCGGGACGGTCCTCCGGGGCGGGACGCTCTCGGCGCGGCACGTGCCGGGGATGAGCCGATGGGTGCGTGCGCCGCACATCCGTCCTGGGGATAGCCTGCATGGCCGTGCGCGAGCCGTTCGAGATCATGGGCGTCGTCAACGTCACGCCGGACTCGTTCTCCGACGGGGGCGAGTGGTTCGAGCCCGACGCGGCCGTCACCCACGGCCTGCGGCTGAGCGCCGAGGGAGCCGCGATCCTCGACGTCGGCGGCGAGTCGACGCGCCCGCGCGCCCTGCCGGTCCCCGAGGACGAGGAGCTGCGCCGCACCGTCCCGGTCGTCGCGGCGCTCGCGCGCACGGGCGCGGCGGCGATCTCGATCGACACGACCAAGCTCGCCGTGGCCGAGGCCGCGCTGGCTGCCGGCGCCACGTACGTCAACGACGTCACCGCGCTGCGTGCCGCGCCCGACCTGGCCGGCCTCATCGCCGACCGCGGCGCGCGCTGCTGCCTCATGCACATGCTCGGCGACCCGCGGACGATGCAGGAGGACCCGCGCTACGACGACGTGGTCGACGACGTCAAGGCCTTCCTGCTGGACCGCGCGGAGTTCGCGGTGCGCGAGGGCGTGCGGGAGGACCGGATCGACCTGGACCCCGGCATCGGGTTCGGCAAGACCGTGGAGCACAACCTCGAGCTGCTGCGGCGCGTGGACGAGATCGCCGGCCTCGGCTTCCGGGTCGCGGTCGGGGTGTCGCGCAAGACGTTCATCCACCGTCTGGCCGACGTGCCCGACCCGCACGACCGGGCCCCGGGCACGATCGCGGCCAACGTCCTGGCCTACGAGCGGGGCGCCCGTCTGTTCCGCGTGCACGACGTGGCCCAGGCGCGCCAGGCGCTCTTGGTCGCTGCTGCTACGTTGGGGCCCGATGGCGCCTGAGCATGAGCCCGACGACGACCTCGAGCCCGAGGGCACCGAGGACGACGCCGACAGCGACTTCGAGGACGGGGGCGACCAGACCGAGGTGACGATCGAGGTCCGCGGGCTGTCGCTGTACACGCATCACGGGGTGACCGCCGCCGAGCGGGAGGTGGGCCAGCGCCTCGTCCTGGACATCCGCCTCGAGGTCGGCGACTGCGACGCGACCGTGACCGACATGGTCGAGGACACCGTCGACTACGGCGAGGTCTGCAACACCGTGTCGCTCGTCGCCCAGCAGCGCTCCTACAAGACGCTCGAGCGCCTCTGCTCGGCCGTGGCCGACCGGCTCCTGGACGAGTACGCCGCGGACGAGGTGTGGGTCAAGGCCGCCAAGCCCGAGCCTCCGATCCCGCTGTCGGTCGACGAGGTCAGCGTCGAGGTCTGGCGCCAGCGCGGCGGCGCCGACGACGAGGACTGAGCGGGTGGCCGATGGCTCGCCGGTCCCGGACCTCGTGTCCGACACCGCGGTCGCGGCCGCGGGCGGGGGCGTGTGGCACGCGGCCGTCTCCGACGCGTGGAACGTCCCGCGCGGCCCCAACGGCGGCTATATCGCCGCCGTCGTGCTGCGCGCCATGCTGGCCGAGCTCGACGATCCGGTCCGGGCCGCGCGCTCGCTGACCGTGCACTACCTCGCGCCGCCGGCCGCGGGCCCCGCGGAGATCCACGTGACCGTGGAGCGCGCAGGGCGCTCGTTGACGACGCTCAGCGCGCGGATGGTCCAGGACGGACGCGCCGTGGTCGCGGCGCTCGGCGCGTTCTCGGCCAACTTCCCGCCCATCGTGAACTTCGAGGCGCCCGCCCCGCAGGTCGCGCTGCCCGAGGGGCTGCGGGCCGCCCCGGCCGAGGGCCTGGGCATCATGCCGATCGCGGCGCGGACGCTGACGGCGCCCGTCTTCGGGGCGCCCCCGTTCTCCCGCGCCGCCGAGGCCGTGACCGGCGGGTGGATGCGCCTGGCCGAGCCGCACCCGGCCGACGCCGTGGCCATCGCCTTCTACGCCGACGCCTGGCTGCCGTCGGCCTTCACGCTCCTGCACGCGCCGGCGCCCGCCCCGACGATCGACCTCACGATCCATTTCCGCGGCCGGCTGCCCCATGCCGGGATGGCCGCCGACGACCCCGTGCTCGCGCGCTACGTCTCGCGCACCTCGCGCGACGGGTTCTGCGAGGAGGACGGGGAGATCTGGGCGCCCGACGGCACGCTCCTGGCCCAGAGCCGGCAGCTCATGCTGCTGTTCGCGCCGCGGTGAGCGCCGCGGCGGTCACGGGCCACCTCGGCCTGGGCTCCAACGTGGGCGACCGGGCCGCGGCGCTGCAGGCCGCGGTCGACGCGCTCGCCGCGCACGGGGTGCGCGTGCTGGCCTCCTCGTCGCTGTACGAGACCGACCCCGTCGGCGAGGTCCTCGACCAGCCGGCGTTCCTCAACGCCTGCGTGGCGATCGCGACGGACCTGGTCCCCGAGGCGCTGCTGGACGCCGCCAAGGCCGTCGAGCGCGGCCTGGGGCGCGAGACCGACACGACCGCGGCGGCCTACCTACGCCACGGGCCGCGGTCGATCGACGTCGACGTGCTGCTGCTGGGCGCCCGCGAGCATCGCAGCGCGCGCCTGCAGGTGCCCCACCCGGCGCTGCTGCAGCGCCGCTTCGTCCTCATCCCGCTGCTCGAGCTCGATCTCGGCCTGGCCACCCCCGCGGGGGGGTCGCTGGCCGGCGCCCTGGCCGCCCTGCCGGTCACCGAGGGCGTTCGGCGCGCCGGGCCGCCGCTGCGGGTCCCCGCCTAGGGGCGGGGGCGGGCATCTCGAGCTGGACCAGCTCGCCGCCCTGGTGGTCCATCTGCAGCGTGCTGTGCTCGATGCCGAAGCGCTCGCCGAGCATCGTCTGCAGCCGCACGCGGGCGTCGTGGCAGTCGCAGTCTCGCCCGACGACGACGTGCGCCGCCAGCGCGGGGAAGCCCGAGGAGACCTCCCAGACGTGCAGGTCGTGGACCTCCACGACGCCGCGGGCGCCGGCGAGCGCGTGGCCGATCTCGTCGACGTCCATCCCGCGCGGCGCCGCCTCGAGGAACACGCGACCGGAGTCGCGCAGAAGCCCCCAGGCCGCGCGCAGCATGATCGCCGCCACGAACAGCGCCGCGATGCCGTCCGCACGGCGGAACCCGGTCGCCAGCATCACCCCGCCCGCCACGGCGGTGGCGATGAACGCCGCGAGGTCGGTGAGCAGGTGCTGATAGGCGCCCTCGATGTTCATCGAGCTGCGGTTGGCGCGCGCGAGCATCCACGTCGCGGCGAGGTTGACCACGACGCCCAGCAGCGCGACGGCCAGCACCGCGCCGCCCTGCACCGCGGGCGGGTCGAAGAGCCTGCGGAGGCCCTCGACGATGACGAGGATCCCGAGGACGAGCAGCGTCGCCCCGTTGAACTGCGCCGAGAGGATCTCGGCGCGGAGCAGACCGAACGTGAACGCGCCCTTGGCCGGCCGCTGCGCGAGCCCGATCGCCACGAGCGCCAGCGCGATCGCCGCGGCGTCGGTGAGCATGTGCGCCGCGTCGGAGAGCAGCGCGAGCGACGAGGCCGCGATGCCGACGGCGACCTCGACGGCCATGAAGCCGACGATGAGGACGAGGACGACCGTCAGCTTGGAGCGGTCGGCGCCGGCCGACACCGCGTGGCTGTGGCCGTGCCCGGCGTGGTGGTCGTGGTCGTGGGCCACGGCGCGAAGGCTAGAGCGTGGCCGGGCGCTCGGCGTGCGGTCTAGGTTGGCGTCATGGAGTCGGCCTCCGTGCGCGCCCATGCCGCCGTGCCGTTCATGAGCCCCATGTCGGAGACGGCCGTCGACGCGGCGATCGCCGCGCTGGCGCTGCCGCCGCGGGCACGGGTCCTCGAGACGGGCTGCGGCGCGGCCGAGCTGCTGCTGCGGGTCCTGGAGGCCCACCCCGGGGCGACGGGCGTGGGCGTCGACCTCGACCGCGACGTCCTGGAGCGCGCGCGCCGGGCGGCGGCACGCCGCCTCCCCGGCCGCGCGCCCGAGCTCATCGCGGCGCCCGCGGGGGAGGCGGCCCTGCCGCCCGGCGGCCACGACCTGGTGATCAACGTCGCGTCCTCGCACGCCCACGGCGGCTGGCCCGCCGCCCTGGGCGTCCTCGCCGGGCTCGTGCGCCCGGGCGGCCTCGTCCTGCTCGGCGAGGGCTTCTGGGCCCGCGAGCCCTCCCCGGCCGTCCTCGACGCGCTCGGCGGCGCCACGGTAGGCGAGCTGCCCGCCGGCCTGCCCGCCCTGGTCGCCGAGGCCGGCCGCGCCGGGCTGACCGTCGTCGCGACCGCGGAGGCCGGCGCCGCCGATTGGGCGGCCTACGAGGAGGGGCTGGCCGCCGAGGCGGCGCGCCATCCCGACCCGGAGGCCCAGGCCTACGCGCGGCGCATCCGCGAGCGCCGTGCGCTGCCCGGCGGGACCGACACGATGGGCTTCGCGCTGCTGACCCTGCGCCGCGGCTGACCCAGGACGCGGCGACCAGCCCGGTCGAGCATCCGGTCCAGCGCGGCGACGATCCCGTTGCGTGCCGGGCCGCGGTCGCCGGCGCGGGCCACGTACGTCGCGTCTTCTCCAGGGCGCCGATCGGCAGGGAGGCCGGCGGCGCGACGGGCTGGACGGCGATCGCGCCGTGCTGCATCCCGGCCGCGAGCACGCCGGTCACCAGCCCGGGCCCGTGGCGCAGGCCGATCTCGCAAGGTCCGGGCGCCGGACCAGCCCGAGCGCTTGGCCTCGCTCATCGCGGGCTTCGCGGACCGCTCCGGCGGCGCCCGCGGCGGCCCTCAGGCCACGGCGGCCGGCTGAGGCGGCAGCCACGCGGCGGGCAGCGCGCCCGCCGCGACCGTGCCGGGCAGCGGCGCGAACCAGCGCGCCGCCAGGGCGCCGGCCGGGTGGGCGGCCAGCAGCGGGCGCAGGTCCTGCATCGTGGCCAGCAGCCGCAGCGAGGCGCCGATCTGCAGGTCGGCGGCGTTGGGCGCCGCGCCGCCGAGCACGCCCGCGGCGATCCACGCGTCGACGGTGTCGAGCATGCCGGGCAGCGCGGCCAGGTCGGCGCGGACCGCCTCGTCGGTCACGCCGTTCATCCGGCGCTCGACGGGCAGGATGACCTTCGCGGCGGCCTTGACCACCGCCATCGGCAGCTTCGGGCTGCGCTGGCCCTCCTGGAAGCCGTGCATCGCGGCCGGATCGGCGGCGAACGCCGTCCACAGCAGCCGCCGCGGGACGGGCTGCAGCACCTCGTCGCCCCAGCGCTCGGCCTCGCCGATCTCCGGGGCGCCGAAGAGCGCGGGCTCGGGCGCCCGGCGCTCGAGCTCGCGCAGGATCGCGCGCGAGCCCTGGACCTTGACGCCGTCCTCGAAGCGGATGCCGGGCACGGTGCGCCGGCCGAACAGCGGCGTCATGACCAGCGGCTGCGAGGACGCGGGCAGCTCGACCAGCCGGTAGGGGATGCCCTTGAGCTCCAGCGCGCGCTGCACGGTCGCGCAGGGATGAGAGCCGTGGACGACGAACAGGCGGGCGGGCATGGCGCCACCCTAGAGCCTGACCCGGGGCCCGGTTGGCATGATGCGGCGCGATGCTCCTCGTCGTCGACGTCGGCAACACGCAGACCCACCTCGGGACCTACCGGGGCGACGACCTCGTCGAGCACTGGCGCTTCGCGACGGTGCGCACCTCCACGGCCGACGAGCTGGGCGCCGCGCTACGCAACCTGCTCGAGCTGCGCGGGGTCGGCCTGGCCGACCTCACGGCGTCCATCGTGTCCTCCACCGTGCCCCAGCTCGAGCCGGAGTGGCTGGCGATGGTCGAGCACTACCTCGGCCACCGCATGCTGGCCGTCGGCCCGGGCATCCGCACGGGCATGCCGATCAAGATCGACAACCCGCGCGAGCTGGGCGCCGACCGCCTCGTCAACGCCGTCGCGAGCTTCGAGCGCCTCGGCGGCCCGTGCATCTCGGTGGACTTCGGCACCGCGGTCAACTTCGACGTCGTCTCGTCGCAGGGCGAGTACATCGGCGGCGTGCTCATGCCGGGCGTGGAGATCTCGCTCGACGCGCTGACCAGCCGCGGGGCCAAGCTGCCGCGCATCGACCTCGTCGCGCCGCGGCGCACGATCGGCAAGGGCACCGTGGACGCGATCCGCTCCGGCGTCGTGTTCGGCTTCGCGGCCGCCGTCGACGGGCTCATCGCACGCATCCAGGACGAGCTGGGGGAGGAGGCGCCGACGATCGCCACCGGCGGCCTGGCCGGGGTCGTGGTGCCCCACGCCGAGTCGATCGACGTCGTCGACGACCTCCTCACGCTCAAGGGGCTCAAGCTCCTGCACGAGCGCAACGCCTGAGCGCGGACATCCCCGCCCGCGACGGGGGCGACTCCGGGGGCCTGCGGGCCTGGGGAGGGCATGGACCTCCCGATCGTCGTCGCCGACACGCCCGGCCGCCGGCTGCGCGGCCTGCTCGGCCACCGCCGGCCCCCGCCCTACGCCCTGCGCCTGGAGGGCTGCCGCTGCGTGCACACGTTCGGCATGCGCTTCGCGCTGGACCTGCACTGGCTCGACGCGAGCGGCGCGGTCATCCGCGTCGACCGCGGCGTCGGGCCCGGCCGGGTGCGGGCCTGCCTGCGGGCCAGGGCTATCGTGGAGGTCCCATGCGACCCGCCCTGACCGACCCCTGGGAGCTGGCCGGCCTGCACCTGCCCAACCGCGTGCTGCTGGCGCCCCTGGCCGGTATCGGCAACTGGTTCGTGCGGCTGCAGGCGGCCCGCCACGGCGCGGGCATGGCCTACAGCGAGATGGTCTCGAGCTTCGCGATCCACCACGGCAACGCCAAGACGCTGACCGAGCTGCTGCGCGTGCACCCCGACGAGGGTCCGACGGCGCTGCAGCTCTTCGGGCAGGACCCCGACGTCATGCGCAGCGCGGCGGCCCACGTCGCCGAGCACGTGCCCCAGGTCGACATCATCGACCTCAACATGGGCTGCCCGGTGCCCAAGGTCTGCAAGACCGGCGCCGGCGCGGCGATGCTCAAGGACCCCGAGACGGCCGTGGCCGTCGCCCGCGCGGCGGGCGAGGGCTCCGGCCTGCCGGTGACCGTCAAGCTGCGCTCGGGCTCGGTGCCCGGCGACCGCAGCGGCGTCGAGCTGGCCCACCGCCTCGTGCAGGACGCCGGCGTCGCGGCCATCACGTTCCACCCGCGCTCGGCCAAGGTCCACCACAAGGGCGTGCCCGACTACGACCTGGCGGCCGAGCTCGTCGCGTCGCTGCCCGCCCCGGTGATCCTCACCGGCGGCCTGCAGACCGCCCGGCAGGTCCACGACGCCTACGAGCACACGGGGGCCGCGGCCGTGATGCTGGCCCGCGGCTCGCTCGGCAACCCGTGGCTGTTCGAGGAGGTCCTCGGCCGGCGCACGGAGGGGCCGAGCCCCGAGGAGGTCGTGGCCGAGTGGACGTGGGTCATGGACCGCGCGGTCGAGCACCTGGGCCCCGACCGCGCCGAGCGCTACCTGCGCAAGTTCCACGCGTGGTACGTCGAGCGCCTCGGTGGCGGCCGGGCGCTGAAGGAGGCGCTGCAGCAGACCGCGACCGTCGAGGCCGCACGCGCCCTGGTGACGGCCTGGCCGGCGCGCACGACGACCCTCCAGCACGCCTAGGGTCCGCCGCTATACTGCCGCGCTCGCCGGTCCGGGGAGCAGCTGCGCAGGACTCCTCGGTGCCGGACCGCCGACTCCCTCACGGAATGCCCCGAGACGTCATCCTCACCCCCGAAGGCCTCGTCAAGCTCAAGGAAGAGCTCGCGCATCTGCAGACCGATCGCCGCCGCGAGGTCGCCGAGCGCATCAAGGAGGCCCGCGAGTTCGGCGACATCTCCGAGAACTCCGAGTACGACGACGCCAAGAACGAGCAGGCCATGCTCGAGGCCAAGATCGCGCAGTTCGAGGAGCGCATCCGCGCCGCGACGGTCGTCAACCCCGAGGACCTGACCAACGACGTCGTCGGCGTCGGGTCGACCGTCCACGTCAAGGACGAGAAGACCGGCAAGTCGCAGAAGTTCACGATCGTCGGCTCGGCCGAGGTGAGCCCGGGGGAGAACAAGATCTCCAACGAGTCGCCCGTCGGCCGCGCGGTCCTGGGCCACAAGCGCAACGACGTCGTGTCGGTCCAGGTCCCCAAGGGCCCGGCCCGCAAGCTCAAGATCACCAAGATCGACGTCGGCCTCTAGGGTCGCGGGCACCATGGCCGCGCCCGACGATCCGGCGGGCGGCGAGCACGCGCCCGCTGAGCACGAGCCCGAGCTGCTGGCGGTCCGCCGCGCGAAGCTCGACCGCCTGCGGGCCGACGGGATCGACCCGTTCCCGCCGTCGTTCCCCGGGGTCGTGCCGACCGCGGACGTCCGCGCCGCCCACGAGGGGCTGGAGGCGGGCGCCGAGACCGACGCGGCCTACCGCGTCGCCGGGCGCCTGGTCCAGCGCCGGGGCCAGGGCAAGATGGCGTTCCTGGACCTCGTGGACCGCTCGGGGCGCCTGCAGCTGCAGGCCCGGCTCGACGTGCTCGGCGAGGAGCGGATGGCCCGCCTGCTCGAGCAGGTCGACCTCGGCGACATCATCGGGATCGACGGAACGGCGTTCGTCACGCGCCGCGGCGAGCTGAGCCTGCGCATCGACGACTTCACCGTGCTGGCCAAGGCGCTGCGCCCGCCGCCCGACGCCCACTACGGGCTGCGCGACGTCGAGACGCGCTTCCGCCGCCGCGAGCTCGATCTCATGGCCAGCGAGGAGGCGCGCGCGCTGTTCGTCACCCGCGCGCGCATCGTCTCGGCGGTGCGCCGGTTCCTCGACGAGCGCGGCTTCGTCGAGGTCGAGACCCCCGTGCTGCAGCCGCTGTACGGTGGCGCCGCGGCCCGGCCGTTCACCACGCACTTCAACGCGCTGGACCGCGACCTCTACCTGCGGATCGCGACCGAGCTGTACCTCAAGCGCCTGATCGTCGGCGGCCTGGAGCGCGTCTACGAGCTGGGCAAGGACTTCCGCAACGAGGGCATCTCCTACAAGCACAACCCCGAGTTCACGATGGTCGAGTGGTACGAGGCCTACGCGGACTACGAGGACATGATGCGGCGCGTCGAGGAGCTGCTGCCCGCCGTCGCGCAGGCCGCCGGCGTCGGCCCCGAGCACCCCGTCGACTTCACGCCGCCCTACCGCCGCGTCGGCCTCGTCGACGTCATTCGCGAGGCGACGGGCATCGACGTCATGGCCCACCAGGGCGACGGCGAGCTCGCCGCGGCGATCGCGCGGGCGGGGATCGACATCCCCACCGATGGCCTGGAGTGGCCCGGCCTGGTCGACGACCTCTTCTCCAAGAAGGTCGAGCCGACGCTGGTCCAGCCCACGTTCGTGATCGACTACCCCAAGGCCCTGTCGCCGTTCGCCAAGGACCACCGCTCGGTGCCCGGCCTCGTCGAGCGCTTCGAGGTCTTCGCCGGCGGCATGGAGCTGGGCAACGCCTTCACCGAGCTCAACGACCCCGACGAGCAGCGCGCCCGCTTCGAGGCCCAGGTGCGGCTCGCCGAGGCCGGCGACGAGGAGACCACGCCCTACGACGAGGTCTTCGTCCAGGCGCTCGAGCAGGGCATGCCGCCGACGGCCGGGATCGGCGTCGGCATCGACCGCCTGGTCCTCCTGATGACCGGGCGCCACTCGATCCGCGAGATCGTGCTGTTTCCCGCGATGCGCGAATGAGCGGCCCGAAACCGGCCGTGTGCAGGCCTTTCACGCCCCCAAAGGGTGCCGAGGGGGCTGCGGTAAACTGCGGCATGCCCGCCGCTTGGACCCGATCGACTCATCCTCTCGGCCCTCGTGGTCGAATAGGTGGGTAGATCGGGTAGCTCGGTGACCTCCAGCACCGGCCGCCCAGGACGACGTTCCCCCCATCCGGACCACCTCTTCGACCGACCTCTAGCGATCCCCCCGCAGCAGGAAGGACGTTCCCCAGATGTTCGAGCGATTCACAGAACGAGCCCGCCAGGTCGTCGTTCTCGCGCAGGAAGAAGCGCGCACGCTCAAGCACAACTACATCGGCACCGAGCACATCCTGCTCGGGCTGCTGCGTGAAGAGGAGGGCCTGGCGGCCCGTGTCCTGGAGTCCCTGGACATCACCGTGGAGCGCGTGCGCGCGCAGGTGGTGCGCATCGTGGGCTCCGGCGAGGAAGTCACCTCCGGGCAGATCCCCTTCACGCCGCGCGCCAAGAAGGTGCTCGAGCTGGCCCTGCGCGAGGCCCTGAGCCTCGGCCACAACTACATCGGCACCGAGCACATCCTCCTCGGCCTCGTCCGCGAGAACGAGGGCGTCGCCGCCCGCATCCTCCTGGACTTCGACGCCGACTCCGAGAAGATCCGCAACGAGGTCATCCGGATGCTGTCGGGCCCCGGCGGGCGCCGCCAGGGCGGACAGGCCGCGGGCGCCCAGGGCGCCGCCGCCGCCGGCACGGGCGAGGGCAAGAAGTCCTCCAAGCTGCTGGACCAGTTCGGCCGCAACCTGACCAAGCTCGCCGCCGAGGGCAAGCTCGACCCCGTCGTGGGCCGCGAGACCGAGATCGAGCGGATCATGCAGATCCTCTCGCGCCGCACGAAGAACAACCCCGTGCTCATCGGCGAGCCGGGCGTGGGCAAGACCGCCGTGGTCGAGGGCCTGGCCCAGCGGATCACGAACGCCGACGTGCCCGAGCTGCTCAAGGGCAAGCAGATCTACACGCTGGACCTCGCCGCCCTCGTCGCCGGGTCGAAGTACCGCGGCGAGTTCGAGGAGCGCCTCAAGAAGGTGATGAAGGAGATCACCCAGCGCGGCGACATCATCCTGTTCATCGACGAGCTCCACAACCTCGTCGGCGCGGGTGCGGCCGAGGGCGCGATCGACGCGGCCTCGATCCTCAAGCCGGCGCTGGCGCGCGGCGAGCTGCAGACGATCGGCGCCACGACGCTCGACGAGTACCGCAAGTACCTCGAGCGCGACTCGGCGCTGGAGCGCCGCTTCCAGCAGATCCGCGTCGACCAGCCGTCGACGGACGAGACCGTGCAGATCCTCAAGGGCCTGCGCGACCGCTACGAGCAGCACCACAAGGTCGAGATCACCGACGAGGCCCTAGAGGCCGCGGCGGAGCTCGCCGACCGCTACATCTCCGACCGGCAGCTGCCGGACAAGGCGATCGACCTCATCGACGAGGCCGCGTCGCGCATGCGCATCAAGTCGATGACCTCGCCCCCGGTCTACCGGGAGCTCGAAGAGGAGATCGAGGAGACGCGCCGCGCCAAGGAGGCCTCGATCGAGGCGCAGGAGTTCGAGAAGGCCGCCAACCTCCGCGACAAGGAGCGGCGCCTGACGAACAAGAAGCGCGAGCTCGAGGAGCAGTGGGAGGCCGGCGAGGCCGAGGGCGCCGAGCGCCCGGCCATCGGCGAGGAGGAGATCGCCGACATCGTCTCGATGTGGACCGGCATCCCGGTGTTCAAGCTCACCGAGGCCGAGACGCAGAAGCTCATGCGCATGGAGGAGGAGCTCCACAAGCGCGTCATCGGGCAGCACGCCGCCGTCGAGGTCATCTCGAAGGCGATCCGGCGGTCCCGTGCGGGCCTCAAGGACCCCAAGCGGCCCACGGGCTCGTTCGTGTTCCTCGGGCCGTCGGGCGTCGGCAAGACCGAGCTGGCCCGGACGCTCGCCGAGTTCCTGTTCGGCGACGAGGACTCGATGATCCGCATCGACATGTCGGAGTACATGGAGAAGCACGCGGTCTCGCGCCTCGTCGGCTCGCCCCCCGGCTACATCGGCTACGACGAGGGCGGCCAGCTCACCGAGGCCGTGCGACGCAAGCCGTACTGCGTGCTCCTGCTCGACGAGATCGAGAAGGCGCACCCGGACGTGTTCAACATCCTCCTGCAGATCCTGGAGGACGGCCGTCTGACGGACTCGCAGGGGCGCACGGTGGACTTCCGCCACGCGATCGTGATCATGACCTCCAACATCGGTGCGTCGGAGATCGCGCGCAACACGCCGCTGGGCTTCGCCGTCTCCGACGACGAGACGGGCATGACCTACGACGACATGAAGCTCCGGGTCATGGGCGAGCTCAAGAAGGTGTTCCGGCCCGAGTTCCTCAACCGCATCGACGACGTCATCGTCTTCCACAAGCTGCAGAAGGACGAGATCAAGACGATCGTCGAGCTGCTGCTGCGCCGCATCCGCGAGTCCCTGGCCGAGCGCGAGCTCCAGCTCGAGCTCTCCGACGACGCCAAGGACCTGCTCGTGGAGAAGGGCTGGGATCCCGCGATGGGCGCCCGGCCGCTGCGCCGCGCGATCCAGCGCTACATCGAGGACCCGCTCGCCGACTTCGTCCTGCGCGCCGAGCTCATGCCCGGCGGCACGGTGATGGTCGACAAGGCGGCCGAGGGCGTCGACCCCGAGGTCGCGCTGTCGGTGGTCGCGCCCAAGAAGCAGCCCAAGCCGGTCGGCGTGGGCGCCTCGGGCGAGGGCGACGACGAGCCCGCCGAGGACAAGATCCTGCCCGGCGAGCCCGACCAGCCGCGCTCGGAGACCCCCGAGGTCGAGTAGCCCGGCGCCGGGTCCCCGGCATCGGCAGTCTGCGCGAAGGGCGGCCCGGCGGGCCGCCCTTCGCCGTTGCCGGGCCGGCTCGGTCGTGTGACACCTCTCCGTCCGGGAGGACCGGTGCATCTGGCACGATGACGCCGCCCCATCCGCCGCCCCCGTCACAGGAGAGTCCCGTGGACGCCGCACGCCTGAAGCGCATCTCGGTCTTCGCCGACCTCGACGAGGACGCCCTCGCGAAGATCGCGGGGCTGGCCGCCGAGGTCTCGGTGCCCGCCGGCAAGGAGCTCGTGCGCGAGGGCGACTACTCCTACGACGTGCTCGCCATCGAGGAGGGCACCGCGCGCGTCGAGCGCCGGGGCCGCCACCTCGCCGACCTCGGGCCGGGCGACGTGATCGGCGAGATGGGCGTGCTGGAACGCGATCAGCGCAACGCGACCGTCGTGGCGACGTCGCCCATGCTGCTCATGACGCTGACCAGCTGGGACATCCGCAGGCTGCGCAAGTCGGCCCCCGAGGCCGTGGACCACCTGCGGGGCCTCGTGGAGCAGCGCAGGGAGGACGCCTGATCCTCGCCTGGCGGCTCGGACCAGGTCGCGGGTGTCCGCCCAGAGGGCGAACCCGCAGGCCGGACATCCCCGTGCCGCCGCCGGGCTCGTAGCCTGGGGGCATGAGCGCGCCGCAGGTCGAGATCAAGGTCCGCGACGACGGGCCCTACAAGGTGACCGGTCCCGTGAGGCTCGTCGACGCCGACGGCGGCGTCTTCGACGTCCCCGACGGCGTCCCGATCGCGCTCTGCCGCTGCGGCCGCTCGGCCGACAAGCCGTTCTGCGACGCCGCCCACCGGGCCGCCGGCTTCGAGAGCTGCCCGCGCGCCGCCCGCCGATGAGGGGCGACTCGACGCGGGCCGTCCACGCCGGCCTGCCGGCGCCCGAGCAGGGCCGCCCGTTCCTGCCCGGGCCGACCTTCGCCGCCCCCACCCACTGGGCCGGCGACGCCGCCCCGGAGGGCTACGCGCGCTTCGCCAACCCGACCTGGGAGCGGTACGAGGCCGCGCTGGGCGAGCTCGAGGGCGGCGAGGTCGTCGTCCTGTCCTCGGGCATGGCGGCGGCCGCCGCCGTCCTGCTGCCGCTGCTGGGCCCCGGCGACGTGCTCGTCGCGCCGTCGGACGCCTACCCCGGCGTCCGCACGATCGCGCTCGAGCACCTGCGCCCGCGCGGCGTCGAGGTCCGGCTCGTGACCTCCCACGAGGACGCCTTCACCGCCGCGCTGTCCGGTGCGACGCTCGTCTGGATCGAGTCGCCGTCCAACCCGGGCATGGACGTCCTGGACCTGGCGGCCCTCGCGCAGGCCGCCCACGCTGCGGGCGCGCTGGTGGCCGTCGACGGCACGCTGGCCACGCCGCTGCGTCGCCGGGCGCTGGACCTCGGCGCCGACTTCGCGATGTCGAGCGCGTCCAAGCACCTCAGCGGCCACTCCGACCTGCTCCTGGGCTACGTCGCGGCCCGCGACCCCGAGCGCGCCGCCGCGCTGCGTGCCTGGCGCGGGCTGACCGGCGCGATCCCCGGGCCCTTCGAGGTCTGGCTGGCGCACCGCTCGCTGGCCACCCTCGCGGTGCGCCTGGAGCGCCAGGAGGCCAACGCCGCCGGCCTGGCCGAGCTGCTCGCCGGCCACCCGGCCGTCACCGACGTGCGCTGGCCCGGCTTCGGCTCGGTGCTCGTGTTCACGCTGGCCGACGAGGACACCGCGCAGCGCTTCCTGGCCGGCTCGGCGCTGGTCACCGAGGCCACGAGCTTCGGCGGCGTGCACTCCTCCGCCGAGCGCCGTGCGCGCTGGGGCACCGACGACGTGCACGCCGGCTGCATCCGCTTCAACGCGGGCATCGAGGACCTCGGCGACCTGCTCGGCGACGTGACCGCCGCGCTCGCCGCGGCGACCGCCACCACGCGCTGAGGCCGCGTCAGGCATGCTGCACGCTCGTTGAGCGTCCTGGCCCTCAAGCTGCTGCTCGCGCCCAGCTTCCTGGTCGTCACCTCGGTGGTGGCCCGCCGGCTGGGCCCCCACATCGCGGGGATCCTGGCCACGCTGCCGGTGATCGCCGGCCCCATCCTGCTCGTCGTCGCGCTGGACCACGGCCGCGGGTTCGGCGCCGACGCCGCGACCGCCTCGCTGCTCGGCCTGCTCTCGACGACGGCCTTCGTCGTGGTCTACGTCCTCGTGGCGCGCCACCGCCCGTGGCCCGTCGCGCTGGCGGGCGCGCTCGCGGCGTTCGGTGCCGGGACGGCGCTGTGCTCGGAGCTGCACATCGAACCGGTGCCCGGGCTGCTGCTGGCCTTCGCGGGCTTCGGCCTCTCCTACGCCCTGCTGCGCGTCCCCGACGAGGTGCCCGGGGCCGGCTGGCTGGCCCCGCCGCCGTGGGACCTGCCGGTGCGCGCGGTCTGCGCGGGGGGGATGGTCGTGCTGCTGACCGCGCTGTCCTCCGGGCTGGGCCCGCACCTCAGCGGGCTGCTCTCCACGTTCCCGATCATCACGAGCGTGCTGGCCGCCTTCACGCAGGCCCAGCGCGGCAGCGCGGAGGCCACGCGCCTGCTGCGCGGGATGCTGCTGGGCTTCTTCGCGTTCGCGGCGTTCTGCTTCACCGTCGCCGTCTCGCTGCGCTCCGTCGGCATCGCCGGAGCCTTCGCGCTGGCCTCGGCGGTCACGATCCTGACGCAGGCCTCGATCCTGGGGGGCGGAGCCGTCGGGTCACGGGCCTAGTCTCCGTGAGCCCATGGCCCGCCCCACCACGATCCACGTCTGCAGCAGCTGCGGCCACACGGAGGCCCGCTGGCATGGGCAGTGCCCGGGGTGCGGGGAGTGGAACACGCTCGTGGAGGAGCGCGCGCCGGCCGCCCGCGCCGGCGGCGGCGCCGCGGCGCCCCGGCGCGCGGGGCCGGCCGCCGTCCCCGTCGCGCTGCGCGACGTGCGGGCGGAGACCGTGGCGCGCCTGTCGACCGGCATCGGCGAGCTGGACCGCGTGCTGGGCGGCGGCCTGGTGCCCGGCTCGCTCGTGCTGCTGGGCGGCTCGCCGGGCATCGGCAAGTCGACGCTGACGGGCATGGCGACGGGCAACCTCGCCGGCGCCGGGCGCCCGACGCTCTACGTCTCGGGCGAGGAGTCCGCCGCGCAGATCCGGATGCGCCACGAGCGGCTGGAGACCGAGGGGTGCCGGGCCCTGGACGTCCCCGTGCTCGCCGAGACCGACGTCGACGCGGTGCTGGCGACGATCGAGGCCCACCGGCCCGCGGTGTGCGTCATCGACTCCGTGCAGACCCTCAGCGCCGCCGACCTCACCGGCGCGCCGGGCTCCGTCGGCCAGGTGCGCGAGGTCGCGGCGCGGCTCATGCGCGCGGCGAAGACCGCCGGCACGACGGTGATCCTCGTCGGGCACGTCACGAAGGAGGGCTCGATCGCCGGTCCCCGCGTCCTGGAGCACCTCGTGGACTGCGTCCTGCAGTTCGAGGGCGAGCGCGAGCGCACCTACCGCACGCTGCGCGCGCTGAAGAACCGCTTCGGCTCCACGAGCGAGACCGGCGTCTTCGAGATGCGCCAGGGCGGCCTGGTCGAGGTGCTCGACCCCAGCGCGCGGTTCGTCGGGGAGGCCACCGGCAAGCCCGGCAGCGTCGTGCTCGCGGCGATGGAGGGCAGCCGCCCGCTGCTCGTCGAGGTCCAGGCGCTCGTGTCCCAGAGCGAGATCGTGCCACCGCGGCGCGTCTGCACCGGCATCGACCGCAACCGCCTGGCGCTGGTCCTGGCCGTGCTCGGCCGTCACGCCGGCGTCGGGGTCGGCACCAGCGACGTCTTCGTCAACGTCGTCGGCGGCGTGCGCGTCGACGAGCCCGGCGCCGACCTGGCCGTCGCGCTCGCGGTGGCCAGCGCGGCGCGCGGCGTCGCCCTGGGCAGCCCCGCCGAGGCGGCCCGGCCGCTGGCCTGCTTCGGCGAGCTCGGGCTGACGGGCGAGCTGCGCACCGTCGGCCACCCCGAGCGGCGCCTGGCCGAGGCGGCCAAGTTCGGCCTCGGCGACGCCGTGCACCCGGGCTCGGCGCAGACGCTGCGCCAGGCGCTGCGCGCCGCCTTCGGCGCGGTGCGCCCCGTCGCCGCATAGCCGCCGGAGGGGGCCCGGCCACCCCGAAGGACCAGGGTCTGAGGCGATAAGCCGGAAGTAAAGAACCCCTGGTAAGATTGACCGCGATGGCGCAGCGATCCGGGGATGAGCTCAACGAGCTCGAGAGCCGTCAAGAGCCCCGGCTCGTGAAGGCGCTGGAGATGGTCGCCCCCGGAACGGCGCTGCGCGAGGGGCTGGACAACATCCTCCACGCGCACACCGGCGGCCTGCTGGTCATCGGCGACCACGACGAGCTCAGCTTCCTGTTCTCCGGCGGCCTGAAGCTCGACATCGACTACACGCCGGCGCTGCTGTACCAGGTGGCGAAGATGGACGGCGGCATCGTCCTCAACGCCAACGCGACGAAGCTCGCGATGGCCAACGTCCAGTTCACGCCGGACCCGACGATCCTGTCGCTGGAGACCGGCACGCGCCACCGCACGGCCGAGCGGGTCTCCAAGCAGACCGACGCGATCGTCATCGCGATCTCCCAGCGGCGTGAGGTCGTGTCGCTCTACGTCGACGGCGCGAAGTACATCCTCGAGGACATCCCCGTCGTGCTGGCCAAGGCCAACCAGGCGCTGGCGACCCTCGACAAGTACCGCACGCGCCTGGACCAGGTCTCCACGCGCCTCACCGCGCTGGAGTTCGAGGGCGGCGCGACCCTGCACGACGTCCTGACGGTGCTCCAGCGCTCCGAGCTCGTGACGCGCATGGCCGTCGAGATCGAGCGCTACATCGTCGAGCTGGGCACGGAGGGCCGGCTCATCGAGATGCAGCTCGAGGAGGTGATGGTGGGCGTCGCCGCCGACAAGGCCGCGCTCATCCACGACTACCTCGCCGAGGACTCCGACGAGACCTTCGCGGCCGCTCTGGACCAGCTCGGCCGCATGCCCCATCAGGACCTGCTCGACTTCGGCCGGCTGGCCGAGCTGATGGGCTACGACCGCAAGCTCAACACGCTCGACTACCCCGTGTCGCCGCGCGGCTTCCGCATCCTCGGGCGCATCCCGCGCCTGCCGAAGCTCGTCGTGGCGCAGATCGTCAAGGAGTTCGGCGGGCTCGACGAGCTGCTGGCGGCGACCGACGCGGAGCTGGAGACCGTGGAGGGCGTCGGAGAGATTCGTGCGAAGGACATCCGCGAGGGACTTCGCCGGTTGCAGGAGATCAACCTCGTGGACCGGTACCTGCAGACCTGAACGGCCTCACGGCCGGCTGGAAACGCGGCCGCCCTCCTTCCGGACGGCGGCCCAACCTAGGAGGACCACCATTCCCGGTAGCACTGAAGAGCAGATCATGGAAGACCTCGAGATCGTCGAGGTCGTGAACATCGACTTCGAGATCGGCGACAACGTCGTCTACCCGCATCACGGCGCGGGGCAGGTCCTCAAGAAGGAAGTCAAGAAGATGTTCGGTGAGGAGCGCGAGTACCTCACCATCAAGATCCTGCACAACGACATGACCGTCATGGTCCCGTGTGAGAACGCCGGCATCGCCGGCCTGCGCCGGGTCATCGACGAGGAGACCGTGCAGAAGGTCCTCGCCGTCCTGCAGGACGAGCTGTCGGAGATGCCCAAGAACTGGAACCGCCGGTTCAAGCACAACCGCGACAAGATCAAGACCGGCGACATCTACGAGCTGGCCGAGGTCGTGCGCAACCTCGCGATCCGCGAGTACGACAAGGGCCTGTCGACCGGTGAGAAGCAGATGTTCACCCGCGCCAAGAAGATCCTCGCCTCCGAGCTCATGTACGCGCTGGAGAAGACAGAGGACGACGCCGAGGCCTACCTCGACGACCTGCTCACGTCGTCGGCCGAGCGCCTCGCCGCCGCCGCGAAGTAGCACCTGATGTCTGCGGTCGCGCTCGTCGTGGCCGCCGGTCGTGGCGAACGCCTTGGGTCCTCCGGTCCCAAGGCGTTCGTCATGTGCGGGGGTCGCCCGATGCTCGAGTGGAGCATCGACGCGCTCCGAGCCGTGCCCGAGGTCGAGCACGTCGTGGTGGCGCTGCCGCCCGGGATCGAGGCCCCCGCGGGCACCAGCGGCGTCGTGGGCGGCAGCGAGCGTTCGCACTCGGTGCGTGCGGCGCTGCACCACACCCTGGCCGGCGACCCGGTCCTCGTCCACGACGCCGCCCGCCCCCTGCTGACCCCGGAGATCGTCCGGGCCTGCCTGGCCGGGCTGGACGCCGACGCCGACGCCGCGATCGCCGCGGCGCGCGTGACCGACACGATCAAGGAGGGCGACGGCGCGACGCCCGCGTCGGTGGCCCGCACGCTGGACCGCGACCGGCTCTGGGCCGTGCAGACGCCGCAGGTCTTCCGCCGCGACGTGCTGGAGCGCGCGCTGGCCCAGCCCCACGACGTGCTGGCCGCCGCGACCGACGACGCCTCGCTGGTCGAGGCGATGGGCGGGACCGTGCGCCTCGTAGAGTGCCCCAGGGAGAACCTCAAGGTGACGACCCTCGTGGACCTCCACGTCGCCGAGGCGCTGCTCGCCGCGCGGCGCCCCTGACCTTCCCGCACCCCGCCCGCCACCGCCCCTCCCGTGCTGACCGACTACCACGTCCACCTGCGTCCCGACGAGCCCGGCACCCCCGCCGAGCGCCACTTCACCGCTGAGAACGCCGAACGCTACCGCGAGGTCGCCGCCGAGCGCGGCATCGAGGAGCTCGGCGTGGCCGAGCACGTGTACCGCTTCACCGCCGCGCTCGACGTCTGGCAGCACCCGCTGTGGGTCCAGAGCGCCCAGGACGACCTCGATCGCTACTGCGACTTCGTGCGCGACGAGACCGACCTCAAGCTCGGGATCGAGGCCGACTTCGTCCCCGGCCGCGAGGAGCGCATGCGCGAGCTGCTCGAGGAGCGCGACTTCGACTTCGTCGTGGGCTCGATCCACTTCCTCGCCGAGGGCGCGCTGGACTACGACAAGTACGACGTGTGGAACAGCGGCCGCAGCGCCGACCACATCTGGCGGACCTACTTCACGTGGCTGGGCGAGCTGGCGGCCACCGGCATGTACGACATCCTGGCCCACCCCGACCTGGTCAAGCACTGGGGCCGCGAGCAGCGCCCCTGGCCCGAGAAGGACCTGCGCTTCTACTACGACCTGGCCATGGAGCAGATCGCCGAGTCGGGCATCGCCATCGAGGTCTCGACGGCCGGGCTGCGCAAGCCCGTCGGCGAGATCTACCCCGACGCGGCCTTCCTGGAGATGATCGTGGACGCCGGCAACCCGATCGCGCTCTCCAGCGACGCGCACACCCCCGACCAGCTCGGCTACGAGTACGACAAGGCCCTCGAGCTCCTCGACGCCGTCGGCATCACCGAGCTGGCCGTCTTCGACCGCCGCGCGCGGCGCCTGGAGCCGATCGGCTGATGCCCGGGATCCCACGCACCGGCATCGGCTGGGACTCCCACCGCCTGGTGGCGGATCCGCTGCGCCGCCTCGTCCTGGGCGGCGTCGACCTGCAGCACAGCCATGGGCTGCTCGGCCACAGCGACGCCGACGTCCTGGCCCACGCGGTCATCGACGCCGTGCTGGGCGCCGCCGGACTGGACGACATCGGCGCCCACTTCCCCGACACCGACGCCGCGTTCAAGGACGCCGACTCCATGGCCCTCCTGCGCGAGGTCGTCGCGCGGGTCGCCGCCGCCGGCCTGGTCGTCGCCAACGTCGACACGACCGTGATCATGGAGCGCCCCAAGCTTGCGCCGCACCGCGACGCGATCCGCACCGCGCTGGCCGACGCGCTGGGCGTGCCGCCCTCGGCGGTCAACGTCAAGGCCTCCACCGGCGAGGGCCTGGGCTTCGTCGGGCGCGGCGAGGGCGTCGCCGCGCTGGCCGTCGCGGTGCTCGTCGCCCCCTAGGGCCGCCGACGATGCACGGGGACCTCGTGGTGCTCGGCGTCCTGCTCGGTGCGGGCGCCTTCCTGCTGCTGGCCGAGCGCACGGGCATCCCGTACCCGATCCCGCTGACGGTGGGCGGCGCCGCGCTGGCCTTCCTGCCCGGCGTCGACAGCTTCGAGCTGGACCCCGCGATCATCCTGGTGGCCTTCCTGCCGCCGCTGCTGTACGCCACGGCGTTCTTCTCCTCGCTGCAGGACCTGCGCACCAACGTGCGGCCCATCGGCTCGCTGGCCGTGGGGCTCGTCGTCGCCACGACCGTGGCCGTCGCCGCGGTGGCCCACGGGCTCATCGACGGGCTGTCCTGGCCGGCGGCGTTCGTGATCGGCGCGATCGTCTCGCCGACCGACCCGGTGGCGGCCGTGGAGATCGCCGTGCGCTCGCGCGCGCCCCGGCGCCTGGTGACCATCGTCGAGGGCGAGAGCCTCATCAACGACGCCACGGGCCTCATCGCCTACAAGTTCGCGGTGGCGGCCGTGGTCTCGGGCTCGTTCTCGCTGGCCACCGCGGTGGGGGACTTCCTGCTCAGCGCCGCGGGCGGCATCGCGATCGGGCTCGTCGTCGGCTGGCTGATCGCCGCTGCGCCGGCGCCTGGACGACGCGCCGACGGAGATCACCATCTCGCTCCTGACGCCCTACCTCGCCTACCTGCCCGCCGAGGCCGCCGGCGTGTCGGCGGTCCTCGCGGCGGTGACGTCGGGCCTGTACCTGGGCTGGCGCTCGCCCGAGCTCGTCACGCCGTCGACGCGCATCCAGTCCGTGGCGTTCTGGGAGATCCTGGTCTTCGCGCTCAACGCGGCGCTCTTCGTGCTCGTCGGCCTGCAGCTGCACACGGTCATCGACGGGCTCGGCGGCATCACCACCGGCGACCTGGCCGCCGACGCGGCGATCGTGTGCGGCGCCGTCATCGTCACCCGCTTCGCCTTCGTCCTCCCGTTCACGATCGTGTCCCGCATGGTCGCCCGCTGGTGGCCCGACCGGCAGGCCGACGAGCCGCCGGGCTGGCGCGTGAGCGGCCTGCTGGGCTGGTCGGGGATGCGCGGAGCCGTGTCGCTGGCCGCCGCGCTGGCCATCCCGCTGCGCACCGGCGCCGGCGCGCCGTTCCCCGACCGCGACCTCATCATCTTCCTCGTGTACGCCGTGATCCTCGTGACGGTGGCGGGGCAGGGGCTGACGCTCGGCCGGCTCATCGGGCTGGCGGGCGTCTACGACGACGAGGAGACCGTGGCCGAGCAGGAGGCGCGGGCCCGCATCGCCACCGCCGCCGCCGCGCTCTCGCGCCTGGACGAGCTGGCCGGCGAGGAGTGGGTGCGCGACGGGACGGCGGACCGGATGCGCGGCGTCTACGAGTTCCGGATCCGGCGCTTCGAGTCGCGCCTGGACGAGGACGACGACGGCGACATCGAGGAGGGCTCGCAGGCCTACCAGCGGCTGCGCCGCAAGGTCCTGGAGGCCTAGCGCGCCGAGGTCATCCGCCAGCGCAACCGCGGCGAGATCACCGATGACATCATGCGCCGGATGGAGCGCGACCTCGACCTCGAGGACGCGCGCCTGGAGATCTGACGGTGCGCTCAGGCGCTGCGCGGCAGGAGCTCGGGCGGCGCGGCGGCCGGGCGGCTGTACGTGCCCAGCTCGGCACGCAGGTCCTCGACGATGGCCTTCTGGCGGTCGGCGAGCCGCAGCGACGAGAGCGCCGCGGCGCGGGCGCCGCGCGTGAGCGTCAGGGGGAGATCGACGACGAACAGCGCGCCGCCCTCCGGCGCGTCGCCCACGGCCGCCGACCCGCCGTGCAGCTGCACGATCTCGCGGACGATGGCCAGGCCCAGGCCGCTGCCGCCGGACTGGGCGCCGCGCTGGTAGCGCTCGAAGATCGCGTCGCGCTCGCCGGGCGGGACGCCGGGGCCGTCGTCGGCGACCTCGAGCAGCATCCGGCCCTCGGGCGCGTGCAGCGTGCAGCGCACGACGCCGCCCTGCGGGGCGTGGCGGATCGCGTTGGCCAGCAGGTTGGTCACGACGGACACGAGCTTCTCCTCGTCGGCCATGGCCGGGAGGTGGTCGGGAAGCCCGGTGCGCAGGTCCAGGTCGCGCTCGGCGGCGAGGCTCTGGAAGCCGTCCACGCAGGCGCGCACGATCGCGGCCACGTCGACGACGGCGAGCTCGAGCTGGGGATCGAAGGTCTCCAGCCGGGCCATGAGCATCATGTCCTGGACGCGGCGCAGCAGCGAGTAGGCGTTGGCGCGGATGCGCGCCAGGTCCTCCGCGTTCTGGCCTTCGAGCTGGCCGGACTCCTCCATCCGTCCACAGAGCGCGAGCATGATCGACAGCGGCGACTTGAGCTCGTGCCCCACATCGGCCAGGGCCTGCCGGCGTGCGTCGTCGGCCGGGGACGCGTCGATGGGGCGGCGAGGACCCTGGTCACGCCACCACCGCGCCGGATCCCGGCGCTGCCTGGCGTGCTCCGCCTCTCGACCATCCTGGTCGATGTCGGCCTCGTACCTCACGTTGGACGATCCCCTTTCCGTACGACATCGTGTCCTCCGGAACCCTGTGATCGGCAATCAAACGTGAGGAACGCACCCCCCGTAGGTGAAATTCCTACCCCGGTCCACGGCGCCGGTGTCCTCCAGGCGCCCGGCAACACCTCACCTGGGCGGCTCGCGGGGCCTCCGTATCGTCGCCCGGGCACGGTCGCGTGGCACGATGCCGCGCGCCGCGCCGCACCGGCGGCCCCGGGGTACCGCCTCACGCGGGGTCCGGAGCTCGCGGGCGCGCGGCGGCCCCCAGATCCCCAGCGGGGGCCGCCACCGCGCCACCGCAGAACACCCCGGATTCCGGTCATGGGGGTGAAAAATACCCCCTGCCTTCAACCGCATCCTCTTTTCTATGGAAGCAGCCGGACAGGACGGCTCCGGTCGGGACCGAGACCAGGAAGGGCTCATGGGGATGGAATTCAAGGCTGAGAGCAGCGAGAAGACGCTGCGCGTGATCGTCGCCGACGACGACCCGCTCGCGCGGCGGATGCTGCGCGACGTGCTCCAGCAGGCCGGCATCACGGTGATCGCCGACACCGGCAGCGGCCGCGAGGCCGTCGAGCTGGCGGCATACTACAAGCCCGACGTCGTCGTGATGGACCTCATCATGCCCGGCATGGACGGGCTGGCCGCCATGGGCGAGATCACCCGCAGCGCGCCCGACGTCAAGGTGGTGATCCTCACCTCCAGCGACGACGACGAGGTGGGCCTGATGACCCTGCGCGCCGGCGCGGCGGGCTTCCTGTGCAAGAACGTCGGCATCGACTCCCTGCCCCGCGCCCTGTACTGCGCCCGCGACGGCGAGGCCGTCATCACCCGGCGCCTGACGATGCGCCTCATCGAGGACCTGCGCCTCGTGCGCCACGACAGCGCCGGGCTGCGCCCGATCCGCAGCGACCTGACCTCGCGCGAGTGGGAGGTCCTGGACCTCCTGTGCCAGAACCTGTCGACCGACGAGATCGCCGACCGGCTGGTCGTCTCGGTCGAGACCGTCCGCTCGCACGTCAAGAACGTGCTGCGCAAGCTCGACGTGCGCTCGCGGCGCGAGGCCGTCGCCGCCGCCTCGCGGCTGCGCGCGGGCATGCTCGAAGACGGGCTCGCGGCCGAGGAATGACGTCCGGCGACCCTGCGCGGCCCCCATCGCAGGGAGAGCTGGACGCCTACGCCGCCCTGGCCGCCCATCAGCTCGGCGAGGCGGTGGCGCTCGTGCGCGGGGCCGCGTCGCTCCTGCACGGGCAGCGCAGCCGCCTGGGGCCCGGCGGGGAGGACGCCCTGCGCGCGCTGGGCGCCGGCACCGATCGCGCCCAGCGCTTCGTCGACGACCTCCTGGACCTCGTCCGCGCCTCCGGCGAGGCGTCCGAGGCCCCCGGCGCGCCCCTGGACGCGGCCCTGGACCTGGCCGCCGCCGACCTCGACGTCGCCATGCGCCGGGCAGGGCTGACGCTCCTGCGCGAGCCGCTGCCCGCGTCGGCCCTGGGGGCCGGCGAGGCCGAGCGGCTCTTCGGCCACCTGCTGCGCAGCGCGCTGGCCGGCGCGGCGCGCCGCATCCAGATCACCGCGGAGACGGCCGGCGGCGTTGTCGCGCTCGAGGTCCTCGACGACGGTTCGCCCCCGCGCGCCGACACCGACCCGTTCGCGCCGTTCGGCCGCCCGCGCGGCCGCGGGCCGATGCTCGGCGCGGGCGTCGGCATGGTCGTCTGCCGCCGGCTCGTCGAGCGTCGCGGCGGGACGATCACGATCACCGAGGGTCCCGATCGCGTCCTGGTGTCCATCCGGGTGCCCGCGGCATGAGCGCGGTCCGCGTCCTGCTCTGCGACGACGCCGCCGAGTTGCGCGCCCTGCTGCGCTGGGTCTTCGAGCGTGGCGAGGACGCCGAGATCGTGGGGGAGGCCGGCACGAGCGATGCGGCGCTGGACCTGACCGCCGACCTCGACCCCGACGTCATCGTCCTCGACCTCCAGATGCCGAGCCTGTCGCCCGCCGAGCTGTTGCGCGCGATGGCCGACATCGCGCCCGGGACGCCGATCGTGACGTTCTCGGGCTTCGAGCCCGAGCTCGTCGCGCGGGCGCAGGCCCGCCTGGTGACGCTGCACATCCCCAAGACCACCGACCTCGAGCTCGTCCGCGAGGCCGTCGTCGAGGTCGGGCGCCGCCGGGCCTAGGCGCGCGGCGGCGGCCGTGCCACGCCGCCCGGCATAATCGGGCCATCGTGTCGCCGGACCACCCCGCAGCGGCCGCCGCGGTCGCCCGCGTCGTCGTGGTCGACGACGACGACGGCCTGCGTGCCGCCCTGCGCGCCGGGCTGCAGGATGCGGGCCTGACCGTGATCGCCGAGGCCGACAACGGCCGCGACGCCATCGACCTGGCCGCGCACTTCCGTCCCGATGTGATGGTGATGGACATCGTGATGGCCAACGTCGACGGCCTCACGGCGACCCGGGCGATCGTGGAGCGCAACCCCGCGGTGCGCGTGCTGTTGCTGACGTCCTCCGACGACCTCGAGCTCGGCGTGGTGGGCCTGCGCGCGGGCGCCGCCGGGCACCTGATCAAGGGCGGACCCACCGGCGAGATCGTCGCGGCGGTGCAGCGCATCGCCGCCGGGGAGCCCGTCGTCGGCCCCGGGCTGACGTGGCGGCTCATCGACTCCGTGCGGGCGCTGCCGGCCGGCGGCCTGGGCGTGCGGCCCGTGCGCAGCAAGCTGACCCCGCGCGAGTGGGAGGTGCTCGACCTCCTGTGCGCCGGGCTGACCGTCGACCAGATCTCCGACGAGCTCGTCCTGGCCCGCGACACCGTGCGCACCCATGTCAAGCGCGTGCTGCGCAAGCTCGGAGCCCACTCCCAGGGCGAGGCGATCGCGATCGCCAACGGCATCCGCGCGACGTTCGTCGGGCCGCCCGGCGGCGGCGGCCGCTAGGCCGGCCCTGGCCGCCCGGCCAGGGCCCCGTGGGGCAGCGGCGTCACCCGGACGGGGGGCGCGCGTCACCCATCGACCCGGCGGAACATCACCGTCGGCGCGCACCGGAAATCCCCTGCCGCCGCACGGGCCGTCCCGCACGATGGTGGGCGTTGGGCGAGCAGCACCGGATGCAGGACGCAGACGGTGGTGCACGTGGCCCGGAAAGACCTGGGGGACAGATGAGCGTTGGGATCGTGGGACTCGGCTACGTGGGGCTGCCACTGGCTGTGAGCTTCGCCGAGGCCGGTGAGCAGGTCATCGGCATCGAGGTGAACGCCCGGAGGGTTGCGCAGCTGCGCTGCGGGGAGTCCTACATCGAGGACGTGCCGTCCGAGAAGCTGCAGGCGATCGCCGACCGCTTCCAGGCCACCACGCGGATCTCGGCGCTGGCCAAGGTCGACGCGATCGTCGTGTGCGTCCCGACGCCGCTGACGCCCAATCGCGAGCCCGACCTCAGCCCGCTGGTCGACGCCTGCCAGGCCATCGCGTCGGTCCTCCAGCCCGGCCAGCTCGTCGTCCTGGAGTCCACGACCTACCCGGGCACCACCCGTGAGCGCGCCCTGCCGATCCTCGAGGAGTCCGGCCTGACCGCCGGCGAGGACTTCCTGCTGGCCTTCTCGCCCGAGCGCGTGGATCCGGGCCGCACCGACCACACGCTGCGCACCACGCCCAAGATCGTCGCCGGGCACACGGAGACCTGCGGCAACGCCGCCGAGGCCCTCTACGGCCTGATCTGCGACCAGCTCGTGCGCGTCTCGGCCCCCGAGGTCGCCGAGATGGCCAAGCTGCTGGAGAACATCTTCCGCTCGGTCAACATCGCGCTCATCAACGAGATGGCCGAGCTGGCCGACCGGATGGGCATCGACATCTGGGAGGTCATCGACGCGGCCTCGACCAAGCCCTACGGGTTCATGCGCTTCGAGCCGGGCCCCGGGATGGGCGGGCACTGCCTGCCGGTCGACCCCTTCTACCTGTCGTGGAAGGCGCGCGAGCACGACTTCTCGACCGAGTTCATCGAGCTGGCGGGCAAGGTCAACCAGCACGCGCCCTACCTGGCCGTCGAGAAGGTCGAGCGCCGGCTCAACGAGCTCGGCAAGCCCGTCAAGGGCACGCGCATCGGGATCCTCGGCGTGGCCTACAAGGCCGGCGTCGGCGACATCCGCGAGAGCCCGGCGCTGAAGATCATCCAGCGGCTCGGCGCGCTCGGTGCCGAGATCGCCTACCACGACCCGTTCGTGGCCAGCCTGCCCCAGTTCGGCCTGGAGGGCGGCGCGCTGCCCGACGTCCTGGAGTTCGCCGAGGTCGTCGTGATCGTCACCGCGCACCCCGACATCGACCACTCGGCGATCGCCGAGCGCCACCAGGTCGTCGACCTGCGCGGGGTCACCCGCAGCCGGCGCGCCGTCGCGCGCCCTGTCCAGCGTCCGTCCCTGAAGTCCGTCCAGGCGGCCTGAGGAGGTCATCATGAAGCGTCTTCTCGTCGTCGCCGACCACTCGCTCGTGGTCCACGCCATCCGCCTGGCCCTGCGCCAGACCGCGGGCTTCAAGGTCGTCGGGTTCGTCGACGGCCGCCAGAGCATCAGCCGGCACCTGCTCGACGCGCAGCCCGACATCGTCCTCGTGGACGACATGCACGTCCGCCGTCACGCGCTGGACCGCCTCCAGGAGGTCGCCGAGCTCGCGCCGGAGGCCAAGTCGCTGCTGCTCAGCGGCCAGATGGACGAGGAGTCCCTCGACGAGGTCTTCGAGGCCGGCGCCACGGCGGTGCTGTCCAAGGCCGTGCACCCCGTCGCGCTGGGCACCCTGCTGCGCGAGGTCGTCCAGGAGAACGTCGTCCACCGGCCCCGCCGCGCCCGCGCGTCGGCCGCCGCGCAGGACTGCCCCCTGACGACGCGCGAGCTGGAGATCCTCCGCCTCGCCGCTCAGGGGCACACGAACGGCCGCATCGCCCGCCAGCTGTGGGTCACGGAGCAGACGGTGAAGTTCCACCTGTCGAACACGTACCGCAAGCTGGGCGTGGCCAACCGCACCGAGGCGAGCCGGTACGCCCACCTGCACGACCTGGTCGCGGAGCCCGATGAGCGGCTCGCGTCCTGACCGGCTGACGGTCGCCTCCGCGCCGCAGCGCGCGCGCCAGGCGCCTCGCGCGCAGGCCGTCCGCCGGCTGCAGCGGGGTCGCACGGGCCTGCTGGCCGCGTGCGACGCCGTCGCGCTCTTCGTGGCCGGCGTGGCGACCTTCATGTTGGCCAACGTGGTCGCCGGCCCGGCGCTGGTCTCTCCGCAGTGGGCAACCGCGCTGCTGGCCGTCGGCGCGCTCGTGGGCTGGGTCGCGATCTTCGCGGCCTACGGCCTCTACGAGCGCCAGACCTCCACGATCGCGGCGTCGACGTTCGACGAGGTCGCGACGCTGCTCAACGCGCTCATGGCCGGGTCGCTCATCCTGCTGCTCCTCGGCCAGGGGCTGGCCCGCTTCGTGGGCATCAAGGTGTACTCGCCGTCGGAGGCCGTCCTGTTCCTGGCCTTCGCGCTGGTGCTCGTGCCCGCGGCGCGCTGGGCGGTCCGCTCCCAGCTGCTGCCGGGCGTGCTGAACCCGCGGCGCACGCTCATCGTCGGCGCCGGCGCGACCGGGCGCCTCATCGAGGCCAAGATCGCCGCGCACCCCGACTACGGCCTGGAGGTCGTCGGGTTCCTCGACGACGACGGCGCCACGATCGGCCCCGACATCCTCGGCCGCGCCGCCGACCTGACCGAGGTCGTCGAGCGCCACGAGATCGACTGGGTGGTCCTGGCCGGCACGGGCAGCCACTACGAGCAGACGCTGGACCTCGTGCGGCGCGTGCGCCGGCCCGACGTCCACCTGTCGATCGTCCCGACCTACTTCGAGCTCTTCGCGTCCAACGCGACGATCGAGGACCTCCAGGGCATCCCGGTCGTGAGCCTGCCGCCCATGCGCCTGTCGCGCAGCGTGCGCCTGCTCAAGCGCTCCTTCGACCTGTCCGCCTCGCTGCTCGGCCTGGCCGTGCTCAGCCCGCTGCTCGCGCTCATCGCGGTGGCCATCAAGCTCGACAGCCCGGGGCCGGTCATCTTCCGCCAGCTGCGCAACGGCCGCGGCGGCGACCCCTTCAGGATCATGAAGTTCCGCACGATGGTCGACGGCGCCGAGGACCAGCGCTTCGACCTCGCGCACCTCAACCAGATGGACGGGCCGCTGTTCAAGATCCGCAGCGACCCGCGGATCACGCGCACCGGCGACCTGCTGCGCCGCTGGCGCCTGGACGAGCTGCCGCAGCTCGTCAACGTCGTCCGCGGCGAGATGAGCCTCGTCGGCCCGCGCCCGTTCGTGGTGCACGAGGCCGACCAGATCACCGGCTGGGCGGGCCGTCGGCTGGAGTCCCTGCCCGGCATCACCGGCCTCTGGCAGGTGCTCGGCGGCAACGACCTCTCCTTCGAGGAGATGGTCAAGCTCGACTACGTCTACACGACCAACTGGTCGCTGTGGTGGGACATCAAGATCCTGTGCCAGACGATCCCGGTCGTCCTGGCCCGGCGGGGGGCCTACTGATGCAGGTGTTCGTCATCCCGGCCTTCAACGAGGAGGCCAACGTCCCGCGCCTGCTGCACGACCTCGAGCAGCGCCCCGCGCTGTGGGCCGGCGGGCACGTGCTGCTCGTCGACGACGGGTCCACCGACGACACGGCCGGCGTGGCCGCGGCCTACGACGGGCCGGTCCCGCTCATGCTCGTGCGCCAGATCCGCAACCAGGGCCCGGGCCGCGCGTTCGACCGCGGCTTCCGCCTGGCCCTCGAGCTCTGCGACCGCGACGACGACCTCGTCGTGACCCTGGAGTCCGACACGACGAGCGACCTCGACGCGCTGGACGCCATGCTGACCCGCGCGCGGTCGGGGGCCGATGTCGTGCTGGCCTCCGTGCACGCAGGCGGCGCGATCGTCGGCGCCGGGCGCCACCGGGCCGGCCTCTCCCGCGCCGCGTCCTTCGCCGTGCGGGCGACCGCCGGCGTCGACGCGCGCACGGTGTCCTCGTTCTTCCGCGTCTACCGCGCGGGCATCCTGCGCCGCGGCTATCTGGCCCACGACCGCGGGTTCATCCGCGAGGGCGGTTTCGCGTGCAAGGCCGAGATCCTCGGCAAGCTCTCGCGCCTGGACGCGGTCATCGAGGAGATCCCCGTCGACCTCGACGCCGGCCGGCGCATCGGCGAGTCCAAGCTGAAGGTCCTGCCGACGATGATGGGCTACACGCGCCTCATGGCGCGCCAGGTCGCGACGCGGATGCGGGCGCCCGCATGAGCACCGGCAGCGTCGGCATCATCGGCGGCGGGCTCATCGGCCTGGCCACCGCCTACCGCCTGGCGCAGGCCGGCGTGGACGTCAGCGTCTACGAGCGCGACGCGCAGCTCGGCGGCCTGGCCGGCACCGCGCACCTCGACGGGATCCCCGTCGACCGCTACTACCACGTCGTCCTGCCCACCGACGACCGGGTGCGCGGCCTCGCGGCCGAGGTCGGGCTCGGCGACGAGGCCTTCCGCTTCCGCACGACGCGCGTCGGCTTCTACCAGCAGGGCCGCCTGACCTCGATGTCCTCGGCGCGCGAGCTGCTGACGTTCCCGGGCCTGTCGGCGGTCGACCGCGTCCGGCTGGCCGCCTTCGCCGCCCGCTGCCAGCTCAAGCCGGCCTACGCCGACCTCGACGACCTCTCGCTGGAGGAGTGGCTGCGCCGCGTCTGCGGCGCCGACCTGTGGGACCGGCTGTGGCGCCCGCTGCTGGACTCGAAGTTCGACGGGCGCTACGACGACCTCCCCGCGACGTACCTGTGGGCGCGCACCCGCCGCATGTCGGCGACGCGCGACCGCGCCGCCCGCGAGGTCATGGGCACGATCGAGGGCGGCTACCAGGTCCTCATCGACGCGCTGGCGCGCGAGATCCGGGCGCTCGGCGGCCAGGTCCACACGAGCACGCCCGTGCTGCAGGTGCCGGCCGCCGGCGGCCGGGCGCTGGGCGTCGTGCTCGCCGACGGGCTGCGCCGCCACGACTGGGTCGTCACGACGCAGCTGCGCCCCGCGCTGCAGGCCCTGCTGGCCCCCGAGCTCGAGGCCGTCCTGGGGCCCGACCCCAACCGCTACCTCGGCGTGGTCTGCGTCGTCGCGCGGCTGCGGCGCAGCATCAGCCCCTACTACGCGCTGAACATCACCGACCGCCGCATCCCGCTGACCACCGTGGTCGAGACCACGCACGTCATCGACCCGCAGCGCGCCGGCGGCACGCTGCTCTACGTCCCCAAGTACGTGGCGCCCGACAACCCCGACCTCGAGCGCAGCGCCGCCGACGTGCGGCGCGAGTACCTCGGCCACGTCAGGACGATGTTCCCGCAGCTGCGCGACGCCGACGTCCTGGCCACCCACGTGGCCCGGGCCAGCGTCGCCGAGCCCATCCACGTGCTCGGCGCCCGCCGCCCGCAGCCCGCCGACCTCTTCCCGGCCGCGGGCCTGGCGACGGCATCCTCGGCGCACATCTACCCCGAGCTCGTCAACGGCCAGGCCGTCCTGGGCGTGGCCGAGCAGCTCACCGCGGGCCTGCTGGAGCGCGTGGGCGGCCACGGGGCACGGGAGCGGGCGGCATGAGCTCGGTCGGCGTCCCCATCGGCGGTCGCACGGCACCGGCGCTGGCGCGGCTGCGTGGCCGCGTCGCGGCCCTCGGGGCCGATCGCGTCGCCGTCGCCACGCTCGGCGTGCTCGTCGTGGCCCTGGCGGTCGTGACCTGGAACCGCTGGGGGACCTGTCGGTCGACTCGGGCTACGACCTCGTCGCCGCCGGCAAGATCTCGCACCTCGACGCGCCCTACCTCGACTACCAGTACTGGTACGGCCCGCTGGGGCCGTTGCTGCTCGGAGCGCTCTACGAGGTCCTGGGGATCGGCGTCGGACCGTCGGTGGCGCTCGGGCTCGTGCTCGCCGTCACCGCCGTGGCGCTGACCTATGTCCTGGCCCGCCGGCTCGTGGCGCCCGCGCCCGCCGCGCTGGCCGCGACGCTGGCCGCGGTCCCGGCGCTGTCGAACACCAACATCTCCTACGTGCAGCCGCACACGCTGGCGGTGCCGTTGGGGATGGTGCTCGTGCTCGTGGCGGTCCTGGCCGCGGGGCGCGTCGCCGACGGTGCGGGACGTCGCTGGCTGACGGTGGCGGGGATCTGCATGGGCTTGACGGCGCTGACCAAGCCCGAGGTCTTCGGCGCGCTGGCGCTGGCCTTGGGGGCTGGCTCGCGGTGCGCGGGGGGACCGCCGCGGCCGGTCGCCGCCGGCGCGCGCTGGCCGACGCCGCATTGGTGGCGGTGACCGCGCTGGCCGTGGCCGCCGCCGGCTACGGCGCGTTCCTGGCCGCCGCCGCGCTCGGGCACGGCACGCTGACGGTCGACACCCTCCTGCACCAGAACCTGTTCCCGCGCGGCCCCCTGCGCGAGTCGGTCGCCGAGGTCTACCGCGTCCTCGCGCCGCGCACGCCGCGCAGCTTCGCCGGCCTGGCCGGCCAGCTCGCGCTGTACGGCACGGGCGCGGCGGCCGTCGTGGCGGCGGGCGTGCTGCTCGCGCGCCGTCGTGCCGGGCGCCGCGCGGCCGTCGCGCTGGTCGTGGCCGGGGCGCTGGTGGCCGTCCTGGCGGTGCTCGCCGCGCCCGAGACGTCGCGCTTCTACCTCAAGTACGCCTTCGCGTGGATGCCGGCCGGCGCGCTGCTGGCCTCGCTCGGTCTCGGTGCCGCGGCCCTGCGCGGCCGGGCGCGGCCGTGGGCGCCCGCCGACCAGCTCGCGCTGATGGTGGCATTGCTCGTCGTGGGCTTCTCGTTCACGGTCTACGCGCGCTTCGCGCCCTACCCGAACCCCAAGGCCCAGCAGGGCACCGCATATGCGATGCCGCTGATCGCCGTGCTGCTGGCGTGGCTGCACGTCCGCGTGTTGCCGCGGGTGCGCCCGGCGGCGGCCGGGCCGGTCCGCGCCCTGGGGCTGGCGTGGCTCGCGCTGCTCGCCGCCGCGTGCCTGGCCCTGCTGGTCCACGACGCCCGCCGGGAGACCGTCATGGTCCACGGGCCGCACGGGGTCATGGCCGCCACGGCCGCCGACGGCCCGGTCTACCAGCAGGCCGTCGACGTCATCCAGCGCACAACCCGGCCTTCGGAGCCCATCCTGCTCGCGCCCCAGATGACGTCCCTGTACGTCATGACCGACCGGGTCGACCCGCTGCCGCAGCTCTCGCTGCTGCCCGGCGCGCTGGACGGCCCCGCCGACGAGCGCCAGGCGATCCGCACGCTGCAGGACCGCGGGGTGCGCCTGGCGGTCATCGACCGCACGCAGCTCGCGCTCTACCACCACGGCGCCTTCGGGGTCGGCTACGACCGGATCGTGGGCGCCTGGCTGCACACCCACTTCGCTCACATCACGACGATCCGCGGCACGGCCGCTGCGGACGGGCAACCACGGACGCTCGACGTCTGGCTAAGGAGACCGCATGAGTAGACCCGCCAAGGTTGGCGTGACCGGATCGGCCGGCTTCATCGGCTCGCACCTGTGCGACCGGCTGCTGGCCGAAGGCCGTGAGGTCGTCGGCATCGACGACTTCTCCCACGGCTCGCCGAGCAACATGAGCACCTTCGCCGCGCACCCGAACTTCACGTTCGCCGAGCTCGACTGCCGTGACGCCCTGCGGGTCCGCCGCACGTTCGCGGGCTGCGACGCGCTCGTGCACCTGGCGGCCGAGAAGATCCCGCGCTACGGCGGGGCGCTCAAGACGCTGCAGGCCAACGTCGCCGGCGCCGAATCGCTCTACGAGGCGGCGCTCGCGCTCGACGCGCAGGTCGTCGTGGCCTCCACCTCCGACGTGTACGGCAACGCCACGCCGCCGTTCGCCGAGGACGACGCGCTGACCCTCGGGCCGCCCACGACGCGCCGCTGGGCCTACGCGACCTCCAAGCTCTACGACGAGCACGTGGCCCTGGCGATGGCCGCCGAGCAGGGCCTGCGCGTCAAGATCCTGCGGTTCTTCGGGTCCTACGGCCCGCGCAACAACCCGTCGTGGTGGGGCGGCCCGCAGGCCGCGTTCTTCGAGATCCTGCTCGACGGCAAGCTGATGGACATCCACGGGGACGGGCGCCAGGTGCGCACGTTCACGTTCGTCACCGACACCGTCGACGGCGTCGTGCGGACCCTGGACACCCCGGAGGCCGAGGGCGAGGTCATCAACATCGGCGGCGACGAGCCGACGACGATCTTCCGCCTGGCCCACGAGGCGCAGGCGGCGCTGGGCCTGAGCGGGCCCCTGCGAGCACGCATGGTGCCCTACGAGCAGATCGGCGGCCGCTACCAGGACGTGCGCTGCCGCATCCCGGACACGACGAAGGCCTTCGAGCTGCTCGGCTTCCGCGCCGAGGTGTCGCTGTCCGACGGCCTGGCGGTCACCGCCGCCTGGCACCGGGAGCGCCGCGAGCAGATCGCGGCAGCGGGCCTCGGCGTGGCGAGCGTCGCGTAGCCGCCCGGCTGCGCGAGACACGAAGCAGCAGAGATTAAGGCGAGTGAGATGAAGCGGTATCTGACGTTGATCCTGATCGTGGCCGCCGCGGCGGCCGTGTCGGTCCCCCAGGTCGCCCACACGGCGCCCAACCCCCGACGGGATTGACGGCGATCGCCCTCGACGGGAAGGTCTCACTCGCCTGGCAGCCGGTGTCGGGCACCACGAGCTACCGCGTCTACCGCGGGACCACGGCCGGCGCCATCACGACCCTCGTCGGCTCGCCGACGGCGGCGACGTTCACCGACACGGCGACCAACGGCACCACCTACTACTACGCGGTGACCGCGGTCAGCTCGGGTGAGTCTGGCCGCTCGAACACCGCGCAGGCCAAGCCGCTGGCCCGCACCTGCGGGTCGGGCAACGCCGTGGTCCTGGAGAACTGCGTGCCGGGCACCGCGAGCTGGAAGCTCACGAACGCCGGGCGCGCCTACGACAACGGCATCGAGGGCTTCGCCACCGCCACCAGCGTCAACCAGGGCGGCAGCGTCGACCTCAAGATCAACACCGGACCCAGCGGCGACAACGCGCCGTTCCACATCGACATCTACCGGATGGGCTGGTACGGCGGCACCCACGGTCGCCTCATCTCGACCATCCCCGGGCAGAGGGGCGTGGCCCAGCCCGGCTGCGACGAGGGAGCGGGCAACACCGGGCTGATCGACTGCTCGGCGTGGACGGCAACCACGACGGTGACCACTTCGACGAGCTGGCCGTCGGGCGTCTACTGGCTCAAGCTCGTGCGCGACGACAACGGATCGGACAACTCGATCCTGCTCATCGTCCGCCAGGACGGCAGCCACTCCAGCGCCGTCTTCGAGGTCCCGACCTCCAGCTACCAGGCCTACAACCCCTACGGCGGCAAGTCGCTGTACACGTTCAACAGCAACGGCGCCACCACCGTGTCCGGCACGACGCGTGCGGTCAAGGTGTCCTATGACCGCCCCTACGCCCAGAGCTACAACGGTGAGAACGACTTCTTCCCGTTCGCCGACCTGCCCAACGTCGGCTTCCTGGAGCGCCAGGGCTACGACCTCACGTACCTGACCGACACCGACCTGCACGCCACCGCAAGCCTGGCCGCCGACCACAAGGCGCTGATCTCCGGCGCGCACTCGGAGTACTGGTCCAGCGAGATGCGCAACGCGATCACCGCGGCGCGCAACGCCGGCACCGGCCTGTTCTTCACCGGCTCGAACCAGATCTACTGGCGCATCCGCTTCGAGTCCAGCCCGTTCTCCGGCGCGGCCAATCGCGTCGAGGTGGCCTACAAGACCACCGAGAGCGGCGTGGCCGACCCCGTGTCGCCCACCGGCACGTGGCGGGACCCCGCGGGTGCCAACGCCCCCGAGAACGCGATCGCCGGCGAGCAGTACATCGGCGACAACGACGTCCACCCGTTCCCGCTCGTCGTCCCCGCCGCCCAGGGCGCCAACCGCATCTGGCGCCATACGACCGCCGCCAACCAGGCAGCGGGCGGATCGGTGTCCTTCGGCTCCGGGCTCGTCGGCTGGGAGTGGAACGCCCGCGCGGCCAACGGCCTCGAGCCGGCCGGAACGCAGACCTTCGCCGCGTCCCCGGTGACCGGCAACATCCTGCAGGACGCGGGCCGCACGTACGTCGCCGGCTCCGCGACCCAGGCCAGCACGGCCTACAAGGCCGCCAGTGGCGCCTGGGTGGTCTCCACGGGCACGAACTACTGGGCACGTGGCCTGGACGTCAACGACGCCGGGGCCGGTGAGCCCACGCTGGACATCCAGCAGGCCACGACGAACATCCTGTCGGACATGGGCGCGCGCCCGACCACGCCGATCGCGGGCATCGTGGTCGATCCGGCCACCGCGCCGGTGCTCACCGGCCGCAGCCCGTCCCCGGACGCCACGGGCGTGGCGACGACGTCGGCCGTCACCGCGACGTTCGACTCCGACCTCGATGCGTCCACGGTGAACGGCACGACCTTCACGCTGCGCACGGCGGCCGGCAGCGCGGTCGCCGCGACCGTCGCCTACGACGCCGCCACGCGCACCGCGAAGCTGACCCCGAGCTCGCCCCTGGGCGGCAACGCCACCTACACGGCCACGCTCAAGGGCGGCTCGGCGGGCATCGCCGGCTGGGGCGGCACCCTCGCCTCCGACGTGACCTGGAGCTTCACCACCGGGGCGGGCACGCCGCCGACGGTGCTGAGCATCACCCCCGCCGACGGCGCCTCCTCGGTGCCGATCAGCACCACGGTCAAGGTCACCTTCGACCGCGACATGACCGCCTCGACGATCACCTCGTCGACGGTCACGCTGGCGCCGCAGCTCGGCACCGCGGTCGCCGCGTCCGTCACCTACGACGCCGCCAGCGACACCGCGACCCTGACGCCCAGCGCGGCGCTGGATCCGACGCGGCAGTACACGGCGACCGTGTCCACGTCGGTGAAGGGCGCCGACGGCACCGCCATGGCCGCCCCGGCGACCTCCACGTTCACGACGGCCGCCGCGCTGACGGTGACGGGCAAGCAGCCCGCGCCGCTGGCCACGGGCGTCTCGACGAGCACGCTGGTGCGCGCGGTGTTCTCGCGTGGCGTCGACGCCACGACGCTGACGGGCACGACGTTCACGCTGACCCCGTCCGGCGGCAGCGCCGTCGCGGCGGCGATCAGCTACGACGCCACGACGAACACGGCGACCCTGACCCCGGCATCGGCGCTCACGCTCGGCGTCACGTACACGGCCCGGCTGGCCGGGACCATCAAGGCCTCCGACGGCTCGGTCCTGGGCAACGACGTCAGCTGGACGTTCACCACGGCCACGACGGCGACGACCGCGCCGGCCGTGACGGCCACCACGCCGGCGGCGGGATCGGCGACCGCCAGCACCGTCGCGGCGATCACCGCGACCTTCGACCGGGCCCTGGACCCGGCGTCGGTGACGGCCCAGAGCTTCGTCCTGCTCGACGCGTCCAACGTGACGGTGGCCGGCACGGTCGCCTACGACAGCACGTCCCGGACGGCGAGCCTGACGCCCACCGCGGCGCTGACGCCGGGCGCGAGCTACACCGCCCAGCTGACGACCGCGATCCGCAGCAGCGACGGCACGCCGATGGCCAACGCGGTCTCCTGGACGTTCACGACCGCGGACTGCGCCTGCTCGCTCATGCCCTCCACGCTGACGCCGGCCATGACCGGGCTCGACGTGGCCGACGGGCGCTCGGGCACGGGCTGGACCTACGAGATGGGCACCCGCTTCTACGTCGACAAGTCGATGAGGCTGACGACGCTGCGCTTCTACAAGGACGCCGGTGAGACCGGCACCCACATCGGGCGGGTGTGGAACGCCTCGGGGACGCAGGTCGCCTCCGTGACGTTCGCCAACGAATCCGCGTCGGGGTGGCAGAAGGCCGTCCTGGCCACGCCGCTGAGCCTCACGGCCGGGGCGATCTACACCGCCTCCGTGGGCCTGAACTCCCGCTTCGTGATGACCGAGGGCGGCCTGTCGGCGCAGCTGTCCAACGGCTCGCTGCACAGCGTGGTGGGCGCCAACGGGGTGTTCGCCTCGGCCGCAGGCTCCTACCCGACCAGCAGCTGGCACACCTCGAACTACTTCGTCGACGTCGTGGTCACGAGCGCCGGCTCGCCGGTCAACACGCCGTCGGTGACGTCGCGCACTCCGGTGAGCGGCGCGACGAACGTCGACCCGCTCACGACGGTGACGGCGACGTTCGGCTCGGGCATGGACCCGGCGAGCATCACGGCCTCCACGTTCGTGCTGCAGACCGCGGGCGGCAGCACGGTGCCGGCGACAGTGAGCTGGAACGATGCGACGCTGACCGCGACGCTGCGGCCCACCACTGCGCTGAGCACGGGCGCGAGCTACACGGCCAGGCTGACCACGGGCATCCGCTCCGACGACGGGACCGCGCTGCCGGCCGCGGTGACCTGGAGCTTCTCCACCGCGATCGGCGCGGCGCCATCGGTGACGGCGACCTCGCCCGCGGCGGGCGCGACCTCGGTCGCCATCGACCAGCCCGTGCAGGCCACGTTCTCGGGCTCCATGGACCCGAGCACGATCACCGCGACGACGTTCAGCCTCACCGGGCCGTCGGGTGTCGTGCCGGCCACGGTGACCTACGACGACCCGAGCCGGACCGCGACGCTGACGCCGACCGGTCCCCTGAGCGCGTCGACGACGTACACGGCGACGATCACGACCGGGGTCAAGAGCGCCGTGGGCACGTCGATGTCGACGGCCAAGGTGTGGACGTTCACGACCTCGGCGTGTCCGTGCTCGCTCATGTCCGGCTTGACCCCGGCGCTGACGGGCCTGGACGTCCGGGACGGCCGCGGCGGCTCCGGGCCGTGGACCTACGAGCTCGGCACGAAGGTCGCCGTGACGTCGGCGGTCTCGCTGACGGCGATCCGGTTCTACAAGGACGCCGCCGAGACCGGCACCCACGTCGGCACGCTCTGGGCGCCCGACGGCACGGTGCTCGCGCAGACCACGTTCACCGGCGAGACGGCCTCGGGCTGGCAGCAGCAGGCGCTGAGCACGCCCGTGACGCTGACGCCCGGGGTCGTCTACACCGTCTCGGTCGGGTTCAACACCCGGTTCGTGATGACGCAGTCGGGGCTGGGCACGCGGCTGGTCAACGGCCCGCTGTTCAGCATCGACGACGGTCGCAACGGCGTCTACGCCGCCTCGGCCGGGGTCTTCCCGACCGGCTCGTACTCGTCGAGCAACTACTTCGTCGACGCGGTCGTGCGGTGAGCACGGCGACGGTGACGATCGAGCGGGCACCGGCGGCGGCGGGCGGCGAGCCCGCCGCCGGCGTCGCCCGCTCGCGCCGTGCCCCCGGTGCGCTGCTCATGTCGGCCGGCACGGTCGGCTCCGGCGTGCTGGCCTACGCGTTCAACGCGGTGGCGGCCCGCGCGCTGGGCCCGGCCGACTACGGCCCGATCGCGGTCCTGTGGGCGGCGATGTTCCTCGTCGCCGTCGTGCTCTTCCGTCCGGTCGAGCAGACGCTGTCGCGCGCCGTGGCGCAGCGCACGGCCGACGGCGGCGACGTGCGGCCCGTGGTGCGCTCGGTCGGCACGCTGGCGGCGGCCACGGTGGTGGCGGCCGCCGCCGGCTGCGCGCTGGCGTGGCGCCCGCTGACCGACGGTCTCTTCGACGGCCGCGACGCGCTGACGGCGATGCTCGTCGTCGGCATCGGCGGCTACGGCGCCTCCTACTTCATGCGCGGGCTGGTCGGCGGCCGGCGCTGGTATGCCGGATACGGCCTGCTGCTGCTCGTGGACGGCGGCGTCCGCGTCGCGGTCGCGCTGCCGCTCTTCCTCGTGGGCTCGCCCGCCCTGGCGGCCGCGGCCCTGGCCGCGGCGGCCGTCGCGGGCGCCGTCGCCCCCCTGCTGTGGCGGGGACGCGGGGTGCTCCGGGGGCGCGGCGCTGCGCCGGGCGAGCCGTTCCGGCTGCGCAGCGCCACCCACTTCGCCGCACCGGTCACCGTCCTGGCCGCCGGCGACCAGGTCCTGCTCAGCGGCGGGCCGGTGCTGGTCATGCTGCACGGCGGCCCGCACGCAGGCACCGCCGCCGGCGTCGTGTTCGCCGCCACGATGCTCGTGCGCGCCCCCGCCTACCTCTTCCAGGGCGTGGCCGCCGCGCTGCTGCCCAACCTCACCACGATGCTCGTGCGCCGCGACGAGCACGGGTTCCGGCGGGCCGTCACCCGGACGGTGGCGATCCTGGCCGGGTTCTCCGGGCTCATGATCCTGGGGGCGTTCGTCGTCGGCCCGGCCGTCATGCGCGTGCTCTACGGCGCCGGCTTCGACGCCGGCCGGCTGGACCTCGCGCTGCTGGCCGCAGGCGCCGGCGGCTACCTCGTCGCGGCGACCCTGTCGCAGGCCGCGCTCGCGCGGTCGGAGGCCGTCGGCGCCGCCGCCATCTGGGCGGCGTCGGCCGCCGTGTTCGTCGGGCTCGAGCTGGCCCTGCCGGGGGCCGCCCTGCACCGCGTGGCGCTCGCCTTCTGCGTCGCCGCCCTCGCCAACGCCGCCGCGTTCTGGGCGTGGTCGTCCGCGCGCCGCGACGTCCCGCGCGGCGCCGTCGCCCCGCTCGCCGGGCAGGAGGCCTGAGGCCGTGCGCGTCTCGGTCATCATCCCCACCAGGAACGGCGCCGCGCGGCTGCCCGGCGTCCTCGGCGCGCTGGCCGCACAGACGCCTGGCGCCGGCGACTTCGAGGTCATCATCGTCGACGACGGGTCCGGCGACGACACCGCCGCGGTGGCCGCCGCCGCCGGCGCCCGGGTCGTGTCGGTCGCGCGGTCGGGAGGGCCCGGCGCGGCCACCAACCGCGGCATCGCACAGGCCACGGGTCAGCTCATGGCCTTCACCGACGACGACACGATCCCGGCGAGCGACTGGATCGAACGCGGCCGCGCCGCGCTCCAGGCCTCGCCCGCCGGCCTGGTGGCCGGCCACATCGAGCTCCAGCTCGCCGACCGCCCGACCGTTCCGGCGATGATGGACTTCGGGCGGGGCTACCTCGACCAGTCCGCCTACGTCGCCGACGGCTTCGGCGCCACCGCCAACCTCTGGGCGACCCGTGACGTCGTGTCCCGCCTGGGGGGCTTCGACGGCTCCGCGGCCTGGCAGACCCACGATCGCGACTTCGGCGAGCGCGCCCGGATCGCGGGGATCACGATGGTCTACGCCCGCGAGGTCGTGGTGGCCCATCCCACGCGCGACGGCGTGCGCGAGCTGGCCCGCGTGGCCTACCGCCTGGGGCAGGGCGCCACGTGGCTGAGCCGCAACGGCGTCGGCGCCGCCCGCCGCCACGTCCCCGAGTGGCGCCGGCCGCGCTACTGGATCCCGTGGCGCTCGATCTGGGGGCTCGAGCGCCTGCAGGCGCGCGGGCTGTGCACGACGCGCACCCAGCGCCTCGCGCTGCGGGTCGTGCAGTACGGCTGCCTGCAGCTGCCGTTGGTCGCGGGCAGCCTGCGGGGCACCCTCGACGGCGCGCGCGCCGCGCGCTGAGTCCGGCCGCCATGCGCGTGGACACGCACCTTCCCCGAGGGCTGCTGGCCGCCGCGGTCGTCATCGCGCTGGCGGGCGTCGCCGCCGCGCTGGCCATCGTGCTCGACGAGGACCACGGCGCAGGGCGGGCCGCCGTGACCACCTCGGCGCCGGCCATGCCCGCGGCCGGCCGGGCGGCGGCATCGCTGTTCCTCACTCCGGGCGGCGACGACGCCGCCCCCTGCACCAGCGAGCTTCCGTGCCGCACGCTGGACCGCGCCTATCACCTCGCACGCCCCGGCGCCGTCGTCGCGCTCGCCGCCGGTCGCTACGGCCCGCAGCTCGTGACGACCGACCCGGCCAAGCGCGGCACGGGGTGCGAGAGCGCGCGGCGCGCCGCCGCGTGCGTCACGTTCCGTCCCGCTCCCGGCGCGCGGGTGACGCTCGGCGGCCTGACCCTCGGCGCGTCCTACGGCCATCCGGGACCGTCGGGCATCGCGCTGTCGGGCGGCGGCGGCGGCGCCGTGCTCGACGTCGGCGACACCGTCCTGAACCAGGTCCGCGAGGTGTCGCTGGCCGGTGTGCGCCAGCGCCTGCTCTACATCACCGGCGGTCGCGACATGGCCATCCGCGGCGGCAGCGTCGGGGGCGCCAACCTGCCCGATGGCACCCATCCCGAGATCCAGCGCGTCTATGGGTCGGACCCGCTCATCGTGCCGACCCGCCTGACGATCGAGGGCGTGTGGTTCCACGACGTCAACACGACGAGCCCGACCGCCCACGTCGACTGCCTGCAGATCGAGAACGGGGAGGACCTCGTCATCCGCGGCAACCGCTTCGAGCGCTGCGGCAGCGTGGGCCTGCGCATGTCCTACGGGGCCGACGGCAACGAGGCCCCGCCCCAGCACGTGCTCATCGAGGACAACGTCTTCGGGCCGTGCCGCGACACGCCCGTGTCCCCGTGCTACTACTCCGCGCAGCTCGGGGTGGGCCGCCACGTCATCGTGCGCCACAACACCTCCACCCAGGCGTTCCAGCCCGCGGGCGGACCGCGCTACGCCGACCACGTCCGCTATGAGCGCAACCTGGCCCCGGGGTCAGCTGCGAGGACGGCGTCAGCTATGTCGCCAACGTGTGGACCGAGCGGACGTGCTCGGCGACCGACCGGCGGGTGCGCTCCCTGGGGATCGACGCGGCCCTGCGGCGTCTCCCGGGGGCGCCGGCGGCCGGGGCGCGGGCCTCCGCGCTGACGGATTGAGAGCCGCGGGCCGTACGCTGCGCAGCGCATGAGCACCGCCCGCGTCGACGTCGTCATCGTGGCCCACGCCAGCCGCGACACGCTGCGCGCCTGCGTGGCCCCACTGGCCGATGCCGCCGAGATGACCGTGACCGTCGTGGACACCGCGTCGGCCGACCCCGGCTTCGACACCGTGCAGGACCTGGACGTCACGCTCGTGCCCGCACCGCGCAACGGCGGGTTCGCCTACGGCTGCAACCTCGGGATCGCGTGTGGCACGGCGCCGTACGTCCTGCTGCTCAACCCCGACGCCACGATGACGCCCGAGGCGGTCCGCACCCTGGCCGGGGTCCTGGACGCCGACCCCGGCATCGGCCTGGTCGCCCCGCGGATCGTCGACGAGCACGGCGTGCTGCAGCGCAGCGTGCGCCGGTTCCCGCGCCTGCGCTCGGCGTGGTCCAAGGCGCTGTTCCTGCATCGCCTCGCGCCCGACGCCGCCTGGAGCGATGACCTCGTGCACGCCTGCGCCTTCTACGAGCGCCCCCAGGAGCCCGACTGGGTCTCGGGCGCGTGCATGCTCGTCCGCCGCGACGCGCTGGCGGCCCTCGGCGGCCTGGACGAGGGCTTCTTCATGTACGCCGAGGACACCGACCTGTGCGCGCGGCTGTGGGCCCGCGGCCTGCGCGTGCGCTACGAGCCGGCCGCGGGCGCCGTGCACGGCGGCGGGCACTCCGCGCCGCGCAGTGCCCTGCGCACGGCCGATGTGCGCAGCCACATCCGCTACGTGCTCAAGCACGACGGCCCGCGCGCGGCCCGCGTGGCGGCCCTGGCCACGGCCCTGGACGAGCTGACCCACCTCGTCGTGCGCGCGCGGCGACCCGGCTACCCGCGCGGACACCTGGCCGGACTGCGTGCCGCGCTGCAGGCCGCGCTATCGCCGTCGCGCAGCGCCGCCCTCGCGGGTCGCTCGCCGTTCCGCGCGGCCTGAGCGGCAGCCGCTCAGGCCGGCAGCGCGGCGGTCGGCAGCTCGCGCGCCGGCGTGTCGAGCACGTCGTCGATGACGCCGGCCAGGCGCGCCGTGAGGGCCCGACGCTCGTAGGGCGCGACGGCGGCCGGGTCGGGGGCCGGTCCCGGGATCCCGGCCCGGCGGGCGAGGACCGCCTCGCGCAGCAGCCGGGCCATCGCGTCGACGTCGGCCGGCCGGCAGAAGCGGGCGGTGCGCACGGCGCCGAGGATGTCGCGGACGTCGCCGTCGGGGACCGCCGCGAGGATCGGGCGCCCTGAGGCGATGTACTCATAGGCCTTGCCCGGAACCAGGCCGGCCCGGTGGCCGGGAGCGAGGTCGTGCATCGGCAGGAAGAGCAGGTCGGCGGTCCGCACGAGCGCCAGCGTGTCCTCGTGGGAGAGATAGCCCAACAGGCGGGCGAACGGTGACGCGTCGGCGATCCGCCGGTCGGCCTCGGTCAGCACGCCCGCCAGGTGGACCTCCACGCCCTCGGTCAGCGACGGGTCCTGCTCGCGCAGGCGCCCGAGCGCCTCGAGGAGGTAGACATGGGACCGCGGTAGGAAGTCGACGTGCGGCGTCACGCCGCCCAGCGCCCGGCGCAGGCGCTTGCGGGCGCGCAGGCGCAGCCCCGTGGTCGTGTGCATCGTGCCCGTGTGCACGATGCGGAAGGTGCCGTCGGTGCGCGGTGCGACCGGCGTGGCGAAGTCCGCGGCGTCGAAGCCGTTGGTGATCGAGGCGACGATCCGCGACCGCAGCTCGGGGAACTCGCGGCAGAGCCGGTCGGCGGCCTCCGGGGTGTTCATGACGATGGCCGCGGCCGAGGCGAGCTGGCGGCGCATGCGCCGGCGGTCGATGCGGTGGTGCAGGCCCGTCGGGTAGAGCCACATCTCGTCGAGCGCCCAGGGGTCCTGCAGGTCGGCGATCCACGGGATGCCGAGGTCGGCCGAGAGGCGCATGGCCGCCTGGGCCGTCTCGTAGGGGATGAGGGAGGCCAGGATGGCGTCGCAGCCGGTCCCGGCGGTCCGCCCGGCGGCGACCGCGCCCTCCAGCCACCAGCGCAGCAGCGGATCGTGGCGATCCAGCAGGCCGTTGACCAGTCGTGCCGTGCCGGTGCCCGGAGCCGGCTCGGGGCCCGGCACACGATGGGTGCTCAGCCCGGCCAGGGCCGGATCGGCGAGCGTCGCGTCCAGGGGCGTCCAGCGCGCCGACTGCGAGCCCGTGCCGGTCACGACGACCGGCTCGTGGCCGAAGGACCGCAGGTGCTCGGCGAAGCGGCGATTGCGCTGCACGCCGCCGCCACCCACCGGCGGATAGTGGTAGGCCAGGAACAGCAGGCGCGCCATCAGGCCGGAACCCCGGCGGTGAGGCGTTGCAGCGTGCAGCGCAGCTCGGCGACGAGCGGGCCGGTGGCGGGCCCCGAGCCCGTTCCGGCCAGCATGGAGGGTGCGACGGCCACGGCGCGCGCCAGCGCGTCACCGTCCAGCGCGAGCGTGACCTCGCCGCGCGCGTGCAGGCGCTGGGCGAGCTCGAGCTGATGGTCGTCGACGGCCTCACCCAGGGCGACGCGGCGCGGCATCACGACGGGGCGGCGGCCGCAGCGGTGGGCGAGCAGGATCGATCCGACGCCCGCATGGGCCACGACGACACGAGCCTGCGTCATCGCCGCGGTCATCTCCTCCCAGGACAGGAAGGCCTCCCAGCGCCCGCGGCCGTGCAGCTCGGTCGAGGAGCCGTACTGCACGAGCAGCTCCTCGTCGCCCGGCAGCTCGCGCGCGGCGGCCACCAACCGGTCGAAGCCCTGCTCGTTGGTGCCGGTGGTGACGAAGATCATGCCGGCGTGAGGTTGCCGCCCTCGTAGCGCGCGCCGGGGACGGCGCCCGCTAGCTCGGGCCACTGGACGAAGAAGTCGCTGGCGACCGGCGCGATCATGCGCCCCGACAGCGACAGCGACGAGATGCGCGTGACGCTCTCGATGTAGACCACCGGGATGCCCATGAGGCGCCCGAGCCAGGCGAAGGGCACGGCCACGCCCGCTCCGGTCGAGACGATCGCCCGTGGACGGCGCGTGACCAGCACCCGGCGGGCGAGGCGCAGGTTGCGCAGCAGGTTGGGGATGTTGCGGTTCGTCGGGCCGTGGGCGTAGAGGACCTGCTCGCCGGCCAGCAGCGCGTGGGCGTCGGGCTTGTCGAATGTCACCCACAGGCGCGGGAAGTCGCGGAAGGCCGCGTCCAGGCCCACGAGCTGGAGCAGGTGGCCGCCCGAGGAGCAGACGAGGAGCAGCGGGCCCTCACCCCGGTGGCGGCGCGACGCGGACATGGGCCCCATGATCGGGCCTGGTGCGCGGCGGCGCCCCGGGAGACCGGCCAGACCCGCCCTGGCCATACGGCCAGGCATCAGGCGGTGCCCCGGGCGCGGCGCCGGGCGCGCACGTCGCGGACCTCGGCGACGACCTCGGGCACGCGCCAGGCGACGAGCGCCGCCCAGGCGCCGATGCCCACCAGCGTGCACGCCAGCAGCCGCACGAGCGCCGGCGCACCGGCCTGCAGCAGCCCCCAGCGCGCCGCGAGGACGATCAGGCCCATCCCGGCGCTGGCCTGGAAGACGCCGCCCAGGGACCGCACGAAGGTCCACGGCGAGATGCCCACGGCGCGGGCGGTCAGCCACAGGTACGAGGGCTCGATGATCGTCGTGGAGATGCTGTAGCCGACCGCCACGCCGACGATCCCCCAGTGCAGGCCCACGACGAAGGCGACGAGATGGGTGGCGAAGAACACGATGGTGTATCGGAACACCGCGCGGGCCTGGCCGACGGCCTCGAGGATCGCGGTGTTCATGCTCTGCAGCGACTGCAGGATCCCGACCCACGCCAGCACCTGGATGACGGTGGCCGCCGCCGCCCACCGGGGTCCGAGGACCACCTGCACGAACTCGTGGGCGCAGATCGCCAGCCCGACGAGCATGGGCACCGTCACCGCGGCCACCACGCGCGTCACGCGGATCCAGCCGGCGGCGATCCGCGGCCGGTCGTCCTGGATGCGCGAGAACGCCGGGAAGAGCACGTCCTGGATCGGCGTCGCGATCCGGCTGAACGGCACGAGGATCACGTTGTAGGCGATGGCGTAGGCGCCGAGTGACGCCGCCCCGATGTACCGGCCGATGAGCAGGTTGTCCGAGTTGCGGTGCAGGTAGTACAGGAGGCGGTGTCCGAAGATGTAGCCGCTGAAGGACGCCGCGCCGCGCAGGGAGGACCACGAGAAGCGAAAGCGCGGGCGCCACGGCGACATGACCCACAACAGCGCCGTGGAGAACACGGCCAGGCTGAGCGACTGCAGGATGATGGCCCAGGCTCCGGCGCCCAGGGCTGCGGCGGTGATGCCCACCGCGCCGCCGCCCACCGTCGTGATCATCATCCGCGTCTCGAGCGTCCGGAAGCTCATCTCGCGGACGAGCAGGGACTCCTGGACGGTCGACAGCGACGTCGCCAGGAACGCGAACGACAGGGCCGTCAGCAGCGGGCGCACCTGGGGCTCGTGGTAGAAGCCTGCGATGGGCCCGGCGAGCGCGACGCCCAGGGCGGTGAAGACGATCCCGCTGGCCAGGCAGGTCCAGAACGCCGTGCTGCGGTCGTCCTCGTCGATGTCCGGGCGCTGGATCAGCGCCGCGCCGAAGGCCAGGTCGGCGAACACCATCACCAGCGAGGAGAAGACGAGCACCTCGGCCGCCACCCCGAACTCGTCGGGTGTGAGCAGGCGCGCCAGGATGAGCGCGACGATCAGGCGCGAGCCCTGCCGGAAGCCCTGCGAGACGAGCTTCCACAGCACGCCGCTGAGCACCTGGGCGCGCAGCCGCGGACGCGGCGCGGCGATCGCCGGGGCCGCGGGCTCCGCGAGCGGCTCGGCGACCGGGGCGGGAACGCTCACCCGACCCGCTCCTGGGCGCGCGGCCGCAGCGTGACCATGCCGATGGCCACGAGCAGGAACATGAGCATCGTCACCTGCACGAAGTTGAAGGCGTCGAAGGTGAGCATCCCGAAGGCGTAGGAGGCGATCGCCGCGGCCAGGCCCGTCAGCAGCCAGCTGTCGTCGGAGTCGTCGCGGCGCGCGAGCCGGCCCAGCCGCCGGATCGCCGCCACGAAGAACCACAGCAGCGCGACCACGCCGAACACCCCGAGGTCGAGGATCGAGCCCAGCCACTGGTCGTCGAGGATCGGGGCGTTGAACTTGGGGTCCAGGAAGTCGTTGACGCGGGTGCCGACGCCCTGGCCGAACATCGGCGTGTGCGACCACTCCTTCAGGGCCGGGTTCCACTCCCCGATCCGCCCGCGGCCGTAGTTGACCCGCCAGGTCGTCTCGGTCTGCGTCTCGCTGGCCACGATGCCGCCGCTGGGGAAGAACGTGCTCTGGAACGTGCTCAGGGTCCCGGGCAGCGCGACGTGGACCACGAGGACCAGTGGCAGCAGCTTGGGGATCATCCGCCGCGTCGCCGCGGGCTTCATGATCCAGATGGCGACGAGGATGACGAGCATCATCACGATGGCCGTGCGGGACTTCGTGGCCAGCGCGCCGAGCACCAGCAGCAGGCAGGCCAGCCACCACCGCTTCTGGCCCGTCTTGCGGATGAGGTAGATCGCGATCGGCACGAGCATCATCAGCGCTGCGCCCATCGCGATCGGATGCTGGCCGGAGGCGTAGGCGCGCGCCCCGCCGCCGCGATCGGTGACATAGGGCACGCCGTTGAAGCGCAGGATCGGGAGGAACTGGTGCAGGTGGTCGAAGATGTTGTAGGAGGTCCGGCTCTCGTAGACCGTCGCCACCGCAACGACCGCCGCGCCGGCCACCAGCAGCCGCAGCAGCGCCTCGACGTCGCTGCGCCGCGTCAGGGCGAGCGTCATCAGGTAGAAGACGATGATGTAGCTGAAGAAGAACATCATGTATCGGATGACGTACTGCGACAGCCCCCCGCCGAGGATATGGCCGCCCCGCGTCAGCACCGAGAGGATCATCGCCAGCAGGAGCATCGCGATCGGGCCGTCCAGGCCGGTCGCGCGCCACCGCAGCCGGTGATCGATGAGCAGCGACCCGAGCAGGGCGCAGCCGACGAGCCCGACGAGGATCCGGTAGGGCTCGAGCTGCAGCGGCAGGTTGACGGGCAGCTCGTAGCGCTTGATCGGGATGAAGAGGATCACCACGATGATCGCGCCCAGCATGGTCCGCCACGCGAGCAGCCAGCGGTGCATCGCCACGAAGGCGGTCGCGGCGGTGACCCCGACGACGACGGGCAGCGGATGGACATCGGCGGCGACCGCCCCGATCGCCACGGCCGCCCCGAGCGCCAGGCCCAGCCAGGCGCCCACGTCGATGCGGCGCAGGGGCGGGGAGCCACCCGCCGGGTGGAGACGTGAGCCGAGCATCCGCTCCGCCGCTCAGCCCATCGAGCGCTGCTGGGGCTCGGCCGTCCCACCGCGGGTGGGATGCTCGACCAGCTCGCCGCTGCCCGAGGCACCGGCGGCCATCCGCTCGCGGCTCAGGCGCAGGCTCTCGAGCATGTAGCTGGCCGCCAGGCCGGCGCACATGACGAGGAAGATCATCGCGATGCCGAGCATCTGGCCGTGCCCGGAGACCTGCGTGGCCAGCGGCTTGTTGAGGACGGAGATCTTCACGCGCTGGCCCGCGGGCACCGCGTTGACGTCCTGCTGGGTCGCCAGGTACCCGATGAGCGCCCTCGTGCGCTCCGTGTTGAGATCGTCGGCCGCCTTCCGCGTCGGCGCGGTGGCCGTGAGCTGGAAGAGGGGGAGTGCGCCCGTGTTCTGGTTGGACAGCTCCTGCGCCGCGATCTCCTCGCCCGGGCCCAGCGGCTTGGGGTTGATCTCCGACAGCGCGTTGCTCTGGCTGATGAACGAGTAGATGATGGCCAGGAGCGAGAGGCGGTTGGGATCGGCGAAGTCGTTGGGCGCCGTGGAGGGGCTGCCGTTGACCGGGCGGCCGTCGGTGCTCGTGCCCGATGAGGCGCCCGTCGCCCCGCCGGTGGCCTTGACACCGCTGGCGAGGTCGAACGTGGTGCGGCCCCACGGGAAGCCGTTCTGGGTCACGAACAGGCGCGAGGTGCTCTCCCACTTCGCGCTGTGGCGCCACTGCAGCCCACCGTCGGAGTACTTCACCGTGAACAGCGCGGCCAGCGCGATCCCGAGCAGGGCGCTGGCGATGATGACCCTGCGCCAGCGGCTGATGACGCGAAGATGCTGGGTGATGTCCACGATCGTCGTCCTTGCCTTGAGTCGGGGCGAGCGCAGCCCGTGGCCCCGCTCGTCGGCCGACTGTAGATCCAGATCGGCGCCCCGCCGTACGCGCGACGCCGGATCCTCACCGATCGGTTAGGTCGCGCCTAGCCGCCCTGCGGGTGTCCTCGGGGACGCGACGGTCCACCATGGACGGCGATGAGCCATACCCCCATGACCCCGGTCCGCGTGGCCGCCCTCGGCCTCGGTTACTGGGGCCCCAACCTGGCGCGCGCCTGGAGCGGCCTGGAGGACGCCGAGCTGGCCTGGCTGTGCGACCTCGACAGCGGCAAGCTAGAGCGCTTCGCGCGCCAGTTCCCCGAGGCGCGCGTCACCTCGGACCTCGACGAGGTGCTCGCCGACCCGGCAGTCGAGGCGGTCTCGGTCGCCACGAGCGCGCCGACGCATGCGGCGCTGGCGCTGCGCGCCATCGAGGCGGGCAAGCACGTGTTCGTCGAGAAGCCCCTGGCGTTGACGAGCTCCGACGCGCGGACGATGTCCGCCGCGGCCGACAAGGCCGGCCTGCTCATGGTCGTCGGGCACCTGCTCGTCCACCATCCGGCGGTGGCCAAGCTCAAGGAGCTCGTCGACGCCGGCGAGCTGGGGCGCACGCACTACCTCTACACCAACCGCGTCAACCTCGGCCAGGTGCGCAGCGACGAGAATGCGCTGTGGTCGCTCGGCGCCCACGACATCTCCGTGCTGCTGCACCTCGTGGGCGAGCTGCCCGAGGCGGTCTCGGCCCAAGGTCAATGCTTCATCCACGAGGGGATCGAGGACGTCGTCTTCGGCGTCCTGCGCTTCCCGAGCGGGGTCATCGCCCACCTGCACCTGTCGTGGATGGACCCGTTCAAGATGCGCCGCGTCACGATCGTCGGGTCCGACAAGATGGCCGTCTTCGACGACATGAACGCCGACGAGAAGGTCAAGATCTTCAACAAGGGTGTCACGCACTCGGGCAACGGCAACGGCCAGCCCTGGCAGCCGGCTTCCTACGGCGAGTACGTGCAGCTGCGCCACGGCGACACCTACATCCCGCGGATCTCCAGCGAGGAGCCGCTGCGCATCCAGTGCCGCCACTTCGTCCGCTGCGTGCGCGGGCTCGAGGTCCCGCGCAGCGACGCGGCCCAGGGCCTGGCCGTCGTCGAGGTCCTCGAGGCGCTGCAGCGGTCGCTGGACGAGGGCGGCTCCGTCGTCCCGTTCGACGCCTCGCTGCTGCGGGCCTGAGGGCGCGGCGCCTCAGGCCAGGTCGCGCAGGGGCCGCACGTGCAGGCCGCCGGCCCGGGCGGCGCGCAGCAGGCGGCCCGTGACCTCGAGCACGAACTCCTGGCGCTCGGCGGGCCGGCCGGCGCCGTGGTCGTGAGCGAGCACCACGCCGCCGCCCTCGGCGAGCACGCGGCGCACCACGGCGTCGGGAGCGGGCAGCTGCGTGTGGGTGTCGCCGGAGTCCACGGTCCACCAGGCCACCGGGGCGCCGCGTCGGCGCACCGCGCGGCGGGTCAGCCCGGTCTGCTTGCCGTGCGGCGGCCGGAAGCGGCCGTCGGTGGCCACCCACGGCGCCAGCGCGCCGTACCCCTCGCGGATGTCGCGCAACGCGTCCCACGGCGGCGTGCGCCAGGCGTTGCGGTGGTTCATGGTGTGCGCGCCGATCTCGTGGCCCTCGGCGCGGACGCGGTCCAGGACCTCCGGCGCGCCAGCCGCCCGCTGCCCGAGGGCGAAGAACGTGGCCTGCGCGCCGTGGTCGGCCAGGACGTCGAGCACGCGCGGCGTCAGCTCGCGCGACGGGCCGTCATCGAACGTGAGCACCACGACCCTCTGCGCACGACAGCGTGCGCGCAGCGCGGCGATCTCGCGGCGCTTGGCCGCGTAGGTGGCCGCCTCGCCGGCAAGCGCCGCGGCGAGGGCCGCCCCGGCGGGCGCACCCGCGCGCAGGGGTCCCGTGGCGCTCACGTGCGCGCCGGGAGGCCCTCGCGCAGCAGCGTCTGCAGCGCCTGGCGCTCGCGGACCGCCGCGACGACCGCCGCGTCGGCGCAGCGCGGCGTGCCCCGCACGGCCTCGGCGAAGTAGCCCCAGACCATGGCCAGGGCGGCGGGGTCGCGCCGGGCGCGGTGCAGCGCCCGAAGCACGAGGTAGCTCGGCCGGTAGCCCATGAACCAGGAGGCGCGACCCGACAGGGCGCGGGCGCGCAGGCGGTGGCGCTCGCGCCCGCCCTCGGCGCGGTGATGGCGGAAGGCGATGTCGGGGAGCTGGCGGGTGCGGAACCCGCGCAGGCTCACCTTGACCTCGTCCAGGCCGTCCCAGCCCATGCGGGGCTCGAGCTCCATGACGTCGGCGACGCAGGCCCAGCGGTAGGCCCGCGACGCGCCGCGCGGATGGGTGGCGACCGTCGAGCGCGCCACCCAGCGGCCGTCCTCGAGCTCGAGGCACAGCCCGCCGGCGATGCCCAGCTCGGGCTCGGCGGCGAAGTGGGCGAGCAGGCGCTCGAAGTAGTCGGGATCGAAGGACGTGTCGGCGTCGACCTTGACGACGACGTCGGCGGGGACGGGCAGCGAGGTGATGCCGAAACGGAAGGCGTGCAGGTCGCGGGCCTCGCGCCGGCCCTCCGACAGCGCGCCGCCGGCCGGACCGTCCCAGGCCAACGCCCGGGCGTACGCGTGTTGGGCGGCGAAGGCCGCCGCCCAGTCCAGGCTGCCGTCGTCGGAGTGGTCGTCGACGATGATCCAGCTCAGCGGCGGGATGGTCTGCGCGGCGATCGCGGTGCCCAGCCGCGGGAGGTTGTCGGCCTCGTTGCGCGCCGGGGTGACCAGCGCATAGGTCAGGGCGTCGGAGGTCACACCGGCGACGATACGTCCGGGTGCGCGCGGCCGTGCTAGCCGATCGGCGGGTTCGTCGCGGCGCAGGGGCCCGGCCGCCGAGACCTGGCCGGCGGTCTAGCGGCGCCGGGGACGATCGGCGCTACGGTCGCCGGCGAATGTCCCTCGACGCCGTCCTGCCCGCCGCCCCGGAGACCGCGCCCGCGGGTCCCGCCGCCCCCGCCGCCGGCGTCGTGCGCGTGGTGACCGATCTCGACGGCCTGGCGGCGCTGCGCGACGCCTGGGCGCGACTGCCGTGGGACGACCTCGAGGCGGACCTCGACGTCTTCGCCCTGCTGGTGAACGAGCGGGAGTCGATCGTCGCTCCGCACGTGCTCGTGCTCGAGCGCGACGGCGAGGTGCGCGCGATGGCGATGGCCCGGCTCGAGGATCGTGTGGTGGCCGCCCGCGTGGGTGCCCGCACGCTCGTCGCGCCGCGCCTGCGCTGCATCACCGTCGTGCACGGCGGTGTGGCGAGCCTGGACCCGGGCGCCGAGGCGGTGCTGATCGACGCGCTGTGGCGTGCGGTGCGCCGCGGCGACGCCGACGCCGTCTACCTGCACCGCGCCCGCGTCGACGGCCCGCTGCGCGCCGCCTGCGCACGTTGGCCGCGGGCGCTGCGTCCGACGGTCCCGTCGGCGGGCGGGCACTGGCGGCTGAACCTGCCGGGCACGTTCGAGGACTACGTCGCCGGCCTGTCGTCGCGCACGCGGCGCAGCGTCCGCAAGCAGGCCCGCGAGCTCGAGGCCCACTTCGGCGCCGGGCTGGTCGTGCACCGCCACCGCGAACCCGGCGACCTCGACGCGCTCGTCGCCGACCTCGAGTCGATCGCCAGCCGCTCCTACCAGCGCGGCCTGGGTGGCGGCTTCCGGGCCGATGCCGAGCGGCGGGCGATGCTCGCCCTCGGCCTGGAGCGGGGCTGGGTGCGCGCCTGGGTCCTGCATCTCGACGGCGTGCCCGTGGCCTTCGAGGTCGGCCATCGCTTCCGCGACACGTTCTTCGGCGCCGCGACGGGCTTTCACCCCGACTACGGGCGCCTGCGGGTCGGGACCTACGTGCAGATGCGGATGGTCGAGGATCTCTGCGCCGAGCGCGGCGTGCGTGCGATCGACCTCGGCTACGGCGACGCCGGCTACAAGCAGAGCTTCGCCGACGAGCGCTGGGAGGACGCCGACGTCACCCTCCTCGGCCCGCGCCCGCGCGCGCTGGCCGCCGGCGCGGCCCTCGCCGCGGCGGCCGGCACCGACCGGCTGGCCCGCCGGGCGCTGGGCGAGGGGCGGCTCATGACGCACCTGCGCCGCCGCCGCCGGCAGCGAGCGCAGGCCGCGGGCTGACCGGGCCGGGTCTCGCCGTGCGCGTCCTGTACTCGTTCCCCAACCGCCTCGGCATGGCCGGCATCGGCACGACGGCGTTCGAGCAGGTCGCCGGCCTGGCGGCGCTCGGCGCCGAGGTGACGCTCGTGTGCGGCAGCCTGGAGCGTCCCCTGCCGCGGTCGGTCGCGGTCCACGAGACGATGCGCGCCGCCGGCATGAAGGTGCCGTACCGGCTCGTCGGCAAGGACCGGGCGCTGGCCCTTCACGACCGCCGCTGCGCCCGGCGCCTGACCCAGGGCGTGCGTCCCGACATCGTCCACGCGTGGCCGCTGGGCGCCCTGCGGACCCTGCAGGCGGCGCGGGACCTCGGGGTGCCCTCGGTGCTCGAGCGCCCCAACGCCCACACGGCCTTCGCCTTCGACGCCGTCGCCGCCGTCGGGCGCGAGCTGGGCATCGCCGAGCAGCCCGGCAGCCCGCACGCCCACGACCCCGACCGGCTGGCGCGCGAGGAGCGCGAGTACGCCGCGGCGGACGCGCTGCTATGCCCGTCGGACTTCGTGCGCGACACGTTCCTGGAGCACGGGCACGACCCCGAACGCCTCCTGCGCCATCGCTACGGCTACGACCCGGCGCGCTTCTCGCCCGGCGTGCGCGACCCGCGGGCGCCCTTCACCGCGGTGTTCGCGGGCCGGGGCGAGCCCCGCAAGGGCCTGCACCTCGCGCTGCGCGCCTGGCTGGCCAGCGAGGGCCCGCGCCGTGGCGGCCGCTTCGTGATCGCCGGCCCGATCGACCCGGTCTACCGCCCGGTGCTGGCGCCGATGCTCGCCGACCCCAGCGTCGTCGAGCTGGGGCCGACGACGGCGATGGCCGAGGTCATGCGGGGCGCCGACGTGCTCGTCCTGCCCTCGGTCGAGGAGGGCAGCGCCCTGGTCACCTACGAGGCGCGGGCCACCGGCTGCGTCCTGCTGGTCTCCGACCACGCGGGCGCGGCCTGCACGCCCGGTCACGACGCGCTCGTGCACCCGGCGGGCGACGCCGACGCGCTGCGGCGCGACCTCGTCGCCGTCCAGCGCGATCCCGCGCTGCTGGCGCGACTGGGCGTCGCCGGCCTGGAGGGGGCCGCAGCGCTGACCTGGGAGGCTGCGGCGACCGTGCTGCTGGACTGCTACCGCAGGCTCGTGGACGACTGGTCCGCGCGCACCGCGTAGTTGGCGAGGATCGCCGCCGCGATCCGCTCGCCGGCACGCCCGTCCCACAGGGGCACGACGCATGGAGCGTGGTCGGTGCGCGAGGGGCGCACGGTGGCCACAGCCCCCGCGTCCTCGCCGAGGAGCACGTTCGTGCCGTGCGTCAGCGTGATGCGCCCCTCGCTCAGTGACCCCGGGGTGTAGCAGGGGACGCCGAGCACCGTGGCCTCCTCCTGCACCGTGCCGGAATCGGTGACGATCGCGCCGGCGCCCAGCTCGAGTGAGAGGAAGTCGACGTGGCCCATGGGCGGCACCGTGCGCACGCCGGCGGCCTGCAGGCGCGCGATCGCGCCCGCCGCGTTCAGGGTCGGCGCCGCCGCGGGGTGCAGCGCGAAGGCGACGGGGGCCTCGCCGGCCAGCGTGGCGAGCCCGGCGACCAGCGCGTCGCGCCGGGCGCCATCGGCGATCGCGTCCCGGTGATGGAGCATCACGAGGACGTAGTCGCCTGGAGGGAGATCCAGCGCGGTCCAGGCCTCGCGCGAGCGGATCGCGGGCTCCACACGGCGCAGGGCGTCGACGACGGTCGAGCCCACGGGGTGGACCCGCCCGTCTGACACGCCCTCGGCGAGCAGGTTGTCGACGGCCTCGTGACTGTGGGTGAAGAGCGTGTCCGAGAGGCGGTCGATGACCACGCGGTTGATCTCCTCGGGTGTCGTCCAGTCCCAGGACCGCAGGCCCGAGCCGACATGGGCGACCGCGACCTGCCGCTTCGCGGCGGCCAGGGCGCACGACAGGGTGGCGTTCGTGTCGCCCGAGAGCATGACGAGCTCAGGAGGCAACTCGCGCAGCAGCGCGTCGAAGGCGGTGAGCGTCTGGGCCGTCAACCCCGCGTCGGAGCCCGCGCCTACGTCGAGCACGTGGTCTGCGGCGGGGAGCCCGAGCTCATCGGCCAGCTCGCCCACCAGCCCGCGGTCCTGCGCCGATCCGGTGTGCACCACGACCTGGCGGAAGACGTCCTGGCGCTCCAGCGCGCCGATGACGGGCGCCAGGCGCACCGCGTCGGCCCGGCCGCCGATCGCATGCACGATGACCGGGGGCTCCGGTGCGTTCGGCACAGGGGTGGTGACGAGCCGGAGCGGGACCGCCGTGGACGGGGATCGGGAGACGCTCATATGACGAGAGCGAGCCTAGGCGCGCCGTCGGGCTGCAGCCAGTCCGTGCCCGCGATCCCCCTCCATCGGCCAGGGACCAACCGGACCCTTGACGGCAGGACGGCTGCGTTGCGAATCGTTAAGGGCGGAGCGGACCTGTCCCGGCGCGGGCATACCCTTGGGCACCGCCGTGCTGGTTCAAGAGCGCTCCGACGCGATACGGGTCTCGCAGGCGCCGTCCGGTACGGCGATGACCGGCGCACGCCCCTGGCGCGGCCCGCTGCTGCTCATCGGGATCTGCGTCGCCCTGGCCGCCCTGAGTTTGTTGCTGCCCAGTGCCCCGACATACGACCCGTGGTCGTGGATCATCTGGGGCCGCGAGATCACCCACCTCGACCTCGTCACGAGCCAGGGGCCGTCGTGGAAGCCGCTGCCCGTCGCGTTCACCACGGTCTTTTCGCTCTTCGGGTCGGCCGCCCCGGACCTCTGGCTGGTCGTGGCCCGCGCGGGCGCGCTGGCCTCCGTCGTGCTGGCCTTCCGCGTCGCGCGCACGATCGGCGGCGGCGTGGTCGGCGGCGCCGCCGCGGCCGCGGCGGTGGCGCTGGCGCCCTGGTTCATCCGCAACGCCGCGCTGGGCAACTCCGAGGGCCTGAGCGTCGCCTTCCTGCTGGCCGCGATCGATCGCGAGATGGCCGGGCGCCGCGGTACGGCCTTCGCCATGGCCGTCTGCGCCGGGCTGCTGCGGCCCGAGGCGTGGCCGTTCCTCGGGCTCTACGGCCTCTTCCTGCTCTGGCGCCGTGCGATCCCCGCGCGCGTGATCCTGGGTGCGGGGGCGGCGGTCGTCGCCCTGTGGCTGCTGCCGGAGTGGTGGGGCTCGGGCGACCTGCTGCGCGCGATGCACCGGGCCAAGAACGTCAACGCCGGCGCCCCGACCTACGACGACAAGCCGGCGCTCGCGCTCCTGCGCAACGCGCAGGGGATGCTGACGGCGCCGCTGCTGGCCGGGCTGGGCTGCGCGGCGGCCATGCTCGTGGCCCGCCGCGACCGCGTCATCGCCCTGCTCGTCGCCCTCGGCCTGGCGTGGCTGGGCCTGGTGGCCTACATGACCCAGGACGGCTTCTCGGGCAACCAGCGCTACCTCATCGCCCCGGTCGTGCTGTTCATGGTGCTGTCGGGCGCGGGCGCGGGCTGGCTCATGGGCCGGGTGCTCGAGCTCGTCCGCCACGGCGCCTCGCGTCCCGGCGCCATGCGCCGCACGCTCGTGGCGGCCGCCGCGATCGGCGCCGCGGTGCTGTTCGCGGCGCCGAGCCTCGGGCGCTTCGGCCCGAACATGCGCGACGTCCACTACCAGGCCGACCTGGCCGACGAGCTGCCCGGCGTGGTCGCCGCGGCCGGCGGGCCCGCCGCGTTGCGGCGCTGCGGCGACGCCTACACCGGCCCGTTCCTCGTGCCCGTCGTGGCGTGGAACCTGCACCGCCACATCGAGGACGTCCAGATCGACCCGCAGCCGCCGGCGCTCGTCTTCCGCGTGCGGACGACCGAGGGCAGCCGCGCCGTCCCGAGCCTGGCGGCGGTGGGCGACACCCGCACGCTGGCCACGGGCGTGCGCTGGCGCATCGTCGCGGCCTGCGGGGCGGCCGGCGCATGAGCGCGGTCGCCGATCCACCGGCCTCGCACGCGGGCCCGGTCCAGCCGGGCGTCGGCGGGGCGACGGGCGGTCCGTGGCACGGGCGTCGCGGTCTGCTCACCGCCGCCGGGCTGCTCGTCCTCATCGGGCTCTCGGTCTGGCTGCGCTCACACGCGCTGACCGCCAAGTTCTGGATCGACGAGGGGCTGTCGGTCGGGATCGCCCACCACGGCTTCTTCGACATCCCGACCGTCCTGCGCAAGGACGGCTCGCCGCCGTTGTACTACATGCTGCTGCATGTCTGGATGGGCATCGTCGGCGGCGACGGCGAGAGCCGGACCCATGCCCTGTCGCTCCTGTTCGCCGTGGGCACCGTCCCCGCCGGGTGGTGGGCGGCGCGCCGGCTGTTCGGCGAGCGCGCCGCGTGGGCGACCGCCGTCCTGTTCGCGTTCAACCCGTTCCTGACCTACTACGCCCAGGAGACGCGCATGTACGCGCTCGTCGCCTTCCTGGGCCTCATCGCCTCGGCGACGTTCGCCATGGCCTTCGCCCTGCGCCGGCGCCGGGCCATCCCGGTCTTCTCCGTCGCCACCGCGGCGACCATCTACGCCCACAACTGGGGGCTGTTCCTCACCGTGGGCCTCGGCGTGGCCTGGCTCGTCCTGCTGCGCACCGCCCCGGCACAGGAGCGCCGCGGCCTGCTGCGCGACGGGCTGCTGGGCTTCGGCGCGGTGCTCGTCCTCTACGCGCCCTGGATCCCGTCGCTGCTCTTCCAGGCCGCCCACACCGGAGCGCCGTGGGCCGAGCGCCCGCCGTGGAACGCGGTCATCACGGGCCTGCAGAACATCACGGGCGGCGTGCCGACGGCGCTCCTGCTCGGGCTCGTCGGCGCAGCGGGCATCCTGACGCTGCGCGGCGGCACGGAGGGTCGGCCGCGCGCTCGCGCTGCGCTGGCACTCGTCGTCGCCACGGGCGTCGCGATCCTGCTGGCCTGGCTGTCCTCGCAGGCCTCACCGGCGTGGGCGACGCGCTACTTCGCCGTCGTCACGGGCCCCGCGCTCCTGCTCGTCGGCGCGGGGATCGTCCGGTTCGGCAAGCTCGGCCTCGTCGCGCTCGTCATCGCCATGATCCTCTGGTTCAACCCGCACGAGCGGTCGATCCGGGGCAAGAGCGACGCCTACCGCGTCGCGCGCACGCTCAAGGACGAGAACCTCATCCACGCGGGCGACCTCGTCGTGGCCGTGCACCCCGAGTACGGCCCCGCGATGCGCTACTACCTCGGCGGCGGCTACCGGTGGGCCGACGCGCTGGGCCCCGTGAGCGACAACCGCGTCTTCGACTGGCGCGACGCGCTGCCGCGCCTGAAGGCCGCCGGCCCCAGGCGCACCCTGGACCGCCTGGCGCCCGAGGTGCAGCCGGGCCAGCACCTCATCCTCATCCAGCCCATCATCCGCACGGCCAAGTGGGGCGCCCCGTGGACGGCGGAGATCCGTCGCCGCGCCCCGCAGTGGGAGCAGGCGCTGGACCACGACCCCCGCTTCCAGCGCGTCGCCCCGGTGCCCTCCTTCGGCCGCCGGCCGCTGCCCCGCGGGGTCCGCGCCGTCGTCTACCTGCGGCGCTGAGGCCCGCCGCCTCTCAGGAAAGACCCAGGCGCGCTTCAGGGACGCTTGAGGGCCCAGGGGGATCCTCGGACCATGCCCCGAGCGCCACGCCTGCGCACCTTCGCCACCGCCGCGGCGGCCTGCACCGCCGCCGTCTTCGGCGTCCTTGCCCTGCGCGTCCACGACGGCAAGGACCCCGCGCTGGGCACGGCCGTCGCCGCCCCGGCCCCGGCCGCGTCCGACGACGCGCCGGCGACCGGGGCCGACCCCTTCGGCCAGGGCGCCTACGGCGGCCGGGACGATCCCGGCGGCGAGCAGTCCGACCCCGGCGGTCTCGCCCCCCAGGGCGCCGGCCCGTCGGCCGGCGGCGGCCAGGGCTCGACCTCGGGCGGCTGGTCCTCCGGCGCCCCGTCCACGCGCGCGTCATGAGCCGCCTGGAGCAGGACTTCACGTGCATGGGCGCCCGCGCCCGGCTGCTGCTGGGCGACGACGCCCCCGGCGAGGATCCCTCGCCCCGGCTGCGGCAGGCCGCCGCCGACGCTCGCGCGCTCCTCACCGACCTCCCAGGCGCGCTGGACCCGCTTCGAGCCCGGCAGCGACGTCGCCTCCCTCGCGAGCGACCCCCGCCGGGAGGTTGCCGCCCATCCCCACGTCCGGGCGCTGGTGCGGGCCGGCGCCCGCGCGGGGCGGGCCTCGGGCGGCCTGGTGGACATCACGCTCGGCCACGAGCTCGTGCAGGCCGGCTACGCAGGGCACTGGACGGGGGAGCGCGCACCGCTCGACCTCGCCCTGGCCGAGGCCCCCGGCCGCGCCCCGGCACGCGCGCACGCCGCCGGGCGCTGGCGCGACCTCGGCGCCGACGAGCGCACGGGCACGATCCGGCGCCCGCCGGGCGTCGCACTCGACAGCGGCGGGCTGGGCAAGGGCCTGGCCGCCGACCTCGTGGCCGCCGGGCTGGCCGGCCTGCGCTTCGTCGTCGACCTCGGCGGCGACCTGGCCCTCGGCGGCGGGCCGCAGGAGGTGCTCGTGGCCCATCCCCTGACCGGCGGCGTCGCGCACCGCCTGCACGTCGCGGGCGGCGGCGTCGCCACCTCGGGCATCCACGCCCGCCTGTGGATCGGCGCCGACGGCCGGCCCGCCCACCACCTGCTCGACCCGGCCACCGGCCGGCCGGCCTGGACCGGTCTGCTGACCGCCACGGCGCTGGCGCCCACCGCGCTGGCGGCCGAGGTGACCGCCAAGACGGCGCTGCTCAGCGGCCCGGGCCGCGCGCGCACCGTCCTGGCGCGCCACGGCGGCGTGCTCGTCCACGAGGACGGCCGCGTGGAGGTCGTCCCGGGCCTGGCGCGCCTGGCCGCCCGCGCCGTCGTCACCCGCCAGCACGCCTGACCCATGGACCCCCTGCACTACACCTGGTGGCTGGCCAGCCGCGCCGCCGGCATCGTCGGCTTCTCCGCGCTGGGCGTCGTCGCGCTGCTCGGGCTCGTCTCCGCGCTGCGGCTGACGTCGCCGGCCACGGCCGCGCGCCTGCGCCCATGGCACGAGCGCCTCGCGCTCACCGGCCTGGGCTGCACCGCCGCCCACGGCCTGCTGCTGCTCGCCGACCCGTGGCTGCACCCGGGCGTCCTCGGCGTCCTCGTCCCGCTCACGATGCACTACCGCCCGCTGTGGACCGGGCTGGGCATCCTGGCCGGCTACGCGCTGGCGGGCTTCGGCCTCTCGTACTACCTGCGCGGCCGCATCGGCGCGCGGCGCTGGCGCTCGGCGCACCGCTTCGCCTCCGCGGCCTTCGTGCTCGGCGCGATCCACGCGCTCGGCGCAGGCACCGACGCGCGCAGCGCGCTGCTGCTGCCGGTCATCCTCGCCCTGGGCGGCACCGTGCTCCTGCTCGGCGCGGCCCGCGGCTGGGGCCTGGGCCGCCCGCCGGCGCCCGCCGGCCGCGTGCGCCCGCCCACACCGGCCGCTCCGTCCGCCGCGGCGGCATCGTCGCCGGTGCCGTCCGCGTCGGCGCCGGCGCCGGCGCGGACCTCCACGGGGCCCCCGCAGCCGCTGTGGAGCGCGGGATCGTTCGATTAGGAAGTGTTAGGTCCGGTTAGCGCCAGGCCGGATTTCCCCTCCCAGCGGGCAAGGTCTAGGGCATGACCCTTGTCGCGGATCCCCCGACTCTGCCCCCGTCCGAGGACGACGGCCGAGGCGACCCCCGCCCCTACGTCGTGATCGGTGGAGGGCCCGCAGGCCTGTCCGCCGGCTACCTGCTGGCGAAGGCGGGCCGCAAGGTCATCGTCCTCGAGGCCGAGGACCAGGTCGGCGGTCTGGCCAAGACCGTCGTCGACCCCGACGGCTACCGCTTCGACCTCGGCGGCCACCGGTTCTTCACCAAGAACCAGGAGGTCAACGACCTCTGGCTCGAGATCATGGGCGACGAGTTCCTCCTGCGCCCGCGCATGTCGCGCATCTTCTGGCGCGGCAAGTACCTCGACTACCCGCTCAAGGGCACCGACGTCATCAAGAAGCTCGGCCCCGTCGAGCTCGCGCTGTGCGGCATGTCCTACCTCTGGGCCGCCGTGAAGCCCAAGGGCAAGGAGGACACCTTCGAGCAATGGGTGTCCAACCGCTTCGGCAAGCGGCTGTTCAACCACTTCTTCAAGTCCTACACCGAGAAGGTGTGGGGCGTGTCGACGAGCGAGCTGCGGGCCGACTGGGCCGCGCAGCGGATCAAGAACCTGAGCTTCTTCTCCGCGGCCAAGGCCGCGTTCATGGGCAACAAGGGCAACAAGATCACGTCGCTCATCGACAAGTTCCAGTACCCCCGCTACGGCCCGGGCCAGATGTGGGAGATGATGACCAACCGCATCGAGGAGATGGGCGGCGAGGTGCGGCTCAACAGCCCGGCCACCAAGCTCGTCGTCGAGGACGGCCGCGTCACGCGCATCGAGACGCCCCAGGGCGTCATCGAGCCACGCGGCACGATCTCCTCGCTCCCGCTGCGCCACATGGTCGGCATCGTCGACGGCGGCGCCCCCGCCGAGGTCCAGGCGGCCGCCCAGGGCCTGCGCTACCGCGACTTCCTGACGGTCGCGCTCGTCCTCGACGGCCAGGACCTGTTCCCCGACAACTGGATCTACATCCACGAGCCCGACGTCCGCGTCGGCCGCATCCAGAACTACCGCTCCTGGTCGCCCTGGATGGTCCCCGACCCCGACACGGCCTGCGTCGGCCTGGAGTACTTCGCCTTCAAGGGCGACGACCTCTGGACCATGGACGACGACAAGCTCATCGAGCTGGCCAAGACCGAGCTCAAGCAGCTCGGGCTGGCCGAGCCCGAGCAGGTCCGCCGCGGCTACGTCGTCCGGGTGCCGCTGGCCTACCCGATGTACGACGAGACCTACGCCGAGCGCGTCGCGGCGATCCGCGGCTGGCTCGACCCGCTCAAGGACTTCGTCCAGGTCGGCCGCAACGGCCTGCACCGCTACAACAACTCCGACCACTCCATGCTGTCGGCCATGCGAGCGGTGGACAACATCGTCCTCGGCGAGCAGCACGACATCTGGGCGGTGAACGTCGAGTCGGCCTACCACGAGGAGGAGACCGACGCCGACGTCAAGCAGCCGTACACGCGGGTGCCGGACACGGTCTACGAGCGCGAGCCGCTCGTCAGCGAGGCCTGAGGAGCCCGCTGGGCCGTCCGGCCCCATCACGCAGCGAAGCACGTTCGCAGGATGCGGGGCGCCCGGGAGGGCGCCCCGCGCTCGTTGCCGGTCCAGGCGATCGCCGCGTCCAGCACCGGCGTGCTCGCATCCGGATCCGCGAGGTCGCGGATGCGCCCGAGGAGGTAGACGCGGCCGCCGAACCGCAGTCGCAGAAGCGACGGAACTCAGCCCCGGATGGGCCTGGCAGAACTCGTCGAAGGCGCCGGCCTCGCCGCGGTCGGGATGGCCGCGGAAGAAGAAGGGTTCGTCGAAGATCAGCACGCTGCCCTCCTGCAGACGGGGGCGCACGTACTCGAGGGGGCGACCTTCGTCGGCTCGCCGACACTCCGCACGGTCGGCGAAGGTCCGGCGGATGCGCTGGGACACACGCTCGTACTCCGTGCGGAACTCGCCCTCGCGTGCGCGGTGATGCTCGGCCTCGTCGTCGTGGCGCAGGCCGTCGAAGGAGTCGAAGCCGAAGAAGCGGCGATCGCGCGCGCTCCGCTGGCCCTTCGGTCACGCTCAGCCGCCCATGGAGGTTTCCGGCTGCGTCGGATGGGTACTTCACCGGACGTGCGTGCAAGCGCGGCGGGCCGTCCTCCTCCACGGCCCGTCGCCGTTTAAGGGCTCAGGCGCCCGCCGGGCGCAGCGAGCGGACGGCGACGAACCACGTGCCGGCGTGCAGCACCTCGCCGCCGCCGAGCTCGCCGAGCAGCGCGCCGGGCTCCAGGTGGCGCTTGCGCACGCGGTGGCGCGACCAGCTCGGTCGCCCACGCGCCGAGCCTCGTGCAGGAACGCCGCCCGCTCGTCGGGCCCGAGATGCCGGTGGAAGTGCTGGGCCAGGGCGACCCTCGCTGGGCTCTGGTCCAGCCCGACGGCCAGGCCCTGCAGGTGGCGCGGGCCACCGCCGGTACGGTCGTCACGTCGGAGATGAGGAACGTGGCGCCGACGAACGTGGCGCCGCCGGTGATCAGGCCGCGCGAGGCGGCGCTCCCGCGCCCGGTCACCGGGCCGTCGTCGGAGAGCCCCTCCGAAGGCCATGCTGATCGCGGCGCCCAGTCCCCTGTGCGGGTCGTAGAGCACGAGACCGCGCACGGAGGACCACGGCCACGTGCGCTGCCGCGCCTGCGGGCGCATCGAGGACCTCGGGGCGCACGTCGACGCCGCGCCGACGCTAGCGGCGGCTCGCGTCGGAGGCTTCGTCGCCGACGGCGCCGAGGTCGTCGTCGAGGGCGTCTGCGGCGCCCGCGCCGTCGCCCGAGCCGCGCGGCAGCTCGATCGGCAGCGTCAGCACGAACCGCGCGCCCGGGTCGGCGGGCGCCAGCTCCAGCGCGCCGCCCATGCGCTCGGCGAGCTCGCGGCCGATCGCCAGGCCGAGCCCGAAGCCGCCGGCTCCGCCCGTGCGGGTCCCGCGCTGGAAGCGCTCGAAGATCAGCGTGCGCTCGGTCTCCGGGACGCCCGGGCCCTGGTCGGCGACCTCGAGCGTCGCCTGGTCGCCGTGGTAGGCCGCGACGACCGCGATCTCCCCGCCCGCCGGCGAGAACCGCAGCGCGTTGTCGATGAGGATGCGGGCGACGCGCGCGACGGCCCCCGGATCGCCCGCCGCCCAGACCGGGCCCGGGGGCGGGGCGACCTGCAGGTCGACCGCCTGCTCGCGGGCGCGCAGCTCGAACTCGGCGGCCACCGCGCGGCACAGCTCGCCGAGCTCGACGGGCTCGCGGCGCAGCTCCACGCCGGCGTCCAGCCGGCTGAGGTCCAGCAGCTCGGAGGCGAGGTTGGACAGGCGGCGCAGCTGGCCCTGGGCGCCGCGGAGCTGGTCGCGCGCGGCGTCGACGTCGAGGTCACCGTGGTCGAGGTCCTCGGCCAGCAGCTCGAGGTTGCCCTGCAGGGAGGTCAGCGGCGTGCGCAGCTCGTGGCTGGCGGTCGCCACGAACGCGCGCCGGGCCTCCTCCTGGCGGCGCAGGCCCTGCTGCATCGAGGCCAGCGCCCGCGCCAGGTCGCCGACCTCGTCGTTGCCGGTGTCACGCGGCGGCGGGGCCCCGACGCCGTCGGCGGCCAGCGCCAGGGCGCTACGCCGCAGGCGGCCGAGGCGGCGCGACAGGCCGGCGGAGACCACGAGGCCGAGCAGGAGCGCGACACCGAGGCCGATGACCGCGGCCGTGAGGAACGCGCTGCGCACGGTGCCGACCGCCTGGCCGCTGATGTCGGGCTTGCGGACGACGAGGACGAAGTAGTCGCTGTCGGGGGGCAGCGGCTTGGCCTTGAGCTGCTCGGCGGTCTGCGTGAGCGGGATCGGGACGGCCACGCCCGAGCCGTCCCGGGTCGTCGACGCCTGGACCCGGCCGGTGGCCAGGACCCTGAAGATCGTCGCGGGGTCGCGCTGGGTGAGCCCCAGGTTGTAGACCTCGGCGCCCGTCGGGTCGTAGAGCGCCAGGTTGGTGCCCGTGCGCTGCTTGAACGTCTGCATGACGTCGATGGCCTCGCCGTATGCGACGCCGCGCTCCTTGACCAGTGCCGTCGCCAGCGCCGGTCGCGTCGCCAGCGCCGACGCCTTGACGGAGTCCCGCCCCTGGGCGTCCAGGCGGTGCTGCAGCGGCGACAGCAGGGCGAGCGCCGCCACGCCCAACGTCACCGCGCTGGTGGCCAGCAGGGCGAGCAGCAGGCGGCTGCGCAGGCTCATCCGGGTCCTCAGCGATCGCGGAAGCGGTAGCCGGCGCCCCGCACGGTGAGGATGAGCTTCGGGTCCTCTGGGCGCTCCTCGAGCTTCTCGCGGAGGTGCCGGATGTGGACGTCGATGGCGCGCGGGTCGCGGTAGGCGCTGTCGCCCCAGATCGCGCGCAGGAGCTCCTGGCGGTTGTGCAGACGGCCCGGCCGCGCCATGAGGCAGGCCAGCAGCTCGAACTCGGCGAACGTGAGGCGCACCGGCTTGCCGTCGACCGCCACCTCGCGCTGGCGCTGGTCGAGCACGACGTTGCCGATCTCGACGAGGCCGTCGTCGAGGAGGTGGCCGCGCGTGCGGCGCAGCACCGCGCGGATGCGGCTGCGCAGCTCGGCCAGGCCGAAGGGCTTGGTGACGTAGTCGTCGGCGCCCGCCTCCAGGCCCTGGACGGCGTCGGCCTCGGAGTCCAGCGCGGTGAGCATGATCACCGGCGTGACGTTGCGGCGGGCGCGCAGTGCGCGGGCCACGTCGTAGCCCGTGGGGCCGGGGCCGAGCGCCACGTCGAGCAGGATCACGTCGAACGCGCCGCGCCCGGCCTCCTCCAGCGCCGCGTGCCCGTCGGCGACCGACGTGATGCGGTGGCCCTCGCGCTCGAAGGAGCGCGTGAGCATGTCGCGCAGCGGTGCGTCGTCGTCGACGACGAGGATGTCGAGGGCTGACCCGGAGCCGGAGGGCATGGTCGAGACCAGACGCTAGCCCACGCGTGCCGCCCGCCGCGCCGCGGCGGCACGGCGCAGCTCCTCGTGCTCGACCTGGCGCTTGAGCTGGTGCAGCGATCGCCGCAGGTGCCCGCGCACGGTCGGGTGAGGTCGAGCTCGCCGCGGGCGTGGAGCGTGCGGTCGCGGAAGGCCTGCACGCCGTTGCGCTCGCCCGCGCGCCGGGCCGGGCCGCGTGGCGGCGTCGGTCCCGATGACGACGTCGGCCGGCCGCGCGCTGATCCCCTGGCGCGCGGGGAGGCTCCGGAACCCCTCGAGGACCTGGTCCAGCAGGGTTCCTGCAGCTGCTGTGCAGACATCGTGCTCAGACCGTTGAAGCGCGTCGCGGAGCCGGATGGCCGCCACCGGGCCCCGCTCCGCCGCTGGGTAGGCTGCGGGCGTGCCCGAGATCCGGCTCCACGACACGCGCAGCGGCGAGCTCCGCCCGCTGGTCGCCCGTGACCCGGGCCGGATCGGCATCTACGCCTGCGGGCCGACGGTCTACAACCGCATCCACGTCGGCAACGCCCGGCCCTACGTCGTGTTCTCCTGGCTCAAGCGGTTCCTCGAGCACGAGGGCTATGAGGTCACGTTCGTCGCCAACATCACCGACGTCAACGACAAGATCTACGACGCGGCGCGCGAGCGCGGCATGGCCTCCGCCGACCTCGCGCGGGAGATGGCCGCCCACTACCGTGACGACACCGACGGCCTGGGCCTCGGCCGCCCCGACCACGAGCCGCTGGCCTCGGAGACGATCGACGGGATCGTCGACCTCATCGCCGCGCTCATCGAGCGCGACGCCGCGTACGCCGTGCAGGGCGACGTGTTCTTCCGCGTGCGGCGCGACCCCGACTACGGCTCGCTGTCGCACCGCGACATCGACCAGCTCGACCAGGGCGAGGGGGTCGAGAGCGCCTCGCTCAAGGAGGACCCCCTGGACTTCGCGCTCTGGAAGGCGCAGAAGGAGGGCGAGGACACCGCCTGGGACGCGCCCTGGGGGCGCGGCCGGCCGGGGTGGCACATCGAGTGCTCGGCGATGGCCGAGGCCCTGCTGGGCGTGGACTTCGAGATCCACGGCGGCGGCTCGGACCTCGTCTTCCCCCACCACGAGAACGAGGCGGCCCAGACACGGCTGGGCCGCGGCAGCGAGCTGGCGCGCATCTGGATGCACAACGGCATGCTCGAGATGCGCGGCGCCTCCGGGGCCAGTGAGAAGATGGCCAAGTCGGTCGGCAACATCTCGCTGCTGCCCGACGTGTTGGAGGCCTGGGGCCGCGAGACGCTGCTGCTCTTCATGGCCGGCGGCCACTACCGCCAGCCCATCGTCTTCGCGCCCGAGACGCTGGCCGACGCCGCCGGGCGCGCGCGGGGCATCCGGGAGACGGCGCGCCGCCTGGCCGACGGGCCGTCCCCGCCCGAGCTGGCCGAGCACAAGGCGGCGTTCTTCGCCGCGCTGGCCGACGACTTCAACACCGCGCGGGCGCTCGCCGCGGTCGCCGCCTGGACGAGCGCGGCCAACCGGCGCGAGGGCGTCGGCCGCGATGACCTCGTCGAGATGCTCGACGTGCTCGGCCTGGCCTCGCTCGCGCAGCTCGACGGCGGCGAGGGCCCCGGCGCGGCGGCGCTCGAGCTGCTGGCCCGCCGCGACGCCGCCCGCGCGGCGCGCGACTGGGCCGAGGCCGACCGCCTGCGCGACGCGCTGCGCGAGCAGGGCTGGGAGGTCCGCGACGGGCCGGCCGGCGCGGAGCTCGTACGCGCATGAGCCCGGGGCGGCCGGTGCGGCGCCGGGCGGCCGGGTCGCGGCCGCCGTCCGACGGTCCCGCCGTGATCTACGGCCGCAACCCCGTTCACGAGGCGCTGCGCGCCCGCCGACGCCCCGTGCACCGCGTGTGGGCGACGCCGGGCGCGGCCAAGGAGCCGTGGCTGGCCGGCGTCTCCGTGCACGTCGTCGACGGCGAGGAGGTGGCGCGACGGGCCGGAAGCGACGCCCATCAGGGCCTGGTCGCCGAGGCCGGGCCCTACCCCTACGCCGACGCCGCGCAGCTCCTGCGGGCCCCGCGGCCGCTGCTGGTGGCGCTCGACGAGGTCCAGGACCCCCAGAACGTCGGCGCGATCGCGCGCAGCGCGGAGTGCGCCGGGGCGACGGGCCTGGTCCTGCCGCGCCACCGCAGCGCCGAGGTGACGCCGGCGGTGTGCAAGGCGTCGGCGGGCGCGGTCGAGCACCTGCCCGTGGCCACCGTGCGCAACCTGGCCGACTTCCTGTCCGAGGCCAAGCAGGCCGGCCTGTGGGTCTACGGCGCCGACGCCGCCGGGGTGCCCTACGACCGGCCGGACTACGGCGACGCGGGGACCGTCCTGGTCATGGGCGCCGAGGGCCGCGGCCTGCGCCCGCGGGTGCGGTCCTCCTGCGACGCGCTCGTGGCGCTGCCGCTGCGCGGGCGGATGGAGTCGCTGAACGTCTCGGCCGCCGCCGCCGTCCTCCTGTACGCAATTTCTCCTGCACATCCTTGACGGCGCTTCATAACTGTGGGAGTGTGCCGCCCACATAACCGTCGACTTGAGGTTGAGGAGCCACGGGTCGCCGGTCGTTTCCATGTTTCAGATGGCGCCAGGGGAGGAGTGCGCCACTGAGCTGATTCTCCCTGCGCACAGCGCAGAAAGGACCGCTCGTGGCTCGTCTCTCCTTCAACCCTCAAGGGCAGGTTCAGGTCGATGATGGCTACCTGATCGCCCTCGCCAAGCAGGGTGACCCGGTCGCCTACGACCGCATCGTCCGCCGGTACTACGGCTTCGTGCGCCTCAAGGCGTCGTCGTACTTCCTGGCCGGCGGTGACGCCGACGACCTCATCCAGGAGGGCCTCGTCGGCCTCTACAAGGCCGTCCGCGACTACCGCACCGACCGCGAGTCGAGCTTCCGCAACTTCGCCGAGCTCTGCATCACGCGTCAGATCATCACCGCGGTCAAGACCGCGACGCGCAACAAGCACACGCCGCTGAACCAGTACGTCTCCTTCTCGGCGACGCCGGCCAGCGCCCAGGACGGCGAGCCGACCCTCGACGAGGTCATCCCGGGCTCGCCGGTCCACGACCCGGTCAACCAGGTCATCAGCTCCGAGGAGCTGCGCTCGCTGGTCGACTGCCTGTCGACGGCGCTGTCGGAGCTCGAGTCGCGCGTGCTGTCGCTCTACCTCGACGGCTACAGCTACGAGCAGGTGGGCGAGCGGCTGGGCTGCGACACCAAGACGGTCGACAACGCCCTGCAGCGGGTCAAGCGCAAGGTCGGGACGCACCTGACCTCGCGCAACGTCCTACTCTAGGCCGCATCTTGGTGGTCGCGAGCATCTGGGTCGTCGCGGGGATCGTGGTCGGCGCGTTCGTCGCCCTCCTGATCGTCCTGTTCCTCGGCGGCCTGGTGGCCATGGCGCGCCGGCGCGCGGCGATGCGCGCGCAGCTCCGGGCCGAGGTCGAGGCCGCCGATCACGCGCTGGCCGCCGCCCGGGCGAGCGACCGCGGCTGGGAGCGCCCGACGATCGAGGCCGCTGCGCGGACGGCGTTCGACCGCCGGCACCCCGGCCGGGTGCTGGCCGACCTCGCGCTCGTCCAGGTCGTCGACCAGCCCGGGACCGACGCCGACCAGGCGGTGTTCCGCGCCTTCATCGAGGGCGGTGGCGAGGAGACGATCACGCTCGGGCGCCGCGACGGCGCCTGGGTGGCCGTTCCCTGAGGTCCTAGCGCGCCAGGCCGCGCAGCAGCAGCGCCAGCGCCTCGCGCAGCTGCGGGCCCGACAGCGGCGCGTGGGCCGAGGCCAGCAGCCGCAGGCGCAGCCCGTCGATCGCGCAGACCAGCAGGACCGCCGCGTTCTCAACGTCGCGCGCGCCCAGGCTGCGCATCGCCGTCTGGGCCAGGTCGTCGGTCCCCTCCTTCCAGGCCTCGAGGATCGCGCGGGCCGACGGATCGCGCGCGGCCTCCAGCTGCAGCTGGTACTGGGCCAGCAGCGCGACGCTCTCCGTCGCGATCTGCTCCTCGATCCACGCCGCCAGCGCCTCCGTGGTGGCCTCGAGGTCGGCGGCCCCCGCGCCCAGCACGGCGCGGCGCGCGCGCAGCCGCCCGATCTCGCGCTCGGCCAGCAGGCGCAGCGCCTGGAGGATGAGGTCGTCCTTGGAGGCGAAGTGGTAGCTCGTGGAGGCCGCCGGGACGCCGGCGGCCGCGGCCACGGCACGGTGGGTCACGGCCTCCAGGCCGTGGGCCCCGATGAGGCCGATCGCGGCCTCGAGCAGCTCCGTGCGGCGCCGCGCGCCGCGCGGGCTCGGGCGCCCGCGGGGCCGGCCCGGCGAGGGGGAGGGCTCGGCGGCCATCGCGGCGCGGACGCTACAGGACGCCCCGCGCGCTGTCTTGGACATCTGTCCAGGTCGCGTGTAGGATCGCCGCCGTCGCAGGCCACTGTCCCGGCCGGGCGCTCCCTCCATGACGCTGGATCCCTCCGACCCGCGTGACCCCCGGCTCGGCCGTCGCGACTTCCTGCAGGTCAGCGCCGCCGGCGCCCTGCTGTGCACGATCGGCGGCGAGCGCGTCGTCGTCGGGCGCCGCGGCGACGCGGCCAAGGCCGACGCGGCCGCCGCCCGCGTCGCCCGCCCGCGGGCGGCCGGCCCGACCGAGCAGCAGACGTTCGCCACGCCCGAGCCCCAGCCCGGCGGGCGCAAGGTCGAGTACTGGATCCAGGCCACGACGACCCGCTGGACGATCGTGCCGTCCCGGCGCGACGACTGGCATGACGTCGCGGTCCCGGGCAATTCGACGTTCCGGGCCACCGTCTACCAGCTCATGACGGACGGCTTCGCCGCGCCGCTCGGTCCGCCCGCGATCCCGGGGCCGACGCTGCACGCCGAGGTCGGTGACACGATCGTCGTGCACCTGCGCAACGCGCTGACCGACCTCAAGCAGGCGATCACGATCCACCCGCACGGGGTCAAGTACAACCCGGAGTACGACGGGGTCTACATCGGCCGGTACACGCGCGCCGGCGGCTTCGTCGCCCCGGGCGAGGAGTTCACCTACACCTGGGAGTGCGTCCCCGAGAGCGTGGGGGCCTGGCCCTACCACGACCACGGGCCCAACCACACGCTGAACACGATGCGCGGCATGTTCGGCGCGCTCATCGTGCGGCCCAAGGGCGAGGACGTGCCGGCCGTCGAGCACGTGCTGTTCATGCACCAGCTCCAGCCGCCGGTCACCGGGCTCAAGCGCGCCTATCAGTGCTTCAACGGCCGCGCCTACGCCGGCAACACCCCGATCATCACCGCGCGGGTCGGCCAGGAGGTCGCCCTGTACGCCATCGGGATGGACAACAACTTCCACGACTTCCACATCCACGGCCACCGTTGGAGGGATGCCTCCGGGGCGTTCGTCGACACGCCGGGCGTCGGTCCGAACGAGACCGCCGCCGTGCGCTTCGTCGAGGACAACCCGGGGCGGTGGCTCTACCACTGCCACGTCTTCTCGCATCAGGACGCGGGGATGGCGGGGTGGTACCTCGTCGAGTGAGAGGAGCTCGCGTGTCCATTCGCAGGTCCATCGTCGTCGCGCCGGTCGCGTGCATCGCCGCCGCGCTGGCGCTCGCGCCGGCCGCCGGTGCGGTCGACTACCCGCCGCCCGCCACGCCCAAGGGGTCCAACGTCAAGCCGAAGGGGCCGTTCCGGACCCTCAAGGTCTGCAAGGGCAAGAAGTCGTGCTTCCCGCGGATCCAGGACGCCGTCAACGAGGCGCGTGCCGGCGACACCATCAAGGTCGCCCACGGGACCTACCGCGAGGGCGTGAAGATCATGGGCCTCAAGAAGCGCTACATCAAGCTCATCGGCGACCCCAGGGCCCCGGGCAAGGTCATCCTGGAGGGCAAGGGCACCAAGGCCGCCAACGGCGTGATCATCAACGGGGCGGTCAACGTCACCGTCAACGGCTTCCAGGCCCAGCACTACTCGGCCAACGGCTTCTTCGCCGTCAACACCGCCGGCTACACGTTCACCAATCTCAAGGCGTTCCGCGTCGGCGTCTACGGCGTCTACGCCTTCAACTCCGTCGGCGGCCAGATCACGAACTCCGAGGCCGCCTGGAACAGCGACTCGGGCTTCTACATCGGGCAGACGCCCCCCCAGGTCAAGCCGGTCCGGACGCTGGTGCGCAACATCACGTCCTACGGCAACGTGCTCGGCTGGTCGGGCACGAACATGCGCTACGTGACGATCACCGGATCGAAGTTCTACAACAACGGGACCGGCGTCGTTCCCAACGCGCTCAGCTCCGAGAAGTACGCGCCGCCGGAGGACAATGTCATCACCGGCAACGACATCTTCTGGAACAACTTCAACTACTACGCCGGTGCGCCCTTCAAGGTGCGCCCGCCGGCTGCGGACTCCACGGCCTACCCGGTGGGCGTCGGGGTCCTGCTGTTCGGCAGCCGGACCACGCGGATCGAGAACAACCGCATCTACGGCAACTTCCTCGCCGGCGCGGGCATGATCCAGCAGTTCCTGCTGAACAAGGTCCCCGAGGCCAAGGACCTGGTCGGCAACTCGATCACGGGCAACGACTTCGGGCTGGGTGGAACCGACCTCAACGGCCGTGACCTCGTCTACGACGGCAACGGCACCGACAACTGCATCGGCGGCAACACCGGTGTGCTCGTCACCGTGCCCGCCGACGCGTCGACGATGCCGGCGTGCCCGTTCACGGGCCCCAACGCGTTCTCGGCCGACGTCCAGAACGAGCTCATCGGCTGGGCCGTGGACACGACGCACGAGGCGTTCCTGATCCGCCACGACCACGCGCCGCAGGCGGGCCTGACGCCGCTGGAGCACTACACCGGCGGCGTGAAGTGACGGTCCGCCGGGCCGCCATCCTGACCCTCGGCGCCGCGGCCCTGGCCGCGGCGCCGCCGGTCGCGCTCGCCGCCACGAGGGCCAAGACGCGGACCGTCTCGGTCAACGACAACTACTACGGGCCGTCCAAGCTGATCGTCCACGTCGGCGACACCGTGCGCTGGCGCTGGAGCCAGGACGCCACGGACGTCCACGACGTCGATCTCAAGTCGGCGCCCAAGGGCGTGCGCAAGTTCCAGCCCGACCCGCTCGCCGCGGGCCAGACGTTCTCGCGCAGGCTGACGCGGCCCGGGACCTACCGCATCATCTGCACGTTCCACGAGTCGGAGATGCGGATGACGATCACGGTCAAGCGCCGCCCGTAGGGCACCAGGGTGGGCTCGGACCCCGTGGCCGGCGAGGACGCCCCGCGCTGCTTCGGCGCCGCGGACCCGCTGTACCGCGCCTACCACGACGACGAGTGGGGACGCCCGGTGCGCGACGAGCGGGGGCTGTTCGAGCGGATCTCGCTCGAGGCCTTCCAGTCCGGCCTCTCCTGGCTGACCATCCTGCGCAAGCGCGAGGCGTTCCGCGCCGCGTTCGTTCGCTTCGATCCCGAGGCGGTCGCGGCGTTCGGCGAGGACGACGTGGCCCGGCTCATGGCCGACGCCGGGATCGTGCGCAACCGCCTCAAGGTCGAGGCGACCATCAACAACGCCCGGGCCACGCTCGGCCTGCGCGACGCGGGCACGTCGCTGCCCGAGGTGGTGTGGGCCCACCGCCCGCCGCCGCGGCCCGCGCCCGCCTCGTTCGCCGACGTGCCGGCGCTGACGCCGGAGTCCACCGCCCTGGCCAAGGCGCTCAAGCGCCACGGCTTCCGGTTCGTCGGGCCGACGACCGCCTACGCCTCCATGCAGGCCTGCGGGCTGGTCAACGACCACCTCGTCGACTGCGTCGCGCGGGCGGCCACCGAGGCCGCGCAGGCGATGCCATGACGGCGCCGGGCGCCGGACCCGCGCGCCGGATCGCTACGGTGCAGGGCACATGACGCGCGTGCCGCCCCGATCCACCTGCCCGCCGCCGGCGCCCCGGCCGCGGCCGCTCACCTGAGGGGGCCCTCGTCATGGCCCCCGTGCAGATCGCGGGGGCCCCACGGCGGGGCAAGACCCCGCAGTGGACTCCCGAGTCCGTCATCACCGAGATCCAGCACTTCGTGCAGGCCCACGGCGAGGTGCCGCGGCTGGCCGATCTCAACCCCGGCCAGGCCAAGATCACCGGCCAGGTGTGGCGCATCGACCGCTACCGCGCAGGGTGCCCGGTCTGCGGCTCGGCCTACCCGTCGGCCAACGCCGCCCGTCGCTGCTTCGACGGCTCGCTGGAGCGCGCGATCCGCGCCGCCGGCTTCGAGCCCGCCAAGCGCGGGCCGCGCCGCCGCGACGAGGTCGACCTCACCGAGCGCGCGCTGGCCCGCCTGGACCGCGACGCGCGCGTGGCGGTCGGCGCCGCGCTCGCGCGCGCCGAGGCGGCCGAGCAGCGCGCCGAGCGCCTCGAGGCCCGCCTGGAGCGCCTGCGCGCCCGCGCCGCCACCGTCAAGCCCAAGACGAAGATCGTGCGCGAGCGCGTCACCGACGTGGCCGAGGTCGGCCGCGCACAGCGCCGCGCCCAGGCCGCCGAGGCGCGCGTCGCGGCCTGCCGGACCGAGCTCGGCGAGGCGCGGATGGACGCCGCGGAGGCCCGTCGCACCGCCGCGCGGCTGGCGTCGCGCCTGGAGCGGGCGGAGGCCACGGTCGCCGATGCACGGGCCGCGCGCCGGGAGACCCAGGCCGAGCTCGCGCAGGCGCGCGAGCGCGCCGAGGGCGCCGAGGCCCGCGCCGAGGCCGCCGAGCGCCGCCTGCACGACACGGCGGGATCCGTCCGGGTCCAGCGCGTGGTGCAGGCCGCACCCGAGCAGCAGCTCGTGGACGAGGCCACCGCGCGGGCCCACGCCGCCCAGGACGCGGCGCGCCGCGCCCAGGACCGCGCGGCGCGCGCCGAGCGCGAGTACGCCGAGCTGGCCGCCGCGGCGACGGGCGCGCCACGGCGCCTGACGCCCGCCGAGCTCGAGGCGCTGCGCGTCGCGGGCCCCGCGGGCCCGGCGCTGCTGGCCGACGCGATCAAGGCGCTGGCCGCCGCGCGCCGGACCGACAACCCGACGCAGCTGACCGACGCGCTCTCGCAGGTCGCCTCGGCCGCCGTGACCTGGCGCGACCGGCTCTAGGTGTTCTGCCTCAGGTCGTTCCGAACGCGGGTGATGGGCGGCCGGTTGCCGAGCGAGCTGTGGTTCCGCTCGTTGTTGTAGTGGTGCAGCCAGTGTGGCAGCGCTGCGGCTCTGGCGTCGCTTGAGCGGTAGCGCTGTCCCAGGCCCCATTCGCGTTTGAGGGTCTGCTGGTAGCGCTCGACCTTGCCGTTGTGGCGCGGCGTGCGGGGCGCGATCGTGCGATGCCGGATGCCGTGGCTGTCAAACAGGGCGGCCAGCGCCTTGTTGTGGGTGTAGGTCCAGGCGTTGTCGGTCTGCCAGCGCTCGATGATGATGCCGTGCGCAGCGAAGAACGCGATCGCCCGCTCGGTGAAGCCGATGACGGTGGCGGCCTTCTCGTCGCGGTGCAGCTCGGTGTAGGCCAGGCGGCTGTGGTCGTCGATCGCGCTGTGGGCGAACTCGTAGCCGACACGCTGGCGCTTCTCGGCGCCCGTGCGGTGACGGTTGCCGGTGACGGCATGGCCGGGTGAGGAGAACCGCGCGAAACGCTTGACGTCGTTTTGGATCAACGCCCCAGGGCACGGCCACTCAAAGCGCTGCACCGCCTCTCGGGGCGCCGGCGGCTGGCGCGACATGCCGCGCCGCTTCAGACAGCGCGAGACCGTCGCGTGCGCGATGCCGAGCTCGGAGGCGATCAGGCGCGGCCCCCAGCCCGTCCGCGTCCGCGCCTGGCAGACACGGTCGTGCAGCTCGTCGCTGGACCGCGTCGGCTGGCGATGCGGCGTCGAGGGTCGATCCTGCGCCCACGCGCCCGACGCTCGCTCGGCGTCTGAGGCGTTGCGGTACCGGTCGATCCAGTACTGCACCGTCGACACGCTCACCCGCCGACGGGCCGCTGCCTGGCGTCGAGGAAGTCCCTCGCCAAGACACCAATCAACCAGCTCGACACGCTGCCAGCTGGGCAGCCACCTACGCTTGCACTGCATCCGGGCTGATGACCTCCGAGGCCGTTGGATCCTTGAGAAGACCCACAGCCTCTGTCTCAGCCCGGATGCCTCAACTTCAGCCCTCAGACGTTCGGAACGTCCCGAGGCACGTCACCTAGGCCGCCGCGCGCGGTCTTCGGCGATCCCGCAGACCCGCTACGGGAATCCCGCAGACCCGCCGGGGGGCATGGAATCGTGTACCGACTCGTCGGTAGATTCGGCGCATGTCCACCACCGCGGGCACCGGCCTGAGCTTCGACCTCACCGACGAGCAGCAGATGCTGCGCGAGATGGTCCACGACTTCGTGGAGCGCGAGTGCCCCAAGCTGGTCGCCCGCGACCTCGAGGCCGCCGAGGAGTTCCCCCACGCGCTGGCGGCCAAGATGGCTGCGGCGAGCCTGCCGGGCGTCGGGATCCCGGAGGAGCTCGGCGGCCAGGGCGGCGGCATGGTCGAGCAGGTCATCGTGTGCGAGGAGCTCTCGCGCTCCCTCGGCGGCCTCTCGTGGATGTGGGGGCTGACGGCCTTCTCGGGCGCCCGCGCGCTGCTGGCCCACGGCTCGCCCGAGCAGCAGCAGGCCATGCTGCCCCGGATGGCCGCCGGCGACCTCACGTTCGCCATCGCGCTGACCGAGCCCGGCGGGGGCACCGACGTCCTGCGCGCCATGCGCACCCGGGCTCGGCGCACCGACGGCGGGTGGATCCTCAACGGCACGAAGATCTGGTCCACTCTGGCCCACGTGTCCGACCGCCTGCTCGTGCTGGCGCGCACCTCCGACGAGGAGCGTGCCTCGCAGGGGTTGACCGTCTTCCTCGTCGACCGCCGGTCGCCCGGCGTCACCGCGACCCCGATCCCCAAGCTCGGCATGCGGGCCATGGGCTCGTGCGAGGTCTCGTTCGCCGACGTCGTCGTGCCCGACGCCGACGTGCTCGGCGACGTCGGCGGGGGCTGGCGGCAGATCCTGGCGTCGCTGAACAGCGAGCGCCTCCTCGTGGCCGCGATGTGCCTGGGGATCCACCGCGGCGTGCTGGAGGACGCCGTCGCCTACGCGGGCGAGCGCGAGGCGTTCGGCAAGCCCATCGGCGCGATGCAGGCCATCCAGCACGGCATCGCCGACATCGCGATGACGCTCGAGTGCTCGCGCCTGCTCATCTACCGCGCGGCATGGCTGTACGAGCAGGGCCGGCCCTGCGGCGTGGAGGCCACGACGGCGAAGTGCCTGGCCGCCGAATGGGCCACGAGCGCCGCGGACTTCGGGATCCAGGTCCTGGGCGGCTACGGCTACGCGCAGGAATACAACATGCAGCGCTACTGGCGTGACGCCCGCCTGTACCGCATCGGGCCGATCACCAACGAGATGGCGCGCAACGTGGTCGGCGAGAGCCTCGGCCTGCCGCGATCGTTCTGACGGCACGCGGCCGGCAGGGCCGGAGAGGGGACTCGAACCCCTGACCTACTGATTACAAATCAGTTGCTCTACCAGCTGAGCTACTCCGGCGGACGGGCCGGAGTCTAGGTCGCCGGGCCTACTCCGGTGCGCCGGTGATCGCGTGCTCGAGGCTGCCGTGCCCGTTGGTGGACACGACGTGCTCGTAGGAGGGCAGCTCGTCGTCCTCACGGTTGAGCCGGCGCTCGACCTCGCCGAGGACCAGCCCGAACAGCAGGTGCCGCCAGGTCGCCTGGGCGAAGGCGCGCGCGGACGTGCCCAGCGTCGGGAGGTCGTCGCGGGCGGGATGGACGCGGTCGGTGACGAGGACGAGCGGCCAGGACCCCAGGTGCTCGGCCATGGCGGCCGCGGGGCCGAGCGCCCACGACGGCAACGGCAGGCGCCGCGAGAGCGCGGCGTAGGCCGCGCCGAACGCCGCGCCGTTGGCCAGGTGCATCGCCATGCCGACGGCCGGCCAGGCGCGCCCGCGCGTCACGAGCTTGCCCAGCAGCTCGGTGTCGTCATAGGGGACGCCGAACACGCGCATGTCCAGCGGCTGCTGGGCCGCCCACACCCCGGAGGCGATCGCGCCGGCGACGGCGCCTCGGGCTGTGCGGGCACGATCGATGGCCATACGCCACTGTAACCGCCGCGCCACGCCCGGGGTACGCCAGGTGATGGAGAGCAACCGCCACCTCGCGCGCGCCCGCACCAAGGGTGTCAACCCGATCACCTACTGGATCGTGCGTGGGCTGATGCAGCCCTTCTTCCTCGTCTACTTCCGGATGTCGCGCATCGGCCGCGAGCACGTCCCCGACGAGGGCCCGGTCATCCTGGCGGCCAACCACCGGTCCTTCCTCGACCCCTTCGTCATCGCGACGATGTCGCGGCGCCCGCTCTACTACGTGGCCAAGAAGGAGCTCTTCCGCCGTCCGCTGACGGCGTGGTTGCTCAACAGCCTCGGCGCGTTCCCGATCGACCGCGGCAACGCCGACGAGGACGCGATGGCGACCGCGCGCGACATCCTGGCCCGCGGCGACGCCGTCCTGATCTTCCCCGAGGGCACGCGCACCCGGCCCGGCACGCTGGGCAGCCCGCGCCGCGGCGTCGGCCGCCTGGCGCTGGAGACCGGCGCGCCGGTCGTCCCCGTCGCCGTCATCGGCACGGAGGCGATCCGCCGCGGCTGGCGCATCCGCCCGCACAAGGTGCGCCTGCGCGCCGGGGCGCCCCTGCGCTTCCCCGTCGTCCACGAGCCCTCCGCCCAGCTCGCAGGTGCGGTGACCGACCGCATCTGGCCCTGCGTGATGCTCCAGTGGGAGTGGCTCGGCGGCCTGCCGCCCATCCGCCGCGCCGCCGTCATCGGCGCCGGCTCCTGGGGGACGGGCCTGGCCGTGGCGCTGGCCCGCGCCGGCGTCCAGGTCGAGCTCGCCACGCGCACGCCCCAGCAGGCCGCGCTGCTGCGCTCGGCCGGCGTGAACGAGCGCTACCTGCCCGGCGTCCCGCTGCCCGACGGCGTCGAGGTGCTCGATGCCCACGACCTCGAGCTCGGCCGCCACGACCTCGTCGTGCTCGCCGTGCCGGCCCGGGCGCTGCCCGAGGTCGTCGCCGCGCACGGCGCGCAGATCACCGGCCGCACCGGCGTGCTCGTCGCCGCCAAGGGTCTCGTGCCACCGCTCGGGACGCTGCCGACCGCCTACGTGGCCGAGCGCACCGTCGCCCGCGGCGTCGCCTGCCTCGGCGGCCCCGCGCACGCCGCCGACGCCCTGGACCACGGCGCCGCCCTCGTCGTCGGCACCGCCGACGGCGCCCTGGGCCGCCAGATCGCCGACCTGCTCGTCTGCGCCGGCCTCTACGCCGAGACGTCGACCGACGCGGTCGGCGTCGAGCTGGCCGGTGCCGCCAAGAACGCCGCCGCGCTGGCCGCCGCGACCGCGGCGCCCGCCGGCCCCAACGCCGCCGGCGCCGCCGCGGGCCGCGTCTTCGCCGAGGTCGACGCCTACGCACGCGGCCGCGGCGCCCGTGCGGAGACCTTCGCCGGCCTGGCCGGCACCGGCGACCTCATCGCCACGATGGTCGCCCAGGGCAGCCGCAACCGGCGCGCGGGCGAGCTGCTGGCCGCAGGGCTGGCGCCCGAGGAGATCGAGCTGCAGCTCGGCCAGGCCGCCGAGAGCCTCGACGCGCTGCCGCTGCTGGCCCGCGCGCTGCACGACGGCGGCATGGACGCGCCGGCCGTCAGCGGGCTGGCCGACGTCGTGGAGGGCCGGGTCGCCGCGGGCGCCTGGGCCGACACGATCACCGCCCCGGCGCCCCGCCGGCGCCGGTTCGTCCGGGCCGCGTAGCCGACGGGGGTAGGCTGGCGTGCGTGGACAAGGCCGAGCTGGACGCCGCGTTCTCGGACCTGTACCGGGCGCACCTTCGAGACGTGTACTCCTACGCGTACTACCGGGTCGGCAACCACCACGACGCCGAGGACCTCACCGAGCAGACGTTCCTGCAGGCCTACCGGCACTTCGAGCGGGCCGTCGCCGAGTCCGACGGGCGCCCGTTGCGGCCCTGGCTCATCCGCATCGCGCACAACCTCGCGGCGAACCTGTACCGCGACCGCTCCCGTAGGCCGCAGACGAACATCGACGACTCCGAGACCTTGCGCACCACGCACACCACCGAGGACCTCGTGGAGGGACGCGACGAGCTGGCGCGAATCCTCGACGGCGTGAAGGACCTCCCCGACGACCGCCGCGAGGCGCTCATCATGCGCTTCGCCCTGGGCATGGACAACCGGGAGATCGCCCGCGCGCTCGGCCGCACCGACGGCGCGACGAAGGTCCTGCTGCACCGGGCGATCAAGCAGCTCGAGGAGATCGTCGCGACCAAGCAGGCGACCTGACCCGATGAGCGAGACCTTCCCCTCCGACTTCGAAGGCCTCCTGCGCCGCGCCCTGGCGCCGGTGGACCCGCCCGACGACCTCGCGGTGCGGATGGAGTCGACGCTGGCCGAGCTGACGACGCTGGCCCAGGACGAGCTCGAGAGCTGGGAGCTGCGCGCGATGCGCGACCCCCGCAACTGGGTGCGCCCCGTCGCCGCCGTGGCCGTCGGGACGACCGCCGGGGCCGCCCTGGTGATCCTGCGCGTGCGCCAGCAGCATCGGCGGCGCACGGCGAAGGCGAGCGACCCGCTCGACCTCGCGGAGCGCACGCTGCGGGCCGTCAAGGAGGAGACGCGCCGCATCCTGGACCGGTGATCCGATCGCCGGGACGTCGCGTACCCACCCAGCGTGGCCGACCATCCGGATCCGCGCTTGCTGGCTGACGAAGACCTCATGCAGCTCGTCCGCGAGGGCGACGCCAGAGCCTTCGAGATGGTCTACGAGCGACACAGCACGGCGGCGTTCTCGCTCGCCTACAGGATGACCGGCCGCCGGTCGGCCGCCGAGGACGTGGTGCAGGAGGCGTTCCTGTCGCTCTGGCGGTCCGGCGCCCGCTACGACCAGACGCGCGGCAGCGTGCGCACGTGGATCCTCGGCATCGTCCACCACCGGGCGATCGACGCCCTGCGGCGCAGCATGGTCCACGACCGCCGCCGCGCCAGCGACGAGGGCATCGAGGAGCGCTTCGAGGCCAAGGACCGGACCGATGTGCAGGCCGCCCGCCGCCAGGAGGCCGGGGAGGTCCGCGATGCGCTGGCCACCCTGCCCGACGAGCAGAGCAAGGCGATCGAGCTGGCCTACTTCGGCGGGTTCTCGCACACGGAGATCGCCGCGATGCTCGACACGCCGGTGGGCACGATCAAGGGCCGGATCCGGCTCGGCCTCGAGAAGCTCCGAGGTCAGCTCGGCTGGCTGGCGGAGGTGCCCGCGTGAGCCCCTGCCCGCACCACGACGACGCCGGGGCCTGGGTCCTGTTCGCCCTGCCGGAGGCCGACGAGCCGGCCTACCGTGCCCACCTGGAGACCTGCGCGGAGTGCCGGGCGGAGGTCGCGCGGCTGCAGGCCGTCGCCGACGTCCTGCCGATGGCCGCCCCGCAGATGGTCCCGCCACCCGACCTCAAGGGCCGGATCATGGCCGTCGTGGAGTCCGAGGCCCGGCTCCTGCGCGCCAGCGGCCCCGAGGCCGACCGGGTGCCCGTGCCGCAGCGCGCCCCGGGCGCGTGGCGCCGGATCCTCGCGCCGCTGGGCCGGCTGCGCCCGCTGCCCGCCGTCGCGCTCGCGTCGGCGGTGCTGGCCGTCGGCGTGGTCCTGGGCGTCGTGCTCTCCGGCGGAGACGACACCGTGACCCACACGGGCTTCGGGCCGCGGGGCTCGCAGGTCGCGCTCGTGGTCAAGGGTGACCACGGCGAGTTCGACCTGCGCGGCGTGCCGGCCCCGCCGGCCGGCCGCGTCTACCAGGTGTGGCTCGTCTCGGGCAACGCGCGCCCGCGGCCGGCCCATGCGCTGTTCAACGTCCGCTCCGACGGGCGGGCGCGGGTCGAGATCCCGGACTCGCTGAAGGGCACCGACCGCGTGCTGGTGACCGCCGAGCCCTCCGGCGGCAGCACGCAGCCCACGAGCGACCCGGTCATCGGCGCGACGCTGACCTGATGGGCGGCGTGCGGCGGTGGCGCGCCGCCCGGGCGTGCGGGTCGGTTTCGTGACGGTCGGTGTCGGGTTGACGTGCGATATGCCGGTCAAGGTGTCACGGGGGCCCCGGGGCCGGCCGGACGGTCCGCCCAGCCACCCACGCCGGCAGCGACGAGCACCACGGCGCCGCCCGTCGACCTGGCTCTCAGGCCGCCGCTGCTAGCGTCCTGCCCCTCGATGGCCACCTGCTACCGCCACCCCGGCCGCGAGACCGGCGTCTCCTGCTCCAACTGCGACCGCCCGATCTGCCCGGACTGCATGACGCCGACGTCGGTCGGCATGCGCTGCCCGGAGTGCGCCAAGCAGAAGACGAAGGTCCATCGGGGTCCCGCCGTGCTCGGCGACGAGCCGCGGGTCACCATCGCGATCATCGTCGTCTGCGTGATCGTCTTCCTCGCCCAGGGCAGCTTCGGCGCGCGGGAGAGCGGCGGGAGCATCTACGAGCACTTCGCGCTGTTCGGGCCCTACGTCGACCGCGGCGACTACTGGCGCCTGGTCACGAGCGGCTTCCTGCACAGCGGCATCTTCCACATCGGGTTCAACATGTACCTGTTGTGGGTGCTCGGCCAGCAGCTCGAGCGCGTCATCGGCTCGGTGCGCTTCGGCGTCCTGTACTTCACCGCCCTGCTGTGCGGCTCCTTCGGCGCGCTCGTGCAGACGACGGAGTCCGGCGTCGTCGGCGCCTCGGGCGCGGTCTTCGGGCTCATGGGCGTCCTGGCCATCGAGCAGCGCCGCCGCGGCTACGACCCGTTCAGCGGCGGCCTGGGCGGCCTCATCCTCATCAACCTGGTCATCGGCTTCATCCCCGGGTTGAACATCGCCTTCGGCGGCCACATCGGCGGCCTGGTCGGCGGCCTGCTGGCCGCGGTCGGGTTCACGGTGGCCGACCGCATGCGCCGGCCGTGGATCGGCTACGCCGGATGCCTGGCGCTGGCGGCCATCGCCGTCGCCGGCGCGATCGCCGTGTCGGGCAACCTGCACAGCTACAGCCTCTAGCCCGCCGCGGCCGGTCCTCGGCGCAACGCCGCGGGCACGGCCATCGCGACGCACCTCGCGGCCGCCGGGTGCGGCCCACGTTCGTGCTGACGACGTCGCCCCGGTAGGCCTCGGGCTCCTCGGACCCCAACGTGCCGCCGGGCCCACTGCGAGCGCGGCGCGTCGGCCGGCGCCGAGCCCTCGGGCGTGACCGCGGCCGACCGGGCGACGTTCCTGGCCCAGGGCCCCCACTGCCGCGCCCGGGAGCCCGGCGTTGAGTCGGGTGCCCCGTTCACGCTCTCCGGCGCCCCGGCGACGCCCGACCCCTCGCTGGACGCGGTCGGCCTGCTCATCCGGGCCTCGGCGCGCGACGCCGACGGTCCGCGGCGCATGGCAGCACCACACCGGGGCCGCCCAGGGCCGCAGGACGCGGTGGAAGACCCTCCACAAGGGCCTGAAGCCCGCGGGCCGGCCGCTCCAGGCCCGCCAGCGGCTGCGGCCCGGCCTGTGGCTGGTGCGCGTGCGGCTAGCTGGCGCCCGGGACGCCCGCGCCGCGGCGCCGGCTACAGCGCCACGGGGTAGACGGTTCCGGGCGCCTCGGGCACCCGGTCGGGATGCAGCGCGTGGGCCAGCGTCTCCAGCCCGTCGACCAGCCGCGGGCCGGGGCGGGAGAAGTACGCCGAGGCGTCGACCGCGACGACCTGGTCGGCGCGCACGGCGCGGAGGGCGTCAGCGTGGCGCTCGGCCTCCTCCAGCGCCCGTGGCCCGTCGTAGCCGCACGGGATGCACAGCACGACCTCGGGAGCGGAGGCCACGACGGCGGCCATGTCGGTGCGCTCGCTGTGCTCGCCCGGGAAGCCCAGGACGTCGACGCCGCCGGCCATCTCGATGAGCTGGGGGGTCCAGTGGCCGGCGATGTAGACCGGGTCGAACCACTCCAGCGCGGCGACCCGCCGGCGCGGCGCGCCCTTGACGGCGGTCCGCACGCGGTCGATGCGGGCGCGCTGGCGCGCGACGAGGTCCAGTGCGGCGTCGCGGCAGCCCGTGGCCTTGGCGATCGTGCGGATGTCGCCCATCGTCTCGCCGAGCGTCCTGGGGTCCAGCGCGATGACCTCGGGGCACGGGTCGAGCTTGCGGGCCACGGCGTCGACCTCGTCGTAGCTGACCGCGCAGACCGGGCACAGCTGCTGGGTGACGATGAGGTCGGGCCGCAGGCCGGCCAGGCGCTCCTCGTCGAGCAGGTAGATGGCCTCGCCGTTCTCGGTGCGCTCACGCACGGCGGCGTCGATCTCGCCCGCCGACAGGCCCGCGGGCAGCACGTCGCGCGTGACCTTCGGCACGGAGGCGGCCTGCGGCGGGTAGTCGCACTCGTGGGTGACGCCGACGACGTCGTCGCCGAGCCCGAGGGCGTAGAGCAACTCGGTAGCGTGGGGCACCAGGCTGACGATCCGCACCGGAGCGAGGATATGGCAGAGCTGCTGGACGACCGGGAGATCGACGAGGCGCTGGAGGGCGTGGCGGGCTGGCGCCGTGAGGACGACGCCATCGTGCGCGACCTCGAGTTCGCCGACTTCGCCGCCGCGATCGCGTTCGTCGACGCGGTCGCCGCCGAGGCGGAGGCCGCCGACCACCACCCCGACATCCTCGTGCACGGCTGGAACAAGGTCCGGCTGAGCGTCACGAACCACAGCGCCGGGGGCCTCACGCGCGCGGACTTCGCGCTGGCGGCGGCCGTCGATGCGCTCCCGGGCGGCTGAGGACGCGTCCCCCTGGTACCGTTGCGCGCGTCGCTCCATGAACGACGACCCTTCTCGAAGTAGCGCCGGGCACGGACCCGGCCTCCCCGCGTGACCGTCCTCCTGCTGCTTGCGGTGGCGGTCCTCATCGCCATCAACGGCTTCTTCGTGGCCGCCGAGTTCGGACTCGTGCGCTCCCGGCGCTCGTCGTTGCAGGAGATGGCCGAAGACGGGTCAGCCGGCGCGCGACGCGCGCTGCTGCTGCACGACGACCTCAACCAGTACCTCTCGGCCTGCCAGTTCGGGATCACGCTGGCGTCGCTGGGCATCGGCTTCCTCGGCGAGCCGGCGATCGCCACGATCTTCGAGCCGCTCTTCGGCGGCTTCTCCCATGGCCTGGCCGTGGCGATCTCGGTCGCCATCGCCTACATCGTGGTCACCGCCTGCCACGTGACGGTCGGCGAGCAGGTCCCGAAGATCTACTCCATCATCCATCCGGACCGGATCGCCATCCTCGTCGCGCGCCCGCTCACGGCGTTCGACAAGGGGATGAAGCCGTTCATCTCGCTGCTCAATGCCGCGTCCAACGCCCTGCTGCGGCTCCTGCGCGTGGACCCCCAGACCGCCTCGGAGGAGGGCGCGACGCCCGAGGAGCTGCGGATCCTCATCAGCCAGGCGCGCGCGGGCGGCAAGCTGGACGCGGGGGAGGCCGGGATGCTCAGCGGGGTGTTCCACCTGCACGAGCAGGAGGCGCGCCAGGTCATGACGCCGATCCCGGCGGTGGTGACCGTCGACCTCGGCGAGGACGTCGAGACCGCGCTTCGCCGGTGCATCTCCTCGGGCCACACCCGGCTCGTCGTGACCGAGGACGACAACCGCGACCGCGTCCGCGGCATCGTGCACTCCAACTCGCTGGCGCGGGCGCTCATGGCCGAGGGGCCGCAGGCGTCGCTGGAGCCGCTCGTGCGCGAGGCCGTCATCGTCCCCGAGACCAAGCCGCTGGACGACCTGCTGGCCGACCTGCAGCGCGAGCGCTCGTCCATGGCGGTCGTCGTCGACGAGTACGGCCGCGTCGTGGGCATCGTGACCGTCGAGGACATCATCGAGGAGGTCGTCGGCGAGATCGACGACGAGACCGATCCGGCGGGGGGCCAGATCCGGCGCCTGGCCAACGGCGACTGGTTCGTGCGCGGCCACGTCGCGGTCACCGACCTGCTCGACCACGGCCTCGAGCTGCCCGTCGACACCGACGCCTACAACTCGGTCGGCGGGTTCGTCTTCGCCGAGCTCGGGCGGCTGCCGCGACGCGGGGACACGGTCACGGCCGACGGCTACTCGATCCGCGTCGAGTCCGTGCGCGAGAACCGCATCGAGGCGGTCCGCATTCGCGAGCGCCGTCCGCCGCAGAGCGCGGACCCGTCCGGCACGGCCCCTTAAATCGACCCGGCCCGCCTGAGGAGCGGGCCGGATCGTGCTTCTGGGAGGAGGTGCACGTGCGAGTACGTTCGCAATCGCCATTGTTCCCCGCTTCCTGAAGCGTGGCTAAAACTTCCGCGCCGGCGCGTGCTCCTGCACGGGTTCGGGCCCGCCGGCGTCACGCGTGCGGCAGCGCAGCGACCCGCGCGATCCACGCCGCGAGGTTCGGGAAGGCGCCGTCGAGCGCGAGGTGCTCGATGAGCACGCCGTGGAACAGATCGTCGTCGCCGGGATCCGACGAGGTGGCGTAGCGCAGGAACGGATGGGCGCAGACGTCGGCCGCGCCGGGCGCGTCGCCGAACAGGAAGTCGCGGCCCGTGAGCAGCGCCTCGAACCCGTGGCGCCACCCACGCAGCTGCGCGATCCCGTTGGCGGTGCCCGCGGCGTCGGCCGTGCCGTCGGCGATCGCGTTGGGGGCCACCTTCCAGAGGTGGTCGAAGAACGTCACGAAGCCCTCGACCTCGCGGCGCCCGGCCGCCCCGGCCGGGTACAGGGGCGGGTCGGGCCAGGTCGCGTCGATCCAGTCCACGATGGCCATCGACCCGGGGAGGACGCCGCCCTCGGGGGTCTCCAGGACGGGCACCAGGTCCTGGCCCGAGACGGCCCGCACGCCCGAGCGGTCGGCGGTGGGGTGGAGCACCCGCTCGGCCGTGCGGCCCTTGAGCCCGAGGGCCAGCGAGACGCGGTCGACGTTCGTGGAGTGCGGGATGACGTGTAGGCGCATCGTGCCAGCGTGCCCGATGCCGGCTTGCAGCGCGACTACACCTGTTGACGGCAGTCGTAAGCTGCCCTTCATGATCACCGCCGACGGCATCCGGGCCGCCGTGCCCGACGTGCGCCGCCTGCGGGTGCTGCGGGCGGTGGCCGAGCACGGGTCGTTCGCCGCGGCCGCGGCGGAGCTGCGCTACACGCCGTCGGCGGTCTCCCAGCAGATCGCCGCCCTGGAGCGCGAGTGCGGCGCGGTGCTCGTCGATCGCGGCCCACGCGGCGCTCGCCTCACGCAGGCCGGCGCCGTCCTGGACCGCCACGCCGCGCTCGTGCTCGGCCAGCTCGCGGCGGCGCGCGCCGAGCTCGACGACCTGGCCCGGGTCCGGGGCGGCTCGCTGCGCCTGGCCGCCTTCGAGTCGGCGTGGACCGCGCTGGTCCCCGCCGCCGTCGCCGGGTTCCGCGAGCGCCACCCCGAGGTGCGGCTGCACCTGGCCGAGGAGGATCCCGTCCCCGCCGTGGCCGCGGTGCGCGCCGGCGGCTGCGACCTCGCGGTCGTCTTCGAGCCCAACGCGCTGGACGCCGCGGCGCTGCAGGGGCTGCAGCGCACGGCGGTGGCCCGCGATCCGCTGTGGGCCGTGCTCCCCGCCGGCCATCGCCTGGCGGGCGCCGCCCGCGTGCCGCTGGCCGCGCTGGAGGGCGAGCCGTGGGTGGCGCCGACCGCCTTCTGCGCCGGCGTGGTGCGCGCGGCGTGCCGGGACGCGGGCTTCGAGCCCGACATCGTGTTCTCCAGCGCCGACTACGGCGCGGTGCAGGGCTTCGTCGCCGCCGGCGCGGGGGTTGCGCTCGTGCCCTACCTCGCGCTGACGGGCAACGCGCGGGTCGCCGCCCGTCCGCTCACCGGCCCCCCGCCGGCGCGGACGCTGGCGGCGATCACCGCGGCCGACGGCCCCCGGCCGGCGACGGCCACGGCGATGCTCGACGTGCTGTGCGCGGCGGCGGCGACGCTCGTGGCCGCCGCCCGCGCTCAGTCGTAGTCGTAGAAGCCGCGCCCCGTCTTGCGCCCGAGCGCGCCCTGCTCCACCAGCGCGGTGAGCGTCGCGGGCACGGGCGCCCCGATGGCCTCACCGATGGCCTGCGCGACGTCCAGGCCCACGAAGTCCAGCAGCGCCAGGGGCCCCATCGGATGGCCGGCCCCCAGCTGCATGCAGGTGTCGATGGCCTCCGCGCTCAGCCCCGACTCCTCCTGCAGCGTCACCGCCGAGAACAGGTAGGGGAACAGCAGCCGGTTGACGACGAAGCCCGGGATGTCGGGCACCGCGACGGCCGTCTTGCCCAGCGCCGCGCACAGGTCCTGCGCGCGCTGCCGCGTGCGCTCGGTGGCCTCGACGGGGAAGGCCAGCTCGACGAGCTGCATCTTCGGCACGGGGTTGAAGACGTGCAGGCCCACGAAGCGCTCGGGCGCGCCGCTGGCGGCGCCGAGGGCCTGGACCGACAGCGACGACGTCGTCGAGGCCAGCAGCGCCTCGTCGGCCACCACGCCGGCCAGGCCGCCCCACAGCCCCGCCTTGGCGACCGGGTCCTCCACGACGGCCTCGATGACGGCCGTGGCGGTGCCCAGCGCGTCGAGGTCGGTCTCCACGCTCACGTGGGCGGCGTTGACCTCGCCGCTGATCTTGCCGCAGGCCTTGGCGACCGCCGCCTGGGCGCGCCGCGCCGAATCGGGGGAGCGGGCCCACAGCACGACCTGGCCGTGACGCGCGGCGGCCGCGGCCAGGCCGCACGCGATCGCGCCGGAACCGGCGATCCCGAGCTTCTCATCCATGCGGCGGAGTTGTAGCGGGTTCTTCGCCGCGAGGCGGTCCTGGCTGACTGGCCAATCAACGTCCCGAACGTGTCGCGCGGGCGCTCAACCCCAGCGGAAGCCGGTCGCGTGCACCGCGACCGGCAGGGGGCTGGCGGGCAGGCCGTCAGGCGGCTGCACGTCGTTGTAGCCGCCGGGAGCCACGTCGTTGGGGCCCTCGGGATGGAACAGGGAGGCCAGGTGCTGGATCTGGCCCCGGCCGACGCCCAGCTCGAACTGGCCGCCGCCGTACATCCCGATCCCGTGCTCCTCGCAGTGCTCGTAGGCGGCCAGCAGCGAGCGCAGCCCGCCCAGCCGCGACGGCTTGATGTTCACCATCCGCGGGGGGAACGGCAGCCCGGTGATGTCGTCGACGCCGTGGATGTTGGCGTCCCACGTGATGCGGTCCTGATGGGGCTCGAGCGCCGGCCACGTCTCGTCGGTGATGCGCGGGTCCTCGATCCAGGCGTCGGGAAAGCCCTCGGCGACGCGGCGGTACAGGACGGGGTCCGGCGGGTTGTCGACGACCGAGCCCGAGTACAGGCCCTTGAGGTCGACGCTCTCCACCGCGCCGGTGGCCGCCAGCTCGGCGACGAGCGCGTCGTCCCAGGAGGCGGTGGGGTCGAGCTTGAAGCGCAGCGACGGGTAGCGGTCCAGCCGGTCGCGCAGCGGCGCCATCGTCGCGGGCTCGCCGAGGCGCAGCGAGACGACGAAGCGCACCGGGCGCGGCTCGCGGCCCAGCGCCTCGTGCAGCGGGAGGCCCGCCTGGCGCAGCGCGAGGTCCAGCGCGGCGGACTCGTAGGCCCACACGCGGTAGAGCACCGAGGCGTCGTGGCGCGCGGGCTCGGGCCACAGGTCCAGGCCGGCGAGGTGCTCGCTGAAGGACCCCAGCGTCCAGGCCCCCGCCAGCGGCTGGACGGGCCCGGCGTCCTGCAGCGCCTGCTGGTCCTCGGCGTCGTAGCTGACGTCCTCGCCCAGGCCCTCGTGCCCGTCGCCCGACAGGCGCAGCACGGTCGAGACCCGGGTGAAGTCCGAGGAGACGTCGCGCTCCAAGCGCTCGAGCGCGTAGTCCTCGATCTCCAGCGGCAGCGCCGACAGGCGCTCCCACAGCGCGCCGCTCATGCGTCGGCCGGCGCCGACGCCGGGCGCTGCTCCAGGCGGGCGACGAGCTCGTCGAGGCGCAGCTCCTCGAGCCCACGGCCGACGGCGTCCAGCTCGCCGGCGCAGAACTCGACGAGGCCGCGCCCCTCCTGGCAGAGCTCGAGCGTCTCGCGCAGCCCGGCCTCGCCGGAGTCCAGCCGGCGGATGATCTCCTCGAGCCGCGCGGTGGCGGCCTCGTAGGTCTCTGTGGTGCTCACGCGCCCTCCTCGGGGTCCTCGTGGATGACGATGTCCTTGATCTCGGCGTCGGCCCGGCCGTCGCCGAAGAAGAGCCGCACGTCGCGCAGGCGCCCGGCCTGCGCGGCCGAGGTCACGACGCCGCCGGCGCCGTCGTCGACGATCGCGTAGCCGCGGGCGACGGTGCGCTCGGGGTCGTGGGCGGCCAGAGCGGAGGCCAGGCCGTCCAGCGCCGCGCGGCGCGCCTGCGTCTCGGGGCCGGCGGCCGCCGCGGTCTTTCGCGCGAGCACCACGCCGCGGCGGGCGACACGCTCGCGGTCCTCGGCGATGCGCCGCCGCGCGCTGGCGCGCAGCTCGCGCAGGCGTTGGTGCAGCGCCGTGCGGTGGCGCTCGATGGCCTGGGCCGGCGCGCGCGACAGCGCGGCGAGGTGGCGGGCGCGCCCCACGACCGCGCGGCGCCCGTGCGCCTCCAGCGAGGCGGCGCAGCGGGCCAGCGACGTGCGGGCCTCCAACGGGTGGCAGGGCACGGCGGACTCGGCGGCATGCGTCGGCGTCGAGCAGCTCACGGCCGCGACGTCGTCGATGAGGGTGCGGTCGGTGTGGTGGCCGACGGAGGCGATGACGGGCACGCGGATCATCGCGACGGTCCGGCACAGAGTCTCGTCGCAGAACGCGAACAGGTCGGCCAGCGAGCCGCCGCCGCGCGCCACGACGATGACCTCGACCTCCTCCACCGCCGCGAGGTCCTGCAGCGCACGGGTGATCCGCGGCGCGGCGTGGCGGTCCTGCACGGGGGCGAAGGCCCAGACCAGGCGCCCTGCCCAGCCGCGGCGCCGCAGCCCGGCCAGGACGTCGTCGCGCGCCTTGCCGCCCTCGCCGGTCACGACGCCGATGCAGCGGGGCAGCGCCGGGCGGGCCAGCGCCTTCTGGGGCTCGAAGAGGCCCTGGGCGGCGAGGGTGCGCCGCAGCGCCTCCAGCTGGGCGAGCAGGTCGCCCTCGCCCGCGATGCGCAGGCCGGTCACGTCGAAGGAGAACGACGGCGAGGATGTGCGCGACCCCGGGTAGTAGTCCGGGCCGCCGGCGACGACGACCTGCGAGCCGTCGGACAGGATGCCGGGCGCCAGCCCCAGGCGCTCGAACGCGTCGCGCCACATCGCGCACGGCACGGCGCCGTCGCCGTCGCGCAGCTCGAAGTAGACCTTGGCCTTGGAGACGCGGAGGTTCCACACCTCGCCGAAGAGCTGGACTCGGGCGCGCTTGCGCAGCTCCTCGCGCAGCTTCTCGGCGTAGGCGCCGACGGGGAACGGGCCCGCCAGGCGCGAGCCCTCGATCCCCTCGGGGCGCGGCTGGGCGCTCACGCCGCACCCATCAGCGGGTCACCGTCGCGGCCGCCAGGGCCCGCACGACCGAGGGCCGGTCCTCGCCGCAGGGCACGCCGACGAGCGTCGTGACGCCCGCGCGCTCGTAGTCGGCCAGGCGCGCGTCCAGGCCCGACGGCGTCGTGGCGATCGTCGCGGCGTCCACGAGCGCGTCGCTCACCGCGGCCACCGCGCCGGCGCGGTCGCCCGCCAGGCCGCGCTCCTGCACGGCCCGCGCGGCGTCGCCGTGGCCCATGCGCTCGGCCAAATCGACGTAGAAGTTCTTGTCCTTGGCTCCCATCGACCCGAGGTAGAACGCCAGCCACGGGCGCACGGCGTCGCGCGCGGCGGCCAGGTCCTCGTCGACGGCGACGGGCACCACGGGGGCGATGTCGATGTCGCCGACCTCGCGTCCCGCCCGAAGCGCGCCCTCGCGCAGCGGGCCGAGCAGGACGTCGGGCTCGGCCGGGTCGAGCATGAACGGCAGCCAGCCGTCGGCGATCTCGCCCGCCAGGGCCACCGCGCGCGGCGCGATCGAGCCCAGGTAGATCGGCAGGGGGTCCTGGACCGGGCGGGTCAGCAGCTTGAGCGGCTTGGCCAGGCCCGTGCCCTCCGAGCCGTCCTCCATCGGCACGGTGAGCCGCTCCCGGGCGAGCGCCCGGCGCACGAGGTCGACGTACTCGCGCGTGCGCCGCAGGTTGTCGCGGAACGGCACCCCGTACCAGCCCTCGCTGACCTGCGGGCCCGACAGGCCGAGGCCGAGGCGGAAGCGGCCCTCGCTGAGCACGTCGAGCGACGCGGCGGCCATCGCGGTGGCCGTGGGCTTGCGGGCCGGGATCTGCATGAGCCCCGAGCCGAGGTCGATCCGCCGGGTGCGGCCGGCGAGCATGCCCAGGACCGAGACGGCGTCCTGGCCCCAGGCCTCGGCGACCCAGACGGAGTCCAGACCCAGGCGGTCGGCGAGCATGGCGAGCTCCACCTGCTCGGTGGGGCTGAACCACGGCCAGTAGGCGACGAAGACGCCGGCGCGCATCGGCCCCAGGGTAGAGCGCGGGGAGGTCGGTGGCCCGGGGGCCGGCCGGCGCCGGGCGTCGCTCAGGCGGCGGTGGTGTGCGGCTCGGGCGACTCGCCGCCGGGGCCGCCGGTGACGCGCGTGGCGTCGCTGACGGAGGGCATGGGGCGCATGCCCTCCTCGGCATGGTGGCCGCGGGTCTCGCCCGAGTAGCCCAGCGCGGTCAGGCGGGCCACCTCCTGCTCGCCCAGCGCGCGCGCCGGGTGCCCCTCGGGCAGCGGCGCGATGAGCCGCGCGATGCGGTTGCGCAGCTGGAGCGCGAAATGGGGCGTCGACGCGCCCATGAGCTGGCGCACGTCGTCGATGGTGACCTCGCGGTGGAGGCGGTCGGGATGCTCGGCCTGGCTCATGGGGAAGAGGGGGTGGTGCTGCGCTCGTTGACGGGGACGATCTCCATCAGGGCGTCGATCTGGGACTGCACGGCCACGGACATGGCCCCCTCGTCACCGACGATCCACGCGTGATTGTAGACCCCGCGCACGGGATCCCTCGTGTAGCCGGGCTGCACGTCGAGCAGGTAGCCGTTGAGCGCGGCGGGCAGCCGGTCGGCCTGATCGGTGACCAGCAGCGGCCCGTAGGTCCCGCTGGCCGACAGCGGCGCCGCGGCGGCCGCGTCGGCGGGCCGCTTGGCGTTGGCGAAGACGAAGCCGTGCCCCGGGTCCACGACGCCCCACCCGAACGCCCCGTCGACGAAGCGCGCGAAGGCGACCGAGTTCGAGACCGGGTCGTTGCCCGAGATCCGCGTCACCGAGCCCAGGGCGCGCAGGGCCCGCATCGCGTTCTCCGAGATGACGCTGGGCGGCCCGAGCACGTAGATCTTGGGCTGTTGGTGGGCGGCGATCGCGGTCCGGGTGTCCTCCGGGACGTCGTCCTTGTGCGTGAAGAGGATCGGGTCGCCGGCCTTGGCGGCCCACGCCGCCGCCGGCATCGCGTAGGCGGCGTCGTCGGCGCTGACGACCAGGACACGGTCGCTCGTCGTGCCGCGCGCGGCCGACTGGAAGGCGTCGACGGCGCGCGCGAGGGCGATCGGGTCGCTCGCGCGCAGGTCGGTCGTCTTCGTGGCCGCGGGCAGGGTGGGGACGTCGCCGACGCGGATGACCTGGGCGCCGCCGGCGGGCTTGCTGCCCGTCGGCTGCAGCCCGTCCAGGGCGTCCTGGGTCGCGGCGGGCAGCGTGGCGGTGCCCTGCGCGTAGAGCAGCGGCGCGCGGACGGGCGGACCCATGAGGACCGCGGCGGCGAGGCCGATGCGCCAGTCGCGGCCGTCGGCGAGGACGACGGCGTGCGGGCGGGTGATCCGCGAGGCGCCGGAGTAGACCGCGCGGGCCGCCGCGGCGGCGTCGGCCGTCGGGTCGGCCCCGCCGACGCGCGTCGTGTTCTTCGTCGCGAAGGCGGGGAACCCGAGGTCCTCGGCGGCCGTGCTCTCGGTGCCCTTGGCCCCGATCGCCGGCCCCGCGACCGTGGTGGTGGTGACCTTGCCGTCTCCGCGTCCGCAGCCGGCCGCCACGACGGCGACGACGAGCAGCGCCGCTGCCAGTGCCCGGGCACGCATGGCTCGCAGCCTAGGGGACGCCCCGGCGACGCCGCGCCGCTGCAGGCGCGCCTCCACCGTTTGTCCGTCTGCTGACCCTTCAGCTCCGGCGGGGCAGGTGTGACGCCGAAGACGTGGGTGCAACCCGCATTGCGGGACGTCGATGTGCATCTTTCGTCCCGTTCGTGTAGGTTGCCGACCACGCCGAACCACTGATGAGGAGTCAGTGGGCGGGGGACCCAGGTTGTTTGGGGCGAATTTCACGGTGCATCCGTGTGAAGCGCAGGCTCTTTCCGCGCTAGCCCGTCAGCTAACCCCGCAGGCCGACGAAAGAGGAATCGACCTTGCGGGCCTACGCCCTCGTGCTGACGATCGCCGTATCCCTGTGCGCTGCTCCCGCGGCGTTCGCACAGGCGACCGGTGGCGTCGACGGCAGCATCCCCACCCCTGCAGCACCGGCCGTCCCGGCCCCCGTCGTCAACGGGGGCGTCGCCTACGGCGTGCCGAACCCGGCGACCACCCAGGTCGTCGACCTGCCGGCGGCCACCATCCTGCCCAACGGGTACGCCGCCGCGCCGGCCGCCGCCCCGCAGGAGGTCAAGGACGCCCTCGCCGCGGCCAACACGATCATCGGCAAGCCGTACGTGTACGGCGGCGGCCACAACGCCAAGTTCTCCGGCAAGGGCTACGACTGCTCCGGCACCGTCTCCTACGCGCTGCACGGCGGCGGCCTGCTGACCTCGCCCCTGGACTCCGGCTCGTTCATGAAGTGGGGCCTCAAGGGCCCTGGCGCGTGGATCACGGTCTACACGAACCCGGGCCACGCCTTCGCCGTCATCGCCGGGCTGCGCCTGGACACGAGCGCCGCCGGCGACCCGTCGGGCGGCAAGGGCCCCCGCTGGCGCCCGGTGCTCCGCAGCACCCGGGGCTTCGCCGCCCGCCATCCGGACGGCTTCTAGCCCGCGCCGGGGCCGCCGGGGCCTGGACATCGGAGCGGTGGCGGCCGACATGATCGGCCGCCAGGTGGACCGACGCCGACGACGCCGCCCTGCGGGGTGACGACGGCGGGGCGGGCCGGCGCGCGGGATCGCCGAACGCCGGGTCCGGGCGGGGTAGGCTTGGGGGCAAGACCCCAACTGCGATCTGTACGGAGGCCCGATGCCGGGTGTGAGTGGCCGTTTCTCGACGGTCGTCAAGGCGAAGATCTCGAAGCTGCTCGACCGCGCCGAGGATCCGGCGGAGACCCTCGACTACAGCTACCAGAAGCAGCTCGAGTCGCTGCAGAACGTCAAGAAGGGCATCGCGGACGTCGTCACCGCGAAGAAGCGCCTGCAGATGCAGTCGTCCAAGCTCGAGCAGTCCGTCGTCAAGCTCGACACGCAGGCGCGCCAGGCGCTGGCCCAGGGCAACGAGGAGCTGGCCCGCGTCGCGCTGGAGCGCAAGAACGTGGCCCAGTCCGAGCTGCAGTCGCTGGACTCGCAGGTCGCCGAGCTCGAGGCCCAGCAGCAGAAGCTGGTCGACTCGCAGCAGAAGCTGACCACGAAGATCGAGACCTTCCGCACCAAGAAGGAGGTCATCAAGGCGCAGTACTCGGCCGCCGAGGCCCAGGTGCGCATCTCCGAGGCCGCGACCGGCGTGGGCGAGGAGATGGCCGACGTCGGCCTGGCCATGCAGCGCGCGGTCGACAAGACCGAGCAGATGAAGGCCCGCGCCGACGCCGTGGGCGAGCTCGAGGCCTCCGGCGCGTTCGACGACCTGACGCAGCTCGGCTCCGGCGAGGACGACATCGACCGCCAGCTCAAGGAGCTCTCCAGCACGGCGACCGTCGACGACGAGCTGGCCAAGATGAAGGCCGAGCTCGGCTCCGGCACCCCGCCGGACGCCAAGCAGATCGAGGGCGGGCAGGCGTGATCGTCCGGATCTCCGGCGAGGGCCAGTTCGAGCTCGACGAGGCTCGGCACCCGCGCCTCGACGAGCTCGACAACGCCGCGGTGGCCGCCGTCGAGCGCGGTGACGAGGCCGCCTTCCACGAGCACTTCGAGGCGCTCCTGGCCCTCGTGCGCACGGAGGGAAGGCTCCTCGGCGACGAGGACCTGTGCGCCTCCGACGTCATCCTGCCGCCGGGCGACCTCAGCTTCGAGGAGGCCGGCGCGGACTTCACGGGCGAGGGACTGGTCCCCGACCGCCTGTAGCCCTCCGGGGCCGGCCGCTCAGACGACGGGCAGCCGGCCCAGCAGCCCTGCGGCGCGCACCGCGTCCAGGGACGGCCCGTCGGCCCGCGCGCTGACCGTGGGCGCCCAGGGGAGCTCGGCGTTCCACGTCGCCAGGGCCTCGAGCCCCGGCTCGTCGGTGACCAGCAGCTCGCGCAGGTCGATGACGATGCGTGGATACAGCGCGCGGCGGCTCTCGACGACCTCGCGCAGCCGCAGCGCCGAGGCCGCGTCGAGGACACCGCCCGGGACGACGGTCAACCCGCCGGCCTCGCGTGCGAGCCGCACGCCCCAGCGGACGGCGCCGCCCCCGCCGTCGGCGGCGGGGACGCGGCGGTCCAGCAGGCCCGGGAGCGCACCGGCGTCCTCGAGGAGGTGGTCGGTGGCCAGTGCGACGGGGTCTCGGCCCGCGGCGAAGGTGACGCCGACGACGAGCGGCGGGCGCCCGAGCCCGCGCAGCGCCGAGCACGCGGCCCGGGCGGCGAGGGCCTGCGCGGCGTCGGCGGCGGGCACGGCGACGACCTCGGCGGCGGTGGCGGTCACGGCCTCCACGACGGCGGCCGGGTCCTCGCACAGGTCGATGAGCTCGACGGTCCAGCCGTCGGCGTCCAGGACGTCGGCCAGCATCCGGGCGTCGAGCGCGCCGGACGGGTCGGCGGGGGCCAGCACAGCCGCGCAGCGGCCGAGGCCCCCCTCGGAGGCCGGCAGCGCGACCGCGACGTCGGCGAGCGCCGCCCGGACGGCGGAGGACGCCACGGCGTCGGGCGCATCCTGGGGGCCGTGGGACGCGACGACGGGCCGCACGAGCGCCGCGTAGACCTCGTGGGCGGGACGGCCTGAGGCCAGGGCCGACGCGACGGAGCGTCGCAGGGCGACCGGGTCTGGTCGGTGTGTCTGCGCCCGGACACGGGGGTCCGGGGGAGGCCCGGACTGTCGGATGCCGACGATCCGCAGATGGTATTGAACCGTCCCTGTGCCAGGGTCCTCCTGGCGCGGGGCCGCTGATCGCGGGCATGCTCTTCGGGCCGCCGGGTACCGTTTCCGGAGGCTGCGCCGCTGACGATCATGGTCCGTGCTCTCGACATCCCACGCGATCCGCGCGCCCCGGCGCAGGCCCGCCATCTCGTGGACGCGCTTGTCCCGCACGTCCCCGAGCCCGTCGCCCACCAGGCGCGCCTGCTGCTCTCCGAGCTGGTGACCAACGCCGTGCGCCACGGCCGCGGCCCGGCCGTGCGCGTGCTCCTGGACGCCTCGGCCGGCGACGGCACGCTGCGCTGCGAGATCGTCGACGAGGGCGACGGCTTCGTGCCGACCGCCCGCACCCGGCCGGCGACAGAGCCGGGCGGATGGGGCCTGCACCTCGTCGAGGCCCTGTCTCGGCGCTGGGGCGTGCGGGAGGGCAGCACGCACGTCTGGTTCGAGCTCGGCGACCCGGACGAGGCGCGGTGAGCGTCCCGCGGGCCGAGCAGGCCGCCGGCGATGCGCTCGGCCCGGTCCTCGACGCCTACCTCGCGGCGATCCTGGCACCGGACGGCCCGCGCGCGTGGGCCACGATCCGGGACGCCCTGGCCGCCGGCGCCGACCCCCGCGCGCTCTACCTCGACGTGCTCGCCCCGGCCATGGTCGAGGTCGGGCGGCTGTGGGAGACGGCCCGCATCGGCGTCGCCCAGGAGCACCTGGCCACGCAGATCACCCAGACCGTCCTGGCCCGGCTGGCGCCCGAGCTCGAGGAGGACCCCACCGCCCTGCCCGGCCGGACCGCGGTCGTCGCCGGGACCCCGGGGGAGCTGCACGCCATCGGCGCGCGGATGGTCGCCGACTTCCTGGAGGCCGCGGGCTGGGAGGTCCTCTTCGTCGGCCCGGACGCCCCGGGCGCCGACATCGTCGACCTCGCCGCCCGCCGGCGCCCCGACGTCGTCGCCCTGTCGACCGCGCTGGCGGCCAACGTGCTGGCCGCCGGGCGCGTGTTCGCCGCGCTGCGCCGGCTGCAGCCGCCGCCGCTGATCGCGGCCGGCGGCCGCGCCTACGACGGCGATCGCGCGCGGGCGCTCGTGGCCGGCGCCGACATCTACGCCGCCGATCCGTCGCTCCTGCTGGCCGAGCTCGCCCTGGCCCTCGACGGACCGTCCGCGCCGTAGGACCCGCCCGTCGTGCTCCACGCCGACGAACAGCAGGCGCTCGCCGACCTGCTCCGGACCAGCCGCACGCTGTATGCGGCGCGGGTGGGCGCCTCCGGCGCGATCGAGGACGCCAACGACGCCCTGCGCCTCGCGGCGGGCCGTGACCTGATCGGCGAGCCGGCCACGGTCCTGGCCGCCGAGCCCCAGCGCCCCGCGCTGGCGGCGCACCTCGCGGCCGCCGGCCCGGCCTGGAGCACGCTGACCGTGGGCTGCTGGTTCGGCGGTCCCGGCGCCGCGGAGGACCGCGCGGTGCACGTGCGCCGCGACGGCGATGCCGTCGTGCTCGTGGCCGAGCCCGACAGCGTCCAGCGTGACGAGCTCATCGAGCAGGTCCTGCGCCTCAACGACGACCTCATCGACAGCCAGCGCGCGCTGGGCCGCCGCCAGCGCGAGGTCGACCGCGCGCAGGCCGGCGCGCTGGAGGCCGAGCGCCGGCTGCGCCGCCTGGAGGCCGTCGTCCTGGCCGGCTTCACGAGCCAGAGCCTCGACATCGCGCTGGACCGGCTGCTCGTCCTGGCGCGCGACGCGCTGGGCGCGCAGCGGGCGGCGGTGCTGCTCGTGGACGAGCCGCGGCGAACGCTCCGGGTCCGGGCGGCGCTCGACATGGACATCCTCGGGGAGGTCACCCCCTTCGGGACCGGGGTGTCGGGGTCGATCGCCGCCGCCGGGCGCGGCATGGTCTTCGACGACATCGCGGCGGCCGAGGGCCTGGCCGCCGAGCACCGCCGCTTCCGCGGGTCGCTGGCCGGCGTGCCGCTGCGCCTGGAGGGCGAGGTCATCGGTGTGCTGCACGTCAGCACGACGGAGGTCGGCCACTTCGGCCCGCAGGACCTGCGCCTGCTCGAGGCCGTCGGGGCGCGGGCCGCGCTGGCCATCGGCCACGCGCAGCTGCGCGAGCGCGAGCAGCGGATCGCGGAGACGCTGCAGCGCAGCCTGCTGCCCCAGGCCCTGCCGCAGGCGCCGGGCCTGTCGCTGTGCGCCCGCTACCTGCCGCGGGGCGCCGAGGGCGGCCAGGTCGGCGGCGACTTCTACGACGCCGTCGCGCTGCCCGGCGGCCGCCTGGGCCTGGCGATCGGGGACATGGCCGGCAAGGGCCTGGCGGCCGCGGCGGCGATGGGCCAGGTCCGCGCCGCGCTGCACGCCTACGCGCTGGAGGACGGTGCGCCGGGCAGCGTCCTGGACCGCCTGGACCGCTTCGTGACCGCCATGGACGCCATGGCGACCGCGACGCTGGTCATCGTCGATGGCGAGGGGGCCCTGGCCATCGCCAGCGCAGGCCATCCGCCCGCCGTGCTGGCCGACGCGGCCGGCGCGCACCTCCTGTACGGCGAGGTCGCCCCGCCGCTGGGTACGGGCGTCTCGGGACGCGGCGAGCAGCACGCCCGGCTGCCCGAGGACGGGCGCCTGCTGCTGTACACCGACGGGCTGATCGAGCGCCGCGGCGAGGGGATCGACACGGGGCTGGAGGCGCTGCGCTCCGTGGTGTCCTCCGCGCCGCCGGGCCTGGACGCGCTGTGCGACCGCGTGCTGGCGGCGCTGGCGCCCGACCCGGGCTGGCCCGACGACGTCGCGCTGCTGGCCGTGCGGCGCAGCGGGCGAACCGGGCCTCCGGGGCCGGCGTTCGCCTAGATGGGGATGCCCCAGAGGGGGAACCAGCGCTCGAGCTCGGGCTCGACGGGCAGCTCGGAGCCGACCTGGGCCTTGACCTGGAGCTCACGCTCGTTGTCGCGCTGCTGCGCGCCGGCCGCGGGCACGAACGGGTACCACGTGCCGCGCTTGTAGTTGTAGATGAAGTACACGGCGCGACCGTCGGACTGCTCGAACGCGAAGACCGCGCAGAGCACGCGGTCGGCGTAGCCGCCCACCGCGAGCGCGTCGGAGACCGCGTTGACGCCGACCGCGAGGTCCTCGACGTCGGAGTCGTGCAGCACCATCCAGCGGTAGCCGTAGGTGTCGTCGGTCGTCGTCAGCGTCGTCCCGGTCTCCTCGCCGGTGCCGCGCACGACCTCCTCCATGTCGGTGGCGATCTGGCGGAAGTCGCCCGTGGCCAGGGGCTGGAAGACGATGGCCGCCGACCCGCGGGTCACGATGGCCGGCCCGGCCTCCAGCGCGACCGCCGCGGTGGTGATCGCAAAGAGCCGGTCGGGCGCCGGCCCCTTCAGCTTGCGCTTGCCCAGCAGCGCGTCGAGGAAGCCCATCGGGTGGACCTAGGCCAGCGCCGCGCGCGGGGCCAGGGTGCCCTGCAGCTGGGCCTCCAGCCGGGACAGGGCCTCGATGCGCTTCTCCATCGGCGGGTGCGTCGAGAACAGGTTGTAGAGCGAGCCCTTGACGTGCACGGGCACGATGTAGAACGCGTTCATCTCGGCGTGCGCGCGCAGGTCGTTCTGCGGGATGCGCTCGTTGACGCCGCTGATCTTGATGAGCGCGGAGGCCAGCGCGCTCGGGCGACCGGTGATGACCGCCGCGCCGCGGTCGGCGGCGAACTCGCGGTAGCGCGACAGGGCCTGCATGAGGAAGAAGCTGACGACCCAGACGATCGCCGAGATCAGGATGATGGCCATCATGCTCGGGCCGTCCTCGTCGTCGTCGGAGTACCCGCCGCCGCCGTAGCCGCCGCCGAACAGGAAGCCGAACTGCACGATCGTCGACGCGATGGAGGCGAAGAAGCCCGCCAGCGTCATGATCATCACGTCGCGGTTGACGATGTGGGTGATCTCGTGGGCCAGGACCCCCTCGAGCTCGGCCGGCGAGAGCAGGTCCACGATGCCCGTCGTCGCGCACACGGTCGCGTGCTTGGGGCTGCGGCCCATGGCGAACGCGTTGGGGATCGGCGAGGACACCATCGCCACGCGCGGCTTGGGGATGTCGGCCTGGACGCAGAGGCGCTCGATCATCGCGTGCAGCTCGGGGGCCTCCTGCGGGGAGACCTCGTTGGCGCCCATGGTGCGCAGCGCCAGCTTGTCGGAGGCGAAGAACTGGAAGCCCAGCAGCAGCGCGACGCCGATCACGGCGACGGTGGCGCTCGTGCTCGCGAACAGCACGCCGAGGAACACGACGTAGACGAGGCCGAGCAGGAGCATCGTCACGAGCATCCGCACCTGGAGGCCGGTGTCGCGACCGAACGAGGTCTTCATGGCGAGGATGGTAGTCGGGCTCCTTGAGCCCACGATTAAGAGCGGCCCGGCCCCGGACCGCCGCTGCGCAGGGGATCGTGCAGCGCGGACCGGGCGGATTTCCTACCATCCGGCGTCGCATGCGCCTGCGCCTCGCGCTGGGCGGCATCGTCCTACCGGTGGTCCTCTGCGCCGTGCTGTGGCTCGTCCTGCCGCTCGGCTCACAGGCCGACTCGCCGCAGGGCAAGGCCGCCTCCATCCAGAAGAAGATCGACGTCACCCGCAGCAGGATCGGCCGCCGCAAGGGCACCGAGCACGTCCTGACGTCCGACATCACGGCCTGGTCGAAGCGCATCGCGCGCCTCCAGGGGTCGATCTCGACGCTGCAGTCGCGCGAGGCCCGCATCCAGTCCGATCTCGACGCCCGGCGTGCGGAGCTGGCGAGCACCCAGTCACGGCTGCGCTCCGAGCGCGCCCGGCTGGCGCGCCTGCGCGTCCGCCTCGCCCAGGGCCGCGTCGTCCTGGCCCGGCGCCTGCGCCAGCTCTACGAGGCCGACCGACCCGACCTGGTCACCGTCGTCCTGAACTCCAAGGGCTTCGCCGACCTCCTCGAGCGAGGCCAGTTCCTCAGCGCGATCCAGCGCCAGGACGCCCAGATCCTCACGCTCGTCAAGAGCGCCAAGGCCGACGCGACGGCCACCGCGGCGCGCCTGGACACCCTCGAGGGCCGCCAGCAGCAGCTGACCCGGATCGTCCTGCAGCGCCGCGACCAGGTCGCTCAGGTCAAGCAGCAGCTCATCGACACGCGCGTCGGCTACCAGCAGACCCGCGCCGGCAAGCAGGCCGCCCTGACGAAGGTCCGCGGCGAGCGCAAGGCGCTCGAGGACCACCTCAGCGAGCTGCAGAAGGAGTCTGCCCGGGTCCAGGCCGAGCTGGCCCCCGGCGCCCCCGGGCTGCCCGCCGGGCCCATCAAGGGCGGCAGCGGCCGCTTCATCTGGCCCGTCAACGGGCCGATCACCGCGCCGTTCTGCGAGTCGCGCCCGTGGGAGGCCTGCCACCCGGGCATGGACATCGGCGTGCCGACGGGCACCCCGATCCGCGCCGCCGACGGCGGACGGGTGGCCATCGCGGGCTGGGTCGGCGGCTACGGCAACTACACGTGCATCCAGCACAGCGCGTCGCTCTCGACGTGCTACGGCCACCAGTCGGTGCTCAAGGTCTCCGTCGGCCAGCAGGTCAGCCAGGGCCAGGTCATCGGCCTCTCGGGCTCCACCGGGCACTCCACGGGCCCGCACCTGCACTTCGAGGTGCGCGTCAACGGCGCGGTCACCAACCCGCTGAACTACCTCTGAGGGCAACGGCCCAGGGGGTCCGCTTGCCGGCAGGGGTGTCGGCCCGGTGGGCCGGACCCGCTAGCTGACGTGCCTCGGGACGTTCCGAACGTCTGAGGGCTGAAGTTGAGGCATCCGGGCTGAGACAGAGGCTGTGGGTCTTCTCAAGGATCCAACGGCCTCGGAGGTCATCAGCCCGGATGCAGTGCAAGCGTAGGTGGCTGCCCAGCTGGCAGCGTGTCGAGCTGGTTGATTGGTGTCTTGGCGAGGGACTTCCTCGACGCCAGGCAGCGGCCCGTCGGCGGGTGAGCGTGTCGACGGTGCAGTACTGGATCGACCGGTACCGCAACGCCTCAGACGCCGAGCGAGCGTCGGGCGCGTGGGCGCAGGATCGACCCTCGACGCCGCATCGCCAGCCGACGCGGTCCAGCGACGAGCTGCACGACCGTGTCTGCCAGGCGCGGACGCGGACGGGCTGGGGGCCGCGCCTGATCGCCTCCGAGCTCGGCATCGCGCACGCGACGGTCTCGCGCTGTCTGAAGCGGCGCGGCATGTCGCGCCAGCCGCCGGCGCCCCGAGAGGCGGTGCAGCGCTTTGAGTGGCCGTGCCCTGGGGCGTTGATCCAAAACGACGTCAAGCGTTTCGCGCGGTTCTCCTCACCCGGCCATGCCGTCACCGGCAACCGTCACCGCACGGGCGCCGAGAAGCGCCAGCGTGTCGGCTACGAGTTCGCCCACAGCGCGATCGACGACCACAGCCGCCTGGCCTACACCGAGCTGCACCGCGACGAGAAGGCCGCCACCGTCATCGGCTTCACCGAGCGGGCGATCGCGTTCTTCGCTGCGCACGGCATCATCATCGAGCGCTGGCAGACCGACAACGCCTGGACCTACACCCACAACAAGGCGCTGGCCGCCCTGTTTGACAGCCACGGCATCCGGCATCGCACGATCGCGCCCCGCACGCCGCGCCACAACGGCAAGGTCGAGCGCTACCAGCAGACCCTCAAACGCGAATGGGGCCTGGGACAGCGCTACCGCTCAAGCGACGCCAGAGCCGCAGCGCTGCCACACTGGCTGCACCACTACAACAACGAGCGGAACCACAGCTCGCTCGGCAACCGGCCGCCCATCACCCGCGTTCGGAACGACCTGAGGCAGAACAGCTAGCCCGCGCCGGGCCGGGCACTCAGGTGGCCGGCCAGGAAGCGCGCGGCCTCGCCCTGCAGCTCGGGGTCGTGCTGGATCGAGCGGTGGTGGCCGCCGGGGACGACCACCAGGCGCGAGGCCGGCACGGCCGCGTGCAGCGCGCGCGAGAGCTCGACCGGCACCGCCTCGTCGCCCTCGGCGTGCAGGAGCAGCAGCGGGACATCCAGCGCGCGGGCCGCGTCGGTCTCGTTGTGGGCCTCCAGCAGCGCGGTGAGGCCCTCGCGGTCGACCCCGAACGCGAAGCGCCCGGCGCGCAGCCCGACGGCCAGGCCCAGCGCCGGCGCGGGGCAGATCGCCACGACGGCGCCCGCCCGCGCCGCCCCGGCCGCGACGAGCGCGAGGTAGGCGCCCATGGACGAGCCGCGCAGCCCGACGGCCTGCACCCCCGCGCGCTCGCGCAGCGTGTCGGCCATGCGCGCGACGTCGTCGATCGCGCGGCCGTCCAGCGTGCCGCCGCTGGCGCCGTGGCCCCGCGCGTCGAAGACGAGCGCGGCCAGGCCGTGCGCGGCGCAGACGCGGGCGAAGTCGGCGTGGTTCTCCTTCGTGCTGTCGGCGCCGTGCAGGACCACGACGCCGGCGGCCGGCGGTGCGTCCCCGGCGCCGGCGGGGGCGAACCGGGCCCAGGCCAGGCCGTCGGTGGTGCCGGTCTCGACCGGTGGCTCAGCTCGGACGGTGCGCATGGCGTGGCATCATCCCGCGGCCGATGGCCCTCACGCAGACCTCCGTCTCCCATGTCTGGCCGCTGGGCACCACGCTCGGCGCCGACGGCGTCCTGCAGCTCGGCGGCTGCGACGCGCTGGCGCTGGCGCGCGAGTTCGGCACGCCGTCCTACATCGTCGTCGAGGACGACCTGCGCATGCGCGCCCGGCGTTTCCTCGCCGCCTTCGCGCAGCGCACGGACGACTTCGAGGTGCACTTCGCGTCGAAGTCCTTCCCGTGCACCGCGGTCCTGCGGGTCTTCGCGCAGGAGGGTCTGGCCTGCGACGTGGCCTCCGGCGGCGAGCTGCACCTGGCGCTGAAGGCGGGCTTCGACCCCGCCCGGATCCACCTGCACGGCAACGCGAAGACCGACGCCGAGCTGCAGTACGCGCTCGACGCGGGCGTGGGCGACATCGTCGTCGACAACCTCGACGAGCTCGAGGTCCTCGAGCGCATGATCGGGCCGGGCCGCCGCCAGCGGATCCTGCTGCGCGTCGCGCCGGGCGTGAGCCCCGACACGCATCCCAAGATCTCCACGGGCGGCCCGAACACGAAGTTCGGCCTCAACCCCGAGGACGCGGCGATCGCGGTGGCGCGCGCGCAGGCCTCCGACCGCTTCGACCTCGACGGCGTGCACATGCACATCGGCTCCCAGATCCTGGACCTCGAGCCGTTCCGCGCCGCGCTGGAGGTGCTCGCCGGCCTGGGCGAGTTCCGCACGTACAACCTCGGCGGCGGCCTCGGCGTGGCCTACACGCACGAGCAGTCGGCGCCCGACATCGAGGACTACGTCGCCCGCAAGGTCGCGCTCGTGGAGGAGCTCCTGGGCCCGGGCCGGCGGATCGCCGACGAGCCGGGGCGCGCGCTCGTCGCGCAGTCGACCGTCACGCTGTACACGGTGCAGACCGTCAAGCACAACGTCTCGACGTGGGTCGGCGTCGACGGCGGCATGTCCGACAACCTGCGGCCCATGCTCTACGACGCCCGCTACGAGGCGCAGGTCGTCGGGCGCCCGCCGGGCTCGCCGCAGGCCTCCGCGCACACGATCGTGCACCTCGCGGGCAAGCACTGCGAGTCCTCCGACGTGCTCATCCACGACGCCGACCTCCCCGACCCGCGGCGCGGGGACGTCATCGCGGTGCCGGTCACGGGGCCTATGGGTACGCCATGGCCAACACCTACAACGGCCAGCCGCGTCCGCCCGTCATCTTCGTCGGCGACGGCGAGGCCCGGGCCGTCGTGCGCCGCGAGACCTACGCCGACCTGACCGCCAGGGATCTCGAGGACTAGGTGACCCAGCAGACCTTCCGCATCGGCCTCCTCGGCCGCGGCACCGTGGGCGGCGCGTTCGCCGACCTGCTCGAGCAGCGCGCCGGGCACGTCGCGGCCGTCACCGGCCTGCGCCCCCGGATCACGGGCGTGCTGCGCCGCAGCGAGGGCGACTTCGACCAGATCCTGGCCGACAGCGACCTCGTCGTCGAGCTCATCGGCGGGCTGGACCCCGCGCGCGACTACGTCCAGCGCGCGATGGCGGCGGGCAAGCACGTCGTGACCGCCAACAAGCAGCTGCTGGCCGAGCACGGCGAGGAGCTGTGGGCCACCGCGCGCGAGCACGGCGTGCAGCTGCGCTTCGAGGCCGCCGTCGGCGGCGTCGTGCCGGTCGTCCGCGTGCTGCAGGAGTCGCTGGCCGGCGCGCACGTCGAGCGCCTGCACGGGATCGTCAACGGCACGACGAACTTCATCCTCACGCGGATGGCCGACACCGGCGCCTCCTACGCCGACGCGCTGGCCGAGGCCCAGCGCCTGGGCTACGCCGAGGCCGACCCGACCGACGACGTGACCGGCAAGGACGCGGCGGCCAAGATGGCGATCCTCGCGCGGCTGGCGTTCGACACGCCGGTGTCGCTGGCCCAGGTCCGCTACGAGGGCATCGAGCACCTGACCGCCGACGACCTCGAGTACGCCCGCGAGCTCGGGCTGGGGCTCAAGCTCATCGGCACGGCCGAGCGCGTCGACGGCGGCCTCAGCGTGCGCGTGCACCCGGCGTTCCTCTACGGCGCGCACCCGCTGGCGTCGGTCAACGGCCCGTTCAACGCGGTGACGATCGAGTCCGAGGCCATCACGGAGATCACGCTCAGCGGGCCCGGCGCAGGCGGCCCGCAGACCGCCAGCGCGGTGCTCGGCGACGTCGTCAGCGCGATGATCCCGCCCGCCTCGACGCATGAGCCCTCCGAGCGCCTCGAGCTCGTCGACGACGTCGTCAGCGCGTTCTACCTGCACGTCGACGTGGCCGACCAGCCCGGCGTGCTCGCCCAGCTGGCCCAGGTCCTGGGGCTGCAGAACATCAGCGTGAAGTCCTTCGTCCAGAAGGGCCTGGGGGAGAACGCGCGGCTCGTCATGGTCCTGCACCCCGTCCTGGAGTCCCAGCTCTCGGGCGCGGTGGACCTCATCACGGGGCTGGAGTTCGTACGGGGCCGGCCGCGGGCGATCCGCGTGATCGACGAGGCATTCTGATGCCGGGCCTCATCGACCGCTACCGCGATCGCCTGCCGTTCGCGCCGGGCGACCCGGTCGTCTCGCTGCAGGAGGGCTCGACGCCGCTGGTGCCGGCGCCGACGCTGGGCGACCGCGTCGGCGCCGAGGTCTACCTGAAGATCGAGGGCGCGAACCCGACCGGCTCGTTCAAGGACCGCGGGATGACCTGCGCGGTCTCCGACGCGCTGCGGGGCGGCGCGGAGGCCGTCCTGTGCGCCTCGACGGGCAACACGGCCGCGTCGCTGGCCGCCTACGCGGCGCGCGCGGGCCTGCGTGGCGCGGTCATCGTGCCCGAGGGCAAGATCGCCACGGGCAAGCTGGCCCAGGCGCTCATGCACGGCGCCCGCGTCATCGCCCTGCGGGGCAACTTCGACGTCGCGCTGCGGCTCGTGCGCGAGGTGTGCGAGCGCCAGCCCATCGCGCTGGTCAACAGCGTCAACCCGTTCCGCATCGAGGGCCAGAAGACCGCGTCGTTCGAGATCCACGAGGAGATCGGGTCGATCGACGCGCTGTGCATCCCCGTCGGCAACGCGGGCAACGTGACGGCCTACTGGAAGGGCTTCCAGGAGGTCGGCGAGGCGCCCCGCATCCTGGGCTTCCAGGCGGCCGGCGCCGCCCCGCTCGTGGATGGCCGGCCCGTCGAGCACCCCGAGACCGTCGCCAGCGCGATCCGCATCGGCAACCCGGCGCGCTGGGAGGAGGCGATGGCGGCGATGACCGGCTCGCGCGGCTCCGTGCGGGCCGTCAGCGATGAGGAGATCCTCGACGCCTACCGGTTCCTGGCCTCGCGCGAGGGCGTGTTCTGCGAGCCGGCCAGCGCCGCGGGGGTGGCGGGGCTGTTGAAGTACGGCGCCCCGGAGGGCGTGGCCCGCATCGTGTGCGTGCTGACCGGCCACGGCCTGAAGGACCCCCAGACGGCGCTGATGCAGGCGGGCTCGGTCGTGCCCTGCGAGCCCGAGCTCGATGCCGTCGAGCACGCCGTCCTGGGCTGACGCTCGCGGTCGTCCGCGGGTCGCCGCGGGCAGCGGCACCACCGGCCACGCCGGCGCCGCCACGGCGAGGCGCGCGGGCCGGAGCGATCGGTGGCGAGCGTCCCGCAGCGCTGCCGACCAACGGCGCCGGGCCAGCACGACGACGGCGCGCCCCGGGCACTAGGGTCCGCCGCTGCATGCACCGCCGCCGCCTCGTCCGCGTGCCCGCCTCCTCGGCGAACCTCGGCCCCGGGTTCGACTGCTTCGCCGCGGCGCTCGCGCTGCACACCGAGATCGAGGTCGTCGAGACCGGCCGCTTCGGGGTCGTCACCGACCTGGCGATCGCCCGCGACCGCCGCAACCTGGCCGTCCGGGGCTTCGCGCGCCTGCACCCGCCCGACGGCTTCGAGTTCCGCATCCGCTCCGAGATCCCGCTGTCCGGCGGCCTGGGGACGAGCGCCGCGGCCTACGTGGCCGGCCTGCTGGCGGCCGACAGCATGTTCGAGCTGGGCGCCGACGTCCTGGCGCTGGCCACCGAGCTCGAGGGCCATCCCGACAACGTGGGCGCCGCGCTGCACGGCGGGTTCGTGGTGTGTGCGCAGGACGCCGCGACGCGCCTGGAGGCGCCGGCCGGGCTGGAGGCCGTGCTCGTCGTGCCGCACGAGCACGTGCGCACGCGCGAGGCGCGGGCCGCGCTGCCCCGGCAGGTCCCGATGGCCGACGCGGTCGCCAACGTCGCGCACGCGTCGCTGCTCGTCCTCGGCCTGGCACGGGGCGACCTGGACCTCGTCTCCCGCGCGCTGGTCGACCGCCTGCACCAGCCCTACCGCGCGCACCTGTACCCGCGCTCGATGGACGTCGTGCAGCGCGCGCGGTCCTTCGGCGCGCTGGGGGCGACGATCTCGGGCGCGGGGCCGAGCGTGCTCGTGTGGTGCGGCTACGAGCAGACGGGCGCCGTGCTGGAGGCGCTGCGCCGCGAGGCGGGCGACTGGGCCGACGTGCTGCGCGCGCCGTTCGAGGCCCACGGCGCGGACGTGACGGCGCTGGGGTGACGGAGCGCGGGTTCGGCCTCCTGGGCCGACACCCGCCGAGCGACCGGCCCCCTGGACCGGTGTTCCCCTAGGCGTGGATCGTCACGGGCGTGCCGAGGCGCACGCGGCGCATGAGCTCGTGGAGAGTCTTGTTCGTCGCCCGCACGCAGCCGTGGCTGACGCGCTTGCCGATGGCCCACACCCCGGTCGTCGCGTGGATCGCCACGCGGTCGCCGCCGCCCCAGCCCTGCGCGATCTTGGGCTGGTGGGCGGTGAGGGCGAGGATGCAGCAGCCGTAGTCGGTCCCCGGCGGCACGCGGAGGCGGTCGGTGATCGCGAACCTGCCGATCGGCGTGGGGGTGGCCGCCGTCCCGATGGCCACCTTGTAGGTGTTGGTCGGCTTGCCGCGGTGAAACAGCGTGAGCGTGCGCCGCGACAGGTCGATGACGATGGAGTGCGGCTGGGTGAAGATCGCCCCGGAGGAGGCCGGGATCCAGCCCACCGCGTGGTGGCTGACCGACGTGCGCACACGGATCCAGCCCGCGCGGCGGCCGGCGACGTCCAGGATCGTCGGCGACTTGAACTCGGTCTTCGTCGGGATGGTGGCCACGACCTTGCCGCCCGGCGTGCGGCGCAGCTGCGTGCGGCGCTGCACGTGGAAGGCCAGCGGGCCCTGCAGCGTCGCCGGCGTCTTGACGACCGGCGTCTCGTCCTGGCCCGGGCCGGTGGTCTGCGCCGGCGCAGCCGCCGGCGTGGTGGCCGTCGTGGCCCGGGGTCCGGTGTCGGCGCCGCAGCCGGCCACCGCGAGGGCGAGCGCGGCGGCGGCGAGCGCCGCGAGGGCGGGCGGGCGCTGGCTCACCGCTGGGCCGTCCCCTCACGCGCGGCGGCGAGCATCGGCGCCAGCCGGCGGCGCGCGGCGGTCTGGCCCAGGCGCCGCAGGAGCTCGTCGGCCAGGGCGAGGTAGTCGGCCCCCAGGTCGGGACGGTGCTCGATGATGGAGACCGCGCGCTCGGCGGACTCGGCGTAGGCGATGGACTGGCGGATGACCGGGTCCAGGAGCTTGTCGCCGATGTGCGCCTTCAGCGAGGCCTGCGCCTCGCGCGAGTGGACCGTGCGCATGTCGGCGATCGTGAAGACGACGCCGAGCCAGTCCAGGTCGGGGTTCAGGCCGTCGCGGGCCAGCTCGATGACCTCGAGGGCCTGCTCGACGCCCTGCAGCGCGAAGTACTGCGCCTCGGCGCTGAGCAGCGCGTGGTCGGCGGCCACGAGCGCGTTGACGGTCAGCAGGCCGAGGTTGGGCGGGCAGTCGAGGAAGATGACGTCGAAGTCGCCGGCCAGCGGCTTGAGCGCCTTGCGCAGCGTGAGCTCGCGGCCCATCTTGCCCGCCAGGGCGACCTCGGCCTCGGCCAGGCTCAGGTTCGACGGGATCACGCTGACGCCGTCGGGCGACGGGTGGATCGCCGCCTTGGCCTTGGCCTCGCCGGTGAGGACCTCGCGGATCGTCGGCGACGCCTCGGGGTCGACGTCGAGGTAGTCCGACAGGTTGCCCTGCGGGTCGAGGTCGATGGCCAGGACCGTCAGCCCGGCCCGGCGGAACACGTCGGCCAGGTGGCGCACCGCCGTCGTCTTGCCGGTGCCGCCCTTCTGCGAGAGGACCGCGACTGTCTCAGCCATTGGGCGCTGAGGATAGGCAAGCAGGCGGCGCCAGGACGCCTTCGGAGCGGCCCCGCCTCCCCGGCGGGCGACCGGTCGGGGCCGCCCGCCCTGGGATCTCCCTGCTCAGCCCGCGGTCTGCAGCCCGGGCGGCGACGCCGGCGCGGCGCCGGTGCCCTCGGGCGTCAGGACGAGGTAGTGCAGGCGGTAGCGACCGACGACGATCTCGTCGCCGTCGCGCAGCGCGCGCCACTCCACGCGCTCGCCGTTGACGAACACGCCGTTGAGGCTGCGATCGTCCAGGACCCGGACGCCGTCGGGCTGGCGCACGATGAGCGCGTGCCGGCGCGAGACGGTCGGGTCGTCGAAGCGGACGTCGGCGGCGAGGCTGCGCCCGACGCGCGTCCACTCCTTCTCGAGGGCGACGACGCACACGCGCCCGGCGTCCTCGTAGGCCAGGTACTGCCCGGGCTCCGTGATGCCCGAGCGGGCGGCGGTGATGAGCTCCGCGCGCTCCTGGGCGCTCGGCGCCTCCGTGCCGCGGCGCTCGAAGCGGCCGCCGCCGAACAGCGACGCCCGGACGAAGTGCGACCCGCCGCAGCCCGCGCACGCCGGCAGCTCCTCCGTGGCGGCGAGCGTCACGACGTACCCACACTGCTCGCATCGGAACGAACCCGTTCCGGCCAGGGTGCCCGAAGTCAAGGACTCCATCATCGACCACTTCCCGTTCTGGAGGCTGGCGACCCGCTCCCCACGACCTTATCGGTCGGAACGCCGCCGGAAAACCCCGAGTAACAATCCTTTGACCTGCGGCGGCACGCCGTCCACGGGCCCTGACGGAAGGTCCCCGCCGCCCGTCCCCGGCAAACGTTCCCGGACAATCGTCGTGCCGGGTCTGGGTATCACGACGGAGCGTGCGGACGCGTGGCAGGAGCGCCCGGTGCGGCGCCGAACCCCCCAGACATGGCCCGAGCACTGCCGACCCTGGACGAGCCCGACCTCGAGATCGCGCTGTTGCGCAAGTCGGTCGGCTCGCTGACCGCCGGACGGCTCTCGTGCCGGGACTGCGGTCGCACGCCGCTGGTCGGCGAGCGCATGTACCGCTTCAAGCGCCACGGCTCGGTCTGCGCGCTGTGCCGCCCGCTGCGCGACGCCGAGCCCGACGCCGTCGAGCTCGTGCGCCACTTCGAGCGGGGCCACACCGTGCGGCGCATCGTCCCCAGCGCGGCCTGACCCCGGGGACGGGACGCGCGGTCCCGGCCTGGTCGCGGGTAGACTTCCCGGGCCGTGGATCCCGTCACCGTCGAAACGACCATCGCGCGGCCCCGTGAGGAGGTGTTCGAGTACCTCGCCGACGTGGCCAACCACGCGGAGTTCTGCGACCACTACCTCGTGGACTGGCACCTGACGCGCGAGGACTCCTACGGCCTCGGCGCCGGAACGCGCTTCCGCGTCAAGGCGCCCGGCCAGCGCTTCGCCTGGGGCGACGCGACCATCACCGAGTTCGAGCCGCCGCGGCTCATCGTCGAGCGCGGCCGGACCGGCAAGTACAACCGCGTCCTGACGCGCGGCGTCTACGAGCTCGACGAGGCCTCCGGAGGGTCGACCCGCGTGCGCTTCACGCTGGAGACCAAGCCGAAGATGCCCTCGGACAAGCTCATGGAGGTGCTCGGCGGCCGCGGGTGGACCAAGCGCCGCAACGCCAAGGCGCTGCGGCGCCTGCGCAGCATCCTCGAGGAGGGCCTCGACCGGGGCCACCGCGTCACCGTGGCCGGGGGCGCGCGCAAGCCGGCCTCGGCCTACAGGTTCACCTCCGACCTCAATCGCTAGAGTCTCGCGCCGCCATGCCGCTTCGACGCCTCGCCACCACCGCCGTCGCCCTGATCGCCGCCGCCACGCTCGCGGCCTGCGGCAGCGACGGCCCCGTCTCGCACGCCGACACCGAGGGCGTGTACGTCACGACCGGCGACCTGGCCTACCAGGTGCAGATCTCGCGCCAGCTCAACGCGAGCGACTTCGAGGACCGCGACTTCCTCAAGGGCCTGCCCGCGGGCGCCGCGACGCTGCCGACCGGCCAGGAGTGGTTCGGCGTGTTCATCCGCGTCTTCAACCGCACCAACAGCCCCCACCCGGCGGCCTCGCAGTTCGTGATCCGCGATACGACGGGCCAGGAGTTCCAGCCCGTCCCGCTCGGCGACGTCAACGTGGAGGCCTACCGGCCGCTCGTCCTCAAGGGCGGCGACCAGCTCCCGCTGCCCGGCTCGGTGGCGCGCGAGAACGGCACGCAGGGCGGCCTCGTCCTGTTCCGCATCCCCAGCGCGGCCTACGCCAACCGCCCGCTCGAGCTGACGATCACGCCGCCCGACGGCGGTCGCGAGGCGACGGTCGACCTGGACGTCTAGGCGAGCGCTCGCCCGGCGGCTCGGGTTGCCGTCGCGCGGTCTCCTACGGCGTGGGCTGTGCCCGCCCAGCGGCGGGGTTGATCAGCCCTTGAGCCCGGCCTGCAGGACCTGGCGGGCCGCGGGCGCCGCGGTGTCCCCGCCGGCGCCGGCCGAGACGAGCAGGACGCCGACCGCGATGCGCGGGTGGCCGCTGCCGGCCGGGGCGTAGGACGAGAACCACGCGTCGGTGTCGGTGGTGTCCTCGTGCTGGTCGGGGGCGCAGGACTCCGGGTTGTCGGGCGTCGGCACGCACGCCTGGGTCGACTTGAGCTCGGCGGTGCCCGTCTTGCCGGCGACGCTGACGCCGGAGATCGCCGCCGCGGTCCCCGTGCCGAAGCGCACCACGCCGAGCATGAGGCGCTCGACCTTTCGCGCCACCGCGGGCGTCGTGGCCACGTGGGTCGGGGCGTCGCCGGGCCACCGCGCGGGGTCCAGCGTCACGTCGGGCCGGCGGCCGCGCAGCCCGATGGCCGAGGCGACGATCGCCATCTGCAGCGCGGTCGCCTGCACGCGGCCCTGGCCGATCGCGCTCGAGCCCACGGCGAGGTCGTCGCCGATGTCGCCCGGCGGCGGGATCGACGCGGTCGCCGCACCCGTGATCCCCGTCGGCCGGTTGAACCCGAAGGCCTCGGCGGTCTGCACGAGCCTCTTCGCGCCCAGCCGGGCACCGAGGGGCGCGAAGACCGAGTTGCAGGAGTCGGCGAACGCCTTGACCAGCGTGCCGCCGCAGGACTCGCGGTTGGCGTTCTGCAGCTCGACGCCGCTGAGCGTGGCCGACGTCGCGTAGGCGAAGGTGTCGGTCGGCTTGACGATCCCGGCCTGCAGGGCGCCCGTGACCGTGATGATCTTGAACGTCGACCCGGGCGGCTGCAGGCCGCTGAAGCCGATGCCGGCCGCCGCGAGGATCTCGCCCGTGCGCGGGCGGATCGCCACGATGCCGCCCAGGCGCCCGGCCAGCGCCGTCACCGCGGCCTCCTGGACCGAGGGCGCGATCGTCGTGCGCACCGCCGCGGCCTTGCGCGGCGAGCGCTCGGCCAGCAGGCGCACGCCGGCGCGCAGCTGGCCGCCCGGCTGCCCGGCGAGCCGCTCGTCGAACGCGCGCTCCAGGCCGGTGATGCCGACCTGGGCGTCGGCGGGGTAGCCGAGCTGCTCGGCGCGCAGGCGCCGGTCGGCGGGGATCGGGCCGAGCGCCCCGACGATCGCGGTCGCCGCGGCGCCGAGCGTCGACGTGCGCGCCGGGCCCTGCGCCAGGGGCGTCCCGTCGCGGGCCAGGAGGTCGGCGCGGTCGGGCAGCGTCGTCGTCCGGCGCAGGCGCTCGCCGACGGCCAGCCCGGGGAAGGCGAGGTTGGGGTGCCAGTCGATGCGCGCCTTGCCGCTGTCCTGCACGACGGTCAGGCGCACCTCGTTGCGCACCGTGCCGAACACGCGCGTGTCGACCACGACGGGCAGGCGCCAGTCTCCGTGGCCGTCGTCGGTGGGCCGCCCGGTGGTGACGCCCCGGGCGGTGGCGATGGCCGCGGCGTCGGTGTAGCGGGCGGCGAAGGCCTTCAGCGGCCAGTGCGACTGCGCCGAGCCCGTGGTCTGCCGCCGCATGGCCGCCCAGTCGCCGCGCGACCAGGCCGCGGCGAAGCGCTGCACGGTGTCGCGCTCGCCCGATCCGCCGGTGACCGCGCACACGACGCCGACCACGAGGGCCGCCGCCAGGACGGTGCCCGCGGCCACGGCACGCCGCATCCGGGTCCGGCGAACGCTGGCACGGGGCGGCGTCATGCGCTGCGAAAGGTACCCACAGGCCTGCGGGTAGGGTGCCCTCGGTTGTCCCTCATCGACTGGTTGATCGTCGGCTTCACCGCCGTCATGGCCGCCATCGGGTGGCGTCAGGGATTCCTGGCCGGCGCGCTGGCGCTCGCCGGGTTCACCGGCGGCGCGTTCCTGGGCAGCCGCCTCGGCCCGGCGCTGTTGCCGGGCGGGTCGTCGTCGGTCTACGCGCCGCTCGTGGCCCTCGTGGCCGCGTTGGCGGGCGGGTCGATCCTCGCCGGTGCGCTGGAGGGCGCCGGGTTCGTGCTGCGGCGGGCCATCCCGATCCCCGGCGTCGCCGCGTTGGACGGGCTGCTCGGCGCGCTGCTCAGCGCGGCGGTCGGCCTCGGGCTGGCGTGGCTGGCGGGCGCGGTGATGCTCCAGACCCCGGGCGCCCGGCACCTGCGGACCGACATCCAGCGCTCGGCGATCCTCTCGCGCCTCAACGCGGTGCTGCCGCCCTCGGGCAGCGTCCTGCACCTCCTCGCGCGCTTCGACCCGTTCCCCCACATCGACGGGCCCGAGGCCGACGTCCCCGCGCCTGCGCCCGCGGTGGCGCGCGACCCCCAGGTCCGTGCCGCGGCCGCGAGCGTGGTGCGGGTCCTCGGCACGGCCTGTGGGCTGGGCATCGAGGGCTCGGGCTGGGTCGCGGGGGACGGGATCGTGGTCACCAACGCGCACGTGGTGGCCGGGGAGGACGACACGGTCGTGCAGGAGCGCGGCACCGGGCCCCGGCTGCAGGCCCGCGCCGTGGCCTTCGACGCGACGAACGACGTGGCGGTCCTGCGCGTCGAGGGGCTGCACGCCCCGGCCCTGGCGCTGGACGCCGACCCGGCCTCGGGGCGCAGCGGCGCGATCCTCGGCTTCCCCCAGAACGGCCCCTACGACGTGCGGGCCGGGCGCCTGGGCCAGACGCGCACCGTGCTCTCCCAGGACGCCTACGGCAACGGGCCGGTGTCGCGCCGCATGACGCCCTTCCGCGGCCGCGTGCGCCCCGGCAACTCGGGCGGCCCGCTCGTGGGCACCGACGGCCGCGTGCTGACGACGGTCTTCGCGCAGGCGCGCGGCAGCACCCGCCAGGGCGGATACGGGGTGCCCAACGCGGTCGTGCGCGACGTCCTGGACGGCGCGGCCGGCGGCGGCTCGGTGTCCACGGGCCGGTGCGCCGGCTGACCTGTCACGACTTCGCCACAGCCGGCCGCACCGCGCGGCCCGACCGCTACGCTGCGGACCCACATGGGAAAGACCCTCGTCATCGCCGAGAAGCCGTCCGTCGGCCGCGACCTCGCGCGGATCCTTCCGGGCCCGTTCGAGAAGAAGACCGGGGCGGGGGAGAAGACCGAGCGCTGGCTCGAGGGCCCCGAGCACGTCATCAGCTGGGCCGTGGGCCATCTCGTCCAGCTCGCCGAGCCCGACGAGTACGACGACAAGTACAAGAAGTGGCGGATGGCCGACCTGCCGATCGTGCCCGCGCGCTTCAAGCTCGTCGTGCGCGATGAGCGCTCCCAGAAGCAGATGTCGGTCGTGCGCCAGCTCCTGCGCCGCGACGACGTCGACGTCGTCATCAACGCCTGCGACGCCGGCCGCGAGGGCGAGCTCATCTTCGCCTATCTCTTCGAGAAGGCGGGCGCCAAGAAGCCCGTCAAGCGGCTGTGGCTGAACTCGATGACCAACGACGCGATGCGCGAGGCGTTCGGGCAGCTGCGCGACGGCGAGGAGATGGCGACCCTCGAGGACGCCGCGCGCTCGCGGTCGGAGGCCGACTGGATCGTCGGGATGAACGCCACCCGCGCCGCGACGATCCGGCTGCGCTCGTCGTTCGACGGCGCCGTCTCGCTCGGCCGCGTCCAGACGCCGACGCTCGCCATCCTGACCCGTCGCGAGGAGGAGATCCGCGCGTTCGTGCCCGAGCCCTACTGGCTCGTCGACGCGCGCTTCGCCGCCGAGGGCGAGCGGACCTACGAGGGCCGCTTCCACGCCGGCGCCAAGCCCCGCGTCGGGACCGCCGAGGAGGCCGAGGCGATCGCCGCCGCCGTGCGCGACCGGCGCGGTTCGATCACCAAGCTCGAGAAGACGACGCGCAAGGAGAAGGCGCCGCTCCTGTACGACCTCACGTCGCTGCAGCGCGAGGCCAACACCCGCTTCGGCTTCTCCGCGCGGCGCACGCTCGCCGCCGCCCAGCGCTGCTACGAGGAGCACAAGGCGCTGACCTACCCGCGCACGAGCTCGCGCTTCCTGACGTCCGACATGGTCCCCGAGCTCAAGCCGATCGCCGGCCACGTCGGTGAGCACAAGGAGTACGCGGCCGGCGCCGCCTACGTCGCCGGGCTCGACCTGCTGCCGCTGTCGCGGGTCGTCGACGACGCGAAGGTGGGCGACCACCACGCGATCATCCCGACCAACGCCTCGCACAAGCTCGAGAAGATGAACGACGACGACCGCAAGGTGTACGACATGGTCGCGCGCCGGTTCCTCGCGGTCTTCCACCCCGAGGCGGTCTTCGAGAACACGCGGATCGAGACGACGGTCTCCGAGCACATCTTCCGGACGCGCGGCAAGGTGCTCGTCGTCCCCGGCTGGCGCGGCGTCTATGGCGAGGAGGCCGACGACGGCGCCCCGCGCGACGAGGACGACGAGGGCCGCGACCAGACGCTGCCCAAGCTCGAGCAGGGCGAGGGCGTCGAGACGCGCTCGGTCGAGGTCCTGGCCAAGGAGACCAAGCCGCCGCGGCGCTACAGCGACGCCTCGCTGCTGGGCGCCATGGAGACCGCGGGCAAGCTCGTCGACGACGACGAGCTGCGCGAGGTCATGAAGGAGTCGGGCATCGGCACGCCGGCCACGCGGGCGGCGATCATCGAGCGGCTCATCGACGTCGGCTACGTCGAGCGCGACGGCCGTGCCCTCGTGCCCACGGAGAAGGGCATGAACGTCATCCGCCTGCTCGGCGAGCACCCGCTGACCTCGCCGTCGCTGACCGGTGACTGGGAGCGCCGGCTGGCCGAGATCGAGCGCGGCGACCAGGAGCGCAAGCGCTTCATGGCCGACATCGCCAAGTTCGCCGGCTCGACGGTGGGCGAGCTCGACGCCAAGCTCAAGGACGTCCGCATCCCGCGCGCCAACCTGGGCCCGTGCCCGGTCTGCGGCCGCGACATCGTCGAGAACCGCAAGGGCTACTCGTGCTGGGGCCGCGAGGACCCGGGCTGCGGCTTCGTCATCTGGAAGTCCAAGGCGGGCAAGAACATGCCGCCCGCCATCGCCAAGGAGCTCATCGCCCGCGGGCGCACCGAGAAGCCCGTCACGGGCTTCAAGGGTCGCAGCGGACGGTCGTTCCGGGCCCGCCTCGCGCTCATGCAGAACGAGGAGGGCCGCTGGCGCGTGGAGTTCGACGAGCCGTGGGCCAAGGAGGGCGCCAAGCCGCCCGAGGCCGAGGACGAGGCCGCGGCCGCGACGCCCGTGGCGGCGACGTCCGGCACCGGCGACGACGAGAGTGCGGCGGCGTAGGCCCCTCGGCGCCGGCCTGGCCGGCACGCTGGCGGTCCTGGCGCTGTACGCCGCGCCGGCGCCCGCGATGGACGCGGGCACGGTCACGCATGCCGCCGGGGCGACGTCCGCGACGCTGTCCTGGGGCGCTGCCGACTTCGGGATCACCGACCCGCGGCTGGCGATCACCCGCGCGGGCGTGTCCTACGACGTCGCGATCACCGACATCTGCCAGGAGGGCTGCATCCTCGTCGCCGACGACGCCCACACTGCGCCGGGCGACTCCGTGCTCAAGGTGGCCGACCTCGACGCCGACGGCGAGCCCGAGGTCCTCGTGGACACGTTCTCCGGCGGCGCGCACTGCTGCGTGACCACGCGCGTGCTGACGTTCGACGGCAGCGCCTACACGCCGACCGACATCTTCTGGGGCGACGTGGGCTACCGGCTGCGTGACGCGGACGGCGACGGGCGGCCGGAGCTCGTCGGCGCCGACCCGCGCTTCTCCGGGGCCTTCACGGCGTTCGCGGCCTCCGGGTTCCCGGCCCAGGTGCTGCAGGTGACCCACGGCGCCGTGGCCGACGTCACGCGGCGCTTCCCGGCCGTCGTGGCCGCCGACGCCCGCCGCCAACTGCGCGACCTGCGACGCCTGCGCCGGGGCGACGACGTGCGCGGCCTGCTGGCGGCCTACGTCGCCGACGAGTACTCCCTGGGACGCGCGGCGACGGCGCGGGCCGAGCTGGCCCACCAGCTGCGCCGCCACCGGATCCGCCCGCAGTACCGGGCGCTGCTGCTGCGGCGCCTGAAGGCCTGGGGCTACCGGTGAGCCGGGGCGCGGCCGACGGCCAGGCCGCGCTCCTCCGGGTGGTCCCGCAGGGCCAGCAAGCGCGAGGTCCTTGGCCCTGGCCTCGAGCATGACGTCGGCGTCGATGCCCGCGGCGATCTCGCGGACCAGGCGCTCGAACGCGAACGGGTCGATCGTGTCGGCGTGGGCGCGCGCCGGCGCGGGCACGAGGGCGGCGCTCGGCGCGCCGGCCCACGTTGTACAGCGCGATGTCGTGCGCGGCCGCGTGGCGCAGGCTCGCCTCCAGGCGGTCCAGCGACACGACCAGCGACGGCCCGGACGGCCCGGCGTCGCGTGTCGTGGGAGGCCAGGTCCCCGTCGGAGAGGACCTTCACCGACAAGCCGAGACGCATCCCCGGGCACGCTGGCCCGCCGCGGGTGCGACCGGGCGCCCGGACCGCCCTGCGCCGTTCTGCCACACCGTCGGGTGGCGCTGCCACCCTTGACGACCCCCGGATGCCCCTCACGCTCGTCACCGGTCCCGCCAACGCCGCCAAGGCACGTGTCGTCCTGGACGCCGCGCGCGCCCGCTCGGCGCAGTCGCCGCTGCTCGTCGTGCCGACGTTCGCCGACGTCGAGCGCTACCGCCGCGAGCTCGTGGCCGGCGGCGCGGTGCTCGGCGTCCGCGTCTCGGCGCTCAACGGGTTCCTGCGCGAGCTGCCCGTCCGCGCCCGCGTGCCCGGGCGCGTGCTCAGCCCGCTGCAGGAGGAGCGCGTGGCCGCCGCGGCCATCGCCGCCACGCCACTGGAGCGCCTGGCCGACGCGGCCGCCACGCCCGGCTTCGCCCGGGCGCTCGTGCGCTTCTGCGCCGAGCTGGGGGAGGCCCGCATCGCGCCGCCGCGCTTCGTGCGCGCCCTCCGCGACTGGGCGGGCCCCGACGGCGCCCGGCGTGCCTACGCCGACGAGCTCGGAGCGCTCGTGCTCGCCCACGGGCGCGCGCTGGAGCAGACGGGGCGCCGTGCCCGCGCCCAGCACGTCACCGCCGCGCTGGACGCGCTGCGGGTCGCCCCGGGCCGCTGGGGCAGGACGCCGGTCTTCCTCTACGGCTTCGACGACCTGACCCCGCTGCAGCGCGACGTCGTCGACACGCTGGCCAACGCCGTCGGCGCCGACGTCATGCTGTCGCTGACGTTCGAGCCGGGGCGGGCCGCGTTCGCCGCGCGCGCCACGCTGCACCAGGAGCTCCTGGCGCTCGGCGCCGCCGAGCAGCGCCTGGAGCCCTCCGCGGAGTACTACGCGCCCGGGGCGCGCGCGGTCCTGCACCACCTCGAGCGCGGCCTCTTCGAGCCCGACCGCCCGCGCGCGCCCGCCGGCGACGCCGTCCAGGCGCTGCAGGGCGGGGGCGAGCGCGCCGAGGCCGAGCTCGTCGCCGCCCGGATCGCCGCGCTGGTGCGCGGGGCATGGCGCCCGAGGAGATCGCCGTCGTGCACCGCGGCCTGGAGACGGCCGCCCCGCTGCTGGACCAGGTGTTCCGCGCCTACGACCTGCCCGTCGCGCTGGACCGCGAGATCCGCGCCGGGCACGCCGCGCTCGGCCGCGGGCTCATCGCGCTGCTGCGCTGCGCGCTGCTGGACGGCAGCGCCGACGATCTGCTGGCGTGGCTGCGCACCCCGGGCGTCCTGCGCGTGCCGGCGTTCGCCGACCGCCTCGAGGCGCGCGCCCGCCGCGACGGAGCGCGCACCGCGCGCGAGGCCCGGGCGCTGTGGGAGCAGGAGCACTGGCCCCTCGAGGCCCTGGACCACCTGGCCCGAGCCCACGAGCGCGGTGGGGTGCGCGCCGTCGGCGAGCGGCTGGCCGCCGAGGCCGCCACGATGCTCGCGGCGCCCTGGCGCCGCCAGGCCCCCGTGCTCGACGAGGAGGGCGAGGTCGACGCCCGGGTCGCCTCGGCGCTGCGCCGCGCCCTGTCCGAGCTCGCCGCGCTGCCGCCGGCGATGCAGCCCGGCCCGGCCGAGCTGGCGGCCACGCTCGAGGCGCTGCCCGTGTTCCTCGGCGCGCCGGCCGGGCCCGGGCGCATCACGATCACGCGGCCCCAGAGCCTGCGCGCGCGGCGCGTGCGCGCCCTGTTCTGCATCGGCCTGCAGGAGGGTGTCTTCCCGGCGCCGTCGCGGCCTGAGCCGTTCCTGGGCGACGACGAGCGGCGCGAGATCAACGCGGCGACGGGCCTGCGGCTGCGCCTGCACGAGGACGCGCTGCAGGTCGAGCGCCTGTTCTTCTACGCCGCGGTCTCGCGGCCCACCGAGCTGCTGGTCCTGGGCTGGCACGCCGCCACCGACGACGGCTCGCCGAGCGTACGGTCGCTGCTCGTCGACGACGTCGCCGACCTCCTCGATGCGGGCTGGGCGCAGCGGGCGCAGCGGCGCGAGCTCGGCGCCGCGGGCTGGCCCCGGGACGCGGCGCCGACCGAGCGCGAGGCGGCGCGCTTCGCCGCGGCCGACGCCCCGCCCGCCCAGCCCGAGGCGATCGGCCCACTGCGCGCTCCGGCGGCGCTGGGGCCGCTGCGCGAGCGCCACACGTGGTCGGCCTCGCAGCTGGAGGCGTGGGCCTCCTGCCCCGTGCGCTGGTTCGTCGAGCGCCACCTGCGCCCGGCCGTGCTGGTCCCCGACCCCGAGCCCATGCTGCGCGGCGAGCTGGCCCACCGCGTGCTCGAGCATGCGCTGTCGGCGCTGGCCGCCGACGGCGGCGGCCTGGTCCCCGAGCGCCTGCCCGATGCGCGGGCGCTCGTGCACGCCGCGCTGGCCGAGCACGCCCAGGACTTCCGGATCTCGCCCAACCCCGAGCGCCTGCGCAGCGCTCTGCGCCGCCTGGAGGTCGACCTGCTGCGCTACCTGGAGTACGCCGCCCACGCCGGCGGCAGCTTCCGGCCGTCGCTGTTCGAGGTGACGTTCGGGCAGCCCGAGGACCCCTACCCGCCGCTGGAGCTCGACGACGGCGCGCTGCGGATCGCGGGGCGCATCGACCGCGTGGACCTCGCGCCGGGCGGCAGCCCCCGCCAGGCCATCGTCTACGACTACAAGGGCAAGACCGCGACCGCGCAGGCCCGCTGGCAGGACGAGGGCAAGCTCCAGGTCGCGCTGTACCTGCTCATGGTCCGCCACGTGCTCGGCCTGGAGCCCGTCGGCGGCCTCTACCAGCCGCTGGGCGCCGCGCCCGACGCCCAGCGCCCCCGCGGCGCCGTGCGGCGCGACGCCGACCCGGGGCTGGACACGGTGGGCACCGACCGCGTCGCGCCCGAGGAGCTCGAGGCCCTCCTGGAGGCGTGCACCCAGGCCGCGCGGGACGCCGTGTCCGAGCTGCGCCGCGGCGCCCTGGCGCCGGCGCCCGACCGCTGCGCCTACGGCGGCGGCTGCGCGCACCCGACGATCTGCCGGTGCATGACGGCATGACCGCCGCCGGGCGCCTGTACGACGACGGCGGGGCGATGGTCGGCCGCGACGGCCTGCCGTTCACGGCCCAGCAGGCCACGGCGATCGCCCGCCGCGAGGGCGCGCTGCTGCTCTCGGCCAACGCCGGGTCGGGCAAGACCTCCGTGCTCAGCGAGCGCTTCGTGCGCTCCGTGCTCGAGGACGACCTGGAGCCCGGCCGGATCCTGGCGATCACCTTCACCGACAAGGCGGCCGGCGAGCTGCGGGCGCGGGTGCGCGCGCGCTTCGTCGAGCTCGGCCGCCGCGACCGCGCCCGCGACCTCGAGGCCGCGTGGATCTCGACCTTCCACGGGCTGTGCGCCCGCATCCTGCGCTCCCACGCCGTCCGCGCCGGGCTGGACCCGGCGTTCGGGGTGCTCGAGGACGCCGAGGCCCGCGACGTGCGCTCCGAGGCCTTTGAGGCGGCGCTGGCGGCCTTCCTGGCCGGCGAGCGCGAGGAGGCGCTCGACCTCGCCGCGGCCTACGGCGTCGACGCGCTCCAGGCGACGATCGTGCGCACCCACGACCAGCTGCGCAGCTCCGGGATGACGCGGCCTGCGCTGCCGCCCGTGCGGGCCGAGGCACCCGACCCGGCGCCCCTGGCCGCGGCGCTGCGCGCCGCGCAGGCCGACCTGGCGGGGCTGGAAGGCAAGACGATCGCCGGGGCCGGTGCCGCACTGGCGGCCTGCACGCAGCTCCTGGAGAGGAACGCGCCGACGCTCGCGGGCCTGGAGGCCGCCGCGTTCCGGCCCGGCAACACCAAGGCCCTCAAGAGCGACGCGTGCGCGGCCTACCTCGCCGCGCTGGAGGTGTTCGCCGGGGCCACGCGCGACGCCCTGGCCGCGCGGGCGGTCGCCCTGCTCAACGAGCTGCTCGGCCGGCACGCCGACGCCTACGCGGCGGCCAAGCGCGCCCGCGGCGCCCTGGACTTCGATGACCTCGAGCTGCTGGCGCGCGACCTGCTCGCCGACGCGCCGGCCGTGCGCGCGGCCTATGCCGACCGGTTCGAGCGGGTGATGGTCGACGAGTTCCAGGACACGAACGCCGTGCAGCTGCATCTGCTCGAGCTCCTGGGCGGCGAGCGCTTCGTCGTCGGCGACGAGCTGCAGTCCATCTACGGCTTCCGCCACGCCGACGTGCGCATCTTCCGCGCCCAGCGCGCGGCGCTGCAGCAGACCGGGGACGCCGCCGCGCTGGCCGCCAACTTCAGAAGCCGCCCGGAGATCCTGAGCGTCATCGACGACGCCACGGGCGACCTGCACGGCCCCGCCCACGTGCCGTTCGTGGCCGGGCGCGAGGCGGCGGACACGGCCTCTGGGGCGCGGGTCGAGCTCCTGCTGACCGACGCCGACGCGGTCGCCGCGTGGCCGCCGGAGACGCTGGCCTCGCTGCCCCTGAGCCCCGAGCGCCGCCGCGCCGAGGCACGGGTCGTGGCCGCCCGGGTGGCCGCCCTGGTCGGCGAGGAGGGGGTCGATCCCGCCGACGTCGTCGTGCTGCTGCGCGCCGCGACCGACATGGCGGTCTTCGAGCGCGCGCTGGAGGAGGAGGGCCTGACCACGCTGGCGGCCGGCGGGCGCGGCTACTGGGGACGCCAGCAGGTGCTCGACCTGTGCGCCTACCTCGGCGCGCTGGCCAACCCGCGCGACGAGCTCGCGCTCTTCGGCCTGCTGGCCTCGCCGCTGGTGGGCCTCGGCGCCGACGGCCTGGCCATCCTGGCCCGCGGCACCGCCCGCGGGGCGCGCTGGGAGGCGCTGGCGTCGGCCTTCGTCGCGGGCGAGCGCTCGCCGGTGGCGGCCGACCTGCCCGACGCCGACCGCGACGCGCTTGCCAACTTCTGCCCGTGGTTCGCCGCCGAGCGCGAGCGCGCCCCGCGTCTGGGGCTCGACGAGCTGCTGGAGCGCGCCGTGGACCGCACGGGCTATGACCTGCACGTGCTCGGCCTGCCCGGCGGGCGCCGGCGGTGGGCCAACGTGCTCAAGCTGCAACGCCTGGCCGCCGGCTTCGAGGGCCGCCGCGGGCGCGACCTGCGCGGCCTCATCGACCTCGCCACGGCCGAGCTCGAGGCCCAGGCGCGCGAGACCGACGCGCCGGTGGAGGCCGCGCCGAGCAACCCCGGGGGTGCCGTGCGCCTCATGACGATGCACGCCGCCAAGGGCCTGGAGTTCGCGGTGGTCGTCATCGCCGACCTCGGCCGGGCCGGGCGCAGCGACGCCGACGACCTGCTCGTGCAGGGCGGCCGGGTCGGCCTGCGGCTGCGCACGGTCGACGGCGGGTCGGCCAAGGCACTGGACTGGGAGGCGCTGCGCGACGAGCAGGCGGCCGCGGGGGCCGACGAGGAGCGGCGGATCCTGCACGTGGCGATGACGCGCGCCCAGGAGCGGCTGCTGCTCAGCGGAACGTTCGAGGCCGACCGCTGGCTCGGCGCGCCGCGGCCCGCCGTCGCGCCGCTGCGCTGGCTGGCGCCGCGCGTCGTCGCCGGGCTCCAGCGCGCGCTGCCGGAGGCGCCCGACGGCGAGTCGTGGCCGGGCGACCCCGATCCCGCCGCGCCGGCGCCGCGCGTCACGGTCACCGTGCACCGGACCCCTCCGGCCATGCCGCGTGCGCTGCCCTCGCCGGTCGCCGCCGAGGCGCCCGGGCCCGGCCTGCCCGAGCCGCCCGCGGCCGCCCCCGGGGGCCAGCTCACGCTCGACCTGTTCGCCGAGCCCGCGGCGGCCGCGGCGCCGCCGCCCGCCGGCGCCGGCGCCGGCGGGCCGCCCGTGCGCCCCGCGACCTCCGGCACGCCGCCCCGGCCGCTGCCCGCGGCCCTGAGCTACTCGTCGCTGTCGGCCTACGACCGCTGCGGCTACCGCTGGTACCTCGAGCGCGTGCTGCGCCTGCCGCGAGAGGAGGCCGACGCCGCCACGGCCGCGGCCGCGTGCGGCGAGGACCCCGCGGCGGTCGGCGGGCCGGCCGGTCTGGACCCGCTCGTGCGCGGCTCGCTGGCCCACCTGCTGCTTGAGGGGCTGGACCTTGCGGCGCCCGCACCGCCCGGCGCCGAGGCGGTCCGCGAGCTCGCCGAGCTGCACGAGGCCGAGGTCACCGACGCCGACGTGGCCGACCTGCAGGCCCTGGTGGCCGCGTTCGTGGACGGCCCGCTGGCCGGGCGCCTTGCCGCCGCGCCCGACGTGCGCCGCGAGCACGGCTTCGTCGTCGGGTTGGGCGACGATGCGGCGCCGCTGCTGCACGGCGTGATCGACGTCCTGGCCTTCGAGGCACAGGGCGGCGCGCTCGTCGTCGACTACAAGACCGACGTCGTCGCCGGCGACGCCGACCTCGAGGCCCACGTCGAGGCCGACTACGGCATCCAGCGCCACATCTACGCCCTGGCCGCGCTCGGCGCCGGGGCACCCGACGTCGAGGTGGCCCACCTCTACCTGGCCCGCCCGCACGCGCCGGTGGTCGCGGTCTACGACCGCGCCGACGTCCCGCGCCTGCGCGCCGACATCCAGGCCCGCATCGCCGACCTCGCCGCCGGGCGCTTCGTCCCCACCGACGAGCCGCACCGCGCGCTGTGCCTGACCTGCCCAGGGCGGCGCGCGCTCTGCCACCACCCCGAGGAGCTCACGCTCCGGGACGCGCCCCGGCCGTCGGCCCCGACCGGCTAGGCGCACCGGGCGGGGGCATCGGGAACGGCGGCCCGCCGCGGCCGGCCACCTCCGGCCCGCTCGAGCTCGGCGTTGAGCTCGGCGCCGAAGAGCAGCGCGCAGCCCGAGAGCCAGAGCCACAGCAGCAGCACGACGACCGTGCCCGCCGCCCCGTAGGCGGCGCCGTAGGAGCTGAAGTTCTTGATGTAGATCGCGAAGCCCACCGACGCGACGATCCAGATGAGCACGCCCGCCATCGCGCCCGGGGTGAGCCAGCGAAGCGTGCGCGGCTCGCGGTCGGGGGCGAACGCGTAGATCAACGCGTAGGCGATGAGCATCACGAACAGCGCCAGGGGCCAGCGGACGATGGACCACGTGGTGGCCGCGCTGCGGCCGAGCCCGATCGTCCCCAGGAGGTCCTCGGCGATCCGGCCGCCCAGGAACAGCGCCGCCACGACGATCAGCAGGAGCACGACGATCACCAGCGTCATGCCCATGTCGGTGACCTTGCGCCGCACGAAGCCGCGGTCCTCCTCGACGCCGGCGACGCGGTTCAGCGCCCGGCCCGCGGCGCCGAACGCGCCGGACGCGCCGTTGAGCGCGAAGAGGATGGAGAACACAAGGGCGATCGACACCGCGCCACCCGAGGCCGTGACCAGCTTGTTCATGACCTCCTGCACCGCCTGCTGCGTCGGCCGGTCGGCGCCTTGGCGCGCCAGGTAGTCGACGGCCTTGGAGACCGTGCTGCGGTCGCCCACGAGCGAGAACAGCGACGTCGCGAGCACCAGCGCCGGGAACAGCGACATCATCGCGTAGTAGGTCAGCGCGGCCGCCACGTCGGTCATCTGGTGGTGGCGGAACGCGGCGAAGGCCCGCTTCGCGGCGCCCGTCAGCGAGGTCGCGCTCGGCTCCGGCGACGCCATCTCAGTGCTGGTGGCGGCCGCCGAGACCCAGGTCATGCCCGGTCCCGCCGATGCCGCCGATGAGCACGAGGATCGCCACGACCACCGCGACGAGCGACGGCAGGCCCGCCAGGACGCACGCGGCGACGAGCACCGCGGCGGCGACGAGGGTGAGCAGCGTTCCGAGCATGCCCTGGGAGGGTCCCCTCCCGCGGCGCGGGCTATTCGCCCGCGCGAGCGCTGTCGCCGAGCAGCCCATGACCCTCGGTCACCGCGGAGGCGACGTCGATCACCGTGCGGTTGCGCGACCGCGCGTGGGTGCGCAGCCGCTCGAAGGCCGTGCGGTCCGAGAGCCCGTGGCGCTCCATGAGGATGCCCTTGGCGCGCTCGATCGTCGCCCGCCGCTCGATCGCGGTCTCCAGGCGGCCGACCTGCTCCTCCAGGCGCGTGGTCTCGGCGTGGCGGCGCATGGCGACCTCGATGGCCGCCTGCAGGCTCTGCTCGTCGCCGTCGCGCACGGCGGCGTAGATGCCCGGTCGGCGGCGCGGGGGATGAAGTCGCCGCCCTCGTCATGGGCGACGAGCGCGATGACGGGTCCGGCCGCGAACGCCGCGATCTCCTCGATGAGGTCAAGGGCGTGCTCGTCGTCGTCGTGGACCACGACGACCGAGAGCTCGGGGTCCTCGCGCGCCACGGCCTCCGTGACCTCGGCGAGGTCGATCGCCGTGGCCGTGACCTGGTGGCCCAGGCGCTGCAGGCTGGTCGAGGTGCGCTCCAATGCCTCGCGGTCCTCGTCGGCCGCGAGGATGCGGAGGCCCTCTGCGGGATCCGTCACGCGTCCTATACTACGTCGGCCTGGGCCGAAACACCCGCCCGAGGGCCCCACCTTCCGACGCCCCATCCCCCCGGTGTCGTGCGCTTTCGCCATGCAGCACGACATCTCCCGCGCCCAGGAGGAACGGCTCCTCTTCACCCGCCTCGCGGCGACCCGCGATCCCGCCCTGCGGGACCAGCTTGTCGAGCGCTACCTGCCGCTCGCGCGCCAGCTCGCGCGCCGCTACCAGCGCCCGGACGAGCCCATGGACGACCTCGTCCAGGTGGCCGCCCTCGGGCTCGTCAAGGCCATCGACCGCTTCGACGCCACCCGCGCCGTCGCGTTCTCCAGCTACGCCGTGCCGACGATCCTCGGAGAGATCAAGCGCCATTTCCGCGACCGCACCTGGTCGGTGCGCGTGCCGCGCGACCTGCAGGAGCTCGCGCTCAAGGTCGAGCGGACCGTGGGGGACATGACCCGCGAGCTGCACCGGTCGCCGTCGGTGACCGAGCTGTCGGAGCGGGTGGGGGCCAACGAGGAGCAGGTGCTCGAGGCCCTCGAGGCCGCCGGCGCCTACCACGCCACGTCGCTGGAGACCCCGCGCGGCTCGGAGGCCGAGCCGGGGGAGACGCTGGCCGACACGATCGGCGGCGACGAGGACGGCTACGACCGGGCCGAGGCCCGTGCGACGATCGCTCAGCTCATGCGGGCGATCACGCCGCGCGAGCGCGAGGTGCTGCGCCTGCGCTTCGAGGAGGACCTCACCCAGGCCGAGATCGGCGAGATCATCGGCGTCTCGCAGATGCAGGTCTCGCGCCTCATCCGTCAGGCCGTATCGCGCCTGCGGCTCGCGGCGCATACCGACCCGGACGTGACGTCGCGTCAGCGCTGACCGTCGCCCGGACCTCGCGCTGCAGCCGGTCGCGAAGCAGCGCGAACCCGACCGCGGCCGAGACGGCCTGCAGCAGGCGCCGGTTGTCGGCGTCGTGGGGCTCGACCTCGTCGAAGACCATCACGAGCAGCCCGAGGACCTCGCCCGCCACGGCGATCGGCAGCCCCGCGGCGTGCAGGCCCTCGGGCACGCCGAGCGTCGCGGCGGCGGCCGGGTCCAGCCACTGGCCCTCGACGTCGCGCAGGGCCCGCCCGAGGGCCGGATGGCCCGCCACGGTCAGCCCGCATGCGCGCAGCGCGCCGCGCCGCGAGCCGTGCAGGATGAGCCGGCCGCTGAGGTAGCTGGCCAGGCCCGCGTCGACGGCGCGCGTCTGGCGCACGAGGACGTCGAGCGCCGAGCCGATGACGGCGGGGCCGGGCTCGCGCTGGAACGCGACGGCCAGGGCCGAGAGCGCGTCGAGCCAGCGATCGTGGCGCTCGGTGCGCCGGCGCAGCTCGGCCAGCTCGGCCTGCTCGGCGGCCAGCGCCGCGCGGGCGTCGCGCACCGCGGCGGTCTCGATGCCCACGATGGCCACGACGGGCCGCTGGCCCGGCCCGACCGGGAGGCGGTAGAGCATCGATCGCGTCGGGCTCTCAGGGCGCACGGCGGCCGAGCACGCGCCCCAGGGGCGGTGGACGACCTCGACGGCCGGCACGTCGCCCGTGAAGTGCAGGCGCAGCGGCTCGGCCAGGTCCCGCGCCTCCTCCTCGGCCAGTTCGGCGCCCGGCGGGGCGGGGCCGCGCAGCGCGCGCAGGGCCGCGTTGGCCCACTCCAGGCGCAGGGGGTCAGGACCCGAGACGAGCGCCACCGCGACCGGGGCCAGCTCCAGCGTGGCGCGGAAGGCCTCGGCCGGCGGCCCGGCGCCGTCGGCCACCCGGCCGACGTGCTCGATGGCGGCCGGCAGGGGCGCACCGTCCTGTGCGGCGCGCCGCACGGCGACCACCCGGGTGATGTCGGAGACGAGGTAGCGCCGCGGCCCGCCGGCCACGCGCACGGGCCGCGGGAAGCCGTGGCGGCGCTCCCAGGTGCGCAGCCGCTCGCGTGACACGCCGGTGAGCTGCGCGAAGCGCGTCGCGCTGATCGTCTGACCGGCCTTGTCCATCCCGTCCACGCCCGCGGTTATGGCCGATTCTCGCGTTGCCCAATCGTGACCACCTTGTCAGCCCCTCCCCAAAAGTGAGGATGGTTCACGCAGGGCAGGGGAGAACCATGTGGATCGGGAGGACCGATGGACCCTATGACGCCTGGTGCCGGGGGCCGGGATGACGTGCGCACGCTGCTGCGCCGGTGGCAGGACCACGGGGACCGCGTGGCGCGCGACCTGCTGGTCGACGAGATGCTGCCGTTGGCCCGCAGCCTCGCGCGGCGCTACGCGAACAAGGGCGAGCCGCTGGACGACCTCGAGCAGGTCGCCTGCGTCGGGCTCATCAAGGCGATCGACCGCTTCGACCTCACGCGCGACGTGCGCTTCGCCACCTACGCGGTGCCGACGATCGCCGGCGAGCTCAAGCGCCACTTCCGCGACCGCGGGTGGATGATGCGCGTGCCGCGCGAGGTGCAGGAGCTGACCGGGCGCATCTCCGTCGTGCGCGAGCGGCTCATCGGCGACCTGTCGCGGTCGCCGACGGCGGCCGAGCTGGCGCGGGCGCTGGACTGCGACGAGGACCGCGTGCGGGAGGCTCTGGCCGCCGCGGCCGCCTACCGCATGATGTCGCTCGACCAGCCCTACGCCGACGGCACGGGCCCGCTGGAGAGCCTGGGCGGCGACGACGACGGGTTCGAGCGCGCGGAGGCCCGCGCGATGCTGGCCGACAGCCTGCACGAGCTGCCGCCGCGCGAGCGCGAGATCGTCCGCCTGCGGTTCTACGAGGGCCTGACCCAGCGCGAGATCGCCGACCGGATCGGGATCTCCCAGATGCACGTCTCGCGGCTCATCCGCCGCACGGTGCAGGGTCTGCGCGACCGCATCGCGCTGCCCCAGGCCGCTTGACATCGCGGGACCGCGGCGCGAACGTCGGCCTGCGATGGAGGAGCACTCGAAGTCGCAGGCGCGGGAGGACGAGGACGAGGCCGAGCGCCTGGACCGCGAGCTCCTCGAGCTGCTCAACGAGCTGCGCGTGGTCATGCCGGGCGTCCAGCTCCTGTTCGGCTTCCTGCTGACGGTCCCGTTCCAGCAGGGCTTCGCGCGCATCGACGGCTTCCAACGCATCGTCTACGTCGTGACGCTGCTGCTGACCACCGCGGCCGCCGCATTCCTCATGGGCCCCTCGGCCTTCCACCGCCTCACGTTCCGCGCGGGTCAGAAGCCGTACCTCGTGCGGCTGGGCACCCGGCAGGCGATCGCGGGCATGGCGCTGCTCGCGCTGGCCATGAACGGCGCCGTCCTGCTGCTGATGGACATCGTCTTCCGGACGACGACCGTCGTGGTCGTCGTCGCGGCCACGGCGGCGCTGTTCGGCTGGCTGTGGTTCGGGCTGGCGTGGCGGCGCCTCGCTTCGGGCAGAACCGCGTGGTGAGCCCCAGCCGACGCCAGCCCGCAGCCGCCATCCTCGACATCGACGGCACCCTCGTCGACACGAACTACCACCATGCCGTCGCGTGGTTCCGCGCGTTCCGCCAGCACGGCCACGTCGTGCCGCTGTGGCGCATCCACCGCCACATCGGGATGGGCGGCGACCAGATGGTCGGCTCGCTGCTCAGCGACGAGGTCGAGCGAGCCGAGGGCGACGCCATCCGCGAGGCCGAGAAGGCGCTGTACCTCGTGTTCATCGCCGAGGTCGAGCCGCTGCGCGGCGCCCGCGCGCTGCTGGAGGACCTGCGCGACCGCGGCCGCAAGATCGTCCTGGCCTCCAGCGCGAAGGCCCAGGAGGTCGATCACTACCTCGACCTGCTCGATGCGCGTGAGCTGGCCACGGGGTGGACGACGTCGGCCGACGTGCAGCGCACCAAGCCCGCCCCCGACCTCGTGCTCGCCGCCATGGAGCTCCTCGACGGCGCGCCGGCGGTCATGGTCGGCGACTCGACGTGGGACTGCGAGGCGGCCAAGCGCGCCGGCCTGGAGTCGATCGCCGTGCTCACGGGCGGGTTCTCGGAGGGCGAGCTGCGCGACGCGGGCGCCTCGGCGGTCTTCGGCTCGATCGACGAGCTGCGCCTCGCGCTGGACGACACGCCGTTCGGGTAGGGCCGGGACATGAGCCCCACACCGCTGCTCGAAGTCCCCCAGCCCGTCGAGCCCGCGACGCCCGTGGTGCCCGACGCCCCGGCGGTCCCAGACCCCGAGCCGGCGATCGAGCCCGGGACCCCGGGCGATCCCGTGGGCCCCGACGTCCCGGCGCCCGACACGCCCCGCGAGGATCCCGTCGAGCCCCCCGCGCCCAGCGCACCCGCGGAGTAGCGTTCCGCCATGGGCTTCGACCAGTACCACGAGCCGCCGGACGAGCTGCCGGCCGAGACCCGCACCTTCGCGCGACTCTGCGCGTCGCTGACCGAGGAGGCCGAGGCGATCGGCTGGTACGCGCAGCGGCTGGCCGTCGAGCGCGACCCCGAGGCACGGGCCGTCATGGCCAACGCCGTGGGCGAGGAGTACAAGCACTTCTCGATGGACCTGGAGTTCCTGCTGCGGCGCACGCCGCGGTGGCGGGAGATCGCCGAGGGCGTGCTGTTCCAGGACGGCGACATCGTCGCCCACGGCGAGGCCGCCGAGGAGGGCGCCGACGACGACGACGGCGCGGCGGCCGTCGGCTCCGGCGGCCCCTCCCTGGGCATCGGCAGCCTGAGGGGGGCAGGGCTGTGAGCCACCTCCTGCGCGGGCATGCGCCGATCACCGACGAGGGCTGGGCACGCATCGACGAGGAGGCGCGCGACCGCCTCACGCCCGGGCTGGCCGCTCGCCGCCTGGTCGACTTCGCCGGCCCGCTGGGCTGGGAGCACTCGGCGACGAACCTCGGCCGCATCGAGCCGCTCGACGTCAGCCCGCTCGGCGAGGTCGAGGGCCATCGCCGGCGCGTGCTCGCGCTCGTCGAGCTGCGGGCGCCGTTCACGGTCGGCCAGGAGGAGCTGCGCGCCGGCGACCGCGGCGCCCAGGACGTCGACTTCGACGCGCTGGACGACGCCGCGCAGCGGATGGTCGTCGCCGAGAACACGGCGGTCTTCCACGGCTGGCCCCAGGCGGGGATCGAGGGCATCATCCCCGCGTCGCCGCACGCGGCGGTGCCCTGCGGCGACGACATCGACCGCTACCCGGGCTTCGTGGCCCGCGCGGTGGAGACGCTGCTGCGCGACGGCGTGGCGGGCCCGTACGGCCTCGCGCTGGGCCGCGAGGAGTACACCCGCGTCATCGAGACCGCCGAGCTCGGTGGCCACCTGCTGCTCGACCACCTGCGCGAGATCCTGGGCGGCCCCATCGTGTGGGCGCCGGGCGTGCAGGGCGGGGTGGTCGTCAGCCAGCGCGGCGGCGACTTCCTGTTCGAGTGCGGCCAGGACCTCGCGGTGGGCTATGCGGGCCACGACGCCGAGGCCGTGTCGCTGTACCTGGAGGAGACGTTCTCCTTCCGGGTGGCGAGCCCGGAGGCGGCGGTGGCGATCGTGCGCTGAGGCTGCGCTGCGGTCGTTCTCCGCCGTGGGCGCTCGTGTCACTCCGGGGGCTCGCAGCCTCCGTCCGGCCGCCCGGGTGCCGCGGCAGCGCTGCCCGCGAACGACGCCGGGACCCCCGACGCCGAGTCCGCGGCGACCTAGGCGAGACCCTCGGCCTCGTACTCCCGCAGGTAGCCCTCGAAGAGCCGGCGGTGGCCCTCCTCGTCACGCAGGATCGCGATGACCATGTCGTTCGTGACGGGGTCGGTGCCCTCCGTCGCCTCGATGATCGCGTTGTAGTGCTCGATGGCCCCGGTCTCGGCCTCGATGACGCCCTTGATGACGTGCACGACGTCGGTCTGCTGCTCGGGCGGCTGGAGGTAGTCCTGCTCGGCGGAGAACTCCAGGGAGCCCGGGACGACCCCATAGAGCTCCTTGATGCGGGCGGCGAACTGCTGCGCGTGGCCGAGCTCCTCCTGGATGTCGGCGTTGAGCGACTCGATGATCTCCTGCGCCCGGACACCGTCGGGGTTGACCGAGTTGGCGATGTAGGACATCACCGTCTCGATCTCCATCCAGTACGCCTTCTTGAGCATGTCGACGATCCGCTCGCGCTCGGCGGTCTTGTCGTCGGCCAGGATCCCCTGGCTCGCGTTTCGTGTGGTGGCCATGTGGTGAGCACTACCCAGAGCACCCCACGCACCAGACACCCGACCCAGGAGGCGGCACATCATGGCGCAGACGCTGGCAGGCAGGACGGTGGCGATCCTCGTGGCCACCGAGGGCATCGAGCAGGTCGAGCTCGTCGAGCCCCGCAGGGCCCTCGAGGAGGCCGGGGCGACGGTCCACCTCGTCTCCACCGAGGCCGGCGAGGTCCAGGCCTTCGACCACCTCGACAAGGCCGACACGTTCACCGCCGACAAGGCCGCATCGGACGTCTCGGCCTCCGACTACGACGCGCTCATGCTGCCGGGCGGCGTCGCCAACCCCGACGCGCTGCGCACCGACGCCGGCGCCGTCGCGTTGGTCCGTGGCTTCTTCGACGCGGGCAAGCCCGTCGCGGCGATCTGCCACGCCCCCTGGACGCTCATCGAGGCCGACGTCGTGCGCGGGCGGACGCTGACCTCATGGCCGTCGCTGCAGACCGACCTTCGCAACGCGGGCGCGACGTGGGTCGACGAGGAGGTCGTCGTCGACCAGGGCCTCGTGACCAGCCGCAAGCCCGACGACCTCGAGGCGTTCAACGCCAAGATGCTCGAGGAGTTCGCCGAGGGCCGCCACGAGGGCCAGAGGCGCGGCGGCGGCGGCGCCCGGTTCGAGAAGGACCGCGCGACGACCTAGGATCGTCGCGTGGACGACCGCCTCGCGACCTGGACCGCCGCCGGCGCTCCGGGCCCCGAGGCGCTGACGGGTCGGCGCGTGGAGCTGCAGCCGCTGCAGGCCGCGCGCCACGCCGCCGACCTGTTCGCCGCCGCCCACGGCCGTGACGCCGACCCGCACCTGTGGGACCACATGGCCTACGGGCCGTTCCCCGATGCCGCGGCCCTGGCGGCGTGGGCCCGGGAGCGCGAGGACGGCGAGGACCCGCGCTTCTACGCCGTGGTCGACCGCGTGACCGGGCGCGCCGGGGGCGTCGTGAGCCTCATGCGCGTCGACTGCGCCAACGGCTGCATCGAGATCGGCAACGTCTGGTTCGGCGCGGCGCTGCAGCGCACCCCGCAGGCGACGGAGGCCATCGCCCTGCTCGCCCGCCACGCGTTCGACGACCTCGGCCACCGGCGGCTGGAGTGGAAGTGCGACGCCGCCAACGCCCGTTCGCGCGCCGCCGCGCTGCGGCTGGGGTTCACCTACGAGGGCACGTTCCGCCAGCACATGATCGTCAAGGGCCGCAACCGCGACACGGCGTGGTTCGCGATCGTCGACGGCGACTGGCCGGCGGTGAAGGCCGCGCTGGAGGCGTGGCTGGACCCCGCCAACTTCGACGCCCGGGGCCGCCAGCGCGCGTCGCTGGCGGCGCTGCGCACCTGAGGCCGGACGCAAGAACCCCTGCGTGGGGTGTGCGCACGGGGTCCGGTCGGGCACACTAGGCGGTCCATGCCCCGTTCGATCTGGACCGGCGCGATCAGCTTCGGGCTCGTCACCGTGCCCGTCAAGCTCTACAGCGCCGTCAACCGCAAGACCGTCCGCTTCCACCAGCTCAACCAGAAGACGGGCTCGCGGATCCAGCAACGACGCGTCGACGCGTCCACCGGCGACGAGGTCGCCTACGAGGACCTCGTCAAGGGCTTCGAGCTCAGCCCGGACCGCTACGTCGTCATCGACCCGGCCGAGCTCGAGTCCGTCGAGCCCAAGAAGACCAAGACCATCGACATCGAGGACTTCGTCGACCTCGACGACATCGACCCGATCTTCTACGACCACCCGTACTACCTGGCGCCCGGGCCCGGGGGCGCCAAGCCCTATCGGCTGCTGCTGGAGGCGATGCGCGAGACCAACAAGGTCGCGATCGCCAAGGTCGTCATCCGCTCCAAGGAGAGCCTGGTCGCCGTGCGGCCGATGGGCGACGTGCTCGGCATGGCGACGATGCTCTTCGCCGACGAGGTCGTCGACCCGGGGACGATCGACGGCGTCCCCGACGCCGACGACGTCGAGATGTCCGAGCGCGAGATCGACATCGCCAAGCAGCTCGTCGACTCCCTGGCCGGCGACTTCGAGCCCGAGAAGTACTCCGACACCTACCGCCAGGCCGTCCTGGACATGATCGAGAAGAAGGCCGCCGGCGAGGAGATCGCCGTGCAGCCCGAGACCGAGGAGGCCACGCCGGTGCCCGACCTCATGTCCGCCCTGAAGGCCAGCCTCGACGCCGTGCGCGAGCGCAGCGGCGGCGGCGACGCCAAGCCCAAGCCCAAGCGTCGGCGCACCACCACCGGCGGGTCCGGCTCCGGCGCCGCGCCGAAGGCCAAGGCGCCCGCCTCGCGCGCCAAGCCCAAGGCCAAGCGCTGAACGCGGCGCCCCGCGGGTATGTCCGCGGGGTGCCTGCCACCGCCAAGGCCCCGCCCCCCATCCGCCTGCGCAGGGTGGACTGCTCGGGGCCCGGGCTGCGGCGCGTGCGCCGTGGGCGCGGCTTCTCGATCCTGGATCCCGACGGCGAGCGGGTGCAGGAACCCGAGGTCCTGCAGCGCATCACCGAGCTCGTCATCCCCCCGGCCTGGGAGGACGTCTGGATCTGCCCGTACCCCGGCGGCCACATCCAGGCGACGGGCATCGACCAGAAGGGCCGCAAGCAGTACCTGTACCACCAGCGCTGGCGCCTGCGCCGCGACCAGGCCAAGTTCGACGACATGATCGCCTTCGCGCGCGTCCTGCCCGCGCTGCGCAAGCGCGTGCAGGACGACCTGGCCCGCGGGGATCTGGGCCGCGACCACGTCCTCGCGCTCGGCGTCCGCCTGCTGGACCGCGGGTTCTTCCGGATCGGCTCCGAGGACTACGCCGTCACGAACGAGACCTACGGGCTGGCCACGATGAAGAAGCGCCACGTACGGGTGCGCGACGGCGTCCTGCTCTTCGACTACCCGGCCAAGCACAACAAGCGCCGCGTGCAGGCCGTCGTGGATCCGGCGCTGGCCGACGACATCTGCACGCTCAAGCGCCGTCGCGGCGGCGGCGACGAGCTGCTGGCCTACCGCAGCAGCCCACCGCGCGGACGCTGGGTCGACATCCGCTCGCCCGACATCAACGCCTACCTCAAGGACGCCACGGGCGCCGACGTCTCGGCCAAGGACTTCCGCACCTGGGGGGCCACCGTGCTCGCCGCGCTGGGCCTGGCGGTCAGCCCGGTGCCCGACACCAAGACGGCGCGCAAGCGCGCGATGGCCCGGGTCGTCAAGGAGGTCGCCCACTACCTGGGCAACACGCCCGCGGTGGCCCGCGCCTCCTACATCGACCCCCGCACGTTCGAGCGCTACCAGGACGGCATCACGATCGCCGGCGTCCTGCCCGACCTGGCCGAGGCCGGCGACGGCACGGCGATCCAGGGCGACGTCGAGCTCGCGGTGCTGCAGCTGCTCACGGGCGAGGACTCGCCCGCGCTGGCCGAGCCCGCCGCGCCGCTGGCGGCGTGAGGCCGGCCGCCGCGACGTCGGCGAGCAGCTGCCAGAGGTGCTGCGTGGCGTAGGATCGCCACGGCGCCCAGGCGGTGGGCGCCGGCTCGGCGCCCAGCCGGGCGAGCGCCTGGCGCACGCCGAGGTCGCCGGCCAGCAGGACGTCGGGGTCGCCGAGGGCGCGCATGAGGACGTAGTCGGCCGTCCACGGCCCGATGCCCGGCAGGGCCAGCAGCGCCGCGCGGGTGGCGTCGCGGTCGGCGCCGGGCTCCAGGACGGGCGCTCCGTCTCCGGCCAGGGCGCCCGCCAGCCCGGCCAGGGCCTGCCGGCGGGTCCGGGGCATGGCCAGCGTCGCGGGGTCCACGGCCGCGAGCTCGGCGGGGTGACGAAGCGGTGGGTGATCGTGCCGCGCGGCGCGCGCAGCGGGCGCCCGGCCGCGGCGACCAGCCGGGCCGCGAGCGTGCGCGCGGCGGCGAGCGAGACCTGCTGGCCGAGGACGGCGCGCACCGCGGTCTCGGCGCCGTCGACCGAGCCGGGGCAGCGCAGCCCCGGGTGGGCGGCGCGGCAGGGGCCCAGGACCACGTCGGTCCCGAGCGCCGCGGTCACCGCGGCGGGGTCCTGGTCGAGGTCCAGCAGCCGGCGGCAGCGCGCCAGCGCCGCGCCGCGGTCGCGGGCGTCGTCGAGCCACAGGCGGGCCGTCACCGGCCCTCCGTCGAGCACGAGCTCGACGATCCCGTCGCCGTGGTCGAGCCCGAGGCTGCGGCGGTACGTGGTCCCGTCGACCTCCTCGACGCCGGGCACCGCGCGCACCGCCAGCCACCCCAGCAGCGCCGCCGCGTCGAACGGGTCGCGCCGCGGCAGCTCCGTGACGTCTAGGACGCCGGCGCCTCTTCCTCGTCGAGTGCCGACACGGCCTCGTCGCGGCTGGCGCGGATCGTGAAGATCTGGTCCAGGCCGGTGATCTCGAACGTCTTGGCGATGTTCTGGTCGACGTTGACGATCGTCAGCCGGCCGTCGCGCGAGCGCAGGCGCTTGACGGTGCCGATCAGCACGCCGAGCGCGGTCGAGTCCAGGAAGGTCGTCTCCTCGAGGTCGACGACGACGCGGGTCTTGCCGCCCTCGATGGCCTCGCCCAGCGCGGCCTTGAGCTCGGGGGCGGTGAACAGGTCGATCTCGCCGCGGACGGCCACGACCTGCGTGGCGTCGTCGACGGCGTCCTGGGTCAGTGCGAATTCGGGTGGCATCGGTCCTCCTAGTGTGACGAACGCACGCCGGGGGCGGTCCCGGCGGCGGGCAGGCGCCGCGGCGGGCTCATCCTGCGAACGTGAGCCGCAGGTGCAGCTCGGATCCTTCGGCCTGGACGTCGTCGGCGACGCGCTGGAAGACGTTGCCGATCCCCGGCAGGGTGGCGGCGGCGATGAGGGCCTGGGCGCCCGCGGGCGGCAGGGGGCCGACGCTGAGCGACAGCCCCTCGGGCTCGGCGACCACGTGGACGGTGACCCGCCCGTCGGCGGTGTGGTCGGGGGCGTGGGCCGCGACGGCATCGGTGAGCAGCAGGGCGTCGTCGAGGCGGTCGATGGGGCAGTGGGCGCGGGCGGCGAGCATCCCGACGACCCGTCCGAGGACCGGTCCCAGCAGCTCGGGGCGCCGCACGGTGACCGTCGCCTCGTTGGACGCGGCCGCGGTGGGGCTCACGCGGGGTCGCCCTCCGGGCGGCGGTCGAGCTCGAAGGTCATGCGCACCTCGGTCTCCTCCCGATCGTTGGTGCCGAGCTCCAGCGAGGACGCCAGGGTCGCGATGAGCGGCAGGCCGAGGCCGAGGCCCGGGCTGTCGGGACGCGGCAGGATGCCGCGGCCCTCGTCGGCGACGATCACGGTCAGCGCGCCGTCGCGCAGGCCGGCGGAGACCGCCATCGAGCCCTCACCGTCGGGATAGGCGTGGACGACGACGTTCGTGCAGGCCTCGGTGACGGCCAGCTTGACGTCGGCCAGGGCGTGGTCGGGCACGTCGAGGGCGTCTCCGAGGCCCCCGAAGGCATGCCGGACGACCGCCACGTTCTCGGCGCGGGCCGGCAGGGTCAACTCGAAGTCGGGCGTCAGGAGCTCCTGGTCAGGGTCATGCCGGGGCATCCCGGCCCCGGGATCGTCATCGGCTGCCATATGCCCGCCCCGTCCCCGTCCTAGTCGCGAATCGCAACCGTCCGCGCGATCCGGCGCAGCATAGAACGTCCTGCGGCGGACGGACGGTGGCCGCACGAGGCCGTTAACCACGTCGAGCCACCGGTGGATGGCTCGACGCGTGTGGGGGAGGTCATCGCATCGCACCGAGGCAGGTCCGGCGCATTCCGTGACGCGACGTGAAGCGGGAGCATCGATCCCGCGAGGAGTGCATCCCCTGGCCGGCGGGCGGCAAACAGGAACCCGGCCCGGGGGGTCCGCGAGCGTCTGCGCGCAGACCGAAACCCTGGGGTCCTGCGCCCGTTCCCGGGGGCTGCGCCGGGGCTGTACGTGATCGCGTACGCCTGTCCATGCCAACGGCCGCTTGCTACTCTGCCGACTCCTCCAAAGGCTTGGGAGCCCGCGCCACCGGCGACCACGGGCACCACCCGAGCCCGTGCCCCCGGGCCGCCACGGGACACTCATGACGATCTCAGCACTGCCCCAGGCCGACGGCCTCTACGACCCCCGCTACGAGCACGACGCCTGCGGCGTCGCGATGATCGCGCGGCTGGACAACCAGCCCGATCACGGCGTGGTCCAGCGGGCGCTGACGGCGCTCGACAACCTCGAGCACCGCGGGGCCGAGGGGGCCGACGTCAAGACGGGCGACGGCGCCGGCATCCTCGTCCAGATCCCCGACGCGTTCTTCCGCGCGGTCGTCGACTTCGAGCTGCCGGCCAAGGGCCGCTACGGCGTGGCGTTCTGCTTCCTGCCGCGCGACGCGAGCCGGCGGCGCAAGCTGGAGCAGCTCCTCGAGCTCAACGTCCGCATCGAGGGCCAGGAGGTCCTCGGCTGGCGCGACGTGCCGCTCGACCTCGAGCATGTCGGCGACACGGCCAACCAGTCGCGACCCGAGATCCGTCAGCTGTTCGTGGGCGCCGGCCCGGGCTTCGAGGACGACCAGGACGCCTTCGAGCGCAAGCTCTACGTCATCCGCCGCATCGTCGAGCTCTCGGCGGGGCCGGACTTCTACGCGCCGAGCTTCTCCTCGCGTACCTGCGTGTACAAGGGGATGCTCATCTCCTACCAGCTGCGCGACTTCTACCCCGACCTCAAGGACGAGCGCTTCCGCTCGGCCCTGGCGCTGGTCCACAGCCGCTTCTCCACGAACACGTTCCCGTCGTGGGACCTCGCGCACCCGTTCCGCGTCATCGCCCACAACGGCGAGATCAACACGCTCATGGGCAACGCGAACTGGATGCGCGCCCGCGAGTCCCAGCTGGCCTCCGAGCTGTTCGGGATGGACCTCCAGAAGGTCCTGCCCGTCGTGCGCCCGGGTGGCTCGGACTCCGCGACGTTCGACAACGTCCTCGAGCTGCTCATGCTTGGCGGGCGCTCGCTGCCCCACGCGGTGATGATGATGATCCCGGAGGCCTACGCCGACCGGGACGACCTGCCCGATCATCTCAAGGGCTTCTACGCCTTCCACTCCTGTCTGATGGAGCCCTGGGACGGCCCGGCGTCGGTGTGCTTCACCAACGGGTCGGTCGTCGGCGCCACGCTGGACCGCAACGGGCTGCGCCCCGGGCGCTGGACGGAGACCAAGGACGGCTACGTCATGCTCGGCTCGGAGACCGGCATGCTGCCCGTCGAGCCCTCGGAGGTCGCGCGCCTGGGCCGCCTGGCGCCGGGCAAGCTGTTCCTCGTCGACCTCGAGGCCGGGCGCATCGTCGAGGACCACGAGGTCAAGGAGCAGGTCGCCACCGCGCAGCCCTACGGCCGCTGGTTCGAGGAGAACGTCGTGCGCTTCGACGACCTCGCGCCGCGCGAGGGCCTGAAGCTGCACGAGCCGCTGCGCCGCCTGCAGCTGGCCTTCGGCTACAGCCAGGAGGACCTGCGCGTCCTCATGGCGCCCATGGCCCGCGCCGGCGAGGAGCCGATCGGGTCCATGGGCAACGACATGGCGCTCGCGGTGCTCTCCGACCAGCGCCCGCTGCTGTTCAGCTACTTCAAGCAGCTCTTCGCGCAGGTCACCAACCCGCCGATCGACCCCATCCGCGAGTCCATCGTGATGTCGCTGGGCACCGGCGTCGGCGCGGAGGGCAACCTGCTCGACGAGACGCCCGAGCACGCGCGCCAGCTCGTCATGCGCCAGCCCATCCTGCGCAACGGCGAGCTCGAGACGCTGCGCAACCTCGACCACCCCTGGTTCGGGGCGCATACGATCGACATCACCTGGCCCGTGCAGGACGGCCCGGAGGGCCTGCACCGGCGCCTGGCCGAGATCTGCGACGAGACCCACGACGCGATCGCCCAGGGCATCAACGTGCTCATCCTCAGCGACCGCGGCATCGGGCCGCGCCGCGCGCCGATCCCGGCGCTGCTGGCCGTCGCGGCGGTGCATCACCACCTCGTGCGCGAGGGCACGCGCCTGCAGACCGGGCTCGTGCTCGAGTCCGGCGAGCCCCGCGAGGTCCACCACTTCGCCACGCTCATCGGGTTCGGTGCCAGCGCGATCAACCCGTACGTGGCCTTCGAGACCGTCGACGCGCTGGTCGCCGAGGGCCGCGTCGACGCCGCCTCGGCCGAGGAGGCCGAGGAGAGGATCGTCAAGGGGCTGGGCAAGGGCCTGCTCAAGACGATCTCCAAGATGGGGATCTCGACGGTGCAGTCCTACTGCGGCGCGCAGATCTTCGAGGCCGTGGGCCTGGAGAAGGCGCTCATCGACCGCCACTTCACCGGCACCGCGTCGCGGATCGGCGGCATCGGGCTGGAGGTCCTGGCCCAGGAGGCGCTGGACCGCCACGAGCGCGGCTACGGCGTGGCCTCCTCGACCGAGGTCGTCCCCGACGAGCTGCTGCCCGTCGGCGGCGTCTACGCCTGGCGCCGCGACGGCGAGCACCACATGTGGAACCCGGAGACGATCGCCGCCCTCCAGCACGCGGTCCGGGCAGATGGGATCTCCGACCAGGCCAACGCGCAGCAGAAGTACGACCAGTACGCGCAGATGGTCAACGAGCACGCCACGCGCAAGGCCACGCTGCGCGGGCTGCTGAAGTTCCGCACCGACCTGGACCCGATCGGCCTGGACGAGGTCGAGCCCGCGCAGGAGATCGCCAAGCGCTTCGCGACCGGCGCCATGTCGCTGGGGTCGATCTCCACCGAGGCCCACGAGAACCTCGCGATCGCGATGAACCGCCTCGGCGGGCGCTCGAACACGGGCGAGGGCGGGGAGGACCCGCGGCGCTTCACGCGCGACGCCAACGGCGACCTGCGCCGGTCGGCGATCAAGCAGGTCGCCTCGGGCCGCTTCGGCGTCACGATCCACTACCTGGTCAACGCCGATCAGCTGCAGATCAAGATGGCCCAGGGCGCCAAGCCCGGCGAGGGCGGCCAGCTGCCCGGGCACAAGGTCGACGACTACATCGGCTCCGTGCGCCACACGACGCCGGGCGTCGGCCTGATCTCGCCGCCGCCCCACCACGACATCTACTCCATCGAGGACCTCAAGCAGCTCATCTACGACCTGCGCTGCGCCAACCCCAGGGCGCAGGTCTCGGTCAAGCTCGTCTCCGAGGTGGGCGTCGGCACCGTCGCCGCCGGCGTCGCGAAGGCCAACGCCGACCACGTCGTCATCGCCGGCCACGACGGCGGCACCGGCGCGTCGCCGTTGAGCTCGATCGTCTCGGCCGGCGCGCCGTGGGAGATCGGCCTGGCCGAGACCCAGCAGACGCTGCTCAAGAACGACCTGCGCACGCGGATCGTCGTGCAGACCGACGGCCAGCTCAAGACGGGTCGTGACGTCGCGATCGCGGCGATGCTCGGCGCCGACGAGATGGGCTTCGCCACCGCCCCGCTCATCGCGACGGGCTGCATCATGATGCGCGCCTGCCACCTCAACACCTGCCCGGTGGGCATCGCCACCCAGGACCCCGAGCTGCGCAGGCGCTTCCAGGGCACGCCCGAGCACGTCGTCAACTTCTTCTTCTTCGTCGCGGAGGAGCTGCGCGGGATCATGGCCTCGCTCGGGATCCGCACGGTGCAGGAGCTCATCGGCCGCGTCGACCTGCTGGAGGCCGACCGGGCGATCGACCACTGGAAGGCGCGCGGGCTGGACCTCACGCACCTGCTGACCTTCCCGCGCGACGTCGACGCCTCCGCGCCGCGCCACCGGACCGGGCCACCGCCGCCCGTGCTCGACGACGCGCTGGACCACGCGCTGCTGGAGGGCGCCCGCCCGGTCGTCGAGGGCGGCGAGCCGCACGTGCGCCTGGACATCGGCGTGCGCAACGTCAACCGCTGCGTCGGCGGCATGCTCTCGAGCCGCATCGCCGAGCTGCACGGCGCCGAGGGACTGCCTGACGGCAGCATCGAGGTGCACTTCACCGGATCGGCCGGCCAGAGCTTCGGCGGCTGGCTGGCGCCCGGCGTCGACTTCACGCTGCACGGCGACGCCAACGACTACACCGGCAAGGGCCTGTCGGGCGGCACGCTGGCCGTGCTGCCCCCCGAGGGCGTGACGTTCGCGGCCGAGGACAACGTCATCATCGGCAACACCGTGCTGTACGGCGCCACGTCGGGCCGGGCCTTCTTCCGCGGCCAGGCCGGCGAGCGCTTCGCCGTGCGCAACTCGGGCGCCTGCGCGGTCATCGAGGGCGTCGGCGACCACGGCTGCGAGTACATGACCGGCGGGCGCGTCGTCGTGCTCGGCGAGACCGGGCGCAACTTCGCGGCCGGCATGAGCGGCGGCATCGCCTACGTCCTGGACGAGCACGGCGCCTTCCGCGGGCGCATCAACCCCACGATGCTCGACCAGATCGAGGAGCTCGACGACGACGACGCGGCGGAGTGCCGCGCGCTCGTCGAGGAGCACCTGCGTCGCACCGGCTCGCCGGTGGCCCAGCGGGTGCTGGACGACTGGGACGCCATGCGCGGGCGCTTCGCCAAGGTCTTCCCGGCCGACTACAAGCGCGTCCTGGCCGAGCAGGGCGCCGCGCACGAGCCCCCCAAGGCGGAGGAGTTCGCCGGGGTCGCCGTCGACGTCGTCGGCGAGCCCGACGTCCGCACCGGAGAGGGCGAGTAGGCATGGGCGAGCTCGGCGGGTTCCTGAGGGTCGATCGCTCCAACGTGCCCTACCGGGACCCCAAGGAGCGCGTCGGCGACTTCCGCGAGTTCCTGGTCCCGCGCACCGACGAGGAGCTGTCGGCCCAGGGCGGGCGCTGCATGGAGTGCGGCGTGCCGTTCTGCCACAACGGCTGCCCGCTGGGCAACCTCATCCCGGACTGGAACGACCTCGTCTACCGCGAGCGCTGGCCCGACGCCATCCGCCAGCTGCACGCGACGAACAACTTCCCCGAGTTCACGGGCCGCCTGTGCCCCGCACCGTGCGAGGCCGCGTGCGTCCTGGAGATCCGCGAGGGCGACGCGGTCACGATCAAGCAGATCGAGAACGCGATCATCAACCGCGCCTGGGACGAGGGCTGGGTCGTGCCGCAGCCGCCGGCCCACGAGACCGGCCGCAGCGCCGCGGTCGTCGGCGCCGGGCCCGCCGGGATGGCGGCCGCCCAGCAGCTGCGCCGCGCCGGGCACCGCGTCGTGCTCTTCGAGCGCGACGAGGCCGGCGGCGGGCTGGTCCGCTTCGGCGTCCCGGACTTCAAGATCGAGAAGTGGCTCGTCGAGCGCCGCGTGGAGCAGCTGCGCCAGGAGGGCGTCGAGGTGCGCTGCGGCGTCGACGTCGGGCGCGACGTCACCGCCGACGAGCTGCGCGCCGAGTTCGACGCCGTCGTGCTGACGATCGGCTCGCGCGTGCCGCGCGACCTGGACGTCCCCGGCCGCGGATTGCAGGGCATCCACTTCGCGATGGAGTACCTCTACGGCCGCAACCGCGCGATCGCCCAGGAGGTCGGCCCTGCGCCCACCGTCGACCCGCGCGGCGAGCCCGGCGCGATCACCGCCGCGGGCAAGCACGTCATCGTCATCGGCGGCGGCGACACCGGGGCCGACTGCGTCGGGCACTCCGTGCGCGAGGGCGCCCTCAGCGTCACCCAGCTCGAGCTGCTGCCCGAGCCGCCGGCCCACCGCCCCGACGACCGCACCCCGTGGCCCCTGTGGCCGCAGAAGTTCCGCCTCTCCTACGCGATGGAGGAGGCCCAGGCCATCGGCAAGGGCGAGCAGGACTTCTCCATCGTCACCACCGCGTTCGGCGGCGAGGACGGGCACGTCACGACCCTGCAGTACGCCGAGGCCCAGGCGGCGCCGCCGTTCGCGCCGGTCGAAGGCGCCGGCGGCGAGATGCAGGCCGATTTCGTCCTGCTGGCGATGGGCTTCCTGCACCCCGAGCACGCCGGCATCGTCGAGCAGCTCGACGTCGCGCTGGACCAGCGCGGCAACGTCAAGGCACCGACCTACGCGACGTCGGTCAAGGGCGTCTTCGCGGCCGGCGACGCGCGCCGCGGCCAGTCGCTCATCGTCTGGGCGATCAACGAGGGCCGCCAGGCCGCGCGGATGGCCGACCGCTACCTGCACGGGCTGGCCGCCCAGGAGACCGAGCCGGTGCTGGCGGGCAATGTGCACGACGCCGACGACGGCCCCGAGGGCCCGCCCTCGCACGCCGACGGCGCCCTGACCGTCGAGGACTGACGCGCGGCGCGCGTGGACGCGCGCCCGGACGGCCCGATACGGTCGGGCCGATGAGCACCCCGCGGGTCACCCGCCGACGACTGCTGAAGGCCGGCGCCGCCGGCGCCGCCCTGACGGTCCTCGACGGCCCGACGGCCGCGTTCGCCGCCGCCCGCCGGACGCGCCGGGCGGACGTCGTCGTCATCGGCGCCGGCTTCTCCGGGCTGGCCGCCGCCCGACGCCTGGTCGCGACGGGGCGGTCGGTGGTGGTCCTGGAGGCGCGCGACCGCGTCGGCGGGCGCACGGCCAACGCCACGATCGCCGGCGGCCGGGCGATCACGGAGATCGGCGGCGAGTTCGTCGGCCCGACGCAGGACCGCATCCTCGCGCTGGCCGAGGCCGTGGGCGTGGCGACGTTCCCGGTCTACAACGAGGGCTCGAGCATCTTCGTCGCGCGCGGCGCGCGCACGACCTACCCGGCGTCGGTCGGGATCCCCGACGACCCCGATGTCCTGGCCGCGCTGGCCCCCCTGATCGAGCTCGACAAGCTTGCGAAGGCCGTCGGCGTCCGCGCGCCCTGGAAGCATCCCAAGGCGGCGGCCTACGACCGCCAGACGCTGGCGCAGTGGCTGGCCGGCAAGGTGACGACCCCGACCGGCCGCGCCGTCGTCGACGCGGTGTGCGAGGCGATCTGGGGCGCCGACCCCGAGGACCTCTCGCTGCTCTATGTCCTGCTCTACGTCGCGGCGGCGGGGGACAGGGCCACACCGGGGTCCTTCGCGCGGCTCATCGCCACCGGCGGCGGGGCGCAGGAGCGCCGCCTGGTCGGGGGCTCGGTGCTCATCGCCGAGAAGGTCGCCGCCAAGCTGGGGTCGCGCGTGGTGCTCGGCGCGCCGGTGCGCCGGATCGTCGATGGCCGCGACGGCGTGCGGGTCGTCGCCGACGGGATCACCGTGCACGCCCGGCAGGCGATCGTGGCCCTCCCGCCGGTGCTGGCGGCCCGCATCGCCTACGCGCCGGGCCTGCCGGCCGCCAAGCGCACGCTGCTCAGGGCCATGACGCCCGGCTCGCTGACCAAGGTCGAGGCCGTCTACCCCACGCCCTTCTGGCGCGAGGCCGGGCTCAGCGGCCAGGGCGTCAGCGACACCGGCCTCGCGCGGGTGCCCTACGACAACAGCCCGCCCGACGGCAGCGCCGGCGTCTTCTTCTCGTTCATCGGCGGAAAGCAGCACGCGGCGTGGGCGGCGCTCGGCACCGCCGAGCGCCGTGCGGCCGTCCTGGACGACTTCGTCCGCTTCACCGGCGACGAGCGCGCCCGCACGCCCGACGAGTTCATCGAGAAGGACTGGACGACCGAGACGTGGACGCGCGGCTGTCCCGTCGGGCATTTCGGCGGCGGCGCCGACGCGGTGCTGGCCAGGCACGGCGCCTGGCTGCGCAAGCCCGTCGGCCGCGTGCACTTCGCCGGCACCGAGACCGCGGACCACTGGCTCGGCTACATGGACGGCGCCGTCCGCGCCGGCGAGCGCGCCGCCACGGAGGTCTCGGCGGCGCTCAGGCGTCGCTGAGCAGGAGGGCGCGCCCCGAGGGGTGCCGCGTCGTCCCGACCTCGCGGGTGGCGGCCAGCCACGCCCGTCCGCCGCCCTGGGCGACGCGGGCGCCGGGCCGGACCGGTCCGGCGACCGGGACGCGCCGGGGCCCCAGGGTGCCGTCGGCGCGCAGGTTCGCGGTCGCCACGCCCGAGCGGGCGCCCTGCTGGGTGGTCAGGGCGAGGATCGGCGGCCGCCCGGGGGCGGGCGCCGTCAGGTCGGCGGCTCCGGCGTGCGCCCGGCCGGGGGCGGCGAGGCGCTGCACCGCGCCCCACGTCCCCGGCGTCGTGCTGACGGCCAGCGCGCCGGTGTCGCGGGCCGTGCTGCCGCGCGGTCCGCGCACCCAGGCCACCAGCGAGCGGCCGGGCTGCACGGTCACGGTCGGCGCGCCGGGGCGCGGCGGCAGGGAGGACGCGCCGGGGTCGATCGCGACGGGGGCGGCCGGCGGCGAGCCCGCGGCGGCGCTCTCGGCGGCGACGAGCGAGCGCCCGCCGCCGGCCGTGCCGGTGACCCATGCCAGCACGACGTGGCCGCCGGCGATCCCGACGCCGGGCTCGCTCAGCGGGCTCGACGCCGTGGGGAGCTGGGAGGGGGTGGCGAAGGCCGTCGCCCCGGCCGTGCGCTCGGCGACCTGCAGGCCCTCCGGGGTGCCCCAGGCCACGACGGCCTCGCCGCCGGGCCCGACGGCGACCACGGGGTTGCCCACCCGGCCCACGGCGAGCTGCTGGGCGGCGCCGAAGCGCCCGCCGGCGAGCCGGTAGGCCGCCCACACGGAGTACACGTTGCCGCTGTAGCGCCAGAAGGCGACGGCGGCGTCGCCGCGCCGGTCAGCGGCCAGCGCGAGGAACTGCGTGCTGCGCGGGCCGGGCGCGAGGACCTGGCGGTCGGCGAGCCGCGAGCCCGTGGCCACGACGGGCCGGCGCGCGCCGTTGACGATGTCCAGCCAGCCCGCGACGAGGTCGCTGCCGCGCCCGGTGAACAGCATGGCCGACTCGATGATGTGCGGCGAGGAGGTGACCGTGGCCGGCGCCGTCAGCCCGCCGCGGGCGGTTCCGCGCCGCAGCCTGAGCGTCGTCGCGGCCCCGCGCCCGCGCGCCTCGAGCAGCACCGCGGGCCGTCCGCCGTCGTCGACGGCCAGCGCCGCGGCCGACACGTCCTGGCCGGCGGGCGAGATCGCCACCGGCGGACCCCACGCGGCCCGGGCGCCCGCGGGCAGCGCGAGCACGGAGGCGGTGAGCACCACGGACACGAGCAGCGGGCGTCGTCGCATGATCCCCAACGATCCCACGCCGGGCGGTGTCTGGGACGCCGCCTGGTGCGGCGGCGCCCCAGGCCCGCGCTCACTTCGCCGGGCGGTGTCTGGGACGCCGCCCGGTGCGGCGGCGCCCCAGGCCCGCGCTCACTTCGCCGGGCGGTGTCTGGGACGCCGCCCGGTGCGGCGGCGCCCCAGGCCCGTGCTCACTTCGCCGGGCGGTGTCCGGTGAAGCTCAGGACCTGCTGGATCCCCGAGGGGCGGTTCGTGTAGGGGATCGTCGGCGTGCCCAGCGGGCGGAACCTGATGATCGGCTCATCGATCCGCCAGTCGTCGGGCGTCGCCGTGCCCTGTGCCGCGGTCAGCTCGGCGCCGGCCGCCGAGACGGCGCCCCAGAGGGCGTCCCGGCAGGCGTCGAGGTTGCCGGCGCCGCAGAAGCGCGTCGAGAACGGCGAGCGGACGGGCTGGCCGAGCAGCGTCCGCAGGTCCTTGACCACGTAGCCCATCCGGCCTCCGGTGAAGTCGGAGCCCGGGTCGGCGTTGGTGCCGACCAGCGCCGTGAACTGGGCATTCTGCGGCCCGAGCGCCCCGCTCATCACGGCGTCGGCGATCTTCGGGTACAGCGACTGGACGATGGGCGCGGCGGCGTCGTCGACCTTGCCGTCGCCGTCGCGGTCCAGCCACGCCGGGCCGGCGGCCCGCCAGGCGTCGATGAGCTGCAGCATCCGCTCGTCCTGGGCGCTGGGCGCCGGGCCCGTGCGCAGGACGTCCTCCACGACGCCGAGGACCTGCTCGACGCGCAGGTCGGTCGTCGCGGCCCGGTTCATCGCCGACACGACGGTCGCCGGGGTCTGCTTGTCGGTCCGGGCCAGACCGGCGTCGAGCATCTGCACGCGGTGGACGGCGCCGTACTCCCAGTTGTCGTCGGCGGCGCCCCAGCCTGCGGCGGGGCGGTTGTTCCAGTTGACCAGCGTCCCGTCGGGGGCGTTGATCGCCTGGGCGTGGGCGGCGTCGGCCAGGTAGCCGCGCCACTCGTGCCGGCCGTCGCCGTTGGTGGGCAGCCGCGGGTCGACGCCCGCGCCGCGCAGCGGCAGCCGGCCCGCCGAGTAGAACGCGATGTCACGGTCGTCGGCATAGCCGGCGTTGAACGTGAACGGCGACTTCTCGAAGGACCTCACGAACTGCTTGGCGTTGTGCACGCGGTTGAGCGTCATGTCGCGGAACGGGAGCTGGAACAGGATGTCCTGGCCGTAGCTCGAGCGCTTGCGCGTGATCGCGACCTTCGCGCCGTTGCTCGTGGCGTAGCCGATGACCGGCCCGTGGACCGTCGTGCGGTAGCGGAACGCCTTGCCTGCCACGGTGCCGGCGTTGACGGTGCCCATCGTGCGGCACCTGCCCTTGTAGCGGTAGCGCCTGGTGCTGCCGCCGCAGAGGGTCTCGACGTAGTTGTCGATGTTGTCCGAGCCGGCGGAGGTCAGCGTCCAGGCGTTGTCCTGGCCGCGGCCGATGAGGATGTTGCCCGGGAAGCCCGGGGCGGAGGCCCCTCGGGCCTGGAAGCCCGGCGCCTTGAGGTCCATCTCCAGGGTCAGGCCGGGGTAGAAGTAGCCGATCTGCGGGCCGGCCACGAAGATCGGGTGACCCGTCGCCGAGCGGTTGGCGCCCACGAGCAGGAAGTTGGACATGTGCTCGGGACCGGGGATGCGCGCGGCCGCCGCGCGCGCGGCGCCCGCCAGCGTGTTGGCGCCGGTGGCGGGGACGAACGAGCCGTCGTCGACGACCCGGTTGCCGGTGGCCTTGGCGGGCACGGGCAGGAACGGGAAGCTGCGGTCGGTCGTGTTCGGCGCCTCGGCGTCGTTGTGCTCGGAGAGGTCGTTGAACAGGGACCGGCCGTCGGCCGCGCCGAGGCGCTTCTCCAGACCGCTGAGCAGCTCGGCCCGCCGGACCTCGTCGCCTCCGCCCTGGCCGAAGATCTGGCCGACGAGCGCGTTGACGGCATAGATGTCGATGCGCGTGAAGGGCTTCTCCTTGGACTTCTCGGCCTTCAGCCGGGCGTTGATGCCCTGGACGTAGACGTCGACGTCGTGCAGCAGCGCGCGTCCGTCGGAGGTCTTCTTGAGCACGCCGGTCTGGCGGCCGATGATGCGCTCGACCTGCTTGGAGGGCACGACGGGCTTGACGCCGGTGACCAGGCCGAAGGCGTCGGTGTTCGGCGCGTCGATGGCGGCCAGGCGGGCCGGGTAGCGGCCGATGGACAGCAGGAGCGAGCGGTCCTCCTCGAGCACCCAGCCCGTCGCCCAGGTGAGGTTGTCGCGCGAGGTGGCGGTGATGTGCGGGACGTTGAAGCGGTCGCGCGTGATGGAGACGCCCTTGCGCGGGACCGACTCCCTCTTGCACGGACAGGAGTCCGAGGCGGTCAGCTTCTCGGACTTGTAGTACTTGGTCAGGTCGTCGGGTGTGACCTGGTCGTACAGCGGCGTCAGGCCTGCGTACATCTGGGCCTGCTGGTCGGCTCCGGCGGGGGCCGGCACGCTGCCGTACTGACCGGAGGGGATGATGTTGAGGGCGGTGCCGGCGTAGTCGGCGGCAGCCGCGGTGGACACGAGCGCGAGGGACATCGCGCACGCCAGCAAGGCGATGGGACGGGACATCAGCGCAACCTATCCGCCGGGGCTGACACCGTGTCCGACGCGTTATAAACTTGACGGGTGCGTCATCTTCAGTACGCTGCGCCCATGCCCGCCGCGCTGCCCACCGTCTGCCTCATCGGCGCCGGCTCCTCCGGGATCGCCGTCGCCAAGGCGCTGCACGAGCACGGCGTGCCGTTCGACTGCCTCGAGGCCTCCGACCGGGTCGGCGGCAACTGGGTGTTCGGCAACCGCAACGGCATGTCGGCGGCCTACCGCGACCTGCACATCAACACCTCGCGCGATCGCATGGCCTACTCGGACTTCCCGATGCCGGCGAGCTATCCCGACTACCCGCACCACGCCCAGATCGCGGCCTACTTCGAGGACTACGTCGACCACTTCGGCTTCCGCGACCACATCCTGTTCGAGACGTCGGTGCAGCACGTCGCCCGCCGGCCGCAGGGCGGCTACGACGTTCGCACCGCCGACGGCACCACGCGGTCCTACGACGTCGTGCTCGTCGCCAACGGCCACCACTGGAACCCCCGCTGGCCCGAGCCCGCCTTCGAGGGCGCCGACACGTTCACGGGCCGCCAGATGCACGCCCACGCCTACGTGGACAACACGATCTTCGCGGGGCGCCGCGCGCTCGTGCTCGGCATGGGCAACTCGGCCGTCGACATCGCCGTCGAGGCCAGCTACGTCGCCGACCGGACGTTCCTGGCCGCCCGCCGCGGGGCCTGGATCATCCCCAAGTACCTCTTCGGGCGCCCCTCGGACCAGCTCAAGAACGACCCGCGGATCCCGTTCAAGATCCGCCAGCGCGTCATCCACGGCATCGTGCGCCTGCACACCGGCGACCTGACGCGCTACGGGCTGCCGCGGCCCGACCACCGCTTCGGCGAGGCCCACCCCACGGTCTCCGGCCGCCTGCTGGACCGCATCCAGCACGGGCGCATCACGCCCAAGCCCAACATCCGCCGTCTCGACGGCGGTCAGGTCGAGTTCGCCGACGGCACGCACGAGGACGTCGACGTCATCGTCTACTGCACGGGCTACAAGATCACCTTCCCGTTCTTTGACGTGGACTTCATGTCCGCGCCCGACAACCGCATCGAGCTGTTCCGGCGCGTCTTCCACCCCGACCACGACGACCTGGCGTTCGTCGGGCTGCTGCAGCCCCTCGGCGCGATCATGCCGCTGGCCGAGGCGCAGGGCCAGTGGCTGGCCGCCTACCTCACCGGGGCCTACGCGCTGCCGCCCCGCGACGAGCTGCTCGCCGACATCGCCGCCGACCAGCGCGCGATGCACCGGCGCTACGTCGCCTCCAAGCGCCACACGATCCAGGTCGACTTCGACGACTACCTCGCCGACCTGGCCGCTGAGCGCGAGGCCGGAGCCCGTCGGGCGCAGGCGCGCGGCAACGCGCTGCCCGTGCCCCACCGCGTGGCCGATGCGCCGCGCACCGCCGCCGCGGTGGCGGCGTGAGCGCCCGGACGGCGGGCCGGCGCGAGCAGACCAAGCAGGCCAACCGGGCCGCGATCCTCGAGGCCGCCCGCGAGGTCTTCGCCGACATCGGCTTCGGCGCGGCGTCGGTGCGCGACATCGTCCGCGGCACCGACCTGGCCAGCGGGACCTTCTACAACTACTTCCCCGACAAGCGCTCGGTGCTCGTCGCGCTGCTGGAGGAGTCGGCGGGGGAGGCCCGCCTGCGCGTGCGGGCCGCCCGGCGCAGCGGCACGACGCTCGACGCGTTCGTCCGCGACGGGTTCCGCGCGTACTTCGACTTCCTGCTCGAGGATCCCGCGACCTCCCAGCTGCTCGCGCGCAACGCGGGCACGATCCGCGCGATGTACCAGGAGCCCTCGCTCGTCGCGGGCACCGAGGAGCTGGCCGAGGACCTCGCCGCCGGGGTGGCCGCCGGGCTCATTCCGCCCCACGACGTCGAGTACATGGCGGCCGCCATGGTCGGCGCGGCGCTGGAGATCGGCGCACGCATGCTCGACAGCGACCGTCCGGACCCCCGCCGGGCCACGGAGTTCGTCTCGGCGTTGTTCATCGCCGGACTCTCCGCCGCGGGCGCATAGCTCCGGGTCCTGCAAGGCGGACGCCGCACCGCAACTTCGGGGCGGGCTAGGCTGTCTGAGTCCTCAGGGTGCCGAGCGCGCCCTGTCACCCGTCCCTCCGACGCCAGCGAAGGAGCCCCCGCATCCCGATGCGACGTCCCATCCGCATGACCCTGCTGTTCTGCGCCGTCATGGCCGCCGCGATCCCCGCGAGCGCCTCGGCCGCCACGGTCGGCATCTCCGACCAGCAGCCCTCGACCTTCACGAACCCCCTCTACGCGCCCCTGAAGCTCAAGGTCGCGCGCGTGATCACCCCCTACGACGTCCTGAAGGAGCCGGCCGAGAAGGCCCGTCTGGACGAGTGGATCCACAACGCCAAGCTCGCCAAGCAGACGATGCTCATCTCCTTCGAGCACTCCCGCGTGCCCTCGAAGTACAACAAGGCGCCGAGCGTGGCCACCTACACGAAGGCCATCAAGGCGTTCAAGAAGAAGTACGGCAGCAAGTTCGACATCTCGCCCTGGAACGAGGTCAACGTCTGCCAGGCCAAGGGCCGCCAGGAGGGCCAGCCCGCGAAGATCTGCAAGTCGGCCACCGGGCCCAAGCTCGTCGCCCAGTACTACTCGGCCGCGCGGTCGGTGTTCAAGGGCCGCAAGATCGTGGCCCTGGACATCCTGGATGGCTCCAACGTGGGCGGCGCCGTCAGCTACCTGCGCAAGTTCAAGAAGTACGTCAAGGGCACGCCGACGTACTGGGGCATCCACAACTACAGCGACACGAACCGCGGCTCGTACTCGCGCACCTCGCGGCTGATCAAGGAGATCGGCAACAAGAGGGCGCAGATCTGGCTCACCGAGACCGGCGGGCAGCTCAAGCTGCGCGGCAAGGTCTACGGGGAGGCCAAGGCGGCCAAGGCGCTGAAGTGCATGTTCTCGATGCCCAGGCGCTACAAGCAGATCAAGCGGCTGTACATCTACCAGTTCAACGGGGCCGACGCCTCCAACGACTTCGATGCCGGCCTGATCAACCCGGACAACACGCTCCGCGAGGGCTACACGGTCGTCCAGAAGCGCACCTCGGCGACCTGCCGCCCCTAGGGCGCGGTCGTCGCTGACGCAGGACCGACGGGCGCCGTGATCGCGGCGCCCGTCGTCGTCGGTGGGTCGGCCGGCTCGTCCCGGTGACCGGGACGGGAGGGCCGGGCTCGTAGACTGGGAGCGTGCCCACCTTCTGCCGCCACAACCGGCTCGTCGAGAACTGCCCGATCTGCTCCAAGTCGGCGTCTCGCGTCTCCTCGAGCCCGGCGCGGGCGGTCCCCCGCCGCGAGTCGCGCCCCGCGGGCGTGCGCTCGGCGCGAGCGCCCAAGCGCTCGGTGTCGGGCGGCATGACCGTCCGCCGGCTGGCGCGGGCCGAGGACGACGGCTACGAGAACGACCTGGTGCCCGGCCTGCGCGCCAGCGAGGACGCCCGGCGCCTGGCCGACGAGCTGGCCTTCTCGGCGGCGCGCCTGCGCCAGCTCGACATCGACCCGCCCGGCCTCTACGGCGAGGTCAAGCGCTCCGAGGACCGCGAGGAGGCCGCCTGGCTGACGTTCCTCATCGCGTTCCTGAGCCCGCTGGAGGGCACGGAGGACCCGTTCTCGGGCATCCAGGCGGTCCGCACGACCTGGGCCTCGGGCGAGATCCCCGACCTCGAGGGCGCGCAGACCGGCCCGCGGACCGCCTTCGACCCCAAGCGCGGCACGGCGGCGCTGGTGGCCTACCGGGCCTGGGCGCAGCGCGGCGGCGGCCAGATCGCCTCGCTGGCCGGGGAGGAGTCCTGGACGCTGCAGCACCGCTACGACCGCGGCTACGAGCGGCTCGGGATGCCGGGCTTCGGGCGCCCCAACCGCGTCGAGTTCCTCACGTTGGCCCACCACCTCGGCCTCGTCGAGCTCGACCCGTGGACGCTGCACCTCAGCACCGCGGCCGCGCTGGATCCCGTGGCCATCGCGGCCAAGCGCATCCTGGGCATCGGCGACCCCGTCCTGCTCCAGCGCCGCCAGCGCGAGGTCGCCCACGCGGCCGGGGTGCCCGTCGAGGCGCTGGACCTCGGGTTCTACAACTGGGCCGCTCCCAGCCCCGAGGCGCGTGTCACGGCGGGCTGCACCGCCATGGCCGACGCGGCCGAGCGCGAGCGGATCGCGGGCTCGTTCGGCCTGTAGGGCGCCTGCGCGACGAAGTCGCTGCATGACATGGGCGTGCGGCGGGAACGGTCAGGGTCATCATCTACGACCGGGGATGGGCTGCTCCGGGCGGTCGATGAACAGTCATCTACGGCCGGAGGCCATTGCAGTGATCATCCTCGGACTCATCCTCCTCATCCTGGGCATCGTCATCGGAAGCGGCATCCTGTGGACCATCGGCATCGTGCTGCTGGTCGTGGGCGCCGTCCTGTACCTGCTCGGCACGATGGATCGCGCGGTCGGCGGTCGCCGGCACTACTTCTAGGTCTCGATCACCGGCGCCCCGTCCGGGGCGCCGGTGATGTCCGCGGCCCGTCCGGCCCCTCCCCCAATGTGGCGAGCGGGCTGGACGAAACGCCGAGGTCCGTCCGGACGTCCGCTCGGCCGTCGTTGAACGCTCAGAAGTCCTGAGTCGGACGCCGGATTCCCGCAAGGTGCGGACAAAGGCGGCGGTGAGGTCGGGTCACCCGTACCGCGTCACGCCGGCCACGTCGCCCCGCGGTCATCGACGACGCTCGAGGGCCCGGCGATATCCGTGCTCGCCGCTCATGGACGCAGCGGTGTCGGCGCACGGACGAGCAGCATCCCGGCAGGGGTGAGAAGCGCTCCGCGGCGCCCTAGAGCCCACGGACGCCAACCCCGCCACGGATGGAACGATGACCGAACTCGCCTCGCCCGAGCAGGATGCTCGGCCCCGGCTGACCGAGCAGGAGGCGCAGCACCTCGTGCTGCAGACCGTTGCCCGGCACGCCGACGCGCTGCTGCGCACCGCCCGCCGCAACAGCCTCTGCTTCGACGACGCCCAGGACGCCTACCAGCGCGGCCTGGAGATCTTCATGCGTCGCGCGGCGACCCTGGACCCCGCGACCGCCGAGCGCTGGCTGCACGTCGTGATCCGCCACGAGGCGATCGACGTGCGGCGTGCCCGCTCGCAGGCCGTGCCGCCGATCGACATCGACTACGAGCTCCACGAGGCGCGGCACGTCGCCTCGCCCGAGGAGCGCGTGCTGACCAGCGACCGCGCCACCCGCGCGGCCGAGGCGCTCAGGCGCCTCAAGCCCCAGGAGCTGCGCGCGATGTGGCTGAAGGCGATGGGCAACAGCTACGCTGACGCCGCCGACAACACCGTCAGCCTCCGTCGTCCGCGGCCGCTGCTCGTCGACACCCGGGCGCCGGCCGCCCCGGTCGGGTTGCGGTCACCGGTCGCGGCGGCGACGGCCCCTAGCTTCTCGGCCGACTGGTCGCTGCCCGCCGACACCGGCACGCCCATCACGGCGGCGCGCTACCAGGTCTGCCAGGGCGGCTCCTGCGGTCCCGTCGCCACCGCGCCGGGGCTGACCCACCTCGACGCGCCGGTCCCGTCCGGGTCGGGGCCAGCGACGCTGCGGGTGTGGCTCGCCGACGGCCTCGGCCACGAGGCTCCAGGGGCCGCGGCCACGGTCGCCCTGACCCGCGCCTCCGCGGAGACGCCCGCACCGCCGGCGCCAGCGCCCGGCACCGACCCGTCCACGCTCACGCTCCCGATCGACTGCTGCGCCACGCCCATCCTGCCGGTCACGCCCTCGGCCACCGCGAGGGTCCCGGCCGGCCTTCGGCTCGCCACGCTGCGCCGCGTCGGGCGCCGCGTCGCCGTCGCCGGCACGCTCACGCGGCTCGCCTCCGGGCGCGTGACGATCCGCTACCGCGTCCGCCGCGCGGGTCGGACGACAACGCTGACCACCCGCGCCGCGATCCACCGCGGCGCCTGGCACACGACGCTGACGCTTCCGTCGCGCGTGGCGCCCGCCCGCAGGGCGACCGTCACCGTCACCTACGCCGGCGACGCCGACACCCGGCCGGGCACCCGCAGCGCCACCCTGCGCCTGGCGCGCTAGTCGGCCTCGAGTTCGGCCTCGGCGTCGTGCGAGCCGCACGAGCACGGCGCCGGACCGACGGCACCGCACCCGCATCGCGCCAGCGTGCGCGACCGGGCCGCCAACGCCGCCACCGCGGCGTTGCCCGCCTGGCGCTGCAGCGTCAGGATCCGGTCGCTGGGGCGCACCGCGCGAACCGCCGCAGGCCCAGGTGTCCGGGCGAGCCGAGGCGTCGCCGGCGTGGCGTGCTCACCCTGGGCCCGGCCCGGCGCTGGCATGCCCCGACCCTCCCAGACCGCCCGCGCGCCGTCAACGCACCAGAGCGACGTCAGCGCAGCAGCGCCGCCGGCCGCTCGGTGAGCATCTCGCGCACCTCGCCGATCCCCAGGCCCGTCCCGATGAGGGAGCGGGCGAAGGCCGCCAGGCCGTCGGGGTAGTCGCCGTTGGCCGGCTGGCCCAGGTCGCTGGAGATCACGTTGCGCTCCACGCCGACCGCGCGGATCGCCGCCGCCACACGCTCGACCGTGGTCGGGCGCGGCGCGTCGGCCGACACGACGTACGCGCAGCGCTCGAACAGCGCGTCCGGGAAGCGCTGGGCCAGCGAGGCCTGCGCGCGCAGGCTGAGCCCCGGCACGGTGTAGTCCGGATGCTGGAAGAGCACGCGAGCGCCCGCCGCGGCGGCCTCCTCGGCCACCAGCGCGGAGTGCACGCGGCCGAGATGGCCCGTGGCCACGAACGCGTCGTGGCGCGCGACGTGGACGCAGATCGCCCGGATCGCCGAGCGGCTGACGCGGGCCGGGCGCGCCGCCGCGCGGTTGGTGCCCGGCGCGGCGCCCGGGAACGCGCGCAGGTGCTCCGTGGCCGCCAGCGTCGGCATCCAGATCACGCGCGCGCCGAGCTCGAGACTCGTCAGCACCGCGTCGGGCTCGATGCCGCCCGAGACCGCCGGGTTGAGCACCAGCCCGCCGGAGACCGGGAAGCCCGTCGCCTCGCGCGCGCCCGCCGCCCGGCCGACCGTGGACTCGTTGTGGCACTTGAGCACGAGGCCGGCCATGCCCGCCGCCTGGGCGCGGCGCGCCAGCTCGAGGTCGCTGTGGCGCCGGGCCAGCACGTCGGGGCCGCCGTGGACGTGGAGGTCCACCGCCCCGGCGAGCAGCTCGGCGTCAGCGAGCTGTGGCGCCACCGGCACGGGCGCGGCCCTTGCGGTGCAGGAAGGACCCGGCGGGCGGGCCGCCGGCGAACGCGCCGTCCTGCACGACGACCTCGCCGCGCGCGATCGTGATGACCGGCGCGCCCGTGTAGGCGTATCCGTCCCAGATCGAGTAGTCGACGGTGTGCAGGTCCTCGAGGCGGAACGTGCCCGAGCGGCCCGGGTCGATCACGGTGACGTCGGCGTCGGCGCCGACCTGCAGCGAGCCCTTGCGCGGCCACAGCCCCAGGCGCTTGGCGATGCGGCTGCTCGACAGGCCGACGAAGTCGGTCACCGGCATCCCGCGCCGCACGACGGCCTCCGTGTAGAGCACGGCCATCCGCGTCTCGACGCCGTTGTGGCCCGCGGGCGTCGCCGGCAGCTCGAGCCCGATCGAGTTGCGGTTCTCGAGCGTCGAGGTGTAGTCGTCGGTCGAGACGTGGTCGATCGTGCCGTCGCGCAGCGCGGCCCAGATCGCGTCGCGGTGCTCCGGGGGGCGCAGCGGCGGATAGTTGCCCCAGTTGGCGCCGTCGGGGCGCTCCACGACGTCGTCCTTGGAGAAGACGAGGTAGTTGTGGCAGGTCTCGGCGAACACGTCCCAGCCACGGGCCTGCGCGTCGGCGATCTCCCGGGCCGCGTCGGCGCACGTGACGTGGAAGATGTAGATCGGGCAGTCGGCGGCGCGCGCGATCCGGATCGACCGGGCCGTGGCCTCGCCCTCGACCCACGCGGGCCGGCTGTCCTCGGTGAACCGGTACGACGTCCTGCCGGCGGCCACCAGCGCCGCGGTGCGGCGGTCGATGACGTCGGCGTTCTCGCAGTGCAGCACCGCGCAGCCACCGTGGGCGCCGACGACCTCGAGCAGCTCGGCGACCGCGCCGTCGCCCGGCCACATGGCGTGCGAGTTCATGAACAGCTTGAACGACGTGACGCCGGCATCGAAGACCGCGGGGACCTCGGCCAGCTCGGAGGCGCCGACCTCGCCGGCGACGATCAGGTGCAGCGCGTAGTCGCAGTGCATCGACCCGTCGGCCGCCGCGCGCTTGGCCGCGACGGCCTCGGCCAGGCCGCCGCCGCCGGGCATGCGCTCGGCGAAGTCGATGATGGTCGTCGTGCCGCCGTGCAGCGCGGCGATGCTGCCCTGCTCGTAGCCCTGGGAGACCAGCGGCGGCAGGGCGAAGTCGAAGTGCACGTGGGCGTCGACGCCGCCCGGGACCACGAGCGCGCCGTCCACGTCGATGATGCGCCGCGCCCCGTCGACCGTCCCCGGCGCGGCGACGGCGACGATCACGCCGCCGTCGATGACCAGGTCGGCGCGCAGCTCCTGCGCGTCGTCGACCAGCGTGCCGCCGCGCAGCAGCAGGTCAGGCGTCGGCACTGGTCAGCTCGGGCTCGAAGCGGTCCACGACCGCCAGGTGCTCGTCGACCTGGGTGACCTCCTGCCACTCGCGGAAGCCGCCCATCGTGTCCCACAGCGGCTCGCTCGTCCCGACGTCCTTCAGCGTCTTGAGCGCCTCGCGCATCGCGCCCATCGCCGTGAAGTACAGGATGGTGGAGAAGATGGTCAGGGCGTAGCCCATGGCCTCCAGCTCCTTGGCCGGCAGCACCGGCGTCTTGCCCTGCTCGACCATGTTGGCCATCGCGGGCACGCTGAACAGCTTGGGCACGGCCTCGAGCTGCTCGCGCGTCTCGATGCCGTCGAAGAACACCATGTCGGCGCCGGCCTCGATGTAGGCGTGGGTGCGCGCGACGGCGTCGTCGAAGCCCGTGACCGACACGGCGTCGGTGCGCGAGACGATGAGGAAGTCGGGGTCGCGGCGCGCGTCGACGGCGGCGGCGATGCGGCCCGCGTGCTCCTCGGCGCTGACCAGGCGCTTGGAGGCGTAGTGCCCGCAGCGGCGCGGGACGTCCTGGTCCTCGAGGTGCATGCCGGCGGCGCCGACGTTCTCGAGCTCGTAGATCAGCCGCTGCGTCGAGAGCACCGAGCCGTAGCCGGCCTCGCCGTCGGCGAGGATCGGCATGCGCGTGGAGCGCACCGCGCCGCCGACCTGGGCGACCATCTCGGTCAGGGTGCGGATGCCGAAGTCCGGCACGCCGGGGAACGACGATCCCGACAGGCCTCCGGAGAAGTAGATGGCGTCGAAGCCGGCGCGCTGGACCAGGCGGGCCGACAGCCCGTCGTAGGCGCCGGGCAGCACCGCCATCTCGGGGGCGGCGATGAGCTCGCGCAGGCGGCGGGCGTTGGTGGGGGTCATGCGGACTCCATGGGGGTGGGGGACAGGCGCGCGAGGGTCTCCTGCGCGCTCCAGGCGATGGCGAAGTTGCCGTCCAGGCGGCGGATGGCGTCGGCGTGGGCCTCGGGCCGGCGGTCGGCGCAGCCGTCCTCGATGAGGACGACCTCGAAGTCCAGGTCGCAGGCGTCGCGGATCGTGCTCTCCACGCAGCCGCTCGTCACGACGCCGGCCACGAGCACGGTCTGGATTCCGCGCGCGCGGAGCTGCTCGGCCAGGTCGGTCGACCAGAACGGGCTGGCGGTCGTCTTGCCCAGGACGAGGTCCTCGGGCGCGACGGGCAGGCCGTCCAGCAACGCGGCCTGCGGATCGCCGGGCGGGACGATGATGTCGAACGCGCGGAAGCGCCGGCGGGTGTCGGAGGCGTCGGGCTCCTGGGCCTCGCAGCGGATCCAGGCGATCGTGCCGCCGGCGGCGCGCAGCGCATCGGCGACGCGCGCGACGGCGGGCACGACGACCTGCGCGCAGCGCGTGAAGTAGGCCTCGAGCTCGTCCCACATCCCGCGCTCGCGCGCGCGGATGCCGTGCTCACCGTCGGCGTCGGCGTCCAGGAGCTGCAGGTCGATGACGACCAGCGCGGTCGTGGCCGGGTCCGTCGCCGGGTCGGGCAGGCGCCCGACGAGCGAGCGGATCGTGGTCTGGTCGTCGGCGAGGCTCATGACGCCAGCCGCTGCGGGCGCCGCCCGCGGTCGCCGAGGTAGCGCATCAGGCGCGCGAGCGGGCGGGCGAAGTGCTCGCCCAGCAGGGCCGCGGCGCCGTCGGCGTCGCCGGCCTCGATGAGGTCGACGAGGTCGTCGTGCTCGGCCAGCGAGGCGCGGCGCTCGTCGTCGTCGTAGAGAGCGAGCACGCGGTAGGGGCGGGCCCGGTCGCGCAGCAGGTCGACGAGCTCGATCGTGCGCTCGCGGCCCGAGAGGCGGTTGACCGCGTCATGCAGGGCGATGTTGGCGGCGATGACCGCGTCGACGTCGTCGGCGCCGACGGCGTCGTGGCAGGCGGTGCACAGGCGACGCAGGTGTGCGACGTCGGCCGGGGTGGCGCGGGCGCAGGCGTGGCGCACGGCCACGGCCTCGATCGCCGCGCGCAGCTCGAAGAGCTCCTCGAGCTCCTCCGCGCGCAGGTCGGAGACCCGGGCGCCGTAGCGCGGCGAATAGTCCACGAGGCCCTCGCTGGCCAGGCGCATGAACGCCTCGCGCACGGGCGTGCGGCTGATGCCCAGCTCGCCGGCGATCGTCGCGGCGCGGAGGGGCTCGCCGAGGCGATACGCGCCGGTCGCGATGCCCTCACGCAGCACGCGGTAGGAATCGGTGACCTTGGTCGACACGCGCCGAGCATACGACATTGCATGCAATTCGCGCGCGGTTCGGTCCGGCCCCTGCCGGACGCCCGGACGCGCAGCGCGCACGCGCAATCCCGTCAGATGCAGGAGGAACGCGCCGACCCGCGAACAGCGCCGGTTTGCCGTCCGGGGGCCCTCGTACCGTCATGCCGTCCGAAGTCCCACGAGCGCTGGGAGCGCAGGTGCCCCTCTGCTTCATCGAACCTCATGACGCCATCCGCGTCATCGCTGATTCCGTCGGCCGGGAGGCCCGGCGGCAGCTGCTCGGCGAGCTCGTTCGCGCCTGGGTGGACGAGATCCCGAGCGTGAGCTCGACACGCACTACGCCAAGGCCGTCGCCGACCTCGACGAGCACGACCTCTCCATGCTCGCCGCGTGGCACGCCTCGCTGGAGGTCGGCCAGCCCATCGCCAACCGCGACTTCCTCATGAACGTCTTCCCGACCCTCGGCGAGAACCGCCGGGAGGCGCTGAAGATCGCGGCGGGCTTCCGCGGCGAGGAGGCCTTCGAGGCCGGGGTCGCCGAGGACCAGGCGCTGGACACGGTCCTGCCGCGCCTCTCGCGCGCCCGCTCGCTGGAGCTCGCGAGCGAGTGCCTCGAGCTCTACCTCTGGGACCGGCTGGGCTCCGACAACTAGCCCGGGCGCCGCTCAGGCCGCGGCGCCGTCGGCCACGCGACGCAGCACGTCGTAGCGGCCGACGCCCGACTGGCCCTCCATGCGCCAGGTGAAGAACGCGCAGTCCAGGCGCAGGCGCCCGAGGTCCAGGGTCGTCCCGCAGGCCGCCTCGCCCGCCGCGCGGTGCGCGTGGTCGTCGTCGGCGCCGACGTAGAGCTCGAGCCCCGCGTGGCGCTGGCGGCCCTCGGCGTCGTAGGTCGTCGACAGGCGCGGGTCGGCGATGACCGTCGCCACGGCGCCGCCGAGCGCCACGGCCGCCCCGCCGCCGACGTGCTCGTCGTCGTCCTCGCCCGGCGGCGCGAGCAGGACGGCATGGATCGCCTCCTCGGCATGGGAGGCCGCCTTGGCCGGGCGCACGGTCGTCATCGTCACGCCGCGGCCGTCCTCGAGCCAGACGCCGATCGTGCGCGCGAGCGCGAGCTTGTCCCAGTCCGGCGTGCCCCAGGAGTGGCCGCGCTGGCCGCGGCCCGTGAAGCGCCGCGTCTGGCCGTCGACCACGACGCTGCCGCTGACGTGCACGAGCTGGTCGTAGCCCTCCATGCCGCCCAGCCGGCTTGCGGGCAGGCCGGCCTCCAGGACCGCGGGCTCGCTGAGCGCCGAGAGGTCCAGGGAGAAGCCGTGGCGGCCGTCGGCGTCGGCGAAGTGCACGCGCCAGGCGCGCAGCGGCTCGACGATCTCGGTCTCCAGCCCGGCGGCCTCGATGCCGCCCCAGGAGGTCGTCTCGGCGTCGGGCTCCGTGCCCCCCTCGGCCCGCACCGCGACGGGGCCGCCGCCGGCGAAGAGCATCGCCAGGCCGCTCGTGACGATCTCGCCGCCGCTGCGCGCCCGGCCGATCCGCGCCACGCCGCACACGTCGGCCGTCGCGTCGCTGAACGCGACGGTCACCGCGTCGCTCTCGCCCTCGGCCAGCTCGCGCGGGTCCTCGGCGTCGGGGGTCACGGTCACGGGAGCCTCCTGGGGTCGATCTCGGTCGCGGTGCCGTCCACGTCGAAGCCCTGGCCGCCCGGCCGCCGGCCGCGGCCCCCGGGCATCCGCGGGTTGGGCAGGTCGGCGAGCATCGCGAAGCTGAAGCGGCGCACGAGCACGCGGCGCAGGACGGTGCGCGTGGGCGGCAGCAGGAGCAGGGCACCGACGACGTCGCTGCAGAACCCGGGGGTGACCAGGAACGCGCCGCCGAAGATGATGAGCACGCCGTCGAGGACCTCGCGGGCGGGCATCCTGCCCTCGGCCAGCGCCGCCCGGAAGCGCTGCCAGGCCGCCCGGCCCTGGGACTTCATGAGGATGCTGCCGACGAGGGAGTCGCCGATGAGCAGGGCGATCGTCCAGAGGGCGCCGATCGCCTGGCCGACCTGGATGATCACGTAGATCTCGAGGATCGGGACGACCACGAACAGGGCCAGGAGCACCAGGAGGGGCATGGGGCCCAGAGGCTACGCGGTCGCGCGCGGGACCGGCTCAGGCGGGCAGCGGCGCGGCGGGCTCGACGACCACGCCGGGGAGGCGGTGCAGGCCGACGAGCTCGATGAGCCGCAGGATCTGCGGCTGGGCGCCGTGGATGTGCACGATCCCGCCGGCGTGGCGAACGCGGCGCGACACCATCGCGAGATCGACCATCAGCGAGGGGTCGGCGAACGCCAGCTCGTTGAGGTCGACGACGAGCGGCCCCTCGGCGTGCAGGGCCCGCGAGAGGGCCTGCCGGCGCAGGCTCTGGGTGGACCGGTCCTCGTCCCCGGTGCAGCGCAACACGGCAGGATGTTCGCTGAAGGAGACGATCTCGCGAACCTACATGAGCGCCGGGGCTAGACTCAAGGAATATGCCGTCTGTTGAAGATGTGGAAGCGGCCCTCACCAACGTGATCGACCCCGAGCTCGGCTTGGACTTCGTCGAGCTGGGCCTGATCTACGGCATCGAGGTGACCGGCGGGGACGTCCACGTGACCTTCTCGCTGACGTCGCCCGGGTGCCCGATCGGACCGCAGGTCAGCGAGCAGATCGAGGAGTTCGTCACCGAGCTCGACGGCGTCACGTCGGTCGAGTCCTCGATGGTCTTCACCCCGCCCTGGACCCCGGACCGGATGTCCGAGGACGCGAAGTTCGCCCTCGGCTACTGAGCCGCCGCCGGCGCGCCGCGGCCGGCGTACCCTCGTCCGGGATGCGAGGTCCGGTGGTCTGCGCCGTGGTGCTCGCCGGGCTGACGGTCGCGCCCGGCGCCGCGGTCGCGGCTCCGGCGCCCACGCCGCCCACGGGCCGGCTGCTCGTCACGCTGCGCCCGCCGGCCCACGGCACGGCGCAGGCCGCCGCGGCCCGGGCGGTGGCCGCGCGCGCGGGTGCCCGCCCCGCGGGCCTGTCGGTGCCGCAGCTGCGGCTGGTCGGCGTCCGCGCCCGGCACGGCGCGTCGCTGCGCGCGCTGGCCCGCCGGCTGCGGGCCGACCCGGCGGTGGCCTCCGTGCGGGCCGAGCGGCGCTTCACGCTGCGCTACGTGCCCGACGACCCGGCGCTGACCGACCCCGAGCCGCGCGCCGAGCCCGGCACCGTCGTCGAATGGTGGGCGGCCCGCGAGAGCCTGCCGAGCGCCTGGGACGTCACGCGCGGCGACGGCGCCCGCGTGGCCGTCATCGACACCGGCGTGGACGCCACCCATCCCGACCTGGCCGCGCGCATCGTCGCGACCGCCGACTTCGACGCCGACAGCGCCGACGGCCCCGCGACCGTCGACGAGGTCGGCCACGGGACCCACGTCGCCTCCCTGGCCTGCGCGACATCCGGCAACGGGATCGGCCTTGCCGGGGCGGGCGGCAACTGCGACCTGCTCATCGCCAAGAGCGACCTGACGGAGGGCAGCGTCGCCGAGGCCCTGGTGTGGGCGGCCGACAACGGCGCGCAGTCCATCGTCATGAGCTTCGGCACCGACGGGCGCGTCCCCGCCTCCGACGCCGTGGTGCAGGCGCTGCGCTACGCCGCCGCGCACGGCTCGGTGCTCGTGGCCGCGGCGGCCGACGACCCCGTCACCGAGCAGGGCGACCCGGCCAACGTGCTGCAGCCCACCGGCACGGGCCCCGACATCACCCAGAACCTCGGCCTGTCGGTGACCGCGGCGACCGCCGCCGACGCCCGCGCCTCGTTCGCCGGCCGCGGCGGGCAGATCTCCATGGCCGCCTACGGCACGTACGGCGGCAGCGGCCCCAACGGCCTGCTCGGCGCGTTCCCCGCGCAGACCACCGCGCTGGAGCGCGGCGGGCCGACCTCCGACCAGCCGCCGTGCCACTGCCGCACGACGTTCGACGGCGACCCGCGCTACGCCTACCTGCCCGGCACGTCGATGGCCGCGCCGCAGGTCGCCGCGGTCGCGGCGCTCATGCGCGCGGTCAACCCGGCGCTGCCGCCCGCCGACGTCGTGCGGCTGCTCAAGCAGACCGCCCACCGCCCCTCGGCGGTCGGCTGGACCGGCGACCTGGGTTGGGGCATCCTGGACGCCGGCGCCGCCATGGCGGCCGCCCGCGCCATCGACCGCACGGCGCCGACGTCGTCGCTGCAGCGCCCCGTGGTCCGCGGGCGCTCGATCCGCCTGCGCTGGCGCGGCGAGGACGACACGCTGCCCGGCGTGGCCTCGACGGGCATCGACCACTTCGAGGTCTGGCGCTCGGCCGGCGGCCGCCCGGCGCGGCGCATCGCCACCACCCGCGCGCGCTCGATGCAGCTGCGCGGGATGCGCGGCCAGCGCTACGGCTTCTTCACGATCGCCGTCGACCGCGCGGGCAACCGCGAGGCGCCGCCCGTGCGCGCGGACGCCAGCGTGCGCATCGCCCGCCGCTGACGCGGGCCGCGGCGCTCAGCCGCGCGCGCCCGCGCCGCGCCGTGCCGAGGCGCCGTTGGCCGACGCGCCGTTGGCCTCACCGGCGGCGCGGGGCGGCGAGGTGCGGCTGCGCGCCAGCGCGACGAGCTCGGCCAGCGAGGTGCGGATGCCCTCCGCGAAGTCCTCGAGGTCGCTCAGCGCGTCGTAGTCGCCCAGCAGCCCGAAGTTCATCTGGCCGTTGTAGGACATGATCGCCACGGCCAGCGCGTGGTTCTTGGGCAGGAACGCGACAGGGAACACGTCGGTCATCTCGCGCCCGCGCACGTAGAGCGGCAGCTGTGGTCCCGGGACGTTGGTGACGATGAGGTTGAACAGCCGCGTCGAGAAGTTCAGGCGCGAGGCCTGGGCGAGGATCGTCGGCGGGGCGAAGCCCTGCACGCCGGTGAGCACCTCGGCGCCCACGGCCTGCTTGGACTCCTTGAGCCCGTCCATCGCGAGCTTGACGGCGCGCAGGCGTGCCACGGGGTCGTCGATGTAGACCGGCAGCGGCGCGCGCATCGCGGCGATCCGGTTGCCGAGCGTGTTGGCCTCGTGGTTGCCGCGCGTGGAGACGGGCACCAGCGCCCGCAGCTCGACGCCCTCCGTACGCACGCCGCGGCCGTGCAGCCACGCGCGCAGCGCGCCGCTGACGACGGTGAGCACGACGTCGTTGACCGTCCCGCCGAACGCGTTCTTGATGAGCTTGAAGTCGGCGAGGCTGTTGCGGACGACCGTGTAGCGGCGGTGGGGGCCGATCTCGACGTTCAGCGGCGTCGCTGGCGCGGGGTTCAGCCCGGCCCACACGACCTCGCCGACGCCCTCGGCCGCCTCCGTCGCGGCGCGCAGCGCCGACTGGGGCCGCGCGATCGCGCCGAGCACGCCCGCCACGCCGGCGGCCGCGGCCTTGGCCAGGCCGATCGCCCCGCCGGCGACGAGGTCGACGGGCGTCGGCTCGCGGTGCGGTCGCCAGGGCTCGTCGGGGTGCGGGACCTCGGCGGGCACGGGCGTGACGTCGAACATCACCGTCGCGAGGTCGACGCCAGAGATGCCGTCGATGAGCGAGTGATGGGTCTTGGACAGCAGCGCGAAGCCGCCGCGCTCCAGGCCCTCGACGATCCACATCTCCCACAGCGGCTTGGAGCGGTCCAGCTGCTGGGACATGAGGCGGCCGACCAGCCGCCAGAGCTGGTCCTCGGTGCCCGGAGCGGGCAGCGCGGTCTGGCGCACGTGGTACTCGAGGTTGAACGTCGGGTCGTCGACCCACAGCGGGCGGCCGGCCTCCAGGGGCGGCTCGGCCAGGCGCTGGCGGTAGCGGGGGACGAGGTGCAGCCGCGAGCGGATGTGGTCGAGGATCTCCTCGAACCGGGGGGCGGGGCCCTCGCACAGCACGACCCCGCCGATGTGCATGTGCGACGCCGGACCCTCCTGGGCCAGGAACGAGGCGTCGATCGCGGTCAGTCGATCCAGGTGCTGCTGTGCCATCGCGGCCTCCCGTCAGTCACGTGGCGGCAGCCTACTCCGGGCCTCCGGCCGCTGCATGCCCTCAGGTGCGCCCGGTACCGTGCCCGGGCACGCCATGGCCCCCGTCCTGCCGATCCGCTCCTGACCGTGGCCGTCTCCGAGAACGACGGAGGCCGCTTCTCGCCCCGCCTGATCGTCGTGGCGATCGTGGGCCAGGTCGCGCTCATCGGCGTGCTCGTGCTGCTGGCCGTCGGCGGCCTGCCGTTCACGGGCGCCAAGGACAAGGGCGGCGGCCCGGAGGCCCAGACGGCCGTGGCCGGCAAGGTGCCGCACGCCCGCTTCGATCGCTTCGACGGCGCCGCCGCGATGCGCATCGCCAAGCTCCAGGTCGACGCCGGCCAGCGCCCCGCGGGCTCACCCCAGCTGCGCCGGCTGGCGGTCAAGCTCGCCGGGCTGCTGCCCGACGCGCACTTCGAGGACGTGCCCGGCCACCCCGGGCTGCGCAACATCGTCGGCCAGCTGCCGGGCCCGGGCCCGGTCATCGTCATCGGCGCCCACTACGACAGCGAATACCACCCCAAGGGCTTCGTGGGGGCCAACGACGCGGCGGCGGCGGTCGGCACCGTGATCGAGCTCGCCCGCTCGATCAGGCGCCTGCGGCGCACCGCGGTGTCGCCGGGCATCCGCTTCGTGCTCTTCGACGGCGAGGAGGAGCCCTTCCCGACCAGCGACTTCTACCGCGACGCGCTGCGCGGCTCGAAGTCCTACGTCCAGATCCACGCCGAGGAGGTCCGGGCGATGATCCTGCTGGACTACATCGGCAACACGGGCGTCCGCTTCCCGCGCGAGGGGACCAGCACCCCGTCGCTGTGGAGCCAGGTGCGCGGCGCGGCCGACCGCGTCGGGGTCCAGGGCATCTTCCCCAACCGCTCCGAGGTGTCGATCTTCGACGACCACACGCCGTTCCTGCGCGCGGGCATCCCGGCGGTGGACCTCATCGACTGGAGCTACAAGTACAAGGACGGGCTCCAGGACACCTACGACAAGCTGTCGGTCGACAGCGTCGACGCCGTCGGCGAGACGATCACCGAGCTCATCCGCACCTGGCCGACCGACGGTACGCCGGCCGGCTGAGCGCGGGGACGCGCCCGGCCCGGACCTGCGCGGTCCGGGCCCCGATCGAGCGCTCTACACTCGTGACCCGCATGGCCGCCACCGTCGAGAAGCTCCTCTTGGCCGCCCCTCGCGGATACTGCGCCGGGGTGGATCGCGCCGTCCAGACCGTCGAGCACGCGCTCGCGCTCTACGGCGCGCCCGTGTACGTCCGCAAGGAGATCGTGCACAACAAGCACGTCGTGGCGCAGCTGCGCACCCGCGGCGCGATCTTCGTCGACGAGCTCGACGACTCGATCCCGGAGGGCGCGACGACCGTCTTCTCCGCCCACGGCGTCTCGCCGATGGTCCACGACGACGCCGCCCGGCGCGGCCTGCGGACGATCGACGCCACCTGCCCGCTGGTGACCAAGGTGCACCGCGAGGCCGTCAAGTTCGCCGCCGAGGGCTACACGATCGTCCTCATCGGCCACGCCGGCCACGAGGAGGTCGAGGGCACGATGGGCGAGGCCCCCGACAACATGGTGCTCGTCGAGACCGAGGAGGACGTGGACACGCTCCAGGTCCCCGACGAGACCAAGATCGCCTACATCTCGCAGACGACCCTGTCGGTCGACGAGACCCGCTCGATCATCAACCGGCTGCGCGAGCGCTTCCCGGCGATCACCGGGCCCCGCACCGACGACATCTGCTACGCCACGACCAATCGCCAGGCGGCCGTCAAGCAGATGGCCGGCCACTGCGACCTGCTGCTCGTCGTCGGGTCGCGCAACTCGTCGAACTCCAACCGCCTCGTGCAGGTCACGCGCGAGCTGGGCACGGCCTCGCACCTCATCGACGACGTCCGCGAGATCGATGAGTCGTGGCTGGAGGGCGTCCGCGTCGTCGGCATCAGCTCCGGCGCCAGCGCCCCGGAGGAGCTCGTCACGCGCGTCGTGGAGTTCTTCCGCGCGCGCGGCGTGACGGACGTGGAGGAGTTCAAGGTCGTCCAGGAGGACGTCCGCTTCATGCTCCCCAAGTCGATCCGCCAGGCCCTCGCGGGCGCCACGCCCGCGGCCTGACGCGCCGCCGGCGCGCCCCGGCGCTCAAGTCGGGGGGCCGCCCGACCGACCAACGGGGACGGAATGTCCCTCCGACACCCGTTCTTCGGCGCGGCGACGCGCGTCCTGCTCTCGGTGGCCGGCCTGGTGGCCGGGACGGTCTACGGCGCCTGGCCCACGGCCACGGCGTGCTTCGCGGGCCTGGCGGCGCTGACGATCGCCCGGGCCCGGGCGGCCGAGCGCCACGCCGTGCGCCAGCGCGAGCTCTCGCTGGCCGATCCGCTGACCGGCGTGGGCAACTATCGCCGCCTGCACGAGCGCCTCCACGAGGTCACCGCGCAGGACCCCGAGCGCTTCGCGCTGCTGACGCTCGACGTCGACTCCTTCAAGGCGATCAACGAGACCCACGGCCACCTGGAGGGCGACCGCCTGCTCCAGGAGGTCGGCCGCGTGCTCGTCGAGAACGTCCGCGGCTCCGATGTCGTGGCCCGCCAGGGCGGCGACGAGTTCGCCGTGCTGGTCCCGGAGGCCGACGCCGACGGCGCCACGCTGCTGGTCCAGCGCATCGAGGCGGCGCTGGCTCGCATCGACGCGGCCGACCACACGCCCGTGCGGGCCTCGATCGGCGTGGCGGTGTTCCCGCAGGACGGCGCGACGCCCGACGACCTGCTCGAGAAGGCCGACCTCCACCTGCGCCTGACCAAGCAGCGCCGGCGGGCCGCCGCTCTGCTGTCCGACCAGCCCGTCTAGCCGCTACAGCCGGCGCCGCAGGCGGTCCAGCCGGGTGTCCCAGCGCCCGCCGGCCTCGGCCATCCACGCCATCGCCCCGGTCAGCGGCTCGGGCGTGAGGCGGTACCGGGTCTCGCGCCCGGCGTGCTCGGCCTCGGCCAGGCCCGCGTCGCGCAGGAGGACCAGGTGCTTGGCGATGGCCTGCCGGCTCACGGGCAGCTCGCCGGCCAGCGCCGAGGCGGTCAGTCCCGGGGTGCGGGCCAGCAGTCGCACCACCTCGCGGCGCGTCGGGTCGGCCAGCGCGGCGAAGACGGGTCCCGGATCATCGGCCATCGGCGGCTCAGACCGCCGCCATCTGCGGGCCGTGGGCGCGGCGCAGCGACGCGGTCGTGGCCGTCGCGGCCATCCGCAGCGCCACGAGCGGGATCTCCACGACGACCAGGCGCGTGCGCCCGTCCTCGAGGTCGTCGAGCGTGAGCTCGACGAGCGACGGATCGCCCGCGGGCGCGCACCATGACAGCGCGACGCGGCGGCCCTCCTCGACCTCCTCGACGCAGACCAGTCGCTCCTCGCCGTCCTCGCGCACGGTCCCGCGCTCGCCCGGCGCCACGGCCGCCAGGTCGACGTCGTCGGCCAGCCAGGACGCCAGCCCGGCGGGCTGGCCCAGCAGCGGCCAGACGGCCTCGCGCGGCGCGTCGAGCTCGGTCTCGCGGCGCACGGCGCCGACCTCTTCGTGCAACTCCATGGTTGCGAATGCTACCGTCCTGCCCAACGCGCAACCAAATGGTTGCGCACGGAAAAGGAGACCAGCCGATGCCCCTCGTCCCCATGGTCGTCGAGCAGTCGCCGCGCGGCGAGCGCTCGTTCGACATCTACTCCCGCCTGCTCAACGACCGCGTCGTGTTCCTCGGCAGCCAGATCGACGACGAGATCGCCAACCTCATCGTCGCCCAGCTCATCCACCTCGAGGCCGACGACCCCGACAAGGACATCAGCCTGTACGTCAACTCCCCGGGCGGCTCGGCCTACGCGGCGCTGGCGATCTACGACGCGATGCAGTTCGTCGCCTGCGACGTCGCGACGATCTGCTGCGGGATCGCCATGTCGGGCGGGTCGCTCGTCCTGGCCGGCGGCGCGTTGGGCAAGCGCATGGCCCTGCCCAACGCGCGGATCCTCATCCATCAGCCGCACGGCTCCTACCAGGGGCAGTCCACCGACATGGAGATCCACGCCCGTGAGGCCATCGCCCTGCGCCGGCGCTACGAGGAGCTCTACGCCGAGCACACGGGCCAGGACGCGGCGCGGGTCAAGGCCGACATCGAGCGCGACCGCTACTTCACCGCCCACGAGGCCGTGGCCTACGGGCTCGTCGACCGGGTCATCTCGTCGCGCTCGGAGGCCACGCCGCCGCGGCGGGCGGCCGGGATCGCCTGAGGGCGCCTGCGGCGGCGGATAGCCTCGTCGCCGGATGCGCACGCTCGTCGTCTCGGATCTGCACCTCGGCGGGCGCACGGGGGTGGACGTGCTGCGCCGGCCCGAGGCGCGGCCGCCTCTGCTCGCCGAGGTCGCCGGCGCCGACCGCCTCGTGCTGCTCGGCGACACGCTCGAGCTGCGCCAGGGGCCCGTGCGCGAGGCGCTGGGCCGCGCCGAGCCGGTCCTGCGCGACCTCGCCGGCGCGCTGCCGCGCGGCGCCGAGGTCGTGCTCGTCCCCGGCAACCACGACTACGCGCTGGCCGCCCCGTGGCTGGCCGCCCATGCCGGGCCGCTGGGCCTCGAGACGTGGATCGCTCCCGCGGAGGCCTCGCCGGCCGCCGGGCAGGTCGCCGCGTGGCTGGGGGCGGGGGAGGGTCGGGCGGTGGACCTGGCCTATCCGGGGCTCTGGCTGCGCGACGACGTCTACGCGACCCACGGCCACTACCTCGACCCGCACGGCACCGTGCCGACGTTCGAGCGCCTCGCGGCCGGCGCGATGCAGCGCCTCGCGCAGGCCGTGCCCTCGCCGGCCGTCGCCGAGGACTACGAGCGCGTGCTGGCCCCGCTGTACGCCTGGATCGACGCGGCCGCCCAGCGCGCGGGCGACGACCGCCCCGCCGCCGGGGCCGGGCGCGCGGGCCGGGCCTACTCCATGCTCAGCGGCGACGGGCACCGGCCCATCCGCGCCCGCGCGCTGGCCGCCGCGTTCCCGCTCGGCATCGGCGGGCTGAACCTCCTGGGCATCGGGCCGCTGAGCAGCGACCTGTCCTCGGCGGCGTTGCGCCGCAACGCGCTGACGGGCATGGGGCAGGTCACGGCTCGCCTGGGCATCGTGGCCGAGCACGTGATCTTCGGCCACAGCCACCGGACGGGGCCGCTGCCCGACGACGACCTGCTCGAGTGGCGCACGGCCTCGGGCGCGTGGCTGCACAACACCGGCAGCTGGGTCAACGAGGGCTGGTTCACCGACCGCACGCGGTCGGCCAGCCCCTACTGGCCGGGCGGCGCGATCGTGGTGGCCGACGAGGGGGCGCCGCAGCTGCTGCGCCTGCTGCAGGACTTCAGCCCGCGGCCAGACCCGGCGTGAAGCAGACGGCATGGACCGTCACTCCCGGCCCGGCCTCGATCTCGAGCACGCCGTGCTCGTGGCGGCCGTGGTCGACGAGCAGGTGCGCGCCGGTCCAGGCGACCTCGCGGTCGGCGCCGTTGACCCGCAGCGTCCCGGTCCCCTCGAGCACCGCCCAGACCGCGCCGGCCTCGTAGGGGCCCGACCACGCGCCCTCCTGGTCGGGCGTGGGGACGACGATCCGCGCGTCGGGGTCGTCCTCGGGGTGCAGGAAGGCGACCGGGTCGCGCTCGACGCCGAGCAGCTCCTGGATGGCCGCCTCGGTCTCGTGGTAGCCGCCCTCGCCGAAGTGGACCTCGAACAGCCGCAGATCGCGGTCGAAGAGGTAGCGGGCCGGCCAGCCCTCGTTCTCGTAGATGCGCCAGAGCTGCAGCTCGGTGTCGAGCAGCACCGGGTGCGCGATGCCCAGGCGCGCGACGGCGGCGGCGACGACCGCCTCATCGCGGCCCGGTGCGAAGCCGGGCGCGTGGACGGAGATGACCCGCAGGCCGTCGGCCTCGTAGCGCTCGTGCCAGGCCTGCAGGTAGGGCAGCGTCCGCAGGGAGGCCGGCCGGCAGACGTCGAAGAACTCGAGCAGCACGGGCCGTCCGCGCTGCTGGTCCATGCGCAGGGACGCCACGTTGAGCCACCGCAGGGCGGCGGGGAACATCGGGGCGGCGATCGTGTCCGTGGGCACCCTCATGCGCGCAGCGACGGTAGCGCAGACGGCTGTCCGCGGACCTTCCCGAGGCCCACCGCAACTCGGCACGCGGTGGCGGGTTGTGGCAGAGTCGGACCGTCGTTCCCTGTCCCCATCAGTACAAGAGGAGAGAACCGTTGCGCAAGTCGCGCTTCCTCGTGGTCGCTGCTCTGATCGCCGTCCTCGGCATCGCCGCCACCGCCTTCGCCCAGACCAACGCGTATGACTTCACCGGCAAGGTGCCGGCCGGCGGCACGAAGGCCAAGCCCAAGATCACGGGCTTCAGCTTCAACTACACGATCACCGATCCTGCGGGCAACCTGCCGCAGATCGTCAAGGCCTACAAGTTCACCATCGGCGGGGCCAAGGTGAACACGAGGGCGGTCACCACGACGTGCACCGCGGCCAAGATCAACGCGGCCACCAACGACCAGGGCTGCTCGAAGAAGGCCATCGTCGGCACCGGCTCGATCTCGGCCGACATCGGCCAGGTCGGCACGCCCAAGAGCGCCACCTGCACCCTGACGCTCACGGCCTACGCCGCAGGCACCAACAAGGTCGCGCTGTTCCTCGACGGCACCGCCCCGGGCGCCTGCGTGGCCCCGATCTCGCAGGCCATCGACGCCAAGTGGGCCAACACGAGCAAGGGCGCCGCGCTCTCGTTCACCGTGCCGAACGGCCTGCGCCACCAGCTCGGGCTCGACGTCGCCGTGACGTCGGTGAAGTCCACGTGGAAGAAGCTGTCGCGCACCATCAAGGGCAAGAAGGTCGGCTACTTCTCGTCCGTCGGCTGCAAGACCAAGCAGCGCTCCGCGTCGGTGACGTTCACCTCCGAGGCCGGCGTCGTGACGCCGCTGACCAAGAACATCGGCAAGTGCTGATCGCGTCCGGCGCGGCCCGGCGCGCCGGATAGCGATGCGGGACCGAGAGGCGCGCCCCCGGGCGCGCCTCTCCGCGTCCTCGACGTGCCGCCACCGCATTTGGAAGGGTGTGGGGCCATGACGCCCCGCGCCCGGATCGCGATCCTCGTGCTCGCCGTCGTCGCGCTCGTCGTGGCCTTCGTCGTGGCCCGCGGATCGGACGACTCGTCCCCGGCCACGGCGACGGCTCCCGAGGTCGCCGTCGCGAGGCCCGCGCCGGCGACGACCGGTGCGACCATCCCGGCGGCGACGACCCAGACCGCGCCCAAGGCGCCCGCGATCCCCGTCGTCCAGGTCGTCGACGCCAGGCCCAAGGGCGGCGTCAAGCGCCTGAGCTTCACGCGCGGCGACACGATCCGCTTCCGCGTGCGCTCCGACACCGCCGACGAGATCCACGTCCACGGCTACGACGTCCACGCCGACGTGGGGCAGGGCGGCTCGGCGAGCTTCACGATCCCCGGGCGCATCGAGGGCCGGTTCGTCGTCGAGCTCGAGGGCCACGCCACGCAGATCGCCGAGCTCGAGGTCACCCCGTGAGCCGCGCGCGCCTCGGCGCGCGCGTCGCCCTGCTCGTCACGGCCGCCGCGCTGGCGCTGCCCGCCGCGGCCTCCGCCCACGGCCTGGTGGGCAAGCAGGACCTGCCGATCCCGCGCTGGCTGTTCGCCTGGGCGGCGGCCGTGGTGCTCGTCGCCTCGTTCGTCGGCCTGGCGGTGCTGTGGGCCGTCCCGCGCCTGCAGCACGTGGTCGAGCACCGCGTCGCCGGCGTCCCGCGGATCCTGGAGGTCCTGGCCGGCATGGTCGGCGTCGCCGCGTTCGCCCTCACGGTCTACGCGGGCTTCGCGGGGACGCAGTCGGCGACCGCCAACCTCGCGCCGACCGTCATCTACGTCCTGTTCTGGGTCGGGTTCCCGTTCGCCTCCGCGCTGCTCGGCGACGTCTTCCGCGCGTTCAACCCCTGGCTGGCGGTCGGCAAGGCCGTGGGGTGGGCGAGCCGCCGGCTCGGCGGCGCCGACGCGGGGCTGGACCCGCTGCCCTACCCGCCGGCGCTGGGGCGCTGGCCGGCCGTGGTGGGCATCCTCGTCTTCGCCTGGGTCGAGCTCGTCTACGCCAACAAGGACGACCCCACGAAGCTGGCGATCATGGCGGTCGCCTACGCCGCCGTGCAGCTCGTGGGCCAGAGCCTCTACGGGGTCGAGGCGTGGTCGCGGCGCGGCGACGCCTTCGGCGTCTACTTCGGCCTCTTCGCCTGCGTCTCGCCGCTGCACTGGCACGATCGTGCGCTGTGGCGCCGGCCGCCGCTGGGCGGCGTCCCGTCGCTGACGCCCGTTGCGGGCACCGTCGCGCTGCTGTGCACGATGATCGGCACGACGAGCTTCGACGGCTTCTCGCAGGGCCGCCTGTGGAACTCGATCGTCCCGCACCTGCAGAGCTTCTTCGCCGACCTGGGGCTCAATGCCGAGCACGCGCTGGAGTGGGCGGGCACGGTGGGCATGCTCGTCATGGTCGCCCTCATCGGGCTCCTGTACCGCCTGGGCGTGGCCGGGATGCACACCGTCGGCCGGCGCCGGCCGGCGTCCGAGCTGGCGCCCTCCTTCGCCCACACGCTGGTCCCCATCGCACTGGCCTACGTCGTGGCGCACTACTTCTCGCTGCTGGCCTACCAGGGCCAGGCGCTGGGCGCCCTGCTCTCCGACCCGCTCGGTCACGGCTCCGACCTGCTGGGCACGCGCTCGTGGACGATCAACTACACGTGGATCAGCGCCACGGGCATCTGGTACGTGCAGGTCGCTGCGCTCGTCCTCGGCCACGTGGCCGGCCTGACGCTGGCCCACGACCGGGCGCTGGCCGTCTTCGACCGCGTGCGCGACGCGACCCGCTCGCAGTACTGGATGCTGGCGGTCATGGTGGCGTTCACCTCCCTCGGCCTGTGGCTGCTGTCGGCCGCCGCCCAGCAATGACCGCGCTGCTCATCGTGGCCCACGCGGGCCACTGGATCGCCGGGCTGCTGTACCTGGCGCCCGTGGCCGTCGTCGTGGGCGCGCTGGGCTACCAGAGCTGGAAGGACCGGCGCTCGGGCGGCGGCGAGGACGAGGAGCCCGACGAGGGCCGTCCGGTCTGAGCGCGGCCGGGCGCGCGGCGCTCAGGCCGCGGCGCCGAGCAGGCGCAGGTCATGCGCCAGGCCCTCGGGCGTCAGCTGGGACACGGGCCAGCCGATGCGTTGGACGCCGCGCGCGTCGATGAGCAGCACGTAGGCCGAGTGGTCGAACTTCTTGCCCTGCGGCTCGATGCCGTAGGCCTTCCAGATGGGCTGCAGCTGCGCGCGGCTGCCCATCAGGAACCGCATGCGTCCGCTGAGGTGCTGCTGGAGCAGGAAGCGCTTCGCGTTGAGCTCGGTGTCGTTGGCCGGGTCGACGGAGACGGCCAGCGCCGGGACGTCGTGGCCGAGGTCGTCCATCGCGATCCGGATCTGCTGGGCCGTGAGCGGGCACGTGTCCTTGCAGGTCGAGTACATGAACGTGAGGATCACCGGCCGGCCGCGGTAGGCCGCCAGGCTGACGGTCCTGCCGTCCTGGTCGCGCAGGGAGAAGTCGGCCGGCGGGATGCCCTCGGGGCGCAGGGAGCCCTCGAAGCCCTTGCCCGAGCGCTCGTGGCCGCCCGAGCCCGCGAAGACCACGATCGCCAGCGCGGCGACGAGCACGAGGCTCGCGGTCAGCAGGAGCGTCAGACGGGCGCGGGCCGGCATGCGCCTCAGAGGGTAGGCGTCCGGCTCAGGACGCGTCGGGGTCCGGCGCCGCGGCCTCGGCGGCGCCGGGCGCGGCGTCGGCCTCGGGGGCGGGGTCCGGCTCGGGCGCCGGGACCGCCTGGCCCTCGGGGGCCTCGGTGGCCTCGGTGGCCTCGGTGGCCTCGAGGGCGGCAGCGGGCTCGGGGGCGGCAGCGGGCTCGGGGGCCTCGGGAGCGGGCGCCTCCGGCTCGGGCTCCGGGTCGCCGCCGGGCTGCTGGAACAGCGCGGCGATCTCGTCCAGGCCCTTGATCTTGGCCCCGGAGAACTCGCCGAAGGAGGTCTGCTGACGTGAGGAGCGGGCGTCCTCGCGCCGCTTGCGGCGCTGCTCGTCGCGGCGCCTGTCCTCCTCGTCGCGGGCGCGGCGGTGGGCCTGGCGCGCCTCGCGCTCGAGCAGGTCGCGCTTGGGGAGGATGACCTGGGCGGCCTTCTCGGGCTCCAGCGACGCGATGAGCTCGGCGGCCATGGCCTGGCCGAGCGCCTCGCCGACCTCGGAGCTCGGATGCGAGTTCTTCTTCATCCGCCGGGCGGTGTGCGACGCACGGGCCAGCTGCTTGGCGGCGTGCTGGGAGACGGGGCGCCGCGCACCCTTCTGGAAGCCGCGCACGCTCTCGGTGACCTCGTCGCGCAGCTTCTGCGGGAACAGGCGGAAGAGCTCCTTGAGCTCGGCGACATCGAGGTCGTCGCGGGTCGCGGCGACGGCGGCCCGCAGCTCGGGCCAGGGCAGCGGCTCGCGCTTGGGCTTCTCCTGCAGGCGCTTCTTGACGACCGGGAGCGGCTTCTCCTCGATGACGCCGACGATCTTCGGGCCCACGACGATCTTCGGGCCCACGACGGGCTCGGGCTCGGACGCCGCAGCGGGCTCGGGCCCGGGCGCAGGCTCGGACGCGGCCGGGGCGTCGGCGACCGGATCCGGCGCAGGGACGGCCGCCGGCGGCACCGTGGGCTCCTCCGGGGCGGGGACGGGCGGTGCCGTGGGGGCGGCCGGCTCGCCGGCCGGCTGCGCCGCGACGGCGCTCTCGTGATCCTGCTGCTGCTCGCTCACCACCCCCAAGGATGACCCATCGGCCCCGCGGGCGTCGCGAGAGGCCCGCGTACGGCCGGCCGAGGGCCGCGGTCAGGGCTCGATCAGGCCGCGGCGGATCGCGTAGCGGACGAGCTCCACGCGGTCGCGCATGCCCAGCTTGCGCAGCAGGTTGCCGCGATGGGACTCGACCGTCTTCTCGGCCAGGTGCAGGATCTCGCCGATCTCGCGGTTGGTGTGGGCCTCGGCGATGAGCTTGAGGACCTCCTGCTCGCGCGGGGTGAGCGGCTCGACCGGGCCGGCGCTGTCGTCGGCCATCCACTCGCGCACCAGTGCGCGCTGGGCGGCGTTGGTCAGAAACGGCTCGCCGCGCAGGACCGAGCGGACGGCGTCGACGAGGAACTCGTCGGCCTCCTTCTTGAGCACGTAGCCGCCCGCGCCGGCCTTCAGGGCCTCGAAGAGGTAGCGGTCGTCGTCGTGCATGGAGAGGATGAGCACCGCGCTGTCGGGCACCTGGGCGCGGATCTCGCGCGCGGCCTGCAGCCCGGTCAGCTTGGGCATCGAGACGTCGAGGATGCAGACGTCGGGGCGCTCCTGGATGGCCCGCTGGACGGCCTCGGCGCCGTCGCCGGCCTCCGCGACGACCTCCATGTCGGCCTGGCGCTCGAGCAGCAGCCGCAGCCCGCTGCGCACCACGCCGTGGTCGTCGGCGATGAGCAGGCGCATCAGGCGGCCTCACGCTCGGTCTCGGCGGCCCACAGGTCGCGGTCCAGGCGCAGCTCCACCGTCGTGCCGCGGCCCACGACGGACTGGACCTCGAGGCGCCCGTGCGCCAGGCGCGCGCGCTCACGCATGCCCACGAGGCCGATGCCGTCGCCCGTGAGGCTGGCGAAGCCGACCCCGTCGTCGGCGATGCGCACGACGGGCCGGCCGTGGTCGCGGCCGAGCTCGACGACGACGCGCGAGGCCTGCGCGTGGCGCCCGGCGTTGGACAGGGACTCCTGCACGACGCGGTAGACGACGGTCTGCTCGTGCTCGGGGATGTCGAGCAGCTCGTCGTAGACCCGCAGCTCGACCGGGACGCCGGTCTGCTCGGCGAAGCGCTCGGCCTGCGTGCGCAGCGCGGCGTGCAGGCCGTGGTCGTCCAGGGCGGCGGGGCGCAGCTCGCGGGCCAGGCGCAGGAGCTCCTCCATGGCGGCGGCGGCGACCTCCTTGGTGTCCTGCAGCTCGGCGCGCAGCTCCTGGGGGGCGTGCTGCATCGTGGCCTGCAGGCGCAGCAGGACGCCGGTCAGCGCCTGGTTGCACTCGTCGTGCAGGTCGCGCGCGAGACGCGCGCGCTCGCTCTCCTGGCCCTGGAGCACCGCGGCGGCCGTCCGGGTGCGCTCGTCCTCCAGGCGGCCGAGCATGCGGTTGAAGGCCTGCACGAGGCGGATGACGTCCTCGGAGTCGGCGCCGGGGATCTCGGCCCGCACGCCGGGCCGCGTGAGGTCGATCCGCTCCATCACGTCGATGAGGTGGTCCAGCGGGGCGAAGCGGCGCCGCAGCACCACGCCGTTGACGAGCACGGCCCCGAGGATGCCGGCGACGAGCACGAGGGCCTGCCGGCGGCCGACGACGTCCTCCAGCGACAGGCGGGCGACCGCCACCGCGGCCAGGCCGGTGGCGGTGATGAGGAGGGCGTTGACCGCCAGGATCTGGGTCGCGAGCGTGGGTCGGCGCATTTGGGGTCTTCACCCCATATCGGTCGCTGCCGCCCAACCCGATACTCCTCGTGCAGCAAGTCCCGGAACATCCACCGACCTTCCCTCCTGATCCGAGGGGCGCCACATGGTCTCGTGGCGCCGCGGTGGCCCTTTCGCGGTGGGATCGTGCGACCGTCTCTCCGGTGCCGGGGGGCACCCCGGAGGGGCGGTCGGCGAACCCCCCGCGCCTCCCGCGCGCCGGTCGCTACACTTTCTGAAGTTGGAATCCCGACCGACGTTCAGGTGATTAGCAAGTGAGCCCTTCCGGCGCCGAGTTCATCAAGCAGGTCAAGGCCCAGATCGACGAGGTCGACCCGTCGGCCGTCAGCGAGGTCACCGGCGGTGACCAGGCCGTGATCGTGGACGTCCGCGAGAGCGACGAGTGGGACGCCGGCCACCTGCCGGGCGCCCACCACGTCCCACGCGGCTTCCTGGAGTCGCGCATCGAGGGCGCGGCGCCCGACCGCTCCCAGCGGGTCATCCTCTATTGCGCCTCGGGCAACCGCTCCGCGCTGGCGGCCAAGACGCTGCGCGACGACCTGGGCTACGAGCACGTCGAGTCGATGACCGGCGGCTACACGCTGTGGAAGGACCGCGGCTACGCCGTCGAGGTGCCCCGCGCCTTCACACCCGAGCAGCGCCAGCGCTACTCCCGCCACTTCCTGCTGCCCGAGGTCGGCGTCGACGGCCAGCAGAAGCTCCTGGACGCCAAGGTGCTGCTGCTCGGCGCCGGGGGCCTGGGCTCGCCGACCGCGCTGTACCTCGCGGCCGCCGGCGTCGGCACGCTGGGCATCGTCGACGACGACGTCGTCGACCTCTCCAACCTCCAGCGCCAGATCATCCACACGACCGGCCGCGTCGGGGTGCCGAAGGTGGACAGCGCCGAGGAGGCCATCAACGCGCTGAACCCCGACGTCGAGGTCCGCAAGTACCAGGCGCGCCTGGACGCATCGAACATCGTCGAGATCATCAAGGACTACGACATCGTCGTCGACGGTGTCGACAACTTCCCGACGCGCTACCTGCTCAACGACGCCTCCGTGCGGCTGAAGATCCCGGTCGTCAGCGCCGCGATCCTCGGCTTCGAGGGCCAGCTCAGCGTCTTCGCCCCCTACGACGGGCCGTGCTACCGCTGCCTGTTCCGCCAGCCGCCTCCGGCCGAGCTGGCGCCGTCCTGCGGCGCCAACGGCGTTCTGGGCGTGCTGCCCGGCACGATGGGCCTGCTGCAGGCCACCGAGGTCATCAAGCTCATCATCGGGGAGGGCGACCCGCTCATCGGGCGCCTGCTGATCTACGACGCGCTGGGTGCGACGACGACCGAGCTGAAGGTGCGCCGCGACCCGGAGTGCCCGATCTGCTCGCGCGAGCCGGAGTCGATCACCGACGACGAGCTCGGCGTGTTCCCCGACTACGAGGCGTTCTGCGCCGCGGCGGGCTAGGGTCCACGACCTATGGCGACGATCCGCATCCCGCCCGTGCTGCGCCCGTCCGTGGGCGGCGAGCGCGAGGTCCAGGCCGACGGCGGCACCGTCGGCGAGGTGCTCGAGGGCCTGGCCACCGCGCACCCCGACACCCGCGGCCAGCTCTTCGGCGCCGACGGCGAGCTCAACCGCTACGTCAACGTCTACCTCAACGACGAGGACGTCCGCGTCCTCGACGGGCTGACCACCGGGGTCGGCGAGGGCGACGTGCTGGTGATCCTGCCGGCCATGGCGGGAGGGGCGTCGCCCGGAGGGCGATGAGCTCCTTGGCGAGCGTCCGCCCAGGGGGCGGGTCCCGCGGGTGCCGGCGGCGTGGTCGTGCCGGTGTGTGAGGCCTTCAGGCGTGCTGCGGCGCAGCGCTATATTTCGTGAAGTATGGGTCTCCCGCCTCTGAAGAACCGGCCCTGCGGCGGTCGCTACAGCGACATCGTCCAGGCCATCGGCAACACGCCGCTCATCGAGATGCGGCGGCTGTCGCCGAAGCCGGGCGTCCGCATCTGGGCCAAGATGGAGTCGTTCAACCCGACGGGCTCGGTCAAGGACCGCGTCGCGCGGGCGCTCATCGAGGACGCCGAGGAGAAGGGCGCGATCGGGCCCGACACCACGATCCTCGAGCCGACCTCGGGCAACACCGGCATCTCGCTGGCGATGATCGCCAAGCGCAAGGGCTACCGCCTCAAGGTGGTCATGCCCGACAACGTCACGCCCGAGCGCACCCAGCTGCTGAAGATGTACGGCGCCGAGATCGTGTACTCGCCCGGCAGCCAGGGCTCCAACGGCGCCGTCGCCATGGCGCTGGAGATGGCCGGGTCCGACCCGTCGTACTACATGCCCTACCAGTACGGCAACCCGGCCAACCCGCGCGCCCACTACGAGGGCACGGCGCCCGAGATCCTCGAGGAGCTCGACGGCCAGATCGCTGCGTTCGTGGCGGGCCTGGGCACGGGCGGCACGCTGATGGGCAACGGCCGGCGCTTCAAGGAGGAGCTGGGCGACGCGGTCAAGATCGTCGCCGCCGAGCCCATGCAGGGCGAGCCCGTCCAAGGGCTGCGCTCCCTCGACGACGGCTTCATCCCGCCGATCATCGACCTCTCCGTCCTGGACCGCAAGATCTTCGTGACCAACCGCGACGCGATCATCTGGACGCGCCGGCTCCTGGACGACGAGGGCATCTTCGCGGGCGTCTCCTCGGGGGCCATCGCGTCGATCGCCGTGCGCATCGCGGGCGAGATGGACGAGGGCAACGTCGTGTTCATCGTCTGCGACGACGGCTGGAAGTACCTGTCCTCCGGCATCTACACGCTGCCCGTCGACGAGGTCGAGAACCTCGAGTCGACGGTGTGGTGGTGAGGATCCGGCAGCCGAGAGCCGATACACACGCTGTCGCTTTGGCTTAGTCTCACGACAACCCGACCCTGAGAGACTGCATCTATGCCCGGAATCGGCTTTCCCGAGTTGATCGTCATCCTCGTCATCGCGCTCATCGTGCTGGGCCCCAAGAAGCTGCCCGAGGCGGGCCGCGCCATGGGCAAGGGCATGCGCGAGTTCAAGGACTCGATCAACGGCGAGCACCGCGACGACGAGAAGCCCGCGATCAAGAGCGAGTGACGCGGCCTCGCCCGTGCGGCGAGCGCCGCGGCGCCCCGGCGGCACGCCGGGCGGCTTCGTGCTGCGCTGGGTGGCCGGGCGCGCTCGCTAGGGTCTGACGCGATGAAGATCGCGCCCGCCCTGCTGCAGCAGATCGTCGACCACGCCCGGCGCGAGGCGCCGGTGGAGTGCTGCGGGTTCGTGGTGCTCCGGGACGGGCGCGCGGTCGACGTCGTGCCGGTGCAGAACACTGCGCACAGCCCGCTGCGCTTCGAGTTCGCCCCCGCCGACGTGCTGGCGCTCGGGCAGGTCGAGGAGGCGGTCATCTACCACTCCCACACGCGATCGGCCCCGCGCCCGTCGCAGACCGACATCAACTTCGCGGCCAACTGGCCCGGCATGGAGTGGCTCATCATCGGCGTCGCCGGCGACGAGCCCGAGGTCCGCAACTGGCGGATCGCCGACGGCCAGGTCAGCGAGGCCGAGGTCCAGGTCGAGGGCTGATGGGCGGCGGGAGCGCGCATGGCTCGGCCTGAGCCCGCGGCGCTCGTCTGCCCCTCGTGCGGGACCGCGCACCCGTTGCACGAGCGCTTCTGCGCGGCCTGTGGCATGCCGCTCGTCCACCCCGGCCCGCGCGGCGCGGACGCCGTGGTCACCGAGGCGCACGCCCGGGCGCGCAAGATCAAGCCCCAGCTCAGCGAGGGCGAGCTCGTCCGGGTCGCCGGCGGCCGCCACCAGGCCGAGGCCGAGCTCATCCAGGGCATGCTGCTCGAGGAGGGCGTCCCGTCCATGCTGCGGCGCTCCCGCGGCTTCGACGTGCCCGACATGCTGGCCGCCGGCCCGCGCGACGTCCTCGTGCCGCGGTCGGGGGTGCAGACCGCCCGCGAGGTGCTGCTGCAGGCCGATCTGCTGCCCGCCCCCGACGGGCGCTCGGCCCGGGCGCGCGCGGGCATCGACGCCCCGTCACGGATCCTGCTCGGGCTGGTCGCCGCGCTCGTCGTCGTGGCGCTCATCGCCTGGATCGGCACCGAGCTGCTGGTCTGAGCGGCGTCGGCGTCAGCCGGTGGCGGCCGCGGCGTCGCGCTCGTAGTCGAGCTCGGTGCGCACGCCGCGGGCGGCGAGGATCGCCTGGGCATCCTGCAGGCTGCAGGCCTGCGCGACGGCGGCGGCCAGGCGTGCCGCCGAGCCCATCGCGACGACCGGGTCGAAGCACGACAGGCGCCCGCCGTCGGCCGTGAGCGGCACGCTGCGGCGCCCCCCGCGGATCGGCACCACCCCGGTCTCGCCGCGGGCGCAGCGCATCGCCATCGCGCTGGCCTCCGTCGTCACGACGGCCAGCGCGGCCTCGACCCGGTCCAGCGCGGCGCCGGGCAGCGCGAGCTCGCCGAGGTCCCCGCCGGCGGCCGCCACCTCGGCGAGGCGCTCGCGCACCTCGGCCGGGGTCAGCTCGCCGTCGCAGCCCGCGCCGAACACGACCCCGAGCACCGGCGTCGCCATGCGCGGCGCGGCGGCGAGCATCGTGGCGTCGGCCAGCGGGCTGGCCAGCCCCGGCTCGTGGCCGTGGGCCAGGACGTCGCCGCCGACGTCGAGCAGCACGACGAGGTCGCAGCCGAGATGCCGGGCGGCGACGTCGAGCCCGGCCGCGATCGCCGCGGGCCCGGGGTTGGGATCGACCAGGACCGTCGGCTCGCCGAGGAAGGCCGCCATGTCGGCCTCGCAGAAGCGGAAGCCGCCGGGTCCGGTGGTCGCCGGGGCGGCCAGGGCGACGGCCTCGTGCAGGACCTCGGCCCCGATGATCTCGTCCAGCCGGCGGGGACCGGGCAGCGGATCGACCGGGCGGCGCTCCCAGGTGATGCCGCCGACGACGGCCTCGGTGCCCAGCGCGCGGATGGCCTCGGCCGCCGCGAGGGCGCCGGCGACGTCACCGCCACCGCCGATGCCGATGACGAGCACGCGGCGCGCCGCGGAGCAGCGATGCTCCGCGGACGCCTCAGTGTCGGCCGGCGCGCTCAGGCGAGCGCCGGGACCCGCGCGTCGCAGATCTCGGCGATCTGCTCGTACGCCCGGTCGAACTCGTCGTCGGAGAGCACCGGGGTGCCCTCGAACGGCAGGTCGCGCGTGATCTCCAGCCACGACCGGCAGCCGCCGAACTCGTCCTTGACCCGCACAGTGACCGGCCGCGGGATGCGGTAGGTGCGCAGGAGGACGACATGCAGGGGGTGGCGACGCTTCCACGCCAGGCGCTTCTCGGCGTAGTCGGTCGTCCACACGTAGTACGGGGACAGCTCGCCGACCGAACGCGGGTCGGTGATCGTCCATGAGGCGGCCACCTCGGCCCATGCGCGGATGCGCACGCGGTCGGGCTGGCCGATGCCGCCGTCGCGGGTCAGCGCGTGCAGCGGCGGATCACCATCGGGCCATACGCCCTCTTCGAGGGCGCGGCGCAGCTCCGGCTGGTGCGAATCACGCACAAGGTCGTAGCGCTGGTGATCGAACGTCGGGTAGAGGAAGAAGCGGTCGTGCTCGAGCGTGAAGTTCCGGCTCGGCTCGCCGACACCGCCCTTGCGGAGGGTGACGAGCTGCTCACCCTCGGCGAGGGCGCGGACGGTGACCGCCCATTCCTTGATCGCAATAGGCATAGGAGGGGGTTCAGAGGTAAGTGACGACAGAAATCCCGCGCCTCCACCGGTACCCCGGAGGCTGCTGCGGGAAGGACCCAGATTGTCACACACCATGTGAAGATCCCAAAATCTCCCTGCTAACGGCCGACTTTCCGGCCGCAAAAGTTGGCGCGTAGACGCTCATTCTGAACGTCGGCGTGCGGTCAGGGCTCGCCGATGCGCAGGCCCGCCATGCCCTCGAAGACCTCCAGGACGGCCGCGAAGTCCGCGTCTCCGAAGCCGCGGCCGACCGCCGCGACCAGCGCGTCGCGCGCCAGGGCGGCCGCCGGGAACGGCACACCGGCGGCCTGCGCCTCCTCGAGGCACAGGCGCACGTCCTTGAGCATGTGCTCGGTCTTGAAGAGCGTGGTGTAGTCGTGCTCGCGCATCGGCCCGGCCTTCAGCGTGACCATCGCGGACGCCGCCGCGCCGGCGCCGAGGACCTCGGTCAGCCGGGCCAGGTCCAGCCCGCCGGCCGAGGCCGCCACGAGCGCCTGGGCCAGCGTCACGCAGTTGGCGGCCGCCACCGAGTTGCTGATGAGCTTGATCCGCTGCCCGTCGCCCGGCCCGCCGACGTGGATGATCAGCGAGCCCATGGCCTCGAAGAACGGCCGGGCGCGGGCGACGTCCTCCTCGGCGCCGCCGGCCATGATGGTCAGCGTGCCGTCCTCCGCCTTGGGCGAGGACCCGGTGACCGGCGCGTCGACGAAGGCGTGGCCGTCCTGGGTCAGCGCGGTGCCGATGCGTCGCGCGTCGGTGGGCGCGATCGTCGACATGTCGACGAACAGCGTGCCCGCGGTCGCGCCGGAGGCGGCGCCGTCGTCGCCGAGCAGGACCGCCTCGACCTGCGGGCCGTCGACGACCATCGAGATGACCGCGTCGGCGCCCGCCGCGGCCTCCGCGGGCGTGGCGGCCGCGCGGGCGCCGTGCTCCTGCGCCCAGGCGTCGGCCTTGCCGGCCGTGCGCGTCCAGGCCGTCACCTCGAAGCCGGCGCGCTGCAGGTTGGCCGCCATGCGCGACCCCATGATCCCCAGCCCCAGGAAGCCCACGGACGTCATGGCCCGACCCTAGATCATGGCCGCGCGAACCGGTCAGCCGGCGGCGGCCAGGCGTCCTGCGGCGGGCCCCTGCTCGAGGCCGAGCCGGTGCGCGACCGCCGCCGCCTCGGTGCGGCTGCGGACGTCGAGCTTGGCCAGGATCCGCGACACGTGGACCGAGGCGGTCTTCTCGGCCATGAACAGCCGCTCGCCGATCTCGCGGTTCGTGGCGCCCTCGGCGACCAGCGCCAGGACGTCGCGCTCGCGCGGCGTGAGCCCGAGCTCGGCCGCGGGGTCGCGCGCCGCCTCGGCCGCGCCGGGCGCGGGCGCGGCGGCGCCGGGCTCGACGCCGTCGGGGAGGCGCAGCCGGCCGCGCCGGGCCAGGCCGGCGACCTCGTCGGCCATCCACCCGATGCGCAGCTCGCGCGCGACGGCCATCGCCGCGGTCGCGGCCGCCTCGGCGGCGGCGCGGTCGCCGCGGGCCAGGTGCGCCTCGGCCTCCATCCAGCGGGCACGGCCGGCGCGGAACGGGCGCTCGATGCCCTCCCACAGCTCCGCGGCGCGCGCCCACGGCTCGGGGTCGGGCCGGCCGGCCGCCGCGGCCGCCTCGCCCTCGGCCGCCAGGGCGAAGCCCCGCGCCTCGGGGATGTGCGAGGCGAACGGCAGCGCGGCGGCCTCCCGGGTGCGCCGCGCGTAGTCCGCCGCGGCCGCGGCGGCGGCGGCCTCCTCGCCGTGGCGCCCGAGGTCGCGCGCCTGCTGGGCGGCGTCGGCCTCGACGCCGGCGGCGGCGCCGAGGATCCGCGCCAGGCGGGCGCCGTCCTCGACCTCGCCGGTGTCGGTGACGCGGTCCAGGCCCTCGCGGATCGCCGCGCGCGCGGCGTCCAGCCGGCGCTCGCGGCGCTCCAGGCCGGCCGTCAGGGACGCGATCGGCGCGTGCCACTGCGGTTCGTAGGAGCGGCGGACGAGCTCGCGGGCCAGGTCGAGGCGGTCGCGCGCGCTGTCGTTGTCGCCGCGGGCCAGCTCGAGCTCGGCGCGGCGCATCTCGAAGAACACGCGCGTCATGCCCTGGCGGCCGCGGCCCAGCTCGGGCGGCATGAGCTCGTCGGCCTCGTCCCACAGGCCGAGGTGGTAGGCCATCTCGGCCTGCTGGAGGTCCAGCCAGGTGGCGTGGCGGCCCAGCGCCCGCAGCTCCTCGCGCCCCGCGACCAGCAGCGCATGGGCCTCGCGGGTGCGCCCCGCGAGGTGCAGCGCATCGGACAGGTTGATGTAGCCGCGCACGAGCTGGTCGACCTCGCCGTCGGTCCGCGCCATGTCCATCGCCTCGCGCAGCAGGGCCAGGCCGGCCTCGAGGTCGGTCGCCAGCGAGCAGATGCCCTTCGTGTTCAGCGCGTGCATCGTCGCGAAGCGCGAGCCGACCGCGCCGGCGGCCTCCAGCGCCTCGTCGGCCATGAGCAGGCCGTCGGCGTAGCGGCCCCACAGCATGAGCCCGGCGGCCTTGGAGGCCAGCAGCCGCGCGCGCTCCTCCGAGGGCGGGTCGGCGGGCAGGAGGTCGAGCGCGGCGTCCCAGGCCTGCAGCGCGATCTCGCCCTTGCCCTGCGACCAGCGCGCCTTGCCCAGACGCTCGAGCAGCAGCGCGGCGCGGCCGGGGTCGCGCTGCTGGTCGAGCTCGCCGAGCGCCTGCTTGGACAGGACGATCGAGCGGCCGTGGTCGTGGGTGTGGGCGTGGGCCGCGCGGTGCAGCAGCTCGACGTGGTCGCAGCCCGCCAGCGCCTCGGCGTTCTCGACGCGGTCCCACAGCTCCAGCGCGCGCTCGTAGAGCGCGGCGGTCTCGCCCTCGGCGTGGACGCGCTCGGCGGCCTCGGCCGCGCGGACGGCCGCCCGCAGCGCGGCGGGCTGGTCGCCGGCGGCGTCGAAGTGATGGGCGATCTCGGCGGCGCGGCCGAGCCCGAGGCACGGGTGCTCGCCGACGCGTGCATCGAGCACGAGCGCCAGGCGCCGGTGCAGCTCGGCGCGCTCGCCCGGCAGCAGGTCGTCGTGGACGGCCTCGCGCAGCAGCGCGTGGCGGAACGCGATCGTCCCGTCGGCCTGGGTCAGCAGCACGTGGTGGGCGACGGCCTCGCGCAGCGCATCTCGCAGCTCGCGCGCGCCGATCGGGGCGGCCTCCTGCAGCACGTCGTGCTCGACGCGGCGGGCCGCGGCGACCCAGCGCAGGACCTCCTGCGTGTCGGGTCCGAGCGCCTCGACGCGCAGCATGAGCGCCTCGCGCAGCGACTCGGGCAGGGTCCCGTCGCCCTCGCGCTCGGCCGCGAGGATCTCCTCGGCGTACAGCGCGTTGCCCTCGCTGCGGCCCCAGACGCGCTCGAGCAGGCCGCCGTCGGGCTCGGCGCCCAGGATGTTGGCCAGCTGCGCGCCGAGCTCGGCGCGGGTGAAGCGCTCGACGGGCAGGCGGCGCGCCACGTCGGAGCGCTCGAGCTCGGCCAGCAGCGGGCGCAGCGGATGGCGGCGGTGCAGCTCGTCGACGCGGTAGGCGGCGACGACGAGGACGGCCTGGTCGCAGAGGTTGCGGGCCAGGAAGGCCATGAAGTCGCGCGTCGAGCGGTCGGCCCAGTGCAGGTCGTCGATGACCAGCAGGACGGGCCCGTCGCTGGACAGCCCGCGCATGAGCGCCAGCAGCAGCTCGAAGAGGCGGCCCTGCGCACTGCCGGCGTAGGGCTCGACGAGCAGCTCGGCCGGGGCGCCGAGCTCGGGCAGCAGCCGGGCCAGCTCGGCCCGCGCGGGGCCGAGCGCGTCGAAGACCGGGTCGCCGCCGCGCGCGAGGCTGCGCAGCGCCGAGACGATCGGCGCGTAGGGCAGCTCGTTGTCGCCGAGGTCGATGCAGTCGCCCCACAGCACGCGGGCGCCCGCGGCCTGGGCGTGGTCGGCGAAGTGGTCGACGAGCCGGCTCTTGCCGACGCCCGACTCGCCCGCCACGAAGACGAGCTCGGCCCGGCCGGCGCGGGCGCGCTCCAGCGCCGCCGCGAGCTCGGCGAGCTCGCGGCGGCGACCGATGAAGGCATCGGCGGTGACGCGGGCGGGCATGGGGGAGACATGTTCCCGCACGCGTCGCGCGCCGAGGGGGATGGGGTCAGAGGGGTGGTGCAACGGGGTCAACGAGCGACCTCACGCCTGCGCGTGCGGGCGATCTAGGCGTGCGCAGGGCGCCGGACGTGACGCTCGGCGCGCCGGCCCAGGAGGAGGCCGAAGGTCGCCGCGCGCTGAGGGATCGCGCGCGACGCGGGTCGGGTCCTCCGGCCGGCGCGCATGGCGTCCTCGTCGCGGGTCGCGGCGAGAGGCTGGGAGAGGAGATTGAGCATGGACAGCATCTTGCGCCTGCGACGACGTCCCCACATCGGCAGGACGGAGCGACCTGAGGCCCGCCACCCCTTACTCGCTGAGGCCGACCCCTTACCCGCTAGCTTGGCCGCATGGCCGCCCTGCCCCCAGATCGGCCGCTGCGCGTCGCGCTCGCGGGCTTCGGGCTCGCCGGCGGCGTCCTGCACGCGCCGCTCATCGCAACGACGGAGGGCCTGGAGCTCGCCGCGGTCGTGACGCGCGACCCCGCGCGCCGGGCGCAGGTCGCGCGCGAGCACCCGGGCGCGCGCACCGCCGACGCGCTGGACGACGTCCTGGGCGACGTCGACCTGGTCGTCGTCGCCGCGCCCAACCGCTTCCACGTGCCGCTCGCGCAGGCCGCGCTGGACGCCGGCCGCCACGTCGTCGTCGACAAGCCGCTGGCGGTCACCGCGGACCAGGCGCGCGACCTGGCGGGCCGTGCGCAGGCGGCGGGCCTGATGCTCAGCGCGTTTCACAACCGCCGCTGGGACGACGACTTCCTCACGCTGACGGCGGCCGTCGCGCACGGGCGCCTCGGCCGCGTGCTGCGGCTGGAGTCGCGCTTCGACCGCTGGCGACCGGAGCTCCGCGCCGGCGCCTGGCGCGAGGGCGCCGACCCGGCCGGCGGCGGCGGCCTGCTGCTCGACCTGGGCTCCCACCTCGTCGACCAGGCCGTTCAGCTCCTGGGCCCGGTCACCGCGGTCTACGCCGAGCTCGAGCGCCGGCGCCCGGGGGCGCAGGTCGAGGATGACGTCTTCCTCGCGCTGGCCCACGCGTCGGGCGCGCGCTCGCACCTGTGGGCCGGGGTCCACGCCGCCCACGCCGCGCCGCGCTTCCGCGTGCTGGGCGACCGGGCCGCGTTCGTCTCGGAGGGCCTGGACCCGCAGGAGCCGGCGCTGCGCGCCGGGATCTCGCCCGTCGACCCGGGCTACGGGGAGCGCAAGACCGGCCGGGCCGCCGTCCTGGCCGACGGCGAGGACGCCGTGGCGATCGCGATGGTGCGCGGCGACTGGGGCGCCTACTACCGGGGGGTCGTCGCCGCGATCCGCGACGGCGCGGCGCCGCCCGTCACCGCGCAGGAGGCGGTCGGCGTGCTGGGGCTGCTGGACGCCGCGCGCGAGAGCGCCGCCGGCGGCGGCGTCGTGGCCGTGGGCTGACCGTCAGCCCGCGGCGCCGTGGCCGCCGCCGCCGGGCGTCTCGATCCGCAGCCGCTGGCCCGGGCGCAGCGTCCCGCCCGCCTTGGCGGCCAGGGGCTCGTCGTCGAGCAGGTTGCGCCCGCAGGCGCCGTCCTCGCCGCCGTCGGCGCCGGGTGGCGGGTGGCGGCGGCGCTCCGTGATGAGCGAGTACTCCATCTCGGCCAGGGCCTGCACCTCGCGCACGACGCCGTCGCCGCCCCGGAAGCGCCCGGCGCCGCCGCTGCCGCGCCGGATCGCGTACTGCACGACGCGCAGCGGGAACTCGAGCTCGAGCGCCTCGACGGGCGTGTTGAGGGTGTTGCTCATCGCGACGTGCACGGCGCTGGGGCCGTCGGCGTCGGGGCAGGCGCCCTGGCCGCCGCCGAGCGTCTCGTAGTAGGAGAAGTCGCCGTTGCCCAGCGTGAGGTTGTTCATCGTCCCCTGCCCGCACGCGCGGCCGAACGCGGCCAGGACGAGGTCGGCCACGCGCGAGGACGTCTCGACGTTGCCGGCCGCCACCGCCGCGGGCGGTGCGGCGTCCAGGAGCGTGCCGTGCTCGGTGACGACCTCCAGCGGGCGGTGGGCGCCGGCGCTGGGCGGGATGTCGGGGTCGGTGAGCACGCGCAGCGCGAACAGGCAGGCCGAGCGCGTCACGGCCAGCGGGCAGTTGAGGTTGCCGGGGTCCTGGCCGGCGCTGCCCGTGAAGTCCAGCACCAGCCGGTCGCCGCGCACCGTCGCGGCCACCCGCAGCTCGAGGTCGCCGTCGACGCCCTCGAGCACGTCGACGGCGTGGCGGGTGCCGTCGGGCAGGTCGGCCAGGCAGGCCCGGGTGCGCCGCTCGGCGTAGTCCAGGACGGCGGTGAACGCGTCGCGCAGCCCGGCGGCGCCGAGGCGGTCGTGCAGCTCGCGCACCCGGGTGGCGCCGAGGCGGTTGGCCGCGAGCTGGGCGCGCAGGTCGGCGCGGCGCTCGGCGGGCTGGCGCATCCGCCCGGCGAGGTCGTCGACGGCCGCGGCGTCGAGCACGCGCGGCGCGATGACCACGCCCTCCTCGTCCAGCGTGCGCGAGTCGAACGGCATGGAGCCCGGGACGCGCCCGCCGACGTCGGCGTGGTGGGCCCGGCTGGCCGCGAAGCCCAGGAGCTCGCCGCCGTCGGCCAGGACGGGCGTGATCACCGTGATGTCGGGCAGGTGGGTGCCGCCGCGGAAGGGTCGTTGAGGACCCACGGACGGCCGCCGGCGTGGTCCTCGTCCAGGACGGCGGCGACCGCGGCCGGCATCGCGCCGAGGTGGACGGGGATGTGCTCGGCCTGCATGACCATCTCGCCGTGGGCGTCGAAGAGCGCGGTCGAGCAGTCGCGACGCTCCTTGATGTTGGCCGAGTGGGCGCTGCGCACCAGGACCGCGCCCATCTCCTCGCACGCGGCGCGCAGCGCGCCCGTGGCGACCTGCAGCGCGATCGGGTCCAGGCTCACGCGGCCTCCCGCGCCTCGCCGGTCCGCTCGAGCAGCACCGTGCCCGTGGCGTCCGTGCGCCCGTGCCAGCCCTCGGGGATCACGAGCGTGGCCTCGGGCAGGTGCTCGAGCGCCGGACCGGTGATCGCCGGGCGCCCGGCGTCGCCGGTCCAGGCCACATCGGGGCCGGCCTGGACGTGGGCGGTGCGCACGGTGACGAGCTCGACCTCGGCCTCCTCGTCGCGGTAGCCGTAGCGCTCCTCGTGCAGCGCGGCGAACGCCTCGCGCAGCCCCGCGGCCTGAGGCGCGGTGCCGCGCAGCGCCAGCTCGTGGGACTGCCCGGCGTAGCGCAGGTCCCAGGTGACCTCGTCGGCGTCGCCGGCCAGGCGGGCCAGGGTCGCGTCGGTCAGCTCGGCGCCGCGCAGCAGCACGCTGCGGGCACGGTCGCGCCGGCGGTCGGCGGCCGCCAGCCCCAGCGCGCTGAGCACGCCGGCGGCGCGGGGGACGACGATCCGCGCGATCCCGAGCTCCTGGGCGATCGCCGCGGCGTGCAACGGTCCCGCGCCGCCGAAGGCCAGCAGCGCGAAGCCGCGCGGGTCGATGCCGCGCTGCACGGTCACGACGCGAAGCGCGCGGACCATCTCCGTCGTGGCGACGCGCACGATGCCCTCCGCGCAGGCCCGCGCGTCGGGAGGCCGAGCGCCTCGGCCAGCCGCGCGACGGCGGCGCGCGCGGCCTCCGGGTCCAGGCGCACGTCGCCGGCCAGCGGGCGCGCGGGGTCCAGGTGGCCCAGGACGACGTGCGCGTCGGTGACCGTCGGCTCCGTGCCGCCCAGGCCGTAGGCCGCGGGTCCCGGGTCGGCGCCGGCCGAGCGCGGCCCCACGCGCAGGGCGCCGCCGGCGTCGCGCCACGCGATCGAGCCGCCCCCGGCGCCGACGGTGTGGATGTCGACCATGGGCAGGGCCAGGGGCCGGCCGCCGACGTCGCGCCCCGCCGAGGCCCGGACGCGGCCGTCCTCCACGACGCAGACGTCGCACGACGTGCCGCCCATGTCGAAGCAGAGCAGGTCGGGCTCGCCCAGCCGGGCGGCCAGCAGCGCCGCCGCGGCCGCCCCGCCCGCGGGGCCGCTGAGGACGGTCAGCGCGGCGTGCGCCGCCGCGTCGCCCACGTCGGCCAGGCCGCCGCTGGACTGCATGATCGCCGGCTCGGGCAGGCCGGCCTCCCGCGCCCGGTCGGCCAGGCGGCGCAGGTAGCGGCGCAGCAGGGGGGACAGCGCGGCGTCGACCTCGGTGGTCGCGGCGCGCTCGTACTCGCGGAACGTGGCCGTGACCTCGTGCGAGAGCGAGACGTGGACGCCGGGGCCCAGGCGCTCGCGCAGCGCCGCCCCCAGGCGCTGCTCGTGGGCCGGATGGCGGTAGGCGTGCAGCAGGCACACCGCCACGGCCTCGGGCTCGAGCGCCGCCACGGCGTCGGCCACGACGCGCGCGGCGTCGGCGGTCAGCTCGGTCAGCGGTCCGTCGGGCGTCATGCGCTCGGGGACCGCGACGCGGCGCTCGGGCGGCACGAGCGGCGCCGGCCGGTCGGCGCACAGGCGGTAGAGCTCGGGCCGGGTCTGGCGGCCGAGGGCGACGAGGTCGGTGAAGCCCTCCGTCGCGCAGAGGACGGTGCGCGCGCCGACGCCCTCCAGCAGCGCGTTGGTGGCGACCGTCATGCCGTGCGAGAAGGCCTCCACGTCGGCGGCCGGGCGCCCGGCGGCCGCCAGCGCCGCGCCGACGGCGTCGAGCACGCCGGCGGACTGGTCGGCGGGCGTCGTCGGTGCCTTGGCCGTGACGAGCCGGCCGCCGTCGACGAGCACCGCATCGGTGAAGGTGCCGCCGACGTCGACCCCCAGGAGCATCGGGGCGGGACCTTACGGCCCCGCCCCGGTCGCTGCACGTGCACCGCCACAGGCGTTGCTCGGTGCGCCTGGCCCGGCCGCTCCTCAGACGGCCGGCGGCAGGTGGCCGCTCCTCAGGCGGCCAGGGGCTCGCCCACGCGCAGCTCCTCGGTCTCGGCGAGGTGCTGGTGCGACGGGCAGTAGCCGTTGTGGGTCAGCGGCATCCGCTGACAGGGGGTCCCACGGCGCGTCGTGGCCCGGCACTGCAGCGGCCGGCCGTGGACGTCGACGCCGTTCTGGGGGAGGCGGTCCAGCCAGGCCTCCGCGCAGGACACGTAGCGCTGGACCACGAGCCAGACGCGGGTCTGAGCCGCCATGGGGAAGAACACGCGGATGTCGTTGAACAGCGTCCGTGCGGGCCGCGCGAAGTAGTGGCGGTCGCCGACCAGGCGCTCGATGTTCTGCTCGCAGGCGTGGAGGACGTGCTGCTGGGCCTCGGGATGGCCCGACGTGTCCACGTCCCTGGCGAGCTCCCGGTACATGGCCCTGCTGAACTGGTACATGCGAATCCCCCGTGACCCTCGGGATTGACGTCGGCTGAAGGACCGGCCTGCATCCTGCCTCGGCCGCATGAAGCACCAACGCACGGTTTGTTGAATTCGCGTTAAGAGGGTGCAGACGTTCACTGGGCGCCGGTCGGGCGCTCAGATCCAGCTCTGGAACGCGGGGGTCTCGTCGCCCGCGACGACGGCGTGGTGGCGGTCCAGCGCCGGGTCCGTCTCGGGGAAGTCGGCCCGGAAGTGCGCGCCACGGCTCTCCTGGCGCAGGATGGCGCATGCGGCGACCAGGCGCGCCAGTGGGTGCGGATCGTCACGCAGTCGCTCGAGCCCCGCGCGGTCGCGCGTCAGGCCGGCGTCGCGCCAGAGCGCCTCGCGCGTGGCCTGCGACGGGGCGGCGATCGGCGTGGCCGCGGGCGGGTCGCCGGCCACGGCGGGCAGCGCCGGCTCGTCGATCCCGGCCAGGGCGGCGCGCTTGCCCTCCACGAAGCACTCCGTCAGGGAGTTGGACGCCAGACGGTTGGCGCCGTGCAGCCCCGTGCAGGCGGTCTCGCCCACGACGTAGAGGCCCGGGACGCTCGAGGCGCCGTCCAGGTCGGCCACCACACCGCCCATGCAGTAGTGCGAGGCGGGGGAGACGGGGATGAGCTCGGTCGCGGGGTCCAGGCCGGACTCGCGCAGCGCGCCGACGACGTTGGGGAAGAGCAGCGGGTCGACGTGGCGCATGTCCAGCCACACGTTGGCGCTGCCCTCCTCGATGAGCTTCTCGGCGATCGCGCGGGAGACCTCGTCACGCGGCTTGAGCTCCTCGACGAAGCGCTCGCCGCGGGCGTCGAGCAGCGTCGCGCCCTCGCCGCGGATGGCCTCCGTGATGAGGAAGCCCTCGCGGCCCGGGATCCCCGTCACGGCCGTCGGGTGGAACTGCACGAACTCGAGGTCGGCCAGCGCGGCGCCCGCGCTGCGGGCGAGCATGACCCCGGTGCCCAGCGAGCCCGGCGGGTTCGTCGTCCGGGCCCACAGCGCGGCGGCGCCGCCCGTGGCGAGGATCGTGGCGCGGGCGCGGACGACGCGGCCGTCCTCCAGCACGACGCCGATGCAGCGGCCGTCGACGGTCCACGGCGCGGCGGCGCGGGCCTGCTCGAGGACGGTGACCCCGGGCTCCTCGACGACCACGGCGCTGAGCTGGCGCACGACGCGGCGGCCCGTCGCGCTGCCGCCGGCGTGCACGACGCGGCGCCGGCTGTGGCCGCCCTCCAGGCCGAGAGCCAGGTCGCCGGCCGCGTCGACGTCGAAGCGGACGCCGAGCGCCTCCAGCTCGCGCACGGCGCGCGGGGCCTCGCGGCAGAGCAGCGCCGCGGCGCTGCGGCGCACCGCGCCGCGCCCGGCGATCTCCGTGTCACGGCGGTGCAGGTCGGGCGAGTCGTCGGGCGCCAGGGCCGCGGCCAGGCCGCCCTGGGCCCAGTAGCTGGCCGTCTGGGCCAGCGCGGTCGCGGAGACCAGCGCGACCCGCGCGCCGGCGCGTGCCGCGGTCAGCGCGGCATACAGGCCGGCGGCGCCGGCACCCACCACGGCGACCTCGGCCTCGACTTTGGAGGCGTCGGGGGCCACGCAGGTACCGTACCGGCGAGATGGCCGCGCCCGTCCTCTTCCATCACCCCTCCTCGCTGGAGCACGACCCGGGGCCGCACCCCGAGCAGCCCGCGCGGATCACCGCGATCCAGCGGGCGCTGCAGGAGCGCGACTGGCTCGGGTTCCAGCGGCGCGAGTCGCCCGAGGTCACCCGCGGCCAGCTCGAGGCGGTGCACCCCGCGCGGCTGATCGACGGCCTGCGGGCGCTGTGCGCCAGCGGCGGCGGCGCGATCGACGCCGACACGATCGTCTCGAAGGGCTCGTGGGGCGCGGCCCTGCACAGCGCGGGCGGCGCGGTCGCGATGGTCGACGTTCTGCTGGGCGGCGAGGCGCCGCTGGCGGCCTCGGTCCACCGCCCGCCCGGCCACCACGCCGAGATCACCCGGGCGATGGGCTTCTGCCTGTTCAACAACGTGGCGGTCGCGGCGCGCCACGCCCGCGACGCCCACGGGGTCGGGCGCGTGCTGATCCTCGACTTCGACGTCCACCACGGCAACGGGACCCAGGACGTCTTCTACGCCACCGATGAGGTGCTCTTCGCCTCGATCCACCAGTCGCCGCTGTACCCGGGCACGGGCGCGCCGACCGAGCACGGCACCGGGGCGGGTGCGGGGCACACGCTCAACATGCCGGTGCCCGGGGGCTCGGGCGACGCGGTCTTCACCTCGCTGGTGGAGCACGTCGTGGTCCCGGCCGCCCGCCGTTACGCACCCGGGCTGATCCTCGTGTCGGCGGGCTTCGACGCGCATGCCGACGACCCACTGGCCGACTGCCGGGTCTCCGACGCCGGCTACGCCACGATGGCGAGCTCCGTCCGGGCGCTGGCCGCCGAGCTCGGCGTGCCCGTGGGGGTCGTCCTCGAGGGCGGCTACGACCTCGGCGCGCTGGGTCGCGGCATGGTGGCGACGCTGTCGGCGCTGGCCGCCGACGGCGACGCGCAGCCGCCCGAGGTCGCCGAGCACGAGCTGGCCGCGGCCTACCGCCGCGCCGGCGAGGCCGCCGCGGCGGCCCGGGGCCTCCCGCCCTCCTAGGGCGTCGACGACGACGCCGGCGCCGAGCCCGACGGCGACGTCGCGGTGATCGGCGGCGCCGTCGGCACGCTCTGGGCCGCGGTCTCGTCGGGCTGCACGGGCGCGGAGAGCGGCGTGGTGGCGTCCACCCTGCCGTCGTCGCTGGTCAGCGACGTGAACGCGGCGGCCAGCGCGAGCCCGGCCAGCAGGACGACGACGGCCAGCGCAGCGATGGGCAGGCGCCAGTTCGGCGTCGGCGCCAGGCGCGTGCGGGCCGGTGCGCCGCAGTCCAGGCACCAGTCCTGCTCCGGGCCGACCTCGGCGCCGCAGCGCGGGCAGCGCAGGGTGGCGGGCGCCCGGCCGGCGGCCGGCTGGGGGCCGGTGCTCACGGGTCGGTGCGCTCGCCGGGCTCGGCGGCGACGGCCGGCATGACCTGGGTGGCGGGGGACGGCGAGGGCTGCGGGATGCCCGCCAGCGCGCCGGAGACCGGCGTGGCCCCGGCCGTGTCGGACGGCGGCTGAGGGGGCTGCGCGGGCGCGGCGGAGGCGCGGGCGGCCTCCTCGGGGGTCGGGCGCACGCCGCCGACCTCGATCATCGCCAGCGGGCCGCTGAACTGGGTGCCGCACTGGGGGCAGTAGCGCGCGTCGCTGCCGTGCAGCGCGCCGCAGCGCGGGCAGGCGGCGACGCCCGGCTCGCGCAGCTCGATGATGTCGCGGCGCTCGTCGAGCACGCGCTCGATGGCGCGCAGCTCGCGGTCGACGGTGTCCAGCGCCGCGAGCTTGCCGAGGACGAGCTCGTCGTTGCGGCGGCCGAAGCGGTGCAGGTCGAAGACCAGGCCGCCGAGGTCGCGGAAGCCGAGCTCGCGGACACGGCGCAGGTACCGCATCCGGCGCCGGAGCCGGCCGCGGTCGCGGAAGCTCGGGAGCGTGGGGGCGACGTCCTCGGGGGCCAGGCCCGCCGGGAGCGGCGCGGGCGGTGCGGTCTCGGGGACGGCGACCGTCGGCGGCGACTCCTGCGGGACCGGGTCGGAGGCACGCCGGCGGAACGGGTTGCGGCGGAGGGGACCCTTCATGGGAAGACGGCGCCCATGTCGCGGCGCCGCGGATGACGATACCAGCGGCCTCTGACGCCGGTCCTGCGCCGTTTCGGCACGTCTGCGCGTGGATCCGTCACGCGCCACCGCCCAGCATCGCGGGTGCTCCCGAACACGTCATCCCTGGAGGAACGCATGTACCGCGCCATGGGTTGCGCTCACGCGACCGCGCACCACCACCTGGCCTCGGCCCACCGCCGGCTCGCCGACGAGGAGGGCCAGGGCACCGTCGAGTACGTCGGCCTGATCCTGCTGCTGGCGGGCGTCATGGTCGCCGTCGTCAAGGCCGGCCACGACGGCTCGGTCGCGGCCATGATCGTCAAGAAGATCAAGGCGTCGATCGACGGCGTCGGCGATCCCCCCGGGTCGTCCTGACCGCGGGGACGGCGGGCCCGGCCCCTACGATGACGCCGTGCCCGCCGCCACCGATCCGCGCGACCGGCCCATCGCCGTCTTCGACTCGGGCGTGGGCGGGCTGACCGTGCTGCACGAGCTGCTCGTCTCGCTGCCCGCCGAGGACTTCGTCTACCTCGGCGACAGCGCGCGCTTCCCCTATGGCGAGCGGACGGCCGAGGAGCTCGAGCGCTTCGGCATGGACATCGCCGAGGAGCTCGTCACGCGCCGCCCCAAGCTGCTCGTCGTGGCGTGCAACTCGATGACGGCGGCCGCGCTGCCCGCGCTGCAACAGCGGATGCTGCAGACGACGCTGGGCGTCGACGTCATCGGCGTCGTGCGCCCCGAGGCCGCGCGGGCGGTCGCCGTCACGCGCGCCGGGCGCATCGGCCTGCTGGCGACCCGCGCGACCGTGGCCAGCGGCTCCTACGAGCGCGCCGTCGCGGCCGTCGACCCGCACGTCGACCTCATCGCCGTGGCCTGTCCCGACCTCGCCCCGCTCATCCAGGACCCGCCGAGCGGCGAGGTGTTCACCCGCGAGCTCGAGGACGTCGTGCGCGCCTACTGCGCGCCGCTGGTGCAGGCGCGGGTCGACACGGTGATCCTGGGCTGCACGCACTATCCGCTCGTGCGCTCGATCATCCAGCGGATGCTCGGGCGCGACGTGGCGATCGTGACCTCCGGCGCCGCGCTGGCCCGCCAGGCCGAGCACGCCCTGGGCTCGCGCGGCCTGGCCACGACGCGCACGGGGGAGGGCACCTACTCCTTCCTGTGCACGGGCGACGTCGACGCGTTCCGCGCCCTGGGCACGCGCTTCCTGCAGATGCCGCTGACCGACGTCGAGCCCGTGCGCCTCGCCGCCCAGGCCCACCACCCCGAGGTGCCGGCGTGGCCGCGGGCGTGAGCCGCTCCTACGACCGCGCCGCCGACGGGCTGCGGCCCGTGGCCATCGAGCCGGGCTTCGTGCGCACCGCCACGGGCTCGGCGCTCATCAGCATGGGCGAGACGCGGGTCATCTGCACCGCGTCGGCCCAGGACTCGGTCCCGCGCTGGCGGGCCGGCCGCGGGCTGGGCTGGGTCACCGCCGAGTACGCGATGCTCCCCGCCTCCACCGGGCAGCGCAAGCCGCGCGACGGCGCGCGCCCCGACGGCCGCACCGTGGAGATCCAGCGGCTCATCGGGCGCTCGCTACGCGGGGTCGTGGACTTCGCGGCGCTGGGGGAGAACTCGATCTACCTCGACTGCGACGTGCTGCAGGCCGACGGCGGCACGCGGACGGCGGCGATCACCGGGGCCTACGTCGCGCTGGCGCTGGCCTGCGAGCGACTCGTCGCCGCGGGCACGATCCCGCGCTCGCCGCTGACGGGCTCGGTGGCCGCGATCTCCTGCGGCATCGTCGGCGGCCGGCCGCTGCTGGACCTCGACTATCCCGAGGACTCCGCGGCCGAGGTCGACGCCAACGTCGTGATGACCGGCGACGGCGGCCTGGTCGAGGTGCAGGCCACGGCCGAGCGCACGCCGCTGAGCCGCGCGCACCTCGACGACCTGCTCGCGCTCGCCGAGCTGGGGATCGGGCGGCTGCGCGCGGTGCAGGACGAGGCGATCGCGGCGGGCCGCCCGTGAGGCTCGTCCTGGCCACCCGCAACGACCACAAGGCGCGCGAGTTCGCGGCGCTGCTGGCGCCCCACGAGGTCGTCGCGCTGCCCGACCACCTCGAGCTGCCGCCCGAGACCGGCACCACGTTCGCCGAGAACGCGCTGGGCAAGGCCCGTGCCGCCGCCGCGGCGACCGGCGCGGTGAGCTTCGCCGACGACTCCGGGATCGCCGCCGACGCGCTGGGCGGCGCGCCGGGTGTGCGCTCGGCGCGCTACGCGGGCGAGGACGCGACCGACGCGGACAACCTGGCCAAGCTCGTGGCCGAGGTGCCACCCGGGACGGGGCTGGCCTACGTGTGCGCGATCGCGCTCGTCGACCCCGCCACGGGCGCCGAGACGGTGGTCGAGGGGCGCTGCCGCGGCCGGATGGCGGAGGCGCCGCGCGGCGACGGCGGCTTCGGCTACGACCCCGTCTTCCTGCCCGACGACCCGCCGGACCCTGCCGGGCGCACGATGGCCCAGCTCGCGCCGGAGGAGAAGGCCGCGATCAGCCACCGCGGGCGCGCGGCCCGCGCGCTGCTGGCCCACCTGGCGGGGTGAGGGCGGCGGCCGTCGCAGCCCCCGCACCGCCCGCGCCGCCGGCCTCCGGCGACGGTCCGCTGCGCTCGGCCCGCGTCTCCGTCGCGGCCGCCGCGTTCCTCGTCGCCATCAAGCTCGTGGCCGGCCTGGTCTCGGGCAGCCTCGGCCTGGTCGCCGAGGCCGTGCACTCCGGGACCGACCTCGTCGCGGCGCTGCTGACGTTCCTGGCGCTGCGCGTGGCCGTGCGGCCCGCCGACCGCGAGCACCCCTACGGCCACGGCAAGGCCGAGCACCTCGCCGCGCTCGGTGAGGGCGGGTTCCTCGTGCTGGCCAGCATCTTCATCGCCGGCCAGGCGCTGCTGCGCCTGGCCTCCGGCGGCGACTCGCATGTCCAGGCGCAATGGTGGACGTTCGCGGTGCTCGGCGTCGTGCTGGCCGTGGACCTGACCCGGATGGTCCTCTCGCACCGCGCCGCGGTGCGCCACGGCAGCCCCGCGCTGGCGGCCAACGCGCTGCACTTCGCCTCCGACATGATCGGCACGATCGCCGTGCTGATCGGCCTGGTGCTCACGCGGTCGGGCACCCCGTCGGCGGACTCCATCGCGGCGCTGGCCGTCGCCGTGCTCGTCGTGACCGCGGCCGTGCGCCTCATGCGCCGCAACGTCGATGTCCTCATGGACCGCACACCCGAGGAGGCCGAGGCGGCGGCGCGGGCCGCCATCGCCATGGCCGAGCCGACGATCGAGCTGCGCGGCCTGCGCGTGCGCCAGGCGGCGGGGCGCCACTTCGTCGAGGTCACCGTCGGCTACCGGCCCGACGCGACGCTCGGGCAGGGCCACGCGGTGGCCGACGCCGTCGAGGACGCCGTACAGCGCGCGCTGCCCGACAGCGACGTCGTCGTGCACGTCGAGCCCGGCGCCTCGGAGGGCGACCTGCGCGGGCGCGCCAGCGCGGCGGCCCTGACCGTCCGCGGCGTGCGCGAGGTCCACGACGTGCGCGTCGCCGACGTCGGCGGCCGGCCCGAGCTGTCGCTGCACCTCAAGCTGCCCGCCGACCTGGACCTCGGCGTCGCCCACGAGATCGCCAATGCCGTCGAGCGCGAGATCTTCGCCGCGGTCCCCGAGGCCGCCGACGTCCACACGCACATCGAGCCGCTCTCGGAGGAGGCCGCCGAGCGCGAGGCGCGGCGCTCCGACGTGCAGGCCGAGGAGCGCACGGTGCGCTCCGTCGTGCTCGAGGTCACCGGCGTGGCCCCCGATGCGCTGCGCTTCCGCGCGGGCGGCGACGGCCTCGTGGCCCTGCTGACCGTCGCGCTGTCGGGTGAGCAAACGCTGGACGCCGCCCACCGCGCGGCCACGGAGATCGAGCACCGCATCCGCCTGCGGGCGCCGTCGATCGCGTCGGTCATCGTCCACACCGAGCCGCTCGGACCCGCGTCGGCCCGCCGGGCCCGCTGACCTGCGGGCGGCCGCGCGGGCGGCCGCGCCGGCGCGCTCAGCGCAGGTTGATCGACGCCGAGAGCGCGACGGCGGCGAACAGCGCTGCGTAGCCCTGGTAGTGCGAGAGCAGCATGATCAGCGCGCCGACGAGCAGGGCGCCGACGGTCACGATCCACGCGATGCGCTGCAGGGGCATGACACCGCATTCTGCCTGCGCCGCGCGACCCCTGCGCGGCGATCCGTCCGGCGCAGCGACCATATTGCCCGCCGTCCTGCGGCCGCACCCCGCGCCGAGGACGAGGATCCGCGCGGGTGGCGCTGGTAGCGTCGCCCGACCACGAAGCCCGACAGGAGGACGGCAGTGACGAAGTCCGAGTTCGTTGACCATGTGGCCCGCAAGGGCGACCTGGACAAGAAGGACGCCGCGCAGGCGGTCGACGCCGTCCTGGCCGTCATCGAGGAGACGCTGGCCCGTGGCGGCGAGATCTCCTTCTCCGGGTTCGGCAAGTTCCACGTCGCCGACCGCGGGGCGCGCGATGGCGTGCACCCCCGCACGGGCGAGCCGATCCAGATCGCTGCGTCGCGGGTGCCGCGCTTCACCGCCGGCTCGGGCCTCAAGAAGGCCGTCAAGGGCTAGGCGCCTGCCCGACGCGCCGTCAGCCGCCGGCGGGCCGCAGGGCCCGGCGCCCGCGCACGTCGCCGATCGCCTCGCGGCGGCGGTCGCCGCGCGCGGGTCGCAGATCGTGCTCGGCCTCGACCCCGACCCGCTGCGGCTCTGGCACGGCCCGGCCGGGGGCGACGCCGCCGCCGTGGCCGGCGCGGTGGAGGCGCACTGCCGCGCCGTCGTCGACGCGGTCGCCGACGCCGTCGTCGCGGTCAAGCCGCAGGTCGCCTGCTTCGAGCGCCTCGGCGCCCCGGGCTGGGCGGCGCTGGCCGCGACGGTCGCCCACGCGCGCGACGCCGGCCTGTTCGTGCTGGCCGACGCCAAGCGCGGCGACATCGACGTCTCGGCCGCCGCCTACGCCCAGGGCTTCGTCGGCGCCACGCCGGTGCAGGGCGGCAGCCTGCCGGGCCTGGGCGCGGACGCGATGACGGTGGCGCCCTACATGGGCCTGGACACGCTGCGCTCGTTCGCCGCCGTCGCCCGGCCCGATGCCGCCCTCTTCGTGCTCGTCCGCACATCGAACCCGGGCGCCGCCGACCTGCAGGACGAGCCGCTGGCCCGCGGCGGCACGGTGTGGGAGCACGTCGCCGGGCTCGTCGCCAGGCTCGGCGCCGAGCACGTCGGCCCCGAGAGCGGGCTGAGCGACATCGCGGCCGTGGTGGGCGCCACGCAGCCCCGCCACCTCGCCCGGGCCCGCGAGCTGGCCCCGCAGGCGATCTTCCTGCTGCCCGGGGTCGGGGCGCAGGGCGGCCGCGTCGAGGACCTCGCGCCCGCGTTCGCCCCGGGCCGCGCCGCCGGCCTGGTCACCGCCTCGCGCTCCATCGTGCGGGCGCACGAGCAGGTCGGCGGCAGCCCCGCGCAGGCCGCGCTCGCCGAGGCCCAGCGCCTGCGGGAAGCCGCATGGGCGCTCGCCTAGGCCGACCGCCGGGTGTGGAGGGCCGGTCCGGGGCCTATGCTCCGCTCCGCATGCGACGCCGCTCCTTCGCCCGTTGGCTGGCACCGCTGGCGATCGTGGCCTGCGCCCTGGCCGTCTATCTCGTGGTGCACTCCGAGCTCGCGCCCTCCAAGGGCGGAGGGACCTCGACGAGCAGCGGCAAGGCGAGCTCGTCGTCGACCTCGACGACCAGGCGGACCTCCACCACCTCGAGCTCCAAGAAGACCTACGTCGTGAAGTCCGGCGACGTGCTGTCGGCGATCGCCCAGCGCACCGGCGTCTCGGTGGCCGACCTCGAGCGGTACAACCCGACGGTCGACGCCGCCGCCCTGCACCCCGGCCAGAAGCTCAAGCTCTCCAGATGAGCCGCCGCGCGCCCGTGCTCCTCCGGGCGGCGGTGACGGCGCTGCTGCTGGCCGTCCTGACCGTCGTGCCGTCGGCCGCCTCGGCCGCCAGGGCCCCGGCCCCGCCGGCGGTCCGCGCTCCGGCGGCGATCCTCGTCGAACCCGCGACGGGCGACGTCGTCTTCCAGCGCGGCGCCCACCAGCGGCGCCCCATCGCCTCGACGACCAAGCTCATGACCGCGCTCGTCACGCTCGAGCACGCCTCGCTGGACGACGTGATGACCACGGTCGCCTACCGCGCGGCCCCCGCGGAGTCGGTCGCGGGCTTCCGCGCCGGGGAGAAGGTGACGGTCCGTGACCTGCTGCGCGCGCTGCTCGTCACCTCGGCCAACGACGCCGCCGCCACCCTCGCCCAGCGCGTGGCGGGCTCGCGGCCCGCGTTCGTGCGGATGATGAACGCTCGAGCCCGCCAGCTCGGGCTGACCGACACGCACTACGACAACCCGATCGGTCTCGATGGCCCGTCGAACTACTCGTCGGTCACCGACCTGGTCAAGCTCACGCTGATCCTGCGCCGCAACGCGTTCTTCCGCGAGACGACCGACCTGGCGCGGGTGACGCTGCGCTCCGGCGCGCACCCGCGGACGTTCCCGAACCGCAACATGCTGGTCCGCACCGTCCCCGCGGTCAACGGCGTCAAGACGGGCCACACCAACCGGGCCGGCTACATCCTCGTCGGCTCGGCCTCGCGCGACGGGATCACCGTGGTGAGCGCGGTCCTCGACGAGCCCAGCGAGGCGGCGCGCGACAGCGACTCGCTCAACCTCCTTCGCTATGGCCTGGACCGCTACCACCTCGTCACGGCCGTGCGGTCGGGGCAGGTGCTGGGCCACGCCGGCCTGGCACACCGCAGCGAGCAGGTCGACCTCGTGGCCGGGACGACGGTGCGTCGCACGGCCCGGCGGGGCGACAAGCTCGTCGTGCGCCTCTCCGGGGCCCCGACCGAGCTCGACGGCCCGCTGGCCAAGGGCGCCCGCGTCGGGACCGTCCTGGTGGTGCAGCGCGGCCGCACCGTGGCCCGCATCCCGCTCGTCACGGCCCGGCCCGTGGACGCCGCGACCTTCCTGGACCGGCTGCGCGACTGGCTGGACCGCCCGGTGACCCTCCTCCTGCTCGGCGCGTTCGCGCTGTGTAGCCTCTACCTGGTGCTGCTGCGGCGGCGCGCGGTACGGCGCCGGCAAGCGCGCCGACGAGGGGCACCTGTCGCGTGATCATCACCGTCACCCTGAACGCAGCCATCGACAAATCGCTGTCCGTGCCGAACTTCCGGCTCGGGCGCCGGCACCGAACCGTCGAGCAGCGCACGGCGGCGGGCGGCAAGGGCGTCAACATCGCACGGGCGCTGAAGACCCTGGGCCAGCCGGTGATCGCCACGGGCTTCGCGGGCGGCCCGACGGGCACCCGGATCGTCGACCAGCTCACGGAGGAGTCGATCCTCAACGACTTCGTGCGCATCCGCGAGGAGTCGCGGACGAACACGGCGGTCTACGACCCCACCAACGGCCAGCAGACCGAGATCAACGAGCGCGGTCCGGCGGTGAGCCCGAAGGAGCTCGAGCTCTTCCGCGACAAGCTGCTCTACCTGGCCCGCGGCGCCGACATGGTGGTCATGGCCGGGTCGCTGCCCCGCGGCGTCGACGCCGACGTCTACGCCGGGCTCGTGCGGGAGCTGCGCAAGGCCGGGGTGCTGACGATCATCGACACCGACGGCGAGCCGCTGCGCCACGCCGTGCGCGCCGAGCCCGACGTCATCTCGCCCAACGTCATCGAGGCCGAGGAGCTCGTCGGCCACGAGTTCAACGACGACGAGGACCACGTCATCGCCGTCGGCGAGATGATCGAGCAGGGCGCCCGCGAGGCGATCATGACCCTGGCCGACGGCTGCGTGGCGTGCGTGCGCGTCGACGGCCAGCTCCAACGCTTCCGCGTGCTCATCGCCCCGCGCGAGGCCGTCGCCGGCGTCGGCGCGGGCGACGCGTTCCTGGCCGGCTACGTGGCCTCGCGCTACGGGGGGCGCTCGACGGCCGACTGCCTGGCCTACGGCGTCGCCTGCGGCGCGGAGTCCACGCAGCACCTCGGCGCGGGCCTCGTCGACCCGCGCGAGGTCGACCGCCTGCTCTCCGAGGTCGACGTCCAGGCGCTGTCGGCGTCCGCCGTCGGCGACTGACCGCGGGCCCTCCCGCGGCCGGGCGCGGCGTTTCCGTTCGGGCCCGTTGCTACTCTCTGGATGCGTGAACGGTTGCCGCCTCATCACGCAGCATCGCCCGTCCTGGACCCCGCCTGCGCGGGGTCTTTTCGTCCGGCCCCAGACCTAGGATTCGCACAATGGAGATCGAGATCGGTCGCGGGAAGAAGGCCCGCCGAGCCTATGGCTTCGACGACATCGCGATCGTGCCCTCGCGGCGCACACGTGACCCTGACGACGTCGACATCTCCTGGAAGCTGGGGGACTACCGCTTCGAGCTGCCGTTGCTCGCCTCGGCGATGGACGGCGTCGTCTCGCCCCGCACCGCGGGGATCATCGGCAAGCTGGGCGGCCTGGCCGTCCTGAACCTCGAGGGCATCTTCGCCCGCTACGAGGACGCCGACGAGCAGCTCGAGCGCATCGCCGCGCTGCCCAAGGAGATCGCGACGCGGGAGATGCAGGAGATCTACAGCGCGCCGATCGACGAGGACCTCATGGTCCAGCGGATCCGCGAGATCAAGGAGCAGGGCGTCGTCACCGCCGCCTCGCTGACGCCCCAGCGCGTCATGAAGTACTACGAGAAGGTCCTCGACGCGGGGCTCGACATCCTGGTCATCCAGGGCACGGTCGTCTCCGCCGAGCACGTCTCGCAGACCACGGAGCCGCTGAACCTCAAGGAGTTCATCGCCGAGCTGCCCGTGCCCGTCGTCGTCGGCGGCTGTGCCAGCTACCACACCGGCCTGCACCTCATGCGCACCGGCGCGGCCGGCGTGCTCGTCGGCGTCGGCCCCGGCGCGGCGTGCACGACGCGCGGCGTCCTGGGCGTCGGGGTTCCGCAGGCCACGGCGATCGCCGACGTGGCCGGCGCCCGCTCGCAGCACATGCTCGAGACGGGCGAGTACGTCCGCGTCATCGCCGACGGCGGCATGCGCACCGGCGGCGACGTCTCCAAGGCCATCGCCTGCGGCGCCGACGCCGTGATGATCGGCTCCCCGCTGGCGCGCGCCCACGAGGCGCCGGGCCGCGGCTTCCACTGGGGCATGGCGACGTTCCACCCGACGCTGCCGCGCGGCGCGCGCGTCGCGACGGTGCAGAACGGGACCATCGAGGAGATCCTCATCGGCCCCGCCCGCGAGAACGACGGCACGTTCAACCTCATGGGCGGCCTGCGGACCTCCATGGCCACCACGGGCTACCAGGACATCGCCGAGTTCAACCGGGCCGAGCTCATGATCGCACCCGCCCTGCAGACCGAGGGCAAGCAGCTCCAGAGCTCGCAGGGCGTCGGGATGGGCTCGCGCGGCGCGGCCGTCGGCGCCCACGGCCCGAGCGCGACGACCGGCGCCGAGGCGGCGTCCAAGACGCCGGCGCTGGCCTAGCCCCGGCACGCCGGCGAGGACGAGGACACCGCAGATGACCGACCATCTCGTCACCGCGTCGACGGCGGCGACGGAGCTCGCCGACGAGTCGGCGCCCGTCGAGCGCCCCACCGCGGTCGATGAGGTCGTCGTCCTCGACTACGGCGGGCAGTACTCCCAGCTCATCGCCCGCCGCGTGCGCGAGTGCGGGGTGTTCAGCGAGCTGCTGCCCCATCACGTCGGCGCCGAGGAGGTCCGGCGGCGCAAGCCCAAGGGGCTCATCCTCTCCGGCGGCCCGGCCTCGGTGTACGCCGACGGGGCGCCGCGGCTGGACCCGGAGCTGCTCGAGCTCGGTATCCCGGTGCTGGGCATCTGCTACGGCATGCAGCTCCTGGCGCTCAAGCTCGGCGGCCGCGTCGAGGGCGCCGAGGTCGGCGAGTTCGGCCGCTCCCAGCTCACGGTCCACGAGCCCGGGACGCTGCTGGCGGGCCTGCCCTCCGAGCAGGCCTGCTGGATGTCGCACCGCGACACGGTCTACGAGGCGCCGCCCGGCTTCACCGCCCTGGCGTCCTCGACGGAGTCGCCCGTCGCGGCCTTCGAGTCGACCGAGCGCGGGATCTACGGGATCCAGTTCCACCCTGAGGTCGTGCACACGCCCTACGGGCAGGACGTGCTCAAGACGTTCCTGGGCGGCGTGTGCGGCGCCGACCTCACGTGGTCGGCGGCGTCGATCGTCGAGGAGCAGATCGCGCGCATCCGCGCCCAGGTCGGCGACGCCCGGGTCATCTGCGGGCTGTCGGGCGGCGTGGACTCGTCGGTCGCCGCGGTGCTCGTGCACCAGGCCATCGGCGACCAGCTCACCTGCATCTTCGTCGACCACGGGCTCATGCGGAAGGACGAGGGCGACCAGGTCGTCAAGGCGTTCCGCGAGCAGTACGGCATCCCGCTCGTCGCCGTCGACGCCGAGGACCGCTTCCTGGACAAGCTGGCCGGCGTGAGCGAGCCCGAGGCCAAGCGCAAGATCATCGGCGCCGAGTTCATCCGGGTCTTCGAGGAGGAGGCGGCCAAGATCGGCGACGCCAAGTTCCTCGTGCAGGGCACGCTGTACTCCGACGTCATCGAGTCCGGCGGCGGCACCGGCGCGGCCACCATCAAGTCCCATCACAACGTCGGCGGCCTGCCGGACGACCTCGAGTTCGAGCTCGTCGAGCCGCTGCGGGCGCTGTTCAAGGATGAGGTTCGTGCCGTGGGCGCCGAGCTCGGCCTGCCCGAGCGCCTCGTCTGGCGCCAGCCGTTCCCGGGCCCCGGCCTGGCGATCCGCGTCGTGGGCGGCGAGGCCACCAAGGAGCGCCTCGACGTCCTGCGCGACGCCGACTACATCCTCCAGGACGAGATCCGCAACGCCGGCCTGTACCGCGACCTGTGGCAGTCCTTCTGCGTGCTGCCCGACGTCCGCACGGTCGGCGTGCAGGGCGACGAGCGCACCTACGGCTACGTCGTCGTCATCCGCGCCGTCACCTCCGACGACGCCATGACCGCCGACTGGGCGCGGCTCCCCTACGACCTGCTCGAGCAAATCGCGTCGCGCATGATCAACGAGCTGCGCGAGGTCAACCGGGTGGTGCTGGACATCACGTCCAAGCCCCCGGGGACCATCGAGTGGGAGTAGGCGTGCGCGCCCGATGGGCGTGAGGCGCCGCGCGCCCGTGGCGCGCACTAGGGTCGCGCGATGTCCCGAACGTCGTGGTCCCTCCTGCTGGCCCTGCTCGCCGTCCTGGCCCCGGGGGCCGGCACCGCCTCCGCAGCCTCCACGCCGCGCCACGGCCCGGCGGGCGCCGCCTTCTACACCCCGCCGTCCAAGCTGCCGGCCGGCAGGCACGGCGCCCTGATCTGGACCCGCGCGTACGAGGGCCTGGGCACCCCCGGGACCCACCCGTACCTCGTCGGGCTCTCCGAGGGCCGCAGCACGCTGGACATCGTCCGCGCCGCCCACGCGCTCGACCCGCGCATCTCGGCCCGCAAGGTCATCATCTCCGGCCACTCGCAGGGCGGCCACGCGGCGCTCTTCGCCGCTGCACTCGCGCCCGACTGGACCCCCGAGCTCGGCGTGCGCGGTACGGTGGCCTTCGCGCCGGTCTCGCATGTCGACGACCAGATCCCGCTGACGACGGGGCTCACATCGCCCGGCGGCGGCCTCAGCGGCCTCATCTCGATCATCGCCCGCGGCATCGCGGCCGTCACCCCGGCGCTGGACACGAACGCGCTGCTCAGCGACGAGGCGCTGGCGCTGTACCCGCAGACGCTGACGCAGTGCCTGCCCGAGCTGTCGACGCCCGCGTCGTTCGGCGGCCAGGCGCCCGCGTCGATCTTCCGCGCCGGGGCCGACCTCGCGCCCGTCGCGGCGGCGTTGGACGCGCAGGACTCGTCGCACCTGAAGATCCGCACGCCGCTGCTCATCGAGCAGGGCGCCGCCGACACGACGGTGTTCCCGCAGTTCACGGCCCAGCTCGACACCGAGCTGAAGGCCAACGGCGCCAAGCCGGTCTACCGCACCTACGCGGGCGTCGACCACGGCGGGGTCGTCACGGCCGCCGCCAAGGACGCGACGTCCTGGATCGCCAAGCGGCTGAGGTGAGCGCCGCGGGCGGTCAGCCCGCGGCGGTGACGCGCAGGACCTCCTCGGGCGACGTCTGTCCGAGCAGGATCTTGTCCAGGCCGTCCTCGCGCAGCCGCTTCATGCCCTTGGAGACGGCGAGATCGGCGATCTCGTCGGCCGAGGCACGGCGCAGCACGAGCGCGCGGATCTCGGCGTCCATCGTGAGGATCTCGAAGATGCCCAGCCGGCCGCGGTAGCCGGTCCGGTTGCAGCGCTCGCAGCCGTTGGGGCGGGCGACCTCGATGTCGGTCTCGCCGGCCACGTGGAAGCCGTTGCCGCGCATGACCTCGGCGGTGACGAGCGCCGGCGTCTTGCACTCGCAGAGCTTGCGGGCCAGGCGCTGGGCGACGACGCAGTCGACGGCCGAGGCCAGCAGGAACGGCTCGACGCCCATGTCCAGCAGGCGCGAGACCGCGTTGGGCGCGTCGCGCGTGTGCAGCGTGGAGAGCACGAGGTGGCCGGTCAGGGCGGCCTCGACGGCGATGTGCGCCGTCTCGCCGTCGCGGATCTCGCCGACCATGATGATGTCGGGGTCGGCGCGCATGATCGCCTTCAGGCCGCTGGCGAAGGTCATCTTGGCCTTGGCGTTGATGGCCATCTGCTTGACGCCGTCCATGCGGTACTCCACCGGGTCCTCGACGGTGACGATCGTGCGCGTCCCGTTGTTGACGTGGGCCAGGCAGGAGTACAGCGTGGTCGACTTGCCCGAGCCGGTGGGTCCGGTGACCAGGACGCCGCCGTGGGGCCGGGCCATCGCGGTCTCCACGGCGAGCCGGTCGCGCTCGAGCATGCCGATCTGCTCCAGCCCCACGGGCGCGGAGGAGGTGTCCAGGATGCGGGCGACGATCGCCTCGCCGTGGACCGTCGGCAGCGTGACGACGCGCAGGTCGATCTCGTGCCCGTCGATGAGCAGCGACACTCGTCCGTCCTGGGGCGTGCGGCGCTCGGCGATGTCGAGGTTGGCCATGACCTTCATACGCGACACGACGCCGGTCATCATGCGCCGCGGGACCGTCACGGCCGCATCGAGCATGCCGTCGACGCGGAGGACGACCTTCATGTCCTCCGACGACGGGTCGAAGTGGATGTCCGAGGCGCCGCGGCGGATCGCGCGCTTGAGGACGGAGTTGACGAGCTTGATGATCGGGGCGTCGTCGGTCGCCGCGCCGAGGTCGGTGACGTCGGCGACGGGGACGGCCGCGAGGTCGACGCCGCTGTCGCCACCGTCGTCGCTGCCGAGGTCCTCGAGGTCGAGGCCGATCTTCTGGCCGAGGCGGTGGATGTCGTCGTAGGCTGCGATCACCGGGCGCACGGCCATGCCGGTGATCATCGTGACGTCGTCGATGGCCAGCAGGTTCGACGCGTCGGCCATGGCCAGCAGGAGCTGGCCCTCGTCGTCCTTGCCGATCGGGATCGCGTCGTAGCGGCGCACGAAGCCCGGGTCGACGAGCCGGGCGACCTCCATGTCGACCTCGAACTTGGAGAGGTCGGCGCGGACGATGCCGAAGCGCTCGGCGAGGACCCGGGCGAGCTGCTGGGCGGTGAGCACGCCGTCCTCGATGAGGACGCGTCCGGTCATCTTGCCGGTCTCGCGGGCGTGCTTGACCGCCTTCGCGACGGCCTCCTCGGTCGCGAAGCCGAGCTCGACGACGACCTGGCCGATGAGCCGCGTCGAGCGGCCGCGGCTACGCGGCGCGATGAGCCCGGGCAGCTCGGGCACGGGCATGCTGTCGACGCTCAAGGGGTTCGACAGGGAGCTGATGGGCGGAGGGACCGACACACCCCCGTACGTCGGCTGATCCCGAACGAAGGTCCAGTGCCTGGACGGACGTTCTATCCGGCTGCGTCCGGAGCCCGACCGCTCAGGACGTGCGGTCCCAGGAGGTCAGCGCCGGAAGCGGGTCCACCGGCTGACCGCCGGTGTACCAGCCGGGGGCCGGCCAGAGCTCGAAGTGCAGGTGGCAGCCCTGGGCGTCGCCCGTGTCGCCGACGTAGCCCAGCAGCTGGCCCGTGGAGACGTGCGCGCCGCGGGCGACGAGCGCCGGATCACGAAGATGCATGTAGGCGTAGTCGGCGGCGCCGCCGTCCTCGCGGAGAACGACGTAGTTGCCCGCCGCCGACTGGAAGGCCTGGTAGCGGATGACGCCGCTGCTGACCGCCACCAGCGGCGTGCCGCACGGCGCGAGCACGTCCTGGCCCTCGTGCGTATGGCCGGCGCGGCCGGCGCCGAAGCGCTGCACCGGGTCGGTGCCGATCGTGTGCGGGCCCTGCACGGGGAACTCGTGGCCGAGGAGCATGAAGCCGGTGGCGACGGGCGGGACGGGGTCCGTGGTCCCGGCCGGGGCCTGCGCGCTCTGGGCGCCGTCGCCGAGGTGGGCGGCGCGGGCCTGCGCGGCGGCGACGACGCCGCCGGACAGCGCGACGATGCGGAAGACGTAGCGCCCCTCGGGCGGTGCCGCCGAGGCCATCGCCGCGTCCCAGGCGATCGTCTGCACGGTGCCCGGGTCGACGGGCGCCGGTGTCCACGTGGCGATGGGGGGTCGACGCCGTCGCGCAGCAGGTCCACGCGGACCTGCGACGGGGCGCTGCCGCCGACGTAGAAGGAGACCGACGGGCGTGACGCGCCGTCGAGGAAGACGCGCTTGGCGTCGACGTGGGCCTGCACGAGCGGCGCGCCGGGCACCGTCGACGCGCGCACCATCATCCGTTGGGTGCTGGCCTTCGACCAGCGGCCGTTGGCGGCGACGACGCGCAGCGTTCCCGTGCGCGCGGCGGGCGGCACGGCGACGTCGACCGTGGTGGCGGTGCTCGCCGCCGGGGCGACGCGGACGTCGTCGCGCGGGCCGCGGCCGCCCATGAAGACCACGAGCGTGGCGCCGGCCATTCCCGTGCCCGTCAGGCGCACGGTGCTGCCGGCGCGACCCTGCTGCAGCCCGCCGCAGGCGGAGCTGCAGGCCACGCCGGAGATGATCGGCTGAGTGCCGGCGGCGACTCCGGCGACGGGGACGGCACCGTCGGCGGGCAGCGCCGCGGCCGGTGCGGTGGTGGAGGGCATCGCCACCTGCGCGCCCGCGGACGGGGCACCGAGCGCGAGCGCGGCGGCGGTCAGCAGGAGTGTGGTGGCGTGCTTCCCCAAGGTCTCGTTGGCGGCCTACGGGGTTAGCTGACGGGCTCGCGCGGTCGAGTTCCGCGCTACCGGCACTCCCTGCCGGATTCGCCCCACGGGCACGCGCGAACGCGGGCCCACTGGTTCCCCCGCTCCGCGATCGCCCGGCGGGCGAGATCGCGGACTCGGCGTCGTCCTGTCGACGAGCGGCACTATAGTGATGGGGCTGGACGGGTCGCACGCCGACCAACCGCGGTCCGGGACCATCCCTCGGGATTCCTCGTCCGGGCCCGATTCCCTATCATCGTCCTCCGCCGCGTGCCCTGTCGCGCGGCTTCCTTACGCCGTGAAGACCTACGTCGCCAACTCCACCACCCGCGAGCGCAACTGGCTCGTCGTCGATGCCAACGGACAGACGCTCGGTCGTCTGGCCACGCAGCTCGCCGATGCCCTGCGCGGCAAGCGGAAGCCCGAGTACACCCCGCACGTCGATACCGGTGACTTCGTCATCGTCATCAACGCGGAGAAGATCTCGGTGACCGGCAACAAGCGCACCGAGAAGCGCTACTACCGCCACTCCGGCTATCCGGGCGGGCTCAAGTCCCGCACGCTGGAGGAGATGTTGGAGAAGCGCCCCGAAGAGGTCATCCGGCTGGCGGTCAAGGGCATGCTGCCCCGCAACCGCCTCGCCCGCAAGCAGCTCACGAAGCTCAAGGTCTACGCCGGCCCGGATCATCCGCACGTCGCGCAGAAGCCCGAGCCCCTGGAGATCAAGTCTTAGGCATGGCCGACCAGACGCCGCAGGATCCGCAGGACGACCAGCAGCCGGCCACGCCGGAGCCGTCCGCCGACGCCCAGACCCCGGAGGAGCCCGCCGCTCCCGAGGCCCCCGCCGCCGAGCAGCCGGAGGCCCCCGCGCCGCCCGACGCGCCCGCGCCCGTGGAGGCCGAGGCCCCCGCGCCGCCCGCCGCCGAGGAGGAGCTCGAGGAGGAGGAGCCCACGCCGCGCGTCAAGCCGGCCATCCCGGGCGCCGACCTCGAGGTCGACATCGTCGTCGAGGGCGAGGACCGCGGTCGCGCCTGGTCCGAGGACGAGGACCCCGACAGCGAGGAGGGCGGCCAGGCCCTCTCCGACGAGGACGAGGTCGATCAGGAGCCCATCGCGGCCCAGATCCAGCTCGCCGAGGACGCGCGCTACCGCGCGACGGGCAAGCGCAAGACCGCGATCGCCCGCGTCATCCTCAAGCCCGGCACCGGCCAGTACACGATCAACGGCCGGACGATGGACGACTTCTTCCCGCGCGCGACGCTGCAGCGCACGATCCGCCAGCCCCTCGAGGCCGTGGGCTACGAGGACCGCATGGACGTCGTGGCCCGCCTGCACGGCGGCGGCGTGTCGGCCGCGGCCGGCGCCCTGCGCCACGGCATCTCCCGCGCGCTGCTCGAGGCCGATCCGAACCTGCGCACCGAGCTCAAGCGCCGCGGCTTCCTGACGCGCGACGCACGCGCCAAGGAGCGTAAGAAGGCCGGCCTCAAGAAGGCCCGCAAGAAGCCGCAGTTCAGCAAGCGCTAGGCGCCATGGCCGCCCGGCGGCTGTTCGGCACGGACGGCGTCCGCGGGGTCGCGGGCTCCGTCCTCACGCCGGAGCTGGTGGTGGGTCTGGGCCGCGCCGTGACCATCGAGTCGCCGGCGCAGCGCCCGCAGGTGCTGGTCATCCGCGACACGCGGGAGTCGGGGGAGATGCTCGAGGCGGCGCTGGCCGCCGGCATCACCTCCGCCGGCGGCGACGTGCTGCTCGGCGGGATCCTGCCGACGCCTGCGGCGCCGCTGCTCGTCGGGCGCTACGGGTTCGACCTGGCCGCGGTCATCTCGGCCTCGCACAACCCCTACCGCGACAACGGGATCAAGTTCTTCGGCCCCGACGGCTTCAAGCTCTCCGACGCCGCGGAGGCCGCGATCGAGCAGCGCCTGGAGGCCCCGGCGCCCGTGGGGGCGGCGATCGGCCGCGTGCGCCAGCTGCACGGCACGCTGGAGGACTACCTGCGCGAGCTGCAGTCGCGCTTCGCGGGCCTGGACCTCACCGACGTCAACGTCCTGCTGGACTGCGCCAACGGCGCGACCTACCGCGCCGCGCCGGAGATCTTCCGGCGCCTGGGCGCGACGGTGTCGGTGCTGGCCGAGGAGCCCGACGGCCGCAACATCAACGAGGGCTGTGGCTCGACGCACATCGGCGCGCTGGCCAAGGCCGTCGTGTCGGGCGGCCATGACCTCGGCTTCGCCTTCGACGGCGACGGCGACCGCGTCCTGGCCGTCGACCGCGAGGGCGGCATCGTCGACGGCGACGAGCTCATCGCGCTCGCGGCGCTGAGCCTGCGCGACCAGGGCCGGCTGACCGGCGGCGTGGCCGTGACCGTCATGACGAACTACGGCTTCCACCAGGGCATGAAGGGCGCGGGCGTCGAGGTGGCCGTGACGGCCGTCGGCGACCGCTACGTGCTCGAGGAGCTGCGCGCGCGCGGCTGGTCGCTGGGCGGCGAGCAGTCCGGGCACATCATCGACATGAACTTCGTGCCCTCGGGCGACGGCATCGCCAGCGCGCTGCTGACCCTCGAGGCGCTGCAGGGCGGCGACCTGGCCCAGCGCAAGGGGATGCAGAAGCTGCCCCAGCGCCTGGTCAACGTGCCCGTCGCCGATCGCGACGCGGTCATGGACAGCACGCTGCTGGCGGAGGCGATCGCCCGCGAGAGCGAGGTCCTCGAGGGCCGCGGACGCGTGCTCGTGCGCCCGTCGGGCACCGAGCAGCTCGTCCGCGTGATGGTCGAGGCGCCGTCCGACGACGAGGTGGCCGCGATCTGCGACCGCCTCGTGACGATCGTGCGCGGCGCCGCGGCACCGCACTGAGGCACGGTGAGCGGCGCTGGGGCGCGACGCGCCCGTCGGTGGCGGGGCCCGGGCTCCCGGGCGCCCCGGCCTCCCCTCCCAAGCCCGTCCGGACGGTCAGGTCGGGCAGGGGTGCGGTTGGTACTCTCGAAAGCCCACGGACGGGCGCACCGGAGCCCGATGGGACGCAGCACCGGACCTGGAACCGATCCGAAGGAGGCCTCCCATGTGCGGCATCGTCGGCTATGTCGGCAAGCGCTCGGCGCAGGAGATCCTCCTGGCGGGCCTGCAGAAGCTCGAGTACCGCGGCTACGACTCGGCGGGGATCTCCATCCTCTCCGGCGACGCGATCGACTCCGTGCGCGCGGTGGGCAACCTCGCCAACCTCGTCGATGCCGTGCAGCGCCGCTCGGCCGCCGCGCCCGCCGGCCCCGACGGCCCGGTCGCGGTCGCCACGCGCACGGGCACCACGGGCATCGGCCACACGCGCTGGGCCACCCACGGGCGGGTCAACGAGACCAACGCCCACCCGCACTTCGACACGACCAACCGCGTGCACGTCGTCGTCAACGGCATCGTCGAGAACTACCTGGTGCTCAAGCAGCGCCTCATCGACGAGGGCGCGCAGTTCACGAGCGAGACCGACGCCGAGGTCATCGCCCACCTCGTCTCCCACCACCTCGAGACGATGGCCGAGCCGTCGCTCACCGAGGCCGTCCGCGCCGCCTACGCCGAGCTGCAGGGCCACTACGCGTTCGTCGCGATGACGCTCGAGGAGCCCGAGACGCTCGTCGGCGCCCGCAAGGAGTGCCCGCTCATCATCGGACGCGGCGACGGCGAGACGTTCCTGGCCTCCGCCATCCCCGCCTTCCTGGTCCACACGCGCCGCGTGCAGTACATCGAGAACGGCGAGCTCGTCGTCGTCACGCCCGGCGACGTGACGTTCCTGCTGCCCGACGGCACCGAGCTGCGCCGCGAGATCGTCGAGATCGACTGGGACGAGGAGACCGCCGAGAAGGGCGGCTTCGAGACGTTCATGCTCAAGGAGATCCACGAGCAGGCCGACGCCGTCGCCGAGACGATCGCCGACCGCACCGTGCGGACCGACGGCGTCGACCTGGCCGAGGAGGCCAGCTTCGACGAGGCGCTGCTGCACGGCGTCAGGCGGATCATCGTCGTCGCCTGCGGCACCTCCTTCCACGCCGGCCTCATCGGCCGCTACGCGATCGAGGAGTGGGCCCGCGTGCCGGTCGAGCTCGAGGTCGCCTCCGAGTACCGCTACCGCAACCCGATCGTCGGCGAGGGCGACCTCGTCATCGGGATCACGCAGTCGGGCGAGACCGCCGACACCCTCGCCGCGATGCGCCTGGCGCGCGAGCGCGGCGCCACCGTGCTGGCCATCACGAACGTGATGGGCTCGCAGGCCACGCGCGACGCCGACGGCGTCCTCTACACCCGCGCGGGCCTGGAGATCGGCGTCGCGGCGACGAAGACCTTCATCTGCCAGGTCGCGGTCATGTACCTGCTGGGCCTGCGGCTGGCCGAGCTGCGCGGCACGCTGGACGTCGCGACGCGCACGCGGCTCATGACCGAGCTCAAGCGCGTGCCCCACGAGATCGACGCGCTGCTCAGCGGCCTGGACCTCGAGGCGATCGCCCGGCAGCACTACCAGCGCGAGTTCTTCCTCTATCTGGGCCGCCACGTCGGCCTGCCGGTGGCCATGGAGGGCGCGCTGAAGCTCAAGGAGATCTCCTACATCCCGACCGACGCCTACGCGGCCGGCGAGATGAAGCACGGCCCGATCGCGCTGCTCGACGAGTCCACGCCGGTCGTGTGCATCGCCACCGACTCGCCCCTCCTGGACAAGGTCGTCTCCAACGTGCAGGAGGTGCGCGCCCGCGGCGCGCACGTCATCGCGATCGCCAGCGAGGGCAACATCGAGATCGGCGAGCACGCCGAGCAGGTCATCCGGATCCCCGCGATGGACTGGATGCTGCAGCCGCTGCTGGCCGTCATCCCGCTGCAGCTGCTGGCCTACCGCATCGCCCGCCTGCGCGGCCTCAACGTCGACCAGCCGCGCAACCTCGCCAAGACCGTCACCGTGGAGTAGGCATCCCGCCCGGACCGCCCCGTCCGCCCGGCGTCGGGCTCGACCTCCTGGAGATCGACCGCCTCGAGGCCGCCCTGGCACGGCGCCCGGCGCTGGCCGCCCGCCTGTTCACCGACGCCGAGCAGGCCTACGCCGCGGCGCGCCGGCGCCCGGGGCAGCACCTGGCCGCGCGCTTCTGCGCGAAGGAGGCCGTGGCCAAGGCCCTGGGCCTGCGGGCGTGGTCGTGGCGCGACATCGAGGTCGTCACCGACGGCGGGCCGCCGCGCATCGTCCTGCACGGCCCGCTCTCGGCGCTCGGCGCGTCGGTCGACGTGTCGCTGACGCACTCGCGCGAGACCGCGGGGGCCGTGGCCGTCGTACGCTGAGGCGACGATGGCCCAGCGCGAGCCCGACCCGCTGCCCGAGGGGCTGGTCCCCCTCCTGGACGCCGAGCGCATGCGCGCGACCGACGCGTGGGCGATCGGCACGCTCGGCATCCCCGGCCTCGAGCTCATGGAGCGCGCCGGCGCCGGCCTGGCCCGCGCCGTGGCCGACGTGGCGCCCGGCGGCGACGTCGTCGTGGTCTGCGGCGGCGGCAACAACGGCGGCGACGGCTACGTCACGGCCCGGCTGCTGCGGGCCGAGGGCCGTGCCGTCACCGTGCTGACCACCTCGGACCTCGCCGGGCTGAAGGGCGACGCCGCCGCGAACCTCCAGCGCCTGCCCGGCGACCCGCCGCAGCCGTTCTCGGCCGCCGCGCTGGACGGCGCCGCGGTCATCGTCGACGCCGTCCTGGGCACGGGGTTCGCCGGCGCACCGCGCGCCGACGTCGCGGGGGCGATCGCGGCGATGAACGCGGCGTCCGCGCCCGTGGTGGCCGCCGACGTCCCCAGCGGCGTGGACGCCTCCACCGGCGCGGTGCAGGGCGAGGGCGTGCGGGCCGCCGTCACCGCGACGTTCCACACCGCCAAGCCCGGGCTGTGGATCCACCCCGGCAAGGCGCACGCGGGGGAGGTCGCCGTCGTCGACATCGGGATCCCGGCCACCGGCGCACCGGCCCGCGCGGCGACGGGGCTGATCGGCGCGGGCGTCCTGGGCCGCTACCCGCGCCGGGGCGCGGACTCGACGAAGTTCGCCAGCGGCCACGTCCTCGTCGCCGGCGGCTCGCGCGGGCTGACGGGCGCGCCGTGCCTGGCTGCGCTGGGCGCCATGCGCGCCGGCGCGGGCTACGTCACCGCGTGCGTGCCCGCGTCGCTGAACGCGATCGTCGAGATCAAGCTCACGGAGGTCATGAGCGCGCCGCTGCCCGACGAGGACGGCGCCCACACCCCCGCCGGGGCGCAGGAGGTCCTGGACCGCATCGCCCAGCGGGGCGGCGTGGTCGTCCTGGGCCCGGGCATGGGCCGCGGCGACGGTCCGGCCGCGTTCGCCCGCCGGATCGCCACGCAGGCGACCGCCGCGCTCGTCCTGGACGCCGACGGCCTCAACGCGCTGGCCGGGCGGCTGCAGGACCTGGCCGGCCGGGAGGCGCCCACCGTCCTGACGCCGCACGCCGGCGAGCTGGGACGGCTGCTGGAGACCTCCGCCTCCGAGGTCGGCGCCCGCCGCCTCGAGCACGCGCGTGAGGCCGCGCGCCGCGCGCGGGCGATCGTCGTGCTGAAGGGCGACGACACGATCGTCGCCGAGCCCGAGGGCCGCGTGGGCGTCAGCCCCGGCGACAGCCCGGGCCTGGCCACCGCCGGCACCGGCGACGTCCTGTCGGGCGTCGTGGCCGCGCTGCTGGCCCGCGGGATGGAGCCCTTCGAGGCCGCCTGCGCGGCGGTCCACGCCCACGCCGAGGCCGGCCGGCGCGCCGCCGCCGCGCTCGGCGGCCCCGACGGCGTCATCGCCTCCGACGTCGTCGAGCACCTGGCCCGCACGCTGGTCTGACGGCGGCCGGGCCGCAGGACGACGCTCTAGAGTGCGGGCGGCATGGCCGCCACGACCGTCGCCGAGATCATGGACCGCGACGCGCCCTCCGTGACCGAGGACGCGGGCGTGGAGGACGTCATCGGGCTCTTCAAGGAGCACGACGTCGGGGCCCTGCCGGTCGTCAACGAGGGCGGGCGCTGCGTGGGCGTCGTCACCGAGAACGACCTCGTCATCGCCGACGAGGACGGCGACCTGCACATCCCGCACTACATCGAGCTCTTCGGCGGCCTGCTGTTCTTCCCGCCAGAGCTGCGGGCCTTCGAGCGGCGCCTGAAGAAGGCCTCGGCCGCGCGCGTGCACGACCTCATGAGCGAGCCGGCGGTGACCATCGAGCCGACCGCGACCGTCCACGAGGCCGCCCACGTCATCGTCGAGCGCGGCCACAGCCACCTGCCCGTCGCCGAGCACGGCCGCTACGTCGGGCTGATCACCCGCGCCGACGTGCTGTCGGCGCTGCACCAGGGCGCTTGAGTGGCGCGCCGCGCGCTGGCCCTCGTCAACGTCGGCGCCATCGAGCGCAACGTCGCGCGGCTGGTCCGCGCGGCCGACGGCGCGATCGTCTGCGCCGTCGTCAAGGCCGACGGCTACGGCCACGGGATGCTCGCGGCCGCCGGCGCCGCGCTGCGCGGCGGCGCCGGCTGGCTGGCGGTCGCCACCGCCGGCGAGGCGCTGGCGCTGCGCCGGGCGGGGATCGGCCCCGACGTGCGGATCCTGCTGCTCGGCGCGCTGTCGGACGAGGAGCTGCCCGTCGCGCTGGACGCCGCGGCCGACGTCACCGTCTGGACCCCGGAGCTGCTCGACGCGCTGGCCGCCGACGGGCGCCGGATCCGCGTCCACGTCAAGCTCGACAGCGGCCTCGGGCGCCTGGGCACGCGCGACGCCGCGCAGGCGACCGCGCTGGCCGACGCGGTGGCCGCCGCTCCCACGCTGGAGCTCGCCGGGGCCTGGACGCACTTCGCGACCGCCGACGAGCCCGGCGACGCGTTCTTCGGCGAGCAGCTGCGGCGCTTCCGCGCCTGGGCCGAGCCGCTGCGCGACCGCCACCCCGGCGTCCTGCTGCACGCCGCCAACAGCGCGGCCCTGCTGCGCGACCCGGCCTCGCACTTCGACCTCGTGCGCCCCGGCGTGGCGATCTACGGCCTGGACCCCTTCGGCGAGGATCCCGCGGCCCGCGACCTCGAGCCCGCGCTGGGCCTCGTGTCCTACGTCGCGGCCGTCAAGGCCTGCGCGGCAGGGCAGAGCGCCGGCTACGGCCGCCGCTTCGTCGCCGCGCGCGACACCACGCTGGCGACGGTCCCCATCGGCTACGGCGACGGCTACCGCCGCGGCCTGACCAACCGCGCCGAGGCGCTGGTGGGCGGGCGCCGGATCCCGCTGGTCGGCACCGTGAGCATGGACAACGTGACGTTCGACCTCGGCGCGGGGGAGGGCCCGGCGGTGCCCGCGGCCGCCGGCGACGACGTCGTGCTCATCGGCATCCAGGGCGGCGAGCGCATCACCGCCGAGGACGTCGCGCGCCACCTCGACACCATCAACTACGAGGTGACCTGCGGCCTCTCGTCCCGCGTCCCGCGCGTGCACCACCGCGACGGGGAGCCTGCGCCCGCGTGAGCGCCGAGCCCGTCGACGCCGCCCGCGCCGCGCTGCCCGGCGTCGCGGCGTGGATCGTCGGCGGCGCCGTGCGCGACGGCCTGCTGGGCCGGCCGGTCGCCGACCTCGACCTCGTCGTGGACGGCGACGTGCGCGCCGCCGCCCGTGCCCTGGCGCGCCACGCGCGCGGGCCTGCGTTCGAGCTCTCCGACGCCTTCGGCGCCTGGCGGGTCATCGGGCCCGGCCGGCGCTGGCAGGCCGACCTGACGCCGCTGCAGGGCTCCTCGCTGCACGAGGACCTCGCGCGCCGCGACTTCACGATCAACGCGATGGCCGAGCCCCTGGCCGGCGGCCCGGTCGTCGATCCCCACGGCGGGGCGGCCGACCTCGCCGCGCGGCGCCTGCGCATGGTCGCGCCGACCGCATTCGACGACGACCCGCTGCGGGTGCTGCGCCTCGCGCGCTTCGCGTGCGAGCTGGGCCTGGAGCCCGAGGCCGCGACGGTGACGGCGGCCGGGGCGCGCGCGGCGGCCATCGAGGGTGTCGCGGCCGAGCGCGTCTTCGCCGAGCTCCGGCGGATCGTCGCCGCCGACGAGGTGCTCGCCGGCCTGGCGCTCATGGACCGCCTGGGCCTCACGCCGCACGTGCTGCCCGAGCTCAGCGACCTGCGCGGGGTGGAGCAGAACCGCTACCACCACCTCGACGTCCACGACCACACCCTGGCCGTGCTGGAGGAGACCGTCGCGCTGCAGCGCGACCCGGGCGCGGCCCTCGGCGCCGAGCTGGCCGCGTCCGTGCGCGCGCACCTCGAGCAGCCGCTGGCCGACGAGCTGACGCGCGGCGACGCGCTGCGCCTGGGTGCGCTGCTGCACGACAGCGCCAAGCCCGAGACCCAGACCCGCCACGCCGACGGGTCGGTCCTCGGCTTCCCGGGCCACGCCGACCTCGGCGCCGACCGCTCGCGCGCCGCCCTGGCGCGCCTGCGCACGAGCGAGCGCCTGCGCGCGCACGTGGCCGCGCTGGCCCGCCACCACCTGCGCCTGGGCTACCTCGTCCACGAGGCGCCGCTGGACCTGCGCACGATCCACCGCTACCTCGTCGCGACCGACCCCGTCGAGGTCGACGTCTCGCTGCTCTCGGTCGCCGACCGCCTCGCCACGCGGGGGCGCAACGCCGAGGGGGCGATCGCCGGCCACCTCGAGGTCGCCCGCGTCGTGCTGCCCCACGCGCTGGCCTGGGCCACGGGCCGGCCCGCGCCGCTCGTCCGCGGCGACGCGCTGGCCGCCGAGCTGGGCCGGGCGCCCGGCCCGTGGACGGGGGAGCTGCTGGCGCAGCTGGCCGAGGCGCGCTTCGCGGGTGAGATCGCCACGCCGCAGGAGGCGCTGGCGCTCGCCCGGCGCCTGGCCGCCTCAGGCGGCTGACGGCGCCGAGCGCGCGATCATCGCCATGACGAGCTCGACGGCGTCGCCGACCGAGCCGTAGTCCACGTTCTCGGCCGTGTCGGTGGGCCAGTGGTAGTTGGCCGGCACGAGGAACTCGGTGACCGAGCCGATCGCCGCGACCTGGTAGCCCTGGCGCAGCGGCACCAGGCCGTCGGTGGCGAACGTGAAGCGCATGCCGCGCCGCACGTGCACGCCGGCGTCGCGCGCGGCGGCCGCGACGCGCTCCTTCTGCTGGGAGGGGTACTCGAACATCCGCAGGAAGCCCTCGCCCTCGATGAGCACCAGCTCGGGCGAGCCGACGGTGTCCAGGCACAGGAACGACGTGCGGTCGGGGGCCAGGCGCGCCAGGTGGCGCCGCGCGAACGCGAGCATGCCCTCCTGGTTGGCCTCCTCGGCGCCGGCCGAGAGCAGGATGACGCGCACGCCGGCGGGCGGCGCGGCCTGCAGCCGGCGGCCGACCTCCAGCAGGACGGCGACGCCGCTGAGGTTGTCGTTGGCGCCCGGCACGACGGGCTGGCAGGCCATGTGGGCCATGACCGACGCCGTGATCGCCGACCACAGCGTGCCGACGCCGGCCAGGCGGCGCCCGCCGGTCAGCCCGGCGAGCGCGACGGCGACGGGACCGCCGATGACCAGGACCATGAGCGGCGGCCAGCGGTCGGTGCGCTCCATGAGCCACGGCGCCCGGCGGACCATGAACTCGGCCGCGGTCTGGTCGAAGATGAAGCTCGTGCGCGCGGCGTCGTGATGGGCGTGGACGACGAGCGTGTGCGCGGCGTCGGGGTCGCCGAACTCGGCCACGACGTTCGTGGTGTGGCGGCGGCGCAGCAGGCGGCGCACGGCGCGCCGGCGCCCGCCCGTGAGGTCCTGCCAGATCCCGGCCGCGCCGGCCGCGCCCGCGGCGCCCGCGGCCCGGCGGCCCGCCAGCAGCCCGGCGCCGCCCGCGGCGCCGAGCGCGTTGAGCAGCCCGAGCGGCCAGAAGTACGTGCCGTGCACGAGCTCCTCGTCGACGACGACCCGGCCGCCGGCGTCGCGCAGGCGCGCGGCGATCCACTCGGCCGCCTCGCGCTCGCCGGCAGAGCAGGGCAGGCGGTCGATGGCCGACAGCGCCGTCACGTCGGCCCGCAGGGCGTGCTGGGTCGGCGAGGCCGTGGTCCCGGGCATCTGCCGGTCCACAGTACTCGCCGGAACCTGAGTCGGACCTGTACGGCGCCATGCGCTCACCCCCGGGGTCGATGGATAAGGTGGCGCCATGGCCGCGACCGATCCCGACTGCCTGTTCTGCAAGATCGTCGCCGGGGAGATCCCCTCGACCGTCGTCGCCTCCGACGAGCAGACGGTCACGTTCATGGACATCAACCCGGCGACGCGCGGGCACGCGCTCGTCGTGCCGCGCACCCACGCGGCCGACGTCCTGGCGATCGATCCCGACGACCTCGCCGCGGTGGCGCGTGCCGGGCGCCAGCAGGCCCGGCGCGTCATGGAGCGCCTGGGGGCCGACGGCGTCAACCTGCTCAACTCGTGCGGGGCCGATGCGTGGCAGACGGTGTTCCACTTCCACCTGCACGTCATCCCGCGCTACCGCGACGACCCGCTGCGGCTGCCCTGGGACCCCGCGCCGGGGGATCCCGAGGAGATCGCCGGGGCCGCCGGGCAGCTGCGGGGCGAGGCATGAGCGGCGAGGTCGTGCGCCTCGAGCACGACGGACCGCTCGCGGTCCTCACGTTCGACGCGCCCCCGCTCAACCTCTTCGACGACGCCGTCTTCTCGGGCTTCCGCGACGCGATCGCCACGGTCGCCGCCGACCCGCCGCGCGGCCTGCTCATCCGCGCCGAGGGCAAGGTCGTCAGCGGCGGGGTCGACGTCGGCAAGGTCTTCGACGGGATGACGGCCGCGCGCGGCCGTGCGCTGTGGGACGAGCTGCTGGCGACGATCCACGTGCTCGAGGACCTGCCGCTGCCGACGGTCTTCGCCGCGCACGGACTGTGCCTGACGGCGGCGTTCGAGATCGCCCTGGCCTGCGACCTGCTGCTGGCGGCGCCGCGGGCGCGGTTCGGCCTCGTGGAGATCGTCGTCGGCCTCACGCCGTCGATGGGCGGCCCGCAGCGGCTGGCCGAGCGGGCGGGGCCCGCGCGCGCCAAGGAGCTCATCTACTCCGGCGAGCTGTTCGACGCGCCGACGCTCGAGCGCTGGAACGTCGTCAACCGGGTTCTCGACGGCGAGGACTTCGACGCGCAGGCCCGCGCGTTCGCGGCGCGGATCGCCGCCGGCCCGACGCGCGCCCACGCGGCGACGAAGGCGATCGTCGCCGAGCAGACCGAGCGCGGGGTCCGGGCCGCCGACGCGATCGTGGGGGAGGTCTCCGGCGCCCTGTTCGACACCGAGGACCTGCGCAACGCCGTGCGGTCGTTTCTCACCGACGGTCCCGGCCAGGCGACCTACGAGGGCCGGTAGCGGTGCGGCGCCCGCTCGTCATCCTGGGCTGCGCGGCGGCGGCGGGCGCCGGCGCGACGGTGGCCGCGCTGGCCGCCACGACGCCCAGGCCCGTCGTGACCGCCGACCCCAAGGGCGACGTCCGCGGCTCGCTGGACCTCACGCGGTTCTCGCTGGCGCGCGGCAGCGACGGGCGGCTGCGCGCCTCGCTCACGCTCGCGGTGGCCTGGAAGGACGACGCCCTGTCGGCCGACAGCGGGCCGCCCGGCTCGGTGTGCGCCAAGCTGTGGACGGTCTCCGTGCCGCCCGACGCGCCGCCGGACTACCTCGTGTGCGCGACGACCGACGACAAGGGCCACCTGCGCGGCTCGGTGCTGCGCGAACGCGCCAACAAGCTGCCCGAGCGGGTCGGCGCCGCCGTCGTCAGCCGCCCGAGCACCCGCACGGTCTCGCTGCGCTTCTCCCAGAGCGTCATCGGGCGCCCGGCGACCGTGCAGGCGGCCGCCGAGACGACGCGGCCGGGCTGCCCGCGCTCCAGCTGCATCGACACCGCCCCCGACGCCCCCGCGACGCTGACGCTCACGCTGCGCGCGACGACGACGACCACGACGACGACGACGACGACCGCGCCCTAGCCCGAGGCGTCGGACCGGGCCGCCGCGGCCCGTGCGCCGACGGGGCTGCGCACGTGCTCGAGCCCCCAGAAGGTCAGCCCGGCGACGGCCAGGCCGCCGCCCAGGGCGCTGACCGCGCCCCAGCCGCCGGCGCTCCAGGCCACCGACGCCGCGGCCGACCCGATCGCGCCCGACACGAAGTTGCCGGACATGTACGCCGTGGTGATCCGGCTGCGCGCGTCGGCCCGCAGCGTGTAGATCGTGCTCTGGTTGAGGATGTTCTGGCCCTGGATGCCCAGGTCGAGCAGCACGATGCCTGCGATGAGCGCCGCGAGCGAGTGCGGGGCGCCCACGAGCAGCGCCCAGGCGACGCCGATGGCCAGCAGCAGGCAGCCCGTCGCCGCGTGCGTGTGCCCGCGGTCGGCCAGGCGCCCGGCGCCCTGCGCCGCGCCCGCGCCGAACAGACCGGCGAGCCCGAAGAGGCCGATGGTCGCCTCGCCGTAGTGGTAGGGCGCGCCGGAGAGCAGGAACGCGATCGACGTCCAGAAGACGCTGAAGCTCGCCATCCCCAGCGCGCCGTAGACCATCCGCCGGCGCAGCAGCGGCTCCTCGGCGATGAGCCGGCCGATGGAGCGCAGCAGCGCGCCGTAACGCAGGTCGGTCGCCCGCGCCACGGTGGGAAGCGTACGGTGCAGGACGGCGGCCAGGGCGAGCATGAGCACCGCGGCCAGGACGAACACCAGGCGCCAGCCGCCGAGCTCGGCGACGAAGCCGCTGACCGTCCGGGCGAGCAGGATGCCGAGCAGCAGGCCGCTCATGACGGTCCCCACGACCGTCCCGCGCTCGTGGTCGCCGGCCAGGGTGCCCGCCAGCGGCACGAGCACCTGCGCGACGACCGACGTGACGCCGGCGATGGCCAGCGCCACGGCGAGCACGGCGAACGACGGCGCGGCCGCGGCCAGCGCCAGGCCGGCGGCGCACACGAGCAGCAGGCGTGTGACCATCGTGCGGCGGTCGAGCAGGTCGCCGAGCGGCACGAGGAGGATGAGACCGGTGGCGTAGCCGATCTGGGAGGCCGTGACGAGCAGCCCGGCCACCGCGGAGGAGACGTGCAGGTCGCGGCCGATGACGTCCAGCAGCGGCTGGGCGTAGTAGAGGTTGGCCACCGAGGCCCCGCACGCGATGGCCAGCAGCGTCACCAGCCGGCGGTCGAGCGAGGCCGGTGGTTCGATGCCCGTCGAAGTCACCCCTGCACCGTAGGGCCCCGGGGCCGCGGCGGCGTCCCGGCGGCGCCCGGATTTGCATGCACGCACCCGCAACTTCGCCGCCGGTTCGTGTTGAATGGCCCCGTATGCTCCGCTTCCGCACTGTCCTGGCGGCCGTCGTCGGCGCGGGTCTCGCCATCCCGGCGGCCGCACCGGCGACCCTCGACCCCATCCCGACGGTCGATCCGGGGGACGCGACACCGAGCTGCCCCGACAAGCCCTGCTACGCGCTGGGGCGCACCACGGGCTACCAGGCCAAGATCGGCACGAACCGCGGCCTGTACGTCGTCCAGAAGGACGGCGTGCTCGTCTCGTGGACGATCAAGCTCTCGACGCCGACCCAGAAGCAGATCGACTTCTTCGACAAGAGCCTGGGCGGCGAGTCCCAGGCGCAGATCTCCGTGATGCGGCCGGGGACCAAGCTGCACGCCCGGCTCGTCGCCTCCGGCGACGTCCAGAAGCTGCAGCCCTACTTCGGCCAGACCGTCGAGTTCCCGCTCACGACGACGATCCCCGTCAAGAAGGGCTGGATCATCGGGCTGACCGTCCCGACCTGGGCGCCGGCCCTGGCCGCCGGCCTGGGCGGCGACACGTCGTGGCGCGCCAGCCGCAACAAGGGCCAGTGCGACGACAGCCAGGCCCAGACCGCCCAGGCGGTCAACCAGATCGGCCGCTACTACTGCCTGTACCGCACCGCGCGCATCGTGTACTCCGCGCGGGTCATCTCGACGCCGTAGGGCGGGCCGGGGCGGCCCGCGCCTCCGGGATCAGCCCGGGCAGGCGCCCGGGTTCTGCGAGCAGAAGTCGCTGAAGCCGCCCGAGCTCGACGTGCTCGTGCCGGTGGTGGTCCCCCGCCGGCCCCGGTGGAGCCGGCCCCGCCGGTGCCGGTGGACCCGGTCGTGCCGCCGGTGCCGGTGGAGCCGGTCGTGCCGCCGCTGGAGGTGCCGCCCGTGGCCGCGCCGGTGCTCCCGGTGCCCGACCCGGAGGTGCCCGACGACGTCGAGCCCGTGCCGGCGCTGGAGGTGCCCGTGGCGGCCGAGGAGGACGTGCTCGGCGTGCTCGTCGAGTCGGGCGTGGAGGACGACGAGGAGCTGGTGGTCGACGTGCCGCTGCTGCCGGACCCCGTGGAGGACGGCAGGGAGGCGTTCTCGGGCGCGACGAGGTCGGGCGTCGTCCTGGGCACGACGTCGTGCAGCGTCCCGCCGCCGCCGCAGGCGGTCAGGCCGCCCGTGAGGGCGAGGGCCGCGAGGACTGCCGTGACGGGACGGCGCATGCTGCCGGACCTCAGTCGGAGTGGGCCGCGACGGGGCCCATGCGCCGCCCGCAGGTGGGGCAGTCGTTGAGGTCCTTCTGCGCGAGCTGGTCGCACCACTCGCAGAAGCGGAGGTTCTCGACCGCCCAGGGCAGCCGCGACGACGAGGGCGCCAGCGGGATGACCTTGCCGACGACCTCGAGCGTCTCGCCCGTGTCGCGGTCGCGGTAGATCTTGCCCGCGTCGGCCTCGAGGAGGATCTCGCGCCCCGTCGACGGGGTGCGCATGCGGTAGCGCTGGCGGTTGCTCACACCCGGGAGCCTACCGTGACCGTGGACGGCGCGACGCGCCACCGAGAGGCTCTCGGAAGCGACGGTTCCGCGCCCACAGCCGTCCGGAAGCGTCGAAAGGGCTTGCAAACGTCCGGTCCGTCGGAAAGGATCGCGCACTCATGCCGAGGACGAGATTGTTGGGGCGGGCCACGACGATGGCAGCGCTGCTCTGCGCGGTGCCGCTGGTGGCCGCCTGTGGTGGCGTCAAGCCGCAGCAGGCCAACGTCGTCGCCGGCAAGCAGCTGTTCGTCGCCAAGTGCGGCTCCTGCCACCAGCTGGACCGCGCCGGGACGAAGGGCAACCAGGGCCCGAACCTGGACGCCGCCTTCCAGCAGTCGCTCAAGGACGGCTTCGGCCGCGGCGCGGTCGAGGGCGTCGTCTACAAGCAGATCCTCTACCCCAACCGGCTGCCCAACGTGGCGGGCGTCAAGATGCCCGCCAAGCTCGTCAGCGGTGAGGACGCCCGCGACGTTGCCGCCTACGTCGCCTCCGCGACGGCCAAGCCGGGCAAGGACACCGGGCTGCTGGCCACCGCGGTCAAGGCCGCCGGCGGTGGGACCGCGGTGGAGAAGAACGGGACGCTGACGATCCCCGCCGACCCCGGCGGCCAGCTCGCGTTCGTCGCCAGCAAGGCCATCGGCCAGCCCGGTCCCGTCACGATCGCGATGCCGAACAAGTCCGGCACCCAGCACGACATCGTCATCGACGGGCTCGGCAAGGGCGCAGTCGTCGCCAACGGCGGGACGTCCTCGTTCAAGGCCACGCTCGAGGCCGGCAAGACGTACACGTACTACTGCTCCATCCCGGGCCACCGCCAGGCCGGCATGCAGGGCACCCTCACCGTCAAGTAGAACCTGATGGTTGCGCCCGGGATCCGGGCGCTGTGCAGGGGTTTGGCGGTGTGCGCGTGGTGCTCCGCGCGGGCGGGCGGGCGTGACCGGGCGCCGGCGGAGATCGGTGCGGGAATGGACGCTGCCGGAGCGCGGGACGCTCGGGGTCGCCGGTGGGCGTTGCGGTTTCGTGCCGGTCGGTGTCGGGTTGACGTGCGATATGCCGGTCAAGGTGTCACGGTGGGCCTCAGCATGGCCGGTCCCGGTGCCTCGGAGCCAGCGGCCCGTGAGCGCCCACCGCGGCGCGTCGGTATCCGGGGGCGTGCGCGCGCGAGCGAAGCGATGGGCGGCGATCATCCCGGACGGTCCGCCCAGCCACCCACGGCCGGCAGCTACGAGGCCCCACGGGCCCCGGGAGGTCGCCCAGGGCCCCAGATGGCCCGGGGGCGGGCCTACAGCGCGCGGACGACCAGGACCACGGCGATGACCACGGCGAACACCGCGGCCACCCACAGGAGCACGCGGAACGCCGCGGCCTCCGTGCGGAACGGCTCGAGGACGCGGTTGAGCACCGCGTTCCAGTCGCGCGGCGGCCCCGCGTCACGTCCGGCGGGGGTCACAGGACGTAGATCGTCGTGTAGACGACGACCCACATGATGTCGACGAAGTGCCAGTAGATCCCGGGGATCTCGACGCCGTGATGGTGCTCGGGCGAGTAGTGGCCCTTGAAGGCCCGGATCGTGACCATCCCGAGCAGGACGAGGCCGATCGTGACGTGCGCGCCGTGCAGGCCGGTGAGCCCGAAGAAGATCGTCGCCTGCGCGTGGTCCTGGGGCCGGAAGCCGATGTGCGCGTACTCGTTGATCTGGATGAACAGGAACGTCAGGCCGAGCAGGAACGTGGTCAGCATCCCGGCCTGGAAGCCGAAGCGATTGTTGTTCTTGATCGCGGTCTGCGCCCAGTGCAGCGTCAGCGACGAGGACAGCAGGATCGCGGTGTTGACGCCGGCCACGGCGACCGGGAGGTCCTTGCCGTCGATCGGGAACCACGTGTGGTCGGGGGTGACGACACGGATGAAGAAGTAGGCCGTGAAGAAGGCCCCGAAGACCATGACCTCGCTGATGATGAACAGCAGCATCCCCAGCAGCCCGGGCTCCACGCGGGAGCTCCGGTTGGCGGGCGGGGGACCGTGGTGGTGGTCGTCGTGCGCGTGGGTGGCGCTGATCGAGGCTGCTTCCATGGTGGCTTGGGCTCCGTCGGGCTAGGCGGCGTTCGCGGCCGCGCGGTCGGCCGTCTCGAGATGCTCGACCGGCTTGTTCGTGGCCTTGCGCACGCGCTCGATCAGGTCGGCGCGCAGCCAGCCCGAGCGGGTCGCGGGAAGGGTGGAGATCACGACGTCGTCGACGCGGAAGAACTGCAGCGCGTTCATCGTGGCCGTGTACGGATCGGGGTCGGCGACCATGCCGGCGGCGATGAGGCCCTCGGCGAGCATGCGGTCCACGACCTGGGCCATGCGGGCCCGGGCGCGCGCGGCGTGCTGGCCCTCACCGCCCTCCTGGGGGACGACGACGATGAAGAGCGTCTCGCGCTCGTGGCCCTTGGCGCGCTCCTTGAGCTTGGCGAGCAGCTCGTCGCCGCTGGCGGTCTTGGCCGCCACGACGAGGGTGACGTGGAAGGGGATGCCTTCGGCGTCGATGTCCTGGACGACATGGGTGACCGGCAGGCCGCTGGCCTGCTCGATGCGCTCCAGGAGGTCGCGGCGCAGCCAGCCCGAGACCGTGGCCGGGTAGGTCGAGACGATGATCTCGTCGGGCTGGTGCTCGGCGACGGCGTCCATCGCGGCGGCGTAGGGATCGGGGTCGCCGATGTCGCCGACCGCGTTGATGTCCTGGTCGCGCAGGAAGCGGCGGGCCAGGTCGATCCGCACCTTGGCGGCGTCGAAGACGAAGTCGTCGTAGATGATGTTGCCGTGCTTCGGCTTGTTGCGGGGCACGCACACGACGACGCGCACGTCCGGATGTCCGCCCGCGCGCTCCTTGACGACCTCGAGCAGCTTGGCGCCGGCGAGCGTCTCGTTGGCGACGACCAGGATGGTCTTCATCGGGTGTCGTTCCTTCTCACTCGGTGGTGGGCTGCGTGTGGCTGCCGGCCGGCGTGGCCTTGGCCTCGGCGGGGGCCGCGGGCCCGAAGATCCCGTGCACCGCGCCGGGGACGCCGTACTCGTACGGGCCGCCGACGACCGTCGGCACCTGGTCGAAGTTGAAGACCGGGGGCGGCGAGGACACCTGCCACTCGAGCGTGAGCGCGCGCCAGGGGTTGGACGACGCCCGTGCACCGCCGCGCCAGGACGCGACCATGTTGTAGGCGAAGATCAGCGAGCTCAGGCCGAGACCGAAGGACGCGAGCGAGATCACGAGGTTCCAGGTCGCGAACTGGTCGGCATAGTCGGCGACGCGCCGGGGCATGCCGTTGACGCCGATGATGTGCATGGGCGCGAACGTCGCGTTGAAGAAGACGAACGTCGTCCAGAAGTGGAGCTTGCCCAGGCGCTCGTCGAACATGCGGCCCGTCATCTTCGGGAACCAGTAGTAGACGCCGGCGAAGATCGTGAACAGCGAGCCGCCGAAGAGCACGTAGTGGATGTGGGCGACGATGAAGTAGGTGTCGCTGACGTGGATGTCCAGCGGCACCATCGAGAGCATCACGCCCGAGATGCCGCCGCAGGTGAACATCGTCAGGAAGCCCATCGCCCACAGCATGGGCGTGTCCAGGCGGATGACGCCTCGCCACAGCGTGGCCAGCCAGGAGAAGATCTTGATACCGGTCGGCACCGCGATGATCGCCGTGGTGATCATCATCGGGATCCGGATCCACGACTGCATGCCCGAGACGAACATGTGGTGCGCCCAGACCGTGAAGCCGAGGACCACGATCGCCAGCAGCGAGAAGGCCATCATGCGGTAGCCGAAGATGGGCTTGCGTGACTTGACGGCGAGGACCTCGCTGACGATGCCGAAGCCCGGCAGCATCATGATGTAGACGGCCGGGTGCGAGTAGAACCAGAAGACGTGCTGGTACATGAGCGGATCGCCGCCCTTGTCCGCGTCGAAGAAGTGCCAGCCCAGCGCGTAGTCCAGCAGGACGAAGAACTGCGATGCCGCGATGAACGGCGTCGCGATGACGACCAGCAACGAGGTCGAGAAGTTCGCCCACGCCAGCAGCGGCATGCGGAAGAACGACATGCCCGGCGCGCGCATCGTGATGATCGTCACGAGGAAGTTCAGCGCGGTCGCGATCGACGAGGCGCCGGCGAACTGCACCGCGATCGTGAAGAACATCTGCCCGAGCGGCGCGGTCGTCGACAGCGGCGCGTAGGCGGTCCAGCCGCTGGCGAACGAGCCGCCCGGGGCGAAGAACGAGGCCAGCATGAGGACGCCGGCGCACGGCAGGAGCCAGAACGACAGGGCGTTGAGGCGGGGGAAGGCCATGTCCGGCGCGCCGATCATCAGCGGCAGGACGAAGTTCGCCAGCCCGGCGAACACCGGGATGATGAACAGGAAGATCAAGATCGAGGCGTGGACGCTGAACAGGCCGTTGAACGTGTTGGAGTCCACGAACTGGCGCCCGGGCTGCGCGAGCTCGGCCCGCATGAGCATGGCCATGAGGCCGCCCACGAACAGGAAGAAGAACGAGTGGACGGTGTACTGGATGCCGATGACCTTGTGGTCGGTGTTCGGCCGGAAGTAGTCCTTCCAGGACGTCGCCCCGTGGCTGCTGTGGTCCTCGGGCCGCGTCGGGCGCCCGGAGGCCCAGTAGAACCAGTAGTCGAAGCAGCCCAGGCCGACGAGGAACGCCAGCGGCATCGCGATCATCCCGATGAGCAGGATGGACTCGACCTCGACGTAGTGCGTGTAGTGCCCGTGGCCGTAGGCCGAGCGGACGATCCAGCTCAACCCGAAGCTGAACACCGCGGCGGCGAAGATGAACGCCGCCGCTCGGTACCAGCCCGGCTGCCGCAGCTTCATGGTCATTTCGCCGCAACCTCCTGGAGGTACTTGACCAACGCATCCACCTCTGCCGGGCTCAGCAGCTGGCCGTAGTTGGCGGGCATGATGCCCTTGTCGAATCCGGGTGTGATCTCCGCGTTGGGGTCGAGGATCGACGTCTTGATGAACGCCGCGTCCTTGCCCTTGATCGCGGTGGTGAGGTCGGGGCCGACGCCGCCGACCGTCCCGGCGTCGGCGAGCTTGTGGCAGCCGCCGCACGCCGTGGCGCCCGTGGACGTCTCACCTTTGGTGAAGAGGGTCTTGCCGTCGACGGCGGCGGTCTGGCCGCCGCCGCCGGCGGGTGCGGCGGGCGCGGCGGCCGTGGTCATCTTGGTCACCCACGCCGCGTAGGCCGCCTTGGAGAGGACGTGCGCCGTGGAGCGCATGAAGGCGTGGCCGAGGCCGCACAGCTCGGCGCACACCACGGGGTAGCCGGCCGGGCCCGTGAGCTTGTCGGGCGTGACGCGGTAGTGCGTCGTGATGCCCGGGACGGCGTCGATCTTCATCCGCCAGGCGGGGACCCAGAAGTCGTGCAGGACGTCGTCGGTCTTGACGTTGAACTTCACCGACTCGTTGATCGGCACGTACAGCTGGGTGGAGCTGAACTTCTTGCCGCCCTCGTTGTACTGGAAGGTCCAGGCGAACTGCTGGCCCGTGGCGGTGATCTGGCGCTCGTTGCCGGCCGCAGGGGCCTTCTCGATGTCGCTCAGGGTGATCAGCGCGTAGGCGCAGAGCGCGACGAGCATCACGGCCGGGATCGTCGTCCAGACGATCTCGAGCTTCGTGTTGCCGTGGATCGGGGGCCCGTCGAGGTTCTCCTGGCCCGGGCGCATGCGGAAGTCGCGCGCCGCGAACAGCACCACGGTCGTCACGAGGACGAACACGGGGACCGAGCAGATGATCAGCACGTCCCAGAACGTGTCGATCTTGTGCGCCTGCTTGCTCCCCACGGTGGGGAACCAGTCGATGAGCAGGCCGATGGCGATCCCCACGGCGGACGCGATCAGACCGACGACGATCATCTGTCCGATCGATCGCCGGCCGCCTCGTCCTCCCAGCGGATCCGCCTCCGCCCGCGTGCTCTCCTCACCCATAGCCCGGCGATCCTACGGGTAGCGCGTGACGGAGGGCAATGACCTTCCGTGATGTACGGACGATTGTGGCGCCCTGGGGCGCCACGACTCTCGTTTAAGCGAGGTTCACGCGACCGCTTCGGAGGGCGCCGTGAGGCTGCCCTCCGGGCGCCCGAAGCGCCCGGCGGCGCGGAAGTCCGACGGCGCGACGCCGTGATGGCGCCGGAACGCCTTGGCGAATTGGGCAGGCTGGCGGTATCCGACGCGGTGCGCCACGTCGCGCACGGTCAGGCCGCGGATGCGCAGGAGCTCAGCGGCCCGGTCCATCCGCACCCCGGTGAGGTGCTCGCGGAACGTGGTGTTGCCGATCTCGCTGTAGGCACGCTGCAGCTGGCGCCGCGAGGAGGCCACGCGGCGGGCGATGTCGTCGAGGGAGAGGTCGGAGGCGAACTCGGATTCGACGATGGCGACGGCGTCGTCGAACAGGCTGGTCCGGAGGCGGATGGTGGCGGGTCGGTGCATGGCGTCAAAGGGGATACGTCGGGCGATGGCCGCCGGATCAGGTGGGGTCCCCGGTCGTTCTGGCCGCCTGGTAGATTGCGACTTTGAGACGATCGTTGCAAACATCGCGACCAGAAGAAGGGGTTGGGGCGCAATGCAGGTTCGGGACGGCATGAGCAACGTGGTCCTCACGGTGGGCCCGGGACACAGCCTCCGGGAGGCCGCGAAGCTGATGAGCGAGCGCGGCGTCGGCGCCGCCGTCGTCCTCGACGGTGATGCGGCCGGCCCGGGCATCCTCACCGAGCGCGACGTGCTCGACGCCGTGGGCGCCGGCCAGGACGTCGACGCCGAGCGCGTCGGCGACCACCTGACCAGCGACGTCGTGTTCGCCGCGCTGGACTGGTCCCTGGAGGAGGCGGCCGTGGCGATGGTGCAGGGCGGCTTCCGCCACCTCATCGTCTACGACGCGGGTGAGATCGCCGGGATCCTGTCCGTGCGCGACGTCGTGCGCTGCTGGACGGACGACGGCGCGATCTGCGAGGTGCCGGCGTCGGTCTCGGCCGACGCCTCGGCCTGATCGCGCGGCTGGGCGGCCCGGGGGGCCGCCCGCGGGCTCAGTGGCGGTCGCCGTCGTGGTGGACGGGGAGCTCGGCCATCTCATGACGCGCGTCGACGATCCAGCGGATCAGCGTCCAGAGGGCCAGGACGCCGCCCGCGATGACGAGGATGAGGCTCGTCGTGACGCCGATGAGGGCGATGGTGATGCCGACCGTGAGCAGGAGCGGCTGCAGCGAGCCGCCCGGGAGGTGGATCTCCTCGCCGACGGGCGGGAGCTCGGGGTCCAGGCCGCTCACGAGACGTAGATGGCCGCGGCCAGGAAGGTCAGGCCGAACATGACGAAGCAGACGGCGCCGGCGATGAGGCCGGTGCGGACGTTCTTGCGGGCGAGGTTGCGGTCCATACGGCGGTCGATTCTCCCAGACGCGGCTACAGCTTGACGTCCGCCACCATCGCGGCGAACAGCAGCGCGAGGTAGAGGAGCGAGAACAGGTAGAGGCTCAGCGCGGCGCGGCGGTCGGCCCGGCGCTGCAGGTTGACCGCACCGGCGACGAACAGCACGCCGAGCGCGAGCGAGGCGACGAGGTAGATGGCGCCCAGGCCGCCCGCGCAGAACGGCAGCTGCGTCACCGCGTAGAGCAGGAGGCTGTACAGCAGGATCTGGCGGCGGGTGTCGCGCTCGCCGCGCACGACCGGCAGCATGGGCACGTTGACCTTGGCGTACTCGTCCTTCATGAGCAGCGAGAGCGCCCAGAAGTGCGGCGGCGTCCAGAAGAAGACGATCGCGAAGAGGTAGATCGGCAGGCCGGTCAGGCCGCCCGTCACCGCGGCCCAGCCCACGAGCGGCGGCACGGCGCCCGCGGCACCGCCCCAGACGATGTTCTGCCAGGTGCGGCGCTTGAGCCACACCGTGTAGATCAGCGTGTAGCCCACGAAGCCCGAGGCGGCCAGGCAGGCCGCCAGGACGTTGGTCGTGAGCGTCAGCCAGACGAACGACAGCACGCCGAGCGCGATGCCGAACACCAGCGCCGTGGTGGGGGCGATGCGCCCGGCCGGGATCGGCCGCGTGGCCGTGCGCTTCATCTGGGCGTCGATGTCGCGGTCGAACCAGTGGTTGACCGCGCCCGCGCCCCCGGCCGACAGGTAGCCGCCCAGGCAGGTGGCGAGGATGAGCCCGATCGACGGCGTGCCCGCGACGAGCATCGTCGTGACCGTCGTGAGCAGCAGGAGCGACTGGACCTTGGGCTTGGTCAGCGCGACCAGGTCGACGACGACCTGGCGCGCGCCGGCGGCCGGCAGGACAGCCGTGGTGGCACGGGAGGCCTCCATGGTGCAGCGAGCCTACCGGCTAGGCGTCGGCGCCGGGGTGGGCCGCCATGCGGCCGGCCTCGACCGGCGTGGGCTGGGCGGAGGACACCACGCCGCCGGTCTGGGCCAGCACCTGGCGCCGGATGTCCTTCATCGGCTCCACGGAGCGGATGCGGGGCACGGTGTCGAAGTTGTTGACCGGGGGCGGCGAGCTGGTGAACCACTCCAGCGTGTTGGCCTTCCACGGGTCGGGCCCGGCGATCGCGCCACGCTTGACCGAGATCAGCACGTTGATCACCGTGACCAGGATGCCCAGGCCGAGGATGAAGGCGCCGACCGTGGAGATCATGTTCAGCACGGCCAGGTCCCGGATGTCGGGGTACTCGTAGACGCGGCGGGGCATCCCCTCGAGGCCGGCGGAGTGCTGCACGAGGAACGTCACGTGGAACCCGACGAGCATGAGCCAGAAGCTCGTCTTGCCCAGGCCCTCGCCCAACATCCGGCCCGACATCTTCGGGAACCAGTAGTAGAGCCCCGCGAAGACCGCGAACACCGCGCCGCCCATGAGCACGTAGTGGAAGTGGGCGACGACGAAGTAGGTGTCGGTCAGCTGCCAGTCGACGGGGAAGATCGCGACGAAGATGCCCGTGATGCCGCCGATGAGGAACGTGCCGATGAACCCGACGGCGAACAGCAGCGGCGTCTTGTACTCGATCGTCCCGCGCCAGAGCGTCGCGATCCAGTTGAAGATCTTGACACCCGTCGGCACCGCGATGAGGAACGAGCTCATCATGAAGAAGATGAGCACGAGCGACGGGCTCGGCGTCGCGAACATGTGGTGGGCCCAGACGAGCAGGCCGAGGAAGGCGATGACCACGGTCGACGCGGCGATCGCCTTGTAGCCGAAGACCGGCTTGCGGGCGAACACCGGCAGCACCTCGGAGATGATCCCGAAGCCCGGCAGGACCATGATGTAGACCTCGGGGTGGCCGAAGAACCAGAACAGGTGTTGCCACAGCAGTGGCGAGCCCCCGTTGCCCGGGTCGTAGAAGTGGGTGCCGAAGTGGCGGTCGGTCAGCAGCAGCGTCACGGCGCCGGCGATCACCGGCAGCGCCAGGATCAGCAGGACGGCGTAGGTCAGGATCGCCCAGACGAACAGCGGCAGGCGGCCCCAGCCCATGCCGGGCGCGCGCATGTTGGCGATCGTGGCGTAGAAGTTGATCGCGCCGACCAGCGACGACAGGCCGGTGAGGTGGATGAGGAAGATCCACGCGTCGACGCCGCCCGAGGGCAGGTAGTCGTTGTCGCTCAGCGGCGAGTAGCACGTCCAGCCGCACTCGGGCGGGCTGAAGAACAGCGAGCCGTAGAAGACCAGGCCGCCGGCCACCAGGAGCCAGAACGACAGGGCGTTGAGCTTCGGGAACGCCATGTCGCGCGCGCCGATCATCAGCGGCACGAAGTAGTTGCCGAAGCCCGCCATGACGGGCACGACGAACAGGAAGACCATCGTCGTCCCGTGCATCGTGAACAGCTCGTTGTACGTCTGCGGCGTCAGCAGGTCGTTGTTGGGGACCGAGAGCTGCAGGCGGATGAGCAGGGCCTCGATGCCGCCCAGCAGGAAGAAGGCGAACGTCAGGACCAGGTACATGATCCCGATGCGCTTGTGGTCGGTCGTGGTGACCCACGACACCCAGCCCTTGGGCTCGGGATCGACCCGGCGCGCGACGACCTGGGGGATCGGCGCGGTGGAGGCGGTGGCGGGAGCTTCGACGGTGGCAGCCATGCGGTCAGTCAGGTCCTAGGACTACGGGGTGGTCGAGCCGGACTCGAGCTGCTTGCGCTGCGCAGCTCCCTTGGTCTCGGCGTCCTGGATGTCGGTCTTGCGCTGCGCCAGCCACTGCTGGTACTCGGCGACGGAGACGGCGCGCACCTCCGCGATCATGTTCGCGTGGTTGCGTCCGCACAGCTCGGCGCACTGGCCGTAGAAGATGGTGCCGCCCGGCTTGGCGCCGAACTTCGCCGGGATCTTGAACCAGGTGTGGTTCGTGTAGCCGGGGATCGCGTCGAACTTGCCGCCCAGCTCGGGGATCCACCACGAGTGCGCGACGTCCTGGGCCTTGATGTCCAGGGTGACGGTCGTGTCGACGGGGACCACCATCTCCTCGTAGGAGAAGGGCGCGCCGAGGTTCTTGGCCGAGTCGCCGCAGTCGGCGCTGTAGGTGTAGCGCCAGATGTACTGCTGGCCGTTGACGCAGATGTTCAGCGACTTGCCGTTGGGCGGCAGCCGGCGGCTGGAGTCGGCGAGCTGCAACCCGGTCGCCGACGAGTCGGGCGGGTTGCGGATGTCGTCGAGCTTGATGAACGTCAGCGTGGCCAGGATGACCAGGATCACCGCGGCCCCGACGGTCCAGCCGATCTCCAGGCGGGTGTTGCCGCGGATCTGGGCCGGCACGGCGCCCCTGCGGGCCTTGAACTTGAAGACGGAGTAGAGGAGCACGCCCTCCACGCCCAGGAAGACGATCGCGGCCACGATGAGCGTGACCGTGTAGAGCCAGTTGATGTCGTCCGCATTGGACGACCCCCCGTGCTCCGGGGTGAGGAGCCCGGCGGAGGCCACCGGTGCGAGCACCAGGGCCGCGGCCAGGGCCACGAGGAGAGCTGGGATGGCGCGGCGCGGAGTCATGTGAGGGGGGTGCGGAGGCGGAAGGTGTCCAAGGCGGCGGGGATTCTATTCACGTGGACCGCTGAAACGGTCGCCGGTCGTCCACGCCGGGCGCGGGCGGACTCGCGACTCGGCGCGATCCTTGCGTACTCGGCGGCTGCGCGCATCATCACCGACCGCCGAAGTTGGCGCGGCGCTTCTCCACGAACGCCGTCACGCCCTCGACGAAGTCGTCCGATGCGGCCATCTCGCGCTGGATCCGCGCCTCGAGCTCGAGCTGGCCGTCCATGCGCTCGAAGAGCCACGCGTTGAGCTGGCGCTTGGATCCGGCATAGGAGGCCGTCGGACCCGCGGCGAGGCGGTCGACGAGCGCCTCGACCTGGGCGTCGAACGCGTCGTCGGGGACCGCCCGGTTGATCAGGCCCCACTCGGCGGCCTGGACGGCGCCGACGCGCTCGCCGAGCATCGCCATCTCGGCAGCGCGCGTGAACCCGACGCGTTCGGGCACGAAGAGCGACGACCCCCCGTCGGGGGCCAGGCCGATGTTCACGAAGGCCAGCAGGAAGTACGCCGACTCCCGGGCGATGACGAAGTCGGCGGCCAGCGCCAGGGAGAGCCCGATCCCGACGGCCGGGCCGTTGACGGCGGCCACGACGGGCTTGGGCATCGTGCGCAGTCCGGTGATGATCGGGTGGTAGCGCTCGGTGAGGATCTTGTGGACGTCGGGGCGGCCGTTCGGGGTGACCTCGTCCTTGGAGCCCATGTCGCGCAGGTCGGCGCCCGAGGAGAACGCGCGGCCGGCGCCCGTCACGCAGACGGCGCGGACGTCGTCGTCGGCGGCGACCTCCTCGACCGCCGCGCGCAGGTCCAGGCCGAACTGGCGGTTCCACGCGTTCATCGATGCGGGCCGGTTCAGTTCGATGGTCGCGGCGTGGCCCCGGCGGTGGACCGTGATCGTCTCCCAGTCGGACATCGGCGGATCCTACGGTGCGCCTGGCGGGCCGGGGCCACGGCGGGTACGGTGAAGGTATGGCCGGCAGACCAGTCATCGGCCTCTGCGCCGCGATCGAGCGCGCGCGCTGGGGGGCCTGGGACACACCCGCGCACCTGCTGCCGCGGGAGTACGCCGACGCGGTGCAGCGCGCCGGCGGCCTCGCGCTGCTGCTCCCGCCCGACCCGGCGGCCGTCGCCGACCCCGACGAGCTGCTCGACCTGCTCGACGGGCTCATCCTGGCCGGCGGCAGCGACGTCGGCCCGGCGACCTACGGCGCGGTGCCCCACCCCGAGACCAAGGGGGTCAGCCCCGAGCGCGACGCGTTCGAGGTCGCCCTGGCCCAGCGCGCCATCGAGCGCGACCTGCCGTTCCTGGGGATCTGCCGCGGGATGCAGGTGCTCAACGTCGCGCGCGGCGGCTCGCTGCTCCAGCATCTTCCCGAGAGCCACGGCCACACCGAGCACCGCCGGACCTCGGGCAGCTTCGACGGCAACGACCACCTCGTCCGGCTCGCCGACGGCTCGCTGGCGGCGCGCGCGGCGGGCGAGCAGGTCCACCGCGCGCTGAGCCACCACCACCAGGCGGTCGACCGCGTCGGCGAGGGCCTGGTCGTCACGGGCCACGCCGACCTCGACGACCTGCCGGAGGCCATCGAGCTGCCCGATCGCCGCTACGTCCTCGGGGTGCAGTGGCACCCGGAGGCCGATGAGACCAGCCGGCTCATCGCGTCGCTCGTCGCCGAGGCTCGCGACTACGCGGGCAGGTCGACGCGCGCCAGCTCGAGCACCGGGAACGGTGGGGCCTCCGTCGTGGCCCGGTAGCCGGCCAGCTCGCGCGGCCCGAGGGCGGTGAAGGCGTGGTCCACCAGCTCGGCGTAGGCGCGCTGGACGACCACGGCGCCCGCGCCCGCGCGTCCGCGGGCGACGCGCTCGCGGCTCTCGGGGCGCCCCACGTAGGTCCACACGGGGCCGCCGGGCGCCGGGTCGATCGCGGCGGTGACCTCGACGCGGCGGTACTGGCGCTCGCGCCCGTCCAGCGCGGCCAGGTCGGCGTCGCCGACGGCCAGCAGCGCCCCGCGGATCACGGTGCCGGGGTCGGGGGCGAGGTCCAGGAAGGCGACGTCCACGGCGGGGCGCGTGCCGTCGGGCGCCTCGTAGACCTTGTAGCCGGCCAGCGCGATGCGGTTGTCCATCGCCACACCCCACACGCGCCGGTGGCCCTGGAGGTGCGCCGGGCGCGCCCGCGGCGTGACGAGCGAGGCGTAGCCGAAGACCCAGCCGGCGGCCATGGTGCTCAGAGGATCGGCGTCCGGCGCCCGCCGGCGTCCAGGACGACGGCCGCCAGCCGCGGCGCGCCGGCCGTCGAGGTCCAGTCCTGGCGCAGCGTGAACTGCGAGTAGCCCGCGGGCGCACGGAAGCGCACCGTGGTCGTGCCCGTCGCCGCGATCGCGTGGCGCACCCCGGCGACCACGACGGCGTGCGGGTCCCCGCCGCCGCGGTAGGTCACGACGACGTCGGTCGGCGCCCCGAGCCAGACGCTGCCCGAGACCGTGGTGTTGCACACGCGCGGCCGGTCGGTGCCGACGATGTCGGGCGACGTCGGCGAGTAGATCGGCGACGGCCGCGGGCACGCGAGGATGAGCACGGCGCGCGCGCGGGGCACGCGGCCGGGCACGAGCGTCGCGATCCGCCCGATCCGCGGGTCGGCGACGCTGCGGGTCTCGTCCTGGAACGTGATGGCCGCCGCCGGGTCGGCGATGAGGAACCGGTTGGGCACCGGGCCGCATCCCGGCGCGATGTCGACCACGCCGGAGGTCAGGAAGCGGAACGTGCACGAGTGCCCGCGCAGGGGCCGGCCGGGCAGGCCCGCGGGCGGGACGTAGACCGCGGCGATGTCGCGGTTGAAGAACTCGAGGTCCTCGTACTGCGGAGCGTTCTGGGTCAGGCCGATGAGCGCGACGGGACCGCGCGCCGTGTGGTCGATCCACTGCAGGTCGGACGGCAGCTGGGTGCGGAACGACCTGGCCGTCGTCGTCATCTGGTGCCAGGCGGCCTGGTCCTGGACGGCCAGGACGGCCAGCAGGAGCGTCGCGAGCGCGGCGACCGCGCGCCCCGGCGCCCACGAGCGCGCGACGATGGCGATCGTGGCGCCGACCAGCACGAGCGCCAGGAGCGCCAGCGCCGGGCCGATCCGCAGGCCGAGGAGCTGGTGGGCACGGTAGGCCGTCGCCCACGCGGCGCGCTCCTCGCCCAGGCCCGCGATCGCCGGGCGCGCGAGCAGCAGGACACCGCCGAGGCCGGCGATCGCGAGGACCCGCGGGCCGAGCAGCCGGCGGTCGGCGGCGAGCACGAGCGCGAGGACGATCGCCAGGGGCGCGGCATAGGCGACGTAGCGCTGGATGCCCGAGACCGCCGGGGTGAAGCCGGCCAGGAACAGCCCGCTCTGGCCGGCCAGGACGATCACCGCAGGCCAGAACACGGCCAGCAGCGGGCCGGCGCGCTCGTCGCGCCAGGCCGAGCGCGTGGTCGCCGCGCCGGCCGCCAGCAGCACGGGCAGCAGGCCGCTGACCGTGACGAGCTCGCCGAGCTGCAGCGCGGTCTTGTGGACGATCCGGTCCAGCGAGGGGCGCAGGGACACGATCCCGGCGTAGTCGCCGGTCACCGAGGGCGCCACGAGCACCACGACCAGGCCCACGGCCGACAGCGCGCCCGTCGCCAGCAGCGCCGGCGCGTGGGCCCGCAGCCGGTCGCGCGCCAGCTCGGGGCGGCGGACGACGTCGAGCACGAGCGCGGCGGTCAGCGCGGGCAGGAGGACCGCGAGCTGGATGCGCGCCCAGCAGGCCAGCAGCGCGAGCCCCAGCGCCGGGGCCCAGCGCGCGCCGCCCGGGCGGCGCAGCGCCCACACCGCGGCGCACATCGACCCGACGGCCAGCGGCATGGCCAGCACCTCGGTGACGATGCCGGCGCCCATGAGCATCCACGTCCCGGCGACGGAGAGCATCGCGGCGAGGACCGCGCCCCGCCGGCCGAGCAGCTCGCGGCCCAGCAGCCAGACCGGCACGACCTGGGTGCACAGCAGGAGGACCCCGAGGACCTTGCTGGCGTGGTAGGCGTCGACGGTGGAGTGCCAGATCGCCCACAGCGGGGTGATCGCGTACACGTACAGCGCGGCCACCACCCCGAGGTGCTCGCCGCGCCAGGTCGTGCCGTCGCCGTCGGCCAGCGAGCGCGCGAGGTGCGCGTAGCGCAGCTCGTCGGGGAACAGGACGGGTAGCGGGACGCGCAGCGCAAGCACGAGGTAGACCGCGGCGGCGACGCCGTAGACCGCCAGCACCGGGGCCCATCCGGCTCCGCGGCGCACCGGGCGCCGTGCGCCCTCGTCCTGCCGGGCGGGGTCGCCGGAGGTCCCGGCGGCCTGCGCGTCGAGGCCGGTGCTCATGCGCCCGGCAGTCTGGCAGCCGGGCGCGTCGTGGGAGCCGCCCTACGCGGCGGCGCGGCCCACGGCCTGCGCGACACCCTGGCGCGCGCGGCAGACGAGCGCCTTGCTGGCGCCGGTGGACACACCGAGCACGCGGCCGATGTGGGAGTGCGAGCGGTCCTCGAGCTCGTGCATCACGAGCGCCTGGCGCTGGCGCTCGGGCAGGGTGCCGAGGCCGGCGACGACGCGGGCGAGGTCCTCGCGGCGGCCGATCGTCGAGACCGGGCCGGGGCCCATGTCGTGCAGGACGGCCTCGTGCGGGTCGAGGTCGGTCGTGCGGTTGGGGCGCCGCAGCTGGTCGAAGCAGCGGTTGCGCACGATGGTGTGCAGCCAGGGGCGCAGGGCGATCTCGGCCTGCCCGCTGCGCATGGCGCGCAGGGCGCGCAGGAAGGCGTCCTGGACGCACTCCTCGGCGTCGTGGTGGCGGCCGCCGAGGACCTGCCGGGCGTAGCCGGTCAGGGGCGCCTCGTAGCGGTGCACGATCGCCGAGAACGCGGCGTCGGAGCCCGAGCGGACGGCGGCGACGAGCGCCTCGTCGGTGGCGGAGCCGGCACGCGGGGCGCGTGCGCGGGAGGCGGGGGCGGCGGGGGAGGGGGGCAGCGCGGTCATGGACGGCATGGTCGTCGCGGCCGGGCGGGTGCGCCAGGGACCCCGGGGCTCGGGCTGCTCCACCCCAGGTGTGGTGGATCCACACCTGGGTCTACCCTGCGGACGGTGACCGAGGAGTCCCCGCTCGCCGCCCACGCCGCATCGCCCGCCGAGCTCCAGGAGCGCCTGAGCGCCGAGCGCGCGGGCGCGCCGTTCCTCGTGCTGCGCGACGGCGAGGGCCGCCAGCGGCTGCTGCGCCTGGAGGGCCTGCGCCTGAGCGTCGGGCGCGGCGAGGGCAACGACGTGGCGCTGCCGTGGGACAGCGAGGTGAGCCGCCTGCACGCCGAGCTCGAGTGCATCGCGGGGGAGTGGACCGTCGTCGACGACGGCCTCTCGCGCAACGGGACCTACGTCAACGGGATGCGGATCTCGGGCCGGGCGCGGCTGCGCGACGGCGACACCCTGCGCATCGGGCGCACCACGTTGGGCTACCGCCGCCCCGACGCCGAGGAGACCCAGGAGCGCACGGTGGTCGCGGGCCGGCCCGTGGCGCTGACCGACCTGCCGCCGACGCAGCGCGGGGTCCTCGTGGCGCTCGCCCGTCCCTACAAGCACGGCGAGTTCGCCACGCCGGCGACCAACCAGGAGATCGCCGAGGAGCTGCACCTGTCGGTCGACGCGGTCAAGGCCCACCTGCGTTCGCTCTTCCAGCGCTTCGGGATCGAGCAGCTGCCGCAGAACCAGAAGCGCTCACGCCTCGTGGCCGAGGCCCTGCAGCAGGGGATGCTGACGACGCGGGATCTGTAGGGGCGGGCGGTGGCGCGATGGCGCGCGCCCCTGGGGCGGGCGCGTGGGTCCTCCGTGACGGCGGTGGTCGGGTTGACGTGCCATGTCCCCGTCAAGGTGACCCGATGCGCGTGCGGCGCCCTGGCCGATGGCGCGTCGCTGGGGCATGACCCCACGTTCGCGCCATCGGATGCTCCGGTGAGCGCCGGCGCGCCACCTCCGGCGTCGGCACCCCGCGGCACGCCGGCACCCCGTCCCTCAGCCGCTCGTGATCCGCGTGATCGTCGAGTCGCCGAGGTTCGTGACCCACGCGCTGCGGCCGTGGGCCACCACCGCGTAGGGGTTGCGGCCCACCGGGATCGGCTGCCCGATCAGCGCTCCGGTCCTGCGGTCCAGCCGCACGACCTCGTTGGCGAGGCGGTTGGCGACCCACACGGCGGTCGAGCCCACCGCGACGCCGGCGGGCCCCGCGCCCGACTGGTTCGTGTAGCGCGGGTCGAAGGACGGCGCGATCTGGCTCACGGTCCCGTCGCCCTGGTTCGTGACCCAGGCGAAGCCCGCCCCGAACGCGATGTAGTGCGGGCCGGCGCCGACGGGCAGGCTGCGGCGCGCGCCGGTCGCGGGGTCCAGGCGGCTGACCCGGTTGCGGCGGCGGTTGGTGATCCACACGTAGCCGCCGCCCGTGGTGATGTCGCCCACGCCCTCCTCGCCGAACAGCAGCTCCCGGGTCGCGCCCGTCGACGGGTCGACCTTGATGACCGACGAGATCGGCGTGCCCGGGTCCTGGCGGCGGGCGATCCAGATCGCGCCCGCGCCCGCGGCCGCCTTGGCGATCGTGCCCGGCGTGAGCTGGATGCGCTTGACGACCCGACCGCTGCGCGGGTCCACGCGGGCGAGCTGGTGGCTCGACCCGTTGGTGACCCACAGGGCGCCGAAGCCCGCGGTCACGCTCGTCGTCCCGCCGGACCAGCCGAGGTCGATCGTCCGGCGGGCGCCGTCGCCGACCGCCGGGAGCCCGATGAGCCGGCCGGTGTTGACGCTCGTCGACCACACGCGCCCGTTGGCGTAGGCGATGGAGTTGGGGCGCGTGTCGACCCGCACCGGGGCCGCGGCGCGAGCCGACCCGGCGCGCGCGCCCGTCGTCGACGTCGTCGCCTGCCCGGCGTTGGAGGCCTTGTCCTTGCCGCCGCCGCTGCCGACCAGCGCGACGACGCCCAGGACGACCGCCGCGCCGAGCAGCAGCGACAGCGCCGGGGCCAGGAACGCCCGCAGCCGGTCCGATGTCCTGCGCCGGACACCGACGACCTCGGTCGGCGTCGCGCCGGCCGGCACGGCCGTCGGCTCGTCCAGCGCGCCGCCGGGGGCGGCCGCCCCGCGGGCGACGAGCCGCTCGGGCCCGGGCGGCGGCGCCCCGCCGGCGGCCGCGAGCGCCGCGCGGCCCAGGTCGCCGGCCGACGGGAAGCGGTCGTCGGGCTCCTTCTCCAGCGCCCGGCGAACGACGTCGGCCAGGGGCCCGGGCACCTCCGGGGTCAGGTCGCGCGGGTCGGGCGCGGGGTCGTGGAGATGGGCGAACAGCGTCGCCTCGTCGGAGTCGCGCCGGTAGGGCGCGGCGCCCGTCAACACGTAGAACAGCAGGCACCCGAGCGCGTACACGTCGGCGCGCGCGTCGACGGGCGCGCCGCGGATCTGCTCGGGCGCGATGTAGCCCAGCGTCCCCACCCAGCGTCCCGAGCCCGTCATCGTCGTCTCGCCGGTCAGGCGCTTGGTGAGCCCGAAGTCCGTCAGGTACGCGTGATCGCCGTCCAACAGCACGTTGGCGGGCTTGATGTCGCGGTGCACGAGGCCGCGCGCGTGGGCCGCGTCCAGCGCGCCGCCGACCTGGGCGATGACGGCCGCCGCGCGGTCGGGCGTCAGCGGCCCCTCGCGGCGCACGAGCGAGCGCAGGTCCTCGCCCTCGACGAGGCGCATCGCCAGGTACAGGCGTCCCGCGTCCTCCCCGGCCGAGTAGACGGGGATCACGTTGGGGTGGTCGATCGCGGCGGCCGCGCGCGACTCGCGGACGAAGCGCTCGCGGAAGTCCTCGTCGCGAGCCAGCGGGGCGGCGATGAGCTTGAGGGCGACGGGGCGCTGGAGGTCGAGCTGGAGCGCCCGGTAGACCACGCCCATGCCGCCGCGCCCGGCGACACCGCTGATGCGGTGCCCCGCGAAGACGTCCCCGGCCTGCAGCTCGCTGTCGAGCGCGCTCATCCCGCGCTCGACGCTACCGACTCCCCCGGCGCGTGCGCGCCGCCGTCGGGTCCGCCCGCGGCATTAGACTCGCCGGTCTCGTGCGCCTGTCCAACGCCCTTCGCACGGCCGCGTGGGGTGCCATCGCGGTCGGTGTCGCGGTCCCGCTGGCCCGGCGCCGCGCGCGGATCCCCCGCCCATCGTGACGGCCGCCGCGGCCGTCGCCCCCGTGGCCCTCTGCATCGCCATGCCGCGGTCCCGGCGCCGCGACGTGGCGATGTGCTGCCTGCAGATGTACGCCTACACGGTGACCTACCAGATGCCCAACGACGACCCGGAGGCGCTCGAGCGCCGGGTCCACCTGGACTACCCGTGGCGGGTCGACCGGGTCCTGGGCGCTGGGGTGCTGCCCAACGTCCGGCTGCAGCGCTGGTTCGCCGCGCCGGGGCGCATCCGCCGGCGCGACCAGGTCCTCGTGTGGTCGCACTGGTTGTGGTTTCTGTTCCCGCACGGCACCGTCGCGTACGTGCTCCTGCGCCGTCCCGAGCGCTTCGCCCGCACCGCGACCCTCACCTACGCGGTGTTCGACCTCGGCCTGATCGGCTACTGGGCCGTCCCGACCGCGCCGCCGTGGTACGCCTCGATGCACGGGCGGCTGGGCGAGGAGGGCGACATCGCGGTGCGCCGCATGATGGTCGAGCACGGCAGGGCGTTCTGGGGCGACGGCTGGGAGCCGCTGTACCGGGTCCTGGGCGGCAACCCGCTGGCGGCCATGCCCTCGCTGCACTTCGCGACCTCGCTCATGGCCGCCCACCTGCTCACGGAGGCGGGCCCGGTCGAAGGCGCCGTGGGCTGGACCTACGCGTCGACGCTCGGGTTCGCGCTGGTCTACCTGGGCGAGCACTACCTCGTCGACCTCCTCGTGGGTACCGCGCTGACGGAGGGCATCCGGGCCGCGGCGCCGCGGATGGCCCCGGTCGCCGCGCGCGTCGGCCGCACGGTGCAGGCGCTGGAGCGCCGGGCGATGGCATGAGCGACGGCCGGCAGCAGCCGCGCGCCACGCGCGACGATCCCGAGGCCGCCCGGGCGCGCGAGGCCCAGCGGCGCGCCACGCAGCTCGTCGCCGACGAGGAGGACGACGACGAGATGCCGCGCATCCAGGTGTCGCGGCGCACGCTGGCCCTGGGCGCGCTCTTCGTGGTCGTCATCATCGCCTTCCTCGCCGTCGTGCTGCCGCAGATCGCCGGCCTGGGCGACACCTGGAAGCAGGTCAAGGACGGCGACCCCGTCTGGCTCGTGATCGCCGCCGTGCTCACCGTCCTGTCCTTCGGCGGCTACGTGATGCTCTTCCAGGGCGTCTACGTGCGCGACGGGTTCCGCCTGACGGTCTCCGAGAGCTACCAGATCACGATGGCCGGGCTGGCGGCCACGCGCGTGTTCGCCGCCGGGGGCGCGGGCGGGATCGCGCTGACGGCGTGGGCGCTGCGACGGGCCGGCATGCCCCGCCGCGCGGTGGCCGACCAGACGCTCGCGTTCCTCGTGCTCACCTACGCGGTCTACACGGCGGCGATGGTGCTCGGCGGCTTCGGCCTGTACTTCGGGCTGCTGCCCGGCTCGCGCGATTGGGCCATCACGCTGCTGCCGGCCGCGATCGGCCTGGCGGCGTTCGTCATCGCGCTGCTGCTGGCGCTCATGCCGCCCGACCTGCAGGAGCGCCTGCGGGGCCGGGCGGGCGAGGGCGGCCGCGCCGCCAAGATCCTGCAGAAGCTCGCCCATGTGCCGGCCGCGGTCTCCTCGGGCATCCGGATCTCGATCCAGCACGTGCGCGCGGGCGATCCGGCGCTGGCGGGCTCCGTGGCCTACTGGGGGTTCAACATCGCGGTGCTGTGGGCCGCGTTCCACGCGTTCGGCGAGGCGCCGCCGTGGGCCGTGATCGTCATGGGCTACTTCGTCGGCATGCTCGCCAACCTCCTGCCGCTGCCGGGCGGCGTCGGCGGGGTGGACGGCGGCATGATCGGGGCGTTCGTGGCCTTCGGCGGTGAGTCGCGCGACTCGATCGTCGTCGCGGTGCTGACCTACCGCCTCTTCGCCTTCTACCTGCCGACGATCCCCGGCGCGATCGCCTATCTGCAGCTGCGCCGGACCGTCGCGCGGTGGACCCAGGAGCGCGCGGAGCGCAAGGAGGCGGCCGGCGTGGCCGCCGCGCAGGCCTAGGAGGGGCCTGTAACGGGCCGTGGGGCGGCGGTACTATACAAAGTGAAGTCAAGCTGCCACGCGCGGCGCACGAGCAGATCGGGAAGGATCATCAGCATGGCCGACGTCGAGAACGTGATCATCATCGGGAGTGGCCCCGCGGGCTACACGGCCGCGCTGTACACGTCGCGCGCCAACCTCAAGCCGCTGGTGATCGAGGGCTTCATGTGGGGCGGGCTGCTCCAGCAGACCACCGACGTCGAGAACTACCCAGGCTTTCCCGACGGCATCATGGGCCCCGAGCTCATGCAGAAGCTGCGCGACCAGGCCGAGCGCTTCGGAACGCGCTTCATCACCGACCAGGCCACCTCGGTGGAGCTGGCCGACGAGCCCGGCGGGATCCACAAGGTCCACGTCGGCGACGACGTCCACGAGACCCGCGCGGTCGTGCTCTCGATGGGCGCCGAGCACAAGAAGCTCGGCGTGCCCGGCGAGGACACCCTCGCCGGGGCCGGCGTCTCCTACTGCGCCACCTGCGACGCCGCGTTCTTCAAGGACCACGTGATCATGGTCGTCGGCGGCGGCGACAGCGCGATGGAGGAGGCGATGTTCCTGGCCAAGTTCGGCTCCAAGGTCATCCTCGTCCACCGCCGCGACGAGTTCCGCGCCTCGAAGATCATGGTCGAGCGCGCCCGCGCGATGGACAACATCGAGTTCAAGACCCCGTACGTGGTCGAGGCCTTCCTCGACGGTGACGGGCCCTTCAAGCGCGTCGCGCGCCTGAAGCACTCCGGCACCGACGAGACCGAGGACGTCGCGATCGGCGGCGCGTTCATCGCGGTCGGCCACGAGCCGCAGTCCGAGCTGATCGATGGCGTCATCGACGTGGACGACGAGGGCTACGTCCGGACCGACGGCAAGTCGACGCGGACCAACCGCCCCGGCGTGTTCGCCGCCGGCGACCTCGTCGACCACACCTACCGCCAGGCCATCACGGCCGCCGGGTCGGGCTGCCAGGCCGCGCTGGACGCCGAGTGGTACCTGCGCGACACGCCGCAGGTCCCCACGCCGGAGGGCATGCCCGACGGCGACCTCGCCGAGGCGCAGTGGGCGGCTCCGGCGCAGCCCGCGTCGTAGCCGCGGCGCGGTCCGCGGCAGGACTTCTCTCTGGGCCTGAAGGCGATCCGGCGTCCGCGTCGAATCGCCCCATTTGCCCGTGAACGAAACATTGCTTAACGCGCACCGGCCGCAACTCGGGTACGGACCGGACGTAGAGAGAGATAGATGTCGCACACGTTCCAGTACCCCAAGGTCACCCCGGTGACCCCCGCCGCACCGAAGCCCGCTCCCAACGGCACCGGCGCACCGCAGCCCAAGCGCTGAGCCGTCGCGCCAGCCCGGGTCCTAGCCGGCCGGCACGCCCTCCAGCGCCAGCAGCGCGACCTTGCGCTCCAGCCCGCCCGTGTAGCCGGTGAGCCGGCCGCCGGAGCCGATGACCCGGTGGCAGGGGACGACGATCGGGATCGCGTTGGCGCCCAGGGCCCGGCCCGCCGCCCGTGAGGCGCGCGCGTTGCCGGCCCGGGCGGCGATCGCGCCGTAGCTGGCCGTCGCGCCGAACGGGATCGCCGCCGTGGCCTGCAGGATGCGCCGGCCGAACGGCGTGCTCAGCGACCAGTCGATCGGCACGTCGAACGTGCGGCGCCGCCCGGCGAAGTACTCGTCGAGCTCGCGGCGCACGTCGTCCAGGCGGCCCGGCGCCTCCAGGATCCGCGGGCTCAGCCGCCGCGCGAGGCCGTCGAGCACGGCGTCGACGCCGCCGGCGTGGTCCTCGTAGGCGATCCGGACCAGGCCGCGCGGGGTGGCCGCGACGACGAGCCGGCCCACGGGCGAGGCCATGACGGCGTAGGCGACGTCCGGCCGCGCGCGCCGTGCGAAGCGCTCGGACGCCGCGGCGGCCTGGGCAGGACCGACGTGGGGCGGGTGCAGGTCGCTCATGCGGGGATCTCCAGTCGCAGCTTCTTGAGGCCCTCGTGCGCCGAGCGCCGGGCGGCCTCCTCCGAGCACCTCAGCGCCGTCGCGACCTCGCGGTGGCTCAGGTCCCCGGCGTAGCGCAGCAGCACGGCGGCACGCTGCTTGGGCGGCAGGGCGCGCACGCGCGCCCAGGTCTCGTCGTCGGCCGGCGGCGCGTCGTGGACGGCCACCTCGGGGACCTCGGCCATCGGGACGGCCGCGCGGCGCCGGGCGCGGTGGTGGTCCAGCGCCTTGCGGTGGGCGATCGTCAGCACCCACGCGCGGGCGTGTCCGTCGTCGCGCAGGCGCGGATAGGCGCGCAGCGCGGCCAGGAACGTCTCCTGGAAGCAGTCGTCGGCCGCGTCGCGGCCCACGGAGGCCACGAGGAAGCGCAGGACGGGCGTGCGGTGCTCCTCGAGGAATCGCTGGAACGGGATCACGTTGGGGTTGGACGCCGTCGCGGCGGGGTTCGTGAGATCGGCGCCGGGCCCTGAGCCGCGGTTGACCTCCGAGCGTAGGATCACACCCCAGGAACCTCGGCGACCTCGTCAACACGGCCAAGAAGTCGTCGACCGGCGGCGGCACCGACGCGCTGAGGGCGACCTCGAGGAGAAGGACATCGCGACGTCCAAGGGCCGCGTCCGAGAAGGCCACGGCCGCCGCCGATGCCCTCGAGGAGCCCGGCCGGCACCCCGTCGCCGCCGCCCTCCGCGTGCTGGCCGACGGGGGGCCGCCGCGGCAGGCTACGGCTCGCCGTGGTCGTGGCGCAGGTGCTCGTCGTCGTGGAAGGCGAGCACCCGCCGCAGCAGCGGCGCCGCCCGGTAGCGCTCCTCGCCGTATTCCTCGCGCAGGCCGTCGAGGATCATCACGACGTGGTCGATGCCCATCGCGTCGGCCCAGGCCAGCGGCCCGCGCGGGTAGTTGAGCCCGAGCTGCATGCCGTCGTCGACGTCGGCGGGCGTGCCGACGCCCTCGCCGACGGCGAAGGCGCACTCGTTGACGACCTGCGCGACGATCCGGCCGAGCACGAGGCCCGGGGCGTCGGCGACCCACACGGTGCGCCGACCCAGCGCCTGGAAGAACGCCTCGGCGCGCTGCGCGCTGACCTCCGCGGTGGCGGGCGTGCGGGTGAGCTCGACGATCCCGATCGGCGGCAGCGCGTGGAAGCCGGCGGCCGCGCCGCCCTGGTCCAGGGCGGCCAGCGGGCCCTCGGCGCACAGCAGCACGCGCGGCGCGCCCTGCAGCGGCGCGGAGTCCTCGTCGCCGGGGCCGCACTCGACGATGAGCCACGGCACGCTGCCGTCGGCTTCCTCGGAGACGTCGAAGCCCGCGTCGGCCGCCCGCTCGCGCAGCTCGTCGGCGATCGGCAGGAAGCCGCTGATCAGGACGGGGCGCCCGTCGCCGCCGCCGGCAGGCGGATCCTCGGGGTCGGGCCCGCGGTGCGGCGTGCCCTCGGCGTAGGCGTACCACCCGCGCCCCGACTTGCGGCCCAGCCGGCCGGCGGCGACCATCTGCGCGCTCAGCGTCGACGGCCGCCAGCGCGGCTCGCCGAAGCTCAGCTCGTGGAAGGACTTCGACACCTCGAAGCCCACGTCGACGCCGACGAGGTCCTGCAGCTCGAAGGGGCCCATCCGGAAGCCGGCCGCGCGCACGACGGCGTCGATGGTCTCCACGTCGGCGATGCGCTCCTGCAGCAGGCGCAGCGCCTCGAGGCTGAACGGGCGGTTCGTGCGGTTGACGAGGAACCCTGGGCCGTCCTTGGCGTCGATGACGCGGCGGTCCATGGCCTCGCCGGCGGCCCGGGCCACGGCCAGCGCCTCGGGCGCGGACTCCAGCCCGGCGATGACCTCCACGAGCTTCATGAGCGGCGCGGGGTTGAAGAAGTGCAGGCCGACGACGCGCGAGGGGTCCTGTGCGGCGCGGGCGATCGAGGTGATGGGGATCGACGAGGTGTTGGACGCCAGCACGGCGTCCGGCGCGATCCGCGACAGCGCGGCGAACAGCTCGTGCTTGATCGGCAGGGACTCGGGGGCGGCCTCGATGATCAGCTCGCAGGCCGCGAGGTCCTCGAGCGCGCCGGCGAGCTCCAGTCGCGCGCCGATGGCCTGCGCGTCGCCCTCCAGCCGGCCCTTGGCGACGAGGCGCGCGATGCCGTCGCGGGCGCGCTCGGCGCCCCTGGCGGCGGCGCCGTCGACGGCGTCGAACAGCAGCGTCCGGGCCCCGGACTGGGCGGCGAGCTGGGCGATCCCCGAGCCCATCGAGCCGGCACCGACGACGCCTACGACCTTTGGAGCGCTCACGGCCCCAGCCTCTCATGCGGCCGCGGCGCGTGCGTCGCGGCGGGCGACCGCGTCGCGGCGGCCGACGCGTAGACTCGCGCCGGTGGACCCCTTCGCCGTGATCATGCTCGGGATCGTGGGCGGCGTCCTGGCGTCGCTCGTGCTCCTGGGCCTGTTGCATCCGCGCTCCGGCGTCCAGGCGCTGCGCTGGGAGCCGACGCGCTCGGCCGAGGTCGAGATCCAGAACGAGATCGACGACCTCGACCAGATGCTCGAGGCGGCCAACGCGCGGCGCCGCCGGCGCGGCGCGCCCGAGCTGACCGAGGACGCCGTGCGCGCCTCCGTCGGCCGCGACCTCGCCGAGACGGTCCGCCGGCGCGACGACCTGCTCGCCGACCTCGACGTCGCCCAGATGCTCGAGGTCAAGAACGCGCGGCGGCGCGCGAAGGGCCTGCCCGAGGTCACCGCCGACGAGTACCGGGCCCGCGTCGAGGGCCGCACCCGGTGAGGGCGCTGCTGGTGGGCGGGGGCCGGCCCGGGCTGGCCCTGACGCGCGCGCTGGCCGCCGACGGCCACGCCGTGCGCTTCGTCACGCGCCACGAGGCGTTCCGGCCCGAGATCGAGGCTGCGGGCGCCGAGTGCTGGATCGGCGACCCGGACCGCATCGGCTCGCTGCGCCTGGGGCTGGACAACGTGACGATCCTGCTGTGGCTCATGGGCCGAGCCCCCGACGGCGACCTGCACGGCTCGCGCCTGACGATGATGCTCGAGCGCACCATCGACACCACGGTGCGCGGCGTCATCTACGAGGGCACGGAGGCCGGGGCGGCCGAGGTGGAGCGGATGGCGGGCTACAACGAGATCCCCTGGTCGGTGCTCGACACCCCGCGCGAGGACGAGGCCGCCTGGGTGGCCGCCGTCATCGCCGAGATCGACGCGATCCTGGCGGCGCCGCGGGGGCGTAGGCGCTCCGCGGCGGGTCGCGCGGCACGCCACGAGCGCCCGCTACCCCAGCCGGTCGAAGAGGTCGGCCAGCATCCGCGCCGTAGCGCCCCAGACGAGGTGGTCGTCGACGACGTAGGTGTCGGTGCGGAACGGCACGCCGCGGCGCAGGATGCTCCGCCGCCCGTAGCCCTCCTGCAGCTGTGCGAGGGAGAACTCGAGCACCTGCTCGACCTCGGCCTCGGCGGGGCGCCACGTCTGGCCGGGCTCGATGAGGCCGACGAAGGGGTAGACCGCGTAGTTGGTGGCGATGGTCGGCACGGGCTGCAGCGCGCCGACGAGCTCGACGCCGCCGGGCGCCAGGCCGATCTCCTCCTCGGCCTCGCGCAGCGCGGTCGTGCACAGGTCGGCGTCCTCGGGGTCCTGGCGGCCGCCGGGGAACGAGATCTCGCCCGCGTGGCGGCGCAGGTCGTCGCGCCGCTTGGTCAGGACGACGTGGGGGACGTCGCCGACCAGGAACAGGGGGACGAGCACGGCGGCGTCGGTGCGGCCGTGGACGTCCAGCGCCGCCGCCTCCGCGGGGTCGAGGAGGACGCCGGACAGCCGCTCGCGCAGGTCAGCGCGCGAGAGAGACGCGCTCGACCCGCTCGTCGAACATCACCTCGCCCTCGAGCGTGCGGTGCACGGGGCACTTGGCCGCGATGATCCGCAGGCGCTCGACCTGCTCGGCCTCCATCGTGTCCGGGAAGCGCATGACGAGGTTGAAGCGGGTGGGACAGCCGCGCTCGGCCGGCGTGTAGTTGCAGGCGACCTCGACGTCGCCGACGTCCCAGCCCTTGCGCTTGGCGTACATCTCCATCGTGATCGCGGTGCACGCGGCGAGGCTGGCCGCCAGCAGCTCCTGCGGGCTGGGACCGGTGTCCTCACCCCCTTTGTCGGCGGGCTCGTCGACGGTGAGCTGGTGGTCGCGGATCCGGATGGACTGCCGGAACGTGCCGGACCGGTGGGCGGTCGCCTTCATGGGGTGGTGGCCTTCGTGATCGCGAGAGGTCGGAGAGTCGATCCTTCTCCGACGATGATGCCAAAGGCGCTCACGCGAGCGGGTTGAACATCAGTCCAGTCGGCACCTTCGGGTAGAAGAAGGTCGACTTGGGCGGCATGTTGACGCCCGCCGCGGCGATCTCCTGGACCTGGCGGACGGGGCTGGAACGCAGGAAGAAGGCGCAGTCGAACTCCCCGGAGAGCACGAGCTCGCGCGCCTCGTCGTCCGTGCGCGAGTAGCCCAGGCCCTCGAGGTGGGAGATGGACTCCTCGTTCATGCCGAGCACGCCCTCGAGCACCAACGCCTCCAGGACGGCGGTGTCGAGATGGCGGTAGGGCTCGGGATAGGCGGCCAGCGCGGCGTCGGCCAGGTCCTGGCCGGCCAGGGTGAGGCGGTAGGCCTGGCGGTGGTGGCCGTCGAGGTAGCCCATCGTCAGCGGCGTCGACGCCGTCGGGTCGTCGGGCGGTCGCAGCTCGGAGAGCTCGATGGGCTGCGGGTCGAAGTGCTCGCGCAGGTAGGCGCCGAGGCGCTGCTGGGCGTCGGCGTCCAGGCCGCGCACGAGCCGGTGCGTGGGAAAGATCGTCAGCCCGGGATCCTGGAGGGCGACGAGGCACATGAGCACGTAGCGGTGATCGCCCTCGCCGCCGATCTCCTCCGCGTAGACGCGGGCGGTCTCGTAGCGATGGTGGCCGTCGGCGATGAGCAGCTCGACGTCGGCCATCGCCATCGTCACGCGGGCCACGGCGGCCGGGTCGTCGACCTTCCACAGGCGGTTGAGCGTGCCGTCGGCGTCGGTGGCCTCGCCCCACGGGTCGCCGTCGAGCTGGGGCGCCAGCGCGGCCCACGCGGCGCCGGCCGGGTCGTCGTAGAGCGAGAAGATCGGCGAGAGGTTGGCCTTCGTCGCGCGCGTGAGCCGCAGCCGGTCCTCCTTGGGACCGGGGTGCGTGCGCTCGTGCGGGCGGATGCGGCCCGGGCCGTAGTCCTCGACGCGGACGCGCGCGAAGAACCCGCGGCGCGTCAGCGACCGGCCGTCGGGACCGGTGTAGTCCTGCTGCAGCGCCCACATCGACGGGTGCTCGTCGCGCACCACGGCGCCCTGGTGGCGCCACAGGGCCAGCAGCCGCGCGGCCTCCTCGTAGGGGTCGCCGCCGAGCGGGTCCTGCGGCAGGTCGACGTTGACGACGTTGTGCGCCGAGCGCGCCGCGAGGTGCGCCCGCTGCGCGGGGTCGATCACGTCGTAGGGCGGGGCGATGACGGACTGCAGGGAGCCCACGACCCCGAGGTCGTAGTGCAGTGCGCGGAGGGGTCGGACGTCGGCCATGGCGGCCGACGATATCCCGCGCTAGCGCCTGCGCGGCGCGTGCTGGAGGCCGCGGCGGCCGAACTCGGTCGCGTAGGTGCCTGCGCGGCCGGCGGCGAAGACCCGGCTCGGCGCCCCCTGGGCGACGCCGATGCCGATCTCGCGGAAGCTCGGGTCCAGGATGTTGCGGCGGTGCGGCGGGGAGTGCATCCACGCGTCGACGATCTCGGCGGGCGTCGCGGCGCTGCCGGTGCCCCACGCGAGGTTCTCGCCGATGACCCAGCCCCGCACGCCGTGCAGGTAGCGGGTGCGCTTGATGCGCTGGGCCATGGTCGAGCCGTTGGGCGACACGTGGGCGAAGAAGCTCTGGCGGACCATCGCGACGGCGTAGGTCCGGGCCGCATGGGTCAGCGAGCGCTGGGCGTGCAGCCGCGGGAGGCCGAAGCGCGCGCGCTGGCGGTTGAGCAGGCACAGCGTGGCCGAGCGCATGAGCGCGCTGTCGCTCGCGGTGGGCATCGCGTTGGCGCCGCGGCAGAACGGCGTGGCCGCCGGGCCGGTCGGTGCCGCCGCGGCCGGCGCGCTCAGGGCGGCCGTGGCGAAGATCGCGGGAAGGACGAGGCGGATTCGGCTCATGGGGACGCTCAGGCGAGGGTGGGGGAGGACGACGCAGGAGCGAGGCTGTCCGGTCCGGGTGGCCGGTGGCCTCCAACCGGTGATCGGCCGGGCAAACACCGGATGGGCACGAATGGACGGGTGTTCTACTCAGCGTTCGGGACCTGACGCACCAAAGGTCCTCATCCCTGTCCATCGGGCTCAAGTCCGGGACGGTGTGGCCGAGGCACCGTCAGCCGCCGGACCGTCCGGGGGCGGCGACTAGACTCCGCACGCAGACGGGGCGTGGCGCAGCCTGGTAGCGCACCTGCTTTGGGAGCAGGGGGTCGCCGGTTCAAATCCGGCCGCCCCGACTGGAGAGCGAGCCTGGCGATCAGGCTCGTTCTCGTTCCTCGGGCGGCGCATCGAGCGGGCCGGTGTCGAGCGAGCACCGCTTGCCAGTGGCCGGGTCCGACCGCGCAGACGCGCTCGGCGATCCTGGCCATCGCGCGCCGAGGGCGCAGCGTCGTCGGGATGTCCGGCGAACGCCGCCAACCTCGCGGCGGCTCGTGGGATGCTCTGCACCGATGAGCGGGCTGCTCGAGCGTGCGGATGAGCTGGCGGCGCTCGACGCGGTCGTCGCCGACCTTGACCGCGACCGGGGGCGCCTCGTCCTCGTCGGCGGCGAGGCGGGCATCGGCAAGACGTCGCTGGTCCGAGTGCTCGGCGCCCGCGCCGGCGGCGTGCGCGCGCTCGTCGGCGCGTGCGAGCCGCTGTCGGTGCCCATCCCGCTGGCCCCGCTGCGCGAGCTGGCCGAGGCGTCCGGCGGGTTCGACCTCCTCGCGCTGGAGACCCAGGATCGGCTGCGGCTGACCTCCGCGCTGCTCGGGGCGCTGGCCCGCGTGGCGCCCGTGGTCGCCGTGATCGAGGACGCCCACTGGGCCGACCCGACGACGCTCGACGTGGTGCGGCTGCTGGCGCGGCGCGTCGAGCACAGCCGGGTCGCCGTCATCGTGACCTACCGCGATGACGAGGTCGGCGCCAACCCCCAGCTCGAGCAGCTGCTCGGCGACCTCGTCACCGCCCCCGCCGTGCGACGGATGCGGCTGGGGCCGCTCAGCGAGACGGCCGTCCGGGCGCTCGCCGCACCGGCGGGGATCGATCCCGTACGGCTCGCGAGGATCACCGGCGGCAACCCGTTCCTCGTCACCGAGGTGATCGCCGCGGGCGAGGAGATGCCCGCCTCCGTCCGCGACGCCACGCTGGCTCGTGCCGGCCGGCTCAGCGGCCGGGCACGCGACGTCGTCGAGGCCGCCGCGGTGATCGGCCAGCGCGTCGCACCCGGGACGCTCGAAGCGGTCGCGCCGGGCAGCGGAGCGGGCCTGGGCGAGGCTCTGGCGCGCGGCGTGCTGGTCCACGACGGCGCGACCCTCGGCTTCCGCCACGAGCTCGTGCGCGCCGCGATCGAGAGCTCGATCCCGGCCCACCGGCGCACCGAGTTGCACGGGCGGGTCGTGGCGGCGCTCGAGGGCATGCCGGAGACGGACGACCACGCGCGGCTCGCCCACCACGCCGAGCTGGCGGGCATGGTCGACGCGGCCTGCCGGCATGCGGTGATCGCGGCCGACGAGGCCGAGCGCGTGAGCGCGCTGCGGGAGGCCGGCCTGCAGGCCCAGCGCGCCCTGCGCCTCGGACGTTCGCTGAGCGACCCCGATCGTTTTGAGCTGCTGCTGCAAGCGTCGCGCACGGCGAACTTCGCGAGTGCCGAGCTCGACGAGCCGCTTGCTCCCGCCGAGGAGGCCGTGGCGCTCGCACGGCGCCTGGGCGACCCGGTGCGCGAGGGGCGCGCGCTCGTCGCCCTGGCCGGGCCGCTGTGGTCGCTGGACCGTGTGACCGAGGCACGGGCGGCGGCCGAGCACGCCGTCGCCGTGCTCGAGCAGACGCCGGATCGGGCGGCGCTCGGCCGCGCGCACGCCACCCACATCCGGATGCTGGCCACCGCCTTCGATCCGGCCGCCGCGCTCACGGAGGGATCGCGGGCCCTTGCCGCCGCGACGGCTGCCGGGCTCGAGGCCACCCGGATCGATCTCGAGGTCAGCCTCGGCCTCGCGCGCGGGCACCTCGGCGACCCCGCCGCCGGGGCCGCGCTGGTCGCCGCGCTGCGCGACGCCCGTGCCGCGGGGCTACCGATCCCGACGGTGCGCTGCTGCGTCAACCGCGTGTACGTCGCCGTCATGCTGCGGCAGCACGCGCTCGTCGACGACGCCACCCGGGAGGCGGCCGCCGTCCTCGACGAGCACCAGGCGACGATCCCGCGCAACGTCGTCGAGCTCTACCGCGCGCGCAGTCTGCTCGACCGGGGCCGCTGGGACGAGGCGCTCGCCATCGCGACGCTGCCCGACCGCGCCCTGGCCGCCGAGGTCCCCATGGCCCGCGCGATGGTCGCGATCGTGGCCGTACGCCGCGGCGAGCTCGGCGCGCGAGAGCGGCTCGACCATGCCTGGCAGGACCTGCGCGACGTCTCCGAAGGCTCGCGCCACGTGGCGATTCAGGCGCTCCGGATCGAGGCCGCATGGATCGAGGGCGACCACGACGCGGCGCGGCGCCTCCTCGCCGCCGCCCGGGCGGCGCCCGCCGCGCGGTGGTTCGCGCGGCCGGCGGGCGACCTTGCCCTGTGGGCGGCGCGGCTCGGGATGGCGTCCGAGGTGCCCGGCGGCGCCCCGGACGCCGTCGCGCTCGAGCTGGCCGGTGACTGGCGGCGCGCGGTCGCGGCGTGGCGCAGGGCGTCGGCGCCCTACGAGGCGGCGCTGGCGGCGCTGCCGGGCGACGACCGCGCGGCGCGCGAGGCCGTCGGGCTGCTGCATCGGCTGGGTGCGGACGCCGCCGCGCGCGCGTTCGGGCGGGAGCGCGCCGCGCTGGGGTCCCGAGTCCCCCGCGGCCCGCGGCCGTCGACGCGTGCCCATCCGGCCGGGCTGACCCGCCGCGAGCAGGAGGTCCTCGAGCAGCTGGCGACGGGATCGACGAATCCCGGGATCGCGGCGGCGCTGCACATCTCCGAGCGCACCGCGGCTCACCACGTGGCGGCGATCCTGGGCAAGCTCGGCACGGTCGATCGCCGCGACGCGGTGCAGCAGGCCCGCGAGCGGGGCCTGCTCGCGCCAAGATAGGCCTGCGTCCGCGCCAAGATGGGCCGCCTGGCCGATGCCGCGGCCCGCGGTCCCGCCGTACCGTCGGGCCGTCCGGCAACGAACAGGAGGACGGCGATGGACGGGTATGCGCTGCGGCGCACAGAGGAGCTGGCGTCGATCCACGGCGGGGCCGTGAAGCTCGCCGCCGCGGAGCTCGGGGTCGAGTCGTTCGGCCTGCAGGTGCTCGACTTCCCGGCGGGCTTCGACGGCTACCCCGAGCACGACCATGCGGCCGACGGCCAGGAGGAGGTCTACGCCGTCCTGGGTGGCTCGGCGAAGTTCACGGTCGACGGCGAGCGCGTGCCGGTCGGCCCGGGCGACCTGCTGCGCGTCGGCCCGCGCAGCCGCCGCCGGCTCGACCCGGGCCCCGACGGCGTGCGGATCCTCGCGATCGGCTGCGCGCCGAGCGGCGCATACGAGCGCCCCGAGGGCTTCCGGCTGGCGGCGGGCGCATGACCGCGACCGCGCCCTCGCCGGCGGGCGTCGTGACCCACGGCGGCGCGCCGCTCTGGTTCCTCGGGACGCTCGCCCGGCCCAAGCTCGACGGCGAGCACACCGGCGGCCGGCTCGCGCTGTGGGAGGCTGTGCTGCCGCACGGCGCGGCCCCGCCGCTGCACTCCCACCCGCAGGACGAGACCGCCTACGTCCTCGACGGCGAGCTCACGGCCTGGATCGTCGAGCCAGAGCTGGCGACCGACACCGCCGGCCGCCCGGCGTGGCTGCAGCAGCGCGCTCGCCGCTGCGGTCCCGGCACCGCGGTGTTCGCGGCGGCCGGCACGCCCCACACGTTCCGCGTCGAGTCCGACACGGCGCACGTGGTGTTCATCTCGACGCCGGCCGGGATCGATGACTACATCCGCGCGCTCGCCGAGCCGGCCCGCTGGCCGTGGCTGCCGCCTCCGCCCGACGGGCCGCGCGTGGAGGCCGAGCGCCTCGCCGCCGTCGAGCGCGAGCTCGGCGTGGTGCGCCACGGGCCGGCGCCGCCGCCGGCAGCGCGCCCATGACCAGGAAGCCGACGGCGCCCGCCCGCAGCCCGCCGGCCGCGCGACCCCTCGGCGCCGCGCGGTGACGGTCAGGCCGCCAGCCGGCCGCGAGCTGCATGAGAACGGGCAGAGCACGGCCCGCAGACGGCCTGTGGACTTGCGTCAACTGCGCGCTGACGCAGGCACGGCAGAGGGCGCGGGCCGCGCGGTGGCTAGGACCCCGGCTCGGTCGCCGCCTGCTGAGGACGGACGGTGCGCAGCCGCAGGCGATGGAGCTCGCTTCCCTCATAGGTCCGCCACCGCAGGGTGGCGCAGTCTTCGAGGACGGCGCTGTGGATGCCGAGTTCGGGGGCGAGCGGGGTGACGACCCGGAACAGGCGGACCCCGTCGGTGACGTAGCCGCCGCCCGGCACCGGCAGGACCGGGCGATGACGGGGAGAGCGTTCGTGTGAGGGGGGGCGGACGGCCACCCGTCGACCGTAGGCGGAGGGGGATCCGTGGTCATCCGGGCGGATTGCCGGTCGGTGGTGCGGAAGAGTGCGGAGTCCGGTGCCACGCCCGTCCGGCGAGTCCGGGCGTCGCGTTGCGATCGGCCGGTGCCCTCTTCGGCCGTCGGTGCTCGTCGCATCTTGCGTTCGTCTGCGGACCGGTGTTAGCGTCTGAACGGCGTCGGCGTCCCGTTCGGGGCGGCGGGGCGGACGGCTGATGGGTGCCGTCCGGGGACATGCGACGCGGGCTGGGCTCATCGAGATGGAGATGGGCACCGAGAGCGAGGTTCATGCCTGAGCAGCACCCGATGCCGGCGCGGGGCGACGGCGGTCAACGCGATCAGGTCTCCGGGCCGGCCTCAGCACATCGCACGACCGACAGCATCCTCGAGCTCGCGTGCAGCGTGCTGGACGAGCTCGACCTGGGTGCGGTGCTGCACCAGGTCCTCGTCGCCTCCCAGGAGCTGACCGGCGCGCGGTACGCCGCGCTCGGCGTCCTGAACGAGGACCGCACCGCGCTGGCGCGCTTCGTCACCCTGGGTCTCGACGACGCCCAGCGGCACGGGATCGGCAGCCCGCCCGTCGGCCGCGGTGTGCTGGGCGAGTTGATCGCCGATCCACGGCCGTTGCGCCTGCCCGAGGTCGGCGCCCATCCGCGTTCCTACGGCTTTGCTGCCGGCCATCCGCCGATGACGTCGTTCCTGGGCGTCCCGGTCCGGGTGCGGGGCGTGCCGTTCGGCAACCTGTACCTGACCGACAAGGTGGGTGCCGCCGAGTTCAGCGAGCAGGACGAGCGCTCGCTGGTCCTGCTCTCCGATCTGGCCGGCGTCGCGATCGATCACGCCCGCCGCATCGCGGCCTCGGAGGCACAGCGCGACGAGCTGGCGCAGCTCGTGGCCGTGCTGGACGCCACGACCCAGATCACGCGCGCCGTAGGTGGCCACACGGACCTCGGCGCGATCCTCCGGCTCATCGCCAAGCGCGGTCGCGCCCTGGCCCGCGCGCGTGCGGTGCTCATCGAGCTCGAGCATCGCGGCGAGCTCGAGGTGGCCGCCGGTGCCGGCGAGCTGCCCCCCGGGATCGTGGGGCGACGTCTGCCGGTGGCGGGCACGGTGGCTGCGACCGCGCTGAGCTCCGGGGAGACCCAGCGGCTGGAGGGACCCACCCTCCTGCGGTTCGAGCGCCACGGCGCCGGCCGCCTGGGGCTCGAGGCGTCCGCGGGCCTGGTCGTGCCGATGGTCTTCCACGGGCGCGGCCACGGCGTCCTGGTCTGCCTCGACCGCCTCGAAGGCGGACCGGACTTCACCGACGAGGACCAGATGCTGCTCGAGTCGTTCGCCTCCAGCGCCGCGGTCGCGGTGGCGACGGCGCAGACGATCGAGGCCGATCGCCGCAGCCAGCGCCTGGCGATCATCGAGCAGGAGAAGGCACGCTGGGCGCGCGAGCTGCACGACGACACGCTGCAGGCGCTCGGCGCCGTGCGGCTGGCGCTGGAGGCCGGCATGCGCCCGGGCGGCGAGGACCGCCTGGTCGAGGTCGTCGGCGACGTCGTCGGGCAGCTCGACCGCCAGATCGTGGCCCTTCGCACGCTGATCACCGAGCTGCGCCCCGCGACCCTCGACGAGTTCGGGCCCGCGGCCGCCATCGAAGACCTCGCCGAACGGATCCGTGCCGGGGGCGTGGCCGTGGAGGTCACCGTCGATCTCGCACGGGATCACGACGGCTTGGCCGCCCATCACGCCACCGAGCTGGAGACCGCCGTATACCGCATCGTCCAGGAGTCGCTCACCAACGCCGCCAAGCACGGCAATGGCGGCCGGATCGTGGTCGTCGTCTCAGCGACCGAGACGGCGATCTCCGTCGTGGTGTGCGACGACGGCGTCGGCTTCGACCTCGCCGCCCCGACCGACGGCTTCGGGATGCTGGGCATCCGCGAGCGCGTCGAGCTTCTCGGGGGAACGCTCGAGATCGACGCGCAGCCGGGCCATGGTACCACCGTCACCGCAACGCTTCCCGTCCGCATCCGGTGAGCCCGGCGCCGCATGAGCGCGCCGCCTGACGTCCGCCCGCAGGTCGCGGTGATGAGGAGAGGCCCAGGCCCGTTCGGGGACCGGGCGGTCGAGGGCCATCGCTCGCCGGCCGGGTCGACCCCTCCCTGCCGCCGGTCCGAGGCGGCCGGGACAGCAGCGAGTCGGCCCAAGCCTCCCGACGGCGTGAGGCCGGCGCATCGTGGACTCCCACGGGTCCCGTGTGCGGGTGTTCCGCGCTCTCGGTGCGCTCCGCATCGACACGCGGCCGGGCGACGGACGACCGTCACCGCGACGCTCCCGCTCCCCGCCCGCGGCACGCTCGACGAGGCCCCCGGGCGCCTCGAGGTCACAGGCCGAGCACGGTGACCGCGACGAGGACGATCGACAGGCTCCCGGTGAACAGCACCGTCGCGGCGGTGATCAGGTCGACGACGCCGCGGTTGCGGTGCTCGCCCATGAGCCGGGTGCTGCGCGCCAGGCGCCAGATGAAGAACAGGTTGATGGGCAGCAGCACGCCGTTGACGACCTGCACGCCGATGAGCAGCGCGATGACGGGGATCCCGGGCACGACGGCCACGATGGTGGCGACGGCGATCATCGCGGTGATGACGCCGACGAACACCGGCGCCTCGCGCGGCCGGCGTCCCAGGCCCTTCTCGAAGCCCAGCGCCTCGCTGACGACGTAGCTCGTCGCGATGGGCAGGATCGCGGCCGCCAGCAGGCTCGCGCCGAGCAGGCCGACGCCGAAGAGCGCCTCGGCGTACCGGCCGGCGAACGGGGCCAGGGCCTTGGCGGCCTGGGAGGCGGAGTCCACGCCATGGATGCCGTGGGTGAACAGCGTGGCGCCGGTGGCGATGATGATGAAGCCGGCGACGAGGTCGGCGAAGACGGCGCCCGAGACGGCCTCGCGGGTCTCCTTCTTGAGGTCCTCGGCGCGGACGCCGCGCTCGGCGGTCGCCGACTGCAGGTAGAGCTGCATGTACGGGGTGATCGTCGTGCCCGCGGTCGCCACGAAGAGCAGCAGGTAGCCGCTGCTCATCTGCAGGTGGGGGGCGACGACCGCATGGCCGACGTCTCCCCAGCTCGGCCGGGCGAGGATCGCGGCGACCGGGTAGGCGAAGAACGGGATCGTGAGCCAGATGAAGATCCGCTCGGCCGCGCGGTAGGAGCCGCGCACGATGATGAGCCAGATGCCGGCGGCGGCGACGGGCACCGTGAGCTGCGCGGGGATCCCGGCGAGGTCCAGCGCGGCGCCGACGCCCACGAAGTCCGAGACGCAGATGCCCAGGTTGGCGACGAGGACGGCGGCGGTGGCGAAGGCCGACCAGCGGATGCCGTAGTTCTCGCGGATGAGCTCGGCCAGGCCCTTGCCGGTCACCGCGCCCATGCGCGCGGCCATGGACTGCACGACGGCCAGCGAGACCGTGATCACCACCATCATCCACAACAGCCCGTAGCCGTAGCGGGCGCCGACCTGCGAGTAGGTGGCGATGCCGCCGGCGTCGTTGCCGGCGTTGGCGGCGATGAGGCCCGGTCCGAGGAGGCCGAGGAGCCCCAGAAGGCGGTCAGGACGTGCGGAGGCGCGCCCGCGGAGCCGCGGCCGGCCACCGAGCAGCGCCGAGCGGACACGACCGAGTGCGGGTGGTACTCGGGCCCGCATCGAGGTGTCCGTTCATCATGATCATGCCGTGGGCGAGTGTACGCGCGGGTCCCGGCGCGCTGCGCCGGTCGGCCGCCGGGATCACTCGTCGCCGAGCAGCCCGAACCGCCGGCGCCAGCCCTTGGGCAGCAGCGTCTTCAGCACGTCGTCGACGGTGATGACGCCGATCATCTGCTCGCGGTCGTCGACGACCGCGACCGAGGTGAGGTTGAAGTCGGCCATGAGGCGGGCGACCTCCTCGAGGTCGGCATCGGCCACGAGGTGCGGCGTGCCCGGGCGCAGGAGCTGGGCCACCGGCACGTCGCCGTCGGCGCGGACGAGCGCGGTGACGGGCACGCTGCCCTCGAGCCGGCGATGGGTGTCCATCACGAAGACCGAGGTCAGCAGGTCGTCGGCGACGTCGCCGCGGCGGACGCGGTCCAGCACCTCCGCGGTCGTCGCCTGGTGGTAGACGCAGATGAACTCCGTGCTCATCAGCCCGCCGGCCTGCGCGCGGTCGAACCCCAGCAGCGTGCGGATCTTGGTCCGCGGCGAGGCGGGCAGCAGGGCCAGGACCCCCTCGCGCCGGTCGTCGTCGAGCTCGGCGACGACGTCGGCCGCGTCGTCGGGGGCCATCCGGGCCAGCACCGCGGCGACGTCGGCGTCCGAGCGCTCCTGCAGGAACTCGCGCTGGTGCTGCTCGTCGAGCTCCTCGAAGACGTCGGCCTCGAGCTCGCTGTCCCCGGCCCCGACGGCCAGCATGATCTCCTCGCCCTCGTGGTGCGAGGCGGCCTCGACGAGGTCGGCGATCTGGGCGGGGTGCAGCCGCGCCAGCTTGGGGTGGGGGACGCGCAGCCGGACGCTGGGCACGTGGCCGACGAACGGCTCCACGCTCGCCCAGTCCAGGAACCCCCCGGGCGCGACGTGACGGCCGACGGGCCTGGGCAGCAGACGGCGCAGCCCGCCGCGAGGGCCGACGTCGACACCGACCACCCGCCACCAGCCCTCGACCCGCGCCAGCTCGATCTCGTTCGCGCGCACGAGCCGGGCGCCGTCGACGTTGATGAGCTGGTGATCGAGCACGTCCTCCTTGAGCAGGACCTCCTCGGGCCGGCGCTCGAAGCGCCCGAGGTCGAGCTTGGCCGTGCGCAGGGTGACGGCGCCGTCGGCGATGTCGGCCACCGCCTCGGCGGCGACGTAGGACAGGCGCCCGGCGACCGACACCATCAAGCCCGTGATCGGCGGGTAGCCCGCGTCGCCGAGCCGCACGATGAGGTCCTCCACGCGACCCAGGCGGTCCCCGTCGGCGTCGACCAGCGCGCTGCCGACGACGAGCGAGAGATGCAGGACCGGTGCCGTGGCGGCCGGCATGCGCCAAGCCTAGATGGCGGACGCGCCGTGGGAGCCGGCACCCGCGGTGCGTCGGGAGCGCGACCGGCGCGAGGCGCCGTCGTGGGGTTCGGACGCATCAGGGCGCGCCGTACCACCGCATCGGTACGGGATCTGTACGCGGCCACGCCCAACCTCGACGCGGCCCGCACGGGACCGGGGCGATCCTGAGGACATCATGGTGCTGCACCCCCACACCCCGTCCCGAGCGACCCGGCGGCGCCGTATGCTGGCCGCCGGACTGGAGCAGGCCGTGGGCGACGCCGACGGGCGGCCCCGCCTCTCCTGCCGCATCCCCGTGGCGCGCGATCGGGTCCGGGCCCATGCGCCCGACCTGCTCGCCGTCGCCGGCGTGCTGCGCTCGGCGCGTCAGCTGCCCTCCGACGGCCTGGACGTCGTGCACGCGCTGCTCACCGACGGCGCCGGGCCGCTCTACCTCGGCGGCCCCGCGCTCGACGAGGCCGTCGAGGACCTGCAGCGGCGCCTCGGGCTGCGCTGACGCGCCGGATCAGATGTGGATCTGGGATCCGAGCGTGACGACGCGCTCGGGCGGCAGGTTGAAGTAGTCCGCGGGGCTGGCCGCGTTGCGCGCCATCGCGACGAAGAGCCGCTTGCGCCAGCGCGGCATGCCGTGCGGGCGGTCGGCGACGATCGTGATGTGCGACAGGAAGTACGTCGCGTGGTACGGGTTGAAGTGGGCCTCGCGCGTCCGCCCGCCCCGGCGCCGGCGGGCCAGCTCGGCCGGGACGTCGAGGCGGTCCTGGTAGCCGAAGCGCAGGGTGATGTGGCTGTAGCCGTCGTCGTCGTAGCCGAGGCCGTCGGTGTGCAGCCGCTCCTCCTCGGGCACGTGCGGCGTGTTGGCCGTCTCGATCGTGAGGATGACGACCTTCTCGGGGATGCCGTGGATCTGCTCGACCCCGACGCGCAGCGCGATCGGGGTCGTGTCGCGGCTCGGGTTCAGGTAGACCGCGACGCCCTGCAGGCGGGTGATCGGCGGGAACCGGTTGTGCATGTGCTCGACGAAGTCCAGCAGCGGCCCTCGGCCGCGATGCGGGCGGCGGTGACGGCCTCGCGGCCTCGGTCCCACGTCGACAGCGCGGTGAAGACCGCCGCGCCGACGAGCAGGGGGAACCAGCCCCCGTGGAGGATCTTCGTCACGTTGGCGGCGAGGAACAGCACGTCGACGGTGACGAAGGCCAGCACGCCGGCCGCGATGGCCCAGCGCGGCCGGCCCCACAGCAGCCGCGCGACGACGAGGAACAGGATCGAGTCGATGAGCAGCGTGCCCGTCACCGCGATGCCGTAGGCCGTGGCCAGCCGCGCCGAGGACCCGAACCCGATGACGAGCGCGAGGACCGCCGCGAACAGCGCCCAGTTGACCGCGGGCACGTAGACCTGCCCGATCGTCGCGTCGGACGTGTGGCGGATGTTCAGCCGCGGAAGGAACCCGAGCTGCACGGCCTGCCGGGTCACCGAGAATGCGCCGGAGATCACGGCCTGGGAGGCGATGAGGGTGGCCAGCGTCGCCAGCGCGATCATCGGCACCCGGGCCCAGTCAGGGAGCAGCAGGTAGAACGGGTTGGTGATCGCGCCCGGGTCCTGGAGGATCAGGGAGCCCTGGCCCATGTAGTTGATGATCAACGCTGGGAACACCACCCAGAACCATGCCCGGCTGATCGGCTTGCGGCCGAAGTGCCCCATGTCGGCGTACAGCGCCTCGGAGCCGGTGACCGTCAGCACGACGGAGCCGAGCGAGACGAACGCGATGCCCGGGTGGGCGGCGAAGAAGTCCACGGCGTAGTGCGGGGAGAACGCCCGGAGGATCTGGGGGTGGACCGCGAGCTCGGCGACCCCGGCCGCGGCCAGCGCGGCGAACCAGAGCACCATCACCGGGCCGAAGAGCCGTCCGATCGTCTCCGTGCCGTAGCGCTGCAGGAGGAACAGCCCGACGAGCACGGCCAGGGTGACGGGCAGCACGACCGACGAGAGGCTCGGCGCCGCGACCTTGATGCCCTCGACGGCCGAGAGCACCGAGATGGCCGGGGTGATCATGCCGTCGCCGTAGAACAGCGCGACCCCGAACAGGCCGGCGGCGACGAGCGCGGCCTTGATGACGGGCCGGTCCAGCCGCACGCGCCGGATGAGCGCGACGAGCGCCATGATGCCGCCCTCGCCGTCGTTGTCGGCGCGCATGATGAACGTCACGAACTTGACCGAGACGATCAGCGTGATCGACCAGACGACGAGCGAGATGATCCCGTAGACGTCGCCCTGGGTCGCCTTGACCGCCCCGTGGTCGGCCGCGAAGACCGCCTGCAGCGCGTAGAGCGGGCTGGTCCCGATGTCGCCGAACACGACGCCCAGCGCGCCGAGCGCCAGCGCGGCGGAGCCGGGGTGACGCAGGTGCCCCGCCTTGGACGCTTCGGCCATGTCGCGCGGCAGCATAGGCCGCAGCCCGGGAGCGCGGATCCCGGGCGGCCTTCAGCGGGCGCCGGCCTCGGCCTTGCCCTCGGCCTTGCTCTCGCCCTCGGCCTCGCCCTCGCCGAGGTCGGCCAGCGTCGCGCGCAGCGCCTCGAACAGGTCGGTCGCCGGTGCCGCGGGCGCGGGCTCCCGCTCAGGGCGCGGGCGGGTCCTCGCGCGCCGGTGGCCGGACCTCGCGGTCGGTCGGCGCGCCCACCAGCGCGTCGGCCAGGCGCCGGCCCCAGCGCGCGGCGGGGCGGTCGGCGTCGAAGCGCGCGTGGGCCCGGGCCAGGCGCCCGGCCGTGTAGCGCCGGCGCGCCCACGGCGACGTGGGGCGTGCGAGGCGCACGGCGCCGGCGATCGCGAAGACCGGCACGAAGAGCCCGAGCACGCCCAGCAGGATGCGGCCCTTCATGAAGCACACGAGCGCCAGCGCGAGCACGACGCAGACCACGACCGCCGTCTCGGTGATCGAGGCGGGGTCGTCCAGGCCGAAGGGCGTCGTGCCGAGCACGACGAGCCCGGCGAACGCCACGGCGATGATGGCCGCGTCGACCGACCGGCGTCCCTGCTGCTCCCAGTAGACGTCCTCGAGGTGCACCCAGAGCGCGAACTCGTCCATGGTGAAGCCCGCGCCCACCCCGAACCCGATCGCGATGAGGTGCCACCACGGCGCGCCGGGCGTGGTGGCGAACGCCAGGAAGCCCGAGAGCATCATGAGGAAGATGCCCCACACCAGGTGATGGATGTGGATGTCGCCGGTGCGCACGGCCCCCGGCCACCACGACACGTGGCGCGTGAGCCGCGCGCTCGTGCGGATGGCCATGAACGAGACCACGAACGCGGCGAGGACCAGGAACGCCGAGCCCGACCCGCCGCGCGAGCGGTCGCCGAACGGGTCGACGCTGATCAGCGCTCCGGCGATCGCGTGGCTGGTCATCACCGCGACAGGAAAGCATCCCGCCCGGGCGCCCCGGGCGGGCAGGACCCGATCCAACGCCAAGATCGCCTGAGGCCGGCGGCGAGGGCCGGCGGCGAGGCTGCCCGGCATGAGGGCGGTGCTCGTCACCCGCCGCACGGCCGCGACCGCCTCGGCGCTCGTCCTGCTCGGCGCGGCCGGCGGCATCGTGGCCGCCGCGGGGCGCGATGGGCCGCCGCAGGTCTCTGAGGTCAGCGTGCTGACCGTCCAGGCCGGCCGCGTGGTCCCGCGCCGCGGCCGCTGCCCCCGCACACCGTGCGGCTCGTGGCGATCAACCCGTCCCGGACCAGCAGCCGCGTCACGTTCGCCGGGCAGGCCGTGGGCCCCGACGGTGCCTGCACGGGCGCCTGCGGCTCGCGCTGCCCGCCGCCGGCGCCGCGCTGGTGACCATCGCCCCGGGTTCCGGACCGCAGGCTCCCCCGGCCGGGTGAGTGCGGCCGACCGGCCGATGCGCCATCCTGTCGCGCCGTGACCGCGATCCGCCATCGCCCGGTCCGCCTGCCGGTCGACCGTCCCATCACGAGCTGAGTGCGCCGACTGCTGCTCGCGATCGTCGGCGTCTTCGTCGGGATCGCCTCCCTGGCCGTGGCCGCAGGCACCGCCTCCTCGCCGCCGCTGCGCGCCCGCGCGACCGCGGCCGCGGGCTGCACGCCCCTGCCCGCCGGCTCGCATCGGCTGGCGCCGATCGACGGGCGCATCGCGGTCGTCCTGCACGTGGGCCGCAGGACGCGCCCGGGCGCGCCGCTGGTCCTCGGGCTGCCCGGCTCGGGCCAGACCGCCCACGACTTCGCGTCGTACACGAACTACTCGGCCCTGGCCGACCGCGACGGCTTCTCCGTGGCCTACCCGACGGCCACGGGCGCGCGGCCGTCGTGGAACATCTCGGGGTCGCTGCCCGGCAAGCCCGACGACGTGGCCTACCTGCGCAAGGTCATCGCCGCGGCGGTGGCCGCGGCCTGCGCCGATCCCGCCCGCGTCGGCGTCACCGGCGTCTCCAACGGCGGCGGGATGAGTGCCCGGCTGGCCTGCGACGCCTCCGACCTCATCGCCGCGGCGGCGCCCGTCGCCGGCGGCTACAAGTCGCTGCCCGACTGCCGCCCCGCGCGGCCCGTGCCGATCCTGGAGATCCACGGGGGCGCCGACCACGTCGTGCCCTACGCCGGGTCGGGCCCCGCGGGCGCCGGCGCGGTGCCCGCGTTCCTCGCCCAGTGGCGGCGCCTGGACGGCTGCGCCGGCCGCGCGCGCAGCTCGTCGCCGCACCCCGGCGTGACCGAGCTGCGCTGGGCCGCCTGCCGCGCCGGGGTCGTCGTCCAGCACGACCGCATCGACGACGCCGACCACGGGTGGCCCGGCGAGAACGACCTCGACGACGTCAGGGGGTTCGCCTCCACGCGGCGCACCTGGGAGTTCCTGTCGGCGTTCCGCCGGTCGGGCGGCTGACGCCCTCGCTCCGGCGGGCCGGGGTGCTATCCCTGGCCCATGCGGATCCTCGTCACCGGCAGCTCCGGCCACCTCGGCGAGGCGCTCGTGCGCGTCCTGGGCGCCGAGGGCCATGACGTCACCGGCCTCGACGTCCTCGAGGGGCCCTGCACCACGGCCGTCGGCTCGATCACCGACCGCGACACGGTCGCCCGCCACGTCGCCGGCGCCGACGCGGTGCTGCACACCGCGACGCTGCACAAGCCCCACGTCGGCTCCCACGCGCGCGCCCGGTTCGTCGACGTCAACGTCACGGGGACGCTGAACCTCCTCGAGGAGGCGGTCGGCGCGGGGGTCGGGGCCTTCGTGTTCACGTCGACCACGAGCGCGTTCGGGCGGGCGCTGACGCCGGGCGAGGGCGAGCCCGCCGCGTGGATCACCGAGGACGTCGTCCCGGTGCCGCGCAACGTCTACGGGGTGACGAAGACCTCCGCCGAGGGCCTGTGCGAGCTCGTGCACCGCGACCACGGGCTGCCCGTCGTGATCCTGCGCACGTCGCGGTTCTTCCCCGAGGCCGACGACCGCGACGACGTGCGGGCGGCCTACGACGACCTCAACCTCAAGGTCAACGAGCTGCTCTATCGCCGCGTCGACCTCGAGGACGTCGTGGCCGCCCACCGCGTCGCGCTCGAGCGCGCCGGCCCGCTGGACTTCGGCCGCTACATCATCAGCGCCACGACGCCGTTCTCCCCGCAGGACGTGGCCGAGCTGCGTGAGGATGCCCCCGCGGTGGTGGCGCGCCTGTTCGCCGACCAGGAGGCCCTGTACCGCGAGCGGGGCTGGCGGATGTTCCCGTCCATCGAGCGCGTCTACGACAACGCGCGGGCGCGCGCCGAGCTCGGCTGGCGCCCGCGCCACGACTTCCGCCGCGCGCTGGACCGCCTGGCCGCCGGCGGGGATCCCCGCAGCGAGCTGGCCCTGGCGGTGGGCGCCAAGGGCTACCACGCCGAGACGACCGGGCCCTACACCACCCGCTGAGCGGCCGCCCGACCGCGGCGTCGGCGCCGATCCCGTCCCGCGGCACGCCCGCCGGGGGCGGTCGTGGTCGTGGTGATCGCGGCCACGCTGCTCGTGCCGCCGCTGCGCCTGCGCGAGCTCGCGCAGGCCGCGCGGCGCCCGGCCCACACCGGCTGAGCTCAGGCGTCGGGCCAGGTCGCCTCGCCCATCACGCCGTCGCCGTCGGCGGGCTTCGTGCCGCCGATCGCGATGACGTCCAGGCCGTCGGGGCCGGCCTCGAAGGCCCGCACGACCTCGGGCGCGACGCGCAGGACGTCCCACTGGCGCAGCTCCTGCACCTCGCCGTCGAGCAGGACCCGGCCGCTGCCGGCCACGACGACGTAGGCCTCCTCCTGCTCGCGGTGGCTGTGGGCGAACGGGCTGCGGAGGTCGGGCGCATAGCGGAAGAGGCTGACGCCGAGCTCGGTGGAGTCGAGGTGCTTGCGGGCGAAGCGGCCCTCGAGACCCTCGACGCGCGCGCCGACCGAGTCCTCGACGTCCATCAGGTTGATCGTGGCGTGACGGGACATGGGCGCGCTCCTGGGGCGGGGGGTGGACGAGGCCTGCGCGGCCCACCCTAACCCGCCGCGAGCGGCGCGCTCAGCCCGTGGTGAGCACGAGCTGGGCGCCCGCGCCCGCCTCCTTGCTCGCGTAGTAGGCGCTCGTGGTCGTCGCGCTCTTCAGGCCCAGGTCGTAGGTGCCGTCGCCGCCGGCGAACGCGGCGGGATCCAGCGTCACCGACACGATGCCGCCCGCGACCGAGGGGTCGACGGGCCCGACGGAGCCGAGCTTGGCCGCGCCGGTGAACGAGGGCATCGTCGCCCAGGTCACGTTGCTCTCCGTCCACGGCGTGAGCCCGTCGGCCAGCGTGCCGCCGATGTGGTAGACGTCGCCGCCGTCCTTGGTCGACTGGGTGACGGCCTTGAGCCTGAGCGTTGCGCCGGTGACCGGTCCGGCCAGCCCGCTCACGCTGAAGCGCAGGTAGGACTGGTAGGTGCCCGCGCGCACCCGGATGGTCGGGTCGGCGCCGTAGTTCTTGGTCGGCGAGCCCGAGTTGGCCTTCACGTCGGCCAGCAGGACGCCGAGCGTCTGGCCGGTTCCACCGCCGGCCGCGACGGCGACGGACCTGGTGACGGTGTCGGTGCCGTTGGGATCGGTGACCGTGAGCGTCACCGGGTAGGTGCCGTCGGCGCCGTAGAGGTGGACGGGGTCGCGCTGCGTGCTCGAGGTCCCGTCGCCAAAGGTCCAGGCGTAGGTCGCCGGGGCGGTGACGGTCGAGCCGTCGGTGAACGTCGCCTGCAGCCCGGAGGTCGACGAGGTGAAGGCCGCCGTCGGGCCGCTGGGCGGCTGGACGGCGCCGTGGCAGGTCAGCGAGCCCGAGTCGCTCGCGCCCGAGCCGACGAAGCGGTAGTCGGCCCCGTTGGTGCCCAGCGTGAGCTTGAGCAGCCCGTAGACGCCGCTGCTCTTGCCGCCGCTGCCGGCGACGAACTCGCGCATGCCCGCCGGGCTGGCGTGGCCGCTGGCGTCGTGGGGCGCGAGGTCCTTGTAGCCGTGGACGTGGCCGTCGACCACGATGTCGGCGCTCGCGTCCATGAGGTCCTGCCACAGGTCCTTCATCTTGGGCGCGCTGCTCAGGGGGTGGTGCCAGAACGCCCCGATGCACGGCTTGCTCGTGGCCGCCAGGTCGGCGCGCAGCCAGGTCTCCTGGGGCGACCCCGCCGCGCACGACACCGGCGTGCAATTGTTGGAGGAGTTGAGCGCGATGAAGTGCCAGGACCCGACGTCGAAGCTGTACCAGCCCTGGCCTCGCGCGCCGACGTTGATGCCGATCGAGGCGAAGTAGTCGAAGTAGCCCGCGGCGCCGGAGGTCTGGTACTCGTGGTTGCCCGGCGCCGGGCGCAGCACGCCGCGCAGGGCCGGGACGCCCCAGCTCGTGCCGAACCAGCTCTTGAACGCCGACAGCGTGCCCGAGTCGTACTGGAGGTCGCCCGGGGCCAGGAGCGCGTCAAGGCGCGTCCGCTGCTGGGTGAGGGCCAGCCCGGCGGTGTAGCGCTGGCTGCAGGCGCCGGGGGTGGTGATGCCCGCGCTGTTGCAGGCGACGTCCCCGGCGGCCATCACCACCTCCCCGGCCGCGGAGGCGATCGAGGTGCCCGCGGTCACGCAGGCGATGCAGCTGAGCAGCAGGGCAACGGCGATCCGGCGCATCGTGCGTCCTCGAATCTCGTCTCGTGGCGTCTTCCGCCTGGAGGCTGGCGGCTGGCGCGACGGTACCGGCGGCCGACCCCAACATCCGTCCAGTTCCGCACTCCCGAACGACCAGGATGGGCGTCAGGCCGGTGACCGCAGAGCCGTGCGGCACGCGGCTCCCGGGGGCCCACCTCGAGATGACGAGAGAAAGGCGGACCCCCGGGCGACCGGCGGCGCGAGCCTACGCCCGGCGCGACGGCCAGTTCCGCCAGTCCGTGCCGTGCGGCCCGTCACGGCGGGGCGGCTGGTCGGACATGGACCGGCGGTCCTAGTGGTTCCGCCAGTCTGTGACCATCGGCACAGGCGTAGGGTCGCAGCGGTGACCGCCAAGTGGCTCATCCCCACCGTGATCTACATCTTCGCCAACGGTGGACTGGGGATCACGAGCAAGTACGCCCTGCGCGACCTGAAGTGGCAGCACCTCATCTTCTGGTCGGGGCTGGGCTACGTGATGCTCGTGATCGTGATGCTCATCATCGGCAAGACGTCGGTGCAGTGGACCGACGGCAGCGGGTGGGCGGCGCTGGGAGCGGCGGCGGTCATCATCGCCCTGTTCATGTTCTTCGTGGCCTTGTCGACCGGCGAGGCCGGCAAGGTCGTCCCGATCTCGGCGGCCTACCCGGCCGTCACCCTGTTCCTGGCCGCGATCTTCCTGTCGGAGGCCGTCACCGTCGCCAAGCTGCTCGGTGTCGCGCTCGTCGTCGGAGGCGTGGCCGTCCTCACCACCGCGGAGTGACCCGATGACCTCGACCACACCTGCCCCCGACGCCGTGCCGGCCGAGCCTGCGGCGCCCGCGCGCGCGACCACGGCCGCCTGGCTCGTGCCGACGATGATCTACGTCGTGGCGCTGGGCGGCCTGGGGGTGACGAGCAAGCTCGCCCTCAAGCACCTCAAGTGGGAGGACCTGATCTTCTGGTCCGGCGTGGGCTACTCCTTCGTGGTCGCCTACTTCCTGGCCACCGGCATCGTGCGGCCGAAGCCGAGCGTCGCGACGGCCTGGGCGATCGCCTCGGCGGTGCTGGCCATCGGCGGCCTCGTCGCGCTCTACATCGCGCTGGACACGGGCCAGGCCAGCAAGGTCGTGCCGATCTCGGCCGCCTACCCGGCCGTGACGCTCATCTTCTCGGCGATCTTCCTCGGCGAGCGGCTGTCGCTGGCCAGGGCGTTCGGCGTCGCGCTGGTCGTCGGCGGAGTCGTGGTGATCACGACGCTCTGACCGCGCTCAGCGCGCCCGGCGCCGCGCGAGGTCCGAGACCGGCCCGAGGTGGGCGAGCTTCTCGGGGTTGATCTGGGACCGCACGCCGACGACGAGCCCGTCGGCGATGTCGAGCACCAGCGTGTTGACCAGCGCGCCGCCGGCGTCGCGGACCAGGCCGCCCGGCTGGCCGTTGACCTGCGCGGGCTCCAGTCGCGCGCCGATCGCGGCGCCCTTGCGGAAGATGCCGACCAGCAGCCGCGCGACCCGGTCGCGGCCGTCGATCGGCCGGGGGAACGCGGTGGCGTTGCCACCGCCGTCGCCGGTGAACACCGCGTCGGCGGCCAGCAGGGCGATCAGGCCCTCGAGGTCGCCCTGCCCGGCGGCGGCGAAGAAGCGGTCGGCGAGGTCGTCGCGCGCCGCGCGCGAGGGCTCGAAGCGCGGGCGCTCGTCGGCGATCCGGCGCCGGGCGCGCACCGCGATCTGGCGGCAGTTGCCCGCGCTCTTGCCGACGATGGCGGCGACCTCGTCGTAGCCGTAGTCGAAGACGTCGTGCAGCAGGAACACGGCGCGCTGCACCGGGCTCAGCCGCTCGAGGACCACGAGGAACGCCATGGACAGCGAGTCGGCCAGCTCGGCCGAGCCGGCCACGTCGCCGGCGGCGTCGGTGACGACGGGCTCGGGCAGCCAGGGCCCGGCGTAGGCCTCGCGGCGCCGGCGCGCCGAGCGCAGTGCGTCGATGGCCAGCCGCGTGGTGATCGCCGACACGTAGGCCTTCGGGGACTCGATCGCGGTGCCGGCCCGCAGCTCGCGGTGCAGCCGCAGCATCGCCTCCTGCACGACGTCCTCGGCCTCGGCCACGCTGCCGAGCATCCGGTAGGCGATGGCGAAGGCCAGGGGCCGCAGCTGCGGGTGCAGCTCGGTCAGGACGGTGTCGGGGTCGCTCATGGCCACAGGACGGGGCAGGGCGGGGACGTGTGACACGACGTGGGGTGTCACAGGACAGGGTGGCGCACCGTCAGGGCCGGTGACACCCCACGAGACGAGGAGCGGACGACGATGCGGATCTTCCTGGCGGGCGCCACCGGAGCCGTCGGCGCGCGGATGCTGCCGATGCTGATCGACGACGGCCACGAGGTGGTGGCGATGACGCGGACGGCGGCGAAGGCCGGCGCGCTGCGCGAGGCCGGCGCGCTGCCGGTGGTGGCCGACGGCCTGGACCGCGACGCGGTGCGCGGCGCCGTGCTGGGCGCCGAGCCCGAGGTCGTCGTCCACCACCTCACGGCGCTGCGCGGCGCGGCGGACTTCCGGCGCTTCGACGCCACGTTCGCGCAGACCAACCGGCTGCGCACGGAGGGCACCCGCCACCTGCTGGACGCCGCGCGCGACGCGGGGGCGCGGCGGATCATCGCCCAGAGCTACGCGGGCTGGCCGTTCGCGAAGGTCGGCGGCCCCGTCAAGGACGAACGCGCCGCGCTCGACGACGCGCCTCCGCGCGCCCAGCGCCGCACGCTGGCGGCGATCCGCGAGCTCGAGCGCTCCGTCGCCGGCGCCCGGGGAATCGAGGGCGTCGTGCTGCGCTACGGCGCGCTCTACGGCCCCGGGACCTCGCTGGAGCCCGGCGCCGACCTCGCCGCGCTCATCGTCCGCCGGCGGATGCCGGTCGTCGGCTCGGGGGCCGGCGTGTGGTCGTTCACCCACGTCGACGACGCGGCGGGCGCCGCCGTGCGCGCGCTGGACCACGGCGCGCCCGGGGTCTACAACGTCGTCGACGACGACCCGGCGCCCGTGGCGGTGTGGCTGCCCGAGGTCGCGCGGCTCCTCGGCGCGCCCGAGCCGCGGAGGGTGCCGCGGTGGATCGGGCGCCTGGCGGCCGGGGAGGTCGGGGTGTCGCTGATGACGCGGGTGCGCGGTGCGTCCAACGCGCTGGCCCGGCGCGAGCTGGAGTGGGCCCCGCGGTACCCGAGCTGGCGGGAGGGGCTCAGCGCCCGCGGCGGCCCATGAGCCCGCGGACGCTGTCGACCAGGCCGCCGCGGCGGCGGGCGGCCGCCGAGCCGCTGCGGCCCTCCTCATGCTGGGCGAACGCGGCCTCGACGGCGCCGGTGTCCGGGCCGGGGCCGACGGGCTCGACGGCGTCGGCGAGGTCGTAGTGCTGGGAGGCCAGCCAGGCCTCGCCGTAGGCCACGCGCCCGGCGCGCTGGGGACGGTAGGCGAACCAGCCCGGCTCGGCGTGCTCGGGAATGGCGTGGGCGACCAGCGCCCGGCCCTCGACGGCCTCGTGCGCCAGGTCGGCCCGCCAGAGCAGCACGTCGCCGGGCTCCAGCGCGACGGTCCGGCGTTGCACGGCGTCGCCCGCCTCCTGCAGGGCGGCGGCGAGGCCCGCGCGGTGGTCCGCGAGGGCCTGCGGGCCGTCGCGCTCGGCATTGTGATGGCGGTAGCGGCCGCTGAAGCGCTCGGCCGGCAGCCGGTGCGAGCCCGCGTGGCAGATCACGGAGGCCGGCCCGAGGGCGACCACCAGCCCGGCGAGCGCCTCGGGCTCGGAGACCGACACGTAGGTCGGGTCGCGGTAGGGGCCGGGATCCGGCGCCCCCGCCTCGCTTCCCACGGCGTCGACGAGCAGCGGCGCCGCTCCCAGCAGCTCGGCCAGCGCGAGGACGACGCGATCGGGGACGAGGACCGCGCGCGCCGCGGCCGACAGGGCGTAGGGATCCACGGGCCCCGCGTCCGGCGCGTCGGTGCGGGTGGCCAGCGACGGGTGGCCGGCCCCCGGCGCACGGACCAGCAGCCGGTCGCGCACCTCCTGCAGCTCGCGGTCGTAGGCCGCGATCGCGTCGCCGTCCACGACGCCCGCGAGCACCACGAACCCGTCCTGGTCCCACGCTTCGCGCATCGCTCCAACCATAGTCGCGCGACGCCCGGGCCCCGCGACGAGGTACACCTTGCGCGGTGGCGCGCTACCACGAGCTCCTGCGCTTCGGCCTGGTGGGCGGCTTCAACGCCGCCACCTACTTCGGGCTGTACGCGGGCGGGGTGCTCATCGGCGTCCCCTACCTGCTCTCGTCCTTCCTCGCCTTCGTGCTCTCGGCGTCGCTGGGCTACTGGCTGCACGAGCACTGGACCTTCAAGGGCGGCGCGCCGTCGGTCCGCGGCTGGCTGGGCTGGCTGGCCGCCCAGGCGCTGGCCACGGGGCTGAACCTGCTGTTGCTCGCGATCGCCGTCGACGGCCTGGGCGCCGACAAGATCCTCGCCCAGCTCGTGCTGCTGCCGGTCACGCCCGCCGCGACCTACCTCGTCGGGCGCCGCTGGGTCTTCAGCAAGGCCTGAGCGCCGGCGCCACGGCCAGCACGGTGACCGTTCCGGGCGCGACCTCGGTCAGCCCGGCGTCCTGGACCTCGGCGGCCAGGCCGCCGGCCCCGCACAGCGCGGCGAAGACCACGGGCGCCGGGACGCGGACGCGCGCCGGGCAGCCCGCCGCGACCCAGCCCGCCAGGTCCGGGCGGGCGGCGGCCATCGTCGCGGCGTGGGCGATCTGGGCCAGCGTCTTGCCCGAGCTCATCTCCAGCGCCGGGTTGACCAGGTAGGTCAGCCGGCCGTCGGCGGCGGCCGGCGGCTCGCCGTCGCCCAGCACCGGGGCGGGCTCCAGCTCGGAGGACATCGCCTGCAGGCGCTCGAGCAGCTCGCCGCGCTCGGAGCGCCGCCGCGGCGGCAGCGCCGCGACCGCCGCGCCGTCGGGGTCGCCGGCCAGGGCGTGGGGGAGGTCGAGCACCTGCGGCCACTGGCCGCCGCGGGCCCGCAGCGTCACCTTGCCGGGCCGGGCGCGCCAGGCGGCGACCGCCTCGGCGTGCGCCGGATCGGCGCCGAAGCGCTCCAGGCAGGCCACCGCGGCCGCGCCGGCCAGCACGCCGCCGGTCTCGAGGTCCTCGAAGGCGCCGCGGCGCACCACGAGATAGAGGCGATAGGGGTCGTCCACCGCGGCGCCACGCTAGAAGGTCGCCGAGAACGGCGACGGCCGAGCGGGGGGGGGGGGGGGGGGGGGGGGGGGGGGGCGTGTCGGCGACCTTCTCGCCGCCGTGGCAGGATGGCGCCGGGTCCGGCCGACGCGTGTGCCGCGCCGGGGACGGCACAATGCCGACCGAGCCCCCGTAGCTCAGCTGGATAGAGCGGCTGCCTTCTAAGCAGCGGGTCGCAGGTTCGAGTCCTGCCGGGGGCGCTGCCCGAATCCCCTTATCCCGTAAGGGTTCTTCGACCACTACGGGGTCAATGTCACACCCGTGTCAGACGGGCATCGGGGCCCGTTGGGCCCGTCTGTGGGTCAACGCCCCCGGGCGGCGGCCGTCCCGTGGGCCATTCGGCGGGCGCTCGGGCTCCTCCGGGGAGCGCATCAGCGGCCAGACCAGCTCATGGTCGACGCCGTGGCGCTCCATCGCCTGGGCATACACGGCGGGCGTCTGCGTGGCCGAGCCGGCTCATCACGAACCGCGGGTCGCACCCGGCGAAGAAGCACAGCGACGCGAACATGCGGCGCAGCGTGTGCGGGGTCACGCGCTCGGGCAGCAGCAGCGCGCAGCGCTCGGCGCGCGCCTCGTTCCGGACTGGACGGTTCAGGACATCTCATCAGCGCTGCAGCGACACCGGCCTTCCCCGGGCCGCTGCACCCCGCCCTGGACCTCGTCGACGCTGACTTCACGTGACGGGCGATGGCGGGTCTCCTGGTGGTGGGGCGCCTGGCGTCCACTGCACGTTGCGGCGGCGCGGCTCAGAGGACGAGGTGTCCGCGCTTGCGGGTCTGGAGGAAGATCTTCTCGAAGGCGACCTTTGCCCAGTGCGCCTGGGGCCCGCTCATGACGTGTGGGTGCTCGGAGGTGCCGAGCACGTGGTCGGCCTTGAAGATGATGCCGTCGTTGCCGGCATCGAGGATGCACATGGCCTCCATCTCGGCGATCGGCAGGCTGCGGCGCTCGCCGCCCTGCAGGTCGGCGGCCAGGTTCTGGGCGGCGACCTTGGCCATGATCTCGCTCATCTGTCCGGTCTTGGGAACGCCGGCCGGGACGGGTGTCTGCTGCGGCGGAGCGATGGCGATGTCGACGCCAGCGCCGTAGACCGTGTCGATCTCGGTGTGGCGGAACTCGTCGTCGACGGGCAGGAAGCCCATCGGATTGCCGAGTCCGTCGGTGTTCCGGATGGCGTCGACGCCGGTAAAGGGTGGCACGATCATCGACAGGGTGAAGGGAAGAACGCGGCCGCCGTCGAGTTCGATCTCGCCGTCGCGCACCTCGGTGATGACGGTGTTGGGGATGCCCTCGATGCCGAGCTGGTCGAAGAGCTTCTCGACACGTCGCTGGGAGTCGGAGACGCCGCCGAGCCCGAAGTGGCCCAGGAACGGCTCGGCGGTGATGTAGGTGACCGGCGCAACGTCCAGCAGGCCGGCCTTCTTGATGCGGTGGTGTGCGTTGAGGAGGAACTCGTAGGAGGCGCCGAAGCACGATCCGCCCTGGGCGGTGCCGACGACGACCGGCCCCGGGTTCTCCAGGAACCTGCTCCAGGCATCACGGGTCAGCAGCGCATGGTCGAGGTTGCAGACCGATTGGGTATATCCGCCGACCGGACCGAGTCCCGGGATCTTCTCGAAGGCCAGGCGCGGGCCGGTGGCCAGCAGCAGGCGGTCGTACGCGAGCTCCTGCCCACCACTCGTGACCAGCGCGCGCGCTTCGAGGTCGAAGCTCGCGGCCGCCTCGTCGATGAACCGGATGCCCTGCTTGGCGTACATCGGGGCCAGCGGGAACGTCACGTCCTCGGGCTCGCGCAGCCCGAACGGCAGCCAGATCAGCGACGGGATGAACGTGAAGTCCGCGCGCGGATCCAGGACGACGACCTCGTGCGTCGCGTCCAGGCGCCTTCGCAGCTCGAGCGCCGCGGTCAGCCCGGCGAAGCTGGATCCGGCGACGACGGCACGCTTGGAGGCAGCAACGGACACGGACGGTCCTTTCATGGCGCGACAGAGACACTCTCAGCTTCCCCCCCAGGGATCCTCGTCGCATCGGGCCTTTGTACGGTGCCCCTTCCGTAGAGGACTCCTGCAGCTCGAGGTGCGGTGGTCGTCGGGCGGCTCCCGGGCCCGTCGGCGGATGTCACTGGTCGATGGTCGGGGTTTGGTCAAGATGGCTGCGGGGATTCCGGTCCTCTGGACAGCAGACCGGACGGCGGTCTGCCGGTAGGGTCGGCGGATGCCTTGTCGATCGGTCGGTCGTCGTGCTGGGCGGGGCGCGATGCTGGCGATGTTCTTGTTGTTGGCGGCGACCTTGCTGCTGCCTCTTGCGGCGCGGGCGGCGACCGGCGATGTGGGCTATCAGGATGCGTCGTGGGGCAGCCTGGGTGGTTCTGCGACGGGCAACAAGGAGAGCAAGCTGTGGTATGCCGATGGCTCGTGGTGGGGCGACCTGTACAACGGCTCGACCGACAAGCACTCGATCCACAGGCTGGACCGGACCTCGAACACCTGGCAGGACACGGGCACCCAGCTTGATCCTCGCAAGAGCACGCGCTCGGACATCCTGTGGGACGGTTCGATCAACAAGCTCTACGTCGCCAGCCACGTCTACCACGACGGCACGCTGAGCGGCAGCGCGCCGAGCACGAGCGCCGGGACGGCGAACGGCAACCGTCTCTATCGCTACAGCTACAACACGCTGTCAGACAGCTACTCGCTGGACAGCGGGTTCCCGGTCACGTTCGCGCCGCACGACGCCGAGACGATGACGATCGACAAGGACTCGACCGGGCGGCTGTGGGCGACCTGGCAGGCTGGGCAGAAGATCTGGTTCGCGCACAGCAACGCGGGCGACGAGGCGTCGTGGACCGCGCCGGTCGAGGTGCCGGGCGCGGGGACGACGTCCAAGGACGACATCTCCTCGATCATCGCCTTCGACAGCAAGATCGGCATCCTGTGGAGCGACCAGGCCGCCGGGCAGATGCGCTTCGCCGTCCATACCGACGGCGCGGCGGACTCGGCGTGGTCGGTGGCCAACCTCAACACGGGCTACAGCCCCGATGACCACATCAGCCTGCGCGCCGACACGGCGGGCAACGTCTGGGCCGCGACCAAGACCAGCGAGACCACCGGCAATCCGTTGATCCTGCTGTCCCGGCGCTCGCCGGCCGGCGTCTGGTCGCACTATGTCTTCGGCCTGGCCCCGCAGCACACGCGCCCGCTCATCCTGCTCAACGAGGCCGCGGGAGAGATCCATGTCCTGGCCACCTGCCCGGAGGCCGGCGCGACCAGCGGGCAGAACGGCGGCGACATCTGCGAGAAGGTCACCTCGATGGCCAGCCCGCAGTTCACCAACGGGCCGGGCACGACGATCATGCACGAGGGCAGCGGCACGCCCGATCTCAACGACGTCACCTCCACCAAGCAGAACCTGACCAGCCAGAGCGGCATCGTCGCCCTGGCCGGTGAGGACACGCTGAACCTCTACTGGCACAGCGACCGTGCGCTGGGCGGCAACCCGCCGGTCGAGAGTGCCCCGACGGCGAACTTCTCGGCGACGCCGACGTCCGGCACCGCGCCCCTGAACGTGCAGTTCACCAACACCACGACCGGCACGCCGGCCCCGTCCTCATATCTGTGGGACTTCGGTGACGGCCAGACCTCCACCGAGGTCAACCCGGCGCACACCTACACCGCCAACGGCACGTACTCGGTCACGCTGACGGCGACCAACGCGGTCGGCCCGGACACCAAGACCCAGACCGGGCTGATCAGCGTGGCCGACGTGCCGGCCAGCGGCGAGCAGAGCTTCCCGGCGGTGGCCGACGCACCGGTCAAGTCCAACAGCCCGACCAAGAACTACGGCACGGCGACATCGCTGCGCCTGCGCAAGGACTCAAGCGCGACCGGTACCAACTACAACTCCTATCTCAAGTTCGACGTCACCGGGCTGACGGGCACGCCGACCTCCGCCAAGCTGCGGCTGTACTCCACCGACGGCAGCCCGGACGGCGGAGCGGTCAGTGCGACCTCATCCTCGTGGACCGAGTCGGGCATCACCTGGAACACCGCCCCGGCGCTGGGGTCGACCATCGGAACCGCCGGCAAGACCGCCAGCGCCGCGTTCGTCGATATCCCGCTGGGCAACCCGATCGCCGCCGACGGCATCTACAGCTTCGCGCTGACGACCACGAGCTCCAACAGCCAGTACTACGCCAGCCGAGAGGCCGCGGCCAACCAGCCGCAACTCATCCTGACCACCAGCGGCGGTGGAACCCCCGGCCCCGGGGCGGTCGTCGCGCAGTTTGCGGCCTCGGCGACCAGCGGGCAGGGCACGCTGGCGGTGGACTTCACCGACCAGTCCACCGGCGGCGCCGACAGCTGGAGCTGGGACTTCGGCGACGGCGGCACCTCGAACCAGCAGAGCCCGAGCCACACCTATACCGCGCCCGGGACCTACACCGTCACGCTGACCGCCACGCGCACCTCCGACGGCGTCTCGGACGTCGAGACCAAAGCCGGGTACATCGTGGTCGCCGACCAGCCGCCGCCTGGGACCACACGCACGATCACCCCGGTCGCCGACGCCCACGTCAAGAACACCAGCCCAACCAGAAACTACGGCACCGCGACGACCCTGCAGATCCGCCAAGGCGACGCCAGCAACAACGTCACGTACCACACCTTGCTGAAGTTCGACGTCACGGGAGCCTCTGGCCCCATCGTCGGCGCCAAGCTCCGGCTCTTCGTCACCGACGCCAGCCCCGACGGCGGCGCGATCTACAAGGTCGGAGACGCGTGGACCGAGGGCGCGGTGAACTGGAACACCGCGCCGGTCCCGACAGGCTCGAGCATCGCCACCATCGGCGGCACGACCGCCGGCCAGTGGATCGAGATCCCCCTCGGCTCCGCCATCACGGGCAACGGCATCTACAGCTTCGAGATCACCAGCTCGAGCACCAACAGCGCCATCTACTCCAGCCGCGAAGGCACCAACCAGCCCGAGCTCGTGCTCCCGACCTGACCTTGGAGGCTGACTCAGAACCTGTCGGTGTCCCGCCCCATGGGAGCGACGCGATGGCGAGCAGCCCGGCAGGACATCGTCGACGGCCCAGACGCCCTACCGCCAGGGGCCGAGCACCTGGCCCGTGCAGGGCTCGACCGCGGCGTCCAGGCCGGCGTCCTGGGCCTTGCGCTCGCCCTCCTGCCGGCGCAGGTCGGCGAGCCTCAGGCGTTCGTGCTCCAGGCGCGCCCGCTCGACCTGGGGCGCGGCGCGTGACGTTGGTCGCCTGGAGGTAGCTGACGATCTCGCCGTCGACCGCCATGCGTGCCTCGATCGGCCTGCGGGACGTGCGGTCGTGACGATGACCAGCGTCGTCAGGTTGGCCGAGGACCACGACGTCGCCACACGAACCGACGGACTCTCCATGGGGTCGAGCCATGCTCCATGACGACAGCGGGGACCAGCCGTCGGCGACCGAAGCGGCGAAGGCCAGGAGCGGGCTGCCGGGCGGTGCGGTGTTCAGGCGCGCGTCAGTTCGTGACTGGGACGCTCGTCGTGGATGGCCAGCGCGGACGGATCCGGGCAGCGGAAGATGCACCTGGGCATCGGTGCTCGCTGGGGCCGCGCCCTTCGCCGCCGGCGCAACTGGATGGATCTCGGCCGATACTGCGTGGTGGGGGCGCTGGGCTACGTCGTCAACCTCGCCGTCTACGTGGCCCTTGTCCACGGCCTGGGTGTCTACTACGTCCTGGCCGCGGCCGGCTCGTTCTCGGTGGCGGTGGTCAACAACTACGTGTGGAACCGCCGGTGGACGTTCGGTCGTCGCCGTGCGCGCCTCGTGCGCCAGGGCACCCGCTTCCTGCTCGTCTCGGTCGTGGCTCTCGGCGCCAACCTGATCCTCTTGCGCACAGCCGTCGCCTCCGGCTTGCCCAAGGTCGTCGCCCAGGCCGTCGCGATCGCGCTGGTGACGCCCGTGAGCTTCGTCGGCAACCGCGTGTGGTCGTTCGCGGCCGAGAAGCCGCCGGACGCCGTGAGCCGGCGTCTGGCCTGGGTGCTGAGCGGCTGCGCCACGACGCTCGGGGCCATGGTCGCCGTCTGGTGCTTCGTGCTGTCCCAGACGCCGGCGCGGCTGGCCAAGCCGAGCGCCGCGCTGATCCACCGGCTCGATCTCTGGTCGGCCGTCACCAACGCCGACCTGCCGGTGCCGACGACCCGGCCCGGCATCGCGGCGGCCGTGCTGCTGACCACGGCGCTCGCATTCGCGGTCTACGCGGCCGCGCTGAGAGCGTGCTGGCGGCGCGAGGCGACGCCGCGCCGGCTGGCGCTGGTCGCCGGGGGGGCGCTGGTGTTCTTCGCGCTGACCGTGGTGGCGCTGCCCACGCTCAATACCGACATCTACGAGTACATGGCCACCGGTCGCGTGGCCGCGGTCCACGGCGCCGACCCGTACGCCGTCGCCGCCGACGCGTTTCCCGGGGACCCCGCCTACGCCTATACCGACCGCCGGTACACGTCGATCCCCGGGGACAACAAGCTCGGCGTCTGGACGCTGCTCGACGTGGGGCTGGCGAAGGTCACTGGACGCCAGGTCGTCGACGGCCTCGTCGCCTATCGGGTCGCCCTCGCGCTCTGCGGGGCGCTGAGCCTGCTGTTGATCGTCCTGCTCTTGCGAAGGCTCTATCCGCGCGCACAGCTGGCCGGGGTCGTCGCCTACGGCTGGAACCCGATCGTGATCATGGGGGCGCCGACCAAGGTCGACTCGGTGATGGTCGCGCTCGTGCTCGCCGGGGCGCTGGCGCTGGTGGCCGGCCACCGGCGCGTCGGTGCGGTCGGCATGGTGCTGTCGGCGCTGGTCAAGCTGGTCACGCTCCCGCTGGTGGCCGTACGTTGGGTGGGGCTGTTGCGCCGCCACCGCTGGGCCGAGCTCGCGCTCGAGGCGGCGCTCGTCGCCGTGACGGTCGCGGTCGTATACGCCCCCTTCGCGGGTGCGCCCGGACTGATGGGACGCGAGCTGCGCCTCCTACAGACCGGTGGCTCGTCGCCTCCGCGCGCCGTGGTGGCGCTGATCTTCGCCCTCGTGATGCTCGCGGTGGGCCTGCGTCAGGACGGGACGCCCCGGCGCATGGTGCGCGGGTGGGCCGTCGTGTCGGTCGCCTTCGCGGCACTGCTCCCGGACCTCGGGTTCTCGTGGTACCTGCTCGTCCCGATCGCGATGACCGCGCTGGCGGCCAGCGCGCCGCTGGTCGCCGCGATGACGGCGATCGGGGTCCTGTCGTTCAGCAGCGACCTCTGGAGCACGGTGGGCCATGGCCCGTTCCCGCGCGACGTGCTGACCATCGCAGCGGCGGGGGTGGCGATCACGCTCGCGGCGGTGCTCGCGGGCCGCGCGCTGCACCGCCGGCGTGCCCCCGCGCCCGTGGCCCGCGCGCGCCCATCGCAGGCCTGGGGCGTGCCCTGGCTCGTGCTGCCCACCTACGACGAGGCCGACAACCTGGAGACCGTGATCGAGGGTGCCCGGGCCGCCCTGTCGTGCGCGGCGCCCGAGGGCTTCGTGATCCTCGTCGTGGACGACGACTCGCCCGACGGGACCGGGTGGATCGCCGATCGGCTCGCAGCGGAACACGCCGAGGTCCGTGTGCTGCACCGCACGGTTCGCGAGGGGCTGGGACCGGCCTACCTCGCGGGCTTCGCGCAGGCCCTCGACGAGGGGGCCGGGTTCGTGTTCGAGATGGATGCCGACGGGTCGCACGATCCCGCCGATCTGGTGCGGCTGCTCAGCGCCGTTCGTGACGAGGGTGCCGACGTGGCGTTGGGCTCCCGTTACGTCGCCGGGGGAGGGGTGAGCGACTGGGGCCGGATCCGGCGGGGGATCAGCCGTGGAGGCTCCTGGTATGCGCGGCAGGTCCTCGGCCTGCCCGTACGCGATCTGACGGGCGGGTTCAAGTGCCTGCGCCGCGAGGTCCTCGAGAGGATCGACCTGCCGAGCGTGCGGGCCCGCGGTTACGCCTTCCAGGTCGAGCTGACCTATCGGGCGGTGCGCGAGGGGTTCGCGGTCGCCGAGGTGCCGATCGTCTTCCGCGACCGGCGCCTGGGCCGGTCGAAGATGTCGGTGACGATCGCGCTCGAGGCGCTCTGGCTGATCCCGGCCATCCGCATGTCGTCGACCGACGACGCGGCGACGGCGCACACGGCCTTCGAGGACCGTCCCGGTGCCGAGCCGGGGCTGATCCCGTTGGGCAGCCCGTCGGTGCCGCCGCCGTGACAGGCCGGTCGCCCGCCGTCGCCCGCCGGCCCGGGGCCACCGCGGTCGCGGGCGCTGCCGCGCTGTCGTCGATGATGGTGGTGAGCACGTGGCTCGCGAGCGGCGCGGCGTCCGGCGCGTCGTTCCTGGTGCCCGCGGCAGGAGACCGGCTTCCCGGCTGGATGGCCGGGGCGTTCGCGGGCGCCGGCCAGACGCGCGGACACGGCGCGCTCTTGGTCTCGGTGCTGGTCCTGGGCGCCGGTTACGCCGTGGTGCTGGCCTGCCGGCCTGCGCTGCCCGCCTCCGTCGTGATCGGCGGGATCGTGGCGCTGCATGTGATCTTCCTGCTGGCTCCTCCGCTGCTCTCCGGTGACGTCTTCAGCTACATCGCCTACGGCCGGCTCGGCGCCCTGCACGGCATCAGCCCGTATCGGTACGGCCCGGACGCGGCTCCGCACGACCCGGTGCTGCGCTACGTCGCAGCGCTCTGGGCCCACACCCCGAGCGCCTACGGGCCCTTGTTCACCATCCCCTCCTACGCTCTGGGATCGCTGGGCATCGCCGCGGGCCTGTGGGGCTTCAAGCTGCTCGCCGCCGCCGCCGGACTGGCCGTCGTTGCGTTCGTCTGGCGGATCGCCGAGGCCCGGGGACGCGACCCGGTCGTGGCGGCCGCGACGGTGGGGCTCAACCCGATCTTTCTGATCTACGCGATCGGGGGCGCCCACAACGACTTGGTGATGCTGGCCATCACCATGCTCGGCGTGCTCCTGGCGTGCACCCGGCGCGAGGCGGGGGGAGCGGCGGCGGTCGTGGCGGGAGCAGCCGTCAAGGCCAGCGCCGCCGTGGTGCTGCCGTTCCTGCTCCTGGGGGGTCCGCAGCCCCGGCGCGCCGCCCTGGGCGGCCTCGCCGCGTTCGCCGCCATCGCGGCGCTTGCCGTCGCGGTGTTCCGAGGGTCGGCGCTCGGGTTCGCGTCCGTGCTGGCACACGCCCACCTCGTGACCAGCAGCAGTCCGGGCAGTGACATCATGGCCTTGATCGGCCGGTTCCCCGGGCGCCGGCCGCTCGGGACCGGGGTGGCCGCGCTCGTGCTCGCCGGACTGCTGTGGGCGGTCTGGCGAGGTGCCGACTGGGTCGCCGGCGCCGGCTGGGCGCTGCTGCTCGCCGCGGGCGCGGGGAGCGCCATGTTCGGGTGGTACACGATCTGGCCGCTGCCGTTCGCCATCCTGACCTCTGATCGGCGGCTGTTGTGGGCCACGCTGTTCATCCAGGTCATGTTCGTCGCCCACCTGGTGCCTGACGTTGTCGCGTAGGTTCCCGCGCCTGCGGCTGATCGACGCCGTGCTCCTTGTCCTCGCCGCCCTGATCCTGGTCGCCACGGCCGTGAGCGTGGTGCGCAGCACAGGGTTCCGTCAGCGGGTGCCGAGCGACCAGAGCGCATTCCACGCCTGGGCGGCCGCCGCGCACGTCCGCCTCGGCGAGCCGGTCCCGGCGCCCGGCGCCCGGCAGGACGTCGTCTGCGGCGCGGCCCCCGGCTACCGCCAGTGCCTGTTGGTCAACCGCGCGGGCCGCGTCATCGGTGGCTACCGGGCGCCGGACTTCGGCGCCCGGGACCGTCATCGGTCGGCGTGCTTCGGGGAGGCACGAGCCGAGCCGGCGTGCCGCGACCAGGCCGGGTCCTAGCTGGAGCGCGCGGTCTCGCCCGGCCGGCGGCCTCCGGTGGATCGGGTCAGGAGCTACGGACAGCGCCTGGGCCGCGAAGCAGCACGGCAAGGCCGGTGCCGGCAGTCACGGCGGCGGCGGCCGCCGCCGGCAGCAGGAAGCGTGCGGGGAGGGGGTAGCCGATGCCGGAGAGCGCCAGGTCGACGGCCGCCCAGGCCATGGCGCTGGCGGCCAGGCCTGTGACCGCGCGGTTGCGTGCCCGCCACGCCGCGGCGACGCCGACGACCGCGAGGGCGACGACGACTGCGGTCGCCACAACAGCAATCCCAAGAGCCGGACCGTGCAATGAGGTCGGCGACGCGGTCGCCGCGCGCGCGAGCTCGGCACCACGCCATGGGTCGCCGGAGCCCAGCCAGTCGCCACCGAGCCAGGCTGCCAGGACGCCGCTGGAGGCGCCCACGACGGCCAAGATCCAGCGCCGGCCGCGCCGTCGCAGCATCACTCCGTAGGCCACCAGCATGAGCAGCGCCTCCTCGCGGCCGAGAGCCATCGCTGACAGCAGCGCGATGACGAGCAGCGGGCGGCCGGCGCGATGGGCCGCGAGCGCGCAGCACCCCAGGGTCACCACGACGGGCTCGATCCCGCCGCCCAGCAGGGTCGGCCACCAGCCCGGAGCCGCGGCGAGCAGGGCCACGGCGGCGGCTCCGGCGATGGCTCCGCCCTGGCGGGTCGCGAGGCGCAGCACCAGGCCCAGTCCGGCGAGGCCGATCGTCCGAGTCACCAGGAGCCACAGGATCGGCGCTGCCGTGCCGGTGATCGACAGCGGCACGGTCAGGAGCACCGGGAGGGGCTTCCAGGACGGATAGCCCGTCGTGTCGAACGGTCCCTGGCCCAGCCCGATCTCCCGGCCCCAGCGAAGCCAGCCGTAGGCGTCGAAGCGCAGCGACCGGCCGATGAGCAGCGACGCGGCGGCCACCAGGAGCGCGGCCAACAGCGTCGTCAGGCCGACTCGACGGCTTGCGACGTGCGTGCCCAGGGTCCTAGCTGCGCCGCAGCCGGCGATAGATCAGCACCGCGGAGGCGCCGAACAGCAGGCCGACGGGGTCGAGGTCTGAGACCGACATCACCGCCATCGTAGGGGGGTCGCGGCTGAATGCGACCTGAACGCGCGTGGCGCGTACAGGAGCCGTTCAGCGGCGGTGGCCGATGCTGCAGGGGTGATCGTGCCCGCACGCGGCCGTGTCGACTGGCGACGATCCCCGCCGAGTTGGATGCTCACGGCCCTGTTGGCCGGCCTATGGCTGCTCGTCGGGCCGGCCACCGCGGACCTCGCGGCGCAACTGCACCGGGTGGGCCTGTTCGCGGCCAACGGGTTCGCGGTCTGGGACAACAGCTGGTACGGCGGGCACCACCTGCCCGGGTACTCGCTCGTGTTCCCCGCCGTCGGCGCGGCGGTCGGCGTGCGCCTGGCGGGCGCGTCGGCGGCGGTGGCGTCGGCGGCGTTGTTCGATGCCCTGGTGGCAGGTCGCGGGGCGACGGCAGCACGGTGGTGGTTCGCGGTGGGGTGCTCGGCGGACCTGCTGATCGGCCGGATGACGTACGCGCTCGGAGTGTCGTTCGGGTTGGCCGCGGTGTTCGCGCTCGTGCACCACCGGCCGCGCAGCGCGGCCGTGCTCGCGCTGGGCTGCGCGGCCACGAGCCCCGTGGCGGGTCTGTTCCTCGCACTCGTCTGCGCGGCGCTGTGGATCGTCGATCGGCACTGGGCCGCGCTCGTGACCGGCCTCGCCGCGCTCGCGGGCGTCGTCGCGCTCAGCGTCGCGTTCCCCGAAGGCGGATCGCAGCCGTTCTCCTGGTCGTCGTTCGCGGTGACGCTCTCGATCTCGCTGGCGGCCGCGGTCGCGGTCGGACGCCGGAGGCACCTGCGCGTCGCGCTGGTGCTGTACGCCGCGGCCGCTGTGCTGTGCTTCGTCATCGCCAGCCCGATGGGCGGCAACATCACGCGGCTGGGGACCGCGTTCGCGGCCCCCGTGCTCCTCGTTGCGGCGGCCACCGCGCCCGCGGTCCGTCGGGTGGTGCTCCTGCTCATCCTGTGCGCCGCCGCCGCATGGCAGTGGATCGACCCGATCACCCAGGCCGCGCGCGGATGGGACGACCCGTCGGCCGCGAGTGCCTACTACCAGCCGCTGGTCGCCAAGCTGCGGGCCGTGGGCGCCACGGCCGGTCGCGTCGAGGTGCCGTTCACCCAGGGGCATTGGGAGACCGTGTACCTGGCACGCAGGTTCGCCCTGGCGCGCGGGTGGGAGCGCCAGCTGGATCGTCGCCTCAACCCCTTGTTCTACGACCATCGGCTGACGCCGGCCGTCTATGACCGGTGGCTGCGGGCCAACGCCGTGGACTACGTCGCGCTGCCCGACACGCGCATGGATCCCTCGGGCCGGACGGAGGCCGCCATGGTCCGGCGTGGTGCTCCGTTCCTGCAGCAGATCTGGGCGGGCCGTCACTGGCGTCTGTACCGCGTGCTCGACCCGCTGGCGTTGGGCTCCGGGCGTGCCGGTGCCGTGCGGCTGACCGGCTCGGGGGTTCGAGTGGAGGTGCGACGCCCGGGGTCGGTGCTGCTCCGCGTGCACTGGACGCCCTACTGGGACGTCACGGGTGGCCGCGCGTGCGTCTCGCCGCGTGCCGGATGGACGCTGCTGAAGACGCCCGAGACCGGGACCTTCACCCTGACCGCCCGGTTCTCGGTGGCCCGGTTGGTCCAGGACAGACCGGGGTGCGCCGTCCCCGGGCCGTGATCCGGGTCGCTGGCCGATGGGCCGTCGGGCTCTGCGGTGGCTAGGGTCGGGCGTGGCGCTGCCCGCGGCGTCTGGCCAGCACGGCGGTCAGAGCGGCGGCGAGCACCAGCGCACCGATTCCCAACTCGCCGGGGAGGGTGGCCGACGGCGATGAGGACCGGCCCGGGTCGGATGCCGGGCTCCCGGAGGGCGGCGGTGTCGTGGTCGGGGTGGGCGTGCCGGCGGTGGATCCGGTGACGCGGCGGCCGGTGGGGCCCAGGGTCCAGTCGGTGAAGCCGATCCCCTTGCCGGGCTGGGTGGGCGAGGTCGTGGGCAGGTGGGTGTGGTAGCGGGCGTTGAGCAGCCAGGGGATCCAGGTGTCGTCGCCGCTGATGCCCCAGCCGCCGGTGGGGTAGCGGCGGTCGAGGGCCAGCAGGAAGCGGGTGGCGCGCAGCAGCGCCTGGTGGCCCCAGTCGTAGGCGTCGTAGCCCTGGCGGTGCAGGATCTCGGCCTGGACGACGGCGCCCTGCATGGCCTCCCATGGGTAGCCGGTCGGGCACGGGGGGAACTGGAAGCCGCATCCGCGGCGCAGGTCGTCGGGCAGGGCGCCGTCGACGGGGTGGCCGTGCAGCACGGCGCCGGGTGGGTTGATCGCGACGGGCCTGGTGGGGTCCGCCTGCCAGGAGCGTGGCCCGTACTTGAAGCCGTGGTAGGCGGCGCGGTCGCCCAGCCAGCCCTTGAAGACCTTCGCGGCGCGGGCCAGGTCGGTGGTGTCGCCGAGGTAGACGTCGGCGGCCATGCGGCTGGCGCCGGCGTGGGTGCCCCAGTTGTTGGGGCGGATCTCGTGGGTGGCGATGAGCGTCGGGGTGTCGGCGGGGCGCAGGCGCTCGGTGCGCACGGCGGCCAGCCAGGTCCGGAAGGCCTGGTCTGCGGCGGGATCGAGGCGGTGCAGGTCGACGAGGTCGGCGGCGATGACGTAGGCCTGCAGCCCGCGTGCGAGCGCGAGCGTCCGGCCCCCGCGCTCGCTGCCGATGACGGCCATCAGCGCGGTCCGGACCTTGGTGGCGTAGCCGGGGTCGGCGGTGCGTGCGTAGACGAGCGCTGCGGCCAGCGTGTGGGTGTCGGCGCTGCTGTTCTTGCCGTTGAGGTGCGGAGTGCCGATCGGCTCGTCGGCCACGCGCTTGAGCGCCGTCCAGGCCGGACCGCGCTCGGGCAGCGCGCGCAGCTCGGCCGGGGTCGTCCAGACCCCGGCGCGCATCGGACGCGGCGCGGCCGCGGCGGTGCCGGGCCACGCGGCCGCCGCGGCGAGGACGGCGGCGGCGGGCGCGAGCAGGCGGCGGCGCATCAGAGGTCGGTCCGGTCGCGCCCGGTCGGGGAGCGGTTCGACGTGCGCGCCCAGGTTGCCGCCCTCGTGGGTCCCGCGCACCTGCTCGATGACGTCGCGGCCGGTGACCGAGAGGGGTCTCCTCCACGGCGTCCATGGGGTCGCGCCGGGTCGAGACCTGGCCGTCGACCGGGACGCACCGCGCGGTCGCGGATGGCGTCCAGCAGCGCCGGGGTGGCCGAGGTGCGGTCGGTGGCGACGAGGATGCGGGCCGGTGGTGCCGGGTCGGACATGGGGCCTGCCGTGATCGGAGGGTGGTCGCGAGGACTCGCGCCGGCGTCGTGCCAGCCTGTCGCGATCCACATGACGTTCGCCTGAACACTCGTCCTCACAGATCGCGTAGGTCCTCGATGGCGCGAGTACCGGTCGGCCATCCGTAGTCCGCCTCGCCCGGGCTGCGGAAAGGTACGGAACCGTGACGCCCAGGCAGGACTATGGTCGAGGGGCGCGGTGGCCGGCCTCGCCGAGGGCCGGCGGTCGGGAGGACCCGAGGCCGGGACGACGCGTCACGCGGGCGCCGAGCCTCGCCCGCGCCCACATCCCCAACCTCGTTCGGAGTGGCCGTGGTGAGGACCTCCCTTCTCCTGCCCCCAGCACCGTCGGCCCTCGGGTCCGCCCCGGACCCCGGCGACGTCGTGCGCCGCGCGATCGCCTCGCACAACGCCGGCGACGGGCAGGCGCTGACCACGACGCCCGGCGACCGCCTGCCGCCGGGCACGACGCAGGACCGCCTCGGATGCTCCGTGGACCGCCGCTGTGCGATCCACCGGCCGCTGCCCGCCGTCGCCGGCGACGCGGAGCTGGTCGTGCGCGACCTGTACCTCCTCGACGACCGGCGGGTGGTCTGCGCCATGCGGCTGGCCGCCGAGATCGACGTCATCGGCCTCTACGCCGTCGACGGCGGGCGCATCACCGCGGCCTGCCACTACTTCTCCGACGTCGGCGCGCTGGGCCGCCTGGGGGTCGTGCAGCCCTCCGAGATCGACGGCGCCGAGCTCCGGTCCGGGCCCGAGGGATGACGAGCCTGGGCTCCGGCGGCGGCCGGTCCGGCGGCGCGCGTCACCGCCGGCGGTCGGCGCTCGGGGCGTTGGACGAGCTGGCCCACGTCGTCCGGCGCCGTGGCGAGGCGGGGCCCGGGACGCTGCTCGACGCCATCCGCCGGCGGCGCCGCCCGCCGCTGCTGGAGGCGCTCGACCTCGCCGAGCTGGCGCACCTGGCGCGCAGCAACCGCATGCGCGCGATCTGACCCGCGCCGGCGCGCACGCCGGCGCCCCGCCGGGCATGCTCCCGGGGATGGCCGTCGCCCAGGATCCCGCCGCCCAGGCCCGCCGGCGCCGCCTCGACGCCGGCTTCTGGTCGGTGGCCTATGCGTTCACCGTCGTCATGGCCTTCTCGACCGTGCCGAGCCCGCTGTACGGCCTCTACCAGCAGCGCGACGGGTTCTCCTCGTTCACGATCACCGTCATCTACGGGGCCTACGCGATCGGGGTCATCGCCAGCCTCGTGTTCGCCGGCCACGTCTCGGACTGGCACGGCCGGCGGCGCGTGCTCGTGCCGGCCGTCGCGGTCTCGGTCCTCAGCGCCCTGGTCTTCCTGGCCTGGCGCGAGGTGCCCGGCCTGCTCATCGCGCGCGTGGTCAACGGCCTCTCGGTCGGGGTCGTCACGGCGACCGCGACCGCGTGGCTGGCCGAGCTGCACGCCGAGGCGCGGCCCGGCGACGGGCCGCGGCGCGCGCAACTGGTGGCCACGACGGTCAACCTCGGCGGGCTGGGCCTGGGGCCGCTGATCTCCGGGGCGCTGGCGCAGTGGGTCGCCCGGCCGCTCGCCGTGCCCTACGTCGTGTTCGTCGCGCTCCTGCTGCTGGCGGTCGTGCTCGTGGCCGTCGCGCCCGAGACCCGGCGCCGCGCCGACCCGATGCCCGCCTACCGGCCCCAGCGCGTCGCGGTCCCCGAGGCCGCGCGCGGGCGGTTCGCCGCCGCGGCCGCCGGCGCGTTCGTGTCCTTCGGCGCGCTCGGCCTCTTCACGGGCCTCAGCGCGACGTTCCTGGGCGGTGCGCTGCACCACCCGTCGCACGCGCTGGCGGGCGTCGCGGTGTTCGTGACGTTCTGGGCCGGCGTCGTCGCGCAGGCCGCGATGCAGTCCTGGCGGCTGCGCCGGATGTTGGCCACCGGCATCGGGCTCATGCTCGCCGGGCTGGCGCTCACGGTCGTCGCTGCGTGGCTGTCGACGCCGAGCCTGGCCCTGTTCCTCGCGGGCGGCGCCCTGGCCGGCGGCGGCATCGGCGCGGTGTTCAAGGGCGCGATCGGCACGGTGGGCTCGATCTCGGCCCCCGAGTCGCGTGCCGAGGCGCTGGCCGGCCTGTTCCTGGCGGGCTACGTCGGGCTGTCGGTGCCGGTCGTCGGCGTGGGGATCGCGCTGCAGCACCTCAGCGTGCGCACGACCCTGCTGGGCTTCGCCCTGGTCGTCGGCGCCGCGATGGTCGCCGCCGCCCCGCGCCTGCTGGCCGCCGAGCCCGGGCCGGGCGGCGGCGGCGACCGCGTCAACGCCTGAGCGCGAGGACCGCGGCGAGGTCGTCGGCCGCGGCGGCCGGCTTGTCCTCGCGGTGGCGCAGGACGCGGGCGAAGCGCAGGGCCACCCCGCCGGGGTAGCGCGGCGAGGTCTGCACCCCGTCGAAGGCGACCTCGACGACGAGCTCGGGCGCCACGTGCACGACGATCCCGTCGCGGCCGGTCTCCAGGGCGAGCAGGCGCTCGGTCTGCCAGGCGAGCATGACGTCGGTCAGGCCCTTGAACGTCTTGCCGAGCATGACGAAGCCCTCGCCGCCGACCGCCCGCGCGCCGAGGTGCAGGTTGCTCAGCCACCCGCGGCGCCGCCCGTGGCCCCACTCGGCGGCGAGCACGACGAGGTCGAGCGTGTGGCGCGGCTTGACCTTCAGCCATCCCGCGCCGCGGCGGCCCGCCGCGTAGGGGGCGCCGAGATCCTTGACGACCACGCCCTCGTGGCCGGCGGCCAGCGCGGCGTCGAAGTGCGCCCGGGCGGCGGCCACGTCGCCCGTGAGCACCCGCTGCACCCGCAGCGCCTCGGGGACCGCCGCCTCCAGCGCCTGCGCGCGGCGCGCGAGGGGCGCGTCCAGGAGGTCCTCGCCGTCGAGGTGCAGGACGTCGAAGAGCACCCCGACGATGCCCGGCGCGCCCGAGGCGATCCGCGACGAGGTGACCTGGAACGGCGCGGGGCGACCGGCGGCGTCCAGCGCCAGCGCCTCGCCGTCGAGCACCACGCGGCGGACCGGCAGCTCCAGCGCGGCGGCCACGACGCCGGGAAGCCGGGCGGTGAGGTCGTCGAGCGAGCGGCTGAAGATCGCGACGTCGCCGCCGTCGCGGTGGACCTGGATGCGCGCGCCGTCGAGCTTGACGTCGACCGCCGCCTCGCCCGCGCGCTCCATCGCGTCCTCCAGCGACGCCGCCGGGGAGGCGAGCATCGGGCCCACCGGGCGACCGACCTGCAGGGCGAAGGCGGCGAGGCCCTGCTCGCCCGCGCGCAGCGCGACCTGGGCGACGATCCGCGGGTCGCCGGCCAGCATCGCGGCGCGGTCGACGGCCGCGCGCGGGATGCCGGTCGCGGCGGCGACCGCCTCGGCCATGACGCCGGCCAGCGCGCCCTGGCGCAGCTCGCCGCCGATCAGCGCGCGCAGGAACGCCTGCTCGGGCGCCGTCGCGCGCCCGAACAGCGCCGCGACGCCGTCGCGGCGCGCCGCCTGCGAGCCGGGGCCGGCCAGCGCCGCCAGCCGCTGCAGCGCAGCGTCGACGTCGCCGACCTGCAGCGTCGGCTCGGCGGCCGGGGCGGGCAGGTCGCGCAGCGCCGCCCAGCCGACCCCCGTCCGGCGCTGGCGCAGCTCGCCGCTGAGGTGGGCCACGCCCGCCTCGACCTCGCCCGGATCCAGGCGGCGCAGCGCGTCGGCCAGCAGCCGGGCCTTCTCCCGTCGCGAGCGGGCCCCGGCGACGGCGGCGGAGGTGACGGCCAGCTCGGCGAACAGCACCCCGCCATGGTGGCGCACCGGTCGGTTGCGCCCGCCGCCGCCGACCGGGAAGCTGTGGGGCGATGACCGACCACGCGGCGACCCGCGGCGCCCGCAAGGAGCACGCGCTGCAGCTGTTCGCCGGGCTCCCGCGCCACTACGACCGCGTCGGCGCGGCGCTGAGCTTCGGCCAGGACCCGCGCTGGCGCCGGGCGATGGTCGACCGGATCGGCGCGCACCCCGGCCAGCGCGTGCTCGACGTGGCCACGGGCACGGGGATGGTCGCCCAGGCGCTCGTGCGCCGCTACGGCTGCTCGATCGTCGGCCTGGACCAGAGCCCGCACATGCTCGCCGGCGCCCGCGCGCGGCTGGCCGGAGACCCGCAGCTGGCGCGCCGGGTGACGCTGGTGACCGGCGAGGCCGAGCACCTGCCGTTCGACGACGGCGCGTTCGACCACCTCACGTTCACCTACCTGCTGCGCTACGTCGACGACCCCGCCGCAACCCTGCGCGAGCTGGCGCGCGTCGTGGCGCCGGGCGGGCGGATCGCGACGCTGGAGTTCGGCGTCCCGGACCCGGGGCCGCTGCGCAGCCTCTGGGACCTGTGGACCCGCGCGGGGCTCCCGGCCGCCGGGCGGCTGGTCTCGCGTGAGTGGGCGCAGACGGGCCGCTTCCTGGCCCGCAGCATCCCGGGCTTCTACGCGCGCCACCCGCTCGACACGCTGCCCGGGCTGTGGGAGGAGGCCGGGATCGGCGGCGTCGGCGTGCGGCGCATGAGCTTCGGCGCGGGCGTGGTCATGTGGGGCACGAGGGACGGCGGCGGCGATCCACGGCCCGCTTGAGCGCCCGGCCTTCTACGCGCTGCGCCCCGGCGGGTGGCGGGACCTCGTCACGCTGCTGCACCCGCCCTACACGGCCTGGCACCTGAGCTACGTCGCGATCGGCGCGGCCGTCGCGCCCAGCCTGCACGCCGGGCGCCTGGCCTGGGCGCTGGCGGCGTTCGCGCTCGCCGTCGGCGTCGCCGCCCACGCGCTGGACGAGCGGCGCGGGCGTCCGCTGGGCACGCGCCTCTCGGACCGGACGCTCGACGTGCTCGCCGTCGTGGGCCTGGGCGGCGCGGTGGCGATCGGGATCGCCGGCTCGCTCGTCGTGTCGCTGACGCTGCTGCCGCTCGTGGCGGCCGGGCCTTCCTGACCGTGGCCTACAACCTGGAGCTCTTCGGCGGCCGCCTGCACTCCGACCGCTGGTTCGCGGCGTCGTGGGGTGCGTTCCCGGCGCTGACGGGATGGTGGGTCAACGCGCTGCACGTCAGCGCCGAGGGGTTGCTGGTCGCCGGGGCCTGCTACCTGCTCAGCCTGGCGCAGCGGCGGCTGAGCACCCCGGTGCGCGAGCTGCGCCGCCGCACGGTCTCGGTCAGCGGGCGACAGGTCCTCGCCGATGGCCGCGCGATCGAGCTCGACGCGGCGCGCCTGGCGGCCCCGCTGGACGGCGCGCTGCGCGCCTGCGCCTGCGGGCTGGTCGTCCTCGCCGCCGGCCTGGTGGCCGCGCGGCTCTGACCCGCGGGCCGCCCCGCGGTCAGGAGCCGGCGAGCGGCCGCGCCCGCTGCACCGCGAGGCCCATCGGCTCGACCGCGACGAGCCCCTGGAAGGCGGCGATGAACGGCCCGAGGCCGCGGACGTACATCCCGGCCCGCCGGTCGACGGGCGCGACGCGCACCTCGCTGACCAGGACCGACCCGCCGTGGGCCGGCTCGACCCAGGTCGCGAACAGGACCCGCACCGTCCCGGGCACCCGCCAGGTCAGGAAGTCCTCGGGCGCCGACAGCGCCGAGAAGTCCCGGCGCACGGTCCAGATCCGCCCGCACAGCCCGGAGAGCAGGTGCCGGTCGCCGGTCTCGAGGATGTTGAAGGGGTCGCTCCCGAACATGTCGCGGAACGTCAGGGCCGCGGGCAGGCCCGGGATCCGGGCGCGGATGAGGCGGCCCAGGACGCGGCAGTCGCCCAGGCGCACCGACGACGCGGCGTCCCACAGCACGTCGGGGGCGGCGTCGCTGCGGCGGCGGTGGTGCGTGCGCACGAGCGGCGCGGCGAGCCAGGTGTCGAGGTCCACGGACGCCGATGATCGCCGATCGCGCCCGCGGGCCCCTCAGCCGGCCAGGGCGGCGACCTGCTCGCGGCGGGCCGGCGACAGCAGCGGCCACTCGGCGCGGTAGCCGAACACGTCGCGCAGGCCGGCCGTCCCGAAGCGCGCGGTGACGATCTCGAGGTGCTCCGGGCGCAGGAGCGCGGGATGGGCGACCCCGCACGTCCGCGCCAGCGCGAGCGTCTCGGCGCGCAGGGCGGTGATGTAGTTGGCCGTGCGCGCCGACTTCAGCGTCGGGTCCAGCCCGCGCATGAGCCAGCGGTTCTGGGTGGCCACGCCGCTGGGGCAGGCGCCCGTGTGGCAGCGCTGGGCCTGCACGCAACCGATCGCCAGCATCGCCTCGCGCCCGACGTTGACGAGGTCGCAGCCCAGCGCGAACGCGAACGCGGTGGCGTCGGGGAAGCCCAGGCGCCCGGCGCCGGCGAACACGACGTCCTCGGCCAGCCCGGCCTCGGCGAACGCCGCGTACGCGCGAGAGAACGCGATCTTGAACGGGAGCGCCACGTGGTCGGCGAAGGCCAGCGGCGAGGCCCCGGTGCCGCCCTCGGCGCCGTCGATCGTCACGAAGTCCGGTCCGCCGCCGGTCGCGGCCATCCGCGCCGCCAGCGCGTCCCAGAACGCCCGGCCGCCGACGGCGGACTTGATCCCCACCGGCAGCCCGGTCTCGGCGCCGAGCAGCTCGGTGAACTCGACGAGCTCCTCCACGGTGCCGAACGCCGAGTGCACGGGCGGGCTGATGCAGTCGCGTCCGGCGGGCACGCCGCGGATCGCCGCGATCTCCGGCGTGACCTTCGCCGCGGGCAGCATGCCGCCCAGGCCGGGCTTGGCGCCCTGGGAGAGCTTGATCTCCAGCGCCCGGACGGGCGCCGAGGCGACCTGCTCGACCAGGCGCTGGAGGCTGAAGCGCCCCGTCTCGTCGCGGCACCCGAAGTAGCCCGTGCCGATCTGCAGGACGAGCTCGCCGCCATGGCGGTGGGCAGGCGCCAGGCCGCCCTCGCCCGTGTTGTGCAGGCAGCCGGCCTGGGCGCAGCCGCGGTTGAGTGCCTCCACGGCCGTGGGCGACAGGGCGCCGTAGCTCATGCCCGAGACGTTGACCACCGACGCGGGGCGGAACGCGTGGCGGCGCCCCGTACGCGCGCCGAGCACCTTGCCGGCGGCGATCGCGTGGTCCGGCGCGCCGCCCGGGCGCCCGGGCGCCGGCGCCGGCGGCCCGAACGGGACGGGCCGCAGCACGACGAGGCTCTCGACCTGCTCCATCTCATCGTCGCTGCCGAAGGCGAACGTCGTGATCTCGTGCTTGGCCGAGGCGTAGACCCAGCGCCGCTGGTCGCGCGAGAACGGGCGCTCCTCGTCGTTGGAGGTCACGATGTACTGACGCAGCTCGGGCCCGAAGAGCTCGAGCAGGTAGCGCAGGTGCCCGACCACGGGGAAGTTGCGCAGGATCGCGTGGCGGCGCTGCAGCAGGTCGTAGCCGACGAGGCCCGTCAGCAGCGCGGCGGCGCTGCGGCGCCCGGGCCGGCGGCGGGAGGGGGCGGGGGCGTCCATGGCGGGAGGACAACGCTAGGCGCCGGGCGGTCCTGGCGCATCCGGCCGCGGCCCGCGGGCGGATGCGGGAAACCCGCAGGATCAGGGGTGCGCCCCCGTCCGCTGCGGTCCTCCACGGATGCGAGGTCCGTGGGCCGGGGCGACGATGGGGCCATGCCCAACTCCACCCCGTACCCGAGCATCTCGCATCTGGGCCACCACGCCCACAGCCACGCCCGCTCGAACAACCCGCTGGTCAACTACGAGCTGACCGGCGAGATCCGCTGGCTCGACGTCCCGCTCGAGCGCGTCGTGCTCGGCGTCCAGCAGACCGACGGCCACGCCGGCGCCTTCTGCGGCCGCGACGTGACGCTGGACCTCGAGCCCGCGCGCGTGTACGGGGGCCGGCTGGAGACCCTGACGCCGGGGACGCGGATCCACGTCAAGCTGCGCCTGCCCCGCGACCTCGGCGGCGAGCTGCCCGACCTGCCCTCGGCCCACAGCGTGACCGTGCTGCCGGGCGACTGAGCTCAGGCGCCCGCGAGGTCCAGGATCTCGTCGGCGGCGGCGGGACGCCGCGCGTAGCCCACGTCGGGGGATCGCGGGCGCAGCAGCGCCCGCGCGATCGCCGCCGACAGCCCGGCGGGACCTTCGACCACGTCGGCCAGCCCGAAGCGGGCGTAGGCCTCGTTGTTGAGGCGCACGTGGCCGCGGCCCCACCCGTAGGAGATCACGCGCGCACCGCAGACCATGGCCTCCAGCGCGGTGAGCCCGGCGGTCGAGTGCACGAGCACGTCGGCGGCCGCGAGGTGCCGGTCCATGCGGTCGGTGAAGCCGCTGACGCGGACCCGCGGCTCGCGGGCGAACGCGGCCTGCAGGGCGGTGCGGGCCGGCGCGTTGTGCCCGCACAGCGCCACGACCTGCGCGGCCGGGTCGGCGGCGAGCGCCGCCCGCACGGCGCCCTCCAGGTCGCCGATGCCCCACCCGCCGCCGGAGACGAGCACCACCGGGGCGCCGCCGTCCAGCCCCAGCGCGGCCCGGGCGCCGGCGGGGTCCACGGGCGCCTCGAAGCCCGGCGACGTCAGTCCGCGAACGGCGACCACGCGCGCCGCGGCCCCGGCGATCGCCCGGATCTCGGCCGCGGACTCGGGGTGGACGACGAGGTGCAGGTCGCACCCGGCGTGCGCCCAGTACTGCAGTGCGGCGAGGTCGGTGATCGCCGAGACGACGGGCACCGCCAGCCGCCCGCGGCGGCGGGCGTCGCTCAGCAGCTCGTTGGCGCCCGGGTAGGTGCAGACGATCACGTCGGGTGCGAAGGCGGCGACGGTGCGCAGGAGCCCCGGCAGCGCGATGAGCGCGCACAGGCGGCGCATGAGCGCGCGCGTCGGGGCGAAGCGAGCGATGAGCCAGTACTGCAGGTCGAAGAGCCAGCCCAAGCGGCCGAGCACGACCTCGGCGCCGCGGCGAACCACGAGCGTCGCGACGGGCCCCGCGGCGCGCATCGTGTCGAGGACAAGGACCTCGGCGTCGGGGCGGCGCGCGAGGATCCCGTCGCACACGACCCGCGCCGGCAGCTCGTGGCCCTCGCCGATGTCGGAGCTGAAGATGAGGACGCGCACGTGACGCGACCCTAGCCCGCGGGGCCTATGCTCCGCGCCACCCATGGCTTCCGATCCCGCCACGACCGCCGACCACACGCGCTTCGCCATCGGCTTCGACGAGCGCGACCGCGCGCGCCTGCACGAGCTGTGGGACGGCGTCCTGGACTCCCAGCAGTGGTCCGAGGGCGCCATGGTGCGCCGCTTCGAGGACCTGTGGGGTGGCCGCCACGACGCGGGCGCGGTGGCGTTCGGCAGCTGGTCGGGTGGCGCGCTGGCCGCGCTGGAGTTCGCCGGCGTCGGGCCCGGCGACGTCGTGCTGTGCCCGTCGAACACGTTCATGGCCACGCCGCTGGCGGCGCTGCACCTGGGGGCCGACGTCCGCTTCGTCGACTGCGGGCGCGACGACCTGTGCGGCACGCTGGCCGAGTACGAGCGCGCGATCGCCCACCACCGGCCCAAGGCCGCGTTCCTCGTGCACATCGGCGGCCACATCGCCTTCGAGGTCGAGGCGATCGCCGCGCTGTGCCGGGCCTCCGGGGTGTTCCTGATCGAGGACTGCGCCCACGCCCACGGCGCGAGCCTGCACGGCCGCGCGCCGGGCACCTGGGGCGACGCCGGGGTCTACTCGTTCTACGCCACCAAGACGGTCTCCACGGGCGAGGGCGGCATGCTCGTCTCCCGCCGTCCCGAGCTGCTGGAGTTCGCCACGGCCTTCCGCAACTACGGCAAGCCCGACCACCGCGTGCAGGGGCTGAACTTCCGCATGAGCGAGTTCACCGCGGCGATCGGCGTCGTGCAGGCCGAGCGCCTGGACGAGATCGTGGCCCGCAAGAACGCCGTGGCGCGCGCCGAGCTCGACCCGGTGCACCCGTCGCGCCTGCGGCTGCCGGACGGCATGGTGTCCGGCCTGTACAAGTACATCGTCTTCGCGCCGCTGGAGCGCTCGACGGGGCGCGTCTACGACCAGCCCTGCCACCGGCTGCTGGGGCGTCACGAGGACCTGCCCAACACCGACTGGGTCGCCGTGTCGCACTCGTGCGCCCCGCTGTACTACCGGCCCGAGCTCAGCGAAGACCCGCCGCGCTGACGGGCGCCGTGCGCAGGCCGGCGGCGGCGATGGCCTCCAGCACATGCGGGAGCGCCGCGGCGGTCGTCCGCCACGAGCCCGCGGCGCTGTAGTCGTCGGCGTCGTGCAGCAGCAGCACGTCTCCGTCGCCCAGGTCGCGCGTGACCTCGGCGGCCACGCCGGCCGCGGTGGCCCGCGCCCGCCAGTCGTGGCCCCAGCGCGACCACAACAGGGGCTCCCAGCCCCGCGCCCGCACCGCCCGGACCGCCACGGGCGAGTAGATGCCGTAGGGGGCACGGTGCACGGGAAGGGCGGCCGGGCCGATCGTGTCGGCCGCCCGGGCGAGGTCGTCGACGACGGCCCGCGGAGGCAGGCGCAGCAGCGTGCGGTGGCGGTCACCGTGGATCGCCACGGCGTGGCCGGCGGCGAGCAGCTCGTCCCGCAGGCCGCCGGTGCGGCGCACCTGCTCGCCGACCAGGAAGAACGTCGCCACGGCACGGTGCTCGCGCAGCACCTCGAGCACCGCCGGGGTGCCGCGGGGGTGCGGGCCGTCGTCGAAGGTCAGGGCCACGGCGCCGGCGGGCGCGACGCGGCGCGGCAGCCCCAGGGCCGCCGCCAGCGGCGGCACGAGCGGGGCCAGGGCCGGTCCGCACCAGGCGACGGTCGCCCCGGCGGCGGCTGCGGCGAGCGGGGTGCGCAGGCCCATGCCGCCATCCTGGCAGCTGGCCGCCATGCTGTCGCCATGGTCGACGGCCGCCTGCTGGGTGGGATCGCCGCCGCCGCGCTCGCGGCGGCCTGCTTCGACGGCGCCGTCCTGCTGCAGGCGCGCGCCGCACAGGCCGTCGGCCGCGAGCACGGCCTGCGCCTGTCACTGCTGGCCCGCCTGGCCCGGCGGCGCCTCTGGGTGCTGGGCACGGCGGTCGCGGTGGCGGGCTGGCCGCTGCAGCTCCTCGCCCTCTCGTGGGCGCCGATCACCGTCGTGCAGCCCACGCTCGCGCTCGGGCTCGTCGTGATCCTGCTCGGCGGGTCGCGCCTGCTCGGCGAGCGCGTCGGCGCCCGGGAGTGGGGCGCGGTGGGCGCGGTCGGGGCCGGGGTGGCGGTCCTCGCGCTCACCGCGCCCGGCCACACCTCGGCGCTGCCGGCGACGGGGCCCGCAATCGCCGCGGGGGCGGTGCTCGCCGCCGCGGTGGCCCTGCCGTTCGTGCGCGGCCGGGACGGCCGCGAGGGCGGGTGGGGCCTCATCGTCTCGGCGGGCTGCGCGTTCGCCCTGGCGGCGCTGACGAGCAAGCTGCTGACCGTCGAGGCCGGGCGCCATCACGTCGCCGGCGTCCTGGTCTGGGCCGCCGCGACGGGCGCGGCCTCGGCCGTCGGCTTCCTGGCCGACATGACCGCGATGCAGCGCTTCGACGTCACGCGTGTGGCGCCGCCGATGTTCGTGCTGGAGACCGCGCTGCCCGTGGCGTTGTCGCCCGTGCTCTTCGGCGAGCGCTGGTCGGGCACGCCGGGCGGGGGCGCGGTGCTCGTCGCGGGCCTGGTGCTCGTCCTGGGGGGCGGGGCGGTCCTGGGCCGAAGCCGCGCTGTCGTCGACGCGGTGCACTAGGTTGCGCCCATGCGCGGATCTGTCGTCCTGGTCACCGGAGGTGCGGGGTTCATCGGCTCCCACGTCGTGGACCGCCTCATCGCCGCCGGCCATCGCCCGCGGATCCTCGACACGCGTGCGTCGCCGTGGCATGCGGGCGTCGAGACGGTCATCGGCGACGTCCGCCGCCTCGACGACGTGCTCGCCGCGTCGCGCGGGTGCGCGGCGATCTGCCACCTGGCGGCGGCGGCCGACGTCAACGAGGTCCACGAGCGCCCGGCCTGGGCCACCGAGCTCAACGCGCTGGGTACGCTCAACGTGCTCGAGGCCGCCCGCCTGCACGGCACCGCGCGGGTCGTCTACGCCTCCACCGTGTGGGTGTACTCCGACGTGGACGCCGCCGCCGTCGACGAGGACACGCCGCTCGTGCCCCCCGCACACCTGTACACCGCGGGCAAGCTCTCGGGCGAGCTGTACTGCCGCTCCTACGCCGAGCTGTACGGCGTGAGCTCGACGGTGCTGCGCTTCGGCATCCCCTACGGCCCGCGCGCCCGGCCTGCGGCGGTCATCCCGGCCTTCGTCGGGCGGGCGCTGCGCGGCGAGGCGCTGAGCATCGCCGGCACGGGCGACCAGGAGCGCTCGTTCGTCTACGTCGAGGACCTGGCCGAGGGCGTCGTGCGGGCGCTGGCGCCCGAGGCCGCCGGGCGCACCTACAACCTGGCCGGCCGCGAGACCACGACGGTGCGCGAGCTGGCCGACCTCGTGTGCGCCGAGGTGGCGCCGACCGCGATCGTCCACACCCCGGGGCGCAGCGGCGACCTGCGCGGCGCCGAGATCTCCAGCGACCGCGCCGAGGACGAGCTGGGCTGGCGGGCCCGCACGCCGCTGGCCGAGGGCGTGCGTCGCTACGCCGCGTGGGTGCAGGCCACGCCGCCGTCGCCGGAGCCGGTGCCGGCGGCCCGGCTGCGACCGCGGGTGCCCGCGGGCGTCCGGCGCGTCGGCGCGCGGCTGGCCTCCGGCGCCACCGATCCCGTCTACGCCGGGACGGTCGCGCTGCTGGCCGTCCTGGCCGCGACGCTGGCGGTGCTGCTGGGCACGGAGGGCGACGACCGCATCACGGCGATCGCGATCATCGGCGGCGCCCTGCTCGTGCCGCTGTGGTCGCTGACGGCCACGGAGTGGCCGGCGGCCGTGCACCGCGCCCAGGCGCTCGGCATCGGGCTGCTCGCCGTGCTCAGCGTGCTGCTCCTGGGGGCGATCGACTCCGGGGACCTTGCGGTCGGGCGCGCCCACGTGCTCGAGACGGTGGTGCTGTCGGGGCTGCTGACCAGCGCGCTGCACGTCGTGCCGCGGCGCCTGGCCGCCGGCTCGGCCTAGATGGGCCGCCGGGCCGCCGGCGGCTCGGCGCCCACGGGCGGGACGGGCGAGAGGCCGTCGAGGTGCAGGCGCAGCTGGTGCAGCCGCGAGACCCATCCGCCGGTCGAGGCGCTCGACGGGCCGCGGTGACGCGGGCGGCTCCCCCGATCGGAGCCTCAAGCCCGTGCCCTGACATCCCGATCATCCTGGGCATGAGGCTCATGGTCCACCGCGACGAGCCCTGGCGGCGCCGGTCGACCCCGGTCGATCCGCCGCCGGCGCCCGTCGTCGTGTCCGGGGCGCCGCTCCCGCCGCCCGACGGACCCGTGGGGCGCGCCGCCGCCGACGAGGACTTCGGCGACCTGCTGGACTCGATCTCCGAGCTCACCCGCTCCGTGCTGGACATCACCACGGCGATCGTGGGCCCGGACGGCCGCACGCGGTAGGCTGCGCGCTGACGGGCGGCACCGGACCGACCCGGCAGCACGGCCGCCCGACTGCCTCCGGTGTCCCGTCCTCCCGCCTCCGAGCCGTTTCGCATCGACGCCCGCCCCCGCGCCGGCGGCGCGACCGTGCTGGCGGTCGCCGGTGAGGTGGACCTCGTCTCCGCCCCGGAGCTGGCGGCCGCGATCGCCGCGGCCGGGGGCGGGCCCGTCGTCGTCGACCTCTCCGAGGTGGTCTTCATGGACTCCTCGGGCCTCAACGTGATCCTGCAGGCGACCCGCTCCGCGCGCGCCGAGGGCTGGTCGTTCGCCGTCGCCCCGCAGCTCTCCGAGCCCGTGGCCCGGCTCTTCGAGCTCACGGCGATGGACGGCTACCTGCCGTTCGACGGCCGGGCCTGAGCCGCCGCGGCGCGCGGGCGCCCCGCGCGCGCGACGTCTACAGGAGCGAGCCGATGCCCTTGATCGCGGCGCTGCCGAGCACGAGCTCCAGGATCACGCCGGTGGCGCCGACGATCAGCCCGGCGATCACGATCGCGACGTCCTCGAGCAGGACGCCGAGCGACAGGAGCACGACGCCGAGCGCGGGCAGCGTGTCCAGCCCGGTGAACGGCGGGGCGAAGAACGCGCCCGCCGAGCCGCCGATGACCAGCAGGCCGAAGACGACGTTGCTGAGTCGGTGATCGAAGAGGAAGGCCAGGCGCGGGCGCGAGAAGCGCTCCAGGCGGCGGATGAGCTTCATCAACCCGGTGATGAACTTCTGCTGGCGCTCGCCGGCCAGCTCCTTGGAGCGCCAGCGGTCGGGCAGCCAGATCTCGTCGCGGCCGGCGATGAGCTGCAGCGCCAGCAGCACCGCGATGACCTCGAAGACGTGCGTCGCGCCGCCGGTCGGCAGCGGGAGCGCCGGCACGCCGAGCAGGACCACGAACAGGATCGCGAAGCTCTTCTCCTCGAAGAGCTCGATGAGGCTGCCCAGGGTCTTCTCGCCGTCGGAGCCCAGCCAGCGCTCGATCTCGTCGCTGACCTTCGGCGCGTCGCGGGCAGGGGCGGGCGAGGAGGCGGACACGCTCACGCCTCCGCCCCGGGCGTCGGAGGCTCGTGGCGGGTGTCGTCGTCGATCCTCAGGGCCATGATGGTCGCATCGTCGCGCAGGGCCTCGGGCCCGGCGGTCAGGACGGCGTCCTGCAGCGCGGCGACCGACGCGACGGCGGAGGCGGGACGCGGCGTCAGCGCAGCCGCCAGGCCGTCGCTGCCGAAGGGCGATCCGTCCGCGCGGCGCCGTTCGGTGACGCCGTCGGTGTGCAGCACGATGTGGTCGCCGGGCCGCAGGCGCACCTGTGCCAGCTCGAGCCGCGGGGGCATGTCGGCGATGCCGACCGGGAGCGTGTGGAACCCGTCCAGCGGGGCGACGGGACGTCCGTGACGGAGGAGCACGGGTGCAGGGTGCCCGCAGTTGACCCAGCTCAGCAGCCGATCGCGTGCGTCCCACTCGGCGAGCAGGATCGTCATGAACTCCTCGCCCGCGCCCCCGGCGAGCACGGCCTCGTGGATCGCGTGGGCGGAGTCGGTCAGCGTGCCGCCCGCCTGGCGCACGGCGCGCTGGGCCGCGACGGCCAGGGCCGACAGCGCGGCGGCCCGCAGCCCCTTGCCGAGGGCGTCGCCGACCGCCAGCCACGCGCCGGTCGCCGAGGCCGAGTGGTCGATCCAGTCGCCGCCGACGTCGTAGGCGGGCAGGATCGCGGCGGCCAGCTCCGCCCCGCGGGCCGCGCTGATGCGCGGCGGCAGCAGGTCCTGCTGCAGCTGGGCGGCGGTGCTGACCGGCTCGGCCCTGCGCGCGATCGCGAAGATGTCGGTGTAGCCGTCGACGAGCTCCATCGCGGCTGCGGCCTCGCGCGCCAGCCCGTCGAGGTCCTGCGTGGGGCGCCCCTCGCAGACGATGGCCGCGATGGCCCGGTGACGCAGCCACAGCGGGACGAGCACGAGGTCGGCGGAGAACGCCCGCAGCGTGGCCTCCAGGCCGGCGGCCTGCTCGCGGGGCAGCTCGGGCCCGATGGCCTGGGGGATCGCCAGCGTGTGGGGCAGGCCACCCTCGCCGGCCACGCGGCGCAGCTTGGTGCCCGCGATGTCGAGGACGTACAGCGCCGAGGGCCGCCCGCCGAGGGCCTGGGCCACCGCGACGATGTGCTCGGCGAGGTCCGCGGCCGGGACGTCGCGCAGGAGCGCTCCCGCGGAGGGGTGGGGATCGGTGTCGGACGGCAACGGCCGTCCAGGATAGGCGGGCGCGCCCTGCGCCCGCGGCCGCCGCGCCGTGGCCCGCAGGGCGTCCTGTTTGAGCCCCCGGCCGCCAGGACAGGATCCATGACATCCCCGGCCCCGGCCGCGCCGCCCCGATGGTCACCCTCCGGCTCTACATCGTCAGCGGTACCCCGTCCTCCGACCGCGCCGTCGCGGCGCTGAAGGCCCTGCGGCGCGAGCTGCCCGGCGTGGACCTCGAGGTCGTCGACGTCCGCGAGCGCCCCGAGGTCGCCGAGGAGGAGCGCATCATCGCGACGCCGATGCTCGTGCGGCTCGGGCCGGGTGCGCCGCGCCGCGTGGTCGGCGACCTGTCCGACGCCGAGAAGGTCCGCTGGGGCCTCGGCCTCGGCGTGGGCGTGGGCCTTGAGGGGGGACATGAGCACGGAGCCGATCGAGGTCGGCCGGGTCGCATCGGGGGTCGAGGGCCTGGATCCCGTCACCGGCGGCGGCCTGCCCCACCGGCGCCTCACGCTGGTCTCGGGGACGGCGGGCAGCGGCAAGACGCTTCTGGCCGTCCAGTTCCTGGCCGCCGGGATCCTCGACCACGACGAGCCCGGAGTGTTCGTCACGTTCGAGGAGCGCCCGTCGGAGATCGCGCGCAACTTCCGCTCCCTCGGCTGGGATGTCGAGCGCTGGGAGCGCGACGGGGCGTGGACGTTCGTCGACGCCTCGCCCGACCTCGAGCCCGAGACCGTGGTCTCCGGCGACTACGACCTGTCCTCGCTCGTGCTGCGCGTGCGCCACGCCGTGCAGCGCTCGGGCGCGGCGCGCGTGGCCATCGACTCCACCGGCGCGCTCGTCGACCAGTTCGGCAACGCCCAGGTCGCGCGCCGGGCGCTGTTCCAGATCGGGACCGAGCTGCAGCGCCTGGGCGTCACGGCGGTCATGACCGCCGAGCGCCCCGACGACTACGGCGCCGTCACGCGCTTCGGCTTCGAGGAGTTCGTCGCCGACAACGTGGTCATCCTGCGCAACGCGCTGGCCGACGAGAAGCGCCGGCGCACGGTCGAGGTGCTCAAGCTGCGCGGCGGTGCGCACCTCAAGGGCGAGCACCTGTTCACGATCCGCCCCGGACGCGGCATGATCGTCGTGCCCCAGGAGGTCCTGAGCTTCGGCTACGCCTCCTCGCACCAGCGGCTGGGGTCCGGCGTCCCCGAGCTGGACCGGATGTGCGGCGGCGGCCTGCTGGCCCGCTCGCTGGTCCTGGTCTCCGGGCCGACCGGCGTGGGCAAGTCGCTGCTGGCCAGCCACTTCGCCGCCGGCGGCGCGCTCGACGGCCAGCGCGGCCTGCTGTTCTCCTTCGAGGAGTCCCGTGACCAGCTGGCGCGCAACGCGGCGGCCTGGGGCATCGACTTCGACGCGCTGGAGGCCGACGGCCGGATGCGCGTGGTCGCCCAGGCCCCCGAGGCCGCGTCGCTGGAGGACCACCTCCTGCACCTCAAGCAGGTCATGGCCGAGTTCGCGCCCGACCGCATCGCCATCGACAGCCTCACGGCGCTGCGGCGCGTCGCGACCGTCAAGAGCTTCCGAGAGTACCTGCTCGGCCTGAGCTTCCACATCAAGGAGCAGTCGCTGCTCGGGCTCATGACGGCCACGTCGCGTGAACCGTCGGGCCTGGACCTCAGCGGCGACCTGCACATGTCGACGGTCAGCGACGCGATCATCGTCATGCAGTACGTCGCCGACCACGGGCGCGTGGGGCGCGCGATCAACGTGATGAAGGTCCGCGGGTCCGACCACGACAAGGACATCCGCGAGTTCCTCATCGACGACACCGGGATGCACATCGCCGGGCGCCTGGACCTGCGCAACTGGCACGTGCTGCCCGAGGTCAGCTGAGCATGCCGGGCGCCGGCCACGACGTGGAGCGCGTCGACGCGCTCACGGCCCTCGTCACCCTGCGCCCCGGCGCCGGGACGCGGGCCGGGCAGGAGGTCGGCGAGCTGCTGGCGAGCCTGAAGGCCGAGGGGACACGGCGCCTGGTCGTCGACCTGCGCCCACCCGACATGCTCAACTCGAAGGTGCTCGACGCGCTCGTGCGCGCCGCAGAGGACCTCGACCCGCGCCAGGGCGCGGGGCTGGCGGTCATCACCAACCAGCAGTACGTGCGCACCATCCTCGAGATCACCGTGACCGGCGGCCTGCTGTTCGTCGCCGAGAGCCGCGAGGACGCGCTGGCGGCGCTCCCGCGGCCGCCGGCCTGAGCGACACGCCACCGGCGCGGGTGTCCGACGACGGCCCCCGCCCGTGACGTCGGACGCCCTCGTGCCGTTCGGTGGGCATGCGACCCCTCACCTCCCTCCCCACCGCCCTCGCCGTCGCCGCCGCGCTCGCCGTGCCCGCGGCGGCCGGCGCCGCCACCGACTTCACCGGCGTCACCGCGACCGGCGACGTGGCCACCTTCACGAACCAGTCGGCCGGCGGCCTGATGACGCTGGCCCACGGCGCCGGCCTGACCGCCGGCGCCCGCGTCGTCGGCCTGGACACCGCGCCCGGCGGCCGCCTCCTGGCGCTCGACACGACCGGGCGCATCTCCCAGCTCGACACGGGCACGGGCCGCTTCACCGCCCTGTTCGGCGGTACGCCGGTCCTGCCCGGCGTCCCCGACGGCGGAGCCGTGACGTTCTCGGTCGCCGCCGACGGCGCCACCGCGCTCGTCGTGGCCGGCGGCAACGCCTCGCAGGTCGACCTCGCCACCGGCGCGGCCGCCGCGACGACCGTCCCCGGCTACGCGGCCGGCGACGCCAGCGCGGGCAGGACGCCCGCGCTCGCCGTCGATCGCCTGCCCGACGGGCGCCTCATCGGCCTCGATGGCACGGCGGGCGACGCGGTGCTGCAGTCCGACGCCGGCCTGGGCAGCCTGCCCGCGGCCCGCGTGCCGCAGGGCGGCCAGACGACCGCGACCGTCGCGCCCGACGGCTCGGCCTGGGGCGTGCGCCGGATCCTGCTCAAGGGCTCGACGGCCAACCAGTCCTTCCTCGTGCGGCTGGACCCGTCCCGCGGCGCGGTGCCGACCGGGTACTTCTTCCAGCGCCCGTTCCAGGCCATCGCGGCCACCGGCACCTCGCCCGACGTGACCGGCAAGCCCAAGGCCACCATCAAGGTCGCCGCGCGTCAGTCGCTGCGCGACATCCGCCGCCACGGCGGCCTGCGCGTCTCGGTCACGAGCGCGGTCCCGGGCCAGAAGATCGCCTCGGCGCGCGTCGGCGGCCGCTCGGCCGGCTTCGGCTCCGACCTGGGCGAGCTGCCCGCCACGCGCGCGAAGGTCATCACGCTGGACGCGAGCACGGCGCAGCTGTGCCGGATCAAGGTCGGCAGCCACGTGCGGGTGCACGTCTCGGTCCACGGGCTGGCCCGGCCGATGTCGTCGACGATCGTGACCTCCGACCGCGTGGTGACCATCACGCGCTGATCCTCAAGCGCCATAGGCGCTGCTTATGGGTGTGAGCGTAAATGGGTCTTGGACTTCTGGATCGGTCCACGGCACCATGACGTTCCTCTCCTCCTGCGACGCCCCGCGAGTCGGCCTCATATCCCGCCGCTCGATCCCGGGGCGTTGCGCCTTTAACGTGTCCGCCGTGCCCAAGGACCTGTCGGAGGCCGCGCGCGTCGGGGTGCGCCTGGCGCTGGACATCGGATCGCGCAACCCGCTGCGCCGCGCCGCGCTGCTCGTCGCGCCGCTGCTCGTGGGATCGGGGCTGCGGCGCGGCCCGCTGCGCGTGCGGCTGCGCCTCGCCGGGGGCGAGCGCGACTTCGTCGTCCCGGACCTCGCGGGCTTCCTGGTCCTGTGGGAGGTCTTCAGCGAGGGCGCCTACGCCGACGGGCTGCCGGCCGGCGCGCGCACGATCGTCGACCTCGGCGCCAACAGCGGTGCGTCGGTGCTGTTCCTGGCCGGCCGCTACCCCGGCGCGCGCATCGTGGCGGTCGAGGCCGGCCCGGCGGTGTTCGGGGTGCTGGAGGCCAACGTCGGCGGGCTGCCCGGCGTGCGCTGCGTCCACGGCGCGGTCACGTCGACGGGCGAGCCGGTGACCTTCCACGACGCCGGCGAGAGCTGGGGCGGCTGGACCCACGCGCCCGGGAGCGCCGACGATCCCGCGCCCGCGGGCCCGGCCCAGGTCGTGGCGCCCGTCGACCTGGACGCCCTGATCGCCGAGGCGGGGCCCGTGGACCTGCTCAAGATCGACGTCGAGGGTGCGGAGTTCGACGTGCTGCCGGCCTGCGCCGGGCTCGACGCCGTCGGGACGATCGTCGGCGAGATCCACGCGGCGGCCGGCGACCCGCGGACGGTCGCGCTGCTGGAGGTCGTCGGCCGCGGCCGACGGGTGACGATCACCTCGCCGCCCGGCCGTTACACGACGTTCGTCGCCGGGCCGTCGGCCGGCGACGACGGCGGTCAGCGCCCGCGCGTGGGGGAGTAGGGGTCCAGGCGCATCGCCTCATGGCCGATCTCGTAGTCGCTGGGCAGCGCGACCTCGACGTCGATGTGCGCGCCCTCGGGCGCGGCGGCGGCCGAGGCGCCCTCGAGCTCCTCGAGCCACGGGGACAGGTAGCGGCCGTCGACCTTGCGCGGCGCCGACCACAGGTGCAGGTCCGACGTCGTCTCGCTGCCCGCGTCGGGCAGGGGCTGCTCGAGGTACTGGCTGCCCCGGCCGGTGAGCAGGTGCCCGCGCAGGACCGGGCGGAACGGCTGCGGCGTCACATCGGCGCCCGCGGCGGCCGCGAGCACCTCGGCGATGGCGTCGGCCATCTGGCAGGCCAGCCCGCCCTGCTTGACCGGGAAGGTCGTGCCGTCGCCGGCGGCGTAGACGTCCTCGACGCCGCGCACGCGGCCGTGGTCGTCGACCGGGATGAACCCGCGCTCGTCGCCGGGGACGCCGGAGATCTGCGGGCCCTCGATGGTGGGCAGCGCGACGACGCGCTCGGCGTCCAGGCGATCGCCGCCGGGCAGCAGCTCCAGGCGCCCGTCGTGGCCCGCCTGCGCGTGGGTGTCGCCGCGGAACGCGATGCCCGCCGAGGCCAGCAGGCCGGCGACCGCCTCGCTCGCGGGGACCCCGAAGAGGCTCAGCGGCGTGGGCTCGGGCGAGATGACCTGCAGCGCGACGTCGTCGATGCCCATCGAGCGCACCTCGCGCGCCGTCATGAGCGCGAGCTCGTAGAGCGGCAGCGGCCAGGTCGTGCCGGGCGGCACGACGAAGGCGACCGACCGGGTCCAGTGCTCCTCGAGGTCGGCGAGCAGCCCGTTGTAGGCGACCGTCGTGCGGTCGCCGGTGAACGTGATCGCGCGCGAGAACGCCGTGCGGTGGCGGGCGCCGACCGCGAGGACCAGCGCGTCGTAGCTGCGCGTGCCGGTCTCGGCGAGGCGGACGGCGTGGCGGCCGGGGTCGACGGCGACGACCGTGTCGGCGACGAGCTCGGCGCCGACGCGCCGGGCCAGGTCGCGCAGGGAGTGGCGGCGGACGTGGTCGGCCGAGAACGGCTCGGCGGTGCGCAGCGGGCGCAGCTCGAAGTCGCGCTCGGGGGCGACGAGCGTCATCTGGACGCGCGTCCCGGCGAGGTCGTGCAGCGCGAGGGCCAGCTCGATCGCGGCGACCCCGCCACCGGCGATGACGACGTGGGGGCGGTGGGTGGCGGCGTGCATGGTCAGGCTCCTGGGGTGGGGTGCGCGGCGGCGGGCGGGACGACGAGGACGGGGCGATCGGTCGAGGCCAGCAGTGCTGCCGACACGCTACCGACGGCCCCGGGGCCCGCACCGAGGCCGCGGGAGCCGACCGCGATCGCGTCGGCGCCGTCCTCGCGCGCGGTCCGCAGCAGCGCGTCGGCCGGAGGGCCGTCCAGCGACCGCGCCTCGATGCGCACCAGCTCGAGGTCGGCGTCGGAGGCGGCGGGGATCTCGGCGAGCAGCAGCAGGCTGCGCCGGGCCCCGTCGGCCTGCAGCAGCTCGCGCCAGCGCGAGGTGACGTGGGGCGCGGCGGCCTCGTGGGCGTGGACGACGATCACGCGACCGTCGCGGGCCAGGCGGGTGGCGGTGCGCAGCGCGCCGCGGGCGGCGTCCGAGCCGTCCCAGCCCACGACGATCGTCGGGCCGGGCCGGCCGTCGGCGTCGCCGGCTTCGTCCTCGGCGGACGCGGCGTCGGCCATCTCAGCCGGGGACGACCGTGACGGGCCGGTCAGCGAGCGCCAGGAGCTGGCGGACCGTGTCGGCGTTGAAGGCGCTGTCGCGGTGGCGCCCGACGACGATGCCGTCGGCGTCCGCGGTCCGCGCCGCGCGGCACAGCGCGGCGGCCGGGGCGCCCTCGGCGACCTCGAGCTCGACCGTCACGTCGCCGAGCGCGTGCTCGACCGTCCACAGGGCGTCGAGCCCGGCCTTCGCCCGCGACGTCCATGCGCTGGCGGCGGGCCGCGGGATGGCGGGGTGCTCGGCGTGCACGACGACCACGCGCCCGCGCGGGGCGGCCTGGGCGGCGGCCCAGCGGACCGCGGCACCGGCCCCCGCCGAGCCGTCGTAGCCGACGACGAACGTCGGTGCCGCCGTGGCGGCGGGATCGGTCGTGGCGGTCGCGCCACGGTGCGTCTGGGGCATGCGGCGACGGTACGCTCCGGGGCGCGGTCCCGCCATCCGCCGTCCTCCGCGGCGGACCTGCGGGGGACTACCCAGCCGCCGCGCGCACCTGGCGGGCGATCTCGGCGTCCTCTCGCGCGGTGAGCACGTGGGTCCGCACGGCCGCGCCGGTGGCCGAGATGTCGGCGTCGTGGCGGGCGGCCGCGTTGCGCGCGTCGTGCAGCACGACGCCGAGGAAGCCCAGGCCGGCCGCCGCCCGTGCGCGCAGCTCGGGGGCATGCTCGCCGGCGCCGCCGGTGAACACGAGCGTGTCCAGCCCGCCGAGCGCCGCGGCCATCGCGGCGATCGCGGCGCGCAGGCGGTGCACGTAGGCGTCGCGGCCCAGCACGCAGCGCTCGTCGCCGGCCTCTGCGCGGGCGAGCACCTCGGCCAGGTCCGGCGTGCCGGCCAGACCGGCCAGGCCGGAGCCGTGCTCGAGGGCGTCGGCGATCTCGCCCGCGCCCAGCCCGCCGTCCTGCAGCAGCCAGAGGAGCAGGCCGGGGTCCACGCTGCCCGAGCGCGTGGCCATGACCAGGCCCTCCAGCGGCGTGAAGCCCATCGTCGTGTCGACGGAGCGCCCGTCGGCGATTGCGCAGAGCGAGGCGCCGGCCCCGAGGTGGCAGCTCACGACGCGGCCCGTGCCGAAGCGCCGCGCGACGCCCGCGTGCGACAGCCCGTGGAAGCCGTAGCGGCGCAGGTCCCAGCGCTCGCGCCAGGCCAGGGGCAGCGCATAGGTCGCCGCCGCCGCCGGCAGCGTCGCGTGGAACGCGGTGTCGAAGCAGGCCCACGCCGGGACGGCGGGCAGGGCGGCGCGCACGGCGTCCAGCGCGGCCAGCGACTTGGGCTGGTGCAGCGGGGCCAGCGCGACCAGGTCGTGCAGCCGGGCCTCCACCGCCCCGTCGATGCGGACCGCCGCGTGCAGGTCGGGGCCGCCGTGGACGATGCGGTGGCCGACGGCGTCGGGCGCCGCGGCGCCGGGCTCGCGCAGCGCGGCCTGCAGCGCGCCCGCGCCGGCGCGGCCGCCGGGGCTCTTGAGGTCGCGGGCCCAGAGCACGGCGTCGTCGGCGCCGACCAGGCGCAGGCGCAGGCTGCTCGAGCCGGCGTTGACGACGAGGACCCGCACGCTCAGCCCGCGGCGGGCGGTCCGCCGGGCCAGACCCAGTCGCGCACGGAGGCGGGGTCGTCGCCGGTCTCGCGCGTGAACGCGCGGTGGCGCAGGCGCTCGTCGCTCATCCGCTGGCGCAGGCCGGCGGCGCGCTCGCCGAGTCCGGGCACGCGGTCGATGACGTCGATGACCAGCCCGAAGCGGTCGAGGTCGTTGAGCATCACCATGTCGAACGGCGTGGTCGTGGTGCCCTCCTCCTTGTAGCCGCGGACGTGGAACTCGTGGTGGTTCGTGCGCCGGTAGGTCAGGCGGTGGATGAGCCAGGGGTAGCCGTGGTACGCGAAGATCACCGGCCGGCTGGTGGTGAACAGGGCGTCGAACTCACGGTCGCCGAGGCCGTGCGGGTGCTCGGTGTCGGGCTGCAGGCGCATGAGGTCGACCACGTTGACGACGCGCACCCGCAGGTCGGGCAGGTGCTCGCGCAGCAGCGCGGCGGCGGCGACGACCTCCAGCGTCGGCGCGTCGCCCGCGCACGCGAGCACGACGTCGGGCTCCTCGTCGACGGCGGTGCTCGCCCACGGCCAGATGCCGATGCCGCGCGTGCAGTGGGCGACGGCCTCGTCCATCGTCAGGAAGTTCAGCGCCGGCTGCTTGCCGGCGACGATGACGTTGACGTAGTCGCGCGAGCGCAGGCAGTGGTCGGCGACCGACAGCAGGCAGTTGGCGTCGGGCGGCAGGTAGACGCGCACGACCTCGGCCTTCTTGTTGACCACGTGGTCGATGAACCCGGGGTCCTGGTGGGAGAAGCCGTTGTGGTCCTGGCGCCAGACGTGCGAGGACAGCAGGTAGTTCAGCGAGGCGATCGGGCGCCGCCACGGGATGTCGCGGGTGACCTTCAGCCACTTGGCGTGCTGGTTGAACATCGAGTCGACGATGTGGATGAACGCCTCGTAGCAGTTGAACAGGCCGTGGCGGCCCGTGAGCAGGTAGCCCTCCAGCCAGCCCTGGCAGAGGTGTTCGGAGAGCACCTCCATGACGCGGCCGTCGGGCGCGAGGTGCTCGTCGCCGTCGCGGATCTCGGCGGCCCACGCGCGGTCGGTGGCCTCGAAGACGGCCGACAGGCGGTTGGACGCCGTCTCGTCGGGGCCCATGATCCGGAACGTCTGCGGGTTGGAGCGCACGACGTCGCGCAGCCACGTCCCGAGCACGCGCGTGGCCTCGCTCGTGGAGCGGGCCGGGGCGGGGACGTCGACGGCGTAGGCGCGGAAGTCCGGCAGCTCGAGGTCGGCGAGCAGCAGGCCGCCGTTGGCGACGGGGTTGGCGCCCATGCGGCGCGGGCCGTCCGGGGCCAGCGCTGCGATCTCGGGCCGCAGGGCTCCACCGTCGTCGAACAGCTCCTCGGGCCCGTAGGACCGCATCCAGGCCTCGAGCTGGGCGAGGTGCTCGGGGTGCTCGCGCAGGCCGGCCAGCGGGACCTGGTGGGAGCGGAAGGAGCCCTCGGCGGGCAGGCCGTCCACGGTCTTGGGGCCGGTCCAGCCCTTCGGGGTGCGCAGGACGATCATCGGCCAGCGCGGCCGCTCGCGGACGCCGTCCTCGCGGGCGCGGCGCTGGATCGCGGCGATCTCGGCGACGACCTCGTCGAGGGTCGCGGCCAGCGCCTGGTGCACGGCGGCGGGGTCGTCGCCGCTCACGAAGTACGGCGCGTGGCCGTAGCCCTCCAGCAGCGAGCGCAGCTCGGGCTCGGGGATGCGGGCCAGGACCGTGGGGTTGGCGATCTTGTAGCCGTTGAGGTGCAGGACCGGCAGCACGGCGCCGTCGCGGACCGGGTCGACGAACTTGTTGGAGTGCCAGCTGGCGGCCAGCGGGCCGGTCTCGGCCTCGCCGTCGCCGATGACGCAGCAGACGAGCAGGCCGGGGTGGTCGAACGCGGCGCCGTAGGCGTGGACGAGCGCGTAGCCGAGCTCGCCGCCCTCGTGGATGGAGCCCGGGGTCTGCGGCGCGACGTGGCTCGGGATGCCGCCGGGGAACGAGAACTGGCGGAACAGGCGCCGCAGGCCCTCCTCGTCGTGGCCGATGTGCGGGTAGATCTCGGTGTAGGTGCCCTCGAGGTAGGTGCTCGCCACGAGCCCGGGCCCGCCGTGCCCGGGCCCGGTGACGAACAGCGCGTCGAGGTCGTCGCGGCGGATGACCCGGTTGAGGTGGGCGTAGAGCAGGGTGAGCCCGGGGGTGGTGCCCCAGTGGCCCAGCAGCCGCGGCTTGACGTGGTCCAGGGTCAGCGGCTCGCGCAGCAGCGGGTTGTCGAGCAGGTAGATCTGTCCGACGGAGAGGTAGTTGGCCGCGCGCCACCAGGCGTGCAGGAGCTCGAGCTCCTTCGGCGCCAGCGCCTCACCCATGGGCGCCGGCGGACTCGGCGGAGGCCGGGGCGCCGGCGGGCGCCTCCGCGCCGCGCGGCACGACGAGCACGGGGCAGTGCGCGTGGTGGATGAGGTGGTCGGCCGTGCTGCCCAGCACGACCTGGCGGACGGGTCCCCAGCCGCGCGAGCCGCAGACCATGAGGTCCACGCGCGCGGCCAGCTCGCCGAGCGTGGCGCGGGTGCGGCCGACGACGGCGACGCCCGTCGCCGGGACCGGCAGCGCCTCCAGGCGGTGGTCCAGGGTGGTCTGCGAGGCCTCGCGCAGGTCCTCCATGAGACCCACGATGTCGAAGCCGGTGCGCGCGGGCACGAAGCCCAGCTCGATGCCCTCGGCGACCTGGAGCGTCGCGCCGAGCTCCTGGGCCAGGGCCGCCGCGAGCTCCAGGGCGTGCACCGACTCGGAGGAGCCGTCGAAGGCGACGCCGATCGTCGCCGGAGTCCCGGCAGCCACGCCGCGCGGCGCGACGGCGACCGCGCACGGCGCGCCGTGCAGGACGGAGCGGGAGACGTCGCCGAGCAGGACGCGGCCGGCCGGGCCGCGGTGGGACGAGCCGACCACCAGGAGGTCGGCGTGCTCGTCGGCGGCGACCTGCTGCAGCCCGCGCGCCGGGGCGGGATCGGCGACGGTCACGGCGCGCAGCGTCTCGTCGCCGGCGGCCTCGCGCTCGGCGCGCAGCATGTGCAGCGCCTCCTCGCGCAGGGCGATGGCGAAGCCCTGGAGCGCGAAGCGGCTGCGGCGCTCGTCGTAGGGATACGCGCAGGCCAGGACCAGCTCGGCTCCCGGCGCCAGCGCGCGGGCCAGGGCGATGGCGTCACGCCCACCCTCGTGGCCGTCGACGCCGATGATGACCTTCGTGAACATGCGGACCTCGTGGTGGCGGATGGGCAGCACGCAGGCTCCCACGCCACGCCACCGGCCGCCATCGGGACCGAGCACGCCGGGCGCTGGGTACTTCGCCGCAGGGTGTGGGCCGCGGGTGCAGGCCAGGCGGGTCCGGGACGACAGGCGCCGGTGCCCCGCCTGCCGTATGGCGCGTTGATGGTGCATATCCCCACCCAGGCGCCATCGACCTTGCCGCCCGCGGGCGTGGGCGCACGACCCCGGGCGCCCGGGGTACCCCGGCGGGTCGCCGCTCGTCGCCCTCCCGCCGCGTCCGCCCCGCCGGCGGCGCCCGAACGGCGCGCCACGGGCGCCCGCGCCGCGCCGCGCCGCACCGGCCCTGCGCCCTACGCCATCACCTGCAGTGCCCGGGCCATCGTGGCGTACCGGCCGCCGGCCGCCAGGAGCTCGTCGTGCGTGCCGCGCTCGGCCACGCGGCCCTCGTGCAGCACGACGATCTCGTCGCAGCGCTCCAGGCCGGCGACGCCGTGGGCGATGACGAGCACGCCGCGGCGCGAGGACTCGGCCAGCAGCCGCTCGTGCAGGGCGCGTGCGGCCGGCGGGTCGAGGTGGGCGGCGGGCTCGTCGAGGATGAGCAGGCGCGCGTCGGAGACCAGCGCGCGGGCGACGAGCAGGCGCCGCCGCTGGCCGCCCGACAGCTGGGACCCGTCCTGGCCGACGTGGGTGTCCAGGCCCTCGGGCAGGCGGGCGACGAAGTCGCCGAGGCCGACGGCCGACAGCGCGGCGAGCAGGTCGCCGTCGGTCGCCTCGCGGTGGGCGAGCAGCAGGTTCTCGCGGATCGTGGTCGTGAACAGGCGCGCGTCCTGGGCGGCCAGCAGGACCGTGCGGCGCAGGTCGTCCTGGCGCAGGGCGCGGACGTCGGTGCCGCCGAGCGCCACGCGCCCGGCGTCGGGGTCGCGGAAGCGGACCAGCAGCTCGGCCAGCGTCGTCTTGCCGCTGCCGCTGGCCCCCACGAGCGCGACGGCGCGCCCCGGCGCCAACCGCAGGTCCACGGCCGCCAGCGCGGGCCGTGCGGCGCCCTCGAAGCGCGCGCCGACCGCCTCGGCCACGAGCTCGCCCTCGTCGGGCAGCGCCGCGGGGTCCGCCGGGTCGGTCACGGGGACCGGCGCATCGACGATCTCCTCCAGGCGCGCGGCCGAGCGCGCGCACGCCGCGAGCTGCTGGGCGGCCGCCGGCAGCGGCTGGACGGCCTCGAACGCGGCCAGCGCCATGAGCGCCAGCAGCCCGAGCCACGGCCCGGTCAGCCGGCCGTCGTGCACGGCGGGCAGCGAGACGGCCAGCACGCCGACGAGCGCGAGGCCGGGCAGCAGCGTCCCCAGGCCGGTGGCCAGTCCGCCGGCCAGCGCGTCGCGGCGCACGAGGCGGGCAAGGCGCGCGTCGGCGGCGCGGATGCGCTGCAGCCGTGCCTCGTCCTGGCCCAGGACCGCGAGTTCGGCCGCGCCGTCCAGCGCCTCGACGAGCTCGGCCGACAGGGTCGCGCGCGCCGGCGCCTGGCGCCGTGCGGCCGACCGCGCCGCGACGTGGGTCAGCGCGGGCACGACGGTGGCGGCGGCCAGCAGCGCGACGCCGAGCACGATCCCGGCGGCGGGCAGGACGGCGGCGCTGACGCCGACGGCCAGCGCGATGACCACGCCGGCGACGATCGGCGGCGCCAGCGCGCGCAGGTAGAGATGCTGGAGCTGGTCGACGTCGGCCACGAAGCGGCTCAGCAGGTCGCCGGCGCGCATCCGCGGAAGCCCGGCGGGCACGAGGGGCGCGAGGCGCACGTAGAAGCGCCGGCGCAGGTCGGCCAGCACCCGGAACGCGAGGTCGTGGGTGACCAGGCGCTCGGCGTAGCGCAGGACCGCGCGGGCGATGCCGAACGTGCGCACGGCCACGATCGCCATCGTCAGCTGCAGGATCGGCGGGCGCTCGGCCGCGCGGACGATGAGCCACCCCGAGGTGCAGAGCAGCCCGATCGCGGCGGCGACGGCGCCCGCGCCGAGGGCGACCCCGAGCAGGAGCCGGCCGCGCCGCGGCACCACGAGCGCGGCGGCGCGCGCCAGCGGCCTCATGCCGCCACCTCGCTCAGGGCCCCGGCGGTCGCGGCGACGCACGCGCCCTGCGCGCCGAGGTGGACGACGTGGTCGGCGATCGCCGCCAGCGCCGGGCGGTGGACGACGAGCAGCGTCGTGCGCCCGGCGGCCAGGCGCTGCAGGGCCTCACCGACGAGCACGGCCGAGTCCTCGTCGAGGTGGGCGGTGGGCTCGTCCAGGACGACCATCGGCGCATCGCGCACGAAGGCGCGCGCGATCGCCAGGCGCTGGGCCTCGCCGGCCGACAGGCGCCGGCCGCCGTCGCCGACGCGCGTGTCCAGGCCGCCGGGCAGGGCGGCGACGACGTCGCGGGCGCCCGCCGCCTCCAGCGCCGCGTGCAGCTCGGCGTCGGTGGCGCCCGGGCGGCCCAGGCGCAGGTTGTCGGCCACCGTGCCGGTGAACAGGCGCGTGTGCTGGGGCAGCCACGCGCAGCCGGCGCGCCACTCGCGGGCCGGCACGTCGAGGAGGTCGACGCCGCCGCAGGTGATGCGCCCGGCCGTCGGGTCGGCCAGCCGCAGCGCCAGCGCGGCGATCGTGCTCTTGCCGGCGCCGCTGGCCCCGACGAGCGCGGTGGTGGCGCCGGGGGCGAGCTCCAGGTCCAGGCCGTCCAGGACGGCGAGGTCGCGACCGGGGTAGGTGAAGCCGACGGCCTGGAAGCGCACGGCGCTGCGGTCCGGGCGCGGCGCGCGGCACGGATGGGCCGGCGCCGAGACGGCGCCCGGGGTCTGCAGCGCGTCCTGCAGCTCCTGGGCGGCCTGCAGCCCGTCGGCGCTGGCGTGGAACTGGGCGCCGACCTGGCGCAGCGGGGAGTAGAGCTCGGGCGCCAGCAGCAGCACGCAGAGGCCGGCCTCGAGGCCGAGGTGGCCGCCGGCGAGCTGCACGCCGACCGTGCCGGCCACCAGGGCGGTGCCGATCATGGCCAGCAGCTCGAGGACCAGGGCCGAGAGGAACGCGACCCGCAGGGTGCCCATCGTCTCGCGCCGGTAGGCCTCGCCGACCTGCTCCAGCGCCCGGGCCTGGGCGGCGTCGCGGGCGTGGGCGCGCAGCGTGGGCAGGCCGCCGACGACGTCGAGGAAGTGCGCGCTGAGCGTCGCCAGCGACCGCCACCGCGCGCGGGTGTGCGCCTGGGTGGCCATTCCGACCAGGGCCATGAACAACGGGATGAGCGGGATCGTCCCGGCGAGGATGAGCGCGGCGATCCAGTCCCCGCGCAGCACCCACACGAGGATCGCCGGCGGCACGAGCGACGCGAGCGCCAGCTGGGGCAGGAAGCGCGCGAAGTAGGGCTCGACGGCGTCGATGCCCTGCACGGCCAGCGCGGCGATCTCGCCCGTGCGCCCCTGCCCGTCGACGCCGGGGCGGCGGACGAGCAGGTGCTCGGCCAGGCGCCCGCGCAGGTCGCTCATGACCCGTGCGGCGCCGAACCGGCCGACGGCGTCGAACGCGCCGTCGGCCAGCGCCCGCAGCACGAGTACGCCGAGCAGCGCGAGGATCGACCCGCGCAGCGTGCCCGGCGCGTCGCCGGCGACCGCGCGGGCGACGACGTGGGCGAGCAGCGCGGCCTGCGCGACGACCACCACGGCGCTGAGCGCCGCGATGGCGAACGTCGCGCCGAGGTGGGCCCGCGCCGGGCGGCTGGCCCGCAGCAGGCGCGGGTCGACCGGCCTCACGACGCGCCGGGTGCCGTGGGCGCCGGCTCGTCGGCGTCGGCCTCACGGCCGCCGCCGGTGTGCCGGGCCAGCAGGTCGATCGGCGAGTGGATCTCGCCGAAGTCCTCGGCGCCCAGCCGGGCCCGGAAGACCCAGTACGTCCAGGCCTGGTAGGCCAGCACGATCGGGACGAAGACCACGGCGACGACCGTCATGACCGTCAGCGTGTAGTTCGTGGAGGACGCCGCGCGCAGCGTCAGCGACGGTCCGGGGCCGGTCGAGACCAGGGCGTTGGGGTACAGGTCGGCGAAGATCCCGCAGAACAGGAGCAGGATCGTCAGCGCGCTGAGGCCGAACGCCACGCCGGGGCGCACGCCGGCCCGCAGCGCCGCGCCGGCGCCGCACAGGGCGGCCAGCACGACGAGCACGGCCGACACGGCCTGCACGCCCCCGTGGTCGCCCTGGCGCACGATGGTCCACGCGGCGAACGCCACCACGGCCGCGGCGGCCATCGGGGCGAGGGCGCGCGCGGCGGCCCGGGAGCGCTCCTCGATGACGCCCGTGGTGCGCAGCGACAGGAACGACGCGCCGTGGGCGGCGAACAGGCTCAGGGTCACGACGCCGCCGAGCAACCCGTAGGGGTTGAGCAGCGAGAGGAGCGTGCCGTTGAACTCGCCCTGGGCGTCGACGGGCACGCCGCGGATGATGTTCGCCCAGGCGACGCCCCACAGCAGGGCGGGCAGCGCGCTGCCGATCGTCAGCGCCCACTCCCAGGTCGCGCGCCAGCGCGGATCGTCGTCCTTGCCCCAGAACTCGAACGCGACCCCGCGGGCGATGAGCGCCGCGAGGATCAGGAACAGCGCGAGGTAGAACCCGGAGAACAGGGTGGCGTACAGCTCCGGGAACGCCGCGAACGTGGCGCCGCCGGCGACGAGCAGCCACACCTCGTTGCCGTCCCACACAGGGCCGATGGTGTGCATGACCGCGCGCTTCTCGGGGTTGGTGCGGGCGACGTGGCGCAGCAGCATGCCGACGCCGAAGTCGAAGCCCTCCAGCACGAAGTAGCCGAGCCAGAGGATGCTGATCAGCAGGAACCAGATGACCTGCAGGGTGGTGGGGTTCATGGCGTCAGGCTCCGGCTAGTAGGCGAGGACGAGGTCGGGACGTTCGGCGTCCGCGGGCGGCACGTCGGTCCGCGGGCCGTGCTTGGCCTCGCGGACGAACAGCCGGCCGCCGATCGCGCCGAGCACGCCGTAGAGCAGCGTGTAGCCGACGAGGGTCACCACGATCTGCGCCGAGCTCACGATGGGGGAGTTGGCGTCGTCGGTGCGCAGCAGCCCCATCACCGCCCAGGGCTGGCGGCCCATCTCGGTGAAGAGCCAGCCCGTCGAGTTGGCGATGAACGGCAGCGCCGCGGCGGGGATGAGCAGCCGGAGCAGCAGGCGGCTGTCCAGCAGCCGGCCGCTGCGTGCGCGCCAGAACCCGAAGGCCGCCAGCAGCAGCATGATCGTGCCCGAGCCCACCATGAAGCGGAAGGTCCAGTAGGTCACGGCCACGATCGGCGCGTACTCGCCCGGGCCGTACTTCCTCTGGTACTCGCGGTTGATGTCGTTGATGCCCTCGACCTTGCCGTTGAAGGAGTTGGTGGCCATGAGCGACAGCGTGTGCGGGATCTTGATGTTGACGTTGAGGTGCTTGGGGTTGTGCTCGACGTGGCTGACGGCGAACAGCGAGAACGCCGCGGGCTTGGACGTGTTGAACAGCGCCTCGGCGGCGGCCATCTTCATCGGCTGCTGCCTCTCCATGAGCTGGCCGTTGAAGTGGCCGATGACCATCGTGCCCAGGGCGGCGACGGTGACCCCGCCGAGCAGGATGTTGGCCGAGCGCCCGAACACGTCGATCTCGTTGCGGCGCAGCAGGTGCCAGGCGCAGACCGCGAGCATGAGCATGCCCGCGGTGGCCAGCGCGCCGAGGATCGTGTGGCCGAAGGCGTAGAGCGCGGTGCTGTTGGTGAGCACGTCCAGGATGGAGGTCATCTCCGCGCGGCCGCTGCCCGCGTTGAGCTTGTAGCCCACGGGGTGCTGCATCCAGGAGTTGGCGGCCAGGATGAAGTAGGCCGACAGCATGGTGCCGCCGGCCAACGCCCAGATCGACGCGAGGTGGATCCTGGGCGACAGCTTGCCGCGGCCGAACAGCCACAGGCCGATGAACGTGGACTCCAGGAAGAAGGCGGCGAGCCCCTCCATCGCCAGCGGGGCGCCGAAGATGTCGCCGACGTAGCGCGAGTAGTTGGACCAGTTCATGCCGAACTGGAACTCCTGGACGATGCCGGTCACCACGCCCACGGCGAAGGAGATGAGCATCAACTTGCCCCAGAACTGGGTCATGCGTGCGTACACCTCCCGGCCCGTGCGGTAGTGCAGCGTCTGGCAGACGGCCACGAAGACGGCCATCCCGATGGTCACGGGGACGAAGAAGAAGTGGAAGTGGTCGTCACGCCGAACTGCAGGCGCGCGAGCTCCAGCGAGGTCATGGGCCGGATCCTGGTGACCCCCCGGTCGACCTCCATCCGCCCGCCGCCCGATCGGCGGTCCGTACTTCGCCGCAGGGCACGTGGTCCTGTGGGCGGATGCCGCACGACGACCGGGCTGCGACGCTGGCGTCCATGAGCCCGGCCGAGCATCCCGCCGTCACGCCCGAGCATCCCGTCGTCGCCTGCTGGGGCGGCGCCGACAGCTCCGGCGCCGTCCAGCTCGGCGCGCTGCTGGCGTCGCGCCTGGGTCAGCCGCTGGAGCTCGTGGGCGCCTACCGCTACGAGCCGCTGGCGCTGAGCGCCCGTGTCACCCTGCCCGCCGAGGACGAGGCCCGCTTCGAGGCCGCGCGCGCCGGGGTCGCCCGGGCGCGGCGGCTCGTCGACGCGAGCCTCGACGTGCGCGAGCGCGTGGTGCCCGCGGAGGGGATCGCGCGTGCGGTCGTCGACGCGGCGCGCGAGACCGACGCCTGCCTGCTCGTCCTGGGCCGCGACCTCAGCGGCACCGTGACGCGCGACGTCATCCAGCACGCGACCTGCCCCGTGGCGGTGTCGCCGCTCAGCGTCCCGCTGCCCGGCGAGGACGAGCTGCGCCGCATCGCCGTCGCGTTCGACGGCTCGCCGCCCGCGCGCTACGCGCTCATCGCCGCCGAGCACCTGGCCCGCGCCACGGGCGGCAGCGTGCACCAGCAGAGCCTGGCGGGCGACGCCGGCGCGGCGCTCGTCGCCGCCAGCGAGGAGTTCGACGTGCTGCTCTGCGGCAGCCGCGGCCGCGGCCGCCTGGCCAGCACGGTGCTGGGCAGCGTCTCCTCCCAGCTCGTCCACGGCGCGCACTGCCCGGTCATCGTCATCCCGCGGGGCGTGCGCCGGAGCTCGAAGGCCCCGCTGGGCCTCACGACGGCGGCGGCGCACTGAGCGCCGAGAGCCGCGCCGCGAGCCGCGGCGCGGCGACCTTCAGCGCGGCGTCGGGGTCGGGCTCGCGCCCGAGCGGCAGCGGCAGCGGCACGACGTGCGGCGCGCCGTGCAGCGTGGCCCGCGGCACGGCGCGCGTCGGCGCGGCCGCCCCGGCGCCCGGCTCCGGGGGCGCGGCGAGGTGGCGGGCGGTGGCCTCGGCCTGCTGGGCCGCGAGGCTGCCGAGCTTGACCGGGCCGTCGGTGGCGTCGCCGACGGCGTAGACGTCGGGCGTGCCGTTCACGCGCCCGACGGCGTCGACGCGCAGGAAGCCGTCGGCCGGGAAGCCGACGCCGGCGATGCGCCGCGGGCGCAGCCGCGGCAGCGCGGCGACGCGGTCGACGGTCAGCGTGCGCCGGCCCGGGTGGACGATGACCACCGGCGGCGGCCCGGGGAGCACCTCGGCCGACGCGCGCGGCAGGACCGCGATGCCGTCGGCCTCCAGGCGCTGCGCCAGGGTGCGCGCGGCGTCCTCGCCGAAGATCGACAGCGGCCGCGGCTCGGGGGCCACGACGGTGATCTCGGGACGGCGGCCCACGGCCGCGCCGTGGTCGGCGAGCTTGAGGGCCAGCTCGTAGGCGGGCAGCGACCAGTGCCGCCCCGGCGGGATGACGATCCCGACGTGGGTGGCGGTCCCGTCGGCGACCTCGGCGGCCAGGGCGCGCAGGCCTTCGACGGACCGCGGCTCGACGCTGAGCACGCCGGGCGCGAACGCGACCGCGGCGGCGCCGATCGCGATGACGAGCCGGTCGTAGCCGATCATGGCGCCGGAGGCCGTGCGCAGCACGTGCCGGGAGGGATCGACGAGCGCCAGCGCCTCGTGGACGAGCGCGACGCGCGTGCCCTGCAGGATCGCGGCCAGCGGCCGGCGGGCGCGCTCGCCGTGCTCGAAGACCTCGGCGATCGTCATCGCCTGCTCGACGTAGACGTCCTCCGGCTCCAGCAGCGTGATGCGCACATCCGGGCCGGCGAGCTCGTCGAGCGCGAGCACGAGCTCGAGGCCGGCGACGCCGCCCCCGGCCACGACGATGGTCTGCGGAGCAGCCGTCATGGCCGGACCGGGGGCTCGGTGCCGAGGAGCTCGAGGTGGCGGGGCACGGGCATCTGCGGCGCGTCGAGCGGCACCTCGATCGGCCGGCCGTGGGCGGGCGGGTGTGCGAGGCCGGCCGCCCCGTCGTCGCGGGCCTGGAGGTAGGGGGCCAGCCAGCGCCCCGCGATCTTGGCCGGCGGCCACCACAGCGCGTGCCCGGCCATCTCGGCCGGCGGGGCGCCCGAGCGCAGCTCGTGGCGGACGTAGACGGGCGCGTCGCCGGTCAGCAGCCGGCCGCGCAGGACGGGGCGGTAGGGCTGCGGGTCCTCCAGCGCGCCGGCGCGGAACGCCAGGTGCTCGACGACGGCGTCGGCCTGCTGGGCCGACAGGCCACCCTGCTTGACGGGGCGCGCCGTGCAGTCGCCGGCGGCGTAGACGCCCGGCGCCCCCTCGACGCGCCCGTGGGCGTCGACGGGCAGGAAGCCGCCGGGCCCCGCGGGCAGGCCGTCGATCGCCGGGGCGCGCAGCTCGGGCAGCGCGACGACCTGGTCGACGTCGAACGGCTCGTGACCCGCGCCGCAGACCACGCGGATGCGCCGGCCCTCCTGCAGCTCGGCGGTCGCACCGCAGACCAGGCGCACGCCGGCGCCGCGCAGGCGGTCGGCGACGGCCTGCGAGGGCTCGGGGCCCAGGAGGTCCAGCGGGCCCGCCTCGGCGGTGACCACGGTGATCTCGAGCTCGTCCATGCCGCGGTCGCGGCCGTGGGCGGCGAGCAGCAGCGCCAGCTCGTAGGCCGGCAGGACCCAGTGGGGCCCGTCGGAGATGACGATGGCCACGCGCCGCGTCGTGCCCGCATCGACCTCGGCGAGCAGGCCCTCGAGCATCGCGGGCCGCGGGTCGAGCATCATCGCGCGGCCCAGCGGCAGGTGGGGCACGGCGCCCACGGCGACCACGAGCGCGTCGTAGACGTAGCGCTCGCCGTCGCGCGTCAGCACGGTGTGGGCGCCGACGTCGACCGCCTCGGCCACGCCGTGCAGCACGGCCGCGCCGCAGTCGGCGGCGATGCGGGCGATGGGGTGGTGGGTGGCGGCCCCGGCGCCGAACGGCTCGCCGATGGCCAGTGGCCGGTACCAGAACTCCTCGGCGTCGGTGAGCAGGGCGAGGTCGACCGCGGCCCCCAGCAGGTCACGCAGGCCCAGCAGGCACTCGATGCCGGCGACGCCGCCGCCGAGGACGAGGACGTGCCGGGCGGGGCCGGGCGCAGACGGGGGTGCGGGCATGCGTGCCAGCCTGCCGGTCGCGGGTGCGGCGCGCATCGGGGCGCTGCCGCGGGCCGCTGCGGGAAACCCCGGTGGGGCGACCCCGGTCGGGGACCCCCGGTGGCGCCGCCTCAGCCCGCGGGCGCGGTGGGCGCGGCGGCCTCGTCGGCGTCCAGCCGCGCCAGGTGCGGGCCCAGCCAGCGCGAGGCGATCTTGCTCGGCGGCCACCACAGCGGCTCGGCCGACAGCTCCGAGGTGCCGTCGACGTCGCGCAGCTCGGCGCGCAGGAAGCGGGGGCCCTGGCGGGTGATGAGCAGGCCTCGCAGCACGGGCTCGAGGGCCTGAGGAGCGACGTCGGCGCCGGCCCGGGCGGCGATGTGGGCCGCCACGACGCCGGCCTGCTGGGCGGCCAGGCCGCCCTGCTTGATCGGGAAGTCGGTGCTGTCGCCCGCGGCGTAGACGTCGGGCAGGCCGCGGACGGCGCCGAAGCCGTCGACGGGGACGAAGCCGTGCTCGTCGGAGGGCACGCCGGGCAGCCGCGGGCCGGTCAGCAGGGGCAGGCTGACGATGCGGTCCGCGGCGCGCCAGCCGCCGCCGACGCGCAGCGAGGTCGACGTGACGATGTCCGGGTGCACGCCGCAGCGGACCCCGATGCGCTCGGCCTCCAGGAGGTCGGTCACCGCGGCGCTCACCGTCGCGCCGAAGACGTCCAGCGGCATCGGCTCGGGCGTGAAGATCGTGACGGTCACCTCGTCGGGATGGCAGCGCTCGCCCCAGGCCGCCGTCAGCATGGCCAGCTCGTAGGCCGGCAGCGTCCACGTCACGCCGTCGGGCACGACGACCGCCACGTGCGGCGCCAAGCCGTCTGTGAGGTCCGCGAGGACCTCGTCGAAGTCCTCGGGGGAGACCTGGCGCTCGAAGGTCACGCCGTGCTCGAAGGCCGCGTACGGGTTGGCCCCGGCGGCCAGGACGAGGGCGTCGTAGCCGATCGTGGTGCCGTGGGCCGTGCGCACGTGGTGGGCCTGGCCGTCGACCTCGACGACGCGGTCCATGACGAGCTCGACGCCGAGCTCGGTGCAGAGCTCGGCGAGGCGGTAGTGGCGCGCGGGGCCCAGGCCGAAGGGCTCGCCGACGAGCATCGGGCGGTAGACGAACTCGTCGGTGGCCGAGACGAGCACGGGCACGACGAGTCCGGGAGCGAGGTCCTGCAGGGCCAGGACGGTCTCCAGGGCGCCGACGCCGCCGCCGACGACCGCCACCTTCAGCGGCTGGTGGCTCACCGGATGGACGCGGTCGGTCATGGGAGGACCGTGCCAGTGAGGTTCACCGGGGTCATCCGTGTGCGGCCGCGACACGCCTGCGGGAATGTGCGGTGGTGAGCGCGGCGCCCCCGTGACACAAAGGACGTCAGCTGACGGACAGTGGACGTTTGCGCGACAGCACCCGGTATCGTCGGTCCCGTCCCCGCATGGACGTCCCCACCCTCACCCGCCTCATCGACGTGGGCCGCGGCCTGCTCTCCGAGCTCGAGCTCGACACCGTGCTCGAGCGCATGCTCGACGTCGCCTGCGAGGTCACCGGCGCGCAGTTCGCCGCCGTCGGCGTGCTCGACTCCCGCCGCGAGCGGCTCGCGCGCTTCCTCACGCGCGGCATCCCCGCCGGGCATCGGGCCGCGATCGGCGAGCTGCCCAGCGGCCGCGGCGTCCTCGGCCTGCTGATCAAGGACCCCCGGCCGCTGCGCATGGACGACGTCGGCGCACACGCCCAGTCCTACGGCTTCCCGCTCAACCACCCGCCCATGGGCAGCTTCCTGGGCGTGCCGATCATCATCCGCGGCGAGGCGTGGGGCAACCTGTACCTGACCGACAAGCAGGGCGGCGGCGGGTTCACGGCCGACGACGAGCAGGCCATGGTCGTCCTCGCCGACTGGGCGGCCATCGCCGTCGACAACGCCCGCCTGTACCAGGACGTCGCCTCGCGCCGCGACGGGCTCGAGCGCACCGTCCGGGCGCTGGAGACCACGACCGAGATCGCGAGCGCGATCGCCGGCGAGGTCGAGCTCGACCGCATCCTGGAGCTGCTGACCAAGCGCGGCCGCGCGCTCGTCGACGCCCGGACGATCGTCGTCGTGCTGCCCGCGGCCGACGCGCTGGAGGTCGCCGCCGCCGCCGGCGAGGTGCCCGACGGCCTGCTCGCGCCCACGTCGGACCACGGCCGCTCCGTGCTGGAGGGCATCATGCGCTCGCGCCGCCCCGGCCGCCTGACCGACCTGCACCGCCAGGCCGGCAAGCTGTTCTCGGCCGACCTGCAGGCCAAGGCGGGGCTCATGGTGCCGATGCTGCACCGCGGGCAGCCGCTCGGCGTGCTCGCCGCGTTCGACCGCCTCGACGACGGCCCGGAGTTCAGCACCGACGACGAGCGCCTGCTCCAGGCCTTCGCGGCCTCCGCGGCGACCGCCGTGGCCACCGCCCAGAGCGTCGCCTCGCTCTCGCTGGAGCGCAGCATCCGCGCCTCGGAGGCCGAGCGCACGCGCTGGGCGCGCGAGCTGCACGACGAGACGCTGCAGGAGCTCGGCGGCCTGCGGGTCCTGCTTTCGGCCGCCCGCCGCAGCGCCGACCCGGTGCGCGTGGACGAGGCGCTGGGTCAGGCCATCGAGCTGGTCACGGGCGGCATCGCCAACCTGCGCGCGCTGATCGCCGACCTGCGTCCCGCCGCCCTGGACGAGATCGGCACGGGCGCTGCGCTCGCCGGCCTGGCCGAGCGGGTCCGGGCCATCAGCGGGCTGGCCATCGACCTCGTCGTCGACCTGGACTTCGAGGAGGGCCGCGCCGCGACGCGCCACGATCCCGACCTGGAGGAGACCGTCTACCGGACCGTGCAGGAGGCGCTGACCAACGCGGTCAAGCACGCCCAGGCCACGCGGGTCGCGGTCACGGTGACCGAGACCGACGGCACGCTGACGATCGCGGTGACCGATGACGGCCGGGGCTTCGACCCCGGCGAGAGCGCCGACGGGTTCGGGCTCGTCGGCATGCGCGAGCGCATCGCGCTGGCCCACGGGTCCCTCGACCTGCGCTCGGCCCCGGGGGCCGGCGCGGTCCTCGAGGCGCGCCTGCCCGTGCGGCGCCGCGAGGCGGGCGGGGTCTCCGTCCGCGAGGCTCAGGCGCCCGTGGCCGGCGCCGGCTGACCCTCGCCGCGCAGGATCCGCGGGAGGTCCTCCCCGGCGCGGTCCCACAGCACGTAGTGACGGGCGCCGCGGGCCCGGGCGGCGGCGCCCGCGGCCGGATGGCGCTCGAGGCCGAGCACCACGAGCGCGCACTCGGCCGGCAGCGGGCCGAGGCGGCCGCCGAGCAGCAGCGCGTCGTGCAGGATGAGGAAGCGGGCGCCGAGGTCGCGCGCCAGGCGGCCGGCCTCCGCGGCGTGCGAGGCCTCGCCGGCCAGCTGCAGCACGGGCTGCGAGCCGTCCTCGTTCTCGTTCTCGACGAGCATGCGCAGCGCCAGCCGGCCGGCGGCGCTCGCGTGGGCCGTCACGATCGGGATGGGATCATGCTCCGCTGGGGGACCGGGACACACCTGCCCACGCTAGGGCCGCGCCGGGCCGCGCCCATCGGGGGCGGCCCGGCCGCGGCCGCGGCGAACTACGGATCGCGCGTGGGTGCGCCGAGGGGATGGCACGCGGGCGCGGCTCGCGTACCGTGGGCGCCATGAACGACACGGCGCGGGGCCCGGGCGCAGGTGCCGGCCCGGCGTGGCGCGCCGAGCGCGGGTTCGCCGTGCTGGCCGCGTTCGCGCTGGCCGCCATCGTCGCCGGCCTCGTGCTGCACGCCGGCGACCATCGCCATGCCGCGCAGCTCGTGTGGGGCGCCACCGTCGTCGCGGTGGGTCTGCCGCTGGTGGTGTCGGTGGCCGCGACGCTGGCGCACGGGCGGATGGGCGTCGACGTCATCGCCCTCGTCGCCATGGCCGGCGCCCTGGCTCTGGGCGAGACGCTGGCCGGCGCCGTGGTCGGCCTCATGCTGGCCGGCGGCAACGCGCTGGAGGCCGTCGCGGGCCGGCGCGCCCGCCGCGAGCTGTCGGCGCTGCTGGCCCGCGCGCCGGCCGTCGCACACCGCCGCACCGGCGACCGCCTCGAAGAGGTGCCCGTCGACGCGCTGCAGATCGGCGACGTCGTCGTCGTGCGCACGGGCGAGATCGTCGCCGTCGACGGGATCCTGGTCTCGCACGCGGCCGTGCTGGACGAGTCGGCGCTGACCGGCGAGTCGCTGCCCGCGACGATCGCCCAGGGCGGGATGGTGCGCAGCGGCACGGCCAACGCCGGCTCGCCGTTCGACCTGCGGGCCTCGCGGCCGGCGGCCGCGAGCGCCTACGCCGCGATCGTGCGCCTCGTCCGCGACGCGCAGGCCGACCGGGCGCCGTTCGTGCGCCTCGCCGACCGCTACGCGGCGCTGCTGCTGCCGGTCACGCTGCTGGCCGCCGGCGGCGCCTGGGCGCTCAGCGGGGACGCCCACCGCGCGCTGGCCGTCATCGTCGTCGCGACGCCGTGCCCGCTCATCCTCGCCGCGCCGATCGCGCTGGTGTGCGGCGTCTCGCGCGCCGCACGCGGCGGCATCATCGTCAAGGGCGCCGGGGTCATCGAGCGCCTGGGGCGCATCCGCAGCGTGCTGCTGGACAAGACGGGGACGCTCACGCTCGGAACGCCGCAGATCGAGCGCATCGAGGTGCTCGACGGCCTGCCCGAGGCCGAGGTCCTGCGCGCCGCCGCCTCGCTGGACCAGCTGTCCACGCACGTCCTGGCCGAGGCGCTGGTGCGCGAGGCCCACGGCCGCGCCCTGGAGCTCGCGTTCCCCGAGGACGTCCACGAGGAGCCGGGGGAGGGCATCGAGGGCGTCGTGGGCGGCCGCAGGGTCTGCGTCGGCAGCCCCGACTGGGTGCGCCGCCGCGGCGACGGCGCCCTGCTCGCGCCGTCGGCCGGGCCCGACCGCGCGGGGGAGTTGGGGCTCGCCAAGATCGCCGTCGGCGTCGACGGGCGCGCCGCGGGCGTCATCGTCATGGCCGACCGGCTGCGCCCCGACGCCGCCGGGCTCATCACCGAGCTGCGCCACGGCGGGGTCGCGCACGTCGCGATGGTCTCCGGCGACCGCGCCGCGGTCGCCGAGAGCGTGGGCGAGAGCCTCGGCCTGGACCGCGTGTGGTCCGAGCGGTCCCCCCAGGACAAGCTCGAGGTCGTCCGCGCCGTGCGGGCCCAGCCGGGCCTGTCGCCGGTCCTCATGGTCGGCGACGGCGTCAACGACGCGCCGGCGCTGGCGATCGCCGACGTCGGGATCGCGATGGGCACGCTCGGAGCCACGGCGTCCTCGGACGCCGCCGACGCGGTGATCACCGTGCCGAGCATCGCCGCGGTCGCCGAGGCGCTGCGCATCGGCCGGCGGTCGCTGGGCATCGCGACCCAGAGCGTGCTGGCCGGCATGGCGCTGAGCTTCGTCGCCATGGGTTGCGCCGCCGCCGGGCTCATCCCGCCCGTCGCCGGCGCCCTCCTGCAGGAGGGCATCGACGTGGCGGTCATCCTCAACGCCCTGCGCGCGCTGCGCGCCTGAGGCGGCTCAGCCCTCGTCGAGCAGCCCGCGGTCCAGCGCGTAGCGGACGAGCTCGGCGCGGGTCGTGCGCCGCAGCTTCTGCTGGATGTGGGCCCGATGGGACTCCACCGTGCGCACGGAGAGGAAGAGCTGCTGGCCGATGTCGCCGTTGGTGTGGCCCAGCGCGATGAGCCGCAGGACCTCCACCTCGCGCTCGGTGAGGTCGTCGGGCGGTCCGGCCGGCTCGGGCGGGGCGGCGGCGATCTGCGCGCCCAGGCGCGGGTTGAGGTACACCTCGCCGGCGGCCGCCCGCCGCACCGCCTCGACGAGCTCGGCGTCGGCGGCCTCCTTCAGCACGTAGCCCTTGGCCCCGGCGCCCAGCGCGGTGCGGGCGAACTGCGGGTCCTCCTGCATGGTGAGGATGACGACGCGCGTCTGGGGCAGGTCGGCGGAGAGGGCGGGCAGCACGTCCAGGCTCGAGGTCGTCTGCCTCCCCGGCATGTTGAGGTCGAGCACGAGCACGGTCGGGCGGTGGGCCTTGGCCAGGCGCACGGCGTCGTCGACCGTCGCGGCCTCGGCCAGGACTCGGAAGCCCTCCTCGGCGTCGAGCAGCATACGCAGGCCGCTCCGCACGACGCCGTGGTCATCGGCCAGGACGATGGTGATCTCGTCGTCGTCGGTCACGACGCCATCCTAGTGCGCGGCCGGGACCGTCCGTGGTTGTCCGCAGCCGGCGGGCGGCCGCGCCCGGATGGCGGGCACGCCGCCGCCTGGCACGGTCAGGGCATGACCGAGCCCGTCGTCGTCGCCGTCTCCGAGGCCCGCACCGCCCACGATGCCGTCACGCTCGGCGTCACGATGGCGCGCCTGCTGGATGCGCCGCTCGTCCTGGCCGCCGTGGCGGTCACGCCGCCCGCGCCGGCCGCCACCGTCGTGCCCGGCTGGTCGCCCGCGATCACCGATGCGGCCGACCACGTCGATCGCCTGCACGGTGAGCTGGACCGACTGGCCGCCACGCTGCCCGCCGACGTGCGCCCAGGCGTCCGCGTGCTCGCCGCGCCGACGGCCGTCGCGGGCCTGTGGGAGGCGTGCGACCTCGAGCATGCCGGCCTGCTCGTGCTCGGCGAGAGCCATCTCGGCCCGGTGCTGCGGACGCTGCGCGGCGACGTCGCCCTCGGCGCGGTGCGCCACGGCGGCTGCGCGGTGCTGGTCGCCCGACCCGCCGGCGACGGGCTCGCGGTGGGCCCGCCGAAGACGATCGGCGTCGCGTGGGACCGCTCGCCCGAGGCCGCCGAGGCGCTGGCGGTGGCCACCGACCTCGCCGTGCGCGCCGGCGCGCTGCTGCGGATCCTGTACGTCGCGCCGATGATCGGCGCGGGCGACCACGAGCTCGCCGTCGTCACGGCCGCTGCGGCCGAGCGGGTGCCCGCGCAGGAGGTCCTCATGGCGGGCGATCCGGGGCAGCGGCTCATCGAGGCCGGCGACGACCTCGACCTGCTCGTGGCCGGGTCGCGGCGCACCGGCCCGCTCAGCCGGGTGGCCCTCGGCAGCGTCGGCGCCGCGCTGACCCACCATGCGCGCTGCCCCGTGCTCGTCGTGCCGCGCGGCGCGCGCGTGCCGGCCGCGGCATGACCGGTCCGCAGACCGCCGCCGGACCGCCCGCCGACCTCGAGCGCCTGCCCGGCGTGGAGATCCGCGAGACCCACGCCTCCCGCGTCTACCTCTACGGCGACCGGGCCTACAAGCTCCGCAAGCCCGTGCGGTTCCCGTTCCTGGACCAGTCCACGCCGCAGGCCCGGCGGGCGCTCGCGCTCGAGGAGGTCCGGCTCAATCAGCAGCTGGCGCCGGGCACCTACCTCGGGGTGCGGCCGGTCGACCGGCCCGACGGCGAGGACGTCGTCGTCGAGATGCGGCGCTTCGACGAGGCCGACACGCTCGCGTGCCGGGTGGCCGACGGGCGCGTGGCGCCCGGCACCCTGCGCGACCTCGGCGCGCGGCTGGCCCGCTTCCACGCGGGCTGCGCGCGCACGGGGACCGGCGGGGTCCGCGCCGCGCTCGGACGGGTGCAGGCCAACGCCGCCGAGCTCGCCGAGCTGCTGGGCCCCGACCTGACCGCCGCCGAGCTCTGGGCCGTCGCGCGGCCGCTGGAGGCCTTCGCCCTGCGCCGCGCCGCGACGCTGCAGGGCCGCGCCGTCGCCGGTGCCTGGCGGGAGGGCCACGGCGACCTGCGCGCCGACCACGTCGTCGTCGACGCCGGCGGGCTGCGGATCGTCGACCGCCTCGAGTTCGACGTGTCGCTGCGCACCGACGACGTGGGCTGCGACCTCGCGTTCCTGCTCATGGACCTCGAGTCGCGCGGCGCGGGCGAGGCGGCCGCCGAGGTGCTCGACGCCTACCGCGGCGCCGGCGGCGACCCGGGCGACGACGCGCTCGTGGCGTTCTGGTCGGCCTACCGCGCGACCGTGTCGGCCAAGGTCGCGCTCCTGCGCGCCCGCCAGCCCGGGGGCGAGGCCGCGCGTGAGCGCGCCGTCGCGCTCGTCGCGCTCGCGCGACGGCTGGCCTGGCGCACGCGGACGGCGCGCATCGTCGTCGTCTGCGGCCCGCCCGCCGCGGGCAAGTCCACGCTGGCCGCCGAGCTCGGCCGCCGGCGCGGCGTGCCCGTGCTGTCCTCCGACGTCGTGCGCAAGGCCGCCGGCGGCCTGGCCGCGACGCAGCGGGCGCCCGCGGAGGCCTACTCGGCCGCCGCCTCGCTGCACGTCTACGAGGAGCTCGGCGCCCGGGCCGCCGCGGCCCTGGCCTTCCACGGCGGCGCGGTCGTCGACGCGACGATGGGCGCCGCCGCCTCCCGCGCCGCCTTCGCCGACGCGTTGCGCGGCGCGGGCCCCGTCGTCTTCGCGCAGTGCAGCGTCCCGGCCGCCGAGGCCGACCGGCGCGCACGCGCACGGCTGGGCGACGCGGCGCGGGTCTCGGACGCCGGGCCCCAGATCGCGGCGGCGCTGCGCGAGCGCTGGGAGCCGCTGGACGAGGTCGGCGCCTCCGCGCACGTCGTGCTGCGCGCCGACCGCCCGGCGGGGGCGACCGCCGACGAGCTCGAGCGCCGCCTGGACGGCGGCGGGGCCTGACGATGGCCGGCCGGCGCTCGACCCTGCGGATCGGCACCCTGGCCGGCGTGCCGATCGGCGTGCAGCCCCTGTGGCTGGCGATCGTCGCGCTCATCACGTTCTCGCTCGGCCACGACTGGTTCCCGCAGGCCGACCACAGCCTGAGCACGACGGCCGCCTACGCGCTCGGCCTGGCCAGTGCGCTCGGCCTGTTCGCGGGCATCCTGGCCACGAGCTCGGCCACGCCGTCGTCGCGCGGCGCCGCGGACTGCAGGTCGACGAGATCGACCTGTGGCTGCTGGGTGGCGTGTCGCGCATCCACGGCGAGCCGAACGCGCCCGGCGACGAGCTGCGCTTCGCGCTGGCCGGCCCGGCGGTCACCGCCGTGATCCTCGTCGGCCTCGTGCCGCTGCGCCTGGCGCTGGGCGGCGTGCTGCCCGCCTGGGCGACGGCGCTGCTGGACTACCAGATCTACGTCACCGCGGCCATCCTGGTGTTCAACCTGCTGCCGGCGTTCCCGCTGGACGGCGGCCGCGTGCTGCGGGCGCTGCTGTGGCGGCGCAGCGGCGACCGGGAGGCCGCGACGGCGCGCGCGGCCGCGACCGGGCGCGCGTTCGGCTTCGCGCTCATCGCCCTCGGCGTCCTGGCCTTCCTGGAGGGCTCGCCGGGCGGCCTGTGGTTCGCGCTGGTGGGCGGCTTCGTCGTGGTGGCCGCCGCGGCCGAGCAGCAGGGAGCCCAGACCCAGCACGCGCTGGGCGGCTACACCGTCGGCGACCTCATGACCCCCGACCCGGCGACGGTCGGCGCCGCCTGGACGCTGCAGGACGCCGCGACGGCCGGGTTCGGGCGCCACCTCTACTCGGCGTTTCCCGTCGTCGACGACCGGGGCCGCGCCGTCGGGCTGCTGTCGCTGGCCGACCTGCGCGCGGTGCCCGCCGGCCGGCGGTCCGCCGCCCGCGTCGACGAGGTCATGGCGCGCGATCCCGAGCTGCTCGTCGAGCCCGGCCTGCCCGCCATCGAGCTGCTCGGGCGCCCTGCGTTCGCGGCCCGCGGGCGCGCGGTGGTGCTCGGCCCCGACGGGTCGCCGGCCGGTCTGATCTCGGTCACCGACCTCGAGCGCCGGCTGCGCGCCGACGCCCTGCTGGAGCCCGCGGTCCGCGGGCGCTGAGGGCTGCGGGCCCGCGTTCCGTAGTCCGCCCCCGGGGCTCTGCGGACGCTGCCGGACGGCAGCGCGCCGCCCTGGGCGTACCGTCGGGCGAGTCAGCATCAGCGGTCCCCAACGGAGGGCGAGACGTGTTCAGCAAGATCATGGTCGGAGTGGACGAGACCCCGCAGTCGCGCGACGCCGCGGCCCTGGGCGAGGCCCTGTGCCGTGCCACCGACGCCGACCTCCTGCTCGTCGCGGCCTACCAGGACCCGCTGCTGCCGTTCCCGCTGACGTTCGCCCGCGACGTCCATCGCGCCCGCGACGCCCGCGCCACGCTGGCCACCGCGCGCTCGACCTGGGCGCCCAGCGGCCACACGCTGGCCGTCCCCGACTTCTCCCCGGCACGCGCCCTGCGCCGCGTGGCCCGCGACGAGCACGTCGACCTGCTCGTGCTGGGCTCGGCCCGCGACACCGAGCCGGGCCGCGTCCACGCCGGCCGCACGGGCCGCCAGGTGCTGCACGACGCCGCCGGCGCCGTGGTGCTCGCCGTCGCCGGCCGCCGCGAGCACGAGCCGCGGCTGACCCGCATCGTCGTCGGTGTCGACGAGTCGCCCGAGTCCGCCGACGCCTTCGAGACCGCTCGCGCCCTGGCGCGCGGCGCCGGCGGCGAGCTCGTCGCGGTGGGCGTCGTGGACGACCGCCTGCCCGTCGACTCCGTGCCGTTCGGCGAGATCGTCGAGCTGTCGCGCTGGGACGAGATCATCGCCGAGCGCCGCGCCCACGTCGAGGCGCTGCTCGAGGAGCGCATCGGGGCCGACGAGCGCGTGACCCGCGACGTCCGCGTCGGCGATCCCGTCGGCGAGCTGGCCGAGGCCGCCCGCGGCGCCGACCTCCTCGTCGTCGGCTCGCGCCGCTGGGGCGCGCTGGACCGCGTCGTGATCGGCAGCACCGCCGAGGAGCTCTGCCGCCGGGGACCGTGCTCGGTGATGGTCGTGCCGCGCCCGGCCCATGGGTCGCCCGAGGACGAGCGCCACGCGGTCGGCTCCTCGGGGCGCGCCGGCGGGCGCTGACGGCGCACCGCGCCGCCCGGATGGCGCGGTCGTGGGGTCATCCCCAGGTTCGCGCCACGCGTAGGCGCGGCCGCCGCGCTCACGCGTGGCGGACCGGTGCCCCTCGCACGCGGCCGCCGACGTCCTGACCCGAGAGCAGCAGGTCGATGTGCAGCCGCAGCGCCCGGCCCTGCGCCGAGCCGACGAGCGCCTGGATGCTCGTGTCCCGCAGGACCTCGATGCGGCCGCGGTAGCGGCCGGGGTCCGACGCCGGTCCAGCGTGACGGCGCTGCGGTCCATCTGCAGGCCGCCGCCGGGGAGCTGGTGGCCGCCGATCCTGATGCGCAGCCGGCCGCCCGGCGCGTGCGCCAGCCGCAGCTGCAGGTCGACGACGGCCACCCCGCCCGCGCTGAGGCCGCTGCGCAGCACGCCGCGCACGTCGGAGCTGAACGCGCGGGCCAGCGCGTCGGGGCGGGCCGGGGCGGCCGCCGGGCCCGCCGGCGCCGGCGTCGTCGCGGCGGAGGCGGCCGCGGCCGGGGAGCCGAACGCCGCCAGCACGCTCGCGGGCGTGCCCGCCCGGCGCGGCCACCCGTGCCCCAGCGGGCCGCCCGGCAGCCACACGACGAGGCCGAGGACGCCCAGCACGGCGGCGGCGCCGAAGCCCACGCGCGCGGGGCCGGGCGTCGCGGGGCGGGCCAGCCGCGCGCCGAGCGCGACGAGCGGCACCGCGACGCAGGCCAGCGTGAGCACCAGCATCCACGTCGCGCGCGTGTCCGAGCCCGTGCCCAGGCCGTGCAGCACCGCCAGCGGCCAGCAGGCGTAGGCCGCCCAGTGGACCGCGCGCCAGGCGCCGTACCCGAGGCGCCGGCGGACGAGGCTCGTGACGACGAGCGCCACGAGCACGTCGGAGGCCAGCGTGCCCAGGCCCATCCACAGCGGCCGGTAGTCGGTCGCGAACGGGACGAGCGCCGTGGCGATGCCGATGCGCGGGAACGGGTCCAGCAGCGTGGTGGCGATGTGGACGACGAGCAGGACGAGCGCGATCAGCGACAGGCTGCGGTGCAGCGCGGCGATCGCGAAGCGGGGGGTCGCCGGCGGCGTCCAGCGGCCGACCTCGGCGATCCCGAGCACGACGCTGGCGGTGAGGAGCACGAGCGTCATCGCGCCGGCGCCCCGCGTGGCGTACCACAGCGGTGAGGGACCCTGCGCGGCGGCGGCGATCATCACGCGGCCACGGGCTCGGCCGGCCATGCGCCGACGGCGCACGCCGCGCCCTCGCCGTCCACGAGGCGCGCGGGCAGGTCGTGCCGCGCCAGCCACGCCTCGGCGTCGCGCCCGAGGATGATCGCGGCCGTGCTGGCGATGTTGGCGTCCACGCAGGTGGCCGCCGCGACGGAGGCCGTGCGCCAGCACCCCGCGGCGGGCAGGCCCGTGGCCGGGTCGAGCACGTGGTGGCGGTCGCCGGCCCACCGGCGCACCGTCGTGCTCGACGTCGCCAGGCCGCCGGAGCGCACGCTCACGGTCTGCCCCGGTGCGCCGGGCCCCGCGCGGTGGTCGTCGGTCACCCGCACGGCCCATCCGCCGGGCGGCGGCCGCCCGGCGACGGCGAGGTCGCCGCCGAGGTTGACGACGACGCCGGCCTGCGGGGCGCATCGCGCGGCGGCCGCGGCGGCGCGGTCGGCCGCCAGGGCCTTGGCCGTCGCCCCGAGGTCGAGCAGCACGCCGCGCGGGACGGTCACCGTCGCCGACTCGGCGTCGAGGGCCACGGTCTGCCAGCCCGCGACGCGCACGGCCCGCAGGGGGCGCCGCGGCCCCGTCGGCAGGCGGACGAAGTCCTCATCGTAGCCGGCGAGCACGAGCGCGGCGCCGATGGTGGGGTCGACGAGGCCGCCGGTCAGCCGCGCGGCACGCAGCGCGGTCTCCAGGGCCTCCAGCAGCAGCGGCCCGACGTGCGTCGTGCGGCCGGCGCGCGCGTTGAGGCGGCTGAGCTCGGACCGCTCGTCGAAGCGGCTGCAGGCGGCGTCGATGGCCTCCAGCTCGTCGTGCACCGCCGAGCGCGCGGCCGCCAGGGCGCCGGGGTCGGTCACGGTGACGCTCGCCGTCGTGCCCAGCGCCGTCCACGTCGCAGTGGCCGACGCGGCGCTCATGACCCTCCGGAGACCTGCGGGGCCGGGGCCGGGGCGGGGGCGGGCGCCTGCGCCGCGGGGCCGGGGTCCGGGGGGACGGCGGCGGGAGGGGCCGCCGGCGGCTGCAGCGCCTCCGGCTGCCCGGCGATCGCCGGGACGTCCTGGGGCCCGGGCACCCGGACGGGGGCCGTCCGCCGTGCCTCCGCGGGGCGGCGCGGGCGCGCGGGGGCGGTGGCCGTCGCCGCGGCCGAGCTGCGGCGATGGCCCTTGAAGGCGTGCGCGGCCACGACGGACATCGCGGCGGTCAGGGACGCCGCCCCGGCGGTCGCGACCCAGGCCACGCGCCGGACGCGCCGGACCGCGGCATCGCGTGCCTGTGCAGTCGTCGACGATGGCGGCCTGGCGCCCACGCGCCCATGATGGCGCGCGCCGGGCAAAGATCCGGCAAAGGCGCGGGCGGACGGGCGGATGCGGCGCCGCGCCACGAAGCTTTGCCCGACCTTTGCCTCCCCTCGAACGCGGGTTGACGCGCGCCGGGCACCCTCGATGGCGACCCCCCCCGGCCCAAGGAGCTGTCCGATGGACCACCACCCCGTAGAGCACCACGCGGTGCACCGCCTCGTGTCCGAGATCGCCGCCCGCGCGACGATCGCCGTCGGCCTGGCGGGCATCGCGCTCATCCACCTGCTCGACTCGATCGGCAAGTGGTCGGAGACGCGCTACCTGTTCTGGATGTACGTCGCCCTCATGGCCGGCGCGCTGGTCACGGCCGGCGCCGTGCTGTTCAGCCGCCGCCGCGAGGCGTGGCTCGCCGCCGCGGCCGTCGCCGCCAGCGCGCTGGTCGGCTACGTCGTCAACCGCACCGTCGGCATGCCGGACGCCACCGGCGACATCGGCAACTGGACCGAGCCGCTCGGCCTCGCCTCGCTGTTCGTCGAGGCGACCGTCGTCGTCGTGAGCCTGATCGGCTTCGCCCTGCGCGCACCGCGCACGCTCGCCCTCGTGACGACGACCCCGTCGCGCGCGGACCTGCTCGCCGTCTAGCCGACGCGGAGCGCCGAGCGCCGGAGCGCCGAGGTCCAGAGCCTTTGCCCGCCCTTGACCTCGGCCTCGGCAGGCTGCCGGGCCGATGATCCACCTCTCCGAGCTGCACGGGGCGGCCACGCATCTGGCCGTCGTCGCGATCCCCCTGTTCGCGGTGCTCTACGCGCTGCGCCGCGCCGGCGTCGGGGGCGCCGTCGTCGTCCGCGCCGAGCTGTGGGCGCTGGGCGCCTGCGTCTTCGGCGTGGCCGCCGCGGGCGTCACCGGCCTGCTCGTCTGGGGCCAGGCGCAGACGACCCTGCGCGGCCAGGCCTTCCGCGAGGGCACCGCCCACTTCTGGATCGGGATCGGCATCGCCCTGCTCGTCGCCGTGCCCGCCGCCGCCCACGTCAAGGCCTGGCGGCGCGGCATGCGCCGCCCGCGCGCGCGGATCTTCGGCGCCGTCGCGGCCCTGGCCGTCCTCGGGGTCATCGTGCAGGGCTACCTCGGGGGCCGCATGACCTACGAGCACGGCGTGGGCATCGACCAGGGCGGCCAGTTCGCCCAGACCGCGATCGGCGCCGAGAAGCTCAACATCGAGCTGGCCTCGGGCCTGGCGCCCAAGGCCGCCGGCCAGGAGGCGTTCACCGCCCAGGGCCTGGGCTGCGCGCGCTGCCACGGCGACCTGGCCCAGGGCCAGCGCGGGCCCGCTCTGGCCGGCGGCGTCGAGCTCGAGAACTTCCGCGGCGTCCACGGCCACGGCCTGTTCCCGGCCGCCGTCGTGACCGACCGCGACTTCCAGGCCATCGACGCCTGGCTGCGCACGCTGCCGCGCACGGGCCGCCGCGGCGACTGAGGCTCGCGCGCTGGCCACCCTGCCGCCCTACGATCTGGTCGTGGCCCGTCTGCTCATCGTCGAGGATGACGAGGGGATCCGCGTCCCCCTGGCGCGCGCGCTGGAGCGCGAGGGCTACGCCGTGGACGGCTGCGCCGACGGCCGCGAGGCCGTCGCGCGCGGCACCGCGGAGGACCACGACCTCATCATCATCGACGTCGGGCTGCCGGGCCTCGACGGGCTGGAGGTCTGCCGGCGCATCCGCGCCGAGCGCCCCGGCGTGCCCATCGTCTTCCTCACCGCCCAGGACGGCGAGCTGGACATCGTCGACGGCCTGGACGCCGGCGCCGACGACTACATCACCAAGCCGTTCGGCGTCGCCGAGCTGCTCGCCCGGGTGCGCTCCCAGCTGCGGCGCACGACCGTCGACCGCGTCGAGGCAGGCGACATCCGGGTCGACGTCGCCTCGCGCCGGGCGTTCAAGGGCGACGAGGAGCTCGAGCTCTCGCCGAAGGAGTTCGACCTGCTCGCCCTGCTCGTGCGCGAGGCCGGGCGCGTGGTCACGCGCGAGCGGATCATGAGCGAGGTCTGGGACGAGAACTGGTTCGGCTCGACCAAGACGCTGGACATGCACGTCTCCTGGCTGCGCCGCAAGCTCGGCGAGGACGCCAATGACCCGCGCCACCTGCAGACGGTCCGCGGCGTGGGGCTCCGGCTCGAGCCGTGACCGTCCGCCGCCGGCTCACGACGTCGACCGCCCTCATCGCGCTGGCCGCCGTCGTGGTGCTCGGCCTCCCGCTCGGCGCGGTGGAGAGCGCCCGCGTCCGCTCGGACCGCACGGGGCGCCTGGAGCGCGAGGCCGACGCCGTGGCCGGCGTGCTCGAGGACCGCATCGAGCGCCACCAGACCCTCACCGCCGCGCAGCTGGCTCCGCTGGTCCACCGCGGACACCGCGTCACGGTGGTCGCCGGCGGCCGCACGGTGCAGGCCGGGGCGCGGCTGACGGGCACGGTCGTCACGGTGCGCTCCGGCGTGCTGCGCGCCGGGTCCATCACGGCCTCGGCCCCGGCGTCGGAGATCAGCGACCGCATCTGGCGCTCGTGGCTGCTCATCGCGGGCTTCGGCGTCGGCGGCATCCTCGTGGCCACGGGCCTGGCGGCCGTGCAGGCCCGCCGCCTGTCGCGGCCGCTGGAGAGCGTCGCGCGGACGTCGGCGCGGCTGGGCGAGGGCGACTTCTCCGTGCGCGCCGCGCGCTCCGGGGTGCCGGAGATCGACGCGATCGGGCAGGCGCTGGACACCAGCGCCGAGCGCATCGCCGAGCTCGTCGCGCGCGAGCGGGAGTTCTCGTCCAACGTCTCCCACCAGCTGCGCACGCCGCTGACGGCGCTGCGGCTGCGGCTCGAGGAGAGCGCGCGTGCCGGCGACGCCGAGGAGCTGCGCCTGGAGCTCGAGGCCGCGCTCGTGGAGGCCGACCGCCTTGAGCGGATGATCGCCGAGCTGCTGGCCTACTCCCGCTCGGCGACCAGCGGGCGCAAGGTGCCCGTCGCCCTCGACGCCGTCGTCGCCGAGCAGGGCGCCGCGTGGGCGGGGCTCTTCCGTCGCGCCGGGCGCCGGCTGACGCTGCGCGCCGGCGCGCCCGTGCGCGCGTTCGCCTCGCCCGGGACGGTCGGGCAGGTCCTGGACGTGCTGCTCGACAACGCGCTGGTCCACGGCGCCGGCGACGTCGTCGTCGAGGTCACCGCCGACGAGCGCCTGGCGACGATCGCGGTCCAGGACGGCGGGCCGGGCGTGCCCGAGGCCGACGCCGAGCGGATCTTCGACCGCGGGGCGACGCGCGCGGGCGGCACGGGCATCGGCCTGCACCTCGCGCGGGCGCTGGCGGCCGCCGACGGCGCCACGCTGCGGCTCGCCTCGCCGGCGCCGGCGCGCTTCGAGCTGCGTCTGCGCCGCCAGGACCCGGCGCGCCGCGATGGGGCGACGCGCCGTGGGGTGCTGCTGCCGTCGCTCCCGGCGCCCGTCGGGTCAGGCGACGGGCACGGCGGCGCCGCGGGGCACGACGAGCAGGGGGCACGGGGCTCGGTGCACCAGCCCCTCGGCGACGCTGCCCAGCAGCAGCCGCCGAACCGGGCCGCGGGCGCGTGAGCCGACGACGAGCAGGTCGGCCCGGCCGCCGGCCTGCGTGAGCGCCTGCGTCGCGAGGTCCTGGACGACCTCGGTCTCCACGGCCACGCGCTCGGAGAGCGCGGCGGCCACGACGTCCAGCCGCTCCTGGGCGCGGGCGATGCGGGCGGCGCGGAACGCCGGGTCGTCGGGGTAGGGCAGCTCGCTCGCCACGGGCGGGGGCGCCAGCGCGTGGACGAGCCGCACGCAGCCGTGCACCCGATGGGCGAGGTCGGCCGCGACCGCGACGGCCGCCTCGGCCTCGGCCGTCTCGTCCCAGCCCACGGCGATGCGCTCGGGCATCCCGTGGGTCTGTGCGGCGTAGCCCCGCGGGGCGACGAGCAGGGGGCACGGGGCGTCGCGCAGCAGCCCGAGCCCCACATCGCCGCGCACGCCGCGCGCGAAGCGCCCGAGGTGCGAGGCGCCGACGACGACCGCCAGCGCGCCGGTCTGCTGCGCGAGCTCCTCCAGGCCCGCGGGGACCCCGGCCGCGGGGTGCAGGACCATGTCGTAGGCGACGTCGCCGGGCACGTCGGCCGAGAGCCGGTCCAGCTCCTCGCGCTCGCGGGCGCGCGTCTCGCGCTCCGCGGCGTAGTCCTGGACGTCGCCGGTCGTGACGTGGATCCCGGCGATGAGCACCGGCGCGTCCTCGATGCGGGCCAGGACCGTGGCCAGCGCGACGACGTCGTGGGCCTCGTCGCCGTGGGCCGCGGCGAGCACCGGCCGGCTCATGACGCTCGCCCGGCGACGACGACGACGGCGGGGTGGGCGATGGCGACGGGCTCGGGCATCCGGGTCCTCTCGGCGGGGTCGGGGCGACGGGGGGATCGTCCCCCGGCACCGCGGCGGCGCCATCCGTAGCTTCCCGCAGCGCGGGCGGCTCAGACCACGGGGACGCGCGCGGGCGCCAGCAGCACGCCCACGGACGTCCCGGCCGCCCCCGGCGGCGACGGACGTCCGGAGGGACCGCGTTGTCGGAGCGTCGTCCGGCGCGTGCGCGCCGGGCGACGTCGGCCCGCCGTCGCTGCGAGGATCCTCCCGACGTGTCCGCCGGGCTCTCCCTCGACCACCTCCTGGACCTCATCCCCGACGCGGTCATCCTGTGCGAGCTGGTCCCGGGGACGCTGGAGGGCCCGATCGCGTTCTGGAGCAAGGGCGCTGAGCGGACGTACGGCTACGCCGCGACCGACGCGCTGGGGCGGCTGCCGCGCGACCTGCTCAAGACCTCCTACGACACCGACCTGGAGCGCATCCGCGCCGAGCTGCACCGCGAGGGCGCGTGGACCGGCATCGTGCACCACACCGCGCGCGACGGCCGCCGCCTGCCGGTGGAGTGCCGCCTGGTCGTCGAGCGCGACGAGGCCGGCACGCCCGTGGGCGTCCTGGCCATCGCCCGCGACCTGAGCGAAGAGCAGCGGGTCGCGGCCCAGAACGCGTCGCTGCACCGGATGGTCGGCCTGTCGCTGGACGCCATCTTCGCCCGCGACGCCACGCGCCGCATCACGTTCTGGAACCAGGGCGCCCAGCGGATGCTCGGCTACACGGCGCAGGAGGCGGTCGGCCGCGAGCCCGGCGAGCTGCTGCGCACCCGCTACCCGATCCCGCTGGAGGAGATCGAGCGGATCGCCGGCGAGACCGGCGGCTGGGAGGGCGACCTCGTGCAGCGCACGAAGGACGGGCGCCTGCTCACGGTCGAGAGCCGCTGGGCCGCCGAGTACGCCGACGACGGCGGCCTCGTCGGGATCCTGGAGGTCAACCGCGACATCACCGCGCGGCTGCGCGCCGAGGCGATGGCCGAGCGCGAGCGCCTGCACGCGGCGCTGCAGCGCTCCCGCCGGCTCGAGAGCCTCGGCCAGCTGTCGGGCGGCATCGCCCACGACTTCAACAACCTGCTGGCCGTCATCCTCAACTACAGCGCGTTCGTGGCCGAGGACATCTCGGCCGACGGGGTGCCCGCCGCCGGCACCGACCGCGCCGCGCGCATCGTCGCCGACCTGGCGGAGATCCGCGACGCCGCGGTGCGCGCGGGGCGCCTGACCCGCCAGCTGCTGACCTTCGCCCGCCAGGACCCGGCCGACACCACGGTGCTCGACGTCGGCGACGTCGTGCGGGGCCTGCAGGAGCTGCTGCGGCGCACGCTCGGCGAGCACGTCCTGCTGGCCGTCGACCTCGCCGCCGCGCTGCCGACCGTCGAGGCCGACCACGGCCAGATCGAGCAGATCCTCGTCAACCTGGCCGTCAACGCCCGCGACGCCATGCCCGACGGCGGCACGGTGACCATCACCACGCGGCTCGTCCAGCACGACGGCGACCCGCCGGGCGCCGCCGACGCGCTGGAGCCCGGCGCCTACGTCGCGATCATCGTCGCCGACACCGGCCAGGGAATGCCCGACGAGGTCCTGGAGCGCGCGCTGGAGCCCTTCTTCACCACCAAGCCCAAGGGCCAGGGCACCGGGCTGGGGCTGGCCACCGTCTACGGGATCGCGTCGCGCAGCGGCGGGCGCGTGGCGATCGACAGCACGCCGGGTCACGGGACGCGCGTCACCGTCCTGCTGCCGGCCAGCGCGGAGGCCGCCACGCCCGTGCCCGGGCCCGTGCCCGAGAGCGCGGGCGGCGTGGGGACGATCCTGCTCGTGGAGGACGAGGCCGCCCTGCGGGCGCTGGCCGAGCGCGTCCTGCGTCGCGCGGGCTACCACGTGCTGGCGGCCGGAGGCGGCGAGGAGGCGCTGGCGCTCGCCGGCGGCCACGCCGGCACGATCGACCTCCTGCTCACCGACGTCGTCATGCCCGGCATGCTCGGCCTCGAGCTGGCCCGCAAGCTCACGGGGGCGCACGCCGGCCTGCCCGTCGTCTTCATGTCGGGCTACGCGTGCGACGCGTCGGGCGCGCCGCACGCGATCGACCCCGCCGCGCTGCTGGAGAAGCCGTTCACCCCGCCCGCGCTGCTCGAGCACGTGCGCCGGGCGCTGGCCGCCCGGGGCGGCTCTCAGCCGCCGGGCTCCCCGGCCCGCGGGGCGTCGAAGCGGTAGCCCAGGCCGCGGACGGTCATCACGACGTCGGGCGGCATGCCCGCGGCCTCGAGCTTGATCCGCAGGCGGCGCACGTGCTCGGTGACCGTCGCCGGCGTCTGCCACGCCGTGGAGGAGTCCCACACCTCGCGCAGGAGCTGCTCCCGCGTGCGCACGCGGCGCCCCGCGGCCATGAGCGCGGCGAGCAGGTCGAGCTCGCGGTTGGTGAGGTCGAGGACCTGGTCGTCGACGAACGCCTCGCGCGTGGCGCGGTCCAGGCGCAGCGGGCCGACCTGCAGCGTGTCGGCGGCGCCGCCGCGGCGGCGCAGCAGCGCCCCGACACGGGCCGCGAGCTCGCGCGGGAAGAACGGCTTGACGAGGTAGTCGTCGGCGCCGAGCTCGAAGCCCAGGACGCGGTCCCCCTCCGAGCCGCGCCCGGTCAGCAGCAGCACGGGCACCTCGGCGCCGGCCACGCGCAGCTCGCGCAGCAGGTCGATCCCGCTGTCGCCGCCGAGCTCGATGTCGAGGACGACGGCGTCCACCCGGCCGGCCTCCAGGGCGCGGCGGCCGCTGTCCAGCCCAGCGGCGCCGTCGACGTGGTAGCCGTGGGGCTGCAGTGCCCGCGCCACGATGCCGCGCATCTGCGCGTCGTCGTCGACGACGAGGATCCGTCGGCCGGGATCGTGCACGCGCGGGACGGACACGACGCAAGTATCGACGCTGTGGCGGCGCTGAGGGAGCGCTGATCGCCGTTGATCACCTTCGGGGTCGGACCTGAGGATGGCCGCCGCGCCGGCGCGGTCGATCAGCGGGTGCCCCGCGCCGGCGCGCAGGGTCACCGGGTGCCGTCGGCGGCCCGGAACGGCTCGGCCAGGACGGCGTCGCCTGTGCTCGGCGTCCGGGGTGGCGAAGCGGTCGGGCGCCAGGACGGCGACCGGCGGGGATCTGCGCCCGCTCCGCCGAAGCTCAAGGTTCGCTCGAGGCGCCATCGGCGCCGGGCCCGTGCAGTCCCGCGAAGCATGAGCCGTGGAAGCGGCGGCCCTGCTCGTGCTCCAGGGACGGGTCGGCCGCGACGGACGTGGTGCGGGCTCCGCCGTCGGTCAGCAGGATCGCGGGCTCGTAGACGCCGATGACCTCGCCGCAGTGATCGCAGCGCATCGCGTGAGGACCTCCATGGGACACGGCGGCCCACGATGGCAGCGGCGCCGGCGCCCGGCGACCGTGCGCGCCCGCGCCTCGCGTGCGGGGAACTACGGCCCCGGGGCGGGCGCCGCGCCCTCGCAAGACCGCCGGTTGTTGCGGATGGCGGCGCGCGACGGCGCGTCTAGGTTCGCCCCATGGGCGTTCAGATGACCCCGGAGATGCAGCGCGACGCGGCGACCGGACCGGCCGCAGGGCTGCCCGACACGATGCGCGCCGCGGTGTTCCGCGGCCGCGAGCGCATCCGCCTGGAGGAGGTGCGCGTCCCGGCCTGCGGGCCGACGGACGCCATCGTGCGGATCTCGCTGACGACGATCTGCGGCACCGACGTGCACATCTGGCGCGAGGAGTACCCCGTCGCCACGGGAACGATCATCGGCCACGAGCCCGTCGGCGTCATCGCCGCGATCGGCTCGGCGCTGAGCGGCTACGCCGTGGGCGACCGCGTCCTGGTCGGCGCGATCACGCCGTGCGGCAGCTGCTTCTACTGCCAGAACCACACCGAGGCGCAGTGCTCCGGCCACGAGGACCAGTGGGAGATGATCGGCGGCTGGCGCCTGGGCAACTCGATCGACGGCGTCCAGGCCGAGTACGTCCGCGTGCCCTACGCCCAGGCCAACCTGGCGAAGATCCCCGACGACCTCAGCGACGAGCAGTGCGTGCTCCTGGCCGACATCGCCTCGACGGGCATCTCGGCCGCCGAGACCGCCGAGGTGCAGATCGGCCAGACCGTGGCCGTGTTCGCCCAGGGCCCGATCGGGCTGTGCGCGACGGCCGGCGCCCACCTCAAGGGCGCGGCGCTCATCATCGGCATCGACGCGCTGGAGAACCGGCTGCACCTGTCGCGTGCGATGGGCGCCGACGAGGTCGTCGACTTCACGCAGGAGGACCCCGTGGCGGCCATCCGCCGCCTGACCGGCGGGCGCGGCGTCGACGTGGCCATCGAGGCCCTGGGCAAGCAGGAGACGTTCCAGTGGGCGGTCGAGGCGACGCGCCCGGGCGGGACGGTCTCCAGCCTCGGGGTCTACGGCGGCAAGCTCGAGATCCCCGTCGAGCCGTTCATCTACGGCATCGGCGACAAGCGGATCCTCACGACGCTGTGCCCGGGCGGCAAGGAGCGGATGCGCAAGCTCATGGAGCTCGTGCGCCACGGGCGCCTGGACCTCGGTCCGCTCATCACCCACAGCTTCCCGCTCGACGGCATCGAGGAGGCCTACGAGCTGTTCGGCAACCAGCGCGACGGCGTCGTCAAGGTGGCGATCCGGCCGTGAGCGCGATCGAGCCCGGGGCGGGCGCGCCCGCCGGCCCCGCCGGCCCCGCCGGTCCCGGCGACCCTTCCGGAGTCACGCTGGCGATCGACTACCCGGACCGGCCGCTGAACCGGCTGAGCACCGCTCTGCGGCTGTTCGCCGCGATCCCGATCTTGGTCGTGCTGTGCTCCATCTCCGGTGAGACGTTCGGGTCGGCCGGCAACAACGGCGGATCGGGCTTCGCGGCCGCCGGCGGCCTGCTCGTCCTGGGCCCGCTGGTCATGCTGGTCTTCCGCGGGCGCTATCCGGGCTGGTGGTTCGCCTGGAACCTCGAGTTCGCGCGCTTCTCGACGCGCGTCGGCGCCTACCTCGCGCTCATGGACGACCGCTACCCCTCCACGGAGGACGAGCAATCGGTCCACCTCGACATCGCCGACCCGGGCCGCACGCCGCGGCTGAGCCGCTGGCTCCCGCTGGTCAAGTGGCTGCTGGCCATCCCGCACTACATCGTCCTCTTCTTCCTGTGGATCGGCGCCGTGGTCGCGGTGATCGCGGCGTGGTTCGCGATCCTCGTCACGGGGCGCTACCCGCGTGGCCTGTTCACCTACGTCGAGGGCGTCATCCGCTGGCAGCTGCGCGTCGTGGCCTACGCCGCGATCCTGACCACGGACGCCTACCCGCCGTTCCGCCTGGCGCCCTGAGGGCGCTCAGCCCGAGCGGCGGGCGTGGCCGCCGCCGAGGTCCAGGGCGATCGCGAGGATGAGCGTGGCCGCCCAGGCGTTGACCGGCGCGGCGTGCAGGGGCTCGTGGCCGCCGACGTTGTTGGCGATGAGCCAGATCACGAACCACAGCAGCGTCACGCGGGGCCTCCGGGGCGGGGTCGGGCCGCCGATGATCGCGTCCCGGGCCCGCCGTGCCATCGGTGCCGCAACCGGGCCCCGCGTGGAGAACTACGGAGGCGGGCTGCGCGCGCCGGGACGTCCGGGCCGGCGGTCCCCGCGGGGCGCTACGGATGTGGCGGGGCGACCGCTCGGCCATGCTCGGCGGTCAGGAACGCACCACGCCCCGGAGGGAGCACACCATGCACCGCACGATCATCGTCGCCGCATCGGAGGGCCGCTCGCTGCGCGACGCGTTCATGCTCGGCACGGCGCTCGCGTGGCCGCGCGGCGCCGAGCTCGTCCTGACCCGCGTGGACATCGGACCCGCCCGGCCGGTCGACGACCTCCAGGTCCTCATCGCCTCCGCGCCCGCCGGCGTCATCGCGCGGGCCGAATCCGTCGGCGCGGGCTCGATCGTCGACGGCCTGCACCACGCCGTGACCGGTGCGCATGCCGAGCTGCTCGTCCTCGGCTCGACCCACCTGTCGGCCGTCGGCCGCGCCGCGCGGGGCGACGTCGCCCTGGGCGCTGTGCGCGACGCCGCGTGCGCGGTCGCCGTCGCGCCGGCGGGCTACGCCGAGCGGGCGTCGGCGGGCCTGCGCCGGATCGCCGTGGCCCACGACGGCGGCCCCGAGGCCGACGAGGCCTTCGCCTGGGCCGTCGGGCTCGCCGAGCGCACGGGCGGCTCGGTGCAGCTCATCCACGTGCTCTCGCCGGCCGAGGACGAGAGCGACGTCCGCGCCGGCCTTCGGGCCCGGTGCGACGACGTGCGCCCGCGCGTGCCCGCCATCTACGACGTGCGCCGCGGCGAGCCCGCCGCGTCCCTGGCCGGCGGCGCCGAGCTCGACCTGCTCGTGCTGGGCTCGCACGCCCGCGGCCCGCTGGCGCGCCTGGCGCTCGGCAGCGTGTCGTCGGCCGTGCTGCGCCACGCGGCCTGCCCGGTGGTCGTCCTGCCCCGCGGCGTGCACGCCGCCCTGGAGCCGGTCGCGTGAGGGCGCGGTCCGGGGTCCGTACCGGGGACCGCCTGGAGGTCCGGGGCCTGCCGGGATCCGCGTCGCGCCACGGGATGATCCTCGAGGTGCTCGGCGAGGGCGCCCACGAGCACTACCGCGTCCGCTGGGACGAGGAGCACGAGTCGTTGTTCTTCCCCGGCAGCGGCGAGGGCCTGCACATCGTGCACCCGCCGCGCCGGCGCTCCGCCCGCGGCAAGTAGGCGCGGACCGGCCTAGGCGGGCGCGACCAGCCGCACCCGCAGGTCCAGCCCCAGCGCGCCCCGCGGCGTGGCCAGCAGCGGGTTGCACTCGGCCTCGGCGATCTCGGGCCGGTCGGCCACGAGGGCGCCGAAGCGGCGCAGGACGTCCTCGACGGCGGAGATCCTGGCCTGCGGGGCGCCGCGCCAGCCGCGCAGGAGCGGGAAGCAGCGCAGCTCGCGCAGCATCGCCGCGGCGCCGTGGCGGCCGATGGGCGCCAGCCGGACCTGCACGTCGCCCCACAGCTCGGCGGTCGTGCCGCCCGCGCCGCAGGCCACGACCGGCCCGAAGGATGGGTGGCCCATCGCGCCGACGAGCAGCTCGACGCCCTGTCCGGCCATCCGCTGGACCAGGAAGCCCGTGACACCGGGGCCCAGCTGCGCGGCCAGCCCGGCCGCCGCGCGCCGGGCGGCGGCCGGGGTGCGCAGGCCCAGGCGCACCGCGCCCTGCTCCGTCTTGTGGACGAGCCCGGGCGCGATCGCCTTGACCGCGATGGGCGTGCCGAGCCGCCCGGCCGCCTCGGCCACCGCGGCGGGGTCGGCGGCCATCTCGGAGGCGACGAGCGGGATGCCGTAGGCCGCGGCCAGCTGCGCGGTGAGGTCGGGGGCGAGCCAGCCGCCGCCGCGCTGCAGGCCCCGCGCCACGACGGCGGCGCCCGCGGCGCGGTCGATCCGCGCCGGCCGCTCGGCCGGGTCCTCGCGGCGCCCGAGCCAGCGCGCGTGGCGGGCGACGTGGCCCAGCGCCCGCGCGGCGTCTTCGGGCGTGCCGAGCACGGCGAGGTGCGCGGAGAGCTCGGCGGGCACCGACTGGGCCAGCGGCACCGCGACCACCGGCACCCCGACCTCGCCGGCCAGCGCCCCGATCGTCTCCATCGTGTCGTCAAGGCGCCCGGCCAGCGGCGGGATGTGGATCGCCACGACGGCGTCGACGCCGGGGTCGGCGGCCACGGCGCGCAGCGCGTCGGCGTACTGGGCGGGGGAGGCGTCGGCGAGCACGTCGACCGGATTGGCCACCGCGGCCGACGCGCGGACCTCGCGCAGCCGCGCCCGGGTCGCGGGCCGCAGCCCCGGCAGCGTCACGCCGGCGTTCTGGGCGGCGTCCGCGCAGGCGATGCCGCCGCCGCCGGCGTTCGTCAGGACGCCGATCCCCGGGCCCGCGGGGATGTCGGCGCGGTCGAGCACGGTGGCGACGTCGAGCAGCTCGGCGATCGTGTCGACGCGGATGACGCCCGCGTCGGACAGCAGCGCGTCGGCCAGCGCATCGGAGCCCTCCACGAGCGCGCCGGTGTGCGAGGCGGCCGCGCGCCGGCCCGCGGCCGACCGGCCCGCCTTGACGGCGATGACCGGCTTGACGGCCGACACCTGCCGGGCGATCTCGGCGAACGCCCGCGGGTTGCCGAACGACTCGAGGTAGAGCGCGATGACGCGCGTGCCCGGGTCGTCGGCCCAGAAGCGCAGGAGGTCGTTGCTCGAGACGTCGGCGCGGTCGCCGAGCGACACGAAGCTCGACAGCCCGACGCCACGGCGCGTCGCGAGGTCCATGGCCACGAGCCCGACGGCGCCGCTCTGGGAGGCCAGCGCGATGCCGCCCGCCGGCACGCGCTGAGGCGCGAACGTGGCGTTCAGCGCGACGGCGGGGTCGGTGTTGACGACCCCGAGGCAGTTGGGGCCGACGAGCCGCATCCCGGCGGCGCGGCAGACGTCGAGCAGGCGCGCCTGGCGGCGCCGGCCGTCGCGCCCGGACTCCCCGAAGCCCGCGCTGGTGACCACGAGGGCGCGCACGCCGGCCCGGGCGCACTGCGTCGCCACGCCGACGACCGCGGCGGCGGGGACCGCCACGACGGCCAGTTCGACGCCGGGCGGCAGCTCGGCGGCGGTCGCCACGGCCGGGATCCCCGAGACCTCCTCGGCGTGCGGGTGCACGACGTGCAGCGCCCCCGTGAAGCCGCCGGCCAGCAGGTTGCGCAGGATCTCGCCGCCGACCGACCCGCGGCGCTCGGAGGCGCCGACGACGGCCAGCGACGCCGGGCGCAGCACGTGGTCCAGGCCCGCGACGGCGGCGCGGCGGTGGCGCTGCTCGAACGCCCGGGCGATCTCCGGGCTGACGCCCGCGGGGATCTCGACGTGCAGCCGCCCGGCCTCGGCCACGACCGACACCGGGAGCCCGGCGTCCTCGAAGACCTTGACCATGCGGTGGTTGGAGGGATGGACGTCGGCGGTCAGCGTGGTCAGGCCCAGCACGCCGGCGTCGGCGACGAGCCGCTCGAGCAGGACGGTGGCCAGGCCGCGCTGCTGCCAGTCGTCGGCGATCGCGAAGGCCAGCTCCGCGGTCCCCGGGCCGCTGGGCACCAGGCAGGCGTGCCCGACGACCTCGGGCCCGGCGGAGGCCAGCAGGCCGCGGATGTCGGGGGCGACCAGGCGCCGGGCCGCCTCGTGCAGGTCGACGCCGGCCGAGAGGAAGCGCATGAGGCGGCTGTCGGCCGACAGGTCCTCGTGGAAGCGCTCGAGCGCGGGGGCGTCGGCGGGCACCGTGACGCGGACGTCGACCGCCGAGCCGTCGATGAGGAGGGCCGGGCCGGCGTCGAGCAGCGGCCCGCCGGCAGGGGCGGGCGCAGCGGTGGTGGTGCGCATCGCCGGACCGTACGACGCGGGTGCGCACGCGCCATCCGTGACACCCCGGGGGCTGGTCGGGCAACTACGGACGCATCCGTCGGTCGGCGACGGATGGCCGCGCGTGCGCCGGGTGCGACGTTGCGCCCATGAGCGCCATCGATGTCCCCGGCGGCGCGGTCGCCACCGTCCGCAGCCTCGCCGATCTCGCCCGCACCGACGTCGCGTTCGCCGGCGGCAAGGGCGCCAACCTCGGCGAGCTGACGAGCGCCGGGCTGCCCGTGCCCGGCGGCTTCGTCGTCGGCGCCCCGGCCTACGCCGCGTTCTGCGAGGCCGGCGGCCTGCGCGCGCGGCTGGAGGCCGAGCTCGACGGCGTGCGCGCCGACGACACCTCCGGCCTGCAGGCCGCCGCCGCCCGCGCCCGGGCGCTCGTCGCGCAGGCCCCGGTGCCCGAGGCGCTGCGCGAGGAGATCGTCTGCGCCTACCGCGCGCTGGACCACGGCGACGACGTCGCGGTGGCCGTACGCTCCTCGGCCACCGCCGAGGACACCGCCTCGGCGTCGTTCGCCGGCATGAACGAGACGCTGCTCAACGTGGTGGGCGCCGACGCCGTCGTCGACGCCGTGCGCGCCTGCTGGGCGTCGCTGTTCGGGGCCCGCACCGTCTACTACCGCGCCGAGCGGGGCTTCGCGCAGGCCGGGATGGACATCGCCGTCGTCGTCCAGATCCAGGTGCACGCGGTCCGCGCGGGCGTCATGTTCACGATCGACCCGGCCTCGGGCCGCACGGACCGGATCGTGATCGAGGGCGCCTTCGGGCTGGGGGAGAGCGTCGTGTCGGGCAGCGTCTCGCCCGACCGCTACGTCGTCGACAAGGCCTCGCTGGCCGTCCTGGCCCGCGACGTGCGGGCCAAGGAGCTGGCCGTCGAGCCGCTGCCCGGCGGCGGCACGCGCACCCGTGCGCTGAGCGGCCCGGAGTCCACGCGCCCAGTGCTGGATGACGACGAGGTCGCCGCGCTGGCCGGGCTGGCCGTGCAGATCGAGCGCCACTACGGCGCCCCGCAGGACACGGAGTGGGCCTTCGACACCGACGGCTGCGTGTGGATGCTGCAGTCGCGCCCCGTCACCTCGGCCGGCGGGCACGCGCTGGGCGCCGACGGGGGCGCCGTCGCCGCCGGCGAGCCGCTCGTGCGCGGCCTGGGCGCCGCGCCCGGCACCGGCAGCGGCCCCGTGTGCCTCGCCGCGTCGATGGCCGAGGCGGCGAACGTCGCGCCGGGCGACGTGCTCGTGACGCACATGACCGCGCCCGACTGGGTGCCGCTCATGCGCCGGGCCTCGGCGATCGTCACGGACTCGGGCGGCATGACCTGCCACGCCGCGATCGTCTCGCGCGAGCTCGGCATCCCCTGCGTCGTCGGCACGGGCGACGCCACGCGCCGCCTGCGCGACGGCGAGATCGTCACCGTCGACGCCGGCCGCGGGGTCGTGCTCGAGGGCCGCCCCGCGCCGGCGGCGGGCCCCGCCGCCGAGGGCGCGCCGTCCGCCGCCGCCGCGCCGGCCGCGGCCGTCACCGCCACGCGCCTGCTCGTCAACCTCTCCGAGCCCTCGCAGGTCGCCCGCGCCGCGGCGATGGACGTCGAGGGCGTCGGCCTCCTGCGCGCCGAGCTCATGGTCCTCGAGGCGCTCGACGGCGCCCATCCCCGGCTGCTCGTCGAGCAGGGCCGCGGCGAGGAGTTCTCCTCCAGGATGGCCGCCGCGCTGACGACGTTCGCCGACGGCTTCGCGCCCCGGCCGATCACCTACCGCACGATCGACTTCCGCACGAACGAGTTCCGGGGGCTGGAGGGCGGCGAGCGCTTCGAGCCCGAGGAGGCCAACCCGATGATCGGCTTCCGCGGCGCGCTGCGCTACACCCGCGACGCCGAGGTCTTCGCGCTCGAGCTCGACGCGATCCGCCGCGTCTGGGACGACGGCCACACCAACCTGCACGTCATGCTCCCGTTCGTCCGCACGGTGGACGAGCTGCGCCGCTGCCGGGAGCTCGTGGCGGCCGCCGGCCTGCTGGGCCGCCGGGGCTTCGAGCTCTGGATCATGGCCGAGGTCCCGTCCGTGCTGTTCAACCTGGAGCGCTACGCGGCCCTGGGCATCGCGGGGATCTCCATCGGGTCCAACGACCTGACCCAGCTCCTGCTCGGCGCCGACCGCGACTCCGAGCTGCTGGCCGGCACGTTCGACGAGCGCGACCCGCGGTCGTCGACTACCTGCGCGAGCTCATCCCGCGCGCCCGCGAGCTCGGGCTGCAGACCTCGATCTGCGGCCAGGCCCCGTCGGTGCACCCAGAGTACGCCGACCTGCTCGTCCGGGCGGGGATCGACGCGATCTCGGTCAACCTCGACGCCGTCGGCCGCGCGCGGCGGCTCGTGGCCGCCGCCGAGCAACGCCTCGTCCTCGAGGCCGCCAGGACCGCACGATGAGCGCGGTGGCCACGAGCCCGGACCACACGCCGCGCTTCCAGGCGCGCGGGGTCAACCAGCGCTTCGGCGCGGTGGTCGCCCTGGCGGGCGACAACGGCGCGGGCAGGTCCGGCGGGCGCGGGCGGGTCTGCGCCGCGCTCCTGGGCGCGCTGGTCATCGGGTCGATCTCCAACGGCATGGACCTGCTCGCGCTGGGCTCCACCGTCGAGTACGTGATCACGGGCGCGGTCCTGGCCGTCGCGGTCACCATCGACGCCCTCGCCCGGCGCCGCCGTCAGCGCGTCGGGCGCCGCTGATGCCCGTGCGCCGTGGGTTCGCCATGGCGGCGGTGGCCGCCGTCGCCGCGGTCGCGGTGGCGGTCGCCGCGCCGGCGGTGCCGGCGCCCGCCGCCTCGGCGCCGTTCGTGGCCACGCTGAAGGCCGGGGGCCACCATCCGCGCGCCGGACATCTGTGGCCCATCACGGTCACCGCCCGCAGCCGTCGCGGGACGCCCCTGTCGGGCCGCATCGGCTACGAGTACCTCTTCGAGGGCCAGGTCGTCGCGCGGCGCTCGAACTACGCGTTCCACCACGGCCGCTTCCACGACACGATCGTGTGGCCGGCACGCTCGGCCGGGATCCACCTCACGTTCCGCGTGGTCGTCAGGACCCGCCTGGGCGTGGTGCGCCTGCCCTACGCGGTCGTCGTGCGGCGCTGAGCGCGCTGGGACGGATGGCGCGAACGTGGGGCATGACCCCACGTTCGCGCCACCGGCGGCGCGTGTGAGCGGGGAGGCGCCCATTCCGGCGCCTCGTCGGCCCCCCCGGTTGGCCGCACGACCCCACCCAGGTGCCAACGACCTCGGCGGACGACCGCGGGCGCCGGCGCCCGGGCAGGCTGACCTGCAGCGCGCCCATCGCATCGGAGGTCATCGCCCGATGCTGGCGCCGGCCGTGCCGCCTGCCGTCCGCAGCGCGCTGCGCGCGGGCTCCGTAGTCCCCCGCGCCCGGGGCGCGGGCCTCCGCCGTCGACCGGCCACGCCCGTCGCGGCAGACTGGGCCTCGATGGCCCGCCACGCCCACGCCCACGCCCGTGCCGGTGACCATGGGGCGCGGGCCGAGCGCCCGCTCGTGGCCGAGCTCGCCGTCCGCGACTTCCGCACGATCCGCGAGCTGACGCTGACGCCCGGCGCCGTCTGCGCGCTCGTCGGCGACGCGCAGGCCGGCAAGTCCAACCTGCTGGCGGCGCTGCGCGGCGTGCTGGACCCGGCGGGCGCCGCCCTGGACGCCGGCGACGTGCGCCGCGGCGGCGACGGGCTGCTCGTGCGGGCGCGCCTGGCCGGCGGCGCCTGGGCGCAGGTCGCGGGCCGCCCGCCGGCGCTGGAGCGTGAGCTGCCCCGCTCGGTGCCGCCCGTCCTGTTCCTGGCCGCCGGCGACCGCGCCACGACCGTGGTGGGCCCGCCCGGCGACGTGGCGCCCGCACCGCCGGTCGCCCGCTTCCACACCCACGTGCGCGACGCCCTGCGCCGCCGCGACGGCGTCTCGCCGGCCGTGCCGGCCCTGTGCCTGCTCTCCGCGCTGGAGGCCGCGTGCCACGAGCACATGACGGGCGTGGTCGTCCTCGTCGAGGAGCCCGAGCTGTACCTGCGCCCGCAGGCCCAGCGGTGGTGCTCGCGGCTGCTGCGCCGGCTCGGGGCGGCGGGCAACCAGGTGATCTACGCCACCCACTCGCCCGCGTTCCTGAACGTCGCACGCATGGACGAGCTCGTCTTCGTGGAGCGCTCGGGCGACGTCGGGACGCAGGCGCTGCGCCCGCCGGCGCTGACGCCGGACGACGACTTCCGCGTGCTCAGCGAGTTCGACGCCGAGCGTGCGGAGCTGTTCCTCGCGCGCGTCGCGCTGCTCGTCGAGGGCGAGACGGAGAAGCTCGCGCTGCCGTTCGTCTTCGCCGCGCTGGGCCAGGACGCCGACCGCGAGGGCATCTCCATCGTGGAGTGCGGCGGCAAGGCCAACCTGGTGCTCTTCGCCCGCGTGTGCCGCGCCGCGGGCGTCCCGTTCGTCGTGCTGCACGACCGCGACGCCCGGGCGGGTCGGCAGCCGTCGGCGGGCAACCGCGCGCTCAACGAGCGCCTGGCCGCCCTGGCCGGGCCCGGCCGCGCGATCGAGCTGGCCCCCGACTTCGAGTCCGTCTCGCGCCTGCCGCGCGGCGGCCACAAGCCCGAGCGGGCCTGGCGGCGCTTCGCCACGCTGCCCGCCGACCGGATGCCCGGCGAGCTCGTGGCCGCCGCGCGGCTGACGCTCGAGCTGGCCCGGCCGCGCGGCGGGCGCCGGCTCAGCGGTCCTTGACCATCGCGTAGATCACGCGCTCGGCGACGTCGACGACCGCGTCGCCGAGGCGCGAGCAGCGCCGGTAGAGCTCGCGCCGGGCCATCACCGCGCGCAGGTCCTCGACCTCGACGAGCTCGCCCATCGCGCGCCGGTAGACCTTCTCGGCGCCGCGGTCGAGCTTGATGGCCGCGTCGGCGGCCTCGGCCGCGTCGCCGTCGGCGTCGCCCAGCCGGGCGACCGCCCGCGCGAGCTGGCGGGCCGCGTCGGCGACCAGCTGGGCCATCTCGGCGACGGCCCGGTCGGGCGGGCAGGCCATGACCTCGGCCTCGCGGACGAGGTCCTTGGCCTGGTTGATGAGCCGGTCGATGCCGCCCGACAGGGCGAAGAGGTCCTCGGGCTCCAGCGGGGTGACGAACGCGGTGCGCAGCGTGGCGCGCAGGTCGCGCTTGATCGCGTCGGCGTGGTGCTCGGCGTCGCGGACGGCCAGGGCGGCGTCGGGGTCGCCCTCCGCCCACGCGGCGAACGCGTCGAGGCCCTCGATCGTCACGTCGAGCTGGCGGCCGAGCAGGCCGATGAGGTCGGGGGCCTCGGGCAGGAACCAGCGCCGCCTCACGCGGCGGCCCTCCCGGCCAGGACCGCCAGCGCGGCGATGGCCCCCGTGGCCGGCACGGTCACGACCCAGGCCAGGCCCATGTGGCGCACGACGGTCCAGTGCACGTGGTGCATCCGGCGGCGCCCCGCGCCGACGCCAACGACCGAGGAGGCCACGACCTGGGTCGTGGAGACCGGCGCGCCGAGCAGCGACGCGCCGAGGATCACTCCGGCCGAGGCGGTCTGGCTGGCCAGGCTGTCGATGGGGTGCAGGCGGTAGATCCGCCGCCCGACGGTGTGCACGATCCGCCAGCCGCCCATCGCCGTGCCCACGGTCAGCGCGGTGGCCGAGGCGAGGATCGCCCACGTCGGCGAGCCCAGCGACGTGGCGCGCCCGTCGGCGACGAGCAGGGCGGCGATGACGCCGACGGACTTCTGCGCGTCGTTGGCGCCGTGGCTGAAGGCCAGTGCCCCGGCCATCGCCCACTGCCCGGCGCGCGTCGGTCCCCGCAGCCGCGCCGTCGCGCGCCGGGCCAGCCGCCGCACGGCGCCGATCGCGGCGGCCGCCGCGCCGGCGCCGAGCACCGGCGCGACCGCGAGGCCGATCACCGTCCCGGCGATGCCGACGGGGTGCAGGCCGTCCAGGCCGCCCCAGCGGATCGCGTCCGTCCCGGCCTGGGCCAGCCCCGCGCCGGCCAACCCGCCGACGAGCGCGTGGCCCGAGCTCGACGGCAGCCCGGCCAGCCAGGTCAGCGCGTTCCACGTCACGGCCGCCAGCAGCGCGCCGGCGATGACGCGGACGCCGGCGCTGCCGGGCACGATGACGATCGCGCCGATCGTGTCGGCCACCGCGGCGCCGACGAGCAGCGGCCCGGCCAGGCCGCACACCGCGGCGAGCACGATGGCCTGGGCGGGCGTCGCGGCCCGCGTCGCGACGAGCGTCGCGATCGCGTTGGAGGCGTCGTGCACGCCGTTGGTCAGCGAGAACAGCAGGGCGAGCACGATCGCCGCGGTGAACATCAGGCCGCGCTGCCGGCCAGGAGCTCGGCGCCCCGCGCCTCACCCGCGAACAGGTGCTCGGCGACGGCGGCGACGCCGGCGAGGTCGTGCACGCCGTCGTCGAGCTCGGGCACCAGCAGCGGCGCGGGCCCGCCCAGGCCGCGGCGCAGCCGCGCGACCTGGGCCGCGTCGCGTGCGGCCAGGGCGTGAGCCTCGTGCAGCGTGAGGACGGTCCGGGCGACGAGGCCCGGCCCGGCGCCGGGCAGCGCCGCGGCGACGTCCCGCGGCCGCGTCGACGGCGCGACGGGCGCGAGGGGGTGGAAGCGGTTGACGATCGCCCCGGCGAACGGCATGCCGCGCTCGCGCAGCCGGGTGCGCAGGAACAGGGCCTCGCCGACGGGCCCGGGCGTGGGGGCGGTGACGAGCATGAACGCCGTGGCCGGGTCGCAGAGCAGTCGCCCGACGCGCTCGGCGCGCTCGGCGAAGCCCTCGACCCCGGTGCCCAGCGCGGAGACCAGGTCGCCGAGGTCGCCAAGCAGGTCGACGCCGGTGACGCGGCGCATGAGCCGCAACGCCGCGCCTGCGCCGTGGGCGCCCCACCCGGTCGCCACGCCGCCCGGTGCGGCCAGCGCGCGCACGGCGCGGTCGCGCATGAGCGCCGTCAGCCGGTCGGGGGCGTCGAGCAGGTCCAGCGCGTTGCGCGACGGCGGGGTGTCGAGCACGACCACGTCGAAGCGCCCGCCGCCGGCGAGCTCGTCGAGCTTGGCCACCGCGGTCCACTCCTGCGAGCCGGCCACCGCGCCGGAGAGCTCGCGGTAGATGCGGTTGGCCAGGACCGCGTCGCGTGCGGCCGCGTCGCGGACCAGCAGCCCGACGAGGTCGTCGAACGTGCGCTTGGGGTCCAGCGTCATCGCCCACAGCTCGCCGCGCAGGGCCAGGCCGTGGGCGGCGAAGGGCGCGGGGTCCAGCCGCTCGGGATCGTTGCCCAGCCCGCGCAGGCCCAGTGCCTGCGCCAGCCGCCGGGCGGGGTCGATCGTCACGAGCGCGACGCGGGCACCGCCGGCCGCCAGCCCGGCGGCCAGCGCCGCGGCGGTCGTCGTCTTGCCCACGCCGCCCGACCCGGCGCAGATGCAGACCCGGCGGCCCTCGAGCAGGTCCGCGGCGCTCACGGGTCCAGCCTCGCGCCCCAGGCGGCCAGGCCGGCGGTGTCCGGGGCCCCGGCGAACGCGAAGGGCAGCGTGGCGACCGGGACACCCGGGCCCAGGCCGGCGGTCAGGCGGTGCAGGGCGTCGCGCTGATGGGCTGCGCGCGCGGCGGCCGAGAGGTCGGCGCGCGGGACGGGCCCGGGCGGCGCGGCGCGCAGGATGCGCAGGTCGGCGGCGGTGAAGCGGTCGGGCAGCAGCCCGTTGACGACCACGCGCTGCGGGCCGCGGCCGACGGTCGCGTGCAGGCCCTCGGCGAGCTGCAGGGTCTCGGTGACCGCGAGGTCCTCGGCCGCGGCGACGACGACGACCGACGTGCGCCGCGGGTCGCGCAGGTCGGCGTCGACGGCCGCGGCCTGACGGGCGACGGGCCCCCGCAGCGTGGCGGCGGCGAACGTCCGCGGTGCCCGCAGCAGCCCGAGCGCGTGCCCCGTGGCGGGGGCGTCGAGCAGGACGACATGCTGCCCCGCGGCGCCCGGCGCCCGTGTGAGGTCCCAGACCTTGCCGATCGTCAGCAGCTCGGCCAGGCCGGGCGTCGCGGCGGCCAGCAGGGAGAACAGGCGGAAGTGCAGCAGCACCGCGGCGGCCGGGCCGGGCAGCCGCCGGCCGACGTACTCCGACAGCGCCTCGTGCGGGGCGATGGAGAGGTGGTCGACGCCGTCGGCGACGCGGCGTGTCACGGCGATCGGGCCGGGGCGGGGATGGCCGAGGATGGCCGCGACGTCGTGGCGGGCGGCGACCTCGACGACCGTCACGCGCGCTCCGCGGCGAGCCGCCGCCAGCGCGAGCGCCGCGGTCACCGTCGACTTGCCGACGCCGCCCTTGCCGGTGACGACGACGAGCGGGGTGCGCAACGGCGCCGCGTGTCGCGGCGCGCCGGCGTGGTCGCGGGCGCCCGGGGGCGCCAGCAGCGGGGTGCGGTCAGCCACGCGGGGTCACGACGACGGGCCCGTGCGCCGTCCGGACGACCGCCGCCGAGACGCTGCCCAGCAGCGCACGCCCCAGCGGGCCGCGGTGGTGGGAGCCGAGCACGAGCAGCCCGGCCTCGCGCGTCTCGCGCGCCAGGGCGTGGGCGGGGTCGCCGTGGCGCAGCGCGGTGGTGGCGTGCACGCGGCCGGCGCTGCGCTCGCGCACGAGGTCCAGCCCGCGGGCCAGCACGGCGTCCGTCGCGCGCGGCGTGCCGATGGCGTGCGTCAGCCAGGACGCCTGCACGGCCACGAGCCGCAGGGGCATGCGGAGCTGCTCGGCCAGGTCGCAGGCGTAGATCAGCGCATGCTCGGCGGCGGGCGTGCCGTCGTAGGCCACGGTGATCGGGCCGCGGCGTGGGCCCCCGGAGGTGGCGAAGCCCGCGGGGGCGATGAACACCGGGCACGGCGAGCCGTCGGCGAGCAGCTCGGGCCGCCCGCCGAGCAGCCGGTGGCCGAGGCCGTGGTGCGCGGAGCAGCCGACGACGAGCGCGCTGGCGCCCTCGGCACGGGCCAGCTCGTGCAGGCCCCGCGCGACGGAGGCGTCGATGATCGGGACGATCTCGACGTCGGTGGCCTCGGGGATCACGGCGAGGATCGCCTCGCGCGTCCGGGCCACGGCCTTCCGGATGCCGCGCTCGGTCGCGCGGTCGGCGACCACGTAGTGCCCGCCCGTCAGCACCCGCGCGACGACGAGCTCGGCACCGATGCGCTCGGCGAGCAGGTGCGCGAGTGCGAGCCCGTCGGCAGCCCCGGCGGTGGCGTCGTAGGCCGCGACCACGTCGGGCGAGCTCACGACCGCCCTCCGCCCGCCAGCGTGGGCGGCCTGAGGTCGGGGCCCGGCGCCGGGCGGGATCCGAGCTCGCCCGCCTGGGCGGCGCCCGGCGCCGAGCGCGACGTCGGCCACCAGGCCGTGCGGCCGAACAGCTCCACGGCGGCGGGCAGCAGCACGGGCCGGACCAGGAGGCCGTCGAGGATCACGACGGCGGCCAGGCCGATGCCGATCTGGCGCACCTGCATGATGGTCTCGAACAGGAACGGGACGACCGCCGCGACCATGGCCACCGCGACCATGGTGACCGCGCCGGCCGTGTCGCGCAGCCCGGCGCGCAGCGCCCGGTGGGCGTCCCCGGTGCGCAGGAACTCCTCGCGCGTGCGGTTCAGCAGCGCGACCTCGAAGAACGCCGTGATCCCGAAGGAGGCGGCGAACAGCGCGACGACGATCACGGGGTCCAGGTAGCCCGGGCCGCCCAGCGGCGCCCCGGAGCCGGTGAACAGCAGCGACAGGATGCCGAAGGCGGCGGCGGCGGCCAGCAGGTCGAACGCGACGGCCACCAGCGGCAGCACGACCGTGCGCAGCATGGCCATGAGCATGAGCGCCACGACGACCGCCAGCGTCGCGACCACGGGCCAGATGCGGCCGGCGGTCACGCCGTGGTAGTCGGCCAGGTTGCCCGCCGGGCCGCCCACCGCGGTGGTCGTGTGGGTCTGGCGCCCGAACGCCGCGGCGGAGTCCCTGAGCGAGGTGGCGAGCTGCTGGGTGCGCTCGTCCTTGCTCGCGTAGCGCGGGATGACGACGATCTGGCCGGCGTTGCCGCCGCGGGCCAGGTTGACCGCGAAGGCGGCCTGCCGTGCCTGGCTGCTCGGCGCACCGGCGATCGCGGCCAGCGTGAAGTAGCCGTTGGTGAACAGGCCGGGCGACTGCTTCTGCAGCTCCTCCAGGTCCTTGGCCGACGGCAGCTGCCCGCGGAACCTCGTCACCTGGCTCTGACCGCTCAGCAGCCCGGAGGTCAGCTGCCCGGCCGGCGCGGTCCCGGCCGACAGGCCGCCGGCCAGCTGGCCGGCCCCGCTGGTGAGCTGGCCGAGGCCGTCCTCCAGCGCGCCGGCGCCCGTCTGCAGCGCGGCGAGCCCGTCGGTGAGCTGGCCACCGCCCGTGTTGAGCTTGGCGATGCCGGTGTCCAGGTCGGCGTTGCCGTTGCGCAGCTGGGCGATGCCGCTCTGCAGCGCGGTCGAGCCGGCCAGGAGCTGGCCGAGGCCGCCGGCGAGCTGGCTCGTCTGCGTCGCGAACGCGGTCGCCACGCCCGAGGCGCCCGAGATCTGGGTCTGCACGGTGCCCAGGCCCGAGGCCACCGAGCTCGCGTGGTCGCGCGCGCTGCGCACCGCGGCCAGCGCGGCGGCCACCGCCGGGTCGTTGCCCGCGGCCTGCAGCGACGCGATCGCCTGGTCCAGGCTCGTCGTCGTCGCCGAGGCCGAGCCCGTCAGCCCGCCGAGCGATGCGTCGGCCGAGCTGAGGTCGGCGGCCATCTGCTTGACGACGGGGGCGCCGGCCTTGACCGGCGTCGCGGCCTTCCCGAGCCCGCCGGTCAGCTGCTTGGAGCCGGCCAGCGCCTTGGCGGCGCCGGCGCGCAGCGCCTTGGCCCCGGTGAGCGCCGTGTCCAGGCCGCCGGAGATCTGCAGCGCGCCGGCGCGCGCCTTGGCGATGCCGGCCTTGAGCTGCCCGGCGCCGTTGCGCGCCGTCCCCGAGCCCGACTGCAGCTGCGAGGCGCCGGAGGCGGCCGACTGCAGCCCCGCCTGCAGCGTCTTCGTGCCGGCCGCGGCCTGCCCGAGGCCGCTGGCCAGCGTGCCGAGCTGCTTCCTGCCGCCCTTGAGCAGCTTCTCGGAGTCCTTGAGGGTCTTGGGGAGCTTGCCCAGGTCCTTGGTCTGCGCGCGGAAGGCGCCGGGCCCGGCGACGGAGGCGATCCGCGGGTCCATGGCCAGCTTGGCCTGGTAGGTGTCCAGGCTGCGCAGGAGCGCCGTGTCGGTGATGGGCCGGCTGCTCGAGACGACGAGGATGTTGTAGGGCGTCGGCCAGCCCGGGCCCATGACCCTGGCGACCGTCTCGAAGTCGTGGCGGGCCTGAGAGCCGGAGGGCAGCTGGCTGATGTCGGGCGGCCCGGTCTTCAGCCCCGCGGCCGGGACGGCGAGCGCGGCGAGGACCGCGGTCGCGGCGGCGCCCGTCCACACGGCGCGCGCCGTGACGAACGAGCCGGCGCCGACCAGGCGCTGCCAGGCGCGGTCCAGCGGCGCCGGGAGCCCGAAGCGCCCGAGGTCGATCCGCGGGCCCAGCAGGACGAGGAAGGCCGGCAGCACGACGACGGCGCCCCCGACGGCCAGCAGCACGCAGAGCACCGCGCCGATGCCCAGCGAGCCGACGATCGTCGTCGGGGCGATGAGCACGGCGAGCAGCAGGCAGACGGCGAGCGCGGTGCCGCCGAAGAGCACCGAGCGCCCGGACGTCGCGACGGCATGGGCGACCGCGGCCTGCTCTGCGCCGCGGCCGATGTGCGGATCGCGCAGGCCCTCCTCGTCGAGGAAGCGCCGCAGGACGATGAGCGCGAAGCCGATGCCCAGGGCCAGGCCGCTGATCGACGCGAGGGCCAGCGCGATCGGGTCGATCGCGATCACCTGCCCGAGCAGGGTCATCAGCCCGAAGGACATGAACACGCTGGCCGCGCCGAAGGCGGTGACCAGCGCCGCGGCGACCGGGCGGCGCAGCAGCGCGAGCAGCAGGACGAACAGCAGTGCCATGGCCAGCAGCTCGGCCCGGCGCGTGTCGCTGATCGCCGAGTGCTTCAGCGCGCGGTCAAGCGTGGGCTGGCCCGTGATGTGCCAGCGCACGCTGCCGCTGAGCGCGAAGTCGACGGTGCGGTCGATCTCGGCCTGGTAGCGGTTGACCATGGCCTTCTCGGAGTGCGCGAGCGACGCCACGATCATGGCCGAGCCCGGCGCCGGGCGCAGGGCCTTGGCGGCGTCGCCGCCGTCCCAGGCCGACATGACGCGCGTGTCGCTGCGGGCCGCCAGGCGCCGGACGAGCTCGGGGCCCTGGCGGTCGAGCTGGGCGGCGGGGCCCTGCAGCAGGATGGGCACCAGGACGCTGGGGCCGAACTGGCGGTCGGCCAGGGTCTGGGCGCGGGAGGACTCCGATCCCGGCACGGTGACGACCGACGGGGAGAGGCTGTGCGAGACGCCGAGGCCGGCGACCGTCAGCGCGGCGGCCACCGCGAGCCAGACGAGCAGGGTGGGCACGGGGCGGCGGATGGACAGAAGGGCGAGTCGCAGCATGACCGTCGTTTCCTCGGCTCTGGGGACGGGTGAGCGACGCTACGCGCGGCCCTCGGCGCTTCCATCCGTGCCGCCCACGCCGCGGGGTGCGGCGTCTTACGGATGGCCGTCCGCGCGGCAGGGGAGACCATCGACAGACGCCTGACCACGAAGGGGAGCCTGTCCATGTCCGCAGCCCGCACCACGACCGCCTCGAGCACCGCGCGCGACGCCGACGCCGACGTCGCCACCGTCGGCGCGATGGTGCTGTCGGCGACGGCGCGCCATCACGGCGCGGCGCTGCGCCGGCGCACGGCGGACGGGTGGTCGGACGTGTCGTTCGCCGAGCTCGGCGAGACGGCCCGCGGGATCGCGCGCGGCCTCATCGCGCTGGGCGTGCGGCCCGGCGACCCGGTCGCGATCCTGTCGAGCACCCGCGCCGAGTGGACGATGGCCGACTGCGGCGGCCACTGCGCCGGTGCGACCGTCGTGCCGATCTACCCCACCAACTCGGCCGAGGAGTGCCGCTACGTGCTGGAGCACTCCGGCGCGCACGTGCTGCTGTGCGAGGACGCCACGCAGCTGGCCAAGATCGCCGAGGTGCGCGACCGCCTGCCCGAGCTCGAGCACGTCGTCACGTTCGACGACGCCGGCGAGCTGTCGCTGGCCGGCCTGCGCGAGCTGGGCGCCGACGTCGACCCGGGGGCCGTCGAGGCGGCCGTCGCCGCGGTCGGGCCCGACGACGTGGCCACGATCGTCTACACCTCGGGCACGACCGGGCCGCCGAAGGGCTGCCGCACCACCCATCGCAACTGCATCGCGACGGTCCGGATGTACGAGGAGCAGATCGACTTCGGCGACGACGTCGTCATCTTCATGTTCCTGCCGCTCGCGCACTCGCTGGCGCGCATGGCCCAGCTCGTCGCGCTGGACATCGGCGCCACGCTGGCCTTCTGGCGCGGCGACGCGCGGCTGGTGCTCGAGGACGTGGCCGACAGCCGGCCGACGCACCTGCCGTCGGTCCCGCGCGTGTTCGAGAAGATCCACGCCAAGGCGCTGGCCGCCGCCCAGGACGGCGACCCCGTGAGGCGTCTGCTGTTCGGCTGGGCGGTCGGGACCGGACGCGAGGTCGCCCGGCGCCGGCGCACGGGCCGCTCGCTCGGGCTGATCCTCGCCGCCCAGCACAAGGTGGCCGACCGGCTCGTGCTCTCCCGCGTGCGCGACCTGTTCGGTGGCCGGCTGCAGCTGGCGCTGACCGGCGCGGCCCCGATCGCGGTCGAGGTCCTGGAGTTCTTCGACGCCTGCGGCCTGCGGGTGCTCGAGGGCTACGGGATGACCGAGACCACGGCGGCGGGCACGCTGAACACGATCGGCGCCACGCGCTTCGGCACCGTGGGTCGCCCGCTACCGGGGACCGAGGTCACCCTGCTGGAGGACGGCGAGATCCTCATGAAGGGTCCGCACGTGTTCGCCGGCTACCACCGCGACGAGGCGGCCACCGGCGAGGTCTTCACCGACGACGGGCGCCTGCGCTCCGGCGACCTCGGCGAGATCGACGCCGACGGCTTCGTCCGCGTCACCGGCCGCAAGAAGGACCTCATCATCACCTCGTCGGGCAAGAACATCTCGCCGACGAACCTCGAGTCCGCGCTGTGCGAGGGTCGCTGGATCTCCCAGGCCGTCGTGTTCGGCGACAACCGGCCCTACGTCGTGGCGATGCTCACGCTCGACCCCGACGAGGTGGCGGCGCTGGCACACCGGGCCGGCGTGGCGCCCGACCTGGCGACCATGGCCGCCGACCGGCGGGTGCACGAGATCGTCGCCGCCGAGGTCGACGCCGTCAACGCGCAGTTCGCGCGCATCGAGCAGATCAAGCGCTTCGTGATCCTCGACCACGAGCTGACCCAGGCGGCGGGCGAGCTGACCCCGACGCTGAAGGTCCGGCGCAACGTCATCTACGAACGCTACGCCGACGTGTTCGCCGGCCTCTACGACGAGGGCTGAGCGGTCGCCCGCCCCAGGGCCCCGAGCTCGGCCGTGACCGCGTCGGCCAGCAGCTCGGGGTCGGGCACGAGGCTCGCGTGCGTCATCACGCCCACGGTGACGTGGTCGCAGTAGCTGAAGATGGACACGCTCATCCCGATGCTGCCCGCGCACGGCGCCCACACGAGCACCTCGCGCACCGGCACGCCGGCCAGCCGCACGGGCTCGCGCGGCCCCGGGACGTTGGTCACCACCGCCGTGCTCTTGGCCGAGAACAGGTCCATGACCCAGGCCTGCACCCGCGCCGGCGTGCGGCCCATGACGCCGAGGATGGCGTAGGACATGGCGGGCTGCCGGGAGTCCTTGATCGCCCGCATGCGGGCGTGCACCTCGGCCAGGCGCGCGCCCGGCGGGCGGTCGCCGAGCGGCAGCGCGAGCAGGATGAGGCCGAAGCGGTTGCCGAGGTTGGCGGGCAGCGGGCGGCCCGGCGGGCGCAGGTTGAACGGCACCATGACGCACAGCTCGTCCTCGGTCTCGCCGCGGTCGGCCAGGTAACGCGCCAGGCCGCCGCTCAGCGCCGCCAGCAGCACGTCGTTGACCGTCGTCTGCGTGGCGTGCGCGATCGCCTTGACGTCGGCGAGCGGCAGCGGCGGCGTCCAGGCCACGCGCTGGGCCACGCCGTGCTCGCCCTTGAGCAGCGTCTCGTGCTCCGAGGGGACGGTGAGCAGCGTCAGCAGCGCGGTCGCGTCGTCGCGGGCCTCGCGCCCGAGCTCGAGCAGGCGCGCCGGGTGCACGACGGTCCGCATCGACTCGTGCAGGAGGGCCGAGGCCGCGTCGCGCCCGAGGCCCGCCAGCGCGCCCACCGGGCCGGCGAGCGGGCCCAGCGGCAGCCGGCGGCCCGGCCGCGCGGGCCGCTCGACGGCCGACGGGTCGGGCTCGGCGGCGTCGGTCATCGTCAGCAGGACCTGGGCCAGGGCGATGCCGTCGGCGATGCAGTGGTGCATGCGCACGACCAGCGCGCAGCCGTCGCCGAGGCCCTCGACGAGGTGCACGTCCCACAGCGGGCGCTCGCGCTCCATCCCGCGCGCCATCAGGTCGCCGACCAGCGCCTCCAGCGCGCCCCGGTCGCCCGGCGCGGGCAGTGCGATGCGGTGCAGGTGCAGGTCGATGTCGAAGTCCGGGTCGTCGGCCCAGCGCGGCGCCGACAGCGGCCCCGGGGCGGTCACGATCCTCCGGAACGGCGGGAACGGGTCGACGATGCGCTCCTGCATCAGGGCGCGGAAGCGGTCGAGGTCCACCGGCTCGTCGAAGGTCATGACCGACGTGATGACCATGTGGTTGGTCGGACGGTCCATGCGCAGCCAGGCCGTGTCGGCGGCGGGCATGGTGCGGCTCGAGCTCATGGGGTGCTCTCCGTGGGAAGTACGGGGTGCGACAGCGCGCGGATGCGGATGGCAGCGGGGACGGGGGCCACGAGACTCGAGGCTCCCCCGACCATCCACGAGAGGAGCAGGACATGGCGACCACGGCCATCAAGACCACCAAGAAGGCGCCGGAGCGGACATGGACCGATGATCTGCACGACGCGCTCGCCGACCTCGACCGCGCCCGCGAGGGTGCGACCGGCGAGGTGCGCGCCGGCCTGGACCGTGCGGTCGCACGCCTGCGGAGCATCGCGGCCGACGCGAGGTCCCTGGCCGGTGAGCAGGTCGACGGGTTCGAGGCCTCGCTGGACCGCGCCGGCGAGGAGGTCCGCGTCGAGCTCGGGCGCCGCGCCGTCCGCGCGCAGCAGACGCCCGAGGCCCTGACGGCGCTCGGTGGCGAGATCCGCCGCCGGCGCGCGCAGCTGACCGCCTAGCGCGCCGGCCGCAGCCGCGGTCCGGGGACGAGCGTTCCCGGACCGGCCGCGGCGCGCCGGCCGGATCACGGCGTCACGGCACCGGCCCTGGGGCCGGTGGGCGCGGTCGTCGCCTCCTCGGCGGCGGCCGGGCGCGGGATCACGACCACCGGGGTGGTGGCGTGGTGGACGAGGTAGTCCGAGGTGCTGCCGCTGAGCACGCGCCGGGCGCTGCCCCAGCCGCGGGAGCCGACGACGACGAGGTCGACCTCATCGGCGGCCTTCGCCAGCGCGGGTCCGGGCGCCCCGGCCACCAGGCGGCCCTCGGCGGGGACGCCGGCGCCGGCCACGGCCTCGTCGAGGATCTTCTGGGCGTTGGCCTCGTCCTCGGCGGCGATCTCGGTGACCCCGGGCAGCGCGGCGTAGGTCGCGGCCATGGTCGTCGGGGTCCAGGCGGTGACGATGAGCAGCTCGGCACCCAGGCTGCGCGCCAGGCCGGTGGCGGCCTCCAGCGCCTGGCCGGCCTCCGGGCCGCCGTCGTAGCCGACGGCGATGCGCCCGGGGGTCCAGGAGGTGTCGCGGAAGCGCCGCGGCGCGATCGCGACGGGGCACGGGGCGCCGTGGACGACGGAGCGCCCGACGTCGCCGAGCACCATGCGCCCGAGGCGCCCGTGGTGGGCGCTGCCGAGCACGATGAGGTCGGCGCCCGCGCTCTCGGCGCTCTCGTGCAGCGCCCGGGCGGGGGACGTGTCGGAGACCGCGAGCAGCTCGGCGTCCACGCCGATCGCGGCGCGGGCGGCCTCGAGGTTCTTGGTGGCCTCGTCGTGCAGGGCCTCCCAGAATGCGTTCGTGGCCAGCGGGCTCATCGACGTCGCGGGGCCGTAGGCCGAGACGATCGTGATCCGGCCGGGCTTCAGCGCGGCCGCCAGGACGATGGCGTCACGCCCGCCGTCGTGGCCGTCGAACCCTGCGATGACGTGCTCGTACATCTCGGTGATCTCCTTGGGGCGGTGGATCCCGAACGTACGGCCCGGGCCCGGTGGCGGGCATCCGCCGATCACCGCCGTGACGATCCGTAGTCCGCCGAACGGCGGCCATCAGCCCGCGGCGCCCGCGCCGGCCGTGGCGCCCCGCCGACCGCCGGGGCCTGGGTGCCCTGGGCGCGCCGGCGCAGGTTCTGCAGCTGGCGCACCTGCATGATCACGTGGGCGGGATGCCAGAAGAGCAGGTCGAGGACCTCGGTCACGGCGCGCGGCGCACCGACCGCTCCGCTGCGGACGAGCACGCGTGTGCGGCCGCCGGGCAGGGGCTCCAGGAAGAACTCCCAGCGCGAGTCGATGAAGCGCCGCGGCCGCGGCGCCGACGGCCGTAGCGAGCGGCCCCTGAGGTCCAGGCGCGCGCACAGGACCAGCGAGCGGCCGGGCTCGGCGTGCGCGACCTCGAACCACATGGTGCCCGGGACCGCGATGAGGCGGTCGCCGGCGGCGACGTGGCCCCAGGCCGGCTCGAGGTGGTCGGCGCTGGGCCGGCCGCCGTTGTCCAGCCGGTCCCAGGAGTACCACCCGGCGCGGTCGTGCCCCATCTGCGCCAGCCAGGGCCAGATCGCCTCGGGCGGTGCGTCGATCGTCGTCGCCATCGTGGCGATGCCGCGCTCGCCGTCGATCAGCCCGTCGCCGGGCAGGATCCGCGTGCGGTCGTCGACGGTGGCGCCCCAGGTGCGCAGCCGCGGGCGCAGGACCAGCGCGGCAGCGGCGCCGAGGCCGACGGCGAGACGGGTGCGGTGCATAGCCCGACGCTAGGCCGAGGGTCGCCGGGCGTCATCGGTAGTCGTCCACGGTCTCCGACCGTGGGCCCGGGCGCTCAGGTCGCCCGCAGGTACACCGTCTTGCTCGTCGTGAAGAAGTGACGGGCGGCCTTGCCCTGCTCGCGGCTCATGCTGCTCGAGCCCTTGACGCCGCCGAAGGGCACGTGGGGCTCGCCGCCGGTCGTCTCGCGGTTGACGTGCACGATGCCCGAGCGCGTGCCGCGCACGAAGGCCATGGCGCGCCCGAGGTCGCGGGTGAAGACCGCCGAGGACAGCCCGAACTCGGTGTCGTTGGCGGCGGCCAGCGCCGCATCGAAGTCCTCGACCTCCTGCAGGACGAGGACCGGTCCGAAGATCTCCTCGCGCATGAGGCGGCTGTCGGGGTCCACGCCGGTCAGCACGGTGGGCGCGACGAAGCACGCGGCTTGCGCCGCCGTGCCGGTGGCGAGCACCTCGGCGTGCTCGTCGCGGGCCAGGTCCAGGTAGGAGCGCACGGTGGCCAGCTGCTGGGCCGAGGCCAGCGGTCCGACGTCGGTGGCCTCGTCGTAGGGGTCGCCGACGACGAGCGCCCGCACCTGCCCGGCCAGCAGCTCGCGGAACTCGGCGGCGGCGGTGCGCTCGACGTAGACGCGGCTCGTGGCCGTGCAGCGCTGACCCGTGGCGATCATCGCGCCGCGCATGACCTGGGCCGCGGCGTCGGGCAGGTCGGCGTCGGCCAGCACGATCGCGGGGTTCTTGCCGCCGAGCTCGAGCTGGACCTTGACGTTGCGGTCGGCCACGGCCGCGCGCAGGCCGGCGCCCACCGGGCCCGAGCCCGTGAACGTCAGGGCGGCCAGCCGCGGGTCGCCGGTCAGCGCGCCCGAAAGGTCGCGGCCGTGGCCGGTGACGAGGTTGAGCACGCCGTCGGGCAGCCCGGCCTCCTGCAGGACGGCGGTCAGCAGGACGGCGCTGCCCGACGCGGCCTCGGCGGGCTTGAAGACCACGGTGTTGCCGAAGCCGAGGGCGGGCGCCAGCTTCCACGTCGGGATCGCGGAGGGGAAGTTCCACGGGGTGATCGCGCAGACGATCCCCAGCGGCTCCTCGACGGTCATCAGCAGCGTCGCGGGGTCGGCGCTCGGATAGGTCTCGCCGGAGGGTTGTGACAGCTCGCCGGCGAAGTAGCGCAGGATCGCCACGCTGCGCAGGACCTCGCCCCGGGCATCGCGCGCCGTCTTGCCCATGTCGGCGGTCAGGCGCCGCCAGGCCTCGTCGACGCGGGCCTCGAGCAGGTCGGCGGCGCGGCGCAGGACCTCCCCGCGCACGGGCGCCGGCGTGGCGGCCCAGCCCGGGCCGGCGGTCTCCGCGGCGTCGTAGGCGGCCCGGACGTCGCCGGCGCCCGCCGCGGCGAAGGTGCCCGTGCCGCGGTCCAGGTCGGCCGGGTCGAACCGCTCGTAGGTCGCGGCGGCCGATCGCCAGGCGCCGCCGATGAACAGGGTGGTCCCGTCGTCCAGCGAGGGCGATGGGGCGGTGTCGAGCATGGGGCTCCTGTCGGGGTGGGGGCTAGGCGCGGGAGGGCTCAGGATGCGCCGCGTAGGGCGGCGGGGCCGAGCGGTAGGTCGGCGGGGTGGCCGAGAGGCCGATGGGGTTGCGCGTCAGGCCGACGGTGCTGCCGTCGGGGCGGGGAAGCGGCACGATGGGCTCCAGCCCGAGCCGCGCGGCCAGCGCGAACGCCGCGCCGACGTCATTGACCACGCCGGCGGGCACGCGCACCGCCGTCAGGGCCTGCGCCCAGTCTGGGGCAGGGCGCGCGGCCAGGCGCTCGACGAGGGTGGCGCGCAGCGTCTCGCGGTGTTCGACGCGCGCGGTGTTGGTGGCGTAGCGCGGGTCCGCGGCCAGCGCCGGGACGCCGAGGACCTCGCACAGCGCCGCGAACTGCCGGTCGTTGCCCACGGCCAGGACGAGCTCGCCCTCGGCGCAGGGCAGCGGCTCGTAGGGCGCGACGCTGGGGTGCTGGTTGCCCATGCGGGTCGGCACGACGCCGCCCGCGGTGAACGCCGAGCCCTGGTTGACCAGCGCGGCCAGCAGCGAGGAGAGCAGGTCGACCTCGACGCGCTGGCCCTCGCCCGTCGCGGTGCGGTGGCGCAGGGCGGCGAGGATGCCGACGGTCGCGAACAGCCCGGCGAGCACGTCGACGAGCGCAACCCCGACCTTCTGCGGCTCGCCGCCGGCCGGGCCCGTGATCGACATGAGCCCGCCGAGCGCCTGGATGAGCAGGTCATAGCCGGGCAGGTCGGCGCCCGCGCGGCGGCCGAACCCGGTGATGGAGCAGTAGACGAGCGACGGGTCGGCGGCCGACAGCGCCTCGTAGCCGAGGCCGAGGCGGTCCATGACGCCGGGGCGGAAGTTCTCGACGACGACGTCGGCGCCCGCCGCCAGCGCCCGTGCTCGCTCGAGGTCGGCGCGGTCGGCGAAGTCCAGGACGACGCTGTCCTTGTTGCGGTTGACCGACAGGTAGTAGGTCGCCTCGCCCGCGTCGTCGTAGGGCGGGCCCCAGGTGCGGGTGTCGTCGCCCGCCGCGCCCGGGCCGCCGCGCTCGATCTTGACGACGGAGGCGCCGAGGTCGGCGAGCAGCATGGTGGCGAACGGCCCGGCGAGCACCCGCGAGAAGTCGACCACCCGGACGTTGTCGAGTGCCGAGGGCATGTGGTTCAATGAATCCTAGATCTTCGAAACTCTAGGGTCAAGGAGCCCGCATGTCCGCCACGAGCGCCCCGCCAGAGATCCGCCCGCACGACTTCCTGTCGACCGATGCGCTGCTGAGCGACGAGGAGCGCGACATCCGCGACGCGGTCCGGGCCTTCGTGCGCGACCGCGTGGTCCCCAACGTGGGGGAGTGGTTCGAGGATGCGACGGTCCCCGCCGAGCTGCTCGGTGAGCTGGGGCGGCTGGGCGTGCTGGGCATGCACCTGGACGGCTACGGGTGCGCGGGGGCCAGCGCGACGGCCTATGGCCTCGCGTGCCTGGAGCTGGAGGCCGGCGACAGCGGGCTGCGCAGCCTGGTCTCCGTGCAGGGCTCGCTGGCGATGTACGCCATCTGGCGCTGGGGCAGCGAGGAGCAGAAGCAGCAGTGGCTGCCGCGGATGGCGGCGGGCGAGGCGCTGGGCTGCTTCGGGCTGACCGAGCCCGACGCGGGCTCGGACCCCGGCGCGATGCGCACCCGCGCGCGGCGCGACGGCACGGACTGGATCCTGCACGGCCAGAAGATGTGGATCACCAGCGGCTCGCGCGCCGACGTCGCGGTGGTCTGGGCGGCCACCGACGAGGGGATCCGCGGGTTCCTGGTGCCGCGCGGCACCAAGGGCTTCACGACCCAGGACATCCACAAGAAGCTCTCGCTGCGGGCGTCGATCACCTCCGAGCTGCTGCTCGACGACGTGCGCCTGCCCGCCGAGGCGATGCTCCCGGAGGCCACGTCGCTGCGCGGTCCGCTGTCGTGCCTGAACGAGGCACGCTTCGGCATCGTCTTCGGCGCGATGGGCGCCGCCCGGGCCTGCTTCGAGTCGGCGCTGGAGTACAGCAAGGAGCGCATCGTCTTCGGCCGGCCGATCGCGGCGACCCAGATCCAGCAGCAGAAGCTGGCGTTCATGGCCACCGAGGTCAACCGCGGGATCCTGCTGGCGATGCACCTGGGCCGGATGAAGGACGCGGGCACCCTGCGCAACGAGCACGTCTCGATGGGCAAGCTGGCCAACGTCAACGCGGCGCTGGAGGTCGCGCGCACCGCGCGCCAGGTCCTCGGCGCCAACGGCGTCACGCTCGAGTACCCCGTCATCCGTCACATGAACAACCTGGAGTCCGTGGTGACCTACGAGGGCACGGCCGACGTCCACGCGCTGGTGGTCGGCGGCGCGCTGACCGGCATCCCGGCCTTCCGCTGATGGCCGCCGGCCCGGTCGGCGCCCGGCCCACCGGGCCCGGGACGACCCCGCAGCACGCGCTCGACGCGCTGCGGCGGGCGATCGTCGCGGGCGAGCTGCGCCCCGGGCAGCGCGTGCGCCAGGAGGACGTGGCCGAGCGCCTCGGGGTGAGCATCGCCCCCGTGCGCGAGGCGCTGCGGGTGCTCGAGCAGGAGGGTCAGGTCACCTACCGGCCGCGGCGCGGCTACTTCGTCACGGAGCTGCGCATCGACGACCTCGAGGAGATCTACGCGCTGCGCCAGGTCCTCGAGGACCGGGCGGCCCGGGCGGCGCTGCCAACGCTCGACGACGACGCGCTGGACCGGATCGTGCTCGCGGCCCGCGACTGCGTCGACGCCGCCGAGGCGGGGGACGTGGCCGGCGAGCTGGAGGCCAACCGACGCTTCCACTTCGCGATCCTCGAGGCGCCCGGCCATCCCCATGCCATGCGGCTCATCCGCCTGCTGTGGGACTCGACGGAGGCCTACCGGGCGATGTACTACAACTCGCCCGAGGAGCGCCACGCCGCCGTCGACGCGCACGACCGCATCCTGGCCGCCATCCGCGCCCGCGACGTCGACGCCCTGGTCGCCGAGCTCGACGCCCACCGCCGTCGCGCGCTCGACGTGCTGGCGGGCATCCTGGCGCCGGGCTGAGGCCGGCGACGTCGTGCTCGGCCCCGCGCCGGGCCTGCGACGCCGGCTGAGACCGGCCTGGGGCGGCGTCGAGGTCGCCCGTCGTACCGGTCCCCGGGCCGCCCTCGCGTCGATGCCCTAGCGTCGGCCCGTCGTCTGTCGACCCGAGGAGGCCGCGGCATGGCCGTGACGCAGGGACGCCCATCGCGTGGCAGCCGCGGCAGGACGCCGCGCCGGTGCCCGGCGCCGATCGGCGTGACGGCGGTCGTCGCCCTCGCCCTCGCGCTCGCCGCCGTGGCCGCCCGCCCGGCGCGCGCCGAGCCCGTCGTCGGCATCGGCGAGGCCAACCCAGCCGCCTTCGCCGATCCCCGGTTCCTGGCGCTGGGCCTGCACGCGGCGCGGCTCGTCGTGCCCTACGACGCGGTCGTGCGCGGCGGCTGGGAGCGCGACGCGGTCGACGCCTGGATGGCGGCCGCCGCGGCCCACGGGCTCGAGCCGTCCGTCGCGTTCGAGCACTCGCGCCACCCCGGGACCGCGCCGTCGGTCGCCGCCTACGGGGCGGCGCTGGCGGCGTTCCACGGGCGCTATCCGCAGGTCGGGATCGTGACGCCGTGGAACGAGCCCAACCACGTGTCACAGCCGACGTGGGACGACCCGGCCCTCGCGGCGGCCTACTACGACGAGGCGCGCCGCGTCCTGCCGGACGCGCGCCTGGTCGCCGGCGACGTGCTCGACATTCCCGGCGCGCTGGACTGGCTGCGCGCCTACCGTGCGCACCTCGGCACCGATCCACGGCTGTGGGGCATCCACGACTACGGCGACGCGACCGACCTCACCGACCCGCTGCAGAGCACGACCGCGGCGCTGCTGAGCGCCGTGCCCGGCGAGCTGTGGGTCACCGAGACCGGCGGCATCGTGCGGTTCTGGCCGTTCCTGGACGTCGACCTCGCCCGCGCCGCGCGCTCGACAGCGCACGCGTTCGTCCTGGCGCGGATGTCGCCGCGGATCACGCGGATGTACCTCTACAACTGGTACGGGCCCGTGCCGTCGGCGCCCGGCTCGTGGTGGGACACCGGGCTGGTCGGCGCCGACGGCACGCCCCGCCCGGCGCTGGACGTCGTGCGCCGCGAGCTGGCCGTCCCGCGGGCGGCGCCGGGGCCGGCGTCGAACCGGGTCGCACCGGCGGACCTGGCGGGGACCGGCTGCGCGGGGCAGGCACGGGTCGTCGACGGGCCGGGCGAGACGGTGCTCTCGGCAGGATGCCGCGCCCGCCTGCGCCTCTCGGCGCGCCGGCGCGGGACGCGGACCTTCCACCTCCTGCTCGTCCGCACGGCGGCCGGCCGCGGGCACCTGACGCTCCAGGTGTCCGGCTCGGGCGTGCGCCGGGTCACGCGCACGACCTCCGCCTCGCGGCAGCGCCTGACGGTGCGCATCCCCCGCGGACGCGCCAGGCTGCGGGTGACCGCGACGTTCGACGGCACCGCCGGCTGGGCCGACGCTCGGCTGCCCCAGCGCACGCTGCGCCTGCCGGTCCACCGGCGCCCGGGCCGGTGAGCGCCCCGGAGATCGCCTGGCCGCCGGTCTCCGAGCTGGTCGGCCTCGGGCTCGGCGGCGCCGGGTCCCGCTCGTCGACGAGGCCCACCGCGGCCTGCTGCGCTGCGTCCGGCCGGCTGCACGGGCACCCGCGCACGCCATGCGACCTGGCACGACGCGGGCCACCGCCAGGCCGAGGAGGGGCCCGAGCAGGTCGCGTCCGCGCTCCTGGACCTGCTGGACGCGCCCTAGCCGGCGCCCTCGGCCACGAGCGCCTCGATCGCGTCGGCGAGGTGGACCGTCCCGATGGCCTCGGCGCCGGCCGCGACCCGCAGCTCGTGGGCCCGGCGCAGGACGGCGGCGTGCGTCCGGCCCGCGGGCGGCTCGAACCGGTAGGACGCCAGCTCGATGAGCAGGCCCAGAGGGTCCTCGAAGTAGATGGAGTCCATGAAGCCGCGGTCCTTGACGCCGCTGTGGCGGATGCCGCGCTCGTCGAGGCGCCCGACGGCCTGGGCGAACGTCGCCTGCGACAGCGCGAACGCGAGGTGGTGCACGCACCCCGGGTCGGTCGGCGTGCGGCCCGGATCGGCCACGCGGTCCTCGTCGGTGAACACGGTGATCAGGCGGCCGTCGCCCGGGTCGAAGTACAGGTGGCTCTCGGCCGCGTTGTCGAGGTTGGGCTGCTCGAAGACGAACGGCATGCCCAGCACGCCCTGCCAGAAGTCGATGGATGTCTGGCGGTCCGCCCCGACGAGCGTCACGTGATGGACGCCCTGGCTCTGCAGTCTTCGCACGACCTTGTCCTCCCGCCGGTGGATGTGCCGCGACTTCTACACGCCCGGCGGCCGCCCGCCTAGGCTCCGCCGTGCGGTGGCGCACCCGCGCGCCGCATGCGCACACCGCGACCGAGGAGGACCATCATGTTGCTCGCTGGCAGGACCTGCGTCGTGACGGGCGGCGCGAGCGGGATCGGCGCGGCCACCGCACGGGTGCTCGTCCGCGAGGGCGCCCGGGTGGCGGTGCTCGACCGCCGCGCCGACGACGCGCGCGCGGTCGTGGAGGCGCTGGCGCCCGCCGACGGAGGCCCGCACCTGGCGCTGGAGGCCGACGTCGCCGATCCCGCCGCGGTGCGGCGCGCCTTCACGGCGGTCCTCGAGGCGTTCGGGCGTCTCGACGGCCTGGTCAGCTGCGCGGGCATCCGCATCACCGGCGACCCGCTGGAGGTGACCCCGGAGGACTGGCACCACGTGATGGACGTCAACCTCAGCGGCGCCTTCTACTGCGCCCAGCACGCCGGGCGCGCGATGGTCGCCCAGGGCTCGGGGTCGATCGTCAACATCTCGTCGGCCGCCGGCCTGGTCGCCGTCGACCGGCGCGTGGCCTACAACGCGAGCAAGGCCGGGCTGCTCGGCCTGACCCGGGGCCTGGCCCGCGACCTCGGCGGGCGGGGCGTGCGGGTCAACGCCGTGTGCCCGGGCCTCATCCGCACGCCGCTGACCGAGCCCTACTTCGAGGACGAGGCGTGGGTGGCGGCGCTGAGCGACGTCATCCCGTCGGGCAGCGCCGGCGAGCCGGAGCACATCGGCGACGCGTGCGCGTTCCTGCTCAGCGACCTGGCGGCCTACATCACGGGCATCGCGCTGCCCGTCGACGGCGGCTTCACGGCCTACGGCTCGTTCGGCAGCCCGTCGGCGTTCACGGCCGACCGCCGGGCCCGCTGAGGTGAACCGGACCTGAGCGCCCCGGTCCCGCGCAGGGCGGGGGCGATCCGCGCGACGCGCCGCGCCGCCGACGACTAGCGTCTGCGCGCATGCAGGAGATCGACTTCGGGCTGACCGGCAAGGTCGCCATCGTCACCGGCGGCGGCGCGCACCCCGAGGGGGTGGGCAACGGCAGCGCCGCGGCGATCATGCTCGCCCGCGCCGGCGCCCGCATCGCGCTCGTCGACATCGACGAGGTCGCCGCCCGCAGGGCCCATGACCTCATCGTCGGCGAGGGCGGCGTGGCCGAGGTCCACCACGGCGACGTCGGGACCGAGGAGGACTGCCGGCGCGTGGTGACCGACATCGCCCGCCAGCTCGGTCCCCCCGCCGTCCTGGTCAACAACGTGGGCATCGCCGGGCCGCCCGGCACCGCCGTCGACGTGGATCCCGACCGCTGGGACGACGCCATGCGGATCAACGTCAAGTCGATGATGTTGATGGCGCGGTTCGTCATCCCCTACATGATCGAGGCCGGCGGTGGGTCGATCGTCAACATGTCCTCGGCGGCCGGTCTGCTCGGGGGTCACCCCGCGGTGACGTACGCGACCACCAAGGGCGCCATCACCCAGCTCACCCGGACGATGGCCGCGCAGCACGGCCTCCAGGGCATCCGCGTCAACTGCGTGGCGCCGGGGATGGTGTACACGCCGATGGTGCGCTCGCGCGGCATGACGGACGAGATGCGCGAGATCCGCCGGAAGCGCTCGCTCATGCAGACCGAGGGCACCGCGTGGGACGTCGGCAGCGCCGTGCTGTTCCTCGCCGGTGACCTCGCGCGCTGGGTGACCGGCGTGACCCTGCCGGTCGACGCCGGCTACTCCGCGGGCTCGCACCTGCCCAGCCCGCCGCGGCGCTAGGCCGGGCGGGGCGGGGCGGCGAGTGGCCCGCTCAGGACGCCTGGTAGCCGCGCTGGGCCTTCTTGGCCCGGCCGTCGTTGACGAGCTTGGTGAGCGTCGAGGCGACGGTGCCCCGGCCGATGCCGGTCTCCGACGCCACCTGGCCGGCGGTCTTGGGCTCGCCGGCGATGGCCTTCAGGATCGCCTCGCGGTTGGCGCCGCGCGGCGCGCGCCCCGCGGCGGTGCGCCGCCGGCGCGCGCTGCCGCCCGTTGCGCGGCGCGGGGCGGCGGGGGTCGCCGCCCGGGCGGAACGGCGCGGGGACGACGACGCGCCGTCGGCGCCGCCGAGCCGCGCGATCGCGTCGCGCAGCTGGTCGGCCTCGGCGACCAGCGGTCCGATCTGCTGATCGATCTCGGCAAGGCGCGACTTCATCGACGTGATGGCGTCCTCGAGAACGGCCATGGTGCTCCTCGGGTGGGTGTGACCGGATACGTGGCGCCCCACCATAGTGACCCGGCGTCGGGTGTGTCACCCGGCGCGGCGCCGAGTTCCCTAGGCTGGCGGGGTGTGACCACCCGCCTGGCCGCGTGTGGTGTCAACGACGGGCGGGAGGGCGACGATGGGCGACACGATGATCGACGGCGAGGTGGCACCCGGCTTCGAGGCCGTGCGCACCGCCTTCGCGCAGAACTTCGAGCGCTTCGACGAGGTCGGCGCGGCGTTCGCGGTCACCCTCGACGGCGTGCCGGTGGTGGACCTGTGGGGCGGCCTGGCCGACCGCGAGAGCGGGCGGCCGTGGACCGCGTCCACCATGCCGGTGATCTTCTCGGGCACCAAGGGCCTGGCCGCGTTGTGCGTGCTCATGCTCGTCGACCGCGGGGTGATCGACCTCGAGGCGCCGGTCGCGCGCTACTGGCCCGAGTTCGCCGCCGAGGGCAAGGGCGCGGTCACCGTGGCCGAGCTGGCGTCGCACCGCGGCCGTCTCCCCGGCATCCGCGAGAAGGTCCGCCACGACGACATCACCGACGACCGCGCGATCGCCGCGCGGCTGGCGGCCCAGCCGCAGGAGACCGACCCGCGCGCCGCCGACGCCTACCACGCGTTCACCTACGGCTGGCTGTGCGGTGAGCTCGTCCGCCGCGCCGACGGGCGCAGCGTGGGCCGCTTCTTCGCCGAGGAGGTCGCCGGACCGCTCGGCCTGGACCTGTTCATCGGGCTGCCGCCGGAGCGCGAGCCCGACGTCGCGACGATGGCCTACACCCCGAGCTGGGGCGGCTACGCGCAGTGGGACGGCGAGTCCATGCAGTCCGACGAGCTCCTCGGGCGCGTGTGGAACAACCCGCAGATGTTCCCCATGAAGTGGGTGCCGTGGAACCGGCCCGACTGGCACGCCGCCGAGATCCCCGGCGCCGGCGGCATCGGGACGGCGCGCTCGGTCGCGCGTCTCTACGGGTGCCTCGCCCGGGGCGGGGAGGTCGACGGCGTGCGGCTGCTCTCCGAGGAGTCGCTGCAGCGCGGGCGCACCGAGCTCACGCGCCGCTGGGAGCCCATGCTCAACGAGCCGATGGCCTTCGGCGTCGGCTTCCAGCTGCAGACCGATCTGCGGGTGTTCGGCCCGCCGCCGGAGGCGTTCGGTCACCCCGGCGCCGGCGGCTCGGTGCACTGCGCCTGGCCGCTGCAGCGCGTGGGCATCTCCTACGCCATGAGCGCGATGCGCGACGACCGGCCGGTGGACCCGCGGCCGCAGGCGCTCATGTGGGCGGTCCACCACGCGGTCACCTCGGCGTGACCAGTCGCCGCGCGTGACCGTCCTCAGGCCGCGAGGGTGGTCGGCGGCGCGGCGGTGACCACGCGGTCGCGGCCGCTGCGCTTGGCCGCGTAGAGCGCGGCGTCGGCGGCGAGCATGAGCGCCGCGTCGCCGTCGCCGTGCAGCGGGGCCGTGGCCACCCCGACGCTGACCGTCGACCCGACGCCCGACTCCCGGACCCGGCGCTGCACCTCGGCGGCCGCGCGCTCGGTCGCGCGCTGGTCGGCATGGGGCAGCACGAGCGCGAACTCGTCGCCTCCCATGCGCCCGACGCGCCCGGCACCGCGGGCCGCGACGTTGAGCACCACGGCGACCTCGCGCAGCGCCGCGTCGCCCGCCGAGTGACCGCCCGTGTCGTTGAGGCGCTTGAAGTCGTCGACGTCGACGTAGATGAGCCCGAGCGAGGCGCCCTTGGCGCGCACGTGGCGCAGCTCGTGCTCCAGGCGCTCGGTGAACGCGCCGCGGTTGAGGACGCCCGTGAGCGGGTCGGTGGCCGCCCGGTCCAGGAGCTGGTCGCGCAGGACGCTGATGACCCAGCCGATCAGCACGGCGATGCCCATCGTGAACATCCAGCGGTCCAGCGCGGCCTCGGGGGAGGCGATGGCCACCAGGGCCGCGCCGAGGAGCAGGCCGGCGAGCGCGAGGTGCGCGGCGGCGACGCGGACGGGGAAGAAGTACGCGGAGTACACGGCGCCCGCCACGAAGAAGCTCGCGCCGGGGTTGCCGGGGTCGCCGGAGAGGTAGACGCCCGCCGAGACCATCGCCACGACGGCGGGGACGGCGAACCACACGAACCAGGCCGCCGGGCGCCGGCGTCCGAAGCGGCCGACGACCGCGGCGGTCAACGCCCCGCAGAGCGTGAGCACGAGCTCGACGCCCCGATGGGCGTCGGGGGTCAGGTCGGCCAGCAGCGACACGCCGGTCATCGCGCTCGCCACGCCCACCATGAGCGCGAACCAGCGCGCAAGGACCGCGGGCACGGGAATCGGCAGCGGGCGTTCGCTCCTCACTGCCCCGGTATCGGCCGTGCCTCCTCGGACTGCAGCGCCGCGCCGTCAGGAGGACATCGGGCGCCCGTCCGGGGTCCGCACGCGATCCGCGGCCGCCTCGTCGAAGCGCCGCCGGAGGGCGACGACCTCGACCTCGCCGAGGGGATGGTCCTCGCCGCCCCAGGCCACGGTGCGGCGCGTGCGCTGCAGCTCGGCGTCGGTGGGCGCCAGCACCGCGAGCACGTACTGGCCGATCGGGCGCACGAAGCGGTACATCCGCACGTCGCCCTCCTCGGCCAGCGCCTCGGCGGCGCGCTGGGCGGCGGCGGCCGCGGTCGACTCGTCGACGTAGATGCGCGCGAACGCGTGGACGACGCCTCCGCCGGGGAGGCGGTGCTCGGTCATGGGCGGCGCGGAGGTGGCGGGGCGGGCACGCCCGGGCCATACCCGGCCGCGCCGGGCGGCATGCGCGACATGGCGTGGCCGGGCGGCGGCACGCCGGTGGCGTGGCCCCGGCGCTCAGTCGCCGTCTGACCGCGGCGGGTCCGGCGTCGCGGGCCCCCGGCCCAGCGCGAGCTCCTCGAGCCGCCGCAACGACTCGACGTTGCGCCGGTGCACGAGGTGATGGGTCAGCGGGTTGAACGCCAGGCGCGTCAGCGGGTCGCCGGCGTCCTCGGTCATCGTCACGAGCGTCGAGCCGCCCTGGGCCTCCAGGCGCAGGTCGACGTGGGCGGTGCCCAGGGGGCGGGCCCTGGCCTTCAGGCGTAGGTGGCGCGGTGCGTCGGCGGCGAGGACCTCGGTGGTGTCGTCGAGCTTGAGCGGCCCCCAGCCGACGCGGTGGTGGATCTTCGCGCCCACGGCCGGCCAGCCGCGGTCGGCGGCGCGGATCGTGTCCGAGCCGACGACCCAGTGGGCGTAGGACGCGGGGTCGGAGAGCACCGCGAAGAGGCGATCCGGGGAGGCGGGGATCAGGCGCTCGGTCTGGGCCATGCCCGACGGGTACCCGCGCAGGGCATCCGTCACCGGCGCACGGGCGCTCAGCCGGTCGCCCGACCGGTCCAGTGCGAGCGGTGGCGCGACGTGCCGCGGCGCAGGCTCAGGCGGTAGCGCAGCGCGCCCGTGCCCGCCGAGGCCGTCAGCCTCCCCGTCGCGCGGATGATGCGCCCGTGCCGCCGGGCGGTGAAGCGGCAGCTCGCCGAGCGTGAGCCGGCCTTCGCGCTGCATGTCAGGCCGGTGATCCGCCAGCCGCGCAGGCGCCGCGTCAGCACCGCGCGCAGCGCGGCCCGCGCGCGGGCCCCCGTCAGGACGGGGACGGGGACGGGGGCAGTGGACTGGGCGAGGACGGGCTGGTCGACGGCCGGCGGCGTCGCGGGTGGCTCCACCGGCGCCACGGGGGGCGCCACCAGCGGTGGCGGCGCGACGTCGGGGCCGCCGGACGGCGGGCCGCCCGGCATGACGACGACGGGCGCCGTCACCGTCACCGCCTGGGTCCTGATCGAGCTGCCGCCGGCGTTGCCCGCGGTGAGCCGGACGGTGTAGGTGCCCGCGGCCGCGTAGCGGTGCGACGGGCTCTGGGTCGTGGCGCTCGCGCCGTCGCCGAAGTCCCAGCGCCAGGTCACCGGCGCCGAGGTCGACGTGTCGGTGAACGTCACGTCGAGGTCGTGGACCGACGCGGTGAAGCTCGCGAGCGGCGGACGCACGACGGTGACCGTGCGCTGCTCCTGGGTCGACCCGGTCGCGTTGCCGGCGGTCAGCGTGATCGTGTACGTGCCGGGCTGGGCGTAGACGTGGGCGGGCGGCGTGCGCTGCGTGGCGTGCGCGGTGCCATCGCCGAAGTCCCAGTCCCACGACGTCGCGCTGCCCGTGCTCGTGTTGGCCACGGCCGCCGACAGCCCGTTCGCGGTGACGGTGAAGTGCGCGGCCGGTGCGGGCGGCGGCGGGGGCGCGCTGCCGTGGCAGGTGAGCGAGCCGGAGTCGGACGTGCCGCTGCCCACGAACTGCCAGTCGGCGCCGTTGGCGTGCAGGGTGAGCTTGAGCAGGCCGTAGACCCCGTTGCTCTTGCCGCCGGTGCCGACGACGATCTGCCGGGGGCCGGCCGGGTCGGCCTGCCCGTCGGCGTTCAGGGCGACCGCCCCGGTGTAGCCGTGGTTGTGGCCGTCGAGGACGAGATCGGCGCCCGCGTCGTAGAGGTCCTGCCAGACGTCGTGGAGCCTGCCGTTGACCGTGTCGAGCGGGTGGTGCCAGAAGGCCGCGATGCACGGCTGCGACGTGGTGGCCAGGTCCTGCCTGAGCCACGTCTCCTGCGCGGACCCCGCGGCGCAGGACACCGGGGTGCAGCCGTCGCTCGTGTTGAGCCCGATGAAGTGCCAGGACCCGACGTCGAAGGAGTACCAGCCCTGGCCGCGGGTGCCGGCCGCGACCTCGATCGAGGCGAAGTAGTCGAAGTACCCCGAGGCGCCGGAGGTCTCGTACTCGTGGTTGCCGGGCACGGGCCGCAGGACGGGGCGCAGGAGCGGCTGGCCCCATGTCGTGCCGAAGTAGCTCTGGAAGTCCGACAGGTCCCCGCGGTCGTACTGCAGGTCGCCCATGGCCAACAGCGCGTCGAGCCCGCCGGCGCTCTGGAGCTGGCTGACCGCCAGGCCCGCGGTGTAGGCCTGGCTGCACGGGCCGGGCGTCGTGATCCCCGGGCTGTCGCAGGCCACGTCCCCCGCGGCCATCACGACGGGATCGGCGGCCTGGGCGGCGCCGGCGGCGGCCAGGGTGGCCGCGAGGGCCAGGGCGATCGCGACGGGGCGGAGTCGGCGCATGCGGGCCGACGCTACCGGTGACGTCGCACGCCGGCCAAGGCATCCTGGACCTCCGGTGGGGGAGTCCGGATGTCAGGACGCCGACAGCGCCATGCGTCGGTTCCGGCGACGATCCGCTGCTTCTGGACCGCCGTGCGCAGCACGCGCGAGATGTCATCTGCGACAGCCCGACGAGCTCGCCGATCTCGGCCTGGGTCAGATCCTGCTCGAAGCGCGGGCGCACGACCTCGCGCTCACGCGGCGGCAGCACCCGGGTCAGCGCCGCGATCGTCGCGCGGCCCTCGGCGGGGCCGAAGCCCCCGTCGTCGCCGCCCAGGACGGCCTCCAGGCCGCCGTCGGGGTCGTCGGCGATCGCCTCGCGCGCCTCGAGCACGACCTCGTCCTCCATACCGCAGCGCCCCGCGAGCTCGCCGACCGTGGGCGAGCGGCCGAGCTCGCGCTGGAGCTCCTCCTGGGCGCCGCCCCGGGCGTACCGGCCCGCGGCGTGGCGCGCGAGCGGGAGGCAGCACTCGACGAAGGTGCTCGCGGATCCCCGGATCACGGGTCTCGGCGAACCGTCGAAGCAGGATGTCGTCCCGGTCGGCGCCCGTTGCGTGCGCCCGCAGGTCTCGTGCCGTCGACGGCCGTGCCGCGCCGGCGTCGACGGTCATCACCCTCAAGCCTCACCGGCGGGGGAGGCAAGGCAAACAGCCGCTGGAGGTGGGCGCCCTGCCGCGGCGAACATCGCGGGTGGCATGACCGACCTGTTCACCGTGCTGGCCGAGGGCGACGAGCCGCTGGCGCTGACGCGCGGGCTGTGGGCGCGGCGGCTCGTGATGACCCTGCTGCTGGTCGTCGCCGTCCTGGCGCTGGCCGACGTCTTCGGTCAGCGCGCAAGCCGGTCGGCGGCCCAGGGGTCCGCGGCGTCCATCGCCGTCCAGGCCCCGCGGGTGCTGCGCGGCGGGCTGCTCTTCCAGGGCCGCCTGGTGCTGCACGCGACCCGCGCGGTCGCCCACCCGCGCCTGGTGCTGGACCGCGGCTGGTTCGAGGGGATCCAGCTCAGCTCGATCTCGCCCGACCCCGCGTCCGAGGCCCCGCGCGGCGATCGCGTCGTGCTCAGCTACCCGGCCCTGGCCGCCGGGGCGCAGATGACGATCTGGTTCCAGGGCCAGGTCGACCCGACGAGCACGGGCCGCCGCCCTTGGGCGCCGAGCTCGACGACGCCGAGCGCCCGCTGGCCCGGATCGACCGCGACCTCACGGTGATGCCCTAGCCATGGACCTCGTCCTGCGTGCCACGTTCGTGTTCTTCCTCATCCTGCTCGTCACGCGCGCCGTCGGGCGCCGCGAGCTGAGCTCGATGGAGCCCTTCGACGTCATCCTGCTCGTCGTCATCGGCGACCTCGTCCAGCAGGGCGTGACCCAGAGCGACTACTCGCTGACCGGCACCACGCTGGTCATCGCCACCCTGGCGGTGCTCACGGTCGCGACGGCGTGGCTGAGCTTCCGCTTCCGCCGCCTGCGGCCGCTGCTGGAGGGCGAGCCCGTCGTGCTCGTCGCCGACGGCGAGATCCGCGCCCGGGCGCTGCGCCGGCAGCGGATCACCGTCGACGAACTGGGCGCCGAGGCGCGCCAGGCCCAGATCGGATCGCTGGCCGACGTCCGCTTCGCCGTGCTGGAGACCAGCGGGCGCATCTCGTTCGTGACCGATTGACCACGGCGCCGGGCGGGTGCACTAGCGTCCTCGCCATGAGCACCGTGCAGCCCGCACCGTCCCGCCGCCGGGCGATCTACGAGGACGACCACGAGGACTTCCGCGCGTCCTTCCGCCGCTTCCTGGCCAAGGAGGTCGTGCCGCACTTCGAGACCTGGGAGAAGGACGGCATCGTCCCGCGCGAGGTCTTCGCCGCCGCCGGCGAGCACGGCTTCCTCGGCATGCAGGTCCCCGAGGAGTACGGCGGGGCGGGCGTCGGCGCCGACTTCCGCTTCAACGCCATCATCGGTGAGGAGTGCTGCGCAGCGGGCGTCGGCGGCTTCGCCGTGGGCATCACCCTGCACAACGACGTCTGCCTGCCGTACTTCCTGGAGTACTGCAACGAGGAGCAGCGGCAGCGCTGGCTTCCCGGCATCGTGTCCGGCGAGCTCATCACGGCCGTGGCGATGACCGAGCCCGGGACCGGGTCGGACCTGGCGGGCATCCGCACGAAGGCCATCCGCCAGGACGACGGCACCTACCTCGTCGACGGCGCCAAGACCTTCATCACCAACGGCATCAACGCCGACCTCGTGATCACCGCGGCCAAGACCGATCCGACCCAGCGCCACCGCGGCCTGTCGATCCTCATCGTCGAGCGCGACACGCCGGGCTTCGAGCGCGGTCGCAACCTCGACAAGGTCGGCATGCACTCCCAGGACACCGCCGAGCTGTTCTTCAACGAGGCTCGCGTCCCGGCCGCCAACCTGCTCGGCGACGAGGGGGAGGGCTTCCGCTACCTCGTGTCCAACCTCGCGCAGGAGCGCCTGTCCATCGCCATCCTCGGCGTCGGGGTGGCGGAGGCGGCGCTGCAGGTCACGCTGGACTACGTCAAGGAGCGCCAGGCCTTCGGGCAGGCCATCGGCACCTTCCAGGTCTCGCGCCACAGCCTCGCCGACTGCCGCGCGGAGATCGACTGCGTGCAGGCGTTCGTCGACCAGTGCATGCGCGAGCTGTGCGACGGCACGCTGACCGCCGAGCGCGCCGCGTCGGCCAAGCTCATGGCCACCGAGCTGCAGGGCCGGGTGACCGACCGCTGCGTGCAGCTGCACGGCGGCTACGGCTACATGACCGAGTACGCCGTCGGCCGGATGTACGCCGACGCCCGCGTCACCCGGATCTACGGCGGCACGAACGAGATCATGAAGGAGATCATCGGCAAGTCGCTGGGCCTGTAGGCCGGGCAAGGGCCGGTCGCCGACCGCCGGCCCCGAGCGAGGGCCGACCGCCGCCGTCAAGGCGGGGCCGGTGCGTCCGACCACCCGGGGCGATGAGCCTGCCCGTGCGCCGCCTGCTGCCGCCCGCCCTCGTGGCGGTCCTCGCCGCGCTGGCCGCCGGCTGCGGCGCGGCGGCGACCGGCCCCGACGCCGGCCTGCACGCCGCGGTCGTGACGCCGACGCCGTCCGCGCACCACACGGCCGTGGCCACCCCCGGCGACACCGAGGCCGACCAGGCCTTCGCGCTGCCCGAGGGCGTGCACGGCACCCGCCAGGCCCCGGCGCCCGGCGCCGCGCCCGCCGCGGCCGAGGCCTCGCGCATCTCCCCGGGCGCGCCGTCGGACGACGAGGTGCGCCGCGAGCTGGCCGAGATGGACCGCGTCCTGCGCGCGCAGCGCACCTCGACGGCCGGCCGCCGGCCGGTCATCGACCGCTCCGGCCGCGCCGAGGTCCCGGCCGGCGTTCCCGGCGCCGTGGCGCGCATCATCGCCGGCGGCAACGCGATCGCCCGCTTCCCCTACGTCTACGGCGGCGGCCATGCCTCGTTCGTCGACACGGCCTACGACTGCTCGGCGTCGGTGAGCTACGCGCTGGCGGCCGCCGGCCTGCTCGACGCGCCGCTGACGTCCGGCCAGCTGGCCTCGTGGGGCGCGCCGGGCCCCGGCCGCTGGATCACGATCTACGCCAACGCGGGCCACACGTTCATGTACGTCGACGGGCTGCGCTTCGACACCAGCGGCGGGCGGGCGCGTTCGGCTCGAGGTGGCAGACCGCGCCGCGCACGTTGGCAGGCTTCACCGTGCGCCACCCGCCCGGCCTGTAGCCGCGCACAGGAGCAGCCGATCTTCATCCCGAGGCGCCACCCGAGCCTGCGCGGCGGGCAGACGAGCGGGTCGCTCAGCCGCCGGCCAGGACGTCGAGCAGGCAGTCGGGCGCCGGCGACAGGCGCAGCACCACGCCGTAGGTGCGGTCCCGCGGGCCGCCGTTGAGGAACGCGTGGCAGCCGCCCGCGCGCAGCCCGCGCTCGGCCAGGGCGGCGAGCACCGGAACGTAGTCCACCGCGTCGGCGCGGGAGAGGTGGCCGACCTTGCCCGCGGCGGAGTGGATCGCGACCGCGTTGGGGTCGTAGGGGTTGTCGGGCTCGGCGATCAGCACGGCGCGGAACATCGGGCGCCCCTCCTCGCCGGGCACGCACAGCGGCGCCGTGGCGGCCAGCGCCTCCTGGTGGAAGGACTCGCCGACGACCGCGCGGTAGCCGTCGGGCGGCAGCTCGCGCGTGCCGGCCGGCGGCCAGGGCGTCCCGGGGACCATGCGACCACGGTAGACGCAGCGCGTCGGCCCGGACGACGGGGGCGGGGGGAGCGCCCACCGCCGCCCGGGCCTCTGCGCTCAGGTGGCGAAGCCCGCGGGTGCGGTGTCCGCCGCCCCGCTGGTGCCACCCGATCCGCCGTGCGGGCACGGATGCCCGCTGCGCGGCGACGGCGTGGTCGTCGTCGCCCCCGGCTGGGTGGCCGAGGGCGGCGAGGCCGTGCCCGGCGTCGCGCTGCTGCCGCCGGCCGCGGCGGCGATCCCGACGCCGCCGACGGCGGCGACGGCGGCCGAGACGGCCACGACGGCGATCCTGCGCACGGACATCGGAGGGACTCCCTTGCGTCGGTCAGGCGTCCCGGGCTCGGGGCTGCCTGGACCCGCAGTGGACCACGGCGTCCTAAAGCCCCGCTCTCGGCAGCCTGGGCATCGCCTGGGTCCGCCGCCTAGGATCCCGCCGCATGTCCTCCATCGCGCTCGCGCACCGCATGGCCCGCCTGGGCACCGAGAGCGCGTTCGAGACGCTCGCCCGCGCCCGTGCGCTGGAGGCCACCGGCCGCCACGTCACGCACCTGGAGATCGGCGAGCCGGGCTTCCCGACGCCGGAGAACGTCGTGGAGGCGGGGATCCGTGCGCTGCGCGAGGGCCACACGCACTACGTGCCCTCCGCGGGCCTGCCCGAGGCGCGTGCGGCAATCGCCGAGACGTTCACCGCCACGCGCGGCGTCGCCGCCGACCCGGCGCAGGTCATCGTGACACCGGGCGCCAAGCCCATCATGTTCTTCGCGATCCTCGCGCTCGTCGGGCCCGGCGACGAGGTCGTGCTCCCCGATCCCGGCTTCCCGATCTACCGCTCGATGGTGGAGTTCGCCGGCGGAGTGGCGCGGCCCTACGCGCTGGACTTCGACCGCGGCCACGACGCCGACCCCAGCGAGATCGCCGCGCTCGTCGGTCCGGCCACGCGCCTGGTCATCCTCAACAGCCCGGGCAACCCGACGGGGTCCTCGCTGTCGCGGGCCGCGCTGGAGCAGATCGCCGAGGTCGTCGCCCGCCAGGACCGCTGCACGGTGCTCTCCGACGAGATCTACCGCGGGCTGGCCTACGACGCCGAGCCGGCGTCGATCACCGAGATCGACGGGATGGTCGGGCGCACGATCGTCCTCGACGGGCTCTCCAAGATGTACGCCATGACCGGGTGGCGCGCGGGCTGGGGATCCTGCCCCCCGCGCTGGTCGACGGCATCGAGCGCCTCGTGGTCAACTCGGTGTCGTGCACGGCGGCGTTCGTCCAGCTCGCGCTCGTCGAGGCGCTGACCGGCGACCAGTCCGCCGCGCGCGCCATGCGCGACGAGCTGCGTCGCCGGCGCGACCTCTTCGTGCCCGCGCTGGCCGCGGTCGACGGCCTGGAGTGCCACCTGCCCGCCGCCGCGTTCTACGCCTACACCCGGGTGCGCGGCACGGGCATGGACGGCGACACCGTGGCGCGCCGCCTGCTCGACGAGGCCGGGATCGCCGCGTTGTCGGGCAGCGGCTTCGGCCCCTCCGGCCGGGACTTCGTGCGGTTCAGCTTCGGGGGCGCCCCGACGAGCTCGCCGACGTGCCGGGTCGCATCGCGGCGTGGCTGGCCGGCTGAGCGGCGCCTAGAGCCGCTCGATGCGGTCGGCCACGCCCGTGAGGCCGAGGATGCGCCGCACGGCCGGCGAGCCGTCGACCATGCGCAGCTCCCAGCCCTCCGACGCGGCGCTGTCGGCCGCCTCGAGCAGGACGTGGACGGCCGTGGTGTCCATGAACGTGACGCCGCTGAGGTCGGCGACGATCCGGGTCCAGCCCGAGGCGCGCAGGTCCTGCAGCTCGGCGCGCAGGCCGGGCGCCGAGGCGACGTCGAGCTCGCCCTTGGCGGCGATGAAGACCCGGTCGCGGTCCGGATGGACCTCGAAGCGATGCGAGGGTGAGGCGGCCAAGGGCGTCAAGCGCCTCGCCCCGCGGCGGGGACGTCGGTGGACGGGATGCAGGGCGGGGTGCGCACGGTTCCGGCGCCGGACATACCCGGACCGCCGTGCTTCATGCGCGGTTGGCGCGCCCCCCGCCGGCCCTCAGCGGCGTCGGCGCAGCAGCGCTCGGATGCGGTCCCAGAGCGCGCCGAAGAACAGGGACAGGCCGGAGATCGGCTTCGCCGGCGGCGGCGCGGTGCGCGCGCCCGGCGGTGGGGTCGACGTCGTCGGGGCCGCGGTGTTCGGGGGCGGCGTGGCCGCGGCGACGGGCGGCGGCCCCTCCGGCGCGGTCGCCTCCGGCTCGGCCCCGAGGGGCACCGCCGGCCCGGCGGCGACGGCCTGCGGCGCGACCCCGATCGTGGACTGCAGGCAGCCGGCGAAGTCGCGCATGAGCCGGTTGGAGATGTCCTGGATCATGCCGCTGCGCCCGAAGCGCGCCAGGCGCCCCGTGATCGTGAAGTCCGTGAGGACGTCGACCTTGGTCACGCCTGCCGACTCCTCCACGAGCGTGGAGACGATCGTGGCGCTCGCGCCGCCCTGGCCGCGCTTGTCGGTGCCGCGCGCGCTCATCGTCGCGATGCGGGCGGCCTCGTCGAGGGACTCGAGCTTGAGGTGGCCGTTGTAGGACGCGGTCGTCGGGCCGAGCTTGACGGTGAACGTGCCGCGGTAGGAGCCGTCGTCGCCGGCCTCGGTGATCTCGGCGCCGGGCAGGCACGGCGCGACGCGCTCCACGTCGATGAGCGCGGCCCAGACCTCCGCGACGGGCGCCTGGACGGTGAACGACTGCTCGAGCTTCATGCCCCCACCTCGTGGATGCGGCCGGCGGCGTGGATGAGCCGCCCGCCCTGGTGTCCGTGGCGGACCGCCACGACCTCGCTCAGGATGGACAGGGCCGTCTCCTCGGCGGTCAGCGCGCCGAGGTCCAGCCCGATCGGCGCCGCGAGGCGCTCGAGGTCGGCGTCCGTGAGCCCGAGCGCCAGCAGCCGCTCGCGGCGCCGCTCCTGGGCCCGGCGGCTGCCCATCGCGCCCACGTAGGCCGCGTCGGAGCGCAGCGCCAGCAGCAGGGCGGCGTCGTCGAGCTTGGGGTCGTGGGTCAGGACCGCGACGTAGGTCGCGCGATCGATGCCGCCGATGCGCGCGAAGGCCTCCGCGGGCCAGGCCGCGACGACCTGCTCGGCATCGGGGAAGCGCTCGGCGGTCGCGAAGCGCGTCCGGGGGTCGACGACGAACGGGCGCCAGCCGGTGATGCGCGCCAGCGTGCAGAGCTGGGCGGCGAAGTCCACGGCGCCGAACACGACGAGCCGCGGGGCGGGCGCGACGACGTCGACGAACACGCTGACGCCCTCGAGCTCGAGGCGCTCGCTGCGCTCGGCCCACATGAGCTCACGGGCGGCCTCGGCGGCCGCATCGTCCAGGGCGGCGTCGCCCAGCGTTCCGGCCCGCGTGCCCGCCGCGTCGAGGACCAGGTGGGCGCCGTCGTCGAGGCGCGTGACCTGCGCGCCGCGCTCGTCGCGCCGGGCGATGGCGCCCAGCGCGTCGTCCTCGTGGCGGGCGACCCACACGTCGATCTCTCCGCCGCAGGGCAGGCCGACGTCCCAGGCGTCCTCGTCGGCGATGCCGAAGTGCAGCAGCCTGGGCGGGCCGCCGGCCAGGACCTCCTCGGCGGCCAGCACGACCGAGCCCTCCACGCAGCCGCCCGAGACCGCGCCGGAGACCGCGCCGGCGCTGCTGACGGCCATCTTGGCCCCGGGAGGCCGGGGCGCCGAGCGCTTGACGGCGACGACGGTGGCGAGCGCGGCGGCCTCGCCGCGGCCCGCCCACGCGTCGAGGTCAGCGAGGACGTCTCTCATGTCAGGCCTCCTTCGAGGAGCGCGACCAGCTCCTGCAGCGAGCGCAGCGAGTGGCCGGCCAGGAACCGGTCGGTGTGGGGCAGCGCGGCGGCCATGCCGCGGGCCAGCGGCTCGTAGTCGGGCGACGCGCGCAGGGGGTTGAGCCAGATCACGCGGTGCGCCGAGCGCCGCAGCCGCGCCATCTCGGCGGCCAGGAGCCCGGGCTCGCCGCGGTCCCAGCCGTCGGAGAGGATCACCACGGTCGAGCCCCGGCCCAATGTGCGCCCATGCTCGCGGTTGAGCTGGCCGATGGCCGCGCCGATCCGCGTGCCGCCCGACCAGTCGGCCACGGCCCGGGCGGCGCGGTCCAGCGCGGCGTCGGGGTCGCGGCCGCGCAGCTCGCGCGTGACGCGCGTCAGCCGGGTGCCCAGGGCGAACACCTCGACACGGGCGCGGGCGGTGGCCGCCGCCTGGGCGTACTGCAGCAGGACGCGGGCGTAGGGCGCCATGGAGCCCGAGACGTCGACGACGAGCACCAGGCGGCGCGGCGTGACGACCGGCCCGCGCCGGCGCAGCGTCGTCGGCTCGCCGCCGTGGCCTACCGCCTCGCGCAGCGTGGCGCGCAGATCGGGGCGCGTGCCGCCGCGGCGCACCGGGCGCGTCCGCCGGCCCGGGCGCACGGGCCCGCGCCGCGCCAGGCGCCGCAGCGCCGCGCGCGCCAGCGCGCGCTCGGCGTCGGTGTAGGCGGCGAAGTCCTTGTCGTGCAGCAGCTCGACGTCGCTGTAGGCGGCCGGCAGCCTCACGGGCTCCTGCGCGGTCGCGCGCTCGCGCGGCGGGTCGGGGAGGCCACGCGCGGCAGCGCCAGCCGCACGCCGTCGCCGAGGTCGACGGCCCCCGGCGCGTCGGCGCCGCCGGCGTCGCCGAACACCTCGGCGAAGGCCGCGTCGAAGACGGCGAGGTCCTCCGGGCGGCCGCAGAGCACCGTGCGCAGCGCGAGCCGCGCGTCGTCGCGCGAGGCAGCGTCCACGCACGCCAGCGCGCGCAGCGCGAGCCCGGTCTCGCCGAGGCCGACGCGCACGCCGCGGGCGCGCAGCGCCGCCGACAGGGCGACGACGCGGTCGGTGGGTCCGGGGCGGGCGGGGGCGGCCTCAGGCGTGGTCGAGCACCCCCTCGGCGCGGACGCGGTCGAGGTCCTCGCGGACCTTGAGCACGACGCCGAGCGTGTCGTCGAGATCCTCGGTGCCCAGCGCCGCCAGCGCCTGGGCCCAGGCGATGGTCTCGCCGACGCCGGGCAGCTTGTAGAGCTCCTCGGCACGCAGGCGCGCGACGGCGGCGCACACGCGGTCGACGACCGCCGCGCCGGCGCCGGGCAGGCGCGCGTGGAGGATCTCGGCCTCGCGGGCGGGGTCGGGGTAGCCGATCCAGTGGTACAGGCAGCGGCGCTTGAGCGCGTCGTGCAGCTCGCGCGTGCGGTTGGACGTCAGCACGACGAACGGCCGGCGCTGCGCGGTGATCGTCCCGAGCTCGGGGATCGTGACCTGGAAGTCCGACAGCAGCTCGAGCAGGAAGGCCTCGAACGCGTCGTCGGCGCGGTCGATCTCGTCGATGAGCAGCACGACGGGCTCCGTCGCGGTCAGCGCCTCCAGCAGCGGCCGGCGCAGCAGGAAGCGCTCGGAGAACAGCTCGTCGCCGTCCGCGCCGCCGGCGCCCGCGCGCAGCGCGAGCAGCTGGCGGGCGTGGTCCCAGTCGTAGAGCGCGTGGTGGACGTCGATGCCCTCGTGGCACTGCAGGCGGATCAGCCGCGCGCCCGTCGCGGCGGCGACGGCCTTGGCCACCTCGGTCTTGCCGACGCCGGCCTCGCCCTCCAGCAGCAGCGGCTGGCCGAGGACGTCGGCCAGCAGCACGGAGGTGGCCAGCGCGCGGTCGGCGAGGTAGTGCTCCCCGCGCAGGGCCTCCTCGACCTCGGGCACCGTGGTGAACGTCACGGGCCCAGGATGCCACCGCGGTGGCGCCCGGCCGTCACGCCGCGACCGCCTCCCGCAGCGCCCGGCCCGTCAGCACCCGGGCCAGGTGGCGCTTGTAGTCGGCCGTCGCGTTGAGGTCGGCCGCGGGCTCGGTGCCCTCGTCGGCGTGGGCGGCCGCCGCGGCGATGGCCTCGCCGGTCAGCGGCTGGCCGCGCAGCGCGGCCTCCACGGCGGTGGCGCGCAACGGCGTGGAGCCCATGTTCGTCAGCCCGACGCGGACGTCGGCGCAGGTTCCGTCGGCGGCCTTGCGGACGACGGCGCAGACGCCGACGATCGCCCAGTCCTCCGAGCGGCGGGTGAACTTCTGGTAGCCGTGGCCCCAGTCGTCGAGCGCCGGGACGTGCAGCGCGGTCATGACCTCGTCGGGCGCGAGCGCCGTCGTGAGGTAGTCCTGGAAGACGTCGCCCGCGGCGATCTCCCGGACGCCGCCCGGGCCGGTCACCGAGACCGTCCCGTCGAGCGTGAGCAGGACCGTGGGCAGGTCGCTGGCCGGGTCGCCGTGGGCCACCGAGCCGCCGAACGTCCCGCGGTTGCGCACCTGCTGGTCGGCGATGAGCGCCGCCGCGCTGGCGATCAGGCCGAGGTCGTCCCGGACCTGCAGGTCGGCGTGGCGGGTCATGGAGCCGATGCGCCAGCGGTCGCCGTCGCGCGAGATCCCGCGCAGGCCCTCGATGCGGCGCAGGTCGACCAGCCGCGTCGGCGCCGCCAGGCGCAGCTTCATGAGCGGCACGAGCGAGTGGCCGCCCGCCAGCAGCTTGGCGTCCTCGTCGCCGCCCAGCGCCGCGATCGCCTCCTCGATGGTGGTGGGGGCGACGTAGTCGAACTCGGCGGGGATCATGTCCGGCCTCCCTTCGCGTCCTGGATCTCGGTCCACACCCGCAGCGGCGAGAGGGGCATGTTGATGTAGGTGACGCCCAGCGGGCGCAGCGCGTCGATGACGGCGTTGGTGACCGCGGCGCTGGCCGCGATCGTCCCGGCCTCGCCGATGCCCTTGACGCCGAGCGAGTTGACCGGCGAGGGCGTCTCGGTGCGGTCGGTCTCGAACGACGGCAGCTCGGCCGCGGTCGGCAGCGCGTAGTCGACGAACGTGCCCGTGGTGAGCTGGCCGTCCTCGTCGTAGTGGATGCGCTCGTACAGAGCCTGGCCGATCGCGTGCGCGATGCCGCCGTGGACCTGGCCGTCGATGATGGTGGGGTTGATCGCCGGGCCGCAGTCGTCGACCGCGACGTAGCGCACCACCTTGACCTTCCCGGTCTCGACGTCGACGTCGACGATGCACGCGTGCGCCCCGAACGGGAAGACGAAGTTCTCGGGGTCGTAGAACGACGTCTCCTCCAGCCCCGGCTCCATGCCCTCCGGCAGCAGCTCGGGCTGGACGTGCGCGATGCCCGAGATCTCGGCCAGCGCCAGGCCCTTGTCGGGCGAGCCCTTGACGGAGAAGCGCCCGTCGGCGACCTCGATGTCCTCCGGGGCGGCCTCGAGCTGGTGGGCGACGATCGCCTTGGCCTTGCTGGCCAGCTTGTCGGCCGCCCGCGCCGCGGACTCCGTGCCGACCGCCGTCGTGCGCGAGCCGTAGGTGCCCAGGCCCATCGGGCCGGTGGCGGTGTCGCCGTGGACGATCTCGACCTGGGCGGGGTCGACGCCGAACTTGTCGGCGACGACCTGGGCCATCGTGGTCTCGTGGCCCTGGCCGTGGGGCGAGGCGCCCGTGTAGACGGTCACCCCGCCGCTGACCGTCACGCGCACGGTCGCCGACTCCCACAGCCCCGTCTGCAGGCCGAAGCCCGCCGGCCCGGTGATGCGCGACGGCGCCAGGCCGCAGATCTCGGTGTAGGTCGAGAAGCCGATGCCGCGGTGGATGCCGTTCGCCCGCTGCGCCTCCTGCTCGGCGCGGAACGCCGGCACGTCGACGTGCTCGAGCAGCTTGTCCAGCGAGCCGTGGTAGTCGCCGGAGTCGTAGACGATGCCCAGCGCGGTCTCGGCGGGGAATGCCTCCTTGGGGAAGAAGTTCTTGCGCCGGATCTCCAGCGGGTCCATCCCCAGCTCGGCCGCGACCTGGTCGAGCACCACCTCGATCATGTGCGTGGCCTCGGGGCGCCCGGCGCCGCGGATCGCGTCCGTCGGGCACTTGTTGGTGAACACGCCGGTGATGTCGGTCTGCACGGCGGCGAACCGGTAGACCCCGCTCATGACGAACGCGCCCAGCGACGGGATCGTCGGCGTGAGCAGGAGGAGGTAGGCCCCCATGTCGGCGATGATCTTGGAGTGGATCGCCGTCAGCGTGCCGTCGCGCTTGACGCCCATCCGCACCGTGGCGATCTGGTCGCGCCCGTGATGGCAGACGGCCATGTGCTCGCTGCGCGTCTCGATCCACTTGATCGGCCGGCCGCAGCGCCGCGAGGCCCAGGCCAGCAGGATCTCCTCGCCGGTCATCTGCAGCTTGGCGCCGAAGCCGCCGCCGACCTCCGGCGCGATCACGCGCACGCGCTCCTCGTTGATGCCCAGCAGCAGCGCGGTGAACAGCCGCACGAAGTGGGGGACCTGCGTCGAGCTGGTCAGCGTCAGCGAGCCCGAGCGATAGTCGGCGATGACGCCGCGCGGCTCGATCGGCGCGCCCGACATGCGCGGGTTCTCGACGCGGCGCTCGACGATGAGGTCGGCCTCGGCGAACGCGGCCTCCAGGTCGCCGCCCCCAGCGACCACTCGTGGATCTTGTTCGTGCCCAGCGACTCGTGCACGAGCGGGCCGCCGGCCAGGGCCGCCTCGGGGTCGACCACGGCGGGCAGCGGGTCGTACTCGACGAGGACCTCCTCGGCGGCGTCGACGACGGAGTAGCGGTCCGTGCCCAGGACGATCGCGACCGGGTCGCCGACGTGGTTGACCTCGTCGCGGGCCAGCGGCCAGTGCTCGGGGTTGTTGACCTCGACGTCGGGCGGGACCCACGCCATGGGCAGCGGGCCGAGCAGGTCCGTCATGTCGGCGCCGGTGTAGACGGCCTCGACGTCGTCGCGAGCCAGCGCGGCCGAGACGTCGATGGACACGATCCTGGCGTGGGCCTCGGGCGAGCGCACGATCGCTGCGTGCAGCAGGCCCGGGACCGTGATGTCGTCGACGTAGCTGGCGCGGCCGGTGATGAGGCGCGGGTCCTCCTTGCGGCGAAGCGACTTGCCGACGGAGCCGGTGGCGGGCTGCTCGGCGATGCTCATGCCGGCACCTCCGTGGCGCCGCGCAGGACGGGGGCGGCGTCGAGCACCGCCTTGACGATGTTGTGATAGCCCGTGCAGCGGCAGAGGTTGCCCTCCAGTCCCTCGCGGACCTCGGCCTCCGTCGGGTCGGGGTTGCGCTCGAGCAGGTCGGCGGCGGCCATGATCATGCCCGGCGTGCAGTAGCCGCACTGCAGGCCGTGGGACTTCCAGAAGGACTCCTGGAGCGCGTGCAGGTTGTTCTCCTGCCCGAGGCCCTCGATCGTCAGCACGGCCGCGCCGTCGGCCTGGACCGCGAGCACCGTGCAGCTCTTGACCGCCTCGCCGTCGAGGTGGACGGTGCACGCCCCGCAGTTGGAGGTGTCGCACCCGATGTGGGTGCCGGTGAGGCCGAGCTGGTCGCGCAGCAGGTGCACGAGCAGCAATCGGGGCGACACCTGAAGCGTGCGCCGCTGGCCGTTGACCGTCACCTGCACCTCGACGGTGGTGCTCATGCCGTCCTCCTCCGCGTTGACCGTCGGCCGACCCTAACCGCTGCGCGCGACCGGCGGGGGTGGTTTCTGGCGCCGGGGGACACGCGCCGCTCCGCCGCCGTCCCGGTGCCCGCCTCCTACCCTGGATCGCATGGCCTACATCGCCGCGGAGGCGCGGCAGCAGCTGCTGGACGCGGTCGGCGACGCGACGGACCGCATCGGCATCGCGCTCGCGGCGCTCGCCGCCGCCTACGAGCAGCTCGACGATCGCACGGCCGACCGCCTCGAGGACGAGCTGTTCCGTCCCGTGCAGGTGGCCTACGGCCGGGCGCGCCGCACCCACGGCGGCTTCGCCGAGCGCCACGGCCTGCCGCCGCGGACGTTCGCGCCCCCGCCCTCGGCGGCCTCGGCGCGCTCGGTCAAGGAGCTGCTCGAGCGCGCGGTCGACGCCGTCGCGGGGGCCGACGCCGAGCTGGCCGCGCTGCAGGACTCGATGATGCCGGTCGAGGTCGGCGATGCCGAGCTGCGCGCCGGCCTGGCGGAGGTCCGCGAGCTCGTCGGCCACCTGCGCGGCCAGGCACGCGAGCTCGTGCGGACGCTGGGGCGGTAGCCGGGGCGTCGGCGGTAGCGCGGCTGCGCCCGGTCTCCGCCGGCGTGGGGGACGCGCGTCGACGGTGGGTCGCGCCGGGCGTCCTATGGACACGCAATTCGACCCACGGTCGGCTTCGGCCCGAACGACCGGCCCCCGCCTACGCCGGCCGCGCCCGCCCGACCTTCGCGTAGGCCGCGGCCTCGGCGACCTCGAGCGTGGTCGCCCCCGTGGCGCGGGCCTCGTGGACGACCTCGCCGCAGCGCGTGCCGATCGCGGCCAGCGCCGCGGCACGGCGCTCGGGCGACCAGCCGTCGCGCAATGCGCGGACGTTGATGACGCCGCCCGCGTTGGCCACGAAGTCCGGGACGTAGAGGATCCCGCGCGCCGCCAGCTCGCCGGCCAGGCCCGGGTGGTCGAGCACGTCGTTGGCCGCGCCGGCCACGATCCGCGCGGCGAGCCGCCCGACCGTCGCGTCGTCGACGACCCGGGCGACCGCGCACGGCGCGTAGACGTCGCAGGGCGTGCCGATGACGTCGTCCGGGGCCACGACCGCGCCGCCGACCTCGGCGGCGACGGAGGCCGCGCGCCCGGCGTCGGCGTCGGCGACGAGCACCCGCGCGCCGTCGGCGGCCAGCAGGCGCGCCAGCGCCGCACCCACGTGGCCGACGCCCTGCACGAGCACGCTGACGCCGGCCAGCCCTGGCGCGACGTCGCCGGCGCGCACGGCGACCTCGATCGCCGCGTGCACGCCGATCGCCGTCGCCGTCGACGGGTCCTCGTCGTCGCAGGACACCTCGCCCGCGGTGCGCGCGACGACCTGCAGGTCCTCGACGCCCGTGCCCATGTCGGCGGCGGGCAGGTATGCCCCGCCGCACCGCGCGACGAAGCGCCCGAAGGCCAGCAGCGCGGCCTCGCGGTCGACGATCGCGTCGGAGGCGAGGATGACCGACTTGCCGCCGCCGAAGGCGATGTCGGCCAGCGCGTTCTTCAGCGTCATCGCGCGGCCCAGGCGCTGCGCCTCGGCGACCGCGGCGGCCTCGCTCGGATAGGGCTTGAACCGGATGCCGCCCAGCGCCGGCCCCAGCGTGGTGTCGTCGATCGCGATGATCGCGACGAGGCCGGTGGGCCGGTCACGGCAGACGACGAGCTGCTCGGTGTCGGGGAGGTCCTCGGGGGCGGCCATCGCGGCGCGAGCCTGCCCCAGCCCCCGCGCACGATCAAGGCGTCGTGCGCCGAGCGGTGTCCGCACGCAGGGATCCGGCGCCCTGGGCGCCTTGCACGCCGCTTTCCGTCGCCTACGATCGGCCGATGGCCACGCCCGACCCGCTCGACCTGCGCATCCTGGTCCTCCTGCAGGAGGACGGCCGGCGCACGGTCGCCGACATCGCCGGACGCGTCGCGCTGTCGCCCACCGCGGTCAAGCGGCGCATCGAGCGACTCGAGGCGGCCGGTGTCATCACGGGCTACTCGGCCCGCGTCGACTACACCAAGCTGGGCTGGGGGATCGCGGCGTTCACCGAGCTGCGCTTCACCGGGACCACCAGCCCGGGCGACATGGACCGGGTCGCGGCCGGCATCCCGGAGGTCTGCGCCGTCTACACGACCGCGGGCAACCACGACGTGACCGCGCTCATCCGCGCGCGCAGCGTCGAGCACCTGCGCGACGTGATCCACCGCCTGCGCGTCAGCGGGTCGATCGTCGGCACGCGCACGCACGTCATCCTCGACGCGCACGTCAAGGACGACTGGCACCCCGAGCTCGACGGCTAGGCGGAGGCGGCGTTCGGGGCGGCGGTGCGGGCGCCCATCGCGCCCAGGAACGTATCGGTCAGCCGGCGGCTGATCGTCTGCGGCGACCAGCCCATCGACTCGCGCAGGTCGAGCAGCTCGCGCGCGTAGAACATGGCGTTCCACAACAGGACCGCGAACTCCAGGTCGTCGGGGCCGTGGCCGAGCTCGTCCAGGGCGGACCCGATCGGCTCGGCGTACAACGCCCAGATCTTCACGATCGACGGGTCGCCGGCGCGGTAGCGGTGCACGATGCCCGCCAGCGAGCGCCCGTGGACCATCGCGCGGCCGCGCGACAGCGCGAGCTCCACGTAGTCGTCGCCGAGCGTGCGCAGCCCGGCGACGCCGGTGCGCTCGGCCTCCGGGCGCCGGGCCCGGGCGACCGCGAGATCGTCGACGAACGCGTCGAGGTAGGCGTCGACGAGGTGGTCGATCGAGCCGAAGTAGCGGTAGACCGTCGCCGTGGAGACCTCGGCCTCCCGGGCGACCTCGGCGAGGTTGAAGCCCTGGTGCTCGTGGCGGTCCAGCAGCCGTCCCGCGGCCTCGACCAGGCGCCGGTAGGTGATCAGGCTGTCGCGGCGCGTGGGGGCCGCCGGGCGTAGGCGGGTGGCGGAGGGCTGGTGGTGGGGGGACACTGTGTCGCGGCACTTGACCGCGGGCGCAACGGTGAAGTACGTTCGCAGAAGTCGGGAAATCATTCTCGACTCCGCCGTGGTCAGGCGAACGTAGCAGAGCGAGGTCAGGAGACGGAGATGAGTGAGACCGCAACCGCAGTCCGGCCGCAGGGCGGGCCGGCGCAGCGCGACTTCATCGTCGACTGCGACTCGCACAACCTGCCGACCCTGGACGACCTCAAGCCGTACCTGTCGCGGCGCTGGAGCGAGTACCTGGACACCTTCGGCCTGCGCACGCCCAGCGAGTACGGGATCGTGCGCGCCCGCTGGATGGCCTCCCGCGCCGACTCCTGGGGGCCGACGGGCAAGCCGCCCGGCTCGGACCCCGAGTTCTTCATCGAGCAACTGCTCGACGGCGAGGGCATCGACATCGCGATCCTCAACTCGATCATGATGGCCGGGCAGAACATGGTCGGCGGCGGCCAGCCCCAGGAGTTCACCAACGCCCTCATGGCGGCCACGAACGACTGGGTCGCCGAGCAGTGGCTGGATCGCGACGACCGCCTGCGCGCGTCGATCTGCACCCCGTTCGAGGACCCCGAGTCGCTCGTGCGCGAGGCCGAGCGCTGGTACGACGACGACCGCTTCGTGCAGATCCAGGTCCCGTTCCGCACCAACAAGCCGCTGGGCCACCGCAAGTACTGGGACCTGTACGAGATCTCCTCCGCGCGCGGCATGCCGCTGGCCCTGCACCCGGGCAGCACGGGCCAGAACCTCATCACCGGTGCGGGCTGGGTGACCTACTACTACGAGGACCACGTCGGCTTCCCGCAGGCGCTGTTCAATCAGATGGCCAGCATGGTGTGCGAGGGCGTCTTCGAGCGCTTCCCGGACATGAAGATCGTCATCCAGGAGGGCGGCTGGTCGTGGGTGGCGCCGTTCCTGTGGCGCTTCGACCGCGCGTTCGAGCAGCTCAAGGGCGAGGTGCCCCACCTGCAGCGCCGGCCCTCGGAGTACATCCGCGAGCACTTCTGGTTCACCACGCAGCCCATCGAGGAGCCCGAGCGCCCCGAGCACTTCGGCCAGGCCCTGGCCGCGCTGGACATGCCCGGCCGGCTGCTGTTCTCCAGCGACTACCCGCACTGGGACTTCGACCCGCCCTCGGCCCTGCCGACGTCGCTGGACGACGACCTGCGCCGCGGCATCCTCGGCGAGAACGCGCTGGCCGTCTACGACCTGCCGCGCGAGGGCGTCCGATGACCGCCGTGCAGGCTGCCGTCGGCCCGCTGAACACCGGCAGCTGGACCGGGCCCACGATCGACGCCGACGTGCACGTCGCCGTGCCGGGCATCGACGTGCTGCTGCCCCACCTGGCCGACTTCTGGGTCGAGTACGTCCACGAGAGCAACTTCCAGATGCCGCCCGGTGCGTCGCAGATCTACCCGCCGGGCGCGCCGACGACCTGCCGGCCGGAGTGGCGGGCGGCCGACGGGACGCCCGCCGGCACCGACCTGGCGATGCTCCAGCGCGAGGTGCTCGACCCGCTGCGCGTCGAGCGCGCGGTGGTCAACTGCTCCTGGGCGGTGGACACGATCCGCCACCCCGACTTCTCGCTCGCGCTGGCTCGCGCGATCAACGACTGGCTCGTCGCCGAGTGGCTGGACCGCGACCCGCGGCTGCGCGCCTCGCTGGTCGTGCCCGGCCACGACCCGGCCGGCGCCGCCACCGAGATCGACCGCATCGGCGGGCACCCCGGGTTCGTGCAGGTCCTGCTGCCCTCGCACTCGATGCGGCTGTACGGCAACCGCCTGTGGCACCCGATGTTCGAGGCCATCGCGCGCCACGACCTCGTCGCCGGCGTGCACTTCGGCGGGCAGTCCGACGGCCCGCCGACGCCCACCGGCCACCCCGCCTGGTTCCTGGAGGAGCACGCGGGCGAGCTGCAGCTCTGGGCCGCGCAGCTGACCAGCGTGATCGCCGAGGGCCTGTTCGAGAAGTTCCGCACGCTGCGGATGACGTTCAGCGAGTCGGGCTTCGCGTGGATGGGCGGCACGATGTGGCGCCTGGACAAGGAGTGGAAGGGCCTGCGCCGCGACATCCCGTGGGTCGTGCAGCCGCCGTCGCAGACCATCCGCGAGCGCCTGAAGGTCACGGTGCAGCCGCTGGACGCCGGACCGCCCGAGCACTACGCCAACGCGATCTCCTGGATCGGCGCCCCGGAGATGCTCATGTTCGCCTCGGACTACCCGCACGCCCACGACCAGGACATCCAGCGCCTGCTCGACGCGGTGCCCGAGTCGGCCCACGCCGGGATCATGGGCGACAACGCCCGCGCCCACTACCGGGGCCTCTGAGATGGCGCGCCACGTCGTCGCGCGCGTCAGCGACATCCCCGAGCGCGGCCGGATCATCGTCACGCTGCAGGGCCGCTCCGTCGGCATCTTCCGGGTGCGCGACAAGTTCTACGCGGTGCTCAACCGCTGCCCCACAAGGGCGCCGAGCTGTGCCGCGGCTCCATCCTCGGCCACCTGACCGCCGACGCCCCGGGCGACCTGCGCTACGACGCCGAGCGCCTCATGATCCAGTGCCCCTGGCACGGCTGGGAGTACGACCTGGAGACGGGCCAGTCCTACGCCAAGGACAGCAGCATCCGGCCCTACCGCGTCGAGGTCGAGGGCGGCGAGGCCGTCGCCGACGAGCTCGAGCACGGCAAGGCCCACGCCCGCGAGCCCGGCGGTGCCGGCGAGCTGGCCCGCGGCCTGTCGGGCCCCAAGCTCGAGAAGGGCCCGTTCGTCGCCGAGACCTTCCCCGTCTCCGTCGAGGACGACTACCTCGTGGTCAGCATGCCCGGCCGCGTCCGGCCGCCGGCGGCGACCGCGGGCGGGGGCACGTGACGGAGGCCTCGACAGCGCCGGTCCTGGCGCCGGAGGCGACGTTCGAGCTCGTCGTCGGCGCGAAGGTCGAGGAGGCGCGCGGCGTCGTGTCGCTGCTGCTCGCTGCGCCCGACGGCGCGCCGCTGCCGGCCTGGGCCCCGGGCGCGCACATCGACCTCCTCCTGGCGCCCGACCTCGAGCGCCAGTACTCGCTCTGCAGCGACCCCGCCCAGCCCGCGCGCTGGCGCGTCGGCGTGCTGCGCGAGCCCGACGGCCGCGGCGGCTCGGCCCACGTCCACGCCGTGCTCAAGGCCGGCGACCGCGTCACCGCCCGCGGGCCGCGCAACCACTTCCGCCTGGTCGAGGCCGAGCGCCACCTGCTCATCGCCGGCGGGATCGGGATCACGCCGCTGCTGCCGATGGCCGCGCAGCTGGCGCAGGCCGGCGGGGACTGGCGGCTGGTCTACGGCGGGCGCAGCGCCGACTCGATGGCCTACACCGCCGAGCTGGCGGCCCACGGCGACCGGGTCACGCTCTGGCCCCAGGACACCCACGGGCTCATCGACCTCGACGGGCTGCTCGGCACGCCGCAGCCGGGCACCGCGGTCTACTGCTGTGGTCCGGAGCCGCTGCTGGCCGCCGTCGAGGAGCGCTGCGCGTCCTGGCCGGCGGGCAGCCTGCACGTCGAGCGCTTCGCGCCGCGCCCCGGGGCGCTGGATGGTGAGCGCCGCCCGTTCCAGGTCATCCTGGACCGCAGCGGCGTCACGCTGGACGTCGCGGCCGACCAGTCGATCGTGGAGGCGCTGGACGCGGCCGGGATCGACGTCCCGACGTCGTGCCGCGAGGGCACCTGCGGGACCTGCGAGACCGAGGTCCTGGACGGCGAGCCCGACCACCGCGACTCCTTCCTGACCGACGAGGACCGCGAGTACGGCGGCACGATGATGATCTGCTGCTCGCGCGCGCTGACCCCGACGCTGACGCTGGACCTCTGAACGCCGCTGCTGTCCCAGGATCGACCCGAGGACGTCGAACACCCATGAACGCACGTGAGATGGCCGGCCTGCTGGACCTCGCCGCACCGCCCAAGTGGGGCACGGCACGGGTCCTGGCCGCCGCCCGCAACGTCGAGGACCTGCGCCGCGCGTTCCTGCGCCGCGTCCCGCGGGCGGTCGCCGACTTCGTCGACGGCGGCGCCGAGGACGAGGTCACCCTGCGGCGCAACCGCGAGGCCTTCGCCCGGGTCGTGCTCACGCCGCGCCAGTTCCAGGGCGTCGCGGCGACGGACCTGCGCACGGAGCTGTTCGGCTGCCCGAGCAGCCTGCCCGTGGCGCTGGCGCCATGCGGGGCCATCCGCGTCGTGCACGCCGAGGGCGAGCTGGCCGTCGCCCGCGCCGCGGCCGCCGCCGGCGTGATCTACACCGTGCCGTCCATGGGCTCCACCACGCTGGAGGAGATCGCCCGCGCCGTGCCCCCGGGGACGCCGCAGTGGTTCCAGCTCTACCTCTGGCGCGACCGCGGCCTGACGCGCGACCTCGTCGTCCGCGCCCGCGAGGCCGGGTACCGGGCGATGGTCGTCACGCTCGACACGCCGGTCTCGGGCGCGCGTGAGCGCGACATCGCCAACGGCATGAACATCCCGCCCAAGCTCACGCGCGCGGCCGCGCTGGACGCCGCCCGCCACCCGGGCTGGTGGTGGCGCTTCATCCAGAGCGCGCCGCCCTCGTTCGCCAACGTGACCGACCGCACGCCGAGCGCGGCCGACACCACCACCATGCAGTACGTCGCCGAGCAGTTCGACCCCGGGATCACGTGGGACGACCTGTCCACGGTGCTCGACGCGTGGGACGGCCCCGTCATCGCCAAGGGCGTGCTCTGCGCCGCCGATGCGGTCCGCGCGGTCGACGCCGGCGCCACGGGCATCATCGTGTCCAACCACGGCGGCCGGCAGCTCGACCGCGCCCCGGCGACCTTCGACGTGCTGGCCTCCGTGCTCGAGGCCGTCGGCGACCGCGCCGAGGTCCTCCTGGACTCCGGCGTCCGGCGCGGCGGCGACGTCGCCGCCGCCGTCGCGCTCGGCGCGCGCGGCTGCCTCGTCGGCCGGCCCTACCTGTACGGGTTGGGCGCCGGCGGCGAGGCCGGCGTGGCGCGCATGCTCGAGCTGCTTTCCGGCGAGCTGGCGCGGACCCTGACGCTCATGGGCGTGGCGACGCCCGGCGAGCTCGACGCGAGCTTCCTCGGCGCGGTGGCCGAGCACCAGCTCTAACGGCGGTCGGTGCCCGGGGCCCACGCCACGACGTGGCCCGCATCGGCCCGCGCGGCGACCGCCCCGGGCCCGGCGAACTGCCGGAGTCGGTGACCCGGGCGACGGGGGCGGCCATGGCGCCCGCGTCGTCGCCGCGCTCAGAGCGGTGTCTGCTGGTGCAGGGCCAGCCGCCACGTGCCGTCGCGGCGCACGTAGAGGCTCGTCATCAGCGCCTCGTAGCCGACCTGGGCCGTGCGCCGCCCGGTGAAGCGGTAGCTCAGCAGCGCGTGGTCGTCGCCGAGCGCCACGACGACGGGCTCGTGCAGCTCGAAGCTGCGCCAGCCGGGGGAGGCGTCCATCGCCGCGGCGGTCTCCTCGCGCGACAGGCGGGCGCCGGGCACCACGACGAGCGCGTCGCCGGTGAGGCGCTCGCGGTAGGCGTCGCCGTCGCCGGCCCCGAGCCGGCGCTCGAGCTCCAGCAGCGTCTCCAGCAGGCCGTCGTGGTCCATGCCGGATGACTGCCCGCGGGCGGGCCGGCCGATGCGCGGCTGCTACGGTCCGTGGCCGGTGAGCCGGGAAGCCTGGTCGGCGCAGGCACTCCCATGTCCGAACTCACCGACTTCGCGCTCATCGTCATCGTCGTCGCCGGCGCCTCCTCGCTGGCGATCGTGTCCACGCAGCTGGGCACGTGGCTGCCGGTCCCGGCGCCCGTCATCTTCCTGCTGGCCGCCGCGGGTGCCGCCGCGATCGTCCCCGGGCTGCGCGACGACCTCTCGATCCGGACCGTCGAGCGGGTGGCGGTCGTCGCGCTCATCGTCGTCCTGCTCAACGGCGGCATGGACATCGGCTGGCGCCGGTTCCGGGCCTCGGCGGTGCCCATCGTCTCCATCGGGGTGCTCGGCACGTTCATCACCGCCGGGGTGATGACCCTCGCCGCCCACTGGCTGCTGGGCCTGAGCTGGACGGCGTCGGGCGTCGTCGGTGCCGCGCTGGCGCCGACCGACCCGGCGGTGGTGTTCTCCGTCCTGGGCCGGCGGGAGATCGGCGGGCGCTCGGGCACGACGCTGGAGGGCGAGGCCGGCGTCAACGACCCGGCGGGGATCGCGCTCATGCTCGGCGTCATCGAGCTGGCCACCCACCCGGGCGGGTCGTTCCTGATCATCGTCGAGGACTTCGCCAAGGAGATGGCCATCGGGCTGGTCGTCGGCGTGGTCGGAGCGCGAGTGCTCGTCGCGGCGCTGCGGCGCCTGACGCTGGGCAGCGAGGCGCTCTACCCGGTGATGGTGCTCGTGCTGGCCGCCGTGCTCTACGCGGCGACCTCGCTCGTCAGCGGCTCGGGCTTCCTGGCGGTCTTCATCGCGGGGCTGGTGCTCGGCGACGCCACCACGCCCTACAAGCTGGAGGTCCAGCGCTTCCAGGGCTCGTTGGCCGGCCTGGCCGAGGTCGTCGTGTTCATCGCGCTGGGGCTGACCGTCGACATCGCCGGGCTGTCGGCCACGACCTGGCTGCACGGCGCGCTGCTGGCCGTCGTGCTCGCCGTGGTGGCGCGGCCGCTGACCGTCGCGGTGACGCTCGTGCGCACCGCGCTGTCGGGCCGCGAGCGCGTCTTCGTCGCGTGGAGCGGCCTGAAGGGCGCGGTGCCGATCCTGCTGGCGGCCTTCGCGGTCATCTCGGGCGTCGAGGGCGCACGGCAGGTCTACGGCCTGGTCTTCGTCGTCGTGCTGTTCTCCGTGCTCGGCCAGGGCACACTGGTCCCGTGGATCGCCCGGCGCCTGGCGATCCCGATGCACGAGCACCCCGCCCAGCCCTGGCAGCTGCACGTGCCGCTCAGCGAGGAGCCCGAGGGCGTGCACGAGTTCCGGGTCACGGCCGGCTCGCCCGCCGCGGGCGCGACGGTCGGCGGCCTCGGGCTGGGGGACGAGGACTGGGTGAGCTTCGTGGTGCGCGACGGCCGGACGCTGACGCCGCGCGACGGGCTCGTCCTCGCCACGGGGGACCGGGTGTTCGTGCTCGCCGACCCCACCCGCCAGGACGTCATCGCCCGGGTCTTCGGCTGAACGCGGCCGGCGCGCGGCGGGTGTCGCGGTCGCGCGGCGGGTAGCTCGCGCCCATGACCATCGACCTGCTCGTCGTCGGCGGCGGCCCGGCGGGCCATGGCGCCGCCGAGGCCTATCGCGATGCGGGAGGCGGCGGGCGCGTCGTCGTGCTCGCCGCCGAGGGACGGCGCGCCTACCGCCGGCCGCCGCTGTCCAAGGAGCTGCTGCGCGGGGAGGCCGAGGCGGAGGAGTTGGCGCTGGAGGCCGCCGCCCGGCCCGAGGGCCTGCGGGTCGAGTGGCGGGCGGGCACGGCGACCGCGTTGGACCCGCGCCGCGGCGCGGTCACGCTGACCGCGGGCGAGCGCCTGGCCTATCGCACGTGCGTGCTGGCCACGGGCGCCGAGCCCGTGCGCCCGGCCGTGCCCGGCGCCGACCTGCCGGGCGTGCACGTGCTGCGCGACGTGGGGCAGGCGCTGGCGCTGCGCGACGCGGCGCGGGCCGCTCGGCGTGCCGTCGTCGTGGGATCGGGCTTCATCGGGTGCGAGGCCGCCGCGTCGCTGCGCGCCCATGGCCTGCAGGTCACGATGCTCAGCGCCGACCGTGCGCCACAGCAGGCACGGCTGGGGGAGGAGGTCGCCGCGCGGCTGGCGGGCTGGCTGGCCGACGCCGGCGTGGCGCTGCGCGGCGGCTGCGAGTTGACCGCGGTGCGTGAGGGCGACGGCGGCCTGGAGGTCGTGGCGGCCACAGGCGCGCCGCTGCCCGCCGACCTCGTCCTGCTGGCCACCGGCGTGCGCCCCCGCACCGGCCTGGCACGCGAAGCGGGCCTGGAGCTCGCGGACGGCGGCGAGGTGCTGGCCGGCACCGACATGGGCACGAGCGCGCCGGGCGTCCTGGCCTGCGGGGACTGCTGCCGGGCGCGGCACGCGGTCGCCGGGCGCCACCTGCACGTCGAGCACTGGGGCGATGCGCTGGCCCAGGGCGCGGTCGCGGGCCGGCGCGCGTCGGGGGCGCCGGCGGCGTGGGAGGCCGTCCCGGGCTTCTGGTCGACGATCGGCGACCGCACGCTGAAGTACGCCGCCTGGGGCGACGGGTACGACGAGGTCCGCGTCGATGCCGGCGCCGACGGCACGTTCACCGCGTGGTACCGGCGCGGGGGCGCGTGCGTCGGGGTGCTCGCCCACGGCCGCGACGACGACTACGACGCCGGCCGGGAGGCGATCGCCTCCGGCGCGCCCTGTCCCGGCTGAGCCCGGACTGTCGCTTGTGACGACGCGCGGGCCCGTACGATCCGCGGCGTGGACGACCTTGAGCGGACCGTGGCCGAGCGCGCCTGCGAGCGCCTGATCGTCGACTACGCGCGCCTGGTGGACTTCGGCAACGCGAGCGGGATCGCCGACCTCTTCACGGAGGACGGCGTGTGGATCGGCTCCGACCTGCACCTCGACGGCCGCGAGGCCATCCGCGAGTGGTTCGTCGAGCGCGAGGCGCTGTCGCGCCGGGTGTCGCGCCACGTGTTCACGAACATCGGCGTCGACGTGCTCTCGCCCGACGAGGCCCAGAGCATCTGCTACATGATCAACTACCGGCGGGACCGCCGCGACGGCGGCGACGAGCTGCCGGTCGCCGGCGACATCCCCAAGTGGGTCGGCGAGTGCCACGACCGCTTCGCGCGCACGGCCGACGGCTGGCGCTTCACGCAGCGCCGCGTCGAGGTCGCCTTCCACCGTCCCTCGCGGCGCCCCGCGGCCGCCGAGGGCTGAGCGGCCGCGGCGGCATGCGTCGCCGCGTGCTGCGGGTCGCGGTCGTCCTGGCCGCGGCGGTGCCCGCGCTGACGGCCTTCGGGTGCAGCTCCGCCGATGACGACCCGGCCCTCGGCGCGACGCCCACCGCGGTGACGCAGGCGCCGGCGCTCTCGCGGCCGCGGCTGTGCGGGCCGCTGCGCATGACCGTGCTCGGCCGCGCGGCGGCACCGGCGGCGACCGAGCTGTCGGGCCTCGTGCTCAGCTCGGACCAGCCCGGCGTGCTGTGGACCCACAACGACTCGGGCGACCGGCCGCGGATCTTCGCGCTGCGCCCCGACGGGACGCCGCTGGCCGACCTCGCCGTGCCCGGGGCCGAGGCCGTCGACTGGGAGGACCTCGCGCTGGGCCCCGACCCGGCCCGGCCCGGCGGGCGGGCGCTGTACCTGGCCGACATCGGCGACAACCGCGCCACGCGCGAGACCGTGACGGTCTACCGAGTCCCCGAGCCGGCGGCCTCGGCGGCCGCCACGGGGTCGACCGCGCCGGCCGTCGCGCTGACGCTGCGCTACCCCGACGGGCCGCACGACGCCGAGACGCTGCTCGTGGATCCGCGGACCGGCGCGCTGGTCGTCGTCACCAAGCAGCTCTCGGGCGAGTCGGGCGTCTACGTGACCAGGGCGGCGCCGGCGGGGCCTGCCGAGCGCACGCTGCGCGCGGCCGGGACGCTGCACCTGGGCTTCGGCGGCTTGGCGACGGGCGGCGACGTCAGCGCCGACGGGCGCGTCGTCGTGGTGCGGACCTATGCCGCCGCGTTCGCGTGGATCCGCCGGCCCGGAGCCTCGCTGGCCGGCACGCTGCGTCGGGCGCCGTGCCGCGCCGGCGCGTCGCTGGCGGCCGAGGGCCAGGGTGAGGCGCTGGCGCTCTCGGCCCACGGGTCGGCGATGTTCACGGTGGCCGAGGGGTCGGCCTCGCCGGTGCGGCGGTACGCTCCGCGCCCCCGATGATCGCCGCCGACGCCGTGCTCTTCGACCTCGACGGTGTGCTCGTCGACTCCCGCGCCGCGTTCGTGGCGGCGGTCAACGGCGTGCTGGAGGAGCAGGGCCGCGCCCCGCGGCCCGCCGCCGACCTGCACCCGTTCATCGGGCCGCCGCTGCACCGCACGTTCGCGACGCTGGCGCCCGAGCTCGACGACGCCGGCCTCGACGCGCTCGTGCTCGCCTACCGCGTCCGCTACCGGGCGGGGATGGTCGCCGGGAGCCGCCTGTTCGACGGCGTCGCGGCGACGCTCGGGCTGCTGGCGCAGACGATGCCGCTCGTCGTCGCGACGTCCAAGGCCCATGCCCTGGCCCGCCCGCTGCTGGAGGCGCTGGGCATCGCCGAGCACTTCGCGGCCATCGTGGGCCCGTCGCTGCAGGCCCGCGACGAGTCCAAGGCGCTGACGATCGGCCGTGCCCTGCGCGACCTGCCCCACAGCCGCCGTCCCGTGATGATCGGCGACCGCAAGTTCGACGTGCTCGGCGCGCGGGCCCACGACGTGCCGTGCATCGGCGCGCTGTGGGGCGTCGGCGGCGAGGCCGAGCTGGTGGAGGCCGGCGCGGCCGCGCTGGCCGAGCGCCCGGAGGACCTGCCCGCGCTGCTCGGGGCCTGACCGGCGCGGCGCCCGCAGGCCGCCGCGCCGTTCGGGCCGGGACAGGGTCAGCTGCGCTTGGGGCGGGCGGGCCGCGCGGCGGTGGTGCTGCGCGCCGCCGGCTTGCGCGCGGCGGGCTTGCGGGCCGCCGGCTTGCGGGCGGCGGGCTTGCGCGCCGCGGCGGTCGCGGGGGCGGGGGCCTTGCGCTGAGCGGCCGGGATCTCCTCGCGCACGACCTGCTTGGTGAGCTGGGGGATGAGCCGCTGCAGGAAGCTCGCCATCCGCTCCTCCTGGCGGCGGAACTCCTTGGCCAGCCGCGCGGTGTCACGGTCCTGCAGCGCGGTGGCGAGCTCCTCGATGGCCAGGTAGTTGCCGATCTCCTCGAACTCGTTGAACAGCTCGGTCTTGGCGTTCTTGAGCAGGCGCTCGGCCTCGCCGGTCCCGCGCAGCGCCTGGAGCGGTCCCTGCGCGAGCGCGACGCCCTTCCTGGCCGCCGCCAACGCCTTGCCCGCCGCCTCGGAGGCGACGTCGGGGCCGGGGAGGTCCATGGCCTCGGCCCTGCCGCCGAGCTGCCTGATGCGCCGCTCCAGGCCCTTGGCCTGCTGGCTGGTCTCCTTCAGGTGCTCACGCAGACGCTTCTTGTAGGCGTCGCGCGTCGTCATCGCGATGTGCGCCCTCAGCGCAGTCTCGAGCTCCTTCTCCTTGCCGTAGGCCTCGTTCAGGTACTGGATGAGCTTGGCTTCGCGGACGGTCGGCTCGGCGGCCATGGTGCTTGCGCTTCCTCCTCGGGGGAACGACGGTGACGTTACGCCTCACACGGCTTCCCCGAGGGCCGAGCGTCTACACTGCCAACGCACCTGGTGGGCGTAGCTCAGTTGGTAGAGCTCCTGGTTGTGGTCCAGGCGGTCGGGGGTTCGAGTCCCCTCGCTCACCCCTCGGAAGGCCCCGCGCGGCGGGGCTTTTCGCGTTTCCGGCGGCGGACGCAGCGCCCCGGCACCGAGCTTGCCCTGCACGTGACGCACTCTGCGCCCGGGCCGCGCCGATCGCGCCCGCCGTGGGGCCAGGACGGCTCCGAGGGCCGCGCCGGGCCTCGGCCCTCCTCGGTCTGGCCCGGGCCGCGTGCTTCCTATAGTCGGGCGATGCCCGACGCCAGAACCCCCGCCGCCGAGCCCAACCGCTGGGCGGTGCTCGCGCTCATCGGAGTGGCGCAGCTCATGGTCGTGCTCGACGCGACGATCGTGAACATCGCGCTGCCGTCCGCGCAGCGCGACCTCGGGTTCTCGACCGGCAACCGCCAGTGGATCGTCACCGCCTACGCGCTGGCGTTCGGCAGCCTCCTGCTCGTCGGTGGCAAGATCGGCGATCTCTTCGGGCGCAAGTGGACGTTCGTCGGCGGCCTGATCGGCTTCTCCGCCGCCTCGTTCCTCGGCGGGCTCGCGCCCTCGTTCGGCGTCCTCGTGGCCGCGCGTGCGCTCCAGGGCGCGTTCGGCGCGCTGCTTGCCCCGTCGGCGCTGTCGCTGCTCACCGTGACGTTCGCGGGCTCGTCCGAGCGGGCGAAGGCGTTCGGCATCTTCGCCGCGGTCGCGACGGCCGGGGCGTCGGTCGGTCTGCTGCTCGGCGGCGTCCTCACCGACGCGCTCTCCTGGCGCTGGTGCCTGTACGTCAACCTGCTCATCGCCGTGCCGGCCGCGTTCTTCGCGCTGCGGCTGATCGTCAACGAGGCGCAGCCGCAGCGGCCGCGCATCGACCTCGTCGGCGTCGTTCTCGCCTGCGCGGGGCTGTTCGCGATCGTCTTCGGCTTCTCCAAGGCCGAGACCGACTCGTGGCAGGCGACGGCGACGGTCATCTCGCTCGCCGCGGGCGTCGTGCTGCTCGTCGCGTTCGTGCTGTCCCAGCAGCGCGTCGACCAGCCGCTGCTGCCGCTGCACATCGTGTGGAACCGTGCGCGGGGCGGTGCCTACGCCTCGATCGCCATCGCCGGCTCGGCGATCTTCGTCGTGTTCCTGTTCCTCACGTTCTTCATGCAGCAGAACCTCGGCTACTCGCCGCTGAGGACCGGCGTCGCGTTCCTGCCGATGACCGGGCTGATCTTCATCGTCGCGCCGACGGTGCAGACCAAGGTGCTGCCGCGGCTCGGCGTGCGGCCGATCATCCTGACGGGGATGGCGCTCGGCGCCATCGCGATGCTCGCGTTCTTCGCGCAGCTCACCCCGTCGTCGAGCTACGTGAGCCACGTGCTCCCCGGCCTGCTCATCATCGGCGTCGGGATGCCCTGCATCTTCGCGCCGTCGTTCGCCACCGCGACGCTCAACGTGGACCGCTACGAGGCGGGCGTCGCGTCGGCCATGGTCAACACCTGCCAGCAGGTCGGCGGTGCCGTCGGCACCGCGGTGTTCTCGACGATCTTCGCCAACGCCGCGTCGAGCTACGCCTCGAGCCACGCCGGCACCCCGGGCCTGGCCGCCGCCGCCGAGGTGCACGGCTACACGACCGCGTTCTACGCCGCGACGGTCCTGTTCGTGATCGGGTTCCTCGTGGCGCTGCTGGTGCTGCCGCGCCGCATCCGGCCCCAGCAGCAGATGGCCGCCGAGCCCGCGGCAGACCTCGCCTAGGCGGGCGCGTCACGCCGGCGGAGCGGTCAGAGCCGCTCGGCGAGCTCGACGATCAGCCCTTCGGGCCCGCGGAGGTAGCAGAGCAGGTACCGGTGCTCGTAGTCGACGATCTCGCCCACCGTGTCCCAGCCCGCGGCCCGGACCCGCTCGACGACGGCGTGCACGTCGTCCACGTTGTAGGCGATGTGCCGCAACCCGGGGCGGTTGGCGGCCGGCGCCGGCTCGTGCGGGGCGACGGTCGGCGTGCGGAAGCGCGTGACCTCGATCGTCCCGCTGCCGTCGGGGGCGGAGGCCATCACGGCCTCGACCCGGACGTCCTCGAGGCCGATGACGCGACCGACCCAGTCGCCCTCGGCCACGACGGGCTTGCCGCAGTCGAAGCCGAGGACCGTCAGGAACCGCACGGTCTCGTCGAGGTCTTCGACGATGTGGCCGATGTGGACGAACCTGGTGACGCCGGGGCGATCGGGGACCATGGTGCCGGGATCGCGAGCATATCGGCGCCCTCCGGCGCGGGCTCGGGCCCGGCGATCACGTCGGGACCTGGACTCGCTGGGTTGGCGCGTATACGCTCGCCACGGGTTCCCTGATCCACGAGAGGAGAGGTTCTCGTGCATGTGCGTGTCGTCCGGTTCACCGACGTGAGCGCCGAGCGGATCGCCGGCCTGCTGGCCCGGATCGAGGCCGCCGGGGGGCCACCGCCCGGGGTGGCGGCCACGGGGCTCCAGATCCTGTTCGACGAGGCCCAGGGCACCGCCATCGCGCTCCAGCAGTTCGACACGGCCGAGGCCATGCACGCCGGCGGCAAGGTGTTCGCCGCGATGGACTCCGCGGAGACCCCGGGCACCCGGGCCTCGGTGGACCTCTGCGAGCAGAAGCTCGAGCTGCGGATGTAGCCGGCGGGCGGGCTCAGCCCGCCGGGCGGCGGCTGCAGATGAGCACGACGGTCGCGCGGTCGTCGTCGACACGAGCTCCAGCGGGCGCAGCCGGCCGTCGGCGGGGACGATCCGCCTGCCGCCGCCGACGAGCACGGGCTCGATCATCACCACGCACTCGTCGACGAGGTCGTGCTCGATGAGCTGGGCCGCCGGCGTCGCGCCGCCCCAGACCTGCAGGCCACCGCCGGCTCGGGCGCGCAGCTCGCGCACCGCGCCGAGCGCGTCGTCGGCCGGCAGCAGCGTGGAGCCCGACCAGGTGAGGTCGCCGGGTCCCAGCGTGCGCGACGCCACGTGAGAGCATGGGCCACCCGCCGTGGGCGAAGCCGCCGTCGGTGTCCTCGTCGGGGCCGCCCGGGCCCTAGCCCCAGCCGGGGGCCAGCGGCACCGTGCGCGTGGTCACGGCCCTGGTGCCGTCGGCGTAGGTCGGGGTGATGCGCAGCGGTGCGCTGACCGGGTGGCGTCCGTACCAGCGGTCGGCGCCGTGGTCCGGGGTCACCTCGAGCGCGCCGTCCAGGAGGCCCGCCGGCTGCAATGCGCCCGTGTAGAACCGCGGGCACGGCCGCGCCGTGGGACAGCGGATGTGGCGGTCCTGGAGCACGACGGAGCGCCCGCCCACGGTGGCCACGACCCGGACGGCGTCCTGCGACAGCCACGCCGCGATCCCGACGCGGTCACAGGCGATGCTGTTGGCCACGGGGCACGCGACGCCCATGCCGGGCGCGCGCGGCAGCACGAGCGCGACGGTCCTGGCGGCGCCGGCGGCCGGGCGCTCGCCCACGGCGGGCCCGCCCGGGCCGTCGCCGCCCCGCACCGCGGTGACCAGGGCGCCGCCGACCGCGGCGAGCACGACGAGGGCCGCGATGCGGCGCCGGCGCCGGCGGGCGCGACCCCAGGCCTCGTCGAAGAGCGCGCGCAGCACGTTCCTCGGCGGGGCCGGCGACATCGGCCGTACGGACATGAAGCTAGTATCACTAGCACCATGCGGCCTGTCAATCGCGACCCCGCCGCGCCCCTGGGCCTCGCCGACCAGGTCGCGGCCGAGCTGCGTCGGGCGATCGCCGACGGCGAGGCGGCCGTCGGGGAGCGCCTGCCGCCGGCCAAGGACCTGGCGGCGGTGCTGGGCGTCAACCGCAACACGGTGCTCGCCGCGCTGCGCGCGCTGCGCGACGAGGGGCTCGTGGACTTCCGCCGCGGGCGGGGCGTCATCGTCGCGGGCACCCCCGAGCGCGGCGCGGTCGTCGTCCGCGCCGGCGAGCTCGTGCGCCTCGCGCGGCACCTCGGCTACGGGACCGAGGAGCTCGTCGAGATCATCCGCGCCGTCCGCTGACGGGGGGCTTGCGCGACGGCCCTCCGGCCTCCGAGGTGTCGACGCGATGGTTGGCGATCCGCACCGGGCGCCTTCGCAAAGGTGTTGGAGCAGACCGGCGTCGTGACGCGCGTGGTGCAGGGTCGCACGCACCGCCTCTCGGTGCAGCCCAACGTGCTGGGCGTCGCGGCCGACGGGAGGATCAGCAGCGTTCCCTGGGGCCGCCTGTTCGACGTCGTCGACGACGACCTGGAGGAGCAGGCATCATGATGAACATGCCTCCCGGTCGTCTCGCCGCAGGAGTGGGATGTCGCGCGCGAGGAGCTGCTGGTCGAGGAGGAGGAGCTCACCCGCGCCCGCGACGCGCCGGCCGGCGGGTCGGCCTGTTCGACCTGTTCGCGGGGCCGGCGCCAGCTCATCGTCTGCCGCTTCGTCTTCGAGCCCGGCGTCGCGCGCTGGAAGACGCCGATGGGCTGGGACACCCCGGTCCACGCTCACCGACCACTTCGACATCACCGCGCCCGGGCGCCGGGAGACGTGGGAGGACTCCCCGGAGGGCTACCCGCAGACCGCGCGCTGCGCGCGCTCATCGAGATCGACGTCGCGGAGGCCGAGGGCACCACGACCGTGCGCTTCAGGGCGACTACCGTCGTCGCATGGACGACGATACGCCCCGGCCCGACGTCGGCGAGCGGCTGGGCTCCGGCGCCGCGGCGGTCCTCGCGGCGTTCGTGGAGTCCGTCGCCGACGCGATCTACGCGGTCGACGGCGACGGGCGCGTCCAGTACGTCAATCCGGCCGGCCTGCGCGTGCTGGGCTACGAGCACGAGTCCGAGCTCCTGGGCCGGCCGAGCCACGCGACGATCCACCATCGCCACCCCGACGGCACGCCGTTCGCCGAGGCCGACTGCCCGCTGCTGCGGCCGCGGGCCACGGGCGCGGTCGTCCGCGTCGAGGAGGACTGGTTCGTCCGCCGCGACGGCACCATGGTCCCGGTCGCCTACTCCTCGGCCCCGGTGGACACCGAGCAGGGCCGCGGCGCGGTCGTCGTCTTCCGCGACACCACCGAGCGTCGCGCCGCCCTCGACGCCCTGGCCCGCGAGGAGCGCGAGCGCGCCCGCGCCCAGGCGCTGCACGCGTCGCGCGCGCGGATCGTGCAGGCGACGCTCGACGAGCGCCGGCGCATGGGCCGCGACCTGCACGACGGCGCGCAGCAGCGCCTGGTCAACGTCGTCCTCGCCCTGGGGCTCGCCGCCCGTCGCGTGGCGGGCGACGCCGAGGCCGCGGCGCTGCTCGGCGGCGCCCTGGAGGAGGCCCGTGCGGCGATCGCCGACCTGCGCGAGCTGGCGGCCGGGCTGCACCCGTCGGTCCTCACCGACCTCGGGCTGCGCGGCGCGCTGGAGTCGCTGACGGCCCGTGCGCCGCTGCCCGTCGCCCTCGACGTCACGCCGCGGCGGCTGCCGGCCGTGCTGGAGGCCACGGCCTACTTCGTCGCCGCCGAGGCGCTGGCCAACGCGACCAAGCACGCGGAGGCGCGTGAGGCGTCGGTGCGCGTGGCCGTCGAGGCCGACGACCTCGTCGTCGCGGTGGCCGACGACGGCCGCGGCGGGGCGGCGCCCGCGCGCGACGGCGGCTCCGGCCTCGCCGGGCTGGCCGACCGCGTGGCCGCGCTGGACGGCACGCTGGAGGTGGTCAGCCCGCCGGGCGCGGGGACGCGCCTGGTCGCGCGGCTGCCGCTGGGGGCGCCGGTCAGCCCGCCCGCAGCAGGGTGAGCACGGCCAGCACCCGGCGGTGATCGCCGGGCTCGTGGCCCAGGTCCAGCCGGGTGAAGATGCGCGTGACGTTCTTCTCCACCGCGGCGAGGCTGAGGTGCAGCGCGTCGGCGATGCCGGAGTTCGACCGGCCCTCGGCCATGAGGGCCAGGACCTCGCGCTCGCGCGGGGTGAGCGTCTGCAGGGGGTCGTCCCTGCGCCGGCGGCCCACCATCAGCCCGACGACCTCGGGGTCCAGCGCCGAGCCGCCGGCGGCGACGCGGCGCACGGCGTCGGCGAACGCGTCGAGGTCGGCGACGCGGTCCTTGAGCAGATAGCCCACGCCGGCCGCGTCGTCGCCGATGAGGTCCAGCGCGTAGCGCTCGTCGGAGAACTGCGAGAGCACCAGCACACCGACGCCGGGGTGCTCGCGGCGGATCGCGATCGCCGCGCGCAGGCCGTCGTCGGCGTGGTCGGGCGGCATCTGGACGTCGGTGATCGCGACGTCGGGGTGGTGGGCGGCGACCTTGCGCAGCAGGTCGGGCGCGTCGCCGGCCTCGCCGACGACCTCCATCCCGGCGTCCTGCAGCAGGCGGGAGAGCCCCGCGCGCAGCAGGACCTGATCCTCGGCGATGACCACCCGCAGCGGCGCCATCGCACGCAAGCTACCCGCCGCGGCCCCCGGCGGGCGGGCCGGCGGGGGCGCTCAGGCCGCGACGTCGCTGTGGCGCCGCTCCTCGAGGATGGCCGCGAACGCGGTGTCGACGTCGGGCTGCCCGTCGGGCGGCCGCCAGCCGGCGGGGATCTCGTCGGGCCACATGCCGTAGCGGTCCAGGAACAGCCGGCCGGCCTCCTCGACGTCGCGGTCGCCGTCGCCCTCGATCCCCATGCGCATGAACTTGTTCATGAGGTAGATCGCGCCCCCGGCCCCGAACAGCCCCGACAGGGCGTCGGGCCCGTAGCCGCCGACCCCGGCGATCAGGACGATCGCGATCCCGCTGCTGCAGACGACGGTGGGGACCACGTAGCGCAGGGTGAACAGCAGCCGCCGGCGCGACAGGGATGCGGTGCGCGGGGTCGTGGTCGGCATGCCCTGGATGATGACGCCCGCCGGGCCGTCCCGGCGTCCGGTCGCCCGTCGTCCGGATGTCGGGAGAACCCGACTAGACGGCGCGCCGCAGGCGCTGCGCCCGCTCCCGCAGGTGCTCCCAGATCCGGTCGAGCTCGGCGGTGATCGCCTGCAGGCGCTCGTGCTGGTGGGCGGTGCGCTCGTGCTCGGCGAGCTCGAGCAGCTCGGTCTCCTCGCGGCACAGGCCCTCGACGTGGCCGTACAGCTCGATCTGCGTGTGCTCGTGGCGGGGACCGCCGCTCTGCAGGGGACCCTCGCCGCCGGGGAAGGTACTCATCGCGCGACTATAGACCCGCGCGGCGCCCGCGCAGCGCGGGGGCCAGCGCGACGACCGCGAGGGCCAGCGCGGCGGTCGCCGCCCCGAACAGGAACGCGGCCCGGGGTCCGGACCGGTCCCACAGGCCGCCGGCGATGACGCTGGCCGGCAGCAGGAGCAGCCCGGAGGCCGCGGCGTTGAGCGCGAAGGCCTGGCCGCGGCGGTCGGGGGGCACGAGCGACGTGATCCAGGCCTTGACCACCCCGTCGTTGGCGGCGTAGAAGATCCCGTAGGCCAGGAAGAGCGCCACGAGCGTCCAGGCCTGCGACGCGAACGCGAAGCCGATGTAGACCCCGACGTAGACCGTCCAGGCGACGAACAGCAGCGGCCGGCGCCCGACGCGGTCCGAGAGCGCGCCGATCGGCACGGCCATGAGCGCGTAGACCAGGTTGAACGCGGCGAACAGGAACGCGAGGTCGGCGGCCGACAGGCCGGCCGACCGGGCGCGCAGGAGCAGGAGGGTGTCGCTCGAGTTGGCCAGGCCGAAGAGCAGGACCGCGACGAGCAGCACGCGGAACGGCCGCCCGAGCGACGCGCGCGGCCCGTGCTCGTGGCGCGCGGGCACGAGCGTGTCGTGGGCCCGCGCGAGCTGGCGCACGGCGCCGATCGCCGGGATCGCCGCCAGCGCGAAGCAGATCCGCAGGCCCGACTCGCCGTGGCCGGCGACGAGCAGGATGAGCCCGGCGACCAGCGGCCCGGCCACGGAGCCCAGCGTGTCGAGGAGCGTCTGTATCCCGAACGCCCGGCCCATCCGCGCGCCGTCGGCGTCGGCGGCCACGAGCACGGCCTTCGGCGCGTCCTTGCCGCCCTTGCCCAGCCCGTCGGCGACGCGCAGCAGGGCCACGACGCCCACCGTCGGCGCCAGCGCGATGAGCGGCCGGGCCGCCAGCGACAGCCCGTAGGAGATCCGCGTCAGCAGCAGCGGCGAACGGCCGCGGTCCATCGCGCGCCCGGAGACGAGGCGCGCGATCGTCACGCCGACCCCGAGCAGGCCCTCGACGGTGCCCAGCGCCGTCTTGGATGACGACAGCGCCACGATCAGGAAGATGGGCAGCAGGGGGTAGATCATCTCCTGGGCCATCCCGCTCCAGAAGGCCGCCCACCCCATCGTCGTCACGTTGGACCGCGCGGGCACCGGGCCGGACGGGGTCTGGGATGCTGCAGGCGGCGCGCTCACGGCCGGCGAGTCTCGCACCCGCGCAGCGCACCCCACGGTGTTAGGCTTGCCTAATGACCGAGCCCTGCCCCCTCCGCCGAGCCTTCGGGTGACGTTCGCCGAGACCACCCTGCTGGGCGCGATCGCGGGCTCGACGATCTTCCTCGGCCTGCCGCTCGGGCGCTGGCGGCTGCTCGGGACGCGCGGCCGCGTCGCCCTGGCCATGTTCGCCGTGGGGGTGCTCGCGTTCCTCTTCGTCGACGTCTTCGAGCACGCCTTCGCGATCGTCGAGGACCGGGTCGTCGGCTTCAAGGACGACAAGAACGGCGTCCTGGAGCCGATCGGCCTCGCCCTTCTGCTGGCTGCGGGCTTCGCGACCGGCACGGTGGGCCTGGCGATGTTCGAGCGGCGCATGCGCCCCAAGGACGTGGTGCCGCCCATGGCCGGTGCCGCCGGCGACACCCTGACCGTCGAGGACCACCGCCTGCTGGAGGACCACCGGCGCGGGGTGCGCTCGGCGCGCCTGCGGACCGGCATGACGATCGCCGCGGCGATCGGCCTGCACAACTTCGCCGAGGGGCTGGCCATCGGCGTCGCGGCCAACGCCGGGGAGATCGGCCTGGCGACGGTCCTCATCATCGGCTTCGCCCTGCACAACACGACCGAGGGCTTCGGCATCGTCGGGCCGCTGGGCGACGTGCGGCCGTCCTGGCGATGGCTCGGCGCGGCCGGGCTGATCGGCGGCGGGCCGACGTTCCTCGGGTCCATGATCGGCTACCAGGTCTCCTCCGACGCCCTGGCCCTCGTCTTCTACGCGGTCGCCGGCGGCGCGATCCTCTACGTCGTCGTCGAGATCTGGCACGCGATGCGCCGCTTCGGGCATCGCGAGGTCGGCCTCTGGATGCTCACCGCCGGGTTCATGATCGGGTTGATCACCGACATGGTCGTCGTCTACGGCGGCGGCTGAGGGGCGGGGCCCGGCCCCCCGGGGTGAGCCCCGGCGGCCGCCCGGTCGTACACCGGGCGTGGACCTCCTGACGGCGAACCTGGTCGTCGCGGCGGCGCTGGCCGGGCTCATCTGGACGATCCAGGTGGTCCACTACCCGCTGTTCGCGCTGGTGGGCGCCGCCGACCGCCTGCGCTACCAGGCCGAGCACCAGCGCCGCATCGCGCGGCTCGTGTTGCCGCTCATGGTCGCCGACGTCGCGCTCGCCGTCGCCGTGCTCGTGCGCGAGGACGCCGCCCTGGGCGCGGCCAACGCCGCGCTGGCCGTGGGGCTGTTCGCGATCACCGGGCTGGTCTACGCGCCGATGCACGGCGCCATGGCCGGCGGCGCCACCGATCGCCAGATCACGCGGCTCGTGCGGGCGAACTGGGTGCGGACCGCGGCGTGGACGGCCCAGGTCGTCGTGGCCCTGGCCCTGCGCTAGCCGTCACGCCAGCGCGTCGGCCAGCAGCGTCAGGGCCTGCGCGGCGAAGTGCTCCATGTTGGCCGCGCGATCGTCCGAGCCGGTCAGCGCGTGCCGGGCGTCCAGGTGCCCTGCGGGGCCGCTCACGGCGACCCAGGCGTGCCCGGCCGGGTCGCCGTAGCGGTTGCCTCTGGGGCCGGTCGCGCCGGTCTCGCCCACGCCCCAGTCGGCATCCAGCCTCGCGGCGGCCGAGGCCGACAGGTAGCGGGCGAACGGCTCGCAGGCCCCGCGGGAGCCTGGGTCGAGGTCGGTCGCGCCGGCCAGCAGCGCCCGTGCCCCCTCCAGTGTGTAGATCACCACGCCGCCGCGGTAGTACGCCGAGGCGCCGGGCACCGCGAGCAGCGCGGCCGAGATGAGGCCGCCCGCCGAGGACTCGGCGACGGCGACGGTCTGCCCGGCGGCCATCAACCGCTCGGAGATCGTCGCGGCCGGTCCGGTGAGCGTGGCGGGGAGCATGCGGGCACCGTACCGGGCGCTCGCGGTGGATCGGCGGGGTCGGCGGCCCTACCGTGGACGATGTTGAGCCGGTCCGGTGCCGCCGTCGGCGCCGGACGTGCGGGGCCGCCACGTCACCGCGAGGCGCTGGGGCGGGTGCTCGGCGACACAGGGCGCCGGCGCAGCGCCTGCTCGGAACGCCCTTCCGAAAGGAACCCCTCATGAGCGCGACCTCCGCGGGCGCCGCGCCGCGAGAGGTCCGGGTCACGGTCGGCCTCCTCGGCGACGAGCTGAGCCCCGACCCAGGCCGGGGCGGACAGCCGGGCGCGGCGGGACAGGCGCGCCCGGCCGCTCCGCCGTCGTCAGCGGACCTCTCGGCTATCGCGGTCCGGCAGCCGGCTGCGGGACGCGCGTCCAGATGTCGTTGCAGCTCTCGCACACCTCGGGCGGGATGATCCCGGCGCGCATGAGCCGGCTGAACACCATGCACCCGATGCAGACGGCGAAGGCGGACTCGAGCGTGGCCGCGACGACGATCAGGCTGAGCACCACGTCGGCCTCCATGTCCAGGCCGAAGCCCAGCGTGAGCACCGCGGCGGTCGAGGAGATGACGGCGCCCATGCCCTGGGCGAAGCGCTTGGGCGGGCCGGCGACGAGCTTCTCCGGCAGGCCGAGGCGCGGCGTGATGACGCGCGTGGCGAGCTGGCCGAGCGGGCTCAGCGTCGGGCCGGTCAGGACACGGGCGATGAAGCCGGCCGCGATGACGGCGGCGAACCACGTCTGGCCCGAGAGGATCGTGGCCAGGCTGAGCACGGCCACGCAGCCCGCGACGACGCGGGCGGAGACCTCGTTGACGGGGTTGGGGAAGGTGAGCATGCGAAGCGTGCGGGCGCTCGGTGCGCTCCGCTGGGTACGTTCACCGTCATCATAGGAACTGGGTCCGGCGGGTGACGTGGGCCCACCGCGGGGCTGAGCCGGCCGCACCGAGCTCGAGCGGCAGCGGCGTGAGGTGGACGTCGACCGCCGCGCGGTGTTCGGGCGCGCCGCCGAGCAGGACGCCGATCGCGGGCGTGCCGCGAGGGTTGGCCGGCCTCGCGGACCTAGACTGCGCCCGATGGAGCACCGGCACGTCGACGCGCCCGGGCTGGCGGCCCCGGTCGGCTACACGCACGCCGTCGTGGCGGGGGAGGGCCGGCTCGTGCACCTGGCGGGCCAGATCGCGACGGGACCCGACGGACACGTGCGCGGCACGACGCTGGCCGAGCAGCTCGACGTGGCCGCCGGCAACGTCGTGCTCGCGCTCGCGGCGGCCGGGGGCCGGGCCGCCGACATCGTCGCGATGCAGATCTTCGTCACCGACCTGGCCGCCTACCGGTCCGCGCGGCGCGAGCTCGGGCGCGCGTGGCAGCGCCACTTCGGCCGCCACTACCCGGCCACCGGCCTGTTCGGCGTGACCGGCCTGGTCGACGAGGCCGCCCTGATCGAGCTCATGGCGGTCGCGGTCGTCGGCGCCGGGGGTGCCGGGGTCACCGACCTGGACCACGTGCAGGTCGCGGCGCCGCCCGGCTGCGAGGCGGAGGCGCGGCGGTTCTACGGCGGGCTGCTGGGGCTGGCCGAGATCGCCAAGCCCGAGCCGCTGCGCGACCGCGGCGGCGTGTGGTTCGCGGTCGGCGGCCGTGCGCTGCACGTCGGGGTCGAGGACCCCTTCACGCCCGCGGCCAAGGCCCACCCGGCGCTGCGCGCCGGCGACCTCGAGGCGCTTGCCGCACGCCTGGCGGCCGCAGGGGCCGTGGTGCGCTGGGACGACGCGCTGCCCGGCGTGCGCCGCTGCCACACCGAGGACCCGTGGGGCAACCGGCTGGAGCTCGTGGCCGCCGGCCCGTAGGGGTCTCAGCCGCGGTCGCGGAAGGCCTCGCGCACGTCGCGCACGAACAGGTCGCCCTGCTCGAAGGCGACGAAGTGGCCGCCGTCGGGCGCGTCGGTGCGGCGGACCATGACGTAGGCCCGCTCGATCACGCTGTCGGGCGGCGGCACGCTGATGTCGCGGGGGCACAGCAGGAACGAGGTCGGCACCCGCACGCGCTCGCCGTCGGGCAGGCGCCGGGCGCCCTGCTCGATCGTGGCGATGTAGAGCCAGCTCGCGGGACCCGGGCCGGCGAGCCAGTAGAGCATGACGTTGGCCAGCAGGTGGTCGAGGTCGAACGGGGGGTCGCGATCCTCGCCGGGCACCGTCCAGCCGTGGAACTTCTCCAGGATCCACGCCGCGAGGCCGGCGGGGGAGTCGGTGAGCCCGTAGGCCAGCGTGTGGGGCCGGGTGCCCTGCTGGATGCGGTATCCGGCCTCGGGGTCGCGGCGCACCGCGCTGCGCTCCACCCAGGCCTGCTCCTCCTCGCTGAGCCGCCCGTCGGGCGGCAGCGCCTCGAAGGCCACCAGGTTGAGGTGCATGGCCTCGACGTGCTCGGGCTGGTCGTAGCCCATCCACGAGGTGATGATGCTGCCCCAGTCGCCGCCCTGGGCCAGGTAGGTGGCGAAGCCGAGCCGCTCGGTCATCAGCGTGTCGAACATCCGCCCGACGTCGCGCGGCGTGATCGGCGCGTCCGGCGCCTGGGAGAAGCCGTAGCCCGGGATGCTCGGCACGACGACGGTGAACGCGTCCGCCACGTCGCCGCCGAAGCGCTCGGGGTGGGCCAGCGGCTCGACGACCTCCAGGAACTCGACGATCGAGCCGGGCCAGCCGTGGGTGACGATGAGCGGCCGCGGGGCGGGGCCGGAGCCGTGCTCGAGGATGAAGTGCACCTCCAGGCCCTCGATCGTGGTCGTGTAGTTGTCGAAGCGGTTGATCGCGCGCTCCGACGCCCGCCAGTCGTAGCCGTCGCGCCAGTGGTCGACGACGCGGCGCACGTAGCTCGAGTCGGCGCCGTAGCGCCACGGCCCGCTCGCGGGCTCGACGGGCCAGCGGGTCGCCTCCAGGCGCCGGGCGAGGTCGTCGAGGACCGCCTGCGGGACGTTGACCTCGAAGGGGACGGCGTCGATCTCCACGGCGTGGCAGCCTACCGGCGCCATCGGGAATGATCCCCCATGGTCCCCGACGCGCCCCTCCCGGTCCTCGACCTCTCGGGCTTCGCCGCCGACCCGGGCGGCCCGCAGGGCCGCGCGTTCGTCGTGGCGCTCCAGCAGGCGTTCCACCGCAACGGGGCGATCTACCTCGAGGGCCACGGCGTGCCCGACGGGGTGACCTCCGGCGTCCGCGCCGCCGCGGCCGCGTTCTTCGCGCTGCCCGAGGACGAGCGGCTGGCGATCGAGAACGTGCACTCGCCGCAGTTCCGCGGCTACACGCGGCTGGGCAACGAGCGCACGAACGGGCTGCGTGACCTGCGCGACCAGGTCGACATCGGCCGCGAGCTTCCCGCGCCCGTGCTGGGGGCCGGCGATCCCGCGTGGATGCGGCTGCGCGGCCCGAACCTGTGGCCCGCGGGACTCCCGGGGTTCCGCCCCGCCGTCATGGACTACATCGCCGCGCTCGAGGCGGTCGGCCACGTGCTCATCCGCGCCGTGGCGCTGGCCCTCGGCCAGCCGGCCGGGCACTTCGACGCGCTCGTCGACCCGCCCGAGATCCTGGCCAAGATCATCCGCTACCCGGCCGCCACCGGGGCGCTGCAGACCGACCAGGGCGTGGGCAGCCACACCGACGGCGGCCTGCTGACGTTCCTGGACCAGGACGAGGTCGGCGGGCTGCAGGCGCTCGTCGACGGCGCCTGGGTCGACGTCCCGGCGCGGCCCGGCGCGTTCGTGGTCAACATCGGCGAGCTGCTGCAGCTCGTCAGCCAGGGCCTGTTCCGCGCGACGGTGCACCGCGTCGTCAGCCCACCCGCCGGGGTCGAGCGCCTCTCGGTGGCCTACTTCTTCAACCCGCGCTTCGACGCCCGTGTGGAGCCGGTGACGCTGCCGCCCGAGCTCGCGGCGCAGGCGCCCGGCGGGCAGAGCACCGACGCCGGCAACCCGATCCTGGCCAACTACGGTGACAACTCCCTGAAGGTGCGCCTGCGCGCGCACCCCGACGTCGCCGCCCGCCACCACGCCGATCTCCTGGCGGGGCCCCGGTGACCGCGGCGCCGTTTCACGGCTTCGCCGCCCACGACGTCCCGACGCCGCGCGGCGACGTCCACGCGCGGATCGGCGGCTCCGGGCCACCGCTGCTGCTCCTGCACGGCTTCCCGCAGACGCACCTCATGTGGCACGCGGTGGCCCCGCGCCTCGCCGAGCGGTTCACCATCGTCGCCGCCGACCTGCCCGGCTACGGGGACTCGTTCCGCCCGGAGGTCGCCGCCGACCACGCCCCGCACGCCAAGCGCGCGCTGGCCGCCGACCTGGTCGCGGCGATGGCCGGCCTGGGGCACGACGCGTTCGCGGTCGCCGGCCACGATCGCGGCGGCCGCGTGGCCTACCGGATGGCGCTGGACCACCCCGAGGAGGTGCGGTCGCTCGTGGTCCTGGACATCGTCCCGACAGGGGAGATCTGGGCGCGCGCCGATGACCGCTTCGCCCTGGGCTACTGGCACTGGCCGTTCCTGGCCCAGCCCGCACCCCTGCCCGAGCGGATGATCCTCGGCGATCCCGGCGGCTTCTGGATCGCGGCCGAGCGCATGGGCATCAAGGCCGGCGACCCGCGCTATCCGGCCGAGGTCGTCGCCGCCTACCGCGCACAGGTGACCGACCCGGCCACCGTGACCGCGATATGCGAGGACTACCGCGCGGGCGCGACGGTGGACCGCGCCCACGACGACGCCGACCTCGGCCGGCGGACGATCGCCTGCCCCGTGCACGTGCTCTGGGGCGCCGAGGGCGCGCTGCCGCGCTTCTACGGGGACCCGGTGGCGGCCTGGCGGGCGCTGGCGCCGCAGGCCACCGGGCACGCGGTGCCCGGCGCGTCGCACTTCCTCGTCGAGGACGAGCCGGAAGCCGTGGCCGGCGCCTGCTGGCGGCGCTGGGCCAACGCACCACGGGCGCGCTGAACGCGACGGCGATCCCTCCCGGGGGGAAGTCCTGAGGCCGCTCAGGCGGGGCGCAGCAGCTCGGCGCGCATCGGCGCCACCAGCGTGTAGGCGCCCGTGGCGGCGTCGCGGTCGGCCAGGCGCTCGAAGGCCTGCTCGAGCTCGTCGCGCGCCGCGGCGATGTCGCCGGCGCGTGCCGGGTCGACGCCCGTGATGAGGTCGCACAGCGCCGTGAAGTCCGCGAAGGACGGGCGGGTCTCGTACTCGCGGACCGCCGCCGAGACGAGCCCGGCCGCGCCGGCCCGCCCCAGCGCCTCCTGGGCCAGGCGGCGCACCTCGGTCTCGTCGTCGATGCGGCGCACGAGCTCGAACATGGTGCCGTCGGTCAGCGGCTCGACGACCAGGACGGCGCCGTCGGCGGTCAGGACGCGGCGCGCCTCGGCCAGCGCCCCGTCCATCGCGTCCGCGGGCACGTGGTGCAAGGACTTCATGAACAGCACTGCGTCCACGGAGGCGTCGGCGAAGGGCAGGTCCTCGGCGAGGCCGACGACGTAGCTGCCCGTGGCCTCCGGGTCACGGGCCAGCGCGGTCGCGAGCTGCTCCTGGGAGATCTCCAGCCCGACGGCGTCGGCGCCCTCGGCGGCCAGGCGCCGCACGAGGTCGCCGGGCCCGCACCCCACGTCGACCATGCGGCGCCCCGCGACCGGGACGAGGTCGTGGAGGACCGTGAGGTCGTCGCCCGGCGGTCGCGTCGTCATCGTCGGCAGTCTTCCAGACCACCCGCTCAGCCGGGGTCGCCGCCCGCGCCGCCCGCCCGCCGGGCATGGCCTCCGTGTTTCCCCGCTTCGCGCAACAGGCACGTCTTGATCAGACGACGTCCGACCCAGGAGTCAGCCCTTCATGATCACCCGTATCGACCGACTCGGCGTCGCCCTGCCGCCGCCCTCCGCTGGCGAGCTGTCGGCGTTCATGAACTACACGTTCCAGTCGTTCACCTTCCGGGGACGCCCGGCCGCACGGCCGTTCTTCGACCTCGTGGCGAACATCGCCGCGGAGGAGCTCGGCCACATCGAGCTCGTCGCGGGGGCGATCAACACGATGCTGACCGACCCGGCCCAGGTCGACGCCCAGGCGCCCGACGCGACCGGGGGGTACGTGTCCAGCTCCGGCGACCTGGTCGATGACCTCACGCACGACCTCTTCCTGGAGACCGGTGCGCACACCGACCACCACGAGGTGTCCGCGGTCTTCGACGGCCCGCATCCCGAGACCGGCGAGGACCTGGTCGTCCGGGACGGCCCGCTGCCCAACGACCTGCCGCCCCAGGCCGGCGTCCTCGCCGCCGCGCGCGAGACCCGTGACGAGGCGGTGGACGGCTTCGAGTTCCTCACGATGGCCGAGGCGGGCGAGGCCGGCCACTGGCTCGTGGGGGCCAAGCTCAACCAGCGCGCCGGCCTGCCCCGGGTCGCCGCTCTGGCCGACGGGGCGCCAGCCGTCCGGCAGCGCCACCTGCAGGAGGTCCTCGACGGCTCGGTGCCGCTCGCCGGCGGCGTGGATCCGGAGGAGCCCGAGGCGTGAGCACGGGGGTGGCGGCGCGGCCCCGCGCCGCGTTCGACCATGCCGAGCCGCTCACGGTCGGGATGGAGGAGGAGTACATGCTCCTGCGTCCCGGGACGTGGGACCTGCTGCCGCGGGCCGACGCGGTCCTGCGCCGGCTGCAGGGCGACCGGCGCTTCCAGGCCGAGATGCCCGCGGCCCAGCTCGAGGCGGTGACCCCGCCGGTGCAGACGGTGCCCGCGGCCGCGGCGGCCCTGCGCGAGGCGCGCGGGGCGCTGGCGGACGCCGCCGGCGGGATCGGGGTCCTCGCGTCCGGCGGCGTGCACCCGTTCGCCGCCGGCGAGGGCGCGCTGACCCGCGGCCCGCGCTACGAGGCCATCGCCTCGGAGTACGCGTGGGCGGCGCGTCGCCAGCTCGCCTTCGGGCTGCACGTCCACGTGGCCGTCGCGGGCGCCGACGTCGCCCTCGGCGTCTACAACGCGCTGCGCGAGCACCTGCCCGCGCTGGCGGCGCTCGGCGCGGGCGCGCCGTTCCACGAGGGGGCCGACAGCGGCCTGGCGTCCATGCGCCCCAAGATCTGCGACCTGCTGCCGCGTCAGGGCGTGCCCCCGGTGATGCCGACCTGGGACGCGCTGGAGGCCGCGTGGCGCTGGGGCGCGGCGACCGGCACCTTCTCGGCGACCGACGGCTGGTGGTGGGAGCTGCGCCTGCATCCGCGCTACGGCACCGTCGAGGTCCGCGTCCCCGACGCCCAGGCCACCACGGCCGACGCCTCCGCGCTGGCCGCGGTCGTCCACGCGCTCGTGGCGACGCTCGCCGACCGGGCCGCCGCCGGCACGCTGCCCGAGCCCGCCGAGAGCTGGCGGATCGCCGAGAACCGGTGGTCGGCGTGCCGCCACGGCGTCCGCGGCCGCTGGTCCGACGTGCGCACCGGCGAGGTGCGCGACACCGCCGACGTGCTCGGCGACCTCCTCGACGACCTCGCCCCGGCCGCCGCGCGGCTCGGGTGCGCCGCCGAGCTGCAGTCCGCCCGCGACCTCGTGCTGCATCCGCGCGACGCCCTGATCCGCGAGGTCGCCGCCGAGGGTGGCGCGCGAGCGGTCGCCGCGTGGCTGGCCGACCGCTTCCTCGGGTAGCCGGGAACCATGCCCGTCGCCCCCGCACCGCGTGGCCCACTGTCGGAAGCCGTGCTCGCCGTGCTGCTGCATGCACCGGGCACGCTGGTCGACGTCGACGTCGACGTCGACGCGACCGCCGACCCGCTGGCCGACGACGACCTGCACCTCACGCTCTACTGCCTCTACGAGCTGCACTACCGCGGCCTGGACGGCGTCGACGAGCGCTGGGAATGGGACCCGGGGCTGCTCGCGCTGCGCGCGCGCCTCGAGGCGGTCTTCGAGGCCGGGCTGCACGACGCCCTGTCGGGCTGGGTCCCGCCCTCCGCCGGCCCCGAGACGATGGACCTCGCCCTGCGGGCGATCATCGCCGCCGACGACGGGCCCTCGCTGGCCCGCCACCTGGAGGTCGACGGCGACCTCGACCAGCTGCGGGAGTTCCTCGTCCACCGGTCGGCCTACCAGCTCAAGGAGGCCGACCCGCACTCGTGGGCGGTGCCGCGCCTGGCCGGCGCGCCGAAGGCGGCGCTCGTCGAGGTCCAGACCGACGAGTACGGCGGTGGCGACCCGGCGCGGATGCACGCCGAGCTGTTCGCCGACGTGCTGCGCGCGCTGGAGCTCGACGCGACCTACGGCGCCCACCTGGACCGCCTGCCCGGGATCACCCTGGCGACGGTCAACCTCATGTCCCTGTTCGGCCTGCACCGGCGCCGGCGCGGGGCGATCGTCGGGCACCTCGCGCTGTTCGAGATGACCTCGTCGGTGCCCAACCGCCGCTACGCCACCGCCCTGCGCCGCCTCGGCGTCGACGACCCGCGCGCCACCGCGTTCTTCGACGAGCACGTCACCGCCGACGCGGTGCACGAGAACATCGCCGCGGTCGACCTCGCCGGCGGCCTCGTCCGCCAGGAGCCGGCGCTGACCGCCGACGTGCTGTTCGGGGCCCGCGCGCTCGTGGAGATCGAGGACCGCTGGGCGCGCCACCTGCTCGGCGCCTGGGACGAGGGCCGCAGCTCGCTCCTGCACGCCCCCGCGACGGCGGCGGCCGCGTCGTGAGCGGCGAGGTGCGCATCACGCCCTACCGCGACGGGCCGCTGCTCGTCCGCGGCCCTTCACGCTGACCGACCAGGACGGGCGCGAGATCTCCGTCCACCAGCGCACGGTCGCCCTGTGCCGCTGCGGGCGCTCGGCCCGCAAGCCGTTCTGCGACGGCACCCACAAGGCCACGCGCTTCCGCGCGACCAGCGGCGCGTAGGCGTGGGCGGCCGCCCGTCCGCAGCGCGCCGGCCGCCGGCGGTAGCGGGGGCGTGAGCGGCGCGGCTCAGGCCGCGCGCCGCCCCGCGCCCGCCGTGGCGCCCTCGCGCGGCGGCTCGGTGACGAAGTCGTCCAGGTCGGCCGAGCGCGTCATGCCCCAGAAGTCGATGACGCGGAACGGCGTGGTGACCACGACCCGGCCGTGGCCGTTGCGGTAGTAGGTGTCCATGCCCGGGTGCGTCCAGACCATGCGCTCGTGGGCCTCGTCGACGCGCCGGTTGTGGCGCTCGTAGGGCTCGGGGCGCACCTCGGCCACCACCTGGCCCTGGGCGAACAGCCGGCCGAGCAGGTCGATCAGGTAGTCGAGCTGGTGTTCGGCGGAGCCGATCAGGCTGCCGCCGTGGCCGCCCGCGATGTTCGGCCCGTAGATCATGTAGAAGTTGGGGAAGCCCGGGACGAAGGACCCCAGGTAGGCCCGCGCGTCGTCGTCGTCCCACACCTCGCGCAGGCTCACGCCGCCACGGCCGCGGATGTCCATCGGCGCCAGGAAGCGCACCACGTCGAACCCGGTGGCCGCGACGATCACGTCGACCTCGTGCTCGGCGCCGGTGGCGGTGATCACCCGGTCGGTCGCGACCGAGGCGATCGGGTCGGTGACCAGCTCCACGTCGTCGCGCAGCAGGCTGTCGTACCAGCCGTTGTCGAGCAGGATCCGCTTGCCGTAGGGCGGGTAGGTCGGGGTGACCTTCTCGACGAGGTCGGGGCGGCCGGCCAGCTTGGACTCGATGTACCGCGTGAAGAACCTGCGGTGGCCGTCGTTGATCTCGTTGACCGAGCGCTCGGGGTGCGGCCAGTCGGGATCCTTCTGAAGCGTCTGGTGGATGCGGTCGTTGAACGTCCAGCCCGCCCGCAGCCGGTACCAGGCGCGGTACAGCGGCACGCTCTGGGAGAGCTCGCGCAGCGGCTCGGGCACTTCGGCGTGGAAGAGCTCGAACGGCGCCGCCCACTGCGGCGAGCGCTGGAAGATCGTGACCGCCGCGGCCACCCCGGCGATCGCGGGCACGAGCTGCATCGCGCTGGCGCCGTTGCCGATGACCGCCACCCGCCTGCCGGTCAGGTCGAGGTCGTCGGGCCAGCGCGCGGTGTGCACGAGCTCGCCGGCGAAGTCCTCCAGACCCGGGATCGTGGGCATCTTCGGGCGCCGGAACGCGCCGACCGCGCTGATCACGAGGTCGGCCGTCAGCGTCTCGGCGGTGCCGCCGGGGCCGCGCAGCTCGACGTCCCAGCGCTGGGCGTCCTCGTCGTAGCGCGCGCCGGTGACCTCGGTCTGGAAGCGGATCTCCTCGTCCAGGCCGGTGTCGGCGACGATCTGCTCCAGGTAGGCGTACAGCTCGTCGCGCAGGGCGAAGTACTTGCTCCAGTCGTGCGGCGCGAAGGAGAACGAGTACAGCGCGCTGGGGGTGTCGACCCCACAGCCCGGGTAGCGGTTCTCCAGCCACGTGCCCCCGACCGCCTCGTGCTGCTCGACGATCGTGAACGGGATGCCCGCGTCGCGCAGGCGGATGGCCGCGGCGATGCCCGAGACGCCCGCGCCGACGATGAGCGCGTGGAAGCCCTCGGGCACGCCGGCCACCGGCGCGGTCGTGGCCGGCGCGTCGACGGCGGCGAGCTCGGCCGCCAGCATCGGCCCGTACTCCTCGCCGACCTCCTCGCCCATCGCCACGCTGAGCATGCGCACCATGAGCTCGGGACCGGGGTCGGGCAGCGCGACCGGCGCCCCGTCGCGCCACGCCCGGATGGCCTCCAGGCCGGCCGCGCGGATCTCGGCCTGCAGCTCCTCGGGCAGGCCGCCGTCGTTGTTGTCGTCCAGACCCTTGTTGCGCCGGGGCAGGTAGGGCTCCTCGATCCAGCGCTCCTCGCCCGTGAGCTGGACGAGCAGCGGCAGCAGGGTGGGGACGTTGGCGATGGCCAGCGCCTGCGCCAGCTCCTCGTCGCTCAGGTGCTTCGGGGTGATCGTCATGGCGGCCTCTCAGCGGCGCTGGTCGAAGGTCTGCAGGAGGTCGCCGGCCGCGCCCCAGTGGATCGTGCTGATCATCCCCCCGTCGGTGACGAGGTCGGTCCCCGTCACGAACGCGCCCAGCGGGCTGACGAGGTACAGGACCGTCCGCGCGATGTCCTCGGGCTGGCCGAGGCGGCCCAGGGGCGTGATCCCGATCGTGGCGCCGCGGATCGCCTCCGTGCCCAGCGTGCCGCGGTTGATCCCCGTCTCGATGACGCCGGGGCTGACCGAGTTGATGCGGATGCCCTTCGGCGCGAGCTCGGCCGCGAGCTGGCGGCTCATGGCCAGCACGCCGCCCTTGGACGCCGTGTAGGACGGGTAGCCGTAGCCCAGGTGGGCCGAGACCGAGGCGATCTGCACGATGCGCCCGTTGCCGGAGGCCTCCAGGTCGGGGACCGTCGCGCGCAGCACGTTGAAGTAGCCCGTCAGGTTGGTGGCGATGACCTTGTCCCAGTCCTCGCGCGTCGTGTCCAGCAGGCCCTTGCGGATGGCGATGCCCGCGGCGTTGACGACGATGCCCAGGCTGCCCAGGGTGCGCGCCGCGGCGACCATCGCCTCGACGCCGGCGTCGTCGGTGACGTCGCAGCTCACCGCGGACGCCGTGCCGCCGGCCGCCGTGATCGCCTCGGCCGTGGCCTCGGCGGCGTCGCCGGCGATGTCGGCGGCCAGCACTGCCGCGCCCGCAGCGCCGAGCATGAGCGCGGTGGCCCGCGCGATGCCGGAGCCGGCGCCGGTCACGAGCGCGACGTCGCCGCTCAGGTCGATGATGTGGTCAGGGGTCTCGGGCATGTGGGCTCTCTCGTGGTGGTTGCGGGTCAGGACGTGGTGGCGCGCGCCTGCGCGGCATCGGTCCACTCCTTGCGGAGGGCGTCCTTGCGGACCTTGCCGACCGAGGTCAGCGGAAGCTCGTCGACGAACTGGATCGTGGTGGGGACCTTGAAGCGGGCCAGGCGCTGCGCGCAGTGCTCGCGCAGCTCCTCGGCGGTCACCGCGCCGGCGTGCTCGGCCACGACGACGGCGACGACCTCCTCGTCGCGGATCGGGTCGGGCACGCCGATGACCGCCGCGGTGGCGACCTCGGGGTGGGCGATGAGGGCCGACTCGACCTCCATGGCCGAGACGTTCTCGCCCGCCCGCTTGATCATGTCCTTCTTGCGGTCGAAGAAGTAGAAGAAGCCCTTGTCGTCGACCATCGCGTTGTCGCCGGTGTGCAGCAGGCCGTCGCGGAACGTCTGGGCGGTGGCGTCGGGGTCGTCGAAGTAGCCCAGGAACACGTCGCGCCCCGGCGTGCCCTCGACGCAGATCTCGCCGACCTCGCCCCGGGGGACGGGGTTGCCCTCCTCGTCGAGGATGTGGACGTTGCGCCCGGCGATGGGCAGGCCGATCGAGGGCCAGCGGCGGTCGCCGACCAGTGGGGCCGACGTGATCATGACCATGGCCTCGCTCTGGCCGTAGCCGTTGATGAGCGTCACGCCGAAGCGGTCCTCGAAGGACAGGCGCTCCTCGTCGGGCACGTTGAGCGAGTAGAAGACGCGGTGCAGCCGGTGGTCGCGCTCGTCGGGGTCGACGGGCTGGGCGTTGAGCGTGCGCAGCTGCATGGCCACCAACGCGGTCTCCGTGGCGCCGTGGCGACGCAGCTGCGACCAGTACTTCGTCGCGGAGAAGACCTCGAGCAGGATGATCGTGCCGTAGACCGTCATCGCCGCCAGCGCCGTCATCGCCTGGGCGTTGCAGTGAAAAAGCGGCAGCGACGTCATGCAGCGGTCGCCGTCGTGCAGCCCGATGCAGCGCACGGCGTCCTCGCCCGAGCGCACGCAGTGGGCGTGGGTCAGCATCACGGCCTTGGGCTTGGACGTGGTGCCCGAGGTGAAGATGAGCTCGCAGACGTCCATGGCGCCGACGTCGGGCGCGTCGGTGAGCGGCTCGCGCTCCAGCAGGTCGGAGAACGTGACGGCGTCGCCGCCGGGGCCGCGCGCGATCACGAGCGTGACGTCGCCGCCGGCGGCCGCGATCGCGCCCTCGGCGATCGCCCGGTAGTCGGGCTCGACGATGAGCAGCGAGACGCGCGCCTTGCGCAGGATGTGCTCGAGCTCGGGCGTGGTGTTGGCGACGTTGGACGGCGCGAAGATCGCCCCCAGCCGCGCCAGCGCGAACCAGATCACCAGGATCTCGGGCGAGTTGCGCAGCTGGACCGCGACGCGGTCGCCGTGGCCGACGCCGAGCTCCTGCAGGCCGCGGGCGGCGCGCAGGACCAGGTCCTGGAAGCCGCCGTAGGTCAGCTCGCTCACGGCGCCCTCGGCGTCCTCGAAGACGAGCAGCTGATGGTCCGGCCCGAGTGCGACGCGCTCGTCGAGCAGGTCGTTGAGGGTGCGGTCACCGACGACGTCGATCATGGGTCCCACCTTTCGCGTGGTTGCGGGGGCAAGGGCTCATCGGCCGTCGCGCCCGGACTGGATGCCGAGGAGGAAGATGTCGCAGAAGCGGTCGGCGATGTCGTCGACATCGACGCGGCCCTTGGGATCGAGCCACTGGTACGAGTAGTTGACCATGCCCATGAGCGCGAGGAGCGTGAGCCGGACGTCGTCGACGACGAAGTCGCCCTCGGCGCTGCCGCGCTCCAGGACGCGGTGCACGATGCGCTCGAACGCACGGCGATCGCGGCGCAGCTGCGCCCACTCGGGCTCCTCGTGGATCGAGCGCCACTCGTTGAGGAAGACGGCGACGTGGTCGGGAAACGCCGCGTGCAGGCGCATCATCTCCCGGACGAGCGCCCGGAGCTCCTCGCCGGGCGCGTCGCCGCGGGCGCCGATCTCCTCACAGGTCTCCAGCAGCGGGCGCAGGTAGCGCTCGTGGCTGGCGACGAGGAGGTCCTTCTTTCCCGAGATGTAGTGGTACAGGCCGCCGCGTGTCAGGCCCGTGGCCTGCACGATGTCGTCGATCGTCGTGCGCTCGTAGCCGCGTACGGCGAAGACGTGGGCGGCGGCGTCGACGACGGCCAGGCGCCGCTCGTCGAAGCGCGGGCGCGCACCGGCGCCGTTCTGCGCGGCCGGCGCGACGGCGGTCCGGGACGGTGTCTTGCGGGCCGCGGCCATCAACCGCCTGTACGATACCGCTCGACCGACTGTCCGGTCTGTTCGATTCCAGGAGGAGCCGTCCCCATGTCCCCGCCGGTCCAGCCGGCCTCGCCGGAGTCCGTCGTCCCGGCCGTGGACGCCGCGTCGCCCGCGGTGCGCGAGTTCGACGACTTCTACCGCGGCATCAGCGCGCTGGGGGCCGACCCGGCCACCACGATCGAGCAGCTGCGCGACGGGTTCTCGCGCTGGGGCGACTTCGGGCGCGACCCCGAGCGCGTCGACTACGTCCACGTCGACGCCGGCGGGGTGCCCGCCCTGTGGGCCGTGCCCGAGGGCGCCGCCCTGGACCGCGTGCTGGTGTGCAGCCACGGCGGCGGCTACGCGTGCGGCTCGATCTACAGCCACCGCAAGCTCTACGCCCACCTGGCCCGGGCGGTCGGCTGCCGCGCGCTGCTGGTCGACTACCGCCTGGCGCCCGAGCACGTGCACCCCGCGCAGGTCGAGGACCTCGTCGCCGTCTACCGCTGGCTGCTGGAGGACCAGGCGATCGCGGCCGGCCGGATCGCGCTGACCGGCGACTCCGCCGGGGGCGCCCTGTGCCTCTCGCCCCTGCTGCGCGCCCGCGAGCTCGGCCTGCCTATGCCGGCGGCGATCCTGCCGCTGTCGCCGTGGATCGAGCTCGAGGCGCTGGACCCGATCCACGAGACCAACGACCGCGACCTCATCGGCACGCGCGACGTCGTGATCTCCTCCGCGGAGGTCTTCCTCGGTCCCGCCGGCGACCCGCGGGACCCGCTGGCGGCGCCGATCTACGCCGACCTGCACGGCTTCCCGCCCATGTACATCCAGGTCGGCGGCTGCGAGAACTTCGTCGCCGACGCCCGCACCCTGGCGCGCCGCGCCCAGGAGGCCGGCGTCGAGGTCCGCCTCGACGTCTACGCCGACATGCAGCACGTCTTCCAGCTCCTCGCGGGCGCCGCGCCCGAGGCCGACGACGCGATCGCGCGCCTGGCCGCCTGGGTGCGCCCGCGGCTCGGGCTCGCATGACCCTCGGGGCCCGTCCCGTCCCCGCCGTCCCCACGATCACGATCCATCGAGGTTGACCATGGCCCAGCAGACCGGCCGCGCCGCCGTCCTGACCGAGTACAACGCCGACTTCACGCTTCAGGAGTTCGAGGTCCCCGAGCCCGAGCCCGGCGCGATCGTCGTCGAGATCGACACCGCGACGGTGTGCGGCAGCGACGTCCACGTCTGGGAGGGCGCGCTGGAGGGCGTGATCCCCGTCCACCTCCCGCTCATCCTCGGCCACGAGATGGTCGGCCGCGTCGCCAAGCTCGGCGACGGCGCCGCCTTCGACTCCGTGGGCGAGCCGCTGCGCGAGGGCGACCGCGTCATCTGGACCCACGAGCCGTGCCTGCGCTGCTACTCCTGCACGATCATGGGGGAGACGACGCTGTGCACGAACCGGCGCCTGGGCTTCCTGGAGGACTGCTCCAAGCCGCCCCACTTCACAGGCGGCTTCGCCGACTACGGGTACGTGTGGGCGCGCTCGGGGCGCATCCGCGTGCCCGACGACGTCCAGAGCGACTGGGCCTCGGCGGGCAGCTGCGCGCTGCGCACGGTGATCAAGGCGATCGAGAAGGCGATGCCGGTCGACTACCTGGACTCCGTCGTCGTGCAGGGCTCGGGCCCGCTCGGCCTGTTCGCCACCGCGATGCTCAGCACGCACTCGCCGCGCCACCTCATCGTCGTCGGGGCGCCCGACGACCGCCTCGAGCTCGCCCGCGAGTGGGGCGCCACGCACACGATCTCCGTCCAGGAGTACCCCGACGCCCCGGCGCGGCTGGACGAGGTGCTGCGGATCACGGGCTCGCGCGGGCCCAGCGTCGTGCTCGAGGTCGCGGGCGCGCGCGGCGCCGCCGGCGAGGGCGTCCAGATGATGGCCCCCAAGGGCCGCTACGTCGTCGTGGGCACCATCACCGGCGAGCCCCAGCCGATCAACGTCCCGCGGGTCACGACGCGCGCGGTGCAGGTCCTGGGCTCGATGGGCGGCGACACCGACGCCTACTGGAAGGCCATGCGCTTCCTCAGCGCGTTCCGCGACCGCTTCGACTGGGACCGGATGCTCGGCCGCCGTTACCCGCTCGAGCACCTGTCGGCCGCGATGCGCTCCTCGAAGGAGATGCGCGACGTCAAGGCCGTGATCGACCCCGCGATGGCCGCCTGAGGCGCCCGCGCGCGTCGTCCGGGCGCAGCGCGCTCCCCCCGATCGGACAGGTCCCCGGGGCCCGGCGTCCCATACGGTGCACGGCTCACCGTCATGGATGACCGATGACCGTCACGAGTCGATGGATCGGTGCCCTGATCGCCGGCCTGGCGCTCGCGGTCGCCGTGCCCGCCCTTGCGGCGGCCGACCCCGCGACACCCGCCCAGGTCGGGCGCTGGGGCAGCGTGCTGCAGTGGCCGCTGCAGGCCAAGCACATGATCCTGCTCCAGACGGGCGAGGTGCTCGTCTGGGCCTCGCAGGCCAACGCCGACCCGCACCTGTGGGACCCGGTCGCCGACCCGACGGGGGCGAACATGCGGCCCGTGCCGTTCCCGGCCGGCGACCTGCACTGCGCCGCGCAGGTCACGCTGGCCGACGGCCGCGTCCTGGTCGTCGGCGGCCAGAACGTCGACACGCACATCGGGATCCCGGTCACCGCGATCTTCGACCCGGTCACCGAGACCTGGACGCGCGGGCGCGACATGCACTTCGCGCGCTGGTACCCGACGCTGACGGTGCTGGCCGACGGCCGCGTCATGGTGTCCTCCGGCGACCAGCCCGACGGCACCGGCGGCTACGTGCGGGTGACCACGCCCGAGATCTACGACCCGTCGACCGACACGTGGACCGACGCGGCGCAGCCCGTCACCCAGCAGTACCTGTACCCCTTCATGTACCAGCTGCCCGGCGGCAGCGTCTTCGAGGCCGGCACGCGCTACCAGACGCAGTTCTTCACGCCCGGCGCGGCGGGCGCGTCGGGCACGTGGGCGGCGGGCCGCTCGGCCCCGTTCAGCACCGACTCCTACTCGGAGTCCGGGGTCATGTACGCGCCGGGCAAGATCCTGCGCACCGGCGGCGGCGACCCCGCCCAGGACCACACCGCGGTCATCGACACCAACGTCGCCGACCCCACGAAGGCCCAGTGGCGGCTCACGGCGCCGATGAACCACGCGCGCCGGCGGATGAACACGCCGCTGCTGTTGGACGGCACGGTGCTCGCCGTCGGGGGCACGACCGTCGGCAACAACCCCGCCTATGCGGTGCGGACCTCCGAGATCTGGGACCCGGCGACCGAGCGCTGGACCGACGCCGCCCCGCTCACCGATCCGCGCATGTACCACTCCACGGCGCTGACGCTGCCCGACGGCCGCGTGGTCTCCGCCGGCGGCCAGGTCACCGCGGCCGGCGCCACCGAGGACGCGCCGACCTCGACGAGCCTGCAGACCACCGCCGAGGTCTACGGGCCGCCCTACCTCTTCAAGGGCCCGCGGCCGGCCATCGCCTCCGCGCCCGCCCGGAGCGGCTACGGCGCGGCGCTGCCGATCACGCTCGGCGACGCCACCACGACGGTCGTCAAGGTCGCGCTCCTGCGCCCGTCAGGCGTCACGCACGCCATCGACATGGACCAGCGCTACGTCCCGCTGGACTTCACGCAGTCCGGCGCGACGGTCACGGCCACGACCCCGTCGAGCCCCTACCGCGCGGTCCCGGGCTGGTACATGCTCGTGGTCGTCGACGCCGGCGGCGTGCCGTCTGTCGCCTCCTGGGTGCTGCTCGGCACTGGCGCCGCCGTCCAGGCGCCGGGCAGCCCGGCCCCGATCGCCCCGGCGGCCACCGTCGCGGCCACCGCGACGATCACCGCGCTGACGCCCACGGTGATCGCCGCCGGCGACACGGTGGACTTCGCCTCGAGCTGGACCGGGCCGCCCACGAGCTTCGCGTGGACGTTCGGCGACGGTGGCACCTCGGGCGCCGCGCACCCCTCGCACCGCTTCACCGCGCCGGGCCACTACACCGTGGGGCTGACCGTCAAGAACGCCAGGACGCCGCAGGGCTCGGCCTCCAACACGCTCGTCGTCGACGTGGTCGCCGGCGGCACGGGCACGGGCACGGGCACCGGCGACCCGGGCACCGGCACCGGCGACCCGGGCACGGGCGGCAGCGGCACGACGACGCCGCCCCCGGCCGCGGGCCCGGCGCCCGCGCCGGCTCCGGCGCCCGCACCCGGCCCCGAGCTGCCCGGGCCCGCCGGCCCCGTGGCCGGCCCCGCCACCGCGACGAGCGGCGTGCGCTCGCGGCAGACGTTCACGGCCGTCGCCCACGCCTCCGTCGCCTCCCGCGGCGCGGCGTCGACCGCCGTCCTGCGCCTCGGGCAGGGCCGCGGCCCGGCCGGGATCAGCCGCCGCGCCTTCGTGAGCTTCGACGTCAGCGGGCTGGGCGCGGCGCCGGCGCGCGCCGTCCTGCGGCTGCGGGCCACCGACGGCTCCACCGACGGCGGCAGCGTCTTCGCCGTGGGCACGGGCTGGGCGCCCGCCGGGCTCTCCTGGACGAGCGCGCCGTCGATCACCGGCGCCTCGCTGGCGTCGGCGGGCGCGACGACGCGCCGGCGCTGGGTCGAACTCGATGTGACCCGTGCGGTCACCGGCGATGGCCGCGTCAGCTTCGGCCTGGCCTCGACCTCGGCCGACACCGCCGCCTACGCGACGGCGGGCGCCGGGGCGCCCGAGCTGGTCATCACGCCCGCGACCGTGGCCGCGGCGCCGGCCGCCGACCTCGATGCCGCGCCGCGCAGCGGCACCGGGCCGTTGACCGTCGCCTTCACGGACCGCTCCGTCGGCGCGACCTCGTGGGCCTGGGACTTCCAGGGCGATGGCACCGTGGACTCGACGCAGCGCAACCCCCGCTTCACCTACACGCGGCCCGGCACCTACGAGGTCCGCCTGACCGCGCGCAACGACGCGGGCGCCGACGTCGCCACGCTGGACGGGCGCATCGTCGTCGCCGCCGCGGGCGCCGCAGGGGCGACGCGCCGCTTCGCCCCCGTGGCCGACGGCTCGATCTCCTCGCTGCGGCCGCGCGCGACCGCCGGCGCGGCCCGGACGCTCGGCGTCCGCCAGGGCGTCACGGGCGCGCCGGAGACGCTGCGGTCCTACCTGCGCTTCCACGTCGCCGGCGTGCGCGGCGTCCCCGCCTCCGCGCGCCTGCGCCTCTACGTCGCCCGCGCCTCCAGCGACGGCGGCAGCGTCTTCCCGGTCACCTCGCGCTGGACGGAGCGCGGGCTCTCCTGGAGCACGGCGCCCGGCCTCACGCTCCCGTCGCTGGCCAGCGCCGGCCCGACGGCCGCCGGCACGTGGATCGACCTCGACGTCACGCGCGGGGTCGCCGGCGACGGCGACGTCAGCTTCGTCCTGTCGGGGACCGCCGCTCAGGCCGCAGCCTATGCCGCCCGCGAGGACGCGGCGCACCGCCCGCAGCTCGTCATCACGTCCGCCCGGGGCACCACCGCGCGTCAGGCGCGCGTGCGCCGGGCCCATCTCGCCAGCCTCCTCGCGCCGCGTCCCAGCCTCGTGTGTCCGCTCGGACACGACGGCGAGCTGGCCCTCTGAGCCGTCGCAGCGCAGGAAACCAGCGCAGGATCCCTGGCTGGGGACGGGATCCTGCGCAATCGCGCTCGTGGCGCCCGGGCCCCTCGCCGCCGCCGCGGCGGGCGGGCAAGATCCGCGGATGGCGCTCCTCGACATCGCCCTCGACGATCGCTACGCGGCCGCGTCCGGCCCGGCGCTCGTCACCGGCACGCAGGCCCTCGTACGCATGCTGCTCGAGCAGCGGCGGCTGGACCGCGCCCGCGGGCTGGACACCGGCCTGTACATCACGGGCTACCCGGGCTCGCCGCTCGGCGGCCTGGACCGCGAGGTCGAGCGCAACCGCCGCCACCTCGACCCCGAGGGCATCGTGTTCGGCCAGGCCGTCAACGAGGAGCTGGCGGCCACCGCCGTCGTCGGGACCCAGCTCGTCGGCGAGCTGCCCGGGCGCCGCCACGACGGCGTCGTCGGCGTCTGGTTCGGCAAGAGCCCAGGGCTGGACCGCGCCGCCGACGCGATCCGCCACGGCCAGCTCACCGGCACCGCCCACCTCGGCGGGGCGCTCGCGCTCATCGGCGACGACCCGATGTGCAAGTCCTCGACCGTGCCGAGCTCGTGCCTGCCGATGGCCCAGAGCCTCGTGCTCCCCGTCTTCGCGCCCACGCGCGTGCAGGACATCCCGCTGCTCGGGCTGCACGCCATCGCGATGTCGCGCCACGCCGGGCTGTGGGCCGGCATGCAGATCGTCGCCGACGTCGCCGACGCCTCGGCGGCCGTCGAGCTCGGCGCGCTGACCGAGGAGATCCCGCACCCGCCCGCCCAGAGCCGCGGCAAGCCGCCGACGCTGCTCGGGCAGAGCTCGGTCGACGCCGAGCACGACCTCATGGGCCACCGGCTCGAGCTCGCGCGCGACTACGGGCGCGACCGGCGCCTGAACCGGATCGTCTCCGAGCCGGGCCGCGCGCGGATCGCCCTCGTCGCCGCGGGCGCGACGTTCGGCGCGCTGCAGCGCTCGCTGGCCGACCTCGGGCTCGACGCGGCGGCGCTCGACGCCCTCGGCGTGCGGGTCGTGGAGCTGCGGCTGCCCTGGCCGCTGCACCCCGACGACGTCCGCGCGTTCGCGGCCGGCGTCGAGGAGGTCGTGGTCCTGGAGGACAAGACGCCGTTCATCGAGGCCCAGCTGCGCAACGCGCTGTACCGCCGGCCCGACGCGCCGCTCGTCCTGGGCAAGCAGGACGACGAGGGCCGCCCGCTGGTGACGATGCGCGGGGCCGTCGACGCCGACGAGATCAGCCGGGTGCTCGGCCTGCGCCTCGGGGCCGGGCGCCTGGACGAGCACGCCCGCGAGCGGCTGCGGCGCCTGGAGGCCGGAGCCCTCACGCCCGCGGCCGCGCTGCCGCTCGTGCGCAAGCCGTTCTTCTGCTCGGGCTGCCCGCACAACCTCTCCACGCGCGCGGCGCCGGACCAGCTCGTGGGCGCGGGCATCGGCTGCCATGCGCTGATCGCGATGGACGCCGCCGGCGCGCGCGGGACGCTGCTCGGCGCGCCGCAGATGGGCGGCGAGGGCGCGCAGTGGAACGGCATGGCGCCGTTCACCGACGACGGCCACTACGTGCAGAACCTCGGCGACGGGACGTTCCACCACTCGGGCTCGCTGGCCGTCCGCGCCGCCGTCGCCGCGGGCGTGCACCTGACCTACAAGCTGCTCTACAACGACGCGGTCGCGATGACCGGCGGCCAGCGCCCCGCGGGCCGCATGGACGTCGTGACGCTCACGCACTGGCTCAAGGCCGAGGGCGTCGCGCGCGTCATCGTCACCACGGAGGACCCCGGCAGCTTCTCCGGGGCCGAGCTGTCGTCCATCGCCGAGGTCCGCCACCGCGACCGCCGCACGGAGGCCGAGGCCGAGCTGGCCGCGGTGCCCGGCGTCACCGTGCTCATCCACACCGACCGCTGCGCGACCGAGGAGCGCCGGCTGCGCAAGCGCGGCAAGCTGCCGACGCCCACGCAGCGCGCGTGGATCAACGAGCGCGTGTGCGAGGGCTGCGGCGACTGCGGCGAGAAGTCCAGCTGCCTGTCGGTGCTCCCCGTGGAGACCGAGCTGGGACGCAAGACGCAGATCCACCAGTCCTCGTGCACCCAGGACCTCGCGTGCCTGGAGGGCGACTGCCCCTCGTTCGTGCTCGTCACGCCCGACCCGCACGCCGACCGCGGGCCCGTCCCGGCGCCGCCCGTGGCCCTGCCCGAGCCCGTGAGCCGGTTGCACGACCGCGACGACGTCCTGGTGCGCATGCCCGGCGTCGGCGGGACCGGGGTCGTGACGGTCTCCCAGGTCCTGCAGATGGCCGCGCTGCTCGACGGGCGCTGGAGCGCGGGCCTGGACCAGATCGGGCTGGCGCAGAAGGGCGGCCCCGTGGTCTCCGACGTGCGCATCGCGGCGGCCGAGCCCGAGGGCGCGCTGCGCGCCTCGGCGGGCACGGTCGACGTGCTCCTGGCGCTGGACCTGCTCGGCAGCGCCGGGCCCGACACCCTTCGCACGACCGACCCGGGTCGCACCGTCGCCGTGGTCAACACGCACGAGACGCCGCCGGCCGACATGGTCACGAACACGGAGGCGACGTTCCCGCCGCCGGCCGCCACGCTGGGCGCGATCGTCGCCGCGACCCGCCCGGGGGAGCTGGCGAGCCTCGACGCCCAGGCGATCTCCGAGCGCCTCTTCGCCGACCACATGCCCACCAACGTGGTCATGCTCGGCGCCGCCTATCAGCACGGCTGCCTGCCCGTCGGCGCCGAGGCGCTCGAGGAGGCCATCCGCAAGAACGGCGCCGCCGTCGACGTCAACCTCGCCGCGTTCCGCTGGGGCCGCGCCGCCGTGGCCGACCCCGGGGCCGTGGCGGCCGCGCTGGGCACCGGCGAGCCCGTGGCGCCCGCGCCCGACCGCGCGGCGGTGGACGCCGTCGCGCAGGCCGGCGCCCGCGGCGCGCTGGCCACGCTCCTGGAGCGCCGCGTCTCCGACCTGGCCGGCTACCAGGACCGCGCCTACGCCCGGACCTACCTCGACGCGGTGATGGACGTCGCGCGGCGCGAGGCCGCCCAGGGCGCGCCCGGCGAGACCGCGGTCGCCGAGGCCTACGCCCAGGGGCTCTACAAGCTCATGGCCTACAAGGACGAGTACGAGGTCGCGCGCCTGCACCTCGACACGTTCGAGCAGGTCCGGCTGCGCTCGGCGTTCGGGCCCAGGGCCCGGACCCAGGTGCTCCTGCACCCGCCGCTGCTGCGGGCGATGGGGTCCGGCGCAAGATCCGCCTCGGCGCGAGCGCGCCGCCGCTGTTCCGTGCGCTGCGCGCCGGGCGACGGCTGCGTGGAACGGCGCTGGACCCGTTCGGCTACCACCCCGTGCGCCGCCTGGAGCGCGAGCTCATCGGCGAGTACCGCGCGCTGGTCGACGAGGCGCTCGGGAGCCTGACGCCGGCCACCCACGCCCAGGTGGCGCGCATCGCCGCGCTGCCCGACCTCGTCCGCGGCTACGAGGACATCAAGGTCGCCAGCGTGACCCGCTACCGCGACGCCGCGGCCCGTGAGCTGGCGGCCCTGCGGAACGCGCGATGAGCGGCCTGCACGTCGCCGTCCTGGGCACGGGGCGCATGGGCTCGCAGATCGGCTGCGAGTACGCCCTCGGCGGCCACCGGGTCACGTTCGTCGCCCGCGACGCCGCGCGCGGGCGGGCCGCCGCCGATGCCGCGCTGGACCTCGCGACCACGACCGGCCTGCACCCGGCCGGGGCGATCGAGCAGGCGCGCGGGCGGATCGCCGTGGAGACCGCCCTGGGGGCGGTCGACGACGACGCCGGCGTCGTCGTGGAGTCCGTGCCCGAGGACCTCGCGCTGAAGGTGGCGCTGCTCGGCGACGCCGCGCGGCGCTGGCCCGCGGCGATCATCGCCTCCAACACCTCCTCGATCCCGATCGGGCGCATCGGCGAGGGCATCGGCGCCCCGGAGCGCACGATCGGCACGCACTACTGGAACCCCCCGCTGCTCATGCCGCTCGTCGAGGTCATCCGCACCGACGCCACCGACGACGCGGTCGTCGACCGGATCCTGGCGCTGCTGCGCGACCTCGGCAAGCGCCCGGTCCAGGTCCAGCGCGACGTGCCGGGGTTCGTGTGGAACCGGCTGCAGCTCGCGCTGCTGCGTGAGGCCCTGTGGGTCGTCGAGCAGGGCGTCGCCACGCCGGAGGTCGTCGACGAGATCGTCCGCGACGGCCTCGCGCGCCGCTGGCGCCTGACCGGACCCTTCGAGACCGTCGAGCACGGCGGGCCGGCCACGTTCGCCGCCGTCGCCGCCAACCTGCTCTCCGAGCTCTCCGACGCGACGGAGGCGCCCGGCCTGGCCACGCTGCCCGTCCGCGACGCCGACGCGCTGGCCGCGCGCGCCGCGCGCCGCGACGCCGGGCTCATCGCCGAGCTGCACGCCGACCGCGACGCCGCCACCGACCCCGACCCGGAGCCCGCATGACCGCACCGACGCAGGCCGTCCTCTCCGACGGGACCCACCGCTACGAGATCGACACGGCGTGGGCCCGGCTGCCCGACGGCTCGGTGCTCGGCGACGTCGCCGCCGTCGGCGTCGGGCCCGACGAGCGCGTCTACGCGTTCAGCCGCGGCGATCGGCCGATCGCGATCTTCGACCGCGACGGGCGCTTCCTGGAGTCCTGGGGCCAGGACATCTTCACCCGCGCCCACGGGCTGCACATCGGGCCCGACGGCATCCTGTGGTGCACCGACGACGGCGACCACACCGTTCGCAAGTGCACGCCCGACGGCGAGGTCCTCATGACCATCGGCATCCCGGGCGAGCCGGCGACGTTCATGAGCGGCCGGCCGTTCTGCCGCTGCACCCACACCGCGCTGTCGCCCGAGGGCGACATCTACGTCTCCGACGGCTACGGCAACGCCCAGGTCCACTGCTTCTCGCCCGACGGCGAGCTGCGCTTCTCCTGGGGCGCTCGGGCACCGACCCCGGCCAGTTCCAGCTGCCCCACAACATCTGCTGCGACGCCGACGGCCGCGTCTACGTCGCCGACCGCGAGAACCACCGCATCCAGGTCTTCGACGGCCGGGGCACCTACGAGACGCAGTTCAACAACCTGCACCGGCCGTGCGCGATGGCCCTCTCGCCGGGTGAGGACCCGCAACTCTACGTCGGCGAGCTCGGCCCGCTGTTCCGCCACAACCTGCCCTGGCAGCCCGACATCGGCGCGCGGATCAGCATCCTGGACCGCGACGGCGCGCCGCAGGCGCGGCTGGGTACGGGGCGGTTCGGCACGGCCCCCGACCAGTTCATCGCGCCGCACGGCATCGCCGTCGACGACCGCGGCGACATCTACCTGGCCGAGGTCGCCTTCACCGCCTGGGGCCTGTACGGCGAGGGCCCGCCGCCGGCCGACCTGACGACGCTCCGCAAGCTCACCCGCGTCCCGCCTGACGGCCCGAGCCGACTCGACATCTGTCGAGTGGGGGTCGGCAAGGGGCGACAGCGGTCCTGACCCGGGCACCGGGACCGGACCTAGGCTTGGCCCATGGCCGTCCTCGAGCTTGCCGACGCGCGCGAACCGGACCTCCTCCAGGACGCCGACCGGCTCGGCCTGCTGCGCCACATGCTGGCCATGCGGGCCGTCGAGGAGCGCGCGCTCAAGCTCTACAAACAGGGCCGGATCCCCGGTTCGATGTACGACGGGCGCGGCCAGGAGGCCATCAGCGTGGCGGCCACCTGGGCGCTGGCCGGCGCCGACGCCGTGTGCTCGCCGCTCATCCGCGACCTCGGCGCCCATCTCGTTCGCGGGACCGACCTGGCCGACATCTTCCGCCACTACATGGGGCGCCGGAACCCGCTGAGCCAGGGCCGCGAGGGCAACGTGCACTTCGGCGACCGCCGTCGCGGGGTCGTCGGGATGGTCTCCATGCTGCCCGACATGATGGTCGTGGCCGTCGGCCTGGCCATGGCCTTCCGGATGCGCGGTGAGCAGCGCTGCGCGCTGACCTTCTTCGGCGACGGCGCCACGTCGCGCGGGGACTGGCACGAGGCGATGAACTGGGCGGCGCTGGACAAGCTTCCGGTGGTCTTCGTCCTGGAGAACAACCAGATGGCCTACTCGACGCCCACCGCGCGCCAGTTCGCCGTCGACCCCGTCCACCGCGCGGCGGGCTACGGCATCCAGGCGTGCACGGTGGACGGCAACGACCCCGAGGCCGTGTTCGGCGCGGTGTGGCACGCCCGGCGACGCGCGCTGGCCGGCGAGGGCCCCACGCTCGTCGAGGCCGTCACGATGCGGATGCACGGCCACGGCGCCCACGACGACGCGCGCTACGTCGACCCCGAGCTCGTGCGCACGTGGTCGCTGCGCGACCCGATCGACCTGTTCGGCGCGCGCATGCGAGGCCGCGGTGCCGACGTCGTGGCGCTGTCGGCCGAGGTCGACGCCGAGGTCGAGGCGGCGGTGCAGGCCGCCCTGGCCACGCCGATGGCCGACCCGGCGACGGCCACCGACGGGGTGTTCTGCACCGCCGAACCCGAGCCGCTGGGGACCGGGCCGTCGCGCTACAGCGGCTACGCGGGCGCCGCCTGATGGCCCAGCGCACCTACCTGCAGGCGATCTCCGACGGCCTGCGGGAGGAGATGCGCCGCGACGAGCGCGTCTTCGTCATGGGCGAGGACGTCGGGGCGTTCGGCGGCGCGTTCAAGGTCACCGACGGCCTGCTGGAGGAGTTCGGCGCCGAGCGCGTGCGCGACACCCCGATCGCCGAGGCCGGGATCATCGGCACCGCCGTGGGCGCCGCGATCGCCGGGCTGCGCCCCGTGTGCGAGATGCAGTTCGCCGACTTCATCGCCTGCGGCTTCGACCAGCTCGTCAACGTCGCGGCCAAGATGCACTACCGCCTGGGCCTCGCCGTGCCGCTGACCGTGCGGCTGCCGTCGGGCGGCGGGTTCTCCGGCGGCCCGTTCCACTCGCAGAACCCCGAGGCCTGGTTCATGCACGCCCCGGGGCTGAAGGTCCTGGCGCCGAGCACGCCGCAGGACGCCAAGGGGATGCTGGCCGCCGCGATCCGCGACCCCAACCCGGTGGTGTTCCTCGAGCACAAGCACCTCTACCGTCGCGTGCGCGACGAGGTGCCCGACGGCGCCTACGCCACGCAGCCGCGCGCGCGGCTGGCCCGGGAGGGGACCGACGCGACGGTGATCGCCTACGGCGCGATGGTCCACGCGGCGCTGGAGGCCGCCGGCGGCATCGACGCGTCCGTCGAGGTGCTCGACCTGCGCTCGCTCGTGCCGCTGGACGAGGAGGCGATCCTGGCCTCGGTGCGCCGGACGTCCAAGGTGCTGGTCCTCGACGAGGCCAACCGCACGTGCGCGGCCGGCGCCCAGGTGGCCTCGCTCATCGCCGACCGCGGCTTCGAGGACCTCGACGCGCCCGTGCGGCGCCTGGCCACCCCCGACGTGCCCATCCCGTTCAGCCCGCCGCTCGAGCAGGCCGTCCTGCCGTCGGTGGACGCGATCGGGGAGGCGATCCGTGAGCTCCTCGCCTACTGAGACGCTCGTCGACGTGCTGCTGCCCGCGATGGGCACGTCGATCACCGAGGGCACGCTCGTCGGCTGGCGCGTGAGGGTCGGCGACGCCGTCGCCGCCGATGACCCGATCTGCGACGTCTCGACCGACAAGGTCGACACGGAGTGCCCGTCGCCGGCGGCGGGCCGGGTCGCCGAGCTCCTCGTCGCCGAGGGCGAGACCGTCGAGGTCGGCACCGTCATCGCGCGCCTGGCGGTCCCGGGCGGCGGGGAGCAGGCGCCCTCGCCGGCGCCCGCGAGCGCGCCCGTCAGGCCCGCCGCCAACGGCAACGGCCACGCCGCCCCGCGGCTCTCCCCGGTCGTGGCGCGGATCGTCGCCGAGCACGCCATCGACCCGTCGGTCGTGCGGGGCACGGGGCGCGGCGGGCGGATCACCAAGCGCGACGTGATGGCCCACCTGGAGGTCGCACCCGAGGCCGAGCGCCCCCTGCACTCCGAGTCGCCCTACCGCCCCGACCCGCCACCCGCGGCGCCCGCGGCGCCCGACGACCTCGGCGGCGTCCCCGAGCCCCTGTCGCGCCTGCGGCGGACGATCGGCGCGGCCATGCGCCGCTCGCTGGAGACCGCCGCGACCTGCCACACGATCGTCGAGTGCGACCTCACGCGCGTCGAGAGCCGCCGGCGGGCGCTGGGCCTGACCGCCCTGCCGCTCATCGCCCGCGCGACGAGCGCGACGCTGCGCGCGTTCCCCGACCTCAACGCGACGCTGCAGGGCGACACGATCACGCGCTACGCGCGCGTGCACCTGGGGATCGCCGTCGCCCTCGGCGACGACGGCCTCATCGTGCCGGTCATCCACGACGCCCAGGACCTGTCGCCCGAGGGCCTGGGCGCGCGGATCAAGGACCTCGCGCGGCGCGCGCGGGCGCGCGAGCTGGCGCCCGACGAGGTGCGCGGCGCGACGTTCACCATCACCAACCCGGGCGCGTTCGGCGCGATCGCCGCGACGCCGATCATCGACGTGCCCCAGGTCGCGATCCTCGACGTGGAGGCCGTCGTGCGCCGTCCCGTCGTGGTCCGCGACGCCGGCGGGGCCGAGGCGATCGCGATCCGCTCCATGGTCAACTTCGTCCTGGGCTGGGACCACCGCGCCGTGGACGGCGCCTACGCCGCGCGGTTCCTCAGCGCGGTCGCGGCCCGCCTGCAGGGCGACGACGACGGCTGAGCGCGGAGGCCTGGCGCGGGGCGCACCGCGCGTGCGACGATCCCGCCATGGCGTTCATCTCGCGGGGCTTCCACGGACGACCGCGGCGCGACGTCGACCCGTCGCGCGTGCCGCCCGGCCAGTACGTCGTCGAGGACTTCCCGGTGCTCTCGGCCGGCCCGACGCCGCGCGTCCCCACCGAGGAGTGGACCTTCACGATCCAGGGCGCGGTCGACGAGGCCGTCACGTGGACGTGGGACGAGCTCGCCGCACTGCCGGCCGAGACGTTCACGGTGGACATCCACTGCGTCACGAAGTGGAGCAAGCTCGGGACGAGCTGGACCGGCGTGTCGGTCGACACGCTGCTGGAGTCCGTCGCCACCGAGGCCGACTTCGTCACGGCGTACTCCGACGGCGACTACACCACCAACCTGGCGCTGGAGGACATCACCGACGGCCGGGCCTGGGTCGTGCAGGCGTTCGAGGGAGAGCCCCTGGAGGCCGAGCACGGCGGGCCGGCGCGGCTGCTCGTGCCGCACCTGTACTTCTGGAAGAGCGCGAAGTGGGTGCGAGGGCTGACGCTGACGCCCGAGGACGAGCCCGGCTTCTGGGAGGCGGCGGGCTACCACAACCACGGCGACCCCTGGCACGAGCAGCGCTACTGGGGCGACTGAGGTGGCGCCCGCGCGCATCGCCTGGCGCGTGGCGACGGTGGTGGAGGTCGTGGAGGAGACCCCGCATGCCCGCACGCTCGTCCTGGACGTCCCGGGCTGGCCGGGCCACGTCGCGGGCCAGCACGTCGACGTCCGGCTCACCGCGCCCGACGGCTACCAGGCCCAGCGCTCCTACTCCATCGCCTCGGGCCCCGAGGCCCCGCACGTCGCCCTGACGGTCGCGCGCATCGACGACGGCGAGGTCTCGCCCTACCTCGCGGGCGAGGTCGCCGTCGGGGACGGCCTCGAGCTCCGCGGCCCGATCGGCGGGCACTTCACCTGGACCGCGGCCGACGGCGGCCCCCTGCTGCTCGTCGCCGGCGGCTCGGGCCTGGTCCCGCTCATGGCCATGCTGCGCCACCGCGCCGCCGCCGGCAGCGGCGCCGAGGCGCGGCTGCTGCTCTCGGCGCGCACCGCGCCCGACGTGCTCTACGCCGCCGAGCTGGCCGAGCTGGCCGCCGACCCGGCGCTGACGGTGACGACGACGCTCACGCGGTCGGCGCCCGACGGGTGGGGCGGGCGGCGGGGCCGCGTCGATGCGGCGATGCTCGACGCGGCCGCGCCGGCCCCGGCCGCGATGCCCCGTACCTACGTCTGCGGCCCGACCGCGTTCGTCGAGCGGGTCGCCGACCTGCTCGTGGCCCGCGGCCACGCGGCCGGCACGATCCACGCCGAGCGCTTCGGACCCACGGGAGGATGAGATGAGCGAGCACGAGCCCGGGTGGCTGGACGGCAACGCGATCGCCGGCCTGCTCGAGGACGTCTTCGGCGGCGACATGACCCGCGTCCCGCGGGGCTGCGGGTCCTGCGGGACGCACGCCCCCGTGGCGGCGCACCGCGTCCACCTGGGGGCGGGCGCCGTGCTGCGCTGCCCGGCGTGCGGGGACGTCGCGCTGCAGGTCGTGGAGGCCGGAGACCGGCTCGTCGTGCGGTTCTCGGGCACCTGGACGCTCGTGCGCCCGGGGGCGCGCAGGCGCCGCCCGACGGGCACAAGCGCTAGCACCCCGCGACTACGCTTCGGGCGGTGACGGACACCGAGCGGACCTACGAGGGCCTGCGCGTGGTCGACATGACGACCACGATCGCCGGCCCGCTGGCCACGATGATCCTCGCCGACCTCGGCGCCGACGTCATCAAGATCGAGCGCCCGGGAACCGGCGACGACGGGCGCCACTTCCCGCCGCTGTGGCACGGCGACGGCACGGTCTTCCATGCGTTCAACCGCAACAAGCGCAGCATCGTGCTCGACGTCGCCCAGCCGTCCGGGCGCGCCGCGGCCGCCGAGCTCGTGGCCGCCGCCGACGTCTTCGTCGAGAACTTCCGCCCGGGCAAGGTGGACAAGCTCGGGCTGTCCTACGAGGCGATGTCGGCGCGCAACCCGCGCCTGGTCTACTGCTCCATCTCGGCGTTCGGCCGCGGCGACCTCGGGCGCGAGCTGCCGGGTTATGACCCGGTCATCCAGGCGTTCTCGGGGATCATGGACGCCACGGGCGAGCCCGGCGGCCAGCCCGTGCGCTCGGCGGCGTCGATCATCGACGTGACCACGGGCATGTGGGGGGCGATGGGGATCATGGCCGCGCTGGCGCGCCGCGAGCACAGCGGGGAGGGCGCAAGGCTGGACACGACGCTCGTCGACTCCGGCCTCATGCTCATGAGCCACCAGATCCTCAACCTGAAGGTCACCGGCCGCCCGCCGCAGAAGACCGGCAGCGCGTTCGCGGCGACCTCGCCGTACGAGGCGTTCCGCACCACGGAGGGCTGGGTCATGATCGCCGCCGGCAACAACGACCTGTTCGGGCGCGTCTGCCGCGCGCTGGACGTGCCCGGCCTCGTGGACGACCCGCGCTTCGCCACCGTCGCCGCGCGGCTGGAGCACCGCACGAAGCTGCACGAGCTGCTCGAGGCCCGGACCTCGACGATGTCCGACGCGGAGGCGGAGGCGATCCTGCGCGCCGGCGGGGTGCCCAACTCGGCCGTCAACCGCCTGGACCGCACCCTGGCCCACCCGCTGGCGATCGAGCGCGAGATGGTCGTCGAGCTCGAGGACGACCGCGTCGGCGTGCGGCTGCCGCTGAGCTCGCCGGCCGCGCCGATGCGCCCGGCCCCGTCGCTGGGCGAGCACACCCGCGCGGTGCTCGAGGAGCTCGGGCTCGATGCCGCGCTCGTACACGGCGCGCTGGACGAGGTGCGGCGCGACGGCGCCGGCGCGTGAGCCCCGCCGGCCCCGTCCTCATCACCGGCGGATCCGGGTTCACCGGGGTCCACCTCGCGCGGATGCTCCTGGACGCCGGCCGGCCGGTCCGGCTCCTGGACGTCGCGGTCCCGGCCGCCGAGCGCCGCTTCGTCCTCGGGGCCGACGCCGACGCGCTGACCGAGGACATGATCACCGCCTCCGTCGACGACTGGAGCGCCGTGCTGGACGCCGTGCGCACCACGCGGCCCTCGGCCATCGTCCACATCGCGGCGGTCGTCAGCCCGGAGGTGCTGGCCCGGCGCCCCAACCTCGCTCTGCAGGTCAACCTCGGCGGGACGGTCAACGTCCTGGAGGGCGCGCGGATGTTCGACGTCGCGCGCACGGTCGTCTTCTCCTCGATCGGCGTGCTGCCGACCAGGCAGTACGAGCCGATCGACGTCGCCCACCCGCTGCTGCTCGCCGGCGAGGGACCCAACACGGGTTCTATGGCGCGTCGAAGATCGGCGCCGAGGCCTTCTGCCACGCCTACGTGCAGTGCTTCGGGCTCGACGTGCGGATCGTGCGCCCGTCGGCGGTCTACGGCCTGGGCATGAACTTCCCCATCTACGTCCGGCCCATGGTCGAGGCCGCGGTGGCCGGCCAGCCCGTGGCCTTCGCGTCCGGCGGGCCCGTCGCCCGCGACTACACCCATGTCAAGGACCTCGCGGGCATCACGATGGCCCTGCTCGACGGCCCCGCCGACGCCGACCGCACGTTCTTCGGCGCCACGGGGCGCGACCTGGTGTCGGCCTCCCGCGTCGCCGAGCTCGTGCGCGAGCTGGTCCCGGGCGCCGACATCACGATCGCCGACGTCGTCGGCCCCGCCGACCGCTTCGAGTCCGGCGGCTTCCGGGGACGGCTGTCGATCGACAACGCGCGCGAGCAGCTCGGCTGGGCGCCGCGCTTCGGCGACATCCGCGACGGGCTGGCCGAGTACGTCGACAGCCTGCGCGCCTACCGCGCCGCGCAGGCCTGAGCGCCGGCGGCGCTCAGCGCGGCTCGAGGCCGCGCAGCGCGATCGTCGCGAAGATGTCGGCGACCTCGTCGGCGCTCAGCGGGCCGTCGGAGCGGAACCACGTGTAGCCCCAGTTGGCCATCGCGAGCAGCCCGCGCGCGGCGATCTCGGGGGAGACGTCGATGAAGCGGCCCGAGCTGACGCCGTCGGCGATGATCCCGCGCACCATGCTCTCGTAGAAGTTGCGCTTGGCCACGATGGCGTCCCAGCGCTCGCCGCTGACCGCCGCGCGCTCGTGCAGGAAGACCGTGACGCCCTCGCGGTTGCGGGCCACGAAGCGCATGGTGGACCGCAGGATGTCGCGCAGCTTGTCCGACGGCGACTGGGAGGAGGACACGATGGCCAGCGTGTCGGCGATGAGCTCGTCGATGAGCCCGTCGTGGATCGCGAAGAGGAGGTCCTCCTTCTTGCGCACATGGTGGTACAGGCTCGCCTTGCGGATGCCGACCGCGTCGGCCACGTCCTGCATCGACGCGCCGTGGTAGCCCAGCTCGCTGAAGACCCGGGTGGCGGCCGCGGCGATGTCGGGTCGCAGCGGCTGCTCGGTGTCGCTGGCCATGGCCGGCGGGATGATAACCGTCCGTGCGGTAGGTCAGCGGGCCTGGCACGACGATCCCGGGGGCACGGAGGCCTTCCGACCGGTCGGCCCGGCCGCAGCCGGCTGGCACAAAGGAGAGTCGGTGCGCGACGCGTCCCGCGGCCCCGGCGTCTCGGGCATGCTAGGCGCCATGGCGCCCACCACCGAGACCGCCGGGGACCGGCCCACGCTCGACCTGCGGGAGGCCGCGCGGCAGATGCTCGACCTGCGCGAGCTGGACCGCGCGATGCTCGGGCTCGCCGCGGCGCGGACCGACGAGGTGCTCAACGGCACCGTGCTGCACGCCTACAGCGGCCTCGAGCCGCTGGCGGTCGGGCTCGGGATGGCCCGCCGCGAGGGCGACGTCGTGTTCGCGACCCATCGCGGCCTCTGTCACGCGCTCTGCTGGGGATGGACGCCCATCGCGCCGTGTCCGAGGTGCTCGGGCGCGTCGACGGCCCGGCGCACGGGCGCGGCGGCCACATGCACCTCGTCGACGTCGCGGCCGGGGTCGGCGGCACGAACGGCATCGTCGGGGCGGGGTTGCCGCTGGCCGTCGGCGCGGCCTACGCGCTGCACGTGCGCCGCACGGGCAACGTCGCGGTGAGCTGCTTCGGCGACGGCGCGACGAACACGGGGGCCTTCCACGAGGCGCTGAACCTGGCCGTCGTGTGGCGCCTGCCGGTCGTCTTCGTCTGCGAGGACAACGGCTTCACCGAGGCCATGACCTCGGCCGACATCACCGCGGCGACCGGCCTGGTCCAGCGCGCGGCGGCCTACACGATGCCCGCGGCCGAGGTCGACGGCGGCGACGTGGAGGCCGTGCACGCCGCGGCGCTGGAGGCGATGGCCCGCGCCCGCGCGGGGGAGGGTCCGAGCGCGATCGTCGCCCACGTCAACCGCACGCGCGGCCACTGGTCCGGCGACACGCAGCACTACCGCGACAAGGAGGACATCGCGGCGCGCGCGGCGCATGACCCGACGGAGGCCGCCATGGCGGCCGCGGGCCTGGACGACGCCGAGATCGCCGCGCTCGTGCAGGCCGCGCGCGAGCGGGCGCAGGCCATCGTGGACGCGGTCGTCGCGCTCCCGCCGCCCGACCGCGAGCTCCTGCTGGCCGACGGCGACGACGAGCGGAGCGCCGCGGCATGAGCGCCAAGTACTGGCAGGCGATCAACAAGGCGCTGCACGGCGAGATGGAGCGCGACCCCACCGTCGTGATCTTCGGCCAGAACGTGGCGGAGTCCGGCGGCACGTTCGGCTCCACACGCGGGCTGCTGGAGACCTTCGGCCCCGACCGCGTGCGCGACACGCCGATCTCCGAGCTGGCCAGCGTCGGCGCGGCGGTCGGCGCGGCCACGATGGGGCTGCGGCCCGTCATCGAGATCGTGTTCTCCGACTTCCTGCTCATCGCCGCCGACCAGCTCGTCAACCAGGCCGCCAAGCTGCGCTACTTCACCGGCGGCGCGACGCGGGTGCCGCTCGTGGTCAAGACCGGGGTCGGGATCGACGGCGGCCTCGGCGGCCAGCACTCCAACTCGTTCGAGGCGCTCTGGGCGCACATTCCCGGGTTGAAGGTCGTGTGGCCGTCGACGCCCGCCGACGCCGACGGCCTGCTGCGCGCGGCGATCCGCGACCCCGACCCGGTGATCTTCTTCGAGAGCGTCGGGCGCTACGCGGCGCGCGGGCCCGACCCCACGGGCGAGCCGGTCCCCATCGGGCTGGCGCGGACGGTGACCGAGGGCGACGACGTCACGCTGGTCACCTACGGCACAGCGGTGGACGCCGTCGCCGAGGCGGCCGCGGCGCTGGCCGAGGAGGGCGTGTCGGCCGAGGTGCTCGACCTGCGCACGATCCAGCCGTGGGACGCCGGGACCGTCATGGAGTCCGTGCGGCGCACGGGCCGCGCGATCGTGGTCCACGATGCGGTGCGCTCGTTCGGCGTGGGCGCCGAGGTCGCCGCCGAGATCTCCGAGCGCTGCTTCGACCGGCTCGCCGCGCCGGTGCTGCGGCTCGGCGCCCATCGCGTGCCGTCCCCGCAGGTGCGCCAGCTCGAGGCCGAGATCCTGCCCCGGGCCCGGGAGGTGGTCGACGCCGCCCGTGCCCTCGTGCGCCACCCCGCGCGCCCATGATCGCCGTCCCCCTGGGGGAGCGGACGGTGCCGGCGATGCTGGCCCGCAGCCAGGCGCTGGGCCCGGGCCGGCCGTTCCTGGTCACCCGCGAGCGGACGTGGAGCCACGCCGAGGCCGAGCACGAGATCGCGCACCTGGCGGGGGCGCTGGCGGCACGGGGGGTGGGCCGTGGCACGCGGGTGGCGATCCTGCTGGACCGCGGGCCCCGCTACGTGCTCGTCCTGCTGGCGCTCGCGCGGCTGGGCGCCGTCGGCGTGGCGCTGAACACCGACGCCAAGGGCCAGGTCCTCACGTACTACCTGCAGGACTCCGCGTGCGCGCTGGGGCTCGTCGACGCGACGCACGCCGGCGTCTTCGCGCAGGCCGCCGCGCAGGCGGCGGGCCCGAGGCCGTCGTGCTCGCCGACGACGGGGACTGGATCGGCCGCATCGCCTCCGCCGGGCCGCGGGAGGCGCGCGACGACGTCGAGTTCTGCGATCCGTTCGTGGTGCTCTACACGTCGGGCACGACGGGGATGCCCAAGGGCGTCCCCGTCACGCACGCGCACGCGATCACCGCCGGCGGCGTGTGGGCGGAGTTCATGGGGCTCGGCGTGCAGGACCGGCTGTACACGTGCCTGCCGTTCTTCCACATCAACGCCACCGCCTACTCGCTGTCGGGCGCGCTGGTCAGCGGCGCGGCGCTGGCCGTCGGCCCGCACTTCTCGGCTCGGGCGTTCTGGGACGACGTCGCCGCCCTCGGCGCCACGCAGATCAACGGCATGGGCAGCATGGTCAAGATCCTGCAGGGCCGCGACCCCCATCCGGCCGAGCGGGCCCACGGGGCGCGGATGATGTTCCTCGCCCCGCTGCCGCCCGACGCCGCGGAGCTGGCCGAGCGCTTCGCGCTGGAGTTCACCACCACCTACGCCCAGACGGAGTGGCTGCCGTCGTCGCTGACCCGGCCGGGCGAGGGCTACGACCGCCCGGGCGGCACCGGTCTCGTGCTCCCGTGCACCGAGGTGGCGATCGTCGGCGAGCGCGACGAGCTCCTGCCGCGCGGGACGGTCGGGGAGATCGCGCTGCGCACCCACGAGCCGTTCACGGCGTTCACGGGGTACCTGGGCAGGCCACAGGAGAGCCTGGAGGCCTTCCGCAACCTGCGCTTCCACTCCGGCGACCTCGGCGAGCTCTCCGAGGACGGCTGGCTGTACTTCCGCGGCCGGGCCAAGGACGTCATCCGCCGGCGCGGCGAGAACATCTCGGCGATGGTGCTCGAGGACCTCGTGGCCGGCCACCCGGACATCGTGGAGGTCGCGGCGGTGCCCGTGCCCTCGCAGCTCATGGAGGACGAGGTCTTCGTCTACGTCATCGTGCGCGAGGGCGCCGAGCTGGCCCCCGACGCGCTGCTGGCCTTCACCCGCGAGATCCTGCCGCGCCACATGGTCCCGATGTTCGCCGACTTCGTCGACGACCTGCCGCGGACCGCGACCAACAAGGTCGCCAAGACCGTGCTGCGCGAACGGGCCGAGCGCGCGGTGCGCGAGGGGACGGTGCGGGCGCTGGGGTAGGGGCGCCGGGGGCGCTCGCGGCGCTCGCCGATCCCCGCCGGCCCCGAAACGCCGCTCGGGCGGCGCGCCACCGCCACGCCGCCCTCACACCTCCAGCACCACCCGGCCCGTCGCCTCACCGCGCTCGATGAGCGCGTGGGCCTGCGCCGCGTCGGCCAGCGGGAAGGTGTGCGACACGTGCGGCGCGATCTCGCCCGCCGCCACCAGGCCCACGGCGTCCGAGAGCTCGGCGACCGTCGCGTGCGAGGAGCCCAGGAGCTCGAGCTCCTTGAGGATCACGAGCCCGAGGTGCAGCGCCACGGCCTCGGGGTCCACGTTGCCGACGAGCGCCACGCGCCCGCCGGCGCGCAGCGCCCGCAGCGAGCCCGCCAGCGTGGGCGCGCCGACGCACTCGACGACCGCGTCGACCCCGCCGCCGGCCGCGTCGCGGACCGCGCGGGAGAAGTCCCCGTCGTCGTTGACGATGACGGTCTCGGCGCCCGCGTCCCGCACGACCGCGGCCTTCCCGGCCCGCCGCACGACGCCGATCGCCCGTGCGCCCGTGCGGTGCGCGAGTGCGACCGCGTGCAGCCCCACGCCGCCGCCGGCGCCGGTCACCAGGACGGTGTCGCCGGCCTGCACGCCGAGCCGCCCCAGCGCGTGCAGCCCCGTGCAGATCCCGCACGGCAGCGCCGCCGCCTGGACGAACGACAGCGCGTCGGGCAGCGCCACCGTGTTGGACGGCGCGGCCCGGATGACCTCGGCGTAGCCGCCCGGCAGGTCGTCGCCGTAGAACCCGGCGCCGCGCACGCAGCGGTTCGTGGCCCCCGAGCGGCAGACCGCGCACTTCCCGCAGGACATCCGCTGGTTGAGCACCACCCGATCGCCCGGCGCGAAGCGCCCGTCCTCGTCGCCCTCCAGGACCTCGCCCGCGACCTCGTGCCCCAGCACCTGGGGCAGCGCCGTGCCCAACGCTCCGCGCCGCGCGAGCAGGTCGTGGCCGCACACGCCGCAGGCGCGCACCGACACGAGCAGCTCGCCGGCCGCGCGCTGCGGCCTCGGGGCCTCGGCGGCCACGAGCGCCGACGGCTCCCCGAAGCGCTCGAGGACGACGGCGCGCATCGCCTCCGCGCTCACTGCGTGGGGCCGTCGCCGCCGAGGAACGTCTCGTCGTCGAGCGACAGCGTGAGCGCCAGCAGCGCCCCGAGGTAGCTGTACTGGCGCATCCCCATGACCATCCCGCGGGCGCTCTTGCTGAACCGCGACTCCAGCGGCCGCGTGCCCGACACCGCCTCGAGGTGGCGGGCCAGGTTGGAGAAGTGGACCTCCACGAACGGCTTGGCCGTGTCCGACAGCGCGTGGCGCGTGGCCTCGCCGTAGGTCGTCAGCCCCGCGGGGTTGATGAGGAAGCCATCCACGCCCGCGCCGCGCGCGTGGATGAAGTCCAGGATCTCGCCCTCGTGGTTGGAGGCCATGCACTCGATCTCCACGCCGAGCTCGGCGGCGAAGCTGCGCACCAGGTCGTGGAGATCGCCGATCGAGCGGATCGGCCCGTAGAGGACCTTGTCCCGCGCCCCGAGGCTCGGCATGTTGGGTCCGTCGATCAGCGCGAACCGCCACACACGCGCGCCGTCGGGGCGCAGGCTCACGGCCGGGCCCCTAGATCGAGCGGCCGCCGTCGACGGCGAACGCGTGGCCGGTGATGAACGAGGCGTCGTCGGAGGCCAGCCACGCCGCGGCGGCCGCGGACTCCTCGGGCTGGCTCAGGCGGCCCATGGGCGTCGCCTTGGCCGTCGTGTGGTCGCCGACGCCGAACTGCTTGAGCATCGGCGTGTCGGTCGAGACCGGGCAGACCGCGTTGACGCGGATGTTGTGCTCGGCGACCTCGATGGCGATCTGCTTGGCCAGGCCGATCGCGCCGGCCTTGGCGGCGGTGTAGCCGGCCAGCTGCGGCCGCGGGCGCAGGCCGGAGACCGAGGCGGTGAAGAGCAGCACGCCCGAGCCCTGGGCCTTGAAGCGGGGGATGACCGTCTTGGCGGCGATGAAGCAGCCGGTGAGGTTGACCTCGCACTGGCGGCGGAACTCGTCGAGCTCGAGGTCCTCGACGTTGCAGGCGATCTGGGGGATGCCGGCGTTGTTGTAGTAGATGTCGAGCTTGCCGAAGCGGTCGATCGTCTCGGCCACGAGCGCCTCGACGCCGTCGGGGTCGGTGATGTCGACGGCCTTGCCGAACGCCTTGTCGCCCGCACCCTTGACGGAGGCCTGCACCGCGTCGTCGTTGAGGTCGACCGACACCACGTTGGCGCCTTCGGCCAGGAAGCGCTTCACGGCGCAGAGGCCGATGCCCGAGGCGCCACCGGTGATGATCGCCGTCTTGCCGGCCAGGCGCTGCGCCTGCCCGCCGACCGTCGTCGCGTCCGTCATGTCGCTCTCCTCGCTGGGGGCCGCAGCTGCGGCACGTTGACCCGTCTGTTTGATGAGATTGGAATAGTTGCAGCAGAAATGTATTTCGCGCGGTCCGGCACGGTCAATCGCCGCCGCCGCGCCGGCCGCGCGGCCCGACGCGGCGCTCCCCGCCGGCGAGCACGACGATCCACAGGACCCGCGCCGGCCGGTCCGAGGCGTTGACGATGCGGTGCGGGTCGCCGGAGTCGAACGCGATGTAGTCGCCCGGTCCCAGCGTCTCGGTGCCGTGGGAGAACTCGACGACGACCTCGCCCTCGATGACCACGCCGTAGTCCCGGCCCAGGTGCTTGGCCAGCGCCGGGCGCGACTGGCCGCCCGGGGCCACGAAGAGCTCGGCCACCTCGAGGTAGGGGTCGTCGAGGTGCATGAGGTATTCGCGCCGGCACAGCGGGTCCTCGATGATGTGGCGCTCGTCGCGGCGCACGACCGGGGAGGTCGACGGGCGGTCGTCATCGTCCTTGAGCAGGTCGCCGGGGCTGACGACCAGGGCGTCGGCGATGGCCACGAGCGACACGAGCGACGGGCTGGCCTCGCCGCGCTCGATCTGGCTGAGCAGGCTCGGGCTGATCTGGGCCTGCGCGGCGACCGACCGCAACGTCAGGCCGCGCTGGTGGCGCAGGGTCCGCACGCGGGTGCCCAGTCCCTGCGTGATGGCCGCGCTGGATCGCGGCGCCGGGGGGTCGGCCGCGGCAGCGGCAGCGGCGGCGGCGCGTGACGCCCGGGGGCCGGGGGGCGTCATGCCGGTACCGCCCCGACTCGCGCAGGCGTCCGAGCTCCTCCGGGCCGTAGCCCAGGGCGCCGAGCACTCGCTCGGTGTCGGCGCCCGGGGCGGGGGCGCGGTCCTGGGGCGAGAACGCCCGCAGCGCCGGAGGCAGCGGCGGCAGCGCTCGCGGCAGCGCGTCGCCCACGGCCTCGGCGAACAGCCCGCGCAGCCGCACCTGCGGGTCGTCGGGCGCCTCGGCGTGGGTGTGCACCGGCGCGGCCGGGACGTCCTGGGCCAGGAAGTCGGCCATGAGGTGGTCGCGCGGGCGGGCGGCGATCGCGTCGACCAGGCGGGCGTGGATCTCCGGCGCGCGGCCGCGCCGCTGGGCGTGGGTGGCCAGCGACGGCTCGTCCTGCCAGTCGCTCCAGCTCAGGGCCCGGCAGAGGCTGCGCCAGAACTTGTCCTCGAGCACGCCGAGGCTGACCTGCCGCCCGTCGGCGGCGGTGAAGACGCCGTAGGTCGGCTCCCCGCCCGGGAGGCGATCGCCCGCCGGACCGGCCCCGGGCGGCACCTTGGCGTGCGACCAGAAGACCGCGCTGTCGAGCATCGACACGTCGAGCTCGGCGCCCGGGCCGCCGGCGCGGCGGCGCAGCAGCGCGGCGACGACCGACAGCGCGGCCATCGTGCCCGCCGCCAGGTCGACGATCGGCATCGCGATCTCCTCGGGCCCGGATGCGCCGGCCTGCAGGCCACCGGCGATCCCGAGGTAGTTGAGGTCGTGGCCGGGGACGTCGCGGTAGGGGCCGCCGGCGCCGAAGCCCGAGATCGAGCAGTACACGAGGCCGGGGTTGACGGCCGCCAGCGCCTCGGCGCCCGCGCCCAGCCGCGCGGCCACCCCGGGCCGGAAGCCCTCGACGAGCACGTCGGCCGTGGCCGCCAGGCGTTGCAGGGCCTCCTGGGCCTCGGGGCGCTTGAGGTCGAGGACCACCGACTCCTTGCCCGCGTTGACCGCCTCGAACATCGGCGGGTCCAGCCAGCGCCCGACGTCCAGGCTCGGCGGCTCGATCTTGATGACCCGCGCCCCGAGCCCGACGAGCAGGAGCGTCGCGTACGGACCGGGCAGCTGCTGGGTGAGGTCGATGACCGTGACGCCGGCCAGGGCGCCGTCGGGGCGGGTGTCGGCCGCGGCGGACACGTCAGAGGATCGCCAGGGGGGCGACGGGGCTCGCGGTGCCCCCGCGCAGCGGCAGGGGGCTCACGACGAACAGGAACTCGTGGCGGCCGGAGGCGGCCAGCTCGTCGAGCACGACGCTCTCGATGAGCGGCACGCCGCAGTCGCGCAGCAGCACCTCGTGGACGGGGAAGCCCGCGGTGACGCCGGGCACGATCGTCTCCACGGCGTAGTTGTCGCAGCCCACCACCGCGACGTCGCGCTCGGCCAGCCAGCGTGCGGCGTCGACGTCGATGCCGGGCTCGCCGCCGAAGAAGCGCTCGCCGTCGTCGCCGCAGGCACCGAGCCAGCCCGTGCGGACCAGGACGACGTCGCCGGCGCCGAGGGCCACGCCCTGGCTCTCCGCGCAGGCCTGCAGCTCGCCCGGGCCGATCGCGCCGCCCTCGACCGCCAGCGCGTCGACGCCGCGGTGCGCGGCGACGTCGAGCAGCACGCCGCGCGCGACGATCGGGCCCAGCTTGTCGATCCCGCAGCGGCTCGCGCCGCGGCTGCGCACGGAGGACTGCGGGTGACCGTTGTAGAGCTCCTCGTCGTACCAGACGTGCACGAGCGCGTCGATGTGCGTGCCCGTGTGCATGCCCATGACCACGACGTCGTCGCTGAACCGCGAGCGCCCCATGACGCGGCCGCCGATCGCGTAGTCGCCACCGTCGCGCTCCATGTAGTGCGACAACTCGGTCCGGCCCTCGCTGACGGGCATTCCGGGGTCCAGGAGCTGGCCGAGGGACAGGACGCGGCCCGTCTGCACGAGCCCGGCCGCGGCGGCGACCATGGCGCCGGTCACCAGGTTCGGCGCACCGCGCTCGTCCTCGGGCCCCCACCGGTTCCAGTTGCCGGTCATGCCGGGGCGGGCACCACCGCGAACGGCGTCACGAGCGCGCCGTCGCCGGCCAGCGGCAGCGGCGCGGCGACCACGAGGCGCCGCGTCCCGGCGATCTGCGCCAGGCCCGGGCCCAGGTTCTCGAAGATGAGCACGTCGACGCCCAACAGCGTCTTGTGCACGGGGAAGTCGAAGTCGGGCGGGCGGTGCTGGGCCGGCATGTCCGGCGTGACGGTGTCGACGCCCAGCCCGCTGACGCCGCGCTGCAGCAGGTACTGCGCCGCGTCCAGGGTGAGGTAGGGGTGCTCGTGGAAGTCCTCGTCCAGGAAGCGCTCGGCGTAGCCGAAGTAGAGGAACACGAAGTCGCCGGGCTGCACCTCGTCCATGTGCGGCGCGAGCTCGTCGGCGGTCACCGGCACCGAGCCCTGGCGTGGGAGGTGGATCGTCACGGCCGGGCGCACGAAGCGCTCGAGGTCGAACTCGTCGACGGTCTTGCCGTCGGGGATGAAGTGGCGCGGGGCGTCGACGTGCGTGCCGAGGTGCACCGCGAGCTTGATGTGCGTGACGGCGATGTGGCAGCCGTCGGGGTAGCCCGCCGGGAAGGGGTGCTCCGTCCAGACCTCGGCCCGGCCGTGGACCTTGGAGCCCGGCATGCCGGAGAACAGGGGCTGGGTCAGGTCGACGAAGGTCGTCGTGGTCAGGTCGATGGCCGACAGGTCCTGCATCGTGCGACAACTCTCCGATCGTTGGGCTCGAGAGCGAGGTCAAGGTACAGGCGCCGGACATGGCGGATCCACCAGCCGACGCCCGCCGGCACGCCCGGCCGGCGGATTCCAGGATGACCTAGCGGTGACGCTAGTCCACCTGCGCGGTCGTTCCGACGACGTTGAAAGGCCGACAGCCGGGCCGTACATTGGCGCGATGACGACCGGGCGCCGGCCGTACAGCCGCCACCTGTCCGACCTCCTGCGGGAGCAGACCGCAGCCGCGCCGGACCGGCCCGTGGTGATCGCCGGCGATCGGACGCTGACCTACGCCGAGCTGGACGCCGTCGTCGACGGCCTGGCCGCCGGGCTGGCGGGCCTGGGCCTGGGGCCGGGCGGCACGCTGGGCCTGCTGTGCACGAACCGCTGGGAGTGGGTCGCCACCGCGCTGGCCGCGATGCGCCTCGGCGCCACCGTGGCGACGTTCAACACGTTCGCCAAGGCGTGGGACCTGGACTACATGCTCGGCCACTCCGAGGTCGAGATCCTGGTCCTGCTCGACGGCTACAAGGCCCGCGACTACCTCGAGACGCTGAGCGAGCTCGTCCCCGAGCTCGGGACGCAGGCCCTGCCGACCGAGCGCTTCCCTCGGCTGCGCGAGGTGGTGGTGATCGGCGACCGGGTGCCCGAGGGCGCGATCGGGTTCTCGTCGCTGCAGGCCGACGGCGCCCCGCCGGCTCCGCCGGTCGGCTCGGCCGCCGACGACGCGTTCGTGCTGTACACCTCGGGCTCCAGCGCACGCCCGAAGGCGGTGCCGCTCCAGCAGTACGGGGTCGTCGAGAACGGCTTCGCCATCGGCGAGCGGATGGGCCTCACCGACGCCGACCGCGTCTGGGTGTCCATCCCGCTGTTCTGGGCCTACGGGGCGACCAACGCGCTGCCCGCCACGCTGACGCACGGCGGCGCGCTCGTGCTCCAGGAGTCCTTCGAGCCCGGCGAGGCCCTGGACCTCATCGAGGCCCACGGCGCCACCGCGGCCTACACGCTGCCGAACATCACCGGCGCCCTGCTGGGCCATCCGGACTTCGCGCCGCAGCGCACGCAGACGCTGGAGCGCGGCCTGACGCTCGGCCCGCCGGCCGAGTTGCGCCGCACCGCCGAGGTGCTGGGCATCACCGCCATCTCGAACATCTACGGCGGCACGGAGACCTACGGCAACTGCTGCGTGACGCCGTCGACCTGGCCGCTGGAGCGCCGGGCCGAGTGCCAGGGCCCACCGCTGCCGGGCGTCAGCCTGCGCGTCCTCGGCGAGGACGGCTCCGAGCTGCCGCCCGGCGAGGTCGGCGAGCTGCACGTCAGGGGCTACATCACGCGCGGCTACAGGAACGACACCTCCGGCGCGGGCGCGGCCTTCGGCGAGGACGGGTGGTTCCGCACGGGCGACCTGGCGCACCTGGACGCCGAGGGCTGCGTGCACTTCGCCGCGCGCGCGACCGAGATGATCAAGACGGGCGGCATCAACGTCGCCCCGCGCGAGGTCGAGGAGTTCCTCGCGCTGCGCGATGACGTGGCCGACGTGGCCGTGATCGGGGCGCCGGACGAGCGGATGGGCGAGGTCGTCGTCGCCTTCGTGGTCCCCGTCGCGGGCACCGCCCCGACGGCCGAGGAGCTCCGGGCCTTCTGCAAGGAGCGCATCGCGATGTTCAAGGTCCCCGCGCGCGTGCACGTCGTGGGCGACCTCCCCAAGACCGATACGGGCAAGCTCGCGCGTCGCGAGCTGCTCGAGCGCGATGTCGCGCGAGAGGAGATCTCATGAGCGAGTCCACCACGTCGGCCGCGGCCGGCGGCAGCGCCGTCGCCGAGCCGGCCCCCGCGCTCGTCGCGGGACGCCGCGAGCGGGTCACCCCGGAGGTCATCGAGCGAGCCGTCGCGGGCGTCGTCACGGCGGCCGGCGCGACCCGGCGCCTGAGCCCGGCCGACCGCGCGGCGATCCTGGACCGCGTCGCGCTCGCGCTGGCGGCCGACGCCGAGCGCCTGGCCGAGGACCTCGCGCGCGAGAGCGGCTTCCTGACGCACCGCGACATGGTGCTCGAGGTCGAGCGCGCCATCGACGTGTTCACCCTGACCGCGGCCGCCACCCGCGAGGGCTTCGACGACATGGTCAACGTCGCCGCCTCGCCCCGCGGGCGCGACACGATGGCGATCGTGCGCCGGGTGCCCTACGGCCCGGTCCTGGGGATCACGGCGTTCAACGGCCCGCTGCTCATCGCCGCCCACAAGGTCGCGCCGGCCATCGCGGCCGGGGCGCCCATCATCCTCAAGCCCGCCCCGGCGGGGCCGATGGCGGGCGTGGAGTTCGGCGAGATCGTCGTCGGCGCCGGCTGGCCGGCCGACGCGCTGGCCGTGCTGCCGGTGGGCAACGAGGAGACGATGGCGCTCATCAAGGACCCGCGGCTGCCCGTGGTGAGCTTCACCGGCGGTGAGTTCGGCTGGGTCATCAAGGACGCCGTCCCGCGCAAGCACGTCCACCTCGAGCTCGGCGGCGTGGGCTCGGTCATCGTCGCGGCCGACGCCGACCTCGACGAGGTCGCCGACCACTGCGTCGCGGGCGGCTTCGTGCGCTCGGGCCAGGCCTGCATCAGCGTGCAGCGCATCTACGTGCACGCCGACGTCCACGACGCGCTCGTCGACCGCCTGGCCGAGCGGGTCGCCAAGGTGCGCGCCGGAGACCCGATGGATCCCGAGACGGCCGTGGGCCCGATGGTCACCGAGCAGGCGGCCGAGCGGGTGCAGGCGATGGTCGACGCCGCGGTGGCCCAGGGCGCCCGCGTCGTGCAGGGCGGCACGCGCGAGGGCGCGCTCGTGCAGCCGACGGTCCTGTCGGCGGCGACGGGGGAGATGGACGTGCTGCGCCGGGAGATCTTCGGCCCGGTCATCGCCGTCGCGGCCGTCGGCAGCCTCGAGGAGGCCGTCGCCGAGACCAACGCGGTCGGCGGCGCGCTGCACGTCGGGCTGTTCACCCAGGACATCGACATCGCGCTGACGCTGGCCGACCAGGTCAACGCCGGCGGCGTGATCGTCAACGGCGCCAACGCCTGGCGGATCGACAACATGCCCTACGGCGGCACGGGGACCTCGGGCTTCGGGCGCGAGGGCGTGCGCGCGATGGTCGAGGAGCTCACCGATCGCAAGGTCGTCGTGCTCCGCCACCGGCCGCGCCTGTAGGCGGGGCGCGCGTCGTCCCATGCCCGTGCCGGGCATCCCGCGGACTCGTCGTAAGCGACAGTCGGTCGTCTCTGCGACCCGCCGCCCGGAATCGATGGTACGGTCGGTACAACGCTGTCCAATGCCATTGGAAACGGTGCACGCGTGGATCCTCCGGAGAGCGCAGTTCTCGACCCGCCCATGAGCGTCCCCACCCGGCCCTGCCCGGGCCCGGGCGCCAGGCTGCGCGGGTCGCCGCCCCGGGATCGCCGCGCGAGAGGCGGCAGCGGCGGCACGGGGGTGACGCGATGAGGGTCGCACGGCGGTGGTCGGTGCCGGAGGGCGAAGGCTAGGGCGGGGTCAGCCGCTCGGGTCCAGGGCAGTCGGCGAGAGAGAGGAGAGAGCCGGATGGGTCCCATGGAGGTGCTTCTGGTCGACGATCACGAGATCGTCCGGGCCGGGTTGCGGGCCACGCTCGAGGCGTGGGGTGGGTTCACGGTGGTCGGCGAGGCGTCCAGCGGCGGCCTCGCGCTGCGCCGGGTGCGCGAGCTCGCGCCCGACGTCGCGATCGTCGACTTCCGCATGGGCGACATGCGCGGGGACGACCTGTGTCGCAAGCTGCTGGCGGCGCTGCCCGGCCTCCGGGTCCTCGTCCTCAGCGGCTACCTCAGCGAGGAGGCGGTGCGCGCCGCCCACCGCGCGGGCGCCTGGCGCTACGTCACGAAGTCGGCCGGCCTGGACGAGCTGCGCCGCGCCCTGGAGGACCTGCGCAGCGGCGCGGCCTCGCACACCGTCGAGCAGGCGGCCAGCGTCGTCGCCCGCCAGCACGCGCTGTCGCCCGTCGCCTCGCCGGTCACCACCCAGCAGTCCCAGGTGCTCGAGCTGGCCGCCGCGGGCCTCACCGACCGCGAGATCGGCCAGGAGCTGTTCCTCGCCGAGTCCACGGTCCGGTTCCACATCCAGAAGCTCAAGACCACGCTGAAGGTGCGCAACAAGACCGAGCTGGTGGCCAAGGCCATCCGCAACGGCCTGGTCTCGCCGACGGAGGAGCTCTGAGATGACGCCCCAGGCCGTGCAGCGCCGCAGCGGTCGCCCGCCGCACCAGCGGGGGCGGGCCGACGGCGTCGTCCGGGCGCCCGCCGCGCCCGACGAGAGCCTCGAGGCGCTGACCGAGCGCGTCCTGTGCGACATGGTCCTGCGCGCGCGGTCGACGGCCGGGGTCACCGCCGCGCTGCGCACCGCGCTCGACGCGCTCGGGCCGCTGCTCGGCCGCCGCTCCATCGCCGTCGAGCACGCCGGGGCCGAGACCGTGCGCTGGGGCGAGGGCCACGGCGCACCGGGCACCGCGGGCACGACGCTGCCGGGCGGGGCCCGGCTGACCTACGGGCCCGCCCAGGCGCCGCCGACCGCCGGCCAGGAGCGGGCGCTGGGCCGGCTGGCCGAGGTCGTCGGCGAGCTGCTGCGCACCGACGCCTCCCAGCAGGTGACGCTCGCGGCGAGCTGCCGCGCAGAGCGCGCGCGGCTGGCCGAGCAGATCCACGACGAGGCGATCCAGCTGCTGTTCGCCGCCGAGATGGAGCTGGGCCTGGCCGGCGCCGGCGCCGGCCCCCACGCCGCGCGCGCCCACGAGCTCGTGGCGCGCGCCCAGGGCTCGCTGCGCGGGCTGGTCGACCAGGCCGAGCGCGCGCAGGCCGACCTGCTGCAGGGGCTGGACGCGATGGCCTGCGACCTGGAGGCCGACTTCGGCTGTCGCATCGCGCTGCACGCCGCGCCCGGCGTGCGCGCCCGCACGGCGACGCTGGCGGCCGCCGAAGTGGCCACCGTGGTGCGCCTGGTGCGCGAGTCGGCGCTCAACGCCCTCAAGCACGGGGCCACGGACCGCGTCGCCGTCGTCGTGCGCGCCAGCGCCGGCGACCGGCTCGTCGTCGTGGTCACCGACGAGGGCCTCGGGCTCAGCCCGTCCGCGGAGCCGTCGCACGGCATGCGGTCGCTGCAGTGCGCCATGAGCGCCTGCGGCGGCTCGTTCCGGATCGGACCGCGCCCCCGCGGCGGCACCCGCGTCGTCGCGACGATGCCGCTGTGACCGACCTGGCGCCGGCGCGACCCGACCATCACCATCCAGCTCTCCGAACCGAGAGGACGACATGAGCACCACGGCACTGCAGACCTATCCCATGCTGATCGACGGCGAGGCCGTCTCCGCAGGCCAGGACGGGCAGATCACGCTCGTCGACCCTTCGACCGGCGCCGAGCTCGGCACCGCACCGCTGGCCGGCGTCGGCGACGTCGACCGCGCCGTGGCGGCCGCCCGCCGGGCCTACGTCGAGCACTGGCGCGACTCGATGCCCGCCGAGCGCGCCCGCATCCTGTTCGCCGTCGCCGCCGCGATCCGCGAGCACGCCGAGGAGCTCGCCCACCTCGTCATGCAGAACACCGGCCACCCGCCGGCGTTCGCCCACGGCGACGCCGCCAACGCCGCACGGTACTTCGAGTACTACGGCGGCCTGGCCGACAAGATCCACGGCGAGTCGATCCCGCTCGGCCCCGACTTCATCGACTTCACCCTGCGCGAGCCCTACGGCGTCTGCGCGATCATCACCCCCTTCAACGGCCCGCTGCAGATGCTGGGCCGCAGCACGGCCCCGGCGCTGGCCGCCGCCAACACCGTCGTGCTCAAGGCCAACGAGCAGGCGCCGGCGGCCGTGCTGGCCCTGGCCCAGGTCATCAACGATGCGGGGCTGCCCGCGGGCGTGCTCAACGTCGTCCCCGGCGCGATCGAGGCCGGCAACCGCCTGGTGACCCATCCCGACGTCGCGCACGTGACGTTCACCGGCTCGATCCAGACCGGTGCGGCGATCATGCAGGCCGCGGCGCCGCAGATCACCCCGGTCACGCTCGAGCTCGGGGGCAAGTCCCCGCAGATCCTGTTCGACGACGCCGACATCGAGGCGGCGACGAAGGCGATCGTCGGCTCGGCGCTGGTCACCGCCGGGCAGGTGTGCTCGGCCGGCACGCGCATCCTGACCCACCACAGCATCCGCGACGACGTCTTGGACGCGCTCAACGACGCGATCTCGGCGATCAACGTGGGCGCCCCGGTCGACGGGGCCGACATGGGCCCGGTCATCTCCGAGCGCCAGCTCGACCGGATTCGCGGCGCGATCCGCGCGGGCCGCGACTCCGGGGCCAAGCTGGTGACCGGCGGCGAGGAGCCCGTCGGCGGCGCGCCGTCGGGCGGCTACTTCGTCAAGCCGACGGTCTTCGACGAGGTCGGGCCCAAGGACCGCCTGGCCTGCGAGGAGATCTTCGGGCCGGTGCTCAGCGTCATCCCGTTCGGCAGCTGGGAGGAGGCGCTGCACATCGCCAACGACACGGAGTTCGGGCTGGCCTCGGGCGTGTGGACGAAGGACGTCAGCCGCGCCATGTTCTTCGCGCGCAAGATCGAGGCCGGCCAGGTGTTCATCAACAACTACGGCGCCGGCGGGGGCATCGAGCTGCCCTTCGGCGGCTACAAGAAGAGCGGCATCGGGCGCGAGAAGGGCCTCGAGGTCGTCCACGAGTACACGCAGGTCAAGAACGTCTGCATCACCGCCGCCGCGCGGTGATCGGGCGCTCCGCGGCCTGAGCGGAGGGCGGCGCCCCGCGCGGGCGCCGTCCCCGGCGGCCACCACGACGTGATCCACGCGGCGCGCGCGGCCGCAGAGGCGGTCCCCGCGCGGCTGCACGAGTTGGGAGTGATCTGTGTGAAGGGACGCATCGCCTTTTCGCCTGGGCCGAACACGCCGTTTGAGATCGACGAGTTTCCGGTGCTCAGGCCCGAGCCCGACCAGGTGCTCGTGCGCGTGCTGGCTGCGGGGATCTGCGGCTCCGACGTGCACATGTACCGTGGTGAGCTCGGGATGCTGACCGCGCTGCCGTGCGCGTCGGGGCACGAGATGATCGGCGAGATCGTCGAGCTCGGCGAGCGGCGCAAGCGCGACACGCTGGGCCGCGAGCTGCGTGAGGGCGATCGGGTGGCCTATGCGTACTTCCGGGTCTGCGATGGCTGCCCGACCTGCGCTGCGGGCTCGGTGGCCTGTCCCAACCGCTACGCGGTGCGTGCGCCGTTGACCGTGTATGACCCGCCGCACTTCCACGGTGCGTTCGGCGACTACTACGTGCTGCGCGAGGGCCAGTGGATCTACAAGCTGCCCGAGGCGACCAAGACCGAGCACGCCGTTCCGGCCAACTGCGCGATCGCCCAGGCTCTGGCCGGTGTGCACGCCGGCCAGATCCGCTTCGGCGACACCGTCGTCGTCCAGGGCCTCGGCGGTCTGGGCATCTATGCCGCCGCGCTGGCCCGCGACTCGGGCGCGGGCCTGGTCATCGGGATCGACATGGTGCCCGAGCGCCTCGAGCTGGCCCGGCGCTTCGGTGCCCACGAGACCATCGACATCTCGCAGCTGACCTCGCCCGAGGAGCGGATCGCCGAGATCCAGCGGCTGACGGGCGGCGCCGGGGCCGACGTCGTGATCGAGATGGCGGGCGTGCCCGCCGTCGTGCCCGAGGGCATCCAGTCCATGCGCGCCGGCGGCCGCTATGTGCTCATCGGCAACACGATGGCCGACCGTGCGACCGAGGTCGTGCCCCAGCAGATCGTGCGCTCCAACCGCACGTTGGTCGGGATCGTCAACTACGAGCAGTGGATGCTGCCGCGCACGCTGGACTGGCTGGCCCGGCGCCGCGACGAGCTGCCGTTCGACGACCTCGTCTCCCAGGTCTATCCCCTGGAGCAGATCAACGACGCCATCACGGCGTCTGACTGGGCGGGCTCGAAGGCCAACCTCGGCCGCGCGCTCATCTCCATGACGGCATGAGCCGGGACGGCCGCGCATGAGGGTGCTCGTCCTCGGCCGCGGGCGCGTCGGGCGCTCGCTGGCGGCGGCGCTGCAGGAGGCCGGCATCGCCCACGACCTGGCCCCGGGCGCCGAGCCGCCGGCGCCCGCGCTGACGGCCGCGGCCGACGTCGTCGTGGTCGCCGTGCCCGACCAGGCGCTGCCGGCCGTCGCGGCGGGCCTGACCGGCACGCCGCTGCCCGAGGGCGGGGGCGTCGTGCACGCCAGCGGCGCGCTCGGCCTCGGCGTCCTGGCCCCGGCCGGGACGGTCGTCGGCTCGTTCCACCCGCTGCAGCCGTTCCCGGAGGTGCGGGGCGCCGAGGCGTTCCGCGGCGCGACGGTCGCGATCGACGCCACGACGCCCGCGCTGCTGGCGCGCCTGGAGGCGCTGGCCGTCGCGATCGGCGCGCGGCCGCGCCACGTGCCCGACGAGCAGCGCACGCTCTACCACGCCGCCGCCGTCCTGGCCTCGGGCTGCGTCGTCGCGCTCGCCGCCCGCGCCCAGCGGGTGCTCGAGGGCCTCGGCTGGCCGGCCGACGACGCGCTGGCCGCGCTGCTGCCGCTCATGGACGGCACGGTGGAGAACCTGCGCGTCCAGGGACTGCCCGCGGCGCTCAGCGGCCCGCTGCGCCGCGGCGACGACGCCACCGTCGCGCGCCACGTCGCCGCGCTGGGCGACGCCGGCGACGCGCTGGGCCGCGACACCTACATCACGCTCGGGCGCACCGCCGTGCAGCTGGCCGGCGAGCTGGGGATCGACCCCACCGCGCTGGCGCGCGTCACCGACGGCCTCGACGCGGCGGTGGCCCGGTGATCGCCCCGCTGCGCAGCCTGCTGTTCGCGCCCGGCGACGACCCCCGCAAGCTCGGCAAGGCCCTCGCGTCGGAGGCCGACGTCGTCGTCGCCGACCTCGAGGACGCCGTGGCCCCCGAGGCCAAGGAGGGCGCCCGGGCGACGATCGAGGAGGCGTTCCGCGCCGCCGGCGACCGGCGCGGCGCCATCGTGCGCGTCAACGCGCTGGAGACCCCGTGGGCTCAGGACGACCTGGCCTGGGCGCGCCGGCTTGGCGTCGGAGCGGTGCTCGTGCCCAAGGCCACGCCCGAGGCGCTGGCCGCGCTGCCCGGCGACCTGCCGCCGGTCATCGCGATCCTCGAGACCGCGCTGGGCGTGCACCGCGCGTTCGACGTGGCCAGCCATCCCGCCGTCCGGGTCCTGCTGCTCGGTGCGCTGGACCTCTCGGCCGAGATCGACTTCCGCTGGACGGCGAGCGGCGAGGGGCTCCTGTTCGCGCGCTCCAAGCTCGTGCTGGAGTCGGCCGCGGCGGGGATCGATCCGCCGCTGGACACCGTCTGGGTGCAGTTCGCCGACCACGACGGGCTGCGCGAGGAGTCCGAGAACGTCCGCGGGCTGGGGTTCCAGGGCAAGTGCTGCATCCATCCCGCCCAGGTGGCGATCGTCAACGCGGCGTTCTCCAACGCCGAGCAGGTGGCGTGGGCCCGGCGCGTCGTGGAGGCCTACGACGCCGCGCTGGCGCGCGGCGACGGCGCGATCGCCGTCGACGGCGAGATGATCGACATGGCCAGCCTGCGCCGCGCGCGCGAGCTGCTGCGACGCGCCGGCCCGGCGGTCCCGGAGGACGCGGGAGGGACCTGAGCGCGGTGGCGACGGGGCTCGACAGATGTCGCGCGGAACGGACGGCGACACGCGACAGGAGGCGGGTGCGGGCCCTCGGACACCCGATACGATCCATGACGTGCAGCGCACGGCGCCCATCTCCTCCTCCCGCGGTCGCGTCGCCGCTGCCATCACGTGGATCGCCCCGATTCCCCGCTAGGGGATCGTCGTCGCAGCGTCTTCCGACGCCTCACCCCCTCCCCCCGCGCCCGCCGCGCGCGGCGCCCGACGACCCCCTGCGACCAAGATCGGACCTGCGATGTCCACGACCGCCACGACCCATCCGCGCCGTGCCCCGCACACGGCCACCACGCTCGGCTCCGACGCCGTCCTGCGCTGCCTGGAGGCCGAGGGCGTCACGACCGTCTTCGGGATGCCCGGCGGCGCGATCCTGCCGCTGTACGACGCGATCGCGCGGGGGACCACGATCCGCCACGTGCTCGCCCGCCACGAGCAGGGCGCGGGGCACATGGCCCAGGGCTACGCCCGCGCCGGCGGCGGGGTCGGCGTCGTCTTCGCGACCTCCGGCCCCGGCGCGACGAACCTGGTCACGCCGATCGCCGACGCCGGCATGGACTCCACGCCGCTGGTCTGCATCACGGGCCAGGTGCGCTCCTCGCTGCTGGGGACCAACGCCTTCCAGGAGTGCGACATCACCTCGGTGACCGCGCCGCTGGTCAAGGGCTCGTGGCTGGTCCGCGACGTCGCCGACCTGCCGGCGGTGCTGCACGAGGCGTTCGCGCTCGCGCGCTCGGGTCGTCCCGGGCCGGTGCTCGTCGACATCCCGCGCGACGTGCAGGAGGCACCCTTCGCGCCCGCCCAGGACGGTCCGGGTCCCGTGGCCCCGGACCGGCCGGATCGCACGCTGACCGCCGATCCCGACGGGCTGGCGCGCGCGGCGGCGGCGATCGACGGGGCCCGGCGCCCGGTCCTCTACGTCGGCGGCGGCGCGCAGGGTGCGTCGCCCGAGGTCCTCGCGCTCGCCGAGCGCGCCGGGCTGCCCGTGGTCACCACGCTCATGGGCAAGGGCGCGTTCCCCGAGTCGCACGAGCTGTTCTTCGGCTGGCCGGGCATGCACGGCGCCAAGTGGGCCAACTGGGCCATGCACCGCGCCGACCTGGTCATCGCCGCGGGCGCGCGCTTCGACGACCGCGTGACGGGCCGCCTCGACGCCTTCGCCCAGGAGGCGGCGGTCATCCACATCGACGTCGACCGGCGCGAGCACGGCAAGATCCGCCACGCCGACATCGCCGTGCACGGCGAGCTGGGCCCCGTGTGCGCCGAGCTGGCCGCCCGCGTGGCCGGCGACGACGGCGCACGCGAGCCCTGGCGCGCGCAGCTTCGCGCGTGGCGCGGGCAGTTCCCGCTTCGCTACGACACCGCCGCCGGGGGCCCGCTCAAGCCGCAGCGCGCGCTGGAGGTGCTCGCCGCGGCCACCGCGGGGCGCGACACCGTCTTCACGACCGGCGTGGGCCAGCACCAGATGTGGGCCATGCAGTACCTGCCGTGCGACCGGCCGCGGCGGTTCGTGACCTCCGGCGGCCACGGCACGATGGGCTTCGGCCTGCCCGCCGCGATCGGCGCGCGCGCCGCGTGCCCCGACGCCGCCGTCGTCTGTGTCGACGGCGACGGCTCGTTCCAGATGACCACTCAGGAGCTGGCCACGGCCGTCGGGTCGGGCCTGCCCGTCGTCGTCGTCATCCTCAACAACGGCCGGCTGGGGATGGTCTCCCAATGGCAGTCGATGTTCTACGAGGGTCGCGCGTCGGAGGTCGACCTGCTGCCGGGCATGCCCGACTTCGCGACGATCGCCCGCGGCTACGGGGCGCTCGGCTTCACCGTCGAGGACGAGGACGGCCTGCGCGCGGCGCTGGCCGAGGCGCTGGCGTCGGGCCGCCCGGCGGTGCTCGACGTGCTCGTCGAGCCCGAGGAGCACTGCTACCCGATGATCGTCCCTGGAGGCGCGGCCGCCGACATGGTCGAGTGGCCCGGGGTGGCGTGAACGAGGTGCAGGCCCTCGTCGACGCGCTGGCGGCCGAGATCGGCCGGCCGGTGGGGGTGGACGACCGGCGCTTCCGCGCACTCGCCTACAGCGCCCACGCCGAGGAGATCGACCACGTGCGCCGCGAGTCGATCCTGCGCCGCGAGGCGCCGCGGGAGGTCACGTCGTGGCTGGAGTCGCTGGCCATCGGCGAGGCGGAGGACTACGTGCGCGTGCCGCGCAACCCCACGTTCGGGATGGCCGCGCGCATCTGCGTCCCGCTGCGCTTCCACGACAGCGTCCTGGGGTTCCTGTGGCTCGTCGACGAGCCCGTGCCGCTCGACGACGCCGAGCTGCAGGCGTGCCTGCGCTACGGCCGCGAGCTGGGCGACCAGCTCTTCCGCGTCCGGCGCCTGGAGAGCGAGGAGCGCCTGCAGGAGAACGCCCTGGTCGACCTGCTGCTCACGGGCTCCGTCGACGCCGAGGCCGCCGCCGCCCGGCTGCGCGAGGCGGGCCTGGCGTCGGCCTCCTCCTACACCTGCCTGGCCGCCGTCGTCGTGCCCGTCCCCGGCGTTTCGCCGCCCGACGCCGTCGGCGTCCGGCTGTCGGCGGCCCTGGAGGTCCTGCGCCGCGCGGTGGCGCCGCACCACCTCATGACGGGCGCGCCGTCGGAGCGGGCCGTGGCGATCCTGGCCTACGAGGATCCCGAGGAGCCGCGCCGGCGCGCCGCGACGCTCGCCGCCGCCGTGGCCGACCAGACCGCCCAGGGCGCGGGGTGCCGCGTGGCCGTCGGCGTGGCCGGCGCGCACCCGCGCCCCGCGGGCCTGCGGGCCGCCCACGACGAGGCGCTGCGCGCCGCGCGCGTCGCGCTCGTCGACGACGCCCGGCACCCGGTGGCGCTGTGGGACGAGCTCGGCGCCTATCGGACCGTGACGACGCTGCTCGGCGACCGCCCGCCGGAGGCCATGCTGCCCGAGCCGCTGCGGCGGCTGCTGGCCGGCTCCGACGCCGCGACGCTCGTCGCGACGCTCGAGTGCTACCTCGAGCACGGCGGCGACGTCCAGGCCGCGGCGGCGCAGCTCTTCGTGCACCGCAGCAGCCTCTACAACCGCCTGCACCGCATCGAGGAGATCGCGGGCGTCGACCTGCGCTCGGGCGACGACCGCCTCGACCTCCAGCTCGGCCTGCGCCTCTGGCGCCTGGCGGGCGCCTGAGCGTCAGCCGCGGCGCGACTGCTCGTAGCGCCGGCGGTCGCGCTTGGTCGGCCGCCCGCCGCGCTCGGCGGCCAGCTCGTGGCCGAGGCGGCGCTGGGCGGCGTACTCCTCGCGCGCGGCGGCGCTCTCGGCCGTCTCGCGGTACAGCAGCGCGGCCTCGGACGCCGGCCCGCGGCGCGGCGCGATGCCCAGAACCTCGACGTCGCGGCGCACGGGCCCGGTCGTGATCTGCAGGCGGTCGCCGGGCCGGACGTCCTTGCTCGGCTTGATCGCACGACCGTTGACCTGCACGCGGCCGCCCCTGACCGCCTCGGCGCCGAGCGCGCGCGTCTTGACCAGGCGGGCGACCCAGAGCCACTTGTCCACGCGCAGGGCGCCGCACTCGTCGTCCATGGCCTTCATGCTGTCAGGTGTGCCGGTGCTCGACGTCGACACGCCGCAGGGTCTCGCGCGCGCCCATCTGCACCCCGTGGCCGCCCCGGTCGCCGCGCTGGTCCTCGGCCACGGCGCGGGCGGGGCGGTCTCCGCGCCCGACCTCGTCGCCGCGACCGCGGCGGCCCGCGCCGCCGGCCTGGCCGTCGTGCTCGTCGAGCAGCCCTACCGGGTCGCCGGGCGCCGCAGCGCGCCCGCCGCCCCGCGGCTCGACGAGGCCTGGCTCGCGGTGCTGGCCGCCCTGGGCGCCGGGCCGCTGGCCGGCCTGGGGATCGTCGTGGGCGGGCGGTCGTCCGGCGCGCGCGTGGCGTGCCGCACCGCGCAGGCCGCCGGCGCGCGCGCCGTGCTGTGCCTGGCCTTCCCGCTGCTGCCGCCGCGCCGCGCGGGCTCGGCCTCGCCGCCGGTCTCCCGGCTGGCCGAGCTCGAGGCGGCCGGCGTGCCGGTGCTCGTCGTCCAGGGCGAGCGCGACCGGTTCGGGATGCCACCCGAGGGCCCGGGCCGGACGGTCGTGACCGTACGCGGCGACCACGGGCTCAAGGGCGACCTGCCCGCCGTGGGCGCGGCGGTCGCCGCGTGGCTGCCGGGCGTGGTGGGCGCGGCCTGAGCTCAGGCCGCGGCGGCGGCCTCGTCCAGGAGGCGGCGCACCCGCTTGGCCGAGACCTGGCCGTGCACGCCGAGGCCCTGGGCGAAGTGGCTCATCCGCAGCTCCTCGAGCATCCAGCGCGCCTGCTCCAGTGCCGGCGGCGTGGCGCGCCCGCGCCACCGCGCCGCCACCTCGCGGCGGCGCTGCTCGAGCTCCTGGACGCCCGCCATCCGGTCGCGGTCGACCGCGACGGCGTCGGGCAGCCGCTGCATCCGGCGCACGGCGCCCTGCAGGTAGCGCAGGACGTCGGGCAGCCGCGCGGCGCCCGTGGCCGTGATGAACCCGTCGAAGACCAGGCCACCGGTCTGCCGCGCGACGTCGAGCCGGGCGGGCTCGTAGACCGCGGCGGTCAGCCCCTCGGCCGCGCGCTGCACCTCGCGCCGGGCGTCGAGGATGGCGGCGACCTGCTCGACGACCTCCAGCGTCGCCTCGGCCAGCCCGCCGGCGACGTGGTCGCGCAGGCGCGCGAAGCCGCCGGCGTCCCAGGCCGGGCCGCCGGCCTGCGCGACGAGCGCGTCGACGGCCGCCGCCGTGGCGTCGGCCAGGACGGCGGCGGGGGAGCCGTGCGGCGCGTCGGACAGCGCGAGCTGCCGCGGGCCCGGCAGCCGGCCCAGGACCCAGCGCGCGGGCGACGGGACCGTGAGCAGCAGCAGGCGCCGGGTGCCGGCGGCCATCGCCTGCTCCTGGGCGGGGGCGCTGTCGAGCAGGCGCACGCCGACCGCGTCGCCCTCGTCGACCAGGGCCGGGAACGCCCGCACGGCGCGCCCGGTCCCCGGCAGCGTGACCTCCCGGGGCAGGTCGCCGAGCTCCCAGGCCCGCAGGCCGTGGCGTTCCAGCCCGGGCACCGCCGCCGTCAGCTCGGCGCGCAGCCGGGGCGCCAGCGCGGCGCGCAGCGCGCCGAGGTCGGTGCCCTCGCCCTGCACGCGGCCTTCCTCGTCCTCGACGCGGAAGCGCATCCGCAGGTGGGCGGGCAGGCGGTCCAGGTCCCAGTCGCCGGGCGCGACGCGCACGCCGCGCAGCGCCAGCAGCTCGCGGCTGAGCGCCTCGGGCAGCGGCTCGGCGCGGGGTTGGAGGCGGGCGAGCAGCTCGGCGGCCACGTCGGGCAGCGGCACGAGCGGGCGGCGCAGCTCCTTGGGCAGCGTGCGCAGCAGCGCGGTGACGAGCTCCTCCCGCAGCGCGGGCACCTGCCAGGCGAAGTCCTCGGCGCGCAGCTGCGGCAGCCCCTTGAGCGGCACGTGGACGGTGACGCCGTCGGCGTCGGTCCCCGGCGCGAAGGTGTAGGACAATGGCATGGACAGCTCGCCCTGGCGCCAGCGCTGCGGGCGCCCGCCGCCCGTCGCCGCCTCCGGGTCGCCGACGAGCAGCTCGCGCGTGAACGTCAGCAGGTTCGGGGAGCGGCGCCGCTCGTCCTTCCACCAGCGGTCGAAGTGCGCGCCGGAGACGACCGAGGCCGGGATCCGCGCGTCGAAGAACGCGTACAGCGTGGCGTCGTCGACGAGGATGTCGCGGCGGCGCACGCGGTGCTCGAGCGCCTCGACCTCCTCCAGCAGCCGTCCGTTGTCGGCGAAGAAGCGGTGGCGGGTGTCCCAGTCGCGCTCGACCAGCGCCCGGCGGAGGAACAGGTCGCGCGAGAGGCCGGGGTCGATGTCGCCGTAGCCCACCGTGCGCCCCGTGACGATCGGCAGCCCGTAGAGGGTGACGCGCTCGGTCGCCACGACCGACGCGCGCCGCTTCTCCCAGCGCGGCTCGCCGTACGAGCGCTTGACGAGGTGGGCGGCCAGCGGCTCGATCCACTCCGGCCGGATGGCTGCGGCCGTGTGGCCGTACAAGCGGTTGGTCTCCACCAGCTCGGAGACCATGACCCAGGCCGGCCCGCGCCGCGCGAGCGCCGAGCCGGGGGAGAGGACGAAGCGCGCGCCGCGGGCGCCGAGGTACTCGCGCCCCGCGGCGTCGCGCACCCCGACGTGCGAGAGCAGCCCGGCGAGCAGGGCGACGTGGATGTCGGCGGGCTCGGCCGGCGTGCGGTTGAGCCGCACGCCCGCCTCGCGCGCGGCCGACCGAAGCTGCGAGGCGAGGTCCTGCCACTCGCGCACGCGCAGGTAGTGCAGGTACTCGGCCTTCAACCGCTTGCGGAACTGGTTGCCGGACAGCTCACGCCGCTGCTCGTGCAGGTGGCGCCACAGGTTGACGAAGGCCAGGAAGTCCGAGGTGTCGTCCCTGAAGCGCGCGTGGAGCTGGTCGGCCTGCGCGCGCTGGTCGGCCGGGCGCTCGCGCGGGTCCTGGATCGACAGCGCCGCGGCGATGACGATGACCTCGTCGGCGCACGAGCGGGCGTCGGCCTCCAGGACCATGCGGCCCAGCCGCGGGTCGACGGGCAGGCGAGACAGGCGACGGCCGACGTCGGTCAGCCGCTGCGCCGGGTCGGTCGCCCGCGGGTCCAGCGCGCCGAGCTCGACCAGCAGGTTGACCCCGTCGCGGATCTGGCGGGCGTCGGGCGGGTCCAGGAACCCGAAGTCCTCGATCTCCCCGAGGCCCAGCGCGGCCATCTGCAGGATGACCGCGGCGAGGTTCGTGCGCAGGATCTCGGGGTCGGTGTAGCGCGGGCGGCCGGCGAAGTCCTCCTCGGAGTACAGCCGGATGCAGATCCCGTCGGCCGTGCGCCCGCAGCGGCCCTTGCGCTGGTCGGCCGAGGCCTGCGAGACCGGCTCGATCGGCAGCCGCTGGACCTTGAGCCGCGCGCTGTAGCGGCTGATCCGCGCCGTGCCGGGATCGACGACGTAGCGGATGCCCGGCACGGTGACCGACGTCTCGGCGACGTTGGTGGCCAGGACGACGCGCCGGCCGCGGTGGGCGGTGAACGCGCGCTGCTGCTCGGCGGCCGACAGCCGGGCGTAGAGGGGGAGGATCTCGACGTCGTCGGGCAGGCGGCCGGCCAGCGCGTCGGCCGTGTCGCGGATCTCGCGCTCGCCGCTGAGGAAGACCAGGACGTCGCCCTCGGGGTGGGCGGGGTCGCCGAGCAGCTCGTCGACGGCGTCGCCGATCGCCTCCGTCGGGTCGCGGTCGGGCTGCGCGCCGCCGCCGTCGACGTCGTCCTCGTCGTTGGCGGCCGGCGCGGCCGCCAGCGGGCGGTAGCGGACCTCGACGGGGAAGGTGCGGCCGGAGACCTCGACGATCGGCGCGTCGCCGAAGTGCGCGCTGAAGCGCTCGGGGTCGATCGTCGCCGACGTGATGAGCACCTTGAGGTCGGGGCGCCGGGGCAGGATCTCGCGCAGGTAGCCCAGCAGGAAGTCGATGTTGAGGCTGCGCTCGTGGGCCTCGTCGATGATGATGGTGTCGTAGCGGCGCAGGAGCGGGTCGCGGCCGACCTCGGCCAGCAGCAGGCCGTCGGTCATCAGCCGCACCAGCGTGTCCTGCTGCGAGCGGTCGGTGAAGCGCACGGAGTAGCCGACGGCCTCGCCGAGCGCCACCTCCAGCTCGTCGGCGATGCGCTGGGCCACGGTGCGCGCCGCCAGCCGGCGCGGCTGGGTGTGGGCGATCGTGCCGCGCACGCCGCGCCCGAGCTCGAGGCACATCTTCGGCAGCTGCGTCGTCTTGCCCGAGCCCGTCTCGCCGGCGACGATGACGACCTGGTGGCCGGCGATCGCCGCGAGCAGGTCGTCACGGCGCGCGCTGACCGGCAGCTGGGGCGGGTAGCTGACCGCGGGGACGGCGGCGCGGCGCCGGGCCACGTGGGCCTCCGCGCGCCCGATCTCCTCCTCCAGGCGGCGCAGCGCGGCCGTCCGGGCGTCGTCGTCGCGGGTGCGGCGCACGCGGTCCAGGCGCCGCCGGAGGCGGTGCTCGTCGCGGAGGGTGAGGGCGGCGAGCCGCGGGCGCAGCTCGCCGGCCGGCGCCGGCGGGGCGGACATCAGGCCTGCGAGGATAGGCGCGATGAGCCGCCAGCCCACGTACCTCGGCATCGACTACGACAAGCGGTTGATGCTGTTCGCGGGCCGCAGCCATCCGGCGCTGGCCGCGAGCATCGCGCGGCGGCTCGGCGTGGGCCTGGGGCCCGTGCAGCTGGAGACCTACGCCAACGGCGAGGTCTACTGCCGGTTCGACGAGTCGGTGCGCGGCGCCGACGTCTTCGTCGTGCAGTCGCTGTGCGGCACCCGCGACGGCGCGCTGTCGATCAACGACGCGTTCATGGAGCTCATCCTGCTCGTCGACGCGGCCGTCGGCGCCTCGGCGCACCGCGTCATCCCGGTCATCCCGTGGTTCGGCTACAGCCGCCAGGACAAGAAGTCGCTGCTGCGCGAGCCGATCAGCGCCCGTGCGATCGCCCGCATGCTCGAGTCCGCCCGGGTCGACCGCGTGCTGACCGTCGACCTGCACACGGGCCAGGCCCAGGGCTTCTTCTCGGCCCCGGTGGACCACATGACGGCCACGATCCTGCTGGCCCAGCAACTCCAGGGCAGCGTGGCGCCCGACACGGTCGTCGTCGCCCCCGACGCCGGGCGGGTCAAGCTGGCCAAGAAGTTCGCCACGCGGCTGGGCACCGAGCTGGCGATCCTGGACCCCGAGAGCACCGAGCGCCGACACGCGGTCATCGGCGAGGTCGCCGGGCGCACGGCGATCGTCGTCGACGACATCATCGACACGGGCGGCACGCTGTCGGCCGCGGTCGGCATCCTGCGCGACGCGGGCGTCGCGTCGATCCGGGCGGTCGCCGTGCACCCGATCCTCAGCGGCGACACGCTGCAGCGCCTCGGCGAGCTCGGCCTGGACGAGGTCCTGGTGACCGACACCGTCCCGCTGCCCGTCGGCCTGCCGCCGTGGATGCGGGTCGTGGGGTGCGCCGACCTGCTGGCCGACACGATCCACCGCATCTTCACCGACGACTCGGTGAGCGAGGCGTTCGGCGGCGAGAACATCCGGGGCTGACCCCGACGAGATGGACACCCGGCGCCCCGCCTGACCCGACGCCGCGGCACAAGCGGGGTGGACGCCCCGCAGGACGGCGCCTATCGTGGCCCACATGAACCATGACGAGCTCCAGCAGGCCGCGTCGGACCATCTGCTGCTGCACTTCTCCAAGCAGCACGTCGACGACCTGCTCGTCCTCGAGCGCGGCGAGGGGCCCTACGTGTTCGACACGCGCGGCAACCGCCACATCGACGCGCTCTCGAGCCTCTTCTGCGCCCAGATCGGCTACAGCTACGGCGAGGAGATGTCGGCGGCGGCCGCCCGCCAGCTGACGACCCTGGCGTTCAACACGAACTGGGGCACCGCGCACCCCGCGTCGATCGAGCTGGCCCAGCGCCTGGCCGGCCTGGCCCCCGGCGACCTGAACCGCGTCTTCTTCACCAGCGGCGGGTCGGAGTCCGTCGAGGCGGCCTGGAAGCTGTGCCGCGAGTACCACCTGGCCACGGGCCAGCCGCAGCGCACGAAGGCCATCGCGCGCGACATCGCCTACCACGGCGTCACGCTCGGCGCCCTGTCGTTCACCGGCGTGCAGCGCTTCAAGGAGCCGTTCGGCAAGGCGCCGATCGACGTCACGCACGTCTCGAACACCAACCTGTTCCGCGGCGGTCCCGACGGCAGGCCGGTCACCGACCCGGCCGCGTTCTGCGCGCAGCTGCTGGCCGAGGTCGAGGCGGCGATCGTCGCCGCCGGCCCCGAGGAGGTCGCGCTCATCATCGCCGAGCCCGTGCAGAACGCCGGCGGCTGCCTGACGGCGCCCGAGGGCTACTGGCGGGGCCTGCGGGAGCTGGCCGACCGCTACGGCGCGCTGCTCATGGCCGACGAGGTCATCACGGGCTGCGGCCGGCTCGGGGAGTGGTTCGGCATCGACCGCGAGGGCGTCGTGCCCGACCTGGTCTCCCTGGCCAAGGGCCTGACGTCGGCCTACGCGCCGATGGGCGCCGTCGTGGCGTCGGACCGCGTGATCGCCCCGATCCTGGAGGCCGGCCAGGTCTTCCGCCACGGCATCACGTTCGGCGGCCACCCCCTCAGCGCCGCGATGGCCCTGACCAACATGGACATCTTCGAGCGCGACGGCGTGCTGCAGAACGTGCGGGCGCTGGAGGGCCACCTCGAGGACCGACTGGGCGAGCTCCTGGCGCTGCCGATCGTCGGCGACGTCCGCGGCCGCGGCTTCTTCTGGGCGCTCGAGCTCGTCGCCGACGACGACAACACGCGCTTCGACGCCGGCCAGCGCGACCGGCTGCTGCGCGGCTTCCTGCCGCGGCGGCTGCGCGAGGCCGGGCTCGTCGCGCGCTGCGACGACCGCGGCGACAGCGTCCTGCAGATCGCCCCGCCGCTCATCAGCGACCGCGACCTGCTGGACCGCATCGTCGACGGGCTGGGCGAGGTGCTCGCCGACGCCGGCGCCCACATGACGGCGTCCCCCTCGGCCGCGACGGCCTGACCGCGACCGCCGTCAGGACCCCGGGCAACCTCGTCGGGGGCGAGCTGGTCGACGCCGTCGACGGGACGGTCCGCGAGATCGTCAACCCCGCGACGGGCGCCGTCATCGCCCGGGTGCCCGACGGGGGCGCCGCGGACGTCGAGCGGGCCGTGGGCGCCGCGCGCGCCGCCCGGACCGGCTGGCGCGGCACGCCGCCCGCCGGGCGCATGGACGCCCTGCTCGCGCTCGCCGAAGCCGTGCAGGCCCACGCCGACGAGCTCGCCGCGCTCGAGTCGCTCGACGTCGGCAAGCCCATGTCCCTGGCCCGGGAGGAGCTGCCGATCTGCGCCGACGAGCTGCGCTTCTTCGCCGGCGCGGCCCGGACGATGAGCGCGCCGGCCGCCGGCGAGTACGCCGAGGGCCACACGTCGATGGTCCGCCGCGAGCCGATCGGCATCGTCGGCCAGATCGCGCCGTGGAACCACCCGCTCATGATGGCGATCTGGAAGATCGCCTCGGCGCTGGCGGCAGGCAACGTCGTGGTCCTCAAGCCGCGAGCTCACGCCGCTGACCACGCTGCGCCTCGGCGAGCTCGCCGCGCCGCTGCCGCCGCCGGGGGTCCTGAACGTCATCACCGGCGACGACGACCCGGTCGGATCGAGCATCGTCGCCCACCCCGACGTCTCCATGGTGTCGCTGACCGGCAGCGTGCGGACCGGCAAGGGCATCGCCCGGGCGGCGGCCGACAGCCTCAAGCGCGTCCACCTCGAGCTGGGCGGCAAGGCACCCGCGATCGTCGACGACGACGCCGATCCCGTCGCGGTCGCCGAGGGGCTGCGGATCGCCGGCTTCCTCAACTCCGGCCAGGACTGCAGGGCGGCAGCGCGCGTGCTCGCCGCGCCCGGGATCTACGACCGGCTGCTCGAGGAGCTCGTGCCCGCCGCGGCGTCGCTGGTCGTCGGCGACCCGGCGGAGGGCGATGCCGTCGAGATGGGCCGCGTGGTCTCCGGCGCCCAGCAGGAGCGCGTCCTCGGGTTGCTGGACCGGGCGGCCGACGCGGGCGCGCAGGTCCTCACGGGCGGCGCCCCGGGCCGCGGGCAGGGCTTCTTCGGGCAGCCGACGGTGGTCGCGGGAGCCGCCCAGGACAGCGAGATCGTCCAGAGCGAGATCTTCGGGCCGGTGGTCTCCGTTCAGCGCCTCGACGACGCCGACGACGCGATCGCGCTGGCCAACGACGTCCCCTACGGCCTGGCGGCCTCGGTGTGGACCCGCGACGTCGGGCGCGCGATGGACGCCGTGCGCCGCCTGGACTTCGGCTGCGTGTGGGTCGACGACCACCTGCCGTTCCTCTCCGAGATGCCGCACGGCGGCTTCAAGGAGTCGGGCTACGGGAAGGACCTGTCGGTCTACGCGCTGGACGACCACACGCGGGCCAAGCAGGCCATGATCCGGCTGGGCTGAGCCCGGCGCGGCGTGCCGGGCCGGCGGCCGGCACAGGGTCCGATCGGGCACGGTCGGAGATCCGTACCCTTCTGGGCAATATGACCCAGCGCGAGGGGTTAGTGTGCGATTCGATGGGGAATTCTGCGCGTGTCGTGTCCCGCGAACTCGCTCGTGTCCTGGAAGCCGATCCGGACCTCGGCGAGGGACTCGCGCCCGAGGAGCTCGAGCGCGCACGCCATCAGCTGGTGGCCGGAGTCCTCCAGCTCGACACGGGGGCGTGGAGCCCCGAGTCGGTCGCCGCGCCGGCCGCCCCGTTCGGCCTGCTCGTGCTCGACGGCGTGCTCCTGCGCGACCTGTCGCTCGGGCGGCGCTCGTCGACCGAGGTGCTCGGGGCGGGCGACATCCTGCGCCCCTGGGACGCCGACGCCGAGGTCTCCGAGCTCCCCCTCGTGACCCGCTGGAGCGTGCTGCAGCCCGCGCGCGTCGCGGTGCTCGACGCGCGCTTCCGCCAGACCGCGCTGGCCTACCCGGCGGTCGTCGACGCGCTCCTCGGCCGCATGGCCCGCCGCCACCGCTGGCTGTCGGTGCGGCTCGTCGTCAACCAGCTCGTGCGGCTGGACGACCGCCTGCTGCTGGCCCTCTGGGCGCTGGCCGAGCGCTGGGGGCGCGTCACGCCCGACGGCGTGCTCGTGCCGATGGAGCTGACCCACAGCGCGCTGGCCCGCCTCGTCGGCGCCCGCCGGCCCTCCGTCACCTCCGCGATCGGCGACCTCGCGGCCGCCCGCCAGCTCGAGCGCACCGAGGACGGCTGGCTGCTGCTCGGCGACCCCGCGCACCTGACCGACCCGGTCACCGACCGCCTCCGCGCGCCCGCCTGAGCCCGGCGCGGCGCGGATACGCTGCGCGCATGGAGGAGGGCCACGTCCGCTGGGCGCGCAACGGCGAGCACAGCATCGCCTACCGCGTGCTGGGCGACGGACCGGTCGACCTCGTGTTCCTCGGAGGGGTCCCGTCGCACATCGAGGGCTTCATCGAGGAGCCCGGCCTGCGGCGCTGGTGGGAGCGGCTGGGCTCGATCGCCCGGGTCATCCTCGTCGACCGCCGCGGCGTCGGGCTCTCGGACCGCCCGCACGAGCCGTGCGGCCTCGACGACGAGGTCGCCGACCTGCTCGCCGTGCTCCGCGAGACCGGCTCCGAGCGCGTCGTCCTGCAGTCCTATGCCTCGGGCGGCCCGCTGGCCGTCGCCTTCGCCGCGGCCTGGCCCGAGCGGACCTCCGCGCTCATCCTGTACGCCTCGATGGTCGCGCCGCATCGCGACGACGAGCTGCCCTGGGCCGCCACGCCGCAGCAGCGCGAGGAGCGGCTGCGGCGCGGCGCCGAGCACTGGGGCACCGGGGCCAACCTGGAGGTCATGGCGCCCAGCGTGGCCGGCGACGTCCGGATGCGCGAGTGGCTCGGCCGGCTCGAGCGCCTGTCGGCGACGCCGGCGGGGATGCTGCGCGTGGCCGCCAACCTGGCCGGGGTCGACGTGCGCCCGCTGCTGGGCGGGCTGGACGTGCCGACGCTCGTGCTGCACCGCACCGGCGACCGCTTCATCGACGTCGGGCACTCGCGCGTGTACGCCGCGCGGATCCCGGGCGCGCGCCTGGTCGAGCTGCCCGGCGCCGACAGCCTGCCCATGGTGGGCGACACGGAGGCCCTGCTGGGCGAGATCGACGAGTTCCTGACGGGCAGCCGCCACACGACGAGCGGGCTGCAGCGCCGGCTGCTGACGATCCTGTTCACCGACATCGCCGACGCCACCGGCCACGCCGCCCGGCTGGGCGACGGGCGCTGGCGCGACCTGCTCGCCGCCCACGACGAGGCGATCCGTCGCGAGGTGGAGCGCTACGGTGGCCGCGAGGTCAAGACGGTCGGCGACGCGTTCATCGCCGCCTTCGAGGGGCCGCCGTCCGACGCGCTGCGGTGCGCGCGGACCGTCGTGTCCGCCGTCCGCGGGCTGGGCATCCGCGTGCGCGCCGGCCTGCACACGGGGGAGTGCGAGCTCATCGGCGGCGACGTGGGCGGGATGGCCGTGCACATCGCCGCGCGGGTGGCCGAGATGGCCGGCCCCGACGAGATCCTCACGTCGGGCACCGTCTACGGCACGGTCGTCGGGTCGGGGCTGGACTTCGAGATGCGCGGGGCGCACGCGCTGCGCGGCGTTCCCGGCGCCTGGCCCATTTTCGCTCTGAGGCCCTGAGCACTCAGGACTGCCTGGTGTTACGGCGGTCATCGCCGGACCGCGCACCGCAACCCTGTCCCGGTCCCGCAGTTCCCACCGACAAGGGAAAACCGACAGGGAGGCAACCCCATCATGTTCCGCAGGTTTCGCTCGAAGGGGACCCTGGTGCTCGCCAGCGCCGTGGTCCTGGGTCTGCTCATCTCGAGCTTCGCCGTCGCGTCCGGCGAGGGTGGTGCGATCCTCGGCGGCAAGCGCAACCCCGGCTCCAACGAGAGCGCGGCGCTGAGTCGCGAGACCCAGATCATCGCCAACACCGGCACCTACGGCACACGCCAGTCCAACAAGTCCGACAACGGCGGCGGCGCGATCTACGGCTGCCGCTCCAAGGCGGGCGGCTCCCCCAAGGGCAACGAGCCCTGCGTGCGGGCCAGCAACCTGGCCGACGGCCGGGCGTTCGAGTTCGAGTCCAAGGGCGGCACCGAGGTCGGGGCGATCACCTCGTCCAACGCGGCCGCCGCGCCGTTCACGACCAACGCCCACGGCGTGGCGACCGGCCTCAACGCCGACCAGGTCGACGGCAAGAGCGCCGACGACATCCAGAACGACACGCTCAAGGCCGCCCACACCGACGCCGTGGCCACGGCCCAGGGCCTGAGCCCGTTCGCGGCCGTCGACGCCGACGGCACGCTCGGCGGCAACCGCGGAGCCACCTCGGCGTCCCGCACCGGCGCGGGCACCTACACGGTCGTGTTCGCCAACGACGTCTCGGGCTGCGCCCTCAGCGCCACCGAGACGCAGTTCGAGGATGCCGGCGCCGTCGGCGTGCAGCTCGGCGGCGACCACAAGACCGTCACGGTGCGCACGCGCGCCGGCGGCGGGGCCGACGGGACCGGCGCGACCGCGCCCACCGACCGGCCGTTCCACCTCGTCGCCACCTGCTGAGGCGCACGGGAGCCACGCGGGCCGCGGCGACCGCCCTGCGGGGTGGTCGCCGCCGGTCAGCGACCGGTGCGGGCGCGCACGCGCATCCACAGCAGGCGCCCGAGCAGCGACGCCCAGTCGAGCAGCCCCCCGTAGAGGTGCCCGAGCGGCCCGGTGTACAGCCAGGCCGCGAGGCGGGTCGGGAGCGGGAGCGGGCGGGCGGCCACGGCCTTCACCGTACCCGTGACGGTGCGTGGGCGAGCCCCCTGGGCGAGCTCGCGCAAGGGAAGGCGAGCCCCCTGGGCGAGCCGTTCCCCGCTGGTCGGCTCGATCTGGCCGGGCGGTGCGAGCGAGCCCCCTGGGCGAGCTCGCGCAAGGGAAGGCGAGCCCCCTGGGCGAGCCCTTCCCCGCTGGTCGGCTCGATCTGGCCGGGCGGTGCGAGCGAGCCCCCTGGGCGAGCTCGCGCAAGGGAAGGCGAGCCCCCTGAGCGAGCCCTTCCCCGCTATCGTCACCACCGATATGGCCGCTGCCGAGAAGCTGAAGACCACCGTCGAGGAGCTCCCCGAGTCGCGGGTGCGCGTGGAGGCGGAGGTGCCCGCCGCCGAGGTGGCCCGGCGTCTCAACGAGGCCGCCGGGCGCATGGGCCGCGACCTGCGGATGCCCGGCTTCCGCCAGGGCAAGGTCCCCGCCCCCGTGGTCATCCAGCGCATCGGGCGCGACGCCGTGCTCGACGAGGCCGTCCGCGGCTCGCTGGGCCGCTGGTACGTCGACGCGATCGACGCCGCCGGCATCCACCCGGTCGGCGAGCCCGATGTCGACCTCGGCGACCTGCCGGCCGAGGGCCAGCCCCTGACCTTCACGATCGAGATCGGCGTGCGCCCGACCGCCACCCTCGGCGACATCTCCACGATCGAGGTCCCGCGGCGCGAGCCCGAGGTCGACGACGCGAAGATCGACGAGCAGGTCGCCCGCCTGCGCGAGCAGCTCGGCCGCCTGGAGACCGTCGAGCGCGCCGCCGCCGAGGGCGACTACGCGGTCATCGACTTCAAGGGGTCGATCGAGGGCGAGGACGGCGAGCGCGACTACTTCGACGGCGGCGAGGGCCGCGACCACCTGCTCGAGCTGGGCAGCGGGCAGTTCATCCCCGGCTTCGAGGAGCAGCTCGTCGGCGCGTCCGCGGGCGAGGAGCGCGTCGTGGAGATCACGTTCCCCGAGGACTACGGCTCCGCGCCGCACCTGGCCGGCAAGCCGGCCCGGTTCGAGGTGACCGTCAACGAGGTCAAGGCCAAGCAGCTGCCCGAGCTCGACGACGACTTCGCCACGGAGGCCGGCGGCTTCGACTCCGTCGCCGAGCTGCGCGAGGACATCGCCAAGCGCCTGCGCGAGACCGAGGAGCGCCAGATCCAGGCCGAGTTCAACGAGGCCGCGCTGGACGCCGTGGTCGACAAGGCCCAGGTCGAGGTGCCCACCTCGCTCGTCGACGCCCGCTCCCGCGAGCTCTTCGACCAGATGCTGCACTCGCTCTCGCACCGCGGCATCAACAAGGACGCCTACCTGCGCATCGCGCAGAAGTCCGAGGAGGAGCTGCTCGAGGAGGCCCGCCCCGACGCCGAGAAGGCGCTGCGGCGCGAGGCCGTCCTGGCCGCGGTCATCGAGGCCGAGTCCATCGAGCTCTCCGACGGCGACATCCTCGACGCGCTCCAGGAGCCCGCGGCCCAGCAGGGCGTCAAGCCCGAGAAGCTGCGCAAGCAGCTCGAGCGCTCCGGGCGCCTGGACGAGCTGCGCGAGGACCTGGCCCAGCACCGGGCCATCGAGCTGCTCGTCGAGCGGGCCACGGCGATCGACCCCGAGCGGGCCGCGGCGCGCGAGAAGATCATCCTCCCGGGCCAGTAGCGGACCCCCGCGCGAAGGCCCTCCGCAGGCCCTCCTAGCACGTCGCGAAGCGCCGCTCGGACGGTCGTCTGCCGGCCTCAAGGACGCCCGCGCAAGACCGACCTGAAGGCCAGGGCGGGGCCTCGCACGGCTGCTAGCCTCCACGGACCTTCGGGACCCGGCGATCCGGCCGGCCCGGCAGGAATTCCGATCGAGCAAGAGAACGAGCACGAGGTCTGATGAGTCCCCTGGTCCCGATGGTCGTCGAGCAGACCTCACGTGGTGAGCGCGCGTTCGACATCTACAGCCGCCTGCTCAACGAGCGCATCGTCTTCCTCGGCACGCCCGTGGACGATCAGATCGCCAACCTGATCGTGGCCCAGCTGCTGCACCTGGAGTCCGAGGATCCCGACAAGGACATCTCGATCTACATCAACTCCCCGGGCGGCAGCGTGTACGCGGGCCTCGCGATCTACGACACGATGCAGTTCATCAAGCCCGACGTGTCGACGATCTGCGTCGGCATCGCGATGTCGATGGGCGCCCTCCTGCTGGCCGGCGGCGCGGCGGGCAAGCGCATGGCACTGCCCAACGCGAAGATCCTCATCCATCAGGTCTCCTCGGGCTTCCAGGGCCAGGCGACGGACATCGAGATCCACGCGCGGGAGATCATCGACATCCGCCAGCGCCTGGACCACATCATCGCCAAGCACACGGGGCAGGAGTACGAGAAGGTGCGGACCGACACGGAGCGCGACTACTTCATGTCCTCCGAGGAGGCCGTCACCTACGGCATCATCGACCGGGTCATCTCCGAGCACTAGACTCGGCGAGACGGGTACGAGAGACGGCGAGGCGAGACCAGATGGCGCGTCCCACGGATTCCAACGAGCAGCTTCTCTGCAGCTTCTGCGGCAAGTCGCAGCGGCAGGTCAAGAAGCTCATCGCCGGCCCGGGGGTCTACATCTGCGACGAGTGCATCGATCTCTGCAACGAGATCATCGACGAGGAGCTCACCGCCCCGCCGTCGTTCGACCTCGAGAACCTCCCCAAGCCGCGCGAGATCTACGGGGTCCTGGACGAGTACGTCGTCGGCCAGGAGGCGGCCAAGCGCACGCTGTCGGTGGCGGTCTACAACCACTACAAGCGCGTGCAGATGATGCAGGCGACCGACGCCGACATCGAGCTGCAGAAGTCCAACATCCTGCTGCTCGGCCCGACGGGCTGCGGCAAGACGCTGCTGGCCCAGACGCTCGCGCGCATCCTCAACGTGCCGTTCGCCATCGCCGACGCCACCGCGCTCACCGAGGCGGGCTACGTCGGCGAGGACGTCGAGAACATCCTCCTCAAGCTCATCCAGGCCGCCGACTACGACGTCAAGAAGGCCGAGACGGGGATCATCTACATCGACGAGGTCGACAAGATCGCCCGCAAGGCCGACAACCCGTCGATCACGCGCGACGTCAGCGGCGAGGGCGTCCAGCAGGCGCTGCTGAAGATCCTCGAGGGCACGACGGCCTCCGTGCCGCCCCAGGGCGGCCGCAAGCACCCCCACCAGGAGTTCCTGTCGATCGACACGACGAACATCCTGTTCATCTGCGGCGGCGCGTTCGCCAACCTCGACTCGGTCATCGAGCGGCGCATCGGCCACAAGGGCGTGGGCTTCGGGGCCGACATCCAGTCCAAGGCCGCCCATGACACCGGCCAGGTCTTCCAGAAGTGCCTGCCCGAGGATCTCGTCAACTACGGCCTGATCCCCGAGTTCATCGGCCGCCTGCCGGTCCTGAGCGCCGTCCACCAGCTGTCGCGCTCCGACCTCATCACGATCCTGACCGAGCCGCGCAACGCGCTCGTCAAGCAGTTCCAGCGCTTCTTCCAGTTCGACGGCATCGAGCTCGTCTTCTCCGACGAGGCGCTCGTGTCGGTCGCCGACCGCGCTCTGGAGCGCGAGACCGGCGCCCGCGGCCTGCGGTCGATCATCGAGGAGACGCTCCTCGACGTGCAGTTCGAGCTGCCCTCCCGCCGCGACGTCAAGAAGTGCGTCGTGACCAAGGAGACCATCGAGAAGGGCATCACGCCCACGCTGGTCACCGAGGCCGTCGAGGACGACGGCTCCGCTCCGGCCGCCGCCGAGTCGGCCTGAGCACGGTGGGCGCGCCGACGGGCCCCGCGCCCATCGCCTTCGCCGGTGGCGCGCTGGAGCGCGCGGGCGAGCTGCGCACGAAGCCGGAGGCCCTCGCGGCCGCCCTGGCCGACCCCCGGGCGATGGCCATCGTCATCGGCCCCGAGGGCGCGCACCCCGAGCCCTCGCCGCTGCGCCCCGACGACGACGAGCCGATCTTCCTGGGCCTGGCGGAGTCGGGCCCGCTGTTCGCGGTCGAGCGCCAGGGCCCCGGCGCGGTCAACCTGCGCGAGCTCGCGGTCACCCTGCCGGCGGACGCGCTCGGCGCCATCGCCTACGCCAGCGGCCTGGTCAACTGGCGTCGCGGCCACCGCTTCTGCGGGCGCTGCGGGCAGCCGACCGAGGCGGGGGAGGGCGGCCACGTGCGCACCTGCGCCGACGGCCACCAGCACCACCCGCGCACCGACCCCGTCGTGATCATGCTCGTCACCGACGGCGACCGGGCGCTCCTGGGCCGCCAGGCGGTCTGGCCCGCGGGGCGCTACAGCGCGCTGGCGGGCTTCGTCGAGCCCGGCGAGCCCCTGGAGGCCGCCGTCGCGCGGGAGGTGCGCGAGGAGGCCGGGGTCGAGGTGCGCGACGTGCGCTACATCGCCTCCCAGCCCTGGCCGTTCCCCATCTCGCTCATGCTCGGCTTCGAGGCCACCTACGAGAGCGGCGAGCCCACGACGCGCGACGCCGAGCTCGAGGACGTCCGGTGGTTCGGCCGCGACGAGCTGGCGGCGGCCTCGCGCGAGGACGTCGCCTGGCTCGACGGCCCGGACTCCGAGCGCCTGCTCGTCCCGCCGCCCTTCGCGATCGCCCGCCTGCTCGTCGACCGCTGGGTCGCCCGCGGGGGCTAGCTGCGGGCGGGGTCCGGGTACCCTCACCGCCGATGCCGAGACTGCCGGGCCGCAAGGCCGTTCCCTGGATGATGGTCCTCGAGGCCGCCGTGATCGCCCGCGACCACTGGGGCCGGCTCGAGCCGGCCGACCGCCGCGAGCTCGCGCGGATCGTCAAGAAGTCCCAGGGCCGGCCGTCGAACGTCACGGCCGCCGAGCGCTCCGAGCTGCGGCGCATCGTCGCCCGCCTCGACCTCTTCACGGCCGGGCGCAAGCTCATGCCGTTCAGGGGCGGCCTCAGGCGTTCCAAGCGCCGGTAGGCGCGGCGCGCCCTACACCGCGCTCGCCACGATGTTGAGGCGCACGTAGTCCTGCACGGGGTCCGGGCCCAGCTGCTCCACGACGGCGTCCAGGAACGCGCGCCCTACACCGCGCTCGCCACGATGTTGAGGCGCACGTAGTCCTGCACGGGGTCCGGGCCCAGCTGCTCCACGACGGCGTCCAGGAACGGGTCGCGCAGCTTCTCGGGCAGCCGCAGCAGGTGCGAGCCGAGCGTCACCGAGCCCAGGAAGTCGCGGATGCGCTCGGGCCGCTGCGGCGAGTCGGCCAGCCAGCAGTTCTGCACCGCGAAGCCCGCGCGCTGCAGGCGCTCCGTCGTCTCCTCGGGCCCCGCGAAGTTCCACGGGCCAGGCCAGCCGGCCAGGTACGGCGCGAACGGCTCGTGCGCTGCGACGGCCTCGGCCCCCGCGACGATCCCCGCGATGTTGCCGCGCCCGCCGCACTGCGCCACGAGCGGCGCGCCGGGCACGAGCGCCGCGCGGACCCGCGCGAACAGCCGGTCGTGGTCGGCGATCCAGTGGAACGTCGCCGAGGACACCGCGGCGTCGGCGGGCGGCTCGACCTCGAGGTCGAGCAGGTCGGCGTGCACGAACGTCGTGCGCTCCGGCAGGCGCTCGCGGGCCTGCTGCACCATCGCGGCGGAGCCATCGACGCCGATGACGTGGCCGTTGGGCAGACGCTCCAGGAGCCGCTCGGCGACGTTGCCGGTGCCGCAGCCGAGGTCGAGCACGGTCTCGTCACCGCGCAGGGTCAGCCGTTCGAGGATCTCGTCGCTCCACCCCTGATGGGGTACGGCGACCTGGTGGTAGGTGCCCGCGTCCCACTCGCGGGGCCGGGCGCTGTCGTCGTCCATAGACTCCGATCCTTCCATGTCGAGCCTGAACGACCGCAAGCGGTTCGAGCCGTCGGAGGTGGAGCCGCGCATCGTGGCCCGCTGGCTGGAGTCCGGCCTGTTCCACCCCGAGCCCGAGGGCACGCCCGTGGAGAACTACTCCATCGCGATCCCGCCGCCCAACGTCACCGGGGCGCTGCACATGGGCCATGCGCTCAACGGCTCGGTGCAGGACACGCTCATCCGCTACCACCGGATGCTCGGGCAGCGCGTGAAGTGGATCCTCGGCACCGACCACGCCGGCATCGCGACCCAGACCCAGGTCGAGCGCCGGCTCGTCGAGCAGGGCACGAGCCGTGAGGCGATCGGGCGCGAGACGTTCATCGAGCGCACGTGGGAGTGGCGCCGCGAGTTCGGCGGCACGATCATCGACCAGCTCAAGCGCCTCGGGGCCTCCGCGGACTACGAGGAGGAGCGCTTCACGCTCGACGACGGCTACGTCGAGGCCGTCATGAAGGTCTTCGTCGACCTGTACAACAAGGGCTGGATCTACCGCGACAACTACATGGTCAACTGGGACCCGGGCTCGGGCTCGGCGATCAGCGACCTCGAGGTCGAGGACCGCGAGGTCACCGACACCCTGTTCCACATCGCCTACCCGCTGACCGACGGGTCGGGCGAGCTTGTCGTCGCCACCGTGCGGCCCGAGACGATGCTGGCCGACGTCGCTGTCGCCGTCCATCCCGACGACGAGCGCTACCGCCACCTCGTCGGCGCCACGGTGACCCTGCCGCTCGTGGGCCGCGAGCTGCCGGTCATCGCCGACGAGTACGTCAAGACCGACTTCGGCACCGGCGCGCTGAAGATCACCCCGGGCCACGACCCCAACGACTTCGAGATCGGTCGCCGCCACGGCCTGCCCGAGCTCAGCGCCATCGGCGAGGACGGCCGCATGACCGCCGAGGCCGGCGACTTCGCGGGGATGACGGTCGCCGAGGCCCAGGAGGCCGTCGTCGCCGCGCTCGACGCCCAGGGCCTCATCCGCGCCCGCGACCCCTACGTGCACACCGTTCCCTACAGCCACCGCTCCGGCGAGCGCATCGAGCCGCTCATCTCGCTGCAGTGGTTCATGCGCATGGACGAGCTGGCGCGGCCGGCCATCGAGGCCGTGCGCGAGGGGCGCGTGCGGATCCACCCGGAGTCGCAGTCGCGGCGCTACATCGACTGGCTCGAGAACATCCGCCCGTGGTGCATCTCCCGCCAGCTGTGGTGGGGCCACCAGATCCCGGTCTGGTACCGCGACGGGGAGACCCGCGTCGGCGCAGAGCCGCCCGAGGGCGAGGGCTGGACCCGCGACCCCGACGTGCTCGACACGTGGTTCAGCTCGGCGCTGTGGCCGTTCGCCACGCTCGGCTGGCCCCGGGACACCCCGCAGCTGCGGGCGTTCTACCCGACCGACGTGCTGTCGACGGCGCGCGACATCCTCTTCCTCTGGGTCGCGCGGATGGTCATGATGGGCCTGGAGTTCACGGGCGACGTCCCGTTCACCGACGTCTACGTGCACTCGGTCATCCAGGCGCCCGACGGGCGGCGCATGAGCAAGTCCCTGGGGACGGGGATCGACCCGCTGCACCTCATCGAGGGCGGCACCCGTCCGCCCGTGTTCACCGGCGGCGGCGACTTCCCGGCCTACGGGGCCGACGGCGTGCGCTTCGGCCTGCTGGCCATGTCCTCGACCCAGGACGTGCGCTTCAGCGAGGAGAAGGTCGCCCAGGGCCAGGCGCTGGCCAACAAGCTCTTCAACGCCACGCGCTTCGTGATGACCAACCTCGAGCGCGCCGGGGGCGATGACGGGCGGCCCGAGCCCGCGCCGTCGCCCACGACGGTCGAGGACCGCTGGATCCTCAGCCGCCTGGAGGCCGCGAAGGCCGACTTCGCCGGCCGCGTCGAGGCCTTCGACTTCTCCAAGGCCGCGCTCGGCCTCTACGACTTCGTCTACGGCGAGCTCTGCGACTGGTACCTCGAGCTCATCAAGGGCCGCGACTTCGACGGCGCGCTGGGCTCGCACCTGCTCCACGTCGTGCGCGAGACGCTGATCCTCGCCCACCCGATCATCCCGTTCGTCACCGAGGAGCTGTGGGCCTCGGGGGTGGGCGCGCCCGACGCGGGGCTGCTGGCCGCCCACCGGCGGTCGGGCGGCGACCCGGCGCTGCGCGACGAGCGCGCCGAGGCCGACATCGCCCGCGTCATCGCGGCCGTGCAGGCCGTGCGCTCGTGGCGCGACGCCAGCGGCGTGCGCCCCGGCGACGTCCTCGAGGCCCGTCTGGTCGGCCTCGAGGGCCTCGAGCCGCTGGTCGCCCGCCTGGCCCGCCTGACGCCGACCGCCGACGACCGCGAGCCCGTGGCCACGATTCCCGTCGGGGGCGCCCACGTCGAGCTGCTGACGGGCGTCGACCCGGCCGAGGCCGCGGCCAAGCTCGCCGTCCGGCGCGAGCACCTCGCGCAGGAGATCGCCCGCGCCGAGAAGAAGCTCGCCAACGTCGGCTTCGTGGCCAAGGCCCCGGAGGCCGTCGTGGCCGCCGAGCGCGACAAGCTGGAGCAGCTCATGGCGGAGCTGGAGGCGCTCTAGACGATGGCGATGGACCTCGAGGGCGCCGAGCGGCTGCTCCTGTCGCTGGAGCTCTTCGGGATGCGGTTCGGGCTGGACCGCATGCGGCGGATGCTCACCGCCCTGGGCTCGCCCCAGGAGCGCTTCGGCGCCGTCCACGTCGTCGGGACCAACGGCAAGTCCTCGACGGTGCGCATGACCGCCGCGATCCTGCGCCGCCACGGGCTGCGGACCGGCGCCTACCTCTCACCGCACCTCGTGACGTTCGCCGAGCGCGTGCGCGTCGACGACGCCGACGTCACGGGCGCCGAGTTCGCGGCCGCGGTGGCGCGGGCCGCCGACGCCGCGGCCAAGGTCGACCGCACCCTGGAGGAGGGCGACCGCGTCACGCAGTTCGAGCTGCTCACGGCGGCGGCGTTCGACCACTTCGCCCGGGCGGGCGTCGACGTCGCCGTGGTCGAGGCCGGCCTCGGGGGCCGCTGGGACGCCACGAACGTGCTGGACCGCTCGCGCGTGCAGGTCCTGACGAACGTCGGGCTGGAGCACACCCGCTGGCTGGGCCCGACGATCGCCGACATCGCGGGGGAGAAGCTCGCCGTCGTGCGCGACGGCGCCACCCTCGTCGTCGGGGCGGGCCTGGCGCCCGAGGCCGCGGCCCTCGCGCAGGAGACGGCGCGCGAGCGCCACGCGCGGCTCGTCGTGGCCCCGGGGGAGCCGGCGCTGCCGCCCCCGGCGCTCGAGCTCGTGGCCCGCGGGGCGTTCCAGCGGCGCAACTTCGCGCTCGCCGTCGAGGCCGCCCGCGCGCAGCTCGGCTGCGATCCCGACGAGGAGGCCGTCCGCGCGGCGGCCGCCTCCACGCTGGTGCCCGGCCGCTTCGAGGTCGTCGGCCAGGATCCCGAGACGGTCATCGACGGCGCGCACAACCCGGGCGGGCTGACCGCGCTGACCGAGGCGCTGCCCGACTTCGTCGGCGGCCGCCCGCTCGTGGCCTGCGTCGCGGTGCTGGAGGACAAGGACGCCACGGCGATGCTGCGGATCCTGCTGCCGCTGTGCGACGCGGTCGTGCTGACGCGCGCCGGGACGCCGCGGGCGCTGTCGCCCGCGACGCTCGCCTCGCTGTGCCACCAGCTCGGCTTCGCGGGCGCCGTCGAGGTCGTCGGCGAGCCCCACGACGCCCTGCGCCGCGCCCAGGCGCTCGCGGGCCCCGGCGGCGTCGCGCTGGCCACGGGCTCGATCTACCTCATCGCCGATCTCATGCGCCCGGCCGGACGCGCGCGGAGCACGCTGTGAACGAGGAGCACGGGCCCAGCGTCCTGCGGATGGTCGCGCTCGTGGCGATCATCGTCGCGGTCGTCATCCTGCTGTTCTTCGGGATCGGCTACGGCTTCGGCCGCATGTTCCTCTGATCGGACCGTCAGATGGGTGACATCTTGGCGGTCTCCGGGTAGACGGCAGGAAGGCGTCCAGGGGCTCCGAAGACCGGACGGAGCGACCCCCTCGGCCGCACGCACCCCCTAGGATTCTCTTGCACATGTCCGTCGAAGCGGTCTTCGGGATCAACAGCAGCGGCCTCAATACGGCCGTCAAGCTGCTGGTCCTCTTCCTCATCGTCATCTACGTGGCGCTGATCTACTACACGTACGCGGACGCGCGGCGACGGATCGACGACCCGCTGCTCATCGGCTGCGCCGTCGTGGCCAGCCTGCTCCCGTTCGTGGGCACGATCGTCTACATGATCGTGCGGCCGCCGGAGTACCTCGACGACGTCCGCGAGCGCGAGCTCGAGATGCAGGCCGCCGAGGCGCGGCTGCACAACCTCGGCTTCTTCCTGTGCCCGCACTGCGACGGGGAGGTCAAGGAGGACTTCCTGCGCTGCCCGCACTGCCTGCGCAAGCTCAAGGACGCGTGCACGACCTGCGCCAGGCCGCTGGACCCCGCCTGGAAGATCTGCCCGTTCTGCGAGTCCGAGATCCCGGGCGTGACGCCGCAACCGCGGCGCCGTCGCCGTCGTGGGGCCGGGGACCTCGCCGAGCCGACGGCGGTCAGCGAGCCGGGCTCGTAGAGTCCCGCCGCGTCGCACCGCACCAGCAACCACCCCTCAAGGAGCAACCTCCGTGGACCGGACCCTCATCCTGGTCAAGCCCGACGCGTTCGCACGCGGCCTGACGGGCGAGATCCTCGCCCGCTTCGAGCGCAAGGGCCTGAAGATCGTCGCCCTCAAGCTCGTGCAGACCTCGCGCGAGACCGCCGAGACGCACTACGCCGAGCACAAGGAGCGCCCGTTCTTCGGCGAGCTCGTCGACTTCATCACCTCCGCGCCGCTCGTCGCCGCCGTCCTGGAGGGCCAGGACGTCGTCAAGGGCAGCCGCCAGCTCATCGGCGCCACGAACCCGCTCGAGGCGGCCACGGGCTCGATCCGCGGCGACTTCGCCATCGAGGTCGGGCAGAACCTCGTCCACGGCTCGGACTCGCCCGAGTCCTCCGCGCGCGAGATCGGCATCTGGTTCCCCGAGCTCTGAGCCCCGCGAGCATGGAGGCCGGCCGTCCCCGGCTCGTGCTGGCCAGCAGCTCCCCGCAGCGCCGGCGCATCCTCGGCGACCTCGGCCTGGACTTCACCGTCCGGGCCACGGAGGTCGCCGAGGAGGACGAGGGTGCCCCACGCGTCGTGGCCTCCGAGAACGCGCTGCGCAAGGCGCTGGCGGGTGCAGCCGCGCCCGAGGGCGACGAAGAGGTCGTCCTGGGCTGCGACACGCTCGTGGCCACCGAGGGCGTCCAGATCTGGGGCAAGCCCGCCGATGAGGACGCCGCGCGGGCGACCCTGCGCCGCCTCTCGGGTCGCACGCACGAGGTCGTCAGCGGCCTGGCGCTCGTGCGCCGCGGCGACGTCCGCGCCGCGACGGAGGTCACGCGCGTCGAGTTCCGCACGCTCGACGAGGACACGATCACCTGGTACCTGGGCTGCGGCGAGTGGCGGGGCCGTGCCGGCGGCTACGCGATCCAGGGCCGCGGGGCCGCCCTCGTGCGGCGCATCGAGGGCGACTACCTCAACGTCGTGGGCCTGCCGGTCGCGGCGCTCATCGACCTGTGGCCGCGCATCATGCGCGATCACGCGTCGCCCGTCGCCCCGTCCTGAGGGCACGCCGCTTCAAGCCCGCGGCGCGGCCGCCGACCACCCGGGGTGTCATGCCGACCCCGGCCGTCCTGAGCCGCGCCGCGTCCTGGGCGCTGGCCGCCCTGCTGCTCGCCGCACCCGCCGCCGGCGCGGCCGCCACAGCGACCGCGCCCTCGCCGCTGACCCTCAAGCTCGACAGGACCGTGCTGGCGGCCAAGGCGGGGGCCGAGGTCCCGATCGCCTTCCGCGTGGGGCGCGCCGCCTCGATGGTCGTGCGGATCAAGACCGGCCCGCGCACGGTCGAGATCCTGCGCAGCTCGGCCAAGGCCGGCCACGGCTCGGTGACGTGGGACGGGATGCTGGGCGCCAAGGCCGCCGCGGCGGGCCGCTACCGGGTCGCCGCCTACGCGGTGGCGGCCGACGGGGCCACCGCGCGCGCCTCGGCGACCCTCACGATCGCTCCATAACCCGCAGACCCCGGCGCGGCGCCGGTTTTGCAGCGATTTCGCGCTGCAAGGGGGCTGTCGCGGTGGCGGGCGGCCGACCCACCTCCGCTACACTGGCGCTCGCGTCGTCCCGGCCGCCCCGCATCCCCGCGGGGCGCTCGTGCACCTGGGGGCGATGCGTGCATCTCCCTCCGGCATGGGCTTCTTCAGCTACCTCACCGGCTTCGGTGGCCGCGACATGGCGGTCGACCTCGGCACGGCCAACACGCTCGTCTACGTGCGCGGCCGCGGCATCGTGCTCAGCGAGCCGTCGGTCGTCGCGATCGACTCGCGGACGGGCGAGGTCCACGCCGTCGGGATCGAGGCCAAGCGCATGCTGGGCCGCACCCCCGGCACGATCCAGGCCATCCGGCCGCTGAAGGACGGCGTGATCGCCGACTTCGACGTGACGGAGGAGATGCTGCGCCACTTCATCCAGAAGGTGCACCAGAACCGCTGGGCGCACCCGCGGGTCGTGGTCTGCGTCCCCTCCGGCGTCACCGGCGTCGAGAAGCGCGCCGTGGAGGAGGCCTGCCTGTCGGCGGGCGCCCGCCAGGCGTACCTCATCGAGGAGCCGATGGCCGCGGCGATCGGCGCCGGCCTGCCGGTCGGCGAGCCCACGGGCTCGATGATCGTCGACATCGGCGGCGGCACGTCCGAGGTCGCGGTGATCTCGCTGGGCGGCATCGTCGTCTCGCAGTCCATCCGCGTCGGCGGCGACGAGCTCGACGAGGCGATCATCAACTACGCCAAGCGCGAGTACAAGCTGCTCATCGGCCAGCAGACGGCCGAGGAGGTCAAGCTGGAGATCGGCTCGGCCTACCCGATGGAGGAAGAGGTCCAGGCCGAGATCCGGGGCCGCGACATGGTCTCGGGCCTGCCCAAGACCGTGGTGCTGACCAGCGAGGAGATCCGCCAGGCGCTCGAGGAGCCCCTGTCGCAGATCATCGACGCGGTCAAGGAGACGCTGGACCGGACCCCTCCCGAGCTCGCATCCGACATCATGGACCGCGGCATCATGCTCGCGGGCGGCGGCTCGCTCCTGCAGGGGCTCGACGAGCGACTGCGGGAGGAGACGCAGATGCCATCCCATCTCGCCGAGTCCCCGCTGACCTGCGTGGCGGTCGGCTCGGGCCGATCGCTCGAGGAGTTCGAGGTCATCCACCGGACCAACAAGAATTCGAGGAGCCGGCGCAGGCCGCGCTAGGTGCGCCGCCCCGGTGACGCAATGAACGCTTTGGAGTCGCGTACGCCATGTACGACAAGACGGTTCGCCGGCGGCGCGCAGTCCTGGGACTGCTCGTCGTCAGCTCCCTGATCCTCCTCACGGCCTACTTCGGCGAGCCTGCGGGCGGGGCGCTGCACAGCGTGCAGCGCGGCGTGCTCCAGGTCGTCTCCCCGATCCAGGAGGGCGCCAGCCGCGCTCTGAAGCCCGTCCGCGACCTGTTCGGCTGGGTCGGCGACACCGTCTCGGCCAAGGGCGAGCTCAAGAGCGCTCGGCGCGACCGCGACCAGTGGCGCGCGTCGGCCATCCGCAACGAGGCCGCCGCCCGCGACAACCGCCAGCTGCGCGGCCTGCTCGGCCTCGACCAGGCCCCGCAGTCGCTGAAGGCCTTCGATCCGGTGACGGCGCGCGTCACGGGCTCCTCGCCGACGCTCTGGTACGTGCGGATCTTCATCGATCGCGGCAGCTCCTCCGGCCTGCAGGTCGACCAGCCCGTCATCGCCTCCGACGGCAGCGGCGACGAGGGCAACGGGCTCATCGGCAAGGTCGAGACCGTCGCCTCCAACTCCTCCACCGTGCGCCTCATCACCGACGCGTCCGTCGCGGTCGCCGCGCGGACGGTGTCGGGCAACGCGACCGGCGTGGTCACCCCGAAGGTGGGCAACCCGCGCGATCTCATCCTGAAGTACACCCGCAAGGACGACCAGATCGCCAGCGGCGACGTCGTCGTCACCGCGGGGACGACCTCCAAGCGGGATGATCTGGCGGCGCCCTACCCGCCCGACCTGCCGATCGGCCGCGTCACCCGCATCGACGAGCCGGGGAGCGAGTCCCAGGAGGTGCACCTGCGCCCCTTCGTGGACCTGCAGCACGTCGAGTGGGTCCAGGTGCTCACGAAGAAGGTCGACAACAACCGCTGATGCCGCCCATCACCCCCAAGCTGCTGTTCCGGGCCGCCGTGCTGGGCGTGGCCGTCGTCGTCATCCAGGTCGCGGCGGTCTCCCAGGTGCTGCTGTTCGGCACCAACGCCGACCTGACCCCGCTCGTCGTCGCCTCGGTCGGCCTGCTGTGCGGCTCGCTGCCCGGCGCGCTGTTCGGCTTCGGCGTCGGCCTGTTCGTCGACACCGCGCTCGTGCAGACCATGGGCCTGTCGAGCCTCGTGTTCGTCGTGGCGGGCTATTGGGCCGGCCGGCTGCGCGAGCTGCGCGACCCGCAGGCCGCGGTCGTGCCGATGATCGTCGGCGCCGCGGCGACCGCGGTCACCACGATCGGCTTCGGCCTCATGAACTTCCTGCTGGGCATCGACGCGCCGGTGAGCTTCCTGCTGCTGCGCCAGATCCTGGCCACCATCGTCCTCAACGCGCTCATCGCGCTGCCGGTCTTCGCGATCGTGCGCCGCTGGCTGTCGCCCGTCCTGCCCGAGGACCCGCGCCGGCGGCGGCGCCGGGCGTACACCACCGGCGGGCTGTCGCCCCTCAGCCGCGCCTGATGCCCGTCGACCCGACCAGCGACCGCCGCCCCCCGGTCACGCCCCAGATGGCGCTGCGCGTCGCGGGCGTGGGCGTCGTGGCGTTCATCCTGTTCGGGATCGTCTTCTTCCGGCTCTGGTACCTCCAGGTCCTCGACGGCGACAAGTACCTGGCCCAGGCGCGCGAGAACCGGGTGCGCACGGAGCGCATCCAGGCGCCGCGCGGGCAGATCGTCGACCGCAACAACCTCAAGCTCGTCGACAACCGCCGCGCGACGGTCGTGTCCATCGACCCGCGCAGCATCCCCGTCGCCCTGCGGACCCAGATCGCCGTCTACGGCCAGGCCTTCACGGCGCGCGACAAGCGGCCGAAGGGCAGGAAGGGCCCGCGGCCCGCGATGCCGCAGGCCACCGGGGCGACCCAGACGCTGTTCCGGCGCCTGGGCACCGTGCTGCAGATGTCGCCTGCGACGATCAACCAGCGCGTGGTGAGCTCGATCCTCCAGGTGCCCTACGCCGACGTGCGGATCAAGACCGACGTCGACCGCTCCCAGCGCGACTATCTCGAGCAGTACAAGGAGCGCTTCCCGGGCGTCTCGGTCGACCAGGTCTACCTGCGCTCGTACCCGATCGGCGACGTCGCCGCCCAGATCATCGGCAGCGTGGGGGAGATCTCCGAGACGCAGCTCAAGAACAAGGCCTACAAGGGGATCACGTCGGGCACGTTCATCGGCCAGGGCGGCCTGGAGTCCGAGTACGACAAGTACCTGCGCGGCCACGACGGGACCTACCAGATCGAGGTCAACGCGGCCGGCGAGCGCCGCCAGGCCGTCGCCGCGCGCGACCCCGAGCCCGGCCGCCAGCTCAAGCTGACCCTCGACCTCGGGCTCCAGCAGAACGCCGAGCAGGACTTCGTGCAGGCCGGCGGCGGGCACCCCGGCGCGTTCGTGGCGATGAACCCCGACACCGGGGCGATCTACGCGATGGGCTCCTACCCGACGTTCGACCCGCGCGAGTACTCCAAGCCCTTCGCCTCCCAGGCCGCCTACGACAAGAAGTTCGGCAAGGCCGCCGGGGACCCGCTGTTCAACCGCGCGATCGGCGGCTTCTATCCGACGGGCTCGGTGTTCAAGCCGATCACGTCGCTGGCGGCCCTGCAGTCGGGCGTCACGTCGCCCGACAAGGTCATCGACGACACGGGCTGCATCTCCGTCGGGCGCACGCAGGCCGACCGCCGCTGCAACGCCGGCTCGAAGCCCAACGGGCCCGTCAACCTCGTCAAGGCGCTGCAGGTCTCCTCCGACGTCTACTTCTACAAGATGGGCCAGGCGCTGAACCCGCAGCCCGGCCACCCGCTGCAGAAGTGGGCCCGCCACCTCGGCCTCGGCCACCGCACGGGCATCGACCTGCCCGGCGAGGGCAGCGGCCTGGTGCCCGATCCCGCCTGGCGCGACGCGCAGAACCGCAAGGAGGCGCGCTGCCGCAAGCAGCTCGGCCACCCCTGCGGCTACGCGGACGGCACGAACCGCGCCTGGCTGCCGGGCGACGAGATCAACCTCGCGATCGGGCAGGGCGACCTGCAGGCCTCGCCGCTGCAGATGGCCGTCGCCTACTCGACGATCGTCGCCGGCGGCAAGGTCCCGCGCCCGCACCTGGGCCAGGAGGTCACCGACGCCCGCGGCGTGGTCCAGAAGCTCGACCAGCCCGCCTCCAAGCACGTCAAGATCGACCCGGCGTGGCGCAGCGCGATCATGGAGGGCCTGCGCCGCGCGGCCAGCGATCCGGGCGGCACCTCGGCCGACGTCTTCAAGGACTGGCCCAAGCAGCAGTTCCCCATCTACGGCAAGACGGGCACGGCCCAGCGCACCGGGCGCCCGAACGACCAGTCCTGGTACGTCGCCTACAGCTACGACGCCAGCGCGCCGGACCGCAACCCGATCGTCATCGCCTGCACCGTCGAGGACGGCGGCTTCGGCGCGGTGGCGGCGGCGCCCGCCGTCCGGCTCATGCTGTCGAAGTGGTTCCAGATCAAGCCCAAGCTCGTCCGGGGGTCGTCGGCGACCCGATGAGCACGCGGCCCACCACCCCCATCCACGATCTCGACGACGCGCCCCCGCCCCGCCGCGGGGCGCCAACCGCGTGCCCGGAATGGCGCTGCCGATCGACCTCGTGCTGATCCTCGGGGTCATCGGCCTGGCCGCATGCTCGCTGGTCACCATCCGTGCGGCCACCGTCGACGACGTCCCCGGCCAGCCCGGCTACTACTTCGACCGCCAGGCGATCTTCTTCGCCGTCGGCGGCGTGATCAGCCTGGGCCTCAGCCGCCTGGACTACGGCCTCCTGCGCCGCGCCCGCTGGTGGATCTACGGGTTCCTGATGAGCTCGATCCTGGCCGTCATGGCCATCGGCTCGGTCGCCAAGGGCGCCCAGCGCTCGATCCCCGTCGGCCCGTTCCAGTTCCAGGCCTCCGAGCTGGGCAAGATCCTGCTCGTCGTGGCGCTGGCCGGGGTCGTCACGGAGCGGTCCCGGCGCCTGGGCGAGCGCGACACGACGGCGCGCATCATGCTCCTCGCGCTCGTGCCCGCGGCGCTGGTCATGGTCCAGCCCGACCTCGGCTCGAGCCTGGTCTACGGCGCCATCGTCCTGGCCGTCCTCTACTTCGCGGGCACGCCCGCACGCCACTTCCTCGCCCTCTTCGCGCTCGGCGCCGTGGCGATCAGCTTCGTGCTGGTCGTCGCCCCGCGCGCCGGGGTCGAGGTGCTGCATCCCTACCAGAAGCAGCGCCTGACCTCGTTCCTGCATCCATCCTCGGATCCCGCGGACGCGGGCTACCAGCAGAACCAGTCCCTGATCGCCATCGGCTCCGGTGAGAAGACCGGCCGCGGCGACCGGGCGACCCAGACCAAGTTCAACTTCCTGCCCGAGCACCACACCGACTTCATCAACGCGGTCGTCGGTGAGCGCTGGGGCTTCGTCGGGGCTGCGCTCGTCCTCTCGCTCTACGCGCTGTTGATATGGCGCGGGCTGCGCATCCTGACCATGGCGAAGGACCTGTTCGGCGCGCTGGTCGCCGGCGGCATCGTCGCGATGCTGTTGTTCCAGGTCTTCGTCAACGTCGGCATGACCCTCGGGATCATGCCCATCACCGGCATTCCGCTGCCGCTCATGAGCTACGGCGGATCCTCGGTGATGTCCACCCTCTTGGCCATCGGCCTGCTGCAGTCGATCTACGTCCAAGGACGTTCGTCGGCCGCACTCAAGGGCCGGATCGTGAGCCATTGATCTCCAAGGACCACCCATCGTGAGAAAGCAAGTGCTCGTCAGCGTCGACCGCGGGGAGACCCGCGTGGCGCTGATGGAGGCCACCGGAGCTCCGGCGGCCGCTCCCCGCCGGAGCCGCAGCCGCGCTGCCGCCGCCGGCACCGCCACCGCCACCGCGTCGCGGGCCAGGCCCGCCGCGCTCAACGACGGCTGGAGGGTCGCGGAGCTCTACCTCGAGCGCCGCGGCAACCGCTCCATCGTCGGCAACATCTACAAGGGGCGCGTCGACAACGTCCTGCCCGGCCTGGAGGCGGCGTTCGTCGACATCGGCCTGGACAAGAACGGCTTCCTGCACGTCGACGAGATCGTCATGCCGGGCGTCGAGGTCGCGCGCCGCGGGCGCGTCGGCTCGAAGGGCAAGACCATCGGCGAGCTGCTCAAGCCCGGCCAGGAGGTCGTCGTCCAGGTCGTCAAGGACCCGCTGAAGACCAAGGGCGCGCGGCTGTCGATGGACCTGACGGTCGCCGGCCGCTACATGGTCTACACGCCGACCGGCGAGGGCATCGGCGTCTCCAAGCGCCTGGACGACAAGGAGCGCGAGCGGCTGCGCCGCGAGGCCCGCGGCCTGGAGCTGCACGGCGGCGGCGCGATCGTGCGCACCGCGGCCCACGGCGCCAAGCGCGCGGACTTCGAGCGCGAGCTCGAGTACCTCTTCAAGCTCCACGAGGTGCTCAAGAAGCGCGTCGAGGAGTCCTCGGCGCCCTCCATGGTCTTCCAGGAGGCCGACCTGTCGGTGCGCGTCGTGCGCGACATCTTCAGCGCCGACTTCGAGAAGGCGATCGTCGACGACGAGCAGCAGCACCACCGCCTGGTCTCGTTCTTCAGCCGCACCGCGCCAGAGCTCGTCGACCGCGTCGAGCTCTGGCAGGAGTCCAAGCCCCTGTTCGAGGCCTGGGACGTCGAGAAGGTCATCGACGGCCTGATGTCCAAGCGCGTCGACCTGCCCTCGGGCGGCTACCTGCTCATCGACTACGCCGAGGCGCTCACCGTCATCGACGTCAACTCCGGATCGTTCGTGGGGCGCGGCAAGCAGGCCCGCCTGGAGGACACGATCACGCGGACCAACCTCGAGGCCGCCGACGAGGTCGTGCGCCAGCTGCGCCTGCGCGACATCGGCGGGATCATCGTCATCGACTTCATCGACATGGCCCGTGCCAAGAACCGCGAGGCCGTCCTCAAGACGCTGCGCAAGGCGCTGGACGAGGACCGCACGAAGACGTTCACGGCCGAGATCTCCAAGCTCGGGCTCGTCGAGATGACGCGCCAGAACGTCACGGAGGGCGTGCGCGAGATCATGAGCCGCCCGTGCCCGACCTGCCAGGGCGAGGGCGTCATCAAGTCCGAGGAGACGATCGCGATCGAGTTCGAGCGCCAGCTGCGCGAGATCGCCTCGCGGGCGCCGAACAAGACCGAGGCGTTCCTCGTCCAGGTCAACCCGCGGGTGAGCTCGAAGTTCACCGGCGACGGCGCGCGCGTCCTGCACGCCCTGGAGGAGGAGACCGGCAAGGTCTTCCACTTCGAGGGCTCCGAGGGCCTGCCGCTGGACCACTTCGCGATCACCATGGACGGCTCGCGCCAGGAGATCGAGGAGCGCGCGATCCCCTTCAAGGAGGGCGACGAGGTCCTCGTCAACATCGTGGAGCCCCACATGTACGAGGTCGACGACGCGGTCGCCAAGATCGACGGCTACATCATCTCCGTGGTCAACGGCGGGCGGTTCGTCGGCACGAAGAAGCTCGTGCGCATCGAGGAGGCCGGGCGCACCGCCGCGGTCGCCACGCTGCTCGACGTCGAGGGCGCGGGCGACGGGGAAGGCGACGAGGACGCCGACTCGCTAGAATCCAAGCCTCGGCGCCGCGGCCGCAGAGGTGGACGGCGCCGTTCGGCTGTCAAGGCCGAGGCAACCTCGGAGTAACTGAGAGACATGTACGCGATCGTCAAGACCGGTGGTAAGCAGTACCGCGTCGAGGAGGGCCAGACCCTGCTCGTCGAGCGGCTGCCTGGCGACGCCGGCGCCAAGCTCGACCTCGAGCCGCTGCTGTTCGCGGCCGACGACGTGCTGTTCGGCTCCGACCTCGGCGGGGTCAAGGTCGCCGCCGAGGTGGTCGAGCACCTGCGCGGCCCCAAGCTGCGCGTCAACAAGTTCAAGCCCAAGCGCGGCTACCGCCGCCGCCAGGGCCACCGCCAGGAGCTCACGCGCATCCGCGTGACGAAGATCTCGAAGGGGAGCTAGCACCATGGCTCACAAGAAGGGCCTCGGCTCGTCGCGCAACGGGCGCGACTCCAACGCGCAGCGGCTCGGCGTCAAGATCTTTGCCGGCCAGGTCGTCACGGGCGGCGAGATCATCGTGCGCCAGCGCGGCTCGCGCTTCAAGGCCGGCGACGGCGTCGGCATGGGCAAGGACGACACGCTGTTCGCCAAGGACGCGGGCATCGTCGAGTTCAAGACCGGCCGCCGCGGCCGCGTCGTGTCGATCCTCCCCGGCGAGGACGCGCAGCCCGCCGCCTAGCGTCCCCGTATCGGACCTGACACCCGAGCCCATGGTTGCGTGTGCAACCATGGGCTCGTGTCGTTCTCCAAGGCTCGCACCCCGACCCTCGTCCTCGTCCTGTGCTGCCTCGCGCAGTTCATGGTCATCCTCGACGTCTCGATCGTCAACGTCGCCCTGCCGTCCATCCGCGGCGACCTGGGCTTCTCGGCCACGGGGCTGCAGTGGATCGTCAACGCCTACACGCTGGCGTTCGCCGGGTTCCTCATGCTGGGCGGCCGGGCCACCGACCTCATCGGCCGGCGGCCCGTCTTCGTCACCGGCCTGCTGGTCTTCGCCTTCGCCTCGCTGGCCGGCGGCCTGGCCCAGACCCAGGGCATGCTCGTCGCCGCGCGGGCCATCCAGGGGCTGGGCGGCGCGATCGTCGCGCCCGCGACGCTGTCGATCATCATGACCACGTTCACCGAGGGCGCCGAGCGCAACAAGGCCCTCGGGCTCTGGGGGCCATGGGCGGCGTCGGCGGCGCCACGGGAGCGCTGCTGGGCGGCGTGCTCACCCAGCTGCTGTCCTGGCGCTGGATCCTGCTCATCAACGTGCCGATCGGCGTGGCCGTCGCCGTGGCCGCGCTGAGCGTCGTCCCCCTCGTCACGCGCGACGCCAAGGCCCGGCGGGCGTTCGACCTCGCCGGGGCCCTGACGGTGACCGCCGGGCTCGTGGTCCTCACCTACGGCATCGTCGAGACCGACCAGCACGGCTGGGCCTCCACGCGCACGCTCGTCACGCTCGGGCTGGGCGTCGCGCTGCTGGCGACGTTCCTGTTCATCGAGGGCCGGCTGGCCGCCGCACCGCTCGTCCCGCTGCGGATCTTCCGCTCCCGCGCGGTCAGCGGAGCCAACATCGTCGTGCTGTGCATGGGCGGCGCGGTCTTCGCGATGTGGTACTTCGTCTCGCTCTACCTCCAGGAGATCCTCGGCCTGGACCCGATCGAGGCCGGCCTCGCGTTCCTGCCGATGACCGCCGCGATCATCGGCACCTCGCAGCTGGCCGGCCGCCTCACCGGCCGCCTCGGCCCCGGCGTCGTGCTCTCGGGGGCATGGCGCTCATCACCGTGGGCATGCTGGGCCTCAGTCGCATCTCGGCCGACGGCAGCTACCTGGGCGACGTGCTCGCCCCCTCCGTGCTGACCGCCGCGGGCATCGGGTTCTCCTTCGTGCCGGTGACGATCGCGGCCACCGCAGGCGTCCGCGGCCCGGAGGCGGGCCTGGCCTCCGGCCTGGTCAACACGTCGCGCCAGGTCGGCGGATCCATCGGCCTGGCACTGCTGGCCACGGTCGCGACGCAGCACACCGCGGGCGTCGGGCCGGGCGTCGGCCCGCTTCGGGCTCTCACGGAGGGCTTCGCCCATGCCTTCCTGGTCGGCGCCGGGATCGCGGCGCTCGGCCTCGCCATGTGCCTGCTGCTGCTCGTGCGCGGCGTGCGGCCGGCCGCGGCCCCGGCCGCGGCCACCGAGCGCTCCGGCGGCTGAGCGCCGGGCGGCCGTCCCTCAGCCCGACTGGGCCGTGGGGCGGATGAGGATCTCGTTGACGTCGACGTGCGGCGGCTGGGAGACCGCGTAGAGCACCGCGCGCGCGACGTCGTCGGGCTCCAGCCGCCCTTCGCCCGGGTCGTCGAAGAACGGCGTGTCGACCGCGCCGGGCTCGATGAGCGTCGTGCGCACACCCGTGCCGTCCAGATCGGCCCGCAGCGCCTCGCCCATGGCGGTGACCGCCCACTTCGTCGCGGAGTACAGGCTGCCAGGCAGCGCCCTGCGCCCGGCCACCGAGCCCGTCAGCAGCAGGTGGCCGCGGCTCTCGGTCAGCGCCGGGATCGCCGCCCGGGCCGTGTAGGCGGCGCCCAGGACGTTCGTGAGCACCATCTCGCGCCAGTGCTCGGGCGTCTCCTTCAGCCAGCCGCGCGCGGCGCCGAACCCCGCGTTGGCGAACGCGACGTCCAGGCGCCCGAAGTGCTGCAGGGCGGCGGCCACGAGCGCCTCGTTGTCCTCCCAGCGGGTGACGTCGGTCGCGACGGCCACGGCGCGCCCGCGGCCGCCGAGCTCGTCGGCCAGGGCCTGCAGGCGGTCGGCGGAGCGGCCGGCGAGCACGAGCCGGTGGCCGGCCTGCGCGGCCCGGCGCGCGGTGGCGGCGCCGATGCCCGAGCCGGCGCCGGTGATGAGGAAGACGGGGTCGTGAGCCATGTGGGGCTGGTTCCCCACTACCGTCCTTGGCTCACATGCTGTACGACAAGGCGCGCATCTTCGTCCAGGCGGGCGGCGGCGGGAACGGTTGCATGAGCTTCCGCCGCGAGGCGCACGTGCCCAAAGGCGGCCCCGACGGCGGGGACGGCGGGCACGGCGCCGACGTCGTGCTGCGCTGCGACGACTCCCTGCGCGACCTGCAGTCCTTCAAGCGCAAGGCGCACTACAAGGCCGGCCGCGGGCGCCACGGCGAGGGCGCGCTTCGCCACGGCGCCGACGGCGAGGACCTCGTCGTCCGCGTCCCGCCCGGCACCCAGGTCACGACGGAGGACGGCACCGTCCACGACCTCGTGATCCCCGGCCAGGAGGTCGTCGTCGCCCACGGCGGCCCCGGCGGCAAGGGCAACAAGAAGTTCGCCGGCGCCACCCGGCAGTCGCCGACGTTCGCCGAGCGCGGCCTGCCCGGCGAGGAGGGCTGGCTGGACCTGCGGCTCAAGCTCCTGGCCGACGTCGGGTTCGTCGGCGTGCCCAACGCGGGCAAGTCCTCGCTGCTGGCGCGCGTCACGCGCGCCGCGCCGAAGATCGCCGGCTATCCGTTCACGACGCTGGAGCCTGTCCTCGGCACGCTGGACGGCGAGGACCGCCAGCTCGTGCTCGCCGACATCCCTGGGCTCATCGAGGGCGCCGCGGGCGGCGCGGGGCTGGGCCACGACTTCCTGGCCCACGTCGAGCGCACCCGCCTGCTGGTCCACGTCCTGGACCTCGCGCCCCTGGACGGCTCGGACCCCGAGGCCAACTTCGCCACGATCGAGCACGAGCTCGGCGCCTACGACGCGCGGCTCGCGCGCCTGCCGCGCATCCTCGTGCTCTCCAAGGCCGACCTCGTCTCGCCCGAGGAGGCCGAGGTCGTCGCCCAGGTGTGGCGCGAGCGCTTCGCCGCCGAGGTCCCCGAGCGCGAGCCCTGGGAGCCCGTCGCCGAGCCCACCCCCGTCCTGGTGACCTCGGCGGCCACCGGGGCCGGCCTGGACGAGCTCAAGGCCGAGCTGCTGCGCCGCGTTCCCGTGGAGACCGGCCCGGCGCCCCTGCCCGGCGCCGAGGACGAGGCGCTCGAGGAGCACCGCCTGTTCCGCCCGGCGCCGCGGCGGCGGGCCGAGTTCGCCGTCGAGGCCCTCGAGGAGGGCGGCTGGCGCGTGGTCGGCGACGCCGTCGACCGGCTCATCGCCCGCCACGACCTCGAGAACGAGGACGCGCTCATGCACGTCGAGCACCGCCTGCACAAGATGGGCGTCATCCGCGCGCTGGAGGCCCAGGGCTTCGAGCCGGGTGACGACGTGGAGATCGCCGGCATCGTCTTCGAGCTCGATCCCGGCTAGGCCGCACCGGAACGGGGGAGGGGCCGCTGGACGCTCGTCCGAGCGCCTGGCCAGAACTGGGGACGCCCCGCGGGACACGCGTCGAAGGCCCTTGGGGCGCGGCGCCCACGCTCCGATCGGGAGAACATGATCCGCCTCGCGTTCTCCACCATCGTCAGCGCGGCGCTGCTGTTCGTGCCGGCCGCCGTGCACCTGTAGGTCCCCCGACGGCGCTCGCGCCGTAGGCTTGCGGGCCGCATGGCCCGGCACGTCATCAAACTCGGCTCGGGGATCGTCGCCTCCGACGACGGCGCCCTGCGCGCCGACGTCCTGGCCGGCATCTGCGACGAGATCGCCGCCCGCCGAAGGGCCGGCGACGACGTCGTCGTCGTCAGCAGCGGGGCCATCGCGCGCGGCATGCAGATCCTCGGCCTCACGTCGCGCCCCACCGCCATCGAGGACCTCCAGGCCGCCAGCGCCGTGGGGCAGGGCCGCCTGTTCCGCTTCTACGACGAGCTGCTGGCCGACCGCGGGGTCGGTGCCGCCCAGGTCCTGCTGACGTTCTTCGACCTCAGCCACCGCTCGCACTACCTCAACGCCCGCCAGACGCTGCGCCGGCTGCTGCAGTGGGGCCTGGTCCCGGTCATCAACGAGAACGACACGACCGCGACCGACGAGATCTCCTTCGGCGACAACGACTTCCTCGCCGCCCAGGTCGCGATCCTCGTCGAGGCCGACCAGCTCGTGCTGCTCACCGGCGTCGACGGCGTGTTCACGGCCGACCCGCGGACCCATCCCGACGCGCGCGTCGTGGGCGAGATCACCGACTTCGACGACCTCGAGTCCCACGCGGCGATCGGCGACTCGACCTCCGCGCTGGGCTCGGGCGGCATGCGCTCGAAGGTCGTCGCCGCCGAGATGGCCACGGCCGCCGGCATCCCGGCCGTCATCTGCAATGGCCTGCGCCACCAGGCGCTGGGCCGCGTCCTGGCCGGCGCGACCGACGAGGGCACGTCGTTCCCGGCCCGCGCGCTGGGCTACTCCTCGTTCAAGCTCTGGCTGCGCTACGCCAAGCCGTCGCGGGGCACCGTCGCCGTCGACGCGGGCGCCGCGCGAGCGCTGCGCGACGGCGGCACGTCGTTGCTGCCCGTCGGCGTCGTCGGCGTCTCGGGCGACTTCGGCTCCGGCGACGCGGTCGAGGTGCGCGAGGGCGCCCGGCTGCTGGGCAAGGGCATCGTCAACTACGCGGCGCCGGAGCTACGCCGCGTGATGGGCCTGCAGTCCCCGCAGGTCCGCGAGGTCCTGCCCCGCTCCGCGGAGGAGGCCATCCACCGCGACTACTTCGTCCTGGCCTGACCGGGCGGGGGGCGGCCGGCGGCCGGCGGCCCCCCGGGCCCGGCGGCGGACCCGGATACCCTTCAGGGCATGGCCACGACCGCCACGTCCGTCACCGATCTCTGCCGCGCCGCCCGTGCGGCGTCGCGCCGGCTGGCGACGCTGCCGACCGCGGAGAAGGACGCGGTCCTGCACCGCATCGCCGACGCCCTGCTGGACCGCACGCCCGAGATCCTCGAGGCCAACGCCCGCGACCTGCAGGCCGGCCGCGAGGCCGGGCTCTCCGACGCGCTCATCGACCGCCTGACGCTCGACGAGGGGCGGATCGCCGCGATCGCCGCTCAGGTGCGCGACATCGCCGCGCTGCCCGACCCCGTCGGCGAGGTCATCGACGGCTTCCGGCTGCCCAACGGTCTCGACGTCGCCAAGACGCGCACGCCGCTGGGCGTGGTCGCCGTCGTCTACGAGGCCCGCCCGAACGTCACGATCGACGCGGCCGCGCTGTGCCTGAAGTCCGGCAACGCGATCGTGCTGCGCGGCTCGTCGTCGGCGACGCAGTCCAACGCCGTGCTGGCGGCGATCGCCGCAGCCGAGGCGCCCGAGGGCGCCGTGCAGCTCGTGGCCGGCGGCGGGCGCGAGGAGCTCGCCGAGCTCGCCACGCAGGACGACCTCGTCGACCTCATCATCCCGCGGGGCGGCGAGGGCCTGAAGAAGGCGCTCGTCGACGTCGCCACCGTGCCGATGATCTTCGCCGCGTCGGGCAACTGCCACGTCTACGTCGACGCCGACGCCGACCTCGACGCGGCGCGCGACATCATCCTCAACGCCAAGACCCAGCGCCCCGGGGTCTGCAACGCGGCCGAGACGCTGCTCGTGCACCGCGACGTCGCCGGCGCGTTCCTGCCCGGCGCCCTGCGGGCGCTGCGCGAGGCGGGCGTCGAGCTGCGCGGCGACGAGCGCGTGCGCGCGATCGACCCCGAGGTGGCCGAGGTCGCCGACACCGACTGGGACACCGAGTTCCTGGCCCTCGTGCTGGCCGTCGGCGTCGTGGACTCCGTCCAGGAGGCCATCGATCACGTCAACCGCCACGGCTCCGGGCACTCCGAGGCCATCGTGACCGGTGCCTACGCCGCCGCGCGCGCGTTCGAGCTCGGCGTCGACGCGGCCTGCGTCTACATCAACGCCTCGACGCGCTTCACCGACGGCGGCGAGTTCGGGTTCGGCGCCGAGATCGGCAACTCGACCCAGAAGCTGCACGCCCGCGGCCCGATCGGCCTGCGCGAGCTCTGCTCGTTCAAGTACGTCGTGCGAGGGGACGGGCACGTCCGCGGCTGACGGGCGGGGGTCCGGCCCGCCCGCCCGCCGCGTCGGGATCCTCGGCGGCACGTTCAACCCGCCGCACATCGCGCACCTGCTCTGCGCGCAGGAGGCCCACGACCAGCTCGGGCTCGACCTCGTGCTGCTCATGCCGGTGGCCGCGCCGCCCCACAAGGAGGCCGAGTCCGACCCCGGCGCCGCGGCCCGCGTGGCCATGTGCGAGCTGGCCGTGGCCGGTGACGAGCGCTTCGCGGTCTCCGAGCTCGAGGTGCAGCGCGGCGGCGCGTCCTACACGGTCGATACCCTGAGGGCACTGCATGCGACGCTGCCGGGGGACGACCTGACGTTCATCGTCGGAGGCGACATGGCCTTCAGCCTCCCGACGTGGCGTGAGCCCGCGGAGGTGGTGACCCTCGCACGGCTGGCCATCGCCGAGCGCGAGGGCGCGCGCCGCGGCGATATCCTGGAGCGGCTGGCGACGATCCCCGGCGCCGTCGATCGCGCGGACTTCTTCGATCTCCCAAGGATGGACGTGTCGTCCTCGCTCGTCCGGCGGCGTGTCGTCACCGGGCGCCCGATCCGGTACCTGGTGACCGATCCGGTCGCCGAGTACATCGCGCAGCACGGCCTGTACGCGGGCCCGGTCGGATCCCCAACCCCGTCAGCATGACCACGGAGGAAGCGTCGTCTTGCCCAGCCAGACCATTCAGCAGGATCCACAGGACACGACCATGAGCCCGGAGCGCCTCGCGCAGCTCGCGGCCTCCTACGCGGCCGACAAGAAGGCCATCGACCTCACCGTGCTCGACCTGCGCGGGGTCTCGAGCTACACGGACTTCTTCGTCGTGTGCTCGGGCAACACCGACCGCCAGGTCAAGGCCATCCACGACGCCGTCCACGAGGGCCTCAAGAAGGACCACGGGATGCTGCCGCGCCGCGTCGAGGGCCTGGGCGAGGCGCGCTGGGTGCTCATGGACTACTTCGACATCGTGGTGCACATCTTCGTGCCCGAGGTCCGCGAGTTCTACCGCCTCGAACAACTCTGGGGCGACGTCCCGCGCCTGGACGTCGAGCTCGAGGACGTGCCCGTCCGTCCCTGACGCACGGCCGCGCTGCACGTTGGGGCACCTCATGCCCCGCAAACCTGCTCATCGACGCTCCCGGGCTTGCTCACCGGGACATCCACATCCTCATCGTCGACGACAGCCTGGAGATCCTCGTGCTGCTGCTATGACGGGGCGGATCGCCGACGTCGCCCACGTCTTCGACGCGTTCGTCCACGCGCGTCCCTGCGAGCATCGAGGACGTCGTGGCCGAGATCGTCGGGCTGCGGGGCCGCCAGTTCGACCCCGGCGGTCCACGCGTTCCTGCCGATCGACCACGCGGCGCTGACCGCGCCCGCACGCGCGGCGCCGGCCTCGCCGCGGCTCGCGACGATCAGCTGACGGCGGGCCCCGGCCGGCGCGCCCGCACGGCGCCGGCCAGCAGCACGAGCAGCCCGACCGCGAGCGCGGCGTTCAGCGACAGGTCGGCGAGGTTCATGCTCGCCCCGTGGGTGCGGGGCTGGATCCAGTCGACGACGCCGCCGCGCAGCGGGCCGGGCGCGCGCAGGAGTCGGTCGGCGAGGTTTCCCAGCCCGCCCCCGAGCATCAGGCCGACGGCAACGGCGCCCAGCCGGGTCTGCACGACCCGCGCCACCGCGACCATGGCCCCGAGGGCCACCAGCGCCAGGACCGACACGAGCACGGGGTGCCCGGGCAGCAGGCCCGCCGGGCCGCCGTGGTTGCGGTACAGCAGCAGGTGCAGGTCGCCGGCGACGTGGACCGCGCCCCGGCCGGCGAGCGCGTGGGTGGCCACGGCCTTCGTGGCCGCGTCGGCGGCGAGCACGGCCAGGGCGACGCCCGCGATGGTCCGGCCGTGGCGCATGGGGGGACGGTAGCGGCCAGGGGGTCCGAGCCGTCAGCACAGATGTGCTACAACGTGCGCTCCGGCGCACGGGGCGGGGGTCCAGGCCCCTCGCGCGTCGGTCTCGCTTCGTGGCGCACACCCGGTCGGCGTGACCTCGTCGGGCGGCGGTGCGTGCGCTTGTCCGTGTTCCGAGACCGAAGGCCCCGAATCTCGTGTCGACCACCTCGCGCCTGACCACCTCTGACCGCGTCGCGACGCTCGAAGGCTCGATTCGGCCAGGCTCACCGAGCCCCATGGGCCAGTGGCGGTGGCGATGCCCGGCGGTCCGTCGCGCGGCGAGCATCGTCCTGGTGCTCATGGTCGGCCTCGGCGCATGGAACGTGTCCGGCGCCGGCGCTGCCACGGTCCCTCTCGGCGCGCGAAGCTTCGACGCCGCGTGCACCTCGGCGGGGAGTGGGGACGTCATCACGGTTCCGGCGGGCAGCTACGGCGCCCAGTACGTCGGGTGCACGAAGGCCGTGACCTTCCAGATCGATCCTTCAGCGCAGATCGCGCTGCTCGACGTGCACGGCGCGAGCGGACCGACGTTCGACGGTGGCACCTATATCGGCACTTCGGCCGATGGCGCCGTGTCACTGACCAACACCAGCAACGTGACGGTCCGCCACGCCCGGATCCACAACATGGTCTACGTGGAGGGCACGGTCGACACGACGATCTCCGCCAACGTCATCGAGCCCGCACCCGGCGGGACGACGTGGTCCAACGGCGACATGATGGACATCTACGAGCAGACACGCAGCCCGCAGTCCAACCTGCGCCTGACGATCGCCGACAATGTCTTTCACGGGCTCCGTGCCCCGACCCCGTCGTCGCACTCCGACGCGCTTCAGTTCTGCAACTGCGGCAACGTCAATCAGATCCCGCAGCAGATCAAGATCCTGCGCAACCGCTTCTACGACAACGAGTGCATGAACATCCGGACGAACGACCGAGACGACGTGCTGATCGAGCAGAACGTGTTCGGGGACACCGTGACCGGCATCAGCGGCTGCGGCTACTACAGCCTCGACGTCTTGGCCGCCGACGCAGACGTCCGCTACAACACCTTCCCTGGGCGCCAGAAGATCCAGGTCAACTCGGCGGCGGACACAGGGCAGTCGCAGACGTGGGTCGGCAACGCCGGGGTCGGGATGAGCACGAGCTGTGACGCGGTTCGGGCGACCTACTCGCACAACGTGTGGACATCGCAGAAGTGCGGGTCCACGGACGTGCAGGTCGCCTCGCTCAAGCTCAACCCCGACGGGAGCCCGCTCGCGGGGTCGCCGGTGGTGGATGCCGGGGACCCGTCGACGTTTCCGGCATTCGATGTGATGGGCGACGTCCGGTTCGCCGGGCGTGGCCCCGACGCCGGCGCGTTCGAGTTCGGCTCGACGACCACCGTGCCCGTTGATTCCAGCCCGGCGCCGACACCGAGTGGTCCGCAGCCTCCCGGACGGACCAACGGGCCCTCGCCCCCGCAAGGGCCCGGCCCGGCCCCCGGCTCCGGCGGGTCTGCGGCCCCCTTGCCGTCCGCGGGCGGCGGCGGAGTCGCGACGCCGAGCGGGCTCGTCGCGGCCTATGGCTTCGACGAGCTCAAGGGGACGGTGATCACCGACACCTCTGGGCACGGTCTCGACGGTCACCGCCATGGCGGCAGGCGGACGGCATCCGGTCGGTTCGGTCGCGCAATGACCTTCGACGGTCACGGGGCCCACGTCACGATCCCGGACGCCCCGGCACTCCGGCTCTCGCGGCGCATGACGCTCGAGGCCTGGGTCCGCCCGACGGCTGCCGCCGGCCAGCGGGTGATCCTCGTGAAGGGTCTGCAGGGAAGCATGAGCTACGGGTTGTACGCCAGCGACGGTCGTCGCCCCGGCGCCCGGCTCGTGACGGCGCGCCACATCAGCCGCGTGCGGGCGCAGAAGGGACTGGCCCGACGGGCCTGGAGCCACGTCGCCATCACGTATGACGGTGCGTACCTCGTTCTCTACGTCAACGGTGTGCGGTCGGGGTCGACCAGGACATCTGGAGCCCTGCTCCCAGGCCGCGGCGCCTTGCGCATCGGCTCCGGCTTCAGGGGCACGCTCGACGAGATCCGGATCTACAGGCGTGCGCTGACCCAGCGCGAGGTCGCCGGGGACATGGGCCGCCCGGTGACGGGCTGAGCCTGGTCCGGTCGGCACCGGCTCGCGATCGTCGCGCCGCGCGCGGCCGGCTGCGCAGGCGCCCGCACCGGACGTTGGCGCGGCGGCCCCGCTTTGGGGAATACTGCGGCATGGCCACCACCTCTGCCCCGCCGATCGCCGATGTGCTCGAGGGGATCCCCCTCTTCGCGGGGCTCTCCAAGCGCGACCGGCGGCGACTCGCCAAGGGCATGAAGGAGCGCGTCTTCGCGCCGGGGCGCGAGGTCGTCACCGAGGGCCGCACCGGCGCCGGGTTCTTCATCATCCTCGAGGGGACGGCCGCGGTCACGATCGGCGGCACCATCGTCCGGACGCTCGGCCCGGGGGACTCCTTCGGGGAGCTTGCGCTCATCGACGGGCAGGCGCGCGCCGCGACCGTGACCGCCGACACCGAGCTGCGCTGCCTCACGGAGACGCTGTTCGGCTTCAAGACCTTCGTCCAGAGCCAGCCCGCGGTGGCCTGGGCGATGCTGCAGGCGCTCGCACGCATCGCGCGCGAGAACGCGACGCGCTGACCGGGCCTGCCCCGGCCGGACGCACGAAGGGCCCGCCGGAGCGGGCCCTTCGTGTGAGTGGAGCTAGCCGGGCTCGAACCGGCGACCTCCTGCATGCCATGCAGGCGCTCTCCCAGCTGAGCTATAGCCCCAGGTCGAGATCCATCTTAACACCGTCGCCCGGAGGACGGACGGCCGGCGCCCGCCCGCGCGGCGCCTCAGCGGCGGCCGGGGACGAACTCCGGCACGTCGAAGTCCTCGTCGGGCTCGGCGCGGCGGCCGGGCGCCGGCGGTGACGCCGCCGCGGGGGCGTCGGCGCGCGCCGCGCCACGACGGGAGGGTGCGGTCGTCCGCGTCGCCCGCGGCGCGGGGTCGGTGGCGCCGGCGGGCGTGGCCTGTTCGAGGTCGGCGGTCAGGCGCGCGTGGGCGAGCTTGACGTCGTTGAGCAGGCGCTCGGCGTTGCGCCGCAGCGAGTCGCTGAGCTCCTCGAGGTGGCCGGAGAGAGTGGTGCCGTCGTGGAGCACGCCGCGTGCGGCGTCGTGGGCCTCCTGGATGATGTCGCGCGCGTCGCTCTTGGCGCCGCGCTTGACCTCCTCGACGTAGGCCTCGGCCTCGGCGCGGACCAGGGCGGCCTCGTCCTGGGCCTCCTGCACCGCGGCGTGCCGGCGGTGCTCGGCCTCCTCGCGGACCCGCGCGGCGTCGTCGTGGATCTGGCGCACCGACTCGCGCGCCTCGGCCTCGACGGCGGCGGCCTCGCGGCGGGCGGCGTCGACGATCTCCCGGGCCTCGGCCTCGGCCGCCTCGACCCGCAGGTCGGCGGCGCGGTCGGCCTCCGCGATGCGCTCCCGGACGCGCTCCTCGGTCTTGGTGCGCAGGTCCTCGGCGGCGCGCTCGGCCGCCTCCACGATGGCCGCGACCTTGGCCGAGGCGACCGAGATGCCGCTCAGCGGGCGCTTGGGGGCGAAGGACGCCGCCAGGTCGTCGAGGTCGTCCAGCCCGCCGGCGCTCGGCGCGCGCCGAGCCGTATCCTCGGGCGGATGGTCGGTGAAGCGATCCTCCACGCCGGGGATGGTAGGTCCGGGCCGCCGCGGGACCGCAAGAACACGATCAGCCGAGGACGCCCGACGGCCCGTCCTGTGCCCGACGCGTAGCTGTCGCGACCGCGCAGCTGCCGCAGCGCCTCCTCGAGGGCGTGGCCCGGCTCCTCCTCGGCGGCGGGCCGGCCCGGCTCGCCCCACACGAGCGAGTGGATGAACTCATGATCATGGCCGTCGCCGACGGCGATGCGCACCTCGAACCACAGGGGCCGCCAGCCGCGGTCGGCCAGCCGGCGCGAGCCGGGGTTGCGCTGGAGGCCCTCGCTGCGCTCGACGGGGCCGGGGTCGCGCAGGAGCCCACGCGCCGACCCCAGGCGCGCCGCCGCCGGCGCGACGGCGGGCAGGTGGGTCAGGCGCAGGCGGGCAGCGGCATCGCCAGCATGAAGCGGGCGCTGCCGCCGCGACGTGCGCGGCGGTGACGGAGCAGGCGGCGGAGGGGCTTGGGCATGGCTCTCCCCGTCGATCGGCAGCGGGCGTCCTCGCTGTAGCCTGCAGAACGTGGCCGACTATCGCTACGACCCGAAGGACATCGAGCCTCGCTGGCAGCAGGTGTGGGCCGACGAGCGCACCTGGGAGGTGTCCAACGACGAGGTCGGCGGGGCGCCCAAGTCCTACGTCCTGGAGATGCTCCCGTACCCCAGCGGCGAGCCGCACATCGGCCACCTCAAGGTCTACTCCGTCGGCGACGCGGTGGCGCACTTCCACCGGCGCACGGGCCGGCGGGTCCTGCACCCCATGGGCTATGACGCGTTCGGGCTGCCGGCCGAGAACCACGCTATCCGCACGGGCCAGCACCCGCGCGAGTCGACCGAGGCGGCGATCAAGTCCTTCCAGAAGCAGTTCCGCGAGTGGGGCATCTCCATCGACTGGTCCCGGGAGCTGGCCACCCATCAGCCCGAGTACTACCGCTGGACGCAGTGGATCTTCCTGCAGCTCTTCGAGAGCGGGCTGGCCTACCGCAAGGACGCCGCGGTCAAGTGGTGTCCCCACGACGCGACGGTTCTGGCCAACGAGCAGGTCATCGACGGGCGCTGTGAGCGCTGCGGCCACGAGGTCGAGGTGCGCCAGCTCGAGCAGTGGTTCTTCCGCATCACCGACTACGCCGACCGCCTGGTCGAGGACCTCGACACGATCACGTGGCCCGAGCACGTCAAGACGATGCAGCGCAACTGGATCGGACGCTCGGAGGGTGCGGAGGTCACCTTCCACTGCGCGGAGGTGGGCATCGACTACCCCGTGTTCACGACTCGCCCCGACACGCTGTTCGGGGCGACGTTCTTCGTGATGGCCCCGAGCACCCCGACCTCGAGCGGCTCATCGCCGGCACGGGGCGCGAGCAGGAGGTGCGCGACTACATCAACCACGCGATGGGCGAGTCCGTCGAGGAGCGCGGCGACACCGACAAGCCCAAGACGGGCGTCTTCCTGGGCCGCCACGTCATCAACCCCGTCAACGGCGAGGCGCTGCCGATGTACGTCGCCGACTACGTGCTCATGGAGTACGGCACCGGCGCGATCATGGCCGTGCCGGCCCACGACGAGCGCGACCACGCGTTCGCCGAGGTCTACGACCTGCCGATCCGCCGGGTCATCGCCGGCCCCGAGGGCGACGACGAGCTGCCCTACACCGGCGACGGCCCGCTCGTGGACTCCCATCCGGACTTCGACGGGCTGGGCAACCGCGAGGCCCTGGACCGGATCGTCGACTGGCTGGACCGCGAGGGCAAGGGCCACCGGTCGGTCAACTACCGGCTGCGAGACTGGCTGGTCTCGCGCCAGCGCTACTGGGGCGCGCCGATCCCCATCGTGCACTGCGAGCGCGACGGCATCGTCCCGGTCCCGGCCGACCAGCTCCCGGTCGTGCTGCCCGACGTCACCGACTACAAGCCCAAGGGCAAGTCGCCGCTGGCCGCCGCCGAGGACTGGGTCCACACGACCTGCCCGGCCTGCGGCGGTCCCGCCCTGCGCGAGACCGACACGATGGACACGTTCGTCGACTCGTCCTGGTACTTCCTGCGCTACTGCGACGCGCGCAACGACCAGCAGGCCTGGGATCCCGCGATCCTGGCCGAGTGGATGCCCGTCGACCAGTACATCGGCGGGGTCGAGCACGCCATCCTGCACCTGCTCTACGCGCGCTTCTTCATCAAGGCGCTGGCCGACCTGGGCCACCTCTCCGTGCAGGAGCCATTCGCGCGCCTGTTCACGCAGGGGATGATCACCAAGGACGGCGCCAAGATGTCCAAGAACAAGGGCAACGTGGTGCCCCCCTCGGAGATCGTCGAGCGCTTCGGGGCCGACACCGCCCGCTGCTACATCCTGTTCATCGGGCCGCCCGACCAGGACGCCGACTGGTCGGACTCGGGCGTGGAGGGCATGCACCGCTTCCTCGGACGGCTGTGGCGCACCTCCGCGCAGGCCGCCGACGAGCTGCCCGACGTCGGGGTGCCCGACGACCTGGACCCCGACGCGCTGCGCATCGTGCGCAAGGCCCACTGGGCCATGGAGAAGGTCACCAACGACTTGGACCAGCGGTTCGCCTTCAACACGGCGATCGCCGCGGTCATGGAGCTGCTCAACGAGGTCACGATCGAGAAGCGCGGGGCCGCCGACCCCGGCAGCGTGCGCTTCGTCCTGGCCACCGCCGCCTCGCTGCTGTTCCCGTTCGCCCCGCACGTGAGCGCCGACGCCTACGAGCGCCTCACCGGGCGGCGCGTGTGGGAGGAGCCCTGGCCGGCGCCCGACCCCGCGTTCCTGGAGACCGACACGTTCGAGCTGGTCGTCCAGGTCAACGGCAAGGTCCGCGACCGCGTCGAGGCGCCCACGGGTGCCGCGAAGGACGTGCTGCTCGAGCTGGCCCGGGCCCAGCCCAACGTGCGCGCCCACATCGACGGCAAGGACGTCGTCAAGGAGATCGTGGTGCCTGGCAAGCTCGTCAACGTCGTCGTCCGCGGCTGAGAGCGGCGTCGCCGTGGCCGGGGAGTCGTACGTCGCGGTCGTCGGCAGCGGCGAGGCCGACGCCGGCCAGGCCTGGCTGGCGGAGGAGGTCGGCGCAGCGCTCGCCGAGGCCGGTGCGGTCGTCGTGACCGGCGGGCTCGGCGGCGTGATGGAGGCTGCGTGCCGCGGCGCGAAGTCCCGGCGCGGCCGCACGCTGGCCCTGCTGCCCGGCGACGACCGCCGCGCCGCCAACGGCTGGGTCGACGTTGCCGTGGCCACGGGGCTCGGCGAGCTTCGCAACGGGCTCATCGTGCGCAGTGCCGACGCGGTCATCGCGATCGGCGGAGGAGCGGGCACGCTCTCGGAGATCGCCTTCGCGCTGAAGACCGGGACGCCGGTGTTCGGGCTGGGGACGTGGGACACGGAGGGCATCGTCGCCGCGACCGACGCGGCCGATGCCGTGGCGCGCGCGATCCGGCACGCCTCCTCCGCAGTCTCGTGACACCGCGCGCGCCCCGCGGCACGCGGCCACGCCTAGGTTCGCGGTGTGCCCGATCTCAGCCGCTCCGAGCTCGCCGCCTACGCGGCCTGCGCCGTGCTCGTGGCGCTCCTGGGCTGGCGCGCCCTGCACGCGGGTGGCGGCGCGCCGGCGGCGGTGGCGTCCTCGTCGCGCGGGCCGGTTACCGCAACCGTCGCGGCGGCGCCATCGGCGCGTCCGCTCGTCCACGTCGTCGGCGCGGTCCGGCGGCCGGGCGTCTACCGGCTGCGCGCCGGCCAGCGCGTCCAGGACGCGATCCGCCGCGCCGGCGGGGCGGCCCGCGGCGCGGATCTGCAGGCCATCAACCTGGCGGCGAAGGTCGCCGACGCCCAGCAGGTCGTCGTACCGCGCCGCAGCGCCGCGGGGGCGGCCCCCGCCGCCGCGCCGGGGGCCACGGGGCCGCCCGGGACGGCCTCGGCGCCGGCGCCGGTGAGCCTGAACGCCGCCACGGCCGAGCAGCTCGACACCCTCGAGGGCGTCGGCCCGGCCACGGCGCGCAAGATCCTCGAGTACCGGCAGGCCCACGGCGGGTTCCGCAGCGTCGACGAGCTCGCCCAGGTCCCCGGCATCGGTCCCAAGAAGCTCGAGGCGCTGCGCGCGCAGGTGCAGGCGTGACGATCGCCGTGCGTCGGCCCGCGGCCGCGGCCGCGCGCGACCACCCGCGTCACCTCGTCCTCGCCTGCGCGGTGCTCGGCCTTCTCCTGGGCCCCCGGGCGCCGGCGGGCGCCGTCGTGGGCGTGGCGCTGCTCGTCGCGCTGGCCGCCGCCGGCGCCGGGTGCGTGCGGCCGGCGGCGCTGGGCCTCGTGCTCGGGGCCGTGGTGCTCGTGGCCGCCGTCGCCGCCCAGGCGCGCACGGCGGCCCTGGACCGTACGCGGCTGACGCCCGAGCTCGGCCGGATCGTCTCGGGGTCGGTCACGTTGCTCACCGCGGTGCGGACCGATGCGTTCGGCGGCCGGCGCGCCGTGGCGTCCTGGCGGGGCGAGCGCGTCCTGCTGCGGCTCCCCCGGTGGGGCACGGCCGCCACCCCGCCGGGCATCGGGGACATCGTGGTCGTTCGGGGCCGGCTGCGGGCGGCCGACCGCACGGCCCGCGCCGCCCGCGCGCACGCGGTGCTCGCGGCCTCCCATGTGCGTCCGTCCGGGCGCCGGCGAGGAGGTGCGGCCGGGCTCGTCGACGCGATCCGCCGCCGCGCCGAGTCGTCGCTGGACGGTGGCCTGCCTCCCGCCGAGGCCGGGCTGCTGCGCGGCATGGTCCTGGGCGAGGATGAGGCCCTGCCGGGCGACGTGGCCGACGACTTCCGCGCGGCCGGGTTGAGCCATCTGGTGAGATAATCCTATATAGGCAGAACCAAGGGGACAGCAAGAGGGGCCTGTGCTTCGACCCGCCGAGTCCGCGCGGCCGGCCCCGCCGGGAGGACGCGAGTCGGTAGAGCCCCGGGGTCGGCGACCGATAGCCCGCTCCTCGCCCGGGGCGTCAACGCAAGAGGCAGGCCGAATGCAGCCGTCACCTCCCGTCTGAGGCCCACCACCAGGGGACGGGAGACGAGGCACACGCTGGGGCAACCGCCCCGAGGCAGGAGAGCACCAAGCCCGTAGTTGGACCCCCGAGGACTTCGAGGGGGCACCGGACGGCCAGGGGAGCGTGGACGGAGCGGAAGGCCGCCGATGGAAAGGCGGCCACCCCCTCGGGGCAGGGGGGAGGCGTTTGCAGTGCCTCGGATCGCTCGGCGGGCCCCTCCACGACTGCGCGTCCCCTGTCAGGAGGACCTACGCGGGCGGACGACCTCGGGCGGTGGCGTCGCTGACCGATCCAAAGACGTGACCGAACATCTAGAGTGCCGGCCGTGGACCGGAGGCTGAAGTGGGCTCAGACAGTCATGCTTGCCGAGGATTTCGCGACGAAGGATCGCGTCGTGGCCCAGCACATCCTCGACAGCTTGAACCAGTGGCACGCGAAGCTGGACTTCGGTCACGAGCCGGTCCCGGACGAGTGGGACGACTTCCCGGAGCGGCAGAGGACGGATTGGGCTCACGAGCGCTTCAAGCTGCTCAACGACAAAGCCCGTGCGGAGCTGCGCGCCGTCCTCGGGGAGCCGACCGCGTTCCGCGCGCCGTCCGTCTCCGACCCACCGCCTACAGCGGCGACTGACGTAGCCAACACGATCTTCGTTGTTCACGGCCACGCACACGCGATCCTTCACGAGGCGGTTCGCGTTCTCGAGCGCGGCACCGGGCGCGAGGTGGTCGTCCTACACGAGCAGCCGAACCGGGGACAGACGATCCTTGAGAAGTTCGAGTCGCACGCTGCTGGCGCTGCCTACGCGGTCGTGCTTCTCACGGGCGATGACGTCGGCGGCGTCGCCGACGGCGAGCAGATGCAACGCCGCGGCCGGCAAAACGTGGTCTTCGAGTTCGGGTTCTTCTGTGCTCAACTCGGGCGCAAGAAGGTCGCCGTTCTCATGTCGGAAGGCGTCGAGAAACCATCGGACATCGATGGGCTCGTCTACATCGGGCTCGACCCCGCGGGCGCCTGGAAGCTGGCCCTGGGACGCGAACTGGAAGCCGCCGACATCCCGTTCGACCATCGCAAGATTCCGTGACGCGAGGGCGAACGGCGCCGCCAGCGGCCGCACGACCCGCGGCGGGCCCTTCGCAGGCGCTAGCCGGTCGCGCACGGAACGACGAGCACGACGACGCGGTCGAAATAGCTCAGTAGGTTTCACCGATGGCCGCGACCGTCTCGCAGGACGCCGACGCATACCTCGCCCAGGCCATCGTGGCCGAGCTGAGCCACGGCGCCCTGGACGCCACGTGGTCGTTGTTCAACGAGCTCGGCTGGGACGACGAGACAGACGTCGACGCGAACATGGAGGTCTACTCATGGTCGCGCGGCGCCGAGACGGTCTCCTCCGCCCTTGCTGCCTCGAGCGGCTGGTGGGCGATCGCGGCCGGCGCAGTCGTGGCAGCCGAGCAGTCTCACGAGCCGGAAAGCCTGCGCGAGCTCGTGGCTCTGGGCGCCGAGCTCGGCTTCGTCGTCGTGGGGCTGGAGTCCGGATCGCTCAAGATCCTGCTGTCAGCGTCCGCGAGAGGACGCGTCAAGCGCTTCGCCGCAGCGACCCTGGTGCTCTCGTCCATCGGTGCAGCACTTTCGACCGCGACCGGCTACACCGCGCGCGACCTCATCAAAGGGCACGGTGCAGACGGCGCTCGCTGCGACATCGACTACTCCCACGACCTCACTGAGGAAGCACGCGGCGTCGCGCGGGATCTACTCGAGCACCTTCCCACAGGCTGCTCGCTCAAGATCAACCTGCGGACCGGGAGCTCCGGCGGCCTGTCGACGCACATGCCGCCCGTCGATGACCCGGCGCGTAGGTCCGAGGCGCTTGATCCGCATCTGTCGCCGCTCGAATTGGAGATGCTCACCCTCCTTCGTGAGGCGCACAGCCCTAACGAGATTCAAGAGCGCCTCAGCCTGCCGGGCGAGAGCTACTACAAGATGCTCAACCTAATCGTGCGCAAGCTAGGGGCCAACGACATCGAGGGAGCGCTGATCCGAGCCATCGAGGCTGGGTTCGTGAGCCCGGCCTGACTCGCGCGTACGCCCTCGGACTAGGACGTTCAGGAGAGCCGCCGGCGGCGTCGACGACATCGTGTGGCGCCTGCGCACGACCCGTGCCAGCCCGAGCGCACGTCCGGGCGATCGCGACGCCCCATGACAAGGCAACCGGCTGAAGCGGCCTCCGGCGCCGGCCTCGTCCTCGCGGCGGGGTCGATGGTCGACCGCCCTTGCGGTCGTTGACCACGCTGCCATCTACCTGCGTGCGGGCCCGGTTCCTCGCGGCCGGGCCCGACACGCAACAGCCCCGGCTACCGCACCAACATGGGGTCGATTCCTACCCCGTCGTCTCACGAAATCCTTCGAAGGAGCGGGTGCCGACGCGCTCGTCGGTACCAATCACCCCATGTTGGTCCGGAGCGGGCTATACGCTTGTCCTACAGGTTGAACCGCTAGGCGACGTCGTCGCAAGGACGGATCGATGCACACCTTGAAGACCGTGGTGCCACACGAGCTGCACGAGGCGATCCGAGCCAGGGCGCGAGCCGCCGACCGCTCGGTGAGCCGCGAGGTCCTGCGGGGCCTGCGCTGGTACGTGGCCGCGACCGCAGAAGACGACGGGGCGGCCCGCCAGCCGCCCCGCGCCGAAAACCTCGACGGGAAGACGCCCCGCCATGACGAACGCTACTCCCCCCGCTGACCCCAACGACGGCCCCGCCGAGCGGACCCCGCCCACCAACAGCCTCCCCGCCGCGCTCGTCGAGGTCGCGGGCTGGAGCGGGATGCAGGTCACGACCGAGACGGTCGAGAACGCCGACGGCTCCCGGACCCAGGTCATGTCGATCGGCCGGCCCCGCTCCGCGCGTCGAGCCGGCGGCACCCGGCGCCAGCCGAACGCGCCACGCCGATCCCGGACTCGAGCGCGCGGTCATCGGTCGCCGCGCGCGCGAGCGACGGCTACCGCGCGAGACGACGGGGAGCTACCCAGGGCCCCGGCGCTCTCGGCGCCGCGGCCTGCCGTTCGCGTCCTGCGCGCCCGCGTCCTGTTCGACGAGCTCACGCGCTTCATGCCCCGGTCGCTCGGCGGCGTCGCATCGCTGCCCCGCGTGCAGGGCTGGGACCCCGAGACGCTCGCGCGGGCGGTCGACGACCTCGTCGCCTGCGGGGCGCTGACCGACGACGCCATCGGCGTCCTGTGCGTCGACCCGCGCCGGCGGCCGTGAGCGTCCGGGTCATGTCCTGGGTCTTCGATCACTCCGACGTCGAGCACCGCGGCGACCTTCTCGTCCTGCTCGTCCTCGCCGACCACGCCCACGACGACGGGACGAGCGCGTTCCCGAGCGTCGCGACGATCGGCAAGAAGGCGCGGCTCACGCGCCGCGGCGCCCAGCTCGCGCTGCGCCGCCTCGAGGCGTCCGGCGCGATCGCGAAGGACGAGGCGACGAACACCCCGCGGGGGACCGTGTCCTACTCGATCCGGATGGGGGCGAACTGAGTGCGCTGCGAACTCACTACGCGGGGCGAAGTGAGTGCCCCGAGGGGGCGAACTCACCGACGCAGGGGGGCGAAGGGGAGTTCGCCCGAACCATCCTTTAACCATCAGGGAACCATCACCATCACAACAGCTCGCGTACTTCATGGTGATGGTGTCCTCTCGACGAGAAGGACACCCCGATGAGCGCGGCCCGCGAGGAGCTCCGGCAGGCCGTGCATCGCGGCGACGACGTCGCGATCGACCGCCTGGGCTGGGCCGCGGTCTTCGAGGTCCTCGACCGCTTCTGGGCCAAGAGGCTCGCGACGGCCGACCGGCTCGCCTACGCCACCGCCGTCGGGCACGTCCCGGCCGACACCGTCCGCGACACGCTCGTCGCCCTGGCCAGCAGCGGGCAGAGCCCCTACCGCCCCGCGCCCGCGCAGCTCGCCGCCGCCGTCGCACCGACCGCCACCAACACACCCCCAGGTGGCCGGCGCCTGCGCACCGACCAACACCCGGTCGCCCTCGCCCGGGTCCGCGAGCTCCTCGCCGCAAGCCACCCGGTCTGCGGCTGTCGCGGCGCCCGCCAGTTCCTGCGCGACGCGGCCGGCGTCATGCGCTGCGCCGCCTGCACCGGCCTCGAGCAGGGACAGGCCGACACCGCCCTCGAGGCCGACCAGCCCGACGAGGCGCTCGCCGCATGAACCCCAACAAGGAGAACGGCGCCGTGACCGACCGCCAGATCGAACGCCTCGACACCGCGCGCCGCGGCCTCGACGCCGCACGCGCCAGCCACGACCACGCACGCCGCGTGCTCGACGAAGCGATCCGTGAGCACGAGGTCGCAGCCGCCGCGCTCGCCGAGCGCCTGCGCCTCGTCGTCGGCCGACAGGAACGCGACGAGCTCACGCTCAACGTCGGAACGGGCATCCACTGATGGGCACCGCCGCCTCCACCGCCCCGACCCCGGACCCACCGGCCGACCGCGTCGTCCTGCTCGACGACGGCACACGCGTTCTGCGCGTCGTGTTCGGCGCAGAGGAGCCGTGGGCCGGACCCGGCCAACAGTGCGCCACGTGCGCCGCGTGGCTCGGCGCGCCGCACGTCGCAGGCTGCGGCGCCGAGCACTGCGCCCGATGCCGGATGAGCCCCGCGACCTGCGCCTGCGAGCACGACGAGAGCAGCGAGGACCTCGTCTTCGGCCCGCCGCGACCTGACGGCGACCTCGCGACCCAGGGGGGTACCCCGACCTCCCGGCGATCGGGACCGGTGAGGGGAGCTGCGGCGCGCGCCGGCTCGACGCCGAGATCGGGGGGTCCAATGCCGCCCAGACGGGTTCACGGGCGCCCGGAGACGACCTCGAGGCGGCGGCCTGATGGGCGCGACGCCGACGTTCGAGCGCCCGCCGGCCGGCCTTGACGCGCACTGGCTCGGCGTCTGGCGCACGGCGCTGAAGGCACTTAAGGCGGCCGGGACCTGGGACCAGGCGCTCTATCCGCTGCTCGTCGAGTACCTGCGGGCGTTGCAGGCAGCCGACGCGGCGCGCACGAAGGGCCACACCACGGCCTGGGACCGCGCGGCACGTCGAGCGATGGCGCTCGCCAGCCAGCTCGGCCTGACGCCCGCGGGGCAGCGGCGAGGCGACAGACGGCCCGCGACCCGGCGACCGGCGGCGCCCGTCGCTATCGACCCGATCGACGAGCTCGCCGCGGCCCGCGCCACCCGCGCGCACACACCGGGCACGGCCGACGCTCTGCCCGCGTCCTGGACGCGGCCGAGGGACGACGCATGACCAAGAACTTCAACTTGGACGCTGCTGCTGCGGCGTCCTGGACGCGACGACGGCGTGCCGCGGGCGGGGTAGCTCCGGCCCTGGGTAGCTCGGGGGTTCCTTCTTCCTCCCGAGTGGCCCGCGGCACGCCCGAGCGTCGCGACCCCACGACCACAGGAAGGACGGCCGCCGCATGCGCCTCAGCCACCTGACCCATCCCCTACTCGGCGCCGGGCTCGCGAGCCCGACGTGGCGTGCCCTGCCGCCTGTGCACGCGGCGGCGCTGTTCGCGCCGTTGCCGGCGCCCCCGGCCGGACCGCTCGCGATCCCGGTCCCGCCCCTGCGCGACGTCCTCGAGCACGGCCCCGACAAGGGCGCCGCACTGATCGCCGCCATGCACCCCACCAGCAACCCGGAGGAGCGCCGATGACCACCGACCCCGACCCCGACGAGCTCGACCCCGAGGGCACCGCGCTGCGCCGCGCCCTCGTCGAGCACCACGACCGCCAGCAGCGAAAGCACGGCCACCCCGCCCTGATCGCCGCAATGCAGAACACGAACCGCCCCGAGCCGCCCGACGGCACGACCGGCGACCCCGACAACGACCCGAAGGAGCACCACGCATGAGCCGTCTCAACCCCGACCAGTACAAGTCGGTCTTCGCCGAGCCCGACGGCCCGGCCGCCGTCCGCTACGAAGCGCTGATCGCGCGCCGGCAGGAGCTCCGCCACGAGCTCAACGGGCTCGAGGCCGACCGCCGCGCGCTCGTCGACGCACACCAGCAGGCCGCGACCGCCGTCGAGCAGGCCACCCAGACGATCGCCGCCCGCGCCGCGCTCGGCGACCTCGACGACCGCGCCACCCCCGACGTCCAGGGCCCGAAGAAGCGCCTCGCCGAGATCGAGGCCCAAGTCCAGGCGTTCGACGTCGATCGCCTCCGAGTGCTCGAGACGGCCGTCGCCGAGCTCGACGCGATGCTCGTCGCCCACGTCGCCGGCCACACCGCCGAGCTCCAGAGCGAGCGCGCCGACCGCGAGGACGAGCTCGCAGACCAGCAGCGCGCGATCTTCGAACAGGTCCAGCGCCTACATCGCGCACGCCTGCGGCTGCGGACCGCCCGCGCCGTCCTTGGCGACACCTCGCCGGACCCGATCCACCCGCATCGCGACGTCACGCCCGACTACGCCCGGATGGCCGACCTCGTGCCGGCGGCCGTGCGCCCGAAGGCGCAGAGCGCGACGGGCGAGCCCGTGACACCGCCGTTGACCCGCGCGGCCTGAGCACGCACGACGGGCCCGCAGCGCCCTGTACGGGCGGTCTGCGGGCCTGCGCGGCCCCTCGGTCCGGCCTCCCTGGCGCAGGCGTATGGTTCGCGCCATAGGCACAGCGAGGAAGGACACCATGAACGACAGCCACCGCAGCCGGCGCGGCCTGACCCGCGACGACCTCGACCGCGCCGCCCGGGTCGTGCAGGCGATCGCGGCGTTCCCCGCGATGTCTGAGGGCGTCGTCGGCTTCGGCGCCCACGGCCTCGACGGCGGCTACTGGCTCGACGGGATCAACAACTTCGTGACCGGCATCGACGAGATCGAGGTCGCGATCCCCGACCGGGCGGGGACCGACCTCGCCGCCTGTTGGCAGGCCGTCCTCGCCGCAGTCAGCGGCCATCGCGCCGAGGTCGAGCTCCGCGCGTCGGACTGGATGGCCCGGGAGCACCGGCAGACGGGCCGGGCCGAGGCCGAGATCGCCGACGAGCAGGCGCGCATGCGCGACCTCGCCGCCGACCTGACGGTCGTCGACGCCGTCGAGCCGCTGCTCTGCCCCTGGTGACTTGATACGAACACACGTTCGTATTACGGTCGGGCAATGACCGACTCCTTCACCCCGATCGTCTCCCTCCAGACCCGCACCTGCGGGATCTGCGCTCGCACCCTCCGACTCGACCCCAAGCAGCCCGGCTGGACGCCCGCCACCTACCAGGGCCACAAGGTCTGGGCCTGCCCGACCTGCGCCCGCACAGGCCGCACCGACCGACCGCGCCCCGGCACGAGGTAGGCCGTCGACGTCGCGGTCGCCGTACCCGCTGTCCGCGCGGCCAGGGATGCTGGTCGCCTGATGCACGCGCACCAAGCCTCGATCGGAGTCCCGGTCTGGGCCGCCATCGTCCTACCCGTGCTGACGGCGCTTCTCGGCCTGCTCGGCGGCGGCGTCGTGCGCTTCCTGCTCGACCGCCGGGCCGAGGCCGCGCGCGCCGTCGGCTACGCCCGCGTCGTCCGCGAGGAGCTCTCCGATGCCGCGCGCCGCCTCGACGCCGACAACCTGTGGCTGCTCCCGACCAGCGCCTGGGAGCAGTACAGCAGCGACCTCGCCGGCGCCCTGCTCGAGGAGGAGTTCCTCCTCCTGAACGCGACCTACCGGGCCATAGCCGTCCTCAACGCGCGCATGCAGAACATCGTCGCGCCGATCCCCGGCGCGGCGCCGTTCCCCGCGACGGTTGACGACCAGACGCGCCACGAGCGGGCTATCACTGCGGCACTCGTGGCGCAGGGACTCTCCGCGGTCGCGTGGTTGGCGCGCGGCGACGTGCCACTCGTGCGGCGGCGTCGCGTCGCCGTCGTTATGACGGTCGACCCGCTCGCATCCTGCCGATGCGCACACCGCTGGGACCACCACCGGTGGGAGTGGAAGCCGCGGCGCGTGCGGCTCCGCTGGCGACAACTCAATCTCCGGATCGTCGCGCATGAATGCAACGTCGAGGGCTGCTCGTGCAGGTGGTTCCGCGAGCCCGGGGCAACTCACCTGCCCCGCTGGTTTCAACGGTTCGGACCCGGCACGCAAGGGCGCCCGCTCGGTCACGACGAACCCGACCCCGAGCCAGGCCCCGACCCGAGCATCCCGGCGACCGCGCAGCCCGGCGCGATCGTCGACGCCAGCGAGCCCTAGCCCCGAGAGGGATCAGGCGCCCGTCGTGGACTCCTGGTCTGCTCTCACCGTGGCGTGCATCCAGGCCAGCATGTCACCGGGCAACGCGAGCTCCAGAGTGCCCGGAACGCGTTCGGTCACTATCGGCGGGCTGGGCTGCGCGTCGTCGCGGATCACGAACGCCAGGAGCGGCCCGACGTAGTCCGGCGCCCGCGTATCGAAGAACACCCCGTAGAACTTGGACCGCAGGGCGGGCACCCCCTGGCTGACCAGCCCTCGGATGAACGCCTCGGCTCCGGCGCGGTCGCCGGCGCCCACGGCCGTCATGAGATGGAGCGCCGTCCGATCGGTCGAGGGCTCGAAGACACAGAGGACCGACATCTCGTCCTTGACCATGTACTTGAAGGACGGTTCGAGGAGCTCGAGACGCTCGACGCCGCCTGACCCGTCGAAGGTTGCCCGAATCGTCATGTAGGTGACGTCGGCGACATACTCGAACGACTCGCCCGACCACAGCAGCATCTCGTAGCCGTGGCCGATCCGAAGCTGTCGAAGGCCCTGCCCGAGCACTTCGTCTGCCATTAGGTTCGTGCCGACCGTTAGGAGCGCCTCGTCGACTGGCTGGTCGGAGTCGGGGGCGGCGACGAGGCCCTGCTCGCCGACCATGCGATCGAGAACCTCGCCCCCGGACCCGACGTGCCACACCTCATCCCAGTGCACGACGCCGGGGAGCGCGCTGTCCCACTTGAAGCGGTGAAACCCGGGGTCGATCACCCACCCGACCAAGGACACCGGCCCGACGTAGTCGGCGACGTCGAGCCCCGTGAGTGCGTCCTCCATCTGACGGCGGGTGGCGCGCGCCGGCAGTGCCGCCCGCAGCCCATCCACCGCACGGTCGGCCGCGTGCATGCTGCCCGTCCAGCCGACGGCCACCGTCGGAGACAGGCGGGTGATCTTCTTGCGCACGCCTGCGTCGCGTCCGTCGCCGGTCAGTAGGAAGTCGCCGAGCATCGCCGGCTGTCCGTGAGCGAAGAAGCACCCAACGACGGTCACGGGGCTGATGGTCCGCCTCGACTCGGACGTTGTGCATGGGGAACCGGCCGACGCCGCGGCTAGGGTTCGTCATCGAGCGTTCCTGCGGACGTCTCTTCATAGCCGTGGTCGAGGCCCGGGAGTGATCCCGGGCCTCCCGCGTTGGCGATACGCCGGATGGGCGCGTATCGTTCGCCGGGCTATGAAGTCTCACGTCGCGTGCATGCCGCCGCGCAGACGTCGTCGCCTCCCCCCCGGCTTCCCGCTCGGCGGCAAACCCCGCTCCTACAACGCCGCCCAGCGACTGCGCGTCGCACGACTCCGCGCCGAGCTCACCATGGCTCTGATCGCTGGACTCGACCGCCCTTACGGCGACTACACGGCAGAGCAGTACACGGTGATCAACCGGTGGTACGCGCGCCGAGCTTCGCGATCGCGCGGTTTGCTCGCCGCCCCGCGGCGACGCGGCGCGCGCCCTCGCGGCGCCGGCCGACCCCGGGCTCAGGCTTCTCGCAGCAGCGCCCGGTCCGGCGACAGCGGGGAGAGCGACCCAGGTCCTAGATCGCCGTCGTCCCGTGAGGGGGCGACGGCATGACCGACGCCCAGCTGCGCCGTTCCTGCGAGCTCGCGTTCGTCGCAGTGCTAGGCCGGGTCCGGCCGGCCCGCACCTGGGTGCCCGGCGGGCCAGGGGAACGGCCGGATGACGCTGACTCCTTCGCGAGCGTTCCGACCCCGGCCGGGCAGATCGTTGGGTGCTTCGCCTCCAAAGAGGATCAGCGCCCGATCGGCGACGGGCTGGGTGCGGGGACGCGCCTTGCGCAGGATCACGACGTCGAGGACCGATCTCAGTAGATGTCGGCGCTCCGCGACTGGCAGCTCCTGCCATACATCGCGCAGGACGGCGACGTCGGGCACGCCGTCGAGCCGTTTGAGGCCCCTGAGCTCGTCTACTGCGGCTGCGGCGTCTTCGACGGCGCGCACGCGCGCCTGGAGGCCGGCGACGAAGCGGTCGTTCCCGAGGGTCGCCAGGATGCGGTCGTCGTCGCGGTACGCGACGAGCGCCACCTCCGCTTGGGTCAGCGCCGTCTCAGCCGCGTCGAGCTCTGCGTTCGTCGCGCGGCCGGTTGCCGTGATCTCGCCGAAGCGCGCGAAGAACGCGTCGACGACGTACTCGTCGAGCAGCTTCGCCGTGACGCCGGCACGCGCGTCGCAGACCCCGCCGCTCTGCTTGCCGCGGCAGCGGTAGATACGCATTTTGCCGCCATCGCGGGTCTTCTGCGTGTCGGCCTTGAGGGTGTAACGGCACCCGGCACACCGAACCATCCCGGTCAGCAGATGAGGTTCGGCGCGTCGCGTGGGGGCAACGCCCTTCGCGCGCTGCGCAGCCTTCCACGTCTCGACGTCAATGATCGCCTCGTGAGCGTCTGGGTTGACGAACCCGACGCCGCCCCGCGACTCGCCGAGGTACGCGCGGTTCTCGATGATGCCCTGGACGGACCCGCCGGTCCAGCGAGGGCTGTTGTACGGGGTGGCGACGCCGTGAGCGTTCAGATGGTCGGCGAGCTGTTCCCACGAGCCCCCGTCGGCCCGCAAGCGGAACATCTCTGCGACCACGGGCGCCAGTTCGGGAACGACGACGAGCCGCTTGTCGTCCTCGCTACGCCATCGGTAGCCGGTCGGTGGGACCGACGAGATGTGGACGCCGCGCGCGACGGCGCGCTCCTGGGAGTCTGCCCAGCCGTCGCGGATGCGGTCGAGTTCCATCTCGGCGAACACGAGCATGATGCCGAGCATCGCCTTGCCGATCGCAGTGGTTGGGTCGAGGCGCTCGGCAGCCGATGCGAAGACCGCTCCGCGGTCGGTGATCTGGCGGACGACTGCGCCGGCCTCCGCGGCGCGCGCGAATCGGTCGATCTTGGCGACGATGAGGCCGCCGGTCTGCCCGGCGTCGATCCGAGCGAGGGCGGCGTTGAGGCCGGGGCGGTCCATCTTGCCGCCCGACTCATCGAGATCGGTGTGCCACTGGACGACCTCGGCGCCCATGACCTTCGCGAACGCCTCGATCTGGTCGCGTTGGGCGTCCGGGCTGATGAAGGAGTCTCCGTGGCGCCCTCCGACGCGGGAGACGCGGATGTACCCGTCGAGGCGGATGGAGTGCATGATAGGAATTCTGCCCTAATTGGTCGACCTAGTCGCCGCCAGCGGGCAGAACGTCATGCTGCTCACCGCGCTCGTGCTGGCGGTGGGGGCCGTCTCGGGCCTGGGCGTCCAGCTGCGCTGGTGGCTGACCGCGGCGCTCATCGCGCTCTACGTCCCACTGGCCGGCTCGGGCCCGTCGATCCAGCGCGCGGGGATCATGGGGATGGCCACGCTGGCCGCCGCGCTGGCCTCGCGCCCGGCGTCGCGCGGCTACGCCCTGCTGTTGGCGGCCGGCGCGACCCTCGCCGCCGACCCGCGCAGCGCCGCAGACCCGGGATGGCAGCTGAGCTTCGCCGCGGTCCTGGGCATCGCCCTTCTCGCGCGCCCCGCGGCCGATCGCCTGAGGCGGGCCCGCGTGCCGCGCGGTGCCGCGGAGGTCGCCGCCGTGACGATCGCCGCCACGCTGGCCACCGCGCCGATCATCGCCTGGCGCTTCGACCGCTCGTCGCTCGTGAGCCTGCCCGCCAACATCCTGGCCGCGCCCGCGGTCGCTCCCGTCATGTGGCTCGGGATGATCGCGGCCACGGTCGGCCAGCTGGCCCCCGCCGCCCTCGTGGCGCCGCTCGTCGCCGTGGCCGGCCTCCCGCTCGGCTTCCTCGTCGCGCTGGCCCACGCCGCCGCCGGACTGCCCGGGGCGCAGGTGGCCGTGCCCGCCGCCGCGGTGGCGGGGATCGCCGCGCTCGTCGCCGCGGCCCTGCTGCCGGGGCGCGAGGGTCCGGGCGCGGCGTCCGCGTCGCGCCGGCGGCGCGTGCGCCGACGGGCGCTCGTGGTCGCCGGCGCCCTGGCGGCGTTCCTGGTGCTCGTGGGCCCGGGACTTCTGCGGCACGGGGTGGTGGGACCGCCGCCGGCCGGCGTGCTGCGCGTCACGGCGCTGGACATCGGCCAGGGTGATGCCACGCTGCTGCAGGCCGACGGCCACGCGGTCCTGGTCGACACCGGGCCGCCCGGCGCCCCGCTGCTGGCCGAGCTGCGTCGCGCCGGCGTCGGGCGGCTCGATGTCCTCGTGGTCACCCACGCCCAGGCCGACCACGAGGGGGGCGCGCCGGCGGTGCTCGCCCGCCTGCCCGTCGACGTCCTGCTCGACGGCCGCGGGGGCGACCGGTCCCCGGGATCGCGGGCGCTCGACGGACCCCTGGCTCGGCGTCACACGCGGGTCGTGCCCGCCGCCGCCGGGCAGGTCGTGCGCGTCGGGACCCTGGCGCTGCGGGTCCTGTGGCCTCCGCCCGGACCGGCCGTGCCCGGCACCGACCCCAACGACCGCGCCATCGTCGCGGTCGCCTCCGCCCACGGCGCGCGGGTCCTGCTCACCGCCGACGCCGAGAGCCCGGTCCTCGCCCCGCTCGGGCTCACGCCGGTCGACGTCCTGAAGGTCAGCCACCACGGCAGCGCCGATCCCGGCCTGGAGGGCCTCCTGCAGGAGCTGCGCCCGCGGATCGCGCTCGTCGAGGTCGGACGCCACAACACCTACGGCCATCCCGTCCCGGCGACGATGCGCGCCCTGGCGGCCGCAGGCGGCGTCGTGCGGCGCACGGACCGCGACGGGACGGTCCGCGTCGACCTCGGGGGCGGGAGGGCCACCGTCGCGGCCGCGCGGGCGACCGGGGGCGCCGGTGCGTGAGCGGGCGGCCGCCGCGGACGGGCCTAGACTGCGGCCGATGGCGCAGTGGAAGCCGGCCTACCTCATCCACGGAGACGACCACGGGCGCATCGCCGAGCGGCGCGCCGGCCTGCGGCTGCGCGCCGAGGGGGAGAGCGGCGCAGGCGGCCTGGAGGTGCTGGAGGGCGACGCGGCCACGCCGGAGGCCGTCGGCCACGCGCTCAGTGCGATGACGTTCGCGATCGGGCGGCGCTTCGTGGTCGTCGACGGCGCCGAGCGCTGGAAGCAGGCCGACGTGGAGACCCATGTCGTGCCTGCGCTGCAGGGGCTCGCGCCCGAAACGACCGTGGCGTTCTTCGCGCGCGAGGACGGGCGCGCCAAGGTCCCCGCCGCGCTGGCCAAGGCCGTGACCAAGGCCGGCGGCGACGTCGTCGAGCAGGCGACGGTCAAGGCCCGCGAGCTGCCCAAGTGGGCGATGGGGGAGGCCCGGCGGCTGGGCCTCGAGCTCGATCCCGCCGCCGCCCAGGCCCTGGTGGCCCAGGTCGGCGATCGCCAGCAGCGCCTGCTGCGCGAGCTCGAGAAGCTCGCCCTCGAGCGGGGCGAGGGCGCCCGCATCGGCGTCGAGGACGTCCACGACGCGACCGCCGACTCCGCCGAGATCCAGGTCTGGGGTCTGGTCGACGCGCTCGTGGCGCGTGACCGGCGCAGCGTGTTCCACGCGTTCCTGGAGCTCCGGGAGCAGGGGGAGTCCCTGCCGCGCCTCATCCCGCTGATGGCCCGGCGGCTGCGCGACGTGCTCGCGATCGCCGACCGCCTGGAGGCCGGCGAGTCGCCGACGCAGGTCAAGACGTCCATGCGCGGCAGCTCGTGGGCGGCCGACCGGCGCATCAAGGAGGCCCGGGCCACCGACCCCGAGGCGCTGCGCCGGGCGCTGGAGACGCTCGCCGACCTCGAGCTGCAGACCCGGGGGCTGGGCGACCTCTCCGAGGACACCGCGGCGATCCGCGCCCTCGGCCGCATGGCCACGGCCTGACGCCGCCCGGCCCACGGCTGTGCAGGACGGCCACGCGGCCGCGGACGGACCGCGCACGCGAAAACGGCCCCCGGGGATCGGGAGCCGTCGGTCCGGCGGGAGCTGCTGGGGCGGTCGCGCTAGGCGGCGGGACCGCCGACGCGCACGCGGGCGGCGCGGCTCTTCTTGCGGGCGCCCGTGTTGCGGTGCAGGGCGCCGCGCTTGACGGCCTTGTCGATCGTCTGGACCAGGACGCGGTGGTCGGCGTCGGCCTGCGCGTCATCGCCACCGGCGACCGCGGTCTCCAGACGGCGGAAGTAGGTCTTGATGGTGGAGGTGTAGCGGCGGTTCTCCAGGCGCTCACGCTCGGCCCGGAGGATGCGCTTCTTCTGCGAGTGAATGTTCGCCATGAGCGACGGACCATGCTAGCGGCCCCGGGGCCGCGATGCGGACCGGTCGATGGGCCCGGTGCGGTCCGTAGCATCCCACCCGCGTGACGAGCCAGGCACCATCGGCCGGGGGACCGGCCGCCGAACGGGCACGCCGTGCCGCCGGCGGCCCGCCGCCGCCACGGCGCTCGTTCGCGCGCAACACCGCCATCTTCTCGATCCTGACCGGCCTCTCGCGCGTGGCCGGCCTGCTGCGCGAGGTCCTGGCCTCGGCGTTCTTCGGCCTGACCCCGGCCTTCAGCGCGTTCACGTTCGCGTTCGCGATCCCCAACGTGGTGCGCTCGCTGTTCGCCGACTCCGCGCTCAGCGCGGCGTTCGTGCCGATCTTCACCGAGCTGCAGGAGGAGGGCCGCAAGCGCGAGGCCTTCCGGCTGGCCTCGACGCTGCTGCTGATCATCCTGGTCGTCCTGACCGCGCTGTCGGTGCTGTTCATCGCCACCGCCGGCGTGATCGTCCCCGCGATCACGCCGAGCAAGTTCTCCGAGGCGTCGAACCACCTGGCGGTCGGCTTCAGCCGGGTCCTGTTCCCGATCGTGCTGATCCTCGGGCTCAACGGCCTGGTCGTCGGGATCCTGCAGGCCTACGACCACTTCTCCATCCCGGCGCTCTCGGCCCTGGTCTGGAACATCGTGATCATGGCCTTCATGGTGGGCGCACGCCCGCTGTTCAGCGGCGACCACCAGCTCTACGCGTACGCCATCGGGATCCTCGTCGGGACGCTGGTGCAGTTCCTCATGGCGCTGCCCGTGCTGCGCACGGTCGGCTTCCACTTCGAGTGGTCCTTCGACTGGCGCGACCCGCGGGTCAAGCGCGTCTTCGTCCTCATGCTGCCCGTCACGCTGGGGCTGGGCCTCATCAACTTCAACGCGCTGGTCAACTACGACCTGGCCGGCTACGTCTCCGACCGCGGCCCCCGCGCGATCGACGCGGCCTTCCGCCTCTACATGCTGCCCCAGGGCATGTTCAGCGTCGCGATCGCCACCGTGCTGTTCCCGCAGCTCTCCCGGCTGGCCGCCCGCCGCGACGTGCCCGGCCTGCGCAGCACGGTCGGCAACGGCCTGCGCCTCATCTTCCTCATGCTGCTGCCCGCCGCCGCGGCCACGGCCGTGCTGGCCGAGCCGATGATCCGCCTCGTCTACCAGCGCGGGGAGTTCAACGCGGCGGACACGACGCTGGTCGCCAAGGCGCTGTTCTGGTTCTCGTTCAGCCTGCCGTTCAGCGGCGTCAACCTGCTGCTGACCCGCAGCTTCTTCAGCCTGCAGCGCCCGTGGGTCGTGACCTGGCTCTCGGTGGCCAACCTCGTCGTCAACATCGGGGTGTCGATCGCGCTGCTGCCCTTCGGCATCGGCGGCGTCGTGGCGGGCACGGCGATCGCCGACCTCGCGCTGGCCGGCGCCCAGTACGTCTACCTGCGTCGCGAGCTCGAGGGCCGGCTCGAGCTGCGCGACACGCTGGAGGCGGTCGCCGGCATGCTCGTCGCCGCGGTCTGGTTCGGGATCGCCACGTGGGTGACGTGGGCCTTCCTGGACTGGCTCTTCGGCCGCAGCCTCGTCGCGCAAGTCATCTCCGTCGGTGGCGGCCTGGCGGCCGGCGTGGCGGCCTACGCCTACGTCGTGCTGGCCATGGACCTCGCCGAGGCCCGCCAGCTGCAGCGCCTGGTGCGCGGGCGCCTCGGGCGCCCGGCGCCCGGCGCCTGAGCCGCGGTGCCCGGCCCGCTCTATCCTGGGCGGCCGCTTGTCCGACCAGAGCCTCATCCGCAACTTCTCGATCATCGCCCACATCGACCACGGGAAGTCGACCCTGGCCGATCGCATCCTGGAGATGACCCAGACCGTGGCCTCGCGCGACATGCGCGAGCAGCTGCTTGACTCCATGGAGCTCGAGCGCGAGCGCGGCATCACGATCAAGTCGCAGGCCGTCCGCGTGTTCTACGAGGCCAAGGACGGCCAGACCTACCAGCTGCACCTCATCGACACCCCGGGCCACGTCGACTTCACCTACGAGGTCTCGCGCTCGCTCAACGCCTGCGAGGGCGCGCTGCTCGTCGTCGACGCCTCCCAGGGGGTCGAGGCCCAGACCGTCGCCAACACCTACCTCGCCGTGGAGGCCGGGCTCGAGCTCATCCCGTGCCTGAACAAGATCGACCTGCCCGGCGCCGAGCCCGAGCGGGTGGCGGGGGAGGTCGCCGAGCTCATCGGCGAGGACCCCGAGTCCATCCTCATCATCTCCGGTAAGACCGGCCAGGGCGTCCGTGAGGTCCTCGAGCAGCTCGTCGAGCGCGTCCCACCGCCCGGCGGCGACCGCAGCGCCCCGGCGCGCGCGCTGATCTTCGACTCCGAGTTCGACCAGTACCGCGGCGTCGTGGCCTACATCCGCGTCGTCGACGGCGTCTTCCGCAAGGGCGAGCCCATCGTGGCGATGGCGACCGGCAGCGAGGCCGACATCGACGACATCGGGTTCTTCACGCCCGCGATGACGCCGGTCCAGGAGCTCTCCGCGGGCGAGGTGGGCTATCTCATCACGGGGATCAAGGACGTGACGAAGCTGCGCGTCGGCGACACGCTGACGAACAAGCGCCGGCCCGCGGAGGAGGCCCTGCCGGGCTACCGCGAGGTCAAGCCGATGGTCTTCTGCGGACTGTTCCCCATCAACAACGACGACTACGCCGACTTCCGCGACGCGCTGGAGAAGCTGTCGCTCAACGACGCCGCGCTGGCGTGGGAGCCCGAGACCTCCGACGCCCTGGGCTTCGGGTTCCGCTGCGGGTTTCTCGGCCTGTTGCACATGGACATCGTGCGCGAGCGCCTCGAGCGCGAGTACGACCTGGAGCTCATGGCCACCATGCCGTCGGTGAGCTTCGAGGTCACGCTGACCAACGGGGAGATCGTCGAGGTCCACAACCCCTCCGACATGCCCGACCCGGCGCGGATCCAGGAGATCCGCGAGCCCTACATCCGGGCGTCGGTCCTCCTGCCCAAGGAGTACGTCGGCGTCGTCATGGAGCTCTGCCAGGAGCGCCGGGGCGAGCACGCGGGCATGCACTACCTGTCGGCCGAGCGCGTCCAGCTGCACTACGACCTGCCGCTGGCCGAGATCGTCCTGGACTTCTTCGACCAGCTCAAGTCGCGCACGCGCGGCTACGCGTCGCTGGACTACGAGCTGCTCGGCCTGCGGCCCTCCAACCTCGCCAAGCTCGACGTGCTCCTGGCGGGCGACCCGGTCGACGCGCTGTCGATGGTCGTCCACAAGGACAAGGCCTACGAGATCGGGCGCAACCTCACCGAGAAGCTGCGAAAGAAGATCCCGCGCCAGCAGTTCGACGTCCCCATCCAGGCCGCGATCGGCTCGGCCATCGTGGCCCGCGAGACCGTCAAGGCCTACCGCAAGGACGTCACGGCCAAGTGCTACGGCGGCGACATCAGCCGCAAGCGCAAGCTCCTCGAGCGCCAGAAGGAGGGCAAGAAGCGCATGAAGCAGGTCGGGCGCATCGAGGTCCCCCAGGAGGCGTTCCTCGCCGTGCTCGAGCTCGGCGACGACCGCCCCAACAAGTGACGCCCTAGCCGCCCGCGGGCGGCGTCTCGCGCTGCACGAGCAGCTCGACGGGGCCGCCGACCCCAAGGCGCCGTCCCTCGGCCGCGGCGTGCTCGGCCAGGCGCTGCACCTCCGCGCCGGCGTAGGCGGCGGCCGCCGCGAGCTTGGCCGCCAGGTGCGCGGGCGCGGCGGGCACGACGACGACCTCGCCCGCGCCCAGCGGCGCCCCCGGCGTGCGGCTCAGCGCGTAGGGGAGGTCGACCCAGCGCAGGCGTGGCAGCCCGAGCTCGTCCAGCGCGCCCTGCACGACGAGGTCGTCGACGTGGCCGCCGAGCCCGAGCGGCGCGAGGACGAGGCCAGGCTCCAGGCGCCCGAGCGCGAGGGCGAGGACGGTCGCCGCGACCTTGACGGCGTCGTCGCCGGCGGCCAGCCCGTCGTGCGCGCGTAGGCCGTCGTAGCCCCGCCGGCCGGCCGGGTCGACGGCCAGGTGCACGACGCCGGCCAGGCCGAGCGCCGCGGCGGCGGCCGCGTCGGCGGGGTCGCCGTCGCGGCTGAAGACCGCGACCGCGAGCACGCGATGACCCTCGCCGGCGTGGCGGGCCAGCGTCGCGCCGGCTGACTGCACCGCATCGGAGAGCGTGGGCGTCACCGCGACGATCGTGGTCACGGACGGCAGGGTGCCAGGTCAGGAGGCGACGGCGGCCAGCCGGCGCACGCCCTCGGTCAGCTCGGCCGGCGCGGCGCCGGCGTAGGTCAGCCGCAGGAACGGCGCGGGCGGCTCGGCGGCGAACCACGGGCGCCCGGGGCTGACGACGACGCCGGCGGCCGCCGCGCGGGCCGCGAGCGCCAGGTCGTCGGTGCCGTCGGGCAGGGCGACCCACAGGTGCAGGCCGCCGGCCGGTGCGCCCGGGACGCGCCAGTCCGGCAGGTGCTCGCCCAGCGCGGCGGCCAGCGCGTCGCGGCGCTCGCCCAGCGCGGTGCGCAGCATGCGCCGGTGGCGCCGCCAGGCCGGCGAGGCGACGAGCTCGACGGTGGCGTGCTGCAGCGGTCCGGACACGAAGAAGTCGTCGATGATGCGCGCGGCCTTCAGGCGCGCCCCGGCGGCGCCGCGGGCCGTCACCGCCGCGACGCGCAGGCCGGGCGCGGCAGACTTGGTCAGCGAGCGCACGTGGACGACGTGGCCGTCGGGGTCCTCGGCGGCCAGGGGCGGCGGGGGCTCGCCGTCGATGACCAGGTCGCGCGCCCAGTCGTCCTCGACCAGGAACGCCCCGGCCGCCGCGACGGCCTCCAGGACCGGGCCGCGGCGCTGCATCGCAAGCGTCGCGCCCGACGGGTTGGCGTACAGGGGCTGGCAGTAGAAGACGCGGGCGCCGGTCAGCGCGAAGGCCCGGGCCAGGAGGTCGGGCCGCACGCCGTCCTCGTCGGCGGGCACGGGCACGGCCCGCAGCCCGGCGGCCTGCACCGCCGCGATCGCCCCGAGGTAGGTCGGCGACTCGACCAGGACGGGCTCGCCGGGCGCCGCGAGCGCGCGGAACGCCGTGGCCAGCGCGGGTTGGCCGCCGGGGCAGACGACGACGTCGTGGGCGCGGGCGTGGCCGCCGGCCTCGCGGGCGAACCAGTCGCGCAGGCCGTCCAGGCCCTCCACGGGCAGCCGGCCCCACGCCTCCGCGCGCCGCGCGGCGCGCGCGAGCGCCGAGCCCAGCGCCCCGAGCGGCTGGAGGTCGGGGTGCAGGTAGCCCGTGCTGAGCGCGATGGCGCCGGCGGCCGGGACCTCGAGCAGGCCCTCGAGGGCGGCGGCGCGCAGGGGCGGACGGTCGGCCAGCGCGATCTCCTGCCAGCCCAGGTCGGGTGCGGCGGCCGGCGACGCGGTCGTCGCGCGGGCCGGCGCCACGAACGTGCCGCGGCCGGGGCGCGGGACGACGAGCCCCTCGCCGGCCAGGCGCGCGAGCGCGCGCTGGACGGTGACGGGCGAGGCGCGATGGCGCGCCATGAGCTCGCGGACGGAGGGCAAGCGGCTGCCCGGGGGGAGGGCACGCGCAGCCGCTCGCACATCCTCGATAACACGACCCTCTGTGTTATCCTCGATCATGAGATCAAGGAGTAACGTTACTGCACGCCGGCCGATAACGCAAGCCCGCTCGGCCCCGCCGGGCCTCCTGTTCGGCGCCACGGGCGTGCTGGCCTTCTCCTTCTCCCTGCCGGCCACGCGCCTGGCCGTCGAGGGCCTCGACCCGCTGTTCGTCGCCTTCGGCCGCGCCGTCGTCGCGGGCGTGCTGGGCTGCGCGGTGCTCCTCGCCTCCCGCGCGCCGCGCCCGACGCCGGCGCAGTGGCGATCCCTGGTCCTCGTGGCGCTCGGCGTCGTCGTGGGCTTCCCGCTGTTCACGTCGCTGGCCCTGCAGCGGCTGCCCGCCGCGCACGGCGCGGTCGTCGTCGGCCTGCTGCCCGCGGCGACCGCGTTCGCCGCGGTGCTGCGCGGGGGCGAGCGCCCGACGCGCGCGTTCTGGCTGGCCGGCGGCGCCGGGCTGGTGGCGGTGCTGGCCTTCGCCCTGAGCCGCGGCGGCGGCGCGGTCGGGCTGTCCGACGGCGAGCTGCTGGCCGCCGTCGTGCTCTGCGCGGTCGGCTACGCGGAGGGCGGCCGGCTCAGCCGCGTGCTCGGCGGGGCGCGGACGATCTGCTGGGCGCTCGTGCTGAGCCTGCCGGTGACCGTCGCGGTCGCCGCGGGAGCGCTGGCCGCCCACGGTGCCCACGCCTCGTCGACGGCGTGGCTGGGGTTCGCCTACGTGTCGCTGATCTCGATGTTCCTGGGGTTCTTCGCCTGGTACGCGGGCCTGGCCCGCGGCGGCGTCGCCAAGATCGGCCAGGTGCAGCTGGCCCAGCCCGTGCTCAGCCTCGTCTGGGCCGCGGCGATCCTCGGCGAGGCCGTCGGCGCCGCGACCGTGGCCGCCGCGCTGGCCGTCCTGGCGTGCGTCGTGGCCACCCAGCGCACCCGGGTCCACGTGGCGCCCGCCGACTAGGATCCCCTCGGATGGCAGTCAACGCGGACGCGGTCGGCAAGACCTATCCCCCGGTGCTGTACGCGGTGGGCCGGGAGAAGATCAAGGAGTTCGCGCTCGCCACGGGCGAGACCGAGCCCCTGTACCTCGATCACGAGGCCGCGCGCGCCGCGGGCTACCGCGACGTCGTCGCGCCGCCGATGTTCGCCGTCGTCTACAGCGGCGCGGCGGTGAGCCCGGTGATGTTCGACCCCGAGGTCGGCATCGACTTCGCGCTGCTCGTGCACGGCGGCCAGGAGTTCACCTGGGGGCCGCTCGTCGTCGCCGGCGACGAGATCGAGACCACCGTCCTGGTCAAGGCGATCTCCGAGCGCGGCGGCAACGCCTTCTACGTCTTCGAGTCCGTGTCCACCAACCAGGACGGCCACACCGTGTGCGTCGGCACCTGGAGCAACGTCGTGCGAGGCGCCTGAGCATGGCCACCACCTTCGAGCCCGGCACCGAGCTGCCCGAGCTGCGCGTCACGCCCGACCGCATGACCACCATCCGCTACGCGGGCGCCTCGGGCGACTTCAACCCGATCCACGTCGACGAGGACTTCGCCCGGCAGGTCGGCCTGCCCGGCCGGATCCTGCACGGGCTGTGGACGATGGCCCAGGTGGCGCGCGCCCAGACCGAGGCGGCCGGCGGGCCCCACACGCTGCGGCGCCTGAGCGTCCAGTTCCGCGGCATGGGGGTCCTTGAGCGCGAGATCGTCGTGACCTCCAAGGTCACCACGGTCGCCGACGGCATCGCCCACGTCGACACCGAGGCCCGCCAGGGCGACGTCAAGGTCGTCCGCCGCGGCGAGGCCGAGCTCCGGCTCGGCTGAGCGGCGCCCTACAGTTCCCTGCAGTGCTGTCGCCCCGACAGGAGCTCATCCTGCGCAAGGTCGTCGAGGCCTACGCCTCGACCGGGCAGCCCGTGGGCTCCAAGACCCTGGCCACCGACCCCGACCTGGAGTTCGGCCCGTCGACGATCCGCAACGAGCTGGCCAGCCTGGAGGAGTACGGGCTGCTGGCCCATCCGCACACCTCCGCGGGCCGCGCGCCCACCGACGCCGGGCACCGCTGGTACGTCGACCACCTGCAGTCGGCGGCGCTCGTGCCGGCCGGGCGCGCACTCGGGCTGCAGCTCATGCGCCGCGAGGTCGACGAGGCGATGCGGGTCACGAGCGAGACGCTCTCGCAGGTCACCAACCTGTTGGCGATCGTCTCCGCGCCGCCCATCGACACGGCCACCATCCGCCACGTCGAGGTCCTCCTGCTGCAGCCCCAGGTCCTCATGGTCGTGGTCATCACCTCCACGGGCGGGGTGACCAAGCGCGTCTTCACCTTCGACCGGCCCGTCGACCCGGGCCTGGTGCAGTGGGCCGGGTCGTTCCTCAGCGAGCGCCTCGAGGGCGTCGGTCTCGGCGCGCGGATGCTGCACACCCGCCTCTCGGACCCCAGCCTGTCGGGCACCGAGCTGGCGTTCCTGGTGCACATCTCGCCGGTCTTCACCGAGCTGGCCGAGACCGCCCAGGACACGCTGTACGTCGACGGCGCCGCCCGCCTCATCGGCGAGCACCGCGTCCAGGACCTCGCCCAGATCAACGAGCTGATGCAGATGCTCGAGCGCCGCGCCAGCCTCCTGGGCCTGCTGCGCGACGCGCTGCGCGAGCCCGACGTGCTCGTGCGCATCGGCTCCGAGAACGAGGCGCCCGCCCTGCAGACCCTGGCCGTCGTCGGCGCCGGCTACGGGCTTCCCGCCCGCAAGCTCGGCACCGTCTCGGTCATCGGGCCCGTCCGCATGGACTACGCCCGCGCCATCCGCTCCGTACGCGAGGCCGCCTTCGAGCTGTCGCGCTTCATCGAGGACGTCTACGGACCATGAGCTCCACCGTGCCCCGCGATCCCTACGAGGTGCTCGGCGTCGCCCGCGACGCCGACGACACCACCATCAAGAAGGCGTTCCGCAAGCTCGCCCGCGAGCTGCACCCCGACGTCAACAAGCATGACCCCGACGCCGAGGAGAAGTTCAAGGAGGCCGCCGAGGCCTACGAGATCCTCAACGACGCCGACCGCCGCGCGACCTACGACCGCTACGGCCACGACGGTCTGCGCAGCGGCGGCCAGGCGCCGAACTTCGACGGGTTCGGCTCGATCAGCGACCTGTTCGACGCGTTCTTCGGCGGGGGCGGGGGCGGCTTCGGCGGCGGCGGGCGCACCGGCCCGCGCCAGGGCGACGACATCGCCGTCGCGGTCGACATCACGCTCGCCCAGGCCTACGCGGGCGAGAAGGTCAAGGTCGGCTTCGAGGCCATCGACCGCTGCGAGCACTGCCACGGCAACGGCGCCGAGCCGGGCACACCGATCGAGACGTGCGAGCGCTGCGGCGGCCAGGGGATCCTCCAGGCCGTGACGCGGTCGCCGTTCGGCCAGGTCGTCCGCCAGGTCGCCTGCGACCGCTGCGGGGGCGACGGCCGCATCCCGTCCCAGCCCTGCGAGACGTGCGACGGCCGCGGCCTGGTCGTCGGGCATCGGATGCTCGAGGTCGACGTGCCGGCCGGCATCGCCGACGGCCAGCGCATCCGCCTCGCCGGCCGCGGGCACGCCGGCGACCGCGGCGGGCCGCCCGGCGACCTGTACGTCGTGCTGCAGGTCGCCGCCGACGACGCCTGGCTGCGCGACGGCGACGACCTCGTCACGGCCGCCGACATCGCCGCGCCGCTGGCCGCCCTGGGCACGACGGTGACCGTCGAGCACCCCGGGGTCGGCGCGATCGAGGTCGACGTGCCCGCCGGCACCCAGCCCGGCGAGGTGCTCAGCGTCCGCGGCAAGGGCATGCCCGCCCTGCGGCGCCAGGGCCGCTTCGGCGACCTGCGCGTCGTGGCCAACGTCGTCATCCCGCGGCGCCTGACCGGCGAGCAGCGCGACCTGCTCGAGCAGCTCGCGGAGTCCATCGGCGCCGACCAGCTCTCCGACGGCGATGAGTCGGTCGTCGGCAAGCTACGGCGCCTCTTCCAGCGCTGACCATGGTGCGCCTGGCCGTCCGCGTCCATCGCGCGGACGCCGATCTCGTGCTTGCCGAGCTGCTCACGCTCGCGCCGGGCGGGGTGGAGGAGGTCGACGTCTCCCCCGGCGTGGTCGAATACGCGGTCTACGGCGCGCCGGGCGAGCTGCCCGAGCTGCCCGACCTGCGGGCCGCCGCCGGCGCCGCCCTCGTCGAGGTCGTGACCACGGAGGTCGCCGATGACTGGGCCGACCGCTGGCGCGCGTTCCACCGGCCCGTCGAGATCGCCGGCCGCCTCTTCGTCCGCCCGCCCTGGGAGCCGGCCCGCGACCGCCTGCTCGACCTCGTCATCGATCCCGGACAGGCGTTCGGCACCGGCGCCCACCACACGACGCGGCTGTGCCTCGAGCTCCTGGCCGGCCTGGAGCCCGGGGGTCCCGCCGTGGACCTGGGGTGCGGGTCGGGCGTGCTGGCCATCGCCGCCGCCCGGCTCGGGTGGGCGCCGGTGCTCGGCGTCGACCACGAGGTCGAGTCGGTACGTGCCACGGGGGAGAACGCCGCGGTCAATGCCGTGGAGGTGGAGGCCCGGCGCTTCGACCTGGTCCGCGGCGGGCCGGTGCCGACGGCCCCGCTCGTGCTGGCCAACCTCCTGCGCCCGCTGCTGCTCTGCGTGGCGCGCGCCGGCTTCGCCGGGCCGGCGCCGCGTACGCTGATCGCCAGCGGGCTGCTGGCCTCCGAGGCCGACGAGATCGCCGCGGCGTTCGCCCGCCACGGGCTCGCCGAGGCCGACCGCCGGCTCAGCGGTGAGTGGGCGGCGCTGCGGCTCGCGGCGATCGGCTGACCGCCCACGCACGCGTCAAGGGGTCACCCACCTGACGGATCAGACCTCCGTCATGGACCCGCGACGGCCCGCTTGAGCCTCAGGTCGGCGGTCTGCGCGAACGCGGTCTTCAGGGCCGCCGAGTCCCCAGCACGACCGAGCAGACGACGACCGCCGGGCAGGACACGGCCGGGGCCGCCCAGGACCTCGCGGCGCGGGCCGCCGAGCTCGACGCGATCGTCGGGCGCTTCACGCTCGCCGGCTGACGCGAGTCGGTCCCGGTCGCGCGGGGCCCGCCGCGCGGCGATAGGTTCGGCGCATGTCCGCGAGCACGTGACCTTCCCCTCCGGCGACGAGCGCTGTGCCGCCTACGTCTACCGCCCGGAGGCCGCCGCGGGCGACGTGCCCTGCGTCGTCATGGCCCACGGCTTCAGCGCGACCCGCGACGACGCGCTGCCCGCGTTCGCCGAGCGCTTCGCCGCCGCCGGCATGGCCGTCGTGCTCTTCGACTACCGCCATTTCGGGCGCTCGACGGGCGAGCCGCGCCAGCTGCTGGACATCGGCCGCCAGCAGGACGACTACCGCGCCGCACTGCGCTTCGCCCGGGGGCTGCCCGGCATCGACGCCGCGCGCATCGCCCTCTGGGGCACCTCGTTCAGCGGCGGCCACGTGCTGGCGCTGGCCGCCGAGGACCACGACCTGGCCGCCGCGGTCGCGCAGGTCCCGTTCTGCGACGGGATCCCCACGCTGCTGACGGTGCCGCTGCGCAACATCCTGCGCGGCACGGCCTACGCGATCGCCGACGTGCTCGTCGGGCTGACGGGCCGGCGGGCGGTGACGATCCCCGCCGTGGGAGAGCCCGGCAGCTTCGCGGTGATGACGGCCGCGGAGGCCGCGCCGGGCTTCGCGGCCATCACGGCGCCGGCGTCACGGTGGTCCAACGCGGTGGCCGCGCGGATCATGTTCCACGTGCCGGCCTACCGCCCCGGGACGCGCGCGGACCGGATCACCTGCCCGCTGCTGGTGTGCGTCGCCGACCGCGACGAGACGACCCCGCCCGGGCCCGCGGTCGCGGCCGCCCAGCGCGCGCCGCGCGGCGAGCTGCGCCGCTACCCCTTCGGCCACTTCGACGCCTACGTCGGGGAGGGCTTCGAGCGCGTCGTCGCCGACGAGCTCGAGTTCCTGGTGCGGCGGCTGGCGGTCGGCACCGGCGGGGCGGCGGCGCGGCCGGCGACGGCCTGAGCACGGGGCTAGCCTGGAGCCCATGGCCTGGCACGTCGTGATCGCCGGAGGGGGCTTCGGGGGCTTCTACGCCGCCCGGACGCTCGAGAAGGTCCTGCCGCCGCAGGCGGCCCGGATCACGTTGGTCAACGACGTCAACTTCCTGCTCTACACGCCGCTGCTGCCCGGAGCGGCGGCCGGCTCGCTGGAGCCCCGCCACGTCGTCGTGCCGCTGCGCGAGGAGCTGCGGCGCACCGACCTGCGGCTGGGCACCGTCGTCGGCGCCACCCCCGCGGAGCGCACGATCCAGGTCCGCGGCGCCGCGGGCGTCGTCGAGGACCTCCACTACGACCAGCTCGTCGTCGCGCTGGGGTCCGTCTCGCGAACGCTGCCCGTGCCCGGCCTCGCCGAGCACGGGCTCGGGTTCAAGTCGCTGCCCGAGGCCATCCAGCTGCGCAACCACGTCATCCGCACGCTCGAGGTGGCCGAGACGCTCGAGGACCCGGCCGAGCGCCAGGCGTGGTTGTCCTACGTCTTCGTGGGCGCCGGCTACGCGGGGCTGGAGGGCCTGGCCGAGCTGCAGGACTTCGCGGCCGACGTCATCCAGCTCTACCCGCGCTGCCGCACGCAGGGGATGCGCTGGATCCTCGTGGAGGCGCGCGACCGCGTCATGCCCGAGATCCCCGCCGGCCTCGCGGAGTTCGCCACGCGCGAGCTGCGCGGCCGCGGCATCGAGATGCGCCTGGGCACGACCCTGCAGTCCGCGCAGGCCGACCGCGTGACGCTGTCGGGCGGCGAGGTCGTGCCCACCCGCACCCTCGTGTGGACCGCGGGCGTCAAGCCCCATCCGGTCATCGCCCGCCTCGGGCTGGCGCTCGACGACCGCGGCCGCATCCGGGTCGACGCGACGATGCGCGCCGAAGGCCAGGACGCCGTGTGGGCCATCGGCGACGCGGCCGCCGTGCCCGACCCGGCGCGCAAGGGCCGCGAGCCCACGCCGCCCACCGCCCAGCACGCGATCCGCCAGGGGCGCACGGTGGCCCGCAACGTCGCGGCGTCGCTGGGCAACGGCCGCGTGCGCCCGTTCCGCTTCAAGACCAAGGGCGTGTTCGTGGACATGGGCCAGGGACAGGCCGTCGCCACGACGCTGGGCATCCGCTGGCGCGGCGTGCCCGCCTGGTGGCTGGCCCGCAGCTACCACCTCGCCATGCTCCCGGGCACCAAGCGCAAGCTGCGCCTGCTCGTGGACTGGAACATCCAGCTGCTGTTCGGCCGCGACACGTCCGAGCTCGGCGGCCTGGGGCGGGCGCCGCAGCTCGGCCACGACCCGACGGGCGGCGACGTGAGCAGCGCGCCGGCCGACGCCGCCGCCGACGGCGTCAGAGCACCCGACGCGCCCAGCTGAAGCGCCGGGCGCGCCACGGGTCGAACAGCGGCGAGACGTACACGCCCTGGTCGGAGCTGTGGATCATCCAGTCGCGGCTGAGCGCGATGCCCTCGTGCACGATGCGCCGCTCGGTGGCCTTCTGCCAGAACCGGCCGGGGCCGAAGAACAGCAGGTCGGCGGGCGCCACGGCGTCGAGGCGCACGCGGGCGCCCCGGCGGATCTCGCCGGCCTGCGCCGCAGCGGTGCGCCCGTGGATCTGCGTGCCCCATGAGAAGCCCGACAGCTTGAACACGCGCCAGACGAAGCCCGAGCAGTCGTAGCCGCCGTGGGCCTGGCCGCCGAACCACGTCCCGGCCGCGTCGGTCTCGCCGCCCCAGACGTAGGGCATGCCGATCTTCGACACGGCCAGGCGCAGCAGGCGGCGCTGGGCCGCCGTGTAGGCCGGCAGCACGAAGCGCGCGAACGTCGCGCGCGCGGCGTCGGCGCCGCCGCCCTGCCAGCGCAGGGCGATCGCGAAGGAGTGCGCGGCCTCGGCGCGGGTGATCGCGTCGGTGGGGAACAGCTCGAGCCCCTCCTGGTCGGCGGGGTGGTTGTCGCGCAGCCCCAGGAAGCGGGCGACGACCTCGGTGCCGAGGTCCGCGGGCGGCTGCAGGCCCGCCCGCCACGCCTCGTGCTGGACGGCCGCAGCGACGTCGCCGGCGCCGAGCTGGGCGACGAGCAGGCGGTCGAAGGCCGCCACGGGCATCCGGCCGGCCGGGACCGCGATCGGCAGCAGCCCGTGCGCTGCGGCGTAGGCCGCGAAGGCCGACGGCAGCTGGTCGCCGTCGGCGGGCCGCTCGCCGTGGAAGGACGCGTCGGGCAGGTCGTGCACGCCCGCCAGGCGCACCGCGCGCTGCTCGCCGAGGTTCCACGTCCCCCGCGGATCGGCGTGCGCGGGGGCGGCGGCGAGGAGCGTCGCGAGGGTCGTCGCGGCCACGATCAGGCGGTGGCGCATCACGCCCCGGCATCGGCCCGACGTGTGGACGGCTTGAGCGGGGGCGTCCGGTCCAGCGGCCTACAATCGATCGGGATGAGCGTCACCGACACCGTCAAGCAGGACCTCACGGCCGCCATGAAGGCCGGCGACAAGACGCGCGTCGGTGCGCTGCGCCTCGTGCTGAGCGAGCTGCAGAAGGCCGCCAAGGACGGCTCGGCCGACGAGCAGGCCGTGCTGCGCCGCGAGCGCAAGCGCCGGCTGGACGCCGCGGGCCAGTTCCGCGACGCCGGGCGCGACGAGCTCGCCGACACCGAGGAGGCCGAGGCCGAGCTCATCGCGGGCTACCTGCCCGCCGAGCTGGGCGACGACGAGCTGCACGCGATCGTCGCCGCGGCCGTCGCGGAGGCCGGTGCGTCCTCGCCGAAGGACCTCGGCGGCGTGATGAAGCTCGCGATGGCGCAGGTGGGCGGACGGGCCGACGGCAAGCGCGTGTCGGCCGCCGCCCGAGAGGCGCTGACCTAGATGCGCCGTCAGATCGAGCTGAGCAACGAGGTCGCCGCGGCCCTGAGCGGCAGCCACGACCAGGTGCTGCGTCAGCTGGAGAGCCACATCGACTGCCAGCTCTACCTGCGTGGCAACCTCGTCACGCTCGAGGGCGAGGACGCCGCCGTCGAGGCCGCCGCCGTGGTCGTGCGCGAGCTCTCCGAGCTCATCGAGGGCGGCCACGACATCTCGCCGGGCACGATCGATGCGGTCACGAGCGCCCTGGACCAGCACGAGTCGCCCGCGCGGGTGCTCGAGGACGTCATCTGGCGCCACCGGTCCACGAAGGTCGCCCCCAAGTCGGTCAACCAGAAGCGCTACGTCGACTCCATCCGGCGCAACACCGTCACGTTCGGGATCGGGCCCGCGGGCACCGGCAAGACGTTCCTGGCCGTCGCGATGGCCGCCGCCGCGCTCTCGCGGCGCGAGGTCAACCGCATCATCCTGACCCGGCCGGCCGTCGAGGCCGGCGAGCGCCTGGGCTTCCTGCCGGGCGACCTCATGGCCAAGATCGACCCGTACCTGCGCCCGCTGTTCGACGCGCTGAACGACATGATCGACCCCGAGAAGGTCGCCGGCTTCCTGGAGAAGGGCGTCATCGAGGTGGCGCCGCTGGCCTTCATGCGCGGCCGCACCCTCAACGACTCGTTCGTCATCCTCGACGAGGCCCAGAACACGAGCCCCGAGCAGATGAAGATGTTCCTGACGCGGCTGGGGTTCGGCTCGAAGATGGTCATCACCGGCGACATCACGCAGGTCGACCTGCCGCGCAACGAGAAGTCCGGGCTCATCGTCGTCGGCGACATCCTCACCGACGTCGACGGCGTGGACTTCGTGCGCTTCGACGGCGGCGACGTCGTCCGCCACCGGCTCGTGCAGCGGATCGTCGAGGCCTACGACGCGCACGACCAGAGCCAGGCCCCCGAGCTGCGCTCGGCAGAACGCAAGCGCGCCTGACATGGACGGCCTGGAGGTCGAGGTGCTGGGACGCGAGCTGGCCCCGGGCGCGCCGCCCGATGCCGAGATCGATCGGATGGTCGCGCTCGCGGTCGGCACCGCGGGCGTCCGCGACGGTCACGTCGCGGTGAGCTTCGTGACGCCCGAGCGGATCGCCGAGCTCAACCTGGAGCACCGCGGCAAGCCCGGCCCCACCGACGTGCTGTCGTTCCCGATCGACGAGGCCGCCGCGGACGTCCCCGGGCCGCGTGAGCTCGGCGACGTCGTGATCTGCCCGCCCCACACGGCCGACCTGCGCGAGGCGATCGTCCACGGCGCCCTGCACCTCGTCGGCATGGACCACGAGACCGACGACGGCGAGATGCTCGCCGTCCAGGCGGAGATCCTCTCGTGGTGACCGCGAACGACCTCGCCCCGCGGGCCGGGGTCCGGGCATGAGCTCGCCCGGGGGCTGGCTCGTGCGGAGGGTGCGGCCGTGAGCGCCACCCGCGCCGGCTTCGTCGCCCTGGCCGGACGGCCCAACGTCGGCAAGTCCACGATCGTCAACGCGATCGTCGGCCAGAAGGTCGCGATCGTCTCCGACAAGCCGCAGACCACCCGTCGCGCGATCCGCGGCGTCGCCACGCGCGACGACGTCCAGCTCGTGCTCACCGACCTGCCCGGGGTGCAGAAGCCGCTGGACACGCTGACCGAGCGGATGCAGCGCCGCGTCGAGCGCGAGCTGGCCGAGACCGACGTGGCGCTCATGGTGCTCAACGCCGAGCAGGGCGTCGGGCCGGGGGACCGCTTCATCGCCCGCGCGCTGCAGAACGCGCCGTGCCCCGTCGTCGTGGCGGTCAACAAGGTCGACCGTCTCGACCGCGCGCACATCATCGTCGCGCTGCAGGCCGTGTCCGAGCTCGGCGTCGGCGACGAGATCTTCCCCGTGTCGGCGCGCAAGGGCACCGGCATCGACGCGCTGGCCGACCACCTGTTCTCCATCGTCCCCGAGTCGCCGTTCCTGTTCGACGCGGCCGACCACAGCGACCTGTCGCCCTACGTGCACCTCGCCGAGCTCATCCGCGAGCAGGTGCTGCGCCGCACGTTCCAGGAGGTGCCCCACGCCGTCGAGGTCGTCGTCGACGAGGTCGACACCGCGCGCGAGGGCCTGACGATCGTCCACGCCCACGCCTGGGTGGAGACGGAGTCCCAGAAGGGCATCCTCGTCGGCGCGGGCGGCCGGATGATCCGCCAGATCGGCACGGGCGCCCGCAAGGAGCTGCAGCGCGAGCTGGGCACGAAGGTCCATCTGGACCTCATCGTCCGCGTGCGCCGAGGCTGGCGCGGCGACGACGCGCTGCTGGACCGCCTGGGCTTCGACGCCTAGGCCGGCGCGGCCGCGCCGGACACACCGGTCTCACGTGATGAGCCGGCGCTCCATGTAGTGGATCGCCAGCCGCCAGGTCACCAGGCCGAAGGCCACGAGGAACCCGAGGTGCCAGAGGTCGTCGGTCTGCAGCCCGAAGGCGGCGTGGCGGACGAGCTCGACGCAGTGGTAGAGCGGGTTGGCGTTGGCGGCGATGCGCGCCCACTGCGGCAGCCCCGAGATCGGGAAGAACGTGCCGGCCACGAGGAACAGCGGCGTGATGACCGTCGAGGTCACGTAGCTGAAGTCGTCGATCGACTTCAGCAGCGCCGCGATGAGCACCCCGAACGCGGCCCAGCCGAAGCCGGCGACGAACGCGATGAGCGGCACGAGCAGCATGCCCCACGACGGGTCCAGGCCGAAGATCATCGCCACGAGCATCGGGAAGCAGCCGAAGACGCCGGAGCGCGCGGCGATCCACAGCGCCTCGGCCGTCACGAGCTCCTCCGTGTCGACCGGCGCCGCGAGGATCGCGTCGTAGGTCTTCTGGAACGTGCGCTTGACGAACGTCCCGAACATCGCCGGGAACACGGAGGAGAACAGCACCGCGGTCGCGACCGTGCCCGTGCCGACGAACTCCACGTAGTCCAGGCCGTCGACCCGCTTGACCAGCGAGCCGAAGCCGAACCCGAAGGCCAGCAGGTAGATCGTCGGCTGGACGATCGACGAGAACGCCGACGACCGCCAGTAGGACCCGAAGTTGACGATCTCGCGCACGAGGACGCCGGTCAGCGCGGGGCGGTCCAGCCGCCCGGGGCGGCGGGCGCCGGGACGGACGGCCATCAGGAGGTCTCCTCGCCGGTGAGCAGCACGAACACGTCCTCGAGGCTGGCGGGCCGGCGGTCGCCCGCCGGCGCGTCGCCGTCGAGGTCCTCGGCCCGCAGGATCGTCACCGACGTGCCGGTGCGCCGCGTCGGCCAGCCGCGGCGCGCGGCCTGCGCCTCGACCTCGCGCAGGCGCTCGGGGTCGCCGTAGACCTCCAGCGCCTCGCGGCCGGCGTGCTCGGTGACCAGGTCGCCGGGGCGGCCCGCCGCGACCGCGGTGCCCTCGGCCATCACCACGACCGTGTCGGCCAGGCGCTCGGCCTCCTCGATGTAGTGCGTGGACATGAGGATCGACGCGCCCTCGCTGCGCAGGCGGTCGATGAGCGCCCACAGCTCCTGGCGGACCTGCGGGTCCAGGCCGACGGTCGGCTCGTCGAGCAGCAGCAGGCGCGGCCCGTGCACGAGCGCGCGGGCGATGAGCAGCCGCCGGCGCATGCCGCCCGACAGCTCGTCGACGCGCGAGGCGCGGCGCTCGCGCAGGTTGGCGATGTCCAGCGCACGGTCGATCGCGGCGCGGCGCCCGGCACGGCCGATGCGGTACAGGTGCGTGAAGACCAGGAGGTTCTGCTCGACGGTCAGCGTGACGTCGAGGTTGTCGAGCTGGGGGACGACGCCCATCTCGGCCCGGGCGGCCTTGGACTCGCCGGGCAGCGCGTACCCGAGCACCTGCAGCTCGCCCTCGTCGGCGATGGACTGGGCGGTGAGCAGCCGCATCGTGGTGCTCTTGCCCGCGCCGTTGGGGCCGAGCAGCCCGACGCACGTCCCGTCGGGGACCTCGAGGTCGAGGCCGGCGACCGCGGTCACCGGGCCGAAGCGCTTGACGACGCCGCGCAGCCGGATCGCCGGGACGGGCGAGGGGGACGGGGAGGGGGCCACTCGCCCCCGACGTTACCGGCCGCCACCGCAGGGTCGGCGGGCGGGCGGGAAACGGAGACGGGCCCTGCTGACCGTCGTCAGGCAGGGCCCGTAACCGTGGATGTCCCCTCCGGTGGGAGGCGTATAGGCGGCGAAAGGTCGACTCGCGATCCTTGGCGGTCCCGATGCGGTCCGGCGCCGCGCTCCCTCCAGAAGCGACGCTCGGTCCCAGGGCCGACCCGTCCGTGGGTCGCATTCGCCTGTTGTCTCCACCCCTTCGTCGGCGGGGCCCGCGGCGGATTCAGCCGGGTGGCGGCCCGAACGGACGGGTGTCCTATGCGGCGACCGCGAGCCTTGTGGAAAGGGCCCGGATGTGCTCGTCATGCAGTCCGGTCTCGAACAGGAACGGCAGCGTGAGGACCGGGGCGGTCGCGTCGCGGCGCAGCCGCGCGAGCTGGGACTGCTGCACGCGCACGCGCCCGGCGGCGGCGGCCACGGCATGGCGGGGCGCCGCGGCCAGGGCGCCGTCGGCCGCCGCGACGCGGTCGCTGTCGCCCACGCTCATGCGCCGCGGCCACACGCCGTTGACGACGATGGCGTCCAGCGCGCGCCCGAGGCGGTCGTGCAGCCGCGCCTCCAGCTCGAGCGTCTCGGTCACGGCCAGCTCGGCGGGCAGCGCCACGGCCACCAGCGCGGTGCGCGCGGGATCGCGCAGCCCGGCGTCGACGAGCCGCGCCTGGGACGCGATCGGCCCGATCCGAGCGATGTCGGCGAACGTCCGCGGCGTGCGCAGCAGCCCGACGCCGTGCCCGGAGGCCGGGGCGTCGAGCACGACGGTGTCGTAGGGGACCGCGTCCCGGCGCCACCGACGCTCCTCGCCGAGCTCCCACGCCTTGGTGATCGTGACGAGCTCGCGCACGCCCGGCGCGGCCCCGACGAAGCCGGCGAAGGCGCCCGAACGCGCCAGGACGTGGACGAGGCGGCGCGGCAGCTGGCGGCCCAACCACTCCTCCAGCGCGTGCTGCGGATCGATCGCCAGCGTGTCGACGCCGGTGCCCTCCACGAGGTCCGTGGCCCGCGTGGAGCCCGCGATCTCGCACAGCACGGCGGTCCGGCCCCGCTCGCGGGCGGCCCGCGCGAGCGCGGCGGCGACCGTCGTCTTGCCGGTCCCGCCCTTGCCCGTGACCACCACGAGCCGGCTGTCGATGATCCCGCTCAGGAGCGTCTGTCGCTTGATGCCGTCATCCTCGTCGTGGTTGGGGTACGTAGCCCGAGGCAGGGGAGTCCATGCACGACGCGCACGTCCGAGAGTCCTATGCCCGCTGCCGGGCCGTCCAGCGACGGCACGATCCCACGTTCCACGTGGCGACGCAGGCGCTGGGGCGCGACGTCCGCCCGGCCGTCCACGCGCTGTATGGGTTCGTGCGCGGCGCCGACGAGATCGTCGACGGCCCGGACCGGCCGCCCACGGCCCAGGACCGCCGGGAGGCGCTGGACGCGTGGCAGGCCACGCTGGAGGACGGCCTGGCGACCGGGCACAGCGACCATCCGGTCATCGCCGCGCTCGTCGACGCCGGCGTCCGCCACCGCCTCCCGCTCTCCGAGCTCGGGGTCTACATGGACTCGATGCGCGTCGACTGCGACGGCCGCGTCCGGCTGCGCACCCGGCAGGAGCTCGACCGCTACATGGACGGCAGCGCCGCCGCGGTCGGGCGGATCATGGCGCCGCTCATCGGGGTGCGGTCCGAGCGCCGCGAGGACGTCGCCCGGCTGGGCACCGCGTTCCAGCTCACGAACTTCCTGCGCGACGTCCGCGAGGACTTCGCCATGGACCGCGTCTACCTCCCGGGCGTCGACGAGGACGCGCTGGCCGCCGGGCGCCGCGCGGTGCCCGCCGAGGAGCTGCACCGCGCGCGCGAGCTGTTCGGCTCGGCCCGCGCGGTCCTCAGCGCGTGCACGCCGCGGGCCCGCCCGGGGATCGCGTTCGCCTGCGGCGTCTACCGGCTCGTGCTGCGCCGCGTGGAGCACTCCGGGGTCGTCGGGTGACCGTCCGCGCCACGGCCCGCGGCGCGGAGCGCACCTCGCTGGACGGGACGCGCGCCGACGTCGTGGTCTGCGGCGCGAGCTTCGCCGGCCTGGCCGTCGCCCGCGAGCTGGCGCTGGGCACGCGCGGGCCGGCCGACGTGCTCGTCCTGGACCGCTACGAGATCGGCGAGCGCGCGACGTCGGCCTGCGCGGCGCCGACGCCGTGGTTGCATGCGATGGGCGTCGGGGACGCGATCCTGCAGGAGCTGCCGCGGATGACGTTCTCCACGCCGCACGGCCGCGCCGCCTACCGGCTGCCGTGGAGCTGGTCGAGCTTCGACTACCGCACGCTGTGCCGGCTGCTGTGGGAGCAGTGCGGCAGCGCGCGCTTCGAGACCGCCGTCGTGCACGGCCGCGACGGCGACGTCGTGCACACCGACCGCGGCGACGTCATCGCCCCGCTGGTCGTCGACGCGTGCGGCTGGAGGCGCATCTCGGCCCGTCCGCACGTCCAGCCGCCCGAGGCGCCGCTGAGCCGCGGCCTGGAGGTCCACCCCGGCGACCCGCGCGACGCCGACGGCGACGCGCTGGACATCTGGCTCGAGCGCTCGCTCGTGCGCCGCGGCTACGGGTGGAACGTCCCGGCCGGAGACCACCGCCGCGTCGGCACCTGCTCCTACGACCCCGTGCGCCCGGTCAAGGGCGCCACCCAGGCGCTCGCCGCGCGCCTGGACGTGGGGGCGGTCGGCTACCAGGGCAACTGGTTCCCCCACCGCCTGGGCGAGGCCACCCAGGACGGCGCGTTCTGCGTCGGCGACAGCGCGGGGCACTGCTTCCCGCTGTCGGGCGAGGGCATCCGCACCGCGTTCTACTTCGGCATCGCCTGCGGCCGCGAGCTGGCCCCGGTCCTCGACGGCGACCGCACCCGGGCGCAGGCCCTGGACGGCTACCGCGCCTTCCACGAGCGCCACCGCCCGGCGTTCGCGCGGGCCCTGGCCCTCCAGCGGCTCATCCCCGCCCTCCCGCCGCGCGTCCTGTCACTCTTGCTGCGGGCGGTCGGCGTCCCGTTCGTGGTGGACCGGGCCTTCGGCTGGTATCTCGATCAGGCGCACCCGTCCGCGGCCAGGCGCCCGACCGCGCCCGCGCAGACCCCCGCCGTCCATGGTCCAGCCCCCCGAGCGCCCTTCGCCCACCGGCCGTGAGCCGGAGACCGCAGATGCCCTGATCCGGGCCCTCGAGGTGGCCACGAGCGGGATCCTCGTCGCCGACGCGACCCGGCCCGAGCGCCCGATCCTGTATGTCAACCGGACCTTCGAGCGGCTGTTCGCCGCCGACCGCGCCGAGCTGCTGGGGCGCCCGAGCGCGACGATCGCGGCCGAGACCGCCGGCTCGGAGGTCCGCGCGGCCCTCGGCGGCGCGCTGACCGACAGCGTGGAGTACTGCGGCGCGTTCTCCGCCCGGCGCCTCGACGGCTCCACGTTTTCGGCCGAGATCCGCGTGACGCCGGCCCACGACGGCGCCGGGCGCCTGGTCGAGTGGATCGCGGTCGTCGACGACGTGACCGAGCGCGAGGAGGCGCGGGACCGCGTCGAGGTGGCCGAGGCGCGCTTCCGCGGCCTGGTGGAGAACATCCCGGCGGTGGCCTACGTCGCCGACTGGGACGAGCAGGGCACGCTGCAGTACGTCAGCCCGCAGATCGAGCGCCTGCTCGGCTACCCGGCCGAGGACTTCCTGGCCGACCAGGAGCTCTGGTATCGGTGCATCCATCCCGACGACCGCGAGCGCGTCCGCGCCCAGGAGCGCGAGGCGTGGGCGACGGGCGAGCCGTTCGACCTCGAGTTCCGGATGCTGCACCGCGACGGCCGCGAGCTCTGGGTCTGGGACAAGGAGGGCATCGTCATGGGCGGCGGCGACGGGCCGCGGTTCAGCCAGGGCGTGCTCATCGACGTCACCCCCGTGCGCGAGACCCGCTCCGAGCTCGCCGACGAGCGCTACCGCGCGCAGCGCTACCTCGACATCGCCGGGGCGATCATCGTCGTGCTGGACGCCGACGGACACATCACGCTGCTCAACCGCGCGGGCCACGAGCTGCTCGGGCGCCCCGATGGGGCGATGGTCGGCCGGGACTGGTTCGACACCGTGGTGCCCGAGGCCGACCGCACGGCCGCGCGCGAGCACTTCGAGCGCGTCCTGCACGACGAGGCCGACCACGGCGTGCACGAGAGCGCGGTGCTGACCGACGACGGCGAGCAGCGCGTCATCGCGTGGCGCAACACCGTGCTGCGCGACCCCGGCGGCCGGCCGACGGCGATGATGAGCTCGGGCGTGGACCTCACCGAGCGACGTGCGGCCGAGGAGCAGATCGCCTTCCTGGCCTACCACGACTCCCTGACCGGCCTGCCCAACCGGGCGCTGCTGCAGGAGCACCTCGAGCTCGCGCTGGCCCGCGCGCGCCGTGCGGGCAACGCTATCGCGCTGCTGTACCTCGACCTCGACGGCTTCAAGCTCGTCAACGACTCGCTCGGCCACGCCGCCGGCGACGAGCTGCTCTGCCACGTGACGATGCGCCTGCAGGAGCGCCGCCGCGGCATGGACCTGCTGGCCCGCCAGGGCGGCGACGAGTTCCTGCTGCTGCTCGGCGACCTGGACCGCGGCGAGGCCGAGGCCACGGCCCGCCGCGTCGCCGAGAGCCTGCTGCACTCGCTGAACAAGCCCTTCACGATCTCCGGCGCCGAGTTCCACATCGGCGCATCGATCGGGATCTCGCTCTTCCCGCGCGATGCCGCCGACGCCGACGAGCTGCTGCGCCACGCCGACGCCTCGATGTACGACGCCAAGGCGGCCGGGCGCAACGGCGTGACGGTCTACACGGGCGACCCGCACGAGCCGCTCGAGCGCCTCTCGATGACCAGCCGCCTGCGCAAGGCGCTGACGCGCGGCGAGTTCGCCCTGCACTGGCAGCCCGTCGTCGACCCGGCCGACGGGACCCTGCACAAGCTCGAGGCGCTCATCCGCTGGGAGGACCCGTTCCGCGGCCTCGTCATGCCCGACGAGTTCATCGCCTTCGCCGAGGAGACCGGGTTCATCGACCGCATCGGCGACTGGGTCCTGGCCGGCGTCGGCGACCAGGTGGCCGCGTGGCGGCGCGACGGGCTGGTCGTGCCACGCGTGGCGGTCAACGTATCCCCGCGCCAGCTGCGCCGCCCGGACTTCGGGCGGCGGCTGCTGCAGGCGATCGGCGAGCGCGGGCTGGCCGGCCTCCTGACCGTCGAGATCACCGAGTCGGCGGCGATGGCCGACCCGATGCGCACCGACCCCGTGCTCCAGGAGCTGTTCGCCGCCGGCGTGGAGATCGCGATCGACGACTTCGGCGCCGGCTACTCGTCGCTGTCGCGCCTGCGCACCATGCCGGTGCAGGTGCTCAAGATCGATCGCTCCTTCCTGCGCGGCGTGCCCGAGGACCCCGAGCCCACCGCGATCGTCACCGCGGTCATCGAGCTCTCCTCGGCGCTGGGCATGGAGGCCGTGGCCGAGGGCGTCGAGCACGAGCACCAGCGTGCGTTCCTCGTGCAGCGCGGTTGCCCGCTGGCCCAGGGCTTCCTGCTCGGCGAGCCGGTGCCCGCCGAGGCGCTGCGGCCCCTGCTGGCCGCCGCGGGCACGCCCCGGCCCTGAGGCCGGCTTCGTAGACTCCGGCGCCATGGAGTCGCCCATCGCCATCGCCTACGACGCCCAGGGGCTCGTGCCCGTCGTGGTCCAGGACTGGCGCTCGGGCGAGGTCCTGACGCTGGCCTACGCCAACGCCGAGGCCATCGCCCGGACCCGGGCGACCGGAGAGCTGCACCTGTGGTCGCGGTCGCGCGGCGAGCTGTGGCACAAGGGCGCGACGTCGGGCAACACGCAGGCCGTGCGCGCGCTGCGCCTGGACTGCGACGGCGACGCGCTGCTCGCGCTCGTCGAGCCCGCCGGCCCGGCCTGCCACACCGGCGCCCGGACCTGCTTCTTCTCCGGCGACCTCGAGCCGCCCGCGCCCCACGAGGTGCTCCCCGGCCTGGAGCGCACGCTGATCGCGCGCCAGCGGGAGCGCCCCGAGGGCTCCTACACCGTCACGCTGCTCGACGACCCGGCGCTCATCGGGGCCAAGGTCGAGGAGGAGGCCGAGGAGGTCGCCCGCGCCGCGCGCGAGGAGACCGACGACCGCGTCGACAACGAGGCCGCCGACGTCCTGTACCACCTCCTAGTGCTGCTGCGCTCCCGCGGGCGGACCCTGGCCGACGTCGCGGCGGTCCTCGACGGCCGGCGCCCGCGCGAGGGCTCGCCGTCGTGACCTCGGGCGCGGCGCAGGCCGCCGTCGACGAGGCCGGCGCGCTGCACATCGAGCCCTCGCTGGACGAGGTGCGCGCGCTGGCGCGCGACCACGACCTCGTGCCGCTGCGCCACACGTTCATCGACGACTGCGAGACGCCCGTCTCGGCGTTCCTCAAGCTGCGCGGGCGCCGCCCGGAGTTCCCCGCGTTCCTGCTGGAGTCCGCCGAGCAGGGCCAGCGCGTCGGGCGCTACTCGTTCATCGGTGTGCGCCCGCGCGAGGTCGTGCGCTGGTCGCTGGGCGACGACGGCGACCCCTACACCATGGCCGAGCAGGCCGCGGCCCTGCGCCAGGCGACGTTTCCCGACGCCCCCCCGTTCACGGGCGGCGCGGTCGGCTTCTTCGGCTACGACCTCGTGCGCACCGTCGAGACGACGCTCGGCGAGCCCAACCCGGACGTGCTCGGGCTGCCCGACATGGCGCTCATGCTCTCCGACGTGCTGGTGATCTTCGATCACCTCAAGCACACGGTGACGATCATGGTCAACGTCGCCGCCGACGACCTCGAGGCCTCCTACGCCGACGCGGTCGCCACGATCGCCAAGGCCCGCCGCCTCATGGACGGGCCTGTGCCCAAGCCCGAGGCCGACCGTCCGCCGCGCCCCGTGCCGGAGTTCACCTCCAACATGTCGCGCGAGACGTTCGAGGGCATGGTGCAGCGCATCGTCGAGTACGTGCACGCGGGCGACGCCTTCCAGGTCGTGCCCTCCCAGCGCTGGAGCGCCCCGCTGGAGGGCATCGACCCGTTCTCGGTCTACCGCGGGCTGCGGGTGGTCAACCCGTCGCCGTACATGTACTTCCTGGACTTCCTGGACTTCCAGATCGCCGGCGCCTCGCCCGAGCCGCTGCTCACGGTCTCGGCCCCGCCCACCCGGCGCGCCTCGACGCGCCCGATCGCCGGGACGCGGCCGCGCGACGCCGACCCCGCCGAGCTGCTCGGCGACGAGAAGGAGCGCGCCGAGCACGTCATGCTCGTCGACCTGGGCCGCAACGACCTGGGACGGGTGTGCGAGTACGGCAGCGTGCAGGTCGACACCTTCATGTCGATCGAGACCTACTCGCACGTGATGCACATCGTCTCGTCGGTCTCGGGGACGCTGCGCGAGGACGTCGGGCCGATGGACGCGCTGCGCTCCATCCTGCCCGCGGGCACGCTGTCGGGGGCGCCGAAGGTGCGGGCGATGGAGATCATCGACGAGCTCGAGCCCGTCAAGCGCGGCGGCTACGGCGGCGCGATCGGCTACCTGGGCTACTCGGGCGACCTGGACACCTGCATCCACATCCGCACGGTCGTCATCAAGGACGGCCAGGCTCACATCCAGGCCGGCGGCGGCACGGTGGCCGACGCCAGGCCCGACTACGAGTTCGAGGAGTCGGTCAACAAGGCCAAGGCCGTCAAGGGCGCGATCCAGCTGGCGGCCAGGCAGCCGGACTGGGCGTGACGACCTCGTCGTCATCGCGTGTTCGCTCAGCAGGCTTCGCGAACATCGCGGCTCAGGAGCTTCCATGAACGTTCTGGTCATCGACAACTACGACTCCTTCACCTACAACCTGGTCCAGTACCTGGGGGAGCTCGGTGCGACGGTCGAGGTCGTGCGCAACGACGCGGCCGGGGTCGACGAGCTGCTGGAGCGCTCGCCCGATCGCCTCGTCGTCTCGCCCGGGCCATGCACGCCCGACGACGCCGGGACGTCGATGGAGGCCATGCGCCGCTTCCCCGAGGCGGGGATCCGCACCCTGGGCGTGTGCCTGGGCCACCAGTCACTGGCCCAGGCCTTCGGCGGCACCGTCGTGCGCCACGAGCCCGTGCACGGCAAGACCACCGTCATCGAGCACGACGGCCAGGGCATCTACCGCGGGCTGCACGGCGCGCTGACCGTCGGCCGCTACCACTCGCTCGTCGTCCGCGAGGACGACCTGCCCGACGTCTTCACCGTCACGGCGCGAGGGGGCGGCGTCCTCATGGGCATCCGCCACCGCGAGCTGCCGGTGGAGGGCGTCCAGTTCCATCCCGAGTCCGTCCTGACCGAGCGCGGCAAGGACCTGTTGCGCAACTTCCTGTCCGACGCCTGAGCCGTCGCCGTCGACGGACTAGGCTTGCGCCCCTCCTGATGCCCAACGACGTCCTCACGGCCGCCATCGACGCGCTCGCGTCGGGCCGCGACCTCAGCCAGGAGCAGGCCGGCGCCGTCCTGGCCGAGATCATGGCCGGCGACGCCGGCGAGGTGCAGATCGCCGCGTTCCTCATCGCCCTGCGCACGAAGGGCGAGACCGTCGAGGAGATCGCCGGGCTGGCCTCCACGATGCGCGCGCTGGCCACGCCGGTGAGCAGCCGTCGCCACGACCTGCTCGACACGGCCGGAACCGGCGGCGGGCGCACGACCTTCAACGTCTCGACCACCGCCGCGCTCGTCGCCGCCGGCGCCGGCTGCGCGGTGGCCAAGCACGGCAACCGCTCGGCGACCGGCCTGTCGGGCTCGGCCGACGTGCTCGAGGCGCTCGGCGCGCGCATCGACCTGCGGGCCGACGCGGTCGGGCGCTGCATCGACGAGGTCGGCTTCGGGTTCATGTTCGCCCCGGCCCACCACGCCGCGACGCGCTGGGTCATCCCGGTGCGCAAGGAGCTGGCTGTGCGCACGATCTTCAACTTCCTGGGCCCGCTGACCAACCCGGCGGGCGCCCGCCGACAGGTCATCGGCGTCTCCGATGCGGGCTACCTCGAGGTGCTCGCCGGCGCCCTGGCGCGCCTGGGCTGCGACCGGGCGCTGGTAGTGTCCAGCGCGGATGGCCTGGACGAGATGAGCACGTCCGCACCCACGCACGTCGTGGAGGTCAACGGCGGCGACCTGCGGCGCTACGACGTCGTCCCGGGCGACGTGGGCCTGCCCGAGGCCGCGCCCGCGGACCTGGCCGGCGGGCCGCCGGGCGACAACGCGGCCACGGCGCGTGCGATCCTGGAGGGCGAGGGCGGCCCGCGCGCCGACCTGGTCCTCCTCAACGCGGGCGCGGCCATCTACGCGGCCGGCGTGGTCGACGACCTGGGAGAGGGCGTGGAGGTCGCACGTGCGACCATCGCCTCGGGCGCGGCGGCGCGAACACTCGATGACTACGTCCGACTCAGCGGGGAACTGGCGGCAGCTGCAGCATGAACAACGTTCTTGAGCGCATCGTCGACGTCACGCGCGAGGAGGTGCGGCGCCGGCGCAAGGAGGTCCCGATGGCCGACCTCGAGGCGCGGATCCACCACGCCCACGACGGCCGGCCGTTCTCCGAGGCCCTCGTGCGCCCCGGCGTGTCGGTCATCGCCGAGCACAAGCGCCGCTCCCCGTCGGCGGGGGAGATCCGCGAGGGCGCCACGGTCACCGAGATCGCGCAGGCCTACGAGCGCGGCGGCGCCGCTGCGCTGTCTGTGCTGACCGAGGGCCCGCACTTCGGCGGGACGCTCGGCGACCTCGAGGAGGCGCGGCGCGCGACGACGCTGCCCATCCTGCGCAAGGACTTCATCGTCGACGCCTACCAGATCTACGAGGCCGTGGTGGCGGGCGCCGATGCGATCCTGCTCATCGTCGCCGCGCTGGATCCGGCCGATCTCGTCACGCTGCACCGCGAGGCGCTCGCGGTCGACCTCGACGTTCTCGTCGAGGTCCACGACGAGTCCGAGCTCGACACGGCGCTGGAGGTGATCGACGCCGATGTCATCGGCATCAACAACCGCGACCTCGGCGACTTCTCGGTCGACGTCGAGCGCACGTACGAGCTGCTCAGCGACGTCCCGGCGGGCAAGACCGTCGTGTCGGAGTCCGGGTTCCACACGCGTGAGCAGGTCGAGGAGCTCGAGCGGGTGGGGGTCGACGCCGTCCTCATCGGGGAAACGCTCATGCGCGCCCCAGACCCGGAGGCGGCCCTGCGCGTGCTCATCGGGCACGGGGGCAGCGGCGCCGACGACGCGCTCTGAGAACGCCGGGCCCGCCCGCCCGGCCAGGCTCCGCCACGCCGTCCGTCCAGGACAGGCCCGCATTTAGCAATCTTTAGAGCGAGTTCAGGGTCACTTCAGCGATGCTCGGCACTCTCAGGGACTCATGAGCCAGCCCCCCGGACCATCCGCGCTGCGCCTTGCCGCGCCCCTGCTGCTCGCGGCGCTGCTCGGCGGCGGCGTGGCCGCCGGCGTGACCACGGCCGTGGTCGACCGCCACGACGGCGAGGTCCACACGACCACGGTCATCCGGCAGGCGCCGATCACGGGCGGCACGGGCCGCGAGACCGTCAACCAGGGGCTGACGGCCGCCGACATCTACCAGCGCTACGCGCCGGGGGTCGTCTACGTCCGGTCCGAGGTGGTCCAGCAGACCGACAACCCATTCGACCCGTTCGGCGGCACCCAGCGCAGCGAGGCCACCGGCTCGGGGTTCGTCATCGACGGCCAGGGCGACATCCTCACGAACAACCACGTCATCGAGGGCGCGAGGGCGGTCACCGTCCAGTTCGCCGACAAGAAGACGGTCCGGGCCAAGGTCGTCGGCAAGGACCCCTCGACCGACCTCGCGCTGCTCAACGTCGACCCCGAGGGGCTCGCCCTCAAACCGCTCCCGCTGGGTTCCTCGCGCGACGTGCAGGTCGGCGACCCGACGATCGCCATCGGCAACCCCTTCGGCCTCAGCCGCACGCTGACCACCGGCGTCGTCAGCGCACTGCAGCGCGAGATCCAGGCACCCAACGGCTTCGCCATCCGCGACGTCATCCAGACCGACGCGGCGATCAACCCGGGCAACTCGGGCGGCCCGCTCATCGACGCGGCCGGCCGGGTCATCGGCATCAACTCCCAGATCGAGACCGGCGGAGCGGGCAGCCAGGGCAACGTCGGCATCGGCTTCGCGGTGCCGATCGACACCGCCAAGGCCATCCTGGCCCAGCTCAAGAGCGGCGAGGCCGTGCAGCGCGCCTACCTCGGCGTGCAGTCGATCACCGTCGACGGCAGCCTCGACGCGCTCGACCTGCCCGCCAAGCACGGCGCGCTCGTGCAGCGGGTGGAGGCCAACAGCCCGGCCGACGCCGCCGGGCTCAAGGCCGGCGAGATCCAGGCCACCCTGCAGGGCACGACGGAGACCGTGCTGCTCGGCGGCGACATCATCACGAAGTTCGACGGCAAGACCATCACCTCCAGCCAGCAGCTCTCCCAGCTCGTCTCGGGCCACAGGCCCGGCGACAAGGTCAAGCTCGAGCTCGTGCGCAAGGACTCCAAGCAGACGCTGGAGATCGCGCTGGGCAAGCGGCCGACGACGCTGCAGTCGGGCTGACCGGCCGACGGGGCGCGTGGCCGGTGCCGGACGCTCCCTAGGATGGAGGGCGTGGCTCATCGTGCCCCTCGCATCAAGTTCTGCGGGATCACCCGCCTGGACGACGCCCACGCCGCCGCCGACGCCGGCGCCTGGGCGCTCGGGCTGATCCTGTGGCCGGGGTCCAAGCGGGCCTGCGATCCCGCCGAGGGCGCGCGCATCGCGGCGCAGCTGCGCCGCCGCACCGAGATCGCCGGCGTGTTCGTCAACCAGCCGCTGGACGACATCGCGGCGCTGGCCGACACGATCGGCCTGAGCCTGGTGCAGCTGCACGGCGACGAGGGCCCGTCCTTCTGCGCGGAGGTCGCCCGGCGCACCGGGGCCAAGGTCATCAAGGCCGCCGCCGTGCGCGGGCGCGCCGACATCACCGCGATCCAGGCGTTCCGGACCGACTTCCACCTCCTCGACACCCACCGCGAGGGGCTGCGCGGGGGCACGGGGGAGACGTTCGACTGGAGCCTGCTCTCGAGCCGGTACTCGAAGGTCCCGCTCATCCTGAGCGGCGGCCTGGACCCGGCCAACGTCACCGAGGCGATCGAGACCGTGCGCCCGTGGGCCGTCGACGTCGCCAGCGGCGTGGAGTCCGCCCCGGGCGTCAAGGACCACGACGCGCTGCTGGCCTTCGCCGCCGCCGTGAAGGCCACCGACGAGCAGCCGCCCGTACGCGCCGTGCCCCCGCGGCCCGACGCCCGGGGGGTGGCCCGGTGAGCACCGGCCTGGAGATCCGCTTCGGCCCCTACGGCGGCCAGTACGTCCCCGAGACGCTCATGCCGGCGCTGGGCGACCTGGAGCGCACGTGGCTCGACGCCTGGTCGGACCCGGGCTTCCGAGCGGAGCTCGACCACCTGCACCGCGACTACGTCGGGCGCCCGTCGCCGCTGTACCTGGCCGCGCGGCTGTCGGAGGTCGCCGGCCGGGCGATCTACCTCAAGCGCGAGGACCTCAACCACACCGGCGCGCACAAGATCAACAACGCCCTCGGGCAGGCCCTGCTGGCCAAGCGGATGGGCAAGCCGCGCGTCGTCGCCGAGACCGGGGCGGGCTCGCACGGGACGGCCACGGCCACGGCGTGCGCGCTGCTGGACCTCGAGTGCGTGGTCTACATGGGCGAGGTCGACGTCGAGCGCCAGAAGCCCAACGTCGAGCGCATGCAGCTGCTCGGCGCCACGGTCGTGCCCGTCGCCGCCGGCTCGCGCACGCTGAAGGAGGCGACCTCGGAGGCCATCCGCGACTGGGTCGCCAACGTCGCCGACACGCACTACGTCCTGGGGACGGTCGCCGGCCCGGCGCCCTACCCGGCGATCGTGCGCGAGCTGCAGCGGATCATCGGCGACGAGGCGCGCGCGCAGATCCTCGAGCGCGAGCACCGCCTGCCCGATCGCGTGCTCGCCTGCGTCGGCGGCGGCTCCAACGCCATGGGGATCTTCGCCGCCTTCATCCCCGACGAGGACGTCGCGCTCGTCGGCGTCGAGGCCGGGGGCGAGGGCCTGCACGGCCGCCACGGCGCGCCGCTGACGGCGGGCAGCCGCGCGGGCGTCCTGCACGGCTCGCTCAGCGCGATCCTCCAGGACGACGACGGCCAGATCCTCGAGGCGCACTCGATCTCGGCCGGCCTGGACTACCCGGGCGTCGGCCCCGAGCACGCCTGGCTGCGCGACACCGGCCGCGCGACCTACGTCGCGGTCACCGACGACCAGGCGGTGCAGGCCTTCAAGGAGGTCACCCGCCTGGAGGGCATCATCCCGGCGCTCGAGACCAGCCACGCCCTGTGGCACGCGCTGCACGCACCGTCGGAGTCCACGCTGGACGTGCTCTGCCTCAGCGGCCGCGGCGACAAGGACCTGGCGCAGATCATCGCCCGCGGCTGAGCGCGCTCAGGGCTCGCCGACGACCGGGCGCAGGCCGACGTTCGGGATGGGCCCAGACCGCCGCGAGCGTCCAGTCGCGGCAGTCGCCTCCGTTGACGACGGTGCGCGCCGCCCCCGGCGCGGCGTGCACGCGGCGGCGCCGCCCGGGGTCCTCGCGCCGCGTGACCGCATGGCCGCGGCCGATGGGGTCAGAGCGCGGCGCGTCGTTCATGGCGTGCGCTCGCGGGCCGGCGCGGGGGAGACGGACGTGTCATCGGGCCCCGGGCCCCCGCCGAGCTGCACCGCGTCGGCGCTCTCGGCCGCCCGGCGCAGCGTCGCCAGGGCCAGGACGCCGGGCAGCGCCGGCAGCCAGACCGAGATCGTGCGGTAGGCCAGGACGGCGACCAGCGCCGTGGACGCGTCGATGTCGAAGCCCGCGCAGGCGCCGACCATGCCGCCCTCGACGCCCCCGATGCCGCCGGGGAGCGGCAGCAGGTTGCCGAGCATCCCCAGCAGGTAGGCCATGACGAGCTCGAAGACCGGGGGATGGCCGTCGAAGGCCCAGAAGCACGCCCACAGCGTCGCGATGTCGAACGCCCACCACACGACCGTGCCGAGCAGGCCCTTCTCGCGGTCCACGACGAGCTGGAGCGTGAAGCGGGTGCCGTCGGACAATGCCTGTGGGGCCGCGAGGAGGCGCTGCTGCCAGCGGGCGCCCTTGGTGAGGCGCCGGCGCAGGGCGTCCGGCGCCTGGATCGCGACCGCGAACAGCGCGACGATCAGCGCGGCGATGACCGCGGGCAGGGCGGTGAGCAGCGGGTCCGCGCCCGCGATCGCCAAGCCCATCCCGCACAGGATCACGCCGGCCATGAAGACCGCGTAGGTCGCCACGAGATGGCTCGAGACCTGGCGCACGGCTCCCTTGGCGCCGTGGCCCGCCCGCGCCAGCGCCCAGGTCGTCAGCGCGACCCCGCCGGCCCCGCCGGCCGCCAGCAGGCGGGAGGCCGCCGTGGCCGCCAGGGTGATCTGCGTGGAGCGCCACACGCCGAGCCGCACGCCGCCCGCGGCGCTGACGGCGGCCATGTTCCAGGCGTAGCCGACGTAGGAGATCGCCTCCAGCGCGACGCCCGCGCCGAGCCACCACGGCGAGCCGTTCTCGATGCGCCGCCAGGTGTCCTCCAGGCCGGCCAGCCGCGGGATGAGCAGGTAGACGACGAAGAAGGCGACCGCCGCCGCGCCGACGAGCCACAGGCCGCGTCGCCCGGTCAGGCCCGGCATCGTCAGCGCCGCGCGTGCGCGCGCGCGACGGTCCGTGCGGTCGTCGAGGTCGGTCATCCGGCGCAGCGAGCATAGGCCCCCGCTGTCGTCGTAGGCTCCCGCGCCTATGGACGGAGCCCAGCGCATCGCCGCCGCCTTCGCCCGCGCTCCCGGTCGCGCGGCGCTCATGCCCTACCTGATGGGGGGCTTCCCGGACCTGGCGACCTCGCTGGCCATCGGCCACGCCTACGTCGACGGCGGGGCCGATCTCATCGAGCTCGGCGTGCCGTTCTCCGATCCGCTGGCCGACGGCCCGGTCATCCACGCCGCCGGGACCGTGGCCCTGCGCGCGGGCGCGACCGTCGACGGGATCTTCGGCGTCTGCGCCGAGCTGTCCGCACGCGTACCGGTCGTCGTGATGCTCTACGCCAACCTCGTGCTGGCCCGGGGCGTCGAGGCCTTCGCCCGGCAGGCGGCCGAGGCCGGGGCCAGCGGGCTCATCGTCCCCGACCTGCCGCTGGAGGAGAGCACGGAGCTGCTGGCCGCCTGCGACGCCGCCGGCCTGGCCCTCGTGCCGCTCGTCGCGCCGACGACCCCCGAGGACCGGCTGGCCGTGATCGGCGGTCGCGCCCGGGGGTTCGTCTACACGGTCTCGGTCACCGGGACCACGGGCGAGCGCCAGGGCGGCTCGGCGGGCTACGCCGACGTCATCGCCCACACCCGGCGCCACACCGACGTGCCCGTGGCGCTGGGCTTCGGCATCAGCTCGCCCGAGCAGGCCCTGGAGGCGGCGGAGGCCGGCGCGGACGGCGTCATCGTCGGGAGCCGGCTCGTCCGGGCCGCCGCCGAGGCCGATGACCCACCCGCCGCGGTGCGCGAGCTGGTCGGCGCGTTCGCCCGCGCCCTGGTCCGCTAGGATCCGCGGCGCCATGGGACTCGCTGCCGCCATCACCGCCGCGCTCGCGGTCTGGATCATCGGCTGGGCGCTGGGCGCCAAGTCGATCGACTCCTTCATGATCGCCGTCGTGATCATGGTCATCGCCGCCACGGTCAAGCTGCTGCAGCCGTACGTGCCCAAGCGCAACCGCTGACCCGGCCGCCCCGGCCGCTTCCGGCGCCCCGCGCCGGCCCTTCGCCGCACCTCCGCCCGGGCCGCCTCGCCCGCCCGGCCCGCCTCGCCCGCCTCGCCCGCCCGGCCCGCCTCGCCCGCCCGGCCCGCCTCGCCCGCCCGGCCCGCCTCGCCCGTCCTGCGCGGGCCGCCGCCCCGCGCCCGCTCCGGCAGCGCCGCCGGTCGGCCCGGGGGCGTCCTGGACCGCCGGTCCACAGGTCAGGCGACCTGTCCACCTTGTGGTGTGCAGGGATGACCATTGCGCGCGGTCCCTCCACGCGATTAGACTCGGCGTCTCTCCGGAACCGATCCCTTGAGGAGGGGACTCACGTTGCGCGTACGTCATGTGGCGGCCTCAGGCTGCCTGCTGGCTGCGTTGTCCTTCGGTGTTGCCGCGTGCGGCAGCAGCAGCAGTGGCAGCCAATCCAGCAGTTCCAGTAGCGGGAGCACCGGCTCCAGCACCCTGACCATCTACTCGAGCCTGCCGCTGCAGGGCGACTCCCGGGCGCAGTCGCTCTCGGTCGTCAACGGCGAGAAGCTCGCGCTGGCCGCGAAGGGCGGCAAGGTCGGCAACTTCACGATCAAGTATGTCAGCCTCGACGACTCCACGGCCGCAGCCGGCAAGTGGGATCCGGGCGCGACCTCGGCCGATGCCCGCAAGGCGGCCCAGGACAAGTCGACCATCGGCTACCTGGGCGAGTTCAACTCGGGCGCCTCGGCGATCTCCATCCCGATCCTGAACGAGGCCGGGGTCCTGCAGGTGTCGCCGTCGAACACGGCCACGGGCCTCACCCGCTCGCTGGGCGCCGACAAGGGCGAGCCCGACAAGTACTACCCGTCGGGCAAGCGCACCTACGGCCGCGTCGTGCCCGCCGACCACATCCAGGGCGCCGCGCAGGTCAGCTACCAGAAGGACAACGGCTGCACCAAGAGCTACCTCCTGAACGACAAGGAGGTCTACGGCGCCGGCCTGGCCAAGAACGTCGCGGCCGCCGCCAAGGTGCAGGGCCTGACGATCGTCGGCAACACGGGCATGGACCCGAAGGCCGCCAACTACCGCTCGGTCGCCCAGACGATCAAGGCCTCCGGCGCGGACTGCGTGTTCTTCGGCGGCATCACCGACAACAACGCGGTGCAGCTCTTCAAGGACCTCCACGCCGCGATGCCGACGGCCAAGCTGTTCGGGCCCGACGGCGTCGCCGAGACGGCGTTCTTCTCCAAGCTGGGCGCCAGCCTCGAGAAGGTCACCTACATCACCAACCCGACGCTGGACCCGAAGCTCTACCCGCCGGCCGGGCAGGAGTTCTTCAAGACCTACAAGGCGAAGTTCGGGACCGAGCCGGAGGCCTACGCCATCTACGGCTACGAGGCCATGGGCGTCATGCTGCAGGCGATCCAGAACGCGGGCGCCAAGGGCAACGACCGCCAGGCGGTCATCGACGCCTTCTTCAAGATCAAGGACCGGGACTCGGTGCTCGGCAAGTACTCGATCGACGAGAACGGCGACACGACCTTGTCCGACTACGGCGGAGACCGGGTGCAGAACGGCAAGCTCGTCTTCGACAAGGTCATCAAGGCCCAGACCAGCTGACATCGGAGCGCCGCGCCGGCCGGGGCCCCATGGTTCCGGCCGGTGCTCCGCGCCCTTCGTCGGAGGACACCATGGAAGCCGCATCGATCACCGAGACCGCGTCGGCAGGTCCGCCCGCGCGCAAGCTGGGCGACGTCATCAACGCCTACGCCCTGCCCGCCCTGCTGATCGCCGCGCTGGTGGCGCAGTTCGTCTACGACCAGACGGGGACGCTGAACGACATCAAGACGGGCCTGTCCAACGGGACGATCTGGGCGCTCATCGCCCTCGGGTACACGCTGGTCTACGGAATCGTCGAGCTCATCAACTTCGCCCACGGCGAGGTGTTCATGATCGGCTCGTTCGTCTCCGTGTCGCTGTGGGCCACCTTCGGCGTGGACGAGAGGACCGGCATCCCGCTGATGATCCTGTCGATCATCGTGGTGCTGGCGATCGCGATGCTGGCCAGCGGGACGCTGAACGTGCTCATCGAGCGCGTCGCCTATCGGCCGTTGCGCAACGCGCCGAGGCTGGCGCCCCTGATCACGGCGATCGGGATGAGCTTCATCCTGCAGAACGTCGGCCTGCTGTGGCGGCCCACGCCCGACAGCGCCCCCGACCTCATCGGCTCCCAGAAGGACTACTTCACCATCTTCCACGTCGGGATCGAGCACTCCGACGTCTTCGCGGTCGTCGTGACCGTGCCGCTCCTGGTGGCCCTGCTGTGGTTCATCGGGGCGACCCGCTACGGGAAGGCCATGCGCGCCACCGCGCAGGATCCCGACGCCGCGCGCCTCATGGGCATCGACGTGGACCGCACGATCCAGCTCACGTTCCTGCTCGGCGGCCTGATGGCCGGCGCCGCGGGGCTGATCTACGCGCTCTACAACGGCACGATCCGCTTCAACCAGGGCTTCACCGCCGGCCTGATCGCGTTCACCGCGGCGGTCATGGGCGGGATCGGCAACCTCAAGGGCGCGGTGATCGGCGGCCTGATCATCGGCGTCATCCAGGCGGTGTCGGACTCCGGCGAGTACCTCGGGCTGCCGCTCGGGCCGCAGTGGACGCCGGCGGTCGTGTTCGGCGTGCTGATCATGGTCATGGTGTTCAGGCCCCAGGGCCTGTTCGGCGAGGAGACGCGAGAAGGATGAGCGACATGGCCGACACCTTCCGCCGCACCCGGGACGTCGTGGCCGGCACGTTGCCCCCGCCCGCCTGGATGCTGGCGGGGCTGGCCCTGGCGATCCTGTTCCCCTACATCGCCGGCACGGGCTCGCTGCTGGACGCCTCGATCCAGACCCTGGCCTACATCATCATGGCGCTGGGCCTGAACATCGTCGTCGGCTTCGCCGGCCTGCTCGACCTCGGCTACGTGGCCTTCTACGCCATCGGCGCGTTCGTCATCGGCTGGTTCGGTTCCCAGCAGTTCCCGGACATCAACGGTGGCAAGGGCATCCACATCCTGGCCAGCGACCGCAGTACGTTCCAGCTCAAGCTCAACGGGACGAAGGCCGAGATCCCGGGCATCCACGTCAACTTCTTCATCGTGATCTTCATCGCGATGGCGATCACCGCGGTGTGGGGGATCCTGCTCGGCGGCCCGACGCTGCGCCTGCGCGGCGACTACCTGGCCATCGTGACCTTGGCCTTCGGCGAGATCGTGCCGCGCATCTTCGAGAACTCCACCAGCGGCCTGTTCGGCATCGGCCGCACGGACTTCTCCAACGGCCGCCAGGGCATCACGCCGATCGACACCATCAACCTGCCATGGTCCAAGAGCGCGGTCTATACCGACTTCAACTTGAGACCGGCGTACTGGGTGGCCCTGGCGATGGTCGTGTTCACGGTCTTCGTCAACCGCCGGCTGCGGGACTCCCGCCTCGGCCGCGCGTGGATCGCCGTGCGCGAGGACGAGGTCGCGGCCGCCGCGATGGGCGTCAACCTCGTGCGCACCAAGCTGTGGGCCTACGCCATCGGCGCGGCGTTCGGCGGCTTCGCCGGCGCGTTCCTGGGCTCCTACAACAACACGGTCAACGTCGACCAGTTCGAGTTCGGCTTCTCGGTGTTCGTGCTGGCCATGATCATCATCGGCGGCATGGGCAACATCTGGGGGGTGATCGTCGGCGCCGTCGCGCTGTCGATGCTCAACCGCTACGGGCTGCCCGAGCTCAACCAGCTCAACATCGGCTTCGACCCGACCTCGGTGTCCTACGGCGTGTTCGGGTTCTTCCTGCTGATCATGATGGTGCTGCGTCCCGAGGGCTTCCTGCCCTCCGGCCGAAGGCGCCTGGAGCTGCACGAGGCCGAGATCGAGGGCGGCGACGCCGCCGTGGTCGGCGACATGTCGCAGATGTACGAGGTGCGTCAATGAGCGGCGACGAGCCCATCGGCGAGGTCCAGCAGGCCGCGGTGGGCGCCGTGGCGACGGTTCCGCCGGGCGAGGGCCCGGTGCTGGACGTGATCGGCGTCTCGAAGGTCTTCGGTGGCCTCGTGGCGGTCAACGACGTCGACTTCGTCGTGCCGCGCAAGGCCATCGTGTCGCTCATCGGCCCCAACGGCGCGGGCAAGACGACGTTCTTCAACTGCCTGACGGGCCTGTACCGGCCCACGACCGGGCGGGTGATCTTCGACGGGCGCGACATCACCGCCAAGCGCCCGGACGTCGTCACCTCGGCGGGCATCGCGCGCACGTTCCAGAACATCAAGCTGTTCCGGACCATGACCGCGGTGGAGAACGTCCAGGTCGGCATGCACCCGCGGCTGCGCTCGCGCGTCACGGGCATGATCCTGCGCACGCCGTTCGTGCGCCGCGAGGAGAAGAACTCGCGGGAGCGGGCCCGCGAGCTGCTGGACTTCGTCGGGCTCAAGCGCAAGGACGAGCTGGCGATGAACCTGCCCTACGGCGACCAGCGCCGCCTGGAGATCGCCCGGGCGCTGGGGTCCGAGCCGCGCCTGCTGCTGCTCGACGAGCCCACGGCGGGCATGAACCCACAGGAGTCCGAGCAGCTGCGCGCGCTCATGGACCGCCTGCGCACCGAGCGTGACATGTCCATCCTGCTCATCGAGCACGACATGAAGGTGGTCATGAACGTCTCCGACCACATCACGGTCCTCGACCACGGCGAGAAGATCGCCGAGGGCTCGCCCACCGAGGTGCGCCAGAACCCCCGCGTCATCGAGGCCTATCTCGGGAGCCAGGCATGAGCACGCCCGAGACCCCGGACCCCGGCACCGGCCCGGCGCCCGCGGCGACCGCGACCGCCGAGCCCGTCCTGCGGGTCGACGACATCCAGACGTTCTACGGCGCGATCCAGGCGCTCAAGGGCATCTCGCTCGACGTCTTCGAGGGCGAGATCGTCACGCTCATCGGCTCCAACGGCGCGGGCAAGACCACGACGCTGCGTTCGATCTCGGGCATCGTGCCGCCCAAGATCGGCAAGATCGTCTTCCAGGGCCGCGACATCACCGGGATCCCGGGCCACGAGGTCGCGGCGATGGGCATCGCCCACTCGCCCGAGGGCCGACGGATCTTCCCGCGCATGACGGTGCTCGAGAACCTCGAGATGGGCGCGTTCACCCGCAAGGACCACGCCGGCATCCGCGCCGACATCGACCGCGTCTACGACCTGTTCCCGCGGCTGAAGGAGCGCGAGAAGCAGAAGGCGGGGACGATGTCGGGCGGCGAGCAGCAGATGCTGGCGATGGGCCGCGCGCTCATGGCCCAGCCCCGGCTGCTGCTCCTCGACGAACCCTCCCTGGGGCTCGCGCCGGTGATCGTCGACAAGATCTACGAGATCATCCGGGAGATCAACGAGCAGGGCGTCACGATCCTGCTCGTCGAGCAGAACGCCAACTACGCCCTCGACGTGTCCACGCGCGGCTACGTGCTGGAGACCGGGACCGTCGCCCTGTCCGACCACTCGGCCGCGCTGCGCGACGACGAGCGCGTCAAGGCCGCCTACCTGGGCACCTGACATGACCGCCACCCTCATCCTCGGCGCCGTCGGCGCGAAGGCCTTCTACTTCCTCTACGTGTGGCTGGCCTCGGCCTGGGCCGCGAGCTGGCTGTCGGACCGCAAGGGCTACGGCGAGAAGTGGGGGCTGGGCACCGGCCTGGTGCTGTCGCTCATCGGCGTCGCGATCTGGCTCGTCGTCCCGGCCCGCCCGCTGTCGAAGTGGTCGCGGCGGCGCAAGCAGCGCTCGGGCGGCGACGACGCCGGCAACGTCACGACGTAGCGCGCGCCTTCGCCCACTCCTTCTTGTGCAGGCGCTTGGCGGCCTGGTACTCCGTCAGCGCCTGCGCGGAGTCCACGTCGCCCAGCGTGGGATGCGGCGGCACGAGCGGCCAGGCCGCGTCGACGCCGAAGTGCTTGGCCAGCACGGCGGCCAGCGAGATGCTCGTCATCGCGCCGAAGCCCGGCAGCGCGAGCAGGTTGGCCCGCAGCGCGTCGGCGTCGGGCGCGTCGCGCCAGATCCGCGCGGCGTCCCCGTCGTAGCGCTCGCACACGTGCACGGCCAGGGCGTGGACGCGCTTGGCCATGGCGCCGGGATAGCGGTGCACGGCGGGCGGGCCCCGGAACACGGGGTCGAGGTCGGCCTCGGCGAGCGTCCGGGCGTCGACGGCGCCCAGGCGCTCGCGCAGCACGAGCGGCCCGGAGAAGGCCTTCTGGACGGTCTGCTGCTGGTCGAGCGCGAAACCCACCAGCAGCGCCATCGGATCGGTCGCGATGAGCGCATTGGCCTCGTCGGACCCGGTGAACCACAGTCGGTCGGGCACCGGCCGATCGTACCCCCGCCGCTCAGCCCAGCGTGTCGGCCAGCGCCTCGTCGAGGTTGGGGTGGGCGAAGGCGAAGCCGCCGGCGAGGGCGCGGTCGGGCACCGCGCGCTGGCCCTCGGTCACGATCTCGGCCATGTCGCCGTAGAGCAGGCGCAGCGCCGCGCCGGGCACCGGCGCCACGGCGGGGCGGTGCAGCGCCCGGCCCAGCGCGCGGCTGAAGTCCTTGTTGGTGACCGGGGTGGGGGCGCTGCCGTTGTAGGCGCCCTGCCAGCCGTCGTCGTCCAGGGCGCGCAGGTAGAGCCCGACGAGGTCGTCGACGTGGATCCACGGCAGGTACTGGCGCCCGCCGGCGACGGGCCCGCCGACGCCGAGCTTGAACGGCGGCAGCATCGTCTTCAGCGCGCCGCCGCCGGCGTCGAGCACCACGCCGGTGCGGATCTTGACCACGCGCACGCCCAGCGGGCCGGCGGCGTCGGCCTCGCGCTCCCACGTCACGCAGACCCGGGCGAGGAAGTCGTCGCCCGCGGGGGTGGACTCGGGCAGGGTCTCGCCGCCGCGCTTGCCGTAGTAGCCCACGGCCGAGGAGGAGACGAGTGTGCGCGGGCCCTCGGCGCCCACGGCGGCCAGGCCCTGCACGAGGTGGCGGGTGCCGGTCTCCCGGCTCTCGAGGATGGCCTGCTTGACCTTGGCGTTCCAGCGCTGGGCGACCGGCTCGCCGGCCAGGTGGACGACCGCGTCGCGTCCGCGCAGCGCCTCCGCGGGCGCGGGCTCGGTCAGCAGGTCCCATGCGACTGCGGCCACGCCGAGCTTCTCCTTGGCGCGCTCGGGCGAGCGCGAGAGGACGGTGACCTCGTCGCCGCGGTCGCGCAGCGCGCGGACGAGCTTGGTCCCGATGAGGCCGGTGGCGCCGGTGAGGGTGACGTTCATCAGTGCAACGTACGCGCGCCACGACCGTGGGGGATCAAGACCGAGACCGGCCCCCTGGGCCGGCGTTCGCCTAGCTCCGGAGCTGCTCGATGTCCAGCGCGGCGAAGCCGATCGTGTCGCCCGCGCGGTTGTCGCCGGCCCGGCGCGCCTCGGCGCTGACGGCCGCCGCGACCGCCGGCGCGACGTCGCGGTTGAACACCGACGGGATGATGTAGTCCTCGCGCAGCTCGGACTCCGGCACGATCCCGGCGATCGCCCGCGCGGCGGCCATCTTCATCGGCTCGGTGATCTGCGGGGCCCGCACGTCCAGCGCGCCGCGGAAGATCCCGGGGAACGCGAGCACGTTGTTGATCTGGTTGGGGTAGTCCGAGCGTCCCGTGGCCATGATCCGGACGTAGGGCGCGGCCTCCTCGGGGGAGACCTCGGGCGTCGGGTTGGCCATGGCGAAGACCATCGCGTCGTCGTTCATCCGCGCCAGCGCCTGCGGCGGGAACACGCGCGCGCCCGACAGCCCGATGAGCAGGTCCATGCCGTCGATGACGTCGGCCGGGGTGCCCGACAGCCGCTCGGGGTTCGTGGCCTCGGCGTACCAGCGCTTGATCGGCGGCATCGAGCCGTCCTCGTAGTCGGGCCGGCGCGTCGACAGCACGCCGCGGGAGTCGGCGCCGACGATGTGGCGCACGCCGGCGACCATGAGGATCTTGGTGACCGCCACCCCGGCGGCCCCGAGCCCGATGACGAGCACGTGCAGGTCCTCGAGCCGCTTGCCCATGAGCCGGCAGGCGTTGAGCAGCGCCGCGAGCGTCACGATGGCCGTGCCGTGCTGGTCGTCGTGGAAGACGGGGATGTCGAGCCGGGCCTTCAGCCGCTCCTCGATCTCGAAGCAGCGCGGCGCGCTGATGTCCTCGAGGTTGATGCCGCCGAAGCCCGGGGCGATGTTGACCACGAGCTCGACGATCTCGTCGGGGTCCTTGGTGTCCACGCAGATCGGGAACGCGTCGACGTTGGCGAACTCCTTGAAGAGCATCGCCTTGCCCTCCATCACCGGCATCGCGGCGCGCGGGCCGATGTCGCCGAGGCCCAGCACGGCCGTCCCGTCGGAGACGACGGCCACCGTGTTGCGCTTGATCGTGTACTGGAACGCCTTGTCGGGGTCGGCGGCGATGGCCTCGCAGACGCGCGCGACGCCCGGCGTGTAGGCCATGGAGAGGTCGGCGCGGGTCTTCAGCGGCGACTTGTTGTGCTGCTCGATCTTGCCGCCGACGTGCATCCGGAACGTGCGGTCGATGGTGTCGATCACCGTCACGCCGTCGAGGTCGTCGAGGGCGCCGACGATGCGGCCCCAGTGCTCCATGTCGGAGGCGTCGACGGTGATGTCGCGCAGGAGCACCCCGTCCTGGACCTCCACGAGGTCGATGGAGCCGATGCTCGCCCCGACCCGGCCGATGGCGCTGGCCACCGCGCCGAGCATGCCGGGGCGGTCGGCGATCTGGACCCGGATGGTGAGCGAGAACTGGGCGGAGGGCGAGGGCATTCGGAGCCGGACTCTAGGGGACGTCCCCGCCGTCAGGGCCACCGCGTTCTGCGTACTTGTATGGCACGCGCGCGCGCCGCCGGGCGGGGCTGGCGCTAGGGTCCTGACGATGGCGGACAACGGGTCAGGCGGACAGCACGACGAGCTCTATCTCATCGACGGCAGCTCGCTGGCCTACCGGGCGTTCTTCGCCCTCCCGGAGTCCATCGCGACGTCCACGGGCTTCCCGACCAACGCGATCTTCGGGTTCGCCTCCATGCTCGTCAAGCTCCTCACCGAGCATGGTCAGAAGCCCACGATCGTCGTGTGGGATGCCGGGCACTCGGGGCGCAAGGAGGTCTCGCCCGACTACAAGGCGACGCGCCAGTCGCGCCCCGACCTGCTGCGGGAGCAGTGGCCGCACCTCGAGCCGCTCGTGGAGGCCTTCGGCTACCGCAACGTCAAGGTCGAGGGCTACGAGGCCGACGACGTCATCGCGACGATCGCCGAGCGCGCGCGCCGGCAGGACGTCCCGGTCGTCGTCGTCACCGGCGACCGCGACATCTTCCAGCTCATCGATCCGGACTCCCGCGTGCGCGTGATGGCCACCGGGCGCGGCATCACCGACACCAAGCTCTACGACTACCAGGCCGTCCTCGACCGCTACGGGATCCCGCCCGAGCTCATCCCGGACTTCTACGGGCTCAAGGGCGACACGTCGGACAACATCCCGGGGATCCCCGGCATCGGGGACAAGACCGCGACCGACCTGCTGCAGCGCTTCGGCGACCTCGAGACCGTGCTCGCGTCGGTCGAGGAGATCTCCGGGGCCAAGCGCAAGCAGAACCTCGTCGAGCACGCCGACGACGCGCGGGTGTCCAAGCAGCTGGCGACGATCCTGCGCGACGTGCCCGTCGACGTCGACCCGGTCGCCGAGGCCGCGCGCGAGCCCGACCGCTCCACCCTGCGCGACGTCTTCCGCCGCTTCGAGCTGCGTGCCCCGCTGGCCCGGCTGGAGGACGCGCTGGCCGTCGAGGACGAGACCGTGCCGGCCATCCCCACCGAGGAGGCGACCGTCCGGGTCCGGGCGCGCGAGGGGGGCGTCGCCGACGTGCGCACGCTGGGCCCCGCGGGCTCGGAGATCACGATCGCCGTCGAGCCGCCGCTGATCCCCGAGGGTCAGCTGCTGGCCGAGAACCCGACGTGGCGCTTCGGCGCCGTGGTGGGGGAGGAGGGGCTCTACGGGACGATGGACAGCGCGGAGGAGCTCGTCTCCGCGCTCGGCGACCGCCCGGTGATCGTCCACGACGCCAAGGCCCTGGGCGTCGTGCCGCCGGTGCTGGCCCACGACACGCTGCTGGCCGCCTACCTGCTGGAGCCCGCCCGGCGCGGCTTCCCGTTCTCGGAGATCTGCGAGGAGCGGGGCCTGAAGTGCGACGCGCCCGCCCCGCTGGCCGCCGACGCCGCGCTCGGGCAGGCGCTGGCCGCCTGGCAGCGCGAGCAGCTCACCGAGCGCGGGCTGACGGCGCTGCTGCGCGACGCCGAGCTGCCGCTGGTCTCCGTGCTGCGCGACATGGAGATCGCCGGCGTGCGGCTCGACCAGGAGCGCCTGGCGAAGATCCGCCACCGCGTCCAGGACGAGATCGCCGGGCTGGAGCGCGAGATCTGGGACCTGGCCGGCGATGAGTTCACGATCGGCTCGCCGCAGCAGCTCGGCGCGATCCTGTTCGACAAGCTCGGGCTGTCGCGCAAGCGCCGCGGAAAGACCGGGTTCTCGACCGACGCGCGCGTGCTGCAGGCCATCCGCGACGAGCATCCGATCATCCCACGCATCGAGCGCTGGCGTGAGCTCAACCAGCTCATGAAGACCTACCTCGACGTGCTGCCCCAGCTCGCCGACGCCGAGTCGCGCATCCATACGACGTTCATCCAGTCGGGCGCGACGACGGGCCGCCTGGCCTCGACGGACCCCAACCTGCAGAACGTGCCCGTGCGCACCGAGCTGGGCCGGGAGATCCGCGGCTGCTTCGAGGCGGCTCCGGGCCACGTGCTCATCTCCGCCGACTACTCGCAGGTCGAGCTGCGCGTGCTGGCGTTCATCGCCGACGAGCCGGTGCTCAAGGAGATCTTCGTGCGCGGCGAGGACGTCCACACCGCGACGGCCTCGCAGGTGTTCGGCAAGCCGGCGTCGGAGCTGACGCCCATGGACCGCTCCAAGTCCAAGATGATCAACTACGGGATCGTCTACGGGCTGAGCGACTACGGCCTGGCCGACCGCCTCAACATCGCCCGCGAGGAGGCCAAGGCCTTCATCGACGCCTACCTCGAGCGCTTCTCCAAGGTCGCCGAGTTCATGGCCACGACGATCGAGCAGGCCAAGGAGCTCGGGTACGTGTCCACGCTGTACGGCCGCCGGCGCCAGATCCCGGAGCTGCGGGCCCGCAACTACCAGGTGCGCACGCTGGGCGAGCGGCTGGCGGTCAACACGGTCATCCAGGGCACCGCGGCCGACGTCATGAAGCTGGCGATGATCGGCGTGCACCGCGCGCTGGCCGCGACGGACCTGCAGACGCGCATGATCCTCACGATCCACGACGAGCTGCTCTTCGAGGGCCCGCCCGAGGAGGCCGACGCGGTGGGCGAGCTCGTCGAGCGCGAGATGGTCGCGCCGTGGGGCGATCGCACGCCGCCGTTGGCCGTCGACGTCGGCGTCGGCCAGACCTGGCTCGACGCGAAGTAGCGAGTCCGCCCGGGCCTAGGCCGCGACCGGCGGGCGCCAGCGCGCGGCCGACCACGGACGGCCCTCGTGCAGCGCGAACGACGGCGGCGTGATGTTGAGGTAGTGCGTGAACGCCCAGCGCGTCATGCGCGGGCGGCTCATCACGCGCAGGGTCGTGTCCATCGCCGGGTAGCGGTTGACGGCGCTGACCATCGTCTGCACGCGCAGCAGCCACTCGAAGGCCCACTTGTGGTCGTCGCTGAACGAGCCGTAGCGGTCCAGCGCCTGCTCGCGCGTCTGCGTGCCCTCGATGACCCGGCGCAGCTCGCGCCCGCAGGCCAGGCCGAAGTAGAGCGCGGTGCGAATGCCCTCGGCGGTGGTGGGCAGGCAGTGGCCGGCGCTGTCGCCGACGTAGAACACCCCGCCGCCCGTGGCGGGTCGCAGCCGGTGGGGGATCCAGTTGCCCTGGTAGCCGACGCTGTCGACCCCGAGGTCGGTCGCGAGGCGGACCGTGGGGTCCTTGACGTGGCGGCGCGGGTCGAACGAGCCCACGCCGACGCGCACCTCGTCGCCGGCCGGAAACGCCCACGAGTAGCCCGGGCCGATGTACTTCGGGTCGAGCCAGAGCTCGAGGTCGGACCCGCCGGCCCGCGGGTGGACCTCCAGGCCTCGCGAGAGCCGCGCCTCGGGCGGCTGGACGGCGTCGGCGCCCTCGGCCAGCACGCGGCGCCACCCGAGCGCGTCGACCACGAGCGGCGCGCGCAGGTCCCCGCGGTCGGTGTGGACGGTGTGCACGGTCCCGCGCGTGATCCCGTCGACCTTGGCGGTCTCGAACGTGAAGTCGCCCTGGGCGGCCAGCAGCGCGCACAGCTCGCGGTAGTCGAACGTCGAGAACGTCCACGGCAGGTTCCAGCGGTAGGTGCGCTCGGGCCGGTGGACGACGATGTCGTCGAACGTCTGCAGGATGGAGGGGCCGAGCCCGAGGTTGGTCAGCCACTCCGTCGGGGCGGCGCACGCGGAGGTCTGGCGCTCGCCGATCTCGTAGCGGTCGAGCACGAGCACGCGCGCCCCGCTCCCGCGCAGCTCGCGCGCGACGGCCAGGCCCCCGAAGGATGCGCCGCAGACGACGACGTCATGGTCGCCGCCCAGGGGCGTCCGCTGTGCACCACGTTTCGTTGCGCGAACCGGCATGGGACCGCGATGCTAGCCGCTGCGGCGCGCCCCGCCGGACAGGCCATTCGCGCTACCCTTCGGGGTCGCACATGACCCAGACCATCCAACCGACTCCTGAGGCGAAGATCGTCGAGGGCAGCGACGGCCTGCTGCTCGAGATCGACGGCCACATCGTCCCGAATTACGACGCCACCTTCGCTCCGTTCGAGGAGGGCGAGGTCGTCAGCGGACGCGTCGTCCGCATCGACAACGACGAAGTCCTCGTAGACATCGGCTACAAGTCCGAGGGCGTCATCCCCTCGAACGAGCTCTCCATCCGCAAGAACGTGGATCCCCACGACGAGGTGGAGCTCGGTGAGGAGGTCGATGCACTCGTCCTCACCAAGGAGGACCAGGACGGCCGCCTCATCATGTCCAAGAAGCGTGCGCGCTTCGAGAAGGCATGGCGCAACATCGAGGCGGCGGCCGAGTCCGGCCAGCCCGTGACCGGCACCGTCATCGAGGTCGTCAAGGGCGGCCTCATCGTGGACCTCGGCGTCCGCGGCTTCCTGCCCGCATCGCTGGTGGACATCCGGAGGGTGCCCAACCTCGACGAGTACATGGGCCAGCCGATCGAGTGCAAGGTTATAGAGCTCAATCGGTCGCGAAACAACGTGGTCCTGTCGCGACGGGCCGTGCTGGAAGAGGAGCGCAAGGAGCAGCGCCAGGAGATCCTGGACCGCCTGCAGCCGGGCCTCGTCGTCGAGGGCGTCATCTCGAACATCGTCGACTTCGGCGCGTTCGTGGATCTGAACGGCATCGACGGCCTCATCCACATCTCCGAGCTCTCGTGGTCGCATGTCAACCACCCGAGCGAGATCCTGAACATCGGCGACACGGTCCAGGTCAAGGTCCTGGACATCGACCGTGACCGCCAGCGCATCTCCCTGGGCCTCAAGCAGACCCAGGAGGATCCGTGGCAGCGGGTCGTCGACACCTACAACGTGGGTGACGAGCTCGAGGGCACCGTCACCAAGGTCGTCACCTTCGGCGCGTTCGTCGAGATCCTCGACGGCGTCGAGGGGCTCGTGCACATCTCCGAGCTGGCCGCCCATCACGTGGAGAACCCGCGCGAGGTCGTCCAGCCGGGCGACGTCGTGCGCGTGAAGATCCTCGAGATCGACTCCGAGCGCCGGCGGCTGTCGCTGTCGATCAAGCGCGTGGAGGGTCAGATCCTGCCGAGCGAGATCCGGGCCCGCGAGGCCGGCCTGCCCGCGCCCGGCGAGGGTGCCGGCGCCGGCGACCTCGACGACGTGCCGGAGCTCGGCCTCAGCGAGGACGTGTTCGCCGGTGGCGACGCGCCCGACGCCGAGGTCAGCGCCGAGGCGCCGCCGGCCGAGGTCGACGAGGCCGAGGCGGCCATCGAGGAGTCCGGGCTGCCGATCGAGGCCGCCGGCGACGCCGTCGAGGCCGAGGCCGAGGCTGCGCCCCAGCCCGACCCCGCCCCCGAGGACGAGGCTGCGGCCCCGCCCGACCCCGAGGACGAGGCTGCGGCCGAGGCGCCCGACGCCCCGGACGCCGAGCCCCAGGCCTGAGGACGCGCGGCCTCGTGGCCGCCGACCCCCCGCATCACGTCACCTCCGGCGGCCGCACCGACAACGGTGCGGCCGCCGGCGTCTTCCGCGTCCCCTTCGTCGCCCTGACCGGCGGCCTGGGGTCCGGCAAGTCGACGGCGTGCGCGGCCCTGGAGCGCCTCGGCGCGGCGACGATCTCCACCGACGCCGTCGTCCACGAGCTCTACGCCTCCGCCACGGTCCGCGACGCGGTCGTCGCGCGCTGGGGGCCGGAGGTGGCGCCCGGCGGCGTCGTCGACCGCGGGGCCATCGCGCGCCACGTCTTCGCCGAGCCGGCGGAGCGCGAGTGGCTGGAGGGCCTGCTCTGGCCGCTGGTGGGCGAGCGTGTCCGCGAGTTCCGCGCCGAGCAGGAGGGCGCCCACCCCGCGCCGAAGGCCGCGGTGGTGGAGACCCCGCTGCTCTTCGAGGCCGGCATGGACGGCCTGTACGACGCGACGATCGCGGTCGTCGCCGACGAGGACGTGCGCCGCGAGCGCGCGGCCGCCCGCGGCCACGAGGCCGTCGACGAGCGCGCCGCGCGGCAGCTCTCCCAGGACGAGAAGGCGCAGCGTGCGACGTTCGTCGTGCGCAACGACGGCTCGGTGGCCGACCTGGAGCGTAGGCTGTCGGACGTGCTTGCGACGCTGGGATCGCGATGAGCGCCCGCACGGCCGGAGCCACCCACCGCCGCCGTCCCGCGGCGGGTCGCCGCGCCCAGGTGCGCCGGCGCCGCATCGTCGCCGTGCTCGCCGCCGCCGCGCTGGCCGCGTTCGGCGCGGTCCTGCTCAAGCCGCTCTTCCACCAGGCCGTGCAGGAGATCGCGCTCCCGCTGCGCCACGAGGACATCATCCGCCAGCAGGCCGCCGACAAGGGGCTGGACCCGGCGCTGATCGCGGCGGTCATCTACGCCGAGTCGCGGTTCGTCGACGGACGCACCTCGTCGGCCGGCGCCGAGGGGCTCATGCAGCTCACGCCCGCCACCGCGCAGTACATCGCGACGAAGTCCGGCGGCACGCAGTTCCAGATCAGCGACCTGGGCACGCCGCAGGTCAACATCGCCTACGGCGCGTTCTACCTGCGCTACCTCATGGCGCGCTACGGCGGCAACCAGACGCTGGCCCTGGCGGCCTACAACGCGGGGGAGGGCAACGTCGACCGCTGGGTCGCCGACGCCCGCGGGCGCGAGGAGTCGCTGCGCATCGACGCGATCCCGTTCGGCGAGACGCGCGGCTACGTCCGCAAGGTCCTGGCCGCCGAGCACGACTACCGCGCGCACTACCGCGACCAGCTCGGCCTCTGAGGCCGATCAGCGCGCCAGGCCCAGCGCCTCGGCCACCGAGCCCACGATGGCGTGCGCGCCGCCCAGCGCGGAAATCGCCAGCGCGCCGGCCCCGGCGCCCGCCAGCGCGCCGAGGCTGAAGCCCGCGTGCATCGAGGAGAGCACGGGCCGGCGCAGCATGCGCTCCACCGCGACGCCCTGGGGTTCATCGACACGTCCAGCCTGCCGCTGGCGCGGTCCGGTCGGCAGAGCCCGGCCCGCTACGCCGGCGCCCGCTGTGGGACCAGCACGGCGTCGAGCAGGCCGGGAAACCGGCTCTCGACGTCGTCGCGGCGCAGGGAGACGAAGCGGTGGGTGCCCTCCACGCGCGTGCGCGTGATGCCCGCCTCCCGGAGGACCCGGAAGTGGTGCGAGCGGGTGGCCTTGCCCACCTCGAGCTGGACCGTGCCGCAGGCACGCTCGCCGCCGGTGGCCAGGACGCGGACGATGTGCAGGCGGACGGGATCGCCGAGCGCCTGCAGCACGCGGGTGAGGTCGAGTTCGGCGGTCTCGGGTTCGTAGGGGTCCACGTCCGTGAGGGTAGCGCCTTGTTCGATCAACATCGAACGTCGTGCTACGCTCGTTCGAATCCGATCGAACCAATCGGACCGCCTCGGTGTCCGCCAAGCTCCCGTCGTTCCTGCCGCCGCTGATCACCGTCCTGCTCTGGGGCGGGATGTTCCCCGTGGCTGCGGGGGTCATGAAGCACATCGACCCCGTGCACGTCACCGCGATCCGCTTCGGCTTCGCGGGCCTCGGCTTTCTCGTCCTGCTCGCCGCGGTCGAGGGCCGGTCGGCGCTGCGCTACGAGGGCCGCTTCGGCGTCGCGTTCCTCTACGGGTCGCTGGGGTTCGCCGGCTTCAACATCCTCGGCTATGCCGGCCTGCGCCACACGACGCCGCAGCACGCGTCGCTCATCGTCGCCATCGTGCCCGGGCTGACCGTCCTGGGGCGCTGGCGCCTGACCCGCGTGCGCCCGTCCAACCGCCTGCTCGGGTTCGTCGTCCTGGCGTTCGCGGGCGTCGCGCTCGTGGTCGTGGGCGACGACCCGGCCGCCGCCCTGCACGGCGGGGCCGGCGACCTGCTCGTCCTGTTCGGGGCGACGATGTGGGCCCGCTACACGCTCAGCTCCGGGCAGGACTACCCGGGGTGGTCGCCGCTGCGGATCACCGCGCTGACCACGGCGGCGGCGACGATCACGATCCTCGTCGTCACGGTCGTCGGCGACGTGAGCGGCCTGCTCTCCTTGCCGTCGAGGGCCGACCTGAGCACCACGGCGGGCGGGCTGGCCTACGTCGTCGTCCTCGGCGCGTTCGTGGCGATGATCGGCTGGAACGCGGGCATCGCGCGGCTCGGGTCGGCCAACGCCGCGCTGTTCATGAACCTGGTGCCGGTGACGACGTTCACGATCGAGGCCTTCCGCGGGGCGACCCCCACCGTCATCGAGCTGATCGGCGCGGCCATCACCCTGGCGGCGCTCGTGGGCGCCAACGCCACGATGCGCGCCGCGGCCCCGGCCCCGGCCCCGGCCCCGGCGCCCACGACCGCCGCCCGCTCCGCGGCCGAGGCCGCGTGACCAGCGGCCCGTTCCTGATCGGCGGTGGGCGCGAGCCCGGCGGCGTGCTGGCCACCCACCGCCCGTTCGTCGCTGCGTGCGGCGCGGGCACGATCGCGGTGCTGGCCGCCGACGAGGGCGACGGCGTCGACGAGGAACGCTGGCGGGCGGCCCTCACCGGCGCCGGCGCCTCGGCGGTGCGCGTCTGCGTCCTGTCCCGTGCGCGGCCCACGATCCCCGACGTCGCGGGCGCGGCCGGCGTCTACGTCGCCGGCGGCCCGACGCCGCTGTACGCCGCGCTGCTGGACGGCTGGCGGCCGCCGCCCGGCATCCCCTACGCGGGCTTCTCGGCCGGCGCGGCCGTGGCGGCCGCGCGGGCCATCGTGGGCGGCTGGCGCGCCCCCGGCGGCGAGGGGGTCTGCCCGCAGGACGCGGGGGAGGGCCTGGACGATGTCACGATCGCCCGCGGTCTGGGGCTCGTCCCGTTCGCCGTCGACGTCCATGCCGGCCAGTGGGGCACGCTGGGCCGGCTGGTGCATGCCGTGGGGTCGGGCCTCGTGCCCGCGGGCTGGGCGCTGGACGAGGGGACGCTCCTGGCCGGAGGCGAGGTCCACGGGACGGGCGCGGCCTGGCACGTGGCCGCCCGCCCCGGGGGCGGCGCGGCCGTGCGCCGCGTCACCGCCTGCTGAGGTCCCGCCGCGCCGGCTCGGCGTAGGAGAGCGCGCGCCGCACACGCAGGTGATGCCGGCCAGGACGAAGGAGATGACGATCACCGGCCCCGAGATCGCGCGGCAATCGCCATCTCGGCCCCTCCTGAGGGTGCTGGTGCGCCAGGCATCTCCGGCCGGAGGCGGCGTCAAACCGGGCGTCCGGAGCGGACCGCGGGGGCAGGTACCCTGGACGGGATGCCGCCCTTCCGCCTCGATGCCGCCTACAGCCCGATGGCCGATCAGCCGAAGGCCATCGACGAGATCGTGGCCTCGCTGGACGGCGGAGCGCCGATGACGACGCTGCTCGGTGCGACCGGCACCGGCAAGACGATGACCATGGCCTCGGTCATCGAGCGCGTGCAGCGGCCCACCCTCGTCATGGCCCACAACAAGACGCTGGCGGCGCAGCTGTGCAACGAGTTCCGCAGCTACTTCCCCGACAACGCCGTCGAGTACTTCGTCTCCTACTACGACTACTACCAGCCCGAGGCCTACGTCCCGAGCAAGGACCTGTACATCGAGAAGGACTCGGCGATCAACGAGGAGATCGACCGCCTGCGCCACGCGGCGACCGCGGCGCTGTTCGGCCGGCGCGACGTGGTCATCGTGGCCTCCGTCTCGGCGATCTTCGGCCTCGGCTCGCCCGAGACCTACAACGACAACCTCGTCGTGCTCACCAAGGGTGGCACGACCGACCGCGACCTCCTGCTGCGCAAGCTCGTGACGATCCAGTACACGCGCAACGACCAGGCGCTCGGCCGCGGCACCTTCCGCGTGCGCGGCGAGTCGCTGGAGGTGTTCCCCGCCTACTCGGAGAACACGGCCTACCGCGCGACGTTCTTCGGCGACGAGGTCGAGCTGCTGCAGGAGTTCGACCCGCTCACGGGCGAGCTGCGCCACGCCGACATGGAGCACATCGGGATCTGGCCGGCGTCGCACTACAACGTGCGCGAGGGCACCGTGGAGCGCTCCGTCGAGGAGATCGGCCGCGAGCTCAACCACCGCTGCGCCGAGCTGGAGGCCGAGGGCAAGCTGCTCGAGAGCCACCGGCTGCGCCAGCGCACCCAGTACGACATGGAGATGCTGCGGGAGATGGGCTTCTGCAACGGCATCGAGAACTACTCGCGCATCCTCGACGGCCGGATGCCGGGCGACCGGCCCTACTGCCTCATCGACTACTTCCCCGAGGACTTCGTCTGCATGATCGACGAGTCCCACCAGACCGTGCCGCAGATCGGCGGCATGTACGAGGGCGACCGCTCCCGCAAGCAGACGCTCATCGACTACGGGTTCCGGCTGCCCAGCGCCCTGGACAACCGGCCCCAGACCTTCGACGAGTTCCTGTCGATCACCCCGCAGATGCTGTTCGTCTCGGCCACGCCCGGGCAGTACGAGCGCGCGCACTCCAAGTGCGTGGTCGAGCAGATCGTGCGCCCGACGGGCATCGTCGACCCGCAGGTCGACGTGCGCGAGACGCGCAACCAGATCGACGACCTCATGAACGAGGTGCGTGACCGCGTAGAGCGCAACGAGCGCGTCCTGGTCACGACGCTCACCAAGAAGATGAGCGAGGACCTCACGGACTACCTGCTCGAGATGGGGTTCAAGGTCCGCTACCTGCACTCCGAGGTCGACACGCTCGAGCGCATCCAGATCATCCGCGACCTGCGGCTGGGGGAGTACGACGTCCTCGTCGGCGTCAACCTCCTGCGTGAGGGCCTCGACCTGCCCGAGGTGACGCTCGTCGCCATCCTCGACGCCGACAAGGAGGGCTTCCTGCGTGGGGAGACCTCGCTCATCCAGACGATCGGGCGGGCGGCCCGCAACGTCGACGGCAAGGTCATCATGTACGCCGACAAGCGGACGGCGGCGATGGAGGCCGCGCTGGGGGAGACCGACCGCCGGCGCGCGATCCAGCTGGCCTACAACGAGGAGCACGGCATCACGGCCGCGTCGATCGTCAAGGGCATCAGCGACATCGCCGAGTTCCTGCAGGGCGACAGCAAGACGCCCAAGGGCCGGCGCCGCAAGGACCGCAAGCGCGTCGACGCCGGGTCGATGACCCCGACCGAGCTCGAGAAGACGATCATCGAGCTCGAGGAGGAGATGCTGGCCGCCGCCGAGGACCTGCGCTTCGAGTACGCCGCGCGCCTGCGCGACGAGATCCGCGAGCTGCGCCGCGACCTGCGCCAGCTGAACGACCTCGAGGCGCCGGCGTAGGCGGGCCGCCGCCGTCGGCCCGCACGCCGCGCTGCAGGGCCGGCGCCCCCGGCCGCTAGCGTGCCCGCCGTGCTCGAGGGCCCGCTCCTGGCGTGGTACGGGCGCCAGGCGCGCGATCTGCCTTGGCGCCGCACGCGCGACCCCTACGCGATCCTCGTCAGCGAGGTCATGCTCCAGCAGACCCAGGTCGTGCGCGTCGTGCCGCGCTTCGAGGCCTGGATGGCGCGCTGGCCCACCGCGGCCGCGCTGGCCGCCGCGTCCCTGGCCGATGTGCTGGCCGCGTGGGTGGGCCTGGGCTACAACCGCCGCGCGGTGCGCCTGCGCGAGGCCTGCGCCGTCGTGGCGCGCGACGGCTGGCCCGCCGACCTGAGCTCGCTGCCCGGCATCGGGCCGTACACGGCCGCCGCCGTGGGCGCGTTCGCGTTCGGGCGCGAAGAGCTGCCCGTCGACACCAACGTGCGCCGGGTCCTGGAGCGCACGGGCTGGACGCCGGCGGTCCCGACGCCGCAGGTCGGCCAGGCGCTCATGGAGCTCGGCGCGCTGGTGTGCCGCGCGCGGGCGGCCGCGTGCGGGGACTGCCCGCTCGCGGGTGCGGGCTGCGCCTCGGCGGGCCGGGTCGCGGTGGCCCCGCGCCGGCGCGGCCCGGCGGCCCCCAAGGAGCGCTTCGAGGCCACCAACCGCTGGGTTCGGGGCCGCGTGGTGGCGGCGCTGGCGGCCGGCGAGGAACTGCCGGCCGACCTCGAGCCGGGGCGCCTGGCGCACGCCGTCGAAGGCCTCGTGCGCGACGGCCTCGTGGTGCGTGCCGACGGCGGCCTCAGCCTGCCGGTCTGAGCGCTAGGGTTCCGGCCCATGGCCCTGGACCGTCAGACCATCGAGAAGCGCGACTTCCCCATCGGCCGGCGCGGCTACGAGCCCGAGGCGGTCGACGCTCACCTCGCCCAGGTCGCCGAGCAGGTCGAGGAGCTGCGCCGCCGCGTCCCCACGGGCGGGGCGGCCCAGAAGGCCAGCCCCGCGTCCATCGCCCAGGCCGCCTCCGAGCAGGTCCGCGCGATCGTCGAGGCCGCCGAGACCAGCGCCGCCGACATCGAGCGCGCCGCGCAGGACGAGGCCGCCCGCATCCGCGAGGACGCCGAGGCCGACGCCAAGGACACCCGTGACGACGCGGTGTCCCAGAGCCAGGAGCACGTCGGCAGGGTGCGCCAGGCCACGACGCAGATGCTCCAGCGCGTCGACGCGATGGAGGGCGAGCTCAAGACCCTCATCGAGAGCCTGCGCACCGGAGCCAACCGCCTGACCGCCGACCTGTCGCTGCTCGAGGGCGGCATGGGCGACCTCTACGACGCCTCGGGCCGCGCCCGCACCGCACCCGCCCCCGCCGCGGCCGCGCCCATCGTCGAGTCCGTGCCGGTGGCTGTGGCCCCCACGCCCTTCACCGACGACGACGACGACGACGACGACGACGACGACGTCGTCATCCTCAACGACGCCGCCGTCGACGACCGCTTCGAGGCCCACGAGACCCCGGCGGCGCCCGTCGCCGCGGCGGCGGCCCCTGCCGAGCCCGCGCCGGCCGAGGCGGCCCCCGTCTCGCAGGGCGACGTCGAGGGGGCCCGGCTCGTCGCGCTGAACATGGCGCTCAACGGCACCGCCCGCGAGGAGACCGACCGCTACCTGGCCGAGAACTTCGACCTCGCCGACCGCGCCGCGCTGCTCGACGAGGTCTACGCGACGGTCGAGTCCTGACCCCGGCCGCAACTCCGCGGGCGCCGCGGCGTTCGGAGCCGTGATGCTCCGTCTCCTCGCCTTCGTGCTGGCCTCCGCGGCGCTCCTGTTCGCACCGGCCGCGCTCACGCCCGCGCGCGCCGACGCCAAGGGGCCGCCGCGGGCCTTCTTCGGCGTCATGGTCAACGGGCCGCTGGACGCCGACACCGTCGACCTCGACGCCCGCGCCGCCGACATGACCGCGGCCGGCGTGGGGTCCTGGCGCGTCGAGATGGCCTGGGACGCCATCGAGCCCGCCCCCGGCCAGTTCGCGTGGGGCGCGACGGATCGCAAGGTGCTCACGGCCGCACGGCACGGCATCGACGTCCTCGGCCTCGCGCTGCGAGCGCCGGCCTGGGCCAACGGCGGTAGCCCCGACCCGTTCGTGCCGCCGCGCCGCCCCGCGGCGTTCGCGGGCTACCTGCGGGCGCTCATCGGCCGCTACGGCCCCAGGGGCAGCCTGTGGGCCGAGCACCCCGAGGTGCCGCGGCGGGCCGTCCGGGCGTGGGAGATCTGGAACGAGCCGAACCTCGTCGACTACTTCCGCACCCAACCGTTCCAGAAGCCCTACGCGGCGCTGCTGCGCGCGGCCTACCCGGCCGTCAAGGCCGCCGACCCCGGCGCCACGGTGCTCATGGCGTCCATGGCCAACTTCTCCTGGCGCGACCTGGCCAGGCTGCTGTCCGTCGGCGGCCCGCGCCTGCGCTTCGACGCGGCGGGGGCGCACCCGTTCAGCGGCCGGCCGTCCAACGCGCTGAAGATCGTCCGGCTCAACCGCGAGGCGCTCGACCGCCGCGGCTACCGCCGGGTGCCGCTCTGGCTGACCGAGCTCACCTGGTCCTCGGCCAAGGGCAAGAAGCAGCCGCTGACGCAGAACTGGGAGACCACGGAGGCCGGCCAGGCCCAGCGGCTGCGGGAGATGTACGGCCTGCTGCTGCGCAACCGCACGCGCCTGCGGCTGGCGCGGGTGTTCTGGTACACGTGGGCCACGGTCGACGCCGGGTCGCAGAACTCCTTCGACTACTCCGGGCTGACCCAGGCGCTGCCGGACGGGACCTTCCGGGCCAAGCCCGCCCTCGGCGCGTTCCGCGCCGTCGCCCGGGCCGCGGCGACGAGGTAGCCCGGCGCGCCGTGAGCGCGCCCCGGCCACGATCGTGCGGCTTTCCGTGCTCGTTGCGGACTCCCGCCCGCACGAGCCGCACGAACGTCTGTTCGCACGGCTACACTCGGTCGGAGTGCCGCCGAAGAACGCCATCGTGGTCTCGGGAGCCCGGGAGCACAATCTCAAGAACGTCGACGTCACGCTGCCGCGCAACGCGCTGAGCGTGATCACGGGGCTGTCCGGATCGGGCAAGTCCTCGCTGGCCTTCGACACGATCTACGCCGAGGGCCAGCGGCGCTACGTCGAGTCGCTGTCGGCCTACGCCCGCCAGTTCCTCGGCCAGATGGACAAGCCCGACGTCGACTCGATCGAGGGGCTGTCGCCGGCGATCTCCATCGACCAGAAGACGACGTCGCGCAACCCGCGCTCGACGGTCGGGACGGTCACCGAGATCTACGACTACCTGCGCCTGCTGTGGGCCCGCATCGGGCACCCGCACTGCCACATCTGCGGCAAGCCGGTCCAGGGCCAGTCCGCCGAGCAGATCATCGACCAGGTCATGGAGCTGCCCGAGGGCGAGCGCTTCATGGTGCTCGCGCCCGTTGCGCGCGGGCGCAAGGGCGAGTACGGCAAGGTCTTCCAGAACCTCCGGGCCGAGGGCTTCCAGCGGATCAAGGTCGACGGCGAGCTGCGGCTCCTGGACGACGAGATCGTGCTCGACAAGAAGTTCAAGCACGACATCTCCGTCGTCGTCGACCGGCTCGTCATGCGCGCCGAGGTCCGCAAGCGCCTGGCCGACTCCATCGAGACGGCCGTCGCGCTGGCCGACGGGATGGTCGAGGTCGAGACCGTGCCCAAGGGCGACGACGGCGCCCCCCCGGCGGTGACGCTCTACAGCGAGAAGTTCGCCTGTCCCGACCACGGCCCGGTGATCCCCGAGCTCGAGCCGCGGATCTTCTCCTTCAACTCGCCGCACGGCGCGTGCGAGCGCTGCACCGGCCTGGGGTCGCAGATGGAGATCGACCCGCTCATGGTCGTCCCCGACCCGTCGCTGTCGCTCGCCGAGGGGGCGATCGCCCCGTGGGCCAACAGCGCGTCGAACTACTACGAGCAGATCACGGAGGCGATCGCCGAGAAGTACGGCGTCGACATGGAGTCGCCGTGGGGCTCGCTGCCCGCCGAGCAGCAGGACCTCTTCCTGCAGGGCACGAACGGCGACCGCGTCGAGATCTCCTACCGCAACCGCTATGGGCGCCGCCGGGCCTACTCGACGCGCTTCGAGGGTATCGTCGCCAACCTGGAGCGCCGCTACCGCGAGACCGACTCCGAGGGCGTGCGGGAGAAGATCGAGGAGTACATGTCGCTGGTGCCGTGCCCGGCGTGCAAGGGCGCGCGGCTGCGGCCTGAGTCGCGGGCCGTGCTCGTCGGCGGCATGGCCATCCACGAGTTCTGCGCCTTCTCGGTGCGCCGGGCGCTGACCTGGCTGGACGAGGTCGACCTGACCGAGACCGAGCGCCACATCGCGCGGCTCATCTTCCGCGAGATCCGCGAGCGCCTCCAGTTCCTGGAGAACGTGGGGATCGGCTACCTGTCGATGGACCGCGCGGCCGCGACGCTGTCGGGCGGTGAGGCGCAGCGCATCCGGCTGGCGACGCAGATCGGCTCGGCGCTCGTCGGCGTGCTCTACGTCCTGGACGAACCGTCCATCGGCCTGCACCAGCGCGACAACACGAAGCTCATCGGGACCCTCGAGCGCCTGCGCGACCTCGGCAACACGGTGCTCGTCGTCGAGCATGACGAGCAGACGATGTACGCCGCCGACCACCTCGTGGACATGGGGCCCGGGGCGGGCGAGCACGGCGGACGCGTGGTGGCCCAGGGCACCGCGGCGCAGGTCAAGCGGGTCAAGTCCTCGCTCACCGGCCAGTTCCTGGCCGGGACGCGGACGATCGAGGTGCCGGGCAAGCGGCGCCGGCCGAGCGGGTACGTCGAGATCCGCGGCGCGTCGCAGCACAACCTCAAGAAGGTCGACGTCAAGGTGCCGCTCGGCGTCATGACGTGCGTGACGGGCGTCTCGGGCTCGGGCAAGTCGACGCTCGTCAACGAGGTGCTGTTCAAGGCGGTGGCCAACAAGCTGCACCGTGCGCGCCAGCGGCCCGGCGCCCACACCGCGGTCCTCGGGCTCGATCAGGTCGACAAGATCATCCAGATCGACCAGTCGCCGATCGGCCGCACGCCGCGGTCCAACCCGGCGACCTACACGGGGCTGTTCGACGTCATCCGCGATCTGTTCTCCAAGACCCAGGAGGCCCGGACGCGCGGGTACAAGCCGGGCCGGTTCTCGTTCAACGTCAAGGGCGGGCGCTGCGAGGTGTGCCGCGGCGACGGGCAGATCAAGATCGAGATGCACTTCCTGCCCGACGTCTACGTGCCGTGCGAGCAGTGCCACGGCAAGCGCTACAACCGCGAGACGCTCGAGGTCCGGTTCAAGGGCCGGACGATCGCCGACGTGCTCGACATGCCCGTCGAGGAGGCGGTCGAGTTCTTCCAGAACATCCCGAAGATCCACCGGCGCCTGGAGACCCTGCGCGACGTCGGCCTGGGCTACATCCGTCTCGGCCAGCCCGCCACGACGCTGTCGGGCGGCGAGGCGCAGCGCGTCAAGCTCGCGACGGAGCTGTCGAAGATCGCGACGGGGCGCACGCTCTACATCCTCGACGAGCCGACGACCGGCCTGCACTTCGCCGACGTACAGCGCCTGCTCGAGGTGCTGCACCGCCTGGTCGACGCCGGCAACTCGATCGTCGTCATCGAGCACAACCTCGACGTCATCAAGACCGCCGACCGGCTCATCGACATGGGCCCCGAAGGCGGCGAGGAGGGCGGCGAGGTCGTCGCGGTGGGCACGCCGGAGGAGGTCGCCGGGACGCCCGGGTCCCACACCGGCGAGTTCCTGGCCCGGCTCGTGACGCCGGCGGCGCCCGCGGCGCGGCGCGGGACCGCCCGCCGGCGCAAGGTGGCCGCCGCCGCAGCGTGAGCGCGCTGCGGCGCCCGGGGGCTCCGGCGGCCGTCGCGGGCCTCGCGGCGCTGGGCCTCGCCGTGGCGCCCGGTCCCTCCGCCCGCGCCGGGATCCGCGTGCGCGTCGGCCTGGCGACGCGGGCTCGGGGCCGACGAGCCTGCGCCTGCGCCTCCGACGCGTCGAGCCGTGCCCGCACCGCGGGTGCCGCCCCCCGGGGGCCGACACCCGCGTAGCATCCGGCCCCCTGGGCCGGGTTCTCGTCAGCCGCCGAAGCGGCTGCGCAGCGCGAGGACGTTGGCGACGTACTGCCTGGTCTCGGGAAGCATCCCGATCCGGCGCACGGAGCCCAGGCCCTGGTAGTAGGCGGCCACCGCGGTCGCGGCGTCGCCGCCCGTGTCGCGCAGCAGCCGGGCCAGCAGCAGCGAGCCCGCGCGGACGTTGTCGGCCGGCGAGTCGGGGTTGAGCTGCGTGGTGGTCAGGTTGCGCTGGACGTAGTCCCAGGAGGCCGGGATGACCTGCATGATGCCGCGGGCGTTGGCGACGCTGAGCGCGCCGTTGTTGAACCCGCTCTCCTGCCAGGCGATGGCGGTGGCCAGCGAGGCGGGGGCGCCGGTCTGGCCGGCGATGGCGCCGATCTGGGCGGCGGTCAGCCGCCCGCCGGTGGCCACGGGGCCGTCGGAGATGGCCGGGCTGGTGGCGGGGACGCTCGCGGCGGGCGCGCCGGAGGGGATCCGCAGGCGCGTGCCGGCGATCGCGAAGGACCGCGGCGTCAGGCCGTTGGCCGACGCGAGCGACGCGAGGGTGATGCCGTTGGCCGCGGCGATGCCCGACAGGGTCTCGCCGGGGACGACGAGGTGGCTGGCGGCGGTCGAGGTCGTGGTGGAGGTCGTGGTGGAGGCCGTCGTGCCCGGCCCGGGGAGGCGCAGGGACGCGCCGGCGACGACGTGGGTCTCGGGAAGCAGCCCGTTGGCGGCGGCCAGCGCGGCGACGGAGACGTCGTGCTCGAGGGCGATCTGGCTCAGCGTGTCGCCCAGCCGGACGCGGTAGCCGCCCAGCGGGGCCGGGATGGCGGCGCCCGAGGAGGTGCCGGCCCCGGCCGACGGGACGACGAGCGATCGGCCCGAGATGACGAAGGCCTGCGGCGACAGGCCGTTGGCGGCGGCCAGCGCCTGGGGGGACAGCCCGTTGGCCGCGGCGATGCCCGAGAGTGTCTCGCCGGGGACGACGAGGTGCGTGGCGTCGGCGTGCGCGGCCGCGGGCAGCGCGGCGGCGCAGGACAGGGCGGCGATCAGGGACAGACGGAGTCGCATGGCCGTCACCATGCCGTGCCCGAGGCCCGATCAGCCCGATCCGGGCAGGATTAGGTCCCCTTGCAAGGCCGGGTGCACCGGCCACGCGGCGCCGTGCGGGGGCCGCTCAGCCGCCGCCAGAGGGGTCCTGGGCGCCCGAGGTGGCGCCCTGCAGGGAGTCGGAGCCCGAGCCGCCGCCCGAGCCCTTGCCCAACGTGCTGGGCGTGGAGAGGTCCGAGGAGCCGTCGTCGCCCGGGAGCGGCGCGGTGGGCGTCGTCGCGGCGACGGGGGTCTCGCCGCCGCCGGAGGTGTCGCCCGCGCCCGCCGTGCGCGAGCCCGAGGGCGTGCCGGTGGCGTTCTCGGTGGGCGTCGTGCTGCTGCCGCCGCCGTCCCCGCCGGTGGACCGCGTGGCCTCGCCGCTGCTGTGCTCGCCGCCGCCGCCGTTGCCGCCGCCGTCCTCGGACGTGCGGCGCCCGTGCGTGGCCGGCCCGCCGGGCGTGCCGCCGCCGTCCCCGCCGGACCCCGAGGCCTCCGAGCCGCGACGCGTGCTGCCGGCGTCGTCGCCCGACGTGCCGCGGGATCCCGAGCCATCGCGGGCCCCGGAGGAGCCCTCGCGGCCGGAGCTCGAGCCGCCGGAGCGGCCGGTGCCGTGGTGCGATCCGGAGGTGCGGCGCCCGGCCGACCGGCTCCCGAGGTGGCGGGCGACGCCGGCGAGGCGGGCGTCCCGGACGGGTCGGAGACCGCCGCGAGCGCGGGCGCCCACGTGGCGGCGGCGACCGCCCGGGCGGTGCGGGCCGGGTGAGCGGCCGCGGCCTCGTGCGTGGCCTGGCGGTGGTGGTGGACGACCTGCTGCGTGCCGACCGCGCCGCCGACGAGCGCGCCCGTGGCCATGACGCCGACGGTGAGCTTGGCGACGGTCGCGCCGGCCCCGGCGCCCGCGGCGACCTCGCCCCAGCCCGCGGCCGAAGGGGTCGTGGCCAGGCCCGCGGCGAGCTTGACGAGCAGCGGGTAGGGCGTGACGGCCGTGACCACGCCGCGCACCGCGGTGCGGGCGCGCATGAGGCTCTGGCGCGCGGCCCCGGCGCTGACGCCGAGCGCGGTGGCGATCTCCTCGTGCGAGCGGCCCTCGAGCTCGCGCAACACGAGGGCGGCGCGCTGGCGCTCGGGGAGGTCGTGCACGGCGGCGAGCGTCTCGCGCAGGCGCTCCGTGCGCTCGAAGGCGGCGTGCGGGCCGTCGGCGGGGGAGGTGTGCTCGGCGTCGAGCGGAACCTCGTCGCGGACGGAGCGCAGCACGTTCAGGGACGTGTTGTGGGCGATGCGGTACAGCCAGGAGCGGAGATGACGCACCTCGTCGGTCCTCGTCAGGGCGTCGTGGACACTGATCAGGGTCTGCTGGACGGCGTCCTCTGCGCGTGCCGGCCCGACGATCCCCGCGCTGTAGCGCAGCAGCGGGGTGCGGTAGCGGTCGACGATGGCCGCGAAGGCGGCCTCGTGGCCGTCGACGGCCAGCTCGGCGAGCCGCTCGTCGCTCTGCAGCCGCAGGAGCGAGGCGCTCGCCAGACGCGCCGGGTGGCGCAGCAGATGGGACCTGTTGGTGTCCGTGACCCTGTCCTTCCTCGTTCGAGCGTAGAGGCTCACACCGTCGCACGCCGTGCCGGCGGCCCGGGGGTCCGCTCCCGGGCCGCGGCACGACGCGTGCGGTGGGCGGCCTAGGAGAGCAGCTGGATCTTCTCCCAGACGGCGCCCGAGCCGGTGAGCTTGAGCTCGGCCTCGTGGACCTTCGCGCCGGCGGCCAGGGCGCCCGGGGCGCAGACGTTGCCGCGGTGCTGGCCGTGGCCGTTCGGGCCGCCATCGTTCTCGGAGCCGTCGTCGTCGCCCTGGTCGTGGCCGGACGTGCCGGGCGTCACGGGGAGGGTCGAGCTGCCGGGCGTGGCCGAGCTGGCGGGATCCTGGCCGTCGCCGGCGCCGTCGTCGCCGCCGTGGCGCGCCGAGCGGGCCGTCGGGGTCACCGGGGTGGCGCTGGACGGCGGGGTGGCCGTCGAGGGCGTCGTGCCGCTGGCCGGGGTCGACGGCATGCACATGACGCGGGTGTCGGCGTCCACCGTGCCGGTGCGCGTCGAGCCGTCCGGGAGCGTGATCGTCAGGACGCCGTTGGTGAACGAGGTGACCGTCCCGGCGACGTCATGGTTGTCCGGCACGCCGTTGCCGTTGGTGTCGGCGTTGCGCGGGTTCGTGCCGTCCTTGTACTCGGCCAGGTTGCGCAGGCCGTCGTGGTCGGGGTCGCCGTTGGCGTCGGCCTTGTGGGCGTTGAGGTGGTTGGCGACCTCCCACGTGTTGGGCATGCCGTCGTGGTCGCTGTCGCGGACCTTGTGGTGGCTGCCGTGGGCCGAGGCGGCGGCCGGCACGGCGATCAGCGTCAGGGCGGCGACGGCCGAGGTGAAGCGGGTTCTGCGCATGGTTCCTCCTGGAGTCATCGGCGTTCAGGAGCAAGGACACGAGCCGTGCACGAAGATCACGCGCATCGGACGAACGTCCACCCACGGCCGGCCGGGCGTTCGCGCTGCGGGGATCGATACGGTGGGGCGCTCAATGGCTCTGGAACCGTCCGTCGTCACCGTCACCGGGCCGGATCGCTCCGCGCTGCTGACGGATCTCACGCTGCGCTTCGGCCACATCGAGCTGGTCAGCGAACGCGAGGTCGTGCTCCCGGGCGGCACCCGCGGCCACGAGCTGACCGTACGCCACCGCCCGTTCACCTCCGAGCCGGGCGGCGCGGTGCCCGCGCCCGAGCCCGTCGCGCCGCCGCCTCCGCCGGTGCCCTCCGCGCCGCCGCTCCCCGCGCCCGTGGCGCCGGCGCCGATCACCATGCCGGGGTCCCCGGGCCCCGCGTCCGGGGCCGGCGAGGCCGAGCAGACGGTGGCCGACGCGCGCGCCGAGGCCCAGCGTCTGCTCGCGGAGGCGCGCGAGCAGGCCCAGCAGGCGCTGGACCAGGGCCGAGCCGACGCCGCGCAGCTGCGGGCCGACGCCCGCCAGGAGGCCGAGCGCGTGGCCGCCGGCGCCGACGCCGAGCGCGAGCGCGCCGTCGCCGAGGCACGTGCGGAGGGCGAGCGGGCCGCCGCGGAGATCCGCGCCGAGGCCGAGCGCGCCCGCCAGGAGGCGGCCGCAGCGGAGGACCTGCGCGTCCAGCAGGCCGTCGCCGCGCGCCTGCGGGCGATCGAGCAGGACTCCTCCAGCGCCATCTCGGCCGCCGAGCAGGAGGCACGGCGCATCATCGTCGCGGCCACCGAGGAGGCGGCCGGCATCCGCGCCGCCGCCGAGGACGAGGTGGCGGCGATCCGCGCCCAGGCGCGGGCCACCACCCGCGAGGCCCGCGAGCAGGCCGACGCGCTGCTGCGCGAGGCGCGTGCGCAGGCCGACGTGGCCGGCGTGGAGGGGCGGGCGCTGACCGAGGCCGTCCGCGACGCCCAGCACCGCCTGCGCGAGCTCGGCAACCAGCTCACCGCCCAGCTGCAGGCCGCCCAGAAGGACCTGACCGACCGCACGTCGCTGCACAGCGTCCAGGCTCGGCTGCGGGCCGGCGGCCGCGAGGGAACGGCCGCCGAGATCGCCGACCACCTCGCGCGCATCCTGCGCGAGGGCGGCACCGTCGACGAGCCCGGGGAGCCGCGATGATCGAGGCGGGCCGTGCCCGCCTCTGGCTGCAGAAGTGGCGCTGGTACGAGCGCAGCTCGCTGCCGTGGAACCGGGCGCGGATCCACCTCGAGCTCGCGCGGCGCGAGTCCTTCGCGCGCTGGCCGATCCACGGCAACGTCCTCGAGCTCCTGCAGGACGGGCGCCTCGAGCTCGGCCCGCACGTGCTGTTCGAGCCCGGTGTCTGGCTCACGGCGCCGGCGCCGGGCCGCATCCGCATCGGTGGCGGCACGTTCCTGAACCTCGGGGTCATGGTGGCGGCCGTCGAGCTCGTCGAGATCGGCGAGCACTGCATGTTCGCCAACGGCTGCTTCGTGACCGACGGCAACCACCGCTTCGACGACCCGGTCAAGCCCGTGCCGTGGCAGGGCTTCACGACCAAGGGCCCGACGCGGATCGGCGACAACGTGTGGTGCGGTGCCAACGCGGTCATCACCAGCGGCGTGACGATCGGCGAGCGCTGCGTCATCGGCGCCAACAGCGTCGTGACGACTGACCTGCCGGCGTTCTCGATCGCGGCCGGCTCGCCCGCCCGCGTGCTGCGGACGATCACCTACGCCGAGCACCCCGAGGCCGGGCTGCCGCCCGACGCGCCCGTGGCGGGTTGAGCGCCCCATGGGCCGACGACACCACCGCCCGGAACCTCGCGCTCTGCGCGAGCGTTCCGCTATTTCGTCGTGATGATCTGGACGCCGTAGACCACGACGGCGCAGAAGCCGGCCGTGGCCGCCAGAGCGAGCGCGCTGTAGGCGGCGGCGATGCCGCCCGCGCGGTCGCGGCGCGCCTCGCCCGCGCGGGAGACCCCGACGATGATCAGCGAGAACGTCAGGGCGACCGCCAGGCCCGCGACGGGCGCGACCCACAGCAGCTGGCCGAGCTTGCCCCACTCGATGACGCCGGCCACGTCAGGCCTCCGCCGTGATCGCCGGCCCGCGGCGCACCCGCGAGCCGAACGCCGCGGCCAGCAGGCCGATGACCAGCAGCGACACGACGATGACGCCGGCCGCGTCGCTGCCGAAGATCGAGCACAGGCCGTAGGCGGCGCCCCCGATCACGGCCGCGCACGGCAGGGTCAGCACCCAGGCCAGCGCGATGTTGCCGGCCAGGCCCCAGCGGACCGCCGACAGGCGCTTGGCGGCGCCGGCGCCCATGACGCCGCCGGAGATGACGTGCGTCGTCGAGAGCGGGAAGCCCAGGTGCGAGGCGGTCAGGACGACCGCGGCGCCCGCGCCCTGGGCCGAGAAGCCCTGCGCCGGGTCCATCTTGATGATCCGGCTGCCCATGGTGCGGATGATCCGCCAGCCGCCGGAGTAGGTCCCCAGCGCGATCGCCGACGCCGAGCAGATCACGACCCACGTCGGCACGTGGAAGCTGGCGGAGGACAGGTCACCGTGGGCGATGAGCGCCAGCGTGATGATGCCCATCGTCTTCTGGGCGTCGTTCGTGCCGTGGGCCAGCGAGAAGAGGCTGCCGGTGACGATCTGGCCCAGGCGGTAGCCGCGGTTGACCAGGCCGGGGCGCTGGCGCCCCACGATCCGGTAGGCCACGAGGATCGAGATGCCCGCCACGACGAAGGCCAGGATCGGGGCGATGACCGCGGGCAGCACGACCTTCTCGAGGATCCCGTCGCCGAGGATGGCGCTGGGCCCCTTGGCCACGAAGGCCGAGCCGACCATGCCGCCGATGAGCGCGTGCGAGGAGGACGACGGCAGCCCGAACCACCACGTCGCCAGGTTCCAGGCGATGGCGCCGATGAGGCCGCCGAAGACGATCGTCTGCGTGATGCCACCGGGCTCGACGATGCCCTTGGCGACCGTCGCCGCGACCGACAGCGAGACGAACGCGCCGGCGAAGTTGAGCACCGCGGACATGAGGACCGCGGCGCGCGGCGACAGCGCGCGCGTGGAGATGCTCGTCGCGATGGCGTTGGCCGTGTCGTGGAAGCCGTTGGTGAAGTCGAAGGCCAGCGCGGTGGCCACGACGATGTAGAGGACGAGGTCGCTGCCCACGGGGGAGGCGCCTAGGAGTTCTTGATGACGATGCCCTCGAGCACGTTGGCCACGTGCTCGCATGCATCGATCGCCTGCTCGAGGCGCTCGTAGATGTCCTTCCAGCGGATGACCACCATCGGGTCGATGCCGCCTTCGAACAGGGAGGCCATCGCCTCGCGGGTCACCCGGTCGCCGTCGTTCTCCAGGCGGTTGACCTCGACCGTGTAGTGGCTGAGGTCCTGGAAGCCGCGCATGCGGGGCAGGGCCTCGGCGAGCTGGCGCGTCGCCTGCACGAGGATGTGCGCCAGGCGCTGGGCCTGCTCCATCGGCGCCTCGATCCGGTAGAGGCCGAGGTAGTCGGCGACCTCCTCGGTGTAGTCGATGACGTCGTCCAGCGCCGAGGCGAGCTCGAGGATGTCCTCGCGGTCGATCGGGGTGACGAACGTCTGGTGCAGCCGGTGGATGATGTCGTGCGTGATGCGGTCACCCTCCTGCTCGCAGACGAGGATGTCGCGCGACAGCTCCTTGCGGTCGGGCCAGGCCGACAGCATCTGGTCCAGGAGGTCGGCGGCGCGCGCCATGTTGCCGCCCGCCTCCTCGAAGAGGTCGAAGAACTCGCGGTCGCGGGGGGCGAAGACCTGAGACAGACGGGCCACGCGCGGCAGCGTAGCGAGTGAAGACCGTGTTAACGACCGCGACCCCGACGGGTGGCCAGGGTCGCGGTCGCCGAACGGTGAGGGATCAGAGGGCCCGGAGGGCCTCCTTGAAGGCGGCCAGCTCCTCGTCGGGGATCGTGTAGCCGTGGTCGGGGCCCGGGTAGCGGCGCCCACGCACGTCGTCGGCGTAGGCCGCGACGCCGGAGATCATCTCGTCCAGGATGTCCGCGTAGCGCTGCACGAAGCGGGCGCCGCGGCCCTCGCGGATGCCGAGCAGGTCGTGGAACACGAGGACCTGGCCGTCGGTCGCCGGGCCGGCGCCGATGCCGATCACCAGCGCATGCAGCCGCGGCATGACGGCCTCGGCCACGGCGCTGGGGATGGCCTCGAAGACGATGGAGAAGCAGCCGGCGTCCTGCAGCGCCAGCGCCTCGCGCGCGACGCGCCCGGCGGCCTCGGCGGTCCGGCCCTGCGCGCGGTAGCCGCCCAGCGCCGTCGAGGTCTGCGGCGTCAGGCCGACGTGGCCCATGACCGGGATCCCGGCACCGACGATCGCCCGGGCGCGGGCGACCGAGACCGGGCCGCCGCCCTCGAGCTTGACGGCATCGCAGCCCGCCTCCTTGACGAAGCGGAACGCGGTCTGCACGGCCTGCTCGTCGCTGACCTCGTAGGACCCGAACGGCAGGTCGCCGACCAGGAACGGCGTGCGCAGGCCGCGCCGGACCGCCTTGGCGAGCATGAGCAGCTCGTCGAGGGAGACCGGGACGGTCGACTCGTAGCCCAGCACGGTCATGGCGCCGCTGTCGCCGACGAGGACGAGGTCCACGCCGGCCTTGTCGACCGCGAGCGCGCTCGGGTAGTCGTAGGCGGTGACCATGACCAGCGGCTCGCCGAGTCGCTGCTTCTCCGCGAGGCGGGGAAGGGTCATCGGCAGGCGCGAGGCGTCGGCCGGGACGGTGATGTTGCGCATGGAGGACATGGCTGATGGGGGCTCCTTGACCGCCGGTTGACGCCCCCTCAGGAGAGGCAGGTCGCCACCGTTGCGTCGGTGTGGACGGGGTCGGGGATGAGGATCGTGTTGTCGATGAGGCGCACGTCGCCGACGCGCGCGGCCACGGCCAGGAGCGCCTCCCGGCCGTCGACGGCGTCGAGCGGGTCGAGCGTCCCGGGATCGACGAGCGCGAGGTACTCGGGCTGCACGCCGAGCTCGTCCATCGCGCTGCGGGCGGCGGCGGTGAGACGTGCGGCGTCGCGCTCGCCGCCGGCCAGCGCGGCGGTCGCGGCCTGCAGCCCGCGGTGCAGGGCCAGGGCGCGGCGGCGGTCGTCGCCGTGCAGGCGCACGTTGCGGCTGGAGAGCGCGAGGCCATCGGGCTCGCGGACGGTCGGCGCCACGTCGATGCGCACCGGCATGTCCAGGTCGGCGACCATGCGGCGCAGCACGAGCGCCTGCTGGGCGTCCTTCTGGCCGAAGACGGCGACGTCGGGACCGACCATGTTCATCAGCTTGCACACGACGGTGGTGACGCCGTGGAAGTGCTCGGCGCCGCGGTGGGCGCCCTCGAGGCGGTCGGTCAGGGCGCCCCCGACACGCACCTGCGTGCCGAACCCTTGGGGGTAGACCTCGTCCAGCGCGGGTGCGAACAGGATGTCGGCGCCGGCCGCGCTCGCGAGGTCCACGTCGCGGGCCTCGTCGCGGGGGTAGGCCTCCAGGTCGGCCGCCTCGTTGAACTGCGACGGGTTGACGAACAGGGAGACCACGACGACGCCGGCGCGCTCGCGGGCGGCCCGGACGAGGCTGAGGTGACCCTCGTGCAGGTAGCCCATCGTCGGGACGAGGGCGATCGTCTCGCCCTCGCGGCGGTGGCCGGCCAGCGCGCTGCGCAGGTCGGCGACGGTGCGCAGCGTCTTCATCGCGATGGCGCGCGGGCGAAAGGAGAGGAGGTCATTGCAGCAGTCGGTCCAGCTCTCCGCACGGGAGATGCCGGTCGCGAGCTCGAAGGTGCACCGGATGATACCCCGCAGATTGCGAAAGGGAACAGCCCGGGATCCGGTCGGCGGTCTAGGCTTGGCCGGGTGTCGTCGACCGCCGCACAGCGTCGCGAGGCGCTGAAGGCCGTCCTCGCCGAGGCGCGGGGATGCACCCGCTGCCCGGAGCTGGCCCGGACCCGCTCGACCGTCGTCTTCGGCTCGGGCAACGCCGACGCCGAGCTCATGTTCGTCGGCGAGGCGCCGGGCCGCAACGAGGACCTCCAGGGCCTGCCGTTCGTGGGCCAGGCGGGGCAGCTCCTGGACCGCCTGCTCGGCGAGATCGGCCTGGCGCGCTCGGACGTGTTCATCAACAACGTGCTCAACTGCCGGCCGCCGGGCAACCGCGATCCGCAGCCCGCCGAGATCGAGCACTGCCAGGACTTCCTGTTCCGCAAGATCGAGCTCGTCCAGCCGTCGATGATCGTCACCCTGGGCAACTTCGCCACGAAGCTGCTGCGCCAGGACACGACCGGGGTCATGCGCCTGCACGGGCGACCGGAGGTCCGCGTCGTCGGGACGCGGGCGGTCCGGCTCTACCCGGTCTTCCACCCGGCCGCCGCGCTGTACACGCCCGCCAACGTCGACGTCCTGCGCGAGGACTTCGCACGGATCCCCGAGCTGCTGGCGCTCGGCGCGCCCGAGCAGCCCCAGGCCGAGGCCGTCGAGCCCGAGCCGCCGGCCGCCGCCGAGGCCGAGCCCGAGCCCAGCCTCCAGCTCGGGCTCTTCTAGGCGCGCGCCCCGCGCAGCGACGGCAGCACCTCGTCGCCGTAGCGGCGGATGGAGGTCAGCGGGTCGTGGTCGCCGATGGACTGCAGGCACACGACGGTCGTCCCGTCGATGGCCGCCAGCTCGCGCAGGCGCCGGATGTGCTCGTCGACGTCGCTGCTGATGAGGAAGCCCTCGTGGGCGAACTCCTCGTCGCTCATGCGCCTCTCGGCCTCGGCGGCCATCGCCTCGAGGTCGTGGTGGTCGTCGCGGTAGTACTCGGGGAACTGCGTCGTCTTCCACTTGCGGGTCGCGGCGATGACGCGCTCCTCGGGCTCGCCGAGGTGGAAGCCGGCCTGCAGGACGATCTCGCCCGGCTCGCGGCCGTGCTCGGCGCAGGCCGAGCGGTAGGCGTCGATGACCTCCGGGGCGCTCTCGGGGTCGCCCAGCGTCCACAGCCCGTCGCCCCAGCGGCCGGCGATCGCGGCGGCCTGCGGTCCGAAGGCCGAGACGATCATCCGCGGGCGCCGCGCGGCCATCGTGTACAGGCGCGCCTCGTCGAGGCGGAACCAGCCGCCGTCCATCGTCACCGTCTCGCCGTCCCACAGCCGCGAGATCGCCTCCAGCCCGGCCTCGAAGCGCCGCAGCATCTCGCCGGGCTCGGGCCAGTCCAGGCCCAGGGGCACCTCGCTGATGGCCTCGGCCGAGCCCACGCCGAGCACCGCGCGGCCCGGGTGCAGGTCCTCCAGGCCCATGAAGTACTGCGCGATGACCGCCGGGTGGTAATGGTGCAGGACCGGCGTGACGGAGGTGAACAGCGGCCCGTCGCCGCCGACGACCTGGCCCGCGGCGGGCAGGAACGCCCACGCGGAGGACCCCCGGCCCTCGGGGAACCACGGCACGAAGTGGTCGGAGGAGCCGATGCCGTCGAAGCCCGAGCGGTCGGCCACGCGGGCCTGCTCGAGCATCTGGCTGGGGGTGAACTCCTCCGTGGAGGCGGCGAACCAGAACTGGGTCATGCCCTCCGGCTACCCGCGAAGCGCATGGAGCACCGCCCGCAGCTGAGCGCGCTCGCGCGCGGCCTCACGGCGCAGCGCCAGGCGCGCGCCGGCGCGCGTGGCGAACGTCAGCGCCTGCGCCGCGCCGTCCAGCGCGGCCGCGCGCGGCCCGAGGTTGGCCGCCACGACCTCGTGGCGGCGGCGGGCCAGCAGCTCGTGGGGCTCGCCGCCGTAGGCCGGCCCCGTGCTGTGCCCGCCGCGGTGCTCGAGCTCGAGCTCGGGATGCAGCACGGTCGGCACGCCGGCGGCCCGCGCCCGCAGGCACAGGTCCATGTCCTCGTAGAACAGGAACTGCGCGGGGTCGAACGGCCCCAGGCGCCGCAGCGTCTCCGTGCGCGCCGCGACCGCCGCGGCGATCGCCCAGCCCACCTCGCGCTCGGCGCTGGCGCGCCAGGGGTCCGCCTGCAGGCGCAGGCGGCGGGGGAGGGCGCGCGGGTGCACGAGCGCGGGCAGCAGCGCGCCAGGGCGCCCGGGCAGCGCATGGGCGCTGCGCTGCGCGCTGCCGTCCGGGTTGCGCAGCCGCGGCACGTGCAGCGCGTCGGCGCACCGCGCGTGGCGGGCCAGGCGCTCGAGCACCGGCGGGTCGCCGACCACGATGTCGGGGTTGAGCAGGATCGTCACCGAGGCGGTCACGTGCCGCAGGCCCGCGTTGTTGGCCGCGCCGAAGCCGACGTCGCCCGCCTCGACGACCGTCGCCCCCCAGTCGGCGGCGATCCGCGGACCGTCGTCGGCCGAGCCCGCGTCGACGACCACGAGCGAGTCCGCGGCGGCCCGCGGCAGCGAGGCCAGCAGCCGCCGCAGGTCGGGCGCGGAGTCGTGCAGCACGGTGACGATCGCGGGCGCGCTCACCGGGCGGCCACCTCGGCCAGGATCGCGTGCAGCTCGGCGCCCGCCTGCGCCCACGTCCGCGGGGGCGCGAGCTCGGCGACCAGCCGGGCGCGCTCGGCGGGCAGCCGCGCCAGCGCGGCGGCCAGGGCGGCGGCGTCGCCGGGCGGGACCCGCAGCGTCCCGGGCAGGCGCAGCGTCGGCAGGTCGCTGACGACGGCGGGGGTGCCGTGCGCGGCCGCCTCGCGGGGCGGCAGCCCGAAGCCCTCCAGGTGCGAGGGCAGCACGACGGCCAGCGCGCCGGCGTAGAGCGCGTGCAGCTGCGCGTCGTCGACGTGGCCGAGCATGCGCGCACCCGGCACGGCGACGCGCCCCTCACCGGCGACCAGCAGCTCCGTGCCCTCCAGCGGCCGCCGCGCCCACGCCTCGGCGAGGACGTCGAGGCCCTTGCGGGGCTCGAGCGCGCCGACGTAGAGGACGTAGCGGCCGGGGTGGGGGCTGGCCGCGACGTGGTCGACGCCCGGCTCCACGACGCGGGCCGTCACGCCCCAGCGCCCCCGCAGCAGGTCCGCGCCGGCGGGCGCGTCGCAGACCACCGCGCCGGCGCTGCGCGCCAGCCGGCGCGGGCGCGCCAGGCGGTGCCACAGCCGCTCGTAGGCCGTGAAGTCCTTCGGGCGCTGCTCCCAGGACAGGTCGTGGACGGTCAGCACGTGCCGCGCCCCCGGCGCGCATGGCGCGGGCGCCGGCAGCCACACGACGTCGGCGCCGCCGGCGAGTCGGTCGATGCGGGGGCGCCCGCAGAGCGCCCCGGCCGCGTGCAGGGGGCGCGAGCCCGGCGCCGTGCGCACGAGGGTGACGCCGGGCACCGGCTCGACGGGCGCGCGGCCCGGCACCACGGCGCGGACCTCGGCGTGCGCGGCGAGCGCCTCGAGCATCCGGCGCGTGTAGCGCGCGACGCCGCGCCGGGCGGCCAGCGCGCGGGCGTCGACGGCCACGAGCATCGGGCGCACGCTACCCGCACGGGCCGGCCCGCGCCGCAGCACGATCGCCACGGGCGGCTTGGAGGCTGAGAGGCTATGGGGCGCCGCCGGGCCCGCCCGGGCGCCGCCGGCGGTCATCCGATGATCCGAACGACGCTCTTGGCACGAATCCCCTCACGATGAAGATCGCCGTGATCGGAGCCGGGGTGTCCGGGCTGGTGGCCGCGCACGCGCTGCACGTCGACCATGACGTGCGCGTGTACGAGGCCGGAGCCTACGCGGGCGGCCACACGAATACGATCTCGGTGCAGGACCGGGACGGCATGCTGGACGTCGACACCGGGTTCATCGTGTTCAACACCCGCAACTACCCGAACTTCGAGCGGCTGCTGGGCCGTCTCGGCGTCGCGTCCCAGGACAGCGACATGAGCTTCGGGGTGGGCGACGACGCCGGCGACTTCGAGTACGCCTCGACGTCGGTCAACGGCCTGTTCGCCAAGCGCTCCCACCTGGCCTCGCCGCGCTTCGCCCGCATGGTCCTCGACGTCCGCCGCTTCCAGCGCGCCGCGCGCGAGCTGCTGGCCTCCGACGCCGACCCATCGCTCGCGGAGTGGCTGGAGGCCCAGCGCTTCTCCCGCGACTTCATCGACCGGCTCATCGTGCCCCAGGCGGCCGCCGTCTGGTCCGCGCGCCCGGAGCAGATGGCGACGTTCCCCGCGCGCTTCCTCATCCAGTTCTTCGACAACCACGGGATGCTCGAGCTGCGCGACCGCCCGCGCTGGCGCACCGTCCAGGGCGGCTCGCGGCGCTACGTCGATGCGCTCATCGCGCCGTTCGCCGAGCGCATCGCGCTCTCGACGCCCGTCACCGCGCTGGAGCGCGACGAGGACGGCGTGACCGTGACGGCCGCCGGGCGCGAGCCCGAGCGCTACGACCACGTCGTGCTCGCGCTGCACGCCGACCAGGCGCTGGCGATCCTCGGCGCCGGTGCCACGCGCGCCGAGCGCGAGCTGCTCGGCGCCTTCCCCTACCAGCCCAACGAGGCGGTGCTGCACACCGACCGCGGGCTGCTGCCCCGCCGCCGGCGGGCCTGGGCGAGCTGGAACTACCACCTGTGCGGGTCGCCGACCGGACGGCCGACGGTGACCTACCACATGAACCGCCTGCAGTCGCTGCCCGCCGAGCACCAGTGGTGCGTGACGCTGAACCGCACGGAGGCCATCGACCCGGCCAGGATCGTGCGCACGATCCAGTACGCCCATCCCGTGTACACGCTGGAGGGCGCGCGGGCCCAGGCGCGCGTGGGGGAGATCAGCGGCGGCCGCGGGCGCACGCACTACTGCGGCGCCTACTGGGGCTGGGGCTTCCACGAGGACGGTGTCGTCAGCGGCCTGCGCGTCGCCCGCGAGCTCGGGGTCGCCGTCCCGTGAGCGCCATCCTGCAGAGCGCGTTCTACGAGGGCACGGTGCGCCACCGGCGCTTCGCCGTGCGCCCGCACGCGTTCCGCCACCGGATCTCCATGGCCTACGTCGACCTCGAAGAGCTCCCCCGCCTGCTGGGGGGCCGCCTGGTGCGCCGCGGGCCGGGGCTCGTGCGGTTCCGCCGCGCGGACTACCTCGGCGACCCGCAGGTGGGCCTGGCCGACGCGGTCCGCGACCTCGTCGCGCAGCGCACCGGGACCGCGCCCGACGGCCCGATCCGCCTGCTGACCCAGCTGCGGACCTTCGGCCACTGCTTCAACCCGGTCAGCTTCTACTACTGCCACCGGGCCGACGGGACGCTGCAGTGCGTCGTGGCCGAGGTGACGAGCACGCCGTGGTCCGAGCGCCACGCCTACGTGCTGCCCGCGCCGCCCGACGGGGCCGGCGTCATCAAGGGCCACTTCGACAAGCGCCTGCACGTCTCGCCGTTCATGGGCATGGACCAGTCCTACGAGTGGCACGCCACCCAGCCGTCGCCCGCGCGGCCCACGCTGTCGGTCCACATCGAGAGCCGCGAGGGCGGCGAGCGCGTGTTCGACGCGACGCTCTCGCTGCGCCGCGCGCCGTTCACGCCGCGCACCCTGGCTCGCGTCGTGGGCCGCCATCCCGCCGCGACGCTCCGCGTCCTGGCGCTCATCTATGCCCACGCCGCCGCCCTGGCGCTCAAGCGCGTGCCCATCCATCCCCGTCCCACGCTCCCGGAGGCCCCGTGACCGAGCGCGCCGCCCGTGCCGTCGTCCTGTCCATCCTGCGCCGCATCGAGGTCGGCCGTCTCACGGTCGTCGAGGGCCCGCAGCGCCACGTCTTCGGGCACGGGGCGCCCGAGGCCACGATGTCGATCCGCTCGGACCGCGCCTGGGTGGCGCTGCTGCGCGGCAGCCTCGGCCTGGCCGAGTCCTACCGCGACGGGCTGTGGGACTCGCCGGATCTGACGGCGCTCGTGCGCGTCGCGGCGCGCAACGTGACCAAGCTCGACGAGGTGCGCCGGCGGATGACGCCGCTGCGCGAGCCGTTCCAGCGCGCGCGCCTGGCGTTCGTGCGCAACACGCCGCTGCGCAGCCGGCAGGACATCGCCGCTCACTACGACCTGGGCAACGACCTGTTCGAGATCATGCTCGACCCCACGATGATGTACTCGGGGGCGGTGTTCGAGCGCCCGGGGATGAGCCTGGAGGAGGCGTCGCGGGCCAAGCTGGACCGCATCTGCGACAAGCTCGACATCGGCGCCGCAGACCACGTCCTGGAGATCGGGACGGGCTGGGGCGGCTTCGCCGTGCACGCCGCCTCGACGCGCGGCTGCCGGGTCACGACGACGACGATCTCGGCCGAGCAGCACGACGTGGCGGTGCGCCGCGTGCGCGAGGCGGGGCTGCAGGACCGCGTCACCGTGCTGCGCGACGACTACCGCGACCTGCGCGGGCGCTACGACAAGCTCGTCTCCATCGAGATGATCGAGGCCGTCGGCTGGAAGGACTTCGACACCTACTTCCGCTGCTGCAGCGACCTGCTGGCTCCCGACGGCTCCATGCTCCTGCAGGCCATCGTGATGGACGACCGCGCCTACGCGGTCGAGCGCGCGTCCAAGAGCTTCATGCGCACGCTCATCTTCCCCAACGGGTGCCTGCCCTCGCGCGAGGTCATCGCCCGGTGCGTCGCGCGCGACACCGACCTTCGCACGGTGCACCTCGAGGACCTCACGCCCCACTACGCCGAGACGCTGCGGCGCTGGCGCGTGAACTTCGACGCGGCCGAGGACCGGCTCGAGGCCCTGGGCTACGACGAGCGCTTCCGCCGCCTGTGGCGGATGTACCTGGCCTACTGCGAGGCCGGCTTCGCCGAGCACCGCATCGGCCTGGTGCAGACCGTCCTGGCCAAGCCGCACTGGCGCCCGTCGGTCTGCGAGCCCGGCGCGTCGCTGCCCGCCGTCAGCACCTCGGCGACGGGCTGATCGCGGCGCCGAGCCACATTCGTACCCCCAGGATGACCCTCGCCTCCCCACGCACCGCCGCCGTCGCCGTCGCCGCCTTCCGGGTCGGCTACGGCGCCCTGCTCACCGCCCGGCCCGAGCGCCTGGCGCTGCGCTGGCTCGGCCCGTCCTCGGCCACTGACCCGACGAAGGTCGCGCTGCGCGGCCTCGGCGCCCGCGACGCGGTCATCAACGGTGGGGCGCTCGTCGCCGCCGTGACCGGCTCGCCCGTGCGGCCGTGGCTGGGCGCCGCCATCGCCGGCGACCTCGCCGACCTCGGCGCCACGCTGGCCGGCCGTGCCGGGCTGCCCGACGGCTCGGCGAAGGCCGCCGCGCTGGTCATCGGCGCCTCCGTCGCGCTCACGGGCGCCGCGCTCGCGATCCAGGAGCGGTGACCGGGCTCGCCCACGACCGGACGGGGACCGGGCCGCCGCTGGTGCTCTTGCACCCGCTGGGGGCCGACCGCCACGTCTGGCGCCCCGTCCTGGCGCACCTGGCCGCCCACCGCGAGGTCGTCACCGTCGACCTCCCCGGGTTCGGCGGGTCGGCGCCGCTGCCGCCGGGCGTCACGCCGACGCCGGGCGCCCTGGCCGGCGCCGTCCGCGCGTTCTGCGATGACGCGCTGGGCCCGGCGTCATGGCACGTGGCGGGCAACTCGCTCGGCGGCTGGGTCGCGCTGGCGCTGGGGCTCGACCGCGCCGCGCAGACCGTCACCGCGATCGCGCCCGCCGGCCTGTGGAGCGCCCCGCTGGCGCCCAAGCCCGGGGTGGCCCGGAGCCTGGCCCGCGCGGTCGCGCCCGTGATCGGCGCGGCCACCCGCGTCACCGCGGTGCGGCGCGTGACGCTGCTGGGGACGATGGCCCACCCCGAGCGCGTGCCGCCGGCCGACGCCGCGGCGCTCGTGCGCTCCTACGGTCGGGCGCCCGGCTTCACCGCCGTCAACGCGGCGATGCGCGCCGGTCGGTTCCCGGACCTCGACCGCGTCGGCGTACCCGTGACCCTGGTCTGGCCCGAGCACGACCGCCTCATCGCCCGCCCCCGCACGATCCCCGCCGCGATACGGGAGATCGCGCTCCCGGGCTGCGGCCACATCCCGATGTGGGACGACCCCGGGGCGGTCGCCGCGGCCCTGCTGGCGGGGAGCGCCGTGCCGGCCGCAGCGTGGTGAGTCGGCCCGGGGAATTAGACTCGCCGCCGGATGCTGCCGGATGAGCCACGCGTCGCACTGGTCCACGACTTCCTGTTGGACCTGCGCGGGGGCGAGCGCGTGTTCCTCGCGCTCTGCGAGATGTTCCCCGAGGCCGACCTGTTCACGGCGGTCTACGACCCGGTCGGCACCGAGGGGCGCTTCGCCCACCGGCGGGTGCACACGTCGTTCCTGCAGCGCCTGCGGCCCGACGCCACGTCGTTCCGGCGCTACCTGCCGCTCTACCCCTACGCCATGGAGGCGCTGGACCTCAGCGGCTACGACCTCGTGCTCTCGAGCTCGTCGGCCTGGGCGCACGGCGTGCTGCCCTCCGAGAACGCGGTGCACGTCTGCTACTGCCACAACCCCTTCCGCTACGCCTGGAACGCGCGCGAGGCGACGCTGCGCGGCCGCGGGCCGATCGCGCGGGCCGCGCTGGGCGCGGTGCTGTCGCGCTGGCGCCAGTGGGACTGGATCGCCGCCCAACGGGTCGACCGCTACGTGGCCAACTCGGAGACCACGCGCCGGCGGATCGCGCGCTACTTCACCCGCGAGGCCGACGTCGTGCACCCGCCCGTGGAGATCGAGCGCTTCGCGCCCGGCGTGCCCGGCGAGCACTACGTCGTCCTGTCCGAGCTCATGCCGCACAAGCGCATCGAGCTGGCCGTGCGCGCGTTCGGCCAGCTGCGCCGTCCGCTGGTCATCATCGGCGACGGGCCCGACGCGCGGCGCCTGCAGCGGCTGGCGGGCCCGACCGTGCGCTTCACCGGTCGGGTCAGCGACGCCGAGGTCGCGCGGCTGCTGGCGACCTCGCGGGCGCTGGTGGTCACCGCGACGGAGGAGTTCGGCATCGCCGCCGTCGAGGCCCAGGCCGCCGGGCGGCCGGTCATCGCGCTCGACGAGGGCGGCGTGACGGAGTCCGTGGTGGAGGGGCGCACCGGGGTCTTCTACGAGAGCGCGACGCCGGAGGCCCTCGCCGAGGCGGTGGCGGCGTTCGACCCGCTGTCGGTCGACCCCGCCGACTGCGTCGCCAACGCGCAGCGCTTCAGCGCCGACGCGTTCCGTGCGGGGATCCTCGCGAACGTCGAGCAGGGCCTCGCGGCCGGCCCGGGTCCACGCGGGGAGCGCCGGCGGCCGGCGCTGGGCCTGGCGCTCGCCGGGCGCCGAACGGCCGCGTGAGGGTCGCGGTCGTCGTCCCCAATCGCGACGGGCGCCGGTGGCTGCCCGGCCTGATCGACTCGCTCCGCGCCCAGACCCGGTCCCCGGACCGCCTCATCGTCGTCGACGACGGCTCGCGCGACGAATCCGTGGCCTGGCTGCGCGCCCAGGGGATCGACGTGGTGGGCCGCGGGCAGCCCGGAGGGTTCGCCGCGGCGGTCAACCTCGGCATCGCCTCCGTCGCCGACTGCGACGCGGTCGCGCTGGTCAACACCGACGTCGTCCTGGCACCCGACTGGGTGGCGCGGATGGCAGGAGTGTTGGAGGCCGCACCCGAGGCGGGGTCCGTGGCGTGCAAGATGGTCGGGATGGACGACCCGGGCCTCATCGACGACGCCGGCGACACGCTGCGCCGCGACGGCGTCTGCGAGCAGCGCGGCCACGGGCGCCGGGACACCGACCCGCCGTCGCGCTTCGGCGAGGCCGGGGAGATCTGGGGCGCGTGCGCGGGCGCCGCGCTGTACCGCCGCGACGCCGTGGTCGCCGCGGGCGGCTTCGACGAGCGCTACGGGATGTACCTCGAGGACGTCGACCTCGCGCTGCGCCTGCGGCTGGCGGGGTGGACGTGCCGCTACGAGCCCGCGGTGGCGCGCCACGCCGGAGGGGGCTCGGGCGCGGCCGTCGGCTTCTGGGTCGCGCGCAACAGCCTCCTGCTCGTCACCCGCTGGTTCCCGCTGCGCTGGGCCCCGTTCGTGGCCTACCGGCAGGCCGGCTGGCTCGTGTCGGCCGCGCGCGGCGGAACGCTGCGCGGCCACCTGCGCGGGCTCGCGGCCGGGCTGCGCGACGCGCGCGGCAGCCTGCGGGCTCGCCGCGCGGCCGGCGGGGCGCCCGGGGCCGCGGCGATGGCACAGGCCGTTCCCTGGCGCCCGTGGCGCGGGCCGGGGGCCGGAGGCCACCGGGAGGCGCTGGAGTGAGCACCGTGGGCGGCCGCCGCCACCGCCGGGGCCATGAGCCGTCCCTGGGGTTCTTCCGCCACACCGTCGAGGTGTCCGTCTGGCGGCTGCTGATCCTGGGGCTGTTGGCCGCCGCGCTGGCCGCCCTCGACATGCGTGCGGGCCTGGGCCCGCACGACGAGGGCCTCATGCTGCAGTGGGGCCACCGCATCGCCGGGGGCCAGTGGCCCTACCGCGACTTCTGGTGCAACTATCTCCCCGGCCAGCCGCTCGTGCAGGCCCTCATCGGCAACACGCTCTGGGGCTGGCGGGTGCTGCGGGTCTTCACGGGGGCGGCCGCCGCGGTGCTCGCCTACCTGCTCGTCCGCCGCGAGACCGTCAACGACCGCTGGGCGCTGGCCTCCTGGGCGGCGGTGGCGGCGGCGATGGCCTGGCCGCTGACGCCCGGGCCCAACGCCTCGGCCACCACCCTGGCCCTCGGCGCGCTGCTGGTCGCCCGGCGCCGGGGCTCGCTCGCCGGCGCCCTGGCCGGGCTGGCGTTCCTCTTCCGGCCGGAGATCGGCGTGGCGGCGGCCATCGGCGCCGCCGTGCTGCACGGCCGCTCGCGCGTGTCGTTGACGCCCCTGGCCGTCGCGGCGGCGGTCGGCCTCGCCGGCCTGCTCCCGTTCCTCGTCGTCGCGCCGGGGGACCTGCTCTCCCAGACGTTCGGCTTCGTGGGCAAGCAGGGGCTGCAGCGCCTCCCGTTCCCCCTGGCGCCGCATACCACCGACCCCAACAAGGTGCTCGAGCGGACCTTCCCGGCGATCCTCGTCGTCGCGGTGATCCTCTGGGCCGCCTCGGCGCTGCCGCGCCGCCGGGGCGGGGCGCTGGCGGCCCTCATGGTCGCGGGGCTGGGCTACCTGCTGGCCCGCACCGACGAGTTCCACCTCGTGCCGCTGTCGGCCGTGCTGGGCGTCGGGCTCGCGGCGGCCGCGGCGCGCGAGCCGCGCCGCTGGCTGCAGGTGGCACTGGCGGTCGCCCTGGCGCTCATCGTCGTCCACGGCCTGGACCGCCAGCTGGGCAAGGTGCGCGACGCCAGCGAGATGGTGGCCGTCGAGCTGCCCGACGGCGTCGAGATCCGCTCGACGCCCGAGGACGCCAAGGCACTTCAGGCGCTCGCCATCGCGGTCGACGAGCGCTCACGTCCCGGCATGCCGGTGCTGTCGGCGCCGCCGCGCTACGACCACGTGCGGGTGGGGGACACGTTGTTGTACACCTTGCTGGACCGCACGAACCCGACGCGCTACGACGTCGTGCAGCCCGGGGTCGTCACGACGGCCGAGGTGCAGCGCGAGATGATCCGCGACCTGGTGCGCAGCGACACCCGCCTCATCGTGCGCTGGGAGTCACCGCTGGCCCTGGCGCTCGAGGACAACGGCTCCTCCAAGTCCTCCGGCGTGCACCTCCTCGACGACTGGATCGAGGCCCACTTCCGCCAGATCGGCCAGTACGGCGACTACGTGCTGCTGGGGCGCCGGCAGGCGTGAGGGTCGCCGACGCGCTGCACGGCGCCGCCGACGTCCGCGAGCCCGTGCTGCGCGCGCTGCTGGGCACGGCCGCCCTGCAGCGGCTGGCCGGCGTGCACCAGGCGGGGGCGGTCTGGCTCGTGCGACCCGGCCGGGACGTCACGCGCCTGCAGCACAGCGTGGGCACGATGCTCCTCGTCCGCCGCCTGGGCGGGTCGACCGCCGAGCAGGCCGCGGCGCTGTTGCACGACGCGGGCCACGGGGCGTTCTCGCACGTGATCGACCGCGTCTTCGACGACGCCGGCGACTGCTGGCACGAAGACGCCGGCGTCGACCTGCTGCGCGCCGGCGAGGTGCCGGCGCTGCTGGCCGGCCACGGGCTGGACCCCGACGCCGTCCTGGCGCTGCACGACTGGCCGCTGCTGGATCGCGAGGCGCCCGACCTCTGCGCCGACCGCATCGACTACGCGCTGCGCGACGCCGTCTGCGAGGGGCTCGTGACGGCCGGGTGCGCCCGGGCCTTCCTCGACGCGCTGGCCGTGACCGAAGAGGGCACGCTCGCGGTGACCGCCCCGGGGCCGGCAGCCTGGTTCGCCGAGCGGTTCGACCGGCTGGTGGGGACGGTCTTCTGCGACCCGACCGGGATCTGGGCCGACTGGGTGCTGGCCGGGGCGATCCGCCGCGCCCTGGCGCTCGGCGCGCTGGACCCGGCCGACCTGCTGAGCACCGACGCCGCGCTGCTGGACCGGTTGCGCGGGGCCGCCGACCCGGAGATCGACGGCGCACTGGCGCGCCTGGTGCCCGGGGCCCGCGCCGTGCTCGCCCGCCCGGGGGAGGACGCCGACGTCGTCGTGCATCCCAAGCCCCGCACCGTCGACCCGCTCGTGCTGGGCGCCGAGGGCGCGCCCGTGCGCGCCTCGGCGCTTGCGCCGTCCATCGCCCGCGACGCCGCGGCCCTGCGGGCGCGCGTCGCCGCCGGGATCGCGGTCCGCGCCGCCTGAGCTCAGAGGTCGCGGCGCGAGAACGCCAGGGCGGCGGCCGCGAGCACGAGCACGCCGTAGGCGACCGCCCACGGCACGAGCAGCGGACCGGCGTCGTGCGATCCGCCGAGCGGGCCGAGCTGGATGATCGCGCCGGTCACCCCGGGCACGTCGGCCACGAGCATGCGCAGCGCGTCGCGGTACAGGCCCTCGAACGGCAGCACCCAGGAGCCGATGTCGGCGATGCGCTGCAGGGTGTGGGAGGGAACCGCGTCGCCGATCGCGCCCAGCAGGCCGGCCAGCAGTCCCGCGCCGTAGGCCATGAGGATGCAGATCCCGTTGGCCGTGGCCCCGAGGAAGATCGAGCCCAGCAGCGCCAGCGCCGCGACGAGCGCCGCGCCGCCGGCCAGGCGCAGCGCGGCGCCGACGGGATGCAGCGGCCACCAGTCGCCGAGCAGGCCGACGACCACCACGGCGCCTGCGTAGACGACGAGCACGTACAGCGCGCTGACCGTCGCGGCGGCCAGGAAGCGGCCGCCGAGGTACTGCGAGCGGCTCAGAGGTCGCACGACGAGCGGCTGCAGCAGCCCGCGCTCGGCGTCGCCGCGCACGGCGCCCGCCGTCAGGAACGTCGCCAGGACGGTGCCGAGGAACAGCGCGCCGAACATCGCCAGCCCGAGGATCGTCGCGCCGGCCAGCGCCCGCGGGTCCAGGCCCGACGGGTCGTGCGAGAAGCCGCTGACGTCCTTGAACAGCTCGTCGGTGCCCCAGGCGTACAGCGCGCCGAAGCCCAGCGTGAGCACGACGACCACGGCGAGCACGCGCCGGCGCAGCGCCTCCTGCAGGGCGTGGCGGGCCACGATGAGCACGCCGCTCACCGGACGTCGACCACCGTGTCGAGGTAGACGTCCTCGAGACTGGAGCGCAGCACCCGCACGCCGTAGACCTCCTCGCCGTCGGCCACGAGGCGCGCGACGATCCCCGGGACGTCCTCGCGCGCGGCGCCCTCCACGACGCGGGTGCCCGAGGCCAGCTCGACCTCGACGCCCCGCGGGCGCGCGAGGTCGGCCGGGCGCCCGGCGGCGACGACGCGGCCGCGGTCGATGATCACGACGCGATCGCACACGAGCTCGACCTCGCTGAGCAGGTGGGTGTTGAGCAGCACCGCGATGCCGCGGCGGCGCAGCTCCTCCAGCAGGTCGCGCACGGTGCGCCGCCCGCCGGGGTCCAGGGCGCTCGTGGGCTCGTCGAGCAGGAGCAGGCGCGGGGACCCGATCATCGCCTGCGCCAGGCCGAGGCGCTGCTGCATGCCCTTGGACATGGCCTCGACGCGCATGCCGGCGTCCTCCTCGAGGCGGACGAGGGACAGCAGGTCGGCCCGCTCGGCCGCGCCGCCGTCCGAGGCGGCCAGGCGCTGGTGCAGCAGCAGCACCTCGTCGGCGGTGCACCACCCGGGGAAGCGGAACAGCTCGGCCAGGTAGCCCAGCGGCCGGGTCACCTCGACGATGCCGTCGGTGGCCCGCACGAGCCCGCAGGCGATCTTCGTCAGCGTCGACTTGCCCGCGCCGTTGGGCCCCAGGAGCCCGACGAGCTCGCCGTCGCCGACCTCGAGGTCGACGCCGTCGAGCGCCGTGTGGGCGCCGTAGCGCTTGTGCAGCCCGGTGACCGTGAGCGCGCTCACGCGGTCAGGACCAGCGGTGCGCCGCTGCCGTGGCGGGTCAGCTCGGTGCCGACCGCGAACCCGCGGCGCTGCACCTCGCCCTGCGCGGCGCGGCCGATGTGGTTGATCGGGGCGCCGGCGGTGGCGGCCTGCATCCCGCGGCGCAGCGCGGCCTCGGCCGCGGCCCTGAGCCTCAGCGCGCCCGGCCGCGCCCGGCCGACCGCGACGATGCGGCACGCGTCGGCGTGGAAGCCGTCGAGCTCGGTCGTGACGTCGAGCTTGACGAGCTCGCCCTCCCGCAGCCGCCGCGGCCCCGGGACGCCGTGGACGCCCTCGTCGTCGACCGAGATGCAGACCGTGCCGAGGCGGCCGTGGTCCAGCCTCGGCCCCGAGCGCGCGCCGGCGGCAGCGAAGAGCCGGTCCGCCTGCTCGTCGAGCTCGGCCGTGCTGATGCCCGGGCGCACCCGGGCACGCAGGTCGCGCAGCGTGCGGGCCACGACGCGCCCGGCGGCCTTCAGGAGGGCCAGCTCCTCAGGGGTGCAGACGGACATCGGCTCGAGGCTACCGACGGGGGCGGGCGCGCCCGCCGGGCCTCAGACCCGCGCGAAGCGGAAGCGCAGCAGGGTCCAGACCGCCTTGAAGCCGTCGCGCCAGGTGATCTTCTTGCCCTCGTCGTAGGAGCGCCCGTAGTAGGAGATCGGGATCTCGTACAGCCGCACGCCGGGGGTGCGCAGCACCTTCGCAGTGACCTCGGGCTCGAAGGCGAAGTCGTCGGAGACCAGGCGGAAGGACCGGATGAGGTCGCCGCGGAAGGCCTTGTAGCCGACCTCCATGTCGCTGATGGTCGTGTTGAACAGGATGTTGGTCAGCAGCGACAGGAAGCGGTTGCCGACGAAGTGCCAGAAGAGGTGCGCGCGCTGGGGCTCGCCGCCGCGCAGCCGCGTGCCGTAGACGACGTCGGCGGCGCCGTCGAGCAGGGGCTGCAGGACCTTGGGCAGGTCGCGGGGGTCGTACTCCATGTCGGCGTCCTGGATCACCACGATGTCGCCGCGGGAGGCCTCGATGCCCGTGCGCACCGCCGCGCCCTTGCCCCGGTTGCGGTCGTGGGTGAGCACACGCAGGCGCGGGTCGCCGGCGGCGGCCTCGCGGGCCGCGGGCACCGTCGCGTCGGTCGAGCCGTCGTCGATCACCAGGAGCTCGATCTCGAGGCCGTCGAGGGCCAGCACGCGGCGCACGACCTCGCCGATCGTGCCGGCCTCGCCGTAGGCGGGGACGAGGATCGAGACGAGCGGCGGCGGCATCTGGGCCGACACCCTGCCATACGATCCGCCGCGATGATCCACCGGATCGCCCTCCTGGCCTGCGCCGTCGCGCTCGTCGTCCTCGGGGTCAGCCGCCACGCCGCGCACGACGCGTGCGCGCGGGCCCAGGTCGACGCGCTGTCGGTCACGCTCGGGCGGCGTCCGGTCGCCGACGCCGCGGGCATCGCCGCCCGGCTGCAGGCCCACTGCCGCGACGTGGAGGAGCTCGTCAACGGCGCGGTGGCGTTCTCCCGGGTCGGCGCGCTGCGCCCCGCCGAGCGCCTGGCCGGGGCGGCCGTGCACCGTGAGCCCGATCGCCGCAACGCCTGGCTGGCGCTGTCGATCGTGCTGGCCCGCGAGGGCGACACGGTGTCGGCCGGCCATGCGCTGGATCGTGCCCGCGCGCTGGACCCCGTCGGGCTGGCGTCGGCGCCAGGACCGGCGAGCGCCGGCTGATGGACAGCCCCCGGCCGGGCAGGACGCTCGGTGGGAGGTGGCTTCAGGAAGACCCTTCGAGGGCGCGTCGCTCTGAGAAGGGCCGTGCGTCCTCGGACGCCAGCGCTCATGCCGTTCCCCGCCCCATCCCCGGCGGGGACGGCGGCGCGGGGCGCCGATCCCCGCACGTTGCGGGGAATGATGCCCAGCGCGCTCGGCACCGCCCACGGCCGCGCGGGTAGGGTCGGCGCGCGATGGCCCAGTTCGCGCTCGACCAGCTCAGCAGGCCGCTCCCCGTGCCCGGGCTCGACGAGGTCGTCTTCGAGCTGGACCTCGGGCTGCAGCGCCCGGGCTGGGCGATCGTCGACCACGCGTCGGCGTGCGCGGACCCGCTCGAGGAGCTCGTCGTCGAGGCGCTGAACACCGAGGTCTCCCGGACGTCGTGGGGTGTCACCTGTGCCCGCCTGATGCGCGGCCTGCGCATCGAGGCCGCCGGGCACCTCGCGCCTTGATCCGTGCGTTGTGCATCCGTTGTCGATCTCTTGATGAACCGGCGCGGCGGCGCGGGCTAAGGTCGGCCGACTCGGCCTTCCAGCGACTCCGTCGGCGGCTGGATGCCAAGGACGGTTCGGGGCGGCTCATCTCTCGTGATCTCGGATGGGTCGCCCCCGGGGGTCCGTCCGGGCGACCGTGCCGGCGGGTCCTTGAACCGCAGCAGCGGCCGCTCCACGAGGTAGTAGCTGAGGGTCGCGAAGCCCGTCGCCACGCCGGCGACCACGAGCGTGTAGACGATGAACGACCCGTGCGTCGTCCAATCCTGCACGCCGATGAACTTGCCCGTCAGCGGCTGGTGCCACAGGAAGATGCCGTAGGACACCAGGCCCAGCCACGCGACCGGCCGCCAGCCCAGGACCCGCCCCGGCACGCCGCCGCGGGCCGGGTCGCCGAGCATCGCGGGCGCGGCGAAGCACAGCGCGATCGCGCCGTAGAGCACGTGCCCGAAGAACCAGTCGCGCCCGTCGTACCCCGTGATCGTCACCGTGGGCATGCCGATGCGCGTGACGAGCAGCAGCAGGAGCGCGCTGAGCACCCACGCGGCGCCGGGGCGCCGGGCGAGGACTCGCAGCGGCACGGGACGCTGCGCGACCGGTGTGGCGTGCCAGCGGACGCTGAGCACCGCCGTGCCCATGCCCAGCGCGAACCACGTGAACGTCCCGGCGATCGTGTTCGCCACGGTGTCGGGGGCGGGATCGTCGAAGAACAACGTGCGCGTCAGCAGCGACAGCGCGGCCAGGAACACGAGCGCGCCGGCCTCGGCGCGGGCCTGCACGGCGGAGGACCGCCCGCTCAGCCAGCGCGCGCAGGCCAGGGCGTACAGCGGCAGCAGGAGGTAGAACTGAACCTCGACGCACAGGCTCCACGCCGCGGTGATGCCGCCCTCGATCCACGGCACCCGCAGATCCTGCAGGAAGCCGTAGTACACCCACCACGTGCCGGAGTGCACGAGCAGCAGGCCGGGCCAGATCGCCAGCACGGTCAGCGCCAGCCAGTAGGCGGGCAGGATGCGCAGCGCGCGGCGGCGGAAGTACAGCAGGACGCGCGGGGCGGGGCGGGCGAGGTGGCGCGCGGCCACGAACGGCCGATAGAGCAGGAAGCCCGAGATCACGAAGAACAGCGCGACGCCGACGTCCAGCCGTGCGGTGATCGCGCCGAGCTCGCCGTGGCCGTTGAACCCCGAGATGAACGCGGTGTGCGTGACGACGACGCACAGCGCCGCGACGGCGCGCAGCCCGTCGACGAGCGGGAACCGCGGGTTGCCCGGCGGCGGGCGCAGCGCGTCGGGCGTGAGTTCCGGCGACAGCGCACCGGCGTGCTTGTGGCCCGCCATCGGGCCGCGAGTCTAGAGGTCCGGCGCCCCCGGACCGCCGACCCGGCGGGCGGCGATCTCTAGGCTGGCGGGCGTGCGCCCCCGGCTCCGCACCGTCCTGTCGCTCGTGGCGTTGCTGGCGTTCGCCGTCCGCGTCGCCTACGTGCTGGCCAACCGCCACACGCCCGTCCTCGGCGACGCGCTGATGTACCACCTCCAGGGCGGGAACCTGGCCCACGGCGAGGGCTTGCACCGCGTCTACGAGCCCGGCATGGCCACCGCCGAGTTCCCGCCACTGCACATCCTGCTCGTCGCCCTCTCGACGCTGCTGGGCCTCGACACGACCCAGGACCAGAAGCTGTTCTTCGCCGGGGTCGGGACGGTGACGGTCGTGCTCGTGGCACTCCTGGCGCGGGCCGTAACCCGTTCGGACCGCGTCGCCGTCGTCGCCGGGCTCATGGCGGCGCTGTACCCGATGCTGTGGCTGCCCGACGGGGCGCTCATGGCCGAGACCACCTACGGCGTCACGCTCGTGGCGGCGCTGCTGGCCGCCGTCGGGCTCGTCCGCTCGCCCGCGCTGTGGCGGGGGTGGCTGCTGGGCAGCCTGCTGGGGCTGGCGGCCCTGGCCCGCGGCGAGGCCATCGGCCTGCTCGTGCTGCTCGTCGTGCCGCTGGCCTGGCGGGCGGCGCCGACGTGGCGCGGGCGCGGCGCGATCGCCGGATCGGTGCTCGCGGCCTTCGTCCTGGTGCTGGCGCCGTGGGAGGCGCGGCTGCTGACGACGTTCGACAAGCCGGTCCTCATCTCGGACAACTCGAGCGGGATCTGGGTCGGCGCCAACTGCCGCGACACGTACTACGGCGACCTCATCGGCTCGTGGAAGTTCCAGTGCTACGGCTCCGACGCGATCGCGGGCGACGAGTCCGTGCGCTTCGCCGAGTACCGCCGCCGCGGGATCGACTACATGACGTCGCACGCGGGGCGGCTGCCCGTCGTGGTCGCGGCGCGGCTGGGCCGCGTCCTGGACGTCTACCGGCCGTGGGACCAGGGGGCATTCCTGGCCTCGGCGGAGGGCCGTAACGTCCGGGCCCAGCGGGCGGGCCTGCTGGCCTACTGGCTGCTCGTCCCGTTCGCGTTCGCCGGGGCGCTGCTGCTGCGCCGCCGGCGCGAGCCCGCGCTGCTGGTCCTGCTGGCCCCCGTGGCGCTCGTGCTCCTCGTCGCCGCGGTGACCTACGGCTCGACGCGGTTCAGGTTCGCCGCCGAGCCCGGGCTCGTCGTGCTCGGCTCGGTGGCGGTCGACGCACTGCTGGGCCGGCTGCTCGCGCTGCGGGCCAGCAGGAGGCCCATGAGCGCGACGGCCACGAGCGAGAGCGCGGGCATCTCCCAGTCCCAGTCGATGGAGGCGTGGAAGGCGTAGGCCACCAGCGCGGCCACCGGGCCGGCCGCCAGCGTGGGGTCGGTGCGCTGCACGCGCCGCGCCGCGGCCGCGACGCCGCCGGCGAACGCGGCCAGCAGCAGCCCGCCGACCAGTCCGAGCTCGGCCAGCGTCTCGATCGGCAGCGAGTGCGCGTCGCGCGCCGGGCGGGCCTCGTGGCGCGCGCGCAGCCACTCGGCGGCGAAGCCGCCCGCGCCGACGCCCTTGACGGGGTGGTGGGCGAACGCGTGCAGCGCGACCCGCCAGTACTCGTAGCGGGGCGAGTCGGCGCTGGCCAGCCGGCTCGTGCTCGAGCCGAAGCGGGGGTCCACGGAGCTCGGGCCGTCGCTGTTGGCGGCCACGGCCACGGGGATCACGAGCATGGCCGCCACCAGCGCCGCGGCGATCCAGGCGTGGTGGGGTGGCAGCGGCAGCCGCCCGCGGCGCGCGGTCCCGGCGTTGTCGACGCCCGCGACCCACCATTGGACCGCGGCCGCGGCCGCCATGACGACGACGATGAGCACGAGCACGATCGCGCCGTCGCGGGCGGGGTGGCCGCCCTGCAGCGTGCGCACGGCCGACGACGACGCGCACAGCTCGGCGCCCAGCACGCCGGTCTCGACGGCGATGATCGCCGCGCGCAGCTGGCTCCAGGTCGGCGTGAGGGCCAGGAGCACCACGAGCCCCGCGGCGCACGCCGCGAGCCCGCCGCGCGAGAACGTCAGGTACAGGCCCGCGCCCAGCGGCGCCGCCGCCGCGGCGGCCGCGCAGCGCAGCGCGACCGGGCGGGTGGCGTCGCCGCCCAGGCGTGCGCAGAGCACGACGCCCATGGCGGCCAGCGCACCCATCGCGTTCCAGTAGGTCAGCGGCTTGTCCAGGCGTCCGCCGGCCGACACGGAGGACACGACGTGCACGACGTCGGGCAGCAGCCGGCCCAGCAGGCCGTAGCCGATGACGATGAGCGTGCCGGCGGCCAGGACCGGCTCGGCGAGCCGCGCGTGGCGGCGCGCGTGCAGCACCCCGGCGACCGCCGCCAGTCCGGCGAGGTACAGGGCGTCGCGCTCGGCGGTCGACCACGCCTCGTCGGCCAGCGGCGCCCAGCGCTCGCTCAGCGTGGTCCAGGCGGTCAGCAGGGCCAGGCCGCCGAGCGCCCAGCGGGCGGGGGCGGTCTGGGGGAGGGGGCGCGGCGCGAGCAGGGCGGCGAGGCCGAGCAGCACCCCGACGCCGGTGAGCGAGACGTCGCGGGCGCCCTCGTTGAACCCCCCGTCGGCGAACGCCAGGGCGGTGGGGGCGGCGAGCAGGACGAGCGCCAGGGCGGTGACGGCGCGGAGGCGCATCGGCGCGCCAGCGTACCCTCCGCGCTCGCATGCGGAGCCGACGCACCATCCCGCTGGCGCTCGCCACGCTCTCCTTCGTCCTTGCGCTCGTCCAGCGGCCCGGCGAGGTCATCGCCGACACGAAGGTCCATCTCTACCTCGATCCGGTGCGGTTCCTGCGCGGCGTCGCGTCGCTGTGGACGACGTCGCCCGACCTCGGCCACGTGTGGGCCAGCCAGTACGGCGGCTACCTGTGGCCCATGTCGCCCTGGTTCGCGCTCGGCGACGCGATCGGCCTGCCGACCTGGCTCGTGCACCGCCTGTGGCTCGGGACGATCCTCGCCCTCGGCGCGTGGGGCGTCGTGCGCCTCCTCGACGCGCTGCTGGACCGCCGGCGCGGTGCGGCCCACCTGGCCACGGGCGTGCTCTTCGTCGTCAACCCGTGGGTGACGGTCTACGCCGACCGCTCGAGCGTCACGCTGCTGGCCTGGGCCGCGCTGCCCTGGCTCATGCTGTGCGTGCACCACGGCCTGCGCGTGCGGCGGCCCTGGCGCCCCGCGGCGGCGTTCGCGCTCGTGCTGGCCACCGCGGGCGGCGGGGTCAACGCGGGGACGTTCGCCTGGGCGCTCGTCGGCCCGGTGCTCCTGGTCCTCTACGAGCTGTGGCTGCGCGACGTGCGCCCGTCCGCGCTGCGGCGCCTGCTCGTCCGCCTCGTGCCGATGGCGGTGCTGGCCAACGTGTGGTGGGTGGTCCCGCTGGCCGTCGCCGGCCGTGGCGCGCCCAACTTCCTCATCTTCACCGAGCAGCCCGGAACGATCTGGTCGACCACGACGCTGACCGAGTCGCTGCGGCTCATGGGCTTCTGGACGAGCTACGTCGGCGTGGGCTACGGCGGGGTGCTGCGGCCATACCAGGGGTCGGCGCCGGCGATGCTGCTCCTGCTGCCCGTCGTGCTGGCGGGCCTGCTCGTCCCCGCGCTGGCGCTGGGCGGCTTCCCGTGGACCCGGCGCTGGCGCTACGCCCCGTTCTTCCTGCTGCTCACGCTCGTCGGCGTGCTCATCATGGTCGCCGGCTGGCCCGACGGCACGCCGCTGCGGCGCGTGGGCACCGGCGTCTACTACCGCGTCGAGACGCTGCAGCCGCTGCGCACGACCTACAAGGCCGGGTCGCTCGTCGCGCTCGGCCTGGCGATGCTCGGCGGTGCGGCCTTCGCGGCCGCGTGGTCGCGACTGGGCGCGCGCTGGCCCCGCGCGCGCCTGGTCCGCGCGCTCCCGCCGCCCGCCCGGCGGCCGCTGCTGGCGGCCGCCGGCGTCGGCCTGGTGGTGCTCGCGTCCTGGCCGCTGGTGACGGGGCGCGCCGTCGAGCGCCAGCTCGCGTTCACGCTGCCGCCCGCGTGGCGCGCGGCGGCCGCCGACCTCCAGGACCGGCCGAGCGACTCGCGGGCGATGATCCTGCCCGGCCAGCTCTTCGCCAGCTATCGGTGGGGCGGCACCGTCGACGCCGTGCTGCCGGCGCTGACCGACCATCCCGTGACGACGCGCTGGATCGTGCCGTTCGCCGACCTGCGCTCGACCGAGCTGCAGTTCTCCGTCGACGCGCTCGTGACCCAGGAGCGGCTGCGGCCCGGCCAGCTGCGCCCGCTGCTCGACCTGCTGGACGTCGGCGACGTGCTCGTCGCCGCCGACGGCGACCGCAGCCGCAGCGGTGAGATGCCGGCGGCCGACGCCGCGCGCGAGCTGTCCGGGCCCGGCGGCCTGGGCCGCGGCGGCATCACCTACGGGCCGACGATCCCGGCCGCCGCGGCGGCCGGGCGCATCGAGGCGCCCGCGCGCGTGCCGCAGCTGCGGCGCATCCCCGTGCCGACGGGCGGCCTCGTGCGGGTGCTGCCGCGGACGGACGCGACCGTCGTCGACGGCGCGGGCGGGGCGCTGACCGCACTGGCCGCCTACGGCGCGCTGGACCTCGGCAAGGCCTACACCTACGCACCGGACGACGGCGGCGTCGCGGGCCTGCGCCGCGCCGCCGCCCAGGGCGCCGGGTTCGTCATCAGCGACACAAACCGCCGCCGCGCGTTCGTGGCGGCGCGCCTGAAGGGCGCGTTCGGGCCGACGCTGCCGCGCGACCAGGGCGTCTCGGTCGACGGGACGATCCTCGACCCGTTCGGCGACCTGGACCAGCGCGCGCAGACGACGGCCGAGGTCACCGGGATCCGCTCGATCAGCGCTCCGTCCTCGCCGCAGGTCACGCAGTTCGCCGACCAGCGGCCGTTCGCCGCGATCGACGGCGAGACCTCGACGGCGTGGATCGCCGACCGCGCGCTCGTGCAGGCTCGCCACACGCTGACGATCGACTTCGGCCGCCTGCGCGACGTCGGCGTGCTCGGCCTGCTGCCCTACTCCGACAGCCGCGGGGTCGTCAAGGCCGTGGAGGTCAACGGCCGGCGCTTCGCCGTGCACCGCGGCTGGAATGCGCTGCCCGTCCATCTGCGGGCGGTGCGCACGCTGGCGATCCACCTCGCGCAGGTGACGCGGCCCGAGCACGCCCACGCCGGCGCCGGCGGCATCCGCGAGCTGCGCATCGACGGCGTGCGCCCGGCGGAGGCGCTGCGCCCGCCCACGGTCATCGAGGACGCGCTGCGCGGGGCCGACATCTCCCACGACCCGCTGACCTACCTGCTGGACCGCACCACGGCCGACGTGCCCGCCGCCCAGCAGAAGTTCGTCGGCGAGCGCGGCGCCGGGCAGCTGCGCGACAGCCAGGACCCCGAGCGCCAGCTGCGCCGCGTGCTGCGCCCGCCCGCGGTGCGCTCCTACGTCGTCGACGGCTGGGGCTCGGTCGATCCGCGGCGCGCCGACGCCGTCTTCGCCCAGATCGACCGCACGGGCACGCGCGAGCAGGCCTTCGCCTCGTCCTCGCGCTTCGACGGCCTGGGCCGCTACCGCGCCTCGGGCGCGTTCGACGGCGGCGGGCGCGCGTGGGTCGGGCAGTGGATCCCCGGGCGCCCGGCGTGGATCTCGTGGTCGACGCCCGCCGCGACCGACGTCCGCCGCCTCGTGCTCATGCCCGCCGGCGTGCGGGTGCGGCGACCGACGCGCGTGGCGCTCACCGTCGACGGGCGCCGCGGGCCGGCCGTGGCCGTCGGGCCCGGCGGCGTCGTGGACCTCGGCACCGGCGTGCGCGGGACGCGCTTCCGCCTCGACGTCCTGGCGGCGCGCTTCCCGGCGGGCACGCCGGACGCGGTGCGGCGCCGCCGCGCGGTGGGCATCGGGGAGATCGAGGGGTCCGGCGTCACCGCGGCCGCCGTGCGGCGGACCGGGCGAGTGGAGCTGCCGTGCGGCATCGCGACGATCGACGTCGACGGCGCGAGCTACCCCTTGCGCGCGAGCACCGACCGCGCGTCGCTGGACGCCGGGCGTCCCGTGCGCCTGCGCGGCTGCGGACGGCTGACGCTGCCCGCGCGCGACGTGATCCTCGAGGGCTCCACCGGTCCGCTGCGCGTCGACGGCCTGCGCCTGGACTCGCCGGCGCCGGACCCGCTGGCGCGCGCCGCGGTGCTCGGCGGGGGCCGGGTGCTCGATCCCGGGCGCGAGGACCACGGCGGGCGCACCGGCGTGCGCGTCGACGTGCGCGGCCCGTCCTTCCTCGTCCTCGGGCAGAGCTTCGACCGCGGCTGGCGCGCGACGTGCGACGGGCGCGACCTCGGCGAGCCGCGGGCCATGGACGGCTTCGCCAACGCCTGGCCCGTGGAGCGCGGCTGCACACGCGTGGCGTTCGCCTACCGGCCCCAGCGGCTGGCCGACGCCGGCTACGCCATCTCGGGAGTGACGTGCGCGGTGCTGCTCCTGCTCCTGGCCGTGGCCGCCTGGCGCCGGCGCCGGCGCCGGCGCGGGATGCCGGGCGCGGCCGCCGGCGCCGCGCCAGAGCCCCTGGCCCCGCCGGCGGCCCCGCGCGCGTGGTCGCCGGTGGCGGCGTGCGCGATCGCGCTGCCGGTCGCCGCCGCCGTGGGCGTGGGCTTCGGCCTTCGCGCCGGCGTCGTGGCGGCGCCGCTGCTCGCGCTCGTGCTCTGGCGTGGGATCGGCGATCGCGTCCTGGGCCTCGTGGCGGGTGCGCTACTGGTCGTCGTGGTGCCGGCGATCTACGCCGGCGTGTCGCTGTTCGGCGGCGAGGAGCTGCTGGGCGGCAACAGCACCCGCTACGCTGCCGACCGGCTGGCGGCGCACTGGGTCGGGGTCGGGGCGTTCGTGCTGCTGGCGCTCGTGCTCTGGCGGGCGCTGGCCGCCGCCCGTCGAGGGCGCCGCGACGGCGAAGTAGCCTGGCGGCCGTGAGCGCCGACGTCGTCGACCTGCCGCGCGGCCCCCGCCGCGCACGAATGCTGTGGCGGATGTTCCGCGAGGAGCGCAGCAACCCGGAGCCGTTCTACCGGGCGCTGGCGGCGATCGCGGTCGCCGACCTTGACACCCACCACGGGCCGCTGGCCGGGCAGACGCTCGTCGACCTCGGGTGCGGCCCGGGCTACTACACCGACGCGTTCCGCGGCCGCGGCGCGACGGTCGTCCCGGTGGACAACAGCACGGACGAGCTCGAGCTGGGCGGCGCGCCGCCGGAGGGCTACGTGCTCGCCGACGCGGGGGACCTGCCCCTGGACGACGCGTCGGTGGACGGGGTGTTCTGCTCCAACATGTTCGAGCACACGCCGTCGGCGGCGCCGATCGTCGCCGAGATCGAGCGGGTGCTGCGGCCCGGCGGCTGGGCCTACATCTCGTGGACGAACTGGTACTCGCCGTGGGGCGGGCACCTCATGGCGCCCTACCACTACCTCGGGCCGCGTCTGGGCCCGCGCCTGTACGAGCGCCGCCACGGCAAGCCCGAGAAGCACGCCTACGGCGAGACGCTGTGGGCCTGCCACATCGGCCCGACGCTGCGCCTGGTGGCCTCCCGCCCGGGCCTGGAGATCAGCCGCGCCGAGCCCCGCTACTGGCCCTGGGCACGCGCGGTGATGAAGGTTCCGGGCCTGCGCGAGCTCGTGGCCTGGAACTGCGTGATCCGCGTGCGGAAGGTGTGATGGATTGGCTCGAGCGGGCATAGATGCCTGTTCTGGAGCCAAAAATGGCGGATAAGCGGACGAGGTGGCTCGACGCTTGTCCTCAGATCTTGTTCCCTGGAGGACCAGGCCGCCGGGATGAGCCGCTGACACGTCCCGGCAACACGATCCACGTGCGGCGCAACGCTCCGACCTCCGGGCCGGCCAACATCGTGGTCAAGGCCCCGAAGTCGGGCCCGGTCCGGTCTGTTCCGCTCGTCGACCAGGCCGCCGCGACCTTCGAGGCGGTGAGTCGACGCGACCGCTTCATCGGCCCGGAGGACCTGGTGTTCCCGTCGCCGATGGGCGTGATGCTTGATGGTCCCAAGGTCCGCGGCGCGTTCTACCGAGCCCTCGCGAAGGCCGGGCTCGGCCATCTGCGCGACAAGGAGGAGCCGATGACGTTCCACGACCTGCGCCACACGTTCGGCACGCTGGCGGTCCGCGCGTTCTCGGTGACCGACGTGATGGTGATGATGGGCCACGCGGACATCAAGACCACCATGCGCTACGTGCACTACGTGCCGCAGCACGACGCGGCAATCAAGCTCTCGGCGGTGTTCGCCGTCGAGGTGGGGGAGACCGACGCCCTCGCGGCGACCGGCTGACGCAGCGCTACGCGCCGAGCCGATGCGTCCGCAGCGCGCGCTCGAGGTCGTCGCGGAAGAAGACCCACTGCCGCCCGGCCTTGAAGCGGGGGAGGCGTCCCTCACGTGCGTACTGACGGATCGTCACCAACGGTAGATGGAGGAACGCCGCCGCTCCGGCGACATCGAGCGTGGCGTCCTGCGCACGAGGCTCCGGTCGAAGTCGGCGAACGGCAGCGCCGAGCTCCGGGTCATCAAGTGCGGCAGCGATCGCGGCCGCCAGCTGGGAGATCGGCGAAGACACGTAGACGCAGAGCGATTGCGTCAGGTCAGGCCCTCAGCGATGCCGACCGTTGAAGTCGGTCTCGCCGGTCAGGGCTTTGAGAAGCGACTCGATTGCGCAGACGGCCTCTTTAGCCGCATTCGCGAAATCTGGCTCGCGTGGACCCAGTAGAGCCTTGGCCTTCCTGTAATGCTCGCGTGCGGCCGCTAGGTGTAAGTCCCGAGCAGGTTGTTCAGCCGGGTGATGGGGGTCTGTCGGCTGATGCCTGCGTGTCGTCGGCGATGGTTGTAGGTGAAGTGGAGTGGACCCCGTCTGATGGACATCTGGGGGCTTTCGTGGCTTGGCCGCGAAAGGATGTGTCTGTCGATGCCGAGAACGCGCCCTGCGTACCCCGATGATTTCCGCCGTGAGGCGGTCGAGTTGCTGCGTGCTGGCCGGACCCCGAGAGAGCTCGCGCAGAGCCTGGGGGTCTCGGAGCAGACGCTGAGAAACTGGCGGCGTCAGGACCAGATCGATCGCCACGAGCGCGACGATGGCCCGACCAGCGAGCAGCGCGATGAGCTGACTCGGTTGCGCCGCGAGAACGAGCGCCTGCGCCAGGAGCGTGACTTGCTCAAGCGAGCCGCGGCCTTCTTCGCAACGGAGAACGGGACCCGGTGATGATGTACCGGTTGATCTCGGCGGAGAAGGCCCGCACCCCTGTCTCTGTGGCCTGCGAGCTGCTCGGTGTCTCGAGGTCGGGCTTCTATGCGTGGTCGACGCGGGCGCCGTCTGACCGCGCGCTTTCGGACGCGTGGCTGATCGAGAAGATCAAAGACATCCACAACGACAACCGTCGGGTCTACGGATCGCGGCGGGTGGCCGCCGAGCTGCGCCTCGGCCACGGCATCACGGTCTCGCGCAAGCGCATCCAGCGCCTGATGCGCCAGGCCGAGATCTCCGGTCTGGTGGCAAGAAAGCGCGGCCGCACGACGATCCGCGTCCCAGGCGTTCGCGTCGCCGACGACCTCGTGCGCCGCCAGTTTCGCCCCGCGGCGCCCGACGTCTTGTGGGTCGCCGACATCACCTACCTCAGAACCTGGGAGGGCTGGCTCTATCTCGCCGCCGTCCAGGACGCCTTCAGCCGCCGGATCGTCGGCTGGTCGATGGCCGACCACATGCGCGCCGAGCTGGTCGTCGATGCGCTGCAGATGGGCGTTCACCGCCGCCGGCCCGGACCCGGGCTGGTTCATCACTCCGACCAAGGCAGCCAGTTCGTCTCGCTGGCCTTCGGCCAGAAAGCTCGCGACGCCGGCATCGCCGTTTCGATGGGCTCACGCGGCGACTGCTACGACAACGCCGTCGCCGAGAGCTTCTTGCCACCCTCAAGAAAGAGCTCGTGCACCGCCGCTGCTGGCCCACGCGCCGCGAGCTGTCCTCAGAGGTCTTCGAATACGTCGAGGCCTTCTACAACACCACCCGCCGACACTCGACCCTGGGCTACCTCTCACTCGCCCAGTTCGAGAACATCTCCCAATCCAACAACCCCAAGATCAACGGCTAGCCCCGCAAGCCCGGAACTGTCCGAACAACGGGGTCCACTCCACGCAGCCCTTGACGGCTGGCTCTTCACCTACAACCATCGCCGACGACACGCAGGCATCAGCCGACAGACCCCCATCACCCGGCTGAACAACCTGCTCGGGACTTACAGCTGATAGGTCCGCAAAGACCGGCTTGAGATCGACCCTTCTCGGTTTGGCCGGGGAGGGTCTTTTCTCTTTCTGTCTTGTGGAGGGAGTTGCTGATGAACTTGTTGCGTAGAGAGGTGCCGGCTGCCTCTCTTGTTGTTGCTGTGGATCCGGGCAAGGCGTTCAACAGGGTGTGGCTGACCTCGGGCGAGCGGGGGCTGATCGGCGAGCCGGTGACGTTGCCGGTGCTGCGCGAGGGCATCGACGAGCTCGAGCGACTGATCGCTGCGAGCGGCGTCGGCGGAGCGCCGGTGATCGGCCTGGAAGCCACGGGCTCGTTGCATCGCGCGTGGGCAGCAGAGATCGAGCGGCGCTGGCCGGGGTCGCTGCGGCTGTTCGCGCCGTCAGAGACGACCGCCGCGCGCACCCAGCTGGGCTCACGGCGCTTCAAGACCGACGATCGCGACTGCGCTGCGCTGGTCTGGCTGCTGCGCCAGGGCGCCGGTCGCCCGGCCGAGCCCGATGTCGTGGCCGCGATGCTCGGCGGTGTCCGTCACCGCGCCCAGCTCGTCGACGCGCGCCGTGTGTTGCAGCAGCGCCTGCACGATCAGCTCAACGCGCTGTGCCCGGGGCTGTCGGCCCCGCCCGGTCACGGCCGCGCCCTGAAGATCGCGTCGCCGACCGGCCAAGCCGTGCTGGCCTGCGCGGCGGCCTTTGACGGGCGGCCACCGACGCCGCGGTCGCTGCTGGCTCGGGCTCCGGGACGCATGAGCCAAGCCACGGCCGCGTTTTGGGCCGCGCGCTGGAAGCGTCTGCTGGACCCGCCCGCCGACGCCTCGTTACGGGCCGGCAGACTCGCGGGGGATCTTGCGCGCTGGCGGGGACTTCAGGCCGACATCGATCTCGCCGAGCAGCAGTTCGCTGGCCTGCTGGCCCAGACCGCCGGCCAGATCCTCACCACGCTGCCCGGCGTCGCCGTCGTCAGGGCCGCGGAGTTCAGCGCCTACACCTTGCCGATCGGCCGCTGGCCGACCCCGGAGCATCTCTATTCGGCCACCGGGCTGGCCACCGCGACCTATCAATCCTCGACGATCACTCGGCGCGGGCGCATCAGCCGCCAGGGCCTGCCCGAACACCGCAACGCGCTGATGGGCATCGCCTGGGGCCTGTCGCTCAACAGCGACGCCTTCAAGGCCCGAAACGCCGAATACCGAGCCCGCGGGTTCCGCCCGATCCAGGCCCGCGTCGCGCTGGCCCGCCACGCCTGCCGCCTGACCTGGCGACTGCTTCAAACCCAATACTTCCCTCGAGCCACGTTACGTCGACTCCGGTGAACGCTACGAAACGCGTGAGCTGCGTCCCAGTCCTGTAGGCGAACGGTGTTGCGTTATCGCCGCAGATGGCACTGGCGACCGCATCGACCTGTCGTGGGCTCAAGCGCACCCGTACATGCTGGAAGGGCCGCCGGACGATCGTCGGGCGGCTCCTGCTCTGCATGGGAAGCAGCAGCCCGGGGGTGGGGGTTCTCCGGCGACTGGGCCGTAGTAAGCACCGTTGCTGTCGACTGCTTGGCCGGGGTAGCGTCGTGGCAGGTCGCAACTCCGGGCGAGATGCGGTGTCTCGCTAGTTGACACCCTGTCACCGCAAAGGCGGGCGTCATGCTCTGGTCCATTCGTACGCCGACGGTGCGCGCCTCCGTAACGGCCATCGTTGCTTGCGCTGCACTGGCTGTCTACGCCGGGACGGCGCAGGCCCGCGTGACCTCGCCGCAGCCGGTGTCGCCTACCGGCTTCCACGTCGTGCAGAACGCAGTGTCGACCGGCGGTGGCCGGATCGCGGTGGTGATGCTCGGCTACCACTCGTCGCGCGACTTCTCGCTGCAGGCGCGGACGGGGAGTGCTCGCGGCCTTGGCCCGCTTCAGCGCTTGGACACCACCGGGGAGTTCCCACAGGTTGCCGCGGGGGCGGACGGCACCGTCGTGGCGGCCTGGGTCGCGTACCGGCAGGGTTCGACACCGGTGTTGCGGGCCGCGGTCGCGCGCCCCGGCCACAACTTCGGACACATGCAGGAGCTCTCGCACGCCCGCTCGATGGCGCTCGGCGGTGTAACCGTGACCCCGAGGGGCCGTGCCGTCGTCGTGTGGCGCGGCGGGACGAGCGGGACTTCGGTGCAGGCGGCGCTCGCGTCGTCCGGGCACGCTTTCGGCACGGCGCAGACGCTCGGCACGAGCCGTCAGAACGTGCCCGCCGTCTCGGTGGCGCCGAACGGCACGGTCCTCGTGACCTGGCTGGACACCCCGGCCCCGCCGCAGCCTCCTCCCGCGCCGCGGCCAGCGGGTGGCCCCGCCCGCGTGTTCGCCGCGACGCTGGTCGAGGGAGCCGTCAGGTTCGGGCGCCCATCTGAGCTCGGCACGATGGGCGCCGGATCGTTCGGCCCGGAAGCTGCCGGCGGGCCGGGCGGCGCCGCCGTCACATGGCGCCAGGCCGCCACCGACGTGCGGCTCGTCGCGCTCACCCCGCAGAACGTGTTCGCGCCTCCTGTGCTGCTGCCGCCGTACCAGCATCGCCGGGACGGGGACGCTGACCTGGGCGACCACGTGGCGCTCGGTCTCCCCGCTGGCGGCTCCAACGTGGCGCTGTGGCGCGAGGTCCGCTCGAACGGCTTCATCCCGACCTTCGCCGCCGTCAAGAGCAGCAGCCGACCGTCCGGCGGCGTGTTCTCGCCCGCGAAGCAGCTCTCGGCTAGCGGCTGGTTTGCCGGCACGCCTCAGGCGGGCGCTCTCACCGACCGCACAGTCGCAGCGTGGGGCGAGACCGGCCCGGGCCGTCCACGCGTACGGATCGCGGTCCGCCCCGTCGGCCGCGGCTGGACCGCGCTCCGCCCGCTGCCCGCCCCCGGGATCGACACCAACAGGCTCAGGGCCGCAACCTCATCCCGCGACGCCGTCATCACGTGGATCCAGGACGTCAACAACCAGGGGGCCGGACGGCTAATCCTCACGACCTACCAGCCTTGACTCTCGCTTTGGACGAATGGCACTCGTCAGCCCTCGCGGCTGCTTTGGATCAATCAGCCGGGCTTGGCAGCAGAACGCGGGCCGCGTGCCGCACGCGCGACAAGCCGAGCGCGCGCTCCTTGTGCCGACCTCCTCGTTGCCTTCCTGGGTCGGCGGGTGACATTCGCGTGCGTCGTGGTCTACGTGAGCGACTGAGCGAGTGCCTCATCGTTCTGGGGATTGCGTCAGACGGGTGAGGGATCTATGGTCGCCTCATCCGGTCCAGTGTCGTGGGAATCAGCTCGCCGCCCTCACCGGGAGAAGGAGTACAAGGTGAGTCTGGATCAGAAAAGGGCCCGTGCCTTCGGGATCCTCTATCTCCTCACGTTTGTCACGTCGATCGTGGGGCTGCTGCTCTATGAGACCGTGCTGCAGCACCCGACGAGCTACATCGCGGGTGCCGGGCACGACACCCAAGTCCTGCTCGGGGCCCTGCTTGAGCTGCTGCTGATCATCGCCAACATCGGAACCGCGGTGGTGATCTTCCCGATCCTCAGACGGCAGAACGAGGAGCTGTCGCTCGGCTACGTGACCGCGCGCCTGTTCGAGAGCACGTTCATCCTCGTCGGCATCGTTGCGATGGTCGCGATCGTCACGCTGCGCCAACAAGTTGCAGGTGCCGATGAGGGCACCCTCGCCTACACCCTTGCCGGGATCAAGGACTGGACGTTCCTCCTCGGGCCGGGGTGGGTCGTCGGCTGGGGAAACGGGCTCCTCCTCGGGTATCTGATGTATCGCTCGGAGCTGGTGCCGCGACAGGCCTGCTGGCTGGGCCTCATCGGTGGCCCGCTGCTCATCGTGTCCGGGACGGCGGTGATGTTCACCGGAAACGATCCAAGCTCCGGACTGCACGCGCTCCAAAGCGTCATGACCATCCCGGAGATCCTTTGGGAGCTCTTCCTCGGCATCTACTGCACCTTCCGGGGCTTCAGGCCGTCCTCACCGATCCTCAGAGAGGACGCTCGCAAGGATGGCCTCCCGACCGGCCCAGTCCCAGCGGTGCCAGCGCCCGCCTGAAGACTCCATCCACGATGGGGGCGGCCGGGCGATCAGCCGCCTCCGCTCACGGCCCACTGCTCAGCGCCGGCACCCCCGCTTGAGACCACAAGCGCTCGCGCAGGCTCGGGGCCTGCGGGTCCCTCGCCGGCAGGATCCAGCGTTGAACGCGTCGTCTGGCGGTGGGCCCACGTCGATGGTGCACGCTGCTCTCGATCTCCCAGGTGGTGCAGCCACGCCTGGGCCGCCTCCCCGAACGTCTCGCCGCGGATCCCGGTGGTGCATCCGCCCCCGGCACGCGCGCACTTCTCTGGCTCTGGAACGAGCGTCACGCCGCAACGAGCGGAACCCATCACACCTTCCGCACGCGGATCACGCAGCTAGTCCTACAACAAAGAGCGACAGCCGATGACGGCTGATTGCGCGGTATTCCGGGGCTCACGGGGTCTCACGACGTTCGACGGTGTGAGGACAAGGTGCGGGAACAGGACAGCTGGAGAACAAGCTGGGGAACAAGAAATGGCCAGCGCTTGTCGTCCAAAGCGGCAGTCGCCGGGCGGACGCACACCGCTGCCTCACCTGCCCGACCGAGAGCTGGTGGTCCGGAGGAGGAGGGTGCCCTCCTTGCTCATGGCATTGGCTGCATGAGCCTGTGCCAGGGCGCCCGGTACTTCGAGCACGGCGTGCTCGACCACGCGTAAGGTCCCGCCCGGGTGCCGGTTTCGTGCGCAGCGATGAGTTGCGCGGCGGCGTGCGGTCTTACTTGCATGACCTCGATTACCGCGCAGACGCACGCGACGCTTGACGGCGTCATCGATGCCCCGCCCGCCGACGCGCTCTTGCCGTACATGAGCGACGCCGGCCGGCAGGGAGCGCTCGATCTCGCGCTGGCGGCCGACGCGCTGCTGCTCGCACGCGAGACCTGGCAAGGGCTGGCCCGGGCGTGGCGCGACCAGACCGGCCCGATGGCCGAGCGGCTCAACACGATGCCGAAGTACGTCGTGTCCGCGACGCTCGGGTCGGCCGCCGAATGGGACCACACGACGATCGTCGGCTACGACGACATCGCCGGCCTGCGCGAGCGCGAGCAGCTGCTGACCTACGGCTGCGGACGCCTCGCACGGGACCTGCTGGCCGACGGGCTGCTCGACGTGCTCGTGCTGTCGCTCACACCCGTCGTGGCGGGCGCCGGCCGGCGACTGTTCGACGACCCCGGCCACCTCGTCCGGCTGCGGCTCACCGACAGCACGACCTTCGAGACAGGCGCCGTGCGGCTGTTCCTTGAGCCGGATCACGCCTGACAGAAGCTGCAACCGAGCCCTGCTCTCCATGCAAAGCGGACGAGCACACCGTCGGGAAACGTCCGGGTCTCCACCAGGTTCAGGTGCACCCAGTTGCCCAGGGCCGTGAAGAACGGCGTGCCGCCGCCCACCGGGACCGGATGGGTGACGATCGCGTACTCGTCGATCAGCCCGGCCCGCATGGCCGCCGCGGCGAGGGTGGCGCCGCCGAGGTCCATGGGACCATCGTCCTCGGCCTTGAGCCGGTTGACCTCGGTGACAGCGTCGCCGGTGACCAGGCGGGCGTTGCCGTGCACCCGGTCGGACCACCACTGGAGCAGCTCGTCGCTCGGCACGCTCCAGCGGAGGTCGTTGCCGGGCGCGGCGATGTAGCCGTCCAGGCTCAGGTTCATGCCAAAGGTCAGTTTCCGCGTGGCGTCAGCCTCCGGCCGTCGTCACTCAACTTCAGGCGTCTCGACGATCGCTCGCGCGATCAGCGAGTCGTCGGCAACGATCTTCGCCCAATGCGCGTCATGGGCGGTGCGGCCGCGAATGGGGAACGCCGCCATCGCGCTCGCCACCGGATCGTCCTGCTGGTCGAAGACGAGCGAGATGTCCTGGGGCCGAACCCTCGAAGCACGGCGTGTCCAGTCCCTGCTGCCCCTGGCGGCGTCAGCGCCAGGCGAAGACCGGCTCCTCGATGCCCTCCACGCGTTCGCCGACGTTGCCCAGCACGGCGACGTTGCGCAGCTGGAGCAGGACGGCACCCGTGGGCGCGTGGATCAGGTCGTTGCCCAGCGGGATCTGCAGGACCGGCCTGTCGCTCTCGGGGATCATGATCGTGCGCGGTTGACCGGTGACGAGCGCGTGCAGCCCGATGCGGAACACGGCCTGGACCTCGGCGGGCGCGGGACGCAGTGCCGGGTCGGCGCCGCCCCAGAGCACGACCGGGGTCATGACGAAGCCCGAGCGGGTCACGTAGTCGTCGAGCCAGCCGAGGACGTCGTCGGGGCCGAGCTTGAGGCCGAGCTCCTCGTCGAGCTCGCGCAGCGCCGCCTCCAGGGGCGTCTCGCCGGCGTCCAGCCGACCGCCGGGCAGCGCCCACTGCCCGGCGTGATGCTTGAGCCTTGGCGTCCGGCGGCAGAGCAGGAACGCGGCGCCGCCGGCAACGCCGACCATACGGCCGTCGAGTGGCTCGCCGGTCGCGCCGCGCAGGTCGCCCGGCACCATGGACATGTCGATCTCGGACGCGGGGTCACCGTCGTGGCGGGTCGCGTCGGAGTCGACGAGGACGATCGCCACGGCGGCGTGGCGGCGGCTCTCGAGGGGGACGACGCGGCGCTCGTGGGCCTCGAGGTTGGCGGCGATGCGCGTCCGCAGCGCCTCGTCATAGACGATCACAGCGGGGCCGGGCACCATGGCGGCCATCCTACGCGCTCGTGGAGCTGCCGGACGCGACGTCGCACCCCAAAGGAGGTGATGGGCAGGCCGAACCGGCTGATGGTGTCCGACATCTCCGGGCTCATCGACGCCACCCTCGGCCTCGTCGCCGCTGAACACGGCAATCGTTCTCGGCATCGCCCACAGGCCGGTCAACCCTGACAAGGTGCCGCCATGCATCACCTCAACGTGGCCGCATGCGAGTTCGAGTACGACGACAGTGACCCCGCCGGCTATCGCTGCGGTGTCGTGCGCGCGGGTGCCCTGCTCGCGGCGAAGGAGACGGCGATCAAGCTCTACGAGATCCCGCCCGGCGAGAGCCTGTGCCCGTACCACTATGAGTACGCGGAGGAGTGGCTGTTCGTGATCGAGGGCGAGGTGGCCGTCCGCACCCCGGATGGAGAGCAGGGCGTGAGGTCGGGCGCGCTTGTCTGCTTCTCCGCCGGTCCGGACGGTGCCCACAAGTTGACGAACCGCTCCGCGCAGCCGTCGCGCGTGATCCTGTTCTCCAGCTCCCGCGAGCCGGCGATCGCGGTCTATCCCGACAGCGACAAGATCGGCGTCTGGCCCGGTGACGACCGCGACTCCGTGATGCTGCGCCGTTCCGACGGCGACGTGCCGTACTACGACGGCGAAGTCTGACGCGGCCTGTTGCGTGCCAGGTGGCTGTCGCGCAGAGCGGGGGTCCGTCTCAAGGAGCTCGATCCGGGACAGAACGTCGTTTCGCATGAGCTCTCATAGGAGTCGGCCTTCGCGAACCGGCGCCCGCGAGCAGTCGATCCGCGGTCGACGAGTTCCACGGCGCCCTCAGCCCTTGGAGGATCGGCCTGGTCCTCGCCGGGCGGCGGGCTCAGCGCCGGGGCGGCGGGCGGCGATGGAGGGCGGCGCAGGCGACGCACAGGACGCTGTCGGGCATGGCGGACAGCCGCGCCGGGGCGATCGCCTGGTCGCACGCATCGCAACGCCCGTAGGTGCCCTCGTCGAGCTTGTCGATCGCGCGGTCGATGCGTGCGAGCACGTGCTCCGTGGAGCTGCCGACGCCGATGTCGGTGAGCCGCTTGATCGCCTCGGTCGTCCCGTCGCCGATGCGCTTGCCGAACCCCTGGGCGGCGCCCAGCTCGGGGGCGGCGGTCAGCGCGGTGAGACGTCCGGACAGGGCCCTGCGGCGGTCAAGCAGCAGTGCGCGGACGGCGTCCTCGTCGTTGGCGTCTCCCGGGATCATGGCCTCGGGGTACCCGGACTGGGCCATGAGACACAGGACCCGCCGCATGATCGGCATGTGGAAGGTCGGGGGACCCGTCGTGGGCGCCGGGCACGCCCCGGGCGACGGATCGCCTGCCGAGCGGCGCGAGGTCGTCGAACGCGACGCGACGGAGGACGAGCGTGATCGCCTCTGGGCGCCGGCCGTCACCAACCATCTGTACTGCGACGCCGAGTCGCCTCGAGCTCGGCCATGGTCCGCCGGCGCTCCTGCGGCGAGTACGTGCTCCACTCGGCGATCTCGTCCAGCGTGCGTCCGCACCCCTCGCAGCGGTCGGTCACGGGGTCGATCTCGCACACGTCGATGCAGGGCGACTCGATGACCTCGTCGCCGCTCATGCGCCCTCGGTGACGTAGGTGTCGAGGTAGTCGAGCCCGGCGATCGCCCGGCTCCCGTACCACGAGGTCATCTCGCCGTCGATGAGGGTGACCGCGGCGCCCGGCACCGCTGCGGAGATCTCGGCGATGTGATGGTCCTTGAAGTGGTAGGGCTCGCTGCTGAGCAGGACCCGGTCGACCGCGCCGGCGTAGGCCCCGAGGTCGAGCTCCGGGTAGCGGTCGCCGGTCTCGGCGGGCACCGTGTGCCAGCCGAACAGCGCGAGCGTCTGCGAGATGTAGGTGTCGGGCGCGACGCCCATCCAGGGGTCTCGCCAGATGAGGTACAGGACGTCGCGTGGCCGCCGGCTCGCCGCGGCGGCAGTCGCGCGGGCGTAGGCCTCCTCGAACGCACCGCACAGGCGCTCGGCCTCCTCCTCGCGCCCGAACGTCGTGCCGAGCAGCCGGTAGAGCTCGAGGTTGTCGCGCGGCGCGCAAGGATGCGTGACCACGACGTGGGGCACGAACTCCCGCAGGGCCTCCGCCGTCTCGAGCGTGTTCTCGTCGACGTTGACGATCACGTGCGTCGGCTCCAGCGCCCGCACCTTGTCGAGGCGGACGTCCTTGGTCCCGCCGACCTTGGCGATGTGGCGCACGGTGTCCCACGGATGGATGCAGAAGCCCGTGCGGCCGACGAGCTGGTCGGCGAGCCCGAGGTCGCAGACCAGCTCGGTGATGCTCGGCACGAGGCAGACGATGCGGGCGTCGGGCATCGATGCCAGGGTCACATGTTGCGCCGGTACTCGCCGCCCACCTCGTACAGCGCCGCCGAGATCTGGCCGAGCGACGCGGTCTTGACGGCCTCGAGCAGCGCGTCGAACACGTTCTCGCGGGCCAGCGCGACCTCGCGCAGCCGGGCCAGCGCCGCGGGCGAGCGGTCCGCGCCGTTGGCCGAGAAGGCGCGCACGTTGGCGATCTGGTCGCGCTTCTCCTGCTCGGTGGAGCGGGCCAGCTCGACCTCGGTGGCCACCTCGCCGGCGTGCTCGCGCGGCAGGAACGTGTTGACGCCGATGAGCGGCAGGGTCCCGTCATGCTTGAGCCGCTCGTAGTAGAGGCTCTCGTCCTGGATCCTGCCGCGCTGGTACATGGTGTCCATGGCGCCGAGGACGCCGCCGCGCTCCGAGATGCGGTCGAACTCGTCGTAGACCGCGGCCTCGACCAGGTCGGTCAGCTCGTTGATGATGAACGAGCCCTGCCACGGGTTCTCGCAGAAGTTGAGGCCCAGCTCGCGGTTGATGATGAGCTGGATCGCGACCGCCCGGCGGACGGAGTCCTCCGTCGGGGTCGTGATCGCCTCGTCGAACGCGTTGGTGTGGAGGCTGTTGGTGTTGTCGAAGATGGCGTACAGCGCCTGCAGCGTCGTGCGGATGTCGTTGAAGTTCATCTCCTGCGCGTGCAGCGACCGGCCGGAGGTCTGGATGTGGTACTTGAGCATCTGGCTGCGCGCCGCCGCGCCGTAGCGCTCGCGCATCGCGCGGGCCCAGATGCGCCGCGCGACGCGACCGATGACCGCGTACTCCGGGTCCATCCCGTTGGAGAAGAAGAACGACAGGTTGGGGGCGAACGCGTCGATGTCCATCCCGCGCGCGAGGTAGTACTCGACGATCGTGAACCCGTTGGACAGCGTGAAGGCCAGCTGGGAGATCGGGTTCGCCCCGGCCTCGGCGATGTGGTATCCGCTGATCGACACGCTGTAGAAGTTGCGGACCGCGTGGTCGACGAAGTACTGCTGGACGTCGCCCATCATCTTCAGCGCGAACTCGGTCGAGAAGATGCACGTGTTCTGGGCCTGGTCCTCCTTGAGGATGTCGGCCTGGACCGTCCCGCGCACCTTGGTCAGGGTGTCGGCCCTGATCTGCTCGTAGGTCTCGCGGTCGACCACCTGGTCGCCGGACACGCCGAGCAGGCCGAGGCCGAGCCCGTCGCTCTCGGGCGGCAGCTCGCCCGCGTAACGCGGCCGCTCACGGCCGGCGAAGATCTCCTCGAGCCGGCGCTCGGTCTCGTCCCAGGCGCCCGTCTCCCGCAGGTGCTTCTCGACCTGCTGGTCGATCGCGGCGTTCATGAAGAAGGCCAGGATGATCGGCGCGGGGCCGTTGATCGTCATGGACACCGACGTCGTGGGCGAGCACAGGTCGAAGCCCGAGTACAGCTTCTTGGCGTCGTCGACGGTCGCGATCGACACGCCCGAGTTGCCGACCTTGCCGTAGATGTCCGGCCGCTCGTCGGGGTCCTCGCCGTAGAGCGTCACCGAGTCGAACGCGGTCGACAGCCGGGCGGCCGGCTGGCCGGCCGACAGGTAGTGGAAGCGCCGGTTCGTGCGCTCCGGGGTGCCCTCGCCGGCGAACATCCGCGTCGGGTCCTCGCCCTCGCGCCGGTAGGGGAAGACCCCGCCCGTGTAGGGGTAGCCGCCGGGCAGGTTCTCCTTCATGAGAAACCGCAGGCGGTCGCTCCAGCCGTCGAGCCGCGGCGGCGCGATCTTGGGGATCTGCTGCTGGCTCAGGGAGGTGCGGTAGTTGTTGCCCGTGATCTCACGGTCGCGCACGGTGTAGCTGTAGGACTCGGCGGTGATGCCGGCGATCCGCGGCGTCCAGCCGCGCAGGAGCCCGAGCGCCTCGGCGCCCAGCGCGCCGAGCGCCTGGTTGTACTGGGCGCGCAGCGGGGCATGGACGTCGTCGCCCTCGAGCGCCGCCTCGGGGTAGGCGTCGAGCTCGCCCGGAAGCTCCGGATCGCCCCACGCGCGCAGCGCCTCGAAGCAGTGGTGCGCGACCCCGGCCGCCGCGGCGAGCCGCTCGACCTCGTCGTTGATCCCGCGGCCCTGCTCGGCGATCTCGGCCAGGTAGCGCACGCGCGAGCCCGGGATGAGCGTGTTGCCCAGCGGCTCGTGCGTGGCCAGCTCGAGGTGCGGCTCCCAGCGCTGCGCGTCGGTGTCCTCCAGCGCCCCGAGGGCGCCGCAGAGCCTGACGAACATCCAGCTCAGCCCGGGGTCGTTGAACTGGCTGGCGATCGTGGGGTAGACCGGGATGTCCTCCTCGGTGACCTCGAAGGCGACGTGGTTGCGCCGCCACTGCTTACGCACGTCGCGCAGCGCGTCGTCGGCGCCGCGCTTGTCGAACTTGTTGATGACGACGACGTCGGCCAGGTCGAGCATGTCGATCTTCTCGAGCTGGCTGGCCGCGCCGAACTCGCTGGTCATCACGTAGAGCGAGACGTCGACGAGGTCGACGATCTCCGAGTCGCTCTGGCCGATCCCCGCCGTCTCGACGATCACGAGGTCGAAGCCCGACGCGCGCAGGAACGCGACGGCGTCCTGGAGCATCGCGCTCGTCGCGCGGTGCGCGCGGCGCGTGGCCATCGATCGCATGTAGATGCGCTCGTGGCGCAGGCTGTTCATGCGGATGCGGTCGCCGAGCAGGGCGCCGCCGGTGCGCCGGCGGGTGGGGTCGACGGCGAGCACGGCGACGCGCAGGTCCCCGAAGTGCTGCATGAAGCGCGACAGCAGCTCGTCGGTCACCGTCGACTTGCCCGCGCCGCCGGTGCCGGTGATGCCGACCACGGGGACGCCGGCGCCCGCGGCGCTCCAGGCCGCGCGCAGGCCCTCGAGGCGGTCCTCGTCGAGCACGCCGTCCTCGAGCGCGGAGAGCATCCGGGCGATCGCCGGGTCGCCGGTGTCGTGCGGGTCCTCGGGGACCGACGACGGGATGCGCTGCTGCACCGCACGGTCGACGAGGTCGGCGATCATGCCCGTCAGGCCCAGCGACATGCCGTCGTTGGGATGGTAGATCCGCTCGACCCCGTAGTCCTGGAGCTCGGCGATCTCCTGCGGGGTGATCGTCCCGCCGCCGCCGCCGAAGACGCGGATGTGCGGCGCGCCGAGCTCGGCCAGCGTGTCGATGACGTACTTGAAGTACTCGGTGTGGCCGCCCTGGTAGGAGCTGATGGCGATCCCGTCGACGTCCTCCTGGACGGCCGCGCGCACGACGTCGCGGACGCTGCGGTTGTGGCCGAGGTGCACGACCTCGGCGCCGCTGTCCTGGATGAGGCGGCGCATGACGTTGATCGCCGCGTCGTGGCCGTCGAACAGGGAGGCCGCGGTGACGAACCGCAGCGGCGTCTGGTCGAGCTGCTCGTCGCCGGCGACCTCGGCGTAGTCGGGCTGGATCGTCATCGGGTGCTGCGCTCCTGTGCGTGGGGGGTACCGGGCGCGAGGGCCCGTGTCATCTCGTGCTTCAAGTCGAGGTGCAACTGGCGGATGCGGGCATGGTCCAGCGGCGTGACGAGCCACTGGTAGACGATGCCGATGATCGCACCGCAGAACTGCTCGGCGACCGCGCGCACGTCGACGTCGGCGCGGATCGAGCCGCGGTCCAGGTCGCTGCGGATCCAGGCCTCGACGTCCTCGCGCCGGCGCTCGTGGATGCGCGCGATCACGGTCTTGAGCTCCGCGTCGGGGCCGACGGAGTCGAACCACAGGATGTAGAAGGCGCGGATCCGGTCCGAGGAGTCCAGCAGGAACCGGCTGTGCGCGTCGATCGCGCGGTGGATCGTCTCGAGGCCGGCGGTGCCGTCGACGGCGGCCTGCAGCTCGGCCAGCCAGCTCTCGCCGATGGTGCGGACGAGGAACGCCCACAGCCCCGACTTGCTGCCGAACCGGTAGCCGGCGAGCCCGCGGCTGTAGCCGGCGCGGACGCCGACGTCCTTGAGCGTGGTCCCGGCGGCCCCGCGCTCGCAGATCAGGGCGACGGCGGCGTCGGCCATGCGCGCGTCGGACTGGGCCGAGCGCTCCTCCTGGGTACGGGTCGCCGCCTTCGGGGGCATGCGCCAACGTTACTTGCTCGACACAAGCAAGTCCACGTCGGCCGGGTGACGCCGCCCACGCTCAGACGCCGGTCTTGTGCGAGACCGTCGTGCGGTGGACGGCCTCGAAGTCGACGGCGCGCCACGTCTCGGTCTTCCCGTCGACCGCGTACCCCGTGATGCGGGCGTTGACGAACTCGATCTCGACCGACCCGTAGTCCAGGTGCTGGCCGCTCTGATCGACCATCGGGGTCGTGACCCTCAGGCTCGGGATCCGGGTCCGCTCCTTCGCCAGCCGCTCGAGCTCGGCCGAGTGCCTGCCCTTCTCGGAGGTCACTTCGAGCGTGTCGGGGTTCTTCTTGGCGGCCCAGTCGCCGGCGTTGCCGCCGGTGATCTTGATCGCGGGCAGCTTGGGGATCCGGACGGTGCCGTAGTCCTTGGTCGCCGGCTGGCGGGCGAGCACCTGCGCGGTGGCGCGGTTGCCGGCCATGCGCTGCAGCCGCAGCACGGGGTCGGCGGGACGGCGTGCGTGTGGTCCGGCGGCGCCGGACCGCGCCACGTCGCTGCTGCGGCTCCGGGCTCGCGGCGCCATGGGGCGACCGTATCGGACGCGCCGCGCTTCGTCCGGGATTCTGCGCGGCAGCGACGTCGCGCATGAACCCGGGCTCCTTCCCACCAGGCCGGGACCACCTGCGTCCGGTGGGCAAGGCGCCGGTCCGCGGGCCGTCCGGGCGCCTCGTGTGGGCCTGGCGGCAGCGCCGTCCAGGGGCGCCCGCAGGCGCCGGCGCAGGTGGGCCGGCCGGGTCGACGAGGTCCTCATCCACGGGGCCGCTCCTGCCGTCACAGCGCGTCAGCGGCTGAGCGCGGCCTCCTCGCCGAGCCGGGCGAGCTTGCTCGGGTTGCGGATCGCGTAGATGCGCGTGATCCGCCCGTCGGCGACGGCGAGGCTGATCGCCGTGTCGATCGCGCCGCCGTGATCGACCCGGCCGGCCGGCGCGCCGTTGAGCCACATCGCGCCGACCACGGCGTCGGGCGCGAGCGTGCGGAAGCGCGACAGCAGCGTCGCCACCCGGTCGCGGCCCGTCACCGGCCGGCGCACGGCGGCCACCTCGCCGCCGCCGTCGGCCACGAGGACCACGTCGGGGGCGAGCACGTCGAGCAGCACCTGGAGGTCGCCGGTGCGCACGGCGGTCAGGAAGCGGTCGACCACCTGCTGCTGCTCGGCGCGGTCGACCGCGATCCGCGGGCGCCGGGCGGCCACATGCTCCCGGGCCCGGTGGGCGATCTGGCGGGCCGCGGCCGGCGTCTTGCCGACGGTGGCGGCGATGTCGGCGAACGGCAGGTCGAAGACCTCGTGCAGGACGAAGACCGCCCGCTCGGCCGGGGCCAGGGTCTCCAGCACCGTCAGCATCGCGATCGAGACGCTCTCGGCGAACTCGACGTCCTCGGCCACGTCGGGGCTCGTGAGCAGCGGCTCGGGCAGCCACTCGCCGACGTACTCCTCGCGCCGGCGTGCGAGCGTGCGCAGGCGGTTGAGCGCCTGCCGCGTGACGATCCGGATCAGGTAGGCCCGCGGGGCGCGCACCTCGGCGCGGTCGACGCCCGCCCAGCGCAGCCACGTCTCCTGGACGACGTCCTCGGCGTCGGCGGCCGACCCGAGCATCTCGTAGGCGACGGTGAACAGCAGGCTGCGGTGGGTGATGAAGGGGTCCTCGGTCATGCCGGCGCGGGCTCCGCGAGCGGCGCGAGGTCGCAGGACGCCGCGAAGCCCTGGCCCTCGATCCCCAGCGCCGTGTTGCTGCGGGCGTACATGTTGGCCAGCGCGACGTAGGCGGTGAGCTCGACCACCGCCGCGGGGCCGAGCTGGGCGAGCAGCCGGGCCGACAGCTCGTCGGTGACCGTGGTCGGCGTCCGGGACATCGCCTCGGCGTACTCCAGGACGTCGCGCTCCAGCGGCGTGAAGACCGTGGACTCCCGCCACCGGGGCACCTCACGCGCCTTGGCGACGTCGAGCCCCTCGTTGTGGGCCATGAAGTAGCCGAGGTCCAGGCAGAAGCTGCAGCCCACCAGGGCGGCGGCCGCCATGTGGGCGAACGACTTGAGATTCTCGTCGCACTGGTCCCACGCCTGTGCCTTGCGGCCGACGGCCAGGGAGAAGTTCACCACCTTGCGGTTGTGCCACGCCACCTCGACGGGGTCGGGCACGTCGCCGAGCATCTTGCGGGACACCCGCCGGACCAGCGCGCCGCGGAGGCCGGTCAGCTCGGCCTTCGGGATGCGGGTGGTGGCGGCCATGTCGTCCTCCTGGAGTGTCGTGGTCATGGCAGGTGGACACCGGCCGCCGATCGCGTGTGACATCGATGTCCACCTCAGTACGCCTGCGCCCAGACCGCCTCGCCGGCGGCGGCCCGGCCGCAGCAGATGCAGGCGCCCGCGGACGGGTGCTCCCAGTCCAGGGGCAGGCAGCGGATCGTCGCCGAGCTGTCGTCCTTGACGCGCGCCTCGCAGTCCCGGCGGCCGCACCATCCCGCGGCTGCGAACCCGCCCGCGTCGCGCAGGTACCCGACCATGGCGTCGTAGCCGCCGGGGTCGCGCAGCGTGCGTCGCCGCTGCTCGTCGCGGGCCTCGCGCAGGAGCGAGGCCTGGATGTCATCGAGCATCGCGGCGGCCCGCGCCGGCACGTCGGCGAGCCGGATCGCCTCCTTCTCGCCGCGGTCGCGGCGCGCGACGGTCACCGTGCCGGCGGCGAGGTCGCGCCGGCCTAGCTCGACGCGCAGCGGCACGCCCTTGACCTCGCACTCGTGGAACTTGAACCCGGGGCGGTGGCCGGGCCGGTCGTCGACCCGCACGCGGACGCCCGCCGACCGCAGCTCGCCGGCGACGGCGGCGGCGGCTTCGTGGACCTCGGCGTCCTCGTCGCCGCGGGCGATGGGGACGATCACGACCTGGTGGGGCGCCACGCGGGGCGGCAGCCGCAGGCCGCGGTCGTCGCCGTGGGTCATCACCACGCCGCCCACGAGCCGCGTCGTCGCGCCCCACGAGGTGGCGTAGGGGTGCTCGGGACGGCCGTCGCGGCCGGTGTAGCGCACGCCGAACGTGCGGGCGAAGCCCTGGCCGAGGTAATGCGCGGTCGCGGCCTGCAGCGCCCTGCCGTCGCGCATGAGCGCCTCGAGCGTGTAGGTGTCGACCGCGCCGGGAAAGCGCTCGCTCTCGCTCTTGCGGCCGCGCAGCACGGGGATCGCCAGCACCTGCTCGATCGTGTCGGCGTAGACGTCGTGCAGGATGGTCAGCGTCTCGGCCAGCGCCTCGGCCTCGGTCTCGTGCGCGGTGTGGCCCTCCTGCCAGAGGAACTCGGTCGTGCGGAGGAAGAGCCGGGGCCGCAGCTCCCAGCGCACGACGTTGGCCCACTGGTTGTAGAGCAGCGGCAGGTCGCGGTAGGACTGCACCCACCGCGCGTAGGTCGACCAGATGAGCGCCTCGGAGGTGGGCCGCACGGCCAGCGGCTCCTCCAGCTCCTTGCCGCCCGCCGCGGTGACGACGGCGACCTCGGGCGCGAAGCCCTCGATGAGGTCGCCCTCCCGGGCCAGCACCGACGCGGGGACCAGCAGGGGGAAGTACAGGTTCTCGTGCCCGGTGGCCTTGATGCGGTCGTCGAGCTCGCGCTGGATCGCCTCCCAGATCGCGTAGCCGTAGGGCTTGATGATCATCGCTCCGCGAATCGCCGAGCTCTCGGCGAGCCCGGCGCGGCGCACGACCTCGCCGTACCAGGCGGGGAAGTCGTCGGACTGCCGGGGCAACGGCGCGCTGCTCATCGCGCCGCTCCTGCGATCAGGGCTGCTGTGACCATGGTGGTCTCCTTCGTGGACGTCTGCCGGTGGGGTCGGAGTCGGGGGCGGCGCCCCGAGCCGAGCGGGCCGGAGCGCCTACGCCGGGACGCGCACGAAGGGCGGCCGCGGAGCGATCGCCGGAACCGGCGCGAGCTCGAGCACGGGGGCCGCGACAACGTCATGGCCCCGAGGATATGGGGTGACGCCCGCCGGATCGAACGGTGCGGGTCGCCGGCGGACCAGGGTCGGCACGGCGCCCCGGCCCCACACCGGCTACCGCGGGCGGGGTGGGATCATCCGGGGGTGACCGCTCCGTGCCTGTTGTATGACTTCAACTCGCCCTACGCGTACCTGGCCTTCGCGCGGGCCGAGGCCGTGCTCGGCCCTGGCGTCGAGCTCCAGCCGGTGGCCCTGGCCTTCATGTTGCGGGCCCACGACCGCACGCCCTGGTCGCTGACCGACGAGGAGACCCGCGCCGCGGGGATGCGCCAGTGCGAGCAGCGTGCCGAGCGCTACGGCCTGCCGGCCCTGCGCTGGCCGCCGGACTGGCCCGTCGGCAGCTACGCGCTGGCGCCGCTGCGTGCCGCGCTCGTGGCGCGGGGGCACGGCGCGCTGCGCGCGTTCTCGCAGGCGGCGTTCGCCCGCCACTTCGCCGACGGGCTGCCGCTCACCGCGCCGGAGGACCTCGACGTCGTGGCGCTCGCGGCGGGCCTCGACCCGGCCGTCGTGCGGGCGGGGGTCGAGGACCCGGCGATCAAGCAGGCGCTGACCGACGCCACCCGGGCCGCGTTGGACCTCGGGGCGGTCGGGGTGCCCACGACGGTGGTCGGCGACGCCCTGTTCTGGGGCGACGACCGTCTGGAGGACGCCGCCGCGGCCTGAGCCCGCGCCACCCGGACGGACCGCCCGGAGTGGGGACAGCCGTAGAGACGTCCCGGACGGGACCGTCGTCGCCCTGGCCCGGATCCCGGCCACGGCGGCCGCCGGCCGTCTGCTGCCGATAGGCCCTGTTCTCGCTGGTGGCCGGCGAGTAGCGCGCAGCGGGTCGCTCCACGTACAGCCGTGCCCACGCGATCGACGCGCCGCGCACAGCGCCGAGCGGCGTCTGCGTGCCATCGCCGGACACGGCGCCCCCCGTCTGCTCCCGGGCGGCGAGGCCGCAGGCCTTGACGCGCCCCCCGTGCGCCGATGACGATCCCTGCGATGGGCGCCCATGGCACGACCTGCGAGTCGGTGGCCGTCGCGGGCACCGCCGGGCCGGTCGCGGCCGAGGCCGGCTGAGGCCGCCGGCGAGCGTCGTGTTCACCGCCTCGCATCGCGGCGGATCGGGCCCGCCGATGGTCTGCCTGCACGGGTTCATGCAGACGTGGCGCAGCTGGGAGCTCGTGCTCCCGCGGCTGCAGCGCCACCACGACGTGCTCGCGCTGACGCTGGCCGGGCACGCCGGCGGCCCGCCGCTTGACGTGTCCGTCGCGGGCACGTCGTCGATCACCGACGCGGTCGAGGCGGCGATGGACGAGGCGGGCCTGCACCTGGGCCATCTCGTCGGCAACTCGCTCGGCGGCTTCGTCGCGCTGGACCTCGCCGCCCGCGGGCGAGCGCGGTCGGTCGTAGCCTTCGCCCCCGCGGGCGGCTGGGCCGCCGGCGACGAGCACTGGCGCGAGCTCCTGGCCATGCAGCGGCGCCTGCACGCCCAGGCGGTCGCCGCGGCGCCGCACGCGCCGGCCCTCCTGGCCACCGCGCAGGGTCGGCGCCAGGCGACCCGGCTGCTGACCGAGCGCTTCGAGCACCTGCCCGCCGAGCTGCTGGCCCACGAGATGCTGGGCATGGCCCGCTGCGACGCCCCCGCGCTGATCGACCGTGCGCTGCGCGACGGCTACCCCGTGCTGGACGCGCAGGCCATCGCCTGCCCGGTGCGCGTCGTCTGGGGCACGGCCGACCGGATCCTCCCCTGGCCCGAGGCGGCCCGGCGCCTGCGCCGCGACTGGCTGCCGCACGCGGACTGGGTCCTGCTCGACGATGTCGGCCACGCCCCGCAGCTCGACGTCCCGCTCGAGGCGGCCGAGCTCGTCCTGGGCTTCACCGCGGCCCGATCTGCGACCGTTGACGGGCCGTGAGCCACGTCAGCGTCTCCAACCTCGCCTACGCCCACCCGGGCGGCAACCTCCTGTTCGAAGGGGTCTCGTTCAAGATCCCCCGGGCGCGCACGTCGGCGTGGTCGGCGTCAACGGCGTGGGCAAGAGCACGCTGTTCGGGGTCATCATGGGCGCGCTGCCCGCCGACGAGGGCGACGCGAGCACCGGCGGCCGCGTCGCGCACATGCCCCAGGACGTCGGCGTGGCCGGCGATCCGCGCACGGTGCGCGAGCTCCTGCTCGGACTCACCACGGGAGCGCTGCGCGATGCGGGCGAGCGCGTCGGCGCGGCCGAGGCGGCGCTGGCCGCGGGCGACGACTCCGCGGGCATGGCGCTGGGCACCGCGATCGGCGACTGGTCCGAGCTCGGGGGCTACGAGCTCGAGGCCCAGTGGGACGCGGCCTGCCGGCGCATCGTCCGCCAGGGCTTCGGAGAGCTGGCCGACCGCCCGGCGATCACGCTGAGCGGCGGCGAGCGCAAGCGGCTGGTCCTCGACGTGCTGCTGCGCTCGGACGCCGAGATCCTGCTCCTCGACGAGCCCGACAACTTCCTCGACGTCCCGGCCAAGCGCGAGCTCGAGGCCCAGCTGCGCGGGACGCGCAAGACGGTCCTCGTGATCTCCCACGACCGCGACCTGCTCTCGGAGGCCGTCACGATCATCCTCACGCTGGAGGGCAACGGCGCGTGGCTGCACCACGGCTCCTACGCCACCTACCCCGAGGCCCGGCTGGAGCGCCAGCGCCGGCTCGGCGACGCGCTCACGCGCTGGAACGAGGAGGAGAAGCGCCTGCGCGAGCTCGTCCGCGTGTTCAAGGAGCGCGCCCGCTACTCGCCCGACCTGGCCAAGCGCGCCAACGCGTTCGAGACGCGCTGGAAGCGCTTTCGCGACGAGGGCCCGCCCCCGCCGCCGGTCACCGAGCAGCAGATCAACGTGCGGCTGCGCGGCGCGGACTCCGCCCGGCGCGTCCTGGACCTGCGCGGCGTCGGGGTCCCGGGCTCGTCAAGCCGTTCACCGACGAGGTGCACTTCGGCGAGCGCGTCGGCATCGTCGGGCCCAACGGCGGCGGCAAGACGCACCTCATGCGGATGCTCAGCGGCGACGAGCCGCCCGGGGAGGGGGAGATGGTGACGGGCCCGCGCGTCAGCACCGGGCTGTTCACCCAGCTCAACGCCCGGTCGGACTTCGCCGGGCGCGGCGTGCTCGAGGTCGTCGAGGAGCGGCTCGGCGCGACCCAGCCGAGCATGGCGGCGCTGGCCCGCTACGGCCTGCAGGACGCGGCCAACCGCTCCTACGACACGCTCAGCGGCGGCCAGAAGGCGCGCCTGGAGATCCTGTGCCTCGAGCTCGAGGGCCACAACCTGCTCCTGCTCGACGAGCCGACCGACAACCTCGACATCGACTCCAGCGAGGCCCTGGAGCACGCGCTCGACGGGTTCGAGGGCACGGTCGTCGCGGTGTCGCACGACCGCGCCTTCCTGCGCCGGCTGGACCGCTTCCTGATGGTCCTGCACGACGGCACCGTGCTCGGCCTCCCCGACCCCGACTCGGCGCTGCAGGCGCTCGGCGACCCTGACGCCGCGTGCCGGGTGCGCCTCGCCAAGGCGCTCTGACCGTGCATGCCGGTCGGCCCTCCGCCCGCCGGCATGGCGCCGTCGTGCCGCTCCGCGCGACACGCGCAGGCGCTCGCGCTCCTGCGCAGCGTCGCCGGCGCGCGCCGCCGCGCGGCTCGTCCTCCAGGCGCTCGACCATGCGGTTGAAGGCGTCGCCGACGACAGGGACCTCGCGGCTGCCTGACGGGCCGGTGACCCGGGCGCCGGGGCGCAGCAGGTCAGCCGGCCCGCGCGCGAGGGCCGAGATGGGGTGGCGACCCCCCGGGACGGGCGCGGCCGGCCGCCTGAGCCCGTCCGCTCGCAGCGCGGCGCTGCGCCCGAGCGCTCGCCTACTCGGCGGCCGCGACGCTCGCGAGGATCCGCCGCAGCGCGTCGAGGTCCTCGGCCCCGAGCGCGCTGAGCGCGGCGGGGGGCGTGGCGAGGATCGCGTCGGCGCGGCGCGCCAGCGCCTTGCCCTTGCGCGTGGGCTCGACGACCTTGGCCCGGCGGTCGGTGGGGTGCGGGCGCCGGCGGGCCAGGCCCTGGGCCTCGAGGTCGTCGACGAGCACGGTCGCGTTGGGTCGGTCGATCCCGAGCATCGTCGCCAGCTCGCTCATCGACATGGGCCGGCGGGCCAGTCGGCGCAGCGCCCGCGAGCGCCCGAAGCTCATGCCCAGCGCCTCGGACACCTCGCGCCGGCGCTGATGGTCGAGCACGAGGTCGCTCATGAGCAGCCACGCCTCGCGCGCGGCGTCCTCGTCGGGGCTCGTCGGCATCGGGCCATCAGCCTAGTGCGCGATGGCCTCCGGGTTGAGCGCCGCCGCCGTGCGCCGCGCCGAGGCACCGGCGCGGCGCGTCGTGGCGACGTGGCCGAGCACGAGGACGACGGCGCCGCAGCCCGTCAGGGTCCACCAGGCGGGCAGGCTCGCCGGCGCCAGGCCGGCGTGGACCGACCCGCCGGCGCCCGACGCGACGATCGCCCCGACCACGGCCACCCCGAGGGTCTGCCCGAACTGCCGCGAGGTCGTCGCGACGGCCGCGGCGACGCCGGCCTGGGCGCGCGGCATCCCCGAGACGGCGGCGGTGGTGATCGGGGCGTTGACGAACCCGAAGCCGATCCCGAAGACGACGTAGGCCGCCAGCAGACGCGCGAACGGTGTGCCCGCGTCGACCCCCGCGAGCAGGGCGCAGGCGGCCATGGAGCCGGCGCCGGCGACGAGCAGTGGCAGGCGCGGGCCGCGGCGGCCGACCATCCTGCCCGACAGCGTGGAGGCGACGACCGTCATGGCCGCCATGGGCACGGTGGCCAGCCCGGCGTGCAGCGGCGAGAGGCCCCGGACCTCCTGGAGGTACAGGGTGTTGAGGAACAGGAACCCGCCGAAGGCCGCGAACGCCGCCACCGAGATGGCGATGGACGCCGCGAAGGGGACCGAGCGGAAGAACCGCGGGTCCAGCAGCGGCTCGTCGCGGCGGGTCTCGTACGCCACCAGCGCCAGCAGCCCGGCGACCGAGGCGGCGAACGTGGCGAGCGAGCCGGCCGACGACCAGCCCCGGCGCGGGACCTCGATGATGCCGTAGGTCACCGAGGTGAGCAGCAGGACCACCAGGACCTGGCCGAGGGGGTCGAAGCGGCGCGGCCGCAGCGCCCGCGACTCGGGGACGAAGCGCAGCGTCAGCGTGATCGCCACGAGCCCCAGGGGCAGGTTGATCCAGAAGATCGACCGCCAGCCGGCCGAGGCGACCAGCGCGCCGCCGACGATCGGTCCCAGCGCCATGGCGACGCCGAAGACCGCGCCCCAGACCCCGACGGCCTGGGCGCGCTCGCGCGGGTCGGTGAACGTGTTGGTGATGATCGACATCGCGACCGGGTTCATCATGGAGGCGCCGACCGCCTGCAGTGCCCGGAAGGCGACGAGCAGCCCGACGCTCGGCGCCACGCTGCACAGCAGCGACGCCGCCGTGAACACGCCCAGGCCGGTCACGAACGTGCGCCGGCGGCCGAACCGGTCCGCCGTCGAGCCCGAGAGCATCAGCAGGCCCGCCATGACGACCGTGTAGGCGCCCAGCGTCCACTGCAGGCCGGCGACGTCAGCGTGCAGGTCCTGCCCGATGGCGGGCAGCGCGACGTTGACGACCGTGACGTCCAGGCCGACGATGAACAGGCTCGTGCAGCAGATGAGCAGTACGCCGAACCGGCGCCGGCGCCCGGACCCGGCGGCGGGGGAGGGGAGCGGGGCGGCACGCGGTAGTAATTGTAAAAACATAACTATTATGAAACTACCACGGTACGGGGCGCTGTCAACCAGGCGCGATGATGTCGCCATGACGACGATCCGCGTGCACGGCTGGCCGGTCTCCACCTGGACGCGGACCGCCGCGATGACCTGCATCGAGAAGGGCGCCGAGTACGAGCTCGTCGCGCTGGACCGCTTCAGCCCCGAGCACTACGCGCTGCATCCGTTCGGGCGGATGCCCGTGGTCGAGGTCGGCGGGCTCGTGCTGACCGAGACGCCGGCGATCGCCTGCCACCTCGACGAGTGCCTCGGCGGCCCAGCACTGCAGCCCGAGGACCTGCCGACCCGGACGGCCATGCGCCGCTGGATGAGCATCTGCGCCGACTACGTCTTCCACGACGTCGTGCGCGCGATCCCGCGCGGGCGGCCCGCGTCGGCCGAGGAGCTGGCGGTCGCGCGCACCGCACTGGAGCGCGTCGAGTCGCTCGTCGGCGACGGCCCGTTCCTGGCGGGCGACGGCCTGACGCTGGCCGACCTGTTCCTCGCGCCACAGATCGCCAACGCGCGCGAGAAGGCGCCCGAGGTGCTCGACGGGCTCGGCGCGATCGCCGCCTGGGCGGCGGGCATCGAGGCGCGCGAGAGCTTCCGCCGCACCGCGTACGACCCGGCGTCGGTCTAGCCGCCGGGCAGCGCCCGCAGCCAGTCCAGCGTCGCCTCCAGGCCCGCGGCGTAGCCGACCCGCGGCGTCCAGCCCAGCCCCTCGCGCGCCCTGGCGTTGCTGAAGTCCTGGTCGACGCCCATGACCTGCACGGCCTGGCGCGAGAGCAGCGGCGCGGTGCGCAGGCCCGTGGCCCGGCGCAGCAGGCGGTAGCCGTGTTCCAGCCCGGTGCCGATCGCGCCCGCGACGTCATAGGGCATGCTGAGGCGCACGGGCGGGCAGCCCAGGCCGGCGGCCAGGTCGTCGGTGAGCCCGCGCCACGTGACCGGCAGGGCGTCGGTGATGTTGTACGCCTCGCCTGGTGCGGCCTCGTGGTCGAGGGCCAGCAGGGCGGCGTCGGCCACGTTGCCGGCGTACACGAGCCCGGCGATCGTGCGCCCACCGTCGATCAGCACCATGTGGCGCCCGCGGATCGCCTTGGCGATCTCGCCGATCACGTCGGTCGAGCGCGGACCGTAGACCGTGGCGGGCCGCAGGATCACGGCCTCCAGGCCGCGGGCCTGCGCCGTGGCCCGCACCTCGCGCTCGGCCAGCGCCTTCGTCTCCGCGTACCAGTTGGCGAACCGCGTCGCCACGTGGGTCTCGTCGACTGCCCGGCCCCCGGGGTGGCCGTAGACGTCGGTGCTGCTGATGTGCACGAGGCGGCGCACCGACGCGCCGGCCGCGGCGTCCAGGACGTTGCGCGTGCCCTGGACGTTGACCTGGCGGATCTCGGCCACCGTGGCCCAGTCCGAGACCAGGGCCGCGCCGTGGACCACCGCGTCGCAGCCCTGCGCGGCGCGCGCGACCGAGGCGGCGTCCATGAGGTCGCCGACGGCGAGCTCGACGCCCAGCTCGCGCAGCAGCGCGGCGTCGCTCGTCGGGCGCACCAGGCAGCGCACGTGCCGGCCGTCCCGCACGAGCCGCTGGGCGACGTGGCCGCCGATGAAGCCGGTGGCGCCGGTGAGCAGGCAGGGGCCGCCGGTCACCGGCCGACGGCGGCGGCGCGGCGGCGCAGCGTGGCGGTGGCGATGTCGCGCACGACGCCCCAGTTCTTGCCCGTCGCGCCGTGGCAGTCGGCGAGCACCGCGTCCAGCGCGGCGAGGAACTCGTGCGCCTCGGGCTCGGACAGCGTGAGCGGCGGCAGCAGCTTGATGACGTCGTTCTTGCCCGCGGCCATCGTGATGACGCCGTGGTCGCGGTGCAGCGGGATGACCACGAGCTGCGGGAAGAGGCCCTCGCTGGCCATCCTGATCAGCCGCGCGCTCATCCTGGCCACGCGCGAGCTCGGGGCTGCAGCTCGATGCCGATCATGAGCCCGCTGCCGCGGATCTCCTTGATCATGTCGTAGCGGCCCTGCAGCTCGGCCAGGCCGTCGGTCAGCACGGTGTTCATGTGCGCGGCGTGCGCCACGAGGCCGTCACGCTCGAGGATCCGCAGCGTCGCCAGCCCGGCCGCCATGGACAGGCGGTTGCGGCCGAACGTCGACTGGTGCACGTAGCAGCGCTCGAGCGTGCCGACGGCCTTCTGGTAGATCTCGCGCCGCGTGACCATCGCCGCGACGGGCATGTAGCCGCCGCTGAGCGCCTTGCCGACGAGCACGAAGTCGGGCTCCAGGCCCCAGTGCTCCAGCGCGAACCAGCGGCCGGTGCGGCCCAGGCCGGTCTGCACCTCGTCGGCGACGAACAGCGTGCCGTGCCGTCGGCAGAGCTCCTGGGCGGCGTGCAGGTAGCCGGCGGGGGGCAGGGTGACCTCGCGGCCCTGGATCGGCTCGACGATGAACGCCGCGACGTCGCCGGCGCGCAGCTCGGCCTCCAGGCGGTCGAGGTCGCCGAACGGCACGCGCGCGCAGCCGGGCAGCAGCGGGCCGAAGCCCTCCTTGAAGAACTCGTCGCCGACGAGCGACAGGGGGCCGAGCGTCACCCCGTGGAAGCTGCTGTCGCAGGAGATGAGCCGGGGCCGGCCAGTGGCCGCGCGGGCGAACTTCATCGCCGAGTCGACAGCCTCCGCGCCGGTGCTGGCGAAGAAGACGGCGTCCAGGCCGGCGGGCAGGCGCTGCGACAGCTCCTGGGCGAGCATCCCCGCCAGCGGCGAGTAGTGCAGCTGGACGCCGTCGACGAGCCCCGCGTCCAGCGTGGCGTGCAGGACCTCGCGCACGCCGGGGTGGTTGTGGCCCAGGCTGGCGAACCCCTCGCCGGTGTGGAAGTCCAGGTAGGCGCGGCCATCGGCGTCGTGCAGGTAGGAGCCCTGGGCCGACCGGTAGGACGTGTCGAAGCCCAGGATGTGCAGCACGTCGACCAGCGAGGGGTCGAGGTGGCGCGAGGCGAGGTCCATGGTCTCGTCGGCACGCGCCAGCGCGTCGCCGACCACGCCCAGGGCGTCGACGGGCAGGGTGGGCTCGGATGCGGTCGTCATGGCGAGCGGAGGACCTTACGCGCTCGCCCGTCCGCGGGGTGGCGAGTGGGCGCGGGGCCGCGTCTGCACGCGGCGTTGCAGCGCGGCGCCCCTGCACGGGTCCGAGGCGCCGAGGCCGTGCATGGTCGCCCGGGGTCCTCGGGGGGTCGGCCGATCGCCGACAACCCCGGTGCGGGGCCCGGACACCAGCGCGAGGAGCGCACCCGGACCCCGGCGTTCTCCTCAAGTCGTGCCACGCCGCCCGGGAGTCAAATGGGGGTTTCCGGGCGGCAGGCGCGTTGCGGACGCCTCCGCCCACCGCCTCGGTACTTCTCCCGGACAGGCCGCAGTCCGTCGCGGATGCGCGCCGCTCGGCGTTGTGGCGTGATGTTGCCCGTGCCCGTGCCCGTCCCCGCGCCCACGCGGGATCCCGAGGCCCCTGCGCCGACCGTCGTCCGCCCGACCGCGGCGCCCGTCGCCACGGCGGCGCCGCCGACCGTGCCACGTCCCGAGATCCAGGCGCTGCGGTTCGTCGCCGTGGGGCTGGTCGTCGTCTACCACCTGTGGCCGGCCGCCGCGCCCGGCGGGTTCGTGGGCGTCGACGTCTTCTTCGCGATCTCGGGCTTCCTCATCACCTCGCTGCTGCTGCGCGAGATCGACCGCACCGGCACGCTGTCGCTGACCGGCTTCTGGGGACGGCGCGCGCGACGGATCCTGCCGGCCGCGCTGGTGACGCTGCTGGCCTGTGCCGTCACGACGATGGCCTTCGTCCCGCTGACCTACTGGCCGCAGTTCTTCTCGGACCTGCGCGCCAGCACCGGCTATGTGCAGAACTGGCACCTCGCCGCGACCGCGGTGGACTACTTCGCCGCCGAGAACGCCCCGTCGCCTGTGCAGCACTTCTGGTCGCTGTCGGTCGAAGAGCAGTTCTACCTCGGCTGGCCGGTGATGATGCTGTGCGCGATGGTCGTGGCCCGGGGCAGGTCGCTGCGCGCCAAGCGCGTCTGCGTGGCGGTGGCGATGGCGGCGCTGACGCTGTGGAGCCTGCGCTACTCGCTGCGGGCCACGGCGCACAACCCGGGTGCGGCGTACTTCATCACCTCGACGCGCGCCTGGGAGTTCGGCGCCGGCGGCCTTCTGGCGATGGCCGGGCGGTCGCGGGCCGGTGCGGGTGGCCGGGCCTTCCTCTCCTGGATCGGGATCGCCGCCATCACGGTCGCCGGTGCCCTCTACACGGTCCACACCCCGTTCCCCGGATCCGCCGCCATGCTGCCCGTCGCCGGGACGCTCGCCGTCATCCACGCCGGGGCCCCCCGGCGTCGGTGGGCGCCCACCGGGCTGTTCGCGCTCGGCCCCGTGCAGTTCTTCGGTGACATCTCCTACGCCATCTACCTCTGGCACTGGCCGCTGCTGATCCTGGCCCCGTTCGTCGTCCATCACGCGGTCGACACCTCCATGACCCTGGCGGTCCTCGTGCTCACCATCCTGTTGTCCTGGATCTCCAAGCGGCTGATCGAGGACCCCGTCCGGTCCGGCCGGTTCCTGATCAGCCGGCCGTTCGGCTGGACGCTGGCCGCCGCGGCGGGCGCCACCGCCCTGGTCATGGCCGTCGACCTCGGCGGCACCTCATACGTGCAGGCCAGGATCCACGAGGACGAGCGCGCGACGCAGCGGATCCTGGCCTCGGCTCCGCGCTGCTTCGGAGCGGCTGCGCACGATCCGGCCAGACCGTGCTCGAATCCCGCACTCAGCCGCACGGTGGTGCCGTCGCCCATCGAGGCCCCCAGGCTCGGCAACGAGCCGTGCGCCTCCAAGCAGCACGATGGCCTGGTCAGCGTGTGCCGGTTCGGCGCCCCGACGGCCGGCTCAGCCGGCCGGATCGCGCTCATCGGGGACAGCCACGCATCGCATTGGCGCGCGGCGCTGGACGTCGTGGCCAGGAGCCGGGCCTGGGCCGGCGTCTCGCTCACCCGCACGAGCTGCCCGCTGTCGGGTGCGGCTGCGATGCTTCCGGAACCCGCTCGCACGCACTGCCTTCGCTGGAATCGCGCGGTTCCGGCCTGGCTGAGCCGCCACCCCGAGGTCACCACGGCGTTCGTGGTGGCCCACACCGGGGGCCATGTGGCCGATCCGGCCGGCGTCGGCCAGTTCGCCGCCCAGGAGCAGGGGTTCATCGATGCATGGAAGGCGCTGCCGCCCTCGGTGCGCCACATCGTCGTCATCCGCGACACGCCCAAGATGCGCGGCGACACCCTGGCCTGCGTGGAGCGGGCGATCGCCCGCGGCGCATCGTCGGGCCCCGCGTGTGCCGTTCCCAGGGGCATGGCGCTCCAGCGCGATCCGGCGGCTGCCGGAGCGGCGCGGCTGCGATCCCCCCGTGTGCAGCCGCTCGACCTCACGAGCGTCCTGTGCGACCCCCGGCGCTGCTGGCCCGTCATCGGCGGGGCGCTCGTCTACAAGGACATCCATCATCTGACCGCGGTGTTCTCGTCCACCCTCGGCCCGATCCTCGGGCGGGACGTCGACCGTCTCATGGGCACGTGGGAGGCCGCGGCGACCACCGGGTCGTGATCCTCAGCGTGGAGTTCGTACGCGGACGAGCAGCTGCTAGCCTGCCGCCGCGATCGTGGCCGGCAGGCTCAGGACGTCATGCGCGGGGCACAGGCGGCACTGGGCCGTCGGGGCCCTCTCGGTGGTGCTCACCGTCATCGCCGCCGCGCTGTCCGGCCGGATCTCCCACGTCCAGGCTCGCACGCCGGCTTCCGCAGCGCCGACGACCGCGCAGCAGATCAGCGACGCCGAGCGGCAGGCCTGCTTCGGCGCCGCCACGCGGGATCCCGGCCGGCCGTGCGTCAATGCGCGCCTGCGCACCGAGGTCGTCCCGGACCCGGGTCAGGCGCCCACGCTGCCCAACACACCGTGCACGCTTGTGGCCGGCAGCCCCGACGTCTGCGAGTTCGGCGTCGCCGCCGACCGCGCGACACAGACCGTCGCCCTGGTGGGCGACAGCCACGCCGGCCACTGGAGGGGTGCGCTCGAGGTGGTGGCGCGCGCGCACCGCTGGCACGGGGTGTCGATCACGCACACCAGCTGCCCGTTGTCCAAGGCGGTGCGCAACCTGTCCGGCCAGGATCGCTTCGGGGCCTGCGTGCGGTGGAAGCGCGAGGTCTTCGGCTGGTTCCATCGGCACCCGGAGATCCACACCATCTTCGTCGCGGGTCTCTCGGGCGGGGTCGGTGTGTTCCCCAGCGCCGGCCGTACGCGCTTCGAGACCTCGGTCGCGGGCTACCGGGCAGCATGGCGGGCCCTGCCCCGCAGCGTGCACCACATCGTCGTCATCCGCGACACACCGAAGATGCGCTGGACCACGAACGCCTGCGTGGCGCGCGCGGCGGCGCAAGGACGTGCGCCGGGCACCGCCTGCGCGGTTCCGCGCAGCGCGCGCCTGGACCCCGACCCGCTGGTGACCGCCGCACGGCGCCTGCACTCGCCGCGGGTCCAGGTCGTCGACCTGACGCGGCTGTTCTGCGGCGAGAGCTCGTGCTACCCGGTGATCGGCGGCGCGCTGGTCTTCCGTGACGAGAACCACATGACCGCGGTGTTCTCCGCGACGCTCGGGCCCTTTCTGAGGCGAGCGGTCGACGGGCTCATGGCCGGCTGGCGCAGCTGACCGCCGCGCCGCCGCGGCTCGGCGCCGCGTCGCCGTGCGGGTGTCTGCGGCGCCGCGGCTCCGTTGGGATCATCGCTAGGTTGACGGCGTGACCACCGCGCAGGCGATCCTCGTGGCCGCCGCGGGCGTGGCGGCCGGCACGATCAACACGGTGGTCGGCAGCGGCACGCTCATCACGTTCCCGGTGCTCCTGGGGGTCGGCTACCCGCCGCTGGTGGCCAACGTGTCCAACACCGTGGGGCTCGTGCCGGGGTCGGTCTCGGGCGCGCTGGGCTATCGCGGGGAGCTGGAGGGCCAGGGCGGCCGGGTGCTGCGCATGGGCGCCGCGTCGGTCGCCGGCGGCATCGCCGGCGCCCTGCTGCTGCTCACGCTGCCGGCCTCGGCGTTCAAGGCGATCGTGCCCGTGCTCGTCGGCCTCGCGCTGGTGCTCGTCGTGATCCAGCCGCGCCTGGCCGCTTGGCTGACCGCGCGGCAGGCCGCCGACCACGTCCGCCCGCACCACGGGGGCCCGCTGACGCGCGCCGGGATCTTCGGCACCGGCGTCTACGGCGGCTACTTCGGGGCCGCCCAGGGCATCCTGCTGCTCGCGATCCTCGGGCTCACCGTCGAGGAGGACCTGCAGCGGGCCAACGCGCTGAAGAACATCCTCGCCGGGCTGGTCAACTGCGTGTCGGGGATCGTCTTCATCGTCGGCGGCCACGTCGCGTGGCTGCCCGCCGCGCTCATCGCCGGCGGTTCGGTGGTCGGCGGGCAGATCGGCTCACGGGTCGGGCGCCGCCTCTCGCGGCCCGTGCTGCGCGGCGTGATCCTCGTCGTGGGGATCGCCGCCATCGTCCACCTCGTGGCCTGAGCGCGGCCGCCCGGCGCGGTCACAGGCGGCGGTCGGTCTCCTCGTCGGGGACGCCGTCGTAGAAGCGGTCCAGCACCCGCTGGAAGACCGGCTGGTGCGGCGCGGCGCGGGCGAAGAGCGTCATCGACGAGCGCAGCTTGACGGCGTCGACGGCGCCCAGCACGTCGGCCGCGCTCGGGGCCGGCAGCACCGCGACCGCCGCCGCGGCCTCCAGCAGCCTCGGGCCGAGCACGGGGTGGCGCAGGTAGGCGTCGGCCTCGGCCGCCGAGGAGATGGCGTACGTCCTGGCCATGAGGCTGGAGCCCAGCCCGGCGATCTGGGGGAAGACGAACCACATCCAGTGGCTGCGCTTGCGCCCGGCGCGCAGCTCCTCCAGGGCCGTGGCGTACGTGTCGCCCGCGTCCTGGGCCTCCACGAAGCGATGCAGGTTGTAGGGGTCGGTCATGGCCCCACACACGGTACGCCGGGGCGCGGGTTGCCGTGGGCGGTGGGCAGGTGTACGGTGGCGCGGGCGGCGCCGGCGACGACATGAGAGGTGGTTGTGGCATGCCCGACGGAGTGCTCCTGGAGTTCGACGGCGTCACGGTGGCGCAGTACCACGCGGTCAACGAGCGGCTCGGCATCGACCCGGAGACCGGTGAGGGGGCCTGGCCCGACGGCATGATCAGCCACGCCGGCGGCGCCAAGCCCGGCGGCCTGGTCGTCTTCGAGGTCTGGGAGTCGCGCGCGGACCAGGAGCGCTTCATGCACGACCGCCTCGGCCGCGCCCTCCAGGAGGGCGGCATCACCGCGCCGCCGGCGCGGGTCGAGTGGCTCGAGCTCGCCGGGTACTCCACCGCGGACGGCTGAGCGGGGGTAGATGGCCGAGATCGCCAGCGGCCGGCCCACGCCGGAGAACGCCGAGGCCACCGGGGCCTGGGACGGCCCGCTGTTCGAGCGCTTCGTCCGCTTCCGCGACACGCTCGTCGCCGGGCTCGCCGTGCACGGCGAGGAGGCCCTGCGCCGCCACCCGCCCGCGCCGGGCCAGCGCGTGCTGGACGTCGGGTGCGGCTTCGGCGACCTGACGTGCCGCCTCGCCGGCCTGGTCGGGCCGGCGGGGGAGGCCGTGGGCGTCGACGTCGCCCCGCGCTTCGTCGAGGCCGCGCGCGCGGAGGCCGTCGCGGCCTCGGTCGCCAACGCTCGCTTTGCGGCCGCCGACGTCCAGGTCGCCGACCTCGGCGGGCCCTACGACCACGCCTACTCGCGCTTCGGCACGATGTTCTTCGCCGGGCCCGTCGCGGCGCTGCGCAACGTCCGCTCGGCCCTGGTCCCGGGCGGGCGCCTGGTCATGGTCGTCTGGCGCACGCGGACCGACAACGCCTGGCTGTACCGTGCCCAGCAGATCGTCGAGGACCTCGTCGAGCGCCCGGCGGAGTACGACGAACCGACGTGCGGGCCCGGCCCGTTCTCGATGGCCGACGCCGACACGGTCAGCGACATCCTGCTGCACGCCGGCTTCACCGCGGTCGGGCTCGAGCGCTTCGACGCGCCGATCCGCTGCGGGCACGACCTCGACGAGGCGGTCGACATCGTGATGGCGCTCGGCCCGGCCGGCGAGATCCTGCGCCTGGCGGGCGAGCGCGCCGCGCACCGCCACGACGAGGTCCGCGCCGCCCTGCGAGAGGGCATGGCCGAGTTCCAGACGCCGGAGGGCCTGTTCGCCACGTCGTCGACCTGGATCGTGACGGCCGCCTGAGGCCCGCAGGGGCCGGGGACGTGGTGCCGTGCGCGCCCCGCGCGCCCGGCATACTCCCCGGCGGATGAACGCTCGCCGTCATCGTCGCCTGGCCGCGCTCACGTTCGCCGTGCTCGTCGCGGTCGGGCTGCTGCTCCAGGCGCTCGGTGCGGGCGAGACGGGCCTGCTGTACCTCGCGCCCGCCCTGCTCATGGCGGTGCCGCTGCTGCTGGGTCGGTACGTCGGCGAGCGCCACATCGCCGCGCTCGCCGGCCGGCCGCGGCCCCGGGCGCGACGGCGGCGGGCCGCCGCGCCGCTCACGCCGCGCGGCCCCCGCCGGGCGATGCTGCGCGGCGGGCGCCTCGTCGGCAGCTCGCTGGCCAAGCGGCCGCCCCCGGCGGCCGCGCTGAGCCTGCCCGCCTAGCCGACCCGGCGCCGCGATGGCCGGGTCCCCGATCCGACCATCTGCAGTCCACCCTCAGGAGACCCATGTCTCGCACCCAGCGTCTCGTGCTGCTCGGCCTCGCCGTGGCGGTCATCGCCGTCGCCGGCGTCCTCATCGGCACCGGCGGCTCGTCCTCCACCAAGAGCAGCGGCCCGGTCGCCATCGAGGTCAAGAACGCCCGGCCCGTCGGCGGCGTCAAGGACGTGACGTTCAAGAAGGGCGGCACCGTCGACCTGTCCGTCCACAGCGACACCGCCGACGAGGTCCACTTCCACGGCTACGACGTCCACAAGGACGTGGCCAAGGGCGGCACCGTCCGCTTCCGGTTCCCCGCCTCGATCGAGGGCAGGTTCGTCGTCGAGCTCGAGGAGCACAAGCAGACGCTGGCCAACGTCACCGTGCAGCCGTGAGCCGCGGCACTGGATGCTGGCCGTCATGGTGTTCTTCACGAGCTTCGGGCTGTGGCTGCTGTCGGTGGCCGCACAGCAGTAGGCCGTCGGACGCTCGCCGGCCGTCCCGCGTCCGGGCTGTGACGGCGACGGAGCGACGCTCGCGGGCCCGGCCGATCAGAGGGCTGGGAGGGACAACCCACGCACGGTGCGCCCCGGTCGCCAAGGGCCGGGGCGCGCCCGACCGTCGCCATCCGTCCGCTCGGGGTTGGCCGCCCGCGGGCGCGGGCAGTCCCGGGGCCCGGAGGCGACCGACGACGAAGGGACGCACGATGTCTGCGAGGTCATGGCGGGCCAAGGCGGCACGCGGGGCGCTGCGCGTCGCGTGCGGCACGTGCGGCACGCACGCGCTGGTGTGGATGGTGGACGGACGGGTCTGCGACGGGTGCGGTCACGGCCGGCTCGCGGCGGTGCCCGGCGCGGAGCGCGCGGGTCGCGTCAGGCGGCGCCGCGGCCGACGCAGCTGACCGCGCACGCGGTCGGCGAAGTCCGGGGTGCAGGCGGTCCCCGCCCACACCCGGCGCAGGAACTCCCCCGACCGGCGCTCCGGGTTGCCGGCCCCGAGGTCCGGCCGCGGCCCGCCGCGGCCGGCCGCGGTGGCCAGCGAGCGGCGCACGCCGCGCGTCAGCGCCCGCGTCGGCCCGGTCAGGGCAACGACGACGAGGTCGGCGCGCGCGAGAGCGCCCGAGGACCGCGCCGCGCCGGTGCTACCGGTTGCGCGCCCAGATCGCCCACGTCAGCGCCGTCGCGAACGCGACCCACAGGGCGTAGGGCACGAGCAGGAGCGCTGCCAGGCGCGACGCCGGCCACGCCCGGACGATGAGCGCGACGGTCGGCCCCTCCAGGACGAGGATCTCGACCCCGGCGGCCAGCGGGCTGCGACCGCGGAAGAAGATCAGCGTCCAGGCGAGGTTCAGCGCCAGGTTGGTTCCGAAGAGCACGAACAGCGGACCCTCGCGCTCCCCGCCGCGCGAGCGCGTGAGGAGCATGGAGGTCGCGATGAGCGCGTACAGCACGCTCCACACGGGGCCGAACACCGCGCCCGGCGGCTGCCAGGGCGGCGTGCTCAGCCGCCGGTACCAGCGGGAGTCCAGCGCCGGCGTCGTGGCGACCGCGCCGATCCCCGCGGTCGCGCCGACCGCGCCGAGGACGAGCGCGACGCTGCGGGCGGTCAGGGGCCGGCGGCCGGCGACGTCGGGTGCGGTCATCTCCCGACGGTAGCCGAGGGGAGAGCGTCCTTGCCGCGGCAGGCGCCAGCAGCACCCAGGCGATCCAGCCCGCGACGGCCAGCGCGGCGACCGCGAACGCCGCGCCCGAGCCGCGGCGCGAGGCCAGGACGGCGACGACGCCGGCGAGCGTCGCGAGCACCGCGAGGTAGGCCGGGCCGGCCTGAGCGCTCCACTGCCACGAGCCGGCGTAGCGCGTCCACGCGTGCCCGGGCTCGTAGGTCAGCGAGCCGTGGCGGTCCTGCGCCGGCGTGCCGTACCGCGCGGTCCCCCGGTGACCGGGGCGCCGGCGCACGGCGCCTCAGCCGTAGTGCGCCGCGTGCTCGGCGCGCAGCTTGTACTTCAGGATCTTGCCCCCGACGGCCAGCGGCAGCTCGTCGACGAACACGACGCCCTTGGGCGACTCGAAGCCGGCCAGGCGCTCCCGCGCCCACGCCATGAGCTCGTCGGCGCTCGCACGGCCGTCCGGGCGCAGGATGACGAACGCGGTGACCGCCTCGCCCCAGTGGTCGTGGGGGAGGCCGACGACCGCGGCGCGCGAGACGGCGGGATGCTCGTTGAGCACGGCCTCGACCCGTAGGCTCGAGACGTTCTCGCCGCCGCTCTTGATGATGTCCTTGGAGCGGTCGAGCATGATCCGCAGGCCGTGCTCGTCGTAGGCGCACGTGTCGCCCGAGTGGAACCAGCCCCCGCGGAACGCCTCGCGCGTGGCGGCCTCGTCGCGGTAGTAGCCGGCGGTGATCACCGGTCCGCGGTAGACGACCTCGCCCGGCACCCCCGGCGAACCGGCCAGGCTGCGGCCCTCGTCGTCGACGACGTCGGCGGCGAGCATGGGGTTGGGCGCGCCGACGTAGTTCTGCACCGGGGCCGTCGCGCGGAAGATCTCCTCGAACTGGTCGGTGGGGAAGCGGTGGCTGGACATCGCCTCGGTCTGGCCCAGGATGCCGACGCCGAGGAACTCGCCGCCCACGAGGGCCTTCAGGCGGTCGATGAGCGCGGGCGGCGCGGCCGACCAGGCGTAGATCGCGTTGCGCAGGCGGCGCTCCGACGGCGGCGTGGGGCGGGCCTCCAGGGCGTCGGCGATGTCGGCCAGCATCGCCGGCGACCCGCCGTACAGCGTGGTGATCCGCTCCTCGTCGATCGCGGCGGCCACGGCGGCGGCGTCGAAGCGCCGGCCCATCACGAGCGTCCCACCGCTGACCCATACGGGGAACGTGAAGCTCTGGTCGGCGATGTGGAAGATGAGCGGCAGGAACGCGCAGAGCCGCATGTCGCTCTCCAGCGGCACGCCGCGCGTCTGGGTCAGCGCGAACGAGTACGCCGTGAAGTAGCTGTAGGTGTGCGTGATCATCACGCCCTTGGGCATCGCGGTCGTGCCCGTGGTGAAGATGATCTCCCAGACGTCGTCGCCGTGGATCTCGACGTCGGGCTCGGTCACCGGCATCCCCTCGACGAAGCCCAGGAAGTCCGTGCTGTCGCCGACCGGGCCGCCGCCGATGGTGATCGTGACCCCGGGCGCGACGCCGGCCCGGCCGAAGGCCGCCTCCATCCGCGGCCAGAGCTCGGCGTCGACGATCGCGAAGCCCGGCTCGGTCAGGCCGAGCAGGTGGGCGATGACGTCGGGCGCCAGCATCGGGTTGATGGGCACGCAGGTCATGCCGGCCTTGGCGATGCCGATCTTGCACAGGTAGGCCTCGACGGAGTTGTCGCACACCATCACGACGCGGTCGCCGGGCTGCAGGCCGCGGGCGGCCAGGGCGTTGGCGACCTGGTTGGCGCGCTCGTCGGCCCGGCGGTAGGTGACGCGCTCGTGGACGGGATGCGCGAAGGCGCCGGGACGTGCGACGATCGCCTCGCGGTCGGGGAAGCTCCAGGTCAGCCGCTCGAAGAAGTCGCCGACGCTGACGCGGTCCCAGCGATGCGACGCGCGGCGGTGGCGCAGGCTGGTGACGTCCAGATCGTCGGGCGAGGCGCTCATCGCGCGAACGCTAGCCCGGTCCACCGATCGGCGCGTCGTGCCGTCCGCGGCTACGGGTGGTAGACCGCGAGCATCAGCCGAGCGGTCTCCCGAGACCCCGAGCCCGCGTGGGCGATCCACGTCAGCGCGGCGGCGCCCGGCGTTCCGGCCACGGCCAGCGTCGCGGGATCGATCCCCGGGGCGGCCGGCGCGGTGCGCTTCGACCAGCCGCCGCCGGAGGCCAGCACGGCCAGTCGCACCCGCGCGGCGGCCCCACCGGACTCGGCCCAGGCGGCCACGGTGCGCCCGGTCAGCGCGATGGCCTGGGGCGGCCCGGCGAGCCGGCCCGCGGCCGACAGGCGGACGGGTGCGGCGAACGTGCCGCCGGCGGGCCGGACGCTCGCGCGGACGACGGCGAAGGTCGGCGTCGGGTCCTCGGCGCTGCGGGTGCGCACCTCGCGCCACAGCGCGACCTGGGTGCCGTCGCCGGGCAGCGCCAGGGCGAGGTGGTCGCCCTGGTCGGCCGCGTACGGCGCGGGCGGCAGCGCCACCGGCGTCCCGAACGCCCCGGGGGCGGAGGGGGAGGACAGCAGCTTGCCGGTCCCGGTCTGGCGCCAGGTCACGGCGGTGCCGCCCGGGCCGGCGGCGGCCTCCGGGCCCGAGAACCAGAACGCGAGCGTGCCGAGCTCGGCGGCCGGCGTCGCGGTGCTCGCGCCCGGGACCAGCGTGACGGCCAGGACGCGGGCGGTGCGCGTCGCCGGCGCCGGGGCCGGCGGCGGCTGGGGTGCCGGCGGGGTGTCCAGCCAGGCGACGACGATCGTCCCGTCGGGGCCGACCGCCAGCGCCGGGGCGTACTGGCGGCTCGTCCCGAGCGGCTGCGGCGCGCCGAACGCCCCGCCGGGCGCGGCGACGGCCAGGAGCACGGGCGTGCCGCTCACGCCGCGGCGCCACGTGACGGCGGCGCGGCCCGACGGGGTGACGCCGACCCCGCCCAGTGCCAGCGACCCGGCGCGGGAGATCGCCTGCGCCCGCCCGAACCCGTGTCCCGCCCGGGCGACGGCGACCTGCAGCACGGCGGGGCCGCCTCGCGCGTGCGTGATCCAGGCCGCCACCGCCGTGCCGTCGGCACCGACGGCCACGCGCAGGCCGGTCCCGCCGGTGCCCAGGCGCTGTGGGTGCCCCAGGCGGGAGGCCGGCCCGATCCGGGCCTGCACCGATCCGGCGGACCCGCGCACCGTGGCCGCCAGGCCGCCCATGAGCACCGCGACGCGCCCGCCGCCGGCGCCGACGGCGCTCTCCTGCACGACGAGCCCGCGGGGCGAGACGACCTTCGGCGTGCTCACGCCCGCCTCGGCCGGCGCGGCGGCGACCGCGGCGGCGACCAGCAGCGCACTCGCGGCGAGCAGGCCGCGGCGGCGCACCGCGGCCGGGCGGGGGAGCGCGTGATCGATCACGGGGCGACCGTAGACCCGGCCCGGCGGAGTGTCGTCCGTACAAGGCCGCCGGGCCGCTGCGGGCGCTCCGCGGCCTGATCGCCCGCGGCCCGCGGCGGGCTCAGCCCGCGGCCACCCCGTCGGCGGCGGCGCGCAGCGCAGCGAGGTCGAGCTTGCGCATCGTGAACATCGCCTCCATCGCCCGGCGGACGCGCTCGGGGTCGGGGTCGGCGAGCATCTCGTCCATGCCGACGGGGACGACCTGCCAGGACAGCCCGTAGCGATCCTTGAGCCAGCCGCACGGGCCCTCCTGGCCGCCGTCGGACAGCAGCGACCAGAAGCGGTCGACCTCGGCCTGGTCGGCGCAGTCGATCTGCAGCGAGATGGCCTCGTCGAACGTGAACTGCGGGCCGCCGTTGATGGCGACGATGCGCTGGCCGTCGAGCTCGAACTCGACGGTCATCACCATGCCGGCCGGACGTGGGCCCGCCTCGGTGTAGTGCGTGACGTTGACGATGCGGGAGTCGTCGAACACCGAGACGTAGAAGGCGGCGGCCTCCTCGGCCTCGGTGTCGAACCACAGGTTGGGGGTGATCCTCGTCCTCATGGTGGTCGGGACGGGGCGGCCGGCGAGAACTCATCGGTGCCGCGTCACGAGGCGAGCAGGTCGTCGAGCGTGCGGTCGCTGAGCACCGACCGCGGCTCCTCGGCGACGACGTCGGAGCCCGGGCGGGCGTCATCGTCGCGGCGCTTGATGAGCAGCCACTGGGCCTTGGCGCCCGGGCGGGTGCGCTGCAGGGCGAAGCCGCCGCGCAGCTTCTCGCCGTGCAGGACGAACACCGCGTGACCGCGCTCCAGCGCCTCGGGCCAGGGGACGCGCCCGCCCTGCTCGTAGGTCCCGCGGTCCCACACGATCACGCCGCCCTCGCCGTGGGCGCCCTCGAACGAGTTGTGGCCGGGATCATGGTCGTCGACCTGGACGGCCAGGCGCTTGGCCGCGGGGTCCAGCGACGGGCCCTTGGGCACGGCCCACGAGCGCATGGTGCCCTCGACCTCCAGGCGCAGGTCGAAGTGGTGCGCGGTGGCCTGGTGCTCCTGCACGACGAACACGCCGGCGCTGACGCCGCGGATCGCGAACTGCTCGTGGCCCTCGGGCTTGACCCGGTCGACCTCGACGGCGCCGCCGGCGCCCGCGCCGTCGCGCAGGACCGCCTCGAGCGCCTCCAGGGCCTCCTGCGCGCCTTCGGCGTGCACGCGCAGCGCGTCCTCGTCGCGGCGCACCCAGCCCAGGACCCCCAGCGCCCGGGCGCGATCGGCGACGTCCTCGGCGCCCGGCGCGGTGGCGCCCGCGACGACGGCCCGGAGAGCCCGTGCCCCGCCTGCCGCCCGCGCGCCGCGTGCCGGTGCCACGCGCCCGGTTCTAGAAGGCCTCGAAGACGACGGCGACCGGCGCGGGGTCGGCGCCCAGCGCGTCGCTCATGACGATCCGCCCGTCGGCGACGCGCGCGGCGATCTCGTCCAGCACGCCGGCGAGGTCGTCGGCGTCGAGGTGGTAGAGGGCGACGTAGCGGTGGTTGCCGGGCAGCTCGGCGAAGCGCCGGCCCTGGGCCTCAGACATCCGGTAGCGGCGTGCGCTCGTCACGCCGGGGACGGCGGTGACCTCCGGGAGGTGGACGTCGTCGTACCAGGCGTTGTACTCGTCCTCGCGCTCGGGCGAGGCCGGGCTGGTCAGCACGACGTAGACGGCCTGGGGCATGCGGTCAGTATGCCGCCGCCTCCGGCCGGGGCGCCTCGCCGCGGGCGAGCCGCTGGAAGGTGGCGACGATCTCGGCCTCCGGCGCGCCGGGCCGGACGACGTGCAGGCCCTGGGCGGTCACGGCCCGGGTGTCGCCCTCCGTGACGACCGAGCCGCCGACCACGATCGGGATCGGCGGGTCGGCCGCGCCGAGGCGCTCGAAGAGGTCGGGCGCGTAGTACAGGAACTCCCACGAGTGCGCGCTGACGCCCACGACCTGGACGTCCTCCTGCAGCGCGACCTCGGCGATCGTCTCCGGCGTGTTGAAGCGCCCGGTGTAGATGACCTCCATGCCGGCGTCGCGCAGCATGCGGACCACCGCCAGGGCGCCGGCCTCGTGCTGGTCGAGTCCCAGGACGGTGACCAGCACGCGGATGCGGGCGGGCGCGCTCATCGGCCGGGCCGGGTCGTCGCGTCGAGCGGGTCGTAGGGCGCGTCGTAGGTCTCCCGCAGCACGCCGATGCACTCGCCCATCGAGGCCTCGGCCTCCAGCGCGGCGATGACGGCGGGGATGACGTTGGCGTCGCGGTCGCGGCCGGTGCGCTCGAGGTCGTCCAGGGCCGCGAGCACCACGGGCATGTCGCGCCGCGCCTTCCACGCGGCGACGTCGTCGACGATGTCGTAGCAGGGCTCGATGCGGCGCTCGGCCAGGTCGCGCAGGAGCTGGTCCTCCTCGAGCGGCATCCGGTGGACATTGACCCCGACGACCGGGCGCGTGCCCTCGTCGACCTCCCGCGCGCGATCGACCATCGCCTCGGCGAAGATCGCCCGGAAGAACCCCTGGTCGGCGAGCGCGACGACGTCGTCGAGGTCCTCGATGACGCGGATGCGCTCCTCGATGCGGGCCTCGAGCCGGTCCGTGAGCGCCTCGACGTAGTACGAGCCGCCGAGCGGATCGGCCACGTCGTCGATCCCCGTCTCCTGCGCGACGACCTGCTGGGTGCGCAGCCCGATGATGTGGGCGTCGCGCGACGGCGTGCGGATCGCCTCGTCGAAGGCCGAGATCTCCATCGCGCGTACGCCGGCCATGTGCAGCGCGACGGTCTGCACCGCGCCGCGGACGATGTTGTTGGTCAGCTGCGCCGAGGTCATCGTCGCGCCGGAGGTGTGGGCGGCGACGTTGATGGCCAGCGAGCGCGGGTCCTTGGCCCCGAACTCCTCGCGCATCATCCGCGCGTACAGGCGGCGGGACGCGCGGATCTTGGCGATCTCGCCGAAGACGTCCATGCCGCAGTTGACGAGCAGCGCGATCCGCGGGGCGAACGCGTCGACGTCGACGCCGCGCGCGACGAGCCGGCGGACGACCTCGCGCAGCTCGACGAAGCCGAGCGCCATCTCGTCGACGATGCCCACGCTGCCGTCGCTGATGTAGTACGTGTCCTCGACGAAGGCATGGAACTTGGGCATGTGCTGCGCGGCGAAGGCGATGGAGTCGGTGGCCATGCGCATGTGCAGCTCGACGGGCAGGTTCGACGAGTAGCACGTGTCCTCGGAGAACAGCGGGGCCAGGATCGTGGAGCCGCGGATGGTCTCCGGCGCCACGCCGTGGGCGCGGGCGGCGATGGAGATGCCGGCGATCGCGAACCCGTAGGGCAGCGAGTGCGAGATGCTGACCTCGCCGATCGGGATGTCCTGGTAGAGGCGGCGGTAGTCGTCGGCGCGGCACAGCGACACGCCCTGGTTGCCGACGGCGTGGCGCGAGAAGGGGTGGTCGGGGTCCATGTTGGCCATCGTCGGCGCGTCGCCGATGACGTCGAGGCCCGTGGCGCCGTGGGCCAGCAGGTAGCGGAACTGCTCGTTGGAGCGCTCGGCCGAGCCCTCGCCCGACAGCTCGCGCACGATGCCCGCGGCGTCGCCGCCGGCCGAGCGGGGGACGGGCCGCCGCGTGCCGCGCGTGAACGGGTACTCGCCCGGGTCCCCGAGCTGGCGGTCGTAGTCGACGGCGGCGTCCTCGGGCCGGTAGAAGAGCGGCCGTTCGGTGTCGATGCTCACGTCGGTCATGGTCGCGCTCCTCGTCGTCCCGGGTCTCCCGCAGTCAACCGGGCTCCGACGGGGGGCGCATCCGCGGATCCTGCGGACCGCGGGCGTGGCCGACTACGGATGCGGCGGCCGCTCGGCGGCCTCGAGGTCCCAGCCGAAGTAGACCTCGACGCGGCTGACCGCGTCGCCGTCGAAGCCGAAGATCTCGGTGTTGCGAAACCGCGTCCCGTCGTTGCGGGTGGCCTCGTAGGTCACGAGGACCTCGTCGTCGACCGCGGCGAGGCGGACGAAGTCGAAGGCGGCGGTGGTGTCGGCGTTGGCCCAGCAGCGCTCGAAGTAGGTGTCGCGGTCGATGCCGACGTCCGGAGGCGCCGAGAACCGGAAGCCGGGGGAGAGATGGCGCTCGACGAGATCGCGCTCGCCGGTCTCGAAGGCGCGGTAGCAGTCGCGGACGATCGCGAGCCGGTCCTGCGGCATGATCGGTCCTCCTGGTCGTCGGGGGATGCAGGGTCCTCGCAGCATGGACGCCGCGGCGGCGGCGGGCTCATCGGCGCGACGGGCGCCCGCGGGACTCTGGGTCGAATCCAGCGTCCTATGGACACTCGACGCGACCCACGGCGCGTCCGGGGCGCGCCGCCGTCACCTTCCGGGCCCCGCGCACGCTGCCGGTCCTGCATGCTGGGACCCATCGTCGTCGTCGCCGCCCACCGCCGCGCCCTCGCCGCGCTGCTCGCGGGCGTCGCCGTGCTGGCGGCGCTCGTCGCGGTCCCGGCGGTCGCGGCCCCGCCCGCGCTGACCCCATCGGTCGTGGGCGAGCCGCCCAACGGCGACGGGGTGTTCCGCTTCCCGCAGGCCGTCGCCGTCAGCCCGGGCGGGGGCACCGTCTTCGTCGCCGACCAGTACTCGGGCGTCGTGCAGGCCTTCACGGCCGACGGGTTCCCGCGCCTGCGCCTCGGCGGCCGCGCGGCGCGCCGCGAGGACGGCCGGCTGGGGGTGGTCGGCGGCCTGGCCGTCGACCGCTCGGGCCACCTCTACGTGCTCGACGCCGAGAACGAACGCGTCCAGGTCTTCGCCGCCGACGACGGCCGCCACCTGGCGAGCTTCGGCGACAGCTCGGTCTTCGACCTGGTCGGCGGCGATCCGTCGACCGGCGCGGGGATCAGCGCGAGCGGCCTCGCCGTCGCCCAGCCCGCGGCGGGGGCCGCGCCGGTCGTCTACGTCGCCGACCAGGGCCACGACCGCATCGAGCGCTTCGTGCTCGACCCCACGACGCTGACGCCGGCGGGCCCGCCGCAGCTCAGCGGCGCCGACGTGGACCTGGCCGCTCCTCAGGGCGTCGCGCTGGACCCGGCCGCCACGCGCCTCTACATCGCCGACGACGACCACCACCGCGTGCTCGTCCTGGACCCGGTCACGCTGGCCCAGCTCGGCGGCGTCGGGACGTTCGGCACGGGTCCCGGGCAGTTCCAGAACCCCTACGACGTCGCCGTCGACGACCGCTCCCTGCTCTACGTCGCCGACAACCTAACAACCGCGTCGACGTCTTCGACGCCGGCAGCCTCGGGTTCCTGGCCACCTTCGGACGCGCGGGCTACGGGCCCGGCCTGGGGAACTTCGAGGTCGTGCGCTCGGTCGGCGCGCTGGCCGGCACGCCGGGCGGCGGCGTCGTGGCGGCCGACACGGCCAACAACCGCGTCCAGGCCTTCGACGCGGGCGGCACGATCACCGCCGCATGGGGGATCGCGGGCCGCGGCCCGGGCTACGTCACGCGCCCGCGGGGCGTGGCGTTCGGACCCGACGGCGGCGTCGCGGTGGCCGACAGCTTCGACCAGCGCATCGCGCTCTACGCCCCCGACGGCACGTTCGCCGGCCAGCGCGGCCAGGTCAGCGCGACCACGGGCTTCGCGACGCAGGGCTCCGCCGCCGGCCAGTTCTCCCTGCCCGCGGGCGTCGCCTACGACGCCGCCGGCGACCTGTGGGTCGCCGACACCGGCAACGACCGCGTGGTCGAGCTCGGTCCCGACGGCGCGGTCCTGCTGACCGCCGGCGCCGGCATCGGCACCCCGGCGGCGATCGCGGCGGCCCCGGGCGGCGGCGCGCTGGTCACGGACACCGACGGCGGGCGGCTGCTGCGCGTCGTGCCCGACGGCACCACGAGCGTCGTGCGCGCGGGGCTGTCGCACCCCGCCGCGGTGGCCGTCGCCGCCGACGGCACGACCTACGTCGCCGACGACACCTCCGTGAGCGACGCCGCGACCGGCACCGCGATCACCGGGCCGGGCGGCAGCGCGACCTGGGACCACCCGGCGGGCCTGGCCGTCAGCCCCGCCGACGGCACGCTCGTCGTGGCCGAGCGGCGCCCGGGCACGGCGGCGGGCGCCCGCGTCGTGCGCGGCACGCCGGCCGGCGGGGGCGCCCGCGCGTGGGACACGCTGCTCACGGAGGGCACGGGCGACGCGCAGGTCATCGAGCCGGCGGGCCTGGCCTTCAGCGCCGACGGCGGCGCGCTGCTTGTCGCCGACACCGGCAACGACCGGGTCCTGCGCCTGGACGCCCCCGGCCACCCCGTCCCGGCGCCCCCGACGCTGCAGGTCGGCATCGACCGCCCCGCGCTCGGGACGGTCGTCAGCGATCTCCCGGGCATCGCCTGCGTCACCGACTGCCGGCAGCGCTACGGGGCCGGGCGGGTCGTGACGCTCACGGCGCGGCCGGCGGCCGGCGCGGTCCTGGCCTCGTGGTCGGGCGCGTGCGCCCCGGCGGGCGCGGCCCCGACGTGCGCGCTGACGATGGGCGCCGGCGACGCGGCCGTCGGCGCGGCGTTCGCCCCGGCGCCCCCGCCGCCCGCAACCGCCCCGCCGGCGCCGGCCCCGCCGCCTCCCGTGGTGCTGCGCAGCGTGCGCCTGTCGACCCACCGCCTGCACGGCACGCGCCCGGCGGCGCGCCGGCGCGCGGACCGGCGGGCGACGCGGGCCACCGCGACCGTGACGCTGACGCGGCCAGCGACGCTGACCGTCGCCGTCCAGGTGGGTCGCCCGGGCCGGCGGCAGGGGTCGTCGTGCCGTGCCCCGTCGCGCGCGAACCGCCGCGGCGCCTCCTGCACCCGGTTCGTCGCGCTGCCCGCCACCCGGACGCTGCGCGCGACCACGACCACGGTGCGCTTCACGCTGACGACGGTGTTCGCCGGCCGCCGGCTGCACCCGGGATCGCATCGCCTGGCCGTCACCGCCCGCGACGCCCAGGGCAACCGCGTCGGGCCCCGCACCGTGGCGTTCCGCGTCACCCGCTGAGCGGACCGCAGCGGTCGGATCGGTTGCGTTCGCGACGCCGCCCGGAGATGCTTGGCGAGCATGAGGCACAACGACCGTCGGCAGGGGCAGGCACGACCGCGGCGCCGGATCACGATCGCGGGGACCGGGCTGGCTCTCGCGCTGACCGCGGCCGGACCCGCGTCCGCCTCGTTCACGCAGGACGTGGGGTCGCCGTTCGGCGCGGGCAGCGTGCCGGCGGACGTCGTGGCGGCCGACTTCAACGCCGACGGCCGCACCGACCTGGCCGACGTCAACAACGGCGCCGCCAACGTGTCGGTGCTCCTTCGCCAGCCGACCGGGGGATTTGCCAGCGAGTTCGGTTCGCCCTTCGCCGTCGGGACGCTGCCGGACGCGATGACCGTGGCCGACTTCAACGGTGACGGCCGACCGGACCTGGCCGTCGGCAACTACAACGCCGACTCGGTGAGCAGCCTGCTCCGCCAGCCCGGAGGCGGGTTCACCTCAGAGGGCGACATCACCGTGGCGGGGCACAGCACGGCGGTCGCCGCCGCGGATTTCACGGGCGACGGGCGTCCCGATCTGGCCACGACGAAGGAGTCTGCGAACAAGGTCTCGATCCTGGTCCGCGGCGTGGGCGGGTCGTTCGGCATCGGGCCTGCTCCCGCGACGGGCGCCTCTCCCGAGGACCTGACGATCGCGGACTTCAACGGCGACGGTAAGCCCGATATCGCCACCGCGAACCTGGTCTCTGACTCGGTGAGCGTCCTGCTCGGCCAAGGGAGCGGCAACTTCTCCTCCGAGGGCGACATCACGGTGCCCGGCCACTCCAGAGGCATCGTCGCGGCCGACTTCAACGGCGACGGGCGCCCGGATCTCGCGGTGACCAAGTTCAACATCAACCAGGTCTCGATCCTGCTGCGCAAGGCGAGCGGAGGATTCGCAGAGGAGGCCGGGACGCCGTTCGACGTCGGAAGCGACCCGCGGGGTGTCGTCGCAGCCGACTTCAACCATGACGGCCGCCCCGACATCGCGATCGCCAACCACGGCTCCCGCAACGTGTCGGTGCTCCTACGAAATGCTGCGGGTGGCTTCACACCCGATCCAAGCTCGCCGCTCCCGACTGCCGGCGCGGCATCCCGCATCGACGCGGCCGACATCAACGGTGACGGCAAGACCGACATCGTCAGCGCGAACGAGGACACGGCCAACCTGAGCGTCCTGCTCAACACCACTCCGGACCCGGCGGGCACCCCCACGCCTCCCACGATCCTGCCCGGGGCGCCGGGGCCGACGCCGATCGCCACCCCGATCTCCGCGACGGCCAAGCGCATCAAGGCCCACCTACGGCTGTCCTGGCTCGTGAGCTCGCGCGCCGTGACGCTCACCTCCGCGGTCCTCAGCGAGATCCCGGCGGGCACGACGGTCCGCGTGTCCTGCGCCACGTGCAAGCTCAAGTCCAAGCTCAAGAAGCTCACCGTCAAGGGCACCAAGGTGACGGTGACGGGCCTGCGCAACAAGCGCCTGCGCCGCGGCGCCACGTTCTCCATCACCATCACCAAGCCCGGGTACGTCGGGCAGGTGCTGTCGCGCACCGTGCGCCGCTACGGCAAGAGCGCCTCCGCGATCCGCCGCGCCGCGGCCGACCCGTTCACGGAGAAGACCCGCTGCGTGCCGGTCGGCAAGACGCTGCCGGCCAAGACCTGCTGAGCGCTCACTCGCCCTCGGCCGCCAGCTGCGCCAGCGTCCGGCGCAGCGCGGCCCGGCGGCCGTCGCTGAGCGCGCCGAGGAAGGCGTCCTCCATCGCGCCGATGTCGTCGCGGGCGTCGCGGTGGCGGTCGCGGCCGGCGGGGGTGAGCTCGACGATGCGGGCCCGCCGGTCGGCGGGGTCGGGTACGCGCGTCACGAGGCCGTCGCGCTCGAGGTCGTCGAGCACGCCGATGAGCCGGGTCTTGTCGTAGCCGATGGCGCGGGCGAGGGCCAGCTGGGTCGAGGCGGGCCGGTGCGACAGGTGCGACAGCACGACGTAGCCCCACATGGACAGCCCGCGAGCCTCCAGCAGCGGCCGCTCGGCCTCGATGAGCCGGCGGGTGATGCGCGCGAACAGGGCGCCCAGGTCCTCACGCTCCATCCGGTGGACTCTACGCCTTGACAGATAGTCTGCTCCTGCAGATCATCTATTCGTGCATACGTTCACGACCGGGCGGGCCGAGACCCGCAGCATCTCGATCGCCGCACCGCCCGAGGCGGTGCTCGGCGTGGTGGCCGACGGCGGCCGGCTCCCCGAGTGGGCGCCGGCGTTCGCGCGCGCCGCGCGCCGCGACGGGGACGGGTGGCTCGTCGACGGCGGGGCGGCCGAGTTCCGCATCCGGCTGCGGGTCGCGCGGGAGCTGGGGACGGTCGACATCCTGCGCCCGGCCGATCCCCCGAGCGGCGCGTTCCTGCGCGTGCTCCCCAACGAGCAGGGCAGCGAGCTGCTGTTCACGCTGCTCTTCCCCGGGGCTACGCCGGAGGAGGCGGTCGCGGGCCAGATGGCCACCGTCGAGACCGAGCTGGAGGCGGTGCGAGCCCTCAGCGAGGCGGCGGCCGGCGCCTGGGGGCGTCTCAGAAGCCCGCGTGCCCCGGGTTGACCGGCGGCCGCGGGTCGTCGCGGGGCGGCTCCTCGACGCCCCGCTCCTCGCCGCCGCGCGGCCGGGCCGGCGGCGGGAGCCCGGGGATCTTCAGCTTGTAGCGGCGCCCGTCGCTCGTCGTCAGCTCCTGCGGCTTGGGCTCCAGCGGCTCACCGGGGATCGGGCACATGGGCCGAGGCTACCCCGCCGCGCCGTAGGGTGGCCACGTGCCCGCCGCCGTGGACCTGTACTGGCTGCCGCTCGGCGCGGGCGGCCACTCCGTCCGGCTCAACGGACGGGTCTACGAGCGGCTGGTGGCCTGGCGCGAGCACCGGCCCGCCCTCGACCTGTACCACTCGGCCCTGGAGGTCTGCGGCGACGGGCGGCGGTCCACGATCGAGATGGGCCCGGTGCGCCGGGGCGACCCGCGCGAGCGCGGCGTCGTGGCCGGCGGCGCGGTGGGCCACCGGCTCGCCGGCCTGCTCTCGCTCTTGCGCTCCTCCTACGCCGGCGCCCTGCACGCCCCAGCCGCGCACGAGATCTCGATCGCCGCCGACGGCCTCGGGCTGGTGAGCTTCTACACCGTCGTGGGCTGGGTCATCGCCGGCTACCTCGGCGCGACCCTGTTCGGCCTGACGTTCGGCACCCGGATCGGGCGCCCCCAGACCGCGCTGCGGCTGGGCGCGCGGGCGACCGTCGGGCTCGTGGCCGGGATTGGCGGGACGCTCGTCGCCAAGGGCATCGGCGACCTCCCGGGCCCGTGGCTGGGGCCGGCCCTGCTCGGCGCGCTCGTGGTCACGGCCGTCGGGGCGGTCACCGTCGCGCTGCAGTCCCTGCTCGGGGTCGCGGGGACGGGCCTGGCGATCCTCGTGGCCGGCACGGGCACGCGATGACCGAGGCCGAGGCCGAGCTGGCCGCCGTGGCCGGCGCCCCTGACCGCCGCGGCGGGCGACCGCTCAGGCCAGCGTCGCCTCGATGCCGCGCACGTCGCCGTCCTCGTCGGCGAGGACCACGACGTCGGCGTAGCCCAGCCGCGCCAGGTCGCCGGCCAGGATGTCGGCCTGGTCGCCGCCCAGCTCGAGCAGCAGGGCGCCCCCGCGGCGCAGGAAGCGCGGGGCGCCGGCCAGCACGCGGCGCAGCACGTCGGTCCCGTCGGCCCCGCCGTCGTAGGAGCGGGCCGACTCGAACGTGAAGGTGTCGCGCTGCAGCAGGGCGAGCTCGGGGGTGGGGACGTAGGGCACGACGGCGACGACGACGTCGGCCGTGCCCAGGAGTGCCGCGGGCAGCGCGTCGAACAGGTCGCCGTGCAGGGCGTCGACGCCGTTGGAGCGGGCGCACGCCACCGCGCGCTCGTCGACGTCGCAGGCCACGACGCGCGCCCCGGGGCGGCGGTCGGTGAGCGTGCGCGCGACGGCGCCCGCGCCCGTGCACAGGTCGATCGCCGTCCCGTCGGCGGGCAGCCGCCGGGCGGCGCGCAGTGCGAGCGGCTCGGTCTGCCAGCGCGGGACGTAGACGCCCGGGTCGACCCGGAGGACCAGGTCGCAGAACACGACGGTGCCGGTGATCCACGCCAGCGGCTCGCCCGTCAGGCGCCGCGCCACGAGCGCGGCGAGGCACGCGTGGTCGCCGCCGGCGGCGACCAGCAGCTCCTCGGCCTCCTCGCCCGCGGCCACGAACCCGGCGCCCTCCAGCAGCGTGGTCAGCCCGGCGAGGTCGCCGGGCACCGGCGCCCCGCTCAGCCCGAGCTCCCGCGGCGCTGCTCGAGGAACGCGCGGGCGGCTCGCCTGCCGGCCCGCGTCAGCCACGCCTCGGTCACCAGCTCGCGCAGCTCGTCGACGCCGATGCGCTCCAGGCGCACGAGGATCGCCGGGTAGCCGTCGAAGTGCGGCACGGTGAAGCAGACGCTCGGATCGTCGGCCAGCAGCGCCTCCTTGGCGCCGGCGTGCTCCACCCGGGCGCCGAGGATCGGCCCGTCCGGCGCGGCGGCCCCCAGAGCCTCGAGGTCGGCCCGGCGCAGCGGGCGCTCCCACACGAAGCTCCTGCCCCGCACCCGCCAGTCGCGTCCGCCCGGGTCCGCCTGCGCCCCCGGGAGCTCGAGAGCCAGGCGCCCCACGTCGTCCCAGTCGGCCACGGTCGCCACGATATCGGCGGCCGATGAGTCCGTGGCGCAGGCGTCGTCCTTGGGCCATGAGCACCCATCTCCTCGTCCCGGGCGCGGGCGGCGCGGCCACCTGGTACTGGCAGCGCGTCGCCGCGCTGCTGCACGCCGGCGGGCACGACGCGGTCGCCGTCGACCTGCCGGGCGCCGATCCAGCCGCCGGCCTGCCCGAGTACGCCGAGCACATCACCGCCGCCGCCGGGGGTCGCGACGACATCGTCCTCGTCGCCCAGTCGATGGGGGCGTTCTTCGCGCTGCCCGCCTGCGAGGTGATCGCCCCGCGCGCGCTCGTCCTCGTCAACGCCATGATCCCGCTGCCCGGCGAGGCGGCCGGCGACTGGTGGGACGCCACGGACTCCGAGACGGCCCGCCGGGCCGCCGCCCGCGCCGGCGGCTGGCCGGAGGCCACCGACCTCGACACCTACTTCCTGCACGACGTGCCCGCCGACGTGCAGGCCACGGGCGACGAGCAGGACCACGACGAGGCCGACATCGCCTTCGGGCAGCCCTGCGCGTTCGCGCGCTGGCCCGACGTGCCGACGACCGTGCTGGCCGGCCGCGAGGACCGGTTCTTCCCGCTCGCGTTCCAGCGCCGCGTCGCGCTCGAGCGCCTGGGCCTCGAGGTCACGCCGCTGCCCGGCGGCCACCTCAATGCGCTCAGCGCGCCCGAGGCGCTGACCGCCGCCATCGTGGCGGCCGGTGGTGTGCCCGCCGCCCCGCCCGCCCGGCGGGCTACCGTGGACGGATGAGCGCCCTCTCGCGCCTGTTCGGGGCCCGGCGGCACGAGACGCCGCAGCCGACCGACGCCCAGGTCGCGGCCGTCGACGTCCCGGGCATGCTCGCCCTGGCCCGCGAGCGCGGCGACACGCGCGGCGACGACGAGGTCGCCGCCGCGCTGCTCGTGGGCGCCGACCTCACGGCCGTCCGCCATCCCGACGCCGACCTGCGACAGCGCGCCGCCGCGGCGTCGGTCGCCACGCGCGACTGGCTCGTCGCGCGCGTCGGCGAGGAGGAGGCGGCGCGGCTGCTGTCGGTCTCGCTCGGCCCGGTGGGCGAGGACGGCAGCACCCCGCGGCGCTCCCGCCGGCGGCCGCCGCCCAGGCCCTGAGCGGCGGGCGGGCGCGATCCGTGCCTCAGCGCGAGACGTGGAACGTGAACGCGTAGAACCGGCCCTGCACCACGAGTTGGCCCCGGGCAGCAGCGTCGTCCAGTTGCACTCGTGCGACGCGCCGGCCACGACGCCGATGCAGTGGCCCTGGTGGTGCCGACCTTCGTGGCGTCCTCGGCGTCGAAGACGTCGTCGGCGAAGGTCTGCACGTCGCCGACGATGTCGCCGGCCGCGCCCGTGTCGGTCGTGTCGACAGGCGCTTCGTGGTGCTCCCTGGGTCGTTGGAGGTGGCCGGCACATCCGACCGCGGGGGCGCGGTCAAGACGCCGGGGGCCGCCCGCGATCGGGTAGGGTCGAGCCCGGTCGAGCACGAGGAGACGGGCGCATGCGGGTAGGGGTCTACGAGGTCGACGGCGAGCCGACGCTCTACGTCCACGACGGCGACGCGGCCGCGTCGCTGGGGACGGTGGACCTCGTGGAGCTGCTGCGCGACGGCACCGCCGCGCAGCGGATCGCCGACGCGGCCGCGGGCGCGACCCCCGGAGGCGGGCCGCCGCAGGGCGCGCGTCGTCTGGCGCCGCTGCGCCGCCCGGGCAAGCAGGTCTTCGTCGGCGTCAACTACCACGACCACGTCGACGAGCTCCCGCCGCCGTGGACGATGACCGCCGACCCGTTCCTGTTCGCCAAGCTTCCGTCGGCGATCATCGGCCCGGGCGAGGCGATCGTCATCCCCGGCCCCGAGAACAAGGTCGACTACGAGGTCGAGCTGCTCGTCGTCATCGGCCGCCGTGCCAAGCACCTCACGGAGGCCGACGCCCTGGACCACGTCTTCGGCTACACGATCGTCAACGACGTCACCGAGCGGGTCATCCAGGCCACCGACAGTCAGCTCATCTGGGGCAAGGGCTTCGACACGTTCTGCCCGATGGGCCCCGACATCGTGCTCACCGACGAGATCCCCGACCCCGCCGGGCTCGGGATCTGGACGACGGTCAACGGCGAGGAGCGCCAGCGCTCGTCGACCGACAACTTCATCTTCTCGATCCCGGACATCCTGGCCCGGATCACGCGCCACATCACGCTCGAGCCCGGCGACACCGTCTCCACCGGGACCCCGGCCGGCGTCGGCTACGTCAAGGACCCGCCGGTCTTCCTGGCGCCGGGGGACACGGTCACCGTCGGCGTCGACCGCATCGGGGAGCTGACCAACACCGTGCGGGCCGGCTGGGAGGACTGAGCGCGGGCGGCGCTCACGCCGCCGGCGCCGGGGCGTCGTCCTGCACGAGCAGGCCCTCGCCCTCGACGACCACCGACGAGCGCGGGACCGGGCGCCCGTGGGCGAAGCGGTCCACCAGCTCGGCCGTCAGCGCCCCGATCTCCTGGTAGCCGTGGTCGGTGCAGCCGGCCAGGTGTGGTGTCAGCAGCACCTGCTCCAGCGCGAAGAGCGGGTTGTCGGCCGACGGCGGCTCGACCTCGAAGACGTCGATGACCGCGCCGGCGATGACCCCGTCGCGCAGGGCGGCCGCCAGCGCGGCCTCGTCGACGACCGGGCCGCGCGAGCAGTTGGCCAGCAGCGCGGTGGGCTTCATCCGGGCAAGCTCGTCCGTCGAGACGAAGTGGTGGGTCTCGTCGGTCAGGACCATGTTCATCGACAGCACGTCGGCCTGGGCGAACAGGTCCTCGCGCGAGACCAGCCGCGCGCCCACCCGCCCGGCGGCCTCCGCGGGAAGGTAGGGGTCGTGGGCGATGACCTCCATGCCGTGGGCGCGGCCCAGCGTCGCGAGGTACTGGCCGATGGCGCCCAGGCCCGCGATCCCCAGCGTGCGCCCGGTCAGCGCCGGCAGCAGCCCCGAGGCGCCCTGGCGCAGGTCGCCCCACTCGCCGCGGCGCACCGCGGCGTCCATCGCCGAGAAGCGCCGCAGGTGCGCGATGGCCGCGCCGATGACCCACTCGGCGGGCCCGAAGGAGTTGACCCGGCCCATGCGCAGGACGGGCAGGTTGCGCTCGCGCGCCGCGGCGACGTCGATGTTGTCGACCCCGATGCCCGTCTTGACGACGAGGCGCAGCTCGGGGGCGCCGTCCATGACCGCGGCCGTGACCCGGCCCAGGGCGACGCAGACGGCCTCGGCGTCCCCGATGCCCGCCAGGACCTCCTGCTCGGAGGCGGCGAACGCGTCGCCCACGCGGACGTCGAAGCCCCGGTCCTCCAGGAGCCGGCGCGCGCGCATGCGCTCGGCCGACTCGATGTCCGGGAGGTAGACGCGTTGCATGGCCCGATCCTGCCAGGTCAGGCGGCGGCTGGGGCGGCCAGGCCCTCGAGCTTGCGCGCGGCGCGGTGTCCCTCGAACGTCGCCTCGTACGTGCCGCGCGGCGCGACGGCGTCGCCGATCATCTCCACGCTGACGCCGCGCTCGCGCAGCGCGTGGTAGAGCCCGTTCTCGGACTGGCGCCCCGTGGCCATGACGATCCAGTCGGCGGCCAGCTCGCGCGTGCGCTCCGGGTCGTAGATGTTGAACACGGTCACGGCGTCGCCGGCGATCTCCTTGACGAAGTGGTCCGTGAGGATCTCGACGCCCGACCGGTACAGGTAGGTGAGCATCCAGTGCAGGTAGACGTCGGGCGCGGTGTCCATGGCGATCATGGGCCAGCGCGTCAGGATCTGCACGGTCGCGCCGGCCTCGGCCAGCGCGTGGGCGGTCAGCGGCGCGGCGACGTCCTGGAGGTCGTCGATGACCAGGACGCGCCCCTCGGGCCGGACGGCCCCCAGGGCGACCTCGTCCCACGCCACGCAGTTGCCCGTCTCGTGGCCGGGCAGCGGGCGGGCGGTCTGGCCCTGGAACCCGTCGCGGCGCACGCGCGCGCCGGTGGCCACGACGACGTGGTCGGGCCGCTCGCGCGCCAGGAGGTCGTCGAGGTCGGCAGCGGCCACGGGGCTGGAGGTGTGGATCGTGGCGCCGTTGCCCAGCGCCTGCGCCGTCAGCCACGTGCCGATGCGGGCGTACTCGGCGCGGTGGGGGAGGGCGCCGAACGCGCGGGTGTGCCCGCCGGTCTGCGCCTCGCGCTCATGGAGCACGACGTGGTGGCCGGCGCCCGCCGCGACGCGCGCGTACTCCAGGCCCGCGGGCCCGCCGCCGAGCACGAGCACGCGCCGCGCGGTCGCCGCGGGTGCGTCCTGGGCCGAGCCCCACGCGGCCTCGCGCCCGACCGTCGGGTTGTACACGCACTGCACGCGCCCGCCGCGCGTCACGCTGCGCCAGCAGTAGTTGGCCGCCACGCAGCGGCGGATGTCGTCCTCCTCGCCCGCGGCCGCCTTGTTGACCCAGTCGGCGTCGGCGAACATCTGGCGGGCCAGCAGGATCGCGTCGGCGTCCTCGGCGACGAGCGCCTCCTCGGCGGCGGCCGGCGTGGTGTAGCGCCCGACGAGCAGGACGGGCTTCTCGGTGACCTGCTTGATCCGGTTGGTGTAGCCCCGCTCCCAGCCCTCCTCGTACTCCATCGGCGTGTGGATGTAGGAGTGGTGGACGCCGGCCGACAGGCTCACGTAGTCGACGTCGAGGCGCTCGTCGAAGTCCTTGACGACCTGCTCGAGGTCGGTCGGCTCGAGGTCGCCCTCCCAGAACGACGTCGAGTTGATGCGGTAGCCCAGCAGCGCGTCGTCGCCGACGGCGGACCGCAGGCGGGTCATGGCATCCAGCGAGAACCGCAGCCGCTTCTCGTAGGACCCGCCCCAGCCGTCGGTCCGCAGGTTGTACAGCGGCGACAGGAACTGCCAGGGCAGGTAGCCGTGGGCCATGTGGAACTCGACGCCGTCCAGGCCGGCGGCCATGGCCCGGCGCCCCGCCGACTCGTAGTCGTCGAGGATCTGGAGGATCTCGTGCTCCTCGAGCTCCTTGGGCACCAGCGCGCCCGGGTACTCGCCCGGCGGCACCTGGCTGGGCGCCGACATGTGCCAGGTCGCGTCGAAGTCGTAGGCCGGGTCGGTCTTGAAGGCGGTCGCCGCGCGCAGCCCCACGTGCAGAAGCTGCACGGAGATCTTGCACCCGTGGCGGTGCACGGCCTCGGCGACGGCCGCGAGGCCCTCGACCTGCGCGTCGTCCCACAGCCCGGGGAACAGGAACGGCGAGTACAGCGTGTCGCGGTTGATGAGCGTCCCGCCGATGATGATCATCCCCACGCCGCCGCGGGCCCGCTCCTCGTAGTAGGCCACGGCCTGCTCGGTGAACGCGCCCTCGTAGGGGCTGCGGACCCAGACCGGGCAGGTCGGCGCGAACATCACGCGGTTCTTGAGCTCGGTGCGGCGCAGCTGCCAGGGCGACAGCAGCGCCGGGTAGCTCGTGGACGGCGACGGCATGGCGGGCTCCTTCATCGCGGGACGGCTCCCGCCATCTCTAGCTCGCCGCGCCGGCGCCGACCAGTCCCCGTTCGTGGGGTCCGGTCCGGGGCCGCGGTCTAGACTTGCCGCCAGGAGGCGTCGATGGGATCGGTACGGGAGCGACTGCAGCAGGCACCCACGCTCGGGGACATGGCCGAGCTGCTGCGCCGCGAGCACGGCGCCGACCGCGTCTCCGTCGCGCGGATCGACCACGGCGACGCCACGTTCGAGATCCTGGCCAGCGCGGGCAAGGCGCTGCTGGGTCCCGGGCTGCGCGTGCCGGTCGCGCTGTCCACGCAGATCGATCTGCCCGCCCACGGCCGCGCCTTCGCCGAGCCGAGCTTCACCGACTCGGCGGGCTGGGGGCGCCCGATCGACATCCTCATGCTCGGGCTGGGCTTCAGCTCGGGCTGCTCGCTGGCGCTGGGCCCGCCCGGCCGGCCCGTCGGCGCGCTGTCGCTGTCGTGCACGCGCCCGCACCGCGACTACGACGCGTCGCTCGAGGCGCTGCGTTGCGTCGCCGACGTCGTCGCCGAGCGCCTGGACCACGCCGTCCGGGCCCCCGGGGTGCTCGTCTGCCACGACGACGACCTGCTGGCCGAGGGCCTGGCGCGCAGCATCGAGCGCCGCCTCGGTGTCCGCACGCGGTCCTGCCGGGCGGTGGCGGACATCCCGGGCGCGGCGCCGGGCGAGCAGCCCGACATCGTCCTCTGCGCCGGCCACCTCGCCGCGCGGGCGCTGCAGGCCGGCGCGCGACCCGGGGGCGCCGGCGCGCTCATCGTCCTGGCCTCGCACGACAGCCCCTACGACCGCCAGATCGCGGTCCGGGCGGGCGCGGCCGCCTACGCCGTGCTCGACGGCGACGGCCCGGGCGTGCTCGAAGCGATCGCCGCCGTCGCCGCCGGCCAGGCCGCGCTGCCGCCCGGCCTGGGGCGCGGTGAGGCGATCGCCGCGCTGACCCCGCGCGAGGCCGACGTGCTCCTGGACCTCGATGACGGCCTGCGCTACAAGGACGTCGCGCGCCGCCGCGGCATCACCGAGCTGACGGCCAAGACCTACGCGCGCAGCCTGTTCCGCAAGCTCGGCGCCACGTCACGGACGGAGGCCGTCAACGCCGCCCGGGCCAGCGGCCAGCTCGATGCGCTGCGCCGCGCCGCCGGCCCGCCGGCGCCCTGATCGCACCGGTCCGGGCGCCGCCCGGACACATCGCCGGACGGCCACCGCGCCGCTCGCCGTGTCAGGGTGTTGCCGCTTGTCGATGATCCGCCCGTCCCTCCTCGCGGTCCTGGCCGCGGTCCTGGTCGCCCTCGCGGCGCCCGCCGCGTCGCCGGCCCGCCTGCCGCTGCAGGTCGGCATCGCCGACGACGCCGCGCTGTTCGCCGACCGCGACACGGCGGCCGGGAGCGTCGCCGCGTGGAAGCGCGCGGGCATCGACACCGTGCGCATCCAGGTCTCGTGGAGCCGGGTGGCGCCCGACCCGCAGGCCGCCGCCCGGCCCGAGGGCTTCCAGGCCGGCAACCCGGAGGACCCGGGCTACCACTGGGGCTACATCGACCAGGCCGTCGACCTCGTCACGGCGGCCGGGCTGACGCCGATCCTCATGATCGACGGGCCACCGCCGCTGTGGGCGTCCTCGGCGCCCGCGCGCCGCAACCCGCGCTACCGGCCGCGCGCCACGGAGTTCGGTCCGTTCGCGACGGCCGTCGCCCGCCGCTACGGCGACCGCGTCGACCAGTACATCCTGTGGAACGAGCCCAACCTGCCGTTGTGGCTGCAGCCCCAGGCCGAGTGCGGCTCGCCCAAGACGTGCTCGCCCGTGTCGGGCGACCTGTACCGCTCCATGGTGCGCGAGGCCTACCAGCCCATGCACGACGCCGACCCCGGCGCGGTCGTGCTCATCGGCGCGCTGGCGCCCGCCGGGGGCAACCTGACGAGCACGAACGCCACCATGCGCCCGCTGCAGTTCCTGCGCGCGCTGGCCTGCGTGGACACGAAGCTGCACCCGGTCTTCACGGGGCGCTGCGCGAACTTCCGCCCCGCGGTGGCCGACGGGATCGCCTACCACGCCCACAGCACCCGCAACGCCCCCGACGAGCCCTATGCCAACCGCGACGACGCCGACCTCGCGAGCCTGTCGCGGGTCGAGCGCCTGCTCGACCAGCTCCAGCAGCGCGGCCGCCTGTGGGGCTCGACGAGCCCGCTGAACCTGTGGCTCGACGAGTACGGCTATCAGACCAACCCGCCCGACAAGGCCCGCGGCGTCTCCATGGCCCGCCAGGACCGCTACCTCCAGCAGGCCGCCTACCTCGCGTGGCGCAACCCGCGCGTCAAGCTCCTGGGCCAGTACCTGTGGAACGACGAGCCCGTCGGCGGCGGGCGCAAGTACACGGGCTGGCAGTCGGGCCTCATCGCGGCCAACGGGCGGTCCAAGCCCGCCCTGGACACGTTCCCCAGCCCGATGTGGATCGACGCGGCGCGCTCGACGATCTGGGGCCAGATGCGCCCCGGCGACGACCACGTCGTCTCCGTCCAGCTGCGCATGCCGGGCAACGCCACCGAGTGGCAGGACGTGGGCGACATCCCGACCGCGCCCGACGGCACCTGGACGCTGCAGACGGGCCTGGTGCCCTACGGCTCCTACCGCGCCGTCGCCGAGGACGGCGAGGTGACCGACACGATGGTCGCCACGCCGGCGACCGCGACGACCGGCACCGGGGGCGCCGTCACGAAGGAGCGGACCGCCGCGGGGGTGCTCGTCGAACGCCGCGCGGTCGGCACGACCCCGGGCGTCGCGGTGCCGCCGTCGTTCGCCGGCTTCTCGATCGAGTACTGGTCGGCGCTGGACTACCTCGGCGCCTTCGGACAGGTCAACCCGGCCTTCGCGCAGCTCGCGCGGACCCTGGCCCACGGCGGGCGCGGCGCGCCGACGATCCGCCTGGGCGGCAACTCGACCGACGGCACGTGGTGGAACCCCGACGGGGTCCCGCGCCCGCCCGGGATCGACACCGACCTGACCGTCACGTGGCTGCAGCAGCTGAAGACGTGGACGGCGGCGACGCGGACGCCGATGGTCCTCGGGGTCAACCTCGGGCTGGACGACCCGGCCAACGCCGCGGCCTACGTCCAGCAGGCCGTCGGCACGCTGGGCCCCGGCGCGCTGGCCGGCTTCGAGATCGGCAACGAGCCCGACCGCTACTCCCAGCTGCGGACCTTCCATGTCGGGACGCGCAAGCTCGAGCGCGTCGAGCGCCGCCCGCCGGACTACAGCTTCGCCCGGTACAGCGACGAGCTCGACGCCTACGTGCGGACGCTGGCGCCGCTGGCCGGCGGCGTCGGCCTGTCGGGCGGCGCGTTCGCGGGCTCGATCTGGGACCCCGAGACCGACGCGCTGCTGGGCCGCGAGGGGCCGGGCACGACGGCCTTCGGCGCCCACGCCTACGCGCTGGAGGCCTGCGGCGCCGCGGCGCGCAACCGCAAGAAGGCCTCGTTCGCCCGTGCCCTGCTGGCGCCCGGCGGCAGCGCGCCGATCCTCGCGCGCATGGGCCAGCTGACGTCGGTGGCCACCGCCCACGGCGCCGCGTTCCGGGTGTCGGAGACCAACTCGGCCAACTGCGGCGGCGTCAACGGCGTCAGCAACGCGTTCGCCTCGGCCCTCTGGGGCACCGACCTGCTCTTCGGCCTGGCCCAGGCCGGGGTCAGCAACGTCGACTTCCACTCCTGGAACGGGGCCTACTACTCCCCGGTGGACTTCGTGCACAGCAAGGGCGCCCTCGTGGCGCGCGTGCATCCGCTGTTCTACGGGATGCTCCTGTTCAACCGTGCGCTGCCGGCCGGGGCCCGGCTGCTGCCGGTGGCGCCCAACTCGCCGCAGGCGGCGCTGAAGACCTGGGCGTCGGTCGACCCCGCCGGGACCCGGCGCATCGTGGTCATCAACAAGGACAGCGGCCGCCCGCGCCAGGTCGTGCTGCGGGTGCCGGGCGGCGCCCGCGCCGGCCGGGTCGAGCGCCTCAGCGCCCCGTCCGTGCTCTCCAAGGACGGTGTGACGTTCGCGGGCCAGACCTACGGGCGCACGACGGCCGACGGGCGCCTGACCGGCCGGCGGGTCGTCGAGCCGCTGCGGCGTGCGGGCGGCGCGTTCCGCCTGTACCTGCCCGCGGGCAGCGCGGCGCTGGTCACCGTGCCGCGCGGGGGAGGGTGAGCCGGGGCGGTGCTCGGGCGGCCCTGGGTGCGGTGGGTCGGCCTGGCGGTCACCGTCCTGGTGGCCCTCTCGTTCGCCGCCGTCGGCGACTGGCTGTGGACCGGCCTGTGCGTCGTGTTCGCGGTGCTGCTGGTCGCCGGCGGGCGCGCGCGGAGCGGCACCCCGACGGCGACGGCGGCGGCGACGGGCGGGCCTGAGCGGGCCGGGGGTCAGTCGCCCGGCGGGCGGCGCGCCTGCACGTGGCGGGCGATCTCGGTGTGGTCGGCCTCGGGCGCCAGCTCCCGGGCGGCCTGCGCCCACGTCTCGGCGGCCGCCTCGCCCAGGTGGGCGGGCACGCCGGTGGCGCGGCCCAGGGCCAGGGCGATCCGCATGTCCTTGAGCATGAGCGCCAGGCGGAAGCCCGAGTCGTAGGTCTCGGGGACGACGTGGCGCGGGAGCTTGACCTCGGTCGAGCCGCTGCGCCCGCTGGACCCGTTGATCGCCTCGAGCATGAGGTCCGGGTCCAGCCCGAAGGCCCGGCCGATCTCCAGCGCCTCGACGCTGGCCAGCAGGTGCGTGGCCGACAACAGGTTGTTGATGGCCTTGACGGCGTGGCCGGCGCCGACGCCGCCGACGGCGACCACGGTGCGCCCGAGCAGCTCGAGCACCGGGCGCGCCCGCGCGACGTCGGGCTCCTCGCCGCCGGCCATGATCGTCAGCGTCCCGGCCACCGCCCCGGCGACGCCGCCCGAGACCGGCGCGTCGACGAGCGCGACGCCGCGGTCCGCGCACCGCTGCGCCAGCGCCCGGGTGGCCAGCGGCTCCGAGGAGCCCATGTCGAGCAGCAGCGTGCCGGGCGCCAGCGCGGCGAGCACGGCGCCGTCGTCCATGGCCTCCTGCACGGCCGCCGAGTTGGGGAGCATGAGGATGACCACGGCCGCGCCGCGGGCCGCGTCGGCCCCGCTCGCCGCCGCTTCGCCCCCGGCCTCCTGCAGGGCCGCCAGCGCCGCGGGGTCGAGGTCGGCGCCGCGGACGCGGTGGCCCGCCTCCAGCAGGCGGCGGGCCATCGGCAGGCCCATCTGGCCCAGGCCGATGACGGCGATCGTGTCCGGTCGGTCGGTGCCCATGCCCGGCCAGCCTCGCACAGGACCGCCCGCGCGGGCCCCGCGCGGGCGGACCCGCCGGGCCGACGGCTGTTTGACGGTCCGCGCGCGCACGGTATGTCAGGAGCATGGGATCCGAACGCGGCGAGCAGGCAAGGTTCCGGCGCGACGTCGACCCGGCGGCGCGGCAGGCGATCGAGCGCGCGGTGCGCATCGGCTTGGATCCGTGGCGGGTGGCGCGCTCGCTGGGGGTCGCCGAGCGGTCCGCGGCGGGGATCATCGAGGCCGCGTCCCGGGCCACGAACGAGCCCGGGCTCTGGGCGACGACGGCGTCCTCGGACTGAGTCGCGCCGGTCCGACCGCTAGACTCCTTCTGACAGGCCGGGCATCCGCTCGGCCGCAGCAGTGTTGCGTCGTCGCTGTCGTTGCTCTCAGCACCCTCCGCGTTTCGCCGTGCACATACCCCGGAGGGGACCTGAGATGGCTACTGGAACCGTGAAGTGGTTCAACGACGACAAGGGCTTCGGCTTCATCACGCCGGACGAGTCGGGCAAGGATCTGTTCGTGCACCACAACGCGATCCAGGGCAGCGGCTTCAAGTCGCTGGCCGAGGGCGCGAAGGTCAGCTACGACGCCGAGCAGGGCCCCAAGGGCCCCGCCGCCGCCAACGTCCAGGTCCTCTAGGCGGCACCCGCCCGCTCACCGGAGCGACCTCAGGGCCGGCGTCCCCCGTGGAGGGGCAGGCCCTCGCCGAGGATGCGCTGCCGGTGGACGATGACGTGACCGTCTCCTGACACCGGGGGCGGTGGGGATCGCCGGTGCGGGCTCGACCCGCCCGGCGCCCCGTAGGGTCCGGCCGATGCGGCTGGCGATCTTCGGTGCCGGTGCCATCGGCACCTGGCTGGGGGCGGCGCTCACCGCGTGCGGTGAGGACGTCACGCTCATCGGCCGCGGCGCCCACCTCGAGGCGCTGCGCCGCCACGGCGCGGTGCTCGACGACGGCGCGACCCGCACGACGGTCGCGGTCCGCGCCGTCGGCCCGGAGGCCGCGGTCGGCCCGGTCGACTGCGTGGTGCTGGCCGTCAAGGCCCACGACCTCGCGGCCTGCGGGCCCGTGGTCGAGCCGCTGCTGGGCCCCGGCACCACGCTGGTGGCCGCCCAGAACGGCCTGCCGTGGTGGTACTTCCACCGCGCGGGCGGCCCGCACGACGGCCGCCGCGTCCACGCCGTCGACCCGGGCGGCGTCGTCGGCGACGTCCTGGTCCCCGAGCGGGTGCTGGGCGCCGTCGTCTACCTCGGCGCCGGGATCCCGGAGCCCGGCGTGGTGGTCACGCGCCCCGAGGCCGGGCTGGTCCTCGGCGAGCCCTCCGGGCCGGTGTCGGAGCGCCTGGAGGCCGTCGCGACGGTGCTCGAGCGCGCCGGCTTCCCCGTGCGGCGCAGCACCGACATCCGCACGGAGCTGTGGACGAAGCTCATGGGCAACGCGTCGTTCAACCTGATGAGCGTGCTGACGCGCGCCGGACTGCGGACGATGGCCACCGACGCCGGGACCGGCCCGCTCGTGGCGGCGGTCATGGCCGAGACCGTCGAGATCGCCCGCGCCTGCGGCGCCGACCCGCGGATCTCGGTGGCCGAGCGGCTGGCGCTCGCCGCGCGGCTGGGCGACCACAAGCCCTCGACGCTGCAGGACCTCGAGGCCGGCAAGCGCCTGGAGCTCGACGCGCTCGGCGCGGCGGTCGTCGAGCTGGCCGACCTGACCGGCGTCGCGGCGCCCGCGCTGCGCACGGTCTACGCGCTGGCCGACCTGCAGGCCCGGACACTCGGGCTGCGCTGACCCGCCGACCCGGCGCCCGGCCACGGGTAGCCTCGGCGGCCATGAAGCCCAACCGCTCGATCCCGCCGAGCACCGTGGTCCCGGTCCTGGTCTACCCCGACGTGCGCGCGGCCGTGGCGTGGCTGCACGACGCGTTCGGCTTCCGCGAGAGCGTGCGCATCGGCGAGGACCACCGCGCCCAGCTCAAGGTCGGCGACGGCGCCGTCATCGTCCGCGACGTGCGCGGCGCGCGCCGCCCGCCGGACGCCGACGGCGCCTCGCACTCCGTGATGGTCCGCGTCGACGACGCCTCCGCGCACTGCGCCCGCGCCCGCGAGCACGGCGCACGGATCCTCATGGAGCCCACCGACTTCGCGTACGGCGAGCGCCAGTACGAGGCCGCCGACCCGGCCGGTCACCGTTGGACGTTCTCCGAGACGCTGGCCGACGTCGCCCCCGAGGATTGGGGCGGCACGACGGTCGGCGGGCGCTGAGGGCTACTTCGGCGGAAGCGTCGCGATGAACACGAGGCTGCGCCGGACCCAGGCGCCGGCCTGGCGCCGGGTCCGCACGCCCTCGGCGGCGACGAGGATCCAGCCGTCCATGGAGCGCCCGCCCATGACCATGCGCTCGGCGTGCGGGCGCGCCAGCGCGGCGTCGGTGTCGGCCGGGTCCAGGCGCACGAGCAGCCCGCCGGTGCGCGACGCGGCGACCGCGAGGTGGCCGTCGACCATGAAGGCCAGCCCGCCGAACATCTTGCGCTCGGTCACGGCGTCGAGCTCGGAGAGCAGCTCGCGCAGGCGGTTGGCGAGGTCCTCGTCGTAGGGCATCGGGGGGCCGACGCTAGCGCGCGGGCCGGTCGCACTGCGGGGCACGCTTGCGCCCGGACGCCGGCGTCACTACACTGAACCTAATGGTTCAGTATCAGCAGCTCGACCGCACCCTCGGCGCGCTGGCGGACCCGACGCGCCGGGCGGTCCTGGAGCGTCTCGGGCGCGGCGGCGCGACGATCACCGAGCTCGCGGAGCCCGCCGGCATCTCGCTGACGGGCATGAAGAAGCACGTCCGCGTCCTCGAGGAGGCGGGGCTCGTGACCACCGAGAAGGTGGGCCGCGCCCGTCGCTGCACGCCCGGGCCCCGGCACCTGGAGGACCTCCGGGCGTGGACCGACATGTACCTGCAGATGCTGGACGGGCGCCTCGACCGGTTCGGCGCGCTGCTCGACCGCACGAAGGGAACGACGACATGACCTCCGGCCCCGGCAGGCCCGCACGGCGGCGATCACCACGCCCGCCGAGCGCGAGATCCACATCGAGCGCGTCTTCGACGCGCCGCGCGACCGCGTCTTCGCGGTCTACACCGACCCGCAGCTCATCCCCGAGTGGTGGGGGCCGCGGTCGATGACCACGCGCGTCGACCGGATGGACGTGCGCCCCGGCGGGTCCTGGCGCTTCGTGGCGATCGGATGCGACGGCGCCGAGACCGCCTTCCGCGGGACCTACCGCGAGGTCACGCCGCCCGAGCGCATCGTGCAGACCTTCGAGTGGGAGGGCATGCCGGGCCATGTGTCCGTCGAGACCGCGACGTTCGAGGACCTCGGGGACCGCACGCGGGTCACGACGGTCTCGGTCTTCCACACCGTGCAGGAGCGCGACGGCATGCTCGGCTCGGGCATGGCGTCGGGCGTCGACGAGACCTACCAGCGGCTGGACGAGGTCCTGGCGCGGCAGGCCGCCGGCCGAGCGGCCGCCGCAGGCCAGTTGGCATAGTGCAGGGCATGGAGGGCGCCACCGAGCTGCACGACATCGAGACCCGTGAGGACTGCGAGCGGCTCGTGCGCGCCTTCTACGCCCGGGCGATGACGGACCCGATCATCGGCTTCATCTTCACCGACGTCGCCCACCTGGACCTCGAGGCCCACGTGCCCGTCATCGCCGCGTTCTGGGAGACCGTGCTGCTCGGCGCCAAGACCTACACGGGCGGGGCGTTCGGGCCCCACGCCGACCTCAACGCCAAGGTGCCGCTGCGCTCCGGGCACTTCGAGCGCTGGCTCGTGCTTTGGGGGCGGACCGTCGACGAGCTGTTCGCCGGAGAGCGCGCGACGGCGGCCAAGGCCCACGCGATCCGCGTCGCCTACGCCTTCCATCGGCGCCTGGAGGCCATGGCGCCCGGCGCCGACGTCGCGGCGGCCGGCCTCACCGTCACCCGGCACGGCCCGCAGTAGCCCGCGCGCAGGCAGATGCGTCGGCGTGGCCGACGCGCTCAGCCGCGTGCGGTGACGCGGTCGTAGTTGAGGCGCATGAGCGCGATGACGTCCTGGACGTCGGCGTCGGTGGTCAGCGCACGGGCGGCCATCTTGGTGGAGTGGGGGTTGACCGGGTGCGGGCCCACCCGGCCGTCCTCGCGCAGGCGCGCGCCGACGTCGCGGGGGAAGCCGAAGTGCGCGCTGAGGTCGCCGTGCAGGTGGCCGATCTCGCGGTCGCCGACGCGGAACGCGAACTCGCCGCGACGGCCGGTGCCCGACTGCACGCCGGGCCACGAACCGACCTCGGCCGTGATGCGCTCGCTGGGTGTGGGGTGCTGGGTCACCATGCCTCCTCGGGGGTCGCCGGTGCGAGACCCGGAGGCTACAAGTTCAAGTGAACTTGAAGTCCAGGCCCCGTCGTGCTGTCGTGTCGGCGTGTCCACCGAGCTGCTGACCATCGGCGAGGTCGCCCGGCGCAGCGGCGTCGCGGCCTCGGCGCTGCGCTTCTACGAGGAGCGCGGGCTCATCACGTCGGACCGCGCGGGCTCGGGCCGCCGGCGCTATCCGCGCGCCACGCTGCGCCGGATCGCGTTCATCGTCTTCGCCCAGCGGGTGGGACTGAGCCTGGAGGAGATCGCGGCCGAGCTGGCGCGCCTGCCCGGCGACCGCGTGCCGGGCCGCCGCGACTGGGACCGCCTGTCGCGCGGCTGGGCGCGGCGCATCGACGAGCGGATCGCCGAGCTCGAGCGCCTCCGCGGCTCGCTGACGGAGTGCATCGGCTGCGGCTGCCTGTCCATGCAGCGCTGCCGGCTGGCCAACCCGGGCGACCGCGCCGGCCGCGGGGGACCGGGGCCGCGCTACTGGATGGGCGACCCGCGCGGCGCCTGAGCGTCGGTCGCCGAAGACGCGCTGCAGCCGGGCCAGGCGAGCGCGGCCGCCGGCCAGGGCGCGTGTCGCCGGGGCGCGGCAGGGCCCGCAGGAGGCCTACACGATCACGCTGCGGGGCACCGACTCCCAGGGGGAGACCTCGACGTATGCGGCCAAGAACCGCGGCCGCGACCGGATCGAGGCGTCCTCGACCGGTGTGCCGCCCCCGGCGTCCTCGGACGCCGGGGGCGGCCCGGGTGTAGCGGGCGCTGGGCGCTCGTGGCGCTCGGCGCAGCCTGTGCGCGGCGGGATCGTCCCGCCGTGGGTCGCGTCGAGTGTCCAGAGGACGCTCGATCCGACCCAGAGTCCCGGTCGTGGGTCGCCTCATCCCCGCATAGGCGTGACGAGACGACTCCCGCGCGCCCCGGGGCCCCTCAGGCCGTCTGCGCCACCGGCGCGCCGCGGCGCGCGCGCAGCCCGAGGGCCAGGACGGCGGAGGCCGCCACGAGCTGCAGGCCCAGCACCACGGTGGCGTAGGACAGCAGCGTGAAGTGCCCGGCGCTCAGCAGGAACGGCTCCACGACCGCCACGACGCCGAGGACCCACACGAAGCGCAGCTCGCCGAGCGCGACCATGTACTGCACGGTGAGGTAGGCCACCGCCAGCAGGGTCATCGCCACGCCCAGCACGGGCAGCGCACCCGAGGCCTCCGTGAGGTCCGGGCCGAACGCCACGCGCAGCAGGAAGTGGGGGATGAGCGCGAAGATGATGAGCGCCGGCGCCGCGACGGCCGCCAGCACGCCGAGCGCCCGCAGCAGCGCGGGGCGCGGGTCCAGGCCGGCGGCGGCGCGGCGCGTGGCCTCGGGCAGCAGCTGCAGGCCGACGCCGATCGCGACCCACACCACGGACTTGGCGGCGACGGCGGCCACCGCGTAGGACCCGGCGGAGTCGCCGTGGAACTCGTGGCGCCCGACGATCACGTCGACGTTCTGCAGCACGGCGAGCAGCAGCAGGCCCAGCAGCGGCAGCCAGTTGTCGCCGACCAGGCCGCTCAGCGGCCGCGTGGCCTGCGGTGGGCCGTCGGGCAGCGGGCCGAGCATCTGCGCCAGCCGGCGCGAGAGCCACAGCGCCATGAGCACGAAGGCCAGCGGGTTGCCCAGGTAGGCGCCCGTCACGCCGAGCCCGACGCCCCACAGCGCCAGCCCGCAGAGGATCCGCCCGAACGCCTCGCCGACGATCGAGATCCCGACGGGCGCGTAGGCCCTCAGCCCCTGCAGCACGCCGCGCTGCAGCGACAGCAGCAGCCACAGCGACCCCGTCGGCAGCAGCGACGCCGCGGCCCACGGATGCTCGGGCGTGCCCAGCAGGTGGGCCAGCGGATGGCGCACGAGGACGCCGAGCGCGGCCAGCACGACGGTCGCGGCGATGAGCTGGCGCGTCCAGCGCGCGAGCGTGCCCCGGAGCCCGCCGCCCGCGCCCAGGTGGCCGAGGGTCGCCTCGCGCGCGGCCGCGACCTGCACGGACTGGCCGCCGACCATGAGGATCAGGAAGCCCGAGACGATCGCGGCGAGCGCGCCGTAGCCGTCGGCGCCCAGCAGACGGCTGAAGAGCACGACGAAGACGAGCTGGACGGCGTTGTTGAGCAGCGTCGCGCCCGCCAGCCCGGCCGCGGCGCCGGTCTCGGACCGGCGCATCGCGTCGCGCAGCCGCGGCCGGCGCGCGTCGGCGACGTGCTCGAGGACCGTCAGGTTGGCCCGGGCGGTCCCGTCCCAGGTGAAGCCGCGGGCGCGGGCGCGCGCCGCCTCGCCGAGCTCGTCGCGGCGGTCGGGGTCGGCCACCAGGCGGGCGACCTTGCGGGCCAGCTCCTCCGGGGTGTCGGCCAGCAGGCCGGTCTGCTCGTCGACGATCGACTCGGGCAGCCCGCCGACGGCCATCGCCGCGCTCGGCGTGCCGGCGGCGGCGGCCTCCATGACCGTCAGGCACCAGCCCTCGGCCGAGGAGGCCGTGAGGTTGACCCACGCCCGCGCGTAGAGCTCGCGCTTGTCCTCCTCGGTGACGAAGCCGTGCAGCGTCACGCGGTCGTGCAGGCCCCGCGCGTCGATCTCGGCCTCCAGCGCGGCGCGGTGGTCCCCCTCGCCGGCGACCTCCAGCCGTGCGCCCGGGATGCCCTCCAGGACGTCGAGGAGGACCTCGAGGCGCTTGTACTGCTTGAGGCGCCCGAGGTAGAGCAGCGTGGGCTGCTCGCTGCGCCGGCCCTGCGCGAACGCCTCGGGCTCCACGCCGAGGTAGGCGACGTGGATCTGGTCGGCCGGGATGCCCAGGCCGATGAGGTCGCGGCGCGCCGAGTCCGAGATGGTCAGGAACTGGTGGTGGCGGTAGAGCGTCTGCAGCGGCAGGCGCTCGGCCACCAGGGCGGCCAGGCGCCCGCGCCGGCCCATCTCGGCGACGTAGTGGTCCTGGTGGACGTGGTGGACCAGCGTGACCCGCGGCGCGCGCAGCCACCACCACAGCGGCGTGAAGAACGCGATGCCGTTGACGACCTCCAGGACGACGTCGGCGTCGCGCCCGACCCCGCGCCACGTGGCCAGCGCGGCGCGCCCGAAGACGGTCATGCGGCCGCCCATGCGGTGGATCGTCAGCAGCGGGTGGGGCTGCTCGAGGCGGGCGGCGCCGGGGTAGGAGCCCGCGATGACCGTGACGCGGTGCCCCCACGCGATCCAGCGCGAGACCTGGCCGTGGAGGTTGGTGCCCGTGCCGCCGCCCTGGGGGTGGGTCCAGTCGCGGTCGGTGAGCAGCAGGATGTGCCGCGGGGTGCTGGAGTGCTCCTCGGACGTCACGGCAGCGGCACGCTACCGCGCACGGGGGAGCGATGGTGTCCGGCGCAGCCATACAATGATGCCGGTGCCGTCCGTTTGCCGCCGGATCGCGGTGCTGCTCGCTGTCGCCTGCCTGGGAGCCGCCCTGCCCGTGAGCCTCGCCCTCGCCCAGGGCGCGGGCGATCAGCAGTACCAGGACCCGTTCGGCGGGTCGGCGAAGACGACGACCTCGGGCTCGGGCTCGGCGAAGGCCAAGACGATCACGACGCCCAGCGGCACCCTCTCGCCCACGCCCCAGGGCGGCTCGGGCACCTCCGGGTCGGGCTCGTCGGGCGGCTCGGGGACATCCCCGGGGACGTCCACCGGCCCGACGCCGTCGACGACGACGTCGACGGGCGCCTCCGCGCAGACGCTGCCCAACACGGGCACCGACGCGCGCGTCCTGGTCATCGCCGGTGCCGCGCTGCTGGTCGTGGGCATCGGCCTGCGGCTGCGCTCCGCCCCTGAGCGCTTCTAGCGACAGCCGCCCCACGACCACGACCACGGCCGCCGCCGAGCAGACCGAGGCCGTCGGCGCCGCGCTGGCCGCGCGGCTGAGCCCCGGCGACGTCGTCCTGCTCGCCGGCGAGATGGGATCGGGCAAGACCACGTTCGTGCGCGGCGCCGCCCGGGCGCTGGGCTACGACGGGCCTGTGACGAGCCCGACGTTCACGATCGGGCGCCGCTACGACGGCCGGGTGCCGATCGCCCACCTCGACCTGCACCGCCTCGCCTCGCTGGACGACGAGGACCCGGCGCTCCTGGACGACTACCTCACGCCGGACGCCGTCGCGTTCGTCGAGTGGCCCGAGGTGGCCGAACCCGGCCTGGAGCACGTGCGTGCCCGCGTGACCCTCGCGCACGCGGGCGGGGACCGCCGGACGATCACGGTCGAGCCGGCCGGGGGCTCCTCGTGATCCTCGCCTTCGACACCGCGACGCCCGCCACCGTCGTCGGCGTGGCCGACCCCGGCGGCGCCCAGCTGGCGCAACGCCGCCACGACCCGGGCCCCGGAGAGCGGCCCGGCCACGGCCCTCTGCTGCTGGCGCTGTGCGCCGAGGCGCTGCAGGAGGCCGGCGTAGAGTGGAGCGCGATCACGCGCGTCGGCGCCGGCGTCGGGCCCGGCACGTTCACGGGTGTGCGCATCGGCGTGGCCACGGCCCGCGCGCTCGTGCAGGGCCTCGGGGAGGCGGTCGGCCTGGTGGCGGTCTCCACGCTCGACGCCCTGGCCGCCGGCGCACGCGAGGACGGCGGCGAGGCGGGCCCGGTCCTGGCCGTCCTGGACGCGCGCCGCGGCGAGGCCTACGTCGCGGCCTACGACGCGGCCGGCGCGCGCACCTCCGACCCCGCGGCCCGGCGGCCCGAGGACCTCGCGGCGGCGGTCCCGGCGGGCGCCGGCGCCTGGCGGGCCGTGGGGGACGGCGCGGTACGCTACCGGGCGGACCTGGAGGCGGCGGGCGTCGCGGTGGCGGACGACGACGCACCCGTGCATCAGGTGCGTGCGCGGGCCTTGTGCCGTCTCGCCGCCGAGGGGTCCACGGTGCCGCGCGACGCGCTCGTCCCGAGTACGTCCGGGCGCCCGACGCCGTTCCCCGCCGGTCCTGAGCCCGGTGACGCCTCCCGACCTGCACATCCGCCGCCTGACCTACGCCGACCTCCCGCAGGTCATCGCGATCGAGCGGCGCGCGTTCCCCACGCCGTGGTCGCTGGCGATGTTCGTGCTCGAACTCAGCAAGCCGTCGGGCATCTGCCTGGCCGCGCTGGACGCGGGCGCGATCGTGGGCTACTGCATCTGCTCGCGCTACGACACGATCTGGCACATCATGAACGTGGCCGTGGCGCCGGAGCGCCGCCGCGAGGGCCTGGCCACCGCGCTGCTCTCCGATCTCCTCGGCCGCGTCCAGGAGCCCGAGCCGCGGTTCACGCTCGAGGTGCGCACGAGCAACACGGGGGCGATGACGCTCTACGAGCGCCACGGCTTCCGGGCCGCCGGCCGGCGGCGCCGCTACTACCAGGACAACGGGGAGGACGCCGTGATCATGTGGCGGACCCCCGCGACCCTGCGCGGCTCGCTGGACGACATCCCCAACGCCGTCGACCCGCTCAAGCGGGCGATCGGCCAGTGACCCGCGGGGCCCGGCCGTGATCCTCGCCATCGAGACGTCATGCGACGACACGTGCGCGGCGCTCGTGACCCACGACGGCGAGATCCGCGCGAACGTCATCTCCTCCCAGGGCGTGCACGACCGCTACGGCGGCGTGGTGCCCGAGGTCGCCGGCCGCCGCCACCTCGAGCTGGCCACGCCGGTCATCGACGACGCGCTCGCCCGCGCGGGGGCCACGCTGGACGACGTCGACCTCGTCGCGGTCACCGCGGGGCCGGGCCTGGTCGGCGCGCTGCTCGTCGGCGTGGCCACGGCCAAGGGCCTGGCGGCCGCGCGCGGCCTGCCGCTGGCCGCCGTCGACCACCTCCAGGGCCACGTGGCGGCCAACTTCCTGCGCCTGGGCCCCGAGCCCGGCCAGGCCCCGCTGGAGCCGCCGTTCCTGTGCCTCATCGCCAGCGGCGGCCACACGTTCCTGGCCCGCGTCGATGACCACCGCGGCTTCAGCGTGCTCGGCGCCACGCTGGACGACGCCGCCGGGGAGGCCATCGACAAGGGCGCGCGGCTGCTCGGCCTCCCGTTCCCGGGCGGCCCGCACCTCGAGCGCCTGGCCGCCGAGGGCGACCCCGGCGCCTTCGCGTTCCCGACGTCGCGCAACCTCCGCGGCCTGGACTTCTCGTTCGCCGGCTTGAAGACCGCGCTGCTCTACAAGGTCCGCGATCTCGGCGACGACGAGGCGCAGGCGCGCCGCGCCGACCTGGCGGCCTCCTACCAGCACGCGATCGTCGAGCAGCTCGCCGTCCGGGTGGCGCGCGCGCTGCAGGACACGGGCCTGGACCGCCTGGCCGTGGGCGGCGGGGTCGCCGCCAACGGGCCGCTGCGCGAGCGCCTCGGCGCCCTGGCCCCCGTGGTGCGCATCCCGCCGCGGGAGCTGTGCACCGACAACGCGGCGATGATCGCCAGCGCCGCGCGCTACGTCGACCCCGTCGCGTTCCCGGGCTACCTCGGCCTCGAGGTGCACGCCACGGGCCAGCGCGCGCTCTAGGCGTCGCGGGGCGAGGGCTCGGGCCCGGCGCCGGCGGCGCCCGGCAGGCGCAGGCGCGGCAGCTGGCCCTCGGCCCACATGGAGGCCAGGCAGATGCGCGGCAGCTGGGCCGGGCGCTCGAAGAGCAGGTAGCGCGGCTGCCAGCGCGGGTCGAACTTCGCGTTGAAGCTCAGCAGCCGCTGGACCTGGAACCAGCGGTCGGCGCGGCGCAGGCCGATCGCCAGCACGCGCTCCAGCCGGCCCGACGGGGCGCGCAGCCAGCGCCCGTAGGCGGCGAAGTTCAGCGAGAACTCCTCCACGCCGAGGTCGGCGAGCAGGCGGGCGGACTCCACGACGAGGAACTCGGTCAGCCCGTTGGGCGTGTCGCGCTCGCGGCGCATGAAGCCCAGCGACATCGCCGAGCGGCCGAAGACGGGCACGAAGTGCAGGAAGCCGCGCACGACGCCGTCGGCGTCGCGCCCCAGGACGACCAGGGCGTCGGGCAGCAGCTCGTCGACGAGCGCGTCGTGGGCCATGGAGAACCCGCGCTCGGGCTCGCCGTCGCGCCACGCGTCCGACACCTCGCCCAGGCGCGCGACCGTCGCCGTGTCCAGGTCGCCGACCGTGCGCAGCTCGGCGGTGTAGCCGTGGCGCGCGACGCGGTTGACGGCCTTGCGCATCGTCTTGCGCGCGCCGCCGGAGAGGTCCATGACGCCTGTGGGCAGGATCGCCTCGTCGCCGAGGTACAGGCGCCGCACGCCGACGCGGCGCGCCAGGAGGGCGAAGTCCTCCGTGGCGCCGACGACGCCGAAGCCCAGCCCGTGGCGGTGGGCCCAGTCGACGGCCTGCTCGAGCATCGCCGCGCGTGCCCGCTCGGGACCGACCGGGTCGCCGGCCAGCAGCATGGAGCCGGCCTCGATGCGGAAGGCGACCATCGCCTGGCCGTCGGGCGACCAGAGCCGGTGCAGGTCGTGGCGCAGCTTGAAGGCGCTCAGCGTGTCGGTGCCGTGCCGGCGCACGATCGCGGCCGCGCGGCGGCGGTCCAGCGCGCCGCCCAGGTTGGCGGGGCGCAGCGGCTCCAGGACCGCGGCCGCCACGGCCAGCGCGGTGCCGAGGCCGAGCAGCCCGAGGCCGAGGGGGACCCAGCCGAACGCGCCGTGGAAGCTCGTGCCGCCCGAGAGCGTCAGCAGCCGGGCGGCGACGCGGGGCGTCGCCCCGGCGCCGGGGACGGGCGCGGCGTGCCCGGCGGCCAGCGCCACGACGGCGGTGCCGACGGCCAGCGCGAGGGCGGGCAGGAGCACGACGCGCAGGGCCAGCGCCGCCGACGCCGGGCGCTCGTGGCCGACCCAGAACGCCGCGCGCGAGCGCCACAGCACCGCGGCGAGCGCCCAGCTGACCATGGCCTCCTCGAGGTCCAGGCCCTTGAGGACGTTCAGGACGCCGACGGCGGCCAGCAGCGCGACGGCGCCGTGCAGCGCGCGCCGGCGTCGGCGCGCCAGCGGCCAGGCGGCGCACGTCAGCGCGACGCCGACCGGCAGCGCCAGCGCATGGGCGACGCGGACGTCGCCGCCGGGCGCGATCGCCAGCAGGTCGCGCAGGCGCAGCGGCAGCTCCTGGGTCACCGCGGAGAGCACGTTGAGCAGGCCGGTGGCCGCGGTGGCCGCCGCGGCCGCGGCGGGCACGCGGTCGCGGGCCGGGGGCAGGGCCGGGGCGTCGGGCGGCCGGTGCAGGCCCAGGCGCCACGCGCCCGTGTCGCGCCGGTCGCCGCCCACGCCGGGCAGGTCGCGCCAGTCCTTGGCCATCAGCCAGGACGCCACGATCGCCAGGACCGCGACCGCGATGGCCGGGCCGCCGGCCAGCAGGCGCCAGGCCGCCGCGGCGGCGCCGACGGCGAGGCCGAGGTGCCATTCGTGGATCCGCACGCCCAGGGCGTACACGCGGGGCCCAGGGCGTGGCGCTCGACGATGAGCGGGCGGCGGGGGTGGGGGTGGGGGTGCTGCATGGGTGGCTCTGACGGTAGGTCGGCGACATGAACGACGCCTGTACACCCGTGATCGGCCGCTTGATGGTCCGGGTGCATCCCTCGAATGCGTGTGCGCGAACGGGCACACTGCACGGGTGATGGCGCGCGCGCGATCGATGGGCCCCGGAGCAGCCGCCGCGGTGGCGTGGCTGGCCGCCGTCGCCACCCTGGCGCTGACGCGCGCCGCGTGGGGGGTGCCGCGCCCCGCGACGCTGGCCGCCTCACCCGACGCGCTGCAGCACGGCCGCCTCTGGCTGCTGGCCACCAGCGCGCTGATCGTCGACGGGCCGCCCGTCCTGCAGATCGCCGGCACCGCGGTGCTGGTCTGGGTGATCATCGCCCGGTTCGGCGCGCGGCTGTTCTGGGTCGTGGCGGCGGCCGGGCACGTGATCTCCACGCTGGCCGTCTACAGCGGGATCGGCGTCCTGGGCCTGGTCGACGCCCACGCCGTGCGCAACGTCGCCGACACCGAGGACTACGGCATCTCGGCGATCTGGGCGGCCTGCCTGGGCGCCCTGCTCGTCGCGGCGCTGCGCGGCCGCCTGCCGCGCGGCCGACCGGTGATCGTGCTCGGCGTGGCGTGCCTGCTCACCTTCGTGGTCCTGGTGCCCGCCCAGGGCGAGCTCTCGGACTTCGAGCACCTCGTGGCGTTCACCGCCGGCGCCGCGTGCGCCGCCGCGGCGCTGCATCATGCCGGCAGTGCCCCGCGTGGACCTCTACGGCCGTCCCGGCTGCCATCTTTGCGACGACGCCCGCGCGCAGCTGCTCGCGCTGCGCGCTGAGCTGGCCTTCGAGCTCGTCGAGCACGACATCGAGGCCGATGACCACCTCCTGCGTCGCTACCTGGAGCGGATCCCGGTGATCGCGCTCGACGGCGAGGAGCTGTTCGACTTCTTCCTGGACGAGCCCGGGTTGCGCAGGCGCCTCGGTACAGTTGGCGACCGATGAGCGTCGGGGATCTGACCAAGCCGCACGGTGCCGGGGACACGAACGGCGCCGACGACACCGAGCCGGTCCCCGACCGCCTGTCGCTCGGGGTCGCCGCCCGCCTGGCGCGCTACCTCCAGGTCCTGACGAAGGCCAAGAAGGAGGGCAAGGAGACGATCTCCTCCCAGGAGCTCTCCTCGTTCACCCAGGTCAACTCGACGCAGATCCGCCGCGACCTCTCCGGCTTCGGCAAGTTCGGCAAGCGCGGCGTCGGCTACAACGTCGACGGACTGGTCTCCCAGATCCGCAAGATCCTGCGCACCGCCGGCCAGCACAACATCGCGCTCTTCGGCGCCGGCCATCTCGGCCGCGCCATCGCCTCCTCCGACGTGTTCGCCGACCACGGCTTCCGCGTCGTCGCCATCTTCGACGCCGACCCGGAGAAGGTCGGGACGTCGGTCGGCGCGCTGCAGGTGCGCGACGTCGCCACGGTCCCGCAGGTCGTCGAGGACGAGGACATCGTCGTCGGCGTGCTCGCCGTGCCCAGCTCGGCCGCCCAGACGCTCGCCGACCAGCTCGTGCTGTCCGGCGTGAAGATCATCTTCAACTACTCCGAGTCGCTGCTTCGTGTCCCGCCGGAGGTGACCGTGCACACCTCGAGTCCCGCGGTCGACCTCCTGTACGCGCTCTACTTCTACCTGACCTAGAACGGAACGCCTTGAGCCTGGATCTCGAACGCGCCGCGGAGGGCTTCGCGACGTCGACGGACTGGACGGTCGGCCTGGAGGAGGAGTTCTCCCTCCTGGACCCCGACACGCTCGACCTCGTGCCGCGGTTCGAGGAGCTCCGCGACGCCGCGACGGCCACCGACCCGGTGCTCGCCGAGTCGATCTCCGGCGAGCTCATCTGCAGCGAGATCGAGATCCGGTCCGGCCGTGGGACCGACCTGGCCGACGCGCTGGCCCGCCAGCGCGACGTCCGCCGGCGCCTGTTCGACCTCGCCGCGGGCCGCGGCCTGCTCCTGGGCTCGACGGGCACCCACCCGCTGGCCGACTACCGCCTGCAGCGCAACATCGACACGGAGCACTACCGCCGGGTCGTCGACGGGCTGCAGTACGTCGCACGGCGCAACAACACGTTCTCGCTGCACGTCCACGTCGGCGTGCGCGGCGCCGACCGCGCGATCCGCGTCTGCGACCGCCTGCGCCCCGTGCTGCCGACGCTCCTGGCGCTCAGCGCGAACTCCACCGGCGTCGACGGCCTGGACTCGGGCCTGCACTCGGCCCGCACCCAGACGTTCACCAAGAGCTTCCCGCGCTGCGGCATCCCCGACGCGTTCGGCACCTGGGACGCCTACGCGCAGTACATCGACCTGCTGACCCGCACGCGGTCCATCGTCGAGTACACCCAGGTCTGGTGGTCGGTGCGCCCGCACTTCTCCTTCGGCACGGTCGAGGTCCGCATCTGCGACGCACAGGCCACGGCGGGGGAGAGCGACGCCCTCGCGGCGCTCATCACCGCCTGCGTGGCCCAGGCCGCTCGCGACGAGGACGAGGGACGTCCGCACGCCGACCTGCCGGGGCGCCTGCTGGAGGAGAACCTCTGGCGCGCGATCCGCTTCGGGATGGACGGCCGGCAGATCGACCTGCAGCGGCTGGACGAGGAGCCCGCGGCGGCCGCGGTGCAGCGTCTGCTTTCCTGGACGGCCCCCGTCCGCGCCGAGCTCGGGATCGATCCCGTCCTCGCCGCGCTCAACGGGGCCCAGCGCCAGCGGCGCGCGCTCGATGCCGGCACGCCGCTGGAGGAGGTCTTCGCGACCTCCGTGCAGGAGACCCGGCAGACCTACGCCCAGGAGGTGCCAGCACGATGACCGACAACCCGCAGCAGCCCCCGGCCAACGAGGCCGAGATGCGCGCCGCGTACGAGGCGCAGCTCGAGCAGCAGCTGCGCCAGCTGCGCGTCGAGGACGTGATCGTCCAGACGATCGTCACACTCGTGAACCTGGGTGGCCGCCGCGCCGGCCTGGCCCCCGGGACCGAGGACGAGCGCGACCCCGAGCAGCTGCGGCTGGCCATCGAGGGCGCGCGGGCGCTGCTGCCGCTCATCGAGGCCGAGCTGGGCCCCGACGGCAAGGCGATCCGCGACGCGCTGTCGCAGCTGCAGCTGGCCTACGCGCAGCTGGCGGCCGGGGCGGGCGCGGCCCCCGGGACCCCCGGCGAGCCGGCCCCGCCGAGGGCGGCGGGCCCGGCGAGCAGCCGCCCGGCCCGGGCCCCGCGCAGTCCAGCGGACGCCTGTGGGTGCCCGGTCAGTAGCACCGCGGTCTGACCGTCCGGTAGGGAAGACGACGGTCCGACGGCTCTGACGTTTAGGATGGCGCGGTTGTTGAGCCAGGGCCGGCGTCCGTCGTAGCGCCTCACAGGCCCGAACACACCGTCGAATCTCCGCCGGTGCTGTCCTGAATCAGACCTGGAGGAACTGCGTTGAGTGACTTCCTGACCAACCACGGGGTCGTGGTGGCGCTGGTGTGCGCGGCGCTCGCGGTGGCCTACGGGCTGCTGACCACGAGGCAGCTGCTGTCGCTGTCACCCGGCAACGAGACGATGCAGCGCATCTCGGGTGCCGTGCAAGAGGGCGCTCAGGCGTACCTGAACCGCCAGTACACGACGATCGGCATCGCCGGCATCGTCCTCGCGATCGCCCTGATCTTCATCCAGGACGGCTACGTCGCGATCGGCTTCGTCATCGGCGGCGTGCTGTCGGGCGCCACCGGCTACATCGGGATGAACGTCTCGGTGCGCGCGAACTGCCGCGTGGCCGAGGCGGCCCGCGGCGGCGTCTCGCCCGGCCTGGACGTCGCGTTCCGCGGCGGCGCCATCACCGGCATGCTCGTCGTCGGCCTGGCGCTGCTCGGCGTCGCCGGGTACTACGGCCTGCTCACCACGGTGTTCGACCGCTCGCAGAAGGAGGCCGTGGACGCGCTCATCGGCCTGAGCTTCGGCGGCTCGCTCATCTCGGTCTTCGCCCGACTGGGCGGCGGCATCTTCACGAAGGCCGCCGACGTCGGCGCCGACCTCGTCGGCAAGGTCGAGGCCGGCATCCCCGAGGACGACCCGCGCAACCCCGCGACGATCGCCGACAACGTCGGCGACAACGTGGGCGACTGCGCCGGCATGGCCGCCGACCTGTTCGAGACCTACGCGGTGACCGCCGTCGCCGTCATGCTGCTCGGCGTCCTGACGTTCACGGGCGCGGGCTCCACGGCCGCCGCCCTGTACCCGCTGGTCCTGGGCGCGGTGGCCATCGTCGCGTCGATCATCGGCACGTTCTTCGTCAAGACGAAGACCGACAACGTCGAGGCCGCACTGTACAAGGGCCTCATCGCCTCGGGCATCATCGCCGCGATCCTGTTCTACCCCGTGACGAAGTGGCTCATGGACGGCGTGCAGTACAAGGGCGGCATCGACACCCCGGGCGTCGGCAAGCTCTACCTCTGCTCGCTCATCGGCATCGCGGTCACCGCGCTGCTGTTCGTGATCACCGACTACTACACGTCCACGCGGTTCGGGCCGGTCAAGAAGACCGCCGCGGCGTCCCAGACCGGGCACGCCACGAACATCATCTCCGGCCTCGCCCAGGGCTTCCAGGCCACCGCGCTGCCGGCGCTGGTGCTCTGCCTCGGCATCCTCGGCGCCTGGAAGCTGGCCGGCGGCGGGACCGTCGGCATCTACGGCATCGGCGTGGCCGTCATGGGTCAGCTGTCGCTGACCGGCCTCATCGTCGCGCTGGACGCCTTCGGGCCGATCACCGACAACGCGGGCGGCATCGCCGAGATGTCCGAGCTGCCCGAAGAGGTCCGCAACATCACGGACAAGCTCGACGCGGTCGGCAACACGACGAAGGCCGTCACCAAGGGCTACGCGATCGGCTCGGCCGTCCTGGCCGCGGTCGTGCTCTTCGCCGGCTTCCGCTTCGAGCTGGCCGACAACAAGGTCAGCGCCTCGACGCTGAACTTCGACGTCGGCAACCCGGCGGTGCTCATCGGGCTGCTGCTGGGCGGCCTCATGGTCTGCCTGTTCGCCGCGCTGTCGATGGAGGCCGTCGGCCGCGCCGGCGGTCAGGTCGTCGAGGAGGTCCGCCGGCAGTTCCGCGAGAAGCCGGGGATCATGGAGGGCACCGACCAGCCCGACTACGCCCGGTGCGTGGACCTCGTCACCAAGGCCGCACAGCGCGAGATGATCCTCCCGGCGCTGCTGCCGATCGCCATGACGTTCATCGTCGGCATCATCGACATCCAGGCTCTGGGCGGCCTGCTCATCGGCGTCATCGTCGTCGGGTTCTTCTTCGCCGTCCTCATGACCGCCGGCGGCGGTGCCTGGGACAACGCGAAGAAGCTCATCGAGGACGGCGCGTTCGGCGGCAAGGGCTCCGAGGCCCACGCGGCCTCGGTCACCGGCGACACGGTCGGCGACCCGTTCAAGGACACCTCGGGCCCGGCGATCAACCCGATGATCAAGGTCGCCAACATCGTGGCGATCCTCATCATCCCGATCATCACCTAGGCACCGGCGACACCCGGCGTGACGGAGGGGCGGCCGCAGGGCCGCCCCTCCCACGTCCAGGGGACGCGTGCGACCGTCGCGCTCCCTACACTCCCGAGCGCTGAATGGCCGAACGACGCCTCCATGGCCTGCAGCGCGTGCTCGGGGTCAACGCGCTCTTCTCGACCGCCTACGGGAACGTGGGCTCGTCGATCTACTACGCGCTCGGGCTCGTGGCCAGCTTCGCGCTGGGCCTCACGCCGGTGGTGTTCGTCCTCACCGGGTTCATCTTCTACCTGACGGCGTCGACCTACGCCGAGGCGACGGCGATGTACCCCGAGGCCGGCGGCTCCTCGTCGTTCGCCCGCCACGCGTTCAACGAGTTCTGGTCGTTCTTCGCGGCGTGGGCGCAGATGCTCAACTACGTGATCACGATCGCCATCTCGGCGTTCTTCGTGCCGCACTACATCGGGGGCCTGTTCTGGGACGCGCTGCGCCACGGCCCCGGCGACATCATCTTCGCCATCGGCGTGATCGTGTTCCTCTCGGTCGTCAACGTCCGCGGGGTCAAGGAGTCGGCCGGCGTCAACATCGGGCTGGCCGTCGTCGACTTCATGACGCAGCTGCTGCTCGTCGCGGTCGGCATCTTCCTCGTCTTCAGCCCGAACACGCTGATCGACAACGTGCAGTTCGGCATCGCGCCGACGTGGAAGGACTTCTTCATCGCGATCCCGGTCGGGATGATCGCCTACACGGGCATCGAGACGATCTCGAACATGGCCGAGGAGGCCAAGGACGAGGAGAAGACGATCCCGGCGGCGATCAACCGCGTGGTCATCGCGGTCTTCGCCATCTACGCGCTGCTGCCGATGGTGGCGCTGTCGGCGCTGCCGGTCACGCAGAACGCCGACGGCAAGTACGTCACCCAGCTCGGCCTGCCCGAGAGCCAGGGCGGGTTCGCCGGCGACCCGGTGCTCGGGGTCGTCAAGCACTTCAACCTGGGCTTCCTGCAGGCGCCGGCCCAGCTCTACGTCGGCGTGCTGGCGGCCACGATCCTGTTCATCGCCTCCAACGCGGGGATCATCGGCGTCAGCCGGCTCGTCTACTCGATGGGCATCCACCGCCAGGTGCCCGACCGCCTGCGCCAGCTGCACCCCAGGTACGGCACGCCCTACATCGGGATCGCGATCTTCGGCGTCATCGCGTGCCTCGCGGTCATCCCCGGCAAGGCCGACTTCCTGGGCAACATCTACGCCTTCGGCGCGATGCTGTCGTTCACGATCGCCCACCTGGCCGTCGTCAAGCTCCGGCTCGCCAAGCCCGACGCGCGCCGGCCGTGGCGCGGGCCGGGCAACATCGAGCTCAGCGGCGGCCGGTCGATCCCGCTGTTCGCCGTCTTCGGGGGCCTGTTCACCGCGCTGGCCTTCGGCGTGGTCACCGCCCTGCACGTCGACGTGGCGCTGGCCGGCCTGGGCTGGCTGGCGCTGGGGTGCGCGATCTACCCGGTCTACCGCCGCCGCCAGGGCCTGGACCTGACGACGACGACGAAGGTGGCGATCCAGCGCCCCGTCCTGGAGCACGAGGCCGAGTACGAGTCCGTCCTCGTCGCCCTGGACGCCAACCAGCCCTACCCCAAGGGCGCCGTGGCGGCCGCGGCCAAGGTGGCGGCCCGCCGGCGCCGCGGCATCCACATCCTCGTGTGGATCGCCGTGCCGCAGTCCTCGCCGATCGGCGCCGCGCTGCCCGAGGCCGAGGCCGCCGCCGCGACGCTCATCGAGCAGGCGCGCCTGCAGGGCGGGCGCCGCGTGACCGGTCACGTCGACAAGGTCCGCCCGGGGCAGGCCGGCCGGCTCATCGTGCAGGAGGCGCGCACCCTGCGCGCCCAGGCGATCGTCATGCCGCTGCCGCCGCGCAGCGGCGGCTCGCTGTTCGGCAAGACGCTGGAGACCGTGCTCACCGAGCGGCCCTGCCGGGTCATCATCCAGTCCGACCCCAGCAACGGCCCGGGCCTGCGACGCGCCGCCGCCACGACGGCGGCCGCCGGGTGAGCGGCCACCCGGGCCGCACGCCGAGCCGCCCGACCGCGGCGTAGCCTGTGCCCCACATGTCCCAGTCCCGCGACCTGCACCGGGGCACGACCCGGGTGCTCTCGGCGTTCATGGTCCTCCTCGGCGTGGCGATGATCGTCCAGACCCTCGCCAACGGCGGCGGCGCGCTGGGCCGCGGGATCGTGCTCGGCGTGCTGTTCATCGCCGCCGGGCTGGGCCGGCTGTACCTCAACGAGCGCGGCCGTCTGCGCCGGAGGTCCTGATGCTCGGGCGCGGCCTCGGCCAGCCGGCCTTCTTCGCGATCGTCTACCTCTCGGTCACGAGCGCGATCTACTTCTCGCTCGGCGTGGTGGCCGACCACGCCCTGGGCCTGACGCCCGCGGTGTTCCTCGTCTCGGCGGTGTTCTTCGCGCTCGCCGTGATGACCTACGTCGAGGGGGCGTCGCTGCACCAGGAGGGCGCCGGCTCGACGGTGTTCGCCCGCTACGCCTTCAACGAGCTGATCAGCTTCATCGCCGGCTGGGCGATCCTCCTGGACTACACGATCCTCGTCGCGGTCACCTCGTTCTCGGCGACGAACTACCTCGGGGCCTTCTGGGGCCGGCTCGGGCACGGTGGCCCGGAGATCGTCCTGGCGCTGGGGATCATCGTCTACGTCGCCGCACGCAACATCCGCGGGTTCTCCAAGACGCGGGTCAACCGCGTCACGGCGCTGGTCGTGGCCGACATCGGCCTGCAGCTGCTGCTCATCGTCCTCGGCCTGGCGGTGTTCTTCAACGCCCACACGCTGCTGGACCCGATCCACCTGGGCTCGACGCCCAGGTGGACCGACACGATCTTCGCCCTGGGCGTGGCGACCGTCGTGTTCACCGGGATGGAGTCCGCCGCCGGCCTGTCGGGCGAGATCACGGCCAGCCGGCGCCAGCTCAAGCGCCTGATCGGCACCGCCACGGTGCTCGTCCTGGTGGTCTACGTGGGCATCGGCCTGGTCGCCATGACCGCGCTGCCGGTCGTCGACGGCCACACCGCGCTCGGCGGCCGGTACGTCGAGGCGCCGGTGCTGGGCATCACCGACAGCCTGCACCAGCGCTGGCTGGCTCACCTGCTCACCTACGTGATCGCCATCGCTGCGACCGCGACGCTCATCGCGGCCGCCAACTCGGCGATGCTCGGCATGTCGCGCCTGGCCTACTCGCTGTCGCGCAACCGCCAGATCCCCAGCGCGCTGGGGCGCCTGCACCCGACGCGGTCCACGCCGTTCGTCCTCATCATCATCGCGGCCGCGATCGCCGGCGCCCTCGTCGTGCCCGAGGACCTCGACTTCCTCGTCGGCATCTACGCGTTCGGCGCCCTGCTGGGCCTGACGATCGCGCACCTGTCGATCATCTCGTTGCGCTATCGCGAGCCCGACCGCGAGCGCTTCTACCGCGTGCCGCTGTCGGTGCGCTTCCGGGGCGGTGACCTGCCGCTGCCGGCGCTGCTCGGCGCCGTGCTGTCGTTCGCGGCATGGATCAGCGTCGTCGTCACGCACTCCGGCGCGCGCTACGTCGGCTTCGGCTGGATGGCCTTCGGCCTGCTGACCTACGTCGTCTACCGGCGCACCCAGGGCAAGCCGCTGCTCAAGCGCGTCATCGTGCCCGAGGCCGCGATGCGCCTGGAGCGCGACGACCTCGAGTTCGGCTCGATCCTCGTGCCGCTGACCGGCACCCCGCTGGACGACGACATGATCCAGACCGCCGGGCGCCTGGCCGGCGAGGAGTCCGACCCGGGGCTCGAGCACCGCGGCGCCACGATCGAGGCCGTGTGGGTCTTCGAGGTCCCGATGGCGCTGCCGATCGACGCCCGCCTGCCCGACGCCCAGCTCGAGCGCGCCCGGGCCGCGCTGCGCCGGGCCAAGGCGGTGGGGGAGGAATACGAGGGCGTCGAGGTCGCCACGGCCACCGTGCGCGCGCGCCGTGCCGGCGCGGCGATCGTCGAGGAGGCCCGGCGCCGCGGGGTCCAGGCGATCGTGCTCGCCGCCGAAGAGCCCTCGCGCATCCGCGGCGGGGCGCTGCTGGGCGGCCGCGGCGGCCCGATGGACAACTTCGTCGGCGAGGTCACCAAGTACGTCGTGTCCAAGGCCGGCTGCGAGGTCATCCTGACCGCGCCTCCCGCCAGCGACGTCCCGGTCGCCCAGGCCCTGGACCCCGAGGCGCACCCCGCGCCCGCCGGGGCCCCGGGACCGCCGCACGACCAGTCGATCAGCGCCGCGCCGCCGCTGCGCGACCACCCGCCCGCCTGAGCACGAGGACGGCGCCTGCGCCGGACCCTCCCTTCGGCGGGGATCGATCCGCGATCGGGGCGGGTAGAGTGCGATCCGATGTTCATCCTCATCGTCGGCGCCGGCCGCGTCGGCTCATCCGTCGCCCGGACCGCGCTCGCCGCGGGCCACACCGTGTCCGTCCTCGACGAGGACCCGCTCTCGCACGAGCGCCTCGAGGTGGGCCTGGACACCACCTGGGAGGAGGCCGGCGGCCGGTTCACCGTCGGCCACGGCATGGAGGTCGACGCGCTCACCGAGGCCGGGATCCTCGAGGCCGACGTCTTCATCGCCTCCACCGACGGCGACAACACGAACCTCACGATCTCGCAGATCGCCCAGCGCCACTACGAGGTCGAGAAGGTCATCGTGCGGGTCATGGACCCGGCGCGTGCGGCGTGGTACCAGCAGCAGGGGCTGCACACGATCTGTCCCACGCAGCACGCCATCGAGATGTTCACGTCCGCGCTCGGCGCGATCGCCTAGGAGGCCGCAGGATGTACGTGATCATCGCCGGAGGCGGCAAGGTCGGCTGGAACCTCGCCCGCGAGCTCATCGCCAAGGGCAACGAGGTGACGCTCATCGAGAACCGCCGGACGCGCTACCTCACCATCGAGCAGGAGCTTGAGCACGCCATCCAGTACGGCGACGCCACCGAGCTCTGGGTCCTGGAGCGGGCGGGCATCCAGCGGGCCGACCTGACCATCGCGGTCACCGGCGACGATGAGGACAACCTCCTCATCTGCCAGGTGGCCAAGGAGAAGTACCTCTGCGAGCGGATCATCGCCCGCGTCAACAACCCCCGCAACCGCTCGTGGTTCGAGCTGCTGGGGATCGCGCCGGCCGTCAGCGCCACCGACCTCATCCTGCGGCTCATCGAGCACGAGGTCCCCAGCTACGGCCTCGTGCACCTGCTCGACCTCCGCGACGAGCAGCTCGAGATCATCGAGGTCGAGGTCGGCCCGGACTCACCGGCCGCCGGCCGGGCCGTGCAGGAGATGAGCCTGCCCGACGGCGCGCTGATCATCTCGCTGCTCCGCGACGGCCGCGGGTTCGTGCCGAAGGCCAACACCGTGATCGAGGCGGGCGACGAGGTGCTGCTCGTCCTGGACCCCGGTCTGGAGGACGCGATCACGGCCCAGTTCGCGCCCGGTCGCGACGCCGCGTAGCCCCGCGGCAGCGGATACACTGCGCAGCTGTCGCGCCCCCTTGCGGGATGGTGTAATCGGCAACACGCCTCGCTCTGGACGAGGTATTCTAGGTTCGAGTCCTAGTCCCGCAGCTCCGAAAGCTCCTGGAAACGGGAGCTTTCCTGCGTGCGGGGGCCGGCCCGCCGCCCGGAGGCGACGGACTCGGCGCGATGCCCCGCGCTACGGGATGACGAGCTCGAAGGACGCGTCGTCGAGGCCCACGCTGAAGTCCAGAGGCGAGACGGTCAGTACCTGGAACTCGCTGGGCCCGGTGGGTCCCTGCACGCCCTGGGGGCGGGGCGGTCCCGGCACCGAGCCGCTGAAGTCGCCGCGGTCAGCGTCCGGTTCTTGACTACGCCGCCCAGCTCGATGAACAGGGCCAGGCTCGCCACGAGGTCGGCGAGGCTGGTCATTGTGCGGACAACCCGGCCGGTCGGGCGGGACGGACGGCCGCTGGCGCGGGCCGGCGCGGGCGGATAGGTTGGCCGCGGGCCGCCTCGGAGGCGGCGCGCCCGACGTCCCCAACGTCGGACGTCCGGCGGTGAGACCGGACGTGGGAGCCGACGGCCGGCGAACGCGGGAGGCTGACACGCCGACATGGAGAACGCTACCCATCCCTGCCCAACACGGCAAGTACCACCCCGACGCGAGGAGGCTCGCGTGCCGCACGTGACCGAGGCGATCGGGGACGACGGGGTCGTCGTCCTCACGCTGGACCGCGCGCCGGCCAACGCCTTCGACCTGGCGCTGCTGCTCGAGCTCACGGCCGTCATGGCCCGGCTCGCCGGCGACCCGCCGGCCGCGGTCGTGCTCACGGGCGCGCACGGCTTCTTCTCCGCCGGCGCCGATCTCGCCGCCCCGCCGATCGGGCCCCAGGGCGTCGTGCACATCGACGAGCTGCTCATGGGCGTGTTCGCCCTGACGTGCCCGGTCATCGCGGCGATGGCCGGCCACGCGGTGGGCATCGGCTTCCTGGCGACCCTGGCCTGCGACCTGCGCATCGCCTCCGACGCCGGGCGCTACGGGCTCAACGAGGTCAAGCTCGGCTTCCCGCACCCGCTGGTCAACTTCGACCTGCTGCGGGCCACCGTCAGCGCGCGAGCCGCGAGCACCCTCCTGCTGGGCAGCGAGCTGCTCGACGCCGCGACCTGCGCCGGGCTGGGGATCGTCGACGAGGTCGTGGCCCCCGACGCCGTGCTGCCCCGCGCGCTGGACGCCGCCCGCCACCGCGGCGCGATGCCCGCGCAGCCCTACGCCGAGACGAAGGGCGCGCTGCGGCGCCCGGCGCTGGAGGCGATGCACGCGTCGCTGGCCGCCGACGTCCGCGCCGCCGCGGCGGCGCCGGCGTCGGCCCGGGGGCCGTGGCGATGAGGATCCGCGTCCCGCCCGGCGTGCTGGAGCGCGACGTGGCCACCGTGGAGCAGGAGGTCGACGATCGCCGGCTCATGGCCTTCGCGGCCGGTGTGCGCGACACGAGCGCCGCGCTGTTCGACGTCGACCGTCCGGGCGGGATCGTCGCGCACCCGGTGTTCGCCGCGGCGCTCGAATGGCCGCTGGTGCGCGACGGCGCTCCCGGCCTGGAGTTCTGCGACGGCGGCGCCGAGCAGGGCCTGCACGTCGGTCACGAGATCACCGTGCACCGACCGATCCGCGGCGGCGACGTGCTGCGCACGACCTCGCGGCTGCTGGCGGTGGGCGCGCGCTCCGTCGGGGCCTACGCTCTGTGCGAGTTCTCGACGGCCACGCTCGACGGCGAGCCGGTGCTGGACACCCGCCAGGGCATCCTGTACCTCGGTGCGACGCTGCAGGGCCTCGACGGCGCCGGGGCGCCACGGGCGCCCGCGCCGCCGGAGACCGCGCTGCGCGACGCCGACGAGGTTCGCATCGAGCTGGCCGACGCCGTCCGCTACGGCGAGTGCTCGGGGATCATCAACCCCGTGCACACCGACGCCCGCCTGGCCCGCGAGGGCGGCCTGGACTCGCCGATCTACCAGGGGTCGGCCATGCTCGCGCACTGCGTGTCGGCCGCGGTGCGCTCCGGCCTGCGCGGCGACCCGTCGCGCGTGCGGCGCATCGCCTGCCGGTTCACCGGCGCGGTGCCCATGCCGTGCACGGTGACCGTCGGGCTCGGCGCGGTGGGCGGCACGCTGCGCTTCGGGGCGCGGACCGGCGAGGGTGCGCCGGTCCTGGCCGACGGCGTCCTGGAGGTGTCCGGGCCCATCGGGTAGCGTCGCGCCGTGGACGACGCCGTCCTCATGTCCCGGATGTTCGCCAGCCTGCGGGGCACGCTGCGCACGCAGGCGCAGGGCGGAGCCTCCGGGCTCGAGCTCGACGGCGTGACCGCGGCCGTCACGGCGGCCACGCCGGGGCGGTCGGTCATGAACGCCGCCGTCGCCGCGTCCGCCGGGGCGCTCGAGGCGGGCTACGACGCGCTCGCGCAGGCCTACGCCGACGCCGGCGTGTACGCCTGGACGGTGTGGGTCGACTCCGCCGACCGGGCCACGGCGGACGTCCTGGCCGCGCGCGGGCACGTGCTCGACGCCGAGCCCGCCGGGATGGCGATCGAGCTCGCCGACCTCGGCGACGGCCCGCCCGAGCCCGCCTGGACCGGCGACTGGGGCGCGCTGGCCGACGCGCTGGCCGTCAACGACGAGGCCTACGGGGACACCCAGGGCAAGGCGGCGCGCGCGCTGGGCGCGCTGCCCGAGGGCGCCGCGCACCTGTACCTCGCCCACCACGAGGGCCGCCCGGCGTCCTTCGTGATCGTGCGCGACCACGGCGAGGACCTGCACTTCTGGGTCGCGGCGACGATCCCCGTGGCCCGCGGCCGCGGCCTGCTCAGCGGCCTGCTGCACCGTGCGCTGCGCGACGCGCGCGACCGGGGGCTGACGACGTCGACCACCCAGGCCACCCGCATGGGCGCGCCGGTCTACGAGCGCCTGGGCTACCGCACGATCCGGCCCGTGCAGATGTGGGAGCGCCGCGGAGCCGGATGACCGGCGGTGGGGAAGGATCCACGCGCCGCGGGGTCGGGAGCGGGTGGAACTCGTCCACCCGCTCGAAGGGAGCACCCGCATGCCCCGCATCCTCACCGTCCGTCCCGTCGTGCTGCTCGGGGTCGGCCTGCTCCTGGCCGCCGCCGCGGTCTTCGTCCTCGCGCGCGGGCCGCACGCCGATGCCGCGGGGACGGCGCGCGCCGTCCACCTGTCGGCCTCCCCGGCCAAGCTGGCCTTCAACAAGAAGACGCTGACCGTCCGCCACGGCAAGATCACGTTCATCATGGCCAACCCGAGCAGCCTCCCGCACGGGATCGCCGTCGAGGGCCATGGCATCGACAAGGACGGCAAGGTGGTCGCCACGGGCAGGACCTCCCGCGTCACGGTGACGCTCAGGAAGGGCACGTACGAGTTCTTCTGCCCGGTCCCGGCGCACAAGGCCGCCGGCATGAGGGGCAAGATCATCGTCACGTAGGGGAAGGAGTCGGCAGCGACACCACCGACGACGCGGCGGCTACGCCGCCGCCTGCTCGGCCCAGTCCCGGTACAGCGCCCAGTAGGCGCCCTGCGCGCCGAGCAGCTCGTCATGGGTGCCGGACTCGACGACCCGGCCGCCCTCGAGCACGACGATGCGCCCGGCCTGGCGGATCGTCGACAGGCGATGGGCGATCACGATCGCCGTGCGGCCGGCCAGCAGGCGGCGCAGCCCATGCTCGATGATCGTCTCCGTGTGCAGGTCGACGTTGGAGGTCGCCTCGTCGAGCACGAGGATCCGCGGGTCGGCCACGAGCGCCCGGGCGAAGGCCACGAGCTGGCGCTGGCCGGCGCTGAGCTGCACGCCGCGCTCGCCGATCTCGGTGTCCAGGCCGTGCTCCAGGCGCCCGACGAACTCCCACGCCCCCACGGCACGGCAGGCCCGCTCGAGCAGCGCATCGTCGACCGGATCGCCGTCGGCGACCCCGAAGGCGATGTTGTCGCGCAGCGTGCCGCTGAACAGGAAGCCCTCCTGCGGCACGATGCCCATCTGCGAGCGCAGCGAGCGCATCGTCACGTCGCGCAGGTCGTGACCGTCGACGAGGACGCGGCCGGAGGTCGGGTCGTAGAAGCGCGCGGCGAGCTTGGCCAGCGTCGACTTCCCGGCGCCGGTGGCGCCGACGAGCGCGACGGTCTGGCCCGGCGGCACGTGCAGCGTCACGTCGTGCAGCGCGATCTTCTCGCCGTCGGCGGTGTCGTAGGCGAACGTCACGGCGTCGAACTCGATCTCGCCGCGCAGGGGGCGAGGGAGCTCGTGCGCGCCGGGCGCGTCGACGAGGTCGGGCTGCTCGTCGAGCAGGGCGAAGATCTTGTCCAGTGCCGCCATGCCGGACTGGTAGGTCGTGTAGACCTGCGAGAGCTGGGAGATGGGGTCGAAGAACCCGTTGAGCGCGGCGATGAAGCCGACGAGCACGCCGACCGTGACGTCGCCCTGCAGGACCTGATGGCCGCCGTAGAGCAGGATGCCGACGGTCGCCACCGCCGAGACGAACTCGACCGCCGGGAAGTACGCGGCGTTGAGGTTGACGGTCTTCATGTTCGCCGCGCGGTTGTCGGCGTTGAGCTCGGCGAAGCGCGCCTCGTGGCGCGGCTCCTGGGCGAAGGACCGCAGGACCCGCACGCCCGAGAGCGTCTCCTGCAGGTAGGCGGTGATCGCGCCGATGGTCTCGCGCGTGCGGCGGAACGCGTCGGCGGAGGCCAGGCGGAACGCGAACGAGCCGACGGCCATGACCGGGAAGATGACGAACGTCAGCAGCGCGAGCTGCACGTCGAAGACCAGCAGGATCACGATGGAGCCCAGCAGGGTCAGGATCGCCTGGAACAGCGTGGTGACCGAGTCGGTGACCATCGCCTCCAGGGCCTCGACGTCGTTGGTCATCCGCGAGATCAGCACGCCCGCCGGCCGGCGCTCGTAGAACCCCACGGGCATCTCCTGCAGGTGGCGGAAGATGTCCAGGCGCAGGTCCTGCAGCGCGCGCTGGCCGACCCAGTTGGTCAGGTAGGTCTGCGCGTAGGACGTGCCCCAGACGACCAGCGCGCTGAGGACGAAGAGCACCACGATGACGTCCAGGGCTCCGAGGTCGCCCTTGACGATGCCGCGGTCGATCGCGTTCTTGGCCAGCGGGGCGGGCGCCAGCGAGGCGGCGGTCCCCACGACCAGCGCCAGGAACATGAGCGCCGTGCGCCCGCGGTAGGGGCGCAGCAGCTCGACCAGGCCGCGCAGCTTGCGGCCGCGGCCCCCGGTCTCGCGCAGGCGCCGGCGCAGGTCGTCGCGCCGGCTGAGCGCCTGGGCCTGCTCGGGCTTGAGGTGCGCGGTCAGAGCCCCGCCACCTCGCGCTCGCTGGGCTTGCGCGTCAGGAAGACCTGGTCGGGCAGGCCCTTCTCGACGATCTCGCGGTACAGCTCGGAGGCTTCGAGCAGCTCCTCGTGGGTGCCGTGGGCCAGGACGGTGCCGTCCTCGATGACGATGATCTCGTCGGCCAGCGCGATCGTGCTCAGGCGGTGGGCGATGATGAACGTCGTCCGCCCGGCCATGACCTCGCCGAGCGCCTCCTTGATCTGCTGCTCGGTGGAGGCGTCGACAGCCGAGGTCGCGTCGTCGAGGACGAGCACGCGCGGGTCGGCCAGCAGCGCGCGCGCGATCGCGACGCGCTGGCGCTGGCCGCCGCTGAGCGTCAGGCCGCGCTCGCCGACGCGCGTGTCGTAGCCCTCGGGCAGCCGGGCGATGAAGTCGTGGGCCTGCGCCCGGCGCGCGGCGAGCTCGACGTCCTCGCGGCTGGCGTCCGGCCGGGCGTAGGCGATGTTCTCGGCGACCGTCGCGCTGAACAGGAACGGCGAGTCGTCGACGACGGCGATGGCGCGGCGCAGCGCGACGGGGTCCACGTCGCGCACGTCGGCGCCGTCGATGCGCACGCTGCCCTCCTGCACGTCGTACAGGCGCGCCAGCAGCGCGACGAGCGTCGTCTTGCCCGAGCCGGTGGCGCCGACGAGCGCCACGGTCGTGCCGCCGGCGACGTCGAGCGTGACGTCGTGCAGTGCCGGGCCCGGGGCGCCCTCGTAGGTGAACGTCACGTCCTGCAGCTCGACGTGGCCGTTGCCCTCGGGCAGCGCACCGGCGCCGGGGGCGGCGGTGATGCGCGGCTCGCGGTCCAGGACCTGGAACAGCCGCGCGCCGGAGGCCGTCGCCCTCTGGGCCAGCCCGAGCGACATGCCCAGCTGGCGCATCGGCACCAGCAGCATGAGCAGGTAGGTGTAGAACGCGGCGAAGTCGCCGAGCGTCATGTTGCCGTCGACCACGCGGCGGCCGCCGATGAGCAGCACGACGCCGAGGCCGACCTGTGGCAGGAACCCGATGAGCGGCTGGTAGAAGGCGCTCAGCCGCGTGGCGATCATCTCCTGCTCGAAGACGCGCCCGGTCGTGGTGGCGAAGCGCTCGAGCTGGCGGTCCTCGCGCGCGAACGCCTTGACGACGCGCACGCCGCCGATGGACTCCTCGGCCGCCGCGGTCAGCTCGGCGATGCGCTGCTGCACCGCCTGCTGGGCGGGGCGCGCGCGGCGTCCGTAGCGGGCGGCGATGAGCACGACGAACGGGACCGGGACGAGCGAGATGACAGCCATGAGCGGATCGACGACCAGCATGGCGACGGCGGCGAGCACGATCGTCAGCCCGGACTGCAGGATGAACACCAGGCCGTAGCCCAGGAAGAACCGCACGGCCTGCAGGTCGACCGTCGCGCGCGACATGAGCTGCCCGGTCTGCTGGCGGTCGAAGAAGCCCAGCTCCAGCGAGAGCAGGTGGTCGTAGACGCGCTGGCGCAGGTCCTGCTCGACGCCGAGCGAGACGCGCCCGGCGACGAGCCGGCGGGCGACCGTCAGGGCGAAGCGCAGCACGCCGGCGATGCCGATCGCGATCCCGAGGCGATCCAGGTCGGCACCGTGGCCGCTGCGGATCTGGTCGATCGCCCGGCCTGTGAGCCACGGGATGAGCACGGTCATGCCCATCGCGACGGCCGCCAGCGCCGCGGACAGGATGACCGCGGGGCGGTGTGGCCTCAGGAAGCCGAGGAGTCGCCGGAAGGTGGGCACGAAGGGCTCAGTGTAGTTGCACGGGAAACGACTCAGGGCGCGACGTCTCCGAGGGTACGGGCGTGCCACCCTTGTGGACGATGGCCGCCGTGACCCCCTTCGGACTCTGCGACCGCTGCCGCCACCAGCGCCTCGTGACCAGCGGCCGCGGCTCGACGTTCTCCATGTGCGAGCGGGGCCTGCAGGATCCCGACTGGCCGAAGTACCCGCCGATGCCCGTGCTCCGCTGCCCGCGCTTCGCGCCGCGGCAGGAGCCGGACTAGCGCGTCGCCTCCGCCGCGGCCCGCGCCTCCACCTCATAGGGGTTGGAGGCGTAGCCGCGGTAGAGGTAGCTCAGCGGCATGGCCAGCGGCCGGTGCTGCATCTGCCAGACGTGGCAGAGCTCGTGGCAGATCAGGTCGTCGCCGGCAGCGCCCGGCGGCTCGCGCAGCAGCACGAGGTCCCACATCGTGTAGCCGTCGAAGCGCGAGAACCACGGCAGCCGGAACAGCCACGGGACGGTGAGGATGCGCACCGTGCGCCGCAGGCGCACGGGGTGCGGGTAGTAGTCGAGGCGGTCCAGGCGCTCCTTGGCCCGCCGCAGCGCGGCGCGCTCCTCCCCGGATGCCCGCAGGATGCTCAGTTGCCCGGCAGGGGGTCGAGCACCAGGAACGCGCGGGCGTCCTGGTTGGCCTGCGTGAAGCTGAAGCTGAACAGCTTGGACGTGGTGATGGTCTGCACGAGCTGGGCGTCGGGCGACCGCGTGACGCTGGACACCGACGGCGTCCGGCCGACGAGCGTGGCGTCCAGCGGCTTGGCGACCGCGTTGCGCAGGTCGGTGTCGGCGCGCCGGAAGAAGACGGCCTGCGTCGGGTCCTCGCCCTTCTTGGGCGGCAGGAACACGACGGCCTCGTCGACGGCCAGGTAGCGGAACGAGTACAGCGCGAGCTCGAGCGCCTCGCGGCGCAGCAGCAGGTGGCGCTGGGTCGAGGCCCTGCCGGAGGAGATCGCGCACTTGTCGCCCAGGCCGCACATGCGGAACAGGACGCCGTTGCCGTCGATCAGCTTGATGTCGCCGCCCTGGGCCGGCGTCTCGCGCAGGGCGATCGTCACGGGCAGCCCGGCGATCTCCAGCGGGCCGCCGGTGACCGCCACGAGCTGCCTGCCGTCGGGCAGCCGGTACTCGCGGCCGACGTGGTCGGCGATCTGGGTGGGGCCGTCCCCGCCGCTGGCGGTCGGGTGCCAGGCCGACCAGGCCGGGCCGGTGGCCAGGCGGCTGGAGCCCGACGTGCGGCCGCCGCCCACGATGACCGCGACGAGCAGCACGATGGCCGCCGCGCCGATGGCCAGCAGGGCGCCGAGCGCGAACTGGAAGCGGGGGGAGTAGCGCGAGACGGCAGGCTCGGACAGCGACGGCGCCGCGGCGACCCGGGCGTCGTCGCGCTCGGGCGCCTCGTCCTCGTCGGCGACGTCGGCGGCCGCGTCGGCGTCCGGGTCGTGGGGCGCGACCGCCGAGGGGTCCCAGAGCGGGGCGCCGGGCGCGGGCCGGGGCGCGCGGGCGGGCGGCAGGAGCGAGTCCGGATCGTGCATCGGCCGCGTGCCCGCCGGGTCGGGCGGCCGCGTGCGCGGATCGGCGCGGACGTCGGGCTCGCGGGCCGCCGCCCGGTCGCCGGCGGTCGTGTCGTGCTCGTCGCTCACAGCTTGGGCCAGATCGTCTCGTCGGTGATGTCGATCGCCGGTGCCTCGAGGCGGGCGGCGTCGAGCAGCTCGACGACCTCGTCGCCGTGCAGCTCCTTGCGCTCCACGAGCATGTCGGCGATGTGGGCGACCTGGTCGCGGTTGTGTCGCACGAGGCAGACCGCCGTGATGTAGGACTGCCCGAGGATCCGGGAGGCGGCGCGGCGCTTGTGGCCGTCCATGAGGATCGAGGCGATGGAGTCGCCGCTCTCGCGCTGGCCGCGGGCACGGTTGAGGATCTGTTCGCCGATGCGCTCGAAGCGCTCCATGTACTCGCGCTCGGCCTCCTCGCGCGCCGCGTCGTCAGGGAACTCGACGTGGCTGAGGTCGACGGGCATCGGGCCCATGCCGCACATGCCGACCATCCACGCCGCGCGGCTGGTGGCGCTCTGCACGTCGCCGCCGACCCCGGTGGAGTTCTCCCCGTAGAAGACGTGCTCGGCGGCCATGGCCCCGAGCGTCCACACGAGCTTGCCGACCTCCTCGTGGCGCCAGCTCGAGAAGCGCTCCTCCTTCTCGATGGCCTGGTGGTGGCCGAGGGAGCCGCCGCGCTTGCGGATCGAGAGGCGCGTGGACAGGACGTCGTGCATGTACACGTGGGAGGCCACCGCGTGGCCGGCCTCGTGGATGGCGACCGCGCGGCTCTCCTCGGCGACGTAGTCGACGCCCTGCGCCGTGCCCGACTCGATCGTGGTCATGGCCTCGACGATGTCGTCCCAGCCGAAGTCGACGCGGCCCTCGCTGTGGGCGTAGGTCAGGGCCATGGAGCAGACCTGCTCGATCATGGCCGGCGAGTAGCCGTTGGTGATGCGCGCGAGCTCGTCGCGGCGCTTGGGCGTGTCGAGGTCCGGGTCGTGGTCGACGCGCGTGAGGTACAGGTCGAAGATGTCGGCCCGGTCGTCCTTGGTCGGCGTGCGGAACCAGACGTGGCGGCCCATCCGGCCTGGGCGGATCAGCGCCGGGTCCAGGCGGTCGATGGGCACGTTGGTGGCGCCGATGAAGTACACCTGCTCCGGCCGCGGCTTGGGCGGGCGGATGCGCAGCGAGCGGCCGAACAGCCGTCGCGGCACGAGGTAGCTCGCGTCGAGCAGCGTGTTGATGCGGTTGGTCCAGAACTTGCGCCAGAACGGCGGCTCGTCCACGCCGTCCATCTGCACCAGCAGCTGGTTGAGCGCCATGCCGCCGCCCATGCCGCCCATGCCGCCGCCCGGGAAGATGAAGTCGTTGATGCGGCCGTAGAAGCGCTCGAGGCCGGGCGGCAGGAACGGGCCGTGGGTCTCCGCCCGGCTGGCGAACAGCCGCTCGCGCCAGGCGCGCGTCTCCAGCACGAGGTCGCCCGACGCCGACTGCGCGCCCCAGGGCCCGAAGAACGCGTGGTCCTCGAAGGAGCCCGGGCCCATGCCGGTCATCGTCCCGGTGCCCAGCGCCTGGCGGCGCAGGCCGACGGCGTCGATCTCGTCGATGAAGATGATGCACTGGCCGCCCCACTTGCGGGCGAGCTTGCGCGCCTTGCGGATCATGAACATGACCACGACGGAGTCCAGCCCCATGAAGGCCTGCTGGAAGCCCGAGCCCGGCATCGTCACGATCGGCGAGTTGAACGACGTCGCGATGGCCTTGGAGAGCATCGTCTTGCCCGTGCCGGGCTGGCCGATGAAGAGCAGGCCGCGCTCGGGCTTGCCGCCCGCCTTGCGGAACTCCTCGCCCGACTGCCACAGCTCGATGACGCGGGTGACGTCCTCCTTGGGCTCGGCCTGGCCGCGGACGTCCTCCAGGCGCACCCCCCAGTCGGCGTCCCCGGGCTCGTAGCCCTTCATCTGCTTGAGGCCGAAGTACAGCAGCGGCCCGAAGATGATCGCGAAGTTGATGAAGAACAGCAGCGGCAGCTGGATCCCGAGCGTGATCAGCGTGACCAGCATCTGCGGGTCGGTCAGCGCGTTGCCGATGTTGGTCAGCAGGTGGGGGATCGACTCGCCGGCGATCGTGGCGATGGTCCCCAGGACGCCGAAGATGATCCCGGCGACCCAGAGCACCAGGCGGAACTTGCCGCGCCAGAACCACAGGCGCCGCCGGGCGGTGGCGTCGTCGAGCAGGGCCTCGCGGTCGGCGCCGTACAGGCTCGGCCGCGGGATGAACCGGTGCACGAGGATGTCGATGAGCCCGCGGAAGGCCGCGACGGCCACGATCGTGACCAGCAGCGCCCAGCCCCAGGGCCAGTCGTCGACGCCGATGAGCACCGCCATCAGGGCCGGGCTGGTCATCACCGCGACGAACGTCGCCGCGCGCGAGAGCCGCCGCCACTCGCCGGCCAGGGCATCGCGCGTGCCCGCGTGCGCACCGACCACGGCCGTACGCGTGCTCCCCTCAGGCTCCATGACCGGCAAGGGTAATGCCACGGACGGTGAAGTCCAGACGACCGGCGGTCCCGGGCCCCAGGCCTTTAGGAACCTTTATCCGGCCGCCGCCGGCCGGCCGGCCGGCTCAGAGACGCGGGATGCCGAGCACCATGTGCGGCGCGGCGGCCGGGTCCCCGCCGACGGCGGCACCGCCCGCCTCACCGCCGCGCGTGCCGTACTCGAGCTCGCCCTTGCACTTGGGGCAGGAGCCGAGGATGCGCAGGCCCTCGGCCATCGCGGGGGTGTTCCACCGGAACCCGCAGCCCTTGCAGCGCACCGCGTAGTCGTCGCTCATCAGGAGCAGCATCGGCGTCCGCACTTCGGAACTTGAGCACGACATCCGTCCGATGTGCGGCTCCGACCTCAAGAACCTCGCCGGCGTGCCGATCACGGCGCCGGCTCGGGTACGGTTGCGCGCCCCATGTCGTACCGGCTGCTGCACGCGTCGATCGTCCTGGCCGCCGTGCTGGCGGTCGGCGTCCCCTCGGCGGCGGCCCTCGACACGGGCCCGTGCCCCGGCACCACGGCCTTCCGCTGCGCGACGGTCACCGTGCCGCTGGACCGCTCGGGGACCGTGCCGGGCACGATCGGGCTGCGGGTGGCGGTCGAGCGCCCGCGCGACGGCGCCGACGGGTTCCTGCTGGCGCTGTCGGGCGGCCCGGGCCAGCCGGCGGTGCCCTTCGCCGACTCGTTCCGCTCGTCGCTGGCCCCGGCGCTGGGCCGGCGCCGGCTCGTGCTCGTCGACCAGCGCGGCACGGGCGGCTCGGGCCTGCTGGTCTGCCGCCCGCTGCAGGCTCTGGGCACGCTCGACGTCGTCAACACCCGCACCGTCGAGCGCTGCGCCCGGGCCCTGGGCCCGTCGCGCCAGTTCTACTCCACGACGGACTCCGTGCTCGACCTCGAGGCGGTGCGGGCGGCGCTGGGCGCGCCGACCGTCGAGCTCATGGGCGTCAGCTACGGCACCTACGTCGCCGCGCAGTACGCCCGGCGCTTCCCCGCCCGCACCGACGGGCTCATCCTCGACTCCGTCGTCGGGCCCGACGGGATCGACACCTACTTCCTGGACACCTTCGAGCGCCTGCCGCGGGTGCTGGCCGAGCAGTGCGCGCGGTCGCGGTGCCGGTCGGCGACCCGCGACCCGCTCGCCGACCTGGCGCGGGTGGCGGCCCGCGTGGCGCGTGCGCCGCTGCGCGGCACGATCCCCGGGCTGCGCGGCGTGCCCCGGGCGACCGCCGTCCACAGCGAGTCCGAGCTGCTGCTCATGATCATGTCGGGCGACCTGAACCCGTTCCTGCAGGCGGCGCTGCCGGGCGCGATCGGCGCCGCCGCCCGGGGCGACGCCGCGCCGCTGCTGCGGCTGCGCCGGATCGCGGAGGGGCCGCCGTCGCCGGCCTCGCAGTTCAGCGCGATGCTCAACGTCGCCACGACGTGCGCCGACGCGCGGCTGCCCTACACCTTCCTGACGCCCTACCCCGACCGCTGGACGGCGTGGCGCCAGGGCACCGCCGGCGTCCCGGACGTCGCCTTCGCGCCGTTCAGCCGAGCCGGCGTCATCGACACCTCGCTCGCGCACGACTGCCTGCGCTGGCCGCAGGGCGACACGCCCGCGGCGCCCTCGGCCGACCCGCTGCCCGACGTTCCGGCCCTGCTGCTCAGCGGCCGGCTCGACACGCGCACGCCGCTGGAGAACGCGCGCGAGCTGCGCGCGCTGCTGCCGCGCGCCCAGCTGCTGACCGTGGCCGGCACGGGCCATGACGTGCTCGACAGCGACGTGACCGGCTGCGCGGCGCGCGCGCTGCGGCGCTTCGCCGACGGAGCGTCGATCGGCACGCCCTGCGCGGGGCTGTCCAACGCGGTCGCCGTCCTCCCTCGCCCGGCCCGCGCGCTGGGCGAGTACCGCTCGGCGCCCGGGGTGGGCGGCCGGCGCGGCCGCGTCCTGTTCGCCGCGCTGGACACGGTCACCGACGGCCAGGTCGGCGCGCTGCAGGCGCTCTACGCCGGCTACCGGCGCCTGGAGGGCGGCGGCCTGCGCGGGGGCTGGTACGCCGCGTCGTCCAGCGCGGTGCGCCTGACGCTGCACGCCGACCAGCTCGTCCCCGGCGTGCGGGTGAGCGGGACGGTCAGCGCGGCGGGCGACCGAACGCAGGGCGTGCTGCGCGTCGACGCCGCGGGCACGGGCGCCGACGGGCTGCTGCGGATCGGCAGCCGCGGCGTGGTGACCGGCACGCTGGGCGGCCGGGCGGTCCGCTATGACCCGTCGACCGACCCCGGCACGACGGCGCGGGCCGGCGGCCGGGGGCCGATGCGCGTCGCGCTGCCCGCGCTGCGCCCCGCCGCCCGGCGGGCCGCCGCGCTGCGCGCCCGGCGCTAGCCGTCGTCGCGGCTACGGCGGCGCTGGCCCAGCGACAGCAGGCCGCCGACGAGGATGCCGGCCAGGGCGACGAACGCGATGGGCAGGACGATCCCGTCGCCGCTCTGCAGCGTCTCGGTGGCGATCGCGACTGCGAGCCCGACGACGAAGACGATCACGCCGACGACGGGGCGGGCGCGGTAGAAGTCGATGACGGTGCGCACCGGTGGGACGGTATCCGAGGCGGCGCCGAGCCGGCTACGCGGGCGCGGGCAGCTCGACCCGCAGGCGGTCGATCATGTCGTCCAGGCGCCGCGTGATGTCCTCGGTCGTCGTGCGCAGCGTGTCGGCGACCTCGTCGGTCCTGGTGCCGTCGAGCACCATCGCCAGCACGGGGAGCTGGTCGGTGCCCAGCACCGCTGAGGCCGAGGTCATGAGCTCGCGGGGGATGGGCGGCAGCACACGGTCGCCGCGCGCCAGCGAGCGCAGCGCGTCGAACAGCTCGGGCGCCGGGGCGCTCTTGTTCAGCAGCCCGTCGGCCCCGGCGAGCACGGCGGGGATGACCAGCGAGGCATCCGCGTAGGCCGAGTAGAGCAGCACCGCGGGGGCGCGGTCCATGGCCTTCAGGCGCCGGCAGACCCGCAGCCCGTCGGTGCCGGGCAGGTGGTAGTCCAGGACGACGACGTCGGGCCGGTGGCGGGCCACGACCTGGTCGAGGTCCTCGGGCGCGGAGGCCGAGGCCGCGGCGAGCGGGACGATGCCGGGCTCGGCGCGCAGCACGGCGGTCAGGCCGGCCCGCATCGCGGGGTGGTCGTCGACGATGAGCACGCGGATCATGGGGAGCCTCCAGGGGTCGGAAGGGCGAGCGCGACACGGGTGCCGTGCCCGCCGGGGGCGGGGCCGATGTGCAACCGGGCGCCGATCGTCTCGGCGCGCCCGCGCATCGAGCGCAGGCCGTGGCCGCCGGCGGGCGGCGGATCGGGGATGCCGACGCCGTCGTCGGCGACGACGACCGCGCCGCCGCCGCCGGGCGCGGTCGACAGCTCCACGTGGATCGTCCCGCAGGAGGCGTGGCGCACGGCGTTGGTCAGGGCCTCGGCGGCGATGCGGTAGGTGTGGGCCGCGACGAGCGGCGGCAGCGGTGGCAGCGTGCCGTGCACCTCGATGCGGGCGTCGCCGGCCAGCTCGAGCTCGGCCGCACGGCGGCGCAGCAGCTCGTCCACCGGGCGCCCGTCGAGCGGGATGCGCAGCTCGGCCACGCTGGTCTCCATGTCGGCGGTCGCGCCGCGCAGCTCGGCGAGTGCGCCGTCGACGAGCTCGCGCTCGGGGTCGCCGACGCGGTGTTCCAGGGCGCTGAGCATGAGGTGGGCGGCGTGGACGCGCTGCTTGGCCGAGTCGTGCAGCTCCCACGCGATGCGCCGGCGCTCGGCCTCCAGGGCCAGGCGCTCGGATTCGGCGCGCGCGGTGCGCAGCCGGGCCAGCAGGCCGCTGGAGTAGGCCAGCGCGAGCGTGACGAGCAGCGGGACGAAGAGGTGGGTGGCCAGCGTCTCCAGGCGGATCGTGTTGGCCAGCGTGTCGGAGGGCACCTGGCGGGTGAGCATGGCCACCACGGCGTAGAGCACCGAGAACGCGGTGCCCCAGGCCATGGCCGCCCGCGCGCCGAGCGCCGTGGCGGGGAGCACGAGCGTCGTGAGGGCGTAGATGTAGAACGGGCTGCGCCAGTCGCCCGAGGCCAGCACGAGCGCGAGCGCGGCGAGCAGGTCGACCGCCCAGGCCGCCGGGGCCGCGCGCAGGCGCTCACTGCGCCCGAAGGCCACCAGCGTGACCCCCGACCAGACCAGCGTGAGGGCGGCCAGCGGCACGTCGTGGCGGGTGACGCGGTGGCTGACGAGCAGCAGGACGGCAACGGCCGTGCCGAGCACGCGGGTCATCGTCAGCAGCGCGAACCAGCGGTCCGCGCGGACGGTCTCCCTCGTGCTGCCCCATCTGCGCCGGCGGTCCCCCATCGCCCCAAGGGTCCCAGGCGAGCCTGAAGGGGTCCTCAACAGCACGGGAGCGGCGTGCGAGAGACCGTCAGGAGGCGACGGCCGCGCCGTCGACGATGACCTCGACATCGTCGCCCCAGAACGACACGTGGCCCGCGACGGCGGCCGACTCGGGGTAGGGCGCCTCGTAGCACCAGGCGGCGTCGGCCAGCTCGGAGCCGTCGCCCAGCACGAGCGTGGCGTAGGACGCCTCGCCCTTGTAGGGGCAGAACGTCGTGCGGCCCGTCGGGCCCTGCAGGGTCGCGGTGACGTCGGCGCGGGGCAGGTAGTAGCGGTTGGGCAGCGCCGTCTCGGAGAGCAGGAGCGCCGCGCGGGAGTCCGCGACGACCTCGCCGCGGGCGCGGACCTGGACGTGGCGGGCGGTGCGGCGCACGTCGACGCGGTGGTAGGGGTCGGGGAAGCCCAGGACGTCCTCCTCCTCGTCGCGCCAGCGGTCCAGGCGCTCGAGGTAGACGCCGGCCAGGCCGTGCAGCCAGGAGGCGGCCGGCAGCGGGTCGTCGTAGACCCAGAGCGCGTTCTCGGCGACACGCTCGCCGGCGCGGATCGAGCGGTAGCTGGCGTCGCCCTTGAACGGGCAGTGGGTCGTGTGCTCCGTGCGCTGCAGCAGCGCCGGGTCGATCGCGTCCAGCGGGACGTAGAGCTGCGGGCGCAGGCCGGTCTCGTGCACGAGCGCCGCGCGGTCGGTGTCGATGACGGTCCGGCCGCCGAGGTCGCCGCGCACGCGGCGCGGCAGGGGCGTCAGCATGAGGCGGTGCCGGGGGCCGTCGATGGCGTAGTTGCCCGGGCCGGGGGAGCCCGAGAGCGGTCCGGGGGACTGGGTGAGGCTCATGCCCTCGACGTTAGCCGTCGGCCAGCCGCGCCCGGATGAGCTCGCGGCGCTCGCGCAGCTCGTCCTCGAGGCGCTCGATCTCGGCGCGGCGGCCGGCCAGGAGGTCGAGCTGGCGCTCGACGTGGCCCAGCGACTGGTCCAGGATCTCGCGCCGGCGCGCCGCGCCGGGGTTGCCGTGGTGCCACTCGTCGCGCAGCGCGGCGCGGGCGTCCTGGGCCTCGACGAGCTCGCGCAGCTCCTCGAGGCTGATGCCCAGCAGCTCCTTCAGGCGCAGGGCCTCGCGCAGGCGCTCGACGTCCTGCTCGCCGTAGAGGCGGTGGCGGCCGGCCTCGCGCGGGTGGTCCCGGGCCAGCAGGCCGAGCTCCTCGTAGTAGCGGATGGTGCGCGGGGTGGTGCCGACGAGGCGGGCCACCTCCCCGATGCGCAGCCCGCCGGCCGCCGCGGCCTGCGCGGGGCTCACGCGCGCGTCTCCGTGCCGGAGGTGGCGGGGCGCAGCAGCGAGACCGCGGCGGCCAGCAGCGAGGAGGCGGCCAGCGCCCACAGCGCGACGTGCAGGTTGTGGATGAACGGCGCCAGGGCGGCGTCCGAGAGGCCCGACGAGACGCCGGAGAAGATCGACAGCAGCGTCGTGGTGGGCACGGCGGCGGTGATGATCGCCAGCACGAACGCGATGGAGAGCACCGAGCCGGTGTTCTGCAGCATCATCCGCGTGCCGCCGGCGATCCCGCGCCGGTGCGGCGGCACGGCGCCCATCATGGCGGAGGTGTTGGGCGAGTTGAACATCCCCGACCCGAGCCCGGTGATGAGCAGCCACAGCGCGGTCAGGGCGTAGCTCGTCCCGGTCTGCAGCGTGGTCATGGCCGCCATGCCCACCGCGGAGACCACGAGGCCCAGCGCGGCGAGCGACCGCGCGCCGTGGCGGTCGGCGTAGATCCCGGCCAGCGGGCTGGCGATGAGCATGCCCACGGCCAGCGGGGCCAGCTTGACGCCGGCGACGATCGGGTCGTCGCCCTGCGCGCCCTGGAAGTACAGGACGAACACGAACGTCAGCGCGAAGCGGCTGAGGCCCGACAGGAACGCGGCGCCGGTCGCGGCGCTGAAGCCGCGGTCGGCGAAGAGCGAGAGGTCGAGCATGGGGGAGGGCACACGGCGCTCGATGGCCACGAAGGCGGGCAGCAGCACGACGGCGACGACGAGCGAGCCGATGGTCAGCGTGTCGCCCCAGCCGACGATCCCGCCGCGGCTGATGCCGAGGGTCAGGCCGGTGAGGCCCGCGACGAACGCGAGCGTGCCCCACCAGTCGAAGCGCCGGTCGGCCTCGGGGCGCACGATCTCGCGCAGCACGAGCCAGGCCCACGCGGTGCCGGCCAGGCCGATGGGCACGTTGAACCAGAACACCCAGTGCCAGGAGATCTCGACGAGCGCGCCGCCGAGGACCGGCCCGAGGACCAGGCCGACGCCGGCGACCATGACGTTGGTGCCCATCGCGACGCCGAGCTGCTCGCGCGGAAACGCGTCGGTGACCAGCGCCGAGGCGTTGGCGAACAGCATGGCCCCCCCGATCCCCTGCACCACCCGCCACAGGATCAGCTCGGTGCCGCCGCTGGAGAACCCGGCGCCCAGCGACGCGGCGGTGAACAGCGCGAAGCCCCACACGAACGCGCGCTTGCGGCCGAACAGGTCGCTCAGGCGCCCGAACGTGAGCACGAGCACGGTCGAGGCGATCATGAACGCGAGGATCACCCAGACCAACGTGAGCAGCCCGACGCCCAGGGCGCGCTCGAGATCCGGGAGCGCGATGACCAGCGTGCCGGAGTTGACGGTGGCCAGCAGCATGCCGAGGCTCGTGCACGACAGGGCCCACCACTTGTAGTGCTCGTGGTCGGCGTCGACGCCGATCCGGCGGCGCGGGAGGGTCTGGGCGGCTTCGGCGGACACGACCGACACCCTACAAGCTCTTCTTTACGTCAACGTCAGGTTCTGGCCTTCCGGAGTCCGCCCAGGGACATCCCTGGTGTGGAGGGCCGCACCCTCGCGCGGGGGGGTTGCTCCGGTGCACGGAGCCGCGGGCGACGCCAGGATCCTCGTCGACCCGCAGTCCTCTCCCACGGAGTCCCCACGTGATCATCACCGCCCGTCCCGACCTCGGCCTCGACAGCCTGCGCTCCCGGTTCGCCGGCGAGCTGCACGCCCCCGGCGACGCCGGCTACGACGACGCCCGCCAGGCCTGGAACCTCGCCGTCGACCAGCGACCCGCTCTCGTCGCCCTGCCCCGCGACGCCGACGACGTCAGCGCGCTGATGGGCTTCGCCCGCGCCAATGCCCTGCGCATCGCCCCCCAGGGCACGGGCCACAACGCCAACGCCCGCGGCTCGGTCGCCGACAGCATCCTCGTGCGCACCACCCTCATGCGCGGCGTCGAGATCGACCCCGTCGCCCGGCGTGCCCGCGTCGAGGCGGGCGCCCTGTGGATGGACGTCACCGCGCCCGCCTCCGAGCACGGCCTCGCCGCGCTGGCCGGCTCGTCGCCCGACGTCGGCGTCGTCGGCTACACCCTCGGCGGCGGCATCGGCTGGCTGGCCCGCGCCCTCGGCCTGGCCTGCAACAGCGTCACCGCCATCGAGGTCGTCACCGCCGACGGCGAGCAGCTGCGCTGCGACGAGGACCGCCACCCCGAGCTGTTCTGGGCGCTGCGCGGCGGCACCGGCAGCTTCGGCGTCATCACCGCGCTCGAGCTCGAGCTGTTCCCGCTGCCCGAGGTCTACCAGGGCGTGATGCTGTGGCCGTGGGAGCGCTCGCGCGAGATCCTGCGGGCCTGGCACGAGTGGACGCTCGATGCCCCCGAGGCCGTCACGACCTCCGCGCGGATCCTCCAGATCCCGCCGATGCCCGACATCCCCGAGGCGTTCCGCGGCCGCCAGTTCGTCGCCATCGATGGCGCCGTGATGGGCACGGAGGCCTACGCCGCAGAGGTCCTCGCGCCGCTGCGCGCGCTCGAGCCGGCGATGGACCTGTTCGCGATGGCCCCGCCCGCCGGGCTGGTCCACGTGCACATGGACCCCGAGCACCCTGTGCCCGGCATCGGCGGCCACGCGATGCTCGACGAGCTCACGCCCGAGGCCATCGACGCGCTCGTCGACGTCGCGGGCCCCGGCACGGACTCCCCGATGCTCGCCGTCGAGCTGCGTCACCTCGGCGGCGCGCTGGCCCGCGTCCCGGCGCGCGCCGGCGCCACGGCCCGCCTCGAGGCCGCGTACATCCTGTTCGCGGTCGGCGTGCCGGTGACGCCCGAGCTCGCCGAGGCGATCCCCGCCCGCCTGGCCGCCCTGAAGGCCGCGGTCGCCCCGTGGGCGGCCGAGCGGGTCTACCTCAACTTCGCCGAGGAGCCCACCGACACGCGGTCGGCCTACGGCGAGGACGCCTTCGCGGCGCTGCAGGCCGTCAAGGCCGAGTACGACCCGTTCGACCTCATCCACGCCAACCACCCGATCGCGCCCGCCTCGCGGTAGCGACCCGCGCTGGGTGCCCGCCGCCGTCCTCCAGGACGGCGGCGGGCACCGGCAGGTCAGGGCCCGGGCGGGCCGCCCGGGCGCGCGACGAGGCGCACGAAGAGCCGGTCCAGGACGGCCTGGGGGTCGTCGCACAGGCCGGTGTGGATGGGGAGGGCTGCACGATCGTGCTCGACGCCGCCGTCAGCCACCCGAAGCGCTCGGACTGCGGCAGCGCGGCGATCGCGCCGGCCGCCGGCTCGCCCTCGGCGACCCGCACCAACCCCTCCAGGTGGCGGCGCACCGCGCCCGCGTCGGCGCCGGGCGCCAGCACGCGCAGCCGCGGCTCGTCGAGCTCGGCCCGCGCGCCGAGGAACCCGCGGCGCCGGCAGAACACGACGACGCCGACGTTGAGCGCCTCGCCGCGCTCGACGTCGGGCACGACGCGCCAGATCGCGTACTGGAACGCGTCAGGCCCGGCCACGGCGCGCCTCCTCGGCCTCGGCGGCGAACGCGCGCGGCGCGGCCAGCCGCTCCTGCAGGTACGTCACGTAGGCGTCACGCTCGGCCGGCGGGTCGCGGCCCAGCCACAGGTCCGGCACCGCGGCGACGGCGGCGCCCACGGCCTCCGGCGTCAGGCGCCCGGCCAGCGCGGCGTCGACGCGGTCGATCGGGTCGGCGAACGGCAGCAGCGCGTGGTCGGCGATCTGGGGGAAGGGCGCCGCCGCGGCGCCCTCGGGCCATGCCGCCGCGTGGTGGCGGTAGAGCGCGGCGCCGTGGTCGATGAGCCACAGGTTGCCGTGCCAGACCAGCATGTTGGGGTTGCGCGGCGTGCGGTCGACGTTGGCCACCAGCGCGTCGAACCAGACGACGGCGGCCGCGACGTGCGCGCTGACGCCCGCGGGCGCCGCGGGCGTGAAGGGCAGCGCGCCGGGCAGGAAGTCCAGCGCGGCGTTCAGTCCGCCGCTGCCCTGCACGAGCTCTTGGATCTCGGGGTCGGGCTCGGCCGCGGCGATGACCGGGTCGACGTCCATGAGCACGATCTCGGGCACGCGCAGCCCGGCCGCCCGGGCCAGCTCGCCGGCGACGACCTCGGCCACGAGCGCCTTCGGGCCCTGGCCGGCGCCGCGGAACTTGACGACGTAGAGCCCGTCGTCGTCGGCCTCCACCAGGCCCGGCATCGACCCGCCCTCGCGCAGCGGCAGGACGTAGCGCGTGGCACGCACGGTGCGGAGCGTGAGGGCCGCGGGCATCTGGCGCCCACGCTACAGCGTGGGTCCGCCAGCTACGGTCGGAGGCCGCGTGTGGTTCGAGACCGACAACCTGGTGCTCACCGCGGCCCAGGCTGCCGGCGTCGTGCTGCCCGCCGCGGGCGTGCCGGTCGCCCTGCGCCGCTTCCGCGGCGGCGCCTGGGCGCTCGTCGCCCCGTTGTCGATCGCCGTCGTCATCGCCGCGATCGACCTCCTGCCGTCCTCGGCCGACGTGCTGACGTGGGTCGCGCTGCTGCTCATCCCGCCGGGCTGCGCGCTCGGGCTGGGGTGGGCGCTGCGCGGCGCGCGCCCGTGGCTGGGCGTCGCGGCCGCCGCCGCGCTGGCCGTGGCGTGGGTGTGGCCGTCGACGCGCGCCGGGCAGGTGGCCACGATCGTGCTCATCGCCGGGTCCTGCGTCACGCTCGGGCGGCTGCTGGCGGGTGCCGCGCCGCTCCTGCTGCTCAAGCTCGGCATCGTCGCGATGGCGGTCACCGACGCGATCCTCGTCTTCGGCAACGAGCTGCAGGCGCCCAACGCCGTGCTCGTCGCCGCGGCGCCCGGCGCGGGCCTGCCGCAGCTGCAGTCCGCCGCGTTCGGCTTCGCCGGGATGGGCTACGGGGACTTCTTCGCGGCCGCCGTGGTCGGCGGGATCCTGGCGGCCGAGGGACGCCGGCAGCTGCCCGCGGCGGTCGCGGTGCTGCTCGTGTCGCTGGCCTGGGACCAGCTCTTCCTCGTCGTCGACGTCCTGCCGGCGACGGTGCCGCCGGCGATCGTGCTCGTCGGCGCCGAGGTCGTCGCGCGGCTCAGAGCAGGGCGCAGAGCGCTGCGCCCGTCAGCTCACCCTTCGGGATGAACCCCCGGGCGCCGCTGCGCGCGACGAGCGGGCCGAACTCGCGCGGGTCGCGGCTGGAGGTGAGCACGACCTTGGGCGCCGCGTGGTCCAGGCAGATGCGCGACGCGACGTCGAAGCCGTCGAGGTCGGGCAGGTTGACGTCGAGCAGGACGACGTCGGGGGAGAGCTCGACGCTGGCGGCCAGGCCGCTTGCGCCGTCCTGCGCCTCACCGACGACCTCGAATCCGTCGTGCTCCAGCAGCAGCCTTGCGGCGGACCGGAAGCTCGGGTGGTCGTCGACGATGAGGACCTTCGTGGGCACGCCCCAAGAGTGCCCGGAATCACCCATTCCCATCGTGCGGCTACCCACACTGTTGTCTGAGTGTCCGCTGGTGAGCGCTGGGTGGAGGCCCGCCCGGCCGACGGGGGCCGACCGGCTCGGGCTCGGTGGATCGGGGCACGTACCGCCGCGGACGCCCTGGGACACGCGAGCCCGTCACCCTCAGCGTCGTCGATGCCGGGACCGCGCTCAGCCCGTGCGCGACGGTCCGCCCCGCTCCAGGCCACCGCCTTGACATCGCGGCGCATCAGAGGAGGCTGGATGTCCCTACGGGAGTCGACCGGTCCCACGGCCGGATCGGCGACCAGGAAAGGGGCGCTCCATGCCCTACCAGTTGCAGTGCGCGGACGTTCTGCCCGGCGGCTGCCGCGCAAGTCTCCAGGGCGCCAGCCTCGAACACCTCCTCGGTGTGGCCCGCGAACACGGACGCGATGCCCACGGCTACACGTCGGTCTTCTTCAGCGCCGAACGGCTCGCACAGATGGCGCAGCACGTGCACCGGGCCGCCGACGAGCGAGCGGCCGACGGATAGTCGCCAGGGTGCCGCCCGCAAGCGCGAACGGACGGGAGGGCTTGCGAACCCGTGGTCGAGGGCCAGAGCGTCACCGATCGCAATGCCGCTCGCATCCGTCCACGGTCGCCTGCTGCTGGGACAGCTGCCGAGCACGTGGCTGCGGCGTCGGCGATGCCGAGTGCGCGGACTGGTCGGGGTGCGCCGGCGCAAACGCCGTCCCGGAGTCCTCCGGGACGGCTGCGCCGTGTCTCTCGTCGAAACATCCATGCCCCTTCCCTGGGGCCTGGTCAGCAGGCTCGCGTCCTGGCGGCCCGCGCACATCCGTAGTCGTACGCCGAGGTTCGGTGACGTTCCGCCGCGCAACCCAGACAGGGTCCGCACGCAGCGAGGCAGGCACGCGGCCTCCGCCCGGTGCCCCGGCGGCGACTTCGCCGCCGCCCGCCGCTGCGGCAGCACCCGGACACCCAGACTCGGCGGCCGCGCCGCTCGCGCTCAGCGCGTTCGCGCTCGGCAGGCCCCGGCGAGTGGGGGCCGAGTCGGCGACCGCCGTCTCATCGGCGACGATCTCGGTCACCGTGCCGTCTCGCCACGTCCATCTCGTCCTCAGCCCACCGCCGGATTGCCGCGGCTCCGTGGAGGTCGCCCTGAACGGCGATCCCACCCGGCCGGTCGCCGTCGACGGGCGGCGCCGGTACCGGCCCGCGAGCCTCCCATGGGCCGGCCGTCACGCGCTGCGCCTGCCGCTGTCGCCCGACACCGCCGCCCATGCGGTCACGTCCAGGTAGGCGCGCCGCGCGCGCGGCGGAGGCCGCGGCCGCGGCCGGGTTGGCCGTCGCCGCCTCGCTCGGCTCCGCCGCCCCGGCCGCCGCGCCGCCGTCGCGCCACGGCGAGACCGTCGGCCACACCGTGCGCGGGAGGCCGATCCGCCTCGTCGTCGTGGGGGATCGCGGCGCGGCGCGCCGCGTCCTCGTCGTCGGCTGCATCCACGGGACCGAGCGGGCGGGCATCGCGGTCACGCGCGCGCTGCGCGGCGCGGCGGCGCCCGCGGGCGCCGCGCTGCTGCTCGTCGACGCCCTGAACGCCGACGGCTGCGCGGCGGGTACGCGCGGCAACGCCCACGGCGTCGACCTCAACCGCAACTTCCCGGTCGGCTGGCGCCCGCTGAGCGGCATCTACGCCTCTGGTCCGCGACCCGGCTCGGAGCCCGAGACCTCCGCCGCACGGCGCCTGGTCCTGCGCGAGCGGCCCGATGTCACGATCTGGCTGCACCAGCACATGGACCGGGTCCTCCTGGACCCCGGGGCCGACCGGGCGCTCATCCGCACCTACGCGCGCGTGGCGGGCATGCGCACGCGGGTGCTCGCGCCGCTGCCGGGGACCGCGACGCGCTGGGAGGCCGAGGTGCTGCCCGGGCGCAGCGCGTTCGTCGTCGAGCTGCCCGCCGGCCGCCTGCCCGCGGCCGCCGTGGCCCGCCAGGTCCGCGCCGTCCTGGCCGTCGCCGCGCTCTCAGGCACGTCTCAGGGAGCGCTCAGCAGGCTCCGCCATCCTCATGCCCCATGAAGGTCACGCGCTATGTCCTGACGTCGGCGGCCGTCCTCGCGGCCGGGGCCGGCGGCGCCGCCGCGATCGCCGCCACGAGCAACGCTCCCAAGCAGGCCGAGCAGTCGGTCCTCAACGACGCCGCCAAGCGGCTCAACGTCTCGCCCGACGACCTGCGCTCGGCGCTGAGCGCCGCGGAGAACGCCCAGCTCGACCAGGCCGTAAGGGACGGCAGGCTCACGCAGGCGCAGGCCGACGCCATCAAGGCCGACCGCCAGAAGGACGGCCGCGTCCTGGGCGGCGGCGCGCTGGGCGGACCGCACGGCGGCCGGGGCTTCGGCGGCCCCGGTCGCGGCCTGGGCTTCAAGGGCGGCCCCGGCGGCGCGCTGGACGCGGCGGCGACGGCCCTCGGGCTCAAGCTGGCCGACCTGCACACGAAGCTCGAGAGCGGCAAGAGCATCGCCGACGTCGCCAAGGACCAGGGCAAGAGCCTCGCCGACGTCAAGGCGGCGATCACGGCCGGCGTGACCAAGGAGCTCGACCGGGCCGTCACCGACGGCAAGCTCACCGCCCGGCAGCGCACGGACATCCTCAAGGAGCTGTCCGACCACCTCGACGACCTCGTCACCCGCACGCCGCCCAAGGGCGGCCCGGGCATGCGGCACGGCCCGCGCGGACACTGGCGCTAGCCTCGCAGGCATCACCCACGACCCTCGCAGCAGGTTCCCCGGGTCCTCCCAGGAATCTCCCAGGTCGCGGGCCGACACTGGCCGCATGATGACCGCCGCCCTGCCCGAGACCCACCGCGTCCTCGTCGTCGACGACGAGCCCAACATCGCCGACGTGATCTCGATGGCTCTGCGCTTCCAGGGCTTCACCGTCGAGTCGGCGGCCGACGGGCGCAGCGCCCTGGAGGCGGTCTCGAGCTTCAAGCCCGACCTGCTCGTGCTCGACGTCATGCTGCCCGACATGGAGGGCTTCGAGATCGCCCGCCGGCTCAGCGCCGAGCGTGCGCAGGTCCCGATCATCTTCCTCACCGCTCGCGACGCCACCGAGGACAAGGTGCGCGGGTTGACGATGGGCGGCGACGACTACGTCACCAAGCCCTTCAGCCTCGAGGAGCTCGTCGCGCGCATCCGGACCATCCTGCGCCGCTCGGGCCTCAGCCAGCCCGAGACGAGCAGGCTCGTCTTCGAGGACCTCGAGCTCGACGAGGACACGCGCGAGGTCACCCGCGGCGGCGAGCTCATCGAGCTGACCGCCACGGAGTACCGGCTCCTGCGCTACCTCATGCTCAACCCGCGCCGCGTCCTGACGCGCGCGCAGATCCTCGACCAGGTCTGGGACTACGACTTCGGCGGCGACGCCCGCGTCCTGGAGACCTACATCAGCTATCTGCGCAAGAAGCTCGACAAGCACGGGCCGCCGCTCATCCACACCGCGCGCGGCGTCGGCTACGCACTGCGGGCCCCGAGGTCCTGAGCGTGTCGCTGCGCGCGCGGCTCATCATCGGCCTGCTCGCGCTCGCGGCCGTCGGGCTGGTCGCCCTGGCGGGCGTCACCTACGCCGAGCAGCGCAACCTGCTGCTCAAGCGCGTCGACCAGCAGGTCCAGCTCGCCGCGAAGATCCCCGACGGGCGCCCCGGCTTCGGCGGCGGCCGCGGCGTCGGCGGCATCGGCGCCCCGCCGGCCGACAACGGCTACGGCGACGGCGGCGGCCCGCGCGGGCCCGCGGCGGGCACCTGGATCCTGCACCGCGACGCCCAGGGCCGGACGACCGCCGCGCCGGACTGCCGCGCCTGCTTCTCGACCACGGCGACCGCGCCCACCCTGCCCGCCTCGCTGCCCACGGGGCACCTGGCGACGGTCAAGGCCACCAACTCGGGCGCGCGCTACCGCGTGCTGGCCCAGACCGCGGCCGACGGCGACGTGATCATCGCCGCGGTGCCGCTGACCGAGACCGACCAGACGCTGCAGCACCTGCTGCGCATCGAGGCCGTCGTCATCGCGGCGGTGCTCCTGGCGCTCGCCGCGCTGTCGTGGCTGCTGGTCCGCATCGGGCTGCGCCCGCTGGACCGCATGGGCGTCACCGCCGGCCAGATCGCCGGCGGCGACCTGTCGCACCGCGTCGAGGAGGCCAACCCGCGCACGGAGGTCGGGCGCCTGGGCCTGTCGCTGAACCGGATGCTCGACCGCCTCGAGCGCGCCTTCGAGGAGCGCCAGGCCAGCGAGGACCGCCTGCGGCGCTTCCTGGCCGACGCCTCGCACGAGCTGCGCACCCCGCTGGCCTCCATCCGCGGCTACGCCGAGCTGTTCCGGATCGGCGCGGCGCGCGATCCCGAGAACACCGAGAAGGCGATGAGCCGCATCGAGGCCGAGGCCACGCGCATGGGCGTGCTCGTCGAGGACCTGCTCACGCTCGCCCGGCTCGACGAGGTCCGCGACGCCCAGCGCGAGGACGTCGACCTCGCGCGGCTCGCCGGCGACGCGGTCGACGACGCGCGCGCCACGGCGCCCGACCGCGACATCGAGCTGGACGCCCCGGCCGGGTCGCTGCTGCGCGGCGACCCCCACCAGCTGCGCCAGGTGCTGGCCAACCTGCTGCGCAACGCGCTGGTGCACACCCCGCCCGGAACGCCCGTCGACGTCTCCGTCCACGACGCCGGCGACGCGGTGACCTTCGAGGTCCGCGACCACGGCCCCGGCCTGCCCGCCGACGAGCGCGAGCTGTTCGGCCGCTTCTGGCGCGCGGAGGCCGGCCGCGAGCGCGGCAAGGCGGGCGCCGGGCTGGGCCTGGCGATCGTCGCGGGGATCGTGCACGCCCACGGCGGCGAGGTCCGCGCCGAGAACGCCCCCGGCGGCGGCGCCCGGTTCACCGTCCGCCTGCCGCGTGACGGCGTCGACCCCGCCCTGGCCGCGCCGCACCCGGCGGCCGCACAGGCGGCCTCCGACGGCGCCTGAGCGCTCTTATCCGCCCTTACGGATCCCTTGAGGGTCGCGCAAGCACGGCGGGGCACAGTGTCGGCATGACCTTCCCCTCCAAGCTCGTCGCCCTCGGTGCGGGCGCCATCCTCGCCGGGGCCGGAGGCGCGGGCGCGGCCGCCGTCGTCATCGGCGACCACGGGGGTGGCGGTGCGTCGTCGCCGGCCATCGCCGCGACCGGTGCGCGTCGCGTCGTCGACGCCTCGACCACCACGGCCAAGGCCGTCTACGACGCCACGAAGGGCTCGGTGGCCAACGTGAGCGCCCAGACCGGCGACGGCACCGCCACCGGATCGGGCTTCGTCGTCTCCTCCGACGGCAAGATCATCACCAACGAGCACGTCGTCGAGGGCGCCACGTCGGTGACCGTCAGCCTCGGCACCGACGGCGCCAAGCAGCCCGCCCGCGTCCTGGCCGCCGACGCGTCCAAGGACCTCGCGCTGCTGCAGGTCGACACGAACGGCGCCAAGCTCAAGCCGCTGACCTTCGCGGACTCCTCACAGGTCGAGGTCGGCGACCCGAGCTACGCGATCGGCAACCCCTACGGGTTGGACCACACGTTCACGAGCGGGATCATCTCCGCGCTGGACCGCTCGATCCAGGCGCCCGACGGCACGACGATCAAGGACGTGCTGCAGACCGACGCGGCCATCAACCCGGGCAACTCGGGCGGCGCGCTGTTGGACGCCTCGGGCCGCGTCATCGGCGTCAACTCGCAGATCGCGGCCTCCGGCTCGTCCTCGGGCGGCGGGGAGGCCGGCAACGTCGGCATCGGCTTCGCGATCCCGTCCGACACCGTGCAGGCGTTCATCGCCCACCCGACGTCGACCTCGGCGGCCTCGGCCGGGCAGGCGCAGCAGCAGCAGGGCGGCCAGGCCGACCCCTATGGCCGACAGGCCGACCCCTACGGGCTGTTCGGCCCCTAGCGGTCGGTCCCTGCGGCGCTGCAGGTGTCGGCTCCCTGGGGCCGGCACCCGCAGCGGAACCGGCCCTCCGGGCCGGCGCTCGTCTAGGACTCCACGAAGTAGGAGCCGTGGCCCTGGCCGTCGGAGAACCAGCGGCTGGTCACGGTCTTCTTGCGGGTGAAGAACTCCACGGCGTCGGTGCCGTGGGCGTGCAGGTCGCCGAGGAACGAGTCCTTCCAGCCCGTGAACGGGAAGAACGCGACGGGGGCCGCGACGCCGATGTTCACGCCGATCATCCCGGCCTGCACGTCGTGGCGGAAGCGGCGGACCGCCGCACCGTTCTCCGTGAAGATCGACGTGCCGTTGCCGAAGCGGCTGGCGTTGATGATCTCGACGGCCTCGTCGAGCGAGCCGGCGCGGACGATCGCCAGGACCGGCCCGAAGACCTCCTCCTGGGCGATGTCCATGTCGGGCGTGACGCCGTCGAGGATCGTCGGCCCGACGAACGCGCCGCCGGGGGCCAGGCCGTCGCCGGCCTCGCGGCCGTCGACGGCGGGGGTCGCGCCCGCGGCCACGCCGCGGTCGATCCAGTCGCGGATCCGGTCGCGCGCCTCGCACGACACGACGGGGCCGACGTCGACGCCGTCCTCGGTGCCGTCGCCCAGCGCCAGGGCCCGCGTGGCCTCCACGAGGTCGGGCAGCAGGCGGTCGTGGGCCTTGCCGACGGTGATGACGACCGAGCCGGCCATGCAGCGCTGGCCGGCGGCGCCGAACGCCGAGGCGATGATGCCGGAGACCGTCTTGTCCATCACGGCGTCGGGCATGATCACCATGTGGTTCTTGGCCCCGCCGAGCGCCTGCACGCGCTTGCCGGTCTTGGCGGCGCGCTCGTAGACCAGGCGCGCCACCGGCGCCGAGCCGACGAAGGAGATCGCGTCGATGCCCTCGTGGTCGAGCATCCCCTCGACGATCTCTCGCCCGCCGTTGACCAGGTTGACCACGCCGGCGGGCAGGCCGAGCTCCTCGATGATCTCGAAGGCGATCTGCTGGGTCAGCGGGACCTGCTCGGACGGCTTGAGGATGAACGTGTTGCCGCAGGCGATCGCGAAGGGCAGGAACCAGAACGGGACCATGGCCGGGAAGTTGAAGGGGACGATCGCGGCGCAGACGCCGACGGGTTGGCGGACCGTCTCGCAGTCCACGTTGCGCGAGACGTCCTCGAGGATGCGGCCCTGCATCGTGGTCGGGATGGCGCAGGCGGCCTCGACCATCTCGATCGTGCGCGCCACCTCGGCGCGGGCGTCGACGATCGTCTTGCCCATCTCCGTGGTGACGGAGCGGGCGAGGTCCTCCTTGCGGCGCTCGAGGCCCGCGCGCAGGCCGAACAGGGTGCGCGCGCGCTCGATGACGGAGACGTCGCGCCACACGGGCAGCGCCGCGCGTGCGGCGCGGACGGCGGCGTCGAGATCGGCGGCGTTGGACAGCGGGACGCGTGCGAGGACCTCCCCCGTGGCGGGGTTGGTGACGTCGAGCGCGTCGCCCGCGGAGGCGGGCGCCCAGGCGCCGCCGACGTAGTTGTGCAGCAGGCGGGTGGCGGTGGCGGACATGTGCCGACGGTACCCGAAGCGCTGGCGAAGGATCGGTGAAGAACACGCGCAGGGCGCTGCGGGCGGCCGGACGCGGACCGATCGCCGGCACCCGGGCGAGCGACCCGCGGCAGGCGCTGGCGCCGACAGGCGGCGCCGACGGGCGGCGCCGACGGGCGGGCTGCAGGTCGACCTGTACGCCTAGCCGCGCGCCGCGCCGCCCGGGGCGTCCTCGCGCCGTGCGTGCCACACGTGGCACACGTACGGGAGGTCGAACGCGCCGGGCGGCGCGAGCGCGCGGACACGGTCGAGCATCTCCTTGCGACGCCGGGGCGCGGCGGTGATGACGGCGCTGCGCGAGGCGACGTTGTCGACGAGCACGCCGGCGTCGCCGCGCTGGGCGTGGGCGAAGGTCTGCGACACCGGGTCGCTCAGCCCCGCCGCACCCGTCCAGGGCGCCTGGAGGCCGCGCACGAGGCTCGCGCGGTCCTCGGCGCCGAAGACCTCGGTGACCGCGGCGACCCACGGCACGCGGTCGTCGAACCGGTTCCACAGCACGCCGACGGTGCCGCCGGGGCACAGCACCCGCGCGATCTCGGCCAGCGCGGGGCTCGGGTCGAACCAGTGGAAGGCCTGCCCGGCGAGCACGGCGTCGACCGACGCGTCGGGCAGCGGGATCGCCTCGGCGGAGCCCGCCAGCACGGTCGCCTCCGGCGCGATGGCGGCGCGCATCGCCTCCAGCGGCTCGACGGCGACCACGTCGAGGCCCAGGGCGAGCAGGCCGTGCGTCAGCTTGCCGGTGCCGGCGCCGAGGTCCAGCGCACGGCGGGCGCCGGCGGGCAGGCAGGCGCGCAGCGCGGCCGCGGGGTAGCCGGGCCGTCCGCGGTCGTAGGCGTCGGCCTGCTCGCCGAACGAGGTCGCGCGCTGCGCGCGCGTCACATCGGGCATCCCGGCGAACCTATCGCTGTACGCTCGACGGCCATGCTGACCGTCAGCGATCGCAGCCATGCGCCCGTGCGCCGGGTCCGGATCCTCACCGCCGGGGGGACGATCGCCATGGTCGGCGACCACGCCCAGCCGGGGCTGGACGCCGAGGCGCTCGTCGCCAGCGTGCCGGGGCTGACGGCGTTCCCGAACCTCGAGGCGATCACGATCCTCAACAAGCCGAGCGCGCACCTGACGCTAGAGGACTCCCTGCGGGTCTGCCGCGCGGCGCGCGACGCGGCGCGCCGAGGGATCGGCGTCGTGGTGACCCACGGGACCGATGTCCTGGAGGAGACCGCGATGCTCTGCGACGTCCTGCACGACGCCGATGCGCCCATCGTCTTCACGGGCGCCATCCGCACCGCGACGGCGGCGGGCGCCGACGGGCCGGCCAACCTGGTGGACGCCGTGAGCGTCGCGGCCAGCGCGCCCGCGGCGGGCATGGGCGTGCTCGTCGTCTTCGGCGGCGAGATCCACCACGCGCGCTGTGCGCGCAAGACCGACACGACGTCGCTCGTGGCGTTCTCCTCGCCGCAGACCGGCCCGCTGGGCCGCGTGACCGAGGGCCACCCGACGATCTGGTCGCGGATCCCGCGCAACCCGCCGCTGGACCCGCCCAGGCTCGACAAGCGGGTGCTCATCATCCCGTCGACCTCGGGCGACGACGGGACGCTCGCGCGCGCCGCGCTGACCACCGAGCCCGACGGGATCGTCGTCGGGACGCTCGGAGCCGGCCACCTGGCGCCCGAGGTCCTGTCGATCTGGGCCGAGGCTGCCAACGAGATCCCGGTCGTCGCCTACTGCCGGCCCGAGCGCGGCGTCGTGCTCAACGCCACCTACGGCTACGCGGGATCCGAGCGCGACCTGCGCGGCACCCGCATCATCCCGGCGGGCTTCCTCTCGCCGCAGGCGATCCGCATGAAGCTGCTGGCCTGCCTGTCCTCGGGCCTCGACGTCGACGAGGTCCGCTGGGCGTTCTCGCAGGACGACGGGTAGCCCTCGCCGGGGGCCGTCCGCCGGCGTGGGTGTGCGGAACGGGCGCGTCCGGACCCATCGCCGTGGCCGATGGCGCAAACGTGGGGCGATGGCCCACGTTCGCGCCATCGGCGTCCGGGGACACCGCCGGCGCCCACGGCCGGGGCACGCCCCGCGTCCGCGGAAGCGCCAGTCCGCGCGCGGCGCCCGCCCGCGACGCACGCGGCGGGATAGGTTCCCGGGCATGCGCGCACTCCAGATCACCGAGCTCACCGGCCCCGACACCGCCCTGAAGCTCGTCGACGTCCCCGAGCCGGAGGCGTCGCATCCGCTGACCCCGGGCGAGGGCGTCGTCGTCGACGTCCATGCCGCCGGCGTGTCGTTCCCCGAGGTCCTCCAGACCCGCGGGATGTACCAGATCAAGCCCGACCTGCCGTTCATCCCGGGCAGCGAGGTCGGCGGGATCGTGCGCAGCGCGCCGAAGGGTGCCGCCGTCGCGCCGGGCGACCGCGTCGCGGCCTTCTGCATGCTCGGCGGCTTCGCCGAGGTCGTCGTCGCCCCGTCCTGGCTGACGTTCAAGGTGCCCGACACGCTGGACTTCGGGCAGGCCGCCGCGCTGGTGCTCAACTACCACACGGCCTACTTCTCGCTGAAGACCCGCGGCCGCCTCGTCGCCGGCGAGACCGTCCTCGTCCACGGTGCCGCGGGCGGCGTCGGCACCGCCACGCTGCAGATCGCCAAGGGCCTGGGCGCCCGCACGATCGCCGTCGTCTCCAGCGACGAGAAGGAGGCCATCGCGCGTGAGGCCGGCGCCGACGAGGTCGTCCGCTCCGACGGCGCCTGGAAGGACGAGGCCAAGGCGTGGTCGGACGGCGGCGTCGACATGGTCATCGACCCCGTCGGCGGCGACCGCTTCACCGACTCGATCCGCTCGCTGCGCGAGGGCGGCCGCGTCGTGGTCGTCGGCTTCACCGCCGGGTCGATTCCCGAGGTCAAGGTCAACCGCCTGCTGCTGACCAACACCGAGGTCGTCGGCGCGGGCTGGGGCGCCTACGCGATGGGCAAGCCCGAGCTCAACCTCGAGATCGGCGCCGCGCTGGACGATCTCATGGCCTCGGGCGCGGTGCGCCCGATCATCGGCGCCCGCTTCGGCATGGACCGCGCGGCCGACGCGCTGAACCTGCTCGATGGTCGCGGAGCCCTGGGCAAGATCGTCCTCGAGGTGCGCTGAGCGCCGGCGGCCGCGCGCGCGGACACGCATCCCGCGCGCACGGCCGCACGTGGCGGTCCTCAGGCGGCCACGGCCTCGGCGGCCGGCATCTCGGTGACGGCCTCCTGCTCGCCGGTCGGCAGCGACGGCCGGCGGCGGGGCAGCAGCAGGGCCGGGATGACGGCGAGCACGATGACGCCGACGGCCCACCAGAACGTGTGGCCGAAGGCCTCGGCGATCCGTGGCGCGACCTCGGCACGCGCGGACGCCGGGACGGACTGCGCCGCGCTCAGGCCGCTCTGGCCCGCGCCGGGCAGGCGGCCGGCCAGCTGGTGGGTCAGCACGACCGACAGCGTCGCGGTGCCGATCGAGCCGCCGACGCGCTGGATGATGTTCAGCGCCGTGGTGGCGCGCGCGACCTGCGGGCGCGCCAGCGTCTGGTAGGCCGCCGACATCGCGGGCATCATCGTGGCGCCCATCCCCATGCCCAGCAGGAACTGCGAGCCGCCGAGGAACCAGAACGACGTGTCGGCGCCCACGCGCGTGAAGCCGAGCATGCCCAGCAGGAGCAGCACCAGCCCGCCGAGCACGACCTTGCCCGGCCCGGCCTGGTCGGTGATCTTGCCCGCGACGGGCATCATGAGGGCCGCGCCGACGCCCTGCGGGGCCAGGAGCAGCCCGGCGTCCAGCGCCGACTCGCCGCGGACCACCTGGTAGTAGAGCGGCACCATGAACATCGCGCCGAACATGGCGGCGGCGAACGCGAACGTCGTGGTGGAGGCGGCGCTCATCGTCCGGTTGCGGAACAGCCGGACGTCGAGCAGCGGCCAGGCGCTGCGCAGCGCGTGGGCGATGAACGACCCGATGAGCACGAGGCCCGCGGCCATCGGCAGCCACGCCTTGACCGAGCCCAGGCCGCCGCTGGATGACGTCTGGGCCAGGCCGTAGACGAACGCCGCCAGGCCGGGGGAGAGCATGAGCAGGCCCTGCCAGTCCAGGCGCTGGTGGGCGGCGGGCCGGTCGCGGGCCAGCAGCCGCTGCGCGGCGACCAGCGCGACCGCGCCGATCGGGATGTTCACGTAGAAGATCCAGCGCCACGAGACGTCGTCGACCAGCCAGCCGCCGAGGATCGGGCCCACGATGGGCGCCATGAGCATCGGGACGCCGACCACGCTCATGATCCGCCCGACGCGCTGCGGGCCCGCGGCCTGCGAGAGGATCGTCATGCCCGCCGGCATGATCATGCCGCCGCCCAGGCCCTGCACCACGCGGAACGCGATGAGCGAGCCGGCCGACCAGGCCATGCCCGACAGCGCCGAGCCGGCGAGGAACAGGCCGATGGAGATCATGTACAGGCGCTTGGTGCCGAAGCGGTCGGCGGCCCAGCCCGTGAGCGGGATCACGGTGGCCAGCGCGAGCATGTAGCCCGTCGACACCCACTGGATCGTCGCCAGGTTGGTGTGGAAGTCGCGCGACAGCGTGTCGATGGCCACGTTGACGATCGTCGTGTCGAGGATGGACATGAACGTGCCGAGCACGACCACGGCCGACACGGCGATCAGCGCGCGGTCGAACAGCTTGTCGGGGGCCTTCGGTGTGGTGGTCATCGGGGGTCCTCCGGGCGCACGGCGGCGCAGGGGTCGGAGTGGGCGGGGAGGAGGGGAGCGAGCGCGGCGCTGAGCGCCCCGCGCTGCTCCGGGGTCAGAGGGGCGACGAGGCGGGTCAGGCCTTCGAGGCGTGCTGCGGCGATGCGGGAGACCGCGGCCTGGCCGGCCTCGGTCAGGGCCAGGCGCTTGACGCGCCGGTCGGCGTCGTCCTCGCGCCGGGACACGATGCCCTGGCGGGTGAGCGCGTCGACCGCCCGGCCGGTGGCCGCGGGGAGAGGCCGACGGCCGTGGCGAGCTCGGACGGCGTGAGCTCCTGCTCGGCGGCGTCCAGCGCGAACAGCATCTTGAGCTGCGTCATCGACAGGTCCAGCTCGCCGACGAGCCTGAAGACCTCGCCCTGGGCGGACTTGATCGTCGTGGTCAGGAACGCCATGAGCTCGTCCGTGAGCTGCTTCGCCGAGACGCCGGTTGCTTGCATCGGCGGAAAGAGTAACGAGAGTGCAATGACTGCGTCAATGCCGGTCTTTGCGCGTCCGTCATCAGTTGCAGGTATGAGTGCCATCCGCGCGGCGGCTTGCGCGCGGCGGCGCCGCGCGGCACGCTGGAGGCGTGACCGTCCTGTCGCCGCTCGGCCTGGCCGACCTCGCCGCCGCCCGCGCGGCCGAGACGGAGGAGGGTCGCCGGCTGGCGCCCGAGCTCGTGGAGGCCCTGCGCGACGCGGGCTGCTTCCGCCTCGGCGTGCCCGAGGCGCTCGGCGGCCCTCAGGGAACGCCGGCCGAGATCCTGGCCTGCGCCGAGGAGATCGCCCGCGGCGACATGTCGGCGGGCTGGTGCGTCTCCATCGCGGCGACCAGCAGCCTCCTGGCCGCCCACCTGCCACCCGCCGGCGCCCGCGAGGTCTTCGGCCCGCCCGGCGCGATCGCCGCCGGAGTCTGGGCGCCGACGGGCCGGGCGGTGCCGGCGCCCGGCGGCGGCCTGCGGGTCACCGGCCGCTGGGCGTTCTGCAGCGGCATCGACCACGCCGACTGGCTCCTCGCGGGCTGCGTCACCGAGGACGAGCAGCCCGCCATGCGCATCGTGGCGCTGCCCCGCGCCGAGCTCGAGGTCCTCGACACCTGGCACGTCGGGGGCCTGCGCGGCACGGGCAGCCACGACGCGGTGGCCGACGGCGTGGCGGTCCCGGCCGAGCGCGTGCTGTCGCTGCTGGACGGCGGCCCGGTCGTCGACGCCCCGCTGTACCGCTTCCCGATCTTCGGCTTCTTCGCGCTCTCGATCGCCGCCGCCGCGCTGGGCAACGCCCGCGGCGCGCTTGACGACCTCGCCGCGCTGGCCGCCGTCCGCCACCCGCACGGCGCCCGCCGCACGATGGCGCAGCGTCCGGACACGCAGGCCCGCGTCGCCGAGGCCGAGGCCGCCCTGCGCGCCGCGCGCGCCCTCGTGACCCAGGCGGTGTGGGAGGCCTGGGCGGCCGCCACGGCCGGCGGCCCGGTGGGCGACGCCGAGCGCCTCGGGCTGCGCCTGGCGGCCACCCACGCCGTGCGCACCTCGGCCCGCGTGGCCGACGCGATGCACGACCTCGCCGGGGGCGCCGCCGTTTACGACCGCTCGCCGCTGGGACGCCGCTTCCGCGACGCCCACGCGGCCACCGCGCACGTCCAGGTCGCGCCGATCACGTGGGAGACGACCGGCCGGCTCCTGCTCGGGCTGCCGGACGACACGACGTTGTTGTAGGTCGTAGGCTGCCGCGCCATGCCCTCCCTGGATCGCGACGGCGACGTCTACGTGCTGGATCTCGGCGACACCGAGAACCGCTTCAACCCCGACTGGGTCGGCGCCGTCGGCGGCCTGCTGGACCAGGTCGCCGCCGAGCCCGCGCCGCTGGTGACCGTCGGCACGGGCAAGTTCTGGTCCAACGGGCTGGACCTCGAGTGGCTGCAGGCCCACCGCGACGAGGTCGGGATCTTCATCCGCGACGTCCACGGGCTGTTCGCCAAGGTGCTGGCGCTGCCCGTGCCGACCGTCGCGGCCATCCAGGGCCACTGCTTCGCCGCCGGCGCGATGTTGGCGATCGCCCACGACCAGAAGGTCATGCGCGCCGACCGCGGCTTCCTCTGCTTCCCGAGGTCGACATCAAGATCGCCTTCACCCCGGCGATGGCCGCGCTCATGCAGGCGCGCATGTCCAAGAAGACCGCCCACGAGGCGATGACCACCGGACGCCGCTACGGCGGCGCCGACGCCGTCGCGGCCGACATCGTCGGCGCCGCGGTCGGTGAGGACGAGGTGCTGCCGTCGGCGGTCGAGCTCGCCGCGGCCCAGGCGGGCAAGGACCCGGCGACGCTCGGTGCGATCAAGGAGACCATGTACGCCCCGGCGCTCGGCCTCCTGCGCGACCCGGCGCCCGTCGCCTTTGGCTTCTGATGCGCTGAGCGCGCTGCGGGCCTCGCTGGGCGAGCGCCTGCGCACCGGCGCGGGTGCCGCCCCGCCGCCGCCCGCACTGCTGGACGTCGTGGTCCAGCGCTTCGAGGTCGGGCGGGGCGGCGACGTCGTCCTCGTCCTGCCGGCCGACTGGGAGCAGCTGCGCCACGAGGAGGGCGCCGCAGGCGCGCCGGTGCCCTACTGGGCGCGGCCCTGGCCGAGCGGGCTGGCGCTGGCCCGAGCGCTGGCGGCCGACCCGCCGGCATCGGGCATCCGCGTGCTGGAGCTGGGCTGCGGGCTGGGCGCGCCGAGCATCGTCGCCGCCCGCGCCGGCGCGCGGGTGCTGGCCACCGACGGCCATCCCGACGCCGTCGTCTTCGCCGCCCACGCGCTGGCGCTCAACGCCGTGGTCGCCGACGTGGCCGAGGTCGACTGGGGGGCCCACGGCGAGGCGCTGGCCGCGCTCGGGCCGTTCGACCTCGTGCTGGCGGCCGACGTGCTCTACACCGAGGCCAACGTTCGGGCCGCGCTCGCGCTCTGGCCGCGGCTCGTGGCCCCGGGCGGCGAGCTGCGCCTCGCCGACCCGCGCCGTGCCGGCGCCCGCGACGTCCTGGCCGCCGCGCGGGCGACGTTCGCGCTGGAGTCCGAGGACCGCGACGCCGCGGTGGTGCTGCATCGCCTGCGGCCGCACGCGTGCGCCGCGCCCTAGTGTGGGGGTCATGGCCGACATCAAGCTGCACCGCTGCTCCTGGACGTTCCTGCACACCGATCTCGACGCGTGCTGGAAGGTGCAGCGGGCCCTGGACGAGCAGGGCATCCCCTACGACATCGTCAAGCACGGCTACGGCAAGGGCAAGCGGCCGGCCGTCGAGCAGCTCAGCGGCCAGTCCAAGCTCCCCGTCCTCGAGCTGCCCGGGGAGGTCTACCGCGCCGAGTCCTCGGACATGGCCGCGCGCGTGCGGGCGGGCGGCATCACCGGCTAGCGCCGTGCTCGCCGGCGTGGTGCTGGCGGCCGGGTCGGCGAGCCGGTTCGGCACGCCCAAGCAGCTCGCGCCCTTCCGCGGGCGCCCGCTGGTCGAGCACGCCGTGGCGGCCCTGGCCGCCGGCGGCTGCGCGCCCGTGCTCGTGGTCCTCGGCGCCCAGGCCGGGGCCGTCCGCGACGGCGCCCACCTGTACGGCGCCCACGTCGTGCTCTGCGAGGACTGGGCCACGGGCCAGAGCGCCTCGCTGCGCGCGGGCGTCGCCGCCGCTCGCGAGGCCGGGGCCGAGGCGGTCGTCGTGGTGCTCGGCGACCAGCCGCTGCTGTCCCCTCGGCGGTGCGCCGCGTCGCCGCGGCGCGCGGGCCCGCCCACGACGCGGTGCGCGCGACCTACGACGGGGTGCCCGGCCATCCGACGCTGCTGGAGGCTGCGCTGTTCGACGCGGTCGCCGGGCTGGCCGGCGACGCCGGGGCGCGCGAGCTGCTGCGCGGCGGCCGCACGGCGCTCGTGGCCTGCGACGGCCTCGGCCGCCCCGACGACGTCGACACGCCGCAGGACCTCGCCCGGCTGCAGGACGGGGCCTGAGCCGCGCCTCAGGCCGCCAGCGTCGCGAGCGTCCTGGTCAGCACGGCCACGCCGCGGTCCAGGTCCTCGGGCGCGGTGTACTCGTCGGGATGGTGGCTGATGCCCGCGCGCGAGGGCACGAAGATCATCCCCACCGGCACCAGGCGGCCGAGCACGAGCGCGTCGTGGTATGCGCCGCTGATCATGCGGCGCCCGCGCAGGCCCAGCGCCTCGCAGGCGGCCTCGGCCGCGGCGATGACCGCGCCCGAGCACGACACCGGGGCGTCGTGGCCGATCTCCTGCACCTCGACCGCGAGGTCGCGGCGGTCGCCGATCTCGCCGGCGGCGGCCAGCAGGTCGGCGACGACCTGCTCGCGCGCGGCCCCGTCGCTGTCGCGCACGTCGACGCCGAGCTCGACGGTGCCCGGCACGACGTTGATCGCGCCGGGCAGCGCGCGGATGACCCCGATCGTGCCGACGGTCGTGCCGCTGGAGGACTCGCGCGCCAGGCGCTCGAGCGTCGTCAGGACCTCGGCCGCGCCGACCAGCGCGTCGCGGCGCAGGTCCATCGGCGTCGCGCCCGCGTGATCGGCGGCGCCGCGCAGGATCATCCGCAGGTCGTGCGCGGCGGCGATCGCGGTGACCAGGCCGATCGGCTCGCCGTGGGTCTCGAGCACGGCGCCCTGCTCGATGTGCAGCTCGACGAGCGCGTGCACCGTCGACGGGTCGATGCGCGCGTCGCCGATGCGGTCGGGGTCCAGGCCCGCCGAGCGCAGCGCGTCGGCCATCGTGACGCCGTCGCGGTCGGCGAGGCGGTCGAGGTCCTCGCGGCCCAGCTCCCCGGTGACCATCCGCGACCCGGTGCAGCCCGTGCCGAAGCGCGGCTCCTCGCCGGCCCAGGCGACGATCTCGATACTGCGCCGGGGCTGCACGCCCTCCGCGCGCAGGGCGCGGACAGCCTCGATCGCGCCGAGCACGCCGACGACCCCGTCGTAGGCGCCGGCGTTCAGCGTGGTGTCGATGTGCGACCCGGTCAGCACGCGCGGCGCGCCGGGCTCGCTGCCCGTCCAGGTGCCGAACAGGTTGCCGACCGCGTCCACGCGGACGGTCAACCCGGCGTCGCGCATCCAGCCCGAGACGAGGTCGACGGCGCGCCCGTAGGTCGGGGTGTAGACCTCGCGCGTGATCCCGCCGGCGCCGGGGTCGTCGTTGAGCTGCGCGAGCTCGGCGATCGCGTCGTGCAGGCGGGTGGGGGCGGTCACCCGGCCAACCTACCGCGGCGCCGGCGGCCTGGAGCCCCGCCGTGGTCTGGGCGCGCCGGGGGGCGCGTTAGCGCGCCGTCGTGTCTGGGCAATGACCTCTCCCATGTCCCATGTCCCGCTCGCCGGGGACGCCGCGGCCGGGGTCCTCGCCGCGTCCGACGTCCGCCTCGACGTCAACGCCGTCGACTACGGCATCCTCATCGTCTACTTCGTGGTCGTGCTGGGGGTGGGGCTCGTGGCCCGGCGCTACGTCAAGACGAGCCTGGACTACTTCCTCTCGGGCCGCTCGCTGCCGGCCTGGATCACCGGCCTGGCCTTCGTGTCGGCCAACCTCGGCGCGACCGAGATCCTGGGCATGGGCGCCAACGGCGCGCAGTACGGCGTGGCGACGGTCAACTACTACTGGATCGGCGCCGTCCCGGCCATGGTGTTCCTCGGCCTGGTGATGATGCCGTTCTACTACGGGTCGAAGGTCCGCTCGGTGCCCGAGTACCTGCGGCTGCGCTTCGGCGACTCCTCGCACCTGTTCAACAGCATCACCTTCGCCCTGGCGACCGTGCTCATCGCGGGCGTCAACCTCTTCGCCCTGGCGCTGGTCCTCAAGCTCCTGCTGGGCTGGCCCATCCTGCTGGGCATCGTCGTGGCCGCCGGCGTCGTGCTGGCCTACATCACGCTCGGCGGCCTGTCCTCGGCGATCTACAACGAGGTCCTGCAGTTCTTCGTGATCATGGCGGCGCTCGTCCCGCTGACGATCGTCGGGCTGCACGACGCCGGCGGCTGGGGCGGCCTGCAGGACAAGATCCGCCAGACCAGGCTCGGGGAGGCCGGCCTGCACGCCCTGCAGGGCACCGACCCCGGCCACGTCACCAACCCGATCGGCGCCACCTGGATCGGCATCGTCTTCGGGCTGGGCTTCATCCTGTCCTTCGGCTACTGGACGACGAACTTCGCCGAGGTCCAGCGCGCGCTGTCGGCGCGCGACCTCTCCGCGGGGCAGCGCACGCCGCTCATCGGCGCCTACCCCAAGCTCCTCATCCCGGCCGTCGTGGTCATCCCGGGCATGATCGCCCTGTGGAAGATCCCGCACCTGGGCGGCGGCGACGCGAACCTGGCCTACAACAACGCGATCCCGCTGCTGATGAACGAGTACCTGCCCAACGGCATGCTGGGCATCGCGCTGACCGGGCTGATGGCGTCGTTCATGGCGGGGGTGGCCGCCAACGTGTCGGCGTTCAACACGGTGGTGACGACCGACATCATCGAGCCCTACCTGGCCCGTGACCGGCCCGACGCCTTCTACATCCGGGCCGGGCGCTTCGTGACCATCGGCGGCATCCTGGTGGCCATCGGCACGGCGCTGATCGCGTCGGGCTACCAGAACCTCATGAACTACCTGCAGGCGTTGTTCTCCATCTTCAACGCCCCGCTGTTCGCCACGTTCATCATCGGCATGTTCTGGAAGCGGATGACGCCGGCGGCCGGCCTGTGGGGCCTGGTGGCCGGGACGATCGCCGCGCTGGTGACCTACGTGGGGTACAAGTGGGCGGGCTGGTTCACGTTCGGATCCGACCTCGACGAGTCCTTCTGGGGCGCCGGCGCCGCGTTCGTCGTCGACGCGATCGTCACCGTGTCCGTGACGCTCGTGACGCGCCCCAAGCCGGTCGAGGAGCTCCAGGGCCTCGTCTGGGGCATGGTCAACAAGGAGGACGCCGCGGTCGCCGCCGGCCACGACCGCTGGTGGGAGTCGCCCAAGCTGCTCGGGTTCGGGGCCATCGCCCTGGGCATCGTCCTGACCATCATCTTCTTCTAGGAGGCCGCGATGAGCGACCGAGACACCCCCGAGCAGGGCACGGGCACGCGCGAGGCCCAGGTGGCCAACCTGTTCGACCTGCGCCGGATCATCGGCGGGCTGTTCCTGCTCTACGGCGTCGTGCTGGTGATCGTCGGCCTCGGCGACTCCGGCGCCGAGATCTCCAAGGCCGCGGGCGTGCACATCAACCTGATCGCCGGGCTCGGGATGCTCGCGCTCGGCGCGCTGTTCGTCGCCTGGGCGCTGCTGCGCCCGCTGGGCCGCCAGCTGCAGGAGGAGGAGCGCAAGCGCCGAGCGGCGGGCGGCGCCTAGAGCAGCCGCGCGCCCGCCGAGGGCGCCACCTCGTGGGCGCCGGGCGGCAGCCCGGCGCCCGGGGCCAGCAGCGCGAGCACGTGGCCGCCGAAGCCGCCGCCGACCATCCGCGCGCCCGCGGCGCCCGCCTCACGCAGCGTCCGGACGGTGCGCTCCACCGCGTCGGTCGAGGCGTCGTAGAGGTCGCGCAGGCTCGCGTGGGAGGCGTCGAGCAGCGGTCCGAGCGCTGCGAGGTCGCCGTGGCTCAGGGCGGCGACGGCGGCCTCCACGCGCGCGTTCTCCTCCAGGACGTGGCGGGCGCGGCGGTCCAGCGGATCGGGCAGCCGGGCCGCCGCGGCCGCGTCGGCGGCGCTGAGCGTCGCGACGCCCAGGCGTCGGGCGGCGCCCTCGCACTCCGCGCGGCGCGCGTTGTATCCGCCGGTGGCCAGCGAGTGGGTCTCGCCCGAGTCCACGGTGACCAGGCGCCAGCCGCCCAGGTCCAACGGGACGGGGGTGACGTCCATCGTGGCGAAGTCGATGCGCAGCGCCGTGCCCTGCGCCCCGAGCAGCGCCGCGGTCTGGTCCAGCAGGCCGGTCTGGGCGCCCACCCAGTCGTTCTCCACGCCGGAGCAGAGCCGTGCGAGGGCCCGGCGGTCGGGGTCGCGCTCGCCGGCCGCCGCGAGCAGCGCGAGGGCCAGCGCGACCTCCAAGGCGGCCGAGGACGAGAGCCCCGAGCCGCGGGCCAGCGTGCTCGTGATCGTCAGCGACGCCGGGCACAGCGTGTGGCCCGCGGTCCCCAGCTCGGCCACGATCCCGCGCACGAACGCCCGCCAGCCCTCCGCGCGCGGCGGGGCGGCCAGCGGGAACTCGTCGTCCTCGCCGAGGTCGGCGGCGACGGCGCGGACGCGGTCGCCGTCGATCGGCGTGGCCGTGACCGTCACGCCCTCGGCGATCGCGAACGGCAGGGCGAGGCCGCCGTTGTAGTCGGTGTGCTCGCCGATGAGGTTGACGCGGCCGGGCCCGAAGGCGCAGACGCCGGGCGCGTTCATCCCCGGAGCACCTCGCCGTCGGCGATCGTCGCCGGCCCGGTGAGCGTGACGTCGCCGAGCACCGTGACGTGGCGCCCGAACGTGACGTCGCCCCGCACGGTGAGGCTGCGGGCGCCGCGCAGCGAGGGCGGCCCGTGGGGGAGGCGGCGCTCGGCGTCGGGCAGGTGGCGGTAGACGGCGGGGTCGAGGGTCACGACCGGAGGGTCGCCGTCGAAGGCCGGCATCATGCGCCCGTCGTCGCGCAGGTCGTAGGCGTCGGAGCGCGCGAGCACCAGGTCGTCGACCGTCTTGACGGGCGCGAAGCGCGTGCGCGGCACCAGCAGCGGGCGCGCGCCGTCGATCGCCCCGATCGCCGCGCCCATGGCCGTCTCGAGCTGCAGGACGTCCGGGGAGCCGGGGTCGCGGGGGTCGACGGTCTTGCGGTTGACGATGAGCGGCAGGGCCGGGCCCGCCGGGTCCTCGTCCATGAGCGCGGCGAGCGCGCGCAGGTCGACCCAGAGGTTGTTGGTGTTGTACCAGCGCCAGCGGGCGACGTCGGTGAACGACGGGTCGTCGGGCGGCGCCTGGGCCGTCTCACGCAGGACGAGGCGCCCGTCGTGCAGGGCCAGGTGGCCGCCCTTGCGGTCGGCCGCGGTGCCCCGGACGACCTCCATGACGAACGGCACGCCCTCGTCCTGCGCCCACAGCGCGATCTCGGGGGCGGGCACCGCGCCCAGGTTGTCGCTGTTGGACACGAAGGCCCAGTCATAGCCCGCGGCCAGCAGCCGCCCCAGCGTGCCCGAGGCCGCCAGCGCCACGTACAGGTCGCCGTGCCCGGGCGGGCACCATTCCAGCGCCGGGTCCGCGGACCACTCCACGGGCTCCAGGGTGTCGGTGCGCAGCTTGGGCTCGCGGCTCTGCAGGAAGTCGGGCTCCACGTCGCCGGCCAGGCCGGGGTGGCGCCGCAGCGCGCGCAGCGTCGCCTCGCGCGTGGCGAAGGAGTCCATGAGCACGAGCGGCAGGCGCGCCCCGGCGTGGCGCGCGCGCAGCGCCAGGACCTGGGCGGCGATGACGTCGAGGAACGTGCGCCCCGGCTTGACCTCGATGAGCGACTTGGGGCCGCTGAGCCCCATGCTCGTCCCCAGGCCGCCGTTGAGCTTGAGGACCGCCAGGCGGTCGGCGAGGGCGTCGAGCCGGGCGGCCGGGGGCGCGGGCAGGCCGGCCAGCTCGGCGACGTCGTCCAGGGGGCGCAGGTCCTCGCCGTGCAGCACGCCGGCGCCGGGGTCGGCGAGCTGCGCCAGCCGCCGGCCGAAGGCGGCCAGCACCTGCGGCCCGGCGCCGTCGTCGCGCAGCCGCTGCAGCGCGTGGCGGGCATGAGGCTGCTCGGCGACGTCCACGCCGCGCATCGTAGGCGCCGCCGCGGTCCGGGCCGCGGCGGGGGCCGATAGCGTCCCGGCGATGCCCGACCCCAGCGCCCTGCGCGTCGCCGTCGTCGGACCCGGAGCCATCGGGGCGGCGGTGGCCGCCATCGCGCTGGAGGGCGGCCACCAGGTCACCCTGTGCGGCCGCACGCCCGCCGGGAGCATCGTCGTCTGCCCCGACGACGGCCCCGAGGTCGTCGTCCCCGGGCCGGTGCTCACCGATCCGGGCGCCGCGCCGGCCGAGGTCGACCTCGTGCTCGTCGCCGTCAAGGCCCACCAGACCGAGGGCGCGGTGCCGTGGCTGCGGGCGCTGTCGCCGCCCGGCGGGCAGGCGCCCGTGGTCGCGCTGCAGAACGGCGTCGAGCAGCGCGCGATGCTCCGCCCGCACGTCTCGCCGCAGGCTCCGGTCGTGCCCAGCGTCGTCTGGTTCCCGGCCGAGGTGACCGAGCCGGGGCGCGTGCGCCTGCGGCTGCGCCCGAGCATCACGCTGCCCGACGAGCCGGGCGCCGGCCTGGCTCAGGGCGTGCTGTCCGGGGGCTGCGACGTCGATCTGGCCTCGGACTTCCCGACGGTCGCGTGGCGCAAGCTGACGCTCAACGCGGTGGCGGCGCTGCTCGTCCTCAGCGGCCGGCGCGCGGCGGTCTACGGCCGTCCCGACGTCCATGGGCTGTCGCGCGCCCTGGCCCTGGAGTGCCTGGCCGTCGCCCGCGCCGAGGGCGCCGACCTGCCCGACACCGTCGCCGACGAGATCATGGCGCAGTTCGAGGCCATGCCGCCGGACATGGGCACGTCGATGCTCTTCGACCGCGAGGCGGGGCGCGAGCTGGAGTGGGACGCGCGCAACGGCGTCGTGCAGCGGCTGGGCGCCCGCCACGGGGTCCCGACGCCGATCAGCGACGTGATCGTCCCGCTGCTGGCGGCGGCGTCGGGCGAGGCGTGAGCCTCAGGCGCCGATGACCGGCTCCAGGCTCCAGGGGAACTCGATCCACAGGTCGGTCCGCTTCCACACGTAGTCGCACTTGATGGTCGAGTGCGGCTTCTCGTACAGGGCGGCGAAGCGCACCTCGCCGACCTTGCCGCCGCAGAACTCCTTGACGAGCGCGAGCGTCGCGCCGGTGTCGGCGACGTCGTCGGCCACGAGGATCCGGGACTCCTCGAGGTCGACGAGATCGGGAGCAGGGGGGAGGATCATCGGGACGGGCAGGCGCTCGTCGACGCCGGTGTAGAACTCGACGTTCATGGTGTAGGTGTTCTTGACGCCGAGCGCGTAGCCCAGCGCCGCGGCGACGATGAGGCCGCCGCGGGCGATCGCCAGGATCACGTCGGGGCGGTAGCCGTCCTCGTGGATGGAGGTCGCCAGCGCACGGGTGGCGGGCCCGACGTCGGCCCAGGGCAGCAGCTCGCGCTCGACGTCGGCTCCGGCGGGGGTGGTCACCCCGCGAGCGTACCCGGCAGGCGCGCGGTTACCCTGGTGGCATGCTGATGCCCGGACGCCTGGCCCTGGGCGCGCTCGCCCTCCTGGTGGCCGGGTGCGTCATCGCCGCGGTCGGCACGACCACCGCGCTCGACGCGATCGGCCTGGTCATCGCCGGCATCGGCGCCGTCCTGCTCGTCTCGGCCGCCTTCCTGGCGGTGGGGCAGAGCGAGGACCGCGACCGCGAGCAGCGCGGCGGGTCGTGAGGGCACGTCACGCCATCCTGCGCTGGCCATGGCCGCCGGCGGGGTCGCCGCGTCGGTCTACGACACGGGAACACGCCCCCGCTGGGATCGGTGGGCGTGGCCGTCGATCGGCAGGGCCGGCCGACCGTGGTGTTCACCGCCGCCGACACCCCGGCCCCGGGCGGCGTGGTGACCGTCCACGTGCTCGCGACCAGCGGCCGCTAGAATCGCCGCCCCTGGCTGGGTAGCTCAGTTGGTTAGAGCGCACGACTCATAATCGTGAGGTCGGGAGTTCGAGTCTCCCCCCAGCTATCGGCCCGGAAGCCCTGCAGATGCGGGGCTTTCGTCGTTCTCGGGTCGCTGGCGTCGAGCCCGCCAGACGCCGTCTCAGCGCCCTTGGTGCCCAACGGTGCCCATTGGACGCCGTCGACGAGTGCCCGGAGCCGCTCGCGGTCGCCCTCGGCGAGAGTCATGACGTGCGTGTAGATCCGCGCCGTGACGGTGATGTCGGCGTGCCCAGCGTCTCGCGAGATCGACGGCAGGTCGTCCAGCAGCGCCGCCCGCAGCGAGATGTACGTGTGCCGCAGCGAGTGCTGCGTCAGTCCCGCCGGCAGCGGCGCGAGCCCCGCTTCGAGCAGCGCCTCGTCCGCGAGCTTGCGGGCCCCGCCGAGGATCCGGGTGCGCGTGTTGTCCCGCGACAGCGGCCTGCCGTCACGGGTGGCGAACACGAGGTCGGTCGGCGCCGCGAGCGCGACGCTCGCCTTCCGAGCGAGCAACTCGTCACGCAGCACCGGCAGGATCGGCACCGACCGATGCCCGGCCGCCGTCTTCGTGTCCTCGACGTCGCCGATGCGCAGCCGGCCCGCCGCGAGGTCGACATCGCCCCACCGCAGCGCGAGCGCCTCGCTGATCCGCAGCCCCGCGAACGTCAACGTCGCGATCAGCGGCCGACGCAGGCACGTGTCGCGATCCCGCCGCGACGCCGCCTCACGGTCCATGCGGCCCGCCGCGTCCAGCAGCGCGACGATGTGATCCGGGCGGTCGAGATGCGCCGTGCGCCGACGCGTCACCTTCGCCTTGCGGTTGCGCGGATTGACCCTGACCGGGTTGCGGGCGATGAGGCCGCGTTCGTCGGCGACGTCGAGGATGCTCCCGAGCCGCGTGATCGTCGCGTTGACGTAGGCCGCCGAGACCATCGCCGCCGGCGGGCGCGGCGGCCGCGCCTCGCCGTCCTTCAGCGCAGCGCAGCGCGCCTCCCACTCCGCCAGCGCCGCGCGATGCTCCGCCGCCTTGCGCAGCTTGGACTCCCGGTAGCGGTCGACCTCGGCGACGGTGATCTGCGACAGCCGATGGCGCGCGAAGAACGGCAGCAAGTGCACCGACAACTCGTTCTCGTACGCCGCGATCGTGTTCGGCCGCACCTCCAGCCGCTTCGCCGCCCACCACTCCGACGCGAACTCGTGGAACGTCGGATCCGTGTCGGCGACGTCGGCGACCGCCGCCGCCGCCGGCTGCCAGTCGCCGCGCTGCACCTGCTGCAGCACGTAGGCCAGCGTGCGCTCCGCGTCTGCGCGGGTCACGCCGTCGGCCTCATACCCGACGTGCTCGAAGCGGCGGGCGCCGAGCGCCCGGAACCGGATCCCGTAGGACTTGCCGCGGGCCGTGGACTTCTCCACGACACCGCCCGTTGACCGTCTAGCCATGCCGACCTCCTGTGGTCATTGGGGGCTCAGGAGGCCGAGATGCGCAGCGAGCGCACGCCGGCCGGGGACGGGTAGCGTGCGGACCGCGGCGGAGCTTGTTCTCCGTCGCCAGCCCCCGGGACGCGCCAACGTCGCCGGGGGCACTTGATTGCACAGCAATCTTAACTTGCATCGCCGCGGATGGGCAACAGATGGGCACCGGCCGCCGGCTGGCGGCGCTCGCGACGGCGAACCGCCGGCGCTGGCGCGGCCTCCGGGACCTCTGACCGCTCGCTCAGACCGCGAGCGGTCCAGCGGCGCACCGCCTCGTCGAGGTCGAACCGCAGCCGCGGCCGCGACCCGTTCCCGAGCCGCTGCCCGCCGAGCGCTTCGCCGTGCCGGTAGACCGTGTTCCGGTCCACTCCGAGCACTGCGGCGACCGTCGCAGCGTCGACGAGCGTCGTCATCCGATCCGACGGGCGCATCCGAGCGACGACCGCGTCGGCGATCGCCTCGATGTCGTCGGGGTGCAGGCGCCCGATCATCGCCGACGCCCCACGAGCGACACGGCCTCGACGACGACCACGACAGCGACGACCGCCAGGACGCCCGCTGCCGTGACCGACGAGCCCGCGCCGGCCGCCAGCAGCCCCAGCAGGACGACGGCCGCCAGTAGCGACGCGAGAGCGGCCAGACGGGCGCTCATCGCCCCGCCCCGATCACCCGGGGGTGGCAGACACCGCAGACCACGACCGACGTCGCCGTCAGCGACCAATCCGTCGGGCGATGCCGCTCATACGGGCACGGCCAGTCACGGCCACCGCCGCGAGCGACCGCGGGGGTCCCGCGACGCAGCGGGTCCAGCCGCCGCGCGCTCATGCCGACCGCCTCTCGGCCGCGATCTTGCGCCGCAGCATGATCCCGTCCATCTGCACCTGAGCCGCAGGCGACAGCACGACGTCGGCGTGCGGGCCGTCGGCTGTGGCTCTGCGTCGAGGCGGCACGTAGCGCGCCGGCAACTTGCGAGGCCGACGCCGATAGCGCCGGTAGATCGGGGCGGCGACGACGAACGGAGGCGAGTACGGCTCGACCTCGCTCTCGACGAGATCGTGCAGCGTGTCGGGCTCTGCCCGACCTTCCGCAGGAAGCTCTACTTGCTCTGGCTGTACTTGCTCTGGCTCTACTTGGGCGGTCTCTGTGACCGCTAGCTGGCGGTCACTGTGACCGGTAGCTACCGGTCGCTCTGACCGACAGGTCGGAACATCGCGACCCTCGACGACGGCGGCCAGCGCGTCCCACAGCGGCCCGACGTCGTACTCGTTCGCCAGTCGCTGACCGTCACGGTGAACGCCTCGCCGCACCGTCAGCAGACACCGCGCTTCGAGCGCCTTCGCAGTCCTGCGCACCGTCGAGTCGCTGAGCCCGGTGCGCTCGACGAGCGTCTCGATCGCCGGGTAGGCGAACGGCTTGCCGCGCTGGAACCGCCACAGCAGGAGCGCGAGGTCCCGCTCGTTCGCGGTCAGGCCGAGCGCGGCGCCGTGGTCCCACAGCGCATCGGGCACCTGCGAGTAGGACCGGTCAAGAGCCGCGGGCAGGCTCCCACGAGCGACGACGACGAACCCGCCATAGCCAACGACGCCGCGGCTCTCGCAACTCGGGCACCGCAGCGCCCCGGACCCGTCCCACGGCGGATCGGTCGGGCTGCTGTCGTCGTCGAACACCGACGCCGGCCAGCGCTCACCGCACGGCCGGTGCCTGACGCCCCACGCGCCCTCGGGGATCTCGTCGCACGTCTTGATCGCCCGGGCGCTCATGCCGCCCACCGATCCGTGCCGGCAGCGGCTGGCGCTGGTTCTCCGCCGTCGCCGGGGTCAGCGCTGGCCGTGCTCGACGAAGCGCCGCAGCGGCGCCCGGCGGGCCGTCCAGCACCACGCCGACGCGCTCCGCACCTGACCTGCTGTGGGGCGCGCATCTGACGCTCGAAGCGCCGCAGAGCCCGCGAGCACTGAACACGCCTCAGAGGCCGCGGCACCGGCGTCGACGACGGGCCCGCCGCGATCAGCGACTCGGCGAGGTCCACGACGGCCGCCAGGCGCTCCCACTCCGTGCCCTCGGCCACTGCGAGCCGCTCGTACAACGCGTCAAGCAGCGCGGTCCGTACGCCGCTGGCGTGGTCGGCTCGTGCGACCGCCAACACCTCGGCTTCGATGTCGGACGCGTAGCGCCCGATCAGGTCACTCATGTAGCCCTCTCTTCGGTTCTCGCGCCGAGCGGCTGCCCGGCACGCAGAACGATGACAGCGCCCCCGACGGACGTCGGAGAGTCACCGCCGAGCCCAGACGCGAGACGGGCCCGCTGGCGGCGAAAGGAAGACGCCAGCGGGCCCGCGTACAACAACCGAAGGGGTCGGGCAGCACCACGACCTACCGCCAGTCTACGCACCTGCCGGACGACCGCGGAGGTCCGCAACCCGCGCAGGCAATGCGATTCGCTGCGATCAGCCGTCATCACCGAACACGAGCGCCGACGACCCCGACGCGCGCCCGGTCTCCCGCTGATCGCACGCCACCCGAACGTGCGCTCAGATGACAATTCCGCCCAGCGACAGCAGCACCTGAACGACCGACGCCCCCGCCGTAACGGGCACCCGGCCCCGCCAGCGCCCACCCGACCGCTATACACGCCCATCCGGTCAGCGGTCTAGCGTGGTCGCATGCCCGGATTCACGCCCGACGACATCGAGCCGCTCGGCCGTGTCCCCGACAGCACTGCACTCGACTTCGCCGTCACCCGCAACGGCCAAGCCCTCGGCCAGGTCCGAGTCGCCAGCGCCCACTACCTCGCGCTCACCGGCCAAGACGTCCGCGCCTACGTCGCCGAGCGCCTCACACACCTCGAAGCGCACATCGAGCCCGCCGAGTTCGAGAGCGCCCTGCAAGCCGTCCTCGACCTCTGAGCCGAGCGTGCACCCCACCGAGCCGCACGACGACCCCAGCACCGTCACGCCCAAGGAAGGCGCAGCGTTCGTCCTCCTCGCTGCAGCCGCCGGCGCCGGCGCCGTCCTCACCGATCACGCCGGATCGCTGCTGCCGTTCTTCGCCGCGCTGCTCGTCGCCGGCATGGCATGGATCTCAGCCGACCGTCGCCAGGGCCGCCAGATCACAGCGCAGCGCGAGGCACTGACCGCGCAACTGGAGGCCGAGCGCGAACGCCACGCCGCGGGGCTCGCCCACGCGCGAGAGCTAGCCGACGTCGACGACCTCCGAGACCTGCTCGACGAGGCCGCGGTCGCACTGCACGTCGCGAAGTACGCCGCGTCCGCCGCGCGCCAGAAGCACACCCAACTCGGCGCGTCCGTGGGCCTGAAGGCCGCACGCCTCATTCGGCAAGCGTGGGAGGCCGGCCGCGACCTCGATGCGATGGCCGCCCGACTAGCGGTCCGTCTCGGCCCTGGCGATCGGCTGGCGTTGACATTCGCGGAGGCGAATCGGTGGCTGCTCGTGTTCATGCGCAGCATCGAGATGTCGGGACTAGACGATGAGTTGAATCGTGGGTGGTCGCGGGTGCAGAGCCTGAACGAGGCGTTCAAGGGCTTCGACGGCTACGTGAGGGACTTCGAGAGCGTCGCGGCCGCTCGCGTCGGCGCGCGGATGGACGCCTCGTCCGATCCGCCGGCGTCACCGGATCTCGTGCCGCCGCCGGCCGACGCTATGCCCGTTCTGCAGCCGCACCCCGACGATTGAGCGCGAGCGCACGCGATGTGCGCGAGCGGTCAGAGCCCGTCAATCCCTGCGCCTGCAGCCCGTGGAGACGCCCTCGTGCTCACCGGGCGCGCCGGGTGCCCGCTCAGAGCCCGCTCAGGGCCGCGTGGGCGTCCGGGCGGCCGATCCCCTGCCGGTATGAGGACCGAACCGCCCAGAGCCCGCGAAGAGCCATGCGTGGGCCGGGCGCCGTAGACACGCCCGGCCCAGCCCTTCGCCCGCCCGCCGAGTGCCCGCGCCACCCCGACCGGAGGAGACAGCGACACAGGCGGCGGGAAGATCGTTCACGCCGCGTCGAGCACCTCGACCTGCTCGACATCATCCGGACGCCGGCCGCCGTGCTCGAACGTCGCGAGCCGCTCGCTGAACACCCGAGCGAAGACCATGCGCTGCGCCACGTCGAGACCGACCGCAGCGATCGCCTCCTCCGCAGCCCCGACGATCCGGTCGATCGCGTAGTCCACCGTCGCCCGCTTACGCGCCTCGAAGTCCTCGCTCACCGCCGTCCGCCCAAGCCGCGAAGCACGATCGAGCATCTCGCCCTCGACCCGCAACAGATCGATCCGGCCCTCCGCCAAACCGGCGCTATACGTCTCGCGGAACCGCGCCAGCCGATCAGCAGCCATCGACGCCGCCAAGACAACGACACGGCCCGGATCAAGCTCGTGCACAGCATCCGGCATGACCGCCCGCGCCTCCGCGAGCGCCTCCTCCCGAGCAGCCTTCGCAATCGACGCCGGCGTGTTCCCCGCATGACGACGACACCGCCCCCGACCCGGATGCGGCGTCCCATGCCCCGCCGGCAAACGACACGTCCCACCGCCCCCACCACGCTTCGACGCCCCGCACAACGCAGGAGGAGCACCTGACGCCTTGCGCTCCCGCTCCCGCTGCTTCGCCTCCCGAGCACGCCGACGCCGCTCGTCGTCGCTCATAGGTGCGCGTCGCGTCACGACAGCCCCCGACGACACCCGCACCGACGACACGCTCTCGCACCCACCGCCGCGATTTCACTCGACAGCATGGTCGTCCCGAGTGACGTCGTCGCGGTCGTGCTTGGCGTCGAGCATGCGCAGCGTGTTCTCGATGTAGGGCCAGCCTGCGGCGTCGGCGGTCGCGAAGCAGTACAGCGCCCATCGTGCGTCGCGGTCGTCGAGTGCGTCGATGGCGGTACGTAGTGCGTGGGGCTCGTTGGGGTCGTAGACGTCGCGGGCCCGGCGTCTGAGGGAGCGCAGGATCGCCATGCTCGTGTCGGCGGTCGTGAATGGATCGCGGGGCGCGTCGCTCATCGCGTGATGCCGAGGTCCCGGTCGACGCCGTCGGCGATGTCGCGCATCATCTGATCGCCGACGGCCCAGCCGAGGCGGGCGGCAGCGACGTAGACGCCGAGGATCGCGCGCAGCTCGTGCGGGTCGAGTGCGTCCATGATCTTCGGCGACGCCGTGAACTCGTCGCGTTGCGTGGCGCCGCGGCGCAGCAGTTCGTAGGTGGCCCATAGCGAGTCGCCCGGGGTCGTCGGGTCGGCGGGCAGCCCGGTCATGAGCACCTCAGGATCCATGCACCGATCACGAGGCCCGGCTGCAGCGTCGACGCCGCCGTGCTCGTGACAACGTGCCGCTCGGCCGAGTTGCCCGACGGAGCGCCGATCTCGACGCCGGTATCGCCCGGCGCGTCGAGGAACGAGTAGGACGACCCGTTCCAGTCCAGCGTGCCGTCCGTCGGGTCGAGGACACGCAGCAGCCCGGCGCGCGCACCGACCGGCGAGATGTGCTGGTGCTGGTGGGTCTCGGCGCCGCCGGTCGCGCCGCGCGTGTTCGCCGTCGCCAGCCGGCCGGCGCCGGCGTCTTCCATCACGAGCACCCGTCCGCGGGCGTCGGGGACGTTGAACGTCGTCGACCCGTCACCGACGCCGTAGGCGGTGCCGATGACCGCGTACAGCGCCGCGAACGTCGAGCGCGACACGGCGCGCCCGTCGCAGTACAGCCACCCGAACGGCAGCGACGCGCCGGCGCCGGCCCACGGCAGCATCCCGCCGATCGGCACGAGATGCGCGAGCGCGGCCTCGACGTCGTCGGCGACCGCGCCGATCCCGGTGTCGAGATCGCTGGCGTTGGAGGTGCCAAGGATCTTGCGCAGCGCCAGCCGCGCGGTCGTGGCGTAGGACGGCATCTCAGACCCCCGCCCGAGCGCGTCGATCGAGCCCGTCAGAGCGTCGATGGACCCGCGGAGCTCGTCGATCGACAGGAACGCATTGACCTGCAGGTCCAGCAGCAGCCCGGCCGGTTTCAGCGGAAGCACCGCGGCCAGCAGCGCCGGCGCATCGGAGACCTCGTTGGCCTTGACGACGATCCGCAGCTTGTAGGCGTCGCCGTCGACGCGTTCCAGCAGCGCGACGTAGCGCGATGACGGCTGCGTCTGCGCCTCGGCCTGCGCGTAGGTGCCGAACCCGGCCTGCGCATCGAGGTAGCTCGCGAAGCGGCTCTCGACCGTCGAGTAGGTCGCTGTGGCGATGTCGGGCAGCGATACGCGGACCGCGCCGATCAGCGAGTCCGGCGTCCCTCGCTTGAACCCCTCGACGTTGCGGATGCGGTCGCGCTGGCGGGCCGGGTCCTCGCCCGGCCGGCGCCGCTTGGACCCCGACAACATCCCAACGAAGTTGAGGTCGTCGTCCGCTGCGGTGTCGACGTCGACGAGGTTGCGGTAGGGCAGCGACACGCCGTCGCCGTAGACGAGCATCGCGACGCGCTCGACCTGCTGCGTCAACGCCACGACGTAGGTCAGCAGCGGCCAGCCGCGACCCTCGTCGCCCTCGGCGACCGGCCCGAGGCGGGCGTACACGTCCTCGGCGAACCGGGTCGCGGCTGGCCGCGGCGTCACGCGACGCCTCCGGTGAGATCGGCGCGGGGCCGGAACGGTGCGACGGCGTGACCGCAGCGCTGCGACCGGGCGGCGCCCGACGCCCACTCGGCGCGCTGCTCGGCCAGCGACAGCACCGACCCCGACTGCAGCGGTGTCACGACACCGGGCGCGGTCGGTGCGGGCGCCGGCGACACCTTCGGCATCCCGAACGCGTTCGGACCCTCAGTCGACGACGTCGTCGCCAGCAGGACATCCGCACGACGCCGCGGTGCGGCCGCCTCGACCGTCCGTACGCGCTCCATCGCCCGGGCGAGCAGCTCCTCGACGCCCTTCGGCGACCGCGCGTACTCGCGCTCGAAGTAGGCGACCGACCGCGGCTTGATCGCACCGGCCGCTACCGCCGCCGCGATGCTCGGGATCCGCGACATCAGCCGAGGCTCCGCTGGTGCGACTCGCGCTGGTTCTGCGCCACCATCGCCAGACGGGTGCGCTCGATCGACGCCTCGACGTCCTCGGCCGTCCACCCGCGCTCGCCGAGCATCCCGAGTTCGTCCAGCCGCGACTCCTCGGCCGGCGACAGCACGATCAGGTCGCCTCGCGACGCCCGAGCGAGCACCTTCTGCTCGACGCCGTCCGGATCACGCCTGACCGTCCAGTAGTCGATGAACAAGCCGGACACGACACGCTCGCGGCCGGTGATCTGTGCGTCCAACGTCATGCTTCCTCCGATGTAGGGATGGGGTCCTGCTCGTCCTCGTCGCCGAGGACCACGACAGCCGGATCGCTCCGGTCAAGCTCGTCGGCCTGCGCCCGCAGCCGGATCGCCTGCTCGCGGGCCAGGTCGCCCGGGCCCACCTGCAGCGAGCCGCGCAGCGCGTCGCTGAACCGCGACAGCGCCTCGTCGGGGATCTCGCTGCGCCGGCGGCGAAGCTCCCCAGCGCATCGACGATGACCGTGCCGAGCGCGTCGGCGACCATCGCGACGACCTCGCGCGCCACGACCATGCGCCCGGCCAGCACGACCGGGTCGAGATCGGCCGGACGGGCCGGGGCGGCATCGCCGGCGCGCAACGCGTCCTTGACCTGCTCGGCGAACGCGGTCTCCGCTCGGCCCCGCAGGACGGTCACCGCCGCCTGCTCGTGCGACGCCCACGCCCACGCGTCGGCCGCCTCGACGTGACGGACCCGGAGCGCCTCGATCCAGTCGACGCCGGTGCCGGCCGGCAGCCAATCGCGGCGGTAGCGCGCCGGGGCATGCGCGACCGACGGAGGGATCGACTCGTCGACGACCTCCGGCAGACGCCACCACCACTGCCGCTGGCGCTGCGACACCACGACGCCCAGCCGCTGCCGGGCATGACGCAGCTGCGACTCGCTGATCCCGGCCGCAGCCGCCGACTCGACGAGGACGCTCGCGCCCATCTCGCCGTCGGCCAGACGGTCAGCGAGCCAGTCGCGGACCTCCGTCGCGGACACGGCAAGAGCCGGCGCCGACGCTTCCGTGATCTCTTCGTAGCCGTCGACTGCTTCGCGTTCGAGAGTGGTCATGCGAACGAGTGCAGCACATGACCCTCGTCTCGCCGTTCGAGTACAACATCTGAGAGATCCGGTGCCCGCCTGAACGGGCACCGGCGCCCGTGAACCCCGACGAATCGCCCCGAATCGGATGCTCAGCACCCGACGCGGGGGAGAGGCCCACGAGCCCCGAATGCCCGTGTTCATCGGCGATTCCGGCTCACCGGGAGGGTCCGGACCCTCGCCTCATAATCGTGAGGTCGGGAGTTCGAGTCTCCCCCAGCTATCGGCCCGGAGCCCTCGTGTGAGCGGGGGTTTCGTCGTTCCGGGGCGCCGTTGTCGTCACGCCTGCACGGCCGCCGCGACACGGCCAGTGCCCGGTACTGGTATCGGTCTCGTGGGTTCCTCCTCGGGATGGTGGGTGACGCGGGCGTGCACGGCGGCTCCTCAGCCCTGCGCCGTGTCCGGTATCGGGACGTCTTGCCGCGCCGGCCGCCGATCTCGCCGCGACGCGCGCGACCTGTGCAGAACGCCGCAGATCCGGACCGCAGTCGCCCGGATGGCGCGGCGAGCGCCCCGGCGTAGGGTCGAGGACACATCTCGCGTCAAGGAGGACCGCATGCACCCGTTCCGCCCCGCCGTCGTCATCGCGCTGCTGGTGATCGCCGCCTGGGCGCCCGCGGCCCGCGCCGCCGGGCCGCCGCTGCTGGGCGGGGAGGACAAGGTCCACTACACCGGCACGCCGAAGGGCGGCGGCGAGTTCCGCCTGGAGATGGACGCCGGGACCGACACCATCACCTACCTCTGGCTCGACGCCAAGCGCATCACCCGGTGTGGTCCCCCAGGCCGTCGCGTGTGGCGCGAGCAGACCGGTCTGGTCAACCGCCCGTTCCACGTGGGCCGTGACCGGCACGTCGTCAAGCGGTTGCGCAACACGATCTACCCCGGCGACCTCGAGAGCTGGGACCTGCGCTTCGACCGGACGTGGAGCACGGTCACGCTGCACTACCTCACCCACTACCGCCACAACTACCTGAAGCGGTGCTCGGGGAAGGCGACCATCGTCGCCAGGCACCAGCCGCCCAAGACCTGGTGGCAGCTCGGCACCTACGCCGGGACCACCGGCCAGGGGCTGCCGATCACCTTCACCGCCGCGGCGCACAGCACGCGCGCGGGCGCCTGGACGTACACGGACTTCCTCGCGCGCGACCTGAAGGCCACGGTGACGTTCACCTGCGACGACGGGTTCACCACGACGCGCGAGCTCGCGCTCGACCTCTCCCAGGAGGCCGGTGACGCCACGGGGAGCAGCGCGGTCCAGAGCGCCCTGTCGGCGACGCTCACGCCGGGCGGGGTGGCCCGCGACCGGCTCTCCGGCGCCGAGCAGGTCTACGCCGAGCTCTCCGGCGCGCTGGCCGGCGCGCAGGCCACGGGCACGATCAGGCCCCAGGGCGAGCACGTCACCGCCGACGGTGGCTCGGCGTCGTGCTCCGGCGACCCGGTGTCCTTCACCGCGGCGCGCACCGGCTGAGCGTCACGAGGCGCGCCGCAGCTCCAGCTCCCAGGCTCGCGCCGACCCACGTCCAGCGGCTCGCCGAGCAGCGTGCCCGACGCGGGACTCTCGCCGGACATCGGTCGGGCGGCGGCGCGGTATGCAGGACTGCTGGCGCACGGCCGTTATCGTGGGGCGAGCTTGAGCGCCCTTCGCCGCAACAACGTGCAGGTCCATGGCCGCCTCGACGGCCGGCCGATGGTGTTCGCGCACGGCTTCGGCTGCGATCAGAGCATGTGGCGGTTCGTCTGGCCCGAGTTCGCCGATCGCTACCGGATCGTCCTCTTCGATCACGTGGGCCTCGGCGGTTCCGACCTCGCGGCGTTTGACCCCGCGCGCTACGCGACGTTGAGCGGCTACGCCGACGACGTGCTCGAGATCTGCGAGGAGCTCGACCTTCGCGAGGTGATCTTCGTCGGCCACTCGGTCAGCGCCATGATCGGCGTGCTCGCGGCAGCGGAGCGGCCCGACCGCTTCGCGCACCTGGTTCTCATCGGGCCGTCGCCCCGCTATGTCGATGACGAGGACTACGCCGGCGGATTCTCGCGGGAAGACATCGACGGTCTGCTGGAGTCGCTCGAGAGCAACTACCTGGGATGGTCGAGTGCGATGGCGCCCGCGATCATGGGCAACTCCGATCGGCCCGAGCTGGGCGAGGAGCTCAACGAGCTCTTCTGCCGCGCGGATCCGGCGATCGCCGCACACTTCGCGCGTGCGACCTTCTTGTCCGACAACCGCGCCGACCTCGACCGGATCACCACACCGGCGCTCGTGCTGCAGTGCAGCGACGATCTCATCGCCCCGGACGCCGTGGGACGCTTCGTCCACGAGCGGCTGCGCGGCAGCCGCTTCGTGCGGCTCGCGGCGACCGGTCACTGTCCGAACCTCAGCGCGCCCGAGGAGACGAGCGCCGCCATCGAGGCCTATCTGGGCCCCTGATGGATCGGTCGGCGCCGTTCGAGGAGACGGCGGAGGAGCTGTTGGAGGATGCGCCCTGCGGCTACCTGTCCACCGACCTGGACGGAACGCTGTTGCGGGTCAACCGGACCTTCGAGCGGTTGACCGGGTTGTCGCGCGAGGCGCTCGTGCGGCGCCGGCGCTTCCAGGACCTGCTGTCCCCGGGCGGGCGGATCTATCACGAGACCCACTACGCGCCGCTGCTGCACATGCAGGGAGCGGTGCGCGAGATCGCAGTCGACATCGTGCGTGCGGACGGCACGCTCATGGCCGCCTTGGTCAACTCGGTGCTCGTCCGCGATGACACCGCGACGCCGCGTTCCATCCGCACGGTCGTCTTCGACGCCACGCACCGGCGCCGCTACGAGCAGGAGCTGCTCAAGGCGCGCCGGCGCGAGCACGACATCGCCGCCGAGCTGCAGCGCAGCATGCTGTCCGGAGCACTGCCCCTCGCCGCTCGTCTTGAGCTCGGGGTGCTGTACCGGCCGGCCGTTGCCGGACTGGAGGTCGGCGGCGACTGGTACGACGCGTTCCCGCTGGATCGCCCGGACACGATCGGTCTGGTCGTCGGCGATGTGGTGGGCAGGGGAATCGAGGCGGCGGCGACGATGGGACAGCTGCGCAGCGCGGTCCGTGCGCTCGCCTCCACCGATCTGCGTCCCGGGCGGCTTCTCGGGGCCCTGGACGCCTACGCGCACCGCCACGAGGTGGGGCGGATGTCGACCGTCGTCTACGCGGAGCTATGCACCCGCGACGGGCACGTGCGCTACGCCTGCGCCGGCCATCCGCCGCCGCTGATCGTCGCGGCCGGCGCTGAGCCCGCGCTGGCCCTCGGTGGCCGTTCGCTGCCGCTCGACGTCGACGCCGGGGTGCCGCGCACCGAGGGGACTGCGGTCCTGCCGGAGGGCTCGACGCTCGTGCTGTTCACCGACGGGCTCGTCGAGTCGCGGACCCGTCCCCTCATGGTCGGTCTGAATGAGCTGGTCGCCGCCGCCCGGCGCGTGGGCGACGACGCACCGGCGGAGATCGTCGAGCGGCTGGCCGACGACCTGGGCGTGCGCACCGAGCGCACCGACGATCTGTGCGTCCTCGCAGCCCGCGTGGGCTGACAGGCGGCGCGCGGTTCGACGAACGCCTGGCAACCCGCCGATGATGGCGTGGGCGAGCCACTGCGCGGTGCCCATCGGGGGCGACTCAGCGTCGCCGCCGCGGCGGGCGGCGAATGGAGGCCGGCGCAGGCGACGCAGAGGACACTGCCGGGCAGGCGGCCGGTCGTGCGCCGGCTACCCGGACTCGGGCGATGGCCGGGCTCGCGGCAGCGCGAGGACGCCGAGGACCAGCTCGGTCACCTGCGAGGGCGCCCGCCCTGGCCGGTGCGGGCCGCGGGATGGTGCTGGCGGAGCGCCGGTCGGTCGGGGTCGGTCGTCGCCTCGCCGCGCCGGATGTCCTCGTAGGGCCACGTGGTCGTGCGGCCGTCGTCGTAGCGGACCCGGCACATGCGCTTGCCCGGGAGGGCGAAGCCGGGCATCCGCGGGGGCGCCGGGAGCGAGAACACCTGCACGATGGTGACCGCCAGCCTCGCGCCGCTGAGCGGGTTGCCCGGATCAGGGGCCAGGACGCGATCGCCGGCTTGCATGACGCGGCAGCCTAGTCGCCCTGGGGGATCAGTCGCCCAGGCGGTCCCAGTCGAGTGGCGCGTCGAAGCCGGCGTGCAGCTCGCTGATGAGCCATCGGCCGTCCTGGCGGACGAACACGAAGCGATAGGGACCGGCGGTCACCGGCGTGGTGCGCGCGTCCTGCGACGACCAGAGCAGGATGTAGGCATGGGCGGTCGCGGTGTCCGGACCCAGCTCGTCGACCACGATGTTGGTGAAGGCGTGACGGCGCTGGGGGGTCTGGCGCCGCGCGATCCCGCCGAAGAACTCGCGCAGGGCCGCTCGCCCGCGGAAGGGCCCGATCGATTCCACGCCCATGATCGATCCCTCCCAGAGCGCGTCCTCCGTGAAGCCTTCGAGCATGGTGTCGAGCCGGCGTTCGTCGTAGGCCCAGCCGTACCGCGCGATGCTCTCGGCGATCAGGAGACGGTCCAGCAGCGGGTCCGGGCGGGCGATGGCCCGGGGCGGAGCCAGGCCCGTGCGCCCGGCGGCGGCGCTCCATCCGGGGACAGGGCGCGTCGGCTCGATCATGGCGGGGTCCGGTTCGTGTCGTCCCTGGGTATGCCGTACGTGCGCATCGCGGTGCCGACGTACATCTCGGCCCGCTCGGAGGGCGAGTGACCGACGGTGAGCTTCTTCATCGCGTTCCAGTACGTCACGTAGTCGGCGACGCGGGAGTCCACAGGGAAGTTCGACTCGAACATGCATCGTCGAGGGCCGAACACCTCAATGGCGTACTCGACCTCCCGGCGCCAGTAGTCCGCGATGGCGTCGGAATCCGTCAGCTGCGCGCACACCTCGTCGGGGACGAACCAGGGAAAGCCCAGGCCGCCGATCTTGAGGACGATGTTCTCCCGCGCGGCGGCCGCGGCGAGGTGCTCGCGCCAGGTGGCGAGCATCGCCGGCCGATCGGCGGCGTACGGGCCGATGCACAGCGGCCCCCCGAGGTGGTCGAGGACGATCCGAGTGTCGGGTGCCGCCGCGGCGAGCTGTGCCAGCTCCGGGATCTGATGGAAGAAGATCCAAGCGTCGAACGTCATCCCGAGCTCACCGAGGAGGCGCACGCCTTCGACGAAGTCCGCGCTGACGAGCGTCCGGGGCGGCACCTCGCGTGCCGTGTTGGGGACGTCGGGATGCGGGTCCCAGGCCGTCGAGTGGCGGACGCCGGCGAACCGGCCCCGTCCCGCCTCGCGGTGCGCCTCGAGGATCGGTCGCGTCGCAGCGCCGGAGCGCAGGTCGGCATAGCCGATGATCGCGTCCATGACGCCGCGCGGAAGCACCTGTCCCGCGATCCACTGGGTCTCGCCGACCGGGCGCAACGCCGGGTCGCCGTCGTCGCGCCAATGTGACGTGCACTCGGCGTAGACCGTGGCGACGACGTGGTGACCACCGTCCATGTCGGCGAGCAGATCCGGGAGCGCGTATGGAACGGCGAGCTGATTGGTGAGGTCATCCCACAGGTGATGATGGGCGTCGACGACGGCCAGGTCCGGCTCGAACGCCTGCTCACGATGACGAACCTGATGTGCGTGCACGGCCATTCCTCCCCGCCGCGGGCGAGCCTATATGAGCCGCCCGCGTGGCGGGAGCGCGGCATCGTCGAGCCGCGTGCCGCCCAGCCGGTCGGGATGCGCGACGTGCCAGTGGGCCAGCGAGGAGATCGCCGTCGGCGTCGATGCGGACGCCGGCGCGGTCGCCCGAGGCAGGCAGGGCTGGTGCTGGCGGTCTCGGTCCTCGTCGCCTCGGTCTGGAGGCCGGCGGCCCCCTAGCCGGCCCACCAGTCGCGGAGGCCCTCGACGTCGTCGCGCGGCGTCTCGCCGAGATGGGGGGCGCCGACGACGAGCAGATCGAGGCCCTCCGGGCCGGCCTCGTATCCGCGCCACGTCCCGGGCGGGACGCGCACCGCGTCCCATGGCCTGAGCTCGACGATCTCCTCGTCGAGCTTCATCCGCCCGCCCCCGCGCACGACGACGTAGACCTCCTCCTGCTTCTTGTGCGTGTGCCCGTACGGGAAGCGGCAGCCGGGGGGAAGGCGCTGGTGGCAGAGGCCGGAGTGCACCAGCTCGAGCGCCTGCGTCGCCAGGTGAAACTCCAGGTCCGGCGGGCCGCCGAAGCCGGACCCGACGTCGGCCAGATCCTGCTTGAGGTTCTTGAGCGTGAACGGCATGGCGCGATCGTAGGCCGAGGTCCGTCGGCCGCGCCCGCCGCGCCTCAGGGGAGGCCGACGTCCCTCGCGGCGGCGGCGAGGCGCCGCTGCTCGGGCGAGAGGCCGGCTCGCCGCACCGGCGTCACGAGCGACCAGTGCCGGCCGACCGGGCAGCGCTGGATGCGCCACGGGCCCAGCCGGAGGGCCTTCACCGACGCGCCGGGGATCCAGAGCGTGGTGAAGAGGTGGCCGTCGCGACAGCGGACGACGACCTTGCCCGCGATCGGGTAGCCCCGGCGCCGGATCGCCGCGGCCTCGATCGCGACCGACCCGGCGGCGATCGCGAGGCCGAGCCGCCGGCGCCATCCGGATCGTGACGTGCCGGCTCGGGTGCCGGTGGGCGTGAGACCGCGGAGCATGGGTCGGGCCAACGATACGGACCTCCCGGCGACCGCGGAGGTACTGCGGAAAAGCCCGGATCGGCTGTGGATAGGCGCGGATGTCCGCCCGGCCGGCACGCGCCAGGATCGGTGCATGACGTTCATGGACCGTCGTGACGCAGGGCGCCGGCTGGCCGAGCAGCTCGACACGCTCGCCTCGGAGCACCCGGTCGTGATCGCGCTCCCGCGTGGCGGCGTGCCGGTCGGCTTCGAGGTCGCGCGGGCGCTGCATGCGCCGCTCGATGTCCTCGCGGTGCGCAAGCTCGGCGCGCCCGGCAACCCCGAGTACGGGGTGGGCGCCATCACCGAGGACGGAAACGCCGTCCTGGACCGGGACACCGCGCAGCGCGTCGGCATGACGCAGGAGCTGCTCGATCAGACAGTCGCGCGCGAGGTGCGCGAGCTGCGGCGGCGCGTCGAGCGCTACCGCGACGGGCGCGCGGCGGTCGAGGTGAGCGGACGAACCGTCGTCATCGTCGACGACGGCGTGGCGACCGGCCTGACCGACCTCGCCGCCGTCCGTGCGCTGCGAGCACGCGGCGCGAGGCGGATCGTCGTCGCCGTCCCCGTGGGGGCTCGCGAGTCCGTCGCGCGCCTGGCCGAGGAGGCCGACGAGGTGGTGTGCCACACCATCCCGCACGACCTCCGCGGCGTCGGCCGGTGGTATGAGGACTTCGCCCCGGTCTCCGACGACGAGGTGCTCGCGCTGCTCGGCGCGGCCTCCGAGCGGACGGCGGCCGGCGAGCCCGCCACACCGCACCCGGTGCGGCTGGACGTCGGCGGCGTCGTGCTCAACGGCGATCTGACGCTCCCCGTGCGGCCGCTGGCGCTCGTCATCTTCGCGCACGGCAGCGGCAGCAGCCGCCTGAGCCCGCGCAACCGTGCCGTTGCGGCAGCGCTCAACGCGGCAGGGTTCGCGACCCTGCTGTTCGACCTGCTGACCGAGCCCGAGGCGCGGCGCCGCGAGCTGGTGTTCGACATCCCGCTGCTGGCGCGCCGGCTCGAGCTCGTGACCCGGTGGGCGCTGGAGGCGCCGCAGACCCGGGACCTCCCCGTGGGCTACTTCGGCGCGTCGACAGGCGCCGCCGCCGCGCTGCGGGCCGCGGCTGTCGTGGGCGTCTCGGTCCAGGCCGTCGTGTCCCGCGGTGGCCGGCCGGACCTCGCCGCCGACCGCCTGCCCCACGTGACCGCGCCGACGCTGCTCCTGGTCGGCGGGAACGACCCCGATGTGCTCGAGCTCAACCGGCACGCGGCAGCCATGTTGCGCTGCTCGCACCGGTTGGACATCGTGCCCGGCGCAGGACACCTGTTCGAGGAGCCGGGTGCGCTCGAGACGGTGCAGCGGCTGGCGGCCGACTGGTTCGCGGAGCATCTCGTGCCGGCGGGGCGGCGGCTCGCGGCGGCGGGTGGCTGACGCGATGGCCGCTCCGCTCGCACTCCCGCTGGGCGAGGAAGCGATCCTCGACGCGATCCGGCGCGAGGCGCACCCGCTCACGGGCGGGTGCCACGACTACGACCCGCTCATGGCTCGGGTCGGCGACGCCCGCATCGTCCTGCTCGGCGAGGGCAGCCACGGCACCCACGAGTTCTACCGCGAGCGCGCGCGCATCACGAAGCGCCTCATCGCCGAGCACGGCTTCTGTGCCGTGGCGATCGAGGGGGACTGGCCCGACGCCCACCGCGTGAGCCGCTACATCCGCGGCGCCCCCGAGGCCCGGGACGCCGAGGAGGGGCTGCGCGGCTTCCGGCGCTTCCCGACCTGGATGTGGCGCAACGCCGACGTGCTGGACCTGGTCGGGTGGCTGCGTGCCCACAACGACGGCGTGCACCAGACGGCCCGCAAGGTCGGCTTCTACGGCCTGGACCTCTACAGCCTCGGGGCCTCCATGGAGGCCGTCATCGCCTATCTCGGCGACCAGGACCCCGACGCCGCCGCTCGCGCCCGGGCCAGGTACGAGTGCCTGCAACCGTACGTGGGCGAGAGCGCCGCCTACGGCCAGGCCGTGCTGGCCGGCGTCAGCGAGCCGTGCCGGCGCCGCGTCCTGGAAGAGCTCGTCGAGCTGCGCCGCAGCGCCGGGGAGTACCTCCGCCGCGACGGGATCGCCGCCGAGGACGAGCAGTTCTTCGCCGAGCAGAACGCCGCAGTGGTCACCGACGCGGAGGAGTACTACCGCACGATGTTCGGCGACCGCGCAGGCTCGTGGAACCTCCGCGACCGCCACATGGCCGACACCCTCGACGAGCTGCTCGCCCACCTGGACCGCCACGGCGGCACCGCACGCGTCGTGGTCTGGGCGCACAACTCGCACGTCGGTGACGCGCGTGCCACCGAGATGAGCCAGCGCGGCGAGCTGAACATCGGCCAGCTCATGCGCGAGCGTCACGGCCGCGACGTGGTCAACGTCGGCTTCACGACGTACATGGGGACCGTCACCGCCGCCGGCGACTGGGGCCGGCCGGCCGAGCGCAAGCAGGTACGCCGCGCACTTCCCGACAGCTACGAGGCGCTGCTGCACGCCAGCCGCATCCCGGCCCTCCTGCTGTGCCCGCTCGCCGCCGGCGACAGTGGACGTGCGCTCCGCGAGCCGCGCCTCGAGCGGGCGATCGGCGTCATCTACCGCCCGCAGACCGAGCGCGAGAGCCACTACTTCGCGGCCAGCGCCGCCCTGCAGTTCGACGCGCTCGTCCACGTCGACCACACGCGGGCGGTCGAGCCGCTCGAACGCACCCCCGCCTGGACGCGCGGCGAGCCGCCCGAGACGTATCCCAGCGCCCTCTGAGGGCCCGCGGGTCCGGAACCCGACGAGCCGTGCCGGCGACGCACGCCGTACGTCGACGACGGGTCATCGCCGGCGCAGCACGCGCGCCAGCGCCCGGTAGGCCGGGCGCTGCGTCGTGCCGTCCGCCTCGACGAGCCCGGCGTCGAAGCGGTCGGCGGGCCCGGCGCCGAGCCAGTTGTACAGGTACATGCGCGTGATGCGGGGACTCGAGTCCGCGAGCGTGAACGCGTAGCGCAGCGCCCGCGCCTGGCGCTGGAGGTCGAGCGGGAAGCTGCGGCCGAACTTCGCCACGCCGCCGGTCTCGGTCAGCCACACCTCGCCGGGGACCGCGCGCAGGAACGCCCTGGTCCCGGTGGTGCGGAAGCGGTTGGTGTCGGAGTAGTCGTGCAGGCCCCAGATCTGCGGCCGGCTGCGTAGTGCGGCGCGGTAGCGGCGCAGGTAGCCGACGAACCCGGCCTGGTCCAGGACGTCGCCGGCCACCAGCGTGCATCCCGGGCACTGTGCGCGCAGCGCGTCGAAGTAGGCCGCCGCGCGCTCCGGCGCGCGCTGGGTCGGCTGGGACTGGTTGTTGACCTCGTTCCACGCGGCGAACGTGCGCACCCGCGGGTAGCGCCTGCGGAACGCGGCCACCGCCGCGGAGTAGGCGCCGATGCTCGGCAGCCGGGCCGGGTGCACGCGCGAGTGCCCGAAGGCCACGAAGGGCGCGATCCCGGCCTTCGTCACCGCCGCCATCCACTGGTCGACCAGCTGGCGCTCGAACCCGACCGACATCGCGTCGTAGGAGACGACGAGGCGTGCGTGGCGGATGCCCAGGGCCAGGAAGGCCGGGTTGGCGAACGTGGAGGCGTTCTGATCGCCCATCCCGACGATCAGCCGGGACGCCGGCGCGGGGGTCGTGGCCGTCGTCGTTCTCGGCGCGCTGGGCGCAGGCGCGGTGGTCGTCGTGCCCGCGCCGCCCGTGCCGTCGCCACCGCAGCCGGCGGCGGCGAGCACGGCGAGGACCGCCGGGACGGCGAGGGCGCGCGCGAGCGCGGACGGGCGAGAGACGTTGCGGCCGGGCACCTCCCTGCCCTACCCGTCCTGCGGCCCGGTCACCCGGGCCCGACGGCTCGTCGCGAATCCGGTGCGCGGCTGCGGTACGTTCGTCCCGAGATGCGCGCGCGGCAGCCCGACCGGGCCCGGACACCGCCGTCGCCGGGCCCGGCGGCACCGGCGGCGGGCCATCGCGTCCTCGCGCTGCAGCGCGTGGCCGGCAACCGCGCGACCGCGGGCGTCATCCGGCTCGCACGCCAGGTCGCCGGCGACCCCGAGCCCGTGCAGGAGACCGAGAGCCGTCCGGTCGCGCAGGCGCTGCGCGCCCGGGGCGCCGCCTTCGGGGAGTCGGGCCCGCGGGTCCTGCGCCTCCAGGTCCTGCTCAACGCCCGGCTCGGCGACCGGGTCCTCAACAGCGACGGGGTCTACGGGCCCAGGACCGAGGAGCAGGTCGCGGCCTTCCAGGCCTCGACGCGCCGCTTCGCGCCGGCGCCCGGCCCCAACCCGCTCCCGCCGCCGCTGCCCCCGTTCCCCGGCCCCGGGCCGGCACCCGACCCCGACCCACCCGAGCTCGAGGCGACCGGCGTGGCCGACCCCGCGACCGTCGCGGCGCTCGAGCAGGCGGTGCGGGCGGGCGACGGCCTGGAGGTCACCGACCTCGAGGTCATCAAGGAGGCCTACCGCCTCGTCCGCGACCAGCGCCACGCGCTGCGCCTCGGGCTGCTGTCGGCCGTCGCCAACGCGGCGCGCATGATGGAGGCCGACGGGCTGTCGGACCGGTTCCGCGGCACCGAGATCGACTACTGGGAGGCGGGGGCCGAGCACGCCAACGGGCACTTCGCCACCGCACGCGGCCTGTACGAGTCGATCCTCGCCGACGAGGACGAGGGCGGCTGGGACGGGTTGCACGACAACTGCCGGCTCCAGCTCGGGATGCTGGAGTCCGGCCTGCGCGCGACGCGCGAGTTCAACGACGACCCGAACCTCAAGGAGGCGGGGGAGGAGTAGGTGGCGCGGGGCGCGGCCGCCGGCTGCCCGAGGGCCTGCAGGGCGCGGGCGGTATCGGTGTGCTCGGTGAACGACGCCGCCACGACGATTCGTGTGCACAGTGCGGAGTGTTTCTCGCGCGGGGGGTTGACGCGGCCGCCCGGGCGGGCGTACGTTGGTCGCAAGACGCGGAACCGAGTCCTGGAGAGCGAGGCCATGGGGTTGCGAGGCCCGCCGCTCCGAAGCTCGTCCGGCGCGCTCTGCTTGCGGAGGGCGAAGACGAGCGGAGAGCACCCCAAGGGGCTCGGGGCCGCGTCTCAAATGTTCCCCCTGAGGTCGGTCAGGAGGACGGAGGATGGCCACAGCGACACCCGCCTACGCCCACGGGGCATCGCCGGTGCCGCTCTTGGGCGACACGGTGGGCGACAACCTCGCCCGCACCGCGGCGCGCCACCCCGACCGCCTCGCGCTCGTCTCCCGGGCCCAGGGCCTGCGCCTGACCTACGCGGCGTTCGACGCCGAGGTCGACCGCGTCGCCAGGGCCCTCATGGCCTGCGGGATGCAGGCCGGCGACCGCCTGGGGATCTGGAGCCCCAACCGCGCCGAGTGGGCGGTGCTGCAGTACGCGGCCGCCCGAGCCGGGGTGATCCTGGTCAACATCAACCCGGCCTACCGGTCCCACGAGCTCGAGTACGTCCTGCGCCAGTCAGGCTGCCGGATGCTCGTGGCCGCCGAGCGCTTCAAGGACAGCGACTACGTCGCGATGGCGCAGGCCGCACGGCCTGTCCTGGAAGGCCTGGAGCACGTCGTCCACCTCGGGACTCCTTCGTGGGAGGAGCTGCTGGCCGGCGCCGAGGCGACCGACCCCGAGGCGCTGCGGGCCCGCTCGGCCGGGCTCGACGCCGGCGATCCGATCAACATCCAGTACACCAGCGGGACCACGGGCTTTCCCAAGGGCGCGATGCTCTCGCACCACAACATCCTCAACAACGGCTACTTCGTCGGCGAGGGCTGCCGGCTGACCGAGCGCGACGTGATCTGCGTGCCCGTGCCGTACTACCACTGCTTCGGCATGGTCATGGGCAACCTGGCGGCGACCACCCACGGCGCGTGCGTCGTGCTCCCGGGCGAGGGGTTCGAGCCGGGGGCGGTGCTGGAGGCCGTGCAGTCCGAGCGGTGCACGGCGCTGTACGGCGTGCCGACGATGTTCATCTCAGAGCTCGAGCACCCCGGCTTCGACGGCTTCGACCTGTCGTCGCTGCGCACGGGGATCATGGCGGGCTCGCCGTGCCCCATCGAGGTGATGCGCAAGGTCATCGACCGCATGGGCATGGGGGAGGTGACCATCGCCTACGGGATGACCGAGACGTCGCCGGTCTCGACCCAGACGCTGGCCGAGGACGACCTGGAGCATCGCGTCGCGACCGTGGGCCGCGTGCATCCGCACGTCGAGATCCGCGTGGCCGATCCGGACACCGGCCGGACGCTGGCGCGGGGGCAGACCGGCGAGTTCCAGACCCGCGGCTACAGCGTGATGCTCGGCTACTGGGAGGACCCGCAGCGCACCGCGCAGGCCATCGACGCCGCGCGCTGGATGCACACCGGCGACCAGGCCGTCATGGACGAGGACGGCTACATCCGGATCGTCGGGCGGATCAAGGACATGATCATCCGGGGAGGGGAGAACGTCTACCCGCGGGAGATCGAGGAGTTCCTCCACACCCACCCCGACATCGCCGACGCCCAGGTCGTCGGCGTTCCCGACGAGCGCTTCGGCGAGGAGGCCATGGCCTGGGTCGTGCGCCGCGAGGGCAGCGGCCTCTCCGAGGAGGACGTCCGCGCGTTCTGCCGCGGGCGGCTCGCGCACTACAAGGTGCCGCGCTACGTGCGCTTCTGCATCGACTACCCGATGACCGTGACCGGCAAGGTGCAGAAGAACAAGCTGCGCGAGCTGGCCGCCCAGGGCCTGGCCGAGCCGCGCACCGCGCCGGAGGCGGAGTGATCGCGCGGTGTCCGCGGCGCCTCAGTCCTTGGTGTAGTCCCAGGTCAGCCAGTCCGACGGCGTGAGGGTCACGATCGTGCGGCCCTCGGCCATGATCGGCTCGACGTAGGCGCCCGCCTCGGGCCCCAGGTAGCGCACCAGGATCTTCTCCGTGACGCTGCGGATCAGGTCCTCGTCGGTGGAGAGCTCGGCCAGGCCGAAGCAGACGACGGAGCGCGCGCCGGCCTCCAGGCCCTCGGTCAGCCGCGGGTCCTCGTCGACGCACAGCGTGGCGTGCGGGTCCGCGCGCAGGTTGCGCAGGTGCCGGCGGCCGGCGCCGAGCGTGTGGTGGAAGCGGCCGTCCTCCCACAGGTACCAGATCGGGGTCACGTGCCACCAGCCGTCGCCCCGGTTCGTGCCGAGCCGGCCGTCCTGGCGCACGGCCAGGAAGTCGTCGATCTCCTGCGCGTCGAGCGCGTTCTCCTTCGTCGCGGTCGACTTGCTCTTCGGGTTCACGCTCAAGTTGGTGTCCTCGTGTCCGGGTGCCCGGCACGAGCATAGTCCGACTTCACCGCCTCGCGCACGTCGGCCAGGATCTCGTCCGAGAGCGCGGGGTCGTCGAGGGCGCGCGGCACGAGCACCGAGTCCTCGAGGGCGTAGTCTGGACCGATGGAACATTGGGATCTCCAGACCGTCGAGCTCGACGACCGCCGGCCGCGGATCCTGCACTCGGCCCGCGGCGAGGCGCGCTCGATCCTCATCGGGCTGGCCGCCGGCGAGGCCATGCAGGACCACCAGGTCCACGAGCGGGCCTACGTGGTGGTGATCGCGGGCGAGGTCGACCTCGCCGGGACGACCGGGGGACCGGGCCTGGCCGCGGTGTTCGAGCCCAACGAGCGCCACGCGGTCAAGGCCGTCACCGACGCCCGGCTGCTGCTCGTCCTGGCCCCGTGGCCCGGCGACGGGCACCCGGGCACGCGCGACGCCTAGGCCGCCGCGTCGCGCTCGGCCAGCGCCCGGAGCGTGAGGAGCTGGCGGCGCATCATGATGAGGTCGCCGGCCACGAGCGGGGCGGCGGCCCACCGCGGCAGTGCGAGCGCGACCCGGACGGCCAGCCGCGTCCCGGCCGCCTGAGGCCGCGTGGCGTAGGTCACGGCGGTGGCGTGGCCGCTGCGCAGCGTGAGGTGCTCGCCGGGCGCGAAGCACGCGAGCCGGAACAGCGTCATGAACCGCTGGCCGGCGCGGAGGTCGTCCAGGCCCAGCGTCAGCTCGGCCGGGCTGCGGCGGCCGCGGTTGTCGAGCCAGTCGTAGGAGTACGGCGCCGCGCGCAGCTGGCACAGCCACCGGAACACGAGCCCGACGGGGGCGGCGACCGAGATCGCGCGGTCGGCGCGCACGGCGCCGGCGGGGACCAGCGCGTCGCACGGGTGGCGTGCGGCGACCTCCTCGACGGTGGCGCCCCAGCGGTCGCCGATCATGCGTGGCGCGCGACCTGCCGCACGAGACGGCGGGTGATGACGCGGTGCGCGCCGGAGTCGATGACCGCGGCCCGGTAGAGGCGGCCGAGGACGCCGGGGAACGCCGCGCGCGTCTCGGCCGCCACGGTGCCGTCGTGCAGGGCGAACGTCAGGCTGTAGCGCGAGAAGCGATGCCGCCCGCGCAGCTCGAGGCGGTGCCCGGGGTCGGCGTGCGCGACGCGGAAGCCCGGCAGCGTCTGCCCGGGCCGCCCGTCGAACTCGGGTGACGCGCGCGCAGGATCGCAGCCCAGCGCGCGGGCCACGGCGCCGGCGCCGCCCATCTGCCCGCGCAGGGTCGCCAGCAGGGCCGACCAGGCCTGCTCGGGCGTCGCCGCGACGGAGGCGACGTTCGTGTCGATGTACGGCAGGTCGCTCATATGGAATGATCGTTCCAGATATGGCGCCGCCTCGCAAACACCGGACCGACGACATCCTGGACGCCGCCCGCGACATCGTCCTGGCCGACGGGCCGCGGGCGGCCTCGGTCGCCGTGATCTCGCGGGCCAGCGGCGCGCCCGTCGGCACGCTGTACCACCGCTTCGGCAGCCGCGACGGCCTCGTCGCCGCCGCGTGGCTGCGCGCGCTGGAGCGCTTCCAGGCCGAGGTCCTGGCCGCCGATGCGGCCCACCGGGACCACCCGGTGGCGGCGGGCGCGGCCATGGCCGGCGCGATGGTCGCGTTCGCCGGCCGCCATCCCGGCGACGCGCGCCTGCTGCTGGCCGTGCGCCGCGGCGACCTGCTCGACGCGGCGCCCGAGGGCTTCCGCGAGCGCCTCGACGCGATCAACGCCCCGCTGGAGACCGCGGTGGCCCGCGTCGCCCGCGCGCTGCACGGCCGCGCCGGCGCGCGCGCGGTGGAGTCCGTCACCCGTGCGGTGGTCGACCTCCCCGGCGCCGCGCTGCGCCGCCACCTCGTCGCCGATGGCCGCTCGCTGCCGCCGTGGCTGGCCGGCGACGTGATCGCGGCCGCGAAGCTGCTGCTCGGCGCCGCCTCGTCAGCGCGATAGCGCCCGCAGCACGCCGACGGCGGGCGCGCGCTCGGGCACGGTCGACGTCGTGGGGCGGGTCGCGGACCTAGCGCCCCCGGCCCATCGCGCGCTCGAGCATCCAGGCGCGCAGCTCGCCGGGGAGCTCGGGCGCGGCCGCCGCGGCGTCCAGCAGCTCGGGCTCGCCGAGGATCGCGCGGGACACGAGCGCGCTCGTGACGCCGTGGGGCGGGCGCGAGAGCACCTGCACCGCGTCGCCGGCGCCGATGTCGCCCTCCCGCACCACGCGCAGATAGGCGCCGGGCCGCGCGGCCTGCGCGAAGCGCTTGAGGAAGCGCGGATCGCCCATTCGCAGGCCGAGCTTGAAGCAGGGCAGGCGCGGCTGGGCCACCTCGAGCAGCGTGCTGCCCACGGCCCAGCGCTCGCCGATCACCGCCTCGGAGACCGGCACCCCGGCCACCGTGAGGTTCTCGCCGAACGCCCCGGGGCCCAGGGACCGGCCGAGCTCGGCCTCCCACCAGGCCGTGTCCGCGGCGTCATAGGCGTAGACCGCCTTGTCGGGTCCGCCGTGCACGGTGCGGTCGGCCTGGTCGTCGCCGTCCAGGTTGACGCCGCGCAGCGCCACCCGCCCGTCGACGGGGTGCTTCCAGATCGCCGTCCACACCGTGTGGTCACCGGCCTGCACCTCGCGCGGCTCGCCGACGTTGACGGCCTCGACGGTTCCGGCGTCCCTGGTGGCCATGGGTGGAGCTTCGCATCCCCGCGATACTCCCGGTATGCCCTCCGACACCCCCGCGTCCCCCAACGACGTCGCCGCCGCGCGCCTGCTGTCGGCACGGCCCCGCCTCGTCGCCGTCCGCCCCGCCGGCGAGGTCGTGCCCGGCCTGGAGCCCGGCCTCATCCTGCACGCGGCGCCGCCCCAGGCGTGGGAGGACATGTCCGAGCTGCTGCGCGGCGGGATGATCGGCGCCGCGCTGAACGAGGGGCTGGCGGCCACGCCGGAGGAGGCCGCGAGCGCCGCGGCCGCCGGGTCGATCCGCTTCGCCGCCGCCCAGGACCACGCGTCGATGGCCGGCGGGGTGGGGTCGATCACCGCGTCGACCCCGGTCGTGGTCGTCGAGGACGCCGCGACGGGCGCACGCGCCTTCCACCCGGTGATGGAGGGCCTCGAGGGCAAGGCGCTCGTGCTGGGCATGTACGAGCCCGACGTGCTGACGCGCCTGCGGTGGATGGCCGAGGAGCTGGCCCCCGCGCTGGACCGGGCCCTGCAGATCGTCGGCGGGATCGACGCCCACGCGCTGATGGCCGAGGGTCTGCGTCGCGGCGACGAGCTGCACAACCGCAACGCCGCGACCTCGTCGCTGCTGGCCGAGCTCCTGGCCCCGGGCCTGGCGCAGGCCGGCCTGACCCCCGCGGCCGCCGACCGCGTGTTCTCGTTCATCGCCACCAACCCCCAGTTCTTCGTCGCCGTCTCGCTCGCCGCATGCCGGCTGGCCTGCGACGCGGCCGACGGCGTCCCGGGCTCCAGCCTGGTGACCGCCTGTGGCGCCAACGGCACGGAGGCGGGCGTGCGCATCTCCGGCGTGCCGGGCCGCTGGTTCACCGCGCCCGCCGAGGTGCCCGAGGGCGTGCTCTTCGACGGCTTCACCGCCGCCGACGCCGGCCGCGGCTGCGGCGACTCCCTGCTCATCGAGTGCTACGGCCTCGGCGCGACGGTGCTCGCCGCGGCGCCGGCGCTGTGGCCGGTCGTGGGCGTCGGCGAGGCGCGCGCCCGCGAGCTGTTCGCCGGCGCGCGGCAGACGGCGCTGGGCGAGCACGCCGACTACCGCGTGCCGCTCCTGGACGACGCCCCGGCGCCCGCGGGCGTCGACGCCCGCCGCGTGCTGGAGACGGGCCGCCGGCCGATCATCGACATCGTGATGGTCCACCGGGAGCTTGGGCGGGGAGCGGTGGGCTTCGGGCTGACCTCGCCGCCGGCCGCGTGCTTCGAGCAGGCCGTCGCCGCGCTGGACGCGACCGCCCCCGATTGACCGCCGGCCACGGGCGAGGCTAGGGTCGGGCCATGACGACCACGGCCGTGCTGACGGGCGCCTGCGGGTGCGGCGCCGTGACCTTCGAGCTCAGCGAGCCGCTCGGCGACGCCATGTACTGCCACTGCACCCGCTGCCAGCGGCGCAGCGGCGGGAGCACGGGCGCCGCGGCCTGGGCACAGCCCGGGTCCTTCCGGATCACCTCCGGCGAGCAGGAGCTGCGGCGGTGGGCGCCGCCCGGCGGCATGGTCAAGGTCTTCTGCGGGATCTGCGGCTCCGGCCTGTGGGCCGAGATGGCCGACGACCCGGCCAAGGTCGCGATCCGGCTGGGCGCGGTCGACGGCGACCCGGGTGTCCGGCCCTCGGCGCGCATCTTCGCCGCCGACGCGGCGCCGTGGGAGCCGATCCCCGACGACGGGCTGCCGCGCTACGACGGCTTCCCGGGCTGACTCGCGCGGCCCGATGCGGCTGCTGCTCAACCTGGTCTGGCTCGTCCTGGCCGGCGTGTGGATGGCCCTGGCCTACGCGCTGGCGGCGCTGATCTGCTTCGTCCTGATCATCACGATCCCGTTCGGCGTGGCCGCGCTGCGGATAGCGCTCTTCGCGCTGTGGCCCTTCGGCCGGACCGTCGTCCGGCGCCCGGACGCGGGCCTGGCCTCGGGCATCGGCAACGTCCTGTGGCTCGTGCTCTGCGGCTGGTGGCTGGCCCTCGGGCACCTGGTCACCGGCATCGCCCTGTGCCTGACGATCATCGGGATCCCACTGGGCCTGGCCAACTTCAAGTTGATCCCCGTGTCCCTGCTGCCGCTGGGCCGCGAGATCGTCGACGTCGACCGCGCCGGCCCCGGCGCGGTGTCGTTCTGACGCGCACGTCGTCCGCGCGCTGCGAGGTAGCACGCGCCGTGGTTCGTGGTCCCGCCGGCGAGCTGCCCGAGGCGGGCGTCGATCCCGCGCAGGCGGGGGCCTGACGCCTCAGCCCTCCACGCGCAGCTCGGCGACGGCCTTCTCCATCGCCGCCTCCTCCTCGGCGGTGGGCTCGGGGAAGTGCGGGTCCATCGCCGACAGGTGCTCGACGATGATCGACGCGACGGCCGTGCGCAGGAACCACTTGTGGTCGGCGGGGACGACGTACCACGGCGCGCCCTCGGTGCTCGTGGCGCGCAGCGCCCGTTCGTAGGCGTCCTGGTAGGCGTCCCAGTGGACACGCTCGGCGACGTCGCCGGCGGAGAACTTCCAGTTCTTGCGCTCCTCCTCGGCCCGGGACAGGAAGCGACGGCGCTGCTCCTCGCGGGAGATGTGCAGGAAGAACTTGATGACCTGCGTTCCGTTGCGTGCCAGGTGGCGCTCCCACCCGCGGATGTCCTGGTAGCGCTGCTCCCAGAACCGCTCGTGGCCGGCCTGCGCCGGGTCGATGCCCTGCCCGGCGAGGTACTCCGGGTGCACCCGGACGACGAGCACCTCCTCGTAGTGCGAGCGGTTGAACACGCCGATGTCGCCGCGGTCGGGCAGCGCGAGCTGCGTGCGCCAGAGGAAGTCGTGGGCCAGCTCGAGGTGGCTCGGCTGCTTGAACGAGGTCACGCTGACCCCCTGGGCGTTGAGCCCGGACATGACGTGGGCGATCGTCCCGTCCTTGCCCGCGGCGTCCATGGCCTGCAGGACGATGAGCAGCGAGCGGGTGCCCTCGGCGTACAGGCGCTCCTGCAGCTCGGCCAGGCGCTCGAGGTCGCGGGCGCGCCGCCTGCGGCCGTCCTTCTTGGCCATGCCCGCGGTGTCGGCGGGATCGCGTTCGGCCAGGCGGAAGCCCTTCTCCGGCACGCGGAGGCGCTGTTCGAGGTCCATCGGGCCAACCTATCCCGTGCGCCGGGGATACTGGAGGGGCATGGCGTTCGTCCCTCCCGCCCGACACCTGCTGCGCGCCAAGGACCTTGCCGACGCCCGCTACGCCGAGCCGCTGGGCGTCGAGGACCTCGCCCGCGCCGCCGGCCTCTCGCGGGCGCACTTCAGCCGGGCGTTCCGCGCCGCGTTCGGCGAGCCGCCCCACGTCTACCTGCTGACCCGGCGCCTGGAGCGCGCCGCCGCGCTGCTGCGCACGACCGACCACGCCGTCGCCGACATCTGCTTCTCGGTCGGCCTCAAGAGCCTGGGCTCGTTCACGACGAGCTTCACCCGCACCTACGGCATGCCGCCCGCGGCCTACCGCGCGGCGTTCCCGCCGGCCGCCGACCGCGCGCTGGTCCCGACGTGCGTGCTGCGCGCCTACGGGCGCCCGCAACGCCGCACGTTTGGAGAAGACAGCTCTCGCGCGCCCGTCTAGCGTGGCCCCCACACCATCACCGACGACACGGGAGGACCCGATGATCACCATCGCCAACGCGCAGCTCTGGGTGCACGACCAGGACGAGGCGCTCGCGTTCTACACCGAGAAGGTCGGCCTGGAGGTCCGCGCCGACGTCACGCTGCCCGAGATGGGCGGCTTCCGCTGGCTGACGGTCGGCCCGGCCGGTCAGCCCGACATGGCGATCGTCCTCATGCCGGTCCCCGGACCGCCGTTGATGGACGACGACTCCGCGGGCCAGGTCCGCGCGCTCATGGCCAAGGGCTATGCCGGCACGATCTTCCTGGCCACCGACGACTGCTGGGCGTCCTACGAGGAGCTCACGGGGCGCGGCGTCGAGTTCGTCGAGACGCCCGAGGAGCGCCCCTACGGCATCGACTCCGGCTTCCGCGACCCCTCGGGCAACCACCTGCGCCTCACCCAGGTCCGCGACCTGGCGACCCTCTGACCCCGCGCCGTGCCGGCCCGGCGGCCTAGCCGGCGCCGGCCGTCGCGACGGCCAGGTCCTCCGGCGCGCTGACGTACTCGAAGTGCTCGGTGAGCGCGGCGAGCTGCAGGAACCGCTGGACGGCCCGCGACCCGCGCACCAGGACCATCCGGCGGCCCGTCCGGCGCGCCCGTCGGCGGGCGGCCAGGATCCGCGACATGCCCGCGGAGTCCACGGCGTCCAGGCCGCGGAGGTCCAGCACGAGCAGGGACGACGCGTCCCGCTCGGCGTGGCGCAGCTCGTCGTCGAACCGGTAGGCGTAGGCGAGGTCCAGCGATCCCCGCAGCCGAAGGCGGACGGCACCCTTCCCGATCTGCTGGACCGTCAGCTCGAAGCCGGACATCGGAGTCCATCCCCCCTCTTGACGATTGCGGCGTGGTTACCCCGCGCGGTCGTGGCGAAACGCGACCGGACCGATCGGAGCGGTGATCACCGCGGCGGCCCGCCGGTAGCCTGCCCCGTCGCCGTGCTCATCGCCGTGCCGAACGTCTCCGAGGGCCGCGACCCCGCCGTCGTGGCGGCCATCGGCGTGGCCTACGGCGCGGCGGGCGCGGCGGTCCTCGACACCCACGCCGACCCCGACCACCACCGGGCGGTCCACACCCTCGCCGCGCCGCCGCGCGTCCTGGCCGACGCGCTGGTCGCGGGCGCGCGGGAGGCCGTCGCGCGGATCGATCTGCGCACCGCCCGCGGCGTGCACCCGCACGTCGGGGCGCTGGACGTCGCGCCGGTGGTCCACCTCGACGACGCCCGCCGCGGCGCCGCGGCGGCCGAGGCGCTCGTCGTCGCCGAGCGGCTGGGGGACGAGGTGGGGCTGCCCGTCTTCCTCTACGGCGTCCTGGCCGGCGGCCGCACGCGCGCGTTCCTCCGCCGCGGCGGGCGCGACGCCCTGGCCCGGCGGATCGCCGGCGGCGAGCTGGCCCCGGACTTCGGGCCCGCGCGCCTGCACCCGACCGCGGGGGCGGTGCTCGTCGCCGCGCGGGCCCCGCTCGTGGCCTTCAACGTCGAGCTCGCCCCGCCGGCCGGCGTGGCGCAGGCGCGGGCCATCGCCGCGGCGATCCGCGAGGGCGGGGCCGAGGGCCTGCCCGGCGTCCGCGCGCTGGGTCTCGAGCTCACCGCCAGGGGCGCGATCGCCCAGGTCTCGACCAACGTGGAGGACCACCGCGCGGTCCCGCTGGCCGCGGTCGTGGCCGCTGTGGCGCGCCACGCCACGGTGGCGGGCTGCGAGCTCGTGGGGCTCGCGCCCGCAGCGGCCTTCGCCGCCTTCCCCGGCGACGTGCCGGTCCGCGGCCGCCGGACGGTTGAGGAGGCCCTGGAAGCACTATCGTCCTGAGCCATGGCCCAGACGAAGCGCAAGCGGCGGACGAAGCACCGCGGCAACGCCGCCGGCATGGTCGAGTCCCGCGGCCGGACGGGGCGCGCGCCCACCGCGTCCGAGCGCGCCAAGACCAACAAGGCGCTGAGGTCCGACCGCCTGGACCGGCCGCCGTCGTGGCGCTCGGCGGCCAACCGCGCCGGGATCGCCTCCGTGCTGTTCATCGTCGTCGTCGCCGTGCTGCAGAAGAACATCGTCATGGCCCTGGCGATCGGCCTGCTCATGTTCGCGATGTACGTGCCCCTGGGGTATTACACCGACGCCTACATCTACAAGCGCCGCCAGGCCAAGAAGGCCCAGGGGAAGTTGTAGGGCATGGACGTCCGGATGTTCACGGTGGGGCCGGTGCAGGAGAACAGCTACCTGCTGCGCCGCGAGGGCGCGACGGAGGCGCTGCTCGTCGACCCCGGCGACGAGGCCCCGAGGCTGCTCGGCACCATCGACGCGCTTGGCGTGGACCTCAAGGCCATCCTGCTGACCCACTGCCACTTCGACCACATCGGCGCGGTAGCGCCGGTCGCGCGCGCCACCGGCGCGCCGGTCTACTGCCCGCGGGGCGAGGTCGGGATCCTGCAGGACATCATGGCCTACGTGCCCTGGCCGGGCTTCGGGCCGTTCGAGTCCTGGGACCCCGAGCACACCGTCTCGGGCGGCGAGACGCTCCACCTCGCCGGGCTGGAGATCGAGGTCGTCTCCACGCCGGGCCACAGCCCCGACCACGTGACCTACGCGCTGGCGGGCGAGGCGCCGCCCCTGCTCTTCAGCGGCGACGTCCTGTTCCAGTCCTCGGTGGGGCGCACCGACCTGCCCGGCGCCGACCACGCGACGCTGATGGCCTCCATCGCCGTCCTGCTGGACCGCTTCGACGACGAGACCGTCGTGCACCCGGGCCACATGGGCCTGACGACGCTGGGCCGGGAGCGGGCGAGCAACCCCTTCCTCAGCGAGCTCACCGGATCTTGAGCGAGCGCCCGCAGGCTCCCCGGGGCACGTACGACGTGCTCCCCGAGCAGGACGCCGCGCGCCGCGCGGTCGAGGCGGCCGCCCGCCGCGTGCTCGGCGGCGCCGGCTACCACCGCGTCGAGACCCCGGTCTTCGAGCACACCGATCTCTTCGCCCGCGGCGTCGGCGTGTCGACCGACATCGTCCAGAAGGAGATGTACACCTTCGACGACGCCGGCGGGCGCTCGGTGACGCTGCGTCCCGAGGGCACCGCGCCGGTCATGCGCGCCTACGTCGAGCACGGGATGCACAAGGCCCCCAGCCCGTCAAGCTCTGGTACCTGGGGCCGTTCTTCCGCCAGGAGAAGCCGCAAGCTGGGCGCTTCCGGCAGTTCTGGCAGGTCGGGGCCGAGGCGATCGGCTCCGCGGACCCGTCGGTCGACGCCGAGCTCATCGCGCTGCTGCACACGCTGATCTTCGAGCTCGGCGTGGAGGGTGTGCGCCTGCGGCTCGGGTCGCTCGGCACGCCTGAGACGCGCGCGGCCTACCGCGAGCGTCTCGCCGCGCACCTGCGCGCCCACGCCGACCGCCTGAGCGACGACGTCCGTGCGCGGATCGACCTCAACCCGCTGCGGGCCTTCGACTCCGACCATCCCGGCACGCGGGAGGTCATGGCCTCCGCGCCGCTGCTGCTCGACGAGCTGGCCCCCGAGGACGCCGAGCACTTCGCCGAGGTCCGCGCTCGCCTGGACGCCGTCGGCATCGACTACGTCATCGACCCGACCCTCGTGCGCGGCCTGGACTACTACACGCGCACGGTGTTCGAGTTCACCTCCGACGCGCTCGGCGCCCAGTCGGGCGTCGGGGGCGGCGGGCGCTACGACGGCCTGGCCGCCCAACTCGGGCTGCCCCCGGCGCCCGGGTCGGGCTGGGCCGCGGGGATCGAGCGCCTGCTGCTGGCCGGCGAGCGCCTGCCCGGGGCCGGCGGCGACGCGCTGGTCTGCGACCTCTACGTCGCCGGGACCGGCGTCGACGCCTTCGTCCTGGCCCAGCAGGCCCGAAGTGCCGGGCTGGAGGTCCAGCTCGAGCTCGGGGGCCGCTCGCGCAAGGGCCAGCTCAAGCAGGCCGACCGGTCGGGTGCCGCCCACGTAGCCATCCTCGGGGAGGAAGGGACCATCTTGAAGGACATGGAGAGCGGCGAGCAGCAGGAGCTGGCGACCGAGGCGGTCGTCGCGGCGGTGCTGAAGGGTCGGCACCTCTCGTGAGGCGCGCTCCGCGCCCGAACGGCTTCCGCGACACGTGGGCGGGCGACCTGCGCGACGGCGACGCCGGCCGCGAGGTCCGCGTCGCGGGCTGGGTGCACCGGCGCCGCGACCACGGCGGCCTGATCTTCATCGACGTGCGCGACCGCAGCGGGATCGTGCAGCTCGTGTTCCACCCCGACCTCAGCGGCGAGGCGTTCGCGGCCGCTGAGCGCCTGCGCTCCGAGCACGTCGTCAGCGTCGCCGGCACGGTCGTGCGGCGCGAGGAGCAGAACCGCAACCCGAACATCGCCACGGGCGACATCGAGGTCTCGGTCACCTCGATGCGCACGCTCGCGGAGTCCGGCACGCCGCCGTTCCCCGTCGACGAGGACGTCGAGGTCGACGAGACCCTGCGCCTGCAGCACCGCGCGGTCGACCTGCGCCGCGAGGTCATGCTCCGCACGCTCGAGCTGCGCCACGCGATCGTCAAGACGATGCGCGACGTCCTGGACGAGCGCGACTTCCTGGAGATCGAGACGCCGATCCTCACCCGCTCAACGCCCGAGGGCGCGCGCGACTTCCTCGTGCCCTCCCGCCTGCAGCCCGGCGCCTGGTACGCGCTGCCCCAGTCGCCCCAGCTCTTCAAGCAGCTGCTGATGATCGCGGGCTACGAGCGCTACTTCCAGATCGCGCGCTGCTTCCGCGACGAGGACCTGCGCGGCTTCCGCCAGCCCGAGTTCACCCAGCTCGACCTCGAGATGTCCTTCGTGGAGGAGGAGGACGTCATCGAGGTCATGGAGACCGTCATGACCGCGGTCTTCAGCCTGGTGGACGGCTTCGACGTCCCCCCGACACCGTGGCCGCGGATGACCTACGCCGAGGCCATGCTGCGCTACGGCTCCGACAAGCCCGACACGCGCTTCGGGCTGGAGATCCACGACGTCGGCGGGCTGCTGCGCGGGTCGGAGTTCAAGGTCTTCGAGGGCGTGTTGGGGGGCGGCGGCGTGATCCGCGCGCTCAACGCCGGGCGGCGCGAGCTGTCGCGCTCCGAGCTCGAGGGCCTCAACGACGTCGTGCGCATCCACGGCGCCAAGGCCGTGGCCCCGATCGTCGCCGGCTCCGGCGACCAGCCCTGGACGGGCAACCTCGCGAAGTTCTTCACGACGGAGCAGATGTGCGCGGTCAATGCCGAGCTCGAGGCGGCCGAGGGCGACCTGCTGCTGTTCGTCGCCGATCAGGAGTCCACGGCGGCGGCATCGCTGGGGGGGCTGCGCCTGGAGCTCGGCGAGCGCTTCGGCCTGATCCCCGACGGGCGCCATGACGTCCTGTGGATCATCGAGTACCCGATGTTCGAGCCCACCGACGACGGCTGGGCGGCGATCCACCACCCGTTCACCGCGCCCACCGGCACGGACTTCTCCGACCCCGGCGCCCTGGGCTCGCGCGGCTACGACCTCGTGCTCGACGGGGTGGAGATCGGCGGCGGCTCCATCCGCATCCACGAGCAGGCTGTGCAGGAGCAGGTCTTCTCCGTGCTGGGCATGGGGGAGGACGAGGCGCGCCGGCGGTTCGGCTTCCTGCTCGACGCGCTCAAGCAGGGTGCTCCGCCGCACGGCGGCATCGCGATGGGCATCGACCGCATCGTGGCGATCCTCGCCGGCCGCGAGTCGATCCGTGACGTCATCGCGTTCCCCAAGACGGCCAGCGGCGGCGACCCGCTCACGGGCGCACCGGCCCCGGTCGACCAGCGCCAGCTGCGCGAGCTGTACGTCGCCTCGACGGCTCCGCCGCCGGCGTCCGGCGCCTAGGTGACGTGCCTCGGGACGTTCCGAACGTCTGAGGGCTGAAGTTGAGGCATCCGGGCTGAGACAGAGGCTGTGGGTCTTCTCAAGGATCCAACGGCCTCGGAGGTCATCAGCCCGGATGCAGTGCAAGCGTAGGTGGCTGCCCAGCTGGCAGCGTGTCGAGCTGGTTGATTGGTGTCTTGGCGAGGGACTTCCTCGACGCCAGGCAGCGGCCCGTCGGCGGGTGAGCGTGTCGACGGTGCAGTACTGGATCGACCGGTACCGCAACGCCTCAGACGCCGAGCGAGCGTCGGGCGCGTGGGCGCAGGATCGACCCTCGACGCCGCATCGCCAGCCGACGCGGTCCAGCGACGAGCTGCACGACCGTGTCTGCCAGGCGCGGACGCGGACGGGCTGGGGGCCGCGCCTGATCGCCTCCGAGCTCGGCATCGCGCACGCGACGGTCTCGCGCTGTCTGAAGCGGCGCGGCATGTCGCGCCAGCCGCCGGCGCCCCGAGAGGCGGTGCAGCGCTTTGAGTGGCCGTGCCCTGGGGCGTTGATCCAAAACGACGTCAAGCGTTTCGCGCGGTTCTCCTCACCCGGCCATGCCGTCACCGGCAACCGTCACCGCACGGGCGCCGAGAAGCGCCAGCGTGTCGGCTACGAGTTCGCCCACAGCGCGATCGACGACCACAGCCGCCTGGCCTACACCGAGCTGCACCGCGACGAGAAGGCCGCCACCGTCATCGGCTTCACCGAGCGGGCGATCGCGTTCTTCGCTGCGCACGGCATCATCATCGAGCGCTGGCAGACCGACAACGCCTGGACCTACACCCACAACAAGGCGCTGGCCGCCCTGTTTGACAGCCACGGCATCCGGCATCGCACGATCGCGCCCCGCACGCCGCGCCACAACGGCAAGGTCGAGCGCTACCAGCAGACCCTCAAACGCGAATGGGGCCTGGGACAGCGCTACCGCTCAAGCGACGCCAGAGCCGCAGCGCTGCCACACTGGCTGCACCACTACAACAACGAGCGGAACCACAGCTCGCTCGGCAACCGGCCGCCCATCACCCGCGTTCGGAACGACCTGAGGCAGAACACCTAGGCGCGGGGCCGGACGGGGCTACTTCTTGCGGGCGCCGTCGGCGCGGCGCGCGTCGCCGACGGCCTGGGCGACCACGGCGGCGTCGACGTAGCCGGTGAGCACGGTCGCCTTGTGGTCCTTGCCGATGACGAGGATCGTCGGCGCCGTGGAGACCTGGACGCCGCTCGTGATCGCCTCGTAGTCGGCGACCTTGGCGATCGGGGCGTAGGCGGAGACGACGCCCTTGTCGCGCAGGGCGAGCTGGTGGACGGCCTTGCGGGCCGCGAGGTCGTCGGCGCCGTCGGAGTGGAAGAGCAGGACGACGATCTTGCCCTTGGCCAGGTAGGCCAGCAGGGCGGTCGACGGGTCGACCGGGGTGGCGGCCTTCGTCGTGGCCTTCGTCGTGGTGGCCTTGGCCTTGGCCTTCGCGCTCGCGGCCGAGGAGGTCGCCGGCTTGGCGGCCGTGGCCTTGGTGACGGAGGCCTTGGGCTTGGCGGTCGCGGCGCCCTTGGCCCCGGTCGCCGAGGACGTCGACGGGGTGGTGACGCTGGCCGAGCCGCCGGTGGCGGCCTGGATGCGGCCGTTGGTCGCATCCGAGGTGGCGGCGGCGCCCTTGGCCTGGTCGACCGCGCGGGTCAGGCCGGCCACGCCGGGGGCGGTGGGCTGCGCGGCGGGCGCGGCGGCGGCCGACGGGCCGGACGCGGGCTTGGGCCGCAGCACCGCGAACCACATGCCGGCGAGCAGCACGACGGCCACGAGGGCGATCTGCATGGGGCGACTGACCTGGTCCACACCCGCGTTGTCGGCCGCCACCCCAACGAAGTTGAGCGCCGTCCGAAACCCTGGACGACGACTCGTACACTCGCGGTCCGTGCCCGACGAGCGCTTCGAGGAGCATCTCCAGCATCCGGCCGGCCGCGGCCATGCGCCGGCGGGCGCTCACGCGGGCGCGGCCGGGGGCGCGGTCTGCGGCGACCTCGTCAAGGTCGTCGTCGCCGTGCGGGGGGCCACCGTCATCGACGCCGGCTTCGACGCGTCGGGCTGCGGTGCCGCGCTGGCGGCGGGCAGCGCCGTCGTGGAGCTGGTCCGCGGCGCGTCGCTGCTGGACGCCGCGCGCGTGGGCGCCGGCGCCGTCTCGGCCGCGCTGGGCGGCCTCAGCCCCGGCAAGCTGCACGCCGCCGACCTGGCCGCCGACGCGCTGCACCGGGCGCTGGGCGCCGCGGCCGCCGCCGACGCGCAGCTCGCCCCCGCGGCGGGGCGCACGCTCGTGGCGATGTCGGGAGGCGTCGACAGCGCGGTCGCCGCGGTGCTGGCGGGCGCGGGCGGCGCCGAGGTCGTCGCGGTCACGCTGGAGCTGTGGCGCGATCCGGAGAACGACGCGGAGAGCTCCTGCTGCTCGGCCAGCGCGGTGCGGGCCGCCCGCGCCGTCGCCCATCGCCTCGGCCTTCCGCACCTGACGCTCGACCTGCGCGACGCGTTCCGGGCCGGCGTCGTGGAGCCCTGGCTGGCCGGGCACGCGCAGGGCCTGACCCCGAACCCCTGCGTCGGCTGCAACGGCCACGTGCGGCTGGACGCGATGGTGGACCTCGCCGACCGCCTCGGTGCCGCGACCCTGGCCACCGGGCATTACGCACGGCGCGCGCCCGACGGCCTGCTGCGCACCGCCGCCGACCCGGCCAAGGACCAGACCTACATGCTCGCCGCGCTCTCCCGCGCGACGCTGGCGCGCCTGCGCTTCCCGCTCGGGGAGCTCACCAAGCCCGAGGTCCGCGCGCTCGCACGCGAGCAAGAGCTGCCCGTGGCGGCCAAGCCCGACTCCCAGGACCTCTGCTTCCTGGCCGGCACCGGGCGCGAGCGGTTCCTGGCCCGCCACGGCGGCCTGCACGAGCGCCCGGGCGACGTCGTGGATCGCACGGGCCGCGTGCTGGGCCGCCACCGCGGGCACTTCAACTTCACCGTCGGCCAGCGGCGCGGTCTCGGCGTGCACGCGCCCGAGCCGCTGTACGTCGTGCGCACCGACGCGCGATCCAACACGGTGACCGTCGGGCCGCGCGAGGACCTGGGCGTGCGGCGTGTGGCCCTGCGCGGGGTGCGCCTGCACCGCGACGCGGCATCCGTCGACGCGGTCAAGCTGCGCTACCGGGCCGCCCCCGTGCCCTGCCGCCTCCAGGACGGCGCCGTGGTGCTCGACGCGCCGTTCGCGGCGCCCGCGCCGGGCCAGACCGCGGTGTTCCTCGCGGGGGACGTGATCGTCGGATCTGCGACGATCACGGGGTGACCTCCGACGAGATCCGCGAGACCTTCCTGTCGTTCTTCGCCAAGAACGATCACAAGCGGCTGGCCAGCGCCTCCCTGGTGCCCGCGTCCTACGATCCGTCGGTCCTGCTCACGACCGCGGGCATGCATCCGCTCAAGCCCTACTTCCAGGGCCTGGAGACGCCGCCGCACCACCGGCTGGCCTCCTGCCAGAAGTGCTTCCGCACCCCGGACATCGACGTCGTCGGCACGACGACGCGCCACCTGACGTTCTTCGAGATGCTCGGCAACTTCTCGCTGGGCGACTACTTCAAGCAGGGCGCGGCCGAGTTCGCCTGGCAGCTCTCGCTCGAGGGCTTCGGGTTCGACCCGGCCGACATCTGGGTCACGGTCTTCGAGGGCGATGACGAGCTCGGGCTCGGCCCCGACGAGGAGGCCATCGAGGCCTGGGAGCAGATCGGCGTCCCGCGCTCGCGCATCGTCCTGTGCCCGCGGTCGGAGAACTTCTGGCAGGCGGGCACGACCGGGCCGTGCGGGCCGTGCTCGGAGCTCTACCTGGACCGCGGGCTGGACTGGGGAACGGAGGACGACCTGCCCGGCGGCGACAACGAGCGCTTCCTGGAGTACTGGAACCTGGTGTTCATGCAATACAACCAGGACCCGGTCAACACGCTCACGCCCCTGCCCGCGCAGAACATCGACACGGGCCTGGGCCTCAACCGCATGGCCTTGATCCAGCAGGGCGTGGACTCGATCTTCGAGACCGACCAGTTCGTGCCGCTCATGGACCTCGGCCGCTCGCTGGCCGGCGTGGGGGTGCGGGGCGGGACCGATGTCGACGAGCGCGCGCTGCGGATCCTCTCCGACCACACGCGCGGCATGACGTTCCTCATCGCCGACGGCGTCGTGCCCTCCAACGAGGATCGCGGCTACGTCCTGCGGCGCCTCATGCGCCGGGCGATCGCCCAGGGTCACCGGCTCGGCTTCGAGGGCGCGTTCCTGCCGCAGTACGTCGACGTCGTGACGGAGACGATGGGCGCGGCCTATCCCGAGCTCGTACGCGAGCGCGAGACGATCCTGCGCTGGGTCACGGCCGAGGAACAGGGCTTCGGCCGCACGCTGGAGACGGGCCTGTCGATGCTCGACGACCTGCTGGCCGGCGGCGAGGTCAGCGGTGAGGACGCGTTCCGCCTGCACGACACCTACGGCTTCCCGATCGACCTCACCCGGGAGATCGCGGGCGAGCGCGGCGTGCCGGTCGACCTCGCCGGCTTCGACGCGCTCATGGAGGACCAGCGGCTGCGCTCCTCGGCGGGCGCGGGCGCCCAGGAGCGCGTGGGGGCGCGGCAGGAGGTCGTCCGGCGCCTCTCGGAGCAGGCCACGGCCTTCACGGGCTACGAGCACCTGGAGGAGCGCACGACGGTCGCCGGCGTCCTGGAGCAGAGCGGGCGCACGTTCGTCAAGCTCGCCAGCTCGCCGTTCTACGCCCAGGGCGGCGGCCAGGTCTCCGACACCGGCGTCATCGAGTGCGAGGACGGCGACTGCCGCGTGACCGTCGACGAGGTGCTGCGCTCGGGGGACGACCAGGCCATCGTGGTCGAGGTCCGGGAGGGGAGCCTCAAGGCGGGCGAGCGCGTCGTCGCCCGCGTCGACCGCGCCGTGCGCCACGCGACGGAGGCCAACCACACCGCGACGCACCTGCTGCACGCCGCGCTGCGCGAGGCGCTGGGCACCCACGTGCGCCAGGCGGGCTCCTACGTCGGGCCCGACAAGCTGCGCTTCGACTTCACCCACGGCCAACGGCTGTCCCCGGACGAGCTCGCCCAGGTCGAGGACCGCGTCAACGCCTGGATCCTGGGCAACGACCCGGTGCGGCCCGTGACCACGACGCTCAAGGAGGCCCAGGAGCTCGGGGCCATGGCACTGTTCGGCGAGAAGTACGGCGACGTCGTACGCATGGTCCAGATCGGCGACGGCGACTACTCCCGCGAGCTGTGCGGCGGCACGCACGTGCGCGCGACGGCCGAGATCGGTGTCTTCCGGGTCGTCAGCGAGGGCTCCAGCGCGTCCAACGTGCGGCGCATCGAGGCCGTCACCGGCCCCGAGGCCGTCACGCTGCTGCGCTCCCACGACGCGCTGGTCCGCGAGGCCGCCCACGCCCTGCGGACCTCGCCCGAGCAGGTGCCCGCCAAGGTCGCCGACCTGCAGCGCGAGCTCAAGCAGGCCGCCAAGGGCGCGACGGCCAACGGCGCGGTGGACATCGCGGCGCTGGCCTCCCGCGCCGAGGACCTTGGCGGGGTGTCCGTCCTGACCAGCGCCGTGGAGGTCGCCGACCCCAAGGCGCTGCTCGACGCGGCCGACCACCTCAAGAACGCGCTCGGCGAGGCGGCGATCGTGCTCGGCGCGGTCACCGGCGGCAAGGTCAGCCTCATCGCCTCCGTGGCGCCCTCGCTGGTCGGGCGCGGCCTGAAGGCCGGCGAGCTCGTCAAGGTCGCCGCGAAGGTGGTCGGCGGGGGCGGCGGCGGCCGCGACACGATGGCCCAGGCCGGCGGCCGCGACCCCGACAGGCTCCCCGAGGCGCTCGCCGCGGCCCGGCAGGCCATCGAGGATGCGCTCGCGTGAGGCGCCCCGGGCGGCCTTCCGGCCTGCGGATCCCCTAGCCTCGTGCGCGTGCTGGCGCTCGACTATGGCTCGGCCCGGTGCGGCTGCGCGCTGAGCGACCCCACGGGGACGCTCGCCACGCCCATCGCGCACATCGAGCGGCCCGGGACCCGCAGGGGTCTGGCCCGCGTCGCCGACCTCGTGCGCGAGCGCGAGGTGCAGCGCGTCGTGGTCGGCCTGCCGCTCGGGCTGTCGGGCGACGACACCGATCAGACGCGCGAGACGCGGGAGTGGGCGGGCAAGCTCGCCGAGCGCGTGCGCCCGGTTCCCGTCGAGCTCTACGACGAGCGCTTCACCACCGCCATCGCGGCCCGCTCGGGCCGTGCCGCGCGCTCCCGCACGAGCGAGGACTCGCGCGCGGCGGCTGTCCTGCTCGAGGACTGGCTTGCCCTGCACGCCGGAGAGCCCGCATGACCCCGCTGTTCGGCGCCGGCCGCGACGAGCCCGCGCAGACCCCCGGCGAGCGCAGCGCCGCCGAGCGCGAGGCCGCCCGCCTGGAGCGCGAGCGCCGCCGCGCCGAGCGCGAGGGCCGCGCCGCCGACGTCCCGGCGCCAACGCCGGCCGAGCCCGTCGCGCCGGCCGGGCCCGTCGCGCCGCCCGAGCCCGTCGCGCCCGAGCCCGTCGCGCCCGCGCCGGCCCCGCCGGCGTGGGAGGCCGATCCCGCGCCGCTGGCCTTCGAGCCCGTCGCCCGCGAGTCCCACCACGAGCCCCGCGACCCCAGGACCGAGGTGCATGACCGCGTGACCGTGCCGCCGGCCGGCGCCGACGGCGAGGCCCCGGCGCCGCTGCGGCGCGCCGGTGCGCCGTCGGTGCGCGACCTGCCGCAGGTCGCCGGCCCGCGGCACACCGCCCCGGCGCCCGTGCCGTTCAAGCGCCGCGGCCTGCCCAACCGCCGGCGCACGGGGCGCCGCTTCGCGGGCATCCTGGTCCTCGTGCTGCTCGTCGCCGTGGGCTGGTTCGCCTACCGCGTCTTCCAGCCCTTCGCGGGCGCCGGCGACGCGGCCCGCCCGGTGCGGGTGACCGTGCCCCAGGGCTCGACGGCCACGCAGGTGGCCGACCTGCTCGAGCAGCGCGGCGTCATCGACTCGGCATTCTACTTCGGTCTGCGTGCCCGCATCTCGGGCCGCCGCGGCGACCTGAAGGCCGGCACGTTCACGCTGCGGCGCGACATGAGCTACGCCGCGGCGCTGGACGTGCTGACGCGCAACCCGAAACAGGCGCCGCTCACGAAGCTCACGATCCCCGAGGGACGCTCGATCGGGGAGGAGGCGCCCCTCATCCGCAGCGCGGGGCTGGGCGGCAGCTACCTCAAGGCCGCCACGCGCGACCCGCGGACCGTCACGGGCTTCAAGGGCTATGGCGTGCCGAAGGGCACCCGCACGCTGGAGGGCTTCCTGTTCCCGGCGACCTACGAGCTCAGGCGCGGCGCCACGGCCTCCGACCTGGTCGCCCAGCAGCTCGCGACGTTCCGGCGCACGTTCGACAAGCTCGACCTGCGAGCGGCTCGGCGCAAGAACCTCTCGGCCTACGACGTGCTCATCATCGCCTCGATGATCGAGCGCGAGGCGCAGGTGCCCAAGGACCGGCGCCTGATCGCCGCCGTCATCTACAACCGCCTCAAGCGCGGCGACCCGCTCGGCATCGACGCCACGCTGCGCTACGCCCTGAAGAACTGGTCGCGCCCGCTGCGCCAGTCCGAGCTGCAGTCGGACTCGGTGTTCAACACGCGCAGGCGCACCGGCCTGCCGCCGACGCCGATCGGCAGCCCCGGCCTGGCCTCGATCCAGGCGGCGCTGCGGCCCGCGTCGGTGCCCTACCTGTTCTACGTCGTCAAGCCCTGTGGCAACGGCGCGCACGCGTTCTCCTCCACCGACGCGCAGTTCCAGAAGGACGTCGCCGCCTACAACGCCAAGCGGGCGCAGCTCGGCGGCAAGGACCCGTCGCACTGCTGACGCGATGAAGCGCCTCGGCGTCCTCGGCTGGCCGGTGTCCCACAGCCGCTCGCCCGCCATGCACAACGCGGCGCTGGCCGAGCTGGGCCTTCGCGACTGGCACTACCAGCGCCTGCCCGTGCCCCCGGAGATCTTCGCCGAGACGGTGCGCGCCCTGCCGGGCTCGGGCTTCGTCGGCGCCAACGTCACGATCCCGCACAAGGAGGCGGCGCTGGCCCTGGCCGACGAGGCCACCGATGCGGCGCGGGCGATCGGCGCGGCGAACACCCTGACGTTCGCCGGGGGCACGATCCACGCCGCCAACACCGACGCGCCGGGCCTGCTGGCGGCCCTGGCCGACCAGGGCGCCCATCCGGCGGGGAAGGTCGCGCTGGTGCTCGGGGCGGGCGGCAGCGCGCGCGGCGTGGCCTGGGCGCTGCGCGAGGCCGGCGCGGCCCGGGTGGCCGTGCTCAACCGCACGCCGGAACGGGCCCGGCGGCTGGCGGCCGACCTCGGCGTGGATGTCGTCGAGACGCCGATCGCGGCCGACCTGCTCGTCAACTGCACGAGTGTCGGGCTGAGCGGCGGGGAGTTCAAGGCGCTGCCGGTCGGTGCCGATGCCCTGAGCGAGTACGCAACCGTGGCGGACCTGGTCTACCGGGCCGGCGGCACCGGGCTCGTCGCGGAAGCGCGGCGCCGGGGATGCACGGTGGTCGACGGCCTGGAGGTCCTCGTCCGCCAGGGAGCGCTCAGCCTCGAGGCCTGGACGGGCCGCAGGGCACCCATCGCCGTGATGCGGGAGAGCGTGCGTGGAGCGAGCCCCGACGAACATGACACCGGAACCGCAACCGCACCTGACAGCCGTGCCGCCGATCGACGGCACGCCGGCCCCTGAGCCGGTTCCGGCCGCCGCGGCCCTCCCGCTGAGCACCATCGCGTCCAACGAACGTCCAGCCGACTGGAACGGCGTGTCGCCGCCCCGTCGCACCGGCGGCGGCAGCGCGCGGTTCCTCACCGACGTCATCGTCGACCTGGGCTTCGTGGACCGCCCGCGCGTCGAGCAGGCCGTCGAGGCCGCCCGCGCCCGGGGTGCCACCCCCGAGCACGTCCTGCTCGATCAAGGCGCGCTGACCCAGGAGGCGCTGTCGCGCGCGGTCGCCGAGCGCCACGGGCTCGATCACCTCGACCTCAACGTCTTCCACGTCGACATGTCGGCGGCCAACCTCATCGCACCGGCGGCGGCCAAGCGCTACGAGGCGGTGCCGGTGCAGTTCATCGGCGAGCGCGGACTGCTCATCGCGATGGCCGACCCGGCCAACGTCCTGGCCGTCGACGACATCGCGCTGATGACGGGCTACGAGGTTCGCGTCGCCGTGGCCTCCCGCGAGGACATCGCGGTCCTCATCTCGCGCCAGAGCCGCCTGGACCACGTCGCCGCGACGGCCGAGCTGGACATCGATGCCGACGACGGCCCCGGCGAGATCGTCGACCTGCGTGAGTCGGCCGACGACGCGCCGGTCATCAGGCTTGTCAACCAGATCATCGCCCAGGCAGCCGAGCAGGGCTCGTCGGACATCCACTTCGAGCCCGAGGACGGCTCGATGCGCGTGCGCTTCCGCATCGACGGCGTGCTCATCGAATCGATGACCGTGCCGCGGCGCATGGTCAGCGGCGTCGTGTCGCGGCTGAAGATCATGAGCGACCTCGACATCGCCGAGCGTCGCCTGCCCCAGGACGGCCGCGTCGGGCTCAGCCTCGACGGGCGCCACATCGACCTGCGCGTGGTGACGCTGCCGTCGGTGCACGGCGAGAACATCGTCATCCGCATCCTGGACAAGTCCAACGTCGTCTTCGACTTCGCCAAGCTCGGGATGGGCGAGGACGATGCCGCGCGGTTCAAGAAGGCCTTCCACCAGGCCTACGGCGCGGTGCTCGTCACGGGCCCAACGGGCTCCGGCAAGTCGACGTCGCTGTACGCGGCGGTCGGGGAGCTGAACACCCCCGAGAAGAACATCATCACGATCGAGGATCCGGTTGAGTACCAGCTCGAGGGCATCACCCAGGTCCAGGTCAACAAGAAGGCCGGCCTGACGTTCGCCAACGGCCTTCGCGCCATGATGCGCGCCGACCCCGATGTGATCATGGTCGGCGAGATCCGCGACGCCGAGACGGCGAAGATCGCGATCGAGGCCGCGCTCACCGGCCATCTCGTGCTCTCCACGCTGCACACCAACGACGCGCCGACGTCGATCACCCGCCTGGTCGAGATGGGCATCGAGCCGTTCCTGGTGGCCTCGGCCGTGGACTGCGTCATCGCCCAGCGCCTGTGCCGCACGCTGTGCTCGCACTGCAAGGAGCGCACGATCATCTCCTCGGCCGTGTTGCTGGACCACGGCTTCCGCTCGCACGTCGACATCGAGGCCTACGACCCCAAGGGCTGCGGGCGCTGCGGCGGATCGGGCTACAAGGGGCGTATCGGCCTCTACGAGGTCATGACGATCACCGACGAGATCCGCCGGCTGGCGATCGAGCGCGCGCCGGCCGACCGCATCGCGGAGATCGCGATGCGCGACGGCATGTGCCGGCTGCGCGACGATGGCCTCGAGAAGGTCAAGCAGGGCCGAACGTCGATCGCCGAAGTGGCGCGCGTCACGGGTACGGGGTGATGCCGGACCGGGAGGCCGGGGTTCCTCGCGGGGGTTCGCGCGGCGGGGGAGACCCGCGGCCGGGCGCCTGACCGGACGCCGCGAGCATTCCGCGTCCTAAGGTGCACCCATGCACACCCGCAAGCTCGGCAGCACCGGCCCCGAGGTGGGGGTCATCGGCTACGGCGCCATGGGCCTGACGTGGGCCTACGGCGGGCGCGAGGGCGTCGACGGCGTCGCCGTCGTGCACCGCGCCATCGACCTCGGCTGCACGCTCATCGACACCGCCGACCTCTACGGCCCGTTCACCAACGAGGAGCTCATCGGCCGGGCGATCGCCGGGCGCCGCGACGAGGTCACGCTGGCCACGAAGTGCGGGCTGGTCGTGCAGGACGGCGCGGGCAACCGGATCGGCCGCAACGGCCGGCCCGATCACATCCGCGCCTGCCTCGACGGGTCGCTGCAGCGCCTGGGCGTCGACCACATCGACCTGCACTACCTGCACCGGCCCGACCCCCAGGTACCGATCGAGGAGAGCGTCGGCGCGCTGGCCGAGGGCGTGGGGTCGGGCAAGGTCCGGGCCATCGGCGTCTCGGAGGTCAGCCTCGACGAGCTGCGCCGCGCCCACGCCGTGCACCCGATCACCGCGGTGCAGAGCGAGCTGTCGCTGTGGACGCGTGACCCGCTGGCCGAGATCGTGCCGTTCTGCGCCGAGCACGGGATCGCGTTCGTGCCGTTCTCGCCGCTGGGCCGGGGCTTCCTCACCGGTCGGCTGCGCTCCCGCGACGAGCTCGAGGTCGACGACTCGCGCCGCACCCGGCCGCGGTTCGACGACGACGCGATTGCCGCCAACCTCGCGATCGTGGAGGGCGTGCAGCGCGTCGCGGCGCGCCATGAGGCCACGACCGGGCAGGTCGCGCTGGCCTGGACGCTGGCCCAGGGCGACCACGTCATCCCGATCCCCGGCACGAAGCGCATCGCGTACCTCGAGGAGAACGTCGGCGCCACCGAGGTCATGCTCGGGACCGACGATCTGGCCGAGCTCGACGCGCTGCCCGCCGCGGTCGGAAGCCGCTACTGACCCGCGGCCCGTCCAGTGCGGCGGTGACCGCTCAAGAAAGGGCCACGGCGGGCCGACCATCGGAGCGTGCGCTTCGACTTCGCCAAGCTCCTCATGGATGTGCTCGATCGTCGGGCCTCCGACCTGCACATCACGGCCGGTTCGCGACCCAAGGTCAGAGTCCGGGGACGCCTGACGTCGCTGGACGACTACCCGGTCATGGATCCCACCGATACGCGCGAGCTCGTGTACGGGATCCTCACGAACGACCAGCGCCAGCGGCTCGAGACCGACTGGCAGCTGGACTTCGCCTACGCGGTGCCCGGGATGGCCCGCTTCCGTGTCAACGCCTACATGCAGCGCTCGGCGATCGGCGCAGCCCTGCGTCTGATCCCCTCGCAGATCGTGCCGATCGACGATCTCGGGCTGCCGCCCGTCGTCCACGACTTCTGCACCAAGCCCCGCGGCCTGATCCTCGTGACCGGTCCGACGGGATCGGGCAAGTCGACGTCGCTGGCCTCGATGATCAACGAGATCAACGAGTCGCGCGAGGAGCACATCCTCACCATCGAGGACCCGATCGAGTTCCTGCACAGCCACAAGAAGTGCATGGTCAACCAACGCGAGCTCGGCTCAGACGCGACGAGCTTCGCCGCAGCCCTGAAGGCGGCGCTTCGCCAGGACCCCGACGTCATCCTCGTCGGCGAGATGCGCGACCTGGAGACCATCGGCACCGCGCTGACGGCGGCTGAGACCGGCCACCTCGTCCTCGCGACGCTGCACACCCAGAGCGCTCCGCAGACGATCGACCGCATCATCGACGTCTTCCCGAGCCATCAGCAGTCCCAGGTCCGTGTCCAGCTGTCGGTCGCGCTGCAGGGCGTCATGACCCAGACCCTCATCCCGACCGCCGACGGATCGGCCAGGGTCGTCGCCTGCGAGACGCTCGTGCCCACGCCGGCCGTCCGGAACCTGATCCGGGAGGGCAAGACCCATCAGATCCCCTCAGCCATGCAGACCGGCGCGGGGGTCGGCATGCAGACGCTCGACACCGCGCTCGCCGGGCTGGTGCGGTCGGGCAAGATCAGCCAGCGCGCCGCCGAGGCGCGGTCGTCGACGCCCGAGGAGCTGCGGCGCCTCATGGGCGGCGGGTTCCAGATGGCGGCCTGAGCATGGCGACCTACGTCTTCAAGGCGATGGATCTCACCGGCGCCAGGGCGTCGGGTGAGGTCGAGGCCGAGAGCAAGCAGGTCGTCGCCGATCAGCTCAAGCAGCGCGGGCTGATCGTCCTCGACATCGCCGGCAAGCACGGCTCCAAGCAGCTCGAGCTGGGCTTCCTGAACCGGATCAAGTCGCAGGACCTGACGGTCCTCACGCGCCAGCTCGCCACGATGGTGAGCAGCGGCATGACGATCCTGCGGGCGCTCTACGTCCTCGAGGCTCAGACCGAGAACAAGAAGCTGGCCGAGACGCTGGTCGCGGTGCGCAAGGACGTCGAGGCGGGATTGCCGCTGTCTGACAGCCTCGAACGCCACCCGAAGGTGTTCAACGGGCTGTTCGTGGCCATGACACGGGCCGGCGAGACCGGGGGGTCCTGGACCAGTCGCTGGAGCGGGTCGCGTCCCAGCTCGAGTCCGCCGACTCATTGCGGCGTCAGGTCCGCGCCGCGATGGCCTATCCGCTCGTGGTCATGGGGTTCGCCTTCAGCGTCCTCATCGCCTTGGTGGTGTTCCTCGTCCCCGTCTTCATCGGCGTCTTCAAGCAGTTCGGCGGCGACCTGCCGACCATCACGAAGTTCACCGTCGCGCTGTCGAATCTCATGACCGGCTACTGGTGGGCGCTCATCGCCGGAGGCCTCGGGCTGGTCGCCGCCTTCCGCAAGTGGAAGGCCACGTCGGGTGGCCTGCGGATGTGGGACACGTTCAAGCTGCGGATCCCGATGAAGATCGGCGACATCGTCCAGAAGATCGCGCTCGCGCGCTGGTCACGGACGTTGTCTGCGCTGGTCAGCGCTGGTGTGCCACTGATGGCGGCGCTGGAGATCACCGGCAAGACCGCGGGCAACTGGTGCATCGAGAAGGCCATGGCCGATGTGATCGAGAGCGTCCGCCAGGGCGGCACGATCGCCGACCCGCTGAAGGCTGCACCGGTGTTTCCGAGCATGGTCGGCCACATGGTCGGCGTCGGCGAGGAGACCGGCGCGATGGACACCATGTTGACCAAGATCGCCGACTTCTACGAGGATCAGGTCAACGCCGCCGTCAAGCAGCTGGCGTCGATCCTCGAGCCGGTGATGATCGTGATCGTCGGTGGCATGGTCGGCTTCATCGTCATCTCGATGTACATGCCGCTCTTCAAGGTGTACGACTCGATCAAGTAGGCTGGTCGTCGGCGGGGCATCGCGGCGCGGAAAGATTCTCCCCACGGCGTCGCCGCAGGGACTAGCGTCGGCGATCATCCCTGCGGCACGAAGGAGCTGCGATGAGCAGTCTGCAAGGCAAGACGTTCGACGCGCCCGACGAGGTGCGGGCGTTCCAGGCCAACGGCCGCGTCGACCTCGTCCATCTCGACAGCGGCCCGGTCGGGCGCGGGACGTTCGAGCCGGGCTGGAGGTGGTCCAACGACGTCAAGCCGCTGGCGGGCACCGACAGCTGCCAGGTCGCGCACGTCGGCTACGTGCTGTCGGGTCACATGACCGTCCGGATGGACGACGGCGAGGAGCACGCCTACGGCCCCGGCGACGCGTTCAACATGCCGCCCGGGCACGACGCCTGGACGGTGGGCGACGAGCCCTGCGTGCTCGTCGACTTCGGCGGGCTGACGGGCTACGCCCAGCGGGCGTGAGGCTCGGCCGGGTCGCGCCGGGCCCGGGGCCCGGCGCGGCTAGGCCCGCCCACCCGGGTCCTCGCGGGGCGCGTGCACGACGAGCAGGGCCACGTCGTCGTCGACGTCGTCGTCGAGCTGGTCGAGGACGTGGTCGCAGAGCTGCTCGGCGTCCATGGCCTCGCAGCCGTCCAGCGCCCGGGCCAGCCAGTCCAGCCGCTCTTCGAGCGCGACGCCGCGGCGCTCGATGAGGCCGTCGGTGTAGAGCAGCACGCTGGCGCCCGGCGTCAGCTCGACCGTGTGGTCGGTGCGCCGGCCGGCCGCCACTCCCAGCAGGGGGTCGGGGGTGGACTCCAGGAGCCGCGCGCGGCCGTCGGGGTCCAGCAGCACGGGGGGCGGATGACCGGCGTTGGACCAGCGCAGGACGTGCCGGCCGTGGCGCTCCTGGTCGGCGTCCTGCTCGACCTGGGCCAGCACCGCGGTGGCGACCAGGTCCAGCGCGAGGCCGTGCATGGCGCGGTCCAGGCCCGCGAGGACCTCGGCGGGCGAGCGGCCCGGCGTGTAGGCGATGCCCCGCAGCAGGTTGCGCACCTGCGCCATCGCCGCGGCCGCGTGGCGGTCGTGCCCCGAGACGTCGCCGATGACCAGGGTCAGCGGGCCGTCGGGCAGGAGGAAGGAGTCGTACCAGTCGCCCCCGATCTCGGCCTGGGCGGCGGCGGGCAGATAGCGCACCGCGATCTGGAGGTCGTCGGGCGCCAGCGGCGTGGTCAGCAGGCTGCGCTGCAGGGCCTCGGACATGCTGCGCTCGGCCGCCGCGACGGCGCGCTCGGCCTCGCGCACCGTCACGCGGTCCAGCGCCTGCGACAGCGACGAGGCGATGAACCGCAGGAACGCGAGGTAGGGCTCGTCGGCGGCCAGGTGCTCGCTGAGCCCGACCACCAGGAGCGGCTCGGTCTCGGGGCCGCCGCGCCCGAGGCCCAGCCACGCGACGCGGCCCGCGCCTGTCTCCTCCAGGACGAGGCCCCGTCCGGCGAGCGGGCGCGCGGGCGCGTCGGGCAGCCGCGGCTCGTGCCGGGCGCCGCCGGCCAGGTGCAGGTCGACGAGCGGCAGGTCGTCCGGGTCGCCGCGCAGGACGGGGAGCGCCGAGGCGGCGATGTCCGCCGTGCGCTGCACGTCGGAGAGCGCCTCGCGGAGCCGCCCGTGCAGCCGCATGCGGCGCTGGTCGACCACCTGGCGCGTCGTCTCGACCGCGATGTCGATGAGGCCCTCGATGTCGCCGGCCTCGTTGCGCACGGGAGAGTAGGAGAACGTGAAGTAGGCCTCCTCGAGGCGTCCGTTGCGCTGCAGGGGCAGCGCCAGGTCCTCCATCCAGACCGCGCCGTGGTCGGCGCGCACATGGCGCATGAGCGGTCCGATCGTGTCCCAGGCCTCGGGGAACACCGCCTCGGCGGTCCGGCCGAGGGCCGCCGGGTGCTTGTCGGCGATGATCGGCGCGTAGGCCTCGTTGTAGATCAGCACGAACTCCGGGCCCCACAGCAGGGTCACCGGGAAGCGCGTGTGCAGCGCGATGTCGACCGCGTTGCGCAGCGTCGTGGTCCAGGTCTCGACCGGCCCGAGCGGCGTCGACGCCCAGTCGACGGCCTCGTAGGCCGCGCGCAGCGAGCCTGCGGCTCGCAGGAGGGCGTCACCTGGCACGCGCGCAATCTAGCGACCCCCGGCGCCGGCGTCCCACGGTCCCGATCGGAGGGTGCTCCAGCGGTGAGCGGTGGCACCGCCGCCCGGCGGGCGCGCACCGGGCGACGAGCGCGTCAGGCGGTGCTGCCGGCGGTCTCCGGAGCGGGCGCGGCGCCGTTCGGCGAGGCGGGCGGCTCAGTGGACGCCGCCGGCTCGGAGAGGACGTCGACCAGGTAGGAGCCGGCGACCGCCGCGCCCAGCGAGGCCAGCGCCCAGCCCCGGCCCTTGAAGCCGGGGAGCAGGCGCGCGTCGACCGACGGGCGGCCCGGGCCGTGCTCGGCCAGCGCGGTCACGGCCGCGATGAGCACCGCGTTGTACTCCCAGCCCTGCTCGGTGACCCACGGGCCCTTCGGGGCATGGACCTTGCGGATCGCCGTGATCATCGTGCTCGAGACCAGCGTCGCGGCCAGCGGCGTGAACGCGCCGAGGGTCAGCAGGACCCCGCCGCCGGCCTCCGCCGCGCCCGCGGCGATGGCGTTGCGCCGCCCGGGGCGCAGGCCGAGCTGCTCGAAGAAGCCGCCGGTCGCGTCGGGGCCCTGGCCGCCGAACCAGCCGAACAGCTTCTGGGTCCCGTGCCCGACGAACAGCGGTCCGATGACGCCGCGCAGCGCGGTGGTGGTGAGGCTCATGCCTCCGTGGTGCTCCTCTTCCGCGCAGCCCAAACGGCGGCGTGGACCTCCGCGGTCCGACGCCGTGCCAGACTCCGCGCCCGTGCCCCGCGCCCTCCGGACCATCGCCGGCCCTATGGCCGCCCTGCTGGGCGCCGCGGCGCTGCTGGCCGGCTGCGGCTCCGACCAGCCCAAGCTCTACGGCACGCTGACCGACTGCACCAAGATCGGGCGCCCGACCCAGCTCGACGACCCCGGCGACGACCAGAGGGGCCGCCGGCCCGGCGATCCGAAGCTGACCCAGGGCGACCTGGTCAGCGTGCGCATCGCGCGCGGCCCCGGCGGGCTCTGCGTCGAGTACCGGACGCAGGGCACCGTCAAGCCGGCGGTCGCCTTCGTGCTCGTCCTGCGCCCCCGGACCGCCGAGACCCCGGTCGTCCAGCTCGAGACGACGGTCCTGGGCGCGGCCGACCCCGCGGCGATGATCGACACCGGCGAGTCGGGCGCGAGCTTCCGCAAGGTCGCCGCGACGATCGGCCTGCAGGGCGACCACATCACGGTGCTGGTCACCCGCGCGGAGTTCGCGCGCCTCGGCGTGCAGAAGATCTTCGACGCGTTCCGGTTTCAGGCGCGCACGGTCGCGGCGACCTCCGACGGCGGGCGCCAGACCGACTGCGCCCCGTCCTGTCAGTGACGCTTCGGCGACAAAGGTCGTGCAAGGACGACGCGTTGCGCTCAGGTCGGGTCGCCCGGCAACCGACGACCTGGACAGATGCCCGACCCACCGGACCCCGGCGTCGCCCCGCGCACGTGGCTCTGTCCCGACCCCGCCGACCGCGTCCGCGCCGTGGACATGGAGGAGCGCCTGCGCCCGTTCCGCCGGGCATCGTTCGTGGCCCTCGGCACCGCGCTGGTCGTCTCGGGCCACTGGATCGGCTGGTGGACGCTGCTGCCGCTGGCGCTGGCGATCCTCGGCTTCCGCGTCGTCGACCGCCATCTGCCCACGGCCCCGCGGCCCGAGCGGACGATCGCGTCGGCCTGGGTGCTCGCCGAGCTGGCGATCGCGGGCTCCATCGCCCTGACGGGCGGGCCGCGCAGCCCCGCCGTGGCCTGGCTCGTCATCCCACTCGTCACGCTGCCCGCGCGCTTCAACAGCCGGGCCGTGGGGGCGGGTGTGGCGCTGGTGTGGGTCCTGCTGCTGGCGACCACCGTGGGCGTCGATCCGGGCTACGCCGCCCGCCATCCCGAGGCCATCGTGATGCCCGCGGCGCTGCTGGCCGCCGTCGCGCTGCTGTCCTCGGCGCTCATGAACTCCGACCTCGAGCATCGCAGCTCGGCGGTCATCGACCCGCTGACGGGCATGCTGAACCGCCACGCGCTGCAGACGCGCATCGCCGAGCTGACCCAGCAGGCGGCGATCCTGCACGAGCCCGTGGCCCTGGTCGTCGGCGACCTGGATCACTTCAAGGCCGTCAACGACACGCACGGCCACGCCGCCGGCGACGCCGTGCTCAGGGACGTGGCCTACCGGCTGCGCAAGGCGCTACGCGCCCACGACCTCGCCTACCGGCTGGGCGGGGAGGAGTTCCTGGTCATCCTCGCGGGCGCCCGGCCCCAGTACGCCGCGGCCGTCGCCGAGACCCTGCGGACGGCGGTCGCCGGCGCCCCGGCCGCCGGCCTGGACGTCACCATGTCCTTCGGCGTCAGCGCCTCGGAGCCCGGGTGCTTCGCCTACGACGCTGTGTTCGCCGCCGCCGACCAGGCGCTGTACGAGGCCAAGGAGGCCGGCCGCGACCGCGTCCGCGTGGCGGCCGGTCCCGCGCTCGCCGGCCTGCTGGCCGCCTGAGCCGCGGGCGCTCAGTCGGTGATGTCGATGCGGCGCGTGGGGCCGACGCGCAGCGCGCGGCGCCCGTGCAGCAGCTCGAGCAGCTCGAGGCCGACGACCTCACGCCGCCAGCCCTGCAGTGTGCGGACCGCGGGCTCGTCCTCGTCCGCGCGCACGGCGGTGATGATGCGCTGCAGGTCGGCGCGTGCCGCGATGAGCTCGTAGGCCAGCCCGGCCTCCATCGCGCGGGTGCGGATGAGCGCCTCGCCGAGGGCGATGAGCGGGGCGTCCTCGGCGTCGGGCTGCGTGGGCCGCACGCCCTCGACCGGGATCGGGTCGCGCTCGCGGCCGCGGGCGACGGCCTCGACGATGGCCTTCCCGCGGCGGTGCAGCGTCGCGTCGTTGAGGCCACGGATCTGGCGCAGGCGGTCGGTGCTCTGGGGACGGCGCTTGGCGATCTCGATGAGCGCGGCGTCGTGCAGGACGCTGGAGACCGGGCGGTCCCCGCTGCGGGCGGCCTCCTCGCGCCACTCGACGAGCTCGCGGGCGACGGCGCGCTGGGCGGGCTCCAGCGAGTTGACCCGCGGCAGCTTGCCGAAGACCAGGTCGAGGTCGCGGCGGTCGTCGATGTCCTCGAAGGCGCGGCACTCCTCCCGGGCCCACTCCAGCCGGCCGAGCTCGGCGAGGCGGTCCTGCAGCGCGCCCGCGAGCGGGAGGAGGTGCAGGACGTCCTCACGCGCGTAGCCGAGCTGCTCGTCGGTGAGCGGCCGGTCGTCCCAGCGCGTGAACGACGCCGACTTGCGCAGCCGCACGCCGAGCGTCTCCTTCAGCAGCGGCTCGTAGCCGAGCTGGGCGCGCATGCCGGCGAAGCCGGCGGCGACCTGGGTGTCGAAGACGTTGCGCAGCGGCCGGCCCCAGTCGCGACGCAGCAGCGCGACGTCCTGGCGCGCGGCGTGCAGGACGATCTCGACGCCGGGGTCGGCCATCACGTCGGCCAGCGGCTCGGGGTCGTAGGTCTCGGTGAGCGGGTCGAGCACGATGACCTCGGACTCGCCGTCGCCGGCGTCCAGCGCGATCTGCACGAGGCAGAGCAGGGGCTGGTAGCGGCCCTCGCCCATGAACTCGGTGTCGATGCCCAGGCGCCCGGTCTCCCGGGCGCGCGCGGCGATCTCGGCGGTGGTCCGCGACATGGGCGCGCACGCTACCCGCATTGCGGGTGGCCGCGTTCCCCTGTACCGCTAGACCCCGGGCAGGGGACCGGACGGCCCGGGTTCGAAGCGCGCCGGATCGAAGCGCTCGACGAGCTGCGCGGGCGAGGGCTGCTCGCCGGGGGCGGCCAGGCCGACGGACGCGGCGAGCCGGCCGCGGACGGCGGCGGGCGTCTCGCCGAGCTCGATGCGGTCGGCGAGCGTGACCGCGCCATGGCGCTTGGCCAGGCGGGCGCCGTCGCCACCCAGCACGAGCGGCACGTGTGCGTAGGACGCGGCGGGCAGGCCGAGGCGGCCGCCGAGCCAGAGCTGGCGGGGCGTCGAGTCCAGCAGGTCCTCGCCGCGGACGACCTCCCCGACCCCCTGGGCGCCGTCGTCGACGACGACGGCGAGGTTGTAGGCGTGGGCGCCGTCGTTGCGGCGCACGACGAAGTCGTCGACCACTCCGGACCGGGGGCCTCGCAGGCGGTCGGTGAACGCGATGCGGGCCGCGCCCGCGTCGACGCGCAGCGCGGGAGGCCGCCCGGAGCGCTCGCGCTCGGCGCGCTGCGCGGCCGTCAGCCGGCGGCACGTGCCGGGGTAGTGCCCCTCGGGCAGGTCGCCGTGCGGCGCCGAGGCGGCCTCGCGGATCTCTGCACGGGTGCACCAGCACGGGTACAGGGCACCGTCGGCGTCCAGCACGCCCAGCGCGTCCCCGTAGCGCTCCAGGCGCTCGGACTGGCGCACGACCGGGCCGTCCCAGTCCACGCCGATCGCCGCCAGGTCGGCCAGCTGCGCGGCCTCCAGCCCGGGCCGCACGCGGCCGGCGTCGAGGTCCTCGACGCGCAGCCGGAACGCCGCCCCCTGGGCGCGGGCGTACAGCCAGGCCAGCAGCGCGGTGCGCAGGTTGCCCAGGTGCAGCGTGCCCGTGGGGGAGGGGGCGAAGCGGCCGGTTCGGTCGGGCGCCGCGCTCAGCGCAGGACCTCCGCGAAGCCCTCGCGCCAGGGCCGCGGCGACCACGAGAAGGCGGCACGGGCGCGGCCGTTGGCGCTGCCGGGCAGCGTCGTGGCGTAGTGGACCACGACGGGTCCGGCCAGACGCCGCGCCAGCCACGCGGGCACGTGGCGCGGGGGCCGGGCGCCCAGCAGCCGCGCCGCCTCCGGGAGCCACTCGGCCTGGGTCGCGGGCGCGTCGTCGCAGACGTTGTAGACGCCGGGCGCGCCGTGGTCCAGGGCGCGGACGGTCGCGTCGACGGCGTCGTCGACGTGCACCCACGAGCTACGGCCCTGGGCGCTGCCGATCAGCGGGTAGCGGCGCCGGCGGATGAGCTCGGCGACCGCGCCGTCGCGGGCGTACCAGGTGCCGGGCCCGTAGAAGAAGCCGTAGCGCAGCACGACGCCCTCCAGGCCGTCGGCGGCCCGGACCGCGGCCTCCATGGCGCCCACCGCGCCGGCCGCCATGTCGTCCTCCAGCGGCGCGTCCTCGTCGTGGACCGGGCGCCCGTCGGGGCGGGTCACGAACGCGATGCTCTGGACGATCGCGCGCCGGGCGCCGGCCTCGCGGGCGGCGTCGAGGAACACGGGGACCGTCTTGCGGCGCAGCCGCGAGGTCTGCTGGACCGCGGCGCCCATCGCCTTGGGGTCGGGCGCGGCCGGCAGCGCGGTGAGCTGGTGGATGACGACCTCCGGCCGGGCGGCCAGCACGGTGTCGCGCACGGCGGCGGCGTCGAAGGCGTCGAGCACCGCGGCCGTGGCGCCCTCGCGCTCGATGGCCGTGGCGCGCGCGAGATCACGGGTGGTCCCGACGACGTCGTGGCCCTCGGCCACCAGCCGCGCCAGCAGCGGGCGCCCGATGGCCCCCGTGGCCCCCGCGAGCAGGACCCTCACGACCGGCCCTCGGCCTGCAGGGCCGCGCGCAGCAGGGTCGCGACGAGGAGCGCCCCGCCGCCGGGCGCGACCACGTCCAACGGCCCGACCCACGCCGGGTGGTCCCGGCCGCTGTCGAGGACGTGGTTCGGCGCGTGCAGGAGGTACTGCACGCCGACGAGCGCCAGCGCGGGCGCCCTCCACGCGAGCTGGGACCCGGCCAGCGCGGCCAGGCGCGTGCGCAGCGCCGGCGTGCGCGCGGCGGGGGAGGGGCGGGGCCGGACGTCGTCACCGGCACGACGCTAGCGCCCGACCGGTCCGGCCGACAGGTCCAGTCCACCGCGTCGCCACCGGACCGGATGCGGGTTCCGGAGCCGCCCCGGCCGCCGGGCGGGGCCCGTGCGCCGGCGGCGAGCCGCTACGCTCGCGCACGCCGTGAGCACCGACGACGCCACACCCGAGCCCGACCAGCCGCTGCCCTGCTCGGTCTGCCGGGGGACGGGCACGCTGATCTCCAACCTCGGGGGCTCGCCCTCCGAGGTCCCGTGCGCGTGGTGCGAGGGCACCGGCCGGTTTCTGGGTGATCACGACGCCCAGGCCGCACGCCGCGCCGCCGCCGGCGACACACCCCCTCCCGCCACGTCCTGAGCGCCCCGGGGGGCCGCCCCGGGGGACGCGCCTCACCCATGGGGTCCCGAACCTAGGACGAACGTCCACGGGAGGCCTCCGGGGCTGCAGCCCTGGGCGCGTCTACCGATGACCTCGTCTGTGTGGTGATGACACCACCGGGCGTACGGACGGGGCCTGCTGCTCAAGACCTTGACCTCCGAAGGGCTCCCGGTGACTGCGGACCCGCGCGTAGAAGGCCAACCGAGATCCTCAGGAGGGATCGTCTTGCTTCAGCGTTTCAAGAACGAGGACGAGGGCTTTACGCTCATCGAGCTCCTCGTCGTCATCCTGATCATCGGCATCCTTGCCGCGATCGCGCTGCCGAGCTTCCTCGGCCAGCAGAAGAAGGGCCAGGACGCCTCGGCGAAGTCCGACGCGCGTAACGCCGTCTCGCAGATGGAGTCCTGCTTCACCGATACGCAGGACTACACCGCCTGCCCGAACGCCGACAGCCCGCTGGCGGCCACCGTGACGCCGACGTCGACCAAGACCACCTACTCGGTCGCGTCGCTGTCGAAGTCCGGCACGACGTTCACCATCGCCCGTGACGCGTCGGGCAACTACACCCGCTCGTGCGACAAGCCGGGCGTGGGCTCCTGCCAGACCGGCGGCAGCTGGTAGCGCACCCATCGCCCCACCGAGCAGTACCACCGCGAGGCGGGCTTCGGCCCGCCTCGCGGCGTTGTGCGTGACCGTCCTGGGCGCTCCCCAGAAATGGCGCGTCGGCGCTCAACCATCCGCCGAGCCGGCCTCGCGGTCCGCCCCGTGGCGGCCGATCACTCGGATGTCATGACGGCCCCCCAGCTCGACACCCCCCGCTCCGTCACCCGCGAGGACGGCTTCACGCTCATCGAGCTGCTCGTCGTGATCCTGATCATCGGGATCCTCGCCGCGATCGCGCTGCCCACGTTCCTGGCCTACCAGCAGCGCGGCCAGGACACGGCGGCGAAGTCCGACGTCCGCAACGCGGTCTCCCAGATCGAGGCCTGCTTCGCCGACGGCCAGGACTACACCAAGTGCCCGACCGCCGACACCCCGCTCGCGCCGGGCGTCGCCTTCACGGCGACCAGCGTGCAGGGCGGCTTCGTGGTCCGGCAGTCGTCGAAGTCGGGCAACGTCTTCATCATCACCAAGGCGGGTGCGACGTTCACCAGGACCTGCACGGCCGTCGGCGTGGGCTCGTGCAAGGTCGCCGACGCGTCCGGCGACCAGTGGTAGCGCGACGCCCAGGACGCCGTCGAGGCTCGTCCATCCGCCGAGAGGGGTTCCTGCTGGCGGAGCGGGCTGCCGATGCACGGAGGGCCATGGAACGGTCGAGTGCGGTCCACAGTCAAGATGGCTTCACGATCATCGAGGTGATGGTCGCGGCGCTGATCCTGATCGTCGGGATCCTGGGTGTGACGACGATCGTCAACACCGCCAACGGCACGACGACGTCCAACAAGGCCCGCGAGCAGGGTCTCGCGCTGGCGCGCGAGCTCGCCGAGTCCGCCCGCTCCGTGCGCTACCAGTCCCTGCGTCCCTCGACCGTGGTCGCCACGCTACAGGGCATGCCGGGCTTCGCCAACGCCGGGGCCGGTCCGGGATGGACGATCAAGCGGCGCGGGATCACCTACACCGTGTCGGCCGGCGTCTGCTCCGTCGACGACCCCGGCGATGGCACCGGGGCCCACGCGGCCGGCGAGTTCTGCACGCGCTCCGCGGTCCAGGCCACCGCGTCCACGTGCCAGGCCCTCATCGGCGTGCCGGCCCGCATCAACGGGACGGGCGGCAGCCCCGGAGCCGATGCCGGCGACTGCGGGCTGGACACCAACGTCGACGGCCAGGTCGACGGCCTGGTGCAGAGCTCGGCCAGCAGCTGCCCGTCCGGGACGAGCGTCGCGGCGGGTACCTGCGACTCGCAGCCCGATGACTTCAAGCGCCTGGTGACCCTGGTGACCTGGGACCGTGGGGCCGGCTCGCGCTACGTGCTCCAGCAGGCCACGGTGCCCTTCCCGGGCCTGGCCGCCTACGGGGCGATCACCTCGATCGTCCCGGACGTTGGCACCCTGGGGGCCAACGGCTACACGGTCACCCCGGACGCGAGCGGCGCCAACGCCGCGAGCATCACCTTCACGGCCACCAGCAGCCAGTCCGCCAACCAGGTCAACTGGCTGCTCGGCGGCGTCGACCAGGGGCCGACCTCGTGGTCGGGCACCAGTGGCACGTTCACATGGAGCCTGGGCAACGCCGCTCCGGCCAGCGAGACCGCGCCCGCGGCCGGAGAGGTGCTCGACGGCACCTATCTCATCGGGGCGCGGGTCCAGGACGCCGGCGGCATCCACGGCAACGAGCTGGACGTCGCGATGGCGTTGAACCGACGCATCCCGTTCGCGCCCACCGGCTTCTCGCTCACGGGCGCCGGTACCGGGTCCGTCACGGGGACATGGAACGCGCCGCCCGACCGGGACATCGTGGGGTACCGCATGTACCGCCAGAACAGCTCCGGGACACCGCAGGTGGTCTGCAGCCAGGTGTCGGCGCTGAGCTGCACCGACACCAACCCGCCCACAGGAGTCACGGTGAGCTACTGGGTCGTGGCCCTGGACACGCTGGGCGGAGCGGTGCGCGAGGGCCGGCCATCGAACGTCCAGACGGCGACGCAGTCCAGCGCCAACACCGTGCCGACCACGCCGACCGGCCTGGCCGCGGGTGCTGTGACCGGCAGTGGCGCCAACAAGAGCGTGACCTTGACGTGGAACGCCTCGACCGACGCCGAGACCGCCGTCCAGAAATACGCGATCTACCGCTCGGACAGCAGCACCCCGATCGGCTACTCCAACGGCACGGCCACCACCTACACCGACCAGATCGGCAACAACAAGACCTTCACCTACATGGTCAGCGCGATCGACACGCAGGGCCTCGAGGGCGCCAAGTCGACCGGGGTCACGGTCAGCTCGTGATGCGCTCCGAGCGCGGGGAGTTCACCCTGATCGGGCTGCTGGTCGCGGTCATGATCTTCGGGTTCGTCCTCATGGCGACCTACGCGGCGTTCGACGTCTTCAACCGCAACGTGCGCGACAACCAGGTCCGCACGCAGTCGACCGACCGCGCCCGGACCGCCACCGACCGGATGGCGCGCCAGATGCGCAACCTCGCGACGCCGACGGCGCTGCAGCCCAACGCGGTATCGCTGGCCAATCCGTATGACCTGATCTTCGAGACGGTCGCCGCGACCGGCACGCCGCCCGCGAGCAACCCGCAGAACATCGAGTTCGTGCGCTATTGCCTGGCCGGTGCCTCGCGCAAGCTCTGGACGATGGAGATGCTGCCCAGCACGATCACGGCGAGCACCGTCGCGCCCAGCAGTGCCGCCGCGTGCCCCGGCACCGGCTGGTCCAACGCCCGCGTCGTCGCCCAAGACATCGTCAACACCGACAACGGCGCGACGCGGCCGGTGTTCTCCTTCGACTCGGCGGTCAACAGCGACATCCGCCGGGTGGGGATCGACCTGTTCGTCGACATCGACCCGGGGGTGGGGCCTCGTGAGCAGGAGGTGGCCACCGGGGTGGATCTGCGCAACCAGGATCGCGCGCCCACGGCCAGCTTCACGACGAGTGCGGCGGGAGGCGGCGTGCTCGTCCTCGACGGCAGCTCGTCCTCGGATCCCGACAACGACCCGCTGACCTACTGCTGGTACGACCCCGCGGCGACCAGCACGGTGGGCACCTGTGGGGCCCACAGCATCAGCGACTCGGAGTACTTCCGCTACACGACCACCACGGGCGCCCACGCGATCACGCTGACGGTCACCGACCCCAGCGGACTGCCGAACTCCCTGACCAAGAGCAACGTGACCGTCTCATGACCGACACTCGTATCCGCCGGCTTTCCGGAGAAGACGGCATCGCGCTCGTCATCGCCGTGGTGCTCATGGCGTTCATGCTGGCCCTCGGCCTCGGCGCCATGACCTTCGTGGACGGACAGTCAAAGCTGACGGCCAGCCAGCGTCAGCGCGAGACGGCCTTCAACGTCTCCGAGGCCGCGCTCAACGCCCAGATCACCCAGATCTCGCATCACTGGTCGGGCATGAACGGCCAGAACCCCGACGGGTCGACGAACGCGGTCGTCGGCTTCATGCCGTGCCCCGGCGGGGCGTTCTGCCCCAGCGCGAGCGAGCTGACCACGCTGGTGCCCGGCGCCGACAGCAACGTGGCGATCACGTGGAAGACCAACGTGTACGACAACAGCGGCAGCCTGGACGGGTACTTCGCCGACTCTCGCATCGGAACCCAGTGCGGCTGTGACGCCAACAACGACGGCAGGGTCTGGGTTCGCGCGGAGGCGACCGTCCGCGGTCACACGCGCGTCATCGTGTCGCTCGTCCAAGAGCAGACGCAGGCGGAGTCGGTGCCGCACGCGGCGCTGATCACCGGGGCGTTGACCATCGAGAACAACGGCCAGCACAATGGTCCGATCATCCAGTCCAACGGCGGTATCGTCGCGGTCCGCTGCACGGTGCCGGCAACGGCTGGGTCCGGCGGGCCGGCGGAGTCCGGTTCGACCCCGTGCATGGGCCAGCCGCTGGGGCGCGCGCCGACACAGACCACCACAGCGTGGAACAGCCTGCTCAACAACCAGATCAGCGGCTTCCAGTCACACGTCGAGGGCTACAGCTCGGCGCCGGTGTTCACCCAGGACCAGATCACCCGCTTCATCAACACCGCGAAGGCCGAGTCGACGTATTACACCGGTTGCCCCGGCTCGTTGGCCGGAAACGTCGTCGTCGTTGACACCACCGGCAACTGCAGCTACACGGGCAACGTGACGTGGAACAGCGTCGCGGACCCCGGCTTCCTGATCTTCCTCAACGCCAATTCCACCCTCACGCTCGGCGGCACCACCGTCTTCAACGGCGTGATCTATCACGCCAACATGGGCGTGCCGCCGACGCTGGGATCGGCGCCGCAGTCGAGCGCCTCGCTGATCACGACCAGCGGCAACACGCTCATCAACGGCGGCGTCATCATCGACGGCCCCGGGCGGATGGACGCCGGCGAGAGCGGGCTGAACATCAGGTTCGACGACCACGGCTACGACGCCGTCAAGAGCCTCGCGGCCGCGGGCATCATCCAGAACAGCTGGCGCGAGATCCAGCCGGGCGCCTAGCACGCCCGTCCCGTCAGACGCGCGTCCGTCAAGCCGGCCGGCCAGGTGCCGACAACTGGGACATGGTTCCCGCGCTCGCGCCGGCCGCGCTCCTCGGCCTGATCATCGGCTCGTTCCTCAACGTCGTCTCATGGCGCCTACCGCGCCGCGAGTCCCTCGTGCGCCCGCGCTCCAAGTGCCCAGGATGCGACACGCCCGTGCGCCCGTACGACAACATCCCCGTGATCTCGTGGCTGCTGCTGCGCGGACGCTGCCGCGGCTGCGCCGAGCGGATCTCGGCCCGATATCCGATCGTCGAGGCGATCACCGCCGCGCTCTACGTGCTCGTCGTCGCCGTCAAGGGCGACGACACGCTGCAGCTGGTGCTGGGGCTCGTGCTGGTGACGTTCCTCGTCCCGATCGCGGTCATCGATCTCGACCACAAGATCATCCCGAACCGGCTCACCGGCCCGGCGGCGATCCTGGCGGTCGCGCTCGGCGCCGTGCTCGAGCCCTCACACCTGCCCGAGCAGCTCGCGGCCGGGGCCGGCGCCCTGCTGTTCTTCTACCTGCCCGCGCTCATCCACAACAAGGGCATGGGGATGGGCGATGTCAAGCTCGCCGGCGTGCTCGGCCTGTACCTGGGCCGCCTGGTGGTGCCCGCGCTGTTCATCGCGCTGATCCTCGGCGTCGTGGTCGGCGCGGCGATCGTCGCCAGCAAGGGCGTCTCGGAGGGGCGGCGCGCCAAGGTGCCGTTCGGACCCTTCATGGCCGCCGGCGCGCTGATCGCACTGTTCGCCGGCGACGCGATCGTCAACGGCTACCTGGACCGCTTCTAGGCGCCGGGGCCGACGGCCCTCAAGCACCGGCCCCTTTGGACGAACAACCGAGGGTGTCGGGGCGTGTCCTTCAGCCCACGACCGTCCCCGTCGAACCACTGTCCTGAGATCATGGCCAAGCGCGCACCCACCATCGTCGGGCTCGAGATCGAGCCCTCCGCCATCCACGCCGCCGCGGTGACCGTCAACGGTCACATCTCGGTGAAGCACGCCGCGGTGGTCCCTCTGGAGACCGGCATCATCCGCGACGGCGAGGTCAACGACGTCGCCGGCCTCGCCGAGGCCCTCCGCTCGCTCTACCGCGAGAACAAGGGCCTCGACAAGAAGGTCCGCATCGGGATCGCCAACCAGAAGATCGTGGTTCGCGTCCTGGAGCTTCCCCCGATCGAGGATCGCAAGGAGCTCGAGGCGGCCGTCCGCTTCCAGGCCGAGGACCAGATCCCGATGCCGCTGGACAGCGCGGTCCTCGACTTCCAGCCGCTGGACATCGTCGACACCGACCACGGCCGGCGCCTGCGCGTTCTGCTCGTCGCGGCCCGCCGCGAGATGGTCGACAAGGTCCTGGCGGCCTGCAAGGCGGCCGGGCTCAAGCCCGAGGGCGTCGACCTCTCCGCGTTCGCCATGATCCGTGCGCTGTATCGCCCGACGGCCACGGAGGAGCCCGAGCCGGTGCTCTACCTGTCGGTCGGTGGGCTCACGAACCTCGCGGTCGCCGAGGGCACGATGTGCCTGTTCACGCGCGTCGTCGGTGGTGGACTTGAGTCGATCGCGATCGAGCTTGCGGAGCGCAAGGGCCTCACGCTGGCGCATGCACGCGGCTGGCTCCGCCACGTCGGCCTGGTCACGCCGGTGAGCGAGATGACCTCCGACGACCACGATGAGATCGCCGAGGAGGCCCGAACGGTGCTGCTCGATGGCGTACGTCGCATCGGTGGCGAGGTCCGCAACTCGCTCGACTTCCACCATGCCCAGGACGGCATGAGCCCGCGCGTCGAGCGTGCGGTGCTGACCGGTGCTGCGGCAGGGGTACAGGGCTTCGGCGACGCCCTCGCCGCCGAGCTCGGCATGCCGGTGGACTGCATCCCCGTCGAAGGCACGCCGGACGGCTTGGATCCCCATCTGCTCACGATCGCGGCCGGACTGGCCGTCGAGGAGGCCGCGCACGCATGAGGGCCGTCAACCTCATCCCCGCCGAGCAGCAGCGCGGCTCCGGCGGGACCGCAGGCCGCTCCGGCGGCGGCGCCTACATCCTGATCGGTGCGCTGGCACTGCTCGTCGTCATGGCCACCGCCTACGTCATCTCCGGCAAGTCGGTCAACGACAAGAAGAGCCAGCTGGCGTCGGTCACACGACAGGCCGAGGCCGCCGAGGCCCAGCTGCCCGCGCTCACGAACTACACCAGGTTCACCTCCCTGCGCGCCAAGCGCGTCGCCACCGTCACCCAGCTGGCCAACAGCCGGTTCGACTGGGCGCACTCGCTGCGCGAGCTGGCTCGTGTCGTGCCGCGCAACGCCTGGCTGACCTCGATCACCGGGACCACGTCGCCGGGGGTCAACCTGGGCGGTGGCTCCGGGGGCGCCGGCGGCTCGTCCCTGCGCACGGCACTTCCCGTGCCGGCCATCGTGGTGGCCGGGTGCACCACCAGCCAGGCGTCGGTGGCCCGCATGATGACCCGCCTGCGCCTCATCGACGGGGTGCAGAGCGTGGCGCTGGACTCTTCGCAGAAGGTGGCGGCGAGCAACACCGGCGCCGGAGCGTCCGGCGGCAGCGGCGGCGGCGCGGACTGCCGCAACGGCCACAGCCACTTCCCCCAGTTCACCATGGTCGTCTTCTACGAGTCGACCCCGGCGGTGCCGGCGAGCGTCACGACGCCTGCCGCCGTGACGGCGTCGTCCAGCTCGGCGTCCACGGCGCTGCCGGCGACGTCCTCGGCCACGGCGGCCACCCCGCCGGCGCCCAAGCCCAACACCTCGACCCCCGCAGCCACCGGAGGGACCACCCCGTGACCGCGCGTGACCGCACCGTCCTGATCGTCGTGGGCCTCCTCGCCCTCACTGCGGCGTTCTGGATGCTCATCCTGTCGCCCCGGCGCAAGGAGGCGTCCGACGTCACCGTGCAGGTGACCTCGGCCCAGCAGCGACTCGACACCGCTCGGGCCAGTCTGGCCAGCGGCCAGGCCGCCAAGCGGCACTACGCAGCCGACTACACCACGGTGGTGCGGCTCGGCAAGTCCGTTCCTGTCGACGCTGACGTCCCGTCGCTCGTCTACCAGCTCGAGCACACGGCCCACGACCACCACGTCGACTTCCGCACGATCAAGCTCAACAGCGGCGCCGTCGCGGCGGCACCGGCGGCCTCAACGGCCGGGCTCACGTCGACGACCTCGCCCAGCGTCCTGCCCCCGGGTGCCACCGTCGGGGCTGCGGGCTTCCCGACGATGCCGTTCTCATTCGACTTCAACGGATCGTTCTTCAACATGCAGCGGTTCCTGAAGTCCCTTGACGACCTCACCTCGGTCGACGGCAAGAGCATTGCGGTCAAGGGCCGCCTCCTCACGGTCGACGGAGTGAGCCTCACCGCCGGCCCCAAGGGCTTCCCGCAGATCGATGCGAACGTCGCCGTCACCGCCTACCTGCTTCCGACCGACGAGGGTCTGACGGCGGGCGCCACGATCCCTGCCTCCGGGACCTCCTCGACCGCCACAACGCCGGTGACGGCCAGCCTGATCGGGAACAAGTGATGAGCTTCCTTCGCAACGTCCTGCACGACCTCGTCGAGAAGAAGCTGTGGCCCGTGTCGGTCGCGCTCCTGATCGCGCTCGTCGCGGTGCCCGTCGTCGTCGGGCGCGACTCCAACCACGCGGCCGATGTCGTCCCCACCACCAAGGGTGGCGCGGCGGCCGGCCTCGCCAACCGCCCGGACGCCGCTCGCGAGCAGGTCATCAGCCTCGAGCAGCAGGCGGCGGGCAGGTCCAGCGGGCCGGAACGCTGCGCAACCCCTTTGTCCAGCACCACGTGCCGAAGCCCGTGACGCAGCCGACGCAGTCGGCCCCGACAACCAGCCGGCCGCCGGCGCCCGGCACGTCGAGCACGGGCGGCGCCACGCCGTCGAAGCCGACCCCGACCCCGATCCCGCCGGCGACGACGCCCACGACGCCGACCAACGAGACGTTCAGGGTGAGCGTCCGGTTCGGCGAGGACGGCGCACAGAAGAGCTACCCCGATCTGGCACGGCTGACGCCGCTGCCGTCGGCCGACAATCCCTTCTTCGTGTTCCTCGGTGTCAAGGCCGACCAGAAGACCGCGGTCTTCCTCGTCTCATCCGACGCCGTGGCCACGGGTGACGGCACGTGCAAGCCGTCGGCCTCGGTGTGCCAGGAGATCGAGCTCAAGAAGGGCGACGTCGAGTTCTTCGATCTCGGCAGCGGGACCGCCGGCGTGGTCCAGTACGAGCTCGAGCTGACCGGGATCGCGAAGGTCAAGGCGGCCACGGCGGCGTCAGCCGCCCGCGCCCGCGCCCGAGAGTCCGCGGCGGGCCGGGACTTCCTGCGCCAGCTCGCCGTCCAGGACCCCGCCGCTCTGGCCGGGTGGGACTACTCCCGCAGCCTCGGCGTGCTGGTGGCGAAGGACCCGGCCGTGCACGTGGATGCGGCCAACCTGCCCAGCAGCGTGGCCAAGGCCGCCGCCGGCCCGGCCGCCGAGCAGACCACCTCGACGGTCCCGACGGTGCCCGCCAGCCCCCAGCCGTAGCCGCCTCATAGACTTCAGCGCCGCATGGCGCTGAACTTGATCACCGCGGGGGAATCCCACGGGCCCGGGCTGACCTGCATCGTCGAGGGCCTGCCGGCGGGCCTGGGGCTCGAGCAGGAGGCCATCGACCGCGACATGGCGCGCCGCCAACTCGGCCACGGCCGCGGCGGGCGCATGAAGATCGAGCGCGACCACGCCAACGTGACCGCGGGCGTGCGTCACGGCCGCACGCTCGGCGGCCCGATCGCCCTCCAGGTCCCCAACCGCGACTACGCCAACTGGGAGGAGCGGATGAACCCCTGGCCCGTCGACGCCGACGTGCCCGAGGTCCACCTGCCGCGCCCGGGGCACGCCGACCTCGTCGGGGTGCAGAAGTACCGCTTCAGCGACGTGCGCAACGTGCTCGAGCGCGCCAGCGCCCGCGAGACCGCCGCGCGCGTCGCCGGCGGCGCGCTGTGCAAGGCGTTCCTGGGCGCTGTCGGCGTGCAGGTCCTCAGCCACGTCGTCCAGATCGGCGACGTCCACGCCGCTCCGCGCGAGGGCCCGCCCGCACCCGCGGACTTCGCCGGCGTCGACGAGGACCCCGTGCGCTGCCTGGACCCCGAGGCCAGCGCGGCGATGGTCAAGCACATCAACGTGCAGCGCAAGGCCAACGAGTCGATCGGCGGCGTCTTCGAGGTCATCGCCTTCGGGCTGGTCCCCGGTCTGGGGTCGCACGTCAGCTGGGAGGAGCGCCTCGACGGGCGCATCGGCGGCGCGCTGTGCTCGATCCAGGCCGCCAAGGGCGTGGCCTTCGGCGACGGCTTCGGCCTCGCGGCGGCCCCGGGGTCCCACAGCCACGACGAGATCTTCTACGACGAGGAGCGCGGCTACCACCGGCTGACGAACCACGCCGGCGGGCTGGAGGGCGGCATGACCACCGGCCAGCCGCTCAACGTGCGCGTCGCGATGAAGCCGATCCCCACGCTCACCAAGCCGCTGCGCTCCGTCGACATCGCCACCCACGAGCCGGCGCAGGCGCTGCGCGAGCGCACCGACTCGTGCGTGGTGCCCGCCGCGGGCGTCGTGGGGGAGGCGATGCTGGCCTACGTGCTGGCCGACGCCTACCGCCAGAAGTTCGGCGGCGACCACATCGACGACGTCCGTGAGGCCGTGGAGCGCTACCGCGAGCGGATCGCGTGGCGCGGCTGACCGTCTTCATCGGCTTCATGGGCGCGGGCAAGACGACCCTCGCCCGGGAGCTGGCGGCCGCCCGGGGCGTCGAGCACGTCGACACCGACGACCTCCTGCGCCGCCACTTCGGCCGCCCGATCCAGGAGGTCTTCGACACCGACGGCGAGGCGGTCTTCCGCGCCGCCGAGGAGGAGACCGCGCTGCGCCTGCTGTCCGGCGACGACGACCTCGTCGTCTCCGTCGGCGGCGGCACCGTGCTCTCCGACCGGGTCGCCGCCGCGCTGGCGGGGCACACCACCGTGCTCGTCGAGGTCTCGGCCGAGCTGGCGTGGCAGCGCGCCGCCGGCCACGGCCGCCCGCTGGCGCGCGACCGTGCCGGCTTCGAGGCCCTCTACGACCGGCGCCTGCGGCGCTATGAGACGCTGGCCGACGCGTTCCTGCCCGAGGCCGCCGACCGCCACGTCGCCGCCCGGGCCGACGGCGCGCTGCGCACCCTCCAGGACGCGCCGCCCGGCACCCGCCTGGCCTGGGCGCACGCCGCCTCGGGCGAGTACCCCGTGTTCGTCGGGCGCGGGGCCCTGGCGCTGGCCCCCGGCGCGGGCACCGCGCTGGCCGGGCGCGCGGTGTGCGTGACCGACACCGCCGTGGCCGAGCACCATGTCGGCGCCCTGCACGGGCTGGCCGGGCTCGTCGAGATCCCGCCGGGCGAGGCGCACAAGACGCTGGCCACGGCCGAGCGCGTCTGGCACGCGCTCGTCGCCCAGGGCGTGACGCGCGCCGACCACCTCATCGCGCTCGGCGGCGGCGTCGTCGGCGACCTCGCGGGGTTCTGCGCCGCGTGCTTCCAGCGCGGCATCCCCGTCGTGCAGGCCCCGACGACGATCGTCTCCCAGGTCGACTCGGCCTACGGCGGCAAGACCGGGGTCGACCTGCCCGAGGCCAAGAACTACGTCGGCGCCTACCACCAGCCCGCCGCCGTGCTGGCCGACACCTCGACGCTGGCCACGCTGCCGCCCGAGGAGCACGCCGCGGGCTACGCGGAGGTGCTCAAGACCGCGCTCATCGCCGGCGGGCCGCTGTGGGAGACGATCGCGGCCGGCGGCCCGGTCGACGACGACGTCATCCTGGCCTGTGCGCGCACGAAGCTCGCCGTCGTCGCCTCCGACGAGCGCGACGGCGGTCGCCGCCAGGTGCTCAACCTCGGCCACACCGTCGGCCACGCGCTCGAGACGGTCCTGGGCTACGGCACGCTGCGCCACGGGGAGGCCGTGGGCCTGGGGCTGCTCGCCGCGCTGCGCCTCAGCGGCCTGCCCGACCTGCGCGAGGAGGTCGCGGGGCTGCTGGGCGCCGCCGGGCTGCCGACGACGCTGCCCGACGTCGACGCCGACGCCGTGCTGGCCGCCACGCGCCTGGACAAGAAGCGCACCTCACAGGCCCGCACGCCGTTCGTCCTGGTCCGCGCCGCGGGCGACGTCGTGCACGGCGAGACCGTCGGCGACGACGACGTCGCGCTGGCCGTGCGAGAGTTGGCGGCCACATCGTGACCACGCGCAACCGCATCGACATCGTCCACGGCGTCAACCTCGACATGCTCGGGCGCCGCCCGGCCGCCCACTACGGCGACCTCACCTTCGACCAGCTCGAGCAGCAGATCGAGGGCTTCGCCCACGAGCTCGATCTCGAGCCGCGCTTCTTCCAGACCAACAGCGAGGGCGAGTTCGTCGGGCACCTGCACCGCCTCGAGGGCCTGGCCGACGGCGTCATCCTCAACCCCGGCGCCTGGACGCACTACGCATGGGCGATCCGCGACGCGCTGGAGATCGCCGCCGTGCCCGCCGTGGAGGTCCACCTGTCCGACGTCGAGCACCGCGAGGAGTTCCGCCGGGTCTCCGTCATCCGCGACCTGTGCGTGGCGACGGTCGCCGGCCAGGGCGTCGAGGGCTACCGCGAGGCCCTCGCGATCCTCAAGCGCCACCTCGCCTGACCCGCCGCCCCGACCCGGAGACCCAGAGCCGACGATGAGCATGGACCGCCCCGACCGCCTGGCCGCCGCCCTGCGCGAGCGCGACCTCGACGCCCTCCTCGTCACCCGCGGGGTGGACGTGGGCTGGCTCACGGGCTTCACGGGCTCCAGTGGGCTGGCCGTCGTCGGCGCCCGGGCCGAGGGCGGGCTGCGCCTCTTCCTGACCGACTTCCGCTACCTGACCCAGTCGGCCGAGCAGCTCGACGAGGGCTGGGAGCGGCGGATCACCCAGGAGCTGCTGCCCGCCGCCGCGCAGGCGCTGCCCGGCCCCGGCGCCGGCGCCGAGGCGCCGCTGCGCGTGGGCTTCGACGATGCCCACCTGCCCGTCAAGGACCACGCCACCCTCGCCGAGGGCGTCGCCGAGGGGATCGAGCTCGTGCCGGCCGGCGGGATCCTGGAGGGGCTGCGCCTCGTCAAGGACCCCGGCGAGCTGGAGCGCATCCGCGCCGCCACACGCCTGGCCGACGCCGCGATGACCGAGGTTCTGGGCCGCGGCCTGGCGGGTCGCACGGAGCGCGACGTCGCGCTCGACCTCGAGTTCACGATGCGCCGCGCGGGCGCGCAGTCGGTGTCGTTCCCGCCGATCGTCGCCGCCGCCGCCCACAGCGCGCTGCCGCACGCCGAGCCGCGCGACGTCGAGATCCCCGCGGGCACGCTGGTGACGATCGACTGGGGCGCCGTGCTGGACGGCTACGCCTCGGACTGCACCCGGACCTACGCGACGGGCGAGCTCGACCCGCGCGACGCCGAGATCTACGCGCTGGTGCTGCGCGCGCAGGAGTCGGCGCTGGCGGCGATCCGCCCCGGCGCCTCCGGGCGCGAGGTCGACACGGTGGCGCGCGACATCATCACCGCGGCCGGCCACGGCGAGCACTTCGGCCACGGCCTGGGCCACGGCGTCGGCGTCGAGGTCCACGAGGGCCCGCGGCTGTCGCAGCGCAGCGAGGCGACGCTGGCGGCCGGACAGGTCGTCACCGTCGAGCCCGGCGTCTACGTGCCCGGCGCGGTCGGCGTGCGCATCGAGGACCTCGTCATCGTCACCGACGACGGGTGCGAGGTCCTGACCGGTCTGCCCAAGGACCTCCAGACGGTCGCCTGAGCCCGGCCGCAGCCGGACAGCCCGGCTCGACCGAACCCGGGTCCGGTCGATCGGAGGGGCGTGGCCCGACGCCGCCTCCCTCCTCTGGTCGGGCACTCGGAGCCCTGGGCCTCTGGCTGGCGATCTTCGAGCTCAACGAGCTTCTTCGCTGGACGGCGGGCGCCCTGCGCCACCGCGCCGACCGCACGGCCTGGCTGCTCGTCGCCGCCGGGATCGTGGCGTGGGCGACCGGGGACGTCTACCGGCCGGCGCTGCACGCCGATGCCGCGCTGGCGGAGCTGCGCCGCTGCGCGGGCACTCGGTTCGACCCGGCCGCCGTGGACGCCTTCGGCGAGGCATACGCCGGCCTCGTGCGCACCGGCACGGTGCCGCGCGCGGCCTGAGCGGGCCCGGCACGGCGTCCGCCCAGGCCCCCGGCGCCCGAGACTCGTGATCATCGGCTCGCGTCATGGGGGATAGTTGCCACATGGCGATCCTCGAGCTGGTGGCTCCGCAACCGGATTGGATGGGCGCGCTGGGCGTCGCGCTCACCCGTCCCCCCGGCGTCCCCGAGCGGCGCGCCGGCGAAGACCCCTGGCAGGCCGGGGGCGTCGGACGGCCGCGCCGGGCCTCCGACGACCTGGCCTGGTTCCGCCAGGCGCTCGACGACCCGCCCGCTGCCGGCCTGCGCCCGCTGGACGCCTCGGCCACCGTGGCGGCCTGGGAGAGCGGGGACGGCGCGCTCGTCGCCCGCCTGGCGCGGCTGCGCGATCGTGGCATCCTCGACGCCGCCGGGTTCCTCCTGCACGACCCGGATCCCGTCGCGGCGTGAGCGCCGCCGCGCCGCCGCGGCTCGTCCTGCACCTCCTGGCGATCTCGCACCCGTGCGTGGCGGTCGAGGCGGCGCTGGCGCTCAAGGGCCTGGACTACGAGCGCGTCGAGCTGGCTCCCGGCCGCCACGTCGAGGAGATGCAGCGCGTCTACGGCGAGGGCCGCGGCACGGTGCCTGGGCTGCTGGTCGACGGCGTTCCGGTGCACGGCTCCAACGCCATCTTCCGGCGCCTGGAGGAGCTCGCCCCCGAGCCCAGCCTGTTCCCGGCCCCCTCGGCGACGCCGTGGCCGAGGCGGCGCGCTGGGGCGATGACGAGCTCCAGGACCTCGGGCGGCGGCTGCCGTGGGGCGCGCTGCACTTCCGCCCCGAGGCGCTGGGCACCTTCGCCGGCGGCCCGCCGCTCGACCCGGCGGGCACCGACCACGCGATCCGCTTCGCGCGGGCGTCGTGGAGGTACCACGGCATCACCGCGCAGCGCCTGGCCGCCGACCTCGCCGGGCTCCCCGCCCGGCTGGACCACGTCGACGCGCTCGTGGCCGGCGGCGTGCTCGGCGGCGAGCGGCCCAACGCCGCCGACCTGCAGATCGGCTCCACGCTCAGCGTCCTGCTGGCGGTGGAGGACCTGCACGGGCTGCTGACCGGCCGTCCCGCCGAGCAGGTCGCCCGGCGCTGGTTCGCCGACCGCCCGGGCCGCGTGCCCGCCGGGGCGTTCCCGGCCGGGTGGGTGCCCGTCAGGTGATCGTCAGCCCGCCGTCGACGTAGAGGGTCTGGCCGGTGATGTAGCCGGCGCCGGCGCCGGCCATGAACACGACGGCGGCGGCGAGCTCCCGGGGGTCGCCGATGCGCCCGGCCAGGATCCGCTTGGACTGCAGCTCGAGGTAGCCCTCGGGGTACTGGTCGGTCATCTCCGAGGCGAAGAAGCCCGGGGCGATCGAGTTGACGCGGATCCCGCGCCGGCCCGTCCACTGCTGGGCCAGGTCGCGGGTCAGCCCGTCCAGGCCGGCCTTGCTGGCCGCGTAGGCGGCCTGCGGCATGCCCGCCGTCGTCAGGCCCAGGACGCTGGAGATGTTGATGATGCTGCTGCCGGGCTCCATGACCGCGCCGGCGGCCTGGGCCATCCAGTAGCAGCCGTTGAGGTTGATGTCGATGACCCGGCGGAACGCCTCGGGCGCCTCCTTGAGCGCGGGCACCGCAGTGCCGATCCCGGCGTTGTTGACCAGGATGTCGACGCGCCCGAGCTCGTCCATCGCGGCCTGCACGAGCGCGTGGCAGTCCTCGGGTCGCGCGACGTCGGTGGCGACCGCGATGGCCCGGCGGCCGAGGGACTCGACGAGCGCCCGGGTCTCCTGCAGGCGGTCGGCGCGCCGGGCGCCCAGCGCGACGTCGGCCCCGGCCTCGGCCAGCGCGCGGGCGAACGCGACGCCCAGGCCCGAGGACGCGCCGGTCACGACGGCCACCCGGCCGTCGAGGCGGAAGGCGTCAAGCACGGGGGACAGCACGGGCTCGGTCACGGTGGTGCTCCTGGTCGGGACTCGGACCGGCGGAGCATAGTCGCGCCCCACGCGCTCCGGCGCGCGCCTCAGCCCTGTCGCGCGGAGCGGATGAGCGACGGCAGGGAGAGCACCAGGCGCGGCACGTCGCGCACCGAGCGATCGATCGCGGTGGCCAGCTCCTGCGTGGTCTGCGGGCCGTGGCGGGGCGGTCCGTGACCGACGAGCAGGTGCTCGGGTGCGAGCTCGCGGAGGTCGCGCGGGGGCAGGAGCCGGCGCGCGGGGTGCACGCCGACGGGGCCGGCCCCGAGGGTGAACGCCGGCGCGCAGCCGACGACCTCGGCGACGACGAGCGCGGCCCGGGCGGGCCACCACAGCGCGACCTCCTTCCACAGCCGGTTGCGGATGACGCGCCGCGGCGTGAACGGCGAGTCGGCCAGGACCTCGGGCACGACGTGATGGGCGACGCCCAGGCGCGCCGCGATGGCCGCGCAGTCGCGGTTGTGGCGGTCCAGCAGCTGCAGCACGCCGGCTGGCTCGCCGTCCAGGGCGCCGACGCGCGCCAGCGCGGCCTCGTCGTCGACGGGGTCGATGAGCCACACGCGCCCGTCGTCGGTCAGCGCGTGGGAGGCCCGCTGCATCGCGTCGGGCATCACCCAGGTCAGGCCGAGCTCATGCTCGAGGATCATCGTCGTCATGTCCGCCGACGGTACCCGCGGGGCGCGGCCGCCAGCGAGATGAGCGCCGACGCGCCAGGTTAGGCATCCCGAATTAGGGAACCCGACATAGGGATTTAGGGATCCCTAAGATGCGCCCCCATGCTTCCGACGTTCGTCATCGGCCTGCGCGAGGGAGTCGAGGCCGCGCTCATCGTCTCGATCATCGCGACCTTCCTGCGCCAGGAGGGCGCCCGCGGCGCGCTGCGGTGGGTGTGGGCCGGCGTCGCCCTGGCCTCGGTGATCTGCCTGGGCGTGGGGATCGCGCTGCACCTCGTCGATCAGGAGCTGCCCCAGCGCCAGCAGGAGCAGCTCGAGACGATCATCGGCCTGCTGGCCGTCGGCATCGTGACCTGGATGCTGCTGTGGATGCGCCGCAACGCCGCGACGCTGGCCGGCGACCTGCGCGCCAGCGCCGGATCGGCGCTGCGGCAGGGCTCGGTCGGCGCGCTGGTGGCCATGGCCTTCTTCGCCGTGTTCCGCGAGGGCCTGGAGACCGCCGTCTTCCTCGTCGCCGCCTTCCAGAGCGCCGAGGACCCCTCGAGCGCGGGCACCGGCGCCGTGCTGGGCGTCGCGGCCGCGATCGTCATCGGCATCCTGCTCTACCGCGGAGGCATGCGCCTCGACTACGCGCGCTTCTTCCGCGCCACCGGGGTCGTGCTCGCCCTCGTCGCCGCCGGCCTGCTGGCCACGGCCTTCCACACCGGACACGAGGCGGGCTGGGTCACCTTCGGGCAGGGTGAGGCGCTCGACCTGAGCCGGCTCGTCGTGCCCGGCACGTGGACCGCGGCGCTGCTGACCGGCATGCTGGGCCTGCAGCCCCGGCCGGTCATCATCGAGCTCGTCGCCTACCTGGCCTACGCGATCCCCGCCGTGCTGTTCGTGCTGGCGCCCAAGCGCCGGGCCGCGCCGGGCCGGCGCCGGGCCGCCAAGAGCACCGCGGTCGCCGGCGTGCTGCTGGCCGGCGTCGTGCTCGGCCTGGTCGCCTGCGGCTCGTCGGGCGGCTCGGGGGGGCCGGGCGGGTCCGGCGCGGGCACGAAGGAGGTCGCCGTCACGCTCACCGACGCGGGCTGCGAGCCCGCCATGCTCAAGCTCTCGGCCGGCCCGACGACGTTCAGGGTCAGCAACGGCGGGACGAGCCGCGTCAGCGAGTTCGAGGTCCTGTCGGGCTCGCGGATCCTGGGCGAGAAGGAGAACGTGGTCGCGGGCCTGTCGGGCTCGTTCACCGTCAACCTGAAGCCCGGCACCTACGCCATGGCCTGCCCGGGCGGCAAGACCGCGGCGACCGGCACCGTCGAGGTGGGCGGCACGGCCGTGGCCGCGACCGGCGACGCGCAGCTGCGCACGGCCACGGCCTCCTATCGCGGCTACGTCGAGTCCCAGGCCACCGAGCTCGTCAAGCGCACGACCGTGTTCGTCGCGGCCGTCAAGGCCGGCGACGTCGCCAGGGCGAAGTCGCTCTTCGCGTCCACGCGGGCGCCCTACGAGACGATCGAGCCCGTCGCGGAGTCCTTCGGCACCCTGGACCCCGAGATCGACGCGCGCGTCAACGACGTCGAGCAGGGGCACCGGTGGACGGGCTTCCACCGCATCGAGCAGGCGCTCTGGGTGCGCAACAGCACCGCGGGCATGGGGCCGATCGCCGACAAGCTGCTGGCCGACGTCAAGCGCCTGCAGGCCAGGACCGAGGGCCTGGAGTATCAGCCCGAGGAGTTGGCCAACGGGGCCAACGGGCTGCTCGACGAGGTCTCGCCTCCAAGATCACCGGCGAGGAGGACCGCTACTCCCACACCGACCTGTCGGACTTCGAGGCCAACGTGGCGGGGTCGGAGGCGACGTTCGGCCTGCTGGCGCCGGCGCTGCGCAGGCGCGACCCGGCGCTGGCGGCGACGATCGCCGCGCGGTTCGACGCGGTCAACGCGCGGCTGGCCACGCTGAAGGAGGGCAAGGCGTTCCCCTCCTACGACGAGGTCGGCACGACCGAGCGGCGCCGGCTGAGCCAGCTCGTCGACGCCCTCGCCGAGCCGATGTCGCACGTCGCGGTCAAGCTCACGGCGTAGCGATCCCCGCTGCCCTCCGCCGCCCCTGCGCGGCTACCCTTGGTGGGAATGGGTCTCACGGAGCACGAGCACGCGGACTGGGGCGCCCGGGCGACCGAGGCGCTGGCCGGGGCCGGGTACCGTCGCGGCGGTGCGCGGGCCGCGCTCATCGCGCTGCTCGACGAGCAGCGCTGCGCCCTGTCGGCGACCGAGCTGGAGCAGGCGCTGCGGACCCGCGGCGGCCGCGGGGTCGCGCGGGCCAGCATCTACCGGATCCTCGACGAGCTCGAGGCGCTGCGGATGGTCACGCGCGTCGAGGTCGGCCAGGGGCTCGCGCGCTTCGAGGCCGCCCGCGAGGAGGGCCACCACCATCACATGGTCTGCGACGCATGCGGCCAGGTCATCCCGTTCGAGGACCCCGAGCTCGAGCGCGCGATCCGGCGCCTCGCGCAGCGCGTGACCTTCGCGGTCGCCGAGCACGACGTCGTGCTGCACGGCGCCTGCGCCGACTGCCGTCAGGCCGAGGCCGCGCGCGACGAGCCGAGGCGGCCACGCACCGCGCCGGCGCCCACCGCCGCGACGTAGGCGGCCACGATGACCCCCGCGATGGACGCGCCGGCGGCGGTCCGCGCGTAGTAGGACAGGTACAGGCCGCCGGTGCCGGCCAGGATCGCGATCGCGGCGGCCACGGCCATCATCGACGGCATGCGGTGCGTCAGCGCGCGGGCGCAGGCCGCGGGCCCCACGAGCACCGCGATGACGAGCAGGTTGCCCATGCCCTGCACCGCGACGAGCAGCGCGCCGGCCACCAGGAGCAGCAGCAGCGCGTCGACGACGGGGGCGCGGACGCCGAGCGCCCCGGCGTTGAGGCGGTCGAACCCGACGAGCAGCAGCCGGCCGTGCAGCAGCCACAGCGCGGCGAGCACGACGACGGCCAGCCCCGCGGCCAGCGCGAGGTCCGTGTCGCCGACGCCCAGGACGTCGCCGAACAGCAGCTCGCCCAGGCCCGCCGGCGACGCGGGCGACAGCGCCAGCAGCGCGCCCAGCCCCAGCAACGCGGTCACGACGACCGCGACCGCCGTGTCCCGGCCGATCGCCGGGGTGCGCGCCGCGGCCGCGATGGCCAGCGCCGCCACGACGAGCCCGGCCGCGCCGCCGAGGATGAGCGGCAGGCCCGTCAGCGCCGCGAGGACGAGGCCCGGCAGCAGCGCGTGGGCCAGCGACTCGCTCGCATAGCTCAGGTCGTAGAAGATGATCCAGCAGCCCAGCGCGCCGCCGGTCAGCCCGAGCAGCACGACCTCCAGCAGCGCGCGCCGGTCGATCCCCTGCTCCCAGGGCGCGACCAGCGCGTGCCAGAGCGTCGCCGTGATCACGCGTGGTCGTGGTGGTGGGGGGGCAGGACGCAGCGCTCGCCGGGCAGCTCGACGATCTCGCCGCCGTAGGTGGCCTCCAGCGTCGCGCGGGTGAGCACGTCGGCCGGCGCGCCGAACGCGACCTGGCGGCGGTTGAGGCACAGCACGCGCTCCCAGCCGCGGGCCTGGTCGACGTCGTGGGTGGCGATGAGCAGCGCACGCCCCTGGGCCGTCAGGGTCGCCAGCAGCTCGTCGAGCAGGTCGACGCTCGGCGCGTCGAGCCCGACGTAGGACTCGTCGAGCAGCAGGACGGGCGCGTCCTGGACGAGCGCCCGGGCGACGAGGACGCGCTGGCGCTGGCCACCGCTGAGGTCGCCGAACGTACGGTGCATGCGGTCGGCCAGGCCGACGTCGGCCAGCGCGCGGCGGGCGCGGCGGCGGTCCGCGCGCCCGGGCTGCCGCCACCAGGGCAGCGTCGACAGCGTGCCCATGAGCGCGACGTCCAGCGCGCTGACCGGGAAGTCGAGGCGCGAGCGCTCCGTCTGGGGCACGACGCCGATGCGCGGCGGGCGCACGACCGTGCCGGCGCTGGGCCGCAGCTCACCGAGCAGCGTGCGGAACAGCGTGGTCTTGCCGCCGCCGTTGGGCCCCAGGACGGCCACGCGCTCGCCCGCCTTCACGGCGAACGTGACGCCCTGCAGGACGGGCGGCCCGCCGTACCCGGCGGCCAGGCCGTCGGCGGCCACCAGCGCGCCGGCGCTCATGCGCCGGCCCCCGGGCGGCAGCGCTGCGCGTCGCCGGTGAAGCCGCGCACCATCGCATCGGCGTCGGCCTGCTCCATCCCGATGTAGGTCGCGCCCGCCGAGCCCGCGGGCCCGAGCGTGTCGCCGTAGAGCGACAGGTCGGCGCGGGCGCCGGTCTGGCGCGCGATGGCCCGGGCGAGCTTCGTGCTCAGCGAGGCCTCCGGGAAGACGGCGCGCACGTGCGCGCGGGCGATCGTCGCGCTCAGCGCGGCCAGGTCGCCGGCCGAGGGCTGGGCCTGGGTGGTCTGCGAGGGGATGACGGCGCCGACGACGGTGATGCCGTAGCGGTTGGCGAAGTAGGCGAACGCGTCGTGGTCGGTGACCAGGCGGCGCTCGGCGGCCGGCACGCGCGCCATGCAGCGGGCGATCCCGCGGTCCAGGCCGCGCAGGCGCGCGACGTAGGCGTCCGTGCTGCGGTCCAACTCGGGCCGGGCCGCGGGCTCGATGCGCACGAGCGCGTCGTGGACGCGGCGCGCGGCGAAGATCATGTTGCGCGGGTCGTGCCACCAGTGCGGGTCGAAGCGCGAGGCCTCGGGCCCCGAGGTCTTGCCGGGCAGCGCGATGGGGCGCCCCTCGCCGGCGTCCAGGGCCGCGGCGTCGCTGCCGGCGTCCTTGACGACCTCGCCCATCCAGGCGTCGAGCCCGTCGCCGCTGGTGAGCACGAGCGCCGCACGCGCGGTCCGCTGGACGTCCTTGGGCCGGGGCTCGTAGGTGTGCGGGTCGCTGTTGGGCTGCAGGATCTGGGTGACCGACACGGCCGGGCCGCCGACCTCGCGCACGAGGTCGCCGAGCTGCGTCGTGGTGGCCACCACGGCGATGCGCCCGTCGGCCGCCGGGTCGCCGCCGCCCGAGTCGCCGCAGCCGCCGGCGGCCAGCGCGAGGAGCGCGGCGGCGGCGAGCGTGATCGCCCGGCGACGGGTCAGCCCCGCGCGCGCCAGGGCGGCCAGGGCGAAGACCGCGCCGCCGACGACCGCGATCGTGGCCCCGGGCGGGGCGTTGACCTCCACCGACAGCCAGAGGCCGCCGAGGCCCTCCAGCAGGACGAGCGCGACCGTCGCCAGCTGCCAGCGCCCGAGGCGGTCGACGAACAGGCGCGTGGTCGCGGCGGGCACGACGAGCAGCGCGGTGGCCAGCAGCGCGCCGATGGCGTCCAGCGCCGCCACGGCCGCGCCGGCGACGAGGACGAGCAGGACGACGTCGGGGACCGGCGACCGCGCCCCGAGCGCCCGGGCGCCCGAACGGTCGAAGCCCGAGGCCAGCCAACGGCGGCCCAGCAGCGCGGAGGCGACGAGCACGGCCACGCCGCTGACCGCGGCGACGACCTCGTCGGTGCCGCCGATGACCAGCAGGCTGCCGAAGAGCAATCGCTCGACGCTGCCCTGGGAGTGGAACACGTCGCTGGCCAGGATGACCCCGAGCGCGAGCGCCCCGACGAGCACGAGCGCGGTCGCCGAGTCATAGGTGTCGGTCCGGCGGCCGGCGAGCGCGGCGACGCCGAAGGCCACGACGCCGGCCGTCGCCAGCGCGCCGAGCAGGGGGAGAAGCCCAGGCCGTCGGCGAGCACGAGCCCCGGGAACGCCGCGGTCCCGACCGCGTGGGCGTAGAAGCTCAGCCCGCGCAGGACGATCCAGGTGCCCAGGATCCCCGACCCGACGGCCAGCAGCGCGAGCTCGACGGCGGCGCGCTGCACGAACGGGAGGTCGAACGGGGCGGGCATCCGCCGCCATTAAAGCAGGAACGAGTCTTATTCTTGTGCCGGCGCCGCGATCACCCGGCGTCACGCCGGGTGCGCCACGCCACGAGGCGGCGGGCCAGCACGGGCGACAGGCTCGTCGCCAGGGTCTCGGCCTCGGCGGCCGACTGCTCGTCGTCGAGGCCGAGGACCTCGTGGGCCAGCACGTGCGCGGCGTGGCGCCGCGAGGTCAGCACGAGCGCGGCGCTCGTCCCGTTGGCGGTCAGCGTGAGCGCGCCGGGGTCGACGAGGTCCAGCGCCCGCAGGCGCCGGATCATCTCCAGGGCCGTCGGGTGCGACACGCCGACCTTGCGGGCCACGGCGGCCTGCGACGGCGGAGCGCCGGCGGCGTTGAGGTCGCGCAGCGCGAGCAGGTAGCGCGCCTCGCCCTCCGTCAGCTCCATGCACGGCACGTGGACCTCGGAGGCCGGCTTCGTGCGCAGCGGGTGACGGGGAGGCATCGCACCCTCCAGGATACCGGCGGCCCCGCCGGTCAGCGGGCGGCGTCGAGACCCTGGCGCAGCGCGCCGGCCATCGTGGCCAGCGCGTCTCGGCTGCTGCGCAACACGGTGGTGTTGAAGCAGCCGTGCAGCTGGCCGAAGCGCTGGGCGCCCACGGCCACGCCCGCGGCGCGCAGCGCCGCCGCGTAGGCCTCGCCCTCGTCGCGCAGCGGGTCGGTGAGGCAGGTGGCCACGTAGGCGGGCGGCAGGCCGCGCAGGTCGCCGGCCAGCAGCGGCGAGGCGTCGGGCTCGGCTCGGCGGGCGGGGTCGGGGACGTAGTGGCCCACGTACCAGTCCATGCCGTGCTCGGTCAGGAACCAGCCGTCGGCGTAGTCGCGCACCGACGGGGCCTTGTGGGCGAGGTCGCAGGCCGGGTAGATCAGCAGCTGGAAGGCGGCGGCGGGCAGCGCGTCGTCGTCGCGGGCCGCACGCGCCAGCACCGCGGCCAGGTTGCCGCCGGCGCTGTCGCCGCCGACGGCCAGCCGCGCCGGGTCGGCACCCAGCCGGCCGGCCTCGCGCGCGGCCCACGCGTAGGCGGCCACCGCGTCGTGCACGGCCGCGGGGTAGGGGTGCTCGGGCGCCAGGCGGTAGTCCACCGAGAGCACGCGCACCCCGGCCAGGTGGGCCAGCAGCCGGCAGGACCCATCGTGGGTGGCCACCGAGCCCTGCACCCAGCCGCCGCCGTGGAAGAAGACGAGCAGCGGCCCGGGCGCGGGCGCGCCGCCGGGGACGTAGAGCCGGGCGCCGATCGGCACCGCGCTGCCCGGGGCCGGCGGGATCTCGTGGTCGCTGACCGCGACCGGCAGCCGTGGGCGGGCGGCCATCGGCAGCGCCGAGAGCGCCAGGAGCCGGCGCTGCTCGGCCACCGGGACGCGGTCGTCCATGCGGCCGGGCGCCAGGCGCGCCAGGCGCGCGAGCAGCAGCGCCTCTGGGTGCAGGCCGCGGGCGGCGGCCGGGGGCCGACCGGCCAGCAGCGCGACGACGGGACCCGGCAGGGAGAGCACCGCCCGCGCGACGACGGCCGTCACGAGCGCCTGCACACGGCCCGGCCAGGCCGCGGTCACGGCCGCGTCAGCTCCTCGAGCAGGTAGACGAAGGATTCGTAGGGGCGGCCCGTGACCTGCTGCAGGCCGATCTCGCACGTGCGGTTGGAGCACAGGCACGCGTCCAGCGTTCGCCCGACCAGCCCGGCGGCGACCTCGCGCAGGGCCGAGGCCGGCACCTCGGGATGCAGCAGGCCGCGGTCGCCGGCCATGCCGCAGCACGTCGTGCCGGCGGGGATCACGACCTCCTCGGCCAGCGCGCCGGCCAGCGCCTGCAGGGTGCCCGTGAGGCCGAGGTGACCCGTAGCGCACGTCGGGTGCACCGCGACCGTGCCCACCCGGCGCGCGACCTGCAGCCCGGGCAGCAGGCGGTCGTGGGCCCAGGCGACCGAGTCCAGGATCTCGAGCTGCTCGTGGCGCGCGCGGGCCTCGGGCTCCAGCGCGGCGGGCACCTCGGCCACCAGCCCCAGCGCGCAGGACGACGCGTCGATGACGACCGGCAGGCGGCCGCCGTCGGTCCAGCGCCACAGCGCCTCGGCCACCCGGGCGGCCATGACCGCGTGGCCGTCGGTGTAGCCCTTCGACGCCCACGGCGTCGCACAGCAGTGCCCGGCGGCGTCGGCCGGGATCCACAGCGGCACGCCCGCCCGGGCCGACACGGTGACCAGCGCCGTGGGCAGGCTCGTGCGCCCGCCGCCGGCCTCGGCGGCGCCGAAGATCCGGTTCACGCACGCCGGCAGGTAGACGGCGGCGGCGCCCTCGCGCCGCGAGCGCGGCAGCGCGCCCGGCGCGGGCTCGGGCAGCGCGCGGTCGCCGAGCAGGCCGCCGGCGGCATGGCCCGCGCGCACGCCGGCGCGCGCCGCTCGCTCGACGGTGCCGAAGTGGCGCGCGGCGGTCGCGGCCGCCCGGCGGGCGGCGGGCCTGTGGCCCTGGGCGCGCAGGTCCTTGACCAGGCGGCCGGTGTCGATCGCCACGGGGCACACGGGCGCGCAGGTGCCGTCGGCCGCGCACGTGTCCAGCACGTCGTGGCCGAAGTCCTCCAGGATCGCGCGGGCCACGGGCGAGCCGTGGGGCTGGCGGGCCAGCTCGCGGCGCAGGACGATGCGCTGGCGGGGCGTCGTGGTGGCGTTGCGGCTCGGGCACACGGGCTCGCAGAACCCGCATTCCACGCAGGCGTCGGCGTAGGCCTCGATCGGCGGCTGGCTCTTGAGGTCGCGCAGGTGGCAGTGCGGGTCCCGGTTGAGCATCGTCCCGGGGTTCAGCACGCCGCCGGGATCGGCAAGGGCCTTCAGGCGCCACATGATGTCGGTGGCCTTGGGACCCCACTCGCGCTCGAGGTGCGGGGCCATGTTGACGCCGGTGCCGTGCTCGGCCTTCAGCGACCCGTCGTAGACGTCGACGATGAGGTCGACCATGTCCTCCATGAACGCCTCGTAGCGGGCGAGGTCCTCGGGCCGGCCGAAGTCCGGCGTCAGCGAGAAGTGCAGGTTGCCGGCCGACACGTGGCCCGCGACGCCGGGCGCGAAGCCGTGGCGGGTCAGCAGGGCCTGCAGGTCGCGGGCGCAGCGCGCCATGTCGGCCGGCGGCACGCACACGTCCTCGACGATGAGCGCGGTGCCGGCCGGGCGCACGCGGCCCATGAGCCCGTACAGGCCCTCGCGCACCGTCCACGCCTGCTCGATCGCGCGCTCGTCGCGCGTGAAGCCCGGCGGCTGCAGGAGCCGGTGGCCGTCGAGGACCCGGACGGCCGCCGCCTGCGCGGCGTCGAGCTGGGCGTCGTCGTCGCCGCCGAGCTCCACGAGCAGCGCGGCGGACTCCAGCGGGAGCTCCTTCCAGGCCTGCGGCGAGCCCGGGATGTTCCAGGCGGCGGCCACCAGCGCCGGGGCGACCATGAGCTCGGCCGCGCGGGCGCCGGCGGCGATGAGCGCGGGGACGGGCGCGACGGCGGCGTCGATGGTCGGGAAGTGCAGCCAGGCGACGGTCGTGCGCGCCGGCTCGGGCCGGGTGCGCAGCACCGCCTCGGCGACGAAGGCCAGCGTGCCCTCCGAGCCGACGACCAGGCGCCGGAAGATCTCCAGCGGCGTGTCGGCGTCCAGGAACGCGCACAGCCGGTAGCCCATCGTGTTCTTGATGGAGAACTTGCGGCGGATGCGCGCGCTGAGCTCGGCATCGGCCCGGACCTCGTCGCGCAGCTCGAGCAGGCCGGCCGCGAGCTCCGGCGCGGCGGCCGCGAACGCCGCCTCGGCGCCGGGCGCCGCCGTGTCCAGGAGCGTGCCGTCGGCCAGCACCAGGGTCATCGACTCCACCGTCGAGTACGCGTCCCACGTCGTGCCGCAGCGCATCCCGCCCGAGTTGTTGGCGATGACGCCGCCGATCGTGGCGATGTTCGTCGATCCCGGGTCGGGTCCCAGGCGGCGGCCGTGGCCGGCCAGCAGGCGGTTGGCGAAGCCCAGCAGCGTGCCCGCGCGCAGCGTCACGCGCTCGCCGCCGGGGGCGATCCGGACGCCCGAGAAGTGGCGGCGCACGTCGATGAGGATGCCGTCGGTCTGGGCCTGGCCGTTGAGGCTCGTGCCCGCGGCGCGGAACGTGACGGGCAGGCCGGCGGTCGCGGCGTGGCGCAGCGTGCGCGCGACGTCGTGCTCGTCGCGGGCCATGACGACGACCCTCGGGAAGCGGCGGTAGGGGCCGGCGTCCGACGCGTAGCGCACGAGGTCGATCGGGCGGGAGAGGACCTGGGCCTCGCCCAGCAGGGCCTCGAGCTCGGCGCGCAGCGGCTGGGGCGTGCCCCCGGCCAGCGAGTCGGGGGCGCGGTCGGCGAACGTGGTGGCCATCGCCTAGACCAGCGCCATGCCGGGGCGGACGCCGACCTCGACGAGCCGGGGCCCGTCGCCGGCCGCCAGTGCGGCCTCCAGCGCGGCGCGCAGCGCGTCGGGTCCCTGGACGGACTCGGCGGGCACGCCGTAGCTGCGGGCCGTCGCGGCGACGTCCAGCGCGGGCAGGTCGAGCCCGGGGCGCCCTCCACGCCCTCCAGCTGGGCGAACCACTTCAGGATGGAGTACTCCGCGTTGCGCAGCACGAGGAACGTCACGGGCAGCCGATAGGCGGCGGCGGTCCAGAAGCCGGTGATCGCGTATTGGGCCGAGCCCTCGCCCAGGACGCAGACCACGCGGCGGCCGGGCTGAGCGAGCTGGACGCCGAGCGCGGCCGACAGCCCGAAGCCCAGCCCGCCCGAGGCGCCGAACCAGTAGCTGCCGGGGCGCGAGATGCGCAGGCGGTTGCGCAGGGCCATGGTGCTCGACGGCGATTCGAGCACGACGACGGCGTCGTCGCCCAGCACGCCGGCCAGGACGCCGTGCACGTCGCCGGGGTCCATGTCGGCGCCGCTGCCGTCCTCGGCCGCGGGCGCGGGCGGCGCGTCGCGCACCGGCGGCGGCGGCCGGTCGGCCGGTGGGTCGCCGAGCACCGCGAGCAGCGCGTCGAGGGTGAGCCCGACGTCGGCGACGATCGCGTCGCCCATGGGCGCGCGGGCGGCCTCGTCGGGGTCGTTGGTGATCGCGACGAGCTCGGTCCCCTCGGGCAGCGCGGGCCCGGGCAGGTAGGGGTAGTAGGGGAAGACCGAGGAGCCGACCACGAGCACGAGGTCGTGGCCCTCGAGCATCTGCCCGGCGGGGCCGATGGCCGGGGCCAGGATGCCCTGGAACTGCGGGTGGTCCTCGGGAAAGCCGAGCCGGTTGCCGCCGGTGGCGGGGAGGCCAGCACGGGGAGGCGCTGGTGCTCGGCCAGGGCGACGGCGGCGTCCCAGGCGCCCGCGGCGTCGATGCCGGGCCCGGCGACCAGGACGGGACGCCGCGCGTCCTCCAGGCGGCGGGCCAGCCCGGCCACGACCTCGGGGTCGGCGCCCGCGCGGCCGCCGACGCGGCGCATGACCGCGCGGCGGGCGTCGGCGGCGTCGACCTCGGCGCCCCAGTCATCCATGGGCAACGAGACGAACGCGGGGCCCGCGGGCGGCAGCCCGGCCAGGGAGGTCGCTCGCGCCAGCGCGGCCGGGACGTCCTGGGCGCGGGGCGGCTCGAAGCTCCACTTGACGTAGGGGTGGGGGACCTCGGTGGCGCGATGGTCGCTGAGGTTGGCCTGCATCGTCAGGTGCGCGCGGACCTGCTGGCCGGCGGTGATGAGCAGCGGCGCCTTGTTGGCCTGCGCGTTGAAGATCGCACCCATGGCGTTGCCCAGCCCGGGTGCGGTGTGCAGGTTGGCGTGCGCGACGCGGCCGGTGGCCTGGGCGTAGCCGTCGGCCATGCCGACCACGACAGCCTCCTGGAGGCCCAGGATGTAGCGGAAGTCCGAGGGCAGCCCGGCGAGCATCGGCAGCTCGGTGGAGCCGGGGTTGCCGAAGATTGTGGTCATGCCGCGCTCGCGGAACAGCTCCAGCGCGGCTTCGCGCACGGTCGTCACGGGACAGGTCCTCCTCCATCGAACGGCTGCGTCACCGCGCAGCATCACCCATCCGGCCGATCGGCGTCGTGCTCCCGGCGCCGGTGCGCTGCGGCGGACGGGGCGGCTGACACGGGCGCCGGCGTCCACTACGGTGGACGATCGTCCATCATGGCGACCGACCCGATCCCCCGCCGCCCGGTGCCCTCGCCGCCGGACGAGCCCTCCGGGCTCGACGAGCTCGGTCGCCGCATCGGCCGCGCCGTCCGGGCGCTGCGGCTGGGCCTGGGCTGGTCGCTGGGCGACCTGGCCCGGGTGGCCGGGCTGTCCAAGACGATCCTCGGGCGCATCGAGCGCGGCGAGGGCAACCCGTCGATGGAGACGCTCTGGCGCCTGTCCCAGGCGCTGTCGGTCCCGCTGGGGACGCTGCTCTCACCGCCCGAGCGCCCGCGGACGCGGCGCATCCCGGCCCGCGAGGGCGAGCCGCTGCGCGCCGGCTCCGGCATGGCGGCCTGGCTCGTGCACGCCGAGGGCCGCGAGCACCGCTCGGAGGTCTTCGAGCTCGCGCTGCCCGCCGGCGCCGACCAGCGCAGCGAGCCGCACCTGCCCGGCACCGAGGAGCTGATCGTCTGCCTGTCAGGCCGACTGCGCGTGGGGCCCGACGGGGAGGAGGCCGACCTGCGCCGCGGCGACGCCGCGTGGTTCGAGGCCGACGTCGCCCACCACTACGCCGCGGCCCGTGACGCCCGCGCGCTGTGCCTCATGCTCTACCCGTCCCTGCCGGGTGCCGCGGGGTCGCGATGAGCGCGCCCGCGCGCGGCGACGTGCTCCAGCCCGTCCTGGCCGGCGTGGTCGCGGCGGTCGTCGGCTTCGCCAGCTCGTTCGCGATCGTGCTCGCCGGGCTGCGCGCGGTGGGCGCCGACGAGGCCCAGGCCGCCTCGGGGCTGCTGGCGCTCTCGGTGGGCATGGGCGTCTGCGGCCTGCTGCTGTCGTGGCGCTCGCGCATGCCGCTCAGCGTGGCGTGGTCGACGCCGGGCGCGGCGCTGCTCGTGGCCGCCGGGCCCGTCCACGGCGGCTACCCGGCGGCGGTGGGCGCCTTCGCGCTGGCCGGACTGCTCATCGTGGCCGCCGGGCTGTGGGCGCCGATGGCCCGGGCCATCGTGGCGATCCCGGGGCCGCTGGCCAACGCGCTGCTGGCCGGCGTGCTGCTCGGCGTGTGCATCGCCCCGGTGCGCTCCATGGTCGAGCGGCCCGGCCTGACGGCGCCGATGGTCGTCACCTGGCTCGTGCTGCTCAGGGTCGCGCGCCGCGCGGCGGTGCCCGCCGCGCTGGCGGCGGCCGCGATCGCGGTCGCCGTCGAACCCGTCCCGCACGCCGCCGCGTCGCACCTGCTGCCGCGCCTGACGTTCGTGGTCCCGCACCTGGACGCCGGCACGCTCGTCGGCGTCGGCCTGCCGCTGTTCGTGGTCACGATGGCCTCCCAGAACATCGCGGGCATCAGCGTGCTCGCCACGTTCGGCTTCCGCCCGCGGCTGCGCCCCGTCCTGGTGACGACCGGGGTCGCCGGCGTGGTCGCCGCGCCGCTGGGCGGCCACGGGATCAACCTGGCGGCGATCACCGCCGCGCTGGCCGCCGGCCCCGACGCCCATCCCGACCCGGCGCGCCGCTGGATCGCGGCGGCGGTCCTCGGGCGCCCTGTACCTCGTCCTCGGGCTGTCGGCCGGCCTGGCGACCGCGCTGCTGTCGGCGTCGCCGCCCATCCTCATCGAGGCGGTCGCGGGCCTGGCGCTGCTCGGGACGCTCGGCGCGTCGCTGCGCGCGGCCACCGCCCACGAGGAGCACCGCGACGCGGCGATGGTCACGTTCGTCATCACGGCGTCGGGGATCACGGTCGCGGGCATCAGCGCCCCGTTCTGGGGGCTGGTCGCGGGCCTGGCCTTCCTCGCGCTGCAGCGCGCCCGCCGCGGTCGGGGCGCACGCGCCCATGAGGCCTCCGACCGCCAGCGCCGCGGATGAGCGACCCCTCGGCCGGTGGCCGGGTCGTCCGCGGGGGTCCGGGCCGGCCGATGTCGCGTTGGTGGTGCATGACCCCACGTTCGCGCGATCCGGCTCCCGGACGAGCGCGGACGCGCCCGTTCCGTATTTGCGGTGGTACTTGGTGTGACGGCGCGCCACCACGCCGGCGCGCCCTCGGAGGCGCCGCTGGGTGCACAACCCTCCACCCGCGGGTAGGGCCACGCTGCGGCGCTCGACCCGGGCTGTCCGCGCCGCCCGCGGGCGGGGATCGGACCGAGGAGCACACGATGCGCAGCACGCCGGCGGGCCCCGCAGGGCCGCCGCCGGCGGAGCCGGGCGCCGACCACCACTTCGACGCGCGCCGCCAGGACGCCGAGGCGGGGGAGGGCGCGCGCCTGCGGCGCGGCATCATCTCGCTGCTCGTGCTGGGCGTGCTCGTCGGTGCCCTGGTCGTGGCGGTGCCAGGGCTGCGCACCGTCGCCGACCGCCTGCGTGAGGTCAGCCCGGGCTGGGTCGTGCTCGCCGTCGCGCTCGAGCTCGGCTCCTGCGCCGGCTACGTCGCGGTCTTCCGGCACATCTTCTACCGCGTCCCGCTCGTCCTGGCCGTGCGCGTCGCGCTGTCGGAGATGGCCTTCGGCGCGGTGCTGCCCGTCGGAGGCGCCGGGGGCATCGCCGTCGGCGCCTGGGTCGCCAAGGCCAAGGGCGGCTCGCTGCGGCGCTTCATGGAGCGCTCGGCCGTCCTGTTCCTCATCACGAGCGGCGTCAACGCCGCGACGCTGGCCGTCGCCGGCCTGCTCGTCGGCGCCGGGGTGCTCCACGCGCCCCACCCCCTCCTGCTCGGCCTGCTGCCCGGCGTCGTGGGCTGCGCCGGCCTGGCGTTCTTCTGGTGGCTGCCCGACCTCGTCGCGCGGCGGTCGCCCGACCGGCCCGACGGCCGGCTCGTCGGCTGGCTGCGCACGACCGCGCTCGTCGTCGGCGAGGCCCGCGAGGAGGTGCGCCATCCCGGCTGGGGGCTGCTCGGCGCGGTGGGCTACCTGTGGTTCGACATCGCGATGCTCTGGGTCAGCTTCCGCGCGTTCGGCCACCCGCCGCCGGTCGGGGCGCTCACGCTCGCGTTCCTCATCGGCTACCTGGGCAACATCCTGCCCGTCCCCGGCGGGATCGGGGCGCTGGACGCCGGGCTGACCGGGGCGATGATCCTCTACGGCGCCGACCCTGCCACCGCGGCCGCGGCCGTCCTGGTCTACCACGCCGTCGTGCTCTGGATCCCGACGCTGCTGGGCACGCTGGCCTTCCTGCGCCTGCGCCCGACGATCTCCGAGCGGGTCGTGCTGACGCCCGAGCGCCCCCCCGGTGCTCGGCGTGTGGGCGGCTAGGCCAGGGCGCCGCGGTCCAGCTCGGAGGACCGCGTGTGCTCGGTGAGCGCGAGCGTCAGGTCGTCCCCGGCCAGCAGGTTGCACAGCACGGGGCGCACGCCGTCCTTCGCCGCCGAGGGCCGGGGGCCAGGTGAGCCGGAACCAGCGCGGCGCGTCCGGGCCGCCGGTCGCCGGGCGTCCTCCGTGCCGGCGCCGCCGAAGACGTGGCCGCGGGCCGCCCTCGTCCATGGCGGCCTCCGCGGCGGCCTCCGGGTCGGCCCATCTCCGGCGTCTCGCCGGCCGGGCCGCGCAGGGAGATCTCGTGCTGGTGGTTGCCGAACGGCGCCGCACGGTCATCGGCGCGCGTAGGCCGCCGCCTCGCGGTGCACGATGCCCACGAGGTTGCCCAGGCCGATGTTGGCGTCGGTCAGATGCAGGCCCCAGGTCGCGTCGGCCAGCGGTCGCAGCACGGGCGCGCCGGGCACGGCGCCCGTGATGCGCAGCACGTGCGCGCCGCCGGCGGCCGAGCACGCCGCGCGGTAGACGCCGTCGAACTGCACCCACGTCGTGGAGGCCGCCGGCGCGGGCAGGCCGATCTGCGTCGTCTCGGCGCCGATGATCGTCCCGGGCGCGAACGGCGCCGCCGGCTCGATCGACGTCAGCAGCCCCGAGCCGCCGCCGAGCGCGGCCGGGTTCGTGCACAGCACCTGGAGATCCTTGGTCGAGGTCCGCCCGAAGAACCCGCGGCCCGTCACGCGGCCGAACAGCGCGCCGGCCGGCGGGGTCGCGTTGAACGTGGAGAACGCGATGACGCAGCCCAGCTGGGTGGCCGAGCGGCACGCCGGGATGTGGCCGAAGTCGCCGCCCACCCCGCCCCCCTTGCGCACCAGCACGTTGCCGCCGAGCAGGATGGCGCTGACCATCCGCCGCCGCACCGACGGCTTGGGGTCGATCTCCCGGGCCACGAGCCGGCGCAGCATGAACGAGCCCTGCGAGTGGCCGATGAGCACGAGGCCTCGGCCCCGGTTGTGGTGGGCGAGGTAGTCCCGCCAGGCGGCGCGCACGTCACCGTAGGCGCGCTCCTGCATCGCCTTGGTCACCGTCTTGGGCTGCAGCAGCCCCTGGAGCGTGATCTGGCGGTACATGGGCGCCCAGACCCGGCACTCGCTCGCGTAGCGCGCGGCCTGGTAGAGCGCGATGGAGCGCTGCTCGGGGTCGATGCGCAGCGACGCCGTCGGCGCCTTCTGGTCCGAGACGGTGGGGTAGACGTAGAAGCAGTCGATCATCGGCGCCTTCGTGGCCGGCGGCGTGATCGTCCCCAGCGTGGCGCCGGTCGCGTCGGCCAGGGTCGTGGAGAGCCCGGCCGTGCACGGATCACCGGCGTGCCCGGGGGCGCAGAGCCACGTCGTGGCCGATGCGCCGCCCGCGCCGGCGCCACCGAGCGCGACGGCCGCGCACGCCGTCGCGATCATCGCCGCCGCCGTGCGGCGACGCCTCGGACCCTGGGTCATCTGTCCTCCGTTGATCGGTGCCGTGCCCCCGGGACGGGCGCGGCGGCGGGGACATCATCGTCCATGGCCCGGCGCCGGGACGCCGCGCGGTCAGCGCAGCGCCGCGGTCAGCACCTGGCGGGCGATGGGGGCGGCCGCCTTGCCGCCTGCCCCCGCGCCGACGAGCATGACCCCGACCGCCACGCGCGGGTTGCGCGCGGGGGCGAAGGCGACGAACCACGCGTCGGTGTTCTTGGGGTCCGACGTGCCGTCGCCGGTGAACCGCAACTCGGCCGTGCCGGTCTTGCCCGCGACCTGGACGCCGGGCAGCGCCGCCGCGGTCCCGGTGCCCGACTGCACGACGCCGATCATCATGTCGCGCACCTGGCCGGCGACCCGCGCGCTGACCGCGCGGCGGCGGATGACCGGGTCGCTGCGCACGACCCGCGGGCTGGCGCGCACCCCGCCCGAGCCGATCGTGGCCCCGACGCTGGCCATCTGCAGCGGCGTCGCCAGGTCCTTGTTCTGGCCGATGGCCGCCGAGCCGATCGCGATCGCGTCACGGAGGTCCTTGGCGGGATCGCCGAGCGTGCTGATCTTGGCCGCGGGCACCCGCGGGGTCTCCTCGAAGCCGAAGGCCCGCGCCCGCGCGACGAGCCGCCTGGCCCCCAGCCGGGCCCCGAGCGGGGCGAAGACCGAGTTGCAGGAGTCGGCGAACGAGCGGCTCAGCGTCCCGCCGCAGGACTCGCCGCTCGCGTTGGAGAGCTTGACGCCCGACAGCGTCGCCGAGCTGCGGACCGGATAGGAGGACGACGGCGTGGCGATCCCCGCCGCCAGGGCGGCCGACAAGGTGATGATCTTGAACGTCGAGCCCGGCGGCTGGGGGCGGAGACCGCGATGCCCGCCAGCGCGAGCACCGAGCCGTCCGAGGGCCGGATCAGCGCCACCCCGCCGAGCTTGGAGCCCAGGGCGCTCTGGGCGGCCTGCTGGACCGTGCGGCTGAGCGTCGAGCGCACCGAGCGCCCCGCGACGGCGGGCACGCGGTCGATGAGCCGGCCGCCGAAGCGCAGCTCGGCGCCGGGCGTGCCGGCCAGCCGGGCGGCGTAGCGCTTGCGCAGCCCGGGCGCGAAGGGGGCGAGGACCGTGTCGGCGTCCAGCGGGTCGCCGGCGGCGGTGAGCACCGACGCGCGGTCGGGCTCCTGCAGCGTCCGGCGCCGCGGCGTCTCCCCGGGGCGCAGGCCCGGCAGCCGCAGCGCGGGCGTCCAGCGCACGCCGCCGGGCGCGACGGGCACGCGCACCGTCGCCCGCAGCGTGCCGAAGAGCTGGGTCGTCACCGCGGCGGGCACGGTCACCGCGCCGTCCTTGAGCTTGGACGCGGCGCCGAGGCGCACGGAGCGGACCGTCGCGGCGCGGTCGGCGTTGCGCTGCAGGGCGCGGAAGCGCTCCAGGGGGTAGGCGCGCCGGGTGGCCGCGTCGGTGGCGGCCCACATCGCCTCGGTGTCACGCGCCGCCCAGGCCTTCACGTAGGCCGCGGCGTGGGCGCGCTGGCGGTCCAGGCGCTGCTCGTGGCGGACGACGAGCACGACGACGGCGACGATCGCGGCCAGGACGAGGACGCCGATCAGCATCGGGAGCGGGTTGCGCCGCCGGCGCCGGCGGGGGCCGCCCGCCCGATGGCCGGGCTCCAGCCACGGGACCCCGGCGCTGCGCCGCGGCGGCGCCGAGGCGAACATGGAGCGGCGGCGACGGCGGCGGCGGGGCACGGACCCTCCTGTTTACCGTGCCGGGGCGCCGACCGCACCCGCTCGGGTCGGCGCGGGCGCGGACTTGCAGCCGCAGCCTGGCGCGCCCGCGGTCAGCCGGGGCTGGATTTGTAGCTTCGACACAACAGGAGCGACTCGAAGGCGAGAGAGGGCACAAGAGAACGGGCTTCGTTGGCGCAACAGTGCTAAGACATGACCCGCACCGAGCGCTACGCCAATCTCGGCGGCGTCGTCGTCCCGTTCCTGGGCGTCCTCGCCGCGATCGTCCTGCTGTGGAACTCCTGGGTCGACGCGACCGACCTCGCGATCCTCGCGGTGATGTACTTCTTCAGCGCGCTGGGCGTGACCGTCGGCTTCCATCGGCTGTTGACCCACCGCTCGTTCCGGACGTCGCCGTGGCTGGAGCGCACGTTCGCGGTCATGGGCTCGCTGGCGGTCCAGGGCTCGGTCATGGACTGGGTCGCCGACCATCGCAAGCACCACGCCCACACCGACGAGGAGGGCGACCCCCACAGCCCGCACGTCGGCCACGGCAGCGGCCTGCGCGGCCTCTGGCACGCCCACACCGGATGGCTGATGGAGACCCAGGGCCAGGCCGACTGGAAGCGGTACGCCAAGGACCTCTACGAGGACCCGGCGATCCGGCGCATCGGCAAGCGGTTCCCGCTCTGGGTCGTCCTGTCGCTCCTGATCCCCACGGTCGCGGGCTTCGCGCTGCACGGCTTCACCTGGCAGGGCGCGCTGCGCGGCTACGTCTGGGGCGGCCTGGTGCGCGTCTTCCTCCTCCACCACGTGACCTGGTCGGTCAACTCGATCTGCCACTACTTCGGGTCGCGCCGCTTCGAGGTCGACGACCGCTCCACGAACGTGTTCTGGCTCGCGATCCCCTCGCTGGGCGAGTCGTGGCATCACAACCACCATGCCTTCCCTCGCTCGGCCGTGCACGGCCTGCGCGCGTGGGAGATCGACGTCTCGGCCATGGTCATCGCCGGCCTGGAGCGCGTCGGCCTGGCCCACGACGTCGTGCGGATCGCGCCCGAGCGCCAGCAGGCCAAGATCGCGGCGCCCGAGCCCGTGGCCGCGGGCCGTCCGCGGACGCCCGCCTGACCCGGTGCGGACCGCCCACCCGGGGACCCTCTCCGGGGCGGATAGGTTCGCGCCATGCCCGCACCGCCGATGACCAGCACCGTCGACGACGTCGTGCGCCGCAGCGCGCGGCGCGCCGGCGGGGCCGAGGCCGTCCGCTTCGGCGAGCGGTCGTGGACCTACCGCGAGCTCGACGACGCGGTCAGCCGCGTCGCGGGGCGCCTGCTCGGCCTCGGGCTGGCCAGGGGCGACCGCGTGGCCGCCCTGGGGACCAACTCCGACGTCTATCTGCTGCTCTTCCTGGGCTGCTCGCGGGCGGGCCTGGTCCACGTCCCCGTCAACTACAACCTGGTCGGGTCCGAGCTGGCCTACATCATCGGGCAGGCGGGCAGCACGGCGCTGTTCGCCGACGCCGCGCTGGCCCCGGCCGCCGACGCCGTCGCCGGCGACCTGGCGCTGGCCCACCGCGGGACCCTGCGCGACGGCCCCGACCCCGCGCGGGACGTGCTGGCCTGGGCCGGCGACGGCGAGGTCCCCGACCTCGGCGGCGTGCAGGTGGCCGATGACGACCTCGTCCAGCTGCTCTACACCTCGGGCACGACGGCTGCGCCGAAGGGCGCGATGATGACCCACCGGGCCTTCGTCCACGAATACGTCTCCTGCGTCGTGGGGCTCGACCTGCGCCCCTCCGACGTGCCCCTGCACCCGTTGCCGCTCTACCACTCGGCGCAGATGCACGCGTTCCTCATGCCCTACCTCATGCTCGGGGCCGTCAACCACATCGTCGAGCGGCCCGACCCCGGCGACGTCCTGGCCCGGATCGAGCGCGACCGCATCACGAACTACTTCTCGCCGCCCACGGTGTGGATCGCGATGGGCGAGCACCCCGACTTCGCCACGCGCGACCTCAGCTCGCTGCGCAACGCCTACTACGGCGCGTCGATCATGCCCACGCCGGTGCTGCAGCGCCTGCGCGAGCGCCTGCCCGGCGTCGGGTTCTACAACGCGTTCGGCCAGTCGGAGATCGCCCCGGTCGCCACCATCCTGCGCCCTGAGGAGCACGACGCGCGACCCGACTCGGCGGGCCGCGCCGCCCTGTTCGTGGAGGTGCGCGTGGTCGACGCCGACGGCCAGGACGTCGAGCCCGGCGGGCAGGGCGAGGTGCTCTACCGCTCGCCGCAGCTGTGCACGGGCTACTGGGACAAGCCCGAGGAGACCGCCGAGGCCTTCGCCGGCGGCTGGTTCCACTCCGGCGACCTGGTGCGCATCGACGAGGAGGGCTTCATCTTCGTCGTCGACCGGGTCAAGGACGTCATCAACACGGGCGGCGTGCTCGTCGCCGGCCGCGACGTCGAGGAGGCGCTCTACACCCATCCCGAGGTGGCCGAGGTGGCGGTGATCGGGCTGCCGCACGAGCGCTGGATCGAGGCCGTCGCGGCGGTGGTGGTGACCCGTGCGCCGGTGTCGGAGGCCGACCTGCTCGCCTACGCCCGCGCGCACCTCGCGCCGTTCAAGGTCCCCAAGTCGGTGCACTTCGTCGACGAGCTGCCCAAGAACCCGTCGGGCAAGGTGCTCAAGCGCGAGCTGCGCGAGCGCCTCGGCGGCGACGGCTCGGCCGTCGGGCGCTGAGCGCGGGCTCAGGGGCGCGGCGGCGGGGCCGGCCGCGCGCGCCGGCCGGCGGGCGCGATCGGCGCGATGCCCCGGATCTCGGCCACCAGGCGCGCCGCCTGCTCGGCGGCCGTCTCGCCGGGGACACGGGCGCCCTGCTCGGGGGCGAAGAAGCGGACGCGGACACGGGGGCGCTTCGGGAAGCGCGGGATGTCGACGGTGCCGGTCACCGCCGCGCACACCACGCCGGCCTCGGGAACCGCCTCGTGCAGGCGCCCGAAGCCGCTGCGCGGCCGCAGCTCGCGGCCCAGCGACCGGGTGCCCTCCGGGAAGATCCCGATGCAGGCGCCGGCGCGCAGCTCGGCCACCGCGCGGTCCATCGCCCCCGCGTCGCCGCGCCCGCGCTCGATCGGGATCTGGCCCATGCCGTCGAGGATCGCGCCCAGGCCGGGCTTCCACAGCGACGCCTTGGCCAGCGCCCGGATCTGGCGGCGCGGGAGCGCGGCGATGCCGATGGCCACCGGGTCCCAGTAGCTGTCGTGGTTGCCGGCCAGCAGCAGCGGCCCCTCGGCGGGCACGTGCTCCAGGCCCTCGACCTCCAGGCGGCCCCACCAGCGCACGGCGGGGGTCGTGACGGCCATCGCGAAGCGGTAGGCGGGGGTGATGGTCGGCCGCGGCATCGCCGGGGATCTAACCACCTCGCGCGCGCTCACCCGGCGACGACGAAGACCGCGCGCGCCCGGACGATCTCGCGGTCTCCGGCCGTCAGCGAGCAGTCGGCGAAGGCGAGCGTGCCGCCCACGCGATCGACCCGGGTGTGCGACTCGATCCAGTCGCCCGGCCGCGCCGGCTTGAGGAAGTCGACGGTCAGGCTGACGGTCGCCCGGTCCTTGCCGTCGCCGGCGTCGGCGTCGATGGCCCGGCCCAGCGCGAAGTCGGCGAACGTCGAGAGCAGGCCGCCCTGGATCGTGCCCCGGTGGTTGGCGTGACGCTCCTCCGCGCGCAGCCCCAGGACGAGCTCCTCGCCGCTCTCTCGGACGTGCACCGGGCCGACGTGCTCCAGGAACGGGCCCTGGCCGGGGAACTCGACGAAGCCGGCGGGGACGGCGGTGCTCGCGCTCATGGACGCGAGCAGTACCCGTCTCAGCCGGCGTTGACCCCGTCGCGCCAGGCCACGAGCTCGCGCAGCGGCCCGAGGTCGTAGCCGCTGCCGTCGCCGCCGACGCCGAGGATCACGTGCTGCACGCCGGCGGCCTGCAGCGCGTCGACCTCCGCCAGGACGTCGCCGTGCACGCCCCAGGTGCGCTCGATCTCGGCGGGGTCGCGGCCGGCCTCGGCGCAGTGGCCGAGCAGGATCTCGTTCTTGCGGGCGAACGTCTCGGCGTCGCCGAAGCCGTGCCACATGTCCGCGTGGCGCGCGACGAGCTTGAGCGTGACCTTCTCGCCGCTGCCGCCGATCAGGATCGGCAGCTCGCCCACCGGCGGCGGGTTGAGCTTGCCGATGCGCTCCTTGATCCGCGGCAGCGCGGCGCGCAGGTCGCGCAGGCGGTCCGGCGCCGTGCCGAACTCGTAGCCGTACTCGTCGTAGTCGCGCTCGAACCAGCCCGCGCCGATGCCCAGGATCGTGCGGCCGCCGGAGATGTGGTCGATCGTGCGGTGCGCGTCGGCCAGCAGCTCGGGGTTGCGGTAGGAGTTGCAGATGACCAGCGCGCCGATCTGCGCGCGCTCGGTCACCTCGGCCATCGCCCCGAGCGTCGCGATGGCCTCGAAGTGCTTGCCGTCGGGGTGCCCGTAGAGCGGGTAGAAGTGGTCCCAGCAGAAGATGGAGTCGACGCCGATCTCCTCGGCCTCGCGCCACGCCCGGCGCATGCCGTCGAAGTCGGCGTGCTGCGGCTGGACCTGAACTCCTACACGTACGGGCACGGCGACCTCCTGGGGGTGGTGACGCGGGACACGGTAGCCACCCGTCCTCACCACCCGGCCGTGCCGGGCGGCCCCTTGAACGGGCCGACGAGATCGGCGGTGATCCACCCGCCGTAGAAGTCGCCGGGCTGGGCCTGGACGCGCTCGTCGTCCAGCCACGCCGCGTCGACGCGGCCGGGGTAGAACGCGACGTGGTCGCGCAGTGCCTCGTAGCCGGGGCTGGGCTGCGGGTAGGTCCAGGCCACGGCCTCCAGGCGGCGACCGGCGACGACGACGTCCAGGTAGCGGGCGGTGCCCTTGTACTCGCACCAGGTCGTGCGGCCGACGGGGGAGGGCACGACGAGGTCGGCGCGGACGTCGCCCGGCGGGACGTAGATCGCCGGCGGGTGACTCGTCTCGAGCACCCGGAGCGCCATGGCGGAGTCGGCCACGATCTCGCCCGCGGCCTGCACCCGCACGCGCCGCGTGCACGGCACGACGGCCGGGGGCCTTGGGTAGTCCCACACGCGCTCCACGTCTGCCCATACGGAGCCCGGACCGCTCGCGGCTCACCGGACCGGGCCGAGCGCTAGGTTCTGCTCGATGCCCGAGACCGACGTGGTCGCCACCCCGGACGGCGAGCGTCATGCCGACCAGCTCGCGCTCCTGGTCGAGCGGATGGCCGACGACGCCATCTTCCTGCTGGACCCCGACGGGATCATCATCACCTGGAACGCGGGCGCGGTGCGCAGCCACGGCTACCGCCCGGAGGAGATCATCGGGCGCCACGTCAACGCGCTCACCGTTCCGGAGGGCCTGGAGCGCGGCGATCCCGAGCGGATGCTGGGCGCCGCGGCGCGCGACGGGCGCGCCGAGGAGGAGGGGTGGTCGCTGCGCAAGGACGGCGCCCGCTTCTGGGGCGTCATCGGCGTCACGGCGCTGCGCGACGATGAGGGCCGGCTCGTCGCCTACGGCGCGGTCGTGCGCGACCTCACCGCGCGCCGCGCGATCGAGCGCCGCCTGCGCCGGTCGGCCGACGAGCTGACGGCCAAGAACGCCCAGCTCGAGCAGTTCCGGCGGCTCATCACCGCCGTGCGCGACTACGCGATCTTCGTGCTGCACCCGGGCGGCCAGGTCGCCACGTGGAACCCGGGCGCCGAGCACATCAAGGGCTACCGCGCCGAGGAGGCGATCGGCCGCCACTTCTCGATGTTCTACACGGAGGAGGACCGGCTCGCCGGCCGGCCCGAGCGCGCGCTGGAGGCGGCCGCGCGCGACGGCCGCTTCGAGGGTGAGGGCTGGCGCGTGCGCAAGGACGGCACGCGGCTGTGGGCCAGCGTCGTCATCACCGCGCTGCGCGACGACGACGGCGCGCTGACCGGCTACGCCAAGGTCACGCGCGACCTCTCCGACCGGCGTGCGGCCGAGGAGGCGCTGCGGGCCGCCAACGACCGTCTGCAGCGCTCCAACGAGGAGCTCGAGCGCTTCGCCTCCGTCGCCGCCCACGACCTGCGCGAGCCGCTGCGCACCGTGTCGGGGTTCGCCGGGCTCGTGCTCGCGCGCCACGGCGACGCGATCCCGCCCGAGGGGCACGCGCACCTGCAGCAGATCACCGCGGCCGCCGAGCGGATGCACGCGCTCGTCGACCGGCTGCTCGAGTACGCCCGCGGCGGCGGCCCCGCGGCCGCGCCCGAGGTCGTCGACGTGCAGGCCACGCTGTCGGCCGTGCTCGCCGAGCTGGAGGGCGCCATCACCGACCGCGGCGTCCGGGTGACCGTGCAGCTGGGCCCCGACGTGCACGTCCTGGCCGAGCGCGTCGACGTGGAGGCCGCCCTGCGCAACCTGGTCTCCAACGCGGTCAAGTTCGCCGCGGCGCAGGACCCGGCGGTGACCGTCCGCAGCGAGCCGACGCCGGGCGGCTGGCTCATCGAGGTCATCGACAACGGGATCGGCATCGATCCCGCCCACCGCCCGCGGATCTTCCAGGCCTTCCACCGCCTGCACGGCCTCGCCGAGTACCCCGGGACGGGCCTGGGGCTGGCCATCGCGCAGCGGGCCGTCGAGCGCAGCGGCGGCACGATCGGCGTCGAGTCGGCGCTCGGCGAGGGCAGCCGCTTCTGGTTCGCGCTGCCCGGCGGCGCCTGAGCGCGGCACCGGCACGGAGCCGAGGGCGCGGGCGCGTACGCTGGCGTCATGCCCACCGGTCGCGAGCCGCTCCTGCTGCGCGAGGTGCGGCCGCCGACGGCCGCGGGCGTCGCGGTGGCGGTGGCGGGGATCGCCGCCGCGACCGGGCTGATCTTCGGCCTGCGCCAGGTCGCGCCGGTGCTCTCGCTCGGCGTCGTCTACCTGCTCGTGGTCCTGGCGGTCTCGGCGTACTGGGGCCTGGTGCTGGGCCTGGCGACGTCGGTGCTCAGCGCGCTGGCCTTCAACTTCTTCCACATCCCGCCCACGGGGCGGCTGACGATCTCCGACGGCGGCAACTGGGTCGCGCTCGGGGCGTTCGTCGTCGCCGCGGCCGCCGTGAGCGCCGTGTCCGAGCTGGCCCGCGAGCGGGCCGCCGAGGCCCAGCAGCGCCGGGAGGAGGCCGACCTGGCCGCCGTCGCCGCCCGCGCGCTGCTGGGCGGAGCGAGCCTGGCCGACGGCCTCGCCCAGACCGGGCAGCGCATCGCCGCCGCGCTCGGGCTCGCCTCGGCGACCCTCGCGCTCGGCGAGTGCGCGCCCGGCGAGGACCGCTCGGCCTACCCGCTGCGCGCCGGCGGGCGCGTGCTCGGCACGCTCGTCCTGCCGGGCACGCTTCGCCCCGGCGTCGAGGCGCGGCTGCGCGAGCGGATCGTGCCGTCGCTCGAGGCCGTCCTGGGGGCGGCCGTCGAGCGCGAGGCGCTGCAGGCGGGTGTGGTGGAGACGGCGGCGCTGCGGCGCAGCGACGACCTCAAGACGGCGATCCTGCGCGCCGTCTCCCACGACCTGCGCTCGCCCCTGACCGCGATGATCAGCTCGGGTGAGGCCCTCGGCTCGCCGTCGCTGACCGCGGAGGAGCGCAGCGAGCTCAGCCGCGCGGTCGTGGAGGAGGGCGCCCGCCTGGAGCGGCTGATCGGCAAGCTGCTGGACCTCTCGCGCCTGCAGGCGGGGGAGGCCGCGCCGCGCCTGGAGTGGGTCGACCTCGAGGAGGTGCTGGCCGCCGCCCGCGACCACGTCGCGACGCCCGCGCTCGTGACGCTGCAGCTCGACCCCGGCCTGCCGCCGCTTCGCGCCGACGCCGCCCAGCTCGAGCGCGCGCTGGGCAACCTCATCGAGAACGCGCTGGCCCACGGCGGCGGCCAGCCGGTCTCCGTGCGCGCCCGGGTCGTGGGGCCGCGGCTGGTCATCCGGGTCGTGGACCGCGGGCCGGGGATCCCCGCCGCCGAGCAGGAGCGGATCTTCGAGCCGTTCTATCGCGCGCCGGCCCGCGGGGCGCGCGCGCCGCTGGGCTCGGGCCTGGGGCTGGCGATCGTGCGCGGCTTCGTGGTGGCCAACGGCGGGACGGTTCGGGTCGAGTCGCTGCCGGGCCAGGGGGCGAGCTTCGTGGTGGAATTTCCGCTGGCAGCCGCCGAACCGGCGCATCGCCCCGCCGCCGACGTCGGCGCCGGAGACGCCCGATGACCGGGCGGCGCATCCTGGTGTGCGACGACGAGCCCCAGATCCTGCGGGCGCTGAAGGTCATCCTCCGCGACGCCGGCTTCGAGGCCGTGCCGGCCGAGACCGCCGAGGAGGCCCTGGACCGCGCGGCCGTGCACCCGCCCGACGCGGCGATCCTCGATCTCGTGCTGCCCGACGGCGACGGCGTGGAGGTCTGCCGCGAGATCCGCCGCTGGAGCCGGATGCCGATCCTCGTGCTCAGCGCCGTGGGCGAGGAGGACGCCAAGGTCCGCGCGCTGGAGGCCGGCGCCGACGACTACGTGACCAAGCCGTTCGGCGCGCGTGAGCTCGTCGCCCGGCTGCAGGCCGCGCTGCGGCGCGTCGGCGAGGGTCCCGACGAGCCGACGATCGCGGCCGAGGGGCTGGAGCTCGACCTCGCGGCGCGCACCGTGCGCCGCGACGGCGCGGAGGTGCACCTGACCCCGATCGAGTTCCGCCTCCTCGAGACGCTCGCGCGCAACCGCGGGCGGCTCATGACCCACCGGGCGCTGCTCGTCGAGGTGTGGGGCCCCGAGTACGCCGACGACGTGACGGTCCTGCGCGGTCACATCGCCAACCTGCGCCGCAAGATCGAGCCGCCCGAGGGCCCGCGCTACGTGCGCACCGATCCCGGCGTGGGCTACCGGTTCGCCGCCTAGCGGCGGCCCGGATCGTCGCGGCCAGCTGGGCCGCCGGCCCCGGCCCCCGGCCGATCTGTACGTGATCTGTACGCGCGGGGCCGCCGGGCCCACGCGCGCCGTACGGGGCCGGACGCATGCTGAGGGCCATGGACGTCATCGCCATCCTCCTCCTGGTCGCGGTCTTCGCATCGCTGGCGGGTCTGATCGAGCTGCTGGACCGCGTATGAAGGGCTCGGACCTGTTCGGCCTGATCGTGTGCGTCCTCGTCCTCGGCTACCTCCTGTATGCGCTGCTGCGCGGGGAGCGGTTCTAGGCGATGGTTCAGGGCTTCCTCCAGATCGCGCTCTTCTGCGCGATCCTCGTCGCGGTCGCGCCCTTCATGGGCGCCTACATGGCCCGCGTGTTCTCGGACGAGCGCGTCATCCTGACGCCCGTCCTGGCCCCGGTCGAGCGCAGCCTGTACCGGCTCTTCCGCCTCGGGGCGGGTGGGGTCCCGGTCGAGCAGGACTGGAAGGCCTACGCCCGGTCGCTGGTCGTCGTCTCGGTCCTCTTCGTGCTGCTGCTCTACGTCATCCTGCGCACGCAGGGCATCCACCCGTTCAACCCAGAAGGCTTCCGGTCCGGGACGTGGGACGTCTCGTTCAACACCGCGTCGTCCTTCCTGACGAACACGAACTGGCAGTTCTACGGCGGGGAGACGACGATGTCGTACTTCTCGCAGATGGCCGGTCTGGCCGTCCAGAACTTCGTCTCGGCCGCGGTCGGCATCGCCGTCCTCGTCGCGCTCATCCGCGGCATCGCCGCCCGCCACGGCAGGGGGTCGCTGGGCAACTTCTACAAGGACCTGACCCGGATCATCCTGTACATCCTGGTTCCGCTGTCGGTGCTCGCCACCGTCGTCCTGGTCTCCCAGGGCGTCGTGCAGACGCTGGGCGGCACGGTCGGCGGCATCGCCCGCGGGCCGGTCGCCTCGCAGGAGGCCATCAAGATGCTCGGGACCAACGGGGGCGGGTTCTTCAGCGTCAACTCGGCCTACCCGTTCGAGAACCCGACGGCGTTCTCCAACGCCTTCGAGATGTTCCTCATCCTGCTGATCCCGGCCTCCCTGCCGTTCACGTTCGGCCGCATGGTGGGCAACCGCCGCCAGGGCTGGACGATCTTCGGCGCGATGTCCTTCCTGTTCGTCGTCAGCGTCGTCGTGGTCTACCTCGCCGAGCTGCACGGCACGCCCGCGCAGCACCTGGCGGGCCTGGACACCGGCCACGTCGGCGGCAGCACGGGCGGCAACCTGGAGGGCAAGGAGCAGCGCTTCGGCATCGCGTCGTCCTCGCTGTTCACGGCGATCACCACTGTGGTCTCATGCGGCGCGGTCAATACGGCGTTCGAGTCGCTCACCGGCCTCGGGGGCCTGGTGCCGATGGTCAACCTCGGCTACAGCGAATCGGTCTTCGGCGGCGTCGGCACCGGCCTGTACATGATGTTGTTGTTCGTCCTGCTCGCCGTGTTCGTCGGCGGCCTGATGGTCGGGCGCACGCCGGAGTACCTGGGCAAGAAGCTCGAGCCCAAGGACGTCAAGCTCGTCTCGATCGGCGCGTTGTTCACCGCCCTCATCGTCCTCGTGCTCACCGCCCTGGCGCTCAGCACCAAATACGGCGGCCCGTCGATCCACGCCTCCGGCCCGCAGGGCTTCAGCGAGACGTTCTACGCCTACCTCTCGCAGGCCAACAACAACGGCTCGGCGTTGGCGGGCTACACCGGCTACCTGCAGCCCAACGCCCCCGGCAACGCCGGCGCCCACGGGGTCAGCTTCGCCGACCTCATGGGCGGCTTCGCGATGCTGTTCGGCCGCTTCGTGCCGATCCTCGCCGTGCTCGCGGTCGCCGGCGGCCTGGCGCGCAAGAAGGTCTCGCCGGCCGGCCTGGGGACGATGCGCACCGACACGCCGACGTTCGGCGTGCTGCTGGTCGGCGTCGTGGTGCTCATCGGCGCCCTGACGTTCCTGCCGGCCTTCCTGCTGGGCCCGATCGTCCAGTCCCTCACGACCAACCTCTTCTAGGACATGCACAAGGATCTCATCCGCGGCTCGCTGGTCGTGATCGTCCTCACCGTCCTGCTCGGGCTCGCCTACCCGCTGGCCATGACCGGGATCGCCCAGGTCGCGTTCCCGGGCCGGGCCGACGGCTCGCTCGTCCGGTCCGGCGGCACGGTGACCGGCTCGACGCTGCTGGGCCGGGCCTGGCGGAAGCCGGTGCTCGACGCCGCCGGGAAGCCCACCAGGGACGCCGACGGCAATCCGGTCAACGAGGCCGACCCGCGGTACTTCCAACCGCGACCGTCGGCGACGGGCTACAGCGCCACGGTGACGTACTTCGGCAACCACGGGCCCAACCAGCGCTCGTCGCGCGCGCTGACACGACAGAACCTGCAGGCCTACCTCGACCTCGAGCGGCCCTACGACCACGATCTGACCGCCGGCCGGGTGCCGGTCGACGCGGCGACGTTCAGCGCCTCCGGCGTGGACCCGCACATCTCGCAGGCCAACGCCGCGATCCAGGCGCACCGCGTCGCCGCGGTCCGCCATCTCTGGCCGGCCGCGGTCACCCGGCTCATCGACCGGAGCACCGACGGCCGCGGCCTCGGCGTCTTCGGCGAGCCGGGCGTGAACGTCACCAAGCTCAACCTCGCCCTCGACCAGGAAGCCCGATGACCCAGCAGCGATCGTCCCTGTTCGGCGCGGAGATCGTCCGCCCGGCGGTCCTCGCGTCCCTGGCCAAGCTCGACCCGCGCGTCCAGGTCCGCAACCCGGTGATGTTCGTGGTCGAGATCGGTGCGCTGATCACCACGGGCGCCTGGCTCATCCAGCTCTTCGGCGGATCATCGCTCGGCGGGGGGCACGAGCCGGCCTGGTTCACGTTCACCGTCGCGGTGTGGCTGTGGATGACCGTGGTCTTCGCCAACCTGGCCGAGGCGCTGGCCGAGGGTCGCGGCAAGGCCCAGGCCGACACGCTGCGCGCGATGCGCTCCCACACCGTGGCCACCATGCGCGACGGCTCCACGCGCGCGGCCGCCGAGCTGCACCGCGGCGACGTGGTCGTCGTGCAGGCCGGGGACGTCATCCCGGGCGATGGCACCGTCATCGAGGGCATCGCCACCGTCGACGAGTCGGCGATCACCGGCGAGTCCGCGCCGGTCATCCGCGAGTCCGGCGGCGACCGCAGCGCGGTCACCGGCGGCACCCGCGTGCTCAGCGACCACATCCTGGTGGAGATCACCCAGGAGCCCGGTCGGTCGTTCCTGGACCGCATGATCGCGCTGGTCGAGGGGGCCGAGCGGCGCAAGACGCCGAACGAGATCGCGCTGAACATCCTGCTCGCCGGCCTGACGATCGTCTTCCTGATCGTCGTGGCCACCCTGCTGCCCCTCGCGCGCTTCGCGGGCTCGGACATCTCGCTGACGACGCTCATCGCGCTGCTCGTCGCGCTCATCCCCACGACGATCGGCGCGCTGCTGTCGGCGATCGGCATCGCCGGCATGGACCGCCTCGTGCGCCGCAACGTGCTCGCCCTGTCGGGCCGTGCGGTCGAGGCCTCCGGCGACGTCGACGTCCTCCTGCTCGACAAGACCGGCACGATCACGCTCGGCAACCGCCAGGCGGCGGAGCTCGTGCCGATGCCGGGCGTGACCGAGGCCGAGCTGGCCGAGGCCGCGCAGCTCAGCTCGCTGGCCGACGAGACGCCGGAGGGCCGCTCGATCGTCGTGCTGGCCAAGCAGCACGGGTTGCGCGAGCGTCAGCTCGGCGCGCACGAGGCGGGCTTCGTGCCGTTCACGGCCCAGACGCGCATGAGCGGCATCGACTACGACGGCACGCGCCTGCGCAAGGGCGCCTCCGACGCCGTGATCGCCTTCGTCCGCGCCGAGGGCGGCCAGATCCCCGCCGAGCTCGACGGCGCCGTCGCGCGCATCGCCCGCGAGGGCGGCACGCCGCTGGCCGTGGCCCGCGACAGCCAGGTCCTGGGCGTCATCCACCTCAAGGACACCGTCAAGGAGGGGATGAAGGCGCGCTTCGACCAGCTGCGCGCGATGGGCATCCGCACCGTGATGGTCACCGGCGACAACCGGCTGACGGCCGCCAGGATCGCCGAGGAGGCCGGCGTCGACGACTTCCTGGCCGAGGCGACGCCGGAGCGCAAGATGGAGCTCATCCGCGCCGAGCAGGCCGAGGGCCGTCTCGTCGCGATGACCGGCGACGGCACCAACGACGCGCCGGCGCTCGCGCAGGCCGACGTCGGCGTCGCGATGAACACCGGCACCCAGGCCGCCCGCGAGGCGGGCAACATGGTGGACCTCGACTCAAACCCGACCAAGCTCATCGAGATCGTCGAGGTCGGTAAGCAGCTGCTCATCACCCGTGGGGCGCTGACCACGTTCTCCATCGCCAACGACGTGGCCAAGTACTTCGCCATCCTGCCCGCGATCTTCGTGGCCACCTACGCCACGGCCGGCCACGCCAAGGGCCCGCTCGACGCCCTGAACGTCATGCACCTGGGGACGCCGCAGTCGGCGATCATCTCGGCGATCGTCTTCAACGCGATCGTCATCCCGATGCTCGTGCCCATCGCCCTGCGCGGCGTGGCCTACCGCGCCGTCGGCGCCACCGCCCTCCTGCGCCGCAACCTGCTCGTGTACGGCCTCGGCGGCCTCGTCGCGCCGTTCATCGGCATCAAGCTCATCGACCTCGTCGTGCACAACGTGCTCGGGGCGTGACGTGATCGACGCCGGCCGTGGACATCTCAAGGTGTTCCTCGGCATGGCCGCCGGGGTCGGCAAGACGGTGCGCATGCTCGACGACGGACGGGCCGAGCTCGAGGGCGGCCGGGACGTCGTCGTCGGGCTGCTGGAGACCCACGGCCGGACCGACACGGCCGACCGCGCCGTGGGGCTGGAGATCCTGCCGCGACGGCGGATCACCTACCGCGGCTCGACGTTCGAGGACCTCGACCTGCCGGCCGTGCTCGCGCGCGCGCCCGAGCTGTGCCTCGTCGACGAGCTGGCCCACACCAATGCGCCGGGCCTCGAGCACGCCAAGCGCCACGAGGACGTCCGCCAGATGCTGGACGCGGGCATCGACGTCCTCTCCACGATGAACGTCCAGCACCTCGAGTCGCTCAACGACAAGATCGCCGAGCTGTCCGGCGTGAGGGTCCGTGAGACCGTGCCCGACTCCGTGCTCGCGCAGGCCGACGAGATCGTGCTCGTCGACGTGACCCCCGAGGCGCTGCTGGAGCGCCTGCGGGCGGGCAAGGTCTACCCGGAGGCGCGCATCGACGCCGCGCTGAACAACTTCTTCCGCATCGAGAACCTCAACGCGCTGCGCGAGACCGCGCTGCGCCAGGTCGCCGAGAGCGTCGAGGCGCGCCGCGCCGCGCCCGAGGAGCGCCCCTCGCGCGACGGCGACAACGTCGGCGCCGGGATGGCCCAGGCCGTCGGCGAGCGCCTCCTGGCGCTCGTGGAGCCCCGTCCGGAGGCGCAGCGCCTCGTGCGACGCGCGTGGCGCTCGGCGCAGCGTCTCAGCGCCCCGCTGGACCTGCTGTGGGTCGCGCCGTCAGCCGCGCCGTCGGGCCAGGAGGTCGAGGCCCTGCGGGCGCTGCAGGCGCTGCGCCAGCTGGCGTCGGTGCTCGGCGCCACGCTGCTCGTCGAGCCCGGCGACGACGTCGCGCAGACCGTCGCCCGGGTCGCGCACGAGCGCGGCATCACCTACATCCTGCTGGGCGCGTCGCGCCCGGCCCGCGGCCTCGCGCGCCTGCGCGAGCCGCTGCCCCTGCGCATCATGCGCCTCGCCCCGGGCGTGGACGTGCGCATCGTCGCCGACCGCGCCCGCCTGCGGGCGCGCAACGGAGGTCACGCATGATCGTGCTCGTCGTGTTCGTCGTCGTCGCCGCGGCGGCCGTGGCCCTGGCGGGCGGCGTGGCGTGGGAGCGCCGCGGGGCGCCGGGGCGCCGGGAGGTGCGCGCCGCGCGCCCGGAGTCCGTGCGCCGGATCCTGCTGCCGTTCACGGGCGCGTCGATCTCGCGCCGCGCGTTCGACGCCGCGGTGCGGCTGGCCGGCGCCGAGGGCGCGACGCTCATGCCCTGCTACCTGGCGACCGTCCCGCTCAACCTGCCGCTGGAGGCCGCCCTGCCGGCGCAGTGCGCCCGAGCCATGCCGCTGCTGGAGACGATCGAGCAGCGCGCCAGCTCCCAGCACGTCGCGATCGACGCGCGGGTGGCGCGCGGGCGCACCTATCGTGACGCGCTGCGGCGGATGCTCGACGAGGAGCGCTTCGACCGGGTCATCGTGTCGGCCACCAACAACCCGGGCGCGGGCTTCAGCGGCGACGACCTCGTGTGGCTGCTGCGCCGCGCCGACGCCGAGGTGCTCATCCTGCGCCCGGCGCCCGAGGACCACCGCGAGGTGGCGGCGTCGGTGGCCGGTCACTTCTGAGCGGGGAGGGGCGGCGCACCATGTGCGTCGCCCCTCCAGAGCGAGGGGCCCCCAGGCCCTGCGTTCCCCGCGGGTCTCCCCCCGGGCGAGCACCCGCAAGGGAACCTCGCCCCCCGGGCGAGCGTTCCCCTAGGTCGTGACGTTCGCCGCCGCGGGCGCCTGCTGGGCGTCCTCGTTGCGGGACTCGCGCGGGGTCGGGGCCTTGCGCACGACCTTCTCACAGGAGCCGTTGGGGTTCTCGGCGGTCGCGTCGGTGATCACGTCGACGGTGTCGAGCAGCGCGGTGTCGTTGCCGTCGCCGCAGGTGACCCGGTCGACCTCGCCGTCACGGGTGTGGAACACGTCGTTGCCGGGGCCGCCGTCCAGCGTGTCGCCGGCCGTGTCGACCTCGCCGTCGGGTCCCGGATGCACGTCGCCGCGGGCCAGCGCCCACAGGTCGTCGTCGCCCTGGCCACCGGAGGTCGTGTCCTGCCCGAGGTTGGCGAAGATCCGGTCGTTGCCCGGTCCGCCGTCCTGGAGGTCGTCGCCCGTGCCCCCGGCCATCAGGTCGTTGCCGTTCTCGCCGTAGGACGTGTCGTTGCCGCTGCCGCCGTAGATGCGGTCGCGCGAGTCGCCGCCGCGGACGGTGTCGTTGCCCGAGGCGCCGAAGATGCGGTCGAAGGAGGTCAGGTCGCCGGTGCCGTTGGCGTCCCCGGTGATCGTGTCGTCGCCCGAGCCGCCGTTGAGCCAGTCGTTGCCCTGGACGCCGGCGATCGTGTCGTTGCCCGGGCCGCCGAAGACGCGGTCGTTGCCCGCGCCGCCGCTGAGCTGGTCGTCGCCGGAGCGGCCGAAGATCCGGTCGTTGCCGCCGTTGCCGTTGATCCTGTCGGCCACGCGGGTGCCGACGAGGCGCTCGTTGCCCGGACCGCCGTTGATCGTGGCGGCCAGCGCGGTGCCGGCCGGGATGAGCGCGAGCGCGGCGCCCACGCCGATGATGGACGTGCGAACCTGCATGGAGTTCCTCCTGGTCGCTTCCTGGGTGCTGTCCGAGGAGCATCACCCGCCGCGGCCTGCCCACCGAGCGCCTCTCAGGGAGTCCTCACGCTCCATGAGGAACACATGAGACCTGCAGCGGGCATGCTGTGCGTGCGCGAAGCTGCGCCATCCTCTGCACCGTGACCCGCCGCCCCGCCGCCCTCCTCGCGCTCCTCGCCGTCCTCGGCGGGTCCACCGCCGCGGTCGCCGCGACCGGCCCGCGGCTGCAGATCGGCACGCGGGGCCCCGACGTCCTGGTGGGCGGCCCGGGCCGCGACCGGATCCTGGGCCGCGGCGGCGCCGACCGCATCCGCGGCCGCGCGGGCGCCGACATCCTCAACGGTGGCCCGGGCAACGACGTGGTCTTCGGCGACGCGGGCAACGACCTCATCATCGGCGGTCCCGGGCAGGACACGCTGCTGGGCGGCGCGGGCAACGACGTGATCCGCGCCCGCGACGGGTTCGCCGACACCATCAGCTGCGGGGCGGGCCGCGACCGCGTCATCGCCGACGCGCTCGACGTCGTGGCCGGCGACTGCGAGGTCGTGCGGCGTGGGTGACCCGCCGGCGGCGGGGCCCGTGGTGCTGCTGGTCGACGACGACGCGGGGATCCGGCGCAGCGTCGGGGCGGGGCTCGAGCTCGAGGGGTTCGCGGTCGTGGCCGCCTCGGGCGGGCGCGCGGCGCTGGAGGCGTGCGAGCGGATGCGCCCGCGGTCGTGCTGCTGGACCTCTCCATGCCCGACCTGGACGGCCTGGAGGTCATCCGGTGCCTGCGCGCGGCCGGCGATCACGTGCCGATCTGCGTGCTCTCCGCGCGCGACGACGTCGACGACCGGGTGCGCGGCCTGCAGGCGGGGGCCGATGACTACGTCGTCAAGCCGTTCGCCCTCGAGGAGGTCGCGGCGCGCCTGCATGCGCTGCTGCGCCGCCGCCCGGCCGGCGAGGACGAGGCGCTCGAGGTCGGCGACCTGCGCCTGGACCCGCGGGCGCGCACCGCGGTGCGTGGAGGCCGCGATCTCGACCTGACGCGCCGCGAGTTCGAGCTGCTGGCGCTGCTCATGCGCCACCCGGGCGAGGTGCTGGACCGCGCCCGGCTGCACGAGGACGTCTGGGGCTACACGTTCGACCCGGGCACGAACGTCGCCGACGTCTTCGTCGGCTACCTGCGGCGCAAGCTCGAGGCCGAAGGCGAGCCGCGTGTGCTGCACACGGTCCGCGGGGTCGGCTTCGTCCTGCGAGGCTGACGCGCTTGCGCAGTCTCCGCGGCCGGCTGACGCTGGGCATCCTGATCGTCCTGACGGCGGTCCTGGTGGTCGCCGGCCTGCTCGTGTCCCGGCTCGTCGCGCAGTCCGAGCGCGCGGCGCTCGACGACCGGCTCGAGCGCACGGCCGAGCTCTCGCGCGGCACGGCGCGGGCGGCCGTCCAGGAGGAGGTGCCGGGCGACGACCGGCGCCTGGACGACGTGCTGTCGGCGACGGGCAGCTCGCTGCGCCTGCTGTTCGGGTCCAGCGTCCTGCTCGATGCCGGGATCCCGCCGCCCGCCCACGCGCGGCTGACGCCGGGGCTGCACACGTTCCGCGCCGGGGGCAAGAGCTACCGGGCCTACGTCACGACGCTGAGCGACAAGGAGCTGGGCGGGCTGGCGCGGATCGAGGCCGTGACGCCGCTGGCGGGCCTGCAGCGCCGCCAGCACCGCCTGGACCGCCAGCTGCTCGGCCTCGGGCTCGTGACGCTCCTGGTCGCCGGCGCGGGCGTCTGGCTGGCCGCCGAGCTGCTGCTGCGCCCGCTGCGGCGCCTGCGCGCCGTGGCCTCGAGCATCGCGGGCGACCAGGACCTCAGCCGCCGCGTGCCGCCCGACGACGGGCCGGCCGAGCTGCGGTCGCTGGCGGCCAGCTTCAACGCCATGCTCGCCCGCCTGGGCCGCTCGGCGCAGGACCGCGAGCGGGCGCTGGAGGCCACGCGGCGCTTCGCCGCCGACGCCGGGCACGAGCTGCGCACGCCGCTGACCTCCGTGCAGGCCACGCTGTCGACGCTCCGTCGCCATCCCGAGCTGCCCGAGCCTCGGCGCGAGGCGATGCTCGGCGACGCGCTGGACGAGCAGCGCCGCCTCGTCGAGCTGCTCGACGGCCTGCAGGCGCTGGCCCGCGGCGAGGCCGCGCCCGCCGAGCACGTCACCGTCGACCTCGTGGAGGTCGTCGACGCGGCCGTCGGCGCCGTCGCCGCGCGCCATCCCCCGGTGGCGCTGGTCGCCGACCTGCCGGGCACGCCGGTGCTCGTCGGCGGCTGGGAGCCGGGCCTGCGGCTGCTGGCCGAGAACCTGGTGGAGAACGCGGCGCGCCACGGCCGCGCCGCCGGCCGCGTGCAGGTCACGCTGACGCCCGAGGCGGTCCTGCGGGTCGAGGACGACGGCCCCGGCGTGCCGCCGGACGAGCGCGACCGGGTCTTCGAGCCCTTCGCGCGCGTCGACGGCGGCGACGCGCCGGGCTCGGGCCTCGGCCTCGCGCTCGTGGCCCAGCAGGCCCGCCACCACGGCGCGACCGTGACGGTCGGCGACGCCGCGCTGGGGGGCGCGTCGTTCCAGGTGGACTTCGGCGCGGCGCGGGCCGGCGGGACGCGCGCGTAGCGCGGTGCGGGCGGACGGGCGCGTCCGGCCTGCCGCGCGGTCGGATGGCGCGTTCGCGTGGTGATGCCCCACGTCCGCGCCACACGCGCCCTCAGGCGAACAGCTCGTCCACCGACACGGTGATCCTCGCCTGCGCGCCGGGGGCGGGGACCGGTGCGGCGGCGGCGGGGTCGTCGGCCAGGTGGACGACCTCGCACAGCGCCTGGACGTCGGGCGACAGGAACCGCGAGGCCTTGCCGTAGCCGTGGCCGTCGTCGCGCCCGGTGGGGCGGTGGTAGTAGCGGCGCGGGACGTAGACGGTCAGCGAGCGGCGCGCCCGCGTCAGCGCGACGTAGAGCAGGCGGCGCTCCTCGGCGATGCTCTCCTTCGTGCCCACGGCCATGCACGCCGGGAAGTTGCCGTCGTAGGCAGCGATGACGTGCACCGACTGCCACTCCAGCCCCTTGGCCGAGTGCACGGTCGACAGCACGAGCCAGTCGTCGTCGAGGTGGGGCGCGACCGCGAGGTCGCTCGACGAGGACGGCGGGTCGATGACGAGCTCGGCCACGAACGTGCGCAGGTCGGCCGCCTCGCCGGCCAGGCCGCACAGCGCGTCGAGATCCTGGAGGCGCACGGCGCCGTCGGGGTACTTGGCCCGCACGAGCGGGGCCAGCGCGTCGCGCAGCCGCTCGGCCCCCGCCGCGGCGCCGGCGTCCTGGGCGCCGGCCAGCGCGGCGACGAGCGCGTCGCCATGCTCCCGGGCGCCCGAGGGCAGCTCCGCCCGCGCGGTCTCCCAGCGCGCCGGCAGCTCGGCCGCCGGCGGCGGGCCGCCCGCGAGCAGGTGGTCGAGGGCCCGGCGGGCCCGGTTGGGCCCGACGCCCTCGAGCAGCAGCAGGACACGGAACCACGACATCTCGTCGCCGAGGCGGTCCGTCAGCCGCAGCACGGCCAGGAAGTCCTTGACGTGGGCGGCCTCCAGGTAGCGCAGGCCGCCGTACTTGACGTAGGGGATCCGCCGCCGCGACAGCTCAAGCTCGAGCAGGTCGGTGTCGTGGCCCGTGCGGGCCAGGACCGCCTGCTCGCGCAGGAGCATCCCCTCCTCGCGGGCGGCCAGCACCCGGTCGCACACCTCGGCGGCCTCGTGGGTCTGGTCGCGGCAGAACACCAGCCGCGGGACCTCGCCGCCGCCCCGCTGGGCGCGAAGGACCTTCGGGAAGCCGTCGGCGTCCTGGGCGGCGACCGCGTTGGCGACGTCGAGCAGGCCCTGGCCGGAGCGGTAGTTGCGCTCCAGCGTGACCGTCGCGGCCCCGGCGAACTGCGCCGGGAAGCCGAGGATGTGCCCGGCCGAGGCCGACCGGAACCCGTAGATGGCCTGGAAGTCGTTGCCGACCGCGGTGACCGTGCAGCCGTGGTCGGCCAGGCCGGCGACGATGTCGACCTGCAGGCCGTTGACGTCCTGGTACTCGTCGACGAGGACGTGGTCGATGCCCTGCGCGATGTGGCGCCCCGCGGCCGGGTCGAGCACGAGCGCGCGCCAGTACAGCAGGAGGTCGTCGAGGTCCAGCACGCCCAGCTCCCGCTTGCGCGCGGCGAACGCCCGGAAGAGCTCGGCCAGCGCGTCGCCGTGCTCCTCGCACCACGGGAAGTCCGACGCCAGCAGCTCGCGCAGCGGCCGCTGCGCGTTGACCGTCCGCGAGCAGAGGTCGGCCAGCGTGTGCTTGCGCGGGAAGCGGCGCCCCGTCTCGCTCAGGCCCTGCTCCTGGCGGACGAGGTCGAGCAGGTCGGCGGCGTCGGCGGCGTCGAGCAGCGCGAAGTCCTGGGCCAGCCCGAGCGCCGCCGCGTGGGCGCGCACGAGCCGGTGGGCCGCGGCGTGGAACGTGCCGCCGACGACCCGCCGGGCGCCGCCGCCCGGGGCCGACCGCGTCAGCGCCCCGGCCCGTGCGAGCATCTCGCGCGCCGCCCGGCGCGTGAACGTCAGCAGCAGGATGCGCTCGGGTGCGACGCCCTCCTCGATCAGCCACGCCACGCGGGCGCACACCGTCGTCGTCTTGCCGGTCCCGGCACCGGCGAGCACGAGCAGGTGCCCGTCGCGGTGCACGGCGGCCGCGTGCTGCTCCGGGTTGAGGTCGGCCAGCCACGGCGGGGCGTGCGGCTCGGACGTGGGTGAGGCCTCGGACACGAACATGGGTTCGCCCGAGCGTAGGCGCAGGACCAGACGGCATGGCGGCCAGGGTGCGCGGGCGATGCGCTTCGCCCCGGAGGGCCTGCTCGCCCGCCTGCGCCCCCGTGCTCGACGCGGCGCGCCGCGCCCGGCCGGCCGGCGACGCGTTCTTCCCGCCCGTGCCCGAGCCGCACGCCGCCGTGGCCGCGGCCGCTGCGCCCGCACCCGCGCCGCCGGGGCTCCTGCGGCTGCTGCCGGGTCGCTGACGGCGGGCTCAGCCGCGGACGAGCTCGAGGAACTCCTGGCGGGTGCGCGGGTCCTGGCGGACGAGGCCGTGCAACGCGGAGGTCACCGTCCGGCTGCCGGCCTTGCGCACGCCGCGCAGCGTCATGCACAGGTGCTCGGCCTCGAGCACGACCCCGACGCCGCGGGGCTGAAGCGTCGTGTCGATCCAGTCGGCGATCTGGCGCGTCATGCGCTCCTGGACCTGGAGGTCGCGCGCGACGTGCTCGACGACGCGGGCCAGCTTGGAGAGCCCGACGATGCGCTCGCCGGGCAGGTAGGCGATGTGCGCGACGCCCTGGAAGGGCAGCAGGTGGTGCATGCACAGGGAGTGGAACGGCACGTCGCGCACGAGGACGAGCTCGTCGTAGGCGCCCTCGTTGGGGAACGTGGTCACCGTGAACGGCTCGGGGGTCAGCAGCTCGGCGTAGGCCTCGGCCATCCGCCGGGGCGTGTCGGCCAGGCCCTCGTGGCCCAGGTCGGCGCCCAGCGCGATGAGCAGGTCGGCGGCGGCGCGCTGCGCGGCGGGCAGGTCGATCCGGCGGCCCCCGGCACCGTGGCGGGGGTCGAGGTGCAGCGTCTCGGGCCCGTCGGTCAGCTCCTGGATGCTCACGATGCCGCGTGTACGCGCGAGGGGTGCCCCGGCGATCACCGCCTCACGGGCGGGCGAGCGTCTCGGCGTCCAGGCCGTCGAGCAGGCCGATCGACCGCGGCTCCGCGCCCGTCTCGACGAGCACCGCGCCGCCGGGCCAGTAGGGGTGCGGCGGCCCGGCGCCGTGCAGGAGGAGGGCCTCGTAGGTCCAGGCGCCGGTGTTGACGATGCGCGGCCGGCCCCCGGGCCCGGTCCAGAGCTCGGCGTCGTCGCCCTTGACGGGCCCCCGGCGGTGCACGTGGCCGAAGATGACGACCTCGGGATCGACCCCGAGCCGCCGCACGACCCGGGCCAGCGCCGGGACGCTGGCGCGCTGCATCTGGACGCCGAGCAGCCGGGAGGTCAGCGGCGCGAGGTGGTAGCCGCCGCGGCGGCGGGCCACGTGCGGCATCGTCGACACGCGCAGCACCTCGGCGAGGTCCTCGACGACGATCGCCAGCGGGCGCGGCAGCCACCGGGCCAGCAGCGCCTCGATACGGCTCGCCGACGGCGTCCGGCGGATCCGCTCGTACTCGTAGGGCGCGACGGTCTCGGCGGACCCCCGGCGCAGGCGCCCGCGCGTGACCCCGAAGGCCGACTCGGGCAGGAGGTGGCGGTCGAGGTAGTGGCCGTGGGTGGCGAAGACGCCGTCGCCGAGCCAGACCCCCGGGTAGTGCACGCGAACCGGCGCGGGCGCCAGCCAGGAGACGAGCCGGGCCAGCAGCGGCGTGGCGTCGGGCGGGACGACCTGGTCGACGGCGACGCGCTCGCGCTCGCGCAGCAGCCATGGGCGCACGAGCGCGCGGTCGTGGTTGCCCGGCACGAGCAGGATCTCGCGATCGGGGCCCATCCGCGCGCCGATGGCGCGCAGCACCGGCTCGGTCACGGCGATCGCGATCTCGTCGCGCTGCTCGGCCAGCTCGATGACGTCGCCGAGCAGTACGAGGCGGTCGATGCCGCCCAGCGCGTCCAGGAGCGCCGCCTGCGCGGCGGGGCGCCGCAGCACGTCGCGGTCCAGGCGGCTGCCGAGGTGCAGGTCGGAGACGACGAGCGTGCGCACCCCTCGACCCTAGGGGGAATCGGGGCGGCTACAGCGCGAGCCGCACGCGGACGGTGCTGCCGTCGCCGAGGCAGCGGATCGCGCGGCGGTAGCGCCGACGCGCCACGATCGCCACCGCCGGTCAGGCCGTGGGCGCCTCTGGCAGGCTGGGGGCGGTGGCCGAGTCGTTCACCGACAGCCCGCTGCTGACGGCCCGCTTCGCGGCCGCGCTGACCTTCGCGCTCGAGCACCACGAGCGCCACCTGCGCAAGGGCACGCCGGTGCCCTACGTGGCCCACCTGCTCGCGGCGGCCTCGCTCGTGCTCGAGATGCACGGCGACGAGGACGAGGCGATCGCCGCGCTCCTGCACGACGTCGTCGAGGACGGCGGCGGGCGGGGGGCGCTGGTCGACATCGAGCGGGCGTTCGGCCCGGCCGTGGCCGCGACCGTGCTCGCCAACATCGACGCCGTCGACGAGGGCGCCGGGATCCCGTCGTGGGGCGAGCGCAAGCGCGGCTACATCGCGTCGTTCCCGACCAAGTCGCCCGCCGCGCTGCGCGTCTCGCTGGCCGACAAGCTCCACAACGCGCGCGCGATCCTCCTGGACTACCGGACCCACGGCGACGACGTGTGGACGCGGTTCGGCCAGCGCCAGGGGCTGGCGACGCGCGTCTACTACCGCGAGCTGGCGGCGGCGTTCGAGCGCGAGCAGGACCGCATGGGGGAGGCGGCCGTGCCGATGGTCGGCGAGCTGCGGCGCACCGTCGACGCGCTCACGGCGCTGGCGCAGGACCGCCAGGGCCCGGACTCCCGCGCGCTGTTCGACTGAGGGCCAGACGCCTCGCGCCCGACGTGGGTCGCATCGGGCGTCATAGGGACGCCCGATGCGACCCAGACCCGGCCCCGGGCGTCCCGGCGCTCGCCGACCCCCGCAGGAGACCGCCGGCGCCCGGGCCGCGCGAGCGCGTGTTCCCCTCGCCGCCCCGGTCCGTGCCGACCTCGCGCCCGCGGTCGCGCGGCGCGCCCGCGGCGCATGACCCACCCGGCGTGGGGGAAGCTACGGCGCGATGCCGCCGACGATCCGCTGCGCCGGTGCCGGGATCCTGGCGCTGCTGGCCACCGCCGCCCTGGCCGGGCCCGCCGGCGCGGTCACCGCCGCGGCGTCCTCCGGCGTGCTGGTCGTCACGGGCGGCCCCGGACCCGACCGCGTCATCGTGACCGTGGACCGCACGGGTGCGCCGGCCTTCACGGTCACCGACGGCTTCGACGCCGTGCTGCCCGGCGCCGGCTGCTCCGCGGCGGGCCTGGCCGCCTCCTGCCCGCTGGCCGGCCTGACCGCCCTGCAGGTGCGCCTGGGCGACGGCGACGACAGCCTCGTCACGCAGTCGCCGCTGCCCGTCGACGCCGCGGGCGAGGGCGGCGACGACGCGCTGCTGGCCCAGGAGCCGCAGGCGCCCGACGCCCCGGCGCCCGCGACCCTGGACGGCGGCGAGGGCGACGACCGCCTCAGCGGCAGCCGCGCCGGCGACGTGCTGCGGGGCGGTCCCGGCGACGACGTCTTCGACGGCAACGCGGGCGACGACCTCCTGGACCTCGGTCCCGGCAGCGATACGGTCAGCGACGTGGCCGGCGACGATCGCATCGAGGCGCAGGACGGGACGGTCGACCACGTCGACTGCGGTCCCGGGACCGACACGGGGTTCTTCGACCCCGTCGACGAGGTGCGCCACTGCGAGCTCGGGGTGCTGCCGCCGCCCGCCGTCCCCGACTGTGCGCCGGTCGTGCGGCGGCCCACCGCCGTCCAGCTGCGCCGGCTGCGCACCACGGGCGCGCTCGTGGTCGCCGCCAGCGCCACGCTGCCGTGCGGCCTGCGGGCGCGCGTGCTGCTGGGCGGTCGCACCGTCGCGACCGCGACGCGCCCGGCCCGGGCCACCCGCGTCGCTCTGCGCCTGGGGCCGCGTGCGCGCCGGGCCACGCGGCTGACGCTGAGCGTGTCGGGCTCGGCCGTCGGCGCCCCGACGCGCACGCGGCGCCTGACGCTGCGCCTGCCGGCCCCACCATGAGCGAGCACACGGGACGGACCGCGCTGGTCACGGGCGCCGCGGGCGGCATCGGCGCGGCGATCACCACGAGGCTGCAGCAGGACGGCTGGTCGGTGCTCGGCGTCGACCTGCACGACGACGCGCCGACGGTCGGCCTGGCCGCCGATCTCACGAGCCGGGAGGCCAACCGCGAGGCGGTGGAGGAGGCCGTGCGGCGCTTCGGGCGCCTGGACGCGGTCATCCCGAACGCCGGGATCCAGCACGTGGCGCCGGTGGCCGAGTTTCCCGAGGACCGCTGGGACGCGATCCTCGCTCTCATGCTCACGAGCCCGTTCCTGCTGGCCCGGTACGCGTGGCCGCACCTGGTCCGCTCCGACGCGCCGCGCTACGTGGCCATCGCGTCGGCCCACGCGCTGGCGGCGTCGCCGTTCAAGTCGGCCTACGTGTCGGCCAAGCACGGCGTCCTGGGGCTCGTGCGCACCCTGGCGCTGGAGGGCGCCGCCGAGGGGCTGTGTGCCACCGCGGTCTGCCCCGGCTACGTGCGCACCCCGCTCGTCGAGGGCCAGATCGCCGCCCAGGCCGAGGTCCACGGCCTCTCGGAGGAGCGCGTGCTGGAGGACGTCATCCTCGCGCCCCAGGCGATCAAGCGGCTCATCGAGCCCGAGGAGGTCGCCGGCGTCGTCGCGTTCCTGCTCGGTCCCGGCGGCGCCGCGTTCACCGGCGTGCCGGTGACGATGGACCTCGGCTGGACCGCGCGCTGAGCCCGAGGGTGCTCAGCGGCGCAACTGCCGCTCCCAGCCGCCGGTCCGCGTGACGCCCACCGGGCCGGCGACGCCCGCCGGGACCACGGTCAGGGTGTAGAGGTTGCTGGCGCCGCACTCGTCGCGGTCGCCCGCGGCCTCCGTCAGCGCGAGGGTCGCAGCACGATGCGCTGGATCCGGGCCTCGCGGGCCGGCGCGCCGCCCGCGCCATGCGCGCGACGGTGCGCGCCGGCGGGTTCGCCGGCGCCTCGGTGCTCGCCCGCGCGACGGCGTCGTGGACTCGGCCGGGGTCACGCTCCGACTGCGCGGAGGCCCGACACCGGCGCGCCGGCCCCTGGAGGCCGGCGCGGACGATGATCAGGATGGAAGCACCACGGCGACCCACCCGAAGGCGGCGGGTCCGGCCCCCTGGGCCGGCACCCGCAAGCGAACCCGGCCCCCTGGGCCGGCACCCGCAAGCGAACCCGGCCCCTGGGCCGGTGTTCGCCTAGCCCGAAGGCGGCGGGTCCGGCCCCCTGGGCCGGCACCCGCAAGCGAACCCGGCCCCCTGGGCCGGTGTTCGCCTAGCCCTTGACCGCGTTCTTGAACGCGCTCGCCGCCGAGAACTTCGGCGACGTCGAGGCGGCGATCTGGATCGTCTCGCCGGTCTGCGGGTTGCGGCCCTGACGGGCGGCGCGCTCAGTCGAGCTGAACTTGCCGAAGCCGGGGAGGTTCACCTCATCGCCGGCCGCGACGGACGTCACGATCAGCTCGAAGGTCTTCTCGACAGCGGTCTTCGCATCGCCGCTGGAGAGCCCAGCCTCCTCTGCGAGGCGCTGGGCGAGGTCTGCCTTGCTCACGGTAGCCATCACGTCAACGTACAGAACCGGCGGTAGCCTGCGCGGGCCCCCATGACCTCAGATCTCCCGCAGGACCCCGCCGGATTCGCCGCCACCGGCCTCACCGACGCCCTCGTCGACGTCCTCTCCGGCCTCGGCTACGAGGAGCCCACGCCCATCCAGCGCGAGGCCATCCCGCCGCTGCTCGCGGGCCGCGACCTCCTCGGCCAGGCCGCGACGGGCACGGGCAAGACCGCCGCGTTCGCGCTGCCGCTCGTGCAGCGCCTGGCCGCCCGCGCCGACCGCGGCGGCCGTCCGTCGGCGCTCGTGCTCGTGCCGACCCGCGAGCTGGCGATGCAGGTCTCCGAGGCCGTGCACCGCTACGGCCGGGCCGCCGGCGCGCGGGTCCTGCCGATCTACGGCGGCCAGCCCATCACCCGCCAGCTGAAGGCGCTGGACCGCGGCGTGGACGTCGTCGTGGCCACGCCGGGCCGGGCCCTCGACCACATCGGCCGCCGCACGCTGCGCCCCGCCGACCTGGACACGATCGTCCTCGACGAGGCCGACGAGATGCTCGACATGGGCTTCGCGGAGGACATCGAGGCGATCCTGGCCGACACCCCCGCCGGGCGCCAGACCGTCCTGTTCTCGGCGACGATGCCCGCGCGCATCAACCGGATGGCCCGCAGCCACCTCACCGATCCCGTGACGATCCGCATGGGGGACGCCTCGACCCCGGCGGGCGAGGCGCCGCTCGTGCGCCAGAGCGCCTACATCGTCGCCCGCGAGCACAAGCCCGCCGCGCTGGGCCGCGTGCTCGACCTCGAGTCGCCGGCGGCGGCGCTCGTGTTCTGCCGCACCCGCGACGAGGTCGACACGCTCACCGAGCAGCTCAACGGTCGCGGCTATCGCGCCGAGGCCCTGCACGGCGGGATGACCCAGGAGGGCCGCAGCCGGGTCGTGGCCCGCGTGCGGGCGGGTACCGCCGACCTGCTCGTGGCGACCGACGTGGCGGCCCGCGGGCTGGACATCGACCAGCTCACGCACGTCATCAACTACGACGTTCCCGCGGCGCCCGAGGCCTACGTGCACCGCATCGGCCGCGTGGGCCGCGCCGGGCGCGAGGGCGTGGCGATCACGCTCGCCCAGCCCCGCGAGCACCGCATGCTCAAGGCGATCGAGCGCACGACGGGCCGTCGCCTGGTCATCGAGACGGTCCCGACGATCGCCGACCTGCGCGAGCGCCGCCTGGACATGACCCGCGCCTCGCTGCAGGAGGCGCTGCTGGAGGGCGGGTTGGACCCGTTCCGGGTCGTGGTCAACACGCTGGCCGACGAGCACGACCTCATGGAGATCGCCCTGGCCGCCGTCAAGCTCGCCCACGAGGCGGGCGGCAACGTCACCGACGAGCAGGAGATCCCCGACGTGCGGCCGCGCCCGGCGCGGCCCGAGAAGCCGGCTCGCGCCGCCCCGGGGCCGCGGTCCGGGGGCGCGCCCGCCGGCCGCGCGGCGCGGCGCGAGCGCATCCCGGCCGCCGACATGACGCGCCTGTTCGTCAACGCCGGGCGCAACGCGGGGATCCGCCCGCAGGACCTCGTCGGGGCGATCGCCAACGAGTCCCAACTCAGCGGCCGGGAGATCGGGGCGATCGAGATCGCCGACCGCTTCTCGCTCGTCGAGGTGCCCGAGGCGGCCGCCGACGCGGTGATCACCGCGCTGCGCGGCGCGACGATCAAGGGCAAGCGCGCCACGGTCCGGCGCGAGCGCTACTGAGGCGCCTCGGCGACGGCCTCGGCCTCGGCGGCGAAGCGCGCCCGCAGGTCCTTCTTGGAGAACTTGCCCACGCTCGTCTTGGGGACCTCGTCGATGAACTCGACGCGCTCGGGCAGCCACCACCGCGCCACCCGCGCGGCCAGGTGCTCGCGCAGCTCGTCGGCGGTCAGCGACGCGCCGGGCGCCAGCACGACGCAGGCCAGCGGGCGCTCGCCCCACTTCTCGTCGGGGACTGCGATCACCGCGGCCTCGGCGACGGCCGGGTGGCCCATGATCTCGTTCTCGAGCTCGACGGAGGAGATCCACTCGCCGCCGGACTTGATGACGTCCTTCGTGCGGTCCACGAGCCGCACATAGCCCTCGGGCGAGATGACCGCGACGTCGCCGGTGCGCAGCCACCCGTCCTCGGTGAAGGACGCCGGCGAGCGCTCGTCGTCGTAATAGCCGGCCGCGACCCACGGGCCGGTGGCCTGCAGCTCGCCCTGCGCCTCGCCGTCCCACGGCAGCTCGGCGTCGGCGCCGGGCTCCACGATCCGGCAGCGCACGAGCGGCGCGGGCAGACCGGCGGTGGCCCGCAGGCCGGCCAGCTCGTCCTGCGGGCGGTCGGCCAGCGTGGACTTCACACGGGCCACGGTCCCGATCGGGCTGGTCTCCGTCATGCCCCAGGCCTGCAGGATCGGGTTGCCCAGCCGCTCGCGGTAGGCCTCCGACAGCGCCCGCGGCACCGCCGAGCCGCCGCAGACGATGCGCGTCAGCGCGGAGAGGTCGCGGCCGTCCAGCTCGTCCAGCACGCCCATCCAGATCGTCGGCACGCCGGCCGCGAGGGTCACGCGCTCGGCCTCCATGAGCCCGGCGATCGCGCCGGGCGAGAGGTCGGGCCCGGGCAGCACGAGGGAGGCGCCGGCCATGACCGCGGCGTGCGCGAGGCCCCACGCGTTGGCGTGGAACATGGGGACGACGGGCAGGATCGTGTCGGCCTCGCTGATGGCGAACGTGTCGGCGAGCATCGTGCCGATGGCGTGCAGGGTCATCGAGCGGTGCGTGTAGACGACGCCTTTGGGGTTGCCGGTCGTGCCGCTCGTGTAGCACATGGCCGCGGCCCGGTCCTCGTCGGACACGGTGAACCCGGCGACGGGCTCGGCGCCGGCCAGCAGCTCCTCGTAGTCGACGATCCGCGGGTCGTCGGGCACCGGGTCGCCCGAGCCGTCGTCCATGACGACGACGTGGCGCACCGTGGTAAAGGTGTCGACCAGCGGCCAGAGCTGGCCCACGAGCGAGCGGTCGACGAAGACGACCTCGTCCTCGGCGTGGTTGGCGATGTAGGTCACCTGCTCGGCGAAGAGCCGGATGTTCAGCGTGTGCAGCACGCGGCCGCTGCACGGCGCCGCGAAGTACAGCTCGAGGTGGCGGGCGGTGTTCCAGCCGAACGTTCCGACGCGCCCGTCGGCCGAGACGCCCAGCACGTCCAGCGCGCCGGCCAGCCGCCGGGTGCGCTGCGCCCACTCGCCGTAGGTCGTGCGCTCGATGCCGCCCGGCGTCGCCGTGACGACCGGCTTGCCCGGGTAGAGCCGCTCGGCGCGCTCGAACGCCTGCGTGAGCGCCAGCGGCGCGGGCTGCATCAGACCCTTCATGGAGTGCCTCCTGCGACGTGGGGGGGGACGCGCTGCGCCCTACGTCTACCCGACCTGGCCCCCGCGTGCATCGGCGCCGGCGCGCACGATCGGGGTGTGTCTTGCGTGGATCGGGCAGGATGGTCGGTGCGTGGGACGTCCCAAGTCATTCGCCCGGCTCCGTGAGCTGCCCGTCGTCGGCCGTGCCGCCGACTGGGGCATGGGGCCGCACGCCGCGTCGCGGGCGACGCGGGAGGCCGGCGCGCGCATCGCGGGCCTGGACGTCGCCGAGTCGGTCTGCCCGTACTGCGCGGTGGGCTGCGCCCAGGTCGTCTACACCCGCGACGGCGAGCTCGTCGACATCGAGGGCCACCCGCGGTCGCCGGTCAACCAGGGCACGCTGTGCCCCAAGGGCTCGGCGTCGCGCCAGCTCGTCCAGCAGCCCGGCCGGCTGACGAAGGTCCTCTACCGGCGCCCGCGGGCACCGAGTGGGAGGAGCTCGACCTCGAGACGGCGATGGACATGATCGCCGAGCGCGTCATCGCCGCCCGCGAGAACGGCTGGCAGGACACCGACGAGCACGGCCGGCGCGTGGATCGCACGCTCGGCTTCGCCCACCTCGGCGGCGCCACGCTGGACAACGAGGAGAACTACCTCATCCGCAAGTCCTTCACGGCGATGGGCGCCGTGCAGATCGAGAACCAGGCGCGGATATGACACTCGAGCACGGTCCCCGGTCTGGGGACCTCGTTCGGGCGCGGAGGCGCCACCTCGTTCCAGCAGGACCTGCAGAACGCCGACTGCATCCTCATCCAGGGCTCCAACCTGGCCGAGGCGCACCCGGTCGGCTTCCGCTGGGTGATGCGCGCCAAGGAGCGGGGCGCCAAGGTCATCCACGTCGACCCGCGCTTCGGCCGCACGGGCGCGTCGGCGACCCAGCACGTGCCGATCCGCGCCGGGACCGACATCGCGTTCCTGGGCGGGATCATCCGCCACGTCCTGGAGACCGAGTCCTACTTCAAGGAGTACGTCCTCCACTACACGAACGCCTCGACGATCATCAACGAGCGGTTCGCCGACACCGAGGACCTCGGCGGCGTCTTCTCGGGCTTCGACCCCGAGACGGGCACCTACGACCGCAGCTCCTGGATGTACGAGGGCGGCGAAGTGTGCGCCTCCGACGGCGTGCGCGAGCACGCCACGCAGGCCTTCGATGAGCACACCGGCGCCGGCATGCTCACCGGGGCGGTGCCGCGCGACGAGACGCTGCAGCATCCGCGCTGCGTCCTGCAGCTGCTGCGCCGGCACTACGCCCGGTACACGCCCGAGATGGTGTCGCGGATCTGCGGCATCCCCGAGGAGCAGTTCCACGACGTCGCGCGCACGCTCATCGAGAACTCCGGCCGCGAGCGGACGACCGCGCTGTGCTACGCCGTCGGGTGGACGCAGCAGTCCATCGGCGTGCAGATCATCCGCACCGGCGCGATCCTGCAGCTGCTGCTGGGCAACATCGGGCGCCCGGGCGGGGGCATCATGGCCATGCGCGGCCACGCGACGATTCAGGGCTCGAGCGACATCCCCACGCTGTATGACCTGCTGCCCGGCTACCTGCACATGCCGCGAGCACGTGAGGAGGAGCTGACGCTGGCCGACTACATCGGCTCCCTCGCCGCCGACCGGGGCTGGTGGTCGAACTTCGACAAGTACATCGTCTCGCTGCTGAAGGCCTGGTTCGGCGATGCGGCGACCGAGGACAACGACTACGGCTTCGGCCATCTGCCGAAGATCACCGGCAACCACGCGCACTTCCCGACGATGATGCGCGCCGTCGACGGGGGGCTGGACGGGCTGTTCGCGATGGGGCAGAACCCGGCGATCGGCTCCCAGAACGGCGGCCTGATGCGCCGCGCGCTGCGCAACATGAAGTGGCTGGTGGTCCGCGACCTCGCCGAGATCGAGACCGCGACGTTCTGGCGCGATGCCCCCGAGGTCCAGGCCGGCGAGGTCCGCCCCGAGGACATCGAGACCGAGGTCTTCCTCATGCCCGCCGCCGCGCACGTCGAGAAGGAGGGATCGTTCACCCAGACCCAGCGCATGGTCCAGTGGCGCGACAAGGCCCTGGCGCCGCCCGGCGATGCCCGCAGCGAGCTGTGGTTCATGCACCACCTGACCAAGCGGGTGATGGCCCACTACGCGGGCTCCGAGGAGCCCCGCGACTGGCCGATCGTCAACCTCCACTGGCCCTACGAGGAGCACGGTCCGGAGCGCGAGCCCCACGCCGAGGACGTCCTGCGCGAGATCAACGGCTACGACGTGGCCACCGGCGCCCCCGTGCCCGGCTTCGCCCAGCTGCACGCCGACGGCTCGACGGCGTGCGGGTGCTGGATCTACAGCGGCGTGATGGCCGACGGCGTCAACCAGGCGCGTCGCCGCGATCCCGGGCCGATCGAGGACCCCGAGGGCGGCTGGGTCTCGCCCGAGTGGGGCTGGGCGTGGCCGGCCAACCGGCGCATGCTCTACAACCGCGCCTCGGCCGACCCGCAGGGCCGGCCGTGGAGCGAGCGCAAGAAGTACGTCTGGTGGGACGCGGAGGCGGGGAGGTGGACGGGCTACGACGTCCCGGACTTCCCGGTGGACAAGCCGCCGGACTACCGCGCGCCCGACGATGCCCGCGGCATGGATGCCATCTCCGGCGACGAGCCGTTCATCATGATGGGCGACGGGCGCGCCTGGCTCTTCTCGCCATCCGGCCTGCTCGACGGGCCGATGCCGACGCACTACGAGCCGATCGAGTCGCCCGTGACCAACCTGCTGTACCCCGAGATCGGGGCCAACCCGGTGGCGATCCGCTGGGAGCGCCCCGACAACCCGGTCAACGCCACCGCCGACCCGAGGTGGCCATGCGTGCTGACGACGTTCCGGCTGACCGAGCACCACACGGTCGGCGGCATGAGCCGCACGCTGCCCTGGCTCAACGAGCTGCAGCCCCAGATGTTCGCCGAGATCGATCCCGTGCTGGCGGCCAGTCGCGGGATCGAGGATGGTGGCTGGATGGTGATCGCCACCGAGCGCGGCGAGATCGAGGCGCGGGCGAAGGTCACCGAGCGGATGCGCCCGCTGCGCATCGGCGACGGGCCCGGGCAGATCGTCCACCAGGTCGCGGTGCCCTACCACTGGGGCTACAGCGGGGCGAGCACCGGCGACAGCATCAACGACCTGCTGCACCTCTCCGGCGACCCCAACGTGAGCATCGAGACGACCAAGGCGCTGACGTGCGACGTGCGCGCCGGCCGGCGGCCCACGCCGGCGACGTCGGCGATCACCAACGTCCCGCACGGCCACAGCGCGCCCGACCGCGAGCACCCGGCCGAGCAGCCCAAGCTCCGCTCCTCCCACCAGGCCTGATGACCACCGGCCCGCACGCCGCACCGAGCGAGATCTCCGTCCACCGCGACGGCGCCCAGCGGATGGGCTTCTTCACCGACACGACCGTGTGCATCGGCTGCAAGGCGTGCGAGGTCGCGTGCAAGCAGTGGAACGACCTGCCGTCCGACGGCTCGGAGTTCCGCCGCGGCGGCTCCTACGACCACACAGCCGCGCTGGGCGCCGCGACGTGGCGCCACGTGCGCTTCGTCGAGCTGCTCGAGCCGTCCGAGGTCCAGCGCGACGAGGCCCGCCGCGCGCTGGAGCAGGGCGCGGGCGGAGCGCTGCCGCACATCCCGGCGACCGCGCTGGCCGACGCCGCGTCCGGGGTCACCGAGGACGAGATCCCCGACCTGATCGATCTCGCGCAGGCCGGCGGGGCCGCCGCGAGCGTCGACGTCGCGCAGGCCGTGGCCGACATGGACCGCTGGATCTTCATGTCCGACGTCTGCAAGCACTGCACGAACGCCGGGTGCATGGACGCGTGCCCGACCGGCGCGCTGATCCGCACGGAGTTCGAGACGGTCGTGCTGCAGGCCGACATCTGCAACGGCTGCGGCTACTGCATCCCGTCCTGCCCGTTCGGCGTCGTGGACCGCGACCCCCACGACGGGCGGGCCGCGAAGTGCACGCTCTGCTACGACCGCCTCCAGGACGGGCTGGAGCCCGCGTGCGCCAAGGCCTGCCCGACCGACTCCATCCAGTTCGGTCCCCACGACGAGCTCGTCGAGGTCGCGCGGCGCCGCGTCGCCAGGCTCCACGAGCGCGGCCTGGAGGGCGCCTGGCTCTACGGCGCCGGCGATCCCGAGGGCCGGGAGATCGCCGGCGGCCTCGGTGCGTTCTTCCTGCTCACCGAGCTGCCCGAGCGCTACGGCCTGCCGGCCGAGGCCGACTCGCCGATCCAGGAGAACGTCGTGCCCGCCACGTTGGCGGCAGTCGGCGCGGGCTTCGCCGCGGCGGCCGGCGTCGCCCTGGCGTTCCGGTTCCCGCACGACCGCAAGGGCCCGGGCGCGCTGACGATGCTGGCGGCCGCCACCGGCGCCCTGGAGCTCGTGCGCGACGTACGCGCCGGCCGGCACCGCCGGCGGGACCGGGAGGGGACATGAGCGACCAGGACGCCGCGCGCGCCGACGCCGCGCGCGCCGACGAGCGCGAGCGCGGGGAGTCGGCCCGCAGCGGGCCGCGCGACATGACCGCCGCCACGGGCGTGCCCGGCGGCCCGGCCTCCTGGCGCCGCGCCGTCCCCGCCGCGGCGGTGGGCCTGCACCAGCGCGCCTGGCGCGACGCCCGCTGGTCGAGCATCTTCCGCGGCCGCACGGACTACGCGACGGACGAGGCGCCGCCCGCGGAGCAGGTGGCCCGGGCCAACCTCCGCGCCCGCCGCGGCGAGCCGCCGGAGGTCGTCCAGGGGCCGATGATGAAGGCGCCCGTGTGGACGTGGGAGGTGCCGCTGTACTTCTGGTTCGGCGGGATGGCCGCCGGCGCGTCGTTCGTGGCGCTGGCCTGCGACCTGGCCGGCGACGACCGCTCGGCGCGCGTGGCGCGCAAGGTCGCCCTCGGTGCGCTCGCCCCGTCGCCGCCGCTGCTGGTCATGGACCTGGGACGGCCCGAGCGCTTCTACAGGATGCTGCGCATCTTCAAGCCGCGGTCGCCCATGTCGATGGGGTCGTGGTGCCTGACGCTGTTCGGCGGCCTGGCGTCCTGCGCCGTCGGCGCCGACGTGCTCGGCCGCCGGCGCACGGCCACCGCCCTGGGCGCGGGCACCGCGGTCGTCGGCGGCTACCTGGGGTCCTACACCGGCGTCCTGCTGGCCTCCACCGCCGTGCCGGTGTGGGCGCGCAGCCGCCTGTCGCTGGGCCCGATCTTCGTCTCGACCGCCACGCTGACGGGCGCCGCGGCCACCCGCCTGGTGCTTGTGGCCACCGGCATGCCGGAGGGCCACCCGACGCGCGAGGCGCTCGGGCGCGTCGAGAGCGGGGCGATGGCCGCCGAGCTGATCCTCTCCGAGCTCAACCACCATCACCTGGGCCGGCTGGCCTCCGTGCTGGAGGAGGGCGTCGGCGCGCACTGGTTCTCCGGCGCCAAGTGGCTGGCCCGCGGCGGGCTGGCGCTGCGGCTGCTCGGTCCGCGCGGCGGGACGCTGCCCCACCACGTCGCCAGCGTCGCGTTCATGGGTTCGGCGCTGTGCTTCCGCTTCGCGTGGGTGCTCTCGGGACGCTCCTCGGCCCACGACGACGAGGCCGTCGCGCGGATGGCCCGCGCCCGGGCGACCCGTGACGAGGCGCCGCTGGACATGGACGTGGTGCACCACCGCTGATCGCGGGAACACCGGCGTCGTCCGACGCCGCCGACGGGAGGAGCAGCACGATGTCGAGCCCAGCGCGCGGCGGAGGATCTGCCATCGGCTGGGACGACACGCTCAAGACCTGGGTCTTCGCGTTCCAGGGCAACCTCGTCGGCGCCGACCCGGGCGCCGAGCCCGCGGGCGACGCGCGGTCCGGCACGGCGGTGCGCCCGGCCCGCTAGCGCTCCGGGGCCAGCGCCGCGCGCAGCGCCGCGGCGGCCGCGTCGAGCTCGTCCTCGCCCAGCGTGCGGGGGTCGACGACGACGCGGCCGCCGGCGATGCGCGCCACCAGCGGCGGGTCGCCGAGGCGCAGGCGGGCCGCCAGTGCCTCGGCGCCCGAGCCGTGCGGGCCGATCGCCACGACGGGGCCGGGCAGCTCGAGCAGCGGCAGCGCGCCGCCGCCGACGCGCGCGGTGGCCTCGACGATCTCGCCGCCCCGGCGGCGTCGGCCAGGCGCTGCGCCCGCGCGCGCAGCACGTCGGCGGGCGCGGTGAGCATCGCCAGCACCGGGACCTCGGCCAGGGCGCGGCGCGGGTCGCGGTACAGCGCCAGCGTGGCGGCCAGCGCGGCCATGGGCAGGCGTCCGAGGCGCAGCGCGCGGGCCAGCGGGTGGCGCCGGCAGGCGGCGACGGCCTCGGCGGTCCCGACGATGATCCCGGCCTGCGGGCCGCCGAGCAGCTTGTCGCCGCTGAAGCACGCCAGCGTCACGCCGGCGGCGATCGACTCGCGCACGGGCGGCTCGCCGTCCAGGACGCCGGGGCCGGCCGCCAGGACGCCGGAGCCCAGGTCGTCGATGACCGGCGCGCCCAGCCCGCAGAGCTCCTGCACGGTGGCCTCGGCGACGAAGCCGACCGTGCGGAAGTTGGACTGGTGCACACGCAGGATGACGTCGGCGCCGTCGGCCAGCGCGGCGGCGAAGTCCGCGGCGCGGGTGCGGTTGGTCGTGCCGACCTCGACGAGACGCGCGCCCGCCTGGGCCACGACGTCGGGGATCCGGAAGCCCCCGCCGATCTCGACGAGCTGGCCGCGGGAGACCGCGATCGCGCGCCCGGGGCCGGCCAGCGCGGCGGCCGCCAGCAGCGTCGCGGCCGCGCCGTTGTTGACCACCACGGCGTCCTGGCCGCCCGTGAGCTCGGCCAGCAGGCCCGCGACGTGGACGTCGCGACGGCCGCGGACGCCTGCGGCCAGATCGAGCTCGAGGTTGACGTAGCCCGCGGCGGCCTCGGCCACGGCGGCCACGGCCGCGGCCGCCAGCGGCGCGCGACCGAGGTTCGTGTGTACGACGACGCCCGTCGCGTTGAGCACGCGGCGCAGCGAGGGCCGCAGATGCTCGCGGGCGCGGGCGACCAGGTCGGCCTCGCCGTCGGCGCCGGCCAGCAGCTCGGTGCGCCGGGCGGCGAGCACGGCGCGCGCTGCGGCGCCGGCCTCGGCCGGGGTGACGCCCTCCAGGCGGGCGGCCAGCCGGTCGGTCGCGGGCAGCGCGCGCAGGCGGTCGCGGACCTCGTCGCCCGGGGCGCTCACGTCGCCCCCGCCCGTCCCCGGGCCCGCAGGACGCGCCGGTCGTCGGCCAGCCGCCGCGTCACGCGCTCGGCGTCGAGGTGCTCGAGGAACGCCTGCGCAGGCTTGCGCGAGGTCTGCAGCGCGTCACGGACCTCGGCCAGCGACGCCGAGCCGTCGCGCTCCAGGAGAGCGACGATGCGCTCGCGCACGCCGGCGGCGACCTCGGCGTGCGCGTAGAGCGTGCCGCTGACGCGCACGGCGGCGCCCTGCGCGCGCAGCGCCGCCAGATGGCAGGCGTCGTCGCCGAGCTGGGCCTCGGAGAGCAGGCCGATCCCGGCCTCGCGCAGGCGCACCGTGACGCGGGCCAGCTCGGCGGGGTCGGCGGGCGCCGCGGGCCGCGCCGGGACGGCCCTCGGGAGGGGAGCGGCCACGGGGTCGGGGCGGCCGTCGCGCCGGGCGCGCAGGCGCTCGAGGACGTCGGGCCGGCGGCCGTGGCGATGGGCGTGGGCGTCGAGGACCACGCCGCCGCCCAGGGTGTCGGGCGGCGCCGGGCGGCGGACGACGAGGCGGTCGCCCCGGGCGGCGGCCACCGGGTGCTCGAGGCGCACCTGCCAGAGCCCGTCGCCGAGGTCGGCCAGGCGGCCGGCCACGTCGCGGGTGCCGTGGTGGACCTGCACGCGCTCGCCGTGGCGGGCGTCGCGCAGTGCCAGGGCGCAGTCCAGCACGGAGGTCTCGCCCAGCGTGCCGGGCCGCGCGAGCACGTCGCCGCGGCCGATGTCCCGGGCCCGGACGCCGGCGAGGGCGACGGCGACGCGCTGGCCGGCGCGGGCCTCGGGCACCGGCTCGTCGTGGACCTGCAGGCCACGGACGCGGACCGCGCGGTCGCCGGGCAGCAGCGCGATCTCGTCGCCGGGGCGCAGGGTCCCCGACCACAGCGTGCCGGTCACGACGGTCCCGATCCCGTGGACGGTGAAGGCGCGGTCGACGTGCAGCACGACGTCGCCGGGGGCGGCGGCCCGGCTCGCGGCGCCCGCGGCGGCCCGGTCCAGCGCGGCGGCCACGTCGCCCGTGCCGGCGCCGGTGGCGGCCGAGCAGGCCACGACCTCGCAGCCGGGCAGCAGGTCGGCCGCCGCGGCGGCGGCCGGCGCGGGGTCGGCGAGGTCGGCCTTGGTGACCGCCACGACGCCGGTCGACACGCCGAGCGCGCGCAGCACCTCGGCGTGCTCGCGCGTCTGGGGCATGACGCCGTCGTCGGCGGCGACGACCATGAGGAACAGGTCGACCCCCGTGGCCCCGGCGACCATCGTGCGCACGAAGCGCTCGTGCCCGGGCACGTCGACGACCGACAGCCGCCGGCCCGAGGGCAGCGTCAGCGGGGCGTAGCCCAGCGCGATCGAGATGCCGCGCGCCCGCTCCTCGGGCAGCCGGTCGGTGTCCACGCCGGTCAACGCCGCGACGAGCGCGGTCTTGCCGTGGTCGATGTGCCCGGCGGTGCCGAGGGTCAGCGGAGCGGCGGGGGTCACCGGTCGACGGGGGACGGGGCAGCGGAGCGGCGAAGGAGTCGAACCTTCCCGGCGCGGTCGAGGCGCCGCCAACGGCTTTGAAGGCCGTTCGGGGCACCGGCCCCGGGCCGCTCCAGGGGCAGGGAAGGACCTGCAGCACAGCGATATTCAGGAGGTGCGGTGCGAGTGCTTGACATGGTCTGTGTCCCCAACGTGTCTCGAATCCTCCCGGGACACGCGCCACAGTCTGACGATCCGGCCCCAGGGCCGCAGCAGCTCGCGGGTCCGCGATCCGCGCGGCGCGCAGGCGTCCGACGATGCTGGAGTACGGGCCGTAGCCGCGGCCGCCGAGGATCGCCCGCCAGCCCGCCGCCTCCCAGCGGCACGCTGGCGAGCAGGCCAGAGCATGCGCACGGCGACCGGCTGGCGACGTGCCGCAGGCCACGCAGCACAGCACCGACCGCCCGTCGACCGCGGCCTCCCCGCCGCCGCAGCCGTGAGGGCTTCCTGGACTCGGTGCGGCATCGCCAGCGGATGCTCGCCGCCGACACCGCGGCGCGCGCGGACGACGCGCCGCCTGCGTGGACGCTCGCTGGCGATGACCGCCACGCCCACCCTCCTGCCGAGGGCGGTACACGCGGGCGCCTCGCCCCGGCGGTGTTGAGGCCAGGCCACGGCTGGACGGATGGCGTCGGCATACCGGCTTCTCAGGCAATCGAGGTGGAGTCGACGGCGTCGCGTTGTCATGGGACCATCGACCGATGCCGAGCTCGTCGACGCTTCGCGTGGCCGGCTTGGATGTCGTCTACTACCGCGCAGGCGACGGGCCACCGCTCGTCCTGGTCCATGGCGCCGCCGGCGATGCACGCGAGTGGCGGCCGCAGATGGCCGGCCTGTCGGATGACTTCACCGTCATCGCGTGGGATGAGCCGGGCGCCGGTCGGTCCTCCGACGTGCCGGCCGGGCTCGGGCTGGCCGGGTACGCGACGGCGCTCGGGGCGCTCATCGACGCGGTCGGCGCACCGGCGCACGTCTGCGGGCTGTCGTGGGGAGGCACCGTCGCCCTTGAGCTCTACCGGCGCCGGCCGCAGGCAGTGGCGACGCTCGTGCTCGCCGACACCTACGCGGGCTGGAAGGGGTCGCTTCCGGAGGCCGAGGTCCGCACGCGCGTCAGGAGCGTCGAGCGCATGCTCGCCGGGGCCGCGCAGACAGGCCGGCCGTCATTGCCTGGACTTTTCGCCGGCGAGCCGCCGGCTGACGCGGCTGAACTGCTCACCGCCATCGCTGCCGACGTCCGCCGTGAGAGCGTGCGAGTCGCGCTCGCGGCTATGGCCGAGGCCGACCTCCGGGATGTCCTGCCGCACATCGCCGTTCCGACGCTGCTCATCTGGGGCGAGCGCGACGCGCGCTCTCCGCTGACGGTGGCGCGACAGTTCGCGTCCGCAATCCCGGACGCGGAGCTCGTGCTCATCCCCGCCGCCGGACACATGAGCAACCTGGAGTGCCCGGAGGCGTTCAACGCGGCGATGCGCGCGTTCTACGCTCGTCTTCGATGAGCCGCCGCAGCTCGCTGGCAGGCTGACGCCATCACGATGAGCAGCCCTGCGCAATACGAGGTCAGCGCCTCGAGCAAGATCACGTCACAGATTCTCGCGAGCGCCGTTGAGCAGTACGGCCCGGTCCCCGACCGTCCCGTGCGACCTTGGGGGAGAGCCCCGCGCCGTCAAGCCCGGCCGTGCGGCGGCGTCGCGCGACCCCCCGGAGGCCGCGCGGCTGCAGGCCGTCGCGTGGGCCGTGGTGCGCCGACGCGTGCGGGGTCAGGCCTCGGCGAGGACCAACAGCGTGTCCGGGCGCACCCCGTCGGCGCGCATGGCCTCCGCCGCGCCCTCGGTCTGCATCGAGGCCTCGAAGGCGGCGACGTCCGGAACGTCGACGATGAGGCCGACGCGGCTGGTGCCCGTGGGGTCGCGGAACGTGCGCGTCGTGATGCCGAGGGGCCCGAAGAAGTCCTCACGCCGGGTGGACGCGAGCCAGTGGTCGACGTCGTCGACCTCGTGGAACACCAGCAGCGTGGCCATGGAGGGTCCGTCCTTTCGCAGCACGCGACTGCGGGCTCGGGTGGCAGAGGGCCCACCGTAGACGGTCGGTGCGCGGACCGCCACCGGTCTGTGACGCGCCCGGTCGTCCGCCGCCGCTCAACGTCCTCGGCGGTGCGGTCGCCAGGCCACGGCGAGCAGGTAGTCGGCCAGGAGCTCGCGCCGGGCGGACGGCAGGCGGTCCGCGTAGGACGGCATGCCGTTGGCGCCCTCGACCAGGCCGGCCAGGATGCCCGCGCGGTCCAGGCGCTCGCTCGTGTCGAAGTCCGGCCCGGAGCCGCCCCGGGCCCCGGCGTCGCGCAGGGCGTGGCAGCGGCCGCACCCGGCCGCGACGTAGAGCCGGCGGCCCGCCGTCAGCCCGCCCACGGGGCCGGCCCCGGCCGGCGCGATCGTGCGCGCCGCCGTCGCGGGGCCGTGGGTCGCACCGCAGCCGCAGGCCGCCACGGCCGCCGCCGCCGCGGCGAGGATCCCGATCGCCCACCGATGGCGCGGCACCGGCCGAGGCTGGCTCAGCGCCGGCGCCGCCGAGGCCACGCGCTCAGACCTCCTGCGCGGCGTGCAGCGTGTTGCTGTCGGCGTCGCGGAAGAAGAACATCCGCGGCGCGCCGGGCGGCGCGATCACGTCGTCGACGTCGACCCCGCGCGCGGCCAGCTCGTCGTGCAGCGCGTCGGCGTCGGGCGTCTTGAAGCTGACGCCGGTCGGGACGCCGACGCGGCCGTCCAGGACGGGCCCGAACGCCACGGCGGTGCGGGCGCCAGGCGGCGCGACCTCGATCCAGCGGTCGCCCTCGCCGAAGGGGATGTCGGCGATGACGTCGAGGCCGAGCTTCTCGGTGTAGAACGCCAGGGCGCGGTCCTGGTCGGCGACCGGGATGATCACGCGGCCGATCTCGGTGATGGAGCTCGTGGTGCTGGGCATGGCCATATCCTCCTGATCCGGGGTCTGTCATGCAGACGGCGCGGGGGCGCCGGACTCATCGGTCAGACGACGCGGATCGTCCCGGGCGTCCCGGCGACGAGGTGCCCGACGACCGGGCCGGGCACCGTGGCCGCGTCGCCCGGGGCCACGGCCACGAGCAGCCCCCCGGAGGTTGTGGCGTCGGTGACCAGCCGGCGCTGCCAGGGGGCGACGCCCTCGGCGAACGTGGCGAAGCCCTCGGCCCATTCGGCGTTGCGGCGGCTGCCGCCCGAGACGCCGACGGCGTCGGCCAGCAGCTCGGCGACGCCCTCGATCGCGGGCACCGCGCGGGCCTCGACCTCGGCGGCCAGTCCGCTCTCGCGGGCGACGTTGTGCAGGTGGCCGAGCAGGCCGAAGCCCGTCACGTCGGTCATCGCGTGGGCGCCCGCGGCCAGCGCGGCGAGCGCGGCGCGGGCGTTGAGCGTGACCATCACGGCGACGGCGGCCTGCACGAGCCCCGGCCCGGCGGCACCGCGCTTGGCCGCCGTGACGATCGCGCCCACGCCGAGCGGCTTGGTCAGCACGAGCGCGTCGCCCTCGCGGCCGCCGGCGTTCGTGAGCATCCGGTCGGGGTGCACGGTGCCCGTGACGGCCAGCCCGTACTTGGGCTCGTCGTCGCGGATGGAGTGGCCGCCGACGATCGACGCGCCAGCCTCGGTGACGACGTCCAGCCCGCCGCGCAGGATGGCCGCCAGCACGTCGCCGCCCTGCTGCTCGAGCGGGAAGGCCACGATGTTCATCGCCGTCAGCGGCGTGCCGCCCATGGCGTACACGTCCGACAGCGCGTTGGCGGCGGCGATCCGCCCGAAGTCGTAGGGGTCGTCGACCAGCGGCGTGAAGAAGTCCAGGGTCTGCACGAGCGCGAGGTCGTCGGAGAGGCGGAAGACCCCGGCATCGTCGCCGGTGGGGGTGCCGACGAGCAGTCGCGCGTCGGTCGCGGCGGGCAGTCCGGCCACGATGGGCAGCAGGTCGGCGGCGGCCAGCTTGCAGCCGCAGCCGGCGCCGCTGGCCAGGCTCGTCAGGGGGGCGGGGGTCGGGAGGGGTGCGGTCATGGCGCGTCCTCGCCGAGCCTACCCGTGTCCAGCGGCGCCCCCGACCTTGCCCCGCGACCCCGTGATCAGCAGGCGTATCAGGCGGACCCGGGCATGGTCGGGCGGGGGGCGCAGGGGATGGGGGAGGGGCAGGTCATCGGCACCGGCTTCTCGGGTCAGGGGCGTCATCGGGCGGCTACCCGTTCCGGGGCTCCCCACACGGCCCGTCCGCGGCCCCGCGCCCGTCGCGGGCGGCCGGGGCCCCGGCGGTAGGGTCGGCCCGTGCGGCCCGCGGACCCCGACCCGATCGCCACGCTCGTGCAGCGCACGTCGGGCATCGTCGGCAGCGCGTTCCTGCGCGCGCTGGTCCGCGAGTATGCCGAGGTCTCCGGTGCGCGGCTGGTCTACGTCGCCGATCACCGCGGCGACCACGCGCGCGTGCTGGCCGAGTGGCGCGACGGCGTGCCGGGCGCCGGCGGCGAGTTCGTCCTGCCCGGCCGCGCGCCGATGGGCCCTGCGTCGGTCTCGGTCATCCTGCGCGACCCCGAGGGCGGCGTCATCGGGCACGTCGGGGTCGAGGGCGGGGTCGACATCCCGTGGACCCGCGACGTCGCGCTGTTCACGCTGCTGACCGAGCGCACGGCCGGCGAGGTGCAGCGCCACCGCCACGTGGCCGCGCTGCGCTCGCGCGAGGAGCAGCTGGCCGCCGCCCGCGCGCGGCTGGTGCACGCGATCGACGAGGAGCGCCGGCGGATCGGGCGCGACATCCACGACGGCGTGCAGCAGCGCGCGGTCGCGGCGACCCACCTGCTCACGCTGGCCGAGCGCCGGCTGCAGGACGCGCCCGACGTCGCGGCCGACCTCATGCGCCGGGCCCGCGAGGAGGTCAAGGAGGCCACGCGGGAGCTGCGTGACCTGTCGCGAGGGCTGCACCCGGTCGGCCTGGCCGACGGGCTCGGCACCGCCCTGGAGATCCTGGCGGCGCGCTCGCCGGTGCCGCTGCACATCGACGCGCTGCCCGACCGCCGTCTGCCCGAGCCCGTCGAGGTGACCATCTTCTTCCTCGTCAGCGAGGCCGTGACCAACGCGGGCAAGCACGCCGGAGCCTCCTGGCTGCGCGTGGAGGTCGCCCACCAGCCCGACACGATCGTCGCCACGGTGGCCGACGACGGCGCCGGCGGCGCCGATCCGGCCCGCGGGACCGGCCTGCGCGGCCTGCAGGACCGCATCGCGACGCTCGGCGGCACGCTGGAGGTCGACAGCCCGCCCGGCGGCGGGACGTGCTCGTGGCCCGCATCCCGCTGGCGCCGTGGCGCTCGGCCCGGGCGCCCTATCTCGAGTACGGCACCCCCGACGACGGTGGGGAGGGCCTGGCGTCGATCGCCGCGATCCTCGAGGGCCGACGCAGCGGCGCGATCTCGCTGGCCCGCGAGTGGGAGCTGGAGGGCGGCGTGCCGGGCATCGGCACGCGCCTGCCCGTGCGCGACCACACGGGCCAGGAGTTCGGGGCGGTCGTCGTGCGCCGGGTCTCCATCATCCCGCTGGGCCAGATCGACGCCGCGACGGTGGCGTCCATCGGTGTCGCCGACACCGTGGAGGCGTTCGCGGCCTGGGCCCGGCGGCGCTGGGGCGACAACCGTGACACGGTCGCGTTCCTGCTCGGCGACCCGGCGTGGCAGCTGACCGAGGACGAGCCGATGGCCGTCCTGTGGTTCACCGTGGAGTGACGGCGCGAGGGTTCGCGCCTCAGAGCTTGCGCGCGCTCATGCGCTGGCAGCTGCGCGGCGCGCCCGAGCTGCGCCGCCGCGTGTGGCCCGACAGGCTTCCCCTCCATGTTCATCATGTACGGGCTCAACGCGAACACCTCGGGCGGCTCGCGCCTCGTCTACCACGAGGCCCAGGCGGCCTATCTCCGACCAGGCCCTCCAGCACGTCGCGGCCGACCGGGCGGCCGCGATCGACGTGCGTCCCGAGGTCGACGCGCGCAGCGGCGCCGCCGTCCAGGCGCGCTTCGCGGGGACGGCCCGGGCGGCGTGCGACTCCTGGTACCGCGACGCGCAGGGGCGCATCGTCGCCAACGGGCCGGACTCCATGCGGGCCCACGTGGACCGCACGCGGCGCCTGGACCCCTCGGACTTCACGCTCGTCGCGCGCTCTCGGAGCCCTAGCCCACCGCGACCTCGCCGGCCAGTGCGAACGGCGCGACGAGCTCGATCCGGTCGCCGCTCCAGAAGCGCCCGGGGTCGTACCAGCTCGCCGGGCGTCGGTCGGGCAGCAGGCCCATGTGCTGGTAGGTGGTCGCCACGAGCTCGGCGCAGTAGACGGTCTCCAGCGAGGAGCCGCGCCGGCGCACGCGGCCGGTCAGCCACTGGCGCGCCAGGCCCGGCGTCGTGGGGAAGGGGCGGCCGTCGAAGCGTGCGATGACCTCCATGAGGCGGTCCTCGTGGCGGCGCTCCAGCGTGCCCAGCAGCTGGCGGGTCCAGGCGCGCTGGCCGTAGCGCTCGCCCCACGTGCGCACGGCGTCGGCGAGCAGGTGCAGCTGCACGCCGCGCTGGCGCTCGCCCGTCCAGACGTCGGGCAGCGTGCGCCCCAGCTCGGCGTGCCACAGCAGCGGCGGCAGGTCGTCGATGGCCACGACCATCCCCACGTGGTTGACCGGGCTGTTCGTGAGGGTCTGGATCGTCCGGTCGGCCAGCGACCGGCCGCGGAAGAGCCAGAGGTCGCCGGTGGCCGCGGTGGCCACTGCGTCGGCGAGGGTGAGGGACGCGTCGGGCATCGCGCCTAACCTACGGGCCGATGCCCGTGCGCTGGAAGCTCGTCGGCCTGGCCGGCCTCGCCGGCGTCGCCGCCACGGGGGCGATCGTCGCCCGCCACCGCCGCGCCCAGCGCGACTACGACCCCGACGAGCTGCGCGACCGCCTGCACCGCCGCCTGGCCGAGGCCGTGCCCGACGGCGCGACCGCCCCGCCCGCCGCGCCCGGCGCCCCGCCGCCGGCCTAGGACCCGGCGGCGGGGCACGCGCATCGCGCCCGCGACGTAGCCGACAGGGCTGAAGGGCACGACGGGGACCAGGCGCAGCGCGACGAGCACCGACCAGCCGCCGCGCTCCAGCAGCGCCTCGGCGGCCACGACGCGCCCGGCGCCGGCCATCCGCAGCACGAGCGGGCGCCGGCGGACGGTCCGGCGAACCGGTCCACCCCAGAGGTCGTTGCGCAGACAACTAGCGCGCTATGCTGTCGGCATGGATCTCGGACTCGCCACCTTCGCCGACCTCGCCTCTGGTGTGAGCCCGCAGCAGCGGATGCAGGAGCTCATCGAGGAGGCCGAGCTCGCCGACCAGCTCCGGCTCGACGTCTTCGCGATCGGCGAGCACCACCGCGAGGACTTCCTCATCTCCTCGCCCGCCGTCGCGCTGGCGGCGGTCGCGATGCGCACGAAGGACATCCGGCTCTCCAGCGCCGTCACCGTGCTGAGCTCGGACGACCCGGTGCGCGTCTTCCAGCAGTTCGCCGAGGTCGACCTGCTCTCGGGTGGGCGGGCGGAGATCATGGCCGGCCGTGGCTCGTTCATCGAGTCCTTCCCGCTCTTCGGCTACGACCTCGACGACTACGACGACCTCTACGCCGAGAAGCTCGACCTGCTCCTGCGCCTGCGCGACAGCACCCACGTCACGTGGTCGGGGCGCCTGCGCGCCCCGCTGCAGGACGCCGGCGTCTGGCCCCGGCCCGTCCAGGAGCGCCTCCCGGTCTGGGTGGCCGTCGGCGGCTCGCCGCAGTCGGTCGTCCGCGCCGGCACGCTCGGGCTGCCGCTGACGATCGCGATCATCGGCGGCCAGTACGAACGCTTCGCGCCGCTCGTCGAGCTCTACCGCGGCGCCGCCCGCGCGGCCGGCCACGATCCCGCGCAGACGCGCGTCGCGATCAACACCCACGCCTTCGTCGGCGAGACGAGCGCGCAGGCCGACGCGGCGTTCGCCGCCCCCTACCTGGCGATGATGAACCGGATCGGGCGCGAGCGCGGCTGGCCGCCGTCGGGCCGCGCCGAGTACGAGGCGCTGCGCTCCCCGCGCGGGGCGCTGGCCGTCGGCGCGGCCGAGCAGGTGGCCGAGAAGATCCTGCACGAGCACGAGGTCTTCGGCCACGACCGCTACATCGGCCAGATGAGCGTCGGCGCGGTCGCCCATCGCGACGTGCTGCGCTCCATCGAGCGCTTCGGGACCGAGGTCGCGCCCGTCGTGCGCGCCGAGGTCGCCCGGCGCGAGGCCGGCGCCGTCCCGGCCGGCTGAGACCGCCGTCGTTCGCGCGCGCCCGGCTCACGCCGGCGGCGTGCGCGGGGCGTAGCGGTGGTGGAGCATGAGGGCGTTGCCGTCGGGGTCCGAGAAGAAGGCCATGTGGCAGACGCCGGTGTCCAGGACGTCGCCGTGGAACGCGACGCCCCGTCCCTCGAGCTGCGCGCGCGCCGCCGCGACGTCGTCGACGTGCAGGGCGACGGGGTTGGGCTGGCGGTGGAACTCCAGGCCCATCCGCTCGGAGTGGATGACGCTGAGCGTCAGGTTGCCGGTCTCGAACTCCGCGAAGCCCCGGTCGGGGACATAGGCCGAGCGCGGCAGGCCGAGCGTCTCGCCGTAGAACGCGACGACCGCGTCGAAGTCCCGGCTGGGCACCGAGACGAAGTCGACGCCGGTGACGAGGGACGGTCCGGTGGGCATCGCGGCCAGCCTACGCCAGGGCGGCGAGGATGGCACGCGCGACGCCGTCGGGCGTCTCCAGCGGCGCGAAGTGCCCGCTGCCGGGCAGGTCGAGCACGGTCACCTCGGCGAAGAACTCGCCGAGGCGGTCGGCCCATTCGCGCGGGAAGATCGGGTCGTGCTCGGGCCACAGGACGGTCGTCGGGACCGCGATGCGGTCGGCGGCCTCGGGGACGGTCTCGCTCAGGCTGGTGGCCACCATGCCCGAGCCGGCGCGGTACCAGCCGATGGAGGCGGTGAACGCGCCGGGCGGCGCGTAGTGGGCGGCCAGCCGGCGCAGCGCGTCCTCGTCGGGCTCCCAGCCCGGCGCCGACCAGTGGTTCCAGAAGTGGCGCAGGTAGGCCAGGACCCCGTCGGCATTGCCGTCCAGCAGGACCTCGGAGAGCGCGATCCGGTGGAAGGACTGGTACCAGAACTCGGGCTGGGACTCCGGGCGCAGGACCCGGTGGCCGGCGCCGGGCAGCGGCGGCGTGACGACCAGGGCGCGGACGCGCCCGGGCGCCGCCCGCGCGACGGCCTGGGCCACGCGGCTGCCGACGTCGTAGCCCGAGAGCACGACGTCCTCGAGCCCCAGCTCGTCCATGAGGCCGAGCACGCTGCGCACCTGGGCCGGCGCGCCGTAGGCCTCCTTGGGGTCGGCGGGGTGCTTGTCGGACTCGCCGAAGCCGCGCAGGTCGGGCACCACCACGTCGGCGGCGCCGGTCAGGAGCGGGACGACCTCGCGGTGGTCCTGGCGGTCGCCGGGCCAGCCGTGCAGGAGCACGACGGGTGGCCCGGACCCCGCACGGTCGTAGGCCAGCCGGAACCCGTCCACCGCTGCGCTGAGAGGCATGGTCAGACCCTAGAGCCCGGCGGCGCGCTCCAGCGTCGCCAGCGCCGCGTGGTAGCCGTCGACGGCGGCGCCCACGGTCGCCGCGCCGGCGCCGGGATCGAGCTCGTGCAGGGCGCGCAACGCGGCCACGTAGGCCCCGAACGCCGCGGCCAGCGGGGGGTCGGCGCGGCCCTGCAGGCCGGCCGCGAGGCGGTCGCCGGTCGCCAAGGCGTCCGTCCACGTGGCGTCGATCTCGTCGGCCAGCGCGAGCGCCGGCGCGTCGCCCGACAGGTCGCGCCGGGCGGCCCGGGCACGACCGGCCTCGGCCGCGACGACCGCCAGCCGCTGCGACAGCGGACGGTCCCCGCCGTCGGCGGCCTCGCGCCGCAGCACGGCCTCGGCCAGGACCCGGCGGGCCGTGTCGTCACCGCCGGAGGGCCGCAGCCGGCCGAGCCGGCGCACGGCGTCCAGCCGCTGCGCCTTCGCCTGGGCGAAGGCGTCCTGCAGTCCCTGCAGCACGTCGCGCACGGCGGCGGGGTCGTGGGCGGTCACGCGTGCGAGGCTATCCGGCGGGCCCGCGCGGCTGGACCGCCGATCCAGGACCTGCGCCGGGCTCCTCGCCCATGCGCCCAGGGTGCGCCGGGGCCGACGTGCCATCCTCGGCGGCCGATGCCCCTCGCGCCCGCCCCGCTCACCCTCGCCGTCGGCTGCGTCTTCGACGTCGACGCGCCGGCGCCGGTGTCGGCGGTGCTGCAGGTCGCGCCCGCTGCGGACCCCGCCCTGGCCGTCCGCAGCGAGCGCTGGGACGGCCCCGACGCCCACCACGCCTACCTCGACGGCTACGGCAACCGCTGCGAGCGGTTCATGGTGCCCGCCGGCCGGTCGCGCATCGCCTACTCGGCCGAGGTCGTGCTCGCCGCACCGCACGACGCGATCGACCCGGCCGCCGCCGAGACGCCGATCATGTACGTCGCCGACGACCACCTGCGCTACGTCATGCCGAGCCGGTTCTGCCTGCCCGACGAGCTGGGGACGGAGGCCTGGGAGCGCTTCGGCGACCTCGCGCCGGGCTGGTCGCGTGTGCAGGCCGTCGTGGACTTCGTCCACGGCCACCTCGAGTTCACGCCCGGCGGGTCCAACCCGTGGACGACCTCCTCCGACGCGCTTCGCGCCGGGCAGGGCGTCTGCCGCGACTTCGCCCACCTGGCCATCGCGTTCTGCCGCGCGCTGAACATCCCGGCCCGCTACGTCTTCGGCTACATCCCGAACATCGGCGTGCCCGAGCCGCCCGAGGCCATGGACTTCGCCGCCTGGTTCGAGGTCCACCTCGACGGTCGCTGGCACACCTTCGACGCCCGCAACAACACGCCGCGCACAGGGCGCGTCGTCGTCGGCCGCGGCCGCGACGCCGTCGACGTGGCGCTCATCACGTCCTTCGGCGCGCTGGGCCTGGAGGGCTTCGAGGTCATCGCCGAGCCGGCCGCGGCCGGCGCCGGCGCGGCGGGCTGACCGCGCGGCCGCCGCGGCTTGCCCGCGGTCCTATCCTGTGGGGTGCAGCACATCGCCCGGGGGCTCTCTTCCCTTCTTCTCTCGATGCGACCTCCCAGAGGGGCAGCGAAGGACGAGCCATGACGAGCCATACCGTCGCCCAGGGCGCACGCAACCGCCACCGCCCGCGCCTGTGCGCGCACTGCGCCGGGCCCATGCCGGGCCAGTCGGACACCTGCCCGCGCTGCGCCACGGTCGCCGACCCGCGCCGCTGGGGCGACCGCGCCGCGCCGGTCTCGGCGCCCGAGGCGCCGCGGGTCCCCGCCTCCGCATGAACGGTGCCGCGCCGTCCGCGGCGCGAGAGCACCCCGCCCGTCGGGCGATCGAGCCGGTCGCGCGGCGCCTGGCGGCGCTCCGGGGGCTGCTCGGGCGCCACCGGCGCCTGACCACGATCACGGGGACGCTGCTGGCGACCGCGGTGCTGGTCGTCGTGCTCGCGGGCCGCCGAGCCGACTTCACCGCGGCGCTCTCGCAGGCCTCGCTCGGCGTGCTCGCCGTCGCCGCCGCGCTGCAGGTCCTCGCGCTGCTGGCCCGCAGCGAGGCATGGCATACGACGATCGAGGCCGCCGGCGGGACCGTGCGCCGGCGCCTGCTCTACCGGGCGTCGAGCATGGGCTACGTCGGCAGCCTGTTCAACACCCAGGTCGGCGTCGCCGCGCGCATCGCGGCGCTGCGGCGCTCGTGCCCGGCCGAGGCCCCGTCGGTGTCGACGCTCGTGGCCGCCGAGGTCCCGATCCTGGCCACGGAGGCCGGGCTGGCGGCGCTGACGTCGTTCACGCTCATCGGCCCGCTCGGGCTGCCGTGGTGGGTGCCGATCATCCTCGTCGCGGTCATGGGCGCGCTGACCGCCGGCCTCGGCCATCTCTCGGGCCGCACCGCGCGGCCGCTGTGGCGCGGGCTGGCGGTGCTGCGCAGCATGCACGGCGGCCGCCGCCTGCTGGCCTTCGTCCTCGTCGCCGTCTTCGCGCAGATCCTGCGCAACTGGCTGCTGCTCAACGCGGTCGGGGTGCCGGCCTCGCTGCTGGACTCCGTCGCGGTGCTCATCGCGATGGTCGTGCTCGGCCAGCTGCCGATCGGGCCCAGCGTGGGCGCGGGCGCCGTCGTGCTCATCCTCGGCCACGACGGCGTGGCCGCCGCGGCCGCGGCGGGCGTCCTGGCGACGGCGACGGGCACCGTCGGCGGCCTGTGCTTCGCGGCCTGGGCGACGGGTGATCGGCTGTGGGTGCGGCTGGTGCCGGCCGGTCGCGAGCGTGCCGTCGCGGCTCAGCGCCCGAGGCGCTGACCCTGCACGTCGGTCATCGCCACCCACAGGGGCGCGGGCCGGCGGTCGTCGGCGACCAGCAGCCACGTCGCCGTGGCCGACGGCGCCTGGTCGGCGACCTCGTCGCAGACCATGGCGATCACCCGTCCCGCAAAGCGCTCCCCGTCCTCGCCCGCCACGCCCTCGACCACGAGGTCGGCGGAGACCCCGACCACCTGCCTCACAGGGTGCCGGGCGGGAAGACGTAGCGCAGCGGCGCGCGGTTGGCCGCGGTCCGGCTCTGGTCGACGCGGGCGCTGTGCAGCCCGCGGCCGGCGCTGACGGCGCCCTGCGCCTCGGGCTCGCCGGCGTTGGCCGTGATCCACGCCAGCACCTCGTTGGCATCGGTGCCCGCGGCGAGCACCGCGGCGCGCTCGATCACCTTGCCGCCCTCGGGGTGGGGTCGCGACAGGCGCCTCACGAGCGTGCGAATCGCCTCGTCATCCATGGGGGGGAGGCTAGTCCTCTGCCGCGGCAAAGCAAGTCCGGGTGCTGCGGCGTCGCGCCGGTGCACTACCCTTGAGTCATGCGACGCACTCTCGACCGGTCCACCGTGCTCAAGGAACTCGACGGCGTCGCGGACAAGCTCGCGGGGTCCAAGCTCACCTCGCCGCAGCGCCTCGACCTCCTGCGCCGCCAGGCCCAGCTCGGCGACCTGCGCGACGCGCTGGCCGACCGCGCCCGCCGCGAGCAGCACGTCTAGCCCGCAGCGACGCGCCTAGGTGACGTGCCTCGGGACGTTCCGAACGTCTGAGGGCTGAAGTTGAGGCATCCGGGCTGAGACAGAGGCTGTGGGTCTTCTCAAGGATCCAACGGCCTCGGAGGTCATCAGCCCGGATGCAGTGCAAGCGTAGGTGGCTGCCCAGCTGGCAGCGTGTCGAGCTGGTTGATTGGTGTCTTGGCGAGGGACTTCCTCGACGCCAGGCAGCGGCCCGTCGGCGGGTGAGCGTGTCGACGGTGCAGTACTGGATCGACCGGTACCGCAACGCCTCAGACGCCGAGCGAGCGTCGGGCGCGTGGGCGCAGGATCGACCCTCGACGCCGCATCGCCAGCCGACGCGGTCCAGCGACGAGCTGCACGACCGTGTCTGCCAGGCGCGGACGCGGACGGGCTGGGGGCCGCGCCTGATCGCCTCCGAGCTCGGCATCGCGCACGCGACGGTCTCGCGCTGTCTGAAGCGGCGCGGCATGTCGCGCCAGCCGCCGGCGCCCCGAGAGGCGGTGCAGCGCTTTGAGTGGCCGTGCCCTGGGGCGTTGATCCAAAACGACGTCAAGCGTTTCGCGCGGTTCTCCTCACCCGGCCATGCCGTCACCGGCAACCGTCACCGCACGGGCGCCGAGAAGCGCCAGCGTGTCGGCTACGAGTTCGCCCACAGCGCGATCGACGACCACAGCCGCCTGGCCTACACCGAGCTGCACCGCGACGAGAAGGCCGCCACCGTCATCGGCTTCACCGAGCGGGCGATCGCGTTCTTCGCTGCGCACGGCATCATCATCGAGCGCTGGCAGACCGACAACGCCTGGACCTACACCCACAACAAGGCGCTGGCCGCCCTGTTTGACAGCCACGGCATCCGGCATCGCACGATCGCGCCCCGCACGCCGCGCCACAACGGCAAGGTCGAGCGCTACCAGCAGACCCTCAAACGCGAATGGGGCCTGGGACAGCGCTACCGCTCAAGCGACGCCAGAGCCGCAGCGCTGCCACACTGGCTGCACCACTACAACAACGAGCGGAACCACAGCTCGCTCGGCAACCGGCCGCCCATCACCCGCGTTCGGAACGACCTGAGGCAGAACACCTAGCGCGCGGTGATGACCAGGCCCTCGGGGCGGGTCATGCTGCGCCGCAGGGCGATGAACGCCGCGGCGCCGAGGATCAGCGGGATCCAGAACAGCACGATGCGGTAGGCGAGCACCGCGGCGGCCGCCGGCGACGCCGCGGCCCCGTAGACGATCAGCGTGCCGATCAGGCCGCCGTCGATGCCGCCGATGCCCCCCGGGATGGGCAGCAGCCCGCCGAGCTGGCCGATGAGGTAGCCGAGCAGGATCACGCTGACGCCGGGCGCCACGCCGACGGCCCGGAACGCCGCCCACAGCGCGAGGTTGTCCCAGGCCCAGTAGCCGATCACGCCGGCCCACAGGGCGGGGTCGCGCCGGTGCAGGAGCACCCCCGCCTCGGCCGTGCCCTGCACGAGCGCGCGACGCGTGGCCGACCACAGGCGGCGGGCGCGCGGCTCGTGGTCGGCGGCGCGCCGGCCCTCCGGCAGGCGCGGGATGAGCGTGACGAGCGCGATGACCAGCGCGGCCAGGCCGGCGGGACCCAGCGTCAGCCAGGTGGGCTGGGCCGGGCCCAGGACCCCGGCGAAGACGAGCACGCCGCCGAGCACGACCGCGGCGAAGTTGATCGAGCTCTTGAGCAGCAGGAACGCCACGGAGCGCCGGGCGATCGTCTCCGGCGACATCCCGGCGCGCGTGAGCACCCAGGCGCCCAGGGCCATGCCGCCCGCGCCCGACGCGGGGATGATCGATCCCGTCCCGACCTCCGACAGCCCGATCTCCAGCGCCGAGCGCCAGCGCATCGTCGAGCAGAACGCCGGCCGGAACATCAACACGTAGGACAAGGCCGAGAAGACCTCGAAGACGATCGTCAGCGCCAGCCATCCGGGCGACGCGCGGCTCAGCAGGTCGCGGACCTCGCCCAGGCCGGGGGCGAGCAGGGCGATGGCGACGAACACCCCGAGCGCCACGACGACCTCGGCCGTGCGCACGGCCAGCCGCCGCAGGTCGAACTCGCCGGGCAGCCCCTCCGACGGGCGCTCGGGTGGCTCGGTCGCGGCGGTGGGGCTGGAGGGCCTCACCCCCCAATGATCACAGGCCGTCCATGGCGGCCTTCAGGCGCAGGCCCCAGCGCGCGGGAGCGCCGCGTGAGAGGGTGGCGCCATGACGCCGTCGCCCACACCGTTCCCATCTCTCCGGCGCGCGCTCGGTGTGCTCGTGGTCGTCCTGGCGGCGTCGCTGGCCGTGGGCGCCGGCGTCGCCGGCGCGGCGACGTTCACCGTGCGCGGCAGCGTCGAGCAGGTCCAGGTCACGGGCGCGACGCCGGGCGCGCGGCTGGGACTCCTGGACCGCCGCGGCCGCCAGGTCGCCGCGCAGCGGGCCGGCCGCCTGGGCGGCGCGGTGTTCCGCGACGTCGCGCCGGGCGCGGGCTACCGCGTGCGCCGCGGCGCGGGCGCCACGGCCCGGCGGTCGGCCGCCTTCACGGTGCTCTCGCGCCGGTCGGCGCCGCTGAGCACCGCGGTGTACCGCCAGAAGGTCCCGGCCGACGGCTACGGCTACCTGACCATGCGCGACGGCACGAAGCTGGCCATCGACGTCCACCTGCCCGCGGCCGGCGGCGCCGGGCCGTTCCCCACGCTGATCGAGTACTCGGGCTACGGCTACGCCAACCCCGACGGCGGCGAGAGCTCGATCGCGCAGGTTGCGACGCTGCTGGGCTACGCGGTCGTCGACGTCAACATGCGCGGCACGGGCTGCTCGGGCGGCGCGTTCGACTACTTCGAGCCGCTGCAGGGCCTCGACGGCTACGACGTGATCGAGACCGTCGCACGCCAGCCGTGGGTGCTGCACCACAAGGTCGGCATGATGGGCATCTCCTACGGCGGCATCAGCCAGCTCTTCGTGGCCGCCACCGACCCGCCGAGCCTGGCGGCGATCACGCCCCTGTCGGTCATCGACGACACGGCGACGACGCTGTACCCGGGCGGGATCCTCAACACGGGCTTCGCGCTGTCCGTGGGCCAAGGACCGCGTGCACGACGCCCGCCCGGCGTCGGCCACCGGCGGCCAAGCCTGGGCGCTGAAGCGGATCCGCCAGGGCGACAGGACCTGCAAGGCCAACCAGGTCCTGCACGCGCAGGCCATCGACCTGCTGGCCAAGACGCGGGCCAACCGCTACTACCGGCCCAAGGTCGCCGATCCGCTGGCGCCGATCACGTTCGTGAGCAAGATCCGCACGCCCGTGTTCCTGGCCTGCCAGTTCACCGACGAGCAGACCGGCGGGCACTGCCCCGACCTCGCCCAGCACTTCACGGGCACCCGGCGCGCGTGGTTCACGTTCACCAACGGCACGCACATCGACTCGCTGGACCCCGCGACGTTCAACCGCTGGTTCGACTTCCTCGAGCTCTACGTGGCGCGGCGTGCGCCCAACCTGCCCGTCGCGACGCGGGCGCTGGCGCCCGTGGTGTTCTCCTCGGCGATGGGCATCCCCGACGTCCAGCTGCCCGACGACCCGATCCAGGCCCAGCCGGACTACGCCTCGGCGCTGAGCGCGTTCGAGGCCCTGCCGCCCGTGCGGATCCTGTTCGACAACGGCGCGGGCGGCGCGGTCCCCGGCGCCCCGTTCGCCGGGTTCGAGCAGTCCTTCGCCGGCTACCCGCTGCCCGGCACGAGGGCCGGCTCGTGGTACCTCGGCGCGGGCGGCACGCTGACGGCCGCGCCGCCCGCGACGGCCGCCGCCGATGCCTACACCTACAACAAGGGCGCGCGGCCGGCCACGAGCTTCATCGGCAACACGTCGGCCGGCCCTGGCGGCCTGTGGACCGCGACCCCGGTCTACCGCTGGCTGCCCAGCCCCGAGGGCACGTCGCTGTCCTACGTCTCCGACCCGCTGGCGGCCGACACGACGGTCGTGGGCGGCGGGGCGCTGGAGGCCTGGATCAAGGCGTCGGTGCCCGACGTCGACCTCCAGGTCGGGATCTCCGAGGTGCGTCCCGACGGCGGGGAGACGTTCGTGCAGAACGGCTGGCTGCGGGCGAGCCGGCGCAAGCTCGACGCGGCGCGCAGCGCGACGCTGACGCCCGTGCTGAGCCTGCGCCGCGCCGACGCCGCGGCACTGCCGAGCGGGCGCTGGAGCCGCGTCACGGTGCCGCTGTACGTCCAGGGCCACGTGTACCGGGCGGGCTCGCGCATCCGCGTGACGGTCTCGGCGCCCTCGGGCGACCAGCCCGTGTGGGCGTTCGGCGACACGGTGCCCCGGGGGCGCGCGACCGTGCGCCTCGCGCACTCGGCCGCGATGCCCTCGCGCCTGGTGCTGCCCGTCGTCGCGGGCGTCACCGTCCCGACGCCGCTGCCGCCCTGCCCGTCGCTGCGCGGCGAGCCCTGCCGCGTCTACGCCCCGACGGCCAACCGTCCGGGCGGGGCGGTCGGCTGACGGTCAGTCGGCCTCGGCGCGGCGCAGGACGAGCAGCCCGACCAGCCGCGAGACCACCATGGCGACGTAGGCCAGCCCGGCGAGCTGCTCGAGCATGACGAGGCTGCGCGCGAACGGCCGGATCGGGACGACGTCGCTGAGGCCCGTGCTCGACAGCGTCGTGAAGCTCAGGAAGAGCAGCTCCATCCAGCTGCGGGGGGAGGACGGGTCGACGGCGGCGGTGAAGCTGTGCGGGTCGACGGCCTGGCAGACCGTGTAGGCGTAGGCGAAGCCCCAGGCCACGAGCGTGAACGTCGCGCCGACGGCGAACAACTCGTCGCGGGTGATGACGTGGTCGGCCAGCATGTAGGCGATGAGGCCGCCCGCGGCGTAGAGGTACAGAACGGCCTCCAGCCCCGAGGACCACGGGATCAGCGCGTCGCTGCCGCCGGCGGCCTCGATGATCAGCAGCACCGTCGCGGGCAGCGCGAGCAGGACGCCGAACCACGTCTGGCCCGGCGAGGAGCGGACCGCGCGCACGACGAGCGCCAGGATCGCGATGCCGAACGCGCTGAAGAGCGCCCGCCCGGCGCCGTGACCCTCCATGAACGGGTACAGGAGCACCCCCGCGAGCTGGGCGGCGAGCAGGACCGCTGAAGGTTCGCGGCGAGCCAACCGGAGCACACCGCCAACCTAGTCCGCGGGCCGGTCGGCAGCCGCCCGGGGTCGCCACGTGGCGGTCCGGTGCGCCATCATCGTGCGATGGAGCCCGAGCCCGCCCCGCGGCGCGCCGCCCCGACCGACCTCGCGCTGGCGGTCGGAGGGCCGCTGGGCGTCGCGGAGTCCTCGCTGCCGGGCGTGGCCTACGTGGCGGGCTACGCGGCCACGGGCTCGGACACGACGGTCGCCGCCGTCATCGCGGTCGCGCTGGCCCTCGTGCTCTCCGTCGTCCGGCTGGTCAAGCGCGAGTCGCCGCGCCACGCGCTGTCGGGCCTGGTCGGCGTCGCGATCGCCGCGTTCGTCGCCGCCCGCAGCGGCCGCGCGGAGAACTTCTTCCTGCCCGGCCTGCTGGCCAACGCGGGCTACGCCGCGCTGCTGCTGGGCTCGATCGCGGTGCGCCGCCCGCTCGTCGGGGTCGTCGTCGCCCAGCTCGACGGCGAGGGCCGCGGCTGGCGCGAGGACCCGCCGCGGGCGCGGGCGTTCACCCGCGCGACGTGGATGTGGGCGGCGCTGTTCGGGGTCCGGCTGCTCGTCCAGCTGCCGCTCTACCTGGCCGGCGCCGTCGTCCTGCTCGGCGTCGCCAAGACCGCGATGGGCCTGCCGCTGTTCGCCCTCGGTCTGTGGCTGACGTGGCGCCTGGTGCGCCGCGTCCCGGCCACGGCGCCGGCCGTGGCCGAGTCCTAGCCCGTGCGCGCGGTGGTGGTGGACGCCTTCGGCGCGCCGCCGTCGGTGCGCGAGGTGCCCGACCCCGAGCCGCCGCCCGGCGGGGCGCTCGTCGAGGTCCGGGCCACCGGGCTGTGCCGCAGCGACTGGCACGGCTGGATGGGCCACGACCCGGCGATCCGGCTGCCCCACATCCCGGGCCACGAGTTCGCCGGGGTCGTCGTGGCCGTCGGCGCCGGCGTCCGTGACGTGGCGCCCGGCGACCGGGTGACCGCGCCGTTCTGCTGCGGCTGCGGGCGCTGCGAGCCGTGCCGGCAGGGGCACACCCAGCTCTGCGACGTCGACCACCAGCCCGGCTTCAGCGCGCCGGGCACGTTCGCGCGCCTCGTCGCGATCCCCGTCGCCGACCTCAACGTCGTCGCGCTGCCCGACGACGTCGCGTTCGCCGACGTGGCGGCGCTGGGCTGCCGGTTCATGACCGCCCACGCTGCCGTCACGGTGCGCGGGCGGGTCGCCGCCGGCGAGTGGGTCGCCGTCCACGGCTGCGGCGGCGTCGGGCTCTCGGCCGTCATGCTCGCCACCGCGCTCGGGGCCGGCGTCGTGGCCGCCGACGTCGACCCGCGCGCCCTGGAGCTGGCCCGCGGGCTCGGCGCCGTCCACCTGCTCGATGCGCGCGACGGCGACGTCGCCGACCGGGTGCGCGAGCTCACCGGCGGCGGCGCGCACGCGTCGATCGACGCCGTGGGCAGCGCCGCCACGTGCGCGGCCTCCGTGCTCGGCCTGCGCAAGCGCGGGCGCCATCTGCAGGTCGGGCTGCTCACGGGCGCCGAGGCCGCGCCGCCCGTGCCGATGGCGGCGGTCATCGCCCGCGAGCTGGAGGTGCTCGGCGTGCACGGCATGGCCGTGGACCGCTACCCCGAGCTCCTGGCGCTCGTGGCCTCCGGGGCGGTGGCCCCGGGCCGGCTCGTGCGCCGGCGCATCGGGCTCGACGCGGCGCCGGCGGCGCTGGCGGCGATGGGCACCGCCGAGGCCGCCGCGGGCATCACGGTGATCGACGGCCCCTGACCGCCGTGGCGCCCACGACGGCGATCCCGGTCAGCTGCGCGGCGAGCACGAGCACCCACACGCCCACCCAGCCCCAGGCCTCCCAGGCCAGGCCCGGGACGTAGCCGCCCAGCGCGCCGGCGACGTAGTACACCGAGAAGTACAGCGCCGAGGCGATCCCCCGGTCGCGGTCGGTCGAGGCCGCCACGCCGAGCTGGGCGGCGGTCACGCAGCAGAAGTTGCCCAGGGCGACGAGCGCCAGCCCGGCGACGACCACCGCCAGGACGGGCACCAGCGAGATCGTGATCCCGGTGGCCGCCAGGCCCAGGGCGCCCCCGGCGACCGCCCGCCAGCCGACGTGCCCGGCCAGCCGGCCCGCCGCCGGGCCCGCGGCGCCCATGATCCACAGCCCGAAGACGAGGCCGATCTGCGCGGCCGACAGCCCGAACGGCGCGCGCTCCAGGCGGAAGTCCAGGTAGGAGAACACGCCGAGGAACGAGCCGAACGACGCGCTGCCCGCGACGGTCGCCGCGATGAGCGCGCGGTTGCCCAGCAGGCGGCGCAGCGTCGCGCCCGACAGGCCCGAGCTGCGGGGCAGGTCGGGCTCGGGCGGCAGCGAGCGGCGCATGACGACGGTGGCCAGCAGGGGGAGGGCGGCCACGGCGCCCAGCGCGACCCGCCAGCCCACGAGCGCCGTGGCCAGCGCGACCCCGACGCGTCCGACGAAGCCGCCGACGACCAGCGAGGAGACGTAGTAGCCCATCGCCCGGGTGCCGATCCGGGCGGTGAACGCCTCGGTGACGTAGGGCACGCCGACCGTCAGCAGGCCCGGCATGCACAGGCCCTGCAGGACGCGGGCGGCGAGCAGGAGCCCGAACGTCGGGGCCACGGCGACCAGCAGCGAGGGCACGACGAGCAGCGCGCTGGCCAGCACGAGCGACGCGCGGCGCCCGATGCGATCCGACAGCGGACCCCACAGCCATGCACCCGCGGCCAGCGCCCCGATGACGACCGATACCGTCAGGCCCGCCTGCGACGGCGAGACGCCGAAGTCGCGCCCCAGCTGGGGCAGGATCGCCTGCGTGGAGTACATCGCCGTGAACATCGCGGCGGCGCCGAGCAGGAACGGCCCCATGCCGCCCAGGACCGCGGGGCGGCCCGCAGCCCCGGCCACCGGCCTCAGGCCTCGAGCACGGCCGAGGCCTCCAGCCACGCCGTCTCGAGCTCGTCGCGCCGGGCGTGCAGCTCGGCCAGCTCGGCCGTGAGGCCGCGCAGGCGCTCGTGGTCGGTCGCGCCTTCGGCCATCGCCTCGTGCAGCGCGGCCTCGCGCTCCGCGCTGCGCTCCAGCTCGCGCTCCAGGCGCGCCAGCTCCTTGCGCGCGGTGCGCAGGACGGCGCCGGCCGGGCGCGCGGGCGCCGAGCCCGCGGGCGTCCCGCCGGCCGCGGCGGCGGCGGCCGCGGCGCGCGCGTGGGCCTCGTGGCGCAGCTGAACGTATTGGTCGACGCCGCCGGGCAGGTGGCGGATGCGCCCATCGTCGTCCAGCGCGTGCACGTCGTCGCAGACGCGCTCGAGGAACCAGCGGTCGTGGCTGACGACCACGAGCGTGCCGGGCCAGCCGTCCAGGAGGTCCTCCAGCGCGGTGAGCGTGTCGATGTCGAGGTCGTTGGTGGGCTCGTCGAGCAGCAGGACGTTGGGCTCGTCCATGAGCAGGCGCATGAGCTGCAGGCGCCGGCGCTCGCCGCCGGAGAGGTCGCGCACGAGCGTGCGGGCGCGCTCGCCGCGGAAGCCGAAGCGCTCGCAGAGCAGGCCCGCGGTGATCTCCTGGCCGTCGCCGAGCGTCGCCCGGCCGCGCACCTGCTCGAGAGCCTCCAGCACGCGGAGGTGGCCGGGGACCTCGGCGGTGTCCTGGGAGAGGTGGGCCAGGCGGACGGTCGCGCCGCGGGTGACCTCGCCCGCGCTGGGCTGCACCTCGCCGGCCAGCACGCGCACGAGCGTGGTCTTGCCCGAGCCGTTGACGCCGACGAGCGCGACGCGGTCGCCCGGGCCCAGGCGCCAGGTGACGCGGTGCAGGACCTCGCGGCCGCCGTAGGCGACCGACACGTCCTCGGCGTCGAGGACCTTGTCGCCCAGGCGCGCGGTGGCGAAGCGCAGCAGCTCGACGCGGTCGCGCACCTCGGGCTCGTCGGCGATGAGCGCGTTGGCGGCCTCGATGCGGAACTTGGGCTTGGCGGTGCGGGCCGGCGGGCCGCGGCGCAGCCAGGCCAGCTCCTTGCGCAGGAGCTGGCGGCGGCGGTCGTCGCGCGCCGCCTCCTGGCGCTCGCGCTCCGCGCGGGCCAGGACGTAGGCGGCGTACCCGCCCTCGTACTGGTGCACGGCGCCGTCGGCGACCTCCCACGTCGCGGTGCACACGGCGTCCAGGAACCAGCGGTCGTGGGTGACCACGAGCATCGTCCCGCGCCGCCGCGCCAGGTGGTGGGCCAGCCAGTCGATGCCCTCGATGTCGAGGTGGTTGGTCGGCTCGTCGAGCAGCAGCAGCTCGGGCCCGTCGAGCAGCAGGTGGGCCAGCGCGATGCGGCGCCGCTCGCCGCCCGACAGCGGAGCGATCGGCGTGTCCAGGCCCTGCGGGAAGCGGCGCAGGTCCACGCCGCCGAGCAGGCCGTCGAGGACCTCGCGGAAGCGCGGGTCGCCGGCCCACTCGTGGTCGGCGCGGCCGCCGACGAGCTCCTGGCGGATCGTGCGGTGCTCGTCGAGCTCGTCGCCCTGGCGCAGGAGCGCGAGGTCCAGGTCGCCCGAGCGCGTGACGGCGCCGGCGTCGGGTGCCTCGGCACCCGAGATCAGGCGCAGCAGCGTCGACTTGCCGTCGCCGTTGCGCCCGACGATGCCGATGCGGTCGCCCGCCGAGACCCCGAGCGTGACGCCGCGCAGCACCGAGCGGCTCCCGTAGCCCTTGTCGACGTCCTTGAGGTTGACGAGGTTGCGGGGGCGGGCGCCATCGCAACCCATCCTGCCGGACAGGCCGGGTGTGCGATGTCCGGCCTAGACTCCTGTGGATGGGCCTGGAACGTGGGATCGAGGGCGCCGAGCCGATCCGCCCGGAGGCGGTCGGCCTGCACGAGCGTCATCGCGCGGTGCGCTCATGGCGCATGGCGACGGGCACGCTGGCCTGTCCGTCCTGCGACGCGCCCGTCAGCCCCGGAGCGGGCGTGCTGTCGCCCACGGCGCCGCTGGCCTGCCCGTTCTGCCACCACGCCGCGGCGACGCGCGACTTCCTGTCGCTGGCGTCGCCCTCGCGCCCGGCCCGGGTCGCGGTGCACGTGGTTCAGCGCAGCCCGCGCCCGGCCGTCCGCGGGCCCCTGGACGGCTAGGCGCACGCTCCTCGACGGCCACCTCGTCGTGCCGACCGTCGCGTTCGACGACGGCCACCGTGCCCCCGGCCGTCACACGGTCGGCACCGCGGGCGTGCGTGCGGGCACCTCCTGCACGGGGCGGACGTCGACGGCCACCACCTTGTACTCCGGGCAGGAGGTGTTGATGTCCGCCGACCCGCCCACGAGCAGGTTGGTGCGCACCTCGGGGAAGTGGAAGGCGGTGAACACGTGGCCGGCCTCGATCCGGTCGGTGACCCGCGCCGCCAACTCGATGCGACCGAACGCGCTGCGGACCGACACCAAAGCGCCGTCGGAGATCCAGAGACGCGCGGCGTCGTCGGGGTGGATCTCGAGGACGTCGTGGTCCATGAGGTCGAGGTTGCCGGTGCGCCGGGTCATCGTGCCGGCGTTGTAGTGCTCCAGGCGCCTGCCGGTGACCAGCACGAGCGGGAACTGCTCGCTGGCCTCGCTGCCCGGAGGCTTGTAGGGCAGCGCGGCGAACTGCGCCTTGCCGCCGGGCAGCTCGAAGTGGTCCTGGTAGAGGATCGGCGAATCGGTGCCGTCGGCAGCCACGGGCCACTGCAGGCCGCCTCGGCCGATGCGCTCGTAGGTGACGCCGGCCCAGTGCGGCGTCAGCGCCGCGACTTCACGCATGGCGTCCTCGGGGGTCTCGAAGCCCATGTCGTGACCCATCGCCCTGGAGACCGTGGTGATGATCTCGAAGTCGGTCTTGGCACCGCCGGGCGGGGTGATGGCGGGGGCGACGAGTTGGATGCGGCGTTCGGCGTTGGTGAACGTGCCCTCCTTCTCGAGGAAGGCCGAGGCGGGCAGGATCACATCGGCGTACTTCGTCGTCTCGGTCTCGAAGATCTCTTGGCAGACCAGGAACTCCAGTGACTGCAGCGCGTGGATCACATGCGTGGTGTCGGGGTCGGTCTGGGCGACGTCCTCGCCGAAGATCCACATCGCCCTGAGGTCGCCGGCGACGGCCGCGTCGAACATCTGCGGGATCGTGTAGCCGTTCTCGCGCCTCATCGTCACCCCCCAGCGCTCCTCGAAGCGCCGAGCGACCTCCTCGTCCTGCACCGACTGGTAGGCCGTGAACGTGTCGGGCAGGGCCCCCATGTCCGACGACCCCTGGACGTTGTTCTGGCCGCGCATCGGAAGTAGGGCGGAGCCGCGGCGACCCAGCTTGCCGCACATCAGCGCGAGGTTGCAGATGAGCCGGACGACCTCTGAGCCGTACTTGTGCTCCGTGACCCCGAGCCCCCAGAGGATCGACGCCTCGCCGGCCTCCCCGTAGATGTGGGCCGCGGCCTCGAGGTCGGCGGCCGGCACACCGCTGATGCGCTCCACGTCGGCCGGCGTGTAGTCGGCGATGAGCGCTCGCACCGCGTCGTAGCCCTCCGTGCGCGCGGCGAGGAACTCGTGATCGACCAGTCCGTCGCGCGCGACGACGTGGGCGAGACCGAGCATGACCGCGGCGTTGGTGCCCGGTCGCGGGCTGAGGTGCAGGACGGCGTAGCCGGAGAGCTCGATCCGGCGCGGGTCGATCGTCACGAGCTGCATGCCGCGGAGGGCGGCCTGCTTGATGCGCGCCCCGGCCACCGGGTGGCTCTCGGTGGCGTTGGCGCCGAGCAGGATGGCCGCGTCCGCGGCCTCGATGTCGTCGAAGCCGCCGGTGGCACCCGACAGGCCGAGCGACTTGCGCAGCCCGAATGAGGTGGGGGAGTGACACACCCGCGAGCAGTTGTCGATGTTGTGCGTGCCGATCGCCGCGCGCATGAACCGCTGCATGGCGTAGCAGTCCTCGTTGGTGGCTCGCGACGACGCCAGGCCGGCGATCGCGTCCGGGCCGTGCTGCGCCTTGATGCGGGTCAACTCGGAGACGATGCGGCCGAGCGCTTCCTCCCAGGTGGCGATGCGCAGCGCACCGCCCTCGCGGATGAGCGGTGTGGTCAGCCGGTTGCGATGGCGCGAGAACTGGTGAGCGAAGCGGCCCTTCAGGCAGGTGTGTCCCTTGTTGGCGGGGCCGTCGAGCGCCGGGCTGATGGAGGCGATCTTGCCACCGCGGGCATGGGCCTCCAGGCGGCAGCCGACGCCGCAGTAGCCGCAGGTCGTGGTGACGGTGGAGTCAAAGCGGTCGGTGGACATGGTCAGTTCTCGGGTTCGGGTTCGAGCATGGACAGCAACACGACCTCGTCGATCGCGTCGGTGGGACAGGTGTCGGCGCAGGCGCCGCACGCCACGCAGGCCGAGAGACGGAAGCCTTCGTCCAGGCCGGCGGCGACGTTGGCCTGGAAGCCGCGTCCGGCGGCGGTGAGGGCGAAGGTTCCCTGGACCTCGTCGCAGGCGCGCACGCAGCGTCCGCACGAGATGCACAGCTCGTGGCGGAAGGCGAGGTAGGGATGGTCGTCCTCGTGACGGGTGGGGTGCACGGCGCCGGTCCAGCGCGGCGCGCCGAGGCGGAAGTGGCGGGCCACGGTCGCGAGCTCGGTGTGCTCGGCGGGCGCGTGGGGGAGCTCGGACAGCACGAGCTCGACGACGTTGGCGGCGATGCGCCGCGCCCGCTCGTCCTGGGTGTCGACGACCATGCCGTCTCGTACCGGAGTGGTGCAGGCGGCGACCGGTCCAGGCGCGCCCTCGACGGCGACCAGGCAGACGCGGCACGCCCCGAACGGTGCCTGGCGGTCATCGAAGCACAGCGTCGGCACGTGGCGCTGCACCGAGCGCGCCGCCTCGAGCACCGTGGCACCGACGCCGACGGTGGTCTCGATGCCATCGACGGTCAGGGTGATCATGCGAGGCCCAGCTCGTGCGGGAAGTGCGCCAGGAGGCTGCGGATGGGAGCCGGCATGCCGCTGCCGTGGGCGCAGAGGCTCGCGACCTCCAGGGTCTCCAGCAGCTCGTCCAGCAGCGCCCGGTCGACCGGCTTGCCGTCGGCGAACATCTCGTGCGCCCGACGTAGGCCGATGCGGCACGGGAAGCACGTGCCACAGCTCTCCGCGGCACCGAAGTGCAGCAGGTGGCGCGCGAGCGCACGCATGCTCGTGGTGTCGTCGAAGGCGACGATGCTGCCGTGGCCGACCATGCAGCCCTCGGCGGCGAGCTCGGCGAAGTCGAACCTGGTGTCGAGCCTCGAGGCGGGCAGGATGCCGGCCAGCGGGCCGCCGATCTGCAGCGCCTTGATCTCGCGACCGTCGCGCAGGCCGCCGGCGACGTCCTCGCACAAGTCGCGCACCGTCATGCCGAACGGCACCTCGTAGACCCCGGGGCGCACGAAGCGTTCGTTGAAGCAGACCAGCTTGCTGCCCGGCGTCGCGCCCGGGCTGAGCGCGCGGTAGGCGTCGGCGCCGTGCTCGGCGATGAAGGGCACGTTGCACAGCGTCTCGACGTTGTTGACGACGGTGGGCCGTCCGAAGAGCCCGCGTTCGGCCGGAAACGGCGGCCGCGCCGAGACGGTTCCGCGCAGTCCCTGCAGGCAGGCGAGCAGCGCCGTCTCCTCGCCGACGACGTAGGAGCCGGCGCCTTCGACGATCGTCACGTGGAACGAGAACCCGCTCCCGAGGATGTCCTCGCCGAGCACCCCCTCGGCGCAGGCCCGCGTCGCCGCAGCCTCGAGCGCGGGCTTGGACCGCGGGTACTCGCTGCGGGTCACGACGAACCCATGGGATGCGCCGACCGCGTAGCCGGCGAGCGCCAGGCCTTCGAGCAGCAGCTGCGGGTTGGACTCCATCAGGACCTTGTCGATGTAGGAGCCCGGGTCGCCCTCATCGCCGTTGGCGACGATGTACTTCTGCTCACCTGCGGCGGCGCGCGCGAACTGCCACTTCGTCCCGGCGGGGAAGCCGGCGCCGCCGCGGCCCCGAAGCTCGGCCGCCTTGACCTCCTCCAGCAGCGATTCCGGCGTCGCGTCGCTCAGGGCGATCCGCAGGCCCTCCCAGGTGCCGGGTGCGGTGAGCACCGGCTCGGCGAGCAGACTCGTCGGCGCAGGCTCCTCGGCCTGCCGCGTCGCACCGGCCAGCACGCGCTCGACGACGCCGACGCCCGCGTCGATCAGGTCGCCGTCGCGAACGGCGGGCGACGCGTGGCAGAAGCCCAGACACACGGTCTCGGCCAGCGATACGCCGCCGTCGGGGCTGCGCTCACCGACCGCGAGGCCGAGGCCGTCGCGCAGCGCCTCGACGTGGGCGTCGCCGGTCGCGGCGAAGCACGCGGTGCCGGTGCAGACCCGCACGTGGCGCCTGCCGCGTGGCTGGAGCAGGTCCTCATAGAACGTCGAGATCCCATAGACCGTCGCCTCGGGCATGCCGGAGCGCTCCGCCACGTCTCGGAGGTCGTCGTCGGTGAGCACGCCACGAGCGTCCATCGCAGCCTTGAGAAGCGCCAGCGCGCTCGGAATCCCCTGCTCGTGCCGGCGGCGAATCTGCTCGACCAGATTGCGAGACATACGTGACCTGATGGTGACGACGCGCGTCGCGGCGCGCCAAGCAACGCGATGGATCCAGCGATAACCACCAACTATGATCGGCGGGTGCTCCTGCGCCAACTCGAGTACCTCGCCGCGCTCGATCGCGAGCGCCACTTCGGCCGTGCATCGCAGGCGTGCCACGTCTCGCAACCGGCATTGTCCGCCGCTCTGCGCCGGTTGGAGGACGAGCTCGGCGTGATGCTCGTGCGACGCGGCCGGCGCTTCGAGGGCTTCACCCATGAGGGTGAGCGGGTGCTCGTGTGGGCGCGCCGTGCGCTGGCCGGCGCCGAAGGGCTCACCGAGGAGGTCCAGCGCCTGCGCGGCGGCCTGGAGGGAACGCTGCGCCTCGGAGCGATTCCGACCTCGCTCCCGGCGTCCGTCCACGTCACCTCCCGCCTTCGTCGCCGGCACCCGCGCATGCGCATCGAGATCCGGTCGATGTCCTCACGTGAGATCGCGGCCGGGCTCCGGGCGGGCGAGCTCGACGCCGGCCTGACCTACCTCGACGACGATCCGCTGACCGATGTCGACACGCTCGAGCTCTGGCATGAGCGCCTCCTCCTCGTCTGCGCCGGCGAGAGCACCGCGGGGGCGACGACCACCTGGGCCGCTGCCGCAGAGCTCCCGCTCTGTCTCTTGACCCCCGACATGCAGCACCGCCGGATCGTCGACGCCGCCTTCGCCGCCGCGACCGGCAAGGCCCGCGGCCGGTGGTCGAGACGAACTCGGTGTCGACCCTCATGGCCCATGCCCGCACCGGGCTGCCCGGCATCACCGCAGACACCTGGCTTCTCGCCCACCCGCTGCCGCCTGAGGTTCGATCCGTCGCGCTGGTCGCCCCGGTCATCGAGCCCACGATCGGGCTCGTGACGCGGGCCGAAGACCATCCGTCCCCCGTGGTCGCCGAGCTGATGTCGAGCTTCGAGCGGCTCGAGCTCGACTCCTCCTTCGAACGGATCACGATGCCCAGCTGACGTCCTCGCCCGCGGGAATCGTGCCCTGATCAGGCGGGGGACGCTGGCGCCGGCGACCTACAGCGCTGCTTCAGCGCCGCCTCCACCCGGCGCGCCCGCCCGGTGGGTCGCTCCGGCGCGCCGATAGCGCGCATGTATGGCGGCCTTTCGGGCACCGGCGGTCGGCGCAGCGGTCGCGACGTGGTGCGCTCGAAGCGACCACGGGGCCGTTGGCTCGACGCGCGCGGTGCCGTCCGCGTCGCTCAGGACCCCCGCACCGGAGGCCTGTCGGCACGGGGAGGCAGCGGCGCTCAAGCTCCGAGCGCGGCGCGACGAACCCGACAGCGCTGCTGTGCGACCGTTGACGCCGCGCTGACGGTCGTATCCAATCGCTGGCAGGGCCGCTGCCTCTCGGGTCCCGTGCTTTCGCCCTCGGCATGTCCGGTGGCGCTCCGAGGCAACGACGTGGCGACCCCCAAGGTGCCTCGCCATTTTCGACAGCGATGTGAGGTGTGCTCGTGGCTGCAGTCGGGCTGCTCTACGTAGGTGCCGTCTTGTTCGTCAACGGGTTGGCCTTGGTCGGCCTCGTGAGGGGCACGTCGATGATCCCGATGAACCTGTTCGTCGGAATCCTGCAGGTTGTCACGCCCTTCTACCTGATCTTCACGGCACACGGAGATCAGGGGGTCATCGTGGGTGCGTCGGGGTTGTTCCTCTTCGGCTTCACGTACTTGTACGTCGCCATGAACAACGCCTTCAGCCTGGATGGCACCGGACTTGGCTGGTTCTGCCTCTTCGTGGCCATCGCCGCCTGCGTCTACTCCTACTGGAACTTCGCCAATTACGCCGCCCTGTCGCCCGGCGACCACGACGTTGGCTACCTCCTGGGCGTCCTCTGGGCCAGTTGGGCCGTGCTGTGGCTCCTCTTCTGGTTCGTGCTCGGGCTCGGCAAGACGGGCTTGACGAGATTCACCGGGGCATGGTGTGCCGCGCAGGGGATCTACACCGGTCTGGTTCCCGCGATCATCCTGCTCAACATCCCGTCGGCGATCACGTCGACCCTTCCCATCGTCATCGGAGCCGTCTCGCTCGCCACGTTCATCATCTTCTTGGTGATGCTGAAGCCACGGTGGGCCGCCGTCGACGCGGTCGCGCCGCCTCCCACGGCCTACTCCGGCGCATGATCGCCGGCCCGCCGCCCCATCTCACCAGGCGGTGATCGACGGCCGGCGCCGTCAGATCTCAGCCGACACTTCACAGACAACCCGCTGGACAGAGGAATTGAGTTGCCATGCCCCAGAACCTGTACCCGCTGGACAACACCAAGAAGTTCACCGACCAGAAGCACGTCGGGCACAATCGGTGGCATCCCGACATTCCCCCGGTGGTGAGCGTCAAGCCGGGCGACGTCTTCCGCGCGGACTGCCGTGAGTGGTTCGACGGCGCCATTCACAACGATGACTCCGCCGACGATGTTCGCAACGCCCCGCTTCCCGGGGTCCACGTCCTCAGCGGACCGTTCCGCGTCGAGGGCGCGCAGCCCGGCGACCTGCTCATCGTCGACATCCTCGAGATCGATGCGTGCGATCAGGAGGACGAAGGACCGTTCTCCGGCATGGGCTGGGGCTACACGGGCGTGTTCGCGAAGACCAACGGCGGCGGCTTCCTCACCGAGCGGTTCCCCGATGCCTACAAGGTGATCTGGGACTTCACCGGCGACGTGGCCACCTCCCGTCACATTCCCGAATGCTCCTACGTGGGCATCCACCATCCGGGTCTGATGGGCACCGCACCGTCGGCCGAGCTGCTCGCGAAGTGGACCAAGCGCGAGACCGATCTGATCGCGACCGACCCCGGCCGCGTCCCGCCGCTGGCGTTGCCGCCGCTTCCGGACAGCGCCATCCTCGGGAGCCTCAGCGGCGCGGAGTTCGACCGAGTCGCCGGCGAGGCCGCCCGGACCGCCCCGCCGCGTGAGAACGGCGGAAACCAGGACATCAAGAACTTCACGGCGGGAACCCGGGTCTTCTACCCGGTCTTCGTCGAGGGAGCGAACCTGTCCTTCGGCGACCTGCACTTCTCCCAGGGCGATGGCGAGATCACGTTCTGCGGCGCGATCGAGATGGGCGGGTTCATGGACCTGCACGTCGATCTCATCAAGGGCGGCATGGAGACCTTCGGCGTCTCGGAGAACGCGATCTTCATGCCCGGCCTGCGCGATCCGCAGTACTCCGAGTGGATCGCCTTCTCCGGCGTGTCGGTCGACCTCGACGGAAAGCAGCACTACCTCGACTCGCAGCTGTCCTATGAGCGGGCCTGCCACCACGCCATCGACTACCTCATGAAGTTCGGCTACACCGACATCCAGGCGTACATGATCCTGGGTTCGGCGCCGATCGAGGGCGGTTCTCCGGGGTGGTGGACATCCCCAACTCGTGTGCGACGGTCTACATCCCGAGGCGGATCTTCGACTTCGACGTCGCTCCGTCGAGCGGGAAGCCGCATCAGGTCAAGCAGGGCATGCAGGTGCCCAAGTCGGCCAACTGAACATGGCGTGGGCAATCGCCAGACGAAAGGACCGCCTTGGCCTTCTATGAGTATCAATGCGACCGGGACGGGGCATTCGACATCACGCGGCCGATCGGTACGGCGCCGGAGTCGGTCGCGTGCCCCTTGTGCCGGGGCGATGCGAGACGGGTGTTCTCGAAGCCCATGCTCTCGTCCTCCGCGCCAAGGGCGCTGGTCGCTGCGATCGAGCACGCCGAGAAGAGCCGGCACGAGCCGGAGATCGTGACCTCGCTGCCCCGGCCGGCGCACGCAAGCGCACGCCGGTGCTCCCCCTGACCCCGACGCTCCGGCGGCTGCCCAGGCCATGACCATGGCCCTGGAGGTCGGCCTGATGCGGCTGACCGGGCGATGGATCGCCGGGTGATCTGGGCCCGTCGTCTCTGACGGCGGGCCCGGAAGCAGGGAAGATGGACGCGTGAGACGGCATGCGCCTGTCGGAGCACACTCACGCGACCGCCCGGCGGGGCGACGCCGGGGAAGGCGGTCATGGACCGACGAGGTCGGTCCGGCGCCATGACCGTGGCCCGGCTGCGCGTGCTCTCGATCCTCGCCGGGGGCGCGGTCGGCGCGCTCGCGCGCGCGGGGATGTCCAAGGCCGTCCCGCACGGCTCGGGCGGATGGCCGTGGGCGACGTTCGCCGTGAACATCGCGGGCGTGCTGGTGCTCGCCTGGGTGACGACCCGGCTCTCCGAGATGGTCGCGCCGACGCGCTACTGGCGGTTGCTGATCGGCACCGGCTTCTGCGGCGCGCTCACGACCTTCTCGACCTTCCAGGTCGAGACCATCACGCTGGCCAAGGGCGGCCACGTCGGGCTGGCGTTCGGCTACGCCGCGGCCTCGCTCGTCGCCGGGATGGTGCTGGCGGCCGTCGCGACCGTGATCGCCCGGAGGCGTCGCTACGGATGATCACCGTGCTGACCTGGATCGGCGTCGGCGTGTTCGGCGCGCTCGGTGCCTATGCGCGGTTCTCCGTGGCCGGCGTGGTCACGTCGCGCCGCCCGAGCGACTTCCCCTTCGGCACGTTCGTCGTGAACCTCACGGGCGGCTCGGTTCTCGGGCTGCTCACGGGCCTCGCCGTGCACGGCGACGTGCTGCTGGTGTTCGGCACCGGCCTCCTGGGTGCCTATACGACGTTCTCGACGTGGATGGTGGAGGCCCAGCGCCTGGGCGAGGACGGCGACTGGGCGACGATGTGGCTGTACCTGCTCGGATCGATGCTCGCCGGCCTGGCCACCACCGGGCTGGGGTGGATCATCGGGCACGCGATCCGATGATCACCGACGCCCTGAAGCTCTCGGTCTACTTCGGCGAGTCGCTCACCATCGGATCCATGCTGGCCAGCGACGCCCTGATGGGCGGCTTGGCCGAGCACGGGCTCACGTGCACCGTGCTGCTGCGGGGGATCGAGGGGTTCGGACTCAATCGTCGCATCCACGCCGAGCGCTTCCCCGACATCTCCACGGACCTGCCGCTGCTGGCGGTGGCGGTGGATGCCCCCGACCGCATCCGCGGCGCGCTGGAGGACGTCGACCGGGCCGTGCCTCGCGGCCTGGTGACGCTCGAGCGGGCGCGCCTGGCCACCGGCGCCGACGTGGCCGGCGCCGAGTTCCCGGAAGGGCCGGGCAGGGCCGCGAAGCTCACGATCTTCTGCGGCGCGGGCGAGCGGGTCGGCGGCCGTCCCGCGTACCGCGAGGCCGTGGCGCTGCTGAGGCGCCACGGCGCCCCCGGAGCGATCGTGCTGCCCGGCGTGGACGGGCTGCTCGGTGGCCGCCGCCAACGGGCACGGCTCTTTGCGACCAACAGCAACACGCCGATGGTGATCGTCGCGGTCGGACCGCCCGCGCTGCTGCGACGATCGCTGGCGCACCTGCACGAGCTGTTCGTCGAGCCGGTGGTGACGCTCGAGGGCATCGCGCAGGTCAAGCACGACGGCGAACTGCTGGAGCCCCCGCCGTGCGTGGCGAACGGGCATGGGTCGCGTCGGGACGTGTGGCAGGCGATCCGCGTGTACACGCGGCGGACGGCGGAGGTCAATGGTCGGGCGCTCTACAGCGAGCTGACCCGGCGCCTACGTGAGGTCGGCGCCGCGGGCGCCACCACGATCCTCGGCGACTGGGGTTTCTCCAGCGACGAGGAGCCGCACGGCGACAGACTCGGCCGCGTGAAGAGCGACCGGCCGACCTACACGGTGTACATCGATCGTCCCGAGAAGGTGGCCGAGGTCTGGCCCGTCATCGATGAGCTGACCGCGCACCACGGGATCGTGACCTCGCTGCTCGTGCCCGGCTACCGGGAGCGCTCGGGCGAGACCGTCCACGGCAGCCTCGACGTGGCCGAGGAGGCCACCGTGAGCCGGCGACCCTCGGAGGACGTTGGCGGTGAGGCGGCGCTCGACAGGATGGCGGGCGGGGAGATGCGCGCGGAGGAGTCGGGCTGGCTGGACGCGCTCCTCGGCCGGGTGCAGGAGTTCACCCGCCAGCGCGGAGGCCGCGAGCCGATCGTGCGCGTGACGCTGGCCGACGGCGAGCAGTTCTTCCTGTTCGCCGTCGAGGCCGGACCGGGCGACGGGTTTCTCACCCTGTATCCCCACCCCGAGCACTACGACGAGCTGCTGAAGGTCCCCGGCGGCGGTCGCCTTCCGCCACGGGCCGTGATCGTCCCGCATGGCTCGATCATGAAGATGGAGCTCCTCGCCCGGGCGCCACGGGGCACTCGGTCGCTCGTGACGCTGCGCCGGACGCGGTGACCGGGTACCGCGAGCCAGCCGGACGATCGCAGCTCACGCGCGCTCTGCGATGGCGATCCAGAACAGAACGGCCTCGCGGTCGCCGAGGTTGCGCCAGCCATCGATGTGCGCGCAATCGGCGACCAGTACTTCGCCGCCGCGGATCGTCGGCGTATGGTTCCCCAACCCAACCTGGACGAGCCCGCACGACACCGCAACGATCCCCCGGCCGCTGTGGCGTCCAATCGGCGCTCCGGCCTGTCGAGCGGCAAGATGCACCAGATCGACTCTCACCTCGGACCCGACCCCTCCGAGCAGGGTGATGGCGGGCTCGGGGGCGCGGCGCGGGTCCCCGATGCGTCGTCCGATCTGATAGGTCGACGGGTCTTCGCCGTGGAGCAGGTCGTCCACCGTCAGTCCGAGCTCCGAGCTCAAGCGTACGAGCGTCGTCAGCGATAGACCGCGCTCGGCCCGCTCGGCCTGCGAGATCGCACTTGACGTCACCCCTGCCGTCTGCGCCAGCTGTCGTTGTGTGATGTTGCGGGATCGCCGCAGCGTCCGCAGCGACGCTGCCACCCGACCGATGACGTCGGCCTCGAAGAGGACGGGGCCCTCCTGTTCGTCGTGCCAGTGCAGCAGCGAGCCCCTGACGCTCGGATCGCGGCCCTCGGCCTTGGCCACGCGCACGCTGTGCTTGTCCAGATGCAGCACGCATTGCGTCACCGCCTCGACGGTGTCCTGAACCGCCGCAGGCGTCTCCCGCAGATCCATCGACCAGTAGGCGATGGCTCCCACGTCGAGCAGCAGCGGACAGCAGCGCGCGAAGAAGCCGCGCGTGAGCTCGGCGCCCCACGCGCACACCATCCGATCCAGAGGCGCGAACAGCAGCAGGTTGCGCTTGCCGGCTTCGCACCGACTGCGGATCTCGCGCAGCAGGTCGCTCGGCTCGATCGACGTGTACTCGGGCGAGATGCCGACGGTCTCGAGTCGTGGGAAGTCCGGTACGAGCCGGCTGGGCGCACCGCGGACTGCGATCCACGTGCTCGCATCGAAGGCATCCTCGAGGCGCAGGATGGCCCGGTAGAACGGGTCGGCCGAGGCGCCGTCCAACTCCCACACGACGTTGTCCCCCCAGAACAGCCCCCCGAGTACGTCGTCGAGGGCCGGGACGCCGGTGCTCACCCTCCGTTCAGGACCATCACGATCGAGCATCGCTGCTCAGGACAAACGCTCGTCGTCGCAGACGAGACACTCGTCGTACCGGATCGACAGAGGGTCTGACAGCACCGCTTCACGAACCTAGACGATCGGGACGGTCGCGTGGAGAAGCCGAGGAGACCCGAATATCAGCGCAGGTGCGAGGAGGGGAGATAGAGCAGCCGCCAAGCCCGACGTCGTGCATGAGAGATCGGGCAGCCGGATGCCGCACGGCACCACAGCGGTCGCTGGGCGGTCGGCACGAAGGCACGGCCGGTTCACGACCCTCGGACATCTGACCGCGGAGCGGATCGCCAGGACGGCCTCACCGTTGCGGAGGTGAACCTCTCCAACAGCATCAGCGTCTCAGAGCACGTGGTGATGATGAACCTCGTGCTTGTGCGCAAGTCAGGCCGGCTCGCCGGTTCCGCGGGGCGATGTCTGGTATCCCCAGCCCGCCCCAAGGGATCACCGCCCGATCCGGGCGAGTATCTGATCGTTGACGGCGGCAAGCCGGCTGGAAGCGGCGCGCACTCACGAGTGGAGCGGGCGGCGCCGCGTCACCCGCTCGCGTGGCGCCACCGGCACCCTGATCCGCAGCCGGTCTGCCCTTTGACCGCAGCCACCAGCGGGTGGATCGAACTCCGGCCAGGACCGCGGCAACCACCATGACACTAGGCTCTGCCCATGGACACCGGAGTCGGCTTCTTCCCCACCCACGACGCGATCGGACCCGGCGAGATCGCCCGCCTGGTCGAGGAGCGCGGGCACGCGGGGCTGTACTTCCCGGAGCACTCGCACATCCCCGTCAGCCGCGAGAGTCCGTACCCCGGCGGCGGCCCGCTGCCGCGCAAGTACTTCCACACCTACGACCTGTTCGTCGCGCTGACCGCCGCGGCCGTCGCCACGACGCGGCTGCGCATCGCCAGCGCGATCTGCCTGGTCATCCAGCGCGACCCGATCCACACCGCCAAGGAGGTCGCCAGCATCGACCACCTCTCCGGCGGGCGCTTCGAGTTCGGCGTCGGCGCCGGCTGGAACCGGGAGGAGATGGCCGACCACGGCACGGACGCCCGCGTGCGCATGGCGATCCTGCGCGAGCGCGTCGAGGCGATGAAGGCCATCTGGACCCAGGACGAGGCCAGCTACCACGGCAAGCACGTCGACTTCGACCCGATGTGGTCCTGGCCCAAGCCCGCGCAGTGGCCGCACCCGCCGATCCTCGTCGGCGGCAACGGCCCGACGGTGCTGGACCGCGTCCTGGCCTTCGGCGACGCGTGGTTCCCCAACCACAACCGCGGCGACGTCCTGGACCGCATGCCCGAGCTGCGCGAGCGCGCCGAGGCGGCGGGCCGCACGATCCCGGTCATCATGTTCGGCGCCCCCGCCGATCCCCGCGAGCTCGAGCGCATGCGCGAGGCGGGCGTCGCGCGCGCGGTGTGCTGGGTCCCCTCGGCGGCGCGTGGCGAGGTCGAGCGCACCCTGGACGCCTTCGAGGGCGCGGTCCGCGAGCTCAACGGCGAATGACCGCCGCCCAGGCCCGCGACCGCCTCGCCGCCGCGCGGGTCGCGCGCCTGGCCACCGCCGACGCCCAGGGACGGCCGCACCTCGTGCCGATCACGTTCGCCGTGGCGGGCGAGACGATCTACCACGCCGTCGACCACAAGCCCAAGCGCACCCGGGCGCTGCGGCGCCTGGCCAACGTGGCCGCCAACCCGCAGGTCAGCGTGCTGGCCGACGTCTACGACGAGGACTGGGGGCGGCTGTGGTGGGCGCGCGCCGACGGCGAGGCCCGCGTCCTGGACGCCGCCGCGCCGGAGGGCGAGCTCGCCGTCGGGCTGCTGGCTGGGCGCTACGCGCCCTACCGCGAGGTCCCGCCCGCCGGCCCGGTGCTCGCCGTCGACGTGCGGCGCTGGTCGGGGTGGGCCGCCGCGGGCTGAGCCAGGTCAGCCGCCGGGCAGCTCGACGAGGCGGTGGCCCACGACGTGCATGACCGGCGTGGCGCCGATGCGCACCGTGGCCCGGGGCGGGGCGGGCGTGTGGCCGTGCAGGTGCAGGCGCGGCTGGACGGCCTCGACGTAGGCCCGCAGCCCGTCGAAGCCCTCGTGGGCGCGATCGCCGGGCTCCTCGTGGACCCCGCGCGGCGGCGAGTGGGTCACCAGGACGTCGGCGCGCGGCAGGCCGCGGGCCAGGCGCGAGGCCTCGCGCTGGCTGTACTGCAGCGGCGCGCCGCGCTTGTAGCGCACGCAGCCCTGGAAGCCCGTGAACGTCAGGCCGCCGAGCGTCGCCGTGGCCAGGTGCAGGTCGGTGGTGTTGGCGGCGCCGAGGTAGCGGCCGTCGTCGTGGTTGCCGTAGACGCCGAGGATGGGCACCTCGTAGCGCCACAGGGGATCCAGGACGTCGGCCGCCAGGTCCCCGAGCGTGACCACGGCGTCGGGCGCATGCGCGCGGACGAGGGCGGGGAGGGGGAGATGGGGCGCTTGGTCTGCGACCACGAGCAGACGCATCGCCCCAGTTGAGCACAGACGCCGTCTACGCTTGCGCCATGTGCCGCAACATCCGCCCGCTCCACAACTTCGCGCCGCCGGCCACCGACGAGGAGGTCCACGACGCGGCCCTGCAGTACGTCCGCAAGATCAGCGGCTTCACGAAGCCGTCGCAGGCCAACGCGGAGGCCTTCAACCGCGCCGTGGCCGAGATCGCCCACGCCTCCCGGCACCTGCTCGACGCGCTCGTGACCTCCGCGCCGCCCAAGGACCGTGAGGTCGAGGCCGCCAAGGCCCGGGCCCGCGCGGCGAGCCGCTACGCCGCCTGAGGGCGGGCTCGAGCGGCTCGGACGCGATGCGCGCCGCGCGCGCTTGGCGCGGCTGCGAGGATCATGGGATGGCCGACGTCTACCTGACCTTCGAGTCCGACGAGGACCGCGAGATCGTCACGGCCCAGCTGCGCTCGTTCACGCTGCCGGGCCGGGAGTCGATGGAGCAGGACGCCCAGGACGTGATGCTCCGGCTCCCCGACGCCGACGATGACCAGGCGGCCGTCGCGCGGGCCGGGCGGCTCGTCGAGGGCGCGTGCCGCGGGACCGGCATTGACCCGGCCGCCGTCGGCGTGCACCTCGCGCTGTGGTCGGACTGAGCCGCCGCGCTCAGGCCGCCGCGGGCGCCCAGCGCGCGACGGTGTGGCGCAGCGCGCCGAGGGCGAGCAGGCCGAACGGCGCCGGAAGCCAGATCGCCACGGCGCGGTAGCCGAGCACGGAGACCAGGGCGAGGTCGGCGTCCACGCCGAAGGCCAGCAGCACGCCCGCGATCCCGCCGCTGACCGCGCCGGGCACCGGCACGAGGTTGCCGGCCTGGCCGACGAAGTAGGCCAGCACGACGACGGCGAACGGCACCGCGGCGCCGAACGCGTCGAGCATGGCCCACAGCACGGCGGCGTCGAACGTCCACCAGGCCAGGGCGCCGAGCAGGCGCGGGTCGGCCCGGCGGGCGAGGCCCAGCGCGTCGTGCACGGCCGCGCCGAGCAGGCGAGCGAGGGAGCGCACCCGTCCCGTGGCGGGCACCGCGTCCTCGCGGTGCGCGAGCCCCAGGCCCAGCGGCACGAGGATCCCGGCCGTCGCCAGGGCGGCCGGCACGGCGGTCAGGCCGAGCGGGCCGCGCACGGCGCCGACCCCCGCGGCCAGCAGCGCGCCGGAGACCGCGATGGACGCCAGGAACACGGCGTAGAGCAGGACGAGAAACGTCAGCAGCGTGCGGCCCGCGCGCCGGGCGTCCAGGCCGGTGCGGCGCAGGATCCACAGCGTCAGCGCGGCGCCGCCCACGCCGCCGGTCGGCATCAGGCGCGTCGCGGCAGCCCCGCCGAGCGTCACCTGGACGCTGGCGCGCAGGTCCATCCGCGGGGTCGCCCGCCCGGTGACGAGCCAGAGCAGCACGACGTAGCCCGCGAAGGACAGGACCTCGAAGCCGGCGGCGGCCGCCACCCAGCGCGCGTCGGCGTGCAGCGCCCGGTCCAGCGCGTCGCCGATCGCCCGCGCCGGGCGACCGGCCAGCACCAGCGCGACGGCCGCGGCCCCGGCCAGCGCCAGCGCCACCAGCGCGCGCCGCGCGATCGTGGCGGCGTCCGGGCCCTTGACGGGCAGTGGGGAGGACGGGGCGAGCATGGATCCTCCCAGTGTCACGGCGCGCCGCACGCCGGGCAGCCGTGACGGCACCCGTCCCGGCGGTGCGGCTACCCGCCCCGCCGCCTAGGCTGGGGCCATGGCCGCCTGGGAGCCCCTGTGGATGACCGCCGCCGCGTGGCAGGCCCTGCGCGACGGCGTGGTCGAGCCCGCCGCGCGCGACGCCGGCGCGGGCGCCGCGGGGCTGCGTGAGCGCCTGGCGCTGCGCGACACGTGGGCCGACGCCCGGCGCGACGGCGAGCGTGTCGGGGTCTTCCTGACGCCCGAGCTGGCGGGCGTGCTGGCCGGGCTGCTGGACGAGCATCCCGAGCTCGCCCGCCTGCTGGCGGGGTGAGCGGGCTCAGCCGCGCGTGCCGCGCCAGGCGAGCTTGCCGCCGTCGATGACGTAGACCGCGCCGTTGATGAACGAGGCGTCGTCGGAGGCCAGGAAGCACACGAGTCGGGCGATCTCCTCCGGCTGCCCGATGCGGTCGATGAGCTGGGCGCCCACGAGGCCGCTCATCGCCGACGGGTCGTCGGCCGCGGCCGCCATGAAGCCCTCGATCATCGGAGTCTGGACGCTGCCGGGGCAGTAGCAGTTGCAGCGCACCCCGTCGGCGGCGAGGTCGACGGCGGTCGCGCGCGTGAAGTTGACGACGGCGCCCTTGGACGCGCAGTAGGCCGACGAGTTGGGGTAGCCGAGCAGGCCGCCCGTCGAGGCGCAGTTGACGATGGACGGGCCGCGCGTCGACGCGCGCAGGTGGGGCGCCGCCGCCTTGGTGGTCCAGAAGACGCCGCGGATGTTGACGTTGAAGACGAGCTCCCAGATCTCGTCGGGCAGCGTGTCGACGGTGCTGGAGCCGTGCAGGTCGGACTCGTGGACGCCGGCGTTGTTGTGCAGGACGTCGATGCCGCCGAAGTGCTCGGCCGCGCCGTCCATCAGCGCCTTGACCTCGTCGAAGCGCGTGATGTCGCAGCGGATGTAGATCGCGTCGCCGCCGGCGTCGCGGACGGCCTCGAGCGTCTCGTCGGCGTTCTCGCCCACGTCGGAGACCACGACCTTGGCGCCCCGCCGGGCCATCTCGACCGCGGTGGCGCGGCCGATGCCGCGCCCCGACCCGGTCACGACGCACACCTTGTCCTCGAGCATGCCGGCCAGGCTATCCCCGGCCGCCCTGGCGGAAGCGACGGTGCACGGAGGCGCCGGTGTGGTGGGATGTGCCCATGGTGCCCCGCGATCCCGAGGAGCTCGACGCCTCCGCCCACGCGCTGCACGCCGCGATCGCGCCGGGGACGCGCATGGGGCCGGTGGGCCTGGTCGTCGCCGACCTCGGACGCTCCGTGGCCTGGTACGAGACGTCGCTCGGGCTACGGGTGCACCGCCGCGAGGGTGCGCGCGCCGCGCTGGGCACCGGCGGGGAGGACCTGCTCGTCCTCGACGAGGTCCCCGGCGCCCCGCCCGTGGGCCGGGCCACCGGCCTGTACCACTTCGCGCTGCTGGTGCCCGCGCGCCGCGACCTGGCCGCCTGGCTGGCGCACGCCGCGCGCACCCGCGTGGCGCTGGCCGGGATGGCCGACCACTTCGTCAGCGAGGCGATCTACCTCTCCGACCCCGACGGGCACGGCATCGAGGTCTACTGGGACCGTCCCCGCGAGGTGTGGGAGGGCCGCGTGGGCGAGCGCATGACGACGATGGCGCTCGACGTCGACGGGCTGCTCGGGGAGCTGGCCGACCCGGCCCGCGAGCCGTTCGACGCGCTCGCGGCCGGGACGGTGATGGGCCACGTGCACCTGCGCGTCGCCGACGTGCCCGCGGCCGTGGCGTTCTACTGCGACACGCTGGGCTTCGGCCTCATGGCCCAGCTCGGGCGCCAGGCGGCGTTCCTGGCCGCCGGCGGCTACCACCATCACATCGGGGCCAACTCGTGGGAGAGCGCCGGCGCGGGTCCGGCGCCGCAGGGCAGCGCGACGCTGCGCCGGATGACCGTCGTGCTCCCCGCCGGTCCGGCCCTGCAGGCGACGCTGGACCGGGTGGCCGCCGCCGGCGCGCCCGCCGAGCCCGTCGACGGCGGGCACCTGCTGAACGACCCGTCGGGCAACCCGGTGGTGCTCGCCTCGGCGCCTGCGTGACCCGGGCGCGCCGCGTGGCGTGTGCGCGTTCCGTGACGGTCGTGGTCGCCTTGACGTGCATATGAACGGTCAAGGTGACCGCGGGGCGCCCGCCGCGCCCGCCCGGCTACGTTGGGGGTCATGCAGGTCGTGACCCATCCCGGCAACTTCCACGCCGACGACGTCTTCGCCATCGCCGCGCTGCGGCTGGCCGTGGGCCCGCTGGAGCTCGTGCGCAGCCGCGACGAGGCGGTGGTCGCGGCCGCCGACGTCCGGGTCGACGTGGGCGGCCGCTCGGATCCCGCGACCGGCGACTTCGACCACCACCAGCGCGGCGGCGCCGGCGAGCGGCCCAACGGCATCCGCTACGCGAGCTTCGGCCTGGTGTGGCGCGCGCACGGCGTCGCGCTGGCCGGGGGCGACGAGGAGGCCGCGGCGTCGATCGACGAGCGTCTCGTGCAGGGCGTCGACGCCAACGACACGGGCCAGACCATCGTGCGCTCCGAGGTCGGCGACGTGCGGCCCATGACCGTCAGCGGGGTGGTCGCCGCGATGAACCCGGCCTGGGACGAGGAGCTCGACGACGCCGCCCAGGACGCGCGCTTCGCGCAGGCCGTCGACGTCGCCGAGGGCATCCTGGAGCGCGAGCTGGCCGGCGCGGCGGCCTTCGGCCGGGCGCGGCGGCTCGTGCGCGACGCGATCGCCCGCGCCCAGGACCCGCGCATCGTCGAGCTGGACCGCAACATGCCGTGGCGGGAGCTCGTCGTGGCCGGGGCGCCCGGCGCGCTGTACGTCGTCTACCCCAAGTCCGACGGCTGGGGCATGCAGGCCGTCCCGGTCAAGGCCGGTGACTTCGCCAACCGGCGCGACCTGCCCGCCGCCTGGGCCGGACTGAGCGACGACGCGCTGGCCGAGGCCACCGGCGTGCCCGGCGCGATGTTCTGCCACCCGGCGCGCTTCTACGTCTCGGCCCGCACGCGCGAGGCGATCATGGCCCTCGCCACGCTCGCGCTGGACGGCGACGGCGCCTAGCCCAGCAGCGTCCAGGGGTCGAAGCGCTCGATGGGGATGACGCGCACGCGCGGCAGCGTCACCGTGAACGCCCCGACGTCGTCCTCGAGGTCGTAGAGCGCCAGGCCATCGGCCGTCAGCTCGGCCAGCGCGCCGCTGATGAGCTCGCGGAAGCCCAGCACGCCGACGCGCCGCCCGGGATCGGTGAGCAGCGCGGCCACCTGGGGCGCGAAGTCCCCGTCGTGGCTGGCCAGCAGCACGTCGCCGGCGGCCCGCTGGGCCAGTGCGTCGAGCGTGCGCTGGATCGCGACGTCGACGACCTTGACCTCGGCCGGGCCGCTGAGCAGCACGGGGCGGTAGTCCAGCGCCGCCAGCGCCTGCACGAACGACATGGGCAGGTGCCCGGAGCCGTTGAGGAAGAAGAGCCCGCGCACGGGCTGGTCCCAGACCGAGCGGGCGTGCTCGAGCACGCGGTCCCAGCGGGGGCGCTCCTCGGGCGCGGGGCGGCGGCCCAGCAGGCTGCCGCCCAGCGTCGCGTCGATGTTCTCGCCGTCGACGAGCAGGAACGTCTCGGGGGCCGGGGATGCGTCCACGCCGCGAGCCTAGGGGATCGCGCCCCGCACGCCGCGGCGCCCGCCGGCCGTCGGGTGACGGCCGGCGGACGCGGGCGGGGGCCCTGCGGGCGCTAGTTGCGGTAGGTGACGTGCTCGCAGCCCTCGAGCACGTCGATGTGGTCGGCGACGACGTGGTCGCTGCCGGCGCCGCAGCGCACGATGTCGCGCTCGTGGTCGTGGGCGCTGATGTGGTCGTTGCCCGCGCCGGCGCTGACGAGGTCGCGGCCGCTGCCGGCCAGGATCACGTCGTTGCCCGCGCCGCCGAACAGCTGGTCGGCGCCGCTGCCGCCCGACAGGTGGTCGCGGCCCGTCCCGCCGGAGAGGCGGTCCTTGCCCGTGGCCCCGTAGAGCGCGTCGTTGCCGGCGCCGCCGTAGGCCTGGTCGTTGCCGGCGGCGGCGGAGAGCCGGTCGTCGCCGTTGTTGCCGTACAGCTTGTCCGAGCCGGCGTTGCCGTACTCGCGGTCGTTGCCGTTGCCGCCGTAGAGCCTGTCGGCGCCGGCGCCGCCGACGAGCAGGTCGAGCCCGTCGTCGCCGATGACCGTGTCGTTGCCGTCGTTGCCGTACAGGCAGTCGTCGCCGGCCTGGCCGTCGAGGTAGTCGTTGCCGCCGAAGCCGAACTCGAGGTCACCGTCGTTGGAGCCGAGGATGCGGTCGACGCCGGGCGTGCCGAGGTAGAGCACGCGGCAGGCGCCGGGCTTGTTGGTCGGCGGGATCGACTCGGCCGAGACCGGGGCGGTCGTGCCGGGCGGCGACGCCTGCACGGGCGGGGTGCTCGGCCCCGTCGGGGTGGGCGTGCCGTCGCCGCTGGGCGGCGTCGGGGTGGTCACGCCGTTGATGGTCTCGCAGCCCGAGCCGGCCGCCACGGTGTCGCGGCGGTCGATGTGCACCGTGTCGTTGCCCGCGCCGCAGGAGGTCACGAAGTCGATCTCGTTGCCGGCGATGTCGATGACGTCGTCGCCGTTGCCCGAGTTGATGATGGTGTCGCTGCCCAGGCCGCTCGTGATCCGGGCCGGGGTGGGGGTCTGGTTGTTGAACGTGTCGTTCTGGGGCCCGAGCGGGAAGGCGAGCAGGCTGATGGCGGCCGCGGGGCAGCTGACCGCGTGCGCTCCGGCCGGGGCGCAGCCGGGCCCGGCGGTCGGGGCGGTCCTGGTGTCGGTGACCGTGTAGACGCCGCCCGCCAGCGTGACCGTCAGCGCGTTGGGCTCACCGACGTTGACGCCGTTCCTGATGACGGTGTCGCTGAACTCCAGGCGCTGGACGCCGGAGACGCTCTGGGTCCTGACGGTCCCGGCCATGGCCGCCTGGGCCGTCAGGCCGGTCACCGCGGCGGCCAGGGCGGTGGCCGCGAGCATCGAACGGGTGTGCATCCTCAAAGGGCTCCTTGCCGAGCGTTGCGTAGGACAGCGTCGCGGCGCCATGGTGGCAGTCGGCGCGCCCCCGGTCACGCGATCGCGCCGAAACCTAGACCTTGGGCAGAGCCGCTCAGCGCCCGGGGTGACGCGACCCGGACCTATGGCCGGGAGCCCGTGTCCGGGCATCGGCCATGATCGGCGGTCGTGACGGTCCTGCGGTGCCTCATCGACTCGATGATCTTCGACGCGATCGCCGCCGAGGAGGGCCTGACCGCGCGGGTGGACCGGGCGACGTCGGCCGGCCGCGTGCAGCTGCTGGCCGCCCACGAGAGCGTGCTGCAGATCGCCGCCACGCCCGACCCGGCCCGCCGCGTCGCCCTGCGCCGCGTCCGGGTGCTCGTCGTGCCGGGGCCCGACGAGGACGACCCCGCGCACGCCCTGATGCTGGCCCGGCTGCGCGCGGCGCCCGGGGTGGACCGCGACGACGCGCGCATCGCCTCCGCCGCGGCCCTGGCAGCCGTCCCGTTGGTCACCGAGGACCGCGCGCTGCGCGCCGCCGTGGCCGAGGCCCTGCCCGTCGTGACCTGCTGGGACTGGGCGCACGACCTGCGTCCGCGGCTGCTGGCCGCCGGCTAGGCGGCGCCCGCGGCGCGCACGCCCGCGGCGATCGCCGCGGCCACGACCTGCGCGGCGACGGCCTCCACGGCGTCGGCGGGCGCGTCGACGGCGCCCGTGGCCAGGCAGAACATCGTGTCGCCGTCGTAGCGGGTGTGCGCCGGGCGCACGGCGCGCGCGATCCCGTCGTGGGCGACGGTCGCCACGCGGTTGGCCTGCTCCTTGGTCAGCCGCGCGTCGGTGACCACGACGCCGATCGTCGTGTTGGCGCCCGGCATGAGGCCGGACGCGTGATCCCAGCCGGCCAGCGGCGCGATCCACGTGTGGCGCTCGTCGTCCCAGACGCCGCCGACGCCGTTGGCGACCATCGCCGCCGCGACGGTCGCGTCGCCGGCCCGCGCGCCGGCCAGGCCGAAGCCGCCGGGCGCCGTGCCCGCCGCGCCGGCGGCCTTGGCCACCGTGGCGCCGGTGCCCGCCCCGACCGCGCCGACGGCGGGCTCGCGCGTCGCGGCGCGGCAGGCCGCCGTGCCCGCCGCGGCGCCGGGCCGGGCCGACGCGTCGCTCGTGAGAAGGTCGAAGATCACCGCGCCGGCGACGATGGGGACGCGCACGGGGCCGATGGCCAGGCCGTGGCCGCCCTGCTCGAGGTGGGCCATGACGCCGGCCGCCGCGTCGAGCCCGAACGCGCTGCCGCCGGTCAGCAGGATCGCGTGGGCCTCCTGCACGAGCATCCCGGGCCGCAGCGCGTCGGTGCCCAGCGTTCCCGGCGCGCCGCCGCGGACGTCGGCGCCCGCCACGGCGCCGGCCGGGGCCAGCACGACGGTGCAGCCCGTCCGGCCTCGGGGGTCGGTCCAGTGCCCGACCGAGATGCCCTCGGGGAGCGTGGCCGGGCCCTAGGCCTCGAGCCGGGTCGGCAGCCCGAAGGCCTCGAACAGCTCGGGGAACAGGTAGTGGTGGATGGCCGCGATCCGGCCGCCCGAGATCTCGAGCAGCGCGATGTTGAACGGCTCGTGCACGCCGGGCCCGGCCGGCTTGTAGATCGCGACGGCCGGGCACCCGTTGGCGCGCGTCGGGATCAGCCTCGAGCCCTCGCAGCCGGCGCCCGTCCCGAGCATCCAGCCCGCGACCTCCTCCGGGCCGCGCAGCCACATCGGGTGCGGCGGCATGGAGAACGTCGCGTCCTCGTGCAGCAGGGAGACCAGCGCGGTGATGTCGTAGCGCTCGAAGCAGTCGACGTAGCGGGCCAGCAGCGCGGCCTGCTCGTCGTCGTCGACGCTCAGCGGGGCGGCGCTGTCGAGGTCCAGGGCGTCGAGCGTGGCCCGCGCGCGCTGCAGCGCGCTGTTGACCGACGCCGTGGTGGTGTCGAGCAGCTCGGCGACCTCGGAGGCCTGCCAGCGCAGCACCTCGCGCAGGATGAGGACCGCGCGCTGGCGCGCCGGGAGGTGCTGGAGCGCGGCCACGAACGCCAGGCGGATCGTCTCGCGCGCCGCGGCGACCTCGGCCGGGTCGCCGTCGGAGGCCAGCACCTGGCCGTCGGGCACGGGCTGGACCCAGGCCGACTCGGGCAGCGGCACGGGCAGCGCGGAGTCGGCGGTCGTGGACTCGACGAGGTCCATGGGGCGCGCCCGCCGCTGCGGGCTCTGGAGCATGTCGACGCAGACGTTCGTGGCGATCCGGTACAGCCACGAGCGCAGGGCCGGGCGCGCCTGCAGCGCATCGAGGCTGCGCCACGCGCGCACCATCGTCTCCTGCACGGCGTCCTCGGCCTCGAACCAGGAGCCCAGCATGCGGTAGCTGTAGCCCGTCAGCTCGCGCCGGTGGCGCTCGAGCTCGGCCTCCAGCGCGTGGTCGGCGGGCCGGGCCTGCGTCGCGGGTGCATCGATACGGGTGGCCATCGGCCCATCCTAGGTCGTGCGCCCGTCGCCGGCATGCCCTTCTCAGCCTCCGGGCGCTCGTTGCTCGCTCCGGCCGCCCCGTCCTTCAGGATCGGGGGCGTGCCGCCCAAGCGATCCCCCGAGGCCGCCCGCGCCCGCATCGACGAGCTGGCCGCGGAGGTGCGCCGGCTCAACGACCTCTACTACGGCGCCGGGGACAGCCCCCTGCCCGATGCCGACTACGACGCGCTCAAGGACGAGCTGGCCGTCCTGGTCGCCGAGCACCCCGCGCTGGAGCCGGCCGACAGCCCGCTGGGGCGCGTCAACGCGCCGTCGCAGCTCACCGGGCCGACGATCCGCCACGCCCGCCCGATGCTCTCGCTGGCCAAGGCGACCGGGGAGGAGCAGATCCGGGCGTTCTGCGAGCGCTTCGCCGGCCAGGCCTTCCGGGTCTCGGAGAAGCTCGACGGCCTGTCGCTGAGCGTCGTGTACCGCGACGGGGAGCTCGAGCACGTCGCCACGCGCGGCAACGGCGAGGTGGGCGAGCTCGTCACCGACAAGGTGCGCCACGTCATCCCGGAGCTGCCGGCCCGCGTCGACGCGCCCGGCCGGGTGGAGGTGCGCGGCGAGGCGGTCATGACGCGCTCGACGTGGACGGCCTACAACGACACCCATCCCGAGCGGCCGCTGACCAACCCGCGCAGCGGCGCCGCCGGGACGCTGATGCAGAAGGACCCCGAGGCCGCCGCGGCCGGCGGCCGACTGCTGCGCTTCGTCGCCTTCGGCGCCGACCGCGACGGCGCCGCGATCGACGTGCAGGGGCTCGGCATCGAGGCCGCCGCGCAGGTCGTCTGCGCCGACGCCGACTCGGTGATGAAGGCCGTGCACGCGATCGGTGCCCGGCGCGACGGCCTGGACTACGACATCGACGGCGCCGTCGTGCGCCTGCACGATCCGGCGGCCTTCGACGCCGCGGGGTCCACCAGCGCCGAGCCGCGCGGCGCCATCGCGTTCAAGTACCCGCCCGAGGAGCGCCTGACCAAGCTGCTGGCCGTCGAGTGGCCGGTGGGCAAGATCGGCCGGGTCCCGCCGCGCGCCCGCGTGGCGCCCGTGTTCGTGGGCGGCGTGACCGTGGAGAACGTCACGCTGCACAACCCCAGGCTCATCCGCGAGCGCGACCTGCGCATCGGCGACACCGTCGCCGTCGTGCGCCGCGGCGACGTCATCCCGTTCGCCGGGCGCTCGATCCCCGAGGACCGCGACGGCAGCGAGCAGGTCATCGCGCCGCCCGAGCGCTGCCCGTCCTGCGACTCGGAGCTCGAGGTGCGCGGCGCGGGGGAGGAGCGCTGGTGCCTGAACCTGCAGTGCCCGGCCCAGGCGACGCGCCGGCTCATGCACTGGGCCTCGCGCGCGGCGGCCGACATGGAGGGCGTCGGCGACGTCTGGATCGAGAAGCTGGCCGACGACGGCCTGCTGCGCCGGCGCAGCGACTTCTATGCCATCACCGCGCAGCAGCTCGTCGGCTACGAGCGGATGGGCGAGGTCAGCGCCGCCAACATGGTGGCGGCCATCGAGCGCTCCAAGGGCCTCGGCCTGCGCCGCGCGCTCATCGGCCTGGCGATCCCCATGGCGTCCGAGGGCGTGGCCAAGCGGCTCTGCCTCGCCGGCTACGAGCGCATCGAGGACCTCATGGCCGCCACGGCCGCCGACCTGGAGGCGGTCCGCGACATCGGCGCCAAGGTCGCCGAGAGCATCGTCGCGTTCCTGGCCCGCCCGGAGGTGCGCGCGGACATCGAGGCGCTGCGCACCCACGGCGTCGTCCTCGACGTCCTGGACGAGGACCGGCCCGTCGACGTGGCCGCCGCCGGCGACTCGCCGCTGAAGGGCGCGACCGTCGTGATCACCGGCGCGTTCACCGACCCGCGGTCGGGCGCCAAGGTCAGCCGCCCCGAGGTCACCCGCCTGGTCGAGAGCGCCGGCGCGACCGCGGCCTCGTCGGTCTCGGCGAGCACCGACCACCTGCTCGCGGGCGCCGACGTCGGCGCGTCCAAGACGGCCAAGGCCGAGAAGCTGGGGGTCGAGGTCGTCGACCAGGCCAGGCTCTGGGCCTGGCTGGCCGACGCGGGCGTGACCTGAGGCGCGCTCGGTCGGGCAGCGGGCGTCCGGCAGGTCGGCGACGCGAAGCGCGGCGACCGCGGCGGCGTCGTGGCCGGGCGGCCAGCGGTGCCGCGCACACGCGGCCCTGGTGGGCCGGCAGCGCCTTGCGGAAGAACAGCTCGCGCAGCGCCTCCAGGTCCCCGGCGCGGTCCGGCTCGTCGCCGGGGAACGTGCCGCCGAAGCCCACCGGCCCTCCCGCGCCCACGCCCGCGCCCGCCGTGCGCGGGCGTGGGAGTACGCTGCGCGGGTCACCGGATCTCTCGCCTGGAGGAGCCCGCATGCAGCACGAGCACACGGAGCACGTTGCAGCGACCCCGGATGCCGTCTACGCGGCGATCTCCGACGTCTCGAACCTGCCGAGGTTCGTGCCGCAGATGACGGCGGCGCGGGAGAAGGGCGACGGCCGCGTCGAGGTCGACGCGCGCTACGGCGGCCACGAGCAGCACGGCGAGGCGACGTTCGCGGCCGACCCGCGCCAGCGCCGGATCCAGTGGAGTGCGCCCAGCGGCTACCGCGGCGTCATGCAGGTCGACCCCGACGGCGAGGGCTCGCGCCTGACGCTCTACCTCGAGACGTCGCACTCCTCCGAGCGCGATCACGACGTGGCCGCCACGCTCGATGCCATCCGCATGCTCGTCGAGTCCCAGATCTGACCGCCCCGGGCGGACATGACGTCGCGGTCGTCGGCGCCGGCCTGGTCGGGCTGGCGACCGCGCGCGAGCTGCTGACCCGCCACCCGGGACTGCGCCTGGCGGTCCTCGACCGCGAGGCCCGCGTCGCCGCGCATCAGAGCGGCCACAACTCCGGCGTCGTGCACGCGGGCATCTACTATGCGCCCGGGTCGGCCAAGGCGCAGCTCTGCGTCGAGGGCGCCCGTCGCCTGTACGCCTACTGCGAGGCGCGCGGCGTGCGCGCCGAGCGCTGCGGCAAGGTCATCGTCGCGGTCGAGCCCGCCGAGCTGGGCCGCCTGGACGAGCTCGAGCGCCGCGGCCGCGCCAACGGCGTGCCGGGCCTGCGCCGCGTCGACGCCGCGGGTCTGGCCGAGCTCGAGCCCCACGCGACGGGCATCGCCGCGCTGCACTCGCCGGCGACCGGCATCGTCGACTTCCCCGGCGTGGCCGCCGCGCTGGCCGCCGACGTCGCGCAGGCCGGCGGCGAGCTGCTGCTGGGGGCCGAGGTGACCGGCGTGACCCGCCGCGCCGGCGCGGTCGTCCTGGCCCGCGACGGGGCGCCTGACGTCGTCGCGCGCCGCGTGGTCTTCTGCGCGGGGTTGTGGGCCGACCGCCTCGCGCGCGCGGGCGGCGCACCGGCCGACCCGCGGATCGTGCCCTTCCGCGGGCAGTACCTGCGCCTGGCCCCGCACGCGCGGGACCTGGTCCGCGGGCTCATCTACCCGGTGTCGGACCCGCGGCTGCCGTTCCTGGGCGTGCACCTGACGCGCACGATCTCCGGCGAGGTCCTGCTGGGCCCGACCGCCCTGATGGCCGGGGCACGCGACGCCTACGCGCTGCGGACGCTGCGCACCGCCGACCTGCGCGACACGCTGGGCTGGCCGGGCACGTGGCGCCTGGCGGCACGGTGGTGGCGCACGGGGGCGGCCGAGCTGCGGATGCAGGCCAGCCGGCGAGCGTTCGTGGCCGCCTGCGCCCGCTATGTCCCGGCGCTGGGCCCGGACGACGTGCAGCCCGGCTGGGCCGGCGTGCGCGCCCAGGCCGTGGCCCGCGACGGGACGCTCGTCGACGACTTCGTGTTCTCCGAGACGGCCGACGCCGTGCACGTCCGCAACGCGCCGTCGCCCGCGGCGACCTCGTGCCTGGCGATCGCCGGGCGCATCGCCGACCGCGCCGACGCCGCCTTCGCCCTGGGCCGGCACGCGGCGTGAGCGCGCGGGCCCTGGCCGCCGACCTGCGGCGCGAGCTCGGCGGCGCCGCCGTGCCCGATGGCGACCTACGCCACTACGGCCACGACGCGACCGAGGCCCACGGCGTGCACGGGACGCCCGCGGCGGTCGTGCTGCCCGCCGACACCGCCGGCGTGGCCGCCGCGCTGCGCTGCTGCGACCGGCTCGGCGTGGCCGTCGTGCCGCGCGGGGGAGGGACGGGCCTGGCCGCGGGCGCCGTCCCGCTCGGCGGTGAGGTCGTCCTCGGCCTGGAGCGCCTGACCGCCGTGCGCGCGCTGGAGCCCGAGCGCTGGCGGATGCACGTCGAGGCCGGCCTGACCACCGGGCACGTCCACCGCCTGGCCCGCGAGAGCGGCCTGCTGTTCCCGCCCGACCCCGGCGCGGCCGAGCAGTCCCAGATCGGCGGCAACGTGGCCACCAACGCGGGCGGCCCGCACGCGTTCAAGTACGGGGTGACCGGTCGCTGGGTGACCGGCCTGGAGGCCGTGCTGGCCTCCGGGGAGGTCCTGACGGTGGGCGGCCCGCTGCGCAAGGACGTCGCGGGCTACGACCTGCGGTCGCTGCTCGTGGGCTCGGAGGGCACGCTGGCCGTCATCACCGCCGCGTGGCTGGCGCTGACCCCGATGCCCGAGGCGCGGCTGCCGGTCGCCGCGGCGTTCGACTCGGTCGGCGCGGGCTGCGACGCGATCGACGCCATCGTCGCCTCCGGGCTGACGCCCGCGATCCTCGAGTACCTCGACGCCGGGACGCTGGAGGCCGCGGGCGCGGCGTTCCCCGCCGCGCTGCCGGCGCCGGCGAGGATGCTCGTGATCGCCGAGGCCGACGGGAGCGCCGCGGAGGCCGCGCGCGTGCGTTCCGAGCTCGTCGAGGTCCTCGGCGACGGCGCGCTCGCGCTGCACGCGCCGCAGGCGCGCGGCGACGTCGAGGCGCTGTGGCGCTGGCGCGACGGGGTCTCGACGGCGGTCGCGGCCCACCGCGGCGGCAAGATGGGCGAGGACGTCGTCGTCCCGTTCGAGCGCCTGCGCGACGTCATCGCCGCCACGGTGGAGATCGGTGCCCGTCACGGCCTGCCGGCCTGCAGCTGGGGCCACGCGGGCGACGGCAACGTGCACGCGACGCTGCTGGTGCGCCGCGACGACGCCGCCGAGCTCATGCGCGCGCAGGCCGCCGCCGAGGACCTCTTCGCCGCGGCCGTGGCCCTCGGCGGCTCGGTGTCGGGCGAGCATGGGCTGGGCTGGGTCAAGCGCGGCCAGCTCGAGCGCCAGTGGGCGCCGGCGGCGCTCGACCTCCACGAGGGCGTCAAGCGCCTCTTCGACCCACACGGCCGGCTCAACCCCGGCAAGAAGCTCGCGCGCCGGGACCCGCCGCCCGGGCGGTGACGGCTAGGACGCCGGCGGCACGCCCTGGCGGGCGTAGCGGCGCAGGCCGTTGGTGACGTTGCGCGTGAGCATGGCCTGCACGAGCGGTCCGATCCCGGGCAGCTTCCCGTCGAAGTCGATCGTGTAGTCCAGGCGCGAGCCCGTGCCCTGGGGCGTGAAGCGCATGACGCCCTCGTGGTGCTTGAGGATGCCGCCCCTGGTGATCCGGTAGCGGATGAGCTGGTCCGGGACGACCTCCACGTTGGTCTCCACGAAGCCCGGCAGCGGGCCGACCTTGAGCTCCCGCGATGCTCCGGCACCGTTGCGGGTGCCGTCGGTGCCGTCGCTCAGCCGTCGGATCCTGGCCCCGAACAGCGGCTCGAGGTTCTCCTGCTCGCTGAGGTGGGCGAAGAGCTCCTGCACGCTCTGCGGGAAGTCCTGGACGACGTGGACGCGCTGCATGGCGCGCAGCATCCCAGGTCGGCGTGCTCAGGTGCGTTGGAACTCGCGCCGCCGGGCGCCCGTCGGGTCCAGGCGGCGGATGAGCGCCACCTCCTGCGCGGTGGGGGCCCGCGTCTCGGGCACGTCGCCCTCGATGACGAGGTCGAACCCGGTCGCGTCGACGACGTCGTCGACGGTGCCGCCGGGGTGCACGCTCCGCAGGCGCATGCGCCGCGACACGGGGTGGAAGTCCAGCACGGCCAGGTCGGTCACGCACGCGAGCGGGCCGCCGGGCAGGCCGAGCCGCTCGCGATGGTCGCCGCCGTCGCCCCAGCCCAGGCCGGAGCGGAAGTCCAGGCGGTCGACGAACGTGCGGCGGTCGTGGGTCGTCGTCCACAGCAGCAGGCGCGGGATGACGCCGCCGAGGTCCGACATCCCGCCGCCGCCGGGCAGCCGCACCCGCGGTGCCTCGTAGTCGCCGATGACGGTGTTGTTGACGTTGCCGAACGCGTCGATCTGCGCGCCGCGGAAGCAGAACGTGTTCAGGCGCCCGGTGAACGCCCGGCCCCAGAAGTCGTAGGGGGAGGACTGCAGCATCGACGCGCCCTCCCACAGCGAGCCCGACAGCGTCGAGTCGGGGATCTCGGAGGGCCGTGCGTCCACGCCGATCGACGCGGCCGCCCACAGCAGCCTCGGGGCGTGCGTCGCGCGGGCCAGCAGGAACGCGACGACGGGCACGAACGACGCGGCGCCGTTGAACGCCCGGGTCTCGTCGTCCAGACACCGGGCCAGGGCGGTCACGACCAGCTCGTCGAGCGTGTGGTCGTCGCTCATGCCGGCACGAGGGACGACGGCGGCAGCGGGGCGACGCGCTGCGCGAACAGCGCGCGGAACGCGGCGGGGTCGCGCGCCGCGCGCACGTAGTCGCGGTAGAAGGCGGCGTCGGGGGCCGCGCCGGGTCCCGACGCCGTGGGCCACGCGCCGCCCGGCGCCGCCACGACGTGGTCGACGGCGAAGCCCGGGTAGGAGGTCCGCTCGGGCGCGGCCCGGAAGACCTCGGTGTCGACGATGCGCTCGGCCGTGACGATCACCGTGCGGGCCGCCTTGACCAGCTCGCCGTCGAGCCAGACCGAGCGCGGCAGGACGCGGGCGTTGCCCAGCCGGTCGGCCTCGTGGACGTGGACGACGGCGACGTCGGGCGCCAGGGGTCCGCAGGCGATGAACCGGCGCCCGCTGCGCTCGTCGGCCAGCTCCCACATGCGCCCGGGCAGCCGAGCCGGCAGGTCGGTGCCCAGGCCGGCCAGCGTCGGCATGTAGGGCACGCCCAGGATCGCGGCCTGCAGGGCGCTGAGCATCGTGTGCTCGCTCCAGTCCTCGACCTCGACGAGGCCCTGCTCGGCGGCGCGCCGGAACCACGGGGCCAGCCCGAAGCCCTCGAAGCCGACGAGCGCCGTCAGGACCCGCCGTGCGCAGCCGGCCGCCAGCAGCCAGTCGACGTTCATCCCGCCCACCGGCACGACGAGCTCGAGGTCGCGGGCACCGGCCCGCACGAGCTCGGCGCAGAAGGCCATCGGGGCGCCCTCGAGCGAGAACCCGCCGAGTGCGACGCTCGCGCCGTCGGGCACCAGGCCGGCCACGTCGGCCAGGGCCACGAGCTTGCCGTCGGCGGGGACCATGCGGCGCCACCCTACCCCCATCGGCGGCGGCCACGGCGAGGGTCGTTGTCGGCGCGTTGTCGCTGCACAACGCAGGATCCCTCCCAGCCCTAGCGGAACTGATAGTGACCCTTGCGCAGGGCTCTCGGCAGTGCGAGGTTCGCCCCCACACAAGGATCGTGCAGCCGGAACGAGGCGCCTGAGGTGCCCGGGCGGTGCTGTCTGCGTGCGCCGCGGTGACGTCCGGGATGGACGGCCGCAAACCTGTTCTGCGGTACGGAGGAGAGATCACACATGGGCGATTCGCACAAACTGGATGTGTCGGGGGTTGTCGGCGCGCAAACGCGGCGCCGGTTCGTCGCGCGCACGGCCGCGGCGGGCTCGATGGTGGCCGCCGGCGGGGTGCTCGCGGCCTGCGGCAGCAGCAAGAAGAGCAGCGGCAGCGACGTCTCGAGCACGGTGGGCAGCGGCTCCAAGCCGAAGCCGGCCGCGGCGGGCAGCGCGACGGGCCAGGAGCTGCAGAAGATCCTGGGCAAGCCGACCAACCTGCTGGCCAAGGGGCCGGGCACGTTCAAGATCGCCGGGCAGTTCGCGATCTCGGGCGCCGGGTCGGTGTACGGCCTGCAGCAGACGGCGGGCTTCAAGTACGGCGCCCAGCACGTCGCCGAGTGGACGAACAACAAGGTGCAGTTCGACACGAAGTACTACGACAACAAGTCGGGGGTGCCGCAGGCCGAGGCGGCCGCGGGCCGGCAGGCGGGCCTGTCGAAGGTGCCGGTGCTGATCAGCTCCTACATCTTCGGCTTCGGCGCGATCGTGCCGTTCGCCAAGCAGTACAAGATGTTCACGCCGGATCCCGGCGGCGGCGCAGGCCCGATCCCGGGCCCGTTCGCGCCGCAGCCCTATTGCTACGGCTTCCGCGCCGGCTACCCGACCGACTGCCTCGACGGCATCTTCAAGTACCTGAGCGAGACGTTCCCCAGCAAGAAGAAGTACGTGCTGGTCCAGCCGGTCATCGCACCGCCGTACAACAACGCGGTGTCGGACTACACCAAGAAGCTGTACTCGCAGTACGGCGTGCAGAAGGCCGGCGAGCTCCTGGCCCCGCTGGGCGCCACCGACTACTCCTCGACGATCCAGAAGGTCAAGCAGCTCAACCCCGATGTCGTCATCTGGACGACGTTCGGCACGGACCCGGCCTACCAGGCCAAGGAGATGCTGCGCCAGGGCGTCAAGTGCATCAACGCGGGCGTGGACCACACGTCGGTGGTGACCAAGCTCGCCGGCGCGGCGTGGAAGGACTGGTACTTCGGGTTCGACTACCTCGACGTCAACGGCCCCAGCCCCTGGACGAAGTTCTTCGTCGAGAACTGGAAGAAGGACCACAACGGCGAGACCCCCAACTACTACAACGCGGGCGACTACATCACCGCGTTCGCCGTCGCGACGCTCATGGAGCGGATCCTGGCGGCCGGCGGTGACATCAACAACGGCGACGACTACGTGAAGGCCCTGGAGGCCGACCCCTCGTTCCCGCATGTCTACGGCGGCACGGCGACGGAGGTCGGCAAGATCGTCATCGACCCCAAGACGCACTCGCCGAGTGCCCTGACGATGCAGCTGTTCCAGGACAAGGGCACGGGCAACGTCGCCGACATCACCCCCCTGGCGACCTACGGCATCAAGGCCGCCGACTTCCAGAAGGTCTGATAGATGACGCGACGCTCTGATCGACGCTGCACCCACCCGGCTCTGCCGGGTGGGTGGCCCCTGCCGACGAGGGGACGGGCGACATGATCCTCGCCTCCCTCACCGGCTTCTTCCAGTACGCGGTCGACGGGCTCATCAACGGGTCCTCCTACGGCCTGCTGGGACTCAGCTTCGGTCTGATCGTCGCCGTGACGGGGCGGTTCCACTTCGCGTGGGCCGCCGCGTACGCGCTCGTGGGGTTCTTCACCCCGTGGCTGGTCAACCACACCGGCCTGCCCGTGGTCCTGGCCATCATCATCGCGATGGCCGGCGCCGCGCTGTTCAACTGCCTGCTCGAGACCCTGATCTACCGCAACGTCGAGCGGCGCGCCGCGTCACAGGCGCTGCTGGCGATCTTCGTGGCCTCCTTCGGCGTCACCATCGCCGTCCCGAACCTCGTGAGCTGGATCGTGGGCCCGGAGTCCAGCGGCGGCGAGACCCTCGCCTGGATCTCCAACTCGCCGCTGCACATCGGCAAGGTCACGTTCACCAAGCTCGACCTGATCGGCGTCATCGCGGTCTGGACCTGCGGCGTGGCCATCTGGGCCCTGTTGAAGTACACCCCAGTGGGCCGCCGGATCCGCGCGGTGCAGGTCAACCCCGGGATGGCCGAGGCCGTCGGCATCGACAGCAACCGGACCTACCTCGTGGTGTTCGTCATCTCGGCGCTGCTGGGCGGCGTCACGGCGATCATCGCGTCGATGCGCTCGACCGGCACGCCCAACATGGGCCTGCAGCCCGTCTTCTACGCGTTCGTCGTGGCCTTCGCGGCCGGGCTCGGGCGCTCCCCGCTGCGGATCATGGCCATCGGCACGGCCATCGGCATCCTCGAGGGCATCAGCGCCCAGGTGCTGAACGTCCAGTGGCAGCAGGTCGTCGTCTTCGCGGTCCTGCTCATCTACCTGGTCTTCAAGGCGGCCAGGGCGTGGCGTCCCCATCTGTTCCAGCTCAAGCGCCCGGCGACGACGCCGGCCGCCGTCAGCGCCGGAGAGGCATAGAGCGTCATGGCAAACACGTACAACTACATCAACCTGATCGCGATCTACGCGATCTACGCGATGTCGCTCAACGTGCTGCTCGGCTACGCCGGCCAGCTCTCGGTCGCCCACGCCGCGTTCGGCGCGGTGGGCGGGTACATGGCCGCCTACCTGGGCACGTCGCACGGGTGGCACTTCGGCCCGGGCCTGCTGGTCGGCGCCCTCGCCGCCGGCGTGCTCGGCGTCCTGGCCAGCCTCCCGGCGCTCTACCTCGACGTCCGGTTCCTCATCCTGCTCACGCTGGCCCTCTCGACCGCGGTGCTTGCCGTGGTCGGCGCGATCCCGGCGCTGGGCGGTGCGACGGGCCTGACCTCGCTGCCCTTCCCGACGATCTTCGGGCAATCGCTGCTGGAGCCATCGCACTTCGTCATCTTCTCGGTGATCGTGGCGTTGATCGTGCTGGCGATCTGCTCGCGCCTGGTCAACTCGCCCTTCGGCCGGGTGCTGCGCGCCCTGCGCGAGGACGAGGTCGCCGCCCGCGGCGTCGGCAAGAACATCGTCCGCTACAAGGTCACCGTGTTCGGCGTCACCGCCGCGATGGCCGGCGTCGCCGGCGTGATGTTGTCCTACTACAACGCCTCGATCCAGCCCGGCGGCTTCGACCTGTCGCAGTCGATGCAGATCATCGCGATGATCGTCATCGGCGGCACCGCGAACCTGTACGGGTCGATCCTGGGCGCGACGATCATCGTCCTGCTCGACCCGTTCCTGCAGAACGTGGTCAACCTGGACCCCGACACCGCGGGCCTCGTGCGCACGTTCATCTATGGGTCGCTCATCGTGATCTTCATGATGGTGCTGCCCCAGGGCCTCATCCGGGAGCGCTGGACGATCGGGCGGCTGCTCGGGCGGCGCAGCGCGAAGACCGCCGGCGGCATCGACGTGGCCAAGCTGGCCGACGTCACCGAGGACTCCAACGCCCAGGAGGCCGCCGCCGAGGCCGCGGCCGCCGGCGCCGGGCAGCCCGCGGCGACCGGTCAGCTCGCGCTGGAGGCCAAGGGCCTGCGCAAGTACTTCGGCGGCATCCGCGCCGCCGACGAGCTCAGCCTCCAGCTGCGCACCGGGCAGGTCACGGGCCTCATCGGGCCCAACGGCGCGGGCAAGACCACGGTCTTCAACCTGCTCACGCGGGTCATCCCGCCCGATGCCGGCACGGTGAGCCTCGGAGACACCGAGATCACCGAGTGGACGCCGAACCGCATCGCGGTGTCGGGCATGTCGCGCTCCTACCAGGACGTGCGCATCTGGTCGCGCATGACGGTCCTGGAGAACGTCATGCTCGCCATCCCGCACCAGCCGGGCGAGCGCCTGTTCAACGTCTTCTTCCGGCCGCTGGCCATCCGGAAGTTCGAGCGCCAGGCCGCGACCCGCGCGATGGAGCACCTCCAGTTCGTCGGGCTCGCCGAGCACGCCGACGAAGAGGCCGGGTCGCTGCCGTTCGGCGATCAGAAGCTGCTGGCGCTGGCGCGCCTGCTGGCCACCGAAGCCGACGTGCTGCTCCTGGACGAGCCGGCGTCGGGCATCGACATCGACGGCGTCGAGCGCATGCTCGGCCTCATCGAGCGACTGCGCGCACGCGGCAAGTGCGTGTGCATCGTCGAGCACAACCTCCACGTCGTGGAGCGACTGGCGGACCGCGTCTATTTCATGGAGGCGGGACGGATCACAGCCGAGGGAACCATGAGCGAGCTGATGCAGCAGGAGCGTTTGAGCGAGGTCTACTTTGGCAGCTCCTGAACACCTGGACGGGGCCGCGCCCGCGGGGCTGGCCACCCGGCTCCTGGAGCTCGACGGGCTCCAGGCCGGCTACGGCCGCCGCCCCGTGCTCTTCGACGTCGGGCTGACCGTGGCCAAGGGCGAGATCGTCGCCCTCTTCGGCCACAACGGCGCCGGCAAGACGACGATGCTCAACTCGATCTTCGGCCGTGTGAAGCCGACGTCGGGGACGATCACGTTCGACGGCCAGGCGATCACGGGCACGAAGGGCATCGTCAACGTCAAGCGCGGGATGACGCTCATCCCGGCCGAGCACTTCACGTTCCAGGACCTCACCGTCCTGGACAACCTGCGGCTCGGCGCCTACAACGAGAGCTCGCGCCAGGTCATCGACCAGCGCATCCAGCAGTCCTACGAGCTGTTCCCGATCCTCGAGGAGCGCTCCAAGCAGCTGGCCGGGACGATGAGCGGTGGCCAGCAGCGGATGCTGAGCATCGCGATCGCGCTCATGACGGGCCCGAAGCTGCTGCTGCTCGACGAGCCCTCCCTGGGCCTGTCGCCGGCGCTGGTGCAGCAGATGATGGACGCCATCGGCCGCCTGGCCAAGGAGCAGGGGCTGTCGGTGCTCATGGTCGAGCAGAACGTCGTGCAGACGCTCGGGGTCGTCGACCGCGCGTACTTCATGCGCGGCGGGCGGATCATCCTCGAGGAGCGTGCGGAGGAGCTGCGCGGGCGCGACAGCTACTGGGACCTCTTCTGAGGCTGGGGTGATGCCGGTGGCGCTCGACCGCCGGTCCGAGCACTACCTTGCGTTCCTGGAGGCGTTCGCCTGCGGGTTCCATCCGACGCAGATGGAGCTGCACCGGTGGCTGCTGCTGCCGGTGCTGACCGCCTCGCCGGGCGAGTTGCGCGACGGCCTCGGGCAGGGCCACATCTGCCGGGCCATCGACCGGGCCCACCCGGCGGGCCCGCTGAACCCGGGCAACGTGACGCAGGCCCTGAAGTCCGCCGCGTCGCTGCAGGCCAAGCTCGGCACGAAGCCGATCGTCCTGGAGTACGAGCGCTCCTCGCGCTCGCTCGTGGTCGTCGACCCCGACTTCCCCGTGTGGCTCGACGTGCAGGACCGCGGACGCCTGCTGGCCGGGCTGGGGCTCCCGGCGCCGGAGCCCGCACGGGTCGGCGCGCGGCGCTCCGGCGCCGTCCGGGGCTGACCCGGGACGCCCGCCGGGCGCGCGGGGCCGGTCGGGCCTACCATCTGGGCATCGCGCCCGCGCCGGGCGCACCCGTCTCCCGCACCCCGACGCAAGAGTCCCCACTTGATCAGCACCAACCAGTTCTGTAGCGGCGCCTGAACCCAACGGGGCGGGACGGACCGCAGAGCCGCCCGAGAAAGACGAAAGCGCCCGACAGCCGGGAAGGCCATCGGGCGCGAACGTCGATGCGGTGGGTCACGGGGAACGAACGGGGGACCCCCAGGCAGGGGGGGGGGGGGGTAGCCCGCACCGGTGTCCCCCTTCCCCAGAACGTGGACTCCAGCGCTAGTTCTAGGGCGCAGACGCGATGCCTGGGCTCTCAGCGGCGCGCAGCGCGAGCAGCGGCGAGAGCCGCAGGGTTCCCGGCGCCGCCGACCCGGCGCTTCGTGCGGAACGTCAGCAGGTCGGCCGGGACCTCGAACTGCGCCCAGGCCGAGCCCTCGTGCTTCCCCTCGTCGACCAGCGTCGCCGCCGGGTTCTTCTTCAGCTTCGTGATGATCTTGCGCTGCGCGGTCCAGACGGACAGGGTGCTGTCCGCGTCGCTTCCGTTGACGATCGTCTCGCGCTCGTACGGGGTCAGGCTCATGGAAGGGTCTCTCCTGGGGGGGGTAGTACCGGTCGGGGCCTCGCGTCCCAGAACGTGGACTCAAGCGCTAGTTCTGGGGCGTAGAGGGCATGCAGGTATGGCGCGGGGGTCGCCCCGCGCTCAGGTCGGTCGGCGACCGACCCCGAGACGGACTCGGGAGCCGGGAGCGACGGGCCTGGCGCCTAGGGCTGCTCGCGCTGGAGGTGCTGGCGCCGGGCGGCGCGGTTCGCCGAGGCGGCGTGGCGGCGCTGCTTACGGGCGTCGGACCGCACCAGGCGGCAACTCAGGGAGCGCTCGCCCGAGCCGTCGCGCACGAGGTGCTCGTGCAGAACGGCCGCGAGGTCGAACGACACGACGGCGCCCGAGGCGTCGGGGTCGGCGCCGGTGACGGTGCGAGCGTCCCAGTCGTAGACGGGGTGCTCGACGCGCTGGGACGGGCCGCCCCGATGGCAGACCATGATAATCATGTTAGGGTCCTACTCCTCGTCGATGTCGGCCAGCTCAGGGGCCAGGGCTAGGGCGGGGCGCAGCCCGTGGGCCGCGCGGTAGGCGGGCGTCGCGCAGAGGTGGCACCCGTCGTCGGGCGCTCCGCCGTGGGTGTGCTCGTGAATCGCCCCGGCCCGCATCAGCGGGAGCAGGACGGCCCGCATGTGGCCCTCGGGGTAGCGCGCGTCGAGGCGCTCCAGCTCAACGGCGAGCGCGGGCGGGTAGTCGACGGGCGCCGCGGGCTCCACGACGGCGCGGCGCGGGCGCGGACGACGCGCCATCAGGCGCCACCCTCGGCGTCGTCGTCGAGGCCGAGCTGAGAGACGAGGCGTGAGTAGAGCGCGACGTTGTCCCGGGCGATGGCTGCGGCCGGATGCGCGCTCACGCGCTGGCCCACGATGTCGCCCTTCTTGGACAGGATCGGCGTCGTGAGCGTCAGGCCCTCACGGGTCATCGTGCGCCGCGCCGTCGAGGCGCGGTCGCGAGTCTCCGCGGCCATGAGCGCGAGAGACCACTCGGTCTCCGTGAAGGTGTAGTCGGTGCTGAGGTGCGCCAGCCAGCGCCGCGAGGGCGCCGACAGGTGGCGGGGTGGGGTGCGCTGGGGCATGGCGGGGGCCTTTCGGGGCGGGGTTCGGCGACGGCCTGCAGGGTGGGGTGCTCTCGCCCCGGGGATGATTGCGTGCGCAACTACTGCGGGGCCCGGACGGCGTTCTGCGCCGTGACGGCGCGGGAAACGAGACTTCGGCCCAGGGGAAATCGCAACTCTGCGGTTGCGAGTTTTCTCCACGCTGGACCAGGGCGCGGTGTCCGGGAGCTGCCAGGAGGGAGGCACCCCCGTGGGGGATAGGTCGATACCTCTCTCGCGTGCGACCCGTCGGCGTGTCCGGACACGGCCTAAAGTAGGTCGAATGATCAGCGCCCATCGAGCCGCGACGGAGATCAAGCTGGAGCAAGAAAAGCTCCCGGCCGTTCTGCTTTGTCTTCGCTCGCAGGGATGGGAACCTGCGGTATTAGCCGCTGAGCAGGAGTTCTTAAGGCATGCGGGTATTGAGCCGAGCGAGAAGTCGTACCGGTTCGCAGGCGGGCGGTTGGGTCAGCGAGGCTCCGTCGGCGACGTCTTCTTCAAGGACGGCGACATGTTCTTCTTGGACCTCGGGAGCCCCGGGCGCCCTGGAAGCGAGTTTGACTTCGTCTCCGTGGCCGCACCCGACGGCGAGTCCACTCTCATCACGGGAGTCGTCGTCAATGATGGAACGCGCGACGCTGTCGACGTCTGGAGGCCGTTCGCCGACGCGGTCGAGGTTTCGATTAAGTCGAGTGTGGACGGACGCCGCGCGCGCTACATGCGCTTCGACTGGACCGAGATCGACAACGAGCCCACCGGTCGGTTGCACGAGATCCTGTCGGACACAGATGAGGGGCCAGCGTCGTTCTCGCGTGCGCAACTGGACGCGGCCTTGACCACCGGGGCTGAAACCCTGTCCAGCGATTTCGCGCGCGAGATGTTGATTGAGATCAGCAAGGCCGGGTTCGTTCGAGCAACCGACCTCCTGGCGAAGTGGTCCCGCCGTCTGCCAGAGGGCGAGGCGGAGGCGGCGATCGAAAGTCTTAAAGGGTGCGGCCTGCTCGCTACGAAGCACCTCTTGATTTGCCGGACCGACAGCAGCCCGCTGACCGAGTTCGACGATCCTGCCGAACTCGAAGCAGTCAAGGATCTGCGCCACCCGAGCTGCAATCGACGATTCGCGGACGAACTCCTCAAGGAGGGCTACTCGGTTTCGCCCCTGGGGCGCTCCTTGATCGAGAAAAGCCACTGGATGACGGTGTTCGTAACCGAGCGGCTGGTATCGGCCGGCGTCCCGGCGGATTCCATCTTCTGGAACATGACCGAGGCTGGCGAGGAGGTAGACATCGTCCTGTCCTTCCTCGATGAGGTCTGGATCCTCGAATTGAAGGATCGCGATTTCGGTCCCGGAGACGCTTACCCCTTCAACTACCGACTCGCGCGGTATAGCCCCCAGCGCGCGATGATTGTCACGACCGGCACCGTGATGGCGGACGCGAAGCGCGTGATCGCCGAGATGGTTCGCGAAGCGGGGACTCCGATGTTCCTGGGGTCTAGGCCCAGGCCCATCAAGCCGCTGTACGTCGAGGGTCTGGACGCGGTTCTCGACGCGGCGCGACGGCAGGTGGCGGTCGCGACCATGGCGCACGCGAGCAGTCACGTCGCCTCGCTCGGCCCCGCGACCGGCTTTGACCTCAGGAGGGTCCTACGGCAGCGGCTGCGGTAAGTAGTCCGTCTGGAACTCCGCCCTCTCGATGCAGACGGCGTGGCCCGGCCCGGCCCGGCCCGGCCCGGCGTGACGCGGAGCGATCGGGAGGTCTGCAGATGCCCTCCCGATCCCCGGCCTCCATGGTCCCGGCGTCGGTAGCTGTCCACCGGGAGGCCGTGTTTCGGGCGGCCCGGTTGAGTCGGACAGGTCGTGCGCCAGCCGCAGCCCGACTGGTCCGGCCGACGATTCGGCGAGACCGTCCGATGAAGCACACGCGCAGGCGCGCTACGAGGCGTGATCGCTTTTCGTCCAAAGCGACAGCGCACCCTCCGATGAGGCTCAGTCGCTCGGAGGGTGACTGCCAAGTCCACTGTCGCCTCAAGTGCAGCGGAATCGGGTGCGCTGGCGCACCGTGGACACGACAGCCAGCATGCGCGAGGATAAACGAGCGCCTGGCCAGGACGAGCAGAGATGCGCGCCGAGCCCGATGCCGTCAGACGCCGAAAACGACAAAGAACTGGTGCGCAAGCTCCGGTCTGAGGCCGTCGACCTCCGGTCTGAGGCCGTCGACCTCCGGTCTGAGGCCGTCGACCTCCGGGCTGAGGCCGTCGACCTCCGGTCTGAGGCCGGCGACCTCCGGCGAGAGGCCGTCGATCGCGAGCGGGACCTTCATGACATCGGCGAGCGCGAGCACCGCCACGAGAGGCTTATTGCTCGGCTGCGCCAAGAGGCCGATGTGCGGGAAGAGGACCTCGTGGCGCTTCGCGCGCGGCTCGCGGCCGCCGAGCACGAGCTTGAGGATCTGCGGGCGATCCGGGATGCGCTTACGCCCCCCGAGTTGCCGCAGCGCCCCGGCCTCGACCTCGCCGCGGCCTTCCTGCCCGCCGCCGCCGAACGCGTCAGCGGAGACTTCTACCTTGTCGCTGATGGACCGCAGGAGTCCACCGTGCTCGTTGTCGGCGATGCCGCCGGCCACGGCCTCCACGCGGGAAGGCGTGCCGCGTTCGTGCGCACGGCGTTTGTGACGACGGCGCCGTTCACCGACGACCCGGCCCGCCTGTTGAGCTGGGTCAACACCGCCATGACCGAACGCGCAGGCACGGCCGAGGAGTTCGTCACCGCTGCGTGCCTCACGTACCTGCCGAGCGAGCGGCGCCTGCGATGGGCCTACGCCGGGCATCCACCCGCCATGCTGCTGGACACAGGCGAGGAGCTCCTCGGCGCCGAGCAGGGCGTTCCCCTCGGCCTGGACACCCACCTCGAATGCCTCGAGGGCTCACGGCAATGCGAAGCCGGCGAGGGGCTGCTGCTCTACACGGATGGCCTGACCGAGGCGCGTCGGGACGGCGAGCAGTTCGGGCTGCCGGGCGTCAGGCATGCGCTCGCCGACGTCGCCCATCCTTCGCCGGCTGAAGTCATCGCCATCTTGCGCTCCCGCGTCGCAGAGTTCGCGTACGGGACGCTCACCGACGATCTCTGCCTACTCGCCGCGCGCATCGGCTGAGCGCGTACAGGGGCCGGGCTCGGCGATCCGTTCGATGTTGGACCGCCCGGGCCCGGCGGGCCGCGTCCTCATACGGGCTGCGCCCGCTTTTCCATGCCACGCCGCAGCGTCGCTCGCGGGCTCACTTGCCTGCGCTTTCGCGTGCGAGGAGTGACGACGCAGGCGGAGGCTTGCTTCTCCTTTCCATGTGCAAAGGGTGCGTCGGCACGGCTGTGGGTTGTGAGCGTCGCGCCGTGACGTGTGGGCGCTCACCCCGGCTCGGGATCGAGCGCGCGTAGCTCGTCGACGGACGCCAGGTCGGGAGCGTTCTCACCCCAGGTCAGGCAGGCCGGGTCGACCCAGCGCGTGCGGATAGGCGAGGCTCGGTAGGGCGCCGCCTTGCGGTGGCTGGAGAGCTTGACGTTCCGGGGCTGCTCGCCGCGAGCGGATCCGCGAGGGCGGCCGGTCACGAGAACATGCCGCCCGTACCGCGACGGCGGGCGCTCAGGTGGCCCTCGACCCAGTCCGCGAACCTGGCGGCGTGGTCGGTGCGGTGCTCGTGCGCCTCGACCCATGCGGTCCAGCACGGAGCGCACGTTCCGTCGTTTGGGGCGGGCGTCGTGAACAGTGCGGCAGGCTGGACACGCCGACAGCGGCGGCAGCGGCGAGAGACAGGCGAAGGGGCGGGAGGCATAGGGGATGCTCCGGGGTCGGTGTTCGGCCCGAGGGACGGGCGAGGAGGGGCAGGGACGCGCGGCGGCGTATGCCTTCGGGGGCGGCGCCGTGTAGACGGGCAGGCGGCGGCCTGGCGGCACCGGACCGGGCCGCAGAGGGTCCGGGTCCGGTGCCGCTCGGGCTGGCACACACACGCCCGCCCGGGCGTGGCACTACTCCACCCACCGGCGACGGCCCCACAGGGACGCGCCGGGGACTGTTCTCCGGCTGGCGCCCTCGCCCTTGCAATCGAGGGGGCCGCCGGAGGTCTGGGAGACGGCGCGATGGCCGTCAAGATCGGCGGCCCCGGCGCCCGAGGGGTGCTCGGGGCCGGGGCCTGCGGTGCTGCTAGCCGCGGGCGTCCACGGGGCGACACGGTGTCGCCAGGATCGCGACGCCCGGGAGCGGCCAGGCGGGGGCGCTCGACATCTCGGGGACGTCGGCCGTCCAGGCGTCGTAGTTCGCCTGCGCGGCCTCCCACGAGGCCCGGGCGTTGTTGTAGGCGTCGGTCATCGCAGCGAGGTCGGCCTCTGCGGTCTCGGCGAGCTTCGCGCTCTCGGCCGCGAAGACGTCGGCGTGCTCTGCGTGGAGCGCCGCAATCTCCTCGCGGATGTCGCGGATGGCGGCATTCGCCGCGCCGACGCGATTGATCGCGGCTTCCTTCTCGGCCTCGGCGTCCGCGAGCGCCTGATGTGCGGCGTCCAGGTCGGCGGCCGTCGCCGTGCCGCGGGCGACCTCGACGAACTTCGCGGCGATGGCACGGTGCAGCACCTTGAAACCCGACTCGGTCAGGCCGCCGTACTTCAGCCCGAGGGCCTTCACGTCGGCCTGTGCGCTGGACTTGTACTCGCTCGCGGTCGCGAGCTGGCCGCGGAGCTGCTCGGCGCTGGGCGATCGGGTCGACCTTGTTGGTGCTCTTCGTCTGGGCGGGCATGGTCAGCGCACCTTGGCCAGGTCGATGTCGCCACGCTCTACCGCGGCGTTGAAACCGCGCGGGTCACGCTTGGCGAACGCGGCGACGGCGTCGCGGCTGTTCGGGCCGCGCGGATGCTCGCGGCGCGTGCCGCCGTCGAAGCCGTCGGCCGGGTCGGGCGCGGGCGCCACGATGAGCGACTTGATGTGCTCGGCGTGCGTCAGCATGGACGCGACGTCATCGCTCGGGTTGATCGAGACCGCGAGGGCGTCAGGGAGCCCGACCTTGTGGGCCACGAGCTGCTGCACAACGCTCGGCGCCGGGGGGCGGCGGGCGGCGCGGGGGTCTGGTCTTCGGACATGGCGGTGCTCCTTGGGCGGGGGTGTAGGTGCCGCGGATGCGGCGGGAAAGGGGACGGCGCCAGAGGGCGAGGGCTGTTCGCCTCTGGCGCGCGGGTAGTGCGGGTCTACGAGACGAACGGCGCGACCGTGACGCGCACGCGAGGGCCGCCGGTCATCTGCTCGACCGCTTGGTGGCGGCCGTGGCGCCGACGGCGCGGGTGATCGACGGCCGGGGTTCAGGCGGCGAGAACTGGAGGAGGGACCGACTCGACGACGCGGAAGGTCTAGCCGTGGCGCCGGGAGTAGCCCTCCAGCCTGGGGCCGGTGAGCGTGAGGATGCGGGCGTGTTCCTCGGAACCCATCGACAAGAGAACGCGGCGGGTCACTCGGCGCATCAGTCCAGCTTCAGGCGGCGGGCCTCGCTGGCGTAGTGGGCGCGCAGGGCGCGACGAACCTCGCACGAGAGGCTGGAATCGCGCCGGGCGGCGATCCGGCGGAGGTCGTCGCGCATCTCGCTCGGAACCTGCGCGGTCAACATGATGGGGTCGGCCATGTAGGCCATAGGAGTCTCCTAGGGGTCGTGTAAACGGGTGGTGGTGGCCCGGGGGCCAGAAGGGCGTCGATCAGGCCGCCATCTCGACAGGACAGGCCGTCAGGCGGTAGAAGCGCGGCGCGCGATGCCTGCTGACCGGCTCGGCTTCCCTGACCTGCGGAACCTCGGCGAGGAGCCCGAGGGCGAGGAGGTGCTGGACGCAACGCTCGGCGGTCTTCGGCGAGATGTGCCGGTCGGGCCTCGGGTCAGACGCCCAGGGGCCGAGGAAGCGACGCGCGAGCATCATGCCGGTCTCGTCCGGTGTGCCGGGGCGCCAGGTGGCGCCGCGGTGCAGGGCGTCGAGCAGGATGATGCTGTCGAGGACGCGGCGCTGATTGTCGGTCAGCTCGGCCGTCCGTGCGGCCCTCCAGCGCTCATGGACGCGGCGGACGCGCGGCAGGTCGAGGCGCCCGGCGTCGAAGCGCAGGCGGTCGAACCAAACGGCCTCGACGGCGCTCGTGAGGTCGTCGCGCTCCTGTCCGTGCCGGACGGCGTACAGCTCCGGCAGGGTGAGGCGGAGGCGGCCCTCGACGTAGGCCATACGCTCGGGCTCGACGAAGGCGGCGCGGCCGTCGAGGAGGCCGGGGAAGTCCTGCCCGAGGCCGACGTCGGTCGGGAGCCCGAGCTGGTGGAACAGGGGGACGAGGTCGGCAATGCGCCAACGCGACCTGTGCGACAGGTCGATCTTGACGCGGGACCGACCGCGCCGGGGGCGGTCGCCCGGAACGGGAGTCATGTTGGGGTCCTTCGGTTGGCTGTGGAGGGGGGCTCCCGGAGGCTTACGCTGGGTCGGGGCGGCGGCGCCGCCTCCGAGTAGCTAGCTCGGAGGCGCTGGCGCGCCGTTGCCCTGGAGCCCACAGCCAAGCGGGAACCCTCGCCGGGCGCGAAGGCCCGGAGAGGTCTGGTGCGCGCCGGTGGTGCAGCGCGCGGGAAGGACCGCGTCGGGTCGTGAGCCCGGACGGCGGCCTCGATAGCCGCCGCGGTCGTGATACGTGGGTTGTGGGAGTCCTCCGTTTTCCAGACTCCCCCGCTTGGACTGACCTGCGCGCGGTGCAAGCGCCTCTCGGCGCGACCGCGGCCGATCCCTTGGCCGGTGCCGACGGTATGGCCCTCGCGGGTGTCGGTCTTGACGTTCGGTCCCGGGGCTGCTAGGGTTGCTCCTGCGTGGCCCGGGCCTCGTGCTTTGCTATGTCTGTAACCAATTCATAGCTGAACCATAGCCGGAGAGGCGGACAGGAAAATCCGACGACCTATGCCTGCGTATGAGGGCTTGCGCGCCAGGCTCAACCGGCAGGGCGCGGCGAGGTCCCGAAGGGCTGCCAGGCGCCGCCCAGCCTCGCGCTCGACGACGAAGGCGACGTCGTCGCCCAGCGTCAGCATCGGCCTCGCGTCCGCTCTCGCGCGGGAGGAGGTCGAACCTCCTCCGTCCCGTCGCGACGGTTCCCCCACCCTCGCCCAGGTTCTCGGCGTCATCCACCGACGAAGCCCGAGAACAAGCGGGAGGGCTAGGGTGCTGTCCCCCCGAGGGGCGGGCTGGCGTCGGAACGGAAGCCCGGCCTCCGACCTAGCCCTAAGCCTCGCCCTCCAGCTCCGTCAATCCGAGCAGGCCCGGAACAGCGCCAGACGGCTCCGTGGGAAGCGCTAGGTACTACGTACCTTGGGCCAACGCCCTACTAGGGCCACGGCCCTTTTGGCCCTAGTAGGGCGCCCAGAATCTCGCGTGGCCCTAGTAGGGCGCTCAGGCCGAGCGGAGCTGCGCCGCGGCGGCCTCGCGGGCCTCCGCGGCGGCGAGCGCACTCAGCGCGCCCTCCTCGTCGAGCACGCGGCGCAGCGTGGCGGCAGCTACCGGCGGCAGGGGGCGCGCGTCAGCGGCGAGCGCGGCGCGCAGGTGGAGGGCCTCGACGAGGCGCTCGGGGTGCGGGTCCTCGATCCGGGAGGTGACTTCCTGGTCGACGATGGCGAGTAGGGCGGCGTGGTTGGTCATGCCGCCAGCATCGGCGAGGGCAAGGGCTAGCACAAGTGGGACGCCGTCGGCTCTGTCGGGAAGCTGTCGGACGAGCGTCGGAAAGCTGTCGCGCGCTAGGAAGGTGGCGCGCCGCCGCTCCCCGTTAGGCCCTGCGGATCGAGCTACGCGACGCGCTCAGGCGTCAGTCGTCGAGGCCGGGGCGTCCGCGTCCGTGACCGGCGGCGCCGACCCGACGTCCGAGGACTCCTCGACGTCCGGGACCGGGCGATCGTCGACGTCCCACGCGGCCTCGACCCTCACGCGGGACTCGACCGACCCGCGGCCACGATGAACGACGACGCGGTCTGTGACGTCGGCGACCAGGGCGCCCCATGCGACGGGGTCCGCGGCGTCGAGCTGCTCGGCGCCGGTCACGGTGCGCTCGGCGCGGGACGATGCCTCGGCGAGCTGGCGGTAGCGGGCCTGCGTCGCCTCGATCGCGGCCGTCATCGCCGCGGCGGTCGCGCTCCATGCGTCGCCCAGGGCGCGGCGCGCGTCAAGATCGGCGGCGAACGCCTCGCGCTCGGCGAGGAGGGCCGCCAGCTCGGCCTCCACAATGCCCAGCTCGGCCTCGGCGCCGTCGGCGTCGGTCACGAGCGCGCCGCGCTCCGCCCAGGCGGCCCGGAGCACCTCGTCGACGTAGCCCTCCAGCCGGGTCGCGACCATCGTCGCCGGGGCCGGGCACGGGACGCCGCGGTGCTTCTTCATGGAGGCGGCGCAGCGGTAGGTGCGCAGGCCCGAGCCGTCCTTCGCACGGCCGCCGCGCCCTCCGACCATCGGCCCGCCGCAGGTCCCGCAGGTAGCGACGCCCGACAGTGGGAACGCGGCCGGGGGACGGCGCGACGGCGGCGCCTCGTGCTGCGCCAGCTCCCAGGCGCCGAGCGACACGAGCGGCTCGTGAGAATCGCGCACGACCTCGCCCGCGTAGTGCTGCTCGCCGAGGTAGCTCCGGCGCCCGAGGAAGCGGCGGACGGTGAACACGGTCCACGTGCGGCCCTCCGCGTGCTCGGCGAGGTAGTCGGTCGCGGCCTGGACGCTGTGGCGAGCCAGCCGGAACGCCTCGCGGACGTGCGGCGCCTCGACGGGGTCCGGCGCGAGCGTGCCATCGTCGGCGCGGCGGTATCCGTAGGGCGTTGGCCCGATCTTCGCGCCGCGCTCCAGCGCGAGGCTCTTCGCGACCTCCCAGGAGTCACTGAGGCGGCGGCGCTCCATGCGGGCGAGGGCCAAGAGCAGGGTCATCAGCAGCTCGCCCGTCGGTGTCGTCGGGTCGAGGTTCAGGTCGACCGCGATAACTACTCCTCCGGCGTCCTGAATGCGCTCCACGAGCTTCAGGGCGTCGGCGACACCGGCGCGGCTGAGACGGTCGAGCTTCGCGACGGCGATCCCGTCGGTGGCGCCCGACTCGATGCGCGCGAGGATCACGTTCAGGCCCGGGCGGTCGAGCTTGCCGCCCGACACGTCGAGGTCGACCTCCTCGCCGATGACCTCGTGTCCGTGGGCCTTCGCGTAGTGGTCGATCGTGCTCCGCTGGACCTCCGGGCTCACGAAGGAATCGCCCTCTCGGCCGGAGACGCGGGAGACCCTGATGTATGCGTCGAGCTGGAGCGTCTTCGCCTGCGGCATGATGTCGTCTCCCGATCCGTTGCGCCGCCCGGGTGGCCGCGCCGAAGGCAGGAGCCTACCGCGTTGTGTTCGTGAGCACCAATCAGTTCAAGAACGGCAACCACATCGACGTGGACGGCACGATCTTCAAGGTCGTCGAGTTCCAGCACGTCAAGCCCGGCAAGGGCCCCGCGTTCGTGCGGACCAAGCTGCGGCGCATCAGCGACGGCAACGTCATCGACAAGACCTTCCGCGCCGGCGAGAAGTTCCGCGCCGTGCGGACCGAGGCGCGCAAGATGACCTTCCTGTACGCCGACGGCACCGACGCCCACTTCATGGATGGCGAGACCTACGAGCAGATGGCCGTGCCCGAGGCCGTGGTGGCCGAGGCGCTGCGCTGGACCAAGCCCAACGACGAGGTCGACGTCCTGTTCGTCGACGGCGCGCCGTCCAACCTGCAGCTGCCGGCCTCCGTCGAGCTGGAGGTCACCCAGACCGACCCCGGCCTGAAGGGCGACACGGTGTCCGGCGGTGGCAACAAGCCCGCGACGCTGGAGACCGGCGCGACGATCCAGGTGCCGCTGTTCGTCAACATCGGCGATCGCGTGAAGGTCCAGACCGAGACCGGCGACTACATGTCACGGGCCTAGCGCCCCCATGTCGCGCCGCACCGACCAGCGCCGGGCCGCGGCGTTCGCGCTCTACCAGCACGACCTCACCGGGCGCGAGCTCGACGACCTGTTCGAGCCCGACGCGACGACGTTCACGCGCGCCCTGGCCTACGCCGCCTCCGACTACACGCCCGACCTCGACGCGGTCCTGGAGCGCCACGCCCGCGGGTGGACCGTGGACCGCATCGCGCCGCTGGAGCGGGCGATCATGCGCGTCGCGCTGCTGGAGATGCTGCACCCCGACGCGGTGCCGGGCGACACGCCGATCCCCCCGGAGGGCGCCATCGACGAGGCCGTCGAGACCGCCAAGGCGTTCTGCAGCGCCGAGGCGCCGGGCTTCGTCAACGGGATCCTGGCGGCCGCGCTGCGCGAGCACCGCCCGGCGCAGGTCCGAGAATGACCGGCCGCAACGCACGCGCGTCCCGCGCGCGCGAGACTTCAGGGCGATGAGCACCGACGACACCGCCGCCCAGCTCGACGCCCTCGTCGCCCGCCTGGAACGCGCCGCAGAGCAGCTGCGCTCCGGCGACGTCTCCCCGGACGCCGCGGCGACCCTCGTCGAGGACGCCGCCGCGCTGGCCTCCCAGGCCTCCGCGGAGCTCGACCGCCTGTCACGCGCGGCGGCCGCCGAGCCGATGCCGGGCCAGGACGCGCTGCTCTGAGCGCCCCGGCCGTCGCCTACCCGGATCACCTGCGGGCCCGGGTCGATGACTACCTCCGCACGCTGCGGTTCCCCAGCCGCGCGCCGCGCACCGACGGCCTGGAGGATGCCATGCGCTACAGCCTGCTGGCCGGCGGCAAGCGCATCCGGCCGGTGCTCGCGCTGGCCACCGCCGAGGCCGCCGGGGTCGACGCGCCCGACGTGCTGGCCCTCGCCGCCTCGCTCGAGCTCATCCACACCTACTCGCTCATCCACGACGACCTGCCGGCGATGGACGACGACGACCTGCGCCGCGGCCGGCCGACCTGCCACGTCAAGTTCGGCGAGGACGTCGCGATCCTGGCCGGCGACGCGCTGTACGCCGAGGCCTTCCAGCACCTCCTGACCGCCCAGCCCGGCGAGCCGGCGCGGCTGCTGGCCGCGGCGCGCGAGCTCGCGGCGGCCACGGGCGTCGACGGCATGGTCGGCGGTCAGTTCCTGGACGTCGCCGGGGTGTCGGACACCCCGGAGGACCTGCGGCGGCTGCACGCGCTGAAGACCGGGCGGCTCATCGGCGCCTCCGTCGTGTGCGTGCTGCTGCTGGCCGGCGTGGACGACGAGGCCGTCGTGCGCTGGCGCGGCTTCGCGGGCGAGCTCGGTGTGCTGTTCCAGATCGTCGACGACATCCTCGATGTCACGGGGACCGACGAGGGGCTCGGCAAGCCGCAGGGCAGCGACGAGCGCCACGGCAAGCGCACCTACGTGACCGAGTACGGGCTCCAGGGCGCCAGATCGATGGCCGCCGAGTGCCATCGTGCCGCCAGGGATACCCTTTCGGTGGTGGCCCCGGCCGGCGCGACCGAGCTGGAGCAGATCACCGACTTCATCTTCACGCGGACCTCATGACCTCATCCCCACGCCTCCTAGACCGCATCGACCGCCCGCAGGATCTCCACGGGCTCACGGACGAGGAGCTCCAGCAGGTCGCCCAGGAGGTGCGCGAGCACATCATCGACACCGTCGGCGAGATCGGCGGCCACTTCGGGGCCAACCTCGGTGTCTGCGAGGTGACGGTCGCGCTGCACTCCCTGCTGGACTCCCCGCGGGACAAGATCCTCTGGGACGTCGGCCACCAGGCCTACCCGCACAAGATCCTCACCGGCCGCCGCGACCAGCTGCCGACCATCCGCCAGTACGAGGGCCTCGCCCCGTTCTGCGCGATCCACGAGTCCGAGCACGACATCATGGGCGCGGGCCACGCCTCGACCTCGATCGGCTACGCCGTCGGGCTCAAGGAGGGCATGCGCCTGGCCGGCGACCTCGACGCGGGCAAGGTCGTCGCCGTCATCGGCGACGGGGCCATGACCGGCGGGGTGGCCTTCGAGGCCATCCACCAGGCCGGCGGCCTGGGCACGCCGATCGTCGTCGTGCTCAACGACAACGGCATGTCGATCGCGCCGAACGTCGGCGCGCTGTCGCGCTACTTCAACCGTGTCCGCCTGAACCCCAAGCTCTGGCACGCCCGTGAGGGCGTCGAGGAGGGGCTGGTCACGCTGCCCGGCGGCATCGGCGCGGCGTTCGACCGCCTCGGCCCGCGGCTCAAGGAGTCCATCAAGTCCTTCTGGGCCCCCGGCCTGTTCTGGGAGGAGCTCGACTGGGCCTACATGGGCGTCATCGACGGCCACGACGTGCGCGCGCTGCGCGTCGCGCTCAAGGCCGCGCTGGCCGCCGACCGCCCCGTCGTGGTCCACACCGCGACGGTCAAGGGCAAGGGCTTCGTCGCCGCCGAGGAGGGTGGCCTGGAGGGCATGGAGCGCTGGCACGCCGCCAAGCCCAAGTCGATCGCCAACCGCGTGCCCGCGCCGTCGGCACCCGCCGTGCCCGGCGCCGTCGCGGCGCCGCCGCAGTACACGCAGGTCTTCGGCGAGGCGCTGATCGACGAGGTGCGCCGCGACCGCCGCGTCGTCGGCATCACCGCCGCGATGAACTCCGGGACCGGGCTGAACCTGCTGCAGAAGGCCGAGCCCGAGCACTACTTCGACGTCGGCATCGCCGAGCAGCAGGCCGTGCTCTTCGCCTCCGGCCTGGCGCTCGAGGGCGCCAAGCCGGTGTGCGCGATCTACTCGACGTTCCTGCAGCGCGCCTACGACCAGATCGTCCACGACGTCTGCATCCAGGGCCTGGACGTCACCTTCGCGATGGACCGCGCCGGCCTGGTCGGCGACGACGGTCCGACGCACCACGGCGCCTTCGACATCGCCTACCTGCGCTGCCTGCCGAACATCACGCTGGCCGCCCCGCGCGACGAGGCCCAGCTCAAGCACCTCCTGCGCACCGCGCTGACCCAGGGCGGCCCCTTCGGCCTGCGCTACCCGCGCGGCGAGGGCGTCGGCGTGGCGCTGCCGGGCCCCGGCGAGGTCCACGCGATCGCCATCGGCACCGGCGAGGTCCTGCGCGAGGGCGGCCGCGTCGCGCTGCTGGGCTACGGCTCGGGCGTCGGCAGGGCCCTGGAGGCCGCGGACCTGCTCATGGAGCACGGGGTGGAGGCCACGGTCGCCGACGCGCGCTTCGTCAAGCCGCTGGACCGCGAGCTGCTCGGGACGCTGGCCGCCGACCACGAGCTGCTCGTGACCGTCGAGGAGGGCACGCTCGCCGGCGGCTTCGGCTCGGCCGTCCTGGAGGCGCTCAGCGACGCCGCGGGCCCCGCGCCGCGGGTCCTGCGCGTCGGGCTGCCCGACCGCTTCGTGACGCACGGCAAGCCCGCCCTGCTGCACGCCGAGGTCGGCTTCACCGGGCGCGACATCGCGCGCCGCGTGCAGGCCGCGCTGTTCGCGGGCACCGGCGAAGTGCTCTCCGAGGCATAGCCGTGGCCGGCGGGCCGAGCGACGACCCGCTGGCGGGGATCCATCCCCAGGTGCGCTCGCTGCTGGAGGCCGCCGGCACCGCCGACACCCTGCCCGGCCCGGCCGACATCGTCGCGGCCCGCGCGGCCTACCTGCAGTCCACGCTGCAGTTCGGCGGCTCCGCCGAGCCGGTCGCCGAGGTGCGGGCGATCGTCGTGCCCCACGGCGACATCCGCCTGCCCGCCGCGCTCTACGTGCCCCAGCACGCGCCGGAGGCCGACGGCCTGGTCGTCTGGCTGCACGGGGGCGGCTGGTACCTCGGCGACATCCCGACGTTCGACCGCGTCGGGCGCTCGCTGGCCAACGCGTCGGGGATGAAGGTCCTGCTCGTGGAGTACCGCCTGGCGCCCGAGCACGCCCACCCCGACCCGGTCCAGGACGCCGACGCCGTGGTCGCCTGGGCGCGCTCGAAGGCGGCCGCGCGCCAGCTGGCGATCGACCCCGCGCGCGTCGTGGTCGGCGGCGACAGCGCCGGCGGCCAGCTCGCGGCCGCGGCGGTGCACCACGCCCGGGGCGACGGTCTGGCGCCGATCGCCGCCCAGCTCCTGGTCTACCCGGCGCTGGACCCGGCGATGGACAGCGAGTCCTACCGCGCGTTCGCCGAGGGGCCGATGCTCACCGCCGCCGACATGCAGGGCTGCTGGGAGGCCTACCTGCGCGGGGCGCCGGCCGAGGGCGACGACCTGCGGATGCTCGAGCACGGCGACCACGCCGGCGTGCCGCCGGCCTGGATCGCCGTGGCCGGCCACGACCCGCTGCGCGACGACGGGCTGCGCTACGCGGCCGCCCTGCGCGCCGCCGGCGTGGAGGTCCACGAGAACGTCTTCGAGGACATGGTCCACGGCTTCCTGCGCTTCGGCGGCGTCGTGGACCGCACGGGCGAGCTCATCCGCTGGCTCGGCGACGCCGCGCGCACCACGACGACCGCCGCCTCCTGAGCGGCCCGCTCAGGCCAGCCCGGAGGCTGTCGCGTCGGCCCAGGTCAGGGCCTCGACGTGCAGGACGGCCAGCTCGGAGGCCGGGAGGTCGGGCAGCGCCACCTCGTCCCAGGCGCCGCGCTCGCAGCACTCGGCCATCGTCAGCGTGCGGCCCTTGCCGCCGGCCCGGCGCACGAGCGCAGCAACGACGTCGGCCGCCAGCGGCAGGTCGGCGAGCGCGACCTCCATCGGCGTGTCCAGGAGCGCATCGATCGTCGACAGCATCCCCGTGAAGAAGTAGGCGTCGGCGTCGTCGGCGCCGAGCCGGCGCGCGATGGCCTCGCACGTTCGCCCGCGCGACAGGGCGGTGACCAGCAGCGGCCCGCGCGTCTCGCCGATACCCGAGAGCAGCAGGAGCATCGCCCACTGGCGCACGGTGCGGGGCCGAGGAGCACGACGGCCTGGCGGACGGACTTGATCTCGTGGCGCAGGGAGAACGCCGCGCTGTTGACGAAGCGCAGGAGCCGCAGGCTGAGCCCGGGGTCGAAGGCGATCGCCTGCTCGAGCATCTCCAGCCCGGTGTCGCCGGCCGAGATGCCCGCGGCGAGCCGCAGCGCGCCGGCGCTGGCGGTCGGCACGTGGTGGCCGGTGATCTCCCGCGGACGGCAGACGAAGTCGCCCTGGAAGAGCTCGAAGCCCGCGTCGGCGCAGCGGTCGTGGTCCTGATGGGTGTCGAGGCCGTTGGCCACGGCGCGCACCCCGATGCCGCGCAGCGCCTGGACGAGCGAGGCCAGCGGGATGGAGCCGCCGTCGCGGGCGTCGACCTTGGCGAGCTGGACGAGCTCGAGCAGCGGCATCGCCGCGGGCTGGCCGGCGAACCCGTCCAGCGCGAGCATGTAGCCGTGCTGGCGCAGGCGGCGCAGGCGCTCGATGAGCGGCTCGTCGGGCACGCGGTCGGCGGCGATCTCCAGCACGACGCCCTCGGGGCCGAAGGGCAGCGGGTCCATCGCCAGCAGGAACTCCGTCGTGACGTTCAGGAACGCCGGGGCGCCGCCGGTGGCCGAGCGCAGCCCGAGGTCACTCAGGGCGCTGGCCGCGACGCGCGAGGTCGCCGCGTGCGGGCCCTCGTGGCCCTCGCCGCGGTACAGCAGCTCGTAGCCGGCCAGGCGGCCGTCGCGGTCGAGGATCGGCTGGCGCGCGAACAGGACCTCGATCTCGGAGGCGTGGGGCGCACTGGGAGCCGTGGCGAGGTGCTCGGCCATTGCTCGCGGTCATCGACCGCTGAGCGGTCCTGCATGAGCGCAGGGCGCGGCAGGCCCGGGCGGGCTGGACGAACGGCGGAGCGGCGCCGACAGCGAAACGGCCCGCCGGTCAGGACGGGCCGCTTCAGGGGAGGAGAGATACTGCTATGTGTCGTATGTGGGGGCCGGCCGGAGGGCCGGCGAGCGATGGGGGAAGAGGGGGACTGCCCGCCGGTGCCGCGCGGTCCATCGCTGACATCAGGGTGCCCGCAGTTGGCCGATCGCTGTGTGAGGCAGGACACAGCGCCGCGGACGCCGTCGTGCACGGTGCCCGAGGCCGACGGACTAGGGTTCGGGGCGTGGCCAAGGTCCGGCTCGACACCCTGCTGCACCGGCGCGGCCTCTTCGCGTCGCGCTCGCGCGCGGCGGCGTCGGTCATGGCCGGCGAGGTCCACCTCGGCGCGGGCCGGGAGCGGGCGGCCAAGCCCGGCCAGCTCGTCGCCGAGGACGTCGTGGTCGACCTGGCGCAGCGCCCGCGCTTCGTCTCGCGCGGCGGCGTCAAGCTGGCCAACGCGCTGGCGGCGACCGGGATCGCGGTGCGGGGCCGCCGCGCCCTGGACGTCGGCGCCTCGACCGGCGGGTTCACCGACTGCCTGCTGCAGGAGGGCGCCGAGCACGTCGTCGCCCTCGACGTCGCCTACGGCGAGCTGGGGTGGTCGCTGCGCACCGACGAGCGCGTCACGGTGCTCGAGCGGGCCAACGCCCGCCGGCTGCAGCCCGCCGACCTGCCCTACCGGCCCGATCTCGTGGTCGCCGACGTCTCCTTCATCTCGCTGACGAAGGTGCTCCCGGCGGTGCTGGGCTGCGTGCCCCCGGTCTTCGACGCCCTGGTCATGGTCAAGCCGCAGTTCGAGGTCGGGCGCGAGCGCATCGGCAGCGGCGGCGTCGTGCGCGACCCGGCCGCCCGGCGCGACGCGCTCGTCGCCGTGGCGACCGCGGTGGAGCGCGACTGCGGCGTCGCGGTGCTCGGCTTCGCGCCCTCCGGCCTGCCGGGGCCCAAGGGCAACCGGGAGACGTTCGCCTGGCTGGCCGAGGCCGGGCGCCCCGGCGCCCTGGACGCCGCCGGGGTCGCGGCGGCCGCGGCCGGCGCGGAGCCCGCATGAGCCTGCACACCGCGACCGTGCTGACGCACGGACGGCCCGGGCAGACCGCGGCGGCGCTGGAGTCGCTGCGCCGGGCCGCGCTGGAGGCCGGCTTCGTCCTGCGCTTCGACCGCGAGGAGGTCGAGAAGCACGGCCTCGCGCCGGCCGAGGGCCTCGAGCTCGACGCGCCGCTGTCCGACGACGTGGACCTGTGCGTGGTGCTCGGGGGCGACGGGACGATCCTGCGGGCGCTGCGCCGCTACGCCGGGACCAGCGTGCCGGTGTTCGCGGTCAACTTCGGCGAGGTCGGGTTCCTGGCGACGATCGACCCCGACGAGGTGGGCGAGGGCTTCGCCAAGGCCTTCCGCGGCGAGTTCGACGTCATGACGCTCCCGGCGTTGGCCCTGCAGACGCCGGGCGGCTCGCAGGCGGCGATCAACGACGTGTCGTTCCACCGCAAGCTCGGCGAGCGCGTGGCGACGCTGGCCTACGTGGTCGACGGCCAGGAGGTCGGCAGCGTGCGTTGCGACGGCCTGGTCATCGCGACGCCCGCGGGCTCCACGGGCTACAACCTCGCCAACGGAGGCCCCGTCCTGGCCTGGGGCGTGGAGGGCTACGTCGTGTCGTTCATCGCGCCGCACTCGCTGACGGCGCGTGCGCTCGTCGTGTCGCCGACCGACGTGCTCGAGGTCCACAACCGCTCGCGCGAGCCCGTCGACGTGTCGATCGACGGCCGCCCGGCCGGCGAGCTGGGGCCGGGGGAGGCGCTGGCCTCGCGCTTCGTGCGGGAGGCCGCCGACCTCGCTCAGGTCCCGGGCGCTTCGTTCTACCTGCGCGTCCGCGAGCGCTTCGGCCGCCTGGCGTCCTGACGGCGATCGCGCCGGGACGCGCGCGCCGTGTGCCGATCCCGTCACGGAGGCGGGTGGCGAACAGCTGTTCGTCCGCCGTCGCTGGTAGACCATGCGGCGTGCTCCATGAGCTGCGTGTCGAGAACCTCCTGCTGATCGAGCGGGCCGAGCTGCGCCTGGCGCCGGGGCTCAACGTCCTGACGGGCGAGACCGGGGCGGGCAAGACCGTGCTCGCCCACGCCCTCGACCTCCTCCTCGGCGGCCGCTCGCGCACGGGGATCGTGCGCCCCGGGGCCGCGGAGGCCTACGTGGAGGGGGTCTTCGACCTGCCGCCCGACCTGCGGGCGCTGCTCGGCGACCGCGTCGCCCCCGACGCCGAGGAGCTCGTCCTGGCCCGCCGCGTGTCGGCCGAGGGCCGCACGCGGGCCTACCTCAACGGGCGCAGCGCGTCGGTCGGCGACCTCCGGGAGGCGGCCGAGGGGCTGATCGCCTTCTACGGCCAGCACGAGCACCGGCGCCTCACGCTGGCCTCGGCGCAGCTCGAGCTCCTCGACGGGGCCTGCGGCCCCGACCAGGCCGCGCGCCGGGCCGCCTACGCCGCCCTGCACGCCCGGGTGCGCGAGCTCGAGGGCTCGCTGCAGGCGCTGCGCGAGCGGGCCGGGGCGCGCGACCGCGAGCTCGACCTGCTCCAGTACGAGCTGGCCGAGATCGAGGGCGCCGCGCCGTCGGAGGACGAGGAGGCCGAGCTGACCGCCCGGCGCGACCGGCTGCGCCACGTCAAAGCGCTGCGCGGCGCCGCGCTGGCGGCGGCCTCCGCGATCGCCGACGACGAGGGCGGCGCCGCCATGGCGCTGGCCGCCGGCGGCGGCGCGCTCGACGCGGTCGCGGGCGTCGACCCGGCGCTGGACGTGCTCGCCGCGCGCTGGCAGGCCCTGGCCATCGACGCCGCCGACCTCTCGGGCGAGCTGCGCGCCTACGGGGAGGGCCTGGACGCCGAGGGCGCCGACGAGGCGGGCCTGGACCTCATCGAGGAGCGCCTCGCGCTGTGGGACCGCCTCAAGCGCAAGCACGGCGGGACCCTGGCGTCCGTGCTGGCCCACGCCGAGGCGTGCCGCGCGCGGATCGCTGAGCTCGACCGGGCCGAGGTCGCGCTCGAGGAGGCCCAGGCCGAGCTGGCCCGGGCGCGTGGGGACCGCAGCGCGCTGGCGCTGGAGCTGCGCGCCGCGCGCGAGGCCGCGGCGGTCGCGCTGGCCGGCGAGGTCCGCACCCGCCTGGGCGACCTGGCGATGGCGTCGGCGAGCTTCGAGATCGTGCTCGAGGAGCGCGAGGAGGGCCCGGTGGGCGCCGACGCGGTGGAGTTCCTCATCGCACCCAACCCCGGCGTCCCGGCCGCGCCCCTGCGCGAGACCGCCTCGGGCGGCGAGCTCTCCCGGGTGATGCTCGCGCTGATGGGCGCGTCGGAGACCGTGTCCCCGGCCGCGGCCGTCAAGGGCCGCGGCCGGCGCCGCGCGGCCGATCGCCCGCGCCGCCAGCACGCCGTCCTGGTCTTCGACGAGGTCGACGCCGGGATCGGCGGGCACACCGCGCGGGCGGTGGGCGAGCAGCTGCGGGTCCTGGCCCAGGGCCGCCAGGTCGTGTGCATCACGCACCTGCCCCAGGTGGCCTCGATGGCCGCGCGGCACTTCTCCATCGCCAAGGACACCTCGCGCGAGCCCGCGATCACCACGGTGACCGAGCTCGGCGAGGCCCAGGTCGTCGGCGAGCTCGTGCGGATGCTCGGCGCGCCGGCCGACGACGTCGCGGCCCGCCGCCACGCCAAGGAGCTCCGGCGGGCGGCGTGACCACGGCGGGCGGCCCGGCCGCGGGTGGTGCGTCGGCGCTCACGCGAGCGCCGGATGTCGCGAACGTGTGGCCATTGCCCACGTTCGCGACATCGGAGGCGCCTCGGCGCCGGCGGATGATCGCGGGCGCCGGCACTCTGGGGCCGACACCCGCACGCATCCGGCCCCCCGGGCCGGCGGCGTTCGCCTATGCCTGGGGGTCAAGGTCCAGGGCGCAGCTGTTGATGCAGTAGCGCATCCCGCCCTTGTCGACCGGGCCGTCGTCGAAGAGGTGGCCCAGGTGGCCGCCGCAGCGGGAACAGGTGACCTCGGTGCGGACCATGCCGTGCGAGGTGTCGGTGTGCAGCTCGACGGCCTCGGCCAGCGCGGGATCGGTGAAGCTCGGCCAGCCCGAGCGGCTGTCGAACTTGTCATCGGAGCGGAAGAGCTCCGCCCCGCAGCCGGCGCAGCGGTACACGCCGGGCTCCTTCATGTCGACGTAGCGGCCGGTGAAGGGCGGCTCGGTGGCCTGCCCCCGCAGCACCGCGTACTGGTCGGGCGCGAGCTCCTCGCGCCACTGTTCGTCGGTCTTTGCGATCTTCTCCATGCCTTCAGGTCTCCAGTCGGGCCCATCACATTACGTCGTCCGTGTCACCGTCTACCCTCGACGGCGGTTCCCACCGACCGAGTACCCTCCGAGACGAGCCCGCACCGTGCCTGACGCCCACCGCAAGACCCGCTACATCTTCATCACCGGCGGCGTCGTCTCCTCCCTCGGCAAGGGCATCGCGGCCGCCTCGATCGGGCGCCTGCTGGTCGCCAAGGGCTTCACGGTCGGCCTGCAGAAGTTCGATCCGTACATCAACGTCGATCCCGGCACGATGTCGCCCTACCAGCACGGCGAGGTCTTCGTGACCGAGGACGGCGCCGAGACCGATCTCGACCTCGGCCACTACGAGCGCTACACGGACTCCAACGCCAGCCGCGCGTCCAACGTCACCGCCGGCGGCATCTACAACTCGGTCATCCGGCGCGAGCGCCGCGGGGACTACCTCGGCGGCACGGTCCAGGTCGTCCCGCACATCACCGACGAGATCAAGCACCGCATCCGCCTCATCGGCGAGACCAACGACGTCGACTTCGTCATCACCGAGATCGGCGGCACCGTCGGCGACATCGAGTCGCTGCCGTTCCTGGAGGCCATCCGCCAGTTCCCGGTCGACGCGGGCCGGCGCAACTGCATGTTCCTGCACCTCACGCTCGTGCCCTACATCGGGCACGCCGGGGAGCTCAAGACGAAGCCGACCCAGCACTCGGTCAACGAGCTGCGCCGCATCGGCATCCAGCCCGACATGCTGCTCTGCCGCGCCGAGAACGAGCTCGACGTGGACATCCGCAAGAAGATCGCGCTCTTCGCGTCGCTGCCCCTGGAGGCCGTGGTCTCCGCCGTCGACGTCGACAACATCTACAAGGTGCCGCTCTGGTACGCCGAGAAGCAGGTCGACGGCTTCATCTGCGAGTACTTCGGCATCGACGACGCGCCGGCCGCCGACCTGTCGGGCTGGCAGCGCCTCATGGACAGCGCCGACCGGGCGACCCAGACCGTGCGCATCGCGCTCGTGGGCAAGTACGTCGCGCTGGAGGACGCCTACAAGTCCGTCACCGAGGCGCTCCACCACTCCGGGTTCACCCACGAGTGCCGCATCGACATCGACTGGGTCGACTCGGAGACCCTGGAGACCGACGAGGTCGCCGTGCAGCGCCTCAGCGGCGCCGACGGCATCCTCATCCCGGGCGGCTTCGGCGGCCGCGGCATCGAGGGCAAGATCCGCGCGGCGCGGGTGGCGCGCGAGCGCGGCATCCCGTACCTCGGCATCTGCCTCGGGATGCAGATCGCCGTCTCGGAGTTCGCCCGCCACGTCGCCGGGATGCCCGGCGCCAACTCGACCGAGTTCGACATCGAGACCGAGTGGCCGGTCATCGACCTCCTGCCCGAGCAGAAGGAGGTCTCCGACCTCGGCGGAACGATGCGCCTGGGGGCCGACCCGGTCAAGGTCCATCCCGGCACCGCGGCGCTTGAGATCTACGGCGAGGCCGTCATCTACGAGCGCCACCGCCACCGCTACGAGGTGTCGATCAGCTTGCGCAAGCGGCTGGAGAGCGCCGGCCTGGTCGTCTCGGGCACGTCGCCGGACGAGCGGCTCGTCGAGATGATCGAGCTGCACGACCACCCGTTCTTCGTGGCCTCGCAGTTCCACCCCGAGTTCAAGTCGCGGCCCGAGCGGCCCGCACCACTGTTCCGGGAGTTCGTGCGCCACGCCCTGCGCCGCGCCGAGGACCGCCACCCGGAGGGCGAGGTCCGCGCCTCGCGGTCCGAGGCGGCCATCGCCGACCATCGGTGAGGCCGGCCTCCGAGGCCGAGCGGCGCCGCCTCGGCGAGCTGTTCGCCGAGCTGTGCGCCATCCCGTCGCCGTCCGGCCAGGAGGCTGCGGTCGGCGCTCGGGTGCAGGAGCTGCTGCGCGGCTGGGGCTACGCTCCGCAGTCCGACGCACACGGCAACGTCCTGGCCCGCCGTGAGGCCGGCCGTGCGAGCAGCGTGCTGCTCTGCGCCCACCTCGACACCGTCCCGCACGGTGACATCCCGATCGAGCCCGTCCTCGTCAACGAGGGCTGGGAGAACCGCCACGACGCGATCCTCGGCGCCGACAACAAGGCGGCCATCGCGGTGATGCTGCTGGCCGCGCAGCGCGCGTCGATCGAAGGCGCGCCCGTCGACCTCGAGCTGCTGTTCACCACGGGGGAGGAGACGGCGCTGGCCGGCGCCAAGGCCTTCGACATCGCCGTCCTGCGCAGCCGCCTCGGCTACGTCTACGACCACGCCACGCCCATCGGCGAGATCGTCATGGCCGCGCCGACGTACTACCGCCTGGAGGCCGAGCTTCACGGCAGGGCCGCCCACGCCGGCATCCGTCCCGAGGACGGCCGCTCGGCCATCGTGGCCGCCGCCCGCGCGATCGCGGCGATGCGCCTCGGCCGGCTCGACCCCGAGACGACGGCGAACATCGGCTGGATCTCCGGCGGCCCCGCCGGGGCCACGAACGTCGTGCCCGAACGCTGCCGGATGCTCGGCGAGGCACGCTCGCTGGACGCCGCCCACGCCGAGGCCGTCGTGGCCGAGATGGTCGACCATCTCCACGACGCCGCCAACGAGCCCAGCTGCGAGTGCGACCTCGACGTGACCGTCGAGCGCCTCTTCGAGGGCTACCGCCATCCGCCGGACTCCCCGGCCGTCGCCGCGGCGCAGCGAGCCCTGGGCGCCTGCGGCTACACGCCGCGGCCCATCGTCAGCGGCGGCGGCTCGGACGCCAACGCGTTCGAGGTCGCCGGGCTGCACTGCGTCTGCCTGGCCAACGGCACCGAGCGCAACCACGAGCCGACCGAGCGCGTCAGCGTCGCGGCGCTGGACGGGATGCTCGATGTGACGTTCGCGCTGCTGGACGCCTGCGCGGAGGGGTAGGGACCGGGCATGGCCCACGACGCGCGCGACTTCGAGCGGACCGAATCGCGGACCGCGTTCGACGGGCGGATCGTCCGCGTGACCGTCGACACGTTCCGCTACGCGGACGGGCACACGGGCGAGCGCGAGATCGTCCGCACCACCGGGGCGGCGGCCATCGTGGCCGTCGACGACGAGCATGTCTGGCTCGTCCGCCAGCCGCGCGAGGCCATCGACGACCCCGACAGCCTCGAGCTGCCCGCCGGGCGCCTGGACAAGGCGGGGGAGGACCCGCTGGGCGCCGCGCAGCGCGAGCTGGCCGAGGAGATCGGCAAGCGCTCCGACGCCTGGTCGGCGTTGACCCGCTACCAGTCCTCGGTGGGCTTCACCGACGAGGCGGTGCATGTCTTCCTGGCCGAGGGCGTCCACGACGCCGACGGCGAGCACGACTCCGGCGAGGACGAGCGCATCGAGATCGTCCCGTGGCCGCTGGCGCGCCTGGGCGAGGCCATCGAGCAGGTGCGCGATGCCAAGACGCTGATCGGCTTGCTGCTGCTCGAGCGCCGCCGCCGCGGCGCCTGACCCCGGCCGCCGCCCCGCCCGGTGCGGCCATCCGCGCCCCGGGCCTACGGGCATCCGGCCGGCGGGGTTCGGCCACCAGGCGTCCTGCCGGCCGCCCCGTGACCTCGGCGCCGGCGCGCCGTTGGGTGGTCATGCTCGCCACCAAGCTCATCCCCGCCGCCGCGCTGGCCCTGGCCGTCGCGGCCCCGTCGGCCACCGCGCTGGCCGCGATCCACAACCCCCAGCCCGATGCCGCCATGCGCAAGGGCGTCCGCGACTTCGCCAAGTTCGGGATCAAGGACCACCACGCCACGGCCTCGCGCCTGAAGATCACCTGCACCCCGGTGCCCAAGGTCAACGCCAAGGGCTCCTGCCAGGGGACGTTCCGCCTGACGCTCGACGGGCGCAGCGCGGACTACACGCTGACCAGGAAGGCCACGACGTTCCGGATCTCGCCTGGGGCGATCGAGTACCACCTCAACGCCCGCGCGGCGCACAAGGTCGCGGGCCTGCCGCTGCAGGTCGGCACGTTCGCCGGCTTCCTGCAGTAGCCCGGCGCGGGGCCGGGACGTCGCCGCCCGGCCCCGCGCCCGGCCCTGGGCCCCGGCCCCGGCGCGGCCCGGGAGCTTCGTTGCAGCGCGAGGACCCCGGCGTTCGGTCGCGAACTCCTCACCCATGGCCGTCGTCCCGGAAGCGCCCGCCGCGCGCCTCTACGAGCACCAGGTCCTCGACTTCCTCGCCTACCTGGAGTTCGAGCGCGGCCTGTCGCGCAACACGCTGGAGGCCTACCGCAGCGACCTGCTCCAGTTCGGCCAGTACCTTCGTGAGCACGACGCCGACGTGCTGACGGCCGGGCACGCCGTGCTCGCCGGCTTCCTCGACGCCCTGGCCGCCGGCAGCGATCAGCGGCCCGCCGCCCGGCCCGCCACCCTGCAGCGCAAGGCCGCGTGCCTGCGGTCGTTCTACCGCCACCTGCGCCGCGAGGGCATCATCGACCACGACCCGACGGCCGACCTGCGGGCGCCGCGCAAGAGCCAGAAGCTGCCCAAGGTCCTGTCGCGCGGCGACGTCGACGCGCTCCTGCGGGCGCCCCGCGGCACCGACGCCGGCGCGCTGCGCGACCGCGCGCTGCTCGAGCTCATGTACGCCTGCGGGCTGCGGGCCAGCGAGGCCGTCACGCTCCAGGTCGGCGACATCGACCTGCGCGCCGGCGTCCTGCGGGCCCGCGGCAAGGGCGCCAAGGAGCGCCTGGTGCCCGTCGGGCGCGAGGCCGTCACCGCCGTGCGGATCTATCTCCAGCGCGGCCGGCCCGCGCTGACGGCCACGACCGACGCGCGCGAGCTGTTCGTCAACCGCCGCGGCACCGGCCTCACGCGCCAGGGCCTCTACAAGATCGTCCAGCGCCACGCACGCACCGTCGGGCTGGAGGACCGGATGAGCCCGCACACGCTGCGCCACACGTTCGCGACGCATCTGCTGGCCGGGGGCTGCGACCTGCGGGCCGTCCAGGAGATGCTCGGCCACGCCGACGTCGCGACGACCCAGATCTACACCCACCTCTCGGCCGAGCGGCTCAAGGACGTCTACTTCCAGGCGCACCCCCGCGCCGGAGCGGGCGCAACGGACGCAAAGAAACCAGATCAATGATCGTCCAGTTCCTGGTAGCGGCGTGTCACGATTGCGGATCATGCGCCGTCCGCTCACCCTCGTCATGACCGCCGCCGTCGTCGCAGCCCTCGCCGCAGGCTGCGGCAGCGACTCCTCGTCCAAGGATGTCCCGAGTCCGGCCACGCCGGTCTCCGCCGTCCCGTCGTTCCCCGACCAGGGGATCAGCTTCAAGGCGCCCGACGGCTGGGCGCTGGACGCGGGCAGGGCGCCGCTGGTCGCCACGGTGCAGGCCGGCCCATCGACGGTGGCCGTGTGGCGCTATCCGCGCACGGAGAAGCTGCCGGTCACCAAGGACGAGCTCAAGGCCGCCCGCGACGCGCTGGTCAAGGCCGCGCAGGCCCGCGACAGCACGTTCCAGGTCATCAAGGCCGCCTCGGCGACGATCGCCGGCAAGCCCGCCGTGCAGATCCGGGCCCGCGAGACGATCGCCGGCCTGCTGCGCACGGTCCGCTCGACGCACATCTACTCGGCCCGGTCGGAGATCGTCATCGACGCCTACTCCGACACCGACAACTTCCGCGCGGTCGACGCCCAGGTGTTCCGGCCGCTGTTGAAGACGTTCGAGGTCCACGCACCGCGAGCATGAGCCCGCGCGCCGCCGTCGTCGTCCTGGACGCGTGCGGTGTCGGGGCCCTTCCCGACGCCGCGGACTACGGCGACAGCGGCGCGGACACGCTCACCCACGTGGCGCAGGCCGTCGGGGGCTGGATCTGCCCGTCCTCGGCCGTCTCGGCCTGGGCTGCATCACGACGATCCTCGGCGTGCCGCCCGCGGCGGCGCCCGTCGTCCATGGCCGGCTGCACCCGCTCGGCCCGGGCAAGGACTCCGCGACGGGGCACTGGGAGCTCATGGGCGCGGTGACGCCGGTCGCGCTGCCGATATACCCGCACGGCTTCCCCGCCGACGTGCTGGAGCGGATGGAGCAGGCCGCGGGCCGGCCGTTCTGCTGCAACCGGCCCTACGACGGCACCGCCGTCATCGACGACTTCGGCGCCCACCACCTCGCCACGGGCGAGCTGATCCTCTACACGTCGGCCGACTCGGTGGCCCAGATCGCCGCGCACGTCGACGTCTTGGACGAGGCCGCGCTGCACGCCGCCTGCCGCGCGGTCCGCGCGCAGCTGACCGGCGAGCACGCCGTCGGCCGGGTCATCGCTCGGCCGTTCACGGGCCCGCCCGGCGCGTTCGCGCGCACCCCCGGCCGCCGCGACTTCGCCATCGACCCGCCGTCGCGCACCTACCTCGACGAGCTCGGCGACGCCGGCGTCGCGGTGCACGCCGTCGGGAAGGTCTCCGACCTGTTCGCCGGCCGAGGGATCGGCCACGCCCACGACGGCAAGACCAATACGCAGGCGCTGGGCGCCACGACCGCCCTGCTGTCGGAGCTCGAGGGCGGCATGATCTTCACCAACCTCGTCGAGACCGACCAGCTCTACGGCCACCGCAAGGACGTCGAGGGCTTCGCCCGCGCGCTGCAGGAGATCGATGCGGCGGTGGGCACGTGGCTGGGGCTGCTGCGCCCGGGCGACCTGCTGGTGCTGACGGCCGACCACGGCGTCGACCCGCTGACCGCCCACACCGATCACACGCGCGAGCACGTCCCGCTGCTGGCCACCGGCACGGGCCTGGACCGCCACCGCCACGACGGCCCGATGGCCGACGTCGGCGCCACCGTGCTGCGCTGGCTCACCGGCCGCGAGGCGCCCGGGCTGCCGGGTGCCCCGTTCGCCGGCTGAGGCCGGCCGGGCGCCCCTGGGCCTCGAGGCCGGGGGCGCGCAGCAGGCGACGCAGCCGGCCGGCGGGCACCCGGTCGGCCAGGCCGGCGAGCGGGACGACCCACGCGCGGCGGCCGCGGCCGACACGGCGACGGGCGCGTCGCGCCGGCCGGCCACGGCCCCGCCCGAGGTTCCGGGCACAGGGACGACCCGTGGTGGCGGCGCCGTCGCCCCGGAGCCGGCGGACCGCACGAAGACGAGGTCGCGGCGGTCGCGACGCCCAGCAGGAGAACGGCGATGGCGTGCACGCCGGGGATCGGCGCCGTGCGCACCGGGCCGACCCGATCGGCACCCGATCTGGACGGCGATGTCCGGACTCCTACAGTGCAGGGGCGATGCCCGAGCTGCCCGAGGTCGAGACGATCCGCCGCCGGCTGGCCCCCCACCTCGAGGGCCGCCGCGTGGCCGGGCTGCAGATCTCCGACGCCCGCTGGTGCCTGCCGCGGGCGCCGGTGGAGGTCGTCGACGCCGTGCAGGGACGCCGCCTGGAGCACCTCGGCCGGCGGGGCAAGTACCTCATCTTCACCTTCGAGGACGAGGTCCACCTGCTCGTGCACCTGCGCATGACCGGCAACCTCCTGCTGGACCCCGCGCCGGGCACGCCGTACGAGCGCGTCGCGTTCACGCTGGACGACGGCCACGTGCTGCGCTTCTGCGACCCGCGCCGCTTCGGCACGGGGGAGCTCGCACTCGGCGACGAGGCGCTGGAGGCCTTCCTGTCGGCGCGGCTGGGCCTGGAGCCCCTCGGCCCCGAGCTGACGGGGGCGCGGCTGCGGGCACTGGCCCGCGGCCGGCGCGCCCCGATCAAGGCGTTCCTGCTCGACCAGCGCCGGATCGCCGGCGTCGGGAACATCTACGCCGACGAGGCGCTGCACCGCGCGCGGATCCACCCGCTGCGCCCGGCCGGCGCGCTGACGCTCGCCCAGTGCGAGGCGCTGGCCGCCGCGGTGCGCCTGGTCCTGGCCGCCGGCATCGACGCCGGCGGCTCGACGATCGACGACTTCCGCCATCCCGACGGCGTGCGCGGCGCGTTCCAGCACGACTTCCTCGTGCACCTGCGCCGCGGCCAGCCGTGCCTGGCGTGCGGCACGACGGTGGTCAAGATGGTCGCCGCGGGCCGCGGGACCTACGTCTGCGAGTCCTGCCAGCCGCGCCCGCGGGCGCGGCGCGCGGTCAGGCCGCGGCCTTGACGAGCAGGTCCTGCAGGAGTCCGGAGCGGTCGGCCGCCAGCGTCTCCTGGAAGCCGCCGACGAGCTCGCCGCCGACGAGGACCTGCGGGAAGCTCATCATCCCGGTGCGCTGCAGCAGCTCGGCCCGACCGTCCGGGTCCTTTGCGAGATTGATCTCGTCGAAGGTGATCCCGCGGGTGTCGAGCAGCTGCTTGACGCGGGCGCAGAACGAGCAGGGATCAGTGGTGTAGACGGTGACGGCAGCCATTACTTCAGCAAGTATAGCGACGGCTTCGGGGCCCTCTCCGCGCGCGGACACATGCCCGGAGCGCTGAAGACCGACGCCATCGTGCTGCGCTCCATGCGCTTCGGCGAGGCCGACCGGATCCTGCACCTCTACAGCGTCGACCGGGGCCGGATCTCGGCCATCGCCAAGGGCGTGCGCAAGACCCGCAGCCGCTTCGGCGGCCGGCTGGAGCCGTTCGTCCACGTCCGGCTCGTGCTGCATCAGGGGCGCTCTGACCTGCTCACCGTCACGGGCGCGGAGACGATCGACGCCCACGCCCGCCTGCGCGACCACGGCGCGGCGCTGGACGGCGCGGGCCGGGCCTGCGACGCCGTGGCCCGGCTGTTCGAGGACGCCGAGCCCCACCCGCCGGTCTTCCACCTGCTCAGCAACCAGCTCTCGGTGCTGGAGGCCGACCCGGGCCGCGCGACGCTGGCCAACCAGCTCGCCTTCCGGCTCAAGCTCCTGGTCGCCGCCGGGCTGGCGCCGCAGCTGGCCGCGTGCGCGACGTGCGGCGAGCGCGAGCACCTCGTCGGCTTCAGCGGCGCCGCGGGCGGTGTGGTCTGCGGCGGCTGCGAGGCCGGGTCCTTCCCGCTGGACGCCGAGTCCCACGCGTTCCTGACCGAGGCGCTCGGGCGGCGGCTGGCCGACACCCCGCCGGGCAGCCCGCGCGCGCTGCGCCAGGCCGAGCGCGCGATCGCCGACACCGTCGAGCATCACGCGCACGTCCGATGGCGTGCCGCCTCGCCCGGTTAGAGTCCAGACGCCTATGAGCGAAGCGGCGGCGGCGACCAGATGGGTCTACGACTTCGCCGACGGATCGCGCGAGATGCGCGATCTGTTGGGGGGCAAGGGCGCGAACGTGGCGGAGATGACGCGGATCCTCGGGGCCGAGCGGGTCCCGGCGGGGTTCACGATCACCACGGAGGCCTGCGTGGCCTACATGCAGGGCGACAAGGCGTTCCCCGACGGGCTCGACGGCCAGGTGGCCGAGGCGCTGGGACGCCTGGAGGCCGCGGCGGGCAAGCGGCTGGGCGACCCGGAGGACCCGCTGCTGGTCTCCGTGCGCTCGGGGGCGCGCGAGTCGATGCCCGGCATGCTCGACACGGTGCTCAACCTGGGGCTCAACGATGCGTCGGTGGCGGGCCTGGCGGCCCGGACGGGCAACGAGCGCTTCGCATGGGACTCCTACCGGCGCTTCGTGCAGATGTACGGCAACGTGGTGCTGGGCATCGAGGGCGAGCGCTTCGAGGACGCGATCCAGGCCATCAAGCAGGATCGCGGCGTCACCGAGGACACCGACCTGGACCGCGCGGCGCTGGAGGAGCTCACGCGGACGTTCCAGGGCTTCTACGACTTCCCGTCCGACCCGCAGGATCAGCTCCGCGGCGCGATCCAGGCGGTGTTCGACTCGTGGATGGGCCGCCGCGCGGTCGAGTACCGGCGCATCAACCGCATCCCCGAGGACTGGGGCACCGCGGTCAACGTCCAGCAGATGGTCTTCGGCAACAAGGGCGACACGTCGGGCAGCGGCGTGGCGTTCTCCCGCGACGAGGTCACCGGCGAGCCCGAGCCCTCCGGGGACTTCCTGCCCAACGCCCAGGGCGAGGACGTCGTCTCGGGCGTGCGCACCCCGCGCGACATCCGCGAGCTGAAGGACTGGCAGCCCGAGGTCCATGCCCAGCTCTTCGAGATCCTGCGCACGCTGGAGGCCCACTACGGCGACATGCAGGACACGGAGTTCACCGTGGAGGAGGGCCGCCTCTACATGCTGCAGACGCGCAACGCCAAGCGCCCCGCGCAGGCCGCTGTGCGCTTCGCCGTCGACGCGGTGGGCGAGGGGTTGCTGGACAAGGGCCAGGCGATCGCGACGATCGAGGCCGAGAAGCTCGACGCGCTGCTGCACCCGACGTTCGACCCCGACGTGACCTACGAGGTCCTGGCGCGCGGCGTGGCCGCGTCGCCGGGCGCGGCCAAGGGCGCGATCGTGTTCACCGCCGAGGACGCGGTCGCGGCGGCGGCCGACGACCGCGCGGTCGTGCTCGTGCGCCCGTTCACCGAGGCCGAGGACGTCGCGGGCTTCCACGCCGCGCAGGGCGTGCTGACCTCCGAGGGCGGCAAGGCCAGCCACGCGGCACTCGTCGCGCGCGGCATGGGCGTGCCGGCGGTCACCGGGGCCGGGACGCTGGAGATCGACGTGCGGGCGGGCGAGGTGCGCCTGGACGGAGCGGTCGTCCTGCGCGAGGGCGATCTCATCGCCATCGACGGCACGACGGGCACGGTGACCACCGACGACGTCGTGCTGATCGACCCCGTCATGAGCGACGAGTTCAGGACGGTGCTGGCCTGGTGCGACGAGCTGCGGCGGCTGGACGTGCGGACGAACGCCGACACGCCCGAGGATGCGGTCAAGGCCCGCGAGTTCGGCGCGCAGGGCATCGGCCTGTGCCGCACCGAGCACATGTTCTTCGGCGAGGACCGCCACGACAAGATGGTCCGGGTCATCCTCGCCGACGGCGACGAGGAGCGCCGCAGCGCCCTGGCCGAGCTGCTGCCGCTGCAGCAGGGCGACTTCGAGGGCATCTTCGCGGCGATGGACGGGCTGCCCGTCACCATCAGGCTCCTGGACCCGCCGCTGCACGAGTTCCTGCCCAAGCTGCACGATGTCGAGGCCCAGGCCGAGCGCGCGCGGATCGAGCGCTCCGACGACCTCGACCACCTGGAGCACACGCTGGACCGCGTGCGCTCGCTGCAGGAGGTCAACCCGATGCTCGGCACTCGCGGGGTGCGGCTGGGGATCCTGTACCCGGCGATCTACGAGATGCAGCTCGAGGGGATCTTCCGCGCCCTTCTCGCCGCCCGCGCGGCGGGGACCGACGTGCACGTCGAGGTCATGGTCCCGCTCGTGGACTACGAGCGCGAGCTCGAGCTGCTGCGCGGCCTGATCGAGCGCGTCGGCGCCGCCCACGACCTCGTCGCCGGCCGCGACTACCTCATCGGCACGATGATCGAGCTGCCGCGGGCCTGCCTGCTGGCCGACTGGATCGCCCACGAGGCCGACTTCTTCTCCTTCGGCACCAACGACCTGACCCAGACGGCGCTGGGCTTCTCGCGCGACGACATCGAGGGCCGCATCCTCGCCCGCTACATCGAGATGAAGGTCTTCGACCGCTCGCCGTTCGAGACCCTCGACGCGCCGGGTGTGGGCCAGCTGGTGCGCATGGGGGCCTGGCTGGGGCGCAAGACCAAGGCCGGCCTCAAGCTCGGCGTCTGCGGCGAGCACGGCGGCGACCCCGACTCCATCGACTTCTTCCACCACTCGGGGATCGACTACGTGTCCTGTTCGCCCTACCGCGTGCCCGTCGCCCGCGTCGCCGCCGCCCAGGCCGCCGTGCGCGACGACGGCGGCGACGGGGCGGGCTGGTGAAGCTCACCTCGGCGGTCTTCGGCGAGCGCGGGCGGCACCGGGCGCGGAAGCTCGGCATCGACCCCGTGCGCCTGCCGCCCGGGCAGTCGCCGACGGTCAAGTGGCCCGTGCTGACCGCCGGGCCGCAGCCGAGCGTCGACGTCGCGCGCTGGTCGCTGACGTTCTACGGCGAGATCGACGAGCCCTACGCCTTGCGCTGGGACGACCTGCAGGCGCTCGAGCAGGTCGAGCAGGTCTCCGACCTGCACTGCGTCACGCGCTGGTCGCGCTTCGACCAGGCCCTCGGCGGCGTGCGCGTGCGCGACATGCTCGAGCGGGCGCGCCCGCGCGCCGCCGCGACGCACGCGCTCGTGCACAGCTACGGCGGCTACTCGACGAACCTGCCGCTGGAGGCGCTGCGCGACGACGACGTGCTCATCGCCCACCGCGCGGGCGACGGCCCGCTGGCGGCCGAGCACGGCGGCCCGGCGCGCCTGGTCGTGCCCTCGCGGTACCTGTGGAAGTCGGCCAAGTGGGTGCAGTCGATCGAGATCCTCGACCACGACGAGCCCGGATTCTGGGAGCGCAACGGCTACCACAACGACGGCGACCCGTGGACCGAGCAGCGCACCCACGCCGACCCCTACGCGTTCCGGTCCATGCGCCGGCGCGCGCGCGGCGTCGACGACCCGCCGCGCTGAGCGCGGTCAGTCGACGGTCAGCACGGCCTTGCCGGCGATGCGGCCCTCGCGCAGCGCGCGGATCGCCGTGTCGGCGTCGCGCCACGAGGTCGTGAGGTCGATCTTGACCTCCAGGCGGCCCTCGGCGACGCGCCGGGCCAGCCGGGCCAGGTCGGCGGCGCCGCAGTTCTCCCGGCGCAGCTCCTCGAAGATGAACAGCCCTGGACCCGGGCCCCGGGCGCGCCGGCGAACAGGGCACGCGTGGGGTAGACCACGTCGGCGGGGTCGGTGGACGCCAGCGAGACGACCACGCCGTGCGGGGCGATGCGCTTGATCGAGGTGCCCAGGGCCGGGCCGCCGATGCCGTCGAGGATCCCGGCGAACCGCTCGCCCTCCGGGGCCAGCTCCGTGACCACCTCGCAGGCGCCGAGCTCGGCCAGCCCCGCGGTGCGCCGTGCGACGGCGGTCACGTCGGCGCCGGCGTCGCGGGCGAGCTGGATCGCGAAGCGCCCGACGCCGCCCGAGGCCCCGGTGATCGCGATGCGCTTGCCGACCATGAACCCGCACATCTCCAGGGCACGCAGCGCGGTCAGGCCCGCCACGGGCAGGCAGGCGGCCTGCTCGAAGGACACGGCGTCGGGCAGAGCGGCGAGCATGTTCGTGGCGACGACGGTCCGTTGCGCCCAGGCCCCGGGCAGCCGCGCGCCGACCACGCGGGTGCCGGCGGGCGGGCCGCTGCCGTCGGCGGCGGCCCGCGCGACGACGCCGGCGAGGTCCCAGCCGGTTACGGTGCCGGCCGGCAGCGTGGCGAGGTTGCGCACCTCGCCGGTGTTCAGCGACACCGCGCGCACGTCGACCAGGGCCTCGGACGGCAGCGGCACCGGCTCCGGGGCCTCGACGAGTTGCACGGTCGGGGGGTCGGCGGGCACCGAGGCGAGGGCGAGCATGTGCCGAACCTACAACGCCGCAGGGCCGGGCCCCGATCCGTGTGCGACGATCGCAGGCGTGGACGTCGTCACCGCACCCGGCCCGGTCGCCGAGGCCTTCGCCGCGCGCCAGCAGGCCTGGGAGGAGCAGCACCTCTCGCCCCTGGCCGCCCGGTCCTATCCGGCGCGCCGGCGCGAGCCCGAGCCCGACTGCGGCCTGCGCACGCCGCTGCAGCGCGACCGCGACCGCATCGTCCACAGCAAGGCCTTCCGCCGGCTCAAGCACAAGACCCAGGTGTTCGTGGCGCCCGAGGGCGACCACTACCGCACGCGGCTGACCCACACGCTGGAGGTCACGCAGGTCTCGCGGACCGTCGCCCGGGCGCTGGCGCTCAACGAGGACCTCACGGAGGCCATCGGCCTGGGCCACGATCTCGGCCATCCGCCGTTCGGCCACATCGGCGAGAGCGTCCTGGACGCCTGCGTGCAGGAGCGCTTCGGCCGGCCGTTCCGCCACTTCGAGCACTCGCTGCGCGTCGTCGACGTGCTCGAGAACGACGGGCAGGGCCTCAACCTCGACGACGACGTGCGCGACGGCATCCTCGGGCACTCCTCGCGGGCGCCGGTCCCGCGCACGCTGGAGGGCGCGATCGTCCGGATCGTCGACCGCGTCGCCTACCTCAACCATGACATCGACGACGCGGTTCGCGCCGGCATCCTGCGCGAGGAGGACCTGCCCGCCGAGCCCATCGCCGTGCTCGGCGACGTCGGCTCGCACCGCATCGACGCGCTCGTGCACGACCTCGTCGAGCACTCGGCGCGCGCGGGCGCCATCGTCCAGGGCGAGCGGGCCGGGCGCGCGATGGACGAGCTGCGGACGTTCATGTTCGACCACGTCTACCTCGGGGCCGCCGCGCGCCGGGAGCACGCCAAGATCGAGCACGTCCTGCGCACGCTCTTCGACCACTTCACCGGCGATCCCGAGCGCCTGCCCGACGGCGGGGGGGCGCCGGGCGCCGACCTGGCCCAGCGCGTCACGGACTACCTGGCCGGGATGACCGACCGCTACTGCATCCGGATCTTCGAGGCGCTCACGGTCCCGGAGGCCTTCGCGCTGTAGCGCGCGGTGTCCGGCCATGGCGCCGGTGACCTGCTCGGCGACGGCCGTGCGCGTCGCCGGCGGGCAGATCGCCGCCCCACTTCCACGTCTTCGTCGTGCTGCCGATCATCGGCCGCCACGGCCGGTGGCGCCCGTTCCTGCTGTCGGTGTGCTCCATCGTCGTCGGCTGAGCGGCGGGGTTCGCCGGAGCGCCGGACGGTCGCCGACAGCGCCGACGAGATCCGTGAGACGCTCGCCCGCACCACCCAGGCCGCCGCCCAGCAGTCGGCGGCCATGGGGTCGGCCACCGGCGCGGTGCGCGCCGCCCGCGACCTGGCGCAGCGCATCGCGACGAGGCCCACGAGGCCGCCGGCACCGCGCGCGAGTCGCTCCGGTCGCATGCTCAAGGACATCGACGCCGCCACCCGCGAGGCCGTCGTGGCCGCCCTTCGCGGCGCGGAGGTCGTCGAGGAGGGCTCGGGCACGCCGCGGCGACCGGGGGCGTCGACGCTCGTCTGGCCGACGCCGGGCGCCTGCAGGCGCTGGCCCCCGACCTCGAGGCGCTGACCGGCCGGGAGGCCTGAGCGCGGGCGGGCGGGAGCCTATGCTCCAGCCGGGTGCCGCGCTACGCCGATGACAGCAAGGAGAAGGTCCTCGACGCGGTCGACATGGTCGACCTCGTCCAGACCCGCACCGAGCTGCGCCGCGCCGGCACCGGCCGCTACATGGGCCGCTGCCCGTTCCATGACGAGCGGACCGCCTCGTTCAGCGTCGACGCCGAGCGCAAGCTCTACCACTGCTTCGGCTGCGGGGTGGGCGGCTCGGCCTTCGACTTCGTCATGGCCACCGAGGGCCTGGACTTCCCCGGCTCGCTCGAGAGCCTGGCCGCGCGCTTCGGGGTCGAGCTCGAGGTCGCCGACGAGGACCCTCAGGCCGCCGAGCGCCGACGCCATCGCGACCGCCTGCTCGAGCTGCTCGAGCGGGCCGCCGCGTTCTACGTGCGCTGGCTCTGGGACTCGGCCGAGGCCGAGCCCGCGCGGGCCTACCTGCGCGACCGCGGCCTGAACGAGGACACGCTGCGCGAGTTCCGCGTGGGCTACGCGCCGAGCGCCTGGGACAAGCTGCTCATGGCGGGCCGCCGGCAGGGCTTCTCCAACCGTGAGCTCTACGAGGCCGGGCTGGCCGTGCGGGCCAAGGGGGAGGGCCGCATCTACGACCGGTTCCGCCGGCGGATCATGTTCCCGCTGTGCGACCCGCGCGGCCGGGTGCTCGGCTTCGGCGCGCGTGCGCTGGGCGCCGGCCAGCAACCCAAGTACCTCAACTCGGCCGACGGCGAGGTCTTCCACAAGGGCGACCACGTCTTCGCCGCCCACCTGGCCCGCGTGCCCGCGACGCGCGCCGACCGCGTCGTGGCCTGCGAGGGCTATACCGACGTGCTGGCCTTCCACCAGGCCGGGATCCGCAACACCGTCGGGATCATGGGCACCGCCCTGACCGAGAAGCAGGTCGGCGAGCTGGCCAAGCTGGGCAAGACGGTCCTGCTGGCCCTCGACGCCGACAGCGCCGGGCAGGAGGCGATGATCCGCGCGGCCCGGCTGGCGGTCACCCGCCAGCTCGAGCTGCGCGTCGTGCCGCTGCCCAAGGGCCTGGACCCGGCCGACCTCGTCCAGCAGCAGGGCGCCGAGGCCGCCGCGCAGCTCGTCGAGGCCTCCGTGCCGTTCGTGCGCTTCCGCATCGAGCGCGAGCTCGAGCAGGGCGACCTGGCCAACGCGGAGGGCAAGGACCGCGTCGTGGAGGCGCTCAAGCCGGTCTTCGCGACGCTGCCGCCCAGCGCGCTGCGCGAGGAGCTGCTGGCCCACGTCGCCGACCAGCTCGACCTCTCGCCGTCGCTCGTGTCGTCGTGGCTGCCGCTGCCGCTGCCGGGCCGGCGGCCGGGGCCGGTCCGTCGCGCGGGGCCGCGGCGGGTCCGTGGCGCGGCGGCCCGGGGCGCTCGGAGGGCGGGCGCAACGGCCACGACGACGGCGGGGCCGGCGCGCTGCCGCGGCCGATCACCGCGAGCCCTATCGCGCGCGCCGAGGGCGACTTCCTCGCCCAGTGCCTCGCGGCGCCCGACGCGGCCGCCGAGATCCTCGCGGCGATCGACCACGCGGCGTTCAGCAGCGACGCGATGCGCCGCGTCGCCGCCCACGTCCAGGCCCACCTGCGCGCGCCGGAGGAGGGCCTGCCGGCCGATGACGCGATGCTCGTCGGGTCGATCGCGCGCCTCGTGGCCAAGGCGGCGACGCTGCCGCCCTCGCGCGCGGCGCTGCAGGGCCAGCTGGCCAACGTGCAGCTCCTGCGCAAGGACGCCCAGATCCGCGCGGCGATCGCGGCCGGCCTCGGCGGGGTGACCGAGCTGCGCCGCGAGCGCGACAGCCTGGCCGAGCGCCGTGACGTGCTGCTGGGCCAGGCCATGGAGGAGTCCGCGCCGGAGGACTGAGGTCGCCCTCAGCCCGGCACGCGACGCTCCGGCGACCCCAGGTCGAGCTCGAACCACACGCAGTCGCGGCGGTCGGAGGTGTCGGTGCCCCAGCGGCTGGCGGCGCGATCCCCGAGGCGGATGCCCGCGTTGACGGCCGACCTGAAGTGGGCGGCGAACTCGACCGCGTCGTGGTCGTAGACCGCCGCCCGGACCCGGTCCTCGGAGAGCTCGACGTGCACGTCGATGATGGCGTCGGGGCGCTGGTGCGGATGGAGGACGGCGATGGTCACGACGTCGCTGATCATCATCGCCACGCGATGGAGCTCCTGGTCGGTCACGCGGCCGTGCAGCATCTCCCGGGCCGCCCGGCGCGCCTGGGAGGGCCCGTCCAGCGAGGCCTCGAAGGACAGCCTGACCTCGTCCGTGGGCGTCGCCGCCGGCCGCGTCCTACGGTGGGGGAACATCGAGGCTCCCCTTTCTCGGTCCCTCCCCAGGCCGTCCAGACCTGGACACGTCCCGTCGTTCGGCCCCGGATGATCCGCGCGACCCGAGCCGGAGTCAAGGAGGGATCGCGGGCGGTCCGGAAGCTCGGGGGGTGGGATTCGAACCCACAACCACTCGATTAACAGTCGAGAGCTCTGCCGTTGAGCTACCCCCGATCGGTGCTGCCACGTCCAGCATAGACCGCGCGCCGGTCTGGATGCTTCCTTGGAGATCGATCAAACCGTCCTCGACTTCCGCGTGGCAGTTCGAGCCCAGCAGCACGCACTCGGAGGCTTCGGCACGCACCTGCTCGGCGGCACATCGCCGGCACCGTTCGCCGCCCAGCAGGCGACCTTGGACGGGGAGCACCCCGCCTCGCGGGCCAGCGCGTCGTACGAGCCTCCCGCGTCCAGTCGCTCCGTCAGCCACCCGCGATCCATGGACACGAACGCTCGTTCGCGTGGCGGACGGAATCCGGGGCCGAGCGGTCAGGGCGCCGCGGCCAGGCCCTCGACGAGCTCCGCGGCCCGGTCGGCCGGGTCGTGCGCCGCCGCCCACGCGGCCAGCTCCCCGGCGCGCCGGCGCAGCGCGGGCTGCGCCAGCGCGCTCGCGACGGCCAGGCGCAGCCCGCGCGCGGAGACGAGCCGGCGGGGCAGGCGGACGCCCGCCCCGCCCAGTCCACGCGGGCCGCGTTCTCGTTCATGTCGCCCGCCGCGGGGCAGGCGACGACGACGCAGCCGGCCGACAGCGCGCGCACCAGGGTCCCGTGGCCGGCGTGGCAGACCACGAGGTCGCAGCGCGGCATGGTGCGCGAGTAGGAGACCCAGTCGACCAGGCGGGCGTTGGCCGGGACCACCGCCGGGCCCGGCAGCGGCCGGTGGTTCGTGGAGGCCAGGACGCGGACGGGCAGCCCGGCGAGGCCCTCCAGCGCCGCGCGCAGCATGTGCTGCTCGGCGTCCTGCGCCGTCGAGGGCGCGACGAGCACCAGCGGCCACGACGGGTCGCCCTCGGGCAGGTCGACGTCGCCGAACGGCGGCTCCCACTGCAGCGGGCCCACGACGTGCGTCGCGGGCTCGGGCGGCTCGCGCGGGTACTCGAGCTGGGGGAAGGTCCCGATGAGCGCCAGCTGCCGGCTGATCCCGCCGTGCACGTGGGCCAGCGGCGGCAGGCCCAGCCGCGCGCGGGTCGCGTTGAGCTCGCGCCGGCCGAGCTGCACGCCGCGCTCCAGCAGCGGGTCCAGCAGGCCCCAGGCGCGGCGCCCGAGCTCCGTGCGCGGCAGGCGCGCGCCGAGGGAGTACGGCGCGAAGCCCGGATGGCCGCGTGGGTCGACGTGGGGGACCAGCGTCGCCCACGGGACGCCCTCCAGCTCGGCGGCCAGCGCCGGCGCGAGCGTGAGGATGTCGGCCACGACCACGTCGGGGCGCTCGGCGGCGACGAGCCCGCGCGTGACGCCGGTGGCCCGCCGGACCTCCTCGTAGGGCTTGAGCGGGCGCTCCTGGGTCGGGAAGACGTGGTATTCGGGCGCCGGGGCGAACCGCAGGCCCTCGCGCTCGACGTCGGGCTGCCAGCGCGTCCAGGTCTCGACCACGACGTCGTGGCCCCGGGCGCGCAGGGCGCGGCCCAGGGCGATGACCGGGAACGCGTGCCCCGCGTCCCCGAACGCACCGAGCAGGACCTTCAGGCCACGTCCTCCGCGAGCTCGGCCACGAGCCGCAGCTGGCGGATGCGCTCCTCGCGCGTCCAGGCCATCGGCGACACGCCCAGGGTCCCGACGCCGGCGTCCCGGTAGGCGCGCAGGCGCTCGCGGACGCGGTCGGCGGGCCCGACGAGGGCGACGAGGTCGATGAGCGCGTCGGGCAGCGCCGCCGCGGCCTCCTCCTTGCGACCCTCGAGGTAGAGGTCCTGCACCTCGCGCGCGGCGTCCTCGAACCCGTAGCGCTGCACGAGCGTGTTGTAGAAGTTCTTCTCGCGCGAGCCCATGCCACCGACGTAGAGGGCGATGTAGGGCCGCATCGCGTCGCGCGCGCCCGCGATGTCGTCGGTGATGTTCACCGTGACGGTCGGGGCGATGTCGAAGCCCTCCAGGCTGCGCCCGGCGCGCGCGGCGCCCTCCTCGAGGAAGCCGCGCAGCTCGGGCAGGTGCTCGGGCGACAGCAGCGTGGGGATCCAGCCGTCGGCGATCTCGCCCGCCAGCGCCGTGTTGCGCGGCCCGATGGCCGCCAGGTAGATCGGGATGCGCTCCTGGACGGGCGCGATCGTGAGCTTGAGGGCCTTGCCCGGCCCGTCGGGCAGCGGCAGGTCGATCGTCTCCCCGTGGAACTCCACGCGCTCGCGGGCCAGGGCCATCCGGACGACCGCGATGTACTCGCGCGTGCGCTGCAGCTGCCGGGCGAAGCGGACCCCGTGCCAGCCCTCGGAGACCTGGGGGCCCGAGGACCCGATGCCCAGCAGCATGCGTCCGTCGGAGAGCTGGTCCAGCGTGGCCGCGGTCATCGCGGTCATCGCCGCGCTGCGGCCGGGCATCTGGAAGATCGAGGAGCCGATCCTGATGCGCTCGGTCTGGCCGGCGATCCAGCCGAGGATCGTCGCGACGTCCGAGCCGTAGGCCTCGGCCGCCCACACGCTGTCGTAGCCCAGCCGCTCGGCCTCCAGCACGATCGCCAGCTGGTCCTGGCGCGTCAGGCCGAGACCCCAGTAGCCGATGTGGACGCCCAGGCGCATGCAACGGTCCTTTCACGAGCAGGAGAACGCCTTGGCGGCGCGAGGCCCGGGGCAGGGTCTTCGCGCCCCGGCGGGACACCGGGACCTTATGCGACGAGCGCGCTCACCGATCGACGACCTGCGCCGCACCATCGACCGCCTCCCGCAGCACACGCGTGAGGCGATGCTCGAGGGCATCCGCGGCAACGAGATCATCGTGGGCGCCTACAGCGACCGCAGTGGCGGGGTCTGCCCGATGCTCGCCGCCCACCGCCACGGCGGCCGCACGAGCTTCGTGTCCTTCGCCCACGCCTGGGATCGCTTCGCCGCGGCCAAGCGCGCCCGCGCCGCCCCCCGCCGGGCGCAGGAGGCGCGTAGCACCGGGCTGGCCCGGCCGGGTCGCGACCCGGCCGCGCCGCGGCCGACGCCGAGCGGGCGCTCGACGCCCTCGAGCGCGCCGAGCCGCTCGTGCCGCGCTGAAGCCGCCTCAGTCCCCGGGACGGATGAACTGGATCTCGGGGATGATGCACGCGGGGGAGAGGCGCAGCAGCCACCGCATCGTCTCGCCGATGTCGGCCGGGGTGATCATCTGCTCGGCTGGGATCTGGTCCTGGATGAACTCGGTCATCGGCGTCGCCACCCAGCCGGGGCACAGGGCGGTGGACTTGATGCCGTCCTGCGACAGCTCCTTGTGCATGGCCTCGGTGAAGTTGACCACCGCGCCCTTCGTCGCCGAGTAGACCGACATCCACGGCTGGCCGCGCTTGGCCGAGATCGAGGCCGTGTTGACGACCATCGCGCCGTCCTGCGCGCCGGCGGCGCGGAGGAGGTCGACGGTCTCGCGGTAGAACAGGATGATCGACCGCAGGTTGACGTCGAGCTGCATGTCGAGCTTCTTGGTCTCGATCTCGCCGACGGGGGAGCCGATCCCGACCCCCGCGTTGTTGACCAGGAGGTCGAGGCGCCCGTAGCGCTCGCGGTGGGCGGCGACGACCGCCTTGACGCCCTCCTCGTCGCCGAGCGCTGCGGCGACGACCTCCACGTCGAAGCCCTGGTCGGTCAGGCCGCGGGCGGCCTCCTCGAGCTTCTCGGGCCGCCGGGCCGCGACGGTCAGGCCGAAGCCCTCCTCGCCCAGCACCTGGGCGATGGCCAGGCCGATGCCGCTCGATGCCCCCGTCACGATCGCTGCGCGCTGCGCCATCTGCTCTCCTTGAAGGCTTGAGGCCGCCACCGTCCGGCAGCGGCGCGGGTATCCAATCATCCCATTAGCCTCTGCGGCGCCCATGCCCCGTTCCCGCGCCGCCCGCCGCCTGCCCACCCTGCTCTGCGCCCTGGCCGTGCCCCTGCTCCTGGCGGCCGGTTGCGGCTCGTCGGGCTCGAGCTCCAGCGACACGCCCGCCGCGCAGCCGGCGCCGACCGCGACGGCCGAGGACTTCCCCATGGCCACCGGCCGGACGCTGCCCGACATCATCAACGGCCTGCCCAAGGGCCCGGTGTTCGCGCCGAGCGTCTCCCTGTTGACCAAGGGCACGAACCGGATCGGCTTCGCGCTGTTCGACACGGCGCGCAAGCAGCTCTCGGGCGCCGCGGTGGCGCTGTACATCGGCAAGACCGACGGCTCGGACGCGCGCGGCCCGTTCGTCGCGCGCAGCGAGTCGCTCAAGGTCTCCCCGCAGTTCGAGAGCAAGCAGACGGCGACCGACCCCGACGCCGCCCACGGCGTCTACGTCGCCGACGTGCCGTTCCCGCGCAACGGCAGCTACGCCGTGCTGGCCGTCGCCAAGCTCGACGGGCGCCTCGTGGCCTCCAGCCCCTACGGCATGAAGGTCGGCGGCAAGGCCGCGGCCGTGCCCGGCCCCGGCGACAAGGCGCCGGTCATCCATACGCTGACGCCCGCCGACGTGGCCGGTGACCTGTCGAAGATCGACACGCGCCTGCCGCCGGCCGAGTCGCTGCTCAAGGACGACTTCGCCGACGTCGTCGGCAAGAAGCCCGTGGTCCTGACGTTCGCCACGCCGCAGCTCTGCCAGAGCCGCGTCTGCGGGCCGGTCGTCGACGTCGTCGACGAGGTGCAGGCCAAGGTGGGCGACAAGGTCTCCTTCATCCACCAGGAGATCTACCGGGACAACGACGTGTCCAAGGGCCTGCGCCCGCAGTTGGGGCCATACCACCTGCAGACCGAGCCGTGGACGTTCGTGATCGATCGCAAGGGCATCATCTCGACGCGCTTCGAGGGCGCCTTCTCGCCGGCGAGCTCGAGCGGGCCGTCGCGAAGGTGACCGCGAGCTAGGAGTCCCGCCCGGCGTCCAGCCGCGGGAGCTCGATCGCCGGGCAGCGGTCCATGACGACGTGCAGCCCCGCCGTGCGGGCCCGCTGCGCGGCGGCGTGGTCGATCACGCCGAGCTGGAGCCAGACGCCGCGGACACCGGCGGCGATGGCCTCGTCGACGTGTGCGCCTGCGGCCGAGCTGCGGCGGAAGATGTCGACGACCTCGACGCGCTCGTGCTCCGGGACGTCCGAGAGCGTGGGGTAGGCCCGCTCTCCGAGGATCGTCGTCGCGGCGGGGTTGACCGGGATGATGCGCATCCCGCGGGCCTGCAGGAGCGCGGCGATCCGGTGCGAGTCGCGCGACGGGTCCGGCGAGCAGCCGACGACCGCCCAGGTGCGGGTGGTGGTCAGCAGGGTGCGCACCGCGTCGTCCATCGGCGCAGTGTCTAGGAGTCGCCGGCCAGGAACGCGGCGACGGCGGGCGGCGGGCGGCCGTCGAACTCGGCGTCGGCCGCGAGGTGCAGCAGCCGCTGGGGGTCCTCGTCGGCCTCGTCGCGCCGGAACGCGAGGTAGGTGACGACGGCGCCGGCGAGCGTCAGGGCCGGGTTCTCGCCGTCCACGTCGAGGCTGCGCACGGCCTCGGCCATCTGCTCCTCGACGTCGACCACGGAGGCGATCGGCTCATCGCGGTCCTCGAAGCGCAGCAGCAGCTCGGCCACGTCGGCGTCGGCGCCGTCGGGGTCCACGGCCTGCGCGGCGCGATGGACGGCCTGGGCGAGGGTCAGGGGCGGCGGGTCGGTGCTCACACGTCATGCCTACCCGGTGGGTGCTCCGGCGACTGGCGGCTGTCGGCCGGAGAACGGGCGCGGGTCGCGCAGGCGCGTTGTCTAGATTCCTGCGCGGGCCGGTAGCTCAACCGGGTAGAGCAGCGGACTCATAATCCGTTTGGTGGGGGTTCGAGTCCTCCCCGGCCCATCAGGATTTCCCTGCAAACGTCCCGCTTTCTGCGCCGACCATGCGGTTCCGTCGTCGACCTGTTCTTAAATCCTGTGGCTTAGTTGCCCGGGGCTGTGTCTCAGGCCCCGCAATCGGCGCCCAATCGACAAGGGGGCGCGACCGAGAGGACGTCATGCATGACGTGAAGACGATGATTGCCCCGATGGCAGAGATCAGGGAGCTCGAGCGCTTCCTCATCGACCACGGGCGGGAGCAGGCAGGCCGGCCCGTTCCCACGGGGTGGGGGCGTCGACGGAACAAGAAGCCGCACGGGTGCTACGCCTCCGCGCAGCGCTGGATGAGAGATCCGAGCGTCACCTACACCGAGGGCGTCGCGGTCTCCGCCGGCCTTGTCGGCCACCCCATCGCGCACGCATGGCTCACGGGACCGGACGGTGGGGTGATCGACCTAGCGTGGGAGGTGCCGGGCGCCGTCTACCTCGGCGTCCAGATCCCAGATCGAATCGCAAGCGCGGCCTTTGTCCGAACCTCGGCCGCCATGGGGGGCTGGGTGGGAGAGCTTCTCCCTGAGGTCATTCGCTCTGGCTGGACGCCTGGCGACGATGCGTAAGCCGGCGACGGGCCATCTCGTGGTGAAGGATTGGGGCGGCGGCCGCCGCTGGATCGCCGTACACAACGCGACCGCGGATGGGAAGCGGACCAGGACGGCGTTAGGCCCAGCGTGGATCAAGCCCACAAGCCGCAGGACGCCCAGAGGCGCCGTCGTGTGGCGTGCGGCCGACGGATCCTGTCCTGAGGGTTATCTGACGCCCAAGATGGCCGAGCAGGCGCTCCAGGAGCTGCTGGGTGCGAGGCCGGCGGTGCGCGCGAAGAACGCCGGGGCCACCTTCGGGGACGCGGTCGACATCTACCTCGCCCGGGCGAAGCGGGACCGGGAGCCGAGCACCTACCGGGGCTACAAGGGCATCGTCGGAACGCATCTCGAGCCGCGTATCGGCCGCGCGACGCCCCTGGCGTCCATCACGACGGCAACGGTCGACGCGTTCCGCGAAGCGATGCTCGACGCGGGCAAGGCGCCGCGCACGGTGCAGCAAGCGCAGGTTGTGCTCCACGGCGTCCTGGGCCGCGCCGTCAGGGATGGCCTCCTGGAGGCGAATCCGGCCGCTCGGGCCGAGAAGGTCCGCGTGAGGGCTTCTGGCGCGTTCAATGTGCTCGAGCCTGCCGAGGTAGAAGCGGTGGGGCGGGCGGCAGCCGGAGCCTGGGCGCCGGTCGACGGCGATCAGCACGCGAGCGACCAGTGCCGGGCGTGGGCTGACCAGACGGCAGCGACGATCCGCTTTGCTGCGTACACCGGGCTTCGCCTCGGCGAGCTCCGGGCGCTGCGGTGGGAGGACGTCGACTTCGCCCATGCGATCGTGCACGTCCGGCGCAACGCCCCGACGTCGGCGCCGGCCGGGGCGTCGGAGAAGCCGCCCAAGTCTGGGCTTGTGCGCTCGGTACCGCTGATTGACCAGGCTGCCCGAGCCCTCGATGCGATCAGCCGGAGAGAGTTCTTCCTCGAGCCTGGGGACCGCGTGTTCCCGGCGCAGATGGGAGGGCCGTTCAACGACAACGACCTGCGGCGTGCGTTCTATGCCGCCTTGGACGGTGCTGGCCTGGGTCACCTCCGGACGAAGGAAAATCCCATCAGGCTGCACGATCTCCGGCACTGCTTTGGCTCGTTGGCTGTCCGGGTTGCGCCGCTAAGTGATGTTCGGCTTTGGATGGGCCACTCCGACATCGCAACCACGATGCGCTATGTGCACAGCGTCCCCCGAAACGATGTCGCAGCGAAGCTGAGCGCGGCGTTTTCGATCGAGGTGGCGCCAGCCGGTGAACTGATGATGTAGCGGCAACGCGCCAAGAGTTTGCGTTAGCGATATATCTATCGCGCTACTTCCGGGAACGGGACGGCTGAGGTGTCCTGAGGCGCACTCACTTTGCCGTCCATGAACTCACCTCGCATCACCCTTGACGAGCCGCTCCTTACCGCGGACCAGGTCGGCGAACTTCTGGGCATCCCGGGAACCACGGTCCTCGCGTTCGCACGAGAAGGCCGAATGCCCTGTCGCCGGTTCGGCCGGCGCGTCCGATTCGTCCGCGTCGAGATCGAGCACTGGCTCTCGGGCACCGCGGCGTGACACCCCGGGAAGAGCTCGTAGCCGCGCTGCGTCACGAAGACTGGGACCGTGTCGAGGCGCTCGGCTGGCGGGACACCTTCGCGCTGTTGAAGCGGGGCTGGCCCAAGCGCCTCTTGGCCAGCGACCTCGCCGTCTACGCCACGGTCCTTGGACATCACGACCCACAACTCGTTCACGAGGCGCTGATCGGTCTCGCGTCCGGCGGCCGCGCCGAGTGGCGGCCAAGCGCCGCGCAGCTCGCAACGGAGGTAACCGCGCGCCGTCCCCGGGTTGCCGGCCAGCGCAAAGGCCGACCGGACCAGGCGCCCGCCGCGCTGGCCACGGTGCGCGAGCTCTTGTCTCGAGGTAGCGCGGTATGTGCCTGCGCCGGCGGCCGGCAGTTCCACCGCGATCCCGGCGGGGTCATGCGCTGCGCCGCCTGCCGCGGCATCGAGCAGGGCCAAGCTGACGCCGCGGCCGAGCTCGAGGACGAAGCGGCTTGATGGTGGCGTGGAAAACGCACGAAGCCCCGGGGAGGGCCGGGGCTTCGTGCGTTACGTCGACAGGAGCGATGGTGAGTCGCCAGGTGTTCGCCATTTAGGAGAGTACAAGACCGTTGGTCGCGGGCCCGCGACCAATGGTGTGCTTGTATTGATCTAAGTGGCAATCGCGTCCATGTAGGGAGGTTCACGTCGAGAGCAGAGCTCTCCGTGGAGCAGGGCGCGTCCCACTGTTGGTGTTAATCGAAGTCGACAGAAGGTTCGCCATGCCGAGACGGCCCGGGGTCGGTGGCCCCACTCCTCCAGATTCACGAACGATCTCTTGCCTGCATTGTGGGCGTTGGTTCGCAGACCCGGATAGCTGGGGCGCCCACCGTCCCGAGCGCCGCTGCTCGAATCCGGCGGCGCTGGAGGACATGGTCGAGGTCCGGCGCGTCGGGACCGTTCCGGTGTGGGCGGCGGCCTGAATGCGCACCGAGGGCCCCAAGTTCTGCGTGTGCGATCACAGTCTGATCTTCTCCAGCAGCGACAGGCATCACAACGATCCGGGTGTCTGGGAAGACGACGGCTGGTGGGGCGGGCGTTGTTACTGGTGCGGCCACGACGTCGAGGCGGCGGAAATGCCGGCTGTCGCGGTGGCGCTGCCGGCGGTTGCCGGGGACGCCGAGGGACGCAAGCTCCTGGACGCTCTGCCACTGCGGCGGTTCCTCCTGGAGCAGGTAGCGCACCTGGGATCGCAGGACGCGGTGGCTGGGCGTATCGGCTGGGAGCGCCAGAAGCTCAAGCGAATCCTTACCGGCCGGGCGACCGTGACGCTTGACGAGGCGGACCAGGCGATCACAGCTTTGGCGCCTCTTCCGCCGATCGAGCTGCGCCGCGTCTACCCCGAGCTGTACGCGCTGCCCGAGTTCTCCGACGACGAACTCCTGCTCCTGGCCCTGCTCGCAGCGTAGCCCGCGTCGGGCGTTTCACCTCGTAGTGCACGGGCGCCTAACCAGCGCCCGCAGAGCCGTCAGACGGGGACTCATCAGCCATCCCCGGAAGTACCGTCCCAGTCCGCTTACGCGGAGGCAGGCGGGGTGAACGTCGCTGGAGCGACTGCGTGGTAAAGCTGGACCCGGGCGCGCCCCACACCCCGTGCTGAAGGCTGACCGACACCTCCACCCGGACGTGAGTCGATCTCAGCGCACCTGTTCCGACTAGGGACAGGTGCGCCTTCGGCCTCCCTTCCCCTCTCCCGTCCGTGGGCCTAGTAAGCCCGGGCAGGAGCGCGACCAACCGGTTGATACAAAGGGTGTACACCCAGAATTCTTCTTCCCTCATATCACTGAAGTGAGGTGATGTGGGTCGGAGATCAGGGCACGAATGCTTCTTAGTCGTCGACCGCGGGCTTTAGGTAAGCGGTTGTGGTGCGCGGGGTCTAGACGTTGCACCCGTTGACGGCCCGCTCCTGCGCAGCTCGTGACCGCGCCCGCGCAGGGGCGGTGTTCTTTGAAGAGTTACCGGCCGATGACGGCCCTGAACGGATGAGAGACAACCATGGCTGGCGGAAGCGTCCTGCGCTCAGAGGCTCGTGACCATGTTCGGCTGATGCCCGAAGACATTCGGATTGTCTACGGGGACGGTCCCGCGCCGGTGGGCGACTGGATCGAGGTCCCGGCATCGCTTGTCCGTCTCATCCGTACTGCGTCGGGCGTTGAGGCTACGGCCGACGCGCGAGAGCTTGTCCATCATCTTCGATCGGTGGCCTAGCAATGGCAACTATCACGCGCACGTTTACGAAGCCGACGCGGGGCGATTCGCGCTTTGTCGTCGCGGAGGTGGTGTTCTCCTCCAGCTACACGACCGGCGGCGAGCCCTTGACGCTCGCCCAGCTCGGGCTTGAGAGCGCTCCGGCGTTCGTCATCTCGAGTATCAAGGTTGCGGGTGCGGGCGCTGCGACGGAGGTGTACTTCGACGTGCCGTCACTGAAGCTGTTGGCGTACACGGCTACGGCGGAGGTCGCGAACGCTACAAACCTGTCGGGTGTCACCGTCCAGCTCGTCGCGTTTACCGGCTGATGTCGACTACTCCAGGAACGGCGGCGCGGGTGTTTTACAACCCGGCCGAGATCATGCCGATTGAGGGCAACGGGTCGACGGTCAAGAACCGGCCATTGACGATCGACAACCTGCAGCCGGGCGGTGCGCCGCGCTGGTGTCGCGCCGACGGTGTTCAGGCGACCTACATCGACCAGACGACCGGTGGATGGTTGCCGGGGGCTCTCGTCACAAGCCCACGGCTCTACAACCAGGACGGCTCGGGCCTGCACAGCATCCAGGTCGGCGTGATCACCGAGCCGACCGCTGCGGCTATCGCGGAGCGCGCGACGGCCTACCAGACGTTCATCACGTACACGCTCGCGCGGGGCGGCAGCGTCGAGATCCTTGCGGGCGGCACCGCCACGATCACCGCCAACCTCGCCACCTTGAACGGGCTCCCGGCAATCTCCGGATGCCCCCGGATGCGATTCACCCAGGACCAGGACTAACCATGAGCGACAACCTCTCGTCCATCCGCGGCCTCCAGGCGAGCCCGGCGTTCGGACTCCAGATCGCCGCCAAGCTCGAGGCGATCGCTGCCCTCGCGGTCGACGCGTTCGGCCAGGCACAGCACGGCGCGTCCCTCCTGAAGAGCGTTGCGAACCACGCCGCCGGAATGCCCGACGACCACCCCGCGGTCTACACCCTGTTCTCTTGCTCGTCGAACGAGCGGGGCCAGTACGCGCCGGGGCCGGACGAGGTGAAGGCGCTAAGCCTTCTGGCGGGCGACCCACCGTTCGGCATCCCGCCGGAGAACGTTGTCGTGGAGCTGGCGCTGCTCGCTGGCGGCAACGTGTCTGAGCAGGCGCGAGACGCGCTACAGCAAGCCCAGACCGACGCCGGCCTTGCTCGGGTCGAGATTGATCGTCTCACCGCAGTGGTCGCCGAGACGCAGCCGCTGCGTGACGAGCTCGACGGGGTCCGCGCCGAGCTGGCTGCCACCGCCCAGGAACTTACATCGGTGCGCGAGCAGCTCGAGTTCGTCCGCGCCGGCTGGGCGGCCCAGGTCAAGCCGCCGGCTAAGAAGCCCGTGAAGGCGGCGGCGTGAGCGAGCTCGAGCCGTACTCCGACGACGAGCTCGACCAGATGATTGCCGGCGCCTACGCCGTGGAGCCCGAAGCGATCGATCAGCCTCGCCTGATCCTGGCAGCGCTCGATGAGCTCAAGCACCTGCCGTCCAGCCGGGACGCCCGGGAGCAGGAGTTTGCCGTGCGCATCGAGATGCACAGGGACATCGCCAAGCGCGAGGACCCCGTTTTGATCGCGGATCGCGACGCCGAGCTCGACGAGCTGATTGAGAAGTCCCAGCGCGGCGAGCGGCTGAGCATGGCCGACCGCGTCCGTATCTCGCAGGCGCTCGACAACAAGGAGCTTGAGACGTATGAGTAAGCCCCCGACGTTCTCGAGCAGTGGGCCGCAACCCACGACGGGCAATCTCAAGCTGCGCCGGCCGGGGAGGCCGGCGCCTGGTTCGTTCTCGTCGTCAGGGTCCCGTGCCACTGCGCCTCACGGTATCCCTACGGGTGGGGACCGTCTGGCGCAATGGCTCGCTCATCCTGGGTTGCGGTCGAAGCTGCCGGATAGCGCGCTGACGGCCGACCAGTTGAAGCAGCGCAAGACAAACACCTATAACAACGCTCCAGCTGCCCCTGGGTCCGGCTATACCAACAAGCAGATCAAGGCCGTCGTCGATGCGATGGCCAAGGCCCAGTTCGGTTCGCAGCAGGCGGCGCTTGCGCAGCGCGGCCAGAGCCTCCCGGGTTGGTTCCAGGCCTACCGGGACCAGATCAACGCCGCGCGCGCGGCGGAGCAGACCGCATCCGGGCAGCAGGTGACGTCACTGCAGGGAATGGCGACCGCCGCCCAGGGCGACACGGGCCAGCTTGCCGGCGCACCGATGGACGCAGAGGGCGCCGCCAGGGCGCAGGCGGCGGCCGCGGTTCGCTCCGCGGGCATCCAGAACCAGGCTGCACTCGCGCAGACGCTCGGCGCCAACCAAAACGACTACCTCACGAACATGGGGCTGAACAGCTTCGGGTTGCAGCGCGGCGAGCAGGACAAGCAGGACGCCGCGGTCAAGCAGCTGGCCAGCGACCTGGGGACGTTCCGCACGACGACGCACGACAAGGTGCTCTCCGACGAGGCCGACAACGCGCTGAAGGCGGCGCTCACCGGTTCGCAGATCACCAATAACGTGGCCACCGCGGCGGGCACGGCCGCAAAGACCGCCAAGACGAAGACCGATACCGCGCGCTCCGCGGCTGACCAGGCGTACTTCCAAGCTCACGGCTACTACCCGTCCACCGGAAAGCCGAAGGCTGCAGACACGTCGGCTACCGCCTCGGTGGCCGCGAAGCACGGGTACTCGCTCGCCGAGTGGCAGAAGATGACGCCCGACGCACGCCGAACGATCATCGCTCACGACAACAAGACCTCGACCTCACCGGCGAACACCAAGGACGAGTTCGGCAACACGCGTCGTCAGCGCCAGGCCGCCAACGATGCGTTCGACAAGGCGCTGCGCCTAGCGCATCGATCGCTGTCGTCTGACACGAGCGGCAAGTTCACCAAGGACCCCGGCCTGCTCGTCGACTTCCTCATCAGCGAGAACGTCAACAGCGCACTCGCACGCGCGGCAGTACAGGCCGCCACGCACGACGGACGCCTTGGGCCCAAGACGACGCAGCGACTCAAGCAGCGCGGCGTCTCGAAGTTCCCGCAGGCCAAGCCCGCCCCGCCCAAGCCCTCGAGCTGGGTGCAGAAGATCGGCGAGCTCGCTAACCCGGCGGGCAGCTAATGCGCGGCATCGAGACGGGCGGCGGGGCCGGCAAGGCGACCCCGAAGCTGCGCAGGCCCGCCAAGCCCGCGGTCGTGAAACCGCCGAAGGGGGACGTGGCGTCCAGCGGCGCCGACTACGGGATGCGCCAGGCCAAGCCCGTAGTCGATCGCGAGGTCAAGCAGATCCGTCGCCGCCAGACGGAGGCGAAGGACACCAAGGGCAACACGGACCGCAACCGGGCGGTTGCCTATAAGCGCACCCAGGCCTACCTGAACGACGTCCAGGCCGCGAGCGACGGGCGGCAGGCCCCGACCAACGGGCAGCTGGATCTGTCGAACCGCAAGACGGTGTTCGTCCCGATCGACAAGACGATCGTCGACCGGCCGCGCTCTGATGCGGAGATGCGCCGGTTCCTGGAGACCGGTCAGCGGCCGGTCAAGGTCGGCACCCGCATCCAGCAGGCTGCAATCCAGGCGAAAGTAGTAGCCCCCGCCGTCAAGGTCCTAGACACCGTCGCTAGGCCGTCTCACGGCATCGCCGGGGCGGCCGACGCGATCGCCCAGGGCAAGGGCGTTGGGTCCGCGCACCACGCACTGACACGGGGCCTGGAGGGCAAGGACAAGACGACGTTCTCCACCGTCCTGCAGCACCTCGGCGTCCACAACAAGGCGCTGCGCACGGTCGGCGGGTTTGCCCTCGACGTTGGCACGGACCCAACGACCTATCTCACGGCCGGCACCGGAGCCCCGCTGCGCAAGGTGGCCGCCGACGGCCTCGAGCGCGAGCTCAACAAGGGCCTGCAGATCGGTCTTCGCGGCCACATCCCGCTGACCGACATCGGCGGCGAAATCAAGACCTCCGGTCGCGCCACCTCCTACCTGATGCGCAAGACGGGAGCGTCGAAGGTCGCGACGAAGGTCCGCGAGTCCGGCCCGGTCCAAGGCGTCGGCAAAGCCATCATCCACGACTTCCGGCCCAAGACGCGCACCCCCGAGCAGCACGCCGCCTTCCGCGAGGCCGAGGCGCGCCACCGCGCCGGCACCCACGTCGCTGCCCAGGCCATCGAGCGTCGCTACGGCCACGCGCTCCCCAAGGCCATCCAGCAGCCCGAGGACTATCAGTCGGTCATCGATGCGATCGAGGCTGGCACCGTCGACGAGCTGCCGGTGCGCCTGCAGCATGTCGCGACGACGATCAGCGGCGATCTCAGTCGCATGCACTCAGATGCTGCCGCGCGCGACCTCACCGGTCCCGCCCGCGAGAACTACGTTCCGCACGTCCACAAGGACATGGTCGGTCCGGCGGGCAAGAGCAAGGGTGGAGGCCGCGTCACCGTCGCGCCGGAGCACGCGCGCAAGATCGACAAGACCCTCGCCGAGCTCCGCGCGGAGGGCAATAGCCCCTTCACTGAGGACCTGCCGCGCATCGTCGCGAAGAAGGCCAACAAGGAAGCCGCTCGCGCGAGCCTCCACGACTTCTGGCAGTCGGTCGCCAACCATGCCCGTCCCGTCGAGCCTCACCAGGAACTGCACCTCCACGATGGCGACATGGTCTACAAGGTCAACCCCGACGGGCTCGAGGCGGTCGGCAAGACCGATGTACGCGGCGACCTCAAGCCCGACAAGGCCGAGATCGCAAGGGTCGTCGGCGGCGAGCGCCCCGGCCGCTACGTCGTGCTGCACCTGGCCGACGTCCACGACCTCACCCAGCGCCTCCGGGGCGGAGCAGCGGCCGAAGGGCCGGCACGAATTTACGACAAGGCTCAGGGCGCGTTGAAGACCGCCTACACGGTCCCGAACCCCGCGTACCACCTCCGCAACCTCTACGGCGACAGCCTCAACGCGTTCCTGGGCGACACGTCAGCTCACAGCTTCAGGCAGGCCGCCCAGATCCTCGAGACCCGCGCAGTACGCAACCGGGCCGAGCGCTCCGCCGAGCACTTCACCGGCGGCGCGACCGCACCGAAGCGACTGACCAAGAACATCAAGATCGGTGACAAGACCTACACCCACGGCGAACTGCTCGCCGAGGCCGAGGCGCACGGAGCGGTCGGCCAGGGCTTCATCGGCCGCGAGCTCACAGACCTCACCGGCAAGGCCGGCCCGATCCAACGAGCCTCCCAGTACCGCGAGGACCTCCCGCGGCTCGCGACCTACCTGTCGGCTCGCAAGCGCGGCCTGAGCCCCGCCCAAGCCGCCGACTGGGTCGCCAAGCACCACTTCGACTACGGCGACGTGACGCCGTTCGAGCGAGCCTTCGCGCGCCGCGTGATCCCGTTCTACACGTTCTTTGCGCGCAACACCCGGCTGCAGGCAATGAAGATCCTGACCCGGCCGGGCAAAGCCGCCACGTTCTCCAAGGTCCTAACGACGGCCGCACAAGCCGCCGGCTTCGGCTCGTATGACGAGTACGCATCGCAGCTCAAGGATTACGAGCAGCGCGGCCTGCCGATCCCGATCCGGTGGAACGGCAAGGTCTACAACCTGTTCGCCGCCCCGCCGCAGACCGATCTCAACCAGCTCTCGCCCAGCGCCCAGGACCAGTGGCAGAACATCGCCAACCGCGTCACGTTCTTCAAGACCGTCGGCGAGATCCTCGAGAACCACTCCATCTTCTTCCAGGGCCAGATCCAGGACCCACAGCACCCCTACACCCGCGCGCCCGACGCCATCGCAGTGCTCGCCGAAACGGTGCCCGGGCTGGCGAAAAAGCTCGGCGTCACTCACGACTGGATCGACCCCAACACCGGTCACAAGGCTTGGGCGTGGTACGCCAAGACCGACTACGCCGTCCGCTCGCTGCCCGAAGGCAACTTCGCTATCCAGCAGCTCCTGCCCGACCGCGGCACCCGCAACCAGACCTCCGCGCAGGCACGGCTGGCGTTCGCCACGGGCATTAAGGCGACTCCGTACAAGACCGACGCCAGAGCGCTGTCGACCGTCAAGACCGAGCTGCGCGACGTCGGCATCGAGCTCGCGCACATGCGCGACTTCGGACAGGCCGAAGACCCCAAGCACCACGGCCAGTACGCGCCCGCCTACCAGGCGCTACTCGACAAGCAGCACAAGCTCGCCGGTCAGCGGGACCGGCTCGAGGCCAGCGTCGGCATCCCGACCGCCACGAAGCTGAAGCGCCGGCCACTGACCGACGAAGAGCGCTTCCAGAGGAAGATCAACGATTTCGTCACCCGCGACCCCAACAAGGACCTGCAGAAGCGCCTCGACGCTTTCCTGCAGAAGTCGGGCGGCTAGCCGTGCTCGACCTCGACGAGGCCATCTACACCCACGGCGACCAAGCCTGGGAGTGCGAGACCAGACGACACCGCGATTGCCTCCGGCTCCTCACGCACACGCGCGAGCTACTGCGCCTTCTCGACACGGCGCCGGAGCCCGTCACCCGCGACGAAGCCCTGCGTCTGTTCGGTCGCGGCCTAGACATCACGTTCCTTCTCGACATCCTCGGGGAGCCCGAGAACACGTTCGAGCACGTGGCTACGCACCTGGCCGTGGAGACGCTGGGCCATGTGGAGGCCGATGCCCGGCACGTGCTCGGCGCATAAGGGGGCCTCGGCGGGCTACGACAGTGGTCGGTGTCGCCTCATGGCACGTTGCTGGCAGCCGATCAAGCAAGTAGCGTCAAGGCAGAAGTAGCGTTAAGACAGATGTATCAAGCTGTCGGGACACAGCATGACCCCTGAACTGCTCAGCGAAAGCATCGAAAGCGAAGCTCGGGCCGGATCGCCCGAAACGCTGGTCGGCGTCCTGGTACGCCAGTTCGGCGACCAGTTGTGCGTGTACCTGTGCGGCTTGACCGACACCGTGCTGCTATCAGCCTGGATGTCCGGCACCGACCAGCCCAACTCGATCCAGGAGCTGCGCATCCGTACTGCCTACACCGCGGCACGGATGATCGCCGGTGCTTACGACGAGGCTACCGCGGAGTCCTGGCTATTCGGGTCTCATCCGGCGATGGGCGACGAGGCGCCGGCGTGGGTGGTTCGTCATGCCCGTTCGGCCGAAGACCTGCGCCAGGTCGTCCCGGCAGCCAAGGCCTTCGCTCGCTCGTCTGAGTGATCGATCCGCCGCCGCTGGCGATCAGCGCGAGCCGGCCGTTGGCGACGCGGCTGGAGTTCGTCTGGCGGGTGGGTCACGTTGACGGGCCGTTCGGCTACCCGCCCCGCGCGGTGTGCTCGTGGAATAGCCGGTTCGACGACCCTCAGCACCAATACCGCACCATCTACGCGGCGGACCATAGGCTGACCTGCCTGCGCGAGGTGCTGGCGCCGCTGCGACCCAACCTCAAGGCCCGAGCCGAGTTCGCGGAGTTGCAGCATGCCCAGGGCATCGCGGCTGGCCATCGCCTGTCCCCGGCAGGCGAGGTCACGCGCGTGTGGCGCCAAAACAACGTGCTAGTGGCGGGGCGCGTTGCCCGCTCGGGCCACCTGGTCGACCTGCGGGAGCGCCGGCTAATGGAACAGCTGGCTAGCGCCCACGCGTTGCTGTTGGCCGCCCACGACCTGCTGCAGCTTGACGTGTCTGAGATTACGTCGAGCGACCGCGAGATCACCCAGAACTTCTCGCGTGACTTATACGACAAGGGCGCGTCGGGACTGCGCTTTGCCTCGGCTCTAGACACGTTGGGCTGCGTCGTGTTGTTTGAGGGCCGCGCACGGCTGCGCCCCACACCCGTGCAGACACCCCTGACCAACGCCGTCCCCGAGCTACTGCAGGTCTGCTCGGAGTTCAGCCTGGTCCTACGCCAGTAGACCAGTCGTTCGCTTGATGCGCCGATTGTGCTTGGCGCCGCGCGCCCGCGTAACTGTGTGATGTCGTTCTCACACAACGCCAGGGCGCCTCGTGAGCGCGAATCCGTCACGTGTACAAGGGTGCTGGGGAACAGGCCAGAGAACAGGAGTCTCGCAATGCCAACAACCGCAAGGGATCAAGAGGCCGTTGCTGCGGATTGCTCATCCGCTCGTGGTCGGCCCACGCCGGTCCCGGACTGGCAGCTCGAGCAGCTCCTGGGCTGGCGCCGCGACGGCATGACGCTTCGGGACATTGCTGGACGCCTCGACGCGTGGGGCGTGCCGACCTCGGCCGGCGGTCAACGATGGCACGCCTCCACGGTGAGATCTGTACTGATGTCGCAGCGCGCACGATCTCTTGAGGCAGCGCATCCAAACGCCTCCGCCGGCCCGAGCCGATAGCTCTGTGGCAGGGCACGGGGCGGGGGAGTGTCGCCGCGCGATCGGCCCCGGTCACCTTAAAATCACAGCCCGTCCCTGGCATTTTGGCCGCCGCTAGGCGTTGTTGTAGGTGTTGACTGGGGGTAGTGTTGCGTACCGGCTCCGCGTAGAAACGCCGTGGGGCTGGCGAGTGAAGGCGTGTGGCGGGGTGGCTCGCGGTGTTGTCTGGGGACCGCCCCGTCTGCCCTCTGCGTTTTCGGCCCTTTTGCGGGGATTTCGAGGTTCGCGTGTGGGTAGCTATTCGAACGTACGTTCGTGGTCTGTGCGGGCCTGCGAGGGGCCTTAGACGCGATGTGCGCAGGGGCGCACCGGCGCGGCTCGAGCCAGCGCCCCGTCCTGTGCCAAGGTCTTGCTATCGCGGCAGCGAGGCCGCGTGCTGAGGTGCCGGCCGATGCGGCGCTTTGGTCGAGCCGCTTAGGCCGACGGATGAGACGAGGGTTCCCGCCACGAACAGCGCGATGGTCGCGCCTCGCAACCGCCTGGGCGTAAGCCACGTCATGTGGTGGGCCTGCAGCCAGGACCGAACTCCGCTGGCCCCTGCCATCGCTGCCATTGCGCAACCGGCACACATCGTGCTGCGAGAGTACCGAAACCGGTGTGCCCCGGCCCCTCAGGCCGGGGCACACGCTGGTCTCTTCGGGTTGTCCCTCCCAGGCGGTGTATTCGGCCCGCTGTGTGAGCGCCGTTGCGCCATAGTCCGAAATCTGACGTATCGCTCGTGAGGGAGCGCCGTCGTTGCTGAGGTCTCGCTCAGCAGTGAGCGATCTGGCGCTATACCTTGGGGCACGATGTTTGTGTCCCAAGATGGACATTCGGGGTTCGTGGTCTGCGACCACCCGCGTTGTGATCGCTCGAGCGAGCTTTTCGTGGCTCATGTGGGCGGCTCGCTGCCGGACGGGTGGGCGATGTCTGTCCGTTTCCATGGGCGCGAGGTTGCCGGCCACCTTTGTCCGCTGCACGCAGTGACGGTCGCCGAACGTCGCTAGAAGTTACGGCGGCAAGGGCAGGGATGCCGCAGCGTTGGCACGGACGACTACGGATGATGCCGTCATGTGTCGGGCGGGATCCTGGACCCATGGATCGTCGCTTCGTGTGCGTGGCTTGCGGGCTGAAGTGGATCGCTAAGACCGTGGCCGGCATTCGGTGTGCGCGATGCGGCGGCGAGCTCGTGCCCTACGTCGCCGAGGTCGCCATCATTGGTTGGCCTGGCGTCGACGGGTGAGACGGCGGTCCGCCGGCCCCTCATTGAGGCCGGCGGTCGCCAGGTCTGCCGTGGGCGGCAGGTGCAACTCACAGAGAGGTTGCCGACAAGATCGTGTCGGCTCCCAGGAGCTGGTTCGCCTCGACGCGGCGCATACCTGCTGCGGCCTATGCGTGGGTCACGGAATCCGGGGCGGAGTGTTCTGCGTTGGCCGCGTCGATGACCACGCCGGCGGCCTCGGGATCGAGTCCGAGGATGTGGACGACACGCCATGGGTCAAGGCCGTGACGGACGGCTCGCTCGAGCATCTTGGCGGTCGCCTCATCAAGCACTGACGGCTTCACCCGCGCCAAGTTACAGCAGGTGTGGCAGCGGGGGTGGGCGACCACGACCCCCGCAAACCCATACGGGCCGCCATGCAAGGGCCGTGGTCAACACCTAGCCCCCGTCCCGAGGGCGTCCGTCGGGCGCGAGCCTAGGCCGCTGCCTCTGAACGGGACCTGAACGGCCGGGGCCGCAACTTGTCAAGCCCCAATGTTGCTACCTGCCCAGTCAGCAACACGCCACTTGAGCCTCTCAACCACAAGGCTTTTTAACCTATCCCCGGCACAGGTACATACGCCTACGCCGGAAACAGGGTGTACAACAGGCCGCGTCGGTGGTGGCATCTCCGCGCAGCAGCACTAAACGGTTTGTGGTTGCAGCCGATCACCGAGAGTGGTAGTAGTTCGACCCCAATACAAAAGCGGCCCCGCGACGTTGGAGCGTCCGGGGCCATGGCCCACCAGGAGGGACCTGATGAGCATCACCAAGGGTATCGGCACGCCCGATCCCGGCCCCGTCAACCTGACGGACGCCCAGCGCAAGACCGCGTCATACGCCGTCTGCGTGCGACTCGCCGAGGACCTGAAGATCGCCGGTGAGCACTTCGAGCAGTACTTCGACGGCGAGGCCGTCGTGAACCTCGCCGACGCCGGCAACTGGGTGCGACAGATCATCGAGGACGCGTCGATCCTCGACGCGTTGGCGCCTGAGGGGTGGCGGCGATGACCCCGTCGCCCGTGGTCCTCGAGCACCTGGAGCTCGCCGCGCCGTGGCGCATGCTCGGCATCGTCGAACACGTCTTCGAACACGCCGAGCTCCCGGGACTGGGCCAGCAGCCGGCTCGGAAGTTCCGTCGCGAGATTCGAGAGCTGCGCGAAGCGTTGGCCGACGTCGACGCCGTCTACAGCGGGGAGCGCTTGAAGACAGCGACGGTCCGCCGGCTGCTGACCTATCTCGCCGAGCACGGCCTTCCCTCGCGGGAGGCGCTGCCTCCCGAGGTGCTGGCGGCCATCGCCGAGTCGACCGGGCAGGTGGCGGCATGAGCCAGGCCCGGGACACCCGTCGCATCGAGCCGGCCATCCCGACGGTGCGCGTCGCACGAGCCGTCGCGGGCTGGCGGTCGCTGCCCAACGGGCGGAAGCGGGAGGTCCGGCCGGGCGACTGAATCCTGTTCCTCGCCCTGTTCTCTAGGGGCTCCTGTTCTTCGTCCTGTCGCCAAATCGACGGATCTCGCGAAGCTCAGGAGCCCCGGAAACAGTGCGTTTCGCACGTCGGGGAGCCTCAACCAACGGCCCAGGCCGTGACTCATAATCCGTCGGGTGGGGGTTCGAGTCCTCCCCGGCCCACTGTCGTTTGTGGCTTTCTAGAGCCATATTCGGGGTCCATCGGCGGTCACAGCGCGAATTCTGTCCCCGATCTCTGTCCCCCAGCCGCCCGGACAGGGGCGAGGAGATGGCCGCCGGCCAGCGCCCTCATGGACGTGGTCATCCCGACGTGTCCCGTTCTGCCCCCCGAGCCCGTTCTCGTGGCCGCCCTCTCGCCGCCGGCAGCCCGGTGCGACGCCCCGGAGGGCCCGTCGGCCTGGAGGCCGCGGTGAACGTCAGTGGCCACCTGCGCGTGGAGACCTACCGCCGTGGTCGCGTCTGGGTGGCCAAGTACCGGCGCGCCGACGGCAGCTCCACGCGCAAGGTGCTCGGGCCGGCCTGGGTCAAAGACAGCGGACGCGCTACCCCCAGGGGCGCCACGGTGTGGCGAGCGGCCGACGGCACCAAGCCCGAAGGCTCGCTGACCCCCAAGGAGGCCCAGGAGGCGCTGCGCGTACTGCTGGAGTCCGAGCGCGCGGTGCCGGTCGCTCGCCGTCCGGGCGCCGCCGACGCGAGCTTCGGTGCGGCGGCCGCGGCTTGGCTGTCCTATGTCGAGGTCGAGCGCGGGATCGCCACCACCACGCTGAACCGCTACCGCAGCCTGGTGGGCGTGCATCTGGTGCCCGCCTTCGGTGATCGCACGCCGCTGCGCGCGATCACCACCGAACGCATCGACGCCTACATCGGGGCGCTGGTGCGCGGCGAGCGCACCGCGGCCACCGGCCGGCCGCTGTCGCGCGACTCGATCCGCCAGCTGTTCATCGCGCTCAACGGCATCCTGCGTCGTGCGCAGCGTCGCGGCCTCATCGCCCACAACCCGATGGCCGACGCCGAGCGGGTCGCGGTGGCCAAGAGCACCGGCGAGTTTCATGTCCTGCAGCCCGCCCAGGTCGAGGCGGTGGCCCGCGCGGCGGCTACCGACTGGACGCCGATGCTGGCCGGCCCGCGGTGTCGCACCACCGTCACCCACCGCCACGCCTACGCGCTGACGCTGCAGCGTCGCTGGAACGCCCAGCACTGGGCGGCGTGCATTCGCATCGCGGCCTACACCGGGCTGCGCCTCGGCGAGCTGCGTGCGCTGCGCTGGCGCGACGTCGACTGGGCCGGGGCGGTGCTACACGTACGTCGCAACGCCCCGGCCTCGCTGCCGGCTTCGGCTGGCGACAAGCCGCCCAAGTCCGGTCGGGTGGGATCGGTGCCGCTCATTCCGCAGGCTGCGCGCACCTTGGAGGCGCTGACCCGCCGCCGGCTGGATCCCGACGATCCTGCGGCCGACCCGATGTACGCCGGCGAGTTTGATTTCGTGTTTCCGGCCATCGACGGGCGCATGGCCGACATCGAGTCGGCACGCCACGCGTTCTACCGAGCGCTCGCCCTGGCCGGGCTGGGCTACCTTCGCCAGCAGCACCCGCCGATCCGCTTTCACGATCTGCGCCACACGTTCGGCACGCTGGCGGTGCGGGCCTTCCCCCTGTCAGACGTCCAGCGCTGGATGCGCCATGCCGACATCAAGACCACGATGCGCTACGTGCACTACGTGCCCCAGCACGACGCCGCGCGGCGACTCGGCGAGGTCTTTGCCACCGAGCTCGGGCCCGTCGCCGAAGACCTCGCGGCGGCGCCGGTGACTAGCGCAGCTGACCCGCGCTGACCGCCGCTTCGACCTCACGGCGTACGAACATCGTGCGCCGTCCGACCTTGTAGGAGGGCAGCCGACCCTCACGGGCATATTGGTGGACGGTCTTGGTGGGGATGCCCAGCAACCCCGCGACCGTTGCGGCATCGAGCATCGGCTCGGAGAGCATCGAGCTCGGACGGCTCGGCGACCGGCGCTGCTGGCTGACCACTGCGGCGAAATCAGGGTCCTCCAGCGCGGCGGCGATCGCCGCCGCGAGATGAGCGACGCCGGGCGTCATGTCAGCGACCAGAGAGCGTTGTGGGCATGGCCCATAGGGCGATGGGCGGCTTGTCGTCCCGTGCGACGTTGGCCTCAAGGCGCCTGGCTCGCCCGGTGCGGGTCGGACATCGTTCGACTGGCGACGCCCGTGGAGATGTTCGACCGTAAATGGTCGGCACAGGGCCGGGCGCGTGCTGTCGCACTCTGTGCGGCGTGTCAGGCGCCGGGGCTGGGTACGCCGAACCTTCGGCGTCGTGGGTCTCTCCTCTGCTCTGGCCACCGGTCCGCCTTCGATAGAGCCGGGAGAAAGGCGCCATGCAGGGCGCCGACGTTCCTCTTGAAGGCCCGGATCTGACCGAAGCGATCTCGGCGGCGATGATCGCGCTGTACGCACGGGTCTATGACCACGACCGCACGTCGGCGATCACGTACATCAACGAAGACGTCGTCGTGTGCATCCTGAAGGACATCCTGACCAGCGAGGAGACGCGCCTGGTCGCCGAGGGACTTCACGGCGCGGTCATCGACAAGCGGGTTGCGTTTCAGACCGAGACCGAGGACGAGTTCACCGCGGCGATCGAACGCTTGACGCAGCGGCGGGTGGTGGCGTTCATGAGCGCCAACCAGACCTCTCCCGGCATCGCCTCGGAGCTGTTCTTTCTCGAGCCGCGCGACCCAGCGGAGCCGGCGGTCTCCGCCCTCGTCGATGTCTGATCGCGAGTGGTTGTCGCGGATCTCCGATCGCGAGCTGATGCAGCGCATCCAGCTCGACGACGCCGAGGCGTTTGCCGTGCTCTATGACCGCCTGGCCCCACGCGCACTGCGGTTGGCTCGCGCGATCTGCGTCGATCCCGATCGCGCGTGCGACGCGACGCAGGACGGATTCGTCTCCATCTGGCGCGGGCGCGCCCAATATCAGGCGCACACGGCCGATGTGCCGGCATGGGTCTTGAGCATCGTGCGTCACCGTGCGCTTGACAGCCTGCGCCGCAACGCGCGCCACGACCGCCATCGCGACCAGCTCGACGACGCCATCGACGTCGTCCCGTCGCCTGACGACGTCGAACGGACCGTCGTGGCCGACGCGGATGCCCAGCATCTGCGCACCCTGCTGGTCGATCTGCCGGTCGCCCAGCGCGAGGTCATCGCCCTGGCCTACTTCGGCCAACTGAGCCACACCGAGATCTCTACGTTGCTCACGCTGCCCCTCGGGACGGTCAAGGGTCGCATGCGTCTGGGAATGAGGCGCCTCCGCGAGCACCTCACCGCCTGAACGTTGCGCCCAGACCGAGGGCGTCATGCCAGCAGCAAGGCATTATCCGTACGCGCCGGCGCTGCGGACGATCGCGGCGTAGACGCTTTCCGGTGCGTGTTGCCACGGGGCGATGCTCAGGGCCACGTTGGTGCTGATGCGACGATTGGCCAAACGGCCGCGCTCGATCGTCGTGATCCGGGCCAAGCGCGCGGCCAGCGCCGGTGAGGCCACGAGAAAGCGGACCTCGGCGAGCTCGCTAGCGAGATAGCTAGCAACGATGCTCGCCAGCCGGCTAGCGGCCTTGGTCGCGAACTCGATCTCGATGGCGACCCGCCGGTCGCCTTGGCAGACGATGAGGTCCGGCCAGCGACGGCCGCTCTGTCCGCGATCGTCGAGGACGTCAATGCTGAAACGACCGAGACCGTCGGCCTCGCGGCCCTGGCAGTCGCGCTCGCTGAGCACCTCGACACCGGGATGCGCGGCCAGCTCGAGGCCGGCGGCGAGCTCGACAACGGCGAGTTCGTGCTCACGCTGAACCGCCGCCCGCGGTGCCTTGCGTCGCGGCCGGCGTCCGATGGCCCGCGCGCCCTTGGGGCTCAGGTAGATCGCCTTGGGTTCTGAGACGTGCGCACGCACGGCCACCACGAGACCCTCGCCCTCCAGACGGCGGACCCTGGCCCGAGCCTGCTGCACGCTGACGCCAAATCGCAATGCCAGCAGATCAACGGTCACGAACCGAAATCGGCCGATCCACTGCAGCCACCGCCGATCCCGCGCTTCCTCGTGCACCCCGCGCCGACCGCGTCGCACCGGCCAATCGCCCGCCGTGACCACCGGCCTATCTGTCGCCGCTCTCTCGTTGTCATGCATGCGCCACCGTCTGCTTCTGTCGTTGTCGTTCTTTCTGTTCAGGGTTCGCTGTACAGAGATCTCGAGCTTCTGATCTGCTCCAGGGCCCAGCACCGCCAGCCCCGCTGCCCGTCCCGCCTGGACCTGACACCGACCACCCGAGCTCTGCCACCGCTACGAAGTACATGGTGAGCGCGGGTGGTCGGGGTCAGCGCCAGGCCGTCAAACCCCGCAGTCACTGGGCGATCGGCGGTGCTGGGCCCCTCACCCGACGAAGGGTGTCCACGAAGCGATAGGACGGCGACCCGGCGGCGACCAGAACCGGCGCGACGATCGGCGATGAGGGCATCGTCGTGACGACTGCCGAGTCATATCGGGCGATCAAGCACGTGCGGGACGCGGCGAGGATCGTGGCGGATGGTGTCGGCCGATGGGGTGGAGGTGGGCGATCCCGACCGTCGGGTGGTGGCGCGCGAGCAGCGTCCATGCCGGCCGGCCCAGGCGTGACCTATGGGACGCAGCGGGCTGCACCCGATCCGTCGGTCGGTTTCGCAGGCGCCACACGGCGAGTTTCACGCGGCGTGCGACTATGTGGCGGTCCATACTTGGAGGCGAAGGCGTGCACCGTCAGCACATAGAGCTCCTGGAGGCCCGGCAGATCCTTGCCGAGCACGCCGTCCGTCCTCACCTCCATACGGTGCTGACGATCACCGAGGCGCGCATGGTGATCGACGGCGAGCGACCGGAGCGCATCGGTCGTGTCCTGTCACGACTGCGTGAGGCCCGCGCCGCGGACGGCCGGATCGATGCTTCTGGATCGCTTCGAGCGCTCGAGCGCAGCCGTAAGTACGAGGACGTGGGCGGCCTGTAGCTGCCAGCCACCGCTGGCGATGGCTGGCAGGTCTGTGGCCGCTGCGACGACCGAGCGTCGCCGCGCGGGTTACTGGATGAAGCCGGTCCCGGTCACGGCGGCGAGCACCTGTGCCTTGGTCAGCGCGGGGTTGAACGCGTCGGGTGCCGGTGCCTGGCCGGAGATGTTGCGGATCCACGCGGCGTGGCGCGCCTCGACGGGGTGGATCGAGATGGCGGCCTTGAAGATCGCGTTGGACCGGATGAACGGCGTCTGGCCCTGGTAGGCCTGCACGCCGGTGTCCTCCAGCGTGATGGCCGTCGAGGAGAAGGCGCCCTGGCTCGCGACGGCCGAGCCGAAGTCGAACGAGGGCTTCTTGACCGCGGCAGAGCCCAGCGCCTTCTTCAGCGCGGCGACGTGCGCTGCCTCGTGGGCGTGCACGGTGCGGGCCAGCCGCAGGTGCTCGCCCTTGAGGTCGGCCTGCTTGAGCGCCGCGGCGTAGAACGCGGTCTCCAGGTACTCGAGCGTCAGCGCGAAGTTGAGGATCGCGACGTCGCCCTTCGGGGTGCCCGCCGCGAGGGCGGTGCCGGGCAGGACGCTGCCGGCGACGGCCGCGCCGCCGACGGCGAGGCCGGAGGCCCGCAGGAAGCCGCGGCGCGAGGTGCGCCGGGCGTGCTCTTCAGTCTCCTGGAGGGCGCCGTCGCGGTCGAAGGCGACGACCCCGGACAGATCGACCCTGGGCTTGGTGGTGAACATGGTGTCGGTCTCCCGGGTCAGGACGTGATGAAGCCGGTCTTCTTGACCGCGCTCAGGACTTCGGACATGGACATGGGGACGCTGAACGCCTCCGGCGCGGGCTTGACGGACTTGCCCGCGTAGAGCAGGTCGCGCACCCACGCGGCGTGGCGGGCCTCGACGGCGAGGATCGCCCCGGCCGGCCCGAGCACCGCGTTCTGGTGGATGAGCGGGGCCTGGCCCTGGTAGGCGGCGACCCCGGTGTCCTCGAGGACCTTCGAGGTGCGCAGGAACGAGTGCCAGTGGCGCGTGGTGCCCTTGAAGTCGAAGCTCGGCTTCTTGACGGCCTTGGACCCGAGGACGCCCTGGAGCGTCGCCACGTGCGTGGCCTCGTGCGAGGCGACGACCTGGGCGAAGTTCAGCACGGAGCCCGTGTAGCCACCAACGGCCAGGGCCTCGGCGTAGAACGCGGCCTCGAGGTACTCGAGCGTCAGCGCGAAGTTGAGGATCTTGATGTCGTTCTTCTTTGACCCGCCGCTGCGGGCCTGGGCGACGGCCGACGGAAGCAGCACCGCCGCGGCGCCGGCGCCGGCCACGGCGCCCGCACGTCGGAAGAACGCTCCTCGGGTCGATCCCGCCTCCTGCAGTCCGGCGACGGCCTCGGCCACCGCCTCATCGCCGTCGAAGTCGACGACGCTCACCTGGTCATGCATGGGACTCCCTTGGAGATCGCTGCCCATATGCCGGGTGTTTGCGGCACGCGACGCCGAACGGATCATCACACCGGGAATGGGCGCGCCGGCGGTGTCCGATGTGGGCACCCTCCCCGGTGCTATGCCCGTCCATCACGCCGCATCGCTCGTCGCCGTCCTCGTCGCCGTCGCGCTGGCCCTGCCGGGGGGCGCGGGCGCGGCGGTCCCGATCGCCGAGCCCGACGACAGCCCGTCGGCCGCGACGGGCCCGCTGCAGCCCGGCGTGGCCTACACGGGCCAGACGGACTCCAACACCGACGAGGACTGGCTCTACATCTCCGCGGGCCCGGGCGCGGCGCAGGTGACGGTCTCGGTGTCGCAGTCCGCGCGGGGCACCTGCACCGATGATGCCGACGGGGCGTTCGCGACGCTGTACGGCGCGAATCCGGGTGTCTCGGATCCGCTCGGCCAGGCGATGGGCGCCGGCGCCGGGGCCGCGAAGCAGTTCACCGTCGCCGTCACGGGTCCGGCGACCTACTGGCTCAGCGTCGGCACCTCGTGCGCGCCGGGAGCGCCCTGGCAGGTCCAGGTCGACAGCACCGGGACGCTCACCTCCGCGCCCGCGGGGGACCCGTCGGCAGTCGCCCCGCCGTCGCCCACGGGCTCCCCGGCCGCGTCGTCGCCGAGCATGAAGTCCCCCGCACGGTGCGCACGGGCCCGGCGGTCGACGCGGCGCTGGGAGGGCTACGTCGCCGCCCATCGCCGGGCCCTGCGCCGCACCCGCGACGCCCGTGCGCGCCGCCTGCTGCGCAGGATCCTCACGCTCGAGCGGACCACCCTGCGCCATGTCCGCGCGCGGGCCGCGCTGACCTGCTGATTCCGCCTTGCTGCAGCCACGGCGACCGTTGCCGGGGCAACGATGGCGTAGAGGTGCCAACGAATGATCCGGTCTGACGAGCTCTGCGTCATCACGCGCAAGGTCGCCCTCCAGGCGTCATCCGACCCAAGGAGCACAGATGTCCGAAGAGCTCGAAGTCCTCCACAAGGCCGTCCTCAAGACCGGCGCCCCGGAGCACTCGCGGCGGAAGTTCATGATGGGTGCGGCCGGTGCGCTAGGGGGCATGGGTCTCATCGGATCGCTGCCGTCGGCGGCATCGGCGGCCACGGGTCCGGCCAACCCCAACAACACGACCCAGACGATCCTCAACGTCGCGGCGACGGCCGAGGTCCTGGCGACGATCGTCAACACGCTGGGCTACCGCCGCCCGATCGTTAAGGACAAGGTCACGCGCCGCAACATCGGCGCCGCGGCCCAGGAGGAGCTGGCGCACTACAACACGCTCATCGGGCTCGGCGCCACACCGCTGACCAAGCGGATCTGGGTCCCCAATGCCGTGCTGGCCAGCCAGACGGGTCTCCTGACGACGCTGGTCGCCGGCGACCAGATCTTCGTCAACGCCTACCTCATCGGCGTCGGCGCGTTCGCCAAGGCCGATCCCAAGCTCGCCGCCGTGCCGGCGGAGTTCATGGGCGCTGAGGCCGTGCACCGGGCACTCGCGCTGCAGTCGCTCGGTCAGCTCGGCAACGACCGCATCTACATGAAGGTCGACTTCACCGACATCCTCGACGCCGTCAAGGCACTGCAGGCCGCTGGCTTCGGCTTCGGGGCCAAGGGCGCCAAGCCCGGGCAGTTCTTCGACTTCGACGACATCACGCCGCGCACGCCGACGTTCGCCGAGGTCAACACGCCGGACCCGACGCCCATCGACGCTTAGGGCAGGCAAGCCAGTGACCCGGGAGCGTCGCGTGGCGCTCCCGGATCACCCGGCGAGTCGCCGCGCGACCCGCAGCCGGTGACATCCGTGACCGGGCTCCGCAGGGGCGGAATGCCAGCCGCTCAGCCGGGCTGTCATCCCCTCAACGCATCGCGAGCCGGGTTCCAGCGATGAGTGCTGCGGCGTAGGCGCCTTCGCCCAGACCAAGTGATGGCTGTTGCGACGAGGCTTGCGACCTCTGTCCCTGTTTCTGTCCCCGGCGTGCCTCTGTCTGAGCTTTGGACTCGGCCTCGCGGGACCCAACGGGTGCTAGGATTTCGCTCTGCAGAGCCAAACCGGATCGAATGAGACTAAGCGGAATGACCCATTCCTGCGCTCATAATCCGTCTGATGGGGGTTCGAGTCCTCCCCGGCCCATGGCCTCCCTCGGCCGGCTGAATCTCTTGATCCGTGTCAGGCAACACGCCAGACGCGCCCGGATCAGCACCGATGATCTCCGGCCGGGCCGGTGCCGGCGTCCCTCGTATGCGGTGGCGGCCGGCCCCTCTGCCAGCCGCCACCTAGACCGTTGCCGTCGCCCGTCTCGAAGCTCAGCGAGGTAGAGCGCGGCATGTTGGAGATTCCCGGCCCATGCCTCTGGTAAGCGATGATCAACGGCGTCGGAGGATCGGACCACGGAGCCCGCCCGCGGCCGGGTCGATGACATCTCGGGCATGGCGACTCCCCGTCGGCGGCCAGCACGAACGAAGGCGGAGACCGAAGTAGCTCACCTCCGGCGAGACGGCGACGGGGACGGCCCGTCGTCCGTCGTCTACGGCGGTCGCATGGCACCCAGCGCCGCGGGAGGGGGACCCTGCCGGCTGTCCGGAGCTCTGAGGATCCGACTCGGGCGGCCGGCGGCACCCTTCCCGGTACGTTCGCGGCGGTGTGCGTCTCGGGGCCAGGTCGCGCACCAGAGCGTGCCGGCCCACGTGCTGTCGCCGACCTCAGTGGTTGGCGACCCCCAGGCCCGGGAACGCCATGGGCAACCGAGCGAAAGGACGGCTGCGATGAGCGACATGTGGGCGTATCGCGAGCAGGACTGGTCGACCGAGAGCCTCGTCGGCTTCAGCGTGCAGGCTTCGGACGGCGGCATCGGCAAGATCGACGAGGCCAGCAATGACGTCGGTGCGAGCTACATCGTGGTGGACACCGGCCCATGGATCTTCGGCAAGAAGGTGTTGTTGCCTGCCGGGGTGATCGACCGCGTGGATCGGGCCGAGGAGACGGTGTACGTCTCGCGCAGCAAGTCCCAGATCAAGGACTCGCCGGAGTTCGACGCGGACGAGTACCGCGACGTCGGCTACCGCGACCGCGTCGGGAGCTACTACGAGATGCAGGGACCTGGCGCGATGTAGCCGTGGCCTCTGAGGAGCGCGCTGCACGAGGTGGGCCATCGGTGGAGGTGGCCCATCTGCGCGTCACGGGTCGACGATTCGGGCAGTCCCCCGGTCCGGCTGATTCGTCGGGGTTCAACCAACCGGCTCCCGCGGTGAGGCCCCGAGCAGAGCGGCGACGCGCCACCATGCTCGGGGGGTCGGTCGACGGGACGGCGCGCGCCGATGACCTCGGGGAGTGACGGGCATCGAGGACTCCCGCGCGATGGTCCACGGCGCCGCCGCGATCCACGGCGGCGCGGCGCCGCTCGACCTGCCCGGTGCCACGCCCGGCGACCACCGCTGGTGGATCCTCACCGGTCGCGGGCCCGGCTGGCGGTGATGATCCTCGGGTCCTGAGCCGCCCGGGCCGCGCCGTGCGGTAGCGTCGATCCCATGGGACGGGGGAGCTGATGGCCGCGCATCGGATCGGCCGCGAGCAGGTCATCTGGTCGTTCGGACCCGACCTGCAGCCCGTGCTGGAGGTCGAGCCCGGTGACGTCGTGACGTTCGAGACCAACGACTGCTTCTCGGGGCAGATCACGAGCGAGCGCGACCTCGTCACCGAGATCGACATGGGGCGCATCAACAGCGCGACCGGCCCGGTGGCCGTGCGGGGCGCCGAGCCGGGCGACTCGCTCGTGGCCGAGATCCTCGACGTGCGGCCGGTCCAGTGGGGCGTGGCGACGCTGATCCCGGGGTTCGGTCAGCTCAGCGGGCTGGTGCAGGCCCCCGTCACGCGCATGTTCGAGGTCCGTGACGGACTCGTGCGCATGAACGACCGCGTGGCGTTCCCGGCGATGCCGATGGTCGGGGTCGTCGGCGTCGCGACCGGGGGCGAGACCCTGGCCAACGGGCTGGCCGGCCGGCACGGCGGCAACCTCGACGACCACTGGCACGGCAAGGGCGCGCGCATCTTCCTGCCGGTGCGCCAGCCCGGCGGCATGTTCGCGGTCGGCGACATGCACGCGGCGATGGGCGACGGGGAGATCTGCTTCACCGGCGTCGAGATCGCGGGGGAGGTCGACGTTCGCTTCGGCGTCGTCAAGGGCCGCCAGGCGACGTGGCCGGTGACCGAGCTGCACGACCGCTGGGTGCCGCACGCCACGGCGCCGGACTACGCCGAAGCGCTGCAGCTCGTCTCCGAGGAGGCGGCGCGGATGCTCGTCGACGAGCACGGCTTCACGATCGAGGACGCGTTCATCTTCCTGTCCGTCGCGTGCGACGCGGGCGTAGCGCAGGGCTGCAGGCCGGCCGAGGGCTTCGGCACGATCGCGCGCTTCGCGATCCCCAGGATCGACGCCTGCCCCGGTCCGTTCCGGGCCTGAGGTGCGGTGACCCGCGAAGCGTGAGCGGTGCGCTGGGGCTGACGGTCGCCGGACGCCGCCTGGAGGCCGCGGCCTGGGACGGCGACGAGGACCGCGCGGCGCTCGTGCTCCTGCACGAGGGCCTGGGCTCCGTGGGGCTGTGGCGCGCGTTCCCGGAGGCCCTGGCGGCCGCGACCGGGCGCCGCGTGCTGGCCTTCTCGCGCTTCGGGCACGGGCGCTCGGACCCGCCGCCGGCGCCGCGCACGGCGGCCTTCTTCGCCCAGGAGGCGCTCGACGTGCTGCCCGCCGTGCTGCGCGGGCTGGGGGCGGAGCGGCCGATCCTCGTCGGGCACTCCGACGGCGCGTCGATCGCGCTCATCCACGCGGGCGCCCGGCCCGTCACCGGTGCCGTGCTCATCGCGCCGCACGTGTTCGTCGAGCCCGTGACCCTGGCGGGCATCCGCGCCACGCGCGAGGCCTACCTGCACGGCGGGCTGCGCGAGCGCCTGGCCCGCCACCACGACGACCCCGACGCCGCGTTCGGCGGCTGGTGCGACGTCTGGCTCGGGCCGGGCTTCGAGCGCTGGGAGCTGACGGCGGAGATCGCCCGCCTGCGCGCGCCGACGCTGCTGCTGCAGGGCGTCGACGACCAGTACGCGACGCTGGAGCAGCTGGACCGCATCGAGCGCGGCGCGCCGGCCGCCGTCGCGCGGGTCGAGCTGCCCGCGCGCCACAGCCCGCACCTCGAGGCGCCGGAGGAGACGGTCGCGGCGATCGCCGCCTTCGCCGCCGGCCTGGGCTGACGCGCCCAACGATCACCGCGCGCCGAGCCGGTAGGTTGCATGCGCCACCACCGCCCGGGCCTCCCGGCCCGGACCGGGCCAAGACGTCATCGGAGGGTCACGTGAGCATGGACGAACGGTCGCTGTCGGAGACGGTGCGGGGCCTGAACGCCTCGGTGATCTGCGACGCGCGCGGCAAGCGCCTCGAGGACGGGCTGGATCCCGCGATCCGCTGCCTGCACGGCGGCGCGACGATCGCCGGGCCGGCCGTCACCGCCCGGTGCGAGCCCGGCTACGGCAGCGCGTTGATGCGCGCCCTGCTGGCCGCGGGGGAGGGAGACGTCCTCGTCGTCCAGGGCCCCGGGCCGCACGCCTACCTGGGCGAGCTGCTCGGCGCGGAGGCCGCCCGGCGCGGGGTCGCCGCCATCGTCCTGGACGGCAACGTCCGCGACATCGCCAAGCTGCGCGAGCTGCCCATCGCCGTCTACGCGCGCGGCACGACGCCGCTGGCGGGCAAGCCCGGCCCGGGCGAGATCGACGTGACCCTGACGATCGGGGCCGCCACGGTGGCCCCCGGCGACTGGATCATCGGCGACGCCGACGGCCTCATCGTGGTCCCGGCCGACGAGCTGCCCGCGGCGCTGGACCGCGCCGCCGAGATCGAGGCCCAGGAGAACGCCGTCTGGGAGCGCGTGCGCGCCGGCGGCGCGATCCTCGACGAGGAGGGCTCCTACGGCGAGGCCCTGCGAAAGCTGGCGGCGCAGGCATGAGGGTCGCGATGGTCGGCGCGGGCGCCATGGGCTCGGTCTACGGCGGGTTCCTCGCGCTGGCCGGCCACGAGGTGACCTGGGTCGAGCTGTGGCAGGAGCACGTCGACGCCATCAACGCCGACGGCCTGCGGATGACCTGCGGCGACGAGGAGCGCGTCGCGCGCGGCCGCGCGATCGCCGACGCCGCGCAGCTGGGCCCGGTCGACCTCGTCATGATCTGGACCAAGGCCTATGACACGGCGCAGGCCATGCGCGACATCGCCCCGGTCCTGGGCCCCGACACCGCGGTGTGCACGCTGCAGAACGGGCTGGGCAACGTCGAGGTCATCGAGGAGCACGTCGCCCCCGAGCGCGTCGTCTACGGCGTCGCGGCCGTCGGCGCGGTGCTCGCCGGGCCGGGCCACATCTCGGTCTCCGACGGCGCCTGGGGCGGCGAGTCGATGACCTGGGTGGGCACCCGCCACCCGGATGGGCGCGGGATCGTCGAGCGCACCGCGGCGATGCTGACCGACGCCACGCTGCCGACCGAGGTCCGCGACGACATCGACGTCCTCGTGTGGAACAAGCTGGCGATGGCCGCCGCGATGTCCTCCGTGGCCTCCACGACGCGCCTGCGCATGGGCCTGGTCCTGGACTCCCCGGGCACGTTCGCGCTGCTGCGCACGCTGACCGAGGAGATCGTCGCCGTCGCCGCGGCCAAGGGCATCCCGCTGGACCCCGAGGAGGCGCTGACCCGCAACCTCACGGCCTACGAGCACGGCCGCGAGCACCTGCCCTCCATGCTCCAGGACGTCATCGCCCGACGGCGCACGGAGGTCTCGGCGCTCACCCGCGCGATCGCCGACGAGGGCCAGGCGCTCGGCGTGCCGACGCCGGCGCTGACGACGCTCGCCGCGCTCATCGAGGCGATCGAGGCCAACTACGACGGCCAGCGCTTCCCGGAGCCCGCCGTGCGCTGAGCCGCCGGAGCGCCGGTCCATGGGCGCCAGGGCGCGCCCCGGTCGCGCCGGCGGACACGCCGGTCAGGGACGGCTCTGGACCGCATCGGCCGCGGCGGCCTGGCGCCCGCGCCACCAGACCATGCCCGCCAGGGCCAGGGAGCCGAGGACCAGCAGCCCGATCGCGAAGCCACGCGCGGTGGGCAGCAGCCCGTCATGCACCACGAGCACTCCGGCCAGCACGGCCGGCAGCGACATCGCCAGGTAGGCCACGAGGTAGATCACCGCGATGACGCCCGCCCGCTCGTGGGGCGCGGCGAGCGGCGCGACGGCGTTGACGACGCCGTGGAAGCCCGCGCCGTAGCCGATCCCGCCGACGGCGACGCCGGCCAGGATGAGCACGACCGAGCGCACCTCGAGCCCCGCGAACGTGAGGCCGACGCCCAGCAGCAGCGCGGCGGCGGCCGACACCATCACCTTCTCGGCCGCCGTCGTGCGCAGCGCGGCCACCGACACCGCGCCGAACCCCGCGAACAGCGTGAGCGGCAGCGCCCCGAGCACGGGCGAGCGGGAGTCCGCGACGAGGTGCACGAGCGACGGCCCCACCGACCCGTAGAACCCGGCCATGGTCCACGTCGCGACGAGCGCGGGGACGGCCACGAGCATCGCCGGCCGCGTCGCCGGCGGCAGGCTGAACCCCGGGCGCAGCGACGCCAGCGCGCCGGGCATCCGCCCGACGGACTCGGCCATGAGCAGGACCCCGGCGGTCTGGATCGCCAGGATCGCGGCCAGGATCCAGAACACGAGGTGCGTCGGGCTCGGCAGGTGGGCGATGAGCAGGCCGGCGCCCAGCGCGCCGCCCGCGGTGCCCATCGGGGGGTACACCGCGTTGGCCACGGTGCCCCGCGGCTTGTCGATGTCCAGCAGCCCGGCGCCCGCCGCGCCCAGTGCGCCGCCGGTGCACAGCCCCTGCAGGACCCGGGCCCCGAGGAGGACCGGCACGTCGCCGGCGCGGGCGAACACCACCATCGCCACGGCCTGGCCGGCGACCGCGACGACCAGCACCCGCTGGCGCCCGATGTAGTCCGACAGCGAGCCGACGGTGAGCAGCGCGGCCAGCAGCGCGATGCCGTAGGCGGCGAAGATCACCGTGATCGAGATCGCCGAGAAGCCCCACTCGGCCTGCCAGATCGAGTAGAGCGGTGCGGGCGCGGCCGAGCTGGCCAGGAACGTGACCATGATCGAGGCCTGCAGCACGAACGCCGCGCGGCCCGAGATGCGGCCCGCGAGGCCAGGACCCGGTGTGGCCCGGACCCGGGTGCGTGGCTGTGGCGGCGGTCCGGGCAGGCAGGGGAGTCTCGCGCACCCGGAGCGCCGGCGTCCGCCACGACTCCTCGCGCCGTGCAGCCCGTCAGGCGTCGCGGCGCACGAGCCCGATCGCCGCCGCGGCCACCGCCACGGCCGTGTAGCCGCAGAAGAGGGCGAAGCCGCCCCACGGCGACAGGTGGTGCGAGCTCTCGAACACGACGGTCGTCACCGTCGTCCCGGCGTTCAGCGGCAGGTACGGGCTGATCGCGTCGGAGATGCTCGCGGGCAGGATCGCGGTGATCCCCGGCAGCACGAACAGCAGCGCGACGAACAGCGCGATGCCGCCCGCCGTGCTGCGCACCAGCGCGCCGAGGGCGACGCACATGGTCCCGAGCATGGTGAGGTACAGCGCCGTGCCGAGCACGACGCGCAGCGCACCGGGGTCGCCGAGCGAATGCTGGAGGCCATGGCCCGAGACCACGGCCTGCACGCCGAGGAACGAGACGAGCGTGGCGACGAGCATGAGCACGAACGTCACGGCCGCGTACACGCCCATCTTGGCCCAGAGCACGGGCAGCCGGTGGGGCACGGCCATGAAGCTCGACCGGATCATCCCGGTGGAGTACTCGCCCGAGATGATCAGGACGCCGAGCACGCCGATCGCCAGCTGGGCCAGGTGCCAGCCGCCGACGGCCGGGTCCAGCGAGGTGTAGGTGGCGCGCTCGTGCGGGCGCAGGTGGTCCCAGCGGTTCATCTGCACGGCCGCCACCAGGATGCCCAGCCCGGCCATGGCGACGAAAGCGGCCAGCAGCGACCATCGCGTCGAGCGCAGGGTCCACAGCTTCGTCCACTCCGAGCGCAGCACCCGCACCTGGGTGACCGCGCCGCGGCGGCCGCGGGCAGCGGCGACGGCGCTCCCGGGCTCCGCGAGGGCGGTCATGCCGCGTCCTCGAGCTCGCCGGGACGCAGCGCGCCCGCGTGGTACTCGACCGCATCGCCCGTGAGCCGCATGAACGCGTCTTCCAGGGAGGCCTGGCGCGGCGTCAGCTCGTGCAGGACCAGGCCGTCGCGCGCGGCGAGCTCGCCGATGCGCTCGCTGGCCATCCCGTGCACCTCGAGCACGTCGGGCTCGGGGGCCGCCACGGTCACGCCCTCGCGGGTCAGGGCGGCGCGCAGCCGCGCGGCATCGGGCGTGCGCACGTGCACGGCGGCGTCCTGGGAGGCCTGGGCGACGATCTCGGCCACCGTGGTGTCGGCGATGAGCCGCCCGCGGCCGACGACGACGAGGTGCTCGGCGGTGAGCGCGATCTCGCTCATGAGGTGCGACGACAGGAAGACCGTGCGTCCCTCGGCGGCCAGGCCCGTGAGCAGGGTGCGGATCCACAGGATCCCCTCGGGATCCAGGCCGTTGGCCGGCTCGTCGAGGATGACCGTGGCGGGATCGCCGAGCAGCGCCGCGGCGATGCCCAGCCGCTGGCCCATGCCCAGCGAGAAGCCGCCGGCGCGCCGGCGGGCCACGGCCTGCAGCCCGACGAGCTCGATGACCTCCTCCACGCGCGAGCGCCCGATGCCGTGCGTCTGGGCCATCGCGAGCAGGTGGTGGTAGGCGCTGCGCCCGGTGTGGACGGCGCGGGCCTCGAGCATCGCGCCGATCTCGTGCAGGGGCGCCGGAAGGTCGCGGTAGGCGCGGCCGTTGACGGTCACCGTGCCGGACGTCGGCGCGTCGAGGCCGAGCATCATCCGCATGGTGGTGGACTTGCCGGCGCCGTTCGGGCCGAGGAAGCCGGTGACGATGCCCGGCCGCACCGTGAACGTGAGGTCGTCGACGGCGAGCGTGTCGCCGTAGCGCTTGGTGACGTGCTCGACGGTGATCAGGGCGTCACCCGAGTCGCTCGGGCGGAGCGGGTCGGTCCATGGGCACAGGCTCGCATCGGGCGCATGACCACCGCCTGAACGGCCACCGCGACGCCAGTTGTCCGTACAATCGGACTTCATGGCGCTCGGCCTCCCGATCTCCCATCAGCCCAATGTCCCCGGACGGGGGATCGTGGCCGGCTACGGACCGCGCTTCTGGGGGCTGGTCGTCGCGATCGGCGTCGCCTCCGGCGTGGCCGCGGGCGCCTTCGTCCAGCTCCTGGACCTCGTCGAGCGGGTCGCCTGGTCGCACGACGCGGGGCGGCTGGCCGACGCGGTGCGCGCGACGTCCCCGATCCACCACGTCGCGGTGCTCGCGCTGGGCGGCCTCCTCGCGGGCGCCGGCATCGTCGCCCTGGCCCACCGGGCCCGGCCCGGCGCCGTCGAGATCTCCGAGTCGCTGTGGCTGCGCTCGGCGCGCCTGACGATCCCGGGCAGCCTGGCCCGCGGCACGCTGTCGGTGGTGACGATCGGGCTGGGGTCGTCGCTGGGCCGCGAGGCCGCTCCGCAGCTGGCGGGCGCCGCGGTGGCCAGCCGGGCCGCCGACCGCGTGGGCCTTCCCGCCTGGCAGCGGCGGCTGCTCGTGGCCTGCGGCGCGGGCGCCGGCATGGCGGCGGTCTACGACGTGCCGCTGGGCGGGGCCCTCTTCGCGCTGGAGGTGCTGCTCGGCACGATCACGCTGCCGCTCGTGCTCCCGGCGCTGGCCACGGCGCTGGTCGCCACCGCCACCGCGTGGCTCATCCTGCCCGACCGGCCCACCTACGCCGTGCCGAGCTACGGCACCAGCGCCTCGCTGCTGACCTGGGCGCTCGTCGCGGGGCCGGTCGCGGGGCTGGCCGCGGTGCTCTGGGTGCGGATCGTCGCCCGGGCCGCGGCGCTGCGCCCGCAGGGACGCGGCCGGGTGGCGGTGCCCGCCGCGGTGTTCGCGGCCCTGGGGGCCGTCGCCATCACCTACCCGCAGATCCTCGGCAACGGCCGGGACATCGTCGCGCTGGGCACCGTGGGCGGCCTGTCGGTCGGGCTGCTGGCCGTGCTGCTCGTCCTCAAGCCCCTGGCGACCGCGGCCTGCCTGGGCAGCGGCGCGCCCGGCGGGCTGTTCACGCCGACGCTGGCCTTCGGGGTCCTGCTCGGTGGCCTGCTGGGCCACGCCTGGACGGCCGTGTGGCCCGGCGCGCCCGCCGGGGCCTTCGCGCTCGTCGGCGGGGCCGCGGTCCTCGCGGCCGCGATGCAGGCCCCGCTGACGGCCGTCGTCCTCATGCTCGAGCTGACCCGCAACGCCGACGGGCTCATCGTGCCGATGCTGCTGGCCGTCACGGCCGCGACCGTCGTCGCCCGCCTGCTCCAGGCGCCGTCGATCTACGCGGCGCGCCTGACCGACACGGCCGCCGAGCGCCAGTGCACGGTCGAGGCCGAGTGGGACCGCCCTCCCGTCCCCGAGCCCGCCGGGGCCGCGCGGTGACGCGGATCCGGCTGGACCGCACGGGGCCCATGCCGCTGTGGGCCCAGGTCCACGCACACCTGCGCGAGCGCCTGGAGGCCGGGGAGTTCGCCGGCGGGTTCCCGACCGACCACCAGCTCGTGCAGGCCTACGGCGTCTCGCGCCAGACCGTGCGCGAGGCGGTCCGGCGGCTGGCCGACGCCGGGCTGCTGGAGCGCGAGCGCGGCCGCGGCACCCGCGTGCGGCCGTTCGAGTACCTCGGCGGCGGCCTGGAGTCCCTGCACGAGCAGATCGAGGCCCAGGGCGCCGAGCAGCGCAGCGTGGTCCTGGAGGCCGGCCGCGTCACCGACGCGGCCGTCGCCGCGCGTCTGGGCCTGGACGCCGGGGCGACGCTCGTGCACATCGCGCGCCTGCGCCTGGCCGACGGCGAGCCCGTCGCCCTCGACGACGCGTGGCTGGACGAGGCGCTCGGCGCCCCGCTGCTGGACGCCGACCTGACGCACAGCGGCATCTACCCGCTGCTGCGCGAGACGACGGGCGTCGACGTCGACGGCGGCACGGAGCGCCTCACGCCGATCGTCCCCACGCCGGCGCAGCGCGCCGCGCTGGGCCTGCCGCGCGGGACCGCGGCGTTCTCGGTCGAGCGCCTGACCCGCCACGGCGAGCGCCCCGTCGAATGGCGCCGCACGCTCGTGCGCGGCGACCGGTGGACGATCACGCTCGAGCTCTCGCGGGCGCCGGCGCGCCCGCAGGGTGGCCTGCCGTGGACGCCCGTGGCGCCGGGCTGAGCGCCCGGCTGCGTACCGCGGGGGTGGAGAAGCCGCGGCCCGGTCGTCAGGATCGGCCCATGGAGCGCCAGGAGTGCCCGGAGTGCCACGCGTCGATCGTCCTGCGCGGCCGGGCGCCGGGTCCGAGCACGATCGCGCGGGGCGGGCTGCCCGAGGACGCCGAGATCGTCGAGTGCGTCAACGGCCACATCTTCTGCGTCGAGGCGGAGGAGCTGCGCCCCGTGCGCATGAGCTGAGCCCTAGCGCAGCGGCCTCAGCACGAGCTCGTAGGGCGAGTCGCCGTAGTCGACGACGACGTCGTAGCGCCCATGCACCTCGATCGTCTTGCTGCCGGCGCGCGCCGCCCGCTGGAACAGCGGGATCCGCCGCCCGGGGCCGTCGGCGACCGCCTGCTCCAGGCGCGCGGTGAACGGCACCTCCTGGCGGAAGTCGACCCCGTCGCCGAACTGGGCGAAGCTGATGCGGTAGCGCCCGTCCAGCGTGTAGGGCCCGTGGGAGTCCGGCGCGTAGTCGCCGCGGACGGTGATCGTCCCGGCCCGCTGAACCGAGCGCTCCGCCTTCGGGACCGTGTGGACGACGGGCGCGGGCGCCGGCGCGCCGCCCCCGGCCCCACCACATCCGCAGGCCACGGTGGCGGCGAGGAGCAGGAGTGTGGTTGGATGACGCCAGTGCATAGGAAGAGCCTAGGTATCAACCCCCGCCGACTCCTCGGTGGCAGGGTGGGCGCCCTGGTCACCCACCTGGCGGGGCGGGCGCCCGGCGGGCTGCCCGCCCCCGTCGGCCTCGACGCGGCCGGGCTGAAGCTCGACACCCACCTCGAGGAGCCCGCATCGTGAAGCGCCTGCTGCTCGCCGGCGCGGTCGTCGCCGTGTCGCTGGCCGCGCCCTCGGCCGCCAGCGCGCTGAACGTCTACGCGGCGACCTCGCTGACCAACGTGATGCCCGAGATCAGGCGCGACGCGTCCTACTCCTTCGGCGGCTCCCACACGCTCCAGCTCCAGATCGAGCGTGGCGCGCCCGCCGACCTGTTCCTGTCGGCCGAGCCCGCTGAGGCCCAGGCCCTGTACCGCGAGGGCCGGTGCGCGCGGCCGGTCACGATCGCCACCAACAAGCTCGTGCTCATCGTCCGCCAGGGCGACCCGCAGCACGTCGGGTCGGTCTACGGGCTGCGCAAGGGCGGCCTGAACCTCTCGATCGGCAACGCCTCGGTGCCCGTCGGCGAGTATACCCGCCGGCTGCTGCGCCGGCTGCGTCTCACGAGCGTGCTGAGCGCCAACAGCGTCTCCCAGCAGTCCAACGTCGGCCAGGTGCTCTCCCAGGTCGCCTTCGGCGGCGCCGACGCCGGGTTCGTCTACGTCACCGACGCCCGCACCCAGCGCGACCGCATCGACAGCCTCTCCATCCCGCAGTGGGCCCAGCCCGCCGTGCGCTACCAGGGCTGCGTCGTCCGGCGCGGTGGCGCCGACACCGCGGGGGCCACCAGCCTGCTGGACGCGATCCGCTCCTCGCGGGGCCGCGGCCTGCTCAGGCGCTTCGGCTTCGGCCTGCCGCCGCGGCCGTGACGCGCCGGGCCGGCACCGCGCTGGCGCTGGGCGTCGTCGTCGCGTTCCTCGTCGTCCCGGTGGCGGCGCTGCTCGTCGAGGCGCCGCTGGGCCGCCTGCCGTCGCTGCTGGGCACGCGCGTGGTCCGCGACGCGATCTGGGTGACCGTGCGCGCGAACCTGGCCGCCAACGCGCTCGTGCTCGGGTTCGGGACGCCCGCGGCGTGGCTGCTGGCCACGCGCCGGTTTCCCGGCCGCGCGCTCGTGCTGACGCTCTGCGAGCTGCCGCTCGTCCTGCCGCCCGCCGTCGCGGGCATCGCGTTGCTCAGCGCCTACGCCCAGGGCGGCCTGTTCGGCGACGCGCTGCAGCGCGCGGGCGTCGTCCTGCCCTTCGGCCCGTGGGCCGTCGTGCTCGCCGTCGCCTTCGTCGCCTCACCGTTCTACCTGCGCCAGGCCGTCGCCGCGTTCGAGGCCGTCGACGGCGACCTGACCGATGTGGCCCGCACGCTCGGCGCGTCACGCACGCGCACGTTCTGGCGCGTCGTCCTGCCCCTCGCCTCCGGCGGCCTCGTGGCCGGCTGGGTGCTGGCCTTCGCCCGCGGAGTGGGCGAGTTCGGCGCGACGATCATCTTCGCCGGCAACGTGCAGGGCCGCACGACGACGCTGACGCTGGCGGTCTACCAGGAGCTCGACAGCAACCTCGACGTGGCGGTGGCCATGGGCGTCCTGCTCGTGGCGCTCAGCGCGGGAGTGCTGCTGTCGTACAAGCTCCTGGAGACATGGCGGTCCTCGACGTCGACATCACGTGTGAGCTTCGCGCCTTCGCCGTCGAGCTGAGCCTGGCCGTCGGCGAGGAGGTGCTGGCCCTCGTCGGCCCCTCGGGGTCGGGCAAGACGACGGTGCTGCGCGCCGTGGCCGGCCTGCACCGGCCCGACCGCGGGCACATCGCCTGCGGTGGCGAGACGTGGTTCGATCGCGGCCGCGGCGGCCCCGCGATCGACGTCGACGCCCAGCGCCGGTCCGTGGGCTACGTGCCCCAGCACCACGCGCTGTTCCCGCACCTGACGGTGGCGCGCAACGTCGCGTTCTCCGGTGCCGACGCCGCGATGGTCGACTCGCTGCTGGCGCGCCTGCGCATCGCCGAGCTGGCCGGCGAGCGCCCCGCGCGCCTGAGCGGAGGGGAGCGCCAGCGCGTCGCGCTGGCCCGCGCGCTGGCGCGGCGACCGCGCGTCCTGCTGCTCGACGAGCCGCTGGCGGCCCTGGACGCCCACACGCGGGTGCTCGTCCGCGACGAGCTGGCCGCCGAGCTCGCGGGCCTCGGGATCCCGTCCGTGCTGGTGACCCACGACTTCGCCGACGCGGCCGCGCTGGCGGGCCGCGTCGCGGTCATCGCCGAGGGTCGCCTGCGCCAGCTCGGCAGCCCCGCGCAGCTGCTGGCCGCCCCGGCCGACCGCTTCGTCGCGGCGCTGACGGGGGCGAGCGTCGTGCGCGGGCGCCCCGGCGCGGGCGGCCCGCGCCTCGGCGACGGCGGCGAGCTCGAGGTCGCCGTCCACCCCTGGGACGTCGAGGTGCGCCCCGGCGCCGGGCCGCCCGGGACGCTCTCGGGGACCGTCGTGAGCACGGCGTTGGAGGGCACCCGCGTCCGGGTCCGCGTCGGCGGCTGGGTGGGCGAGGCCGCCTCGGCGCAGGGCCTGGAGCCCGGCCGCCCCGCCCACGGCGTGGTGCGCCGCGCCCACGTGCTGGGGGCGTAGGCTCGCTCCCACGACCGTCGTGCTGCTCACGGGGGCCACGCAGGGCATCGGCCGTGCCGCGGCGCCGGCGCCGATACCGCGGAGGCGATCCAGCGCGCCGAGGCGGCATGCACGGGGCCTCGAGCGCGGCGAGCCGCATCTCATGGACCAGTCCGTCGCGGGGCCGCGGCCACGACTCCGCGCGGGGCCCGATGCGGAGCGGCGGCGCGCCATCGAGGCATCCGCCGAGCGGTCAGCGCCGTTACACCACCACCATGAAGACCAAGATCATCACCATGCTCGCCGTGTCCGGCGCCGCCGCCCTCGGCGTCAGCGCCTGCGGCTCGAGCGACGACTCCGCCTCGTCCTCCTCCACCGGCTCCTCGGCCGCGTCGTCGGCCCCCGCCGCCGTCAAGCCGCTGGCCAGCATCCCGACGCTCTCGGGCCGCTCCACGCAGGTCGCCCTGGACGCGGACTTCGTCGGCGCCCTGAAGACCCTCAAGCTCGCCCCGGCTCCGATCGGCACGGCGAAGATCAGCAGCGCCGGTGTCGCCTCGTTCCCGATCACGGGCGGCAACGTCACGTACTACAGGCCGGGCTCCATCAGCCCCTACGTGCAGGGCGAGGTCGATCACGCCGGCAGCGGCCTGAGCCTCACCGGCGGCGGCAAGGTCGTGCGGCTGACGAACTTCGTCATCGACCCGGGCAAGTCGGTGCTGACGGGCAAGGTCACCGTCGACGGCAAGACCGCCGCGGCCAGCGCCCCGCTGTTCTTCCTCGACGGCCGCACGCTCCAGCCGCTGAAGACCGGCGCCGACGGCACCGCGATCCTGCAGGGCACGACCGTCAAGCTCAAGGCCGAGGCCGCCCAGCTGCTCGACACGACGTTCGGCACCGACGCGCTGAAGGCCGGCCTGGTCATCGGCGTCGCCAAGATCACCGTCAACACCGCCTAGCCCCCCGCGCGGAGGCGCACGACCCGCCCCGGGTCGTGCGTCCACGTCCGGTTCGCCGCCGTACATCGGACGCTCAACCCCGTCCGGGCAGCGCCGATGTGACGGGGGAGGACATGCACGACGTCGCCGCCACCCGGGTCGTTCGCGGGCTCGAGTCCATCATCGACGCGGTCGCCGGCGTGCTCGCCGAGCAGTCATTGGATGCGACCCTGCTGGCGATGGCCGGCGCCCTGAAGGGCATCGTGCCGTTCACGAGCCTGGCCGTCTACGAGGTCGACCCCGAGGGCCGGCGCCTCGTCCCCGTCTTCGCCGAGGGCCTGTACGTCGAGGAGACGCTCTCCGACGCCCCCAAGATCGACCACTCGATCACCGGCAAGGTCGTGCGCTCCGGCCAGCTCGTGCACCTCGAGCCCGGCCACCCGTGGTTCGGCCGCTACATCATCGAGGGCACGCCGCAGGACCAGGAGGCCATCGTCTTCTGCCCGCTCATCGTGGCCGACCGCGTCATCGGGACACTCAACGTGTGGCGCGAGGCCGTCGCGCCGGGCTTCGGCGACGCCCCGCCCAGCTTCACCCCCGACGAGGCCCGGCTCATCCGCCGCTTCGCCACGCTGGCCGCCCTGGCCTACGACAACGCCCGGCGGCGAGAGCTGCTCTCCGCGCAGGCGCGGACCGACGACCTCACCGGCCTCTTCAACCGCCGCCACTTCCACGAGCGCCTGGCCAACGAGCTGGCCCGGGCCGAGCGCGACGAGACGCCCGTCGGGCTCGTGCTGCTCGACGTCGACGACTTCAAGCGCGTCAACGACGAGTACGGCCATTGGGTCGGCGACCGCGTCCTGGTCGCCTTCGCCGCCGTGCTGCGCGAGGGCGTCCGGGCCGGCGACGTGCTGTGCCGCACCGGGGGCGAGGAGTTCGCGGTGATCCTGCCCGGGGCGGGGGAGGTCGAGGCCGTCGAGGTCGCCGAGCGCCTCGTGGCCGCCGTCCGCACCGCCGCCTGGGGCTTGCCGCTGCCGACGACCGCCTCGGCGGGGATCGCCGTCGCGCCGGGCGATGCCCGCTCGGTCGCCGGGCTCTTCCGCGCGGCCGACGAGTGCCTGCTCGAGGCCAAGGCGCGCGGCAAGGACCGCGTGGCCGTCCGCGTGGCCTGAGCCGCCCCGGCCGCCTCAGATGCCGGGCGCCACCGTGCCGCGGATGCGCGCCCGCGCCTCGTCGGGGGCCATCCCCGTGCTCCGCAGCAGGTCGACGGCCGTCGAGCGGATCTGGCCGACGATGACCGACACCGACAGGTTGGAGGTCTGCTCGAGCACCGCGCTGGCCCGCCGCGCCGCCCGCACCGCGGGGTCGACGACCGCGGCCGATCGCGCGGGGTCCCCGAGCCAGGGGTCCAGGCAGGCGACGGCCTCGCGCAGCTCGCCGACGGCCTCCACGACACCGGGCGGGACGCGGTCGCCCACGTCGATGGCGCGCATCGCCCCGCGGGCCAGCACCCGCACGTTGCGCACGGCGAGGTCGAGCTGGCCGCCGGCCTCGCTGTAGACGGCCAGCGGGCCCCGGGCGCTGCGGCGCTGCGGCGCTGCGGCGGCCGTCTCGCGCCCGATGGTCAGGGCCTCGAGGAAGCGTTGGGTATGGGCATCGATCGCCCGCGCGCGCACCAGCGCGGCACGCGCGCCGTCGGGGTCGCGGGCGCCGAGCGCCGCGGCGACGTCGTCGAGGACGCCGGCCAGCTCGCGCAGCACGGGCTCGGCCTCCTGGCGCGCCAGGCGCACCGGGTCGATCGGAAGGATCACGAAGTTCAGCACGAGCGTCACCCCGCAGCCGATGAGCGCGTCGGCCGCGCGGCTGAAGGAGAGCCCGTTCGTGGGCGGCTGCAGCGTGACGACGAGGATCGCCGACACCGCCATCTGGTTGACCAGGAGCGGCCCACCGCCCAGGAACACGGCCAGCGCGGTGGCCAGGAGCACGATGGCGACGAGCTGGGGCAGGCCCGAGCCGAGCTCGAGGACGAGCACGTCGGCCAGGGCGATGCCCAGCGCCACGCCGACCATGAGCTCGATCGCGCGCTCCAGGCGCGCGCCGACGGTCAGGCCCAGCGAGATGATCGCCGCGACCGGGGCGAAGAACGCCCCGCGCCCGCCGACGACGTGGCGGGCGATCTCCCACGAGACGCCGGCGGCCAGCGCTCCGAGCACCAGCGTGGGCCCGAGCGCGCGCAGGCGGTCGAGGCGGTCGCGGAGGCTGACCCGCGACCGCTCCGCGGCCACTTCGAGGGCATCGCGGGAGCGCACGGTGCCCGCACGGTACCCCCGCGGCCGCCGTCCCACCCCGGACAGGGCGGGTGCGCCGCGGTTTGCCCGCCGCGGTGCGCCGGGCACGTCCGTCGATACACACGAGGGACGCAACTCGGCGCCATACCCCCGCCACATCCCTCGTCCCGCAGGCCCCACTGGCGGAAACGACGCGGGCCTGCGCTGTCGAGCATCGCGCCCGGTCCACCGACCGGGCGCGATCTCGTTCCGGGCCCGGACGTGGTCCGTCGCGCGGATTCGGGAGGACTCTCCTCGCACGGCGTCGAAAGACCGACCGCCCATGAAGAGGACGGCTGCGACCATCACTGCCCCGCCGCACGAGGCGCGGGGCCACCAGACCCTTTCCGCGTACATCCAGGCGCGGTTCGACGAGTTCTCGCGATCGCAGAAGGACGTCGCGCAATACATCGTCGACCATCTCGATGAGGTGGCCTTCCAGACCGCCGAGGAGCTCGCCCGCCGCGCGAACACCTCGAGCTCGACGGTCGTCCGCTTCTCCCAGGCGCTGGGCTTCGAGGGCTTCCCCGAGCTCCAGCACGCCGCGCGGGAGGAGTACCGCCGCAAGGTCGCGGCGGGGACGGCGGGCGTCGGGATGGCCGGATCGCCGGAGCCGCTGTTCTCGCTCGACCAGAACGAGTTCGAGACCGCGATCGTCGCCGACCACCAGAACGTGGAGGAGACCGCGCGCCGCGTCTCGCGCTCCGACGTCGAGGCCGCGATCGACGCGATCGTCGAGGCCGACCGCGTGCTCGTCTGCGGCACGGACCAGATGGCGTTCTTCGCGAGCTACCTGCGCCACCTGCTCATGCTCCTGGACCTGCGCGCCGAGATCGTCGCCAGCCCGTCGCAGGAGGCGCTGAGCCGCCTGGGCCGCATCGACGAGGGCACGCTGGTCATCGGCCTCTCGGCCGGGCGCCCGCACCCGCTCGTCGTGCGTGCCATGAAGCTGGCGCGCCATCGCAAGGCCCGCACGCTGTCGGTCGTCGACGCGACGCTGTCCGAGGTCGCCAAGCTCTCCCAGATCAAGCTGTACTACTCGAGCAACTCGCCGGCCTACGTGCGCTCGCACACGGCGCTGCTGTCGATCATCCAGGCCCTGGCCTACGGGGTCTACAGCCGCGACGCCGACCAGTACGCCGATCGCATCAAGGCCTTCCGGCTCAAGTAGCACCAGCGCGCCGCGCCGGGTGGCGCTGCTGCACAACGGCGCACCGGAGCGCGCGAGTTCGGCCGTCCCGGCACTGCGGGCGGCGGTCCGCGGCGCCTATCATGGTCCGGGATGCGAGACGAAGCTACGTTCCGGGTCAAGGCCGGTCTGGCCGAGATGCTCAAGGGCGGCGTCATCATGGACGTCGTCGACGCCGAGCAGGCGAAGATCGCCGAGGACGCCGGCGCGGCGGCGGTGATGGCGCTGGAGCGCGTGCCGTCCGACATCCGCCGCGACGGCGGCGTCGCGCGCATGAGCGACCCCTCCATGATCAAGGGCATCCAGGAGGCCGTGACCATCCCCGTGATGGCCAAGGCGCGGATCGGGCACTTCGCCGAGGCCCAGGTGCTGCAGGCCCTCGAGGTCGACTACATCGACGAGTCCGAGGTCCTGACGCCGGCCGACGAGGCCCACCACATCGACAAGTGGGCGTTCCGCATCCCGTTCGTGTGCGGGGCGACCAACCTCGGCGAGGCGCTGCGGCGCATCGGCGAGGGTGCGGCGATGATCCGCTCCAAGGGCGAGGCCGGCACCGGCGACGTCGTGGAGGCCGTGCGCCACATGCGGTCGATCACCGGCGAGATCCGCCGGCTGGGCACGCTGGACGAGGCCGAGCTGTTCGTTGCCGCCAAGGAGCTGCAGGCGCCCTACGACATCGTCCGCGAGGTCGCGCGCGCCGGCAAGCTGCCCGTGCCACTGTTCAGCGCGGGCGGGATCGCCACGCCGGCCGACGCGTCGCTGATGATGCAGCTGGGCGCCGAGTCGGTGTTCGTGGGCTCGGGGATCTTCAAGTCCTCCAACCCGGAGGCGATGGCCCGCGCGGTCGTGCAGGCCACCACGCACTACGCCGACGCCGAGCGCGTCGCCGCCGTCTCCGAGGGCCTGGGCGAGGCGATGCAGTCCCTGGAGGCGCGCAAGCTGCAGCCCGACCAGGTGCTGGCCAACCGAGGCTGGTAGTTGGCGCCGCTGGTCGGCGTCCTGGCGCTGCAGGGTGGGTTCGCGGCGCACGTCGCGCTGCTGCGCGAGCTGGGGGCCGAGGTCCGCGAGGTCCGCGTCGCCGCCGACCTCGACGGCCTCGACGGCCTCGTGCTGCCCGGGGGCGAGTCGACGACGATGACGCTGGGCATCGATCGCGAGGGGCTCGCCGGGCCGCTGTCGGCGCTCGTGCGCGCCGGCGCGCCCGTGCTCGGGACGTGCGCCGGGCTCATCATGCTCGACCGCGAGCACCTCGGGCTCATGGACATCGTGGCCCGCCGCAACGCGTTCGGGCGCCAGATCCGCTCGTTCGAGGCCGACCTCGACCTCCCCGGCCTGGACGACCCGGTGCACGCGGTGTTCATCCGCGCCCCGTGGATCGAGGAGCACGGCCCCGGCGTGGAGATCCTGGCCTCCGTCGACGGCCATCCCGTCGCCGCGCGCGAGGGCGACATCGTCGTCGTCGCCTTCCACCCCGAGCTCAGCGGCGAGCGCCGCCTGCACGAGCAGTTCCTGGGGCGCGTGCGCGAGCGCGTCGCCGCGCGCAGCGCCTGACGCCCAGGCCGTCGTCCCCCGGGGCGCCGACCCTGAGCGCCCTCCGGCCCCTGCGTGGACGGCGGTGTCAGCGTGCGCGCAGGGCGTCGGCCACGAGGCGGCCGTAACGGCGCCACACGGCCGGGTCGCGCTGGCCGTCGGCGCGCAGCACGGTGGCCACGCCGGTCAGCAGCACCCGCAGGTCGTCGCCCGTGGCGTCCGGGCGCGCGGCCCCGGCGTCGCGGGCGCGCTCGACCAGGGCGGCCAGCGCGGCGTTGGTGGCCGCGCGCGCGGCGGCCAGGTCGGGCAGGTGGCTGTCGGAGGCCATGCTGCCCGCGACGGAGCAGTCGCCCGCCTGGCGCTCGGCGATCTGCGCGATGACCGACTGCAGCGCGATCCCGGGGTCGGGCGCGAGCAGGGCCGCGGTGGCGATCTCGGTGACCCACTCCAGGCGCTGCACCGCCACGGCGGCGACGAGGTGCTCCTTGGAGGGGAAGCTGCGGTAGACCGTGGCCCGGCCGACCCCGGCACGCGCGGCGACCTCGGGGATCCCGGCCTCCAGGCCCTTCTCGGCGAAGACCTCGGTGGCCGCCCGGATGACGGCCAGGCGGTTGCGCAGCGCGTCGGCGCGGCGCGGGCGGTCGGCGACGGCGCTCATGCGCGCACGCGGGTGTCGGCGAGGGCCGGGTCACCCAGCGGTGACGCGGCGCCGATCTCCGACAGCACCGGCAGGTGGGCGTGGCCGGCACGCGGGATGATGACGGCCAGGCCGGCGGCCAGCAGGGCCACGACGCCCGAGATGACGAAGGCGTCGGTGTAGCCGCTGTCGCTGGGCAGCCGCGTCGAGGCGAGCACGCTGCCGGCCAGGATCGCCGCGGTCACCTGCGAGCCCAGCGAGCCGCCGATGGAGCGCACGACGGCGTTGAGCCCGGTGGCCTCGCCCGTGCGGTGCGGGGGCACGGCGTCGACGATGAGGTTGGGCATGGCGGCGTAGGCGAGGCCGACGCCGATCGAGGACACCATGTTGAAGACGAGGATCTCGAGCTGCGTGTCGTGGACCAGGCCCATCAGGATGAGGCCCGCCGCCGTGAGCAGCCCGCCGAGGGCCAGGGGCACCTTGTTGCCCAGGCGCGCACCCAGGATGCCGGACACCGGGCCCACGAAGAGCATGATGATCGCGCCCGGGAGCATGAGCAGGCCCGCGCCGGTGGCCGACAGGCCGAAGCCGAAGCCCGTCCGCGTGCTCGTCTCGGCCAGCTGCGGGATCAGGATGTAGGACGCGAACATGCCGAAGCCGATGAGCAGCGTGGCGACGTTCGTCATGAGCACGGGCGGCGCCGAGAGCGTGGGGATGTCGGCCATCGGCTCGTCCGTGCGGCGCTCGAGGGCGACCCAGGCCACCAGGATCGCGACCCCGATGGCGATGAGCCCGAGCGTGCGCGGTGCGTCCCAGCCCCAGGTGTTGGCCCGTGAGACGGCGACCATCGGCAGGATGAGGCCGATGCCCAGGACCGCCGCGCCGCGGACGTCGACGCGGCCCTTGGAGCGGACGGGCGACTCGTGCACGAGGCACTGGACGGCGACGGCGGCCAGCGCCGACATGGCGGCGCTGCCCCAGAAGATCCAGTGGTAGGAGGAGGCGTCGACGATGATGCCGCCGAGCACGAGTCCCACGCCGGCGCCGATGCCCAGGGTCGCCGAGATCAGGCCGATGCTCTGCGCGACGCGCTCGCGCGGGAACTCGTCGCGGATGATCCCGAAGCACAGCGGGAAGATGCCGCCGCCGACGCCCTGCAGGACGCGGCCGGCCACCACGAGCTCCAGCGTGTCGCCCAGCGCCGAGACGACCGACCCGGCCACGAAGGCCAGCAGCGAGACCACGAGCATCCGGCGCTTGCCGAACATATCGCCCAGGCGGCCGAAGATCGGCGTGAAGACGGCGGCCGCCAGGAAGTAGCCCGTCATCGTCCACGCGACCCCGGAGGAGTCGGTGTGCAGCCGGGCCTCGAGGTCCCCGATGGCGGGGATGACGGTCGTCTGGGCCAGGGAGTAGGCGAGGGCGGCGGTGCTCAGGACGAGCAGGCTGCGCATGGGGGCCGGGCGTGCCCCGGCGGAGGGATCGGGCATAAGTGGACCTTGGTGTCCGGAACACTACCGAACCGGACCACCCGCTCCGTATCCGGCGCGCGGCACCCTGCCCGGTCGGGTGACGCGCGGGGGACCGAGGTCAGACGACGAGGCCGTGGCGGACCGTGTTCTCGGTCACCACGCGCGGCTCGACGAAGGACATGAGGTAGTCGGGGCCGCCGGCCTTGGTGCCGGTGCCCGACAGGCGGTTGCCGCCGAAGGGCTGGCGGCCGACCATGGCCGCGGTGATCTTGCGGTTGACGTACAGGTTGCCCACGGGGCTGCGGCGGGCGACGTGGGCCACGGTGTCCGGGTTGCGGGAGAACAGGCCGCCGGTCAGCGCGAACGGCAGCGCGTCGACGCGGTCGCAGGCCTCGTCGACGCTCCCGACGCGCTCCACGGTCAGCAGCGGGCCGAAGACCTCCTCCGACAGCACCGGCGTGCCGGGGGCCACATCGGCGACGACCGTCGGCGGGCAGTACCAGCCCGCCGCGGGGAGCTCGTCGCGGCTGGCCACGACGCGGCCCGCCGCGGCGGCCTGCGCGGTGTAGCGGCGCACGCGTCGGGCGGCCTCGCGCTCGATGACCGGGCCGACGTCGGAGCCGAAGGCGCCGGGCGCGCCGACCTGCAGCACCTCGACCGCGCCGGCCAGCCGCTCGATCAGCGCGTCGGCGATGGCCTCGTGGACCAGGATGCGGGACGCGGCCGAGCACTTCTGCCCGGCGTAGTCGAAGGCGGAGCGCACGATCGCGGGCACGGCGTCGTCGAGGTCGGCGTCGCCGTCGACGATGATGCAGTTCTTGCCGCCCATCTCGATGACGCAGCGCTTGAGCTGGGTCTGGCCCGGCGCGAGCTGGGCGGCGCTGCGCAGGATCTCCAGGCCGACGGCGCCCGAGCCGGTGAAGGCGATGGTCGCCACCCGCGGGTCGGCGACCAGGGCGGCGCCGGCCTCGCCCTGGCCCTGCACGAGCGCCAGCGCGTCGGGCGGGACGCCCGCCTCGCGCAGCACGGCGGTCAGCGCGAAGCCGCAGCCCGGGGCCTGCTCGGCCGGCTTGAGCACGACGGTGTTCCCCGTGGCCAGCGCGGCGGCGACCATCCCGGTCGGAATGGCGACGGGGAAGTTCCACGGGGCGATGACGGCGACGACCCCGCGCGGGCCGTAGGACAGCGTGTTGCGCTCGCCCGTGACCTGGAAGAGCGGCCGCCCGCGCTCCAGGGCCAGGGCGCCGCGCGCGTAGAACTCCAGGAAGTCGATGGCCTCGCAGACGTCGGCGTCGGCCTCGGCCCACGGCTTGCCCGCCTCGCGCACGCACAGCGCGGCCAGCGCGGGCCGCCGGCGGCGCATGCCCTCCGCGGCGCGCAGGAGCACCGCGGCGCGCTCGGCGGCGCCCGTGGCCGACCAGGCCCGGAAGCCCTGCTGGGCGCTGGTCACGGCGGCCCCGGCCGCGTCGGCCCCGCCGCACGGCGCGAGCGCGACGACCCGGGAGGGGTCGGAGGGGTCGGTCGAGGTCAGCGCCTCGCCGTCGTCGCGGTCGTCGCCGATCCAGGCGGGGGAGCGCAGCGGCAGCGTCGTGTCGAGCTCGGCCAGCGCGTCGAGCAGGCCCTGGCGGGCCGGCGCGCGGCGCAGCTCGAGGACCGGCTCGTTGGCGAACGGGGGGAGGGTCACGGCGCGGCGAGCAGCTCCTCGAGGGCGGTGCCCTCGTGCTGGGCCGACAGGAAGCCCTCGTTGCTCGTGTTCTCCAGCAGCCGGCGCACGAGGTAGGCCATGCCCGCCACGAGGTCGCCGACGGGGCAGTACGTGCGCACGCGCAGCCCGCAGGCGGCCAGCGCATCCTGGAGGTCGTCGCCCAGGCCGCGCAGCACCTGGAGCTCGAGGTCGTCGTCGGAGAGGCCCAGGGCCCGGGTCACCGCGACCGCGTAGGCCACGGAGCGCAGGTTGTGCGAGGCGATGGCCGGGCGCAGCGCGACCCCGGCCGCCCGCGCCTCCAGGAGCCGGCGGGCCAGCGCCTCGAAGTTGCGGTCCGACTCGGCCTTGACCTCGAAGACCGGGACGCTCCAGCCGTGCTGGCGCGCCTCGACGACCTCGTGGTCCCAGTAGGCGCCCTTGACCAGGCGCACGACGAGGGGATGGCGGCGCGGCACGTCGCGGGCGCAGCCGATGAACCGGTCGCACAGCTCGGGCGAGTCGCGCAGGTAGGCCTGCAGGACGACGCCGGCGGAGGGCCCGTCGGCGAACTCGGGCTCGCCGAGCAGGTCGATGACCAGCTCGGCGATCGCCTCGCGCGAGTCGAAGGACTCCATGTCGATGTGCAGGTGCGCGCCGAGCTCACGCGCCGTGCGGAGCAGGTCGCGCAGCCGCACCGCCGCGTCGCGCTGGCCCAGCTCGGGCGCCTCGGGCCGCAGCAGCGGCGTCAGGGCACTGACCTTCACGGACAGGTTGGCGCGGGGAAGGGCGCCGAGCCCGTCGGCCTCGAGGTGGGGGCGGGGCGGCAGGTCGCGATGGGCGTCGGCCAGGGCCTGCAGCGCCTCGCGGCAGCGCCGGGCGTAGCGGTCGGCCTCCTGCGCGGTGACCGTCGCCTCGCCGAGGAGGTCGACCGAGGAGGCCACGCCGCGGTGCCACAGCTCGCGCAGCACGCCGGTCGCGTCGGGGACCGACGCACCGACGATGAACCGGTGGGCCATGTGCTTGACGCCGGCGGCCGACGCGGCGCCCAGCGCGGTGCGCCCGGCCCGGGTGGCGCCGAGGCGCATGGCCGCCGCGATGGCCGGCGGGCGGTCGCCCACCTCGCCCAGGAAGCCGGTGAGGTGGCGGGCCAGGTCGTCGAGGCTGTGGCAGGCCGGGACGACGTCGACGAAGCGGAAGAGCGCCGCGCGCAGCTCGGCGTCGGCGGCGGCGAAGTCCATCGCCCTGTCGTCGAGCGCGTGGCGCGGACCGCGGCCGGTCGGCAGCGCGGCGTGGATGGCACGGCCGACCGCCAGGACGTCGTCCTGGGTGACCCCGGCTGTCGCGCCGCCACCCACTGGCGCGACAGTACCCACTCGGAACCTGCCCTAGGGGCTCGTCGTGCTCGCCGCGGCGCCCGCGGCCGACGACGAGCCGGCCGCCACCGTGACCGGCAGCGGCGTCGTGACGGGCGCCTGGACGACGGGCGCGCGGTGCTGGGCCCGAGGCGGCGTCGCGTCGTTGCCGCCCAGCACGCCGGAGATGAACAGGGCCGTGACGACCGCCGCGGTCACCAGCAGCGCCGGCAGGACAAGGAACATCGCGCGCACCCGTCCGCGGGAGCGCTGGCGCCCGCCCTCCAGCAGCGGCCCGGCCGCGGCGGCGCCCACCAGCGGCGCGTCGTGCCCGGCGTCGGGCGCGTCGGCCAGGCGGTCCCACTCGGCCGTCTCGCCGTAGACCGTCTCGAACTCCGCGCTGTCGCCCTCGGCGGCCGCGGCGTCCTCGGGCTCCGGGGAGGCCTCGGGCAGCGGCTCGGCGACCAGCGCGTCGGGGTCGAGCTCCTCGGCGGGCTCGGCGACCTGCTCGACCTCCACCACGGCCTCGGCGGCGGGCGGCTGCACCGGGATTTCGTCCTCGAGGTCGGGCAGGTGGCCGAAGGCGCCGTCCAGGACGGGCACGGCCGGCGCGTCGGGATCCGGGGCGGGGCCCACGCCGATCGCCTCCATCGGCACGGCCTCCAGCGCCTCGAGCAGCACGCCGGCGGTGTCCGTGCCGAGCTGGTCGAACGGCGGGTCCTGGTAGTTGAGCTCGGCGCGGTGGAAGATCTCGGCCAGCGCGTTGCAGCGCTCGCAGCGGTCCAGGTGGCGCGCCATGCGCTCCAGGTCGGCCTCGCCGAGGGCGCCGTTGGCGCGCGCGGCGAGCATCGTCGGCAGGTGCTCGCAGGTCTGCGTCCCGCGGCTGAGCAGCCGGCCGTGCGGCGGCGGCCCGACGGGCAGCCGGGCCATCGACGCGGCGGCGTGGCGGGTCGCCCCGCGCAGCAGCACCTCGGGATCGACGTTGCGCAGGTCCGGCGCGTCGCGCACCGCGGCCCGGAACCGGGCGAAGGCCTCGGCCGCGGCACGCGTCGCGTCGTGCGGCCCGCAGACCTGCGTGCAGAACGCGATGACCGCCGGGCCGCGACGGTCGACGACCGCCTGCAGCGCTGCACGGTCCCCGGCACGCACGCCCTCCGGTGTCGCGCCCGAAGCGTTCGAGCCGTCCATCGCCGCGGAGCCTAGACGGCCGTCGGTCGGCATGTACTCCAGTCCATCCGTGGTCACAGCCATCCCTTGTCCTCCGCCACTCTGACGGCTTCGGCCCGTGAGTGGGCCCCGAGCTTCTGCATCGCGCTCGACAGGTAGTTGCGCACCGTCCCCGAGGACAGGTGCAGACCTCCGGCCAGATCGGCGACGGGCGCGCCGCCGCGCGCGGCACCGAGGACCTCGGTCTCGCGCGGGGTCAACGGGCTCTCGCCCTCGGCCAGGGCGGCGGCGGCCAGGGCCGGGTCGAGCACCCGGTCGCCGGCCATGACGCGGCGGATCGCCGTCGCCAGCTCGGAGGCCGGCGCGTCCTTGAGCACGAAGCCCCGGGCGCCGCTCTCCATGGCCCGGCGCAGGTAGCCCGGGCGTCCGAAGGTGGTGAGGATCACGACGCGCACGTCGGGCAGCGCACCGGCCAGCTCGGCGGCGGCGCCCAGGCCGTCCCCGCCGGGCATCTCGATGTCCAGCAGCGCGCCGAAGCAGTACATGATCGGCAACGTCATCCAGAGCAAGTTCCTGAACATCCTGGACTACCCGACCGCGGCGGCGCTCTCGTTCGTGCTCATGACGGCGATCCTCATCGGCATCCTGGTCTACGCGCGCCTGCTCGGAGCGCGGTCGCTGACGGAGGCGGCGGTATGACGCGCGACCGGATCCGCGACAGGGCGCTCGGTCTCTGGTCGGCGCTGGCGCTGCTCTACCTCTTCATCCCGATCTTCATCGTCGTCCTCTATTCGTTCAACGACAACAAGGGGCGCTTCAACTTCACCTGGCAGGGCTTCACGCTGAAGCACTGGGGGCACCCCTTCGCCAACGCCGATCTGGCGACGGCGCTGCAGAACTCGCTGCTCATCGCGCTGCTGGCGACGGTGATCGCCGTGGCCCTGGGCACGTTCATGGCCCTCGCGCTCGTGCGGTACGGGTTCCGCGGGCGGGCCCTGGCCGACTTCTTCGTGTTCCTCCCGCTGGCCACCCCGGAGGTCGTCCTCGGCGCCTCGCTGCTCGGCCTGTTCCTGACGCTGCACGTCAGCACCGGCCTGGTCACGATCGTCATCGCGCACGTGATGTTCACCGTGTCCTACGTGGTGGTGACGGTCAAGGCCAGGCTGGAGGGCATGGACCGCCACATCGAGGAGGCCGCGATGGACCTCGGTGCGACGGAGTGGACGACGTTCCGCAAGGTGACGCTGCCGATGATCGCCCCGGGAGTGGCGTCGGCCGCCCTGCTGGCGGCGGCCATCTCGGTCGACGACTACGTCGTGACGAGCTTCAACGCCGGGCAGACCCAGACGTTCCCCCTCTTCATCTTCGGCGCCACCCGGCAGGGGGTGCCGGCCGAGGTCAACGTCCTGGCCTCGCTGCTGCTCATCGTCGTCCTGGTCCTCATGGCCCTCAACGTCGTCGTCCAGCGCGCCCGCGCGCGCCGCGATCTCCGCGCGACCGGCCTGATGCCGGAGCTCCTGCCCGGCGTGGAGCGGGCCGGCGCGGCCGCGGGCGGCTAGCGCCCGGCGAGCCCAGCGCACCGCCTCCGACGTGCGCCACGGCGGCCAACCCGGGTGCGGCGGGCGCGCCGTGATGGCCCAAAGGCCATTGTCCGCATTCCGACGCATCACTAGGTTGGCCGGACCGGCTAGGTCGCCGCCGACTTCAGGACCGACGGAGGAGCAACACGATGGAGAGTGCGTCTGTGGCCGCCGACGGCGGCGCCCCCGGGGTGCCCGCCACCGGCATGGGCTTCGCGCCCGGCGACAAGGGGCTGAAGACCGGGGCGATCTCGTACATCTCGGGCATCGTGATCGCGGTGGCCTCGACGGCGCCGGGCTACAGCCTCGCCGCGACCCTCGGCTTCATCGTCGCGATCGGGGGATCGGCCTGCAGGCGCCTGCGGTCATCCTCGTCGCCTTCATCCCGATGGGCTGCATCGCCGCGGCCTACAACTACATGAACCGCGCCGACCCCGACTGCGGCACCACGTTCTCCTGGGTGACGCTGGCGATGGGGCCACGGATCGGCTGGATGTCGGGGTGGGCGGTCCTCGTGGCCGACATCCTGGTCATGCCCAGCCTCGCGCAGATCGCCGGCGTCTACTCATGCGACCTGGTCGGCGTCAGCGATCCCTCGACGCTCACGGTCACGATCATCGGCGTCCTGTGGATCATCATCATGACCGGCATCTGCTACATCGGCATCGAGCTGTCGGCGCGCACGCAGCAGCTGCTGCTGGGCATGGAGTTCGCGACGCTGACGCTCTTCGCGGTCGTCGCGCTGGTCAAGGTCTACTCCAGCGACCCTCAGGGCTCGATCCACCCGACGTTCTCCTGGTTCAACCCGTTCGCGATCTCCGGCGTGGGCGCGCTCTCGGGCGGCGTCCTGCTGGCCATCTTCATCTACTGGGGCTGGGACTCGGCGGTCTCGGTCAACGAGGAGACCGAGGACGGCGCGACGTCCTCGGGCAGGGCGGCGGTGGTCTCCACCTTCATCCTGCTGGCGATCTACATCGTGGTCGCGGCGGCCGCGCAGGCCTTCGGCGGCACGAAGACGCTCATCAACAACCAGGACGACGTCTTCGCCCCGATCGCCAAGTCGGTGCTGGGCTCGCCGCTGGACAAGCTGCTCATCATCGCGGTGCTCACGTCGGCCTCGGCGTCCACGCAGACGACGATCCTCCCGGCGACGCGCACGTCGCTGTCCATGGCGCGCAAGGGGGCGATCGGCGCCCGCTTCGGCGCCGTGCACAAGCGCTACCTGACACCCTCGTTCTCGACGATCTGGATGGGCGTGGTCTCCATCGCGGTGTACGTCCTGCTCTCGGCGACGAGCCAGAACCTCGTCGCCGACGCGTTCACCTCGCTGTCGATGACGATCGCCTTCTACTACGGCATCACCGGGGTGGCGTGTGCCTGGTTCTACCGCCACCACCTGTTCGCCTCGGCCAGGAACTTCCTCTACCTGGCCTTCCTGCCCCTGCTCGGGGCGGTGATCCTGGCCTTCATCTTCGTCAAGGCCTCGATCGAGTACGCCCACAAGGACGGCGGCTACGCCAAGCCGTTCCTGGGCGTCGGCTCGCCCGTGGTCATCACGCTGGCGATGATCATCATCGGGCTGATCTGGTTCGCCTGGCGCTACGTGCAGGACCCGGAGTTCTTCCGGCGCAAGCCCCAGCCCGTGGACCACGAGATCGCCCGGACCATCCACGACAGGCCCACGAAGGAGCCCGTATGACGCTCGTGGTCGGCTACGACGGCACGGAGGGCGCCCGGGTCGCCTACGCCGAGGCGCGCAAGCTCGCGGCCGAGCTGGGGGAGGGCCTGCACGTCGTGTTCTCCTTCGAGGCGCCGCGGCTGGGCGGCGAGCTCCGCGACCTCGACGAGGCCATCCAGGAGCGCGGGCGCCAGGTGCTCGACGAGGCCAAGGCGATCGCCGGCGACCTGCCGATCAGCACCGAGGTGCGCCTGCAGGACTCCGCGGAGGGGCTGATCGCCGCCGCCGAGGAGCAGGACGCGCGGATGATCATCGTGGGCTCCTACGGCGAGCGGCCGCTGAAGAGCATCCTGGTGGGCGCGACGCCGACGCGGCTGCTGCACCTCTCCCAACGGCCGGTGCTCGTCGTGCGCATCCCCGAGGACGACTGAGGACGGGCGGCAGGGTGCGCGCCGTCGTCATCACGCGCCATGGCGACACGTCGGTGCTCCAGGTCCAGGAGCGCCCGGACCCGGTGCCGGGGCCCGGACAGGTGCTCGTCGAGGTTCGGGCCGCGGGCGTGAACTTCGCCGACACGCTCGCGCGCGTCGGGCTCTACGACGACGCGCCGGACCCGCCGTGCGTCGTCGGCTACGAGGTGGCCGGCGTCATCACGGCCGCGGGGGAGGGCGTCGACCCCGCGCGCGTCGGCCGGCGGGTCATGGCCGGCACGCGGTTCGGCGGCTACGCCGAGCAGGTCGTCGTGGTCGATGGCGATGCCGTCGAGCTGCCCGACGGGCTGAGCTTCGAGCAGGGCGCGGCGATCCCCGTCAACTACGCCACCGCCTGGGCCGGCCTGCTGGGCTTCGGATCGCTGCGGGCGGGCGAGCGCGTGCTCGTGCACGCGGCCGCCGGGGGCGTCGGCATCGCCGCGCTGCAGCTGGCCAAGGCCGCCGGGGCCACCGTCCACGGCACGGCGTCGCCGGGCAAGCACCCGCGGCTCGTCGCGCTCGGGTGCGACCTGGCCATCGACTACCGGCGCCGCGGCTGGTGGAAGGGGATGGGGCCCTACGACCTCATCATGGACGCCATCGGCGGGCGCTCGTTCGCGCGCTCCTACGACCTGCTGCGCCCCGGCGGGCGCCTCGTGGCCTACGGCGCCTCCTCCGTGCAGGAGGGGGAGACACGCCGCCTGCGCACGGCGCTGCCCCAGGCCGCGGTGATGCTGCGCGGGTTCAACCTCATCCGCCAGATGAGCGACTCCAAGGCCGTCATCGGCCTCAACATGCTGCGGCTCTGGGACGACCGCGGCACGCTGGAGCCGTGGATCGCCCCGCTGGCCGGTGCGCTGGCCGACGGCACGGCGACGCCCGTCGTGCACGCCGCGGTGCCGTTCGACCGCGCCGCCGAGGCCCACCGGATCCTGGCCGCACGCGAGAACGTCGGCAAGGTCGTGTTGGTCCCGTGACCGGCGGCTGCTAGGCTCCGGAGCCGCGTCATGGCCTTCCGCCTGCTCGACCTCCGGCTTCTCCTCCTCCCCCGCTAGGGGGAGCATCTGCGCGTGGCGGCCGCCTGAAGCCGCGAACACATCGAGAGCCGAAGCACCCGAGCCGAACACCAACCGGAGAAGCAGCCCATGACCCCGCCCGAAGATCCGAACCGCATCCTGCTGTTCGACACCACCCTGCGCGACGGAGAGCAGTCGCCGGGGATCTCGCTCAACACGACCGAGAAGCTCGAGATCGCCCAGCAGCTCGCGCGCCTGGGCGTCGACGTCATCGAGGCCGGGTTCCCGATCGCCTCGCCCGGCGACTTCGAGGCCGTGCAGGCCATCGCCCGCGACGTCGACGGTCCCGTCATCTGCGCGCTGGCCCGCGCCAACGCCGCCGACATCGATCGTGCCTGGGAGGCGATCCGCGACAGCGAGCGACCTCGCATCCACACGTTCCTGTCGACCTCCGACATCCACATCGAGCACCAGCTCATGTCCACCCGCGAGGACGTCAAGGGGCTGGCGCGCGCGTCGGTCGCCCAGGCCAAGGCGCTGTGCGACGACGTCGAGTACTCCCCGATGGACGCCACGCGCTCGGACTTCGCGTTCACCGCCGAGGTCGTGCAGATCGCCATCGACGAGGGCGCGACGACGATCAACATCCCCGACACGGTCGGCTACGCCACGCCGGACGAGTACGCCGACTTCCTGACGCAGCTGTACGCGATGGTCCCCGACCTGCGCGGCGTCGTGCTCTCGACGCACTGCCACGACGACCTCGGCCTGGCGGTCGCCAACTCGCTGGCCGGCGCCGGTGCCGGCGCGCGCCAGATCGAGTGCGCCGTCAACGGCATCGGCGAGCGCGCGGGCAACGCGTCGCTGGAGGAGGTCATCATGCTCATCCGCACGCGCGGTGACCGCCTCGGCCTGCACACCAACGCGGTCACCACCGAGATCGCGCGCACCAGCCGTCTGGTGTCGCGGCTGACGGGCTACCCCGTGCAGCCCAACAAGGCGATCGTCGGCCGCAACGCGTTCGCCCACGAGTCGGGGATCCACCAGGACGGCGTCCTGAAGGAGCGCTCGACCTACGAGATCATGGACGCCCGCTCCATCGGCCTGGACGCCAACTCGCTCGTCCTGGGCAAGCACTCCGGGCGCGCGGCGCTGCGCCAGGCGCTCGAGGACCTGGGCTACACGGTCGACGGCGCGACGCTCAAGCAGGCCTTCGAGCGCTTCAAGGAGGTCGCCGACCGCAAGAAGCAGGTCACGGCGCTGGACCTCGAGGCGCTCGTGACCGACGAGCTGCGCGCCGACGTCCAGGGCTACTCGCTGGAGTGGTTCGACGTCGAGGCCTCCACGCGGCGCCCGCCGCACGCGACGGTCGCGGTCCGCACGCCGCAGGACGCCGTGGTCGAGGGCTCGTTCACCGGCGACGGCCCGATCGACGCGATCTTCCGCGCGATCAACAGCGCCACGGACATCGACGCGCGTCTGCGCGAGTTCCGTGTCGACGCCGTCACCGGAGGCCAGGACGCCCTCGGCGAGGTCAGCGTGGTCGTCGAGCTCGGCGCGCCCGAGGAGGCCGTCAAGACCGACACTCCCGGGGTGCTCACCGGGCGCCGCGTCACGGGCGCCGGGCAGGCCGTGGCCACCGACATCATCGAGGCGGCCGCGACGGCCTACGTCCGCGCGCTGGGCAACGCGGTGCAGAAGGCCCAGGCCGCGGTGACCGACGCCGAGCTCGCGCAGACGCCGTAGCCGTGGGCGATCGCGCCGCGCTGCTGGCCTCCGGGGCGGTGGCGCGGACCACCGCCGAGCTCGTGCGGGTCCCGAGCGTGACCGGCGACGAGCGGGCCGCGCTCGAGCGCCTCGGCGAGCTCGCCGAGGGGCTCGGGCTCGCGGCGCGCGCGGAGCGCCACGACCTCGCGGCCGTGCAGGCCGATCCCGGCTGGCCCGGGCAGGAGGCCCCGCGCGACGAGCTGCTCGGGCTGACGGTCACCGTGCCGTCGGCCCGGGCCCCGGCCCCTGGCGCGCGGCGGCTGGCGCTGTGCGGCCACGTCGACGTCGTCGGCCCGGGGACCGAGCGCTGGGAAGGCGGCGACCCGTTCTCGGGCCGGATCGACGGCGGCTGGGTGCACGGGCGCGGCAGCGCGGACATGAAGGGCGGCGTGGCCGCGGCGCTGCACGCGCTGGCGGCCGCCGGGCCCGATGCGGGCTGCGAGGTCGTCCTGCACGTCGTGTCCTCCGAGGAGGACGGCGGTCAGGGCGCGTTCGCCGCGCTGCGCCGCGACGCCGACTACGACGCGTGCGTCATCCCCGAGCCGACGGGCTTCGAGGTCGTCTGCGCCCAGGGCGGCGCGCTGACGTTCACCGGCGTGGTGCACGGCCGCGGCGCCCACGCGGCCGAGCGCCTGCACGGCGTGTCGGCCATCGACCGCTACCTGCCCATCCACCGCGGGCTCGCCGAGCTGGAGGCGCGACTGAACGCCGGCGTGGCCCACCCGCTCATGGCCGAGCTCGCGCTGCCCTACCCGCTGGTCGTCGGGCGCGTGCAGGGCGGGGCGTGGTCGAGCTCGGTGCCCGACCGCCTCGAGTTCGAGGGCCGCGCGCCCGTCCGCGTCGAGGACACCCTGGCCGAGGCGATGGCCGCCGTGGAGGCCGCGGTCGCCGCGGCCGCGCCCGACGACGGGCTGGCCGTCGAGCTCGCGTGGACCGGCGGCCGCTTCGCCCCGGCCCAGACGCCGGCCGACAGCGAGGTGGCGCGGCTCGCGCTGGCGGCCGCCGGCGAGCAGCTCGGGACGCCCGCGCGCGTGACCGGCGTGCCCTACGGGTCCGACATGCGCCTGTGGTGCGCGGCCGGCGTCCCGACCGTCATGGTCGGCACGTCGGGCATCGAGATCGCCCACGCCGTCGACGAGCGCGTCAGCGTGGCCGAGCTCGGCACGCTCGCGAGGCTGCTGGCCTCCGTCATCGACGGCTTCGGCTCGGCCTGAGCGCTCAGCGGGCCAGCTCCCGGCCCTGGCGGTAGCCCTCGGCCAGCGCCGCGCCGGCGCGCGCGGGCGACATGAGGGTCGTGCCCATGGCCCGCGCGGCGGCCGGATCGGGGCCGAGGTGCAGCACGCGGGTCCCACGGCGGCGCAGGACCTGCAGCTCGGACGCCGTCGCGAGGCGCAGCGCGCCGCGCAGCGCGGCGGCCCTGCGGTCCTCGCCGCCGAAGGCGCGCGCGGGGTCCAGGCACAGCACGTGGGTGCCGCGCCCGGTCGGCGCCGCGTCGAGGTTCGTCACGCTCCAGGCCCCGCCGTCGACGTACTCGCGTCCGCCGATGGTGACCGGCGCGAAGACCCAGGGGATCGCGCACGACGCGCACACCGCGTCGGCGACGGTCGCTGCCGGCGCGCCGGGGGCGCCGAACACGACGCGCCGGCCGCGATGGCGGTCCACCGCGCTGATGCGCAGGCGCCCGTCGAAGTGCACGTCCCAGCCCGCGACCCGCTCGTGCAGGCCCGCGAGCGTGCGCCCCTGCGCCGGCGCGCGCGACAGCAGGGCCGCACGGGCCAGCGCGGCGCCCGGCGCAGCCAGGGTGCGCGCCGGCCCGGTCAGCGGCGAGCCTGCGACCCACCCCGCGTGCAGCGCGCCGCGGGCCACGCGCCCCAGCAGCGTCGGGGGGCCGGTCCCGGGGACGGGCTCGTCGCCGGGCGTCGCGCGCGCCCGGCCCGTGGGGCGCCGCGGGCGCCGGCCCGAGGCCAGCCGGGCGGCCACGATGGCCCCCGCGGAGGTCCCGGCGAAGAGCTCGACGCGCCGCATGTCCAGGCCGGCGCCGTCCTCCAGTCCGGCCAGCAGGCCGGACATCCAGGCCTCCCCGATCACGCCGCCGCCGGCGAGGACGAGGACGTCGGGGAGGGTGGTGGCCGGGGGCGGCGCCATCGCGGCGCAGGCTAGGGGGTCGCCCGAGCGGCCGCAGGCCCCGCTGCCCGCCCATCAGACATTTGTACGTGATAGCGTACGCGACGCCGATGGCCGTCGCCGACCAGCTCGAGCAGCAGATCCACGTCGGGCCCCGGGTGCGGGCCCTGCGCGAGGCCATGGACCTGTCGCTGCGCGACCTGGCCGAGCGCAGCGGCGTCAGCGCCCCCATGCTCTCCCAGGTCGAGCGCGGGGAGACCAGCCCGACCCTCGTCGTGGCCCACCGCATCGCGGCAGGCCTGGACCTGCGCCTGAGCCAGCTCCTGCGCCTCGACGAGGAGAGCTCGGTCAGCGTCGTGCGGCGGGCCGAGCGCCGCCGCGGGGGCGGCGCGGCCGGGCACGCCTTCGAGATCCTCACCCCGCCGCTGCCCGGCCAGCGCGCCGAGCTCAGCCGCCACGTGCTGGCCGCCGGCGCCGCGACGGGCGGCGAGGGCGACCCGCCGATGCACGAGCCCGGCAGCCGCGAGATCGCCGTCGTGGAGTCCGGCCGCGTCGTCCTGCACGTGGACAGCCTGGAGTACGCGCTGGCCGAGGGCGACACCGTGACCTTCGACGCCGACCTGGCGCACCGCTTCGAGAACCCCGGACCCGGCGAAGCCGTCCTGCTGGCGGTCGTCAGCGCCGGCCTCCGCCGAAGTTAAGGACCATCACATCATGCCGAAGTCCCTGTTCGACAAGATCTGGGAGGCCCACGAGGTCGCTCCCGGGCTCATCTACATCGACCTGCACCTCGTGCACGAGGTCACGAGCCCGCAGGCCTTCGACGGCCTGCGCCTGGCGGGCCGCACGGTCCGGCGCCCGGACCGCACGGTCGCGACGGCCGACCACAACACCCCGACCGACGGCACGCCCGTCGCCGCGCAGATCAAGGACGCGCTGTCGCGCACCCAGGTGCAGACGCTCGAGCGCAACTGCGAGGAGTTCGGTGTCAGGCTCTACTCGCTGGGCTCCGAGCACCAGGGCATCGTGCACGTCATCGGACCCGAGCTCGGCATCACGCAGCCGGGGATGACGATCGTCTGCGGCGACAGCCACACGGCCACGCACGGCGCCTTCGGCGCGCTGGCCTTCGGCATCGGCACCTCCGAGGTCGAGCACGTGCTGGCCACCCAGTGCCTCGTCCAGAACAAGCCCAAGGCCATGCGGATCCGCTACGAGGGCGCGCTGGGCGCCGGCGTCAGCGCCAAGGATCTCATCCTGGGCACGATCGGCCAGATCGGCGTCGACGGCGCGGTCGGCCACGTCGTGGAGTACTGCGGGCCGGCGATCGAGGCGCTCTCGATGGAGGGCCGGATGACCGTGTGCAACATGACGATCGAGGCCGGCGGGCGCGCGGGCATGATCGCCCCCGACCAGACGACGTTCGACTGGGTCGCCGAGCACGGCGGGGAGGTCGACGAGTCCTGGCGCGAGCTCGTCACCGAGGACGGCGCGGTCTTCGACACCGAGATCGTGATCGACGCGACGGCGCTGAGCCCGATGGTGAGCTGGGGGACCAACCCGGCGCAGGTCGCGCCGGTCACCGCCACGGTCCCGCAGCCCGCCGGCGAGGGTGAGGAGCGGGCGCTGCAGTACATGGGGCTGACGGCCGGGATGCCGATCCAGGAGATCACGATCGACCGCGTGTTCATCGGGTCGTGCACGAACTCGCGGATCGGCGACCTGCGCGCGGCGGCCGGCATGATCGCGGGGCGCAAGGTGAGCGAGAACGTGTACGCCATGGTCGTCCCGGGCTCGGTGGCGGTCAAGCGCCAGGCCGAGGCCGAGGGCCTGGACGAGGTCTTCCGGGCCGCCGGGTTCGACTGGCGCGGCGCGGGCTGCTCCATGTGCCTGGGGATGAACCCCGACACGCTGGAGCCCGGCGAACGCTGCGCCTCGACCTCGAACCGCAACTTCGAGGGCCGCCAGGGCAGCGGTGGCCGCACGCACCTCGTCAGCCCGGAGATGGCCGCCGCGGCCGCCATCGCGGGCCGTTTCGTCGACATCCGCGACTGGAGCTGAGCGCCGTGCAGCCGATCGAGACCATCACCGGGCCGGTGTCCGCGCTCATGCGCGACAACATCGACACGGACCAGATCATCCCCAAGCAGTTCCTCAAGCGCGTCGAGCGGACCGGCTTCGGCCAGTTCCTGTTCTATGACTGGGCCAAGGAGGCGGGGTGGGACCTGCCCGCCAACCAGATCCTCGTCACCGGCCACAACTTCGGCTGCGGCTCGTCGCGCGAGCACGCGCCGTGGGCCCTCGAGGACTACGGCTTCCGGGTCATCATCGCCTCGAGCTTCGCCGACATCTTCCGGTCCAACTGCACCAAGAACGGCGTGCTGCCGGTGCAGCTGACCGCCGAGGAGTGCCGGGCGATCGCCGAGGCGGGGCAGTGCCAGGTCGACCTCGCCGCCCAGGAGGTGCGCTGGGAGGCGAGCGACGGCGTGCACACGGCGTCGTTCACGATCGACCCCGAGATCAAGCACCGCCTGCTCGAGGGACTGGACGACATCGCGCTGACGCTCAAGCAGGGCGACGCGATCGACGCCTACGAGCGCGACCGCGAGCGGTCTGGCCCCGTGACGACCGCGCTGCCCGTCGGGTAGCCGTCAGTCGCGCGTCAGCGTGAAGCGGGCGACCAGGGCCTCCAGGTCGCCCGCGGTGCGGGCCAGCTCCTGCGCCGACGCGGCGATCTGGACCGTCGACGCCGACGTCTGCTGGGTCGTGGCGCTGATCTGCTCGCTGCCGGCCGAGGACTCCTCGGCCACGCCGGCGACCTCGTTCATGCGGTCGCCCATCTCGCGCGCTGCGGCGGCGATCTGCTCGACCGCGGCGGCGATGGCGCCGACGCGGGCGGTGACGTCGTCGACCGCGCCGCCGATGCGCTCGAAGGCGTCCCGGGCCTCGCCGACCACGGCGCTGCCCTGCTCCGTGCGCCGTCCGCCGTCCTCGACGATCTCGACGACGCGCGCGGTCTCGGCCTGGATGTCGGTGATGAGCGCGGCGATCGACGCGGCGGCGCTCCGGGACTCCTCGGCGAGCTTGCGGACCTCGTCGGCGACGACGGCGAAGCCGCGGCCCTGGTCGCCGGCGCGGGCGGCCTCGATGGCCGCGTTGAGCGCCAGCAGGTTGGTCTGCTCGGCGATGCCGGTGATCGTGTCGACGATGCCGCCGATCTGGGCGGACTTGTCGCCGAGCTCGCGGATGGCGGCCGTCGCGCCGGCCGAGGCCTCGCGCACCGACGCCATGGCCTCCGTCGCGCCGCCGACCGCCGCGGCGCCCTCGCCGGCGATGCGGCGAGCCTCCTCGGCGACCTGGGCGGTGCCGGCGGCATCGTCGGCCGAGCGGCTGGTGACTGCTATGACGTCGTCGGCGATGGAGCGTGCCTCGCCGATCACGGCGACCTGGCGCTCGGCGCCGACGGCGGCCTCGTTGACGGCGGCGGCGATCTCCGCGACGGCGCGGCCGGTCTCGTCCGACGTCGCGGCCATCTGGCGCGAGGCGGTCGACACGCTGCCGGCCGTGCCGGCGACCTGCCCGACCAGCGTGGCCAGCGCCTCGCGGGAGGCGTTGTAGGACGCGATCATCGCGAGGAAGCGCTCGCGGATCTCGTTCGTGGCGCGGGCCACGTCGCCGACCTCGTCGCTGCCCGGCCGCTCGATCGGCGGGGTGACGGGCACGACCTCCTGGGTCAGGTCGCCCTCGGCGAACGCGCGCAGCCCGCGGGTGAGGTCCTCGGCGCAGTGGTCGCGCAGCGAGGACAGGCGGTCCAGGACCTCGCGGACGGCGCGGCGGATGGAACGCCCGACGAGCACGTTGGCCAGCAGGGCGACCAGGACGGCGGCCAGGAGCGCGAGCATCATGCGGACGCGCGTGGTCGTGGCGTCGTGGGCCGAGGACGCCACCCGGGCGTCGCCGCGCGCCTGGGTCGTCGTGCTCCAGGCCTTGATGTCGGTCGTGAGCTTGTCGTAGGTCCCGTCGGCCGTCCCGGTCAGAAGGTCGAAGCCCGCCTGCGGTCCGCGCTGCAGGGCTGCGAGGAACGGGCCGGACCCGCGGCGGTAGGTGGCCCAGTCCGCCGCGGTACGCGCGGCGGCCGCTCGCTCGGCGGGACTCGCCGGCAGCGTGCGCAGCCGGGCGAGCAGGCTGTCGACCGTGGCCGCCGTGGACGTCAGCTCCTGCTCGGCGGCCTTCTGGTCGGCCGGGCCGACCGTGTTGACGCGCTCGAGCTGGGCGACGCGGAACTGGCGGATCCCCGTCGTGGTCTCGCCCAGCATGCGGACGGCCGGGACGATCTCGAGGCCGACGGCCTTCGTATCGGCACGCAGGCGGCTCGTGCCCGAGTCCGCGACGGCGAGCGCGACGAGCATGAGCGCGATGACGGTGCCGAAGCCGGCAGCGAGCCTCCGGCCGACGGTCAGGCGGATCGTGGCAGGGCGGGCACGGGCGGTGGAGCGGGGCACGGCCCGGGAGATCGGCGGTCAGCGGACGGGCTTGAGGCGGAAGTGGTGCGTAGCAGCTCGTCTGCCCACCCAGCCGGGGGAGTCGGCGCCCTGGCGCTCCCGTCCGGCCGGAGGTCGCCGGCGGCCCCGCGCCGATAGGGTGGCGCCCTGCATGGCCACCCGCATCGTCACCCTCCCCGGCGACGGCATCGGCCCGGAGATCATGGCTCCGGCCGTCGAGCTGCTGCGCCGCCTGGTCGCCGACGTCGAGATCGAGGAGCACCTGTTCGGGGGCGCCGCGATCGACGCCCACGGCACCGGGCTCACCGATGAGGTCCTCGGTGCCTGCCGCAGCGCCGACGCCGTCCTGCTCGCCGCGGTCGGCGGCCCGAAGTGGGACACGACCGACCCGTCCCGGCCGCGCCCCGAGCAGGGCCTGCTCGGCCTGCGCCAGGGTCTCGGGCTCTACGCCAACCTGCGCCCGGTGCGGCCGCTGCCGGCACTCTACGACGCCAGCCCGCTGCGCCGCGAGATCATCGAGGGCACCGACCTGCTGGTCGTGCGCGAGCTGACGGGCGGCATCTACTTCGGCGAGAAGACCCGCACGGCCGACAGCGCCACCGACGTCTGCACCTACTCGATCGCCGAGATCGAGCGCATCGTGCGCACGGGCTTCGCCGCGGCGCGCTCGAAGGTCGCCAGCGTCGACAAGGCCAACGTCCTGGAGACCAGCCGCCTCTGGCGCGAGGTGGTCAAGCGCATCCACGCCGAGGAGTTCCCGAACGTCGAGCTCGAGCACGTGCTCGTCGACAACGCGGCGATGCAGCTGGTGGCCGCGCCGCGCCACTTCGACGTCATCGTCACCGAGAACATGTTCGGCGACATCCTCAGCGACGTGGCCGCGATGCTGACCGGGTCCATCGGGATGCTGCCGAGCGCGAGCCTCGGCGACGAGGCCGACGGCGGGGTCGGCGTCTTCGAGCCCGTGCACGGGTCGGCGCCGGACATCGCCGGGCAGGGCATCGCCAACCCGCTGGCCATGTTCCTGTCGGTCGCGCTGCTGCTGCGCCACGGCCTGGACTTGGAATCGGAGGCCGCCGCCGTAGAATCGGCGGTGGACAAGGCCCTGGACCAAGGGCTGCGCACCCGGGACCTCGGAGGGACGGCGAACACCGCCGAGGCGACCGCAGCCGTGTTCGCCGGACTGGCCTAGCCCGAAGGAGCAGAGCGTGGACGCAGCGGACCTCATCTGGATGAACGGCGAGTTCGTCGCGTGGGAGGACGCCAAGGTCCACGTGCTGACGCACGGCCTGCACTACGGCACCGGCGTCTTCGAGGGCGTCCGCTGCTACGACACGGAGTCCAAGGGCCCCGCGGTCTTCCGCCACGAGGACCACATCGACCGGCTGTTCACGTCGGCTGAGCTCTACTACATGCCGATGCCGTTCAGCCGCGAGCAGGTGCGCGACGCCACGCTGGAGCTCATCGGCCGCAACGGGCTGCGCTCCTGCTACATCCGCCCGCTCGTGTACCGCGGCTACGGGACGATGGGCCTGTTCCCGCTCGACGCCCCGGTCGACGTCGCGATCGCCGTCTGGGAGTGGGGCAGCTACCTCGGCGACGAGGGCAAGAAGAACGGGGTGCGCGCCCGCGTCTCCTCGTGGCGGCGCATCAGCTCGGACTCGCTCATCCCGCAGGCCAAGGCCAGCGGGCAGTACCTCAACTCGATCCTGGCCAAGATCGAGTCCCACCAGACCGGCTACGAGGAGGCGATCCTGCTCGACGAGCGCGGCTTCGTCTGCGAGGGCACCGGCGAGAACCTCTTCGTCGTGCGTGACGGCGTCATCGTCACGCCCCCGATCACGGCCTCCATCCTCGGCGGCATCAACCGCAGCGCGGTGATCCAGATCGCGCGCGACCTCGGCTACGAGATCGTCGAGCGCGACATCGCCCGCGCCGAGCTCTACCTCTGCGACGAGCTGTACTGCACGGGCACCGCGGCCGAGCTGACGCCGATCCGCGAGGTCGACGACCACACGATCGGCAGCGGGCGCCCCGGCGAGGTCACGCTCGCGGTGCAGACGGCCTTCGAGGACGCGCTGCACGGGCGGTCGGACCGCTACGCCGACTGGCTGGACCCGGTGCCCGCCCACCACTTCTCCGCCGCGCGGGTCTGACCGCGCCGGTGAGCCGGCCGCCGACGGAGGTCGTGCCGCTGGCCCAGCCGGTCATCGGCGAGGCCGAGGAGCAGGCGGTGCTCGAGGTCCTGCGCTCGGGCCAGCTCTCGCTCGGCCCGCGCGTGCCGGCCTTCGAGGAGCGGTTCGCCGCCCGCGTGGGCGCGGCGCAGGCCAGCGCGGTCTCCTCGGGCACGACGGGCCTGCACCTCGCGCTGCGGGCCGCCGGCGTGGGCGCCGGCCAGGAGGTCGTGACCTCGCCGTTCTCGTTCGTGGCCAGCGCCAACGTCGCCGCCTACGAGGGCGCGCGGCCGGTGTTCGCCGACATCGACCCGGTCACGCTGAACCTCGACCCGCAGGCCGCGGCGGCGGCCGTGACCGAGCGCACCGCGGCGCTGCTGCCCGTGCACATCTTCGGCTACCCCGCCGACCTGCCGGCGTTCGAGGCCATGGGGCTGCCGGTCGTCGAGGACGCCTGCGAGGCGCTCGGCGCGCGCCACCACGACGGTCCCGCCGTCGGCGGGCGCGGCAACCCGGCGGTGTTCGGGTTCTACGCCAACAAGCAGCTGACCACGGGCGAGGGCGGCATGATCACGATGGGCGCCGATCCGGCGCTCAAGGCCCGCATCGACTCCGAGCGCAACCAGGGCCGCGCGCCCGACATGGGCTGGCTGGACCACGACCGCCTCGGGTTCAACTACCGCCTGTCGGACATCGCCTGCGCGATCGGCCTGGCCCAGCTCGACCGCCTCGACGACATGCTCGCCGGCCGCGCGCGCGTCGCGGGCTGGTACCGCGAGGCCCTGGCAGGCCTGGAGCGCGAGCGCGGCCTCGGGCTGCCCTGCCCGGACGGCGCCCGCCACGCCGGCGAGCAGCGCGGCTGGTTCGTGTTCGTCGTGCAGGTGCCGCGCGGGGGGCCGACCCGCGACGAGGTCATGCTCGCGCTGCGCGACCGCGGGGTGCAGAGCAAGCCCTACCTGCCCGCGATCCACCTCATGTCGTTCTACCGCGAGACCTACGGCTACCGGGAGGGGCAGTTCCCGGTCTGCGAGGACGTCGCCGCGAGCTCGCTGGCGCTCCCGTTCTTCCCGCGGATGCGGGCCGACCAGGTCGAGCGGGTCACGGCGGCCCTGGCCGACGTCCTGGGCTGAGCGGCGATGGACTGGCGTGGCCGCGACCGGCGCTTCCACACCGCGGGCTCGGCGGCCTGGCTGGGCTGGGGCGTCTCGCTCTCCCTGCTGGGGTTCGGGCTGGCGACCCGGGTCGCGCAGATCGCCGGGGCGCTGGGCCGCGGCCAGGGCACGGCCGCGCCGGGGGGCGGCGTGCGTATGCTCCGCGGCCACATGTCGCGCTTCGCCGAGCCGCAGGACCCGGCCTTCCGGGAGATGAACACGTCGCTGGGCTTCGACCGGCGGCTGTGGCCCCACGACGTGGCGCAGTCGCGTGCGCACGCGCGGATGCTGGCCGCCCAGGGCATCATCACGGAGCCCGACCGCGACGCGATCCTGGCCGGCCTGGACGGCGTGGAGGCCGAGCTGCACGCGGGGACCTTCCCGTTCGCGCCCGACGACGAGGACATCCACATGGCCGTCGAGCGGCGGCTGACCGAGCTGGCCGGCGCCCCCGGCGGCCGGCTGCACACCGCCCGTTCACGCAACGACCAGGTCGTCACCGACGTCGCGCTGTTCACGCGCGACGCCGCGCGCTCGGCGCAGGCGCAGCTCACGGTGTTCATGGAGGCCCTGGTCGACGCCGCCGAGCGCCACCTCGACTGGGCGCTGCCGGGCTACACCCACCTCCAGCGCGCGCAGCCCGTGTACCTCTCCCACCATCTGCTGGCCTGGTTCTGGATGGCCGACCGCGACCGCGGGCGCTTCGCCGCCGCGGAGGCCGCGTGCTCGGTCATGCCGCTGGGCGCCGGCGCGCTGGCGGGGGTGAACTTCGACACCGACCGCGGCATGGTGGCCCGCGAGCTGGGCTTCGCCTCGGTATCGCCGAACTCGATCGACGCCGTCGCCAACCGCGACTTCATCCTGGACTACCTCGCCGCGGCCGCGACGTGCGCCACGCACCTCTCCCGCCTGGGGGCCGAGATCGTGCTGTGGTCCAGCTCGGAGTTCGGGTTCCTCGTGCTCCCCGACGCGTGGTCGTCGGGGTCGTCGATCATGCCCCAGAAGAAGAACCCCGACGCCGGCGAGCTCCTGCGCGCCAAGGCGCCGCGGATCGTCGGGCACCTCCAGGCGCTGCACGGGGTGATGCACGCCCTCCCGTTGACCTACAACAAGGATCTCCAGGAGGACAAGGAGCACCTGTTCGACAGCGTCGACACGATGCGGCTGTGCCTGGCCGCGGCGACCGGCATGGTCGCCGGCGCGCGCTTCGACCGTGAGCGCATGTCGGCCGCGGCCTCCGACGAGCTCATCGCCGCGACCGACCTGGCCGACCTGCTCGTCAAGCAGGGCATGCCCTTCCGCGAGTCCCACGGCGTGATCGCCGGCCTGGTGCGCGAATCGGTCGAGTCGGGCCGGTCGCTGGCCGACGTCGCGGTCCCCGCCCTCGGGCAGGACGCCCGGGCCGTGCTGGCCCAGAGCTCGTGGCTGGAGTCCAAGGCGTCGGAGGGCGGCACCGCGCTGGGGCGGGTGCGCGAGCAGCTCGAGCAGGCGCGGGCCCGGCTGCGGTGAGCCTGCCCGCGGCCTTCTACGACCGCCCGGTCGTGCAGGTCGCCCGCGACCTGGTGGGCTGCGTGCTCGAGCACGAGGGCTGCGCGGGCGTGATCGTCGAGAGCGAGGCCTACCACCACTCGGAGGCCGCCTGCCACGCCTACGTCGGTCTCACCGCGCGCACGTCGGTGCTCTACCGCGGCCCCGGGACGGCCTACGTCTACCGGTCCTACGGGATCCACGCGCTGCTCAACGCCGTCTGCGAGCCCGAGGAGGTCGGCGCGGCGGTGCTCATCCGCGCACTGGAGCCCATCGAGGGCCTGGACCGCATGCGCGAGCGCCGTGGTGTCGCCCGCGACGTCGACCTGGCCAACGGCCCGGGCAAGCTGACCCAGGCGCTGGGCATCGACCTCGAGCTCAACGCCTCGAGCCTGGTGGAGGGGCCGGTCCTCATCCACCCGCCCGAGGACGGCGCGGCGCCCCCGGTGCTGCTGGCCGGCCACCGCATCGGGATCACGAAGGCCGTCGAGCTGCCCTGGCGCTTCTGCGCCGCGGGCAGCCGCCACGTGTCGCGGCCGTGGCCGCCGGGCCTGCGCGCGACGCTCGCGCGCGGCTGAGCTCAGCCCGCGCCGGTCCCGCCGGTGCCGCCCGTGGTGGGCGCGCCGCCGGCGGGCGGGGTCGCGGGGGTGGTCGTCGGCGCCGCCGGCGTGGGGGCCGGCGCGGGGGTGGGCGTCGTGGGGGTGGGGCTGGGGGCCGGGGTGGCCTGCTGCGGGGTGGTCGCCACCGGTGCCTGCGCGTCGGGCGACGTGCCGCCGCTCGAGCCGCCCGTGGTGCCCGAGCCCTTGGGCGCGGCGCCCTCGCGCGGCGGCGCGGGCGGCGTGACGGTGGCCGGGGCCGAGCTGCTCGGGGTGCTGCCCGAGGGCAGCGGTGGCAGGCCCTGGCGGGCGCGCTCCTTGGCGTTGCGCGCGTCGGCGATCCGGTTGGCGGCGACGACGAAGTCGTGCCAGATCATCGCCGGGAACGTGCCGCCGGTGACGGCCGAGCCGCGGAACTCCGTCAGCATCGGCTTGAGCGTGTTGGGGTAGCCGACCCAGACGGCGATCGTCCAGCGGTCGGTGAAGCCCACGAACCAGGCGTCGCCGGAGTTCTCCGTCGTGCCGGTCTTGCCGGCGGCGAAGCCGCCGTACTGCGCGCGCGTGGCGGTGCCGAACTTGACGGGGCCCGTCAGCAGCTGGGCCTCCTCGTCGGCCAGCTTCTGGGACAGGATCCGCTTCGCCTTGAGCTGGTTCTTCTTGACGGTCTTGATGCCGTCGCCGGTCTCGCGGTCGATCTCGTGGATCCCGACCGGCCCGTCGTCGGCGGTGCCCAGCGTCCCGCTGATGCGCCGGCCGTGCGCGGCGAACGTCTCGTATGCGTGGGCCATGTCGAGCGGGGTAACGCCCTGGCGCAGGCCGCCGAGGGTCATCGCCAGGTTGGAGGACACCGGCGTGCGGATGCCCATGCGCTCGGCCAGCCGGGCGACCTTCTTCGTGCCGACCTTGATGCCCAGCGCGGCGAAGACCGAGTTGTCGGAGAACGTCAGGCCGTTGGCGACCGTCGACTGCCCGGCGTACTCGTTCTCGAAGTTGTTGACGACGAACTGCTCGTTCTTCCCGACCTTGAAGACGCGCTTGCGTGAGGGGAACACCGTGCCGGGACCGATGCCCTGGCGCAGCGCCTCGGCCAGGATGAAGGGCTTGAACGACGAGCCGGGCTGGCGCTGGCCCTGGGTGGCCAGGTTGAAGGGCGAGGTGTTGTAGTCGCGGCCGCCGACCATCGCACGGACCTCGCCCGTCTCGTTGTCGATGGCCACGACCGCCGCCGTCGGGCCGCCCGCCCACGACAGGTAGGTGTTGACGGCCTGCTGGGCGGCCTTCTGGAGGTCGAGGTCCAGCGTCGTCGTGACGCGCAGGTTGCCCTCGAACGCCTGCTGGGGGCCGACCTGGTCGACGAGGCTCTGGCGGACCCAGGAGACGAAGTACTCCGTGCCGGGCTGGGTGTCCAGGTGCGGCGGGGCCAGCTTGTAGAAGGGCTGCTGCTGGATCGCGTCGGCGTACTGGGCCTGCGTGATGCGGTCCTGCTGCAGCATCTTCTTGAGCACGAGGTTGCGGCGCTGGATCGCCGCGGCCGGGTGGGCCACCGGGTCGTAGGCGCTGGGCGACGCGATGATCGCGGCGAGCATCGCCGCCTCGGCCGGCGTCAGCTCGCTGGCGCACATCGGGTGGTTCGGCGTGCCGCAGTTGTTGTGGTTGGGGTCGGCGCCGAAGTACGTGCGCGCCGCCGCCTCGATGCCGTAGGCGCCGTTGCCGAAGTAGACCGAGTTGAGGTACTCGGTGAGGATGCGCTCCTTGGACCACTTGCGCGTGAGGTGGTAGGCCATCGCGGCCTCTCGCAGCTTCTCGAAGACCGTGCGGTTGTGCTGGGCCTGCAGCGCGTTCTTGACGAACTGCTGGGCGATGGTCGAGCCGCCCTGGGCGCTGCGGCCCTGGATGACGTCCTGGTAGAACGCGCGCCCGATGCCGCGCAGGTCGACGCCCGAGTTCTCGTAGAAGCGCTGGTCCTCGACGGCGATGACCGCGTACTTGGCGTTCGCGCCGATCTCGTCGCTGGTCACGATGATCCGGCCCTGGTTGGAGGCCAGCGTCGCGATCCGCTTGCCCTGCACGTCATAGAGGACCGAGTTCTTGCGCTTGGCGACCTGGGGCAGCTGCTCCAGCGCGGGCAGGTCGGACGCGACGGCCATCATCATCCCGAAGACCGTCGAGATCACCGCGAGCACGGCCAGCGGCAGCAGGATCGCCAGGAGCCGCAGCTTCTTGACCTTCGGCTTGACGCGCTTGCGCGGGGACGCGGCGGCGTCGGGGACGGGTGCGAGGTGCGGTCCGGTCGGGTCGCTCATGCGAGGTGGCGCCTGGGAGGACGGCGCGGCACGGAGGCGTGTCCGGGCGGCGGCGCGAGCCCCGGAGACGCGCCCTGACTCTAGCATTGGGCCCCGTATGGCCACCCCACCCGAGACCGCCGCGGCGCTGCTGCGCAACGCCCATCAGTCGCTGCCGCACGGGGGCCTGGCGCACAAGCTCGCGCTCGCCGGCTCCGCGGGGCGGCCGCTGCGCGTCAAGCTCGGCCTGGACCCCACCGCGCCCGACATCCACCTGGGCCACACCGTCGTCCTGCAGAAGCTGCGCGAGTTCCAGGACCTCGGCCACCGGGTGGTCCTCATCGTCGGCGACTACACCGCGCGCGTCGGCGACCCGAGCGGGCGCTCCTCCACGAGGCCCGTGCTCAGCGGCGAGGAGATCGACGCCAACGCCGACACCTACCGCCGGCAGGCCTTCAGCGTCCTGCGCGACGACCCCGACCTGCTCGAGGTCCGGCGCAACGGCGAGTGGCTGGACATGCCGGCCGAGGAGCTCTTCCGCCTCGCCCGCGTGGCGACCGTGGCCCAGATCCTCGAGCGCGACGACTTCGCCCGGCGCTTCGCCGCCCGGCAGCCGATCTCCGTCCTCGAGACGCTCTATCCGCTGCTGCAGGGCTATGACTCCGTGGCCGTGGAGTCCGACGTGGAGCTCGGCGGCACCGACCAGACGTTCAACCTGCTGCTGGGGCGCGACGTCCAGCGCGCCTACGGGCAGCCCGAGCAGGTCATCCTGACCATGCCGATCCTGCCGGGCATCGACGGATCGGAGAAGATGTCCAAGTCGCTGGGCAACCACGTCGGCGTCACCGAGGCCCCCGAGGAGCAGTTCGGCAAGACGATGCGCCTGCCCGACGCGGCGATGGACACCTGGTTCGAGCTGCTGGCGGTGCCGCGCCCGCCCGAGGGCACTGGGCCGCGCGACGCCAAGCGCGCGCTGGCCCGGGGCATCGTGGAGCGCTTCCACGGCGCGGCGGCTTCCGCGCGCGCCGAGGCGCACTTCGACCGCCTCTTCGTCACCCACGACGCCCCCGCCGACGTGCCCGAGCACGCCTTCGAGAGCGGCGGCCGGCCGGTGCACCTGCCGGCGCTGATCGCCGACGCGTTCGGGCGCTCACGGTCCGAGGCGCGCCGGCTGCTGACCCAGGGCGGCGTCCGCCTGGACGGCGAGGCGCTCGGGGAGGCCGACCTCGACGTCGCCGCCGAGCGCCTGGACGGGGGCCTGCTGCAGGTCGGCAAGCGTCACTTCCGGCGGCTGCGGGCGGCCTAGCCGGCGGCCATGACGGTCCACGGGGGTCAGCTGCGCCTGAGCACGCCGGGCCACGGCGCGGTTCTGGACCTCACGGAGGGCGTCCGCGCCGTCGTCGCGCGCAGCCGGGTTCGAACCGGGATCGCCGTGGTCTTCGTGGGCGGGGCGACCGCCGCGGTCACCACGCTCGAGTACGAGCCGGGGGCGGTGGCCGACCTCCGGGCGCTGCTGGACCGCCTGCTGCCGCCCGGCGCGGGCTACGAACACGACGCGCTCAACGGCGACACCAACGGCCACGCGCACGCCCGCGCGGCGCTCATCGGGCCGTCGGAGACCGTGCCGTTGGTGGGCGGCGAGCTCGCCCTGGGCACCTGGCAGCAGATCGTGCTCTGCGACTTCGACGACCGCCCGCGTGAGCGCTCGGTCGTCGTCCAGGTCCTCGGCGACTAGGGCCCGCGAGCCCGGCCCCGGGCACGTGGCGACATTCCGCCGCGATGTGTGTCTATACTGCCGCCCCGCGGAGCAGGAACGCCAGGCCTGGCCTGGGGCCCACGCCCCGCATCGAGTGGTGCTAAACTGCTCGATCCCGCCCCAACAGGCCTCGGCCTTGGGGGGCGTCCTTTCGAAGGTGACCCCTTCCCGACAGGGCGCGACGGTCTTTGAAAACTCAACAGCATGCGCACCTTTCGGGTCAGCCGGCTCGAAGGTGTGCGTCCAGGTTCGACCCGTCGGATCTCCTCGGAGATCGCGACGGTCTGAGAAAGCAATCCCGTCATCACCTGGGGGCATCCCGTGTATGGGGCCTCCGCATAGGTTTTGACAGCTCTTCGTACCCCGGCGCGCGCTCTCGAGCGTGTGTCGGATCACTTCACGGAGAGTTTGATCCTGGCTCAGGACGAACGCTGGCGGCGTGCTTAACACATGCAAGTGGAGCGACGAACCCGAGCTTGCTCGGGGGCAAAGCCGCGAACGGGTGAGTAACACGTGGGTAACCTGCCCTGTTGATTGGGACAACCCCGGGAAACCGGGGCTAATACCAAATGTGCTCCTTCCGCATCAGTGGATTGAGGAAAGGAGGCTTCGGCTTCCGCAACGGGATGGGCCCGCGGCCCATTAGCTTGTTGGTGAGGTAACGGCTCACCAAGGCTTCGATGGGTAGCTGGTCTGAGAGGACGATCAGCCACACTGGGACTGAGACACGGCCCAGACTCCTACGGGAGGCAGCAGTGGGGAATCTTGCGCAATGCGCGAAAGCGTGACGCAGCAACGCCGCGTGAGGGAAGACGGCCTTCGGGTTGTAAACCTCTTTCAGTTGGGACGAAGCCTTGGCGGTTAATACCCGCTTGAGGTGACGGTACCTTCAGAAGAAGCCCCGGCTAACTACGTGCCAGCAGCCGCGGTAATACGTAGGGGGCAAGCGTTGTCCGGAATCATTGGGCGTAAAGCGCGTGTAGGCGGCTTGGTAAGTCCGCTCTGAAAGCCCGGGGCTCAACCCCGGGAGGCGGGTGGATACTGTCAAGCTCGAGTCCGGAAGAGGCGAGTGGAATTCCTGGTGTAGCGGTGAAATGCGCAGATATCAGGAGGAACACCAATGGCGAAGGCAGCTCGCTGGGACGTGACTGACGCTGAGACGCGAAAGCGTGGGGAGCAAACAGGATTAGATACCCTGGTAGTCCACGCCGTAAACGATGGGCACTAGGTGTGGGAGGTGTCGACTCCTCCCGTGCCGAAGCTAACGCATTAAGTGCCCCGCCTGGGGAGTACGGCCGCAAGGCTAAAACTCAAAGGAATTGACGGGGGCCCGCACAAGCAGCGGAGCATGTGGTTTAATTCGACGCAACGCGAAGAACCTTACCTGGGCTTGACATGTGCCTGACCGCCCTGGAAACAGGGTTTCCCTTCGGGGCAGGTTCACAGGTGGTGCATGGCTGTCGTCAGCTCGTGTCGTGAGATGTTGGGTTAAGTCCCGCAACGAGCGCAACCCCCGTCGCATGTTGCCAGCATTTAGTTGGGGACTCATGCGAGACTGCCGGTGACAAACCGGAGGAAGGTGGGGATGACGTCAAGTCATCATGCCCCTTATGTTCAGGGCTACACACGTGCTACATTGGCGCATACAGAGGGCTGCGATACCGCGAGGTGGAGCGAATCCCTCAAAGTGCGTCTCGGTTCGGATTGCAGGCTGAAACCCGCCTGCATGAAGGTGGAGTTGCTAGTAATCGCGGATCAGCATTGCCGCGGTGAATACGTTCCCGGGCCTTGTACACACCGCCCGTCACACCACGGGAGTGAGCAACACCCGAAGCCGGTGGCCTAACCCGCAAGGGAGGGAGCCGTCGAAGGTGGGGCTCGTGACTGGGGTGAAGTCGTAACAAGGTAGCCGTAGCGGAAGCTGCGGCTGGATCACCTCCTTTCTAGGGAGTCCCGATACAGGGACCCGTACGGCACGGCGCCGTGGCCGGCCGTTGTCTTCGCCGCAAGGCGATCGCAACGGAAGCGAGCCATCGGCTTCCGACCGTGCGGCCTAGTACGTCGACCGAACCTGGCCGAGCCAGCCGGCTCTCGCATCTGCGAGAGCCCACCGCGCACACATCGTGCGGTGCCGCACCTCGCGGAGCTCGAGCTCGTGCATGCTGTTGAGTTTTGAGAGACCGCATCCGACCATCCGTCGGGCGCACCTCTCGGCGACCCTTGAAAACTGCACAGCAGCCACATGCCTGATCTCATCCAACGCGAGATCAGGCAGTTGCCTCCCCTTCATCATCCGATGAGCCGGGGAGGCACGGGTATCACCGGGCGGATCCTCTTAGCGGATCCGTTCGAGATCACCGTCAAGATAGTAAGGGCACATGGTGGATGCCTTGGCACCTAGAGCCGATGAAGGACGTGGACGACTGCGATAAGCCACGGTGAGGCGTTGAACAGCCTTTGACCCGTGGATTTCCGAATGGGGAAACCCGGCGCCGGTAATGCGGCGTCACCGACGGCTGAACACATAGGCCGTTCGGCGGCAAGCGGGGGAAGTGAAACATCTCAGTACCCCGAGGAAAGTAAATCAACCGAGACTCCCTGAGTAGTGGCGAGCGAAAAGGGATCAGCCCAAACTCCGTACGTGTAAGTGGCCACACGTTGCGTACGGGGGGTTGTAGGGCGTTTGTTCCAGGCCGTGGCCGGCCTGGCGGCAGTTACAAAATCATGTGGTAGTCGAAGCACGTGGAACCGTGCACCAAAGAGGGCAACCGTCCCGTAGACGAAACTGCATGATCTGCCGTCAAGCGTTCCTGAGTAGGTCCGCACCCGTGAAACGCGGACTGAAACTGGGGGGACCACCCTCCAAGGCTAAGTACTCCTAGGTGACCGATAGCGGACTAGTACCGTGAGGGAAAGGTGAAAAGTACCCCGGAAGGGGAGTGAAATAGTACCTGAAACCGCGTGCCTACAAGCGGTGGGAGCAGACTTGTTCTGTGACCGCGTGCTTTTTGCATAACGAGCCGGCGAGTTACTCGTCTGCGGCAAGGTTAAGCGATGAGCGGAGCCGTAGCGAAAGCGAGTCCGAATAGGGCGATTCAGTCGTAGGCGGTAGACCCGAAACTGAGCGAGCTACCCATGGGCAGGTTGAAGCGGGGGTAAGACCTCGTGGAGGACCGAACCGACCTAGGTTGAAAACTGGGCGGATGACCTGTGGGTCGGAGTGAAAGGCTAATCAAGCTCAGTGATATCTGGTTCTCTCCGAAATATATTTAGGTATAGCCTCGCGTAAATTGCGTTGTGGCCGTAGAGCACTGTTTTCCCTAGGGGGCCCACCAGCTTACCGAAGGAAGGCAAACTCCGAAGACCATTACGTGTACCGCGGGAGTCAGTTGCTGGGGGATAAACTTCAGCGTCAAAAGGGAAACAGCCCAGACCGCCAGCTAAGGTCCCTAAGTGTCTGCTAAGTGGGAAACGATGTCCGAATGCATAGACAACCAGGAGGTTGGCTTAGAGGCAGCCACCCTTGAAAGAGTGCGTAACAGCTCACTGGTCAAGTGTTCGGGCGCGGATAATGTAACGGGGCTCAAGCAGATCACCGAAGCTGCGGGTGCGTGTTCTTCGGAATGCGCGCGGTAGGAGAGCGTTCCCAAGCGAGTGAAGCGGCGGCGGAAGCCAGCCGTGGACGCTTGGGAAGTGAGAATGCCGGCATGAGTAACGAAAGAGGGGTGAGAATCCCCTCCACCGATTGCCCAAGGTTTCCTGAGCAACGTTCGTCGGCTCAGGGTTAGTCAGGACCTAAGGCGAGGCCGAAAGGCGTAGTCGATGGCCAACAGGTTGATATTCCTGTACCACGTCGAGATCGTTTGACCGATGGGGGGACGAGGAAGGCTATGGAATCCCAGGCGATGGTCGTCCTGGGGTAAGCGTGTAGGGGTGGACCTAGGCAAATCCGGGTCCGCATAACCTGAGGCGCGATGCCAGCTGGCCCAAGGGCCGGCGAGTTCCGGACGCCATGCCTCCAAGAAAAGCCTCTAGGGAGAACTCGCGTGCCTGTACCAAAACCGACACAGGTGGGCAAGTAGAGAATACTAAGGTGATCGAGATAACCCTCGCTAAGGAACTCGGCAAAATTGCCCCGTAACTTCGGGAGAAGGGGCGCCCCAGTAGGGTGAAGGTCTTCGCGACTGGAGCCTGAGGGGGCCGCAGTGAATAGGCGCAAGCGACTGTTTACCAAAAACACAGGTCTCTGCTAAGTCGAAAGACGACGTATAGGGGCTGACGCCTGCCCGGTGCCGGAAGGTTACGTGGAGGTGTTAGGGTTCGCCCGAAGCACCGAAGCTAAGCCCCGGTAAACGGCGGCCGTAACTATAACGGTCCTAAGGTAGCGAAATTCCTTGTCGGGTAAGTTCCGACCTGCACGAATGGCGTAACGACTTGCGCGCTGTCTCAGCGAGGGGCTCGGTGAAATTGCAGTCTCGGTGAAGATGCCGAGTACCCGCGGCTAGACGGAAAGACCCCGTGAACCTTTACTACAACTTGGTATTGGCGTTCGGTGCATTTCGCTCAGGATAGGTGGGAGGCTTTGAAGCCCCGGCTGCGGCCGAGGTGGAGCCAACCTTGAGATACCACCCTTGATGTATTGGACGTCTAACTCTGCGCCGTGAATCCGGGCAGAGAACAGTGCCAGGCGGGTAGTTTGACTGGGGCGGTCGCCTCCCAAAATGTAACGGAGGCGCACAAAGGTTCCCTCAGCACGGTCGGAAATCGTGCGTAGAGTGCAAAGGCAGCAAGGGAGCTTGACTGCGAGACAGACATGTCGAGCAGGTGCGAAAGCAGGTCTTAGTGATCCGGCGGTAGCAAGTGGAAGTGCCGTCGCTCAACGGATAAAAGGTACTCCGGGGATAACAGGCTTATCGGGCCCAAGAGTCCACATCGACGGCCCGGTTTGGCACCTCGATGTCGGCTCGTCGCATCCTGGGGCTGAAGTAGGTCCCAAGGGTTGGGCTGTTCGCCCATTAAAGCGGTACGCGAGCTGGGTTCAGAACGTCGTGAGACAGTTCGGTCCCTATCTGCCGTGGGCGTTGGAGAATTGAGAGGATTTGCCCCTAGTACGAGAGGACCGGGGTGAACGGACCTCTGGTGTATCTGTTGTCCTGCCAAGGGCATAGCAGGTTAGCTACGTCCGGATCGGATAACCGCTGAAGGCATCTAAGCGGGAAGCCGGCCTCAAGATGAGTTCTCCCATCCCCTTGAGGGAGTAAGAGCCCTGGAAGACCACCAGGTTGATAGGCCAGATCTGGAAGTGCGGTAACGCGCGAAGGAGACTGGTACTAATGGCTCGAGGGCTTGACGGTTTTTATTATCTCTTTGCGGTGATACCCTGTGGTGGGCTGTGCGGTTTTGAGGGTCGCCGGGAGCTCTCTTGAGTTTCCGGTGGCTTTAGCGAGAGGGAAACACCTCTTCCCATTCCGAACAGAGCAGTTAAGCCTCTCAGCGCCGATGGTACTTGGCTCGCAAGGGCCCGGGAGAGTAGGACGCCGCCGGTTTATCTTCACGAGCCGCCCTCCGGGGCGGCTCGTCGTCGTTGTGGGGCACGTGCTGCGCTAGCGGTGGCCGATGGTGACCACGTCGCCCGGGTCGCCGGCGAGGCAGCGGCGCACGCCCCCGCGCTCATCGGCGATGGGGCGCGCGATCGCGAGGCCGTGCGCGCAGGCGGTGCAGGGGACCGCATCGACGTCGGCGACCTCGATGGAGCGGTCTCCCTCGAACACGTGGGGTCGCTGGCCGTGCGGTGGCCGAGGCCCACGATGGGCTGTATGGCCGGGACGGTCGGTGAGCGCAGCACGACCATGTCGTCCTGCTCCGTCGCGACCTCGAAGCCCAGCACATCCTCGTAGAACCGGCGCGTCGCCAGCGGATCCTCGGTGGCGACGACGGACATGGCTCGGCGGATGCTCATCGGGCGACGGCACCCGCCCGTCCGGCGAGGACAGACGCGGTCGGCAGCGAGGGCCGGGACCGCGTCTGGGTCGGGCGCGATCCCGGCCCAGACGCGCCGCGGGCCGCCTGGTGGCGGCCCGCTCGCTGAGGCACTTCGCTCTCGCATGGTCTCCGCGCCCGGCCTCCCAGGACGGGCGCTTGAGGAGTCACCGCATGGATGATGAGGTGCTGCGCCGTGCCGGCGGGCGGTGGGCCAGCGGCGTCGTGCAGCGATGGGCCCGCGGGGCCACCGCACCGGGCCGGCGCGCGCGAGAGGGGGCGCGCAGCGGCACACGATGGGGGTGCTCCGCAGGGTCGTCGGCGTGGCGGCGCGGCAGCTCATCGGAGAGCGTGGCGAAGGCGACGGCCAGGTCGACGGCACGCCGGACGGCCGCACGCAGGGAGCGCTTGGCCGGCCGGGGATCTGCGGTGGGGGAGAACATGTGTTCGTAACCGTAGGAGTGCGAGCGGACGGATGGGCGCGGAGGCCGAGGGGCCGCGGGCTTTCGGCTCTCCAGAGCCAAATAGGGGCACGATTCCTGCATGGGATCTTGCACCCGGCGCCCCGTCCGCACGCCGCCGGGGCCGACGCCTGGGCCACCGAGCCCGGCGGCCCGTCGCACGGTCGCGGCGAACGTACGCTCGCCCCCGGCCCGGGCCTAGACCGTCGTGCCCAGGGAGGACCAGACGTCGAGCTTGGTCCGCACGCGGCCGATGACGTCGGTGGTGAACTCCGAGGTGCTGCTGTGGCCGCCGAGGTCGGGGGTGCGCACGCCGGTCGCGGTGGCCTCCAGGACGGACTCGTAGATCGCCCGCGAGGCGCGCTCGGCGCCCGGCAAGCCCCGGTCGGCGGCGTAGTTGAGGACCGCGCCGCAGGCCAGGATCATCGCCATGGGGTTGGCGATGTCCTTGCCGAGCAGGGCGGGTGCCGTGCCGTGGGGCGCCTCGGCCATCGCGACCTGCGTGGTGAAGTCCTCGTCGAAGGCCAGGAGGACCGACTCGGCCCCCGCGATGGAGCCGAACATCGGCATGACGAGGTCCGAGAGGCAGTCGCCGTCGCGATTGAGCGCCGGGATGACGAGCGGGCTGTCGGCGGCCCCCGAGACCAGGCCGGCGTAGGTCGCGTCGATCAGCACGGGCTGGTACCAGACGTCGGGGTGGCGCTGCGCGGCGGCGTCGAGCTCCTCCTTGAGCATGCCCTCGTAGACCGGCGAGACCGTCCACTTCGGGCCGCCGTAGACCTTGCCGCCCATCTTCTTGGCCGTGCGGAAGGCGTACTCGGCGACCGCGGCGCACGTCCCGCGGGTGATCTTCTCGGTCCGGTAGGCGATCTCGTCGGCGCCGCCCTCCGGGCCCTCGCGCCACTGCTTGGCGCCGTAGGCGTCGTCGACGGCCATGCGCACCACCGAGATCGGCAGGTAGACGCCCGCGATGGGGGTGACGCCGGGGATGCGGCGGCCCGTGCGGATGATGACCTTGCCGTCCACGCCCTCGCGCACGATGCGGTTGGGCGAGCCGACGTCGTCCTTGCCCTCCGGCGTGATCGTCGCGGCCTTGATGCCCAGGCCGGAGGCGCGCATCGCGGCCGCGGCGTCGTGGACGATCTGGTTGCCGGTCTCGCGGCGGCGCTCCAGCGAGAGGTCAAAGCGCTCCAGGACGATCGGGAGGCCGACGACGTCGGGCTCCAGGACGCGGAGCGCCTGCTCGAGCAGCTCCTGCCCGGTCTCGTCGCCTTCGAGGATGGTGATGGTCAGGGGTGCGGTGGCCACCCCCGGAAGGTAGCCCGTCGTCCGGTCCTCCGGCGTGGCGGCTACCCTGCCTGGCGTCATGGCCGAGCAGTGCAGCTGGTGTGCCGCGAGCGTCGGAGCCGACGACGGCTTCCGAGTCGCCGAGCCCGAGAGCGACCACAAGGCCGTCTTCTGCCGCCTGGAGCATGTCGTGCCGTGGGTCATCCACGGCGCGAGCTGGGACCGGGGGCGCATCGTCACCGACGGCGAGCCCGACGACGCGCTGGGGCGCTGCGCGCTGTGCGGCGACCACCTCGCCGAGCGGCGTGTGCTCGTCGTGCGCCACCGCGGCCGGCACCGCATCGCCGACGCGTTCTGCCGCCTGGAGCACCTGCACGACTGGGCCAGGGGCGGCGGCCGCTACAAGGCCGCGTCCTAGGCGGTGGGCGCGACCATCACCGCGCGGCGATCCAGGGTGTGGTGGCGCGCCAGGGCCAGCACCGCGCTGAGCCCGGCGCCACCGGCCGAGACCAGGAACGCGGCGCGCCAGTCGGCCGCGTCGACGATGGCACCGGCGGCCCAGTTGCCGATCGCCAGGCCGAGCACCAGCGAGGTCACCGGCCAGGTGTAGGCCTCGGTCTCGGCGCCCTCGGGGGCGACGTCGCCGGCGATCTGGTTGCCCGCGGTCAGCGTCGGCGCGATGCACACACCCGCCAGCAGGGCCAGCGGCGCCATGACGAGGATGGACGGTGCGGCGGCCAGCGGCAGGTAGCCGATGGGCAGCAGGGCGGCCAGCCGTGCGTAGCGCCGGCCCGGCGCGTCGCCCCAGGCCCGCGAGCCGTACCAGAGCCCGCCGACCGCGCTGCCCACCGACCAGACCGCCACGAGCACGCCTGCCAGGTTTCGCGACCCGTGGTCCTCGCTGAACGCGGGCAGCGTGACCTCCATGGCCCCGAAGCAGAAGCCCATCGGCAGCGTGCACAGCACGAGCGTGCGGATGCCGGGAGAGCGCAGCGCGCCGAGCAGGCCGTGGCTGCCCGCGTGCTCGGAGATCACCCAGGTCCGGACGGGCGGCTGTAGGAGGAACAGGCCCAGGCCCAGCAGCAGCAGCACCGGCGAGAGCACGAGCGCCACGGCGGGGTCGGCGGCCGCAGCGATGACGGCGACGAGCAGCGGCCCGACCGTGAACACCAGCTCGATCATCACGCCCTCCAGCGCCAGGGCGGTGCCGAGCAGGTCGTCGGCCTCGCCGTGCAGGATGCGCGGCCACAGCGAGCGCGAGATCGAGCCCAGCGGCGGGATGAACGCCCCCGCGGCGATCGCCAGCAGCGCGCAGGCCCACACGGGCGCCCCGCTGACCCCGCAGGCCACCAGGCCGCCCATGGCCGCGGCGTGCAGGAGGGCCAGGGGGACCACGACCCGGCGCAGCCCGCGGCGGTCGATGAGCCGCCCGATCACCGGCGAGGACAGGCCCAGCGCGGCCCCGAAGGCCGCGGCCACCGCCCCGGCGGCGCCGTAGGAGCCCGCGTGCTCGCGCATGAAGAGCACGAGCGCCAGCCCGTTGATGCCGATGGGCAGGCGTGCCGGGATCTCGGCCAGCAGCAGGGCCCGCGCGTGCGGCGCGCGGAGCACCCGCGCGTACCGCTCACGGGCCGCCACGGGTCAGGCGGGCTCGGGGTCCGGGCTGCGGCCGTGCAGCCCGAGCTCGTCGGCGCGCGCCTCCAGCGCCGCGATCACCGTGCTGAGGTGCTCGTCGAGGTCGACACCGAGCTCGGCCGCACCCTCGCGCACGTCGTCGCGGCTGACCGCGGCGGCGAAGGCCGGCGTCTTGAGCTTCTTCTTGACCGACTTGGGCGTCATGCCGTGGATGCCCTCCGGGCGTACGGCGGCGCATGCGAGCACGAAGCCCGACAGCTCGTCGACGGCGAACAGCGTCCTGGCCATCTGCGTCTCGCGGGCGACGCCGAGGAAGGGCGCGTGGCCGGCGATGGCGTCGACGAGCTCCTGTGGCGCGTCGCGCTCGCGCAGGTGACGGATGATCGTCCGCGGGTGGCCCGCCTCCGCGTCGTCCATGTCCGGATGGCGCTCGTAGTCGGCGTCGTGCAGCAGCCCGGCGACCGACCAGGCCTCCTCGTCGGCGCCGAACCGGCGGGCGTAGGCGGCCATGGACGCCTCGACGGCCAGGCAGTGGCGCCGCAACGAGTCCGATTGCACCCATTCGGTCAGGAGGTCCCAGGCCTCCGCGCGCGAAACCTGCGAGGACATGGCTGTTACCCTAGCCCAGCGCCCCCGGACGGCATTCGGACGCATCGGCGGGCGCACGACCGATCGCATGGAGAAGTTCGTCATCGACGGCGGTGAGCCGTTGTCGGGCAGCGTGGTGCCCGCCGGCAACAAGAACGCCGCCCTTCCCTGCCTGGCCGCGTCCGCGCTCACCGCGGACGAGGTCGTCGTGCGCAACGTGCCGCGCATCCGCGACGTGCAGGCGATGGTCGACCTGCTCGAGCACCTCGGCGCCACGGTCGAGTGGCGCGGCGAGCACGAGGTCGCGATCTGCGCCGCGGGCATCACGGAGGACTCGCTCGTGGACCCGCGCCTGTCCGCGCGCATCCGCGCCTCGTTCCTGCTGGCCGGCCCGCTGCTGGCCCGCTTCGGCCGCGCCGACATGCCGCCGCCCGGCGGCGACGTCATCGGCCGCCGGCGCCTGGACCCGCACCTCGACGCCTTCCGCGCCCTCGGCGCGCGCGTCGAGCGCCACGACAGCTCCAACCTGGTGCTGGCCGGCCGCCTGCGCGCCGGCGAGGTCTTCATGGACGAGCCCTCGGTCATGGGCACCGAGAACGCCCTGCTGGCCGCCGCGCTGACCCCGGGCGAGACCTCCATCTTCAATGCCGCGTGCGAGCCGCACGTCGTCGACCTCGCGCGCATGCTGGTCAAGATGGGCGCCGACATCCGCGGCATCGGCTCCAACGTCCTGCACATCACGGGGACCGACATCCTCGGCGGCACGACGCACGACATCGGGCCCGACCACATCGAGATCGGCTCGTTCATGGCCATGGCGGGCATGAGCGGCGGCGAGATCCGCATCAAGGACACCGAGCCCGACGACCTGCGGATGATCCGCCTGGTCTTCCGCCGCATCGGGCTGGAGACGCGCATCGACGGCGCCGACGTCCTGGTTCCCGGCGGCCAGAAGCTCGTCGTCGAGCGCGACCTCGGCGAGCACACCAGCAAGGTCCAGGACGGGCCGTGGCCGGCCTTCCCGGCCGACCTGACATCCATCGCGGTGGCCCTGGCCACGCAGAGCGAGGGCGAGGTCCTCGTCCACGAGTGGATGTTCGAGTCGCGCCTGTTCTTCTGCGACAAGCTCATCTCGATGGGCGCCAACATCTTCATCGCCGACCCGCACCGCGCGCTCGTGCACGGGCCTCGGCGCCTGCGCGCCGCGCGGGTCGAGTCGCCCGACATCCGGGCCGGCATGGCCGTGCTGCTGGCGGCCCTGTGTGCGGAGGGGACGACGGAGATCGGCAACATCCGCCAGATCGATCGCGGCTACGAGCGGATCGACGAGCGCCTGCGCGAGCTCGGCGCCAGCATCGAGCGCGTCGCCGAGCACCCGGTCGCGGCCTAGGGCCGCGGGTTCGGGGCCGGCGTCTGCCGCGCTCGCCCGGAGGCGGCTCTCCCCACTCGCGGTCGACCTCGTAGGCTCCCGGGTCGCGATGATCCACCCGACGCCCAGCGGCACCCGCGACGTGCTGCCCGACGAGATGCGGGAGCTGCGCGCCATCACCGAGGCGATGCGCGCCGTCTTCGACCGGCGCGGCTACGGCGAGGTCTGGACCCCCACGATCGAGTTCGAGGACGTCCTGCGCCGCGGCGAGACCGGGGTCGACCCGGCCTACCGCGTCTTCGACGACCACGGCCAGGTCATGGCCCTGCGCCCGGACATGACCGTGCCCATCGCGCGGGTGGTGGCGACGCGCTACGCCACGGCGGAGCCGCCGCTCCGCTTCTCCTACTTCGCCCACGCCTACCGCGGCGTACGCCCGCACCGTGGCCAGATGCGCGAGTTCCTGCAGGCCGGCATCGAGCTCGTGGGCGCCCCCGGGCCCGACGGGACCGTCGAGGCGCTGACCGTCCTGTGCGAGGCCCTGGACGCCGTCGGGCTCGTCGGCTACCGGATCGCGCTCGGCACGGCCGCGCTGTACCCGGCGCTCCTGGACACCTTCGACGTGCCCGCCGACGTGCGCGACGTGCTGCTGGCGGCGCTGCACGCGCGCGACTTCGTGCGACTGGAGAACGAGGTCGATGCGCGTGGGCTGCACGACGCGCTCGTGCGCGTGCCGCAGCTGCGCGGTGGCCCCGAGGTCCTCGACGAGGTGACCGGCGGCGAGGCCGACGGCCTGCGAGCGGTGCTCGGCGGCCTGGGCGCCGACGTCGCGCAGCGGATCGTGCTCGACCTCGGCCTGGCCCGCGGCCTGGGCTACTACACCGGCTCGGTCTTCGACGTCCTGGACCCCGCCCTCGGCGAGCCGCTGGGTGGCGGCGGGCGCTACGACGACCTGCTCGCGCGCTTCGGCCGGCCGCTGCCCGCCGTGGGCTTCGCGCTGCACGTCGACCGCCTGCACCTGGCGCTGGCCGGCGAGGAACGGGGAACGGGATGACGACCCCGGCGCTGACCATCGCCGTCCCGCGCGGCGCGCTGCTGGGCGACACGCTCACGCTCCTGGACGCCGTCGGCGTCGACACCAGCGAGGTGCGGGCCAACGACCGCAAGCTGCTCTTCGACGACGTCGGGATCGTCACCATGCGCCCCTCCGACGTGCCGACGTACGTCGAGGCCGGTGCCGCCGACGTCGGCATCACGGGCAAGGACGTGCTGACCGAGCAGGACGAGCGCCAGGTCGTCGAGCTGCTCGACCTGGGCTACGGCCCGTGCCGGATGATCCTGGCCACGATCGCCACCCCGCCCTCCGAGCCCGACCCGGCCGCCGAGGCGCTGCGGCGCCTGGGGGTCATGCGCGTGGCCACGAAGTACCCCAAGACGGCCGCGCGCTACTTCGACGCCACGGGGCGCCAGGCCGAGATCGTCGAGGTCAAGGGCTCCGTCGAGCTGGCCCCGTTGACCGGCCTGGTCGAGGCCATCGTCGACCTCACCGCCACGGGCACCACGCTGCGCGAGAACGGCCTCGTCATCCGCGAGGAGATCGAGCGGTCCACGGCGCGGCTCATCGCCAACCCCGTGGCGCACAAGCTCAAGGCCGCCGCCATCGACGAGCTCGTCACCCGGATGCGGGCCGCCGGCGGGACCGTGACGGCATGAACGTCGCGCGGGTGCAGGTCGACGGCGATCCGGTCGCTGCCGCCGCGTCCCTGCGGGCGCTCGCACCGCCCGGCGTCTCCGTGTCGGGCACGGTCAGCGAGATCGTCGCGTCGGTCCGCGCCCGCGGCGAGTCCGCGCTCATGGAGTACGTGGAGCGCTTCGACCGCGTCGACGGGCCGCTGCGCGTGGAGCGCCACGAGTGCGAGGAGGCGCTGGCCGCGCTGGATCCCGCCGTGCGCACGGGGCTGGAGGTCGCGGTGCGCAACGTCCGCGCCGTCGCCGAGGCCGGCATGGCCGACGACCTCGACGTCGCGCTGCCCGAGGGCCAGACGGTCACGCTGCGCGAGGTCCCCGTCCGCCGCGCCGCGATCTACACGCCGGGCGGGCGCAACCCGTACCCGTCGACGGTCGTCATGGGCGTGGTGACCGCCCGTGCCGCCGGTGTCGACGAGGTCGTCGTCTGCGCCCCCGGCGCCCACCCCGTCATCCTCGCGGCCTGCGCGCTGTGCGGCGCCGACGAGGTCTGGCGCATGGGCGGCGCGCACGCCGTCGCCGCCCTGGCCTACGGCACCGACACCGTGCGCCGGGTCGACGTCATCGCCGGCCCCGGCTCGCTCTACGTCCAGGAGGCCAAGCGCCAGGTCGCCGGCGACGTCGGCATCGACGGCTTCGCCGGCCCCAGCGACGTCCTCGTGCTGGCCACGGCCGGCGCCGACCCGCGGCTCGTGGCGCTCGACCTGCTCGCCCAGGCCGAGCACGGCGACGGCACGATCGTCGTGCTGGTCACCGACGACGCGGCGCTGCGCGAGGCCGTCGGCGCGATCGTCGACGCCGAGGCGGCCGGGATGGACGCCGCGGGCGCCCTCGTGCTCGTGCCCGACCCGGCCGCGGGCCTGGCCGTCGCGGAGGCCTTCGCGCCCGAGCACCTCCAGCTCATGGGCGGCGCCGCCGAGGCGCTGGCCACCGAGGTCCGCAGCGCCGGATGCGTGTTCGTCGGGTCCCAGAGCGCGACCGCGTTCGGCGACTACGTCGCCGGCTCGAACCACACGCTGCCCACCGGCGGCGCCGCCCGCTTCGCCTCCGGGCTGTCGACCCGCCACTTCCGCCGGCGCATGAGCGTGGTCCGGATCGGCGACGCCGCCGGCGCCCTGGCGCGCGCCGGCGCGCCCGTCGCGCAGGCCGAGGGGTTCGACCGGCACGCGGCGTCGATGCGGGTGCGCGAGAATCCGAGCGGATGACGCGCACCGCCGAGATCGCCCGGGCGACGAAGGAGACCGACGTCACGCTGACGCTCGGCCTCGACGGCCGGGGGGAGGGGACGCGCCGGACCGGCGTCGGCTTCCTGGACCACATGCTCGACCTGCTCGCCCGCCACGGCCGCCTGGACCTCCAGGTCGACGTGACCGGCGACCTGGAGACCGGGGCGCACCACACCGTGGAGGACACGGGCATCGTCCTGGGCCAGGCGCTGGACCGTGCGCTGGGCGACCGGGCCGGGATCCGGCGCTACGGCCACGCCGTCGTCCCGATGGACGAGGCGCGCGCCGCCGTGGCCCTCGACCTCTCCGGGCGCCCGTACCTCGCCTTCGAGGCCGACCTGCCCCCAGGCGGGACCGGCAACTTCGACCACGAGCTGACCGAGGAGTTCTTCCGGGCCGTGGCCAACGGCGCCCGGATGACGCTGCACGTCACCGTCGAGACGGGCACGAACGCCCACCACATGATCGAGGCCGCGTTCAAGGCCTTCGCCCGCGCGCTGCGCGAGGCCGTCTCGATCGACCCGACGGAGACCGGCGTGCCGTCCACGAAGGGGACGCTGACGGAGTGAGCGCCACGATCGGACTCGTCGACTACGGCATGGGCAACCGGCGCTCCATGCAGAAGTCCCTCGAGCGCGCGGGGGCGACCGTCGTGCTGACCGGCGACCACGACGCGCTGCGTGCCACCGACGGGATCGTCGTCCCCGGCGTGGGCGCGTTCGCCGCCGCGATGCGCCTCCTGGAGGCCACGGGCCTCGACGCGCTGATCCGCGAGCGCGCCGCCGCCGGCGTCCCGGTGCTCGGCGCCTGCCTGGGCATGCAGCTCCTCTTCGAGCATGGCGCCGAGCACGGCGGCGCCGACGGCCTGGGCCTGCTGCCCGGCGAGGTCGTCCCGCTGGCGCCGCGCGGCCTCAAGCTCCCGCACATCGGGTGGAACCAGGTGCGCTGGGTGCGCCCCTCACCGCTGAGCCAGGGCCTGGCCGACCCCACGCCGTTCTACCACGTGCACTCCTTCGTCCCCGCCCCCTCCGACGACGACGTCGCGATCGGCATGAGCGACTACGGCGTCGAGTTCGCCAGCGTCGTCGGCCGCGGCAACGTGTTCGGAACCCAGTTCCACCCCGAGAAGTCCTCGCGCGACGGCATCGCGCTGCTGGCGAACTTCATCGGCGTGTGCGCCCCCGTGGAGGCAGCAGCAGCGTGATCCTGTATCCGGCGATCGACATCAGCGATGGCAAGGCCGTCCGGCTGATCAAGGGTGACTTCAACCAGGTCACCGTCTACGAGGACTCCCCGCTGGAGGCCGCCCGCGCCTGGGTGCAGGCGGGCGCGCGCTTCCTGCACATCGTCGACCTCGACGGCGCCCGCTACGGCGCGCCGCGGTCGCTGGACCACCTCGAGCAGATCACGAACGAGCTCCACGTGCCGGTCCAGTACGGCGGCGGCCTGCGGACGCTGCCGGCCGTCCGCGACGCGCTGCGCGCCGGTGCCGAGCGCGTGATCCTCGGCACGGCGGCGTTCAACGACATCGACTTCCTCGACGACGTCCTCGGCGCGTTCCGCGACCGCGTGATCGTGTCGGTCGACACGCGCGGCGGCCACGTCTCGACGTCGGGCTGGCAGGAGACGACCCAGATGCCCGCCGACGCGGTCATCGAGCGCCTGCAGAACCGCGGCGTGCGCTCCTTCGTCTACACCGACGTCGACCGCGACGGCATGCTCGGCGGGATCGACTTCGATGAGGTCCGGCGGATCGCCCAGGTCGTGCGCGGGCGCTTCCTGTACTCGGGCGGCATCGGGTCGCTGGAGGACCTGCGCGGGCTGCGCGACCTGCGCCAGGTCAACCTGGGCGGCGTCATCGCGGGCAAGGCGCTGTACGAGGGCCGCTTCACGATCGCCGAGGGCCAGCAGGCGCTGCAGCCCGAGCCCAGCGACCGGCGGCCCGGCCGGGTCGTGCCCGCCGCCGACTGACGTGCACCTCAAGCGCGTCATCCCGTGCCTGGACGTCGACGCCGGGCGCGTCGTCAAGGGCACGAACTTCGTGGGCCTGCGCGACGCCGGCGACCCGGTCGAGCTCGCCGAGCGCTACGACGCGGCGGGCGCCGACGAGCTCGTCTTCCTCGACATCACCGCGACGCACGAGCGCCGCGACACGATCGTCGACCTCGCCCGGCGCACCGCCGACAACGTCTTCATCCCCTTCACGATCGGCGGCGGGATCCGCTCGGTCGCCGACGCCCAGCTCGTCCTGGACGCCGGGGCCGACAAGGTGGCGGTCAACTCGGCGGCCGTCGCGCGGCCCGAGCTGCTGGACGAGCTCTCCGAGCACTTCGGCGCGCAGTGCGTCGTGCTGGCCATCGACGCCAAGGCGCGGGTCGGCATCGACGGGACGCCCGGCTGGGAGGTCTACGTCGCCGGCGGGCGCACGCCCACCGGGCTCGACGCGATCGCCTGGGCCCGCGAGGGCGTGGCGCGCGGGGCGGGGGAGATCCTGCTGACCAGCATGGACCGCGACGGCACCAAGGACGGCTACGACCTGCCGCTGACCACCGCGGTCGCCGAGGCCGTCGACGTGCCGGTGATCGCCTCGGGCGGTGCCGGGGACCTCGACGACCTCGTCGACGCCCTGCGCGCCGGCGCCGACGCCGCGCTGGTCGCCTCGCTGTTCCACTTCGGCCAGTTCACCGTGGCCGAGGCCAAGGCCCGCCTGCTGGCCGCGGGCGTCGCCGTCCGCCCCTAGGCCGGCTTGCGGGCCCGGCAGACCGTGCCGCCGTCCTTGGCGAAGCACACCGGCGGGCGCGGCAGGCGGCAGGTGCGGTCGCGGCCCGAGCCGAAGCAGACCTTGATGCGGCGGCGGTGCAGCTCGAGGATCCGGTGGACCTGGGCGCGCCGGGCCGCCACGCGGCGGGCCACGTAGCGCCGGTGGCGCCGCTGGGCGGCCGCGCGCAGGTGGTCGCGGCGGGCCTTGCGGCCGGCCGAGGTCAGCGTGCCGGAGGAGCTGCGGCCCTGCTCGGCCAGCATGTACAGCGTCGAGTAGCCGTTGAGGTAGAGGCGGGTGCCGTCGGAGATGACGGGGTTGAAGGCGCCGCTGCCCATGGACCACACCAGCTTGCCGGTGGCCGCGCCCACGGCGCCCGTCGACTTGCGCGACAGGTTGGAGTAGAAGACCAGATCGCCGATGACGACCGGGCCGCCGGAGATCTTGCCGCCCGCGGTGCGCGTCCAGCGCACGCTCCCGGATCGCGCGTCGAAGGCGTACAGCTTGCCGTCGTAGGACCCGGCGTAGACCGTGCCGCCGAGCACGTCGGAGATCGCCGGCGAGGAGTAGACGTAGCCGCCGGTGTGGTGGCGCCAGGCCAGCTTGCCCGTGCGGGCCGCGAAGGAGTAGACGAAGCCGTCGGTGTTGCCGAGGTAGACCCGCCCGTAGGCGATGGCCGGCGTGGCGTAGAAGTTGCCGCTGCGCAGCCCGAACGCGCCGCCGCTGGTGCCCGTCTTCCACAGCACGTGCCCGTCGGCGCGGCTCAGGGCGGTCACCTGGCCGCCGTAGTCGCCGAAGATGAGCCGGCCCTCGTCGAGCGCCAGCGCGCCCTTGACCGCGCCGCCGGCCCGGTACGTCCAGCGGGTCGACCCGTCGGCGGCGCGCAGCGCGTAGACCGTGCCGTCCTCCGTGCCGAAGTACAGGCGTCCCTGGTCCAGGAGCGGCGAGGACTCCGAGCGGCTGGGCAGCTTGCGCGACCAGCGGGTGCGCCCGGTGTCGGTCGCGGTGGCGACCACCCGTCCCGCCCGGACGCCCTTGCCCCGTGCCAGCAGCACGGAGTAGACCGTCCCGTGCCCGCAGGCCGGGGAAGCCGCCGCCAGGTATCCGAGCTTGACCTTCCAGCGCACGTGCCCCGTGCGCTTGGACAGCGAGTACAGCGCGCCGTTGTTCTTGAGCAGGTACAGCGAGCCGCCGCACAGCACCGGCGGGAACTCGAGCAGGATCGAGCCCGTCAGCCGCCAGCGCACGGTGAACGGCGGGCGCAGCGGACGGCTCAGCGGCAGGTAGCGCGTGCGCGCCTTCGTCAGCCCGTAGACCGGCCACGAGAAGCGGTCGTCCATCGCGGCGTCGCGCTTGGCGCCGGTCTGCGGCTGGGGGACGGAGGGCAGGGTCGGCGGCGTGGTGTTGAACTCGACATCCGGGTTGGACACGTCGCCCTGGCCGCCCGTGAGCGCCACGACCGCGGTGACCCCGAGCGCGAGGCTCACGAGCGCCGCCGCGACCCACACCAGCCGACGACGTCTGCCGCCGGTGGGACGGAACATGGGCGACAGGGTATGAGGTCGGCGGTCGGGCCGTGCCGCCTGCGAGGATCGCGCCGTGCGCACCGCTGCCGAGGCCCTCGACGCCCTGCGCGCGCTGCCCTGTGGCGCGCCGGTGCTGGCCGTGCTCGAGACGGTGCCGGGAGCGTGGATCGTGGGGGGCGCGGTGCGCGACGCCCTGCTGGGTGCCGAGCCCCGCGAGATCGACGTGGTGGTCGAGGGCGACCCGGCCCCCGTGGCCGCCGCGCTGGGCGACGTGCAGGCGACCCACGAGCGGTTCGGCACGCTGTCGGTGCGGCGGGCGGACTGCCGCTACGACGTCGTCCGGGCGCGCGCGGAGACCTACGCGCACCCCGGCGCGTTGCCCGAGGTGCGGGCCTCCGGCGTGGACGACGACCTGCTGCGCCGCGACTTCACCATCAACGCGGTGGCGCTCTCGGCGGCCGGCGAGCTGCGCTGTGCGCCCCACGCCCTCGAGGACCTCGACGGCCGCCTCCTGCGGGTCCTGCACCCCGCGTCGTTCCGCGACGACCCCACACGTCTGTGGCGCCTTGTGCGCTACGCGGTCCGCCTGGGCTTCGTGCCCGAGCCCGGGACCGACCGGCTCGCCGCCCAGGCCGTGCGCGAGGGCGCGCCCGCCACGGTCAGCGGCGACCGGATCGGCGCCGAGCTGCGCCACGCCCTCGCGGAGCCCGCGCCGCTGGCCGTGCTGCACGCCGCCCAGAATCTCGGCCTCGTGGCCGGCCTGCGGCTGGATCCGGCGGTCGTCGGCGACGCCCTCGCGCTCCTGCCCGCCGGCGAGGGCCGCCCCGACCTCACGCTGCTGGGCGCCGTGATCCCCGACCGCGACTGGCCCTCCGGGCTGGGCTTCGCGGCCGCCGAGGCCCGCATCCTCGCGCGGTGCGCCGAGCTGGAGCCCGTCGCGGGTGGCCGGCCGTCCGAGGTCACCGCGCGCCTGCGCGGCGAGCCGGTGGAGGCCGTCGCGGTCGCCGGCGCCCGCGGCGACCTGGTCACCGCCGGCATGTACCTCGCCCAGTGGCGCCACGTGCGCCTGGAGCTCACCGGTCACGACCTGCTCGCCGCCGGGGTGCCGGCGGGCCCGGAGCTGGGTCGGCGCCTGGCCCGCGCGCTCGCCCGGCGCCTGGACGGCGAGCTGGCGCCCGGCCGCGAGGCCGAGCTGCAGGCGGCGCTCGCGTGAGCGCCTGCTAGACCCTCCGGGGTGACCGTGCTGCCCGACGCGATCGATCTCGAGCTCCCCGGCGCGCGCGTGCGCTTCACCGCGCGGGCCGGTGGCGTCTCGGAGGGCCCGTACCGGTCCCTGAACCTCGGCCGCTTCACCGACGACGACCCCGCTGCGGTGGCCGAGAACCGCCGCCGGGCGGTGCAGGGCGCGCCGGCGGCCTGGGCCCGCCAGGTGCACGGCACGCGCGTCCTGCGCGCCGACGGGCCGGTGGGCGCGGGCGGCGCGCCGGACGCCGACGGCGTCGCGACGGCGGTCCGGCGCCTGGCGGCGCTGGTGCTCACCGCCGACTGCCTCCCGGTGGCGCTGGCCGCGCCGGAGGCCGTGGCGATGGTCCACGCGGGCTGGCGCGGGCTGGCCGGCGGCGTGCTGGAGGAGGGCGTCCGCGCGCTGCGCGAGCTCGGGGCCACCGCGGCGATCCAGGCCGCGATCGGCCCGGGGGCCGGGGCCTGCTGCTACGCGGTGGGCGAGGACGTCGCCGCCGTCTTCCCCGCCTGGGCCGTCCGCGACGGGCGCCTGGACCTCAAGGCCGTGGCCGCGGAGCGGCTGCGCTCCTGCGGGGTCGCGGAGGTCACCGACGTGCGGCGCTGCACGATGTGCGAGCCCGCGCTGTTCTTCTCGCACCGCGTCAGCGGCCCGGTGACGGGGCGCCAGGCCGGGATCATCTTGCGCAGCTGACGGACCCGCAACTTCCCCACTTCCTGGAGCACCGAATCCCGGTGTGTCGGATCTCCTCGACATTCTGTCTGCGGTTGGACTAAGGTCGTGCCCGAACGCCGAGTCCCGGACCGTCCGGGAGCGGGGGAACCAAGTCTCGGGGGCGAGTCCCACGGTGATCCGTGGGAGGCGCACTGCGCTAGCCCGTCAGCTAACCCCGTAGGCGCTGACCACAGCAGGTTTCTACATGTCCCGTTGCACTGTCCGTGTCCTGGGAGCGTTCGGCCTCCCGTTATCCACCCTCGTCCTGACAGGCGTGGCCTCGGCCGCGAGCGGCACGCCCATCGCGCCCGCCGCCGACCGCAGCGTCAGCCCGGCCCACCCGTCGGCCGCCACCGGCTCCAACCACGTGCTCCGCGTCGGCGGCCGCGCCCACTGGCGCAGCTACCTGACCTTCGACGTGCCGGCCGGCTCCCGCGTCGACCGCGCGGTGCTGCGCCTCAGCGGGGGCCGGGCCTGGCCCTCGTCGCTGAACGTGCGCGTCGCCATCGGCTCGCCACTGGACGAGTCGGCCACCGGGCCCGGCTCGACGCCCCGCGTGGGGGCGCAGGTCGCCTATCTGCGGCACCGCGCCGCGTGCGCGACGCGCGCCCGGCGTGCGCGCAACGTCGCCTGCCGGCGGCTGTCGCTCGACGTCACCCGCGCCGCGGTGCCCGGCCGGCCCCTGTCGCTCGTCCTGACGTCCTCGAGCTCGGGCGTCATCCGCCTGCCCAGCCGCGAGGCCTCCAAGGGCGGTCCGCGGCTCGTCGTGAGCGTGACCCGCACCGCCGGCCCTGCCGTGGCCACGCCGCAGGCCGCCGTCGGCCCCGCCTCCGGCGCCCCGTCGGCCGGCCCGGTCGTGGGCCTGTGGACGACCGCCGCCGAGCTGGCCTCGCGCCCGACCTCCGGTCCCGCGTGGCAGGCGATGAAGGCCGCGGCCGACGCCTCGCCGGGCACGGCCGACATCTCCGACCAGAACTCGTCGCACGACATCAGCACGCTGGCCACCGCGCTGGTCTACGCCCGGACCGGCAACGCCGCCTACCGGGCCAAGACCGTCGCCGACATCGCCGCGGCGATCGGGACCGAGCGCGGCGGGCGGACCCTGGCGCTGGGGCGCAACCTCGCGTCCTACGTCATCGCCGCCGACCTCATCGGCCTCGGTGGCGCGGATCCCGCCACCGACGCCCGCTTCCGCGCGTGGCTGTCGGCGGTCCGCACCGAGAACCTCAGCGGCGACACGCTGATCTCGACGAGCGAGCAGCGCCCGAACAACTGGGGCACGATGGCCGGCGCCAGCCGCGTCGCCGCCGACGCCTACCTGGGCGACACCGCCGACCTCGACCGCGCGGCGACGGTGTTCCGCGGCTGGCTCGGCGACCGCTCGGCCTACAGCGGGTTCAACTACGGCGACATGTCATGGCAGGTCGATCCCCGCAACCCGGTGGGCGTCCAGCCCGCCGGCGCGTCGAAGAACGGCCTGGTCATCGACGGCGCGCTGGCCGACGACATGCGCCGCGGCTGTGCGTTGGCGACGCCGCCGTGCCACACCAACTACCCCTGGGAGGCCATGCAGGGCGTCGTCGTCGAGGCCCAGCTGCTTTCGCGCCGCGGCTACGACGCGTTCAACTGGTCCAACCAGGCCGTCCTGCGCGCCGCGCTGTTCCTCAAGCGCCTGGATCAGGCCTACGGCGGCTGGTGGGCGTCCCAGGACGACGAGTGGCAGCCCTGGGTCCTCAACCACGCCTACCACGCGTCCCTGCCGGAGACCACGCCGGCCGAGCCCGGCAAGATCATGGGCTGGACGGACTGGGTGTTCGGCTGAGATGCGCGCGCCGCGACGCTCAGCGCAGGGCGATGTCCGCGAGGGAGAACCCGAGGTCCTCGTTGAACGTGCTGAGCATGCGGTGGCGCAGGGCCTGGTAGCGACGCACCGCCTCGCTGCGGCGGCCGCGCTGGACGAGCAGGGCGAGCAGGTCCGCGTGGGCCTCGACGTCGAAGGGCTCGAGCGTCGTGAGGCGCTCGAGGTCGGCCAGGACGCCCTCCGGGTCGTCCTGGCCCTGGCCCTGGCGCAGCCGCACGAGCGTGCGCAGCGCGTCGGCGGCGAGGTTGTGCAGCCGGTCGCGCTCGTCCAGCGCCCACTCGGCGTAGGGTTCGTCGGCGAGGAAGTCGCCGCCGTAGAGCGCGACGCCGGCGGCGAGGCGCTGGATGGCCGTGACGTGGTCGCCGGCGCGCCCGGCCTCCGTGCCCGCGGCGACGTGGGCCTCGAACTCGTCGGCGTCGATCTCCACGTTGGACCGGTCCAGGGCGTAGCCGCCCGGCTCGGCCAGCACGAAGGACGACTTGCCGCGGCCCTGGCGCTCGGGCTCGAGGTCGGTGCGCAGGATGTGCACGAAGTAGCGCAGCGCCTTGACGCTGGCCGGGGTGCTCTCGCGCCAGAGCTTCTCGGCGATCTCATCCGTGTAGACCGTGCGGTGGCGTTGGGCCACGAGGAACTTGAGGATGCGCCCGGACCGGTTGGAGAGCCAGCGGCCCTCGATCGGCCCCTCGTTGCCCAGCAGGCGCGTGCGGCCCAGCGTGATGACCCGCAGGCGCGGTCCCGTCGTCCAGTGCGGTGCGGTACGCCGGCGCCGGTCCTCGGCGCGGCCGGGTCGCATCTCGGTCAGGACGAGCTCGGGCGTCGCGGACACGCGCGCGACGGTCACCCAGGCCGCGGACGCCGCCGCACCCTTCGTCAGGTCGATGCGCACCTCGGGCAGGGGCCCGTCGCGCTCGGCGGCCAGCTCGTGCAGGCAGGCGCTCTCGAGCGGGCCGCCGGGGCGACGGCAGCCGATGAGGTCGCAGACCGTCCCCGGGGTTCCCGGCTCGAGCTCCGGTCCGGTACCCACGAGCGTCCCCGCGGCCCGATTGGCCACGTTCACAGCTCCGTGACGATCCGAGAGGATCAGCCCATAAGGATGGCCCTGGAAGGCCAGGTCGGTGGGCTCGGCGGCCGGGTTTGGTGAGGTTTCGCCGTCCATGGTGAAGGTCTGTCATCGGTCCGGCTTCGGACCGGAATGCAGCAATTAGCGTGCAGCTTCGTTTGCACAATCAATCGTAGATCGGCCCACAAAACAAGTATTTAACAACCAGGTCAACAAGAATCTGGCGTCCTGGGCCTACCGTACCCATCTCGTTCCGTCGCTCACGGACAGCAGCGACGGAGTCACATCTGGGGAACGGAATCTGGGGGATGATCGTGATCAAGGATGCACGGCCGAACGAGCCACGGCTGGCACCTACGTTCGCGGGCGCTGGGCGGGACCAGGCCCGGCGGGCGGTGACGCAGGCCTGCGCCTGCGCGCCTGACGCGGATCTGGGCACGCTCACGCGCCGCTCTGCGGCGGGTGGCGTTCGATGCTGAAGGCGGCCTTGGCCGAGCCGCTCGCGGACGTCCCGACCGCCGCCATGGATCCCATCGTCGTGGCGCTGGGCGGCCGGGCGATGTCGCAGCGGGTCGAGGACACCCTGGCGCGCCAGGGGATCGACGTGGTCGCCTGCGTCGAGGACCTCGATGAGCTCGAGGAGCTCAGCACCACGTGCCATCCGCACGTGCTGGTGCTCCTTGACGGCTCTGGTCATGACCCCGCCGCGACCATCCGCGCTCTCTGGGCCTTCTTGCCGCGCACCCGCGTGGTCATGACGCTGCGCGACCATCGCGCCGCGGCGGTCCGCGAGGCGCTGAAGGCCGGCGCCGACGGCGTCGTCCTCGAGTCGCAGCTGGCGATGTCGCTGGCCGCGGTCGTCCGGGCCGTCTCGCTGGGTCACGCGGTGGTCCCGCTGACCGATCGCAGCGTGCTCGGCCGTCAGCCGCTGACGACCCGTGAGCGCGAGGTGCTCGAGCTCGCGGCCGACGGCCTGACCAACGTCGAGATCGGCACCCGCCTGCATCTCGCCGAGAGCACGATCAAGAGCCATCTCTCTTCTGGGTTCTCGAAGCTCGGGGTCCGCTCGCGGAGCGAGCTCCCCGCACTGATTCGCGAAGGACGCGAGTACCGCCCCGCGGCTTCTCGCACCACGGCACATCTGGGAGGCAACGCATGAAGCGCATGTTCATCGTCGGCAAGGACGCATTCCTCGTGACCACCATGAGGATGGCACTGAAGTACACGTCGGAGGTCGCCGTCTTCGGCGTCCGCGACGCCGGCTCCGGCGTGCGCCGGGCCCTTCGCGAGGCACGTCCCGACATCGTCCTGCTCGACGGCTCCGACGCCGCCGAGCGCACCCTGGAGCGGCTCGCCATGGTCTCCGAGGAGCGTCCCGGCGCGATCGTCCTCGTCCTGGCCACCGGCCTGGAGTCCGACGTCCTCGAGGAGCTGCTCGCCGCGGGCGCCACCGTGTGCCTGTCGCGCACGCTCAGCGCTGCGCCGTTCGACCTGCTCATCGCGGGCGATGCCGACGCCGAGGGCGACCAGGACGCCGAGCTGACCGTTCCGCTCGCCGAGGTGGCCCCGGCCGCCGAGGCGCCCGCGCCGGTCGCGGCGGTCCCGGCCGCGCCGAGCACCCCGCTGACCAACCGGGAGATGGAGATCCTGCGCTGCGTCGCCGAGGGGCACACGAACGCCCGCATCGGCCGCGACCTGTGGGTGACCGAGCAGACGGTGAAGTTCCACCTGTCGAACATCTTCCGCAAGCTCGGCGTCTCCAACCGCACCGAGGCCAGCCGCTATGTGCTGCTCAACGACTCGCTGCGCGCCCGCCCCGCCGCGCCGGCGCCGGCCCTCGCGCCGGCCCTCGCGCCGCCCGTCGTCGCCAAGGACCACTCCAACGGCCGCGTCCACCATGTCAACGGGCACCGCTTCGGTGCCACGGAATCGGTTCGCTAACCATGCCCCGGGTCACGGATGATCCCTGGGACGAGCTGCGCCGTGAGATCGACCGCAGCCGGAGGGGCGACCACAAGGCCACCCTCCTGCGGGTCGAGTCGGGCACCGTCGGATCCGGATGGCGCGCACGACGCGCGCTGACCGGCGCCGCCGCGCGCCTGGAGGAGACCCTGCGGAGCATCGACACGGTGTGGGTCCACCGCGATGCGCTGTACGTGCTGCTGCCCGAGACCGACCAGGACGCCGCCGAGGCGCTCGTGTCGCGGCTCTGGCGCGACGTTCCCGACCTGCTGCCGTTCGACGGGCTGCGCATGGCGTGCTTCCCGGCGCACGGCGTGACGCCCAACGCGCTGCGCGCCGCCGTCGAGCGCCAGCCGGAGGGCCGGACCGAGCGCGTCCGCGGCACGTCCGCGCCCGCGCTGGAGCCGGCACACGAATCGGAGCAGATGTAGATGCAGGCCCGGCGTGGATACCGCGTCAGCAAGCGGGCCATGGACATCGTCCTGGGCTCGACCCTGCTGCTGTTCATGCTGCCGATCCTGGCGGTGTGCTGGCTGGCCGTGCGCCTCGACACCCCCGGTGCCGCCGTCTTCGGCCAGCTGCGCACCGGGCGTGACGGCCGGCGCTTCCGGATGTACAAGTTCCGGACGATGGTGGCCAACGCCGAGGAGCTCAAGGCGAGCCTCGCGCACCTCAACATCCTGCCGCCGCCGGACTTCAAGATCCCGGACGACCCGCGCGTGACCCGCGTCGGCAAGTTCCTGCGGGCCACGAGCCTGGACGAGCTGCCGCAGCTGTTCAACGTCGTGCGCGGCGACATGTCGCTCGTCGGCCCGCGGCCGACGTCGTTCTCGCCGTCGACCTACGACGTCTGGCACACCCATCGCCTGGACGTGACGCCCGGGCTGACGGGGCTGTGGCAGATCGAGGGCCGGGGGCAGATGACCTTCGACGAGCGCCTGCGCCTCGACGTGACCTACATCCGCAAGGCCTCGCTGATGTATGACCTGCAGCTGTTGCTTCGCACGTTCGGCGCGGTCGTACGCCGATCCGGAGTCTGACCCATGTCCACCGAGACCTCTGCTCGCCGCGCCTGCGCGTCGGCCTTCGTCGTGCACCCCGCGATCGCCGCGCCCCTGGCGGCCTTCGACCGCGAGGGCGTGCGCTGGTGCCTGCTGCGCGGAGCGGCCGAGCTCGATCGTGTCGACGGCGACGTCGACCTCCTCGTCAGCCACTCGGATCTCCGGGGGCTGCGACGGGCGCTGGCGGCCCTGGGTGGCTATCCCCCCCAGAACTCCTGGGGTCGCCAGCCGCACCGGTTCTTCGTGGACGAGACCGTCGTGCCGGGCGAGCGCGTCAAGCTCGACGTCGTGACGACCCTGGCCTTCGGGCGCTACGGCGAGCTGCCCACGGGCGCGGCCGACACGGTCCTGGCGGCGCGCGAGCGCTGCGACGGCCTGTGGGTGCCGGCGCCGGCCGACGCGTTCTGGGCGCTGCTGCTGCACGCGGTCCTGGACCGCGGCCGCATCCGTGCGGAGCGGGCGGCCGAGCTGCTCGTGCTCGCCGGCCGCGCCGGGGAGGGCGACAGCCCGCTGCGTGACGTGGTCGAAGAGGCCTGCCCGCCCGGCTGGGACACCGGCCGCGTGGTCGAGGCCGTCCACGCGGGCGCGTGGGACGAGCTGTCGCGCCTGGGGCCGCAGCTGCGCGACCGCTGGCCGGGCAGCAGCCCGGCCCGGCGCACGCTGACGGTCGGCGTCCGCAAGGTGCTGCGCAAGGCACAGCGCCTTCAGCAGAGCGGGTCCATCGCGTCGTACAGGCGCGCCAGGTCCACGGGGTAGGGATGATCGACAGCGAACGCCGGCTTGCCGGCGAACACCTGATGCAGCAAGGCCTGCTCGCGTCGGCCCGCGTCCTCCAGCAGCGCGTTGCGCCGGCCGGGGAACGCGAAGCGGAACTGGGCGTAGGCGGCGGCCAGCGGCTCGCGCTCGTAGTCGAGCGAGGCCGCCATGCGGTCGGCGACCTCGGCGGGGTCGATCGGGCGGGCCGTGGTCTCCGGGCCCTCGCAGCTGGCCACGAGCATGAGGCGGTCGAACGGGGCCGTGAGCAGCACCGCCGCGTCGTCGAACAGGCGCTCCGGGGGCACGTCGATGTGGCGCTGGCGCTCCAGCAGGGTGCCGACACGGCGCCCGCGGCGCCCGCGGGCCAGGCTGCCCGCGGTGCGCAGCGCGGCCAGCTTGGCGCGGTCGCCCCTGGCCACCCGCTCGCCCAGCGCGGGCAGCTGGCGCAGGTTCCAGTCCCAGATGCGCATCGGCTCGGGGATGCCGTGCACCCGCTCGCCGGAGGGCTCGACGTAGATCCACTCGTCGCCGGCGAACTGCGCCCCCTGGGACATGAAGGCCAGCACCGCCTCGGTCTTGCCGCCCTTGGACCAGCCCGTGACCACGACGCCGACGCCCCGGTGGACGAACGCGGCGGCGTGCAGCGGCAGCGCCCCGCGGCCCAGGACGCTCAGGTTCAGGCACGCGATGAGCAGCGGCACGGCCGGCAGGCCGCGCTCGCACACGATCTCGGCGCCCGGCGTGCCGATCTGCTCCAGGGGCAGCTGGACCCGCGCACGCGCCTTGTGCTTGGAGCGCAGGATGAGGAACGCGTCGTCGGTGAACCCGGCGTCGTCGAGGCCCAGCAGCGTGATCTTGCCGCGGACCTCCAGTCGGTCGACGAATCGGACGATGAGGTCCGGAGGCCCGTCGACGGCGCCGCGGATCGGCCCGAGCTGGCGGTCGACCGCCGCGACGTCCCGCGGGTCGGCGTCGATGAGGCGCACGCCGGCCAGGCCGTGCAGGTTGTAGTCGACATCAGGACGTTCGGGCATCGAGGCGCGAACCGTAGCTGCAGAACCGGAGGAGGTGGACGATGACCGCGACCATGAGCCCTACCGCGCATGCCGACGTCCGTCGCGTCGACTGGCGGTTCCTGCTGCCCGATCCCGACCTCGGGCGGGTCGCCTACCCCGCGCCGCGCCAGCCCGAGCTGCTCGCCGCCCTGCGCGAGGTCAGCACGGTCGTCGAGCGCGCCCCCGCGACCGAGCTCGAGGGGTTCGATGTCGTCGTGCTGACCGGCACGCGCCACGAGATGGCCGAGGCCATCGAGCACGCGCCCGCCGGCGCGTGGATCGTCGCCGAGGCCGGTGGGCGGGCCGCCGTCGGCCTCGCCGCCCGCCTGCGCCGCCGCGGCTTCGAGGACGTCGCCGCGCACTGGATGTGGCCCGACGTCCAGCGCTGCAGGGAGATCGTTCCCATGCGGTCGCAGGCCCTGCGCCATGCGCTGGACCGCCGCGACCCGGGCGCCGCCCTGCGGCTTCGGGTGCGCCTGGCGCGTACGCTGGCGCGTACACCCCTCTTCGCTCTGGTCGTCGACCACGCGGTCGTCGTGGCCCGGGTGCCGTCATGAACGTCGTCGCCACCTACCTCCGTGAGCACCGCGCTGCGCTGGCGCTCGACGCCCTCGGCCTGCCCGAGGACCCGCCGTTCGTGCTCATCACGCCCCGGTTCGCGCTGTCGGCGCACGTGGTGATCCTCATCCTCGGCGCCGACGGGGCGCCCGTCCTGGCCGCCAAGCTGCCGCGCCGGCCCGGCGACGACGGCGCCCTGGCCGTCGAGGCCTCCAACCTGCGCGCCGTCGCGGCCGCCCTGGGCGACGACGGCAGCACGCCGGGCGTCGTCGCGTTCGACGAGGACCTGCACCACCCGCTGCTGCTCCAGCGTGCGCTGCGCGGCACCCCGGCCAGCACGGCCGTGGTGCACGCCGACCGCGCGGGGGTCGTCGCCAAGGTCACGGCGTGGTGTGACCGCCTTGCGGCCGCCACCGCCGCCCCGCCGGCGCCCGAGACCGTCGCGCGCGTCCTGGTCCGGCCGCTGTGCGAGCTCGCCGCCCGCCCGGGCGTCGACGGCCTCGTCAGCGACCTCGCCCGCCGCACGCTGCCGCTGGCCGAGCGCGTGGCGGCGGCCGGGGTGCCGTGGGTCTTCGAGCACGGCGACCTCGGCCACCCGAACCTGCTGCTCGACGACGACGGCCGCCTCGGGGTGCTGGACTTCGAGCGCGCCGAGCACGCGGGCCCTCCCGGCCACGACGTCGCCTTCTTCTGCGCCTACGCGGCCGTGGCGGCCTCGCGCCGCCCGCCGGAGCAGGCCGTCGCCGAGGCCTTCCACGGCCGCCAGGCCTGGGCCGGGGAGGTCGTCGCCGGCCACCTCGCGCGCCTGGGCGTCGACCCCGGGCTGCACGGGGCGCTCGTCGCCGTCGGCTGCGCGCGCGTCGTCGCGGGCGCGCTGGCCGCGGGCCTGACGCCCCGCATCGGCGACCGCGACGCCGCGGGCCGCCATCTCGCCCTCTGGGACCTCGCGCTCGCGACCGGGGCCGCGGGTCATACGCTGACCGATCGGGCCGTGGCATGAAGCTCCTGTACGTGACCGCCGAGGTGCCGTGGCCGCTGACGAGCGGCTACCTGCGCCACTTCCACTTCCTGCGCGGCCTGTCGGCCCGTCACGACATCACCCACCTGTCGCTCACCCGCCGTCCGGCGGTGCCGCAGGAGGCGTGGCCCGAGCTGGCGCCCTACGTCGACCGCCTGCAGGTCTTCGGCGAAGGGGCGCCGGGCGCGAGCCCGACCGCCCGCAGCCTGCGCCTGCGCCGGGCGGCCGGAGAGCTGCGCCGCGCCGTGGCCGCCGAGATGGCCGGCGGCGGCTACGACGCCGTGCTCGTCAGCGGCAAGGACACGTTCCCCGTCCTGTCGGCGGTGGGCGACACGCCGCTCGTCATCGACGTCTGCGACGCCGCGTCGATCCGGCTGGCCGGCGAGCTGGCGGTGACCTCGCAGACCCGGCGCCGGGCGATGCTGCGCGTGCGCCTGGCCGAGATCCGCTCCATCGAACGGCGAATCGTCACCAAGACGCCGCACCTGCTCTTCGCGTCCGAGCGCGACCGCGAGGCCGTCGGCGCGCGCAGCGGGACGATCGTCCCCAACGGCGTCGACCTGGAGTACTGGACGCGCGGCCGCGCCTCGTCGGACCGGCCCGCGATCGCGTTCTCCGGCGCGATGGCCTACCGCCCCAACGACGACGCCGCCCAGCGCCTCGTGCGCGGCATCCTGCCGCTCGTGCGCGCGTCGGTCCCCGACGCGGGCGTCATCCTGGCCGGCCGAGACCCGCTCGCGCGCCTGCGTGCCGACGCCCAGGAGGCCGGCGGCGTGACCGTCACCGGCACCGTCGACGACCTTCGCCCGCACCTCGAGGAGGCGGCCGTCTACTGCGCGCCGCTGCGCTTCGCGGCGGGCATCCAGAACAAGCTCTTGGAGGCACTCGCCATGGAACTCCCCGTCGTGACCACCCCGATCGCCGCCGCCGGCCTGGTCGCCGGCAGCGCGGCGGCCCCGGTCGTCATCGCCGAGGACGACACGACGCTGGCCGCCGCCATCGTCGACCTGCTCGCCGATCCGGCGCAGCGCGAGCGCCGTGCCGCCGCCGGACGCGCGTTCGTCGTCGAGCACTTCTCCTGGCCGTCGGCGGTCGCCCGCGTCGACGCCGTGCTGCACGAGGCCGCCGGCCGCCCGGCGACCGCTTCCGTGGCGGCCTCGGCCCCCGGCGAGGGAGCGGGCGCGTGAGCGGCGGGTTCTCCGTCGCGCTCATCGGCTGTGACGGCGCGGGCAAGACGACGGTCGCCCGCGCGCTGGAGCAGCAGACCGACCTCCCGCTGATCTACGTCTACATGGGCGTCAGCGTGGACTCCAGCAACCACGTGCTGCCGACGACGCGGCTGGCCCACCGCATCAAGAAGGCCCGCGGGGCGCCGCCGGACACCGCCGGGCCGCGCGAGCCCAAGCGCCTGGAGCCGGCCAGCCTGCCCAAGCGCGTCAAGCGCTCCGTGCGTTCATCGCTGCGGCTGACCAACCGCTTCGCCGAGGAGTGGTACCGCCAGGGCATCGCGTGGCGCGCCCAGCGCCGCGGCTCGATCGCGCTGTTCGACCGCCACTTCGTCGCCGACTACCACGCGGCCGACATCACGGGTGAGGACCGGACCTGGAGCCGCCGCGTGCACGGCTGGCTGCTGGCCAAGACCTATCCGCAGCCCGACCTCGTGATCTTCCTCGACGCGCCCGCAGAGGTCCTGTTCGCGCGCAAGGGGGAGGGGACGATCCAGTCGCTGACCCGCCGCCGCGAGGACTACCTGCGCCTCGGCTCCGAGCTCGCGGACTTCGTCGTGGTGCCGGCCACCCAGCCGCTGCCCGACGTCATCGGCCAGGTCGAGACGATCATCCGCGACTACGGGGCCGCGCGGTGAGCGCGCGCCGCGTGCTGGTCACCGACGCGGGCCGCGGCAGCGCGATCGCCGTGATCCGCTCGCTCGGCCGCGCCGGCTGGGAGGTCACCGCGGCCGACAGCACGGCGGCCAGCGCCGGCTTCCGCTCGCGCTTCGCCGCGCACACGCTCGTCTACCCCGACCCGCTGCAGGACCCCGAGGGCGTCGTCGAGCTCCTGCTCGCCGAGGCCACCAACCGCGGGATCGACCTCATCATCCCCGTCAGCGACGAGCTGCTGCTGCCGCTGTCGGCGGCGCGCGAGCGCTTCGCGGGCGTCAGCGCCCTGGCGATGCCCGACGCGGCCGCGCTGGACCAGGTCTCCGACAAGGCCGCGACCGTCGCGCTGGCCCAGCGCCTGGGCGTGCCCGTCCCGCGCACGAAACTGGTCGCCACGACCGCCGAGGCCCTGGCCGCGGCACCGGCGCTGGGCTGGCCGCTGGTCGTCAAGCCGGCCCGGTCGCGCGTCGTGCGCCCCGGCGGCGTCGACCGCTTCCAGGTCACCTACGCCGAGTCGCCCGAGGTGCTGGCCCGGGTCATGGCCGGCCTCGAGGGCCGCGTGCCCGTGCTGCTGCAGGAGTACCGCGCGGGGGAGGGCCACGGCGTCGAGCTGCTGCTCGACGACGGCGAGGTCCTGCTCGCCTTCCAGCACCGGCGCCTGCACGAGGTCCCGATCACCGGCGGCGCCAGCGCGCTGCGCGAGAGCGTGCCGCTGGACCCCGCGATGCTCGACCAGGCCACCCGGCTCATGCGCGAGCTGAAGTGGACCGGCCTGGCCATGGTCGAGTTCCTCGTCGGTGACGGCCGCGCGACGCTGATGGAGATCAACGGCCGCATCTGGGGCTCGCTGCCCCTGGCGGTCAAGAGCGGCGCGGACTTCCCGCTCGGCCTCGCCCGGCTGCACACGGGCGGCCCCCCGCCGGGCGGCCCGCCGCCGCGTGTCGGCGTGCGCTCGCGCAACCTGCGCCTCGAGCTCATCTGGATCGGCTCCGTGCTGCGCCGCGCGCGCCGCTACCCGTTCCTGGCCTCGCCGCCGCGCAGCGCCGGCGTGACGGCCGCGCTGCGGCTCGTCAACCCGCGCGACGGCTTCGACGTGCTCAGCCGCGAGGACCCCTCGCCGGGGCTGGCCGAGGTCGCCCAGGTCGCCGGCGCCCTGTTCGGGAAGGCCCGCCATGCGGCGTGAGGGCACGCTCTCGGTCCTGACCTACCACCGGCTCGCCGGGCCCGGCCAGGGCCCGCCCGGGATCGTCAGCACCACCCCGCAGGGCTTTGCGCGCCAGATGCGCTGGCTGGCCCGCAGCGGCCGCGCGGTCGGGCTGGCCGACGTGCTCGCGGCCCGGACCGGCGGCGCCCCGCTGCGCAGGGGCGCGGTGCTCGTCACCTTCGACGACGCCTACACCGACTTCCGCGACGTCGCGTGGCCCGTCCTGCGCGCCCACGGCATCCGGCCGGTGCTCTTCGTCCCCACGGGCTACCCCGACACCGACGCCCGCTTCTGGTGGGACCGCCTGCACGCGGCCGTGCTGCGCGGGCCGGCGGCGCTGCGCACGCCGCTGGGGACCCTGGTGTTCACGGGCGACGACGAGCGCCTGACCGCCTACCGGACGCTGCGCGAGCACGTCAAGACGCTGCCCCACGAGGACGCCATGGCGCTCGTGGACGACCTTGCCACCCAGGCGGGCGTCGACGTCGACCCCGCGGCCCGCGTCCTGGGCTGGGACGCGCTTCGCGCGCTCGGCGCCGCCGGCGTCGACCTCGCGCCGCACACCCGCACGCACCCGCGGCTGGACCGCCTGCCCGACCACGCCCTGCGCGAGGAGATCGCCGGCTCGATCGAGGACCTGCGCCGCGAGGCCGGCTCGTCGGCGCCGGCCTTCGCCTATCCCTCCGGCGGCGTGTCGGACGCCGCCGCGGCCATGGTCGCCGAGGCCGGCATCCCGCTGGCCTTCAGCACGCGCCGCGGGGTCAACGACCTGGCGGCGGCCGATCCCCTGCGCCTGGACCGCATCAACGTCGGCCGGCGCACCAACGTGGCGGTCCTGCGCGCCCAGCTCGCGCTGCCGCCGCGCGGCGCCGCCGCCGCGGCGCGCCCGGTCCCGCCGCCCGGCCAGACCCCGGTCGTGGCCTACATGATGTCCCGCTTCCCCAAGATCAGCGAGACGTTCATCCTCACCGAGCTGCTGGCCATGGAGCGCCGCGGCGTGCGCGTCGAGACCTACCCGCTGCTGCGCGAGCGCGCGACGCTCGTGCACCCCGAGGCCCAGGCCGTCGTGGACCGCGCGCACTACCAGCCCGCGATCTCGCCCGCGGTCCTCGCCAGCCAGCTGCACTGGCTGCGCCGGGACCCGCAGGCCTACCTCGGTGCGCTGCGCGACGTGATCACCGGCACGTTCGGCAGCCTGAACTTCATGGTCGGGGGGATCGGCATCTTCCCCAAGGCCGCCCACATGGCGCGCCTCATGCAGCGCGACGGCGTCACGCACGTGCACTGCCACTTCGCCACGCACCCGGCCGTCGCCGGGCTCATCATCCACCGGCTGACCGGCCTGCCGTTCTCGTTCACCGGCCACGGCTCCGACCTGCACGTCGAACGGCGGATGCTGCCCGAGAAGGTCGCCGAGGCCGCGTTCGTGGCCACCGTGTCGGAGTACAACCGCCGCCTCATCATCGACGAGTGCGGCGGGCGCTTCGCCGACAAGGTCCACATCATCCGCGCCGGCGTGGACACGAGCCGCTTCGACGCCGCCCGGGGCGGCGACCGCCCGCCGCAGGACGGCCCGCTGCGAATCGTCTGCGTCGGCACGCTGCACGAGGTCAAGGGCCAGGGCCACCTCGTCGAGGCCTGCCGCCTGCTGACGCAGCGCGGGATCCCGGTCCGCTGCCGCTTCATCGGCGACGGCGAGGACCGCGAGGCGCTCGAGGCCCGGATCGCCGAGGGCGGCCTGACCGGCAGCGTCGAGCTGCTCGGCGCCGCGACCGGCCCCGAGGTCGCCGCGCAGCTGCGCGACGCCCACGTGCTCGTGGCGCCCAGCGTGCCCACCTCGGGCGGCAAGCGCGAGGGCATCCCCGTCGTGCTCATGGAGGGCATGAGCACGGGCCTGCCCGTCGTGTCCAGCCGCCTGTCGGGCATTCCCGAGCTCGTCGTCGACGGCGTCGCCGGTCTGCTGACCGAGCCGGGCGACGCCGAGGCGATCGCCGACGCGCTGGCCCGCCTGCACGCCGATCCCGAGCTGCGCCGCCGCCTCGGCGAGCAGGGGCGCCGTCGCGTCGAGGCCGAGTTCGACGTGGAGCGCAGCATCGACCGCCTGCTGGAGCACATGGGCGCCACGGCCGCGGCCGCCGCCTCCGGCGACGACGTCGCGGGGATGGCCGCATGACGCCCCGGCGACCCTCGCACGCCGCGTTCTGGGGCGGCGCGGCGCTCATCGGCTGGACCTACGCCGCGTTCCCGCTCGTGATCCTCGCGCGGGCCCGCGTCCGGCCGCGGGCCTTCGCCAGCGGCCCCGTGACCCCGACGGTCTCCATCGTCATCGCCGCCCACAACGAGCAGGCCGCGATCGGCGCCAAGGTCGCCAACCTGCTCGCGCTCGACTACCCCGCCGACCGCGTCGAGATCCTCATCGCCTCCGACGGCTCGACCGACGCGACGGTCGCCCGGGCCGCGGAGGCCGCCGCCGGGGACGGCGACCGGGTTCGGGTCCTCGACCTGCCGCGCACGGGCAAGGCCGGCGTCCTCAACGCCGCCGTCGCGCAGGCCACCGGCGACATCCTGGTCTTCTCCGACGCCAACTCGATGTTCGCCGCCGACGCGCTGCGCGAGCTCGTCGCGCCGTTCGCCGACGAGGAGGTCGGCGGCGTGGCCGGCGACCAGCGCTACCTGCCCGACGACGGCGACCTCGACGGCGCCGCCAGCGGCGAGCGGGGCTACTGGGACATCGACCGCAGGATCAAGCAGGCCGAGTCCGACGCGGGCAACGTCATCTCCGCCACGGGCGCGATCTACGCGATCCGCCGCTCGCTGTTCCGCGAGGTGCCCGAGGGCGTCACCGACGACTTCACGACGTCCACGGGGGTCATCGACCAGGGCCGCCGGCTCGTGTTCGCCCCGGGCGCGATGGCGTTCGAGCCCGTCGGGTCCAGCGCCTCGGTGGAGTACGGGCGCAAGGTGCGCGTCATGACGCGCGGGCTCAACGCCGTGCTCGTGCGCCGGGCACTGCTCGACCCCCGGCGCCACGGCTTCTACGCGCTCCAGCTCTTCTCGCACAAGGTGCTGCGCCGGCTCATGGCCGTGCCGCTGCTCGTCGTGTTCGCCGCCACGCTGCGCCTGGCGCGCCGCTCGCCCCTGTACGGCCTGGCGGCGCTGGCCCAGGGCGGGGTCTACGGCCTCGGGGCCGCCGGCCTGGCGCTGGGCCGCCATCCGGCCGGCCGGCACCGGCTCCTGGCCCTGCCGGCGTACTTCTGCCTGGTCAACCTGGCCTCGCTGCAGGCGCTGGGCAACGTCCTGCGCGGGCGCACCGTCAACCGCTGGGAGCCCCAGCGGGAGGAGGAGACATGAGCGCCACCGGGCTCGCGGCACCGCCCGCGCCGGTCACCCCCTGGGCGCCGCGTCACGCCGGCGCGCGCCGCCGGATCAAGCTCATCGCGGTGCCGCTGGCCGCCGCCCTGTTCGGCATCGCCGTCGGGCTCGGCTCGCTGCCGCTCATCCTGCTGTCGCTCGTACCGCTGGCCGCCGCGGTCGTGCTGCGCGCCGACGGCGCCGTCGTGGTCTTCGCCGCCGGCTTCTACCTGAACCTGCCGGTCGTCGTCGTCCACCAGACCCACCTGCCGTCGGCCCTGGCGTCGGCCCTGGCCGCGCTGCTGCTGCTGCCGTTCTTCGGCTATGTCGTGATGGGGCGCCAGCCGCTCGTCGTCACCCCGGCCCTGGGCCTCATGGTCGGCTACCTGGCGGCGCTGGTCCTGTCGGCCACGCTGGCCCCGGGCGCCGGGCCGGCGACGACCAGCGAGATCACGGGGTTCATCACCGAGGGCCTGCTGCTCTTCGTGCTGGTGACCAACGCGGTGAGGACCGTTCGCACGATGCGCCTGGTGATGTGGGCCGTCGTCCTGATGGGCGCCCTCATGGGGCTGATCTCGGTCTGGCAGGAGGTCACCCACAGCTACAGCAACCACCTCTTCGGCCTGGCCCAGATCGACGTGACGGGCTTCGACGTCGGCTCGAGCGTGACCGGCAAGTCGCTGCGCCCGCGCCTGGCCGGCCCGATCGGCGAGAAGAACCGCTACGCCCAGGTCCTCATCGTCCTCATCCCGCTCGCGCTGTACCTCGCGCGCTCCGAGGCCCGGCGCTGGCTGCAGGTCGTGGCCGGCGCGTGCGCGGTCCTCACCCTGTGCGGGATCATGCTGAGCTTCTCGCGCGGCGCCGCGATCGCGGTCGTCGTGATGATCCTGGCGATGGCCCTCGTGGGCTTCGTCCGCGCCCGGTACGTCGCGGGGCTGCTCGTCGCGGTGGTGGCGCTGACGTTCGCGGTGGCCCCCGACTACATCAGCCGTCTGCAGACCCTGAGCTCGGCCGACAGCGCGCTGGCGACCAACTCCACGGCCGACGGCGCGGTCGTCGGGCGGGCCACCGAGAACCTCGCGGCGTTCCACGCCTTCGCCGACCATCCGATCTTCGGCGTGGGGCCGGGGCAGTACTTCCGCCAGTACTCCCAGGAGTACGCCAACCAGCTCAACCTGCGGTTCCTGAGCACCAATCGCCAAGCGCACAACCTGTACCTCGGTCTGGCCGCCGACGTCGGCGTCGTCGGCGTGGCCATGTTCCTGGCGATCGTCATCGCGACGATGCTGCAGCTCTGGCGGCTCAACGTGCTCTGGCGTGACCGTGAGCCGCGCCACGCCCAGATGGCGCTGGCGTTCCTGCTGGCGCTCGTGGCGTACATGGCCAGCGGGGTGTTCCTCCAGCTCGCCTACCAGCGCTACTTCTTCTTCCTCGTCGCCCTGGCCAACGCGGCGATCTGGGTGCTGCGCCGCGAAGCCGTGCGCCGCCGGATCGCCTGAGCCGGGCCCGGCGGCCGATCAGCCGCGCCGCGCGGGGCCGCCCAGCGCCGGCCGGCGGCGCCGGCGACGGGTGACGAGCGCCAGGAGGACCAGGAGGCCCGCCACGACGGCCACCGACACCGGCAGCACGAGGTCGCGCGCAGCCTGGGCGGCCGGCGAGCGCGGCGGGCTGGGCGGCGAGGCCGGCGTCACCGGCAGGCCCGTGCCAGAGACGCTGTCGCCGCGCTGGGCCGGTGCGGTCCAGTCCGCGAAGCCCATGCCCTTGCCCGGCTTGGCCGGCGTGTGGGCCGGGAACCGCGCGCCGTAGCGCGCGTTGAGCAGCCACGGGATCCAGGCGTCGCCGGCGGGCGCGGCCCAGTCGGGCTCGCCCGTGCGCTGCGCGAGCCCGAACAGGTAGGCGGCGGCGCGGCGCAGCGCGTCGTCGCCCCAGTGCCACGAGTCGTAGCCCTGGCGATAGAGCATCTCGGCCTGCTCCGTGGCGCCCTGCATGGCCTCCCACGCGTAGAGCGTCGGGCACGGCGGGTCCTTGGGCGCGCAGCCGCGGCGCATGTCGTCGGGCAGCGCGCCGCCGGCGTCGACGCCGCCGGCCCTCGCGCCGGCCGGGTTGACCCCCACCGGCGCCTTCGGGTCGCCCTGCCAGGAGCGCGAACCCCAGACGAAGCCGTGGTAGGCCCCGCGGTCGCCGAGCCAGCCCTTGAAGACCGCCGCGGCGCGGGCGAGGTCCTTGCGGTCGCCGAGGTAGATGTCGGCCGCGATGCGGCTGGCGCCCGCGTGGGTGCCCCAGTTGTTGGGCCGCAGCTCGTGGGTGAGGATGAGCGTCGGGTTCTGCGACGGGCTCAGCTTCTCCCGGCGCACCTTGGACAGCCAGGCGCGGAAGACGCGGTCCTTGCCCGCGTCGAGGTGACGCAGGTCGATGAGGTCGGCGGCGACGACGTAGGCGATCAGGCCGCGGGCCAGCGCGAGCGTGCGCCCGCCCTGCTCGGTGCCGATCGCGTCCATGATCCCCGCCGCGGCCCGCCTGCGCAGCCCGTCGTCGTTCGTCCGAGCGGCGACCATCGCGGTGGCCAGTACGCTCACGTCGTGCTCGGAGTCCTGGTCGGCGAGCTTCGCGTGACCCAGCGGCGCGCGCGAAAGCTCCACGAGCTGGCGCCAGGCCGCGCCGCGCTCGGGCAGCGTGCGCAGCTGGGCGGCCGTGATCCACACCCCGGGGCGCATCGCCGGCGCCGCCGCGCCGGCCGGCGCCGCCGCCGTGGCCGCGGTGCCCAGCGTGCCCGCCGCGAGGGCGGCCGCCACGACGAGCGGCCGCCAGCGGGACGGCAGCGCTGCCGCCGCCGCCATCAGGCGGGCTGGTGGTCGGGCGTCCCGGCGGGGGCGGGCGACGCCGGCGGGGCGGGACGCCGCCCGGCGCGGCGTCGGCGGGCCTGCAGCGCCTCTCGCAGTCCGGGGCGCTGGACGAACACGGCGCCCACGACGCGCAGGCCCTGGCGTTCCAGGATGGCCACGGCCTCGGCGACGTCGGCGGCGCGGACGCGGCCCTGCGGGACGGCCAGGACGGCGGTGTCGGATCCGAGCCCGCGGACGAACTCGCCGGTGGCCGGCGCCGCGCCGGCGTTGACGATGACGGTGTCGGCGCCCGGGGCCGCCGCGGCCAGCGCCCGAGCGGGGTCGGGGCGGCGGGTCGCCCGGTGGCCGGGCGCACCGCGGGCCAGGAGCTGGAGGAAGCCGGCACGGTCGACGGGGATCGGCCGCGCGGGCGACTCACCGGTGTCGAGCAGGCCCGCGGCGTCGCCGGCGCCGAGCAGGGTGCTCAGGCCGCCGTCGGGATCGGCGTCGGCCAGCAGCACACGGACGCCCTCGGAGGCCAACGCTCGGCCGAGGGCGAGCGAGAGCTGGGCACCGCCGCCCGAGACCTCGCCGACGACCACGCCGCCTCGCGCACCGCTCAGCGTCACGGTGGCCGCCGACAGGTGGCCGTCGCGCAGGCGCCCGATCGTAGGGGCGGGGCAGACGGCGTCGAGCTCGCCCACGGTCTCGATGCGACGGCGGACGCTGTCGGACACCAGCCCGAGCATGAACGCCAGCAGCGCGCCCGCGAGAGCGGCCACGGCCATGAAGCTCTTCTTGGAGCCCGACTTGGTCGCCGGCGGCGGGACGGCGGACTCGACGATGCGCAGCCGCACGGCGGCGGCGGCCTGGCGCGGGTTGATCTGGCCCGACTTCGTCTTCGTGAGGGCCGTGACGGCGGGTTGCTGGGCGGCGGACTCGCGGACGACCTCGGCGGCCAGGGCGTTGGCCTGGCCGGCCGCCGCGGCGGGGGTCCGGGCCTGCACCGTGACCTTGAGCAGACGGGTGTTCGAGTCCGCCGCGACGGTGACCCGCCGGCCGAAGGCCGAGACCGACTCGGTCGAGCGCAGCTGCTTGAGCACTGCGGCGAAGACCGGGCGGCTCGTGGCCAGGTCGGCGTAGGTCTGGGCCTGCTGGCCCGAGGCGCGCAGCACGGACAGCTCGCCGGCCAGCGGGCCGACCAGGACCTGCGCGCTGGCGGCGTACGGCGTCGCCGCAGGCTTGCTGGCGTGGGCGCCCAGGGCGGCGAACAGGATCGCCACGACCAGGGCCGCTGGCCACCAGCGCCGTAGGGACGTCCCGACGCGGGCCAGGTCGGGGTACTCCGGGCGCACGTCAGGATCGATGGCCCGGACACCTTGCACGCCGACGAGGATACGCGGCAACGGCGGCGGTGACACCCGATGGCGGCAAGACGCGGCCTCCGTCCAGGAGTGGCCCCCCTATGGTCTAGCCCTGGACTGGTCCTTGTAGTGGCGACAGGGCACGCGACCGCCGGTATCTTGGCCCCATGCTCGGAGCTTCACGCCCCAGATGCACCAGCGGGGCGTGTTCCTCTCGCCATGACCGTCCTGCGCCGCACCACGCCGGACCCGGCGCTGGATGAGCACCGCGCCCTCCACGCTGCCGGCGCCCGCCGAGAGCGGCGACGAGCGCACCCCGGAGTCGGCGGCCAAGACCACGGCGGCGACGCGCACCCAGCTGCGCGGCTCCACGCTGTTGCTCGTCGGGCGCTTCGTCTCGCTGGGCATCAACTTCGTCACCCAGGTGCTCATCGCGCGGTACCTGACCAAGAACGAGTTCGGCATCTTCGCCTACGGCCTGTCGATGGTCGCGCTAGGCGAGGCGATCTCGACGATGGGCCTCGACAAGGGCGTCGCGCGCTGGCTGCCGATCTACGACGAGCAGGGCACGTACAACCGGCTCTTCGGCACCTTGTTCATGGTCACCGGGACGGTGATCGGCTTCGGCGCGGCGTTCATCGCGGTGGCCTTCGGGCTCGACGGCTTCGCCGGCGGCAAGATGGCCGCCAGCCCGGGCGCCGTGACCGTGCTGCTCATCCTGATCTGCCTGGCGCCGCTGCAGTCGCTGGACGACGTGCTCATGGGCGTCTTCGCGGTGTTCTCCAAGCCGCGCGCGATCTTCGTGCGCCGCTACGTGCTCGCGCCGATGTTCCGGCTGGGCGCCATCGTCTTCGTCCTCGCGACCCACGCCGGCGTCAAGGAGCTGGCGATCGGCTACGTCCTGGGCGGCGCGGCGGGCATCGTGCTGTACCTCGTGATGCTCGTCGGGCTGCTGCGCAAGGACGGGCTCATGGAGCACCTGCACCTGCGCCGGCTCGAGTTCCCCTGGCGCGAGGTCTACGGCTTCGCCCTGCCGCTCGTGGTGGTCGACCTGCTCTTCGTGGTCATGAACACGACGAACGTGTTCATGCTCGAGATGTTCGGCAACACCAACGAGGTGGCCGACTACCGGGTGGTGCAGCCCGCGGCCAAGCTCAACTCGCTCGTCATGACGAGCTTCGCGCTGCTGTTCACGCCCGCGGCGTCGCGGCTGTTCGCCCGCGGCGACAAGAAGGGGATCAACGACCTCTACTGGAGCACCGCCGTGTGGATCGCGGTGTTCTCCTTCCCGGTCTTCGCGCTGACGTTCCCGGCGGCCAAGGCCGTCACCGTCGCGCTCTTCGGCGCGCAGTACGCGAGCTCGGCGCCGATCCTCGCACTGCTCAGCCTCGGCTACTACTTCAACGCCGCGCTCGGCTTCAACGGCCTGACGCTGCGCGTCTACGGCATGGTCAAGCTCACCGTCGGCGTCAGCCTGTTCGTCGCGGTGCTCAACGTGCTGGTCAACCTCGCGCTCATCCCGGCCTTCGGCGCGGTCGGCGCCGGCGTGGGCACCTGCGTGACGCTGCTGCTGCACAACGTGATCAAGCAGCTGGCCCTCAGGCGGGGCACCGGCATCAGCGTGTTCGACCGCCGGCAGGTCCGCGTGTACGGCTCCATCGTCCTCGCGACGGTCGTCATCGGCCTGGTCGCGCTGCTGCTCAACCCGTCGGTCTACATCCAGGTGGCGCTGTCGGCGGTCGTCTCGGCGCTCGTCATCCGGCTCAACCGCGCCGAGCTCCGCGTGGAGCACACCTTCCCCGAGATCGCCCGTCTACCTATCCTGCGGAGGCTGTTGACGTAATGGATCCCCGGTTCGATCTCGAAACACGACCCTTGACGACGTCCACCGACCGTCCGCTGGACCCGGCGCCGCCGCGCTCCAGCGAGCGGAACCTGAGCGTCTGGGCCGTCGCCCGGCGCTGGCGCACCATGCTGCTGGCCGCCGCGGTCGCGGCGGGCCTCGCCGGCTACGCGGTCGGCGCGGGTGGCCATCCCACCTACGAGGCCAAGGCCGTCCTGCTCGTCGGCCCGATCAACACCGACCTCGACACGGTCAAGGCCGCCGGGCAGCTCGCGCAGACCTACGCGCAGCTGGCCACGACCCAGCCCGTTCTGGCCGCGACCGCCCAGAAGCTGAGCCTGCGCGACGTCTCCGGCGAGGTCAGCGCCTCGGCCAACGGCGTCACGCGCCTGCTGACGATCACGGTCAAGGACCGCGATCGCCTCCGGGCCACGCGGATCGCCAGCACCCACGCCCAGGAGCTCGTCGCCCTGGCCGCCAAGCGGGAGTCGGGCTCCCCGACGGACCCGGGCGAGCTGCAGGTCGTCGAGCCCGCCCAGGCCTCCGGCGGCCCCGTCGGCCCCGGCGCCCTGCCGATCGGCCTGGCCGCCGCGCTGGTCGGACTGCTCGGCGCCCTGGGCGTCGCCGTGGTCCTGGACCGCTCCAGCGGCGCGGTCCGCGACGTCTCGGACATCACCGCGGCCACCGGCACCGGCGCCATCGCGACGCTGAGCACCGGCACGCTGCGTGCCGGGCCCGGCAGCGCCCTGGTGGTGCGTGAGCCGAGCTCGCGCGGCGCCCAGGAGATCCGCCGGCTGGCGGCCAAGCTGCGCGCCGTCGGCGAGCGCAGCCTGCTCATCCTCGAGGTCGACGACCGCGCCGTCGGCGTCGCCGCCAACCTGGCGGTGGCCCTCACCGCCGGCGGGCGCAGCGTCGCGCTCATCGACGGCGGCGAGGACGCCGGCTCACGTGTGCCCGACGACCTCGCCGACGGCGTGTCGGTGCACCCGGCGCCCCTGGACGGCGGCCCCGCCGCCCACCAGGCGCTGCTGGAGGAGCTCATGGCCCACCACGACGTCGTCGTCATCCGCGCGCCGGGCATCGACCGCTCGCCCGCGGGCCTCAGCTGGGGCCGCCTGGCGGACGGGACGATCCTCGTCGCCGGCGTCGACCGCACATCGCGTGAGGATCTCGTCTCGACGGTCGAGAGCCTGCGCCTGGTCCACGGGCGCGTGCTCGGCACGGTCCTCGGCGCCGGGTCGCCCTTCATCGGCCGCCGCTGAGCCACCGCCCGGGCCCGGTCGTCGTGAACGCGCGCACCCGCGCGCCGGAGGGCCGTCGAGCGGCGGCGTGCCGGTCCACACGCGGCGCCAAGGCGCTGTAGGGACTGCAGCCGTCCCTGGCCCTGGTCGTCGACGGCCACCGCCGCCCGTCGGCCGCCGACCGCGACCTGCCGGCGCGCTCGCGCATGGTCTTCGCCGACGGCGACGCCGAGCACCTCGGCGCCGGGGCGGGCGACGCGATCCGCACGCCCCGGCGCCGCGGGGGGGTCGTCAAGCTCACCCGCGAGCCGCACCTCAACCGGCGCCTGGACGACGAGTGGGACGCGCTGCGCCGCCTGCGCGACGCGGGCGTGGGCGACGACGAGATACTGCCGCGACCCGGGTTCGCCGGCCACCGCGCCCGGCTGCCGGCCGTGGGGGAGACCGCCGTCAGCGGCGACCTGCTGCTCTCCGGCGCCGCCTGGACCGGCACCGCGCGCGCATCGGGCTGGAGCGCGACCTGGCCGGCGACCTGTTCGTGACCTGCCGGATGCACCGCGCCCTCAAGGAGGCCGGGCGGCTGACGCCGGGCCGCCTGATGTTCAGGACGCGTTCAGACGCCCGCGTCACACTGGGCACATGGACTCCCCGGCCCTCGCGCGCCGCGCCAGCTCCCTGCGCTCCATCCGGTCCTCGCCCCGGGCGGTCTCCCTGCCCGACGCCAACACGGGGCCGGCCCGGGCCGTGCGCAGATGGTCTGCCAGGAGTGCGGGCGGATCGAGCTGCTGCACGACACGCGGCTGGACCGCATGCTGCGGCGCGTCGCCCAGCGGGTGCCGATGCGCAGCGCCGTGTGCGAGCTCACGGTCTACGGGCTCTGCCACCGCTGCAGCGACTGAACCGGCCTGCGAGCATCAGGCGTGGCCGGGAGCACTGCTGCGCGGCCGCGGCGTGCGCGCCCCGGTGCCGTTGCTCCCCGCGCGCCACGCGCTCAGCGACCGCCTCGCCGGCCTCCGCGCCGGGGGCGACGACGACGTCGTCAAGCCGTTCGCCCCAGGACGGCCACGGCCTGCGGCTGGACCCCGTCGAGCGCGCCGCCGAGTTCGACGGCGCGCTCGACGGCGCTGACGCACACCGAGTTCCGGATGCTCGCCGCGCCGGCGGCGGGCGAGGGGCGGGCCATCAGCCGCCAGGCGCTCGTCCACGCCGCGTGGGCCCGGGGCGCGATCGTCCACGACAACACGATCGACGTCTGCGTCGCCGGCTGCGCCGCAAGCTCGCCGGGATGGCGGGGGCGGGGTCGTCGCGGCGCTCATGGCGACCGCCGAGGCCGCGCGAGCGGGGCGTCGAGATCGTCGTCGACGTGCCGGCGCAGCTGCGCGTCGGCGCGCGGCCGGAGCTCGTCGAGGGCGTCGTGGCCCCGCGGCCTGCGGGACGGGCCGGGCGGTTCGTCGTGCACCTGCCGAACGGCTGAGGCCGGTCCCACGAACGCCACGAGGGACCCACCTCCCGGTTGGGGCCCCTCGTGGGTGATCGCGTCTTGCCTCCAGGTTCCAAGGCGGCGGTGCCGGGCAGCTGGGGACCACCCGGCACCGCTGGCCATGGGGGCCCGTCAGCGCCGGGTGACGACCTCGCAGTTGCGAAGGACGTCGACCTTGTCGGCGGTGACGTGATCGCGGCCGGGGCCGCAGTTGACGACGTCACGGTGACCGTCGCGCACGTTGATCTTGTCGTTGCCCGCGTCACCGCGGACCACGTCGCGGCCGGGACCAGCCGTGATGGTGTCGGCACCGGGGCCACCGGAGATGGTGTCGTTGCCCAGGCCGCCCGAGATGCTGTCGTTGCCCGACCCGCCGGTCATGTTGTCCTTGCCGGAGGAGCCGAACAGCGTGTCGTTGCCGGCGTCGCCGGAGACCCGGTCGTCGCCCGCGCCGCCCGAGAGGCGATCGGTGCCGGCGTTGCCGTAGAGGCGGTCGTTGCCGGCGTTGCCGAACAGGCGGTCGTTGCCGTCGCCGCCGTACAGCTTGTCGTTGCCGGCCTCGCCGACCAGGAGGTCGATGCCCTCCGCGCCGATGAGCGTGTCGGCGCCGAGGCCGCCGTAGAGGCAGTCATCGCCGGACTGGCCCGTCATGTAGTCGTTGCCGCCCAGGCCGTACTCGATGTCGCCGTCGCCGGAGCCATCGATGCGGTCCGCCGCGGCGGTGCCGATGTACTTGGTCACGCAGGCGCCCGGCTTCGACGTCGGGGCCACGGGCAGCGACTCGACCGGGGCCGGGGTGCCGGCCGGTGCGGCGTTGATCGGAGCGACGTTGACGGGAGGCGCCGGAGGCTGCGCGCCGCTCGTGCCGCCGCCGGTGGCCGGGGCGGGGGCGGGGTGCCGCCACCGCCGGTGCCGCCGCCGGCCGGCGGGACCGTCTCGACGCCGTTGATGATGATCGACTCGCAGGCGTTGCCGGCCAGGATGGTGTCGTTCTTGTCGGCCAGGAGCTTGTCCGTCCCGGGGCCGCACGACTTGATCGTGTCGATGAAGTTGCCGCTGGTGTCGATCGTGTCGTCGCCGGCGCCCGAGTTGATGATGGTGTCGGTGCCTGCGCCGCCGTTGATGTCGGCCGGCGTGGCGGTCTGGTTGTCGAACGTGTCGTTGTTCAGCCCGAGCGGGAAGACGAGCCGCGCGATGTTCGCGGCCGAGCACGTGACGGTGTTGATGTCGGCTCCCTGGTCGCAGCCCGAGCCGGTCAGCGTCCGGGGGTGAGCGGCGTCGTGCTGTCGCGGATCGTGAAGACCCCGCCGCTGAGCGTGACGGTGATGGAGTTCGGCTCGTCGGCCGGCACGGTCTTGGCCGGATCGAGCGGGTCGTTCGCCGAGACGCGGTTCTCGCCGAACAGCAGCCGGGTGACGCCCGTCTGGGCGTCGGTGTCTCGGGCGATGGTGCCGGCGAAGGCACTCTGGGCGGACAGCCCAGTGAGCGCGACGGCGACGCCGATCGCGGCAAGCGCGGAGCGCTTGGCCATGTGTTCCTCCTTGATCATGGCGGCCCCCATTGGCTGCCAGTTCCTTGGTGCTGCACTGCTCGAGACCCACCCGGAAGTACCGGGCGGGTCCCGTTCCTCGACCCTCGTGTGTGGCGAGCCCTCCGTGGACCCGGACGACCCGGGCCTCCGGACTCCTCGGGCTCTAGGCCACGGCGGGCGTCCCCTCCCAGGCCTGATGGCTCATGGTGCGGGCCAGCTGGCTCGTGAGCCCGTCCTCCAGGGAGACCTGCGGGCTCCAGCCCGTCTCCTCGAGGATGAGCGACGTGTCGGCCGCCGTCCGCTTGACGTCGCCGTCGGCGACGGTCGTGTAGGTGACCTCCAGCGTCTCCCCAGTGATCTGCTCGCAGGTCGCGATGATCTCGCGCAGCGTCGTCTCGCTGCCGCCGCCGACGTTGTACACGCGGTCGGTCGGTGCGACCTCCATGACGGTGAGCGTCGCCCGGGCGGCGTCCTCGACGTAGGTGACGTCGCGGGACTGCTCGCCCGTGCCGAACACCTCGAAGCTGCCGCCGCCGCACAGGGCCTCGGCGATGCGCTGCGTCGCCATGTCCGGGCGCTGGCGCGGGCCGTAGACGGTGAAGTAGCGCAGGCCGACGGCGTCCAGGCCCTTGTTGAGCGAGAACGCGCGGTGCAGGTGCTCGCAGGTGAGCTTGGTGACGCCGTACGGCGAGCGGGGCTGCGGCGTGGTCGCCTCCGTCGTCGGGTAGCCCTCCGCGTCGCCGTAGATCGACGAGGACGAGGCGTAGACGACGCGGACGCCCGCGGCCGCCGCGACGTCGAAGACGCGCGAGGTCGCCTGGACGTTGTCGCGCACGTAGTGCTCGAAGCCCTGGCCCCAGCTGCCGCGCACGCCCGGCTGGGCGGCGAGGTGGAACACGCCGTCGACGCCCGCGAAGAGCGACTCGAGCGGCGCGTCGTTGAGGTCGGCCTCGAGGAAGGAGAAGCGCGAGCTGTCGGTCAGGTACTCGAGGTTGGCCCGCTTGAGCTTGCGGGGGTAGTAGCTCGTGAAGGCGTCGATGCCGATGACGGCATCGCCGCGGGCCAGGAGCATCTCGGCCAGGTGCGAGCCGATGAAGCCGGCGACCCCGGTGACCACGTACGTGCTGATCGCCGAGCGACCGCGCGTCGGGGCACCGTTGGAGGGGAAGTTGAGGTCGGCCGGCGTCATGGCTGAATCGTATGCAGGGAGGTCGTGGATTACCGCTGGTCTTTGATCCGGATCTTTGCTCGACCAAAGGCCAGCGAAGGTCGAGGTCGACCGGGTGGGGAGGGGCGCGCCCAGGCGCCGCGGCGATCAGCCCGAGTCGTCGAAGCTGCCCGACGTCGACGGCTTGGGCTTCGTCGTCGTCTTGGGCGTGGACGTGACCGGCGTCGGGGCCGGGGTCGGCCTTGCGACGGGCCTCTGGGTCGCCGCGGGCGCGGGCGTGACCGTGGGGGTCGGCGCCGGCGCCGAGGTGTTGACGTTCTGCGCGGCGTTGCTCGCGGCCTGGCGCTGGGCCGTGAGGCGCGCGGCAGCCTTGGCGGCCGCCCGGTCGGCGGCCCGCTTGGCGGCGGCGCGCCGGCGGGCCTGGGCCTGGGCGGCGGCGATCTTGGCCCGCTTGGCGGCGGCGGCCTTCTCGAGCCCCTGGGCCTTCTTGATCGCGTCGGAGGTCGGGCCCGAGGTCGCGGAGGCGTGCTTGGGGCCGTCGACCACGGTGGACCGGCTGGCGACCGGCGAGTCCACCGCCTGCGGGGCGTCAGGGGCCGAGTGCAGGCCGAACGCGACGCCGGCGCCGACGAACAGCCCGACGCCGACGCCCGCCATCACGGCGTGGTTGCTTACCCGGACGGGCATGCGATCGACTTCGTGCTGCCGGACATGACGCACGCGTCGCGGCGGGCGGGCGCCTTGCCCTTGCGGATGCGGAAGCGGGTGTACTTGCCGATGGAGCCGGGCTTCGTCACGTAGACCTCGACGGTAGCGCCGGAGGACAGCGTGCGCTGCATCGTCTTGAAGCGCACGCCACCCGTCTTGACGGTCTGGCTCGTGCTGGCGACCTTCTGGCAGACGCGCTTGCGGCTCTTGCCCTTGCCCGTCGTCTTGCACGGCGGCTTCGGGCAGCCCTTGCCCTTGCACACGACCTTGACGGTCGCGCCCTTGGGCGCCTGGACCGACAGGAGCGTGATCCTCACGCCGTTGCGGACGATCTGCCCGCGGATGCGGACGATCGGCACGGGCTGCAGGAGCGAGAGCTTCGCGGCGGCCTGGACGATCGGCTCGGTGATCGGCGTTGGGCCAGCCGTCGGGGCCGCCGGGGGCGGGGCGGAGACGCTGACCCGCTGGAACGTGACGACGCCGCCCGGGAAGTTCGCGTCGGTGGCCATGAGGCGCACCGTGTAGATCCCGGGCGCCGAGAACGCCGCCTGGGCGGTGGGCCCCGAGGCATCGTCGAACTGGCCGTCGTTGTTCAGGTCCCAGACCAGACCCGACAGCGGCGCGCCGCCAGGAGCCGTCGTGGAGGTGAAGGTCACGGCCTGACCGACGAGCGGCGCGACGGGCGCAAACGTGAAGGCGGGCGTCGGCGGGTTGTTGGGCGAGACGGTCACGAACTGCGTCGCGGTCGACGAGCCGCCCCAGCCGTCCGTCACGCGCACGCGGATCGTCTTGGTACCGGTCGTCGGGAACGTCGTCGTAAGGGAGGGACCGGCCGCGTCGGTGAACGTGCCGTCGTTGTTGAGGTCCCAGCCATAGGTCAGGACGTCTCCGTCTGGGTCGGTCGATGTCTGCGCGTTGAGGGTGACGGTGCCGCCGGGACCCACGATGTTTGGAGAGGCGTCGAACTGCGCCGTCGGGCTGCCGTTGGGCGGCGAGAAGCTATCGAACGACGAATCGGACGCCCCGTTGATGTCCGTGGCCGTGACGGTGACCGTCTTGGTCCCCGGTGAGGTGTAGCGGTGTGCGGCCGAGGCCGCACCCGGCAGCACAGTGCCATCACCGAAGTTCCAGCTATAGCCGAGTGAGGCTGTCTCACCCGCGTCCGCGTCGGCGCACGACGAAATGAACGTCAGGGTGTGCGGGGTCGAAGCGACAGCGCTGATCGACCGGCAGACGGGCGCGTGGTTGGCCGGGTTCACCGTGATCTGCGCCGTGCTGGAGTTCCGGGCTCCGAGGCTGTCCTGCACCGTGAGCGTCACCGTGTAGGTGCCGGCCGCCGGGTACTGGTAAGTCGGGGAATCCGACGAGGAACCGATGCCGTTGCCGAACGTCCAACCGACGATACTGACCGGATTGTCGCCATCAGGGTCGCCATTCAAGGTTCCGCTGAAAGTCACCGGGGAGTTGGCCGTTGCGGGATTTGTGAAGGCGTTGATGGTCGGCGCGTTCGGCTTCAGGTTGACCACGTCCACCGACGCCGCAGGAGCGACCACGTCGACGTTCGGACAGACGTTGGCCGTGTCCGCCTGGTCCTGGACCTCGGTCACTCTCAGCCGGACCGTGTGTGTTGCGACCGTCGAGAACGACACGGCGGACGCCGTCGGGGTAGAGGTCGTCTCATCGGCGGTGCCGGAAGCAGGACTATCGTAGAACCACAAGTACTCGTTCGCGACACACCCGGCGTCGACGACCACATTCTGGGCAACCGGCGTGATCGACTGCCCGCGGATGGCGCTAGCCGGCACACCGCCGATGGAGGCGGACGACGCCATCGCCGGTGCCGCTGTCGCCCCCACGATGAGGCAGGTGATCGCGCCGAGGAGCGCGTGACGCGCCCGGCCCTTCAATCTCGGAGCGGCCATCGAGCGGCCGTTCGGCTCAGAACCCATGACGCACAATTTACGCGTGCAAGGGGTGGCTTTTCGTTGAGACCGGCAAAGACTGGCCCTCCGTGGGGGTCAGGGTGCTTCCCGTCTCGCGCGCGCGCTTGATCGGGCGCGAATCCGGCTCCCCAGGCCGCGATCGCGCCACGGCCCCGGGACGTGACCCCCCTTATGGTCTAGGTCCCGTGCCCGAGCTCATCACCGGACTGACCGCCGCGCGCGTCGCGGGCAACCTCGCCGAGGTCCGCGCCGAGATCGAGGCCGCCTGCGGGCGGGCCGGGCGCGACCCCGCCGCGGTCGAGATCCTCGCCGCCGTCAAGTACGTCGACGTCGCCGATCTCGGGGTCCTGGCCGAGGCCGGCATCACCGTGGTCGGGGAGAACCGGGCCCAGGAGCTCGTCCGCAAGGCCGCCGCGGCCCCCGGCTTCACGTGGGACTTCATCGGCCATCTCCAGAGCCGCAAGGTCAGGCAGGTCCTGCCGCTGGTGCGGCTCATCCACTCCGTCTCCAGCGACTCGGTCATCCGCGAGCTCGGCCGTCACGCCGCGCCCGGCACCGAGGTCCTCGTCGAGGTCAACATCAGCGGCGAGGAGGGCAAGTCCGGCGTCGCGCCCGCGGCCCTCGACGACGTCGTCGGGCGCCTGTGCGAGGAGGCCGGCGTCCGCGTCGGCGGCCTGATGACCATGCCGCCGCTGGCCGCGGCGCCCGAGGACAGCCGACGCTGGTTCGCCGCGCTGGCGCAGCTGGCGGGCGAGCGCGACCTGCCCCGCCTGTCCATGGGCACGACCCAGGACTTCGCCGTCGCCGTCGAGGAGGGGGCGACGATCGTGCGGATCGGCACGAGGCTGTATCGCTAGTTGCAGGAAACGTCGCGCGGAGGCCGTAAAGTGGGCGTGTGGCGTTTCGCGACAGCTGGCATCGGACGCTCGTGTACTTCGGCCTTGCCGAGGAGCGCGACGCAGCCTACGAAGACGAGCAGGAGCCCTACGAGCCCGAGCGGGCCACGGAGGAGCGCTACCGCGAGCGGCCGAACGTCCGCCGCCTGAGCTCGCGCCGGCGGGGCAACGACTTCGACGACATCTTCGCCGACGACGACCGGGGCTCGCGGACGGCGGTCCTGCGTCCCGTCGCTCGCGAGGGCAACGGCGGCAACGTCCGTATGCACCTGGTCATCCCCAAGTCGTTCAACGACGCCCAGCAGATCGCCGACCGGTTCAAGGACGACATCCCGGTCGTGCTCAACCTGCAGTCCAGCGACACCGAGCTGTCCAAGCGCCTCATCGACTTCGCCTCCGGGCTGACCTACGCCCTCGACGGCGGGATGCAGCGGGTCGCCGACCGCGTCTTCATGCTGACCCCGCGCAACGTCGAGATCTCGGCGGAGGAGCGGGCCCAGCTCATCGAGAAGGGCTTCTTCAACCAGTCCTAGCCCGTGCCGAGCGGGCCGCTATGGTGTCGCCGGCATGCAGGTCGGACTGGTCGGATCGGGAAACATGGCGCGGGGTCTGGCCCGAGGCTGGCGCCGTTCCCTGCTCTGCACCGACCCCCTGGCCGACCGCGCGCAGGCGCTGGCCGACGAGGTCGGCGGGACCTTCGTGGCCACCAACGTCGAGCTGGCCCAGCGGGCCGATCTCGTCGTCCTCTGCCACAAGCCCGCCCAGCTCGACGCGGTCGCCGCCGAGGTCGCCCCCTACGCGCGGGCCGTCGCGTCGATCCTCGGCGGCGTGCCCCTGGAGGACCTGCGCGTCGCCTACCCCGGCCGGCCCGTCTACCGCTTCCTGCCCAACACGCCGGTCGAGCTCCGCCAGGGCGTCGTCGTCCGCGCCGCCGACGCCGAGCAGGACGAGGCCCTGGATGCCGCGGTCGCCGGTCTCTTCGCCGAGCTGGGCACCCTCGTCGAGGTCGACGACGCGCTCGTCGACGTGGCCATGGGACTCATGAGCTGCGCGCCGGCCTACGTCGCGCTGCTCGTCGAGGCCCAGGTCGACGCCGGCGTGCGCCGCGGGCTCACACCCGACAAGGCCTCCGAGATGGTCGTCGCGACGTTCGCGGGCACCGCCGCGCTGCTGCGTGCCCGCGGCAACGACACGCTCGCCGTCCGCCGCGAGGTCACCTCGCCGGGCGGCTCCACCGCCCGCGGCCTGGCCGCCCTCGAGCATGCCGGCGTCCGCGCGGCGTTCGACGACGCCCTGGGCGCCGTGCTGGGAGCCGCGTGATGAGCGCCCTCCTGGTGCTCGCCACCGCGCGCGACCAGGTGGCCTCGTTCGTCTCGGCGCTGATCTACGTCTACACGATCCTGATCATCGCCTACATCTTCACGTCCATGTTCTTCACCGTGGGCGGCCGCATCCCGTACTCGCGCTGGTCTCGCGGGCTGCTGGACTTCCTGCGCGACGTGTGCGAGCCGTACCTGGCGATCTTCCGGCGGTTCATCCCGCCGTTCGGCCCGCTGGACCTCAGCCCGATGATCGGCATCATCGTGCTCGTGGTCGTCGGCAACCTCCTCGTCTCCCTCATCCGGGGTTGAGCGTCCGGACGCGCTCGTGGCTGCGGGCCGGCCTGGTGCTCGCGGCGGTCGTCCTGGTCGACCAGGTGGCCAAGGCCGCCGTGCGCGGGAGCGTCATGGTCGGCGAGGAGGATTCGATGCTGCCGGGGATCACGCTGGTCCACGTGCGCAACTCGGGCGTCGCGTTCGGCGCCTTCGCGGGCGGTGGGATCGTCGTGGTGGTGCTCGTCGCCGGCGCCCTGGCCGCGCTGCTGGCCTACTTCGTGACCCACCTGGACCGGCGCCTGGTGTGGCTGCCGACCGGTCTGCTGCTCGGCGGGTCGCTGGGCAACATCATCGACCGCGTCCGCGACGGCGCGGTGACCGACTTCATCAAGCTGCCCCATTGGCCCGCCTTCAACGTGGCCGACATGGCCATCACGTTCGGGGTGCTGGCGCTGGTCTGGGTCCTCGAGCAGAGCGAGCGCGATCATGGATCTGCACGTCGGGCCCGATGAGGCCGGCCAGCGGCTCGACGCGTTCCTGGCCAGGCCGCTCGGATCGCGTGCGCGTGCGCAGCGCCTGATCGACGCGGGCCTGGTCTGCGTCGGCGGCCTGCCGCAGGCCAAGAGCCGGATCGTCGCCGCCGGTGACCTCGTCGAGGTCACCGAGCCCGAGGCGCCGGTGGGCCCGGAGGACGTCGCGGCCGGCGTCAGCTTCGCCGTCCCCTACGAGGACGAGCACCTGCTCGTCGTCGACAAGCCGGCCGGCCTGGTCGTCCACCCGGCTCGCGGCCACCTCACGGGCACGCTGGCCCAGGCGCTGGAGGCGCGGGCCGGGGCCGGCGCGCCGGGCGACGCCGGCGAGGGCTGGCGCGCCGGGCTCGTGCACCGCCTGGACCGCGACACCTCCGGTCTGCTCGTCGTCGCCAAGACCGAGCCCGTCCACGCCGCGCTCAAGCTCGCGCTGCAGCGACGCGAGCTGACGCGGGAGTACCGCGCGCTGGTCGTCGGCCGGCCGCCGGCCCGCACCGGGACCATCGAGGCGCCGATCGGGCGCGACCGGCGCGAGCGCACGAAGATGTCGACCGACACCGACACGCCGCGCTCGGCCCGCACCCGCTTCGCGCTGGTCGAGGCGCTCCCGCGCCACTCGCTGCTCGACGTGTGGCTGGACACGGGGCGCACGCACCAGATCCGCGTCCACCTGGAGGCCATCGGCCACCCCGTCGCGGGCGACCCGACCTACGGCGCCGCGGGCGACCTCGGGCTGGAGCGCCAGTTCCTGCACGCGGCCCGCCTGGCCTTCGCCCATCCGGTGACGGGTGAGGCCCTCGACGTGCTCAGCGAGCTGCCCGCCGATCTGCAGGACGCCCTGCAGCGGGCCCGCGGGACGGGATGAGCGGTCGTCCGCCAAAGGACTTCCCCGGACCGGACCGAATCTGCATCCACCCGGCGCCGGAGAGGCCGGTCGGGTCTGGGAGGACGCCCATGGACGACTTCGGTTGGATGCTGCACGACGGGACCTATACGGCGGTGATCTGGCCCTTCGGCACCGAGGAGGCCGCCGAGGCCTGGCGCAGCGAGTTCTGCCTGCCGGGGTTCATCGTGGAGCGGGTGTGCGACCGGCCTCCCGGCGGCGGTGACCTCCCCGGCGAGCACCGCCTGGGCGCGGCGCCGCCGGCCGGCGCCCGCTTCCTGCGCCGGCGCCGCGGCGCCGGCCGGCTGCCCCGGCGCTGATCAGGTCCCGAGGACGAGCTGGGGCGGGTTGGTCGTCTCGCGGCTGGAGTAGATCGCGCTGTTGGTCGACGAGCTCGCGATGGCGAAGCTGTACGTCCCGTCGCCGGTGATGGCCGAGCCGAGGTCGATGTCGACGTAGGCGCCGGCGGCGACCGCGCCCGCCGTCCCGACACTGGTGGCGGGCAGCAACGGGCGGTTGTTCCAGTTCAGCGTCGTCTCGGTCCAGGCGTCACCGACGCGGAAGACGCTGCCACCGTCGGTGCTGGCGTCGGTGACGAACAGCCGCAGCCTGGCGCTCGTCGGCACCGCGCCGTTGAGCCCACTGACCGCGAACTTCAGGTAGGTGACGTAGGTCACCGGGTTGGACGCATCGCCCTGGCGGATCTGCAGGGTCGTCGCCGTCCCGTAGTTGGAGCTGGGGCTCGAGGACTTGACGTGCGCATCGGCGGTGGGGGTGAACGTCAGCGTCCCGCTCGGCGGCGGCGGGGTCGCGGAGACCGTGATGTAGCCGTTCTTGGTCGAGGTGGCCGTCGCGCCGTCGCTGGAGCGCGACACGGTGAGCGTCACGTCGTAGGTGCCGGGCGTCGTGTAGGAGTGCGCCGGGTTCTGGGCGTGCGAGACGGGGCTGCCGTCGCCGAAGTCCCACGTCCAGCCGTCGACATCGCTGCTGGCCAGGCTCGTGAACGTCGTGGCCAGCGGCGCGCTGCCCGAGGTCGGGGTGGCGCTGAAGTCCGCGGTCGGCTGGCCCGGGGGCGGCGGGCTGCCGCCGCCCGCGGTCACCACGAGCTGAGGCGCGTTGGTGCCCTCGCGGCTGGAGTAGTACGCGCTGTTGGAGCTCGTGTTGGTCAGCGCGAAGCTGTAGGTGCCGTTGCCCGTGACCGCGGTGCCGAGGTCGATCTCGACCCAGGCACCGGCGGTCGTCGTGCCCGCCGAGCCGATGCTCGTGGCGCCGATGGCCGGCGCGCTGGCCCAGGTGATCGTCGACTCGGCCCATGTGTTGGCCACGGAGAACACCCGCCCGCCGTCGGGGCTGGCGTCGGTGACGAACAGGCGCAGCTTGGCGTCGGTCGGCGTCCCGCCCAGACCCGACACGTCGAACTTGAGGTAGGAGTGGTAGAAGGTGTCGGTCGAGCTGGTGCCCTGACGGACCCGCAGGCTCGTGTCCGTGCCGTAGTTCCTGGTCGCGCTCGTGGACTTCACCGGCGCGTCGGCGACGTCGGTGAACGTCGTCTGGCCGCTCGTGGAGCCGGACGCGACCGTGATCAGCCCGCTCTGCGTGACGGAGTCGGAGCCGTTGGCGTTGGACACGCTCAGCGTGACGTCATAGGTGCCCGGCGTGGAGTAGGTGTGCTGCGGGTTGGCGGTCGTGTCGACCGGCGTGCCGTCGCCGAAGTTCCACGCATGGGTCGTCGGCGAGCCCGTCGAGGTGTCGGTGAACTGGACGACGAGCGGCGCGGTGCCCGAGGTGGGGGTGGCCGTGAACGAGGCCGTGGGCCCGGTCGGGGGCGGCCCGTCGCCCAACGGCTCGTCGGAGTGCCAGTACAGCTTGGTCGTCTTGTCGTTGGCCATCGCCACCAGCCCGGTGGTCGGCGAGACCGGCTGCTTGGTCGAGGTCACGTCGTTCATGTCCTGCGACGTGTGGTCGCGCATGACCGGCGTGCCCTGCCCGGCCGGCAGCGACAGCGACGACATGGGGCTGACCTTCTCGCAGATGTCGCCGCCCGACTGGCCGCTGGTGTACGGCGGCTGCGGGCAGGTCGCGAAGACGTGGGCCTGGTCGTCGGTGGGGTCGAGCACGACGATGGGCCGCGTGTTGCTGTCGGCCACCGTGCCGAAGACGGCCTTCGTCCACGTGCCGGCGCCGGTGGTGGTGCTCGTCAGGGTGCGCTTGAGCAGGAAGATGAGCGGGTTGGTGCTCGTGCTCTCGCTGGTCTTGGAGGCGATGAAGACGTTGCCGTCGGCGTCGGCCTTGAGGTTGATGTGATCGTCGGGGCTGTAGCCCGTCGGGATCGTGCTCGCGCTCCAGTCGGCGGCGGTGTCGCCGGCGCCGTCCTTGTGCACCGCGAACCACTCGTTGCCCGAATACGGCGTGGTCGTCTTGTCCTGCGCGCTCCACTGGATGCCGATGAAGCCCTTGAACGCGACGACCGAGGAGATGTCGTCGGCGTTCAGCGTGCCCGAGCCGGGCAGGACGTAGGGCGTCACCCAGGAGGTGTCGCCCGCCGAGGTCGAGTGCGTGACCCAGACCTGGAGGTTGGCCGTCCAGGTCGCCCACAGGCGCCCGGTGGTGTCGCGGTCGATCACCAGCGTCTCGGTCTTGGCCGAGCCCAGGTTGACCGGGAATCCGGCGTCCACCGAGTACGTGTGGCTGATGGGGTTGTAGCTGTAGCGCCAGAGCTTGCCGTCGGTGCCCGTCGTCGTGGTGGAGCTCTGCGACGTGTAGCTGTGGGAGGCGACGTAGAGCTTGCCGGTGGCGCTGTCCCAGAGGATGTCCGAGCGGGTCTTGGGGCGCGAGTCCAGGGTCGTGCCCGCGTCGCTCCAGGTCTCCGTCGCGCGGTTGAGCTTGTAGATGCGGTGCACGCCCAGCGTCGCGCTGTACATGTCCGACCACCACGTGCCGTCGTTGAACCAGAGCTTGCTCTCCGGCTTGGTGCCCGTGATGGAGCCGCCGACGTCGTAGGCGTCGGCGTAGGACTGGTCCTTGTGGCCGATGTCGGTCGTCGGCGCGGTCGCGGCGTGGGCCGGCGCGGCGGACGCCGCCGAGAGGGCCAGGACGGCCGCCGCGGCGATCAGGGCGGCGAGGACCGGCAGGCGCAGCCGGCCCAGGAGCGTGAGGCGGATGGACACGCCCGTGAGGCTAAGTCCCGGCGCACCGCCTGTCTGCGCTACGGATGGACAGGCCCGGAGGTCGTGGCCCGCCCCAATGGTCTGGGGTCCCGAGGAGCGGCGGTCAGCAGGCGGGGCGGCGACGGCGCTCGCGCGCGGCGGCGGCCGTGTGCCCGCGGCGCGGGGTCGCGGGGCGCGGGCGGCCGGCGGCGGGCGGGACCGCCTCGGCGTCCTGGGCGACCGCGAACAGGCCGTCCAGACCGTGGGCGTCGCGCCAGCGCTCGGCCTCCTGGCGCGAGGCGAACGGGGTGATGACGGCGCGGTGCTGGGGGTCGTGCAGCTTCCAGGTCATCGCTTCTCCTCCTCCTCCGCGTGCTCGGTCCGCACGCGGCAGTTCATTGGCTCGTCGTTCTGTGTCCCGACCAATGTCGCACGACTCCTGATGCCTCGCGTTGCCGGATGGTGAACCCGGACGTGCGTCCATGGCGTCCGCCGACGGACACCATGGACGCTCCAGGAGGGTGTCAGCCCTTCGGCCCGTAGACCCAGGCGGTCCAGCCGAAGTTCTTGCCGGGCCCGCCGGTGGTGGCCGGGAAGTGCGCGCCATAGGCGTGGTTGAGCACCCAGGGCTGCCACGTGTCATCCGTGGCCGCCCACCAGCCGCCGTAGGACTGGTCGAGCTGCTGGAGGTACAGCGCGGCGCGCTCGACGGCGTTGTCGGACCAGCTGAACGCCGGCATCCCGTGGTGGGAGAGCAGCTCGGCCTGCATCACGGCACCCTGCATGGCCTCCCACGCGTAGTTCGTGTGGCAGGGCACGGGCTGGAACGAGCAGCCGCGGCGCATGTCGTCGGCCAGGGCACCGTCGAGGCTGACGCCGCTCTTGGTCGAGCCGACCGGCTGGATCCCGACCGGGTGGGCGGCGTCGGCCTGGAAGGACAGGTCGCCCCAGGAGAAGGACGCGTAGCTCGAGCGGTCCCCGAGCCAGCCCTTGTACACGGCGGCGGCACGGGCCAGGTCGGCGTCGTCGCCGAGGTAGAGGTCGACGGCGATGCGGCTCGCGCCCGCGTGGGTGCCCCAGTTGTTCGGGCGGTCCTCGTGGGTGCTGATGAGCGTCATGCCCTGCAGGTTCTCGGTGCGCGCAGCCGAGATCCAGGCACGGAAGCGCGCGTCGGCGGCGGGGTCGAGGCCGTGCAGGTCGATGAGGTCGGCCGCGACGACGTAGGAGAGGAGGTTGCGGGCCAGAGCCAGCGTGCGGCCTCCGGCCTCCGTGCCGATCGCCCCGGCGATGCCGGCGGCGGCCTTCGCGCGGTAGCTCGCGGTGCCGGTGCGGGCGTAGACGAGCGCCGCGGCGAGCGTGTTGACGTCGTGGTCGGAGTCCTGGTTCTCGACGTCGGGCGTGCCGAGGCTGCCGTCGGCGGCGGACTTGACCGCGCTCCAGGCGGCGCCGGAGGTCGGCAGCGACTGCAGGTCGGCCGGGCTGAGCCAGACCGAGGAGGATCTGCTCGGGGGCAGGGCCTGGCCCGCGGGCGCCGGCGGGGTGACGACGGGCGGCACGACGGGCGGGACGACGACCGGCGGGGTCGTGCTGCCCGCAACCGAGCCCGTGGCGGTGCCGGTGCCCGTGCCCACGCTGCTGCCGGTGCCGGCCGCGGGGACGGTGACCTCCAGCGCGGGGCGGGAGAAGCGGATCGTGGCGCCGGCCGGGCCCTCGACGGTCAGGGCCTGCGTGATGCCGTCGGCGCCGATCGCGGCCGAGACGTCGATGCGGACCGTGCCGTGGAGCTTCTTGGCGGCGGTGGTGAAGCTGCGGGCCGCGGTGGTCGCCGTGGCGGGGACGCTGACCTTGAGCGGGCCGGTGGAGGTGCCGCTGACGTGCACGCGCAGGCGCGCGGAGGCGACGTCGGCCGGGACGGCGAAGCGCAGGGCCGTCGCCCAGTCGCACGTGCCGCCGGCCAGCAGCGAGCTCTTCCTGGCGCGGCATCCGGCGACATCGGAGCCCGCGAGCGCCGAGGTCGGGGCCAGGCGGGTGGTCTTGGCCGCGGAGGCGGCCATCGACGGTGCGACAGGGAGGGCGGCGGCGGTGCTGAGCAGGCTCGCGGCCACGAGCACAGCGCGACGCCGGCCGCTCGGGATGGATCCTCGGATCGGCGACGTCATCGCCATGGGGCGGTCCTCCTCGTTCGGGTCATGGGCCCCTGGGGGGAGGGGGCCTGCACCCGGTCATCGGCACTGGTGAGGAGGCCTTCACCGAGTTGCCCCAGCTGTGGGCCGAATGTCCGGTCACCCGCCCGACATGGGCAGGTATGGACGCCCTACACTGCCCTCAACCAGTTCCACGACCCCGTCCTGACCCTCGGGGCGCGACCCTGCTCGGCACCTGCCGAGTCCGCGTCAGCCGGATGGACGGGAGCAGCACCGATCACCACACGACAAGGGAGCACCACCATGGCCGCTGACACCGACGTCGGCCTCCGCCAGCTGCTGGAGTCCGGAGTGCACTTCGGGCATCAGACGCGACGCTGGAACCCGAAGATGCGCCGCTTCATCTGGGGCGAGCGCGGCGGGATCTACATCATCGACCTCCTGCAGACCGAGCGTCTGCTGCGCAACGCGCAGGACTTCGTCCGCGACCTCTCGGCCCGCGGCGGCACCGTCCTGTTCGTCGGCACCAAGAAGCAGGCCCGCGACTCCGTCAAGGAGGTCGCCGAGGCGTGCGGCATGCCGCACATCAACCACCGCTGGCTCGGTGGCCTGCTCACGAACTTCCAGACGATCAACCAGCGCATCAAGCGCCTGCACGATCTCGAGCGCTACGAGGCCGACGGCCAGCTGGCGCTGCTGCCGACGCGCGAGCGCCTGTCGGCCGAGGCCGACCTGGCCAAGCTGCGCGCCAACCTGGGCGGCGTCAAGAACATGCTGCGCACGCCCGACGCCATCTTCGTCGTCGACCTCAAGACCGAGGTCATCGGCGTGCGCGAGGCCCAGCGCCTGCGCATCCCGCTCATCGGCCTGGTCGACACCAACTGCGACCCCGACGGCATCGACTTCGTCATCCCCGGCAACGACGACGCGATCAAGTCCTGCGACCTGATCACGCGCGCGCTGGGCAACGCGATCGCCGAGGGCGCGGGCGAGTGGCGCGCCGCCGAGGAGGCCCGCATCCAGCGAGAGACCGAGGCCGCCGCGGCGCGTGCGGCCGAAGAGGCGGCCCGCCGCGAGGCCGAGGAGGCCCAGCGGCGCCAGGCCGCCGCCGAGGCTAAGGCCGCCGAGGAGGCCGCCGAGGCCGCCCGCGCCACGCCGCAGGCCAACCAGGACGAGGTCCAGTCGCGCCCCGGGGGCCAGGCCGCTCCGGCGCCCCCCGCCCAGGACCCGACGCCCGACCCCGCCTCGACGCCCGAGACGCCCGTCACCGACGCGGTGCTCGGCGACCAGGCGCCTGGCAACTAGCCCCTTTCCGACGACCAACGGAGCAAGAGCACTGTGAGCTACCAGCCCAGCGCGGCCGACGTGAAGGCCCTGCGCCAGCAGACCGGCGCCGGCATGATGGACTGCAAGAGCGCCCTCGTCGAGGCCGAGGGCGACGCGGACAAGGCGCAGGAGATCCTCCGCGTCAAGATGGGCAACAAGGTCGGCAAGCTCGCCGGCCGCGAGACCTCCGAGGGCACCGTCCAGGCCTACGTGCACGCGACCGGCAAGGTCGGCGTGCTCGTGCAGGTCGAGTGCAACACCGACTTCGTCGCCAAGAACGACGACTTCGTCGCGTTCGCCAAGGACCTCGCGCTGCACATCGCCGCCTCGCCGCAGACGAAGTACGTCACCGAGGACGAGATCCCGCAGGAGGACCGCGACCGCGAGGCCCGCGTGTTCGAGGAGATGGCCGCCGACAAGCCGGAGAACATCCGGCCCCGGATCGTCGAGGGCCAGCTCAAGAAGTGGTATGGCGAGGTCGTCCTGCTCCACCAGGAGCACGTCAACGCCGACAAGCACGACGGCAAGACGATCGAGCAGCTCCGCAGCGACCTCTCGTCCAAGACGGGCGAGAACGTCGTCATCAAGCGCTTCGTCCGCTTCGCCGTCGGCGAGTGAGGGCGACGCTCGCCCAGGGGTCCGGGCCGTCCGTTCTCTAGGATCGGCGCGACCGTGGCCGAGCCCGTCTTCAAGCGCATCCTGTTGAAGCTCTCGGGGGAGTCCCTCATGGGCTCCCGCGACTACGGCACCGACCCGGAGCGACTCCGGGCGGTCGCCACGTCGATCAAGGCGATCCACGACCGCGGCGTCGAGATCGCGATCGTCGTCGGGGCGGGCAACATCTACCGCGGCATGAAGGGCGCCGCGGCCGGTATGGACCGGGCGACCGCGGACTACATGGGGATGCTGGCGACCGTCCTCAACGCGCTGCCCCTGCAGGACGCCCTGGAGACCCAGGGCGTCCACACGCGGGTGCAGAGCGCGATCAAGGTCGAGGAGGTCGCCGAGCCCTACATCCGGCGCCGGGCGATGCGCCACCTGGAGAAGGGCCGCGTCGTCATCTTCGCGGCGGGCACCGGCAACCCGTTCTTCACGACCGACACCGCGGCGGCGCTGCGGGCCGTCGAGATCCACGCCGAGGCCATCCTCATGGCCAAGAACGGCGTCGAGGGCGTCTACACCGCGGACCCCCGCGAGGACCCCGAGGCGATGCTCATCCCCGAGATCACGCACATGGAGGCGCTGCAGCGTGGGCTGCGCGTCATGGACGCCACGGCGCTCACCCTGTGCATGGAGAACCGGCTGCCCCTGCACGTCTTCAACATGGACGACGAGCAGAACATCGAGCGGATAGTGTCCGGCGAGCGCGTGGGCACCCTGGTCAAGGCGGAGGCAAGCTGACGATGAGCGAGCTGATCGACGAGCTCCTGGTTGAGGCCGGCGAGCGCATGGACAATGCGGTGCAGGCAGCGCAGAACACGTTCTCCTCCGTGCGCACCGGACGGGCCAGCCCCACGGTCCTGGACCGGATCATGGTCGACTACTACGGCGCGTCGACGCCCGTGCGCCAGCTCGCGACGGTCAACGTGCCCGAGGCGCGGCTCATCACCGTGCAGCCCTACGACGCGTCCTCGATCAAGGCCATCGAGAAGGCGATCATGGAGTCCGACGTCGGGCTGACGCCGAGCAACGACGGGCGCATCATCCGCCTGTCGATCCCCGAGCTCAACGAGGAGCGCCGGCGCGAGCTGGTCAAGGTCGTGCGCGGCCTCGCCGAGGACGGGCGGATCTCGATCCGCAACGTGCGCCGCGACATCATGCACGACCTCAAGAGCCTCAAGGACGACGGCGACGTCGGGGCCGACGACGAGCGCCGCGGCGAGCAGGAGCTGCAGAAGCTCACCGATGCCAAGATCGCCGTGCTCGACTCGCTCCTCAAGGGCAAGGAAGAAGAGATCCTCGAGGTTTGAGCGGGAGTGCTCGCCTAGCGGCTCGCATCCCGAGCGCGAACTCGCCTGGCGGCGCGCTCGCACGGCCCGGTCAGGTCCGCGGCCATGGCTGACGACGCGCCGAAGTACGTCGCGATCATCACCGACGGCAACGGCCGCTGGGCCTCTGCGCGCGGCCTCCCGGTCGCCGAGGGCCACCAGGCCGGCGCCGACACGGTCAAGGCCCGCCTGCGCGACGCCGTGGAGTTCGGCATCCGCGAGCTGACGGTCTACTCGTTCTCCACCGAGAACTGGAACCGGTCGGCCGAGGAGGTCACCGCGCTCATGCGGATGTTCTCCCAGCGCATCCTCGGCGAGACGCCCGAGCTCAAGGACGAGGGCGTGCGCATGCGGTTCATCGGGCGGCGCGACCGCGTCGCCTCCGCCCTGCTGGAGCAGATGGACTGGGCCGAGGCCGAGACGGCCGCCAACGACCGCATCACGCTGTTCGTGGCGTTCAACTACGGCGGCCGCGCCGAGATCGTCGACGCCGCGGCCCGCTTCACCGGCGGCGACGAGGACGACTTCCGGCGGCTGCTCTACGCGCCCGACATGCACGACCCCGACCTCGTCATCCGCACGAGCGGCGAACAGCGCACGAGCAACTTCCTGCTGTGGCAGTCGGCCTACTCCGAGCTCGTCTTCCGCGACGAGCTGTGGCCCGACTTCTCCCGCGAGGCCTTCCGCGCCGCGCTGGACGAGTACGCGTCGCGCACGCGGCGCTTCGGGGGGCGCTGAGGCGTGCGCGCGGGGGGGCCGGCGGGGCGGCGGCCGCCCCCGCGCTCGCGACGCCCGGCGCCGGGAGGCGGCGGGGCGCGGCGCGCCCGCGGCGGGTCGGGCTCCGATCTGGGCGCCCGGATCCGGGTCGCGATCCCCGCGCTGCTGATCGCCCTGGCCATGGTGGCGCTGGGCGACTGGATCTTCGTCGCCGGCGTCGCGGTGCTCGGCGCGTTCTGCCTGCACGAGCTGTTCTCGATGTTCGAGCGCGCCCGGCCCGCCCGCCTGGCCGGGCTGCTCGGCCTGGGCGGCCTGCTGCTGGCCGCCCACCTCGGCGACCGCCACACCGTGCTGCTGGTCTTCGTGGCCTGCCTGCCGCTCGTGTTCGTCGTGGCCGTCAACCAGCGCGGCGGCGCCGGCGCGCCGGGGATCTCGGTCACGATCCTGGGCCTGGCCTGGATCGGGCTGGCCTTCGCGCATGCGGTGCTGCTGCGCGACCTGCAGCACGGCGGCGCGCTCGTCTTCGCCGTGCTGCTCGGGACGTTCGTCGGCGACACCGGCGCCTACCTCGGCGGTCGCGCGTTCGGGCGCCGGCCGCTGGCGCCCACGATCTCGCCGAACAAGACGATCGAGGGGCTGCTCATCGGCTTGGCCATGGCCACCGGCGCCGTCTGGTGGGCCGGGCTGAGCCAGGAGTGGCTCGGCGGCACCAAGGGCGCGATCCTCGGCGTGTCGATCGCGCTGGCGGCGCCCGTCGGCGACCTCTTCGAGTCCTACCTCAAGCGCGACGCGGGGACGAAGGACACCGGCACGCTGTTCGGCGCCCACGGCGGCGCCCTGGACCGCCTGGACGCGGTCATGTTCACCGCCGTGACCGGCTACTACGTGTGGACCGCCCTGTCTTGAGGAGACGTTGATGGGCCCGCGGCTACCCTGTCGCACGATGCCCCGTCGCCTCCTCGTGCTCGGCTCCACCGGGTCGATCGGCACCCAGGCGCTCGACGTCGTCTCACGGTCGGAGGATCTGGAGCTCGTCGGGCTCAGCGCCGCGCGCTCCTGGGAGCCGCTGGTCGAGCAGGCCGTGCGCCACGGCGTGGGCCGGATCGCCCTGACCGACCCCGACGCGGCCTCGCGCGCCTCGGAGGCGTGGACCGATGGCGAGGTGCTCTCGGGCGCCGACGGCCTGGTGCGCATGGTCATCGAGTCGGGCGCCGACCTCGTGCTCAACGCGGTCGTGGGGTCCGCCGGCCTGGGGCCGACGGTCACGGCGCTGGGGGAGGGCATCGACCTCGCGCTGGCCAACAAGGAGTCGCTCGTCGTCGGCGGCGAGCTCGTCACCCAGCTCGCCGAGGCGACCGGGGCCCAGCTCCTGCCGGTCGACTCCGAGCACGCGGCGCTGCACCACCTCATGCACGGCGTGCCGACCGGGACGCTGGAGCGCATGACCATCACCGCCTCGGGCGGCCCGTTCCGCGGGCGAAGCGCCGCCGAGCTGGCGGGCGTCACCGTGCAGGAGGCGCTCAACCACCCGACCTGGTCGATGGGGGGCAAGATCACCATCGACTCCGCCACGCTCATGAACAAGGGCCTCGAGGTCATGGAGGCCCACCACCTCTTCGGCATCGGCTACGACCGCATCGACGTCGTGGTGCACCCGCAGTCCATCGTCCACGCCCTGGTGGAGACGATCGACGGCGCCCAGCTCGCGCACCTGGGCCTGCCGGACATGCGCATCGCGATCGCCTACGCCCTGCACCACCCCGACCTGCTCGAGCTGCCCACGCGGCGCCTGCGCCTCGCCGAGCTCGGCGCGCTGACGTTCGAGGAGGTCGACGAGACCGCCTTCCCGTGCCTGCGGCTGTGCCGCGAGGCGGCGCTGGCGGGCGGCACCGCGCCGTGCGTGCTCAACGCCGCCAACGAGGTCGCCGTGCACGCCTTCCTCGGCGGCGCGCTGCCGTTCACCGGCATCCCGGAGGTCATCGACGCGACGCTCGACGCCATGCCGGCCGAGCCGGTCCGGGCCTTCGAGTCGCTCTTCGAGGCCGATCGCGGAGCGCGTGAGATCGCCTCGGCGCGCGTGGCGGTGCACCGGTGAGCTGGCTCCTGGCCATCGCCGGGTTCTGCGTGCTCATCATCCTGCACGAGTTCGGCCACTTCGCCGCGGCCAAGGCCGTGGGCATGCGCGTCGAGCGGTTCATGCTGTTCTTCCCGCCCATCCTGTTCAAGGTCAAGCGCGGCGAGACGGAGTACGGCATCGGCGCGATCCCCGCCGGCGGCTACGTGAAGATCACCGGGATGAACCCGGCGGAGGAGATCCCGCCGGAGCACGCCCACCGGGCCTACTACCGCCAGCCCGTGTGGAAGCGCGTGGTGGTCATCGCCGCCGGGCCGGTCATGAACGTGCTCGTGGCCTTCGCGATCATCGTCGGCATCTTCATGATCAAGGGCGAGGTCGACGGCACCTCCAACCGGATCGGCGCCATCGAGAAGAACTACCCCGCCTACGGCGCGCTGGGCCTCGGCGACCACGTCGTGGCCGTCGACGGCAAGAAGCTCGCGCCCGACGACATCTCCCGGCAGATCTCCTCGCACAGGTGTGCGGGCAAGCCCGTCAAGGGCTGCGCGGCGTCGACGCCCGTGCGCTTCACGGTCCGCTCGGCCGACGGCACGGTGCGCACCGTCTCGCTGCGCCCGATCTACGACCCGACCGCCGACCCGATCCAGGCCGGCCAGCCCCGCGGCCGCACGCGGCTCGGCTTCGGCCTGGACCCGGCCTACACGACGGTCGGCTTCGGCACCGCGGCGTCCGACAGCGTGGCCGGGATGTGGCGCGTGACGACCGCGACGGTCTCGGCGATCGCGCGCATCTTCTACAGCAGCCAGGGACGCAAGGAGGTCTCGGGCGTCGTGGGCTCGACGACCGTGGTGTCCCAGAGCTTCCAGAGCGACAACATCACCCAGGCGCTGCAGCTCCTGGCGCTGATCTCGCTCTCGCTGGCGATCGTCAACCTGTTCCCCTTCCTTCCGCTGGACGGGGGGCATATCTTCTGGGCGCTCGCAGAGAAGGTGCGGGGACGTCCCATCCCGTTCCGCATCATGGAGCAGGCGTCGTATGTCGGGTTCGTGCTGGTCCTGCTGCTGTTCGCGGTGGGGTTGACGAACGACATCGACCGGCTCCGCGGTGCCGGCTTCGGGGTCCGCTAGCAGCGCAGAGGAGAAGAAGGGCCCATGGAGAGCAGCACCGCCGCGCGGCGCGCGGTCGACGCGTCGACGATCGCGCAGGCGTTCCGGATCACGGCGGCCCAGCGCGCCGACCAGGCCGCCGTGCGCACGAAGGGCGGCGAGGTGTCGTGGACGTGGGGCGAGCTGCGCGAGCGCGTCGATGCGCTGGCCGGCGGCCTCGCCGGGCTGGGGCTGGGCAAGGGCGACACGATCGCCCTCATGCTCGGCAACCGACCCGAGTTCCACCTCGCCGACCTCGCGGCGATCATGGTCGGGGCGACGCCGTTCTCGATCTACATGACCTACGCGCCGAACCAGATCGAGTACGTCGTCGGCGACGCGGGCGCCCGCATCCTCATCACCGAGCAGCAGTTCCTGGCCAACGTGCTCGAGGCGCGCCGCAGCCTGCCGGACCTCGAGCACGTCATCGTCGTCGACGGCGACGCGCCCGAGGGCACGCTCGCGCTGGCCGACGTGCGCGGGGAGCACTTCGACGTCGAGGCCTCCGTCGCCGCGATCGGCCCCGAGGACGTGCTCACGCTCATCTACACCTCGGGCACGACCGGGCCGCCCAAGGGCGTCGAGCTCGCCCACCGCAACCTGCTGGCGGCCGTGGCCGGGATCGAGGACATCGTCGCGTTCCCCGACGCGTCGCGCGTGATCTCCTGGCTGCCCAACGCGCACATCGCCGAGCGCGCCGCGCACCACTACCTGCCGATCGTCTTCGGCTTCACCGTCACCTGCTGCCCCAACCCGCGCGAGATCATCGCCTTCCTGCCCGAGGTCCGGCCGCACTGGTTCTTCGCGGTGCCGCGGATCTGGGAGAAGCTCAAGTCCGGCCTGGAGGCGATGATCGCCGGCCAGGAGCCCGAGCAGCAGGCGGCGTCGCGGGCCGCGATCGCCGCGGGCCTGGACAAGGTGCGCCTCGAGCAGGCCGGCGAGCCCGTGCCGGCCGAGCTGGCCGAGCGCGTGGCCGCCGCCGACACGGCGATGTTCGCCGGCCTTCGGTCCATGCTCGGGCTCGACGAGGCCGTGGCCATCAACGTCGGCGCCGCGCCGACCCCGGTCGAGGTCCTCGAGTTCTTCCACGCCATCGGCCTCCCCCTCGGCGAGCTGTGGGGGATGAGCGAGACCTGCGGCGGCGGCGCGGTCAACCCGCCGGAGCGGATCAAGATCGGCACGGTGGGCCCGGCGATCCCGGGCGTGGAGCTGCGGCTGGCCTCCGACGGCGAGCTGCTCGTGCGCAGCGACATCGTGATGCGGGGCTACCGCGGCCTGCCCGACAGGACCGCCGAGGCGATCGACGCCGACGGCTGGCTGCACACGGGCGACATCGCCGAGATCGACGACGAGGGCTACGTCAAGATCGTCGACCGCAAGAAGGAGCTCATCATCAACGCGGCCGGCAAGAACATGTCGCCGGCCAACATCGAGGCGACGATCAAGACGGCGTCGCCGCTCATCGGCACCGTGGTCTGCATCGGCGACGCCCGCGCCTACAACACGGCGCTGATCGTCCTGGACGCCGACTTCGCCCCGGTGTGGGCCCAGCAGCACGGCATCCAGGACGCGACGCTGGAGTCCCTGGCCCACGACGACGGGCTGCGCGCGGCGATCCAGGAGGCCATCGACGCCGCCAACGCCAAGCTGGCCCGCGTCGAGCAGATCAAGAAGTTCGTCATCGTCGAGGGCGACTGGCTGCCCGGGGGCGACGAGCTCACCCCGACGATGAAGCTCAAGCGCAAGCCGATCGCCGAGAAGTACGCCGCGGCGATCTCCGGGATGTACGTGGGCTAGGCCCCGAGCAGGCCCCGCGCGCGGCGGGTCAGCTCGACGGTCGCCGCGCGGAGGTCGCCGGCCGTGGCGACCTGCCCCGCGAAGCCGACACGCGCCGGCGCGGCGCCGCGCGGGGTCTGCACGAGCAGGTCCAGGCCGTAGCGGTCGGCGCCGGTGCAGCGGGCGGCCGTGGCGTCGGGGTGGCCCCCGAGCGCCCGGACCATGGCCAGCAGCGCGTCGGCGTGATCGTCGTTGAGGTGGGCCACGGCCCCGGCCGCGTCGCCGACGGGGTCCGGGCGCGCGGCGGCGTAGTCCGCGGCGCCGGCGGAGTCCATGCGGCCGTAGCCGCCCACCCAGCGCACGCGCTCCACCCCAGGACGTAGAGCGTGAAGTCGCGGAAGCCCGCGAACCACGGGGCGCTGGGCACCGCGGCGGCGTACGCGGCGCCGGCCCGCTCGGCGTCGTCGCCCTGCGGGACCGCGACACGGCCGGCCAGCGTCACCCGCCCGCGCGCCAGCGGGTCGTCGCCGTCGCCAGGCGCCGAGACCGCGAGGCTGGCGCGCGGGTCGCGCGCGAGGTTGCGGCCGTGCTCGGCCATCGTGGAGACGTGCAGGACGGGCGAGCCGTCGGGCAGGACGCCGAAGGTCACGACGGAGGCCCACGGGCCGCCGTCGTCGCTGAGCGTGGCCAGCGTGGCCGCGTTCGTGCTCGCCACGAGCGTCCGGGCCTCCTCTGCGGCGCTGCGGCGCGGCACGTCGTCGACGGGCGTCAGGGGGGCCGGCGCGGACGGACCGTCCCCGGGTCCGCCGTGGTCGGTGCCCGCGCGCGCAGAGGTGCTCATGGGCAGATGGTGACGGACGCGCGCCGCGGGGCGCGCCGGGGGCCTAGGGCCAGCCGGTGCCGGGCGAGCCCAGGCGGGCGGCGTCGCGGCCCGCGGCCTTGGCCTCGTACATCGCGCGGTCGGCGGCCTGCAGCAGCATCTCGGCGCTGCGGTCGGCGCGGTCGGGCAGCGCGACGCCGATGCTCGCGGTGACCTGGGCGACGCCGGAGGCCAGCGGGACGGGCTCGGCGAGGATCGCGCGCAGGCGCTCGGCGACCTCCATCGCCTTCTCGGCGCCGTCGACGTCCTCGCAGACCGCGACGAACTCGTCGCCGCCGAAGCGTGCGACGGTGTCACCGGGGCGCAGCGCGTGGTCGATCCGCGACGCGGTCATCCGCAGCAGCTCGTCGCCGGCGGAGTGGCCGAGCGTGTCGTTGATGCGCTTGAAGTTGTCGAGGTCGATGAACAGGACCGCGACCGTGCCCGGCGAGCGCTTCGTGCGCTGCAGGGCGTGGCGCAGTCGGCCCGAGAGCGTCGAGCGGTTGGCCAGGCCCGTCAGCGGGTCGTGGTCGGCGCCCGCGCCGGTCATGCCGGGATGGGCCTCGGCGCCGAGGGCGCGCGCGGCGTGGTCGGCCATGAGCCGCAGCGTCTGCAGCTGCTCGGCGCCGGGGAGCAGGCGGTCGACGGGGTCGTCGGCCCAGATCACGCCGCGCGGCTCGGCGACGGGGCCCTGGAGCGGGACGAACAGCCAGTGGCGGTCCCAGGCGTAGGGGCCGTGGCCGCCGCGCCCGGTGCGGCCGGCGGGCAGCCGGTGCTCGAGCAGCGCGCGGGCGTCCTCGTGGTCGAGCAGGTGGCAGCCGTGGCGCTCGTTGGCGGGCTGGAAGGCGGCGTGCAGCTGCGCGAGCGTGAACGTCAGGCCGGCGAAGACCGGGTCGTGCTCGGCCCAGCCGGTGGTGGCCGCGGGGCACAGCAGGCCCGAGGACTCCGCCAGGAGCACGGCGACCTTCGCGAAGCCCGCCGCGTCGCGGATGCCCGTGCAGACGTCGTCCAGGACCCCGCCGCGTGCGCGGCGGTCGGTCGCGCGCGCAGAGACGGCCATCAGCCGCTGCAGCGCTTTGCGGTGCGCGGCGGCCCGCCGGCCCTCGCGGGCGTGCTCGACGGCCAGCGCAGCCGTGTGGGCCAGCGTGACGAGGTCGTCGATCGCGTCGTCGCCGGGGCGTCGCCCGCCGGCGGGCTCGTCGACGCCGAGGATGCCCAGCACGTCGCCGTTGGCGTGGCGCAGCACGACGACCAGCAGGTCGGCGGGATCCCAGCCGCCGGGCGCGGCGGCCGGCGGGCGGGCGGGGGCGTGGGTCGGCAGGCCGGGCGCGGTGGCCGCGACCGCCCCGGCGGGCACGTGGTGGGCGCCGCGGCGCTCGAAGGCGGGGGTCAAGAACGGGGCCCAGGCCGCCCAGGTGGAGACCTTGCCCTCCAGGGCGGCCTGGGCGGCGTGCCCGCCGGCGACGGTGGCGACCTCGAAGTCGTCGAAGCGCGGGCGGTGCAGGTGGATCGCGACCGTCGCATAGCCCAGGGCCCCGGCGATCGCCTGCGCGATGTCGTCCAGGACGGGCGCGAGGTCCTCGGGGCCCCGGACCCCGCGGGCGCCCTCCAGCGCGGTGCGCAGGCCGTGCAGGACGGACAGGGGCGAAGGATCGGGCACGGGCTCATCCGGGTTAACGACCACGGGCGCGGCGGCCTTGAGGGCCTCAGCGGTCCGGCAGCGCCGGTGCGATGGCGATCCAGCTCTTGACCAGCGGGCCCCAGCGCTCGGCGTGCACCGTCGCGCCGAACAGCTCGGCCAGCTCACGGCGGCGCAGCAGCGCGATGTCCTCCCACGGGCCCTGGGCGCCCAGCCGCCAGTAGCGCCGGCGCGCCGCGACCGGCAGCCAGTGCGCGAACGGCAGCAGCGCGTGGGGCTCGACGGGGAACGAGAAGGCCGGTGTCTGGACGTAGAGGCCGCGGCCCACGCGCCGCAGCTCGGCGGCGAACGCCGCGCGCTGTGCGCGCGGCACGTGCTCGACGACGCTGGAGGAGTACACGAGGTCGAACTCGCCGTCGGCGAACGGCAGGTGCTCGGTGGCGTCGGCCTGCACGAACGGCCCCGGGTACCCCGGCCGGGGCGCGAGGTCGACGCCCGTGATGTCCAGGCCGGGCTCCAGGCCGCGCAGGCCCAGCTCGCCGCACCCCACGTCGAGGACGCGCATGCCGGGCCGCAGGCCGCAGAGGGCGAAGAAGCGCTCGTGGCGGCGGCGGCGGGCGCGCGCGGCCACGGGCGACGCGATGCGCGCCCTCGCCTGTCCCCGTGCGGTCCCGTAGACGTCGGTGGGCGCCACGAAGGGCAGGCTAGTGCAGACCGGCTCCTAGAATGGGGCCATGGCCTCTGCCCGTCAGATCCACGTCGGCGACGTCCCGGTCGGGGGCGGCGCACCCGTCGCCGTCCAGACCATGACCAAGACGGAGACCGCGAACCTCGCGGCGACCATGGACCAGATCCACCGCGTGACGGAGGCCGGCGCCGACATCGTGCGCGTCGCCGTGCCGCGCGAGCAGGACGTCGAGGCGCTGAAGACCATCGTGGTCGAGTCGAAGATCCCGATCATCGCCGACATCCACTTCAACCACACGCTCGCGATCAAGGCGATCGAGGCCGGCGCCCATTGCGTGCGCATCAACCCGGGCAACATCGGCGGGCCCGACAAGGTCGCCGAGGTCGTCGCGGCCGCCCGCGGGCGCAGCGTGCCGCTGCGCATCGGCGTCAACTCCGGTTCGCTGCCCAAGCACCTGCGCGACCTCGAGTTCACCAACCCCGTCGAGGCGCTCGTCACGGCCGCGACGGAGTGGGTCGACCTCATGCACCGGCTGGACTTCCTGGACTTCAAGGTCTCCATGAAGTCGACGTCGGTGCCGAACACCATCGCGTCCAACCGCCTGCTGGCCGAGAAGATCGACCACCCGCTGCACCTCGGCATCACCGAGGCGGGGACGAAGTGGTCGGGCTCGCTGAAGAGCGCGGTCGGCCTGGGCACGCTGCTGGCCGACGGCATCGGCGACACGATCCGCATCTCGCTCTCGACGTTCCACGCCGAGGAGGAGGTCAAGGTGGCCTGGGAGATCCTCAAGGCGCTCAAGCTCCGCGAGCGCGGGCCGGTGCTCATCGCCTGCCCGACGTGCGGCCGCCTGCAGTTCGACATGGACTCCGTGGTGATGGAGGTCGAGCGGCGCCTGGAGCAGTACGCCGACCCGATCGAGGTCTCCATCCTGGGCTGCGCGGTCAACGGCATCGGCGAGGCGCGCCACGCCGACTTCGGCATCACCGGCGCCAAGGACTCGGCGATGATCTTCTCCAAGGGCGAGCCGCTGCGCAAGGTGCCGACGGAGCGCCTGGTCGACGAGCTGTTCGCCGAGATCGACAAGTACTACGCAGCCGACAAGAAGGTCGTCGTCGACGCCAACGCGGCCGCCGAGGCTGCGCGCTGGCTGGCCGAGAACGAGGACGAGTCGGCGATGACGCCCGAGCGCCTCGCCGCGCTCGAGGCCGCCCAGGCCGAGGCCGACGCCGCCGCCATCGACGAGGCGGTCTCGCCCGTCGACGGCCGCCGGTTCCAGCGCGCCTAGGCGCCCCTCCCACAACGCCCAGCGGCCCAGCGAGGCGATGGTCCGGCTGCGCTCGGCCGGGGGATGGACGGCGGCGACCGACCGGCCGCACGAGCGCCTGGGCCGTCAGGCGGCTCGACGGCCCAGGGCTCGCGGCGCGGAGCGGTCGCCTACCTGGCGGCGCTGTAGCGCTCGGCGACCTTGTCCCAGTTGACCACGTTCCACCACGCCTTGAGGTAGTCCGGGCGCTTGTTCTGGTACTTGAGGTAGTAGGCGTGCTCCCAGACGTCGTTGCCCAGCAGCGGCGTCTGACCCTCGAGGATCGGGCTGTCCTGGTTGGGCGTCTTGGTGAGCTTGAGCTCGCCGCCGTCGAGCACGAGCCAGGTCCAGCCCGAGCCGAACTGGCCGACGCCGTTGGCCTCGAACTGCTCCTTGAACGCGTCGAAGGACCCGAACGCCGACGTGATCGCGTCGGCCAGCTCACCGCTCGGCTCGCCGCCGCCGTCGGGGCTCATGGACTCCCAGAACAGCGTGTGGTTGGCGTGGCCGCCGCCGTTGTTGCGGAACGGGCCCTGCTGGTCGGCGGGCAGCGACGACAGGTTGGCCAGGACCTCCTCGACGGGCTTGCCCTCGAACTCCGTGCCCTTCAGCGCGGCGTTGGCCTTGTCCACGTAGGCCTGGTGGTGCTTGTCGTGATGCAGCTGCATCGTCTGCTCGTCGATCGTCGGCTCGAGCGCGTTGTAGTCGTACGGAAGCGGCGGGACCTCGTAGGCCATCTGTCTCTCCTTGGGGAGCTCGTGAAATCGGTCTGCCCTTCAAACATATCCCTCCCCGGCGCGGGCCCTTCCCTCACAATCCCCGCTCGCATGCACGGACGCACGATCGCCCTGGTCATCCTCGGGACCCTCGCGCCGGGCGCGGCGGCCGCCGCGGCCGCTCCGCCCGCGCCCGTCACGCTCGGCACGACGGTGACCGCCCCCGACGCCCCGGGCTCCGCGCTGGCCTGCGGCGGCGGTGCGCCGCGCTGCACGACGGTGGCGCGCAGCGCTCCGGGCGCCACGGCCGCGGCACCGGCCGACGGCGTCGTCGTGCGCTGGCGGGTGCGCTCGGCGCGGACGCTGACGGTCCGCCTGCGCACCGTGCGGCGCCTGCCTGACGGCACCTACGAGGCCACAGGCAGCGGCCCCGGCGTCCAGGTGCCCGGCGACGCCGCGGTGCACGCGTTCGCCGACCGCGTCCCGATCGCGGCCGGCGGCCTGCTCGCGCTGGACGGCACCGGCGTCCCCAACGCCTACACGACGGGCGCGGGCGCCTACGAGGTCGTCCGCTACGGCGCGTCGGCCATCACCTTCGACGACGGCCAGACGCGCCCGGGCGCCGGCCTGCAGACCGGCACGCTGCAGCTCGCGGCCGACGTGGAGCCCGACGCCGACCACGACGGCCGCGGCGACCTCACGCAGGACCGCGCCGACCTGCAGCTCACGGGCACCGCGCCGGCCGAGGTCGGTGCCCTGGAGGGCTTCACCCAGCGCTACACGGTGCGCAACGCGGGCCCCGACGCCGCGCTGGACGTGCGCGTGGCGCTCTCGGGCGCCGACTCCGGGGTCGTCCCCTCCGGGGCCCCGGGCTGCGCCGACGCGCCGGCGCCGGGTGCGGGCGTCGTCTGCGCGCTGGGGACGCTGGCGCCGGGCGCCACCGCGACCGTCAGCCCGGGCTTCCTCATCCCCACGATCTTCCCGCCGCCCTCGCGCCCCTACACGTCGACGGCCGTCGCGACGAGCAGCACGACCGATCCCGCGCCCGGCGACACGACGGCGTCGCTGGCGACGTTCGTCGACCCCTACGTCTCGCCCGCGCCGCCGCCGGCGTGTGCCAACCGGCAGCGCGGCACCCGTGACGACGACGTCCTGCTCGGCACGCCGTTCGGCGATCGCCTCGTCGGCGACGCCGGCTCGGACCTCGAGCGCGGCCTGGGCGGCGACGACTGCCTGCTCGGCGGGGCCGGGGCCGACGTGCTGGACGGCGGCGACGGCGCCGACCGCCTCGACGGCGCCTCGGGCGACGACCGCATGGCCGGGGGCCCGGGCGACGACCGCCTGGTCGCCGGCCGGGGCAACGACCGGCTGAGCGGCGGCCCGGGCGACGACACGCTGCTGCCCGGCCCCGGTCGCGACCGCGTGCTCGCCGGCGGCGGCGCGGACACCGTCGGCGCTCGGGACGGCACGCGCGACGTCGTCGACTGCGGCGCCGGGCGCGACACGGTCCGCGCCGACCGCCGCGACCACCTCATCGGCTGCGAGAAGGTCACGCGGCGATAGCCCAGCGCGGTCCGTAGGGTTGGGGCCATGCGCATGAGCCAGCTGTTCCTCCCGACCGAGCGCCAGGCGCCCGCCGACGCGGAGGCGCTCTCGCACAAGCTCATGGTGCGGGCCGGCCTGGTCCGCCAGCTCGGCGCCGGCCTGTGGACATGGCTGCCGGCCGGGTGGCGCGTGCACCAGAAGATCGTCCAGATCGTCCGCGAGGAGATCGACGCGATCGGCGGCCAGGAGATGCTCATGCCGGTGCTGCACCCGGCCGAGCTGTGGCGGCGCAGCGGGCGCTACGACGCGATCGGCGCGGAGCTGTTCCGCCTGCAGGACCGCAAGGGCACCGACATGGTGCTCGCGATGACCCACGAGGAGGCCGTGACCTTCCACGCCGCCCAGGTCATCCGCTCCTACCGCGACCTGCCGCTCTGCCTCTACCACTTCCAGGTCAAGGAGCGCGACGAGGCCCGCCCGCGCGCCGGCGTCCTGCGCACCCGCGAGTTCATCATGAAGGACTCCTACACCTTCGACCGCGACGCCGAGGGACTGGCGGCCGCCTACGAGCGCCACCGTGAGGCCTACGCGCGGATCTACGACCGCTGCGGGCTGGACTGGTATGAGTGCGTCTCCGACGTCGGGATGATGGGCGGCACCGCGGCGCACGAGTACATGGCGCCCTGCCCGGCCGGCGAGGACGACGTCGTGCTCGGGCCCGCCGGCTACAGCGCCAACCTCGAGATCGCCACGGCCGAGCCGCGGCCCGTGCCCGCCCTGTCGGGCGTGGCGGGCGAGCTGCACACGCCCGGGCAGACCACGATCGAGGCGGTGGCCGGCGGACTGGGGATCGACCCCGGCAACCTGCTCAAGGCCTTTCCCGTGGTCACGCCGCAGCGGGGGCTCGTGATGGTCTTCCTGCGCGGCGACCACCGCGTGAGCGAGACCAAGCTGCGCAACGCGCTCGGCGAGCCGTTCCGGCCGGCCGGCGAGGACGAGCTGCGCGGGCCCGCGGGCTACCTCGGGCCCGACGACGACCTGCCAGCGCTCTACGACGAGGCCGTGACGCCCGGCGAGTACGTCGCCGGGGCCAACGTGCCCGACCACCACCGCGTCGTCACCGTCGCGCCCGGCCCGCGGGTCGACGTGCGCAGCGTGGAGGAGGGCGACACGATCGGCGGCGTGGCCGTGCGGATCGAGCCGGCCATCGAGATCGGCAATATCTTCCAGCTCGGGACCCGCTACAGCGACCCGCTGGGCTGCACGTTCCTCGACGAGCACGGCAAGGAGCACGCGGTCGTCATGGGCTCCTACGGGATCGGGCCCGCGCGCATCGCCGCGGCCGCCGTCGAGCAGTCCGCCGACGACAAGGGCATCTCGTGGCCGAAGGCCATCGCGCCGTTCGACGTCGAGGTCGTCGGCCTGGGCAAGCCGGGGACCCCGGAGCAGGCGGCCGCCGAGGCGCTGTACTCCGACCTGCGCACGCTCGGGCTCGACGCGCTGCTCGACGACCGCAGCGCGGGCCCTGGGGAGAAGTTCGCCGACGCCGAGCTGCTCGGGGTGCCGCTGCGGCTGACCGTGGGCAAGCGCTCGCTCGAGTCGGGGACCGCCGAGGCCCAGGTCCGGCGCGGCCGCGTCGACCAGGAGGGCGGCATCCCGCTGCGCGACGGCGCCGAGGCGGTCAGGGACCTGTGGCGGAGCCTCCCGTAGCGCCCGAGCCCGCGCCAGGGACGGGCTGGACACGGCCGCGGTTGACGCTGCGCCGGCTCTTCGGCCTGGACCGCTCGGGCCCGCCGCCGCCCCAGACGCTGTCGGACGCCCCGTGGAACGTCTGGACGATCCCCAACGCCATCGGGTTCGTGCGCCTCGCGCTCATCCCCGTGCTGCTCGTCACGGGCCTGTCCTCGGACTCGGGGACCGACGCGCTGCCGGCCGTGCTGTTCGCGGTCATCGGCTGGAGCGACTACGCCGACGGCATCGCCGCGCGGGTCACGGGGCAGTACAGCCGCTTCGGCGCGCTCCTGGACCCCGTCGTGGACCGCCTGCTCGTCGTGAGCGGCCTGGTCATCTGCTGGAAGTTCGAGAGCCTGCCGCGCTGGGCGATCGCCGTGCTGGTGGCCCGCGAGCTCTACCTGCTGGTCGCCGGGCGCATCGCGCTGTCGCGCGGCATCGAGCTCAGGATCAACTGGTGGGGGCGCTGGGGCGTGTGGCCGACGATGAGCGCGATCTTCTTCGCGCTCTGCGGCCTGCCCACCGTCGCGGAGGTGCTGATCTACATCGGCCTCGCGCTGTCGCTCATGGCAGCCCTGATGTACACCCGCGAGGCGTTGGCCGCAACGCGGGCTGCACCCTCAAGTTGAGCTTTACGTGTGGCCGTTCGCTGCTATCCTCGCGCGGCCCGCACCCAGGAGGAGATGGACCACGATGGACACGTTTCCCGATCTCGGCTCGCTGTCGGACCAGGAGCTGAAGGATCTGATCCAGCAGCTCACGGAAGAAGAGGTCGACATCTCGTACCGCCGGCGCATCCTGCACGGCAAGATCGACATCCTGCGGGCCGAGCTGGTCAACCGCCTGCGCAAGCGCCACGAGGGCGGCGAAGAGGTCATCACCGGCGCCGACGTGCAGCGGCTCACCGACATCCTGGCCGGTCGCGCCTCCAACGACGAGCCCACGGGCGAGTAGGCGCGGCGGACGTCCAGCACGGTGGCACGCCACTGCCCCGAGTGCGGGTTCACGAACGCCGAGGGCGCGAACTACTGCCAGCGCTGCGGCGCGTTCATCGGCCAGCCCGACCCGGGCGCGCCGGAGTCGTCGACGGCGACCTACCGGATCGACGAGTCGGGTGAGCTCGTGCCCGTCGAGCTCGACGACGTCGTCGCCCAGGGCGGCGGCGCGGCGCTGGTCGTGCGGGCCGGCGGCGGCCGCGTGGGCGAGAGCTTCCCGCTGCAGGGCGAGCGCATGACGATCGGCCGGCGCCCCGACAGCGACGTCTTCCTCGACGACGTGACGGTGTCGCGCGACCACGCGCTCATCGTGCGCCGCGGCGACGAGTACCACCTCGACGACCTCGGGTCCCTCAACGGCACCTACGTCAACCGTCGGCGCATCGAGTCCCACCACCTGGCCGACGGCGACGAGCTGCAGGTCGGCAAGTACAAGCTCACGTTCCTGTCGCGCTGATGGCCGCCGTGACGGAGTCCCAGCCCCCCATCGCGACGCCCGACCCCGGCGCCGACGAGCGCCCGTCGAAGTCGATGACGATCGGCGCGGTCTGCAAGGCCCTGCGCCAGGAGTTCCCCGACATCTCGATCTCCAAGATCCGCTACCTCGAGGACCAGAAGCTCCTCGAGCCGCGGCGGACGCCGGGCGGCTACCGCCTCTACGCGGCGGTCGACGTCGCGCGGCTGCGCACGATCCTGCGCATGCAGCGCGACGAGTTCCTGCCGCTGCGCGTCATCCGCCAGGAGCTGGCGGCGGGGCGCGTCGACGCTGACGAGCCGCCGATCCCCGCCGCGGCGGCCAGCGAGCCGCGCCCCCGGCGGCGGCCGAGCATGTCGGTCACCGGCGGCGGCGCGCTCTACACGCTCGAGGACGTCGTCGAGGACACGCGGGCCGAGCCGCGCCTGGTGGCCGAGCTCGAGGACTACGGCGTCATCAAGGGCGAGGTCCGCGCCGGCACGAAGTACTACGACGAGACCGAGCGCGAGATCGTCCGCGCCGTCACCGAGCTGGCGCGCTACGGCGTCGGCGGGCGCAACCTGCGCGCGTTCCGGACCTCGGCCGACCGCGAGGCCGCGCTGCTGCAGCAGATCCTCGCCCCGGCGCTGCGGTCGCGCAACACCGAGCGCCGCAAGGAGGCCGTCGAGGCGCTGGAGAACCTCGCCGCGGTCACCACGCACCTCAAGCACCTGCTGCTCATCCGGGACCTGCGCAAGATCGTCAGCCCATGAGCCGCCGATGAGCCCGGTCGACCTGGCGCGCTACGTGCGCGACATCGCCGACTTCCCCAAGCCCGGCATCGTGTTCAAGGACATCACGCCCGTGATGGCCGCGCCCGAGGCGCTGGAGGCCGCCGTCGACGGGCTGGCCCGCTACGCGCGGCCGCTGGGCGTCGACCTCGTCATCGCCGCCGAGGCCCGCGGCTTCCTGCTCGGCGCGGCCCTGGCCCGCGAGCTCGGCGCCGGGTTCATCCTGGCCCGCAAGCCCGGCAAGCTGCCGCACGAGACCGTCCGGGCCGAGTACAAGCTCGAGTACGGCAGCGACGCGCTGGAGTTGCACACCGACGCGATCGACCAGGGCTCGCGCGTGCTCGTCCACGACGACCTGCTGGCCACGGGCGGGACCGCCGAGGCGCTGTGCTCGCTGGCCGAGCAGCTCGGCGGCGAGGTCGCCGGCTGCGCCTTCCTCATCGAGCTGAGCTTCCTGGGCGGCCGCGGGCGGCTGGGCCGCCACGACGTCCACGCGCTGCTGCGCTACGACGAGGAGTGACGCCGCGGTGCCGGTGACACGGCGCCGGCGGACCCTGGCCGCGCCGCCGCCCGTCGTCTGGCAGACGGTGGCCGATCCGCAGCAGCTCGTGCGCTGGTGGCCGCGCGTGGAGCGGGTGGAGGGCGCCGACGGCCGCGGGTTCACGCAGGTGCTGCGCTCCGACCGCGGCGTGCTGGTGCGCGCGGACTTCCGCTTCGGCGTGCGGCACAAGCCGACGGCCGTGTCCTGGGACCAGGACGTCGAGGGCACGCCGTTCGCCAAGCTGCTGCGCTCGTCGCAGACGCGCGTGGCGCTGGCCGAGGCCCCCGGCGGCGGCACGGCGGTCGAGCTGGTCCTGGACCAGCGCCTGCAGGGGATCTCCCGCCTCGGCGGCCTCATCGTCCGCCGCGCCGCGCGGCGTCAGCTCGACGGCGCGCTCGACGCGCTGGCGGAGCTGCACGGCGCCGCCGGCTGAGCGCCGCGGCTCACCCGGTCAGCTTGCCGGTGAGCACGACGGCCGTGGGCCTGGTCGGCTTGCTGCCGGGCTCGCGGGAGACGAGGATCTCCGTGTAGCTCGCCAGGTCCGACGGGGCCGCGACCAGGCCCTGCAGGCGCCCCTTGCTCGAGCCGCTGCCGGTGACGGGCGGGAAGAAGCCCAGGAACTTGACCTTGGTGCCGTTACGCAGCCAGAGCACGTAGTGGCCGCTGGCGGCGAGCTTCTGGCCGACGACGGCCAGCGCGCGCTTGCCGTCCTGGGAGACGACGTTGGCCACGCCCAGCGCCGCGGAGGAGCTGCCGGCGGGCGGGTTGAGGTTGATCTGGGCCTCGACCGACGCGCCGGTGGTCGTCGACGTCGTCGTGGTGTCCGCGGCCGTCGGCGTCGAGGCGACCGAGCCGCTGTCGCCCTTGTCGCCGCCGCCGAGGGTCCCGGTCAGCAGGAGGATCGCCACGGCGACGATGAGCCCCAGGCCCACGAGCAGCAGGGCGCCGCCCCAGCGCGAGGAGCGCTCGTGCTCGGCGCGGGCGCGGTGGCGGGCCTCCAGCGCGCCGAACGCCTCGTCGACCTCCTCGGGGTCGGCCGCGATGTCGGGCAGCGCCTGGTCGCCGCCGACGCCGGCACTGCGCAGCTCGCCCGCGACCTGGCGCGCCCAGCTGCGGGCGGGGGCCGAGTCCTGCAGCAGCGCGCGTGTAGCGGCGCGCTGGGACGCCGACTGCTGGCCGAGCAGGTAGTCGCCGATCTCGTCCTGGCGGTCGCCGTCGAGGTCGGTCATCTCCGCCGGGCCGATGGCGCCCAGCGCGGTCAGGGCGCGCTCGCGGACCGCCTCGGGGGAGATGCGCAGCAGGCCGCCGATCTCGTCGTACGTGCGCCCCTGGCGCAGCACGAGCTGCAGGACGGCCTTCTGGTCGGCGGGAAGCTCGCTGAAAGGGGCCATGCGGCGCAGGAGGCTACCCGAGGAGCCGTCGCTATCGTCCGGCACCTCCATGGACGTCGAGCTCCCGATCACGTTCCCCGGCACCTTCGACGGCCTCTACGGCCTCGTCGTCGACAGCCTCGACCTCGACGCGGGCGAGATCCGCGCCCACGTCGACGTGCTGGACCACCACAAGCAGCCGGCCGGGCTCGTGCACGGCGGGGTGCTCGCGTCCATCGCCGAGTCCACGACGTCCATGGCGACGTTCTTCGCCGTGCGCGGCGACGGGCGCACCGCCCAGGGGCTGAGCAACCAGACGTCGTTCCTGCGCCCGCTGCTGGGCGGGACGATCCACGCCGTGGGCCGCGTGCGCCACCGCGGGCGGACGACCTGGGTGTGGGAGGTCGAGATCACCGACGACGAGGACCGCCTGTGCGCCCTCGTGCGGATGACCATCGCCGTGCGGGAGGGCTAGAAGGGCCCTGGCGCGCTCGTGCGCCGTGCGCGGCGTGCGGGAAGCCGTGCGGAGGGCGACGAAGGGGACATCCGTTCGCCGCGGTTCCGGCGCGGGCGGTCCTCCCGCGGGCGCTGCGCGGGGCGGTGTCGCCGATCGGCGTCGCCCCTCAGCCCGCCGCGCGCCCGAGCCAGTAGTCGACGAACGTCCGCAGCCCGGGGTCCGTCGCGGCGTCCGCCTGCGCGGTGCGCCCGCGGGCGTAGGCGGTGATGCCGGGCGCCGCGGCGCCGTCGGGCGCGTGGCGCACGAGGACGGCCTGGCCTGCACGGCGCAGCGCCGCGGTGGGGCGTCCCGCGAGGTCGTCGGCCAGCGCGTGGGCGGCGGCGAACTGCGCCGGCGCCGCGGCGAGCACGACGTTGCCCAGGCGCAGGTCGCGGTCGTAGGGCGTGGCGGCCGTCAGCGCGGTGCCCGGCTCGGCGGGCGCGACGGGCGCGCTCGTGGTCGCGTCGTCGCGCGTGGTGAAGAACCACAGCGCGGCGAGCACCCCCGCGACCGCGAGGAGCGCCAGCCCCGCCGTGCTCAGCAGCCGCCCGATCAGCTCGGCACGCGGGTCGGGGCGGTGCGGGACCCGGTGCGGCCGGCCCGGTCGTCGGCGTGGGTGATGCGCGCGAGGTCGTCGATGGCGCGCTCGAGGTGCCCGGCGATGTCGTCGAGGTCGGGCAGCGCGTCGAAGTCGGCGAGCAGCCCGAAGCCCAGGCGCCCGTGGTAGGACATGATCGCGATGCCCAGCGCCTGGCGCTGGGCCAGCGGGACGACGGGGTAGAGGCCGCGCAGCGGGCGGCCGAGCAGGAAGAGCTCGATCTGCGGGCCCGGCACGTTGGTCACCACGAGGTTGAAGTAGCGCTGGCGCGCCTGCAGGCGGGCGGCCTGGCTCATGATCGTCGGCGGCGCGAAGTCCGCGAGCTGGGTCAGGGCCTCGGCGCCGACGGCCTGGCCGGACTCCTTGAGCCCCGCCATCGCGTGGTGGATCTCGTTGAAGCAGGCGATCGGGTCGGCGACCCCGACCGGCAGCGGCGCCCACATCGCGGCCACCCGGTTGCCCAGCGCGCCGCGCTCGTCGGTGGCGCGGACCGACACGGGGACCATCGCCTTGAGCGTGATGCCGTCGGTCGGCTCGCCCCGGCCGCGCATCCAGCGACCGAGCGCCAGCGCCACGGCGGTCAGCACGACGTCGTTGACCGTGCCGTGCAGCTGGGTCTTCACGGCCTTGAACCGCCGCAGGTCGGCGTCGACCCACGTGTAGCGCCGGTGCGGCCCGATCGGGACGTTCAGCGGGGAGCGCGGCGCCGGCTGCAGGCCTGCCCACGCCATGGCGCCGATGCCCGCCAGCCCGCCGGCGACGTTGCGCGTCGCCTGGCGCGGCGCCCGCGTGAGCGCCCGCAGGCCGCGCAATGCCTCGCCCGGCACGGTCCCGCGCTCCAGCAGCGCCTCGGCCAGCAGCTCGGTGCCGGTCGGCACCGGCCGGGGGAGCCAGGGCGATCCGGTGGGCGCGGTGGGCGCCGGGTCGGGATCGGTGTCGAACAGGACGGAGACGATGTCGACGCCGCTGACGCCGTCGACCAGCGCGTGATGGGTCTTGGAGAGCAGCGCGAAGCGGTCGCCGTCCAGGCCCTCGACGAGCCACAGCTCCCAGAGCGGGCGGCCCCGGTCCAGCCGCTGGCCGAAGACGCGGGCCGCCAGCCGCTTGAGCTCCTCGTGGGAGCCCGGGGACGGCAGCGCGGTGTGACGGATGTGGTAGCGGGCGTTGAAGTGCGGGTCGTCGACCCAGCGCGGCCGGCCCTGGCCCAGCGGCACGAAGGCCAGGCGCTGGCGGTAGCGTGGCACGAGGTGCAGCCGGGCCTCGATCGCGCCGACGAGCTCGTCGTAGCCGGGGGGCGTGCCGTCGAACGTCATCACCGCCGCCACGTGCATGTGCGCGCCCCCGTCCTCGAGATGCAGGAACGAGGTGTCGAGGGCGGTCAGGCGGGAGGGCACCGGCCGATGCTCGCACTCGGGCCGGAGCACCGCAAGGCGTCGCCGGGGGCGCCCGCCGGGCTTCCGAACCGGGTTGCACAACACGCTCGACGACCTTGAACAGAGTGTGTAAGGTTGTCGCACGACGGGTAGGTCCCCGCCACCACCCTCCCTGATTCGGAGCCCCGAGATGGACCTCAGCGATCCCGACACCTTCGCCCGCATCTACGACAAGCACCACCGCGGCGTCCACGCCGCCGCCCTCCGGGTGCTCGGCAGCAGCGCGCCCGCCCAGGACGTCGTGCAGGACGTCTTCCTGCGCGTGTGGCGCAACCCCCAGAAGTTCGACGCCCGGCGCGGGGAGCTCGGCAGCTACCTGCGGCTCATGGCCCGCAGCCGCGCGGTCGACCTGTGGCGTGAGGGACAGGCCGCCGGCCGCGCGAGCGACCGCCTGAAGGTCGTCGTGGCCACCGACGGCGCCCGCGACGAGGACGCCCGGCCCGACCACGTGGCGCTGGAGGCCTCGGACCGCAGCACGATCCGGGCCGCGCTGCGCGCGCTGCCCGACCCGCAGCGCGAGGCGCTCGTGCTGGCCTACTGGGGCGGCCTCACCGCCGACCAGATCGCCCGCCGCGCCGGCGTACCGCTCGGCACGGCCAAGAGCCGGATCCGCCTTGGGCTCGCGCGGCTGCGCGCCGAGCTGTCCGCGGGGGCCGACCAGCCCGTGCTGGCCGCCTGAGCGCGGGCACTGGGACGCTAGGGTCGCGGCATGCCCGTCCGCGGCCTCGCCCATGACGACGTCGTCGCCGAGCTTCGCGCCCGCGACCTGGAGTGGCTCGGCGACGGGGTGCTGTGGTTCGACGCCCACACCCACATCGGCCACCATGACCCCGACGGCTACGAGGCCGATCCGCACGAGCTGATCGAGGCCCTCGACGCCGCCGGCCAGCAGCGCGCGCTGCTCTTCGCGATGCAGGAGCCCGACGGCTATCCGGCGCCCAACGACTGGGTCGTGCGCTCCTGCGCGGAGTCCGGCGGGCGGTTGGTCCCCTGTGGCGCGTGGACCCCAACGCGCCCGACGCCCTCAAGGAGGCCCGCCGCGGCCTGGAGTCCGGCGCACGCGGCTTCAAGCTGCACCCGCGCAGCGACGCGTTCGGCCTCCCGCACCCGGTCGTCGAGCAGGTCGTCGGGATGGCGGGCCGCGAGCGCCTGCCGGTGCTCTTCCACGCGGGCCGCGGCATCCCCGACCTGGGCGAGAGCGTCGTCGAGATGGCCCGCGCGCACCCCGACGCCCGGATCATCCTCGCCCACGCGGGCATCAGCGACCTCGGGCTGCTCGCGCCGCGCATCGCGGAGCTGCCCAACGTCCTGTTCGACACGAGCTGGTGGATGGTCTCCGACCTGCTCACGCTGTACGCCGCGGTCCCGCCCGGGCAGATCCTCTACGCCTCCGACATGCCGTACGGCGGTCCGCGCTACGCCTCGATGGCGCTGCTGCGCTGCGCGCGCGCCGTGGGGCTGACCCCCGAGCAGACCGCGCCGATGGCCGGCGCCCAACTGGCCCGCGTCGTCGGAGGGGAGGACCTGCTGGACCTGGGGCCCGCGCCGGGGCCCGGCGCGCTCGGGGCCCGTGTGCTGGCCTTCGAGCGGGTCATCGCCTACCTCACGGGCGCGGTGCAGCTCACGTTCCGCGGCGGGGAGCCCCGCGAGGTCTACGCCCTGGCCCGCCTGGCGTGCCAGGCCCCCGACGGCGTCGAGCACCACGCCGCGCTGCGCGAGATCGAGTCCTACATCTCGCTCGCCGAGCAGCGCCTGGACGGCGGGGCCGAGCCCTACGCGGCGGTGCACGCCGCGATGACGGCGATGATCCTCGCCGGCACCGTCGCCGCCGACGCCCGCTAGGGCCCGTTCCGGTCAGCGGCCGGACAGGGTCGCTGTGTGATGCGGAACACACAGATGGCCCGGACCCGGGGTACCGTGCCGGGCAACAGACGCCGAGCCGTTCCCGCACGAGGGGGCGGACGGGGGACCCAACGCCGCCGAGTGCACACCACCGGCGGCTGGGGCGAATCGGGGCCTGATGGCCCGGTAGCGCCCCGCTGCCGCACGCTTCTGCGGGCGACGGCGGGCTGCGAGCCCGACAGCTAACCCCGTAGGCACAGAGAAACCAGGAGGTGCCTCGTCTTGAGGCTCAGACATCCGCGCGCCATGGGTCTGTCCGGCGCGCTGCTCACCACGACCATCCTCGCCGCGACGCCGGCCGTGGCGAGCTCCGACACGTCCTCGACCACCCCGGCGCCCGTCGCCCCGGCGGGCGCCGCCGCACCCAAGGCGTCGACCTCGCTGAGCATCCGCAGCGTGCGCCGCACGGTGCTGGCGGGCGAGCGCATCATCGTCCGCGGGCGCCTGAGCCCCGCGGGCGCCGGGCGCGCCGTCGCGCTGCAGGTCGGCGCGCCCGGCGGCGGCTGGACCACCGTCGACCACGACCGCACCGACGCCGGCGGACGCTACGTGCTCCTCTGGCGCGCGGCGCGCACCGGCACCAAGCGCGTGCGGGTCGGCTTCGGCGGCACGCGCGAGCTCAGCTCGGCGCGCCGCGCCGCCGGCAACGCCCGCGTGTACCGGCGTGCGTTCGCGTCCTGGTACGGGCCCGGCCTCTACGGCCAGCACCTGGCCTGCGGCGGCACGCTGACGTCCGGCACGCTCGGCGTCGCGCACAAGTCGCTGCCCTGCGGCACGCTCGTGACGCTGCACTACCGCGGGCGCACGGTGCGCGTGCCCGTCATCGATCGCGGCCCCTTCGTGGCCGGCCGCGAGTTCGACCTCACCGCAGCGACGAAGGCCCGCCTGGGCTTCGGCTCGACCGGCACGGTGCTCACCACCCGCTAGGGCGGCGGGCCCTCCACGGCCCTCCCGAGCAGCACGCGACGGGCGCCCACGGGCGCCCGTCGCGTCGTTGGCGCCCCCTACGCTTGCAGGGTGCCCAAGCGGGTCATCGCCCACCTCGACTGCGACGCGTTCTACGCATCGGTCGAGCTGCTGCGACGCCCCGAGCTGCGGGGTCTGCCGCTCATCGTGGCCGGCACGGGGCCACGCGCGGTGGTCACCACCGCCAGCTACGAGGCGCGACGCTTCGGCGTGGGCTCGGCGATGAGCGCGGCCGAGGCGCGGCGGCGCTGCCCGCAGGCCGTGACGATCCCGCCGGACCACCAGGCCTACTCCGAGGTCTCGCGGACGGTCTGGGGCCTGGTCCGCGAGCGCCTGGAGATCGTCCAGCAGGCGGGCATCGACGAGGCCTACGCCGACCTCACCGGCCTCGAGCGCCCGCTGCCGCTGCTGCGCGCGCTCATCGCCGACGTCAAGGAGCAGACCGGGATCCAGATCTCGGCGGGCATCGCGCCGAGCCGCCTGGTCGCCAAGATCGCCAGCGACCTGGGCAAGCCCGCGGGCTTCGTGGCCATCGGCCGCGAGGACTGCGCCGCCCGGCTGGCCGGCCGATCGCCGCGCGTCGTGCCCGGCATCGGGCCCAAGACCGCGGCGCGGCTGGCCGAGATGGGCTACCCGACGCTCGGGCACCTGCAGCGGGCGCCCGTGAAGGAGCTCCAGGCGCGGTTCGGTGAGAACTCGGGCCGCGACCTGCACCGCCGCTCGCACCTGCACGACGACTCGCCCGTGGTGACCGAGCGCGTGGCGAAGTCGCGGTCCAACGAGACGACGTTCGACGCCGACATCGCCGACCACGCCGAGCTCGAGGCGATCCTGCGCCGCATGGGCAAGGAGCTGGCCGAGGCGCTGCAGCGCAAGGGCACGCGCGGGCGGACCATCGCCATCAAGGTGCGCCTCGACGACTGGACGACGGTGACGCGGGCGCGCACGGTCGAGACGCACGTCAACGACGAGGCCACGATCATCGGCGTGGCGGTCGAGCTCCTGCGCGCCTACGCGCCGCCGCGGCCCGTGCGGCTGCTCGGCGTCCGGGTGGCGTCCTTCGAGGACGACCCGCCGCCGGCGCCCGAGCCGCGCTCGGCCCCGCCCGGCCAGCTGCGCCTGCCGCTCTCGGTCTGACCGCTACGGTCGGGGCATGGCCCACATCACGGTCTCCGGGCGCGAGCTCTTCCACCAGCGCCGTGGCCACGGCGAGCCGCTCCTGCTCGTGCAGGGCATGAGCGGCACGCACCTGACGTGGGGCGAGCCGTTCCTGGAGGCCCTGGCCGGCCACGGGTTCGACGTCATCAGCTACGACCACCGCGGGGTCGGGCGCTCGGCCCGCGTCGACGATCCGTTCTCGATCGCCGACCTGGCCGCCGACGCCGCCGGCCTGCTCGACGCGCTCGGCCTGGAGGCGGCGCACGTGCTCGGCGTGTCGATGGGCGGGATGGTGGCCCAGGAGCTCGCGCTCGGCCACCCCGACCGCGTCCGCACGCTGGCGCTGGGCTGCACGTACTGCGGCGGTCCCGGCTCGGTGCTGGTCGGCGACGCCGTGCTGGCGCGCCTGAGCGCGTCGATGCTCTCGGGCGACCGCGAGCGGTCGATCCGCGCGATGTTCGACGTCAACGTCTCGGCCGCCTTCGCCGCGCGGCCGGGTGCGTACGAGGCGTTCCGGGCGATGGCGAAGTCCCTGCCCGCCCCGGTCCCCGTGGTGATGCTGCAGATGCAGGCCATCTTCGGGCACGACACGAGCGCGCGGCTGCCCGGGCTGCGGGTCCCCACGCTCGTGGTCCACGGCGACGAGGACATCATGCTGCCCGTCGCCAACGGACGGCTCATCGCCGGCCTGATCCCGGGCGCCCGCTACGAGGAGCTCCCGGGCGTCGGCCACCTGTTCTGGTGGGAGCAGCCGCAGCGCAGCGCCGAGCTGGTCGCCGAGGGCGCGGCGGCCGGCGCGCCGGGGAGGACGGGGGCGGGGGGCTAGTACAGGGCGCCGGCCAGCCGGCGTCGCGCGTCGCGCGCGAACGGGTGGTCGACGCCGAACGCGTCGAGGATCGCGACGACGACCCGGCGCAGGTCGTCCTTGTGGTCGGGCGCCTGGCCGATCGCCTCGATGAGCCCGTCGACGGCGCCCTGTGGGTCGCCGCCGTCCAGGAGCGCGAAGGCCTCGAGCGTGCCGGGCGCCTCGGCGCGCTCGAGCCGGATCCGCGCGGCCAGCCCGTCGGCGGCGAAGTCGCCCTCGGCGTTCTCCAGCGTGACGAGCGCCTCGCCGACGTCGCCGCGCCTGCGCAGCAGGATGGCCAGGGCGACCTTCGCGTCGGCGCGGGCGGGCTCGAGCTCAATCGCGCGGCGCAGCGAGTCCTCGTCGCCGGCGGCGACGAGGCCGTCGGCCTCGCTGGGCAGCAGGCTGTCGAAGAAGGCCTTGACCTGGGCGGGCGGCTGGGCGCCCACGAACTCGGCGACGACCTTGCCGTCGCGGAACGCCTTGACCGCCGGGATGCCCTGGATGCCGTGCTCGGCCGCCAGCCGCTGGTTGGCGTCCGTGTCGAGCTTGGCCAGCGTCACCGCGCCGTCGCGCTCGGCGGCCTCGCGCTCGAGGATGGGTCCCAGGGCGCGGCAGGGCCCGCACCATTCCGCCCAGTAGTCCACGACCACCGGGCGCTCCTTGGACGCCTCGATGACCTGCTGCTGGAAGTCCTGCTCGCTGACGTCGATCACGGCCATGGCCCCTAGGGTACGACGGTGTGATGCTCCACCGAACGCGCGCCGGGCAGGGGCCCGCCGTCGTCCTCCTGCACGGCCTCACGGCCACCCACCGCTACGTCGTCATGGGCTCGCGCGCGCTCGAGCGCTCCGGGCACGACGTCCTGGCCTACGACGCGCGCGGCCACGGCGCCTCGGACCCCGCGCCCGACCCCGAGGCCTACACCTACGCCGACCTCACGGCCGACCTCGTCGACCTGCTCGACGAGGAGGGCATCGACCGGGCGGTGCTCGCGGGGCCTCCATGGGGGCGCACACGGCCGTCCGGGCCGCGTTGGAGCACCCCGATCGCGTCGCCGGCCTGGTGCTCATCACGCCGGCCTACGACCCCGACGGGTTCCCAGGCGACCTCGACCGCTGGGACGCCCTGAGCGAGGGCCTGCGCACCGGCGGCGTGGAGGGCTTCGTGGCGGCCTACGGCGACGACCAGGGCGCGCCGCAGTGGCGCGAGACGCTGCAGACGGTCCTGCGCCAGCGGCTGGCCGCCCACGAGCACCCGGAGGCGCTGGCCGACGCGCTGCGCGCCACGCCGCGGTCGCGCCCGTTCGCCACGCGCGAGGACCTCGGCCGCATCGCGGTCCCGACGGTCGTCGTCGCCGACCGCGACGAGCCCGACCCCGGCCACCCGCTGGCGATCGGCGAGTTGTGGGCCTCGCGGATCCCCGGCGCCACGATGGTCGTCGAGGACGAGGGCACCAGCCCGATCGCATGGTCGGGCGCCCGGCTGTCCAAGGTCATCGCCGACGTCGTCTCACGGAGCGCGGGGCAGCCCTCGGCGTGAGGCCGGTGGCGCTCCGGCTGGCCGGGGTCGCCGGGGTCGCCGTCGCGGCGACCGCCAGCGCGTGGCTGCTGGTGCACGGGCTGCGCCCCTCGCTGTTCGCGGGCGAGACGGGGTCGCTGCCCGCCCGGTTCTGGCACTTCCTGGACCGCGCGTTCCTGCACTTCGACTTCGGCATGTCCAACGCCGGCAGCCGGCGCCCGGTCGCCACGCGCATCCGCGAGGGCGCGCCCGCCGACGTCAGCCTGCTGGCCGGCGGCCTGGCCTGCGGCATGACGCTGGGCATCGCCGGCGCGCTGGTGTGCGCCCGGCGCCCGCGCGGCCTGCTCTCCCGCGTGCTGCAGGCGCTGGCGATGGTCGGCCTGTGCGCGCCCGTGTACGTCGTGGGGCTGATGGCGCTGCTGTTCTTCGGCGCCGACATCGGGGTCGTGCCGCTCGGCCTCGGCATCCCGCTGGACTACGTGCCCTTCGGCGACGGGCCGCTGCGCTGGGCGGGCTCGCTCGTCGCGCCGTGGATCGTGCTCGGCCTGCCGCTGGCGTCGATGACGCTGCGCGTCATGCTCGGCGAGCTCGTCGAGGTCGCGGGGGAGGACTACGTGCGCATGGCCCGCGCGAAGGGCCTGGGTGAGGGCGCGGTGCTACGCCGTCACGTGCTCCCGGCGGCGCTGGGCCCGACGACGATGTTCGCCTCCGCGTCGATGCCGCTGCTGCTCACGAATGCCGTGCTCGTCGAGCAGGTCTTCGCCATCCCGGGGCTGTTCAGCGACTTCACGCGCTCGATCGGGGCCTCCAACTACCCCTTGATCTACGGGATGACGGCGGTCGGCGCCGTGCTCATCGGGGTGACGACGATGCTCTTCGACCTGTTCCTGTCGTGGCTGGACCCGCGCGTCCGGACGGGGGAGCAGGCCGGCTGAGCGCCGACATGCCACGCGGCCCCGCCGGAGGAGGTAGTGTCGGCGCGCGGACAACGCGCGGAGAGGCAGCCGGTTGTCCTACACAAAGGAGCACCACCCATGGCGTACGGCGTCATCCACCGCTTCCCCGGTGGCACGCAGTCCCAGTACGAGGCCTCGGTCGGCGCGGTGCACCCCGCCGGCGGCGGCCTCCCGGCGGGTCAGATCACCCACCTGGCCGGCCCGACCGACGACGGCTGGATCATCGTCGCCGTCCACGACAGCCGGGAGAGCTGGGAGCAGTTCCGGGACGGCACGCTGATGCCGACGATGCAGGCCGGGATCGACGGCGGGTTCGCCGGGCCGCCGGACGAGACGACGTTCGAGGTCGTCACCGGCGCGTAGGGCCGGGAGGCCGGCGGCGCGGACGCGCGCGCCGCCGGCTGCGCGTCAGCAGGCGGCGCGCAGCTCTTCGGTGTCCGAGCGCCACGGGCAGAGGGGGGATGCGCCCCTTGACGGTCCCGACGAGCGCAGCCGGACCTGGACGCCGGGCATGGGAGGCGGGCGGGAGGCCGGGCGCAGCGGCTAGGGTTGCACGCGCCATGAGCACCTCGCCCACCGGGCCGGGACTGGCCTACAGCGTCACGCCGCTGGTGCGCAAGCTCGGCTTCGCGCCGGGCATGCGCGCCGTGCTCCTCGACGCCCCCGAGGGCTTCGAGGCCCTGGTCGGCCCGCTGCCCGAGGGCGTGACGGTGGCCCGCCGGCTGGGCCCGGGCGAGGACCTCGTCATGGCCTTCGTCACCTCGCGGGCGGTGCTGGCCCGGCGGGTCGTCGCGCTGCGGCGCGCGATCGCGCCGGCGGGCATGGCCTGGATCGCGTGGCCCAAGCGCGCCTCGGGCGTGGCGACCGACGTCACCGAGGACGTCGTGCGCGAGGTCGCCCTGCCGGCCGGACTGGTCGACGTCAAGGTGTGCGCGATCGACGCGACGTGGTCGGGTCTCAAGCTCGTCGTGCGCCGTGAGCTGCGATGAGGGCGGGCCGGCGCGGGAGGCGCGGGTCGTGAGCGACGCGATCTTCACGCCCGACGGCGACGCATTGATCCCCAGCGAGCACGCCCGCGGCCCGTGGGACCCGGGCGCGATGCACGGCGGAGCCCCCTGCGCGCTGCTGGCCCGCGCTGTCGAGCGGCTGCCGACGGCGGTCCCGATGCGCTGCGTGCGGCTGTCGGTGGAGTTCGCCGCCGCCGTGCCGCTGGCGCCGGTGACCGTGTCGGCCACGCTGCGGCGCGGCGGACGGCGGCTGGGGCTGGCCGATGCGACGCTGCGCGCCGGCGACACCGAGGTGCTGCGCGCGACGGCGACGCTGCTGCGCACCGGCGCGGTCGACCTGCCGCCGGCGCCGCAGGAGCCGCCCCCGCCGGGCCCCGAGGAGGCGGCGCCCGCGCGCTGGACGGGCGGCGGCGAGCACCCGGCCGGGTTCCACCTCACGGGGATGGAGCTGCGCTTCGCGCGCGGCGACTGGGAGCGCGGCGCAGCGCTGGCGTGGTTCCGGCTGCGGATGCCGCTCGTGGCCGGCGAGGAGCCGTCGGCGCTGCAGCGGGCGGTGGCCGCGGCGGACTTCGGCAACGGCGTCAGCCGGGCGCTGGACTTCGCCACGCACCTGTTCGTCAACACGGACCTGACCGTCCACCTGCACCGCGAGCCCGTGGGGGAGTGGGTGGGAGTCGACGCCCGCACGGACCTCGACCCGACGGGCACCGGCCAGGCGACGTCGACGCTGCTGGACGCCCGCGGTCGCGTCGGGACCGGGGCGCAGTCGCTGTACGTCGACGGGCGGTAGGGGCGGTGCGCGCCCTCAGCGCACCACGGGCACGGCCTTGAACCGCCGTGCGCGCCTGACGGCCTTCTTCGGCGCGTCGACGACGTAGGTGCGCCGGCCCGTGCGCTCGGCCAGCCCGGCGGCCGCCAGCCGCTTGGCGACGACGGGGCAGCGCCGGCAGCGCGGGTCGCTCCTGCAACAGCGGCCCTTGACCTTCATCTTGCGGGCCCCTGCCATCGGCCTCCAACGCTAGCGTGCGTCCTGGTGGCGTCGTTCCCCCTCCCCGACCCCGAGCTGCGCGACGAGCGCGTGCGCCTGCGCCCGCCCGCGCTGCGCGACGCCGCGGCGCTCACCGAGGCCTGCCGCGACCCCGACATCCGGCACTGGACGTTCGTGCCGTCGCCGTACGGGCCCGAGCACGCCCACGGCTGGATCGACGGCGCGGCGGCCGCACGGGAGGCCGGGGAGGAGCTGCGGCTGGTCATCGCGTCGGCCGATGACGACGCCGTCCTGGGGACCACGGGCCTGCTGCGCCCGCGGTGGGAGCACCGCTCGGCCGAGATCGGCTACCTCGTCGCCCCATGGGCCCGCGGCCGGGGCGTCGCCACGCGCAGCACGCGGCTCCTGTCGCGCTGGGCGCTCGGGGCGATGGGCCTGGCCCGCGTGACGCTGGAGATCGCCGTCGACAACGCCGCCAGCCGCCGGGTCTCCGCGCGGGCGGGCTTCGTCGAGGAGGGCGTCCTGCAGTCGGTGATCGAGGAGAAGGGCCGCCACTGGACGCTGGCCGTCAGCTCGCTGCTGCCCGAGGACCTCGCATGAGCGTCGGCGCCGCGGCGCCGGCGCCCGGGGCACCGCCCGCCGTGCCGCCCGAGCAGCGCGTCACGGCGCTGGAGCTCTTCTTCGACCTGGTCTTCGTGTTCGCCATCACCCAGGTCACCGGGTTCGTCTCCGCCCACCCGGACTGGACGCGCCTGGCCGAGGGGATGGCGATCCTCACGATGCTCTGGTGGGCGTGGGGGTGCTACGCCTGGCTGGGCAACAACGCGGCCTCCGACGACGGGCTGTTCCGCGTGGCCCTGCTGTCGGCGATGGCCGCGATGCTCGTGGTCGCCATCGCGGTGCCGCACGCGTTCGGCAAGGACGCCGTGGCCTTCGGCGCGGCCTACTGCGTCGTGCGCATCCTGCACATCGCCGCCTACGTCGTGCTCGCCCGACCCGACCCGGCCCTGCGCGCCGCCGTCGCGGGCCTCGCGCGGTCGATGATCCCCGTCGGGCTGCTGCTGCTGACCGCGGGCCTGCTCCACGGGCCGGGGCGCACCGCGTGCTGGGTCGCCGCCATCGTCATCGACGTCGGCGGCCTGTGGCTGTTCGGCGTCGACGGCTGGCGCGTCGAGGCCGGCCACCTCGCCGAGCGCTACAGCGGCATCCTCATCATCGCCCTCGGCGAGTCGATCGTCGCGCTGGGCGTGGGCGCCGAGGGCCTGCCGCTGCACGCGGGCCTCATCGGGGGCGTCCTGCTCGGCATCACGGTGGCGGCCGCGTTGTGGTGGGCCTACTTCGACGTCGTCGCGCTCGTCGCCCAGCGGCGGTTCAGCCGCGCGACGGGGCGCGACCGCGTGCTCATCGCCCGCGACTCCTACACCTACCTGCACCTGCCGATGGTCGCCGGGATCATCCTGTTCGCGCTCGGCGTCAAGAAGACGCTGGCCCACATCTCCGATCCGCTGGAGACCGTCCCGGCGGTCGGCCTGTGCGGCGGGGTGGCGCTCTACCTGGTCGCGCTCGTCGCGTTCCGCCTGCGCAACGTGCACCGCCTCAACGTCGCCCGGCTCATCGCCGCCGCCGCGCTCGTCGTGCTCATCGTGCCCGCCCGGCACGCCGACGCGCTGCTCACGCTCGGGCTGACGGCCGCGGTCATGGTCGCGCCGCTGGCCTACGAGCGCGTCCGCTACCACGACCTGCGCCGCCGCCTGCGCCGGCAGCTGACATGACCGACCACCGCGACATCCGCCCCGAGCGCCTGGACCGGCTGCCCGAGCAGTTCTTCGGCGCCATCCTCGCCGCCGCCGCCCGCGCCCGGGCCGATCCGGCGCCGGGCCTGGCGCCGTTCATCGACCTCGGCCGCGGCAACCCCGACCTCCCGCCGCCGACGCACGCGATCGCCGCGCTGCAGGCGGCCGCGGGCGAGATCGCCACGCCGGTGGTGCACGGCTACCCGCCGTTCGCCGGCCACGACGACCTGCGCGAGGCCATCGCGCTGCGCTACCGCGCCGACCACGGCGTGGAGCTCGACGCCGAGCGCGAGATCGCCGTCGTCCCCGGCACCAAGACGGGGATCATGCTCGCCTGCCTGGCGGCGGCCGACCGCGGCGACACGATCCTGCTCCCCGATCCCGGCTACCCCGACTACCCCTCGGGAGTGGCGCTGGCCGGCGCGACGATCCGGCCGCTGCCGCTCGACGAGAGCACGGGCTTCCAGCCCGACCTCGACGCCGTGGCGGGCGGCCCCGACCCGGCGCTGGCCGTCCTCAACTACCCCTCCAACCCGACGTCGGCCTGCGAGCGCCCCGGCACGTTCGAGGCGGCCGTGGCCTTCGCGCACGACCGCGGCTGCTGGCTCATGCACGACCTCGCCTACGGCTTCCTGGGGTTCGAGCGCCGCGCGCGCAGCGTGCTCGAGGTCCCCGGCGCGCGCGAGGTCGCCATCGAGCTGTGGTCGCCGTCGAAGATCTACGGCATGGCCGGCTGGCGGGTGGGCTTCGCCGTCGGCGCCCACGAGCTCATCGCGCGGATCCAGCTCCTGCTCGACCATCTGGCCTGCGGCGTGTGGACCGGACTGCAGCGCGGGCTCTCGGCCGCCCTGCGCTCCGACCAGGCCGACGTCGCGCAACGGCGCGAGACCTACCGCGCGCGCCGCGACCTGCTCGTCGGGGCCCTGCGCGGCGCCGGCGCCCACGTCGCGCCCGCCGAGGGGTCGTTCTACGTGTGGTGGCGCCTGCCCGACGGGCTGACGCCCGAGCGCCTGATCGCCGAGGCCCGCGTCGGGGTGGCGCCGGGCGAGGGCTTCGGGGCGCGGGGCGCCGGATGGGCGCGGCTGTCGCTCGCGGTGCCCGACGCCGACCTCGCGGAGGCCGCCGGTCGCCTGGCGGCGGCCACCGCGGCGCGGCGCTGACCGGGGGACCGCGGCGGGCCCCGTAGAATCCGCGCGAATGGCTGAGGCGGCGACCGTGCTCGTGGTCGACGATGATGCGGGCTTCCGCGCGTACGTCCGTGCCGCGCTCGAGATCCCGCGCTTCCGGGTCGTCGAGGCGGCCGACGGCCGCAGCGCCGTGACCGTCGCGCTGCGCGAGCGGCCGGACCTCATCCTGCTCGACTGGCGGATGCCCGGCCAGAGCGGGATCACCACGTGCCGCCACCTGCGGGCCGAGACCGAGCTGGCCGGCGTGCGCATCGCCATGGTCACGGGCCTGGACGACGAGCGCGACCGCACGCTCGCGCGCCATGCGGGCGCCGACGCGTTCATCATCAAGGACCCGGACCCCGACGCGATGGTCTTCCAGGTGCGCCGGCTCCTGCCGCCGGGCGCGCGCGCCGCGGGCTGAGCCGCGCCGCCGGACTATGCTCGGCCCGTGACGACGCCGCCGCAGCCCGACGCCCAGCATCTCGCCGCCATGCGCCGCAGCTACGAGCTCGGCGGGCTGGACGAGGGCGACCTGGCGCCGACGTGGCTGGAGCAGTTCGAGCGCTGGCTGGCCGACGCCGCGTCCGGCGGCGTGGGGGAGCCCAGCGCCATGGTGTTGTCCACCGTCGGCGACGACGGGGCGCCCGACGCGCGCTTCGTCCTGCTCAAGGGCCTGGGCGCCGACGGGCTGCGGTTCTTCGGCGGGGCGGGCTCCGCCAAGGGCCGCGCGCTGGCGGCCACGCCGCGCGCCGCCATCGTCTTCCCGTGGCACGACCTCCAGCGCCAGGTGCGCCTGGCCGGCCCGGTGCACCGGCTGCCCGACGCCGACATCGAGGCCTACTTCTCCTCGCGCCCGTGGGGCTCGCAGATCAGCGCGCTGGCCAGCCCGCAGTCCGAGGTCGTCGCCTCGCGCGCGGTCCTCGAGGCGGCGCGGGACGAGCTCGCCCGCCGGCACCCCGAGGGCGGGCCCGTCCCGCGCCCCGAGGGCTGGGTCGGCTGGCGCCTGGAGCCCGAGTCCGTCGAGTTCTGGCAGGGGCGGCGCGACCGCCTGCACGACCGGCTCGTCTACCGCCTGGGCGGCGACGGGGCGTGGGCCGTGCGGCGGCTGGCGCCCTGAGCCCCTCCGCGGCTCAGGCGGCCAGGTGCCAGAGCGCGCCGTTGCCGACGGCCTGGCGCACGACCACGCCCTGGGCGGCGGCGTCGATGAGCGCGGCCTCGGCCGCCGCGTCGTCGGGCGCGTCGAGGTTGCCCGCCATGCAGGCCGCGACCTCGCGCGTGCACGGCGCGTAGGGCAGCTCGCGCAGGACGTCGACGGGATCCTCGGCGGGCGGGCGGCGCTGCAGGCCCGGCGCGAGGTTGGCCAGCGCGGTGTCGTAGGCCTCCCACGGCTGGAAGCCGCCGACCTCCAGCGTGGCGTCGGCCTCGTCGGTGAAGCGGACCGACGGCGCGGTGTAGCGCACGGCGCCGTCGGTGTCCGCGGCGCGGCCCTGCACGTCGATCGGCCGGCCCGCGGCGGTGCGTGCCAGCGCGCGGTCCTCCTCGTAGGCCTCGCGCACGGCCGGGTCCTCGATCGCCCCGACGAGCGCGGCGGCGTCGATGGCGTCGCCCAGGCGGGCCAGCGCGTCGCGCAGCCCCTCCTCGGTGTCGAGCAGCGCGGTGCTGGTGAACATGGCGAGCGCGAGCGCGCGGAAGACCTTCAGGTCGGTGTCGTCGCCGGGGTGGGCCAGGCGCGCCGCGACGATGGTGCGGCAGGCCGGCGAGGTCGCGGTGATGCGGGCCCGCGGCTGGCCGCCGAACGGCATGCCGAACCGGGCGAAGCGGCGGTAGCCCTGCGCGCTGCGCGCCGGCGTGTAGCCCGAGTTGACATAGCGGTCGGGGGTCTCGGCCAGGCCAATGAGCACCAGGCGCCAGTCGAGCTGCGCGCCGAAGCGCCAGCGCAGGACGCTGTGGGCCGGCCAGGCCGAGTAGGCCCAGGGGCATCCCGGGTCGCTGAAGTGGATGGTCCGGATCGGAGCGGGCATACGACGATGATTGCACGTGCAACGGAGGGGTACCGGCACGGACTTGTGATATATGCCTTGCACTAGCAACGAGTCATAGGCAAGGATTTGCTCCTCGCGTGCCGAACACCCGGGCCGGGAGCAATCCCATCCATTCACGAAGGAGGACCCCGTGGCAACAGATCGACCCAGTGGGCTCAAGCAGCGCTCATACCTCATCGGTGCCGATGAGATCTCCTGGCTGGAGACGGCGTCGGGCAAGACCAAGCTGACCCAGAGCGACCTCGTGCGCCTCGCGCTCACGCGTCTGCGCAAGGACCTCGGCGCCGCCCGCAGCGTCAAGCTCGAGGCCGTCGAGACGCTGGCCAAGGGCACCAAGTGGGCGCCCGTCAAGCGCGGTGGCCCGCGCCGCCGCGCGGCGAGCTGACCGCAGGCCGCGGTCTGATCCGAGGGGCGCGACGCCCTCCCTCCTGCGCGCGACGACCCACGCGCACCGAGGGCGTCGCGGTCCCCGGTCGGCGTACGATGCGTTCATGAACGACTCCGACGCCGAGTTCATGCGGATCATCAACGGCGTCCGGTTGGACCTCGAGACGGCGGGCAACCCGGCCCATGTCGTCGCCGCGCTCGACCCCTCGGGCACCGTGCAGACCTCGCCGATCTACGCGGGGTTCTCCCACGCGGGCGACCACGCCAAGCGCCTGCTCCGGGCGCCGATCGAGGGCGAGCGCGTCTTCATCGTCACCCGCTCGGAGGCCGACCGCCGGGCGGTGTTCAAGGTCTCCGAGCCGGGCAGCCTCAGGCGGCTGTTCCAGTACATCGAGGTCGTCGAGGAGACCTACGCCGAGAGCGAGGAAGGCCCGGTCTGAGCCTCGGGCCCGCCGTCGTCGTCGCCGGCGACGGGCCGGTACCAGGTGAGGACCATCGGCTCCTCGGCGCAGAACCGCCAGCCGGGCTCGCCGAACAGCAGCGCCAGCTCGTCGCGGCACTCGTCGTAGAAGCGCTGCTGGCGGGCGGCCCACTCCGACAGCGACGTCGCGTCCAGCGTGGCGGGCTCGATCACGGTCTCGTCGATGTCGGCGAACGGCAGCGACGCGACGCGCTGGACCTCGACGGTCGCGCGGCGGCGCCCCTCGTGGTCCATGACGGGCAGGCGCTGGCCGATGCGCGGGATCCCGCCCTCGAGCTCCCACTCGCGGGCCAGGGTGACCGACAGGCTCTTGCGCCCGGCGATCACGGCCTGGATGTTGCGCTCTCCGCGCCCGCCGTCCTGAGCGTGGCCGAACTCCAGGAACGGCTCGTGCGCGGAGCGGAACGGCGCGAGCGGGATCGTCGCCACCAGCCGGGTGCCGTCGCCCGGCGGGCTGTGGACCTCGAGGCGGCCCCCGAGCGCGGCGACGCGGTCGCGCAGGCCGCTCAGGCCGCTGCCCGCGCCCGGGTCGGCGCCTCCGGCGCCGTCGTCGGCGAACTCGATCACCGCGGCGTCGGGGCGCTGGAGGACGTCGATGCGCACCTCGGTGGCGCCCGCGTACTTCACCGCGTTGGTCAGGCCCTCCGAGGCCAGGTAGAACGCCGTGAGCTCCAGGGGCGCGGGCAGGCGGCGCTCGGGCATGCGGCCGAGCCGCAGCGGCAGCGGCGCGCGGGCGGCCAGCGCCTCCAGCGCGGCCACGAGCCCCTTCTCGGTCAGACCGGCCGGGTGCAGGCCGCGGGCCAGCTCGCGCAGCTCGTCGGTGGCCAGGCGCGCCTCCTCGTGGGCGCGGTCCAGCAGCGCGGCCGCGTCGGCGGGCACGTCGTCGCCGAGCTTGCGCCGGGCGAGGCCGATGAGGTGCGTCAGGGCGACGATGCGCTGCTGGGCGCCGTCGTGCAGGTCGCGCCCGATGCGCTGGCGCTCCCCGTCGGCGGCGTCCAGGACGCGGGCGCGCGCCGAGGCGACCTCGGCGTCCCGCGCGCGCAGCGCGCCCTGGTGGCGGCGGCGCTCGACCTCGGCGGCGGCCCGCGCCGCGAAGATCCGCAGGACCGCGATCTCGTCGTCGTCGGGCTCCAGCGGCCGGGAGGCCATGACCGCCAGGTAGCCGACGCGGGCGCCGTCGGCGCCGTCGAGCGCGACGCCGAGGTAGGCGTCCAGCCCGTAGGTCGAGACGACGTGGTCGCCCGGGTAGCGCGCGCACGTGCCCTCGGGCAGCACGAGCAGTCCGTCGTGGGCGACGACGGAGCACGGCATCGCGTCGCTGAGGTCGAACTCATAGCCCTCGGGCAGCGGCACGCCCGTCTGCCACGAGGCGAGCACGCGGACGCGCCCGGCGGGCTCGGGGAGGTGCTCGGCGACGAAGGCCAGCTCGGCGCCGAAGGCCCCGGCCAGGTGCCGGACCAGCGCGCGGCAGAACGCATCGCCGACCACGCCGGCCGTGCCCGTGGCCAGCCGGCGCAGCAGGTCGCGTTCGGCGGGACGGCGGGCGGCGTCCGGGTCGGGGGCGGCGGTTCTCGACACGGCGATCCCAGGATGGTAGCCGGGCGGCTGCTAGATTCAGGGGTGCGGTCGGGCACCTCTGCCTGCCGCGAGGCAGCTCGCTTGGGTCCCGCCAGAGTGCGGTTCGGGTCAGCCGTCGCCTCCCGAATCGTCAGCGGCCGCCGCACGGCGCCGCACTGGAGAACCCCATGTCATCGCAGTCCTTCGCCGATCTCGGCGTGTCCAGCGCCGTGTCCGGCGCCCTGGCCAAGCTCGGCTTCACCGAGCCCTTCGCCATCCAGAAGCTCATCATCGGCGACGTGCTCGCCGGTCGCGACGTCCTCGCGAAGTCGCCCACCGGCTCGGGCAAGACTCTGGCCTTCGGCGTCCCCATGCTCGACCGCATCGATGCCAACGCCTACGGCCGCCCGTCGGCCCTCGTGCTCGCCCCGACACGCGAGCTCGCCTCCCAGATCGTCGACGAGCTCTACCCGCTGGCCCACGCCCGCGCCCTGAAGATCACCACCGTCTACGGCGGCGTGGGGATCAACAAGCAGGAGCGCGATGCGGTCAACTCCCACATCGTGGTCGCCACGCCCGGCCGCCTCGAGGACCTGCTGCAGCGCGGCAAGCTCAAGCTCGACCACGTGTGCCTCCTCGTGCTCGACGAGGCCGACCGCATGCTCGACATGGGCTTCCGGCCCGCGGTCGACCGCATCGTCGCCAAGTGCCCGCGCGAGCGCCAGACGCTGTTCCTGTCGGCCACGCTGGACGGCGAGGCCGGCCGCGTCGCCCGCGAGTACACCTCCGACGCCGTGGCGCACGAGATCGCGCCCGACGTCGACACGATCGCGGCGATCGCCCACCGCTTCGTCGCCGTCGAGCGCGACGACCGCCTCGACCAGCTCGTGCGCGAGCTGCGCGCCGAGCGCGAGCTGACGCTCGTCTTCGTGCGCACCAAGCACGGCGCCGACCGCCTCGTCAAGCGCCTGGGCCACCAGGGCGTCAAGGCCGTCGCGATGCACGGCGACAAGTCCCAGCGCCAGCGCGAGCGCGCGCTGTCGCAGTTCGAGCGTGGCGAGATCGACACGCTCGTCGCCACCGACGTCGCGGCCCGCGGGATCGACGTGCGCGACATCTCCCACGTCATCAACTTCGATCCGCCCGAGGACGGCGACACCTACACCCACCGCGTCGGCCGCACCGGCCGCGCGGGCCGGACCGGTGGCGCGATCACGTTCGTGGGCAGCGAGAACGCCCGCGACGTGCAGAAGATGGCCGGCGAGCTGGGCATCCTCAGCGAGTTCGGCCAGAGCGGCCTGCTGCGCAGCGAGCGCAACGGCTCCAAGCCCGAGCGCGCCGCGGCGGCGGGCGGTGGCGGGACGCGCGTCGCGCGCGCCGGCGGCCAGGGCGGCGGGGCGTCGCGCGGCCGCTCGCGCTCCGCGCGCTCCGGCGGCGGGTCGGGCGGGGGCTCGGGCCGCGGGTCCGGGCGCCGCTCCACCTCGCGCTAGGGGCGCGATGCCCGCGCGCGACGTGGAGATCCGGGGGGAGATGATCCGCCTCGGCCAGCTGCTGAAGCTCAGCGGCGTGGTCGACGCGGGCAGCGAGGTCAAGGACGTCCTGGCCGCCGAGCGGGTCGTCGTCAACGGGGAGACCGAGTCGCGCCGTGGACGTCAGCTGCACCCCGGTGACGTCGTCCGTGTCGCGGGCGAGGAGCTGCGGGTGGCGCGGGGAGCCTGAGGCTTCGTCGCCCCCCGTCCCCGGGCCGGCGGCACGCGCGGGGTCGATCGGGCGTGGATGGTCGCTGCTGCCGCCCTGGTCATGCAGCGCAGGCTCAGGACGACGACGGCTCAGGTCACCAGCCGCAGCAGCGCCGCCATCGCGGCCGCGCCCACGACGATCGTGATGATCGACGCGCGGCGCCAGATGAGCACGCCGGCGAACGCGACGCCCCCGGCGCGCGGGCCGACCTGCACCGCGGCGTCGGAGACGATCGTGTTCGTCGCCACCAGCGCGGCCAGCAGCGCGGCGGGCAGCAGCGAGAGCACGCGCAACAGGCGCGGGCTCAGCGGCACGCGCGTGACCGCCGCCGGGCCGAACGCACGGGTCCCGAACGCCGTCAGCGTGCAGAGGCCGACCACGAGCCAGGACTTCTCCGCCGTGCTCACGCGACGCGCCTCGGACGCAGGCCGACGAGCGACACGACCGCCGCGGCCAGGATGCCGATGCCGGCCGGCGCGGTGATCGTCAGCACGACCGCGACGACCGCTCCGGCCACGGCGACGCCGAACGCCTCGGCGTCGCGCATCTCGCCGGCCAGCAGGGCCAGGAACATCGCCGGGAACACGGCGTCGATGCCCAGCGCCTGTGGATCGGGCACGACGCCGCCGGCCAGCACACCCAGGGCGGTGCCCGGGATCCAGGTCACGTACTGGACCGCCGTGGACCCGAAGAGCCGGTGGCGGTCGAAGCGCCCCTGGCCGAGGTTGGCGATCGCCCACGCCGCGTCGCTGACGATCTGGCCCTCGAACGCGCGGCGCACGGGCCCGCCCTTCAGCCACGGCCCCAGCGCGAAGCCCATCGCCAGGTAGCGCGCGTTCATGAGCGTCGCGGCCAGCACCGCGGCCACGACCGAGCCGCCCTGGCTGAGGACCGCGACCGCGGCGAACTGCGCCGACCCGGCGAAGACGATGGCCGACATCACCACGGCGGCCAGGCCCGGCATCCCCGCCGCGTGCGCCGAGATGCCGAACGAGATGCCGATGAGCAGGCTCGCGACGGCGACGGGGAGCGAGTCGCGTGCGCCGGACCGCAGAGCCGGGGACGATCGCAGGCGGGGCACGCTCACCCCGGCAGCCTTTCAGCCCGCCCGGGCCCGGCGCCGTGCGGTGGCGGCCCGCCCGCCCGGCCGTCAGCGCGCGGCCGCGCCCGCCGGTGCGGCGGCGCCGCCGGCGGCGCCGAGCTCGAAGGCGTCGGCCAGCAGCTCGTAGGAGCGCCGCCGGGCCTGGTGGTCGTGGGTGATCGTCACCACGATCACCTCCTCGGCGCCGTAGTCGGCCGCGATCTGCTCGACCTGGGCGCGGACCTTGTCGATGCCCCCGACGATCGCGCGGCGCCCGCGCACGCCCTGGGACGGGCCGCTGCCCTCGGCGGCCAGGAACCGCACGGCCTTCTCCGGGGCGGGCACCGGGATCGGCCGGCCGCGGCGCAGCATCGTGAAGGCCATGCGGTGCGAGGAGGCCAGGCGCTGGGCCTCGTCCTCGCTGTCGGCCGCCAGCACCCAGGCGGCCACCGCGACCTGCGGCGCCACCAGCCGCTCGGAACGCTCGAAGCGCGCGCGGTAGTCGGCGGCGATGTGCCTGCCGTCGGGGTTGATGAAGTCGGCGAACGCGTAGGGGAGCCCGAGCTGGGCGGCCCAGATCGCGCTCTGGGCCGAGGAGCCCAGCAGCCACGGCTCAGGCCGCTCGGGCAGGCCGGGCAGCGCGGCGAGGCGGGCGAACTGGTGGCCCTCGGGGAAGCGGTCGTCGAGGTAGGCCAGCAGCTCGACGAGCTGCTCGGGGAAGTCGTCGGGGGCGGCGGTCCGCCGGTCGCGCTGCAGCGCGAACGTCGTCATCGGGTCGGTCCCCGACGCCCGACCCAGGCCGAGGTCGATGCGCTCGGGGAAGAGGCCCGCCAGCACGCTGAACGTCTCGGCCACCTTGAGCGGGCTGTAGTGAGGCAGCATCACGCCGCCGCTGCCTACGCGCAGCCGCGTCGTGGCGGCGGCGATCGGGCCGATGAGCGCCTCGGGGCTGGGCCCGGCGAGCATCGCGCCGCCGTGGTGCTCGGCCACCCAGTAGCGGTGGTAGCCGAGGTCGTCGGCCAGCCGCGCGAGGTCGATCGTGTTGCGCAGCGCCTGCGATCCCGTGGAGCCCTCGGGGACCGGCGACTGGTCCAGCACGCTGAGACGGAGCACGCCCCGACGCTAGCAGCGCGCGTGCGGCGCCCCGCGCCGCCTAGCATCGCCGCCATGAGCGCTCGCGCCTGGTCGGCCTTCGCCGCGATCTCGACCCTCTGGGGCATCCCGTACCTGTTCATCAAGATCGCGGTCGACGATGGCGTCCCGCCCGTGTTCCTGGCCTGGTCGCGCGTGACGCTGGCCGCGGTCGTCCTGCTCCTCCTCAGCCACCGCGCGGGTGTGCTGGCGCCCGCCCGCGCGCACCTCGGGCGCCTGGCGCTCTACGCGGTCATCGAGATCTGCATCCCGTTCCCGCTCATCGCGGCCGGCGAGCAGCACGTCTCCTCCTCGCTGGCGGCGATCCTCATCGCCGCCGTGCCGATGCTCGTCGCGCTGCTGGCGCTCCGGTTCGACCCCGCCGAGCGCGCCACGGGCGCCCGGGCGGTCGGCCTCGTCGTCGGCTTCGCGGGCGTCGTCGCCCTCGTGGGGCTCGACGTCACGGGCGACGGGTCGGCGCTGCTGTGCGCGCTGGCGATCCTGCTGGCCGCAGTCGGCTACGCCGCGGGTCCGATGATCCTCAGCCGTCATCTGACGGGCCTGGACCCGCGGGCCCTCATGGCCGTCGCGCTGAGCTTCGCGGCGGTCATCCTGACCCCCGCGGCGCTGCTGGCACCCCCCCGCCACACGCCGTCCGGGGAGGCGCTGGCCTCCATCGTCGTGCTCGGCCTGCTGTGCACGGCGATGGCCTTCGTCCTGTTCGGGACCCTCATCGCCGAGGTCGGCGCGGGACGGGCGACGGTCATCACCTACGTCGCGCCGATCGTCGCCGTGGCCCTGGGCGTCACCGTCCTCGGCGAGCGCCCGGGCGCCGGCGCGGTGGCCGGCCTGCTGCTCATCCTGGCGGGCTCCTGGCTGTCGACCGACGGGCGCCTCCCACCGGCGCTGCGGAGCCTCGGCCGCCGCCGGGCCGTGCGCCCCGCGGCTGCGGGCGCGAGCGGCCCGGCGGGCCCGACCGACGCCCGGGCGGCCGGTGCGCACGCATGAGCGCGGCGCCCGAGCTCGTCGACCTGCCGCCCTCGGGCCGCGTCTTCGCCCGCGAGCTGACCCCGGGGCTGCACGACGCGGCGCCGGGCGGCCGCGTCCGCCTCGACGCGCTGGCCCGCTGGCTGCAGGACGTCGCCCATGCCGACGTGACCGACGCCGGCCTGCAGGATCGCGCGCTGTGGGTGGTGCGCAAGGCCCGGCTGTGCGTCCGGCGCTTTCCGCGCTTCGGCGAGCGGGCGACCGTGCAGACCTGGGGCAGTGGACTGGGCTCGCTGTGGGCCGAGCGGCGCACGCGCGTGTCGACCGAGGCCGGCGGGCACGTGGAGGCCGCCGCGATCTGGGTGCACCTCGATCCCGTCACCGCCATGCCGGCCCGCCTGGACGAGGAGGAGCTGGGCGTCTACGGGCCGTCGGCTCAGGGCCGCCGGGTCAAGGCCTCGCTGCGTCACCCGCCGCCGCCCGAGGGTGCGCCCGTCCGCCCGTGGACGTTCCGCGCCACGGAGCTCGACCTCGCCGACCACATCAACAACGCCGCCTACTGGACGCCGCTGGAGGAGGAGCTGCTGGCCGGCGAAGAGCCCGCGCGCGTGGACGTCGAGCTCGAGTACCGCACGCCCGGCCAGCCGGGGGAGCACATCGTGGTGCGTGACGGGTCGCGCCGGTGGATCGTCGCCGCCGACGGGACCGTGCTCGCCTCGTTCGTCTTCCTCGGTTGACCGCCGAGACTATGGATATTAGTTTCTACGCTATGAACACTAACCTCGCAAACCTCACCAGGATCTCCCGCCTGGGCCTCGTCAACGCCTACCTCGTGCGCGAGGACGACGGGCTCACGGTGGTGGACACGATGCTCCCCGGTAGCCAGAGGCACATCCTCGCCGCGGCCCGGGCGATCGGACTGCCGATCACGTGCATCGCGCTGACCCACGCCCACGGCGATCACATCGGGTCGCTCGACGCGCTGGCCGCGGCGCTGCCCGACGCCGAGGTCTGCATCTCGGCCCGCGACGCGCGGCTGTTGGCCAAGGACCGCACGCTGGACCCGGGGGAGCCCCGGGACAAGCTGCGCGGCGGCCTGCCCGGCGCGAAGACCCGGCCCACGCGGACGCTGGCCCACGGCGACCGCGTCGGCTCGCTGGAGGTCGTCGCCACGCCCGGCCACACGCCGGGCCATGTCGCGTTCCTGGACACGCGCGACGGCACGCTGCTGTGTGGCGACGTGTTCACCACAGTCGGCGGGGTCGCGACGACGTCGCAGGCCAACTGGCGGTTCCCGCTGGCGTCCATGGGCACGTGGAACGGGGAGATCGACCTCGCCAGCGCGCGGGCGCTGCGCGCGCTGGGCCCGTCCGTCCTGGCCCCGGGGCACGGTGGCGTCGTGGCCTCGCCGGTCGCCGCGATGGACGCCGCGATCGCCAAGGCGGCCTGACCGCCGTGGCCCGTCCCGGGCTCGACCACGACCGGGTGGTCGCCGCCGCCGCGCAGCTCGCGGACGCCGAGGGGCCCGAGGCGCTCACGCTCGCCCGCGTGGCGACGGTGCTCGGCGTGCGCCCGCCGTCGCTCTACAACCACGTCGACGGGCTCGAGGGCCTGCGGCGCGGCATCGCACGGCGGGCGCTGCGCGAGCTCGGCGCCGAGCTGCGGGCCGCCGCCACCGGCCGCTCGGGGCCCGACGCGCTGATGGCCGTCGCCACGGCCTACCGCGCCTACGCGCGGGCGCACCCCGGCGGCTACGCGCTCGTCCAGACCCCGGACCCGGCGCTGGCCGGCGAGGCGCGCGAGGTCGTGCAGACCGTGCTCGACGCACTGCGCGGCTACGACCTCGGTGAGGACGACGGCGTCCACGCGGCGCGCGCGTTCCGCTCGGCGGTGCACGGCTTCGTCACGCTGGAGGCCGCCGGCGGGTTCGGGATCCCCGTCGACGTCGAGGAGTCCTTCCGCCGGCTCGTGGTCGTCGTCGCCGCCGGGCTGGATCGCCGCCCCGCGGGCTGAGCCGCCCTCAGAGGTCGACGACGGCCAGCCCGGGGATCCGGCGGCGCAGCTCGTCGGTCAGGACACGGCGGTGGCAGGTCGCCGGATCGGCCTCCAGGCACATGAGCGCCGTGGGCGGCGCGGTGGGCAGCTCGCGCGCCAGGTCGTCGAGGTCCTCCGCCGCGGCCGACGTGACGTGGGCGCGGAACGCGGCCTCACCCTCGGCCAGCCGGTGGTGCTTGTAGAACCACCGGATGTCGGGCGGCGTGCCGAGCGCGCGGCGGTGCTCGTAGGCGATGCCGTGCTCGCCCAGCAGCTCGCCCAGCCGCGTCTTGGACAGGCCCGCGCGGCGGGACTGCGCCCGCTCGCGCACGTCGATCAGGCGGCGCACGCCGGCGACCTGCAGCTCGGCGACGAGCTCGGGCGCCAGCAGGCGCTCGTAGCCGATGGTCCAGACGGTGGTCATGCCCGCCCCAGGTCGGCGAAGCGGTCGCGCAGCTCGCGCTTGAGCACCTTGCGGCTGGGGCCCAGGGGCAGCTCGTCGACGAAGGCGACGTGCCGCGGGCGCTTGTGGCGGGCGATGCGCTCGCCGGCCCAGGCCAGCAGCTCGTCCTCGCCGGCCTCGGCCCCGCCGGCCCGGACCACCACGGCCAGCACCTCCTCGCCGTGGCTGGAGTGGGGGATGCCGACGACCGCGACCTGGTCGACGGCCGGGTGGCGCACCAGGACCTCCTCGACCTCGCGCGGGTAGACATTGTAGCCGCCACGCAGGATGAGGTCCTTCTTGCGGTCGACGATCCGCAGGAAGCCGCGGTCGTCCTTCGTCCCCAGGTCGCCCGAGCGGAACCACCCGTCGACGATCGCCGCGGCGGTCGCCTCGGGCCGCTCGTGGTAGCCGGCGAAGACGTTGTGGCCGCGGATGACGATCTCACCGACCTCGCCCGGGCCCATCAGCACGACCTCGTCCTCGACCTCGGCGTCGGCGATCTCGGCCTCCACGCCCCAGATCGGGTGCCCGATGGAGCCGGGCTCGATGCCGTACTCGAGCTGGTTGACCGTCGCCGTCGGAGAGGTCTCCGAGAGGCCGTAGCCCTCCTGGACGCGGACGCCGAACGTCGCCTCGAACTCCTCCAGCACCCGGACGGGCAGCGGCGCGCCGCCCGAGACGCACAGGCGCAGGCGCGGGACGGGGGCGCCGTCGCGGGCGGCGGCCAGCAGGCCCATGTACATGGTCGGCACGCCGAGGAACGCGGTGACGCGGTGCTCGGCCATGAGCGCCAGCGCCTCGTGCGGGTCGAAGCGCGGCTGCAGGACCAGCGTGCCGCCGGCCAGGAACGTCCCGTTCAGGGCGACGGTCTGGCCGAACGTGTGGAAGAGCGGCAGGCAGCCGAACATGACGTCGTCGGCGTGGATGTGGTTGGCGGTGAACGCGTTGACGAACGCGTTCATGACGAGGTTGAGGTGGGTGAGCACCGCGCCCTTGGGCCGCCCGGTCGTGCCCGAGGTGTAGAACAGCACCGCGGGATCCAGTGGTGCGCGGGCCGCCCGGGCCGGCGCCGGCCGCGCGAGCGCCGCCGGGTCGGCGAGGTCCAGCGCGGCGACGCCCGCCCGCGCGGCGGCCGCGGCGCCCGTCGCGGCCGCCTCGCCGGCCACGAGCGCCAGCCGCGCGCCGCTGTCGCGCAGCAGGTGGGCGATCTCGTCCTGCACGAGCATCGGGGCGACGGGGACGACGACGGCGCCGTGGGCCAGGATCCCGTAGTAGGCCGTGATGAAGTCGACGGTGTTGGGCGCCAGCAGCGCGACGCGGTCGCCGGCGGCGATCCCGTGCTCGGCGAGCGCGCCGGCGCGGCGCCGGGCCGCGTCCCACAGCTGCGCGTAGGTGGCGCGCCGGTCGCCCTCGACGGCTGCGATGGCGTCGGGCCGGCGCTGGGCGGATTCCTGCAGGACGGAGGCGAGGGAGAGGTGCATCCCCCCTCCTGTACCGCATCGCGCCCGCGGCATGCGTGGCCGTCAGGGCCCGGCGTCCTCCCAGGGCGCGCCGTCGTCCCAGCGCGCGGCCAGCTCGACCGGGGTCATCAGCGCGGCGGGTTCGGGGTCGGCCGCGGCCCGGATGCGCAGGCGCTCCAGCGGCAGCGGCCGGCGGCCGGCGACGAGCACCACGTTGCCGGCCCGGCGCCCGCGCAGCACGGGGCCGGCGCCCAGCGCCGCGACCTGCGGCAGGCAGGCGCGCAGCCCGGCGGCCACGGCGCACACGTCGGCCAGCGGCGGCACGTCGACGACGTTGACGGCCAATGCGCCGGCGGGCGCGAGGACGCGGGCGGCGTCGGCCAGGGCCTGCACGGTCGCCAGGTGGCGCGGGACGCGCGCGCCGACGAAGGCGTCGAGGACGATGAGGTCGGCGCTGGCGTCGGCGCGCCCGGCCAGGAAGCGGCGGCCGTCATCGTGGCGGATGCGCAGCCCGTGGGCGCGGCGCAGGCCCAGGTGCGCGCGGGCGATCTCCAGGACGTCGGCGTCGACCTCGACGACGATCTGGCGGCGGGCGCCGTCGGCCGCGGCCAGCGCGCGGGCCAGCGCGCAGCCCGCACCGCCGATGTGGACGATCCGCCGCGCGCGCAGGGCCTCGGCGAGGTCGCGCACGCGCCGCAGGTAGTCGAACTCGAGGTGGCGCGGATCGGCCAGGTCGACGTAGGAGGCGTCCATGTCGCCCTGGCGCAGCAGGCGCCCCGACGGGCGCCCGGCGTCCCGGGAGACGACGAGGTCGCCGACGGCGGCGAGGATCTCGGGGGTGGCGCGCCGGCGGGCCATCGTCACGGACCCTAGAGACCGGGGCTCAGGCTGCGGCGAGAGCGGCGCGCTCGTGGCGCCGGTGGGCCTCGTGCTCCAGCGCGTCGCGCAGGGCCCAGAACTCCGAGGTCGCCAGGCCGTCGACGGCCGGGGCGGGGCCCGGGGCGCGGTCGCCGAAGCGCAGCACGAGCCCGACGGCGGCCAGGCAGATCGCCACGCTCGCGACGTTGCCCGCGGCCAGGGCGACGGCGTGATAGCCCGCGAGGTTGACGTAGGCCATGAGGGAGTTCACCAACGCGCCGAGGCACCAGCCCAGGGTGGACTGGCCCGCGGCCGAGCGGGAGCGCAGCATCGCGGCCAGCTGGGGCAGCGCGGCACCGAGGCCGATCACGATGGCGGCGGAGGAGCAGAGGGCGAGGAGCGTCACGGGGGAGGGGAGGCCGGGGGACCGGTCGAGCAGGGAGGTCGACAAGGTAGGCGCCCCGGTGAGCCCGGAGGCTGTGAGGTGGGTCACAGGCCGCCGCGCGCAGCGGCGGCGGGGCTACCGCGCGGCCATCGCGGGCGTCCACCCGGCGGCGCCGGGCAGACGGGGCACCAGCAGGCACTCGAAGGCGCCGCAGTCGAGCCGCACGGGGCGCCCGGCGCCGAAGGCCGCCCCGGTGGCGGCACGCTCGGGGCGCAGCGGGTGCAGGCCGAGCTGGGCGTGGCCGCGGCGCGAGGCCGCGGTGCACAGGGCGCGCACGGCATGTTCCTGGGTGATGCGCCAGCCCGCCGCCACCAGGGCGCCCGCGTGCCACAGCTCCCAGCGCCAGCGCCGCAGGCCGATACGGCTCGGCGGCAGGGGATGGAGGGCGTAGGCGAACCTCGGAGCGTCGGTGCTCGACGTCACCCCTCCAAACTAGCGTCCCAGGCGCCGATACACGGGGGACATGCACCAGAGGACGCGGATCGCCGTGGTGCTGGCCCTGCTGCTGCTCGTCGTCGCGGTGCCGCTGGCGCGCAGCCGTGCCCACGACGTCCGCGCCGCCGCGCAGGGCGACGGGCGCGTCATCGGCCGGGTGTCGGCGGCCGAGCGCGCGCAGGGCCTCACGTTCGCGCCCGACGTCGGACCCTACGACCGCCAGGCGATCAGCGCCGCCATCGCCGACGCCGGCCCCCAGGCGCGCCGCCTGATCGGGATCGTCGACGGGCTCGTCGACCTGGAGGTGGCCGACCCCGGCGCCGGCACCGTCGGCCTCACGCAGTCGGAGGGAGCGCGCTTCAAGGTCACCCTCGATCTCGCCAAGGCCGCGCGCGCCGGCGGCCGGCGGGCGATCGACCGCCTCGTCCTGCACGAGCTCGGCCACGTCGTGCGCTTCGCGCTCGTGCCGGTCGCCGTGCGCGACCAGCTCGTCGCGCAGGTCCCGCGCGGCTTCGGCTGCGACGACGGCGTCAGCGGCGCCTGCGCCCAGCCCGAGGAGATCTTCGCCGAGAGCTTCGCGAAGTGGGCGACCGGCGACATCGGCGTCAACCTCAACCTGGGCTACGCCGTGCCGCCGCCCACCGACCTGGCGGCCTGGGGCGTGCCGCTGGAGCGCCTGGGCGGCTAGGGCCGCGCCGGACCGGCACGCGCGCGGGGCGGCCAGGCGGCCGGTTAGGGTGCGCTGCATGTCCCGAGCCTCACGCCCAACGCTGCTGGGCGCCGCCGTCTCGGCCCTCGTCGCCTGCGTCCCCGCTGTGGCTCGGGCCGCCGACCCCGCACCGTTCGGCCACGCGTGCGCACCCGCCAACGGCGTGCGCTTCTGCCCGACGACCGACCTGGCGTCGCGGCCGCTGAGCTTCGACGGCACGCCGATCGACGCCGACGTCACGCTGCCGGCCACCGGCGACGGGCCGTTTCCCACCATCCTGCTGCTGCACGGGCTCGGCGGCACGAAGACGTCCTTCGAGGACGCTTCGAGCACCGAGCCCTACACGAACTGGTTCTTCGCCTCCAAGGGCTACGCCGTCCTCACGCCGACGGCGCGCGGCTTCGGCGGCTCCTGCGGCCCGGCGTCGGCGGCCTCGCCCGGCTGCGCCGCGGGCTGGACGCGCCTCGGCGACATGCGCTACGAGGTGCGCGACGTGCAGACGCTCGTCGGCCGGCTGGTCGATGAGGGCATCGCGCGGCCCGACGCGATCGGCGCGACCGGCATCTCCTACGGCGGCGGCTTCTCCACCATGCTGGCCTTCCTGAAGGACCGGGTGCGGCTGCCCGACGGCGGCTACGCCCCGTGGACGAGCCCGGCGGGCACGCCGATCCGCCTGACGGCGGCCTGGCCGCGCTGGCTGTGATCCAACGGCGAGAGCATCTTCACGCGCAACGGCCGCGGGGCGTGGTCGCGGACGCCGACCGGCGTGGAGGCCAAGTCCTACGCCAACGGCATCTTCAGCGTGGCCTTCGGCGGCAACGTCGCACCCACGGGCGGCGACCTGTCGGCCGACGTCCACCTCTGGAAGCAGCAGCTCGACGCGGGCACGTTCGGCGGCGCGACGCAGGCCACGCTCGACAACGCCTACGCCTACCACGGGGTGGCGGGGATGACGCGCGCCGCCGGCGGCGCCGCGCCGCTGCTGCTGCAGTCGGGCTGGACCGACGCGCTGTTCCCCGTCGGCCAGTCGCTCGGCGCCTACGACGCGCTGCGCAAGGCCGACCCGTCGGCACCCGTCGCGCTGCAGGTCGCCGACCTCGGGCACGGCCCCGGGGTCAACCACCCCGCCGACGTCGCCGCCTTCGACCGCCAGGGGCTGGCGTTCTTCGACGCCTGGCTGAAGGCCACGGCGGCCGGCAGGCCGGCGCCGGGCAGCGCCACGGCCTACACCATGGTCTGCCCGGCGAGCGCGCGCTCGGGCGGCGGGCCGTACACCGCCGCGTCGTTCGCCGCGCTGGCCCGCGGGCGGTTCACGCTGGCCGCGACCGGGGCGCTGCGGATCACGTCGAACGGCGCGAGCGCCAAGCTCGCCGCGGCCGTCGCCGGCCTGAGCCCGGCCGGGGCGCTCTGCACGCCGCGGGCGCCGGACCGCACGAGCCACGCGATCGTCTCGGCCGTCTCGCCGGGCCTGACGCTGCTCGGGCTCCCGGTCATCACGGCGACGGTGGCCACGAAGGGGCGCGACGGCCAGCTCGACGCTCGCGTGTGGGACCGCGACCCCGGGACGGGGCGGCAGCGGCTCATCACGCGCGGCGCCTACCGGCTGACCGACCATCAGCAGGGCCGCGTGAGGTTCACGCTGGACGGCAACGGCTGGCGCTTCGCCAAGGGCCACCGCATCGTCGTCGAGCTCCTCGGCCGCGACGACCCCACCTACGGGCCGTCGCCCGCGGCGTTCCGCGCCACGCTGACGAAGGTCCGCGTCGCCCTGCCCGTCCGCGAGCGGCCGAGCGCGACGGCGCACGTCACCCGCCCCTGACGCGATCGTCGTGCACCGCCGGTCGCCCGACGGGGACCGGGAGACGGTCGAGCGCTCGCCGCACCCGGCGCTGGCCGGGCTGGTCGGCGCGGCTGCCTGGGCTCCACCGAGCGCCCGGCGCCGCTGCGGCGCCTCGAGGTGCCCCATCCACGCATCACGGTGCTCCTCGACCTCGGGCCGCCCATCGAAGGTCGCGGCCTGAGCCGGTAGCCTCCGAAGGATCCGCTAGAGCGATCTACCGAGAACGGAGGGCACCATGCCCGCATCGCCCCGCCGCAGCGCCCTGGCCGGCCTCGTCGCCGGCGCCGCGCTGCCGACGCTGTACGCCGAGGCGGTCCGCCGGCTGTTGCGCCGCAACGTCGCGCGCGTCAACGCCGGCGACCCCGAGCCGCTCTTGCGCACCTACGCCGAGGACGTCGTGCTGACGTTCCCGGGCCACAGCTCCTGGGGCGGCACCTTCCGGGGCCGCGCCGAGGTCGAGCCGTGGGTGCGGCGCTTCATCGCCGCCGGCCTCGAGCTGACGCCGGAGGCGATCGTCGTCGACGGGCCGCCGTGGGCCACACGCGCCTGCCTGCGGTTCACCGACCGCCACGTCGCCGCCGACGGCAGCGTCCCCTACGAGAACCAGGGCGTCATCTATGCACGCATCGCCTGGGGCCGGCTACAGGCCTATGAGGTCTACGAGGACACGCACCGGACGGTCGCCTTCGACGCCTACCTCGCCGACCACGGGCTGCCCGGGGCCGCGCCGCTCCCATCCGTCCAAGACCCGGCGCCGGGCGCGGGCTAGTTGTTCTGCCTCAGGTCGTTCCGAACGCGGGTGATGGGCGGCCGGTTGCCGAGCGAGCTGTGGTTCCGCTCGTTGTTGTAGTGGTGCAGCCAGTGTGGCAGCGCTGCGGCTCTGGCGTCGCTTGAGCGGTAGCGCTGTCCCAGGCCCCATTCGCGTTTGAGGGTCTGCTGGTAGCGCTCGACCTTGCCGTTGTGGCGCGGCGTGCGGGGCGCGATCGTGCGATGCCGGATGCCGTGGCTGTCAAACAGGGCGGCCAGCGCCTTGTTGTGGGTGTAGGTCCAGGCGTTGTCGGTCTGCCAGCGCTCGATGATGATGCCGTGCGCAGCGAAGAACGCGATCGCCCGCTCGGTGAAGCCGATGACGGTGGCGGCCTTCTCGTCGCGGTGCAGCTCGGTGTAGGCCAGGCGGCTGTGGTCGTCGATCGCGCTGTGGGCGAACTCGTAGCCGACACGCTGGCGCTTCTCGGCGCCCGTGCGGTGACGGTTGCCGGTGACGGCATGGCCGGGTGAGGAGAACCGCGCGAAACGCTTGACGTCGTTTTGGATCAACGCCCCAGGGCACGGCCACTCAAAGCGCTGCACCGCCTCTCGGGGCGCCGGCGGCTGGCGCGACATGCCGCGCCGCTTCAGACAGCGCGAGACCGTCGCGTGCGCGATGCCGAGCTCGGAGGCGATCAGGCGCGGCCCCCAGCCCGTCCGCGTCCGCGCCTGGCAGACACGGTCGTGCAGCTCGTCGCTGGACCGCGTCGGCTGGCGATGCGGCGTCGAGGGTCGATCCTGCGCCCACGCGCCCGACGCTCGCTCGGCGTCTGAGGCGTTGCGGTACCGGTCGATCCAGTACTGCACCGTCGACACGCTCACCCGCCGACGGGCCGCTGCCTGGCGTCGAGGAAGTCCCTCGCCAAGACACCAATCAACCAGCTCGACACGCTGCCAGCTGGGCAGCCACCTACGCTTGCACTGCATCCGGGCTGATGACCTCCGAGGCCGTTGGATCCTTGAGAAGACCCACAGCCTCTGTCTCAGCCCGGATGCCTCAACTTCAGCCCTCAGACGTTCGGAACGTCCCGAGGCACGTCACCTAGGCTCGCGCCCGACGGGCTCCTCGCCCACGTCGAGCTGCGCGCCGCCGACGGCCGGGTGACGGTCGGCGAGCAGCGGCGGGGTGCGCCGCTGCCGTCGGGGCCCTCGACGGTCCACGTCGTCGTGGAGGACCCCGGCGCCCACCACGCCCGCGCCGTGGCCGCCGGCGCGACCGTCGTCGGCGAGCTCATCGATCAGGACGACGGATCGTGCGAGTACGCCGCAGCCGACCCGGCCGGCGACGTCCGGTCCTCTGGGACCCACCGGCCCGGCTGAGCTCAGGGCGCCGGCGGCGGCGCGTGGGCCACGAAGACCGCGACCTTGGCGTGGTGCAGCACGTGGCGGCTGACGCTGCCCGCCATGGACCCGATGCGCCCGAGCCCGCGGGCGCCGAGGATGATCACGTCGTGGCCGGACTCGGCGACCTCGGCCAGGATCTCGGGCCCGGCGTGGCCGTGGCGCAGCACGGAGCGCACGGGCTGGTCGCCGGGGATCTGGTCGACCGCCGCGCGCAGGGTGCGCTGGCCCTCGCGGTCGGCCTCCTCCTGCAGGGCGGCCGGGTCGACGGGCACGCTCCACGTCGAGGCGGCCCCCTCGCGCACGTTGGGCACGACCGTCATCACCGTCAGGCGCGCGTGGTCGGCGGCGGCCAGTCGGATCGCGCGCCTGAGCGCCAGCTCGCTGTGCGCGGAGCCGTCGACGGCCACCAGGATGCTGCGGAACGGCGCGTCGCGGTCGTCCATCCCCAGGGGTTCTACCCGGCGGGCGCGCGGGGCGCGCCGCCGCCCGGGTCCGCAGCCAAGGGGATGAGCGGGTCCCGGATGCGGCGCGCCGGCCGCACTAGGCTTGCGTCCGTGACCCCACCCGCCACACGACGCGCCCCCCGTCGCGACGCCCAGCGCAACCGCGAGCGCATCCTGACCGCCGCACGCGAGGTCGTCGCCGAGCGCGGCGTCGGCGCCACGATGGAGGACATCGCCGCGCGCGCCGGCGTCGGCGTCGGCTCGCTGTACCGCATGGTGCCGACCAAGGACGAGCTCTTCGCGGGCATCCTGGCCGAGGAGGCCGAGCGCATGGCCGACGCGGCGCAGCGCGCGCTCGCGCTGCCCGAGGGCGAGCGGGCCTTCCTGGCCTGGATGGCCGAGGCGGCCGAGTGGGGCGCGGCCAACCGCGCGTTCATCAACGTGCTCGCCGCCCGCGACGCGAGCGAGCCGATGCCCCGGCTGCTCTCGGCCCGCCTGCGCGCGCTGCTGCGCGAGCTCGTCGCCCGCGGCCAGGCCGACGGGGACCTGCGCGACGACGTCGCCGCGTCCGACGTGCTCATGGTCCTCCTGGCGACCGCGCGCGTCAGCGAGGGCACGGTCGACACGGCCAAGGCCTACTCGCGCCGCTTCCTGGCGCTGCAGCTCGACGCGCTGCGCCCCGGCGGCGACCCGCTGCCCGGGCGGCCGCTGACCGACCGCGAGCTCGAGCTGACGCTCGACGCGCTGGCCCTCAGCCGCCGGGCCGCGCCCGGCGGCCGGGCGTGAGCACGCCGCCGAGCGCGACCACGGGCCCGAGCGCTGGTACTGGGCGCTGCCGGCGGCCCTGGCCATCGGCCTGCCGAGCGGCCGGCCGGCGACGTGCGCGACACGGCGGCCACCGCGGCGCCACGCTGAGCGGGGCCGGGTGCGGGTGCCCGTACCCCGGGCCACGCCCAGGGAGATCCCCGATGCCGGGGCCAGCCGACAGGAGCATGCTGCGCCCATGTCCCGGTACCTCCTCGCCTCCTCCGCCGACGCCGCCGAGACCGACCGCGCGGCGCTGGCCGACCTCTGCGCCGGCCTGCGCGGTGACGGCCACGAGGTGTTCTGGCTCGCGCCGCGCGAGCACCGCGCCCTCGTCCTGGAGGCCGGTGCCGTGCACTGCTCGCCGCTGGTGGCCGGTACGACGGTCCCCGACCGGGCACTCGGGCGCCGGGCCCGCGCCGTCGTCGACCTCCAGCGCCACGTCGCCCAGGTGCAGCCCGACGCGCTCGTCACGTCCCCCGACTGCGACGACGCCGCCGACTTCGTCACGCGCCAGGTGCCGCTGCGGTGGCTGCGGGCGGCCGACGCGGCGTCGGCCTACGGGACGGCCGGGGCCAGGTCGTAGGCCGCGGCGTCGAAGCGCCGCGCCTGCGCCCAGAAGCGCCAGGTGAAGTCCGGCCAGATCGTCGTGTTGCGGCCCGTGGCGTCCAGGTACCAGCTCGAGCAGCCGCCCGTGTTCCAGACCGTGCGCCCCATCCGGCCCTGCAGGCCCACGTTGTAGGCCGCCTGGGCGGCCGGGCGCACCTCGACCCGCCCCGCGCCGCGCCGGCGCATCTCGGCCAGCGCGCCGAGCAGGTAGGTGATCTGCGCCTCGATCATGAAGACGATCGAGTTGTGGCCCAGGCCCACGTTGGGGCCCACGAGCAGGAAGAGGTTCGGGAACCCGGCGACCGCCGTGCCGCGGTAGGCCTGCGGCGAGCGGTCCCAGACGTCGGCCAGCCGCCGGCCGCCGACGCCGCGAACGATCCCGGCCAGGGGGATGTCGGTCACGTGGAAGCCGGTGCCGAAGATGATGGTGTCGGCGGGGTGGAACGCCCCGTCGGCCGAGACGACGCCGTCGGGGCGCACCGCGGCGATCGCCGAGGTCACGAGGTCGACGTTCGGGGCGCCGAGCGCCGGATACCAGCGGTTGGACGGCAGGATGCGCTTGCAGCCGATGGCATAGTCCGGGGTGACCCTGGCGCGCAGCGCGGGGTCGGGGACCTGGTCGGCCAGGTGCTTGAGCGCCAGGCGCTGCACGGCGCCCATGAGCGCGGGTCGGTAGGCCAGACCCGGCACGAGCAGCTCGCGCAGCCCGTAGACCACCGAGCGCACGAGGCGCTGGGCGACCGGGACGCGCCGATACAGCGCGCGCTCGGCGCGGGTGATCGGCCGGTCGCGATGGGGGACGACCCACGGCGGGGTGCGCTGGAAGACGTCGAGGTGGCCGGCGACGCGCTGGACCTCCGGCACGGCCTGGATCGCCGAGGCGCCCGTCCCCACGAACGCCACGCGGCGGCCCGTGAGGTCGTGGTCGTGGTTCCAGCGCGCGGTGTGGAACACCGTGCCCGCGAAGTCCGCCAGGCCGGGCAGGTCGGGGACCGACGGAGCGCTGAGCGGCCCCGGCGCGGCGACGAGCACGTCGGCGGTGAAGGGCCCGGCCGAGGTCTGCAGGGCCCAGCGCCCGGCCGCCTCGTCCCAGTCGGCGCCGGTGACCTCCGTGCGCAGCCGGATGCGGTCGGCGATCCCGAAGCGCGTGACGCAGGCGCGCAGGTAGTCGCGGATCTCGGGCTGCTCGGGGTAGGTGCGCGTCCACTCCGGGTTGGGGGCGAAGGAGAACGAGTACAGGTGCGAGGGGATGTCGCACTGGCAGCCGGGATACGTGTTGGCCCACCACGTGCCGCCGACGTCCTCGGCGCGCTCGAAGACGAGGAAGTCGTCGTCGCCCTGCCGGTCCAGGCGGATCGCGGTGCCCAGCCCGCCGAAGCCGGCGCCGATGATCGCCACGCGGACGTGACGCGGCGGCGTCGTCGTAGGAACATCCATGTCTCGATGGTACAGTAACGTTTCTTTGATCGACGAGGATCCCGAACCCCCGGACGTCCTGCCGCGCGGCCGCCACGCCGCCTCGCGCGAGGTCGTCGCCGAGTCCCAGCGCCGCCGGATGCTCGTCGCGCTGGCCGAGGTCGTGGCGGAGAAGGGCTACGGGGCGACGTCGGTCGCCGACGTCATCGAGGGCGCCCGCGTCTCGCGTCGCACGTTCTACGAGCACTTCGCCAACAAGGAGGAGTGTTTCCTGGCCGCCTACGACGCCGGGGTCCAGAGCCTCCTGCACGCCATCGCCGCGTCGCCGGGCCCCACCGCCGACGATCCCGAGCGCGCCCGGCGCGCGGCCGCAGGCACCTACCTCGGTCTCCTGGCCGACAACCCGGCGTTCGCCCGCGCGTTCCTCGTCGAGGTGCTCGCCGCGGGTCCGCGGGCGCTGCAGCGCCGGGCCGCCGTGCGCGAGCGCTTCGCCGGCTTCCTGGCCGAGCGCCACCTGGCCACGGCGCTGCGCACGGGGGAGCCGCAGCCGCCGGCGCACGTCTTCCGCGCCGCCGTCGGGGCGATCGACGAGCTCGTCACCGACCGCCTGCTGACCCAGGGCGCCGCGAGCCTGCCTGGCCTGCTGGACGCCGTGGTCGACGTCGAGCGCCGGCTGCTCAGCCGGGCCCCGGCGCCGTGAGCACCGCGGCCCACAGCTCCGTGGCGACGTCGACGAGGCCGGTGATCGCCTCGACCGGTCCGCGCTCGATGGCCTCCATCATGAGCTCGTTGACGCCGCCGACGATCCCGAGCGCGATCCCGGGCGACAGCCGGCGCAGGCGCGGCTCGTCGCGGCGCACGGCCTCGCCCAGCTCGCACATCAGCCGCGCGTAGCGGCCGAAGACGTCACGGCGCATGGCCTGGGCCGACGGGCCGGCGGTCTGGACCTCGATGAGCATCGACCGCGTCAGCGGCCCGCCCGCGGCCAGCGCGCCGAGGTGGGCGCGGTTGACGGCCAGGAGGTGCCCGCGCCAGGGCAGGCCGAGCGCGCCGGCCTGCTCGTCGGCCTCGCGCATGGCCTCGATGACCTTGTCGGTGGCGGTGGAGTACAGCGCGACGTAGCAGTGCTCCTTGTCGTCGAAGTGCGCGTAGAACGTCGACTTGGAGACCCGAGCGACCCGCACGACGTCGGCGATCGTCGTCGCCGCGTAGCCGTGCTCGGCCACCACGGAGGCCATGGCCTGCAGCAGGCGCCGGCGGTGCAGCAGCTCCTGCCCGCCGCGCTGGTCGGTGCTCGGGGCTGGCCGCGCCATCCGCGAGGAGCCTAACGGGCGCCGGCCCGCCCGCGTGGCCGGCGCCTTCAGGATCGCTGAGCGACGCCGATCACCCGGGCATGCGTCACATCTGCAACCGCTGCCTGCGTCTCTGGTTCGCCCGGCGCGACGAGCAGCAACGCAGCTCCTGCCCGCACTGCGGCGGGGCCCTGCGCCCGCACTGACGCGCGGCTCCCTCGGAGCTCAGGCGTCGACGATCACGTTGGTGGCCTTGACGATCGCCGTGGCCGGCACGCCGGGCTCGAGGCCCAGCTCGTCGGCGGCCTCGCGCGACATGAGCGAGACGATCCGGAACGGCCCGCAGGCGAGGTCGACCTGGGCCATCACGCCGTCGCGCTTGACGGCGACCACGACGCCGGTCAGGCGGTTGCGCGCGCTCGTGTGCTCCGGGGCGGGGCGCTCGCGCAGGAGCGCGGCGAGCTGGTCGGAGCGCAGGTAGCGCTGGCCGCCCTGGCGCTCGAAGACGACGCGGCCGTCACGCTCCCAGCGGCGCAGCGTGTCGACGCTGACGCCCAGCGCCGAGGCGGCGGCCCCGATGCGCACGAGGTTCTGCATGTCGGCGACGCTAGCGCCGCCGCCGGTCGTTCGCCGCCTGACCCCCGGACGGCGCCCTCGGGAAGGACTCCGGCGCGACGGGGTCTTCCCGGGCATGTCTCCCGCCGGCGCCGCACGGACGATGAGCTGATGACGTCGGCCGTCGCGATCGCCGTTACAGTCGGCTCGATGGAGCCCGACGGGCCGCCCAGGCTGCTGGACCCCGCCCGGCTCGGCGACCACGTCGACCGGCTCTACCGCGCCGCGCTCGCCCTCTGCGGCAACCGCCACGACGCCGAGGACCTCGTCCAGGACACCTACGCCCGCGTGCTGGCCAAGCCGCGGCTGCTGCGCCGCGACGACGACCTGGGCTACCTGCTGCGGGTCCTGCGCAACACGTTCCTCAACCGCATCCGCACCGCGCAGCGCCGCCCGGCGCCGGTGGAGCTCGACCCCGAGCGCCATCCCGGCACGCGGCCCGGCGACCCCCGCGACCCCGAGGCCGCGCTGCGCATCAGCGAGCTCCTCGCGGCGATCGGTGCGCTGCCCGGCGACCAGCGCGACGCGGTCATCGCCATCGACGTCGTCGGGCTGTCCTACCGTGAGGCGGCGCGGGCCCTGCAGGCCAAGGAGGCCACGATCACCACCCGCCTGCACCGCGGCCGGGCACGCCTGGCCGGCCTGCTCGGCGCCGCCGACCCCGCCCCGGGCGCCTCGTACCGATGACCACCATGCCCCCCGATCCCGGCGACCCCCGTCCCGACGCCGACACGGAGGCCGTCGGGCGCGCCGTGCAGGCCGCGATGCGGACCGTGCAGGCGCCCCAGACGCTGCGCGTGCGGCTGGCCGAGCAGCAGGAGCGCTCCCAGGCGGGCGCCGCCGTCCGGCGCGGCCTGCGCCGCCCCGCGGTGCTCGCGGGCGCGCTCGGGGCGCTGGCCGTCGCGCTGGCCGTCGTCCTGATCGCGCTGCCCGCCGGCGGCCCCGGTGCGCCGTCGGTGGCCGACGCGGCCGCGCTGGCGCTCTCGCGGCCCGACGCGCCGGCGCCCGCCGTCAGCGCCACCGACGCGCGCCTGACCCGCGCCGAGATCGGCGGCATCGCGTTCCCCAACTACGGGCACGTGTGGCCGAACTGGCGGGCCACCGGCGCGCGCTACGACGACGTCGGCGACCGGGACGCCGTCACCGTCACCTACCGCGGCCCGGTGGGGGACGTGGGGTACACGATCGTCGGCGGGGCGCCGCTGGCGGTCCCGGCCGGCGCACGGCACCTGCGCCGGGGCGGGCTGGACCTCGCGGTCGTGCGCCGCGACGGCGCGACCGTCATGACGTGGCGGCTGGCCGGCCACACGTGCGTGCTGGCCAGCCGGACGGCGGGCGTGGCGCAGCTCGTGCGCTTCGCGACGCTGAGCTGAGGCTGCCGCGGGCCGGCCCGCGGACGGGCCGGCCGGCGGGTGCGGCCAGGCCGAGGCTTCGGCGATCGCCGACAGCGGCTTGGGCTCCTGGCTGAGGGCCGAGCACATGACGACGCGGGCGCCGGGGTCCAGCACGATGATCTCGCGCAGGGCCGTCAGGCCCCCCTTCTCGGCCCTGGTGAGGTCCAGGGTCATGACGTCGGGCTCGAGCTCCGGGAACTGCGCTCGCCAGGGCGTCAGCCGCCCGACGCGAGGATCGCCGCGACGGCGTCGTCGCCGACCGCGGTGAAGTCCCGGTACCAGCGGCCCACGGCCTGGAAGCGGACCGGCTCCAGGCAGCAGAGCAGGGCGTCGGCCTCGGCGGCCAGGCGGTCGCATGCGAAGGCCGACCCGACGGGCACGGCGACCACGACGCGGCGCGCGGCGCGGACGCGGACGGCGTGCACGGCGGCCGACATCGTCGCGCCGGTCGCCAACCCGTCGTCGACGAGGTCGACGGTGCGCCCCTGGACCTCGACGGGCGGGCGCCCGGGCCGGTAGCGGTGCTCGCGGCGCTCGAGCTCGGCGCCCTCGCGCCGGGCCACCTCGGCCATCTCGTCCTCGCCGAGCCCGGCCTCGGCGACGACGTCGTCGTTGAGGACCCGCACGCCGCCGGAGGCCAGCGCCCCGAACGCCAGCTCCTCGTGGCCGGGCACGCCGAGCTTGCGCACGACGAGGACGTCGAGCGGCGCGCCCAGCGCCCGGGCGACCCCGGCGGCGACCGGCACCCCGCCGCGCGGCAGCCCGAGGACGACGGGGGCGGGCTCGCCGGCCAGCAGGCGGGCGACCTCGGCGCCCAGGACGTCGCCGGCCGCGGTGCGGTCGGCGAACGGGGAGGCGGGGCGGGGGCGGAGCGACATGGGCGGCGTGTGGTCGCACCGTACGCCTCTGGCCGCGGCGCTACCGTGCCGCGGCGATGCTCACCGTCGCCGACGAGGTCGCCGCCGCCCTGGATCGGGGCCGCGCGGTCGTGGCCCTCGAGTCCACGATCATCTCCCATGGCCTGCCGCGCCCCGACAACGCCCGGATCGCGCGTGAGATCGAGCAGGCCGTGCGCGACGCGGGCGCGGTGCCGGCGACGATCGCGCTCGTCGACGGCCGGGTGCGCGTCGGGCTCGACGACGAGGGCCTGGCGGCGATCGCCGACCGCGAGGACGTCGTGAAGTGCAGCGCGCGCGACCTGGCCATCGCGGCGGCCCGCGGCGCCACCGGCGCGACGACGGTCGCCGCCACGGCGCACGTCGCCTCCCGGGCCGGGATCGGCCTGTTCGCCACCGGCGGGCTGGGCGGCGTGCACCGCGAGGCCCGCGACACCTGGGACGAGTCCGCCGACCTCGTCGCGCTGGCCCGCACCCGCATCTGCGTCGTGTGCGCCGGCGTGAAGTCGATCCTGGACATCCCCGCGACCCTCGAGCGGCTGGAGACGCTCGGCGTCGCGGTCGCGGGCTACCGGACCTCGCGCTTCCCGGCCTTCTACCTCACCGACAGCGGCCACGACCTGCCGTGGCGGCTGGACTCCCCGCAGGAGATCGCCGCCGTGCTGGCGGCGCGCGCCGGGCTGGGCCTGGACGGCAGCGCGCTCGTCGTGGCCAACCCGCTGGCGCCCGGCGCGCAGCTCGACCCCGCGCTGCACGAGCAGGTGGTCGGCGAGGCGTTGCGCGACGCGGAGCGCGACGGCGTCCGCGGCCGCGACGTCACGCCGTTCCTGCTCGCGCGCCTGCACGAGCGCACGGGCGGCGAGAGCCTGCGGGCCAACGTGGCGCTCGTGCTCGCCAACGCCCGGCTGGCGGCCGAGATCGCGGTCGCCGCCGCCGGATGAGCGCGGGCGCGCCGATCGTCGTCGTGGGCGACGTCATGGTCGACGTGGTGGCGCTCCCGGACGCCTGGCCGCCCGAGCCCGGGACCGACACGCCCGCGCGTGTGCGCTGGGCGGGCGGCGGCGCGGCGGCCAACGTCGCCGCCTGGCTGGCCGACGGCGGCGTGCCCGTGGTTCTCGTCGCCCGCGTGGGCGACGACGTGGCCGGGCGCGCGGCGGTCGCCGAGCTGCGCGAGGCCGGCGTCGACGTCCGCGCCACGGCCACCCCGCAGCGCCCGACGGGGACCTGCGTCGTGCTCGTCGGCGGCGACGCGGAGCGCACGATGCTGACCGACCGCGGCGCCAACCTCGCCCTGTCGCCCGCCGACCTGCCCGGGGAGGCCCTGACCGCCGGCGGCCACCTGCACCTCTCGGGCTACGTCCTGCTCGACGCCGGCGGGCGCGCCGCGGGCCTGGCCGCCCTGGCGCGCGCCCGGGCGGCGGGCATGACGACCTCGGTCGACCCGGCGTCGGCCGGCCCGCTGGCGGCCTGCGGCGCCGAGGCCGCCCTGGCCTGGCTGGCGGGCGCCGACCTGCTGCTGCCCAACCTCGACGAGGCCCGGGTGCTCACCGGCGAGGCGGAGCCCGAGGCCGCGGCGCGCGCGCTGGCCGCGGCGACCGGCGCGGCCGAGGTGGTCGTCACGCTGGGCGCCGCCGGGGCGCTGTGGACCGACGGCCGGTCGGTGCAGCGCTGCGCCGCGCCCCCCGCGGCGGTGCTCGACAGCACGGGCGCGGGCGACGCGTTCGCGGCGGGCTGGCTGGCCGCCCGCCGCGCGGGCCGGGAGCCCGCCCGGGCGCTGCGCGCGGGGTGCGCGACCGGGGCGCGAGCCGTGGCGCACCTGGGCGCCCATCCCTACCTGTGAGGTCATCGCCGCGCCGCCGGCGGGCTGGGACGGTGGGCCCATGACCGACATCACCGACCTCGTCACGACCTACATCGCCGTCTGGAACGAGGGCGACGCGGACCGGCGCCGCGCGCTCGTCGCGCAGGCCTTCTCGCCCGACGCCGCCTACCTCGACCCGCTCATGGAGGGCCGCGGCCACGACGGCATCGATGCGATGGTCGCCGGGGCGCAGGCGCAGTTCCCCGGCCACCGCTTCGTCCTGGCCGGCGCCCCCGACGCCCACCACGACCGCGTGCGCTTCGCGTGGCACCTCGTACCGGAGGACGGCGGCGCGCCCGCGGCCATCGGGATCGACTTCGCGACGCTCGACGACGACGGGCGGCTGCGCGCGGTGACGGGCTTCCTGGAGCCCGTCTAGCGGCGTCGGTCCATCCGGGGGTTCGGGTTCGGCCCCCTGGGCCGACACCCGCGGCGAACCCGGCCCCGCGGGGCCGGTGTTCGCCCTAGTCCGGTTCGACGTCCTCGGGGTGGTCGGGCAGCGGCGCGCGGTCGCCGCCCGACCGCGCCTCCTCGAGCACGCCGAGGATCTCCCCCACGCGGCAGACGAGCAGGCGCTCCTCGTCGACGTCGATCCAGACGCCGGCCGAGGCGGGGAAGACGACGTGGTCGCCGGGCGTGACCGGCATGCTGACCCCGACGTGCTCCCACCAGTCCAGGCCCTGCCCGACCGCGAGCACGATCCCGTGCTGCGGGGGCGGCTCGTTCGTGCCGGGCGGCACCAGCAGGCCGGAGCGCCGGAAGCGCTCGGGCTCGAGCTCCTTGATGACGATGCGGTCGAACAGCGGTCGCAGGTGGTGCTTCATGCACCACGCAGCCTAGACCGAGCGGACTCCGGCAAGATCTGCGCCGTGCACCGGACCCAGGCCGCGAGGGGCACCACCCTGTTCGTGCTGCTCGGCCCGGGACTCGAGGCCGGCGTCGGCCCGTGGCTGCTCACGCGCACGGACGTGGGCGGCGGCGGGGACTGGCCGGCGGCGCTGCGCGCCGCGGGGGTCGTCCTGATGGTCGCGGGCCTCGCGGTGCTGGCGGGCGTGCTGCTGCGCTTCGTGACCCACGGGGCGGGGACGCCGTCGCCGGCGGCGCCGACGACGCGCCTCATCGTCACCGGCGCCTACCGTCACGTGCGCCACCCGATGTACCTGGCGACCGCGACGGTCATCGCCGGGGAGGCCCTGGCCTTCGCCCAGCCCGTGCTGCTGGGCGCGGCGGCGCTCTACCTGGCGGCGCTGGGCACGTTCGGCCGCCTCGTCGAGGAGCCCCGGCTGGCGCGCCGCTTCGGCCCGGCCTACGACGCCTACCGCGCCGCGGTGCCGGCCTGGTGGCCGCGGCTGACGCCCTGGCGGCCGCCCCCGGCCTGAGCCCGTCCGCTCAGCCCGGGGGCCGGGCGGGGAACTGCGCCAGCGCCCACGCCGCGTCGAGCTCGTCGCGGCGGTAGGAACGCCCGGCGATGAGCACGTAGTCGCGGGTGCGCAGGTCCAGCGGCAGCTGGCGCTCGATGGGGTACCACTCGTTGTGCTGGCGGATGAGCTCGTTGACGGCATCGAAGGACCAGGCGCGCACGCGCTCGGTCCAGGCCAGCGCGAAGGCGTCGGGGTCGCCGCCGAGCTCGGCGACCAGCTCGTCGTAGGCCTCGGCCAGCGCCTCGCGGTGGCGGCCCGTGGCCTTGTGGATGTCGCGGAGCCGCGTCATGTAGCGGGGCATGACCGCGCCGCGCAGGTAGGACTCCACCGAGCGTTGGGTGTGCAGCTGCTGCTCGCTGAGCGGCCCGGCGGGCCGTTCGTCGATGCGGCTGCGGGCGATGTGGCGCTCGGCCGGCGAGGGGAGGAGGGGCTCGTCGTCGCGGTGCTCGGACATGGGCGACGCCCCGCACGCTAGCGCCCGCCCGAGCGCCGTCGTGTCAGGCCGCCGGCCGGCGGTCCGCCGAGGCCGGCCCGCCGGGCCGTCAGTAGAAGACGGTCTGCGTGCGGTGCGCGGGCCGCGCGGCGTAGCGGGGCTGCAGCCCGCGGTGCCAGAGCCAGTTGTCCAGCAGCCGCGGCGGAACCCCTGCGGCGCGGGCCAGCCCCTCGCACGCGTGGACCGCGCAGGCTCGCATCTCGACCTCCTCGCGGCTGCCGGCCGCCAGCGGCACGCCGGCGTCCAGGCGGCGCTGCAGGCCGGCGTCCAGGACCAGGACGCCGTCGGTGCGCAGCACGTGGGGCAGCAGGTTGTCGGCGAAGACCGTGAGCGAGTCGAGGTCGGCGAACGCCGCGACGCCGGCCAGCGCGAGGTCGTTGGCGGTGATCTGGGCGCGCTTGTAGAAGCCGTGGTCGGCGTAGAACGGCAGGCCGTCGGCCAGCATGCGGGCCAGCCGGGCGGCCGAGCCCCGCGCGTCGGCGACGAGGTCGAGCGCCCGGCGGTCGCCGAGCAGGGCCCCGAGCTGGGCCAGGCCGCGGGCGTAGAGCGCCATGAGCGGGTGGGCGGGGTCCTCGCCGAGCACGCCGGCGACCGTGGCGGCGTCCATCGCGCGCAGCGCCAGGGCGTCCCAGGGGCCGCCGTGGGCGCGGGCGTGGGCGGTCAGCCGCCGGGTCATCCCGTTCGTGCTGCCGTCGCGCAGCGTGGGGAACCACCCCGAGCCGAAGTTGATGGCGTCGAGGATCAGGACGTAGCGGGCGACGTCGTCGGGCTCGCCCTCCAGGAAGTGGTCGCCGGCGTGCAGGCCGGCGGTGCCCGCGGTGTAGGCGGCCGCGCCGACGTCGATGCGGATGTGGCGCGCCGACGCCGCGACGGCGGCGCAGTGGCGGCGAACCTCGTCGGGCAGCGTGGGGGACGGCATGGCAGGACACCGTAGGGCCGCGTGCGCCAGACTGACGCGCCGCATGCCGCGTCGCCGTCGCCCCACCGCCGCCCTGGTCGCCGCCCTGGCCGCCGCCGTCTCGCTGTCGGCCTGCGGCGGGTCGGGCAGCGGCGCGGGCGGGCGCCCGCGGGTGCAGCTCGCGCTGGACTTCACCGCCAACGCCGTGCACGCGCCGCTGTTCGCCGCGGTCCGCACCCACGCCGACCACGCCCACGGGATCGACCTGGTCATCCGCCGGCCCGCGGGCGGCCCCGACGCGCTCAAGCTCGTCGCCGCCGGCCGCCTGGACCTCGGCGTGCTCGACATCCAGGACCTCGCCATCGCCCGGGAGCGCGGCATCGACGTCGTGGCCGTCGGCGCCCTGGTCCGCAGCCCGCTGGCCGCGCTCGTCGCGCGCTCGCGCATCCGCCGCCCGCGCGACCTCGAGGGCCACGCCGTCGGGGTCTCGGGCCTGCCGTCCGATCCCGCGTTCGTGGACGCGATCGTCCGCCACGACGGCGGCGACCCGTCGCGGATCAAGGAGGTGACGATCGGCTTCAACGCGGTGTCCAGCCTGTTCACCGGGCGCGTGGACGCAGCCCCGGTGTTCTGGAACGCCGAGGGCGTCGCCCTGCGCCGCCGGCATGTCGCGATCCGCGAGTTCCGCATCGAGGACTACGGCGCGCCGGCCTACCCCGAGGTCGTGCTCGTCACGGCGCGGCGCACGCTGCAACGCGAGCCGGGCCGGATCCGCGCCGCGTTGCTGGCGGTCCGCGACGGCATGGCCGCGGTGGACCGCGACCCGCGCGCCGCCGTCACGCAGATCGCCCACGAGGCCCAGACGCCCGACACCGGGCTCATCGCCGCCCAGCTGGCCGCCGTGCGGCCGATCTTCGCCCGCGACCTGGCCCTGGACCGGGCCGTCCTGGACCGCTGGGCGGCCTTCGACGCACGGATCGGCATCATCGGCCGTCCGCTCGACGTCGGCCGCGCGTTCGCCTTCGGGTTCCTGCGCGCGAGCTGAGCGGCCGCCGGCCGCCGGCCGCCGGCCGCCGCGGCTCAGCGCAGGATGCCCGTGTGGCCGATGGAGTAGCGGCCGGGCTGGGGCCAGACGCACAGGCCGTGCGGCCCGAGCCCGACCTTGATGCGGTGCAGCAGGCGTCCGGTGGTCGTCGAGATGGCGTACACCTCGGCGTTGTAGCGGCCGCTGAGCCAGAGGACCCTGCCGTCGGCCGAGACGCCGCCCATGTCCGGCGAGCCGCCGCCGGGGAGGTGCCAGGTGCCGATGGGACGCCGCGTCCGGAACGAGATGCGGGTGATCGAGCCGGCCCCGCGGTTGGACACGAACAGCACCCGGGAGTCGCGGCTGGGATAGAGGCCGTGCGCGCCGGCGCCCGTGGGCTGCAGGCGGATCTCGCGCATTCGGCGGGCGTCGATGAGCCAGACGCCGTTGTTCATCATGTCGGCGACGTAGAACGTGCGCCCATCGGGCGAGAGCTTGACGTCCTGGGGCATCGCGCCCGGCTTGAGCTCGATGGTCTTGACCACGCGCTCGTGGACGAGGTCGACGACGATCATCCGCCCGGCGAACTCGCACGAGACCAGCGCCGTGCGCCCGTCGGCGGTGTAGTCCATGTGGTCGACCCCGGCGCACTGCGGCACGGGCAGCGTGTGGACGAGCCGCATCGTGTGCGGCTCGCGGAAGTCCAGCTGCCGGTGGGCCTCGGCCACGACGATGGCGCGGCGCCCGTCGGCGGTGAAGTACAGGTTGTAGGGGTCGAGCACCGGCACGGGCCGCCCGGGCCGGCCGGTCTGCGGGTCGATCGGCGTGAGCGAGTTGCCCAGGTCGTTGGTGACCCAGAGCGTCCTGAGGTCCCACGAGGGCGTGATGTGCTGCGGCAGCGCGCCGACGGCGAAGTGGCCGACGACGCGCGCGGTGCGTGGGTCGATGACGTCGACCGCGTTGCTCCTGCTCGCCGGCACGTAGATCCGCGACAGGGCGCGCCGCGCGACCGGCATGAGCCGTCCGGGCCGGCCGGCGGCGTAGACGTCGGAGCGCGACAGCAGCGGAGGGATGCGACCCGCGCGGGGCGGGGTGGCCGAGGCCGGGTCGGGCCCGGCGCCTCCGGTGCCCCGCGCGGTCGTCGTCGTGGTGGCCCTGTGGGCCGTGCCGCCGCAGCCGGCGAGCGCGAGCGCGCCGGCGGCCACGAGCACGGCGGCCGCTCCCCTCACGGCCGCACCTGCAGGGTCCAGCGCTCGGCGTGCACGCCGCCGGCCGCGTCGCGGCCGCCGACGACCAGGACGCGCCCGCCGACCTGCACCGCGGCGAGGTCCGACAGCGCGACGGGCAGGCGACCGGCCGGCCGCACGCGGCCGGTGGAGGGGTCGACGGCCAGGATCGCGGCGCGCTGGGAGGTGAGGGCGTCGCCGCGGCCCCCCAGGACGAAGAACGTGCCGCCGGCGGCGACGCCCGCGGCGTGCGACAGCGGGCCGGGCAGGCGGGCGAGGACCCGGACCCGGTGGCCGACGGGGTCGACGGAGAGGATCTCGCGGCGACCGTGCACGCCGTCGGTCCCGCCGGCGACGAGGATCCGGCCGCCGATCGCGGCGACCGCGGCGTAGCGCAGCTGATGGGGGAGGGTGGCGACGTCGCGCACCGCGTGACCCGGCCGGAACGCGAGCACGGAGCGCAGCGGGGTCGTCGTCGTGTAGCCGCCCACGATGTAGGCCGTGGAGCCGATCGTCACGGCGGCGGTGTCGGAGATCGCGGCGGGCAGGCGCCCGGCGGGCGACGTGGCCCCGGCGGCGGTGATCGCCGTGATCGTCGCGACCGGCCCGCCGGCGGTGCCGCCGCCGAACGCGTAGGCCCGGGCGCCCAGTGCCGCGCCGCCGATGTCGTGCGCCGCGGCGGGCAGCACGCCGACACGTCGTGGCGTCCCGGGCCAGACGCGGACGATGCCGGCCACCGATCCGTCGGCGGCGTCCAGGCCGCCGATCGCCAGGACGCGGGTGCCGACGGCCACCAGGGCCGGGAGCTGGACGGGCGCCGGGAGCGCCGCGCGGCCCGCCAGGCGCAGGTGGGCCGCCGGTGCGGCGGCCCCGGCCGCCCGTGCGGTCGTCGCGCCGGCGCGCCCCGCGGTCGTCGTCGGGGCTCCGCCGGCCGATCCGCAGCCGGCGACGGCGCCGCAGAGGAGGACCAGGGCGCCGGCGCGGGCTCTCACGTGCTCGGCGCGGCGCGGCGCCGGCGGTGCACGAGCAGCCCGGCTGCCAGCACGGCGAGGGCGACGACCGCGACCTCCACGCCGGTGAAGGCATGGTGGACCTGGTCATAGCTCGAGCCCAGCGCCCAGCCGGCGCCGGCGAACGCGAAGCACCAGATCGCCGAGCCGATCAGCGTCAGCACGGCGTAGGAGGCGGGCGGGCTCTCCAGCGCGCCGGCGGGGATCGAGATGAATGAGCGCACGACGGGGGTCAGGCGCCCCCACAGTACCGCGGCGCGGCCGTGGCGCGCGAACCAGTGCTCGGCCCGGGCCAGGTTGTCGGGGCCGAGGTGCAGCCAGCGGCCGTGGCGCTCCAGCAGCGGCCGGCCGCCGAAGCGCCCGACGCCCCAGCCGATGAGCGCGCCGGCGAGGTAGCCGGCGGTGCCGACGGCGGCCAGGACGAGGTAGGCCTCCAGGCCGCTGTGCAGCACGTGGCCGAAGAGGATCGCGTGGCGGTCAGAGACCGCGCCGGCGGCCAGCGCCCCCGCGTAGAGCATCGTGAGCTCCCCGCCGGCCGGGAACACGGCGTCGATGGCCATGATCACGAAGACCGCGTAGGCGCCGTGGTGGCCGATCCAGTCGGTCAGGGTGCCGGTGAGCGAGGCGAGGACGAAGGGGTGCACGAGACCGCCAGGATGCGGGCCCGGGCCTGAAGCGCTCCTGAACGGCGCTCAGCCCGGGGTGGGGCGGGGCACGGGCGGCAGGCGCCGGACGTCGCGCACGGTGAGGATCACCGCGACGCCGGCGAGGTGGCCGACGAACGCCACCCAGAGCGCGCCGTGGTAGCCGATCGTGGCCGCGACGGGGCCCCAGAGCGCGAGCCCGAGGGGCTGGAAGGCCAGCGAGCCGAACCAGTCGTAGGCGCTGACGCGCGAGAGGACCGCGGGCGCGACGTGACGCTGCAGCGTCGACTCCCACACCGTGATCGTCAGCACGAGGCCGATCTCGCCGACCAGCGCTCCGGCGGCCACGGGGACCACCGGCAGGCCGAGGGCCAGCAGCGCGAGCGGCAGGAAGAAGATCGCGAAGGCCAGGACCGAGAAGACGAGCGGCCGCTGCGGGCGCAGCCGCAGGGCCAGGACGCCGCCGATCAGCCCGCCCACGCCCGAGGCGCCGAGGATCGCGCCCCACGCCGCCGCGCCGCCGAGGTCGCGCTCGGCGGTCAGCGGCCCCACGACCGTCCAGCAGCCGAAGAGCATGTTGGAGAACGACGCCCAGGCGACGAAGGCCCAGAGCCAGGTGCGGCTGCGGAACGCCTGCCAGCCCTCCCGCAGGTCGGCCAGGTACGAGGTCGCCGCCGCCGGGCCCGTGCGCGCGATGGCCGGGATGCGGCCCAGGAACGCGGCGCTGAGCGCGAACGTCGCGGCGTCGGCGGCCAGCGCCCAGCCGGCCCCCACGGTGGCCACGAGCACGCCGGACAGGACGGGCCCGGCCATCCGGCCCGCCGACGCCGAGAGCCCGCGCAGTGCGTTGGCGGGCTGCAGGCCCTCGGCGCTGACGACGCTGGGCAGGAAGCCCGTCGAGGTCGGGTTGAACACGCCGGTCGCCGCACCCGTGACCGCCGACAGCGCGGCCAGGACCCAGATCGCGGGATGGCCGGCGATGAGCGCGGCGGCCAGGGCGCCCTGCGCAGCGAGCCGCACGAGGTCGCAGGCCACGAGGATCGCCCGGCGGTCGAGGCGGTCGGCCAGGACGCCGCCGGCCAGCAGCGCGGCGACCATCGCGATCGACCGCGCCGTGAACACGAGGCCGAGCTGGGCCGGGGAGGCGCCGAGCTTGATGACCGCGAACGCCAGCGCGACGTCGACCATGGCGTCGCCGAACAGCGAGACCGCCTGCCCGGCGAACAGGAGCCGGTAGGGCCGCTCGCGCAGGACCCCGAGATGCCCGGACCACGCCACCGCGGGGCAGGCTAGGCCACGCCCGACGCCGCCGGCGCGCCGGCCGTCCGCGCCGCCGCGGGTCCGCTGGGCGGTGGGGCAAGATGGGGTGGTGGACCCCGCCTCCCCGCCGTCGTCGCCCGTCGCCGCCGCGCCCCGCCGCCGGGAGCGGCTGTCGGCCGCCCAGGCCCGCCGCGTCGCGCTGGCGGCGCAGGGCTTCGCCGACCCGCCGCTGGGCCGCGACGTCGACGGCCGCGCGCTGCGCACGCGCGTGCTCGACCGTGTCGGGCTGCTGCAGATCGACTCCGTCAACGTGCTGCAGCGCGCGCACTACCTTCCCGCGTTCAGCCGCCTGGGCGCCTACGACACCGGACTGCTGGACCGCCTGTCGCACCACGCGCCGCGCCGCCTGTTCGAGTACTGGGGCCACGAGGCGTCGCTCATCGGCGTCGAGCTGCAGCCGCACCTGCGCTGGCGCATGCGCCGCGCCCACGACGACGCCTGGGGCGGCATGCGCCGCATCGCGACCGAGCGCCCCGACCTCGTCGCGGCGGTGCTGGAGGACCTGCGCGACCGCGGCCCGCTGACCGCCGGCGACCTGGCCCACCTCGACGCGCCGCGGGGCCCCAAGGGCACGTGGTGGGACTGGTCCGACGTCAAGCGCGCGCTGGAGTTCCTGTTCTGGAGCGGCGAGGTCACCAGCGCCCGCCGCCGGCGCTTCGAGCGCCACTACGACGTGATCGAGCGCGTGCTCCCCGCCACCGTGCTGTCGGCGCCCACGCCCGACGACGACGAGGCCCAGCGCACGCTGCTGCGCGTGGCGGCCAAGGCCCTCGGCGTGGCGACCGAGCCCGACCTGCGCGACTACTTCCGCCTGCCCAGCGCGGAGTCCAAGCTGCGCGTCGCCGAGCTCGTCGAGGCGGGCGAGCTGCTGCCGGTGGCGGTGGAGGGCTGGACGGCCCCGGCCTACCTGGCGCCCGGGGCGCGTGTGCCGCGCCGGGTCGACGCGCAGGCGCTCGTCGGCCCGTTCGACTCGCTGATCTGGGAGCGTCCGCGCGTGCAGCGCCTCTTCGGGTTCCGCTACCGGATCGAGATCTACGTGCCCAAGGAGCGGCGGGTGCACGGCTACTACGTGCTGCCGCTGCTGCTCGGCGACCGGCTCGTGGCGCGCGTGGACCTCAAGAGCGATCGCGCCGGCGGCGTCCTGCGCGTGCAGGCCGCCCACGCCGAGCCCGGCGCTCCGGAGGAGACCGCCGAGGTCCTCGCGGCGCAGCTGCACCGGCTCTCGGCGTGGCTCGGCCTCGGCGGCGACGTCGTCGCCCGGCCGCACGGGGGCCTGGCGCCCGCGCTGCGGTCCGCGCTCTAGCCCTCCGTCGCCGGGACGACGACGTGCATCGGCTCCACGCGGTGCGCGGTGGCCACGCCGGCCTGGACGTAGGGGTCCTTGGCGGCGAAGTCCGAGGCGGCCTGCTCGGAGGTGAAGACGAGGACCGCGCCGGTCGGCGTGGGCTCGCCCACCGGGCCGGCGAGGAGCAGCTCGCCGGAGGCGTGCGCGGCGTGGACCAGCGCGAAGTGCGCGTCGCGATGCGGCGTGCGGAGCTCCAGGACGTCGGGGCCGTAGTCGTAGGAGAGGATCGCGTTCATGGCGCGGCCCACGCTAGCCGCGGCCCCGCGACGCCGCAAGCGCAGGGTCGCCGCGCTCGAATGCGCCGCCACGGGGTACCACCTCACCGTGGACACCCATGACCCCGCCGAGCCCCTGACGTCCGGCGCGCCCCGGCCGGCGACCGCCGAGGCCCCCCAGACCTACCCGCCCGAGGAGACGCCCGCCGGCCAGGGGCGCCGCCGCGGGCGCTCGGCCGAGCCGGCCGCCCGGGGCATGGTGCCCGCGCGCGAGCGGCGGCGCACGAAGGTCGAGCGCGGGTTCATGCGCCTCGTGGCGACCGGCGGCATCATCGGCATCGCCGTCGCGCTCGGCGCCATCCTCGTGGGCCAGGACGTCGCGGGCTGGATCGTCGGCCTCGCCATCGGCCTGACGTCGGTCATCCTGGCCGCCATGCTCTGGTCCTCGCGCCAGCTCTGACGCGCCCGGGCCTCAGCTCGTCACGGCCGCCTGCGCGGCGGCGGCGCCGTCCAGGCCCCACAGCTCGGCCAGCAGCTCGTAGGAGCGCAGGCGCGCGGTGAAGTCGTAGGCGTCCGTGGCGACGATGACCTCGTCGGCGCCCGTGCGGGCCAGCAGCGCCTCCACGCCCGCGTGCACCGTGCCGGGGTCCCCGACGACGGCCTCGCCGAGCTGGATCCCGATCGAGGCGCGCTCGCGCGGGGTCCAGAACTCGTCGATGTCGTCGACGGGCGGCGCCGTGGCCTGGGGCCGCCCGCGGATGAGCCACGTGTGCTTCTGCTGGGTCGAGCTGAACACGCGGCGCGCCTCGTCGTCGGTGTCGGCGACGACGACGTAGGCGCCGACGATCGCGTGGGGCGCCTGCAGCTGCTCCGAGGGCCGGAAGCCCGACCGGTACAGGTCGAAGGCCTCGAGCATCGCCTGGGGGGCGAAGTGGGCGGCGAACGCGAAGCCCAGGCCGAGGTGGGCCGCCAGCTGCGCGCTGTACGTGCTCGACCCCAGCAGGTAGATCGGCAGGTCCGAGCCCTCCCCGGGAACCGCGCGGACCCGCTGGCCCGGGGCGGCCGGGGCGAGGTAGCCGCGCAGCTCCTGCAGGTCGGAGGGGAAGTCGCCGCCGCCGGCCTGAGCGCGGCGCAGGGCATGGGCGGTCTGCATGTCGGCCCCGGGCGCGCGGCCGAGGCCGAGGTCGATGCGGCCGGGGAACAGGGCCTCGAGCGTGCCGAACTGCTCGGCGACGACCAGCGGCGCGTGGTTGGGCAGCATGATGCCGCCCGAGCCGACGCGAATGCGCTGCGTCGCCGCCGCCACCCGGCCGATGAGCACCGCGGTGGCCGAGCTGGCGATTCCCGGGATGTTGTGGTGCTCGGCCAGCCAGAAGCGCGTGTAGCCGAGCGCCTCGGCGTGCGCGGCGAGGCGCACGGTCTGCTCGAGCGCCTGGGCGGCGGTGCCGCCCTGGCGGATGGGGGCCAGGTCGAGCACCGAGAGCGGCACGCGGGTCGGCGTCGTCATCGGCGGGGCTCGGTCGGCGGCAGCACGACCCGGATGGTAGGCGGCGGCCCCGCAGGGTCTACGCTCGGGCGGTGACCGTGGAGCCGAGCACGCCGGCCGGGCCCGCCGCCCTGGACGCGGCCGTCATCGACCGGCGCGTGCGCGACCGCGACCGCCTGGCGGCCGTGCGCGCCACGGGGCTCCTGGACACGCCGGCCGAGGAGCCGTTCGACCGCCTCGCGCGCCTGGCCGCGGTCACGCTCGGCGCACCGCTGGCGTTCGTGACGGTCGTCGACGAGCGCCGATCGTTCTGGAAGGCGTGCATCGGCGTCGACGCCCAGGACCCCGCGGACCGCCAGAACGCGCTGCACGAGTCCTTCTGCCAGTACGTCGTCGGCGCCGGCGCGGAGCTCGTGGTCGGCGACGCCGCCTCCGATCCGCGCACACGCGACAACCCCGCGATCACGGGGATGGGCGTCGCGGCGTGGGCGGGCTTCCCGGTCCGCGCCCCGGGCGGCGAGGTGCTGGGGTCCTTCTGCGTGGTCGACACGGTCCCGCGGACGTGGACCACCCACGACGTCGACGTCCTGCGCACGCTGGCCGAGGCCGCCAGCGGCGAGGTCGCCCTGCGCGCCGCGGCCGAGCGGTCCGCGATGCTGGCCCGCACGCTCCAGCAGGCCCTGCTTCCCCCCGTCGCGCCGCATGTCCCCGGCCTGCAGGTCGGGACGTACTACTGCGCGGCGGGCTCCGGGGACGAGCTCATCGGCGACTTCTACGACGTCTTCGAGACGCGCGACCGCCGCTGGAACGCCGTCGTCGGCGACGTCTGCGGCAAGGGCGTCGAGGCGGCGCGGCTGACGGCGCTGGCGCGCCACACGCTGCGGGCGGGCGCCATGCGCGAGGCGCGACCCAGCCGCGTCCTGGCCCTCCTGGACGAGGCGCTGCAGCGCGACGACAGCACCGACGGGCGCTTCGTCACGGCGCTGCTGGTCGCGCTGGACCCGGCGCCGGGGGACGGCGGCTTCGCGGCGACGCTGTGCAGCGCCGGGCACGTCCCGGCGCTGCTGCGCGACGACCGCGGCTGCCGCGTCATCGACGCGCCCGGCTCGCTGCTCGGCGTCCTGCCCGAGCTCGTGCTGCGCGACGTGGCGCTCGACCTGCGGCCGGGCGACGTCCTGGTGCTGTGCACCGACGGCGTCACGGAGGCCCGCGGGCCGGGGCGGGAGCAGTTCGGCCTGGGCCGCCTGTCGGCCGCGCTGGGCGGCGCCGGCGGTGACGCGCGCGCGATCGCCGCGACGCTCGGCGGCGCGCTGCGGGCCTTCGCGGGCCCCCGCTCGGACGACGACGTGGCGATCGTCGTCCTGCGGGTCGACCCGTCCGCCTGACCGCGCGCGACCGCCGACCGGCTGGTGAACCGGCCGCCGATGCACTCCTGCGACTGGTCAGGGTGATCGGCACCATCCCACCGTTGCGGTATCCCACGGCTGTGCGAGCGCAGGGCCGCCCGGGCGCCCTAGGATCGGCCCGTGAGCGTCGTCAAGATCAACGCCATCACCGTCCCGCGCGACCGCTTCGACGTCTTCGCGCAGCGGTTCGCCACGCGGGCCGGGCGGGTCGCGGCGGCCCCCGGCTTCGAGAGCTTCGAGCTCCTGCGCCCCAACGACGAGCGCGAGGTCTGCCTCGTCGTCACGCGCTGGCGCTCGGAGGAGGACTTCCGCGCCTGGGTGCAGAGCCCGGACTTCGCCGCCGGCCACGCCCAGCACCGCCAGGACGGACCGGTCGGCACCACGAGCGAGATCTGGTCCTTCGACGTCCTCGAGCAGGAGGGCCCGGCCGCGTGAGGACCGCTCGCCGCGCGGCGGCCGTGCTCACCGCGGCCGTCACGGCGGTGGGCGCCCTGGCTACGACCGCGACGGCCGGCCCGGCGCCCGCCCGGGTGCACCTGCGCGGCACGGCGTACGAGTTCGACAACGTCGGCGTGCGGCTGGCCGGCGCGACGATCCACGTCGCCGAGCTGCCGGCGGTCACCGCGCGCGCCGCCGCCGACGGGACCTACGACCTCGCCGTGCCCGCCCACGCGACCGTCACGCCGTACATCACCGCCGCCGGCCACCACACGATCCACCTGCAGACCTTCCGCACGGCGGGCGCCGACCTGGCCAACGTGAACTTCCAGACTCCGTCGCAGGACATCTACCGCGCACTCGTCGCGCTGCTCGGCGTGCCGGTCGACGCCGCCGGTGACCCGGCCGCCTGCGCGATCGTCTCGACGTTCTCCACGCGCGACGTGCGCGACCTCGGCTTTGCCGGCTTCATCGGCTACGGCGCCCACGGCGTGGCGGGCGCGACGGCGAGCACGACGCCGGCCCTGCCGCCGCCCACCTACTTCAACGCCCAGGTCATCCCCGACCCCGCCCAGGCGGTCTCCTCGGCCGACGGCGGCGTGGTGTGGACCGGCGTGCCGGCGGGCGTCTACACCGTCCGGGCCCAGCACCCCTCGACGCGCTTCGCGAGCTTCGTGGCCACGTGCCGGCCGGGGCGCGTCATCAACGCCAACCCGCCCTGGGGGCTGCACGAGCTCGGGCTGGCCGACCCGGCGCGGATCTCGGCGAGCTGGAGGACGGGGGCGCCGGTGCCCGTGCTGCGCCGGCTGCGCGTCGACGGGCTGCCGCCGGGCGCGCGGGTGCGCGTGCGCTGCACGGGCCCGCGCTGCGTGCTGCGCCGCCTGACGATCACCCCGGCCGCCGGCGTCACGGGGGTCGACGTGGCCGGCAGCCTGCCGCCCGCGGCGCTGCGCCTGCGAGCGGGCCAGACGCTCGAGGTCAGCGTCGCGGCGCACCGCTACGACACGACCCTCGTCCGCTGGCGCGGAACCGCCGGGGCCGCACCGCGCGCGGTGCGCCGGTGCGTCGCGCTGGGCAGCAGCGGGCCGCCGGCGCCGTGCTGACGCGGCGGCCGCCACGCCTGGCCGCGCGGGAGGTCGGCCCGGCGACGATCGTGCTGCTCGTCGTCGCGGTGGCCGTGCTCTGGCTCATCGCGCGACCGGCCGGCGAGCCGGCGGGGCGCCACGTCGGTCAGCTGCTGGGGGCGGAGTCCGTGCTCCTGCTGTCGGTGGCCCTGGTGCTCATCAGCACGCTGCCCTGGGTCGAGGAGTGGTTCGACGGGATCGACCGCGCGGCGGTCTGGCACCGGCGGGCGGCGATCACCGGGCTCGTGCTCCTGGCGCCGCACATCCTGCTGTCGTCCAACCCGGACGGCACCGCGCTGGGCGGACCGCTCGGCGTGCTCGGCGCGCTCGGCATGCTCGGCCTGGCGCTGTGGGCGATCCTGCCGCGCTGGCAGTCCGTCGTGCCGCGGCCGCTGCGCGGGCTCGTGCTCGCCGCGCGCGACGCGCCCGGCATCCGGGAGGCGCGGCGGATCTTGGGCGGCTACGAACGCTGGCGCGCGCTGCACCGCACCACCGGAGTGTTCGTCGCGGCGGGCTTCGCGCACGGCGTGCTCGACGGCACCCCGTGGGAGGGTGCGCCCGTGCTGCGCTGGAGCTACGTGGCGATCGGCGCGGTGGGCCTGGGCTTCTACGTCTACCGCGAGCTGCTCGCGCGGTTCTTCCTCTCGCTGCACGACTACGAGGTCGACTCGGTGCGTCGCCTGGACGCCGACCTCACCGAGATCGTCCTGCGCCCACTCGGACGGCACGTCGACTACGTCCCCGGGCAGTTCGCGATGGTCTACCTCGAGGGCAAGGACGGCTGGCACCGCCACCCGTTCACGATCACCAGCGCGCCCCACGAGGGCGTGGTGCGCGTGACGGTCAAGGCGCTGGGCGACTACACGGCGCGGCTGGGCGAGGTCCTGGAGCCCGGGATGCCCGCGGTCATCGGCGGGCCGCACGGGCGCTTCAACCACGAGCGCGGCACCGACCGCCAGCTCTGGATCGCCGGCGGCGTCGGCGTCGCGCCGTTCCTGAGCTGGCTGCGGGCGCTGGACGGCGAGCCGGCCCGGCGCGTGGACTTCTTCTACACCGCCGACGGCGAGGCGCCCTTCGCCGACGAGATCCGCGCCATCGCGGCGCGCTTCCCGTCGCTGGAGGCCCACCTCGTCGACACGGGCGTCGAGGGGCGGCTGACCACCGAGCGCGTGCTGGCCGTCGCGGGCGGCAGGCCGGCGGAGCTGTCGGTGTTCATGTGCGGCCCGCAGGGCATGCTGCGCACGTTCCAGACGGGGCTGCGGGCGGCCGGCGTCCCGGCGCGCCGCATCCACCGCGAGTACTTCGACTGGCGCTGAGCGCCGGGGCCGGCCGGCCGGCTCCGGCGGACTGGACGACGGGTCCGATCCCGTCGCCCCTGACGCGCGGCCGGGTGCAGGGCCCTGGGAATCCGTCCCCAGGGCCCCGACCCGTTGGGAGAGCCGCGTGGCCGGCCGTGAGGTGAAGGTACGCCGCGCCCCGGGCGCCGGACCTGGCCACCAGACCAGCATTGCGGCGCGGACCGCCTCCATGGTCCGGCGTGCGACCATGGACCCCATGAAGTCCGACGAGCTCCGGGCCCTGCAGGCGCCGATCAAGCAGCGCTACCGCGATGACCCCGGGGCGGCCGTCGTCACGCTCAGCGCCGCCGGCGAGCTGGGGGAGGGCATCAGCTGCTCCGTGCGGACCGCCACGGCGCTCGCCTCGGCCGGCCTGCATCCGGCGTCGGGCGGCGACGGCACGCTGCTGTGCTCGGGCGACATGCTGCTCGAGGCGCTCGTGGCCTGCGCCGGGGTGACGCTGCAGGCCGTGGCCACCTCGCTGGCGATCCCGGTCACCGGCGGGACCGTGACGGCGGAGGGCGACCTCGACTTCCGCGGCACGCTCGGCGTCGACCGCGACGCGCCCGTCGGCTTCGGCGCGATCCGCCTGCGCTTCGACCTGCAGGGCGACGCCACGCCCGAGCAGCTCGAGACGCTGCTCGGGCTCACCGAGCGCTACTGCGTGGTCCTGCAGACGCTGCGTCGTCCGCCGCAGATCACCGCGGCGTGCGCCGTCACGGCCTGAGCGGCGGGGAGCTCAGGCCACGTTCCAGGTGTCGCCCGCGCGGAACAGCGCGTCGAGCTCGGCCGTGCCGACGCCCTGGTGGGCCTCCCGCGACGCCGCGACGAGGCCGTCACCCCACGGGGCGGCGTCGACGGAGCGAAAGATCCCCAGGGGCACCGGCCCGGCGCCGATGTCGCCCAGGCGGCTGAGCGCGAACGCCACGCTGGGGTCCTCGCCCCGGGCGTCGTGGACGACGATCGACGCGGGGTCGGCGGTCGCCGTCTCACCCAGGGCCAGGCGGCCGTCGGGGGCGCGGACCACGCAGCGCTCGCCCTCGGCGCCGAAGACCACCGGCTTGCCGTGCTGCAGCGGGATGCGGTGCTCGGCGGCCTGCTGCTTGTCGGCGACGTGGTCGAAGGCACCGTCGTTGAACACGGGGCAGTTCTGCAGGATCTCCACGAGCGCCGTGCCGCGGTGCTCGGCGGCCGCGCGCAGCATCGCGGGCAGGTGCTGCTTGTCGCGGTCCACGGTGCGGGCCACGAACGTCGCCCCGGCGCCGATGGCCAGCGAGACGACGTCGACGGGCGGGTCCTGGTTGCCGCGCGGCGTGCTCCTGGTGATCTTGCCGAGCTCGCTGGTGGGGGAGGCCTGGCCCTTGGTCAGCCCGTAGATGCGGTTGTTGAAGAGCAGGATCTTGATCGGGACGTTGCGGCGCAGCGCGTGGATGAGGTGGTTGCCGCCGATGGACAGCGCGTCGCCGTCGCCGCTGACGATCCACACCGACAGGTCGTCGCGCGCGGCCGCCAGACCCGTGGCGATCGCCGGCGCGCGCCCGTGGATCGCGTGCACGCCGTAGGTGTTCATGTAGTAGGAGAACCGGCCGGCGCAGCCGATGCCGGTCACGAACACGATGCGCTCGGGCGGGATGCCGAGCTCGGGCATGAAGCTCTGGACGGCCGCCAGGATCGAGTAGTCGCCGCAGCCCGGGCACCAGCGCGTCTCCTGGGAGGACTGGAAGTCGGCCTTGGTCAGCGTGGTGGTCATCCTTCGATCTCCTTGAGGATCGCGTCCTCGAGCTCGGCCGCGAACAGCGGACGGCCCTCGACCTTGCTGTGGCTGTGGACGTCGACGAGGTACTCCGCGCGCAGCACCCGGGCCAGCTGGCCGCTGTTCATCTCGGGCACCAGGACGCTGCGGTGGCTGCGCAGGACCTCGCCGAGGTTGGACGGCAGCGGGTTGAGATGGTGCAGATGGGCGTGGGCGACGGGCAGGCCGCGCTGGCGCACGCGCCGCACGCCGGCGCGCACCGCGCCCGCGCTGGAGCCCCAGCCGAGCACGAGGACCTCGGCGCCGGGATCGGTGTCGACGACGACGTCCGGCACGGCCACGCCGGCGACCTTCGCGGCGCGCAGCGCGGTCATGCGGGCATGGTTGACGGGGTCGTAGGAGATCGACCCGACCACGTCGGCCTTCTCCAGGCCGCCGATCTGGTGCTGGGTGCCCGGGTTGCCCGGCAGCGCCCACGGCCGGGCGCCGTGCTCGTCGCGGGCGTAGGGCAGGAACGCGCTGTCGGGGTCGCCGGGCGGCGCGAAGCCCGGGTCGATCACGGGCAGGTCGGCGGCGCTGGGCACCCGCCACGGCTCGGAGCTGTTGGCCAGGAACAGGTCGGTGAGCAGGATGACCGGGGTGCGGTACTGCACCGCGATCTGCACGGCCTCGTAGGCGGCGTCGAAGCAGTTGCCCGGCGTGGAGGCCGCGACGACCGGCAGCGGCGACTCGCCGTGGCGGCCGTGCAGCGCCATGAGCAGGTCGGACTGCTCGGTCTTGGTCGGCATCCCCGTCGAGGGGCCCGCGCGCTGGACGTCGATGATGACCAGCGGCAGCTCGAGCATGACCGCCAGCCCGATCGTCTCGGCCTTGAGGTCCATGCCCGGCCCCGACGTCGCGGTGACCCCGAGCGCGCCGCCGTAGGAGGCGCCGAGCGCGATCCCCGCGGCGGCGATCTCGTCCTCGGCCTGCACGGTGCGCACGCCGACGTCGCGGCGGCGGGCCAGGTCGTGCAGCAGGTCGGAGGCCGGGGTGATGGGGTAGGCGGCCAGGCACAGCGGCAGCCCCGAGCGCACCGAGGCGGCGATGAGCCCCAGCGAGGTCGCCTGCGTGCCGTTGATGTTGCGGTAGGTCCCCGGCCGCACGTCGGTCGCGGGCGCCACGTGCACGCGCGTGCCGATGACCTCGGTGGTCTCGCCGAAGTTCCAGCCCGCCCGCAGCGCGGCCAGGTTGATGTCGCGCACGGCCTCCGAGGCGGCGAACTTGTCCGAGATCCAGCGCTCGGTCCCGTCGATGGGCCGGTCGTACATCCAGCAGATCAGCCCGAGCGCGAACAGGTTGCGCGACTTCTGCACGTCGCGCGTCGCGGCGCCCTCGATCGCCTCGGCGGCACGCTGGCACATCGTGGTCATCGGCACGCGCCAGACCTGGAAGCGGTCCAGCGAGTCGTCGTCGAGCGGGCTGGCCTCGTAGCCGGCCTTGAGCAGGTTGCGCTTGGTGAACGCGTCCTCGTTGACCACGATCCCGGCGCCCGGCTCGAGCTGGGAGACGTTGGCCCGCAGCGCCGCCGGGTTCATCGCCACGAGCAGGTTGGGCGTATCGCCCGGGGTCGCGATGTCGCGGTTGGCGAAGTGGATCTGGAACGAGGAGACCCCGGCCGGCGTGCCCGCGGGGGCACGGATCTCGGCGGGGAAGTCCGGGAGCGTGACGAGGTCGTTGCCGACGGCCGCCGTCGCCGCGGTGAACTGGCCTCCGGCCAGCTGCATGCCGTCGCCCGAGTCGCCCGCGAAGCGCACGATGACGCGCTCGCGTTCCTCTGTCGTCCGGTCCAACGTGCTCAAGGTGACCACCCCGTCAGTCCCGGCCCTGGCCCGGCGCCGAGGCGGCGGGCACGGGTCGTGCGTTGCAAAAGCCTCGATGTCGATCCGACTGTATCGGTGGGGGCGGCGCCGCCGTTGCGGACCATCGGAACCGCTATGTGGTCCGTCGGCCCGTGCCGTAGGCTGCGCCATGGTCGACGGCACCTGGGACCCGCGCTGGGCGGGCGTGGCCGACGCGTTGCGCGACAACTTCACGCGGGGCGAGCTCGGCGCCGCGGTGAGCGTCGTCGTCGACGGTCGCACGGTCGTCGACGCGTGGGCCGGCTGGCGGGACGAGGCGCGCACGCGGCCCTGGACCCGGGAGACCGCGGTCAACGTCTTCAGCATCGGCAAGCCGCTGGCGGCGATCCTCGTCCTGCGCCTCGTCGCCGCCGGGGCGCTCGCGCTCCCCGACCGCGTCGCGTCGGCCTGGCCCGGGTTCGGGGCCGCCGGCAAGGGCGACGTGACGATGGAGCACCTGCTCACGCACCGGGCGGGGCTGCCGGCCGTCGCGGCGCCGCTGGCCGCCGGGACGGCCTATGACTGGACGGCGATGTGCGCGGCCCTCGCCGCCCAGGAGCCGTGGTGGGAGCCGGGCACCGCGCTGGGGTACCACACCAACACCTATGGGTTCCTGTTGGGGGAGGTCGCGCGGCGCATCACCGGCCGCGGCGCCGGCGAGCTGCTGCTCGAGGCGATCGGCCCGGGGACGGAGCTGTGGTTCGGCGCGCCGCGCGACGGGCGCCCGGTCTCGGACTTCCACTTCACCGCGGACATGACCGCGATGCAGGAGGGCGACGGCACCGGCATGTCCGAGCTGCAGCGCTGTGCCTACCTCAACCCACCGGGGATCTCGGGGCTCGGGACGGTCAACACGGCGGCGTGGCGCGCCGCGGTGATCCCGTCGACCAATGCCCACGGCACCGCGCGCGGGATCGCCGGCGTCTACGCGGACCTCCTGACCGGCGGGATCCTGGACCCGGTGATGCTCGCGGCGGCGACCACCGAGCACGCCCACGGACCCGACCTCGTGCTGGAGCGCACGCAGCGCTTCGGCCTGGGCTTCCAGCTGCCGCTGCCCGAGCGCCCGCTGGGCCGCAGCCCGCACGCCTACGGGCACTTCGGCGCCGGGGGCGCCCTGGGCTTCGCCGACCCCGACGCGCGCCTGGCGTTCGGCTACGCGCCCAACCGCGGCGGCCGCCGGTGGCAGAACCCGCGGACGCTGGCGCTCGTCGACGCGACGTACGACGCGCTCGGGTGAACGTCTCCAGACTGCCGGGCATGCGCGACGACCAGGGTGGGGGAGCCGAGGACCTCGTGCGGCGCCTGCACGCCGCGATGAACGCCCACGACCTCGGGGCGTTCGTCGCGTGCTTCGCCGAGGACTACGACAGCGCGCAGCCCGTCCATCCCGAGCGCGCGTTCCGCGGGTCCGCGCAGGTCCGCGCCAACTGGTCGGCGATCTTCGCCGACGTGCCGGACTTCCGGGCCGAGCTCGTCGCGGCCGACGTCGCCGGTGACACCGCGTGGACGGAGTGGCGCTGGCCGGGCACGCGGGCCGACGGCGGGCGGATGGACGTCGCCGGCGTCATGGTGCTGCGCGTGCGCGACGACCGGATCGCGTCGGCACGGCTCTACCTCGAGCCGGTCGACGATGCCGGCGAGGCCGGCGGCGCGACGCTCGTCGAGGACATCACGGAGCGCTGACGCGGGCGGCGGGTCGGCGCGCGACGGCCGCCGCGATCGTCCCGGCCGCATCCCGGAGACCCACCCGGAGGCGCCGCCCGCGATCACTCCGCCTGGCGACCGAGGATCGCGACGAAGCGCTCGATGCGGCGGCGCTCCTCGTCGGGCAGCGCGCCGTCGTGCTCGACGAGCAGGGTCATCGGGGCGCGGTCGCGGGCCCAGGTGCGGGCGGTGTCGCCGAAGGCCGGCGCGATCCAGACCAGCGCGAGACCGCCGGCGAACTCGCGCACCGTGGCCTCGGTGGCCGCGCCCGTCGGCTCGCGCCGCAGCACCGCGACGGCCGGGCGCTCCAGGGCCCGCGCGACGGCGTCGATGCCGTCCAGGCCGCCGGCGTCGACGGCGAGCGCCATCTCGCCCTGGGACAGCAGCTCCTTCGCCCAGCCCGCGGGGGCGCCCTGGAGCGCCGACGCGGGGGCGACGAGGCGGAAGACGGGGTCGATCACGGCGAGAACCGTACCCGGTGGGCGCCGGAGCACCCTGACCCGCCCGGCGACATCTCGAGTGCTCGGCGTAGGCTCGCGGCCGTCAGAGCGGGCGGACGACCTGCGCCGGGACGCCGGCGACCAGCGTGCGCGGCGGGACGTCCTTCGTCACGACCGCGCCGGCGGCCACGACCGCGTCGTCGCCGACCGTGACGCCCTGCAGGACCATCGCGCCCGCCGCGATCCACACGCCGCGGCCGATGCGGACCGGGGCCGTCGTGATCTGCGTGCGCCGGGTCGCCGGGTCGAGCGGATGGCCCGAGCTGATCAGGTGCACGTTGGGCCCGATCATCACGTCGTCGCCGATGTCGATCCCGCCGAGGTCCATCGCGGTGCAGCCGTGGTTGACGAACACGTTGCGGCCGAAGCGGAGGTTGCGGCCGCCGTCGACGTGGAACGGCGGGAGCACGCGGACCGACGCGTCGGGCTCCTGGCCGGTCAGCTCGCCGAGCAGGGTGCGCATGGCGTCGAAGTCACCCGGGGTCAGCGCGTTGAGCCGCCCGAGGATCTTCCACGCACGCGCGACGTCCGCGGACATCGCGCGGGACTCCGGCGTGCCCGCGCACGTCACGGTCCGGTCCTGCGACGGTGGCTCGCGGTCGGGTCCGGGCACGGGCCGGGAGTCTGGCGAGGCGGCCGGATCGACCTGGGTGGCCCGGGCACGCACCGTCCGGGCCGCCATCTTCCGTGGGTGTTGACATAACGCAGATTAGCGGGCATTGACTGAGGCCGGAGGGGATGACGACGCTCCAGGCCGACGTCGCCTGACGAGCCTCTACCGTCCTCGAGCGTGCCCGCCCGCGTGATCGCCCCCGACGACCCGCGGGCCGACGACGTCCGCGCGCTGCTCGCGCGCCACCTGGCGTTCGCCGACCGCCACAGCCCGCCGGAGGACGTCCACGCCCTCGACGTCGACGCGCTGGTGCACCCGTCGCTCACCTGGAGACCGGGTCGATGGCCGCCTTCGCCCCGGCCCGCGCGATGTACGCCCGGGCGGGCTTCACCCCGTGCCCGCCGTTCGGCGACCACGGCCCGAGCCCGAACAGCACCTGCATGACGCTGGTCCTCGGCGAGGGCGCGCCGGCGCCGCGGATCGCGTTCGCGACGTGCTCGGCGCTGCCCGGCGGCGCCGACGACGACCGGCCGGCGGCCGTCGCGCTCGGCGCCGACGTCGCGGTCTGGGACGACGCCGGCGTCGACTGGTCGTCCTACGACCTGGTCATCGTGCGCTCGGCGTGGGACTACACGGAAGACCTCGGCGCGTTCCTGGCGTGGTGTCGCGCCGTCGGGCCTGAGCGCCTGCGCAACGCGCCCGAGCTCATCGCGTTCAACGCCGACAAGTCCTACCTCGCCGCGCTGGACGCGCCGACGGTGCCGACCGCGCTCGTGGCGCCCGGCGATCCGCTCCCGGCGCTGCGCGGCGAGGTCGTCGTCAAGCCCAGCGTGTCGGCGGGCGCCGTGGACACCGGGCGCTTCTCGCCCCGGGCCCACGACGATGCGCGTGCGCTCATCGGCGCGATCACCGCCTCGGGCCGCACCGCGCTGGTGCAGCCCTACCTCGACGCCGTCGACGTCCACGGCGAGACGGCCCTGGTCTTCTTCGCCGGCCACCTCTCCCACGTGCTGGCCAAGCGCGCCGTGCTGGGCCGCGACGCGATCGCGCCGCGTACGGCGTTGGCTCCCGGCAGCCCCGTCCAGGTGGCGGCCGCGATGCTCGAGCCCGACCTCGTCGCCGGCGGCACCGCCCAGCCCGACGAGATCGCGCTCGCCGAGCGCGTGATCGAAGAGGTCACGCAGCGCTTCGGCCGGCCGCCGCTGTACGCCCGCGTCGACCTGCTGCGCGGCCAGGACGGCCGTCCCGTCCTGCTCGAGCTCGAGGCCGTCGAGCCGTGCCTGTACCTCGGGCAGGCGCCGGGCGCGGCCGAGCGCTTCGCCGCCGCGGTCCGCCGCGAGCTGGCTCCCGGCCGCCGCTGATACGGCCTTCGGGACTGCTCGGCGCTGGTGCGGCGCGCCCACCGCGCCCGCCTGGGCGCGCCACCGGGGCTCAGGCACCGGGCAGGGTCCCCAAGGCGCGGCACGTGACGCCCTGCGGCCCCGCGGCCCGCACGCTGATGCGGTCGGCGCCGGCCAGGTCGCGGATCTGCCGGCTCATGCTGAACGCGCCGCTGGAGCGCCCGGCGCGGACCGTGGTGCGCAGCGCCACCCGCCCCTCCTGGACGATGACGACGTGCCAGGCCGATCCCCGCCGCGCGCGGTGGACCTCGAGCTCGACCTCGATCCCGCGGTCGTCGGCCTTGAGCTTGAGCTCGGAGCGGGCCCCGCCGCCGCAGGTCCCCGTGACGCGCACGACGCCCTGGTCGCCCCCGTGGCGGCCCACGGCCGAGGCGGGCGCGCCGAGCAGGGCGCAGGACAGCAGCAGGGAGGTGAGCACGCGGCGGGTCATCGGGGGCCGGAGGGTGGCGTCAGCGCGGGCGTGGCGCAATGGGACTTCCGTCGCAGTCAGCCGCCGCGACGGGCGGTGAAGCCCTCGCGCTCGGCCCACAGCGCGGCCTGCGTGCGGTCGGTCACGCCGAGCGTGCGGAAGTCGCGGCGCAGCAGCCCGTCCTGCAGGCCCACGGACTCGACGAGCGCGCCCTGCAGCTCGACACGGGAGCGGCTGTCGCGCTCGGCCTCGCGCACGGTGACCGATCGCAGCGCGAAGAAGCCGCCGACGACCACGACCGCGATCGCCGCCAGCGACCTGAGCATGAAGCGGGCGATGGCCGAGACGGCGCGCGGCGGGGCGGCGGCCACCGGGTCCGGGCCGGTGCCCGCGCTGGAGTCCTGGAGCAGCATCGGCCCACATGGTGCCCTGCAGGCGCCCGGCGCGGGCCCCACCGGGACCTTTGTCCCATGGAGCATCGACCGCGGGCCGGGCGTGGTCCTGGAGCGCCCGGTCGACACGTCCCGGTCAGGCCACCGGCCAGGGTGAGCGCGCAGGCGTGATGGTCGGCCGGTCGGCGTAGGCCTCCCGCGGCGAGTCGGTGGCCTCGGCCACCGCGGCGCCGTGGGCGGCGGCCACCGGGTCGGCCGGGTAGTGGGTCGTTCCGCCCGGCGTCCGGGTGCCCACCATGAGCAGGGCGCAGGGCCCCTCGCCCGCTCCGACGGTGATGTGCGCGGTCCCGGGCGGGCTGTGCAGGTAGTCCCACGGGCCCATCCGCCGCTCCTGGCCCTCGACGATCGCGAGGCACTCGCCGGAGAGCACGAGGAAGCCCTCCTGGTCGCTCTCGAGGTGGTAGAAGCCCGGCGTGTCGCCGGGGTCGAGGATGTGCACGCCGATCCCCAGGGTCGCCGACGGCGCGTCGGGCGCCTCGAACACGCACCACGTGCCCCCGCCGGGCACCGTGGCCCACCCGATGTCCTTCAGGTTGAGGATGAACCAGCCGTCCCCGGAGGGCTGCAGGCCGGTGTCGGTCTCGATGATCTTCGCCTCGTGCATGCGGGGACGCTACCCCGCCGGGAGGCCGCGCCACCCGTCGCGACCGGTCCTGTCCGGCGGCCGCCCAGCGGCCCTGTCGAGCGGACCGGACCCGACGTAGCCTTGGGTCGATGACCATGCCGACCCCCTCCTCCCCCGCGCCCGCCGGCAACCCCGGCGCCCTGCGTCCCATGGACGCCACGCTGGGCGGCTACCCATGGCTGCCCAGGCTCATCGACAAGTCCCGCGCCGCGCGCGCCGGGCGCCTGGGCGGCGTCGTCCACCCGTGCCCGGTCGACCGCCGCTGCCTGGGCCTGCTGGGCATCGACGTGCAGACGTTCGGCGACCTCGTGGCCGCCCACCCGTCGCCTACGAGGCCGAGCTGCAGCGCGCGGCGTAGTGCAGGTAGGGCGAGCGGTCCGGCGCCCCACCGGGATCGACGGGCTCGCCGTCGTCGGTCAGGCACAGCTCGAGCGTGAAGCCCGCCTCGGTGAGCTGGCGCTGCTGGGCGGCGGCGCCGATCGCGTACAGGATCATGCTGAAGCTGTGCGCCTCGTCGTTGCGCAGGGTGTAGTCGTCGGAATCGCGCTCGAAGCGGTGCAGCCGCCGGTGGTTGCGCACGCCGTCGCGCAGGCGGACCACGTCGCCGGCCAGCGCCTTGGGGTTGCGCCAGTCGCGCGGCTCCCACGGGCGGCGCGCGCGATGGTCGCGGTTGTGGGAGGAGAACAGCAGCACGCCGCCCGGCACCAGGATCCGGTGCAGCTCGGCCAGCAGGGCGCGGCGCTCGCCGTCGTCGAGGACGTCGATGACGTTGCAGGTGCCGACGACCGCCTCGAGCGATCCGCCGGCGATGCCGCCGAGGTCCTGCATGTCACGGACCTCGACGGTGGCCGACGGCACGCGCCGACGGCACGCCTCGGCCATGTCGGGCGAGATCTCCAGCGCGGTCAGCTCGGAGGCCAGTTCGGCCAGGTAGGCCGTGACGCGGCCCGCGCCGGGACCCAGCTCGAGCACGCGGCCCGACAGCGGCTCGCGGTGGCGCAGCAGCAGGAGGATCTCGGCCGGCGACAGCCTGCGGTCCTCGTAGACCGACACCCAGTCGCCGCGACGCCAGACGCCGGCGTTGAGCTCGGAGAGGCGGAACGCGTCGATCACGGCGTCCCATGGTACCGCCGACCGCCGGCTCGACCGCCGGCCCCGTCGGCCACGCGCGCTACCGTCGACGGGACGTGACGGACGCGGGCAGCACCCTCTTCGACACCGCCATCGGCGCCTGCGGGATCGCGTGGGGCCCGCAGGGCGTGACCGCTGTCGCGCTGCCCGCCGCGGCGCCCGCGGCGACCCGCGCGTGGCTGCGGCGCCGCAGCCCGGAGGCGGTCCCGGGGCCCGCGCCGGAGGCGGTGCGAGCCGCGATCGACGCGATCCGGGCGCTCCTGGACGGGGAGCCGCGCGACCTGCGCGAGGTCGTGCTCGACGTCGGCGGCCTGTCGCCCTTCGACCGCGACGTCTACGCCGCGGCCCGCGACATCGTGCCCGGGCAGACGTGCACCTACGGCGAGATCGCCGCGCGGCTCGGCGACCCGGGTGCTGCCCGCGCGGTCGGCGGCGCGCTGGGGCGCAACCCGTTCCCGATCGTGGTGCCCTGCCATCGCGTCGTTGCGGCGGGCGGGCGCGCGGGCGGCTTCTCGGCGCCGGGCGGCCGGGCGACGAAGCTCGCGATGCTCGACATCGAGCGCGTGCACGCGGCGGGCGCCACGCTCTTCTGAGCCCGGGGCCGCGGTTCAACCGGGTGGCCCGGCGGCCGATCCCGGGGATGTGGACCGTGCCCCGCTCCGCCCGCCCGCGCCCCGGACGCTGGGGATCGTCGCGCTGCTCGCGGTGCTGCTCGGCGGCCTGTGGCTGCACGCCCGCGGCCGGCGCCTGGAGGTCGAGCACCGCGCCGCGGCGGTGGCAGGCGCGATCGCCGGGCGCCGCACGGCCGTGCGCTGCCCGGGACCCATCCGCCGCCGGCTGTTGTACGAGATCAACGAGGGCGTCGTGCGCTTCTCGGCCGACGGGCGACCGGCCGACGAGACGCACCTGTCCGGGCGAGCCTGCGACGGCCTGCGCACCGTGCTCGACGACGGGCCGCGCCTGGAGGCCGCCGACCGGGTCGCCGTCTGGCAGGCGACGACGTGGGCCGGCCGGCTGCCCGACCGCTACCGCGCCTGCTGAGCCCGCGGCCTCAGCGGCGGCCGACCATGCGCCGCAGCATGGCCAGGCAGACCAGCGCGACGACGAGCGCCAGGACGGGGATCCCGAAGCCCAGGACGCCGACGATGGCCAGCACGAACGTCACGAGCGCCACGACGCTCGCGCCGCCTCCGAGCAGGACCAGCTGGTAGGCGCGGCGCTCGCGGGCGGCGCGCGACACGCCCGATCCGGGGCGGCGGGTCAGATCGCTCATCGCCGCAGGATGACACCCCGGCCCCCGCAGCGCGGCCGGTAGCGTGCCGCCATGCCCACGCCCTTCCGGCTCGAGGTCGCCGACGCCGAGCTCGACGACCTGCACGACCGCCTGCGCCGCACCCGCTGGGCCGCCCCGCTGCCCGGCGAGCCGTGGGAGCGCGGCGTCCCCGCCGGCTACCTGCGCGAGCTGGCCGACTACTGGCGCACGGCCTACGACTGGCGCCGCCAGGAGGCGCGCATCAACGCGCTGCCCCAGTTCACCACCACCATCTCCGGCACGACGATCCACTTCGCCCACGTCCGCTCGCCCGAGCCCGGGGCCCTGCCGCTCATCATCACCCACGGCTGGCCGGGCTCCATCGTCGAGTTCCTGGAGATCATCGGGCCGCTCAGCGACCCGCGGGCGCACGGCGGCGACCCCGCCGACGCGTTCGACGTCGTCGTCCCCTCCCTCCCGGGCTACGTCCTGTCGGGGCCGACGCCCGACACGGGCTGGGATACCCGCCGGATCGCCGCGGCCTGGGCGCAGCTCATGCGCGAGCTCGGCTACGACCGCTACGGCGCCCAGGGCGGCGACTGGGGCGGCATCGTCACCCGCCAGCTCGGCGTCGACGACGCCGGCCACGTGCTCGGCGTCCACCTCAACACGCTGTTCACCTTCCCGTCGGGCGACCCCGAGGAGGCCGAGCGCCTGACCGCCGAGGACCGCCGGCGCATGGACCGCGGGCGCCACTACAACCGCGAGCTGTCGGGGTACTTCAAGATCCAGGCCACCCGGCCCCAGACCCTGGCCTACGGGCTGGAGGACTCGCCCGTCGGGCTGCTGGCGTGGATCGTGGAGAAGTTCCGCGAGTGGACCGACGCGCCGGCCGTGCCCGAGGACGCCGTCGACCGCGACGCGATGCTGACCAACGTCATGCTCTACTGGCTCACGCGCACCGCGGGCTCCTCGGCCCAGCTGTACTACGAGTTCGTGCACGGCGGCGGCACGCGCGCGCTGGCCCCGTCGAGCACGCCGACGGCCGTCGCCGTCTTCCCCCACGACATCGCCCTGCCGGTCCGCGCGTTCGCCGAGCGCGACAACGCGATCGCCCGCTGGACCGAGTTCCCCTCCGGCGGCCACTTCGCCGCGATGGAGGAGCCCGAGGCGCTCGTCGGCGACATCCGCGCGTTCTTCCGCACCCTGCGCTGAGACGCGGGCGCGCCGGGCCGCGGCCGGGTGCTTGCCGCGCGGCGATCGACCCGGGCGCGCAGGAGGCCTGAGCGGTCCGATGGCTCAGGTCACGCTGAGCAGGATCGCCGCCACCAGCGCGAACAGCGCGGCGAGCACGACGAGGCCCTCGGCCATCGTCTGCAGGACCCGGTCCTCGTCGGTCAGCACCGCCCCACCCCGGCGGCCGGCGGCCCAGGCGTGCAGGGCCACGCCGGCGCCGACGGCGAACGCCAGGACGACCCACGGCGCCAGCGCGCCGCCGAGCAGGATCGTCCCGCCGAGCACGATGGCGGCGACCAGCGCGGCACCGACCAGATGGGCGGCCAGGACGCGCCGGACCTCGCGCATCGGCGGCGCGGCCGGCACGGGCGGCGCGGCGCGCGACGAGGCGCGTGCGGCGGAGCGATCGGCCTGCGGCCGGCGGCGACGGGAGCGGCCCATGGCCCGCCACGGTAGTCGCGTCGCGCCCGCGGCGCGGCCCGGCTACGGTCTGGCCGCGGATGCCGCGCCCCTGGCCCAAAACCCCGCCGTCGCGGCGCGACCGCGCGGCCTACGCCGACGCGGCGCCCGTCCCGTTCTGGCTCGACACCGCCGCCCCGCGAGCACCGGACGCGCCGTTGGAGGCCCCCGCCGAGACCGACCTGTGCATCGTCGGCGGCGGCTTCACCGGGCTGTGGGCCGCGCTGCACGCCAAGGCCGCCGACCCGGCGCGCGAGGTGGTCCTCCTTGAGGCCGACCGCATCGGCGCGGGCGCCAGCGGCCGCAACGGGGGCTTCGTCGTGGCGTCGCTGACGCACGGCCTGGTCAACGGCCTGGCGCGCTTCGCCGACGAGTTGGACGTCCTGGAGCGCCTGGCCGCCGAGAACTACGACGGGCTGCGCGCCGACCTGGACCGTCACGGGATCGACGCCCACCTCGACGAGACCGGCGAGCTCACCGCGCTGCTGGAGCCCCACGAGGTCGCCCGCGCCGAGCACGAGGCCGGCCTGCTACGCCGGTTCGGTCACAACGTCGAGGTCCTGGACCGCGACGCCATGCGCGCCGAGCTCGACTCGCCGACCTATCTCGGCGGCCTCTGGGACCGCACGGGCGCCGGCATCCTGGACCCCGGGCGGCTCGCGGACGGGCTGCGCTACGCCTGCCGGGCCGCCGGCGTGCGGCTGCACGAGCACTCCCCCGCGACCGGCCTGCGCGAGGCCGGCGCCGGCGTCGTGGTCGCCACCCCGGGCGCGACGCTGACCGCCCGGCGCGTCCTGCTGGCCACGAGCGCCTACCCGCCCCTGCTGCGGGCGCTGCGCCGCTACGTCGTGCCGGTCTACGACTACGTGTTGGTCAGCGAGCCGCTGGACGCCGCGCGGCTGGACGCGATCGGCTGGCGCCACCGGCAGGGCATCGGCGACGGCGGCAACGACTTCCACTACTACCGGATGACCCGCGACGACCGCATCCTGTGGGGCGGCTTCGACGCCGTGTACCGCCGCGGAGGCCCGGTCGGCCCGCAGTTCGACACCCACGACCCCACGTTCGCCCGCCTGGCCCAGAACTTCTTCGTGACCTTTCCGCAGCTCGACGGCCTGCGCTTCACGCACCGCTGGGGCGGCGCGATCGACACGTGCAGCCGGTTCTCGGTGTTCTTCGGCACCGCCCACGGCGGCCGCGTCGCCCACGCGACCGGGTACACGGGGCTGGGCGTGGCGGCGACCCGGTTCGGCGCCCGGGTGGCGCTCGACCTGCTCGACGGCCGCGACACGGAGGCCACGCGGCTGCGCTACGTCCGCCGCCGGCCCGTGCCGTTCCCGCCCGAGCCGCTGCGCACCGGCGTCATCCGCCTCACCCAGAACCGGCTCGCCGCCGCCGACGCCCGGCAGGGTCGTCGCGGCCTGTGGCTCGGGACGCTGGACCGGCTCGGGCTGGGCTTCGACAGCTGACGGCGCCCGGCGCGCGATCCCGAACAGGATCTTCACCCGCGCCTTAGCCGCACCCGCCAGCGTGGGGGGCGCACCCCACCCCGGAGAGCGAGCATGCCCCACATCATCGTCCGAGCCGACCACCCCGACGACGTCGTGACGCACACCGAGTGGGTGTCGCGCGACGACTTCGAGACCGAGCACTTCCGCGCCCAGCTCGCCGAGCGCCTGGCGTGGGCCGTCGACGACGCCGCCGTGTGCGAGGGCCAGGGCGCCGGCGGCGACCGCCCCGGCGGCCCCCGCCCCTAGGCGCCGGGCGCGCCGGCCGCCGCGCGCAGCACCCCCGCCGTGTGCTCGTCGGCGGGGAAGAACGCCTCGATCGACAGCTCCTGCACGGTGATGTCCAGCGGCGTGCCGAACGTCGACACGATGCTCATGAGGCTCAGCTCGCCCGACGGATGGCGCAGGCGCAGCGGGACGATGACGTCCTCGGGCCCCGGCAGCTCGTGCGCGGCCGGAGCCGGCTCGTCGCCCGGGTAGGCGCGCAGCTCGGCCAGCAGCGAGGCCACCTGCGGGTCCGACGTGGCGACGACCTGGCGGGCCAGGCGGTCCAGGATGTGGGCGCGCCACTGGGCGAGGTTGGCGATCCGCGGGGCCAGGCCGTCGGGGTGCAGGCTCAGGCGCAGCGCGTTGACCGGCGGCTGCAGCTGGGCGGGGTCGATGCCCTCGAGCAGCAGCGCCAGCCCGGCGTTGGCCTCCAGCAGCTCCCAGCGGCGGTCGACGACCAGCGCCGGGTAGGGGTCGTGACCGGCCAGCACGCGACGCACCGCATCGCGCACGAGCGCCATCCGCCCGTCGTCGAGCTCGGTCTGCGGATAGGCCGGCGCGAAGCCCGCGGCCAGCAGGAGGTCGTTGCGCTCGCGCAGCGGAACCTCGAGGTGCTCGGCCAGGCGGATGATCATCGCGCGGCTCGGCCGCGCCCGGCCGGTCTCCAGGAAGCTCAGGTGCCGCGTGGAGACGTCGGCCTCCAGGGCGAGCTCCATCTGGCTCAGCCGTCGCCGGTCGCGCCAGCCGCGCAGGAGCTGGCCCACGGTCGGGCCGGGCGGGTCGAGGGTCGTGACGGCCGACATGCCCACGACGCTAGACGGTGCGCGGCGGCACGGCCATGACCTCGGAGGTCATGGCCGCGGTCCGCTCAGTGATGGCGCAGCGCGTCGACCAGCTCGTCCTTGGTCATACCCGAACGGCCCTCGATGCCGAGCTCGGCGGCGCGGTGGCGCAGCTCGTCGACCGTGCGGTCCTCGTAGGAACCGGCGTGGCCGCCCTTGGCGCTGACGTCGGTGCCGGCGGCCTTCGCGTTGGCGATGCGGGCCGCCTTCTCCTTGCTGGCGCCGTCGTCGCGCAGCGCCTCGTAGAGCTTGTCGTCCTTGACGCTCGGTCCGGGGTTCTTCGCAGCGGGCATACCGGATCGCTACCCGCAGGCCTCGGTGGCCCATGCGCGAGGACCCGAGCGACGGTCAGACGGCCGCGGCGGCCTGCGCCGCGGCGACGGCGAGGCGGTCGGCGCGGTCATTGAGCGCCTTGTGCGCGTGCTCGGAGCCCGTCTCGTGCCCGCGCACCCAGTGCCAGCGGATCTCGGCGTGGCGGGCGATCTCGGCCTCCAGCGCGCAGACCAGGTCCTGGTTCTTGACCGGCGCGCCCGAGGCGGTCTTCCAGCCCTTGCGCTTCCAGCCGTGGATCCACTTCGTCATGGAGTCGAGCATGAGCGTCGAGTCGGTCACCACGCAGGCCAGGCTGCCGGCGGGCAGCGAGCGCAGGCCCTCCAGCGCCGCGGTGTACTCCATGCGGTTGTTCGTCGTGTGACGCTCGCCGCCGGACAGCTCGACGGCCGCGCCGTCGCCGGGCCCCACCACGATCGCCGCCCATCCCCGGGCCCCGGGTTGCCGCTGCACGCGCCGTCGGTCCACACGAGGGCCTCGCCCGCACGAGCCTCCACGGGGACCTCGGGACGCGGGGCGGGACGCGGGCGGCGGCGACGGGCGGTGGAGGCGGGCGGCATCGGCCGGGGATCGTAGGGGGCGGGCAGGACGGTGCCGCGCGGCCTGCGAGGCCTGCCCCATGAGCGTGGGCGCACCACGCGTTCGTCGGGGCGGCCGACGGTCCCTCCGTGATCCTCATGGTCGGCGCGCGGGCCGATGGCGCCGAGCGTGGGTCATCCACCCCGTGGACCCGGTGGCCGCGCGCCGCGGCGCTCGGTCGCGCAGGCGACGACGTCACCGGCCGAGTCCTGTCGCGGCACGCCGGGAGCACGTCCCCGAGCCCCACCGGCCGGCTCGCTGCCCGGCGCCCGATCCGGCCCTGGACGAGCAAAGGCCCGGGGCGTCGTGCGCCCCGGGCCCGGATCTCAGTGCGACCGCAGCGCGCCCCCGCAATGGGGACAGCTGCTGCGATGGCCGTGGAGCTGCGCGTCGAAGAGACGCAGGCAGCTGCCGCAGATCATGCGGATCATGGTGATGATCCTCTCGTTGGCGCGGTGCCGCGCCGCAGCGGCTGCTTAGAGCTGCTGGACGTTCACCGCGTTGGGGCCCTTGGGCCCGCTCTCAGCCTCATAGCTGACCTTCGCTCCCTCGGGCAGCGAACGGAAGCCGTCGCTGTTGATCGCCGAGTGATGGACGAAGAGGTCCTTGCCCCCGTCGTCGGGGGTGATGAAGCCGAAGCCCTTCTCGTCGCTGAACCACTTGACGGTTCCGGTGGCCATGTCTGGTCCTCCTACTTGGTGCTCTGGTGCTACGCGGAGGATGCTTCGTGGCAACGACTGCGGACACACGGGCACTGCTTTGCCGAGCGGGTTCGCTCGACCTGTTCGCAACGCAGGTTAGCAGGCCGTCGGACGCGCGATGACCGAAAGTCCGAGCGGGTAGGCTGTGATGACCGGCGGGCCACCCACTCGACCGGGGTCACGGCTTCGGCCTGGACCCACCGCGGCAACGCGCCGGCCCTCGGGCCGGCGGCCTGTCCCGGGGTCGGGAGTGTCACGCCGCCCAGGCATCCAGACACAAGTCCTGGGACGTTAGTAAATAGTGGTGGCCTCTGACCGGTGCGGAGCCGTCCGGACCCACGTGGTCCGGGCGGCGCTTTCCGCGTCGACGCTCCGGACCCGGAGGGACGCGGTGGCCTGGTGCGCCTCCTGGTCCGGTCGGCCGGCGCCTCGCCGGCGACCGTCGTGACGCGCCTTCTCCCGACGGCTCGCGCTTCCTCTGCGGGACGCCCGACCGGACCCGGCGGGTCTGGCACATCCGGCAGGCGACGGCCAGGGGACCGGGCGTCCCACCCCCGGACCAGGTCGCAGACCTCCGCCGGCCGCGACAGGAACGGGTGATGGCCGGCGTCGAGTCCACGACGGCTCCGGCCCGGGCGGCGAAGGCGCGCCGGCGGTCGGCCGGCGTTCCGCGGATCGACGGCGCGTGACGGCCCGTCGGACGCGGCCCGGACCGGCTAGGCGGCCTCGCGCAGCGCCTCGATCTCGCGGACGGTCGACAGGCGCTCCAGCGCCCGGCGCTCCAGCGCGCGGACCTCGGCGTGGCGGAGGCCGAGCCTGCGCCCGATCTCGGCGACGGCCACCGGCGCATCGGCGCCTCCCAGGCCGTAGCGCAGGATGACGACCTCGCGCTCGCGATCGGAGAGCTCGTGCAGCGCGCGGCGCACGGCGCCCTCGCGCAGGCTGACGTGGACCTCCTCCTCCAGCGGCGCCGCGTCGCTGGGCAGCAGGTCGCCGAACGCGGCGTCGCCGCCCTCCCCCACGGGCCGGTCCAGGCTCGTGACCGTCCGGGCCATGTCGCGCAGCGCCTCGACGTCGCCGACGCTGAGCTGGGCGCGCGCGGCGAGCTCCTCGTCGGTCGGGGCCCGCCCGAGCTCGGCCGAGAGCTCCTTGTCGGCGCGGCGCAGCCGGCGCTCGCGCTGGAGCACGTTGGTGGGAATGCGGATCGTGCGCTCCTTGTTCTCCATGCCGCGCTGGATGGCCTGGCGGATCCAGTACGTCGCGTAGGTGGAGAACTTGAACCCGCGCCGCCAGTCGAACTTCTCCGCAGCCCGGATGAGGCCGAAGATGCCCTCCTGGATGAGGTCGAGCAGCGTGAGCCCGTCGGTCGGGTAGCGCTTGGCGATGGAGACCACCAGGGCCAGGTTGGCGGTGATCATCCGCTCCTTGGCGGCGTCATCGCCCTGCTCGATGCGCTTGGCCAGCGCGATCTCCTCGGCGGCGGTCAGCAGCGGGTGGCGGTGGATCTCCCGCAGGAACAGCGACAGCGCGTCGGTCGTGGCGGCGGCCAGCTCCCCGTTGACGTAGTTCGTGGCGGGCACGGCCCGCCGGCCGCAGTCGTCGGTGACCCGGACGCCGCGGACGCGCGCCTCGTCCTCCACGAGCGCCTGGCCGTCCTCATCGAGCTCGAGGCGCGCCACGAGCGTCGCGACGTCGGCCAGGTGCAGGCACCCCTCGTCCTCGGCCTCATCGAGCAGGGCCGTGATCGCGGCGAGCGTCGCCTGGTCGGGCTCCATCACCACTGCGATACCCAGCACGGCGGGGACGATGCGCCCCGGCCTCGCCGCAGGATGCGGCGCCGCGAGGCGCGAACGGCCGCCTGCAGCCGGCCGGTCTGCAACAGATCTTGCGCTGAGCAGGGATTTCGGCTGGTACAACGACGGCGCGCCGAACCGTTCTGACCGAACGGACGGGGGACCCATCGCGACCGCAGACCGGTCGCCGGGGCGAATCCGCGTCTGGATGACGCGGTAGCGCTGCCTGTGCAGCGCGAGCCCGTCAGCTGACCCCGCAGGCGACCTGGACCATGCCCCCCGTTCGTCCCCGCCTCCTCCTCGCCCTGCTCGCGGTGCTGCTCCTGGCCCTGCCCGCCGCCGCGGCCGATGCCCGCTCGCTCAAGCGCGGCAGCCACGGCACGGCCGTCAAGCGCCTGCAGCGCGCGCTGCACCTGACGCCCGACGGCGTCTTCGGCCCGGGCACCGCTCGCGTGGTGCGGCGCTTCCAGCGCCGCCACCACCTGCACGCCGACGGCGTCGTCGGCGCGCAGACCTGGAGCATGATCCGCCGCTCGCGCCGGGCGAGCAGCGGCTCGGCGGCCGATGGCGGCCGGGTGCGCACGCGCGGCTCGGCCGTGGCGCTGCTGCAGCGCCGGCTCGGCGTCGCCGCCGACGGCGTCTTCGGCCCCGGCACCGCCCGCGCGGTCCGCACCTTCCAGCGCGCCCACGGCCTGACGGCCGACGGCATCGTCGGGCCCGGCACCTGGAGCGCCCTGGGGGTCGGCGGCGCGCATCCGGTCCTCAAGCGCGCCCGGCTGGGCAGCGGCGCCGCCGGCGGCGTCCCGCGCCACGTCCTGCTCCTGCGCCGGGCGATCGCCGCGGGCGACCGCATCGCCCACCTGCCCTACATCTACGGCGGCGGCCACGGCAGCTTCCACGCCGCGGGCTATGACTGCTCGGGCTCGGTCTCCTACGTCCTGCACGGCATGGGCCGCCTGGACCGCCCCATGGACTCCGGCGAGCTCATGCACTACGGCTCGCCGGGCCGCGGGCGCTTCGTGACGATCTACGCCAACCCGGGCCACGCGTTCATGGTGATCAACGGGCGGCGCTACGACACGAGCGGGCGCTCGGCCGACGGCTCGCGCTGGCAGGCCGACGCGCGGTCGACCGCGGGCTACGTCGCCCGCCATCCCGCGGGTCTCTGAGCGCGGCCGCGGGGCGGCGCCTCGCGTCAGCGCTGGTGGCCGGCCCAGCCCATGAGCGCGAAGACGGCCGCGGCACCGACGGCCGCGGCCGCGATCAGGATGTCGTGGAGCACCTCGAGCATGGACCGCATGCTGGCGCGCGTTCCTGAAGGGCGGCCCAAGGTCACCTGAGCGGTCCCTTAATCCCGCGGGGCGGTCAGGCGGCCGCCCGCTCGCACACGTACGCCACCAGGGCGTTGAACATGTCCTTGCGGAAGTGGTGCGTGGCGCCGGCCAGCGCGAAGTCGCGCTCGTTGCCCGGCACGGCCGTGAAGGCCACGATCTCGATGCTGGGGCTGACCGACTTGAGCTCGCGCGTGGCGGTCACCCCGTCCATGCCGGGCATGTGATGGTCCATGATCACGAGGTCGGGCTGGGGCGAGGACGCCGCGATCTCCAGCGCCTCCTCCCCCGAGCCGGCCTCGGAGATGGCGATGTCGCCGCGGCCCTCGAACAGCGCGCGCAGCAGCGCCCGCATCTCGGCCGCGTCGTCGACCAACAGGACGCGCAGGGGCGATCGGCTGGTCATCGTCGGCACACTCGGGGGATCGCCGCGCCGGGGGCATGGATTGAGGCCGTCTCCAAGGCCTCAGTCCGGGATCAGACGGCGACGGGAGAAGAAGATCATAGGCCCCTGGGCCTACCCGCGGGTGCGCAGCTGGAAGACGGGCGCCGTGCTGCGCGCCGCCGAGCCGGACGTCGCCGACCGCGCACCGAAGTCCGCGACGAACGTCGCGCCGCCCGGTCCCGTGCCGTCGACCGGGACCCCGGCGGCGATGCCGACGCCGATCTGGCGGAACGCCGGCTGCAGGATGTTGGCGCGGTGGCCGGGGCTGGCCATCCAGCCCGAGACGATCGAGGCCGGGGTGGCGTGGGAGCCCGTACCCCAGGCGATGTTCTCCCCCGCGCTCCACGAGCCCGAGCCGGGCAGCCACCCGGCGCTGCGCAGGCGGTCGAGCATCGTCCCGCCGTCCGGCGAGGTGTGGTCGAAGAACTGGCGGGCGACCATGTCCTGGGCGAAGGCGCCGGCGGCGGCCGCCAGGTGCGGCTCGGCCTTGACCTTGCGCAGGCCATGAGCGGTGCGCTGGGCGTTGATGAGGCAGAGCGTGGCGGTCGCGGCGCGCGGGCCCGTCGGCGAGCCGTTGGCGCCCTTGCACGAGGCCATGGCCTGGGCCGGGACGGCCGCCAGGGCCGCGACGGCGGCGGCGAGCGGCAGGAGTCGGGAGATGGCGGCGGTCACCTGATCCCCCGTCGTCGGCGGGACGATCAGCGCGGAGCGCAACTTGAAGAACCTGGACAGGTGTCCGATCCACAACGCGGAGCGCAGAGGCTCCGCGGAGGCGTGGCCGGCGCTGCAGGTCTCGGATGTCCGTCAGGATGCCCATCGGGGAGCCGCCGGGCACGCCAGGCGCCGGCCGGCCCGCTGTCAGCGTCGGACTGGTCTCACGGGCGCCCGCGCTCGCGGGGCGACATGAGCGCCACCGGCACCCCGAGCCCCGCCGACGCCGCCACCGTCGCGATCCGCCGGCCGGCCTGGACCGCCGGCCGCGGCACGCCGGCGGCACCATCCATGCGGGCCACCGTGACGTCCAGGTCGGCGGCGACGAGCGCCAGCCCCCAGAACGTCGCCGGCCCGGACCCCTCGGGCTCGGGCGGTCCGACGACCTCGACGATGGCCTCGTCGGTCAGCAGGAAGCCCTGGCGCAGCGGGCGCGCGGGCGTCCCGGCATCGCGCACGCGGCGCAGCTCGAACCCCGCGGCCTCCAGCGCCTCGAGCGTGCGGGCCGTGTCCGGCGTGCGCACGACGAGGTGGTCGATGGCCACGACGCCGTTGGGGTGCTCCGGCGGCGCGTCGCCCGGCGGGATGGCCGCGACCGTGGTGGCCAGGCCGTCGATGCCGTCGTCGGCCGGGATCGCGCCGTGCAGCGCCCAGCCCGTGATGCCGCCGTCGCCGCCGGCCAGCACCAGCTCGGTGGCCCCGATCCGGCAGCGGCCGCGGGCGTCGACGGCGAAGCCCGCCCTCGCCCAGGCGGCGGGGTCGCACGCCAGCTGCACGGCGGCCAGGCGGGGCCGGACGGTCATGCCGACGCGGTGCTGCGCGACTCACCGCCGTCGCCCTGCGCGGCCAGCGCTGCGTAGCGGCCGCTGCGCTCGAGCAGCTCCTCGTGGGTCCCGCGCTCGACGATGCGCCCGCGGTCCAGCACGACGATCTGGTCGGCGTCGCGGACCGTGGAGAGCCGGTGGGCGATCGCGATGGTCGTGCGGCCGGCCGCCAGGCGGTCCAGGGCGTCCTGCACCGCGCGCTCGGTCTCGGTGTCCAGCGCGCTCGTGGCCTCGTCGAGCAGGAGCACGGGCGGGTTGCGCAGCACGACGCGCGCGATCGCGATGCGCTGCTTCTCACCGCCCGAGAAGCGGTAGCCGCGCTCGCCGACGACGGTGGCGTAGCCCTCGGGCAGCGACGCGATGAGTTCGTGGATCTGGGCGGCCCGGGCGGCGGCCTCGATCTCGGCGTCGGTGGCATCGGGCTTGGCGAACGCGAGGTTCTCGCGGACGCTGGCGTGGAACAGGTAGGTGTCCTGGGAGACCAGCCCGACCGTGCGCGCCAGCGAGGCGAAGCTCGCGTCGCGCACGTCGACGCCGTCGATCGTCACGCGCCCGGCCTGCACGTCGTACAGGCGCGCGGCCAGGTAGCCCAGCGTCGTCTTGCCGCTGCCCGTCTCCCCCACGATCGCCGTGTAGGAGCCGGCGGGCACGTCGAGGTCGACGCCGTCCAGCGTCGGGGCGACGTCGGCGTCGTAGCCGAACGTCACGCCCTCGAAGCGGACCTCGCCGCGCACGTCGGCCAGCTCGACGGGGTCGGCGCGCTCGGCGAGGTCGACGGGCAGGTCGAGGTACTCGAAGATCCGGTGGAACAGCGCCAGCGAGCTCTGCAGGTCCACGGACACCGACAGCAGCGAGCCGATCGGGAACAGCAGGCGGGTCTGCAGCGTCGTGAAGGCCACCAGGGTGCCGACGCTGATCGCCGAGGTCTGCCCGGCGAACCAATAGACGAGCGCGGGCATGATCGCGAAGCTCATCTGCACCGAGGCCATCCGCCAGCGCCCGGCCATCCGCGAGCGCACCTCGAGGTCGGCGAGCTCCTCGGACTCGGCGGTGAAGCGCTCGGCCAGCTCGCCGCCGCGACCCATCGTGCGCCCGAGCAGGATGCCGCTGACCGACAGCGACTCCTCCACGAGCGAGCTCATGTCGGCAACGCGGCCCTGGCGCTGGGCGGTGATCCGGCGCCGTTCGCCGCCCACGCGCCGCGTCATCCACACGAAGAACGGCAGCACCCCCAGCGAGAACGCCGCCAGCCGCCAGTCCAGGGCGAACATCGCGAAGATCGTCGCCAGGACCGTCGTGATGTTCGAGACGATCGACGTGGCGGTGCTCGTCACGACGCTCTGGATGCCGCCGATGTCGCTGGCGATCCTGGCCTGCACCTCACCGGTGCGCGTGCGGGTGAAGAAGGCCAGCGACAGGCGCTGCAGGTGGCGGTAGACCGCGGTGCGCAGGTCGTGCATGACCCGCTGGCCGACCATGTTGCTCAGCAGCGTCTGCGCGACGCCGAGGCCGCCGGTGATGATCGCGATGGCGATCATCCCGAGCACGAGCCACGTCAGCTCGGTCGTGTCGCGCCTCGGGATCGCATGGTCGAGGATCTCGCGCAGCAGGAACGGCGAGATCATGCTCAGCCCGGCGCTGAGCGCGATGAGCGCCAGCACGCTGAGCAGGCGCGCGCGGTAGGGCCCGAACAGGGCGCCGATGCGCCGGAGCTCGGAGCGGTCCCTCATGCGGTCGGGGCGGCCAGGCGGCCGTCGGCGACGTCGGCCACCTCGTCGAGCACGCCGGCCAGGTCGGCGGCCAGCGCCGGCCACGAGAAGCGCTCGTGGGAGGCCGCGTAGGCCTCGTCGCCGCGCCGGCGGCGCTCGGCGCCGTCGCTCAGGCAGGCCACCAGCGCGTCGGCCAGCGCCGCCTCGTCGTCGGGCTCCACGAGCCAGCCCGTGACGCCGTCGTCGACGATGTCGGCCGGCCCGAAGCGGTCGACGGCCACGGCGGGCAGCCCGCAGGCCATGCCCTCCACCAGGACCGAGCCGAACTGCTCGCGCACCGACGCCAGGACGATCGCGTCGGACGCGTTGAGGAACCCGGGCAGCTCGGCGTGGCCGTGCCAGCCCGCGAAGAAGACGTTCGGCGCGCCGGTGGCCTGGACGGCGTCGTAGGGGTGCTCGCCCTCCCATTCGCCGGGGTAGCCGCCCAGGAGCACGAGCGAGGCGTCGGGGCCCAGCCGCGGCGCGGCGCGCGACCAGGCGCGGACGAGCAGCCCGAGGCGCTTGACGGCCGTGAAGCGGCTGACGCAGATCGCGACGGGGCCGTGCGCCAGCGGGGCGGTGTCGCGCTCGGTGTAGGCCAGGTCGCCCTCCTGCCCGCCCGCGGGCCAGCCGCGCGGATGACGGACGAGGTGGTGCTCCCACAGCGCGGCGCGCTGCACGGGCACGCGGTCGAAGAGGTCGGGGTCGAAGCCGTTGGGGCTCAGCACGCAGCGCTCGGCCGCGACGCCGAGCAGCGCCACCGCGCGCTCCACCTGGCCCGGGGAGAGCACGAGCAGGCGCTCGCTGGCCTGTGCCCAGGACCGCATGCGCCGCGCCCAGGCCTGGGCGTGCGGCCACGGGGCGCCGTCGGCGATCTCCTCGAGCATGAGCAGCTCGGTGCCGTGCAGGTGGGTGATGACGGGCACGCCGGGCGCGACGCGGCGCGCGGCCTCGTGGATCGGCGTGAGGTGGTGCAGGTGCAGGACGTCGTGCTCGGCGGCGCGCGCCTCCTCCAGGGCCCGTGCCCAGGCCTGCACGTGCTCCCCGAAGGCCGCGTCGTCGACAGCGGCGAAGATCGGGTCGGGCGCGCCGGGCCGGTCCTCGAAGGACGGGTGCATCGGCGCGTCGCCGGCGTCGAAGTCGACCGGGTGCACGTCGAGGCCGTCGTAGAAGGCGTGTGCGTCGCCGTGGCCGCCGTGTGATCCGCTGACCAGCGTGACGTCCCAGCCGTGCTCGGGCAGCTCGCAGGCCAGGGCACGGGCGACATGGGCGGATCCACCACGGGGGAAGAACATCAGGGCGGAGAGCACATGCACCCCCCTGTTGTACCCGATGGCGCATGGATCCCGGGATTCCGGGACGCGGCCCCTAGCGCGGGCGGAACACGATCGCCGTCGGCACCACGCGCCCGCCGGGCAGCCCGATCCCGTGGGCCTCGCGGGGCACGTTGCGCAGGCGCCCGGCGCACACCAGCGACGTCGAGCCGCCGCCGTCGAGGTTCATGGCCTGCGTGGCGCCCAGCGCGGCCATCGCCTCGGCCAGCTCGCGCATCGTCAGTCCGGCCTCGTCGTCGGCGCGGCCGTCACAGGCGACGGCCAGCAGCTCGCCGCGGCGCGTGAGGCCGATCGCGGCGCGCGGGTGGCGCCCCGCGGTGATGTCGGAGTCGAACTGGTGCGACCCCGCCGAGAAGCCCTCGGCGTCGCCGGCCAGCGGCGCGCCGCCGTGGACGAGCAGCGGGCCGGCCTGCAGCAGGTCGCCGACCGGGTCGGCGGGCAGCCGGTCGCGGCGGTCGATGGCCACCCCGCCGCCCGCGACGTGCAGGCAGGCCCGCAGGTCGCCGTAGGGGGCGGCGAAGGGCACGTGGGGGCGCGTGACCCCGCCCGTGACGAGCTCCCCGAGCGGCGTCAGCGACGGGCGCTCGTAGAAGCCGCCGCCGATCGCCTCGTTCCAGCCGCCGTCGCGGCAGTAGGCCTCCAGCGGGGCCGGGCGCGCCAGCCGCACGACGCGCACGTCGGTGCGGCGCAGGTCGTAGCGGGCGACGTAGAGCGTGGTCCGCGCACCGTCGCGCAGGCGCAGCCGCTCGCGGCGCAGGTGGCGCGGGCGCGGCGCCAGGGCCGGCCGCAGCGGGTTCAGACGGGCGCGTGGGGCCATGGCGCGGTGCAGAGGATGACTCAACGGAGCGGTGGTGGTCGTTAAGGGCCGGTGACCCCGGACGGCCACCGAGGGGCGGGATGATGAGGTTCGGGGCCGACGTCCCGCGCCCTCCTTGCGACTAGGTGCTCCGCGGAGGCGCTGCGGTCGCGTCGCGGCGCCGGGCGCGGAACGCCCGGCCCACACCCACCCATGATGTCTACGCTGGTCGGGTCGTGTCCGCGCCCGCCGAGCCGCCGCCGCTGCGCACCTGCCCGACGTGCGGGCGCCAGGCGCGGACGCCCTACGAGCGCTGCCCGTCCTGCGGGCGCTCCTACTTCGAGACCCCGCGCGCGACGGTGCGCCGCCGGCGCGTCGTCCTGGCCTCGGCGGCCGTCGTGGTCGTGGCCGCTGTCGCGGTCCTCGCGGTGCTCCTGCTGCGCTCCCACACCCGCGCGACCGTCCAGGAGCGCGCGAGGACGGCCGAGCGCGTCGCCGCGCTGCGCGCCCGGCTCGTGCGGATCCAGGCCCCCCACCGCGGCTCGGCGCGCTCGCTGCTGCCGGCCGCCGATGCCACGCCCGCCCAGCGCCTGGCCGCGCGGCGCGCGCTGGTCGTCGCCGTCCAGGACCGCATCACCGCCGACGCCCGGGCCCGCGCGCGGGCGGGCGAGCTCGACGGCCCGATCGCGTCGACGGAGTGCGGCCCGTTCCTGCGCTCCAAGGAGGCGGTGCCCGACGACCGCGACCTGCGCCGGCACATCGGTCGCTACGACTGCATCGCGATCAAGGGCGCCGTCCAGGACGGGCGCGGCGCGCACGTCGCCGACATCGGCCACCCGTTCGTGGCCGCGCTGGACTTCGACACGTTCACCTACACGTGGTGTCGCAACACGCCCGCCCAGAGCGAGGCCGGCGTGCCGCTCGTGTTCGTCCGCCTCCAGCGCGCGTGCCTGGCCGCCAGGGGCCGCGCGATGGGCACGGGCTACGCCGACGTGCCCGACCGGCCCGCCTCCTAGCGGGCCCTCAGCGATTGCGCTTGCGGGCGCTGCGCGCCCGGCGGTTGGCGGCACGCGCCTGCGCCTTGCGGCGCTTGTGCTCGGCCTCGCGGGCGGCCTTGGACTGCGTGCGCCCGTCCGTCTCGGGCTCGGACGGCGCGACGGAGCGGGCGTCGCCGACGATGGCCCAGGCGATGCCGAGCAGCAGCACGGCGCCGGCCACGAAGATCAGCGCCTCCTGCCAGCCCTTCAGCCCGCCGCCGTCGGTGCTCGAGGCCGACGACGAGCTCGTCGTGTCGGCCGGCGCCGGCGTCGCCTGGGGCTGGGGCAGCGGCGCGAACGGGCTGCTCTGCGCGCCGGCCGCCGCGGGGACGACAAGGGCGATCAGGCAGAGCAGCAGGGGCGCGACCCGGCGGAGCATGACGGGGATCCTGCCACGCCCGCGACGCGGCGCGGGTCGTCGCCGCGCGCCGGGTAGTCTGGGGGACCCATGGCTCCCAAGCAGCGCCAGATCCGGATGCAGCAGACGAGTGGCCTGGCTGCGATGCAGCAGCTCGAGACCCGCTCCGACGAGGAGCTCGAGCGCGAGCAGAAGTTCAAGGCCGCCGCGCAGGCGATCCTCGGCGCGCGCGCCGCGGAGCGCTACGACGCCAAGGCGTCGCGCGAGCACTTCCGCCGTGCCCTGGCCGCCGCGCGGCCCCAGGAGCGCATGGCGCTGCGGCGGATGGCCGACGCCTCGCTGGCCCTCGCCGAGCGCCGCCCGGACGACCTCAAGGCCGCCGTGGAGAAGCTCGGCCAGGCCCCGCCGTCCAACCGCCAGCTCATGCTGCTGCGGTTCATGGGTCTCGTCGCCCCGCCGGCCAGCGCCGGCACGCCGGCCCGCGTGCGCGGCATGGCCGTGCTCATCGGCCTGGTCGTCGCGCTCGTCGTGATCGCCACCGCGCTCGTCAAGCTCGTCGGCCTGGCCTTCGGCGGCGTGAGCACCCTGACCTCCGTGTGGGTCGGCCTGCTCGTCCTGCTCGTCGCGCTCGGGGTCCTCGCGCTCCTGGGCCGCCGGCGCCAGGCCAAGGCCAAGGCCGCCCGCGCGGCCGGGCCCGGCTCCTAGCCCGCGCGCCATGTGCGGGCGCTACTCGCTGGCCACCCCCGCCCAGAACGACCTGCGGGCCCGCTTCGCGCTGGGCGAGTCACTGGAGATCCGCCGGCGGTTCAACGTCGCGCCCGGCGACGACGTCGTCGCTGTGACGACCTCCAAGGAGGGCGTGGCGCGCGGCGAGCTGCTGCGCTGGGGCCTGGTGCCCCACTGGGCCAAGGACGCCCGGACGGGCTTCAAGATGATCAACGCGCGCGCCGAGACCGTCGACGAGAAGCCGGCCTACCGCGGGGCGCTGGCGACGCGGCGCTGCCTCATCGTCGCCGACGGCTTCTACGAGTGGCAGCGGCGCGAGGGTGCGCCCAAGCTGCCCTGGCACGTCACGCGCGCCGACGGGGCGCCGTTCGCGTTCGCCGGCCTGTGGGCGATCTGGCACGGGCCGGCCGAGCAGGTCCTGCGCACCTGCACGATCATCACGACGCAGGCCAACGCGCGCCTGGCCGACGTCCACGACCGGATGCCGGTCATCCTGCGCGACCAGGGCGAGGAGGAGGCCTGGCTGGACCACGCGACCCCGGTCCCCGTCGCGCTGGAGCTGCTGCGCCCCCTGCCCGACGAGCTCACGGGCCGTCGCGCCGTGGGCCCCGCGGTCAACGACGCGCGCCACGACGAGCCCGACTGCCTCGACGACGCGCCGGCCGGCGGCGAGCCCGCGCCGAGCCTGTTCTGAGCCGTGGCCGCGGGACAACCGGCTAGGGTCGGCGCAGTGGAGCTGGCGACCCCCCGACTGCGCCTGTGCGCCCTGGAGCCCGCCGGGCTGCGGGCGCTGCTCGGCGGCGTCGCCGCCCCCGGCGCGCGCTGGGCGCGGGGCTATCCGCTCGACGGCTCGCTCGTCGCGGCGGCGATGCAGCTCGAGCGGCTCGACGCAGGCGCCGACCGCGGGCCGTTCGGCCTGTTCCATATCCTCGTCCGCGAGGCCGGCGACCTCGTCGTCGGCGACATCGGCTTCCACGGAGCGCCCGACGAGCTGGGGATCGTGAGCATCGGCTTCGGGATCGTCCCGGCGGCGCGCCACCGGGGGTACGCCGCCGAGGCGTTGCGCACGGTGCTGGACTGGGCGCTGGGCCGGCCCGAGGTGCGCGCGGTGTGCGCCGACACCGACCTCGTGCACCTCGACTCCCAGCGGGTCCTCGTGTCGGCCGGCATGCGCCTGGCCGCCGCCGAGGGCGACCGCAAGCTCTACGAGATCCAGGCCTCGTGAGCACGCTCACGGCGCTGGCGCGGCGCTACGACCACGTGCTGCTGGACCTCGACGGCTGCGTGTGGGTCGGCGACGAGCCGACGCCCGGCGCGGTCGAGACGATCCTCGCGCTGCGCGAGGCGGGCATGGGCGTGGCGTTCGTGACCAACGACGGGCGCCACGCCGGCGAGGACTACGTGCAGAAGCTGTGGCGCCTGGGCTTCCGCGCCTCCGTGGAGGAGGTCGTCACCGTCGGCGGCGCGATCCAGTACCTGCTCGCCGAGACCGGCCGCTGGCGCAGCGCCCACGTCGTCGGCGCGGCCTCCATGCACCGTCACGTCGCCGACGCCGGCCTGCACATCGTCAACGGCCGCGACGTCCCCGCGCCCGACGTCGTCGTCGTCGCCGCCCACGACGACTTCGACTACGGCGAGCTGCGCGACGCGGTGCAGGCCGTGCTCGCCGGCGCCGAGCTGGTCTGCGCGGGGCGCGACGCGGTCTTCCCCATGCCCGGCGGTCCGTGGCCGGGCACGGGCGCCGTGGTCGCCGCGGTCGAGGCGGCCACCGGCGTGCGCGCCGTCAACGCCGGCAAGCCCGCCGCCCAGCCGTTCCTGACCGCGCTGGACCGGCTGGGGGCCGACCCCGCCGACCCGCGCGCGCTCGTCGTCGGCGACCGGCTCGACAGCGACGCCGAGGGCGCCCGCGCCGCGGGCCTGGACGGGGCGATCGTGCTGACGGGCGCGACGTCGGAGGCCGAGGCCCGCGCGGCCGAGCCGGCGCCGGTGGCGATCGCGGCGAGCCTGGCCGACCTCCTGCTGGCCCGGTGACCGTCGACGCGATGCGCGAGGATGCGGGCGCCATGCCGCGGTCGGTCGCCCTGCTCGTCAACCCCTCGGCCGGCGGCGGGCGGGCGCTGCGGGCGCTGCCCGCCGTGGAGGCCGAGCTCACGCGCCTGGGCCTCGAGCACCGCACGACGCGCACGACGTCCCTCGTGCACGCCCAGGCGCTCGCGCGCGAGGCCGACGACGCCGGGCGCGTCGTGGCCACGCTGTCGGGCGACGGGCTCATCGGCGCCGTGGCCGGGGCGCTGCGCGGCCGGCCCGCGGCGCTCATGGCCATCCTCCCGGGCGGCCGCGGCAACGACTTCGCCCGGGCCAACGGCATCCCGTGCGACGCCGTGGCGGCCTGCGGCGTGCTGGTCACGGGCGTCCCGCGGGCGCTGGACGTCGGCGACGTCGACGGGCGCACGTTCGTCGGCATCGCCTCCCTGGGCTTCGACTCCGAGGCCAACCGCATCGCCAACGAGGCCCCGTCGTGGATGGGGCCCATGGTGTACGCCTACGCCGCCCTCCGGGCCCTCGCCCGGTGGCGCCCGGCGACCTTCGACGTCGCCGTCGGCCACGACCACCGGACGTTCCGCGGCTGGACGGTCGCCGCGGCCAACAGCAGGGCCTACGGTGGAGGGATGCTCCTCGCCCCCGACGCGCGCCTGGACGACGGCCGGCTGGACGTCGTGCTCGTCGCGCCGCGGTCGCGGCGGGACTTCGTCCGCAGCCTGCCCAGGGTCTTCAAGGGCACCCATGTCGAGCTGGACAGCGTGACCGTGCTGCGTGGGCCCGAGGTGCGGATCGCCGCGGACCGCCCGTTCACCGTCTACGCCGACGGCGACCCGATCGGCGAGCTGCCCGTCACCGTACGCGCCGTGCCCGGCGCGATCCACGTCCTGCTGCCCGCGTGACGCTGCTGGGGGCCAAGCTGGCCGCGGCGCGCGCCGCCGGGGCCGTGTCCCGCCGCGCCGGCCGCGGCGGCACGTCGCTGCCGGGCAAGCTGCTGCTGCGCCTGGAGCCCCAGGCCGTCGCGGCGCTCGGCGCGCGGCTGCCGCGGGGCAGCGCCGTCATCTCGGCCACCAACGGCAAGACGACGAGCGCGGCGATGGCCGCGGCGATCCTCGAGCACGGCGGGCGCACCCTGGTCCACAACCGCGCCGGGGCCAACATGGCCGGCGGGGTGGCCGGCGCGCTGCTGGAGGCCGCCGGGCGCGGCGGGGCGATCGCCGGCGACACGGGGCTGTTCGAGGTCGACGAGTTCTGGCTCGACCGCCTGGTCCCGCAGCTGCACCCGCGAGCGCTGCTGCTGGGCAACCTGTTCCGCGACCAGCTCGACCGCTTCGGCGAGCTCGAGACGATCGCCGACCGCTGGGCGCAGGTCGTCGCCGCCGCGCCCGGCACCACGCTCGTGCTCAACGCCGACGACCCGCTCATCGCCGACCTCGGCCGCTCGCGGACCGGCACCGACGGCGTCGTCTACTTCGGCATCGAGGACCCGGCGGTGGCGCTGAGCGGCATGGCGCACGCCGCGGACTCCAAGCACTGCCGCCGCTGCGGGGCGCCCTACCGCTATGACCTGGTCTTCCTCGGCCACCTGGGCCACTACCACTGCGACGCCTGCGGAGCCACGCGCCCGGCCCCCCAGGTCTCGGCGCAGCGCGTCGTGCTCGACGGGCTGCGCGGCGCACAGGTCACGATGGCCACGCCCGCGGGCACCGTCGAGGTGCGCCTGCCGCTGCCCGGCCTCTACAACGTCTACAACATGCTCGGGGCCGCCGCGCTGGCGCTCTCGCTCGGCGCGCCGATCGACGACGTCGTGGCCGGCCTGCAGACCGTCTCCCCCGCCTTCGGCCGTGCCGAGTCCGTCCGCCTGGGCGGGTGCGACCTGCTCATGCTGCTCGTCAAGAACCCGGCCGGCGCCAACGAGGTGCTGCGCACGCTCGCGCTCGAGGACGGCGACCACGACGTCCTGGCCGTGCTCAACGACAACACCGCCGACGGGCGCGACATCAGCTGGGTGTGGGACGCGGACTTCGAGACGCTCGCCGGCCGGCTGCGGCGCGTGACGTGCAGCGGCACGCGCGCGGCCGAGATGGCCCTGCGGCTGAAGTACGCCGGCGTGCCGGAGGACCGGCTCGTCGTGCAGCCCGACCTGGACCGCGCGCTGGACGCCGCGCTGGCCGGCACGCCGCCGGGGCCGGGCCGCCTCATCGCCATCCCGACCTACACGGCGATGCTCGAGCTGCGCCGCCTCATCGTCGCCCGCGGCGCCGCGGGAAGCAGCTTCGGATGACCGGCGCCGTCCCGCTGGAGGTCATCTGGCACGACGTGGAATGCGGCGGCTACGCCGAGGACGCCGAGCTTTGGCGCGAGCTGGCCGCTGCGGCGCCGGGCGGCACGGTCCTCGACGTGGGCGCGGGCACGGGGCGCGTCGCGCTGGACCTCGCCGCCCGCGGCGCCGGCGTGGTGGCCCTCGACGCCGAGCCCCGGCTGCTCGAGGCCCTGGCCGCCCGCGCCGCGGAGGCCGGCCTGCCGCCCGTGCCCACCGTGTGCGCCGACGCCCGGGACTTCGCGCTGGGCCGGACGTTCGGGCTCATCATCGTGCCGATGCAGACCCTGCAGCTGCTCGGCGGCCCCGAGGGCCGAGCGGCGTTCCTGCGCTGCGCGCGGGAGCACCTCGCCCCGGGCGGCACGCTGGCCGCCGCGCTGGCCGACGCCCTGGACAGCTTCGACGGCGAGACCGACGGCCTGCCCGAGCCCGACGTCCTGGAGGCCGGGGGCGCCACGTACTCCAGCCTGCCGCTGGCCGTCGTCGACGAGGGCGACCGCGCGGCGATCCACCGCCTGCGCGAGATCCTCGCGCCCGGCGGGGCGCGCAGCGAGACCCTCGACGTCATCCGCCTGGACCGCGTGACCCCCGCCGAGGTCCAGCGCGAGGCCGCCGCGCTGGGCTGGCACCCGCGCCCCGCGCGGCGCATCCCCGCCACCGCCGCCTATGTCGGCTCGACGGTGGTGATCCTCGGTGGCTGAGCGCACGCTGCGCGTCTGCGCGCTGTACCCCGACCTGATGAACATCTACGCCGACCGCGGCAACATGCTCATGCTCGAGCGCCGCTGCGCCTGGCGCGGGCTGGGCTTCACGCTCACCGCCGCCGGCCTCGGCGACGCCGTGGACCCCGACGCCCACGACCTCTTCTACCTCGGCGGCGGCCAGGACCGCGACCAGCGCCTGTGCGCGCAGGACCTCGTCGACACCAAGTGCGACGCCCTGCACGCCGCGGCCGCGCGCGGTGCGCTCGTCCTGGGGATCTGCGGCGGCATCCAGCTGCTGGGCCACCACTACGAGCTCGGCGACGAGCGGGTGCCCGGCATCGGGCTCGTCGACCTGCACACCGTGCGCGCAGCCGACGGCTCGCGCCTGATCGGCAACGTGGCCATCGAGGTCCGGCTGCCCGGCCTGGACGGCCCGCGCGTGCTCGCGGGCTTCGAGAACCACGGGGGCCGGACGATGCTCGGGACCGGCGTCCACCCGCTGGGCCGCGTGCTGCGCGGCCACGGCAACGACGGGCGCTCCGGCGCCGAGGGCGTCCTGGCCGGGACCGTGATCGGCACCTACCTGCACGGCCCGCTGCTGCCCAAGAACGCCTGGTTCGCCGACTGGCTGCTGGCCACCGCGCTGGGCCTGGACCCCGCGGCCCTGGCCCCGCTGGACGACCGCCTCGAGGACGCCGCGCACGCCGCGGCGCGCCGCGCGGCGGGCGTCTGACGAACGCCGGCCCAGAGGGCCGGGTTCGCTGCAGGTGCCGGCCCCGGGGCGCCCGACGCGCCCGGGATGGGACCGACGCCTATGGCGCCGGTGCGGGCAGCGCGCCGACCACGACGAGCAGGTCGCGGAACGTCGCCTGCACCATCGTCGGCAGACCCTCGCCCATCGCGCCGAGCACGGCGCCGCTGAAGTCGCCCTCCAGAAGCACGAGCGTCGACGCGCCGGCCACCGTGAAGGCCTCGATGCGCCCCGGCCGCGGGTCCACGAGCGTGATGTCGCCCTCGGCGCGCGCCAGTGTGCCCTGCACGCTCAGGCAGGTGTTGCCGCCCTCGGCGCCCCCATCCTGGGTGGCCGCGAAGACCTGGTGGCCGAGATGCTCCTCCAGGAAGCGGCAGACGCCGTCGAAGTCGAGCTGCACGGGGGGCTCAGCGCGGGCGCCGCTCAGGGTGGCGCGGCAGCCCGTCGTCGGGCAGCGGCTGCCACGGCGCGGCGAACGCCGTGAACTGGTGGTAGCTCGGCCGCACGCCCGGGTCGCCGTCGATGGCCCCCAGGCGGACGGCGACGACCGTGTCGTCGCCGGGGTCGCGGGCGAAGAGGTGGCCGCCGCAGGCGCTGCAGAACCCCTTGTCGAAGCCGCGGTCGGGGTGCCAGGCACGGACGTGCTCGGCGCCCTGGGTGATCCGGAAGGAGCCGGGCACCGTGAGCCCCGCGGCCGAGGATGCGGTGCCGGTCCGCCGCTGGCAGCGCGTGCAGTGGCAGTGGCCGGCCTCGGACAGCGGCTCGGAGATCTCGAAGCGCACGGCGCCGCACAGGCAGCCGCCGGTCAGGGCAGGCTCGGACATGCCGCCAGCATGCCACGTCACCACACCGTCTCGAACAGCAGCTGCGTGGCCAGCGCCTGCACGGCCAGGGCCAGCAGGACGATCCGCAGCGCGCGCGGCGGCAGGACCGCGGCGGCGGCCGCGCAGGCCGGGGCGGCGAAGATGAGCCAGATCCGCTCGGTCTCGGCCTTCGTGAACCCCGCGGCGGAGGCGATGACGACGATCGCCGCGAGCGCGAGCGCCGCGGTGTCGCGGCGGCGCACGGCCACCAGCCAGGCGCCGGTCACGGCCAGGCCGCCGCTGACGCCCCACGCCACGGGCGAGCCCAGCGACCAGAACCACCACGGCCGCACCTCGGCGACCGAGCGCCGGTACACGCCCTCCGTCGCACGCAGCGTCCCCACCGGGTCGTAGCCGACCGCGGCCGCCAGCGCGCCGTTGAGCACCAGGAACGGGACGGCGCACGCCACGGCCAGCACGGCCGCCCGTCGCAGGCCGTCGCGCCTCGCGACGACGAGCACGGCGAACGCGCCGAGCGCCAGCAGCGCCCACGAGCAGAACGCCGCGACGGCGAGCAGGAGCGTGCCGGCCGCCGGCGCCGCGCGCCCGCGGCGCACGAGCAGCGCCGCGGTCGCGGTGCCCAGGGCGGCGTAGACCGCGTCGGCCGACGTGGCGCCGAACAGCAGCAGGCCCGGCGAGGCGGCCGCCAGCAGCCCGGCGACGCGGGCGCGCGCGGCCCCCGCGCCCAGCCCGCGGGCCAGCGCCCACGTCAGCGGCGCGGTGGCCGCCGCGGCCGCGATGCACAAGGCCGCCAGGCGCCGCGGCGTGGACAGGCCCAGCGCATCGACCCCCAGCAGCAGCCCCGGCGGGTGGCCGGCCACGTTGACCGGCATCGCGGGCACGAGCTCGGCGAAGCGGTCGAGGAAGAAGCGCGGCCCGTAGGACAGCGCGGGCAGGCCGGGCAGGTACTCGTTCTTGGCCTCGAACGAGCCGCCCGGCCTCGTGTCGAAGATCGCCCACCAGCCGTGTGTGCCCGAGCGCGCCGCGTTCAGGGCCAGCGCCGCGCCGAGCGCGAGCGCCGTCGTGGCGGCCAGGAAGGCGGGCAGCCGGACGACCAGCAGCGCGGGGCCGGCGGCCACCAGCGCGCCGAGCACGGCCACCGCGGCCAGCGCCCACACGTCGATCCGCGGGACCCAGCCCATGACGAACGGCGGCGACGCCGTGCCCAGCACCCCGCCCCCGTGCTCGATCCCGAGCCCGAGCACGGTCCAGACGGCGGCGAGCACCAAGGCGCCGAGCAGCATCCACCGGTCGGTGACCCGGGTCACGCGGGCCACGCTATGGCACCCTGGCCGGGTGCGCCGCGCCCTGCCCCCCGTCACGGCCGGCGTCCTGGCGGCCGTGGTGCTCGCGGCGGCGGGCTGCGGCTCGGAGACCGTGCACGAGCTGCCGCCCGCGGCGGAGCCGGCCCGCTCGCCCGTCCCCGCCACGACGCCCGCCGGCGAGGTCCTGCCCGCCGGGCCGGGTGCCGAGGGCATCGCCGTCGACCCCGTCACCCACACGATCGCCGTCGGCGTGCGCGCGCCCGCGGCGCTCATCCTGCTGCGCCCAGGCGCCGCCACGCCGCGGCGCGTCGTCGCGCTGGGCTCCCCGCCGCGCCATCTGGCCTACGACGCGGCCACCGAGCGCTTCCTGGTCCCGACGGAGGGCGACGACCGCCTCGTCCAGGTCACGCCCGCGGGCGCGGCGCAGGCGGCCGCCGTGGGCGCCCAGCCCCACGACGCCGCCGCGCTGGCCGGCTCGATCTTCGTCGGCGACGAGCGCGGCAACACCGTGTCGGTCGTGGTCGCCGGGCGCACCCGGCGCACGTTCGCGGTCGCCACCCAGCCCGGCGGCCTGGCGGCCGCCGACGGCGGGCACCTGCTGGCGGTCGTCTCCGTCCGCCGCCGCGTGCTGGAGCTCTACGACCCGCACACGCGGCGGCGGGTCGGCAGCGCCGGCGCGGGCGTCGGGCCCACCCACGTCGTCGCCGAGGCCGACCGCCTGTACGTGGCCGACACCCGGGGCGGCGCGCTGCTGGTCTTCGGCACCCGCCCGCGGCTGGCGCTGCTGCGGCGGGTCTTCCTGCCCGGCGGCCCGTACGGGCTGGCGATCGACCCCGTCCGCCATCGCCTGTGGGTCACGCTGACCGCGCGCAACGAGGTCGTCTCGCTCACCGCCGACGGCCGCCCGCGGGAGGTGAGGCGCCTGCCGACCGTGCGCCAGCCCGACAGCGTCGCCGTCGACTCAGCCCTGGGCACCGTCGTGGTCGCCGGGCGCGCCGCCGGCGTCGTGCAGGTCATCGGCGCGCAGCAGGCGTACCCCCAGCACGGCCGCTGAGCCGCCCCAGGCCGCGGCGACGACGAGCAGCCAGCGCCCGAGGTAGCCCGTGGGCGTCACGCCGGAGAGGTAATGCAGGCTCCCGGTCGAGCGGCCCAGGATGAGCGGGAAGAAGACGAGCAGCGTCACGCCGCTCATGACCGCGGGCACGCGCAGGTGGTTGACCACCGCGACGCCCCGGACCCGCGCGCGCTGGGCGACGCGGTCCAGCGCGGTGTAGGCGGGCAGCGCGACGAGGTCGTGCAGGACCAGCGCGGCGACGAACCAGACCACGACGTCGCGGGCGCCGCGGAAGTCGACGACCTGGAGGATCGCCCACGCGGCGAGGGGCAGCGCGACCAGGTGCGCCAGCAGGTGCACGGACGTGGCGCCGTAGTGGCGACGCAGCGCGGTCATGCGCCGAACCGCAGGTCGGAGACCCACTTCGTGGTGTGGACGCCGGGCAGCGCCGGGACGATGATCCGGGCCGGGTAGCCGTGGTCGGGCGACAGGTCGGCGCCGTTGACGCGCAACGCCAGCAGCGCCCGGTCGTCGGCGTACTGGTTGCGGGTCAGCGTCGCCCGGCGCAGCACGCCGCTCTTCTGCAGGGAGCGCACGAGCACATGCGATGTCCGGTCGCCGCCCACCATCCGCGCCAGCGCGATGAGCGGCACGCCCTCCCAGTGCTGGGAGGTCGACCAGCCCTCGACGCAGGCGATCGGCAGCTCCTCCGTTCGGAGCTCCAGGGCGAGGAGGTCCGCGCGGCTGAGCACCACCGAGCGTGAGCCGGCCGCGAGCCGCAGGCGCCAGGCGTCGCCGGTCATCGCCGGCGTGATGCGCGCGGCGCGCGCGGTCTTGTTGACGGGGAAGCCGTTGGGGCCCGGCCCGCTCGTGCGCCGCGGGGCCAGCAGCGCGGTGCCGCGCAGCGGCCCGCCGATCGACTCGCCGACGTTGGACACCAGCAGCGTCGCCGAGCCCACGCCGACGAGGCCGAGCAGGCCGCGCCGCGAGATCGTCGGGGCCGCCGGCTGCGCGGCGACGAGGCCGTGCTCGTCGGGTGGCTCGGGCACGGTCTGGGCCAGCGATGCGCGCAGCGGCGCCAGCCCGTCGCGCTCGCGCCACGCGCGGCGCATCACGGGGAGCTTGATCGCCACGTGCAGCAGGATCGACGCGATGAACACAATCGCGCCGTAGTAGTGGGCGACCACGAAGTTGAAGCTGAACGGGTACCAGTTCTGCATGTTGACCACGCCGGTGGCGAACTCGAACAGCGCGCTGCCGACCAGCAGCGCGATCCCGAGGCGCTCGAGGCCCTCGGCCGCCGACGCGACCGGCGGCCACGCGAACAGCCGCGGGATGACCGACCACAGCTTGGCCAGCAGGAGCGGGATCGTGACCAGACCGACGTTGACGTGCAGCCCCTGGTCGAGCGCGTAGAGCCAGGCCGGCGAGGTCGGCCACGTGAACGTCAGCGGCAGGTCGCGGCCGGCCGGCACGATCGCGTTGGCGCCCAGGCCCGGCTCGTAGGCGGCGTGCGAGAGCAGGCCGGTGACGGCGACGACCGTCACGCCGAGGAGCAGCAGCGAGCCCAGGACGGTCGTCATCCACGGCCCGCGCAGCGGCGAGCGCCAGAAGCCCGGGCGGAACGGGCCGGGCGGCGCCGGCGGGTCGCGCAGGAGCTCGGTCACCCGCATCCGGATCTCCGCGGCCACGCGAGCGGGCCCCTGGGCGAGTTCGCGTCCGGAGGCCGAGCCCCCTCGGCGAGGACTTCCGCGCTCATCGGAGCTCCGCGAACCAGCGGCCGTCGTCGCACCACCGCTCGACGGTCGCGAAGCCCGTCGCGGCGCCCAGCGCGCCGATGCCGTCGGCGCCGACCAGCGCCCAGGGGAACGCCGCGCTGCGGGCGCCGGTGCCCTCCAGCCGCGCGCGCACCGTGCGCGTCGCGACACCCGGCGCCTCGGTCTCCACGAGCAGCCGGCCCCCGGGCACGAGCAGCTCGCGGACCCGGCCCAGGAGCCGGCGCGGAGCCCCGCCGATGCCGACCGAGCCGTCCAGCAGCAGCGCTGAGCCCCAGCGGTGCGGGCCGGGCACGACGTCGAACACCGAGCCCTCCACGACGGGGGCCCCGCGCGACCGCGCCAGGCGCACGGCGTCGGGCGAGACGTCGACGCCGAGCGCGAGCACGCCGCGGCGCGCGAGCGCGTGGACGTGGCGGCCGGGACCGCAGCCGATGTCCAGGACCGGTCCGACGGCGCGCTGCAGCACGGTCTCGTCGGCGGCGGTGACGGGACCCAGCCAGCGCGCGACGTCGAGCGCGACGCGCTCCTCGTCGTCGTAGCGGACGACCAGCGCCCCCTCGCTCAGCGCCCGCTCGTAGAGCGCGCCGGCGGTCGCGCCGCGCGGCCCGGACCGCGGCTCGGCGCTCACGCCGCACGCCGCAGGTCGAGGGACTGCAGGACGGCGGCGAAGCGCGACGCCGGGGCCAGCGCCGCGACGTGGGCGGCGTCGGCGATCGTGTCGACGTCGTGCAGCTCGTCGACCTCGTCCCAGCGCAGGGCGGCACCGGCCAGCCGGCGCCGCTGGGCCGCCAGGGTCCCGCCGACGCTCATCGGCACGCCGTGCAGCACTTCGGCCGCCCGGGACGGGTCGCGCAGCCCGATGGCCCAGTAGCCGCCGTCGCGCGCCGGCCCAAGCACCGCTTCGTGGTCCTCCAGAGCGCCCAGCGCGCGGAGCAGGTGTCCCGTGCGCAGCTGCGGGGTGTCCATGCCCACGATGAGCGCGGGGCCGCCGAGGTCGGTGAACGCCGCGGCCAGGCGCTCGTCCAGCCCGCCGCCGCGCTGGGCCAACAGGCGCTCGGTGCCGTGCCACGGCCCCGCGGCGCCGTCGAGGACGATCGCACGCCCCACGGCGGCGTCCAGGCCGTCCATCGCGGCGAGGGTGTCGCGCAGCGAGGCCTCGGCGAGCGCGGCGGCCTGCCGGGGCGTGCAGGGCGGGCACAGCCGCGTCTTGACGCGACCGGGCACCGGCGCCTTGGCGATGACGGCGACGGTCGTCGCCGCCGGGCGGGCGGGGCCGGGCATCAGGCGAGCACCGCGGCCATGTCGCGCACGGTGCGCACGGTGCCGCGGACGGTCCCGGTCACCTTGGAGCGCCCCTCGCGGGCGCGGTAGGGCACGCCGGCCTCGGCGATCCGCCAGCCCCGGCGGTGGGCCCGGACGACCATCTCCAGCGGGTAGCCGAACCGGCGGTCCTGGATCCCGAGGTCCAGCAGGGCCTCGCGCCGCGCGGCGCGCATCGGGCCGAGGTCCTCCAGCCGCGGGCCGCCGCGGCGGGCCAGCTCCCAGACCAGGACGCGGTTGGCCAGGCGTGCGTGCGGCGGCCAGGCCCCGCGGTCGGCGCGGCGCGCCCCGAGGACGAGGTCGGCCTCGCCGCGCAGGACGGGCCCGGCGATCGCCGGCAGGTCGGCCGGGTCCAGCGAGCCGTCGCAGTCCATGAAGCAGACGACGTCGGCGCGCGCCGCCCGCAGCCCGGCGTGGCAGGCCGCCCCGAACCCGCGGCGCGGCTCGCCGACCACCGCGGCGCCCAGGCCCCGGGCGATCGCGTCGGAGCCGTCCGTGGACCCGTTGTCGGCCACGACGGCGCGGTAGCCCGCGGGCAGCCGCCCGAGGACCCAGGGCAGCGCCCGAGCCTCGTCGAGCACGGGGAGGATGACGTCGACGTCCACATGGAGCATTGCGCGCCAAGGGTCCTCGCCGGATCACCGACCGTTACGGTCGGGCCATGCGGATCCTGGTCACCGGCGGCGCCGGCTTCGTCGGCTCGCACATCGCCGACCAGCTGCTGGAGGCCGGCCACGAGGTGCGGATCGTCGACGCGCTGCTGCCGACCGCGCACGACGGTGGGCCGCCCTGGCTGCCGGCCGGCGCCGAGGTGGTCACGGCCGACCTGCGCGATCCCGAGGTCGCCGCGGCGGCGGTCGCGGGCGTCGGCGCCGTGTGCCACCAGGCGTCGATGGTTGGTTTGGGCGCGGACATCATGGACATCGCCGACTACGTCGCCCACAACGACCTCGCCACCGCGGTGCTGCTGCGCGCGCTGGCGCGCCGCTCGTTCGCCGGGCGCATCGTCCTGGCGTCCAGCATGGTGGTCTACGGCGAGGGCCGCTACGCCTGCCCGGAGCACGGGCTCGTGGCCCCCGGGCCGCGCGCCACCGCCGACCTCGACGCGGGGCGCTTCGAGCCGCCGTGCCATCGGTGTGGCCGGCCGCTGGTGCCCCAGGCGGTTCCCGAGGACGCGCCCGCCGACCCGCGCAACGTGTACGCCGCGACCAAGCTGCACCAGGAGCACCTCCTGGCCGCGTTCGCGCGCGAGCAGGACGGCGTCGACGTCACCGCCCTGCGCTACCACAACGTCTACGGACCCCGGATGCCACGCGATACTCCGTATGCCGGTGTGGCGAGCATCTTCCGCTCGGCGCTCGAGCGCGGTGAGGCGCCCTCCGTGTTCGAGGACGGGGCCCAGATCCGGGACTTCGTGCACGTGGGCGACGTCGCCCGGGCCAACGTCCTGGCCCTCGGGTGCGAGGAGCCGGCCCCCGGCGCCTACAACATCGCCTCGGGCGTCCCGCGCACCGTCGGCGACATGGCCCGGGCGCTCGCGGCGGCCCTGCCCGGCGCGCCGGAACCGGTGGTCACGGGGGCCTACCGCCGGGGCGACGTGCGCCACGTCTTCGCCTCCCCGCAGCGCGCCGCCGAGGTCCTCGGGTTCCGCGCGCGTGTGGGCCTGGAGGAGGGCATGGCCGAGTTCGCCCACGCCCCGCTGCGTTTGCCCGCCGTCGGCGGTGGCTAGGATCGAGGGGCTGCCGGCCGCCCCATGCGCCCTCCCCGCCGGCTCCTCCCCGCCGTCCCGGCCCGAGGGCCGAGCGATGGCCCGCGGCATTTCCCATAGAGTCTATGGAGATTAGATGCCCGCCTCGTCCGCCGCCACGCTCGAGTTCCGCCAGGTCTCCAAGGTCTATCCCGGGTCGCCCGAGCCCGCGATCCGCGAGCTCAGCCTCGAGGTCGCGGCCGGCGAGCTGTGCATCCTCATCGGGCCCTCGGGCTGCGGCAAGACGACGGCGATGCGGCTCGCCAACCGGATGATCGAGCTCACCGGCGGCGACGTGCTCGTCGACGGCGTCAGCGTCCGCGACCGCGCACCCGCCGAGCTGCGCCGCACGATCGGCTACGCGATCCAGCAGATCGGCCTGTTCCCCCACCTCACGGTGGCCGAGAACATCGGCACGGTCCCGCGGCTGCTGGGCTGGGAGTCGGGCCGCATCCGCGCCCGGGTGGCCGAGCTGCTCGAGCTCGTGGGCCTGGAGGCCGACATGGGCGGCCGCTACCCCGCGCAGCTCTCCGGCGGCCAGCGCCAGCGGGTGGGCGTCGCCCGGGCGCTGGCGGCCGATCCGCCGCTGCTGCTCATGGACGAGCCCTTCGGCGCCATCGACCCCATCACCCGGGCGCGGCTGCAGGAGGAGTTCCGCCGGCTGCAGCGCGAGCTGGACAAGACCGTCGTCTTCGTCACCCACGACATCGACGAGGCGCTCAAGCTCGGCGACCGCATCGCGGTGCTCAAGCCCGGCGGCGTGCTCGCCCAGTTCGCGACGCCCGACGAGCTCGTCCGACACCCCGCCGACGCGTTCGTCGAGGAGTTCGTCGGCGCCGACCGGATGATCGCCCGCCTGGAGTGGCTCACGTCCGTGCGCCAGGAGGGCCGGCGGACGTGATGCTCGCCCAGGTCACGATCCACCGCCGGGACCAGCACTCCTGCGTGCAGGACAACGGCTTCTGCCCGGACTGGATCGTCCACCACCTCGGGGAGTACACGGCCCCGCTGTGGCGCCACGTGGAGCTCACGATGGCCTCCGTGGCGCTCGGCATGGCCATCGCGCTGGTCCTGGCGATCGTCGCCCGCCGGCGGCGCTGGCTCACCGGCCCGATCGTCGGCGTCACCGGGATCCTCTACACGATCCCGTCGCTGGCGTTCTTCGCGCTGCTGCTGCCTCTCACCGGCTTCGGCTTCGTCACCGCGCTCATCCCCCTGACGGCCTACACGCTGCTCATCCTGTTCCGCAACATCGTCACGGGCCTGGACAACGTGCCGGCCGAGGCGCGCGACGCCGCGCTGGGCATGGGCTTCACGCCGCGCCAGCTGCTGTGGCGCGTCGAGCTGCCGCTCGCGCTGCCCGAGATCTTCGCCGGGCTGCGCGTGGCGACCACCACGACCGTCGGGCTCGCCGCGCTGGCCTTCTACGCCGGCGGCGGCGGCCTGGGCCAGCAGATCCTCAGCGACATCGCGTTCAAGTCCAACGTCGCGGTGGCCGGCCTGCTCTGCGTGCTGCTGGCCTTCGTGCTCGACCTCGGGCTGCTCGGCGCCCAGCGGCTGCTGCTGCCCTGGCAGCGGGCGAGGGCGACGTGAAGGACGCGATCGACTACCTGCTGCACGCCCGCGAGTCCGTCGGCGGCGGGGTGCAGATCGGCGGCAGCCACCTGCTCCCGCTCCTGTGGACGCACCTGCGCGTCACGTTCGAGGCGATCCTCATCGCCTGCCTGGTCACGCTGCCGCTGGCGACGTGGCTGGGGCACAAGGGCCGTGCCCAGCTCGCCGCGAGCACGGCGGCCAACGTCGGCCGCGCCGTCCCGAGCTTCGCGGTGCTCGTCTTCTTCAGCACCTACCTCGGGCTCAACGTCGGCAACCTCGTCTTCGCCATGGTGCTCCTGGCGATCCCGCCCATCTTCACGAACACCTACGTCGGCATCCGCCAGGTCGACCGCGACGTCGTCGACGCCGCCCGCGGCATGGGCCTGACCGAGCGCCAGCTGGCCACGAAGGTCGAGCTGCCGCTCTCGCTGCCGCTCGTCTTCGGCGGCATCCGCACGTCGGTGGTCAACGTGCTGGCCACCGCCACGCTCGGCCCCTACGTCGGCGTGGACACGCTCGGCGTGCCGATCGTCAACGCCAACGTCCACGGCGACGCCGGCCGGCTGGGCACCGCGATCCTCATCGCGCTGCTGGCCATCGCCGCCGAGCTCATCTTCGCCGCCCTGCAGCGTGCCGTCACGCCGCGCGGCCTGAAGCTCTCCCAGCAGCCCACCCCCACGAGGAGGAACCGGCACATGCGATCCCGCAGTGTGCTCGCAGCGGTCGCGACGGTGGTCCTGGCCTTCGGCCTGGCCGCCTGCGGCAGCAGCGACAACAGCAGCAGCAACGACAGCGGGTCCGGCACCAGCACGCCGGCCACCACGACGTCCACCGACAACGGCAAGCTCATCCAGAGCAACCCCGAGAACGGCTCCAAGCCGACCATCACGATCGGCTCCAAGAACTTCACGGAGGAGTTCATCCTCGGCGAGATCTACGCTCAGGCGCTCCAGGCCGCGGGCTACAAGGTCAAGAAGCAGCTCAACCTGGGCTCGGAGCAGATCGCGCTCAAGGCGCTGAAGGCCGGCCGCGTCGACGCCTACCCCGAGTACACCGGCACCGTCCTCACCAGCTTCTGCAAGGTCAAGGACAAGGCCGTCCCTCACGACGAGACCGCGGCCTACGACCAGGCCAAGGCGTGCATGGCCAAGGAGGGCATCACCGCGCTGCCCCACACGCCGTTCACCGACTCCAACGGCTTCGCCGTGACCCAGGCGACCGCCCAGAAGCTCGGCGGGATCACGAAGCTCTCCGACCTCAAGGCCAAGGCCTCGACGCTGACGGTCTCCGGCCCGCCGGAGTGCCAGCAGCGCACGGACTGCCTGCTGGGCCTGGAGAGCGTCTACGGGCTGAAGTTCAAGAAGTTCCTGTCCATCGACCTGGCCAAGCGCCACGAGGTGATCAAGAACGGCCAGTCCGACGTGGGCGAGGTCTTCACGACCGATGGTCAGATCAAGGCCGACAACCTGGTCCTCCTCCAGGACGACAAGCAGCTCTTCCCCCCCTACAACGTGACGCTGCTGGCCTCGACGAAGGTCGCCGACGCGGCGGGGCCGGACTTCGCCAAGGTCGTCTCCTCGGTCAACGAGGGCCTGACGACGCCGGTCATGCAGGAGCTCAACTCCCGCGTGGACCTCGACAAGCAGACCCCGGCCGCGGTGGCCGGCGAATACCTCAAGGAGGCGGGCTACCTCAAGTAGCCGCGGTGCGAGCGCCGTCCGGGCTCAGCGGGCCCGGACGGTGATGTCGCCCGCCGCCGTGAGGGCCTCGATGGCCTGCGGCGCGAGGTCGTCGCGGATGACGCCCTCGACCTTCACGTTGCCCGCGTCGGTGGTGGCGTCGACGCGGTAGGGCCCGTAGGGCACCGTCACCCGCACGTTGCCGGCGTCGGACCGCGCCTCGGTGCGGGTGGGCTCGCCGAAGAGGTCCAGCGACACGTTGCCGGCGTCGGTCATGGCCCGCACGGTGACCGGGTTCAGGCGATGGGTGCGGATGTCGCCCGAGCCGGTCTGCACGTCGGCCTTGCCGCTCAGGCCGCGCAGGTCGACGTCGCCGGTGTCGGTGCGGACCGTCACGTCGACCTCGGGCGGCGCGTCGATGACGAGGTCGGTGCGGCAGCGCAGCAGCGAGCGAAGCCCCCCGCAGCGCGTGTCGACGGTCAGCGTGCCGCCGGCCACGCTCTCGCGGACCGTCGGCCGGTCCAGCAGCCAGGTGTCGTGGCGGGCGATGACCACGCCGCCGGTCAGGCCGGCACGGATGTCGACGTCCCCGGCGTCGGCGCGCACGACGATGCGGTGCACGGGCTGGGCGATGGCGTCACGGCTGCGGCGGTCGCGGCGCAGGGCCTCCGACAGCGCGAACACGGACCCGCTCAGCACGAGCAGGCCCAGCGCGGCCAGCAGGACGATCCTCGCGGTCGACACGGGCAGGACGGTAGAGCCGCGTGCCCGGGCGGGAGGTACGGCTGCCACCCTTTCGGCCATCCCCAGCTCCCGGTAACCCCTCGTGGGAGATCTGCCGCGCCGGCGTCTACGCTGGGGGCGATGCTGCCCTCCATCGCCGTCGACGAGCTCGAGGTCCGGCTGCTGCGCGACGGCGCCCGCGCGCCCGCCCGCTCGCGCCCCGGCGACGCCGGCCACGACCTCGCCTGCGTCGAGCCCGTCGCCCTGTCCCCGGGCGCGCGCGCCAAGGTGCCCACGGGCGTCGCCATCGCGCTGCCCGACGGCGTGTGCGGCCTCGTCGTGCCCCGCTCCGGGCTCGCCGCGCGCCACGGCGTCGTGCCCGCCCTGGGCCTCATCGACCCCAACTTCCGCGGCGAGCTCTGCGTCACGCTGATGAACACCGGCGAGGAGCCGTTCGCCGCGCAGGCGGGCGACCGGATCGCCCAGCTCCTGCTCGTCCCGTTCTGGGCCCCGGCGCTGACCGTCGTCGACGAGCTGCCGCCGTCGCCCGACGACCGCGGCGCCGACGGGTGGGGCTCCTCCGGGCGCTGAGCAACGTTCGCCCAGGGGGCGAGGTTGCCGTGGCGGGTGTTCGCCCAGAGGGCGAAACCCGCGTCAGGACGCCAGCGGCCGGCCGTCGACCGCGAAGCGCGCGAAGCGCTCGGCGACCGCGGCGGGCAGCCGGGCCACGACGCGGACGCCCTCGGCGGTGTCCTCGCGGTGCAGGTCGCCGGCGACCTCGTGCAGCTCGGCCAGGCGGCCGCCCTCGGAGTAGGGCAGCAGCAGCTCGACGGAGGTCAGGGTCCGCGCGAACGCCAGCTCGATCGCGTCGCGCAGCGCCTCCAGCCCCTCGCCCGTCTTGGCGCTGACCGGGATCCCGCGCGGGTGGCGGTGCGGCAGGGCGGCCCGCCCGGCCTCGTCGAGCGCGTCGATCTTGTTGAGCACGAGCAGCCGCGGCCGCTCGCCGGCGCCGATCTCCTCCAGGGTGTCCTCGACGGAGCGCAGCATCGCCAGGCCCTCCTCCTCGGGGGCCGAGGCGTCGAGCACGTGCAGGATGAGGTCGGCCCGCGTGGTCTCCTCCAGCGTGGCGCCGAAGGCGTCCACGAGCTGGTGGGGCAGCTTGCGGATGAACCCGACCGTGTCGGTCATGAGGTACGGGCGCCCGTCGATCTGCAGCTGGCGCGTCGTGGGGTCCAGCGTGTGGAACAGGCGGTCGCGCACGCCGACCTCGCTGCCGGTCAGCGCGTTGAGCAGCGTCGACTTGCCCGCGTTGGTGTAGCCGGCCAGCGCCACCTGGGGCAGGTGGGCCCGCTCGCGCTCGGCGCGCTGGACGGCGCGCGTGCCCTTGACGTGCTCCAGGCGCCGCTTGAGGGCGGAGATGCGGTCGCGCGCCAGGCGGCGGTCGGTCTCGATCTGCGACTCGCCGGGTCCGCGGGTGCCGATGCCGCCGCCCAGGCGCTCGAGGTGCGTCCACAGGCCGCGCATGCGCGCCAGGTTGTACTCGAGCTGGGCCAGCTCGACCTGCAGCTTGCCCTCGGCCGTGTTGGCGTGCCCGGCGAAGATGTCGAGGATGACCGTCGTGCGGTCCACGACGGGGATCCCGAGCTCCTTCTCCAGGTTGCGCTCCTGGCGGGGGCTCAGCTCGTCGTCGACGGCGACGACGTTGGCGTCGGCGGCCAGGGCGGCCTCCTTGACCTCCAGGAGCTTGCCCGGCCCGAGGTAGGTGTTCGGGTGCGGGCGGTCGCGGTGCTGGACGGCCTGGCCGACGACGGCCACCCCGGCGGTGCGCAGGAGCTCCTGCAGCTCGGAGAGGTCGTCACCGTCCTCGAGCGCCGCGATGCAGTACGCGCGCTGCTTGGCGCGCGCCTGCTGCTGCGGAGCGGTCCCCACCCGATTCGGCGCCGTGCGCCCGTTGCGACTGCGTTGCATCTGCCCCATGAGTGTAGGCGCCACCGCCCATCCCCACTTCTGGGGCGTGACCTGGACGGATGACCGATGGGTCATCGGACATGTCGGAGTACGGTCGGGCCCCGGGAGCCCCGACCGTGACCGACGACCCACGCCCCGACGACTGGATCCGCATCGGCGCGGCCGCGTCGGCGCTGGGGGTCAGCGTCGACACGCTGCGCCGCTGGGAGCGCGACGGCCGCGTCCGGTTCCAGCGCCGCGGGCGCCAGCGCTACCTGCCCGCCGCCACGCTGGCCGAGCTCATGCGCGACCGCCACCGCGACCACGCCGCCTCAGGCCACACCCGGCTGGCCGGCGTGGTCCTCAGCGTGCAGCGTGACGGCGTCATGGCCCAGGTCGAGCTGGCCTGCGGGCCCTACCGGGTCACGTCGCTCATGGCCGGCGCGGCCACCGACGACCTCGGCCTCAAGCCCGGCGACCCGGCCGTCGCGGTCATCGCGTCGACGGCGGTGGTCGTCGAGGCGCGCTGAGCGCCGAGCGCGCCGGCGGCGGCAGCCGGTCGTAGCGCTCGGCCAGGCCGAGGGTCGGCAGCACGATGACGCCCTCCCGCGCGTCACCCACCCAGCAGCCCTGCCCGGCGGCCAGGGCATAGGCCGCGTAGGCGGCGGCGCAGGCGTCGAGCTCGTCGAGCGTGCGGTGCCAGAGGCCACCGTCGTCGTCGACGACACCGCGCAGGCGCAGCGCCGCGATGCGCTGCTGCAGGCCCCACGGCGTGCGCTTCGGGGACGGCCGGTGGCCCAGCAGCGTGCAGAAGACCGCGTCGGGGTAGGTCTCGCACAGGCGCCCCAACCGCAGGGCGCCGTCGCCGACGGGCGCCTCGTGGACGCCGGCCGCCGGCGGGCGGAACAGCTCGAGGCCGTCGAGCGCGGCGAAGAGCTCGAAGCCGACGGCCATCCAGGTCTCCCACCGCGAGAGCGCCTGGTCGGCGCTGGGGACCGGGTACAGCGGCAGACGCCGGCGGAACAGCAGCGCGTCGCACACCCGCATGCGCTCGTAGCGCCCGTGCGGCAGCCCGAGCTCCATGCGCAGCGGCAGCCCGGCCGCCAGCAGGTCCAGCCGCGGGCCCGACGGCGCGTCGATCGCCGCGACGGCCTCACCCCCGAAGCCCAGCACGGTCCGGGCGACGGCATCGACGTCGCCGGGCTCGTAGAACGTCGCGACGAGCTCCTGGGCGTCGGCGCCGCGGCGCTCGTGGAGCGTGACGAGCTGCTGGTTGGCGGGCTTGGCCGAGACGTCGATGCCGCAGTAGCGCATGGGACGGCCCAGAAGGCTAGTCGGGCGATAGCGTGGGCCCCATGACCGACGGCCTCGCCGACCGCCTCGCCGACCGTGTCCTGGAGCTCGTCGACGTGCCGTCGGAGTCCCGCGAGGAGGCCGCGCTGGCCGCCCGCGTGCTCGCCATGCTGGGCGACCGGGGGCGCGACGCGGGAGACACGTGCGTCCTGGCGGGCGTCACCGAGCGCCGCGACCGGCCGCTGGTCCTCCTGGCCGGCCATCTCGACACGGTCCCCGCCCAGGGCAACCTGCCCGGGGCCCGCGACGACGGCTGGGTCACCGGCCTGGGCGCCGCCGACATGAAGGCCGCGCTGGGCGTGATGATCGAGCTGGCGCTGGACCCGCCGCCCGCCGCGACCGTCGACGTCGGCTACGTGTTCTTCGGCCGCGAGGAGCTGCCGTTCGGCGACAGCGCGCTGACGCCGCTGCTGGACCGCGAGCCCGGCCTGCGCACCGCCGACCTCGTCGTGGTCATGGAGCCCACCGACAACGCGCTGCACGCCGGCTGCGTCGGCAACATCAACGCCACGTGGACGTTCCGGGGCACCGCGGGCCACAGCGCACGCCCGTGGCTGGCCGACAACGCCATCCACCGGGCCGCCGCCGGCATCGCCGAGCTCGCCGTGCTCGAGCCGGTCGACCACGTCTTCGCCGGGCTGACGTTCCGCGAGGTCGTCTCCGTCGTGACCGTCTCCGGCGGCGTGGCCCGCAACGTCGTGCCCGACACCTGCGTGGCGGAGATCAACATGCGCTACGCGCCGGGCACGTCGGCGGCCGATGCCGAGGCGCGGCTGCGCGCGCTCTGCGAGCCCCACGGCGAGCTGGTCATCGACGGCAACGCGCCCTCCGGCGCGGTCCCCGAGGCCAACCCGCTGGTCGACCGCCTCGTGGCCGCCGGCGACCTGGAGACCGCCCCCAAGCAGGCGTGGACGCCCGTGGCCGAGTTCGCCGCCGCCGGCGTGGACGCGGTGAACTTCGGCCCCGGCGCGCCGCGCTTCGCCCACCGCCGTGACGAGCGCGTGGCCGAGGCCTCGCTCGTGCGCTCCCACGCGATCCTGCAGCGGTTCCTGTGCGCCTGAACCCGGTGCTCGCGGACCTGGGGACCTACCCCTTCGTCCGCCTCGACGAGGCCCGCGCCGGCGCCCTGGCCCGCGGGATCGAGCTCATCGACTTCGGGATGGGCGAGCCGCGCGAGGTCACGCCGGAGTTCATCCGCCGTGCGCTGGCCGCGGCGATCGAGCCGGTCTCGACCTACCCGAAGGCCGTCGGGATGCCCGAGCTGCGGGCGGCCATCGCACGCTGGATCGAGCGCCGCTTCGGCGTCGTCCTGGACCCCGACCGCGAGGTCGTGCCGACGCTGGGGTCCAAGGAGGCGATCTTCCACCTCGCCCAGGTCGCGGGCGGCGACGCCGTGGCCGTCACGACCCCGGGCTACCCCGTCGCCGCGCGGGGCGCGCGCTTCGCGGGGATGGACGTCCTGGAGCTCGCGCTGGACCCGGCGCGCGGCCACCTGCCCGACCTGGGCGCGTTGGACCCGGCTCGCCTGGACCGCCTCGCCGTCCTCTGGCTCAACTACCCCAACAACCCCACCGGCGCGACGATCGGCCTCGACGACCTCGAGCGCGCCGCGGCGCTGGCGCGCCGCCACGACTTCGTCCTGGCCTGCGACGAGGCCTACTCCGAGCTGTGGTTCGAGGGCCCGCCGCCCGCCTCGGCGCTGCAGCTCGCCGACCGCACGAACGTCGTGGTGCTCAACACGCTGTCCAAGCGCTCGTCCATGCCGGGCTACCGCTCGGGCTTCATGGCCGGTGACCCCGAGCTCATCGCCGCGCTGCGCCGCTACCGCCCCAACGTCGGCGTCGCACCCCAGGACTTCGTGCAGCGGGCGTCGATCGCCGCCTGGGACGACGACGCCCACGTCGAGGAGGTGCGCGAGCGCTACCGGGCCAAGCGCGACGCGCTGCTGCCCGCGCTGCAGGCCGCGGGCTTCACGAGCGTCGGGGGCCCCGCGTCCTTCTTCCTGTGGCTGCGCACGCCGGGCGGCGAGGACGAGGAGGCGTGCGCGATGCGGCTGCTGGAGTCGGGCATCGTCTGCGCCCCGGGCTCGTTCTTCGGCGCCGGGGGCGCCGGGCACGTGCGCTTCGCGCTCGTCCCCACGCCCGAGGCCTGCGCGCGCGCCGCGGCGCGGCTGGGCTGACGCCGGGCGCTGGGGTCAGTCGTTGGCGTGCAGCGCGGCGTTCAGCCCGCCCCAGCCGCCTGTGCGCGGCAGCACCTCGACCGTGCCGGTCATGCTGTTGCGGCGGTAGAGCAGGTTCGGCGCACCCGACAGCTCCTGGGCCTTGACGACCTCGCCGTCGGGGGTGGTCACGCGCGTGCCCGCGGTGACGTAGAGACCGGCCTCGATGACGCAGTCGTCGCCGAGCGAGATGCCCAGGCCGCCCTCGGCGCCGATGAGGCAGCGCTCGCCGATGGTGATCGTCTCCGTGCCCCCGCCCGACAGCGTGCCCATGATCGACGCGCCGCCGCCGATGTCGGTGCCGTCGCCGACGACCACGCCCTGGCTGATGCGGCCCTCGACCATCGAGGCGCCGAGCGTCCCCGCGTTGTAGTTGACGAACCCCTCGTGCATGACGGTCGTGCCGGCGGCGAGGTGGGCGCCGAGGCGCACGCGGTCGGCGTCGGCGATCCGCACGCCGGCGGGCACGACGTAGTCGGTCATCCGCGGGAACTTGTCCACGGAGGTGACCGACAGCGGCCGGTCCAGCGCCCGGGCGCGCAGCCGCACCGCGTCGAGCGCCTCGAGGTCCACGGGGCCGCGGTTGGTCCAGGCGACGTTGGGCAGCACCGCGAAGACGCCGGTCAGGTTGATGGTGTTGGGCGCGACGAGCCGGTGGCTGAGCAGGTGCAGCCGCAGGTAGGCGTCGTGGACGTCGGCCGGCGCGGCCTGCAGGTCCTCGACGACCGTGAGCACCGCGGTGACCGTGACGTCGCGCAGCGCGTCGGGGCGGGCGGCCGCGGCGAAGGCGCCGCCGCCCAGGTCGGTCGCGCGGGTGATGTGCAGCGGGTGCGTGCCGGCCGTCGCGCCGTCGGGCGCGCCGCCGGTGCCCAGGCGCGGCGCCACGTAGTAGGCGTCCAGGATGCGCCCGTCCGGGGTCGCGGTGGCCAGGCCGACGGCCCAGGCGCCGCCCGTGATCTGCTGCTGCTCGCTCATGTTCCCGGAACCCTAGTGTCCGGGGCCGCGCCGTCGGCCGGCGGTGGTCAGGCCGGCTCGTCGCCGGCCAGGTCGGCCAGCAGCTCGGGCGCGAGTTCGCCCGTGTAGACCGGCACCGCCCAGCCGGTGAGCGTGAACAGGAGGCTCTCGTCGACGTCGACGGCGAGCTCGCCGCCGTCGAGCCGCACGGTCACCGGGCTGTCGCCGCCGCGCAGCACGTGGGCGATCGCGGCGCCGCACGCGCCGGTGCCCGAGGCGCTGGTCTCCCCCACCCCGCGCTCGAAGATGCGCGCCCGGATGCGGTCGGCGGCCTCGGCGCGGAAGAACGACACGTTGGTGCGGTTGGGGAACAGCGGGTGGCGCTCGATCCCGGGGCCGATCCGCGGCAGGTCCAGCGCCTGCAGCGCGTCGCCGTCGGGCACGTGGATCGCGCACTGCGGGTTGCCGACCTGCACGTGCTGGAAGTGCCACGTCTGGCCCGTGGCCTCCAGCGTCCCGGTGCCGTCGGCGCCGCCGGACGGGAAGTCGGCGGACTGCAGGCGCGCGCGCCCCATCGCCAGCGCGCAGGTTCGGTCGTCGTGGATCGTCGGGCGGATCTCGCCCGCCGCGGTCTGGATGGAGAACTGGGCGCGGTCGGTCCAGCCGCGGCGGCGAAGGTACATGACGGCCTCGCGGGCGCCGTTGCCCGAGAGCTCGGCCTCCGAGCCGTCCGGGTTGAAGATCCGCAGCCGGGCGACGAAGCCGTCCGCGTCGGCCTCCGACAGCTCGAGCACGCCGTCGGAGCCGATGCCCAGGTGCGCGTCGCACAGGCGCCGCACGCGCGCCGCCGTCAGCGCGAACGGCAGCTGCGCCCGCTCGAGGATGATGTAGTCGTTGCCGAGGGCCTGCCACTTCTCGAAGCGCATGCGGCCGCGAGGCTATCCGACCAGCTCGGCGGCCACGTCGGCGGCGCGGCGCCCGGTCAGGTCGACGTGCTCGACGCCGGGCAGCTTGCGCAGCCACGTCAGCTGGCGGCGGGCGTAGCGGCGGGTGCGCGTCTTCATCGCCTCGACGTCGCCCGCCAGCAGCTCGTCGAAGCCCAGCGCCTTGCGGGCGGTGGGCGATGCGCCGGCCGCGTCGGCGGCTGCCACCTCGCGGGCGGCGCCCGCCGCGACCATGGCCTCCACGCGAGCGTCGATGCGCGCGTGCAGCTCGGCCCGCTGCATCGTCAGCGCGACCAGGCGCGTCGGGCGGCGCGTGTCGGCGGTCCACAGGCGGTTGTCCTCCGGCGGCGAGGCCAGCGCGCCCTGGGCCTCGAGCTCCAGGGCGCGGACGACCCGGTGGCGGTCGCGAGGGTCGATGCCGGCCGCCGCGGCCGGCGCGCGGGCCGCCAGCTCGGCGTGCAGCACCTCGGTGCCGCGCGCGGCGGCGTCGGCCATGAGCCGCTCGCGCACGCCGGGCGCCGGCGGCGGGCGCAGCTCGAGCTCGGCCAGTGCGGCGCGCAGGTACAGCCCGGTGCCGCCGACGACGATCGGGGTGGCGCCCGCGTCCAGCAGCGCGTCGATCTCGGCGTGGGCCAGCGCGGCGTAGCGGGCGACCGAGAACGTCTCCCGCACGTCGACGAACGCGACGAGGCGGTGCTCCAGGCGCTCCTGCTCGGCCGGCGAGGCGACACCGGTCAGCGTCTCCAGGCCGCGGTAGACCTGCAGCGCGTCGGCCGAGACGGCGACGGGGCGCTCGCCGCGGGCCCGCAGGCGGTCGGCGACCTCCAGGGCCAGGGCGGTCTTGCCGATCCCGGTGGGGCCGAAGAGGGCGAGCACGGGCACGCCGCGCAGGATGCCAGCCGGGGTCGGGGCCCGCCGACCCCCGCGCGTGAGAGGGTTGCGGCATGGAACTGCGCGGTTCATCGGTCCTGCTCACGGGCGCCACGGGCGGCATCGGCCACGCGATCGCCCGGCGGTTGGGCGCCGAGGGCGCGGCGCTGCTGCTCACGGGCCGGCGCGCCGACGTCCTCGAGCCGCTGGCCGCCGAGGTCGGCGGCCGCGCCACCGCCGTGGACCTCGGGCAGCGCGACGCGGTCGACCGCCTGCTCGAGGAGGCCGGCGACGTCGACGTGCTCGTCGCCAACGCGGCCCTGCCGGCGTCGGGCAACGTCCTGGACTTCCGCACCGACCAGATCGACGCCGCGCTGGAGGTCAACCTGCGCGCGCCGATGATCCTGTCGCGCGTGCTCGGGGAGCGGATGGCGGGGCGCGGGCGCGGCCACATCGTGCTCATCTCCTCCCTGTCGGGCAAGAGCAGCCAGCCCGGCAGCGCGATCTACAGCGCCACGAAGTTCGGGCTGCGCGGCTTCGGCCAAGGGCTGCGCGGCGACCTGGCCCCGCGCGGCGTGGGCGTCAGCGTCGTGTTCCCGGGCTTCATCCGCGACGCCGGCATGTTCCACGAGTCGGGCGCCAAGCTGCCCAGGGGCGTGGGCACGAGCACCCCGGAGCAGGTCGCCGCCGCGGTGGTGCGGGCCATCACGGCCGACAAGGGCGAGATCGACGTCGCGCCCATCGCGATGCGCCTGGGCTCGACGTTCGCCGGCATCGCCCCCGAGCTCTCGGCCCGGGTGGCCAAGCGCCTGGGCGGCGAGGAGATCGCCGCCCAGATGGTCCGGGGCCAGGCCGACAAGCGCTGACCGGCGGCCCCGCCGGCCGTGCGGCTCCGCGCGGTGCGGCGCCGCTCAGGCGGCCTCGGCGCGGCGGGTCTCGCTCGCCAGGGCGCGCAGCACCTCGGAGGACAGCCGGGCGCCCGCCGTCGGGTTCTCCGGCGAGACGCCGATCCGCACGACGGTCTCGTCGCCGTCGATCTCCTCCAACGCGACCCGGGGCCGGTCGCGCATCGGGGTCTCCACGGTCTCCTCCAGCAGCGCCTGGATGTCGACCGGCGTGACCCCGGGCCGCAGCCGTGCGCGCAGGTCGACGCCCGAGGGCTCGTTGAGCGGGATGACCGCGACGTTGAGCACGACGTTGTTGGGGACCATGATCTGGTCCTCGCCGTTGGAGAAGATGGTGTACAACAACCCGAGCGAGCTGACGACGCCCTCGATGTTGCCCGCCAGGCCGCCTCCCTGCAGCCGCACCCGGTCCCCGACGCGGAAGGGCCGGGCGCTGAGCAGGACGAGCCCGGCGAACAGGTTGCCGAACGTCTGCTGCGCTGCGAGGCCGAGGATGACCGCGGTGAACGCCCCGCCGACGGCCAGCGTGCGCGGGTCCAGGCCGGCGACGCGGAGCGCCACGACGACGGAGGCGACGACGGTGAAGAAGCGGACGATGAAGCCGACCGTGCCGGCGGTGCCGGGGTCCAGGCGCCGGAAGAGCGTGGGGCCGGCGGCGCGGCCGAGGTCGCGTGCGAACTGCCAGCCGAGCGCGACGAGCGCCAGGACGGTGCCGATCCGGACGGGCTCGTCGACGCCGAAGATGCCGCGCCGGTAGGAGTACAGGACCAGCACGCCGGCGATCATCGGCAGCAGCACGAGCGACTGGATGCGGGCGCGCTTGACGGCGCGGGCGCTGAGCTGGCGGGCCAGGCCCGCCTCGCGCCACGAGTGGCTTCGGGTGTGCAGCAGCTTCTTCATCGGCTCCGGATCGGGTCGGGGTCGGCTCCTGTTGGCCCTTCCACCGTGCCATCGGTCCTGAACGTCTGTGTGTCGCTGCGCACACATGCCGGGTGCGCCCCGCGGCGGGCTCAGCCCCTCCCCACATGACGATGAACAGCATGTCATCGAACATGTAGGACTTCTCGTGGATCGGGCCCTTGCCGAAGTAGCGCTTCGGGGCGCCCACCATCTCGTTGGAGATACGTGGGAGGAGCCCACCGCCCTGGCTCTCGTCCACGGAGCCCATGTCGGCACCCGACGCCCCGCTGGGGCCGGTGTTACCAGCCCAGGGTGGCAAGCCGTCGCGAGCAGTCCGGGCATGCCCAGACGAGGCCGTCGCGGTGCTGGACGATCTCCCACCCGGGCTTGAGCGCGTCCATCGGCAGCAGCCGATCGCAGAGCCCGCAGAGGCGGCTCGCGGGACCGAGATCCTGCGGCCGATCGGAGTCGTACTTCCCCATGGATCGCCACGGGCCGTTGGCGACGGCGACCACCCGGCCGACGTCAGAACAGCGCCTCCTAACTGCCATCGCTCTACAGAGCCGTTCTTGGCTCTAGCAAGCCAAAGCGGGGACGCTAGGGAACGCTCAGGAACGCTAGATCTGTGGGCACTTCCCCACGACTTCCCCACGGGCCGCGGGGCGACTGGGGGCTCGGCGGATTGAGGTCAACGGCCACTTACACCGATGCGGCAGGCGCTAATTCTGAGCGAGCCACTGGCTGGCTTCGCGACGGCGCTGGTGGTAGGCGTCGACCGAGACGACCGTGTGCAGGCATGTGGACCAGCAGCAGTTGCACACGGACCGCTCGTGCGGCGGGATGAGCGTGTGCGCACCGCACACCGCGCACGCTAGACGCGTTGCTCCGCTGGACTGCTTCGCCGTCCATGACGCTGTCGACATTGCACCCTCCAGGGGTCACGTCCCTAGTGTTGGTGTAGGAGCCGGTCGGACGGAACGGACGTAGGTCCGGCCACCGCGGCGCTCATTCTTCGTCGGAGTTCTCACGCAACGACGAGGAAGGGAGGCCGGCGATGGCCGGTCAGGACAGGATGACGATCGTGGAGGTCGTCAGGCAGGTGCTTCGTGATGAGCACGCAGACGTGATCCGCGAGTCGGTCAAGGCCGTCGCTCAGGAGTTGATGGAGGCCGAGGTCTCCGAGCTCATCGGCGCTCAGCGCGGCGAGCGGACCGAGGATCGCGCGACGCATCGCAACGGCTACCGGCCGCGGCGTTGGGACACGAGGGCTGGGGAGATCGAGTTGCAGATCCCCAAGATCCGTCAGGGCAGCTACTTCCCGTCGTTCTTGCAGCCGCGCAAGCGCAGCGAGCAGGCGCTGGTCGCGGTCGTCCAGCAGGCCTATGTCTGCGGCGTGAGCACCCGGCGCGTCGACCAGCTCGTCGAGAGCCTCGGGCTGCGAATCAGCAAGTCGGAGGTCTCGCGGATCGCCGGCCTGCTCGACGAGCAGGTCCAGGCGTTCCGCCAGCGGCCGCTCGAAGGCCGCTACCCGTACTTGTTCGTCGACGCCAAGATCGAGAAGGTCCGCGACGGCGGACGGGTGCAGCGCAAGGCCGTTGTTGTCGCGCATGCCGTCCACGAGACAGGCCGCCGCGAGATCATCGGCCTAGACATCGGCGCCGCGGAGACCGAAGCGTTCTGGACCGAGTTCCTCAGGTCCCTGGTCGCCCGCGGGCTGCTCGGAGTCCAGCTCGCGATCTCCGACGCCCACGAAGGCCTCAAGAACGCGCTGGCCAAGGTGTTAGGGGCGCCCTGGCAGCGCTGCACCGTGCACTTCCTCAGAGACCTCCGCGGCCACGCCCACCGCGAACAGCACGACGCCTTGGGCGCCTTGATCCGCTCGATCTTCACCGCGCCCGACGGCACCGAAGCTCGCAAGCGGCTGGCCGACGCCGTTTCTCAGCTCGAGCCCAGGCTGGGCAAGGTCGCCCGGCTACTCGAACAGGCCGAGGACGACGTCCTGGCCTTCTACAGCTGCCCGAAGGAGCACTGGCCCAAGATCCGCTCGACCAATCCGCTGGAACGGTTCAACCGCGAGATCGGCCGCCGCACCGACGTCGTCGGCATCTTCCCCGACGACGCTTCGGTGATCCGACTGGTCTCGATGCTCGCGATCGAAGCCAACGACGAATGGCTCGTCGGGCGAAGCTACATCAGCCAGAAGTCGATGACCCCTCTCTTCCAATCCCAGGATCAGACGACCATCACCACCAACAATCAGGAGGAGGTCGAAGAGCTCCTCGCGGCCTGAGCCGCCGACCGCAGCAACGACAAGAACGAGCTCCGACTCCTACACCACGCCCTGGGACTTGACTCCCGCAGACTGCCGACGTGCCACTTCGGACTCGTCCGTATCCCCGAAGAAGGAGTGGAGCCAGCGCGCTGACGCGGTGGTGGTGCGAGGATCGGAGCGATGCCGACACTCGCGTTTCTCCCTAGCCCAAGCGATAACGGCGTCCACATCGGGCCGCTGTTTTTGCATGCGTACGGGCTGGGCGTACGTCGTCGGCGTGTTGGCCGCCGTACGGCTCACCTCTTGGCTGTGGCAAGGCCGCGGTGGGCGGCGCGACGTGGTCCTGGACGTCGCGCTGTTCGCCTTCCCCGCGGGCCTGGTCGGCGGCCGACTGTACTTCTTGGCCACAAGCTGGAACGAAGTGCCCCACCACTGGTGGGGACCACTGGCGATCTGGCACGGCGGTCTAGGCATCTGGGGCGGCATCGCCGGCGGGACCGCCATGGGGATCTGGCGCCTACGTCGCGCGCACGTGCCGGTGAAGTCGTTCATGGACTGCGCGGCGCCAGGCTTGCTCGTCGCCCAAGCCATCGGGCGCGTCGGCAACTACTTCAACCAGGAGCTATTCGGCGGCCCCACAACACTGCCCTGGGCCCTCCGAATCGACCCGGCCCATCGTCCCGACGGCTACGCCCGGTTTGCCACGTTCCATCCAACGTTCCTCTACGAGCTGCTGTTTGACCTCGCGCTCGCCGCCGCTCTGGTCCTCGTCCTCCGCGCACGGCGCGTCAACCCGCCCGGCGTGTTCGCGCTGTATGTCGCCGGTTACTCGGGCTTTCGCATCTTTGAGGAGACCCTGCGGATCGACCCTTCCCACCACATCCTCGGGCTGCGGCTGAACTTCTTCGTCTCGACCGCGCTCTGCATCACCGGTATGTGCTGGTTCGCTTGGACCCAGCGCTCACGCGCAGCGAAGCTCGCAGGACGCACCGGCGCTCTCGTCGCGGTCGGTTGGGCAGCATGCTCACTCGCCGCTTGCGGCGCCCATCACGCAAAACCAGTGCGGGCGCCCGAGCCACGCCCCGTGAGCCAACCAACCGTGCAACCATAGGGTTGCGTGACCGCCCTCGAGCTCGTCCGAACCCGCCTCGCCGAGTCCCGTACCGCCGGCTTGCCGTTCGAGGTGGCATGGCCGATCGCCCTGCACGGCGTCGACGCCGCCTGGGGCCCGGTGCTCGAGGACACCGCCGACGAATGGCGTGCGGCCTTTGAAAACCGGCCGCCAAACTGCCGGCTGCTGGCGCTGCGATCGATCGGCGAAGACCCCGACCGGTCCCAGCCGGTCGACGGAGAGTGCGAGCACTGCGGGAGACCGCTGCCGGCCCCGGCGGTGCGCGGCCCACGGCGGCGCTACTGCACAGCTCGATGCAGACGCGACGCGCACGTCCTGCGCTCCGGCGTCGCCGCCGCGCACGGCCGCCGGATCGCCGCCTAGCGGGTGGGTCGGCGCGGACACTCAGGTCGTGGAGTCGGTGTCTGCAATTGCAGACACACCGCTGCGGGCGGCGACATGAAGTAACCGGACGGCCGGGTCGCCTTTAACGCAAATCCCGAAAAGGTGATGCTGTCCGGGCACTTACCTATAGTTTTCTCATGCCCGCTGCTGACACCGAACCGATGGTGTGCGACGCCACCTTGTCAGCATGCGTGCCACGGCCGCTTGCTGAAGAGATCCGGTCGCGTGCCCGCGCAGCCGACCGGTCCACAAGCAAAGAGATTCTGCGCGCCCTGAAGTTTTACCTGGCGTCAAACGACAACCAGACGCCCGGGCCGGCGTCTGGTGTCACTACATACGGGATGGTGCCCCGCAATGAACACGCAGTTTACTGACCCGAGAGGTCGCTACGACCTCACCGACACCGGCAAGCCAAGAGTCGTCAGGCGGCTCCGAGAAGCGATCGAGATCCGCATGTACATGCGGCACCTCGACCGCCACGACCCCGATCAGGCCGCCATGGTTCGCGCTGTTTACGTGCCCCCCGGTCAGACGCTGGCGGATCAGCTCAACATGCGTGCGGTGCGCGCCGTGCTCGGTGCTTCCGGCGAGGTGATCGCGTCCTACACCGGCTTGGACGGCCGGGTGCACAAGACGCGCATGACGGCGCCCAACACGCCCACCGCGACCTCGCTGAACATCCCGACCGCTCGCCGTTGCGGCGCTCGCACTCGCGGCGCAGGCCGTCCCGCTGGGACGCGTTGTCGTCGCAAGGCCACGAGCCGTGACGACGGCTCGAGCGAGCCAGGCGAGCCAGGTCTAGCCGGCGGCGGTAGCCGGCACTCCATTGACCTCGAGGTGCTCGCATGAGCACCTCGCCGTACATCACCGCGTCCGTCCGCGTCGCGCGAGTCCTCGCACGCGTTGGAGGCACCGCACCCCGCACCGCGGTCATCCACGCCATCGAGCAGGACCGCGGGCGGCGCTATGCGGCGCTGGCCGTCGAGATGGCTCTGATCGAAGGCCGCGTGGTCAAGGCCATCCTGCCCAACGGCGTCTTGGGCCTGCGACTCGTCGACCGCGACGAGCACGAGGCGGCACGCGCATGAGCATCGCCGCGATCCAGTGGGTGCTCGCCGAGAGCCCGACGACCGGGGCCGACCGGCTGCTGCTGCTCATCCTCGCCGAGGCCGCGCACGCAGACGGCACCGGCATCTGCGTCGGCCCGACCGAGCTCGCCCGGCGCGCCAACGTCAAGAACGTCCGCTCGGTCAAGCGCACCCTCGCGAGCCTGGTCCGCCGGGGCGCGATCGTGCCGGGCCCGATCGACGAGCGGTACCGCACCCGCGTCTACACGATCGCCTTGACCAGTGGTCAAAACGCCACGGTGGGCGATTCGCCACCGTGGTCGGCAGGGCGTAAGGGGAGTGGTCGAAATGGCAGTAAGGGGAGTGGTCGAAACGCCCCCCTAACCAAAAGCATTAACCAAACACCCAACCCAGCACGCACGCACGTGAGCGCCTTCGGGCCTCCCGGTCGCGCTGATGATGGCGAGTTCATCTCAGAAGACAACGACCAGGAGCAGGCGGCATGAGCGTCGATCGTCGCGACCAGCTCGTCAAGGCCGTGCACGCCAGCGACTGGCACACGATCGACGCGCTGGGCTGGCACGCGTTTTTCGCTGACCTCGCCGCGTTCTGGCCACGCAAGCTCACCTCAGATCACGCCCTGGCCTATGCCCGTGTTCTTGGCGGCCACGACCCCGTCATGGTCACCGCCGCCCTCGCCGCCCTCGCCGAGACCGGCCAGGCCGAGTACCGGCCCGGACCCGCACAGCTCGCCGCCGCTATCGCCAGGACCGGCACGGGCGCTAAGACCAACGCCACGCCCAAGGTCGGGCGGCCCGATCAGCACCCGATCACCCTAGGCCGGGTGCGTGACCTCCTCGGCGACGGCCACCAGATCTGCGGCTGCGTCGGACCGCGCCAATTCAACCAGAACGCCGGCGGCGTCATGCGTTGCGCCAAGTGCCACGGCATCGAGCAGGGCCAGGCCGACAACGCGCTCGAGCAGCTCGACGAGGAAGCCGCCTAATGGGCCGACGCCAGATCGACGTCCCGGTGCCCGCGCTCGCTCTTCGCCGAGCCGAAGCCGCCGCCGCCCTGGGGGTCTCCGTTGAGGTCTTCGACATCCACGTGCGTCCCCACGTGCCCACGGCCCGCGTCGGGGGCGTCGTCGTCTACAGCGTCACCGGCCTCGCCAACTGGTTGGACACCAACGCCTCGGCGATCACCGACGACCTCAGGAGGGCCGCATGACACAGCACGCGTACTTCTCCGATGACGACGAGCCCGACGAGCCCGCCGCGGCGGCCGCCCCAGGACTGCAGACCGTGGTCCTGCACCTGCTCGAAGAGCGCGCTCTGTGCGGCTCCAACACTGCCACACCATCCCCAACGGAGGTACACGATGACTGACCCCAACAACCCCGACGACGCGCGCATTCGTGTGCTTGAGGCCGCCGGCCACACCGACGCCGCGCAGCTGCTCCGCGCCCTCAACGGCATGGACGCCCCCACGCCCCAGGCTCAGAACACCGAGCCCGAGGCGCGCACGCCCGAGCAGGCTCAGCGGGCCCAGGGCGAGGCGCTGCTCCGACAGCTTCGAGAGCAGACCACCGCGCCCTGGTATGACGCCGGCGGTCTGACTGAAGGGGACGCGGCATGAGCGGCGCGCTGCATGACGAGCTCGCCGTGCTCGATCAGGCCATCGCCGAAGCACGAGCCCGGACCCGCGAGACCCAGGCCGCCGCCGCCTCCGCACATAGCGACGCAGCCAGACTCACCGAAGAGCTCACCGAGGCATTCGCCACCGGCGACGAGACCATGGCGGCGAAGCTGACCAAAGCCATGTCCAAGGCCCAGGCGGTCGCCGGCGAGCCATGGGAGCAGCGCATCCTCGGTGCCGAGCGAGCCGCCAACCGCGCCCAGGCTGCACGGGACGGTTGGGTCGCGGAGCACGTCGGCGGACTACTGGCCGAGATCGAGCCCGAGGCCAGCGCTGCCACAGACGCAATCGTCGACCTCGTCGACCAGCTCGAGGCCGCGCGGGTGCACTGGCACGCAGTTGGGCACCGGGTCGAAGCCTTGGTGCGCGCCGCCGGCTGGGACGTCCGCGCCGTGCCGAGCGGCGAGGGGCTCGACCAGGCGATCCGCGACACCCGCATTGCGCTCGCCGACCCGCCACGCCCACTACCGAGCAACGTGCCCCAGACCATCTCGATCGCGCCGTACGACGATCCCGACCCCGACATCCGCGACGCCGCCCGCGCCGCCGCCACCAGGAGCAACTAGATGCACATCTCAACTGGCACCTCCACCAGCAGAGCCTCCATGGCCGTCATCCGGCCGCTCACCGGCACCAGCAGCAGCGCCAGCACCAGCAGTGCCACAACGCTGACGCTGACCACCGCGCACTGGCGGGCCAGCCGATGAACTTCGAGATCATCGAATCCAATCCGAATTGGGCCGACGAACTCTCGCGCGATTCGGCGCTCGAGGCCAAGTCCAGGCTTCTGTGTCTCGCTGCGCCCGGGCTTCGAGGCGAGCCGCTCAGCGACGCCGACACCCAGCCCGTTCTTGACAGCCTGCTCCGGATCAATAAATGGAAGGTTCGCCTGATCGACGTCGAGCTGGTCGACGGCGTCGCCAGGCTCAGCTTCTGGCTTGAGGTGGCGGACTTCCCGGAGCTCGCCGTGCGCGGCGCCGTGACATTCGACCAGCGAGGCGGCGCCCAGTGACCACCAACCATGCCCTACTCACACAGGGGGCCAAGCGCATCGCTGACGTGACAGCCCCTACGAACCGCGCCAGTTTAGATTTCTCTCCCCGCGCCGGCGAAGGCCGCCGGGGGGCCTCCCAATCTCCAGCGGCAACGCGCAGCCACACCGCGCCAGTTCGTCGCGGAACAGATTTCGCGGGGAAGTTGTCGGACAGACGGTGCGGCGATGAGTGATCCGGGCGTCAAGGTGTCGGTCCGGTTGTCGTCGGCGCTGGTCGACCGCCTCGATGCGCTGGCGGAGGCGCGTGGAGTGTCTCGGTCGGTGTGTTTGCAGGCGTTGGTGACCGATGCGGCGCTGCTGCCCGGCGAGGAGGTTCCGGGGACGCGTGAGTTGTTGCAGATCACGGCGGAGCGTGCTCGGGCGGGGAACATGGCGGCGGTTCGGATGTTGTTGGAGCGCGAGGGGCGCCGGTCCTCGGAGGATCTCGAGTTCGAGCGGGAGTTCGGTGCGCGTCTTGACGGCTGACGGACAGCGCCGGCTGGCGGTGCTGGCCCGCCAGATCCCGGGCGCGCGCCACCATGATCTTCGTCGCGTCGCTGCTGTCGTCATGGGCCTCGACGAGCACGACGAGCTTCGCAGCCTTCTTATTGCGGGTGCTTACAGCGAGCCGGCAGAACGCGCGGCGGCATGGCAAGAGATCTGCCAGGCACTGGCCGCCGAGGGTGAGTCCGGTAGGGCGATCGACTGCCTTGACTTGCTGGTCACCGTCGGAGGTGTCCTAGAGGCCGCGGACAACGAGGGCGCACTATGACCGCGCGACCGCCAGACCGCCGTTGCGACGAGCGAGTCGCGGACCGCTGCGAACCGACAGAGAAGGGCAGCGGCCCGCGACCGTTGGCGAGCGCCCTATGCAACTCGCTCACGGTCGGAGGCGTGTTGCCCATTGGCAACACCCCGACCACGAGACCGTCCCGAGGGTTCGCTCGCGTCGGACGCTACCTGGGGCCGCTGACAGAGCGCCCGTCCGCGCTGGCCTTCGCAGGTCCGCCGGCCCCTCGCGGGGCCGACGGCGCCAGCGAGCCTCTGTCTGCCGCTCTCGCGGGATATGGGCGAGAGCCCAGAGAACCGATCAGAAGCGAGGCAGATGTCACGACACGGCCCTCGCTTCCTGACCGCAACATCGCCGTATCCGAGGGCCGCCAAGCCGCTCGTGCGGATCTGCCGTTTCTGTGCGGACAACACCTGGAACGTGCGTCTGCTCCGCAGCCGCCGCGTGGCGGGCTACGGATGCCGCATGGAGAAGCGTCTGAGACGGTGAATCGATGGACCGCCGACTCGTCTGCACCACATGCGGCACCAAGTGGATCACCAACAAGGCCGTCGAGGACTCCCGTCCATGCATGCGTTGCAACGGTGAGCTCGTGCCCTTCGTCGGTCCTGCGCCCCGCCCAGGCTGGACAGTCCCCCAGCAATGACCCTGGCGGCCGAGACGCGACGCTGCGAAGCTGGCCGGCCGTAGCGCACGACCTCGGCGCTATTGAAAGCCCAGTGCCGAAGGCGTACGGTCGCGCCACAACTAAATCGGCCCCGCGACGCCTAGACGCCCGGGGCCATGGCCCACAGGAGCTGTAACTCCATGGACACCGCTGACCCTAACTGGGACGACGACGACTACGCGTCGCCGTTCGCGCGAGACATCGAGGCATGGGAGCGCCTGGCCCGTGCTGCCGATGAGAGTCTCGCGACCGACGTGAGCTTCGACGTGTCCGCGGCGCTGGTCCGCGTCGAGCGGCCCGTCCGCCACGCCGCTGGCCTTCCGCCGAGGGACCGAATGGAGGTCGGCTGATGGCCGCCGTGGGGCATACGGTGGGGGTGCCTCGGCTCGCGCCGCTCGAAGCTAACGCGGCAGAGGCGTCCCGGGCGGTCAGTGCCCGGGACGCTCCCTTCGCCGAAGCCGCCGACGATCGGGGGCGCGGCGACTCCGCCGGGCAATCTAATGAACTCATCAGGACGAGCACTGATGCTGGGGGCCCTTGGCGAAACGCTCACGGGCTCGGATTAGCGGCCGGTGAGCCGGTCAGGACGGCGCTCAAGCACGGCCCATTGGCCGTCGGCGCCACGGATGATCGGATGGCCGTGTTCGCAGTTCCAGCGCTGGACGCGCTCGGACCCGTCAAAGCCGGGCTGCCAAGCCTCATCGTCGGGGTAGGGCCGAACGCGCGCCGTGCAGCCGGCGACGGGGCAAGGGTCGGTCAACACGCCACGAATCCTAAGAAACGGCTGACCACCAGGGAACTCAACCACGGAGGAAATGCCTGATGGCCGCCGGGATCGAGGTCCGCCACCGCGCGGGCTGCAAGGTCAAGACGAACGGTTCGGGGTGCACGTGCACCCCGGCCTACCGGGCCGTCGTCTTCGATAAGGCCACCGGCCGTAAGACGACCAAGAGCTTCTCAACCCAGGCCGCGGCCCGGAACTGGCGGCGCGACGCCTACCGCGCCCTGAGCCTCGGCGACCGGGCCGTCGTGGTCGAGCGAGTCACGTTGGCCGAGGCGTGCGTGCGATGGCTTCAGGAGGCCCGAGCAGGCATCGTCACGACACGCGGCGGCGACCGGTACAAGCCCGCCGCGATCACCTCGTACGAACGCGCTCTGAGGCTGCGCGTGCTCGACGACCTCGGCGACAAGCCGTTCCACGCCATCCGCCGGCTCGACCTCCAAGACCTCATCGACCGCCTTACTGTCGCCGGGCACGCTCCATCGACCATCCGAGGCACGATCGCCGCGCTCCAAGCCGTCTACGCACGAGCGCTCCAGCGCAGCGAGATCGAAGTCCTCCCCACCGCCGGGCTCAAAATGGCCGCCATCCGCGGCCGACGCGAGCGCGTCGCCCACCCCGTCGAGATCACGACACTGCTCAACGCCGCGCCCGCCCGACACCGAGCCTTCTGGGCGACCGCCTTCTACACCGGCCTGCGCCGCGGCGAACTGCTCGCGCTGCGCTGGAACGCGATCGACCTCCAGGCCGGCACGATCGACGTTCTCGCGTCGTGGGACCCGCACGAGGGCCTCCAAGAGACCAAGAATCGCCACAGCCGACGTGTTCCCCTTCCCCCCAGCTCCGCGAGCACCTCGCAGCTCACAGACTCAGCCAGCCACCCGGCACCCCTCTCGTCTTCGCTCGCCCCGACGGCCTCGAGCCATGGACGCCACCGCGCATCCAAGAGGCCAGCGACCACGCGTGGAAGGCCGCCAAGCTCACGCGCGTCGCGCCGCACGACTGCAGGCACACATATGCCTCGCTGATGATCGCCGCGGGCGTCAACGCCAAGGCCCTCTGCGATTACATGGGCCACAGTTCCATCACGATCACGTACGACCGATACGGCCACCTCATGCCCGGAAACGAGACCGAGGCTGCCGAGCTGCTCGAGCGATACCTCACACGCGCCGCCGTGTCGTGACGGCGACCGCGTTCGAGGGCCTCCTTCCATGGAAAGCAGAAGCGCGGTGGCCGCGTCGCTGCTTTCGTCCAAAGTAAAAGCGGGCGGCAGCCGTTCTAGCTCCGGAGCGACGGGCCATTCGGCCGCTGTCTTAGGCTGGCGCGTCCTTTCCTCGGCCCCGCGCGACCCTCCATGTAAGCCTGCGATCTGAAACATAGTGCGCACATGACACCCACGTCTGTTCTGGAACTGTTTCGGCTCGATGGCAAGGTGGCGATCGTGACCGGGGCTTCGTCCGGCCTCGGCGTGGCGATCGCCGTCGGGCTAGCCGAGGCCGGCGCCGACCTCGTGCTGACCGCACGCCGATTGGAGGGCCTGCGGCAGACGCAGGCCCACGTCGAGCGTCTCGGTCGGCGGGCAGTCGTCGTGCAGACCGACGTAGGCGACCCCGCAGCATGCGCCAGCGCGGCGCAGGCCGCCGTAGATCGCTTTGGGACCATCGACATCTTGATCAACAACGCTGGCATCGCAACCGCGGTGCCAGCTCTGCGGGAGGCTGAGGACGACTTTCGCCGCGTCTTGGAAGTCAACCTGTTCGGCGCCTACTGGATGGCCCAAGAAGCCGCGCGGGTCATGAGTCCCGGCGCATCGATCATCAACATCTCAAGCGTCCTAAGCCTCATCACGGCCACTCAGCCGGTCGCGGCCTACACGGCAAGCAAGGCAGCCATCAACGGCCTGACCCGCGATCTAGCCCAGCAGTGGACCGGGCGACGAGGCATTCGGGTCAACGCCATTGCGCCCGGCTACTTCGTCTCGGACATGACCGACCAACTTCGCGATGACTACCTGAACTCGCTCCTGTCGCGCATACCAAGCGGGCGCATGGGCGACGCGCGGGAGCTTGCGGCCGTGGTCGTCTGGCTCGCCTCGCCCGCGGCCGGCTACATGACCGGCCAGGTCGTAGTGGTCGACGGAGGCTTCTCGATCGCCTAGCAGCCTTACCCCTCGTCTATTCGCGACGACAGGGACACACCCCCCGGCTGCCTCACGGTCGGAGGCCCAGGAGCTTCACCAGCCCCAGGTGGCGAGCCGTCGCGAGCAGTCCGGGCACGCCCAGACGAGGCCGTCGCGGTGCTGGACGATCTCCCATCCGGGGTTGAGCGGGTCCATCGCCAGCAGCCGATCGCACAGGCCACAGAGCCGGCTCGTGGGACCGAGGTCCTGCGGTCTGTCGCTTTCGTACTTCCCCATTCGCTTCCCCACGGGCCATCAGAGCCAGTAACCACGCGGGCTAGTTCAGAACAGCGCCTCCTGCACCGCCGCCGGCGGGGCGGGTGCCGCTCGCGGCCGCGGACCGCGGAACGGGTCGGCCGGCGACGCACGCGCGGCGCGGTCGACGGGCCAGGCGTCGGCGGGGTCTCGCCGGAACGGCGCCATGGGCCGGGTGCGGGCGGCGGACAGCAGGCGGCTGAGACGGTCGCGCTCGGCCCTGGGCAGGTAAGCGCCCCGGGCGTAGAGCGCTTGGTAGTACTCCACGAGGTCGGGCCGCCGGGCGGCCAGCCACTCCATGAACACGCCACGCACCTCGCCGCGCAGGTGCAGCCCGATCCCGCCGATGCTCGTCGCCCCGGCGTCGGCCGCGGCCTCGAGGATGGCCTGCACCTGGCGCGGGTCGTCGTTGATGCCCGGCATGAGCGGCGCGACGAGGATCCCGGTGGGGATGCCGGCCCGGTTGAGCTCGGCGACGGCCTCCATCCGCGCGCGCGGGTGGGGCGTGTGCGGCTCGGTCGCGCGCCAGGCCTTCTCCTCCATCGTCGGGATGCTGAGGTTGGCGCTGATGTCGGTCACCGCGGCGAGCTCGCGCAGGAGGGGCAGGTCGCGCAGCAGCAGCGGCGACTTCGTCAGCACGGAGCACGGGTTGCGAGCATCGCGCAGCGCCTCCCAGATCCCGGGCATGAGCTGGTAACGCCCCTCGACCCACTGGTAGGGGTCGGTGTTCGTCCCCATCGCGACGTGCTCGCCCTTCCACGACGGTCGCCGCAGCTCCGCGCGCAGGACCTCGGGCGCGTTGACCTTGACGACGATCTCGCGCTCGAAGTCGCGCCCGGCGTCGAAGTCGAGGTAGGTGTGGGTCGGGCGGGCGAAGCAGTTGTGCGAGACGACGCCGCCGGCGATGAAGTCCCCCGTGCCGGTCGTGATGTCGCACAGGCGCATCGCACCGGGCAGCGGCTCGATCGACACGACCCGCAGGTCCGCGTCGGTCGTGACCGCCATGCCCGCGAGACTGCGCTTGCGGGTGATCGCCGGGTCGGTGAGCGCGAAGAACCGCAGGTGCTGGACGAGCCCGCCGCGGACCCGCACCGTGCGGCACCCGCTGGAGCCGGCCGGCCCCATCACCGCGCCGAACCCGAAGCGCCGGAGCGCCAGCAGCGTGGTGTCGAGCATGGCCGGATCCGCGTTGGCGATGCGCAGGACGCCACCGCTCCAGGACCCTTCGGCGTCGAAGACCCCGGCCAGGAAGCCCTTGTGCCATGCGGCGCTGGGCGTCCTCGGCCACGCGATCGGCTCGCGCACGCGCTCGGCTCCGGCGGGTGCCCCGGTGCGGATCTGCCGCGTCGGCCGTCCCGGGGACGCGAACGCGGCGCGATGGGCGCTCACGCGATCCCCCGCGAGGTAGCGCTCGGCCCGCTCGAGCGCCTCCCCGTCGGCCAGGCCGGGCCGGAACCGGGGGAGCACCGGCATTCGGCCGCGGTAGGTGTATGTGTACGTGGCGAGGGAGCCGTGGCCGCGCACCATCCCGCAGAGGTAGCCGCGGCGGTAGTCCTCGTCCTTGAGCGGACCCTCCGGCAGGGCGCCGTACCCCATCAGCGAGACGCCCGGGGTGAGGTGCGGCCGCCGATCCGTGCCCGCCGTCGCCCCGGTCACGTGCTTCCAGCCGCGGTCGGTGAGGAACCGGTGGTCGCCGCTGGCCACGAGCTCCGTCCCGTCGGCGAGCGTGAGCCGGAGCGCCGGCTTCACCGTCGACCACCGGTCCAGCACGACCGTGCGCACGAACCGCCGGTCGGACCCCTGCACCCGGGTGCCGACGATCTCGTCCCCGCGCCGCAGGTGGCCGATGGCCCGGTTCGTCCCGTCGGCCATCAGCACCGGCGTGTCGGGATGGACGCAGTAGACGCAGGCATGGCTGCAGCCCCGATACGGGTTGATCGTCCAGCGGAACGGCATCCGCGACGCCTCGGGCACGCGGTTGAGCGCGCTCTTGGCCCGCACTTCGTAGAACCGCATGTCGAGCGCCTCCGGCGCGTCGAAGCGCCGAACGACCGCGCCGTCGCGGTACCCCGGCAGCCGCGTCCCCTCGTCGGCCTCGATCTTCAGGTTGTCCCAGCGCACGAACACATGTTCGCATGCGAGGACGACGGACCGCGCCGGTGGTCAGCCCGCGGCCGCGCGCGCCAGCAGCGACATCTCGCCGGTCAGCGTCTGGGACGTCGCGCCCGTGATCTGCACCGGCACGAGGTCGCCGGGGTCGGCCAGCCCGGCGAAGTTGACGACCTTGTTGTGGCCCGTGCGGCCGCGCAGGCGCGAGGGGTCGGTGCGTGACGTGCCCTCCACGAGCACGTCCAGCGTGCGGCCCACGAACCGCCGGGCCTGCTCGGCGGCGCGGCGCTGGACGACCTCCACGAGCCGGTCCATGCGCGCCACGCAGACCTCGTGGGGCACGAAGTCCTCGGCGAACGCCGCGGCCTCGGTCCCGCGGCGCGGCGAGTAGATGAAGGTGAACGCCCCGTCGAAGCCGACCTCCTCGCAGACCTCCAGGGTCTCCTCGAAGTCGGCCTCGGTCTCCCCCGGGAAGCCGACGATGACGTCGGTGGTCAGCGCGATGTCGGGGTTGTGCTCGCGGATGAGCGCGACGCGGTCCAGGAAGCGCTCGCGGTCGTAGGTGCGACGCATGGCCTTCAGGATCCGTGAGGAGCCCGACTGCAGCGGCAGGTGCATGTGCGGGCAGACGGAGGCCAGCCGCGCGTGGGCGACGACCACGTCCTCCTTCATGTCCTGCGGGTGCGGGCTCGTGTAGCGGATGCGGTCCAGGCCGTCGATGGCGTCCAGCTCGGCCAGCAGCCGGGCGAACGACGCCGCTGGGCCGCCGTCCCTCACGTGGCGTCCGTAGGCGTTGACGTTCTGGCCCAGCAGCGTGACCTCGCGCACGCCCTCGGCGACCTGGGCCCTGACCTCGGCCACCAGCTCGTCCAGCGGGCGATCGACCTCGCGCCCGCGTGTCGACGGCACGATGCAGTACGAGCACTTCATGTTGCAGCCGACCGAGATCTGCACCCAGGCCTGGAACGCGCGCCCGCGCTTGGCCGGCAGGTGGCCGGTGAAGCCCTCGAACTCGAAGAAGCCCTGCGCGGTGAGCGAGTCGCTCGTCAGGAACTCGGCCAGTTTGTGGACCTGGCCCGGGCCGAAGGCGACGTCGACGAACGGGAACTGGCGGAAGACGTCGTCCTTGACCGACTGCGCCCAGCAGCCGCCGACCCCGATGACGACCTCCGGGTCGCGGCGCTTGTGCGCCGCGGCCTGGCGGAGGTGCGCGACGAAGCGGCTGTCGGCCTTCTCCCGGATCGAGCACGTGTTGAACAGGATGAGCCCGGCGCGCTCGACGGCGTCGGTCTCCGTGTAGCCCAAGGACTCGAGCATGCCCTTCATGCGCTCGGAGTCGTGCTCGTTCATCTGGCACCCGAAGGTGGTGACGTGGTAGCTCCTCATCGGCGCCCACAGGGTAGAGGGCGGTCACTTCGCATAATCGACCGCCCTCGACTCCCGGATCACGGTGACCTTGATCTGGCCCGGGTACTCGAGCTCGCGCTCGATGTCCCGCGCGACGGTGTGCGAGAGCGCGACGGCCGCGTCGTCGGTGATCGTGCCGGGCTCGACGATCACGCGGATCTCGCGGCCGGCCTGCATGGCGTACACCTTCTCCACGCCGTCGTGGCGGGAGGCGAGCTTCTCGAGGTCGCGCAGGCGCTTGACATACTGCTCCAGGGATTCGCCGCGTGCCCCGGGCCGGGCACCCGACAGCGCGTCGGCGGCCTGCACGATGACGGCCTCGACGGTCTGGGGCTCGACCTCGTTGTGGTGGGCCTCCATGGCGTGGGCGACGGCCTCGGCCTCGCCGTGGCGGCGGGCCAGGTCGCCTCCGACCAGCGCGTGCGGCCCCTCGATCTCGTGCGAGACGGCCTTGCCGATGTCGTGCAGCAGCGCCGCGCGGCGCGCGGTCTTCGTGCTCGCTCCGAGCTCGGAGGCCATGAGGGCTGCCAGGTGCGCGCACTCGATCGAGTGCGCCAGGACGTTCTGGCCGTAGCTCGTGCGGAACTTCAGGCGGCCGAGGATCCTGACCAGCTCGGGGTCCAGCCCCTGCACGCCGGCCTGGAGGATCGCCTCCTCCCCCGCCTCGACCATGCGGGACTCCAGCTCGGACTTGGCCTGGTAGTAGGTCTCCTCGATGCGCGCCGGGTGGATGCGGCCGTCCTGGAGGAGCTTCTCCAGGGTCGTGCGCGCGATCTCGCGCCGGACGCCGTCGAACGCGCTGAGCACCACGGCGTTCGGGGTGTCGTCGATGATGAAGTCGACGCCGGTCAGGTTCTCCAGCGCCCGGATGTTGCGGCCCTCGCGGCCGATGATGCGACCCTTCATGTCGTCGCTGGGCAGCTGGACGACCGACACCGTCGTCTCGGCCGCGTGCGACGCCGCCAGGCGCTGCATCGCCACGCTGAGGATTGAGCGCACGCGCCGCTCGGCGTCGCGCTTGGTCTCCTCCTCGACCTGGCGCAGCACGCGCGCGGACTCGTGGCGGGCCTCGTCCTCGACGTCCTTGAGCAGCGCCTGCTTGGCCTGCCCGGCGCTGAGGCCGGCGATGCGCTCCAGCGCCTCCTCGCGGTCGGCCCGCAGCTGCTCGAGCTCGGCCTCGCGCGCCCGCAGGTGCTGGTCGCGGCGCTCGAGGTCGGCCTCCCGGCGGTCCAGCAGCGCGCTGCGCCGCTCGAGCTGGGCCTCCAGGGCGTGCGAGCGCTCGGTGCTGCGCTCGAGCTCGGCGGCCCGGCGGTGCAGCTCGGGGTCCTCGGTGAGCGTGGCCACGGGCTCCGGCGGCGCCACGGGGCCGGAGCCGGCGACCGCCGGCACCGGCCGCGCGCGTCCGTAGACGACGGCGGCCACCACGATGGCGATGCCGATGAGGGCCGCGCCGATCAGGGTTTCCATTGGGTGTCCTCTCCCCAGCGGCCGATGGAAGCGACGCGCTGGTCTCCGGTACTGCGGTCGGGGGAGCGAAGGACCGGTCCACCGGGAGGGTGGGCGGGGTCGGGCGGCGGGCCGGCTCGGCCCGTCTCAGGCGGGCGCTAGAGCGTCGTGCTCAGGTCCGGGAAGCCGCCACGCGGGGCGTCCCGGACGGTCGTGGAAGGCGTCTGCACTGATGCTGGCGGTGTCAAGAAGCGCGGGTGGTCGATCTGGGTTCGGTCGCCCCGGAGGGCCGGTGATTCGCTGGCGGGATCGTAGTACCGGCGCCCTCGGGCGTGCAATCCGCCCGGCGCGGTGGTCTAGACCGCGCCCGGCCGCGTGAGCCGGAACAGGACGTGCGGCAGGCCGCCATGCACGATGTCGCGCTCATGGGCCATGCCCAGGCGGCGCATGACGGCCTGCGAGCGCGTGTTGGCGGGCGTCGTGAACGCCACGACGTCGTCGAGCTCGAGCACCTCGAACGCGACGCGGACCGCCTCGCGCGCCAGCTCCGGCGCGTAGCCCCGGCCCCAGAGATCGCCGTCCAGGAACCAGAGCAGCTCGACCTCCGGGCGGCCGTCGACGCGGGTGTGCTGCAGCCCGGTCCAGCCCACGGGCTCGGAGCCCACGAGCACGGTCCACGGCCCGAAGCCCCACCGCTCCCAGTGGGCGATGAACGCGGCGAGCGTCTCGCGGGCGCCGTCGGCCGTGCGGCGGTCGGCCGGCCATGCCTCCTCGTCGATGCGCGGGTCGGTGAAGACCCGCACGTAGGCCCGCGCGTCGCCCTCCTCCGGCCGCCGGCCCACGAGCCGGGCGGTGGCCACGCGGTCGACGCCCAGGCCCCCGGGCACCTACGGCCGCCCGTAGGCGCGGATCGCGTCATAGGCGATCTCGAGCTCGTAGCCCTTGCGCACGAGGAACCCGAGCGCCCGGTCGCGGTCGCGATCGGTCTCGGGGACCACGCGGAAGCGGCGCTTGAGCACGGTCAGCGCCGCCTCGAGCTCGCCGCCGTCGGTACGGGACCCGAGCGCCGCGGCCACGTGCTCTGGGGCGACGCCGGCGCCCAGGAGCTTGCGCTCGATGCGCTCGTTGCCCCAGACGTCCAGCGTGCGCCGGTCCTCCGTGAAGCGCTGCGCGAACCGGGCGTCATCGAGGTAGCCCAGCTCCGACAACTCCGCGACGGCCCGGTCGATCGTGTCCGGCTCGACGCGCTTGGCCTCGAGGTGGCGCCGCACCTCGGCCACCGTGCGGTCACGGAAGCCGAGGTAGCGGTAGGACAGGTCGAGCGCGTGCTGGAGGCGGGCCTCCGGATCGATCGCGCGCTCGGCCGTGGTCACGCCGGGACGGCGGCCGTCCGCTCGGCGCGGATCTCGCCCGTGGCGGGATCGACGCCCTCGGGGACGGCGTCGCGGTCGATCTCGGCCACCAGGTCGCGGTCGATGCCGAGGGCCTCGTAGACCTTGTTCTCGATCTCGCGGGCGATCTCGGGGTGCTCGTCCAGGAACGCCTTGGCGTTGTTGCGGCCCTGGCCCAGGCGGTCGTCGCCGTAGGAGAAGAACGAGCCGGACTTGGCGACGATGTTGTGCTCGATGCCGAGGTCCAGGATGCAGCCCGAGCTCGAGATGCCCCGGCCGAACTCGATGTCGAACTCGGCCTGGCGGAACGGCGCCGCGACCTTGTTCTTGACGACCTTGACGCGGACGCGGTTGCCGACGGCCTCCGTGCCGTCCTTCAGCGTCTCGATGCGCCGGATGTCCAGGCGCTGCGACGAGTAGAACTTCAGCGCCCGGCCGCCCGGCTGGGTCTCGGGCGACCCGAACATCACGCCGACCTTCTCTCGGATCTGGTTCGTGAACAGGCAGAGGGTCTGCGCGCGGTTCAGGTTGCCGGCGAGCTTGCGCATCGCCTGGCTCATCATCCGCGCCTGCAGGCCGACGGTCTGGTCGCCCATCTGGCCCTCGAGCTCGGCGCGCGGCGTCAGGGCGGCCACGGAGTCGATCGCGACGAGGTCGACGGCGCCGGAGCGCACCAGCATGTCGGCGATCTCCAGGGCCTGCTCGCCGTAGTCGGGCTGGGACACCAGGAGGTCGTCGATGTTGACCCCGATCTGCTGGGCGTAGAGCGGGTCCATGGCGTGCTCGGCGTCGATGAACGCGCACACGCCGCCCAGGCGCTGGGCCTCGGCCAGGACGTGGTAGACGAGCGTCGTCTTGCCGGAGGACTCCGGGCCGAAGACCTCGACGATGCGCCCACGGGGCATCCCGCCGATGCCGAGGGCGAGGTCCAGCGAGAGCGCGCCGGTCGGGATCGCGTTGACCTTGACCTGGGCCCCGGGATCGCCCATGCGCATGACCGAGCCCTTGCCGAATTGGCGCTCGATCTGCGTCAGGGCGCCGTGGAGGGCGGTGTCTCGGGCCTTGATGGCCTTCTCGTCGGTGGCGGGCATAGCTCGGGTGCAACCTCTCTCTGCGCGGAAGTGGAGCCAGTGTGGGGGTCGGCTCGGACAGAAAGCGACCGTACGGACGTTCGCGTGTCACACGGCGCACGCCGGGTCACGATTCGGCCGCGAACGTGGCGCGAGAGAGCGTCTCGTAGCGCGCCGGCCCGCCGCCCAGCCGCGACCGCACGAGCTCCAGGCCCTCGGCCCGCAGCGCCCGCGCGGGCGGGTCGTGCGGCGGCGCCGCGGGCGCAGACCACCCGCGGCGCACGCGCGCGACGGTCACGTGGGGGCGCAGGCCGCGCCGTGGCGGCTCGTGGCCCAGCGCCCCGAGGTCGGCCCACACGCCGGCGTACAGCGCCTCCAGGCGGCCGCCCAGGTCCTCCACGGCCACGGCCAGCACGGTGGGCCGCCGGGGCGGCAGCCACAGCGCGCCCGCCGTGCGCAGCGCCGGCGCCGGCGCGCCCTCCCGCAGGGCGACCAGCTCGGCGAGCGCCGCGACCTCGTCCAGGCGCCGGTGGCCCAGGAACACCAGGGTCAGGTGCAGCTGCGCCGCGCCGACGACCCGCAGCCCGGCGTCGGCGCCGACCGCCGCGGCGGCCCAGCCGGCCAGCGCGGCCCGGTCCTCCCCGCCGAGCGCCACGGCGACGAAGAGCCGGGCGCTCACCGCCTCAGTCCGCCTCGCCCCGCAGGAGCCGGCGGACGAGGTGCAGCGCGATCGTCGTCGAGCGATCGCGCACGTCGAAGCGCCCGCCGGGCAGCACCACGCGCCGCGTGATCCGCCGCGGCGGCGCGTCGCCGTCACGCAGCGCGACGGAGAAGCACACGGTGCCCACCGGCTTGTCCGGCGTGCCGCCGTCGGGCCCGGCGATCCCGGTGATCCCGACGCCGACGTCGGCGTCCAGCGCCTCGATCGCGCCCTCGGCCAGCGCCTCGGCGACCTCGATGGAGACCGCGCCGACGCGCTCGATGAGCGCGGGGTCCACGCCGGCCAGCATCGCCTTGGCCTCGTTGGAGTAGACGACCAGGCCGCCGAGCACGTAGGCCGAGGACCCGGCGCGGTCCGTCAGCCGCCCGGCCAGCAGGCCGCCCGTGCACGACTCGGCGGTGGCGATGGTCCGGCCGCCGGCCAGCAGCAGTGCCGCGACCTGCTCGTCGACGGTGCTGCCGTCGTCGGAGAACAGCGTCGTCGGGTGGCGCTCGCGCACGACGGCCTCGAAGGCCTCGTAGGTCGCCTGGGCCGGCGGCTCGTAGCGCGTGACGACCTCGACCTCGCCGCGGCGCAGGCAGGTCGTGATCTCGAGCGCATCGAGGTCGACGCCGCCGGCGCGTGCCCGCAGCAGTGTCTCGGCGATCTCGGACTCGGGGATCCCGAACAGGCGCAGGGTGTGCTGGCGGTACTCCGTGGCGTCGGCGATCGCCGCGCGGAACGCTGCGGTGCCGGTCGCCGTCGCCCACATGGGCTGCAGCTCGCGAGGCGGGCCGGGCAGCACGAGCACGGACGGGCCGCGCGCGCCGGGCGCGGGCGGGACGACCAGGCCGGGCGCGGTGCCGACCGGCTCGAGCACGGTCGCGCCGTCGGGGACGAGCGCCTGCTTGCGGTTGGAGCGCCGGATGGCCTCCTCGTCGAGGTCGGGCCAGCGCGACCGCAGACCCTCGAGCACCTTCCAGATCCGGCCCTCCAGCGCCTCGTCGAGCGCCATCGGGCGCCCCTGGAACTCGGCGACGACCGCCGCGGTCAGGTCGTCCTCGGTGGGGCCGAGCCCACCGCTGGTGACGATGAGGTCGACCCCCGCTGCGCTCAGCCAGGCCAGCGCGTCGCGCACGTCGGACGGGCGGTCGCCGACGATCACGGTGTGGGCGAGGTCGACCCCCAGCTCGCGCAGCCGCTCGGCCAGCCACGGGCCGTTGCGGTCGGCCACGCGCCCCGTGAGGACCTCGGTGCCGGTGACCACGATGCCCGCGCGGGCGCTCATCGCACGCAGGACGGGGTCTGGGACGGGTTCACGCGCTTCACCGAGCCCTTCGAGATGATGTAGGCCACGGGACTGGCGTGGGCCACCCCACGCAGCTTGCCGTCGATCCGCAGCCGGGCGTTGCCGTTGCCCAGGCGCAGCTTGAACTGCGACGAGCGGTAGGTCCCGCTCGTGGCGCCCTGCTGCAGCGACACCCCGGGGATCCGCAGCCCGGCGCCCTTGGCCTGCAGGCAGACGAAGACGGGGCCCGGCCCCGTCGGCACGATCTGCAGGCGGACCAGCTTGGCCTCGGCCGCCCGGCGCCGGCGCGTCTCCGCCGCCCGCCGGCGCGCGGCCGCCGAGGACGTCGTGGTCGTGCGCGGGCGCGGGACCGCGGTCGTCGAGGTCGTGTCGACCAGCGGCGTGGAGACCGTCGAGTCCCCGCTGCCGCCGGTCATCGTGCCCAGCGCGTAGAGGATCCCGAGCAGCGCGATGAGCACGACGCCGACGATGACCCAGCGCGGGATGCCGCGCGGCTCGCGCCTGCGGCCCTGGCGCCCGGCGCGGTGCCGCGGCGGTCCGATGGGCATGAGGTCGTGGTCCGACGGGCGCTCGTGGCGGAGCTTGTACTCCTCGAGCAGGAGCTTGGCGTCGAGGTCCAGCGCCTCGGCGTAGGTGCGCAGGAAGCTGCGGACGTAGGCCGGGCCGGGCAGCAGGCCCCACTCCTCGTTCTCCAGCGCCCGGAGGTACTTGGCACGGATCTTCGTCTCGGCTTCGATCTCCGAGATGTCGATGCGGGCGCGCATGCGCGCCTCGCGCAGGGTGGCCCCGATCTCCGGCACGTGCGGGCCGCAGTCTAGGGAGCGGTGGGGCTAGGGCCGGTCGCCGTCGGGCAGGTCGTCGCCGGTCGCGCCGGCGCCCGCCGGCCCGCCGGGCGCCGCGGCCGCGCCGCCGTCGCCCCCGCGCTCGGCCAGCGCGGCGAGCACGCGCGGCAGGTCGGAGGCCGTGATGAGCACCTGGCGCGGCTTGGAGCCCTCGTAGCCGCTGATGACGTTGCGGCGCTCGAGCATGTCCATGAGGCGCCCCGCGCGCGTGTAGCCCAGGCGCATGCGGCGCTGGAGCATGGACGTCGACGCGGTGCCCATCTCCACGACCATCTCGATGGCCTCGGCGAGCAGCGGATCCTCGTCGGGGTCCATCCCGGCGCCGTCCTCGCGCGCGCCCTCGGCGGCCGGCGCCTCGACCTCCTCGAGCAGGTCGGCGCGCAGGTCGGGCTCGCCCTGGCGGGCCCAGAACTGCGTGATCTGCGAGATCTGGGCCTCGTCGATGTAGGCGCCCTGGATGCGCTGCAGCTTGGAGGACCCGACGGGCGAGAACAGCATGTCGCCCATGCCCAGCAGCGACTCGGCGCCGTTCTGGTCCAGGATCACGCGCGAGTCGGTCTGCGAGCTCACCGCGAAGGCGATCCGGGACGGCACGTTGGCCTTGATCATGCCCGTGATGACGTCCACGCGCGGGCTCTGGGTGGCCAGCACGAGGTGGATGCCCACCGCGCGCGCCTTCTGGGCGATGCGGATGATGGAGTCCTCGACGTCGCCGGGCGCGACCATCATGAGGTCGGCGAGCTCGTCGATGACGCAGAGGATGTAGGGCAGCGGCTTGTCGCCCTCCTCCTCGCGCACCTTGTTGAGCTCGATGAGCGAGCGGGTGCGCTTCATGGCCATGATCCCGTAGCGCCACTCCATCTCGCGCACGAGGTTCTGGAGGGCGTTGGCCGCCTGGCGCGGGCTGGTGATGACCGGGGTGAGGAGGTGCGGGACGTCCTCGTAGTGGTTGAGCTCGACCTGCTTGGGGTCGACGAGGACCAGCCGCGCCTCGTCGGGCGTGGCGTTGAGCAGGATGGAGCTCAGCATGGCGTTGATGCAGCCCGACTTGCCCGCGCCGGTCGTGCCCGCGACGAGGATGTGCGGCATCTTGGCCAGGTCCGCCCCGATGGCCTTGCCCGAGACGTCCTTGCCGAGCCAGACGGTCAGCGGCGAGTGGTCCTTGGGCCGCTTGTGGAACACGTCGCCCAGGTGCACGACGCGCCGGTCGCGGTTGGGGACCTCGATGCCGACGGCGGTCTTGCCGGGGATGGGCGCCAGGATGCGGATCTCCGTGGCCGCCAGCGCGTAGGCGAGGTCGTCCTTGAGCTGGGCGACCTTGCTCATCTTGACGCCGGGCGCCAGGCGCAGCTCGTAGCGGGTGATGTGCGGGCCCGAGACCGTGCCGACGACCTTGGCCTCCACGTTGAAGTGGCTCAGCGCCTCGACGAGCGACGCGGCGACCTTCTCGTTGCCGCTGGTGTCGGGGCGGATCTGGTCGCCGGTGGAGCGCTTGAGCACGCGGGCGTCCGGCACGACGTACTCGATGTCCTCGTCGTCATCACGGCGCGCGACGTCGGACAGGTCGAGCTGGTGGGGCTCGTGTCCGGCCTCCTCGTCGGCGGCGGGCAGGGGCGCCGCCTCGATCGTCGCGTCGGCCGCGGCCGCGTCGGCCGCCGCCTCCTCCGCGGTGGGCTCGGGATCCGGCGCGTCCTCGGGCTCGCGTCGCGTGCGGCGGCGGATCCGCGGCTCCTCGTCGGGCTCGTCGCCCTCCGGCCCCGGGCCGAACAGGTCCGGGTAGCGCTCTTCGCCGTCCAGCGCGGGCGCCTCGACGTGGGTGGCCTTGACGACGAGCTCGTCGTCGTCGGACTCGGGGACCTCGACGCGCGGGCGCCGGGTCATCGCGCTGCCGGCCGCCGTGGCGGGGGCGGCCGGGCGGCGCAGCCCGAGCTGCTCCGGCGCCGCCCGCAGCACGCGGGTCGTGTCGGCCACGCCGGTGCCCGTGGCCTTCAGGAGGCCGGCCACCGAGGCGCCGGTGACCAGCAGCACGCCGGCCAGGAAGAGGAAGAGCGCGAGGATGTGCGTGCCGATCGCGCCGATGAGCCCCGAGGTGACGTAGAGCAGCAGGTCGCCGAGGTAGCCGCCGCGCTCGCGCAGGAAGGCCTCGTGCCAGTAGCCGTGACGCACGCCGGACGGGCCGAGGCCCAGCGTCCCGGCGGCGAGCATCAGCGCCAGGGCGAGCACGAGCAGGACGCCGCCCGAGCGGAACGGCCGCACGCTGGGCAGCACGGGCCGCAGGACGACGATCGCGCCCGCGGCGATGAGCCCGAGCGGGGCGACGTAGCGCAGCGCCCCCACCGCGAGCGCGAGCGCGCTGACGACGCCGTCGCCGGCACGGCCGCCGTCCCAGTGCAGGTAGAGCGGGAAGACGAGGAAGACCCCGCAGGCCACGAGCGCCAGGCCGAAGAGGTCGAGGTGGCGCTGCTCGATGACCGGCAGCCGCGGCGCCCAGGTCGCCGAGGAGCGGCGCGCACGCGCCTTGCGCTTGGCGGCGGGCGGTCGCGAGGCGGTCTTGGACTTGGGCGCGGGCTTGCGCCCGCGCGGCGATGAGGTGCGGGTGGCGGCCATGGTTCGGGGGACCCCCTTCGACGCCGCGACGCGCGTCCCTGCCCCTCCCCTGCGCCCCGCTCCTTGACCTCGCGTTGAGGGTTGGCCTTACCATCGAGGGGTGATCGACGGCCACGACCGGCAGGCACGCGTCCTCATCGTCGAGGACGACGACGACATCGCGCAGGTCCTGCAGCGCTCGCTGCGCCTGGAGGGCTATGAGACCCGCATCGCGGCCGACGGCGAGACCGCGCTCGGCGCTGCGGGCGACTTCGTGCCCGACCTCGTGGTCCTGGACCTCGGGCTGCCCAAGATCGACGGGATGGAGGTCGCCCGCCGCCTGCGCGAGAGCGACGACGTCCCGATCCTCATGCTCACCGCGCGCGACGCGCTGGAGTCCCGCGTGGAGGGCCTGGACGCCGGCGCCGACGACTACCTCGTCAAGCCGTTCGAGCGCCAGGAGCTGCTCGCGCGCCTGCGCGCCCTGCTGCGCCGCCGGCCGCCGCGCGGCTCGGCCTCGCTCGTGGTCTCCGACCTCTCGCTGAACCCCGACACCCACGAGGTGCGGCGCGCGGACCGCACCGTCGAGCTGACCCAGCGCGAGTTCGAGCTGCTCGAGTACCTCATGCGCAACGAGCGGATCGTCGTGCCGCGCCAGCGGCTGCTCGAGGACGTCTGGGGCTATGACCCGTTCGCCACGACGAACACGATCGAGGTCTTCGTCTCCAACCTGCGGCGCAAGCTCGAGGCCGGCGGCGAGCCGCGCCTGCTGCATACGATCCGAGGTGCGGGCTACGTCCTGCGCGCCTGATGCCGCTGCTGCACTCGCTCTCGATCCGCTGGCGCCTGGCCCTCCTCACCGGGGGGCTGACGTTCCTGGTGCTCTGCGGGTTCGCGCTGGTCATCGGGCAGCTCACCGCGTCGCGGATCCGCAGCGACTTCAACAATGAGATGGCCGCCGCCGTCGACGACCTGCGCGACCAGCTCCAGCTCGACTACGACAGCGGCGACATCGTGGTGGGCAACAGCATCGCGACCTACGCGGCGCCCAACCACGCGGTCATCCGGGTGCTCAAGGCCGACTCGGGCACCATCATCGCCGAGACGCGCCACGCGCCGAACTTCGGGCTGCCGGGCATCGCCGTCAACCGCACCGACACGGTCAACGGCTACCGCGTCGAGACCCGCAACACGACGCTGAAGATCGTCAACCCGCCGCGCGGCGCCACCTTCCCGCCCATCCCCGTCACGGTCCAGTACGCGCGCGAGATCTCCGACGTGGAGGCGACGGTGAGCCGCGTCCGGCTCTTCCTGCTGCTCGGGGTCCTCGGCGGTTCCGGGATCGCGCTGGCGCTCGGGCTCATGCTGTCGCGCCGCGCGCTGGCGCCCATCGCGCGCCTGACCCAGACCGCGCGCGACATCGGCGCCACCCGCGACCCCAGCCGCCGCGTTCCGATCCCCGGCACCGAGGACGAGGTCGCCGTCCTGGCCCAGACGCTGGACGAGATGCTCCAGGCGCTGGAGTCCTCGCGCGCGGAGACCGAGGCGCTGCTGGTGCGTCAGCGCCAGTTCGTCGCCGACGCCAGCCACGAGCTGCGCACGCCGCTGACGAGCGTCCTGGCCAACCTCGAGCTGCTCTGCGAGGTGCTCGAGGGCGAGCGCGGCGAGGCGGCGCGCTCGGCCCTGCGCTCGACGCAGCGGATGCGTCGGCTCGTCGGCGACCTGCTGCTGCTGGCCCGCGCCGACGCCGACCGCGACGTGCCCCACGAGCCGACCGACCTGGCCGCCGTCGTCATCGACGCGGCGGCCGAGCTGCAGCCCGTGGCCGTCGACCACCTCCTCGGCGTGGAGACCAGCGGCGCCGCGATGGTCGACGGCGCCCGCGACGAGCTGCACCGCATGGCGCTCAACCTCCTGCAGAACGCGGTGCAGCACACGCCGCCCGGCACGCTCGTCACCGCGGCCGTGCGGCGCGACGGCGACCACGTCACGCTCACCGTCTCCGACGACGGGCCCGGCATCCCGCCCGAGCTGCGCGAGTCGGCCTTCGAACGCTTCGTGCGCGGCGAGGGCGACCGTGGCGGCTCCGTCGGCCTCGGCCTGTCCATCGTGCGCGCCGTCGCCCGCACGCACGGCGGCGACGTCGTGCTGGAGTCCCCGCCCACCGGCGGCGCGCGCTTCGTCGTCACGCTCCCGTCGCTGGCGCGGTCGGGCGAGGCGCCCGACGGCCCCGTCGCCCCGCTCGCGGTCCGCCGGCCGGCGGGCAGCGCCGCACGCTGACATCACCTGGTCACGGGGCTCCGGTTCTGCGAGGCTCGTGGCAGCTGATACCAGCTGTCCCGAACACCCCCAGGAAGGAGGCCCCATGGCCGACAGCGTCTACCGGGTGACCGAGGTCATCGGCACGAGCAGCGAGTCGTGGGAGGCGGCCGCGCGCACCGCGGTGGCCACCGCGGCCAACACGGTCCGCGACCTGCGCGTCGCCGAGGTCACGCGCGAGGACGTGACGATCGAGAACGGCCAGATCACGAGCTACCGGGTGCGCCTGAGCATCTCGTTCAAGTACGACACGGGCGACTGAGGAGCGCCGGCCCGGGGGGCCGGCTCCTTCGGCGGCTACCGGCCCAGGGGGCCGGACCCGCGCCGAGGCTCCGCCGGGCGACGTGCGTCGCCCGGCCCGGGCCTCAGACCTCCACGACGACCGGCAGCACCATCGGCCGCCGGCGCAGGCGGTCGTAGACGAACTTGGCGAGGTCGTCGTGCAGCACCTGCTGGAGCAGGTCGACCTCGCGGATCTCCTCCCGGGCCGCCTTCTCCAGCGACTGCGTGATGGCCCCGCGGATGTCGCCGAGCAGGCCCTCGGCGTCCTCGGGGTAGGGCACGCCGCGGAAGATGATCTCCGGGTCGGCGACCGAGGAGCCGTCCTGCTCGGAGATCGTGGCCACGACGACGAAGATGCCGTCGGCGCTGAGCATCCGGCGGTCGCGCAGCGCGACGTCGGTGGGATCGCCGATGTCGACGCCGTCGACGTAGATCATCCCCGCGCGCTCCCGGCTGCCGAACGCCGCCCCGTCGCCGTCGAGCTCCAGCGGAAGCCCGTTCTCGCCCTTGAACACGTTCTCGGCGGGCACGCCCACCGACTCGGCCAGCTGGCCGTGCAGGTGGATGCGCTTGTAGTCGCCGTGGAACGGCATCACGTACTTCGGCCGGGTCAGGTTGAGCATCAGCTTGATCTCCTCCTGGTAGCCGTGGCCGGAGGCGTGGATCGGCGCGTCGCGCGCCGTGATGACGTCGCAGCCGATGTGGTAGAGCCGGTCGATCGTGTCGTTGACGGCCCGCTCGTTGCCGGGGATCGACGTGGCGGCGAACACGACGGTGTCGCCCTTGTGCAGCTCGACCTGCGGGTGGTCGCGGTGGGCCATCCGGCGCAGGGCACTCAGCGGCTCGCCCTGGCTGCCCGTCGAGACGATGACGAGCTTGTGGTCGGGGAAGTCGCGGGCCTCGCGCGGCTGCACGAACGTCCCGTCCTCGACGTCGATGTGCCCGAGCATCCGCCCGATGTTGATGTTCTTGCGCATCGAGCGCCCGACGAGGACGACCCGGCGCCCGTGGACCTTGGCCGCGTCGACGACCTGCTGGACCCGGTGGATGTTCGACGCGAAGCAGGTCACCACGATGCGGCCCTCGCAGCGGCCGAAGACCGCCTCGAGGTTGGGGCCGGCCACCGACTCGCTGGGCGAGAAGCCCGGCCGGTCGGCGTTCGTGGAGTCGCCGCACAGCAGCAGCAGCCCCTCGCGCCCCAGCTCGGCCAGGCGGCTGACGTCGGCGGGCTTGCCGTCGACGGGCGTCTGGTCGAACTTGTAGTCGCCGGTGATGAGCATCGTGCCGACGTCGCACGTCAGCGCCACGGCCATCATGTCCGGGATCGAGTGGGTCAGGTGGATCAGCTCGATGTCGAACGCCCCGAGCTCGAGGGTCTCCCCCGGCCGCACGTCGGTCAGGTCGGTGTCCTTGAGGCGGTGCTCGTCGAGCTTGGACCGCGCCATCGCCATCGTCAGCGGGCCGCCGTAGACGGGGATGTCGGTGCCGAGCTCGCGCAGGATCCACGGCAGGGCGCCGAGGTGGTCCTCGTGGCCGTGGGTGATGACGATGCCCTCGATGTCGTCGGCCCGCTCGCGCAGGTACGTGAAGTCGGGCAGCACGAGGTCGATGCCCACCTGCTCGGCGGTGGGAAACCGCAGTCCGGTGTCGACGACGACGATCGAGCCGTCGTACTCGACGACGGTCATGTTCTTGCCGATCTCGCCCAGTCCACCCAGCGGGAGGACTCGCAGCTTGCTCTTGGCCATGCTCTCCTAGGACGTCCCGGCAGAGGCCAGCAGGCCGTGGCGCTCGAGGACGACGCGGATCTGCTCACGCTCGTCCTCGTCGGCCTCGACCAGCGGCAGGCGCAGACCGCCCACCGGGCGGCCTGTCAGCTCCAGCGCGGTCTTCACCGGGATCGGGTTGGTGGTGACGCCCATCGCGGCGTAGACGTCGCGCAGCGAAGCGTCGATGTCGGCCCGGCGCTCGGGCTCGTCGACCATGCGGCGCATCTCGTCGCCCACGAGGTGGGATGCGACGCAGATGCCGCCGCAGCCCCCGAGCTCGAGGGTGCGCAGCAGGATCTCGTCGTTGCCGGCGTAGAGCCCGAGGCCGTCGACCGGCGCCAGGTTGTCGTTGTTGGCCTGCTTGACGTACTCGACGTGCTCGATCTGGGCCAGCTCGGCCAGCAGGTCGTTGGGCACGTCGACGACCACGCGCGACGGGATGTTGTAGAGAATGATCGGCCGGTCGGTCGCGCGCGCGACCTCCTGGTAGTGGCGCACGATCCCGCGGCGGTTGGGCTTGTTGTAGTACGGGGTCACGCTCAGCACGGCGTCGACGCCCAGCTCGGTCGCGCGCTCCGTGAGGTGCACGGCGTGGCGCGTGTCGTTGGAGCCCGCGCCCGCCGAGATGGAGACGCCCGGCGGGCGCTCCTGGACGGCAAGCTCGACGACGCGCAGGTGCTCCTCGTCGGTCAGCGTCGAGGCCTCGCCCGTCGTCCCGCAGACGACGAACCCGTCGGACCCGTGGGCCGCGAGGTGGTGCAGCAGGTCGACGAACGCCTGCTCGTCGACGTTGAGGTCGTCGTCGAACGGCGTGACGATCGCGGTGATGATGGCGCCCAGGCCGGCCACGGGTCCCATTCTCCCAGGATCAGCCGGCGAGGGGATCCCCGCCGGTCACCCGCGGGGGCGCGTCGGCGCTGCGGTCGACGTCGGCGGGGGCCGGCGGGGCGTCCGCCGCGCCCTCGGACGCCTCGCGCACCGCGTCGACGGTCTCGGGCGCCACGGGCTCGGCCGCCGCCGCCGGCGCCGCGTCGGCGGCCGGCGTCGCCGGCGCGGGCGGAGCCGGCGCCGCGCCGCCGTGCTGGCGCTCGTTGAACTGCCCCTGCACCTCGTCGAGCTTCTGCTGGGCCTGGTCGGCCAGCGCCTTGGCCCGCTGCTTGAGCGTGCCGTCCTTGGCCTCCTGCTGGGCCTGCTCGGCCAGCTTCTTCGCCTTGTCCATGAAGCCCATCGCGTGTCGCCTCCGCTCGTTCAGTCGGCTTCGAAGCGTACCCTCGACGGGTGCCGGAACCCACCAGCCTCGCCGCCGAGATCGTCGCGGTGCGCTGGCGGGCCGACGACGGCGGGTTCGCGGTGCTGGCGGCGCTGGGCGACGACGGGGCCGAGCTCGTGCTCACCGGGGCGATCGGGCACCTCCACGAGGGCGACACGGTCGAGGTTGACGGGACCTGGCGCGACCACCCGCGGTTCGGGCGCCAGCTGCACGTCCAGCACGCCCGGATCGGCCCGCCGGCCAGCGACGACGCTCTGCGCGCCCTGCTGGCCTCGGTCACGCACGTCGGACCACGCGGCGCCGAGTGGCTCGTCGAGCGCCACGGCGACCAGGTGCTCGAGATCGTCGACCGCGACCCGGGCGCGCGCCTGCGCGAGGTCCCCGGGATCGGCCGCGCCCGGCTGCGCGCCGCCGTCGCCTCCTGGCAGGAGCAGGCCGGGGGCCGCGCCCTGCGGCTCGTGCTCTCCGAGCACGGCGTGCCCGAGGCCGTCGCCGCGCGCGTCATGAAGGCGCTGGGCGGCGGCGCCCTGGCGTTGCTGGAGTCCGAGCCCTACGCGCTGGCCCGTGTCGAGGGCATCGGCTTCGCCACCGCCGACGCGGTCGCCCGAGCTCTCGGGACGCCGGCCGACGACCCCGGGCGCATCGACGCGGGGCTGCACCACGCGCTGCGCGCCGCCGAGCAGGACGGCCACTGCTTCCTGGGGCGCGAGGAGCTCCTGGCCCGCGCCACGCGGCTGCTCGAGCTGCCCGCGCCGGTCGTGACCGCGCGCCTGCCCGACGCCGGCCTGGTCCTCGACGGCGACCGCGTGATCGAGCCGCGGATGGACCGGGTCGAGCGCGGGCTCGCCGAACGCGTGCTCGAGCTGGCCCAGGCCCCGCCGACGCTGGACGTCGAGGTCCCCGAGGTTCCCGATCCCGACCAGGAGCACCCGCCCACCCCCACGCAGTGGCGTGCCGTGCAGGCCGCCGCCGAGCACCGCCTGTCCATCCTCACCGGCCTGCCCGGGACGGGCAAGACGGCCACGATGCGCGCGCTCGTCGACCTGCTGCGCGCCCAGCGGCGCACGGTGCGCCTGTGCGCCCCGACGGGCAAGGCCGCGCGGCGCCTGAGCGAGACGACGGGCGCCGAGGCGACGACGATCCACCGGCTGCTGGAGTGGTCGCCCGGCGAGGGCTTCCTGCGCGACGCCGGCGACCCGCTCACCGGCGTCGACCTGCTCGTCGTCGACGAGGCCTCCATGCTCGACGTGCGCCTGGCCGCGGCGCTGCTGGACGCGGTGGGCCCCCGCACCCACGTGCTGCTGGTGGGCGACGTCGACCAGCTGGCGCCCGTCGGCCCCGGCCGCGTGCTCGAGGACCTCATCGCCTCCGGCGTCGCGCCGTCCACGCGGCTGACCGAGGTCTTCCGCCAGGCCGCGCGCTCGCTCATCATCCGCGCCGCCCACGCCATCGACCGCGGCGAGGCCCCGCCGACGCGGGCGCAGCCCGACGACCTGCGCGACTTCTTCCTCGTGCAGCGCGACAGCGCGCAGGCCGTCTTCGACGAGGTCGTCTCGCTGGCCGTCGGCCGGCTGCCGGCCCACTACGACCTCGACCCGGTCGCCGACCTCCAGGTGCTCGTGCCGATGCACCGCGGCCCCGTGGGCATCGACGCGCTCAACGCCGAACTGCGCGAGCGGCTGAACCCCGACGGGCGGGCGGTCAAGGGCACCGCGTTCCGCCTCGGCGACCGCATCATGCAGACGCGCAACAACCACGAGCGCGCGTTCTACAACGGCGAGATCGGCGTCATCGTCAACGACGATCCGGGACGCGGCACCCTGACGCTGGTCGGCGACGACGGCCGCCGCCTGACGCTGGACCGCAACGAGACCGGCACGCTGCGCCTGGCCTACGCCTGCTCGGTCCACAAGATGCAGGGCTCGCAGGCGCCGGCGATCGTCATCGCGCTGGCCCGCGGCCACGCGCCGATGCTCACCCGCAACCTGCTCTACACGGCCGTGACGCGCAGCCAGACGGCCTGTGTCGTGGTGGCCGAGCACGGCGCGCTGGAGCAGGCGCTGGCACGCGTCGACGCATCGCGGCGCAACACGCGCCTCGTCGGGCTGCTGGCCTGAGCCGCCGCCCGCCGGCCTCAGACGCCGACGCGGTCGCCGGCGCGGCAGACCACGTGGGTCACCGGCGCGTCGATGGCGCGCTGGATCCGGTGGGGCAGGTCGATGCGCAGCCAGCGCGAGGTCCCGGTGGGCAGCGTGCACACCACGACCTCGTCCCAGCGGCGCGGATCCCACGCCTCGATGACGGCGCACGCCGGGTCGACGTCGCCGAGCATGGCCTCGGCGTCGATGCCCGCGCCGTGGAGGCGGTCCAGGGCGTGGCGGACGCGGTGCGACAGCCCGGACTGATCGTCCTGCGGGACCAGCAGGGTGATCGCGAGCCGGTCCCCCTCGGCCCGCTGTCGCAGGGCGTCATAGAGCTCGTCGGAGTCGACCGTCTGGTTGGCCACGACGAGGAGCTTGAGGCGGTACATGCGGAGCTCCTCCCGGGGTAAAGGGTGGCTGCGAACGTACTCCCCGCCCGCGCGATGCGCAACGCCCGGTCGTCGGCGTGCGCCGCGGCGCGGGTCAGCCGTCGCGGCGGCGGTCGTCGCGGCGCAGCGCGTCGGTGTACCGGCGCGGCACGCGTGGGGGCGCGACGCCGCCCTCGCGCTCCCAGAGCGTGACGACGACGAGCTCGTCGCCGTCGCGGCGGCAGACGTAGACGACGGAGCGGTCGACGCGGTCGGCGACGTAGACCGACCCGCGGGCGCCCGTGGCCCCGGGCGGCGGCTCGTCGCTGACGCGGCCCGCCTCGACGGCCTCGGCCACGCGCCGGACGATCTCCGCGCGCGCGTCCAGCGCCCCGGCCACCCGCTGGCGATAGCGCTCCACGGCGTGGTCGGTGACCGCGACCAGCACGCGTCCTACAGCATCCGGCGGTAGCGGATCTCCGACACGCCGGGCCGCAGCTCCTGCTCGACGCCGTCGGGCTCCCAGCCGTGGCGCTCGTACAGCGCGCGCCGGCGGGTGTTCTCGCGGAACGTCCACAGCAGGGCGGTCGTGTGGCCCGCGTCGCGCATGACGTCCTCGGCGTGGGTGAGCAGCCGGTCGTCGATCCCGTCGCCGTGGCGGTCGGGGTCGACGTGCAGGATCCCGATCTCGCCGCCGGCGACGCCGACGACCCCGGCCAGCTCGCCCTCGATCTCCGCGAGCCACGCCTCGCCCGGGCGCACGCCGTTCCACAGGCCGATGCGGTCGTCGAGCGTGGGCATGTGCGCCTCGTCGACGTGGCCGTCGTACTCCGCGCGCCAGGCGCGGACCTGGAGCTCGGCGATGGCGTGCACGTCCGACGCGGCGACCGGGCGGATCATCATCGGGCCTGATTGTGGCGATAGCGCAGCTCGGGCGCTCCCTTCCACTCGCCCGTCGCGCCGTCGGCGACCCAGCCCCGGCGCTCGTAGAAGCCCCGGGCGTGGCCGTTGCCGGAGAAGACCCACAGCACGGCCTCGCGCAGGCCGCCGCCGTGCAGGCGCCGCATCGCGTGGTCGTACAGCGCGGCGCCCAGGCCCGCGCCCTGGGCGGCGGGCTCGACGTAGAGGCCGTGCAGGAGGCCGACGCCGGGCTCGGCCGGGCTCGGGCCGGTCTGCACGACGCCGGCGACCCGGCCGCCGACCTCGGCGACGTCGGCGCCCCCGAGGGGCTCCGTCCGCCAGCGCCGCTCGCGGTCCTCCACGGTGATCATGTGCTGCTCGCCCACGATGTCGGTGTAGGCCCAGCGCCACGCCCGCACCTCGAGCTCGGCCAGGGCACGGGCGTCGGCGCGCGCGGCCGGGCGGATCACGCCGCGTCGGGGAAGAGGAGCCGCTCGAGCCCGACGACCAGCGGCTCGTCCTGGCGGGCGACGTGGCGCACGGCCAGCAGGACGCCGGGCACGAAGGAGGTGCGGTCGGTGGAGTCGTGGCGGATCGTCAGCGTCTGGCCGACATCGCCCAGGATGACCTCCTGGTGGGCGACCAGGCCGGGCAGGCGCACGGAGTGGATCGGCACGTCGCCCTCCATGAGCTCGGCGGTGCGCCGGGCGGTGCCCGACGGTGCGTCGAGCTTGGCGTCGTGATGCAGCTCGATGATCTCGGCGCGCGCCATGTGGCGGGAGGCCTCGACGGCGAAGCGCATCATGAGCACGGCGCCGATCGCGAAGTTCGGCGCCAGGAACGCGTTGCCGGGGCCGCGGCGCTCGGCCAGCGGCGCGGGGTCGAAGCCCGTCGTGCCGATGACGACGTGCACGCCGGCGGTCACGCAGGCCAGCGCGTTGTCCAGCGCGGTGTCGGGGCGCGTGAAGTCCACGACGACGTCGCAGTCGCCGAGGATCGACGCCAGCGGCGTGTCCAGCGCGGGGTCGGCCCGGCCGGCCAGCACCAGGTCGCCCGCGGCCTCCACGCCCGCGCAGATCGCCTGCCCGACGCGTCCCGCCGCGCCGGCGACGCCGACGCGGATCACGCCGCCGGTCATACGGTCGCCAGCGACGGGCTGACCGCCTCGAGGGCGGCCGTGTAGAGGCCCTCGTCGGCGCCGATGCCCGCCGCGCTGAGGCGCTCGGGCGCGTAGAGCTCGCGGGCCAGCGCGACCACGTCATCCAGGGTGACGGCGTCGAGGCGCTCGACGACGTCGTCGACGGTCAGCAGCGGCATGTCGGCCAGCACGGAGGAGCCGAGGCGGTTCATCCGCGCGGTCGTCGACTCCAGCGCCAGCACGACGCGGCCCTTGACGTTCTCGCGGGAGCGCTGCAGCTCGTCGGCGGTCAGGCCGTCCTGCAGCAGGCGCGCGAGCTCGTCGCCGACGACGCGCATCGCCGTGGCGACGTTGTCGGGCCGGGTGCCGAGGTACAGGCCGACCTGGCCCGCGCCCGCATAGGACGACGTGAACGAGTACACCGAGTAGGCCAGGCCGCGCCTCTCACGCACCTCCTGGAACAGCCGCGACGAGGACGTGCCGCCCAGGACGCCGTCCAGCACGCGCAGCGCGAAGCGCCGCTCGTCGTCGCGGGCGATGCCCGGGGCGCCGAGCGCGACGTGGTACTGCTCGGTGTCCTTGGCGAAGAACCGCCGCCGCGCCACCGCGGCGGTCGGCGGCTCGGGCGGCTCGGCGTCGGTGCCCGCCGAGCGCGGCCCGTCCAGCGACCGCGCGACGAGCTCGACGAGGCGGTCGTGATCGACCGAGCCGGCGGCGGCGACGACCACGTTGCTCGCGCCGTAGCGCGCGGCGTGGAAGGCCTGCAGGTCGGCCGCCGGGGTGCCGCCCACGACGTCGCGACGGCCGATGATCGCCCGCCCGAGGGGGTGCGTGCCGAAGACGGCCTCGCCGAGCACGTCGAAGACGCGGTCCTGCGGGTCGTCCTCGTACATCGCGATCTCCTCGAGGACGATCTCGCGCTCCTGCTCGAGGTCGTCGGACGCGATCTTCGGGCGCCAGACCATGTCGGCCATGACGTCGAACGCGCGCTCGAGGTGGACGTCGAGCACGCGGCTGTAGACCGACGTGGTCTCCTTGCCCGTGCCCGCGTTGATCTCGGCGCCCATCCCGTCGAAGATCTGGTCGATCTCCAGCGAGCCGTAGCGGGCGGTCCCGCGGAACAGCATGTGCTCGAGGAGGTGCGACAGGCCTGCGCGCTCCTCGTCCTCGTAGCCCGAGCCCGTCCCGATCCAGAACCCGAGGGCCGCGGATCGCACGGAGTCCATGTGCTCCGTGACGACCCGCACGCCCGAGTCCAGCTCGGTGAGGCGATGCTCCTCGTGCAAGCGGTGCTAGTCCCGCTCGGGATCGCGGTCGGCGCGGTGACGCGGGCGCCCGGAGCCGCGCGGGCGGTCGCCACGGTCCCCGCCCCGGTCCCCGGGACCCGATCCCCGCCCGCCCCCGCGGTCTCCCCCGCGGTCACGGCGCGGGCCGCCGCCGTTGCCGCCGCCCCCGCCGCCGGCGCCCACCGTGGCGAGCTCCTCGACGGACTTGCCGGCGATCTCGGGGTCCTCGGCCAGGCGCAGCCCGATGCGGCCGCGCTCGCGGTCGACCTCCACGACGCGGACGTCGATCTCGTCGCCCTTGTTGAGGACCTCCTCGACCGTGCCGACGCGGTTGCCCGGCGACACGTTGGAGATGTGCAGCAGGCCGTCGGTGCCCTTGGCCAGCTCGACGAACGCGCCGAACGTGGTGGTCTTGACGACCTTGCCCTTGAAGGCGTCGCCGATCTCGACCTCCTTGGTCATCGTCCGGATGCGCTCGGCCAGCTTCTCGCCGAGCTCGCCGTTGGCGGAGTACACGAGGACCTGGCCGTCGTCGTTGACGTCGATCTGGGACTCGAACTCCTCCGACAGGCCGCGGATGGTCTCGCCGCCCTTGCCGATGAGCAGGCCGATCTTCGACGGGTCGATCTGCACCGTGATGATCCGCGGCGCGTAGGCCGACAGCTGCTCGCGCGGCGCGTTGATGACCTGGTCCATCTGGCCCAGGATGTCCAGCCGGGCCTCGCGGGCCTGGGCCAGCGCGTCGCGGAGGATGTCGAACGTCACGCCGGTGATCTTGATGTCCATCTGCAGGGCGGTGATGCCCTCGGCGGTGCCGGCGACCTTGAAGTCCATGTCGCCGAGGTGGTCCTCGACGCCGGCGATGTCGGTGAGCACCGTGTAGGCGTCGCCCTCCTTGATCAGGCCCATGGCGATGCCCGCGACCGGCGCCTTGATCGGCACGCCCGCGTCCATGAGCGACAGCGACGAGCCGCAGACCGACGCCATCGACGACGAGCCGTTGGACTCGAAGATGTCGGAGACGACGCGCACGGTGTACGGGAAGTCCTCGATCGACGGGACCACCGGGACCAGCGCACGCTCGGCGAGCGCGCCGTGGCCGATGTCACGGCGCTTGGGGCCGCGCATGAAGCCGGTCTCCCCGACCGAGAACGCCGGGAAGTTGTAGTGGTGCCAGTAGTACTTCTTGGTCTCCAGGCCCAGGGTGTCCAGGCGCATCTCCTCCTTCAGCGTGCCCAGGGCGGCGACGCTGAAGGCCTGCGTCTGGCCGCGCGTGAACAGCGCGGAGCCGTGGGTGCGCGGCGCCACGGAGACCTCGATGCTGATCGGCCGGATCTCCCGCTCGCCGCGGCCGTCGGGGCGCTTCTTCTCGACGGCGATGCGCTCGCGGATGATCTGCTTCTCGAGCTTGGCGAACGCGGCCTTGGCCTTGGCGCTGTACTCGGCGTAGGTGTCGGCGGCGGGGTCGCCGGAGTACTTCTGCACGACGGCGACCTCGACGGCCTTCGTCGCGTCCTGGCGCTCGAGCTTGTCGAAGACCTGAGTGGCCTCGCGCAGCTGGTGGCCATGGCTGGCCTCGATCTCGCCGAGCAGGCCCGGGTCGACGCCCGGGACCTCGACGACGAGCTTCTCCTTCCCGGCCTTCTCGCGCAGCTCGTGCTGGGCGGCGCACAGCTTCTTGATCGCGTCGTGGGCGATGTCCAGCGCGTCGAGGATCTCGGCCTCGGAGACGACGTTGGCGCCGGCCTCGACCATCAGGATGGCCTCTTCGGTGCCGGCGACGATGAGGTCGAGGTCGGTGTTGCCCAGGAGGTCCTCCTCCTGGGGGTTGACCACGAAGTTGCCGTCGACCTTGCCGATGCGCACCGCGCCGACCGGGTGGGGCAGCGGCACGGGGCTGATCATGAGCGCCGCGGACGCGCCGTTCATGGCCAGGATGTCGTACGGGTGGACGTGGTCGATGGAGAGCGGGATCGCGACGATCTGCGTCTCGTAGCGCCACCCCTTGGGGAACAGCGGGCGGATCGGGCGGTCGATCATCCGCGCGGTCAGCGTCCCCTTCTCGCCGGAGCGGCCCTCGCGCTTGAAGAACGAGCCGGGGATCTTGCCCGCGGCGTACATCCGCTCCTCGACGTCCACGCTCAGCGGCAGGAAGTCGATGTCACGAAGGTTGCCGATCGTGGCGGTGTTGAGCACCATGGTGTCGCCCTGGCGGACGACGACGGCGCCGGAGGCCTGCTTGGCCATCTTCCCGGTCTCGAAGGAGATCTCAGAACCGGCGATCTCCACAACGACGCGGGTCACGGCGTCATCAGACATATGTGTTCCTTCCTGTGGCCCGCGCGTCGGACTCGGCGGGCCGGCGTGTTTCGAAGTTCTCTCGATCCGAACGTGTCCCCCGAGTCTACCGGGGTCGCAGCAGCGCCGGTGTGGCCGTCACCCCGGCCCGCATGCCCTCCTGCAGGTCGCGTGCGACGCGCCGGGCCACGGCGTCCGAGCGCCGGTCGGCGTCGAAGCGCGCGACGTCGAGCCCGAGCGTCGCGCAGCGCTGCCACAGGTGGGGGTCGTCGATGTGGCCCTGGTCGCTGAACAGGGCGTCGTGGAAGGCCCAGAACGCGTCCTGCAGGGCGGCGGCCTCGGCGGCCCGGGCCAGCGCGACCGCGCGGGGATGGCGGGCCTTGAGCGCGAAGTGCCGGAAGGCGACGCGGTCGCCGCCGTGGGCCAGCTCGAGCGCCACGACCGCGCAGCGCGGGCACGAGAAGTCGCCGTACATGACGACGAGCTCGCCCGTGCCGCGGACGTGGTCGTCGTCGCGCAGGCCGGGCAGCGGCGCGCTGGTGAGGGTCCGGGGTTCGTCCACGGGCGTGCGGGGACCGTACCCGGTGCACATGCGCACCTTCACCCTGCAGCGCGAGCAGGTCCTGCCCGCCCCCCGGCCGACGTCTTCCCCTTCTTCGCCGACGCCCGCAACCTCGAGGCGATCACGCCGCCGATCCTGCGCTTCGAGGTCATCACCCCCGGCGAGATCCCGATGCGCGTCGGGACGCTGATCCAGTACCGCCTCACGCTGCGCGGCATCGGCGTCAACTGGCTCACGTCCATCCAGGAGTGGGACCCGCCGCACCGCTTCGTCGACACCCAGGTGCGCGGCCCCTACGCGCTGTGGCACCACACGCACGACTTCGAGGAGATCACCGACGCCGGCCCGCCCGCCACGCGCATGACCGACACCGTGCGCTACGCGATCGGATTCGGCCCGCTCGGCGAGCTCGCGGCGCGCGGGTTCGTGCACCGCGACGTGGCCGCCATCTTCGACTACCGGCGCGAGACCGTGGTGGAGCGGATGCGCGCGTCGGGGGTTCTGGACGCGGCCTAGCGGCGGACGATCGCGCGCTGGGCCTGGCCCTGGGCGGCGAGCGCGTCGAAGATCAGGTTGACGCCGGGCAGATCTCGCGGAGATCCTGCCCGCGCTCAGGCGGGCCGGGCCTCGGCGAGCGCGTCGAAGATCAGGTTGACGCCGGGCAGATCTCCGGGCGAGTCCGCCAGGTGCGACCACATGACCACGCCGTCGGGGCCCACGATGACCAGCGCGCGGTTCGTCATGCCCGCGGGCTCGAAGTAGGCGCCGAACGCCCGGGCCGTCGCGCCCTTGGGCTCGAAGTCCGACAGCTGCTCGATCGTGACGCCGAGCTTCTCGCGGAACGCGGCCTGCGACCACGACGCGTCGGTGGAGACGCCGTAGAGCGTCGCGCCCTGGGCGGCGAGCTCGGACACGGCCTCGTCGTAGACCTGCAGCTGGTCGGTGCAGACCGGGCTGAAGGCGAAGGGGTAGAAGACCAGGACGGTCGTCGCGCCCTTGAGGTCGTCCTGCGTGAACGTGCTGCCGTCCTCGCGCTTGAGGACGAAGTCGGGGACCTTGGTCCCCGGGGCGATGATCGCCATTACCGGCGCAGGCCGAGCTCGGCGATGAGGGCGCGGTAGCCCTCGAGGTCCTTCTTGGCCAGGTAGTTCAGCAGCCGGCGGCGCTGGCCGACCAGCATGAGCAGCCCCCGGCGGCTGTGGTGGTCCTTCTTGTGCGAGCGGAGATGCTCGGTCAGATCGTTGATCCGTGCGGTCAGCAACGCCACCTGGACCCGGGTGCTCCCGGTGTCCTCGGCGTTGTCCCCGAACTTGTCGACGATCTCCTGCTTGCGTTCAGCGGTCAGCGTGCTCATGTGCGGCGATCGAGAGTAGCAGGGGTCACCCTGCGGCGAGGGTCCGGGCCTCGTCGACGTCGCGGCCCATCTGCTCCACGAGCGCCTCGACGCTGTCGAAGCGCCGCTCGCCGCGCAGCCGCCGCAGGAAGTCGACCCGGACCGGCTGCCCGTACAGGTCGCCGCTCCAGTCGATGAGGTAGGCCTCGATCAGCTCGCCCCGGCCGGTGACGAACTGCGGGCGCACCCCGACGTTGGTGGCCGCGGCGACCACGTCGCCGCCGGGCAGCGCCACCCGGCAGGCGTAGACGCCGTGGCCGGGCAGCACGAAGCCGGCGGCCGGCACGAGGTTGGCGGTCGGGAAGCCCAGCTCGCGGCCGCGCTTGTCGCCGTGGGCGACGTCGCCCTCGACGGCGAACGGCTCTCCGAGCAGCTCGCCGGCGTACTGCACGGCGCCGCCGGCGACCAGGCCGCGGATGTGGCTCGAGCTGACGACCTCGCCGTCGACCTCCAGCAGCGGCACGACGCGCGTCTCGAAGCGCGTGTCGGCGGCGAGCATCGCGGCGTCGCCGCCGGCCTTGTGGCCGAACCGGAAGTTCTCCCCCACGCTGACGTGCTCGGCCTGCACGTTCTCGACGAGCACGTGGTCGATGAAGTCCTGGGCGTCGCGGGCCGCGAAGGCGGCGTCGAAGGGGACGACGACGAGCTCCCGGACCCCGAGGCCCTCGACGAGCTGGGCCTTGCGTGCCAGGCTCGTCAGCAGCCGGGGCTGGGTGCCCGGCGCGACGACGGACTGCGGGTGGGGCTCGAAGGTGATGACGGCGTCGGCCCCGCGGATGACCTCGCGGTGGCCGCGGTGGACGCCGTCGAAGGTGCCGACCGCCACCCGGCGGGGGTGCGGCTCCACGTCGGGCAGGTACGTGAGCTTCACGAGCGGAAGCCTACGCGGGGCCTCGCGCCGCCGTCCGTCGCCTCGGCGATGCACACGGGGTCGCCGGCCGCGTCGATCAGGACGAACTCCGTCGCCGGTGGGTCGGCGATCGCCACGGTCTGGCCGTGGGCCGCGCGCCGGACCGTCTCCTCGTCGCCGGTGACGGTGGGCAGCACCGCCGCCAGCGCCGCGCCGAGCGACAGCGGCGGCCCTCCCGCGTCGCGGACGTGGAACGGGCCGATCGCCGTGCGCCGCAGCTGCAGGCAGTAGGCGTCGCCGAGGTCGGCGATGAGCGAGCGGACGTAGGTGCCCGAGGAGCAGGCGATGGTGAAGCCCGCGCGGTCGCCCTCGCGCCAGAGCTGCTCGAAGCGGTCGACGCGGACCTCGCGCTCGGGCAGCTCGACGGCCTCGCCGGCCCGCGCCAGCGAGTAGGCGCGCCGCCCGCCGACCTTGACGGCGCTGTAGGCCGGCGGCCGCTGGCGCAGCACGCCGGTGGGCAGCGGCGGCGGGTCGGGTGGGATCCGGCCCGTCGCGACGAGCTCGCCCTCGGGGTCGCCGGTCGTCGAGGTCCACCCCAGCCGCGCGATCGTGTCGTACGCCTTGGGCTGGTCCATCAGGAAGCGCTGGATGCGCGTCGCGCGGCCGGTCAGCACGAGCAGCAGGCCCGTCGCGAACGGGTCCAGGGTCCCGGCGTGGCCGACGCGCACGCCGCGGGGCAGCGTGCGCCGGACGCCGGCCACGACGTCGTGCGAGGTCGGGCCCGCGGGCTTGTCGACGAGCAGGACGCCGTCGTGGTCGTCGGCCACCGGGGTCCCTACGTCGAGGCGGGCGCCAGCTGCGCCGCGACCTGCTCGCGCAGGAACGCGACGAGCTCGTCGTCGCCGAGCACGGTGGAGAACCCGGCCGCCTGCCGGTGCCCTCCCCCGCCGCCCGCGCGGGCGATGGCCGACACGTCGACCTCGCCGTCGGTGGAGCGCAGGGAGACCTTCTTGACCGGCGTCCCGTTCTCGCTGGCGATCTCGCGGGCCAGCGCGGCGACCTTCGTCCCCTCGACCGTGCGCAGGTGGTCGATGATGCCCTCGGTGTAGCTGTCCTCGGCGCCGGTGGCATCGAAGTCCTCGCGCGTCACGCGGCCCATGGTCAGGGCGCCGCCGTCGTGGCGCTCCACCCGGCGCAGGGCGCGGGCGAGCAGCTCCAGCTTGGGGAACGGCATGTCCTCGTACAGCCGGCGGTACACCGCATGCGTGTCGACGCCGGCGGCGATGAGCTCGGCCGCCATGACGTGGGCGCGCGGGCCCGTGTTCTCGTACATGAACTTGCCGGTGTCGGTGACCAGCCCGACGTACAGCGCCTCGGCGAGCTCCTGGTCGGGCTCCACGCCGAGGGCGCGCATGAGGTCCCAGACGATCTCCGCGGTGCAGGAGGCCTCGGGGTCGACGAGGTCGACGGTGCCGAAGCGCGTGTTGTCGTGGTGGTGGTCGATGTTGAGGATGTGGACGTCGTCGCCCTTGACGATGCCCAGCGGGGTGCGGTCGATGTTGCCGCAGTCCAGGAAGACGATCGTGCGGTCCACGATGTCGCCGGGCGGCACGGTCGACAGCCCCGAGAGGTCGAAGAACCGGTACTCGTAGGGCAGCGGGAACTCATCGGCGGCCATGAGCATCACCGAGTCCTTGCCCAGCTCGGTGAGGACGCGGTGCATCGCCACGAGCGAGCCGAGCGCGTCGCCGTCGGGATGCTCATGGGTCACGAGGCAGAAGCGGTCGGCGCCGCGGATCTCCTCGAGCACCCGGTCGCGGGCGTCGGCCATGGCGTCAGGCGCCATCCTCGGTGACCTCCTCGATGAGCGCCTCCAGCCGTGCGGCGCGCTGCGCGGTGTCATCGAGCGCGAACTCGAGCGTGGGCGTGCGCTTGAGCCGCAGCTCGCGGGCGACGCGGGCCTGCAGGATGCCGTGGGCCGAGCTCAGGCCGGCGAGCGTGTCGGCGCGCTCCTGGTCGGTGCCGAAGACGCTGATGTAGACCCGCGCGTGGCGCAGGTCCGGGCTCGTCCGCACCTCGGTGACTGTCACGAATCCGACCCGTGGGTCCTTGAGATCTTTGGCAACGGCATCGCCGAGCACCTCGCGGACGGCTTCGTCCACGCGGCGCATCCGCGCTCCTCGGGCACTCATCCTAGACCTTCCACGTCGGCGTACGAGGCCACGACACGATTCATGCGAACGCCGTCGGGGACCCGCGCGTCCAGGAACCGCTGGGCGGCGTCGCAGCGCTCCTCCAGGCGCGCGAGCGATCCGCTGACCAGCGCGCCGGCCAGCGTCGCCCGCTGCCACAGGTCCTGGTGGTCGACCTCGGCCACCGCCATCCCGTGGCGCTGGTGCAGCAGCGCCTTCACCGATGCGAGCTCCTTGCGCTTGGCCTTGAGGGAGCCCGCATCGGGGAAGTGCAGTTCGATCGTGAGCAGCGCGACGTAGGCGCTCACAGGACTCGGCGGGGCCGGTTCCTAGGACGGCTGGAGCTCGCGCTCCACCTGCCGGGTCTCGAAGACCTCGAGGACGTCGCCCTCGCGGATGTCCTGGAAGTTGGCCAGCACGATGCCGCACTCGTAGCCGGCGGCGACCTCGCGGGCGTCGTCGTTGAAGCGCCGCAGCGTGTCCACCGTCGTCTCGCCCAGGACGGTGCCGTCGCGGATGACGCGGACCTTGGCCCCGCGCCGCACGACGCCGTCGGTGACGTAGGAGCCGGCGATGATGCCGATCTTCGACGCGCGGAAGGTCTGGCGGACCTCCACGGTGCCGACGGTCTCCTCGACCAGCTCGGGGGCCAGGAGGCCCTGCATGGCCGCCCGCAGGTCGTCCAGGGCCGCGTAGATCACCGAGTAGTGGCGGATCTCCACGCCCTCGCGGTCGGCGAGCGCCTGCGCGTCGCCCACCGGGCGCACGTTGAAGCCGAGGATGACGGCCTCCGAGGCCGCGGCGAGCATGACGTCGGACTCGTTGATGCCGCCCACGCCGCTGTGCAGCACGTTGACGTGCACCTCGTCCTGGGGCAGCCGCGCGACCTCGTCCTCGAGCGCCTCGACCGAGCCGGCGACGTCGCCCTTGATGACGAGGTCCAGCTCGGCGGGCTCGTCCTCGCGCGAGCGGCGGAAGACGTCCTCGAAGGACACCTTGCGCCCGGCGCGGCGCGCCAGCGACTCGGCCTTCTCGCGCGTCTCGCGCTCCTGTGCCAGGCGGCGCGCCTCGCGGTCGTTGGCCACGACGCGGACGACCTCGCCCGCGTCGGGGACGCCGTCGAAGCCCAGGACCTCGACCGGGTCGCCGGGGACGGCCTGCTGCACGCGCTCGCCGCGGTAGTCGATCATCGCCCGCACGCGGCCCGGCTCGGCGCCGGCGACGAGGGCGTCGCCGATGCGCATCGTGCCGCGCTGGATGAGGACGGTGACGACGGGGCCGCGGCCCGGGTCCAGCTTGGACTCGATGACGACGCCCGAGGCCTCGGCGTTCGGGTTGGCCTCGAGCTCCTCGAGCTCGGCGACGACCAGCAGGGTGTCGAGGAGCTCCTCGAGGTTCTGATGGGTCTTGGCCGACACGTCGACGTACTCGGTCTCGCCGCCCCACTCCGAGGGCTGCAGGCCGCGCTGCGTGAGCTCGGTGCGCACGCGCGTCGGGTCGGCCCCCTCCTTGTCGATCTTGTTGACCGCGACGACGATCGGGACGTCGGCCGCGTGGGCGTGGTCGATGGCCTCGTCGGTCTGCGGGCGCGCGCCGTCGTCGGCGGCGACCACGATCACGGCGATGTCGGTCACGCGGGCGCCGCGGGCACGCATGGCGGTGAACGCCTGGTGGCCCGGTGTGTCCAGGAACGTGATCGTCTTGCCGTTGTGGTGGACCTGGTAGGCGCCGATGTGCTGGGTGATCCCGCCGGCCTCGCCGGCGGCGACCTCCGTCGAGCGGACGGCGTCCAGCAGCGACGTCTTGCCGTGGTCGACGTGGCCCATGATCGTGACGACCGGCGGACGCTCGACGAGATCCTCGTCGGCGTCGTCGTACTCGAACTCCTCCTCGGCCTCGTCGCCGAGATGGACGATCGTCATCTTCTTGCCCAGGGCCTCGGCGACGATCTCGATCTGCTCGTCGGCCAGCGTCTTGGTGAGCGTGGCCAGCACGCCCATCGACATGAGCTGCTTGATGACGTCGGGGACGGGCACGCCGAGGTACTCGGCGACGTCCTTGACCGTCGAGCCGGAGTTGATCCGGATCGTGTCGGTGCGCGTGAGCTGATCGGCCGCCAGGATCTGCGGCGTGTCCTCCATCGGCGTGCGGCGACGCCGGCGACGACGACGCGGCGGGCGCTGCGGGGCGGGGCCGGGGCCTCCGCCGGGGCCGCGGCGCGCGGCCTGGGAGTCGATGACGACGCGGCGCTTGCCGGCGCCGGGACCGCCCTCTCCGCGCTGACCGGAGCGCGTGACGCGGCCGCCGGTGCCCGAGGGCTGCGACTGGGTCTCGTCGCGCTTGGGGCGCTTGGGCGGCTCGGGGACCGAGATGATGCGGGGGCCCGTGCCGGGCTTGGGCGGCTCGGTGTGCGGGACCGGGCCGTCGGGCTTGGCGTTCTTGCCCGTCGGCTTCTTGGCCTCGGCGGGCGTGGCGGCGGCCGCGGCCGGGGTGGCCGCGGCGGCGGGCGCCTCGGCCGCAGGGACCTCGGCGGCGGGCGCCGCGGCCTCGGCCTCGGGGACTTCGGCGGCCGGGGCGGCTTCGGCCTCGGGCGCGGCGGGCGCCGCGGCCTCGGGGACGGCCGGCGCCGGCTGCTCGGGAGCAGGCGGCTGCGCGACCTCGGGGGCCTCGGGAGCAGCTGCGGGCGCGGCCGGCGCGGCGGCGGCCGGCGCCTCGGCGGGCGGGGCCGGCGGCGGCGTGACCGCCTCGACGACGGGCGGCTCGGTGGCGACGGGCTCCTGCGGCGGCGCCGAGGCGCCGGCGCGGCCGGTCGGTCGTGCCTGCCCGGGGCCGCCGCGGCCCATCTGGCGGCGCGGGTCGACCGGCAGGTCGTCGAGCACGGGCCGGCGCGGGACGGGCCGGACGGGCTGGGGCGAGGACGGCTGGCGGCCGCCGGTGGACCCGCCGCGCGCGGGCGCCTGGCCGGGGCGCACGGGGGCGCCGCGGCCGGTGGGGGCCGAGCCGCGCGAGCCTGAGGACTGGGAGGGCGGCCGCACGGGGCCGCCACGGCCGGCGGGGGCCTGACCGGGACGCACGGGCTGGCCGCGCCCGGCGGGCGGGCGCACGGGGGCGCCACGGCCCTCGGGCGGGCGCACGGGAGCGCCCCGGCCCTGCGGCGGGCGGGCGGGCTGGCCGCGGCCGGCGGGCGGCGCGCTGGAGGCGGCGCCGGCGGCCGGTGCCGCCTTCGTGGTCGTCGGGGGGGCCGAGGAGCCGTTGCCGCCGCCGAGCGCGCGCAGGGCGTCGCTCTCCTCCACCGTGGAGGCAGCGGCCTTCACGTCGAGTCCGGCGGCCTGGAGCTGGTCGAGCACGTCCTTGCTGGACAGGCCCTGCTCCTTGGCGATCTCATGGATGCGCTTTTTCGCCATGCAGTCCTATTGATTCTACGAAGTCTTGCGGGATGTCGACCCTGCGCCTCAGGGCTCGGGTCACTGCGCGGCGCTGGACCGCCCTACGGGCGCACGCCTGGTCACAGACGTACGCACCTCTGCCCGGCATGGTGGCCGACGGGTCCGCGACGACCCGCTGGTCCGCCGCGACCAGCCGCAGCAGCTCGGCCTTGGGACGTACGGTCCCGCAGCCGATGCAGCGCCGGTGCGGTACGGAGCTTACGACGTCGGCTCCTGCGCCTGCTGCTCGGGGGCCTCGGCGGGCGCCTCGCCGTCGGGCTCGGAGGCCTCGGGCGCGGGCTCGAGGGCGTCGTCGCCGGCCAGGTCGACGCCGTCGTCGGGGTCCGCCTCCACGTCGGCCTGGACCTCGGCCTCGGCCTCGGCGTGGTCGGCCTCGAGGTCGGCGTCGGCCTCCTCGTCCTCGCCCTCCTCGGCCGGGAAGTCGCCCTCGTCGGCGCCCTCCTGGACGACGAGCTCCTGATCGCCGAACAGCTCCTCGGCGCGGGTGACGATGTCGACGACGTCGTCCCAGGTCTTGTCGGGATCGGACAGGTCGCCGATCTCCTCGTCGCTGAGCGGCTCGAGGATCGCGACCTGGGCGGTCGTGAAGCGGGAGAGGGCCTGGTGCTTGGGCAGGCCGCAGAACGGCGACCCGGGCAGCGCCTCGTTCGGGCAGCGACGACCGCGGACGCTGATGGCCTGGCAGCGGCCGCCGACCTCCTCGCCCTCGTACTCCTCGGTGGCCGTGGCGGTCGCCGCGAAGTCCGACTCGGACTTGATGTCGATGCGCCAGCCCGTCAGGCGGGCGGCGAGGCGGGCGTTCTGGCCCTCGCGGCCGATGGCCAGCGAGAGCTGGTCGTCGGGGACGATGACCGTGGCCTGCTTGGACTCGTCGTCGACGAGGACCTCGCGGACGCGGGCCGGCGACAGCGCCTTGGCGACGAACCGGGCGGGCTCGTCGTTGTAGGGGATGATGTCGATCTTCTCGCCGCGCAGCTCGGACACCACCATGCGCACGCGCGAGCCGCGGGGGCCGACGCACGCGCCGACCGGGTCCACGCCGTCGGCGTGCGAGATCACGGCGATCTTGGAGCGGTAGCCCGGCTCGCGGGCGACGTTGGCGATCTCGACCAGCCCGTCGGCGATCTCGGGGACCTCGAGCTCGAAGAGCTTCTTGATGAGCTCGCCGTCGCGGCGGCTGACGATGATGGAGGGACCCTTCGTGGAGGGCGAGACCTCCTTGATGACGGCCTTGACGCGCTGGCCGTGGTCGTAGCGCTCGCCGTCGACCTGCTCGCCCTTGGGCAGCAGCGCCTCGACGCGCTCGCGCAGCTGGACCAGCGTGTAGCGGGAGTCCGACTGCTGGACGATGCCGGTGATCAGCTCGCCGACGCGGTCGCGGTACTCCTCGAACATCATGTCGCGCTCGGCCTCGCGGATCCGCTGCAGGATGACCTGCTTGGCGGTCTGCGCGGCGATGCGGCCGAAGTCCTCGGGGGTGTCGTCGATCTCCTCGATGCGGTCGCGGTACTGCTCGAACCTGGCCGGGTCGATCTCGGGGTCCTGCGGCTCGACGCGATCACCCGTCTCCGGGTCGATGTAGGACTCCTCCTCGATCGTCTCGCCGATGAGCTCGGCCTCGAGGTCCTTCGGGATGCGGTACCGGATGACGACGAAGTCCCCGGTCTCGTGGTCGACCTCGACGCGGGCGTAGCGGGCGGCCCCGGGCAGCTTCTTGTAGGCCGACAGCAGCGCGTCCTCCAGCGCGGCCATCAGCTTCTCGGATGCGATGCCCTTCTCGCGCGCCAGCGCGGTCATGGCTTCCAGGATCTCGCGGGACATGAGTAGCTCCGTGCTCCTAGGACTCGACGAGGTTCGAACGGGCGATGGCGTCGTACGGGATGGCGACCAGGCCGTTGTCGGCGGCGATCGTCACCTCGGACTCGGAGGCGCCGACGAGCTCGCCGGTGAACGACCGGTGCCCGTCGCGGGCCTCGCGGGTGCGGACCCGCGCCCGGCGGCCGATGAACCGGCGGAAGTGATCCGGCTTGCTCAGAGGACGTTCGAGGCCGGGCGAGGACACGGTCAGCCCGTGCTCCTCCAGCAGCTCGGGGAGCGCCCGCGTGACGCGCTCGCACAGCTCGAGCGTGACGCCGTCGGGGTGGTCGATGAAGAGCTCGACGGTGTCGCCCTTGAGCTCGGCCAGCAGCACCTCGACGTCGGGCTCGCGCTCGGCGAGCCTGCGCTCGATCTCGTCCTGGATGCTGGTCATCAACCCTCCCCTCTCAAATGAAAGAGCGGGCTCACGCCCGCTCCCTGTACATCACCGGCGGACGGTCCGCCGGCACGGAAGTTGTGTCGCGAGGATAGCACCATGCCCCGTCCCGGGCGCGCGTTGGAAGGGGTCCTGCACGGCGTCCGCGAGCCGCCCGGCGGGCGTTGCGAGGGGCCCGCCGCGGGCGCCGCGACGGAGCCCTCAGGCCGCCCGGCGGCGGGCCTGGTCGCGGTAGCGCCGGTAGTCGGCGCGCTGGGGCTGCAGGTTGCAGGCCAGCGCCAGCGGATGGCGCGCCTCGGCGTGGCGGCCGAGCTGCTGCAGCGCCCGGCCCAGGCAGAACAAGGCATAGTCGTTGGTCGGGGCGTGCTCGGCGACGGCGCCGAACTCCTCGGCGGCCTCGCGGAAGCGCTGGGCCCCGAACAGGGCCCGCCCGTAGGCCTCGCGGACGGAGTCCTTGTCCGGCGCCAGCTCGCGGGCGCGGCCCAGCGGGACGGTCGCCGCGTGGTGGTCGCCGCGCTCGAGCAGCTCGGTGCCCTGACGGAAGAGGTCGTACACATCGGCCTCGGTCATCTCAGCCAGTGTAGGGGCGCCTGCGCCGCACCCGCAGCACATCCCACAGCTCGCGCGGGCGCGGCGGGAACGTCCACAGCGCGGCCATCCGGGCGCGGGGGCCCAGGCCCGCGACGAGCGAGCGGCGCATCGCGCGGCGCTGCGCGGCCGTCGGCGGCGCGGCGATCCCGCCGTAGCGCGCCAGGCGCAGCGCACGCAGGTAGCCCAGCGAGCCCTCGCTGTCGCCCAGCAGCCGCTCGAGCCGGGCCAGCGTCGTCGACGGCGTCGCCGCGCGGCCGGTGCGCGCGAGCGCCAGGCGCAGCTCGTCGAGGTCGGGATCGGCGCTGCGCCGCCGCCAGCGCTGGCGCAGGGCGACCGCCGCGCCGGCCGCCACCACGCCCACCCGCCGACGATGCCGGCGATGAGCGCGAGCGGAGAGCCGCCGCCGTCCTGCGCGCCGACCCCGGCCGCGCCGCCGGCGGTGGGGTCGGTCAGCCGGTCGCTGCCCTGCTGGGCCTGGGGCGCGGCGTTCTTGATGGACTCGGCCGCGCGCTGCGTGTCGGTGATCTGCGAGCGGGCCGGCGAGTCGCCCGGCGTCGGGTCGAACGTGACCCAGCCCAGGCGCGGGAAGTAGACCTCGACCCAGGCGTGGGCGTCGAGGTCGCTGAGGCGGTGCTCGCCCGAGGTCAGCAGGCCCGGCGAGAAGCCGGCCGCCATGCGGGCGGGCACCCCGCCCATGCGCAGCAGCAGCGCCGTCGCGCCCGCGAAGTACTGGCAGTAGCCCGCGCGGTCGCGGAACAGGAAGGCGTCCAGCGGCGCGAGGTCGCCCGGCGCCGGCGGGTTCTCGGTGTAGCGCGCCCCGCGCTGCACGCGCGCGATGACGTTGCGCACGTAGTCGTAGGGGTCGGTCGAGGCGGCGCGGATCTGACGGGCCAGGGCGTAGGTGCGGCCGTAGGGCGAGTCGGCCAGGACCTGGTCGGGGTCGATGCGGTCGAAGCCGTTGGCCGCCCGTGCGGTGGTCAGGCCGTCGCTGCCCCAGGCGGCGAAGTCGACGTCCAGTGGGCCCAGCCCCGCCTGGGCGGGCAGGCCGACGGTGAGGTCGCGCAGCACGATGACGGGGTAGTCGGTGCCCGCGACCTGCATCTCGGTGGTGCTCGGCCGCGGGTAGTACACCGCGGCGTCGTACGAGTCGCCGCGGCGCAGCGGCGTGCCCGAGGCCTCGAAGGTCCCGGGGGTGGCCGGCTGCACCGGCTTGGTGGAGCGCTCGACGCGCAGCGTCGTGCCCGCCCCGATGAAGGGCCGCGACTTCAGGCCCTTGATCGAGACGTGGATCGTCTGGAACCAGCCGGGGTGGCGGACGGCGAGCTCGGTGTCGTCGCTGTTGGCCAGCACGTCCCGGGTCTGCCGCCATCCCACGCCGTCGAAGCGCTCCAGCGCCGTGGTCTTGAAGTACAGGTTGCCCCGCGACCGGATGCGGGCCATCTCCAGGCCGTCGCGCGTCCACATGATCGGGCCGTAGCGCTGGTTCCACGAGAAGGTGGTGGTCTTGCCGCTCTGCAGCGACTCGGCCAGCGCCTCGTAGTCCACCCAGGGCGAGCGGGAGTCCAGGTGCGGCGCGACGAGGACCGCGGCGACCAGGGCCGCGGCGCCGAGGCCGGCGGCCATCGGCGCCTCGCGGGGGCCGAGGCGCTCTCCGAGGACCAGCACGCCGAGCAGCACGGTGAAGACGGCCCCGTCGAGGTAGGGGTGCCGCGGGCCGGCCTCGATGATCGGCACCGTGTAGAGGACACCGAGGCAGACGGCGGCCGCGAACGTGCGCGGGCGCCGGGCCAGTCCGAGGCAGGCGGCGGCGGTCAGCAGCAGGCCGCCGCCGGTGCGCAGGACGATGTGCAGCCAGGGGTCGACGCCCGTGTAGGGCACGCGGAGGGCGGGGATCGCACCGAGCGCCCCGCCGATCCCCGAGGCCAGGGTGTCCCAGCGGTCGGGCCGCAGCAGGCGCAGCGGCACGTTGCCGACGAGCAGGATCGCCGCCAGCGTCACGAGCGCGAGCGCGGCGACCGCCGCGAGGCGCACGGCGCGCGACGGCAGCGCGGCGACCCCGCGCGCCGCCAGCCCGCACGCGATCGCCACCACGAACAGGCCGAAGAGGTCGCCGCGCGCAGCGGGCTCGACGATCGTGGCCCAGTGCTCGGCCGCGTAGAGCGAGAGCGCCGCCAGCGCGCCGAGGCGCACGACCGCGCCGGTGCCCAGCGCGCGCAGGCCGAGGCCCGCGGCGCGCGGCGGGGGTGCCGGGATCGAGGTCATGCAGCCGCCCGGTGCGCCCATGGGCCTCGGAGAGCTCGTAGCCGGTGCAGCCCGCCACCTCGAACAGCGCGCGGCGGGACGGCAGGGCGCCGGGGACGATGAGCACGCGCCCGCCGCCCGGGGCGTGGGCCAGCGCCCGCGGCGGCCGGCTCAGCCGGCGGGCCGAGACGTAGAGCACGGGCCCGCGCCGGGCCGACACGCCGGCCAGCGCCGGCGCGGTGGCGCCGTCGACCAGCGCGAGGCGGACGTGCAGGTGCGGCCAGCCGATGAGCGCGGGCTCGAGGATCGCCGGGCGCCGGTCGCCGGGGATGAGCAGCGCGCAGCCGCCGGCGTGTGCGAGGTGGACGGCCAGCGAGGCCGCGGCGCGCACCGCCGCGTCGAGGTCGTCCTCGGTCTCGGCCCCGCGCGGATCGAGGACGACGACCGGGCGCGTGTCGCTGTCGGCGCGCAGGCGCCGCTCCAGCAGCTCTCCACCCTTGGCCAGCGAGGGCCAGAAGATGCGCGACGCGGGCGTGCCCTGCCGGTGCTGGCGCAGGCCGTCGAGCTCGATCTCGGCCGCCACCGACGAGCGGCGCCCGAGCTGCAGGGAGCCGGAGGCCTCCCCGTCGCCGCCGGGCACGCGCACGCGCGAGACGCACGGGAGGACGAGCACCTCGTCCACGGTGCCGGTTCCGGTCCGCGCGAGGCGGACCATGAGGCCGAACGGGTCGCGCACGGCCACGCGCGGCGGGGCCAGCAGCTTGCGCCCGCGGCGGGAGAAGCGCACGTCGATGTGCACGCGGGTCGCCCGGCGCCCGGCGGCCAACGGCGCGGGCGCGGGCAGCAGCTCGTCGAGGATCCCGCCCGTGGGCAGCGGGCGCGCCGAGCTCACGTGGACCTCGACGGGCACCGGGTCGTCCTCCAGGGCTCGGCGGACCCCGACGGTGCGCCGGACCTCGATGCCGCGCGAGCCGCCGAGCACCCACGTGGCCGCACCGGCGGCCAGCAGGAGGAACGCCGTGCCGGGGACGTACAGCGGCTCGGCGTCCAGCAGCCCGCCGCAGACCACCAGCAGCACGCCGAGCGCGGCGGTCCGGATCAGCGGGCGGGTGGTCTCGCGCACGGCCGGCCTACAGCGCCGGTGTCGCCGCCAGGGCGTCGGCCACGATCTGCTCGCCCGTGGCCTCCAGGGCCTCGGGGGCGAGCACGATGCGGTGCGACAGCACGACGCCGGCCAGCGCCTGGACGTCGTCGGGCAGCACGTGGTCGCGGCCCTGCAGGACGGCGCGGGCCTTCGCGGCGCGCAGGAGCATGAGGCCGGCGCGCGGGCTGGCGCCCAGCTCGGTGCGCGCGTCCTCGCGGGTGCGCTGGATGAGCGCGACGATGTAGCCGCGCAGCCGATCGGACGCCACGACGCGCGTGGCGACGCCGATGGCCTCGAGCACGTCGGCGGCGGTGGCGACGGGCTCCATCCTCTCGACGCGGTCGCCCGCCTCGTGGTCGCGGAGCATGTCGACCTCGGCCGCGGGCGTCGGGTAGCCGAGCGAGAGGCGCGCCATGAACCGGTCGACCTGGGCCTCGGGCAGCGGGTAGGTGCCCTCGAACTCCACCGGGTTCTGCGTGGCCAGCACGACGAACGGCCGGGCGAGCTCGTGGGAGTGCACGTCGACGGTGACGCGGCGCTCCTGCATGCACTCCAGCAGGCCCGACTGCGTCTTGGGCGAGGCGCGGTTGATCTCGTCGACGAGCACGACGTTGGCGAACACCGGCCCGGGCCGGAACTCGAAGCGGTCCTCGCGCTGGTTGAAGATGTTGGTGCCCACGACGTCGGCGGGCAGCAGGTCGGCCGTGCACTGCACGCGTGCGAAGCCGAGGTCGGTGACGCGCGCCACCGCGCGGGCCAGCGTCGTCTTGCCGACGCCGGGCAGGTCCTCGATGAGCACGTGACCCTCGGCCAGGATGCAGACCAGGAGGTCCTGCAGGACCTCGGCCCGGACCTCGACCGCGTCGTGGACGGCCTCGCCGATGCGCCGCGCCAGCAGCCCGGCACGGGCGATCTCCGAGCCGTCGAGGCGCTCGTCGGCGCTCATCGCGCCCGCTCCGCCGCGCGGGCCGGGGCCGCGGCGCGGAGCCGGTCGACGGTCGCGAGGATCGCCTGCGCGACGTCGTCCTTCGTGGCGCGGGGGACGTGCTCGTCGCCCGCCGCGGTGACGATCGTCACCTCGTTGTCGTGGGAGTCGAACCCGATGCCCGGCTGTGAGACGTCGTTGACCACCACCGCATCCAGTCCCTTGCGCTCGAGTTTGTCGCGGCCGTGGGCCAGCGCCGGCGCGCCGTGCTCGGCGGCGAACCCGACGAGCGTCTGCGCCGGGCGGCGCACCGCCGCCAGCCCGCTGAGCACGTCCTCCGTGCGCTCGAGCACGAGCGCCAGCTCGTCGCGGCCGTCCTTCTTGAGCTTGCCGTCCACGGCGGCCGACGGGCGGAAGTCGGCGACCGCCGCGGCCATGACCAGGACGTCGCAGGCCGCGAACTCGCGCGCGCACGCCTCCCCCAGCTGCGCCGCGGTCTCCACGTCCAGGTAGCGGATCCCCGACGCGCGCGCCAGCGCGACGTTGGCGGCGATCACCGTGACCTCGGCGCCCAGCGCCGCGGCGGCCTCGGCCACCGCGAAGCCCATCCGGCCGCTGGAGCGGTTGCCGACGTAGCGCACGGCGTCGATCGGCTCGCGGGTGCCGCCGGCGGTGACCAGCACGCGCAGGCCGTCCCACGGGCGCGGGCGCGCCGGGCCCAGCGCGACGACGGCCTCCACGGCGGCCAGCAGCTCGGCCGGCTCGGCCAGGCGCCCCATCCCCCACTCGCCCTTGGTGGCCAGCGCGCCCTCGCCGGGCTCGATCACGGTCACGCCGCGCTCACGCAGCACGCGCAGGTTGGCGCGGGTGGCCGGGTGCACCCACATGTGGTGGTTCATCGCCGGGGCGACGAGCACGGGACAGGGGGCGGCCAGCGCGGCGCTGGTCAGCAGGTTGTCGGCCAGTCCGCCGGCCAGCTTGGCGATCGTGTTGGCCGACGCCGGCGCGATGAGGTAGGCATCCGCGTTGCGCACGAGCTCCAGGTGGCTGGCCGGGTCGTGCGACGGCGGCGCCTGGTCGGGGAACGCGCCGCGCGCCGGGTCGCGCTCGAACTCGCTGGTGAGCACCGGCGCGCCCGTGAGGGCGGCGAACGACGCGGTGCCGACGAAGCGCTCGCTCGTCGGCGTCTGCACGGCGCGCACCGCGTGGCCGGCCTTGGTGGCCAGGCGCACGAGCTCGAGCGCCTTGTACGCGGCGATACCCCCACTGACCCCGAGGAGGAGGCGCGCCATCGCGACGGCCTAGCGGTACTGGTACTTGATCTTGCCCGCGGCGACCTCCTCGAGGGCGATCGTCAGGTAGTTCTTGCTGATCGTCTCGACCATGGGCGGGGGAACTCGTCGAACGTGCCCTCGCCGAGGTTGTGGTAGTACGAGTTGATCTGCCGCGCGCGCTTGGCGGCGACGAGGACCGACGCGTAGTTGGAGTCCACGTGGACGAGCAGCTTGTCGATGCGGGGGCTGATCACGGGCCCAGTGTACCCCGCACGATCGCGGCCAAGGCGTCGACCGCCTCGTCGAGGCGGTCGTTGACGACGACGTGCTGGAACTCCCCCGCGGCGGCGAGCTCGTCCTGGGCCACCTCGAGGCGGCGCTCGATCTGCTCGGCGTCGTCGGTGCCGCGGCCGATGAGGCGGTCGCGCAGCGCGTCCTCGGTCGGCGGCCGGATGAAGATCTGCACGGCGTCGGGCAGCGTCTCGCGCACCTGGCGCGCGCCCTGGAGCTCGATCTCCAGCACGACGGGGCGCCCGCCGGAGGTGTGGCGCTCCAGCTCCTCGCGCAGCGTCCCGTAGCGCCGGCCCGAGTACTCGGCCCACTCCACGAAGTCGCCCGCGGCGACGTGGCGGGCGAACTCCTCGTCGGAGAGGAAGTGGTAGTGCTCGCCCTGGGTCTCGCCGGGGCGCGCCTGGCGCGTGGTGGCCGACACGCTCAGCGCGAGCTCGGGCACGCGCTCGCGCAGCAGGCGGATCAGCGTCCCCTTGCCGACCCCCGAGGGGCCGGTGATCACGAAGACCCCGGGGCGGGCGGTCCCGGCCGGCGGACGGGCCGCGGCGCCCACGCGCGCGTTACTTGCGGAGCATGCCGACGAGCTCGGCACGCTGGCGGTCCGAGAGGCCGCCGATGGTCTTGGAGGGCGAGATCCGGCAGGTCTGCAGGATCTTGTTGGCCTTCACCCGCCCGTACTTCGGGACGGCCAGGAGCATGTCGAAGACCTTCGCGGTCTCGAGGAACTCCGGCGGTTCGAGGAGCAGCTGGTGGATCGACACCCGCCCGGCCTTCAGATCGCGCTTGAGCTGGGCGCGACGCGTGCGGATGACGTTCGCCTTCTGCAGGGCGTCCATCCGCTGGTTGAGGCTGCGTTCGGGTGCCGCCGTGTGCTTGGTGGGCGAGTTGGCGGCCGGCGACATCAGGGGCGCCGATACTACACATGACGCCGTCGCCAGCAAGGCGCCGCGCACCAATTCAGCTGGACCTCGACCTGAGGTCCACCCTTCTTCACCCTGGTTGACGGTCGCGGCAGCATTTGCAGGGAATTTGTGGTGGTTATGTGCCGCACCCACGAGCGGCCGCCGGGTTCTCGCCGCTGTTTGCGGGAATCGCGCCGGCCGCGGTGCGCAGCGTCTGCGCGCGGGCCGCACCGGGCGGCCCCGGCGGCGTGGACAGGACGTCCTATCCGGCCGCCGGGGCGCTCGCCGTCAGGTCCCGGACCGACTCGAACCCCGAGGCCCGGACGAGGCGTCCCAGGGCGCGGTTGACGCGTCGCGGCCAGAGCGGCCCGCCGTAGACGAACGCGGTGTAGGCCTGCACCAGCGTGGCCCCCGCGCGCAGGCGCTCCGCGACGTCCTCGGCGGTCTGCACGCCGCCCACCGAGACGAGTACGACGTCGGACCCCACGCGCCACCGCAGCCGGCGCAGGACCTCCAGCGAGCGGGCCGCCAGCGGGGCGCCGGACAGGCCGCCGGCCCCGGCGCCGGCGACGACCTCGGGCGCGCTGCGCAGCCCGTCGCGGGCGATCGTCGTGTTCGTCGCGATGAGCCCGTCCAGCCCGGTGCGCAGGGCCAGGTCGGCGATGGCGTCGATGTCGGCGTCGGCCAGGTCTGGCGCGATCTTGACGAGCAGCGGCACCGTGCGCCCGGACGACGCCATCGCGGCGCGCACCTCCCCACGAGCGCCTCGAGCTGCTCGACGGCCTGCAGGTCGCGCAGCCCCGGCGTGTTGGGCGAGCTGACGTTGAGGACGAGGTAGTCGGCCACCGGGGCCAGCGCCGCGGCCGAGGCCCGGTAGTCGGCCCCCACGTCCCGGGCGGTCTTCGTCCGGCCGATGTTGACCCCCACGACCGCGCGCGGCCGGCCGGGCCGGGTCTCCCGCGCCCGCAGCCGCGCGGCCGCCGCGGCGGCGCCGCCGTTGTTGAACCCCATCCGGTTGACCAGCGCCCGGTCGGCGGGCAGCCGGAACATGCGCGGGCGCGGGTTGCCGGGCTGGGGCTGGGCGGTCACCGTCCCGATCTCGACGAAGCCGAAGCCGAGCGCGCCGAGCGCGTCGGGGTGCGCGGCGTCCTTGTCGACGCCGGCCGCCAGCCCGAGCGGGCTGGGCAGGTCCAGGCCCAGGGCGCGGACGCGCAGCGCCGGGTCGGCGGGCGCCAGCCGGCGCGCGGCCAGGCCGCGCACGACGGCCGGGCCCAGCACCACGCCCAGGACCGCGGAGCCCAGGCGGTGGGCGGTCTCGGCGTCCAGGCGGACCAGGACGCCGGAGAACAGGCGCTCCCAGATCAGGAGCCCGTCCCCGCCGCGGCCTGTGACCGGGCCAGGTGCAGCTCCTGCAGCGACAGCACGGCGGCGACGCCCTGGCGCCCGGAGGCGATCGCCCGCGCGGCGCTGAGCCCGGCGCTCAGCGTCGTCAGCGCCGGGATCCCCGCGCGACGGCCGCCCGGCGGATCTCCCATCCGTCCGTGCGCGCCCCGGAGCCGGTCGGCGTGTTGACCACGAGGTCGACGTCGCCGTTCTCGATCCAGTCCACGACGTGCGGCGAGCCCTCGCCGATCTTGTTGATGACCTCCACGGGCACGCCCCAGCGCTGGATGGCCTCGGCCGTGCCGCGCGTGGCGATGATCCGGAAGCCCAGGTCGTGCAGGAGCTGGGCCACCCCGGCGGCGGCCGGCTTGTCGCGGTCGGTGACCGTGATGAACACGGTGCCCTCCGAGGGCAGCGCGGCGCCCGCCGCGGCCTGGGCCTTGGCGAACGCGCTGGGGAAGTCGCGCGCGACGCCCATGACCTCGCCGGTGGACCGCATCTCGGGCCCGAGGAGCGCGTCGGAGCCGTCGAAGCGGTCGAAGGGCAGCACGGCCTCCTTGACGCTGACGTGGTCGATCGGTGCGTCCTCGGGCGGGAGGGCGAGGTCGGCGAGGCGCTCGCCGAGCATGAGCCGGCAGGCCATCTTGGCCAGCGGCACCCCGATGGCCTTGGAGACGAACGGCACCGTGCGCGACGCCCGCGGGTTGGCCTCGATGACGGAGAGCTCGCCGGCGTGGACCGCGTACTGGACGTTCAAGAGCCCGACGACGCCCAGGCCCAGCGCGATGCCCCGCGTGGCGGCGCGGATCTGGTCGAGCATGTCGGGGCCCAGGGAGTGCGGGGGCAGCACGCACGCGCTGTCGCCGGAGTGGATGCCGGCCTCCTCGACGTGCTGCATGATGCCGCCGACCCAGACCTGCTCGCCGTCGCACAGCGCGTCGACGTCGACCTCGATCGCGTCCTCCAGGAAGCGGTCGAGGTAGATCGCCCGGCCGTCGCGGGCGTTGCGCGTCAGGTAGTCGGCCAGGCCGTCGCGCGAGTAGACGATCTCCATGGCGCGGCCGCCGAGCACGTAGCTGGGGCGCACGAGCAGCGGGTAGCCGACGTCGTCGCCGCGGTCCAGGGCCTCCTCGATCGTGTCGGCCGTCGCGTAGGGCGGCGCGCTGTAGCCCAGGCGCTGCAGCAGCGCCCCGAAGCGCCCGCGGTCCTCGGCGAGGTCGATGCTGTCGACGCTCGTGCCCAGGATGGGGACCCCGGCCTCCAGCAGCCCCTGGGCCAGGCGCAGCGGCGTCTGGCCGCCGAACTGGACGATGACGCCCTCGGGCTGCTCGACGGCGATGACCCCGAGGACGTCCTCGAGCGTCAGCGGCTCGAAGTACAGGCGGTCCGACGTGTCGTAGTCGGTCGAGACCGTCTCGGGGTTGCAGTTGATCATCACCGCGTCGCGGCCGCTCTCGCGGACGGTCATCGCCGCGTGCACGCAGCAGTAGTCGAACTCGATGCCCTGCCCGATCCGGTTGGGCCCGGCGCCGAGGATGACGACCGACGGCCGGCGCGGCTCGGACCGCACGACCTCGTGGGCGGCCACCCGCTCCCAGCCCGAGTAGTAGTAGGGCGTCTCGGCCGCGAACTCCGCGGCGCACGTGTCGACGGACTTGAACGAGCGCTCTCCGGCGAACGGCGTCTCGGGGTCGCGAGCCAGGGCGGCCAGCTCCTCCAGGAACCAGCGGTCGACGAACGTGCGCGCGTGGATCTCGTCGATCGTGGCGCCCTTGCGCAGCGCCTCGAGGATGACGTCGTAGCGGTCCGACGCGGGCCGCTCGAGCATCGTCAGCAGCGCGGGGGCGTCCAGCGCCTGCAGCTGCGGGACGCTGTCGAGCTCGCGCGAGCGCATCGCCTTCAGGAACGCCTGGCCGAACGTGCGCCCGATGGCCATGGCCTCGCCGACGGACTTCATGTGCGTCGACAGCTCGACGTCGGCGCCCGTGAACTTCTCGAAGGCGAACCGCGGCCACTTGACCACCACGTAGTCGATCGTCGGCTCGAAGCTGGCCGGCGTGACCTTGGTGATGTCGTTGGGGATCTCCTCCAGCGTGTAGCCGACGGCCAGCCGCGCGGCGATCTTGGCGATCGGGAACCCGGTGGCCTTGCTGGCCAGCGCGCTGGAGCGCGACACGCGCGGGTTCATCTCGATGACGAGGATCTCCTCCGTCGTCGGGTTGACCGCGAACTGCACGTTGGACCCGCCGGTCTCGACGCCGACCGCCCGGATGCAGGCGATGGCCTGGTCGCGGAGCTTCTGGTAGAGGCGGTCGGTCAGCGTCTGCTGCGGGGCGACGGTGACGCTGTCGCCCGTGTGCACGCCCATCGGGTCGATGTTCTCGATGGAGCACACGATGACCACGTTGTCGTGGTGGTCGCGCATGACCTCGAGCTCGAACTCGCCCCAGCCGATCACGGACTGGTCGATGAGCACCTGCGAGATCGGCGAGGCGGCCAGGCCGCGCGCGACGATCGCGCCGTACTCCTCCTCGGTGCGGGCGATGCCGCCGCCGCGGCCGCCGAGCGTGAACGCGGGCCGCACGATCGCCGGCAGGCCGATGCGCTCGCGCGCGGCCTCGGCCTCCTCGGGCGTGGTCGCGATCGCGTTGGCGGGCATGGCCAGGCCGGCCGCGGCCATGGCCTGCTGGAACAGCTCGCGGTCCTCGGCGCAGTTGATCGCGTCGTAGTTGGCCCCGATGAGCTCGACGCCGAAGCGCTCCAGCGTGCCGTCCTCGTGCAGCGCCTTGGCGAGGTTGAGCGCGGTCTGGCCGCCGAGCGTCGGCAGCAGCGCGTCCGGGCGCTCCTTCTCGATGACCTGGGCCACGGGACCGGGCAGCAGCGGCTCGATGTAGGTCGCGTCGGCGAACTCCGGGTCGGTCATGATCGTCGCCGGGTTCGAGTTGACCAGGACGATCTCGTAGCCCTCCTCCCGCAGCACCTTGCAGGCCTGCACGCCGGAGTAGTCGAACTCGGCCGCCTGGCCGATGACGATCGGCCCCGAGCCGAGGATCAGGATCTTGTGGAGGTCATTGCGGCGGGGCATCTCAGGCGCTCCTGACGGCGTCGAGGAAGCGGTCGAACTGGTAGAGCGCGTCGTTGGGACCGGGGCCCGCCTCGGGGTGGTACTGCACCGTGGCGCTCTCGACCTCGAGCAGCTCGAGGCCCTCGACCGTGCGGTCGTAGAGGTTGACGTGGGTCAGCGCGGCCTCCCCGAAGTCGGTCTGCCAGCGCACGGGCTCGTCGGCCTCCACGCGGCCTCCTCCGTCGGGTGCCCGGACGGCGAAGCCGTGGTTCTGGGAGGTGATCTCGATGCGCTGGGTGCGCAGGTCCTTGACGGGGTGGTTGCCGCCGCGGTGGCCGAAGGGCAGCTTGTAGGTCTCCAGCCCGACGGCCTGGCAGAGCAGCTGGTGGCCGAGGCAGATGCCCCACACGGGGCGCTTGCCGATGAGCTCGCGGACCGTCTGCACGACGTAGCCCAGCGCCGCCGGGTCGCCGGGGCCGTTGGCCAGGAAGAACGCGTCGGCGTCGGTGGCCAGCAGCTCGTCGCTGGTCACCGTGCACGGGTGCAGCGTGACCTCGGCGCCGCGCTGGACCAGGTTGCGCACGATGGAGCCCTTGATGCCGGTGTCGATGGCGTGGATCCGCAGGCGGTCGCGCGGGTCGCCGGCGGCCGCCACGGTGTGGGCCTGCGCGGGCGTGACGAGCCGTGCGAGGTCCTGACCGGCCATGGGCGGCTCGGCGACGACGAGCTCGCGCGCCCGCGACTCGGGCACGTCGTCGGTGAAGATCCCGCCGCGCATCGTGCCGGCGTCGCGGATGTGGCGCACCAGCGCGCGGGTGTCGACGCCGGTGATGGCCGGCACGCCGCAGTCGGTCAGCCAGTCCAGCCAGCCGCGCTCGGCGCCCGGGGCGTCCTCGCGGTTGACGGCCTCGCGCATGATCGCCGCGCGGGCCCAGATCCGCTCGGACTCCATCGCCTCCTGCGAGACGCCGTAGTTGCCGATGTGCGGGTAGGTGAACGTGACGAGCTGGCCGGCGAAGCTCGGGTCGGTCAGCGACTCCTGGTAGCCCGACATGCCCGTCGTGAAGACGACCTCGCCGACGGCGTGGCCGGCCGCGGCGCAGGACTCGCCGTCGAAGCGCGCGCCGTCCTCCAGCAGGACGTAGGCGCCCGGGCGGCTCACGAGGCCACCGCCTCGGCCTGGCGGGAGCGGAACGCGACCGTGCCGGCCGCGACGGTCAGCAGCACGCGCCCGTGCAACGTGCGCCCGTCGAAGCAGCAGTTGGCCGAGCGCGAGGCGTAGCCGCCGTCGCCGACCACCCAGGGGCGGTCGAGGTCGACCAGCGTGACGTTGGCCGACTCGCCCGGGGCGATGCGCGGCGTCGGCAGGGCGAACAGCGCCGCCCCGTCGGAGAGCCGGCGCACGAGCAGCTCGAGCGTCAGCACGCCGGGGCGCACCAGCTCGGTGTAGACCGCCGCGAACGCGGTCTCCAGGCCCGTGGTGCCCATGGGCGCCTGCTCGAACGGCACCTCCTTCTCGTCGCGCGCGTGCGGCGCGTGATCGGTGGCGATGCAGTCGATGACGCCCGAGCGCAGGCCCTCGATGAGCGCCTGGCGGTCGTCCTCGGTCCGCAGCGGCGGGTTCATCTTCATCCGCGTGTCGAGCGTGCGCACGGCCTCGTGGGTGAGGCAGAGGTGGTGCGGCGAGGCCTCGCAGCTGATGTGCACCCCGCGCGCCTTGGCGGCGGCGATCGCCTCGACGGACTCGCGCGCGCTGAGGTGCTGGATGTGGATGCGGCCGGGATGAGCCGGGTCCTCCCCGGCGATCATCGCGTCGCGGGCGATCATCGTCGCCTCGCTGATCGACGGGATGCCCGCGATGCCGAGCTGGGCGCTGACCTCGCCCTCGTGCATCGCGCCGCGGCCGCTGAGCGTGGGGTCCTCCTCGTGCAGCGCGATGACCCCGCCGCACAGCCGCTGGTACTGCAGGGCCTTGCGCAGCATGCCGGCCGAGACGACGGGGCGGCCGTCGTCGGTGAAGCCCGCGGCGCCCTCGGCGCGCAGCTCGGCCATCTCGGTCATGTCCGCGCCGGCCAGCCCGCGGGTGATCGCGGGCATGAAGCCGACGGGGATGCGGGCGTCGCGGGCCGCCGCGTCGCGCAGCGAGCGCAGGATGGGCGCGGAGTCCACGACCGGGTCGGTGTTCGGCATGGCCAGCACGGCGCAGAAGCCGCCCGCCGCCGCCGAGCGCGTCCCCGTCTCGAGGTCCTCCTTGTGCTCCTGGCCCGGGACGCGCAGGTGCACGTGGGGGTCCACGAAGGCGGGCAGCAGATGGCGCCCGGCGCCCTCGACGACCTCGGCATCGGCGGCCGCCTCGAGCGTGCCGGGCGGCCCGAGCTCGGCGATCGCGCCGCCGCGGACCAGGACGTCGCGCGCCTCGTCCAGGCCGCTGCGCGGGTCGAGCACGTGCGCCTCGCGGATGAGCAGGTCGGCGACCGGCGCCGGGCCGGCGACGAGCAGCGGGGCGGCGCTCATGCGGGCGCTCCTTCCGGGGTGCGGGCGGGGGCCTCGGAGTGGGCGAGCACCTCGTAGAGCACCGCCATGCGCACGACGACGCCGGCGGCGACCTGGGCGGTGATCACCGCCTGGGGCGAGTCGACGACCTCGGCGCTGAGCTCGACGCCGCGGTTGACGGGGCCGGGGTGCATGAGCACCTGGGCGGGGCCGAGCCGGCGGCCGTTGACCTGGTACCAGTGCGCGTACTCGCGCAGCGACGGCACCCAGCTCTCGCTCATGCGCTCGTTCTGCATCCGCAGCGCGTAGACGACGTCGGCCGAGCCGAGGTCGTCGAGCGTGTAGCGGACCTCGCAGCCCATGGCCTCGATGCCGCGCGGGATGAGCGTCGGCGGCCCCGCGAGCGTGACGTGCGCGCCCATCTTCTGGAAGGCGATGATGTTGGAGCGCGCGACGCGGCTGTGCAGCACGTCGCCGACGATCCAGACCTGCGAGCCGTCGAGCGAGCCGAGCCGCTCGCGCAGCGTGTGGACGTCGAGCAGGGCCTGGGTCGGGTGCTCGTGCTTGCCGTCGCCGGCGTTGACGATCGCCGCGGGCGTCCAGCGCGAGACGAGCTCGGCGGCGCCCGCCCACGGCGTGCGGATGACGATGGCGTCGGGCTTGTGGGCGCCGAGCGTGAGCACGGTGTCCTTCAGCGACTCGCCCTTCTCGACGCTGGAGCCCGACGCGCTGAAGTTCACGACGTCGGCGCTGAGGCGCTTGGCGGCCAGCTCGAACGAGAAGCGGGTGCGCGTGGAGGCCTCGTAGAAGAGGTTCAGCACGGTCCGCCCGCGCAGGGCCGGGACCTTCTTGATCTCGCGGTCGGCCATCTCGGAGAAGGAGGCCGCGCGGTCGCAGATGCGCTCGATGTCCTCGCGGCCGAGGTCCTCGACGGAGAGCAGGTGCTTCATGCGGTCACTCCTGTCAACGCGGCGATGCGGACCTCGTCGACGTCGTCGAGCTCCTCGACGCGGACGTTGACGCGCTCGGCGCGCGAGGTCGGCAGGTTCTTGCCGACGTAGTCCGGGCGGATGGGCAGCTCGCGGTGGCCGCGGTCCGCGAGGACCGCGAGCTGGACGCGGGCCGGGCGGCCGTAGTCGAACAGCGCCTCGATGGCGCTGCGCACGGTGCGGCCGGTGAACAGGACGTCGTCGACGAGCACGACGGTGAGCCCGTCGATCGGGAAGTCGACGTGGGAGGCGTGCACCGTCGGCTGCTCCGCGCGCCGGCCGACGTCGTCGCGGTAGAACGCGATGTCGAGGTCGCCGATCGGCAGGTCGTGCTCGAGCAGGTCGACGAGCAGGCCGTGGATGCGCCGGGCGAGGATCGCGCCGCGGCGGTGGATCCCCACGATCGCCAGGTCGGCGCCGCCGGCGCCGTCGTTGCGCTCCACGATCTCGTGGGCGATGCGCACGAGGGTGCGCCGCATGTCGTCCCCGTCGAGGACGACCTTGTCGTGGTCCATCTGCCTTCCGTCCTTCCTGGCCTCACGGGACCGGGTTAAAGGAGTTGTGTCCCGACAACGTAGCAGCGGCGCGCGGACGGAACCGGGGCTCAGGCGCCGCCGGGACCGGCGTCGGCGAGCACCCGCGCGCGGCGCGGATCCCAGCGGTGCAGCTCGGGATCGCCCTTCTCCGGGAACGGCACGTCGACGAGGTCGAAGTCCCGCGCCACCTCGGTGCGCGGGAACACGCTGCGGGCCTCGTCGCGGATCTCCCCGCCCGCGTAGCGCGTGGAGATGTGGGTGAGCACGAGCAGCCCGACGCCGGCCTCGGCCGCCAGCTCGGCGGCCTGGCGCGCCGTGGAGTGCCCGGTCTGCTGCGCGCGCTCGCGCTCCTGCGAGGTGAACGTCGCCTCGTGGACCAGGACGTCGGCGCCGTGCGCCGCGACGCGGACCATGTCGCACGGCGCGGTGTCGCCCGAGAACACGATGGTGCGCCCGCGCCGGGCCTCCCCCACGACCTGCTCGGGCGTGACGGCGCCGACGGCCTCGCCGCGCTGCAGGCGTCCGAAGTCGGGCCCCGGCGCCACGCCGAGCTCGGCGGCCCGCGCGGCGTCGAAGCGCCCGGGGCGGTCCTGCTCGATCAGGGCGTAGCCGTAGGCCTCGCCGCGGTGGCGCACCCGCAGCGCGTGGATCTCGTAGTCGCCGAACTCGACGATGGCGTCGGGCTCGAGGTCGACGACCCGGAAGCGGTAGCGCAGCCGGCCGAACACGGTGCGGCGCATCGCGTCCATCAGCGCGACCGTGCCGGGCGGCCCGTAGACCGTCAGCGGCGTGGTGCGGTCGCGGAGCTCGAAGGACTTGAGCATGCCCGGCAGGCCGAGCCAGTGGTCGACGTGCAGGTGCGTGAGCAGGACCTCGGTGATCTCCGGCAGCCCGACGCTGCGCACGAGCTGGCGCTGGGTCCCCTCGCCGCAGTCGATGAGCAGCTTGTCCGAGCCGCACCGGACCAGCGTCGCGGGCAGGCCGCGGCGGGCGGTGGGCACCGAGCCCGCGGTGCCGGCGAAGAACAGCGAGAGGTCCATGGAGACGGCCCCACCCTAGCGCCGGGGTGCCCGCCCGCCCGCCGCCCGGCGGCTCGGGGGGCGATGACCCGCATCCGCGCCCACGGGATCGCGCCGCAGGAGGGTCGGTCACGCCGGCCGGACCCCGGATGTCGCAGGGCCGCGCGCCGGGCGCGGCAGGGCGGAGACGTCGGCCGCGCTCGAGCTGGACTGCGCACGTACCGGGAGGTGACGTTCGGCCCGGGCGCCCCGCAGCCCGCGCGCGGGCATCCCGCGATGCCGCGCTCATCGCTCAGTGGTCCCCGCGATCCCGGATGGCCGGGCGACCCGGCCGCGGCGATCTCCCCGGCGCCGGTCCGTACTATGTGCTCCAGGCGCCCGTAGCTCAGTGGATAGAGCGTCCGCCTCCGGAGCGGAAGGTCGCAGGTTCGAATCCTGCCGGGCGCGTGGCCGCGAGCACCTCGCCGGCCCGGCGCGCACGAGGGCAGGAGCGCACCGCCCCGCGCCGAAGTCCGATCCGGTACGCCATGGGGGGCGTGCCCCATCTCGTCCATCCGCAGAGAGGTGCATCCATGAAGGGCTTCCGGGAGTTCATCCTGCGTGGCAACCTCGTCGACCTGGCCGTGGCGGTCGTCATCGGTGCCGCGTTCGGTGCCGTCGTGACCGCGCTGGTCGCCGACATCATCACCCCGATCATCGGGGCGATCGGCGGCAAGCCGGACTTCAGCAACCTGTCGTTCACGATCAACAAGTCGCACTTCAAGTACGGCGACTTCCTCAACGCGCTGATCACGTTCCTCATCATCGCCGCGGTCGTGTACTTCTTCGTGGTCAAGCCCGTCGCGGCGCTGCTCGAGCGCCTCATGCCCAAGAAGGAGGTCGGACCGGTGCGCTCGTGCCCCGAGTGCCTGTCCGACATCCCCGTCGCGGCCCGCCGCTGCGCGTTCTGCACGGCCGAGGTCGGCCCCGCGGCGACCGCCTGACCGAGCCCCGGCCCGCCTGGACCTCAACGCCCGCACGGCGCGCGCGTTGAGGTCCAGCGGCCTTGCGGGCCCCGCCGGTCGTCGCCACACTCGGGGCAGCATGGATGCCACCGACGACCCCCTCGCCGAGCTCGCCCGAGAGCTCGAGCGCCTCTCCCGGGCCCACCTCGCCCTCGGCGAGGCCACGGCCGGGCTGATCCCCCAGGCGCCGGCCGAGGACCGCCGTCGGCTGCGCCGCGCCGCCGCGGCGTCGCGCTCGGCGGCGCGGACCGCCTCGGAGGCCAGCGCCCGGGCCTTCGCCGCGCTCGAGGACTGACGGCCGGCGCCGGCGCCACGGGCGTCACGCGCAGAGCGTCTGCAGGATCCCCAGCGCCCGCTCGGGGTCGCGACGCATGATCTGGAACGCGACCCGCGCGTGGTCGACGTCCTCCAGCGTGACCGCGCGCTCGACGCAGAAGCGCCCGATCCAGCGCACGGCCGCGCGCTCGTAGCGCTCGGGCTCGCGGTCGCGCAACAGCACGCAGACCTGCAGGGCGTCCCCGAGCCGGACGGCCGGCAGCTCGGCCGCGGCCGCCCGGATGAGCGTGAGGTTGCCCGTGGTGAGGGCCCGTTGGAAGCGGCTGTAGGCGGATCCGGCGTCTGACACGAACATATGTTCGCACATGCGCCCCGGTCCGGGGACGGGTGCCCGGCGGCTCAGAGCGCCGGCAGCTCCTGGACCAGCGTGAGCACCGGGGCGAAGAGGTCGCCCTGGTCGCGCACGCGCGCCAGCACGCCGTCGAGGTCGAAGACCAGGCCGTCCGCGCTGCCGGCGTCCAGCGCGGCCGCGACCTCGTCCCAGGCCAGCGGCGTGGAGACCGTCGGGCGCTCCCGGGCCCGTGGCGAGTACACGCACACCGTCGTCTTGTTGTCGTCGTTCTGGCTCCAGTCCACGAGCACCCGCCCCGGGCGCAGGCGCTTGGCCTGCCGCGAGACCACCAGATCGCCGGCCTCGGCCTCCAGCAGCTCGGCGACGGCCCTGGCCAGGCCCTTGGTCTGGGCGTAGGTCGTGGTCTCGGGCGTGTTGAGCGGGACGTAGACCTGCATCCCCTTCGAGCCCGACGTCTTCGGGAACGCCTGCAGCCCGAGGTGCTCGAACATCCCCTGCAGGACGACCGCGACGCGGCAGCACTCCAGCAGGCCCGCGGGCTCACCGGGGTCGAGGTCGAACGCGATCATCGTCGGCCCGGTGATGCCGGAGGTCTCCCGCACGCGGTGCATCGGGGTGTGCAGCTCGAGGTCGGCCAGGTTGCCCAGCCAGGCCAGGGTGGCCGCGTCCTGGGCCAGCACGTAGGTGATGGTCTTCTCGCGGGCGTGGCGGACGGGCGCGACGGCGACCCAGTCGGGCCGGTGCGACGGCGCCTGCTTCTCGTAGAAGAACTTGGCGTCGGCGCCGTCGGGATAGCGCTTGAGCGTCAGCGGGCGGTGCTCGAGGTGGGGCAGCAGCGTCGGGGCCAGCTCGACGAGGTAGCGGATGAGGTCGCCCTTCGTGTGCCCGGAGGCCCAGAGGGGCTTGTCCACGTTGGTCAGCCGCAGCTCGCGGCCGTCGATCTCGGCGAGCACCGCCGAGCCCGCGCCGCCCGTGCGCAGCCGCTCGCGCACGACGAGCCCCGCCGGCTTGTCGTCGCGCAGCCCCTTGTAGGAGGGGGCGCGCAGGACGCCCTCGCGCGACCACTCCAGGAACTCGACCTCGCAGACCAGCCGGGGCTCGACGTAGATCGCCTCGCGCGGGATCTTCACCGCCTTGGGCACGACGTCCAGCGGCGAGGCGTCGCGCTCCAGCGGGCCCAGCAGGCCCGCCAGGCGCTCCAGCTCGGCCTCCGTGAACCCCGTGCCCACGCGGCCGGCGTAGCGCAGCGCGTCGCCCTCGCGCACGGCCACCAGTAGCGCGCCGATCCGCTCGCGCCTCCGCCCCTCCCCGGGCAGCCACCCGGCGATGACCAGCTCCTGGCGCTGGACGTTCTTGATCTTGCGCCAGGCGCCGGTGCGCCGGCCCGGCTCGTACGGAGAGTCCAGCCGCTTGGCGATGACGCCCTCCAGCCCCTGCTCGCGGGTGGCCGCCAGCATCCGGCGCCCGTCGCCCACCACGTGGTCGGGCGCCGCCCAGCGCTCGCCCTCGAGCGCGAGCGCGGCGAGCCGCTCGCGCCGCTCGGCGTAGGGCAGGTCCATGAGCGAGCGGCCGTCGAGCCAGAGCAGGTCGAAGGCCACGTAGGTGACGGGCGCCTCGCGGGCCAGGCGCCGCACCTGGCTCTCGCGCGTGAGGTGCATCCGTCCCTGCAGGGCGGCGAACGACGGGCGCCCGTCGGCGTCGAGCGCCACGACCTCGCCGTCGAGGATCGCGCGGTGCATGCTCAGCGCGCGGTTCATCCGGGCCAGCTCGGGATAGCGCGGGGTGACGTCGTTGCCGTTGCGGGTCACGAACCGCATCCGCCCGGGCTCGCTGAAGCAGATCGCGCGGACCCCGTCCCACTTGATCTCGTAGGCCCAGCCGTCGTCGTCGCGTGGGATCTCGCCGGGGCGGGCGAGCATCGGCACCAGGCGGTCGGGCATGGGCTCGTGGCCGAGGATCCAGTCGCCCTCGGCGGGCTCGCCCATGCGGTGGATCATCCAGTCCTTGGACGGCCCGTCGCCCTCGCCGATGGCGAACAGCGCGTAGCGGCCGGTGACGCGCTCGCCGTGCAGCTCGACCTCGACCTTGCGCTCGTCCCACTTGAGCAGCTCGTAGGTGCCGTGGTCCCAGATCGTCATCGTCCCCGCCCCGTAGCTGCCCTTGGGGATCTCGCCGTGGAAGTCGAGGTACTCGAGCGGGTGGTCCTCGGTGTGCACGGCCAGGCGGTTGTCGCGCGCCGCCCACGGCAGGCCGTTGGGGATCGCCCAGGAGGCCAGCGCACCGTCGTGTTCGAGCCGCAGGTCCCAGTGCAGCCGCGTGGCGCTGTGCTCCTGGATGACGAAGCGCGGCGCGCCCTTGCGCGCGCTGGTCCGCCGGCCCTTGGGCTCGGGTGTGGCGGTGAAGTCGCGCTTGGCGTCGTAGGGGTCCAGGGCCCGTCCGGCCATCGCCCAGCGACCTACCCGGCGGCGACGCGCAGCACCGTCTCGCGCAGCTCGGCGATCGACGCGTCCTTCTCGACGTAGGCGCTGGCGCCGCCGCGACGGCCCTCGCCGTACTCGCGCGGGTGCCCGCTGAGCACGACGACGCGCACGCCCGGGGCCGCCGCCGCGAGCTCGCCGACCGCGTCGCGGTCGGCGTCGAGCAGGTCGAGCAGGACGACGTCGGGGCGCGCCTGGACCGCGGCGCGCACGGCCGCGTCGACGTTCGCGGCCTCGGCCACGATCTCGAGGTCGTCGTCGTCCTCGAGCTCGGCACGCAGCAGGGCCCGGAACGCGGCGGAGTCGTCGCAGTGCAGGATGCGGACCATCCAGCTCCAGAGTACGCCGTGAGGCGTCGTTCTCCTGCCTGCGGAGGGCGCCGGCGGGTAGCGTCCGCCCGTGTCCGTCGTCCGCGCCGTCCCCGGCCTGCACCTCGCCGAGCACGAGTTCTCCGTGCCGCTGGACCACGCACAGCCCGGCGGCGAGCGGATCACCGTCTTCGCCCGCGAGGTCGCCGATCCCGAGGGCCGCGACCGGCCGCTGCTGGTCTACCTCGAGGGCGGCCCGGGGCACGAGGCCCCGCGCCCGGCCGGCGCGCCGCGCTCGCCGGGCTGGCTGGACCGCGCCCTGCGCGACTTCCGCGTGCTCCTGGTCGACCAGCGCGGGACGGGGCGCTCGGCGCCCGTGGGCGTCCTGGAGGGCCTGGATCCGCCGGCGCAGGCCCGGTGGCTGACGCACTTCCGCGCCGACGCGATCGTCGCCGACTGCGAGTGGATCCGCCGCGAGCTGGGCGCGCCGCCGTGGAGCGTGCTGGGCCAGAGCTTCGGCGGCCTGTGCGCGGTGACCTACCTCTCCCTCGCCCCCGAGGGCCTGCGCGAGGCGTTCATCACGGGCGGGCTGCCGCCCTTGCGGGCCTCGATCGACGACGTCTACCGCGCGACCTACGCCCGCGTCCTGGACCGCTCGCGCCGGTACTACGAGCGCTACCCCGAGGACCGTGCCCGGGTGCTCGCGCTGCAGGCCCACGTTGACGAGCACGACGTGCGCCTGCCGTCGGGCGACCGGCTGACCGTGCGCCGCGTGCGCCAGCTCGGAGACGTGCTCGGGATGAGCGACGGCGCCGAGCGCCTGCACGGCCTGCTCGAGCTGCCGCCGGGCTCGCCGGCCTTCGCCCACGACGTCGACGCGGCGCTGCCCTACGCGCGCAACCCGCTGTACGCCATCCTCCACGAGTCCTGCTGGGCCGACGGCGCCGCGACGCGCTGGGCGGCGCAGCGCACGCTGCCCGCCGACTACGCGGCCGAGCCCGAGCTGTTCACGGGCGAGCACGTCTACCCGTGGATGTTCGAGGAGTACGGCGGGCTCGCGCCGCTGCGGGAGGCCGCCGAGCTGCTGGCCCGCCACCCATGGCCGGCGCTCTACGACGCCGACCGGCTGCGGGAGAACGCCGTGCCGGTGGCGGCCGCGATCTACGCGCGGGACATGTACGTCGAGCGCGCGTTCTCCGAGGCCACCGCGGCGCACATCGGCGGCCTGCGGGCCTGGCTCACCGACGAGTTCGAGCACAACGGCCTGCGCGCCGACGGCGACCGCGTGCTGGGTCGCCTGATCGACCTGGCCCGCGGGCGCGCGTGAGCCGTCGGCGAGGAGGGACGGGCCGCGCCGCGGGAACGGCCCCCTGGGGCCGTCTCCCGCAGCGGATGCTCGCCCCCTCGGCGAGCTATCCGCCCGCGACGGCCGGCAGGATCTGCACCTCGGCGCCGTCCTTGACCGCCGTCTGCAGGCCGTCGCCGAAGCGGACGTCCTCGCCGTCGACGTAGACGTTGACGAAGCGCCGCAGCCCGCCGTCGCCGTCGGAGAGGCTGTCGCGCAGCTCGGGATGCGCGGTCCACAGGGCCTCGAGGACCGCGCCGACCGTCTCGCCCTCGACGGGCACGGCCGACGCGCCCCCGGCGGCGGCGCGCAGCTGCGTCGGCAGCTTCACCGTGACCGCCATCAGGCCGTCGCCCGGTGGGCGGGGACCGACAGCACGGTCGACTCGAACGCGTCGAACTTCGGCTCGATCTCGTGGGCCTCGAACGTGCCGCGGACGGCGTCGAGCGTCTTGAGGCCCTCACCCGTGATGACGAGCACGACGGTCTCGTCGGGGTCGATGTCGCCGCGCGCGGCGAGCTTGGCCAGCGTCGCGGTCGTCACGCCGCCGGCCGTCTCGGTGAAGATGCCGGTCGTCTCGGCCAGCAGGCGGATGCCGGCACGGATCTCGTCGTCGTCGACGCTGTCGACGCCGCCGCCGCTGCGGTTGGCCAGCTCGATGGCGTAGGGGCCGTCGGCCGGATTGCCGATGGCCAGCGACTTGGCGATCGTGTCGGGCTTGACGGGGCGGCAGACGTCGGTGCCCGCGGCGAACGCGGTGGCCACCGGCGAGCAGCCCAGCGCCTGGGCGCCGTTCATGATCGGCGCGCCGCCCGCGATGAGGCCGAGCTCGCGCCACTCGTCGAAGCCCTTGGCGATCTTCGTGTACAGCGAGCCCGAGGCGATCGGCGCGACGACCCGGTCCGGCGTGCGGAAGCCGAGCTGCTCGGCGATCTCGTAGGCCAGGGTCTTGGAGCCCTCGGCGTAGTAGGGCCGCATGTTGACGTTGACGAAGGCCCAGGTGTCCTGCTCGCCGCTGATCTCGGTGCAGAGGCGGTTGACCTCGTCGTAGTTGCCGCGCACCTTGACGAGGTTGGTCCCGTAGACGCCGGTCGCGAGGATCTTCTGCTCCTCGAGGTCGGCCGGGATGAAGACGTAGGAGGGCATGCCCAGCGCCGCCGCCGCGGCGGCCACCGCGTTGGCGAGGTTGCCCGTGGAGGCGCAGGCCAGAGTGTCGAAGCCGAGCTCCCGGGCGCGGGCGGCGGCGACGGAGACGACGCGGTCCTTGAAGGAGTGCGTGGGGTTGTGCGCGTCGTTCTTGACCCAGACGTCCTTGAGGCCCAGGCGCTCGGCGAGGCGGTCGGCACGCACCAGCGGCGTGCAGCCGGCGGGCAGGCCGACGCGGGAGAGGTGGCGGGCGCTCGGTCCGGGCTGGCCCTCGACGAGTGGCAGGAAGTCGACGTAGCGCCAGATGTTCTGGGGCCCGGACTGGATGCGCCGGCGCAGCGAGGCGACGTCGTCGGCCAGCGCGCCGTGGTCGTACTTGACCTCCAGCGGCCCGAAGCACCGGTGGCAGACGTACTGCGCAGTGAGCTCGTACTCCGAGCCGCACTCCCGGCAGGACAGATGCGTGACAGCCATGGGGGAAACTCCTCGTTCTTCGCGGGGACCTGCGTGTGACGAAGAAGTGGCTTCCCGCGCCACACGTCTCCAGGAATTGGCACCTTCCCGCTTGCGCGGGGGTTGCCGGGGTTTCATCGGGCCAGTCCCTCCACCCCTCTGGACGTGTACAGCTATGTGCCCGGCGAACGATAGCAGTCGCCCCGGGCAGCGCAAAGGCGCCCGCACGCAGGCGCGATGCTCGACCGGCCCGGTACACTGCGAACTGCCGTGATCCCGACCGTCGACGAGCCCTTCAGTCGCTGTGCCGAGGCTGCCCCGCCCGCCTCTGCGCCGCGCTGCCCGCTCCCGGACGGGCGCGGTCCCGGCTGCCGAGCCTGACACCCCGAACGTCGAGGTCATCGAGTTCGAGGGGCTGCGCTGGATCAACATCGAGCGCCCGCGGGCGATCGACCGCGCGTGGCTCGAGGAGCACTACGACTTCCACCCGCTGGACTACGAGGACGTCTTCTCGCGAAACCAGCGCCCGAAGGTCGACGAGTACGACGGCTACCTCTTCGTCGTCCTGCACTTCCCCGTCTTCGACAAGCGGGTCAACCGCCTCAACGCCGCCGAGGTCGACATCTTCGTCGGCCCCGACTTCCTCATCACGCTGCCCAACGAGCCGCTCCAGCCGCTGGAGTACCTCTACGAGCGCTGCCGGACCAACGAGGACACGCGTGAGGACCTGTTCAGCAAGGGTGCGGGCTACCTGCTCTACAAGGTCGTCGACGCCTGCGTCGACGCCTCGTTTCCGATGCTGCGCAAGATGGGGCTCAAGCTCGAGCGCCTGGAGGAGTCGATCTTCGACGAGGAGGCCAACCGCGAGATCGTGCGCGACCTCTCCAACGCCAAGCAGGAGATCATCAACTTCCGCAAGATCGTGCGGCCGCAGCGCACCGCCCTCAAGGACCTCGAGCGCACCAAGCGCTACGTCACGGGCGGCATGCACATCTACTTCGACGACATCAACGACGCGTCGGAGCGGGTGTGGGACATGCTCGAGAACTTCAAGGAGGTCATCGAGGGCCTCGAGGCGACGAACGAGTCGGTGCTGTCGCACAACCTGAACGACATCCTCCGGGTGCTGACGGCGTTCAGCGTGATCATGCTGCCGCTGACGCTCATCGCCTCGGTGTGGGGCATGAACGTCCACGTCCCCGGCGAGGGCACCGTCCACGCGTTCTGGGCGATCCTCGGCCTCATGGTCGTCGTGCTCATCGGCATGGTCACCTGGTTCCGCCGGCGCGGCTGGCTGTGAGACGCTCGCCCAGAGGGCGAGGCCTCGCTGCACGGAGCGGCTGACGGAGGACCGGGAACGAGCCGGGCGAGACGTTCCACGCGCACCGACCGCGCTCGCCCGGGAGGAGTTTCGAGCGAGCGCGGCCGGCCCTAGGGCGCGGACTGGGGGCCGACGCCGGCCTCGCCGTGGTGATGCGGCGCTGTCGTCATGATGGCGGCGTCGGCGTTCCCCGCGGCCAGGAGAATGGAACCCGTCACAAGGAGGAGCGCAACGAGCTCTCGGTGGTGGTTCCGCAGGGAGGTCACGCGATGCAGTCTCCAACCCGGGGCGGTTCGTGACAGTCGTGCCCCCTTGCGTCTGCGACGTGCGGCTGACCGAACCGTCAGTTGTGACATCCCGAACATCGCAGGCGCGTGTGACCAGGGCCCCGCCGCGGTGTACGGGTGTTCGTGCCCGCCGCCTCCCTCTCGTCGCTGCACGCGCTCGGCGACGCCTTCCCCGCGTCCGCCGCCACCGAGCGCAAGCGGATGCTGGTCATCGTCAACCCGTACGCCACCACGGTCTCCGACCGGCTGCGCAACCTCGTCGTCGCGGCGCTGCAGGGGCGCTACGAGGTCGACGCGGTGGACACCGAGGCCCGCGACCACGCCACCGCGTTGTGCCGCGAGGCCGCCGCGGAGGGCTACGACGTCGTGGTCGCCTTCGGCGGCGACGGCACGGTCAACGAGGCCGCCAACGGCCTGCGGGGCTCCCAGACGCCGCTGACCTGCCTGCCCGGCGGCTCGACGAACGTCTACGCCCGGATGCTCGGCATCCCCAACGACATCGTCGACGCGACGGAGCACCTGCTGCGCCTGGCCGACCACTGGGAGCCCACGGCCGTGTCGATGGCCGTCGTCAACGACCGGCGCTTCCTGTTCTCCAGCGGGCTGGGCCTGGACGCCGCGGTCGTCGCGCGCGTCGACAGCCACCCCCACCTCAAGGCGCGCTTCGGCCCCTACTACTTCGCCTGGTGCGGAATCGCCGAGTTCCTGGGCCGCTACGTCCGCCATCCGCCCCAGCTCGAGGCCGTCGAGGACGGTGGCGCACCGGTGCCCGGCGTCACGATCCTCGTGCAGAAGGGCGAGCCCTACACGTACTTCCGCGACATCCCCGTCCACGCCGGCGAGGGTGCGTCGCTCACCGACCACACGCTGGCGGGCATCGTCCTGCGCACGGCGCGCCCGTCGGTCATGCCCGGGGTCATCTGGCGGATGCTCTCCTCGCGCGCCCGCCTGACGCGCCACCGCCAGGTCGACGGCTTCAGCGGCATCGGCGAGCTCGTCGTCCGCAGCGTCGACGGGCGCCCGGTCCCCCTGCACGTCGACGGCGACTACATCGGCGACGTCACCGAGGCCGTCTACACCGTCGACGAGGCGCCCCTGCACGTGGTGGCCTGACCATGGACCCCTTCGCCCGCCCCATCGAGGACGCCGAGACGCTCACCGAGCTCTACGGCGAGCCCGCGCCCCGCGCCTGGACCAAGGACATCGGGGCCGTGGACGAGATCGCGCGCACGCTCATCGCCGCCTCCCCCATGGTGCTCGTGGCCAGCCACGACGCCGACGGACGCTGCGACGTCACGCCCCGTGGCGGGCCGCCCGGCTTCGTCACGGTCCTGGACGCCGGCCACGTCGCGCTCCCCGACGCCACGGGTAACCGCCGGCTGGACACGCTGCGCAACGTGGTCGACACCGGCCACGCCGGCCTGCTGTTCCTCATCCCGGGCCGCGACCAGACCCTGCGGATCAACGGCCGCGCGTGCGTCACCGCCGACCCCGAGGTCCTGCAGGCCGTGGGCGCCGTGGGCAAGCCGCCGCGCACGGCGATCGTCGTCGCCGCCGACGAGGTCTACGCGCACTGCCCCAAGGCGTTCATGCGCTCCGCGCTGTGGGACCCGACGAGCTGGACGACGGCCGCGGGCCTGCCGTCGCCCGCCGAGGTCATGCTCGCCCACCAGCCCGACCGCCGGCGCACGCTGGCCGAGGAGCAGGCCTACCTCGAGGACGGGCTGCGCAACCGGCTGGCCTGAGGCCCGGCCGGCGCCGCGCGACCCTACGGCGTCAGGTCGTAGGGGTAGTCGGTCAGGGTCTGTGCGCCGTCGTCGGTGATGAGCAGCAGGTCCTCGAAGCGCACGCCGCCCACGCCCCGCTCCCAGAGCCCCGGCTCGATCGCGATGACGTCGCCGGCCACCAGCGGCGCGCGGCCGGTCTGGCCCAGGTCCGGGTCCTCGTGGACCTGCAGGCCGACGCCATGGCCCAGGGAGAACTGGAAGCCCTCGGCGGGATCCTCACCCGGGCCGGTGCGCTGCGTCCGGTGCCCCGCCGCCTCGAAGACGTCGCAGGCCGACGCGTGCAGCTCGCACCCGGTGATCCCCGGCCGCGCCGCGTCGCGGGCCGCCGCGAACGCGCGCGTCACGAGCGCCTCCTGGGCGCGGACGGCGTCGCTCAGCTCGCCGACGACGAACGTCCGCGTCATGTCGGCCCAACTGCCCGTGACCTCGTCGCGAGGCCACAGGTCGATCTGGATCGGCAGGCCGGCCGGCAGCGGGCCCGATCCGGCCTCGTGGCCGAAGCCCTGCCACACGGAGGCGACGATGACGTCGGGCGGCGCGGGTGCGCCGTGGGCGGCGCAGGCGTCGCGCAGCGCCTCGCGCACGTGCTCGGCCATCAGCGGCGTGCCGTCGCCGCGCACGAGCCGGTCGCCGTCGGGCGTGGCGGCGCGCAGCACCGCAGCGGCCGCCGCCATGCCGGCCTCGGCGGCGTGCTGGGCCCGGCGGATGCCGTCCAACTCGGCGCCGGACTTGGCCCGGCGGCGCTGTGCGAAGGTGTCGTGGTCGGGCGTGAGCGCCAGGCCGTCGGCTCGCAGGCGGTCGGCGACGGCGAGCGGGAAGTCCGGGTCGACGGTGGCCTCGGAGATCCCGAGCTGCGCGACCGCGCGCGAGACCATCTCGAGCATCATCTCCTCGCGCGGGGAGCCGCTCTCCAGCAGCTCTCGGAACCCGACGTCCTGGTAGTCGATGATGCGGATGCCCGGCCGCACGGCGGCGATGCGGTCGCGCTCCAGCGTGTTGCTCAGGACGGCCGGGGCGCCGTCGACCTCGGCGAACAGGAACGGATCGCCGATCGAGAGCGGGATCTCGTGGCGCAGCGTGGCGCTGCGCTCCGTGTCGCTGTAGAGCAGCAGGTTCGTCATGGGGCCCGAGGCTGGCGGGGCCCGGGGACCGCTCCTCAGTGCGTGCCGGGGGTGATGCGGTAGGCGTCGAAGACGCCCTCGATGTTGCGCAGGCGCGTGACCGCCTGCTTGAGGCCCTGGGTGTCGGGCACCTCGACGACGAAGCGGTTCTGGACCATCGGCGAGCTGACGATGCAACGCGCCTCGACGATGTTCAGACCGGCCTCGGCGAACGTGCGCGAGAGGTCCTCGAGCAGGCGGTGGCGGTCCCACGCGTCGACCTGCAGCTCCACGCGGAAGGCGGTCTGATGGTCGCCCTCCCAGTGGACGCGCACGAACCGCTCGGGGTCCTTGCGCAGCGCCTGGGTGTTGGGGCAGTCGTCGCGGTGGATGGTGATGCCGCGGCCGAGCGACACGTAGCCGACGATCGGGTCGCCGGGCACGGGCCGGCAGCACTTGGCCAGGCGCACGAGCACGTCCTCGACGCCGTCGACGCGGATGCCGTAGGACCCGGCCTTGCCGGTCGGCTGGCGCCGCGCGCGGCGGGTGCTGACCAGCTCCTGGGCGGGATCGGTCTCGTCCTCGGCCGCCTCGCCCTGCTTGAGGCGCTGCATGACCTTGTTGACGACGACCTTCGGCGAGATCTTCGCGCCGCCGAGGGCGATGTAGAAGTCGTCGGCCTTGCGGAAGCCCATCTCGCGGATGACGTCGGCCAGCAGCGGCGAGCTGACGATCTTCTGCGGGGGCAGGCCCTGCTTCTTGAGGTGCTCCTGCAGCAGCTCGCGGCCGGTGTGCTCGGTGTCCTCGCGCGACTCGGCCTTGAAGAACTGCTTGATCTTGTTGCGGGCGCGCGTGGTCTTGACGAGCGCGAGCCAGTCGCGCGACGGGCCGCGGTCGCGCTTGGAGGTCAGGATCTCGACGATGTCGCCCGAGGACAGCTGGTAGTTCAGCGGGACGATCTTGCCGTTGACCTTGGCGCCGACGCAGCGGTGGCCGACCTCCGTGTGGACCTCGTAGGCGAAGTCCAGCGGCGTCGCGCCGGACTGCAGCGACTTGACCTCGCCCTTGGGGGTGAACACGAAGACCTCCTCGTCGAACAGGTCGACGCGCAGGGTCTCCATGAACTCCTTGGGGTCGTGGAGCTCGCGCTGCCAGTCGAGCATCGACCGCAGCCACTTGAGCTTCTCCTCCCCCTCCGGGCCGGCGGCGGGCCGCCCCCCCTTTCTGGGGTCCTGCTTGTACATCCAGTGCGCGGCCACGCCGAACTCGGCCATGTCGTGCATGTCGCGCGTGCGGATCTGGATCTCCAGCGGCAGGCCCTCGGGCCCGATGACCGTCGTGTGCAACGACTGGTACATGTTGAACTTCGGCATCGCGACGAAGTCCTTGAAGCGCCCGGGCAGCGGCTTCCACAGCGAGTGGATGACCCCGACGGCGCCGTAGCAGTCCTTGACGGAGTCCACGACGACGCGCATGGCGGTCAGGTCGTAGATCTCGTTGAACTCGCGGCCCTTCTTGGTCATCTTGGAGTAGATGGAGTAGAAGTGCTTCGCGCGCCCGGAGATGCGAGCGGTGATGCCGAGGGCCTCGAGCTCGCGCGACAGCTCGTCGCCGGCGGCCTGGACGTAGTCCTCGCGCTCCTCGCGCTGCTGGTTCACCAGGCCCTTGATCTCCTGGTACTTGCGCGGGTGCAGCGCGGCGAAGGCGAGGTCCTCCAGCTCCCACTTGATCGCGTGGATGCCCAGGCGGTGCGCGATCGGCGCGTAGATCTCGAGGGTCTCCTTGGCCTTCTCGATCTGCTTCTGCTTGGACATCGCGTCGATCGTCCGCATGTTGTGCAGGCGGTCGGCGAGCTTGATGAGGATGACCCGGATGTCCGAGGCCATCGCGACCATCATCTTGCGGTAGTTCTCGGCCTGGGCCTCGTCGCGCGACGTGAAGGTGATGCCGGTGAGCTTCGTGACGCCGTCGACGAGCGCGCGGACCTCCTCGCCGAAGAGCTCCTCGACCTCCTCCAGCGACGCCGACGTGTCCTCGACGGTGTCGTGCAGCAGCGCCGCGACGATCGTCTCGGTGTCCAGGCGCATCCCGGCGCAGATCTTGGCCACGCCGACGGGATGGACGATGAAGTCCTCGCCCGACTTGCGCCGCTGGTCGGCGTGGTGCTCGCAGGCGAACACGAACGCGTCCTCGACGCGGCCGCGGTCGATCGGCAGCGCGGCCTCGTCGGCGTGCTCCTCGACGATCGCGAACAGGTCGCTGAGCAGGCGCCGCTCGAACGGCGTCAGGTCGGCACGGGCGACCGGCGGGTGCCCGCCCGGGTGCACGATCGTGTCGACGGGCGTGCGGTCGCGGTGGTCGCCATCGGGGACGGCGGGCGGCGCCGGCACGGCGGCGCCCCCGTCGGGCGCGCCGTTCACGCCGCCTGCGACGTCTCGCTCACGCTGGTCAGCCATCGCAGGCCCTCGTCGTGGCGGCGGGCCGCGGCCCGGAAGGACGGCGAGCGCTCCAGCTCCGTGCGCTGCGCGGGCGGGACGGCCACCTCGCCGTCCTCACCGACCTCGACGAGGCCGAGCTCGAGCAGGACGCGCAGCATCCGCGCGGCGGACGCGGCCGGCAGGCTGCCGAGCGCGCCGACCAGGCCGGCGCCGTCGCGCAGTGCGCGGTAGGCACGGCCGAGGCTGGGGCGAAGGGCGTAGTCACGGTGCAGGGTCTCCCTCGCACAGCGTAGCTCAGGGGACCCCCAGGCCAGATGGGCCATCCGGTCGCTTCCGCCCCGCAGCAGGAGCGCCTCGTGGTCCGGGTGCAGCGGCGGGTCCAGCGCGACGAGGTGGTCGTAGGCGTCGGCGAGCTCGGGCGTCTCCTCCAGGGCCTCGTAGCTGCACACGGCGAACCCGCCGAGCCGGCCGCGCAGCTGGGCGCGGCGCACGACGGCGTCCGCGCAGACCACGAGCACGGGCTCGCCGGTGGCCACGAGCGCGGCGATCGTGCCGGCGATGCCGCCGTCGCGGCGGTCGCGCACCGCGCGGCGCCCGGGGCGGCGATCGCGGGCGTGGCCGGCCATCGCCCCCAGGCCGGGCGACGTCGTGCGCCGGGGATCCAGCAGCCCGCCCCCGCCCTCCGTGGCCGCCACGCCGACGAGCACGCCCTCCCGGGCCTCGGCCCGCTGGGCGCGGTCCAGGACGACCTCGGTCCATGCGGCGCCGCCGGGCTCGGGCTCCCCGACGAGCTCGGGGGCGACGTCGCCCGCGGGCAGCAGGCGGCGCAGCACGAGCCGCGGCTCGACCGCGCCGCGGTACTCGTCGAGCTCGAGCGTGAACGTCGCGTTCAGGCGGCCCTCGGCCGCGCCCTCGGGCAGACTGCCCATCCCGAAGGCGACCGCGCGCGCCCGGATGCCCCCGGCCTCGACGGTGAAGCGCACGTGCTTGCCCTCGCTCATCGGCACGGGGTCGACGAGGCGCGCGGCGGGCACCAGGAGCGACACCGCGGGGTTGCCGATGCCGAACGGCGCCAGGCGGCCGAGCTCCTCGGCCAGCTTCGTGCCCAGCTCGTCGCCGGCCACGACCGCGTCGACGCGCTCGGCCGGCACGAGGTCCTCGGGCTCCAGCACCGCCGCGGCATGGGCGCAGAAGGCGGCCCGTAGCGCCTCGAGCTCGCCCCGGCGCACCGTGCAGCCCGCGGCGGCCCGGTGCCCCCGTGGCGCTCGAGGTGCGCGGCGCAGGCGTCGAGGCCCCCGAGCAGGTCGAACGCCGGGATGGACCGGCCCGAGCCCGTCCCCTCGTCCTCGCCCTCCGCCAGCGCGACGAGCAGCACCGGGCGGTGGTGGCGCTCGGCGATCCGGGAGGCGACGATCCCGATGACGCCCTTGTGCCAGCCCTCGGCCCAGAGCACGTACGCGGGCTGGGGCCCGAGGTCGGCGACCTGCGCCTCGGCCTCGAACAGGATGCGCTGCTCGACGAAGCGGCGGTCGGCGTTGGCGCGGTCGAGCTCCTGCGCGATGTGCTGCGCGCGGTCCTCGTCGTGGGTGAGCAGGAGCTCCAGCGCGGCGTCGGCACGCGCCAGGCGGCCGGCGGCGTTGAGGCGCGGGGCAAGCTGGAAGCCGAGGGTGCGGGCGTCGATGCGGGTCGGGTCGACCTCGGCGACGCGCATGAGCGCGCGCAGGCCGACCTTCTCCGTGCGCGTCAGCGTGAGCAGGCCGGTGCGCGCCAGGCGCCGGTTCTCCCCGCGCAGCGGCACGCAGTCGGCGACCGTGGCCAGCGCGACCAGGTCGAGATCGGCCAGCGCGATGTCCGCGTCGTGGCCGCAGGCCTCCAGCAGCGCGCCGGCGACCTTGTGCGCCACGCCCCCGGCGCACAGGTCGGCGCACGGGTAGCCGCAGACCGCCGGGTGCACGATGGGCGCATCGGGCAGCGCGCCGTCGGCGCGCGGCGTGTGGTGGTCGGTCACGACCACGTCGAGGCCCAGCGAGCGCGCGAGCGCGACCTCGGCCACCGACGTGATGCCGCAGTCGGCCGTCACGAGCAGGCGCGTGCCGCGCGCGGCGAGGCGCTCGACGGTCGCGGCCGAGAGGCCGTAGCCGTCCTCGCCGCGGCTGGGCAGGTACCAGTCGACGTCGGCGCCCACCGCCCGCAGGGTGCGCACGAGGATCGCCGTCGAGACCACGCCGTCGACGTCGTAGTCGCCGTGGACGGTGATGCGCGTCCGCTCGGCGGCGTGCCGCGCGATGAGCTCCACGGCGACGTCGATCCCGGCGAACGCCGAGGCCGGGTGCTCGTCGGTGGCGGCCAGCCAGCGCCGCGCGGCCTCGAGGTCCCCCAGGCCGCGCCGCACGAGGACCTGCGCGACGGGGAAGCCCACCCCGAGGTCGCGCGCCAGCGCCAGCGCCGCGGCGCTGGCACACGGCGGGACGTCCAGGCGCGGGGTGATCACGGCCCCAGGGTGTCATCGGCGCCCGACGGAACGACGGGGCCGTTGCCGCAACCTGCGGGGATCGGTGCCGTGGCGCGGGCGTTCCCGGTCGTCCGCGCGCGTTTCGTGACCGTCGTGGTCACCTTGACCGGCGATATGCACGTCAAGGCGACCAGGAGCGCGGGGCGACCCCGCCCCCGGCCCGGCCCCGGCCCGGCCCGGGCGGACGACTGCGGGCGCCGGCGCCCTACAGATCCAGCGCCGGGATGCCGCGCCGCACGCCCTCGGCGTACACGGCGGCCATGCCCAGGACCGCGCCCGGCGCGGCCTCGAGGGCCTGCAGCAGGTGCGTCGCGTTCTCGCCGGGGATCGAGAATCCGTTGACGATGAGGCCGAAGAGGGCCGCCCCGAACAGCGCGCCGAGGAAGGCGCCCACGATGCCGCCCCAGAAGCGGTCGGGCAGGAAGATCGCGAAGTGCCAGAGGGCCAGGCCCATCATGATCCAGGCGAACATGGCCATGTCAGCGCGGCCTCCCGTGGCGGCGGTTGCGCGACCGCTTGGGCCGGTCGCGCTTGTCGTCCTTGAGGACGAGGTCCTCGGGCAGCGCGTCGGCGGTCGGGTCGACGGGCTCGGGCTCGGCGGCCGGCGGCGTGGGCTCCGGCTCGGCCTTGGGCCGCGCCTTCGAGCGCGGCTTGGCCGCCACGCGCCCGGTCGCGGGCCCGGTCTCGTGCTCGATGTCGCGCACGAGCTCCTGGAACTCGTCCTGCGAGACGCCGCGCTCGGGATCCTCGGGCGCGGTCAGGCGGTTGCCCGGGCGCCGGCGGCGCGTGGGGTCCACGACGACGCCGTGGGCGGCCTCGGCGTAGGGGGCACGTGGCCCCCGGTCTCCTCGGCGATCCGCGCGCGGCGGCGGCGGTAGACCTCCTCGCGCTCCTTCCAGTGCGCGAGCACCGGGGAGGCGATGAACACCGACGAGTAGGCGCCGGAGACCACGCCGACCAGCAGCGCGAACGCGAAGTCCTTCAGCGTGCTGCCACCGAACAGCAGCAGCGCGAGGATCGGCAGCAGGGTGCAGAACGAGGTCGCCAGCGACCGGGTGAGGACCTCGCTCATCGACCGGTTGACGATCTGCGTGAACGCGGCGCGTGGCATGCGCGGCACGTTCTCGCGGATGCGGTCGAACACGATGATCGTGTCGTAGAGGGAGTAGCCCAGGATGGTCAGCAGCGCCGCGACCGTCGACGTCGTCACCTCCCGGCCGGTGAGGGAGTAGACGCCCGCCGTGATGAGCAGGTCGTGCATCAGCGCCATCAGCACGGGCACGGCGAACTTCCACTCGAAGCGCAGCGCGATGTACGCGCTGATGACGACGAGCGACGCGATGATGGCGATGATGGCGCTGTTGGCGACCGTCTTGCCGAAGGTCGGGCCGATGGAGTCCGATTCGTAGGCCGTGGGCGTCCCGAAGCGCTTGGTCAGCAGGGGCTTGACCTTGGCGATGGTCTGCGGGGCGCTCTCGCCCAGCGAGATCTGGATCCCGGCGCGCTTGAGCGCCTTGTCGCCCTTGACCTTCTGGACCTCGGGGTTCTTGAAGCCCGCCGAGCGCAGCGCGCTGCTGACGTCCTTCTCGTTGGGCACCTGGGCGAACGCCGCCTTGACCCGCGTGCCCGACTGGAAGTCGATGCCGAAGTTCAGGCCCTTGCCGCCGATGGCCAGCGCGCCGATGAGCAGGATGATCCCCGACATGGAGAAGAACCACTTCGAGGCGCCCATGAAGTCCTGGCTCCACGAGCGCTTCTTCTCGCCGGCGCCCAGCGCCGCGGGGCTGTGCAGGAAACGCGAGCGCCCCATGGACCCGAGGACGGCCTGGGTCGCCAGCACGGCCGTGAACAGCGACGTCAGCGTGCCGATGCCCAGCGTGAAGGCGAAGCCCTTGACGCCAGCGGTCGCGAGGATGAAGAGGATGAACGCGACCATGAAGGTCACGACGTTGGCGTCGATGATCGCCGCGAGGCCCTTGCGGTAGCCCGTGACGATGGCCGCCGACACCGATCTGCCCGCGCGCACCTCTTCCTTGACGCGTTCGAAGATGACGATGTTGGCGTCGGCCGCCACGCCGATCGTCAGGATCAGCCCCGCGATGCCCGGCAGGGTCATCGTGATGGGGATGAGCTTGATGAGCGCGAAGAAGTAGATCGCGTAGACGAAGAGCGCGCCCACGGCGATGATGCCCAGCACGCGGTAGAAGACCAGCAGGAACACCGCGACGATCGCGAAGCCCACGATGCCCGCGATGAGGCCCTGGTGCAGCGCCTGCTGGCCCAGCGTGGCCGAGACCTGGGACTGCGAGATGAGCTCGAGGCGGATCGGCAGCGCGCCGGTCTTGATGAGGTTGGCCAGCCGCTGGGCCGACTTGATGGTGAAGCCGCCCGAGATCTCCGACCCATTGGACCCGTCGATGCCGTCCGGGTTCTGCTGCGGGTCGATGTACGGGACCGAGATGAGCTTGTTGTCGAGGACGATCGCGAAGTGGTTGGCCACCGCGCGCGGGTCGGTCCCCGGCAGCAGCAGCGCCGTGCCGCGCTGGGCGATCTCGCGCGTCGTGGCCTGCCACTTCTTGCGCCCCGCGCTCGTGAAGTCGAAGGTGACGTTGGGCTGGCCGGTGCCCGAGCTGTCGATGTTCTGCTCGGGGTTCTTGATGTCCGTGCCCAGGAGGGACGGATCGTCCTTGAGGATGTAATAGGCGTCGGAGGCCGCCGCGGCCGCCGCCTTGCTCGTCGAGTCGTTCTCGGCCTGGACGATGACGTAGCCGCGCGGCACGTGGACGAACGAGCTCGGCCGCTTGCCGGCGTTCGTGCAGGTCTCCTTGATGTCGGCCAGTGCCTCCTGCGGGCCGCACAGGACGGTCTTGGCCTTGTCGTCGACGCCGTAGTAGAGGCCGTTGGTGGTGTCGTTGGGCTCGTTGGTGGCCGGGAACTTCGAGGCGCGGGTGACGGCCTCGTAGTAGCTCTGGGTGCCCTGGCCGGGGGTGCCCGCCGCCTGGCCGCCGGTGACGGCGGCGTCGGTCGGATGCGGCTTGCCGTCCGGGCCGAGGACCGTCTTCTCCCAGTCGTAGAAGTACAGCTGGGCGGTCGTGCCGACCTGCTGCTGGGCCTGGTCGGCGTTCTGGACGTCGGGCAGCGAGACGTCGATCTGGTTGGAGCCCGCGCGCTGGATCTCGGGCTCGGCCACGCCGAGGTTGTCGACGCGGTCGCGCATGATGTCCATCGTGCGCTGGATGGAGTCCGACGTGACCTTGCTGAACCGCGTCGGCTTGGCCTCGTAGACCAGCGACGTGCCGCCCTTGAGGTCCAGGCCCTGCCGGGTCTGCTTCGAGGTGGGCAGCCCGGGGATGATGATCGCCAGCGACGCGAGCAGCAGCGCGGCGACGAGGCCCAGGACGATGATGTTTCGGCGACGGTCGGTCATGCGGAGCGACGGGAGGGTACTGCCCCGGGCCGCGGGATCCGGACCGGACCCTTACTTGGACGGCGTGAGGACGAGCAGCATGCCGCCGTCGTCATCGTACGCCGGGAAGAGGTCGGCGGTCGCCTGAGCGGGCAGGTCGCCCTCCGCGTTGACCTCCACGGTCTGCTTGAGCTTGCGCACCCCCCACTCCAGCACTGTGCCGACGGGATCGTCGCCGTCCTCGAAGCGCAGTCCGAGCACGTCACGGACCGGACGTCCGATGACCCGCTCGTCGTCGAGGCCGGTCAACTCGAAGGACCCGCGCCCGCAGGCCAGGACCTTGCCCTGCTGGTCGCAGACGAAGAACGCGGCGTCCGGCGCGGGGTAGTAGTCGTCGAGCAGCTCGAAGAGGAAGCCGAACCCGCACTTGGCGCAGCCTCGGGCCTGGCGGCGGAAGCCGGCGTTGCGTTCGCTCTCGGTGGTGCGGTTGCCGCAGTTGGGGCAGATGAAGAGATGGGCCATCGGATCGCGTCTAGGGTATCCGGGCCGCGATCGGCCTTCGGGCGATCCCCGTCACGGCCTTCATCTGCGCACAACACGCCGGGTCCTCTGGTACACACCCGCCCACATGGAGAGCTCGGGCCAGCGACCGCCAGACCCTGAGGTCCCGCTCGTCGACGCGGGCATCGCGGCCGAGATCGCGCGCGCCGCCGCCCGCGGCCGCGGCGCCGACCGCTCCCCCACGCTCGAGCAGCTCCTGGCGGCCTTCGGCGAGCGCGAGCCGACCGAGGCGGCCCGCCGCCGCGTCCGCGCCGCGCTGCAGGTCTCGGGGATGGGCGTCAAGCCCGACCTGCTGGATGCCGAGCCCGGCCAGCGCCTGCTCCTGCTTCCCCCCGGCGTCCCGAGCGGGCGCTCGCGCGGCCGCGCCCTGGGCGGGCTGCTGGCCCTCGCCGCGGTGCTCGCCATCGCCGTCGGCGCCGCCGCGCTGATCGGCAGCGGCTCGGGCGGCGGCAGCGCGGGCGACGACCTGCCGGCCACGGGCACGACGACCGCCCGGGTGCCCGGCGCCTCCACGACGACGACCGCCGCGCCCGACACGACGGCGAGCACGCCGGCCGAGACGACGGACACCACCGCGACCACGACCACGACCACGCCGGCCGACGACGCGGCCGCGCAGCGCGCGGCGCGCCGGCGCCGCCAGGCGGCCGCCGAGCAGGCCCAGGGGCTCGTGACCGTGCGGGTCGACGCGTCGCGGGTGCCGACGTTCCTGTGCGTCGACGACGGCGCGGGCACGGAGCTGTTCAACGGGACGCTGGACGGCGTCAAGGTCTTCACGGAGCGCCGCGTGCGCCTGAACATCGGCCTGGCCTCCACGCGCGTGACCGTCGACGGCAACGCCCTGGTGCTCGCCGGCAGCCCCGCGGGCTTCGACATCACCCGCCGTGGCGGCGCGCGCGAGCTGCCGCTGGGCCAGCGCCCGTGCGCGTGAGTGGCAACGCCCGCCCAGGGGCGAAGCCCGCCGCGTGACACCGCCCGCCCGGCGTGGGCGCCCTAGAACAGCGCGGGGTCCTCGGGCGCCTCGAGCCCGAGGTGCGCGTAGGCGCCGGCCGTGGCGACGCGGCCGCGCGGCGTGCGCATGAGGAAGCCGCACTGCAGCAGGTAGGGCTCGTAGACGTCCTCGATGGTGTCCTGCTCCTCCCCCACGGTGACCGCGAGGGTCGAGAGGCCGACCGGGCCGCCGCCGAACTTCGAGCAGACGGCGGAGAGGATCTCGCGGTCCAGGCGGTCGAGCCCGAGGTCGTCGATCTGCAGGAGGTCGAGCGCCGCGTCGGCCGTCGCGGCGTCCACGACCCCGCGGCCGCGGACCTCGGCGAAGTCGCGCACGCGCTTGAGCAGCCGGTTGGCCACGCGCGGGGTGCCGCGCGAGCGCCGGGCGATGGCCGACGCGCCGGCCTCCTGCACCTCGCAGCCCAGGATGTGGGCGCTGCGGTGCACGATCGCGGTCAGCTCCGGCCCGTCGTAGGGCTCGAGGCGATGCTGGATGCCGAAGCGGTCGCGCAGCGGCGTGGTCAGCAGCCCGGCCCGGGTCGTGGCGCCGACGAGCGTGAACGGCGGCAGGGGCAGGTTCGTCACGCGCGCCCCGGCGCCCTGGCCCAGCGTGATGGGCAGCTGGAGGTCCTCCATCGCCGGGTAGAACGTCTCCTCCAGCGCGCGGCTGAGGCGGTGCAGCTCATCGACGAAGAAGACGCTGCGCGGCTCGAGCGCGCTGAGGAACGCGGCGATGTCGGCCTTGCGCTCCAGCGCGGGCGCGGCGGTCTGGACGAACGGCACGCCCATCTCGGCGGCCAGGATCTGGGCCAGCGACGTCTTGCCCAGGCCGGGCGGCCCGGCCAGCAGGACATGGTCCAGCGCCTCGCCGCGGGCCTTGGCCGCCTCGAGCGAGACCTGCAGCTGGGCCTTGAGGCCGTCCTGGCCCACGAAGTCGGCCAGCGTCCGGGGTCGCAGCGAGCGGTCGAGGTCCTCGGCGAAGGCCTCCTCGGGCGTCTGGATGCGCATCAGGATCGCGCCGCCCGCAGCGCCTGCTGCAGGAGCTCCTCGGTCGTCTCGCCGTCGGCGCCGGCCAGCAGGCGCTCGGCCTCCTCGGGGCTGAAGCCGAGCTCGACGAGCCCGTCGCGTGCGAGCTCGCGCGGCTCGTCGGTGCGGCGCACGGTGATGCCCTCGCCCGGGACGTCCAGGCCGCCGGCGTGCACGGAGACCTTCTCGCGCAGCTCGACGACGATCCGCTCGGCCGTGCGCTTGCCGATCCCCGGCACGGCCACCAGGCGCTTGACGTCGCCGGCGGCCAGCGCGGTGATGAGCTCCCGCGAGGAGCCGCCCGAGAGCACCGCCAGCGCCATCTTGGGGCCGACGGACTGCACGCCGATGAGCAGCAGGAAGAGGTCGCGCTCGTCCTCGGTGGCGAAGCCGTAGAGCGCCAGCGCGTCGTCGCGCACGACGAGGTGGGCGTGCAGCGATACCGCGCCGCCGGCCGCCGGCACGTGCTTGAGGGTCTCGGCCGACACCGCGAGGCGGTACCCGACGCCCGACGCCGTCTCGATCACGACGTGGTCGGCGCGGCGCACCGCGACCTCGCCGGCGACGAGCGCGATCACCGGGCCACCGCCAGCGCCTGCGCCAACGGGGCGTGGTTGACGTGGCAGACGCCGACCGCCAGCGCGTCGGTGGCGTGGTCGGGCAGCGGGTCGCCGGGGAGGCCGAGCATCGCGCAGACCATCCGCGCCACCTGGTCCTTGCCCGCGCGGCCCGTGCCGCAGACGGCCTGCTTGACCTGCTGGGGCGTGTAGGACGCACACGGCACGCCGCGCCGGCCCGCGGCGAGCATGACGACCCCGCGGGCCTGGCCGACCGCGAACGCGCTGCGGGCGTTCTGGCCGAAGAAGAGGTCCTCGAGCGCGACGGCGTCGGGCCGGTGGCGCTCCAGCAGCTCGTCGACCTCGGAGAAGATCGACGCCAGGCGCTGCTCGGCCGGCACGCCGGCCGCCGTGTGCACGACCCCGCCGTCGAGGGCGACGATGCGCGCGCCGCGGCGCGCCACCAGGCCGTAGCCGGTGTTCGCCAGGCCGGGATCGATGCCGAGGACGTTCACGGACCCGGCATTCTGCGGCCCGGGGCGGATGCCTTCCCGGACATCGCGCTCAAGATCCGGCGGCGATCGCCGATGTGTCCACCATCACGGCGACTCGCACGAGCCCGCGGGCGCGCATGTCGATGCCGCCGGTGTGCCCGGAGCTCGTGATCTCAACAAGGACGCACTGGGTGGATGGGCGACGCGCCCGTTCACCGAGAGCCGTCGCCTCCGCGACGAGCTGCGCGTCACGCAGGCCCGCATCGCCGCCCTGGAGGCGGAGCGCACGGACTACCTGCGGCGCGACCGCCGCGTCGCCGGCGTCCTGACCCACGACGCGTTCCGCGAGGCCGCCGCGGCCGCGCTGCGCGGCTCGCAGCGCCGCGGTGAGCCGGCCGCCCTGGTGCTCGCCGACATCGACGGGTTCCGGGCGCTCAACGGCCGTCGCGGCTCGGCGGCCGGCGACGAGGCGCTGTCGGTCGTCGGCGCGCACCTGCGCGAGCTCGTGCGCGGCGGCGACATCGTCGGGCGCACCGGTGCCGACGAGCTGGCGGTCATCATGCCCGGCGCGCCGCTGACCGGCGCCCGAGGCGTGGCCGAGCGGCTCGTCGCCGCGCTCGAGCAGAGCGGCCCGGTGACGGTCTCGGTCGGCATCGCCGTCGACGGCGGGACCGCCCACCTCGACGGCCTGCTGGCCGACGGGGCCGAGGTCCTGGAGCGCGCGCGCCAGGCGGGCGGCGGACGGGTCGGCATGCCCGGGCGCGTCCAGGCGCCGGCCGAGCCCTCGCGCGGGGCGATCGGCGCGCTGGCCCTCGCGCTGGCCGAGCGCGACCGCCCGACGGGCGAGCACTCCGAGAAGGTCGTCGCGCTGGCCGGGGCCGTCGCCCGCCGCCTGGGCCTCGACAGCGAGGACGTCGAGCGCATCGCGGCGGCCGCGCTGCTGCACGACGTCGGCAAGGTCGCCGTCCCCGACCGCATCCTGCGCAAGCCCGGCCCGCTCGACGAGGCCGAGTGGCGCGTGATGCGCGAGCACAGCCTGGTCGGCGAGCGCATCCTGCGCGCCGTCCCCGGCCTGGGCCCGGTGGCTCGCATCGTGCGCCACTGCCACGAGCACGTCGACGGCGGCGGCTACCCCGACGGGCTGCGCGACGAGGCGATCCCGCTCGGCAGCCGCATCGTCGCCGTCTGCGACGCCTACGACGCGATGACCTCCGATCGCCCGTGGCGCGAGGCGATGCTGCCCGCGCAGGCCGCCGCGGAGCTGCGCGCCGGCGCCGGCACGCGCTTCGACCCGCGGATCGTCGACGCGCTGCTGGGCTACGTGGCCGACTGCACGCCGGTCGACTACGCCGCGCGCAGCGCCGCCTGAGCCCCCGCCGGCTCAGGCCCGGCCGCGGTGCTCCAGCCCGGTCCGGCAGCGTCGGGGTCGGCCGCGTCGCGGAGCAGCTCGCGCCAGCCCTCCGGGCGCTCCTGCACCCAGGCGAAGAAGGCGTCGATGCCGCCGCGCAGCCGCGCCTCCCCCGTCGTGCCCGCGTGCGCGTTGGCGGCGATGCGCGCCGGCAGCGCGCCCGCGTGCTCGGTCAGCAGCGTCTCGTGCAGCTCGCGCTGGGACGCCAAGCGCTCGTAGATCAGCGTCTTGGAGGTCCCGGAGGCCTGGGCGATCTCGTCCGTAGGGTTAGCGGGCGTGGACGCGGCGATCGACTTCGAGGGCGAGGGCTTCTACGAGGGCCTGGACGCGGCGGCGGCCGCCGAGCGCCGGGAGCTGCTGGCCTGGCTGCAGGACCAGGGGTTCTCCCCCGACGAGCTGCGCCGCGCACAGCGCCGCGGGCTGCTGCTGTTCCTGGCCGCCGAGCGCGAGGTGGGCGGCGAGCCGCGCTACACCGCCCAGGAGGTCGCCGACCTCTCGGGCGCGGACCCCGAGCTACTGACCCGGCTGCGGCGCGCCCACGGCCTGCCGCTTCCCGAGGCCGACGCCGTCGAGCTCAGCGAGCTCGACCTCGAGAGCGCGGCGATGTCACGCCGCTTCGCCGCGATCGGCCTGACCGAGGAGCAGATGGTCGGCACGACGCGCGTCATCGGCCGCAGCCTGGCCACCGCGGCGGCCGCGATGCGCGCGGTGATGCTCGAGACGGTGCTCGAGCCCGGAACCAGCGAGCGCGAGCTGGCGGAGCGCTATGCGGCCGGGGTGCACCAGGTCATGCCGCTCGTCGGCCCGATGGTCCAGCAGATGATGCGCATGCACCTGCGCAACATGCTGCAGAGCGAGGCCCTCGGCGCGTCGGAGCGGGCCTCGGGGACGCTGCCGGGCGCGCGCGACACGACCGTCGCGTTCGCCGACCTGGTCGGCTTCACCCGGCTGGGCGAGGAGGTCCCGGCCGAGGACCTCGGCCTCGTCGCCGAGCGCCTGTTCTCCATCGCGCGCGAGCTCGTCGAGCCGCCCGTGCGCCTCGTCAAGACGATCGGCGACGCGGTCCTGCTGACGGCGGCCGAGCCGGCCGACCTCGTGCGCACCTCGCTGGACCTCGTCGAGGCCACGGAGACCGCGGGCGCCGGCGGCGACTTCCCGCAGGTGCGCGTCGGGCTGGCCCATGGACCCGCCGTGGCCCGCGGCGGCGACGTCTTCGGCCGGGCCGTCAACCTCTCCAGCCGCGTGACCGGCATCGCGCGCGCGGGCAGCGTGCTCGCCACCCGGGAGGTGCGCGACGCCGCGCGCGACGAGTTCGCCTGGTCGGCCGCGCACGCGCGGCGGATCAAGGGGCTGCCGGATCCGGTGCCGCTGTATCGCGCACGGCGCCTCGCGGCAGGTTCCTGACCGCCGGCACCGACAGGCACAGCACGGCGGCGAGGATCCCCAGCGCGGTCATCCCGGCCAGCGTCTCGTGGATCCCGATCGCGTCGCTCACCGGCCCGGCGACGATCACGCCGAGCGGGATCATGCCCGCGCTGGCCGCGTAGTCGTAGCTCGTCACGCGCGAGATCGAGGTCTCGGGGATGTGCTCCTGCAGCGAGGTCTCCCAGAGCGTGAAGAAGCCCGAGACGCCGATGGCCGAACAGAACTCGACCGCCGCGATGGCCGCGATCGGCAGGCCGCTGCCGATGATCGCCGCCTGGCAGGAGGCGACCCCCAGGCCCATCGCCGCGGTGCGCAGCGCGAAGCGCGGGCGGAACCGCAGCAGGAGGAAGTCCGAGACGAACGAGCCCAGGCCGAACGCCGTGACGATCACCGCCCACGACGTCGCGCCGTCCAGCTCGTCCTCCATGAGCACGGGCCCGAGCACGAAGATCGAGGGCAGCACGATGACGTGGTAGACGACCATGGCCAGCAGGAACGACCACACCCACGTGCGGGCGCGCACCTCGTGCCAGCCCCCGGCGAGGTCGGCGATGAACGGCTCGGGCACCTCGCCGCGGACCACCTCGCGGGGCCGCAGCGCCAGCAGGCAGGCGACGGAGACCAGGAACGTGCCGGCGTCGACGATGAGCGCCGTGCCCTCCCCCGCCAGCGCCACGAGCAGGCCGCCGAGCACCGGGCCGACGATCGACCCGGTCGACATGGACATCGACCGCAGCGCGTTGGCGGGCTGGAGGTGGTGGGGCTGGTCGATCGTCTGCGGCATCAGGCCGCCCATCGCCGGCGCGAAGAACGCGTCGGCCGCCCCGAACACCGCGGTCAGCGCCGCGAGGTGCCAGACCTCGGCGTGGCCGGAGACCAGCAGGACGCCGGCCGCCAGCTGCGTGCCCATCCGCACGAGGTCGGAGACCACCATGATCCGCTGCCGGCGCATCCGGTCGGCGATCACGCCCCCGATGAGCCCGAGCACGATGAACGGCAGGAAGCCGGCGGCGGCCACGATCCCGACGTCGGTCGTCGAGCCGCCGATCGACAGCACCGCGAACGGCAGGACCACCATCGTGATCCGGTCGCCGACGACCGAGAGCGCCTGGCCGGCGAACAGCAGACGGAACTGGCGCTCCTCGCGGAGCGCCGCAGGCAGCATGGCCGGCGCTAGGAGGCGGCCATGAGGCGCTCGAGGACGTCGGCGTCGACGTCGAAGTTCGCGTGCACCGCGTCGACGTCGTCGTTGTCCTCCAGCGCGTCGATGAGGCGCAGAAGCTTGGCGGCGGTGTCCTCGTCGACGGGCACGAGCACCTTGGGCCGCTGCGTGACCTCGGCGTTCTGGATCTCGACCTCGGCGTCCTCGAGCGCCCTGCGCACGGCGGTGAGGTCGGACGGCTCGGTGATGATCTCCCAGGCGTCGTCCTCGCGCGAGATGTCCTCGGCGCCGGCGTCGATGGCGACCATGAGGTCGTCCTCGCCGTAGCGGTCGCCGTCGACGACGACGACGCCCTTCTTGTCGAAGTTGTAGGCCACCGATCCCGGCTCGCCGAGCGAGCCGTTGCCCTTGGCGAGCAGGTGGCGCACGTCGGCGCCCGTGCGATTGCGGTTGTCGGTCACGGCCTCGATGAGCAGCGCGACGCCGCCGGGGCCGTAGCCCTCGTAGAGGATCGTCTCCAGCGCCGCGGCGTCGGCGCCCGCGCCGGTGCCCTTGGCGATCGCGCGCTCGATGTTGTCCTTGGGCATCGACGCGTCCCGGGCCTTCTGCACGGCCAGCGCGAGCGACGGGTTGCCCTCGATGTCGCCGCCTCCCTCCTTGGCCGCGACGGTCACCGCCCGCGCCAGCTTCGTGAAGAGCTTGCCGCGGCGGGAGTCGACGACCGCCTTCTTGTGCTTGATCGAGGCCCACTTGGAATGTCCGGACATACGCCTCGGATTCTAGAGGCCGCCGCTGAAGTCGCCGATGCATCGGCTGATGACGAGAGCAGTTCGAGCGCTGGGCCAAGGGGCCGTCGGACCGCGCCCGCCTGCTCGTGCCCGAGCTGCACACCTCGCGCTCGGCCTGGCGCCGGCGCGCGCGTGGCCCGGGTCAGTCCCCGGGCCACGTCTTCCACGGCGCGGCCCCCGAGGTCCACAGGTCGTCGAGCTCGACCGCGTCCTTGTAGGTGTCCAGGCAGTCCCAGAAGCCCTCATGGCGGAACGCGCGCAGGCGGCCCTCGGCGGCCAGCGCCTCCAGCGGCCCGCGCTCGAGGACGCTGTCGGGCGCCAGGCGCCCCAGCACGGCGCGGTCCAGGACGAAGAAGCCGCCGTTGATCCAGTGCTCGGAGCGCGGCTTCTCGACGAAGCCCGTCACCCGGCCGTCGGCGGTCAGCTCGGTCACGCCGAACTGCAGCCGGGGCCGAACGACGGTCATCGTCGCCAGGGCGCCATGCCCGGCGTGGAAGGCCAGCAGGGCCCGCAGGTCGACGTCGGACACGCCGTCGGCGTAGGTCGCGCAGAGCACCGGGGCGTCGCCGAGGTGCGCGCCCGCAGCGGCCAGGCGGCCGCCCGTCGGCGTGTGCTCCCCCGTGTCCACGCAGCGGACGCGGACCCCGGGCGGCCAGTCGCAGCCCGTCACGAAGGCCTCGATCTGCTCGCCCAGGTAGCCCGTGCAGAGGACGAAGTCGGCGAAGCCCGCCTGCGCGTACAGGCGGACGACGTGCCAGACGATCGGGCGGCCGCCGATCTCCACCAGCGGCTTCGGGATCGTGCGCGTGTGCTCCTGCAGCCGGGTCCCGCGCCCGCCGCAGAGGATCGCCACCGGTGGGGTCGGCTCCATGCGGGGCGCAAGGATGACCGACCGGCGGCCCCGGCGCCCGGTGCCTAGGATTGGCGGTCCATGAACGTCGCTTCCGAGATCTTCAAGGCCTACGACATCCGCGGCATCCACGGCGAGCAGCTGGGGCCCGACGCGGCCGAGCTCATCGGGCGCGCCTTCGTCCGCGTCATCGCCGGCCTGCAGGGCAAGCCCGCCTCCGCGCTGCGTCTCGGTCTGGGCCGCGACATGCGCCTGTCGGCCCCGGAGATGGCCGCGCGCTACCGCGACGGGATGGTCGCCGAGGGCGCCGACGTCGTCGATGCCGGCCAGGTCGGCACCGAGATGTTGTACTTCCTGGTCGGGTCGCGGGGCCTGGACGGCGGGCTCATGTGCACCGCCTCGCACAACCCGAAGGCCTACACGGGCGTCAAGCTCGTCAAGCAGGGATCGATCGCGTTGAGCGGCGACGAGGGCATCGACGACATCCGCCGCCTCGTCCAGGAGGGCCTCGGCGAGCCGGCCGGGCAGCCGGGCTCCGTGGAGGAGGTCGAGATCTACGAGGAGTTCCAGGCCGCGGCGCTGGAGGCCATCGACCCGGCCAAGGTCAAGCCGCTGAAGGTCGTCGTCGACGGCGGCAACGGCATGGCCGGCCCGATGGCCGGGCCGATCCTGCGCGGGCTGGGCCTGGATCTCGTCGAGACCTACTTCACGCCCGACGGCAACTTCCCCGACCACGAGCCCAACCCGCTCCTGGAGGAGAACCGGCGGTTCATCATGGACAAGGTCGTCGCCGAGGGCGCCGACCTGGGCATCGCGTGGGACGGCGACGCCGACCGCTGCTTCTTCATCGACGACACGGGCCGCTTCGTCGACGGGGACTTCCTGACCGCGATCCTCGCCGAGCACCTGCTCGCCAAGAAGCCCGGCAGCCACATCCTCTACGACGCCCGCGCGTCGCGGGCGGTGCCCGACACCGTGACCGCCGCCGGCGGCACGCCGCACATCAACCGCGTCGGCCACGCCTACTTCAAGACGCGCATGCGCGACGAGGGCGCGATCTTCGGCGGCGAGGTCAGCGGCCACTACTACTTCCACGACTTCTACAACGCCGACAGCGGCACGCTGCCGGCGTTGCTCATCCTGGAGAAGCTGTCGGTCGAGGGCCTCAAGCTCAGCGAGCTGCTGCAGCGCTACCGCGACACGTACTTCATCTCGGGCGAGATCAACTCCGAGGTCGCCGACGGGCCGGCCAAGATGGCCGAGCTCGAGGAGCACTACGGCTCCCTGCCCGGCGCCACGGTGACCCACGTCGACGGCGTGTCGGTCGACTTCGACGACTGGCACTTCAACGTGCGGCCCTCCAACACCGAGCCGCTGCTGCGCCTCACGCTCGAGTCGCTGGTCTCCGAGGCCGACATGGAGGCGCGCCGCGACGAGGTGCTGGGGCGCATCCGGTCCTGAGCGGCCGCATCGTAGGGTGGTGTGGATGGCCGGCACCGTGCACCTGATCCCCGTGCCCACCCCGTTCGCGGTCGGCAACGTCAACTGCTACCTCGTCGACGACGACCCGCTCACGCTCGTCGACACCGGCCCGAACTCGGGCACGGCGCTGACCGCGCTGGAGCAGGGGCTGGCCGGCCACGGCCGGCGGGTGGAGGACCTCGAGCGCATCGTGCTCACCCACCAGCACATCGACCACATCGGCCTGGCCCAGATCCTCGCCGACCGCTCGGGCGCCGAGGTGTGGACGCTGGCCGCGCTGGCGCCCTGGCTGGCGGCCTACGGGCAGGAGATGGAGGCCGACGACGTCTTCGCCGAGTCGCTCATGCTCCGCCACGGCGTCCCGAAGGACGTCGCGATCGCGCTGCGCGCCATCGTCAGCCAGGTGCGCGCCTGGGGCAATGCGGTGCGCGTCACCCATCTCCTGCAGGACGGCGACGTGCTGGCCTTCGCCGGGCGCAGCTGGACCGCGCACCACCGTCCCGGGCACTCGCCGTCGGACACCGTCTTCCACGACGAGGCCTCCGGCGAGCTCATCGCCGGCGACCACCTCATCCGCCACATCTCGTCGAACCCGACGATCTCGCGGCCGCTGGACGGCAGCACGCCCAAGCGCCACCCGCGCACGCTGATCGGCTACCTGGACTCCCTGCGCGCGACCGCCGCGATGGACCTCACCGTCCTGCTGCCCGGCCACGGCGAGCCGTTCACGGAGTACCGCGCGCTCATCGACGACCGCATCGCGATGCACGAGCGCCGCGCGGAGAAGATCGCCGCGATGGTCGCCGAGCACGGGCCGCTCAGCGCCTACGACATCGCCCAGCGGATGTGGGGCAACGTGGCGCTGACCCAGGCCTACCTCACGCTCTCCGAGGTCCTGGGGCACATCGACCTGCTCCTGGACCGCGGCCAGGTCGCCGAGGACGAGCAGGACGGCGTCGTGCGCTTCTCGGCCCCGGCCTGATCACGCCAGGCCGCGCAGCAGCGCGTCGACGGCGCGGGCCGTCGCGTCCCACGTCAGCGGCGCCGCGCGCGGCGGCCCCGCCGCCCGCCACGGGGCCGGGTCGTCGAGCGCGCGCTCCAGCGCGCCGGCCAGCGCCTCGGGGTCGGTCGGGTCCACGAGCTGGGCGGCGTCCCCGCAGACCTCGGGCAGCGCGCCGCGGTCGGCGGCCACCACGGGCACCCCGGCGGCCAGCGCCTCCAGTGCGGTCAGGCCGAAGCCCTCGTAGAGCGAGGGCAGCACGAACGCGGCCGCCCCCGCATACAGGCCGGGCAGCAGCGCGTCGTCGACGTGGCCGAGGGCGCGCACCCCGGACACGGGCGTCGCGCCGCGGAACTGCGGGCGGTCGCCGCCGGCGGCGACGAGCTGGACGCCGCGGCGCGCGAGCCGCTCGGCGGCGGGCTCCAGCGCGGCGAGGTTCTTGCGGGCGGTGCGGCTGGCGACCGTCAGAACGTAGGGCTGGGAGGCCAGGCCCAGCGCCGCGCGGGCGGCGGGCACGTCGGCGGCCGGGGTGAAGCGCCCGTCGACGCCGCCATGCACCACCCGGACGCGCTCGGGCGCGACCCCGAGCAGCTCGACGACCTCGTCGCGCGAGAACGCCGACGGCGTGATGACGAGCCGGGCCCGGCGTGCGATGCGCGGCAGCACGGTGCGCTGCCAGCGCACGTAGAGGTCGGAGTACCAGCCGGGCTCGCGCAGCGCCGCGACGTCGTGGATGACCACGACGGTGCGCCGGCCCGCCAGCGGGGCGAGGTTGGCCGGGCACAGGAGCACGTCGGCGCGGCGCAGCGGCAGCCAGAGCTGCTCCCAGGCGTGGCCGGGCCGGTGGGCCAGCGCGGCGGGCGGGCGGGCGACGCGGTAGCGCCCGGGGTCCAGCGCGGGCAGGCGCGCGCTGAGCTCGCGCGCCCAGCGCTCGACGCCGCCGAGCTCGGGCCGCGCCGCGGCCCGGGCGTCGATGAGGACCCGCACGCTCAGCGGGCCTCGAGGTCGGCGAGGTGCGCGACGTTGGCCCGGTCGCCGGCGTCGGCGCTGGGGCCCGCGGCGAACCACGCGTCGAGGATCTCGCCGAGCTGGGCGGCCGACGTCGCGCGCAGCGAGAGCGCCAGGACGTTGGCGTCGTTCCAGCGCCGGGCGCCCTCGGCGGTGACCGCGTCGGCGCACAGCGCCGCGCGGATCCCGGCGACCTTGTTGGCGGCGATGGACGCGCCCGTGCCCGTCCAGCAGCACACCACGGCCTGGTCGGCGCGGCCGCCGGCCACGTCGCGCGCGGCGGCCTCGCTGCACCAGGCCCAGTCGTCGCGGCCGGCCTCGGCCAGGGCGCCGTGGGCGGCGACGACGTCGTGCCCGCGCCGGGCCAGCTCGGCGGCCAGGTCCCCGGCGATCCCGGTGCGCTCGTCGGCGGCGATCGCGATCCGCATCGCGTCCCAGTATGACCGGGCGACCGAAACCTCCGGCCCCCGCCGACCGTTGACCGGGTGTGCGCCGCCTCCCCCTCGCCCTCGCGCTCGCCGCCCTCCTGCCCGGCGCGATCGCGGGCGCCGCGGGCGCCGCGACGTGGTCGGCGCCGCAGACGGTCTCCCAGGTCCCCCACACCTTCGCCGGGCCGCTGGGCACCACGGTCGCCGGCGACGGCTCGCTGCTGGCCTTCTGGCCCTGGCAGGACGGCCTCGGCGCGCAGGCCACCGTCGGCGCGGCGATCGCCGACCGCCCCGAGCTGCCCGGCTTCGGCCCCGGGCAGCCCCCCACCTCCGCGTTCGGCCTCGAGCTCCGGGCGCCGGCCACGCTGCTCGACGTGGCCGCCGACGGCCGCTCGCGCATGCTCGCGCTCGCCCAGGTCCCGGCCGGCGGCAGCGGACCGGGCGGCGCCCGGCGGGTGCGCCTGCAGATCTCGGCCGGCACGGTGGCCGGCGGCTTCGGCGCGCCGCGGACCCTGGTCACGGGCGCCGTCGTCTACCGCCCGCAGCTCGCGGTGGGCGCCGACGGCACCGCGCTCGTGGCCTGGATCGAGATCACGCGCACCGCGGCCGGGGCGGTGCGCCGCGTGGTCCGGGTCGCCGAGCGCCGGCCGGGCGGCAGGTTCGGCGCGCCGTCCACGCTCTCGGGCCGCGGCCGCGCCGACACGCTGGCCGTCGCCGTCTCGGGTCGGGGCGACGAGGCCGTGGCCTTCGTCCGCGAGGGGCGGCTGCTGGCGCGGCTGCGGCGCCACGGCCACGGCTGGGGGTCGGTCGCCGGGCTCGCCCGCGCCGACGGCGCCACGACGTGGGAGCTGACCGCGGCGGCCGACGCCCGTGGGCAGATGCGCGTCGTGTGGCGCCGACACCAGCGCTCGCGCAGCGGCGTGGCCGCCCGGCGCTCGCTCGAGGGCACCTGGGCGCCCGTCGGGCGCTTCACGTTCAGGCCCGCCCAGGTCCTCGAGCCCGACGGCGTCCGCGAGACGTCGCTGGCCCCGACGCCCGGCGGGTGGCCGGTGGCCTACGCCGTCGACACCCCCGCCGGGGCGCGGCCCGTGCTGCGCGTCACCCCGGCCGGCCAGGGCTTCGGCGCGCCCCGGTACCCCGCGCGCGCCCAGAGCGGCCTGCGCGACGTCGTGCTGACCTGGTCGCCCGTCGGCGGCATCGTCGTGGCCTGGGTCCAACCCGTCGCCGGCCAGGACGGCGACGGTCTCGTGCGGGCCGCGGCCGACGACGCGGGGGTCCCCGACGCGCCGTTCGGTCCCGTCGAGGACGCCTCGCCCGCGGAGGCCGCCCACGAGGTGCGGCTCGGCGCCGACGGCCGTGCGGGCCAGCCCGTCGCGGTCTGGACGGCGCGCCCGCAGGGCACGGGACCGGGCATCCCGACGGCCGACGTCCACACCGTGGTGCGCAGCGCCGTGCGGCTGCCGTGACGGATGTCACGGGCGATCCCGGACGCACGGCACTGGCGCCGCGGGGGCCCGCCGCGCAGCATCCGGGGCATGCACAGCGCCCGGAGGGTTGCGACGGCCGTGAGGGCCCGACTGGACGGATGTCCGTCTCAAGCTGACGGATCACCCCCGGACAGGCACCATGTGGGCGTGAGCGCCACGCCCACACCCGTTGGTGAGCCTTTGCTCGTGGTCCCGCGCCGTGGGCGATGGGCCGTGCTGAGCGGGCTGATCTTCTTCGTCGCCCCCGGCCTGGGGCTCGTCGGCAACGCCGAAGGCCCGCGCCTGGGGGGCGGGCTCGCGGCGCTCGCGCTGTTCGTCCTGGCCTACTGCCGGCTCATGATCGGCGGCGGCTGGCCCGGCCCGCCGGCGGATGCCGAGGACCGTCCCGCGGTCTCCGGCGTGCTGGTCCTCGTCGCCCTCACCGGCGTGCTCATCGCGATCGGGACCACCGACTGGGCCGGCATGTGGTGCTTCGTGGCCGCCGCCACGGGGCTGCGCATCGAGCGCCGCCAGGCCTTCCCGGCCCTGTTCGCCGTCGGTGCGGCGGCCGCGGGGACCGAGGCGCTGAACACCTCCGACGCGGCGACGATCGTCTCCCTGTTCATCGTGGCGGTCGGCGTCGGGATGCTCACCGCCGGCTTCCGGCGCCTGCGCGTCGTCAACGTCGAGCTCGGCCAGGCCCGGGATGAGATCGGCCGCCTCGCCGTCGCCGACGAGCGCCTGCGCTTCGCCCGAGACCTGCACGACCTGCTCGGCCACTCGCTGTCGGTCGTGGCCCTCAAGAGCGAGCTGGCCGCCCGCCTGATCGACGAGCACCCCGACCAGGCCGCCGCGCACGTGCGCGACATCGAGGCCGTCTCGCGCCGCGCCCTGGCCGAGGTCCGCGACGCCGTCGCCGGCTACCGCCGCCCGCTGCTGTCGGCCGAGCTGGCCGGCGCGCGCTCGACGCTGGCCGCCGCGGGCATCGAGGTCGAGGCCGGCCCGGCACCGGAGGGCGAGCTGCCGCCCGACGCCGAGGCCGTGCTGGCCTGGGCGGTCCGCGAGGGCGCCACGAACGTCCTGCGCCACGCCGACGCCCACCGCGTGCGCATCAGCGTCGCGGTCGATGACCGCGACGCCGCGCTGGAGCTCGTCGACGACGGCTGCGGCGCGCCGGCCGGCGGCGCCGACGGCACGGGCCTGGCCGGCCTGGCCGAGCGCGTGGCCCGCGTGCGCGGACGCATGGACGCCGCGCCCGGCGCGACGGGCGGCTTCCGCCTGGCCGTCACGGTCCCGCTGGAGGCCGCCTCGTGATCCGCGTGCTGGTGGCCGAGGACCAGGCGATGGTCCGCGGGGCGCTGGCCTCGCTGCTGGCGCTGGAGGGCGACCTGGACGTCGTGGCCCAGGTGGCCCGCGGCGACGAGGTGCTGCCCGCCGCCCGCGACGCCGCGCCCCACGTCGTGCCCAGCAGGGCGGCGTTGATGAAGTCGCCGCAGGCCGGGATGAAGGTCAGCAGCGACCCGGCGAAGATGCCCGGCAGTGCGAGCGGGAGCGTCACTCGGCGGAACGCGGTCGCCCGCGAGGCGTAGAGGTCGGTGGCGGCCTCGATGAGCCGGCGGTCGATCTTCTCCAGGGACACGTACAGCGGCAGCGCCATGAACGGCAGGAAGTTGTAGGTGATACCGGCGACGACGGCCGGGGTGGTCGCCAGCAGGCGCCCGTTGGCACCGACGAGGCCGAGGTCGCGGAAGCGGTGCACGACCCAGCCGTTGTCGTTGAGGATGAGCTGCCAGGAGACCGTGCGCAGCACGTAGGAGGTGAAGAACGGCAGGACGATCAGCAGGAGCATCAGGTTCTTCCACCGGCCGGCCTTGTAGGCGATGAAGTAGGCCAGCGGGAACGCGATGACGAGGTCGAGGATCGTGGCGGCGCCGGCGAAGAGCACCGAGCGGCCGAACTGGGTCCCGTAGTCCGAGACGGCGTGGGTGTAGGTCGCGAAGTGCCACTGCAGCGTGTACCCCTGCTCCGGGTTGCCGGTCATGAGCGACACGCCGGCCTGGTTCACCAGGGGGATCGCGAAGAAGATGACCAGCCACAGCAGACCCGGCCCGAGGAAGAGGTAGGGCAGCAGGCTGCGGCGGCGGCGCAGGCTGAGGCGCAGCACGGCTCAGGCCCCCGTCACGTCGGCCATCGCCGACTGCATCGCCCGCTCGTCGGCCGGGTTCAGCGCCGGGTAGGCCTTCAGCCGCGCGCGAACGTCGTCGGGCGGGAAGATCAGCGGGTTGTTGGCCAGCTTGGGATCCGTGCGCTCCAGCGCCTGCCGCGCCCCCTGCACCGGGCTGATGTAGTTGACATAGGCCGCGACCTTCGCGGCCACCTGAGGCTCGTAGTAGTAGTTCATGAGCACCTCGGCGGCGTAGGGGTGGGCGAGGTGCTTGGGCATCATCATGTTGTCGGTGAACAGCATGGCGCCCTCCTTCGGGAAGACGAACTCCAGCGCGGGGTTGTCGGCCTGCAGCTGCACCAGGTCGCCGGAGTAGGCGACCGCGACCCACACGTTGCCCTTGGCCAGGTCGGTCGTGTAGTCGTTGCCCGTGAACCGGCGGATCTGGCCGGCGTCCTTGGCCTGCTTGATCTTCTCGATCGCCTTGAGGATGTCGGCCAGCTTGGCCGTGGAGGCGTCGACGCCCATGCCCAGCAGCACCAGGCAGGCGCTGTCGTAGGGCTCGGAGAGCATGGTGACCCGCCCCTTGAACGCCGGGTCGAACAGGTCGTTGACGCTCTCGAGCCTGCGGCCGGTGCGGCGCGGGTCGTAGCCGATGCCGGTGCCGCCCGACTGCCAGGGCAGCGTGAAGGTGCGCCCGGGGTCGTAGTTGATCGACCGCAGGTTGGAGACCAGGTTCTTGATGTTGGGGATGTTGGCCTTGTCCAGCGGCTCGCAGTAGCCGTCGCGGACCCAGCGCGCCGCCATGTAGTCGGTCAGGGTCACGATGTCGCGCCCGATGGCCTGGCCCTGGGCGAGCTGCTGGCGGACCTTGCCGAAGAACTCGAAGTTGTCGTTGATCTCCTCGACGTAGCGCACCTTGGCGTGGTAGCGGACGTCGAAGGCCTTCAGCGTCTTCTTGTCGATGTACAGCGGCCAGTTGGCCCACTCGATGTCGGAGATCGCTGTCCGCGGATGGCGCACGGTCACCGGCTTGGAGGCGTTGACGCCGCGCGCGGCCTCGCCCTCGATGCTGCAGCCCGTCAGCGCGGCCAGGCCGCTCAGGGCCAGCCCCGCCGCGCCCGCGCGGCCCAGGAAGCGCCGGCGCGTGGCGCCCTCCTCGAACAGCAGGCGCTCCAGGGCGCGCTCGACCCCGGGCTCAGGCATCGCGGGCCACGACGAACGTGTGGCCGGGATCCCAGGTCAGCAGGACCTCTTGCCCCACGCCCAGCGCCTGGGGCTGATGGCCCTCCCGGTTGGGCGCGATGACCGTCAGCTCCTCGCCGCCCGGGGCCAGGACCACGTACTGGATGGAGACGCCGAGGAACGACGCGACGCTCACCACGCCGCGCAGCGCGTTGCGCCCCGGCGGGGCGCCGTCGGCGGCCGCGACGAGGTCGATCTTCTCGGGCCGCACGCCGATCCGCACGCCGTCGCCGGCCGTCTCGGCCATCCGGTCGCAGGGCACGCGGACCGTGCCGTCCTCGGTCTGCACCGTCGCGAGCTGTGACCCGCGCTCGAGCACCTTGCCGTCCACGAGGTTGGACACGCCGAGGAAGTTGGCGACGAACGCGGTGCGCGGACGCTCGTAGAGCTCCTCGGCCGAGCCGGCCTGCTCGATGCGCCCGTGGTTCATGACCGCGATGGTGTCGGCCATGCTCATGGCCTCCTCCTGGTCGTGGGTCACGTGCACGAACGTGATGCCGACGTCCTGCTGGATGCGCTTGAGCTCGAGCTGCAGCTGCTTGCGCAGCCGGAGGTCCAGGGCGCCCAGCGGCTCGTCGAGCAGGAGCGCGCGCGGGCGGTTGACGAGGGCGCGGGCCAGCGCGACGCGCTGCTGCTGACCGCCCGACAGCTGCCCCGGGCGGCGCCGGGCCAGCGGCCCGCGCTGGACCATCTCCAGCGTCTCGGCGACGCGGCGCCTGACCTCGGCCCGGTCGACCTTGCGGCGCTCGAGCCCGAAGGCCACGTTGCGCTCGACGTTGAGGTGCGGGAAGAGGGCGTAGGACTGAAAGACGGTGTTGACGTCGCGCCGGTAGGGCGGCAGGTCGGTCACCGCCTGGCCGCCGAGGTACACGACGCCCGCGGTCGGGTCCTCGAACCCGCCGATCATGCGCAGGGTCGTGGTCTTCCCGCAGCCCGACGGGCCGAGCAGCGCGTAGAACGCGCCCCGCTCGATCGACAGGGTGAGTTCGTCGACCGCCACGGCGTCCCCGAAGCGCTTCGTCACCCCTTCGAGACGGATGTCCGCCGTCTCCGCGGTGCCCCGGACATCGCGCTCGCCGTCGAGCGCGTCGATCGGTGTCCCCTGCATGCTCCCCTCCTGGCCTCCCCCGGTGCCGACGCACCCTAGGCAGGCCTGCGCCATCCCGCAACCGGAGTTCCGCCATCGCGGAGCAGATCTCACCCCCGGGTTGGCCGGGGCGGCAGAGCGGGCCGGCCGGCGACGGCCCGCTTCCGGCAGCCGGTACCGTGCAGGTGTGCCTCCGCGGAGCACCGGACTGGCGGGCGCGGACGCCCAGGACGACTTCCTGCGCGCCCGTCGCCGGCTCGCGCTCTCGCGGCTGCGCCGCTGGCTGCGCCGGGAGCCCGGCGACATCGACCACATCCTGCCCTTCGACGAGGTCGTGACCGCCCTCGGGCGCCTCCAGGAGCGCGACACGGGCCTGAAGGTCGTCCCCCTGGATGCGATCGTCGGCACCGTCGACCGGCCGAAGGGCTTCGACCGCCACTTCCGCCCGACCACGCCGCACGTCCGTGCCCGCTGGGAGCGCATCGCGACGGCGATGCGCCGCGGCGAGGAGATGCCGCCCGTCGACCTGTACAAGGTGGGCGACGTCTACTTCGTCCGCGACGGCCACCATCGCGTCTCGGTGTCACGCACGCTCGGGCTCGACGTGATCGAGGCCCACGTGGTCGAGGTCCTCACGCGCGTCGGCGCGGGCAGCGACCTCCTGCGCGCCGACCTGCCGCTCAAGAGCCACGAGCGGATCTTCTTCGAGCGAGTGCCGCTGCCCGACCACGCCCGGGGCCGCGTGCGCCCCAGCGACCCGTGGGACTTCGCGGTCCTGGCCGAGGCCATCGAGGCCTGGGGCTGGCGCTGGACCCAGGAGCACGAGCAGACCATGGACCGCCGGGAGCTCGCGCGCCGCTGGTACGAGGAGGAGTACATCCCCGTGGTCACCATGCTGCGCGACGCCGACATGCTCGGCGACGGCAGCGAGGCCGACGCCTACCTGCGCGTCGGCGGCGAGCGCTACCGGCTGCTGCGCACGCACGCGTGGAACGAGGACGTCCTCGCCCTGCTGCGCGCGGCGCGGCGCGGCTCCTAGGTCGTGGTCTCGGCGGAGGCGGGCTGCTCGGCGGCCGGCGCGGGCGCCGGCGCGCCCTCGTGGCCCAGGCTCTGGCCGTTCTCGGTGTCGAAGATGTGCAGCTTCTCGGTGTCCATCCAGAAGCGCCCGCGGGTGCCCTTGCGCACCGTCGTGTCCGGGCTGAGCCGCGCCACGACCTGCGAGGTCCCGGCCCCCGGGACGTCCGTGGCGCCCGTGTCGGCCGCGATCTCGTCGAGCTCGGCCGCCTTGGCGATCTCGCCCTCCAGCCGGATGTAGGCGTAGACCTCGGAGCCCATCGACTCCGTCAGCTCGACGTCGGCCTCGAACTCGTGGCCGCCCGTCCGGTTCTGGCGGCGGGCGACCTCGGCGTCCTCGAAGGACTCCGGGCGCAGGCCCGCGATGACCCGCTTGCCGCCCGCCGAGCGGGCCGCGCCGCGCAGGCGCTCAGGCAGTGGAACGTCGCCGAACGGCGTGGCGAGCGACTCGCCCTTCAGCTCGGCGGCGAAGAAGTTCATCGCCGGCGAGCCGATGAACCCGGCGACGAACAGGTTGACCGGCGACTCGTACAGGTTGCGCGGCGTGTCGACCTGCTGCAGCCGGCCGGCGCGCATGACCGCGACGCGGTCGCCGAGGGTCATGGCCTCGGTCTGGTCGTGCGTCACGTACACCGTGGTCGTCCCGAGGCGCTGCTGGATGCGCGAGACCTCCGTGCGCATCTGCACGCGCAGCTTGGCGTCCAGGTTCGACAGCGGCTCGTCCATGAGGAACGCCGACGGCTCGCGGACGATCGCCCGGCCCATCGCCACGCGCTGGCGCTGGCCGCCCGACAGGTTGGCCGGCTTGCGGTCCAGGTGCTGGGAGAGGTCCAGGATCTGGGCCGCCTCCTCCACCTTGGCGTTGCGCTGGGCCTTGTCGACCCCGGCGAGCTCGAGCGCGAAGCCCATGTTCTCGCGCACGGTCATGTGCGGGTACAGCGCGTAGGACTGGAAGACCATCGCGATGTCGCGGTCCTTGGGCGCCTTCTCGTTGACGACCTGGTCGCCGATCCGCAGCTCGCCCTCGGAGATGTCCTCCAGGCCGGCGATCATCCGCAGGGCGGTGGACTTCCCGCAGCCCGACGGGCCGACGAGGATCATGAACTCGCCGTCGGCGATGTCCAGGTTGAGGTCGTGCACGGCCTCGAAGCCGTCCGGATAGCGCTTGGTGATGTGCTGCAGCTTGATGCCGGCCATGTGATGGTTCCTCCTGGTCGGGCTAGCCCTTGACCGCGCCGGCCGTGAGGCCCGCGACGATCCGGCGCTGGAAGATGAGGACGAAGACGATGATCGGGACCGTGACGAGGACCGCCGCCGCGGCGATGTTGCCGGTCGGCGACGTGAACTGCGACTCGCCGGTGAAGAAGGCGATCGCCGCCGGGACGGTGCGCGACGCGTTGGACGAGGTGAGCGAGATCGCGAACACGAAGTCGTTCCACGCGAAGATGAACACGAGGATCGCGGCCGTGAACACGCCGGGCGCGGCGAGCGGGAAGATGATCCGCCGGAACGCCTGGAACGGTGTCGCCCCGTCGACCTGGGCTGCCTCCTCGAGGTCCCAGGGGATCTCTCTGAAGAACGCCACCAGGATGTAGATGGCCAACGGGAGCGCGAACGTCAGGTACGGGATGATCAGGCCCGGGTACGTGTCGTAGAGGCCGAGCGTGCGCCACATGTCGAACAGCGGCCCGACGACCGAGATCGGCGGGAACATCGACACCGCCAGCGCGCCGCCCAGGACCAGCGCCTTGCCCGGGAAGTCCAGGCGGGCGATGGCGTAGGCGGCCAGCGACGCGAGCGCCACCGCGATGACGGTGGCGATCAGCGCGATGAGGATCGAGTTGATCAGCGGGCGCAGCAGCGGGCTGTCGAACCCGCCGCTGAACAGGCCCTTGTAGTTGTCGAACGTCCACTTCTTGGGGATGAGCCGCCCGTCGCCGACCGTCGCCGGGGTCTTGAACGACAGGGAGACGATCCACAGGACCGGGAACATCGCCGCGACGAACACCACCGCGATCGCGATCGACCACCTCGTGTATTCACCCGTGCCATGGCGCATGTCAGTCCTCCTGTCCTCCGCCCTTGGGCACGGTGGTGCCGAACCCCTTGACGAACGCGAACGCGATGAGCAGCACGATGAGGAAGATCAGGACCGAGACCGCCGATCCGAGCCCGAGGTTCAGGCGCGAGAGCAGCTGCTGGTAGCCCACGATCGACACCGACTCGGTGTTCTGCGCGCCCTTGGTCATGATGAAGATCGAGTCGAAGACCCGGAACGCGTCGAGCGTGCGGAACAGCAGCGCGACGAGCAGGGCCGGCTTGAGCAGCGGCAGCGTGATGCGCGTGAACCGCTGCCAGGCCGATGCGCCGTCGACGCGGGCCGCCTCGTAGAGGCTCTCGTCGATCGTCGCCAGGCCGGCCAGGAGCAGCAGCGCCATGAACGGCGTCGTCTTCCAGACCTCGGCCATGATGATCACCGCGAAGGAGCTGAAGCGCCCGCCGAACCAGGCCTTGTTGTCGGCGATGAGCGGCAGGTGGTTGACGAAGCCGCTGCCCGGGTCGAACGCGTAGAACCAGGCGAACGCGGCGACGACGGTCACGATGCCGTAGGGGATCAGCACCGACGTGCGCACGAGCCCGCGACCGAAGATGGCGCGGTGCATGATCAGCGCCACGGCCATGCCGATGACGAGCTCGATGGCGACGGAGATCACCGTGATGAACGCCGTGTTGAACACGGACTGCCACCACAGGCTCGAGCCGAGCACCGTGATGTAGTTGCTCAGGCCGACGAAGCCGCCCTCGGCGGGGAACCGGAGGTCCTTCTTCTGCAGCGACAGGATGATCGCGTAGACGATCGGATAGGCGGTGACGAGGAGCATCATCACCACGGCCGGCGCGCAGAGCATCAGCCCGAGCTTGCGCTCGGCGCGCGTCTTCTCGGTCAGCTTCCCCTTGCCCGACGGCGCCGTGCCGGGGACGACGTCGGTGGCGGCGGTCGAGCTCACAGCAGGCCCTTTCGGTCGACCGCCTGTTGGACCTTGTCCTTGAGCTTGCTGTAGGCGGCCTTCGGGTTGTTGGGGTCGATGCTGGTCACGGGGTGCAGCGCCTCCTGGATGGCCAGCGAGAGGTCCTGGTAGGCCGGTGACTCCGACGGCCGCGGCGCGGCGTCCTGGATCGACTGCTTGATGAGGTCGGCGAAGCCCGGGTAGACGTCCTTGTTCAGCGCGGGCTGGTCGTAGACGGAGGCGTCGACCGGCGGCAGGCCGCCCAGCTTGGCGATGTTGAGCTGGTTGGCCGGCTGGATGAGGCACTTGACCGCCGCAAAGGCCGCCGCCTGGTGGTGGGAGTAGGCCGAGACCGCGATGTTGATGCCGCCCAGCGGGGGCTTGCTCGGCCGGCCCGGGTCCACCTGCGGGAACTTGGCGGCGGCGATCTGCTTGAACACCGCCGGGGCGTTGGACTTCGCCGACGGGTAGACGAACGGGTAGTTGATCATGAAGGCCGAGCTGCCGGACTCGAAGCCCAGGCGGGCCGTGTCCTCCGTCGACGTGTCGATGTTCGGGGCGTGCTCGGGCGAGCGGCCCAGGCGGCCCATCAGCGCCAGCGCCTTCTCCGTCTTGGCCTCGTCGAGCGCGATCTTCTCCGGGCCGGCGAGGATCGACGTGCCCGCCGAGGCGATCATCGCGTTGGCCCACACGACGAGGCCCTCGTACTTGTTGGCCTGGACCTGGATCTGCCCCTTGGCGGGCCCGAGCTTGGACGCCATCTGCAGCATCTCGTCCCAGGTCTTGGGTGCCGTCGGCACGCGGTCCTTGCGGTACCACAGCAGCTGGGTGTTGGACCAGATCGGCACGGCGTAGAGCTTGTTCTCGAACTTGGCCGTGTTCAGCACGCTCGGGAAGTCGCTCTTCGTGGCGTCCTGGAGGTCGGCCGGCACCGGCTCGATCCAGCCCGCGTTGGCGAACTCGCCGGTCCATACGACGTCGAGGCCGAGCAGGTCCAGCGAGGAGTCCTTGGCGCCGAGCCGGCGCACGAGCTGCTCGCGCTGCGAGTCGGCCTGCGAGGGCAGGTACTGGAACTTGATCGTGTACTGCCCGTCGGAGGCGGCCGAGCACTTCTTGGCCGCGGCCTGCACGCCGCCGCTGGGCTCGTTGAAGATGAACCAGTTCAGGGTCACCCGGCCCGAGCTGCTGCCCCCTCCCCCGCAGGCGGCCACCGCGAACATCGACGTAGCGACGGCCATGGCCCCGAAGACCCTCCTCCTCCACATGCGCGCACCCTACCCCCACGACACGTTTTGTAACCGATGCCACGAACCTTGCGCGAGACTCAGGAAACCTGAGTGTTCGCGGGAGCGCCTCAGTGACGCGGGACTGCGGCGAGGAAGCCCTCGCCGGGGGCCAGCGAGGTGGGCGCCCCGCCACCCTTGACGTGGTGCGTGTGGCGCACCAGATCGCCGGCGGCGGGCGCCGGCTGCGTCGTCGCACCGAGGTTCAGCGCGACGAGATGGCCGCCCCGTGAGAACGCCACGACGTCCTCGGCGACACCGTGGCGCACCAGCTCGACCGGGCCCTGCAGGCGGCGACGCGCGGCGATCAGGTCGCGGTAGAGGTGCAGCAGCGACCCCGGGTCGCGCTCCTGGTCGGCGACGTTGCGCCGGGCCGGGTCGTCGGCCGGCATCCACGGGATCGCCGTGCTGAAGCCTCCGCCGGGCGTGGCGTCCCACGGCATGGGGTGGCGGAAGCCGTCGCGGCCGTGGCGGTCGTCGGGGCCCCGGCCCAGCGGGTCGTGGGCGCGCCCCGGTCCGTCGGCCATCCCGACCTCGTCGCCCTGGTAGACGAACGCGGCCCCCGGCAGGGTGAGCAGGAGCAGCGCGGCGGCGCGGATGTTGGCCTCGCCCACGCGCGTGGGCAGGCGCGGGAAGTCGTGGTTGGACAGCACCCACGCCGCGCGGCCCTCGGGCAGGACCTGCGCCTCGTCCAGCGCGTGGCGCACCGACCGCGCGTCCCATGGGCTGTGGAACAGCTCGAAGGAGAACGCGGCGTCGAGGTGCTCGAGGTAGGGCGCGAGCCCCGAGGAGGGCAGGTAGACCTCGCCGACCAGGTACGCCGGGCCGACCGCCTCGCGCAGCGTCGCCAGCGCCACGCCGACGTCGGGGGCGTTGCGCGAGTGGACCTGGCGCAGCGCGGCGTTGTCGGGGCTGACCTCGGGCAGCGCCGGCGGGCTGTCGGGCGTGCGCGGCGGATCGTCGCGCCGCTGCGGGTCCTTGAGCAGGCGGTCCAGCGCGTCGAGCCGGAAGCCGTCGACCCCGCGGTCCAGCCAGAAGCCCAGCGCGGCGCCGAACGCCGCGCCCACGGCGGGGTTCCGCCAGTCCAGGTCGGGCTGCTCGGGGTAGAAGGAGTGCAGGTACCAGCCGCGCCCGTGTGGGTCGCGCGACCACGCCGGGCCGCCGAAGGCCTGGCGCCAGCCGTTCTGGGGCCCGTCGCGGTCCGACCACACGTAGTAGTCGGGATGCTCGGTGAACCACGGGTGCTCGATCGACGTGTGGCACGGCACGGCGTCGAAGAGCACCTGCAGGCCGAGCTGGTGGGCCCGGGCGATGAGACGGTCGGCGTCCGCGAGCGTCCCGAAGCGCGGGTCGATCCCGGTGTAGTCGGCGCCGTCGTAGCCGCCGTCGGCCATCGGCGACGGGTAGACGGGCGACAGCCACACCGCGTCGGCGCCCAGCGCCGCGATGTGGCCGAGGCGCTGCGTGATCCCGGCCAGGTCCCCCTCGCCGTCGCCGTCGGCGTCCTGGAAGGAGCGAGGGTAGACCTGGTAGACGACCGGGTCGGGCCTCAGCGCGTTCATGGCCGCCACCGCCTCGCGAACCGGCTGCGCGAGGTCGCGACCGGAACCCGAGCCCGCTGGGCGCGGCGTTCCGCCATCAGAGCGTGATGGCGTGCCCGTCCTGGAACCCGTCGGAGGCCACCATCCCCGCCACGACGTCGCGCGGCACCGCCGCGTCGGTCGTGACGACCATGACGGCCTCGTGCGGCGCGCCGTCGGCGAGGTCGTCCCGACGGCCCACGGCGGCCGACACGATGTTGACCCCGGCCTCGCCGAAGGCCGTGCCGATGCGGCCGATCATGCCCGGGCGGTCCTCGTAGCGGAAGATCGCCAGGTGCTCCTCGAGTTGGACGTCGAAGCGCTGACCCCAGGCCTCGAGGAGGTGGCGGCGGTTGCGGCGGCCGAACGTGGTGCCGACGACGCGCTCGGCACGGTCCCCGGAGCGCACGGTCACGCGGACGAGGTTCTCGAAGTCGCGCGCGCTGCTGTTGCGCGACTCGACGACCTGGATGCCCCGCTCCTCGGCCACGGCCGGGGCGTTGACGACGTTGACGTCCTCCTCCGTGTGGCCCTGCAGGACGCCGAGCAGCGTCGCGGTGCCCAGCGGGCGCGTGTCGCGGTCGGCGATGCGCCCGAGCAGCTCGACCTCGACGCGGTCGACGGAGGACCCGGCGACCAGCGTGACGGCCAGGCGGCCCAGCGCGGTGCACAGCGGCACGTAGGGCCCGAGCACCTCGAGGTCCTCGGCCTTGATCGCGGGCACGTTGACCGCCGTGGTCACCGCGCCGCCGGTCAGCGCCGCGACGACCTGCTCGGCGGCCTGGAAGCCCGCGCGGTCGGTCGCCTCGGCGGTCGAGGCGCCCAGGTGCGGGGTGACGATGACGTTGTCGCGCCCGAAGAGCGGGTGCTCGGTGACCGGCTCGGAGCGGAAGACGTCCAGCGCCGCGCCCCCGACCTTGCCCGAGTCCAGCGCGGCCTCGAGGTCGGCGTCGACGATGAGCGGGCCGCGGGCGACGTTGAGCACGCGCACCCCGTCCTTGCACTTGGCCAGCGCCTCGGCGTCGAGCCAGCCCTCGGTCTCCGGGGTCTTGGGCAGGTGCAGGGTGATGAAGTCGGCCTCGGCGTAGATCGCGTCGGAGTCCTCGGCCTTCGCGACCCCGAGCTCCTTGTAGCGCTCGGCCGACACGAACGGGTCGTAGGCCAGGATCCGCATGCCGAACGCGCGGGCGCGCTGGGCGACCAGCTGGCCGATGCGGCCGAAGCCCAGGATGCCGAGCGTCTTGCCGTCGAGCTCGACGCCCGACCACTTGGAGCGCTCCCACTTGCCCTGGACCAGCGCGGCGTGGGCCTGCGGCACGTTGCGCGCGAGCGCGAGCAGCAGCGCCATCGTGTGCTCCGCCGCGGTGACGACGTTGGACTCGGGCGCGTTGGCCACCACGATGCCGCGCTTGGTGGCGGCGGGCACGTCGACGTTGTCGACGCCGACGCCGGCGCGGCCGATGGCCTTCAGGTTGGTCGCGCGCCCGATGAGGTCGGCCGTGACCTGGGTGGCCGACCGGATGAGCAGCCCGTCGTAGTCGCCGATGCGGGCCTCGAGGTCGAAGCCGTCGGCGTCGAAGGCGGTGTCGACGTCGAAGTGGCGGCGCAGCAGGTCGATGCCGCTGGCGCCGATCTTCTCGGCCACGAGCACGCGGGTCATGCGGTCTGCTCCACGACGAAGTCGATGCACGCCGTCAGCGCCTGGACGTCGGCGGGCTCGATCGCCGGGAACATCGCGATGCGCAGCTGGTTGCGGCCGAGCTTGCGGTAGGGCTCGGTGTCGACGATGCCGTTGGCGCGCAGCGTGGCGGCCACAGCGGCGGCGTCGACGCCCTCCTCGAAGTCGATCGTGCCGACGACGAGCGAGCGCTTGGCCGCGTCGGCCACGAACGGCGTCGCGAAGGACGACGCCTCCGCCCAGCCGTAGAGGTGGTCCGAGGACGCGGTCGTGCGCCCCACGCACCAGTCCAGGCCGCCATTGCCGTTCATCCAGTCCAGCTGGGCCTCGAGCAGGATGAGCGTGCCGAGCGCGGGCGTGTTGTAGGTCTGGTCCTTGAGCGAGTTGTCCAGCGCCGTGGTCAGCGACAGGAACTCGGGGATCCAGCGGTCGCCGCGGGCCGCGACCTCGGCGATGCGCTCCTGGGCGGCCGGGCTGAGCAGCGCGAGCCACAGTCCGCCGTCGGAGGCGAAGCACTTCTGCGGCGCGAAGTAGTACACGTCGCTGTCGGCCACGTCGACGGGCAGCCCGCCGGCGCCCGAGGTCGCGTCGATGAGCACGAGCGCATCGCCGGGCGGCCGGCTCACGGGCACCATGACGCCCGTCGAGGTCTCGTTGTGGGCCCAGGCGACGGCGTCGACGCCGGCCTCGCCGGCGGGCGCCGGCGCGTCGCCCGCGTCGGCCTTGAGCACCGTCGGCTCGCCGAGGAACGGCGCGCCGGCGACGACGGAGGCGAACTTGTTGGAGAACTCGCCGAAGCTCAGGTGCAGCGAGCGCTCCCGGATGAGCCCGGCCGCGGCCGCGTCCCAGAACGCCGTGGTGCCGCCGTTGCCCAGCGCGACGACGTAGCCGTCGGGCAGCGAGAAGAGGTCGGCCAGGCCGCCGCGGACGCGTCCGACCAGTTCGCGGACGGACTTCTGACGGTGCGAGGTGCCCAGGAGATGGGCCTGCGCGCCGGCCAGGCGCTGCAGCTGCTCCGGACGGACCTTGGACGGTCCGCAGCCGAAGCGGCCGTCGGCGGGCTTCAGGGCTTCCGGGATGGTGAGCGTCGTCGCGCTCGTCGTCATGGGGCTCCTCGGGGGTCGAGTTGGGAGTGCCCAGGCGTGCGGCGGCGGAGACCCGTCGCTCCCCGGTGGTGACCCACCTCGAGACGCCAGTCGCGACGGTCGGGACAGGGTATCGAACACGGCCGCCGGCGCCCCGGTCAGGCGCCGGCGTGCCCAGAGCCGCGGGAGCGAGCCCCTGGGCGAGCTCCCGCGGAACCGACCTCGCCCTCGGGGCGAGGTCAGTCGAACTCGGTCTGGATCCAGTCCATGTGCGACCGCAGCTCCTTGCCGACGGTCTCGACCTGCGTGTCGGCCTGCTCGGCGCGCATGCGCTTGAAGTTCTCCTGGCCGGCACGGTTCTCGGCGATCCACTCGCGGGCGAACGTGCCGTCCTGGATCTCGGCCAGGATGCGCCTCATCTCCGCGCGGGTGGCGTCGTTGACGACACGCGGCCCGCGCGTGTAGTCGCCGTACTCGGCCGTGTTGGAGATCGAGTAGCGCATCCCCGCCAGGCCCTTCTCGTACATGAGGTCCACGATGAGCTTGAGCTCGTGCAGGCACTCGAAGTAGGCCATCTGCGGGTCGTAGCCCGCCTCGACGAGGGTGTCGAAGCCGGCCTGCACGAGCGCGCTGGCGCCGCCGCAGAGCACGGCCTGCTCGCCGAAGAGGTCGGTCTCGGTCTCCTCCTTGAACGTCGTGTCGAACACGCCGCCGCGGGTGCAGCCGATGCCCTTGGCGTAGGCCAGGGCCAGGGCCTTGGCGTTCCCCGTCGCGTCCTGCTCGATCGCCACGAGGCCGGGGACGCCCGAGCCCTCGACGTACTGGCGGCGGACGAGGTGGCCCGGGCCCTTGGGCGCCACGAGCCCGACGTCGACGCCCGCGGGCGGCTCGACCTCGCCGTAGAGGATCGAGAAGCCGTGGCCGAAGAGCAGGAGGTTGCCCTCGGCGACGCCGTCGCGGACCTGCTCCCACACCTGGCGGTGCAGCTCGTCGGGCACGAGCATCATCACGATGTCGCCGCGGCTGGCGGCGTCGGCGACGCCGAGCACCTCGAGGCCGGCGGCCTTGGCCTGGGCGACCGACGCCGAGTCCTCACGCAGGCCTACGACGACGTTCACGCCGGAGTCCTTGAGGTTCTGGGCGTGGGCGTGGCCCTGGGAGCCGAAGCCGATGATGGCGACGGTCTTGCCGTCCAGGAGCGTGAGATCTGCGTCGTCGTCGTAGTACATGGGCCCGGAAGTCTATGGCGGGCGGGCCTCCAGGCGCCGCGTGGGTGCGCTCAGGCCCCGGCGGCCACGCCCAGCGCACGGCCGGGCAGCGCGATCGTGCCGTCGCCGGCGACGAAGGGCGCCCACCGCGCCTCGACGGCGTCGCGCAGGCGGTAGTGGTCGGCGGGCGACAGGGCGTCGAGCACGGGCCGCATGGAGCTCGACATCTCGCGTACGGTCTCCCACCACGCGTCCACGCCGGGCGCGCGGAACAGCAGCTCGATCGGCTCGACCTCGACGTCCTCGAAGCCCGCGTCGGCCAGCAGCTCGTCCACGACCCCGGGCGCCGCGAGGGCGAAGGCGCCCGGCGCGCCGTCGGAGGGCGGGACGATGTGCCCGGCGCGCACGGCCTCCTCGGCCAGCGCCGAGAGCCAGAGGTTGTCCTCGGCGGGCGCCCACACGGCCAGCACGAGCCGGCCGCCGGGCCGCAGGACCCGCCGCGCCTCGCGCAGCGCGGCCTCGGGGTCCACGGCGTGCATGTAGCCGAAGCGGCAGAGGATCCCGTCGACCGACGCGAGCTTCTCATCGATCCACTCCAGCTCCATGGGGCGGAACTCCACGCCGCGCACGCCGAGCTCCTCGCCGCGGCGGCGGGCCACCTCGACCATCGCCTCGGCGCCGTCGGTGCAGATCAGCCGTCCGCCGGGGTGAAGCAGCTCGGCGGCCAGGAACCCGACGTCACCCCGGCCGGCGGCCAGCTCGAGCACGGTCTGGCCCGGCTGGGGGTCCAGGCGGTCGACCATCCAGTGGGCCACGGGCAGCGCGCCGGCATGGAAGGCGTCGGCGCCGGACTCCCACCCGGGCGCGGCGCGCTCCCAGCGCTCGCGGCTGTCGGCACGCTCCTGGTCAGGGTCGTCGAGGGCCATCGACCACCAGCCTACGGCGCAGCAGCTTCCCCGAGCCCGTCCGCGGCAGCTCCTCCGCGACGAAGATGAAGTCCTTGGGCACCTTGAAGCGTGCGAGGCGCCCCGCGCAGTGCGCGGCCAGCTCGCCGGGCGCCACGGCGGCGCCCTCGCGCAGGCGCACGAGCGCCACGACCGCCTCGCCCCACTCGGGGTCGGGCCGCGCGGTCACGCCGGCCTCGGCGACGCCCGGATGGGCCTCGAGGGCGGCCTCGACCTCGGCGGGCGCGACGTTCTCGCCGCCCGTGACGATCGTGTCGGCCTTGCGCCCGACGATCTGCAGCCGGCCGTCGGCGTCCCGTGCGCCCAGGTCGCCCGTGGCCAGCGGGCCGCCGGCGTCGGGCGAGACGGTCGGGCCTGCCACGACGATCTCGCCGTCGCCGGCCAGCGTGACGCGGGTGCAGAACAGCGGGACGCCGTGCGTCGTCACCTGCGAGCAGGCCTCCGTCAGCCCGTAGGTCGGCGCCACGGGCACCCGGGCCTGCGCGGCGCGCTCCAGCAGCGCGTCGGGCATGGGCGCGCCGCCCAGCAGCGCCCAGCGCAGCGCGGGCGGGTCGCGCAGCCCGGCGTCGAGCAGGCGGGCGAGCGTCGTGGGCACCAGGGAGACGATCGTCGGACCCTCGTCGGCGCGCAGCGCCGCGAGCACGCGCTCGGTGTCGAAGCGCTCGTGCACGACGGCGGTCGTGCCGTAGATCGCGCTGCGCAGCAGGATCGACAGCCCGCCGACGTGGCTGAGCGGCAGCGTGCACAGCCAGCGCTCGGCGGGATCGAGCCCGAGGGCCACCGCGGAGCCCAGCGCGCTCCACAGCCAGTTGCCGTAGGTCAGGCGGACGGGCTTGGGGCGGCCCGTGGTGCCCGAGCTGTGCACGAGGATCGCGGGCGCTTCGAGGTCGTGCTCGGCGGGGGCGGCGGCGCCGCCGGCGGCGGCCGCCTCCAGCGGCTCCTGAAGGAGCACGTCGACGGCCGGGCGCTCGGCCGCGGTCAGCCGCAGGTCGACCGGGACCGCCAGCGCTCCGGCCAGCAGCGTGGCGTGCAGGGCCACCACGAAGTCCTCCCCCGGCGCCAGCGCCAGGCCGACGCGGGCGCCGCGGGGCAGCGTGGCCGCCCCGGCGCGTGCGCGCTCGTACAGCTCGGAGTAGGTGAGCGCGTTGACCGCGGCGCGACCGGGGTGCGCACGCGCCGCCCTCGCCAACCAGGACTCGACGATCATCGGTCGGAAAGTAGCCTGCGGGGCATGGCCGTGACCTGGACCCCCGCAAGCGACTCCGACTTCACCGACATCCGCTACGAGCGCACCGCCACCCCGGCGGGCGGGATCGCGAAGATCACGATCGACCGCCCCGAGGTCCGAAACGCGTTCCGGCCCCAAACGCTCGTCGAGGTCTCCCACGCCCTGGAGCTGGCCCGCGAGGACGCCGAGGTCGGCGTGATCATCCTCACGGGCGAGGGGCCGCACGCGTTCTGCTCGGGCGGGGACCAGAACGTCCGCGGCGACACGGGCTACATCCCCGAGGGCGAGACCGTCGGGCGCTTCCACGTGACCGACCTGCAGATCCAGATGCGCCGGCTGCCCAAGCCGGTCGTCGCGATGGTCGCCGGGTACGCGATCGGCGGCGGCCACGTCCTGCACCTGTGCTGCGACCTGACGATCGCGGCCGACAACGCGCGCTTCGGGCAGACCGGGCCTCGCGTGGGCTCCTGGGACGGCGGCTTCGGCGCCTCGCTGCTGCGCGACCTCGTCGGGACGAAGAAGGCCAAGGAGTTCTGGCTGCTGTGCCGCCAGTACGACGCCGCGCAGGCCCTGGACATGGGCCTGGTCAACACGGTGGTCCCGCTGGAGCGCCTCGAGGAGGAGACGATCGGCTGGTGTGCCGAGATGCTCGCGCTCTCCCCCTTCGCGCTGCGGCTGGTCAAGTCCAGCTTCCACGCCCACGAGGACGGCTACGCCGGCATCCAGCAGCTGGCCCACGACGCCAACCTGCTCTTCTACGCCTCCGACGAGGCCAAGGAGGGCCGCGAGGCCTACAAGGCCAAGCGCCGCCCGGACTTCACGCAGTTCCCCCGCCGGGCGTAGGGAGCTCCGTTGCGCATCTGGTTCATGGCGGCACGGCCGCGCACCCTCCCCGCGGGCGTGGCGCCCGTCCTGGTCGGCACGGCGCTGGCCATCCACGAGGGCACGTTCCGGGCCGGGGCGTTCATCGCCGCGCTGCTGGGCGCGATCTTCATCCAGGTCGGCGCCAACCTGTCCAACGACTACTCCGACGCGCGCCGCGGCGCCGACACCGAGGACCGCCTCGGGCCCGTCCGGGTCACCGCCGGCGGCCTGGTTCCGCCGCGCCAGGTGCTCACCGCGACCTACGTGAGCTTCGGCGTGGCGGTGCTGTGCGGGATCTACCTCATCATCATCGCCGGCTGGGTCATCCTGGCCATCGGGGCCGCGTCGATCCTCGCCGGGGTGCTCTACACGGGCGGCCCGCGGCCCTATGGCTACGAGGGCCTGGGCGACGTGTTCGTGTTCCTGTTCTTCGGCCTGGTGGCCGTCACGGGCTCCTACTACGCCCAGGTCGAGCACCTGGAGTGGGAGGCGTTCGCCCTCGCGGTGCCCGTCGGGCTGATCGCCGCCGCGATCCTCGACGTCAACAACATCCGCGACGCGCCGACCGACGCGCGCGTCGGCAAGCGCACGCTCGCCGTGCGCCTCGGCCGTGCCCGCGCCCGCGACCTCTACGCGCTGGAGATCTTCGCGGCCTTCGTGATCCCGGCGGTCGTGTGGCTGGCGGGCGACCTGGACGCCTGGCTCCTGCTGACCTGGCTGGCGCTGCCGCTCGCCGTGCCGCTCGTGCGCCTCGTGCGCACGCACGACGACGGGCCGACGCTCAACGGCGCACTGGCCAAGACCGGGATGCTGCAGCTCGCGTTCTGCGCGCTGCTCGGCGCCGGGCTGCTGCTGAGCTAGGGCTCAGGCCCCACGAACGAGCCGTGGCGGGCGGCGGCGGCGATGGTGCGAAGGTGGCGGAGCTCCATGCGGCCGATCGCAGGACGGCCGCGTCCGCATCGATCAGGCCGCGTGATGGATCGGGGACCTGGCAGGCTTGCGGGCCCGCATGGACGTCGCCATCGAGCCGGTCACCCACCGCCTGCGCACCCCGCTGCGCACCGCCTACGGCGAGGTCGCCGACCGCGGCGCGTTCGTGCTCACCCTCACCGCGCGCGACGGGGTCGCCGGCCGCGGCGAGGCCGCGCCGCTGGAGGCCTATGACGGCGTGTCGCTGGCGATCGTGTCCGAGGCGCTGCAGCGCTACGCCGCCGTGCTGGCCGACGGCGACGGGCGCACCGGCCCCGAGCTGCTGGACCGCTGCCGGCGCGTCGCCGACCTTCCCCAGGCGCTGGCCGCCGTGGACCTGGCGCTGTGGGACATGGCCGGGCGCCGGGCCGGGCGGCCGGTGGCCGAGCTGCTGACCGACGGCCCGCTGCGCGACGTGCCCGTCAACGCGACGATCGGCGCGGGCGAGCCGGCGCAGGCCGCCGAGGAGGCGGCGGCCGCGGCCGACGCCGGCTTCTCCTGCGTCAAGGTCAAGGTCGGCATCGGCGACGACGATGCCCGCCTGGAGGCCGTGCGCCGGGCCGTCGGCCCGCACGTGGCGCTGCGGGTCGACGCCAACGGAGCGTGGGACGTCGAGGAGGCCGTGGCGTCCATCGAACGCCTGGCCCGCCACGACCTCGAGCTCGTCGAGGAGCCGGTGAGCGGCGTCGAGCGGCTGCGCGCCGTCCGCGAGCGCGTCGCCGCGCGCATCGCGATGGACGAGACCGCGGCCCGTCACGGCGCGATCGCCTCGGGCGCCGCCGACGCGGTGTGCCTGAAGATCGGGCGCGCCGGCGGCATCGGCACGCTCGTGGCCCAGGCCGCGCTCGTGCGGGCGCTGGGCGCCGAGGTCTACGTCGCGTCCACCCTCGACGGCCCGCTCGGCATCGCCGCCGCCGTGCACTGCGCTGCGGCGCTGCGCGTCGAGCTGCCCTGCGGCCTGGCCACGCTGCCCGCGATCGGCGCCGAGCACCCCGCGCTGCCCGTCCGCGCGGGCCACATCCGCGTCCCCACGGGACCGGGCCTGGGCATCGACCCCTAGCGCGCCGCGACCGGTAGCCGCCCGCGCCAGGCCAGCACTCGGCGCACGCCGGCGTCCAGCGCCGCGCGCGGCAGCGCGCCCGTGCGCACAGCCCGCTCGAGGCCGGCCGCGGCGCGCGCGCCCGCCGTGTAGGACTTGGCGAACAGCGGCAGGTCGACGCCCGCGCGCATCGCGAAGAACGCGAGCTGGGCCGGCGTGCCGAACGATGTGACGGCGGGCGCCTGCAGGTCGTCGGTGATCGTGACCCCGTCGAAGCCCAGCGCGCCGCGCAGCTCGCGGGTCACCCAGCGCTCCGAGAACGCGGCGGGCCGTGGGTCGACCCGCGGGTAGACCGCCGTGGACACCATGACCGCCGGCGCGCGGATACCGCGGTAGGGCGCGGCGTCGACGCGGCGCAGCTCGGCCGCCGTCAGGTCGATGCGGACCGCGCCGTCGTCCGTGTTGGCCGCGGCCGCGCCGAGGCCGGGGAAGTGCTTGAGCACGGGCTGGACCCCGCCGGTCCGCAGCCCGGCCGCGAAGGCCCCCGCGCGCGCGGCCACCGTGGCGGGGTCGGTCCCGTAGGCCCGGCGCTCGGCCAGCAGCGCGGTGCCGGGCCGGGCGACGTCGACCACGGGGGCCAGGTCGACGTTGATCCCCGCGGCCCGCAGCAGCCCGGCGGCGGCGCGCCCGTTGGCGCGCGCCTGCGTGGTCCCCGCGGTGTCGCCGGCCGCGGCGGCCGGCGGCCCGGCCAGCCGGCGCACGGGGCCACCCTCCTGGTCGACCATGACCAGCAAGGGCACGTCGAGCCCGTCCGGGCGGCGGATGGCCTGCAGGCTGCCGACGGTCCGGCGCACCTGGGCGACGTCGCGGACGTTGCGCCCGAAGAGGATGACCCCGGCGGCCTCCCCGCGGGCGATGCGCCGCCGCAGCGCAGCGGGCGGCTGCGCGCCGGTGAACGCGAACACGAACCGCTGGCCGATGGCCTGGCGCAGCGTCGTGCGCACCGCAGGCGCGGTGGTGGTGCCCGCCCCGCTCGCAGGAGACGTCGTGGCCGCCGGCCCGCCCCGGCGGTGCGCGGGGCCGCCGGCAGGCCCACCGCCCCCGCCGCACCCGCCGCCCAGCAGCGCGAGGGCCGCGCCGGCGGCGCCGAGGGCGCCGAGCGCGCGCCTCACGCCGGGCGGTCCGCGATCGCGGCCGCCAGCTCGGCCGGCGCCTCCCGCGGCAGCCCGTGTCCGGCCCCCGGGATCACCACGAGCCGGGCGTCGGGCAGCAGCTCCAGGTAGCGCCGCGCGTGGGCCAGGAACTTGGCGTCGCGCTCGCCCACCACCACCGTGACCGGCATCGTCAGCGCGGCCAGGCGCGACCACACCGGCTCCATGGCGCCCGGACCCAGCGTCCGCAGCGCCTCGGCCAGCCCCCGCGGGTCGTTGCGCAGCAGGTCGGCCCGCCACCAGCGGGCCGCCTCGGGCGGCGTGCCCGCGAACACGGGCTGGGCCTGCCAGCGGTCGGCGAAGCGCTCGCCGCTCATGCCGGCGACCTCGTCGGCCAGCGCCTCGTCCTCGGCGCGGCGCGCCGCGCGCTCCGCGGGATCCTCCAGGCCGCCGCTCGTCGAGACGAGCACGAGCCGCGTGACGCGCCCGGGCGCCTGCAGCGCGACGTGCTGGGCGACCCGGCCCCCGAAGGAGTAGCCGCACAGCGCGAAGCGCTCGGGGGCCTGGGCGAGCACGTCGCGCACGCAGTCGTCGAAGCAGATGGCGCGCACGGTGCCCTTCGTCCCGTGCCCGCGCAGGTCGGGGAGGATCGGCCTGTAGCGTTCCCGATCCAGCTCGGGCACGACGAGGTCCCAGGCACGGTGCGTTCCGGCGAAGCCGTGGAGGAGGACGAGGGTCTCGGGCACGCCTGCATTCTTCTCCGTGAGCGAGACCCGCGACACCTACCTGCTGCTGCGCGCCTTCGTGGACGAGCTCGCCCGCTGCGGCGTGGCGGGCGCCTGCACCTCCCCCGGCTCGCGATCCACGCCCCTGGTGCTCACGCTGGCCCGCGACGGCCGGATCCCGTGCTGGTCGCACGTCGACGAGCGCGCGGCGGGCTTCTTCGGGCTCGGCCTGGCCAAGGCGACCGGCCGGCCCGCGGTCCTGGCCTGCACGTCGGGCACCGCCGCCGCGCACTACTACCCCGCCGTCATCGAGGCCCGCGAGGCGCGCGTGCCGCTCATCGTGCTGACGACGGACCGCCCGCCCGAGCTGCGCGACGTCGGCGCCGGCCAGACCATCGACCAGCTGCGGCTCTTCGGGCCGTTCGCGAAGTGGTTCGTCGAGGTGGGCACGCACCCGCACACCCCGGCGCGCGAGCGCTGGATCCGCCGGCTGGCCTGCCGAGCGATGTGGACCGCGCTGGGCGACCGTCCCGGCGTCGTGCACCTCAACCTGCCGCTGCGCGAGCCGCTCGTGCTCGACGAGCCGCTGGCGCCCGGCGGCCAGGCCGCTGACGACGCGGCGCCCTCGCTTCGGCGGTCGGAGGGCGCGCGCGGCGGGACCGCGGCGTTCCACGCGGCGCTGGCGGGCTTCACCCGCCCGCTCGTCGTCGCCGGCCGCCAGGAGCGCGGTGCCGTCACCGCGGCGCCGCCCGGGGTCCCGGTCCTGGCCGACCCGCTGTCGGGCCGCCGCCGCGGCCCGGGCGCCGTCGCGCACTACGACGCCCTCCTGCGCGACGAGGCCGTCGCGGCCGACCCGGGGCTGCACCCCGACCTCGTCCTGCGCCTCGGCGACCTGCCGACGTCCAAGCCGCTGCGGGCCTGGCTCGCCGAACTGGACGCCGAGCAGTGGTCGCTGGACCCCGAGGGCGCCTGGCAGGACCCCGACGGCGTCGTGACGCGCTCCTTCGCCCTGGATCCCGCCGACGCGCTGGGCCCGGACGCGCCCCTGACGCCGCAGCAGGACTGGGCGGAGGGCTGGCGGCGCGCCGACGCGCACGCCGCCGCCGCGCTGGACGCCGTGCTCGGCGACGAGCTCAGCGAGCCCAACGTCGCCCGGGCGCTGGCCGTGGCGGTGCCCGCCGGCGCCCGCGTCATCGTCGCCGCCTCGATGCCCATCCGCGACGTCGAGACGTTCTGGCCCGTCCTGGACGCGCCGCCGCTCGCACTGGCCAACCGCGGCGCCAACGGCATCGACGGCACGCTGTCGACGGCGTTCGGCGTGGCCGCCGCGGGCACGGGCCCCACGTACGTGCTGCTCGGCGACGTGGCCTTCGCCCACGACCTGGGCGGCCTGCTGGCCGGCCCGCGGCTCGGGCTGGACCTGACCGCCGTCGTCGTCGACAACGAGGGCGGCGGCATCTTCGACTTCCTGCCCGTCTCGACGCAGCGCGACCACTACGCCGAGCACGTGCTGACCCCGACGGCGCTGGACATCGAGCGCGCCGCGGCCCTGTACGGCGCCGCCTACGCCGCCGTCGGCGACCTGGCCGGCCTGCACGCCGCCCTGGCCGAGCCGCCCCGCGGCGTACGGATCCTGCACGTGCGCACGCGGCGCGACGCCAACGTCGCCCTGCACCGGCGCTGCTGGGACGCCGTCCGGGTCCGAACCTCCCGCCGCTGAGGGAGCTTCGTGCAAGGAGGCGCCCATCTTGTGCCACGGCACTGGCGACGGCCCGCGGGACCGGTGTAGGGTCGCGCCGATGGTGTGGATCGTCTCCTCGATCGGAGCGTGGCTCACCGCCTGCGTGTTCGTGGGTGCCCTGCTGCACGCCGCCGCCCGCGCCGATCGGCGCAGCGCCGACCTCGCGGCCCACGTCGCGCGCGCCCACCTGCACGCGTGGACGGCCGGCGGGCGCTCGCGCACGTGGCTGGCGCCCGTGCCGCCGCCGGCGCCCGGGGCCCCGCCGCGGCGGCGCTGACGACCCCTAGGCCGCCAGCACCGGCAGCAGCGCCTGCAGCTTGACCTCGGTCTCGGCCAGCTCGGCCGCCGGATCGGAGTCCCGGACCACGCCCACGCCCGCATAGCAGCGGGCCACGGGGCCGCGCAGCAGCGCGCAGCGCAGCGCGACGACGAACTCGCCGTCCTCGTCGAGGTCGGTCCAGCCGACCGGCCCCGCGTACCAGCCGCGGTCCAGGCCCTCCAGCGCCGGGATGAGCGGCGCGGCGACCGGCAACGGCTCCCCGCCGACGGCGGGCGTCGGGTGCAGCAGCCCGGCCAGCTCGATGGTGCTGACCGGCCGCGCGAGCTGGGCGCGGATGGGCGTGCCCAGGTGCTGGATGTTCGCCATCCGCACGACCTCGGGCTCGTCGGGCGCGGTGACCCAGACGGCGTGCGGGCGCAGGGTCCGCGCGATCCGCCGGGAGACGATGGCCTGCTCCTCGCGGTCCTTGGCCGAGCGCAGCAGCCGCTCGCCGAGGTGGTCGTCGACGGCCGGGTCGGCGCTGCGCCGCGTCGACCCCGCGAGCGCGAGCGTCGCGGCGCGCAGCCCGTCGCGGCGGATGAGCAGCTCGGGGCTGGCGGCGACGAAGGCCGCGTCGCCCCGGCCGGCGCAGACCAGGTGGCAGGACGGGAACGCCTCGCGCAGGACGCCGAGCACGGCGGCGGGGTCGTGGTCGACCGGGGCGTGGACCTGCACCTCGCGGGCCAGCACGACCTTCTCCAGGTCCCCGGCGCGGATCCGCTCCACACCGCGGGCCACGGCCTGCTCGTAGTGCTCGGGCGGCATGGCCGAGGCCACCCGGTAGCGCCCGGCGGGATCGGGGTCGAGCATCGGCAGGGCCGTGGCGGCCCGCAGCTCCCCCACGCGCCGCAGCAGCCGGTCGACGAGGTCGGCGGTGGTGTCGTCGGGGCAGGCCAGCGCGCAGAGCGTCAGGCGCACGTCGCCGCCGCGGCGCACGAGCGTGGCCTCGGGCACGTGCAGCGACGCGGCCGCATAGCCGGCCCAGTGCGGCGCCGCGCCACCGTCGGGCGCGAAGGCGAAGCCGCCGACGGCGACCGGGCCGCAGCCGCGCGGGCCGTCGGGCGGGTCGCACGCCGCGCGCGAGGCGAGAGCCCGCCAGCGCGCTGCGACGCGGGTGAAGCGGTCGGCCCCCGAGGCCTCGATCGCCACCGTGCAGCCCAGCGCGGCCAGCGCGGCACCGTCCCGATCGGGCTGCTCGAGGCAGAACCACGGCTCGCCCGTCCGGCGCGAGGCCGCCACGACCGCCGTCGGGTCGGTGGCCGGGTCGACGGTGACGGTGATCGCCCCCAGCGCCTCACCGTGGCGCCGGGCCCGCCGCAGGGCCTCGGCCATCCGGCGCTCCAGCCGGTCCACGGCGTCGGGCGACAGGACGAAGCCGCCGGCACCGGAGGTGATCGGGAGCAGGGCCATGCCGCCAGTCTACGAACGGCGGCGGGCGGCGCCGGGCCAGGCCGGGCGCCGCCGACCGCGTTCCTAGGTCTCGCCCCGGCCACGGGAGATGGCGATCTCCCCCGTGCGCATCATCTCGACGAGACCGAACGGCCGCAGCAGGCTCTCGAAGGACTCGATCTTGTCGGTCGTCCCGGTGATCTCCAGGATGATCGAGCGCCGCGTGACGTCCACGACGCGGCCGCGGAAGATCTCGCAGAGCTGGAGGACCTCCGCGCGCTGCACGCCGTCGGCGGCGACCTTGAAGAGCGCGAGCTCGCGCGTGACCGTGTCGGCCGGCTCGAGGTCGCGGATCTTCAGGACGTTGATGAGCTTGTGCAGCTGCTTGGTGACCTGGTCGATCGGGTGCAGCGCCCCGTCGACGGTCAGCGTCACGCGCGAGACGTGCTCGTCGTCGGTCGGTCCGACCGTCAGCGTGTCGATGTTGAATCCGCGCCGTGCGAAGAGCCCGGCGATGCGCGTCAACACGCCGGGCTTGTTCTCCACGAGGATCGACAGGACGTGCTTGCGCCCCGTGCGCATCTGCCCGGAGGCCTCGAGCTCCTCGAGGCTCAGCAGCTCCTTGGTGCCAGGATCGCCCATGACGCTCATCCCACCATCTCGCGCGCGGCGGCCCCGGGCGCGATCATCGGGTACACGTTCTCCTCGCGCGTGACGCTGATGTCGACGACCACCGGGCCGTCGATCGCGATCGCCGCGCGCAGGTCCTCGACGAGGCTGTCCTTGCGGGTCAGGCGCACGCCCGCCACGCCGTAGGCCTCGGCGAGCTTGACGAAGTCCGGGGTCTGCCCCATGTCGACCTGCGAGTAGCGGTTGTCCCAGAACAGCTCCTGCCACTGGCGGACCATGCCCAGGTAGCCGTTGTTGAGGATGAGCACCTTGACCGGGATCCGGTTCTCGGAGACCGTCGCCAGCTCCTGCAGGTTCATCTGGAACGAGCCATCGCCCGTGATGCACACCACGGTCTCGTCCGGGTTGCCGACGGCGGCGCCGATGGCGGCGGGAAAGCCGAAGCCCATCGTCCCCAGCCCGCCCGAGTTCAGCCACTTGCGGGGCCGGTCGAAGTGGTAGTACTGCGCGGCCCACATCTGGTGCTGGCCCACGTCGGAGCACACGATCGCGCTGCCGCCCGTGGCCTCGTAGATCGCCTGGACGGCGCGCTGGGGCTTGATCTCCTCGTCGGAGGAGTCGGTGAAGCCCAGCGGGTGCTTCTCCTGCCAGGCGCCGATGCGCTGCCACCACTCGTCCAGGCGGCCCGCGTCGGCGTCCAGGGCGCGGTACTCGTTGACGAGCTTGCCGAGGATGTTCCTGGCGTCGCCGACGATCGGGATGTGCGCCGGCACGTTCTTGGAGATCTCGGCCGGGTCGATGTCGATGTGGATGAACTTGGCCCGCGGCGCGAACTCCGACAGCTTGCCGGTGATGCGGTCGTCGAAGCGTGCGCCGACCGCGCAGATGAGGTCGGCCTCGTCCATCGCGTAGTTGGCGGTGCGCGTGCCGTGCATGCCGAGCATCCCGAGCCACTGGGGGTGCGGCGCGGGAAACCCGCCCAGCCCGTTCAGCGTGCACGTGATCGGGAACCGGTCGGAGGTGACGAACTCCGTCAGCTCGGCCGAGGCCCCGGCGCTGATGACCCCGCCGCCCGCGTAGATGACCGGGCGCCGCGAGGCGGCCAGGGCCTTGGCGGCCTGGCGGATCTGCTTGACGTTGCCCTCGGTCGTGGGCTGGTAGCCGGGCAGGTGGACGTCGGTCACCGGCTCGTAGGGGATGTCGACCTTGGACAGGTCGGTCGGGATGTCGACGACGACCGGGCCGGGACGGCCCGTGCGCGCGACGTGGAAGGCCTCGTGCAGGACGCGGGGGATCTCCAGCGGGTGCTGGATCATCCACGAGTGCTTGACCGCCGGCATCGTGATGCCGAGGATGTCGGCCTCCTGGAAGCCGTCGGTGCCGAGCAGCTCCGTGCGCACCTGGCCGGTGATGAACACCACCGGGACCGAGTCCATCATCGCGTCCATGATCGGCGTGACGAGGTTCGTGGCGCCCGGGCCGCTGGTGCCCAGCGCGACGCCGACCTTGCCCGTCGACTTCGCGTAGCCCTCGGCGGCGTGGCCGCCACCGGCCTCATGGCGCACGAGCACGTGGCGGATGCCCGCATCCACGAACGCGTCGTAGGTCGGGAGGTTCGCGCCTCCCGGATACCCGAATACGACGTCCACACCTTCTGCCTTCAGGCACTCCATCACGGCATCGACCGCTCGCATGCGCTTGACCTCCTTCCTGAGGATCCGCTGGTCCAGGGAGCGGCGAGTGTATCGGCCCGCCGCCGCCGCCCCGCCGTGCGCCCTACGCCGGGGCGGGCGGCTGCAGGATCTCGGACTCGTCGGGGAAGTCCAGCTCGCAGCCGCAGCGGGTGCAGATCGCGTCGTGCAGCATGCAGACGTGCCCGCACGTCGGGCACGAGCGCCGGGGCTCCTCGGTGTCGAAGCGATAGAGCACCGCGGCGGCGAGCCCGACGATCGGGAACAGGCCCGAGATGAGGAACCACAGCAGGAAGGAGCTGCCCTTCAGGCGGCCGACGATGCCGCCGGCCAGGGCGAACGACATGGCGATGACGATGTAGACCATCGTCGGGGCCGTCAGAGGGTGCGCAGCGCCCAGAGCACGGCGACGGCGGCCAGGGCGATGATGATGATCGTCGCGACGCCGGCGATGAGCCCGATCACGAACTTGAGCAGGATCCAGCCGGCGATGAGCAGCACGACGAGCGCGAGCGCACGGCGTGCGAGAGAGGGGCGAGCCTCGGGTTCCATGGCCTTCACAGCGTACCGGTGGCCGCGGGCGCCCCCTCAGGGCCCGCGGCCACCGTCGCCGTCCGTCGCTCAGTCGTGGCTGCGACGGAGGTGCTCGAAGCGACCGGCACCCGAGGACCGGTCGTTCAGGCGCAGGCGGGCGAGGCGGTAGCGGCGGATGGCCGGCGCGTCCTGGCCCGACCCCAGCCGTGCGCGCTCACCCACGAGGACGATCCTCGAGAGGCCCGATGCGGAGGCGGTGGTCATGGGCATCATGCTGGCGCACCCGCCTCGCCGCGACCATCGACCGCCGGTCGGAACCTCGGGGCCGCGACCCCTCCACGCGGTCGAGCGCCCCGGCGGCGTCCAGCGCCGGGCGCATCGCCGCGGGCAGCCGGCGGCGCAGGCGCCAGCGCGCGCCCGAGAACGCCAGGTTGGCCACGGTCGCGAAGCCCTGCTCGTCGGCGCGCAGCGCCAGCAGGAGGTGCGCGATGCGGTCGGCGCTGGGCAGCGTGGGGTCCGCGACGCGCACGCAGAAGCAGTGCACGCGGCGGCCGTGCGCGCTGACGAGCACCGCGCCGGCCTCGCCGACGACCCACACGCCGAGGCGCCCGCGCTCGACGACCAGCCCGGTGACCGCGTGGCGGTCGCGCGCGGCGTGGTCGACGAGGTCGCCGAGCAGGCCCAGCGCGGTGCGCTCGGCGTCGCCGCCGGCGCGGGGCCGCGGCCGCAGGACGTTGGCCCCGCGGGCGGCGTAGAGGCCGGGGATGATCCAGGCGTGCGCCAGCGCGGCCAGGCTGACGGCGACCGCCAGCGGCTGGACGACGAACAGCGTCACCCCCGCCGCGACGAACGGCACGACGTGGGCGGCCGTCGTCAGCGTCCACAGGCGCCCACGATGGCGCAGCCGCCGGGCGTCGGCCCGGGGGCGCCAGTGCACCGCGGCGGTCTCGGGCAGGACGCCGCGCGGCGTCGGGGTCGCGTCGAGCGCCACCCCGGGCCCCTATCCGCCGCTGATCGGCAGCCGCAGGATGACGAGGTCGGCGTCCAGCGGGAGCTCCTTGACCTGCTCGGCGTGGCCCTCGCCGGTGGAGACCATGGCGAAGTAGCCGTTGTCCAGCTCGGCCCGGAACGCGCGGACGGCGGCCTCCACGGCCACCGGGTCCTCGGTGCTCCACTCGGCCAGCGTGGTGTGGCCGGTGCGATCCATGCGCACGAGACGCGACATGCCGCTCTACCTCCGTGATCGAAGAACCGGACCCCGGATGGTAGACCGCGCACCCCGGCCGTCGCGCCAGGCGCGCGCCTACAGACCGAGCTGGGCGCGCACGAGCCGGGTGATCTCGCCGCCGTCGGCGCGGCCCTTGGTCTCGCGCATGACGTGGCCGACGATGACGCCGATGGGCTTCATGTCGCCGCCGCGCAGCTTCTCGGCGACGTCGGGGTTGGCCTCCAGCGCCGCTGCGACGATCGGGTCGAGCTCGTCGGCGCCGCCGACGGCGCCCAGGCCCTGCGCCGCGACGATCGCGTCGGGGGCGCCGCCCTGCGCGACGAGCGCGTCGAGCACCTGGCGGGCGCCGCCCTGGGTGACCTCCTTGGCCGACACGAGCGCGACCAGGCGCGCGAGGGCCTGCGGGGCGACCTTGGAGTCGGCCGGATCGACGTCGGCGCCCAGGCGCGCGACGAGCTCGTTGGCGACCCAGTTGGCCAGGGGCTGGGGCTCGGCGCGCCGGCTGCCGTCCTCGCCCAGCGCCTGCTCGTAGAAGTCGCCGAGCTCGGTGCGGAACGCCAGCAGCCGGGCGCTGTCGGCGCTCAGGCCGTGCTCGCGCTCGAAGCGCTCGGCCCGGGCCAGCGGCAGCTCGGGCAGCGCGGCGCGGGCGCGGTCGAGCATGGCCTCGGTGATCGCCACCGGCGTGAGGTCGGGCTCGGGGAAGTAGCGGTAGTCGTGCGCCTCCTCCTTGGAGCGCAGCGACGTGATGGCCTCGGTCCGCGGGTCGAAGTGCAGCGTCTCCTGGGCGATCTCGCCGCCCTCGCGCAGGATGCGCTCCTGGCGCGCCACCTCGGCGCGAATGCCGCGCTCGATGAACCGGAACGAGTTCATGTTCTTGAGCTCGGTCTTCGTGCCCAGCCCGGTGGTGCCGACGGGCCGGATGGAGATGTTCGCGTCGCAGCGCAGCGAGCCCTCCTCCATGTTGACGTCGCTGACGCCCAGCCGGCGCAGGGTCGCGCGCAGCAGCCGCAGCCACTCGGCCGCCTCGGTCGCGTCGCGCAGGTCGGGCTCGGTGACGATCTCGGCCAGCGGCGTGCCGCCGCGGTTGAAGTCGACGATCGACGCGTCGGAGGCGTGCAGGCGCCCGGACGCGCCGACGTGCACGAGCTTGGCCGCGTCCTCCTCCAGGTGCACGCGCGTCAGGCGCACGTCGCCAAGCCGGCCGCCGAGGCAGAGGGGCTCGTCGTACTGGGAGATCTGGTAGCCCTTGGGCAGGTCGGGATAGAAGTAGTTCTTGCGGTGGAAGATCGACCGCTGGGCCAGCTCGCTGCCCAGCGCCATCCCGATCATCAGCCCGTGGTGGATGGCCTGGGCGTTGGCGACGGGCAGGCTGCCGGGCAGGCCGAGGCACACGGGGCACGTGCGGGTGTTGGGCGGCTCGCCGAAGCTCAGCGCGCAGCCGCAGAACATCTTGGTGCGCGTGGCGAGCTGGACGTGGATCTCCAGCCCGATGACGGGCTCGTACTCGGTGCTCATGCCGCCGTCCTCGCCGCCGTGGCGTCGAAGCCGATGGCCTGCTCGAGCGCGAAGGCCGCGTCGAGGATCCGGTGCTCGCTGAACGCCGGCCCGGCCATCTGGAAGCCGACCGGCAGCCCCTCGCTCAGGCCCGCGGGGATGGAGATCGCCGGGATGCCGGCCAGCGAGATCGGCACGGTGAAGTAGTCGTTGAGGTACATCGCCAGGGGGTCGCCGGTCTTGGCGCCCAGCGCGAACGCGACCGTCGGGCTCGTCGGCGTCACGACGAAGTCGACCTCGCCGAACGCGCCGGTGAAGTCCTGGGCGATCTTCGTGCGCACCCGCTGGGCCCGGCCGTAGTAGGCGTCGTAGTAGCCCGACGACAGCGCGTAGGTGCCGAGCATGATGCGACGCTTGACCTCGGGGCCGAAGCCGTCGTGGCGGGTGCGCGTGTACATCGACGTCAGGTCGTCGGCGTCGATGCGCCGGCCGTAGCGCACGCCGTCGAAGCGGGCGAGGTTCGACGAGGCCTCGGCCGGGGCGATGACGTAGTAGGCGCTCAGCCCGTGGTCGGCGTGCGGGAGCGCGACCCGCCGGATCGCGGCCCCGAGCTCCTGCGCGAGCGCGAGCGTCGCCTCGAAGGCGGCGTACACGCCGTCCTGGATGCCCTCACCCGTGAGGTCCTCGGGCACCCCGAGGGTGATGCCGTCCAGCCGCTGCGCGGTGGGCAGCCCGATCGTCTCGGGATGCTCCAGCGACGTCGAGTCGCGGCGGTCGCGCCCGGTCATGTGGCGGTACAGCAGCGCGGCGTCGGTGACGTCGCGGGTCAGCGGGCCGGCCTGGTCCAGCGAGGACGCGAACGCGATCATCCCGTAGCGGCTGACGGTCCCGTAGGTGGGCTTGAGCCCGACGATCCCGCACAGCGCGGCGGGCTGGCGGATCGAGCCGCCGGTGTCGGTCCCCAGCGCCCACGGGGCGCTGCCCGCCGCCACCGCGGCCGCGCTGCCGCCCGACGAGCCGCCGGGCACGCGGGAGCGGTCCCACGGGTTGAGGACGGGACCGTAGGCGGAGTTCTCGTTCGACGAGCCCATGGCGAACTCGTCCTGATTGGTCTTGGCCAGCAGCGGCGCGCCCGCCTGCGCGAGCTGGGCCACGACGGTCGCCGTGTAGGGCGGCAGGTAGCCCTCGAGGATGCGCGAGCCGGCCTGGCTCGGCACGCCCTCGGTGCAGAAGAGGTCCTTGACGGCCAGCGGGACGCCGCCGAGCGGACCGGGGGCGCCGGCGGCCGGTGCCTGCTCGGCGACCCAGGTGTAGGCGTTGAGGTCGTCGGCCGCGGCGCGGGCGCGGTAGGTCTCGAAGAGCTCGGTCGCGTCGAGGTGGCCGTCGGCGATCGCGTCGGCCGCCTGCCGGGCGGTCAGGTCGGTGATGGCGGTCACGGGGTCACCGGCGCCTGCGGGCTCGGGACGAGGAAGCCGCCGTCCTGCACGGCCGGCGCGTTGGCCAGCGCGACCTCGCGGGGCAGGCAGGGCTCGGGCTCGTCGGCGCGCAGCGCGTTCTCGACCTGCACGACGTGGGTCGTCGCGGGGACGTCGTCGAGGTCCAGGCCGGCGATCCTCTCGATGTGCCCGAGGACGGAGGACAGCTCGGTGGCCATCCGCCCGACCTCGTCCTCGGAGAGCTCGAGGCGTGCCAGCCGTGCGACGTGGAGGACCTGCTCGCGGTCGATCATGCGACGCCCGATTCTAGGGTGGGGCCTGCGCGGGGGTCAGGTGCCCGGGACGGGGCGCGCCGGCGGCGGCACGTAGGCGGACTCGGGCGCGTCGACGCGATCATCGCGCAGGACCTGCCAGGCGCCGGCGGCGACCATGGCGGTGAAGACCAGCCCGAGGTAGGCCGGCCAGCGCACGGAGACCTCGGCGTTGGAGAGGCCGGCGCCCAGCGACGGCTGCGTGAGCACGCGCACCAGCAGGACGAGGAACGTGAGCCAGCCGACGGTGGTGGTGAGCACCGACGCCCCCACGGGCCACGCCGGCGATACGCGGCGCAGCGTGGCGTAGACGATGGCCAGGCCGCCGGCGATCGTCAGGGCCAGCGGCACGTCGACCACCCAGCCGAGGCTGCCCCAGCCGGAGAGATGGACGGCGTCGAAGAGCCCCACGTGGACCCTGCCCCGCTGCCGCGTGGCGAGATCCACGCCGAACCAGTCCAGGAACAGGGTGGCCAGCAGGCCGAGGGCGCCGATCGCGGCCGCCCACTCCCCCAGGCGCATCCGCCTCACGCGGGGACCCTCCGCGCGATCTGCAGCTCCGCGGCGGCCAGCGTGTTGCGCAGCAGCATCGCGATGGTCATCGGGCCGACGCCGCCCGGCACCGGCGTGATCGCCGAGGCGACCTCGGAGACCTCGTCGAACGCGACGTCGCCGTGCAGCCCGTCCTCGGAGCGGTTCATCCCCACGTCGATGACCACGGCCCCGGGCTTGACCCAGTCGGCCTTGACCATGCGGTCGCGCCCGACGGCGACGATGAGCACGTCGGCGGTCCGGCACACGCCCGGCAGGTCCCGGGTGCGCGAGTGCGCGGTCGTCACCGTGGCGTCGGCGCCCAGCAGGAGCTGGGCCATCGGCTTGCCGAAGAGGTTGGAGCGCCCGACGACCACGGCGCCGGCGCCCCGGAGGTCGACGCCGGCACGCTCCAGCAGCACCATGACGCCGGCCGGCGTGCAGGGCCGCAGGCCGGGCAGCCCGAGCGCGAGGCGCCCGGCGCTCAGCGGCGTGAGCCCGTCGACGTCCTTGTCGGGGTCGATCATCCCGGTCAGCGCCACGCCGTCCAGGTGGCCGGGGACGGGGAGCTGGCAGAGGATGCCGCTCACCGCGTCGTCGGCGTTGAGGCGCTCCAGCAGCGCCTCGACCTCGACGGCCGGGGCGTCGGCGGGCAGGCGGTGGTCGAACGGCTCGATGCCGACCTCGCGGGAGGCCTTCTGCTTGCCGCCGACGTAGATCGCGCTTGCCGGATCCTCGCCCACGAGCACGGTCGCCAGGCCTGGCCGGTGGCCGGTGCGGGCGGTGAAGGCCTCGACGTCCCGGGCCACCTCCGCCCGGGTCTCCGCCGCGATCGCCTTGCCGTCGATGAGGGTCGCTGACATCGCCCGGGAGGCTAACGGGCGGCGGCCACGGACCGCGCGGAGCTCGGCACGCCGACCGTCGAGCAAGGACACCACCTTGGCTGGGCCGCCGCCGCGGTCCGAGCGCCGGGCCGGGCTTCGGTGTCCCGCACCAGGGACTCGGGAGGCCGGCTCCCGGCGACGAGCGCGTCGATCGCGAGCGAGGACCTCATCCTCTCCGTGGAGCCGGCGGCGCTCCCGCGCAAGCGCCTGCGCCCTACCTCTTCTCGATCGGCGCGTACTCGGCCATGAGCTTGCGCTCGCTGCCGTCGCCGGCGAAGCGCACGGTGACCACCCCGCCCGGCTCGATGCCGGTGACCACGCCCTCGCCGAAGGCCGCATGGAGCACGTCGTCGCCCACGCGGAAGCCCTCGCCTCCGGCCGGCGCCGGCGCGTCGCTGCGCATCGCCGCCCAGGAGGACATCGCCCGCGGGCGCGTGCCGCGGTCGGCCGCCGCCCCGGAGGCGAACGCGCTCAGCGCGCCCTCGCGGTCCACCAGGTCGGGCGGGAGCTCGGCCAGGAAGCGGCTCGGCAGGCCGTAGGCGGCGGAGCCGAAGACGTTGCGCCGCCGCGCGTGCGTGAGCGTCAGGGAGCGCATGGCCCGCGTCATGCCGACGTAGCAGAGGCGCCGCTCCTCCTCGAGCGTGCCCTCGTCGATCGACCGCGAGTGCGGGAAGATGCCCTCCTCGCAGCCGATCATGAACACCACGGGGTACTCGAGGCCCTTCGCGTTGTGCAGGGTCATGAGGGTCACGAGCCCGGACTCGTCCTTGCGCGAGTCCGTGTCGGCCACGAGCGCGATCTGCTGAAGGAACAGGTCGAGCCGGTCCTCGGCGGCCTGCATCGTCGCGTCGAACTCGCGGGCGACCTCGACGAGCTCCTGCAGGTTCTCCGTGCGCCCCTGGGCCTCGATCGTGCGCTCGGCCTCCAGGGCGTCGAGGTAGCCCGACTCATGCAGGACCGCCTCGAGCAGGTCGCCCATCGGCACTCCGTCGGCGGCGCGCTCGCGCAGGCCCTCCATCGTGGCCATGAAGCGCTCGAGCGACCGGACGGCCGCGGTGCCCAGCCCGGGCACGCCCGCGGGATCGGCCGCCGCCTCCCACACCGTGATGCCCGAGGCGTCGGCGTGGCCGAGGACCCGCGCCAGCGAGGTCTGGCCGATGCCGCGCTTGGGGGAGTTGGCGATCCGGCCGAAGGCGATCGCATCGGCCGGGTTGGCCAGGACCGTCAGGTAGGCCATGGCGTCCTTGATCTCGGCGCGCTCGTAGAACTTCGTGCCGCCGATGACCTGGTAGCTGATCTCGGCGCGCACGAGCGTGTCCTCCAGGACCCGGGACTGCGCGTTGGTCCGGTAGAAGCACGCGATCTCGCTCAGCGAGCCGCCCCCGTCGACGTGCTGCTGGACCCGGCCGAGCACGTAGCGCGCCTCGGCGTGCTCGTCGTCGAGCTCGCGGATGACGATCGGGTCTCCGTCGCCCTGGTCGGTCCACAGCGTCTTGTGCAGCTGGCCGCGGTTGTTGGCGATGAGCGCGTTGGACGCCGACAGGATCGTCTGCGTCGAGCGGTAGTTCTGCTCGAGCTTGACGACCTTGGCGTCCGGAAAGTCGTCCTGGAAGTCCAGGAGGTTGCGGATGTCGGCGTGGCGGAAGCTGTAGATGGACTGGGCGTCGTCGCCGACGACCGACAGGTTGCGGTGCCCGCCCGCCAGGAGCTGCAGCATCCGGTACTGGGCGTGGTTGGTGTCCTGGTACTCGTCGACGAGCACGTGGCGGAAGGTGGCGCCGTAGCGCGCCTGCACCTCGGGGAAGAGCTGCAGCACGTTGACCACGTTGACCAGGAGGTCGTCGAAGTCCATGGCGTTCATGCGGTGCAGCTCGCGCTCGTAGAGCCTGTAGGCCTCGGCGACGGTCTGCTCGAAGTAGCTGCCGACGAGCTGCGCGTAGGCCTCGGCGTCGCGCAGCTGGTTCTTGGCGCCGGAGATCTGCGACTGCACGGCGGCGGGCGTGAAGCGCTTGGGGTCGACGTCGAGCTGGTCGAGGCAGCGCTTGACCAGGCGGCGCGAGTCGGCCTGGTCGTAGATCGTGAACTGGCGCGTGTAGCCCAGCCTCGGCGCCTCGGCGCGCAGGATGCGCCCGCACGCCGCATGGAAGGTCATGACCCACATGGCCCGCGTCGAGTGGCCGAGCAGCAGGCCGACGCGCTCGCGCATCTCCGTGGCGGCCTTGTTGGTGAACGTGATCGCCAGGATCTCGCCGGCGCGGGCGCGCCCCGTGTGCACGAGGTAGGCGACGCGATGCGTCAGCACCCGCGTCTTGCCGGACCCCGCGCCTGCGAGGATGAGCAGCGGTCCGTCACCGTGGATCACGGCGTCGCGCTGGGGCGGGTTCAGCCCCTCGAGGAGATCGGCGACGCGCTGATCGGCGGCGGTGTCGGACGGCACCCAGCAAGGATAGGCCCGGCCGCGGCGGCCTCGAACCTCCCGCCAGTGCACGGTTTCACAGCCGATGGTTCGTGCACTTCCCAACGCACCGGGCTAAAGATCGACCTGATGATGGAGGACTCCCGGCCGATGGGAGGAGCCTCACAGGCCCCGGCTGTCCCCGGCCGGCGGCGAACCACGACGCGGCGTGCCTGCGGGCTCGCCCTAAGCTTGCTCTTGGCGGCCGCCGCCTTCTCATCCCCGGCGGCGGCCGCCGAGGCTTCCTGCCCGCACGCCGCCGCGCGGGCGGCGAGCCTGACCACGGGCACCGCGCGCCGCACCCTGCTGTGCCTCGTCAACCGCGTCCGCCGCAGCCACGGGCTGCCCCGCGTGCGGGCCGAGCGCCACCTGCGCCGGGCCGCCACCGGCCACTCCGACGACATGGCCCGGCGCCACTACTTCGCCCACGACCGCGCCGGTGGGCCGCCGCTGGCCAGCCGCGTGCAGGCGACGGGCTACCTCGACGGCGTCCACGCCTGGTTCCTCGGCGAGGCGCTGGCGTGGGGCTCGGGCACCGCCGCCGAGCCCGGCCAGATCATGACCGCCCTGCTCAACAGCCCGCCGCACCGCGCGATCCTGCTGGACCCGACGTACCGCGACCTCGGCATCGGCCTGACGCACGCCGCGCCCGACGGGGCCGGCCCCGACGCGATGATGGTCACGCTGGACTTCGGGCGCCTACAGGGCTGAGCCGCCACGCCTCGCGTACGCTGTCGGCGCGATGGGGCTGACCGACGACGTGCGCGCCTACTGCGCGCGGATGGCCGCCGAGGCCCGCTCGGTCCGCATCGACGAGGCACGCCTGGCCGTCTACGACGCCGCGCCGGGCGGCGAGGCCGTCGTCACCGACCTGGGGCTGGACCCGCAGCGCCACTACCTCGAGGGCTCGCCGGCCGACGTGGCGATGTACACGCTGGCGCTGGACACCATCAACTTCGGGTCGGGCTGGTTCCCGACGCTGCGCAAGCGCACCGACCCCGCCACGGGGCGCACCGTCTCGGGGTACTTCACGGTGGCCTGGAACCTCGCCGACCACTTCCGCGCCCAGGGGCCGTGGACCGAGGCCGACCTGCGCGGGATGCGCACGGACGCGCTCGCCGCGATCCTCGGCCAACCCGCCGACCACGAGCTCATGGCGCTCTACAGCCAGGCCCTGCGCGACCTCGGGCGCTTCCTCGGGCCGCGGTCGGTTCTCGACCTGATCGCCCGGGCGTCGGGCTCGGCCGAGCGCCTGGCGACCCTGCTGGCCGGCGGCATGGCGCTCTACGACGACCGCGGGTTCTACAAGCGCGCCCAGATCGCGGGCAACGACCTGCACCTGGCGGGCGTCACGCGCTTCGACGACCTCGACCGCCTGACGATCTTCGCCGACAACCTCGTCCCCACGTCCTGCGCTGCGACGGCGTGCTCGTCTACGCGGCCGAGCTGGCGGCCCACATCGACGCGGGGCACCTGCTCCCCCCCGGCCGCGAGGAGCGGGAGATCCGCGCGTGCGCCCTGCACGCCTGCGAGCTGCTGTCGGCGCGCCTGGGCGTGCCGGCCCGCGTGCTGGACATGTGGCTGTGGACGCGCGGCCAGGCGCCCGAGCTCAAGGCGCGCCCACGGCACCGCTGCCGCAGCGTCTACTACTAGGGCGAACGCGAGCCGCCGAACGCACCCGAGCCCCCTGGGCGAGGGTGCGTCAGCCGCCGGCGGGGTTGCGGCCGCGGACCGAGCTGAGCCGGCGCACCTCGGCCGGCGGCTGCGCGGCGGGGCGGCGTCCATCGCGTCCAGGCGGCGCTCGAGGTCGCCGAGGCGGCCCGACAGCTCCCGGATGGCGTCGGCCACCGGGTCGGGCAGGTGGATCCAGTCGGCGTCGGGGCCCTCGGGCCGCCGGCCGTCGACGCGGACGACGTGGCCCGGGTTGCCCACGACCGTGCTGTGGGGCGCCACGTCGCTGATGACCACCGAGTTGGCGCCGACCTTGGCGCCGTGGCCGACCTCGATCGGCCCCAGCAGCTTGGCGCCCGAGCCGACCGTGACGTTGTCGCCGATCGTCGGGTGGCGCTTGCCGGTCGCGAAGCCCGTGCCGCCGAGCGTCACGCCCTGGTACAGCGTCACGTCGTCGCCGATGTCGGCGGTCTCGCCGATCACGACGCCCATGCCGTGATCGATGAACAGGCCGTCGCCGACGTTGGCCGCCGGGTGGATCTCCACGCCCGTGAGCGCGCGCGCGACGTAGGCGATGGCGCGCGGAGCGATCGGGACGTTGCTGTCGTGCAGGGCGTGCGCGACGCGATGGGCCAGCACGGCCTGCACGCCGGGCCACTCGAGCAGGATCTCCAGCGAGGACACGCCGCGCGCCGCGGGATCGCGCTCGTGGGCGGCGGCGATGTCCAGCCGCAGCTCCCGGGTCACGCGCCGCACCATGCCGAAGCCGAGCATCCGGACTACCGTACTCGACGCGATGACCGGGCTCCGGGCGCTCATCCTCCACGGCTGGCAGGGCTCGGCCCCGAGCACTGGCAGACCTGGCTGGCGGGACGGCTGCAGGCCGCCGGTGCCCACGTCCAGTACCCCGACCTGCCCGCCTGCGACGTCCCGTGCCCGGACCGCTGGGGCGCGGCGCTGCAGGGCGAGCTGCGCCGCCTGGCCGCCGGACCGGGCGAGCGCATCGTGATCTGCCACTCGCTGGGCTGTGTGCTGTGGCTGCGCGAGGCCGCCCGGATCGCGCCGCGCCATCGCGTGGACCGCGTGGTCCTCGTCGCGCCGCCGTGCCCGGGCGCGGCGATCCCCGAGCTGGCGGGCTTCTACCCGACGGGCGCCGACCGGGCGGCCGTCGACGCCGCCGCGGGCCACACGCGCCTGGTCTGCTCCGACGACGACGACTACTGCCCCGGCCCCGGCGCCCCCGAGCAGTGGGGCCGGCCCCTGGGGCTGGAGGTCGACCTGCTGCCCGGCGCGGGCCACCTCAACGTCGACGCGGGCTACGGCCCGTGGCCGGCGATGCGCTCCTGGGCGCTCGGAGAGGTCGCCGTGCTGGCTCAGGCCGAGGGCGCGAAGAACGGCGCCGAGATGTAGCGCTCGCCCGAGTCGGGCAGGACGGTGACGATCCGCTTGCCCTTGGACTCGGGACGCTGGCCGACCTGGATGGCGCCCCACAGCGCGGCGCCGCAGGAGATCCCGGCCAGCACGCCCTCACGGGCGGCGGCCAGGTGGGCGGTGGCGATCGCGTCGTCGTCGGTGCACGGCAGCACCTCGTCGATGATCTCGCGGTCCAGCACGGAGGGTACGAAGCCGGCCCCGATGCCCTGGATGCGGTGCGGCCCGGCGGCACGCCCGCTGAGCACGGCCGAGGACGCGGGCTCGACGGCGACGATCCGGGCCTTGGGGTTGACGGCCTTGATCGCCTGGCCGACCCCGGTGATCGTGCCGCCCGTCCCCACGCCGGCGACGAAGACGTCGACGCGGTCCTCCATCGCGCGGAGGATCTCCGGCCCGGTGCCCAGGCGGTGGGCCTCGGGGTTGGCGGGGTTGGAGAACTGGTCGGGCAGGAACGCGTCGCCGGAGCCGCCGGCACGGCGCGCGGCCTGGACGGCCTCGTCCATGCCGCCCATCGACTCGACGATCTCGACGCGCGCGCCGTAGAGCCGCAGCAGCGCCTCGCGCTCGCGCGACATGCCCTGGGGCAGGAAGATCACCAGCTCGTAGCCCTTGGCGGCGCAGACGAACGCGAGCGCGATGCCGGTGTTGCCCGAGGTCGCCTCGACGATCGTCGTCCGCCCGGGCTCGATGCGCCCCTCGGCCTCGGCGGCCTCGATCATCGCGATGCCGATGCGGTCCTTGACCGACCCGCCGGGGTTGTAGGCCTCGAGCTTGCCGTACAGCTCGACGCCCTCGGGCTCGAGCCGGCTGAGGCGGACCATCGGCGTGTTGCCGATGTGATCCGAGATGTTGGTCGGGATTCGGGCCATTTCGGGCGAGGGCCAGCGTAGCGACCGCGGACGAGCCCTGTCCGATCGGGCAGGCACGCCCGGCGCACCCGCCCGTACCGTCGACGACGGCGGTCGCCCGCCGGCCGCCGCCATGTACCAGGTCCAGGACTCCACCGCTCTGCTCCGCGCCCGCCGGCGCTACGCCGTCGCGCGGCGCACGGGTCGGCCGTTCGTCGCCCGGACGGTGCTGCTGCTGGGCCTGACCAGCCTGTTCACCGACATCTCCTCCGAGATGGTCTCCGCCGTGCTGCCCATGTACCTCGTGCTGTTCCGCGGGCTGGACCCGCTGCAGTTCGGGGTCGTCAACGGCATCGCGCAGGGCGGTGCCGCGCTCGTGCGGGTCGTCTTCGGCTTCGCCGCCGACCGGATGGGCCGCTACCGCGAGATGGCGGGGATCGGCTACGGCGTGTCTGCCGTCTGCCGGCTGGGGCTGCTGCTGGCCGGCTCGTTCGGCGCGCTCGGCGGGGTCGTCCTGGCCGACCGGGTCGGCAAGGGCATCCGCACCGCGCCGCGCGACGCGATGATCGCGCTGAGCACCGAGCCGGCCGAGCTGGGGACCGCGTTCGGCGTGCACCGCGCGATGGACACCTGCGGCGCCATGCTCGGCCCGCTGGTCGCGTTCGCGCTGCTGGCCCTCGCCCCGCGCGAGTTCCACGGGATCTTCCTCGTGTCCTTCTGCTTCGCGCTCATCGGCGTGGCGATCCTCGCGCTGCTCGTGCAGGATCCCGCCCGTGCACCGCAGGAGCGGCGCCCCGGCGTGGCGCCCGAGCCGGCCGCCCCGCCGCCGTCGGTGCGCAGCGCCTCCGCGCTGCTGCGCGGCGGGCCGCTCGGGGGCCTGGTGCTCGTGGCCTTCGTGCTGGGCATGGCGACGATCGGCGACGCCTTCCTCTACCTCCAGCTCGACGCGCGCCGGCACTTCGACGCCAGCCTGTTCCCGCTGCTCTACGTCGGCACGTCGGCCATGTACATGGTGATGGCCGTGCCCGCCGGCCGGCTCGCCGACCGCGCCGGGCGCGGGCGCGTGTTCGCCGGCGGCTACCTCCTGCTGCTGGCCGTCTACGCGGCGCTGCTCTCCGGTGCGCACACGGTGCTGCTCGTCCCGGCGACGCTCGTCGGCCTCGGCCTGTTCTACGCGATGACCGACGGCGTTCTGGCGGCGCTCGGCGCCGCCGCGGTGCCGAGCGCGCTGCGGGGCACGGGCCTGGCGGTCCTGGGCACCGCCACCGGCGTCGCGCAGTTCGGCGCCTCGATCGCCTTCGGCGCGCTGTGGATGTCCGCGGGGGCCCACGACGCGTTCGTGATCTTCTCCGTCGCCCTCCTCGCGGCGATCGCCGTCGCCGCCGTGGTGCTGCTGCGCCGCCCCGCGGCGGGCCGGGCGGCCGCCGCATGACCGCCCAGCGCCGCGTCGTGCTCTTCGCCGTGATCACCGTCGCGGCGATCGTCGTCATCGCCGGCTACGTGGTCGCGGCCGCGATGCGCCACGACGCGCCCGCGTCGTCGTCGTCGTCGGCGGCGGCGCCCCGCCCGCCGCTGGCCGCCGGCGACACGCTGGTGCTCGACCGCGACCGCCGCCGTCCCAAGGCCTGGGGGCGCCTCGTGGTCATCGGTCCCGACGGCGTGCGCCACGTCGGGTCGCTGACGTGCGAGCGGGTGGCCTACGCGGCGGGCTCGGGGATCTGCCTGGCCGTCAGGCGCACGTTCCCGACCCCGACCGACGAGGCGCGGTTCTTCGACGCCCGCCAGCGCGTGACCGGCGCGGTGGAGCTGTCGGGCTCGCCGAGCCGCGCCCGCGTCTCGCCCGACGGGCACTACGCGGCGTCGACGACGTTCGTCAGCGGCGACGGGTACACGAACCCGGGGCAGTTCTCCACGCGCACCACGATCTACGACGCTCGCGCGCACCGCGCCCTCGGCGAGCTCGAGTCGTTCACGGTCATCCGCGACGGCCGGCCGTTCAACAACCCCGACTTCAACTTCTGGGGGGTGACGTTCATCGGCGGCACCGGCGGCTTCTACGCCACGCTGGCCACCGGCAGCCACCACTACCTGGTCCGCGGAGACCTCGGCGCTCGGCGCCTGACGGTGGTCCGCGACGGCGTCGAGTGCCCCTCGCTGTCGCCCGACGGGACGCGGATCGGCTTCAAGGCGCGGGTCGGGCACCCGTTCCAATGGCGCTTCCACGTCCTGGACCTGGGCACGGGGCGCGAGACCGCGCTGCCGGGCCAGGGCTCCGTCGACGACCAGATCGCCTGGCTCGACGACGCCCACCTGGCCTACGGCGACGGCGAGGTCGTCATGACCGTCGACGCCGACGGGCGCACGGCCCCGCGGGAGCTGCTGGCCTCGGCCACCAACCCCGGCCGCATCCGCTAGTCGCGGCGCCGCACGGCGCGCCGCTGCTCGCGGCTCAGCCTGCGTCCGCGCTTGACGTCCGTGCCGCCCGCGAGCGTGAGCAGGCGCAGCCGGAGCACCGGCCCGCCCGGGTCCGGGCGCTGCGGCCCCAGCTCGACCGTGTTGCCGGCCATGAACGCGAACGCGCAGGCCACGCGGTCGTCCCCGCTGCGTCAGGATCGGGGCCGATGAGCGACCTCCGCGCCCTGACCGGGCGCCCGCACGCGATGCGCATGCTGGCCTGCGCGCTCGTGGGCCGCCTGCCCGAGGCGATGATCGCGCTGGCCGTGCTGCTCGTCGCGCGGTCGCACGGCGGCTCCTACGGCACGGCCGGCGCGCTGGCGGCCGCGTTCGCGCTCGGGGCGACCGTGGGCGGGCCGGTCTCCGGGCGCATCGCCGACCGGGTCGGCCAGCCCCTCGTGCTCGTCGCGACCGCGCTGGGCCGCGGCGCGGCGGTGGCGGCGATCGCGCTGCTCGCGGCGTCCACCCTGCCGGTGGCCGCCGTGGCGACCGCCGCGGCCGGCGCGCTGACGCCGCCGCTGGAACCCGCGCTGCGCGCGCTGTGGCCCGACATCGCCGCCGGCGACGAGCACGCCCTGCACGCGGCCTACGAGCTCGACGCCGGCGCCCAGGAGCTCATCTTCGTCCTCGGCCCGCTGCTCGTCGCCGGGGTCGTGGCGCTCGCCTCGCCGGAGGCCGCGCTGCTCGTCACGGCCGCCGTCGGGCTGGGCGGCACGGTCGGGTTCGCGGCGGGCCGGCCGTCCCGCGTCTGGCAGGGCGGCCGGCACGCCCCCGTGGCGTGGTCGGCCGCCGCGCGCGCGCCGGAGGTCGGGCTGCTCCTCGCCGTCGGGGCGCTGGCCGGCGCGGCGACGGGGCTGGTCAACGTCACGACCACGGCGTTCGCGGAGCGGACGCTGGGCGACCGCAACCTGGCGGGCTGGCTCCTGGCCGCCTGGGCCGTCGGCGCGCTGTCGGGCGGCCTGGCCGCCGCGGCGCGCCGCTGGACCCTGGCGCCCGACCGCCGGCTGACGCGGATGCTGCTCGTCTTCGGCGCGGCGTTCGTGCCCGCGCTGCTCGTGCGCTCGGGGCTGCCGATGGCCCTGGCGCTCGCGCTGGCCGGCGCGGCGCTGGCGCCGACGCTGGCGTGCGTGTTCGTGCTGACGGGCGCGCGGGCGCTGCCGGGCACCGTCACCGAGACCTTCGCGTGGCTGACGTCCTCGTTCCTGGTCGGCAGCGCGGGCGGCGCGGCCGCCGGCGGCGCGCTCAGCGGCTCGGGCTCGGGCGTCCGCGGCTTCGCGGGCGCCGCGCTGGCCGTCGTCGCGGCCGCGGGGCTGTGGCAGGCTCGGCACGTGCCCGCGGCCGTCCTGTCCCCGCGCGAGTAGGCTCGTCCGATGACGCCCCTCAGCGAAGGCGACCTCGTGACGATCGCCGGCCCCCATCCGCGCGACGGCATCGTGTTCCACGTGCCCAGCGCGGCCAAGGTCATCGTCGCGGTGCCCGACGCCGCGCGGGGGCCGTGCTGCGCACCGTCGACGCCCGCGAGGTCCACGGGCGCGCCGCGGCGGGCGAGCACGACGCCGCGCTGCAGGCGCTCATCCGCCGCACGCCTCCGGCCGGGCGGGGCGGCGCGCGCGGGGCGACGTCGGCGGGCCCCGGTCGCAGCGGCCACACGCGGGCGCCGGCGCACCGGGCCACCGGCCGCTAGTCCGGCGATACTGCAGCGGTGACCGAGCGCAACGTCCTGGGCGGCGAGCTCGAGCCGTGCGGCCTGGATCCCCTCACCGGCTTCTTCCGGGACGGGTCCTGCACGACGAGCGAGGAGGACCGCGGCAGCCACACGATCTGCGCGGTCGTGACGTCTGAGTTCCTGGCCCACCAGCGCAGCATCGGCAACGACCTCGTGACGCCGATGCCGCACTTCCGGTTCCCGGGGCTCGAGCCGGGCGACCGCTGGTGCGTCACGGCCGGCAACTGGCTGCAGGCCCACCACGACGGCGCGGCCGCCTTCGTCGTGCTGGCCTCCACGCACGAGCGGGCGTTGGACCTCGTGCCGCTGGAGACCCTGCGCGAGCACGCCGTCGACGTGCCGGCCGACCCCGGCCCGCTGGCCGACTGACGCCCACCGCCGTGACGGGACCGGTCCGTCACCCGGATTCCGGGCCGTCCTGACCGACGTGCGAAGACGCGGATGCGAGGCGGCAGGGTCCGCGCGAACGCCGTCGAACCTCCTCAATCGTGCCCACCGTCAGCCGCGTGACCCATCTGACCGGGGCCGAGCGGCCGGTCGCCGGTCGTGACAGCCAGGACTACCGCGTCGACATCGACGACGAGCGCAGCGTCGTGGTCTACGTGACCACCGACGGCACGGCGCCGAGCGAGGACTTCATCGAGGAGATGTTCTTCGAGGAGCTCGCCAAGGCCTGGATCCCGCTGAAGGACGCACACGAGCGCCTGCGGGTCCCCGGCGGCTTCTGCCTCGGGCACGTTCGGCCACGCTGCTGAGCCGCGCGCCGCGCCGCGGAGCGCGCGGGGGCCCTGTGTGGCCGTTGTCAGACAGAGCCGAGGCTCGCAGCATGTCCGCCGACGCCGTACCGCGCCCGTCTCCGATCACCAGCGGCCGGGAACGGATCCTCGAGGCGGCCGCGGCCGCGCGCGCGAGCTCGGCGAGCTCCGGCTCGCCCACCACGGCGTCTGAGCCCGGCCGGGCGCTCAGTCCTCGACGAGGACCTCGCGCAGCGCGTGGGTGTCGACGTCGTAGACGAAGCCGCGCACGGCGTCTCGGTGCAGCAGGAAGTCCGAGCGGCGCACCCGCAGGATGGACTGGCGCACGTCGGCGTCGAGGTCGGTGAACGACTCGATGGCGAACGCGGGCGCCACGCCGGTGGCCTCCTGCAGCTCGGCGCGGAAGCCATCGTCGGTCAGCAGCTGCATGCCGCACTCGTTGTGGTGGATGAGCATGACCGAGCGCGTCCCGAGCCGGCGCTGGGAGACCGCCAGCGACCGGATGACGTCGTCGGTGATGACGCCGCCGGCGTTCCGCAGGACGTGGGCCTCGCCGTCGCGCAGCCCCAGCGCGGCGAACACGTCCAGCCGGGAGTCCATGCACGTGACGATCGCCAGCCTGCGGCTGGGTCGCACGTCGAGGTGCACCGGCTCCAGCGAGGCCGCGAAGGCCCTGTTGTTGTCGACCAGCTCATCGATGACGTCCACGGTGCGAACCTTAGAGGGCGATGGGCGCTCGTGGCCCGCCGGCCGGGCTCGCGTGTGCTAGAGAGGGCCGATGACCGATCGCGACCCGGAACGCCCCATCGACCGGCTGGTCGCGGGGGCGCTGGAGGCCGGGGAGCCGACGGGCTGGTTCGAGCCGCTCTACGCCGCGGCCCGGGAGGGCGAGGCCGACGTGCCCTGGGACCACGGGGCCCCGCGTCCGCGGCTGGTCGAGTGGACGCAGGAGCGCGCGCCGCGCGGCGAGGGGCGCCGGGCGGTCGTGGTCGGCTGTGGCCTGGGCTCCGACGCCGAGTTCGTCGCCGGGCTGGGCTTCGACACCGTGGCCTTCGACATCGCGCCCAGCGCGGTGCGGGGCGCCCGCGACCGCCATCCGGACAGCCCGGTGCGCTACGTCGTCGCCGACCTGCTGGCGCCGCCGCCGGACTGGGCGCAGGCGTTCGACCTCGTCGTCGAGTCGCTCACCGTCCAGTCGCTGCCCGACCCGCCCCGGGCCCAGGCGATCGCGTCGGTCGCGGGGCTGATCGCGCCCGGCGGCACCCTCGTCGTCGTCGCCTCGGCGCGCGACGCCGCCGACGGGCCGGTGGCCGGCCCGCCGTGGCCGCTGACGCGCGCCGAGGTCGACGCGTTCGCGACCGGCGGCGTGCAGGCCGTCGAGATCCGCGAGCTGCGCGACGACGCCCCGGCGGGCCACCGGTGGTGGCGCGCGGAGTTCCTCAGGCCGGCGGCCTGACGGGCGCCGTAGCGGGGGGCCGGGTCCACACGAGCGAGTAGCCCCACAGGACGTGGCGCCGGTGGCCGACGCCGGGCAGCACGCTCCCGGCGAGCCGCCGCATGGCGCCGTGGGTGGGCGGGCTCGGTGACCGGCGCGGAGTGCTCCCAGAGCCCTTCGTCGGGCGATGGCGGCGGTGCAGCGCCGCGCCGGCGGCGCTCACCACGAGGTCGAGCGGGGTGCCCGGACGGGCCACCCCGACCACGACCAGCCGGCGGGCCGGGCCCAGCAGCGCAGCCATGCGCGCCAGGGCTCCATGTGGTGCCCGGACGCAATCGCGGCGACGAGGTCGAGGGACGCGTCCCTCGCCGCAGCCCATGTCCAGCGCCCCCGCGCACCGGCGGGACCTCCACGCGGTGTCCGAGGGTGGAGGGTGATCGTCGGGCATCGTCTGACCGGGGCCCCTGCGGGGTACTCACCGCGTCATGCATGGCTCCTCCACCCCGTCGTGCGACCGCTGCGGCTCGCTCCTGTTCGCCGGCGCGTGCCTGAAGTGCACGACGAAGGGACCGTCGGCCGCCGCGCGCTAGACGGCCCGCCCGCGCGCCCGGCGCGCCTCGGGCTTCACCACCGCCGCGCTGTGGCGCACTACCGATGGATCGTCGCGGCCGGCGACCCAGGATGTCGTCATGGCCGAAGCGAACTTCGCCGCGGGGACGGCCGCCATGACGCTGCTGAGCGACTGGAACGGCAACCTGCCGCGGTGGCTGGACTGGCTGCCGCACGTGGCGCAGCCGAGCGAGCCGGGCCGCGAGGCCGCGCCCGGCGCGCGCCCGGCCGCCCCGCCGCGGGGCCCGACGGGCGTCTGAGGCCGAGGCGGATGACGACGCCGGCCACCGTCGCGCTGCGCGACCTGTCCGTGCGCCGCGGCGGGCGCGAGGTGCTCCGCGTCCCCGCGCTGGACGTCGCCGCGGGCGCGGTCACGGGGCTGCTGGGCCCCAGCGGCTGCGGCAAGACCACGCTCATGCGCTGCCTGGTGGGCGTCCAGCGGGCCGTCTCGGGCGAGGTCACCGTGCTCGGCGCGCCGGCCGGCACACCGGCGCTGCGCCCGCGCGTGGGCTACCTCACCCAGTCCCCGTCGGTCTACGGCGACCTCACCGTGCGGGAGAACCTCGAGTTCTTCGCCCGGGTCGCCGGCGTCGGGCCCGGGCGGGTGGACGCCGTGATCGAGGCGGTGGCGGTGCCCGTGCGCGGGCGCCAGCTCGTCCGCGACCTGTCGGGCGGCGAGTGCGCCCGGGTCTCGCTGGCCGCCGTGCTGCTCGGCGATCCCGAGCTCCTGGTCCTCGACGAGCCGACGGTCGGCCTGGACCCGCTCCTGCGTGCGGAGCTCTGGCGGGCGTTCGCCGCGCTGGCCGCCGGCGGGACCACGCTGCTGGTCTCGAGCCACAGCATGGAGGAGGCGCGCCACTGCGACCGGCTCGTGCTCATGCGCGAGGGCGAGGTCCTGCTGTCCGACACGCCCGGAGGCCTGCGCGCCCGCACGGGGCGCCACGACCTCGAGGACGCCTTCGTCACGCTCATCGCCGGGCGCGCGGAGGCGGCGTGACCGCGCGCATCACGCGGGCGGTCGCCCTGCGCGTGCTCCGCCAGCTGCGCCACGACCCGCGCACCGTCGCGCTGCTCGTCCTGGTCCCCACCCTGCTGGTGACGCTGCTGCGCTTCCTCTTCGACAGGCGCCCCGGCCAGTTCGACGCCGTGGGCGCGCCGCTGGTCGGGCTGTTCCCGCTCGTCTCCATGTTCCTGGTGACGTCGATCACCGTGCTGCGCGAGCGCACGACCGGCACGCTGGAGCGGCTGCTGACCACCCCGATGGCCAAGGCCGACCTCCTCGGCGGATACGGGATCGCGTTCGCGCTGGCCGCCACCCTCCAGGCCGTCGTCGTCAGCGCCGTGGCGTTCGGCCTGCTCGGCCTGGACACGGCGGGCTCCCCGCTGGCCGTCGGCGCGCTGGCGGTCGGCAACGCGGTGCTGGGCACGGCGCTGGGCCTGTTCGTCTCGGCCTTCGCCACGACGGAGTTCCAGGCCATCCAGTTCATGCCGGCCTTCGTCCTCCCCCAGCTCCTGCTGTGCGGCCTGTTCGTGCCGCGCGCCGCGATGGCCCCGGCGCTGCGCACGGCGTCCGACGTCCTGCCGGTCACCTACGCCTATGACTCGCTGCACCGCATCGCCGCCGACGGGACGCTGGGCGGGCGCGGCGCGCTCGACCTGGCCGTCATGGGCGCCGCGACGGTCCTCGCGGTGATCCTCGGCGCCGCGACGCTGCGACGCCGCACGGCCTAGGCGACGGCCTCGCTCAGCGCGTCGGCTCGCGGTGCAGGGCCCCGGTCGCCGCGGCGGCCAGCTCGGTCCGGTTGGCGACGCCGACCTTCGCGACGACGTGCGATAGCTGGGTCTCGACGCGTCGAGCGCGACATGCACAGCCGGGCGCATCGCCGAGGGCGAGCATGGATGCGGCTGTTCGGCGCCCCGGCCTGAGCAGGGAGCGGGCGCGCGAGCCCCGTCGTCCGCACTTCGCGGCGTTCCCGGCCCGCGAGAAGAACCGGTGGATGGCGCAGCCCACCTGGCCCGGACCTAGATGTAGTACATCGCCACGCCCGCCTCGCGCTTCTCGCGCTCGACGATGTCGGCCACGGTGGTCTGGCGCAGGACGGCCGCCGCGGCGGCCGCGGCCTCGGCGAAGATGCCCTCCGCCCCGCCGCCCAGGGGGCCGTCGAGGAGCTCGACGATCTCGAGGACGGTGATCTCCGACGGCGACTTCGCGAAGGCGTAGCCGCCCTTGACGCCACGTTGGGACTTCAGCATCCCGGCGCGGCGCAGGACCGCGAAGAGCTGCTCGAGGAACTGGACCGGGATGTCGCGCCGGCGCGCCAGCTCCCCGATCGGCACGGGGGCGTCGCCGCCCTGGCGGCCGAGCTCGGTGAGCGCCTTGAGCGCGTAGGGCGACTTCGTCGTGATCGAGAGCATCGCCCCGACGACTCTAGGGCAGCCCTCGGGCGGTTGCGGCTACAGCCAGCCGCGCTCGGTCGCGATGAGGACCGCCTGGGCGCGGTCGACGGCGCCGAGCTTGCCGTAGATGTTGTGCAGGTGGGTGCGGACCGTGGAGGTCGAGAGCGACAGCTCCAGGGCGATCTGCTTGTAGACCTTGCCCTCGGCGAGGCGCTTGAGGACCTCGAGCTCGCGGCCCGACAGCGGGCACGGGTCGACCTGGCGCGTGCGGCCCGTCGTCGGGTAGGGCAGGTCGTACATGACCGCGCGCAGCTCGCTGGGGCCGAGCCCGATCGTGCGGGCGCACTTGAGCAGCTCGGTCGGCGACACGGCGCTGCCCTGGGAGTAGTGGGCGAGCATGTCGGCCAGCCGCACGAAGGCGGCCTCGCCCTGCGCGTCGTCGGCGTGGTGGCGCTCGATGACCGAGGCGACGGCCTTGGGCAGGCCCCAGCGGCGGGCCAGCACGCCGCCGACCAGCGCGTGGTCGACGCCCAGCTCGCGGCGCTCGCGGTGGATGCGCTCCTCGGGGGTGCGCGCGTTGCCGTGCACCTGGCCGGGGTAGCCGGGGTAGGCGTGCATGAGCACGAGCTTGCCGATGTCGTGCAGCAGCGCGGTCACCATGAGGCGGTCGCGGTCCTCGTAGCCGGCCTCGGTGGCCAGGCGGTCGGCGGCGCGCTGGGTCGCGACGCCGTGCAGCCGGAAGCGCTCGGGCGCGGCGTCCCAGACCGAGGAGCGCTCGAAGAAGTCGAAGGTGCGGGCGCGGGTGGCCAGGGCCTGCACGGCCTCGGGGGACAGCAGGTCGACGGCCTGGACGACGGACTCGACCTTGCCGCGGCTCTTGCCCTCCACCTGGTTGCCGAGGCGCAGCACGGAGATGACCAGCGCGACGTCGGACTCCACCGCGGCGACGACCTCGCCGGTCGAGATCCGCTCCTGGCGCACGACGCGCAGCAGGCGGTTGCGCGACTCGGCCAGAGCCGGAAACGCCTCCAGGGCCTCGAACGCCGCGGTGAGGCGACGGCCATGGCCCTCGTTGTGGCGGCGCTGGACGTCGGCGGACGATGAGGTCACTTCGGTGGAGGCTGCGGCGGGGGGCATGTCGTCTCTGGGCTCCGTTGGTCAGGGCACGGCCAGGGCCGACCCGTCGGTACGACCCGGTTATCGGCATCCTTGGACGGATGATTGAGGACGCACTCGGACATCTGCCGAGGCCACTGTGACAGGCCGCCGCCTAGGTCGAGGCGAGGGCCGCGTCGATGCGGTGCAGCGCCTCGATGCGACCGAGCACCGCGAGGCTCTCGAAGATGCCCGGCGAGACCGTCGTCCCGGCCAGCGCGACGCGGATCGGCTGGAAGACGTCCTTGGGCTTGCCGCCCCGTGACTCGATGACCTCGCGCAGCGCCAGCTCGATGCGATCGGGCACGAACGGGTCGAGGTGCGCGAGTGCCTCGCGCGCCTGCACCAGGCCGTGGCGGTGCTCGGCGTCGAGCCACTTCTCGCGCGCCTTGGGGTCCGGCGTCGCCCCGTCGAAGAGGAAGCCGGCCAGCGGCCAGAAGTCGGCGAGCGTCTGGATCTTCTCCTGGGAGATGACGACCGCGTCGCGCAGGCCCTCGCGCCCGGTGAAGGCCTCCAGGCGGCCCGTGAGGTCGTCGGCGTCGAGATCGCGCAGGTAGCGGCCGTTGAGCCAGCGCAGCTTCTGGACGTCGAACTGCGCGGGGTTCTTCTGGACCCGCGCGATGTCGAACTGGGCGACGAGCTCCTCGGTGGAGAGGATCGTCTGGTCGTCGGCCGCCCCCCAGCCCAGCAGCGCCAGGTAGTTGCGCACGGCCTCCGGGAGGAACCCCGCGTCGCGCAGCTCCTGCACCGACGCCGCGCCGTGGCGCTTGGAGAGCTTCTTGCCGTCGGGGCCGTGCAGCAGCGGCAGGTGGGCGAAGGTGGGGCCTGCTCGCCCAGCGCCTCGTAGACCAGCAGCTGCTTGGGCGTGTTGGAGAGGTGGTCCTCGCCGCGCACGACGTGGGTGATGGCCGCGTCGAGGTCGTCGACGGCGACCGCGAAGTTGTAGAGCACGGTCCCGTCGGCGCGGGCGATCACCGGGTCGTCCATGTGGATGTGCTGGAAGACCGTGTCGCCACGGATGAGGTCGTGCACCGTCGTCGCGCCGTCGTCGGGCACCCGCAGGCGCACGGCGCCCTCGCCGTGGCCGGGCCAGTCCAGCCCGCGGAACCCGCGGTCGCTGCCGTGCTGGGCCTTGTAGGCCTTGACGTCGTCGCCCGTGGCGGTGGACCGGTAGGCCCTGCCCTCCTCCAGCAGCCGCGCCAGCAGCTCCTGGTGGCGCTCGGAGCGCGAGACCTGGGAGATCGGGCCCTCGTCCCAGTCGAGCTCGAGCCAGCGCAGGGCGTCGAGGATCTGCTCGACGTTCTCCGGCGTGGAGCGCTCCCGGTCGGTGTCCTCGATGCGCAGCACGAGCGTCCCGGCGTTGCCGCGCGCCATGAGCCAGTTGTAGAGGGCGGCGCGGGCCCCGCCGACGTGCAGGGCGCCGGTGGGCGAGGGAGCGAAGCGGACACGCATCGTCCTGACTCTAGGCGACGGGCCGCGCCGACCACGCGCCGGTCCCGGGCGCCGTGCGGTAGGACTCCGGGGCATGCCCCTCCCCCTGTCCCGCACGGGTGCGCCGTGCTGATCGGCGCCCACGTCTCCCCTGCCGGCGGGCCCGCCAAGGCCGTGGAGCGCGGTATCGAGAAGGGCGCGCGCGCCATCCAGATCTTCAACCAGAACCCGCGCGCCTGGAAGCCGACGGTCTACACCCACGAGCAGGTCGCCGACTACCGCCGCGCCGCCCAGGACTCCGACGTCGACGCGCTGCTCATCCACGCCGTGTACCTGCTCAACGCCGCCTCCGAGGACCCCGACATCCGCGACAAGACGCTGACGTCGCTGACCGCGTCGCTGCGGGCCGGCGACGCGCTGGGGGCCGTGGCGGTCGTCCTGCACCCGGGCTCGGCCAAGACGGGCGAGGTCGGGCCCGCCATCGAGCGCGCCGGGGCGCTCATCCGGCAGGCCCTCGACGACTCCGAGCACTGCGCGCTGCACCTGGAGAACACGGCCGGGGCAGGCGGGACGCTCGGGCGCTCCTTCCAGGAGCTGGCCGACCTGATCGCCGCGGCCGGCGGCGGCCCGCGCCTGGGCGTCTGCCTGGACTCCTGCCACCTCTACGCCTCGGGCTACGACATCCGCACCCCGAAGGGACTGACCGCCGTCATCGACGAGTTCGACGCGGTCGTGGGCATCGACCGGCTCGGGTCGCTGCACCTCAACGACTCCCAGGGCGGCCTGGGCTCCAACCGCGACCGCCACGCCGACGTCGGCCGGGGCGAGCTCGGCGAGGCCGGCTGCGCGGCCTTCCTGTCCGAGCCGCGCTTCGAGGACCTGCCGGTCGTGCTGGAGACCCCCGGGCCCGACCGCCAGGGCCCCACGCGCGAGGAGCTGGCGCTGTGCGCACAGCTGCGGCGCAAGGGCAGGCGGCGCAAGCGCTGACCTGCGGGCTTCCCGTCACGCGCGGCCGGAGGACCTGAGGCCGGACGGCGACGTCCGCCCGCGCATGGGAGCAGGACATCGGTGCGGCCCCCGCCCCCGGTCCAGCGACAGAGCGGGGGCCGCATCTGACGAAGCTACCTCCGCCACGCGGCGGGGTTGGGGAGATCGCTGACCGGCGGGGGTGGATCTCCTCACCCGCGATGCGGCGGCCCGGTCAGGCGGGCGTGGCGGCCACGGGGCCGGCCAGCGCCTCGGGCCCGAGGATCCGGGCCAGCTCGGCGCGCAGCGACGGCGTCGGGTCCACCCGGAAGTCGGTGCCCAGGCGCAGGCTGCGCGGGCCCTGCGACGTGCGGACGTCGAGGACGACGTCGGCCTCGCCGGTGTGGTTGCCGAAGACGTGCTTGAGCTCCTCGATGATGGAGGCCGGCAGCGTCGCGGCGTCGAGGACGAGCGTCAGCGCCTCCGGGCCCTTGGCGACCACGGCGGCCGCCGCGCGGGCAGTCTCGACCTCCTCGTCGGAGGGCCGGAACGGCTCGCAGGTCTGCACCTTGATCGTCAGCCCGCGGTCGTCGTTGCCCACGCGCCCGCGCACGGTGACGATGGCGTCGACCTGGGCGACGTGCTCGTACTCCTCCAGCGTGTTGCCGAAGAAGATGAGCTCGATGGAGCCCTCGAGATCGTCGAGGGTGGCGAACATCATCGTGGTGCCCGCCCGCGTCTTGAGCTTGCGCGCAGCGGTGATGATGCCCCCGGCGGTGATCCACTCGCCGTCCTTGACCTGGGGCAGCTCGGACAGCGGCCGGTCGACGGTGGCCAGCAGCGCCTCGCGGACCTCCTTGAGCGGGTGCATCGAGAGGAAGAGGCCGATCGCGTCCTTCTCGTGCGCCAGCAGCTCGTTCTTCTCGAACTCCTCCTCGGGGATCGGCGGGTGCGTCGGACCGGCGAACGCGGCCGCCGCGCCGTTGGCCGCGCCGGGGGCCGGGGCCTCGAAGAGGTCGAAGATCGAGCCCTGGCCGATCTCGGCGTCCTGCTGGATCTTCTGCCCCGCGCCCTGGGCCTGCTCGAGCACGCTGAGCATGCCCTTGCGCGACGCGCCGGTCGAGCCGAACGCCCCGCACTTGATGAGCGCCTCGATCGAGCGCTTGTTGACGGCCCGCGGGTCGACGCGCTCGCAGAAGTCCCAGATCGAGCCGAAGGGCCCGCCGTCGTCGCGGGCGCGCTTGATCGCCTCGACCGCCGCGTAGCCCACGCCCTTGACGGCGTCCAGGCCGAAGCGGATGTTGCCGTCGACGACGACGAACTCGTGGTCGGAGAGGTTGACGTCGGGCGGGAGGATCTCGATCCCCATCTCCTCGCAGCGCGCCGCGAAGAACGGGACCTTGTCCTTGGTGTCCATCACCGAGGAGATGAGCGCCGCCATGTACTCGGCGCAGTAGTTGGCCTTCAGCCAGGCCGTCCGGTAGGCGATGAGCGCGTAGCACGCGGCGTGGGACTTGTTGAAGGAGTAGTCGGCGGACTTCTCGTTCGTGGCCCACAGCCAGTCGATGGTCGACGCGGCGACGCCGTTCTTGGCGCAGCCCTCGCGGAACATCGGCTCGAGCTTGGCCATCGCGGCGCGGTTCTTCTTGCCGATCGCCTTGCGCAGGTCGTCGGCCTGCGCGCCCGTGAAGCCGGCCAGCTCCTTGGAGATGAGCATGGCCTGCTCCTGGTACAGGATCACGCCGTACGTCGGGCCGATGATCGGCTCCAGGCGCTCGTCGGCGATGGAGACCAGGTCGGGGTTGCGCTTGCCGCGGGCGTAGGTCGGGATCTGCTCCATGGCGCCCGGCCGGTACAGCGACACCAGCGCGACGAGGTCGTCGAACTCCGTCGGCTTGACCTTCTTGAGCGCCTCCTGCATGCCGTCGGACTCGAACTGGAACACGCCCACCGAGTCGCCCGCGGCGAGCATCTCGTAGGTCTTCTCGTCGTCGAGCGGCAGCCGGGTCATGTCCGGCCGCTCGCCCGTGGAGCGCCCGATGATGTCCAGCGCGTCCTCGATGACGTCGAGGTTGCGCAGGCCCAGGAAGTCCATCTTGAGCAGGCCGAGCTCCTCGACGGGCTTCATCGAGAACTGCGTGACCTGCCGGTAGACCTTGTTGCCCTCGGCGTCGGTCTCGTTGGCGTCGGCGAGCTGGAGCGGGACGACGTCGGTCAGCGGCATCCCCGCGATGACGACGGCCGCGGCGTGGATCGAGTTGTTGCGGACGATCCCCTCGAGGCCCTTGGCGACGTCGACGATCTGCTTGGCCGTCGGGTCCTTGTCGTACTCCAGGCGGAGGGGCTCGCCCTCCTTGAGGCAGTCGTCGAAGCTCGGCGGCCGGCCCATGATCGGGTCGGGGATGAGCTTGGCCAGGCGGTCGCCCTGCCCGTAGTCGTGGCCGAGCACGCGCGCGGCGTCGCGCGTCGCCGCGCGGGGGAACATCTTGCCGAACGTGATGATCTGGGCGACGGACTCGCGCCCGTACTTGCCGACCACGTACTGCATGACGCGCTCGCGGCCGCGCACCGAGAAGTCGATGTCGATGTCCGGCATGGACACGCGCTCGGGGTTGAGGAAGCGCTCGAAGAGCAGGTCGTAGCGCAGCGGGTCGACGTCGGTGATGCGCAGCGTGTAGGCGACGATCGAGCCGGCGGCCGAGCCGCGGCCCGGGCCCACGGCGATCCCGTTGTCCTTGGCCCACTTGACGAAGTCCCAGACGATGAGGAAGTAGGCGTTGAAGCCCATCCGGTCGATGACGCCGAGCTCGTACTCCATCCGCTCGAGCGCGTCGGCAGGGACCGGATCGCCGTAGCGGGCCCGCAGGCCCTCCTCGACGCGCGAGCGCAGGTAGGCGCGCTCGTCCTCGCCGTCAGGCAGGAAGCGCGGGATGAGCTGGTTGCCGAGCTCGATCTCGACGTTGCAGCGCTCGGCGATCTCCAGCGTCGTCGGGATCGCGTCGGGCCACTCGGCGAAGGACTGCGCGAGCTCCTCGGAGGACTTGAGGTAGAACTCGTTGGTCTCGAAGGTCATCTTCGGCGCGGCGAGCGTGGACTTCGTCTGCACGCACAGCAGCGCCGTGTGGTGGTGGTAGTCCTCGCGGCGCAGGTAGTGCACGTCGCCGGTGCCGACGAGCGGGCGGCCGAGCTCGCGCGCGATCCGCACGATGCCCTCGTTGGCCTTGTCCTGGTCGGCGAGGCCGTTCTTCTGGACCTCGAAGTAGACGTTCTCGGCACCGAAGACCTGCATGAGGTCGTCGGCGTGCGCGCGTGCTGCGGACGGGTCGTCGCTGAGCAGCCGCTGGCAGAAGCGCGACGCCAGGCAGCCCGTGAGCGCGATGACGCCCTCGCCGTGGGTCGCCAGCTGCCCCATGTCCAGCGACGGCTTGCCGCGGTGCAGCCCTTCCAGGAAGCCCGCCGAGGAGAGCTTGACGAGGTTGCGGTAGCCGACCTCGTCGGCCGCCAGCAGCGTCAGGTGGTTGCGCTCGACGCGGCCCGGCGCGCGGTTGGCGTGGTCGTCGACGAGGTAGATCTCGCAGCCCAGGATGGGCTTGACATCGTGCTTGCGACACGCCTTGTAGAGCTCGACGGCGCCGTTCATCACGCCGTGGTCGGTCAGGCCCAGGGCGGGCTGGCCGAACTCGGCGGCGCGCTTGGCGAGGGCCTCGATGTTGCACGCGCCGTCCAGCAGCGAGTACTCGGAATGGACGTGCAGGTGGACGGCGGAGGGCGTGCTCACGGGCGCTTCCGAGAATAGGCGGCGCACCGGACGGCGGGAGCGCCCGGCGCGGTGCTCCCCCGCACGGTGCGGGAAACCCGGTCCGTGGGCAAACCGCCGCGTCCCTAGGCCGTGACGTGCTCGCCGCGCTGGGCGCGGTCGAGCCAGCCCACGAGCACGCCGACGGGCTCGGCGTCGCCCTCGATCCAGGCCTCCGACGGGCGCGCCGTGCCGGCCAGCACGGCGGGCAGGCGGCCGGCGGCGACGTGCAGCGTGCTCGACGCCGGGCGCTCGGGATCGGAGGGCACGATGAGCAGCCCGCCGTCGCCGGCGACGACGCGCCAGGGGTCGGCGCCCGCCACCGCGACGTCCACGGCCAGGGCCCGGCCGGCGATCCAGGATGCGGGGACCGCACGCGCCAGGACGGTCAGCAGCAGGCCGGGCGACGGCGCGACGCCGGCCGCGGCCAGGTCGGCCAGGCCCAGCGGGGCGCGGCGCGCCTTGAGCACGCGGCGCACGTGGCGGCGCCCGGCGATCCGCGTGCCGGGCAGGCGCCATCTGGCGCCGCCGGTGGCCAGCGGCACGAGCGCGGCCAGCGGCCCGGCGATCGTCGCCTCGACCCGGGCGCGGCCGGCCATCTCGACACGGGCGCGACCGCCCTTGAGCAGCACGCGGTGGCTGGCCCCGCCATCGATGTCGACGTCGTAGGCCAGGCCGTCGCCGCGGTCCAGCCCGGCCTGGGCCGGCAGCAGGGAGACGAAGAGCAGCTCGGCGATGTCGGGCTCGTCGGCCACGAGCGAGCCGAGGGCGTCGCGTAGCCAGGGGCCGGGCGGCCCGACGGGGCGGCGGCTGGGCAGCGGCGCGCGCTCGGGCTCGGCCGCGGCGGGCTCGGGCTCGGTGACCGCCTCGGCCGCAGGCTCAGGCTCAGGCTCGGGCGCCACCTGCGCGCTCTCCGGCTCCTCGACGGCCTCGGGCTCGGCGACGGCCTCCGCGACGGCCTCGGGCCCCGCGACAGCCTCCGGTTCCTCGAGCTCCTCGACGAGCTCGGGCTCGGGCTCCTCGAGCTCCTCGACGAGCTCGGGCTCGGGCTCCTCGGCCGCCACCGCCGGCGCCGCGGGCTGGGCCCGCAGCCGTTGCGCCGCGGCGGCGAGGTCCAGGCCCAGCGTCGCCGGGGGCGCGTCGGCGGCCGGTGCCTCCGTGCGCAGGCGCTCGATCGTCTCGCGCAGCGACGCCAGCGCCTCCGCGTCGACGGGCGCCACCGGGCGTGCGTGCGCCCGCAGGTCCTCGAGCTCGGCGGCGACCTCGGCCAGACGCGCCTCGGCTGCCGCGCGGGCGCTGCGGTCCTCGTCGCCGCGGCGGCGCTCGGCCTCCAGCTCGGCCTCGGCGACCCAGCGCGCCGTGCGCTCGGCCTCCAGCTCGGCGCCGGCGTCCGCGGCGGCCGCCACGCGGGCCGTCAGCTCGGTCACGCGCGCCTGCATCGCCGACAGGGACGCCGTGAGCGCCTCATGCTCGGCGTCGCGCTCGCGGGCCACGCCGTCGCGCAGGCCGGCGGCGATCCGCACGACCGCCTCGACCTGGGCGCCCAGGCGGGCCATGCGCTCCCCCTCGCCGGCGCGGACGGCCGCGAGCTCGGCGCCCAGGGCGTCCAGGGCACGGCGCAACTGCTCCTCGACCGCCGCCCGGCGGGCGAGCTCGTCCTCCAGCCAGGCGGTCTGCTGCCGCGCCCGGTCCAGCGCGGCGCGCTCGGCGGCCAGCGCGGTCTCGGCGCGGTCGCGCGCCGAGCGCTCGGCCACGAGGCGGTCGCGCAGCGCGCGGGCGACCGTGCCCAGGCGGTCGCGGACGGAGGCCACGGCCCCCTCGACGGCCGCGACCTGCTCGGCCAGCGCGGTGCGCTCGGCCGCCAGCCGGACCTCCAGGGCGGCGGTCGCCTCGCGCTGCGCGCGGGCGCCGGCGAGCTCGCGCCGGGCGTCGGAGACCGCGGCGGCGGCCGCGTCGGCCAGCCCCGTGCGCCGGTGCAGCTCGGCGCGCAGCGCGGTGTGTTCGCGCTCCAGCGCGGCGCGGCGGTCGCGCTCGGCCAGGCCGGCGGTGCGCTCGCGTTCCAGGGCGGCGCGGACCCGGTCGCGCTCGGCCCCGAGGACGCTGACCTCGGCCTCGGCCTCGGCCAGGCGCTCACGCAGGCGCGCGACCTGCTCGGCGGCCAGCTCGCGTGTCGCCGCCGCCTCGCCCTGGGCCTCCAGGCGCTGCTGCTGCTCGGCCCACTCGCGCTGGCGCGTCGTGCGCAGGTCGCGCTCGTGGCGCTCCAGGCGCGCCTGGAGCGCGTCGCGCTCGGCGGCCACCTCGCCCAGGCGCCGCTCGGCCTCGAACAGGCGCAGCTCGAGCGACGCGTCCTCGGAGACCTCGGCGCGGCGCGCGCGCCGGGAGGCCAGGACGGCGGGGTCCACGACGTTGCCGTGGTCAGGGGGCTGCGGGTGCGACATCCGGGCGGGAGGCTAGGTCCCGGACCGGACGTCCCCGCGACGCCCCGGGCCCCGCGCGCCCTAGTCCGTGCCGCGTTTGGCGCCCGCCACGGCGAGCCCGACGACGGCCACGCCGACGACGCCCGCCGCGAGGTACTTCTTCGACCCCCCGTAGCGGCGGCGCAGATACCACTTGGCGCCGTTCCAGACGGCGAATCCGAGAATCCTGTAGCCCATCGCTGACTCCTTACCCGCGGTCCTCGTTACGCAGCCGCCACGCGAGGCGCGACTGCAGCGACCACAGCTCGATGAAGCCCGGCGACGCCTGCTGGGAGAAGAGCCCGCCGGACTCCGAGAAGGTCGCGAGCTGCGCATCGTAGACCGCGTTGGGCGACTCACGGGTCACCACGCGGGCCATGCCCTTGTAGAGCTTCATCCCGATCGTGCCGGTCACGAACCGGTTGACCTCGTCGATGTAGGCGTCAAGGTCGCTGCGCAGGGGCTCCCACCACAGGCCCGCGTACACGAGGTAGGCCCACTGCTGGTCGATGCCGGGCTTGAAGCGGTTCTGGTGGATCGTGCCGACCAGGCGCTCGAGCTCGGCGTGCGCGGGCAGGAGGATCGCCGCGGCGGGGACCTCGTAGATGTCACGCACCTTGAGGCCGACGATCCGGTCCTCGATGTGGTCGACGATCCCGACGCCGTGCTTCATGCCCAGCTCGGCGACCGTCTCGATGAGCGACACGATGTCCATGGCCTGCCCGTTGACCGACACGGGCACGCCGGCCTCGAAGCCGATGGTGACGACCTCGGCCTCGTCGGGCGCCTCCTCGGGGCGCGTGACGAGCTGGAAGACGTCGTCGTCGGGCGCGTGGTCGAGCTCCTCGATCCACCTGCCCTCCGAGGAGCGGCCCCACAGGTTGTCGTCGATGGAGTACGGCGCGGTCTCCGTGCCGCCCTTGACCGGGATGTTGTGCTCGCGGGCGTAGGCGATCTCCTCGTCGCGGCCCATCTTCCAGTCGCGGACGGGCGCGATGATCTTCAGCTCGGGCGCCAGCGTGGCGACGGTGCCGTCGATGCGGACCTGGTCGTTGCCCTTGCCCGTGCAGCCGTGGGCGATCGTGTCGCAGCCGGTCTCGCGCGCGATCTCGACGGCGATCTTGGCGATGAGCGGGCGCCCCAGCGCGGTGAACAGCGGGTAGTTGAGGCCATAGATGGCGTTGGCCTTGATCGCCGGCACGATGAAGTCGCGGGCGAACTCCTCGCGCGCGTCGATGACGCGGGCGTCCACGGCGCCGAGGCGCAGGGCCTTCTCGCGGACGACGTCGTAGTCCTCGCCGGGCTGGCCGAGGTTGATCGTCAGGGCCACGACCTCGGCCTCGTACTCGTCCTGGATCCACTTGAGCATCACGCTCGTGTCCAGGCCGCCGGAGTACAGCAGGCAGACGCGGCCGACCTGGTCGGGCCGCGCGAGGTAGGAGGCGGCGGGCTCGTGGGGGTGCAGGAGCTGGTCGTCGTCGGTCATCGGCTCTCTTGGGGGTCGAGGAGGCGCGCGAGCCGGGCGAGGGCGTCGTCGAGCTGCGCGTCGGTGATGGTCAGGGGCGGAAGCAGGCGCAGCGTGGTCGGGCCGGTGGCGTTGAGCACCAGCCGCTCCTCGCGCAGGGCCCGGCCGACGAGGTCGGTCGCGGGCTCGGTGCGCGCGGGATCGAGCTCGGCGGCCAGCATGAGGCCGCGGCCACGGACCTCGATGACGCCGGGCAGCTCGGCGAGGGCGTGGCGGGCGTGCTCGCCGAGGTCGCGCACGCGCTGCAGCAGCGCGGGGTCCTCGACGACGTCCAGGACCGCCAGGCCCGCCGAGCAGGCCACGGGGCCGCCGGCGAACGTCGAGCCGTGGTCGCCGGGCTCGAAGCCCTCGGCGAAGCGCTCGTTGGTGATCACGGCCCCGATGGGCAGCCCGCCGCCGAGCGCCTTGGCGACCGTCATGAGGTCGGGGACGACGCCCTCGTGCTGGTGGGCCCACAGCGTGCCGGTGCGCCCGAGGCCGCACTGCACCTCGTCGAAGATCAGCGCGGCGCCGGCCGCGTCGCAGGCCTCGCGCGCGGCGTGCAGGACCTCGGCGCCGAGCTCGTAGACGCCGCTCTCGCCCTGGACGGGCTCGAGCAGCAGCGCGGCGGTGGAGGTGTCGACCGCGGCGCGGATGGCGTCGGCCGTGGGCGCCACGGCCTCGAAGCCGGGCACCAGCGGGGCGAACGGCGCCTGCTTGGACTCCTGCGGCGTGGCCGACAGCGACCCGTAGGTGCGGCCGTGGAAGCCGCGGTGCACGGAGACGATCCGGCCCCCGCGCCGGGCCTTGCGGGCCATCTTGATCGCGGCCTCGTTGGCCTCGGTGCCCGAGTTGGCGTAGTGCACGCGGCCGCCCAGCGAGGACTGCGCCAGGCGGCGCGCCAGCTCCTCCCCCGGGGCGGTGTGGAAGAGGTTGCCGACGTGGATGAGCCGGGCGGCCTGCTCGGTGATCGCCGCCACGACCTTCGGGTGGCAGTGCCCGACGGAGTTGACGGCCAGCCCGGTCTGCACGTCGAGGTACTCGGCGCCGTCGGCGTCCCACAGCCGCGCGCCCTCCCCCCGGACGAACTCCACGGGCTGGCGGGCGTAGGCCGGGACGAGGAAGGCGTCGCGCGCGACGGCGCCCGGGTCGCTCATGAGGCCGCCCGGATCTTCGTCCCGATGCCCTCGTTCGTGAAGAGCTCGAGGATGATCGAGTGTGGGAGGCGGCCGTCGACGATGTGGGCGGCCGTCACGCCGCCGTGGATGGCGTCGATGCAGGCCTGCAGCTTGGGGCGCATGCCCCCGGCGATCGTGCCCAGCGCCTCCTCCACCGTGTCGGCGTCGGCCTGGGAGATCCGCGACGAGGGGTCCGACGGGTCGGCCAGCCAGCCCGAGACGTCGGTGAGGAACAGCACCTTGTAGGCCTTGAGCGCGCGGGCCACCGCCCCGGCCGCCTCGTCGGCGTTGACGTTGTAGGAGTTGCCCTCGCGGTCGGCCCCGACCGACGCGATGACCGGGATGTAGTCGCCGGCGATGTGCTGCAGCAGCTCCGTGTTGACCTTGGCGATGCGCCCGACGAAGCCGACGTCCTGGCCGCCCGGCGCCGAGGTGCGCTCGCAGACGAACAGGCGGCCGTCGTCGCCGCTGAGGCCGATCGCCGCCTGGCCGTGGCGGTTGATCCGCCCCACGATGTCCTTGTTGACCTTGCCGACCAGGACCATCTTGGCGACCTCGACGGTGGCCGGGTCGCTGACGCGCAGCCCGCCGACGAACTCCACCGGCAGGCCGAGGCGCTCCATATAGGACGTGATGTCGGGGCCGCCGCCGTGCACGACGATCGGGTTCATCCCCACGTACTTGAGCAGCACGACGTCGCGTGCGAAGTCCTCGCGCAGCTCGGGGTCCTCCATCGCCGCCCCGCCGTACTTGATGACGACGGTGCGCCCGTGGAACTCCCGGATGTAGGGGAGCGCCTCCAGGAGCGTGCTGACGTCTCTCACGTCGTGTACTCCGCGTTGATCTTGATGTAGTCGTAGCCGAGGTCGCTGAAGAAGACCTCGGTCTCGAACCCGTCGCCCGGCAGGCCGATGGCGTACTCGACCTCGTCGCCGGCCACCCGCGCCGCGAGGGCGTCGGCGTCGTGGCCCACCGCGCTGCCGGCCACGCAGACCTGCACGCCCTCGATCGTCACGTCGACGGCCAGCGGCGCGGTGTCCGGCAGCGCGAGGCCGACGGCCTGCACGATCCGGCCCCAGTTGGGGTCGCCGCCGTACAGCGCGGTCTTGACCAGCGGCGAGTTGGCCACCGCCCGGGCGGTGCGCTCGACGTTGGGGCCGTGGCCGCCGCGCACGACGACGCGTCCGACGCGCCGGGCGCCCTCGCCGTCGCGGGCGATGTCCAGCGCGAGCTGGCGCAGCAGCGCATCCAGCGCCTGGCCGAAGATGAGCTCGGACTCGGATTCGGGCTCCACGACGACGCCCGAGGCGCCGCTGCACTGCAGGATCGCGGTGTCGTTGGTCGAGAGCTGGCCGTCGACCGAGATGCGGTCGAAGGAGCGCTTGACGCAGACGCCGAGCAGCAGGTCGGCCGTCTCGGCCGCCACGACCGCGTCGGTCTGCACGAAGCACAGCATCGTCGCGAAGGACGGCTGGATCATTCCCGCGCCCTTGGCCTGGGCGCTGAGGCGCACGGTGCCGCCGGGCAGGTCGACCTCCAGCGTCGCGCGCTTCTCGAACAGGTCGGTCGTCATGATCGCCTGCTGGAAGTCGCCGTCGCCGTCGGGGCGCAGCGCCTTGCCCGCCGCGAGCAGGCCGCGTACGACCTTGGCGCCGTCGAGCTGGACGCCGATGACCCCGGTCGAGCAGACCGCGACGCGGTCCTCGGCCGTGCGGCCCATCATCGCCCCGGCGCCCTGCATGCGCGCCGCCTCGTCCATGCCGGGCCGGCCCGTGGCGGCGTTGGCGTTGCCCGAGTTGACGGCCACGACGCGCAGGGCGTCCAGGCGCGCGCGGTCACGGGTGACGAGCACGGGTGGCGCCGCGGTGCCCGAGCGCGTGAAGCGCGCGGCGCTCGTCGTGGCCTCCTCGTCGGAGACCATGAGCCCCACATCCAGGCGAGGTGGATGGGATTCCTTCTTGATCCCCGCCGCGACGCCGGCGGCCCGGAAGCCCTGCGGCAGCCCGTGCCCGGGCAGCCACCCCACGGAGTCGGGCACGTCGACCCAGCGCGAGGAGAAGAACGGCCGCGCCTCGCTCATGCCAGGCCCTCGGTCTCGCCGAAGCCGAACATGAGGTTCAGCGACTGGACGGCCTGCGAGGACGTGCCCTTCCACAGGTTGTCGATCGCGCCGAAGGCCAGGACCTTGCGCGACCGCGGGTCGATCGTGACGTGGATGCGGCACACGTTGGTCTCGCGCACGTCGCGCACGCCCGGCGGGCGCGAGGACAGCTCGACGAACGGCTCGCCCGCGTAGGCCTGCTCGTAGAGGGCGACGATGTCGCCGGGCTCGGCGTCGCCGGCGACGCGGACATAGCAGGACACGAGCTCGCCCTGGTCCAGCGGCACGAGGTGCGGCGTGAACGTGACGGTCACGGGCGCGCCGAGCGCGCCGAGCTCCTGGTCGATCTCCGGCGCGTGGCGGTGGGTGCCGACGCCGTAGGGCGAGACGTTCTCGTCGACGGAGACGAAATGGGTCTTGGCGGTCGCGGCGCGCCCCGCGCCGGAGACGCCGGACTTCGCGTCGATGACGACGTCGTCCAGCAGCCCCGCGCGCGCCAGCGGCGCGAGGGTCAGGATCGCGGCGGTCGGGTAGCAGCCCGGTCCGGCGACCAGCGACGTGCCGCGCAGCGCGTCGCGGTAGAGCTCGGGCAGCCCGTACACCGCGTCGCCCAGCAGCTCGGGATGCGGGTGCGGGACGTAGTACTCCTCGTAGACGGCCAGGTCGCGCAGCCGGAAGTCGGCGCTGAGGTCGACGACCTTGACGCCGCGGCCGAGCAGCTCGGCGACGACGGGCGCCGAGGCGCCGTGCGGGTAGGCGACGATCGCCGCGTCCACGTCGCCGTGGCGGTCGAGGTCGAGGACCTCCAGCTCGCGGCCGACGCGGTGGTGGGGATAGAGGACGTCCAGCGACGTGCCCGCGTCGCTGCGCGAGGTCACCGGGCCCAGCACGAAGCGCGGGTGACGCTCGACGAGCCGGGCGGCCAGCGCGCCGGCGAAGCCCGACGCGCCCGCCACGAGCACCCGCGGGCCGGCGTCAGCCACGCAGCTCACCGCCCTCGGCGGCCAGCGCCGCGACGATCCGCTCGCGCACGGGCGCGACGTCCTCGTCGGTCAGCGTGCGGTCCGGCGCCTGGAACGTGAGCGCCAGCAGCAGCGACTTGCGCCCCTCGCCGAGCTGCGCGCCCCGGTAGACGTCGACGACCTCGATGCCGTGCACGAGGCCGCTCTTCAGCCCGGCGGCGCGGGCGGCCGAGACGAGGTCGGAGGCCGCGACGTCGTCGTCGACGACGACGGCCAGGTCCTGGCGCACGGGCGGGAAGCTCGTGAGGTCGCGGTAGGTCGGGACGGCGTCGGCGGCGGCCACGACGCGGTCGAGGTCGATCTCGAAGACCGCGACGTCCTCGAGGTCCCAGGCCCGCGCCACGAGCGGGTGCAGCTCGCCGACCCAGCCCACGACGCCGTCGCCGACCCAGACCTCGGCGCTGCGGCCGGGGTGCAGGAACGGCTCGGCGGCCGGCTCGACCGACCAGGCGACGCGCAGCGTGTCCAGGACCGCGGCGAGCAGGCCCTTGGCGGCGAAGAAGTCCGCGCGCGCGGGCTCGCGCGTGCGCCACGTCGCCGGGGCGGTGCGGCCGTGCAGCAGCGCGCCGAGCGCACGGTGCTCGTGCGGCAGCGCCGTGGGTGGGTGGGCCCGACTCGCCACGTACACCGCGCCCTGCTCGAACAGCGCGAGGTCGCCTGCGCCGCGCGCGGCGTTGTGGCGCGCCGCGTCCAGCAGCGACCCGAGCAGCGTCGTGCGCAGGACCGCGTGGTCCTCGCTCATCGGGTTGGTCATCGCCACGAAGCGCCGGCGCGGGTCGTCCTCGCCCAGCCGCAGCCGATCGGCCACGGCGGGCTCGGTGAAGCTCCAGCCCACGATCTCGTGGGCGCCGCGCCCGACGACGGCGTCGACGGCGCGGCGGCGCAGGCGCTGGGCCGTCGACATGCGCCCGGCGGCGCCGCGGCGCTTGGGCAGCGTGGCGGGCAGCCGGTCCAGGTCGAAGCGGCCGACCTCCTCGATGAGGTCGGCCTCGCGCGAGACGTCGTTGCGCCGGAAGCCGGGCACGGTGACGTCGAGCCCGTCGTCGGCGTCCGCCGTCGCGAAGCCAAGCGCGTGCAGCAGCGTCGTCTGGCGGGCACGCGGGATCGGCATGCCCAGCAGCGCCTGCACCTTCTGCTCGCGCAGGCGCAGCGTCGGGGTCGGCCACGGCTCCTCGGCGAACGGGCCGACGTCGATCGTGCCGGGCGCGACCGTCGCGCCCGTCAGCTCGAGCATGAGCCGCGTGGCGGCCTGCTGGGCCTCCATGGCCTGCTCGGGCGCCAGCCCCTTCTCGAAGCGCCCGGAGGCCTCGCTGCGCAGCCCCAGCCGCGTCGAGGTTCGGTGGATGTTCGGGCCCACCCAGGAGGCGACCTCGAGCAGGACGCGCGTCGTGGTGTCGGAGACCTCCGAGCGCGCGCCGCCCATGACGCCGGCGATGGAGGTGGGACCTTCGGCGTCCTCGATGACCAGCATCTCGGCGTCCAGGACGCGGGTCTGGCCGTCGAGCGTCTCGACGGGCTCGCCGTCGCGCGCGCGGCGCACCGTGAGCGTCCCGCCCGCCACGCGGTCGAGGTCGAACGCGTGCAGCGGGTGGCCGGTCTCGAGCATCACGTAGTTGGTGATGTCGACGACGTTGTTGATGGGGCGCATGCCGGCGGCGGTCAGGCGCGCCTTCAGCCAGCCCGGCGAGGGGCCGATCGTGACGCCCTCGAAGACCCGAGCGGTGAAGCGCGGGCAGAGGTCGGGCGCGTCGATGGTGATCGCGGCGGCGTCCACGGGCCCGGTGCTGCCCGGGTCGTGCGCCCATGGCGGCGGCGCCAGCAGCGCGCCCGTGGCGGCGTGGACCTCGCGGGCGATCCCGTAGATGCCGAGGCAGTCGGGCCGGTTGGGCGTGATCTCGAACTCGATGACCTCGTCGAGGATCGGCAGCACGTCGACCAGCGGCGCGCCGGCGGCCGGCGCGTCGTCGAGGACCATGATCCCGCTGTGGTCGCCCCCGATGGCGAGCTCGTCCTCGGCGAGGATCATCCCCGCCGACTCCTGGCCGCGCAGCCTGGCCTTCTTCAGCCTCGTGCCGTCGGGCATGACCGCGCCCGGCCGCGCGACCGCGACGGTCTGCCCCGCGGCGACGTTGGGCGCCCCGCAGACGATCTGGGCGGGCTCGTCCTCCCCCACGTCGACGATGCACACCTTCAGCCGGTCGGCGTCGGGGTGCTGCTCCGCGCTCAGGACCTTGCCGACGACGAAGCCGTCGGGGCCGCCGACGCCGTGGTGGTGGACCGCCTCGACCTTCGTGCCCGAGAGCGTGAGGCGCTCCTCGAGCTCGGACAGGCCGATGTCGGGCGCGCAATAGGCGCGCAGCCAGGCGTACGGGACCCTCATCCGAACTGCTCCAGGAAGCGCAGGTCGTTCTCATAGAACAACCGCAGGTCGGCCACGCCGTGCTTGAGGAAGGCGATGCGCTCGATGCCCATCCCCCACGCGAAGCCCTGCACCTGCTCGGGGTCGTAGCGATCGTCGTCGACGTAGGAGTACACGTTGGGGTCCACCTCGCCGGCGCCGAGGATCTCGATCCAGCCCTCGCCGCGGCACAGCGGGCAGCGCGAGCCGTCCTTCATCCAGCCCTCGGTGCAGTTGAAGCACGAGACGTCGACCTCGACGCTGGGTTCGGTGAACGGGAAGAAGTGGCCGCGCAGGCGCACATCGCGCTCGTCGCCGAAGATCGCGCGGGAGAACTCCAGCAGCGTGCCCTTCAGGTCGGCCAGCGTGATGTCGGAGTCCACGGCCAGCCCCTCGACCTGGTGGAACTGCGGGGTGTGCGTCGCGTCGCTGTCGCGCCGGTAGACCCGCCCGGGGATCACGACGTACAGCGGCGGCGGATGGGCCTCCATCGCGCGCACCTGCATCGGCGAGGTGTGCGTGCGCAGCACGACGTCGTCGGCGACGTAGAACGTGTCGGTCGGCGCGCGGGCCGGGTGCGTCGGGCTGTGGTTCAGCGCGTCGAAGTTGTAGTGGACGGTCTCGACCTCGGGACCCTCCATCACCGTGAAGCCCAGGCCGACGAAGACGTCCTCGATCTCGCGCCAGGTCTGGGTGATGAGGTGCAGGCGCCCGACGGGCTGCGCCGGGTCGCCGGGCAGCGTGACGTCGACGCGGTCGGCGACCAGGCGCACGTCGAGCTCAGCCGCGTCCAGGCGCTCGCGCGCGGCGTCCAGGCGCTCCTCCAGGCCGCGGCGCACTTCGTTGGCGCGCTTGCCGACCACCCCGCGCTGGTCGGCCGGCAGCTCGCCGACGCCCCGCAGCAGGTTGGGCAGCTCGGCCTTGCGCCCGAGGTAGCGGACGCGCAGCTCCTCGAGCGCGTCGGTGGTGGCCGCGGCGTCGATCGCCGCCAGCCCCTCCTCGTGGATCGTCTCGATGCGGTCGAGCATCAGGCCTCCGGGACCCTAGACAGTTCATACATGGCCAGCGTGGCCGCCATCGCGGCGTTCAGCGACTCGCTGGCGATGGGGATGTGCGCCGCGCGATCGCAGGCCGCCACGACCTCCGCCGGCAGCCCGGCGCGCTCCGCCCCGACGACGACGGTGACGTCCTGGGCCCGGGCCCCGGCGGCCAGCGCGCGCAGCGGCTCGCCGCGGCGGGCGTCCAGCGCGACGCGCAGGCCGGGCAGCTCGTCCACGGAGGCCACGCGCGCGACCGGGACGCCGAAGATCGCGCCCATCGAGGCGCGCACGGCCTTCGGGCCGTAGGGGTCGGCGGTGTCGGGGCCCAGCGCGACGCACGCCGCGCCGAAGGCCTGCGCCCCGCGCAGCACCGTGCCGACGTTGCCGGGGTCCCTGATCCCCCACAGCGCCACGCACAGCGGCCCCGACGGCGCGGCCCAGCGCTCCTCGAAGACGCCCAGGGCGCGGGTGCCCGACGCCAGGCCCGAGATGCGCCCCAGCGCGTCCTCGCTGACCTCGACGCCGGCGCGCAGCAGGTGCACGGGGTCCCACCCCGCGGCCGCGGCCGCGGCGAGCAGGTCCTCCCCCTCGGCCACGAAGCGCCCGCGCTCGCGCCGCGCCTGGAGGCGGCGGATGTCCTTGAGCAGCGGGTTGTGGTGGGAGGTGATCATCGTGGCGGGGTGCGGCGGGGGTGCGGCAACAAGAAAGGGCGCCGTTCCTGAGGAAGCGGCGCCCTTGAGAGCTTCGGTGTCGGTGGAGTCGCTACGCAGCGGCTGCCGACGCCTCTCGGGCGGCCTGCGCAAATCGGCGGAACGTCTCGGGGTCGCGCACGGCGATGTCGGCCAGCACCTTGCGGTCCAGCTCGATCCCGGCCAGCTTCATCCCGTGGATGAACTCGCCGTAGGACATGCCGTTCAGGCGCGCGGCGGCGTTGATGCGGGTGATCCACAGGCGGCGGAAGTCGCGCTTGCGGTTGCGGCGGTCGCGGTAGGCGTACGAGTCGGCCTTGGTGAGGGCCTCCTTCGCGCGCTTGTAGTTCGAGTTGGCCTCGCCCCGGAAGCCCTTGGTGAGCTCGAGGGTCTTGCGGCGCTTCTTCTTCGCGTTGACGGCGCGCTTGACGCGGGTCACTTCTTCTTGGCCCCCAGCATCGTCTTGACACGCGGCTGGTCATGGGGCGACAGCACGAAGTCCTTCCCGAGGTGCCGCTTGTGCTTCGGCGACTTCTTCTCGAGGATGTGGCTCGTGAAGGCGTGGCGAGCCTTGACCTTGCCCTTGGCGGTCAGCTTGAAGCGCTTCTTGGCGCCCGAATGGGTCTTCATCTTCGGCATGGCGGAGGTGGGCCAGTATAGGAAAGGCAGGGGGAGACCCTGCGACCGGCCCGCGGTGAGTATGACAAAGACCGCGATCCTGGCGCGGTCTGACCCGGGCCGTAGGCTTGGCGGGTGGCCTCGACCCCCACGATGTCCCGCCTGATCGGCCGCGATGCGGAGCTCGCCGCCCTGCGTGGGGCGCTGGCCCAGGCCGCCGAGGGCCTGCCGGCCCTGGCCTTCGTCGTCGGGGAGTCCGGGGTCGGCAAGACGCGCCTGCTCGACGCCCTGGACGAGGCCGCCCGCGAGGACGGGGCGCGCGTGCTCACGGGCGAGTGCATCGACCTCGGCGAGGGCGAGCTGCCCTACGCGCCGCTCATCGGCGCGCTGCGCCCGCTCGTGCGCGCGGGCGACCCGGCGCTGCTGGAGCTGCCCGCCGAGGCCCGCCGCGAGCTTGCGGCGCTGCTGCCCGGCCTGGCCGACGCCGACGGCGGCGCCCGCCAGTCCGACAGCGACCGCGCGCGGGCCCAGGGACGGCTGTTCGAGGCGCTGCTGGCCGCGATCGACCGCCTGGCCCGCGACGCCCCGGTCCTGCTCGTCGTCGAGGACGCCCACTGGGCCGACCGCTCGACCCGCGACTTCCTCTCGTTCCTGGGGCGCAACCTCGCCGACGAGCCCGTGCTCGTCGCCCTGAGCTACCGGCCCGACGAGCTGCACCGCCGCCACCCGCTGCGCCCGCTGCTGGCCGTGCTGGAGCGCACGCCCCGTGCGCTGCGCGTCGAGCTCGGCGGCCTGCAGGCGGCGGACATCGCCGCGCTGGCGCGCGAGGTCACCGGCAGCGAGCCCTCCCCCGAGCTCGTCGACCGCCTCGTGCGCCGCAGCGACGGCAACGCCCTGTTCGTCGAGGAGCTGCTGGCCGCCGGCCCCGGGCCCCTGCCGCCGAGCCTCAGCGATGCGCTCATGGTCCGCGTGGAGCGCCTGCCGCCCGGCGCGCAGGAGGTCGTCCGCACGCTGGCCGTCGCCCAGCCCGCCGACCACGCGCTGCTCGAGGCGCTGGGGATCCTCGACGACGCGACGCTGCGCACGGCGCTGCGCGACGCGATCGCCGGCCACGTGCTCGCCGTCGACGCCAACGACCGCTACGTCTTCCGCCACGTGCTGCTGCGCGAGGTCGTCTACGACGACCTGCTGCCCGGCGAGCGCGCCGAGCTGCACCGGGCGACCGCCCGGGCGCTGGAGGCGCGGCTGCCCGGCGACGGCGGGCCGGGCCTGGCCGCGGCGATCGCGCACCACTTCCACCGCTCGGGTGACCAGCCCGAGGCGCTGCGCACCGCGATCCGGGCCGCCGACGCCGCGACCGCCGCCCACGCCGAGGCCGACGCGGCCCAGTTCCTGGAGCGCGCGCTGGAGCTGTGGGAGCGCGTCGTGGAGCCCAAGGCCCATGTCGACGCCGGGCGCATGGACCACGTCGACCTGCTGCTGCGCACCGCCCGCGCGCATCGCAACAACGACGACGGGCGGCGCCTCACGCTGGTCAAGGAGGCCCTGCGCGAGGCCCGGGCCGCCGACCCCGACGACCCGCGGGTACCGTTGCTGCTCCAGCAGCGCGCGCTGGCCGAGTGGGGCCTGGGCCGCGGCGAGGCCAGCCGCGCCTCGCTGGACCTCGCGCGCCGGCTGCTGCCCGACGACGCGCCGGCGACCGAGCGCGTCCGGCTGACGATCTCGCGGATGAAGCTCGCGACGCTGCAGTCGCGCTACGGCGAGACGATCGCGCTGGCCGAGGAGGTCCTCCCCCAGCTGCCCGACACGCCGGACGGCGCGCTGCTGCGTGCCGAGACCTACAACAACTTCGGCCTCGCGCTGATCATGACCGACCGCCACGAGGAGGGCGTGGCGGCGCTGCGCGAGTCCGCGGCGCTGGCGCGGGCGGCCGGCGACTTCGTCCTGCTGTCGATCTCCTACGTCAACCTCGCCGACGCGCTGCAGCTCTCCGGCCTGTCCGACGAGGCGCGGGCCGTCACCGAGGAGGCGCTGGGCGCCGTCGACGACGGCGTGCCCGGGCGCGCGTGGGTGCCGACGATGGCCGCCGAGCTGGCCATCGACCGCGGCGACTACGACGAGGCCGAGGCCCACCTGCGCAGCACGGGCCGCACGAGCGGCAACACGCGCGTCAACGTCGAGCTGCGCCGCGCCGAGCTGGCGCTGTGCCGCGGCGACGACGACGTCGCCCGCGACTCGCTCGAAGAGGTCGAGGCGCCGCTGGTCGACTCGCTCGAGCCGCAGTTCGTGGCCGTGGCCGGCGTGCTGCGAGCCGAGCTGGACCGGCGCAACGGCCACCCCGTGTGCGCCCGCGAGGCGGTGGAGGCGGCGCTGGAGCGCCTGGAGTTCTGCAGCGACGACACCGTCCGGCTCGGCCGCCTGGCGCTCACCGGCGTGGCCATCGAGGCCGACCTGGCCCAGCGAGCCCGCGACCTCGGCGACGCCGAGGCCGAGGCCGACGCCGTCGCGCGGGCGGCGATCATGCTCTCGCGCGCCGAGGCCGCCGCGGCGGCGGGCCGCCCGCTGGAGCGCGCCTACGCCGTCACCGCCCGGGCCCACCGGCTGCGGGCCACGGGGGAGGACCCCGGCGACGCGTGGTTGCTGGCGGCGCAGGCCTGGACGGACCTCGGTCGCCCGCTGCCGGCCGTCGCGGCCCAGCGCCACGGCATCGAGGCCTGCCTGGCCCACGGCCGCCGCGACGACGGCGCGCAGACCGCGCGCCTGGCCCTGGCCGCCGCGCGCGAGCTCGGCGCGGGCTGGCTGACCGCCGAGCTGGAGGCGCTCGTCGCCCGCGCCCGGCTGGCCGTGCAGGCGCCGGCGGGAGCCGTCGACGGCTCGGTCGCCCCCGGCGACGAGGACCCGTTCGGGCTGACGCCGCGCGAGCACCAGGTCCTCGCGCTCGTGGCCCGCGGGGCCACGAACCGCGAGATCGGCGCCGAGCTGTTCATGGCCGAGAAGACGGCCAGCGTCCACGTCTCGCGGATCCTCTCCAAGCTCGACGTGCGCAGCCGTACCGAGGCGGCCGCTGTCGCGCACCGCCTCGGGCTCGGGAGCTGATCGACCGCCGCTAGTCGGCGGCGCGCGTCTCGGCCTCGGCCGGGACCGCGGGTGCGTCGGAGGCCTGCGCCTCGGCCTCGGCCTCTGCCTCGGGGGCTCGGGCACAGCCTCGGCGGCGGGCTCGGCCGAAGCCATGGCCTCGGCCGGAGCCGCACCGTCGGCGGCGGCCGCGTCGGCCTGGGCCTGCGCGGCGTCCGCGTCGGCCTTGGCCTTGGCGGCGGCCTGCTCCTCCTCGAGCGTGCCGGCCAACACGGCCTTGCTCGGACCGAGCATCATCGTCATGTTGCGCCCGTCGAGGTTCGGCCGCTGCTCGACGACGGCGAGGTCGACGAGCTCCTCGGCCAAGCGGTCGAGGATCATGCGCCCGCGCTCGGGGTGGGTCACCTCACGGCCACGGAACATGATGGTGATCTTCACCTTGTCCTTGTGGCGGAGGAAGCGCTCGACGTGACCCTTCTTGGTGTCGTAGTCGTGCTGGGCGATCTTCGGCCGGAACTTGATCTCCCGGATGACGATCTGCTGCTGGTGCTTGCGCGCCTGCTTCTGCTTCTGGGCGAGCTCGTACTTGAACTTGGAGTAGTCCAGGATGCGGCAGACGGGCGGACGGGCCTCCGCCGCCACCTCGACCAGGTCGAGATCTCGCTCCTGCGCCATGCGCAGGGCCTCGTCGGTCCGCATGATCCCGATCTGCTCGCCGTCATCGCCGATGACGCGGACCTCGGGGACGCGGATGCGCTCGTTGACGCGGGTGGTGTCCCGCTCGGGCGGGCGCCGGTCGAACCTTCTCGGAACCGGCACTAGATGGTGGGTCGGCGGGCCGTCAAGACTGCGGCGCCGACGGTGTCGGAATGCTATTCAACACCAGGGAGTATAGACGGATCTCCGATGCTTTCACCAGCCTTTGTCCAGGCGGCTTCAGCGCGTCACCGCCCGGTCGACCACACGGGCAATGGCACCGCGGTCCATGCAGGAGCTCGTGCGCGTCCGGATGCGCTCGGTCGTCGTGGCCTCACCCGACCACTACGCGCTCCTGGACCGCCGGCTGATCAGCCGTCTCGCGGGCGTCCTCTACTGCTGCGCCGGCGCCATCGCGATCGGTCTGCTGGCGCTGAACCCGCCGACCCATGCCATGGGCGCCGCGGGCTGGGTGCCGGCCGTCGCGATCCTCGCGCTGGCCTTCGTGCTCGGCGCCGTGATGGTGCTGACCCGGCGCCTGCTGGGCCCGGGCGCGCTGTTCCTCGTGGGCCTCTCGGGGCCGCTCATGCTCGCCGCCCTGCAGTGGCTGGCCGGCTCGCACGGCGCCTACAGCCAACTCCTCATCCTGTCGGTGGTCTGGTGCGGCGTGACGCTGCCCGGCCCCCAGGTGCTCGTCCTGCTCGTGCTGGACACCGCGATCGTCTTCCTGCCCGGGATGACCGAGCACGGTTACAGCGCCCGCGTGGCGGAGTGCGTGGCGACCGTCGGGGTCATGTGGACGCTCGCGCTGGCCTGCGTGGGCTACAGCGACCGGCTGCGCGAGATCCGGCGACGGCTGCGCGAGCAGCGCGACACCGCCGACGCGCTGGCGCGGATCGACGCGCTGACCGGCCTGGGCAACCGCCGCGCGCTGGACGAGGCACTGACCGTGCAGGTGGCCCTGGTGGCGCGCACCGGGCACGCGCTCTCGGCGCTGGTCGGCGACCTGGACCGCTTCAAGCGCATCAACGACGTCCACGGCCACCACGCCGGCGACCGGCTGCTGTGCGACGTCGCCGAGGTGCTGCGCGACGTCGTGCGCACCCCCGACGCGTGCTTCCGCTGGGGCGGCGACGAGTTCGTGGTCCTGCTGACCGGCGCCGACGCCTCCGAGGCGCGCGACGTGGCGGCCCGCGTGGCCGCCGCAGTGCACGCGCGCTGCACGGCGCCGGGCGGCGAGCCCGTCACGCTGTCGGTCGGCGCGGCCACGCACGCCGTGGGCCGCAGCGGCGCCGAGCTGCTGGCGGCGGCCGACGCCGACCTGCTCGAGCGCAAGCCGCTCGCGCGGTCGCCGGTGCCCGACGCTCGGTCCTAGGCGTCCTGGTCCGGGCCGCCGCGGGCGGCGATCTCGCGCAGGAGCCTGGCGACGAGCTCGTCCAGCGTGACCGTCCCCTGGTCGCCCTCGCCGTGTCGGCGCACGGCGACCGAGCCCGCCTCGGCCTCGCGGTCGCCGACGACGCCCATGTAGGGCACCTTGCGCAGCTCGGCGTCGCGGATCTTGCGCCCGACCGACTCCGTGCGGTCGTCGAGCTCGGCCCGTACGCCGGCGTCGCGCAGGCGCGCCACCGCGGCGGCGGCGGCCTCGGCGTGGCGGTCGGCGATCGGCAGCAGGACGATCTGCACGGGCGAGAGCCAGAGCGGGAACTCGCCGCCGTAGTGCTCGATGAGGATCCCGATGAAGCGCTCGAAGGAGCCCAGCAGCGCGCGGTGGATCATCACCGGCCGGTGCTCGGCGTTGTCGGCGCCCGTGTAGCTCGCGTCGAGGCGCTCGGGCATCTGGTAGTCGAGCTGGACGGTGCCCAGCTGCCAGGCGCGGCCGAGCGAGTCCGTCATGTGCAGGTCGATCTTCGGGCCGTAGAACGCGCCGTCGCCCGCGTTGACCTCGTACTCCAGGCCCTGGCGGTCCAGCGCGTTGCGCAGGGCCGCCTCGGCGTGGTCCCAGGTCTCGTCGGAGCCCAGCCGCTTCTCCGGGCGCGTCGAGAGCTCGAGCCGCGGCGTGAAGCCGAAGAGCCGGTACAGGTCGAAGCCGAAGTCCAGGCAGCCGACGACCTCGTCCTCGATCTGGTCCTCGGTGCAGAAGATGTGGGCGTCGTCCTGGGTGATGTGGCGCACGCGCATGAGCCCGTGCAGGGTGCCGCTGGGCTCGTGGCGGTGGACGAGGCCCTGCTCGCTGAAGCGGATGGGCAGCTCGCGGTAGGAGCGCCGCAGGTCCTTGAACAGCTGGACGTGGCCCGGGCAGTTCATGGGCTTGAGGCCCATGGGCCGGTCCTCCACGTCGGTGAAGTACATGTTGTCGCGGTAGTTCTGCCAGTGCCCGCTGGCCTTGAACAACTCGACGTCCCACAGGATCGGCGTCTTGACCTCGCGGTAGCCGCGGCGGCGGTTCTCCGTGCGCCAGAGCTCGGTCAGCTCGTTCCACACCGCCATGCCGGGCGGCTGCCACAGCGGCATGCCCGGCGCCAGGTCGGAGAACGTGAACAGGCCGAGCTCGCGGCCCAGCCTGCGGTGGTCGCGCGCCCGGGCCTCCTCGAGCAGCGCCAGGTAGGCGTCGAGCTCCTTCTTCTTGAAGAACGCCGTGCCGTAGACGCGCGTGAGCATCTGGCGGTCGGAGTCTCCCCGCCAGTAGGCGCCGGCCACCGACTGCAGCTTGAACGCGCCGATGCGCTTCGTGCTCGGGGCGTGCGGCCCGCGACAGAGGTCGGTGAACGGACCGTTGGTGTAGAGGCTGACCGTGGTCACCGGCGCGTCGTCGGGGGCGTTGGCGACGAGGTCCTCGATGAGCTCGACCTTGTAGTCCTGACCCTCGCCGCGGAAGCGCTCCAGGGCCTGCTCGACGGTGACGTCCTCGCGCACGAAGGCCTCGTCGGCCTCGACGTGCTCGCGCATCCTGGCCTCGACGCGCTCGAAGTCGGCGTCGGAGAACGCCACGCCCTCCGGGAAGTCGAAGTCGTAGTAGAAGCCGTTGTCGATGGCCGGGCCGATCGAGATCTTGACCCCGGGGTAGAGCTCGAGCATCGCCGCGGCCAGCACGTGGGCGGTGTCGTGGCGGATGAGCTCCAGGGCATCGTCGCCCGAGCGGTCGGTGACGATCTCCAGCGCGGCACCGTCGGGCAGCGGGCGCGCCAGGTCCTGCGCGGCCCCGTCCACCTTGACCGCGAGCGCCGCCTTGGCGAGCCCGGGCCCGATCGCGGCCGCCGCGTCGGCGCCGGTGGCGCCGTCGGCCAGCTCGAGCCGCTTGCCGTCGGGGAGGGTGACCGTCGTCATCCCCCCGCATCCTAGTGGCGGCGTCCGCGCCGCCTCGCGGGCGCGCGCAGGCGAACGCCCGTTCGGTCGAGGCTGCTACCGTGATCGGGCCGGCGGTGTTGCGCCGGGCGGACAGCCTGTGTCTCACCGACGCTCCTCCGCCCGCCCGCCGGCAACCGAACTTCCCCGAACCCGCCGGGTCCCGCCGCGCCCATGGCGCCCGCGCCCGGCCGTCCGAAGGAGCCCGTCATGCCATCCCGCCATGCTCTCAGCCGCGTCATGCTCGCCACCGCCGCCGGCGCGCTGGCCCTGCCCGCCGCCGGCGCCCACGCCGCCGCGGCGCCGGCGCCGGTGCCCGCCGCACCCGCCCCGCTGCCCGCCGGCGGCGGCCACCTCATGCGGCCCCTGGCCCGCGTGGCCAAGGGCCCGCTCGTGGTCCGCAACGTGCGCCTGGCCCGGCGCCTGGCCCACGTCGAGGGCCGCCGGCTGCGCCGCGGCTACGCGAGCGCGCTGGCGACCTGGCCCGCCCCCCGGCTGGAGCGCCACGCGCGGCGGCTGCGCCGCGACCTGCGCGAGGCCCGCCGCGCCGCGCACCGCCGGGACGCCGCGCCGGCCGTCGGGGTCTCCCCCGCCCTGCGGGCCATCGCGGCCTGCGAGTCCGGCGGCGACCCGCGCGCCATCGGCGGCGGCGGCGCGTTCCGCGGCAAGTACCAGTTCACCTACGCGACCTGGGCGGCCGTCGGCGGCTCGGGCGACCCGGCCGCCGCGCCCGAGGCCGAGCAGGACCGGCGCGCCGCCGCGCTGTACGCCACCGCCGGCGCCGGGCAGTGGCCCGTGTGCGGCCGCTGAGCGGCGGTCTAGGGTGACGGGATGGATCCCGCCAGCCTCCGCGCCGCCTTCCCCGTCCTGGAGCACACGACCTACCTGAACGCCGGGACGTGCGGGCCGATCCCGCAGGCCGCGCACGCCGCGGCCGTCGAGGCCTGGCGCCTGGGCACGCGCCAGGGCCGCAGCAGCGCGTTCTACGAGCGCGTGCTCGAGCTCGTCCCGGCGCTGCGCGAGCGCTACGCCGCGCTGCTGGGCGCCGAGCCCGACGACGTCGCCCTGACCGCCGGCACCAGCGACGGCTGCGGGCGCGTGCTCGGCGGTCTGGCGCTGGGCGGCGGCGACGAGATCCTGACCGCCGACGACGAGCATCCGGGCCTGCTCGGCCCGCTCGTCGCCGCTCGCGACCGCCACGGCGTCACGCTCCGCGCGGTGCCGCTGGCCGAGATCGCCGACGCGGTCGGCCCGGCCACCCGGCTGGTGGCCTGCTCGCACGTCTCCTGGCACAGCGGGGCGGTCGCCCCGGTCGCCGCGCTGGCCCGCGTGTCGGCCGGCGGCGTGCCCGTGCTGCTCGACGGCGCGCAGGGCTCGGGCGCCGTGCCGATCGACGTCGCCACGCTCGGCGCGACGTTCTACGCCGGGTCGGGGCAGAAGTGGCTGTGCGGGCCCGTGGGCTGCGGGATGCTCTGGGTCGACCCGGCCTGGGGTCCGCGGCTGGCCCCGCAGGCCCCGGCCTACGGCAGCCTGCAGGACGCGAGCCTGGGGATCGGCGCGGTGATGGTCACGACCTCGCGCCGCTACGACGCACCGTCCCAGGACCTTGCGACGCTCGCCGCCGCGGCGGCCGCCTACGACGTGCTCGCGGGCGCGGGCTGGGCCGGCGTGCACGCCCGGGCCGCGACGCTGGCCGCCCGCCTGGCCGACGACCTGCGCGGGCGCGGCGTCGACGTCGTCGACCGCGATGACAGCACGCTCGTCGCGTGGTCCACCCCGGGCGACGACGAGGCCATCGCGATCCGCGACCGCCTGGCCGCCGAGGGCATCGTGATCCGCCATCTGCCGGGCACGGGACGACTGCGCGCCTCCGTCGGCGCCTGGAACACCGAGGACGACCTGGCCCGCCTGGTCGCCGCGGTCGCGCGGTAGCGACCGTGAGCGGGTCGCCCACCGTCACGGCCCTCATGCCCGCCCATGACGCCGAGGCGTTCGTCGAGGAGGCGCTGCGCAGCGCGCTGGACCAGGACTACCCGGCCGACCGGCTCGACGTCGTGGTCGTCGACGACGGCTCCACCGACGCCACGGCGGCGATCCTCGCGCGTGTCGCCGCCGATCACCCCGGCCGCGTCCACCTCGTCTCCCAGGACAACCGCGGCCTGGTCGGCGCCGTCAACGCGGCCGCCGGGCACGCGACCGGCGAGCTGCTGGCCCTCCTGGACGCCGACGACGTCTGGCCGCCCGACAAGGTGCGCCGCCAGGTCGAGGTGCTGCAACGCCGCCCCGAGGTCGGCCTCGTCTACACCGACATGCAGGTCGTCGACGCCGCCGGGCGCGTGCTCGACGCCTCCTGGCTCGAGGGCCCGCCGCCCCCCGAGGGCCGCGAGATCGGGCGCCTGCTCGAGCAGAACTGGGTCACGGCCTCCTCGGTGATGCTGCGCGGCAGCCTGCGCGATGAGCTCTTCCCCATCCCCGACGGGATGCCCTGGGCCGACTGGTACCTGGGCGCGCGCACGGCCCAGATCTCGCAGCTGGCCTACCTGCCCGAGCCCAGGACGTCCTACCGCTTCCACGGCAACAACATGTCCTTGGGGTCGCAGGGCGCGGTGCGCGTGCGCGAGTTGCGCAAGTCGCTGTGGCTGCAGCGCTGGTTCCTGCGCCGGCTGGGCACGCCCGAGACGACGCCCGCCGACCTCGAGCGCGCCTGGGACGCCTTCACGACGCTGGCCTCCGAGGCCCTCTCGGAGGCCGGCACGCCGTTCCTGCGGCTCGTCGAGGTCACCGACGAGGAACGCGAGCAGGCACGGGCGATGGGGCTTGAGGCCCGGGCGCTGCTGTCCGCCGGCGACGTCCATGCCGCGCTGGGGGCCGCGGTGCGCGCCGCGGCGACCGACCCGGGCGGCGACGAGGCCCGGGCCGCGCTGCTGGCCGTGCGCAGCACGCTGCCCGACGGCGCCGGCCAGCAGCCGCTGCGCGGGACGCGGCCGTTCGTCGTGTGCGTCGCGGCCGACGAGGTCGTGCGCGATCCGGCGCTGCTGGCCGGCTGCGTGGAGCACCTGGGCGACCTCGACCACGTGACGCTGGCCGTCGACGCGTCGACGGCCGACCCGCAGGAGGCGGCCCAGCGCATCGGCGAGCTGGCCCGAGCACAGGGCATCGAGGATGACGACACCGTCGACGTCGTGCTCGTCACGGGCCCGCTGGACGAGCTGGGCCGTGCCCGGCTGCAGCACGGCACGGCGGCCCGGGCGGGCGCCCGCGGCGCCGAGGACGGCACGCCGGCCTACGGTGCCGACGAGCTCACGGCGCTGCGCGCGCTGGCGCTCGCCGCGCGCGCTCAGTGACAGGCGGTCGCGCCCGCGTCGGTGAAGGCCGACCCGGCCGCCGGCAGGAAGTGCCAGGCCGCCCGCCAGGACCCGGGGGACGGGGGCACCGCGAAGCTGGGACCCACCGGGCACCGACCGCGCCAAGGTGCCAGGTGCGCCCTCCGGCGCCAGCGATCCTGCACCAACCTCGAGCGTCCCGATTCAGGCCGGGCCGTCGGAGCCGCCGGGCGACGGCGCGGTGCGGTCGCGGAACGACACGGAGACGTCCTGGTCGTCGCGGTGGGTCTCCATCTCGGCCAGGATCGTCAGGGCCTCGTCGTCGGCCGGCTCGGGCGGGTCGAACAGCCCACGCGGCCACAGGCGGTTGGCCAGGACGCTGTTGACCTCGGCGGAGTAGACGACGACGCGCGCGCCGAGGAACAGCCAGGTCAGCAGCCCGATGACCGTGGCGAACGTGCCGTACGTCGACCCCGCGCCCTTGACGACGTGGCCGATGTAGGCGCCGCCGACGGCCTGCAGGATCGTCCACAGGACGGTGGCCGAGAGGATCCCCGGCCGCAGCTGGCGGGTGGGGACGCTGCTGTCGGTCAGCAGCCGGAAGGCCACGGTGAACAGCACGCCGTTGAGCACCAGCGACACCACGACGCCGGCGACGAGCAGCGCGGCGCCGCCGAAGCCACCGGACACCAGGCCCGAGGCGACGGTCGAGACGAGCTGCAGCGTGCCCAGCGAGGCGAGCAGCCCGAGTCCGCGCAGGCGCGACGTCAGGAAGTTGGGGCGCTCGCGGTGCGGGACGCCGTGGACGCGGTTGAACGCGGTCTGCGCGGCGAGCGTCACGCCCAGGCCCGAGAGCAGGGCGCCGACCAGCCCGACGCCGAGCGCCAGCCCGTTGCCGGTCAGCGAGCCGGCCCGCAGCTGGTCGCCGATGATCGGGATCTCCTTGAGCGCCGAGTCGAGCACGGCCTGCTGGGCGCCCGGGTCGCCGTCCAGGACGAAGCCGAGGCCCGCGACGAAGACCATCAGCAGCGGGAAGAGCGAGAAGAACCCGTAGTAGGCGATGAGCGCGGCGAGGTTGCCGCCCTGGTCGTCGCCGAACTTCTTGATGACCGCGACAGGGATCGCCAGGCCGCGGTGGCGGCGCTGGAGGCGGTCGAAGGCCTTGATGGGGGCGAGTGGGTCCATGCACGGTCCGGACGGCGTGTCGGGAAGAGGGTCCCCGTTGGGTGACGTTCGTGATCGCCGCTTGGCCGTCCGCCATCCGGGGAACCCGGGTGGCCATGAGCACGCCGCCCGCCGCCGCCTCGCCGATCGTCGCCGAGAGCATCATCGACTGGAAGGGCCAGGACGTCGTCGACGCCGCCGACGAGAAGCTCGGCAAGCTGGCGGAGGTCCTCTACGACGTCGAGACCGACGTGCCGGCGTTCATCGCGGTCAAGAGCGGCGTCATCGGCAAGCACCTGACGCTCGTGCCGCTGGCCGGCGCCTCCGTCGCGCCGGGCCACGTCCGCGTCGCCTGGAGCAAGGCCGACGTCAAGGACGCGCCGAGCTACGACACCGACGCCGAGCTGACGCTCGAGGACGAGGCCGAGGCGTTCCGCTTCTACGGCCTGGCCCACACGCCCGCCGGCCAGGGCGCCCGCCGGCTGGCCAGGCGTTAGCCGCCCGCACCGGCACCGCGAACGGTGCCGGTGGTCTGGCCCCGTGGCGGACGCCGATCGCAGCGAGGCGCGGCCGGCCCGCACCGCGGCGGCGCCGGCGCTCAGCGGGGTGCGGCTGCGGGCGGCGCGGCGTGCTCGGCCGCCGCGCGGACGGCACCGAGTCCGCCCCGGCGCCCCCTGCCGACCCCGACAAAGGACGCGGCGGGGTTCCCGGCGACCTCGACCAGGCGTCGTCGTTCGGCCTGCGCGGGATGGGCCGGCGCGTGCGCGCGCCGGGCGGCGACCTGCCACGTGCCGGGCCGGCCCGGGCAGCCGGCACGACCCTGGAGGTCGTGGCCCCCGCGCAGCCGCGCGGGTGCCCGCTGTCGCGCGCTCTAGGCTGGCACGGTGACGATCCGCGACGGCTGCGCGTTCTGCGACGGGTGCCCGTTCCACCCCGTGTTCGTCTCGGTCTCCGACACGTCGTTCGCCCGCTGGGAGCGCATCCCGATGCAGCAGGGCGCCGACGCGCACCTGTGCCCCGAATGCGGCGCGAAGGCCGCCCGCGGATGGCTGGCCCACGACGTCGTCGTCGAGTGCGACGGCTGCGGGCGCAACTCGGTCGAGCACCCCGAGATCGAACGCTGGTTCGCGGTCGTCCAGCACGACGTCGCCGCGCCGCTGAACCTCTGCGCCGACTGCCACGCGGCGCGGTGAAGGCGTCCGCCGCGCCGCGGGCCGCGGCGGGCCGGGTGATGCGCAGGTGGTCGCCGAACGGGTCGCGGACCCCCATGTCGACCCCGTACGGACGCTCCATCCGCTCCTGGGTGATGTCGACGCCCTCGTCGACGAGGCGCTCGTAGGTCGCGCGGCAGTCGGTCGTCGAGACGATGACCGTGCCCGTGACGGCCTTGGTGACGTGCTCGCGGACCTCGTCGCCGGTCACGTCGTTCATCGCCGGCGGGCGGGGCGCTCGAGCAGGAGCTGGCGGTCGGCGTCGCCGGGGACGTTGACGGTCAGCCAGCGCCCGAAGCCGAGGCCGGCGTCCGTGCGGACCTCGGCCGACCGCATCGGCCGTGTGGGCCGGGAGTCCCGGGCGCCCGGAGACCGGCCGCACCTGCTCGGCGTGCCGGCTGGACGGTCTCCGGCCGTCGCGTCACGGTGCCCGCCCCCATCGGGGACGTGCTGGGCGACGTCGCCGACCGGCACCGGCCTCGACGACACCCGCAGCGCGGTGGCGTGATCCGCGCGACCCCGGAAACGACGAAACCCCAGCTAGTGCCGGGGTTTCGTTCATGGGCGATACTGGGCTCGAACCAGTGACCTCCTGCTTGTCGAGCAGGCGCTCTCCCAGCTGAGCTAATCGCCCCTGGGACGGCAGAGCCTAGCAATCGGCGCCGCGCAGTGCCGCCGCCTCAGGCGCCCGGGGGCGTCATGGGCACGCGGATCTCCACGGCGTCCGCGGGCGGGTCGGTGCCGGGGACGTAGTCGCGCACCCAGAGCTCGTCGCTGTCGGGGAACAGGTTGATCTCCGGCGCCTTCATCGTGCTGAGCACGACGACGCGCACGAGCGCATCGGTGTCGTTGCGCACGTGGTGGGTGCCGGCCGGCCCGGCGAGGAACGCCACGACCTCCCCGCGCGCGAGGCGGCGCTCGCCCTCAGGGGTGCGCAGGGTCGGCTCGCCATCGATGACGAGCATGAGCTCCTCGTTGGCCATGTGGGCGTGGTTGGGGAACATCTCGGCGCCGGGCGGCACGTCGAACAGCGAGGCGCCGAGCTCCTTGGAGCCGGCCTGCCGGCCCAGCCGCGCGCGCTGCCAGTGGTAGGGCGGCGCGTCCTGGGTGACGTCGAACTGCGGCTCGTAGATGTTGGGCATCGTCATGGCCTCCTGGGCGGGTGGGCCGTCACCCTCCCAGACGCGCGCGCCGCGCGCGAGGCGTCGCCAGAACGCGCCGGCGGCCGACGGTCTACGCTGTCGGCAGCACCCCGGCGCCGTGGCGGAGTGGCTACGCAGCGGCCTGCAAAGCCGTGTACACCAGTTCGATTCTGGTCGGCGCCTCTTCAGGAAGGACCTGGAAATACGCAACATCTGTCCAGGTTCGAACCACAGAGAGTTGCCTCGTGGGAAAGCTCGTGGGAAAGTCATTTCCATGGCGAGCGCTCCCAAGCGCGCCCCTGAGGGCGTGGAGATCCGGCACCAGCGCTCCTGCGCGCAGCACGCCGGCCGCCGCTGCGACTGTTTCCCCAGCGTCCGCGCGCACGTCTACGACGCCGGTTCCAAGCGGCTGGTCCGCAAGTCGTTCAACGAGCCGCGTCACCGCCGGATGCCGCTCAGGGATCGGCTGCTGGAGGCTGGCGGCTGGCGAGCGGATGCGACGAAGCTCGTGCGCAGCGGCAGGCTCCGGGCACGCGATGAGCGGACCGTCGAGGCCCTGCTGCAGCGGTTCCTCGAGGGCGCCGAGCGCGGCGTCATCCTCACGAGCCGGCGCCGTCCCTACTCGCCCTCGACGCTGCATCGCATGCGACAGGCCGCCGAGTACCGCCTGGTGCCGGCCTTCGGCACGAAGTACCCCAGCGACCTGACCACGCCGGGCCTGCGCCGCTTCGTCGAGACGCTGCTGGGCGAAGGCCTCTCCCCCTCGTCGATCGCCAACACGATCAAGCCGCTGTCGGCGATGTACCGCTGGGCGATCGGCATCGGCGAGGCCACGGCCAACCCCTGCGCCGAGCTCGGCCTGCCCTCCGGCGGACGCCGGCGGGAGCGCATCGCCACGCCCGAGGAGGCCGGGCGGCTGCTCAGCCTGCTGCGCGAGGACGAGGTCGCCCTGTGGGCGCTGGCCTTCTACGCCGGGCTGCGCCGCAGCGAGGCGATCGGGCTCGCGGTCGACGCGATCGAGTTCGACCGCCGCCGGCTGACGATCCGGCGCAGCTACCACGTCGAGTCCGCGACGATCAACGAGCAGCGCGGCAAGTCCGACGCCGCCTGGCGCACGCTGCCGATGGTCGGCTCGCTGCACACGATCCTCCGCGAGCACCTGGTCCGCAGCGGCCGCCGCGAGGGATTCCTCTTCGGCCCGTCGCCCGAGGCTCCATGGGCGGGACAGTGGGGTCCGGTGCTCCGTCGTGCCTACCAGCGCTGGGACAAGGCCGGCGAGCAGCGCATCGGCTTTCACGAGTGCCGTCACACGTATGCCTCGTGGATCATCGCGGCCGCCGCGCGCTCGGGCGAGTACGTCGACATCAAGGAGCTGTCGGCGCTGATGGGCCATTCGACAATCCAGCAGACCATGGACTTGTACGGCCATCTCATGCCCGACCACCTGGACCGCCACGAGCGCTTCCTGAGCACGTTCCTGGACGACTTCGGCACGGCAGCGAGCTAGTTATTGTGATTGCTAGCTAGCAAGCTAGCTATACAGCTAGCTAGAGGGTGGACTCGGCGGAGGCCTCGGCCCAGCGCTCGAGCTCGCGGACCGGGATGAGCACCATGCTGCCTCGCCGGATGACGCGGACCTCGGGCATGACGTACTTGTCCAGCGAGCGCACGCTCATGCCGAGCGCCAGGGCCGCCTCGGCCTTGGTGAGGGTCACCGACGGCACGGCGCGGCGGCGGCCCGTGAGCTCGCTCGAGGGCCGGCGTGCCGGTGCGTCGGATGTGTCATCGAGGAGGGCGGTCGGTCGCTGCAACTCGGGTGCCGGCCGGTGGTCACGTCGCCCGTTCGGTTCGAACGCCTGAGAGCCCATCATCGCTCGGGGCTCCTGAAGAGGCGGCCGAGGCCCCGGCGCGGCGCGGGTGCATGAGCGGCTTCGAGCGCGAGGAGCTCCTCATGGCGGCGTTGGACGGCCGCCTCCCTCGCTGCATGTTCAGCGGCCCGCTCGGCGTCGAGGCGGTGTTGGCGCTCGGCGCGGTGAGTCTCGGCCTGGCGCTCCTGTGCATCGGCGGCGCCCTTGAGCGCCCACAGACGCCGGATCGCCTCGGCGATCTCGTCGGGCTGATCGAGGGTGTGGGTGGCCAGCAGGACCGGCCGCGAGTCCTCGGCCAGACCGGCACGCCGGCCGATCTCCACGAGGCGGCGGCGGTGGTCGCGGTCGGGGACGAGATAGAGCACGCCCCACAGCCGGAACGCGGGCTGGCTTGTGTTGGCCCAGCGGTAGGCCGCAAGGATGGCTTGCAGGCGCTGGGAGCCCTTCTTGTGGAGCTCGACCTCGATGGCCAGCCAGCCCGGCGGACTGCCCCGGGTCAGCAAGACGAGGTCGGGCCAGTGGCGTGCGTCGCGCATCCCACGCCGCGAGACCGTCGGGCGGAAGTTCAGATCGCCGGTCTCGCGCGCGTGCGCGCGCACCTCACGCTCGGTCAGCAACGCCCCGCCGGCCAGGTCGCGCTCCAGCCGCGCCACGAGGCCCGCCACCGCAAGGTCATGCGCCAGCGCACCCAAGCTCATTGTCGCCGGCGCCAACCCCACCCCCGCCATCTGCAATCCCTGCCGCGATGCCAGATACACCCCATGCCCCGGCACCCCACGCTCATGCACCACCAGCCCAGCCCCCACGAGCACCTTCAAGCGCTCATAGGCCTTGGTCCTGCCCATCTCCCACCGCACCCGTACCTCATCCACCGTCGCCAGCCGCACCCGACCCAGCCACCGAACGATCTGAACATCCCTCTCGGTGATCTGAACTCCCTTGCTCTGCTTCCTTGCAGCTCCCATGACCCCAAAGGCGATGCACCCGCCGCCACCCGGTCGCAACCTGCCCCTCGACCGTCTCACCGCTGACAGTCCTTGACCACCCGAACGAACCCCATGGTGAGGGCGGGTGGTCAAGGACTGGAAGCGCCCACGATCGCCAGGGCTAGAGCCAGAAACCGGGCCGCGGCGGGTGCATCGCCGATCCGTGCCTCAGTCCGCCCCAGGGGCTGCTGAGGCGAGAGAGCCCGACTAGGGCACATGGCCATCGCTGCCCAGATCACCTTGGCCCAAGTGCTTCTGGGCGAAGTCAGCCTCCGACTGGGGGACCGCGGCTCCGTCGTAGGGAGCCGCCAGGAGAGCGCGCCCGAACAGGTCTCTCGCCTCGCTGGGCTGCGCGAGAAGTGAGGGTTGCCCAGCCAGCAAGCCGAATGAGCGCCATCGGTGCCGACGGGCTCAATGTGCGCACCGCCGACTCCAGCGCCGCGCGAGAGTCCTCGGACGACCGCGCTCGAATCACGCATCGTTGCAGTTCCAGGAACCGACCGACCCAGGCGCCTTGGACCTCGACGACGTTCCAGAGCGGGTCGGGGGGTATCCACTCGTCGGGCGTCGGCATGAAGGCGTGCAGGACAACGAGACCAGAATCGGGTTCCAGCCGCTCCACCGCCGACTCGATAAGACGAATGGCGTCGGCGATCTGCCCGCGCATTGCGCATACGTAAGCGCGGTTGTAGTCGAGTAGCCAGCCCTCAGTCAGCGCCATGGTGGCGCTCTGTTCGAGCAGCTCTGAGGCCGCCTGCCAATCGCCGCGCGTTGCGGCCATGAAGCCCCGCCGGCTGAGGACGTTCGCGACCTGGGTCCGAAGCAGGGGGTCAAGAGGTTCTGCGCCGATCAGTGGCTCACACTGATGGAGCACAGCCGTCAAGACGTCTTCGGCCAGTTCATTTGACCCAGCCCGATACAAGAAGAAGGCAACCTGGGACATCGCTGCGAGGAGCCAGTAGGAAAGGGCCGAGGCCAACAGTTCCCAACTGATCTGGTGGCAACGAAGCTCGGCGTCCTGAGCCCCGTACTTGGCGAGGAGCTCCCGATTCTCCTCGAGCCAGTTTTGACCAGCCGCTTGGAGCTCGGAGGGGTCCCCGCCGTCTGGGCCGGCAACGAGTTCCACGTGCTCGACCTCGTGCACCCCCACCTGCATGGTGAGACCCATCAGCCAGAATCCACAGCCAGAGTGCTTCTGCATCTCGGCGGGTCCCACCCACCCACCGAGCACAGTCCCGAGTCCGACGAGATCGCCTTCGTCTGCTGCTCTACCGAGCGACTCCAGCAACCGCCCTGCCGCGCTCTGGCCGATCTCACGAGGCCGCCCTCGACGGAACAAGCGGGCGCCCTCATAGGATTCACCGAGCACGGCGCCTGCGAGAGCAGTAGCGCAGCGCGATGCCACCGTTCGGGGATAGTCCCGACCGAAGCGGAGCTCCGACGAGGGCGATACGCGCTTAGCCGCGTAACGCAGATACACCCGCGCGTCGCGTCCTCCCGTCAGCTTGAATCGGTCCTGCTCGATCTGCACGAGCCCTCGCTCCTGCAGCGCCGATAGCTCTTGGCCAATCGCGTCCTCAGCGTCCGTGAGATCGCTATCGCCGAAGTCGCGGAGCAGGAGTCGGACTAACGCAATCTGATGCGTTGTCAGCTCCTCGAACGGCGCTAGCAGAACCAAGGTGCGCAGCTCTGTGGCCGGAAGGCCGCTCAGGGTGGCGATCTCCGGGCTGGCCTGGTGCCTGCCCTTCTCCTCCAGCTCTGCAGCAACTCGTTCGATTACGGCGGGCGACAGTTCGAAAGAGTCTTGCTCGCCGTGTCGGATCGCTTCCCAGATGAAGTGGCATACAAGATTGACCTCATATGGCCCGCCTCCAGTCAACTGCAAGATGTCAGCTGCAGTCAGGGGCGTAGGCGGCTCTACAACGAGTGTCTCGTCAGCTGATTCAAGGGGCTTCGCAACCGCATCCAGGACCTGAACGGGCTGAGTGAACGGCTTTACCTCGATCTGTGCCCACGCGCGCGGAGCAGCCTCCTGAAGGTCTCCCGACGCTTCAGCGGCGGTCACAATCGTGAGCAGCGGCGTCGCATCGGCGAGTTGCAGCAGACTCGGAGCTAGGTCCCGGTTGTCGCCCAACCAGTGTGCGCTGTCTAGACACAGCACGAGCCCTTGGAGGGGAACCGGCCCTAGCGATAGGAACCGCTTGAGGTCCCTCTGAATTAGCTGAGTCGGGACCTCGCCAACCATGCGACCATGGAGCCCCGCCGCCGCCAACATGCCCAGCTCGAGCGGCTGAACGTCCGGCTTCGAGGGCGGCTCACCGAGACAAGTCTGTAGCGTCCACGCGCGCATCAACTCACCGTCCGCCACCAAGTGCCCCATATCGATTAGCGCTTGGAGTGCCGCGTCGTAGACCGCCTTGTAGAAGTCAAGGCCGGTCTGGACAAGTGCCTCGCTTAGCGCGAGCTTCACTGACAGAAGGCCCCTGGCCCGCGCCATCTCCACGACCACGTTCAGCAGGCTCGACTTCCCGTCCCCTTGAGCTCCGAACAGCGAGAAATGGACTGGCCGACCAGACGCCGCCTCTCGGAGGAAGTCGTCGATCTGAGCCAACTCATCATCTCGGCCGGCAAGGAGCGATCCGTGTCTGACGGGCGATCGAAAGTCATACGGATTGCCGCCGCGCTTATGGGACGTCATATGTCAGTCCATCGGCGGATCGAAGTCCGAACGCTCGAGCAGCATGCTCGTTGAGTACCAGGCGAGCTTCTTCTGCAGTTGCGACGAAGCGTCACGGGTCAGTTGTGATACCCGCCTGTCAGCAATCATGTCGTGATGCAGCGTGGCCGGCATGTAGAGGAGTGCCATGCTCTCCTCGAGCCCGACGTCCGGTAGCGGTGGCATCCACATGTAGTTGATGAGAGAGTCGCGGCGTTCTGCTAACCCTCGCTTCGAGGGGTCGAGGATGCCGGCCTCCATCAGCTCTTGGACCGGACGCAGAGGAACGAGTGTTCTGACGGGATGGGCGTAGTCCCGTCCCGCAGTCTGTGAACGCAGCGAGCAGGTTGGAGTAATCAGCATCGCGGGACCAAAAGAAAGCGGCCCACTCAAGAAAGCGCGCGCGCTCTCGTCGACCTCCTCGACTGCGATCTCGAGAGCCGGCGAGGGGTATCCAAGCGGAACATCGTCAAAGATGTCTCCTTGACTCAGGAGGGGTGTTCTCACTTCGTAGTAGGGGCCGGTCGGCCTTCGCTCGTGCTGCACGCTATTGCTCATCCCCGTGCACGATCTGCTTGCGACCCCGCGGCCGGATCACGGGGCCCTCAACGGCTGGCGCGAGGTCGTGCAGCATCTCATTGCGCAGCCGCTCGACCTCGGCAAGGTCGAACCGGCGATATCCGGAGCCGGGCAGTTTGACGGCTCGAATTAGCCCACGCTCCTCCCAGTTCCGGACCGTGTTCTCGTGTACGCCTAGGCGGCGAGCCGTCTCGCGCACACTCAAACGCTGCTCTGCATACATCAGAATCCCTCACAGGTCGATGGTTCAGCTACTTGTGGACTTTAGCGAGTTTGTCGACCGCAGGCTAGTGTCCTGCAGCACCAATGGACATCTTCCGCATCTTCCTCCACGATCGACGCTCGCCGGCACCCGACGACCTCCCGTGGGAAAGTCCATGGGAAAGCGGTGCGCGATTTGGTGCCGCAACGTGCCGCGAGATGCCGCACAAATCCCTTTGCAGAGCCAAATTTTGGCTTTCCAGCGCGTCGCCAGGTCGGCCTGCAAAGCCGTGTACACCAGTTCGATTCTGGTCGGCGCCTCTTCACGAAGGACCTGGAAACCCGCATCATCTGTCCAGGTTCGAACCACAGAGAGCTGCCTCGTGGGAAGGCCGTTTCATGGTGAGCCCTCCCCAGCGCGCCCCGGAGTTCCGGCACCAGCGCTCCTGCGCGCAGCACGCCGGCCGCCGCTCCGGGATCGGCTGCTGGAGACGGATGCGACGAAGCTCGTGCGCAGCGGCAGGCTCCGGGCGCGCCGTGAGCAGACCGTCGAGGCCCTGCCGAAGCGGTCCCTCGAGGGCGCCGAGCGCGGCGTCGTCCTCACGAGCCGGCGCCGTCCCTGTCGCGTGCTCCAGCTCGGAAGACAGACAGCGTCGTCCCGCACCGTGACGCCTTGGACATACAGAAGCAGCTTCCGGCCGACACCCCCCGGCCCTGGGTGGGCCGATCGGCCGGTGGAGCTCGTGCTCGTCCCGGCGCTCCTAGGTCGCGCAGCTCAACCGAGCCTGATCTGCAGCGCTCGCCAGTTGTCGAGGTAGCGCCCTCGCCGCGGCGTCACGGCGAGGACGTCCCTGGCGAGCTTGACCAAAGCGTCCGCGTGGCGCCTGTCCGAGATGGTCCGGCGGTCTTCGGCGGCGTAGACGTCGAGGTTGACCCACTCGGTCGCGCGCCAGATGCAGATGCCGAGGCACGGTTCGGGCGCGTCCACGTTGCCGCACGTTGCGCACCACCAGCCCGTCCGCACGGAGGGGCCGTCCCCATCGGCCAGGGCGTGCGGCGTGAGCCCTGCGAGCGTTGCGGCCGCAGCCTCACGGAGCTGGCGATAGGCCTCCTCGCAGACCTGTTCATCAGATGGTGTCTCTGCGAGGCGACGACGAACGGCGTCGAGCCGGACAATGGTCGCGTGGGCGACACGGCCTGCGTCGCAGACGGCATCGAAGTCGTCGGCGGAGACAAGATCGAGACGGTGCTCGGAGCATTCGCCGTCGCACCGTGCCGCACGACCCATCGCGCCGCAGCCCATACAGGTCGGGATGGTCAAGCGATCCGGCTGAACCGTCACGGGCGTATCTCGCGCGGTTGTTCGGAAGTCGCCATAGGAGCATGATGGCGCGATGCCGTTCTCCGACCAGCAGTCCGCCGGTCCGCTGATGACGCGTGCGCACGAGTACTTCCGCCGGGGGACGGCCAACGCGGAGGGCTGGAGCATGCTGATCGATCGCCATCGGCGGTCGGAGGCGTTCTACCGGGATCGCTGGAGCCACGACAAGATCGTGCGCTCGACGCATGGCGTGAACTGCACCGGCTCCTGCTCGTGGAACGTCTACGTCAAGGACGGGCTGATCACGTGGGAGACCCAGGCGACAGACTACCCGCGCACCGACCCCGATCGGCCGGATCACGAGCCCCGCGGGTGCCCTCGCGGGGCGTCGTTCTCGTGGTACACGTACTCGCCGGCGCGGCTCAAGCACCCACTCGTGCGTGGCGGGCTGCTGGAGCGCTGGCGCGAGGCGCGCGCGGGCGGCGCGGATCCCGTGGCGGCGTGGGCGCAGATCGCCGCCGACGGCTCGCACAAGGCCCAGCGCGGGCGCGGCGGGTTCGTGCGCGCGACGTGGGAGGAGGTGACCGAGCTCGTCGCGGCGGCGACGGTGCAGACGATCAAGGAGCACGGTCCGGACCGAGTCACGGGCTTCACGCCCATCCCGGCGATGTCGCCGGTGTCGTTCGCGGCGGGCAGTCGCTTCCTGGGCCTGATCGGCGCCGGGATGCTGAGCTTCTATGACTGGTACGCGGATCTGCCCGCAGCGTCGCCGCAGGTCTTCGGCGACCAGACCGACGTGCCGGAGTCCGCAGACTGGTGGGACGCCTCCTACCTGATGATCTGGGGCACGAACCTGCCGATGACGCGCACGCCGGACGCGCACTTCATGACCGAGGCGCGCTATCGGGGCCAGAAGGTCGTCGTCGTATCGCCGGACTACTCCGACCACGTGAAGTTCGCCGATGACTGGCTGCCCGCGCAGCCCGGCACCGACGGCGCGCTGGCCATGGCCATGGGCCACGTCATCCTGAGCGAGTTCTGGGTCAAGCGCCGCGTGCCGCGGTTCGAGGAGTACGCGCGCAGCTACAGCGATCTGCCGCTGCTGGTGACGCTGCGCCAGCGCGACGGCGCCTACGTCACCGATCGGTTTCTGACCGCGGCCGACATCGGTGAGGGCGGGAAGAACACGCAGTTCAAGACCTGCGTCCTGGATGACCGCACCGGCCGGCCGGCGGTCCCCAACGGGTCCGCGGGGTTTCGCTGGGGCGAGGAGGGCAAGGGGCGCTGGAACCTGCTGCTGGACGGGATCGAGCCGGTCCTGTCGCTGCACGACCGATCCGATGCCGACGTGGTTGCGATCGACCTGCCGCGGTTTGACATCGGCGAGACCGAGGGCGGCGGCGTGATGCGTCGCGGCGTGCCGGCGATGCGCGTCGGCGAGATGCTCGTCACGACGGTGCTGGACCTGATGCTCGCGACCTACGGAGTGGCGCGCGACGGGCTGCCCGGTGATTGGCCGCAGGGCTACGACGATGCGTCGTTGCCGTACACGCCGGCATGGCAGGAGGCGATCACCGGCGTCGACCGACGGATGGCGACGAAGGTCGCCAGGGAGTTCGCGCGCAACGCCGAGGTCTCCGGCGGCCGGTCGATGATCTGCATGGGCGCGGGGACCAACCACTGGTTTCACTCCGACGAGACCTACCGGGCGTTTATCGCGCTGCTCGTCCTGTGCGGGTGCGTGGGCGTCAACGGGGGCGGCTGGGCGCACTATGTCGGCCAGGAGAAGATCCGCACGCTCGCGGGCTGGCAGACGATCGCCGGAGCCTTGGACTGGCGACGCCCGCCGCGCCAGGGGCAGGGCACCTCGTGGTACTACACGCACACCGAGCAGTGGCGCTATGACCGCTTCCGCCTCGAGCAGTTCGCCAGCCCGCTCGCACGCGGCGTCTTCGACGGTCAGACCGCCATCGACGCCCATGCCAAGGCGGTGCGCCTGGGGTGGATGCCCGGCCTGCCGACCTTTGGGCGCAATCCGCTTGATCTCGCCGACGAGGCGCAGGCGTCCGGGACCGACCCGGTGGCCCACGTCGTGCAAGAGCTGAAGAGCGGGCGCCTGCGGTTCGCGATCGACGATCCAAGCGCGCCGGCGAGTTGGCCACGGGTGTTCTTCGTATGGCGCTCGAACCTGCTGGGCTCGTCGGGCAAGGGGCAGGAGTACTTCCTGCGCCATCTGCTCGGCGCCGAGAAGGACGCGGTGATGGCGGACGAGCTGACCGGCGACGATCAGCCGGGTGGGGTCACGGTCTCGACGGATGCGCCGCGTGGCAAGTTGGACCTGTTGGTCAGCATCGACTTCCGGATGACGACGACGGGGATCTACTCCGACGTCGTCCTTCCCGCCGCGACGTGGTACGAGAAGTACGACCTGTCGATGACCGATATGCACCCGTTCGTGCACTCGTTCAACCAGGCGGTGCCGCCACCGTGGGAGTGCCGATCGGACTGGGACGCGTTCAAGGCGATCAGCGAGGCCTTCTCGACGCTTGCCGCCGACCACCTCGGGACCCGCCGCGACCTGGTCGCGAGCCCGATCGCGCATGACACGCCGGGCGAGCTCGCTCAGCCCGGCGGCCGCGCGCTGGACTGGCGCGCCGGCGAGTGCGAGCCGGTGCCCGGGGTGTCGATGCCCAACCTGCAGATCATCGAGCGGGACTACGCCGCCATCGCGGAACAGTTCGTCTCGCTCGGACCGCTGATGGAGGCGCTCGGCTCCACGGTCAAGAGCGCGAGCTGGAAGCCGGTCGAGGAGGTCGCTTGGCTGGCGGCCAAGAACGGCATCGCGGCCAACGGCCGCCCGTCGCTGGAGCGTCCGCAGCAGGTCGCCGAGGCGATGCTCGCCCTGTCCGGGGTAACGAACGGGCGGATCGCGACCGAGGGCTTCCGGTCGCTTCAGGAACGCTGCGGTGTGCCGCTCGCCGATCTCGCCGAGCGCTCGGAGGAGGCGCGCATCACCTTCCAGGACACGCAGGTTCAGCCGCGGCGGGTGATCACGTCACCGGAGTGGTCGGGCATCGACGAGGCGGGGCGCTCCTATGCGGCGTTCACGATCAACGTGGAGCGCCACAAGCCGTGGCACACGTTGTCGGGGCGGATGCACTGCTACCTCGACCACGAGTGGATGCTGGAGTACGGCGAGGCACTGCCCGCCTACCGGCCCCCGCTGGACTTCCGGCGGATGCTGGAGGGCGGCAGGCCCGTCGTGCGCGACGGGATCCCCGAGATCCAGCTGCGCTACATCACGCCGCACTCGAAATGGTCGATCCACTCCGAGTACCAGGACAACCTGCACATGCTGACCCTGTTTCGCGGCGGGTCGGGGATCTGGATGAGCCCCGAGGACGCGGCCGCGATCGGTGTGGGCGACAACGACTGGATCGAGGCCTACAACCGCAACGGCGTCGTGGCGACCCGCGCCGTCGTCTCACATCGCGTGCCGCGCGGTATGTGCCTGCTCTACCACTCCAAGGATCGCCACATCAACACGCCGCGCAGCGAGATCACCGGCACCCGAGGTGGGACCGAGAACTCGCTGACGACGATCACGATGAAGCCGACGCACATGATCGGCGCATATGGGCAGCTGTCCTGGGGCCAGAACTACTACGGCCCGACCGGTGCCAATCGCGACTCGGTCGCGATCATTCGCAAGCGGACCGCGGAGGTGACGTTCTGATGCGTGTTCGTTCCCAGATGTCGATGGTCATGAACCTTGACAAGTGCATCGGCTGCCATACGTGTTCGGTGACCTGCAAGCAGGTCTGGACCAACCGGCCCGGCACCGAGTACGTGTGGTTCAACAACGTCGAGACCAAGCCTGGGCTGGGCTATCCCAAGCGCTGGTCGGATCAGGAGCACTACAACGGCGGCTGGACCCTGGACAAGAAGGGCCGGCTGCGCCTCAAGGGCGGCGGCAGGATCAAGAAGCTCGCGTCGATCTTCGCCAACCCCGACCTGCCGCTCATCGACGACTACTACGAGCCCTGGACCTATGACTACGAGACGCTGGTCAACGCTCCGCTGTCAGACATCGACCCCACGGCACGCCCGCACTCGCAGCTGACCGGCAAGCCCACCGACGTCACATGGGGGCCCAATTGGGACGAGGGCCTGGCCGGCGGCCCGAAGACCGCCATGAGCGACCCGCTGCTGGCAGACATGCAGGAGCAGGTCCGCATGACCTACGAGCAGGCGTTCATGTTCTTCCTGCCCAGGATCTGCGAGCACTGCCTGAACCCGTCGTGCGTCGCATCGTGCCCGTCGGGGGCGATGTACAAGCGCGAGGAGGACGGCATCGTCCTGGTCGACCAGGACCGTTGCCGTGGCTGGCGCTACTGCGTCTCGGGCTGCCCGTACAAGAAGGTGTACTTCAACCACTCCACCGGCAAGGCCGAGAAGTGCACCATGTGCTTCCCACGAATCGAGGTCGGCCAGCCGACGATCTGCTCGGAGACGTGCGTTGGGCGCATCCGCTACCTCGGCCTCGTGCTCTATGACGCCGACCGCATCGAGGAGGCCGCGTCAGTCCCCGACGAGCGCGACCTGCTCGATAGCCAGCTGAGCGTGTTCCTGGACCCCAACGACCCCGAGGTGTGCGCCGCGGCGCGCGCCGATGGCATCCCCGAGGACTGGCTGGAGCACGCACGCCGATCGCCGGTCTACGACCTGGCCGTCCGCTGGCGCGTGGCGCTGCCGCTGCACCCGGAGTTCCGCACGATGCCGATGGTCTGGTACGTGCCTCCCCTGTCGCCGGTCGTCTCGACGCTCGAGCAGGACGGCTACGAAGCCGACCCCGACGACATCTTCGGCGCGATCGACCACCTGCGCATCCCCCAGCAGTATCTCGCCAACCTGCTCAGCGCCGGCGACACCGAGGTCATCCGCGGCGTCCTGCACCGCCTGGCCGCGATGCGCGCCTACATGCGCAAGCGCGAGGTCCTCGGCCAGACCGACGACACGCTCCCACAGGCGGTCGCGATGACCGGCCCCGAGCTCGAGCGGATGTACCGGTTGCTGGCGATCGCCAACTACGAAGACCGCTACGTCATCCCCCAGGCCCACACGGAGCAGGGCGCCGAGCTCATGCGCGACGGGGACGGATGTAGCCTGGACTTCACCGGCGGCCCGGGCAACTGCGGCGCCGTCGAGCGTCGCCCCGACAGCTCCTCACCGATCGTCGCGACCCGCGGCGACGACGACTTCGACCTGATCAAGATCCTGAAGAGCAGGCCGTGATCAAGCGCTCGCGAACCCGCCGCCGGCCGCCGCCCTACGCGCTGCTGTCCTACCTGCTGCGCTACCCCGACGACCGGCTCGAGCTGGCGCCTGGGGAGATCGACGAGCTGCCGCCGAGTGACGCGCGCGACGCCCTCAAGCGGTTCTTGGAGGCGGTCGAGGACGGCACGGACCCCCGCGTGCGCTACGTCGCGACGTTCGATCTGCGCCGCCAGATCACCCCCCACCTCACCTACTACGAGCACGGCGACACGCGCCGCCGCGGCGTCGCGTTGCTGCGCCTCAAGCGGCTGTATCGCGAGGCCGGGCTGCCGGCGGCCGACGGTGAGCTGCCCGACCACCTGGCGGTCATGCTCGCGTTCGCCGCGCTGGCCCCCGAGGGATACGGCGAGGCCGTGCTCGCCGAACACCGGCCCGCGCTGGAGCTCCTGCGCGGTGCACTGCATCGCACCGACAACCCCTACGCCCATGTCCTGGACGCGCTGGTCGCCGGGCTGCCGTCGCTGCGCGTCGAGGATCATGAGGCGCTTGTGCGACTCGCCGCCGACGGGCCGCCGCAGGAGACGGTCGGCCTCGAGCCGTTCGCGCCACCCGAGGTGATGCCGATCGGGAGCCGGAGATGAGCGCCGGCGCGATCCTGCTGTGGATCATCTTCCCCTACGCCGCGGCCGCGGCGTTCGTCGTCGGGCACTGGTGGCGCTACCGCACCGACCAACTCGGGTGGACCAGCGGCTCGACCCAGCTGCTGGAACGCAAGATCCTGGGTTGGGCCAGCCCCGCCTTCCACTACGGCGCGCTCGCGGCGATCGGCGGACACGTCGTGGGCCTGTTGATCCCCAAGTCGCTGACCGACGCGGTCGGGATCTCCGAGAACCTGTATCGCTGGTTCTCCGCCGTCGCGGGTGGTGTCGCCGGCGCCGTCTGCGTGGTCGGGCTGGCCGGCCTGGTCTATCGCCGCGCGACCAATCCTCGCGTCAGGCGCACCACGTCGCGCACCGATCTCCTCACATACCTGCTGCTCACGGTGCTGATCGCCGTCGGCTGCTTCATGACCTTCGGCGACAATCTGCTCACCAGCCATCCCTACGACTACCGCGAGTCGATTGCCCCTTGGTGGCGCTCGCTGTTCTATCTGGACCCCGACGTCTCCGCCGCCGTGCACGCCAGGACGATCTACCAGGTGCACGCCATCATCGCCTGGTCGTTCTGGGCGCTGTTCCCCTTCAGCCGCCTCGTGCACGTCTGGTCGATCCCGCTGCAATACCTCGGCCGCCCGTGGATCCTCTATCGCCGTCGCTACGCGGGGGTGCGCAGCCGCTGAGACTGCGGAAAAGCACTGACCAGGTCCCGTGGCGGGCACCGTCGTCGGGGCGCCCCGGCACCGACGACGATCCCCGCATGTGCGCGCTCTCCTCCCAGGTCCGCCCTGCCCGCTCGGTTCCGGGCGCGCGCGCCCGCCCGGAGACGGCACACGCCACCCGTGCCCTCATCCTCGCAACGTTCGCGTTCACCGCCTGCTTCTACGCCTGGAGCATCATCGGGCCGCTCTCGCCCACGCTGCAGAAGCACCTGCAGCTCTCGGAGTTCCAGACCGCGGCGATGGTTGCCGTCCCGGTCCTGCTCGGCTCGATCCTCCGCGTTCCGCTCGGCATCCTCGCCGACATCTACGGCGGACGGCGCGTCTTCAGCGCCCTGATGGCCTTCAGCATCGTGCCCGTCGCAGCACTCGCCGTCTGGCACGACGCGCTGGCGACCGTCATCGCGCTCGGGCTGCTCCTCGGCGTAGCCGGCGCCTCGTTCGCGGTCGGCGTCGTGTTCGTCAACGGCTGGTACCCGCCCGAGCGCCGCGGCTTCGCCCTGGGGGTCTACGGCATGGGCATGGGCGGCACCGTCCTCGCCGCGCTCACGGCCCCGCGCATCGCCAAGCCACTCGGACTCCAGGCCCCGTTCATCGTCGCCGCCGGCGTGCTGGTCGTCGCCACCGTCATCTTCGCCAGCATGGCCCGCGACGCCGCCAAGCCCGCCCCGCGCACCGGCAGGGTGTCGCTCGTCGCTCCACTGGCCATCTTCCGGACATCCGCTCGCGCCTGGGCGCTGACGCTCTTCTACTTCCTGTCCTTCGGCGGCTTCGTCGCGATGTTCCTCTACCTGCCCAAGCTGCTCGTCGGCGTCTACGGCCTGAGCAAGATCGACGCCGGCTCTCGCGCAGCCGGTTTCGCGCTGCTGGCCGTCCTCGGCCGCCCCGTCGGCGGCCTGCTCGCCGACCGCCTGGACCCCAAGCACGTGCTGCGTGTCTCCTTCATCGCCACCGGCGTGCTGGCGGTCCTGCTCGGCTTCTCCTACAAGCACATGGTGCCGCTGACGGCGGAGTGCCTCACGCTGGGTGTGGTGCTCGGGTTGGGCACGGGTGCCGTGTTCAAGCTCGTCGCCCAGTGGTTTCCGGATCAGGTCGGCGCCGTCACCGGCGTCGTCGGTGCCGCCGGCGGCCTCGGTGGGTTCTTCCCACCGCTGGTGATGGCCATGGTCAAGTCGGCGACCGGCAGCTACACCATCGGGTTCCTGTTGCTCGCCGCGGTCGCGGCGGTCGCCCTGTCGGTCGTCAGCAGGGTCCGCGGCGACGCGCGCTGACGTACGCTCCTGCGGGTGGTCACCACCTACACGGTCGCGCTGTTCTGCCACGTCCTCGGCGTGCTGCTGTTCGCCTCGGGGATCGTGCTCGCCGGCGCCCCCTTCGAGATTGCCCGCCGGCGCAGCAGCCCGGCCGAGATCACCGCGATCCTCGGCATCGCACGGGCTGGGGCGATGCTGGCCTCGCTCGGCATGATCCTCGTGCTGGGATTCGGGCTGTGGCTCGTGCACCTCAGCGGCTTCGGGTTCTCCACCGGCTGGGTGCAGGCCGCCCTCGCGCTCTTCGTCGTGGCGCTCGCGCTCGGCGGCTACGGAGGCCAGCGCCCCAAGCGCGCACGTCTCCACGCCGCAGACCTCGCTGCCACCGGTAGGCCGCTCGACGCGAAGCTGCGGCAACTCCTCGACGATCGCGTCTCGCGCGCCGCGAACTACACGTCGGCGCTGATCGTGCTCGGCATCCTCGCACTCATGATCTTCAAGCCCTGACCGGCCACCCCCGGCGGAGGAGCATCGTGCGGCGCCGCACGTCCGCGCGGTGTGCGCGATCGTCGCTCTCGTCGACGCGCGATCCCGACGGGACGTCGTGCGCGTCATCGCCGGACCGCCCAACAGCGGGCTCCTCGTCCTCTGGCGCGCGCCGATCGGTCCGCCCGCCTCGCGTCCCTCCGCCGATCGTCGGTCGCACGTCACCCCGGCGGACCTCCGAACGGCCCATGGCGCTCGACGCCCATCGCGAGCAGCCTCCTACCCGTCAGCACCCAACATCCAGGATGGTCATGTATCGGGGGCACGCCCGTGATCAACAGCAGCGCGCTCATCGGCGCCATCACGATGCACACGCCGGGCGACAAGGTCGCGGTCAGGCTGACCCGCGGGACGGCCACCAGGAGCGTCACCCTCACTCTCGGCTCCGAGCCCACGCAGGCCACCGCCGGCGGCTGACCCAGGGCACGGGCACCACGCGGCGATCCGAGGGACGGCCCGCCGCCTCGCCGCCTCCCGCGCCGATCCCCTCAGGCTCGGCGCACCGCCCACCTCCTGGAGCACCCACATGACGCCGGCCAACCTCGCATGCAGCCGCCGCGCTGCGTCGAACGACGTCTCCTCCGGCCGGCCGCCGCTGCACCGGCGCATGGCAGCACCGGACCGTCTCGAAGCGCAGCTGCTGCGCGCGGCGTGATGCGCGGGAGCCGACTGCGTCGAGTACGGCGGGGACGCCGCCGGGCGCTGCGCACCGCGGCGCTGTCCGCGGTGCTGCTGAGCGTCGCCGCCGCCGCCCTCGTGCTCGCCCTGCAGGGCGACGCGCCCGCCGCCCTGATCGGCTGCGACCTGGCCAGGACGCACCCGGTGGTCACGGGCGGCACCACGCTGCTGTCCGCCTCCGACGGCTCGTCGCTGGGGTCGGTGCCGTCGGCCGCCTACCGCGTCCCGGTCGCGATGCGCAGCATGTCGCCCTGGCTGCCGGAGGCGACCGTGGCGATCGAGGACCGCCGCTTCTGGCACCACGGCGCCCTGGATGCCCTGGGCATCGCCCGCTCCGTCCTCGCCGACCTCACCAGCGGACACGTCGTCCAGGGCGCCTCCACGATCACCCAGCAGCTCGTGCGCAACCGCTACCTCGGCGGCGAGCCGATGACGTTGTCGCGCAAGCTCACCGAGAGCTGCCTGGCGGTGCAGCTGTTCCGGCGCTGGCCACGCTCGAAGATCCTCGAGAGCTACCTCAACACCGTGTTCTACGGCGACCACGCCCGCGGCGCGCAGGCGGCGGCGCTGACCTACTTCTCGCGCCCGGCCGCCCACCTGTCGCTGCCTGAGTCCGCGCTGCTGGCCGGCCTGCCGCAGGCGCCGTCCCGGGACGACCCGCTGCTGCACCCGGCGGCCGCGCTGGCGCGCCGCAACCAGGTGCTCGCCGCCATGCACCGCGCGGGCGAGCTGTCGCTCGCGCGGTACCGCACAGCCCGTCGCGCGCCTCTGGGGCTGCATCCGGCCCGGCCGGCCACCACGCCGGCAGCCACCGCCTCGGCGACGTTCGTCGACGCCGCCCGGACCGAGCTGTCCCGGCGCGTCGGGGCCGGACGCGCGCGTGACGGCGGCCTGCGCGTGCAGACGACGCTGCAGCCCCGGACCCAGCGGCTGGCCCAGCAGGCCATCAGCCACTGGATCGGTACCACGCCCGGGCCCGCCGCGGCCCTGGTCGCCGTGGACCCCCGGACAGGCGCCGTGCCGGCGATGGCCTCCCGGGCGCCGGGCGCAGGCACGTTGGCGTTCAACCTCGCGACCCAGTCGCGGCGCCAGGCCGGCAGCGCCTTCAAGGTCTTCACCCTGGCCACCGCGCTGCATCAGGGGATCCCCCTGAGCTCGGTGTGGTCGGGACCTCCGTCGCTGACCATCCCCGACCCGCGCTGCGAGAACGCCGACGGTCCCTGGGTGGTGCACAACTTCGCCGACGAGAGCAGCGGGACCATGGACCTCACCGACGCCATCGCGCACTCGGTCAACACGATCTTCGCGCAGGTCGCCGTCCGCGTCGGTCCGCAGAACATCACCGCCACCGCGCAGCGCATGGGCATCACCACGCCGCTGACGCCGGTCTGCTCGATCACCCTCGGCCCCGAAGGCGTCTCACCGCTGGAGATGACCGACGCCTTCGCGACGCTGGCCTCAGGCGGCGTGCACCACGCCCCCGAGCTGCTGCGCAGCGTGACGGCCCCCGGCGGCGCCTCCGTGCTGCCGGCACCCGCCCCGGGCAACCGCGTGCTGACGCCCACCGTCAGCGCCCAGGTCACCTATGCGCTCATCCGCGTCATCAAGGCCGGCACGGGCACGGCCGCCGACCCCGGGCGTCCGGCGGCCGGCAAGACCGGGACCGCCGAGAACTCCGCCGACGCCTGGTTCTGCGGCTACGTCCCGCAGCTGGCCGCCTGCGTCTGGGTCGGCTCGCCATCGTCTGAGACCCCGATGACGTCACTCGACGGCTTCTCGCCCGTGGTCGGCGGCAGCGTCCCGGCGCGCATCTGGCACGACTTCATGACCGCGACCCTCGCAGGACGACCGGTCGAGCCCCTGCGCGCCGACGGCCCGGCACCCGCGCCCAGCCTTGCCCCGGCCCTCGTCACGCCGCCGGGCCCGTCGACCACCACACCGACATCCGCAGCGGCCCTCCCCTCCATCCCGCACCCACACCGCTCCGGCACCACGTGAGCGGGTCGCCGACCTCGGCGGACCTCGCGTCGCGCGACCGGCCCGATCAGCGCCGTCCGTCCTCGAATCCCCGTCGCGACCAGGTTCCCTTCATGACATCCTGCGGATCACGGCGTCGAACGCCGGAACGACGACAGGAACGCCCATGTCCTCCGTGTCGAGGCAAAGCCCTTGACATCATCGATGTCGGTCCTCCCCGGCCAGCCATGGTCGGCGTCGATGATGCGGTCATGCTGGACGACCGCCCCGCCGGCGCAGCCCGCCCAGCGCAACTCGATGACGTCGGGATGCGGCGCCGAGGCCCGCGGGCGTCCCCAGCAATGGTCCAGCTGTCGCCATTGGGCCAGGAACGCCGGGACCGCGCCGGCCGCGGACGGGCCGCTGCCGCCGTAGGGCACGACGTGGTCGGCCGTCCCGTGGATCTCGAGGATCGGCACCGGCCGGGCCGGATGGCAGTCGGGCAGCGTCTTGTAGCCGCCCGCGACCGGAGCCGCAGCGGCGATCAGGTCGGAGGTGTCGCACGCAAGCCGTGCGCTCATCCCCCCGCCGTTGGACACACCCGTGACGCCGACGCGATCGGGGTCGGCGCAGGTGGCGGCCACGGCGGCGGCGATGACCTTCCGCAGGTAGGCGACGTCGTCGGGCTTGCCGGGCAACGATCCGGAGACGTTCCAGAACGGACGTGCCCCGGTCGCCGTCGGATAGGCGACCGAGAACCCGTCGCGGTCGGCCAACGCCGAGTAGTTCGTGTAGGACGCGAAGTCCCGGCCAGTCTGGCCGGCCCCCGGCAGCCCGAGGACCAATGGCGCGCCCGGGCGCGTCGTGCGCCCGACGTGCACCACGACGGGGATCCGCCCGTCGATGGCGGCCAGCACATGCGAACCGGCCGGGAGCGGCACACACCCCGCAGGGTCGCCGGGCGCCGGCGTGCCGCCGCTCGGAGGCGGCGCCGACGAGGTCACCGCGGCCAGCCACAGCGAGACGACGGCGCCCAGCAGGACGGCGCCGGCCGTTCCGACGACGAGGTGGCGGCGCATGTCAGCCGGAGCAACGGCGGAGGGTCAGGGGCCGGGCGACGCAGCGTCTGAGCTCTGACATCGGCGAGCAGCATGACGCACGGCACGGACTCGTGCGCACGTTGCCGTGCACCGGACGCTCACTGCAGCAGCCGCACGAACTCGCGATGGTTGGCCAGGCCGGTGGACAGCCGCGTGGGGAAGTACCCGAAGCTGTGCAGGATGCCGGGCAGCTGAGGCAGACCGCCGACGACCAGCCAGCCCGTCGCGATCACGGCCACGGGGACCAGCGCCCGCGGGCGCCCGACGGCGATGAACGGCAGGGCCCAGACCAGGTACCAGGGCATCACCCAGGGCAGCGTCAGGACGGCGCAGAAGAGCACGACCCCGATGGCCGACAGCGCCCACCGCCGCCGCCACCCCACGGCCAGCGTGCCGGCCGCGCCGACGAGGACCATCACGTCGCGGGCGACGGACCGAACCGCGGCGTCGGCGCCCCCGTGCCCTGCGGCCAGACCCAGCAGGTTGGGCACGCTCAGCGGAGTCACGAGAGCTCCCTGCGTGTGGATGTCCGGCAGCGCGCCGCCATAGACGGCGAAGGTCGGCACCGCCAGCGCGGCCAGCGCCACCGCGGCGCCCGCGACGGCCCAGAGCCGGCTGCGCGCACCCAGGACGACCATGCCGATCACGATCGCGAACGAGGGCTTGATGCCGGCCGCCGTGACGACGAGGACGCCCGCGGCCGCGTTGACCCACCGCGGCGCGCCGGCGCCGCGGCCGCGGACCAGGCACCACGCGGCGGCCAGGAGGCACAGGACGGCCGGGACGTCGTTGTGCAGGCCGCCGACCTCGGCGATCAGCAGCAGCGGGCTCAGCCCGAAGGCCGCGATGGCGCGAGGGCGGGAGCTGCCGAGGCGTGCGGCGATGGCGCCGACCAACGCCACCGAGCCCACCCCGCAGACCACGACGACGGCCTTCCACGCCGTCAGCCAGCCGTGGGCGCCGAACGGGACCAGCAGCTCGGACAGCGCGGTGAACAGCGGGCCGTATGGGCTGCTGAGGTGATGCCAGTTCGACAGGGCGTACGCGGGGTCGTTCGCGGCCGCGACGGGCAGCGCCCGGTAGGGGTTGAGCCCATGGAGGGCTGCCATGCGCCCGTAGAGCTCGTAGTTGAACACGTCGGTCAACGGCAGCGGCGGACCCAGGACGAGAACGAGCTGGGCGAGCGCGCTGACCCCGAGCAGGACGCCGGAGCGCAACGCGGGCGCCGCCGCCCAGGCCACGACCCAGCCCACCCCGGCCACGACAAGGGCCACGACCAGGTCGAAATGCAGCCGCGCCACGCCGGACGTCAGACCCGGCAGCAGCCCGTGCAACGGCCCGAGCAGCCACGCCGCCGGCGCGCGAAGCGTCGGCGGCGAGAGCGTCGACGGGCGTTGCGCGGCGGCCAGGACCACCCAGACGACCGCACCCGGCACCGCGACGCCACCAGCCGTCGCCGCGGCGGCGCCCGCCGTGCGCGCCCCGGCGCCTGCGGGCCTGGGGATCGACGGAGCTCGCGGAGCGACGGTGGCCCATGACCTCACGGTGCCGGCCGGCCGAAGGACACCGGGTTCGCGCGACGTTAGCGTCGGGTTGGACCGGCCGGGAGGCGCGGCGGGCACAGGCCATCGGTGCCCTAACTCCATCCCAACGTGGTGCGAGCCCGGGCTCAACAGGCCCGCTGCCAAGGTGACGGCGTCCCCCTTCCCCGTCGCCCTCGAAGGAGCCCCCGTGCATCACCCGGTCGTCGTGCACCCCATCGACCCCGAGCCCACCGACGCCCTCGGACCCGAGCCCACCGACGCCCTCGCCGGCACGGGCGATGGCCTGCGTCGCGCGCCCGGCGTCCTCCCCGGCCTGACCGTCGTGCTGCCCTGCTTCAACGAGGCCGACAACGTGGCCGATGCGATCCGTGCCGCCACGCGCGCGGCTCAGCGGTGCGCGATGGAGCACGAGATCGTCGTCGTCGACGACGGCAGCAGCGACGAGACCGCGGCCATCGCCGCGCGGTTCGCGACCCGCGACCGGCGCGTGCGCCTGGTCGTGCATTCGCACAACCAGGGATACGGCGACGCGGTGCGGACCGGCATCGGTGCAGCACGGATGCCGTGGGTGCTGTTGACCGACGCCGACCTGCAGTTCGACCTCGGCGAGCTCGAGACCTTCCTGCCCGCCGCCGCGCGTGCCGACCTCGTCGTCGGGTGGCGCATCCTGCGCCAGGATCCGGTGAACCGCCGCGTCAACGCCGCCGCGTGGAACTGGCTGGTGCGCCACGTCTTCGACCTGCCCGTGCGCGACGTCGACTGCGCCTTCAAGCTCATCCGCACCGACCTGCTGCGACGCTTCGAGCTGCGCTCCGGAGGGGCGATGATCAGCACCGAGCTGCTCGTCCGCTGCCTGGGGGCGGGCGCCCGCCTGGAGCAGCTCGGCGTCCACCACCGCCCGAGGGTCGCCGGGGAGCAGAGCGGGGCAAGCCCGCGTGTGGTCGCGCGGGCCTTCCGCGAGCTGGGCACCCTGCGCCGCGACCTCCGTGCCGCGCGCGCAGCCGGGTGACCAGGGCGCCCCATCGATCCGGCCGCCGGCACGCCCCACGCGGCGCCGGATACGGTTGGCGCCGACGTGGCGGCACAGCACCTCAACATCCTGGTCTGCGACGACGAATCGCTGCTGCGTGACGCGCTGCGCCAGTCCTTCGAGCGCGAGGGCCACCGCGTCGTCGCCGTGCCCGACGGCCGCTCCGCCATCGACCGGGCCAGCACAGAGCCCTTCGACGTGCTGCTGCTCGACGTCGCGCTGGGGCCCGCGAGCCCGGACGGATACGAGGTCTGCCGGGTCCTGCGCGGACGGCGCAACAACCTGCCGATCATCATGCTCACGGCCATGGACAGCGAGGCCGACGCGGTCCTCGGGCTCGAGGCGGGAGCCGACGACTACGTGGTCAAGCCGTTCCGGCCGGCCGAGCTGCGCAGCCGCATCCGGGCGGTCCTGCGCCGCGCCGGCAGCGGCGCCCGCGTCGACAGCCCACTCGCTGCCGGGCCGCTGACGTTGGACCCCGGGCTGCGCGAGGTCCAGCGCGACGGACGTCCAGTGGCGCTGACGTTCTCGGAGTTCGAGCTGCTGCACAGCCTCATGGCCCAGCGCGACCGCGTCCACAGCCGCCACGACCTGCTGCGCGCGATCTGGGGCGACAGCGCCTACCGCGACCCGCGGGCCATCGACGTCCACATCCGCCACCTGCGCGAAAAGCTCGAGGAGCGCCCCGAGGACCCCAAGCTCATCCTGACCGTGCGCGGCGCCGGCTACCGCATCGGTGAGCCCTGATCGTGCACCTCGGCCTGCGTGCCCGCGTCGTCGGCGTCCTCGCGGCGATCAGCGCGCTCACGTTGGTGGTGGCCGCCGTCACGCTGCTCTCACCGCTGGACCAGCGCCTGCGCGACAACGCCGTGAGCGGCTTCGCCGCCTCCCTGCGCAACGAGCGCGGGGCCCTGGCCATCCTGGATCCCCAGGACGTGACCCGAGGCAACCCGCGGCTGCTGCGGGCCGCGCGCGTGCTGGCCCGCCACAACGGCGCCGTCGTGGACGTCCTGCAGCCCGGCGGCCGGGTCCTGGTCAGCACCGACCCCGACGACGCGCTGCAGTTCACCACCGCGACGTCTGCCGCGCGCTCGGGCCGGCTGCAGCGCGCCGTCATCGGCTCCGGTGGCCAGGCGCTGGCCGAGGTCGCCTTCCCGGTCAGCATCCACGGACGAGCTGTCGTTCTCGCGGCGCGCAAGCCGATCGACGTGCCGAGGATCTCCGCCGTCGTGCGGCGCGCGTTCACCGTCGCGGCGGCCGCCGGGCTCGGAGGGGCGCTGCTGGCCGGGCTGCTGCTCGCCGGGCGCATGGTGCGCCGGATCCGCAGGTTGCGCGACACCGCGCTGCGGGTCTCGGAGATCGGGCCCGAGGCCGAGCTGCGCCCCGATCGTGGGCGCGACGAGATCGGCGATCTCAGCCGGGCGTTTGCCACGATGCAGGAGCGCCTCGGCGAGCAGGAGCGCGCCCGCCGAGCCTTCGTGGCCACCGCCTCGCACGAGCTGCGCACACCGCTGGCCTCGTTGACGCTGATGCTCGACATGCTGGTCGAGGACCTGGCCGCCACGCCGCCGGACGTGCGCGCCGCCCACGACCAGGCCGTCAGGGCCGATCGCCAGGTCCAACGGCTGTCCCAGCTGGCGGGCGAGCTGCTCGACCTCAGCCGGATCGACGCCGGCATCCCGCTGCGCAGCGAGCTCATCGAGCTGTCGGCCGTGCTCCGGGAGGTCGCCGCCGAGCAGGAGGTCCGGCTGCACGAGCAGGGCAAGACGCTCGAGGTCCACGGCGGCGAGCACGTGCTCTGGGCCGTCGGCGACCCTGGGGGCGTGGCCCAGATCCTGCGCGTCCTGTTCGACAACGCCCTGCGCCACACCCCCCGGGGCGGCCGGGTCCACGCCCGCTCAGAGGCACAGGACGGCGTGGCCGTCGTGCTCGTCGGCGACGATGGCGCCGGCGTGGCTCCCGAGGACCGCGACCGGATCTTCGAGCGCTTTGCCCGCGGCACGAACGCCACGGACGGCGGCTTCGGCCTCGGCCTGGCCATCGGCCGCGAGCTCGCACGCCAGATGGACGGCGACCTCACGCTCGAGGACGAGTCGCCGGGAGCGTGCTTCGCGCTGCGACTGCCCGCCGCGCCGACGCCTTGAGGACGCCTGGCCCCGCGGCGGCCGCCGGCGGTCCCGGAAGCGTGACGAGCGCTGCGGAGTCTCCCGGCAACGCCACGCGGTAGCGACCTCGGAGGGCGACCACGCGCAGCGACCGGACCGGGCCGTGCAGCCGGCCGTCGGGGCCGATCGCCTGACCGCCGAGGCTCACGCCGCTGCGCGCCGCAGGACCCGGAGCCCGCAGCATCGAGATCGACGCCACAGTCCCGCTGGACACCCCCGGGGCCGCCACCGAGACGACCCGCGCCGTCGTGGACGGGTTGATCGCCACGATCCTCACGATGCGGCGTGCATCGACCGTCGACCACAATTCCAGGCCGGCCGCCGAGCGCACCGCGACCGGCACGACGCGGCTTCCCGCGGGGGCCGCCCGCGCGAACAGCAGCAACCCGTAGAACAACGGCCGGGCCTGCACCTGGATGCGCCCGTTGCGGTGGGTGACCGCGAACGGCGCGTAGGGAGCGCCCGCGGACGTGTGGATGTCGGCGCCCGCCACGCCGGTCGACACCAGATCGAACAGCGTCGCGGCCGACCACAGCGCCGAGGCGAACGTGTCGCTGACACCGCCCAGGCCGCCGCAGGTCACCGAGTTGAGCTCGGTCACGCGCGTCGTGGACGGCGTGGCGTGCTCGACCCGCAGCATCCGGTCCACGCGCTGGGCCAGGCCGGAGGAGGCAGCGGGAGCCAGCAGACCGGCCACCGACACCCCTCGCCGCGGCCCGGCGTGACAGCCGTAGAGCGGATAGGCGTGAAGCGCGACGCCCGACCTCACGGCGGACATACGGTGCAGCAGGCCGGGGATCGCCGGCTCCCACGCGGTCCCGGCCAGGCTTCCCACCACCAGGCGCGGCAGCGGCCGTACCCCGGCCCGCAGCGCGGCGGCGTAGCGCAGCGCCCCGGCCGTGTACTGCGCCGTGCCGTAGTGACGCAGCCGCGGGAAGCGCGGCGGCCCCAGCACGCCGCGCGGCGTCGGCTGGCGCCGGGCGTAGAAGTCGGGCTCGTTGCCGATCTCCAGGCTCTGCAGCGAACCCGGCGGCAGCGCCGTCTGAGCCGCCCGCGCGAACGCCACGGCATCGGCGGGCTGCTGCAGGGCCAGGTCGAGCGCGAGCGCCAGCGGCGCGTGTACGCGCGCCTCGACGGCGCGGAGGCGCATCAGGAACGCCGGGCCCAGCGCGGTCCGGATCTGCGGAGCCGGCCGCACACCGGTGGGCTCCCAGGCGGTGGCGTCGGCCGAGTTGCCGCCGATCCGCAGCGCGGGCGGACCGTGCTGGGCCCTGTCCAGCGTGCGCAGCAGGCGGATCAGGCCCGGCGTCGGGGTGGCGGCGGAGCCGAAGTAGGCCGACACGCTGGGGTACTCGACCGAGAAGCCGAGGAAGCTGCGCGGTACGACGCGGCCGGCCCTCGCCACCGCCACGGTGGCGTCGGCCACCGGCAGCGGGCCGCCGCGCGCGGCGGTCACCCACCGGCCGCCGGTGGCAGCCAGCGCCAACGACGTCGCCAGGATGGCGGCCGTCGGGCGCGCGGTGCGCATCACATGGAACCCCGGCGGTGACGGCCGATGAACGCGTCGTAGCTGGCCATGACGCCAGCATGCGCCGCCCGGTCTTGCGCGCGGGCTCACGTCGTCTTTGCGTCGTGTTAACCGCTGCGGCGATCCTCGACGGTCGTCGTCTTGCCCGCGCCGTCGGGTCCGAGGAAGGCGAACTTCGAGTACCGACGGACTCCCGATCGCTGCCACCGACTCGACCCGCATGGGCTGCGTCACGGCCACCTCTGGGGACGACGGGAGGTCACGATCCCGATCGGCGCGGTCGACCGGGTCGAGACCGATCAGGTCACCATCACGCTCACCCGCCGGCAGGTCGCAGCGCTGCCCGCGGTGCCGGTCAAGCGGCACACCACCGAAGCCAGGACGGAGGCTCGTTGACGTCCTGGTGTGCTGAGGAGCGCCAGGGGCGCGCAGGCCCGGGTCTTGCGATCTCCTGGCCGTCACGGTCCCGGAGGCCCGACCGGCGAGCCGGGGCCCGAGATCCCGGGCGTGCCCGGAGGTCCCGCCTGGGTGTCCTGGTAGGTCACCGTGAAGCTGCGTCCAGGACCGTCGAGGCCGCCCACCGTGGCGCGTCCCCCAGCCTGGATGGACGCAAGACGCCCGTCGGCGAACGAGCGACCCGCCGCCGCACCGGTGGCGAGATCGACGCTCACCGCCCTCCAGGACGGGTCGGCGATCCCTCCGGTGTGCCCGGCCCGGTCCGTCGCGGCGGCTGCGCCGAAGGTCGTGCCGGAGAAGTCGGCCAGGGGCATGGTCTCGCAGGCCTGCGCCCCGGGGAGACAGAGCGACGGCGCCTCGACGATCCACTCGGCGCTCGTCACGTCGACCGGCGAGGCGGTCGTCCGGCGGGAGAACGCGGCGCCGGTGGTGTGGTCGACCAGGCGCAAGGTCACCGTGGAACCGGAGACGGTGACGGCGGCCGTGACGAGGTCGCCGGGCCGGACCGCCACCGGGGTACGACGGCCCGCCTGCGGCACGATCTCGAACCAGCTGCTGTAGTGCGCAGAGCCGTTGGAGGAGCAGTCGGCCTCGGTGCCGATCTGCTCCAGCGCCTTCGAGGTCGAGGAGTACCCGCCGAGCCCGACCCAGTCAGCGGAGTAGGTGCGACGCCCCGCCGAGCAGGTGGTGGTCGGCTGCACCCACGATGCGGTCGCGTGCTCGAAGCGCACACCCGAGCGGTGGGCGACATAGCCGGCCCAGTTGCTCGACACCGTCGCCGAAGCGTGCGCGATCGCGGTCGAGGTCGTGGCGATCAGCCACGCCAGGGCACCGGCCAGGGCCAGGAGTCGCGGGGCGCTGCGGGGCCGGGCGGCTGCGGCTGTTCCGGTCGGCCGGCGGGTCGCGCCTGGTTCGGTGTCCATCGCGCCAGGATCGTCCCGAGATGACCCGCCGCCCATCGCGCGACCGGATGATGCGCGGGACGAGCGCCACGGCCACCACCGCATCACCAGCGGACGGCCACGAGCGGCGCGATGGCCTCCGTGCCGACCCGAGGTGCGCATTGCCCGCCCCGCCGACGAAGCGACAGGCGTCAGCTGACCACCAGCGTTCCCTTCATCCCGGCTGCCTCGTGCCCGGGCACCGGGCAGAAGAAGGTGTAGGTCCCCGGCTTGAGCGTGAGGGTCTCCGTCGAGGTTCCCCCGGGCTGGACCGTCTGGCCCGCTTGGTTGACCCCATGGCCACTGACGGCGATGGCATGGGGAACGCCGCTGCCGGCCGGGTTGTCCATCTGCAGGGTGACCGAGCCGGCCTTGGCGCTCAGCTTGGTGGTGTCGAACTTCAACGCCCCGCCGGGGTCGGCCGAGAGCCTGAGCGTCGTCGACGACGTCGAGCCGGCGGACGTCGCGGCCTTTGGCGCCGAGCTGCCACAGGCGCTGAGGGCGAGCACGGCGATCCCGGCCAACAGTGCCAGGCTCGCTGGAGTGTTCAGATGCATGCGCGTCTCCCGTGATCGGTGGTCCGCTCAGGAGGACACCGCAGGTGGCGCGCTCCTTCCGCCACCGGCGGCGGCGAGCCGACCGGCGCCGCCGGCCAGCAGGACGCACAGGCGATCTCGCTCCGCACCGAAGCCTTCGATCGCCAGAGCCAGTCCCGGCGGCACGTCGCCGGACAGCTCGCGCTCGCGCTGGCGCTCGGCCAGCACCGACAGCACCTGCTCGATCCGGCGCACGCGGTGCACGAGCCGGACGCGCTCGAGCTCGTCGGCCAAGGTGATCGGCTCGCCTCGATCCACCACCGCCGCTGAAGTCGTCATGCGAGCACCCTGCTGCGGCCGCGCCGCGACGCCCATCGCGCGACCGGATGACCCCGGGGATGAGGTTCCGTCCGGCGTCGTCATGTGACGAGGCCCGCGGCATCACGGGCGGCGCGGGACGATCGCGGTGACCACGGTGCCCGATCCCGAGACGGGCCCGATCTCCAGCCGGCCACCGAGCGCCTGCACGCGCTCGGTGAGCGATGCCAATCCGATGCGTCCCTGCGCGACCGCGTCCGCGCGGGTCTGCGGATCCATCCCGCGTCCGTCGTCGGCGACCCGCAGCGCGACGTTCCCCTCCCGGTTCTTCACGGTGATGACAATGCGCTCGGGCGCACCGTGATGCGCCGCGTTGGCGACGAGCTCGCTCGCCGCGGCGAGGATCAGCGCGTCGTGCCTGCCGGTGGCGCCGGGGTCGACGCGGGCGCAGACGGCGATGCCGGCGCGCCGCGACCAGCGCTGGGCGAGGTCGTCGAGCGCCGCGCAGAGACCGGCGTGGTCGAGCACGTGGGAGTGCAGCTCGGAGATCTCGGAGCGCAGCTGCGCCACCGTCGTGCGCACGGCCGTCTCGGCCCGGTCCAGGGCGCGAGCATCGCCGCGCCGTGCCTCCTCGAGCTCTTGGGCGGCCAGCAGCAGCGTCTGGACGGGTTGGTCGTGCAGGAAGGCGCCGAGCCGTCGCCGCGCGCGGCTCTCGGACTCCAGGGCCTGGCGGACCAGGCTGCGCCGCTCGTCGGCGAGCCGGCGCAGGCGCTCCGTGTGCGTCCTCAGCAGGGTCGACAGCGCGACTGCGGCCAGGCCGACCCACCCCAGGTAACAGGCGCCGACCAGCACCTGCCCGGCGGCGTCCTGATCATGCAGTGCCGGGTGCGGCAGCGAGACCGCGACGTAGGCGATGACCGCGAGCAGCGCCCAGGCGGCGGTGAGCCATGGCCGCAGGCGAATCGCGGCGACCAGCGGCGGCGCGAAGAGCGCGGCCCGGGCCTGCGAGAACGGACCGCCGGAGACGTAGACCAGCGCGCAGATCATCAGGAGGTCGACGACCGGCTCCATGCGGCCGGAGAGCCGGCCCTCGCCCGGCCGCGGCGCCACGATCGAAGGTGAGCGGCCAGCGCACCGACGGCGTACAGCGCGCCGGCGGCGAGGACCGCGACGAACGCCGCGCCCTGATGCACCGGGTGCGAGACCAGCCGCTCGCCGATCAGGATGACCGGCATGAGCAGGAGCCGCAGCACACCGACCGCGACCGCGCCGGGCACGTCTGCGAGGCCCGCAGCCTGCTCCCCTGCTCCGCCCGTCTCCCCCACCGGCTGCACCCTCACCTGGAGATCACGGCAGCAGACCGCAGGCACGGGCCGAGAGCACAGCCCGGTCGGGTTCATCGACTCCGAGCTTGACGAAGGCACGGCTGAGGTACCAGTCGACGTCCTCGGGCTCGAGGTCCATCCACGATGCGATGAGCTTGTGATCCCAGCCGTTGCCGACCAACAGCAGGACGTTGCGCTCGCGCAGGGTGAGCTCGGGCCGGGCCGACGAGGGACGCTCGGGACGGGGCCCGGCCTCGGGCAGCACCGTCTCCCCGCCGGCGACCCGCGCCAGCGCGTCGCAGATCGTCCGGCGGTCGGTGTCCTTGAGCACGTACCCGGCAGCACCGGCCGCCACGGCACTGGTGATGACCAGCTCGTCGTCGAAGGCGCTGAGCAGCACGACGCGCGTCCGCGGGACGTGCTCGACGATCGCCTCCATGGCCTGCAGCCCGTCCATCCCGGGCATGCGCACGTCGAGGACCGCAAGGTCGGGCCCGAGCTCGTCGGCCAGCACGATGGCCGACGCCCCATCGGAGGCCTGGCCGACGACCTCGAAGCGCCCGTCGTCGAGGAGGGCCCGCACGAGACCGTCGAGCACCAGCGGGTGGTCGTCGGCCACGAGGACGCGGAACGGTCGCGGCGCGGGTTCGCGCGAGCGCTGCGCGGGCGGACGAACGGCGGACCGGGTCTGATCGGACATGACGCCATGCTCGGCCCGCCTCCGTAGCCCGCCCATCCGCCGACCGGATGTGATGACGGATGATCCCCGGCGTGGGGGCTGGTAGAAGATGGCATGCCCGAGGCCCGCAAGCGCGCCACGGTCGTCGTCGCCGACGACCACCCGCTGTACCGCGAGGCGTTGGCCCAGGCGGTCTCCGGCCGACCTGACCTCGAGCTGGTGGCCACCGCGTCCGACGGCCGTGAGGCACTCGAGCAGATCCGGCGGCTGTCGCCCGACGTCGCCGTCCTGGACATGCGGATGCCGGGCCTGCGTGGCCTGGACGTCGTGGAGGCCCTCGCGCGCGACGACTCCCCCACGCGCGTGCTCGTGCTGTCGGCCGCGCAGGAGAGCGCCGTCGTGTACGCCGCGGTCGCGGCCGGCGCCTCGGGCTACTGGTCCAAGGACGCCGAGCGCGACGCCATCTGCGATGCGATCGCGGCGATCGCCCGCGGCGAGAAGGTCCTGGACCCGCGGCTGCAGTCGGGCGTGTTCACCGAGATCCACGCCCGCGAGATCGATGTCGACCGTCCGGTGCTGACCGCCCGCGAGCACGAGATCCTCGTGCTCATCGCCCAGGGCATGTCCGCGCCCGCCATCAGCGCACAGCTCTACCTGAGCACGGCGACCGTCAAGACGCACCTGGCCCACCTCTACGAGAAGCTCGGCGTGGGGGACCGCGCCGCGGCGGTGGCCGAGGCCATGCGGCGCGGGCTGCTCGAGTAGGAACGCCTCGGCCGAGGGATGAGCACGTGCTCGTCCTCGCCATCCGCCGTGCGGCCGATTGGCTGCCGGGGCGATGCCGGCGACCCTGGCCGCTCACCCCCTTGCCTCCCCAGGGAGCGACGATGAACCCATCTGCCACGCCGGCCCGGCACGACTCCCTCCGCCTCGTGGTCGTCGACGATCACCCCTTGTACCGCCGCGCGATGGTCCGGGAGCTTCGGCACGCCGGCGAGACCGTGGTGGCCGAGGGCGACGACGGCCTCGCCGCCCTGCGGCTCATCCGCCACCACCAGCCCGACGTCGCGCTCCTTGACATCCGCATGCCCGGCATGGGCGGCATCGGCGTGGCGGCCGAGCTCGCCCAGGACGGTCCCGATGTTCCCATCGTGCTACTGGCGGCCTACAACGACGGGCCGCTGGTCCGCGGCGGCCTTCGGGCCGGAGCCGCGGCCTGCGTCACCCAGGATGCCGACCGCGCCGTCCTGCTCCGCGCCGTCCGTGCCTGCGCCGGGACCGCGCATGCGCCTCGGGTCCTCGCGGGCCGCCACGACCTCCTGTCCACCCCGCCCCACACCTGGATTCCGCGCCTGACGGCCAAGGAATACCGCCTGCTCGCCATGGCCGAGCTGCAGATCGAGCCGGCCGCCACGGCCCGCGACCTGGGCCTGGAGGAGGGCATCGTGCACCGGATCCTGGACAGTGCCCGCAGCAAGCTCGGCGCCGGCGCCGTGTCGGAGGCGATCGCGGTCGCCCGGCACGCCGGCATCCTCCCCGACCACCAGCTCGAGACGCCCTGCGCGGTGGGCGGCGCCCGTGAGCCGTCGCGCTGACGCGGGACCCGGCCGTGCCGGGTGGCGCGCTCAGGCCGCCCGGGCCGCCGGCGGGACGCCGAAGACCAGGCGACGCGCCAACGTGTAGGTGACGAGGGTCACGATCGGGAGCACCACGGCCTCGGCAGCCAGATGGCGGACGGCGAGGTCAGAGCTCGCCAGCGCGACGCCGGCGGCGCTCAGCGCGGCACCGAAGGCCTGGACCGCCACGTAGCGCAGCAGCGTCGCGGTGCCGTGCCGCGTGCTCCGGAAGGTCCAGCGGCGATTGATCAGGTATCCGTTGACGGCCCCGAGCGCGAATCCCAGCGCCGAAGCGGGCGCGGCCGGAAGGCCGACGTGCGTCAGGGCCTCGAAGGCCGCCAGCGTGAGCATCGTGTTGAGGACGCCGACGGCGCAGAAGCGCACCAGCCGGCCTCCTTCGGCCCGCCAGGCGCGCGCGCCGCGCGCGCCGGGCACACGTGACCTCTGGCGGACCGGTGACATCGTGGTCGTCGTCGGCATCGTGCGCCCATGCTGGCCGCAGGGGCTGGTCCATGCCTCAACGCGGTGTTGGGGGCGCGTTGGGTCACGGGCGGGAGCGCGTGCGAGGCCGGGCGTCGGGACCGTCACGGAGCCAGCGCGTAGACCGTGCCCGTGACGCGCTGGCCCGCAGCAGCGCTGACGTCGCTGCCGTGGGCGCGAATCCAGTCGGCCATCGGGGTGCGGGCGGTGCCCACCACCGCGGTGTGCACCTGGCCGCCGGCGATGAGCCGCTGCAGGGCAGCCGGCGTGACCAGCGGGTGGCCGAGGGCGTCGAGCATCAGGACCGGACGCCCGTCGCGGGCGATGAGGCCCCCCGCCTCGGCGACGGGAAGGAACGCGGCCTCGTAGCGGGCACCGCCCTGGCGGGAGCGCAGGTAGGAGCTCAGGGCGGCCAGCCGTGCCGTGGGCAGCGCGCCCGGCGTCCCGGAGTCCTGGGCGTGGCTGCTGATGACCCCGGCGGTGACCACGGCCGGGACCGTCACCAGCATGATCACCGCGGCGACCGCGATGCCTCGCAGCACCCCCCGCGGGACCCTGCCGTGCAGGCGCGCGGCCACCGCGGAGGCACCGAGCACCAGGCCGAGGCCGGCGACGGCCGCGATGGCCGGATCGACGGCCTCGAGGTAGCGGGGCCGCAGATCGCGCTGCGCGCTGAAGATCACCGTGCCGAGGCCCAGCCACAGCGCCAGGGCGCCGGCGCCCGCGCGCCCGGTGCGGTCAAGGCTCCTCCACGCGCCGGCCGCGAGCGCGACGACCAGGGAGATCCACGCTACGCCGAGCCCGAAGCCGACCCGGGCGTCGAGATGGACGTGGGCGGAGAACAGCCGCAGGGGTCCCGCACCGGCGGGCACGCGGTCGGTGGCGCTGCCGGCGTTGATCGGCGTGCTCCCGGTCAGGCGCTGCCACCCGTCGTAGACGAACGTCGAGCTCCACGCAGAGCCGTCGGTGGACCCGAACGCCCACGGCCGTTGCGTCGCCGGGACCAGAAGGCTGAGGGCCACCAGCCAGGCCAGGCCGACGGCCGCGCAGGCCAGCGACGACGCCACGATCGCCCGCGCGCGCTGGGCGCGGGTGCCCGGCGCGCCCCACCACCACATCACGGCCAGGGGCACTGCCGGGATGAGCGCCTCGAAGAGCTTGGTCTCGAAGGCCACCCCCATGAGCGCTCCAGCCGCGACCAGCCGCGAGCTGCGCCCGGCGCGCATGCCGCGCGCGCCGACCGCGAAGCCGGCCACGACCAGCGCGGCCATGACCGAGTCCATCGTGTCGCTGCGCGAGGTCAACACCGCCATCGGAAGCACCGCCAGCGCCAGCGCCCCGGCGATCGCCACGCGCCGCCCGGCGAGCGTGTGCAGCAGGTCATAGAGCGCGGCGACCGCGACGGTGCCGCCCAGTGCCGCGGGCAGCAGCATCGCCGTGGGCGTGAAGCCCAGCACATTCGTCGAGGCGACCTGCAGCCACAGATCGACGGGGGCCTTGTCGATGGCCAGGCGGGCCGACGGGTCATAGGCGCCCACGAAGAACGCGTGCCACGAGGTCCCCATGCTGCGCACGGCGCCCGCGTAGAACGGATCGATCGGCGTGCGCCCGAGGTCGACCAGCCGCAGGATCGCGGCCAGCAACACGACGAGAGCCGGCGCGAGACGGCCTGATCGCGGCCAGGCACGGACGCGAGCGGCGACGACCGCCGCTCCACCCCAGGCGCCCGCCGCCGAATGCTCCTGGCGCGGGAGGACCCCGGCGCTCATGAGCTGCTCGGCGTGCCGTGCTGGCGGCGGCGCCGCGCTTTGGCGACGCGGCGAGCCCTCAGGTGACGGCCGTGCGCGAACCGCTCACGCAGGCCGCGGAGCTTCGCGCGCGCGCCGCGAACCGGCGGCTGGGAACCAGGAGGGGTGCAGGGCGTGAGGGTCATCGGCGTCTCCGGAGGCGACAGGCGTGGAGCGCAGCGTCTCGTGCGGCCGTCTGCGCGGGCGTAATGACCTGTTGGGATGTGCTTGGCAGACCATTGGCTCCGCCCCCGCACGGATAGGGTCCGCCCGCATGGCGACGCGCATCCTGATCGTCGAGGACGACCCGGACCTGAGGGACGCGATGTCGGCGGCGCTGACCGCTGACGGCCATGTCGTGGACGCCTGCGGCAGCGGCTCCTCCGCGCTGGAGGCGCTCGCCGAGGGCGCCCATCGACTGGTCCTGCTCGACGTGGGCCTGGGCGCGGGCCTCGACGGCATCGAGGTCTGCCGGCGGCTGAGACGTGCCGACGACGACGCCTACATCATGATGATCACCGCGCGCGGCGGCGAGCCCGACATCGTGCTCGCGCTCGAGGCGGGCGCCGACGACTACGTGACCAAGCCCGTCGGCGTCACCGAGCTGCGCAGCCGCGTCCGCGCCGCGCTGCGCCGCCTCGGACCGTCGCCGGCCGTGGCCGGGAGCCCCTCCCGGACGACGGGGAGACCGGAGACCCTCGAGCACGCCGGTCTCTCGCTGGACCCGACCAGACGCACGGCGGAGGTCGACGGGATCGTGCTGGAGCTGACGCGCTCGGAGTTCGCCGTGCTGGAGGAGCTCCTGCGCGCAGGCGGAGCCGTGCGCAGCCGCATGGAGCTCACCCGGGCCATCTACGGTGACGACGCCTACCGCGACCCGCGCAACGTCGACGTCCATCTGCACCACCTTCGCCAGAAGCTCGATGAAGCGGGAGGTGACCCGGCCTGGCTGGTCACGGTGCGCGGGGCCGGCTACCGCCTGGGACGCTGAGCCGGCCCGCCCGGCCGCGGCTTCCGCGACGGGACCACCAGCGCACGCCAACGCCCCCTTGAGCCGGCGCGAAGCTCCCCGAGGATCGTCGGCGCCATGACACGGCTCACGCATCGGGCGACGGCGAGGGTGGCGGGAGCCGGCCTCGGACTCGTCGTGGTCGCAGCGGCCGGTTGCGGTGCAGCGGCGACCACGTCGGCCCCGGCGGCCTCCTCTGCGCCGCCGGCTTCGTCTGCCACGGCGCCCACCGCGTGCTCGGCGGCGGCCGCCGCGACCGACCTCGCCGTGGCCCGGCGCATCTACGCCCAGGCCGCCCACGGGCGCAACGTCGCGAGCGTCACCCGGCGGCTGGACAGCTCCTCCGCGCTGGCGAACGCGGTCGCCCGCGGCGACGCCGCCGCCGCCAGGGCGGCGCTGCTGCCGCTGATGAAGAACCAGGTGCGCCAGATCGTCATCAGCCGCGGCGGGCGCACGCTGGTCCGGATCGGCACCACGCCATCGCTGGCCCCGGTCACCAGGACGATCCGCAGCGCCTCGGGCGCGTCCGTGGGCACCTACCGGCTCTCGGTGGCCTCGGACGTCTCGATCGCCGGGACCATGGCCGCCGTCACCGGCGACGGCGTCAGCGTCCAGCAGTCCGGGCGCGCAGTCGTGGCCGACGCCGCCTCCGGCCGCCCCACGGCCTCGGTGGACTTCGCCGCCACCGCGTTCTCCGGCGCACCGTTGACCTTCCGGCTGGCGATGCCGGCCGCCCCGCCGTCGCAGTGCGGCGCAAGCGACGCCCAGACCCGGGCGCTGACGATCGGCGCCATCGGCCGGCGGCTCTTCGCCGCCGAGCAATCCGGCGGGGCGACCGCGCGGGTCCTGCGCCATGTGACCTCCGACCCCAGGGTCGTGCAGGCCGTCGCCCACGACGACCCGGGCGCCCTGCGGGCCGAGATCGTCCACCTGTTCGGCGACCGCACGCTGCATGTGGTGCGGATCCGCGCCACGACGGCCTCCGGTGCGCTCGTCAACGACGTCGGCGGACCCTATGTCCTGGCGCCCGCATCCGCGCCCGTCAAACTCGGCGCACGGGTGATCGGCCGCGTGACGCTCTCGATCCAGGACGACACCGGCTACATCAAGCTCATGCACCGGTTCACGGGTGCCGTCGTGCAGCTCAGCACGCCCGCCGGCCCGGTCCCGGGCAGCAACGTCCCGGTCCCCGGCGTCACCTATCGGCGCGTGACGTTCACCGTGCAGGCGTTCCCGTCAGGCCCCCTGCAGGTATCGCTGCTGAGCTGACACCGGCCGGAGATCCATCCGGGCGCCGGTGGGGACGCCGAGCCGACCGGCCCGGTCGCTCACATCGACCGCCCGGCCGACGACGGCCGTGGACGGCCTCGCAGCGCGCCGGCGGGCCCGGGAGTGACCGGCCCGAAGGCCATCGGCCTCCTCTCGGCGTTCCCCGCCTCCGGCGACCAGGCGGTTGTCCTTCCCGGCTCGCCGGGCGCCGCCTCCCCCCACGCGGGCGATAGCGGCGCTGGGGATCTGACCCCGCCGCCCGACGCCGCGGGCATGCTCGTCGGAGGCCCGGACCCCTACGGCCCCCGGGCGTGGATCATGGGCCAGGCCTACCCCTGACCCTCACGCTGCGGCGCCTGCGAGTTGATCGGCAGCCTGACGCGGATCCGCGTCCCCTCCCCGGGGCTCGTGTGCACCTCCACCGTGCCGTCGACGGCACGGATGCGCTCGATGACCGCGGCGATCCCGATGTGACCCTGTCCGACCGCCTGCTCCAGGCGGCCGGGCTCGATGCCGACGCCGTCGTCCTGCAGGCGCAGCTCGACCGCTCGCGCACCCACGGTCACGGTGACCGTCACGTGCCGGGCGCCGGCGTGCTTGGCCACGTTGGTCAGCAGCTCCCGCGCGGTCGAGACGAGGAGGTCCTGAGGACCGCCGTGCTCGGCGGCCGGATCGACCGTGACGCCGACCTCGAACCCGCCGCGCCGGGCCGCGTCCCCGGCCAGCTCGCCCAGCACCGCCGTCAGACCCGCGCGCTCGAGCCCGAGCGGATGCATCTGGAACACCTCGCGGCGCAGCTGGCGGCTCGTCTCGTCCAGCGCCTGTCGGGCACGCTCCAGGGCACCGGGGCGTCCGCGGGCGATGTCGGTGATCTCCTGGCGGGCCAGCAGCACGTTCTGGATGGCATGGTCGTGCAGCTCCTCGGCCAGGCGCCGGCGTTCGCGCGCCTCGGCGTCCAGCGCCTGCTGGACGAGCGCGCGACGCGTCGCGGCCAGCTCGGACAACGTGCGCTGGCGGCGCCCGAGCAGGACGGACAACATGACCGCCGCGCTGCCGACCCACAGGAACGAGACGCTGTCACCGGCCAGCAGATCGATGTCACCCGGAAGGCTGGTGTCACGGTGGCGCACGGTCACGGCCAGATAGGCGAGCACCGACAGGCCCGCCCAGGTCGCCGTGAGCTTTGGGGAGAGGCGCAGTGCCGCCCCGATGGGCAGGACGTAGAACGTGTACTTCAGCGGCGACCTGGCGCCGCCACTGGTCGAGACCAGCAGCGCGACCATCACGAGGTCCAGCAGGGCCTGGACCACCGACAGCCGATCGTGAGCGTAGTCGGTGAAGGTCAGCGCCAGCGACGCGACGGCGTAGACGGCCAGCACGCCCACCACCCACGGAAACAGCCGGGAGCTGACGCCAGGGCCGTTGCTGGCCTCACCCAGCACGGCAGCAGGGACGAGCGCCAGGCGCAGCAGCGCGATGCCACGAGCCTCCGAGGCCACCCTCGGCCGGTCCCGGAGCCGTGCCGGCAGGCTCCGCACGTCAGGCCCCCGGTGCGATCCGGCGCGGGAACGCCGTCACCGTGAGGCGCTGTGGAGCCATCGCGGCCTTTCTAGCACGGCCTGCGATCCCGACCGGTGCAGCGAGGGGATGACGCGTGGTCAGCCGATCGCGCGACCCAGGGCCACGCCTGCGCCCAGCGCGCTCAGAGGATGCCCGGCGAAGACGACCGGCGACATCCTGCGTCCATCCGACATCCTCAAGAAGAGCCCGCCATGCCCGACGCCGCCCGCCACGAGCCCATCACCATCCGCGTGTCCCATACCCGGCCGCCGGTGATGAGCACCATCCGCGTCCTGATCGCCGATGACCATCCGCTGGTGCGCGTCGGCCTGCGCCGAGCGCTGGCCGACGACGGCCGCTTCGCCGTCGTCGGCGAGGCCGGCGACGGCCGCCAGGCCGTGGTGCTGGCCGAGCGCCTGGCTCCCGACCTGTGCGTCTTCGACGTGCGCATGCCGGGCGTGGACGGCATCGAGGCGATGACCGACGTCGTCCGGGCCCGCCCGGAGGCCCGCGTCGTGCTGCTCAGCGCCTTCGACGACGACGTGGTCATCGGCACGGCGCGCTCCAAGGGGGCCGTGGGCTACCTCACCAAGGACACCGAGCGCGACCTCCTCTGCGATGCACTGGCCCGGGCGGCCGCCGGCGAGGCGGTCTTCGCCGGCCCCGACGGCGATCGCCCGATGCAGACTCACCCCTCGGACACCTCCATCGGCTGATGGTCGACGACCGCCGCCCGAGCGATGCTGCCGCGGGCCTCGGGCTCCGCAGACCGGACGAGACGAGGACGATCACCATGCTGCACCTCAAGCCCGACGATCCCGCCACGGTGAGCGATCTGCGCCGCCCGTGGCCCACGGGCATGGCGGCCGCACGGCCACGGACCATCCGCCTCGTGGTCGCCGACGACCATCCGCTCTACCGCGAGGGGATCATCCGCGCCCTCGATGCCCACGGCGGATTCCTGGTCATCGGCGAGGCCGGCGACGGCGCCACCGCGCTGTCGCTCATCCGCAGCCTGGAGCCCACCGTCGCACTGCTGGACGTGCGGATGCCCATCCTCGACGGCGTCGACGTCATCACCGCCCTGTCACTTCACGGCCCCGACGTCCCGGTCATCCTGCTGTCGGCGTTCTCCGACAGACAGCTCGTGGCGTCCGGGCTGGAGGCAGGAGCTGCGGCCTACATCGACAAGACCGAGGACCGCGACGCCATCTGCCTGCAGCTCGCGACCATCGCAGCCTCTCCAAGCCTGCTGGCCCCACGCCAGCTCCGGCCGACGGACCCGATGGCCGGTGGTCACGAGCACTGGATGCCCCGCCTGACCCGGCAGGAGCACCAGGTCCTGCAGCTGGCAGGCAAGGGCATGGACAAGGTCGAGATCGCCCAGACCCTCGGCGTCGCGGAGTCCGAGATCCGCCGCCGCGCCTCCGAGGTCCTGCGCAAGCTCGACGTCGACTCCCTCGACACCGCCGTGGCGCGCGGCCGCACGCTGCGACTCATCCGCTGATGCACACGTTCCCCCTGCACGGCCGGAGCTGAAAGCGACCCGGCCGTCGGTCCGCGAGAGCCCGCCGGGTCAGCCCTCCATCGCGGGCGGCGTCGACGTCCGCGTCCGCACGTCGCGAGCGACGGCGGGCTGAGGACGCAACAGCGAGACGCCGGGAACGGACGCCCGTACGGCCGTCGGCAACCGGAGCACGCACCGCACGCCGGCGTCCGTGTTCTCGAGCCGGACCTCTCCCCCGTGGGCCGTCGCGATCTCCCGCACGATGGACAGGCCGAGTCCGGTGCCCGGTCGGTTGACCGCGTCGGCGGCTCGCGCGAACCGGTCAAACGCCGTCGCAAGGACGTCGGCCGGCAGCGGACCACCCTGATCGCTGACCCAGATACAGACCGCCGCCGGCTCGACGGTGGCACCGACGGTGACCGTTCCCGAGCCGTGGAGCACCGCGTTCCGGGTCATGTTCATGGCCGCCTGTCGCAGACGATCGGGGTCGGCCTCGGCATGTACGGCGTCGGCCTGCACCTCGAAGCGGCGCCCGACCGCTCTGGGGTCGCGCGCAGCCTCGCTCGCGACGTCACGCAGGAGCGCGTCGACGTCGACGTCGGTGCAGCGCAGCGGCAACCCCGTGCGATCGGCCCGTGCCAGCACGAGAAGGTCATCGGCGAGTCGCGCCAGATCGTCGGCGTCGGCGATGGCCGCTCGGGCGGCCCGGCGGAACTCGTCGACGGTGCCGGCATGGCGCAGCGCGAGCTCGAGCTCGGTGCGGATCGTCGCCACCGGGGTACGGAGCTCGTGGCTGGCGTTGGCGACGAACGCACGCTCATGCTCAGCGGCCTGGGCCATGCGCGCGAGCATGTCGTTGAGCGTCAGGGCCAGTCGGTGGATCTCATCGCGGGTGCCGGACACCGGCAGCCGCGCCTCGGGATCTGCGGTCGTCAGCTGCGAGGCGCGACGGCGCATCGCCTCGACCGGACGCAGCGCGGCGCTGGCGATCATGTACGCCAGCGCCGAGGCCAGGAGCAGCCCGAGCGGCCCGCCGATCGCCAGGGCGCGGCTGAGACCCTCGAGGGCGTGCTCGCGCTGGGACAGCGAAGCCCTGGTGACCGTGACGTAGACGCGCCCGCTCTGGTGGACGGGCACGACGAGCAGGCGATGCTCCTCGCCGCGCTCGATGAACATCGCGCGCCGGCCCAGCGCCGTCCGCACCTCGGCGGGACTCAGCAGCGCGGAGAGTCCGGCCGGCCGGCTCTCCAGGACACGGCCCGATCCATCGACGATCTGGGCCGAGCCCTCGCTGGCCTGGATCAGCGTCGCGGCCGAATCGCTGCCGGCGTTCTGCCTGATCGACTGGATCAGCTCACCGGACCGCACCCGGAGCGTCTGACGGATGCCGGCATCGAGGTTGGTCTTGGTGCGAAAGAACAGGAACAAGCCGATGGCCGTCAGCACGACGGCCATCACGCCGAAGAAGATCAGCGTGAGCTTGATCCGCAGCGACAGCTCCCGGAGGTGCAGGTGCTTCATTCGCCTCCGTCGCGGCGCAGTCGATAGCCGACGCCCCGGACGGTCTCGATGGATCTCACGGCGAAGGGACGGTCGATCTTGTCGCGCAGATAGCCGACGTAGACCTCGACGACGTTGGACCGCTCCTCGATGTGATCGGGCCACGCGTGCTCGAGCAGCCAGCCGCGGGAGAGGACCCGGCCCGGACGGCGCATCAGCGTCTCCAGGAGCGCCAGCTCCCTGGCGGAGAGGTCGATGGCCTGCTCGCCGCGCCAGGCCTCGTGGGTCGCGGGATCCAGCCGCAGGTCGCCCACGGTGATGACGCTCGGACGCTCGACGGGCCCGCGTCGCGCCAGAGCTCGCAGCCGCGCGAGCAGCTCCTCGAAGGCGAAGGGCTTTGACAGGTAGTCGTCGGCACCACCGTCCAGGCCTGCGACGCGATCCTCGATCTCGCTGCGGGCGGTGAGCATCAGCACGGGCGTCCACACCCCGGCATCGCGCAGCCGCCGGCAGACGTCGAAGCCGTCGGTGTCCGGGAGCATCACGTCCAACACGACGACATCGAACTCGGCGTCCTCGGCCTCGGCGAGACCGGCCGCCCCGTCGCGTGCGACGCGCACCGAGATGCCCTCGGCCGCCAGACCACGCCCCAGCAGCTGGGCCATCCGTGCATCGTCCTCGACGACCAACACCCGCATGCGCCGGACCGTAGCCGAAGCGCTCGCACCTCAGATTCGTCTCAGATGGCACCCGTAGCTTGACGTCTCGTGTCAACGACCTGTGAACGTCACGATCCGATCACCCAAGGGCCGGCGCGATGAGCGGTTCGGGGCTCGATCTGGCCGACGTCGTACTGCGGCTGTTCGTCGACGTGGTCTGCGTGGGAATGCTCGCTGCGATGATCGCGCAGCGCCGGCCGCGGCGCGGGCTGTTCGTCGTGTTCTCGACCTTCAACCTCGCGCTGTTCTGCGTGCTGACGGTGATCTCGGCCCAGCACATCGGTCCGGCCGTCGGGTTCGGGCTGTTCGCGCTGCTCTCGATCGTGCGGCTGCGCTCCGAGCCATTCTCCAACCAGGAGCTGTCGTACTTCTTCAGCGCGCTGGCCTTCGCGCTGATCAACGGCATCCGCCTCGGCAACCACCTCGTGCCCGTGCTGCTGGACGTGGTCCTGCTGCTCGCCCTCTTCCTGATCGACCACCCGTCGCTGCACCGCAGCACGACGCGCCAGCGCGTGACGCTCGACATCGTGGTCAACGATCCCGCAGAGCTGCGGGCCGAGCTGGCCCACCGCCTGGGGACCGAGATCGTCGAGGCCACGGTGGTCGACGTCGACTACGTGCGCGAGATCATGCGGATCAACGTCAGGACCCTGCAGCCCGCAGGCGTCGCCGAGCCGTCGGGGACGATGACCGACCTTGCCGTCGAGGCCGGAGCATGACCGCCCGGATTCCCCTGGCGGCGACGCGAGCGCTGTGGTCCCTCGCCCCCTTGGGACTCGACGAGCTCCAGGCCGACGCGGCGCTGCACACCAGGATCGATCGCAAGTACGTGGTCGACTGGGCCATGTTCGCCGAGCTGACCGAGGGATTGGCGAACTCCCACCGAGCCCTCGAGATCGACTCGCGGCGGACGTTCCGCTACGAGACGGTCTACTTCGACTCGCCCGCCCTCACGGCGTTCCGCGCGCACATGCAGCAGCGCCGCCGGCGCTACAAGGCGCGCTCCCGCCGCTACGTCGACAGCGGTCTGCATCTCTTCGAGGTCAAACTGAAGGGCGCCCGCGACGAGACGATCAAGCACCAGCTGCCCTACGCAGCCGATGACCACGGGCGCGTGACCGAGCAGGCCCGGGCGTTCCTGGAGGCCCGGGTCGCCGAGGCCTATCCACGCATGGCCGTGCCCACGCTCGCGCCGACGCTGCGCACCGACTACGAGCGCGTGACGTTGGCTCACGGCCCGGAGCGGGTCACCTGCGACTTCGCCCTCAGCTTCGCCGATGCGACCGGCAGGATGGTCCCCGGGCTGGATCCCGGCCACGTGATCCTCGAGAGCAAGTGCGAGCGGGGACTCGGGGCCGTCGACCGAGCGCTGCGCACCCGCGGCATCAGCCCGGTGTCGTGCAGCAAGTACTGCGTCGGCGTCGGGCTGCTGCGCACCGACGTCAAGACGAACGACCTGCGGTGGCTGCTCTCCCGCTACTTCGGGGCCATGCCCCTCGGCGCACGCGCCATGGCCCACGGGCCGGCCCATGCCTGAGACCACAGGCTTCAGCCAGCGCACCATCCGGGCCCTGCTCGGTCTCGTCGTCCTCGGCCTCGCAGGCGCCGCCATCATCCTCAACCTGCCCAGCGGTCCGTCAGGACCGCTGGGCGGCCAGCCCATGCCGACGCTGTTCGCCAAGGCGCGCCTCGGGCTCATCGACCGACTGGCCACCGCCCCGAAGGCTCGCGCCGACATCGCCTTCTCGCGGTGGGTCCGGGCCCATCCCGCACGCGACGACGCCGGCTTCTCCCGGTACGTGCTGGCGACCGTCGGCGGCCCGCCGAGCGGCGCCGTCCAACACGACGAGCTCCTCGCGCTCCATCGCATCGACGCCGCACGCACCCCCGCCGGAGTGGCCGCCGCCACCTGGCTGGAGGCCCACGGCAAGAAGGACGTGTGGAAGCTCTTCGACAAGCAGTACGGGGCCTTCGTCGCCAAGCCGGAGGCCAAGCAGTCGGCCGCGGTGTTCAAGGCGACCTACAAGCTCGGCAACCTGCTCGCCGCACAGGGCAAGGCGCACTTCGGCCGTCCGTCTCCCTACATCGCCGATCCGAGCCTCCATGCACTCAACCAGCAGCGCTTCGTCAAGAAGTTCTCCTATCCGGCCAAGCACGCCGTCCTCTCGTTCGCACTGAGCTCGGTCCTCAGCCACTACGAGCCCGAACGCGCCGGCGAGTACCGGTGGATGACCGACGAGGTCGCGTTCTCACGCCTGTACGCCGGCGGCCACTACCCGAGCGACATCGTTGCAGGCGCCTACATCGGCACGCTCGTCGCGCTCTACGAGCTGCACTTCGCCTCCACGACGTGATCGCGGGCGTGCTCCACCTGATCACGCCGGCGCGCCGGGCCATCGAGTCCTGCATCGGCTGTCTCACCCGCACGGCATGGGTCGAGGCCACGCTGCGCCCGGACTCCCCTCGCCCGGCGGCACCCCTCTTCGTGGGATACCTCCTCTCCGGAGCCGGATCCCGGCTCGCCCAGCGCGTCGGCAGGTCCCGTCGGCGCCTCTGCTGAGAGGAGACGCAGCATGGACCGATTCGCAGGCGGCTGCCTGTGCGGCGACGTCCGGATCGTGGCCTGCGGACGGCCCTACCGGGTCGGCCTGTGCCACTGCCTCGACTGCCGCAGGCACCACGGCGCCCTGTTCGGCGCCTTCGCGATCTTCCCGCAGGACGCGGTGACGGTCGACGGCGAGACCCGCGACTACGAGGGCCGGGCCTTCTGTCCCCGCTGTGGCTCCTCGGTCTTCGCCCGCACCACCGACGAGATCGAGGTGCACCTCGGCGCCCTGGACGTCCCGGACCAGCTCGTGCCGACCTACGAGGGCTGGACCATGCGTCGCGAGTCCTGGCTGCCTCCGTTCGGGCTCGCCCACCGCTATGAGCGCGGTCGCGCGGCCTCGGGGCGCTCCGAGGACGATGCCCCGGGCCCGTGACGGCCGTCAGGTGGCCGGCGGCGCCGGGACCGCTGCGGCGACTGCGGCGGCGGGCACCGCCGGTGGGACCGCCGGTGCCTCGCGTTGAGCGCCCGGGCCCTGGCGCTCCCGCCTAGCGGAAGTGCAGCCCCGCGGCGATCTCGACGACGAGCGCCGCCGCGACCACGCAGTCGACGACCATGCAGAACGGCGGCCACCACCGCGTGCCGGCCACGAAGTGCGTCCGGTGCTGCCACAGGTCCTTGAGGCCATGGCCGGCCAGGCCCGCCACCAGCAGCCAGGGCGAGCCCGTGACCGCGACGGCCGCCACCACGACGAACGCCAGGGCCACCCCGCTCTCGACCGCGATCACCTTCGGGCGGCCGTCGGCGACGGCGAAGCCGACGTAGATCGCCGCGATCAGGACGATCCCCAGCGCGTAGACGACGGCGGCGTCCAGCCACCAGAACAGCAGCGGGGTGGCGGTCTGGGCCAGGCCGACCACCACCCCCCGCTGCTTCGCCGCCCGCGGCGAGGCGTGGCTCGCGCCGGCGGCGGGGGTACCGGCGTGGGTGCTCATCGTCCGTGCCACCAGCGCTTCCAGGCCACGGCGGCCAGGCCGGTGAAGCCCCACGAGGCGGAGACGAAGGACGCACCGACCCCCGCCTTATAGACGGGGTGGTCCTTGAGCTCGGGGCGGAAGGCCAACACGCCGAACGCGTTCGCGTTGACCCACGCGCCGACCGCCAGCGGCAGCGCGACCGCGCGTGGCGGGTTCGGAACCAGCCGCGGTGCGGCAGCGGTCAGGCTGCCGAGCATGATCAGGTCCAGGTGCCACTGCCGCAGCCGGGCGCCGGAGCGGATGCCGAGCCTCGGAAGGTCGTGCGGGCGGCTGACGGCGACGGCCATCGGCCACCCGGTGAGCGCGCCGAGGGCGAGCTCGGTCAACCCGGACACGACCAGCCCGTCGATCGGTGGGGCGTCCTTGGCCTTCATGCGCGTGCCGCCGCTCGCGGGGCCAGGTCGGCGCGCGCGGCGCCGCGATCGCCGGACAGGGCACGGGCTCGCTCGGCGATGCACGCCGCGAGGTGCTCCGCGTCGTCCTTGACCCAGCCCAGGAGCGCGGAGCCTCGCGTGTGCAGCCAGGGCAGGCCGAGGGCGTAGAGGCCGGGCGAGGCGGTGACCCCGCGCTGGTGCGCGATGCGCCCGTCGCGGCCGAAGACGGGGACATCGATCCACGAGTGGTCGGCGTCGAACCCGGTCGCCCAGATCACCGCGTCGACCTCGAGGCGGCTGCCGCCGTCGAAGGCCACCGCGGCCCCGGAGGCCGACAGCGCCCGGGTCTCCATCCGGATGCCCTGGCGCCGAGCCCTGCTGGGGCTGCACCCGACCAGCGTGTCGCGGCCCTTCAGCCGCCGCCCGAGGCGCGACCCGACGGTCTTGTGCATGAGACCCGTCGCCTCCAGCACGCTGAACAGCTCACGGCCGAGGATCCGCGTGGGAAGCGGCGTCTGGCGCGATCCGACCGACAGGTGCACCCGGCGCCGGGGATCGGCGGCCAGCTCCTCGGCGATCTGGTAACCGCTGTTGCCGCCGCCGACGACGAGGACGCACCCCGCCGGCACGTCCTCGGGCCGGCGGTACCCGCTGCTGTGGAGCTGGACCACGCCGGGGTCGAGGGCCTCGGCGAGGTGCAGCGGGCGCCGCGGGGTCTGGAACGGGCCGGTGGCCACCACGACCTGATCGGCGTGGTAGGTCCGGTCGTCGAGCTCGACGACGTAGCCGTGCTCGCCCCGGCGCACCGCGCGCACCGTGCTGTCGAGCTCGACGGGCAGCGTGAGGTCCCGTGCGTAGTCGGTGAGGTAGCGCACGACCTCGTCCCGGCCCGGGTGGCTGTCGGGGTCGGCGGGGAACTCGCGTCCGGGCAGCCCGTCGTGGCGGGCCGGCGTGAACAGCCGCAGCGAGTCCCAGCGCGAGCGCCAGGCCGCTGCGGGCTGCGCCGCGGCGTCGAGGATCGTGAAGTCGCGGTCCTGGCGGGCGAGGTGGTGGCCGATCGCCAGTCCTGCCTGGCCGCCGCCGATGACGACGACCTCTCGGTGCTGGGTCATGGGGGCTCCTTGGGTGTGGGCGGTGCAGGTCATGGTGCTCCTCAGTGGATGGCGACGCGCGGGGCGAGCGCCAGCTTGGGCAGCAGGATCGCTGCGGACGGCAGGACGACGAGGGCGACGACGCCGGCGGCGGCCGACATCCCCGCCACCGCCACGAAGGCGTCCCCGAGGCCGAGGCTGAGGCCGGCCGGCGACGCGGCGCCGGCCGGTGCGGCGGCGATCGTGGCCAGGACGGCGACGCCGATCGTGCCGCCGATCTCGTGGCCGGTGGTGGTCAGGCCGGAGAGCATGCCGGTCTCCTCGTCCTCGGCACCGGTCATGACCGACACGGAGACGCAGACGAGCACGACGCCCAGGCCGACGCCGGCCACGAGCATGCCGGGCAGCACATCGGCGAGGTAGCTGCCGCCGACGCCGGCGCCGGACAGCAGCACCATGCCCCCGGCCGTCGCGGCGAAGCCGGCGGCCATCGGCATCCGGACGCCGGCGTGCATGAGCACGTGGTTGCCGGCGTGGACGCCGAGGCCGAGCGCCACCGCCAGGGGCAGGAACGCCAGCCCCGTCGTCAGCGGGCCGGCGTCCAGCACGTCCTGCAGGTAGAGGGAGACGAGCAGGAAGGTGCCGAACAGCGCCGCGGCGGCCACGAGCATCAGCAGCAGACCGCCGCCGACGCCGCGGTCGGCCAGGCGCTCGAGCCGCAGCAGCGGCCGCGCCGTGCGCCGCTCGGCGGCGACGAAGGCCGCCAGGCCGGCCAGCCCCGACCCGCCGAGACCGAGCGTCTGCGCCGAGGTCCAGCCGGCGTCCGCAGCCTGCGAGAGCGCGAACACGAGCGCGGCCGAGCTCCCGCTCGCCAGCGCGGCGCCGCGCAGGTCGAGCCCGTGCCAGTCGGGGGCCGCGGTGTCGGCGGGGATCATCCGGCGGGCGGCGACGCCGAGCGCCAGGCCGATGGGCAGGTTGACGACGAAGATCGCCTGCCAGCCGACGAGCTCGGTCAGGGCGCCGCCGACCAGCACCCCCACGGCCGCGCCGGCGCCGCCGACGGCGCCCCAGGCGGCCAGCGCGTGCGCCCGCGGCGTGCCCTCGCGGAACGTGCCCATCAGGATCGACAGGGCGGCGGGCGACAGCATGGCCGCGCCAAGGCCCTGGCCGGCCCGGGCCGAGAAGAGCATCGCGGGGCTGCCGGCGGTCGCGGCCGCCAGGGAGGCCACGACGAACACCCCGAGCCCGGTCAGGAACATGCGCCGGCGCCCGAGCAGGTCGGCCGCGCGGCCGCCGAGCAGCAGCAGGCTGCCGAAGATCAGGGAGTAGCTCGTGATGGTCCAGCCGAGGTCGCCGCCCGCGATGCCGAGGCTCCGGGCCATGTCGGGCATCGCGACGTTGACCGCCGAGATGTCCAGGATGACCATGAGCTGGGCGACGCACAGCAGCAGGAGCAGCCGCTTGAGCCGCTTGAGGGCGCCGCCGGCGTGGGCGGGCGGCGCGGTGTCGGGGTGGTGGTGGCTGTGCATGGCCCCACCCTCGTCGGCGCCGCCCACCCCGACATCAGGGCGCGACCCTGAGATCGCGGGGCTCATGGGATCTCCACCCGGGCGACCGCGCTGGCCGTCGTGCGCCGGGCGACGTAGGCCGGCAGCAGCGCCAGGGCGGCCTCCGGCGAGCCGGCCGTCACCGCCCACCAGATCGCGTGGCCGCCGTAGCGGCAGGACGACATCGTCGTCCGGTGGCGCAGCGGGCTCTCGTGGCCGGTGAAGGACGCGAACACGGCGCCGCACTCCCCCGGCTCGTGCACGTGGTGCAACAGGAACGTCGGCATGGTCCGAGCGTCGCGGCGCACGCCGCCGGCGACATCGGGGCGCCGCCCTGAGCTTGCGCGGCCCCCCGCGCCGGGCGCCGGGCGCAGCGGCCGTATAGTCGCGGCGAGTCCCTGCGATGTTCGTGCTCGCCCACCACCTCGTCGGACGCGGCCCGGAGCTCTCCCGCCTCGACGCCGCGCTCGACGACCTCGACGGCGGGCACGCGCGGGCCCTCGAGGTCGTGGGCGCGGCCGGCATCGGCAAGACGCGTCTCCTGGCCGAGCTCGCGGCCCGCGCCGACGCCCGGGGTCACATCGTCCTGACCGGCTCGGGATCGGACCTGGACCGCGATCTGCCGTTCTGGGTCTTCGTCGACGCGCTCGACGAGTACGTGGCGGGCGTGGAGCCGCGACGGCTCGCCAACCTCGACGAGGAGGTCCGTGCGGAGCTCGCGCAGGTGTTCCCGGCGCTGTCGGACCTCGGCCGCGGCGCGGCTGCCGGACTGCAGGACGAGCGCTACCGGATCAACCGCGCGGTCCGCGAGCTCCTGGAGCGTCTCGCCGCGACCAAGCCCATGGTCCTCATGCTCGACGACGTCCACTGGGCCGACGCGGCCTCCATCGACCTCACCGCCGCCCTCCTGCACCGCCCTCCCGCGGCGGCCGTCCTCCTCGTGCTCGCCTCGCGCCCGCACCAGACCCCGCCACGCCTGGCCGGCGCAGTCCGGCGGGCGGTGCGCAACGGCGAGCTCACGCAGATCGGGCTGGACCCGCTGACGGGCGAGGAGGCCGCCGCGATGCTCGGCCGCGCGCCGTCGGACGCGTCGGCGGCCGCCCTCTACGAGGAGTCGGGCGGCAACCCGTTCTACCTCGAGCAGCTGGCCCGCGCGGGAGCGGCGGCCGCGCCGAGCGCACCCGAGGGCGGTCTGTCGGTGGCGGAGGTGCAGGTCCCCGGTCCGGTCGCCGCCGCGCTGCAGGAGGAGCTCGAGCTGCTCGCGCCCCCGACCCGGCGCATCCTGGAGGGCGCCTCGGTGGCCGGCGACCCCTTCGAGCGCGAGCTCGCGGCGTCGGCGTCCGACGTGGCCGAGCCCGCCGTCATGGAGGCCATCGACGAGCTGTTGGCCGTCGACCTCATCCGGACGACCACCGTGCCGCGGCGCTTCCGCTTCCGCCATCCCATCGTCCGGCGCGCGGTCTACGAGTCGGCCGCGGTGGGCCGCCGGATCGGGGCCCACGAGCGGGTCGCTGACGCGCTCGCCGACCGCGGCGCCGCCGCCTCCGCCCGTGCCCACCACGTCGACATCGCGGCCCGGGTCGGCGACGCCGCCGCGGTGGCGGTCCTCACCCAGGCCGGCCACGACGCGTCGCGGCGGGCCCCGGCCACCGCGGCCCGGTGGTTCGCGAGCGCCCTGCGACTGCTCCCCGACACCGCCCCCGCCGCCGGCCGGGTCGAGTTGCTGCTGGCCGGCGCCGCCGCGCAGGCCGCGACGGGCCGCTTCGCCGAGGCCCATGCCGCGCTCATCGAGAGCCTGGGCCTCATCGCGCCGGACGCATCGCCCGTGCGGGTCAGGCTCGTGGCCGCCTGCGCGCGGGTCGAGCGGCTGCTGGGCCGCCACGAGCAGGCCCACGACCGCCTGGCCGAGGCCCTCTCCGACCTGCCCGAGGCGACCGGGCCGGCGGCCGTCGCGCTGATGCTCGAGCTCGCCGCCGACGAGGTCTACCGCCTCCAGTACCGCGCGGGGCAGGAGTGGGCCCGCCGGGCCGTCGAGGCGGCCAGGGCCATCGGCGACCCGGCGCTGACCGCCGCCGCGCTGGCGACGCTCGCCCGCGCCCTGGCCTGGGGTGGAGAGCCCGAGCCCGCCGGGCGCGTGTGGGCGGAGGCGGCGCCGATGGTCGACGCGCTCACCGACGACGAGCTGGCCGGCCGGCTCGACGCCGCCGTCGAGCTGGCCGGCGCGGAGATCTACCTCGACCGCTTCGCCGAGGCCGGCGTCCACGCCGAGCGCGCGCTCGCCGTCGGGCGCGCGACGGGCCAGGGCCAGCTGTTCCCCGGGGTCTACGCCACGCTCGGCGTCGCCTGGTGCATGAGCGGCCACCTCGCCGAGGCCGCCGAGCTGCTGGAGGCGGCCACCGAGGCGGCCCGGCTGTCGGGCAACCGGGCCGCCCTGGCCTGGGCGCTGTTCTGCCGGGCCTTCGTCGCGGTGCCCGCGGGCGACCTGCGCACCGCGATCGCCACGGCGCAGGAGAGCCTGGAACTCGCGACCGCCACCGGTCAGGGCGTGATCGCCGCGCGCGCGGCCGCCGTGCTCGCCGTCGCGCTGCTCGACAGCGGCCGGCCGGACCGGGCCGCCGCCGCGCTGACGGACTCCGTGGGAGAGGATCTCATCGCGATCCCGGAGGTCTGGCGCGCCTACCTGCTCGAGCTGATGACCCGCAGCCGGCTGGCGCTGGGCGACGACGACGAGGCCCGGCGGGCCGCGGCGGGCGCACGGGCCGCCGCGGAGGCCGTCGGCCTGCGCTCCGCGGCCGCCATGGCGGACCGCGCGACGGCAGCGGTCGCGCTGGCCGCCGGCGACGCCGCCGCGGCGGCCGGCCTGGCGCTGCGCGCGGCGGCGCTCTCCGACGCGGTGGGCATGCCGGTCGAGGCCGGCCTGGCGCGCACGATCGCCGGCCGTGCGCTGGCGCAGACCGGCGAGCAGGACCGGGCGGTGCGCGAGCTCGAGCAGGCGGCCGCCGAGCTCGACCGCTGCGGCGCCGTGCGCCACCGCGACGCGGCCGAGCGCGAGCTGCGCCGGCTCGGGCAGCACATCCACCGCCGCACCCGGGCGGGCGGCGCGAGCACCGGGGTGGGCGCGCTGACCGAGCGCGAGCTGGAGATCGCGCGCCTCATCGTGGACCGCAGGACCAACGGCGAGATCGCCGGCGAGCTGTTCCTCAGCAAGAAGACCGTGGAGACCCACATCCGCAACATGTTCCGCAAGCTCGACGCCGGCTCGCGCGTCGAGAGCGCCCGCGCCGTCGAGGAGGCCGAGCGCGGCTAGGCAGTCTCCGGCGCCGGCAGCGGCACGGGCTCGGGGTCAGGGAGACGCTGTCGCGGTCCACGGCCGCGACGCCGGTCAGCGTGCCCTTCGCCCGAACCAGCGCGGGGTTGGTGCGATCGAGGACGGGCTGGATGCCGGGGGCCGACCCGTCGACGCGCCCACGATGCCCGGCAGGCCGCGCAGCCGTGCCGTGCTCAGGCGTTGCACGTCGAGGGACACGACGGTGCCATGACGTGGCCGACGTGGGTCGTGCGGGGAAGCAGCGCGATGGTCATGTCCCCACCATCGGCGGCGACCATGGGATCGGCCCGCGAGCACCCTGTGGGTTTCCTGGGATCCGCGGCCGCTAGGACCACGAGAGCCCGACGGGGATCTGGCTGCGGCCCGTGCGCACCCGCGTGCCGGCCGTCAGGACCGCGACGGGCCCGCCCGGCCTGCCGTGGGGCGCAGGCTGCGGCGGCGGCGGCGCGACGCGCGGTGGCCGCCGGCCGCCGAGGCGATCGCGGGCGCCGGGAGCGTCGGGAACGCCGACGCCAGGAGCGCGCCGAGTCGTGGGCATGTCCAGGACCCTGCCGCCCGAGACCGTGGGCCGGCTGAGCGCTCCCCGGACGTTCGCCGAGGACCCGGGCGGCCCCGGCCGTGCCGGTCAGGCGGGCTCGGGACGCCGCGAGGAGATCCGCGGCGCCTCGGAGATGCCGGCGGCGGCCAGCTCGGCGGCGATGCGCTCGCGCAGGGCGAACTTCTGGATCTTCGTGCCCGACATGGGCCACTCGGTGACCACGCGGACGTAGCGCGGCACCTTGTAGGTGGCGATCTGGCCGACGCAGAAGTCGATGATCTCCTCCTCGGTCACGGTCGCGCCGGGGCGGCACTCCACGAAGGCGGCGGGCACCTCGCCGTAGCGCGCATCGGGGGCCGCGACGACGGCGACGATGCCGACGGCCTCGTGGCCGGTCAGGTGGGCCTCGACCTCCAGGGCCGAGACGTTCTCGCCACCGACCTTGAGCATGTCCTTGATGCGGCCGCCGTAGATCAGGCGCCCGTGCTCGTCGAGCGCGGCGCGGTCGCCCGAGTGGAACCAGCCGTCGGCGTCGATCGTGGCCGCCGTGAGCTCGGGGTCCTTGTAGTAGCCCTCGAAGCGCGAGTAGCCGCGGAAGCACAGCTCGCCGGTGACCCCGGTGGGCAGCGGCTCGCGGGTCTCGGGATCGACGATGCGCACCTCCATGCCCTCCACGGGTGCGCCCTGGGTGCTCATCCGCACCTCGTAGGGGTCGTCGGGGAACGGCAGGGTGAGGTTCGTGCAGCACTCCGTCGAGCCGTAGGCCGTGGTCTGCGTCGTCCTGGGCAGGCGCGCCTGCAACTGGGCGAGGCGCTCGTGCGTGCAGATCGTCTGGATCAGGCGCAGGGCGCTGAGGTCGGCCTCGGCCAGCCGCGGGTGCTCGATCACCGGCAGCCAGAGGTTCTCGAAGGCCGGGTAGGCCACGGTGCAGCGCTCCTCCTCGAGCTGGCGCAGCGCGGTGTCGGCGTCGAAGTGCGCACCCGTGTGCACGAACGCGGCCCGCGCGGCGAAGGTGCCGATCATGAGCACGATGCCGCCGCAGTGGAAGAGCGGCAGCGGGTCCCACAGCCGGTCGCGCTCGGTCAGCAGGAAGTGGCGCCGGCAGACCGCCGCCCCGTGGCGGACGATCGCCTCGTGGGTGATGAGGCAGCCCTTCGGGCGCGACGTGGTGCCCGAGGTGTACATGAGCAGCGCGATGTCGCGCAGGCGCACGCGGTTCTGCAGCGTGCGCAGCTCGCCGACCCCGACGCGCTGCGCGGCGGCCTCGAACGCGGCGCGCGAGAGGAAGCCCGGCCGGGCCCCGGTGAGGTCGACGATTCGGCGCAGGTGCGGCGCCGCGTCGGTGGCGCGCTCGCCGTCGTCCTGCCCCGGCCCCGCCGGGAAGACCTCGGCGACGATCCCGGCGTGGTCGGTGCCCTCGTCGGTCGTCGCGGTCGCCGTGAGCAGGATGCGCGCGTCGGAGTGCGCGACGACGTGCTGGAGCTCACGCGCCTTGAAGCGCCCGTTGACCGGCACGGGAACCGCGCCGAGCTTCGTCGTGGCGACGAGCGCGACGACGACGTCCAGGCCGTCGGGCAGGAACAGCGCGACCTTGTCGCCCGGCCCGACGCCGAGCGCGAGCAGGCTGCGGGCGCAGTCGTCGGTGCGCCGCGCAAGCTCGGGGTAGCTCGCGCGACGGCCGGGGAACACGACGGCGTCGCCCGTGGTCTCGGTGGCGGCGCGGTCGACCAGGTCGCCGACCGTCGTCGCCTCGGCCCAGATCCGCATGGCGCCGACCGTACCGGGTTCCTCGCGCGCGGCATGCGGCGAACGACGGATGGCCGCGCCCCGCGGCGCGTGGACGATGGCTGCATGCCCGCCCGGCCCGCCCTGCTGCTCGTCGCCGTCCTCGCCCTGGCCGCGCCCGCCCGCGCGTCGGCGCAGTGGTCCGATCCCCAGGACCTCTCGGGTCCGGGCACCGCGAGCGCGATCATCACGGCGGCCTACGACGCCGACGGCGACGGCCTGCTGGTCTGGAGCGCCCAGCCCGGCCCGTTCTACGGAACCGCGACCCACGCCGCCGGGACGACGGGCTGGCAGCCGGGCCCGCGCCTGCTGCGCGGGCTGGCCTACCTGCACGCCCAGCCGGCCCTCGCGTTCTACGGCCGCTCGCGTCTGCTCATGCGCGGCTCGCTGCGCGAGGGCTCCGGCCCGACGCTGCGCTACCGGATGATCGCCGCGCTCGGGCGCGCCGACGCGACGTTCGCCGTCCCGGTGTCCCTGGACCTCGGCACGACCGGCGGGCGCCGGGCCGCGCGCTCGCTGTCGACCCCGGCGCTGGCGGCCTCGCCCGCCGGCGCCGCGATCGCCGCCTGGTCGCGCGACGACGGGACCACCACGGTCGTGCGCGTCTCCGAGCGCCGGGCCGGCGCGTCCTTCGGCCCCGTGCGCGACCGCACACCGCAGGGGGCGCGGATGCCGGCCGTGGCCATCGACGCACGCGGGGACCGCGTCCTGGCCTGGTACCGCCGGGGCGCCGTGCAGGCGCGCGTCCGCCCGGCCGGCGGCGCCTGGGGCCCCGTGCTGCGGGTGGCCGCCGCCGTCCACACGCCGAGCGTGCTGCGGGCGGCCATGGACGCCCGCGGGCGCATCCTGCTGGCCTGGGCCACCGCGGGCCGGCCCGCGAACGGCCCCACGTCGTTCGCCTTCGACGCCGCCGTCCGGCTGCCCGGCCGGCCGTTCACCCATCGCGTCCTGGCGCGCTACGAGGCCACGGGGTACGCGTTCGCCGGTGCCGACCGCCGGATCTTCACGGTGCTCGACGCCGCGGGGCACGGCGCGATCGCCTGGCAGGGCGACAACGCCGGCGAGACGGCCGTGGTCCTCGCGCGCCTGGGCAACCGCGACCGGCTCGCCACGCCCCACACGCTGGCGCGGGGGACCGCCGGGCGCGCGGTGCGCCCGACCGAGCTGACGATCGGGCCCGGCGGCCGGCTGGCCGTCGCCTGGGAGCGCGAGACCGGGGACGTGCTCGTGAGGTCGGAGGTGGTGGTCGCCGCCACCACGCCCGGCTCGGGCTTCCTCACCCCGGCGCAGACCCTCCCGGCGACGTGCCCCGCCCCGGCGCTGTGCGTCGTCGGCGAGGCGCGCGCCGCCTTCGATCCCGTGACGGGCGCCCTCAGCGCGGCGTGGCTGCAGCGCGACGACGCCAACTACCGGGTCTGGGCCTCCAGCCGCCCTGCGTCGTAGGGGGCCGCCGGCGGCGCGGCGGGCGGGAGCGCCGCGCCGCGCAAGAGCGCGGCCCCCACCGCGCACGCCGCGATGGAGACCAGCGCGGCGCAGAAGATCGCGGCGGCCTGTCCCTGGTCGAACGCGTGGGCGGGCAGCCCGAGCGCGATGACCGCCGCGGGGACGCCGACCTGGGCGGTGGCCAGCAGGCCCACCGACGCCGGCGCGCGGATCACCACCGCGGCCAGGACGTGGACGGCGACGGCCAGCGCGGAGAGCAGCACGGCGAGGACGACCGCGCGGTGGTCATGGCCCAGCGCCCGCAGGTCGAGCCTGGCCCCCAGCAGCACGAAGAACAGCGGCACGAGGAAGCCCTGGCCCAGGCCGAGGACCTCGCGCGACAGGCGCTTGGGGCCGCCGATCGCGCCGACGACCAGGCCGGTGCCGAACCCGGCGACCAGCAGGCTCGCGCCGACCTTCTGGGCGATCCACGACAGCCCGAACAGCACGACGACCGACAACCGCAGGTCGATCGCCCACCCGCGGTGCTTGCCCTCCTTGCGCGCGTGGTGCACCCACTCGGCGTGGCGCAGCAGCCGCGCGACGCCGAAGACCGCGGCGACGAGCACGGAGACGATGAGCGCACCGATGGCGGCGTGGCCCGCGCGCGACGGCGTGATGACGAGCGGGATCGCGATCGTCGCCAGGATGTCGGCGATCGTGATCCACGTCATCGCCGCCAGGACGGCCGGGCTGCTCAGGCCGGTCTCGTCGATGACGGGCAGAGCGACCGCCGCCGAGGACGAGACGAGCACGACGGCATAGACGAGCGCCGGGCCGCCGGCCAGCGCGTGGGCGGCCAGGCCCGCGCCCACCGCGAGCGGCACGGCGACGGCGACCGCCACCAGGCCGGTGCGCAGCGCGGTGCGCAGCCGCCGGTCGTGCAGCGGCACGTGCATCCCCACGGTGAACATCAGCGTGGCGAAGCCCAGCGTGTAGAGCAGCTCGAGGTCGCTCTTGGCGGGGTCGATGACCCGCAGCCCCGTGCGCCCGAGCACCACGCCGGCCAGCAGCTGGCCGACGACGACCGGGATCGCGCCGCGGGCCAGCAGCGACAGCGCCGGGCCCAGCAGGGCGGCGAGGAAGACCAGCGCGACGAGGCCGAGATCCATGGGTGCGTGCGGCGGCCGGGGCGGCCGCCGCGGCGCAGCATGGCAGCCGTGCGCGACACGGAGAAGGCGGCGGCGGGCAGGCCGCCTCGGCCAGCCTGCGCACCTCGTCGGCCACGACGGCGAAGCCGCGGCCCTGCTCGGGCGAGCACGGGTCCTTAGGTCAGCCGAAGCGCTCGCGCAGCTCGAACTTCTTGACCTTCAGCGACGATCATGTCCTTCTTGCGGCCCGAGATCCGAAGCGCGCCGTCCTCCACGATGCCCAGGTCCCCCGTCCGGCACCAGCGGCCGGCGAGCGTCTCGGCGCTGGCCTGCCGGTCGTTCCAGTAGCCCACGGCGTTGGCGGGACTGCGCGTCCAGATCTCCCCCGGCAGGCCGTCGGCGACGACCGCGCCGTCGTCGTCGCGGATCGTCAGCTCGGCGAACGGGAACGCGCGCCCGACCTGCTCGGGGTGCTCGAACGCGAAGCCCGGGGCGCCGCAGGCGACGACCGGGGTGCCCTCCGTCAGGCCGTAGACCTGCACGAGGTCCATCTGCGGGTGGCGCGCGCGCATCGCCTCCACGGAGGAGGGCAGCACGGCGTCGCCGCCGGTGAACACGCGCCGCACGCGGTGCAGGGCGACGTGCTCGCAGCCGGGCGTGGCCAGCATGTCGCGGATCATGTTCGGGAACAGCAGGAGGTCGGTGACCTCCTGGGCCGAGGCGACCTCCAGGGCCCGCAGGATCGAGAACCCGCCGCTGGAGCACGTCACGACGCTGCCCCCGGCGGCCAGCGTGGGCAGGGTGTAGTTCTCGATGCCGCCGACGTGGTAGAGCGGGCCGGTGATCATCGTCACGCTGCGCGGCGTGACGATGATCACCGGTCCGCCCGGCGATCTGCATCGCCAGCCACCACATCGTGCTGCCGTGGGTCCACAGCGCGCCCTTGGGCCGCCCGGTGGTCCCCGAGGAGTACATGATCATCGCGCCGTCGGCGTCGTCGGGCCGCGCGACGGCGGGCTCGCCCTCGGCGCCGTCCTCCAGGAGGGCCCACGGGTGCGCGGGGCCGCCGGCGTCCTCGCCCAGCGCGACGTACTCGCGCACGCCCAGCGCGCCTCGGCGGTCGGCCAGCGGCGCCAGCAGCGCCGCGTCGGCCAGCAGCATCGAGGTGCCCGAGTCGTCCAGCGCGAACTGCAGCTCCTCGGGGCCCAGGCGGAAGTTCAGCCGCACGGCGATCGCCCCGATGCGGGTGATCGCGAAGTAGGCGATCCAGTACTCGATGCTGTTGTGCATCAGGATCGCGACGCGGTCGCCGTGGGCGACGCCGAGGTCCAGGAGCGCGTTGGCGTAGCGGTCGCTGCGCGCGGCGAGCTCGCCGTAGGTGACGAACGGGCCGTCGTCGAGCGCGAGCGCCGGGTCGCCCGGCGCGACCCGCCCGGCCCGGGCCGAGCACTGGCGCAGGACGTGGCCGATGTCCACCTAGGCCTCGCGCGGCCGGCGCCGCGGGAACGGCAGGCCGGCCAGCGCGGCCGTCGCCCCGCCGTCGACCGCCAGGATCTGCCCGGAGACGTAGGACGCCGCCGGCGAGAGCAGGAACGCGATGACCGACGCGATCTCGGGCGCCTCGGCGACGCGCTGCTGGGGCAGGCCGATCGTGCGGTCCTGCTCGGCGGCCACGCGCAGCAGCTCCTCGATCATCGGCGTCTGCGTGGGGCCGGGGCACACGCAGTTGACGCGGATCCCGCGCCGGCTGTAGTCGATGGCCCAGGCGCGCGTCAGCGCGGTGATCGCGCCCTTGGTCGCCGTGTAGGCGTCGCGACCGGGCATCGCGCTGAGCGCCGCGACGCTGCCGATCGTGACGATCGCCCCGTCGTCGGCCAGGCCGTCGACAAACGCGCGCACGGTGAGCATCGTGCCCGTGAGGTTGACCGCCAGCGTGCGCTCCCAGACCTCCAGCGACAGGCGCGACGGGCTGCCGTCGCCCTCCACGTCCCAGATGCCCGCCGCGCAGACCAGGCCGTCCAGGCCGGGGCCGATCTCGTCGGCCGCCGAGGCCAGCGCGGCCGCGTCGGTGACGTCGGCCACGACGCTCCGGACGCCGTCCAGCGGGGACTCCCGGCGGTCCAGCGAGACGACCTCGGCGCCGTCGTCGAGCAGCAGCTGCGCGGTCGCCAGGCCGATGCCCGACGCGCCGCCGGTGACCAGGACGCGGCTCACGCGTCACCGCGGATGGCCGACCGGGGCTCGACGGCCGTGCGGCCCCTGACGTGGTGTTGGGACATGCTCTGCTCTCCGGTTAGGCTGGCCGACCGTACGGTCGTCTGTCTACCAGCGTCCACGGACGCCGGTCAACGCGGGAGCCCGACCCTGTCACACCCACCGAGGAGAGCCCGATGACGGTCACGCAGGCGACGGAGCCCAACGCGTCGTACTGGCATCAGGACCCGACGCCGATGCCGGCCCTGGACCGGCGCTACGACGAGCTGCTCCAGCACGGCGTCGACACCGTGCCGGACCGCGAGGCGCTCGTGTTCGTCCCCTACGGCGGCCAGGGGCCGTCGCGATGGACCTACGCCGAGCTGGGCCGCGACGTCGAGCGCGTGGCCCGCGCCCTGGTGGCCTGGGAGGTCCGCCGCGGCGAGGTCGTCGCCGTCTACGCCGCCAACCGCCCCGAGTTCGTCCTGCTGCAGTTCGCCTGCTCGCAGCTCGGCGCGATCGCCGTGCCGGTCAACCCGCTCTACGCCCCCGACGAGCTGGCCTATGTCCTGGATCGCGCCGCGGTCAAGGTCTGCTTCGCCGACGCCGTCCACAAGGACCTGGCGCTGTGGGACACGCTGGCGCGCATCGCCGGCGAGGTCCCGTCCCTGCGCGAGCGCGTGGCGCTGGCGCCCGTCGAGGGCCACGACCTGGACTGGGAGCGCTGGGTGGCGCGCGGCGAGGAGGTCGGCGACGACGCGCTGGCCGCCGCCCGGGCGCAGGCGCAGACCGACGACATCGTGCAGATCGAGTTCACCTCGGGCACGACCGGACGACCGAAGGCGGTGCAGATCTTCAGCCGCGCGCTGTACAACGGCGGCCGCTGCACGGCCTGCCGCGCCGAGATCGAGGACGGCTGCCGCTACCTGCACGCCATGCCGTTCTTCCACGTCGGCGGCAGCATCACGGCGATGGCCTCGACCTACGCGGTCCGCGGCACGCAGATCGTGCTGCCCTACTTCAGCCCCCGCGAGGTGTGCGCGGCGATCGAGCGCGAGGACGCGACCGCGGCGATCGGCGTGCCGACGATGCTCATCGCGATGGCCGTCCGGGCCGAGGAGGAGGGCTACGCGTTCGAGCGCCTGCGCACCGTGCTGACCGGCGGCGCGCTCGTGCCCGCCAAGGTCGCCGCGACGTGGATCGACCGCTACGACGTGGGGATCGCCAACACCTACGGGATGACCGAGACCACCGGGCCGTGCATCCAGACCGGCCCGTCGGACCCGCTGGAGCGCGCGCTGGAGACCGTCGGGCGCCCGCTGCCGGGCGTCGAGGTCGAGATCGTCGAGCCGGGCACCGAGACGCGCGTGCCGATCGGCGTCGAGGGCGAGGTCCGCTTCCGCGGCTGGGGCACGATGAAGGGCTACCTCGGCGACGAGGAGGCCACGGCGGCGGCGCTCAGCCAGGACGGCTGGATGCGCTCGGGCGACCTCGGCGTGCTCGGCTCCGACGGCTTCGTCGCGATCACCGGGCGGGCCAAGGACATCATCATCCGCGGCGGCGAGAACATCGCGCCCAAGACGATCGAGGACGCGATCCGCAAGCTCGTGCCCGACATCGTCGACGTCAGCGTCGTCGGCGTCCCCGACGAGTACTACGGCGAGGCGGTCGCCGCGTACGTGACGCTGCGCGACGGGGCCACGCTGACCCACGAGGAGCTGACGGCCGCGCTGGAGGGCGACGTGCCGGCCTACCGGATCCCCGCCCACCTGCGCGTCGTCGACGCCTTCCCGACCACGCCCTCGGGCAAGGTCCAGAAGTTCCGCCTGCTCGAGCAGTTCCGCGCGGAGGCTGGACCTACCTCCCCGTGAACTCCGGCGGGCGGCGGTTGAGGAAGGACTCGATCGCCTCGCCGTGGTCCTCGCTGAGCATCGTGACCATCTCGTAGCCGGTCGCGGCGTCGAAGGAGACGCTCAGGGCCTCCTTGATGAGCTTGTTGACGGCCAGCTTGGTGTACTGCACGGCCATCGGGGCGCCGGCGGCCAGGCGCTTGGCGAACGCCATCGCGGCCTCGTCGAGCTCGTCGTCGGGAACGGCGTGGTTGATGAGGCCCAGGCGCTCGGCGTCCCTGGCGGTCAGCGGGTCGCCGGTCAACAGGTACTCCTTGGCGCGCGCCGGCCCGATGGTCATCGGCCAGATCGCGGTGCCGCCGTCGCCGGCGACGATCCCGGCCTTGACGTGCGGGTCGGCGATCAGGGCGCTCTCCCCCATGAAGATCACGTCGCAGAACAGCGCGAGGTTGGCCGCCAGGCCCATGGCGTGGCCGTTGACGGCGGCGACGATCGGCAGCTGGACGTCCAGCAGGTCCCAGATCATCTGCTTGGCGTCGCGGTGCAGGTCGAAGACACGCCGGGGCGAGTCCAGCGTCTTGAACCAGTCGAAGTCGCCGCCGACCGAGAAGACGCCCTTGGAGCCCGTGAGCAGGATCGCCCGCGCGTCGTCGACCTGCTTGAGATGGCGGAACAGCGCCGTGAGGTCGTGGTGCAGGTCGTCGTCGACGGCATTGATCTTGCTGTCGGGATGATCGATCGTCACGCGCAGCACGTCGCCGTCGCGGTCCAGGCGCAGGCAGCGGAAGTCACTCGACGTCATGGCAGACCCTTCGGGTTGTGGATCGAGGCGGATCCGGCGCCGCGCACTCTATGGGCCGTGGCCCGAGCCGGGGCGGCGGCCGGAGCCCGGTGGTCGGCCATACGACCGTCGCCCCCGACGATGGTCTAGTTCCGCGTAGGCTGCGGCGCAACTCCGGCGCGACGGTCGCGTTGGCAGACCTGATCGCGCCCGGAGGGCGTCCTGTGTCACGCAAGGAGAAAGCATGAGCAAGCAGCGAGTGATGGCGGCGTTCGTCGCGGCCGCCGCCATCGCCGGGGTCACGGCGCAATCGGCCTTCGCGGGCGACATCCGGGTCGACACCAACTCGGCCGGGGTCAAGCGGATCCTCTTCAGCGAGGTCCAGGTCCCACCGGCGATCCGGCCAACCCGACCAAGGCCGCTCCGGAGACCAACCAGATCAAGATCACCACCGGGAGCGGCCGGATCATCGTCAACGACGCCGCCACCCCGCTGACGCCCGGCGTGGGCTGCGTGGCCGTCGACGCCAACACGGCCTCCTGCGACCCGGCGGGGGTCACGCTGCTGCAGTTCCCCCTCGGCCAGCTCGACGACACCTTCGACAACGAGACGACCATCCCGTCCTCCATCGTCGGCGGCGCGGGCCTGGACACGATCATCAACGCCGGCGCCGGCGACGATACGGTCGACATGAAGGGCACTGAGCGCGACCAGATCGACTCGTGCGGCGCCGGCGTCGATCACCTCGTCACCGACGCCAAGGACATCGTGGTCGCCGGCTCGGCCTGCGAGTTCCTCAACGGCGTCGACCAGCGTGGTCCCACGCCCCCGCCGACCAACGGCGGCGGCACGCCCACCGGCGGCACCCCCGCGCCCCCGCCCCCGGTCAACGTGACGCCGATCTCGGCCTCGCCCGTCGGAACGCCTCCCCCACGCCGGTCGCCGCCCTGGAGGTCGCCCCCACCGGCGCCTGCACCGTGCCGTTCCTCGGCACCGCGGGCCCGGATCGCATCGAGGGCTCGGTCAACGGCGACGTCGAGTACGGCCAGGCGGGCAACGACTACATGCGCGGCCAGGACGGCGATGACTGTCTCTACGGCCAGGACGGCAACGACACGCTGATCGGCGAGAACGGCGCGGACCTGCTCGTCGGCGGCCTGGGCAACGACCAGGTCTTCGGCGGCCTGGGCAACGACAAGCTGTACGGCAACGCCGGCCGGGACGTCCTGTACGGCGGCGCGGGCACCGACCGCCTGTCGGGCGGCGACGGCGCCGACAAGCTGTACGGCGAGTCCGGCAACGACTCGCTGTTCGGCGGCAACGGCAACGACCGGCTGTCGGGCGCGGACGGCAACGACATCCTGTCCGGCGGCGCGGGCAACGACCAGATCTACGGCGGCAACGGCGCCGACAAGATCACCGGTGGGGCCGGGCGCGACGTCATCCGCGCCGGCGCCGGCAACGACACGATCCACGCCCGCGACCGCCATCGCGACGTGATCGATTGCGGCTCGGGCCGCGACACGGTGATCGCCGACAAGGTCGACTCCGTGCGCAGCAACTGCGAGAAGGTCTCGCGCAAGTAGGCCTGTCGCGAGGCGAGGCGTCGGGGCCCCCAGGCCCCGGCGCCGCGCGTCGGTCCGGGGGTGCCGAGGGGGTCGACCCGCGGGTCAGACCCATTGCTAGACTCCCACCCCTAGTCGTGCGGCTGTAGCTCAGTTGGCTAGAGCGTCTGCTTGCCATGCAGAAGGTCGAGGGTTCGAGTCCCTTCAGCCGCTTCGGAGAAGAGCCCCGCAGACGCGGGGCTCTTCTTGTCCTCGGGATGGCGCCGTCGAGCGGTCCGGCAGATTCGCTACCGCTTCTCGTCACCGCCTCTCGATGATGCGACGGACCAGAGGGCGGGCAGGACCCACGTGGGCGACGCGGAGCCCCGCGCCGAAGAGGCCGGTCACGCCGCGGTCGCGGTGCCCGTGAACGCTGACCTCGACGGGCATGGACGGGTGGACCGCTCGCCGCGTCGACGTCGACCGTGATCGTATGGATGCCGCGCGGGCCGTTCGGGCTGCTCGTGCACCGGTAGGCGCCGCCGCGCTGGACCGTGGCAGTGCGTCACCACGGTGTAGGGCCGGCTCGGGCCCCGAGGCTTCAGAGGATCGGCCGGCGCCACAGGAAGAAGCGCCGCTGGCCGCTTGCGACTGGGTATCACGCGCGCCGCGCCCAGTCCTCGATCGTGGACCTTGGCACCACCAGCAGCTGGGCGACGTCCTGAGCGCAAGACGTCGGCTCGGGTGATGACTGGCTCGCGGGGCGCCTCACCCGCAGCGGGCTCGCCCAGTTCATGCCGTTCCGGTCATCAGAACGACCGGCAATGTACGCTGTAATGACCGCCCGTGAACGACGCCACCCTGGACATCGTCGCCCGCAACGTCCGTTCCGCGCGGGTCGCCGCTGGATGGTCGCTCGACGTCCTCGCCCGGCGGGCGAACGTCAGCAAGGGTGCGCTGGTCGCGCTGGAGGGGGCGCGCGGCAACCCGAACCTGGCGACGCTCGTGGGCCTGGCCGACGCGCTCGGGCGGTCGGTGTCCTCGCTGATGGAGGACGCCCACCCCGGGCCGGCGCCCGTCGTCGTCGATGCCGGCGACATCGCGCCGCTGTGGACCGGTCCGTCCGGCGGTACGGCCCGGCTGTTGCTCACCAATCCCCGTCCGGCGCCGGTCGAGGTGTGGCGCTGGCGGCTGTACCCCGGGGAGCGCCACGACAGCCACGCCCACCCTCCCGGGGTCACCGAGACGCTGACCGTCGTACGAGGCCAGATGCTGCTCACGCTCGCCGACACCGCCTGCCCATTGCACGCCGGCCAGACGACCGCCTTTGCCTCCGACGTGCCCCACTCCTACCAGGGCGCGGGCCGCGGGCCGTGCGAGCTGATCATGACCGTCCACCTCACACCGGAGCATCACGGTGCCTGACGACGCGCTCGACGTCCTCGTGGACCCCGTCATCCACGCCGAGCATCCCGACTACGTCGCACTCGTCCTGCTGGCCTCTGGACTGGTCAACGGCCCGTCGGACGCCGGAAGCGACGCCCGGCTCACCGCCGCCGAGGCCCACCTGCGTACCTGCGGCCTGACCCGTGCGACCGACCACCCGCACATCGCCGCGTGGCGCGCGGCGTTCAGCGCCTTCGGCGCCAAGCCCAGTCGATACCCGAGCTCCGCCGAGGCCCTCATCACCCGGGTCCTCAAGGGGCAGGCGCTCCCGCGCGTCAACGTCCTCGTCGACCTCTACAACGCGGTCAGCGTCGGCCATGTCGTGCCGCTGGGCGGCGAGGACGCCGACCACCTGGAGGGCCCGTTGCGCCTGACCGTCACGACGGGCGGCGAGCCGTTCGATCCCCGCGGCGACGGCCTCGACGTCGAGCACCTCCCACCCGGCGAAGTGGTCTGGCGTGACGACCGCGCCGTGACCTGCCGTCGCTGGAACTGGCGCCAGGGACGCCGCACCCAGCTCACCGACGCCACGACGCGCGCGTTCTTCGTCTTCGACCGCCTCGATGGGCTCTCCACCGACGAATTGCACCACGCCGCCGACGAGCTCTCGGGCCTGCTCCTGGATCGCTGGCCCGACTGTCGCCTCGACCGCATCGAGCGCCGGGCCACATGACCATGAACACCGGCAACGGCACCCCCCTGCATCCCGAGACGGTCGTGATCTCTTCGGGCCGGCCGGGCGCCGCCGACGGCCCGCTGAACGTTCCCGTGACGCCGGCGTCTGCGCTGCAACCCGACGGCACGTCAGGCCACGCGCCATGGCAGGCCTTGAAGGAGGCGCTGGGAGCGCTCGAGGGCGGACGGGCGCTGATGTTGGCCTCAGGCATGACGGCCGCCGCGGCCGCCATGCGCCTGTTCGGCGATGCCCCGGTCATCGTGGCCCCGGAAGTGGCCTGAGCACGACCTGCTGTGCGTCGTCGACAACGTTCGCCACGCCGCTGCTGCAGCGCCCGCTCGAGCTCGGCGCCGACGTGGTGATCCACAGCGCGGCCGAGGCGATCGGGGGACACTCGGATCTGCTGCCGACTGGCGTCCCATCCCCAGCACGATCGCGCCCGCCGCACGCTCGGCGGCTCGGGATTCACAGGCCCTGAAGACCAGCCGTTTCCCGTCCATCGACCCGGGACCCCGTTCATGACCGATACCCGCTGGCATACCGACGACCATCCCGAGCTGCGAGCCGGCCCGCCGTGGGTCATGCAGGAGATGATCGCCACCCAGCCGGCGCTGGCCGAGCAGATGCTCTCCCACCCCTCGCCGGCGGCCGCCGCCATCGCCGCCGAGATCGAGAGCGCGCTCGCCGCTGGTCGGTCGGTGACCGTGACGGGGTGTGGCACCTCCGAGCACGCCGCCCACGGGATCGCGGCGCTCATCCGCGGCGTCGTGAATCGGGGGCGCCGGCCGCTCATCCACGCCCGGCCGGCGCTCAGCGCGGCCATCGATCCCATCGACGGCGTCTGCCTGGCGGTCTCACACGACGGCGGCACTCGTGCGACGGCGTTGGCCACGGCAGCGGCCCGCCAGGCCGGTGCGCGCACGGCGGCGGTCGTCCACGACCCGTCCTCCGCCGTGGCCGCCGCCGTCGACCATGTCCTCGTGACACCACGCCACGACGACTCGTGGTGTCACACCGTCGCCTACACCTCGGCGATCGCCGCGGGTGCGGCGATCGCCGAGCACCTTGGCCCGATGACCATCCAGCCGGCCGCCGCGGCTGCGGTGCTGCGCAGCGGCGCCGCGGTCGATGCGGTCCCGCTCGCCGACCACCTGTCCGGCAGCCGCGTCCTGCTGTGCGCCGGTGCGGGCATCGACCACATCACGGCACGCGAGCTGGCGCTGAAGATCGCCGAGGGCGCTCGGATGCCCACCGTCGCCCTCGACTCGAGACTGTGCTGCACGGCTCGCTCGCCGGCCACGACTCCGGCGACGCGGTGACCTCGTCGCGATCGATCGCGGCCCACAGCAGAGTCGTCTCGCCCGCCGCGCCGCCCTTCTGGCCGGGGCCGTCGCCGCGATCGGCCTGCCGGTCGCGGCGCTGCTGTCGGCCTCCTACGACGACGCACTTCCACCGGCACTGACGCCTGCCGGCCGCCTCGTCCTCGACCTCCCGCAGGACGCCCAGCTCGACCGGACCCTGGCGGGCCTCCTCGCCGGTGCAGGCGGCCTGCAGGCCCTCACGCTCGCGCTGGCGCACGCGCGCGGCACCAACCCCGATCTCATCCGTCGCGAGGAGCCCCGGTATCGCAAGGCCGCCCGGGTCGCCGAGGAGGTGCCGGACTGGTAAGCACCCCGGTCGTAGCGGCGCGTGACACGAGGGACTCCACGTGCTTCGCCCTCAGCCGAGCCCGCTCCCCTGGCACTGACCGCTCGCTGAACGATGATCCGCCGGCCTTCGAGGTCGACGTCGCTCCGGAGCAGCGCCAGCACCTCCCCACCCACATACCCGTGTAGGCGAGAACGCGAATCAGCCCGGCGGCCCGGGCGTCTTCGGCACAGCGTGCGGCGATCTCGTCATTCGCGACGCCGGTACCCGGCGGACGGCGGTGATGACCTTCGGCGGCGGCCCGCGCGCGCGACCTCGGAGGCACGGCGCTCCTCACCGACGTCCGCTCGCACAGGGCTCAGGGCGACGGTGAGGCGACGATCTCGACGCGGGTTGCGCCGCTGATGGGCTCCCCGCTGGCGCTCGTGGTGGTGTACGGGAAGTCGCGGTATGCGTACACCCCCTCGCCACCACCAGACGACGGCCCCGGCTGCCAGCCGGTGATCCGGTAGGTCGGCGACGCCCCCGCTCCGTTGTCGTAGCTCGTCGTCGTCACGCCGGTCGCGGAGAACGCCCGGCTCGGACCGCTCCACCAACTGTCGGTGAGGTTGTTGGAGAAGTCTGCGCAGCTGCTGGAGCCGTGGTGGAACGTCTGCGTCCACAGGTACGTTGGCTCGTGCTGGGCGTGCAGCACGACGGTGATGCCCGGCGATGGCGCAGCCGGATCCTGCTGCACGGAGTCGACGATGAGCTCGCCCGGCCCAGGCGACGAGCCGTCGAAGTCGATCGTCCCCGTCTTGCCGTCCTGACAGAGCGACTTGCCACCGTCGTCATGGTAGGAGAACGCGTCCCAGTTGATCGGTGCGTCGCCGGTCCACAGCGCTGTGCCGTCCGTCGTGGTCACTGCCTGCAGCGGCGCCACGGCACTGATCGCCGAATGCCATGCGCCCGTGCCCGTCGACGAGAACTGTCCCTCGGGCTGATCGGTGTAGGTCTCGTCGTGCTGGTTGGTGAATCGAAGCGTGAGGTTGGGTGCTTTGTGCCAGGTCACGAACCAACGTACGCCGCCGATCTTCGGCGTGAAGTACTGCGCCCAGAAGCTCGGGTTGCTGAGCCCGGCACCGAAGGCACTCTGGTAGGCCGCGACGGCGTCGGCGTTGTCGGTTGCCTCCTGCTGGAGCCCGTAACCGGGAACCCGCTCGCTGTTGACCGCGAGCTGCAGGGTTGCGACGCCGTCCGGACCGGTCTTGTTGCAGCCATCCCCGCAGATGACCTGACCGTGCTGGGCGAGGTTCGGGTAGTCCCAGTGCATCGGGACATCGGGGATTCCGCCCTTCTTCGGGAACTTCAGGCCGGCGAGCGGCCCGCACTTCACCGTGATGTCCCCGTAGTCGTCGAGCATCTCGACCTTGATGCGCATCGCCAACACGTTGTGCTCAGCGGCCGAGTGGTCGTAGTGGACCGGCCCTGCCGTCTCGGGGTCACCGTGGACGGACACCGACAGGGCAAGCGCCGAGCCGTGAAGTCCATCCTCGATCACGGAGGCAAGCTTCAGGGCGGCACGCTGCGCCTTCGTCAGGAACTCGCGTTTGAAGACGGTCTTCAGCGCCTTCTTGGTGAACTTCCCGACGAGACCGTCGTTGCCGCCCGACAGCACGAGATCGATCGCACGATTGACGTCCCCGCAGGAGTCGGACGTACCCGCGGCGCGCGCGATGTGGCGCACGTGGCGGACCGTGCCGTACGTGGTCTGCGCGATCCCCAACATGATGATCTCTGCCTGCAGCGGATCAAGGCTGTCGGTGCCTTTCAGGTGCGCGATGTCGACGCGCGGCGTGTCGGTGCGCCCGAGCGCGGCGAGGACGAGCGAGGGAAATGACGTGGCGCTCCCTGGATGGCGCTGGCCGTCCTGCACCGCCGCGGCGATGCCGGCCGCGAGATCTGCTGCGCCGAGTGCCGAGTGCGGCTTGTGCAGGCCCGCGTCACTGAGGCGCTGGGCGAGCGTCGTGACCGGGATCCGCTCCCCGCGGGCGACCTGATCGCCCAAGGCGCCGAGTTCGAAGTCGTAGAGAAACGCGTGGTGTGCCGCCGACGCGTGAGTCACGACCGCCTGTCCCGATCCGGTGTAGACGGCGACGTCGAGCTTGCGCATCACCGCAAGGACGGCGCGCTCGTGCTGCTGGGTCGTCGATGCTCGATGGATCGCATGTACGAGCACGGACGCTCTACGCGCCGGCGCCACGCGCCGCGGCGTCGTACGGGCCTGCGCGCTGCACGGCGCCGCCGCGAAGGCGAGCACGGCAACCACCGGCGCAAGACTGCGGCCGACGCGAACCACGTCCATCAAAACCCCCGTCTGTCAATCCCGATCGGTACGTCGCGCCCCCGCAAGCGGCTGCGAAGCTACCACCGGGTGGCAAGACGGGCAACCACGATCCTGGTACCACGCGCGCGGTGCCGCCTGGGCACGCTCTGCACCCGCGATCGCACGGCGAATCGCACGTTGCAGGGCCAGGCCAGGACGTGTAACCCTTCCAGCGCCGCAACAGTCCGTCGCCATGCCGTCGGGTCCCTTCAGCCGCTTCCACGAAGGCCCTGCGAATGCGGGGCCTTCGTCGTTGCGGGGTGTCGTTCGGCGCGCCGTGGGCGAACTGGGCGATGCCGATCCTCGTGTGCTGGACGTGCGCGAGGTCGTCCATCAGCCTGACGAGCACCGCACCGGCCTCGCCCCCCCTGGCCGCTGCGGTCGCCGCCCTGCACCTGGCCGCGCCATCGCCGAGATCGGCGGCGCCTACCTCGTCTGGATCGGCATCAAGGAGCACAGGGGCCTCGCGTTCATCGCTGTCGGCGCCATGGCCCTCGCCGCCTACGGCGTCATCGCCGCCTTCCAGCCGAGCCATGAGTTCGGCCGGGTGCTGGCGGCCTGCGGCGGCGTCCTCATCGTCGGATCGCTGCTCTGGGGCATCACCTTCGACGGCTTCCGCCCCGATCGCTCGGACTTCGCCGGCGCGTTCATCTGCCTTGTCGGCGTCGGGGTCATCATGTACGCCCGCTGAGCCATCGAGCGAGAAGATGAACCAACGGTCGTTCTCCAGCGCGCGGACCGCTCGTAGCGGTCATACCGCTCGGCCCAGGTCGAGCGCCCTCCGGCCGGTCGATCGGGGGGTTCGACCGGCCGTCGGCATCACCAATTGCTCGGCCCCGCCCAGCATCGGCTCCTGCGCCTCCGCGCCGCCGGCGACGATCACGTCGCTCGCATCGACCCCACGTAGTCGCCGGGTGCCGCGGAGAACCGGTCGGCGCACAGCTCCGAGCAGAAGAAGTGGATCGTGTCGCCGTGCGTCACGCGCCGCGCCTCACGCCCGGGGACCACGGCCATGCGGCACACGGGATCGAGCGGGTGCTGCCGCCTGCCGGGCTCGTGGGCGCGGTGGACCGCGTACAGCGCGACCGGTGCAGCGACATTGCGAAACCGGGCCTCGCCGCGCGCGGTGACGGCCACGTCGCTCAGCGCCGCTGCCCCGAGCTGCCGAACGGTCTCGGAGATCAGCACCTCCCCGCCCGCGGCGGCCGCGGCGATGCGGGCCGCGAGGTTCACCGTCGTGCCGAAGTAGTCGCCCCCGCGTCGCGTCGCGGGCCCGCTGTGCATCCCGACGCGGACCGTGGGCTGCCCATGCTCGGACATGAGGTCCTCGACGATAGCGACCCCCAGGCGGATCGCCCGCCCGGCCGACGTCAGGCGCACCATCACGGCGTCGCCGATGGTCTTGACGACCTCGCCGTCCTCGGGGCCGAGCTGCCGGCTGACGCGCCGGCAGAACTCCAGCGCCAGGTCGGCCGCCTCGTCGTCACCGTGGGCCTCCGTCAAGGCGGTGAACCCGGCGATGTCGGCGAACATGAACGTGCTTTCGTCGCCCACCCGGCGGACGCTAGCCGATCGCATCGGTGCCCGCCGGGGCTCGAGGATCCCCGGCGGGCCGTCGGGCCTTGCGGCTAGGCGGCGATGGCCTGGCGGTCGTCGGCCGCCGTCGCGTCGAGCTCCGGCTGAGCCGGCCCGGGGCTGCGCAGCGTGAGCAGGGCGACGATCGCCCCGGCGACGGCGACGCCCGCCGCCCCGACGAAGGCGGCCGAGTACCCGCCGGTCTGGGCGGCGGCGTCGCCGATCCGATCGGCGCCGTGGCTGCCGGCGACCGCGGTCATGGCCGCCAGGCCGAGCGCGGAGCCGACCTGGTAGGCGGTGTTGACGATCCCGGATGCCAGGCCGCCCTCCTCGGGCGGTGCGGACTGGATGGCGGTGCCCAGCGACGGGATGAAGGCCAGCGCCATCCCGGTGGCCGCCAGCAGCGAGCCGGGCAGCACGTCGACGGCGAAGCTTCCGTCCGGACGGCTCAGCGACAGCACGAACAGGCCGGAGCCGAGCACGAGCAGGCCACCGACGACCATCGGCTTGGCGCCCACGCGAGCCTGCAGGCGGGGTGCGACCACGACCATCAGCACCGCGATCATCGCGGTCATGGGCAGCAGCGCGGCGCCGCCCTCGAAGGCCCCGAAGCCGAGCACCCGCTGCAGGTAGAGGTTCAGGAAGAACCACATGGGAATCCACGCGCCACCCAGCAGCAGCTGGCTGACGTTGGCCGCGGCCAGGTTGGGAGCGCGGAAGATGCCGAGCCGCAGCAGCGGCGCGCGCCGCACCGCCTGGACGGCGACGAAGCCGGCCAGCAGCGCGGCGCCGGCGGCGATGCTCAGCAGCGTGGCCGGCGCCTGCCAGCCCTCCTCAGGCGCTCGGACGACGCCGAAGACGGTCAGCGCCAGGCCGGCCGTGGCGATCACGGCGCCGAGCACGTCGACCGATCCACGGCGCGCCGGGACGCCGGGCATCAGCCTCGGCGTGACCGCGAGCACCCCGAGGGCGAGCGGGATGTTGATGAAGAAGACCCACGGCCAGCTGATCCACTCGGTGATGACGCCGCCGAGGAAGACGCCGGCGGTGCCGCCGGCCGGCGCCGCGGCGCCGTAGATCGAGAAGGCCTTCATCAGCTCCCTGGGGTCCGAGCCGAAGAGCATCATCAGCAACGTCAGGGCCGACGGGGCGATGAACGCCGCGCCGATGCCCTGGGCGGCGCGGGCGGCGATCTCCACGCCGACCGAACCGGCCAGGCCGGCGGCCAGCGATCCGGCGGCGAGGATCGCCCAACCGAACATGAACATGCGCCTGGCGCCGAAGAGGTCTGACAGGCGGCCGCCGAGCAGCAGCAGGCCGCCGAGCGCGACGACGTAGGCGTTGAACATCCAGGAGAGGCTCTCGGCGCCGAAGCCGAGAGCGGCCTGGATCTCGGGCAGGGCCACTCCGATGATCGAGGTGTCCATGATGACGACGAACTGCGCGAGGGCGATGACGGCCAGGGCCGACCAACGCCGCGGGTGTGCGGACGACATGGGAACTCCTTGTTGAGGGTCTGACTGCGGCAGCCGTGGTCGCGCTGCCCTCCGCGGCGGGCGCGCGGCGCCGCCCACCCGTGCGGAACGGGGGCACGTCGGGCTCCCTGGAATGGAGTACCGGGGATGGAGGCGATCAGCCGTGCAGGGGACCCGACAGCCGGCCGCGGAGGGATGCGATCTCGGTGACGGCGGCGCCGACGTAGGCGGCGGTCGTGTGGCGGATCTCGGCCTCGAGGTCGGCCAGGTACGCCGTGTCGGCTGCGAGGCCGTGAAGCTCCGCCAGGGAGCGCTCGGCGCGAAGCAGGCGCAGCTGCTCGGCGAGGTCGTGTGCGGAGATGGTGGAGGTGGACATGGCGGGCTCCGGGGTACTATGGGGGAGTATCGACTCGACTCCCGCAAAGATACACCCCAGGGGTATGTCTTCTGCGATGTGCGTCACACACCGAGCCCCGCTCCCACCCGCGTCCGCCGCCACCGGCTCCGCACGGGCACGTCGGGCGAGGGCAGCTGATCGGGGAAGGGCATCGGCCAGGGCTCCTGGACGCCGGGCGGATCGCCCGCGACCCTGGCGTCCGACACCCCGTGATCGCCCGGGCGCGGTCCCTGGTCGCATGAGACCTCCATGAGAACCGACGTTTCCGGATCCCGATGCCAAGAAATGCTGTCCATCATGAGGAACACACGGATGGTCACCGTCGCCGTCGCGCTCATCGCCGTCATGGCGCTCCCCGCGATGGCCGCCGCCAAGGCCAACCCCTACACCGCGGCGGGGGTGTGCGGCCCGGGCTTCAAGCCCATCGACCGCCACAGGCTCGTCGACGGCAACTGGGGCCAGCTGCTCTCCGAGGTCGTGCTGACCTACAACGCCTCGACCGGGCAGAACTGCGTCGTCAACCTCAAGCGCTACCGCGTCGGCCAGGCCGAGAAGTACGGCGACTGGCTCTACGCCGAGGTCTACACGCGGCCGCTGACCAACCCCGCCAACCTCGACAGCGACCAGGGCAACTTCAAGTTCTTCGCCGGCCCGGTCTACGTCACGGCCCGCAGCAAGTGCGTGCGGTGGGGCGGCGGCGCCGACCTGCTCGTGCCGTCCAACTGGTCGCCGCGCGGCGAGTTCCACTCGGCCTTCCGGTCGGGCTGGACGCACTGCGGCTGACCCCCCGCGGCGGGATCGCCCGCAGCGTTTCTGGTAGGAGACCTCCATGCACGACCATCCCCGGCGGCGGCTCGGCGGCGCCACGTGAGCGCCGCCGACCTGCGCCGGGACGAGGCCGAGGCGCTCTACCGCCACACGATCCGCGTGCTGACGGTCGCCCAGATCCTCAGCGGCGCGGGCCTGGCGGCGGGCGTCGTGGTCGGCGGGCTCATCGCCGAGGACATGCTCGGCGGCAAGGGCTCGGCCGGCGTGCCGTCTGCGCTGTTCACGCTCGGCTCGGCGGTCGCGTCGCTGCTGGTGGGCCGGCTCTCCCAGCACCGCGGGCGCCGGCCGGGCCTGGCGACGGGCTACGCCGCCGGCGCGGCGGGGGCCGCCGGGGTCGTGGCCGCCACGGCGCTGGACAGCGTGGCGCTGCTGCTGGCCTCCCTGCTGGTCTACGGCGCCGGGACCGCGACCAACCTCCAGGCGCGCTACGCGGGCGCCGACCTCGTCACGGAGGAGCGCCGCGGCCGCGCCGTGAGCGCCGTGCTCGTCGCCACGACCGTCGGCGCGGTCATCGGGCCCAACCTCGTCTCGGTCACCGGCGACGTCGCCCGCAGCGTGCACGTCACGCCGCTGGCCGGGCCGTTCATGCTCGCCGGGGCCGCCTACCTGGCCGCCGCGCTGGTGATCTTCGCGCGCATGCGGCCCGACCCGCTGCTGAGCTCGCGCCGCTGGGCCGCCGACGCCGCGCGCGAGGCGCCCCACGGCGCACCCGCCCCGTCGGCGGGCTCGCCGCGCCAGGTGCGCATCGCCGCCGCCGGCATGGTCATCACCCAGATCGTGATGGTGGGGATCATGACCATGACGCCGATCCACATGCGCGATCACGGCCACAGCCTCGCCGCCGCCGGGATGGTCGTCTCCATCCACATCGCGGCGATGTACCTGCCCTCGCCGCTGACGGGGCGGCTCGTGGACCGGGTCGGCCGCCGGCCCGTGATCGGCGCGGGCGCAGTGGTCCTGCTGAGCTCCGGCCTGCTCGCCGCGCTGGCCCCGGCCGACTCGATGGTCCTGCTCTCGATCGCCCTCGGCCTGCTCGGGCTGGGCTGGAACCTCGGCCTCATCGGGGGCACCGCGATGCTCACCGACGCCACGCCGATCGCCACGCGCGCGCGGACCCAGGGCTCCGTCGACCTGTCGGTCAGCCTCGCCGGCGCGACGGGCGGCATCGGCAGCGGCCTCGTCGTGGCCGCCAGCGGCTACTCGGCGCTCTCGTTCACCGGCGGGGCGATCGCCCTGCTGCTCATCCCGCTGCTGGCCGTCAACCGCGGCCCGGGCGTCCCGGCCGAGCCCGCTCCGGCCGAGCCGGAGCCCGCGCCCGTCGTGCCCTGACCCGCCGGCGCGGGCCTACGGCATGTTCGGATGCCCCTGGCCGCCGTCGACGACGACGTTGGCGCCGTTGACCCAGCTCGCGCGCGGCGAGAGCAGGAACGCCGCGACGTCGGCGACCTCCTCCACGGTGCCCAGGCGCCCGTGCGGCAGCTCGGCGGCGATCCAGCGGGCGAAGGCCTCGGGGTCGCGGTCGCGGCGGGCCTCCCAGCCCCCGCCCTCGAACAGGATCGAGCCCGGGCTCAGCGCGTTGACCCGGATGCCCCTGGGCCCCAGCTCGCGGCCCAGCGCGGCGGCGGCGTGGATCTCGGCGGCCTTGGCCGCGGCGTACTGGGCGCGCAGCTGCGGGCGCAGCCCGGAGACCGAGCTGATGATCAGCGCCGCCGCGTGCGCCGAGCGCTCGAGGTGGCCCAGGCTCGCACGGATGAGCGCGGGCGCGTGGACCACGTTGACGGCCATGGTCTGCGACCAGGCCGCGGCGTCGGCCTCCTCCAGGGGGGCGCCCCCGCTCGCACCGCCCGCGTTGGCGACGACGAGGTCGACGCCGCCCAGCCGCTGCGCCGCGACGGCGACGAAGCGCTGCAGGTCGTCCTCGCTCGTCACGTCGGCGGCCATCCCGAAGCCGCCCAGGGCCTCCCCCGCCTCGGCGGCGGCGGCACCGTCGCGGGCGCAGACCGCGACGGCCGCACCCTCGGCGGCCAGACGGGCGGCGATGCCGCGGCCGATGCCGCGGCTGCCGCCGGTCACCAGCGCGCGCAGGCCTCCGAGCTCCAGGTCCATGGTGCTCGACGCTACCGGTCGGGACGCACCGTCACGCGTGGCGGCGGGCCCGAACGGGAACGCACCCGGGCATGGCCCGGTCCACGGCGCCCATCGACGCCCGCGTCACCTCCCACCGCCTGCCGCTGACGGTCGTGGCGCTCGCGCTGGCCGGCGCGGGCGGCCTGCTCGTCGCCACCTGGGCCGGGTGGTCGGCCACCGTCGCGGCGTTCGGCCACCTGCACCCCGGATGGATCGCGGTCATCGTCGGGCTGGCCGTGGCCGGCCTCGGCGGCTACACGCTGGCCTACGGCGCCTGGGCGCGCGCGGCCGGCAACGCCCGCCCGGGCTGGAGCGAGGTCGCCCGCGTCGTCACCGCGGGCTTCGGCCCCTTCGCGTTCCTCGGCGGCTTCGCGCTGGACCGCCGCGCGCTGTGCGAGCTCGGCGAGGAGGAGGGCCGCGCGCGACGCCTCGTGCTCGGCCTCGGCGCGCTGGAGTACGCCGTGCTGGCCCCCGCGGCCTGGGTCGCGGCGATCCTGCTGCTGGCCGCCGGCTCGCGCCACGTCCAGACCGCGCTGCTGTGGCCGTGGGTGGCGGCGGTCCCGGCGGGCTTTGCGATCGGCTTCTGGGCCGCGGCGCGCTGGCGGCGCCGCACGCGCCCGCCCGGCCATCGCCTCACCGCCATGCTCGACGACGGCTTCAAGGGCTTCGAGCTGCTGCGCGACGCGCTGCGCCACCCCATCCGTCACGCCGGCTCCTGGCTGGGGATGGCGATGTACTGGGCCGCGGAGATCGGCATGCTGGTCGCCGCCGCCCGGCTCTTCGGCACCACGCTGGGCGCCGCGCACGCCGTGCTGGCCTACGCCACGGGCTACTCGCTGACCCGGCGCAGCATGCCGCTGGCGGGCGCGGGCGCCACGGAGATCTCGCTGGCCTTCGCCCTGCTCTGGGTCGGGCTGCCGCTCGCGACCGCGCTGCCGATCGTCGTCGCCTACCGCGCCGCCAACCTGCTGCTTCCCGCGCTGCCCGCCCTGCGGCACGCGCGGCGCCCGCGGTGGTGGCCGGCGATGGGGCCGCGGCCCGTCGCCGCGCGCCGCCTGACGCGCCGCTGACGCCGGCGCCGCGTCGTGGGATCCTGCAGGCGTGCCCGTCCCGCTCGCCCTGCCCGCCGCGCCCGTCGCGTTCGCCTCGCCGTTCCGCGCCTCGGCCGAGCCGCTGTCGAAGCCCATCCGCGCCGAGCTGCGCTCCGGCGGCTTCTGGCACCCGGGCTGTCCCGTGCCGCTGTCGGGCCTGCGGGTGCTGACCGTCCGCCACTGGGGCTTCGACGGGCGCGCGCACACCGGCCGCCTCATCGTCAACGCCGGCGCGACCGGCTCGATCGCCGGCGTCTTCGCCAGGCTGTACGGGCTGCACTTCCCGATCCGCCACCTCAAGCTGTCGGCGGTCTACGGGCCGGTGGCCGGGCGGCCGACCGACGGCGACGTCAGCGGCTCGTTCGAGTGCCGCCAGGCCGTGCCCTCACCCTGCGTGGGCGGCACGGGGACCGGGACGTGGTCCATGCACGCCTACGGCCTCGCCGTCGACCTCAACCCGCGCGAGAACCCGTACGTGGGGTGCGGCCAGCTGCACGACCCGGCGGCCCGGCTGTACCGCGACCGCTCGCGCCACCGCCGCGGCATGATCACCCGCCGCGTCATCGGCGCGTTCGCCTCGGTGGGCTGGGGCTGGGGCGGCGGGTGGACGGGGAACACGAAGGACTACATGCACTTCTCCTCCACGGGTCACTAGGCCCCGGCCGGCCCGGATCGCCGCAACGGTCCGCAGTCGTACGACGTGGACAGACGGGGCCCCGCGCCACGCGTAGGCCCGCCGCGCTCAGGCCCCGCGATCGGTCACGCGCTGGCCCAGCTCGGCATCGGTCTCGCTCAGGTCGGCCAGCCGGGTGACCGCGGCGTAGCGGCGGAACTGCTGCTTGGTCGCGGCCACCGACTCCTCGGGCAGCGCCAGCAGGCGCTGCACCCAGGCGTCGACCTCGGCGTCGAGGGAGGCGGCGGGCACCACCGCGTGCAGGAGGCCGGCCTCGCGGGCCTGCGCGGCGTCCAGCGGCGTGCTGAACATGACGAACTCGCGCGCCCGCGACGCGCCCATCTCGCGGATGAGCAGCGGGGTGCCGCCCCACGGCAGCGGCGCGCCGAGCTCGACCTCGGGCAGGCGCAGGATCGTGTCGTCGGCCCCGATGCGGAAGTCGCACGAGATCGCGAGCACCACGCCGCCGCCGAGCACGTGGCTGTGGGTGCGCGCGATCGTGACCGGGTCGGCGTCGGCGATGGCCCGCGCGGCGCGCAGGCCCGTGTTGCCCCGCCAGCGCCTGCGCCCCAGCGGCACGTCGGGCGTCGTGCGGCCGGGGAAGCGGCGCAGGTCGGCGCCCGAGCTGAAGCAGCGCCCCACGCCGCCGAGCACGACGACCCGGATCTCGTCGGTGCCCTGCAGGCCGGTGAAGAGATCGGTGATCTCGACGAGGATCTCGTCGTTGAGCGCGTTGAGCACCTCGGGGCGGTCGAGCCAGACCCGCATCAGCGGGCCCTCCTGCTCGACGACGAGGTGCTCGTAGGACGCGGTCATGCGGCCGGCACCAGCAGCGGGCCCAGGCGCGCCTCCAGCGCGGCGGGCGGCAGCGCACCGACGACCCGGTCGACCTCGCGCCCGTCGCGAAGCGCGACGAGCAGCGGGATGGACTGCGCGCCATAGCGGGCGGCCAGGTCGGGGTTGGCGTCGACGTCGACCTTGACGACCTTCAGCCGGCCGGCGTGGCGCGCGGCCAGGTCCTGGAGCACCGGCGCGATGGCCCGGCACGGGCCGCACCACGCGGCCCAGAAGTCGACGAGCACGGGAACCGACGCCCGCGTCTCGTCGGCGAACGAGCCGGCGTCGGCGTCGACGACCCAGGGCAGCGTCGCCTTGCACCTCGCGCAGCGCGGGTGGCCGGAGGCGACCGCGCCGACGCGATTGGCCGTCGCGCACGCGGGGCAGCGGATGATCGTGGGCATGGGCCGGATCATCCCCCACCGGGGCGCCCGCGGCTCAGGCGGCGTGCCAGTCGAACGCGACGGAGGCGATCCGGGGCGGCCCGGCGGCGATGCGCTCCCACGAGCTCACGACGGTCCAGAAGTCCTCCTCGGCCAGGATGCGCTCCAGCGCCGGCGGCCCGTCGGGCAGGCCGAAGACGAAGATCGCCTCGTTGTCGGTCAGCAGGACCTCGTGGGCGTCGAGCCCGGCGGCGCGCAGATCGAACGGGGGGCCCTCGGCGAGCACGTCGCGGGCCATGTCGCGCAGGTCGGGCTCGATCGGGAGCACGATCACGAGCTTGCGCAGGTGCGGGTGCGAGCGCAGGGCCGTGATCTCCCGGTCCAGCTCGCCGATGTCGAAGGAGACGCTCATCGCTCGATCTTCGCCGCGGCGCGCGTGCCGTTCATCGGTAGACGACTGCGTCCTCGGACCGTGGAACGCCGCGGACCCCGACCGCGGGCGGCCTCGGGCGCGCGGAACGCGTCGAGCGCCGCGGTGGCCCGCCGGTGGCCCTCGCGGATGAGCTGCGGCCAGCGGCTGCGGTCCAGGAACAGGTCGTAGAACGACGGCCCGCGCAGGAGGCGGTGGTCGGCGGCGTCGATGATCGTCATCCGGTCGCCCAGCACCTCCTGGGCGCGCCGCGCGAGCTCGAGCTGGAAGCCCTGTTCGGCCTGACGGCTGGCCTTGAGGATGCCCATCGTCGTGTCCTGCCAGCCCGTGATGTCCTGGGGGCGCAGCTGCGCCGGCAGCATGAAGTTGACCGCGAAGACGTGGTCGATGGTCGGGTCGCGCAGCACCGGCTCGGCCGGGAGCAGGTCGATGATGCCGCCGTCGACGTAGAGGTGGCCATCGACCTCGACGGACTCGATGAACACGGGCAGGGCGATCGCGATGCGGACCTGGCGGCCGATCGTCAGCGACGGCTGCGTCGCGGTGCCGAAGTAGTCGACGACCCCGCGGTCCATGTCGTAGACGATCGAGGCCAGCGCGATCGGCAGCTCGCCCACGGTCAGCCCGCCGAAGCGCTCGTCGAACGTCCGCTGGATGGCCTCGCCCTTGGCCAGCCCGCTGAAGCCGTTCAGCGCGCGGACCACGTGGCGCGGCAGGTCGGCCCACTGGATGTCGAGGTAGTCCTCCAGCCGCCAGGACAGCGAGAAGCGGGCCATCTCCTCCGCGCTCATTCCCGCCGCCCACATCGCCCCCCACACCGTGCCGCCCGAGCACGCGCTGATGAGCACGGGCTCGATCCCCGCCTCCTCGAACGCGCGGCGCACCCCGACCAGCGACACGCACGCGCCGGCGCCGCCGCCGGCGATGAGCGCCGGGCGCTTCGGGACCGGCTTGCGCAGCGGCCGCGCGCGGAACGGCGGCAGCGCAGCGCCGACGTCGACGGGGCGGGGCCGGTCGACGAGCGGCAGCGGGAACAGCGCGCGCCGCGCGCGCAGCAGGAAGCCCGGGTCCAGCGTGGCCCGCACGAGCTCACCGCGCTCGCGCAGCCACCCGAAGGCCAGCAGGACGTTGTAGAGGTCGAGGTCGGCGCGCCGGCGGGCGGTCATGCCGGGGATCCTGCGCCGCAGGACGCCGCGCGCCATCGGGGGGTCCACGGTGCCGTCGTGCCACGAACTACCGAGGCTCCGGCGCGACGATCCGGCCGTCGCGAAGCTCCAGGACGCGATCGACGCGCCCGGCCGCCCGCGGGTCGTGGCTGACGAGCAGGACCGTCATGCCCTGGTCGCGGGACAGGCGGCCGATCAGGCCCAGGACCCGCTCGCCGGCGATGGCGTCCAGCGACCCCGTCGGCTCGTCGGCCAGCAGCAGGCGCGGCCGGCCGACGATCGCGCGCGCGACGGCCGTCAGCTGGCGCTCGCCGCCCGAGAGCTCCACCGGACGATGCGTCGCGCGATCGCCGAGCCCGACCTCGGCGAGGGCCGCGCGCGCCCGCGCCCGACGCTGCGACCTTCGCAGGTGGGCGGGGATCAGCGGCACCTCGACGTTCTCCTCGGCGGTCAGCTCGGCCAGCAGGTGATGCAGCTGGAAGACGAAGCCGACGACCTCACGGCGAAAGCGCGCCGGATGGCCGAGCCCGGCGACCCGGACGCCGTCGACCAGCACCTCGCCGCCGTCGGGACGGTCCAGGCCGGCGACGAGGTTGAGCACGGTGCTCTTGCCGGCTCCCGAGGGACCGCGCAGCAGCACGAGCTCACCGGGCTCCAGGCGGAAGCTCACGTCCTGCAGCACCGGCACCAGCGCGCCGAAGCTGCGACGCACACCCTCCACCACCACCACCTCGGCCCCTGCGCTCACGACGACTCGCCGGAGCCGCCCCGTCCGGGCTCCGCGGGCCGCGGGAAGCCGGCCGGCCACGCCTCCCCGGTGCCCGCGTCCCTGAGGTACTCGACCGGCGGCGGGCCGGACGCGACGGCGGCCACGCCCTCGAGCAGGCGGTCGACGTCCTGGATGGTCGTCGCGATCCCGGCCGAGGCGCGGACCGCACCCGGGCGCCCGCGCCGGTCGCGGTCCACCGCGGCGTCGCGGAAGCGCCGGGTGCCGGCGGCGTCCAGGCCCAGCAGCCGCTGCAGGTACGGATGGGCGCAGAAGCAGCCGTGGCGCACGCCGACGCCGAACTCCGCGCTCAGGCGCGCGGCGGCCAGCGCGTGCGGCACCCCCTCGATGAGGAACGTGGCGATCGGCAGCGTGGCGACCTCGAGTCCGGGCCCCAGGAGGCGCACGCCGCCGATTGCGGCCAGGCCCCCGCGCAGCCGTTGCGCGAGCGCCCGGTCGTGGGCGGCGATCCGGTCCCAGCCGAGCGCGGGGAGCTCCGCGGCCGCGGTGCCGAGGGCGAGCGCGCCGAGCACGTTCGGCGAGCCCGCCTCCTCGCGCTCGGGCGGCGACGTCCAGATCACCTCGTCCAGCGAGACGAACTCCACCGCGCCCCCGCCGGCCAGGAACGGCTCGCCGTCGGCGAAGGCGTCGCGCGGGCCGATCAGCGCCCCGGCGCCGTAGGGCGCGTACATCTTGTGGCCGCTGAAGGCCACGAAGTCGGCCTCGGGCGGCAGCGGGAGGTGCGGTGCGCGCTGGGCGCCGTCGACGAGCACGGGCACGCCGCGTGCGTGCGCCTCGGCGATCATGGCTCCCACCGGCGGCAGCCAGCCCGTGATGTTCGAGGCCCCGGTCACGGCCAGCAGCCGCGCGGCCGGCCGGGCGTCCAGCGCGGCGACGACCGCCGCGAGGTCGAACGTCCCCTCGAGGCCGCACTCGACGAACCGCCGCGTCGCCACCCGCGCCCACGGCAGCAGGTTGGCGTGATGCTCGACCGCCGTGCTGACCACGACGTCCGCCGGGTCCAGGCGCAGGCGGTGCGCGAGGTGGTTGACCGCCTCGGTCGTGTTGCGGCAGAGGATCGCCGTGTCGCGGTCGGGATCCCGGCCGGCGAAGGCCAGGATGTCGGCCCTGGCGCGCTCGTAGGCCGCCGTGGCCAGCTGGGACTTGTGGCCCGCGCCGCGGTGCACGCTCGAGTACCACGGCAGGACGTCCGCGACGCGCTCGGCGACCGCCGGCAGCGCACTCGTCGACGCCGCGGCGTCGAGGTCGGCGTAGGGCCGGCGCACGCCGTCGAGGCAGGGCACCGGCAGGCCTTGGCCGACGAGCGCGGCGACCGGTGGCCCGGAGCCCGGATCGTGCAACGGTGCGTCGCCCGCCGCGGCGTGCGTCGTGGTCATCGCCTGCCTTCCGGTCGGGTGCCGCCAGTACAGCGCCCGCCGGGCCGACGCGCATCCGCACCGCGCGCGGACGCCGGCCGCGGCCATCTACGGACGGACGACGCTGCTCCTCGCGGATGTGCCGGGGCGGGCGGCGCCGGAGGATCGGCGTCCCATCACTCCGACAGCAGGGGAACCCATGTCCATCGCCGGTCGGCCGTGCGGCGCCATCAGCATCGCCGTGGCGGCCACCCTCGCGGCCTGCGGCGGGCATCGGCCGTCGGACCAGGCCCGGGTCGCCGACGTGCTGCACACGTTCCTGCGGGCGCAGGCCGACGGCGACGGCCCGACGGCCTGCGCCCAGCTCGGCGCCGAGGGACGCGCGGACCTGGTCCGCGTCGTCGCGCGCCGGGCTGGGGCGGCGGGCGCCGCACCGGCGTCCTGCGAGGACGCCGTCGGGCTCGTCCGCCTCGTCGCCCCGGCGGCGTTCCTGGAGGCCCTGCGCGGCGCCGATGTCGGCCACGTCGTCGTCACCGGGACGACCGCGCGCGCCGAGGTCGCCGACGGCACCCAGTTCCCGCGCCAGCGCGTCGCTCTCGCCAAGCGCGAGGGACGCTGGCGGATCGTCGCCGTCCCGGGGCTCCTGCCCGGCTGATCGGATGCTCCGCCTCGTCCTGGTCGACCTGCGCCGCCACGTCGCCCGCACCGTGCTGACGGCGGCCGGCGTGGCGATGGGCGTGGCGACGATCGTCGCGCTGCTGTCGCTCAGCTCGGGGATCGAGCGCGGCGCGTCGGGGCTGATCCACCTCGGCGGCTCGGAGCTCGGGCTGTTCCAGGGCGGCGTCGGCGACCTCACGGCCTCGACGCTGCCGACGTCGCTCGTCGTGCGCGTCCGCCGCACGCCGGGCGTGCGCGACGCCACCGCCGTGGCGGTGGCCACCGGCGAGCTCACGACCCGTCGGTCGTTCCTGGTCTTCGGCGTCGACCCGCGCGGGTTCGTGGCGCGTCGCGTCGTGTTCCTCTCGGGCCGCCCGCCGCTGCGTGCCGGCGAGGCTGCGCTCGGCGACGGCGCCGCACGAACGCTGGGGCTCGGCATGGGAGACCGGCTGCCGATGGTCCGCGGGCCGGCCCGCATCGTCGGCGTCTACCACGCCGGGGTCCCGTTCGAGGACCAGGGCGCGGCGCTGACGCTCGCGGCCGTCCAGCGGCTGCTCGGGCGCCCCGGCGATGCCACGACGATCGCCGTGTCGCTGCGTCCCGGCGCGCGGGCCGCCGACGTGGGCCGGCGGCTGGAGCGCGCGTTCCGCGGGACGGTCGCCATCAGCCAGCCCGGCCAGGTCACGCGCGTCGACACGAACAGCCTGCTGATCCGCGAGGCCGCGATCGTGTTCGTCGCTCTGGCGCTGATCATCGGCGGCATCGGCGTGGCCAACACCATGGTGCTGGCGGCCGTCGAGCGGCGGCGCGACTTCGCCCTGCTGCTGGCCGTCGGCTGGCCCCGGCGCCTCGTCGCCGCGCTCGTGCTCGGCCAGGGCCTGGTCCTGGGTCTCGCAGGCGCCGTGGCCGGCAGCGTGCTGGGCACCGTGGGCGCCGGGCTGCTCGTCCGTGCGACGGGGGCCTCGGCCCTCGTGACCCCGCACGTCACGGCGGCGACCTTCGCGGTGGCCATCCCGCTGGCGCTGGCCACCGGGGCCCTCGGGAGCCTCTACCCCGCCTGGTGGGCGACGCGGCTGCGGCCGGCCGAGGCGCTGGGCTGACGGTCCCGCCTCGCGCACGGCGGCTACCGGCCGCCGGCCAGGCGCTCGACGACCCGCAGGGAGCGCTCGGGCCCCGGCCAGTGCTCGCGCAGCAGCGACGCGCCGGCCCCGCGCAGGACGACCCGCAGCACGAGGGCCGCGAGCACGGCGTCGTCGAGCTGGCCCGCGACCGGGATGACGTCGGGCACGAGGTCGAACGGCATGGCCAGGTAGACCACGAGGGCGCCGACCAGCGCCTTGTGGCGGCGGGCGACGCGGTCGTCGCCCAGCAGCCGGCGGGCCAGGACGAGGCAGTCCGGGATGAAGCCCGCGACGGCGCGTGCGTCGGAGCGGCGTCCGAGCGCGATGAGCGCCAGGACCGCGGCGGCGTAGACGCCGAGCGCGATCCCGAGCGCCACGAGCACCGGTGCGAGGACGTGCATGAGCCGCCATGATGGCGCCATGGCCGCGCTCTACGCCCTCAACCTGTTCGACCTGGCCCCCAACGACGACTACCGCGCCTACGCCCGCCGCTCGGCCCAGGCCGTCGCCGAGCACCACGGCCGCGTCGTGGCGCTGGGCAAGCTGGCGGGAGCACGCACCGGCGGCGGCGTCAGGCCCCGTCAGGCGATGATCCTCGTCGAGTGGGAGAGCCCGGAGGCCTTCCAGGGGTTCATCGACGACCCGGCCCACGCCGACCTGCACCCGCTGCGCGAGTCGGGCACCACGAACTACCTGTGGTGGACCTACGACAAGCTCGACGACCTGCGACCGCTGCTGGCCGCGGCGGGTGCGCAGCCGCCGGCCGGCTAGCCCGACGGCGTGTGGCAGACGGCCTCGACGTTGTTGCCGTCGGGGTCGAGCACGAACGCGCCGTAGTAGCCGGGGTGGTAGTGCGTGCGCAGCCCGGGCGGCCCGTTGTCGGTCCCGCCGGCCTGCAGCGCCGCGGCGTGGAAGGCGTCGACGCGGCCGCGGTCGGTCGCGTGGAAGGCGATGTGCACGGGACCCGCCGGGCCGCCCGGGCGGATCCAGAACGACGGCTTGCCGGGCACGCCGAACCCGGCGCCGGCCACCCCCGGGACCTCCATGACGACCGCGAAGCCCAGCGGCGCCAGCGCGGCCTCGTAGAAGCGCCGCGACGCGGCGACGTCGGCGACCGGCAGGCCGAGATGGTCCAGGACGTAGGACGGCGCCCGGGCCGGCGCTCACACGCGGCCCGCGCAGCGATGCGGATGGACGTGGTGGTAGCGGTCGTGCACGAGCACCTCGCCGCCGCCGTGGCGGCGCAGGCGCTCCGTCGCGACCCGCAGCGCCTCGGAGGCGTCGGCGTGCCGCGACAGCTGGGTGTCGCGATCCTCGTCGTCGGCCACGACCCAGGCCCCGTCGTGGCCGGGGCTCACGTGCAGCACGGAGGGATGACCGGTCATGGTGCGACGGTACCGCCGCCCGGGGGCGCCCGCCATCCGCACTTGCGTGCGGTGGTCATGCGGGTAACCACGGAGCCTCAGCGCACGCTGCTGCCGTTGGGCGTGGCGGGCGCGGCCATGCGCCGCGCGGCCTCGAGCACGTCGATCGGGATCGGCAGCACGAGCGTGGAGTTGTGCTCGCTGGCGACCTCGGCGAGCGTCTGCAGGGTGCGCAGCGTCAGCGCCCCGGGCTCACGCCCGATCACACCGGCCGCCTGCGAGAGCCGCTCGGCGGCCTGGAACTCGCCCTCGGCGGCGATGATCTTCGCGCGCCGCTCGCGCTCGGCCTCGGCCTGACGTGCCATCGCGCGCTTCATCGTGTCGGGGAGGTCGACGTCGCGGGTCTCGACCTTGACGACGTTGATGCCCCACGGCTCGGTCGCCGCGTCGATCGTCTGCTCGAGCAGGTCGTTGATCGCCGCCTGGTGGGCGAGCAGGTCGTCGAGCTCGTGCTGGCCCAGCGTCGCGCGCAGCGTGGTCTGCGCGATGCGCAGCACGCCGTGCTGGTAGTCGCGGATGGCGACCACCGCCTTGATCGGGTCCACGACGCGGTAGAAGACCGCGGCCTCGACGCGGATCGTCACGTTGTCCTTGGTGATCAGGTCCTGCGGCGGGATGTCGGCCGTGTCGATCTGCAGGTTGACCCAGCGCGTGCGCTCGATGACCGGGATGACCAGCACCAGGCCGGGCCCGCGCGCACCGCGCAGCCGGCCGAGCCGGAAGACCACGACCCGCTCGTACTCGCGCACGATGCGGATGGCGCTGAGGGCGAGCGCCACGAGCACGGCCGCCAGGACGATGAGCACGATCGCCACGATGGACATGGCGGCAGCCTCCCGGTCCGCCGCCGCGCCGTCATCGGTAGCGCCCCGCAGGGGGGCTGCGGTGATCGGGCAGGCACGCTGCGTGCGGCGCGCCTGCCCGAGTCCGCACCGGGCCGCTCACCCCCGCCTGTCCGGCGGGATGAGCGACGCCAGGATCAGACCTTCTTGTAGTCCGCGGCGTTGATCCCGTAGGTCGCCAACGGCGTCGTGTCGAGCCAGTTGCCCGTTCCCTTGGACTGGAACAGGAGCATCGTGATCGCGCTCGGCGAGTGCGTCTTGGTGTCGATGACCATCTTGCCGACCTCGGTGGCGCTGCCCCCGTAGACATGGTCGAACGACGGGTTGGCCTCCAGCGCCTTGACGTAGTCATCGCCGTTGTGGATGTCCCCGCCGGCCTTGAGGATGTCGTTCATCAGGCGGGCCACGGCGAACGCGGTGATGTAGTCACCGGCGTTGAAGTAGCCCGGTGTGTCGCCGTTGTTGTCCTTCTTCCAGTTGTCGATGAAGAACTTGCTCCACGGGTTGGGCGGGTTGGCGGTGTCCAGGTTGTCGAACCCGAAGTACCAGCCCTTCCACGCCGAGCCGGCCAGCTTGGCCACGATCGACGTGTGGTCGACCGCCGCGTTGATGACGTTGACGCCCTGGCGGCGCATCTCCTTGGCCTGGTAGGCCGGATCGGCGCCGAAGGTCATCCACAGGACCACGTCTGGGTTGAGCTGCTTGACCTTCTGCACCGTCGAGCTGTAGTCGGTGGCGCCCAGTGGCGCCAGGAGGTCACCGGCGAAGTCGATGTTGTACTTCGGCCACAGCTTCTTGAGGAAGTCCTTCACCGCGTTGTTGTACGGCGGCGCGATGACCGGCTGGACCGTGACGAAGCGCTTCTTGTCCGGGAACGTCTCGCGGAAGTACTTGATGATCCCTTCCATGCAGTCCGTCGGGTAGCCCGAGCGGAAGCCGTAGCAGTACGGCGCCGAGGCGAACGGACCCGGGATCGGGCCTGCTCCGCCGCCGGGGTCGGGGCTGAACATCTTGTACTGCTTGGCGAACGGCAGGATCGCGCCGAAGCCGAAGATGTAGGAGCTGATGAGCACCGGCACCTTCGACAGGCCCGCCTCGCGGCCCGCGGCCGCCTCGGCCTGCGGCACCCCCGACTTGTTGTCGTAGTACTTCGTGTCGAACTGCAGCTTGCCGTTCGTCCACTCGGCGACGTGCTGGGCGCCGTACTTGAAGCCCGCCGTCTGCTGCAGGCCGTACACCGACCCGGCGCCCGAGATCGCGAACTGCCCGGCGATCTTGAACGTGCCGGGGCCCTTCGCGATGAGGGCGTCCGGCGTGCCCAGGATCTTCTGCAGCTCCTGGCCGATCGCGCTGCCGGTGGCGACGGGCTTGGGCTTGGACCCGCTGCCGACGGTGCTCGCCGCGCTGTTGCTGGTGCTGCTCTTGCTGCTGCCGCAGGCCGCGAGGGCCCCGCCGGCAGCGACCAACGACCCCGCGGCCGCCGTGCGCGCGACGAACTTCCGCCGCGTCACGGGCCGAAGGCCCTTCGAGCGATCGCTCGATTCGTGCATCCTGTCTCCTCCAGTGCGGACTGCAGTTCAGGACGACCCCGGGCGGGGCCGGCCTCCACAACGTTCCGCACGGGCCCCCGCGCGCCGCCGTCTCACCGTGACCGACGACACTTCCGTGCGTCCGGCGATGAACATGCCGATCTGTGACCTTCGTGACAAGCCGAAACTAGCGCTTCCGACAGCAGTTCAGTGCTAAGTCTGGATTGAGCGCAGCTGAATCCGGGTACGATCGCGCGCCGCGCTCAGCGGTGAGCCATGGCGCGGGCCTGGTTGCGGTAGCGGTTCCGACGGCCCGGCGGCCGATACGCTCGGCACGCTTTCGGCAACGAGGACGGGACGCGGCGGGATGCTCGACGAACAGCTCCGGAGCGGCGACAGCCACCCCCAGGTGCGCGAGGTGCTCAACCAGTCGGTCCCGCTGGAGCCCATCAACACCTACGAGGCCTGGATCGGCCTCCAGGAGGGCACGCAGCGCGAGGGCGGCGGCTGGGGCGCCGGACCCCTGCGCGACCTCGGCGCCCTGGCCGGCTCGGCCGAGGCCCGCGAGCACTCCTTCCGGGCCGAGCGCAACGCCCCGGTCCTGGCCCCCTACGACCGCTTCGGCCACCGCGTCGACGCCGTCGAGTCCGACCCCTCGTGGCACTGGCTGCTGCGCCAGGGCGTCGAGCACGGCATCCACTCCCTGCCCTGGACCGACCCGGGCCCCGGCGCCCACGTCGTGCGGGCCGGCATGTACATGCTGTGGCACAACGTCAACACGGGCGTGATGTGCCCGATCTCCATGAACTACTCGGCCGTCCCGGCGCTGCGCGCCGCGGCCCCCGACCTGGCCGCCGAGTGGGAGCCGCGCCTGGTCAGCCGCGACTTCGGCGCCTACTCGCAGATCGGCGTCGTCATGACCGAGCGCCAGGGCGGCTCGGACGTGCGGACCAACACGACGACCGCCGTGCCCGCCGGCGACGGCACCTATGAGCTCTGGGGCCACAAGTGGTTCTGCTCGCACCCCACGTGCGAGCACTTCCTCGTCCTGGCCCGCACGCCCGGCGGCCTGTCGTGCTTCCTCGTGGAGCGGGGACCGGGGATGGAGTTCCAGCGGCTCAAGGACAAGCTCGGGACACGGGCCCTGGCCTCCAGCGAGGTCGAGTACCGCGGCGCTCGGGCCCGGATGGTCGGCGAGGAGGGCCGCGGGATCCCGGTCATCATCGCGATGATCAACTTCACCCGGCTGGAGTGCCTGCTCGGCGGGACCGCGAGCATCCGGCGCGGCGTGCTGGAGGCCGTGCACCACTGCCGCCGGCGCGAGGCGTTCGGCACCCCGCTGGCGGACCTGCCGCTCATGCGCAACGTGCTGGCCGACCTCCAGCTCGAGTCCGAGGCCGCGACCGTCGCGGCACTGCGCGTGGCCCGCGCCTACGACGACGACGAGCCCGCCTTCCGCCGCTTCGCCACCGCGGTCATGAAGTTCGGGGTCTGCAAGCGTGCCGTCGACCACGCCGGCGAGGCGCTGGAGTGCCTGGGCGGCAACGGCTACGTCGAGGACTCCGGCCTGCCTCAGCACTTCCGCGACTCCGGGTTGCCCAGCATCTGGGACGGCTCGGGCAACGTCGTGGCCCTCGACGTGCTCCGCGCCATGGAGACCGACCCCGAGGCGCTGCCGGCGTTCCTGGCCGAGTGCGAGCTCGGGGCGGGAGCCGACCGCCGGCTCGACGCGCACCTCGCACGCGTACGTGAGACCACGGGCGCCCTGCTGGGCGGCGACGACACCGGGCGCGCGCAGCGCCTGGCCGAGGCCCAGTTCACGGCCCGGCGGACCGTCGAGGATCTGGCGCTGGCCCTGCAGGGCTCGCTGCTGGTGCGCCACGCGCCGGCCCCCGTGGCCGACGCGTTCTGCGCGACGCGGCTGGGGGGCGAGGGCGGGCGGTCCTACGGCACGCTGCCGGCGGGCGCCGACGCCTCGGCGATCCTGGCCCGGGCGGTGCCCGCGTGACGATGACGCTGGACGCGATCGTCCGGCGCGGCGCCGGACAGCAGCCCGGCCGCGTCGCGGTGATCGACCGCCTGGGCTCGTGGACGTGGCGGGAGCTGGAGGAGCAGGTCACCCGCAGCGCCGCCGCGCTGCGGGCCGCCGGGGTCGGGCCGGGCGACCGCGTCGCGGCCATCGACACGACCTCGGCCGAGTACCTGGCGCTGTACTACGGGGCGGCGCGCGCAGGGGCGGTCCTGTGCCCGCTGAACTACCTCAGTGCCGCCGACGAGCTCGAGTACCTGCTCGCCGACCTCGAGCCCTCCCTCGTGCTGGCGGGCCCCGAGTTCGCCGCGGCGACCGCCGCGGCGGCGGCGCGGGCCGTGCCGGACACCCCCGTGGTCGGGTTCGGGGAGCCCGATGCGGAGTGGGCCGGCCGGCGCGCGGGCGCCGACCCCGCCGCCGAGCTCGAGGCGCCCGACCCCGACGGCCTGCACCTCATCCTGTACACCAGCGGCACCACGGGCCGGCCCAAGGGCGCCTGCCACACCCAGCGCGCGACCTACGTCGACGCGTTCTACGGCGCCATCGGCTACGGCGCGCGGCCCGAGGACACCTATCTCGTGCACGCCCCCTCGTTCCACTGCGCGTGCTGGGACCACGCCAAGATGTACCTGTCGGTCGACGCCACGCTGCGGATCCTGCCGCGCTTCGAGGCCGGCGCCGCGCTGGAGGCCATCGAGCGCGACGGCGTGACCTCGCTGTTCGGCGTGCCGCCGGTGCTGCGCGCGCTGCTCAACCACCCGCGCCGGCCCGCCACCGACCTCTCCACGCTGCGCACCGTCATCTACGGCGGCGCGCTCGGCGAGCTCGGCGTGCTGGACGAGCTGCGCGAGGCCGTGCCCGGCCCGCTGGCCCTCTACCAGACCTACGGGCTGACGGAGGGCGGCCCCTACGTGACCGCCGCCGCCCCGGCGCTGACGGCCGCCAAGCCCGGCTCGATCGGCCGCGCAGTGCCCGGCGTCGAGATCGCCCTGCGCGACCCCGACACCGGCGCCGACGTCGTCGACGGCGCGGTCGGCGAGCTGTGCGCCCGATCGCCGTCGATCATGCAGGGCTACTGGCGCAACCCGGAGGCGACCGCCGCGGCGATCCGCGACGGCTGGCTGCACACCGGCGACCTCGCGCGCCGCGACGAGGACGGCGACCTGCACATCGTCGACCGGCTCAAGGACATGATCCGGTCGGGCGGCGAGAACGTGTTCGCCGCCGAGGTCGAGCGCGTGCTCATGGCTGACCCGCGCGTGTTGGAGGCCGCCGTGATCGGGCTGCCCGACGAGCGCTGGGGCGAGCGCACCGTGGCGATCGTCGTGCCCAACGCGGGGATGGCGATCGACGCCGACGACGTGCGCGCCTGGTGCCGGGAGCGGCTGGCGGCCTACAAGGTCCCCAAGCAGGTCGAGCTCACCGCCGAGTTGCCGCGCACCGGGCTGGGCAAGGTGGCCAAGAACGTCCTGCGTGCGACGCACGGCGCCGCGTGAGCGACGACGTCGTCGAGCACCACGAGGACGCGGCGGGCGCTGCGCGCCCGCCGCTGCTCGTGATCGAGCCGCTGCGGGCGTTCCTCGACGCCCACGGGCTGGGCTCGGGCCCCGTGCACGCCCGGCCCATCGGTGACGGGCACTCCAACCCGACGTTCGTGCTGACCCGCGAGGGCGCCGAGGTCGTCCTGCGCCGCCCGCCGCGGCCGCCGCTGCCGCCCAGCTCGCACGACGTGCTGCGCGAGTCCCGCGTCATCGGCGCGCTGGCGGGCCGCGCACCCGTCCCCGCGATCCTCGCCACCTGTGAGGACCCGGCCGTCATCGGCGCGCCGTTCTTCCTCATGGAGCGCATGGCGGGCCACGTGCTCACCGACGCGGTCCCGGAGTCGCTGGCCGGGGGCGAGGGCGCGATCGCCGACGCCCTGGTCGACGCGCTCGTCGGCCTGCACGCCGTCGACTGGCGGGCCTGCGGCCTGCAGGGCTTCGGGCGCCCCGCCGGCTACCTGGCCCGCCAGGTCCGCCGCTTCGAGGGCCTGTGGGAGCTCAGCCGGACCCGCGACCTGCCCGTGTTCGGGCGCCTGGCCACGTGGCTCGGCGACCACCTGCCCGAGTCGCCCGCGACGACGATCGTCCACGGCGACTACCGCCTGGGCAACACGATGTACGCGCCGCAGGCGCCGCCGCGCGTCGTCGCCATCCTGGACTGGGAGATGTCGACGCTCGGCGATCCGCTGGCCGACGTGGGCTACCTGTGCGCGTTCTGGGTCCAGCCCGACGACCCGCCGCTGCGCATGTTCGACCTCTCCACGGTCACGCGGTCGGGCGGCTTCCCGACCCGCGCGGAGCTCGTCGCGCGCTACCACGAGCGCAGCGGCCGGAGCACCGGCGCGATCGCCTGGTACCAGACGCTGGCGCTGTGGAAGCTCGCCGTGGCCATGGAGGGCATCCACCGCCGGGCCGTGCAGGGCGGCAGCGACGATCCCTACCTCGCCGCGTTCGCCGACGGTGTGCCCGAGCTGCTCGAGCGGGCCGCCGCCACCGCCGGCGTGCCGAGCCTGACCCCATCCGTCCGCACCGCCCACCCGGGAGACCCATGCAGCTGAACGACGTCGACGACCTGCCGTTCCACCAGCACCCCACGCCGTTCAACATGCTGGCCACGTCGGACCCGCACTTCAACGACGGGTACTTCTTCGCGTTCTACGCGGCCGACTGGTACGTCCTGGCGGGCCTGCGCCTGCACCCCAACACGAACACGATCGACGGCTTCGCCGGCCTGACCCACGACGGCGAGCAGCGCTGCGTGCGGGCGTCGCGGACGCTGCGCCCGCGCTACAGCGAGTTGGCCGCCGGGCCCATCCGCCTCGACGTCGAGCAGCTCATGGAGCGCCACCGGCTCGTCCTGGAGGAGAACGACGCGGGCTTCGCGTTCGACGTCACGTTCGCCGTCCAGGCCCCGCCGTTCGTGGAGGAGCGCTACCAGACCGTCAAGCACGGGCGGATCATCGGCGACACGCTGCGCTACACGCAGGTCTGCCGGGCCACGGGCACGGTGCGCTGCGATGGCCGGGACCTGGAGGTCGACGGCTGGCACGCGATGCGCGACCACTCGTGGGGCATCCGCGCGAGCATGGGGCCGCCCACCCGCTTCGGCGGCATCGAGGAGCCCGGCGTGCAGCGCGACCGCCGCGCGCTGCGGCTGTGGATGCCGTTCCAGGTCGGCGACCACTGCGGCTTCTTCAACACCCACGAGGACCGCGACGGCGAGACGCTGGACTTCGAGGGCCGCCTGGACTTCGACGACGGGCGGTCGGTGGGGCTGCGCTCCATCGCGCACGACCTGCAGGTGGGCCCCGCCGGCCCGGTCGGGACCGTCGACCTCGTCGACGAGGAGGGCGTCACCCGCCGCTACGAGCTCGCGGTCGCCGGCGCGCCGGCCGACGTGCAGGGCCTGGGCTACTACGGCGGCTGGGCCGACCACGGCAGCGCGGGCGTCTACCGCGGCCCGGAGACGATCGAGGTCGACCGCTACCCGACGGGGACCGAGGGCGAGCGCTCGGGCCCCGCGCACGTGCCGGTGCGCCGACGCATCGGCCCGACCGAGTTCCCGCGGTTCGTGACCGGGCCCGGCGGGACCACCGGGATGGCGCACTTCGAGTACTCGATCCTGGCGGGCGCCAAGCCGCCGGCGCCGCCGTCCTGAGCGGCGGCGCACCGCGCGCCGCGACGATCGGACGCCGGTCCGGGATCCTGGTACGCCCTGTGCACCGTCACGAGCCGCCTGTCGCGGGCGCGCGGCACGCCGGTCCGGGGCCCGGCGGCATGAGCGCGCCGGTCGCCGGGCCGGGGCGGCGCACGCCGACGGCGACGAGGCCCGCGGCGATCAGCCCGGCCAGGACGCCGCCGCCCAGCGCGACCCAGCCGACGGTGGCCAGGTGCGGCACACGGGCCGCGGCGCCGACGCGCACGTCGACCGCGGGCGAGCCGTCGGCGTTGGCGACCACGACCGACCACGTTCCCTGACGGGCGTGCCAGACGAGGTCCTGGCGCCCGCGGCCGGAGGCCGACGCCGCCCAGAACCGGCGCGTCGCCGCGGGCGCGGGGCGCCCGGCGCCCTGCACGGCCTCGGTGTGGGCGTGCAGCGAGAAGACGCCGCTGATGTCGGTCAGCCGCTCGTAGGTGCGGCCGCGCAGCCAGGGTTCCACGTCGTGCGTGGGCGCGATTCCGACGAAGACCGGGCGCCCGGTGGCGCCCGTCACGCGCAGGCGGACCGTGCCGAGGTGGTCGTCGCCCAGCAGCCAGCGGGCGCCGCCGACGTGCAGGTCCACGTCGCCGCTGGCGATCGCGGCCGCGCGGGTCGTGAGGTGCTGGGTGCCGGCCGACAGGTAGCCGTCGTGGTCCTTGCGCCCGTCGGCCCACAGCGCGAGGCCCGCGGCGGCCAGGAGGGCGATGGCGAGCAGCGCGGCGAGGCCGCCGGCCAGCAGCGAGGCCGTGCGGGCGGCGCTGTGGTGGCCTCGGGGCGTGGAGGGCGGGACGGGGTCGGACATCTCGGGCTCCGGTGGTGCGTGCGGCGGGGATCAGGGACGCCCTCACCGTCCCACCGCATCGTCCCGGCCGCCCGCCGGCCAGCAGGCGTGTGGCGGTGCTGGTGTCCCCTGCCCGCCCGGGGGGATGACCCCCGGGACCGGGCGGTGGCCCGCCCCAGCCGACTCAGGGCGCGAAGCGCTCCCAGCCCAGCGCGGTGACCAGCGCGGCGGGCGCGACCGCCAGCAGCAGGACGAACGTCGGCAGCGCATGGGTCCCACGGGCCGCCACCACGCTGACCGGCACGGTGCCCAGCGCGACGGCGCCCAGCGGCCACGCCACGATCCAGCCCACGATGATCCCACCGCTCATGCCCGTCGTGTCGGCGATCGTGACCGACATGAGGCTCGTGGGCATCTGGCCGCCCCGGCGGCTGCTCAGCGCGGCGCAGAGCGTGACCGACGGTGTCGCCGCGACGGCCAGCAGCGCGATGGCGCCGCCGTGGCGCGGCAGCGCGCCGGCGATCGCCACCCCCGCCGTGGCGGCCGACGCGGCGGCGAGCACGACGAGGGCCGGGAGGACGGCGTGCTGGGTCAGCACGCGGCCCATCGGCTCGCGGAGCAGCACCCGGACGCGGTTGGGACGGTCGGTCTCGGCGCGCAGCGGCTCCAGCAGCCGCGAGGCGCCGACGTAGGTCGCCAGTGCCCCGCCCGCCACGGCGGCCGGGTGGCCGGCGTTGAGCAGGCAGACGACGGTGCCGCCGGCGGCCAGGACGATCGCCTCCCCCAGGCGCTGGGGCGCGGCCAGCGCCGCGACCGCGTCGCGCCACAAGATCGCGAGTCGCGGCGAGCGCGGCGCGCGCAGCCCGGAGCCGCGGCCCGCCGTGGGCCCGGCGCTGACGGCGCGCAGGCTGCGGCCCACGTAGCGGGCGTTGAACGAGTACAACGCTGCGACGGCGCCGCCGCGCGCCTCGGCGCGCAGCATGTGACGCTCGGTCGGGCACCGTCCGCGGCGCGCCAGCGCCAGCCCCACGGCCCCGGCGGTGGCGACCGCGAGCAGGACCGGCGCCAGCGGCCACGCGCGCCCGGCGGCCACCGGCGCCACCGCCCAGCCCCACGGCCCCGACCACAGGGCGACGGAGCGCCCCGTCGCGCCGGAGGAGCCGAGCACGACGAGGCCCGCCGCCGCGGCCAGCACGGGCCAGCCGGCCAGGCGGGTCGCGCGGTCCCAGCCGCGTGAACCCTGCACGAGCGACGCGCCCGCCATGCCCAGGACGCCGAGCAGGGCGACGGCCGCCACGAACGCCGCGGCCCGCCCGCCCGGCACCGACCGGTGGTGGCCGGCGATGCCGATCAGCGCGATCGCGGCCACGACGGCCGCCCCGCCCGCGCCCCACAGCAGGCCGCGGGCCAGGCGTCCCAGCACGAGCTCGGCGCGCCGCAGCGGCGCCCCGAGCAGCTGCGCCACGTCGGCCACGGAGAAGATGACCGGCCCCTGGACGGCGCCCCAGCGCACCAGCGCCAGCAGCCCGGCCAGCGCGAGCGCCGGGCCCCAGGTGGCCACCGTGCGCGGCGTGGCGACCTCGGCGAGCGCCGAGCTGGCGGTGCCGTAGACGAACGGGCCGCCGATGGCCAGCGTGATCGCCACGTAGTAGAAGGGCTCCAGGCGCTTGAGCAGGCTCGGCGGGGCCTGCACGACCCGCCAGAACGCGCGGATCTCGCGCACCGGGGTGGTGCGCACCGCCACGGCGTCAGCCATGGTCGGGCAGCCAGCCGCGCTCCTGCGCGCGCACGCGGACCTCGTGCCACGGCCCTCGGTCCAGCACCGCGCCCTCCCCGAGCACGACGGCCCGGTCGGCCACCCCGTCGGCGAACATCATCTGATGGGTGGTCAGCAGCACGGCCGTGCCGCGCGCCTTGGCGTCGAGCAGCAGCTCGGCCAGCAGCGCCTGCGACGGCGGGTCCAGCCCGACGACGGGCTCGTCGAGCACCATCAGCGCGGCCGGCCGGATCAGCGCGCAGGCCAGGCCGGTCTTCTGGCGCATGCCGCGCGAGAGCTCGGCGGGCAGGAAGTCGGCGCGCGCCGACAGCCCCAGGTGCTCGAGCAGCGCGTCGATGCGCGCCGCCAGCCCGTCGTCGACCTGGGCGTGGGCGAGCGCCACGAGCGCGAGGTGCTGGCGGACGGTGAGGTCGTCGTAGAGCAGCGGGGTGTCGGGCACGAGGGCCAGCGCGGCGCGCGCCGCCTGCGCGCCGGGCTCGACGTGGGGGTCGTGGCCGCAGATGCGCACGGTGCCGTCCGTGGGCTCCAGCAGCCCGGCGATCGTGCGCACCGCGGTGGACTTGCCGCTGCCGTTGGCGCCGATCAGCGCCACGCACTCCCCCGCGCGCAGGTCGAGGTCGAGGCGGTGCAGGCCGACGAGCCGGCCGTAGCTGCGCGTGAGCCCCCGCACCTGCAGGGGGAGGTCGGAGGGCACACCCGGAGTGTGACGATCGGCGGGCGGCGGTGTGCCGGCGGCGGCGGGTCAGGCGCGCCCCCAGGCCAAGACCCCGGCGACGTCGAGCGTGGACAGCACGCCGACCGGCCGGCCGCGGTCGGCGACGATGAGGTGGGTCTGGCCCGACTCCACCATGATCCGTGCCGCCTCGTCCAGCGTGGTCGTCGTGGCCACGGTCGTCGGCTCGGCCGCGCCGAGGTCGGCGGCCGTGCGCCCCTCCAGGCCCGAGCGGGCGGCGCGCAGCAGGTCGCTGTCGGTGATCACCCGCCACAGGAGCCGCTCGCCCTCGCCGGGCCGGCGCTCGAGGCCCGCAACGACGACGGCGTGCAGGTGGCGGGTGGCCATGATGCGGGCCACGTCGGTCGCGGGCGCGTCGGGCTCGCAGCTGATGACGCCGTGGCACATGGCGTCGGCGACGGTGGCGTGCTCGAAGGCGGGCGCCAGGTGGCTGCCCTGCTGCGGCATGAGGTAGGTGGACATCTACTCCGCCTTGGGCGTGATCTCGATCTTCGTCCCGGCCGGCTTGTCGCCGACGGGAATCTCGATCTGCACGACGCCGTTCTTGGTCGTGGCCTGGATCTTGTCCGGCAGGGCCTCCGGCGGGAGCGCCATCGTCCGGCGGAACGACCCGAAGCGCCGCTCGCGCCGCACGTAGCCCTCATCCTCCTGCTCGGAGGACTCCTCGTGCTCGCCGGCGATCGTGAGCATCCCGTCCTCGACGGTGATCTTGATGTCCTCGGGCTCGAGGCCCGGGACGTCGGCGCGGACGGTCAGCGCGTCGTCGGTGCGCCGGACGTCCATGGCCACGCTCCAGCTGCCGTCGGTCTGGCGGGTGCCGGTGACGTCCTCGAAGAACCGGTCCAGGCGGTCGCGCATGGCGGCGAAGTCGGGGAACGGGCGGCGGGAGAGCTCGGTCGTCATGGGGTGCTCCTTGGGGTCGGTGCCGTGTCGGAGCGCCGACGCTACGCCGGCGCCCGACGCCCGCCATCGGGGAGATCGGGCATCGTCGCTCCGTACCTTCACGCAGGCTCGTGCCGGGCCCGCGCCGCGTGCACGACGCTGATGCCGTCGGCGGGGAACACGACGGACTCGTGGCCGTCCTCCCAGCGGACGCGGTAGCGCTCGTGGCCGGGCGCGCCGATGACCTCCAGGATCTCGGCGCTGCGGGCCGCCTCGCCATGGATGCCGCGGGCCTTCAGGATGTCGCCGGGCGCCGCGCCGGTCGTGGGGGTCGGGGTGCTCATGGGTCCCTCCGGTCGTGGGTGGGCGACCGACGCTAGATCGGCCCGCGGCCGCGACCAACCGTCGAAATCCGCGACGCGACCCGGGGGGACTACCGATGCCGCCGCGCGCCGCCGGCAGGACGATGGCCTCCCCTCACCGCTGCGTCCAGGAGGCTCCCATGCGCACCGTCGCCCCCAGCCCGACCCCCACCACGCCGGCCTCCTCCGAGGCCGGTGCGGGGTTCTCCTGGGCGGAGGCGGCGGCGGCGCTCGACGGGCTGCCCGGAGGCGGCCTGAACATCGCCCACGAGGCCCTGGACCGCCACGCCGCGGGCCCGGGCGCGGGGCGGGTGGCCCTGCGGTGGCTCGGCCGCGACGGCACGCGGGTCGACCTCACCTACGCCGAGCTGACCGACCGGGCGGCCCGCTTCGCGGGGCTCCTGCAGGAGCTCGGCGTGCAGCGCGGCGAGCGCGTCTTCGCACTGGCCGGCCGCATCCCCGAGCTCTACGTCGCCGCCCTCGGCACCCTGCGCCACGGCGCGGTGTTCTGCCCCCTGTTCTCGGCGTTCGGGCCCGAGCCGGTCCGCGTGCGCCTGCAGCGGGGCGACGCCCGCGTGCTCGTGACCACCCGCGAGCTGCACGAGCGCAAGGTCGCCGACCTCGTCGACGGCCTGTCGGGCCTGCGCCACGTCCTGCTCGCCGAGGACCTGCCCGCGCGCCTGGCCGCCGCCACCCCCGCCCCCATGGCCGCGACCGAGCCCGACGACCCGGCGCTGCTGCACTTCACGAGCGGCACGACCGGCACGCCCAAGGGCGCGCTGCACGCCCACCGCGCGGTCGTCGCCCACCACGCCACGAGCGCGCTCGCGCTCGACCTGCACGAGGACGACGTCTTCTGGTGCACGGCCGATCCCGGCTGGGTGACCGGCACGTCCTACGGCATCATCGGACCGCTGACCCGGGGCGTCACGGTCGTCGTCGACGAGGCCGAGTTCGACGCCGACCGCTGGTACGCGACGCTGGCCCGCGAGCGCGTCAACGTCTGGTACACGGCGCCGACGGCGATCCGGATGCTCATGCGTGCCGGCGAGGAGGCCCGCGGCGACCACGACCTCGGGGCGCTGCGCCTCACGGCCTCCGTCGGCGAGCCGCTGGCCGCCGACGCGGTCCGGTGGGGCCGCCGCGTCCTCGGCCACGAGATCCACGACACCTGGTGGCAGACCGAGACCGGGGCCATCATGGTGGCCAACCTCCCGGGCGACCCGGTCCGGCCGGGCGCCATGGGCCGCCCGTTCCCGGGCATCGAGGCGGCGCTCGCGCGCCGCGACGCCGAGGGGCACGTCGTGCGCGACGCCTTCGGCCGGCCCGAGCTCGTGGAGGCGGCCGGCGAGCCCGGCGAGCTGCTCCTGCGGGCGGGCTGGCCGTCCATGTTCTGCGAGTACGTCGGTGAGCCCGCGCGGACGAGCGCCTGCTTCGCCGGCGACTGGTACCTCAGCGGCGACCTGGCGCGCCGTGACGAGGACGGCTGGTACTGGTTCCTGGGCCGCGGCGACGACGTCATCAAGACCGCCGGCCACCTCGTCGGGCCCTTCGAGATCGAGAGCGTGCTGTGCGAGCACGCCGCCGTGGTGGAGGCCGCCGCCATCGGCATCCCCGACCCCATCGCCGGCCAGGTCGTCATCGCCAAGGTCGTGCCGGCACCCGGGCACGCCGACACGGCGGAGCTGCGGCGGGAGTTGCGGGCATTCGCGCGCCGCCGCCTGGGACCGGCGATCGCGCCGCGCCGGATCGACGTGGTGGACACGCTGCCCCGCACGCGCAGCGGCAAGATCATGCGCCGGCTCGTGCGCGCCCAGGAGCTCGGCCTGCCCGAGGGCGACGTCTCGACGGTCGAGGCCACCCGATGACCGCCGCGCCCGACGGCGTCGGCCTGCTGCGCGCGATGCTGCGGATCCGGCGCCTGGAGGAGCGCTGCATCGAGCTCTACAGCGCCGGCGAGATCCGCGGCTTCCTGCACGTCTACATCGGCGAGGAGGCCGTCGCCGTCGGGGTGATGCAGGCCCTGACCCCCGAGGACGACGTCGTCGGCACCTACCGCGAGCACGGCCACGCGCTGGCCCGCGGCATCCCGGCGCGCGCCATCCTGGCCGAGATGCTCGGCCGCCAGGAGGGCTGCAGCCACGGCCGTGGCGGGTCCATGCACCTCTTCGACGCCGGCACGCGGTTCTTCGGCGGCAACGCGATCGTGGGCGGCGGCCTGCCGCTGGCCGTGGGCCTGGCGCTGGCCGCCCGGATGCGGGGCGAGCGCCGCGTGACGGCCTGCTTCTTCGGCGAGGGCGCGATCGCCGAGGGCGAGTTCCACGAGGCGCTGAACCTCGCCGCGCTCTGGCGCCTTCCGGTCCTCTTCGTGTGCGAGAACAACCAATACGCCATGGGCACGGCCCTGGAGCGCTCGGAGTCCCAGACCGACCTCGTGCTCAAGGCCTCGTCCTACGAGGTCCCGGCGTGGTCGGTCGACGGCATGGACGTCGAGGCGGTCGCGGCCGCCGCGGCCGAGCAGGCCGCGATGGTGCGCGGCGGCGGCGGGCCGTGCTTCCTGGAGGCGCGGACGTACCGCTTCCGCGCGCATTCGATGTACGACCCCGACCTCTACCGCAGCAAGGAGGAGATCGCCCGCTGGACCGCGCGTGACCCGCTCGCGCTGCAGACCGCCGTGCTCCGCGAGGAGGGCGCGCTGGACGACGCGGGGCTGGCCGCGATGGAGGCCGACGTCGCCGCCGAGATGGACGACGCCGTCGCCTTCGCGCGCGCCGGCACGCTGGAGCCCGTGGAGGATCTCGAGCGCTTCGTGCTCACCGAGGTGCCCGCGGCATGACCGACGTCACGGCCGGCACGACGACCTACCGCCAGGCGCTGCACGACGGGCTGCGCGACGCGCTGGCCGGCGACGAACGCGTGTTCCTGCTCGGCGAGGACGTCGGGCGCTACGGCGGCTCGTTCGGGGTCAGCCGCGGCCTGCTGGACGAGTTCGGCCCCGAGCGCATCCGCGACACGCCGCTGTCGGAGTCGGCGTTCATGGGCGCCGGGATCGGGGCGGCGCTGGGCGGGATGCTCCCGATCGTCGAGGTCATGACGGTGAACTTCTCGCTCCTGGCCCTCGACCAGATCGTCAACACCGCCGCGTCGCTGTCGCACATGTCCGGCGGTCAGTTCCACGTGCCGCTGGTCGTGCGGATGACGACCGGGGGGGGCCGGCAGCTCGCCGCCCAGCACTCGCACTCGCTCGAGGGCTGGTACGCCCACGTGCCGGGGCTGCGCGTCCTGGCGCCGGCCACGATGGACGACGCGCGCTGGATGCTGGCCGGGGCGCTGCGCGACCCGGACCCGGTCGTGATCTTCGAGCACGGCTCGCTCTACGCCATGGAGGGCCCGCCGCCGGGGCCCGGACCCGTCGACCTCGACCACGCGGCCGTGCGCCGGGCGGGCACCGACGTGTCGCTCATCGCCTCCTCCCAGGCCGTCCACGTGGCGCTGGCCGCCGCGGACGCGCTGGCCGAGGAGGGCGTGTCGGCCGAGGTCCTCGACCTGCGCGTGCTGCGGCCGCTGGACACGGAGGCCATCGCGGCGACGGTCGGGCGCACGCACCGGGCGGTCGTCGTCGACGAGGGCTGGCGCAGCGTGGGGCTGAGCGCAGAGGTCAGCGCGCGGATCACCGAGCACGCGTTCTACGAGCTCGACGCGCCGGTGGCCCGCGTGTGCACCGCCGAGGTGCCGCTGCCCTATGCCAAGCACCTCGAGGACGCCGCGCTGCCCCAGCCCCGCCGCGTCGTCGCCGCGGTCCACGCGATGGGGCTGGGCGGCTAGGTGCCCGAGCTGACGATGCCCACGCTGGGAGCCGACATGGTCGCCGGCCGGCTGCTGACCTGGCACGTGGCGCCGGGCGACCGCGTCCGCCGCGGCGACATCATGGCCACCGTCGACACCGACAAGGCCGAGATCGACATCGAGTCCTTCGACGAGGGCGTCGTCGACACGCTCGTCGTGGCGCCCGGCACCAAGGTGCCCGTGGGCACCGTGCTGGCCACGCTGCGGCCGGCCGACGCGCCGCAGGCCGCCGCGGCCGCGTCGGCGCCCCCGGCCCCACCGGCGCCCCCGGCCGGGCCGGCGCCGGTGCCCCCGCCGGTCGTCCCGACGCCCGTCGTCGCGGTGGCGGTCGTCCCGGCGCCCGCGGACGGGCCCGCCGGGCGGCGGCGCGTGAGCCCGCTGGCACGGCGCATGGCCGGCGCGCTGGGCGTCGACCTCGACCGCGTGACCGGCTCGGGGCCCGGCGGCGTGATCGTCGGCGACGACGTGCGCGCCGCGGCCGCCGGGACCGCGACCGAGGCCGTCCCGGCGCCCGCTCCGCCGGCGCCGGCCGCCGAGGCCGCCCCGCCCGCGGGCGCCGCGCGGCGCAGCGACGCCGAGCGCCGCGCATCGCTGCGGGCGGCCGTGGCGGCGCTCATGGCGCGCTCCAAGCGCGAGATCCCCCACTTCAGCGTCCAGCAGACGATCGACCTCTCGGCCGCGACCGCGTGGCTGCAGGCCTACAACCAGCAGCGGCCGCCGGCCCAGCGCCTGCTGCCCGCCGCCGTGCTGCTGCGCGCCGTCGTCCTGGCCGCCCGCGACGTGCCCGGGCTCAACGGGACCTACGAGGAAGGGATCCTCACCGCGGCGCCGCGCGTCGACCTCGGCGTCGCGATCGCGCTGCGCGACGGCGGGATCATCGCCCCGGCGATCCCCGGCGCCGACGCGCTGGCCCTGCCCGAGCTCATGACCGCCCTGCGCGGGCTCACCGCCCGCGCCCGGCGCGGCGTCCTGCGCGGCGCCGACGCCGCCGGGGCGAGCATCACCGTGACGAACCTCGGCGACCAGGGCGCCGACCTCGTCCAGGGCGTGATCTTCCCGCCGCAGGTCGCGCTCGTCGGCTTCGGGCGGATCGCCGAGCGCCCGCTGGCCCGCGACGGCATGGTCGGCGCCCGCCCCAGCGTCATCGCGACGCTGACGGCCGACCATCGCGTCAGCGACGGCCACGCCGCCAGCCGCCTGCTCGTCGCCGTCGACCGCCACCTCCAGGAGCCCGATGCGCTGTGACCCCCGCCGCCGCCCGTGACCTGCTCATGACCTGCCTGGGCGAGATCGCGCCCGACGCCGACCTGGCCGCCCTGCCGCCGGGCGCCGACCTGCGCCGCGACCTCGACCTCGACTCGATGGACGTGTTCAACCTCGTCGCGGCGCTCGCCGAGCAGGGCGGCGTGGAGATCCCCGACCGCGACGCCGCGCAGCTCGTCAGCGTCGACGCGGCGGTGGCCTATCTCGCCGGGGCCCGTCCCGCCCGCGCCTGACCGCCGCTCAGGCGCGAGCGCGGGCGAGCCCGAGGCCTGCACGGACCGCCGTGACCGGGCGCAGGGTGCGGAAGGCGACCATCGCCGCCGCCAGGCCCAGAGCGGCGTTGATGAGCGTGATGCCCGCCTGCATGCCGACCGAGAACGAGAGCACCACCGCCGCGCCCGCCGCCTGGCCCAGCGCGTAGGCGAGCATGACCTGCTGGGTGCCGGCGCCGCCGGGGGTCAGCGGGATGAGCGTCGATGCCCCGCACAGCACCATCACCAGCGCCGCCGTGGGGACCGTCGCGTGCAGGCCGAAGGCGCGCAGCAGGAGGAAGACCACGGCGATGCGGCAGGTCCACGCGCCCGCCTGGACGAGCGCGACCTGCGTCACGTAGCGCGCCGGGCTGCGCAGGATCGCGCCGCCCTGGCGTGCCTGGGCCAGCAGGCCGCGGACGCGCCCGCGCAGCACGCGCACCGCCAGCGCGACCAGCGCCGTGAGCGCGAGGACGCCCGCGACGGCGATCGGCACGTGCGCCGCCATCCACCCGGGCGCGCCGGCCAGCGGCACGTGCGGGACGAACGGGACCGAGCCCGTGAGCCCGACGACGAGGACCAGCAGGGTGGCCGCCACGAGGTCGAAGAGCATGATGACGGCCATCGTCGAGGCGATCGTCGCCGCGCGGGAGCCCTCGATCCGCGAGCGCACGATCGCCAGCTTGGCCGCGTCGCCGCCGCGGCCCGGGACGACCGCGTTGAGGGCGACGCCGATCGCGTACGCCGAGGCGACCCCGAGGAGCGGCACCCGGCGGCCCGGATGGGCGCCGGCCAGCACGTTGCGCCAGGCCACCGAGCGCAGGACGTGGTTGGCCACGTGGAAGACGAGCGCAACCAGGAGGAGGCGCCCGTCGACGTGGTCGAAGTGCGACCAGACGCCGCCCACGAGGTCCTCGAGGCGGTCGATCACGCCGCCTCCCCGCCGGCCAGGACGCCGGCCAGCGCGTCGAAGCGCGTCGTGATGAGCCCGTCGACGCCCCAGGCCGCCAGCCGTCGGGCCTCCTCTGCGGTCTCGACCGGCCAGCTCACGAGCAGCCCGACGTCGCGCTTGAGCGCGGCGGTCACGGGCGCATCGAGCAGGCGCCGGTGGATCGAGACGCCGTCGACCGCCCGGTAGCCCAGCAGCCGGCGCAGCGCCGCCAGCTGGCGCCGGCTGCCCACGGAGTGCACGACGCGAACGTCGGGCCGCCCCTCCAGCGGGCGCAGCAGCCGCCACGTGCGCGAGCACACGGTCACGCGCCGCCCGTCGCCGTGGCGGTCCAGGCAGGCCGCGACGGCCCGCGCGAGCCGCGGGTCGCGCCCCTTGAGGTCGAGCATGAGCTCGGTCGGCGGGGCGGCGGTGGCCAGCAGGTCGCCGAGCAGGAGCCGCGGCCGCCACGGCGGCGCGAGCTCCCAGCGGTCCCACAGGATGGGCAGCGGGCCGACCGTCTTGAGGTGGCGCACCTCGAGGCGGCCGGCAAAGAGGTGGACGTCGGCCTCGATGAGCGGGATGCCGAGCGACTCAGCGCGGCGCAGGCGCCCGAGGTCGTTGCCTGCGCGGTGCGCGACGAGGAACGGCATGGGAGGTGTGGATGTCAAGGTACTTGTCCGCATTCGGACCCTTCGGGATGCTGATGAGTGTAGGACGGGCGCGCCGGCGCTCGAGGACGACCGCGGCGCGCAGGGCCGCGAGGACGATCGCCACGCCGACGACGACGTCGATGATGAAGTGGTTGGCCGTGGCGACCACGGCGAAGGCCATCGCCGCCGGCATGAGGACCGCGAACGACCTCAAGGCCCAATGGCGGGTGGCCCGGTAGACCGCGATGCCGACGAGCAGGTTCCAGCCGGCGTGGAAGCTCGGCATCGCGGCGTACTGGTTGACCAGCGACGGCGGCAGCAGCTGGCGGTAGCCCGGCGAGCCCCTCGTGATCGTGTCGATCACCGAGGCATCGCTCAGCCGCGGCGGCGCGACGGGGAAGCAGGCGAAGATCACCAGGCCGGCCAGGCCGCTGATGAGGCAGGCGTCGCGCAGCGTGCGGTACTGGGCGGGCGCCAGGCGGAAGAGCAGCACGCCCGAGACCACCAGCACGGGCCAGTGGCCGTAGATGTAGACCGCGTCGGCCCCGTCGGTGAGCAGCCGCGATCCGGTCACGAGCCCCTGGACGGCGGCCTCGCGGTCCAGGCCGAGCCGGCGCTCGAGCCCGATGAGCCCGTCCGCGTTGCGGAAGGCACGGGCGGCGTCGCCCTCGGTGATCGCGCGCACGCCGAAGTACGTCAGGTAGGCCAGGCCGAACACGAGGAGCTCGCGGGCGCCGCTGTGGCGCCGCAGGCCGGGTCCGGGACGGGCGCGGAGGGCGCGGGGCGACATGCGTGCCCACCATGCCCGGGCGCCCGCACGCCCGCATCCGCCGTCTTCCGCGCCGGGCGGGTGACCATTACGGAGGCGACCGCGGCCCGCCCCGCTTGGCAGGGAGCCCCCGGGCTGCGAGAACCGGGGGATGTCGCCCCGCAGCGAGCGCGCGGCGCACCGCCGGGCCCGGGAGCGCGGCGTCAGCCGTGCGCTGTACCGCATCGTCCGCGCCCTGCTGGCGCCGCCCCTGCGGCTGTGGTTCCGCGTCGGCATCGAGGGGGCCGAGCACCTCCCCCGCCACGGGCCGGCGATCCTGACCCCCAACCACAAGAGCTTCCTGGACCCGTTCTTCCTCTCGCTCGCCGGACCCCGCCCGCTGCGCTTCATGGCCAAGCGCGAGCTGTTCGCCGGCCCCCTGGGCTCGCTGTTCGTGCGCCTCGGCGCGTTCCCGGTGCGCCGCGGCGAGGCCGACGCCGAGGCGATGGAGACCGCCCGCGCCGTGCTGCGGGCCGGCGAGGTGCTCGTGCTGTTCCCCGAGGGGACGAGGGTCGACGAGCCCGACGCCCTCGGGTCGCCCCACCACGGCGCCGGGCGGCTCGCGACGGAGACCGGCGCGCCCATCCTGCCCGCGGCGATCGCCGGCACCTCCCGCCTGTGGCTGGGGCCCCTCCCCCGCCCGCGCCACGTGCGGGTGGTGATCCTGGCGCCGATCCGGCCCGGCCCGGGCGCCGCGGACCCGGTCGGGCTCATCGACGAGCAGGCCTGGCCGGAGGTCCGCGAGGCCTACGGCCGGCTGCGGGCCACGCCCGGCGTGGTCGTCGCGACGCTGGCGGCGCTGGGCATCGGCGCCGGCTTCGTCGCCCGCCACCGGGCCCGGCCCGCGCCGCCGCGGCTGCTGGGCGTCGTGGCTCCCCGCCGGCTGCGGCGGCGCGAGCGCGCCATCGCCAGGCTGCTGCGTCGCCTCCGGCGCTGAGGGTCGCGGTGCGCGCGCGGACCCCGGCCCGCAATGCACCGCCCGCCGGCCCCATCATGGGCGCACGCCATGGCCGCGCCGCCGACCGACCTCCCCGGGACAGGCGCGCCGCGGCCGGCGCTCGCGCCGCTGCTGGCCCTCGGCGCGCTCGTGGCGCTGGTCCTCGTCGCGGGGTCGGGCGGCTACGGCTACCACCGCGACGAGCTGTACTTCCTGGCCGCGGGGCGCCACCTCGCCTGGGCCTACGCCGACCAGGGCCCGCTCACGCCGCTGGTCGCCCGGGCCGCCGACGCGGTCGCCCCCGGCTCGCTGGTCGCGCTGCGGCTGCCCTCCGCGCTCATGGCCGGCACGACCGTCGCCCTCACCGGGCTCATCGCCGCCGAGCTCGGCGGCCGGCGCCGGGCGCAGCTCATCGCCGCCACCTGCGCCGCGGTCGCGTCGGTCGTGCTCATCGTCGGCCACCTGCTGAGCACGGCGACGTTCGACCTCATGGCCTGGACGGCGGTCACGTGGCTCGTCGCGCGAGCGCTGCGCACCGGCGCCGGCGCGCCCTGGCTCGCCGCGGGCGTCGTCGCCGGGCTGGCCCTGCTGGACAAGCCGCTCATCGCGTTCCTGCTCGTCGCGCTGGGCGTCGGGATCGCCGCGGCCGGCCCGCGCGAGCTGCTGCGCCGTCCGGCGCCCTGGGCCGGCGCGGCGATCGCGCTCGTGCTCTGGTCGCCGTGGCTGATCTGGCAGGCCGGCCACGGCTGGCCCCAGCTCGACGTCTCGTCGTCCATCGCCAGCGGCGGGTCGTCGAGCTCGCAGCCGCGCTGGGCGCTGCTGCCGTTCCAGCTCCTGCTCGTCAGCCCGGTGCTGGCCCCGGTCTGGATCGCGGGCCTCGTCGACCTCGCGCGGCGCCCGGAGCTGCGCCCCCACCGGCTGTTCGCGGTGGCCTGGGTCGTGCTGGCCGTGGTCTTCCTGGCCACGGGCGGCAAGCCGTACTACCTGGCCGGGATGTTCGGCGTGCTGCTCGCCGCCGGCGCGCTGCGCGCCGACGCCTGGCTGGACCACGGCGCGCGGCGCGTGCGCGCCGGGCTGCTGGCCGTCGCGGTCGTGCTCAGCGCCGTGGTCTCGGTCACGCTCGCGCTGCCCGTCCTGCCCGCGCGCGATGCGGGCGTCGTCATCGCGATGAACGGCGACATCGGCGAGACCATCGGCTGGCCGGCCCTGGCCCGCACGGTGGCCGGCGTCTACCGCGACACGCCCGGCGCCCCCGTGATCCTCACCTCCAACTACGGCGAGGCCGGGGCCATCGACCGCTACGGCCCGGCGCTCGGCCTGCCCGCGGCGTTCAGCGGGCACAACGCGTTCCACGAGTGGGGCCCGCCCCCGGACCGGCCCTCGCCCGTGATCACCGTCGGCTTCTCGGCGGCGCGGCTGCGGGCCGACTTCACCGGCTGCCGGGTCGCGGCCCGCATCGACAACGCCGCGGGCGTCGACAACGACGAGCGCGGCGAGCCGGTCGACCGCTGCGCCGGGACGCGCGCGCCCTGGTCGCGGCTGTGGCCCGGGCTGCGGCGCCTGGGCTGACCGGCCCTACGCCGCGGGGGCGGCGAGGTGCTCGGCGAAGAACCCCAGGATGCGCCTCCACGCGTCCTCGGCCGACGGGTGGTGGTAGCCGACGCCCGCGACGTGCGCGATCGGCCCCAACAGCGGCCCGGTGTTGATGCGGTTGAGGAAGCTGTGCCCGGCGTCGGGGTACTCCTTGACGTCGTGCTCGACGCCGTGCTCGGTCAGCGCGCGCTCCAGGCGGGCCGCGCGGCCCGGCATCATCCGGTCGCGCCGCCCGTAGCTGGCCACCACCGGGCAGGCGCCGGCCAGGACGGACGTGTCGGACGGCACCTCGCCGTAGTTGACCGAGGCGGCGGCGAACGCGAAGCGCGGGGCGCTGAGCAGCGCGAAGCCGCCGCCCATGCAGAAGCCGATGATCCCGATCCGCCCCGTGCAGTCCTCGCGGGCCTGCAGCCAGCGGCGCGCGGCCTCGATGTCCTCGAACGCCGGGCCACGGCCCGAGCGCGACGAGGCGATGGTCGCCACGACGCACTTCAGCCCGCGTCCGCTGTAGAGGTCGGGGGCCAGCGCGAGGTAGCCGGCGGCGGCCAGCCGGTCGGCCTGCTCGCGGATGTCGTCGCCCAGGCCCAGCGCGTCCTGGATGACGACGACGCCCGGCCACGGGCCCTCGCCCAGCGGGACGGCGAGGTAGGCCCCCAGGTCCGCGGAGGCGGCGGCATAGGTCAGGTCGGGCACGGCGGCGCTCCCGGGTCGCGGTCAGGGACGCCGGTCAGTCAAGCACGCTGCGGGACCGGGCGCGGTCCGCGCCCGGCCCCGGGGTGCATCCGTGCCGTCCGGCGCCGGGCCGGGCGCGCGGTCAGTCGTCGTGGCGGGGCGCCGCCAGGACCTCGTACGTGGTGTTGTCGCCGTGCTGCTGGGTGTAGAACCAGCGCCAGCGGCCGTTGCCCAGGCGGGGGTTCTGGGCGCCCAGGATGCCGCCCACCGTCGGGTTGCCGTCCGAGACGTGCAGCCCCGTGATCTCGTTGTCGCCGTCGTTCTTGCCGAAGCCGGCATTGGCGGCGTCGATCGTCGCCGAGGCGTCGCGGCCCTCGGCCAGCCAGCGGACGGGCTGGTTGGCCGCGTTGCCGTAGTCGGTGTTGACGTCGAACGCGAACGCCGAGTCCAGCGCGTTGCGCTGGCCGTGCAGCGTGTCGCCGGCGTCCTCGACGAACGAGATGACGTTCTTGGAGAGGAACGCCACGTTGTCCAGGCCCGTGTGGGCCTGGTCGCCCTTGTAGAACAGGGTCAGCGTGCCCGTCGTCGCGCTCGGGTTCTTCTGGGTGAGCTTGAGCACCGAGCCCCAGCCGCCGGCCGTGTCGTTCTCCGGGCTGGTCGCGTCGGTGTCGCCGGTCTCGTCGAAGAAGAAGTCCTTGAAGTCGGACCCCGGCCGGAACTGGCCATTCTCGGGACGCTTGAACGGCGTCGCGCCGGCCGTCTTGGCCAGCGTGTTGGCGTTGAACGGCGCGGTGCCGTCGACCGCGGTGTCGTGCACCGTCACCCAGGTGGTCTTGAAGGACGTGCCATAGGTGTGCAGTGCGACCTGGTCGGGGCTGTTGAGCGCCGTCTGGGTGGCCTGCGTGATGGGCTGGCCGCCCGCGCCGGTGACCTGCAGCGCCTGGAGCCTGCCATGGGCCAGGTCGCCGGGCTTGGCCGGGACGTAGCGGTAGACGAAGCTGTTGGGCACCTTGGCGGTCGTGCCGACCTTCTTGGATCCCCCGATGTCCTCGACGATCCAGATGTTGCCGGCCGAGTCGTCCTGGATGCCCTCGTAGCCGCCGCGGCCCAGGGCGCCGGAGACGTCGTCGACCTTCGACGGGAAGTCGGCGGTCGCGGCGTACGTCGGGGCCGCCGGGTTCTCCGTCGTGAGCAGCAGGCGCTGGGCGAACGGATCCCACGTCGAGCCGTCGATCGGCGAGAGCGGGTTGCCGGCCGAGTCCTGGGTGGCCAGCAGCGTCACTCGGTGCGTCGCGTCGGCGTCGAGGTTGATGCGCGTGAGGCTGCTCGCGCCCCCGGCGCCGCCCTCGTGGCCCTGGAAGAGGAAGTGCCGGCCGTAGTCGTAGGCCGGGTCGGCGCCGTGCTGGCCCTTGAGCACCAGGTAGGTGTTCTTGTCGGGCTCGGTCTTGTGCGCCTCGCCCGTGTTGGTGGGCGTCGGCACCATCTGCGGCTCGCCGGCGGCGTTGAGGACATCGTTGTCATAGCCGTAGTACGAGGTCAGCGCCGACGGGTTCTCGAGCTTCGTCGAGCCCTGGGCCACCACGACCTGCGTGAGCTGCGGCGACAGGCGGCTCGCCGGGGCGTAGCCGTCGGAGCGCGTGTTGGCGGTCGGTACGCCGGTGAGTTCGGGCCCCGAGCCGAACGGCGAGTCCGCCGCGCCGGTCGCGGCGAAGGCCGCGCCGGCCGCCAGGGCCGAGCCGGCGACCAGGGACACCATCTTGCGTCTGCGATCCACGAGGTTCTCCTTTGCGTGACCCCGACCCGGTGCCGGTGTCTTGCCGCGGCGAACCTAGGCCGGGCGCCGGCACGCGACGGTTACCGAGGCGCAACGGTGCCGTGTCCATCCTGTGAAGGCGCGCGGGACGCGGCTGCGCCGCCGATCGGGAATGCTCACGGGCGTGACCAACGTCGTGCACAGCCCGACCGGCGTCGACATCGCCGTGCGCCGCGGCGGCTGCGGCCGCCCGCTGGTCGCCGTCCACGGCGGGATGACCGACGCGCGCTGGTGGGACCCGGTCCGCCCCCACCTCGAGCCCCACCGGGAGCTGTGGACCCCCGACCGCCGCGACCACGGCGCGAGCGGCTCCGGCAGCGACCCCTATCGGCTCCAGGACGAGGTCGCCGACGTCACCGCGGTCCTGCAGGCGGCCGGGCCGGGCACCGACCTCCTCGCCCACTCCTACGGCGGGCTCGTCGCGCTGGAGGCCTCGCTGCACGCCGACGTCCGGCGGATGGTGCTCTACGAGCCGTCGCTGGGCAGCGACCCGGAGCTGGCCGGCGTGGCCGCCGAGCTCGAGCGCCTCGTCGGCGACGGCGCCCTCGACGACGCGGTCGCGCTGCTGATGACGCGCCGCTTCGGCATCGCGCCGGAGGTGTTGGACGACATCCGCCGCGGCCCCCGCTGGCGCGACGCCGCCGCCACGATCGCCGCGGTGCCGCGCCAGGGTCACGTGGCCGCGACCTACGCGCTGGACCCCGCCCGCTTCGCCGGCCATCACGTCCCGACGCTCGTGCTCGTCGGGTCCACGAGCCCGCCGTGGCGCCACCAGCTCTGCGGCGGCCTGGCCGACGCGCTGCCCGACGGGCGCCTCGTCGTCCTTCAGGGCCACGGGCACGTCGCGGCGGTCACGGCGCCGGAGGCGTTCGCCGCCGTCGTGCTCGGGTTCCTCGGGGACGACGGCGGCGCGGACCGCTGAGTGACCGCCGGGCCGGTCACAGCCCGTTCACGACCGGCTGGGAGCGCCACCATGGGTTCGTGCTCCCTCGCCCCAGACGCGTCCGCGCCGTGCGGCTGACGGTCGACCCGCGGGCGCGAACCCCGCGAGCGACACGACGTTCGGGCGCATCGGCTGGGAGCGGGAGATCCCGCCGTGACCCACGGGCTCTCGCAGGCTCAGCCCGCGGCGCCCCGCTGGTAGTCGGCGCCGTCCTTGAAGCCGGGCAGGTCGACGGGCGGGTAGAACTCGTCCCGGCCGAGCGCGTCCATCGCCGCCCAGTAGCCCGGTGACACGTTGAGGTCGCCGACGGTGTCGGGATCGAGCACCATCGCCTGGCGGCGGTAGGTCCAGGCGTCGGGGCACAGCTCCACGGCCCGGTCGAGGTGGCGCCGGGCGTCGTCGGGGTCGCCGCCCCGGTACAGGCGGTGGGCGATCCGCGCGTGCAGCGCCGCGCGCACCTCGTCCTCGCTCGGGCGCCTCATGCGCCGGCGCACCTCGTCGGGCGCCAGCGCGAACTCGCTCTCGGCGCCCCGGCGGACCCAGTCCTGCAGCGCCTCGAGGTACAGCCGCCGGTTGGCCTCCAGGCGGTCGGCGTCGGTGTCGGGGATCTCGAAGCTCTCGGGGTCCATCGAGCGGAAGTGGTCGCTGACGCCCGCAGGCTCGCTGGGCCGCACGATCCGGCCCTCCTCGTCGATCCACACGCACATGGGCACGTTGGTCATGCCGTACATGGCGGCGACGCGGTGCTCCTCGTCGATGACGCACGGGAAGCTCGGCGTCGCGCGGCGCGCCCACTGCGCCTCGCTCCAGCCGCGCAGCCGGCGGATGACGTCGGGCTGGGCGTCGAGGTCGGCGGGCCGGATCCGGTCCTGCACCGCCTGGGTCCCGGCCGTGTCGAAGGCGACGGCCATGATCTCGAGGCCGTCGTCGTGCAGGTCCTCGTAGACGGCCTGCCAGGCCGGCAGGTCGAACGAGCAGCCGCAGTACGAGCCCCACGACAGCAGGAGGACCTTGCGCCCGCGCAGCTCCGACAGCGACCGGGGCGTGCCGTCGATGTCGGGCAGCGTGAAGTCCGGGGCCCGGACGGCGTCGCCCTCCTCGCCGCCGTCCTCGCCGGGGCCGCCGGCCTGCGCGGTCTCGCCGATCGCCCAGAGGCCGTGGGCCGGGTCCGAGACCACGGGCCGTCCCATGCGCTCCATGAACGCGACGACGTCGACGCGGCCCTCGTCGTCCTGCCAGGACCCGTCGGGCGGCAGCGGCACGCACGCGTCCTCACGGCACAGGCCCTCGGGCTTGAGCACCCAGCCCGTGGCCTCCTCGAGGTCGGCGGCGGTCAGCCACAGCCCGCCGTCGTCGGCGCCGACGGCCTCGGCCAGCTCGATGTCGGAGACCTGCATCAGCAGCGTCGCGGCCATCCCGTCCTCCCGGGTCACTCGATGGTCGCACCGAACGCTAACCGCCCGGCGCCGGCGAATCCACCGGTCCGTCGGGGCCGGGTCCCGCGCCGTCCGGCGTCTTCACGAGGACCACCCGTAGTTGTCCCGGGCGCCGGTCCGCGGTCGGGGCGGATGATCCGCGCCCGCTCCCCGCCTACGGTCGCGGCATGGCCCACCACGACCACGCCCACCCGGCGCTTGAGGCCCGGGACATCGTCCGGACGTTCGGCGAGGGGACCACCGCGGTCGCGGCGCTGCGCGGGGTCGACCTCGTCGTCGGCGACGGCGAGTTCGTGGCGATCATGGGGCCGTCGGGCTCGGGGAAGAGCACGCTGCTGCACATCCTCGGCGGGCTGGACCGGCCGACGGGCGGCACGGTCACCGTCCACGGCCGCCGCTACGACGACCTCGGCGACCGCGAGCTGACGCGCCTGCGCGGCGAGGTCTTCGGGTTCGTCTTCCAGTTCTTCAACCTGCTGCCGACCCTCACCGCCGCCGAGAACGTCCTGTTGCCCGCGCTCGTCGCCGGTGAGCGCCCCGGCGACTACGCCGATCGCGTCGACGAGCTGCTGGCGCTCGTCGGGCTGACCGACCGCGCGGCGCACCGCCCGTCGGAGATGTCCGGCGGCGAGCAGCAGCGCGTCGCCATCGCGCGGTCGCTGCTGCGCCATCCGCACGTCCTGCTCGCCGACGAGCCCACGGGCAACCTCGACTCCGCCGCCGGCGCGGTCGTGCTCGGCCTGCTGCGCCGGCTGGTCGACGACGGCCAGACCGCCGTCATGGTCACCCACGACGCCGGCGCCGCCGCCCTGGCCGACCGCGTCGCGTTCTTCCGCGACGGCGAGATCGTGTGCGAGGTCCCGGGCGGCGATCGCATCCGCGTCGCCGACACCCTGCGCGACCTGACCGTCGCGCCCACCGCGCTGGCCGGGGCGACGTGATCGCGCACCGGCGCCGGCTCCCCACCGGCGCGCGCCTGGCCTCGTTCTCGGGCCTGAGCGTGCGGACGGTCCGCGCGCGCCCGCTGCGCTCCGGGCTGACGGCGGGGGCGATCGTGCTCGGCGTCGGGATGGTCTTCGGCGTCCTGCTGCTCGTCGGGACCATCCACTCCACGTTCGGCCGGCTGTACGACTCGCTCTACGGCCGCGCCGACATCGTCGTCTCGGGCAGGCAGTCGGCGGGGTCGCTGACGCTGGACACGATCGACCGCGTGCGCCTGGTCCAGGGCGTGCGCTCGGCCGCCGGCGACGTCTACTCGAGCTTCCGCACGGTCGATGCGCACGGCCGCGTGGAGCGCGCGCGGTCCGCGCGGCTCTACGTCGTCGGGGTCGACTACGCCCAGCCCGACACCACCGACTCCCGCCAGGTCGCCGGGCGCAACCCGCGCGCCGGGGCCGGGGAGATCGAGCTGGACCGCGACTGGGCGGCACGCCACCACGTGGGCGTCGGCGACCGGGTGCGGCTCTCGACGCCCTCCGGCGTGACGACCCTGCGGGTGGCCGGGCTGTTCGCGTTCGGCGGCGGCCTGGACCTCGGCGGCTACGGCATGGCCTCCATGCCCGTCCAGGACGCGCGGCGCGTCATGGACAAGCCCGGCGTCTGGGACGAGATCACCGTGGTGGTCGACCGCGGCGCCCGCGTCGCCGACGTACAGGCGCGGCTGCAGCGGCGCCTGGGCCGCGGCGTGGAGGTCGTCACGCCCCAGACCAAGAACGCCGAGGCCCAGAAGCAGCTCTCCGGACTGGATGTCGTCCTGTACTTCTTCTCGGGCATCGCGCTGTTCGTCGGCGCCTTCCTGATCCTCAACTCCTTCAACATGACCGTGCTGCAGCGCATGCGCGAGATCGGCACGCTGCGGGCCCTGGGCGCCAGCGATCGCCGCGTGGCGCGCAGCATCCTGGCCGAGGCGCTGGTCCTCGGGGCCGTCGGCTGCGTGCTGGGACTGGCGCTGGGCGCGGTGCTGGCGATCCTGCTGCTGAAGGCCATGCAGGGCTTCGGCCTGCCGGTGGCCCAGATCGAGTACGCGCCGATCGCGGTGATCGGGGCGCTCGCGACCGGCCTGGTCGCCACGCTGGCCGGCGCGACCTGGCCCGCGGTCCGCGCCGCCCGCATCCCGCCGATCCAGGCCATGCTCGGCATGGCCGGCGCACCGCGAGGCGGCCCCGGGCTGCGCCGGGCGCTCATCGGCCTGGCGCTCTTCCTGCCGGGGATGCTGGTCGGCGGGCTGTTCTGGTTCGGCGACACGGCGCAGGGCAGCGTGCTGGCCGCGATCGGCGGCGTCGGCTCGACCATGGTGATGCTGCTGGGGATGGTGCTCCTGGCGCCGTTCGTGATCCTGCCGCTCATCCGGCTCATGAGCCGCCCGCTGCGCGCCGCGATGCCGGCGGAGGGGCGCCTGGCCTCCGACGCGGCGCTGTCGAACCCCGGGCGGACCGCCGCGACCGCCGCCACGCTGCTCGTCGCGCTCTCGGTCGTCGTCGTGAACACCACGATCGCCTCGAGCTTCGTCGGCTCGATCCGCAGTGACCTCGACAAGCGGTTCTCCCGGGACCTGACGGTCCAGCCCCTGGACTACCAGGACGTCGGGCCGCCGCAGTCCGGGATCTCGGACGATCTGCGCCGCCGCATCGCCGCCATGCCCGAGACCGCCGCGGTCGCCGGCCGCCGCGTGCTCTACCTGACCAAGCTGCCGGGCGGCGGCGCCGACGGGCTCATCGTGGCCTACGACCCCTACGCCTACGACCGCGTCGACCACGTCGACTACCAGGGTGCATCGCGCGCCGCGGTGCTGCGCGGCCTGGCCGCCGGCGGCGTCGTGCCGTCCAAGACCTACGCGCAGGCGCGCGGCCTGCACGTCGGCGACCGACTGACGCTGGCGGGCGCGTCGGGCATGCGCGTCGCCCCCGTGGTCGGCATCAGCGACACCGTCGACGGCACCGGACGCTCGCTGCAGGTCTCCCTGGCGACCATGTCGGCCGTCTACGGCGTCACGACCGACGTCCAGCTGGCGGTCAAGGCGCGGTCGGCCGCCGCGCGGGCACCGCTCGCCGCCCGCGTCGACGCGCTGCTGGCCCGGCGCTACCCCGGCATGGAGGCGCTGTCCAACGCGCAGCTCAAGAAGCGGACGACCGACGCCATCAACCAGCAGTTCGCGTTCTTCGACGCGATCGTGGCGATCGCGGTGCTCGTCGGCATGCTCGGGATCGTCAACACCCTCACGATGTCGGTGCTCGAGCGCACGCGCGAGATCGGCGTGCTGCGGGCCGTCGGCGCCTCGCGCTGGCGCGTCCGGCGCACGATGGCCGCCGAGAGCCTGCTGATCTCGCTCGCGGGCGCCCTGGCCGGGATCGTCGCCGGCCTGCTCGTCGCGACGGCCTGGATCCTGGGGATGCGCCAGAGCGCGTTCACCGACCTGAGCCTCCGGCTGCCGACGGCGACCCTGGCGGGCATCGCCGTGCTCGGCGTCGTCATCGGCGTCGTGGCCGCGGCCCTCCCCGCCAGGCGGGCGGCACGCCTGGACCCGCTCGCGGCGCTGCGCTACGAATAGCGCCCCGGCGCGGGCCTCAGGAGCCGCCGACGAACGCCCGCAGCTCGGCGTTGAAGCGCTCGGGCTCCTCAAGGAACGGGGCGTGGGCCGACTGCGCGAACTCGACCAGGCGCGCGCCGGGGACCGCGCCGCCGGCCCAGCGCGCGGCCTCGATGGACACGAACGGGTCGTGGACGCCGTGGGCGACCAGGACCGGCCGCGCCAGCCCCACGAGGTCCTCGCGGACGTCGGCCTCCAGCACGCCCTCGAACGTCCCCGCCGCCGCGTGGGTCGGGCAGCGCATCGTCAGCCCGAACAGCCACTGGTGCACGGCCTCGCCGAGCTGCACGGCCAGGGTGTCCTCGACGGCCCGGCGCATCGTCCACTCGCGCCGGGTGCGGATGTTCTCCAGGAACGCCTCGCCGCCGCCGGGGGGCGCGCCCCAGGGGGCGTCGGGCGCCCGGCGGAAGCGTGGCGGCGAGCCGACGAGCGCGACCTTGGCCACGCGGTCGGTGCGGGCGGCCAGGTACGCGCCGATCGCGCCGCCCATCGACCACCCGACGAGCGCGACGTCGCGCAGGTCCAGGCGCTCGAGCACGGCGATCACGTCGGCGGCGTGATCGGCGTAGTGCACCGTGCCCCACGGCTTGGGCGAAGCGCCGTGGCCGCGCAGGTCCACGGCGACGACGCGATGGTCGCCTGCGAACGCCGCGAGCTGGCGGTCGAAGGCCTCCAGGCTCATGGCCCAGCCGTGCAGCAGGACGACGACGGGCCCGCTGCCGATGTCCAGGACGTTGAGCTCGACGGCGGGCGGCAGGTCGACGGGCAAGGTGGGCTCCAGGGGTCGGACGGCGGACGCGGCGCCGCCATGATGACGGGCGCCGGGGCGGGGCCGCGCGCGGGCCGCCCGCCGACACTGGCGCTAGTGCCAGCCCCGCGCGAGCGCACGTCGACCAGACTTGGCCGGGCCCCCGGAAGACAAGGACCAGCCGATGACCCCGCAGACGCCCGCCATGCGCTTCGACGACCGCGTCGCGATCGTGACCGGAGCCGGCCGCGGCCTCGGCCGCTCGCACGCGCTGGCGCTCGCGACGCGCGGCGCGCGGATCGTGGTCAACGACCTCGGCGGCGCGCTGGCCGGCGGCGGAGGCGACCCCGGCCCGGCCCAGGCCGTGGCCGACGAGATCGCGGCCGCCGGCGGCGAGGCGGTCGCCAACGCCGACAGCGTCGCGACCCCCGAGGGCGCCGAGGCGATCGTCACCGCCGCGCTCGAGCGCTTCGGCCGCGTCGACATCATCATCAACAACGCGGGCAACCTCGATCCGGGCGGGCTGCCCGGCGTGACGGCCGAGGCGATCCAGCGCCACGTCGACGTCCACGTCCTCGGTGCGTTCAACGTCACGCGCGCCGCGTGGCCCCACCTCGTCGACCGGGGCTACGGCCGGATCGTCATCACGAGCTCGGTCGGCCTCTTCGGCAGCGCGCACCTCGTCGGCTACTCCACGGCCAAGGGCGCCGCGGTCTCCCTCGGCCGGTCGCTGGCCGAGGCGGGCGCGCCGCACGGCATCACCGTCAACCAGCTCGTCCCCTCGGCCGAGACGCGCATGGTCACCGACCCCGAGTTCCGCGCCAACTGCAACCTGCCGCCGCTGCCGCCCGGCACCCGGCCCGACCCCGCGCGCGGCCCCGAGTTCGTCTCGCCGATGGTCGTGCTGCTCGCCCACGAGTCCTGCCCGGTCAACGGCGAGACGATGACCGCGGGGATCGGGCGCTTTGCGCGCGTCTTCTGGGCCGAGACACGCGGGCTCGTCGCGCCCGGCCTCGAGCCCGAGGACATCCTGGCGCGCTGGGGCGAGGTCGTCGACGAGGAGGGCTACGGCGTGCCCGCGACCACCGCGGAGGGCGTCGCGTTCCGCGAGTCGCTGCTGGCGCCGCAGGCCGCCGAGCGGGGCTGATCGCGCCATCCCGCGGTGGGCGTCGCCCGGCGGCGGGTACGGCGCCGGCATGACGATGCTCACGCGCGGCCTGTCGGAGCTGACGCTGCAGACGCGGGACCCTGATGGGCTGGCCCGCTTCTACGAGGCCGTCCTCGGCCTCCCCGTCCTGTCCCGCGAGGACGACCGCGTGTGGCTGGCCTGCGGCGAGCAGACCCGCCTGGGGCTGTGGTCCCCCGGTGAGAAGGAGTTCGGCGACGAGGGCGGGCGCCACGTGCACTACGCGTTCTCCGTCGCGCCCGGCGCGCTGGACGAGATCGCCGGGCGGCTGCGGGCTCTGGGCCGCGAGCCCCGCGGGCCCGTCGAGCACGACGGGGGCGACCGCTCGCTGTACTTCGAGGACCCCGAGGGCAACCTCGTCGAGGCCTGGGACATCTTCGAGCAGGGCGAGGGCGCGCGCGAGGGCGTCGCCGCGCTGTCCGAGGGCTGACCGCCCCGGCGGGGCGGCGGTACCCTTGGCGGTGGCGCCGGGACCGGCCTCCCGGCTCCGGCGTCGGTGGCAGTCCGGTGCAGGCGCCGCGCTCCCGACCGGGGCCCGGAGCCGGCACGCGACACCGCTGAGCCGATCGGACCTGGAGGCCCGCGTGACCCTCTCCCCCCTGTTGTCGCTGTCGGTGGTGGAAGACCGGGCGCACGTCCGGGTCGTCGCCCGCGGCGAGATCGACATGGACGCGGCCGACGCGCTCGACGCCCGCCTGCGCGGCCTGTGGGACGCGGGGTGGAACGACATGACGCTCGACCTGCGCGGCGTGACGTTCATCGACACGACCGCGGTCTACGTGCTGCTGGCCGCCCACCACGCCGCCAGCGAGCGCGGCGGCGGCTTCTCGGTCATCGCCGCGCCCGGTCCGGTCCGGCGCCTGCTGGCCCGGACCGGCGTCGATCGCGTGCTGACGGTCGGGCACCCGCCGACCGCTCCGTGACGCGCGCGCCGGCCGCCGGCGCTCGGCTTTGTAAGGTCCGGCCCTCATGAGCCGCTGGGGCGTTCTGCTTCCCACCTTCGACCCGTTCGAGCAGGGCCGCCTGCACGACGTGCCGGCGGCCGCGCGCCACGCCGAGGCGCTGTGCTTCGACGCCGTGTGGGCGGGCGACCACCTCGCGTGCCACGTGCCGCTGCTGGACGCCCCGACCGCGCTGGCGGCCGCCGCGGCGGTCACCGACCGGGTCGCGCTGGGCCTGAGCGTCCTGCTGCTGGGCCTGCGGCCGACGGCCTGGGCGGCCAAGCAGCTGGCGACCATCGACGTCCTGTCGGGCGGGCGCCTGCTCCTCGGCGTCGGCGTCGGCGGCGAGTTCCCGGAGGAGTTCACGGCCGCGGGCGTGCCGCTGAGCCGGCGCGGGGCGCGCCTGGACGAGGCGCTGTCGGTGCTGCCCGACCTGCTCGCCGGGCGCCCGGTCCGCCACGACGGACCGGCGCTGGCGCTGGACGTGCCCGCCCTGGCGCCCGCGCTGCCCGCGACGCCGCCGATCTACGTCGGCGGCCGCGGCGAGCCCGCGCTGCGCCGCGCCGCCCGCTTCGCCGACACGTGGCTGCCGATGTGGCTGGACCCGCCGACGCTGGCGCAGCGCGCGCAGGAGCTCGGCGAGCTGGCGGCCGGGCACGGCCGCCCCGCCCCCGGCGTCGCGCTGCTGTTCGGCGTCTGCCTCGACGAGGACGAGGAGCGCGCCCGCCGGGAGGCCGAGGCCCATCTGGCGCGCCAGTACCGGCTGCCGCTGCGCGTGGTCGAGCGCTGGACGATGCTCGGGACGCCGGAGCGCGTCGCGCCGATGCTCGCCGCCCATGCGGCGGCCGGGGTCGGCGAGTTCATCGCCATGCCGCTGGGCCGCGACCCGGTCGGGCAGTACGAGCGCCTGACGTCCCTGCGGGCCCTCGTCGACGGCCCCGCCTCCGCCATACCCACCCCCGGCGCCTGAGGAGACCGCCCTTGCCCTCCGACCCCTACATCTACGACGCCGGGCCGTTCCGCGCGGTCTTCGAGCGCCGCTTCCGCTACGTCGCCGGCGTGGAGCGCAACAGCCACCGCTTCGCCTCGCGCCCGGCGATGCACGACCCCGTCTCCGGGCGCCGCTGGACCTACGCCGAGCTGTGGGACGACGCGGGCCGCCTGGCCGCCGGCCTGCATCGCAACGGCGTGGCGGAGGGCGACGTCGTCGTCTTCCAGCTCTTCAACGGGCCGGAGTTCGCGCTGACCTGGCTGGCCTGCCAGCGCCTGGGCGCGATCGCCGCGCCGGTCAACTTCCGCCTCTCGGCCGGGGAGACCGCCCACATCCTCGACGACAGCCGCCCTCGCGCGTTCGCCTACGACACGGCGCTGACCGAGACCGCCGCCGGCGCCCTGGCGCGGGCGGGCCATGCGCCCGCGCTCGTCGTGGCCGTCCGGGCGCCCGGCGGCGGCGAACCGCTGGCCGGCGCCGCGGCCTTCGACGACCTGGCGGCCTGCGACGACGCGCCGCCGCCCGGCCCCACCGACCCGACGGTCTACGACGAGACCACGCGTCTGTACACGTCGGGCACCACGGGCCTGCCGAAGGGCGTCTCGCTCAACGGGCTCGTCGAGGTGCTCTCGGCCCACGACGTGATCATGCACTTCCCGCTGGCGCCCGAGGACCGCACGCTGAACATGACGCCGTGGTTCCACCGCGGCGGGCTGTACTCCGGTGGCCCCAACCCGGTGTTCTACGTCGGGGCCGAGGTCGTCCCCATGCGCCAGTTCGACGCCGCGACCTGCCTGGACTGGGTGCAGGAGCACGGCCTGACGTTCCTCATCGGCGCGCCGACGAACCTCGCCCTCCTGTCGGCCGAGCAGCGCGAGCGCCCGCGCGACCTCTCCACCCTGCGCGGCATCGTGACGATGGGCGCGCCGCTGGACCGCGAGGCGTGCCTGCGCCACCAGGAGCTGCTGACCCCGCGCATCTTCAACGGCTACGGCACGACGGAGGCGTTCTGGAACACGTTCCTGCGCCCCGCCGACCTGCCCGCCCACGCGGGGGCGGCCGGGCGCGCGTGCACCGACGACGACGTCGCGGTCGTGCGCGTCGGCGAGGACCCGGCGCAGGCCGCCGATCCCGGCGACCACGTCGCCCGCGACGGGACCGAGGTCGGCGAGGTCATCGTGCGCTCGGTCAAGTCGGGCTACGCCTACGTCAACGCGCCGGAGGAGCAGGCCCACCGGTTCCGCGACGGCTGGCTCCACACGGGCGACCTGGCGACCTGGGACGCCGACGAGTACGTGACGATCGTCGGGCGCAAGGACGACATGATCGTCTCGGGCGGCGAGAACGTGCACCCCGTCCAGGTCGAGGCCGCGCTGGCCGAGCACCCGGGGATCGCCGACGCGCTCGTCGTCGGGGTCCCCGACCCGAAGTGGGGCCAGCTCGTCGTCGCCTATGTCGTGGCGTCCGACCCCGCGCTCGACGCGGCGGCCTGCGACGCGCACTGCCGCGCGCACCCGATGCTGGCCGACTACAAGCGCCCGCGTGCCTACCGCTTCGTCGCCGAGCTCCCCATGACCGCCACGGGCAAGAAGATGCACTTCCGGGTGCGCGAGCAGGCCCCGCGCGACGCGGCCGACGGCCTGCTCGAGCGCCCATGAGCGCTGCCCCGCAGGACCCCGTCGTCACGGGCCTCGGCGCGCTGACGCCGGTCGGCCTCGACGCGGCGCGGACATGGGAGGCGCTCGTGGCCGGCCGGTCGGGGATCGCGGCGGTCACGTGCTTCGACGCCTCGCGGCTGCCCACGCGCATCGCCGGCGAGGTCACGGGCTTCGACCCCGTCGCCGTGCTCGGCGAGAAGCGCGCGCGGCGCACCGCGCGGTTCAGCCAGCTGGCGATCGCGGCCGCGCGCGAGGCGGTCGCCGACGCGGGCCTGAGGATCGCCGACGCCCCCGACCGCGTCGCCGTCGCGGTCAACACCGCGGTGGCGGGCGTCCCGGAGACCCAGGCCAACGTGGAGGGGCTCGTCGCCCGCGGCCCGCGGGAGGTCAGCCCGTTCTACGTGCCGACGACGATCCCCAACATGCCCGCGTGCGAGGTCGCCATCGACCTCGGCGCCCACGGCCCCGTGTCGGCGTCGGCGCTGGCGTGCGCGAGCGGCACCTACGCCCTGCTCGAGGCGCGACGCCTCATCCTGGGCGGCGAGGCCGACGTCGTCATCGCCGGCGGCACCGACGCGGGCATCTGCGAGGTCATGCTCGCCGGCCTGTCGAACATGGGTCCGCTGTCGTCGCGCAACGACGAGCCCGAGCGCGCGAGCCGTCCGTTCGACGCCGACCGCGACGGGTTCGTCTTCGGCGAGGGCGCGGTCGTGCTCGTCGTGGAGTCCGCCGAGCACGCCCGCACCCGCGGCGCGCGCACCTACGGCCGCGTCGCGGGCGCCGCGCTGACCGGCGACGCGTTCCACATGAGCGCGCCCGAGCGCAGCGGGGCCCACGCGGCGCGCGCGGTCACCCAGGCGCTGGAGCGCGCGGGCGTGGCGCCCGGCGAGCTGGACTACGTCTGCGCGCACGGCACGGGCACCCGGGCCAACGACGCGGTGGAGACCCGGGCGCTGCACGCCGCTCTGGGGTCCGACGTCCTCCGGGTGCCGGTCAGCTCCCCCAAGTCGATGGTCGGCCACCTCATCGGGGCCGCCGGCGCGCTGTCGGCGATGGTCTGCCTGCTGGCGATGCGCGACGGCGTGGTGCCGCCGACGATCAACCTCCAGACGCCCGACCCGGAGTGCGAGCTCGACCACGTCGCCATGACCGCCCGGCGCACCGAGGTGCGCGCCGCCGCCGCCAACGCGTTCGGGTTCGGCGGCCAGAACTGCGTCGTCGTCCTGCGGGCCGCGGAGGCAGCAGGCTGACGGCCGCGCCGCAGATGCCTATCGTTGACCGTCCCGTGGCCCCGTCTCCGGCCCCGGCACCCCATCCGTGAGCACGCACGCCGATCCCCACAGCCCCGCCGAGCCGCACGCCCCCGCCGTGCCGACGCCCACCTCCGCCGGACCGGGCCCCGCGCGGCCGGGACGCCGGCGCCGGCGCCGTCGTCGTCGCCGGCCCGTCGCCGAAGCGGTCGCCGAGGTCCTGGCCGGCTTGGCCGACGGCCGCCTGGCCCGGCTGCCCGTCGCCGTGCGCTTCTGGGACGGCAGCACCCTGCCCGCCGCCGGCGCGCCCGACGCGCCCGTCGTCGTCGTGCGCGACCGCTCGGCGATCGCCCACATCCTGCACCGGCCCGACCAGCTCGGCCTGGCCCGGGCCTGGGTCGCGGGCACCCTGGACGCCGAGGGCGACCTGGAGACCGCGCTCGGCGCACGGGAGAACCTCACGGGCCTCACGCTGGGCACCCGCGAGCGCCTGGCGCTCCTGCGCGACGCGCTGCGCATCGCCGGGCCGCGCATCCTGCTGCCGCCGCCGGTGCCCGAGATCGAGGCCCGCGCCGCAGGCCGCCGGCACTCGCTGCGCCGCGACCGCCAGGCCATCCGCCACCACTACGACGTCTCCAACCGCTTCTACGAGCTGGTCCTGGGCCCGTCGATGGTCTACTCGTGCGCGTACTTCGCCGAGCCCGAGGAGGACCTCGAGTCCGCCCAGGAGCGCAAGCTGGAGGTCATCTGCCGCAAGCTCCGCCTGCAGCCGGGCGAGCGCCTGCTCGACGTCGGCTGCGGCTGGGGCTCGCTGCTGCTGCATGCCGCGCGCCACCACGGCGTGCACGGCGTGGGCGTGACGCTGTCCGAGCAGCAGGCCGTCATGGCCCGGCGCCGCATCGCCGAGGCAGGTCTCTCCGACCGCCTCGAGGTCCGCGTCTGCGACTACCGCGAGATCGCCGACGGGCCGTTCGACAAGATCGCCAGCGTCGGGATGTACGAACACGTCGGCCGCGACGAGCTGCACCGCTACGCGGCGATCCTGGAGGGGCTGCTGCGCCCCGGCGGGCTGGTCCTCAACCACGGCATCGCGCGCCTGGCCCCGCACGCCCCGGCGCCCGACCCGTTCATCACGCGCTACGTGTTCCCCGACGGCGAGCTGCACCCGGTGACCGACGTCATGGCCTCCATGCAGGCCGCGGGACTCGAGGTGCGCGACGTGGAGTCGCTGCGCGAGCACTACGCGCTGACGCTGCGCCGCTGGGTCGACAACCTGCTCGCCCACCGCGAGGAGGCGATCGGCGAGGTCGGCGCCCCGCGCGAGCGGGTGTGGCACATGTACATGCTCGGCTCGGCCATGGCCTTCGAGGAGCGCGAGATCACGATCTACCAGGTGCTCGCGGCGCGCGGCGGCGCCGCGCACGGCCTGCCGCTGGTGCGCGAGGGCGTGCCGGCCACGGGCTGACGGGACGCCACGGGGGGCGTCGGGGCGCTCAACACCAGGCGTCGGCCAGGGCGGACTCGTCCTCGACGAGCGCCTCACGCAGCAGGTGCAGCGTGCGCATGGTGCTCGGGCACAGGACGCGAAACGTCAGCCGCGAGGCGTCGGCCTGGCGCGCGACGAGCACGGCCCGCTGGCCGTCGGACAGGTCGCGCGACGCCCGGCAGCCGTGGTCGATGGCCGGGCCCGCCGAGGAGAACACCAGGGGCAGGATGTCGCAGACGCCGTCGGCGTCCACCACGGCGCACAGGTAGGCCGGGTTGCCGATGGTGCGCAGCTCCGAGCGAGCGGTCTCGATGAGCTGGAGGCATTGCTGCGGCGTTGGTGCGTGACCCGTTGACATGCCCATCGTGTCGGCCGCGTCACCCGGCGGACACGAGCCGCCCGCGGCCCGGATGCAACCCCCGTCGACATCCGGTCGGGGCGCGGACAGCGTGCTGCGACAGAGGGTCTGCGCGGACGAGCCTCGGCGCCCGCTAGCTGTTCTGCCTCAGGTCGTTCCGAACGCGGGTGATGGGCGGCCGGTTGCCGAGCGAGCTGTGGTTCCGCTCGTTGTTGTAGTGGTGCAGCCAGTGTGGCAGCGCTGCGGCTCTGGCGTCGCTTGAGCGGTAGCGCTGTCCCAGGCCCCATTCGCGTTTGAGGGTCTGCTGGTAGCGCTCGACCTTGCCGTTGTGGCGCGGCGTGCGGGGCGCGATCGTGCGATGCCGGATGCCGTGGCTGTCAAACAGGGCGGCCAGCGCCTTGTTGTGGGTGTAGGTCCAGGCGTTGTCGGTCTGCCAGCGCTCGATGATGATGCCGTGCGCAGCGAAGAACGCGATCGCCCGCTCGGTGAAGCCGATGACGGTGGCGGCCTTCTCGTCGCGGTGCAGCTCGGTGTAGGCCAGGCGGCTGTGGTCGTCGATCGCGCTGTGGGCGAACTCGTAGCCGACACGCTGGCGCTTCTCGGCGCCCGTGCGGTGACGGTTGCCGGTGACGGCATGGCCGGGTGAGGAGAACCGCGCGAAACGCTTGACGTCGTTTTGGATCAACGCCCCAGGGCACGGCCACTCAAAGCGCTGCACCGCCTCTCGGGGCGCCGGCGGCTGGCGCGACATGCCGCGCCGCTTCAGACAGCGCGAGACCGTCGCGTGCGCGATGCCGAGCTCGGAGGCGATCAGGCGCGGCCCCCAGCCCGTCCGCGTCCGCGCCTGGCAGACACGGTCGTGCAGCTCGTCGCTGGACCGCGTCGGCTGGCGATGCGGCGTCGAGGGTCGATCCTGCGCCCACGCGCCCGACGCTCGCTCGGCGTCTGAGGCGTTGCGGTACCGGTCGATCCAGTACTGCACCGTCGACACGCTCACCCGCCGACGGGCCGCTGCCTGGCGTCGAGGAAGTCCCTCGCCAAGACACCAATCAACCAGCTCGACACGCTGCCAGCTGGGCAGCCACCTACGCTTGCACTGCATCCGGGCTGATGACCTCCGAGGCCGTTGGATCCTTGAGAAGACCCACAGCCTCTGTCTCAGCCCGGATGCCTCAACTTCAGCCCTCAGACGTTCGGAACGTCCCGAGGCACGTCAGCTAGCGTCCCCGCCATGGCCGACCGCGATCGCCGCACCGTGTGGTCCAGCACCGACGGCGACCTGCGCCGAGCGCGCGACCCGCGCGCCCGGCCCGGCGCCGCGCCGGCCGCCGGCGGCCGGGTCAAGGTGCGCCGCGAGGTCGCCGGGCGCCGCGGCAAGGCCGTGACCACCGTATCGGGCGTGCCGCTGGCCGACGACGCGCTGCGCGAGCTGGCCGGCCGGCTCAAGAAGCGCTGCGGAGTCGGGGGCTCGGCCAAGGCGGGCGTCATCGAGCTGCAGGGCGACCACCGCGACGTCGTCGTCGAGCTCCTGCGCGCCGACGGCTACGACGTCGTGCTGGCCGGCGGCTGAGTTGGCGCGCCGGCTCGCGTGTGATCATGCGGTGATTCAGGTTGTGATTGCGTCTGGGATCGAGACGTCGTACGATCGGTGGCCAAGGAGATCGCCATGACCCTCGCCGAACACGCCCGCCCCGACCTCGAGGCCCACACCCACGCCACGCGCGCCCCGTTCGCGCAGGTGGCCGCGGAGCTGCGCGCCGTCCTCGGCGCCCGGCTGGTCGCCTACCTCGGCGGCGTGCGCGAGACCCGCGCGGTCCACGGCTGGGCCGAGGGCGAGCGCACGCCCGGCCAGGAGGTCCAGCAGCGCCTGCGGTTCGCGCTGCGCATCGCGCTGCCCATCGCGGCGGCCGACTCCGACGCGGTGGCCCAGGCGTGGTTCCAGGGGCTCAACCCCCAGCTCGACGACCGCTCCCCCGCGCGGCTGCTGCGCGACGGCGACCTCGAGGACGTCGGCCCGGCCGTGGTCGCGGCCTCGCGCGCGTTCCTCGTCGGGGGATGACGCCGGGGCTGCGGGCCGCGTCGCCGTCCGGGGAGCTCTACCGCGTCGGCCGCCGCCCGGACGCCTGGGCCTGGCCGGACTGGGCCTACGCGGGCCCGGACGGCACGTTCGGCAACCGCTACGACGATCCGCTCGGCGAGTACCGCGTGCTCTACGCCGCCGGCCGGCGGCGCGGCGCGTTCCTCGAGACGCTCGCCCGCTTCCGCGTGGACGTCGCCCTGGTGGCCGAGATGGAGGCCATCGAAGGCGATGAGCGCGACGGCCCGTTCCCGACGATCGCCCCGGGGCTCGTCCCCGACACCTGGACCGCGACGCGCTGCCTCGGCGTCGCCACGGCGCCGCCCGGACCCTTCGCCGACGTCGCGCACTCCGACTCGCTCGCCCACCTGCGCGTCGCGCTCGCCGCGCGGCTCGTGCACTACGGGCTCGACGACCTCGATGGCGGCGACGTGCGCCGCCGCACCCCTCGCGCGTTCACCCAGGACGTCTCCCGCCACGTGTTCGCGACGCCGGCCGACGAGCTGGGCCACCCGTTCGCCGGGCTGCGCTACCCCTCGCGCCTGGGCGACGAGCTCGTCAACTGGGCGATCTTCGAGGGCGGCCCTCCGGTCACCGTCGTGCACCGCGGCCAGGCCATCGCCGCGCAGGACCCCGCCCTGCAGGACGCCCTGCGCACGCTGGACCTGCGTCTGCACCCCGCGGCGCGCCTGACCCTCGCCCCGCCGGCCCTGGGGCCCGGCGCATGAGCGCGGCGCCCCGATCCGGCGCGCAGCGCCGCCGCGACACCGAGTGCCGGCTGACCGGCCGCGAGCTCCTGCGCGACGGCTGCCGGCTCGCCGACGCCGAGGAGGCCCGATGAGCGCGCACGCCGCCGACCGCCACGACCGCATCCGCGTGCTCGGCGCGCGCGTCAACACGCTGAAGGACATCAGCGTCGAGCTGCCCAAGCGCCGGCTGACCGTCTTCACCGGCGTCTCGGGCTCGGGGAAGAGCTCGCTGGTGTTCGGGACGATCGCCGCCGAGTCCCAGCGGCTGATCAACGAGACCTACAGCGCGTTCGTGCAGGGCTTCATGCCCACGACCGCGCGGCCCGAGGTCGACGTGCTCGACGGGCTGACGACGGCGATCAGCGTCGGCCAGGAGCGGTTGGGGAGTGACCCCCGATCCACCGTGGGCACCGTCACCGACGCCGACGCGATGTTGCGCATCCTGTTCAGCCGGATCGCGACGCCGTCCCTCGGCCCGCCGGGCGCCTACTCCTTCAACGTGGCCTCCGTCCACGGCAGCGGCGGGATCACCGTGCAGCGCGGCGACCGGACGCGGACCGAGAAGGCGAGCTTCTGCCGCACCGGCGGCATGTGCCCGCGCTGCGAGGGCCGCGGCGCGGTCAACGACGTCGACCTCTCGGCGCTCTACGACGAGGACAAGTCGCTCGACGACGGCGCGCTGACGATCCCCGGCTACAGCATGGACGGCTGGTACGGCCGGATCTTCCGCGGCTGCGGCTTCTTCGACCCGGCCAAGCCGATCAAGGCCTACACCAGGCGCGAGCGCCACGACCTGCTGTACCGCGAGCCGACGAAGATCAAGGTCGACGGCATCAACCTGACCTACGCCGGGCTGATCCCGTCGATCCAGAGGTCCATGGTGTCCAAGGACCTCGACGCGCTGCAGCCCCACGTCCGCGCCTTCGTGGAGCGCGCGGTGGTCTTCACGACCTGCCCCGACTGCGACGGCACCCGGCTGAGCGAGGCGACGCGGGCCTCGACGATCGGCGGCGTCAGCATCGCCGACGCCTCGGCCATGCAGATCACCGACCTGGCGGCGTGGGTGGACGGCCTCGACGAGCCGTCGGTCGCGCCGCTGCTGCAGGCCCTGCACGCAACGCTCGGCTCGTTCGTCGAGATCGGGCTGGGCTACCTGTCGCTGGACCGGCCGTCCGGCACCCTGTCGGGCGGCGAGGCGCAGCGGACGCGGATGATCCGCCACCTCGGATCGTCGCTGACCGACGTCACCTACGTCTTCGACGAGCCGACGATCGGGCTGCACCCCCACGACATCCAGCGGATGAACGCGCTGCTGCTGGCGCTGCGCGACAAGGGCAACACGGTGCTCGTCGTCGAGCACAAGCCGGAGACGATCGCCATCGCCGACCACGTGGTCGACCTCGGCCCGGGCGCCGGCGCGCAGGGCGGCGAGGTGACCTTCGAGGGCACGGTGGACGCGCTGCGCGCGAGCGCCACGGTCACCGGGCGCCACCTCGACGACCGGGCCGCGCTGAAGCCGGCGGTGCGGACGGGCTCGGGCGCGCTGGAGGTCCGTGGCGCGGACACCAACAACCTCCAGGACGTCGACGTCGACATCCCGCTCGGCGTGCTCGTCGTGCTGACCGGCGTGGCCGGCTCGGGCAAGAGCTCGCTCATCCGTGGCTCGGTCGCCGGGCGCGACGGCGTGGTGACCGTCGACCAGGGCGTGATCCGCGGCTCGCGCCGCAGCAACCCGGCGACCTACACGGGGCTGCTGGACCCGATCCGCAAGGCGTTCGCCAAGGCCAACGGCGTCAAGCCGGCGCTGTTCAGCGCCAACTCGGAGGGTGCCTGCCCCGCCTGCAACGGCGCCGGGGTGGTCTACACCGACCTCGGCATGATGGCCGGCGTCGCCGTCACCTGCGAGGAGTGCGAGGGCCGGCGCTTCGACGCGTCGGTGCTCGAGTACACGTTCGGCGGCCGGGACATCGACGAGGTGCTCGCGATGGCGGTCGACGAGGCCGCGGCGTTCTTCGCCGACGGCGCGGGCCGGGTGCCCGCGGCGCATCGGATCCTCGAGCGGCTCGCCGCCGTCGGCCTCGGCTACCTGACGATCGGCCAGCCGCTGACGACGCTGTCGGGCGGCGAGCGCCAGCGGCTCCGGCTGGCGAGCCACATGGCCGGCACGGGCGAGGTCTACGTCCTCGACGAGCCGACCAGCGGCCTGCACCTGGCCGACGTGCGCCACCTGCTCGGCCTCCTGGACCGGCTCGTGGACGGCGGCACGTCGGTCGTCGTCGTCGAGCACCACCAGGCGGTCATGGCGCACGCCGACTGGATCATCGACCTCGGCCCCGGCGCCGGCCACGACGGCGGCCGGGTCGTCTTCGAGGGCACGCCGGCCGACCTGGTCGCCGCGCGGTCGACGCTCACCGGCCAGCACCTGGCGGCCTACGTCGGCGGCTAGGTCAGCGCGGCGGCCAGGCGGTGATGGCGCAGCTGGTCGGGAGGCGCCCCGTGCAGCACCCAGTCGCCGTCGTCGCGGCGTGAGACCAGGCCCTCGCGCACGAGGTCGCCCATGGCGGTCGTCACGCTCGGCCGGTGGGCGCCGACGAGCATCGCCAGGCGCTCGTGGCCGAGCGGCAGCGGCACGACCAGGCCCTCGGGCGCGACGCGGCCCCAGCGCTCGGCCAGGTGCCAGAGCGTCAGGCGCAGGCGGTCGTCGACGCGCTGGTGATGGCTGATGGCCAGCGCGACGGCCAGCGCGTGAGCGCGCCGGATCCCGCGGGCGAACAGCTCGACGCCGAGCTGCGGGAACGGCGCGAGGCGCTGGACCAGCGCGTGGTCGAGCACGGCCAGGCGGGCGGCCTCGAGCACCTCCCAGCCCACCTCGGCCTGCACGTGGGAGCCCTCGGGGTCCCACTGCCACGGGCGCATGACGTCGCCGTGGCCCAGCAGCTCGCAGCAGCGGCGACCCATCACGTCGACCTCGCGGGCCAGCAGGCCGTCGACGATGAGGAAGCCGCGGTGGTGCTGCTCGGGCTCCATCGCCGCCGCGGCGTCCCAGGCGCCCGGGCTCAGGCGCTGCACCCGCGTGCGCGCCGCGGGACGGGCGCGCTCCCGCGTGGCCTCGTCCAGGCCCTCCGCGAAGTCCGGGTCGGCGTCGAGCAGGCTGATGACAGCGCCGGGCACGGGTTCGGGTGTACCCATCTCGCCGCCGCGAAACGTCCGCATCCAGACGTCGACATCCCAACGGGTCCGCTCGCCGCCCGTCCCGTCCCCCGCCACGGTGTGCCGACCCGATCACCCGGACCCCTCGGAGGCTCCACATGTTGTGGCTCATCATCGGCATCGTCCTGCTCGTCATCGCGATCGCCGGCGGCACGATCGTCCACCCGATCCTGTTCGCCATCGCGATCCTGGCCCTGCTGGCCTTCCTCGCCCACGGCCGCGGCCGAGCGGTCCTGTGAGCGTGACGTCGCGCGTCGAGCACGTCGCGCTGTCCGGGGAGCTGGACCCCGTCGGGTCGCCGGGCGTGCTGCGGGCGGTGCGCCGCGCGATCCGCGGCGGCGCCGACGCCGTGGTCCTGCACCTCGAGGCCGTGACGTTCATCGACTCGTCGGGGCTGCGGGCGCTGCTGGGCGCCACCGACGCCGCCGACGCCGCCGGCGTGCAGCTCCTCATCCTGCCGGGTACCCAGCGCGTCATGGACGTCGTGGAGGCGGCCCGGCTGACGGGCCGCCTGCCGTTCGTCGGCCTGCCCTGAGTCAGACCAGGGTGCGCACGTGGCGCAGGAACGGCTCGACGTCCAGGCCGCGCCCCGTCGCCTGCTCCACGAGCGGCTCGGTGTCCAGGCGCCGCCCGTGGCGGTGGACGTGCTCGCCGAGCCAGTGGCGGACCGCCGTGACCTCGCCGACGGCCAGCGCGTCGTCCTGGGGCCCGAGGTCGGACTCGAGCTGCTCCCAGAGCTGGGCGGCGATGATCGCCCCCATCGCGTAGCTGGGGAAGTAGCCGAACGCTCCGGAGCCCCAGTGGACGTCCTGCAGCACGCCGCTGGCGTCGTCGGGCGCCTCGACGCCGAGCAGCCGCTGCAGGCGGTCCTGCCAGGCCGCGGGCAGGTCGGCGATGTCCAGCGTGCCCTCCACGAGCGCGACCTCGAGCTCGAAGCGCAGCACGATGTGCAGCGGGTAGGTCACGGGGTCGGCCGCGACGCGGATGAGCGACGGGCGCACGTCGACCAGGGCGGCCCGCAGGACCTCGGGGTCGCAGACCATGCCCGCGCGCTCGAGCTCGTCGACCAGGACCGCGGTGAACGCGGGGTGGCGCCCGACGTGGTTCTCCCACAGCTTGCTCTGGGACTCATGCACCGACATCGACGTGCCGTGGCCGAGGTTGGTCCGCGCAAGCTCGGGGGCGATCTGGCGCTCGTAGAGCCCGTGGCCGAACTCGTGCAGCGCCGCGACGACGGACTCCAGCCGGCCGTCCTCGTAGCGGGTCGTCAGGCGCGTGTCCTGCGGCCCGATCGAGGCCGAGAACGGGTGCGCCGCGGTGTCCAGCCGCCAGCCCTCGTCGTCGACGCCGACCCGGGCCAGCACCCCGCGCACCATGGCCTGCTGGACCTCGACGGGGATGCTCAGCCCGACCGGGTCGGTGCGCCGCACGTCCGCGGCCCGGGCGACGATCGGCGGAAGCTCGGTCGCCAGGCGCCCGAAGATCTCGCGGATGCGCTGCGCCGTCAGCCCGAAGTCGTAGTCGCCCAGCAGCGCGTCGTAGGGGCTGCCGCCGCCGTCCAGGCACGCCGCATACTCGCGCGCGAGCTCGACGTTGCGCCGCAGGGCCGGGACGAACGCGGCGAAGTCGGACTCCGCACGGGCGGCCTGCCAGACCGCCTGGCCCTCGGCCGCAGCCTGGGCCAGCTCGGAGGCCAGCTCGCCGGGCACGCGCCGCGCGCGGTCCCAGTCGCGGCGGGCGATGCGCACGATGTCGCGGTCCAGGTCGTCCAGCTCGCCCGCACGGCCCTCGAGCTCCTCGAGCCAGCCGCCGACCTCATCGGCCGTGCCGCGGTCGTGAGCCAGGCGCTGCAGCGTCGCCATCTGGCGCGCCCGCCCCGCGGCCCCGCCGGGCGGCATCATCGCGCGCTGGTCCCAGGCGGCCAGCATCCCGAGGGCGGACAGGTCGGCCAGCTCGGCGAGCCGGGCGCGGAGCGACTGCAGGGCGCGCATGGCGCCCACCCTACGGATCAGCGCGCCGCGTCGAGCGCCTGGTTGACCAGCGCGTCGGCGTCGGCGTTGCGGGCCCGCGGGACGGTGCGGACGGTCCACGCGTCGAAGGCCCCGAGGGCGCGCAGGGCCTCCTCGTGCAGGGCCCGCATGGCCGGGTGCTTGACCTTGTACTCGCCATTGACCTGCTTGGCGATGAGCTCGGCGTCGTTGACGACCTCGACCTCCGTGGCGCCCAGCGCCCGCGCCCGGGCCAGGCCGAGCAGCAGGCCCCGGTACTCGGCCACGTTGTTGGTGGTCTCGCCGAGCGTCTCGGTCGCCTCGTCGACCACCGTGCCCGTCGCGTCGGAGAGCACCGCGGCCGCGGCCGCCGGCCCCGGGTTGCCGCGGGCCCCGCCGTCGACGTGGACGACGAGCTTCACTCCGGGTCGAGCTGGGGGAACTCGCCCACGACGCGCGAGCGGCGCCGGTCGCGGACCTCGCGGCGGTGGGTGCTCGCCTCGTCGCCGTCGACCGACCGGCGCTCGGAACGGCGGCGGTCGATGATCACCTCGACGTTGGGATCGTCGGCGTAGTAGCTCGCGAGCCGGTCGTAGAGCTCGGGCGCCAGCTCCTCGGGCACCACGCAGAAGATCATCGATCGAGGGTCCGGGCGGTCATCGGCGGGCGGGACACTAGGCGAGGGACGCCGCCGGGTGCAACCGGCCCTGCTCGTCGGCCGCGGCGTTCGCGGTCTGCTCGATCTCGTCGAGCTCGGAGAGCTCCGAGCCCTGGGTGGTCACGCGGACGCCCGCGGCCTCGTTGCCGAGGTCGACCTCGAAGCGGTACCAGGACAGCTCCCAGGCGACGACGATCGTCACGACGCTGCCCTCGGTACGCGACGGCCGGGCGCTGACGATCGGCGCGCCGAGCGAGCGCGCCACGCCGGCGACCGTGCGGATCTGCTGGGAGCCGTTGAAGAGCTCGAGCGCGCGCGCGACCTTCAGCTCGGCGTTGGTCGGCACGCCGCGGACCGAGCGCGACTCGTAGAGCGTGTGGTCGGCCGGCTCGTGATGGTGGGCGGGCGTGGGCGGGGCGCGCAGCGGCTCGGGCTCGGGCTCGGGCAGCGGCGGGGGCTCGTCGGGCGCGTCGTGGCGGCCGGCGCCGGGCGCCGGCCAGCGGCCGCCGGGCTCGCGGACGGCCGGCGCGTCGGGCGCCCCGTCGCCGCGGCGCCCGGAGCGCAGCCGCGAGAGCAGGGAGCCGCCGCGCCGGCGCTGGTCGCGCCCGCGCGAGACGATGTCGTCCAGGCCCTCGCGGATCCAGCCCTCGTGGACGGCGCGGCCCGTGCAGAGGTCGCACACGTTGCGCCGCGAGCCGCCCGAGAGGAAGACGTCGGCGCTCTCCCCGCGCAGCAGCGTTCGGCCGCACACGTCACAGGCGACGATCGGGGGGTTCGTGGTGATCGACTTGCGGGTCAAGCCGCCGCCGAGACTAGCAATGCGCCTGTCCTAGACCGCGGCCTCCTCCTCGGCGGTGATCTTGGCGACCACCTTTGAGGCGAGATGGGCGGGCACCTCCTCGTAGCGGGCGAACTCCATCGTGTAGTCGCCCTGCCCGCCGGTGAGCGCGCGCAGGTCCGGCGCGTAGGTGAGCATCTCGGCCATCGGCACCTCGGCCTTGACCTCGGTCATGCCGGAGGCGACGGGCTCCATGCCCTGCGGGCGGCCGCGGCGCGAGTTGAGGTCGCCGATGACGTCACCGACGGAGTCCTCGGGCACCGACAGCGTGACGGTCATGATCGGCTCGAGGAGGACCGCTCCCGCGTCGGCCATCGCCTGTCGCATGGCCAGCGAGCCCGCGGTCTTGAACGCGTGCTCGGAGGAGTCGACCGTGTGGTAGCTGCCGTCGAACAGCCGCACGCGCACGCCCTTGACCGGGTAGCCGGCCACCGGGCCGTGGGCCATGGCCTCCAGGACGCCCTTCTCGACGGCGGGGATGAAGCCCTGCGGGATCACGCCGCCCTTGATCGCGTCGACGAACTCGAAGTCCGCCGTGGCGGCGTCGTGCTCGAGCGGCTCGATCTCGATGTGGCAGTCGCCGAACTGGCCGCGGCCGCCGGTCTGCTTCTTGTGGCGGCCGTGGGCCTTGGCCGGCCGGCGGATCGTCTCCTGGTAGGGGACGCGCGGCGGCTTGAGCGTGACCTCGGCGCCGAAGCGCGAGTGCAGGCGGTCCACGAGGACCTCGACGTGCATCTGCGACAGGCCGGCGACGATCTGCTCGCCCGTCTGCTGGTCGCGGTGCAGGTCGATCGTGGGGTCCTCCTCCTGCAGGCGGCGCAGGGCGGTGAACACCTTGTCCTCGTCGCCCTTGGTCTTGGGCTCCATCGCGAAGGCCATGACGGGCGCGGGCAGCTTGATCGCCGGCATGGCGATCGGCTCGTCGCGCGAGGCCAGCCAGTCGCCCGCCCGGGTCTCCTTGAGCTTGGCCACGGCGCCGATGTCGCCGGGCCCGAACTCGTCGACCGTCTCGGTCTCCTTGCCGCAGAAGCGGATGAGCTGGCCGATGCGCTCCTTGCCGTGCTGGCGGGTGTTGAGGACGTGGCTGTCGTGCTCCAGGACGCCCTGGTAGACGCGGAACAGGTTGATGCGCCCGGCGAACGGGTCGGCGCGCGTCTTGAAGACGTAGGCGAACAGCTCCTTGTCCTCGACGGGCTCGAGCGCGACGTGGTCGGTGACGTCCATGACGCCGTGCTTGACCGGCGACGGGAGGTCCTCGACGATCGCGTCCAGCAGCCGGTTCGTGCCGAGGTTGCGCGTGGCGACGCCGCAGGTCACGGGGAAGATGCCGCCGTGGTTCGTGCCGTCCTTCAGCGCGGCGACGATCTCGTCGTGGGCGATCTCGTCGCCCTCGAGGTAGCGCTCCATGAGCGTGTCGCTGACCTCGGCGACCTCGTCCATGAGGTTCTCGCGGAACTCCTCGGCCTGGGCCTGCAGCTCCTCGGGGATCGGGATCTCGCGGCAGTTCTCGCGCGAGGCGTCGGAGTACTCGTAGGCCTTCATGTCGACGAGGTCGATGAGGCCCGTGACCTCGTGCTCGCTGCCGATGGGGATCTCGGTGGCCACCACGTGGGGCCCGAAGGCCGCCTTGAGCGAGTCGAGGGTGCGGAAGAAGTCGGCCCGCTCGCGGTCGAGCATGTTGACGAAGATCAGGCGGGCGAGGTCCAGCTCGGAGGCGCGCTCCCACAGCCGGATCGTGGAGACCTCGGCGCCCATGACCGCGTTGACCACGAAGACGGCCGACTCGCAGACGCGCAGGGCGCCGAGCGCGTCGGCGACGAAGCTGGGCTCGCCGGGGGTGTCGAGCAGGTTGATGCGCCGGTCCTGCCACTCGAACGAGTTCAGGGCGGCGCCGATGGACATCCCGCGCGCCTGCTCGTCGGGGTCGGCGTCCGACAGGGACGTCCCGTCGGCGACGCTGCCGAGTCGGTTCGTGGCCCGCGCCTGGTAGAGCAGCGCCTCGAACAGCGAGGTCTTCCCACTGCCGCGGTGACCGACGAGGGCCACGTTGCGGATGCGGTCCGCAGCCTTGTGCATGCCCAGGCTCCTTTCCTCGGGACCGCACCGCCTGGGCCTCGCTCAGGCTTGCCGCGGCCTGATGTTCGGAAGCCGCGACCCTAGCGCCGATCGGCACGAGGTCGCAAGGCCGGCCCGGGGTCAGTGCTGCTCGGACTCGATGAGCCGCGAGCGCAGGCGCAGCACGGCCTTGGTGTGCAGCTGGGAGATGCGCGACTCGGTGACGCCGAGGACCTCGCCGATCTCCCGGAGCGTCAGGTTCTCGTAGTAGTAGAGGGCCACGACCAGCTTCTCGCGCTCGGGCAGCCGCGCGATCGCGTCGGCCACCCGGTCCTTGAGGTCGGTCTGGTCCATGACGTCGGCGGGATCCGGCGCGCTGTCGTCGGTCAGCGTGTCCAGCAGGGAGACGGCGTCCCCCGAGCTGTCGCCGACCGTCCAGAGCTCGTCCAGCGCCGCGACCGACGAGTTGGAGATCTGCAGCAGCGACTCCTGGAACTCCTCGACGGTGACCTTCAGCTCGGCCGACATCTCCTCGTCGGTCGGGGCGCGCTGGAGCTGGTGCTCGAGCTTCGTGTTGGCGCGTTCGATCTCACGCGCCTTGGCGCGCACGGACCGCGGCACCCAGTCCAGGGACCGCAGCTCGTCGATGATCGCGCCCTTGATGCGCGTGATCGCGTAGGTCTCGAACTTGATCTCGCGCTCGAGGTCGAAGCGCTCGATCGCCGAGATCAGGCCGACGAGGCCGTAGGAGATGAGGTCGGCCTCCTCGACGTGGGCGGGCAGCCCCGAGGCCATCCGGCCCGCGACGTACTTGACCAGCGGCGAGTAGGCGACGACGAGTCGCTCGCGCGCGGCGGTGTCGCCGTTGGTCTTGTAACGGCGCCACAGGTCTCGCAGCTCGATGGCCTTGACGTTGGTCTCCATCCCGTTCCCTGGCCGTCAAGCCCTCGGATGCGCACGCGCATACGCCGACTTGAGCCTCGCGGACTCTACCCGAGTGTAGATCTGCGTCGTGGAGATGCTGCTGTGCCCGAGCAGCTCCTGGATCACCCGCAGGTCGGCGCCGCCGTCGAGCAGGTGGGTGGCGAACGAGTGGCGCAGGGCGTGCGGATGGACGCCGCCCTGCAGCGCGGCGCGCCGGCCCCACACCCGCAGGCGGCGCCGGATGTCCGAGGTCGACAGTCTGCGCCCGGACTTCGAGAGGAACAGCGCGGTCTCGGCCCGGTCGGTCTCCAGGGTCGGCCGGGCGCGCTCGACGTAGCGCGTCAGGGCGCGGACCGCCGGCTCCCCCACGGGCACGATCCGCGTCTTGCCGCCCTTGCCCTCGACCCGGACCTCCTCGGCATCGAAGTCCAGCGACCCGGCGTCGAGGTTGACGAGCTCCTCGGCCCGCAGGCCGCAGGCGTAGGCCAGCTCGAACAGCGCGCGGTCGCGCACGTCCAGCGGCGTGGTGGCCGGGATGCGGTCCAGCAGCGCGGCGACCTCGTCGGCCTTGAGCACGTGCGGCAGCTTCTGGGGCCGCTTGGGCGCGGGGACCAGGTCGGCCGGGCTGGCGGCGAGGTGGCCGTGCTCGCGCAGCGTCCGGTACAGCGAGCGCAGGGCCGCCAGCTTGCGCGCCACGGTGGCGGCGACGACGTCGCGCTCGCCCAGCGCAGCCGCGTAGCGGCGCAGGACGCGCGTGGAGACCTGCGCCGGGTCGAGGCCCTGGGTCGTGCACCAGAGCGCGAACTGCGTGCAGTCGAAGCCGTAGGCGCGCCGCGTGCGCGCGGCCGCCCCCCGACGCGCCAGATCGGCGTCGAAGAGCGCCAGCGCCTCGCGCCAGGCCGCGCTGGGCTCCAGGCGGGGTCTATCCTCGGTGGGCGTGGGACTGTTCTTCATCGACACGCAGAGCGGGCAGGTCGCGACGCATCAGCAGCTCATGGACGCGGGCGTGGCCGAGCGCAACGAGCTGCCGCCGCGGCCGTGGCACAAGGTGCAGGGCTCGGACGGCGCCTCGACGCTCTGGTACGCGGTGCTGCGGAAGCGGACGCATGGGATCTTCATCGGCTCGCTGGTCTTTCGCCACTCCGACCACCATGCCTCCCTGCTGGCCGACGGCTGGGAGGAGGTCCCGCTGCAGGAGATCCGCGCCGACCCCCACAGCGGGCCGCCGACCGAGATCGCCCCGGGCCCGTTCACCGAGAGCGGGGCCGTCGTCACCGACGACGACTAGGCGATGTAGATCGGGGCGCCGACGGGGACCTGCGGGTACAGGTCCTCGACGTCGGGGATCCGCATGCGCACGCAGCCGTGCGACGCCGCGTGCCCGATCGAGCCGTACTCGCTGGGGTCGATGCCGTGGATGCCGGCGCCGTCGAAGATGCCCAGCCAGCGGGCCTTGAGCGGGTTGGCGGGGTCGCCGCCGGGCACGACCTCGCCGCGCTGGTCCTTCGGGACCCAGTCGGAGTTCGGCTTGGTCCAGGCGGGGTTCACCGCCTTGTTCTGGATGTGGTACAGCCCTGCCGGGGTCTCGCGGCCCACGGCGCCGATGGCGACGGAGTAGCTCTTGACCTCCTTCAGGCGCTTGTACAGCTTGAGCTTGAAGTCGGCGCGGTCGACGATGAGCGCCGTGCCGTACTGCTCGGCGAGCTGGTCCGTGGTGACCTTGGGCGCCACGTGGTGGGTCACCGCGCTGAAGCGGCGCGACGCGGTCGGCGACGCCAGCGCGGCCTTGATCCGGCGGTGCAGGCCCGAGGCGTCGACGGCCAGGCCGTCGCGGCTGGGCGTGGTCTGCAGGCCGGCCGCCGAGAACTTGACGGTGGCGTTGATCGACGGCCGGTTCGTCGCCGTGCGCACCCGGTCCAGCAGCCGGATGACCGCGGCGTCGGAGAACGTGACCTGGGGCTGCAGGTGGGCGTCGACCGAGCCGCCGGTGATCCCGCGGACCGTCCGCTGCAGGATGTTGCCCGTCCGGCTGCGGGCCAGGGCATCCTCCACGGTGGCGTCGAGGTTCGTGGTGACGCGGGCCTCGCGCGCGGTCAGGCGCCAGCGCTGGCGCCCGTGGTCGACGACGATCGTCCGCTGCAGCGGCTCGAGGATGGCGCGCCGGAGCTTGGCCGTCGCCTCCGCGCGGTGCAGGCCCCCGACGTCGACGCCGCCGACGGTGACGCCCTTGGCGATCGTGTCCCGGTGGCCGTGGTCGTAGACGATCGTGCCGACAGCGGCGACGACGAGGACCGCGAGCAGCGCGGAGAAGGCGATGAGGACTCTGGAGCGCACGGGGAGGGGCGACCGACGGGCGGATCTCCAGGGTAGCCCAGCCCGCGGCGGCCAAGAACCCCTGCAAGGCCCGCTGCCACCCGATGGGGCGGGACGGGATCAGCCCGCGGCGGTCGCGGGGCGCGCGAGGAGCCGATCGATGGCGCCAAGGACGCTCTGGCGCGCGGCGCCCTGCGCCTCGTGGGCGCGCAGTGCGGTCAGCCCGGCGCGGTCCATGGACGGCAGCAGGCCGATGATCTCCTTGGCCGTCAGCCCGGCGTAGCCGGCGGTCGAGGGTGCCGGCGCCGGCGGCGCGATGGCGGCCGGCGGCCCCGCCGAGCGATCCCCGGGCGCCGTGTTGGCCGGGACCGGCGTGGGCCGCACGTTGGGCTGGCGCACGCTCGGGCTGAAGCGCAGGAACTCCTCGACGGCGGCCTCGTAGCGGTAGGCGCTGCCGCCCCCGCCGCGCAGGATCGGCTCCAGGGTCTGCTGCTCGCGCAGGCGCAGCACGGTCTCGCGCGTCGTCGAGCCGTAGCGGTAGCCCGTGGCCTTGAAGCGGCGGTTGTCCAGCGCGCGGCCGAAGCGCAGCTGGGGCAGCATCTCGGGGTACAGCGGCACGCCGGCGCGCCGCAGCGCGGCGACGGCGGGCCCCGTCCCCCACGGCGGCAGCACCGGGACCATCGACTTGCCGAGCAGGTCGATGACCTCCGAGAGCGCGAGCACGCCGTCGGCCGCGCAGTTGAACACCCCGTCGAGGTCGTGGCGCACGGCGTGCTCGAGGCAGTCGGCCATGTCGTCCTCGTGCAGGAACTGACAGCGCGGGTCGAACCCGAGGATCGTCGGGATCACCGGCATGCCGAGGTAGGCCTGCCAGGACGTGCGCAGGTCCGGGCCCAGGGCGTTGGTGAACCGCAGGACGGTCACGGTCGTGGCGGGGTTCTTGACGCGGAAGTCCTCCACCCCGGCCTCGGCCTCGACGATGTCACGCTCGATCGCCGTGCGCGGCGGGTGCGGGCGGCGCATGTCCTCGGTGAAGTAGGCCGGGTCGTCCTGCTCGGCGCCGTACCAGCGCGCGCTGGACTTGAACACCAGCTTGCGCACCGGCGAGCCCGCCCCGCCACAGGCCGCGAGCACGTTCATCGTCCCGATGACGTTGTTCTCGTGGGCGCGGGCGCGGCTGGTGACGATGGAGTCCACGACGAGCCGCGTGTCGACCACCGTGTCGATCTCGGCCGCGTCGACGATGCGGCGGATGAGCGAGTGGGCGTCGGAGACCTGGACGAACTCCGTGCGCTCCAGCGCCAGCTTGGGCGGCGTGCGGTCGATCCCGATGATCGTCTCGATCGCCGGGTCCTGCTCGAGAGCCTGGGCCAGCCGCGCGCCCCAGTAGGTCGACAGGCCGGTGATGAGGATCCGCCGCGACGTCATCCGAACCAGACCGAGCGCCGCTTGCCGAGCATGTCCAGCAGCTGCTCCTGGATCGTGGCCCGGATGTCGTGGGACATCGTCTGCACGAGGGCCCGGTCCTCCCAGGGCTCGTCGCCGAGGTCGTCGGTCGGCACGGGCGCCAGGAAGCGGATCTTGAACTTGGCGGGGAGGTAGCCGGCGGCGCCGAGCAGGCCGAGATGCGGGAACGCCGGGGTCACGGGGAAGTAGATGAGCCCGGTGAGCTTCTGCAGCGCGCGGACGTGGGCGAAGATCGGCTGGGCCTCCTCGGCGCCGACGACCGCCACCGGGACGATCGGCGCGCGCGCCCGCATCGCCGCCTGCACGAAGCCGCCGCGGCCGAAGCGCCGCAGCCGGTAGCGGTCCTTGTAGAGCTTCTCGGTGCCCTTGCGGCCCTCGGGGAACACGAGCACGAGCTGCTGCTCATCGGCCAGCAGCCGGTGGACGTTGGCCGGGTGGGCGGGCACGCCGCCGATCTTGGGGACCAGCATCGACAGCCCGGGGTAGCCCTTGAAGAAGTGCTCGACCGTGAGGTGCACGGGCCGCGGGTGGGGGTGCTCCTCCTTGATCGCCTTGGCGATCATCGGCGCGTCGGGCGGCAGCGCGCCGGAGTGGTTGGAGACCAGCAGCGCGCCGCCCTCGGCGGGCACGTGCTCGATGCCCTCCACCTCGCACCGGAACCACAGCTTGTAGAAGAACTCGTAGAGCGTGCGGTCGACGAAGCCCTCGACGCGCTCCGAGCGCCCCCAGTCGGTGACCTGGCGCTCGGGCTCGATCGCCGGCAGGTAGGGTCGCAGGTCCGGGCCTCGGGCCTGCAGGCCGTGGCCCGGCCCGGCCTCCCGTGCCTCGTCGCCGAGCGCGAGCGCGTCGTCGCGGTCCTCGGGCGCGGGGCCCCGGGCGTCGGGGCGCAGGGTGCTGCGGATGTCGTCGGCCATCCCCGGGAGAGTCTCCGAGGGATCGCGGCTCATGCGACGCGCCGGTCGCTCCCGGACAACAGCGGCTGCAGGAGGCGCTCGAGCTCGGCCCAGTCGGCCGCGCTGACGACGTCCTCGGTGTCGCAGACGTCCTGGTTCCACGGGTGGGCGATCGTCGCGACCCGGATGCCGTGGTCCAGGGCGGCCTGCAGGTTGTACGGGCTGTCGTCGATGAGCAGCTCGATGCCGATCTCGCGGCAGCGCGCGACCTTGTCGAACGAGCAGTACAGCTCGTCGAACCGCAGGCCGATCTGCTGCAGCCACTGCTCCGTCGCCGGGTGGGCGCGCTCGTGGCGATGGCTGGTGATGTGGATGAAGTGGCCGTCGGCCGCCCAGCGGTTGACGGCCTCGACCGCGCCGGGGTACGGGCGGCCGGCGAGGATGGCCTCGTTGCAGTGCGTCTCGTCGATGCAGCAGGTGAGCTGCTCGGGGCGCAGGCGCGTGATGCCCCAGTCGAACTGCTCCTCGTAGGGCAGCTCGATGCCGAAGCGGCGCAGGGCGGCGGCGGAGAGCCGGTCCCAGTAGTGGTGCAGCGTGGAGTCGATGTCGATGGCGATGCGCATGGCGTGCCCGCGGGCGTCGGGGGAGGACGACCTGTCTCCACCTATCGTAGGGCCATGACGCCGACCGCGAGGGCCGGACGCACGACGGTCGCCGTGCGGCAGTACGGGCCCTCGGGCACGAGCGCCTGGCGGTCGGTCGACTGGCGCGAGCACCAGCGCTGGCACGAGGTGGGCGGCCGGTGGATGAACGTCATCGACCTGGGGCCGGCCGAGCCCGAAGGCGTGATGGTGTTCATCCACGGCCTCTCGGGCTGCTGGCAGAACTGGCTGGAGAACCTGCCGTACTTCGCGGCGACGCACCGCTGCATCGCCATGGACCTGCCGGGCTTCGGCGCCTCGCAGCTGCCCGCGCGGCCGATCAGCATCGCGGGCTACGCCGAGGCCGTCGACGAGCTCCTGCGCGGCCTGGGCGTCACGCGCGCGGTCGTCGTGGGCAACTCGATGGGCGGCTTCATCGGCGCCGAGGTCGCCATCCGCTTCGGGACGTGGGTCCAGCGCCTGGTCCTCGTCTCGGCCGCCGGCCTCTCCGTCGAGCACCAGCGCAACGAGCACGCCCTGCGAGCGCTGCGGGCCGCGGGCAGCATGCTGGCGCTGGGCGCGAGCTGGCTGGCGTCACGGTCGGAGGCGCTCGCGCGCCGGCCGCGCTCGCGCCGGGCGATGTTCCACCTCGTGGCCGCCCACCCCGAGCGCCTGCCCGCCCCGCTGCTGGCCGAGCAGCTGCGCGGGTCGGGTCCCCGCCCGGGTTCATCGACGCGCTCGACGCGATCACCGGCCACCCGATCCGCGACCGCCTCACGGCGATCACCGCGCCGACGCTCATCGTCTGGGGCGAGCTGGACGCGCTGGTCCCGGTCAGCGATGCGTGGCTGTTCGGCGAGCTCATCCCCGACGCGCGGGTCGTCGTCTACGAGGACACGGGCCACCTGTCGATGCTCGAGCGCCCCGACGCGTTCAACGCGCTGGTCGCCGGGTTCCTGGCCGAGGGCTGACCCGCACGCGGGCCCGGGCTCGCACGCGGGCCCGGGCTCGCGCGCGGGCACCGCGGCCCCGGCTCAGCCGATGGTGACGGCGCCCTCCGAGGCGCTGGAGACCAGCAGCGCGTACTTGCGCAGCACGCCGGTGGCGTCGGGGCTGACCGGCACGTCGTAGGCCTCGACGCGGCGGGCGATCTCCTCGTCGGAGAGGTCGACGTCGATGCGGCGGTTGTCGACGTCGATGGTGACGCGGTCGCCGTCGGCCACCGCGGCGATCGGGCCGCCGCGCGCGGCCTCGGGGGCGACGTGGCCGCCCATGAAGCCGTGGGTGGCGCCGGAGAAGCGCCCGTCGGTGAGCAGCGCGACGTGCTCGCCCATCCCGGCGCCGTTGAGCGCGGCGGTGACGCCGAGCATCTCGCGCATGCCCGGGCCGCCGACGGGGCCCTCGTTGCGGATGATGATCACGTCGCCCTGTGCGATGCCGCCGGCCAGCACGACGGCCATGGCGGCCTCCTCGCCGTCGAAGACGCGCGCGGGGCCCTGGTGGTAACGGCGCTCGTGGCCGGCGAGCTTGACGACGCAGCCCTCGGGGCGAGGTTGCCGCGCAGGATCGCGATGCCGCCGTTGGGCTTGATGGGGTCCGAGACCGGGCGCACGACGTCCTGGCCGGGGTCTCCTTGGCGCCGTCGGCGACCTCGCCGATCGTCTGCCCGGTCACGGTGATCGCGGACTCGTGCAGGCGGCCGAGCTCGCGCAGGCGCTGGATGACGACCGGCACCCCGCCGGCGGCGTAGAGGTCGACGGCGTTGTAGCGGCCGCCGGGCTTGAGGTCACACAGCAGCGGCGTCGCATCGCTGATGCGGTCGAAGTCGTCGATGGACAGCTCGATGCCGGCCTCGCGGGCGACGGCCAGCAGGTGCAGCACGCCGTTGGTCGATCCGCCGCTGGTAGCCACGGCGGCGATCGCGTTCTCGAGCGACTCCTTCGTGATGATCTGGCGCGCGCTGACGCCGCGGCGCAGCAGGTCGACCATGAGCTTGCCGGCCTCGTAGGCGACGGCGTGCTTGGCCTCGGCCTCGGCGGGGACCATCGCCGCGCCGGCGGGGCTGATGCCCAGGACCTCGAAGGCCATGGCCATCGTGTTGGCCGTGAACTGCCCGCCGCAGGCGCCGGCGCCCGGGCTGGCCTCGTTCTCCAGCGCGACGAGCTGCTCGTCGGTGATCTTGCCCGCGGCGTGCGCGCCGATGGCCTCGAAGATGTCCATGATCGTGACGTCGTGGCCCTCGAAGTGGCCGGGGCGGATCGAGCCGCCGTAGAGCATGAGGCTCGGCAGGTCGAGCCGGGCCAGGGCCATGACGGTCCCGGGCAGCGTCTTGTCGCAGCCGCTGAGCGCGATGACGCCGTCGAAGAGGTGGCCGCGCGCGACGAGCTCGATGGAGTCGGCGATGACCTCGCGCGAGACCAGCGAGGTCTTCATGCCGCTGGTGCCCATCGTGATGCCGTCGGAGATCGCGACGGTGTTGAGCTCCATCGGGGTGCCGCCGGCGGCGCGGATGCCGTCCTTGACGTGCTTGGCGAGCACGCGCAGGTGGAAGTTGCACGGCATGGTCTCGATCCACGTGTTGGCCACGCCGATGATCGGCTTGGCCAGGTCGTCGTCGCCGTAGCCGATGCCCTTCAGGTACGCGCGCGCCGCGGCGCGCTGCGGTCCCTCGGTGAGGGCGCGGCTCTTGTGCTTGACGTCGAACTCGGTCGTGGCGCTCATGGGGTGCGCACGATATCGGCGCGGGGGCGCTCGGCCCTGTGCGGCGGCTGCGGCGCGGGGGCGCCGGGCGGCGCGGTCGGCCTCCGCGGCCGGGCGTCAGCTCGTGGTCGTGCGCTGCTCGCGGGCCAGGCGGCGCAGGCGCGCCTGCTCCCACTGCGTCAGGCGCCACAGGTCGCGACGGACCTGCTTGGGGTCGACCTGGCGGCCGGGGAGGTGCATGTTGGCCTCGCCCACGAGGTGGTGCTCGTCGCCGGTGAGCGCCATCCATTTGGCCAGCGCGTCGTCGGAGTCCGGGAGCCGGGCGCTGCCGTAGGGCCGTGAGATGTCCGGAACGTCACGCAGTACTCGGCCAGCAGCTCGCGCGTCTGGGGCAGGTAGGCGACGATCGGCTTGTGCGGGTAGATGAGGTAGGCGTAGGGCGCGCCCGCCCGGGAGGAGGGCATCAGGCCGCGCTCGGGCGCGGAGGCCAGCGCACCCCAGACCCGGATGAAGCCCAGGTCGCGGTACATCTCCCACTCCTCGTCGTTGACGCAGGAGCGCAGGAGCTGGCGGGCGCGCTGCTCGGCGCGGCGCTCGCGGCCGGGGTCGTAGAGGTCGGTGGGCACGCGGGCGCGGCGGGCGCGCCAGCGGTCGACGTGCTCCTCGAGGCGCGGTGCGCACACCTCCCACAGCAGCGCCACGATCACGATCAGGGTGGCGCTGAGGGCGAGGATCATGACGCGGGTGCTACCGGCCGCCGGCGGCCCGGGGGAAGAAGATGACGCGCTCGGCGTCGCGCGGGATCTCCTCGAAGGCCCGGACCATCCGGGCCTCGCGGCGGCCGCCCTGGGCCGTCGTCGGGACGGCGGCCCACATGCCCTCGTCGAGCTGACGGCGGAACTCCTGCACGAGGCGCTGCTCGTCGTCGAGCACGGACACGTCGCCCTCGGCCAACAGGACCTCTCCGTGCCCGGGCTTCATGCGCAGGAACCTCACCGCGGTGATTATGGCAAAGCGCAACCCCCGGGAGGGCGCCCCGCGCGCCCGATCCGGCGCGGCGGCCCGGGCCGGAGACCCGCGCGCGGGCGCCCCGCGCTCAGGCCGGGGCTGCAGGGCGGCCGAGCCGCCCGGAGCCCGCCACGGCGTGCACGTCGCCGTAGCCGACCCGAGGACATTGACGGGGCCCGCTCCGTGCCCGAGGCCGCGCAGGCCGTGGCCGACGGCGTCGGCGGCGATGGCGCGGGCCGCCCGCGCGGCCTCGCGGAGGTCGAAGCCCAGCGCGAGGTGCGCCGCCAGCGCGGAGGAGTGCGTGCAGCCCGAGCCGTGCGCCGCGCCGTCAGGATGGCGGACGCCGGGAATCTCCAGCACGTCGTCGCCGTCGAGCAGGACGTCGGTGGCCTCCGTGCGGTGGCCGCCGGTGAGGACGACCGCGCGGGCGCCGGCGGCGCGCACGGCGCGGGCCAGCCGCTCCCCGTCGAGGCCGTCGCCGGCGTGGCCCGCCAGGACGTGGGCCTCGGGCACGTTGGGCGTCACGACGGTGGCGCGCGGCAGCAGGAGCTCGACGAGCGCCTGCTCGGCGTCGGCGTCGAGCAGGCGGCCGCCGGACTCGGCGATCATCACCGGGTCGAGCACGACGGGCGTGCCCGCCGGAAGCGCGTCGAGCGCCCCGGCGACCGCCGCGATGACGCGGGCGCTGCCGACCATGCCGATCTTCACCGCGTCGACCCCGAGGTCGGACGCGACGGCCTCGATCTGGGCGACCACCATGTCCGGGTCGACGGGCAGCACCCGCGACACGGCGACCGTGTTCTGCGCCGTCAACGCCGTGATCGCCGTGGTGCCGTGCACGCCGCAGCGCGCGAAGGCCTTCAGGTCGGCCTGGATGCCCGCGCCGCCCCCGGAGTCCGACCCGGCGACCGACAGGCACACGGGCACGCGCGGCGACCGCGGCGCGGGCTCGGGGTGCGGGGAACGGGATGCGGGCGTGCTCATCGGCCCCGATCGTAGAGCCCGCCGGCGCCTGGCCGGGACGCTGGTAGCCTTGCCGCGAGCGCCCTGCCGACGACGGATCCCCGCACCAGCGCCGCAGGCCCGTCCGCGGACCACCGGCTCCAGCGCCACCTGCGCAGCGCGGCGCGGCGCGGCCGCGACATGCTGCGGGTGGGCCCGTTCCTGGCGACGTTCGATCCCCACGACGACGGCCGGTACCTGAACTACGCCATCCCGGACGACGACGCGCGCCCGACCGCGGGCGACGTGGCCGATCTCGCGGCGGCGTACGAGGAACGCGGCCGGATCCCGCGCCTGGAGTACCTGACGACCGCGGCCCCGCTCGTGGAGGCGGCGCTCGCCGACGGCGGCTTCGTGGCCGAGGCCCACCTCTCGCTCATGACCTGCACGCCGGGCCGGGCCGCGGAGCGCCGCCTGCCCTGGGCACGGGTCTCCCGTGCCGAGGACGACGCCGAGCTGGAGGAGATGGTCGCCGTCCAGCACACGGCGTTCGGCGACGTGCCTCCCGACGCCTCGACGCTCGCCCGCGCCCGGGCGTGGGTGGAGGCGGGCGCCATCGCCGTGGTCGCCCGCGACCGCGCGACCAGGGCGGTGATCGGCGGGGGCGTGGCCACGCCCCCGTGCGAGGACGCCTCCGAGCTGACCGGCATCGCGGTCCGCGAGTCGTTCCGCCGCCGCGGCGTGGCGGGCGCGGTCACGGCGCGGCTGGCTCGCGAGGCGTTCGCGGCGGGCGCCGGCACGGCGTTCCTGACCCCCGGCGGGGACGGCGCGCAGCGCGTGTACGCCCGTGCGGGATTCGCCGACGCCTCGGTGATGCTGCACATCTCGCGGTTGGACGGGTAGCTCACCGCCACCCTCCGGCGGCCGGCACGCGGACGACGCGCCCGCCCGGACCGCGGCGCACGAGGCCGAGCAGCTCGAGCTCCATCAGGCCGGCGCGGACCGCGGCCGCGGCGCCGGGATCGGCGGCCAGTGCGCCGACGGTGTCGCGGCCGTCCTCGATCGCGCGCAGCAGCGCCCGCAGCGACGGCTCCAGGTCGGCCGGCGGGGCGACGACGGCGAGCGCCGCACGGGCCGTCGCGGCCTCGGCCTCCCCCACGCCGAGCACGAGGTCCAGGGCGTCGGCGGCGTCGCGGATGAGCGTGGCGCCGTCGCGCAGCAGCGCGTTCGTTCCGCGCGAGCGCCACACCATCACCGGTCCAGGGACCGCGCCGACGTCGCGACCGAGGTCCAGCGCCAGCTCGGCGGTGATCAGCGAGCCCGAGCGCTCGGCGGCCTCGACGACGAGAGTCGCCGGAGCGAGGGCGGCGATCGTGCGGTTGCGCGCCGGGAAGCACCAGCGGTGCGCGCGGAACCCGGGCGGCATCTCGGAGATCACGAGTCCGGCGCCGACGATGGCGCCGTACAGCCGCCGCTTCGTGGCCGGGTAGGCGATGTCCGCGCCGCCGGCGAGCACCGCGACCGTGGTCCCGCCGCCCTCCAGCGCCCCGGCGTGGGCGGCCCCGTCGATGCCCAGGGCCATGCCCGAGACGACGGTGACGCCCGCCGCGGCCAGCCCGCGGCCGAGGGTGCGCGCGACCTCCAGGCCCTCCGGCGAGGCCTTGCGCGTCCCGACGATCGCGACGGCCGGCGGCGGCGCCTCGCCCGGCCGCCCGAGCAGCGCGCCCAGGCGGGCGGCGGCGCCCGCGCCGCCGGCCCGCGCGAACAGCACGGCCGCGGCGGAGCGGTCGTCGCGCAGCATCGCGGGGTAGGCCGGATCGTGGCGACAGATCGCCAGCAGGCCCGCTTTTCCCGCGGCGTCGCGCAGCGCCGTGACGGAGCGCGCCGCGACCTCCTCGAGGACCTCCGGCACGCGGTCACCCGCGACGGCCGCGGCGAGCTCGGCGTCGCCGAGGGCGAGCACCTCGCGCAGCGGCCGGCGCCGGTGGCGGGCGATCTCGATGCCGCCGGCCAGCGAGGCCACCAACATGGTCCGGCGCAGGCACGCGTCGCACGCCGCCGCAGGGGCGCCTGCCGCCGACTCGGGGACCACGGCGGTCACGCCGTCTCCTCGGCGGCGTCGGCGAACAGGTCCTGGCGCAGGCCCAGCGCCTCGAGCAGGTGCACGGCGGCGACGGCGTCGCTGCCGTCGAGGTCGGCGATCGTGCGCGCGACGCGCAGCACGCGGTCATGGCCGCGCGGGCTGAGCACGCCGCGCTCGTAGGCACGACGCAGGACCGCGTCGCCGCGGGCGTCCAGGCGCACCTGGCGGCGCAGCTGCCGGGTGCCGAGGTGGGCGTTGGCGAGCACCCCGGTGGCCGCCGAGCGCGCGGCCTGACGCTCCCGGGCGGCCACGACCCGGTCGCGCTCCTGCTCGGAGCGGCAGACCGGCCCGGCGGCGAAGTCCTCGGGCCCGGGCCGCTGGACGTCGACGGTGAGGTCCATGCGATCCAGCAGCGGCCCGCTGAGCCGGCGCCGGTAGCGGCCGAGGTCGGCCTCCGTGCACCGGCAGCGCGCCGAGCCCGCAAACCCGCAGGGGCAGGGGTTCGTGGAGGCCACGAGCTGGAAGCGCGCCGGGTAGACCGCGAGCCGCTGGCCGCGCACGATCGCCACGCGGCCGTCCTCCAGGGGCTGGCGCAGCGCCTCCAGCGCCCCGCGGGAGAACTCCGCCAGCTCGTCGAGGAACAGCACGCCGTGGTGGGCGAGCGTCGCCTCCCCGGGCAGCGGCAGCGAGCCGCCGCCGACGAGGCCCGCCGCCGAGATCGTGTGATGGGGCGCGCGGAATGGCCGGGTCGTGACGAGCTCGTGGCTCGGGGCGCCCCCCGCGACGCTGCGGATGCGCGTGACCTCGATCGCCTCGTCGCGCGTGAGCGCCGGCAGGATCGACGGCAGGCGCTGGGCGAGCATCGTCTTGCCCGTGCCCGGCGGCCCGGCGAGCAGCAGGTTGTGTCCCCCGGCCGCGGCGATGGTCAGCGCCCGCAGCGGCGCGCGGTGCCCGCGGACGTCCTCGAGGTCGAGCGCCGCATCGGCGCCGGCGCTCGCGGCCGCGGGCCGCGGCCCGGCGACGCTGCCGTCGGTCTCGGCGCGCAGGATCGCCCCGACCTCGGTCAGGTGGTGGGCGCCGAAGACCCCCAGGCCGTCGACGAGCGCGGCCTCATGGGCGTGCCCGGCCTCCAGGACGAGGCCGCCGCACCCGGCGCGGCGGGCGCCCTCGGCGACCGCCAGGACGCCGCGGCACGGGCGCAGCGCCCCGCTGAGGGCCAGCTCGCCGAACACCGCGAGGTCCCCCAGGCGCTCAGAGGGCAGCTGGCCGCCGGCCGCCAGCACGCCGCAGGCGATGGCGAGGTCGAACCCCGGCCCTCCTTGCGCAGGTGGGCAGGCGCGAGGTTGACCGTGATGCGCCGCGACGGGAACTCGAAGCCGGAGTTGAGGATCGCCGAGCGCACGCGCTCACGCGCCTCGCGCACGGCCCGGTCACCGAGGCCGACGATCGTGAAGGACGGCAGCCCGGGTCGCAGGTCGACCTCGACGGTGACGCGGCGGCTCTCGACGCCGTGCAGCGCGAAGGTGGTGACGTGGGCGAGCATGCCGGGGACGCTACGGCGGGTCGCGTGCCCCGGGACATGCGGGCTGTGCCGGATCTGCGCAGGCGGCGTGCCGGGATCGTCGCGCCGTCTCAGGTGCGCAGGACGATCCCCGCCTCGCCGAGGCGGATCTCGTCGCCGTCGCGCACGCGGGCGCGGGCGACGCGCACCCCGTTGACGAACGTGCCGTTGCTCGAGGACCGGTCGACAAGCAGCCAGCCGGCGGCCGTGCGGCGCAGCTCGGCGTGGCAGCGCGACACCGACGCCTCCACGAAGCGCACGTCGCAGGTGCGCGAGCGGCCGAGCACGAGCACGCGTCCCGGGACCACCGCCGGGGCCACGAGCACGGGCCGGCCGTCGCGGCGCCGGCGACGCAGCGCCACGCGCAGGTGCGCGGCCCGGCACGGGAGGTCGGCCGACAGCTCGCGAAGGTCGTCGGCGACGCGCGCAGCCAGGGCGGCGCCCAGCCGGGTCTCGAAGGTCTGCGTGCCGAGCTCGCCGCGCAGGTAGGCGTGGCGCAGCCGGTCCTGGGCCCTGCGTCGCTCGCGGTCGCCGACCCGCACCGGCGGATCATGGCTCTCCGGAGGCGGCGGGACAAGTCGCCGGCGCGCGGCGTGAGCGCTCCGGGACGATCCCGCCGCAGGATCGTTACGGACGCGTGCTGTCCGGTCACGGGGTCGGCCGTAGCGTCGTCGCACGTCATGCCCACCGATCCCCGTCACCACCTCGGCCGCCTGGGCGAGCGCCTCGCGGCCGAGCACCTCGAGCGCCTGGGCTACGCCATCGTGGCCCGCAACCACCGCACGCGCTTCGGCGAGATCGACCTCGTCGCCTGCGACGGCAGCGTGCTCGTCTTCTGCGAGGTCAAGACCCGCCGCGGGCGCGGCGATCCGTGGGACGCGCTGCACCCGGCCAAGCGCGCCCAGGTGCGGCGCATGGCGCGCGCCTACCTGTCCGAGGAGGCCGACCGCCCGCGCGTGGCCCTGCTGCGCTTCGACGCCATCGGCGTCGGCCTCGACGCCTGCGGCCGGCTGACGCGCCTCGAGCACCTCGAGGACGCGTTCTGATGGCGGAACTCCGAGGGGGCGGCCCCGGGGCGGCCCTACAGCGCGAGCTGCTGGTAGGCCGCCGACTGGAACGACAGCCGGTGCAGGGGCGAGACGCCCTGGCGCTGGATCGCGAGGCGGTGCTCGGGCGTGGAGTAGCCGACGTGGGTGGCGAACTCCCACCCGGGATGGCGGTCGTCGGCGCGGTGCATGAACCGGTCGCGGGTGACCTTGGCGATGATGCTGGCGGCCGCGATCGCGGCGCTGGTCGCGTCGCCGTCGACGATCGCGCGGCCCTCCAGACCGCCGAGGTCCCCGACCGCGAAGCCGTCGGAGAGGCAGAGCACGTCGTCGTGGCCGGCGGCGACGCGGACCAGGGCGTCGCGCAGCGCGGCGATGTTCGTGCGGTGCAGCCCACGGCTGTCGATGCCGCGCGGGCCGCGCGAGATCACGGCGACGCGCGTGGCGATCCGCAGGACGACGGGGTACAGCGCCTCCCGGGCCTCGGGCGTGTGCTGCTTGGAGTCGTTGAGCACCGAGAGCGCGCGGACCTCGCGCGGGCCGAGGCGCTCGAGGTCGAAGAGCACGCCGGCGGCCACGAGCGGGCCGGCGAGGCAGCCGCGGCCGGCCTCGTCGGCGCCGGCGACGAAGCGGACGCCGAGCGCGCGGTCGTGTTGGAACAGCTTGCGGCCCGTGCGCCGTCGGGACTTCGCCTTGGCGGCCTTGGGCTTGGCGGGCTTGGGCTTGACGGTCGGCACGGACGTCGCGGCGGCGGGCTCGAGGCCCGGCGGGCTAGAGCAGGCCGATGCGCTTGGGGGGCCAGTAGGTGGCGAAGGCGCCACCGATGATCCAGCTGCGCGGGACGGGGCCCCAGAAACGACTGTCGTCGGACTCGCCACGGTTGTCGCCCATCATGAACCAGTGCCCGGCGGGAATCTTGATCGGGTCCGGGAAGTCGCAGCCCGTCCCGCCCTGGCACGGTCGCGTGAAGTCGTCCTTCTGGCGCTTCCCGTTGACGTAGGCATGGCCGCCCTTGATGTACAGGGTGTCCCCGGCCCGGCCACGACGCGCTTGATGAAGTTCACGCTGGCCTTCTCGGGCGTCGGCAGGTCGCACGCCTGGTCGGGACGCTTGTTCTCGTCGCCGCAGGTGTTGCTGTCCGAGCCGGCCGGCGGGTGGAAGACCACGACCTCGCCGATGTGCGGTGCGTTGAAGCGGTTGCCGAGGCGGTTGACGAGCACGCGCTGGCCGACCGTCAGCGTCGGCACCATCGACTCGCTGGGGATCCGGTACGGCTTGACGAGGAACGCCTGGATGGCGAGGGCCAGGCCCAGCGCCACCACGACGATCACGATGAGCTCGACGAACGAGCTGCCCATGGACTTCTTGCCCTGCTTGGCGTCGCCCGTGGACGGGCTCACGGTCAGGCCTGCTCGGCGTCGGGATCGCCGGGAGCCGGCTCCGCGGGGGCCTCGGCCTCGACGGCCGGGGTCTCCTCTGCGGTCGGCTCCTGCTCGACGGCCTCGGTCTCGGGCGCCTCGACGGCCACGACGTCCTGGGCGGTCTCGCCCTCGGCGTCCACCGCACCCTCGCTGGCGGCCGCCTCGGCCTCGAGCTGGGCGACGGGGTCGTGCAGCAGCCCGGGCTCGACGATCTCCTCCGGGCCGATGTAGCGGCGCTCTCGGACGCGGGCGGACTTGCCGACGCGATCGCGGAGGTAGTAGAGCTTGGCGCGCCGGACGTCGCCGCGGGCGGCGACCTCGATCTTCTCGATCTTCGGCGAGTGGACGGGGAACGTGCGCTCCACGCCGACGCCGAACGACTGCTTGCGGACCGTGAAGGTCTCGCGGACGCCGTGGCCCTGTCGCTTGATCACCACGCCCTCGAAGACCTGCGTACGACGGCGGGTGCCCTCGACGACCTGGAAGTGGACACGGACGCGATCGCCCGCCTGGAAGCGGGGAACGCGGCGCAGCTGGGCGCGCTCGAGGGATTCGATGACAGTGCTCATGGCAGAGAGAAGGCGCGGAGATCGGCTCCGCGCGTCGGCTCGGTGATGGTAGCGAAGCGGCGGTCGCCGGGGTCCGCCCGTCCCGGAAGGCGTGCGGGGCCGGGGTCCGTCAGCTCGACATCGGCCCGAACGGATCGGGCCCGCCGCCGCGTGGGGCGGCGTCGGACATCGGCCCGAACGGGTCCGGGCCGCCCGGGCGCCGGCGCTCGGTGATCTCGGGATCGGGCGGGCGCGCCGTCGGGCCCACGACGCCGCGCTCGTGGCTGCGCATCCGGCGCCAGCCCGCGATCTCCTCGTGGTGGCCGGAGAGCAGGACGGGCGGCACCTTCCAGCCCCGGTACTCGGCCGGCCGGGTGTAGTGCGGGTACTCGGGATCGCCGCCGAGCGCCCGGCTGAAGGACTCCTCGAGCGAGGACTCGGCGTGGCCGAGCGCGCCGGGCTGCTTGCGCAGCACGGTGTCCATGACGACCATCGCCGCCAGCTCGCCGCCGGAGAGCACGTAGCGCCCCACGGAGACCGCGTCGGAGGCGAAATGCTGGACGATGCGCTCGTCGAAGCCCTCGTAGCGGCCGCACAGCAGCGTGATCGCCGGCTCGGCGGCCAGCTCGTCGACGAACGCGTCGTCGAGCATCCGCCCGCCGGGCGTGAGCGCGATGACCCGCCGCTGGGTGCGCAGGTCCACCGGGTCCTGGCCGTAGATGCCGCGCAGCGCCTGGTCCATCACGTCGACGCGCAGCACCATGCCGGCGCCCCCGCCGAACGGCGTGTCGTCGACCTGGCCGCCGCTCAGCGGCGTCCAGTCGCGCGGGTTGAACGTCCGCACCTCGTGGCCGCGGGCCAGCGCGTTGCGCACGTGGCGCTGGGTCGAGAACCAGTCGAACCACTCGGGGAACAACGAGACGACGTCGAGCTGCACGGGCTAGGCGCCCTCCCCCAGGAACGCCAGGTCGACGTCGATGCGCCGGCCCTCGATGTCCACGGAGCGCACGGCGTCGGAGATCAGCGGCACGAGCACGTCGGCGCCGGCCTGCCCGCCCTCGCGGGCGACCTCGAGGACCTCGCAGGACGGGTAGGCCAGCAGCCGCCGGACCACGCCCACCTCGACCGCGCCGTCGACCACGCGGCAGCCGGCGAGGTCCTCGGCCAGCCACTCGTCCTCCTCCAACGCCGGGGCGTCGGCGCGGCGAACCCGCAGCTCGGTGCCGCGCAGCGCCTCGATGGCCTCGCGTGTCGTGATGCCTGCCAGCCTCAGGATCGGCCGCGCCGCGGTACCCGAGCGCCGGACGATCTCCAGCTCGCGGCCGCCGACCTCGACGGTCAGCCCGAGCGCGATGACCCGCGTCCGCGGCTGGGTCAGGTGGAAGGAGCCGTCGAGCCCGTGCGGGCGCCCGACGCGGCCCGCGCCGATGAGCGCGTCGGCCTCGCCGGTCGTGGCGGGGTCGGCCCCGTCCACGTCAGTCGACGATGTCGACGAGGACGCGGCGCTGCTCCTTGACGGCCGCGGCCTTGACCACGGTGCGCAGCGCGTTGGCGGTGCGTCCGCCCTTGCCGATGACGCGGCCGTAGTCGTCCTCGCCGACCGACAGCTCGAGGATGACGGTGCCGTCCTCCTCGTCGAACTGCTCCACCGCGACCTCGTCGGGGTGGTCGACGAGCTGGCGGGCCAGGTACTCGAGCAGCTCGCGCATCGCCGGCCCTGAGCGGCTAGGCGCCGGTGAGGTGGATGCCCTGCGTGCGCAGGAGCTTGCGGACCTGGCTGGTGGGCTGGGCGCCCTTGTCGAGCCACTCGCGCACACGGTCCTCGGCGACGTTGATCGTCGACGGATCGGTCTGCGGGTTGTACTGGCCCACGATCTCGATGATGCGGCCGTCACGCGGGGAGCGCTGGTCGGCGACGACGATGCGCCAGACCGGATCCTTCTTGCCGCCCACACGCGTGAGGCGAAGTCGAACTGCCACTGGGTTCCTCGGAGTTCCTTGAGTCGTTCGGAAAGCGACGGGGGAGGTTAGCGGGCCTGGCGCATGAGGGCCTGGAGGTCGGGCATCTTGCCCCGGCCGATCTGCTTCATGAGCTTGCGCATCTGCCCGAACTGCTTGACCAGCTGGTTGACGGCCTGGACGTTGGTGCCCGAGCCCTTGGCGATCCGCAGGCGCCGCGAGCCCTTGATCAGCTCGGGCCGCCGGCGCTCCTCCGGGGTCATCGCCAGGATGATCGCCTGGATGCGGTCGAGCTCCTTCTCGTCGACCTTGACGCCCTTCATCTGGGCGGCGGCGAAGCCGGGCATCATGCCCAGGATCGAGGCCAGCGGGCCCATCTTGCGGATCTGGCGCAGCTGCTTGAGGAAGTCCTCGAGCGTGAACTCGTCGCGGCGCAGCTTGCGCTCGAGCTCCTTGGCCTCGTCCTCGTCGAACTGCTGCTCGGCCTTCTCGATGAGCGACAGCACGTCGCCCATGCCCAGGATGCGCTGGGCCATGCGGTCGGGGTGGAAGGGCTCGAACTGGTCGAGCTTCTCCCCCACCGAGGCGAACAGGATCGGCTTGCCGGTGACGGCTTTGACCGACAGCGCGGCGCCGCCGCGGGCGTCGCCGTCGAGCTTGGACATCACGACGCCGTCGAAGTCGACGGCCTCGGCGAACTGCTCGGAGACGTTGACGGCGTCCTGGCCGGTCATCGCGTCGACGACCAGCAGGATCGCGTGCGGCTTGACCGCCTTGCGGATGTCCTTGAGCTCCTGCATGAGGCGCTCGTCGATGTGCAGGCGCCCGGACGTGTCGACGATGAGGACGTCCTTGCCCTCGGTCTTGGCGCGGTCCAGCGCCCAGCGGGCGATGTCGACGGGGTCCTTGTCGGTGCCCTGCTCGTAGACCGCGGCGCCGGCCTGCGTGCCGACCTTGACGAGCTGCTCGACGGCCGCGGGCCGGTAGACGTCGCACGCCGCGACGGCCACGGAGGACCCGTGGGCCTCCTTGAGGTGGCGTGCCAGCTTGGCGGTCGCGGTCGTCTTGCCCGAGCCCTGCAGGCCGGCCATGAGCACGACCGTCGGGGGCCGCGGCGAGAACGTGATGCCCGCCGAGGAGCCGCCCATGAGGGCGGTGAGCTCCTCGTTGACGATCTTGACGACCTGCTGGCCGGGGTTGAGCTGGCCGAGGACGCCGGCGCCCAGGCAGCGCTCCTTGACCGTCTGGGTGAACTGCTTGACGACCTTGAAGTTGACGTCGGCCTCCAGCAGCGCGAGGCGGATCTCGCGCATGGCCTTGTTGACGTCGTCCTCGGTCAGCGTGCCGCGGCCGCGGACGTCGGACAGGGTCTCCTGGAGCTTCTCGGCGAGGGCGTCGAACACGTGGCCCAGGAGTGTAGGGGCGCGGGCTCCGCCGGCGAGGGACGGCCGCGCCGTGACGCGCAGCCCCGCCGGCGACAGCTCGGGCAGCGCGACGAGCACGCCGTCGGGCGCGGCGGCCGAGCCGTCGGTGCCGGCGAGCGCCACGCCGTGGCTCGCCCCCGTGATGACCAGCGACCGGATCCGCAGCGACGCGCCCGGCGGGGACGCGGGATCCGTCCACGGGGCGTCGGCCCACGCCGACGCGGGGACGGCGGCCGGGCCGAGCACGGCGGCGAGCGGGAGGAGGCGGCGAAGCGAGGTCGGGCGCCTGGGACGAGCCACAGGAGCGGAAGGGACGGTTCTGCGTCAGTCGGCGGACGGGGCGCGGCGCAGGATCGTGATCCCATCGCGGACGGTGAGCTGGGTGACCACGACCCGCTCGTCGGCGGCCCAGCGATCGTTGAGCTCGGCCAGCACCCGGGCCGACTCCGTCTCGGGGGCGAGCACCTCGCCGTCGTGCAGGGTGTTGTCGGCCACGATGATCCCGCGGGGCGCCAGCTTGGCCAGCGCCGCCTCGAAGTAGGCCGGGTAGCCGGTCTTGTCGGCGTCGATGAACACCAGGTCGAACGGGCCGTCCAGCGCGGCCAGGCTCTCGCGCGCGTCGCCGCGGCGCAGCTCCACCCGATCGGCGTAGGGCGAGGCCTCGATGTGGCGCTGGGCGAAGTCGGCGTAGGCGTCGTCGAGCTCGAGCGTCACGAGGCGCCCCCCGGGCGGCAGCGCCGCGGCCATCGCCAGCGCCGACCAGCCGGCGTAGGTCCCGACCTCCACGACCAGCCGCGGGGCGAGCGCGGCGACCAGGACCTGCAGCAGGCGCCCGACGACCGGCCCGCTGAGCATCTGCGGCAGCGGCAGCTCGCGCGCGGCCTCGTCGTAGAGCGCGGTCATCCACCCGGGGAACGGGGTCGTGTGCGCCGCGGCGTAGGCGTCGACGTCGGCCCGGACGAGGTCCTCCATCACGCGGCGGGGCCGATCGGGCCAGCCGGATGGCTCGGCGGCGCGTCGTCGTCCTTGGGCCCGAAGGCCTCCGAGACCTGGCTCAGCGCCTTGGTGAACTCCGACGGGATGACCCAGATCTTGTTCGCGTCGCCCCGTGCCAGCTGGGGCAGCATCTGCAGGTACTGGTAGCTGAGCAGCTTGGGGTCGGGGTCGCCCTTGTGGATGGCGTCGAAGACGGTGCCGATCGCCTGGGCCTCGCCCTCGGCGCGCAGGATCGCCGCGGTCTTGGCGCCCTCGGCGCGCAGCACGGCCGACTGCTTCTCGCCCTCGGCGTCCAGGATCTGGGACTGCTTGGAGCCCTCGGCGGTCAGGATCGCCGCGCGGCGGTCGCGCTCGGCGCGCATCTGCTTCTCCATCGCCTCCTGGATGCCCGCCGGCGGGTCGACGGCCTTGAGCTCGACGCGGTTGATGCGGATCCCCCACTTGCCCGTTGCCTCGTCGAGGACGATGCGCAGCTGCGAGTTGATCTGGTCGCGGCTGGTCAGCGACTGCTCCAGCGTCAGGCCGCCGATGACGTTGCGCAGCGTCGTGACCGTGAGCTGCTCGATCGCCTGCAGCGGGTTGGCGACCTCGTAGGACGCGCTCTTGGGGTCGGTGATCGTGAAGTACAGGACGGTGTCGATGTTCACCGTGACGTTGTCCTCGGTGATCACGCCGTTGGGCGGGAAGCTGATGACCTGCTCGCGCAGGTCGATGAGCGGCTTGACCCGGTCGATGAACGGCAGCACGATCGTCAGGCCGGGCTGCAGCGTGCGGCTGTAGCGGCCGAGGCGCTCGACCACGCCGGCGCGGGCCTGCGGGATGATGCGGATGGTCTGCGACGCGACGAAGAGCGCGAACAGCAGGATGACGACGACGGCGATCAGGGCGACCACGTCGCACCTCCGGGATCAGGGACGGGGTTCATGGTTCGACGAGGGCGGTGGCGCCCTGGATGCTCACGACCTGCACCTTCGTGCCGGCCTCGATGACGCGGTCCTCGTCGTAGGCGCGGGCCGTCCAGACCTCGCCGTCGATGCGGACCTGCCCCAGCGCCCGGTCGTTGTCGATGGTCTCGAGCACCATGGCCGAGCGCCCGATGAGCGCCGCGGTGCCCGTGCGCAGCTGGGGCGGCTGGTAGACGTGCCGGCGGGCGATCGGCCGCACGAGCGCGAAGGACGCCACGGTCAGCGCCGCGAAGACCGCGGCCTGCGCCGCCGCACCGCCACCGGCCAGCGCGACCACCATGGCGCCGAAGGCGCCGACGGCGAACGGGCCAGGAAGAAGCCTGCGGTGAGGATCTCCCCGACCGACGCCCCGACGCCCGCGATGAGCCATAGCAGCCAGGCCTCCATGTGCTGGGCGACTGTACCGCCGCCCGGGCACCCCGGAGCCGCGTGGTCCGGCCGGGGAGCGACGAGCGCCCGGGCTCAGGGGGCGACCAGCGCGCGGGCGAAGTCTCAGGACGACTTCGCCTCCGGGCTCAGGGGGCGACGAGCGCGCGGGCGAAGTCTCAGGACGACTTCGCCTCCGGGCTCAGGGGGCGACGAGCGCGCGGGCGAAGTCGTCGGCGTCGAACGGGCGCAGGTCCTCCAGCGTCTCACCGATGCCGATGAGCTTGACCGGGATCTGCAGCTCGCCGGCGATGGCCAGCGCGATACCGCCCTTGGCCGTGCCGTCGAGCTTGGTGAGCACGATGCCGTCGACGGGGACGGCCTCGGAGAACAGCTTGGCCTGGCGGACGCCGTTCTGGCCCGTGGTGGAGTCGATCGTCAGCAGCGTCTCGTGCGGCGCGTCGGGCATCTGCTTGCCGATGACGCGGCGGACCTTGGCCAGCTCGTTCATCAGGTCCTCCTGGTTGTGCAGGCGCCCCGCGGTGTCGATGATGACGACGTCGACGCCGCGCTCGCGGCCCTGGGCGACCGCGTCGAAGGCGACCGCGCCAGGGTCCGAGCCCTCCGGGCCGGTGACGATGTCGCAGCCCGCCCGCTCGGCCCAGCGGGTGAGCTGCTCGACGGCGGCCGCGCGGAACGTGTCGGCCGCACCGAGCAGCACGGTCTTGCCCAGCTCGCGCTGCAGGTGCCAGGCGAGCTTGCCGATCGTCGTCGTCTTGCCCGTGCCGTTGACGCCGACGGCCATGATCACCGTCGGCTCGTGGCGCAGGTCGATGGTGTCGGTGCCGGTCTTGGCGATGCCCGCCAGCAGCTCGATGAGGCGCTCCTGCAGCGCCGGGCCGCCCTCGACCTGTCCGGACGTGGCCTCCTGCTCGAGCTGGCCGACGACGCCCGCGGTCGTCCGCGCCCCCACGTCGGCCATGATCAGTGCCTCCTCCAGGCGCTCCCACGTCTCCTCGTCGAGCGTGTCGAACAGCGTCGCCTGGATCTCGGAGGTCAGCGCCTCGCGGGTCTTGGACAGGTTCTCGCGCAGCCGGCGGAAGAACCCGCGGCGCCCGGACCCGCCTTCGGCGTCCTCCTCGTCGCGGGCGGCGGCGGCCGGACGCCCGTCGGGGTCGCCGGTGATGAAGAGGTCGTTCCAGTCGCGGGCCATGGCGCGCGAAGATAGCGGGGTGCTCGAGGTACGAACCGTCCCCTCAGACCGGCCGCCGGCGACCGACCTCGTCGAGGCGATGGTCGTCGACGTGTCCGAGCTCTACGGCCGCATCGACGTCCCCGGCGCGCCGACCGCCACGCCGGCCGACCTCGGTCCGCCCGGCGGCGCGTTCGTGGTGGTCTTCGACGACGGTGTGCCCGTCGCGGGCGGAGGGCTCAAGCGCCTGGACGACGAGGCCTGCGAGATCAAGCGCATGTACGTGGTCCCCGACGCGCGCGGGCGCGGTCTGGGACGGGTCCTGCTCGAGGCGCTGGAGGACCGGGCGCGGACGATGGGCTACCGGATCGCGCGCCTGGACACGGGGCCCAAGCAGCCCGGCGCCCAGGCGATGTACGAGCGGGCGGGCTACCGCCGCATCGAGAACTTCAACGCCAACCCGTTCGCCAGCTTCTGGGCGAGAAGCGGCTCGGGGAGGCCCCGCCGCCCGGCGGGCCCGCGGGCGCCTAGCCGCGGCGAGGATCTTGCGCGCGGCATCGCGCAGGTCGGTGGCCAGCACGTCGGGGCGCGGGACCGTGCCCAGCAGCGCGCCCTCGTCGCGGCCGACCCACGCCGTGCGCAGGCCGGCGCGCTTGGCCCCGGCGACGTCCCACCAGTGCGCGGCCACGAGCCAGGTCTCGTCGGGCGGCGCGCCGGCGGCGGCCACGCCCGCCTCGTAGATCCGGCGGTCGGGCTTGTAGACGCCGACGGCGTCGGCGCCCACGACCTCGTCGACGAGCTCGAGCAGCCCACCGGCCGACAGCGCCTCGCGCGCGCCGTCGGCGGCGCTGTTGGTGAGCACCGAGGTCGCCTGGCCGGCGTCGCGCAGGGTCTGCAGCGCCTCGCGGGCGTCCTCGTGCGGCGGCAGCGCGCGCGCCATCGTCAGCCCCTGCTCGGCGAGCTCCTCGGGCAGGCCGGCGACCGCGGCCAGGTGGCCGAGCGCGGCGCCGAGGTAGTCCATGAACGGCCGGAACTCGCCGCCGATCGTGTCGACCATCGCCTGGGCGACGGCGTCGTCGAGCGCGCGCAGCCCGACGCCGCGCGGGGCGCCGGGCCAGCCGGCGGTCAGGGCCCCCGCGTCCAGGAGCGTGCCGTTGAGGTCGAACAGGACGGGCATCGCACCCGTCCTGCCCGGCCGGGCTGCGGCCTACCCGCGGGTCCGGTCAGCCCACGACGGCGGCGTGCTCCTCGGCCTGCTGGACGTACTCCTTGGGCATCCTGCGCGAGACGATCTTCGAGACGCCGTCGTTGCCCATCGACACGCCGTACAGCGTGTCGGCCGCCTCCATGGTGCGCTTCTGGTGGGTGACGACGATGAACTGCGCGCGGTCGGCGTGCGTCTGCAGCAGGTCGAGGTAGCGCGTGATGTTGAGGTCGTCCAGAGCGGCCTCGACCTCGTCGAGGATGTAGAACGGGCACGGCTTGGCGAGGAACACGCTGAACAGGAAGGCGATGGCGGTCATCGTCTTCTCGCCGCCGGAGAGCAGCGTCAGGCGCTTCATCGACTTGCCGGCGGGCGTGATCTCGATCTCCACGCCGAGGTCGTCGTCAGGGTCCAGACCGCCCTCGGCGGCCTCGGCCTCGGCCTCGGCGGCCGCCTCGGCCGCCTGCTCGGCCTCGACGTCGGCCGAGCCGTCGCCGTTGTCGCCGGGCGACTGTCCGCCGAGCACGGGCCGCGGGCCCGTCTCGTCGCGCACGATCGTCAGCCGGCCCCGGCCGCCGGGGAACAGCGTCTGGGCGAGCTCCTCGAAGTTCTTGGCCGCGGCCTCGAAGGTCTGGGTGAACGTCTCGCGGATCTGGCGGTCGGTGTCGCGGATGAACGATCGCAGCTCGCGCAGCGCGGTCTCGAGGTCGGTGCGCTGGCGCTCGAGCTCGTCGACGTGGGCGACGGCCTCGTCGTACTCCTGCTTGGCCAGCGGGTTGACCGGGCCGAGCTGCTCGCGGCGCTTCTGGAGGCGCTCGATGCGCTGGCGCAGCCCGGAGGCCTCCTCGGCCCCGAGCGGGTCCTCGCGCGGCTCGGGCTCGAGGCCGAGCGCCTGGGCGAGCGCGCCGAGCTCGGCGGCGGCGTCGGCCTCCTGGTCGCGCAGCTGCTGGGCGCGGACCTCCGTGCGCGTGACGACCTCGTTGCGGTCGTGCAGGCGTCGCTGGATCTCGGCCTCCTGGGACGCACAGGTGCGCAGCCGTGCAGCGACGCCCTCGCCCTCGGCACGGTCGGCGGCCAGCGCCGTCTCCATCTCGGCCATCCGCGCGACCACGGCCTCGTGCACGACGGCCAGCACGTCGGCCACGCGCCCGGCGGCCGGGCCGAGCTGCTCGTCACGGGTCAGCTGGGACTGCAGATGGGCGATGCGCCGGGCGCGCTCGGCCCGGGCGCGGGCGGCCTGCTCGGCGACGCGGCGCTCGGCGGCCAGCTCGCCCTCGAGCTGGGCGCGGCGCACCGCGGCCTCGCCCTGCTCAGGCGCCTTGCGGCGCTCCTCGATGAGCCAGGCGGCCTGGCGCTCGGACTCCTTGGCCTCGGCGTAGGCGCGCTCGGCGTCCCGCCGCTCGCGCTCGGCGGCGTCGCGGCTGGCGTCAGCGGCACCCACGGCCTGGGTGGCGCCATCCACGCCGCGGCCGGCCTCGTGCTCGGCCTTGACGCAGACCTCGCTGCGGGCCACGAGCGCGTCGCGCTGGTTGCGCATCGCCAGGACGCGCTCGGCCCCGCCCTCGGCGGCCTGCTGCAGCTCGCGCGACGCGCCGATCCACGCACGCCCGGTCACCGTGACCGCCACGCCGGCGAAGCCCTCGGGCACGGCGTCCAGCGAGTCGACCAGCCAGGCGTCGGACAGCAGCCGGCGGGCCAGCGACAGCGCGGGCTCGGGGCCGCGGATGAGCTCGGCCAGCGGGCGGGCGCCGTCGGCGGGCGCGTCCGTGGCGACCGGGGCGGCGCCCGGTGCGTCGCCGAGCACCAGCGCGCTGCCGCCGTCGCGCCGGGCGCGGTCCAGCAGCGCGGCGCCGGCGGCGCGATCGGCCACGACGGAGGCCGACAGCCGTGCGCCCAGCGCGGCCGACAGCGCCAGCTCGCACCCGGCCTCGACCTCGAGGTCGTCGCTCAGCGAGCGCGCGCCCGAGCCGTGACCGCCGGCGCCGGAGTGCGAGCGCAGGAACTGGTTGGCCCGCGCGAGCTCGGCGCCGACCTGGGCCGCGTCGCGCCGGGCGGACTCTGCGGAGGCCTCGGCGGCGCGGCGCGCCTGCCGGGCGACCTCGCAGGCCTGGTCGGCCTCGCCGAGCGCGATGCGCCGGGCCTCGACGACCACGCGCAGCTCCTCCAGGCGGGCCGCCGCGGCGGTGCGCTGCTGCTCCAGGGCCAGGAGCTCGCGCTCGAGCGCGGCCTGGCGGTCGTCATCGAGCTCGCGCAGGCGCACCTCGAGGGACTCGATGCGCTCGCGGCCGTCCTCGTCGGGCTGGTCCTCCACGGCCTGGGCGCGCAGCGCCTCGAGCTGGCGCGCGCGGTTCTCGGCCCGCTCGGCGACCTGCTCGGCGGTCTCGCGCGTGCGCTCCAGGCGCAGCTCGATGCGGTCCGCCGCCGACCGCGCGCGCTCCACGCGGCGCGCCAGCTGCTCGCGCTGCTCGGAGCGCCGGGCCAGCGCCTCCTCGGCCAGCGCGCGCTGGGCGGCGACCTCGCGCAGCTCGACCTCGGCCTCCGTGCGCGCCTCGCGGGCGGCAGCCGCCGCGGCGCCGGCCTCCGCGAGCTCGGCCCGGCGGGCGCGCACGGTCTCGCGGGCCAGCTCCCATCGCGCCTCGACGGCCTGGCGCTCCAGGCGCTCGTGCAGCTCGGCGGCCTCGGCCTGGCGCTTGAGCGGGCGCAGGCGCGAGCGCGCCTCCCGCTCGACGTCGAGCGCCCGGTCCAGGTTGTCCTGCGTGCGCTCGAGCTTGAGCTGGGCGCGCCGGCGGCGCTTGCGGTGCTTGCCCAGGCCGGCGGCCTCCTCGATGAGCAGCCGGCGGTCCTTGGGCTTGGACGTGACGATGGCCTCGACGCGGCCCTGGGAGACGACGGAGTGCATCTCCTTGCCCAGGCCGGTGTCGGACAGGACCTCGAGGACGTCGACCATGCGGCAGCGCGCGCCGTTGAGGCGGTACTCGCCGTCGCCGCTGCGGTCCAGGCGGCGCACGATGGAGATCTCGCCCACCGGGAGGTCGACCGTGCCGTCGGCGTTGTCGAGGACGAGCTCGACCTCGGCCGAGGACCGGGCCTGCACCCCGCGGCCGCCGCCGAAGATGACGTCCTGCATGGACTGCCCGCGGACGGCCAGCGGCGACTGCTCGCCCATGGCCCACAGCACGGCGTCGGTGATGTTCGACTTGCCCGAGCCGTTGGGCCCGACGATGACCGAGACCCCCGGGCCGAACTCCAGCCGGGTGCGGTCGGGGAAGGACTTGAAGCCCTTGAGGGTCAGCGACTTCAGATGCACGCGGTGCATGGTGGCGGTTCGGGCGGACGTTCGGCTCCGAAGCGGGCGTGTGCCGCCTCGTTCTCCGGGACCTCGGAGCGCGCGGTCGGCGGCCGCCGCGACATGCCCGCTCCATTGCGGCTCCGCGCGGGTCGGCGCCCGTCGCGGTCCCTGTACCGCGCGACCGCGCGCCGGGCGCCCTGCCCGCCGGCTCGTTCGCGGTGGGAGGCGGGTGGACCGGCGCCGTGGCAGTGAGCCGGACGGGACGGGCCTGCGGAATGGGCCAGCCGGAGCGCGTCAGCAGCGCGGGCGGACGGCGACGCACGACGATCGCGCGGAGCCGCAATGGAGCAGGCCCGTCCCGGACGGCGCCCACCACGGCGCCGGCCCCGGAACGGGAACCACGACCTCAGTCCGCGTCGAGCGACTCGAGGGCCACGCGAGCGGCCTCCTGCTCGGCGTGCTTCTTCGAGCGCCCCGCCCCCGTGCCGATCGACCGGTCCTCGAACCGCGCGGCCACCTCGAAGACGCGGTCGTGCGGCGGGCCGTGCTCGGCGGTGACCTCGTAGACCACGACGCCGCCGCGCTGGGCCAGGCGCTCCTGCAGCGTCGACTTGTAGTCGACGGGATGCTCCAGGGCGTGCTCGAGCTCGGGCGCGAAGGCCTCGACGACCGCGGTCGCGGTCCGGTCGTAGCCCGCGTGCAGGAAGCAGGCCCCGATGACCGCCTCGATGATCGAGGCCAGCACGCGCTCGGTCTCCATGAGCGCCGTGGTCTGCTCCGCGCCCTCCGGCGCGGCGGCGCGCAGGCGCTCGGGGACGCCGAGGCGCTCGGCGACCGCACGGCAGGACGGGCCCGACACGGTCTGGGCACGGATCTTCGTGAGGCGGCCCGCGCCATAGCGCTCGGCCTCCAGCCGCGGGTAGAGGTGCGCGGTGATCGCCAGCCCGAGGACGCTGTCACCCAGGAACGCCAGGCGCGAGTAGGAATCGGCCCGGCGCGAGGTCCACGACGCGTGCGTGAAGACCTGGCGCGCGAGCGCCTCGGGCACCTCGTCCAGGAGGTCGCGCAGCTGCTGCAGGGCCGTCAGTGCGCGCTCGGCGCGTGGGCGAGGACGAAGTCGACCGCCTGACCCACCGAAAGGATCTGGGCGGCCTGCTCGTCGGACATCTTCACGCCGTAGGAGTCCTCGAGCTCCTGGACCAGCGTGTACAGGTCGAGCGAGTCGGCCTCGAGATCCTCCTTGAAGCGCGTGCCCTCCTCGATCCGCCCGGGATCGATGTCCAGCTCATCGGCCAGATGGGATCGGATCAGGGAGAAGACGTCCTCGCGGGTCATGAGGTCCCCGGGACGGTAGCCGCCGGATCGGACGCCAGCGGCGATCGCTTGAGCGCCCCGGCCTCCTCCAGCGCGGCGTGGGTGCGGCCCACGACGTCGTTCGTCACGCCGCGCGCCGCAAGCAGGATCGCCTGGGAGAACCCGACACGCGTGAAGCGCCCGTGCGGCACGACGCCGAGCTTGCGCAGCCCGAGCAGGTAGGCGCCGCCCGGGGTCTCCGGATCGATGTCGTCGCGCAGCCCGCGCAGCGCCGGGCGCAGCAGCAGCCCGCCCAGCCTGGCGCGCGACGACGCCGTCGCGGCCGCGCGGACGGCCTGCAGCGTGGCCTGGGAGACGCCCTCGATGAGCTTGAGCGTCACGTTGCCCGTGAAGCCGTCGGCCACGATGACGTCGGCGTCGCCGGAGAGCACCGTGGTGCCCTCGATGTTGCCGACGAAGTCGACGAGCGGCGAGGCCGCGGCACGCTGCAGCAGCAGCGCGTGGGCCTCCTGCACGAGCGGGGTGCCCTTCGTCCCCTCCTCGCCGTTGCTCAGCAGCGCCACGCGCGGGCGGCGGATGCCGAGCACGGCGGACGCCAGCGCGGCGCCCATGAAGGCGAACTGGACGAGGTGCTCGGGGCGGACCTCGGTGTTGGCGCCGACGTCGAGCAGCGTCACGGGCTGGCGGCCGGGCACGGGCAGCGGGAGCGCCAGCGCGGGTCGGTAGATGCCCTGCGCGCGCTTGACGTTGAGCAGCCCGGCGGCGAGGGCGGCGCCGGTGGAGCCGCCGCTGACCAGGGCGTCGGCGCGGCCCTCGGCGACGGCGCGGGCGGCGAGGACGATGGAGGCGTCGCGCGTCGAGCGCGCCGCGGCCACCGGGTCGGGGACCTTCGCGATCGACACCGGCGCGTCGATGACCTCGACGAGCCCGCCGACCGTGTCGATGCGCCCCAGCCGGGCGGCGGGGCCGAAGAGCAGCGCGCGCACGCCCTGGCGGGCGGCGATGGCGGCGCCGGCGGCGACCTCCTCGGGGCCGAGGTCGGCGCCGTTGGTGTCGACCGCGACGCTGACGACCGTCTCCCCGTTGCTGCCCGGGGCGGGCATGGGCCTAGTGCTCGTGGCCGTGGTGCCCGGAATCGGGCTCCATGACCGCCCGACCTCCGTAGTAGCCGCACGTGCCGCACACCCGGTGCGGGAGGCGCGGGCTGTGGCACTGCGGGCAGGCGTTGATCGACGGCGAGCTGATCTTGTGCTGCGACCGGCGCTTCGTCGTGCGGCTGTGGGACTGCTTCTGCTTGGGGACGGCCATGGGCGGTCGGAAGGGTAGCGACTCGCGCGCCGCGCCGCGGGCCGCCGCGGATGCTTGACTGGGGAGGGTGACCGGCGAGCCCGTCATCCGCCCCCTCACCGCCGCCGACGTGCCCGGCGCCGACGCCGTCGGCTGGGCCGCGCTGCAGGCCCAGATCCCCGCCCAGTTCCTGCCCGCCGACCCCGAGCTGCGCCAGGCGCGTGGTCGCGCGCGGGTCGCCCACCTGCTCGCCACCGACCCCGACGGCTGCTGGGTGGCCGAGGCCGACGGCGAGATCGTCGCGGTCGCCCTCGCCCTCGTGCGCGAGGACGTCTGGGGCCTCTCGCTCTTCGGCGTCGCCCCCGGGCTGCAGGGCCGCGGCATCGGCGGCCGCACGCTGGCCGGCGCGCTGCGCTACGCCGAGGGCCGCCGCGGGGCGCTCATCGTCAGCTCCACCGACCCGCGCGCGATGCGCCGCTACCACCGCGCTGGCCTGGCGCTGCGCCCGAGCGTCGCCGCCGGCGGCCAGCTCAACCGCAGCCGGCTGCCGGCGGGCCTGCGCTCGCGCCCGGGCGACCTCGACGCCGACCGCCCGGTCCTCGAGGCGGCCTCGCGCCACGCCCGCGGCGCCGCCCACGGCCCGGACTACGCGGCCATCGCCGCCGCCGGCGGCGAGCTGCTGGTCTGCGGCGACCGCGGCTTTGCGTTCCACCGCGAGGGCGCCCCGGTGCTCCTGGCCGCCCACGACGACGAGACGGCGACCGACCTGCTGTGGTCGTGCCTGGCGGGCGGCCCGCCCGGCGGCCCGGTGCACGTCCACGTCATCACCGCGGGCAACGACTGGGCCGTGGCCGTCGCGCTGGACGCGGGACTGGCCCTCGAGCCCGACGGCCCGGTCTTCGCGCGCGGGGAGACCGGCACGCTGGCCCCCTACCTCCCCAGCGGGGCCTACCTGTGAGGCTGCGGGCGGCGGTCCGGGGCGACATCCCGGAGCTCACCGCCCTCGTGCGGCGCTGCGACGAGTCCCAGCGCGCCTGGGCCGGTGCGGACGTCCCCATCCCCGCGCCGGAGGGCGAGGAGCTCGAGTGGGACCTGCGCTTCGCCCGCACCGGCGCCTGGATCCACGTGGCCGTCGACGAGGACGGCGGTGCGATCGCCGGGGTCGTCGCGTTCGCCACGGGCCAGGCCTCGCGCACCGACCGGACGCTCGTCCCGTGCCTCGCGCACGTCTCCGCGGTGTTCGTGGACCCCGGCCACTGGCGGCAGGGCATCGCCCGCACGCTGCTGGGCGTGGCCGAGGACGCGATGCGGGGGCGCGGGTACACGCGCGCCCAGCTCTGGACCCTGGAGGGCTCGCCCGCCGAGCAGCTCTACACCGCGCTGGGCTGGCGCCGCGACGGGCGCCGCGACCACTTCCCGCCCATGGGCCTGGACATCGTCGCCTACGTCAAGGCGCTCTAGTCGAACGTGATCTCGCGCAGCGCGGCCCAGCGCGGGTCCGGCGCCTTCTCGTGCGCGTGCCCGGGCTCGGCCGTGTTGAGGTCGACGCCGCACTCGGGGCACAGCCCGAGGCAGTCGGGCCGGCAGAGGATCTGCGCCGGCAGGCCGAGGGCGAGCGAGTCGCGCGTCCAGGCGCCGACGTCGATGACCTCGCCGTCGACGTAGGGCGAGTCGAGCTCGGGGCCCTCCCCGGCTGGTCGACCTCCCTCACGTCGACGTCGTAGGCCGGCGCCGCGGGCTCCAGGCAGCGCATGCACGGGCCATGGAGCTGGGCGCGGGTGCGCAGGCGCAGCGCGGTGCCGCCGTGGTTCATGCGCGAGACGTCGACGACCACCTTCAGCGGCGCCGGCGTGACGGTGTAGCGCTCCCCGCTGAGCTCGAACGGCTCGAGGGTCACCCCGAGGTCCAGGCGCCGGGCCTCGCCGGCACGGAGGTGCAGCGGGGCCAGGTCGTAGAGGTCGGTGCGGTCGGCCATCGCGCCTCCGAGGGTAGATGATGGGCGGGTGCACGCCATGGTCCTCGACCGTCCCGGGACGCGCCTGCGCCCCGGCGAGCTGCCCGAGCCCGTCCCGGGACGCGGCCAGGTGCTCCTCGACGTCCGCGCCTGCGGGGTGTGCCGCACCGACCTGCACGTGCTCGACGGCGAGGTGGCCGCGACCCGCTCGCCGCTCGTGCTCGGCCACCAGGTCGTGGCCACCCGGCGCGACACGGGCGCCCGGGTCGGCGTGCCGTGGCTGGGCTGGACCGACGGCGACTGCCCAGCCTGCCGGCGCGGCCAGGAGAACCTGTGCGAGCACGCCCTGTTCACGGGCAAGGACCTCGACGGTGGCTTCGCGCAGCGCACGGTCGCCGACGAGCGCTTCTGCCTGGCCCTGCCCGACGACCTCGACGACGTCCACGCCGCGCCGCTGCTGTGCGCCGGGCTCATCGGCCTGCGCACGCTGCGGGCGGCCGGGCCGGCCGGCGAGGTCCGCCGCCTGGGGCTCTACGGCTTCGGCGCCGCCGCGCACCTCGTCTGCCAGATCGCGGTCTGGGAGGGTCGCGAGGTGTACGCCTTCACCCGGCCCGGCGACGCGCGCGGCCAGGCCTTCGCCCGAGAGCAGGGCGCCGTCTGGGCGGGCGGCACCGACGAGCCGCCCGGCGGCGGCCTCCTGGACGCGGCGCTGATCTTCGCGCCGGCCGGCGAGCTGGTCCCGCTCGCGCTGCGCGCGGTGCGCCCGGGCGGCACCGTCGTCTGCGGCGGGATCCACATGAGCGACATCCCGTCGCTGCCCTACGCCGACCTGTGGGGCGAGCGCGTGCTGCGCTCGGTGGCCAACCTCACGCGCGCCGACGGCACCGCGCTGCTCGAGCTCGCGCCGCGGGTGCCGCTGCGCCCGCAGGTCACGACCTACGCGCTGGACCGCGCGCAGGACGCGCTGGACGACCTGCGCTCGGGCGCGCTGGCGGGCGCGGCGGTCGTCGTCATGGGCGGGCGGCCAGATCGCGCTTGAGGATCTTCCCCGTGGCATTGCGCGGCAGCTCGTCGACGAAGACCACCTCCCGCGGCACCTTGTAGCCGGCGAGGTTCTCCTTCACATAGGCCTTGAGCTCGTCCGCGGCGACCTCCGGGCCGGCGCCGCGCACGACGAACGCGCGCAGGCGCTGGCCGAAGCGCTCATCGTCGACGCCGATAACCGCGGCCTCGTCGACGCCGGGATGGTGGCTCAGGAGGTCCTCGACCTCGCGCGGGAACACGTTCTCGCCGCCGGAGATGATCATCTCGTCGTCGCGGCCGTCGACGAACAGCCGGCCCTCGTCGTCGAAGTGCCCGACGTCGCCCGTGGCCATCAGCCCGTCGACGACGTCCTTGCCGCCGCCGCCGGTGTAGCCGTCGAAGACGAGCTCGTTGCCCACGAAGATCCGCCCCGTCGCGCCCGGGCCGGCCGGCCGGCCCTCGGCGTCGTAGAGGCGGACGTGGGTGCCCATCGGCGGGCGCCCCGCGGTGCCCGGGGCGGCGCGCAGGTCGCGCGGCTGCGCGATCGTCGCCCACGCGACCTCCGTCGAGCCGTAGAGGTTGTAGAGGATGTCGCCGAAGCGGTCCATGACGCGGGCGGCCAGCGGGCCGGGCAGCGCCGAGCCGCTGGCGGTGATGACCCGCAGCGCGCGCAGGTCGTGGCGGTCGATGGCCTCCGGCGCGAGCTCGAGGATCCGCTGGAGCATCACGGGCACCACGACGAGCGTCGTGGCGCGGTGCTCGGCCGCGGCGCGCAGCGTGTCCTCGGGGTCGAAGCGCCGGGTGAGCACGAGCGTGGCGCCGAGCATCATGCCCAGCGTGAAGTGCGCGAAGCCCCACGAGTGGAACATGGGCGCCGCGACCATCCACGGCTCCTCCGAGCGCAGCGGGATCCGCGAGAGCAGCGCGGCGGCCGGCGCCAGCGACTTGGGCTGGCTGCGGTTGGCGCCCTTCGGCGTGCCCGTCGTGCCCGAGGTGAGGATGACGACGCGGCCCCTGGCGGCCGGCGCGGGGAGCCCGCTCGTGTCGCCGGTGGCGATGAGGTCCTCCAGCCGCGGGTCGCGCCGCCCCCCGCGCGCTGCGCCGGCGGCGTCCTCGGTCCAGGCGACGAAGCGCCTGCGCCGCCGGCCGGCGTCGGCGACCAGCTCGGCGAACTCCTCGTCGTAGACGAGGGCCACGGGCTTCTCGCGGCGGCAGACGTCGGCGATCTGGGGGCGGCGAACATCGTGTTGAGGTACAGGGCGTGCGCGCCGAGCTTGGAGCAGGCGACGGTGGCCTCGACGAACCCGCGGTGGTTGCGGCACAGGATCGCCACGGCGTCGCCCTCGCCGATGCCGAGGTCGCTCCACGCGTTGGCCAGCGCGTTCGTGCGCTCGTGGACCTCGCGGAACGTGAGCGTGCCGCGCTCGTCGACGAGCGCCGTCCGGTCGCCGCGGCGCACCGCCGAGACGGCGTAGCCCGCGGCCGGGGTCGGGCCCCAGCGCAGCATCGTCGCGGCCATGTGCAGCGCGCGGGAGGGCCGCATCGGGCGGATGACCCCGACCTCGGCGAGGACCTTGGCGGCGCGGGCTCCGTAGCCCAGATGGTCGATGGCGTTCATCACGACCAATATGCCATGGCTCCGGGCGCAGCCGGACGCGGGCGGGCGCTCAGGAGCCGGCGGCGGGCAGCTGCAGCCCGCCGGGCACGTCCCCGCGCTCGATGAGCGCGCGGATGTCGCGGGCCCGGCGCGGGTCCAGGAACACGTGGCGCTGACCCACGCTCGGCTTCTCGGCCAGCAGGCCCGCGGCCAGCAGCGCCTCCCCCACCTCGTCGGCCAGCGCCCGGTCGTTGCCGGCGAAGCCGCGGGCCAGGTGGGTGAAGTCGGTGTGGTAGCCGCCCCACTTGCCCATGCCGTCCAGGCGCTGGAGGATCCGGCGCGCGACGCGGCGCGCGGGGTCCGGGTCGTCGTGGGGGCGCGAGACCTCGCCGCCGGGCGCGGCCAGCGCGCCGAGCACCGCCTCCTCGTGCTCGGCCACCGACGCGGGGTCGGCGGGGTGCCCGCCCAGGCGGGCGACCTCGAGCGCGACGAGCAGCGGGTGCGCGGCGCCGATCGGGGCGCGCAGGTCCTCGGCGTCGGCCAGGACCGCGCCCGGCAGCACGAGGGCGCCGGCCCGCAGGCGGTCCACGGGCGCCACCTGGTCCTCGAAGGCCAGCGGCACCAGCTCGGCCGACTCGGGGTCGGGCGCGGCGAGGTGCAGCGCGAGGTGGCCGTCCAGCGCGCCGGCCGTCAGCGCGCCCGCGGTGCCGCCCGCGTCGACCAGCGCGCCGACCAGGGCCGCGACCAGGAGCCACGCGCGCTCGTCGACGGCGTCGGGATCGGCGCGCAGCGCGGCCGTCACCGGCGCCACGGCGATCAGCCCCCCGGCGACCGGGGCGACGGCGACGAGCACGGGGTGCCCATAGCCCGAGCGCGCCAGCGTCAGCTCGCGCGCCCCGTGCTCGAGCTCGCGGCCCAGCAGCGCCCGGAGCTGCCCGGCGCGCTCGCGCGGCGCCCCGACGCCCCCGGCCTCGGCGAGCGCGTCCTCGATGCCGGTCAGGGTCGGTCGCATGCGGGTTGCACGCTAGACCGTCGGCGGCCGCACCCGTCCACCCACCGGGGGCACGCGATCGTGCGTTCCGTCAGGCGCCGCACCTACCGTGCGACCTTCACCCATGGAAGCTGCCACCCCCTTGCACCAGACCACCGTCCGCCCGCTCGGCGACCGCCTCGTCGTCGACGGCCTCGTGATCGAGGACGCGTGCGCCGTCCGCCTCGTGACCGAGGCACCCGACGCGGCGCGCATGCTGCTGGACGCCATCGAGGTGGGCGCGCGGATCCTGGACCGCGAGCAGGTCGGCGCCAACGCCGACTTCGTCAAGGCGGAGTTCGAGAAGGCCGCCCGCGATCTCGACGCCGAGTTCGTCGACCGCGCGCGCCGCGTCGCCGAGCGCCTGGACCAGCGCCTGGACGAGGCCTTCGGGCCCGAGCACGGCGTCGTCGCGCTCGCGCTGCGCCGCCACTTCGGCGACGAGTCGACGGAGGCCGTCCAGCACAAGGTGCGCGACGTCGTGCGCGACATGGCCGGCCAGATGCGCGAGGACCTGCGCCGCCAGTTCGCCTCCGAGGGCGACGAGAACCCGCTGGCCTCCTTCCACCGCGTGCAGCTCGCGGTGGCCAAGCAGGTCGGCGAGCAGCACTCCGTCCAGCTCAACGCGGTGCGCGAGCAGATCGAGGCCATGCGCCTGGAGGTCGAGCGCCTGCGCGCGGAGAAGGACAAGCTCGAGGAGGTCGCCGCCGAGCGCGACAAGGGCACGGCGAAGGGCCGCACGTTCGAGGAGGAGGTCCACGAGGCTCTGGACCGCATCGCGATCGCCCAGGGCGACGACTGCGAGGCCGTCGGAGACTTCCTGGAGGGCACGGGCAAGAAGGGCGACGTGCTCGTCGGCATCGGCGCCTGCCACGGGCCCGCGCGCGGCCGCATCGTCTTCGAGGTCAAGACGTCGCGGCTCTCGCGCCCCAAGGCGCTCGAGGAGCTCGAGGGGGCCAAGGCCGAGCGCAGCGCCGACTACGCGGTGCTCGTCGTCCCCTCCGAGGAGAAGATCCCGGCCAAGATGCTGCCGCTGCGCGAGTACAACGGCGACAAGCTCATCGTGGCCTACGACCCCGAGGACGGCTCGCCGCTGGGCCTCCAGGTCGCCTACGCGCTGGCACGGGCACGCGTCCTGATGACCAAGGGCGGCGGCGAGGGCGTCGACACCGCCGCGGTCCGCGACGCCGTCGACCGGGCGATGGGCCTCATGGAGGAGGTCCGCCGCATCAAGCAGCAGCTCACGGCGTCCAAGACCTCGATCGACAAGGCCGGCGAGATCGTCTCCGCCATGGCCGACGGCGTGCGCGGGCAGCTCGCCGAGATCTCGGGGCTCATCGACCGCGCCGAGGCCGCCGCCCTCGAGGAGCCCGAGGCGTCGGCCGAGGGCGGCGACGAGGCGCCCGCGCCCCGGCCACCGGCGACGCCGGAGGCCGACCGCGGCCGCGACCGCCCGGCGCCCGAGCCGCCGCCTCGGCTGCGCGACGAGCTCGCCGGCGTGCTGGACGCCGGCGGCCAGTCCTCGCTGCTGTAGCCGGCTAGGACGCCGAGGGCGCCGGCGCGGGTGCCTCGGCCGTCGCCGCCGGCGACCAGCTCACGCCGGTCAGGCGCTCGGAGAGCTCCCACAGCGCGCGGGCGGTCGCGGGGTCCTGCGCCGCGCGGCTGCGCCGCGCCCCGGCCTTGGGATGGCCGCGCATCTCGCCGATCCCCGACGGGCCGATGTAGGTGTCGCCGGGCAGGTCCTGGGTCGCGGCGAACAGGGTGGGCAGCGCGCCCATGGCGTCGGACTGGGCGAAGGCCCGGTTGCCGACGTCCATGATCAGGCCCTGCACGCGGCTGCCCGTGTGGTCCTGCAGGTGGGTGGCCGAGTAGCCCGGATGCGCGGCGAGCGCCCGCACCGTGCTGCCGGCCGCCGCCAGGCGGCGCTGCAGCTCGGCGGTGAACAGGAGGTTGGCGAGCTTGGACTGCCCGTAGGCGCGCCAGGCGTGGTAGGAGCGCGACTCCCAGTTGAGGTCGTCGAGGCTGATGGCGCCCATGCGGTGCGCGGCCGACGCCACGGTCACGACGCGGTCGGTGACGTGGCCGATGAGCAGGTTCGTCAGCGCGAAGTGGCCGAGGTGGTTCGTGCCGATCTGCGACTCGAAGCCGTCCTTCGTGCGCGCCTGCGGGACGGCCATGATCCCGGCGTTGTCGATGAGGATGTCGATGTCGCCCGTCCAGCCCCCGGCGAACGCCCGGACGGAGGCCAGGTCGGCGAGGTCCAGCGGGCGGACCTCCCAGGTCCCGGTGAAGGACGCGGCGACGCGCTCGCCCTTGGCGACGTCGCGGACGGCGAGGACGACGCGGGCGCCGGCCCGGGCCAGCTCGCGCGCGGCGATCGCGCCGATGCCGCTGGAGGCGCCCGTCACGATCGCGGTGCGGCCGGAGAGGTCGGGCAGGTCGGCGGCGGTCCAGGAGGAGGGCGTCATGCGACCGAATGTAGACGCTGCCGACCAAGCTGCCGGGATGGCCGAGGCGATCCGCGCGGCCGGCCCCGGCGCCGACGCGCGCTTCGCGGCGCCCATGGGCCTCGTCGCGGCGGGCCAGGTCGCCGGAGAGATCGTCGCGGGCGACCCCGAGCGCATCGCGCGCGTCGCCTGGGCCGCGGTGCACGGCCTGGCGGCGATGGCCGACAACGGCCTGCTGCGCGACGCGCCGCTGGATGCGATTGTCGATGAGGCCGTGCAGCGCCTGCGCCCGCGCTGAGCGCCATCAGCCGCTGTCCGGGCCGGCCAGGCAGCGCATCGCGCCGAGGTGTTCCCGCGAAGGCCTGCGTGGCGGAGAGGTCGTCGGCGTTGACCGCGAGGTGGCGCAGGCTGCCACCCCGGCGATGGTGACGCCGAGCGCGTCAGCGCCGCTGGAAGCCGTCGACCTCGCGGGGGTCGGCGTCGGTGGCCTGCACGGAGTCCACGGAGCCCCACGGCGGTCCCTGGCGCGCGGCGCGCTCGACCTGGGCGACCGCATCGGCCGCACCCTGCAGCCAGACCTCGACGCTGCCGTCGGCCGCGTTGGCGGCCCACCCCTGCACGCCCCGCGCCCGGGCGCGTTCGCCCAGCCACGCGCGGTAGTTGACGCCCTGCACGCGACCACGGACCACGAGGCTGCGGGCGACGACGTCATGCATGGGATCGCCCTACCCGAAGCGATGGCCAGGACCTGCGCCGCGAGCTCGGCCCCCGGGGCCGGCACCTCGCCGAACCGCCTGACCGGCGGCCCCCCGGGCCGCCATCAGGCGGCTTCCACGCCCTCTTCCTCTTCCTTGCCCTGCAGCCGCTCGCGGCCGCGCCGCACCGCGGCGATGAACTTGGAGAGGTTGACCTCGAGCGTGTTGAGGATCTCGTCGGCGTAGTCCTCGGCCCCCAGGCGGATCTCGCGCTCACGGGCGCGCGCGTCCTCGACGATCTCCTCGGCGGCGCGCTCGGCCTCCCGGGTGACCTCCTGGTCGGAGACGAGCTCCTCCTGCTTGCGCACGGCGTCCTTGACGATCCGCTCGGCCTCGCGCTTGGCCTCGGCGAGCATCTCCTGGCGCTCCTTGACGATCCACCGCGCTTGCTTGATCTCCTCGGGGATCGTCGCCCGCATCTGGTCGAGGATGTCGTAGATCTGCTCGCGGTCGACGCGCACCTCGTCGGTGAGCGGAACCTTCTTGGCGTTGTGGACAAGGTCGTCGAGCTTGTCAATGAGGACCAGGACGTCCATGGCTAAGCGTCTTTCGTTATCGGGTGAGCTCTTCCTTCAGTCGGCGGGCGACGCGCTCCGGGACGAGGCTGTCGATGTCGCCGCCGAAGGTGGCGAGCTCCTTCACGCCGCTGGAGCTGAGGAAACTGTACTGCGGGCTCGCCATGAGGTAGAGCGTGTCCACCTCGGGCGCCTGCATCCGGTTGAGCTGTCCCATCTCCAATTCGTACTCGAAGTCGGAGATGGCGCGCAGGCCCTTGACGATCGTGCGCGCCCCGATCGCCCGCGCGAAGTCGACCACGAGGACGGCGAACGGCTCGGCCCGCACGTTGGGCAGGTCGGCCGTGGCCTCCTCGATGAACGAGAGGCGCTCCTCGATGCCGAAGATGGGCTGGTTCTTGCGGACCGAGACGTTGACAACGGCCACGACGACCTCGTCGAACTGGGCCGCGGTGCGGCCGATGATGTCCAGGTGGCCGTTGGTGATCGGGTCATAGCTGCCCGGGCACACGGCGATGCGCTTCTCGTCGGTCATGCGGTGTGGATGCGAAGGAGGGTGTCGCCGTACCGGCGTTCGAAGGTCGTGGTCAGTCCCGGGAGCTCCAGCACGTGGCGCCGGTCGCTCTCGCCGACCACGCGCGCGTCCGGCCTCAGGACCCCGGCCAGCGCGGACGCCAGCTGCGGTCCCAGCCCGGCCGCGAGCCGGTACGGGGGATCGATGAAGACCAGATCGTATGTCTCGCCCGCCTCGCGTGCGTTCTGCAGGGCCTTGAGGGCGTCGCGGCGGCGCACCCGGACGTCCTCGCCGGCCAGGCCCAGGCCCTCGAGGTTGCGCCGGATGACGGCCACCGCGCGCGGGTCGCGCTCCACGAGCACCGCCGTGCCCGCCCCGCGCGAGAGCGCCTCGATGGCCAGCGCGCCCGACCCGGCGTACAGGTCGAGGACGGCCTCGCCGTCCAGTGGGCCCAGGGCGGAGAACAGCGCCTCGCGGACGCGGTCCGATGTCGGACGGGTCCCCTCCCCCGGGGGCGCCTGCAGCCGTCGGCCGCCGAGGCGGCCGGCGATGACCCTCATGCCGCCACGGGCTCGCGCTCGTGGCGGGCGAGCTCGTCGCGCAGCAGCGCGTGCTCGGGCGCGGCGAGGCCGGGGTCGGTCTCCAGCAGGTCCAGCGCGCAGGCGTAGGCCTGCTCGAGCACGACGGCGTCGTCGGGCAGCCGCGCGAAGCGGAAGCGCGCCAGGCCGGACTGCCGGGTGCCGGTCAGCTCGCCCTCGCCGCGCAGCTCGAGGTCGATCTCGGCCAGGCGGAAGCCGTCGCGGTGCTCGGCCAGGGCCCTCAGGCGCCGCGACTCGCGCGGACCGAAGAGCAGGCACAGCGACGCGTGCTCGCCGCGGCCGACGCGGCCGCGCAGCTGGTGCAGCTGGGAGATGCCGTAGCGGTCGGCGTCCTCCACGACCATGACGGTGGCGTTGGGGACGTCGATGCCGACCTCGATGACGGTCGTGGCCACCAGGACGTGGGCGCTGCCGCCCGCGAAGCGCTCCATCGCCGCCGCCTTGTCGGCGGCCTTCATCTGCCCATGCATGAGCACCACGTCGAAGTCGGCCAGCTCGCCCGTGCGCAGCCGCTCGTACTCCTCCGTCGCGGCGCGGGCGTTGAGCGCCTCGGACTCGCTGACCAGCGGGCAGACGACGAACGCCTGGCGCCCGGCCCGCAACTCCTCGCGGATGCGCTCGTAGGCCCTGGCCCGCTCGCGCTCGGTCGAGCAGACGTGGGTCTCGATGGGCCGGCGGCCGCGCGGCAGCTCGCGCAGCGCGGTGACGTCCAGCGCGCCGAACGTCGCCAGGCGCAGCGTACGCGGGATGGGGGTCGCGGTCATGTGCAGCAGGTGGGGCACGGTTCCCACCCGCGCCTTGGCGTCCAGCGCGGCGCGCTGGCGCACGCCGAAGCGGTGCTGCTCGTCGACGACGGCGACGGCGAGGTCGGCGAACGCGACCGGCGGCTCGATGACCGCGTGGGTGCCGACGACCAGCGAGAGCTCGCCGCTGGCCAGGCGGGCCAGGATCTCGCGCCGCCGCGCGGCCGTCGTGGACCCCGTGAGCAGCGCCGCGGTGATCAGCGACCCCGGCATGAGCGCCTGGATCGTGGCGAAGTGCTGCTCGGCCAGGACCTCGGTGGGCGCCATGAGCACGGCCTGGCCGCCCTGCTCGACGGCGCGCAGCATGGCGTGCAGGGCCACGACGGTCTTGCCCGAGCCGACCTCGCCCATGAGCAGCCGCTGCATCGGCCGCTCGCGCGCCAGGTCGGCGTCGACCTCGTCCATGGCGCGCAGCTGGTCGCCGGTCGGGGCGAAGGGCAGCAGCTCGGTGCGCCACGTCGCGCTGAGCGTCGCCGGGCCGTCCAGCGGCCGCGCGCGCCGGTCGCCGCCGCGCTCCTCGCGCAGGCGCAGCTGCACGATCTGGTCCAGCAGCAGCTCGTCGAAGGCCAGCCGCCGCCGGCCGCCCTCGTGGTCGCCGAAGTGCGCGGCGCCCAGCGCCGCCGCGCGGTCGGGGAGGCGCTGGGCCACGCGCAGCGCGGCGGGCAGGGGCTCGACGACGTCGGCCAGCGCGGCGCGGTGCTCGCCGACCAGCGCAAGGATCTGGACCGAGCTGATGCCCTTGGTCGCCGGGTACTGCGCGGCCCCCTCGCCCTCCGCGCCCGTCCCGGATACGGCGTCGGTCGGGGCGTGGGCGTTGACGCGGAAGCGGTTGCGGCCCTGGTACTTGCCGGCGAGCATGAGCCGCGTGCCGGGCGGATAGGCGCGTGCCAGCCAGGGCTGGTTGAAGAACGTGGCCTTCATGACGCCGGTGCCGTCGGCCACCGTGGCCTCCACGAGCGGCTTCATGCCGCGGCGGCGGACGGGGCGCGACGTGATCGCGCGCACCTCGACGAGCACGGTGGCGGTCTCCTCGAGCGCCAGCTCGGCGATCGTGCGCGACTCGCCCGTGGCCCGCGGCAGGTGCCCGAGCAGGTCGCCGACCGTGAGCAGCCCGAGGCTCTCGGCGGCCTCGGCGGCCACCGACGGCCGGACGATGAGCGGTGCGGCCAGCACGGACGGGCGCGGCCAGCGCACGGGCGCGCCGGCCAGCTCGGCGGCCGTGAGCGCGCGCGGCTCGGCGAAGGCGGTCGGCACCCGGGGTCTCCTACTCGGCGCTGACGAGCCACCACCAGGACGGCTGGCCGCCGTCTGAGAGCTCGAGCTCGACGTCGGCGGGGGCCAGCGCGGACACCGCCTCGCCGTCCAGCGGCGCGTCCTCGCCCTCGATGCAGGTCACGATCTCGGCCCCGTCGGCCAGCCGCGAAAGGACCTCCTGCAGTGTGGCGCGCGGGTCGCCCCAGGCCACCAGCGTGTCGCCGACGTAGCCGACCGCGTCGCCGACGACGAAGCGCCCCTCGGGGTCCGGTCGCGCGGCGGGCGCCACGCCACCGGTGCGCACGGCCACCAGGGCGGCGATCATCGCGTCGGCGTTGGCCTGCGCGTCACGGGAGGGCTGCAGCGCGATCGCCGCGGCCAGGCCGGCCTGCTGGGAGCGCGACGGCACGACGCGCACCGTCTTCTCCGACAGCTCGGCGGCGCGCTCGGCGGCCATGAAGATGTTGGGGCTGTTGGGCAGCACGACGACCTCCGTCGCGCGGGTGTCGTGGATGCCCGCCAGGATCTCCATCGTCGACGGGTTCATCGTGCGCCCGCCGTCCAGGACCCACGCGCCGAGGCTCTCGAAGAGCACGGCCAGGCCGGCGCCCGTCGTGACGGCCAGCACCCCGCAGGTCGGCACGGGCCCGTGGGCGTCGGCGGAGCCGTCGGAGGGCCCCGCGACGGGCGCCAGGCGCGCCTGGCGCTCGACGACCTGGGCCCGCATGTCGGCGACGTCCAGGTGCGAGACCTCGCCGACGCCCGCGAAGACGCCCGTGGCCTGCTCGGGGTCGTCGGTGTGGACGTGGACCTTCAGCGTCCGCGCGTCCCCGACCACCAGGACGGAGTCGCCGATCGCCTCGAGGCGGTCGGCGAACCCGGCCGGCGGATCGAGGTCGCGGCCGGTGACCGCGAAGTTCGTGCAGTAGCGGTAGGTCGAGCTCGCGTGCTCGGGCTGGCTCATGCGCGCCGGGGCGTGGTGCTCGAGCGCGGGCGCCTCCGTGCCGCGCAGCGCCGCGACGACGCCGGCCAGCACGATCGTGACGCCGTAGCCGCCCGCGTCGACGACGCCGGCCTCGCGCAGGACGGGCAGCAGCTCGGGGCCGCGCTTGACCGACGCCTCGCCGGCGGCGATCGCGCGCTCCAGCGCGTCGGCGATCAGCGCGTTCTGGCGCGCCGGGTCGGCGTCGGCGCCCAGCCGCCGCTGCTCATCGGGCAGGTGGGCGACGTCGTGGGCGATCGAGGTCGCCATGTCGCGCATGACGGTGAGCATCGTGCCCTCGACGGGCTCGCGGACCGACGCGTAGGCGCGCTGGGCCGCGCGGGCGAACGCGGCGCCGACGAGCACGGGGTCGACGAGCTCGCCCGGGCGGGAGATGAGCTCCTCGGCGGCGCCGCGGATGAGCTGGGAGAGGATGACGCCGCTGTTGCCGCGCGCGCCCAGCAGCGCGGCACGGGCGACGGCCTCGACGATCTCGTCACGGCCGATCTCGTCGATGGAGCGCTCCTCGCCGTCGGCGAGGTGGTCGAGCTCGGCCAGCACGGCGCGCAGGGTGAGCGCCATGTTGTCGCCCGTGTCGCCGTCGGCGACCGGGAAGACGTTGAGGTCGTTGATCTCCTGCCGACGCGATTCCAGGTGCGCCAGCGCGCCCTGGATGGCGACGCGGAAGCGGACGAGGCTGGGGTCGGACACGCGAGGACGGTACCGCGCGGACCGGCCGGCGCACGGGCGCCGGCGGAGGGGCTAGACGGCCTTGGTGACCTTGCCGGCCTTGAGGCAGCGGGTGCAGACGTACACGCGGCGCGGCGCCGCGCCGACGAGGATCCGCACCTTCTGGAGGTTGGGATCGAACCGGCGCTTGGTGGCCCGCATGGAGTGGCTGCGGCTCTGACCGAACGCGGGGCCCTTCCCGCAGCTGTGGCATACCTTCGACATTCGGCCGCGCAGTGTAGCGGCCGCGGCACCCGGGGAGCGCTGCGGTGGCCCGGGCCGGCCGACGGCCCGACCCACGGCCGGTGTAGCCGGTCCTGGCCTAGGGTAGTCCGCGTGACGATGTCCGGCCTGCAGACGCACGTCGCCCTGCCGGATCGCTATCGCGTCGAGCGCCATCTGGCCAACGGCGGGATGGCGTCGGTGTGGGCGGCGCGAGACGAGGTGCTGGAGCGCGTGGTGGCCGTCAAGGTCCTCGCCCCCGGCTACGCCGCCGACCCCGCGGCGCGGCGGCGATTCACCCGCGAGGCGCGCGCCGCCGCGCGGGTCTCCGACCACCCGCACGTCGTGACGATCTACGACATCGGTGAGAGCACCGACGCGGTGCCGCAGGCCTTCATCGTCATGGAGCTGCTGGCCGGCGGGACCGTCGCCGACCGGCTGCGGACCGGCGGGCCGGTGCCCACGGCGCTGGCGCTGCGCTGGCTCGACGAGGCCGGCCAGGCGCTGGACGCCGCGCACGCCGCCGACATCGTCCACCGCGACGTCAAGCCCGGCAACCTGCTGCTCGACGAGGCCCAGCGCCTGGCGGTCGGCGACTTCGGCATCGCGTCGCTGGCCGGCTCGACCCAGGTCACGCAGGCCGGGCAGGTGCTGGGGACCGCGGCCTACCTGTCGCCCGAGCAGGCCCGGGGCCACGCCGCGACGCCGGCCAGCGACCGCTACAGCCTCGCGGTCGTCGCCTACGAGCTGCTGTGCGGGCACCGGCCGTTCGGCGGCGAGACCCCCATGGCCCAGGCCCGCGCCCATGTCGAGGCCGAGCCGCCGACGCCCACCGGCCCCTGCGAGGCCGCCGCCGCGGTGCTGCGCCACGGGCTGTCCAAGGACCCCGCGCAGCGCCCGGCCAGCGCCGCGGACTTCGTCGCGCGGCTGCGCGACGTCCTCGGCGTCCGGGCGCCGGGCATGTCGCGCTTCGCGCGCTCGGAGCCCGTCACGGCGCCCACGGTCAGCCGGGCCCCGGCCCCGCCCGCGCCGCCCCCGCCGCACGCGCGGGCGCCGGAGGAGGACCGCACCCGGGTCCCGCCCGGGCCCGTGGCGCGGCCGCGCCGGCGCCGGGGCGCGGCGATCGCGGGCGTGGCGGCGCTCTGCATCGCCGGCGGGACCGCGGCGGCGCTCATCGGCGACGAGGGCAACCAGGGCGGCTCGGGCACCGCCGGCAGCCCGACGGTCCGGCGCTCCTCCGCCCAGCGCTCCTCGGGCGCCGCGGTGCGCGCCCCGGCGACCACCGCGGCCCCCGCCGCAAGCACCCCCGCCGCGACGACGGCGGCCCCGGCGACCACCGCACCGGCGCCGGCGACCGACGGCCGCAGCGCCGCCGAGCTCAACAACGCCGGCTACGCGATGCTGCCGGGCGACCCCGCGGGAGCGCTGCCGCTGCTGCAGCGGGCCGCCGACGCGTTCCGGGCCTCCGGCGACCACAGCAGCACCGACTACGCCTACAACCTCTACAACCTCGGCTGGGCCCTGCGCCTGTCGGGCCGCCCGGCCGAGGCCATCCCGCTGCTGCAGGAGCGCCTGCGCATCAGCAACGACCAGCGCGGCACCGTCGAGAAGGAGCTGCGCACCGCGCAGCGGCTGGCCGGCCAGGACCCCGCGGGGACGCCGCCGGGCCGCGCGAAGGGCAAGGGCAAGGACGGCAAGGGCGCCGCGGGCTGAGCCGCGGCCGTCAGTCGCCCGGCGGGGGCCCGGCGGGGCGGGCCGGGACGCCCGGGCGCGTGGGGGCGTGCTCGGGACGCCGGCCCGGGCGCGGGTAGCCGTCGCCGATGCGGCCGGGCTTGCGCAGCCGCACCGCGCTGGGCGCCGCGTCGGGCAGCAGGGGGCCGCCGACGCGCACGCCGCCGTCGCCGGGATCGGGCGTCGTCGGCCCCTCGGGACCGCCACCGCCGCCACCGTCGTCGTCACGCGGCCAGAGCGCGCGCCAGTCGATGTTCTCGCCGTCGACGAGCGTCCAGATCAGGACCCCCGCGCCCACCAGGTGGGCGAGCACCGTGATGCCGATCGCGACGATCTCCAGGGTCACCGGCCAAGCCTACCGCCGACCGCCACCGCCGGGCGCCGAGCCGTCAGCCCGCGGTGGCCAAGCGCTGCTTGACGGCCAGCAGCGCGAGGACGGCCTCGGCGGCGTGCCGGCCGGAGTCGCGCTTGTCGCCGCCCGAGCGCGCCAGCGCCTGGTGCAGCGTGTCGACGGTCAGCACGCCGAACGAGCACGGCACCCCGGTCTCCAGCTGCACGGTCTGGATCCCGCGGGCGGCCTCGCCGCAGACGTAGTCGTAATGCGAGGTCTCGCCGCGGATGACCGCGCCGAGGCAGACGACGGCGGCGTAGCGGCCCGACTCGGCCGCGAGCTTGGCGGCCATCGGCAGCTCGTAGGCGCCGGGCACGTCGAAGGTCTCGAGGTCGGTGATGCCCGACTCGGCCAGGACGGCCCGCGCCCCGGCCTCCAGCCGCTCGGCCAGGTCCTCGTAGAACCGCGCGACGACGAGCGCGATCCTCACCGCTCGCCCTCCTCGCGGGCCCGGTCCTCGGCGTGCTCGCTGGCCAGCAGCTCCTCGTCCAGCGGGAGCCCCTGGTGGTGCAGCGTGTGGCCCATGCGCTCGGCCTTCGTGCGCAGGTAGGCCTCGTTGTGCGGGTTGGGCGCGTGCTCGATCGGCACCTGGGCGCTGACGCTGAGCCCGTAACCCTGCAGGCCATGGATCTTCTTGGGGTTGTTGGTCAGGATCCGGATCGACGTCAGCCCGAGGTCGACGAGGATCTGGGCCCCGATGCCGTAGTCGCGCAGGTCGGCGGGCAGCCCGAGCTTGAGGTTGGCGTCGACGGTGTCGAAGCCCTCCTCCTGGAGCTTGTAGGCCTTGAGCTTGTTGAGCAGGCCGATGCCCCGGCCCTCCTGGGCCAGGTAGAGCAGCACGCCCTCGCCCTCGCGCTCGATCATCGCCAGCGCGGACTCCAGCTGCTCGCCGCAGTCGCAGCGCAGCGAGTGGAACACGTCGCCGGTCAGACACTCCGAGTGCACGCGCACGAGCACGTCGGTGCGGCCCGCGACATCGCCCTTGACCATCGCGACGTGGTGCTTGTCGTCGACGAGCGAGCGGTAGCCGTAGACGGTGAACTCGCCGAAGCCGGTCGGCATCGCCGTCGACACGACGCGCTCGACGAGCTTGTCGTGGCGGCGCCGGTAGGCGATGAGGTCGGCGATGGTGATCATCCGCAGGCCGTGCTTGTGGCAGTAGGCGGCCAGGTCGCCGACGCGGGCCATCGACCCGTCCTCGTTCTGGATCTCGCAGATCACGCCGGCGGGCGTGAGCCCGGCCAGGCGCGCCAGGTCCACGGAGGCCTCCGTGTGGCCCGTTCGCTCCAGGACGCCGCCGTCGCGTGCCTTCAGCGGGTGCACGTGACCCGGGACGACGATGTCGGCGCGGCCCTTGGCCGGGTCGACCGCGGTGCGCATCGTGTGCGCCTGGTCGGCGGTGCTGATGCCGGTCGTGACGCCCTCGCGCGCCTCGATGGTCACCGTGAAGGGCGTCTCGTGCGCCGACTCGTTCTTGAGCGCCATGAGCTCGAGCCCGAGCTCGTCGCAGCGCTCGGCGGTCAGCGTGAGGCAGATCCACCCGCCGGCCTGGCGGGTCATGAAGTTCACCGCGTCGGCGGTCACGAACTCGGCGGCCATGACGAGGTCGCCCTCGTTCTCGCGGTCCTCGTCGTCGACGACGACGACCATGCGCCCGGCGGCGATGTCCTCCAGCGCCTCCTCGACGGACGCGAAGACGATCTCGTCGCGGGCCTGGGTCTGCGGCTTCACGCCCGGTCCCCCGGCTGCGCGCGCAGGTGGCGCTCCACGAGGTCCTGGACCTGCGAGGACATGACCGCGCTGACCTGCTTCTCAAGGTATTTGGCCACCACGTCGACCTCCAGGTTCACGGTGTGCTCGGCGGCGGCGCCGGTCAGGGCGCCCAGGTTGGTGCGCTGCAGGGTCTCGGGGATGAGCGAGACGTCGAACGTCTCGTCGTCGACCCGCGCGACCGTCAGGCTGACGCCGTCGACCGCGATCGAGCCCTTCTCCACGACATAGCGCAGCAGCTCGGCGGGCGCGCACACCGTCACGAGGCGGGCGAAGCCGTCCTCGCGCACGGCGGCGATCGTCCCCACGCCGTCGACGTGGCCCTGCATGATGTGGCCGCCCAGGCGCCCGTCGGCGCGCAGGGCGAGCTCGAGGTTGACGGCCGAGCCGGGCGCGACGCCGGCCAGCGACGATCGCCGCAGCGTCTCGTGCATGACGTCGAAGCGCAGCCGGCCGTCCGCGACGCCGGTGGCGGTGAGGCAGACCCCGTTGACCGCGACGCTGTCGCCCTCGCCGACCTGGCCGGCCAGCGCGGTGTCGACGGTCAACACCGTGCCGCCGTCGCCGGCCTCGACGCCCACGACGGTGCCCAGGTCCTCGACGAGTCCGGTGAACACGACCTCACCACTCCCGCAGGCGGGCGCTGACGAGGATGTCGTCGGCCACACGCTCGCAGTCGAGGGTGAGGGCGCGCAGCGCCTCGGAGATCCGCTCGACGCCCTCGCCCTCCAGCGGGTCGCGGGCCTTGCTGCCGCCGAGCAGCAGCGGGGCGAGGAAGAGCCGGACCTCGTCGATCTCGCCGGCGTCCAGGAAGGCGCCGGCCAGGTGCGGGCCGCCCTCGAGCAGGATGGCGGCGACGCCGCGCTCGCCGAGCTGGTCCAGCGCCGAGCGCACGCGGCCGGGCTCGTTCTGGCCCGTGGCGACGATGACATCGGCGCCGGCGGTCTCCAGCGCGTCGGTGGCGGAGCGGTGCGCGGCGCGGGAGACGACGACGGTCAGCGGGACGGTGTGCACCTCGGCGACGAGCTTGGAGTCCAGCGGCAGGCGGGCGGTCGCGTCGAAGATGACGCGCCGGGGCTGGCGCAGCGGCGGCCCGTCGGAGTCGTCGATGCGCGCGGTGAGCTGGGGGTCGTCGGCCAGGGCGGTGCCGATGCCCACCGCGACGGCGTCGACCGACGCGCGCCAGCGGTGCGCGAGGGCGCGGCTGGTGTCCGAGGAGATCCACTTGGAGTCGCCGGTGCGGGTGGCGACCTTGCCGTCGAGGGTCATCGCCGACTTGAAGAGGACCCACGGCCGGCCGGTGCGGGCCAGCTTGCGGAAGGCCTGGTTGGAGAGGCGCGCGCGGGCGGCCAGCTCGCCGCCGGCGACGTCGACGGTCACGCCCTCGTCGCGCAGGATCCCGAGGCCGCGCCCGGAGGCCTTGATCGTCGGGTCGTCGGCGGCCACGACGACGCGGCTGATGCCGGCGGCGAGGATCGCGTCGGTGCACGGCGGGGTCTTGCCCTGGTGGCAGCACGGCTCGAGCGAGACGTAGATCGTGGCTCCGGTGAGGTCGGCGCCGTCGCAGTCGGCGATCGCGTTGACCTCGGCGTGGGCCCCCCCGTACTCGGCGTGCCAGCCCTCCCCCAGCACGACACCGTCCTTGACGACGACGGCGCCCACGACCGGGTTGGGATGCACGCGGCCGCGCCCACGGCCCGCGAGGTCGATGGCCCGGGTGAGGAACTGGTGGTCGGTGTCGGTCCGCTGCACCGCGATGCAGGATACGAGGGTGGCGCCGGCGCCCGCCTGGACGCCCGCGGGGACGTCGGGGCAGGTGGCGCGCCGCGCCGCGGGACGCTGGGTCGAATCCGGTGTCCATACGACACCCGGATCGACCCACGGTGGGTCCGGGGCGCCTGGGGCTCCGGAGACGCCTTCCCTCAGCCCCCCGCGCAGCGCCCGCCGCGCAGGTGGTAGATCCACATCGTGGGGCCCGGGCGGTGGTAGGCCAGCGGGTAGAAGTCGAAGGACCAGTCGAAGTTGAAGTCCACGGGACCGGCGCCCTTGCGGTAGGGCGAGGCCACGTAGGCGGTGTCGGCGCGGCGCTCGAGCTCGCGGTAGTAGGCCAGGGCCTGGGGCACGGAGTCGGGCTCGACCTCGGCACGGCCGCGCTGCGTGGATCCCACGACGACCCAGCAGTAGCCGGCCTTCTCGTAGACGTCCACGAGCCCGGGGTACAGCGTGCGCTCGTAGTCCTCGATGTTGACGATGCGCCCCGGCCCCGGAAGCTGGGAGCCGTCGTTGGCGATGTTCGAGCGGCTCGTGGGGTACTTGACCCAGCGGTTGCCGTTCTGGGTCAGCGGGGACGGGCGGCCGATGTCCTGCGCCCAGCCGTCGGGCACCACGGGCTCGACGACGACCTTCGTCTTGGGCGGCACGTGCGCGACGAACCAGTCACGGGCCATGTTGCGGGTGTCGGCGCGCGACAGCACCTGCCCGCTGTGCAGGGAGGCGACGAGCCCCTGGCCGCACAGCAGGATGGCAGCCAGCGCGAGCATCGTCGGCGCCAGGACCGGCCGCCGGCGACCGACGGCGATCGCGATCCGCAGCAGCGCGTAGGCGGCCAACAGGCAGATCATCGGGAAGACCGGCATGAGCCAGCGGCCGAAGAAGCGCGCCTGCGTGCCCATGAACACCAGGAACAGGACGGGACCGGGCACGAGCACGACGGCCAGGCGGCGGGAGTCCTTGGCCACGAGGACGACGCCGACGGCGGCGCCGATCGCCGGGACCCACCCGAGCCCCCAGGTCAGCGTCCACAGGTAGTAGGCCAGCCCGTTGTCCTCGGTGAGGCCGAGCTTGCCCAGCGCGTCGTCGGCCACCGTGGACTGGTGGTTGAGCCCGTCGAAGAACGCGACGTGGTCCAGCAGCGCGTAGGGGTTGGCGATCAGGAACGCGACCAGCGCGCAGATCCCCGCGACGACCAGGCCGCGCGCGGCCGAGGCACGCGCGCCCGGGACGCCCCGCAGCAGCAACGCCCCGGCGGCCGCCCCCACGAGCGGCAGCAGCGCGATCCCGCCCGTGTACTTCGTGGCGCACGCCAGGCCCAGCCCGGCGCCGGCGAGCACGTAGTCGCGCAGCCGCCCGCCGTGCACGATGCCCGCCGTGCCGTACAGCGACAGGCAGATCGGCGCGAGCGTCGGCACGTCGTTGAGCGCCAGGTGCGAGTAGAAGACCGGCAGGAACGCCACGGCCAGCAGCGCGGCCGACAGGAACCCCACGCGGCGATCGGCGAACAGCCGCGCCCCGGCCAGGTACAGGAGCCACACCGAGAGCGTCCCGAACGCCGCCGCGACCAGGCGCGCCACCAGGAAGACCTGGGTCGGGTCGCGGGCGAAGACCTCCGAGACCCCGGCACGACCGCCGAACCACACCGCGAACACGACGTGCAGCACGTAGGTGTAGGCGGGCGGGTTGACGAAGTAGTCCGGATTCCACCCGTGCCCGAACAGGCCGATGGCCTTCGGCACGAAGTGGGCGTTCTCGTCGGCGTTGTAGGCGTAGGGCAGACCCTGCTTGGCGCCCCACACGCGCAGCGCGAGGCTGCCCGCCAGCAGCGCGAGCACCGCCAGGCCCCAGCCCAGCCGGGTCCGGCGCGCCGCGCCCCGGCCCGCGTCGTCGCCCCCCGGCGCCTCGGCGTCGGTGCCCGCCTCGTCGGCCGTGGTCAGGCCGGCCCGGCCGCCGGCATCAACAGCGGACATAGACCGAGTAGTAGTCGTTGAACGCGAGGCGGCTGAAGCCGCTCATCGGGATGTCGTTGAAGACGTCGTCGCTCTTGTCGACCAGCGCCTGGCGCAGCAGCGCCGCGCGGTCGACCACGTAGAGCGCCACCCCGCGCTGGATGCGCGTGCGCGCAGCCGGGTCGGCGCGCGCGAGGACCCCGCCCGCGCCGGCGCCGAGGACCCAGCGCGAGTCGGGGACGAGCTTGTGCGACGGCGTCGAGAGCGGGCCGCAGCGGTGCAGCGCCGCGCGCACCCGCGGCTGGTCGAGCAGCCGCACGAGCGCGTGGTGGGAGTCGCCGCGCAGCTTGAGCTCGCTGTCGAAGACGCGCAGGTTGACCCGCGTGGCCGTGAAGACGACGCCGTAGACGACGATGAGCCCGGCGGCCACCGCCCAGACCTTGCGGATGATCAGGTCCTCGCGCAGCATCGTCCAGCCCGCCAGCGACACGGCCGCGAAGACCATGACCATGAGCGTGGGCACGAGCAGGTAGCGATCGATGACCGACAGGCCGGCGATCCCCACGAGCACGAACGTGCCGGTGCCGATGAGCCACAGGACCGTCGGCATGACCACCCGCCGCGGGGCCAGCCACAGCGCGACGACGAAGCCGGCGATCGCCGCGTAGATGACCGGGGCCTTGGCCAGGCTGTAGAAGAACCGCTTCATCGCGGACGGCACCTCGGACAGGCCCTTGGTCCGCCCGAGCTCGTCCGCCAGGCCGCTCGTGTGCTGCAGGGAGAAGAACGGGTGGCCGGTGACGATGAAGTCCACCGCGACCCAGACGACCGGGCCGATCGCCGCGACCGCCGCGTAGCGCGTCCAGCGCCGCACGCGCTGGGCCGCGGAGGCCGCGCCGAGCTCGCCGGAGGCCATCCACAGGAAGTAGAGCCCGATGAGGATCCAGGCCTCCGGGCGCAGCAGGCCGGCGCAGGCCAGCAGGACCCAGACGATGCCGCCGCGGCGCGGGCGCTCGAGCTCGAAGGCCGCGGCCCACACGACGAAGACCAGGTACGGGATGTCGATGTAGGCGCGGGCGGCCAGGAACGGGAAGTCGAAGCGGGTGCAGAGGATCCCCGCCGCGGCCAGGCCCACGAGCGGCGTGAACGCCCGGCGTGCGAGCCGGTAGACCCCGGCGCACAGCACCACGAACGACGCCTCGGTGCAGAAGACCATGACCCGGTCGCCGCCGCGCCCCAGCAGCGACAGCGCGGCGCCGAACGCGATGGCCAGCGGGTGCTCGGTCGGCGTGCGGTAGACGTCGAAGCTGGGAAGGTGGCCGTGCAGGATCTCCCGGCCCCAGAGCATGGAGTAGTAGCTGTCGTAGTTCGGATAGGTCGGGTAGACCAGGAACCCGACGAACGTGGCCGTGGCCAGCACGAGCAGCGCGATCGCCGGCCACGGCAGCCCCGCCAGGCGGGAGCGCCACGTGGCCGCACCGGCCGGACGGCCGGGGGGGACGGGCGCGGTGGCGAGGTCAGCAGGTGGCATAGGCGGCGAAATGCGGCGTCCGGTCGATGAGCACGGCGCCCGGTCCGGGCACCTGGATCCGGGGATCGTCGTGCACGGTGGAGACGAACGGGCCGTACGTCGAGTTGCTGAGCATGTCCGGGCCCGTCACGAAGACCTGCACCCCGTGCTGCCGGCGGCCGAAGTCCGGCAGCGCGCTGCGGGCCAGCACCTCGTCGGCGTCGGCGTGCAGGAGCCACCGGGTGTCGGGGATGAGCTTGTGGTTGGGGACGCTGATGGGACCGCAGCGGCGGGCCAGCGTGAACGCCGGGGTCGTGATGAGCCGCCCGAGCTCGTCGCGCAGCTCGCGCCGGGTGCGCAGCTCACGGTCGATGTAGCCCGGATGCAGGTGCGTCGCGGTGAAGCCGGCCCCGCCGACGGCGACCAGCACGGCCGCCGCGATCCACGGCCGCCGCGCCCGGTGGCGGGCCGGCAGCAGGCTCCAGCCCGCCACCGCGAAGCCCGCGAAGACGAGCAGCCCCAGCGCGGTGGCCGCGAGATAGCGGTCGATGACCGACAGGCCCGCGACGGCGATCGCGCCGTAGGTCAGCACGCCCGAGGCGGTGAGCGCCAGCGGCACGAGCGCGCGGCGCCGGGCGAAGAGCAGCGCCAGGGCGAGACCGAGCAGGGCGCCCGCCAGCACGGGCCACTTCAGGATCTCCGACAGGGAGTGCACGAGCAGGCTCGGCGCCTGGCTCGCGGGCCGCGTGCGCTCGAGGTCGGCGGCCAGCGAGCTCGTATGGCGCAGGGAGAAGAGCGCGTCACCGGTCGCGGCGAGGTCGGTCAGCACCCACAGCACCGGGGCCACCGCGACGTAGGCCGCGGTCCGCACGCGGCGCGCCAGGGGCTGGGCCGGGCAGGCGCACCAGAGCCAGTAGGCGCCGCCCAGGAGCCAGGCCTCGGGCCGCAGCAGCCCCGCGCAGGCCAGCAGGACCCAGACGACCCCGCCGCGCCGCGGGCGCTCGGCGATGAGCGCCGCCGACCACGCCACGAGCGCCAGATAGGGGATGTCGATGTAGCCGCGGGCGGCCAGGAACGGGTAGTCCAGACGGCTGAGCACGAGCAGCCCGGCGATCGCGCCGACCCACGGCGTGAACGCCATGCGCCCGAGCCGGTAGACCCCCGCCACCAGCGCGCAGAACGCGACGATGGTCAGGCCCAGCCACACGCGGGAGGCGGTGTCGCCCAGCAGCGACAGCACGGCGCCGGCGGCCACGGCCAGCGGGTGCTCGGTCGGCGCGCGGTAGGCGTCGAAGCTCGGCAGCTGCCCGTCGAGCACCTCGCGGCCCCACAGGAGGCTGTAGGCCGAGTCGTAGTTGGGGTAGGTGGGGTACACCACGAACCCGATGGCCGCCCCGATGCAGAGCACGGCGAAGCCCACCCGCGCCCAAACGCGGGACGGCGCGGCGCGCAGCCGCGCGAGCAGGCCGTGCTCACGGCGCGGCGGGGTGAGCGTCGCGCTCTCCATGCTGGGTCGGGATCCGGCACCCCTGGGCCACGCCGGGCGGGTGGCTCCGCGACCGACGGTACCCTCTGAGATACTCGGACCGCGAGTGTACGGCACGCATCAGTCGCTCCGCGGCAGGCTGCCCCGCCCCACGCGCCGTCCGAGGCCCTCCCATGAAGCTCTTCATCCAGATCCCCTGCCTCAACGAGGAGGAGACGCTGCCGGCGACGCTGGCCGACCTCCCCCGCGAGATCGAGGGCTTCGACTCCGTCGAGGTGCTCGTCATCGACGACGGCTCCACGGACCGCACGATCGAGGTCGCGCGGGCCAACGGCGTCGACCACATCGTCAAGCTGACGAACAACAAGGGCTTGGCCGCCGGCTTCCAGGCCGGGCTGGACGCCTGCCTCAAGCTCGGCGCCGACGTCATCGTCAACACCGACGCCGACAACCAGTACAACGGCCACGACATCCCCAAGCTGGTCGTGCCGATCCTCGAGGGCCGCGCCGACATGGTCGTCGGCGACCGCGAGACCGACACCATCGAGCACTTCTCGCCGCTGAAGAAGCGCCTGCAGAAGCTCGGCTCGTGGGTCGTGCGCCGCGCATCGGAGACCGACCTGCCCGACACGACCTCGGGCTTCCGCGCCTACAACCGCGAGGCCGCGATCCAGATGGCGGTCGTCTCCAAGTACACCTACACGCTCGAGACGATCATCCAGGCCGGCAAGCTGCTGGTGGCCACCGACCACGTCGCGATCGGGACCAACCCGAAGACGCGCGAGTCGCGCCTGTTCCCGTCGATGAGCTCCTACGTGCGGCGCAACGCCGTGGCCATCCTGCGCATCTACGCGCAGTACGAGCCGCTGCGCGTCTTCACGACCGCCGCGCTGCTGCTCTTCATCCTGGCGCTCATCCCCTTCGGTCGCTTCGTCTGGGCCTACGTCGACGGCGAGGGCGCGGGCCACGTCCAGTCGCTCATCTTCGGCGCGGTGCTCTTCAACGCGGCGGTCATGGTCGGGGCGCTGGGCGTCATCGGCGATCTGCTGCTCAGCCAGCGCATCATGGCCCAGCGCATCTTCGAGCGCGTGCGCCGCATCGAGCTGCAGCTCGGCGTCCCGCCGAGCCACTACGAGCCGGGCCAGCCCGGCGCCGGCCCGGACCATCCCGCCGCCACCACCGGGGCCAAGGCCGCCGGCCGCACCGAAGACCGCGAGGCACTCAAGCTATGAGCTCAGGCGTCACCGTCGACCGCGAGGGCACGGTCACCGGCAACACGTACGACAAGTACGGCTCGACCAATCCCGTCGTCCGCCGTCTCATGGCCAACTTCGAGGCCACGCTGGAGGAGCTGTTCACGCTCGCCGCGCCCGAGAGCATCCTCGACGTCGGCTGCGGCGAGGGCGTGCTGACCCACCGGTGGGCCCAGAAGCCCGGCGTCCGGCGGATCGTCGGCCTCGACCTCGACGACCCGCTGCTGCACGAGGCCTGGAAGGGCCGCCAGCACCCCAACCTCGAGTACCGGGTCATGAAGGCCGAGAACCTGCCCTTCGCCGACGGCGAGTTCGAGGTCGCCACGGCCATCGAGGTCCTCGAGCACGTTCCGGACCCCGAGCACACCGTCGCCGAGATGGCCCGCTGCGCCTCCGGGCACCTGCTCGTCAGCGTCCCGCGCGAGCCGCTGTGGCGCGGGCTGAACCTCGCCCGCGGCGCCTACCTCAAGGAGCTGGGCAACACGCCCGGCCACGTCAACCACTGGTCCAAGCGCTCGTTCGTGGAGCTGTTGAGCCGCCACGGCAGCGTCGTGCAGGCACGCTCGCCGTTCCCGTGGACCATGCTGCTCGTCAAGCTTGGCTGAGGCCTCCCAGGACGGCGCGAGCCGCTCGTTCGGCAGCGGCGCCCGCATCCTGAGCATCGGGATCGCGGCGACCGGGCTCTTCACGTTCGCCTACTTCTCGGTCGCCCGCCACGTCCTGGAGGACGACGCCTACGGCCGTGTCTCGACGCTGTGGGCCGTGCTCTTCGTCGTCATGTCGGTGATCTACCGGCCCGTCGAGCAGCTCCTCTCGCGCACCATCGCCGACCGCCGCGCCCGCGGCTCGGCCGGCGGCCACCCGCTGCGCGTCCCCGCCCTCATTCAGCTCGCCTTCGCCGCGACGTTCCTCGTCGTGGCCCTGGCGCTGCGCGGCCCGATCCAGGACGGCCTGTTCGACGGCGAGTCCTCGCTGTACTGGGTGCTCGTCGGCGCCGCCCTGGCCTACGCCGCCAGCTACTTCGCCCGCGGCTACTTCGCCGGGCACCAGTGGTTCGGCCTCTACGGCGGGCTCGTGCTGTTCGAGTCGCTCTCGCGCTTCGCCTTCCCCGTGGCCGTCGCGGTGGGCATCAGCACCGGCGAGACCGCCGTCGCGCTGGGCATCGTCGCCGCGCCGCTGGCCTCGCTGTGCGTCATCCCGTGGGCGCTGGGCCGCCACGAGGCGGGCGCCGCCGCCGCCCAGGACGTGCCGCGCGCCCGCGGCGACATGCGCCAGGGCGCGGGCTTCGCGGGCTCCGTCGCGCTCATCCAGCTCGGCGAGCAGACGCTGCTCAACGCCGCTGTGCTGCTCGTGCCCGACTCCGGGAAGGCCGGCGTCGTGTTCAGCGCGCTGCTCATCGCCCGCGCGCCGCTGCAGCTCTTCCAGGCCGTGCAGACCTCCTTGCTGCCCCACCTCGCCGGCCTGGAGGCCACGGAGGGCCACGCGGCGTTCGCGCGGGCCATCCGCCAGACGATCCTCGTCATCGTCGCCTTCGCGGGCGCGGTCGCGGTCGGGCTGCTGGCGATCGGCCCGTGGGTCATGGACGTCCTGTTCCCCTCCGACCAGGGCTACGGCCGCCTGGGCCTGGCCGTCATCGCCGTCGGCATGGGCCTGCACCTGGCAGCGGGCACGCTCAACCAGGCCGCGCTGGCCCGCGGGCGCGCCCACCAGGCCGCCGCGGCGTGGATCGTCGCCGCGCTGGCCTTCGTGGTCTGGATGGTCCTGCCGATCGTCGGCGACGAGCTCGCCCGGGCCGAGGTCGGCTACGCCGGCGGCGCGGGCCTGCTGTGCGCGCTGCTGTGGACCCTGTACCGGCGCCCCGGCCTCGGGCCCGACCCCGTGCCCGACGACGCCGAGGTCGAGACGGCGGCTGCCCCGACGCCGATCGGGTAGCGCGCCCTCGACGGCCGGCGAGCGCACGACGATCCACGACCTCCTGCAGGCGGCCACGCTGCAGGGCCTGGGCTTCGCCGGCGCCACCGACCTGGCCGGAGGCTTCGAGGCCTGGCGGGCGACCGGGCTGCCGGTCGACCCGGCCTGAGGCGCGGCCGGGGCGGCGGGATGTCCCGCCGCCCCGGAGTCCTTCGCCCGCGTCGTCGGCCTACTCGTAGGCCAGCGACTCGAGCACGTTCAGGCGCGACGCGCGGCGCGCGGGCAGGATCGCCGCCAGGACGCCGGCCAGCGCGGCGAGCACGAGCAGCAGGATCAGCGAGCCGACCGGGATCGCCAGCCTGAAGCCGTCGATCGCCCGCGTCACCAGGATCGAGAGCACGATCCCGAGCACGAGCCCGATCACCGCGCCGATCTCGGCGGTGATGATCGCCTCGTAGCGGATGACGCGGCGCACCTGCCGGCGCGACATCCCGATCGCGCGCAGCAGGCCCAGCTCGCGCGTGCGCTCGGAGATCGAGAGCACGAGCGTGTTGACGATCCCGAACAGCGACACGATGATCGCCATAGCCAGCAGCGCGTAGATCAGGGTCAGCAGCTGGTTGACCTGGTCCTCCTGCTGCTTGATGAACTCGCCGTTGGTCTTGGCCTCGGCCTCGGGGAACTGGGTGTCGAGCAGCCGGTCGATCTGGGCCTTGACCTGCGTGGCCGGCCGCGACCCGTCGTAGCCGACGAACACGAACGCGTCCTTGCGCGCGCCGAAGTCGCGCTCGAGCAGGCTGTTGGTCACGACGAGGTCGCCGGTCAGGCCGCCCTTGTCGTTCAGGATCCCGGTGACCTTCAGCGGCACCGTGAGGGCCTTGGCCGTCTCGATCCGCAGGGTGTCGCCGACCTTGACGCCGTTGTCCTCGGAGTACTTCTTGCTGATGAGGACCTGGCCGTCGCCGAGCGCGCGCATCGTGGCGTCGCCGCCCTGCTTCCAGCCCGAGTGATACAGGTCGGGGAACGTCCGCTGGTCGACGCCGGTGACGCCCTTCTTCTTGCCGTCGATCCGGCCCTGGGCGGTGCGGATCGCCGCGACCTCCTTGACGCCGGGGACCTTGGCGACAGCCGCGGTCGCCTGGGGCGAGAACGCGCTGAAGCCATCGGTGTTCTCGACGACGGCCTGGGCGCGCGAGCCGTTGTCGACCGCCTCGCGGATCGTGCTCTTGGCGCCGGCGGCGAACACGGAGGCGAACGTGACCAGCGCGACGCCGATCATCAGCGCGCCGGCGGTGACGGCCGTCCGGCCCGGGAAGCGCACGGTGTTCTCGCGGGCGATGCGGCCGGTGATCCCGCGCAGGCGCTCGAACGGGATGCCGACGAAGCCGGCGATCGGCCCGACGAGGCGGGGGCTCAGCAGCGCCACGCCGAGGAACGTCGCCACCGCGCCACCGCCCATGAGCGACAGGGCCGCGCTGGCCTTGGCGGTGCCGAACAGCCCGAGCGCCATGAGGGCCAGGCCGCCGAGCGTCAGCAGCGCGGCCAGCGGCGTGGCCCAGCGCGAGCGCTTGTGCCCGCTGTCCAGCCCCTCGCGCAGGGCCGCCAGCGGCGGCACGCGGGTGGCCCGGAACGCCGGCGCCAGCGTCGAGATGAGCGTGACGATCGTCCCCACGAGCAGCGAGACGATGATCGTGCGCGAGGCGATGACCGTGCCCGTCGTCGGCAGGTCGGCGCCGAAGGCCTTGAACAGCGCCTTCAGGCCCCCGGCCACGAGGATGCCCAGGCCCAGGCCCACGGCCGAGCCGACGACGCCGATCACCAGGCCCTCGGCCAGGACCGAGCGCAGCACCTGCTTGCGCTTGGCGCCCAGCACCCGCAGCAGCGCGAACTCGCGCGTGCGCTGGGCCACCGTGATCGAGAACGTGTTGAAGATCAGGAAGGCCCCGACGAACAGGGAGATCCCGGCGAAGGCCAGCAGCGCGGTGCGCAGGAAGTCCAGGAAGCCCGTCTTGATGTCCTTGGTCTGCTGGTCGGCCTGCTCGGGGCCGGTGCGCACCTCGATGCCCTTGGGCACCACCTTGGCGATGCGCGCCTTGAGCTGGGCCGGCGTCACGCCGGGCTTGGCGGCGACCTCGATCTCGTCGAAGGCGGTGCCCTTGCCGGTCATGCGCTGGGCCTCGGGCAGCGTCAGGACCGCGATGACCCCGCCGCCGAGCGAGTCGACGCCGGCGATCGTCACGATGCCCGAGATGGTGTACAGCTTCTTGGGGGCCGCGTCCTGGATCTGGAGCTTGTCGCCGAGCCTGAGGTGCTCGTTGTCGGCCGTGCCCTTGGGGATGGCGACCTCGTCGGCCGTCTCGGGCAGATGGCCCTGGGTCGGCGCGAAGGACTCGAAGCGCTTGACGTCGTGGGCCCCGGCGATCGCGCTGAAGCCCTTGCCCTTGAGCTTGGAGCCGTCGGCCTTGCGGAACGAGCCGCCCGCGCTGAACACGGCACCCTCGGCCTGGGCGACGCCGTCGACCTGCTTGACGCGGGCCAGGACGGAGGCCGGGATCGGTGGCGGGTCGTTGTCGCCGGCGAGGTCGTTGTTCGGCGACAGCGCGACGTCGGTGCCCTTGTTGCCCTGCGTGAAGATCGTGTCGAACGACTTCGTGATGGTGTCGGTGAAGATGTAGGTGCCCGCGATGAGCGTGACGCCCAGCGCGACGGCCAGGGCGGTCAGGGCAAGGCGGAGCTTGCGGGCGAGCAGCCCGCGGACGGCGATCTTGGCCATGGTGGTCGGCTCCGGGCCTAGGCGACGGCGGACGTGGTGGGGGCGCGGTCCTCGACGATCTGGCCGTCGCGCAGGACGAGCAGGCGGTCGGCGTAGCCGGCGGCCTCCTCGTCGTGGGTGACCATGATGATCGTCTGGCCGAACTCGTCGACGGACCGGCGCAGCAGCTGCAGGATCTCGGTGGAGGCCGCCGAGTCCAGGTTGCCCGTCGGCTCGTCCGCGAACACGACCGCGGGCCGGCTGGCCAGCGCCCGGACGACGGCCACGCGCTGCTGCTGGCCGCCGGAGAGCTCGCTGGGCCGGTGCGTGATGCGGTCGCGAAGGCCCACGAGGTCGATGAGCTGCTCGACCCAGGCGTCGTCGGGGTCGCGGCCGGCGATCGACAGCGGCAACACGATGTTCTCGAACGCCGTCAGCACGGGCAGCAGGTTGAAGGCCTGGAAGATGAAGCCGACGCGGTCGCGGCGCAGCTGGGTCAGCGCGTCGTCGTTGAGCGTGGTCAGCTCGATGCCGTCGAGCGTCACGGTGCCCGAGGTCGGGCGGTCCAGGCCGGCGAGCAGGTGCATCAACGTGGACTTGCCGGAGCCCGAGGGGCCCATGATCGCGGTGAACGCGCCGGCGGGAAAGTCGACGGTGACGCCGTCGAGCGCTGTCACGGCAGCACCACCCTCGCCGAACACCCGGCCGAGGTCCTGCGCAGAGACGATGGAGGTCATGTCGGGCAGCCTCCCAGCCAGGGGATTTTCCCGGGGTACGGCTAGCTCCCCCTTAACCCCTAGGGGATGTCACCGGTGGACCCGTGACGCGTCCCCGACGCGGTGCTCAGGCGGACTGCACGTAGGCCAGGACGGCGAGGACGCGGCGGTGGTCCTCGACGGTCGGCGGCAGCGAGAGTTTGGTGAAGATCGACGTCACGTGCTTCTCCACCGCGCGCTCGGTGACGACGAGCGCCTCGGCGATCGCGTGGTTGGAGCGGCCCTCGGCCATGAGGCCGAGCACCTCGCGCTCGCGCGGGGAGAGGGCCTCGAGCGGGTCCTCCCGACGCCGGCGGCCGAGCAGGCGCGAGACGACCTCGGGGTCCAGGGCGCTGCCGCCCTCCCCCACGCGCCGCACGGCCTCCGTGAAGCGGTCGACGTCGCTGACGCGGTCCTTGAGCAGGTAGCCGATCCCCGCGGCGTCGTCGGAGAGCAGCTCGAGCGCCGAGGTCTCCTCGACGTAGGCGCTGAGCACGAGCACCCCGGTGTCGGGGAAGCGCGAGCGGATCTCCAGCGCGGCCTTCAGGCCCTCGTCGGTGTGGGTCGGCGGCATGCGCACGTCGACGATCGCGACGTCGGGCTTGTGGGCGCCGACCTTGCGCAGCAGGTCCTCGGCGTCGCCCGACTGGGCCACCACCTCGAAGTCCTTGCCCTCCAGGAGCGCCGCGAGCCCCTCCCGCAGCAGCACCGAGTCGTCTGCCAGCACTACGCGCAAGGGATCCTCGCCCTCACGGTCGTGCCGACCCCCAGGGGGGAGTCGACCTCCAGCCGCCCGTCCAGGGCGGCGAGGCGGTCGGCCAGCCCGCGCAGGCCCGTGCCGGCCGACGGGTCAGCGCCGCCGATGCCGTTGTCCTCGATCTCGACCACTGCGTATCCATTCTCGCGGAGAACCCGGACAGTCGCATATTCGGCGTCGGCGTACTTGGCCATGTTGGCCAGCGACTCCGAGACCACGAAGTACGCGACGGCCTCGACGGGCATCGGCAGGCGTGCGTCGGGCACGCCCTCGATCTCCACGGGGACCGGTGCGCGGCCGGCCAGCGCCTCCAGCGCGGCAGGCAGCCCGCGGTCGGTGAGCACCGCCGGGTGGATGCCGCGGGCCAGCTCGCGCAGCTCCTCCAGCGCGTTGGCGAGCTCGACGCGGGCGCCGTCGAGGATGCGCTCGGCCACGTCCGGGCTCTCGCGCAGCTTGGAGCGTGCCAGGCCGAGCTGGAGCGAGAGCGCGACGAGCCGCTGCTGGGCCCCGTCGTGGAGGTTGCGCTCCAGTGCCCGGCGCTCGGCCATGCCGACCTCGATGACCTTGGCCCGCGACACCTGCAGCTCGGCGACGCGCGCCTTGAGCTCGGCCTCCAGGCGCTCGTTCTCCAGCGCCAGAGCGGCGGCGGCGCCGGCGGCGCGCACCAGGCCGGGCTCGTCCAGCAGCGCGGCGTCGTGGACGATCGCAGCGACCCGGAGGCCCTCGCGCTCGATCTCGGTGACCGCGCGCGAGCGCGACGAGGTGGGCGGCAGCTCGACGGGCTGGCCCTGCGCGTCGACGTAGCGCTCCGAGCCACGCGACCAGAACGCGAGCGTCAGCGAGCGGTCGCCGAGCGCGTCGGAGAGCGCGTCGCGCAGCGACTCGCCCTCGATGCCCTGGGCGTTGAGGCGCTCGACGAGGTCGCCGACGGCGCCGGCGCGGCTGTAGCGCGTGCGCAGCAGGCCGATGACGAACGCCCACGGCAGCGCCGCGAACGCGATGAGCGACCCGAGGCTCGGCCCCGAGACGACCGGGCCGCCGTCGCTGAAGATGTCGGCGCCGGCCGCGACGGCCAGCGCGACCATGAGCGCCAGCCCCGTCCACAGGACCGGCGCCATCGCGCGGCGCTGGGGCGGCGACGCGGCGCGGCGCTTCTCGAAGAGCTGTACCGCGAGCCACACGATGAGCGCGGCGCCCACGAGCCGGGCCACGGCGGAGAAGACCTGCGCGCTGTCGGGCGCGTCGGTCAGCGCCCAGGCGTTGCGCGGCGCGTTGGCCGGCCCGCCGATGTCGCCACCCAGCAGGAAGAACGGGACCTGGACGAAGAAGACGTCGAGGTAGCCGATCGCGATGAGCGTCCGGGCCTGGGTGGTCTCCAGCCGCCCGGCCGGGAAGGCCAGCAGCATGTGGCCGACGAGGACGAGGTACAGCGGGCCGAGGTAGACGCCCAGTGTGTAGACCCAGGCGTCGTTGGCCTCCGTCAGCCCCGAGACGAACCACGCGAAGCCGACCGCGGTCATGAGCGCGCCGAAGCGGTTGTGGGGCCGGCGCAGCCAGGCGAAGATCCCGATGCCGCTGAAGCTCAGGCCGATGAACGGCCCGAGGATCGCGGTCGCGGTCTGGGCGTCCTCGTGGTCGGAGGCCAGGACCATCGCGACCATGACGGCCCCCAGGGCCAGGGCCGCGGCGAACAGCGCGAAGAGCGCCGCGCGCAACGAGCTCACGGGCCCGCCCTCACCGGATCAGCTCCGCGAGGGCTGCGCCCGAGAGCTCTCCCTTCGGGATGAAGCCGCGGGCCCCGCTGCGATGCACGAGCGGGCCGAAGTCCGAGCTGTCGCGGCTGGAGGTCAGGACGACGGCCGGAGCGCCGAGCACGCTCGTGATGCGCGCGGCGACGTCGAAGCCGTCGAGGTCGGGCAGGTTGACGTCGAGCAGCACGAGATCGGGGTGCAGCTCCCCCGCGGCGACGATGGCGCTCATGCCGTCGGGCGCCTCGCCGACCACGTCGAAGCCCTCGCTCTCCAGCAGGAGGCGAGCGGTCGACCGGAAGGTCGGGTGGTCGTCGACGATGAGGACCTTGGTGCTCACGGCTCGTTCACATCATCGGCCCCGTCCGGGGCCCAGTCGTTACGGCTGGCTACACCCCGCCGCCGCGGCGATCTCGGCGTAGGCGGTCGCGGGGTCCGGCGCGCCGAACACGGCGCTGCCGGCCACGAACAGCGTGGCGCCGGCGGCGGCCGACGGGCCCGCGGTGGAGGCGTCGATGCCCCCGTCGACCTCGAGGTCGGGCTCGTCGCCCAGCAGGGCGCGCAGCCGCCGGATGCGGTCGGGTGAGCCGGGGATGAAGGCCTGGCCGCCCCAGCCCGGGTTGACGGTCATGCACAGCGCCCGGTCGACGTCGAGCTCGCCGTAGATCGCCAGCGGGGTCGACGGGCAGACCGCCACGCCGGCGCGGCAGCCCAGCTCGCGGATCCGCTGCACGGCGTAGTGGACGTGCGGCGTGGCCTCGGCGTGGACGGTGATCGCGTCGGCCCCGGCCGACGCGAAGTCGGCGACGAACCGCTCCGGGCGCTCCACCATGAGGTGGACGTCGAACTCGACGCCGAGGTCGAGGTCGCGCAGCGCCGAGAGCACCTGGGGGCCCATGGACAGCGTCGGCACGAAGTGGCCGTCCATGATGTCGACGTGGATGATGCGGGCCCCGGCGTCGACGACCTCGGCGACCTGCGCCCCGAGCCGCGTGAAGTCCGCGGCCAGGATGGACGGGGCGATCCGCGGCGGCGGCATCAGACCTCCACGAGCATCGAGCCGCCGCAGTGGTTGCAGACCGTCGTCGCCGTCGAGGACATGCGGACGATCGTCGAGTGCTCGCCGCAGTCGGGGCACACGGAGCGCAGCTCGAAGCGGTGCAGGCAGTTCACGCAGCGGTAGCGCCCCGGCAGGGTGCTCGGGCGCAGCCAGGGCTCGCCGCAGCCGGGGCACGTGAGGCCGAGCGGACGGGGCTCGCTCAGGCCCTTCCTGTCTCCCCCGCCGCGGTCAGCCATCGACGGCAATATAGAAGCCGTCGGTCCCGTCTCGATGCGGGAGGGTGCGCACCGCCACGCCCCCGACGATCTCCTCGCGCGGCGAGAGCGTGCACGTCGAGAAGACGAGGCGCCCGCCCGGGGCCAGCGCGCCGCGGGCCGCGGCGACGATGTCCTCCTGCTCGGCGCGCAGCTGCTCGATGCCCTCCGGCGAGGCGCGCCAGCGCAGGTCGGGGTGCGAGCTCAGGGTGCCCAGGCCGCTGCACGGGGGATCGACCAGGACGCGGTCGAACGTGCCGCCGAGCGCCTGCGGCGTCACCTCGCGGGCGTCGGCCACGTGGATCTTCACGCTCGTGGCGTGCATGCGCTGCGCCTGGACGCGCAGTGCCTCGGCGCGGCGCGCGTGGCGCTCGACGGCGACGATCTCGCCCCGGTCGCCCATGAGCGCGGCCAGGTGGGTCGTCTTGCCGCCGGGCGCGGCGCAGAGGTCGAGGATGCGCTCGCCGGGCTGGGGGTCGAGGATCCGGGCGACGCGCTGCGAGGCGCGCGACTGCGGGGTGATCGCCCCGGCCCGGTACAGCGGGTGGGCCAGGACGTCGATCGGGCCCTGCACGACCAGGGCGTCGTCCTCGCGGCGGCCGGGCAGGTCGACCTCGACGCCGGCCAGCGGGTTGATGCGCAGCGCCAGCTCGGCGGGCTCGTTGTCGGCGGCCAGCAGCGCGCGCGTCTCGTCCGCACCGAGCCAGTCCCACCACAGCAGCACAAGCCACTCGGGATGGGCGTGGTGGACGGCCGCGTCCTTGGGGTTGTCGTCGCCGGGGAGCGCGGCGCCCTCGCGCAGGACCTTGCGCAGCACGGCGTTGACGAGCTTGGCGCCGGGGTTGGGCTTGGCCAGCTCGACGCTCTCGGCCACGGCGGCGTGGCGCGGGATCTCCGTGTAGAGCAGCTGGTAGAGGCCGAGCTGCAGGGCGGCGCGCACCTCCGGGTCCAGGCGGCGCTGGACGTGGCGGTCGATGACCCAGTCCAGGGTGCCGCGGCGCTGCACGGTGCCGAAGGCCAGGCGCTTGGCGAGCGCGCGGTCGCGGGCGTCCAGGCCGGCGGAGGCGCCGTGCAGGGCGCGGTCGGCGTAGGCGCCCTGCTCGATGGCGCGCCGCACGACCTCCATGGCAGCTCGGCGTGCGGGACTGGCGGGCACCACCCCCAGAGTAGGGGCTCGGAGGCGTGGCGCCGCGCGATGCGCCGGGGTCCGGACGATCAGCCCGCGCCGGCGGGCGGGTGGCCGCGCAGGTAGTCGGCGTAGGCCATGGGCCGGCCGCCGGCCGGCTGGACCGTCACGAGCTCCAGCGTCCCGTCCTCGCCGGTCCGGGCCTCGTGGACGCCGAGGAAGCTGCCGTCGGGCAGCGCGATGCGCGCCCCGATGTGCGAGTGCAGGGCCCGCACGATGCGGGCGTTCTCCTCCGCGGGGCGCGTGAGGTCCAGCGTGCGGTCCCGGGCGCTGAGCTTCTCGGCGTAGGTCACGCCGTCCTCGGGCTGGGGCACGGGCTCGCGCGGATGGTCCAGCACGTCGGTCAGCAGGGCGATGGAGGCCTCCTGCAGGCGCGCGGCCACCGTCCCGTAGTCGTCCTGCGGGCCGATCGGCACGACCCCCGTGGCGTACACGGGACCCGCGTCCAGGGCCGCTACCAGGCGCATGATCGACACGCCGGTCTCCGTGTCACCGGCCATGATCGCGCGCTCGACGGGAGCGGCGCCCCGCCAGCGCGGCAGCAGCGACGGGTGGACGTTGAGGATGTCGTGGTCGGTGAGCAGCGGCTCCTTGACCAGCGCGCCGAACGCGCAGAGCACGACGGCCACGCCGTCGCCGTCGCCGGCCTGCGCGATCCGGGCGACGGCCTCCGGATCGTTGACGGACGCCGGCTGGTCGACGGCGATGCCCAGCTCGCGGGCGGCGACCGCGACGGGCGGCGGCGCGACGCGGCGGCCGCGGCCCTGGCGGGCGTCGGGCCGCGTGACCACGAGCGCGGGGCGGTGCGGGCCGGCGGCCAGGCCGCGCAGGACGGCGGCCGCGAAGTCCGAGGTGCCGAGGTAGACGACCGCGGTCACGAAGCCGCGTCGGCGGCCGTGTCGAGGGCGGCGCGCAGCGCGCGCATGCCCTCCTTGCGCTGGTCGCGCGGGGTGCGGTCGAGGATGAGCACGCCGTCGAGGTGGTCGAGCTCGTGCTGGATGACCCGGGCCTCCAGGCCGCTGGCCTCGACGAGGATGGCCTCGCCCTGCTCGTCCTGGGCCCGGACCCGGACGTGGACCGGGCGCTCGACGTCGACGTGGACGGCCGGCAGGCTCAGGCAGCCCTCCTCGGCCCACTCCTGCTCCTTGCTGGACCACTCGACGACCGGGTTGACCAGGGCGTTGACCGGGCTGTCGCCCTCGACGCGGTAGACGAGGACGCGGTGCAGGATCCCGACCTGGGTCGCGGCGAGCCCGATCCCGTAGGCGTCGTGCATGAGCAGACCCATGCGGGCGATCTCGGTGCGCAGGTCCTCGTCGAAGCGGTCGACCTCGCGCGCCCGGGCCCGCAGCACGGGATCGCCGAACTTGCGCACGTGCGCCAGCGCCGCGCGCCGGCGGGCCAGCGTCTCGGGATCGAGGATCGGAGGCTCGGGGGCCTCGTCGAGGTCTTCGTGGTGCTCGGCCACGGGTCGGATGGTACTTCGGCGCGGTCCGGGGTCACCGCGTGCGCCCCGCGTGACGGGTGTGGCGCGAGGCTTGGGGGGTGTTCCCGATCGAGGACGCGGAGGGGGAGTGCTCGACGTCCGGGCGGTTCGTCACTGCGCGTCCACGTCCACGCTGAACGCCGCGGCCTTGTAGGCCTTGTCGGCGCTGACCTCGCGCACCGCGGCGTCGGCCTGCTCCACCGCCGCGCGGCGGCCCGGGCCCACCGGGCCCTTCAGGACGACCTGGCTGCGCTCGCGCCCGCGCAGGCGGAACAGCGGCGCCGGACCCAGCGCACCCGGCAGCCGCGCGTGGATCGCCGTCGCCGCCGCGTGCGCCACGCCCGTGGACTCCGACGAGCAGACGATCCGGATGAGCGTCGAGAACGGCGGATAGCGCAGCGCCTCGCGGCGCTCGAGCTCGCCGCGCAGGAAGCCGTCGCTGTCGTGGCGGGCGGCGAAGGCGATCGCCGGCGCGGTCGGGTCGATGGTCTGCACGAGCACCCGCGCGCCCGCGTTGCCGCGGCCCGCGCGGCCGGCGAGCTGGGTCACCAGGGCGAACGTGCGCTCCTCGGCGCGGAAGTCGGGGAAGCGCAGCGTCGCGTCGGCGTCGAGGACGACGCCGAGGTCGACGTCGGGGAAGTCGTGGCCCTTGGCGACGACCTGGGTGCCGACGAGGATCGCCGAGTCGGCCCGCTCGAACGCGGCGAGCACCGGCCCGGCGTGGCGCACGTCGGCGTCCAGGCGCAGCACGGGCCGCCCGAGCGCCGCCAGGTCGTGCTCCAGGCGCTCGGTCCCCGCGCCGTGGCGGGCGATGGAGATCGACCCGCAGTCCGGGCAGGTGCCGGGCACCGCCTCGGCGTGGCCGCAGTGGTGGCAGGCCACGCGGTCCTGCGAGCGGTGCAGGACCAGCGCGACGTCGCACTGCGGGCACTCCCACACCCGGCCGCAGGACCGGCACGTCAGGAAGTTCGACCAGCCGCGGCGGTTGAGCAGCACGATGGCCTTGCGCGCGTCCACGAGCGCCTCGTGCGTCCGGGGGTGCACGGCGCCCGGCGCGTGGCGCAGGTCGACGATCTCGACCGCCGGCATCGACGACCCGTCCACCCGCCGCGGCAGCCGGACGCGCCGCAGGGCGTGCACGGACTCCGGGCGCGGCGTCGCGCTGCCGCACACGAGGACCGCGCCGTGCTGCAGCGCGCGCTTCTCGGCGACGAGGCGGGCGTCGTAACGAGGGTCGCCCTCGTTCTTGTAGGAGCCGTCGTGCTCCTCGTCGACGACGACGAGGCCGAGCCGGTCCATCGGCGCGAACACCGCGCTGCGCGGCCCCACGCACACCCGCGCGGCGCCCGACCGCAGCCGGCGCCACTCGTCGTAGCGCTCGCCGGCGCCGAGCTTGGAGTGCAGGACGGCCACCGTGTCGCCGAAGCGCCCGACGAAGCGGTCGATCATCTGCGGCGTCAGCCCGATCTCGGGCACGAGGATGAGCACCGCCCGTCCGCGCTCGAGGGTCGCGGCCGCCGCGCGCAGGTAGACCTCGGTCTTGCCCGACCCGGTCACGCCGTGCAGCAGCAGGCGCTCGGGCCGGTCGGTCGCGGCGGTGGCCAGGATGGCGTCCAGCGCGTCCTGCTGGTCGGCGGTCAGGCCGGGCTGGGGCCGGCGGATACCGACCGCGGTGTGCTGCGGCGCGCGGCGCCGGCCGCGCGGCCCGATCTCGACCAGGCCGCGGGCCTCCAGGCGGCGCAGCGCGCCGAGGTCGGGGCCCGCGAACCGCGGCAGCGCCTGCAGCAGCGCGCCCTGCTTGCCCGTCAGGCGCAGCTCGGTGGCCCCCAGATGGGCCTCGGCCTGGATGGCGGCGTCGCCGTCGGGGGTCCGGTGCGCCCACAGCTGCACCCGCTCGCGCGCGCCCCGGGGCGGCAGCAGCAGCGACAGCGCCCGGGCCGGCGTCGAGGCGTACTCCCGCGCCAGCCACAGCCCGAGGTCGACGAGGTCGGCGGGCAGCGCGTCGGGCAGCACGCGCAGCGGCGCGGCCAGCCGGTGCTCGGAGTGATCGACGACGCCGGTGACGACCGCGGTGAGCCGCTGGCGCCCGAACGGGACCTCCAGGAGCGAGCCGACGTCGGTGCCGTCGGGGCGCACGTAGTCGAACGGCCCGCGCAGCGCGCGGGCCGTCGTGAGCGGCTCGACCTGGACGATGTGCGACACGCTCCCCGAGCATAGGCCGCGGCCGGGCGGCCCTGTCGGAGCGCGACGGTCCGGGTTAGGCTGGGCCGATCATGGACCTGCACCCCGGCGAGCAGATCGTCTTCGAGGGCCACCCGTCGTGGCGCGGCGTGCTGAGCTTCTACCTCAAGGGCCTGGTCCTCGCCGTGGTCGTGGGGGCGATCCTGCTGTTCGCCGTCTCGACCGCGATCGGCATCGTGGCCTTCGTCGTGGTCATGGCGGTCGTCGTCCTCGTCGGCTTCGTCATGCGGATGGCGACGACGTTCATCATCAGCACCGAGCGTCTGCACATCCGCACGGGCATCCTGTCCAAGCACGTGCAGCAGACCAGCGTCGACCGCATCCAGAACGTCAACACCGACCAGTCGCTCGTCGACCGCGTCCTGCGCGTGGGCAAGGTCGACTTCGACACGGCCGGCACCGACGACTCGGACTTCACCTTCCGCGGCATCGCCAGCCCGGGCGACGTCGTGGCGGCCGTGGACCGCGCCCGCCGCGCGCACGACCGCACGGCGAGCTCGCCTCAGCCCTTGTAGGGGTCGACCGCGTCGGCGGCGGCCATCGCCACGCCGATCGGCGTCAGGCGGTGCACGATCTCCACCACGTCGCCGTGTGCCGCGAGCACCGCGTCCGGGCCCCCGGGGCCTCGTCGGCGGCACCGCTCGATGCCCTCCTCGCGCGCCCGCGCAGGACCGCGTCGAAGTCGACGAGGCCCTCCTGACCCGGCCGCGCCGTTTGGCCATGCGGGCATGCCTGCGCTCGTGCTGGTAGCGGAGCGGACCCTGGCGGCGGCGCGAGCCGGGGCGGCGCGGGCGCCCGTCGTGGTCACCGTGCTGAGCGCGGCCGAGCTGCAGGCCCTGCGGTCGCAGCGCAGGCGGCGGTCACCTGGCGGGAGCGGATCTGAGCGATCCGCTCCCGCCGGGGGCGGAGCTAGGCCGTGGCGGGCTCGGTGAGGCCGGCGGCCTCGGCCAGGGCGGCGGCCTTGTCGGTCCGCTCCCAGGTGAAGTCGTCGTCGTCACGGCCGAAGTGGCCGTAGGCGGCGGTCTTCTGGTAGATCGGGCGGTGCAGGTCCAGCGCGGCGCGGAACGCGCCGGGACGCAGGTCGAAGTGCGCGTCGACGAGCTCGGCGATCCGGCCGCGGCCGATCTTCTCGGTGCCGAACGTCTCGACCATCACCGAGACCGGGTGCGCGACGCCGATGGCGTAGGCCACCTGGACCTCGGCGCGGTCGGCCAGGCCGGCGGCCACGACGTTCTTGGCCACCCAGCGCGCCGCGTAGGCGGCCGAGCGATCGACCTTGGACGGGTCCTTGCCGCTGAACGCCCCGCCGCCGTGACGGGCGAAGCCGCCGTAGGTGTCGACGATGATCTTGCGCCCGGTCAGCCCGGCGTCGCCGACGGGTCCGCCGATGACGAAGCGCCCGGTCGGGTTGACCAAGAACTCCTTGCGCAGCGCGTTGGCGTCGTAGAGCTCGGCCGGCAGCACGGGCAGCACGACGTGCTCCCACAGGTCGTCGGTGATCTGCCGGCGCGTGGCGCGCTCGGCGTGCTGGGTGGAGATCAGCAGCTTCTCGACCGCCACCGGCCGGCCGTCGACGTAGCGCACCGACACCTGCGTCTTGCCGTCCGGGCGCAGGTAGTCCAGCGTGCCGTCCTTGCGCACCGCCGCCAGGCGCTCGGCCAGCTGATGGGCCAACGTGATCGGCGCCGGCATGAGGTTGGCCGTCTCGTTGGAGGCGTAGCCGAACATCATCCCCTGGTCACCCGCCCCGGCGATGTCGAGCTCGTCGGTCGAGCCCTCCGACCGCGCCTCATCGGCCTGGTCGACGCCCTGGGCGATGTCGGGCGACTGCTTGTCGATCGCGTTGAGCACCGCCGCGGAGTCCGCGCTGAAGCCCAGGTCGGCGTCGACGTAGCCGATCTTTCTGATCGTCTCGCGGGCCACCTCCTGGATGTCGACATAGGTCTCGGTCGTGATCTCGCCCGAGACCACCACCAACCCCGTGTTGACCAACGTCTCGCACGCCACACGCGAGCCGGGATCATCGGCCAGGCAGGCATCCAGGACGCCATCGGAGATCTGATCGGCGACCTTGTCGGGATGGCCCTCGGTCACAGACTCAGAGGTGAACAGGTATTCGTTGTCGGCGTACTGGCTCATGGGGTGATGAGGAGGGAGATCTCCGCGGTCGATTCGCTGTCGTTGCCGGACGTGTCCGCGCCGATGGAGCGGACCTTCTCGAGGTCGGACTTGGCGGCCTGGTAGGCGCTCGAGTCGCCCAGTCCCGTCTGCTCGCCCAGCTGGAGCAGCCTGCTGAAGTCCAGGAAGAGTAGCGAGGAGACCGATTGGGGGTGATTTCCGACCGACTTTGACCATTGGTCGGTGCCCGACAGGTGCGGGCCGCCCGCCTGGACGGCGCGGATCCCCGCCGCGCTCGTCGACACCGCGACCTTGCCGTCGAAGACCGCGGTTCGGAACGCGCGGCGCAGCGCGACGGGCAGCCGCGCCAGCGCACGGCGCGTGGCGGCCTCGTCCTGCGTGCGGGCCAGCAGCGTCAGGACGGGTGCGGGCGTGGCCGGCGTCAGGATGATCGCGGCCTCCCCCGCGAAGAGCCGGAGCAGGTCGGTGTCGATGCCCTGCACCAGCGGCGCGAGCTGCTTGGAGCCGGAGCCGGCGGCGGCCAGCAGCCGCCGCAGCGCGGGCGCGAGGTTGCTGACGCCCAGGTAGGACATCGCCCCGGCCGGGGCGGCGTCCTGGAGCGTCGGCGAGAACGGCCGGAAGCCCGCGCCGGCCTTCCTGGCCTGCGCCGGGTCGCGCAGCGAGCGCACGACGATCCGCGCCCCGTCGCGGGTGGCCGAGAGCGCGAAGCCGGCGCCCGTCAGCCCCGGCTGGTTGAGCAGCACCCCGGCGACCCCGAGCAGGCCGCCTTGCGGGGCCAGCAGCCGGCGCACGCCGTCGGCCGAGACCCAGCCGTCGGCCGCGCGGTCGGCGGGCAGCCGGGCGAAGACCCGGCGCGGCCCCGCCGCGGCCGCCAGCGACGTCCCGCGGCCGCGCTGGAGGTCCTGGGCCACCGACAGGCTCTCGGGCTGCCCGATGGCCAGGAAGTGCCCGACGTAGGCGACGCTGAGCGCGCCGCAGCCGCGCTGGGAGCCGTCGGCGTGTTCGCCGCCCGCGTCGACGAGCACGAGCGAGTTCGCCGTGGTCCCCTTGCCGATGTAGAAGAGCGCCAGGGCGGCCTCGTTGGCGCCCTTCAGCGCGTCGGCGGCCGTCCGGCAGTCCGGCGCGGCGAGCTGGCGCACGACGGAGTCGCGCAGCCGCGGCCAGCTGGGGAAGCGCGCGGCCATCGCCGCGGCACGGCGCGTCGCCGGGCGCCCCGGGTCGGTCGAGAGGTGGACGTAGACCAGGACGTCGGCGGGCACCAGCGCGGCGGCGCCGCTGGCCGGCGGTCCTCCCGAGCCCCTGCCGCCGTCGCTGCCGCCGAGCGCCAGCGCCAGCGCCACCACGATCGCCGCGACGCCCCACCGCACCGCGTGGTGCGCGAGCGCCGCCGGCGGCCTGCTAGCGCTCGGCGTGCTTGCCCTCACGCCGGCTGCCCCGCTCGTTGAAGTCGATGATCAGGGGGATCCCGTCCATCCCGTAGCGAGCACGCAGCCGATTCTCGATGAAGTAGGCGTAGTCGCGCGTCACCCGGTTGCGCGAGTTGATCTGGATGGCGAACCGCGGCGGGCGCGTCTCGAACTGCGACATGTAGAGCAGGCGCAGCCGGCTGCCCTGCTTGGCCGGCGGCTGGCGCTCCTGCACGACCTCGCTGATGAAGCGGTTGAGCTGCGGGGTCGGGATGCGCGTGCTGACGCGGTCGCCGAGGATGATCGCCTCCTTGAGCAGCCGCTCGACGTTGCGCCCGCTCTTGGCCGACACGGTGAGGACCTTGGGTCGCAGGCGCAGCTTGTTGCGGACCTTGGCCCGCTCGTGGTCGAGGTCGGACTCCTCCATGGCGGCGATGTCCCACTTGTTGAGCACGAGCGCGGTGGCGCACCCCTCGCGCATCGCGAGATCGGCGATGCGCAGGTCCTGGGCGGTGACGCCGTCGTGGGCGTCGCAGATCACGAGGGCGACGTCGGCGCGCTCGACCGCCCGCTGCGAGCGCAGGGTGGTGTAGTACTCGACCGACTCGGTGACCTTGGACTGCCGGCGCATGCCCGCCGTGTCGACGACGATGACGCGGCGGCCGTCGACCTCGAGGGGCAGGTCGATCGCATCGCGCGTGGTGCCCGCCACCTCGCTGACGATCACGCGCTCGGAGTTCATGAAGCGGTTGACCAGCGAGGACTTGCCGACGTTCGGGCGCCCGATGAGGGCCAGGCGGATGATGTCGTCGTCCTCGTCGACGGCGTCGCCCTCGGGCAGCAGCTCGACCACGCGGTCCAGCAGGTCGCCCGTGCCCAGGCCCTGCGCGGCGCTGACCGGCAGCGGGTCGCCGAGGCCGAGGCGGTGGAAGTCCAGCGCCAGGGACGTGTCCTTGACGTCGTCGACCTTGTTGGCGGCGACGATGACCGGCTTGTGCCAGCGGCGCAGCAGGTCGGCCAGCTCCGCGTCCCCGGGCCGCGCCCCGGCCTGGGCGTCGACGACCAGGACGCCGAGGTCGGCGTCGGCCATCGCGGCCTGGGCCTGCTCGCGGATCGACCCGGCCATCGGGTCGTCGTCGAGGAAGTCCATGCCGCCGGTGTCGATGAGCGTGAAGCGCCGGCCGTTCCACTCGCACGGCACCTCGTGGCGGTCGCGCGTGACGCCGGGGCGCTCGTGCACCACGGCCACGCGGGTCTCGCTGAGCCGGTTGACCAGCGAGGACTTGCCGACGTTGGGGTAGCCGAGGATCGCGACCTTCGGGCCGCGGGTCATGGGCGCGTCGGTGCTCATCGCGGCACCCGGGCGACGATGGCCTGCACGACCTCGTCGATCGACAGGCCGGTGGTGTCCAGCGGCGTGGCGCCGGGCGCCGGGTGCAGGGTCGTGCGGCCGTGGCCGCTGTCGCGCTCGTCGCGCAGCGCCAGCTCGCGGGCGACGACGCCCGCGTCGGCGCCCAGCTCGGCGGCGCGGCGCCGCGCGCGCTCCTGCGGGGAGGCGGTCAGGAAGACCTTGACCTCGGCGTCGGGCGCCACGACGGTGGCGATGTCGCGGCCCTCGGCGACCCAGTCGCCTCCGGCGATGAGCTCGCGCTGGCGGGCGATGAGCGCCTCGCGCACCTCGGGCCGCGCGGCGACCTCGGAGGCGCGCTCGGTGACCCCGGGCGTCCTGATCGCCGTCGTGACGTCCTCGCCGTCGAGCAGCACGCGGTCCTCGGCGAAGGCGATGCGCGCCGCGTCGACGGTCCCGGCGCCGCGCAGGGAGGCCAGCGCGGCGCAGCGGTACATGGCCCCGGTGTCGAGGTAGGTGAAGCCCAGGGCGTGCGCGACCGCGCGCGCCACGGTGGACTTGCCCGCTCCGGCGGGTCCGTCGATGGCCACAAGCACGCGTCGAGGGTAGGGCCCCGCGAGCGGTGTGGCATCCTCGCCCGTCGCATGCGCCTCCTGGGTCCCCTGCGCGAGCGTGACTTCGCGCTCCTGTTCGCGGGGACGCTGGTGTCCCTGCTGGGCGACGGGATCTTCATGGTCGCCCAGGCGTTCGCCGTGCTGCAGCGCTCCGACGGCCCCACGGCGCTCTCGCTCGTCGGGGTCGCGTGGTCGGTCGGGATCCTCCTGTTCCTGCTCGTGGGCGGCGTCCTGGCGGACCGCATGGACAAGCGCCGGCTGCTCGTCGCGGCCGACGTCGTGCGGCTCGTCGCCCTCGGCGTGGCCGCCGCGCTGGCGCTCACGGGCGACCTGGCGATCTGGCACCTCATGGTGCTCGGGTTCGCCTACGGCGTCGGCGAGGGCCTGTCGGGCCCGGCGATGGGCTCCATCCTGCCCGAGCTGGTCCCGGAGGCCGTCCTGCTGCAGGCCAACGCGCTGTCGCTGTCGCTGCGCCCGCTGGCCATGCGGCTCGTCGGGCCGGCGCTGGGCGGCGCGATCGTCGCGGCGTTGGGGACGGCGGCGCGTTCCTCGTCGACGCCGGGACGTTCGCGGTGTCCGTCGCCTGCCTGCTGGCGATGCGCAGCCGCGGCCCGGCCCGCGCCGGCACCGAGCCGCACGAGCCGCTGGCCGTCCAGCTGCGCGAGGCGGCGGCCTTCGTGCGGACCCAGACCTGGCTGTGGGGCACGCTCGTGGCGGCGGCCCTGGCGCTGCTGGTCTTCCTCGGCCCCATGGAGGTCCTCGTCCCGTTCCGCATCAAGCACGACCTGGGCTCCGACGCGGGCGCCTTCGGGCTCGTGCTCGCCGCCGGAGGCGCGGGGACCGCGCTGGGGACGTTCGCCGTCGGCCACTTCGGCACGCCCCGGCGCGAGGTCACCTTCCTGTACTGGACGTGGGGGCTGGCGGCGCTGTCGCTCGTGGGCTTCGGCCTGGCCGGCGCGGTGTGGCAGATGGTCGTCGTCGGCCTGGCCTACGGCCTGCTCAGCGGGGCCGGCAACCCCGTGTGGCGCACGCTGATGCAGGTGCGGGTCCCGCCGCGGATGCGCGGCCGGGTGTCCTCCATGGACTGGCTGGTGTCCGTCGGGCTGACCCCGGTGTCGTTCGCGCTGACGGGCCCGATCGCGGCGCTGGCCGGCGCCGGGACGATGCTCGTGGTGTGCGGCGCGGCGGCGACGTTCGTGACGCTGGCGCTGCTCTACGTCGTCCCCGGGCTGCGCGCCGAGGACGGCCAGCTGCACGCGGCGCGGCTGCGCGAGGCTAGCCCAGCAGGCGCGCCAGGTCGTCCGTGAACGTCGGGTAGGACACCGCGGCGGCCTCCATCCCGTCGACGGTGACCCCGTCGGAGGAGGCCAGGCCCGCCACCGCGCCGAGCATCGCGAGGCGGTGGTCGCCGTGCGAGCCGATCGTGCCGCCGCGCAGGCCGCCGGTGCCCGTCACGACGAAGCCGTCGTCGGTGGCCTCGAGCTCGCCGCCCAGCGCGCGCAGGCCGTCGACGACCGTCGCGATGCGGTCGGACTCCTTCAGCCGCAGCTCCTGGGCGCCGCGCACGACCGTCTCGCCCTCGGCGAAGCAGCCCAGCAGCGCCACGAGCGGCAGCTCGTCGATGGCCAGCGGAACCTCGCCGGCCTCCACGACGGTGCCGATGAGCGGGCCGTGGGCGACCTCGAGGTCGCCGAGCGGCTCGTGGCCGGGGACGGCGTCGCCCGGGGCGTCCTCCAGGTCGCCGACCACGATGCCGCCCATGCGCTGCAGGATCCGCAGGAAGCCGGTGCGGGTCCAGTTCGTTCCCGTGGCGCGCACGGTGATCCGCGAGCCGGGGACGAGCACGGCGGCGGCGATCATGAACGCGGCCGATGACGGGTCGCCGGGCACGACGAGGTCCTCCGGGGTGAGCTCGTCGACGCCCGACACCGTGATGCGCGCGCCGTCGCGATGCACGGTCACCCCCGCGCCGGCGAGCATGCGCTCCGTGTGGTCGCGGGACGGGACGGGCTCGACGACCGTCGTGGCGCCCTCGGCCATCAGGCCGGCGAGCAGGACGCAGCTCTTGACCTGGGCGCTGGCGACCGGCAGCTCGTAGTCGATGGCCGTCAGGCGGGTGCCGTGCACCGTGAACGGCGGCAGGCGACCGTCGGTGGCGTCGATGACCGCGCCCATGCGCCGCAGCGGCTCGGCGATGCGGTCCACGGGCCGGCGGCGGATCGACGCGTCGCCGTCCAGCGTGTAGGACCGTCCCTCCTGCCCGGCCAGCCACCCCGGCAGCAGCCGCATCAGCGTGCCGGCGTTGCCGACGTCGATCGGCCCGTCGGCCTCCCCCGTCTCGCGCAGGCCGGTCCCGCGGATGACGACCTCGTCGGCGTCGATGGTCACCAGCGCGCCGAGCGCCCGCATCGCCTCCAGCGACGAGACGGTGTCCTCGGCGTGCAGGTAGTTGCGCACCCGGACGGGCTCGGACGCCATCGCGCCGAGGATGGCCGCGCGGTGCGAGATCGACTTGTCCGACGGCGGCGTGACGGACCCGCGCAGGCGGCGGGCGTGGTCGAAGCGGGCGCGGCTCATGCGGCGTCCTCCGGTCGGGCGAGGACGTCGCCGACGAGCTCGCGGGCGCGCGGCTCGAGGGCCTCGGCCACCCACAGGGCGACCTCGCCGCTGCGGAAGTCGGGCTGGGGCGAGAGGCTCATGTCGTGGATGTTGATCCCCGCGGCGCTGAGGGTGAGGGCGAGATCGGCGATCACGCCGGGACGGTTGGGCACGACCGCGCGGATCTCGCGCAGCGGGCCGCCGGTCATGCCGACGTCCAGCAGCGCGCGGCGCTGCTCGGCGGCCTGTGCCTGCCAGGCCTCCAGCGCGTCGCGGCCGTCGGGCTGGGCCAGCAGCGCACGGGCCTGCGCCAGGACGTCGATGGTGGCGTCGAGCTGGGCGAGGACGGCCTCGCGGTTGGACGCGTAGATGCCGGCCCACAGCGGCGGGTTGGCGCCCGCTACGCGGGTGGCGTCGCGGAAGCTGGGCCCGACGACCGGGATGGCCTCGCCGCCCAGCGCCCGCGTGGCCTGCACGACCATGGCGTTGGCGATGACGTGAGGGACGTGCGAGAAGGCGGCCATGAGCCGGTCGTGCTCGGCGTGGCCGATGACGGTCGGCACCGCGCCGAGCCCGGCGACGAAGCGGTGCAGGCGCTCGAGCAGCACGCCCGGGCTGCCGGGGCGCGGCGTGAGGTACCAGGTGGCCTGGTCGAAGAGGTCGGCGCGGGCGTGCTCGACGCCGGCGACCTCGGCCCCGGCCAGCGGGTGGCCGCCGATGAAGCGCTCGATCGGCGCGTGCTCGACGAGCGCGCGCTTCGTGGAGCCGACGTCGGTGACGACCGCGCCGTCGCAGGCCGCGCAGGCCGCGTCGACGGTGACCCGCAGCGCATCGACGGGCGACGCGACGAGCGCGACGTCGGCGGGCCCAGCGCGGAGGGCTGGGCGACGACCGCGTCGACCACGCCGCGCTGCAGGGCGCGGTCGCGCACGGCGGGGTCGGGGTCCCACCCCGTGACGTGCGCACCGAGCCGCTCGCGCGCCGCCAGCCCGACCGAGCCGCCGATGAGCCCGATGCCGAGCAGGGCGAGGCGCAGCGGCGGGCCCGCGCCCGCCGCGCCGTCGCTCACGCCCGGGCGGCCGCGGCGGTGGCGCCGAAGGGCAGCTTGCCGCCGAGGATCGCGGCCTGCTCGACCTTGGCCGCGTACTCGGCGAACCCGTCGACGCGCAGCTGCTGCGGCCCGTCGCAGATCGCCTCGTCGGGCTCGGGGTGGCACTCGACGATGATGCCGTCGGCCCCCGCGGCCGCGGCGGCGAGCGACAGGGGCTCAACGAGCGCGCGGCGCCCGGCGGCGTGGCTGGGGTCGACGACGACGGGCAGGTGCGTCATCTCCTTGAGCACGGGGATCGCCGTGAGGTCCAGCGTGAAGCGGTAGGCGGTCTCGAAGGTGCGGATGCCGCGCTCACAGAGCATGACGGCCTCGTTGCCCTCCTTGAGGACGTACTCGGCGGCCATGATGAGCTCCTCGAGCGTGCTCGAGAGCCCGCGCTTGATGAGCACGGGGATCCCGCTGCGGCCGATCTCGCTCAGCAAGGGGTAGTTCTGCATGTTGCGCGCGCCGATCTGGATGACGTCGGCGACCTCGGCGACGGCCTCGATGTCACGGGCGTCCATGAGCTCGGTGACGATCGGCAGGCCGGTGCGCTCCTTGGCCTCGGCGAGCAGGCGCAGGCCCTCCTGGCCCAGGCCCTGGAACGCGTAGGGCGACGTGCGCGGCTTGTAGGCGCCGCCGCGGAACATCGTGGCGCCGGCGGCCAGCATCGCGTCGGCGGTGTCGAGCGTCTGGTCGCGCGTCTCGACGGTGCAGGGGCCGGCGATGAGGGCGAAGTGGTCGCCGCCGATTCGCCGGCCGCCGATCTCCAGCACCGTGCGGGCCTCGCCCTTGAGCTGGGTCGAGGCCAGCTTGTAGGGCTTGAGGATCGGGACGACCTTCTCGACGCCCTCGTGGCCCTCCAGGCCCAGGCGCGCGACGTGCTCGCGGTCGCCGATCGCGCCGATCACGGTGACCTCCTCCCCGCGACTGGGGTGGGCCTGCGCGCCGACGGACTCGATCCGCTCGATGACGGCCTGCACCTGCTCGTCGGTGGCCGTCGGCTTCATCACGATCATCATCTTGTGTTCCTTCTGGTGCTTGGTCTTGGAGTCTAGGTGGCGATGCGTGCTGGCACGCGCCAGCGTGGCTTCGGCGCTCGACCCGAGGGGTCCGGTGCGGACACGGCCTCACGGCCGGCCGAGCGCCTAGCTAAATCGCCAATACCAAGCAGCAAGGTCCACGCCCACGGCAGCGCGCGCGGCGGCCGTGGGGCCGGCGTGAGGAGCGCGCGTGTCGACGGGGCGGGACATCAGGCGGGAGGTATTGAAGCAGACACGCGCCGCGGGCGTGCGGGGACGGGCGCCGGCGGCGCGGGCGCGAACGCGCGGGCCGTCGGGGCCCGGGCCCCGCCGGGGACTCGATGGCGCCTGGGTGGGGTCATGCCCCACCAACGCGCCATCCGGCCGGCGCGAGCCCTAGGCGAGCAGATCTCCCAGCTCGCGCAGGAACCGCGCGTTCTGCTCCGGGGTGCCGTAGGTGACCCGCAGCGCGCCTGGGCGGCCGAGCGCCGTGCCGGCGCGGACCTGCACGCCGCGCTCGCCGAGGGTGCGGACGATGTCGCGCTCGGCCTCGGCCGGGTCGGCGTCCTCGTCGACGGGCAGGTCGAACCAGGCGAAGTTGGCCTGCGACTCGGCCGCGCGGATGCCCAGCTCCGCCAGGCCGTCCTCGAGCTCGACCCGCGCGATGATCGCCCGCTCGACCCGCTGGGCGACGGCGTCGGAGTGCTTGAGCGCCTCCGTCGCGGCGGCCTGCGCGGCGGCGTTGCAGAAGAAGGGCTGGCGGACCTGGTTGACCGCGGTGACGAACGCGTCGCTTCCGCACAGCGCGTAGCCGACCCGCAGCCCGCAGAGCCCGTACACCTTGCTGAAGGTCCGCAGGAGCACCAGGTTGGGGTGCCTGGCCAGCAGCGCGATCGACGCATCGGGGTCGTCGAGCATGTTGTACTCGCAGTAGGCCTCGTCGAGCAGCAGGCAGACGTGCGGCGGCACCCGCTCGACGAAGGCCGCGACGTCGGCCAGCGGCAGGGCGGTCGACGTCGGGTTGTTCGGGTTGCACACGACGACGAGCCGGGTGGCCACCGTGATCTCGGCGAGCATCGCCTCGAGGTCGTGCTCGTGGCGGTCGTTGAGCGGCACCTGGATCGCCGTGGCGCCGGTCGCCGCCGAGATGTGCGGGTAGACGCTGAACGACGGCCAGGCGTAGACGACCTCGGCCCCGGGCTCCAGCAGCGCCTCGCCGGCGGCGAGCAGGATGTCGCACGATCCGTTGCCGATCGCGATGCGCGAGGCCGGCACGTCGTAGCGGTCGCTGAGCGCGCCGCGCAGCTTGCTGTTGGTGGGGTCGGGGTAGCGGTTGACGCCGGTCAGCACGGCCTGGACCGCGGCCACGACCGCCGGGATCGGCGGCTCCGGGGACTCGTTGGAGGCCAGGAGCGCGACGTCCTCGGGCAGCGCGTAGGCGGCGGCCGCGGGGTAGACGGGGATGCGGCGGACGGCCGCGGAGAACTCGATCGCCATCGTCGGGCGAGTCTACGACCCGCGGCGCCCCGGCCCGTGCCCGGTCGTCACTGCGCCGAGTCGAGGTCGCGGCGCAGCGACCTGGCCTCGCCGAGGTACACGTGCCGGGCGGTGTGATCGTCGGCGGCGTGGTAGTGCATCATCACCCGGATCACCCGCGGCAGCGAGCCCGGCACCGGCACCTCACGTGCGCACATGAGCGGAACCTGCCCGAACCCCAGGCCCCGCGCCGCCACGGCGGGGAACTCGGCGTCGAGGTCCTCCGTGAGCGTGAACAGGCAGCTCACCACGTCCTCGGGCACGAGGTCGTTGCGCTCCATGATCTCGCGCATGAGCAACTCCGTCGCACCCAGGATCGCCTGCGCGGTGTTCCGGTCGACCGTGATCGCGCCTCGGAGGGCGAAGAGCCGCATTCGGCGGCGGATCATGCCAGGGCCGGGCGTCGCCCGTTCGTCCACACCCCCTGCGCGACGCCGTCGGACCGGCCGACCCACGTCCTGATGGCCCGTTCCGTCCCGCGCCGCCTACCCATCCTCCTCCTGCTCGCCGCGTGCCTGGTCGCGATCCCGTTCGTGCGCGAGGATCTCGGTCCCGGCCGCTCCAGCGTGCCCGCGGCGCTCGTGGCGATCGTCGCCTGCGACCTCGTCGTCGCCGGCGTGCTGACCACGCGCTTCCTGGCCTTCGGATCGGCGACCCGCCTCGGCCTGGCCTGCGCCTACCTCTTCGCCGGGCTGCTCGCGGCCGCCCACGCGATCGCCGTGCCCGGCGGCCTCACGACCCACGGCGCGCTCGGCGCCGACCCGGCTCCGGCGTGGCTGTGGGCCGCGGGCCACGCGGTCCTGCCCGTCGCCCTGGCCGGCGCCCTGTGGGGCGGCCCGCCCGCCATGCGCCGTCGCCTGGCCGCCCCGACGCTGCACCGCGGCCGCACGGCCGTGATCGCGCTCGTGCTGGTCGCGGCCGTCGCGGCGGGCATCGCGGCGGCCGTCATGGCCGTCGGCGCCCACCTCCCCGACGCGACCTCCGGCGGAGAGCTGACGACCTTCGGCCTGCTGGCCGGCGCGGTGGTCCTCGTCGCCGACGCCACCGCGCTGCTCATCGTCGCGCGGCGCGGGCGCCGCAGCGAGCTCGAGCGCCGGCTGCTGTTCGTCGTCACGTGCGCGGTCGCCGCGACGGCGCTGACGCTCGTGGCCTCCGACCGTCACAGCCTCGGCTCCTATGCCGCCGGCGCCCTGGACCTGCTCGGCGCCGGCGTCGTGCTCGCCACGCTGCTCATCGGGCTCGAGCGCCTCGGGGCCTTCGGCAGTGCCGACGAGCGCGCCGGCGACGCCGACCCCCTGACGGGGGTCCTCACGCGCGCCGCGGCGCTCGTGGCCGCCGAGCACCTGCACCGCACCCGCGGGCCCGGCGCGCCGCTGGGCCTCGCGCTCGTCGACGTCGACGGGCTCAAGCGCATCGGCGACCGCCACGGCCCGCTGGCCGCCGACGCCGTCCTGCTCACCGTCGCCACGCGCCTGCGCGAGCAGCTGCGCGACGCCGACGTGCTCGGGCGCGCCGGCGAGGAGGGCTTCCTCGTGCTGCTGCCCGACACGGACGCCGACGGCGTGACGCTGGCCATCGACCGGGCCGTGGCCGCGGTCCGCGACGAGCCGGTGGGGACCTGGGCCCACGACGTACGCACCACCGCCTCGGGCGGCATCGCCATGGTCGGCCCGGACGACGACGGGATCGCCGTGGCGCTGGCCGCGGCCGACCTCGCGCTCAACCAGGCCAAGGCGCATGGCCGCGATCAGGTCGTCAGTCCTGCTCGCGGCCAGGTCGTGCCGCTGCGTCGCGCAGGCGTTGGACCTCCGCAGGACTGAGGCGACGCACGGCCCCCTCGGCGAGGTCGCCGAGGCGCAGCGGCCCGAACGCCACGCGTGACAGCTTGCGCACCGGGTGGCCGACGTGCTCGCACATCCGCTTGACCTGGCGCTTGCGCCCCTCGCGCAGGGTGAGCTCGAGCACGCCGGAGCGCAGCTGCCGGACGCCGGCGGGCGCCGTCCTGCCGTCGTCGAGCACGACGCCGGCCCGCAGCGCCCGCAGCGCCGGCTCGCGCACCGGGCCGTTGTCGACCTCGGCGAGGTAGGTCTTGGTCACCTCGAACTTCGGGTGGGTGAGCTGGTTGGCCAGGTCGCCGTCGTCGGTGAGCAGGATCAGCCCGGTCGTGTCGGCGTCCAGGCGCCCCACGGGGTACAGGCGCGTGCCCGCCTTGCGGACCATGCCGACCACCGTGGGGCGCCCGTGCGTGTCGCGCGCGGTCGAGACGACGCCCGCGGGCTTGTGGACGGCCCAGACCGCGCGCTCCTCGGGCGGGCGGACCGTCCTGCCGTCCACGGCGACGGGCTCGTCGCCGTCGACGTCGCGCGCCGGGTCGACCACGACCTCGCGGGCGACGGTGACGCGCCCGTCGCGCACGATCTCCTCCGCGGCGCGGCGGGAGGCGACACCGGCGTGGGCGAGGAACTTCGCGAGGCGCATGTCCCGGCGACACTAGCCTGTGGGACGGCATGGACCTCGACCTCCTGCAGCGCATGCTCGCCGAGCTCGGCCAGCCCGCGTTCCGCGCCCGCCAGGTGTGGGAGTGGACCGCGGGCGGCGCGGACGGCTACGCCGACATGACCAACCTGCCCGTCGCCCTGCGCGACGAGCTGGCCGCGCGCGTGCCCTTCAGCACGCTGACGGTCACCAACGAGGCCCACGCCGCCGACGGCACGGTCAAGGCCCTGTTCGCCACCCACGACGGCCGCCCGGTCGAGGCCGTGCTCATGCGCTACCGCGACGGCCGGCGCTCGCTGTGCCTGTCCTCGCAGTCGGGCTGCCCGCTGACGTGCACGTTCTGCGCGACGGGGGCGATGAAGTTCGGCCGCAACCTCACCGCCTCGGAGATCCTGGACCAGGCGCTGCACTTCCGCCGCACCGAGGACGTCGACCACGTCGTGTTCATGGGCATGGGCGAGCCGATGATGAACCTCGACGCCGTGCTCGGCGCCTGCCGGCGCCTGCCCGACCTCGGCGTGACGCACCGACGCACGGCGATCTCGACGGTGGGCTGGGTGCCGGGGATCGATCGCCTGACCGAGAGCGACATGCCGATCCGCCTGGCGCTGTCGCTGCACGCCGCCGACGAGGAGCTGCGCTCGGCGATCATGCCCGTCAACGACCGCTACCCGCTGCGCGAGGTGCTCGCCGCCTGCGACCGCTTCTACGAGCGCAAGCGCCGGATGGTGTTCATCGAGTACGTGATGCTCGCCGGCGTCAACGACCGCTACGAGCAGGCCGTCCAGCTCGCCCGGGTGCTCGATCCCAAGAAGTACAAGATCAACCTCATCCCCTACAACCCGACGGGGACCTACGACGGCTCGGGCCGCGACGCGATCGCGGCCTTCCGCGCCGCGCTGGAGGAGCACGGCATCGGCGCGACGGTGCGCCTCACCCGCGGGCAGGACATCGAGGCGGCCTGCGGCCAGCTGGCCGCCAAGGCCCTGGCCTCCTGAGCGCCGTGGGCACGCCGGCGCCCGAGCCGCTGGGCCTGGACGCGCTGCACCGCCGCGCCAAGGAGCTCGCGCGCGCCCACGCCGCCGGCGACCCCGCAGCCGTCGCGCGCGCCGGGGCCCACCGTGCCAACCCGCTCAAGCCGCTGAAGGTCGCGGGCGCCCAGCACGTCCTGGCCCGCGAGCTGGGCTTCGACTCGTGGCCGCGGCTGCGCGCCTACGTACAGCGCGTGGAGACCCACGGCACCGCGCTCGAGCACGCCTACCACGAGGACCTCGGCTCCTACGAGGGCCGCGCGGAGGGCCTGCTGGCCTCCGCCCGGGACGGCACGCCCGGCGCCCTGGCGCCGTTCGAGGGGACGGGGGCGCCGCTCACGAGCGCCGGCGCGCGCACCGTCGTCGCCCAGCGCCACGGCTTTGCGACCTGGTCGGCGCTGCGCCGCCACGTCGAGGACCTGCGCGAGGGCGGTGAGCCGTTCGCCCGCGCCTACCGGGCCGTGGAGGCCCGCGCCGACGGCGCCCTGCGGGAGCTCCTGGACCTCTTCCCCGACCTCGTGACCGCCCGCGGCACCAACGGCAACGACCTGCTGGGGATGGCCACCGCGACCGGCGACGAGCGCGTCGTCGACCTGCTGCTGGAGCGCGGCTCCGATCCCAACCATGCCAACGCTCACGGCTGGACGCCGCTGCACCAGACGGCCTACAGCGACCAGCCGCGGCTGGCGCGCCGGCTGCTGGACGCCGGCGCCTGGCCCGAGGTCAGCGCCCGCGGCGAGGGCGGCACGCCGCTCGTCGCCGCGCTGTTCTGGGGCCACCGCCGGGTGACCGAGGTCCTCGAGCCCGAGGGCGTCCTGCCGCGCAACCTCCGCGCGGCCGCCGGCCTGGGGCGCCTGGACGTCCTCGACGAGCTCGTCGCCGCCGACGGCACCGTCTCACCCGCCGCCGGCGCACACCGCGGGTTCTACCGCCCCCACAGCGGCTTCCCGCCGTGGGCGCCGTCCGACGATCCCCAGGAGGTCCTCGACGAGGCGCTCTCGTGGGCCGCGCGCAGCGACCGCGTCGAGGCGCTCGACGTCCTCGTGGCGCGCGGCGCCCGCGTCGACGCCGACGTCTATCGCGGCACGGCGCTGGCCTGGGCGGCGGCGTCGGGGCGCGTGGCGGCCGTCGGGCGCCTCCTCGCGCTGGGCGCCGACGTCGACGCCCGCGGCACGTTCGGCGGCCCCGACCACGGCGACGGCGTGACCGCGCTGCACCTCGCCGCCCAGGGCGGCCGCCGCGAGGTCGTCGAGGCGCTGCTGGCCGCCGGCGCCGATCCGGCGCTGCGCGACGCCGGGCACGACGGCACCGCCGCCGGCTGGGCGCAGGTCGGCGGCCACGACGCGCTGGCGGCCCTGCTGTGCGAGCGTGAGGGCTGACGCCTCACAGGACGGCGTCGACCGCCGCGCGGACGCGCCCGGCGGCCGTGCCCTGCCCGTCGAGTGCCCAGAGCAGCAGCGCGCCCTGCTGCGCGGCGTGGACGACGGGGGCCCGCGCGGCCGGGTCGGGGATCCCGGCGGCGGCGAGCAGGCGCTCGATCGTCGCGCGCAGCGCCAGCGTGTAGCGGCGGGCGTGCGCGCCGAACTCGGGGTCCTGCAGGTCGAGCGCCAGCATCGTGAAGTGGCCCAGGAACGCCTGGCGCTCGGCGATGGGACCGGCCAGCCCGGAGAGCAGGTCGACGAGCGCCTCGCGCGCCGGCAGGTCGGCCCGCGGGGCCGGCGGCGCCGCGCGCGCGGCGAGCGCGAGCAGCAGCGAGCGCTTGGAGCCGAAGCGCTGGTGCAGGGACGAGGCGGCGATGCCCGCCTCGGCGGCGACCGCGGCGAACGTCACGCCGGGCACGCCGGCGCGGGCGACGACCCGCTCCGCGGCGTCCAGGAGCGCGTCGTCGGAGTGGACTCGTGGACGGCCGGACATGGAGACGGCTACATTACCGAACATGGATTCGGAAATGACCGGGATCACCTGGGAGCAGGTGCAGGAGCGCCTGCGCGGGGCGCGCACGTACTGGCTGGCGACGACCCGTGCCGACGGCCGGCCGCACGCCATGCCGCTCTGGGGCGTCTGGCTGGACGGCGGGCTGTGGTTCGGCACCGGCCTGGAGTCCGTCAAGGGACGCAACCTGCTGCGCGACCCGCGCGCGGTCGTGCACACCGAGAGCGGCGACGACGTCGTGATCCTCGAGGGGACGGCCGTCCGCGCCGAGGACGACGCGGCCTACACCGCCTACGCGGCCAAGTACGACATGGAGGCCTCGGCGGCCGCGTTCGCCGCCCTCCCCCAGGTCGGCGCGCTGTTCCGCTTCACGCCGGAGATCGCCCACACGTGGCTCGAGGTCTCCTTCGAGACCAGCCGCGCCACGTTCCGCCTGGCCTAGGGCTCGGGGTCCTCGGGCACGTCCTCGCCCGGGTCCTCGACGAGACCGCCGGCGGGCGGCTCCGCGGCCCCCTCCGAGCCGTCCTCGGTGGCAGGCGTGGACCCGGCCCTGGCCTCGCCGGCGCGCAGCAGGCGCTCGCGCAGGTCGGACTCCTCCTCGGGCGAGGGGTCCCACTCCGAGACGTCGGGCAGGTCGTCGAGCGAGACCATGCCGAAGAGCTTGAGGAACAGCGGCGTGGTGCGGTACAGCACGGCGCCGAACGGTGAGCGGCCGCTCTCCTCGATGAGCCCGCGCTCCAGCAGCGTCCCGGCCGCGGAGTCGGCGCTGACGCCGCGGATGCGCGTGATCTCCGGGCGCGAGACGGGCTGCAGGTAGGCGACGATCGCCAGGGTCTCGGCCTGGGCGGGCGTCAGCGGCGGGGTGCGCGGCTTGGACAGCAGGCGCCGCGCGGCCGGCTCGGTGTCGGCGGCGGTGGCCAGCGTGAAGCCCCCGGCCAGCTCACGCAGCTCGAGGCCACGGCGCCCGGGCGCGTAGTCCTCGCGCAGCTGCTCCAGCGCGGCGCGGAGGTCCTCCTCCTCGCACTCGCAGGCGTCGAGCAGCTCGGCCTCGGTGACCGGCTCGGCCGACAGGAAGAGCAGCGCCTCGACGGTCCGCGGCAGCTCGCTCAAGCCGGGACCCCGACCCCGGCCGCGGCCGGAACGGGCAGCGCCGCGTCCTGCGCCTCGCCCGGGCGGATCTCGATCTCGCCGAAGGGATGGTCCTGGTGCCAGGTGGCCTCACCCTGCTTGTAGAGTTCGAGCAGGGCGAACAGGGTCACGCACACCGTGACGCGGTCGGCCCCGGCCACGGCCGCCTCGAACGTCGTGCGTCCGCCGCCGCGCAGCAGGCGGCGCAGGTGCGCGAGGCGCTCGGCGACGCTGACGCGCGGGATCGTGAGGTGGCGGATGTCCACGCGCGGCGGCATGGCCAGCAGGCCGCCGATCGCCCGCCCCAGGCGCGCCGGGGCGTACACGGAGTCCAGGTCGGCGATGTCGGTGCGGCGCAGCGCGGGCGGCAGCGGCGCGCTGCGGAAGCGCACGCCGTCCTCGCCGTGCAGCTTCCCGATGAGGTGGAGCGCGGCGGCGCGGTAGCGCTTGGCCTCGAGCATCCGCGCCAGGAGCTCCTCGGCGGCGATGTCGGGCTCGAGGTCGAGCAGCTCCTCGTCGTCGCGGGGCAGCATGAGCCGCGACTTGAGCTCGAGCAGCGCGGCGATGAGGACGAGGAACTCCGTCGCGACCTCGAGGTCGAGCTCGCCGCGGCACTCGAGCACGTCGATGTAGGACAGCACGACGTCGGCCAGGTCGACCTCCAGAAGGTCGACCTCCTCCTTGAGGACGAGCGTCAGCAGCAGGTCGAACGGACCCGTGAAGACCTCGAGGTCGAGCTCGAGCTCGGCGACCAGGGTGCTCATGTGCGCCAGACCGTAGCGACCGCCCCCGACGGCGCGCCCCGGATCCCCGCTCTTTGCGGACGTCAGGGACGGGGCCCGACGCCCATCACGCGCCGCACGTCGACCAGGGTCTCGGAGGCGATCGCCCGCGCCTTCTGCGCCCCGGCGCCGAGGACGGCCTCCAGCGCGTCCTCGTCGGGGCGCAGCTGGGCGTAGCGCTCGCGCACGGGGTCCAGGAGCGCGTTGACCGCGGCGGCGGTGGCGAGCTTGAGGTCCCCGTAGCCACGGGCGGAGGCCATCTCGGCCTCCACGTCGGCGTGCGTGCGCCCCGAGGCCGCCGCGAGGATGTCGATGAGGTTCGTGACGCCCGGCTTGGCCGGGTCGCGGACGATGCGCGGCGGGTCATCGGAGTCGGTCACCGCACGCTTGAACTTCTTCTCGACGGTCTTGGCGTCGTCGAGCACGTAGACCGTGCCCTCCGCGGTGCCGCCCGTCGTCGACATCTTGGAGTCCGGGGCCTGGAGGTCCATGATCCGCGCCCCCGTCGCCGGGACGAGCAGCTCGGGTACCACGAGCTCGTCGCCGAAGCGCGCGTTGAAGCGCTGGGCGAGGTCGCGCATGAGCTCGACGTGCTGGCGCTGGTCGTCGCCGACGGGCACCTCGTGCGCGCGGTAGGCGAGCACATCGGCGGCCATGAGCACCGGGTAGAAGAAGAGGTCGGCGGAGACCAGGTCCCGCTGGCGGGCGGACTTCTCCTTGAACTGGTGCATCCGGTTGAGGTCGCCGTGCGACGTGATCGCGCCAAGGTGCCACGCGAGCTCGGTGTGCTCGGGGACGTCGCTCTGGCGGAAGAAGATGCAGCGCTCGGGGTCCAGGCCCGCCGCCAGCAGGATCGCCGCCGTGTCGTAGACGCGCGCTCGCATCTCGGCGGGGTCGTAGGCGACCGTCATCGCGTGCAGGTCCACGACGCAGAAGATCCCCACGTCGCCGTGCTCGGCGGCGCGGTGCTGACCCTCCACGTACTGGACGATCGCCCCGATGTAGTTGCCCAGGTGCTTGCGGCCGGTCGGCTGGATGCCGCTGAAGATGCGCATCGGCGCCGGAGTGTATGAAGCCGGGGGTGGGCCGGGCCCCGTGGCGGGTAGCCGGAGCGCCATGGACCCCATCAGCACGACCCCGACCCGTCCGAGTGACTACGCCGCCCTCAGCGCCGGCTACGGCGCGCTGCTCGGCGCCCTGGTGGTCGCGGCGCGCGACCGCGGCGGCGATCCCGTCCGCCACGCCGAGCTCCCCGCGCTCGGCCTCGCGACGTTCTCGCTGACCAAGCTCGTGGCCAAGGAGAAGGTCGACGCGTGGGTGCGCGAGCCGTTCCTGGAGGAGCTCGCCGACGGCGAGCGCCGCCCGAAGGGCACCGGCATGCGCTACGCCGTCGGCGAGCTGCTGAGCTGCAGCCGCTGCGTGGGGACGTGGAGCGCCATGGGCCTGGTCGGCCTGCGGCTGCTGCGCCCGCGCGAGGCGCGCGTCGTGATCCCCGTGCTGGCCACCGCGGGGGTCAACGACTGGCTGCAGACCGGCTTCACCGCGCTGTGCGGCCGCGCCAACCTCAACCAGCGCGCGGCCGGGGCGCCCGCTCCGGAAGCGGGCGACCACGACCGCGCACAGCGCTTCTCGAGCGCCCGCTAGGTCTCGATGGGCTGGCGGATCCGCGGCGTCTTGGCCGCGGCCGCCTCGTCCAGGCGGCGCACCGGCGTCGTGTACGGCGCGTTCTGGGCGATGGCCGGGTCCTCGGCGGCCTCGGCCAGGATCGCCGCGATCGCCGCGGCGAACCCGTCGAGCGTCTCCTTGGTCTCGGTCTCGGTGGGCTCGACGAGCAGCGCCTCGTCCACCAGGAGCGGGAAGTAGACCGTCGGCGGGTGGTAGCCGTGGTCGAGCAGGCGCTTGGCCAGGTCCAGGGTCTTGATCCCCAGGTCCTTCTTCATCGGCGAGCCCGACAGCACGAACTCGTGCATGCACAGCTCGCCGAACGCGAGCGGCAGCTTGTCGGCGACCCCGTGCTCGCGGAGCTTGGCCAGCAGGTAGTTGGCGTTGAGCACGGCCGTCTCGGAGGCGTCGCGCAGCCCCTCGGCGCCCAGCGAGCAGATGTAGGCGTAGGAGCGCACGAAGCACCCGTAGTTGCCCTGGAAGCCACGCAGGCGCCCGATCGACTTCTCATAGCCCTGCTCGTCGAGGTCGAAGGAGCCGTCCTGCGCGCGCACGATCCGCGGGTTCATGAGGTAGGGCCGCATGCGCTCGCTGACCGCGATCGGGCCCGAGCCCGGCCCGCCGCCGCCGTGGGGCTGGGTGAACGACTTGTGCAGGTTGAAGTGCACGATGTCGAAGCCCATGTCGCCCGGGCGGGCCTTGCCCATGATGGCGTTGAGGTTGGCGCCGTCGTAGTACAGCGTCGCCCCGACGTCGTGGACGATCCGGGCGATCTCGGTGATGTTGGGGTCGAACACGCCCAGCGTGTTCGGGTTGGTGAGCATGAGGCAGGCGACGTCCTCGTCGGCCTTGGCCCGCAGGTCGTCGAGGTCGACGCCGCCGTCGACGTTCGTGCCGACCTTGACCACCGTGTAGCCCGCCATCGTCACCGTCGCCGGGTTGGTCCCGTGCGAGGTGTCGGGCGTCAGGACCGTGTGGCGCTGCTGCCCGCGGTCCTCGTGGAACGCCCGCGTCAGCAGCACGCCGGCCAGCTCGCCGTGCGAGCCCGCGCTCGGCTGCAGCGAGACGTGCGGCAGCCCGCTCACCTCGCCCAGCGCGCGCTCCAGGTTGTACATGAGCTCGAGCGCGCCCTGGGCGTGCTCGGGGCTCTGCATCGGGTGCAGGCGGCTGTGACCGCTCAGCGCCGCGACCCGCTCGTGCAGGCGCGGGTTGTGCTTCATCGTGCACGACCCGAGCGGGTAGAAGCCCGTGTCGAGGTCGAAGTTGCGCCGCGAGATCTTGACGTAGTGACGCACGAGCTCGGGCTCGGAGACCTCGGGCAGGCGGGCCGGGGCGCTGCGGCGCAGGTGCGCGGGCAGCAGGGTGTCGGCGTCGGCCTCGGGCACGTCGAGCTTCGGCGCCACGAAGGCGCGGCGCCCGGCGGCGCCCTTCTCGAAGATCGTCGTCGCGCGGTCGCGCTGCATCGGCGTCGCGCCCTGCGATCCCACCGGGATCTCATGGTGCGGATGATGTCCGTCGATGCCCGGGTCGGCGTGCAGCCGGTTGTCGCTCAGGGCGCTCATGCGGTCGGGATCATGGTGCACTCGTTCGTGGTCAGGTCACAGATCATGATGCCGCCACCTCGGCGTCCGCGCGCTCCGCGGCGACCGCGGCGCCCAGCACCTCGGCCAGCCGGTCGATGTCGGCGGCCGAGCGCTGCTCGGTCAGCGCGACGAGCAGCCCGTCGCCGTACTCCTCGTAGTCGCGGCCCAGCGCGTAGCCGGGGTTGACCCCCGCCTCCTGGCAGCGGGCGATGACCCGCCGCACCCCGTCGGTGCCGCCGACGTCCAGCGCCACGGCGAACTCGCGCACGACGGGCTGATCGTGCAGCGCGGTCACGCCGTCCAGCGCGGTCAGGCGCTCGCGGGCGTGGTGGGTGCGCTGCAGCAGCAGCTCGCCGAGCTCGACGAGGCCCTCGCGGCCCAGCCAGGTCAGGTACACGACGCCGGCCAGCGCGTTGAGCGCCTGCGCGGTGCAGATGTTGCTCGTGGCCTTCTCGCGGCGGATGTGCTGCTCGCGGGTCTGCAGGGTGAGCACAAACCCGCGGCGGCCGTCGGCGTCGACGGTCTCGCCGGCGATGCGGCCGGGCATGCGCCGCAGGTAGGCCTCCGTGGCGGCGAAGAAGCCGAACGAGGGGCCGCCGAAGTCCAGGCGGTTGCCCAGCGTCTGGCCCTCGCCGACGGCGACGTCGACGCCGCACTCGCCCGGGGGCTTGAGCACGCCGAGCGGGATCGGGTCGTACTGGCCGACGACCACGGCCGGCGAGTCCTTGGCCGCGGCGGCCAGCGCCTCGGCGTCCTCCACCGCGCCCAGGAAGTTGGGCTGGGCGAAGAACACGGCACCGGTCTCGCCGTCGATGGCCGCCGCCCACGCCTCGGGGTCGGTGACGCCGTCGCGCAGCCCGACCTCGACGATCTCGGCGCCGAACCCGTGGGCGTAGGTCGCCAGCGTCTCGCGCGAGTGCGGGTGCAGCCCGCGGGAGACCACGAACTTCGGCCTGCCGTTGGCCAGCCGCGCCAGATAGCCCGCCGACGCCACGGCGGAGGGCCCCTCGTAGACCGAGGCGTTGGAGACCGGCAGGCCCGTCAGCTCGCTGATCGCGGTCTGGTACTCGAACATGACCTGCAGGTTGCCCTGGGAGACCTCGGGCTGGTACGGCGTGTAGGGCGTCAGGAACTCGCTGCGCCCGAGCAGCATGTCGATGACCGCCGGCACGTAGTGGTCGTACATGCCCGCGCCGAGGAACGTGATCTCGTCCTCGGCCCCGGTGTTGCGCGCGGCCAGGTCGCGCAGGTGGGCGTAGACGTCCTGCTCGGGCATCCCCTCGGGGAGGTCGAGCGGGCGGCCGAGGCGCACGTCGGCAGGGATCTGGCGGTCGAAGAGCTCCTGGACGGAGCCCACGCCGATGGCGGAGAGCATCTCCGCCAGGTCGGCGTCGGTCACGGCGGTGTACTGCGACAAGGGAGCCTCGGGGTCTAGGAGAGCGTGGCCTCGTAGGCGGCGGCGTCGAGCAGGCCATCGCTCTCCGAGGGATCGGAGAGCCGGACCTTGACCATCCAGCCGTCGCCGTACGGGTCGTTGTTGATCGCCTCGGGGGTGTCGCCCAGGCCGAGGTTGACCTCGATGATCTCGCCGCTGAGCGGCGCGACCACGTCGGACACGGCCTTGACGGACTCCACTTCGGCGTACGACTCGCCGGCGGTCACCGACGAGCCCACCTCGGGCGGATCGAAGAACACGACCTCGCCGAGGGCGTCCTGGGCGAACCAGGTGATGCCGAACGTCGCGACGTCGCCATCGACCTGGGCCCAGTCGTGCTCGGGGTGGTACAGCAGCTCTGCGGGATAGCTGGAGTCGGCCATGGCGGGCACCCTAAGGCTTTACGTACAGCGGCTTGCGGGAGACCACGGCGGGGCGCAGCTTGCCCCGCACGTCGATCTGCAGCTCGGTGCCCACGGCCGCGCGCCCCGCGGGCACGTAGGCCATGCCGATGCCGGTCTGCAGCGACGGCGACATCGTCCCCGACGTCACCTCGCCCCCGCCCACGACCGGGTTGCCCTGCCGGGCGATCCCCGACGGCATCGTGAACGCGACGAGCTTCTCGGCGGGCCCGGCGTCGCGGACGGCGCGCACGGCCTCCGCGCCGATGAAGCCCGTGTCCTCCTTGCACGCCCAGCCCAGGCCGGCCTCGATCGGACCACGGGTGACCATGAGGTCGTTGCCGTAGAGGTGGTAGCAGACCTCCAGGCGCAGGGTGTCGCGCGCGGCCAGGCCGGCGGGCACCGCGCCGCGGCGCACCGCCTCGTCCCAGAGGAGGACCGCGTCGTCGGGGTCGCACAGCAGCTCGACGCCGTCCTCGCCCGTGTAGCCCGTGCCGGCGACGAGCACCCGGCGTCCACGCAGGAGGCGGTGGCGGCAGGTGAAGCGGTCGGGCAGCGGGGCGTCGGCCAGCGCCTGGACGATCTCGCGCGCCTGCGGGCCCTGCACGGCGAGCATCGCGTAGCGCGGCGCGGCGTCCTCGATCTCGACGTCGAAGCCCTCGGCCCGGCGGCGGAACCAGGCCAGGTCGCTGTCATGGTTGGAGGCGTTGGAGACCGTCAGGAAGCGGTCGGCGCCCAGGCGGTAGGTGAAGAGGTCGTCCAGCACGCCGCCGTCCTCGCGGCAGAGGACCGAGTACTGCGCTCCGCCGGTCTGGAGCTTGTCGACGTCGTTGCTGACGAGGTGCTGCAGGAAGCGCGCGGCGTCCGGGCCGGAGGTGCCGATCTCGCCCATGTGCGAGACGTCGAAGATGCCCGCTGTGGCGCGCGTGGCCAGGTGCTCGGGGCCGACGCCGGTGTACTGGACGGGCATCTCCCACCCCGCGAAGGGGACCATCCGGGCCCCCGCGGCGACGTGGCGGTCGTGCAGCGGGGTGCGCTTGAGGGACGTGTCTGCGGAGGCGGCGGCCACGGGGCGAGGCTAGCAGTCGTCTCCGACCGCGCTGCACCGGACACCGGGGCGATACGGGGGCGCCCCGGGTGGGTACGGACGGCCCATGATCCGCTCGCTGCTCGGCCGGCTGCACCTCGCCGGGAGGCCCGCGACGCCCCTGTGGTGCCTGAGCAACGCGGAGATCGACGCGCTGGCCGACTGACGGCCCCGCGCGGACCGCCCTCACTCGGCGGGCGGCGCGCCCGGGGTCTCCCGGGCGAGGTACTCCTCGAGCAGCATCGGCACGCTGGCGGTGCGCTCGGCGACGGCCAAGAGGTCCGACATGGAGGACTCCTCCTCGGTCTGCTCGGCCAGGAACCAGTCCAGGAACTGCTCCGAGCGGAAGTCGCGCGTCTCGCGAGCGACCTCGAACAGCTCGCTGATGCTCACGGTCACCGAGCGCTCCTGGTCCAGCGCGAGCCGGATCGGCGCGATGTGGTCCTCGAAGTCGGTCCTCGGCGGGTCGATGCCCGTGAAGTTGACCGGCGAGTTCGTGTCGAGCAGGTAGTTGACCATCTTGAGCGCGTGCTCGCGCTCCTCCTCGGCCTGCGCGAAGAAGAAGGCGGCGAGCTGCGGGTAGGTCTCCCCCGTGTAGTACGCCGCGATCGCCGTGTACTGGTGCGCCGCGGCGAACTCCCGGGCGACCTGGGCGTTGAGGGCGTCGACGAAGCGCTCGGAGGGCATGCGCGGACCATATCGACCGCGCGGCCGGGCGTGCGGGCCCCATCTTAGGGTTCCCTACGATCCGTGCTACGCTCGCGTGGTCCATGCCGCCCTCGCGCTGCTGCCGCACCTGCCCCCGATGCCACGACTGCCCCGTCGTGCTCGCGGCGGCCGCGCGGAGCCGCACGCGGCAGGACGCCGTCGCGGCGCTGGTCGACGAGGTCTTCGCCGGCGCCGGCCGGCGCGTGCTGCCCGACCCGGTGCTGCGCACGCTCGAAGCGCTGGACCTCGCCCGCCGCGGCGCCCCCGCCGCGGTCTAGGGCGCCGACGCGGGCGCGCCCCCGCGTCAGTTGTCCTGGGTGACCTTGGTCGGGTACGGCCGGACGAGGAAGTCCGTGAGGAGCTCGTCGCGCGAGTCCTCGGTGCTCAGCTCGAGCTGCGTCAGCAGCTCGGCGAGCTCGTCCGTGTTCATCTGCGGGGGCTGGGGCATCGGCGGGCGTCCTTGCTGAGGGCGACGGAAGAACGGGTGCTCCCCCGTATCTTCGGCAATCCCGCGGGCCGGCGCCATACCTAGTTCTTGGGATCTGCCGTCCGCAGCAGGACGCGGGCGCGTCGCCGCTCATCCGAGCCGCGACGCCCCGCTCCCCGGCGGCCTCCGGGGCCGCCGCTCAGCGCAGGAAGGGCGGGATGTCGATGTCGTCGTCGCGGATCTCGAGCGACTCCCGCTCGATCCGCGGCGAGCGATCGCGGCGCCGCGCGCTGTCGCGCGTCTCCTCGCGGGCCTGGCGCGGGCGGGCGCGCCCGTGGTCGAACCCGGTGGCGATGACGGTCACGCGGACCTCGTCGCCCAGCGATTCGTCGATGACCGAGCCGAAGATGATGTTCGCGTTGGCGTCGGCCGCGCTCTGCACGATCTCCGCGGCCTCGTTGATCTCGAACAGGCCGATGTCCGGGCCGCCCGTGATGTTGAGCAGGATGCCCGTGGCGCCCTCGACCGACTGCTCCAGCAGCGGGCTGGAGATCGCCGTCTTGGCCGCGTCGGCGGCCCGCGTCTCGCCCCCGGACTGCCCGATGCCCATGAGTGCCGAGCCGGCGTCGGCCATGATCGTGCGCACGTCGGCGAAGTCCAGGTTGATCAGGCCGGGGATCGTGATGAGGTCCGTGATCCCCTGCACGCCCTGGCGCAGCACGTTGTCGGCCTCGCGGAACGCCTCGAGGATCGTCGTGCGGCGCTCGACGAGCGCGAGCAGCTTCTCGTTGGGGATGACGATGAGCGTGTCGACCACGTCGCGGAGGCGCTGGACGCCCTCCTCGGCCTGGCGCATCCGCTGCGTGCCCTCGAACTCGAACGGCTTGGTGACCACGCCGACCGTCAGCGCGCCGATCTCGTTCTTGGCGATCTCGGCGATCACGGGCGCCGCGCCGGTTCCCGTTCCCCCGCCCTCGCCGGCCGTGACGAAGACCATGTCGGCGCCCTTGAGCGCCTCCTTGATGTCGTCGCGCGACTCGGCCGCGGCGCCGAACCCGACGTCCGGGTTCGCACCCGCCCCGAGTCCCTTGGTGAGCTCGTGCCCGATGTTGAGCTTGATGTCGGCGTCGCACATGGCGAGCGCCTGGGCGTCGGTGTTCGCGGCCACGAACTCGACGCCGCGGAGGCCGGCGTCGACCATGCGATTGACCGCATTGGTCCCGCCGCCGCCGACGCCGACGACCTTGATGACCGCGAGGTAGCTGCCGCTTTCCATGTGACTGAAGTTCCTGTCCGACCCTCTAGATAGCCTCGAGAGTTTGCGCGTGATTGCGCCACCCCCGGCCGATGCACCGTACGCATCGGCGTTCCGGGGTGTCAATGCGAAGTCTAGGGCGCAATCTTGCTTGCAGTTCCCAGAAGCCTGGAGTCACCCTTGAGACTCCGGCCTCCGCGCACCCTCGACCTCAGGTCGAAGGTCGTCACGGCGTGGTGCCCGCCGCGGCGCCCGCAGGCGTCGCCGTCGCGGCCGCCCCCGTCGTGGTCGAGGCGCCCGGCAGGGCCGCGTTGGCGGTCTCCGGGTCGCGCTGGGTCGCCGGATCCTCGAGGCCGCCGGCGGCCGGGCGCTCGGGGTAGCGCAGGTCGAGGTAGGTGGCGCCGGCCGAGCCGGCGTCGGCGAGGACGGCGGCCGCCGCGGCCCACTTGGCCGCCAGGCGATCGCCGCCGCCGAAGTGCAGCTCGGGGCCCCGCTCGAGCGTCAGCGTGAGGCCGCCGGCAGGCGTGGTGACGGCCCGCTGGACCCGGCTGCGCAGCGCCGGCGGGGCGAAGGCCAGGGCGGCGATGGCGCGCAGCGCGGTCTTGTCGGCGACGCGGTCGCCCGTCGGCACGACGCTCATCGGCACCACGGGGAGCGCACGCTGGTCGGCGCCGCGCAGCAGGCGGCCGTCGCCGCCGACCGGCGTGCGGACGCCGTCGACGAGCACGGAGGCCACGGGCACGTTCTCGGTGACCTCGATGCGCAGGGTGTGCGGGAAGCTCGCGTGCGCCGTGACGCGCTTGACCACGGGGTAGGGGCGGACGACGGCCTCGAGCTGGTCGGTGCGGACGTGCAGCGTGGTCATGTCGCGCGCGGCGGCCTCGAGCTGCGTGGTCAGGCGCGCGGTCTCCGGCCCGGTCAGGCCGGTCACGGAGACCTTCTGGACCGCGACGAGCGACGAGTCGCGCAGCCACAGGCCGAAGGCGACGATCAGCGCGATCGCGGCCAGGACCCAGATGCCGTGGCGGGGCAGGCGCGGCAGGGCACGGGGGCGCGTGAGGACGGCGGCACGGTGCATCCGAGTGCTGGGTTCGCCGTGGGCCCGAGGTCCCCTGCCCGCGCCGCGCGGACGCATCAGGCGACGACCAGCGCGCGGCCGAGGGCGTCGACGTCGCCCGCGCCCATGACGAGGACGAGGTCGCCCTCGCGCAGCCGCGGCCCGAGGACCCGCTCGGCCTCGGCGAGCGTCGGCAGCCACAGGACCTCGCGGCCATCCGCGGCGTCGGCGGCCGCCTCGGCGACGAGCAGGCCGCTGACGCCCGGGAAGTCCTCGGCGCGCTCCCGCGCCGGGTAGACGTCCAGGACGCACGCGACGTCGGCCGCGGCCAGCGCGGCGCCGAACTCGCGGTACAGCTCCCGGGTGCGGCTGAACAGGTGCGGCTGGAAGCACGCCACGAGCCGCCGCGGGCGCAGGGAGCGGGCCGCCGCGATCGTGGCGGCGACCTCCGTCGGGTGATGGGCGTAGTCGTCGACGACCTCGGCGCCCGAGCGGGTGTGCCCGAGGCGCTCGAAGCGCCGCCCCGCGCCGCTGAAGCCGGCCAGCGCGGCCACCAGGGCGGCCTCGTCCGCGCCCGTCAGGCGGCAGGCCTCCAGCGCCGCGGCGGCGTTGCGCGCGTTGTGGGCGCCCGGGACCACGAGGCGGACCTCGTGGCCGCGCCACCCGAAGCGCGAGCCGCCGGGCTCGAGCACCAGATCCTCCGGCGCGAAGACGATGTCGCCCGGCCGCGCGAGCTCGGGGGCGGCCACGACCTGCGGCGCCGCGGCGCGGAACGCGTCGAAGACCTCGACGACCTCGGCCAGCGACCCGTAGGTCGCGTGGTGGTCGAGCTCGATGTTCAGCACGACCGCGACGTCGGTGTCCAGGGCCAGCATGGAGCGGTCGGACTCGTCGGCCTCGACCACGAGCCAGCCGCCGGAGCGGTGGGAACCCCAATCGGCGTGCTCGCCGGTGCTGCGCAGCGCGCCGCCGATGAGGTAGCCCGGCGCCAGGCCGGCGCCCAGCAGCGCGTGGGCGGCCATGGAGGTCGTCGTCGTCTTGCCGTGCGCCCCGGCCACCGCGATGACGCGCTTGAGCGCGGTGAGCCGGCGCAGCAGCTCGGCCCGGGGCAGCGACGGCCGCCCCGCTGTGCGCTCGGGGTTGTCGGCCGGGATCGCCGAGCTGTGGAAGACGTCGGCGCCGGCGGGCACGTTGGCCGCGTCGTGGCCCACGTGGACCTCGACGCCCAGGGCGCGCAGGTGGTCGAGCGCGGGGGACTCGGCCCGGTCCGAGCCGCTGACCGTCGCGCCGAGCTGGCCGGCCACCCGCGCCCAGCCGCTCATCCCGGCGCCCCCGATCCCGATGAGGTGGATGCGCTTCCCGGCCCACGGGCGCTCGTCGGGGGTCACGCGACGGCTCCGAGGACCTCGCGGGCGATGTCGCGCGCGGCGTCGGGCCGGGCGAGCGCGGCCGAGGCGGCGGCCATCGCGGCCAGCCTCCCGCGGTCGGCGAGCAGGGCGTCGACCTCCCGGGCCAGTCGCTCGGGCGTCAGCTCGTCGTCGCGCACCACCACGGCGGCCCCGGCGTCGGTCATCCAGCGCGCGTTCGACGTCTGGTGGTCGGCGGCGGCGTGCGGGTAGGGCACGAGGATCGCCGGCAGCCCATGGGCGGCGATCTCGAAGACCGAGCCGCCCGAGCGCGCGACGCAGAGGTCGGCGGCGGCCAGCGCGTCGCCGAACGGCGTGATGTAGGACCGCAGGTCGTAGCCGGGCGGCGGCGGATCGCCGAGGCGCGCGCGCAGCGCGTCGTGATCGCGCACGCCGCAGGCGTGCAGCACCCGGTAGGGCCGGTCGCGCAGCGCGGCGACGGCCGCCTCGTTGATGGACCGCGCGCCGAGCGAGCCGCCGAAGACCAGGACGCACGTGGCCTCGGCGGGCAGGCCGAAGCGCTCGCGGGCCGCGGCCCGGTCGGCCTGCACGGCGGGCACCGGGCGGCCCGTGACGCGGTAGCGCTCACCCTCCCGCCCGGCCAGCGGGAACGCGAGGCAGACCCGGCGCGCGAACGGCGCCAGGAGCCGGTTGGTCAGGCCGAGGTGGCTGTCGGCCTCCGTGAGCACGAGCGGGATGCGCCCGGCGACCGCCGCGGCGCCGACGGGGCCGGCGACGTAGCCCCCGCCGCCGAGCACCGCGTCGGGGCGCACGTCACGCAGGATGCGCCGCGCGGTGCCCAGCGCGGCCGCGGCCCGGAGGAGCCCGCGGGCCGCCTTGAGCGGGTTGGAGCGGCTCAGGCCCTCGACGGCGATCGGGCGCAGCTCGTAGCCGGCCTCGGGGACGAGCGTTCGCTCGGCCCGCTCGCCGCCGACGAAGACGACGTGCGCGCCGGCCTCAGCCCGCAGCGCGTCGGCCACCGCCAGCGCCGGCACCACGTGCCCGGCTGTCCCTCCGGCGGCGATCACGATCGTGGGAGCCATCGCGCCGGGACCCTGACACATCGGGCACCGCCTGCAGCTTGACGTTGCCGCCCGCGGCGACGTTGAGCAGCAGGCCCATCCCGAGCAGCAGCACGATGAGGTTCGTCGAGCCGTAGGAGATGAACGGCAGCGGGACGCCGGTCAGCGGCGCGAGGCCCAGCACGGTGAAGACGTTGAGCATCGCCTGGCTGAGGAACAGCGACGTGACGCCGGCGGCCAGCAGCTTGGCGTAGGTGCCGCGCGCGTTGCGGGCCACGCGCAGCCCCGCGTAGGCCACCAGGCCGTAGAGGAACAGCACGCCGCAGATGCCCACGACGCCGAGCTCCTCGCCGATGATGGCCAGGATGAAGTCCGTGTGGGCCTCGGGCAGGAAGAGGTTCTTCTGCAGCGACTGGCCCAGGCCGCGGCCGAAGAGGCCGCCGGAGCCGATGGCGATCTGCCCCTGCACGGACTGGAAGCCCTCGTTGCCGGCGTGGGCCCAGGGGTCCAGGAACGTCATGAGGCGGTCGCGCCGGTAGCTGGCGCTCATGGCGTACAGCAGGACCATGACGCCGCCCACGCCGCCGGCCGTCGCCAGCCAGCGCACCGGCATGCCCGCCGCCACGAGCATCGCGGCCATCGTGAAGCAGATGACCAGCGCGGTGCCCAGGTCGGGCTGGGAGGCGACGAGCAGCACCGCGCCGCCGGCCACGAGGCCCAGCGGCCCCAGGTTCTGCCAGCGGTGCAGGACCTTGGGGCGCTCGGCCAGGAGCTTGGCCGCGTAGAGCACGAGCGCGAGCTTCATGACCTCCGACGGCTGGAAGACCAGCGGGCCGGCGCCGAGCCAGCGGCGCGCGCCGTTGACCGACACGCCGAAGCCCGGGAGCTTGACGAGCACGAGCGCGACGAAGGACCCGATGAGCAGCGGCCCCGTCAGCCGCGGCACGATCTCCAGGCCCCGGCGGGCGATGATCTGCATGAGCACGACGCCGACCGCGCCGTAGCCCACGTACCTGATCAGGAACGTGGTGCCGTCGCCCTGGCCGGACAGCAGGGAACGGGCGGACGACGCACTGAACACCATCACGGCGCCTGCGGCCAGGAGGCACAGGGTCGCGGTGATGAGGATGTTGTGCTCGATCGAGTGGGGATGGCGGCGGCGGGCCATCAGGCTCTACATTCGCGCCAGCTCCCGGAAAGCCTCCCCGCGCGCCTCGAAGTTCTCGAACTGGTCGAACGAGGCGCACGCCGGGGCCATGAGGACGACCTCGCCGGGGACGGCCGCGGCCCGCGCGGCGTCCACCGCGGAGGCCAGGTCGCCGCAGTCGTGCAGCGCCACGGCGCCCTCCAGCGCGGCGTGCAGCGCGGGCGCCTCCTCGCCGATGAGGTACGCCGCGACGGCGTGCGCCGCGACGGCCTCGCGCAGCGGCGCGTAGGCCTCCCCTTGCCGCGGCCGCCGAGGATGACGTGCACGGGCACCGTGAACGAGCGCAGCGCCACGAGCGCCGCGGCGACGTTCGTCGCCTTGGAGTCGTTGACGTAGATCACGCCGTCGCGCCGCGCGACCTCCTCGAGGCGGTGCGGCACCCCGGCGAAGGTGCGCAGCCCGGCGCGGACCGCATCGGCGTCCATGCCCCCGGCCAGCACGGCCGCGGCGGCCGCCATCGCGTTGCGGACGTTGTGCGGGCCGCGGAGGGCCAGCTCGTCGGCGCGCAGCAGCGGCTCGCGGTCCCACCACAGCGTCCCGGCGCGCAGCGACAGCTCGGCCTCGGGCGACTCGCCGAAGCACACGCGCCGTGCGCACCCGCCGAGATCGGGGATCCCGAGGCCCTCGGGGGCGACGGCGACGTCATCGTTGCCCTGGTGGGCGAAGATCCGCAGCTTGGCGGCGTGGTAGGCCTCCAGGGTGCCGTGGCGATCCAGGTGGTCGCTGTCGAGGTTGAGCAGCACGGCGGTCTCGGGCGCGAAGGCCGAGGTGTCCTCGAGCTGGAACGACGAGGCCTCGCAGACCACGACGGTCTCCGGGGCGGGCGGGTGCAGGGCCAGCGACGCGTAGGCCGTGCCGACGTTGCCGACGACGGCGACGGGCACGCCGGCCTCGCGGTGCAGGTGACCGAGCAGCTCGACGGTCGTGGTCTTGCCGTTGGTGCCCGTGACGGCGATGACGCGGTCGGGCACGCAGCGCCAGGCCAGCTCGAGCTCGCCGAGCACGGGCACGCCGCGCTGCCGTGCGGCGGCGATCACCGGGGCCTGCGCCGGCACCCCGGGCGACTTGACGACGGCGCGCACGCCCTCCAGCAGGGCCGGGGAGTCCGTCCCGGCGTGCAGCACGACGCCTTCGGGCAGCGCCACGTCGCCCAGCCGCGCCGCAGGCGCCCGATCGGTGGCCACGACGCGCTCGCCGCGGGCGTGCAGCAGCGCCGCGGCGGCCTGCCCCGAGCGGGCCATGCCGACCACGAGCCAGGGGCCGGGCGGCAGGGGCGGACGGGGCCTCATCGGCGGCTCAGGCGATCGACTGCTGGTAGATCGTGAAGCCCGAGGCGGCGCAGACGGCCGCGATGATCCAGAAGCGCAGGATGATCTTGGTCTCCGACCACCCGAGGATCTCGAAGTGGTGGTGGATCGGCGCCATGAGGAACACGCGCTTGCGGAAGGTCTGGAAGGAGAAGACCTGGATGAGGACCGAGAGCGCCTCGACGACGAAGATGCCGCCGAGCAGGATGAGCAGCTCTTCGGTCTTGGTCATCACGGCCAGCCCGGCGATCGCGCCGCCCAGCCCGAGCGAGCCGGTGTCGCCCATGAAGATCGTCGCCGGGAACGCGTTGAACCACAGGAAGCCGACGCAGGCCCCGACCAGGCAGCCCGACAGCAGCGCCAGGTCGTCGGCGCCGCGCGTGATGAACGTGATCCCGATGTAGGCCAGCGCCACGATGGCCGCGCACCCGGCGGCCAGCCCGTCGAGGCCGTCGGTCAGGTTGACGGCGTTGGTCGTGCCGGCGACCACGAGGTAGATGAACAGCGGGTAGAAGACGCCGAGGTCGACGGTGGCGTCGATGGTGCGCAGCCGCAGCGTCGCGGGCAGCTGGGCCTTCTGGGTGGCGATGTACCAGAGCAGCAGCGAGATGGCGACCTGCCCGCCGAGCTTCATCCGGCCGCTGAGGCCCAGCGACCGGCGGCGGATGATCTTCGTGAAGTCGTCGGCGAAGCCGAGGACGGCCGACAGGATCGCCACGAGGTAGACCCCGATCGAGCGCCAGTCGTAGTCCGACAGCAGCAGGAACGGGACGGAGACCGCGAGGAAGATGATGATGCCGCCCATCGTGGGCGTGCCGGCCTTCTCGTGGTGGCCCTCCGGGCCCTCCTCGCGGATGTTCTGGCCGAACTCGCGCACCCGCAGGAACGCGATGAAGCGGGGGCTGAGGAAGATGCAGATGAGCAGCGAGCCCATGCCGGCGATGAGGACCTCCCCCATCAGCCGGCCAGCCCCTCGGCGACGGCCTCCAGGCCGACGCCGCGCGAGGCCTTGACGAGCACGGTGTCGCCGGCGCGCAGCAGCGAGGGCAGCAGCGCGACGGCGTCGGCCGCGTCGGGCACCGCGTGCACCTCGCCGCCGAAGGCGGGGCCCATCGCGGCGGCCAGCGGGCCTACGGTCACCAGGACGTCGACGCCCGCGGCGCGCGCGTGGGCGCCGATCTCGGCGTGGAAGGCCTCCTCGCCCGGGCCGAGCTCGAGCATGTCCCCGAGCACGGCGACGCGGCGGCCGGACGCGGACGCGGACAGATCGTCGAGGGCGGCGCGCATCGACATGGGGTTGGCGTTGTAGCAGTCGTTGACGACGACGACGCCACCCGGCAGCTCGACGCGCTGGCCCCGGAGCTCGCTGATCTCGACGTCGACGCGGCCGCCGGGCCGGACCCCGATGGCCGTCACGGCCGCCAGGGCCGCCAGCGCGTTGGAGCGCATGTGGGCGCTGAGCGGCCGGCCGCCCACCGTGACCTCGAGGCCGGCGGGCAGCTCCTCGACGTCCCCGCCGCGCCCGAACGTGACGATCGTCACGTCGTCGCGCCGGTACGGGTCCAGCAGCCGCTCGCCGGCGGGCAGCACGGCGGTGGCGCCGGGCCGCAGGCCCGCGACGAGCTCGGCCTTGGCCGCGGCGATCGCCTCGATCGACCCCAACAGCTCGAGGTGCACGGGGCCCACGTTGACGATGACCCCGACGTCGGGCTCGGCGATCTGCGTCAGCTCGGCGATCTGGCCGGCGCCTCGCATCGCCATCTCCAGCACGAGGACCTCCGTGCCCACCGGGCCGCCGAGGATCGTCAGCGGCAGCCCGATCTCCGTGTTGAGGTTCTTCGGCGTGGCCACCACGCTGCGGGCGGTGGCGGCCATCGCGGCCACGAGGTCCTTCGTCGAGGTCTTGCCCGTCGAGCCCGTGACGCCGATGACCGCGGCGCCCAGCTCGCGCCGCCAGGCCAGCGCCAGGCGCTGCAGCGCCAGGAGGGGGTCGGGCGCGACGAGGATCGCGCCCGGCGGGTCGGTGGGGTCCTCGACCCCGGCCCAGCCCTCGCCCACCAGTACGCCCCAGGCGCCCGCGCCGAGCACGTCGGCGGCGAAGCGCCCGCCGTCGACGCGCTCGCCGGGCAGCCCGACGAACAGGTCGCCGACGCGGGCCTGGCGCGAGTCGATCGTCACCCGCGACGGGCCGTCACGCCGCACCCCGGGCTCGACGAGCCGGGCGCCGGCCGCCTCGGCGACGCGCTCAGCCGTCCAGTCGCGCACGCAGCGCCTCCCGGGCGACCTCGCGGTCGTCGAACGGCTCCCGGCGGCCGCCGGCGAACTCCTGGTAGGTCTCGTGGCCCTTGCCGGCGATGAGGACGACGTCACCCGGCCCGGCCAGGCCGATCGCGTGGCCGATGGCCTCCCGGCGGTCGAGGATCCGGTGCACGCGCCCTGCGTCGCCGGGGCCGGCGCCCGCCGCCATCGCGGCGATGATCGCCTCGGGGTCCTCCGAGCGCGGGTTGTCGGAGGTCAGCACGACGACGTCGGCGCGCTGCGCGGCCGCCGCGCCCATGAGCGGGCGCTTGCCGCGGTCGCGGTCGCCGCCGGCGCCCACGACGACGATGACGCGCCCGGCGGTCATGTCGCGGGCGGTGCGCAGGACGTTGTCCAGCGCGTCGGGCTTGTGCGAGTAATCGACGATGACCGCGAAGGCCTGCCCGACATCGACCGGCTCGAAGCGCCCGGGCACGTTGCCGGCCCGGGGCAGCGCCTCGGCGATCGTCGCGTCGTCGACGCCGAGCTCGCGCGCCACGGCCACGGCCACCAGCGCGTTGAGCACGTTGAACCGCCCGGGCAGCGGCGCGTGCAGCGTCCGGCCGTGCAGGACGAAGGCCGTGTCGTTGCGCCCCGGCCGCAGGTCGACCGCGCGCAGCGCGGCCTCGGGCACGTCGACGCCGACGGTCACGGCCGCCGGGAACGCCTGGGCCAGCCGCGCGCCGTACGGGTCGTCGACGCAGACCACCAGCGCGGCCGACTGCTCGGCGGCGACCTCGAACAGGCGGCGCTTGGCCCGGAAGTAGTCCTCCATGTCGGCGTGGAAGTCGAGGTGGTCCTGCGTGAGGTTCGTGAACGCGGCGACGTCCCAGTGGATGGCGTCGGCGCGGTGCAGGTCCAGGGCGTGGGAGGAGACCTCCATGACGCAGGCCTCGTCACCGCCGTCGCGCATGGCGCGGAACGCGGGCTGCAGGTCGATGGCCTCGGGCGTCGTGCGGACGGTCGGGCTCTGTGCGCCTCCCACGACGGAGGTCACCGTCCCCAGCAGCCCGGTGGGCCGCCCGCCGGCCTCCAGCAGGGCGCGCGTCATGAACGCCGTCGTCGTCTTGCCGTTGGTGCCGGTGATGCCGGCCATCGCCAGCTCGGCGGTCGGGTCGCCCGCCAGGCGGGCGGCGGCCGGCGCCATCGCGGCGCGCACGTCGGGCACGACGACCTCGGGGACCCCGAGCCCCAGCGGGCGGTCCACGACGAGCGCGACCGCGCCGCGCGCCACCGCGTCGGCGGCGTACTCGTGACCGTCGCGGGTGAACCCGCGGACGCAGAAGAAGACGCCGCCGGGCTCCACGGCCCGGGCGTCGTAGTGCAGCGACCGGACCTCGGCCCCGGGCAGCGTGCGGTCCTCGAAGAGGTCGCCCAGGAGCATCGCGGCGACCTTAGCCCCTCGCGCCGCGCGACCCCGCCGAGGTGGGGGCGGCGCCGTCCACTAGCGCGGGGCGATCTTCTCGTACTGCAGCGCGAAGCTGGCGATCTTGCCGAAGGCGGGCGCCGCGACCTGGCCGCCGTAGATGCCGCCCTTGGGCTCGTCGATCATGATCGAGATGAGGAGCTTGGGGTCGTCGGCCGGGGCGAAGCCCACGAACGACGCCACGTAGGCCGACGTCGAGTACTCGTGGGTGACCGGGTCGATCTTGTTGGCCGTGCCGGTCTTGCCCGCCAGCGTGTAGCCGGGGATCCGGACCTCGCTGGCCGTGCCGCCGGGCGCCAGCACGCCGCGCAGCATGTTGCGCAGCGAGGCGGCCGTCGAGGCCTTCATCACGCGGCGCCCGGCGCGCGATGTCACGAGCTTGCCGTCGATGCGGCGCACCACGTGGGGCGTGCGCAGGATGCCACCGTTGGCGATCGCGCCGTAGAACTGCGCGATCTGCATCGGGGTGACGAGCTCGCCCTGGCCGATGGGGAGGTTGCCCATGGAGGAGCCGGAGTACTTGGAGAAGGGCAGCACGACGCCGCGCTCCTCGCCGGGCAGGTCGGTGCCGGTCGGCGTCCCGAACCCGAACTGCCGGACCCACTGGTCGAAGCGGCGGCCGCCGAGGAGCCCGCCGATCGTGATCGCACCGACGTTGTCGGACTGCGCCAGGATCTGGCTCGTGGTCATCGTCGCCCAGCCGCGGGCCTCCGCGTTGTGGATGACGCGGTCGGCGACCTGGATCTGGGGCGGCAGGTTGAACGAGGTCGACGGGGTGACCTTGCCGTCCTCGATCGCGCCGGCGACCGTGATGGCCTTGAACGTCGAGCCCGGCTCATAGGTGAACCCGACCGCGCGGTCCTGCGTCGCGTAGCCCGGGGCCGCCGACGGGTTGTTGGCGTTGATCTGCGGCCAGTTGGCCAGCGCGAGGATCTCGCCCGTCTGCGGGTTGGTGACGATCGCCGTGGCGCCCTTGGGGCGGTAGGCCTGGCCGACGCCCTTGAGGACCTCCTCGACCTTGTCCTGGATGTTGGCGTCCAGGGACAGCTCGACCTTGGCGCCCGGCGTGGCGCGCTTGACGTCGCGCACGGCGACGTCGTCGCCGACGCCGTCGCGCACGATGCGCCGCTGCCCGTCGCTGCCGTGCAGGCGGGCGTCGAGCTCGTATTCCAGGCCCGAGGCGCCCTTGCCGTCGAGGTTCACCGAGCCCAGGACCTGCGAGGCGAGGTAGTCGCGCGGGTAGGTGCGCCGCTGGCCCGGCGTGAGGTCGATCCCGGCGAGGTTGAGCTGGCGGATCTTGTCGGCCTGGTCGCCGGGGAGGTGGCGCGCGAGGTAGACGAAGCCCGAGTCCTTCGTCGAGAGCTTGCGCAGCACGACGTCCTCGGGCACCCCGAGCAGCGGTGCGAGCTGGGCCGCGGCCTTGACCGGGTTCTTGACGAGGTAGGGCGTGGCCGACACGTCGTCGGCGGCCTGGGAGACGGCGAGCTCGACGCCGCGGCGGTCGACGATCGTGCCGCGGTGGGCGGGCACGACGGACTGCACGACCTGCTGGCTGGTGGCCGCGCGGGCCAGCATGCCGCCCTTCAGCGTGCCGAGCTGCAGGGAGCGCAGGCCGGCGATCGCCAGCAGGCCGAGGAAGAACGCGAACAGCAGGCCGATGCGGCGTTCGACCAGGACCACGGCCTATGCCCCTGGCGTCGCCGCCGGGGCGGAGACGCCGCCCGAGGTGGTGGTCGCCGCCGGCGCCGGCGCGACCGCCTGCTGCTGCACGGGCGCCTGCTGTTGCTGCTGCACGGGCGCCTGCTGCTGGACCGGGGCCTGCTGCTGGGCGGCGGGCGCGGAGGCCGCGCCCGTCGCCGCCGGCGCCGCGGCGGCGGCGGCGGTGCCCGCGGCCGCGGTCGAGGGGGTGGTGGCTGTCGTGGCGGTGGTGGACGCCGCGGCGCTGGTGCCCGCGGCGGCGGGCGCGACGGCGGTCACCGGGGCCGCGGCCTGGGTCGCCTGGGCGGCGGCAGAGGCCTGGGCGACGGCGGAGGCCTTCTGGCCCGCCTGGGTGCGCAACACGGCGGAGCTGTCGGGCGCCGTCATGCGCTGGGCGGCGCGCGCGGCGGTGCCGCGGACCCCGGCGGTGACGTAGTGCTCGCTGCCGTCGGCCGGCACGACCATGCCGAGGTCGTGCGCGACGCTGTCGATGCGGTCGCCGGCCTCCATGCGCGAGACGTCGGCGCGCATCGAGGCGTTCTGGCGCTCGAGCGTCGAGGCGGTCTGCACGGCGCGGCCGATGCCCGCGTTGAGCTTGAGCATCGTGACCTGCATGAAGACGATGCCGATGAGGCCGGCGGCCACGATGGGGATCCACAGCCGGCCGTGGACGAGGCGGTCCAGCAGGCGCGAGTCGGCCAGGGTGCGCGCCCGGCTCAGGGCGCGGGAGGACGGCGGACGGCCGGTGCTGCGGGCCCGGCGCGGCGCGGCGCCCGGGGCGGCCTTGGGCCGTGCGGGGCCCGAGACGCGGCGCGGGATGGAACCGCCCCGCCCCGGGGTACGTGGGATCGCGCGGCCGGGGGCCGTGGCGGCTGGAGGGGTCACTCGGTGCCTTCCCTGAGCTTGCGGGCGGCCCGCATCCGCGCGGACGCCGAACGGGGGTTGCTGCCGACCTCGCCCGCGGTGGGCGCGATCGCGCGGCGGCTGACGAGCTCGGCCTCCGGCGTCCGGCCGCACACGCACACCGGCAGCTCCGGGGGGCAGGTGCACCCCTGAGCGCGGGCGGCGAGGAAGCGCTTCACGCGACGGTCTTCGCCGCTGTGGAAGGAGATCCCTGCAAATCGGCCATTTTCGCGCAGCACGGCCCAGGCGAGGGGCAGCGCCGTGTCCAGCTGGCCCAGCTCGTCGTTGACCGCGATGCGGATGGCCTGGAACGAGCGCTTGGCCGGATGGCCGCCGGCGAACCGCGCCCGGGCGGGGATCGCGCCGGAGATGATCTCGACGAGGTCGCTGGTGGTCTCGATCACGCGCGACTCGCGCGCGGCCACGATGGCGCGCGCGATCGGGCCGGCGTAGCGCTCGTCGCCGTACTCGCGCAGGGCCTGGGCGATGCGGCGCTCGGGCCAGGTGTTGACGACCTCGCGCGCGTCGAGCTCCTGCTCGGGGTCCATCCGCATGTCCAGGGGCGCGTCGTAGCTGTAGGAGAAGCCCCGCTCCCAGGTGTCGACCTGCATGGAGGAGATCCCGAGGTCGACGTAGACCAGGTCGGCCTTGACGCCCTCGGCGACGAGCTGGCGCAGGCCGTCGGCGAAGGAGGCCGACAGGAAGCGCGTCTGGCACGGCACCTCGGCGGCGAAGGCCTCGAAGTGGCTCTCGGCGACGGGGTCGCGGTCGATGGCGATCAGCGTGCCGCCCGGCCCCAGGCGCTCGGCCACGAGGCGGGCGTGGCCGCCCGCGCCGAACGTGCAGTCGACGGCGATCTCCCCCGGTCGGGGATCGAGCGCCTCGATGAGCTCGCCGGCCAGCACCGGGACGTGGGAGGCGGTCATGTCATACGGGATAGTGATCATCAGGCATCGGCCGGCCCGTCGAAGGCCGCCGAGATGTCGAAGATGTCGGCCGCGAGCTGCTCGTTGTAGGCGGCCCACGCCTCGCGGTTCCAGATCTGCAGGTGGTCACCGACGCCGACCACGGTCACGTCGCGCGTCAGGTCGCCGTGCTCCATGAGGAACGGCTGCAGCGGCACGCGCCCGGCGCCGTCCAGCGACGCGGGGTTGGAGTTGGCGGAGAGGAAGGCGTTGATCTTGCGCCCGCGCTGGCTCATCGGGTGCACGTCCTGCAGGGCGGCCCGTCGGAACTCGTCGTAGCCGGCGCTCGGCCAGATCGCGACGCAGCGCTCGATGTCCTTGGCGAGCACCAGGCCACCCTCGAGCGCGCCGCGGTAGCGCGCGGGAACCGTGAGGCGGTTCTTGGCGTCGAGCGTGTAGTCGGCCTGGCCGGTGAAGGAGGTGTCCATGAGGACGGGCGCATCGGAGAAGGGTTCGGGGCCGGGGTGGAGAGGTGGGAGGAACCTCTCCACCCCGGTCCGCAGGCAGCGTTCTATCCCACTGTCTCCCACCATGCAACCCAAATCGCACACTTTCCCCCACTCCAGACCCCGCTCCACCCACGGCATGGCCGGGATCCCTTGCGGGCAATGGGTTTGCGGCGGTGGGTGGACATCCGTCCAGTTCGGGCCCGCGGACGCACGGCGGCGTGCAGGATCGGCACCCTGCAACGCGGATTGCGGTTCCGAGGGCGTTCCGTCCGCTCGGTATGCGTCCCGGTGGGCGGACGTGGGAGGTCCGACACCCGTCCCCCACGGGTGCCGACCGCCCTAGGATTCGCGCATGGCGTTCTCGCTCCTCCCCCGCTCCCTCGCGGCGCTCGCGACCATCGCGGCGGTCGCCGTGCCGGTCGCCGGGTGCGGCAGCAGCTCCACCTCCTCCTCGGGCGGCAACGCCGGGGCCGACCCGGCCAGCGCCCTGCCCGCCACCGCGCCGTTCTACCTCGAGGCCCAGCTCCGGCCCCAGGGCGACCTGAAGGCCAACGTCGAGTCGGTCGCCAAGAGGATCCTCGCGACGGACGACCCGAGCAGCAAGATCGTCTCCACGCTCGACCAGGCGCTGAGCAAGAAGGGCTCGCACTACAGGACCGACATCCAGCCCTGGCTGGGCAACCGCGCCGGCCTGGCCGTCACGGCCATGGGCTCGGGCGGCGCGAAGGCCGACGTCGCGGCGGTCATCGCCTCCAAGGACGACGACAAGGCCAAGGCGTTCGTCGCCAAGCAGCAGCAGGGCGCCGCGAAGGCCCAGTACCGCGGGGTCTCCTACACCTACGACCGCGCGCAGGACATGGCGGCCACCGTCCTGGACGGCGAGGTCATCCTGGGCACCGACCGCGGCTTCAAGTCGGCCATCGACGCCACGAAGGGCGGCTCGCTCGCCGAGGCCAAGAACTTCAAGGACGCCCGCGACGAGATCGGCACCGACGGCCTCGGCTTCGTCTACGTGGACCCGTCGCGCGCGCTGGACCTCGCCCTGGGCGCGGCCGGGTCGGCGGCGGCCGGCCAGTCGGCCTCGCTCAAGAGCCTGCTCGCCGGCAGCGGCGTGCGGTCGGTGGCGGCCAAGCTCGAGGTCGCCCAGGACGCGCTGCGCGTCGACGCCGCCGTGCTGGGCCGCAAGGCCGTCACGGCCCACGGCGACGCCGCGGGCGCCGCGGCCTCCGTGCCCGCCGACGCGTGGCTGAGCGTCGGCATCGGCGACGTCGGCGGCGCATTCCAGCGCCAGCTCAAGCAGCTCGGGCAGGCCGGCGCCACCGGCGGCGTCGACCCCGCGACCCTGCTGCAGCAGCTCAAGGGCCAGCTCGGCGTCGACGTCCAGCAGGACTTCCTGTCGTGGATGGGCGACGGGGCGCTCTTCGTCCGCGGCACGTCGATGAGCGACCTCGGCGGAGCGCTCGTCGTGACCTCGAAGGACCCGGCGGCCTCGCAGCGCGCGATCGGCACGATCCGCGACCTGCTGACGAAGTTGGGCGCCAGGCCGGGCGCACTGCGGGGCGGGGCCGGCGCCGAGGGCCTGTCGGTGCGCACGAGCGGCATCCCCGAGCCCATCGAGATCGCCGCCAAGGGCGATCGCTTCGTCATCGCCTACGGGCGCGCGGCCCTGGACGCGGCGCTCGGCGGCGGCCAGAAGCTCGGCGACAGCGCCGGCTACAAGACGGCCGCGGGCCTGCTCGACGGCGCCAAGCCCGCGCTGTTCCTCGACACCGCGAAGGTCGTGCGGCTGATCGGGGCCGTCGCGGGCGGCGACGCGAGCTTCGCGAAGGCCAAGCCGACGCTCGACGCCTTCGGGCCGCTGGCCGCCGGCTCGGCCACCGAGGACGGCGTCAGCCACGTCAAGGTGGCGGTGCAGGTCAAGTAGGGCTCAGAGCACGCGCTGCAGGCGGGGGTTCGGGCGCTCCTCGCGCCCGACCTTCGCGCACGGCCGCCCGTCGACGCGCACGATGTCGGCCGTGAAGTCGTTCTGGCCGCGCAGGAGCGAGGACCCCACGCCGTAGGCGTCGACCGGGGCCCCTCGCGCTCGAAGTGCGCGATCTTGTCGGCGTCGAAGCCGCCGGAGACGACGATCCGCACGTGCCCGTGCCCGGCGTCGTCCAGCGCGGCGCGCACGCGGCGGGCGAGCTCGACGTTGACCCCGCGCGGCGCATCGGGGCCGAGGTCGGCCAGGGCCTCGTCGACCAGCGACTCCGAGGTGTCGAGCCGGACGCCCCAGAGCGCCGGGCCGAGGGCGTCGGCGACGGCCACCGCCGTGCGGGCCGAGTGGTTCTCGAAGTCCACCAGGACGGTCACGTTGAGCTGGGTGCCGTAGCGGCGCGCGAAGGCCGAGGCCGCGGCGACGGTGTCACCGCCGAACGCCGCGATCAGCGCGTGGGGCACCGTGCCGATGCCGCGCCCGCCCCACCACGAGGCCTGGGCGTCGGTCGAGACGCCGATCGCGCCGGCGATGTGCGCGGCCCAGCCGTCGCCGGTCTGCACGAGCCAGTGGTCATGGCGCGCGGGAAAGAACATGATGGGCTTGCCGCGGGCGGCGTCGACGACGGCGCGCACGTTGCGCATGACGAGCGAGCGGCGCGCGAGGCAGCCGAGGTAGACGGTCTCCAGGTGGGCGAACTGCGCGTAGTCGCCCTCGATGGTCATGACGGTCTCGCGCGGCCCGATGGGGTCGCCCTCGTGCAGGGCGCGCACGACGAGGTCGTCGAACCCGGGCGCCCACACCCCGTCGGGCCCGACGCAGCCGGCGCCGACCTTGAGGACCGCGACGGCCTCGTCGATGCCGCCCAGCAGGGAGTCCTGCTTCTGGAAGACCTGCATGATCACCCGCGGGTGGCGGCCCTCGGCCTCCAGGAGCTCCTTGGTGGAGTTGAAGTAGGCGTCGGTGTAGTGGCCGGCGCGCAGCCGCCCCACCGGCAGCTGGAAGGTCGCGGGGTCCAGTCGCAGGCGATCGTGAGCCATCGCGTCGGACCGTAGCGACAGCGCGCGCGCTCAGCGCAGCGCGTGGACCAGTCCCGCGGCGACCAGGAGCAGGACCGAGGGCACGAGCAGCAGCGCGACGGCGAGCTGGATCCTCGGGGCCGCGGCGGCCGCCTGATCGCGAAGCCGCCGGGCGCGGTCGGCGCGCGCCTGCTCGGCCAGCGCCGAGAGCGCCCGCCCCGGCGGCGCGCCGTGGCGGTCGGCGCGCGCCAGGGCCGCGGTCAGCGCCAGGACCGGCGGCAGCGGCAGGCGGGCACCCAGCTCGTCCAGCGCCTGCGCCCGGGCGACGCCGAGCTGCATGCGGGCGGCCATCCGGCGCATCTCGGCGCCGACGACCCCGCCGCGCCGCGCGCCGACGTCGGCCAGCGCACGGTCGATCGGCAGCCCGGCCTCCACGGCGACGCGCAGGAGGTCCAGGACGTCGGCGAGCTCCAGCGCCGCGGTCGCGGCACGCCGCCGGGCGCGGCGGGCCAGCCAGAGGTCGGGCGCCGCGAAGGCGCCACCGGCGGCGGCCACCGGCAGGAGGATCGCGATCCGCAGCGGCGAGCCGGCCGCCGCCGGCGCCGCGAGCAGCGCGCCGACGACCGCGGCGCCGGACTTGACGGCCATGACGTCGGCGGCGCGGACCGTGGCGGGCAGGCCGGCGGCGGCCACGCGGCCCGCCAGGCCTCCGGGCGGCGCCGGCGGCCCCAAGCGCCGGCCCAGGCGTGCGAGGCCGCGGGCCATCCGGGGGATCCGACCGGCCGGCGCGGGCCGTGCCCGCGCAGTGGCACGGCCCCGGGCCAGCACCTCGACGACGTCGAGCAGGCCGGCCGCGGCCGCCGCCCCGGCCAGCGCAGCGCAGGCGACCGCGGCCGTCACCGCGGCTCCGTGCGGGCCAGCCGGGCGACGACCGCCGCCCCGCCGCCGCCGACGACCAGCGCCGCCGCGACGAGCAGCCGCGACCGCGGGTCGCCCAGCAGCGCGCCGAGGGTCCCCGGCGCGACGAGCTCGGCCAGCGCCAGCCCCACGAACGGCAGGCCGCCGACCATGCGCGCCGTCGCGCGTGCCTGGGCGGTCAGCCCCCGGGCGTCGGACTCGACGCGGCGCGCGTGCTCGGCCGATGCGGCGACGGAGCGCAGCAGCGCGGCGAGGTCGCCGCCGGCGTGGCGCTGCAGCCCGATCGCGGCCACGAGCGTGTCCCACGCCGGGTCGGCGGCGCGCCGGCGCAGCGCCTCCAGGACGTCGTCGGTCGGCCGCCCGAGGGCGAGGGCCCGCGCCGCGGCGCACAGCTCGAGGCCGGCGGGGCCCGGCACGGCGTCCGCGTGGGCGACCTCGGCCAGCCCGCCGCGCACGCTGTGGCCGCCGGTGAGCGCGTCGGCCAGCGCCCGGGCCACGGCGGGGACGCCGTCGGCCAGCCCGCGGCGCCAGCGGCGCCGCCGCGCGGCCAGCAGATGCCCCACGACGGCGGGCGCACACGCGCCGAGCGCCACGCCCGCAGCCGCGCCGGCGGCCATCCAGCCGGCGGCCAGCAGGGCCAGGGCGCCGAGGACGGCCAGCCGCCGGCGCTCGGGCGCCGTGGGCTCGCGGCCCGCGCGGCCGGCGAGGCGCAGCGGCGCCACCGCACGGGCCAGGACGCGCGTCGGCGCGGCCTGCTCGACGATGGCCAGGCCCTCCCAGCAGCCGCCGACGGCCGCCGCGGCGGCCAGACCCGCCAGCAGCGGGGCGATCACGCCGCCTCCAGGCGCGCGGCGAGGCGGTCCGAGAGCGGCGCGCGCCACCGGGGCCGGCCGTCGCGCACGGTGTAGACGTCGCGGGCCGCCGCGCCGCCGGCGACGCGCACGACCTCGCTGACCGCGACGACCTGCCGGCGCCCGTCGGCCAGGCGCGCCTGGTGGACCACGAGGTCCAGCGCGTCGGCGACCTGCTCGCGCACGGCGGCGTGGGGCAGCGCGACGTCGGCCATGAGGGCGAGCGTCTCGACCCGTCGCAGCGCCTCCGCCGGCGACCCGGCGTGCACGGTGCTCAGCGACCCGTCGTGCCCCGTGGTCATCGCGGCGAGCATCTCCAGCGCCTCGCCGCCGCGGACCTCCCCGATCACGATGCGGTCGGGGCGCATGCGCAGCGCGTTGCGCAGCAGGCGCCACAGCGTGATCTCGCCGCGTCCCTCGACGTTGGGCGGGCGGGCCTCCAGGCGGACGACGTGGGGCTGCTGCAGGCGCAGCTCCGCGGTGTCCTCGATCGTGGCGATCCGCTCGCCGGGGCCCACGAACGACGACAGCGCGCCCAGGGTCGTGGTCTTGCCCGAGCCCGTGCCGCCGCTGACGAGGATGTTCAGCCGGGCCCGGACGGCGCGGGCCAGCACGTCGCGCAGAGGCGGCGACCACGTCCCGCACGCCACGAGCGCGTCGGCGTCCAGCGGCCGGGACCGGAAGCGCCGGATCGTCAGCAGGGGGCCGTCGACGGCCAGCGGCGGCAGGACCCACGTTGACGCGGGAGCCGTCGGGGACTCCGCGCGAGCGTCGCCTTTCCACTCGATATGAAAGCGACCTTTCCCATGCCGAGCCTTCGAGATCTCCCCACGCTTGAGGAGCTCACGCTGCCGCTCGACGGCTACATCCGGGTCTCAAGAGTCGGAGATCGCAGCGGAGAAAGCTACATCTCGCCTGACATTCAGCGCCAGGCCATCGAACGCTGGGGAGCCGATCGGGGCATCGAGATCGTCGTCCACGAGCCGGAAGAGAACGTGTCAGGCGGCACGATGGACCGTCCGATCTTCAACCGGATCATGGGGCGCATTCGCGCCGATCAGACCGGCGGCATCGTCGTGTACAAGCTCGATCGCTTCGCTCGTACCTTGGTCGGGGGCCTCACCACGCTCAACGAAATCGCCGACGCCCGACGCGTCTTCGCAAGCGCGACGGAGCCCCTCTTTGACTTCACGACGGCCGACGGACGCATGTTCCTGTCCATGAACCTCATGATGGCGGAGTACTTCCGCGAGCGCACCAAAGAGCAGTGGGCTGCATCGCTCGAGCACGCCGTCGGCCGGGGCGTGCATATCTCCCCCACTCTCGCGTACGGCTACTCGAAGGACTCGAACAAGCGACTAGTCCCCAACCACGCCGGCCCGTCCGCCCTTGCGGCCTTTGAGCAACGCGCGCGAGGTGTGGCATTTCCCCGCATCGCCTCGTGGCTCAACGACAATGCGCCCGCACGGCCAGACGGCGAGCGATGGACGGCGAGATCGGTCGAGGCGATGATTCGCCGCCGCGTCTACCTTGGTGTAGCCCACTGGGGCAATCAGGAGAACCCTGAGGCCCACCCGGCCCTGGTCCCCGAGGACACCTGGCACGCGGCGCAGCGCAAGGTCCACACGTTCTCCAAGAAGCTCAAGGGCGACGAAGTCGCGCTACTGCACGGCTTGATGCGCTGCGCAGGGTGCCGCTTCTGCATGTCTCGCGCCCGGCACGGCTCAGCGGACGACATGAAGCATGCGCGCTTCTTCTACCGTTGTCGCAAGCACCGTCAGAGCGGGACGTGCCGATCGCCAGCGATGATTCGTGCCGATCGCCAAGACGGGGTCGAGGCGTACGTCGAGCGGGTTGTCTGTGCCGAACTGGATCGCCTGGTCGGCACCTATGAGAGCGTCGATGATGTCGCCAGCCTCGCTGATGCCATCGTGGCGTTGACGGACGCCCGGGCCGATCTCGAAGCCTTCCGGCAGGACACGAGCGCGCGCCGACGCCTCGGCGAGCGCTGGTCCGACTTCCTCGATCCGCACCTCCAAGCGGTCGACGCAGCCGAGATGCGGGTCGCCGAACTACGCAAGGCTGCACGGCCAGATGTCACCGGCGTCACGTCAGCGGCGTACCTCGCGCTGCCGCGCAACGAGCGCGCGCAAGTTCTGGCCGCGATGATCGACGTCGTCTTCGTCCGCCGACCTACTGGCCGCCAGCGTGGGCCACAATCAGCCGCGGTTGGCCCGGATCGCGTTCATATCCTCTGGCGAGGCCAGGGTCCGGTCAGCCTGCCCTCAACCAATGCCCGGAGCGACATCGTCTCGTGGCCCTGGCCGGAAGTAGAACGACCGTCCGGGATGGACCTCAGTGAGGAGTCGCTCTAGTGCTGTGAGCCCCGCGCCCAGCGCATCTGCCGGGATGCCTTCCGGACAGACCTGGGTGCGATGGCGTCGTTCCCGGCTCGGGGCGGACACCTCGAGACGGCTGTAGACATCGATCTCGCCACGCATGCTGGTCATGAGCGATAGGGCGAGTCGGATGTCAAAGGCCCCCGGAGCCGACGCTGGGAGCACAGGTAGACCGGGCGCTGGCGGACGCGGCGGCGCCCGCCGGCCCTTCGCCGGGCCGGCGGGCGCCTGATCTCGCCGTTGGGCGTCTTGACAGGTCAAGAGTCGGCGGGTGTAACTCACAGAGAGGTTGCCGGCAAGTTGCTGTCGGCTCCCACAGCACTGTTCGATTCGATGCGCCGCGCACCTGCCGCCGCCGAGGCGTCCGATTTCGGACCCGCTGATCCCCACGGCCGGCATCGGTCGTGGTCTACTCGCGAGTGCTCGGCGCTGGCGTTCTTTGCGTCGCCGAGTTCGGGGCCTTACGGGCACTGGCACACGAGTTCGTCGGGCGTGTGGTTCGTCGGGGAGCCTCGTCGCTTCTGGTCTGCGGGCTTCCCGGCGGACCACTGCGTCGGCTAGACCGCGTGCTATGCGTGGGCGCACGCGGACCCGTCACCGTTCGACGACGCCACCATGCAGATACTCGAGCGGGCCATGCGCCGGCCTAGATCCTTGCGGGTTGTACAGGTGCTCAGGCTCGATCCTGAGCCCGCTGTGCGGTGATTGACCGGACCGGCGTCGAGCCCATGGAAACCGTCCCTGCACCCAGCCCTCTGTTGTCGCCGACTCTTCCCGAGCACGCCTTCTCAGCGCGGGTGGGGCAGAACCTGAGGCGACGCAGGGCTCGGACATCGGTCGATAAGGCCACGACTGCCGGGTACGTTGACTCGATGTCTGAGCCCTCCGTCCGCGATCCGCGAGAGTTCTCTCAGCGCATCGATGGAGTGGTTGAACAAGCCGCCAGCCGCACCGACCGATCTCCGCGGTTCGCGGGCCCTGAGACAGATCTCGGCGCTCTGCACGCGCGTATGGCGCTGGAGTCACTGCGACGCGCGCAACGCATGCGATCTGGCCCACGGTCGAACTTCTAGACCCTGGCCCCGTCGCGGGGTCAGGCCTACCAGGCGCGTTCCGCCGCCCTGCTTTGAGCCGATGTCCAGACTGGTCGTCAGCGTGGCGATCAGTGGCAGGCCGGCCCCGACGCCCGGACTGTCTGGCCGTGGCCGCCTCCGGCGGCCGTCGTCGCAGACCCGGACCTCGAACGCGTCGCCGTCGCTGGCCGCCACGACCTCGACCACGCCGGGCACCTGGTCGTCGAGGTAGGCGTGAAGAACGACGTTGGTCACGGCTTCGGAGACGGCTAACGCAACGCCGTCGAGATCGATCACGCCTTGGGTCTTCGCGTAGGCCACGATCGCTCGCCGAGCAACCCCGACTTGGTCTGCACGGGCCGCCAGACTCTGTCTGAATGGTTCTGACGCGCCCATTCCGACAGGTGTCCCCGCAAACGTCTGAAGTCTCACGTGAGCGACGTAGTACGGTGCCGCGATTCCATGACCGAGTCGCCCTCAGTCAACTTTCGAGTCGAAGTACGCAAGCGCCCGGACGACTCCTACGTTGTCGTGGTCTTTGGCGAGGTCGACGTAGCCTCCGCCCCACGCTTGGAGGCCGCTATGCCCGACGCCGACGTCATCGTCATCGATCTGAAGTCTGTGACGTTCATGGACTCGAGCGGTCTGCATCTCTTGATCCGCGCCCACCAGCACGCCCGAGACCAAGGCCGGACGTTTGCGCTGGACCGGCAGTTGTCGCCATCCGTGCAGCGGCTGCTGGAGCTGACGGCGATGGACCGCGTGTTCCTGTTCGACGAGCTGGCCTAACGGGCCGTTCTCACAAGGCGCGTCGGCGGCTCTCTGACACCCATACGTTGAGGCGGCGTTGTGGTGCTCAGGAGGAGCACGGACCCACGTTTGAAGGCTCGGTTCGTATGGTTATCGGGTCTCGGGCGTGACGGTGCGGGTTGTCGCGCGTCGCTCGGCCCAGCCATCTCGTCGCAAGCGCTCACGAGTCCGAGTGCGCGTTCTCGGACGTGGGGCCGGAGGAGCTCAGGTCCCGGAATCTCGCGAGCGAACGAGGCATCCCGCCGAGCAGATGCAGGGGGGCCTGCCCGACGGTGTGAACGTGCCGGGCGATGGCAGACGGTTACCGTCCCAAACTCTTGGGGCGTTTGTCGGGGCCAGACCGGGCTGCGACCTTGGCTTTCTAGAGCCAAATCAGGGTCGCGCACTTATCCGGCTGAGAGGGGCGAAGTTGCCACGCTGTTGCCATCGAGGAACCTACGGCGCTTTTCCGTCAGCGCTCGGAGCTGCCGATCCGGGTTGGTCAGGCGTCGGCGCCGAGCACGCGATCCAGCGCGGCGATGACCGTTGGGTCGAACTGGCTGCCTGAGTGTGCGCGGAGCTCGCCGCGGGCGGTCCCGGGCTCGACCGCCCGGCGGTAGGGCCTGTCGGTCGTCATCGCGTCGTACGCATCGCAGGCCAGGATGATGCGCGCCCCGACGGGGATCTGGTGGGCGGTCAGGCCGGCGGGATAGCCGGCGCCGTCCCAGCGCTCGTGTTCGGCTTCGATGATCGGGGCCAGGTGCGCGAGGCTCGGGATGGCTCGCACGATGTTGGCTCCGACCGTGGGGTGAGTCTTCATCAACGCCCATTCGTGGTCGTTGAGCGGGCCTTGCTTGTGCAGCACGGCGTCCGGGATGCCCAGCTTGCCGATGTCGTGCAGGAGTGCGACCTGCTCGACGTCGCGGATCTGAGATTCGTCGAGGCCCAACTCAAAGGCGACGCGCCCAGCCAGCCGCACCACGGCTTCAGAGTGCCCGCCGGTGTACGGGTCGCGCGCATCCAAGGCGGCCAGCAGCGCCCGGGCGGTGATGGTCTCGGCGTGGCGGACCTGGCGTTCAGCCTCGAGGTCGGCGGCGTGGAGCTGGTCGGCCAGGAGTGCTGCGAGCAGACGGAGAACGCAACTGTCCCGCTCGACGAGATGCGGCTCGGGGTGGGGCGAGACACAGCACAGTGCTCCCCAGACGCGTCCGTCGGCCAGCGTGACGGGAACGCCGACATAGGCGCCGACCTTGTTTGTGTAGTTGAGGTCGGCCAGCAGCGGATCGGCGCGGGTGTCGGGCACGACCTCGCCGATCCTCCCGGCGACCATTAGCTCGCAATAGCTCCCGGCCAGCGCGCAACTGCCGCCCGCGCGGATGTCCATGGAGTCGCCGTCCACGGCGCGGTAGACCTCGCGCCCATCGGCGAACTCGCCCAGGAACGACATCGGCATCCCGAGTTCCGCGCGCGCCAGCGACAGTCCGCGCTCGACGATCCCAAGCGCGTACGGGGTCAAGGACGATCCGTCGCTGACCGTTCGTGACGGGAGGCGTGCGTGCCGGTCGCGGCGCTGGTCCTGCTGAGCTTCTGTGTCTCCGGCGCTGCGATGCTCACCGATTGGCGCCAACATGCTCTTCGACCGCATGGTCGAGACGATCGCCGAGAGCACCGGGGGCCTGAACTCATGCTCCGCATTCCGGTCCGACCGACGACCTCTCCAAGCTCCGCCTCGTTCGCAAAAGGTCCCGAAACGCCGAGAAACGGGGCCGAGCGGTGCCACGCGAGGGAGGCGGCCGGCCAATAACCGGCCCGGGATGGTCACGCCTCAGCTGCGTCGCACGCCCAGCCGCCCGTAGGAGCGGCGGCTTCGAAGGTGAGGTCGAGCGCCCCGGGACTGTCCTCGGTGAGCAGGTGGACGTAGGTGTCGAGGGTGAAGCTAGGGGAGTGGTGGCCAAGCCACTTCTGCGCCTGAACGGCGTTCGCGCCTCGAGCGAAGAGCAACGAGGCGCAGGTGTGCCGAAAAGTGTGGAAGCCGATCCAGAGTGCGCCGATCTCTTCGGCAGCGGGCTTGAGGCAGCGCGTGCGGACGTTCTGGACGTTCAGGTGGGTGCCGGCGTGCGATGAGAACACCACGTCCTCGGGCCCCGGCCACTCCGTGGCTTTGTGGTGGGCTCTGAGGCCGCTCACGACGTCGTGGGGGAGCGGAACGTCGCGTCGCGCGTGCCGGGTCTTCGGGGGGTGCAGATAAGCCGGCGGTCCATCCGGTCAGGGTCCCAGCCGCTTCGTCATGCGGCATCCGTAGTCGGCCACGCGAGGGCTGCGACACAGCACGGTCAGTCGGTGTTCGTAGGAGAACGGGCTCTCCCCCAGGCGGCTTGGGGGCCGCCGGATACGGCGATGCTGCGGCTGGGACAGGGAGGACCTGTCGGACACCGGCCCTCTGGCCCAATCGGTTCTCTGGGCTCTCGGCCCCTACCCCGTCGAGAGCGTGCAGACAGAGGCTCGCTGGCGCCGTCGGCCCTGAAAGGGGCCGGCGGACCTGCGACGCCGGGCGACTGGCGCATCCGTCAGCCACATCCTGAGTAGGTTTGGCCAGGAGTGAGCCCTCGGGACAGGGCACTCGACAGCCGCGGGCCGCTGCCCTTCTCTGTCCGGTCCGCAGCGGCCCGCGACACCTGTCCCCGGCCGGAGTGCAGACGCACAAGCCGGGTCGCCGCAGGCCAAAGATCCAACAGCGCTGGACACGACCCCGACACTAGAGCCCGAAAAGCATGCTGGAACCCCGATTCTCCGACCCCATAGCTGAGGCTCGTTCGGGATGAACACTGACCGCTGTCCCGTCAAGGGCTGTTCGGCCCGCGTGCGGCCCTATCCCGAAGACGTGTACCTCCTCACCTCCAGCACCCCGCACATCCAGACGTGGCACTGCGAGCAGGGCCACCAGCTCGTCCGCTACGCCAACGGTCCGTGGGAGTCCACAGGCACCGCGCCCACACGACGGACCCGCATCCTGCGCCCACGCGACGACTAGCCGTAAACGCAGCCCCGGGGCCCAACGACCTCCCAGGGATGCGACTGGCGCATCCGTCAGCGACCTCAGGAGTACCGTCCGGTGCGTGGTCTCCCACGGAACGGGTCTCGGGTCGGGGGCCGCCGCTCCCTCCTCATTCTCTCGGGCGGCGTTCCCCCCGACCCTCTCTCGTCCCGTCGGGTTTGTCGTCAGACGACAGATGCTCGCTGCGCATGCTTTCCGCACGCAGCGGCGATGCTGCTCGACGAAGGTGCCATCAGAGAGCGCGTAAGCGTTCTCATCCTTCCCCCACACCAGTCTGTGGTGCGCTCTGCCCCATATCCCGCCAAGCGCGGCGGACACAGACCGGACCTGGCGCCGTCGGCCCCGGCAAGGGCCGACGGCCCGCCAGTGGCCCCTGGCCTTGGCATATGCGTGAGCAGGTTGGATTGACACCCAGACGCTCGACGCGGGTCGACATGTGCATCGGTCTGGAGGCCCCCGCGTTGCGGGCTAGACGGCCCGCCGGGCAGCGCTGGGAGATGGGCGGGCACTCCCCCGGTCAAACAGCCGGGGCTGCGAACCATCCTGGGGCGTTAGGAAATACTTGGGAAGCGCCCTTATAAGTGCCAGCCGTCGCTATCCAGGACCTGTACCGCAACCTCGCACCGCCCCGGTGGCGCTGCGCGCAGAACATCATCTCGTCACTTCCTCAAAAGCTCTCGAGGTCATCGACGGCATGGAGACCCGCGGCGCCGGAGTGCGGCACCTCGTGCTGGACGCGGCCTGGCACTCTCGACCTGGTCGCTGACGCGAACCGTTCCAGCAGAACGCGTACACCAGGCCCAACCGCGGCAACCTCGCGATCGCGCGCGGCAGCAACGCCGTCCGCACGTGCTAGAGCGTCCCTCGTCGACGCTCCCGACAACATCTGCCTCCACCTGCGCCCGAGGAACAGGGTCAGCACCCCCGGCTGAAGACGTGCCTACCGCACCTGACCCCGAGCACATCACGGGTCATGGCCGACGGGTGGTGCGGGCCGGGTCAGGAGATTCGCACGATCTGCCCGGTGCGGCCCTTGAGCCGTCCCTTGGTAGCCGGCGTCGACGACGCCACCGTCCAGTTGGTCACGAACACCGTTCCGTCGGGTGCGACGGCAATACCCCCCGGGAAATGCAGCGTCCCGGCGGCCAGCACGCTGCGCGAGCCGTCCGGGGCGATGCGTACGACGTCGCCAGGGCCGAACTCCGTTGCGTATAGGCTGCCGTCCGGTCCGAAGGCCAGCGAGGTGATGCTCGTCAGCCCGGAGGCAAACAGGGTCGGTGGCTGACCTGGGACCACGCGCCAGATGCGTGCGGCCCCGCGTGGCTGGGCGCCGCCGGTGAACTCCCCGACGTACAGCGCACCGTCCGGTCCGGCCGCGAGCGCGTCGGGCACGGCGTCCGTGTTGGGCACAGGGTCAGGGAAGGTCGCCAGGACGCCGACGTCGGGCCCGTCAACGACGAGCAGGTCGTTGGCCGCGGAGTCCGAGACATAGATGACGCCGTCCAGCGTCGTGATCCCGTAGGGGTTGGAGACCGCGCCCTTGCCGTCGGGATCCAGGCGGTACTCGACATCGGCGATGTTGGCGCCGACCTGCTTTCCCCCACCGGGCTCGAAGAGCACCACGTGTCCGACCTGGGGCCGCAACGGGTGCGGAACGGCCGCCGGCGGCGTGCGGTTGATGTTGAACTCGGCCGTCACGGCGGTCGCCAGCCGGCCATCCGGCAGCACCGTCAGCTGATCGGCCCCGATGGAGAAGAACCCGTCGGGACGACCGCGCATCGTCAGCAGGCCCGAGGCGACCGTGGTCAGGCGACCATCGCGGCCGACCCGTACGACACGGCCGCTGGCGCCAAAGCAGCCTTCTCGGTTGCACGGCCGCCCGCCGTTGCCCAGAAGCGAGGCATACAGGGTGCCATCCGGAGCCACCGCGAGACCTCGAGGACGCGCAAGATGATCAGCGACGACCGTGGTAGCGGCCGAGGCCGCAGCCGCGCCGACACCCCCGAAGACTCCTACGGCGACGGCAGCAGACAGGATGGCACGGCGCATGGCCCCTCCAGCGATGTCGGTGCACGCAGCCTACGCCCGCACGACCCGAGTTCAACCGGCACCGCAAGCTGCCACGACCCGGATGCCCCCAGGGCCCGTTCCACCGTCTCCTTGCCCAAAGACTTTCCCCACGGCCGCTACGGCAGGGGATAGCGTGGCAGGGCAAACTCTCAATCCTCGGCATCCATGCCCATCGCCGCTCGGTTTCCTCTTTGCGTCGTCGCCTGCGTCTTGGCGTGGAGCGTCGCCCCCGTCCCGGCAGAGGGCGCGATCCCGTTCAAGACGATTGCCTCCCCCGGTCCCCTTCCGTCCATCGCGGTGGGAAACGAAGGCAGCTGTCAGGTCGCGCACGTCGGCGACCAGCAGCTCGAGCTCTTCCCGTCACAGACCACACCGGGAGACTGCGGCACGTTCATCTTCTCCGGCGGGGTGCTCTACGGCCCCAACTTCCCCGGCCACGACCAGACCGCCGCCACCAGCGGCCTGGGTGCGCTGACGCCGTTCACACCCCAGGCCCAGAGCGAGGTCGCCGGCTCCGGCGTGGCCGCCGATCCCCTGCGCGTCACCACGACCTACGTGGCCGGTGCCACCGGCCTACGGGTCACCCAGATCGACAGCTACGTGCCGGGCCAAGAGGCGTTTCGGACCGATGTGCAGATCCAGAACGCGGCGGCCACGGCGCAGGCGGGCGTGATCTACCGCGCTGGTGACTGCTACCTCCAGGAGAGCGACGTGGGCTACGGCTTCGTGGAGACGGCGACCAACGGGCCCGGCTGTTCCATCAACGCCAACAACGCTCCGGCCGGGCGCATCGAGCAGTGGGTCCCGCTGACGGCGGCCAGCACCTACCTCGAGGACCGCTTCAGCTCGGTGTGGTCGGCGATCGGCGCGCACGCCCCGTTTCCCAACAGCTGCCAGTGCGCGACGTCGCTGGACAACGGCGCAGGACTCTCGTGGAGCTTCAACGTGGCGCCCGGCGCCACCGCGACCTTCTCTCATCTGACGGTGTTCTCCCCCACCGGAGTGACCGGAGGCCAGCTGCCGCCGACCCCGACGGCCCCATCCATCCCGACCGCCCCACCGGTGGCCGCGAGCCTGCCGCCAGGTGTGCTGGCCCTTCCGCTGCCCTCGAATCGCCGGTGCGTCAGCCGTCGTGCCTTCCCCATCCGCGTGCGGCGTTACCCGGGCGTGGAGTGGGCGTTTGCCTACGTCGCGGTCAACGGACGAACCGTGCCGGTCTACGTTTACAGCGAGCGCCGTGTCCGCGTGACGCGCATCGGCGCGGTCTACCTCAACGCGCGCCGATTCCGCGCCCTCGTCGACCTGCGAGGCCTGCCCAAGCGCACCTACCGCGTGCGCGTCAGCGCGGTCACCACCGACGGCCAACTGCGCGCCAACACCCGCCAGTACCGCACCTGCGCCGGAAAGCTCCGCGGAAGCATCCCCCGGCTCTAGCGCCATGGCTTCACCCCGACCACGGAGCTCACACGGCAGGCGTGGCTGGCCGACTCCGGACGGCTCTTGATTGACGACAACCCGCTGTCGGCGGATGCTGGCGTGATGGTCGTCATGCGCCTCGTCTACACATCCGCCGTGATGGTGACGGTGATCTGGCTGCTGCGAACGGGCAACCCGGTCGGAGGGCTGCTCATCGTCCCAGCCACTGCGGTCTGGATCCGACAGGACGCCGAGTCCGGCCGACTTGCGGCGCGCGTCCGTCGAGCGCGGCGTCGATAGGACCCGGTCAGACGGCTGGCGCATCGCGAACGTCTGTACCTGCGTTCCACCCCGCAGAACGATCGTCCTCGAGCGGAGTACTCCTCAGCCACCGGCTGAGGGGGTCGACCGCTACGCCCTCCGTGTGACCCCGCGTCGAGCTCAGAGACTCCGCCCCACCGGTAACGCTCGGCGAGCACGCCAACGCGGCGTTCACGGCGACGCAACCGGACTCGATGATCCGGCGCGACGCGCGCGTCCCCCAGCCCTAGTCGTGGACTTCTTCGGCGAGGAGGGCCGACGTCGGTGCGGGTCCTTGGGCGGTCGGCCGGACTTGGCGCTGGCCGGGTTCTATGCGTCCGTTGACCCCGTCCGTCGGTTGGGGGGCCCACCACCGCGGATCGCCCTGTGAATACGGGGGTTTGGGGCCTGGGCCTGACCCCGACCACCCGCGCCCACCATGGAGGTTGTGAGAGCGGACGGGGCTCGGGTGGTCGGACTCAGTCCCAGGAGAGGTCAGAGAGCAAGAGGGCTTGCGGTGGTGGGCCCAAGGAGACAGGGGGTCAGTTGGAGAGATCAGAACGAGAACCAGAAGACAGAGAAGACAGAAACAACATCAACAACAGGGGAAGAGCGCATGGATGCGATGGGGCAGCAGACGACGGGACAGCGGAAGATCGATGCGGTGTTGGCCGGGCAGCGGTGGCCGGTGGTACGGGGGCGGCGGGATGCTGTTGAGGCGGAGCGTGATTGGCGGTGGCTTCAGTTTGTGGGCCGGTTTCGGTTTGTGACGACGGATCTGTTGGCGGTGCGGTTCGGGGTCAGTGGACGTCGTGCGCGGGCGCGGGTCAGCCGCCTGGAATCTCATGGCCTGCTGGTCGGGGTGCGTGATCACGTTTCGCAGTCGCGCGCGATCTATCTGACGCCGAAGGGGGCGCGGTCCATCGGCCGCCGGCCGCGTCGCAAGGCACCGCGCGTGGCGGTCCAGCGCGAGCACGAGCTCGCCGTCGTGGCGCTGGCGATCGACCTCGAGCTGGCCGCCAGCCCAGGGATCGAGATCCTGACCGAGCGTGACTGCCGCGGCCGCGAGGCCGACGGCCTCGGTCGCCACAGCATCGACCTGATCGACGACCGCGGCATGACGAGTCGCCGGTGGCCCGATCTCATCGTCGGCAGCGACCAGCGGCGGGTGGCGATCGAGATCGAGTTCGCGAGCAAGGCAGCGAGCCGGCTAGCAAGCATCGTTGCTAGCTACCTAGCTAGCTCGCTAGCCGAGGTCCGCTTCTTGGTCGCCTCCCCCGCTCTGGCCGCACGACTGCAACGCACCCGCACCATCCAGCGCGGGCGCCTGATCAACCAGCGCATCACGCCGACCACGACCATGACCATCGCCGCCTGGCCCGGAGCGCCCGACCACGTTCGCGACCAGATCGCCCTGCGGTTGCGCTGAGCGCCAGCCCCGAGCACGTCGCCATCGGCGCTGCGTGCCGGGCTGGCGCAGCGGCACGCGCTGCGTTGCGCGCACGGCGCGCGTGGGGTCATGACCGTGGGCGTGCATACGGCGAACGCTCGCCATCGGGCGACGTCAAGCTCGCAGCGGCTCGGTGAGACCGGCCCCCCGGGGCGCGCCGATCGCGCCCCGGGAGGTGTGGTTGCTGTTGGTGATGTCCTTGGGGTTGGTCGGTTCTGAACATCCCTGACGATCGGTCGGGATTCGTTGCTGCGGCACTGGGCCCAACGACCGGCTATTCCGCCACTTCGTGACGGCGACGACCCCGGGGGGTCGCCGGCCGCTCATCGAGCCGCGCGCGCTTCGCGTCTCACCCTTCCCGCAACGCATGGCTGTTTCGCCACCAACCACCCAAGGAGCAGCACATGCCCACCACCACCACCGCCCCCAAGGGCTTCTTTGTCACCCGCCGCCAGCGCCAGCTCATCACCGACCTGGCCCTCGAGCTGGGCCGCGAGATCGCGGTGCCTCGCAGCCGCGAGGCTGCCTCCATGGTCATCCGCGACGCCTTGGCTGAGCAGCAGGCCAACCAGGGCGACACGCCGCGCCCGACCGCCAAGCAGCTGCGCCTCATCGAGAAGCTCAGCCCCGAGGACAAGGTGCCCGCCACCCGCCAGCAGGCCAGCGCCCGCATCCAGCAGCTGCTCGACGCCCAGAAGCAGGCGGCCACCGAGGCCGTGCCGCAGGCGGCGTGACCTCGCAGTCCACCGTGGCAGCGCTCGGCCAGCTCACCCAGCTGGCCGAGCGCCGCCGGCGCGAGCAGCGCAAGATCGGCGCCCTGTGGGCGATGACCCGGGCCGACCGCCTGGCGGCGATGCGCGAGGGGCGGCTGTCGCTGGCCCAGCTGCGCGTCTGGACCGCGGCGTTTCCCGACGAGGTCCTGGCGACCTCACTCACAGGCACGGGCGAGCTGTACTGGATCTTGTGCCAGACCCCCGAGTACCTCGGCGACGACTGACGACCGGGAGGGTGCGCCGCGCAGACGCGCGGTGCACCGACCCGTGCACGCATCACCCCGCCCGGGCTCGCGGGCCGGCCTCGGCAAAGGTGAGGGGAGACGGCCACCGCATCGCCCTTGCCGTGATCAGCGACCCACTGCTAGAAACGTCGATCAGAGGGCGCGCTGCGTGAACTGTCGCTAGGTACCCAGGCACGCCCACCCCCGGGCTGTCGCGGCAGACTCCTGCTGCGTTGAGCTGGCTTGGGGGGCGCATGGCCCGGCAGGGATCAGCGCGCAACGCGCGGGCCGCCCGCGGCCTCCCGTGCTGAGGAGGCCTGGTACCCCCGGCTGGCCTTCGTGGCCCGGCCGTCGTTGACGAGCTTGGTCAACGTGGAGGCCACGGTGCCGCGACCGATGCCCGTCTCCGTCGCCACCTGGCCGGCCGTCTTGGACTCGCCCGCGATGGCCTTCAGGATCGCCTCACGATTCGCGCCCCGAGGCGCCCGGCCGCTCGGTGTCCGCCGAGTCGACACGCGGCGCTTCGACGGACCGGCGCCGCCGGCCCCACGACGCCCCCGCGGCGCCGTCGGCGTCGCGGTGCCGCCGTTGCCGTCAATGCGTGCGATCGCGTCGCGCAGCCCTTCGGCCTCGGCGACCAGCGGTCCGATCGTCTTCTCGATCTCGGCCAGACGACCCTTCAACATCTTCACCGCGTCATCAACAACAGACATACAGCCCCTCGCATTCGATGAACCTCAGCACACAAACCATAGTGCGTTGATGACCCGAGACGGCTTGCTGCAACGACGCTCACATCTGTGACCGCGCGCGGCGCTCAGCGGCGGCGCGGGCGCTTGAGCGGGGTGCTCTTCTTCGTCGACTCGGGGATCTGGTCCCCGAGCGCGATCGACTCATAGGACAACAGCACGACGCCGGCGTCCAGCGCGCCGTTGTGACCGGCCTTGGCCAGGCGGCGCTCGGCCTCGGCCTCGATCTTCTCCACGCGCGCCAGGAACTTGTGGGCCTCGGCGGCCAGCGCCTTGAAGCCGCGCTCGTCGACGCGGGCGGTGCGGCGCTCCAGGACCGCGTCGGCACGGTCGAACCCACCCGAGGCGGCTGCGACCGCCCCGATAGGGTCCTTCCGCGCCACGTGCGGCCGTGCTGCCCTTTGCCGGCGTCCTGACGCAGACGTGATGTCAACGAACGTCATACGGTCTCCATGCTCGCTTAGGAAACGCGATGGGTAGGGTCGATTGTGCTGAGACACATGCCGAATGCACTTCCGACCTTAGGGTACAGCCGCCTGATCGACGCGGTGCGATCCGAACTCGAGACCGACACCAACGTTCCGATGTTCGTCGTCGTGATCGTTGAGGGTGACGGGACAGTCCATGTGTCTCCGGTGATCTACGCGGCAGCGGCACCATGCGACGAACATGCCTCCCGTGTCACCGGGTATCTGAGTTCAGCTCAGCAGCTATTCATCGTCTCCCGTCGCGCTCGGACAGGCGTTCAGACCTACGCCGTCCTGGCGCCGGGGAAGCTAGAACGGCTTTACTCTCACAACGAAGCGTTCCACCAGCAGTCGACTGTGTAGGCCCGCGTGTGACGCTAGGACTGGCGGAGACCGCGTGCGGTGATTTGCCAGTCATGGATCGCCCAAGGGAGATGTCTCGCGCTGCAGCATCATTGCCTTGTTGTCGCCGTGTCGGCCCCGCCAACCGGCAATGTGCCCGGGCTCCCGGGTCGCCAACAGACGGCGGGGCCGCTTGGCGGGTCCGCCGCCGTCCAGGCGCAATGCATCCTTGGGCGCCCACTTCGCCGTCACAGCACGGTGCGATCCCCACGGCGCGCCTTCAGGGCTGGTGAACGCTCGACGAGGTCGGCCCACAGCCTCATGGGTCTTCGCCGCCGCACCTGACGCCCGCGCCCTGACATCTACTGGACGCCCCATGGCAGCTGCGGCTGGCTTGGGCCAGCGTGTCGTCAGTCGCTGCCGATCAGCGCCGGACGGCGACACTGTGCACATGGCGCGTGCCACCGTCAGCAAGAAGTAATTCGAGATCGGCTGCGGGAAGCGGTCGCCCATAGTAATAGCCTTGGCCGTACTCGCAGCCCAGGGTGGTCAAGACTTCGATCTGGCCGGGGTGCTCGATGCCCTCGGCGATGACGCGCAATCCGAGGTTGTGGGCGAGTCCGATGATTGAGCGAATGATGACCTGGCTCTCCTCGCGGTTAGCGAGAGTGTCGACGAACGCTCGATCGATCTTGAGTGTGTTGCCAGGGAAGTGGTGCAACACGGTCAAGGACGAATAGCCGGTGCCAAAATCATCTAGATGGATGTGGACCCCGAGGGCGAGCAGCTCGTGCAGCTTATCCCTGATTTGTTCGGGCCGCTCGATGAGGGTGCTCTCTGTGATCTCTAAGACGAGGCTGCTCCCCGGCAAACCGCTGTCAGCCAGGGCAGAACGCACCTCATTAATTAAGGCGGGATCGGTCAACTGCCTAGGTGAGACATTGACGCTGACCGTTGTGTCGCGTTCGACCACACCTCGACCGCGCCAGTCGCCGAGTGTGCGACAGGCATCATGCAGCATCAGACGACCCAGAGCGCCGATCAGGCCCGCCTCTTCGGCGACCGGAATGAACCGCGCCGGTGACACCTCGGATGGTCCAGCAGGCCAGCGTGCCAAAGCCTCAAACCCGCGGATGGTGCCGGTACCGAGGTCAACGATGGGCTGAAAGAAGGCTCGCATGCGCCTCGTGTCGATCGCTTCGCGTAACTCCGCTTCCAGCGAAACGCGACTGACCAGCCGCTGGCGCATGCTGGGATCAAACACCTCGCAGCGCGCGCCCCCCTTGCGCTTGGCGTCATACATCGCGATGTCGGCGCTGCGAATCAACTCGTCGGCGCCGGCAGTGATCTCCGCGCCGCTGTGGGAGATCCCGATGCTGGCCGTGATGATGAGTTCGCGTCCTTCGGCGTGTATCGGCTCGGCAATGGACCGCTGAACGCGGTTCGCTGTGGCCTCGGCGTCAGTAAGTCTCTCGATCCGGTTCAAAAGGATGACAAACTCGTCACCGCCTAGGCGTCCGACGGTATCATCTGGTCGAAGCACACCTTTGGTACGGCGGGCCAGCTCGATGAGGACGCAGTCGCCCGCAGCATGGCTCAGGCTGTCGTTGACCAGCTTGAACCGGTCGATGTCGATGAACAGTACGGCGCAGTGAGAATCGCGGTCTCGCTCGTGATGGCGCAGGCAGTGCGCGAGGCGGTCCATGAACAGGATCCGATTGGGCAATCCGGTGAGGCTGTCGTGCAGGGCGTCATGGACGAGCTGTTGTTGAGCGTCGTGGCGTTCGGTGACGTCCGAGAGTGACCCGGTTAAGCGGACCGCCTCGCCAGAGGGATGGTAGGTGGCCAGTCCGCGGCTCAGGACCCAGCGCCACCGACCGTCTGCGTGGAGGATGCGATGTTCGTTTTCGAAGTGCGCGCTGCGTCCGGCGAGGTGGTGGTCGATCGCGCAGTGCAGCCGGTCGATGTCATCGGGATGAACGAGATCGAACCATGCGGCCGGCGTATCTGAGATCAGATTTTCGTTGTAGCCCAGTAACGCTCGCCAGCGGGGCGAGAAATGCATGCTGCCGGCGGCGAGGTCCCAGTCCCAGATGCCGTCGTTGGTTGCACGGACAGCGACGGCGTAGCGCTCTTCGCTTCGGCGCAGGTCCAGCATCGCCTGGTGATGGCGTACCGCGTAGCGGATCGTGCGCTCTAGGCTGGGCGTATCGATGCTGCCCTTAACCAGGTAATCGGTGACGCCGAGTCGGGTAGCCTGCAAGTCGACCTCGTAATCGTCCTGACCGGTGAGCAGGATGACCGGCGCTTTGGGATCGCTTCCCCACGCGTCGCGGATTAGATCGAGGCCGGTGAGCTGCCCCAGGCGGTAGTCCACGACGTAGAGGTCGTGGCGGTCCTCGCGGATCGCGTTGAGTGCCGCGTCGTAGCTCTGAGCCCAGTCGATGTCGAAGCGTACGCGGCGTTGCGTGTCGAGCAGGCTGCGCGTGATGACGTAGTCGTCCTCGTCGTCCTCGACGAGCAGCAGACGCAGCACCTCAGGTGATGTCATTTTCGCCGTCCTGAGGAAGCTCGACGAGGTCAAACCAGTAGTGAGCAAGGGTCTGCATGACTTCTGCAAGCCCTTCGAAGGTCACTGGCTTGGTTATGAAGGAGTTGACGCCTAGGTCGTAGCTGCGGAAAATGTCTTCCTCGGCCTTTGAGGTCGTAAGCACCACCACGGGAATTCTGCGTAGGACCGGGTCGGCCTTGATCTCGGCGAGCGCCTCGCGGCCGTCTTTCTTGGGCATGTTGAGATCGAGCAGGATGATGCCCGGCTTGGGCGCCTCGATGCCGTCGGCGGCGTAGATGCCCTCGCCGTGCAGGTAATGCATCAGGTCTTCGCCGTCGACCACAAAGCGGATCTCGTTGCGTAGTCGTGAGCGTTTGAGCGCGTCGGCGGTCAAGAGACGGTCGTCCTCATCGTCGTCTGCCATCAGGATGGTGACTAAGCGGTCGCGCGCGCTAGACACGTGGTGGCACGGTTTCGAAGCTCATCTCTGCTGGCGTCGCCGATGGTGCCGGCGTCTGGGGTGCAGAGCTGACGTGCTGCTGGACGGGCAACCTGACGCGGAACACCGAACCGGAGCCGGGACGACTGTCCGCGGTGATCGTGCCATGGTGGCGCTCGACGATCTTGTAGCACAGAGCCAATCCGATCCCGGTGCCCGCGTAGGATGAGGTGCCGTGCAGCCGCTCAAACGCGCGGAAGATGCGTACGGCGTACTTGGGATCAAACCCGATGCCGTTGTCCGTCACCGTCAGATCGGCGACACCGTCGACCACTCGGGCGGCGATAGCAATCTCACAGACGACGTTCTCGCGTCGAAACTTCAAGGCGTTGGCGAGGAGGTTCTGCAGCAACTGACGCATCTGCACAGGGTCTGCGTCGATGGTGGGCAGATCCCCGGTGATGATCTGCGCGCCCGTGTGATCGACGTCCAAGAGCACCTCGTCGAGCACATCGGCGAGGTCGACCGTGACGAACGGACGGCCCTGGGTCGAGACGCGCGAGAACATGAGCAAATCGTCGATGAGCGTCCGCATGCGCCCCGCTGCCGCCGTCATTCGGCGAAGAAAGTCCTGGCCCTGCTCCGACAAGCGATCACGCTCCCGCACGTTGAGCTGCGCCGCAAAGGTCTGGACCTTGCGGAGTGGCTCTTGCAGGTCATGGGAGGCGATCGAGGCGAATCTCTCAAGTTCCTCGTTTGAGCGTGCCAGCTCAGCCGCATGGCGCAGCAACGCGTTGGTGCCCTGCAGCTTGGCGTTGCTCTCCGCGAGCTCGCTGTTGGCTCGGGCGAGCGCGGCCCTCCCGGCAAGCATTCGCCGCAACAGGAGCAACGAACACAGGCCGACCAGGCCGAGGGCGGCGAAGATCAGCCAGGGCACCCACTTACGTAGTCCCGACACCGACCCGAAGAGCTGCGACGCCGGGACCGTGAGCACGACACGCCACCTGCTGGCCACCGGGACAGCGACGAAGTACCCGTCCTGGCCAAACGATCCTTGGTGGCCATGGCGGGCGGACGACAGCAAGCCTGGCTGTGTGGCTTGGCGCACGACGGGCCGCGGATCAGACGTGCCGATGACGGTACCGCGACCGTCGATGACGTACGCCTTTCCGACAGCGGCCGGGATGCGCCTCAAGTAGTCGCTCACGAAGGTGCCGATCGCGCCCGGAACCAAGCCACCTACCAGCACTCGCCGGCCATAGGGGGTCTTCAGCGCTACGGCGAAGTCGATAACGGGCGTGCCGCCGGGCCCACTGTGCACGACGTCTGACAACGCGTAGGGGGAGCTTTGGAGGGCGCGAAGAAGTGATGGGGAGCGCGACAGCAGCCCCGCTTGTGAGGCGCCGCTCACCGCGCGCGATCTGGCGATGAGCTGTCCCTCATCATTCAGCAACGCCTGATATCGCAGGCCGCCCTGCCTGACGGCGCGATCTAGAGCCCGGTCGCTGACCACCGCGGAGCCGTAACGCTTGGCCGTCTCCGGCGATTCGGCGGCGGAGGAGAACACGGCCTGCGTGAGCGCGGCGGTGACCTCGGCCCTCAAACGGAAACGGGTCTTTGCGTCATCTCGCGCCGCCGCCTGCGTCGCATGAAGCTGAACTCCCAGCACGACCAGGACCGCCACTAGCCCCAGCGCCACCAACCCCACCACAAGATTGGCCGATTGCCCGTCAGACCGCGTTTCCACAGGACCCGAACCCACCGGCACAGCTCCGTTCTACTCCGAACTCCTGATCGATACGAGCCACTTTGCGTGCTATCGACATTGCCCGCGTGAAGCTAAAGCGAATCTGTCCGCCGTTGTCGACGGACGCACCACACCAGCCCATCTGTCCTGAATCATGTCTGTAGCAGGGCGAATTGGATGCCGTGCTGGGTCCTGCGTCTGACGGACCAGCAACTAGCCGGCGCACGGCCAGATTGAACTTTGGTCGTGATTACTCTGCAAAGCGGATGGCCGCCGCCAGGTCATCCGGAGCACTGATACACCGCCCTCATGTCCCTGACGCGAACGCGCAGAGCCCGAACACGATCGGGAACCAGTTCAGTGGACCACACGCAACGCTCTGAGTAGCCGCATGCAAGCCTCGTCCAGTAAGGCCGGCCCAAGCACCGTGGAGCTTCCGGCCGCGTCGGAGGGCCGCGGGTCGGATGCCCTGTTGAAAGTGTTGGCGCGACACGCGGCGCTAGTCGTGGGCGCGGCCCGGTCGGTGGTGGTCGTTGAAGACGGTGATGGGCAGCGCCGGCTGGCGGCCGAGCATGGTTTCGTGTCAGATCCGCAAGCGCTGGATACGGTCTTGGACCGCGTGTCGGCCCACGAGAGTGGGCGCTTTGGCAGCCAGAGGGAGAAGGTCCTGACCTTTGATCAGGGCGTCATCTGGCTTGATGGCATCACCACGAAGCCCAACTTCAAGGTTCTCTCGGGTCTGGTCGATCTCGCCGGCACGATCTGCGCGGCAGCCCACGAGCGCGAGCGGCTCGCTCGGGGCGCAAACACCGCAGTAGGAGCGCTGGCTTCGCTGCTTGAATTGCGCGACGGCTACGCGGCCATCGATGGCCGTTTCATGGTCGACTTGACTGAACGGTTGGGGCGTCGATTGGGACTCGATACACACCAGCTCGAGCACTTGGCCACGGCCGCACGGCTCCACGACGTGGGCAAGATCGGCGTGCCCGACCGGATCTTGCACAAACGGGGACCGTTAGACGCACAGGAGCGATTGGTGGTGCAGCGTCATCCCGAGTGGGGAGCCGAGGCTCTGGCCAACGTGCCCACCCTCCAGCAGGTTGCCGCGATCGTCCGGATGCATCACGAACGCGTAGACGGTTCGGGCTACCCGGCCGGGATCGGATCGCCCGACATTCCAACGGAGAGCATGATCATCGCCGTGGCCGAGACCTTTCGGGCCTTGACCAGCGAAAGGCCCTACCGAAACGCCCTGGCGCCAGGCCAAGCGCTGACGATCATCAGCTCGGGCTCGGGAACCCATTTCGATCCTGCCGTCGTCCGCGCTCTACGTCAAGACTGCGCCGAGCGCGGTATCACGCCCACAGCAGCCAGATCTAGGACACCGCGAAGCCGCGGGCAAGCCGTTGTAACGACCTCGCCTGGGGGGCGGCCTGGGCACCGCATGCCAGCAGCGTTTGAGCGGCTTGAGGGCATGCCAGCGTTGACCGAGTCGCGCGATCGTCTCATCGAGGTCTTAGAAGGCGGCCGGCCGACGACACGGCGCTTGGTGTCGGCCATCGAGTCCGATCTGGCCCTGGCCATCGCCGTGTTGCGAGTCGCCAACCAACAAGCGCGACCACGCAGCACGATCAGCAACATTCCGCAGGCGGTCGCAATGATCTCGCCCGACGGTGTCAAACAGCTGGCGTTACGCATCTCCGTCGTCGACTTCTTTGAACAGCTTCCCGGCTGGCCCGCTCCTCCGGAGCGCATGCGCCTCCACGCCGTCTCGGTCAAGCACGTCGCTGCCAGCATCGCCCGAACCTTGGACCCCGAGGCCGCCCACGACGACCTGCTCGTCGCTGCACTCCTTCACGACGTTGGCAAGCTGCTCCTCGCCGATGCCTACCCCGGCTACCCCCAGGCCCAGCACGGACAGGCCCAGACGCCAGACGCTCGGGCACAGGCCGAACGTCACGAACTCGGCCTTGACCACGCCACCGTGGGCGGCGTGCTCATCCGGCGGTGGGGCCTGCCAAACCGCTTGGCCTCGATCGTTGAAAACCACCACAAGACCGCCGCCTCGGGCGCAGCCGGAATCGTGCGTCTCGCTGACCTCCTCGCCCACTACGCCCACGGCCAAGACCTCGAGCCACACACCCTGCAGCAGGCCGCGGCCACAATCGGCCTGAGCCACAGTCAGCTCCGCACGCTGATGTACGAACGCGACGCTCCGAGCAGCGGCGACCAACAGCGCATCATCACATCCGAGTGCCCCCTCAGCCCCAGAGAGCTTGCCGTGGTCCGAGAGCTGGCAACCGGCAAGGTCTACGGCGAAATCGCGAACGCGCTCAGCCTCAGCAGCAGCACTGTTCGCACTCATCTCCACAACACCTACCGCAAGCTCGGCGTCCAGGACCGCGCCCAAGCCGTCCTGCTCTGCGCTGAACAGGGCTGGATATGAGCCAAACGCCAAGGAGCATCCTCCTGGCCGACCAAACGTGTTTCCGGCAGCAAAGGAGGCAGCGGCGCTTACCAAGGGATTTGTCGAGAGCCGGCAGTGACCCACGGTCACCATGACCGCCCTGTGACCAAGCGTGCTCAGCGGCGGCGCGGGCGCTTGAGCGGGTGCTCTTCTTCGTCGACTCGGGGATCTGGTCCCCGAGCGCGATCGACTCATAGGACAACAGCACGACGCCGGCGTCCAGCGCGCCGTTGTGACCGGCCTTGGCCAGGCGGCGCTCGGCCTCGGCCTCGATCTTCTCCACGCGCGCCAGGAACTTGTGGGCCTCGGCGGCCAGCGCCTTGAAGCCGCGCTCGTCGACGCGGGCGGTGCGGCGCTCCAGGACCGCGTCGGCACGGTCGAACCCACCCGAGGCGGCCGACGCGTTGGCCACGTCCTCGAGCATCTTCAGCTCCGAGCCGACGGCCGCCTGCTTGGCGACCGGGGACGCGCTGGACCAGGTCTCCTCGGTGACCTTCGGGCGGGCTCTGGCCTTGTAGTGGTGCTCGACGGCGCCGCGCACGCGGGTCTCGTCGACGAGCTCGATCAACCCCAGCTTGTGCAGCGTGCGCACGTGGTAGGCCGTCGCCCCCAGCGTGGTGCCCAGCCACTGCGACAGCTCGTTCGGGCTCGCCTTGCGCTCCGACAACATGGCCATGATCCGCACCCGTACCGGGTGGCTCATGGCCTTGACGTAACGAGGATCATCGATCGCGGTGATGGGCTTCGTGGGTCTTCCTGTCGTCGGCCTGAACACACCCAGGCACCCGGGACGCACCTCCCGCGCAGGCCGGCCCCCCGAGCCTGCGCGTGATCCACCGCTGAGTGAACGTCGTGCCGCGGCGTCCTGTCGCTCTTCGCGGTCTCGATGGACGTGGCCCCCTCAGACTCCCGCTAGGTCTCAGCCCGGATCCACCGGTCGGGTAGGACGGTGGCGTCCGGGGCGTGGACAAGAATGACCTCCTGAGCAGGAAGAAAGCGGCCGTTCGTGGCGGTCGCGGCCTGCGTCAGGAGGTCACCTTGATGGTGCAGGATGACGAGGCCGTCGGACTGGACGCTCTGGCGGTCAGGTTCGATGACGAGCGGGTGGTCAGCGATGCCGGGGCGATGCTCGTCGCGATGGTCGCGCAGCGGCTGGGGGTCGAGGCGCTGGCGGGACGGTTGGTGGCGCTGCGGCGCGAGCGGCCCGGGGCGGCGAACGCGGGGCGCAAGGTGATGGCCTTGGTGTTCGCGATGGTGCTCGGCGCCGACAGCATCGATGACTGCGGCGTGCTGCGGGCCGGGCGCACCCGCCGGCTGTTGGGCGGCTGGCTGCCGGCGCCCTCGACGCTGGGGACGTTTCTGCGGGCGTTTACGTTCGGGCACGTGCGTCAGCTCGATCGGCTGCTGGCCGAGTCGCTGACCCGGGCGTGGCAGGCCGGGGCCGGCCCCGGCGACCGCAGGCTGATCGTCGATGTCGACAGCTTCGTCGGGCAGGTATGCGGCAAGACCAAGCAGGGCGCGGGCTACGGCTACACCAAGCTCTTTGGCTACCACCCGATCCTCGCGACCAGGGCCGACACCCGCGAGGCGCTGCATATTCGCCTCAGGAAGGGATCGGCCAACACGCAGAAGGGCATCAAGCGCTTCTGCGAGGAACTGATCGCAAGGGTCGACCGCGCCGGCGCCACCGGCACGAAGCTGCTGCGCGCCGACTCGGGGTTCTGGAACACCAAGGTGTTCAAGCTGTTGGAGGCCAAGGACTGGTAGTACTCGATCGGCGTGCGCAACATCAAGACGGTCAAGGCGGCCGTCGAGGCGATCGACCCGGATGCCTGGCTGGCGATCGACTACCCCGACGGGGGCCTGGCGCAGATCGCCGAAACGACCTACGCGGGACGGCGGCTGGTCGTCCGGCGCACCCGCCTGGTCGGCCCGCAGGCCGAGCTGTGGCCCGACTGGCGCCACTTCTGCCTTCTGACCAACCGCACCGACGACCTCCACACGGTGGAGGCCGAACACCGCGACCACGCCGTCGTCGAACAGGTCATCGCCGATCTCAAAGACCAAGCACTCGCGCACTTCCCCTCCGGACACTTTCACGCCAACGGCGCCTGGACCGTGCTGGCCTGCCTGGCCCACAACCTGCTCAGATGGACCCAGCTACTCGGGCTGCCCAACACCACGATCCGTGCCGCCCGCACCCTACGGCGTCGGCTGCTTGAGGTCCCCGGCCGCCTGACCAGCCACGCCCGCGGATGGACACTGCACCTGCCCGCCCGCTGGCCCTGGCACGGCGACTACCTCAACGCGCTCAACCGCATCCGCGCGCTCCCCGCCGCCTGAACCACCGCACCGACGTTCAACACCAACAACGCCAGCGAGTCCAAGGCGTCGATCACCGCCGGGCGCAAACGGCAGACCGACACCCGCCGAAGGCCTCAACCCGGCCTTGGCGGCCCGATCCGCGCCCATACCAGCCGGCGCCGTCCTCCGAGCACCCCGAAACGCCGCTTCGGTGCACCCACCCGGTCCCAATCGGTGGATCCGGGCTCAGGGGAGCACGGCAGGAGATCGCGAATTCTAGGAGACCGCGAGCCGTGCGCCGATGTCGCATAGCGGCCACTACTCACGCTGGGGTCTCAAGGACGCGGCGACTGGCGCATTCGTCAGCGGCCCCATGAGTAGCGTGTTGACAGCGAGCGAACCCTCGGGACGGTCTCGCGGTCGAAAGGCTGCCCCTTGGGCAACGTCGCCGCCGACTCGCGAGCAAGTTGCATAGGGCGCTCGACAACGGTCGCGGGCCGCTGCCCTTCTCAGTCCGTTCGCAGCGGTCCGCGACCCGTTCGTCAGGCGAGAGTCTCGTCAGCGGGACCACAGGACGAGCCCGGCGAGGTCCTACATCACGCGGCGCACCTCGGGGGCCGTCGTGAACGAGGCGGCTCTCGCGGATCGACTTCTATAGGGTCGATGAGCCTGGACGAGCCGGGCATCGTTCTGCGGGAACTCGACACCGTGACGGACCGGTCCTCGAGCATCTCGGCCCTCTCAGCAAACAGGCGGGGTCACAAAAAGGAGCTCCGCGACTCGGACGGGGCCGTGATGCGCGATCTCGGCGCAGATGTCAGCGACCGCTCCGGCTGCTAAGGGGTCGGGGTCAGCAGCCGCGTCCGCACGCGCAATCGTCGGCCACGACGGCGGCGACCGTCGCGGCAGAGTCCTTCTTGCTGCCATGTCGACCCCGATAAATTGGTCCGCCTCGCGGTGGCGGTCACCGCCCCCGAACCGGCGTCCCACGCCTCCGCCGAGCTTCAACCGTCGTCGGTCTCGTTCCTCGGATCGAGTGGGTGATCGAGACCCGCGCGCGTCACGATCCCCGCGTTCGGAGCGACGTCAGCGAGCGCGACTGCGGCCAGCGTGGCTCGGTGGCGGTCGCGACCTCGAGGCGGCCCGCCGCCAGTCCTACAGCCAGCCGCGCTCGGTCGCGATGAGGACCGCCTGGGCGCGGTCGACGGCGCCGAGCTTGCCGTAGATGTTGTGCAGGTGGGTGCGGACCGTGGAGGTCGAGAGCGACAGCTCCAGGGCGATCTGCTTGTAGACCTTGCCCTCGGCCAGGCGCTTGAGGACCTCGAGCTCACGGCCCGACAGCGGGCACGGGTCGATCTGACGCGTGCGGCCGGTCGTCGGGTAGGGCAGGTCGTACATGACCGCGCGCAGCTCGCTCGGGCCGAGCCCGATCGTGCGGGCGCACTTGAGCAGCTCGGTCGGCGACACGGCGCTGCCCTGGGAGTAGTGGGCGAGCATGTCGGCCAGGCGCACGAAGGCGGCCTCGCCCTGCGCGTCGTCGGCGTGGTGGCGCTCGATGACCGAGGCGACGGCCTTGGGCAGGCCCCAGCGGCGGGCCAGGACGCCGCCGACCAGCGCGTGGTCGACACCCAGCTCGCGGCGCTCGCGATGGATGCGCTCCTCGGGGGTGCGCGCGTTGCCGTGCACCTGGCCGGGGTAGCCGGGGTAGGCGTGCATGAGCACGAGCTTGCCGATGTCGTGCAGCAGCGCGGTCACCATGAGGCGGTCGCGGTCCTCGTAGCCGGCCTCGGTGGCCAGGCGGTCGGCGGCGCGCTGGGTGGCGACGCCGTGCAGCCGGAAGCGCTCGGGCGCGGCGTCCCAGACCGAGGAGCGCTCGAAGAAGTCGAAGGTGCGGGCGCGGGTGGCCAGGGCCTGCACGGCCTCGGGGGACAGCAGGTCGACGGCCTGGACGACGGACTCGACCTTGCCGCGGCTCTTGCCCTCCACCTGGTTGCCCAGGCGCAGCACGGAGATGACCAGCGCGACGTCGGACTCCACCGCGGCGACGACCTCACCGGTCGAGATCCGCTCCTGGCGCACGACGCGCAGCAGGCGGTTGCGCGACTCGGCCAGTGCCGGGAACGCCTCCAGGGCCTCGAACGCCGCGGTGAGGCGACGGCCATGGCCCTCGTTGTGGCGGCGCTGGACGTCGGCGGACGATGAGGTCACTTCGGTGGAGGCTGCGGCGGGGGGCATGTCGTCTCTGGGCTCCGTTGGTCAGGGCACGGCCATGGCCGACCCGTCGGTACGACCCGGTTATCGGCACCCTTGGACGGATCACGAAAGACGAAGCACGCACCCAGACAGTCCCCGCAGGACCGGCGGTCAATCAAATGCCATCGTCGATGACTCCGGGGACGCCCGTGCCGCCGCGCCACTAACGTCGCCGAGCGAAGGCGTCTGCGTGTCGCGGGCACAGGTGACCGGACAGTTCTCGTCCATGGAACCGGACCGACAGCGCCCACCCGTCGGGCAGAAAGCGGCCCGGATGGACCACGAAGGGATCGCTCGAGCACCTACACGACGGGTGGTCGCAGACCAAGAACCCGCGGCGCCCATCTTGTGACACGAACACAGGCGTCACGATACACCGAGTGACGCTGACTACTGAGCGATAACTCAGCAAACTTGGCGCATCCACTGACCGTTGCGTCAGATTTCTGACTATGGCGCAGCGACACCAAACCCGTCGAGCCGAACAGCTCGGTTGGGAAGGGACATCCCGGTTGGCCAAGTGCGTCCCGCTCTCTGGGGAGCGGGACGCACTCTCTCTCCTCGTGCCGCCGAGGTCGTCGCTGCTGCCCATCGGATCCGCTAGGGGCTCCCCCAGTAGCGTCGCCCGGCGACACCCTCGGGACAGGGCGTCGTACAGCCGCGGCCGCCGTCCTTCCATTGCCACCGGGCGGCGGCCGCGGCACCTGCACGCGGACGCTTCGCCCGGCCACGCTCCTCGCGCGCCGGTCGGGTTGACGACAAAACCACGCCCAGGCGATGACGGCAGATAGCCATCGCGGCTCCCTATGACCCCCTATTCACCGCGAGCCGCAAATCCGCCGCCCTCACTCCTGGTCCAAGCGATCAATCAGCCCTCTGCGATCTTTGGTGCGTCAGAGCACTGGCGCTGACGGGTTGCACGGGCGGGCGCGGCACCTGACCAGCCCGGCAATCGCGCGGATGGCCGTCGGCAGTCGTCGCCACCGCTCGGCCAGTGAGCCACGCCCGGCTCGCGCTCAGGAGCTAGGGACTCGATCACGACGATTCACCGAAGCCAGGACGGCCAATCTCGTGGCCCTTGACCCGCGTCGAGGCCATCGACGACCAAGCCGCCGTCTCGCCTGCGGCGCGGCCGCGCCCCGACCGGCTACCTCGTGGCCATCAGCGCCAAGACGACGTACGCCGTACCCGTTCTACCTCGGGGCATCCCGGCACGGTAGCCGTGCAGAGCTTATGCGCACCGGCCCGCGGCCAGAGCGCGGGCGCCCAGGCGGCCACCGTTTCTACCGCAAGAACTCCTCGCTGCTCAGCTGGGGTCTGTCCGCTGAACGGCGTCCGGCCAGCAGCTCTCAAGTCTGTGGCATGTCAAGCGTGCGTCGGCTCGAGCATCTCGGCTACCGCTCGACTGACCACGACCTCGCCGCCCACCACCTCCGTGCGCTGCAGCCGGAAGCGGCTGAGCCGCTCGGTGACGAACCGCAGCGCCATCTCGTCGGTCTCCAGGACCATCGCGCGGTCACGCAACACGGTCACCGAGAGCAGCTCGCCGCCACCGGTGTCGATGACCTCAAAGTCGACGAACCCGTCCAGATCTGCGATCGCGTCGGCGAAGACGTCGTCGACACCGCGCATCAGTTCGGGAACCGACCCACTGGCCATCGTGTAGCGCCGCAGGCTCGCGAACCTGCCCGCACTAGTGGCATGGACGGGCTCGAGCAATTCCTCGCTCGCCCGGCTGACGAGGATCTCGCCCAGCAGCTCCTCCCGGCGCGTCAATGCCAAGTCGTCGAGGTGCTCCTTTGCCCACTCCCGGGCAAGGACCGCCGACCGCTGCGCGCCCACCGCATCCCGAAAGACCGTGATGGTGATCACGTCACCGTCGCCGCAGTCCAAGAGCGCATAAGACTCAAATCCCGGCTGACCGATGAGCGACTCCGCAAAGCCGCGATCAACCCGCGACCCGAGCTCGACCATCGATCCACTGAGCAAGAGATAGCGCCTGAGGGACGCAACCACCGTTTCGGCTCCTCGTTCACCGCGTCCGGACGCAAACGAGGCTACTCCCCGGCACCACACCGCGCCAAGCAACAGGCATCTAGTCCGGCACACCGGCAATCTGGACGCGGGGCACCGGCCGAGACCGTGGCCCGGACCATGCCGAACAGCTGGACGCTGGGCCGCCGGCAGGCGGCCCGGCTCAGGGTGAAGCCGAGCCCGATGACGCCCTCGGCAAGCCAGTAGGTAGCGGCCCTAGATTGGTCCCGGGCACCGGCAGGTGCTTGCTGAGCTAGGCGCGGCCCGTCGTTCGGGATCGAGATCTTCGACGCCACTGACGGTTCGCTCCCCAACGCGGCAACGGCGCGGCGGCGGCGGCTCGAACATCGACTCCGCGTCCGCGAGTCACAACGCCTTGCCGGCTTTCGGCTAGTCCGACGGCCGACCAGGTCTGAGCGCAGCCCGGTCGGCTGTCGTTCGGTGCGGTTCAGGCTGGGGCGGGGACGGCGCCGATCTGCTGCAGCATGCCGAGGGTGTCCCAGCAGGTCCAGTTTTCGGCAATCTTCTCGCCGTCGATACGAAGCAGGGTGATCGCGTCGACATGAACCTCACGTCCGGTCGGTGCGATGCCCAAGATCTCTGCGTCATGGACGCCGTGACCGGTCCAGCGGACCGTCACGTGTCCTGAGGCCTCAACGATCTGGTGGACCTCCCAGCGCCCTTGCAGACCGTCCTGATACAGCGCGACAGTCTGCTTCATGCCGTCTGGCCCGTCTCCGTGCGACGGGCTCTGCGGATCGTGGTAGACGTGATCCGCCGCGAGGATGTCGTCGGCAACGTCAAGCCGGCGCCCGTTGCACACATCCTCGAAGAAGCGTCGCGCAAGTTCGGTGCGGGTCATGACTCAGGCTGCCACCAGCGGGGAGGTGCTCATCGTATTGTGGATCTCCCAGATCGAAACCCGCGGAGACGGAAAGCCCTCCGCCGACGACAACGGTCCGATCTGTCGCTCAGCAAACCGCCTGTAGGCATCGACCGACTCCCAGATGTCGACGACGCGGAAGCCCTCGTCGGTCGCGCCGGCCATGTGAAACAGCGCGCCCGCCGGCGGCTTGCCGTCAGCCAGCCCCATCCGTTCGATCACGCGGTCATAGGCAGCAGTGTCGCCGCCGGGAAAGTCCATCAGCACTCCAACAGCCATCTCGAAGCTCCTCTCCGTCTGGCTCGGCGCGCTCCCATTCGCCCTCACAGACAAGCTTCCCACCGCGCCCCGCGCAAAGCAACCGCTGCGCCAAGCGCCCGCTCGCCGACACATGCCGGAGGCCGGACCAGGATCTCGACCGTCGCATCGTCGTCCGTCAAGCTGCGCGAAGCCTGCACAGACTTCACCGCCCAGGCCGCCGACGGCAGCGCGGCCAGCCGAAGCGGTCGCCTATCTACGTTCGCGACGGGTGCGCGCATAGCCAGCGAGGCTGACCCACCGACGACGGGCCCGGCGCACACCAGCGGACAGGGCGCGCCGAGCCGACGACCAGCACAGTCGACTGATGGGCCGTCGCCGAGATGCCCATCTGAGGACCACAGCACTTCACGCCCGGCTCCGTCCCAGCGAGCTAAGCGCTGTGCCGGTCAGCCGTTGCCCTCGGCTCGGGAAGATCCACGTCCCACACCGGCGGCTGCCAGGCGGCCGTACTGCGTGGAAGGTCTCTAGACGGTCTCGCGCATCGTCCCTCCGTTGCCGGCCGACCGATGCAGATGAGTACCCGCTCGATGGGCTGAACAGCGCTGCCACCCCAGCCGGGCCAACAACGCGGCCGCGGCCCCAAAACAGCGGCAGTTGACGCCGAGCTCCGCTGAACCGCAACTGCGTCGTGGCGCTCAGGAGAGCTCTGGCGTCATCGACATGCGCCACGGTCGCTGTGCGTCGAATCGAGCCCGACCTCCCTACTGCGACGAGTTCAGCACATCAGCGGTGCTGAGACACAGCGGGCGTTGTACCATATGGCACGACGATGGATCTGGAGGTGCGTAATGCACACCTTTCACCTCGAGTTAACCCCTTCTGAGCTCAAGCTCACGCATACTGCGCTGCGCGCGCTGCTCGCAGACTTGGGTCATGAAGATCACGACCTCATGGACATCATCCGTGCCACGCTTGCAAAGCTGCCGCCGCCGCAGGACATCGCCGCGATTCGCCTTGACCCGCCGCGTTACCCCACAATGACCTAACGCCGCTGGACCGAATCGCGCGTTACACCGAGCAGAGCGCCGGCATCAGACGCTTTGCGCGCGCTGGGCGCAACAGCGCCACGCTCCGGATCGCCGGACTAAGAGCGTAACCAGATGCACGGGTTCGCCCACAGCAGGCCGGTTAGGCGAGTTGAACCTGCGAACGACCGACGAGCTCCGAGATCAAACGACGAGCTCCCCGGCACAGGGATGCGCATTGGGCGTCGTCTTCCGGGCAACGATCTATGGCTGTTATTCACGCCCTTGCGCCGGTTGGGGTTCCGCGGAGACCGATCTTGGTCGTCTACTAGTTATGTTTGTACAACATCACGGATGTCGCAAGACCAAGAATCCCGACGCCCCGGCTTGCGACACGACACTAGACCTCAAATGCAACGCGCCCTACCGCCGTGGGACGCAACGGAGGACCAAAGCCGCGCGTCAAGTGCCCGAGGCCGCCACACAGGATCAGCCCGCCGGCATGATCGCGCCCTCGAGCATAGGGGGCTTGGCGTGCTGAGCCGCTCAGTCCGCGCAGGATCGCGTCCGCCAGCTAATCCGTCATAGCGGCCCAAGGCCTGGATCGAACCGTAAGGAACCTCACCACCTGGTAGACGACGGCAGGACGATCCGCGTGTGCCAGCGTCGACGGTTCCCGGAGTTAGGCGGCAGAGGTGACGAGCGGCGCGTGGCGAGGGCGGCGTGCGTCCGTCGGCGTCGTGGGGTACCGCAGTTCGAGGAACGCGGCCAAGACCGTGGGATCGAATTGGCGGCCTGATTGCCGACGCATCTCGGCGATGGCTTTGCTGGCCGTCCATGCATTCTTGTACGGACGGGCGTGGGTCAAGGCGTCAAAGACGTCCGCGACAGCGACGATGCGGCCGACCAGCGGAATTCCTTCGCCGCTGAGGCCAGCGGGATACCCGGACCCATCCCATCGTTCGTGATGCGTCAGCGCGATCTGCTCGGCCATCTCCAAGAGCGGAAAGGCTCCCCCACTGAGCATCCGAGCGCCGACGGTCGTGTGGGCCTTCATCTGGTTGAGCTCGTCACTCGTCAGCCGACCGGGCTTGAGCAGCACAGCATCAGGGATTGCGATCTTGCCGACATCATGCAGCGGGGCAGCCATGCGCAATAGCGCGACGGTGGCAGCGGGCAGGCCGAGACGTTCCGCGATCGCGGCCGAGAGATCGCCGACGCGGCGTGTGTGCTGACCGGTGTCATCGTCGCGAAATTCGGCAGCGGCGCCAAGACGCGCAAGCGTCTCAAGCTGAGCGTGCTGCAGGTCGTCGGCGGCGCGGCGAGCGTCGGAGATGTCCTGAACCTGTCCGAAGAGCTGCCCGACCCGCCCGTCCTCGTCGAGGATCGCGGTGATGGCGACGTGGGCGTCGACGACGTGGCCATCACGATGCCTGTAGCGCTTGTCGATGCGAAACGTGCCCACCTCCCCGTCCAAGAGCCCGCGCACGGTCGCACGGGTCAGCTGCTGATCCTCACCGTGGGTGAAGTCATAGATGCAGTGACCGAGAAGCTCATCCGCGCGGTAGCCAATGATCTCGCACATCGCGCCATTGACGCGTTGGATCGTGCCGTCCGGCGTGGTGAGCACACTGCCGATCGGTGCCTCCTCGAAGGCCACACGCTCGCGCTGCGCCTCCTGGCGCATAACCCGGCTACGACGGAGTGCACACTCGGAACGATCCAGAGAGGCGGCTAGCACCCACGTCAACGGGACCAGGAGGAACATCATGGCAAGGACCATGAGCCACGTCCCGGTGTCCGCGTCATACAGCCTCGCGTTGTGGCCGATGAGACGCAGCACGCCGAGCAGCAGCGGCAGCGCTACCGTGGCAGGAAAGACCACGCGGATTACTGTCCCGCCGGCCGTGTCGCTGTTGACCAGTCTGAGCGGCCCGCGCTCCGGCCGCGCGCAGCACATGCCGGCTACGAGCACCAAGAACGCGATCGCGGTCGGGATCGCCATCTGCGTCACGTTGCTGACGGCATACAGCGACGTGACGCCGCTCAGGTAGCCGATCAGGGCGACCGCGGCCAGCACGGCCACCAGCAAGCCCAGCGCGACCATGGCCCAGGACTGCCAGTCACGACGCGGGTGCAAGCAAAACAGAGCACCAGCCAGGAGCATGAAATTCAGAGCCGTGTTGGGGGCCATACGCCCAAGGTTGGACGTGCCGACCGCGCCGGGCGTCTCGCTAAAGAGCAGCTGGTCGACACCGAGATCGATGCCGCCGATGTACTCGGCGAGGCTGAGCGCACCGAGCGTGCCGGCCGCCGCCGCCAGCGACCGTCCCGCCCTGCGATGACGCCGGCTGACGCTCGGCGGGGAAAGGAGCGCCAGCGCAAGAGCACTCCACAGGAAGGCGATTGCAGTGTTGGGCTTGACAGCTACGGTGCGCGGCCAACCGCTCCTCAGGACATCGGCGCCAAGCGCCCAGCCCAACAGCACGGTGCCGGCCATGACCCCGACGACGATGACTGCGACCATCGTCGGGTCGGCAAGCCTGGTCAATCGAGCCGGTGTCATCCTGCCCATGACCTACATGATCGGCTCCCTGCATCGCTAGCTACAGGGCTAGGCAGCGCATCTGACACTGGTCCGGTCTGACTACGGCTGGTCGACGCTCCGACGAAGACCACACACACGCAGCTACCGACATGCGGCGAAGTCGGCCCGCGCCGTCGACGGCGACCTCCCGATCGACGCTGGGCTCAGCAAGCTCGCCAACGCCCCGGTCGACGGCTGCACCGGGCTGTGCCAGACCACAGGTTCGAGATACGTAGTCTGGGTCCGGCGCCCTCTTCCTAGGAGAGGAGCATTTGATTCCCGGGAATGTCCCTCGTGCTCCGCGGGCCAAAAGGCTGCGCGCTGCGTCGTTCGTCAGCCATCAGACGGGCTCTTCACCTCTACACGTCCTTCAGATTAGTGAGTGTCGCGAAGGGTAGCCATCATTCTGATGCCGGCAACCCCTGGAGTCCGGATCCGAGCGGGAGGCTGACCGCGATGCCCGGAGCACGGATGGACGACCATCTACACGCCCCGCACGATCGTGCGGCGCCCGAATGGGTGGCGCGGATGGACTGCGCTCATCCTGGAGCTACCCGAGGCGATGATTCTCACGTACGGCACGGGCGACCCGCACAGGCTGCGCATGGTCAAGACCACGGACAGCGCCGATGAGCTTCTCAGCCAGGTCTCGGAGCCCGAATGGCGGCCCGGCCGATCAGGAGGGCGCACTATATTGCGCTCCACGGAGGAACGCCTCTCACGCAACGGGCCAGCGACTAGGCCGATCCAACGGGCTCGGTCCTTGATCCGAGGCGCCCGGCGACGGCAGCGAGCGCTTGGACCACAAGCTGCGAGGACAGACACACGTAGGCCCACGCTCACCGCGACTCGCCGTGCTCATGGCTGGCTCTGACCAGCCGTTGGGATGGGGTGATCGTCCCAGTCCGGGCGACGCCGTGCGGATCGTTGTTGACGGGCAGAGCTTCGCAGCCTACGCGGACAGCCTCGCCACCGACTCTATCGACCTGCTAGCCGCGCGGGGGGCACTACCGCACGAGCTGACTCAACCCGGCGCGACCGACGCCACCGTTGAGTACCTCGTCAACCACGACGTGTGGCGGCTACTTGGGTCACTCGGCTTCTCACGCCAGGATGAAGCTGGCACCGTATGGCGCTTTGACCATCGCCGTGTGCCCCAGCTGCTGCTACGACGCGAGTATGTCCGTGCACCGATCTCAGCCGGCTTGCGGCTGTGGACACCCGTCGGGCGCCACGAGACAAGGACCCTGAGCATCAGCGGTGACGGTATGACGGTGCCTGCAGCCATCGTGGAAGATGTGGGGCAAGAGGATGTCGCGTTCATGCTCTCCGTCCCGGGTCATTCACCCATCCGCGGCAGCGCCCGGATAGTACGCAGCGGCGACAACTCGGGAGAGCTGGCGTTTACCGAGATCAGCGATGCCGATCGCACGGTTCTCACTTTGGCGGTCTACGATGAACAGCGCCGCCTCAAGGACGATGCTCAACGGTCACCAGGCCTGGCCGCGAAACCAACGGTCGACCTTCAGGAAGCACAGGATCGCTACGCCAAAGCGGAAGGTCCGTCTCGCAATCGCGTCGACATCCAGGTGTCATGACGTTGGCGTGGGTGGCGTGCAGTGCCCGTTTCCGAGTGAGCGGCGTCGTCGCCTCGATGGGGTTGCTGCGCCGGAACGGGGCTGGTCCCGATCGCCGAAGTTGATGGCAAGGACTGCTTTCACACGTGGGCGCAAACACAAGGCTCGGCCCGCATCGCGTCCTCCGGGAGTCCATTCTGGAGCACAGCGGCAGCCGACTGGCTGAACCGAATCCCCGTGTCGCCACTCGCGGATCCAATGGTCCTCCCACTGGTGCTCGTCGACAGGTGTGGCGGCGGCGAGCCCGTGGCCCCTTACGCTGGCCTAACGACTTAGGTCTGGTCAGCAGGTCTCTATAACAGGCGGAGGCTCTCAGCTGATGTTCAGCGGCCAGATGTGAACGCACCGCAGCGGTTCCAAAATCCTCATCATCATACGAGTGGGACTAACGGATCCGACAGGGCCCAGACGTGAGTGCACCCGGCGCCTGTTCGGGATGCACTCACGTCGGCGAGGACGCGCTGGGCGCCGCGGCCCCGGGTACGCGTTCCCTCGTTGCGAAGCGGGCGGCGAACGACGCCCGGCCCGTCGATGCCGCTTGCCGTCTCGGTGGCACCGTATCGCGGTCGCGGATGACCGCCGGCATCGCGCGGGAGTCGCGCTGGACTTGGGTCTTGCGGTCAATGGGGCATGCCGTGGCTGCGGCCGTTATGCTGCCGCGTCATCTAATCCGGGGGTCCCTGTGTGAGGGGCTGAGAGGGCGCTGCCTAGCGTCGACCCGCCGAACCTGCTCTGGGTCATGCCAGCGAAGGGAGCCCTTGTATGCCGCATCGCACGTCGTTTTTGGTCGAGACCGGGTGCCGCACGCAGATGCGTCTGGCGCGCGAGGGGATCGTCAGTGCCGAGATGCGCCGCGTGGCTGAGCGCGAGCATCTGGCCGAGCATGTCGTTCGTGGAGAGGTCGCACGGGGACGGATGGTCATTCCCGCCAACGTGCACCACGCGGCGTTGGACCCTATGGCCATCGGTCTGCGGGCCCGGGTCAAGATCAACGCCAACATCGGCAGCTCTCCGACGACCTCGTCGCTGGACGAGGAGGTGGCCAAGTTGGTGCTGTCGGAGCGCTGGGGGGCCGACACAGTCATGGATCTGTCGACCGGCAAGCGCATCGACCAGACGCGCGAGGCGATCCTGGGTCGCGCGACGGTGCCGATCGGCACAGTGCCGATCTATCAGGCCATGGAGCGCGTCAAGAGCGCCGAGGACCTCACGGCCGACCTGTTGTTAGAGGTCATCGAACACCAGGCCCGTCAGGGCGTGGACTACATGACCATCCACGCCGGTCTGTTGCTGGAGCACCTGCCCCTCTGTCAGCACCGGGTCACCGGGATCGTTTCGCGCGGCGGAGGCCTGCTGGCGCGCTGGATGGTCCACCACCGGCGCGAGAACCCGCTCTATGAGGTCTTCGATGCGATCCTGGAGATCTGCCGCGCACATGACGTGACGATCTCGCTGGGCGACGGGCTGCGTCCCGGGTCGATCGCTGACGCCAGCGACGCGGCGCAGTTTGCCGAGCTGGCCACGCTTGGCGAGCTGACCGAGCGGGCCTGGGCACGTGATGTGCAGGTGATGGTCGAGGGCCCGGGGCATATCCCGATCGACCAGCTGGCGATGAACGTGGCTCGCCAGCAAGAGGTCTGCCATCAGGCGCCGTTTTACACGCTTGGCCCGCTGGTGACCGATATCGCCCCGGGCTATGACCACATCACCTCGGCCATTGGGGCGGCCATCGTGGGCTGGCACGGCACCTCGATGCTCTGTTACGTCACGCCCAAGGAGCACCTCGGTCTGCCTGATGCCCAGGATGTCAAGCAGGGTCTGATCGCCTATCGCATTGCCGCACACGCCGCCGACCTGGCCCGCGGCAACCGCCGCGCCGCCCAGTGGGACCGCGAGCTCTCCCAGGCGCGCTTTGCGTTTGACTGGAACCGCCAGTTCGAGCTGGCCCTAGACCCCGACACCGCGCGGTCGATGCACGACGCCACGCTGGCCGATGACTACTTCAAGACCGCCGAATTCTGCTCGATGTGCGGGCCGAAGTACTGCCCCATGCACAACTTCCGCAACGTCGACTGGGACGCCATCCACGCCGTCGTCGCCGAGCGCAAACACCAGCGTGCGCTGGCCACCGACTGACCCAGAGCCCGTGTCCAGACTGCGCAACCCGCCCCATTTGCTGTTGCCGCACCCAGACGACGCCGACACCCTCAGAGGCCGCAGCCAACCCCGCCACAAGTACACCCGATGAGACGACCTTCTCTGATCTCGATTCTTGACGCCGATCCCGAGATGGGCGCCGGCCTGGATGGCGACGCTCGCGAGATCGCCCGCCGCCATGTAGTGGTGAACCTGCATCGCCTGCCCACGGGCGCACTTGCCCCGCGGCTGCCCGACCGCGAAAACATCCCGCCGGCGGTCGGGCTTCTCGTGCTGGACGGTCTGATCGCCCGCGACCTTCATCTGGCCAAACGGTCAACCACCGAACTGCTAGGCCAAGGCGACATCATCCGTCCCTGGGACGACGACGCGACCCGCGGATCGGGCACCACCCGGGCGTCATGGACGGTGCTACAACCCGCCAGCGCCGTGGTTCTTGACCGGCGCTTTGCCGCGATCGCAGGACGCTGGCCGTCGATCCTAGACGTACTGGTCCAACGGATGGTGCGCCGCTCGCGACAAGTCTCCATGCAATGCACCATCGCGCAGGTGCCCCGGATTGACGCGCGCGTCCTCACCCTGATGTGGATGCTGGCCGACCGCTGGGGTCGCGTAACGCCCCACGGCGTCCACGTGCCACTCGAGCTGACCCACGAAACCATCGCCAAACTCGTGGCCGCCCAGCGACCATCGGTGACCACCGCCATCGGGACCCTCACCAAGCACGGAGATCTACAACGCCACGACCACGGATGGCTGCTGCACGGCGATCCACACACCACACTCCCCGAACTCCTGTGACCAAGCATGCCCCGCTCCGCGCGCAGCAACACCACCAGCAAGTCCTCGCGGCCAGCAGCGCTCAGGCCGTGGCCCGGCCCAGCGCGGTTCGCTCTACAGCCGACCAATAGCTCAGGGATCTGCGGAAGTTCGGCCGACTGCACCACCCTGCTGCCACTCAATGAGGCGGTGTCACAGAGTTTGCGGCTAACAATGAGCTAACCAGCTCGCGTGCCCTGGCTGAGTTCTCACGCCGTCGCGGCAGCGTGGCCGCCGTCAACGAGGAGATGGGTGACAGGGATGTCGAGCTCCTCCTTCAGCCTCGACACAATGCCGGATTCGAGCCAGTTCGACCTGCCCGGCACGTAGGTGCAAATGATGATTTCATCGGCGCCAACGAGGCGCAGTGCATCTTCGATGGCTCCGAAAGCCGTGTTCGGATCCCCGGCATTGCCGGAAACGGCAAAGTCCTGCGACTCTGCCCAGGCGAGCACATCGGTCAAACGCGCGCGCCTCCTGGAACTCCTGGTCCACGTCAGAGGCGAAATAGTGAGCACGGGAGACCAGAATCGGCGCGATCACGTGCAGTTCGCATCCCGCCGCTGCGCGGCGCGCGAGCTCTGCCCTCAGCTCGTGGTCTACAAGCGTCCGATTGGCAACGACCAACACCTTTCGCCGCAGCGAGCGCCCCGACTGACGGCCCGCATCGGCCGCCTCGCGAAGCGGGCGCCGGGGGTCGGGATCGCGTGTCACCGTCTCCCACACGAGCGCTCCGCCAATGGTCGTAACCAACAGCGCCAGGCCAGCAAGCGGATCGACCAGAGCACCCAGGACAGCCGAGATACCGATCACAGCAGCAACGCCGAGCGTTACATGGAAGGCGTCGCTCTCGTTGCGAACGGGATTGCGCATATCAACCCCCCTTTGCAAGGTTCTCCCTGCGGATACGGTCGGCTGGCCGGCTCGAGCCGGCCAGCCGACGTCTGAGCTCGCGTAAGGGCGCTGGCCCGGCTTCTATCGGTCGACGCCGGCGAGCGGCCGCTCAGGGCTAGGGGTCACGCTCAGTTCGTGCACGACGCGCTCGGTTCGCATCTCGTGCAAGATGAGCCCGAGCCCGGCCAGTCCGACGAGCGCACACGCGCTGGCCAGTGACCACCACTTCAGGTCGGAGGCTTCGAAGGAGAACGCCTCGATCACCGTCCACGCGCCGAGCACGCCGATCAGGCCGTCGAGGGCCCGCTGGGGTAGGTCGGAACGGATCGCATCCATCGCGGCGCCGATGATCATCGCGCCACCGCCGCCCACGAACATCCACTGCAATGTGTCGCCGGTCCAAACCTGGCTGGCCACAGCGAGGAAACCGCCCGCCACCAACAGTGCCAGGCGGGAAACGAAGTGCAGGCGCATCAGCGCGCTCCTCTCTTAGTTGTTAGTCGCGCCGCGTGCTCGCTCCAAGTGGTTTTGCTGCCACGTTCGAGGGCAGCGAGGATAGCGAGGACATCGACATATGTCAATGTACGTAGCGACCAACTTCGATATGCTGGATCGATGTCGGGACTCGATCACGGCCCGATCACGGCCGCGCCTGTGACACGCGAAGAGGCAGCGGCACTCGCTCGGCTGCTGCACGTGCTTGCCGACGACACACGCATACTTCTGATCAGCACCCTGCTGCACGCGCCAGAAGGCGAACTGCATAGTCGTGAGCTGCAAGAACGCCTGCACCTGCACCAGCCAACCGCCAGCCATCACCTGCGTAAGCTCGTGCGCTCAGGCATTCTCGAGCGCGAGCAGCGCGGCCCCTACGCCTTCTTTCGGCTCGCACCCGACGCCCTGCCACGGCTTCGGGCTATTTTTGACGGCCAGCCACCCCGCGTCCGGCGCGCCCGTTCTCGCCGGCCGACGGTCTAACCAGCGACTCGTCAGCGGGGCGGCCGATCGCTGGCAGCATGATCGAGCGGACTAATCGCATGACGCTGCCTGGGCGTTGCTGCAGGAGCAGTCGCCCGTCGCTCGACACTCTCTGTGCCCGATCAGATTCGCCGAGGACGCTCTAACCACGCAAGCCTCAAAAGGTCTGACGCTGACAGATAGCTCAGCTTCGCGTCGCGACAGTTTTCAACCAAAGTCTCCGCGCCCAACACGCGTACCACGCGGTAGAGGTCGTGCTCGGAGAAGAAGTAGTCGTCCCGCTTGATGAAACCATCGGGCGAGTGAGCAAGGTGCGGTCTCATCGCCCTTCCTCCGGCGAATGGGTTATACGTAAGTTTACCCTATTCGTCGGCTGCCTAATCGGGCGCGCCCCCACCGAAGCCCCTGCCTGGCCCGTCTGGGACAGTCAGGCCGCTTGCCTGGTCTATGGGTTCTCGCCGGGCCCGGACGAGTCTCCGGGGTCTTGCATTTCATGCAACCTGCGTATCAGGGCGCTCCCCGTCGCGGCGATGAACGATCGCCTGATGCCCAAGCCGAACAGCCGCCGGAGGCACCGATTTCCACCCTTGGCGAAGGCGCGGTTGACGACGGCCAAGGCCTCGGCGGCGCGGAGGTGGTCACTCGCGGCTCATGATCTTACGGCCGAGCAGCCGCTGATCCGTGAGGTAGAGGCAGCTCGGGATCGGCGACGCACACCAAGGTCATACCCACGCGTGAAAGCACTCTCCAGGAGCGGTAACCTGGAGTGGCCCCGGCCCCGTTGCCATGGGGTTCGGATCGCTTGGACTGCGCAGCCGGTGCCCGCACATCAGCCGCTGCACCCGCTCGCGATTGACCGACACGTCGGGGTCACGGACGGCGAGCGCGGTACATCCGGGTGCGTCGGTCGTATCCCGGGCACGGCCGCGGGCAGGTCGAGCTCCACCTGGTCGTCGCCGCCGCGGATCTCCATGCCATGGGCGGTACCGCCGGGCCTTCTTGCCCCATCGGCTCTCCGGTGTTGCGCGAAGCTCCGCTCGTGCAGCGGACAGATCACCCAATCCGTCGGCCGGCGATGCCGTCGGCCAGCGGGCCCTCGCGATGCGAGCAGGCGTGACCGATGGCGAACCGGCCGGCCGCCGTGCGGAAGGGCGCGACGCGAAGTCGGGCGATCCGGTGCCGGCATCTCGCTCAAGAGCTTCGAACGCCCCCACACTCAGGCCATCAAGCGCCCGCGCGAGCTCATCGACATCGCCAGCGCCCGACGCATCGGCAGGTCTGGGCCGCCCCCGCGACGCACACCTGGCGGCGTGCGTGGGCTGCCGAGCCTAGGGCCAGCGCCCGCGCGTCCTCATCGCGCTGACATCCCTGCCGCTGCCGATCTTGAGCCGCCGCGGATGGCCGCGATGCAGGCTTTGCTGCCGGCCCACCCTCGGGGCGTCGGCCACCACCGCCTCCGGCCTGGCCACCGGCGCGACCATCAAGGCCACCGCCGCCGTCTGCGCGGGCGTGGCCACCGCCGTCTGCGGCGACATGGCCCTCCCATGCCGCTCGCCCGTCACACCCCGTCACACTCCCGGCGGGTCGGCCACCGGTCCACGAGTCAGGCTTGGCTAGCGCCGGCCATCAGCTGGGTGGGGACTCTGATCACCCGTTGACCCTCGGGGCGGCGATGACGCCACGCCGAGGGCCGTATTCACACCAGCGATCGCGGGCGTGCGAACCGGTATTACGCCAGCCGCGCCTCGCGCCCCGGAGACGTGATCTAGTCGCGGCCACGGTTGATGCGCCGCCCTCCGTCGCAGCCGTTCCCCCGTCCGGCGACTCCGCCTTCGCCTCAGTAGTTGAACGTCGTGGCGCCGTCGCCGACGAACTCCATCAGCGGCGTGGCGCCTTTGAGCTCGGCCCCGTCGACGAGTTCGGCTTGGTCGAGCTCACGCTCGCGGAAGCAGATGGGGCAGACGAAGAACCGGCCGCCCTTCTCGATGAACTGACCGTGCAGACGTTCGATCGGCGGCTCCTGGCCGGCGCGAATGCGGTCGGCGTAGCCACGCAGGCCGAGCCGCACGCCATCGACGCTGAGCCACATGACGACGTCCTTGCCCTGGTCGAGGGCGGCGACGGCGGTCAGGTAGGAGACAGCGACGCGGTCGGGGTCCTCCTCGCCGTGCGTGCAGCCGACGACGACCCGTCCGTTGCTTGCCATGGGTATGTCCTCCTTGGTTGTCAGTGACGTGGCTTGATGGCGCGGATCGTGGAGCCCATCGCCCCGAACTTGGCCGCCTTGCGGCGGGTGTCCTCGAAGGCCGAGCGCGCGTAGGTGTCGACGAGGTCGCCCTGGGTGATGTGGGTGTAGGCCCGCTGGACCAGCAGGCGCGCGTGCTCGCCCTCGAGCAACGCGCCGGCGATTCAGCCCGTCCAGAGGTCGATGCGCTTGCGGGCGTCCTCGGAGACCTCGTGGTGGATGATCACGTCGGCCAGTTGCAGCCGGCCGCCGGGCCGTAGGACGCGGTCGATCTCGTCGAGCACCGCGTCCTTGTCGGGGACCAGGTCGATGACACCGTTGGAGATCACGACGTCGACCGATGCGTCGGGCAGTGGCAGCGACTCGATCAGCGACTCGTGAAGCTCGACGTTGTCGACGCCCATCTCGGTGGCGCTCTGCCGGGCGCGGGCGAGCATCGTCGTGGTCATGTCGACGCCGATGACTCGCCCCGTTGAGCCGGTCATCTGGGCCGCGATCAGCAGGTCGGTGCCTGCGCCGCAGCCGAGGTCCAGGACGACCTCTGCGGTCTCGATCCGTCCCAGCGCCCAGTGGTTGGCGACCCCGGCGAAGCTCTCCACCGTGGCGTCCGGGACCCGCGACAGCTCCGGCTCGGGGTACCCGAGCGCTTGCGCCCAGCTGCGCCCGGTGGGGAAGATGTAGTCCTTGGACTGGTCGGTGGAGACATCGGTGTAGGTCTTGCGGATCTCGTCGCGCAGGACATCGACATCAACGGGAATGTCGTCTGAGCTCATGCGGCGATCCTCTCCGTGCGGGTCGTACGGCGGTCCCACCAGCACACGGCCTCGCAGCGCAGGCAGAAGTCGGTCGCCGTCACCGGCCCCCGGGCTGCCACCAGCAGTGCGTCGAATCCGAGTGCACGCATCTCGTCCTCCTCGTTGGTCAGGCGGCTCGCTGGTGCGTTCGCCGTTGGGCCGCGAGCCGCCACTCGGGCCAGCCTTCCTGGAGGCGTCTGGCGTCACGGCCGGCAGCACGCAGCTGGCGCACCGCCTCATGGGCGTAGGCGCAGAACGGGCCGCGGCAGTAGGCCACGACCTCGCGATCGGCGGGAAGTTCGGCCAGCCGGTCGCGCAGCTCGTCGATCGGGATCGAGCGGGCACCGTCGATGTGGCCGGCCGCGAACTCCTCGGGTGGCCGGACGTCGATGACGATGACCTCGCCGCGACGTAGACGGGCGATCAGCTCGTCGCGGCCGATCGCCTCGACGTGCTCGCCGAGGTACTCGCCTGCCGCCCGCTCGACCTCGGCCAGCTGTGCGACGGAGGTCTGCCGAAGCGAGAGCCAGAGGGCCAGAACCTCGTCGCCGGCCAGCGCATAGCGCACGCTTGTGCCCTCGCGCGCTCGAGTGACGAGACCGGCGGCGTGCAGCGCCTGCAGGTGCTGCGACGTGTTGGCCGTCGACTGATCGCTGGCCCTGGCCAGCTCATCGACGGTCCGCGGCGCCTGGGCCAGGAGATCCAGCAACTCGAGGCGCCGGGGACTGGCGAACGCCTTGCCCATCAGCGCGATGGCCTCGAACAGCGCGGTCTTCTCGACTCGGGAACTCATCCATTGTTATTCAAGCGATCACTTGATAACTTGTCAAGCCCTTCGACCAGGAGCGACGTCGTGTTCTTCCGCCAGCTGCTCAACGACGAGACCGCCTGTGCGTCCTACGTGCTCGGCTGCAAGACGCACGGCTCGTTGGCCGTCGTCGAGCCGCACGCCGATCTCGTCGACGACTACGTCGCGCTGGCCGAGTCGCAGGGCTCGGCGATCACGGCCGTCTTCGACACGCATGTCCAGGCCGATCACGTGTCGGGGATGGTGGACCTCGTCTCGCGCACCGGCGCGACCGCATACCTGCCCGTGGGCGCCGGCGTGGACTTCGACCATCGTCCGATGGGTGATCGGGAGGTCGTCGTGCTCGGCAACGTCGAGGTGCAGGCGATCGCGACGCCGGGCCACGCGGTCGCCCATCACGCCTATCTGGTCACCGATCGCACGCGCGCCGACGAGCCGTGGTTCGTGCTGGCCGGCGACGCGTTGCTGGTCGGCGACGCCGGGCGCCCCGACCTGCACGCCCACGGCGAGCACACCGTCGAGGGGATGGCGCGGGAGCTGTACCGCTCGATCACCCAGCGGCTGCTGACACTGTCCGACGACCTGCTGCTGTACCCCTCGCACTACTCCGGCTCGGTCTGCGGCCGCGGCCTGTCGGCCAACCCCACCTCGACGATCGGCTTCGAGCGCCGCCACAACGTCGCACTCCAGCACGGCGACGAGGACGCGTTCGTGAAGGCCTTGGTGCAGGACATTCCGCCGCGGCCCGAGCGGCAGGCCGCGATCATGGCCGCCAACCGGGCCGGGCGCCCGCTCGCCGACGTGGCATGAACCGGCCGCCGGTCCGTCTCGGTCTGCGCGAGAACGCCGCGCAGTTCGGGCTGCTGGTCGCCGTCAACGCGTTCGTCGGGGCGATGGTCGGCCTCGAGCGCTCGACGCTGCCGCTGGTCGGCCGCCAGGAGTTCCACTTGGCCTCCAGCGCCGCGGTGCTGTCGTTCATCGTCGCCTTCGGCCTCGCCAAGGCGTTCACGAACCTCGGCGCCGGTGCGCTTGCGCAGCGTGCCGGACGGCGGCGACTGCTGATCGCCGGCTGGGCCGTGGCGCTGCCCGTGCCACTGCTCATCGCGGTAGCCCCGAGCTGGGGCTGGATCGTCGCTGCCAACGTCCTGCTGGGCGTCAACCAGGGCCTGGCCTGGTCCATGACCGTGGTGATGAAGATCGACCTGGTCGGCCCCCGCCGGCGCGGGCTGGCGCTCGGCCTCAACGAGGCCGCCGGCTACGGCGGCGTCGCGCTGGCCGCCGGACTGAGCGGCGTGATGGCTGCCCAGTTTGCCGCGCGCGACGTACTGGTCGTCGCGAGCGCCGTGATCGCTGTGACCGCGTTCCTGCTCTCGGTGCTGTTCGTGCGCGACACCGCCGCGCACGTCGCGCTCGAACAGTCTGCCCACCACACCGGAACCGGCGGCAGCCCGCCGCGGTTGCGCGAGGCGTTCGCCCAGGCCAGCTACCGCGTCCCGGCGCTGCGGTCCTGCTCGCAAGCCGGCCTGGTCAACAACCTCAACGACGGCCTCGCCTGGGGACTTGTCCCGCTGTTCCTGGCCGCCCACGGCGCCGGCGCCGCCCAGATCGGCCTGGTCGCCGCGGTCTATCCCGCCGTGTGGAGCGTCGCCCAGATCGCGACCGGCCACTGGTCCGACAGCGCCGGACGCAAGCCGCTGATCGTCGCCGGCATGCTCGTCCAGGCCGGGGCGCTCGCGGTGCTGTCCCTCAGCGCAGGTTCGGTGGCGATCGCCACCGGCACCGCCGCGCTACTCGGGATCGGCACCGCGCTCGTCTACCCGACGCTGATCGCCGCCATGTCCGACGCGGTCTCTCCGGTCGCGCGCGCACCCGTCGTCGGGGTCTACCGCTTCTGGCGCGACATGGGCTACGCCCTAGGCGCGATCATCGCCGGCGGCGTCGCCGACGCGCTTGGCTACGGTGGCGCGATCGCCATCGTCGCGGGCCTGACGGCGGCCTCGGGCCTCTGGGTACTGCGCGACATGCCCGCGGATCATCAACGGCGTTCGGAGGACGCGCACTCTCGGTTTTGTCGGCGGCCCGACGCGGCGTTGCCCCGAGGAACAGAGGCCCGACAGACGTGACGTGGCTCACAACATCGTCGTGACCGTCAACCATCCGCCCCATGGCGACGAACGGCACGCAGCCGCGCTGCGATGTGTTCCCGCGTGTGTTGCCGAAGCTCGCTCCCCCGCTCTGAGTAGACCTACAGCCCGAGATTCGTGCGGGGGGGTCACTCAGGACGCCGCAGTGACTCTGCTACGGCCCTAGAGAGCCGAAGCTGCTCCCGAGACGCCAGCCGGCGCGGATCGGGCCCGCGCTAGCCCTGTGACGAGATACGACCCGACACGATATGCATTGCCGACGGCCCGGGGGCGCCCGCGGGCGAACCCGCCGTCGGTCTCACCGAGCAGGCGCGACCCGCGACGACAGTCGTCCGGTGGCCCTATCTTCCCGGCACTCGATGTGGGAAGGTCATCCCGACGTCGCGCGTATGTCTGGTCATGACTCGGAGCCAGCTACACGACCCGCGGAGGACAGCCTGATGAGACGCAGGGCTAGCCGAGAAGCGGTCCTCAAAGTGCGAGGCCACTTTCCTGACCTCTTGGCCGAAGTTCCGGACGAGGCGGTTGCCGGACTGATCGAGGCTCATCTGGCCGATCTGCGCCGTGGCGTCACCGGGCGAATCGGCGGCATTCGAGCCCTCTTGCCGGCGGCGTTGCACGCAGGCCTCCGAGGCGACGAAACGTCGACGCTGGGCGGAGAAGCCGACATCGATGCTGCCCGGAACGAGACCGCCGCGAGGCGATGACGCTCCACGACGGCGCTGCCAACGAGGCAGGTCGTGTGCGGCAGACATCGAGAGATGGCTGCGTGGCCAGGCCCGGAAGTCCACGACCTATCATCTCACGCTGCTAAGGGCTGGCTAACAGGGCCTACTTCCTGTCGCCGGAGTCGGGGGCGACGTCGATGACCCGAGCGTTACCCGGACTACGCGAGCTCCTAGATGGGGGCAGAGAGCCTGTTGTCAGCCAGCCGGGAGGCGCCGGAGCGGGCTTTGGAGCGCCGACGCCTAAGCCCGGATCCACCGATTGGGACCGGGTGGGTGCACCGAAGCGGCGTTTCGGGGTGCTCGGAGGACGGCGCCGGCTGGTATGGGCGCGGATCGGGCCGCCAAGGCCGGGTTGAGGCCTTCGGCGGGTGTCGGTCTGCCGTTTGCGCCCGGCGGTGATCGACGCCTTGGACTCGCTGGCGTTGTTGGTGTTGAACGTCGGTGCGGTGGTTCAGGCGGCGGGGAGCGCGCGGATGCGGTTGAGCGCGTTGAGGTAGTCGCCGTGCCAGGGCCAGCGGGCGGGCAGGTGCAGTGTCCATCCGCGGGCGTGGCTGGTCAGGCGGCCGGGGACCTCAAGCAGCCGACGCCGTAGGGTGCGGGCGGCACGGATCGTGGTGTTGGGCAGCCCGAGTAGCTGGGTCCATCTGAGCAGGTTGTGGGCCAGGCAGGCCAGCACGGTCCAGGCGCCGTTGGCGTGAAAGTGTCCGGAGGGGAAGTGCGCGAGTGCTTGGTCTTTGAGATCGGCGATGACCTGTTCGACGACGGCGTGGTCGCGGTGTTCGGCCTCCACCGTGTGGAGGTCGTCGGTGCGGTTGGTCAGAAGGCAGAAGTGGCGCCAGTCGGGCCACAGCTCGGCCTGCGGGCCGACCAGGCGGGTGCGCCGGACGACCAGCCGCCGTCCCGCGTAGGTCGTTTCGGCGATCTGCGCCAGGCCCCCGTCGGGGTAGTCGATCGCCAGCCAGGCATCCGGGTCGATCGCCTCGACGGCCGCCTTGACCGTCTTGATGTTGCGCACGCCGATCGAGTACTACCAGTCCTTGGCCTCCAACAGCTTGAACACCTTGGTGTTCCAGAACCCCGAGTCGGCGCGCAGCAGCTTCGTGCCGGTGGCGCCGGCGCGGTCGACCCTTGCGATCAGTTCCTCGCAGAAGCGCTTGATGCCCTTCTGCGTGTTGGCCGATCCCTTCCTGAGGCGAATATGCAGCGCCTCGCGGGTGTCGGCCCTGGTCGCGAGGATCGGGTGGTAGCCAAAGAGCTTGGTGTAGCCGTAGCCCGCGCCCTGCTTGGTCTTGCCGCATACCTGCCCGACGAAGCTGTCGACATCGACGATCAGCCTGCGGTCGCCGGGGCCGGCCCCGGCCTGCCACGCCCGGGTCAGCGACTCGGCCAGCAGCCGATCGAGCTGACGCACGTGCCCGAACGTAAACGCCCGCAGAAACGTCCCCAGCGTCGAGGGCGCCGGCAGCCAGCCGCCCAACAGCCGGCGGGTGCGCCCGGCCCGCAGCACGCCGCAGTCATCGATGCTGTCGGCGCCGAGCACCATCGCGAACACCAAGGCCATCACCTTGCGCCCCGCGTTCGCCGCCCCGGGCCGCTCGCGCCGCAGCGCCACCAACCGTCCCGCCAGCGCCTCGACCCCCAGCCGCTGCGCGACCATCGCGACGAGCATCGCCCCGGCATCGCTGACCACCCGCTCGTCATCGAACCTGACCGCCAGAGCGTCCAGTCCGACGGCCTCGTCATCCTGCACCATCAAGGTGACCTCCTGACGCAGGCCGCGACCGCCACGAACGGCCGCTTTCTTCCTGCTCAGGAGGTCATTCTTGTCCACGCCCCGGACGCCACCGTCCTACCCGACCGGTGGATCCGGGCTAATTGCTCGTGGTCCGACCCGGGGCGCGGCTCTTCAGCTGGCAGGCGATGGTCACCAGGCCGCGATCCGGTACTCCCACGGCTCGGTGTCCGTCTCGGGCTCGTCGGGCGGTCTCATCGCCGAAGGGCCGGCTGTCGCGGAAGCGATCGAACGGCGCCGGACGGTCATCACCGAACGCACCTCTGGCGGCCTCGACTTTGGTCAGCGGCCGCTTCAGGCCTGGAGCTCGCGCAGCAACTCCCGCTTACGCCCAGCGAGCTGGTCGTACGTTCGGGCCGACATGACGAAGGATCAGCCCCTTGTGGAAGTCCGTCGTGAGCGCGTGCCGGATAGGCGTCGAGTCCGCGCGTGCGTAGGCTCACGTGATGGATGACCGGGAGCAGAAGCTGGCAACCCTCCGGGCGATTCTTGAGGGTTTCAACGCCCACGACGTGGACGCGATTCTGAGGCATTTCTCACGTGACTGCGTCTTTGAGTCGCCGCGCGGGCCTGAGCCGTGCGGCCGCCGGTTCGAGGGAATCGAGGAGGTCCACCGCGGGCTGTCGGCCCGCTTCGAGACGATCCCCGACGTCCGGTACGACAGCCATGGCGACTTCGTTGACGGCGACCGGGCCGTATCGGAGTGGACGATCCGCGGTACGACGACCGACGGCGCGGCCATCGAGGTCCGGGGCTGCGACATCTGGACGTTCGCGCCCGACGGCCGAGTCGCCGTCAAGAACTCCTTCTGGAAGATCCGCGACGAGTAGCCGTACGCGTCCGGTCAGTCGGACCGCAGAGCGACTAGCTGTTCAGGCGCAGGGCGCGACTCGTACGCGTCCCAAGCCTCGGCGCTCGCCGACGCGTCGACCCCTCGCTGTCCGAGACCGCTCAGCCTCGAACGGGCAACCTCGAACGTCTACCACCCTCTCTTGCCTCCCTGAGATGAGATGACACCGCTCCAGACACTCATCAAACGTGCGGGCCTCTCTCACCTCCCGGCCGAGTCATCCCACACCGCCCCCAGGTGACAGCAACCGCGGCGTCTGCGTCTCGGCGCCCCGGCGTTCTGCCCCAGCGTGGCTTGAATAACGTGTCGCCTGCACGGTCCTCGGACCGACCCCGGCGCCCCCGGGCGTCTCGCCGATGCTCATTGCGCTGGTTTGCTGCGCCACGCATCACCGTCTTGCGACGCCCCATACGGAAGGCGACGCCTTGAAAGCATAGCTGATAGGCCACCCCCGGACACACCAAAGAACGCTGCCCCGCCCCCGCCGACGCAGCGGCCGCAAGCCCCACCGCCGCGAGCAGGACCAGCATCACCACGGCAAGACTTGACCGCCCCGAGAAAGACCTCAGGCCGAGGCTAACGGCGCAACACCCCACTTCCGGGGGGTTGAGGCCCGAGCCATAGCGCACGGTGCGCGCACGGACCGAAGCCAAGCTTTCTCGGTCTGGCCCGGAGCCTGGGCCCCAAGTGGCCGGGGAGACTGCGGACATGGATATTCCGAAGAGACGGGTAAGCAGGAGATCACTCGAGCGAGCGCCGAACTGCCCGACCTGATCGACCCTGAGCAGCACCGTGACCTCTTCGTCGACGGGGTCGTCGGCCCCGGTGGTGACCAGCGTGTTATCGCGCTGACCCATTCCTTCGCCCTTCGTCGAGGCCGGGTTCTTGCCCTGGTCAGCACCCTTAGCTGGACGCCGGGAAGAAGCTCGCCGAGCTTGCTGTCGGAGCTGGTGTCGATCTGCGGTGAAGACGATCGCCTCAGTTTCGGCGCGCCGATTACCAGTGATGACCACACGCGCCGCAGCCCGCGCCGCCTGACGACCGAGACCAAGCACTCGACCAAGACCACCGAGTTCTTCGGCATGGTCGTCGTGATCGTCGGCATCCTCATCAGCGCCGCTGTCATCAAGGGCGGCGACACCAACGGCACCGACGAGTTCGTCGCCCACCAGGCCTGGCTCTACGTCTCGATCGTCGCCGGCTCGTACTTCATCTCCCGCGGGCTGGCCAAGTCCGGCAGCCGCGAGCCGTACGACACCGACGACAGCAACCGCTAGATCGCACGCCGGCCTCCGCCACCGGAGGCCGGCGCCGAAGCAGCCGGGTCCGCATCAACCGATGCGGATCCGGCTGTCGTTTGACCTCGTCTCCAACGCATCGTCTATCGACCCGGGGCCCGAGTTCTCTGATCGGCAGCGCGGCAGGCGGCTCTATCGGTCCGAAGACCAACTTGGAGAGCTGGCACACGCGCCGCCGAGGACACGGGTCGAAGTCGGTTCTGTCCGGTCTTCACCTGCGCGCAGCGCACAGGGGGCAACAACTTTGGCCGCGACGCCCTCCCTCGCGGATTCCTCGACCTGCTGAACCCGGGCCTCCGATAAGGCGCGTTCAGTCGCGTGTGCAGATAACTATGTCGAGTTGACGCGTGCCCACCCGTTGTGCCGCCGCAATCCCGGGCGTACAGCGACCGGACGTGGACCGCCTAACCCGCGGCGAACGACATCATAATTCGTGTACCGCCGGTCGGGCGGCGTTCAACCTGGAGGCTCTGGACTACTGAGGCGATCAGCGGGAGCCCCGCGCCTACGCCTGGGCTATCGGGGCGAGGTCGCATACCCTGTCCGTCGTCACAGACCCAGACGACGAGGCCATCCTCAGGGTCGCGCCACGCACTGACCAAGCATTCGCCCGGTCGGTCGTCATCACGATACGCGTGCAAGATCACGTTAGTGACCGCCTCGGAGACCGCCAATCGCACAGCGTCGACGTCCTGGACTCCGTGAGATGCCGCAAACTGCCCGACGGCTGTTCGGGCGCCGCGAAGCTCGCACGCCTCTGCGGAGAACCGCCACGTGCCGGAATTCGCCATATTCCGGGTGGTCACCGCTGACTGCTGTGCTTATACCCCGGTAGCGATCGACTGTCTGATGTCGGGTCAGCGCGGAACGTTCCTGCCCACCCCCGTGGACTAGTCGCCGCTTCGTTGCGCCGCTCGGCGAGCCTTGGCCGCAGCCTCACGATCCATCCCCCGTTTCGCCGCAGCGACGTCGCGTGCATGGGCGCGCCTGTCTCGTCGTCGATCACGGCGGAGCCCATACGAGAACCCGAACTCACGGCGCAACGGGAGCTCCTTCGGAGCAGGCGATCGGCCGAGCGCATGAACTGCGGCGCCGGCCGGCCCCGCTGACGGCATCCGTGCCGTAGGCCACGCGCCGCGCCAGCACGCCTGAGCCGAACGGTCCCGCCGGCCTTGCCTCCGCTTGAGCGCGCGCAGGGGCCATCATGCCGAGCGCCGATGCGAGCGGCCACCGTCCCGACCGCTTGAACCCGATCCGTCACCACCGGGGCCAACACTAGGCATCTCGCCTAAGATCTACGACCGACGCATGCGGCAAGTCCTATCGGCCAGGCGCGCGTCGGCCAGCGGCTCGGCCTCGTCGACGCGACGGCCGACCGGCGCGAGGATCCGCTCGATGGCGTGGCGCAGCTGGGCCTCGTCGGCGAAGGCGACCGCGGTGGGCTCGAGCCGGCCGGCGCGCTCGACCCAGACGGTTCCCGGGCCGCCGGCCCCGTTGACCATGATCTCGTCGACGTCGGGATCGGCGAGCAGCGGCTCGAGCGGGCCGAGCCCGAACGACCGCCGGGCGATGCCCGCGACGAGCAGCTCGCGGGTGGCCGCGTCCAGCAGGCCGGCCTCGCGGTCGACCAGGGCGCGGATGCGCTCGGGCAGCGAGGCGGGCGGGCCCGCGTCCCCGGCCTCGGCCAGGAGGCGGTCGCGGAGGCGGGAGGCGAGGTCTTCGAGCGCAGGGTCCACGCCCTCTTGAGGGCGCCGGCCGCCGCGATCCTCCCCCCTGGCGTCAGGGGCCGGACAGCGCGGCTCGGCGCGGCGTCGGGCCCCGGAACGGCGACGGCCGGGCCGTGGGCCGCCCGGCCGTCATCGTCACTGCTGTGGTGCTGCCGTCGGCTCAGTTCGGGTTGCCGTGGCGTCCGTCCCACGGGCCGACGAAGGTCAGCGGCGACTCGCTTGCCATCGAGCCCGTGTAGACGACCGACGGATCCATGCTCGCGTAGTCGAAGCCGAAGGGCAGCGCGTCGCCGATCTGCTGCGTGCCGTCGAACGGAGGCCACGGGTCGCTGTCGAGCGGGAGCCAGCGGCTGCAGGTCAGCGCGTGCGGGTCCGGCAGGCAGGGGTTGAACGGGTGCACGCGGTAGGGCGTGCTGAGCCCCGAGCCGTACGGCACGCGGGTGCGGCCGATCTGCATCTCCCAGAAGTTCGACCAGCCGTCGTTGTCCTGGTCGTCGGCGCCGTCGGGGATGCCGTCGCCGTCGGTGTCGGCGTCGACCGGGCTCGTCTGCGAGAAGGCGCGGATCGAGTAGGGCTTCTCGGTGTAGTCGGGCTTGGAGCCGGCGGAGGGCGGGGAGTCGGGATGCGGCCTGTACCACTTGACCGAGTTCCACCAGACCTGCGTGCCGGTGGAGTTGTACTCCACCATGTTGGAGAGGCCGTCGTTGTCGGCGTCCAGCTCGTCGTCGGTGAGGTAGCCGTTGCCGTCGAGGTCGAGGTTGTGCTCGGCCGGCGTGGTGACCGGATGGCTGCCCGCCGTGGCCTGCTTGCCGTCGCTGTAGGCGGTCAGCGGGAAGTGCGCGCCGGTGAACTGCCAGAGCTGGTACTCCTGGCTCATGGTCAGGCCGTCGCCGTCGAAGTCGAAGTTGGAGTCGGTGGGATCGAGCGGGTTGGGCCACGGTCGCTTGCCCGGGTAGGGCACCGCGTTGCCGTTGAGGTCGACCGCCGAGAAGTACTCGTAGCCGTCCACGATGCCGTCGCCGTCGGTGTCGGCGAGGCAGGGGTCGGTCTTGGCGGCGAGCTCGACCGCGTTGGTGAGGCCGTCGCCGTCGGCGTCGACGTCGGGGCTCGAGGCGGCGTCGCGCTCGCACACCTGGTAGGCCGAGAGCGCCGCGGCCGGGGTCCCGGCGGGCGTGCCGGTCAGGCTCGAGCCGGTGCCGCCGGCCGTGCCGGTGATGCCCGTCGTGCCGGTGATGCCCGTCGTCCCCGGGGCGCCGGCCCTGGGCGCGACGGACGGCGAGAGCCTGTCCGAGGTCCAGGTCCTGGAGAAGCGGGTCGTCAGGACGCGGAGCTTGAACTTCGTCGCGACCGGCACGAGGTTGCTCGTCCTGAGGAACACGCCGAGCTTCTCGGGCAGGCGCACCGTGATCTTCGTCGCGCTGGCGCTCCTGGCCTTCACGAACACGGCGGGCTTGCCGTCGCGCTGGAAGACGACGGTCGTCTTCCAGGCCCCGGCGCGGAACCCGCTGCCCTTGATCGTCAGGAGATCGCCGACGGCGAGCTTGAGCGGCGCGACGCTCGAGACCTTCGGGTACGTCGCGGCGTTGGCAGCCGTGGGAGCCAGGACGCTGGCGGCCACGAGGGCGAGAGGAAGAGGACGAAGGATTCGCAGCATGTGAGCCTCGGACCCGGGTATCGGTCGTGTGGGGCCGGTCTTGAGGTTGCGCGGAGGCGCTGGACGGGTGACCGAGCTCACCCGAGGGCCGTCCCGACGGTCGTCGCCGCGGCGCTGCGGCGGTGGTCGCCGGCCGCCCGCGGCAGGATCCGCAGCTCGCGCGCGAAGGCCTGCGCGGCGGCCAGGTACACGGCCTGGCGCAGCGTGACCCGCAGTGACACGGCCACGCTGGGCCCGCCGCTCGCGGCGTCCTGGCCCTCGACGGCGGCGGGTGCCGCGGCCAGCACCTCGGCGTCCTGGAGGGCCAGCGTCGTCGAGCCCGATCCGTCTCCGCCCTGGCGGGTGACGAGCACGTCGACGCGGCCGCCGGGCCGCACCAGCTCGGGCGAGCCGTGGGCCACGATCTCGGCCACGCGCTCGCCCGGGCGCACGGGGGCCCCGGCGGCCTGCGCACCGTCGTCGACCACCGCGGGGCCCACGTCCTCGCCCGGCCGCAGGGCCACCGCGGCGCGGGCACCGGCCAGCGCCGGCACCGACGCGTAGGCCGACGCCGGCGCGTAGCGGGCGGGCACGCGGCGCAGCGCGAGGCGGCGGGCGTCGAGCGGGTCGCCCGCCGCGATCGCCACCCGGGCGACGACCACGGGCACCGTCGGGCCCAGCGACCGCGACAGCGCCCGCTCGCGGCCCGAGACGTCGGAGGCCGCCAGGGTGCCGAGGACGATGGCGACGCCCAGCAGGAGCGCGGCGCGGCGCCGGCGCGTCACGGCCGCGTCCCGGCGACCGGGAACTCGAGCGCCACGCGAGCGCCGCGCGGCGACGGCAGGGCGCGGAGCCGGCCGCCGTTGCGGGCCGCGACGCCGGCGGCGATCGCCAGGCCGCGCCCGCGCCGCCCGCGGCCCGCACGCGGGCGCCCGGCCAGCTCGGCCACGGCCGCCGGGAGCCCCGGGCCGCCGTCGGTGACCTCGACGCGGACCCGGTCGCCGACGGTGCGGGTGCGGATCTCGACCAGGCCGCCGCCGTGCTCGATCGCGTTGGCCACCACGTTGGACGTGGCCTGGGCCACCCGGAGCGCGTCGGCGCGGACGACCGCGGCCCCGGGACCCGGGATGACCGCCACCCGCGCGCCGTGCGCGGCGGCGACCTCCTGCCAGGTCGCCGCCTGGCAGCGCAGCAGGTCCGACAGGTCGACGTCGTCGCGGGGATCGTCGGCGCTGCCCTGGGGTCCAGGAGCGCGTGGGCGGCACGCCGGAGCTCGAGCTCGATCCCCGCCACCAGGACGGGGCCGAGCTCGCCGCGACGGGCCGCGCCGTGCAGCGCCAGGCCGGCGGCCGTCAGGGGGCCCCGGACCTCGTGCTCCACGCGCGCGGCGCGCTCGCGCAGGCCGCGGCCCCGCGCCCGCTCGCGCAGCGCGGCGAGCAGCGAGAGGACCAGCGCGCCGGCCAGGAGCGCGGTCACGCCGCCACCGTCCCGTCAAGCCCGGTCCCGGGATCGTCGACGAGCCGGTAGCCCACGCCCCACACGTTGAGCGGGGTAGTACTAGGCCGCGTCAAGCCGGATTAGCCGTAACGGCACGGACGGGCATCCCAAGTCAATTCTTTACGTTCGGGTTTAGTCCGTCGAATGAGGGCATGACCAGACACTGCTGCCGTTGCCAGACGCCAGCCAGCTATGTAGGCTCAGCGCGCCGGTCTACCAATGCTCCCGCTTTCGCGAGCGAGCACCATCGCTCCCAGCGGGGTATACGTCCATGAATCTTCACAGACTGTGCAACCTATTGTGGCGCCCCGTTGTTCTTGCGATTCTGACTTCTGTCTTTGCGGCGAGTGCCGCCTCTGGGGCATCCACGCTGATCCCCCTTCCGCCCTTCCATGAATGCCCAGCCGTTGGTCTTTCCTCGTCGTGCGAGATCCTCCTGGTGGTGTATCCCGACCGAACGGTCACCGTGTACGGAGACCAGAGCGCTGGCCAATACGACGGTGCCGACGACACTCTGGTCGGCGTCTGGGACCAGTCAGGGAGCCCGGTGGATGCGATCACGGTTGCGGGCCCTGGCAGCGATCTCTCTGGCCTCGATGGCGACGGACTTTGCACCTACGGCGTCGCTGGATGCCCCTTCGGACCGACCGGCTACGAGGGACCGAAGACCTCGCTTGTAACCGATCCGGCGCTGCCGGACGCCGCAGAGGTGGACTTCACTGGCGGTCTGGCGCCCAACGCCACCGCCTACTTCTCCCTCGAAGGGGCACTCACATCCGCGTCACTCAAGGCGCGGCAGGGTCACCTAACTGGATTGGCTGTTACGTTGTCGACAAGAACGTACGCGTTGGGGACCGATCCGGCGAATCAGGCCTTCGAGTGGCTGGATATCTCGGTCACGAAGGCCGACGGGTCGCCCGCGCCAAACGCGACGCTCGCGGTGACCCGCAACGGCAAGACGGGCCATTTCACGGCCAACGCCAGCGGACAGCTGCACTTACTGCAGCCTGTTCGCGTCGATGTCTCGCCTAGAGTCGATGTCACCGCACAGCTCGGGCAAGACACCGGGAGCGCCTCGCTTAACCTTTACAACGTTGACGATGGGACCGTCTGCCACGTCGATGGCAAGCCCGAGAAGCTCAATTCACTTCGTCACCTCCTCGACCTGGTCGGGGTCCCGTCGATTGATCCGGTCTTTGATGGCTGGATCCAGGGGGCTGGACTGCTAACGCAGTTCATTCCGGCGCGGTATGCGACGACGCTCTCCGGGGAAACCTTCACCGGGTCCGGCGTAAGTCCGCTGTACGAATTGAGAATCGCTGTCACCGATCTCAAGACCAATACGACTGCTTCGTTCTCAGACTTGTTCTCCAGGAAGAAGTCTTTGCTCGACCCGCTGACAGGCCAGGGACTTCCCCCTCTGCAGCAGTTTGCCCGACGGATGAATTGCGGCTCGCTCGCGTAACACAGGCGACACCGCACCCGAAGCACTCAAACAAGTATGTGCGGAGCAACCAGCGTTGTTCCGCCACGAAGGTGCCGAGTCGTCCCGGATCCGTCCGTGGTACTGACCGGTCTGCCGTCTCCGGCGGAGGTGTCGGCAACTTGGAGGGTCGCTAGGGCGGTCGGGGGTCGCCGTACGCGGCGCGGTGAATCGGTACTGGCGGGAACACGATCCCCCATCTGTGCGCTGAACTTCCACGATCTCGGAGGCAGATCGCCCAGGGAGCTCGCCCAGCAGGGAGCTAGCCCAGCACCGGTGCTGGCCGATCGCGTCGCCCTGCCGAGGGTCAATGGTCTGATGTGGTGGGGGCTGCGGCCAGCGCGCGTGGACCGTACTGACACACGCCGAGCCGGTGGCTGATCGAGAAGTTCAGGCTTGCCGCGAAAGCACTGACGGGGTATGACCATTCGACGGTCGGTCGCTTCCTGCGCTCTGACGATTTAGCAGATCCTCTGAACCCCGCTAAGCGGATACTGGTCATCCGCAGCCGGCTCGTAGAGCTAGTCGGCACGATGTCGAGTTAACATGTTCCCGGCGGAGCTCCGTCGGCTCGACTTGGTCCACACGCCGCTAGGGCCACGTCATAGGAGCGTCCGCGCGGCGCGCGATCGGGCCTACCAGATGTCTGAGTGCTCGTCCGTCGCGCCACTAAATGCATCAATGATGCGCTTGTCAAACCGATCAGGTATCGAGAACCAGTATGCGTAGCCCTGTTGGTGCTTGACGGCCTTCACGACCAGTGCAATGTCCTCGTCGTTGGTAACATCCGCCAGGACGCTTCGCAGCATGTTGGCGACCGGATATCGGTTGTGTGATGCACCTATGCGGAGCACCTGCTCAAAGGCCTTCACCCGCAGCTCCGCGTCGGGGCTGTTGTTGAATATCCGAAGATAAAAGCGAGCAAAACCGTCACAGTCATCCCACGGTAGGTCGCCCGCACAAACCTCGTCCACAGCTTCCACCATCTGGGCAAAGCCGGCCGGGTGCTCGGTCATCCACGCGTCGAGCAGCTTTGGGGGTAGAAACGGTGCCAGCTCGTAGTGGAGCTGTTGCGACCACGCCTAACCACCTCACAAGCTTCACTGGCGGGCTCGTAGGCACCTTCGCAGCGAGCAATGTTGGCCACCAGAACATCCTTATCCAGGACGGCAAGGGTAACGGCATGGTTGGTATCTGGGACGAGAATGATGTTGTGGGCTCGTCGGGCCGACTTGCCATCGTCATGGATGTAAATTGGGCTGAGGCTATGTACGGGGACATGGCGACGATGCCCGGCGTGGCACAGAACATCGGCGTTTTTCTGAGCCAAAGGCACTAACTTCCGCGTGGCGTTACTACTTCGAGTGAGCCTGGCGGCCGCGCGCTTGCGCGGAAAGTAAGCCTAGTACGCTTGAGACGTAGGGCTTGGGAGTGGCCTGGACGACGACGTCCCTTCGCCGTGGCGGTCGTGACCGTTGATTACCCGGCACATGGGCGGGCGGCGCTGGATCGTGTCGCGAACGCTCGAGCGGTGGTGTGACTAAGCGGTTCGCACGAGAGATCGGCGGCCGGGGCCTGCGGGGCGTCCCAAGAGGCCTTCTTGCTGTTGGGTGGCGCTCGAGGGAGCAGTGCGCTGGTGCTGAAACCGTCGTATCAGCGCGTCGGTGATCGGTCGGAGGGTTCCAAGTTGCGGCTGGCGAGGGAGCTTGGGTGGGTTAGGACTGGAGGCAGTCTCGATCCCTGCGAAACAGGAGAGATCGCAGCTCCTCAGCAGTCTTGCCGATGAAGTCGCCTTCGGATAGGAGCACCTCGTCGCTGAACCAGAGAAGCGCCGCGCCTTCGGTTCCGTCGCTCCAGCGCACAATGGCGAGTCTGTCGCCGCGGCTTCCGAGCGGGGGTGTTTCGAAGCGAAGTACCTTCTTCACGGTGGCGCTCTCGGGCTTCATGTTTGGATGCTACCTTCGGATCGTGTGGCTGTGCGGGTGTCAGATCGTGTCTGCGCGATCGCTGCGGCGTGGCGGCGACGGGTCAGCGGTGTGGGGTGATCAGACCGGCCAAGCAGCGTCCGCGCGAGTTGTTCGGCGTGCGGGGCCACCGCGGCCAAAAGCGAGCTCGAGTGTGCGGCGAGCTGTCGAGCGAGCGGCGCTCCGATACGGACGACACCTTCTCGCGTCTCTCTGACATCGCCGCGCCGAAGCGGCTGACACTCTAGGAAATCGAGCACAAGTAGGTCTGCGGCGGGTCGCGCGGGCTCCATCAGGTCGGTCGCTAGTGAGCCTCGGTATCGCTTGTCTGTGTGCATCAGGCCGAGGCTCGGATCGAAGCCGAGCTTGTGTGCCGCGATCGTCGCTTCGGTCTCAAGGATCGCGTAGGTGTAGTTGAGCATCGCGTGAACAGGGGTCGTTGCCTTGCGCCCCCGACCTTTGTTTTCTGCGGCGGAGGTTCGTGGGCCGGCCTCACGCCAGTGATCGGGGATCCGTTTGTCCCAACCCGGATCGAACTCGACCGAAACGCGAGCCCACGTCTGCCAGTAGTTGCGGCCGGCCGCTGACTCAAGCTGACGGAGCACCGCGTAGCTGAGATCGGCGTGCATAGACTCTGCGCTCTCTCGGATTGCCGCCGCCACCGTGATGGGGTGTGCGTCCTTGATCCGGACCGTGGCCTTGAGACGGGAGAGGCGCTCGGCGATCTGAGCCTGCAACTCGAGTTTGGCCCTCAGGAGGTCGACGGTCGCCTGGCGACCGGTCCGCTGCTCGCCAGCAAGGACCTGTGCGCGGCGCAGCGCGGACTCGTGGTGGCGGGCGGGCGCGCTGAGCGCGATGAGGTTGGCGTCGCGGTCAACCTGGACAAAGGCGGCTCCGATGTCTCTTATCCAGCGCATGGCCTCGAGGGTGATGTAGCCGTCGTGGCCGATGACGACGACACGCCTGAGCTTGCTGATTGCCCGGTGATATCGCCGGGTGCGGTGTTGACGTCCCACTCCATCGTGGACGATGAGGTGGCCGCCCCGAACGTAGAGCCTGAGACCATAGCCCGCAGCGACGATGACGCCATGTTCGGGCCGCTCGGTCGGGGGAGTGTCGCCGTCCATGTTGCGAGTCCTTTCGCGTTCTGTGTACGCTCCGCATTTTACCTTAACTTGTTCCTCGGGAGTGGAGATGAGCGAAAACGTTCGTCAGGAATTTCCAGGGGATTGTCGTTGAGGTAGCCCACGATGTACGGCAACGCAGAGGCAACCCAGCTGATCATCAGGAGCAAGCCCTGCGTGTCGATTCCTGGGGTGCTTAGGCGAGCGAGCTGGTGCACGCCGCGGTCACCGGGTTGGGTCGCGAGCTGGTGGGTGATTCCGAGCCCTGCATGGACGAGGTGGCGAACCATCCACCATTCATGCTCTGAGCGGTGCCAGAGCGCTTTGTTCATGCCGGAAAGGCTCATGGCGGCCAGTACCGCTTCGACGTCGGGGACCTCCGCCTGGACCTTGGCGATCACCAGCGGCGCGAGCACGAACTCGGCGGCCTTCTCATTAGGGACGTGCCCGACGCCTTGGAACCGCACGAAGAGGTCGACTGCCGCCTGACGGGCAAGCTCATGGCGAGATGCTGGTACGTGTGGCTCTTCGCCGTCGGCCTGACGCACATAATTGTCGATGAAGGCAGGGATGATCCCGCGCATCATCGGCGTGGGCATAACAGCATCGGCGTAGGCCTCAGCTGCAGCAGTGGCGTATTCGTAAGGCTCGTGGTCGGGATGCAATCGACGCTCGGCCTCGCGTAACTCACGTAGCCCTCTGTCGACGTGCTCGAGATAATGCTGGGCCCGGTCACGGACCTCCAGATAGGGGACCGGATAGCCCTGGTACCACAGCCAGACCGGCGCGTCGGCGAGTCGACGACGCTCGGGGAGGTCTGGCCTTCGGCGGAATTCACCGGTTCTGGCGAGGAAGTGGCAGAGGCCGACGAGTCGTTCGGGACACTGGCTGGTCGGCGTCGACGGCATCGCCTGGGCGCGGCGAAAGCCGGCCAGCCGCCGAGGCGTGACGTTGAAGCCGGCGAGCTCAGCGTGTTTGAGGAGCTGCTCGTCGTCGGGAGCGGGGTCGGCCACCGCAGGCATTGAAGCGCAAGACCCGACCGACCGCATACGCGAACATACGTTCGTGCCCTGGGACGCTGAGGTCAATGCACAACTCATTCCGCATCGTCGACCACCTCCACGGGTTCCGCCTCGCTCCTGACGCTGAAGGCGGTGCAGGATCTCCACGTCCCGAATGGCTGGTTCGCGTCGTGACGACCGAAGGTGTGATGGACCTCGAACTCCCCGATGCCGAGCAGCGCTCCGTGGCCGGCTCGCACTGGAACGCGGTAACCGCCTACCTACGCGGTGATACCAACGCGCTCGCACCCTATGCCCGACAGCAGGTCGCTGGATTTGAGCTTGAGACTGATCCCGATCTGATCGACATCCGCGAGGCCGAAGGCGAGCTCGACGTAGAGACCATTTACCCCAAGGGCGACCTGTGATGGGCCGCGCCGACGATCAACGGCACGCGGTCCGTCGAGAGCAGCACCTCCGACGGTTAGGTGTAGGCCGCGAGCCCTGCTGCGCGCTCTGCATCGAGGACGAGCCCGCCGCACTCACCGCCGACGACGACGGGATGGTGCTCTGTTACGAATGTCGCGCCGAACACACGGGGCGCGCCGCCATCGAGCACCATCACCTGGCCGGGCGCCACAACGACCCGTCGACGGTGGCGGTGCCTGGCAACGTGCATCGCCAGCTCAGCGACGCCCAACGAGATTGGCCGATCGACACCCTGCGCAACCCGCAAGCGAACCCCTTGCTTCGTGCGGCGGCCTGGCTTCGCGGCTTCCTCGATCTGCTGCGCGTCATGATCGACGCCCTCAGCTGGCTTCCGCCCTACCTTGAGGAGCGAGCACGCCACGAGACCGGGGAACACGATGATCCCCGAGGCTGAGCCACTGCCCATCGCGATGCGTGCCTACGCTCCGCCCCCCGCACCCAAGTGGACGCCGGACGCTCCATCGGAATGGGCGCTGATCTTTGACTGCGAGACCACGCGCGACACCGCCCACTCGCTGCGCTTCGGCGCCTTCCAAGTCCGCAACGACGGCATGCTGGAACGCTCTGGATACTTTTATGACCCGGTGGGACTCACGAGCGACGAGCTCACCATCCTCACTATTGTGGCCCGCGACGAGGCCGTCGAGCTATTGCTCGTCGCCGACTTCATCGCCGATGTCTTCTTCCCGACACTGCACCAGCTCGGAGGACTGTGCATCGGCTTCAACCTGCCCTTCGACATCTCGCGACTCGCGCTCCGCGACAAGAAGGCCAAGGGACGCTTCAAGGGCGGGTTCTCCTTCGAGCTCAGCGACGACGAGGAGCAGCCGCGCGTCCGCGTGCTTCATCGCAGCAGCACCTCGGCGATGATCGACCTCGTTCCACGTCGAGCACGCCGTCCGGGCGACTCTCGAGGCTTCTTCGCCGACGTGCGGACCGTCGCCAAGGCCGTGCTTGGCGAGTCCTTCACACTCAGGACGCTGGCCGAAAGGCTCCAAACCCAGACCCGCAAGGCATCGGTCGAAGAGCACGGCGCCACACTAACCCGCGCGTACATCAAGTACTGCGCAATCGACGTGCAGGTCACGTGGGAATGCTTTGCCACGCTGGCGACTCGCTATGAGAGCTACGGCTTGACCGAGACACCGTTGACCAGCCTGGCCAGCGAGGCGAGCATTGGCAAGGGAAGCCTGCGACAGATGGCCATCGAGCCCTGGCGCACCGTACAGCCGCGTTTTGCACCTGAGCTCATCGGTCAGATCCTCAGCACCTACTCCGGCGGCCGCTCAGAGGTGCGGCTACGACGCGAGATCGCCGAGGTCAGCTACAGCGACTTTCTCTCGATGTACTCCACCGTCTGCATCCTGATGAATCAGTTCTCGTTCGTCATCGCCCAAGGTGTCGACCATTACGACGCCACCGACGACGTCCGCGGGTTCCTCGACGGGGTGGAGCTAGCCGACCTGCAAAGCCCAGAGACGTGGCTGGGGTTAGCCGCGATCGTGCAGATCCGACCCGACGCCGACCGCCTACCCGTGCGCGCCGCGTTCGGCGACATCGGATCAGACATCGAGAAGGCACCCGCGGCCCAGTACGGCATGGCACAGAGCTACCTCACCAGCGACGAGCTGCTATGGGTCACCCTAGCCGACTGCATCGCCAGCAAACTCATCACCGGCCAAGCCCCCGAGGTCGTGCAGTCCATTCGGTTTGCACCTCGCGGTCCCCAGGACGGGTTGCAACCGATCGACATCCTCGGCAACCCCAAATACCGCGTCGATCCCTACCAGGACGACTTCTACAAACGCCTGGTCGACCTGCGCAGCGAAGTCAAGACAGCGGCCGCTCGCGCAACCAGCGAGGGCGACGCAGAACTCGCCGCCCGTCTGGACACCGAACAGAAGGCCCTAAAACTAACCGCCAGCGCCACCAGCTACGGGTGCTTCATCGAGCTCAACGCCACCGACCGTGAGGGCGAGCACGTCATCAACGCCTACGGCCTCGACGGCGTAGCGTTCGCAGCGAGAGTCAAACGCGACGAGCAGCCCGGCCGCTACTTCCATCCACTGCTTGGAACGTTGATCACCGGCGCCGCCCGACTCATGCTCGTCATCGCCGAGCGACTGGCCCGCGACGAGGGCCTGGACTGGGCCTTCATGGACACCGACTCCATCGCCCTAACCAAGCCGCCCCCCCTCGACCGCGAGGACTTCCACCACCGAGTCCAGCGGATCCGAGACTGGTTCAGCGCCCTCAACCCGTACGCAAGCCCCGGATCGCTCCTCGAGCTCGAGGACATCAACTACGGTCTCAGGTCAGACGGCAAGACTGGGAACGACCTCGAGCCCTTGTACTGCTACGCCGTCTCGCCCAAGCGGTACGTGATGTTCAACCTGGACTCGCACGGGCAGCCGATCATCCGCAAAGCCTCCGCGCATGGTCTCGGCCATCTCTTGGCGCCGTATGACGAGCGCGAAGCTCCCGCCCATATCCCCCACCACGGGCGAGACTGGACAAGCTCGGCATCAGTCGCTGGCAGTACGACCTCTGGTACCTCGCCATCCAGGCCGTCCTCAGCGATACGACGGTCGACTTCGATGGACTGCCGGGCTTTGATCGTCCCGCGATGACCACCTACGCCATCACCACACGTCCGATCGCCGACTGGTTTCGCAAGTTCAACCGCGGCAAGGAGTACCGCGACCACGTTCGCGCCTTCGGTTTCCTGCTCAGCCCCGTAGTCCAGCCATTCGGAAAGCCCCTGGGCCTCGCCGGCAAGCCGTTCCTGCTCGTCGCCCCCTACGACAAGACCCAGAGTGCCTGGGCGACCACGACGTTCGTCGACACCTACACACGCGCAGACTTCAAAATCTCGACTACCAAATTCGACACACAGACCGCGCGCGTCCGCACCTACCGCGAGATCGCCACGAAGTACCTCGACCATCCCGACCCACGACGCCTCGATGCCAACGGCCTTCCATGTCGGCGAGCAACGAGCGGCTTGCTGGGGCCACGCCACGTCAACGCTGTCGACATCGAACAGATCGGCAAGGAAGCCAACCGAGTCGACGAAACGGCGGCCGGACTCATCCAAAGCACGGCCGATATCTACACCACCTACACCGCGCCGAGCCGTGACCGCTGGACACAACAAATCCTTCCCGTCCTACGGGACATCCCCGCCAAGGACCTCGTCCGTGAGACCGGCCTGAGCAGCAGCGCTCTCGCCGAGAGCGTTGCTGGGCGCTCTGAGCCTCACTCTGCGAACCGCCGACGTCTCGTCGCTGCAGCGCAGCGGCACGCCCGTGAGCACCTGCGCAAACACGGGGCTCCAATCCCTCGGAACAAGACAGCGTTGCTCCACGCCTACCTCGCGCTGAGGGCACAACAGGTCGAGCGTTGCTGCCCCTGTGGAAAACTACTCCCGAGCCGCAACGCCACATATTGTGGTCACGCCTGTAAGCAGCGGGCCTATCGGCTGCGCGTCGCTAGGGACGGCGGTTAGCCGGCGGCGCCTCCCACTCGGGTTCTCTGGTCCGTCGCCGCGAGCGTAAGCGCAAAGGATTCCGTCGCAGCGGGTTCATCCGGGTTCTGCGCGAAGTAGTCGAGCTGCCACTCGATGTGCTTGCGCTCCTCGGATGTGACCGAGAAGAGTTTGAAGACCTGGTCGTCGAGCGCCCGCTGCTGCCCGTCTCGTTGACGTTTGAGTCTTTCGGCTTCGGTGTTCAAGTTCGACTTTTGGAGCGCCTTCGTGGTCCGATCCATTTGCTTGGTCAGGCGAATGAGGGCTGGGTCCTCGGTGTCTGCGAGGGGAGCTGAGCGTAGGTATACGGGCTTGATCTCATAGTCGAAATAGCGTGTCGAGAAGAGCCATTCGTACAATGATGAGTTGAGTAAGCCAAGCAGGCCGTAGAGCTCCCGGCCAGGTCGCGCGATGATGTTTGACAGGCGGTTGAGGTTGTAACCACCACTCGTGTCGATCGTGGATACGATACGCCGCAACAGCGACAAGTTTCGGGTGCGGACGACCAGAATCTTCGGCTCGGTCAGCAGCCTCTTCTGCGGTAAGGATCGGCCCCGATCGCCCTGCTTGGCGACGAAGTCAGGGTCGTACATGATCCAGCCATCGGTTTGTGGCTCACCCATCGGCGAAATGCCATCGCCAGCAATCATTGGGCCATAGCGGTCGTCGAGCTTGCTGTCTGCCGTCAGCAGACCTCTGATGAACCCCGTATTGATGCCTACGCCGAACTCGAATCCTTCCTCGACAGGCGGGAAATCTCCTAGCAGGCGTTCGACGATCTTGGCGCCCTCAGGTCGCAGTCGCCAGTCGAAGACTGTGTCGGGGTTGTTCGCGAAGCGGACCTGTGGCACCGGGTACGGGGTAGTGCGCAGCAGCTCCGTGGGTCGCTTCGGACCCCGTACCTCGATGTTGTGATTGGCCGGCAGGGCGGTCTTTTGCACGACAATGATCGCCGAGTCAATGGTCGCCTTGCTGAAGGCGCCCGGCCCAAGACCGGCCAAGTGCTCGATCACTCCGCTCCTTACGAGGAACTCACGTAGGCGCGAGAACGAAGTCTGGATCAGAAACGATGCGCTGACGATATAGCCCAGTAGGCCCTCCGGCTTACAAAGCCACATACCGCGCTCCAGAAAGAATTTGTAGAGCTCGAAATTGCCCTGCGTCGTGGAGTACTGCTTCTCGTAGTAGGACCGCAGAAGATCCTCGGTTGCGTTGCGATAGACGTACGGCGGGTTACCGAATACGGCGTCGAAGCCACCAGCGGCCATGGCGTCCGGGAACTCACGAGACCAATCGAACGGGTTGATTCGGGCGGCTTCCTCATCGGGGATCTCGTCGAGCACCGTCCACACGTCCGCACCCACGAGCGAATTTCCAGCCTTAATATTGAGGTCGAGGTCGGGAAGTGCGCGCTCTCGTAGGATCCTCATCACCAATTGCAGGCTCTCGGCCGACTCGCCCTCCAAAACCTTGAGCAAGAGCGATAGCTTAGTTACCTCGACTGCTTGGGCGTCGATGTCGACCCCAAAGATGTGGTCGAGGAGGATTCGCTTGCGTTCGGCTGTCGTGAGTCGCCAGTCGCCGCGACTCGCTGCGTGAATGCGAGGAGACCGCCCCTTAGACCAGCGTGCTACGTCCCTCTGGTATTGGGCCAGGTACCAGTCGAGCAAATATTGATAGGCGACGATCAGGAACGACCCAGACCCACACGCAGGGTCAACGACACGTATCCGCCGACGTCCCTTGCCGCCCATCACCAGATTCTCGGCTGTCACTCTGCTCAGCGTCTCGCCGAGAGTGCGCTCGACGATGAATCGGACAATGTACGAGGGCGTGTAGTAGACGCCGCCGGATCGCTGTCTGATTTCTGGCTTCTGATTGACCGAGACAGATCGATCAGGGCCGATCTCGATGACCCTACCCAGAAACTGCTCGTAGACCTGTCCGAGAATCTCAGCACTCACGACCGAAAACTGGTATGGGCTTTCGGGAAAGTACAGCCGCTCGAGGATTGATCGCAGAATTGAATCGTCGACGTTCAGCCTGGGTGTGAGCACATCTGGTGTGCCACGGTCCGCCTCGGTGGCAAAGTGAAAAAGACCGGAGTTGTAGCGGGTGTCCGCCTGGTTAAATAGCTCGAGTAGCTGGCGGTAGACGTGCTTGCGGCCCGCAGCAGACTGCAGGGTGCCGTAGTCCTCAAGTCCGCGGTCCTCGCAGATCCGCAGAAAGATAATTCGGTCGATTGTCGCCTGAACGGCATAGTTCAGGCCGGCTTGATTGAGATCGGGATTGCGAGTCGCTAAGTCAGCCGCAAGGGCTTGGCGCCACTCTTCGATCTCCCTTAGAAAGTAATCGTCCACCGGCGAGGTGCCGCGGCGAGGCGCGTTGAGGTCGGTGTATCGGTCGAGGTTTCCCCGGAGAACCGATTCGCGCGCGAAGATGGAGGCGATTTCGTCCCATCGTTCTGCCAGTTCATCAACCTCGACGAGCAAGATGCGAGCCTTGGCGGCCCGTTCGTTCGGCGCCGGCGGCACCCGACCGTCGTATACGGCTAGGCTCGCGAAGTTGGTTAGCAACGACAGCGGCAGTCCTGCCGACCACGCATAGCGTCGCAGCTGGTAGGCGCTCGCCTTATCGTTTGTGATCTTGACCGAGGGCTTCTTGGCCTCAACGAAGAACTTGCGCGTACCGCCGATACGGAGCGAGTAGTCCGGAGCCTTTGGCGAGCCTTCGATACGAATGCTGTCCTCGTGGACGACGTCCTTGTAGGCCTCTGCGTACCCGGCGGCATTGTCGACGTCCCATCCCAGGATTTGGAGCAGTGGGTCAACAAATTCCCGTCGGAGCTGGGTCTCGTTGTAGACCGCCGACTCGTACGAGTTGCGATTGCGCTGGTACTTCTCGACGAGGTCTACGAGCTCCGGCGGGGTTCCCATGGTCGGGATTCTCTTCGGGGGCGCGGACGGGAGACCAGTTGGGGCGTATTTCGGCTGTCCAGCCGGACGCGCGGCAACGCGCCCGCCCACCACAGAGTCGTTTGCGGCGCTCGGAGCGGCCGGTCCGCAGCCGGACCGTCGCGCAGGATTTGCCGCGTACCGTATCCGGCGGTCAAGCTCTGCACCGTCGAAGAGGGGAGAGGATCCGGCCGAGAGGCTCCGATCTCGCTGGAACAAGACTCACGACCCCTGAATCGGACCTCGAGACCATATTGTCGGCGGCACAGCCTTTAGTGATCGGACAACCGTAACCGGCGTCCCGATGGCCCGAAGAGCGCGCATCTCGTGTTCGCTCAAGGTTTTGTTAGCTCGGGCTCGTGCTTTGATCGTGGCAACTTGCGCGGGAGTAAGTAGCCGGGCATAAATTCTGAAGGTTCGGTCCGCCACGCTCGTCGTATGCGCGTAGTCGGAGTCGGACCCCACGTATATAACCCCACATTCAAAGAGCGGAGATCCAAGGCCCGCCGAATCACACGGCCCGCCTGCCGGAAAATACTGCCCCGACCGGATCTGGCGGTTGAACAGCCAAACGCTTGATCCCGCTGGCGCATGATCAGTGGAGACCGTTACTCCATCCACTTCGCTTGTCACTGTCGAGTCCGGCGGACTAGGCTTCGACGCGTGGAGGTGCAGTATCCAGATGCAGAGACCTATGACCGCGATGACGTACGGCGCCTGCGCAAGTGCGTAACGCCTGCGGGTATCGGGAGGCAGATTGTGCTTAAGCGGCCAACTCTCGACGAGTGTAACTCCCCACACCACCACGGCGGCGATCATGAGCGACCACGCCAACAAGTGTTTGGTGCCTCCGCTTGTCAGCGCCACGATGAGACCGCCCACAAGGCAGCTTAGGACGATGCTCCCGAGCTCAAGAACTCGTTTACTCACGCGCGTAGGTTCGGCCTGGCAAGGGCGAGTCCTTCCAACCTGACTTAGCCTCACCACTCGGCGGAGGAGTCGTGACCGACTGCAAGTGGGTCAGCGTGGGTGTGTGTCCGCGTTACGGCTGACCCGGTTTCGGCGGCCCTAGTACTACCCCCCACACGTTGAGCACGAACCGGTCGCCCTCGGCGCCGAGCTTGGCCCGCAGGCGGCAGGCGTGGCTGTCGAGCGTGCGCGTGGCGCCCCGCGACCGGAAGCCCCAGACCGTGCGCAGGAGCTCGTCCTTGGTGTGGACCGTGCAGGGCGCGGCGGCCAGCCCCCGCAGCAGCGCGAACTCCTTCTGGGTCAGGGCCACAGGGCGGCCGGCGATCGTGACCGCCCGGGAGGCGGGATCGAGCTCGAGCGAGCCGACGCGCACGCGCCCGGTGCGGCGGCGCCCGTCGCTGCGGCGCAGCAGCGCCGCGACGCGCCCACGCAGCTCGGGGTAGCTGAACGGCTTGGCCAGGAAGTCGTCGGCGCCCTGGTCGAAGGCGCGCACGCGGTCGACCTCGCCGCAGCGGCCGCTGAGCACGAGCATCGGCGTGTCGCGGTCCACGCGGCTCACGGCGCCGTCGGCCGCGCGCACGCTGCGCACGAGCTCGAGGCCCGAGGCGTCGGGCAGGCCGACGTCGAGGATCACGAGGTCGGGGAACTTCGCGCCGAGCAGGCGCAGCGCATCGGCGGCGGTCTCGGCGACGAGCAGCTCGTAGCCGTCGGCGGTGAGCTCGTCGGCCAGGAACGTGCGGGTCGCCGGGTCGTCCTCGGCGACCAGGATGGTGGCGGGGGTGTCGTGCGTCATGGCCTCACGACCGGCCGGGCGCGCGGAACCCGCCCCCTCCGGCCCCTCAGCGTGTCCGGCCGGTGACCGATCCATCGGTGATGAGCCGACCCGTACGGACGATCCTCGTCGCCCTGGCGAGCGCGCCGGCGCTCGCCCTCACCGCCGCGTCGGCCCAGGCGACCACGCTGGCCGGCCCGGCCACCTCCACGACGTACGCCGGCGGATCCGTCCCGGTCGATGACCTGCTCGGCTCGGCTCCCCGGAACGACATCCGGCTCGAGTCGGCAACCCGCGTCACGGTCCGCGGCGCCCGCTGATGGGCCCGGCGGCCGGCGCGCGCGGGGTGCCGCGTTGCAGGACCGCGTGCGCCCCCGCGCACGGAAGGGACCGCCGCGCCCAGGGCGAACTCCAGCCGGGCGGCGGACGGCACGCCCCACGACCGGACGGACTGCAAGATCCGTCCCATGACATCCCAAGACAAAGGGTTCGGCCATACGATGCCGACGACTTCGTGAGAGCCGCCGTCCCCCCTCGGCGCGACGACCGACATGACCATGAACGACGCACGCCGAGGCAACTACGACAGCGGAGAGGACTTCGTCCTCGAGTACGGCGAACTCCGCTTCACCTTCAACGAGCGCGACTTCCGCGAGCGCTGCGAGCAGGCCGCCAACAAGCTGGGCTTCGTGTCCGGCCGACTGGACGACCCCGAGCTCGAGGACCTCGTGACCCTCTCGGTCAACGGCGAGATCCAGGAGCCCGCGTCCGCCCTGGGCGAGCACGTCAACGACTGCTGGCCCGAGCTCGTCGGCCCCAGCGACCGCTCCCTCGTGCACTGGCTGCGCCGGCTCGTCTTCCGCTCCGCCTGGCTGGACCAGCGCGTGAAGGAGGGTGAGCTCGACGTCCACTTCGACGCCGAGCTCCACACCTTCCGGTACGTGCAGCCCGACCGCGACGGCGAGCCCGTCGAGCTTGCCCCCGAGCCCTCCTGGGGCCGGGTCGCCTACGTCCCCCGCTGAGCGCTAGGCGCCCAGCGCGGCGGCGCGCGCCTGCGCGATGGCGTCTGCGCCGGCGTCGCCCACGAGCAGCTCGGCCCGCAGCGTCCCGCTGTTGACCAGGTCGAGCGCCGGGAAGCGCGCGGTCCGCGTCAGCGTGCGGTCCAGGGCGATGATCGTCGTCTCGCCGCCGACGGGGGCCGCCGCCGTGGCGATGATCGTCAGCGAGCCGCCGTCGACCACGTTGCGGGCGGCCGCCAGCGCGCGGCGTGCCGCGTGCGGCGGCAGGCCGTCGATCGCGTCGACGAGCACGACGACGTCGCCGCCGCGCGCGGTGATGCGCTTGGCGGTGTCGATCGCGCGCTCGACGGCCTGGGCCTGGGCATCGGGGCTGGCGGCCAGCGACAGCGCGGCGACCGGCTCGACGTCGCCCGCGCGCCACTCGGCGCACTCCTCCGGCCGCACGGCGGCCAGCACGACATGGACCTCGAGGCCCTCGACCGTGTTCAGCGCGCCGGCCAGGCGCTTGAGCGCCTCGCTCTTGCCGGCGTGGGCCTCGCCGGTGATCGTCACCCGCGAGCCCTTGCCGATGGGGGTCAGCCACTCGATGGCCTTCAGCGTCGCGTCCTCGGACCCCAGCGCGAGGCGCTCGGTGGGCAGCGTGCAGGGCAGGTCGTCGAAGTGCGTGCCCTCGGCGACCTCGTCGGCGGGCCGGTCGTTGATGGTGTCGATGCGGACCAGCGACGGGTAGCGCTCGGAGCGGCGCGGCTCGCGCACCGGGCCGGCGACGCGGTCGCCGGAGACCAGCTCGCAGCGGCGCACCTGGGCGGCCGAGACGTACACGTCGTCGTCGGAGGGCTCCGGCGGCGTGACGCGCACGAAGCCCGAGCCGTTGGGCAGCAGCTCGACGACGCCGGAGACGACGCGCTCGACGCGGTCCTCGGCGTCGCGGTCACGGTCGGCGTCGCGATCCCGGTTGAGGCCATCGCCGCGGTCACGGTCGCGTGCGCCGCGCGAGCGGCGACGGGGGCGCGCGGCCTCGCGCTCCTCCTCCTCGATCTCCTCCTCGACGACCTCGTCCTCGGTGGCGATGACGTCGTCGGCCGCGACGGGCTCGTCGGCGACGGCGTCCTCGGCGTCGGCCTCCTCGGCGCTTCCGTCCTCGTCGTCGCCGGGCCTGCGGCGGCTGCGGCCCCCGCGGGCGCCCCGGCGGCGGCGGGGCTTGTCCTCGGCGTCGGCCGCGACGGCCTCCTCGACCTCGGCCTCCTCGGCCTCGGGCGCCTCGGCCTCGGCGACGGCGTCCTCGCCGCCCTGGGTGCCCAGGATGCGGTCGACGAGCTCGGCCTTGCGCAGTCGGCGGAAGCCGTCGATGCCGAGCTCGGACGCGATGGTGTGCAGATCGGCCAGCGGGCTGGCCTCGAGAGCGGAGCGGGTGAGCACGGACATGGTGTCCTCCTCAGTTGTGGTGTCGGTGGGCGCCCGTTCCGCGTTGCCTGGCAGCGGAACGGCGACGTCTCAGGACCGGACGGTACCTGACGCGGCGGTCAGGCGGTGGTCGCGTCGTCGGCGCGGATCCACTTCAGCGCGTCGTCGCCCGGGTCCAGCTCGCCCGGCTCCGCCCGCCCCGCCAGCACCTCGCGGGTGCATAGGAAGTCCACCGTCGCGGCGACGTCGTGCACCCGGACGAATGCCGCGCCGTGGTCGGCGGCGTGGCCCACGGCGGCCAGCGTGCCCGCCAGGCGCTCCGCCGGGGCGCGCCCCGTGATCGCCGCCAGGAAGTACTTGCGCGACACCGCCGCCAGCCATGGGTGCCCGAGCGCGCGCAGCTCGTCGATGCGGCGCAGGCACGCGATGCTCTCGGCCGGCGACTTGGCGAAGTCCGGGCCCGGGTCGACCACGAGGCGCTCCGCGGGCACGCCGCGGTCGCAGGCCACAGCGCACCGCTCGCGCACGAACGCCAGCACGTCGCCGACGACGTCGCCGCCGTAGTCGGCGAAGTGCTCCTCCTTGGGCGCGGCGCGCGTGTGCATCACGACGAGGCCGGCGCCCGTGCGCGCGGCGTGGTCGGCCAGCGCGGCATCGCGCAGCCCGCTGACGTCGTTGAGCAGGTGCGCGCCGGCGTCCAGCGCGGCGGCCGCGACGGCGGCCTTCCACGTGTCGACCGACACCGTCACGCCCTCGGCGACCAGGCGCGCCACGACCGGGACGACCCGCTCGATCTCCACGTCCTGCGCGGTCACGCCGGTGTAGGTGACGCCGGACTCCCCGCCGACGTCGATGAGGTCGGCCCCCTGGGCCACGAGGTCCAGCGCATGCGCGACCGCAGCGTCGGCGCCCGTGTGGCGCACGGCGTCGGAGAACGAGTCCGGGTTGGCGTTGACGATGCCCATGACCAGCGGCCGGCCGGGCGGGAGCTCGATGGTCCGGTCGCGCAGGGTCAGGGTCGCGGCGCTCACCGCCGCCACGCTAGTGCAGGTCGGCGACGGCGCCGCGCCGGGTCACGCGCGGCCGATGCGCAGCGTGCGCCGCGCCACGGTCACGTTGCCCGCGTTGTCGGTCGCGCTGACGCGCACGACGAAGCGCCCCGTCCTCCGATAGCGGTGCGTCGTCTTGACGGCCTGCACGAAGCGCGAGCCGTCGCCGAAGTCGATCCGCACGTACTTGACGCCGGCCGCCTTGCCGCTGGGCGGCAGCACGTCGGCCGCCTTGGCCGTCACGGTCGCCACGCGCCCCGTGCGCCTGATCGAGAACGTCACCTTGGGGGCGGTCGTGTCGACCTTGAGCGGCTTGACCGCGGTCGTCACGGTCTGGTTGCGGCGGTCGGTCGCCACGACCCGCCAGGTGTGCAGGCCGTCGGCGACGGCCCCTGCCGGGATCAGGCTCTTGGTGTCCTGCGTGGTCGCCACGGGCTTGCCGTCGACGAGCACGGTGAACGTCAGCGGGCCCCACAGGTCCAGCGCGCTGCCCCAGGCGACCGGCGCCTTGACCACGTTGCGCCAGATCCGCGAGCTCGTGCTGATCCGGAACGTGCCCGGCAGCCGGTCGTAGACCGCGGAGACCAGGCGGCGCTGGTCCCCCGCGCCCTGGATGAAGACGAACGCGAAGTCGCCGGTGCGGTCGCCCGCCACGTCGAAGCCCGCCGCGGAGTCCACCGCGCCGAGGTTGGGATCGGTCAGCAGCGTGTCCGGGCCCGGGCCGGGCACCGTGCGCACGTTGGGCTTGTCGTCGTAGAAGACGCCGTGCACGGTGCCGTCCCCCGCGCCGACCCAGCCGACGACGCGGTCGGTGGTCTCCGCGATGGCCCCGACGGGCTGGGCGGGCGGCCCGTTGCCGCCGATCCCCACCCCGGCGTTGAGCGCGTCGTCCTTGAGGACCGCCGCCACCGCCGACCCGTCGGTCGTCCCCGCGGTCAGGACGCCCTCGCCCTTGCCGTTGAGGTCGACGTCGGTCGAGGCCACGCCCTGGCCGCCCCAGCCGAGCGGGTCGTAGACCACCGGGTCCTCCAGGCGCGAGCCGCGCAGCCGCCGGCCCACCGCCCGGGCCGTCGTCGTGGCGCCGTCAGCGAACTGCTGGCGGAAGCTGATCCAGGCGAAGCTCGAGTCGTCCTCGATATCGACGTCGGGCGAGTCGGCGGCCCCGCCGGCGTGCCCGTCGAAGTCGGGCAGCGTCAGGTCCAGCGGCGCGGTGGACACGTTGGTGCCGTACAGGCGCCGCGCGTAGACGTGGCCCGCCTCACCCCAGGTGGCCACGGCGGTGCCGTCGGCGGCGATCGCCACCTTGGAGCGGTTGGCCCCGACGCCCGCGACGGCGGCGGGGTCGATGTCCAGGGGCGCGGGCAGCGGCGCGAAGAGCTGGGCCCCCCGGTCCAGCCGCGCGGCCAGCACGTCGCCGTTGGCCGTCCACGTCACGTAGGCCACGCCGTTGATCGACATGTCGATGGACGGGCTCGAGGCCCCGGCGCCGAGCCCCTGCGGCGGCGCGAACGCCGCGGCGCCCGCGGGGCGCACGGCGACGACCTGCTGGCCCCCGCTGACGTAGGCCACGGCGACGCGGCCGCCGTCGGAGGCCGCCACCGCGGGCTGCGAGGACGGCGTGTCCAGGCCCGGGTCGACGCGCTCGGGCGGCTGCCAGGCCCCGCCGACCAGGCGCGAGACGAAGACGTGGTCGACCCCGGCGTCGCGCCGCACGTAGGCCACCGCCCCGGTCCCGTCGCGTGCGATGTCCAGGTCGCCCACCGAGCGGATGTCGGCGCTGGGGCCGTCGATCGCCTCGCCGGCGAAGAACGCGGCGTGTGCCGGGGCGGCCGCCGCGAGGGCGGCGAGCGACGTGACGATGAGGGCCAGGCGACGTGGCATGGGTGCGGCGGTGCTCCTCGGAGGGGGTCGGGTCGGGGCGGGCCCGTCGTGTCGGTCCAACCGGCGCGCGTCCCGGAAGTTACGGTCCCGGCCCGACGAAGGTCCGGACGGGCGCCGCCGGTCCTCAGGCCGGGACGAGGCCCTCCGCGCGCGCCTCGTCGAGGAACGCGGAGGCCTGGCGCTCCTGCTCGGCGGCGTCCCAGCCGCGGTCGGCCGCCATCGCGGCGGCGACCCGGCGCGCGGCCGCGCCGCCGTCGGCCGTGACGTCGCGGGCGGCCAGCAGGCCGAGCCGCGTGCGGCGCAGCAGCACGTCGCCGACGGTGCGGGCCTGCTCGCGGCGGGCGGCGTGGACGGCCTCGGCCAGCAGGTCGGGCCGGCCGGCCACGATGGGCTGGGCCAGCTCGCCGCGCTGGGCGGCGACCGCGAGGACGTCGTGCGCGCCGTGGCCGTAGCGGTCGGCCAGCGCGGCGTAGGCGTCGGCCGCGACGCCCTCGACGCGGACGAGGTCGTCCGGGGCCACGGCCTGGCCGAGCGGGATCTCCGCCGTGCGGCAGGGCGCGTCGCGGGCGTCGCGCTCCACGAGGCGGTCGACGGCCATCTTGGCCATCCGCCGCCAGGTCGTCAGCTTGCCGCCGGTGATCGTCACCATGCCGCTGGAGGTCTCGTACAGCTCGGCCTTGCGCGAGATGTCCACCGACTTGCCCTGGTCGCCCGAGCTGATGAGCGGCCGCACCCCCGCAAACGCGCCCGTGATGTCCGACGACGTCAGCTCGGTCGCGAAGAACGCGTTGACGGCGTCGAGCAGGTAGGCGACGTCCTCCTGGGCCGGGCGGACGTGGTCGAGGTCGGGCGTGTCGTGGTCGCGGTCGGTCGTCCCCACGAGCGAGCCGCCGAGCCAGGGCAGGGCGAAGATGAACCGCCCGCCGCCGGCCGGGACGATCGCCCCGGCGTTCAGCGGCAGGTCCTCCCGGCGGAACGTCACGTGCGTCCCGCGGCTGGGGCGGATGACCGGCACCTCGGCCTCGTCGTGCAGCTCCTCGGGGCGCAGCCGGTCGGCCCAGACGCCCGTGGCGTTGATGACGTTGTCGGCCCGGACGGTGAACGCCTCGCCCGTGGCGTCGTCGCGCACGCGCACGCCGCGGGCGCGCCCGCCGTTCTCGACGAGCTCGGTGACGAGCAGCCCGTTGGCGCACACCGCGCCGAAGCGCTCGGCCTCGGCCAGGACGGTCAGCACCAGCCGGCTGTCGTCGGTTTGGCAGTCGTAGAACTGATAGCCCGACGTCGGCGCGCGGCCGGCGAGCGCGGGCAGGCCCTCGGCGACCTCGGCGGCGTCGATGACGCGGTGGCGGTCCGGCGACCAGGACGTCATCGCGTCGGCGGCGGCGCGCCCGCGGCCGCGGCGCAGCGGGGAGCGCAGCCGGTCGACCGACATGACGTCGTAGAGGTTGAGGCCGACGCCCATGAGGCGGTCCGGGCGGGCGCCGTCGAAGGCCGGGACGATGAGCGGCAGCGGCCTGACCAGGTGCGGGGCCAGGGCGACCATGATCTGGCGCTCCAGCAGCGCCTCGCGCACGAGGCCGAGGTCGAAGTTCTGCAGGTAGCGCAGGCCGCCGTGCACGAGCTTGCTCGACCGGCTCGAGGTGCCCGACGCGTAGTCGTGGCGCTCGACCAGGGCGACGCTGAAGCCCCGCGTGGCGGCGTCCAGCGCGCAGCCCGCGCCGGTGATCCCGCCCCCGACCACGACGACGTCGAACGTCTCGGCGGCGAGGGCGACGACGGCGTCCGAGCGGGCGATCATCGCCCGCAGTGTGCCATCCGCGCCCGGGCGGGTTCCCGCTAGCGTCGGAGGGGTGGCCGACGCCTACCTCGTCCTCTTCGTGGCCGACCCCGCCGACGACGAGCACGCCGACGCGCTGCGCGCGGCGGCCCGCTCCGTGCCGGGCGCGGGCTTCTTCGACGATCCCATGGGCGAGACCGAGCGCACGGTGGGCGCGTACCTGAAGACGGAGGACCTCGGCGCCGGCCGGCCGCTGCTGCGGGCCGTCGCGCGGGTGTCGGCGGCGCTGGCGGCGCGCATCGAGGTCCAGCACCGCGAGGCGGTCCTCGGCTTCATCGTCGACGGCGACCCCGACGCGGCCCTCACGCAGGCCCTGGGGGACATCCCCGACCGGCTCTAGGGTCATCCCGGATGGTGCGCGGGAGCGCCCGGCGCGATCTTGGTCCCATGCCCGACGCGCCTCCCTCCTCCCCCGACCCGTCCTCCCCCGACCCCGCGGAGGCGTCCACGACGCCGGCGCCCGCCGACGAGGCGCCCACGATGGCCGGCCCCGAGCCGGCCGCCGGCGGCCAGGACGGCCGCCGGCGCCTGCTGCGCAGCCGCGAGGACCGCGTCATCGGCGGCGTCTGCGGCGGCCTGGCGCGCTCCTTCGGCATCGACCCGCTCATCGTGCGGATCGCCGCGGTGGCGCTCATCTTCGTCGGCGGCGCCGCCGTCGTGGCCTACCTCGCCGCGATGCTCCTCGTCCCCGACGACGACGGCACCGGGCGCCCCGTCCGGGCCCGCCCGTCGCGGCTGGCGACCGTGCTGGGCGCCGGCGCGGTGGTGCTCGCCGGCGTCCTGCTGCTCGACGGCAGCTGGGGCCTCCATGCCGGGTGGGCGTTCGGGGCCGGAGTCCCCCTGGCCATCGTCGCGATCCTCGTCGCGATCGCCGGGCAGCGCCTGTTACACAACCGCGGCGAGCAGCAGCCCACGCTGTCGCGCATCGTCGGCGCCGCGCTCGTGCTCTGCGGCACGGCGCTCGCCCTGCTCATCCTCGCCGTCGGCGCGGCCTGGGCGACGGCCGCGGGCGGCGGCACCGTCGTGGCGATCGTCGTCATCGCCCTCGGCGTCGCGATGGTCGCGCTCTCCTTCCGCACCCCGCGCGCCCGCTGGCTCATCCTGCCCGCCCTCGTGCTGGCCGTCCCGGCCGGCGTCGTGTCGGCCGCGGGCATCGACACCAAGGGCGGCATCGGCCAGCGGACCTCCACGCCGTCGTCGCCGGCCGAGCTGCAGGCCGGGGGCTACGAGCTGGGCACGGGCGAGATCGTGGTCGACCTGCGCCGGATGACGTGGCCGGCGGACCGCCCCGTGCCGCTGAAGCTCGACCTGGGCATCGGGCACGCGCTCGTGCTCGTGCCGGCCGACACCTGCGTGCAGTCCAGAGCGCACGTCGGCGCGGGCTACATCGACATCCTGGGCTCGGAGACCGGCGGCGCCGACGTCGACGACCGGCGCGGCACCGTCCGGCGCGCCAGCGGCCCGCGGCTCGTCCTGGACGCCCACGCCGGCCTCGGCGCCGTCGAGGTCCGCCACAGCCGCCGCGACGACCGCTTCGGCCCCCGCGACCACGCCGCGCGCGGCAGCATCACCGCCGACCTCGCGGCCCGGGGCTGCGCCGGGGAGCCGGCGTGAGCCGGCCGGACCTCCCGACGCTCGTCTCCGGCCTGGCCGCCGCCGCCCTCGGCGTCGTGCTTCTCCTCGACCGCATGGGCGACCTGTCGCTGGACTTCGGCAGCCTCGCCCCATCGTGCTCCTGCTCGTCGGGACGGTCCTGCTCGTGAGCGGCCTGGCCCGGCGGGACGGGGCATGAGCCGGAGCCCCGCCCATCCGCCGCGCGCGATGATCTGCCGGTGAGCGTCGCCGCCCCATCGCCCGCGCGCCGCGCCCGCCGGCCGCTGACCCGCGACCCCGACCACAAGCTCGTGGCCGGGGTCTGCGCGGGTGCGGCGCGCACCGTCGGGGTCGACCCGCTGGTGCTGCGGGCGATCCTCGTGGTCGCGACGGTCGCCACCGGCCTGGGCATCCCCGTCTACCTCGGCGCCTGGCTGCTGCTGCCCGCCGGCCCCGGCGCCCCGCCGATCGCCACGCGCCTGCGGGCGCACCCGGGCAGCTGGCAGGTCGCCGCGGGCGCGGGCTGCATCTCGCTCGGCGCGCTGCTGACCGCCCGCGAGCTGGGGATCTGGTGGAGCGACGCGATCGTCTGGCCCGGCGTGCTGGCCGTCTCGGGCGCCGCGCTGGTGTGGCGCCACGTCACCGCCCGGCCCACCGCGCCGGCCGCGCGGGCGCCGGCGCCCGCGCCGCGCGACGGGGCCGCCGAGGATCCCGGGGCCACGCCCGCGGACGCGCCCGAGGAGCGCCGCCAGGAGCTGCGCAGCCTCTACCAGGGCGGCTTCGGCGTCGCGCTGGTGGCCGGCGCGGTGCTGCTGTTCCTGCAGGCCAACGGCGCCCTGAGCGGCGCGCGCGACCTCGTGCTCTCGATCGTCGTGGTCGGCCTCGGGCTCGGGCTGGTCCTGCTGCCGTTCTGGCTGCGCCTGGCCCGCGGCCTGGCGGCCGAGCGCGCCGAGCGCATCCGCTCCCAGGAGCGCGCCGAGGTCGCCGCCCACCTGCACGACTCCGTGCTGCAGACGCTCGCGCTCGTCCAGAAGCGCGCCGACGACCCGCGGGCGGTGGCGACGCTGGCCCGCCGCCAGGAGCGCGAGCTGCGCGCGTGGCTGTCGGGTGCACCGCAGGCCCGCCCCGACGAGCGGCTGGCCGACGCGCTGCGCGCCGCCGACGACGCCGAGGAGCGCTTCGGCACGCCGGTCGACGTCGTGGCCGTGGGGGACCGCGCTCTCGACGACGCCGCCCGCGCCCTCGTGCGTGCCGCGGCCGAGGCGCTGGCCAACGCCGCCCGCCACGCGGCCGGTCCCGACGCGGCGGCCGTGCCGATCTCGGTCTTTCTCGAGGTCACCGACGGGCGCACGGAGGTCTTCGTCCGCGACCGCGGCCGGGGGTTCGACCCCGATTCGGTCCCCGCGGACCGCCGCGGCGTGCGAGAGTCCATCATCGGCCGGATGGCCCGGCACGGCGGCCGCGCCGCCGTCCACAGCACGCCCGGATCGGGCACGGAGGTGGAGCTGGTGCTCGATGCCTGACGCGACCACGACCGACGCGACGCCGCTGCCCGCGGTGGTCCTGGTCGACGACCACGGGATGTTCCGCGCCGGTGCGCGCGCCGAGCTCGAGGGGCTCGTCAACGTCGTCGGGGAGGCCGGCGACGTCGACGAGGCCGTGCGGGAGATCGCCCGGCTGGACCCCGACGTCGTGCTGCTCGACGTGCACCTGCCCGGCGGCGGCGGGGTCGAGATCCTGCGCCGGCTGGCCACGGAGGCGCCCGCGGCGCGCTGCCTGGCGCTCTCGGTCTCCGACGACCCGCAGGACGTCATCGCGGTCATCCGCGCGGGCGCCCGCGGCTACGTGACCAAGACGATCGCGCCCGCCGAGCTCGCCGACGCCGTGCGCCGCGTCAACGACGGCGACGCGGTGTTCTCGCCGCGGCTGGCGGGCTTCGTGCTCGACGCGTTCGCCGGCATCGGGAGCGGCGATGGCAGTCCGCGCGAGGACGACCCCGAGCTGGACCAGCTCACCGCGCGCGAGCGCGAGGTGCTGCGCCACATCGCCCGCGGCTACCTCTACAAGGAGATCGCCCAGCGGCTCGGGATCTCGCCCAAGACCGTCGAGGCCCACGTGAGCGCCGTGCTGCGAAAGCTCCAGCTCTCCACCCGCCACGAGCTGAGCCGTTGGGCCGTCGAGCGCCGGCTCGTGGACTGAGGGCGCCGACGCCGCCGGCGTCCGAGGACTAGCGTCCGGCGGCGATGACCCCCACCACGCTGCTCACGGGCTTCCCCGGGTTCCTGGCCGGACGGTTGCTGCCGCGGCTGGTCGCGGCCTCCCCCGGGTCGCGGATCGTCGCGCTCGTGCACCCGCAGATGGCCGACCGCGCGCGGCAGGGGGCGCCCGAGGGCGTGGAGGTCGTGACGGGCGACATCACCGACGCGCGGCTCGGCCTGGGCGCCGCGGGCCACGAGGGGCTGGCGGCCGACGTCGTGGCCGTCTTCCACCTCGCCGCCGTCTACGACCTCGCCGTCGGTGCGGCGCTCGCCGAGGCCGTCAACGTGCAGGGCACGCAGCACGTCCTGGACTTCTGCGCGCGCTGCGAGCGGCTGGAGCGCCTGCACTACGTCTCGACCGCATACGTCGCCGGGCGCCGCTCCGGGCTCGTCCTCGAGTCCGAGCTCGCCGAGGGCCAGGAGTTCAAGAACCTCTACGAGTCCACGAAGTTCGCCGCCGAGGTGCTCGTCCGGGCCGCGGCGGACCGGATCCCGACGACGGTCTACCGGCCGGCGATCGTCGTCGGCGACTCGCGGACCGGCGAGACGCAGAAGTTCGACGGGCCCTACTACCTGCTGCGCAGCATGTCGGGCGGTCGCGGGCCGCTGCTGCAGGTCGGGCGCGGGGACTCGCCGTTCAACGTGGTGCCCGTCGACTTCGTCGTCGACGCGATCGCCGCCGCGGCCGCCGACCCCGAGGCCGTCGGGCACACGCTGCACCTCGTCGACCCCCACCCGGTGTCGTCGATGGAGCTCTCGCGCCTGCTGGCGCGCGAGTACACCGGGCGCGAGCCGCGGCTGCGGGTTCCGCCGGGCCTGGTGGACCGCGCGCTGGGCCACGCCGTCGTGCGCCGGGCCCTGGGCGGGACGCCGCGCGAATCGATCGCCTACCTCAACCACCCCGTGCGCTTCGACACCGCCCAGGCCTCCGAGGTCCTCGGCCGTGCGCGCCTGCGACCACCGCGCTTCCCCGACTACGTCGGCCCGATGGTGGCGTTCTTCGCGGCCCACGAGCACGACGACGCCTACCGGCCGGCGCACGAGCGCTAGGCCAGCGCCGGCCGCGCGACGCTGCTCGGCGCCCCTCCCCTCAGCGCGCGCGCAGGCCGTCGATGACGATCTCGACGATGTGGTCCCAGCGGCGCACGTGGCGGTTCTGGGCGCTCATCACGCCGCCGATCGCGCACATGAGCGCGGGCATGTCGTCGACGTCGAAGTCGGGTCGCAGGCGGCCCTCGGCGACCGCGCCGTCGATGAGCTCCTGGACGACGACCACCAGGGCGAGTCGGGCGTCCTCGGCGTGGGCCACGGCCGCGTCGTTGGTCACCCACATCATGCGCTGCAGCGTCTGGTCGCCGGCCATGGCCGTGAACGACTCGCGCAGAAAGCCCTCGAACGCCGCCCATCCGCCCGCCGTCTCCGTCCAGCGGCGCGCGACCTCGGCGTGGCCGTGGAACTTCACGCGCAGCAGCTCGCCGATGAGCGCGTCCTTCGTCGGGAAGTGGCGGTAGACCGTCCCCACGCCGACGCCGGCGGCCCGCGCGATGTCGTCCATCTGCGCGGCCTGGCCGCACTCGGCGAACAGCCCGCGTGCCGCCTCGACGATGCGCTCGCGGTTGCGGCGCGCGTCGGCGCGCAGCGGGCGCGGCTCGGTGGCGCTCATGCGACGGATCGTAGCGCTGCGCCTTGACAAGCGGAACCACACCTCCGTATGGTCGGAGCAACCGGAACCTCATCTCCAGTTCTCCGATCCGCCAGGAGGATCCCCCGTTGTCCGCCTCCTCTCCCCACCGGTCCAAGTGGCTCGCGCTCGCGCTGCTGGCGTCGGCCCAGTTCGTCATCGTCCTCGACGCCTCGATCGTCAACGTGGCGCTGCCGTCCATCGGCAAGGACCTCAACTTCTCCCAGGACAACCTGTCCTGGGTCGTCAACGCCTACACCCTGGTCTTCGGCGGCTTCCTGCTGCTCGGCGGCCGCCTGGCCGACCTGCTCGGCCGCCGGCGGATGTTCATCGCCGGCCTCGCGCTGTTCTCCGTGGCCTCCCTCGCCGGCGGCCTCGCCCAGAGCGAGGGCTGGCTCATCATCGCCCGCGGCGTGCAGGGCCTCGGCGCGGCCATCGTCTCCCCCGCGGCGCTGAGCATCGTGACCACCACGTTCGAGGAGGGCTCCGAGCGCAACACGGCGCTGGGCGTCTGGGGCGCGGTGGCCGGCTCCGGCGGCGCCGCCGGCGTCCTGCTCGGCGGCATGCTCACCGAGTGGGCGGGCTGGGAGTGGGTCCTGTTCGTCAACGTGCCGATCACGCTCGTCGCCGCCGTCCTGGCCCCGCGCCTGCTCGAGGAGAGCCGCGACACGCGCCAGAAGCGCTACTTCGACGTCGCCGGCGCGGTGGCCGTCACCGCCGGGCTGGCGCTCGGCGTCTACGCGCTGGTCGACGCCAACCGCGCGGGCTGGACCTCGACGCAGACGCTCCTGCTCGGCGCCGTCGCGCTGCTGCTGCTGGCCGCCTTCGTGGCGATCGAGCAACGATCCTCGCACCCGCTCGTGCCGTTCAAGATCTTCCGGCTGCGCAGCCTGCGCGGGTCCAACGTCGTGGGCCTGCTCATCGGCATGTCGCTGTTCTCGATGTTCTTCTTCATCTCGCTGTACCTGCAGCAGGTGCTGGGCTACAGCGCCCTGAAGGCCGGGCTGTCCTACCTGCCGCTGGCGCTGCTCATCATCGTCTCGGCCGGCGTGGCGTCCCAGCTCGTCACGCGCCTGGGCTTCAAGCCGACGCTGATCCTCGGCCTGCTGTTCGTGGCCGCCGGCCTGCTCTGGTTCTCGCGGGTCTCCGCGTCCGGCGGCACCTACCTCGGCGACGTCCTGTTCCCGTCGATGCTGGCCGCGATCGGGCTGGGCCTGGCGTTCGTGTCGGTCACGATCGGCGCGGTGACGGGCACCACGCCCGACGAGGCGGGCCTGGCCTCGGGTCTCATCAACACCGCCCAGCAGGTCGGCGGCGCACTCGGGCTGGCGATCCTGTCCTCCATCGCCAACCAGCGCACCGGGGACGTGTTCGCCTCGGGCGAGCGCAACCCGGCCGTGGCGCTGACGGAGGGCTTCCAGACCGCGTTCCTGGTCGGGACGGGCTTCGCGTTGGCCGGCGCACTGCTCGCCGCGCTGCTGATCTCCTCGCGCGACAGCCGCGAGCAGGCCGAGGCGGCCCGTCGCGGCGAGGCCGTGCCCGTCGTCGCCTGAGCCGCGCCCTAGGCGCCCGCCGGCCCGGCCTCCGCCCGGCCGGCGGGGCGCCGGGCCGCGGAGCGCCGCTGCAGGTCGGCGGTGGCCGATCGCGCCAGGCGGTGGGCCGGGCGCTCGACGAGGCGGTGGAAGACCTCCGCCGCCGCCAGCGAGCCGGGCAGCGCGACGGCCAGCAGGACGCCGAAGCCCGGGCGCCCGAGGGCGAAGGCCAGCGTCACCACGATCGGCTCGTGGACGAGGTACAGGCTGAAGGACCGCCGGCCCAGCCACTGGACCGGACGGGCCTCGAGCCCGCGCGCCACGCCCCCGTAGACCAGCGGGAGCAGCACGGCCGCGCCGGCGCCGATCACGACCAGGGCGCCGCCGGACCCGGGCGCCGTCCGGGCGTCGGGCAACCAGAGGTCGGCGGTCAGCAGGCCGGCGGTGACCGCGACGGCGGCGGGCACGCCACGGCCCGCGAGCCGCTCGCGCAGCGCGGCGACGGCGTCGGGGCGCAGCGCGAGCAGCACGCCGACCCCGAACGGCGGCAGGTAGCGCAGCGACTCGTGCGCGCCCGCCCCGAGCACCACGGCGGGCAGGAGCACCACCAGGGGTGCCGCCAGGCGCCGCAGCACGGGCGCGGCGGCCACGACGAGCGGCAGCAGCAGCGAGAAGACGACCTCCCAGCGCAGCGACCACAGCACGCCGCTGAGCGTCACGCCGTGGGTGCCGACCACCAGCGCGAGGTCGCTGCACACCTGGCGCACGTCGACCGGCTCGGTGAACGCCTGCAGCCAGAACCCGGTGCCGGGGCCGCCGCCCACGTGGCGCGGGACGAGCACCACGAGCGCGGCGGCGGGCAGCAGGGACGCCCATGCCGGCAGGAAGAGCCGGACGGTGCGCCCCGCGTAGAACGCGAGCGGCCGCACGCCGCCGGGCGCGGCCAGCGCGGCACGGGTCAGCACGAGCCCGCTGAGCACGAAGAAGACGATGACCAGCTCCGGGCCGGCCCAGACCACCGCCAGCGGCGTGCGCAGCAGCAGCCACCACGCCCCGGGCGGATCGCCGCCGATCGCGTCGGCCATCGTGAGCACGCCGACCGACGCCAGCACGACGTGCGAGAGCAGCACGACGAGCGCGGCGATGCCGCGCAGCCCGTCGAGGGCCCGCAGGCGGTCGGTGGTCTGCGTGTCCACCGCCCTGTAGTCGGCACGCGGACACGGATCTACGCGGTTGGGACATGGCCTCTCAGGACCTCCGAGCGGGCGACGACGACCGCGGGCCGCGCGGCCTGCGGGGGGCGCGCGGCCTGCCGCGGCCGGCCCGTGCTCGTGCGCTGAGCTCAGCGCACGAGCACGGGCCGCGCGAAGGACGCCGCGCCCGGGATGACCTGCTCGGCGTCGACCCCCAGCCACTGCTCCAGCAGCGAGCAGTACATGGCCCGGAAGTCACTCGTGGCGCGCAGGTTGCTCTGGGCGTCCAGGGTCGCCAGTCCCGGGAACTCGCCCACCATCGTGCCCTTGGCCTGCGTGCCGATGACGAACGCGCAGCCGCCGGCGCCGTGGTCGGTGCCCGACCCGTTCTCCTGCGGTCGGCGCCCGAACTCCGACCAGAGCTGGATGAGGACGCGGTCGGCGAGGCCACGGGCCTCGAGGTCGCGTTGGAAGGCCAGGACCGCGGCCACGGTCTGCCCGAGGTTGGTGGCCAGCGAGGTCGCCTGGCCGGTGTGCGTGTCGTAGCTGCCGACGCCCTCGACGGCCACGCAGCGGATCGGCAGGCCGCCGGCGAGCATCGCGGCCAGCGCCGCCAGGCGCAGCGGCAGGTCGCCGCCCGCCGTCGGGTAGGTCACCGGGCTCGTGTAGCTCGGGCTGCCGTCGGCGGTGACGAACCCCGCGACGGACCGGCGCACCCCGTCGGTCTGGCGCACCGCGGCCCGGGCCTGGGCCAGGGCGTCGGAGCCGCCGGGGATCGCGCCCATGCGGCCGAACGCGGCGAGCATGGGGTCGGCGATCGGGTCACCCACGCCGCGGGCCGGGAACGAGTAGTCCGTGGGGTCGGAGATGGCGGCGACGGGCACGCGAGTCGTCGCCAGCGCCGGGGCGAGGCTGGCGTCCAGCGCCATCCCCTGCAGCGGGTTGTCGGGGTCACCGACGACGTCGAGGTAGCGGCCCATCCAGCCGCTGGAGGCGCCGGTGTCGGTCGCGCCGACCTCCCAGAAGTGGCGGCTGGTGAAGTGCGACTGGTCGGGGTGGTCGTAGCCGACGGCCGGGAAGACCGACACCTTGCCCTCGGCGTGCAGCGTCGCCAGCCCTGCCGCCGCCGGGTGCCACATGAGCCGGGTGTCCTCCGCGAACGTCGTGCCGCTGCCGGGCGCGAGCTTCAGCGTCGGGCGCAGGGTCGCGTAGCGGGCGTCGCCGACCGGGGCCAGGACCGACAGGGAGTCCCAGCCGCCGGGCAGGAAGACGCTGACGAGCACGGGGTCGGCGGGACCGCCGGCGGCCTGGGCGACCCCCGCCTCGAACGCTTCGACGCCGAGCCTGGACGCGCCGTAGACCGACAGCGCCAGGCCGGCGCCGCGCATGAGGAAGCTGCGCCGGTCCAGGCCGGTGCCGGCGGGCTGGGGCATCCCCGGCTCGATCGCGGGCAGGCCGCGGCCCGCGCGCGCCGCGCCGGCCCGCAGGAGCTCGGCGCGGTTGAAGTCGGAGCAGGCGCAGGGGTCGTGCACGGGAGGGCTCAGCAGACGTTGTGGTCGGGGGCGGTGGCGATCAGCGTGCGCAACGCGTTCTGGCGCATGGCCCGGTAGGGCCCGCGCTGCCAGGACGACAGGCCCGCCGGCAGGCTCGTCGCCGCGAAGTCGGCCAGGACCTGGCGCGTGGCGTCCGACAGCGGCGGGTCGCCCAGCGCGGCGGTCGCGGCGGCCAGCGCGGTCGCCGCGTCCTCGGCCACGTCGTAGCCGGCGGGCGCCCACGGGTCGACGGCCTGCTTGCTCAGCACATAGGTGACGGTCAGCCAACGGCCGCGGACCGTCGAGGTGTCCAGCCAGCGGGTGTCGTCCCAGCCCGCGACGTTGGGCGGGTAGAACAGGCGCTGGCCGTTGTACTGGGCCAGCCAGGACCACGCCGTCGTGTCGATCCCGCGGCCGATCGCGCGCAGCAGGCCCGTCACGTAGACGACGGGCGACAGCACCATCTCGGGGCCGTCGAGGAACTGCGGGTGCTGGAGGATCGCCTCGACGACGGGGCGGATCTGGCGGCCGCCGGACAGGTAGATGCCCTGCAGGGAGGCCAGCGTGGCGGCGTCGGGCGCCGTGGGCACGAAGTAGGACCAGAGCTTGGTGCAGAAGAAGGAGGCGTGCAGCGGGTGCTCGACGCACAGGCGCACGGCGTCGGTCCAGTCGAACGCGCCGGTCTGGCCGAAGATGGTCTTGGACCCCATGTCGTGCCACGTCGGGTCGTAGCGGAAGTTGTGGCTGCCCAGCTCGGCCGACCAGTCGTTGCGCCAGCCGGTCAGGGCGCGGGCCATCTGGCGGATGTCGGTCTCGGTGTAGGCGCCGCGGTCGGCCCCGAGCGAGAACAGCTCCATCATCTCGCGGGCGTAGTTCTCGTTGGGGTTCCAGCGGGTGTTCGAGGTCCCGTTGAGCCAGATGAGCATCGCCGGGTTCGCCGTGACCGACCGGAACAGGTCGTCGAACGAGCCCAGGCCCTTGTCGCGGAAGAGCTGGATCTGGTCGAGCATGAGCTGCGTCTGGCCGACGCCGTCGTTGGACGTGGCGAACCAGTCGTGCCAGACGAGCGCCATCCGCTCCACGATGGGCTGGTCGCTGCGCACCATCCGGTCCATCCACGCACAGTGGTCGTGGCCCCAGACGTCGGCGGGCGCCAGCGCGTTGCCGTTGTCGTCGTGGGGCTCGGGGCCCACGAGCCGCGCCGCGCCCGTGGGGCGGGTGATCGCCAGGATCGCGGCGGTGACGTCCTGGCCGGCCAGCCGCGCGGCCTGACCCGGCGTCGGCCCGAAGCCGGTGCGCCACAGCAGGCGCTCCATCTGGCCGCGCGTGACGGGCACGACCTGCGCGGTCACGGGCGCCGGGCTGGGCGCGGGCGGGTCGGCGGGCGCGGTGATCGGCGGGGCGGGCGGCACCACCGCGGGCAGGGTGGCCGAGAACGTGCCGGCCGGGGCCCTGGCCGCGGGCGTGCGGGCCACGGGCTTCTTCTTGACCGGCGTGCAGACCTTGACCTTGCGCCGGCGGCCCCCGACCTTCTTGGTGACCGTCCGGCAGGTCTTGGTCACCGCCTTGACGGTCTTCTTCTTCTTCTTCTTCTTGGTCGTCCTCGCCGCCGCGCGGGCGGGCGTCGTCGGGCCGGAGGGCATCCCACCTGTCGTCGGCGGACGGACGCGCCGGTGCGACTGGTGAGTCCGCCGGTGGACGGACGGCCGAGGGGCCGCCGGCCGGGGCTAGGCGACGGGCTCGCGCGGCCGCCAGGCCGCCCGGGCGTGATCGAACGCGTCCCAGTCGATGGGCGTCGGGGGCCCGGAGTCGGGGCCGTCGCCCCCACCGCCGCCGCCGTCGTCGTCCCAGCCGTCGTCGTCGTCGCGGCGGCGCGAGACCCAGGCGGCCAGGCACAGCGCCTCGACGCCGCAGACCACGAAGGCCCCGGCCATCCCGTCCTGGCCCTCCAGCAGCGCCTCGCCCGAGAGGATGTAGAGGCAGATGGACACGCCCACGAGCGTGCGGGCCAGCCGCTCGTGCCCCCGGCGGGCGGGGACGCCGAGGAACGCCCGTGCGACGGAGAGCACGATCACGACGGCCACCACCGCCTTCAGTCCGAGCGGCACAGCGCTCACACGGAAAGGCTACCCCGACGCGCGTGCCACGGAAAGGGTGGACGGGCCATCGCCGCGGGTCCTGGGCCGGCTCAGAGGGCCTTGAGCTCTTCGGTGATGTCGGAGACCGACTGCTTGGCGTCGCCGAAGAGCATGCTGGTCTTGGGGTTGACGAAGAGGGGGTTGTCGATGCCGGCGTACCCGGAGCTCATGGAGCGCTTGAGGACGATGATGCTGTGGGCCTCGTCGACGTTGAGGATCGGCATGCCGTAGATGGGGCTGTCGGGCTTGGTCCGGGCGTCGGGGTTGGTGACGTCGTTGGCGCCGATGACCACGGCGACGTCGGTGCGGCTGAACTCGCCGTTGATGTCGTCCATCTCGCGCAGCTGCTCGTAGGGGACGTCGGCCTCGGCCAACAGGACGTTCATGTGGCCGGGCATGCGCCCGGCGACGGGGTGGATGGCGTACTTGACCTCGACGCCCTTGGCCTCCAGCAGCTTGGCCATCTCCCTGACGGCGTGCTGGGCCTGGGAGACGGCCATGCCGTAGCCGGGCACGACGACGACCAGGCGGGCGTAGGCCATCTGGATGGCCACGTCGGCCGCGCTGGTGGCGCGCACGGTCCCGCCGGCGGCGTGCGCGCCGGCCGCGGCGGTCACCTCGCCGCCGAAGCCGCCGAGCAGGACGGAGGGGATCGTGCGGTTCATGGCCACGGCCATCTGCTGGGTCAGCAGGGTGCCCGACGCGCCGACGATCATGCCGGCGACGATCAGCGCGGTGTTGTTCAAGGCCACGCCGGTGGCCGCGGCGCTCAGGCCGGTGAACGCGTTCAGGGTGGAGATCACCACGGGCATGTCGGCGCCGCCGATGGGCAGCACGAGCAGGTTGCCCACCAGCGCCGCGGCGACCAGCAGGCCGATGATCAGGATCTCGTGATGACTGCCGGCCACGATCGCCGCCCCGCAGGCCACCGCGACGGCCAGCAGCAGCCCGTTGACCAGCGCCTGGGCGGGCCCGAACGGGCTGATCGGCTTGCCCGTGATGAGCTCCTGCAGCTTGGCGAACGCCACGTTGGATCCCCAGAACGACACGGATCCCACGATGGCGGCAAAGCACGAGAAGATCGCCACGTAGGTGGGCACGTCGGCAAAGCCGCCTGAGTCGCGGAACTCCACCCAGGCGATCAGCGCCACGGCCCCACCGCCCACGCCGTTGAACAGCGCGACCATCTGCGGCATCTGGGTCATCTTGACCTGGCGCGCCGCGGGCACGCCGACCGCGGTGCCGATCGCCACCCCGACGATGATCAACACCACGTTGGACAGGTGCGGGACCAGCAGCGTGGCCACGATCGCCACCGCCATGCCCACCGAGGCGATCCGGTTGCCCCGCACCGCCGTCTTGGGACCCGTCAGCCCCGACAACCCGTAGATGAACAGGCCGAAGCTGACGATGTACAGGACCGCCCGGAAGTTCGAGTCGGTCACGAAGCTGGCGACGATCATGCCTTCGGGCCGTCCTCGGAGGGCCCGGCCTCGACGTCGGCCTGACCCCGTCCCCGCCCACCCTTGAACATCTCGAGCATGCGGTCGGTGACCAGGAAGCCGCCGACGACGTTGATCGTGCCGAACACCACCGCGATGACCAGCAGCAGTTTGTTCAGGAACCCGGGCGCGGCACCCTGCACCAGGATGATGATGCCGCCCAGCACGACGATCCCGTGGATCGCGTTGGTGCCCGACATCAACGGCGTGTGCAGCGTGTTGGGCACCTTGGAGATCACGGCGTAGCCGACGAACCCGGCCAGCACCAGGATCGACAGGTTCGTCACCAGCTGCGAGCTCATCAGCGCACCTCCCCGTCGCGGACGACGCAGGCGCCCGTGACGATCTCGTCATCGAAGTCGGGGGCCAGCGCGCCGGTCTGCTCGTCGGCCAGCAGCTCGATCAGGGCCTGCAGGTTGCGCGCGTACAGCGCGCTGGCGTGCTCGGGCATCGTGGCCGGCAGGTTCAGCGGCGAGACGATCGTCACGTGGTGGCGGACCACGGTCTGGCCGGGCTCGGTCAACTCGCAGTTGCCCCCGGTCTCGCCGGCCAGGTCGACGATCACGCTGCCGGGCTTCATGCCCTCCACGGCCTCGGCGGTCACCAGCCGCGGGGCCGGGCGGCCCGGCACCAGCGCCGTGGTGATCACCACGTCAAAGCCCTTGGTCGCATCGGTCAGCGCCTGCTGCTGGGCGGCCTTCTCCTCATCGGTCAGCTCGCGCGCGTAGCCGCCCTCACCGGCGGCCTCGAGGCCCAGGTCCAGCCACTTCGCGCCCAGCGACTCGACCTGCTCGGCCGTCTCGGGACGCACGTCATAGCCCGTGGTCTGCGCCCCCAGCCGGCGCGCGGTGGCCAGCGCCTGCAGCCCCGCCACCCCGATGCCGAGCACGAGCACCTTGGCCGGCGGGATCGTGCCCGCCGCGGTCATCAACATGGGGTAGAAGCGCGTGGCGTGCTCGGCGCCCAGCAGCGCGGACTTGTAGCCCGACACGTTGGACTGCGAGCTCAGCGCGTCCATCGACTGCGCCCGCGAGATCCGCGGGATCGCCTCCATCGCAAACGCCGTGACCCCCGCGCCGGCCACCGCCGCAAGGCCCTCCGGGTTGCCCCGCGGGTTCAAGAAGCCGATCAGCGTCTGCCCGCGCGACAGGCGCCCCAGCTCGGCGGCCGACGGCGGCGCGACCTTGACGACCACCTCCGCACCCCACGGGTCGCCGATCTGCGCGCCGGCCTCGGCGTACAACGCGTCGGGGACCAGGGCCCCCTCCCCCGCGCCGGCCTCCACCAGCACCTCGTGGCCCTTGGCCACGAGCTTCTTGACGACCTCGGGCACGAGCGCCACCCGCCGCTCGCCCTCCGCTGATTCCCTCGGGACACCGATCCTCATGAGCGGGCCGGGAATCTATCGGAGCGCGCCCGGCAACGATCGGAAGCGACAGTCCCGCGGCGCGCGGCCGGCCCGGGGCTCAGCAGGACGACGGGGTCCGGCCCAGCACGGTGACGGGTGGCACGTGGCCGCTCAGCGCGACGACCGCGTCGACCGAGGCCAGCACGCGGCTGCCGGCGTCGCTGCTCGTGAACTGGAACGCCCCGCCCGAGCGCTGCAGGCCCCGGAGCGCCGAGGCGGCGCGGGGGTCGCGGCGGCCCATCGCACGCTCGGCCTCGATGGCCAGGGCCGTCGAGTTGGCCTCGTTGCGGTCGCGGCGCCCGAGCGCGAAGCCGCCCGCGGGCGTCCGCTGGGCCAGCATCCAGCGCAGGCCCGCCCGCAGGGTCCCGTTCGTGCGCGACACCCCGGCGCCGCGCGCGGCGAGGATCGCCATCGCGGTGCTCGTGACGTCGTCGGGCCGGCCGCCCGAGCGCGTGAGGTTGAAGTTCCAGCCTCCGCCGCCGCGAGCGCCCAGGAGCACCCGCACCGTGGAGGCCGACGGCCCGGCGTGCAGCGCGCGGATCGCCAGCATGCCGAGCGTCTGGTCGAAGATCGTGGCCCCGTAGCGGCCGGCCCGGCCGTAGCCCTGCAGGCGCCGCAGCAGGTCGACGCCCGTGCCGCAGCGCGCGCTGCCCGAGCGCGCGGCCACGAGGCCGAGGATGACCTTGCCGGTCGCGCCGGCGGTCAGGGCGTAGCGCGCGGCGCCTCCGCGCAGGGTCCGGGCACGGCGTGCGGCCTCGGCGGCCGGCAGCCGCCCGGCCGCGCGCAGCGCGACGATCGCGTCGGCCGACTGGCCGTCGGCGCCGGCCGGGACCGCGGCGGCGAGCCACGCCGCCCCGGTGCGGGCGGCCCCGGCGTCGGAGGCCGAGGCGGCCGGGACGGCCGCGGCCAGGGCGGCCAGGGTCGGCAGGACGAGGAGGCGGAGGCGGTGCGTGAGGGTCATCGGTGGGGTCCGGGGTCGGGGAGCGGGGCGGGCAGGGCGCGCGGGGCGTCCTCGGCGGTCCAGGAGACCTGCAGGCGGACGCGGTAGCGCTGCAGCACGCGGACGAACGCGGGCCCGAAGGCCACGAAGAACACCACGTTGCCGACGGCGTGGGCGATGTCGAAGGGCAGGCCGGAGACCTCCGTGGCCGCCCACTGCGACCACGACGGCGTGCGACCGGCCGCGGTCAGCGTCGAGAGGTTGGTCAGCAGCCCGAAGCCGAGGCCGCACAGGACGAGCACGCCGGCGGTCGGGATGCGTGGCAGGCGCCGGCGCGTGAGCAGCGCCCAACCGGCGCCCGCCATGCCGATCAGGCCCCAGCCCGTCATCTGCCACGGCGTCCAGGGGCCTTGGCCGAAGACGAGGTTGGAGGCCACGCCCGCGACGGCGCCGACGGCGAAGCCCGGCGCGCCGCCGAGCACGTAGCCGCTGAGGAAGACGAGGTCGGTCGTCGGCTTGACGTTGGGCAGCGGCGCGAACGCCACGCGTCCCAGGGCGGCCAGCGCGGCGAGCGTCGCCACGAGCGCGAGGACCTTCGACGACGGGTGCGTGCGCTCGTACCAGGCGAAGCCGGCGGTCAGCACGACGGCCAGCAGCGCCAGCGTGCTCACCTGCCACGTCATGGCGCGACCACCCCGGCGCCGCGGGCCAGGACGGCCGCCCCGTCGGCGGGCAGCAGCGCCCGGCCGTCGGTGACGCGCGCGGTCTCGGTCGCGAAGTACCAGCCGCCGGCCAGCACGGTGGCCGCGGGGCCGTCGGCGATGACGCGGCCCTCGGCCATGAGCACGACGCGGTCGGCGACCTCGGCGGCGAACTCGGGGTCGTGGGTCGCGACGACGATCGCGGCGCCCATCCCGGCCAGACCGTGCAGGCGCTCGGCCAGCTGGGCCTTGGCCGTGCGGTCCATCCCGCGCGTCGGCTCGTCGAGGGCGACGACCGCGGCGGGCCGGTCGCTGTCGAGCACGATGGCCAGCGCGAGGCGCTGGCGCTGGCCGCCGGAGAGGTCGTGAGGGTGGCGGTCGCCGAGGTGCTCGAGGCCGACGGCCGCCAGGGCCGCCGGCGAGGCCTCGTCGGCGACGCACTCATGCAGGAGGTAGTCGTTGGGGTCCTGGAGCAGGAGGGCGACGCGGCCGGCGCGGTGCACGCGGCCGCGCGTCGGCGCCATGAGCCCGGCGCCGTGGCGCAGCAGCGTCGACTTGCCCGCGCCGTTGCGGCCCATGAGCGCCACGCGCTCGCCCCGGGCCACCGCGAGGTCCACGCCGCGCAGGACGGCGGCGCCGCCCCGGTGCTCGTGCCAGACGCCGTCGAAGGCCAGCGCGGCGGCGCGGCGCTCACGGCGCCCGGGCCGGCGGGGCGCGGCGCCGTCGGCGCCCTCCTCCCCGGGGCCGCGGCGCCGGGCAGCGCGTCGCGGGCGCGCAGCGCGGCGCGGGCCTCCTTGACGCCCGTGGGCGGCGGCGTGATGCCCGCGGACGCGAACATGCGCGCCACGGGGGTCTGCAGCTCGGGCTGGGCGGCGCCGGCCCAGGACAGGAACGCGCGCGGCGGCGCGTCGCAGGCCACGGCGCCCTCGGCCATGGCGATGACGCGGTCGGCAGCCGCCAGGCAGCGCTCGAGCCGGTGCTCGGCGAGCAGGATCGTCGTGCCCCACTCCTCGTTGAGGCGACGCAGGAGCCAGATGAGCTCGTCGCCCGCCACAGGGTCCAGCTGCGACGTGGGCTCGTCGAGGAGCACGAGGCGCGGGCGGCCGGCCAGCGCGGCGCCGAGTGCGACGCGCTGCAGCTCGCCGCCGGACAGCTGTCCCGTCGGGCGGTCGAGCAGGTGCCCGATCCCCAGGGCCAGCGCCGCCTCCTCGACGCCGCGCGCCACCGCGGCCGGGGCGTGCCCGCGGTTCTCCAGCGGGAAGGCGAGCTCGGCGCGCACCGTGGTCAGCACGACCTGGGACTCGGGGTCCTGGAACAGCGAGCCCGCGACCACCGAGAGCTCGGCGGGCCCGTGGTCGCGCGTGTCCATCCCGGCGAGCGTCACGCGGCCGGCGAACGTCCCGCCGTGGAAGTGGGGCACGAGGCCGGCCGCGGCGCGCAGCAGCGTGGACTTGCCGCCGGCCGAGCGGCCCGCCAGCACGACGAACTCGCCCTCCTCGACGGTCAGCGAGACGTCGCGCAGGGCCGGAGAGCGGCCACCCGCGTAGGTGTAGGTGACGCCCTCGAGCTCCAGCAGCGTCATCGGATGCCCCTCCGCGCGGCCAGCGGCGCGAGCGCGACCAGCGCGATCCCGGCGGCGACCGCGAGCACCTGCCCGGCGGGCGCGCCGTGCAGCGTCGGGTACGGGTCGTAGGCCGCCAGGCCGCCGAGGCGGTCGGCGACCGTCACCGCGGCCAGCGCCAGCGCCGAGGCGGTGAAGCCGAGGTCGTGGCGCGACCACGGCCGCCCGGAGCGCAGCGCACGCCACGAGCCGCGCCGCGCGCTGCCGTACCCGCGGACCTCGAGCGTGGCGGCGACGTCGAGCGCACGGTCCAGCGCCCCGCCGGCCACGGCGCGCAGGACCGCGACGCGCGCCGCGGGCCCGCGGCCGCCGCCGTCGGGCCGGCAGCGGCGCGCCTCGTCGATCCGCCGCGCGTCGGCGGCCAGCACGGGCACCAGCCGCGTCGCCAGCGTGGCGGCCAGCGCCGAGCGGACCGAGACGCGGCGCAGGACGCGCAGCAGGTCGTCGGGGTCGACGGCGACGGTGAACAGCGCGAAGGCCAACGAGACCACGAGCAGCCGCAGGCCGAACAGCAGGCCGTAGACCAGCGCCTCCAGCGTGAGGTCGATCTGGCCGAACGGGGGCACCTCGCCGAGGCGCGCGATCACGGTCAGGCCGTCGCGGACCACGAGCATGTTGATCAACGCGATGACCACCGCCCACGGCGCCATCCACAGCGCGGTGCGCCCGACCTCGCGCAGCACGCCCGCGGCGGCGGCCGCGGCCAGGATGACGAGCGCGAGGGTCCCGAGCACGACGGGGTGCTGGGCGGCCAGGGCGGCGGCGGCCAGCGCGCAGCACCACGCCGCGCCGGCGACGGCGCGCGCCACGTGCAGGGGCTGGCCCGCCGCTGGTAGATCATGTGCCGCTCACCGCCCGCTCACCCTCGGTCGGGCAGCGCGACCGGCCTGCCACCCACGACCGCGACGGCGAAGCGCCCGCTCAGGGCGCCCTCGTCCAGCGCGGCCGCCGCGGCCTGCACGCCGCGGGCGTCGGTGCCGGTCACGACCCAGACGGGGTCGGAGTTGTCGGCGGCCGAGGTGGCTGCGATGAGGCCGGTGCCCGGGCCCAGCGTCCGGGTCGTGCGGCCCGCCGCGTCGAGCACGGCGATCGAGCGCCCGTCGGCGGACGGGCGCGCGTAGACGCCGCTTCGCCCCGGCCCGCGCTCGATGAGGCGCGCGGTCGTGTCCTCGCGCAGCACCCGCCAGGGCCCGACGAGGATGCGCAGCGTGTCGGCGACGAAGCTGTTGGCGATCCCGCCCTTGGAGGCCGGCAGGCCGAACCCGACCAGGCGGTCCTGCACGGACTGGCAGGCGGGGTCCTTCTGGTCGACGCACTCCACGCGCGTCGGCAGCCGGCGGCCGTCCACCCCGTGCAGGAACGGCTCAGGGAACTGGCCGACGACAGCGGGCACGTGGTCGGTGACGCCCCAGTCGTGGAAGTCCCACCACACGCGGTCGCCGGCGTGGACGCGCACCGACGTCGCGCCCGTGTCGGCCTCCAGGCCGTTGACGTAGAAGAACCAGTCGACCGGCCGGCCCGCCCGGGTCCCGCCCGCCACGCCGTCGATCGACTGCACGAACTTGCCGCCGAAGCGCAGGGTCACGGTCTTGACGTTGCGCTGCAGCAGGCGCATCACGGTGTCCGACCCGCCGGTCTTGGGCTGGTCGGCCAGCGCCAGCGGACGGGCGCCGAAGTCCTGGCTGACCAACAGCTGGGTCTCGCTCGGTGCCGCGCCCGCGCCCAGCCCGCAGCCGCCGGCGACCGCCGCGCAGAGCGCGACGGACAGGGCGACGGCCAGGCGGCGCCGGGCGCGAGGGCTAGGCAACGGTGAAGACCACCCGGTTGCGGCCGCGGGCCAGCGCGCTGTCGCGGTTGCCGGCCTTGTCGACGACCTGGACGTCCAGGACGTAGCGGCCCTTGCCCAGGCGGGCGGGCAGCAGGTAGCGCCACGGCGACAGGCTGCCGGCCGAGAACCACGCGGCCTTGGTCACCGAGCAGCGCTTCGTCGCCACGAAGCGCTCCCGCCTGGCGTCGTAGCCGGCGCAGGCGCCCGCGCCGCTGCGCGAGAGGCGCAGGCGGATGTCGGCGATGCCCGAGGGCTCCTCGTCGACGCGACCGCTGAGCTCGCGCGGGCCCCGGCCGGCGGCGAACCGGCGGCCGTTGGCCACGCTCGTGATGAACCCGTACGCGGCGCGCCTGTCGGGCGAGCCGCAGAACCCGTCCAGGCCCGTGCTCACGCACGCGGCGCTCGGCGGCGCCGGCGGTGCCACGGCGCTGCCGCAGAACCCGTCGCCGCCGTCGGTCACGCACACCGTGCTGCGGTCCGGGACGCGGTTGCCCTGGGTCGCGACGATCGCGACCGGCCCGCCGGCGGGCAGCGTCAGCGACGCGGTCCCGTCGGCGCCGGTGGTGGCGCTCGCCGTGCCGGCGGTGACGGTCGCCCCCGCGGCGGGCTCGAAGTGCGTCGTGCCCTCGAACGTCGACGGGTCGAACGTCGTCACGGCGTCCCTGACGGTGACCGTGAACGGCGTGCCGGGGGGGCGATGGCCGGCGCGCTGAGCACGACGGGCTCGTCGTAGCCGCCCGACCCGGGCGTGAACGTGTCGTCGGAGGCGTACCACAGGACCCTGTCGCCGTCGTGGACGGGGATCTGGCAGGCGCCGACGTTCTGGAACAGGCCGTTGACGTAGACGGCCCAGTAGCCGCCGGAGCCGAAGGGGTGGCTCTCGCCCAGGATCGCCTCGGGCGTGTAGGTCCCGACGCCTCCGAAGGAGGACCAGGCGCCGGTCCAGGCGCCGGCCGTGCCGGCCTCCAGGGCGCCGAGGGCGGTCGCGCCGTCGCAGGCGTGGGTGCCGTCCTTGACGACCGTGGCTGGGGTGGTGACCGCCGTCGGCGCCACCACCTGGCTCTGGCCTTCGACGCGGACGGTGACGGTGGCGGCGAGCGCCGGGCTCGCCGCGGCGAGCGTGAGGCCCACCACAAGGGGGCCGAGGATCTTGGGCATCATGGCAAGCCCCTCTCCGCGAGGGCTGTTGGTCGTCTGCTGAGGCCGGGGCAGGTTTCCTGGCTCCCGGGCCTCCTCCCCGCGCCTTCCCGAGGGCGCGTCGCGCCTCCAGTGGCTGTGCCTCTCGGCACGTGCGGCAAGGCTCTCGCCCGGTCACAGTGGCGGGTCCGCGCCGGTCTCGCACCGGCTTCCCTTCACCACCGACCCTTGTGTGTACGCGCCCATCCTACTCCGCGGTCGGTGCACCGCGCAGGTAGCCTCCGTGGCGATGACGGTCAACCTCACGCGGATCTACACCAAGTTGGGCGACGGCGGCGAGACGCACCTGGGCGATATGAGCCGGGTGCCCAAGACGCACCCGCGCATCGAGGCCTACGGCGCGGTCGACGAGCTCAACGCCCAGCTCGGCGTCACGTTGACGGTGGCCGGCCTCCCCGAGGCCTACGCCGCGTGGCTGCGGCGGGTGCAGAACGACCTCTTCGACGTCGGCGCCGACCTGGCCGTCCCCCACGGGGGCGACCGCGACCGGCTGCGGGTCCACGCGGGCTACACGACGTGGCTCGAGCAGGCCTGCGACGAGGTCAACGCGGGGCTGGCCCCGCTGAAGTCCTTCGTGCTGCCGGGCGGCACGCCGGCGGCCGCGCATCTGCACGTGGCCCGCACGGTCTGCCGGCGCGCCGAGCGCCGCGCGCTCGGCGTCGACGACGGCAACCCCGAGGTCGTGCGCTACCTCAACCGCCTGTCGGACCTGCTGTTCATCCTCAGCCGCGGAGCCAACGGCGGCGACGAGCCGCTCTGGGAGCCCGGAGCGTCCCACCAGCCTCCGCCGCCGGGCGCGCAGGACTCCTGAGCCGCGGGCTCAGGCGGCGGCCTCCGCCGCGGCGGCCAGGCTCGCGGGCTGCGTGCGCAGCGCGATCGACAGGCGATTCCACGCGTTGATGGCGATGATCTGCCACAGCACGGCCCCGAGCTCGTCCTCGGACAGCACCGCGGCGGCGGCGTCCCACACCTCCCGCGGCACCTGGTCGCGGTGCACGAGCGTCACCGCCTCGGTCAGCGCGAGCGCCGCGCGCTCGCGGTCGTCGAACGCGGCGACCTCGCGCCACGCGGGCAGCAGGTGCAGCACGCGCTCGTCGACGCCGTCGTCCAGCGCATGGCCGACGTGCATGTCCAGGCAGAAGCCGCAGGCGTTGATCTGGCTGGCCCGGATCTTGATCAGGTGCGGGAGGCGGCCGTCGAGGCCGGCGCGGTCGACGGCGCCCTGCACCGCGAGCATGCGCTGGTAGGCGGCGGGCGGATGGGCGACCGCCCGCGGGGCCGCGTCGTTCAGCGAGAGGGTCATGCGGTCACCCTAGGACGCGACCGGGCCCGTGGGCAGGACCGGTCGCGGGCCGCGTGAGGGGACCGGCGGGTCAGACCGCCGACGAGCGTCCGCCGCGGAAGCCCGCGGCCAGCCCGGCGGCCAGCAGCGCGCCGAGCGCCGCGATCGCGGCGGCGCCCACGACGAACGTGGTGTGCCCGGCGGCGTAGCCCAGCAGCTCGCGGGGACGCGTGACGGCCAGCGCGGCGGCGAGTACCGCGGCGGCCGCGGCCAGGCCCGCGGCGGGCAGCAGGTCGGCCGGGCGCGACGGGCCCTCGGCGGCCGCGCGCCCCGGCCGGCGGCGGTCGACCAGCGCGAGGCCCGACAGCGCCAGCAGCACGTAGGTGCCGGCGACCAGGAAGCCGCCGAAGACATCGGAGGGCAGGTGCCAGCCGAGCGCGAGGATCGCGTAGCCGACCGCGATGGCGAAGCCGCCGCCCACGACGGCGACCGTCGGGCGCAGCCTCTGCGGACTGACCATCACCGCGCACAGCGCGATCGTCATCGCCGCCGTGGAGTGCCCGCTGGGCCACGACGCCGCGCTCAGCGAGCTGTCGCCCGTCCACTCCTGCACGCCCGGCGAGGCGACGAGGACCTTGAGGTGCTCGGTCGTGAACCCGGTCAGGAAGAAGAGCACCAGCGTCGTGGCGGCCACGAGCGGCCGGCGGCGGCCGAGCGCGATCAGCGCCAGCACGAGGCCGGCCAGCGCGTAGGGCGCGGGGTCGGCGAGGTGGGCGATGTGGTCCAGCAGCGGGGTCAGCCGCGGGCGGTCCAGGGTCCGGAAGCCGTCCAGCGTCTGCCGGTCGCCGGCCGAGCCGACCGGCACCAGGCGCGCGAGCACGCCGGAGACCGCCAGCGCGACGGCGCAGACGGCGGCGAGCAGGAGCGGTGGTCGGGGACGGCGCAGCATCGGCCGTCCAGGCTAGCCAGGCAGGATCAAGGGAACCTGAGGCGAAGACCGGCGCGAGATGCGCGCGACCGGGATCGTCCCCGCCCTGCACGACGCGCCGCTGCGCGACCGCGACGGCACGCGGGTCGGCTACGTGGAGGACCTGCTGGCCGACGCCCGGACGAACCGCCCGGCCTGGCTCGTGGTGTGCCTGGACGACGGGCGCCGCACGGTCGTGCCCGCCCGCGGCTGCCGCCCGACGCCCGCCGGCACCCGCGCGCCCCATCCGGCCGGACACCTCACGGGCTGCCCCGCGACGCTCGCCGGCGCCGCCCTGGAGCGCGAGGCGATGGCCGACGCCTGCCGGCACTACGGCGTGCTGCTGCCCTCGGCCGGCCCGTTCGTGGCGGTTCGCGCCGCCGCGGCCGGCGCGTCCGGCCCACAGTCCGCCGCGGCCTAGTCGGCCGCGTACGTCGCCGACCCGCCGGCGCCGGACTCCTGGAAGGTGATGAGCCGCAGCGGCTCGTAGCCGACGGCCCGCAGCGCGTGCGGCACGCCCGCGTCGAACCCGACGTAGTCCATGGGCCCCAGGACGGTCACCGGCGCCTCGTCGCCCACCACCGCCGCGCGCCCGGAGGCCACGATGTAGTGCTCGGCGAACGGGTGGGCGTGGGCGACGTGCACGTTGCCCGGCGGCAGGATCGTGCAGCCCAGGGTGATCTTGTCGTTGACGGCGCCGACGCCGGGCGCGACGGGCTGCTCGCCGGTCTCCGGGCCGGCCCAGACGACCTCGGAGCGCAGGGTCCCGCCCACGCGCGCGCCCGGGGCGTCGGAGCGCGGCTCGAGGTCCTCCCAGCGCACGAGCTCGACGCTCGGGCTGTCGGCGGTGAAGCGCGGGTCGTCCTCGTCGAAGTACGTCGAGGAGCCCAGGGGCTCCTGGGCATCGTGGCACCAGAGCAGCACGACGTCCTCGTCGCCGGCGGTCCGCACCGCGTGCGGCGCCCCGGGCGGCATGTAGAGGCAGTCCATGGGGCCGGCCACGTGGCGCCGGCCCGGCTCGATGGACTCCACCTGGCCCTGCAGGATGATGTAGATCTCGGTGATCGTGTGCTGATGGACGCCGAACTGGCGGCTGCCCACCGGCAGCCACATCAGCCCGGCGACGGTCCGCTCGCTGAGCAGGCCGGTCTCGGGGTTGTCGTTGACGAACCCCTCGACCCCGCCGTAGTAGGAGATGATCGAGCGCAGGTAGCCGGGCTCGCGGGCGTGTGGGTTGTTCCAGGTCGGCACGAGGTCGTCCGCACGGACCACGTTGCCGCCGTTGACCGGGATCGCGCTCATCGTGGCGGTGAACCTCCCACCGCTCCCGCACGCCGTCTATAGCGGAAGCGCCAATCCGGGATCAGCTCAGGACGAGGTCGACGAGCTCACCGGGCATCGTGACCATGGCGTCGTGGCCGGTGGGCAGCGTCATGCCGGTCCACCCGTCGCTCGAGCGCGCGCGCTCGAGCAGGACGTCGGGCCACACGGGCGGGAACTGCGTGCGGACGTAGGTCCTGCGCGGGATGCGGGCGGCGGCGCCCGTGAGGCTGACGCGGTCCTCGAACGTCGGCAGGGGGTGGTCGGTCAGGCGGGCCATGAGCCACTCCGCGTCGGCCGGGTCGGTGACGCCGAGCAGATCGGCCGTGAACGCGGCGGGCGAGACGCGCCAGCCGTCGCCCTGCTCGCGTGCGATCCCGCGGAAGAGCTCGGGCAGCCCGTCGGCCTCGCCGAGGACGTCCAGGACGCACTGGCCGTCCTCGGGCTGGGTGCCGTCGAGGAGGATGAGGTGGGCGATGCGCTCGGGCACGCGGTCGGCGACGACGGTCGCGGGCGCCGCGCCGTAGCTGTGGGCCAGGAGCACGACGTCGCGGGCGTCCTCGAACGCGAGCAGCTCGAGCAGGTCGTCGACGTGGGTCTGCAGGCTCACCTCGCGGGTGAGCAGGTGGCGGCGGTCCCCCAGGCCGGTGAGCGACGGGGTGTACACCCGGCAGCCCGCGGCGGTGAGCGGGCCGACCATCTTCTTCCAGCACCATCCGCCGTGCCAGGCACCGGCGACGAGGATCACCGTCTTCATGGCGGCCGACCGTAGGGACGACCGGCGCCCGGCGTCAAGCGCAGGCGCCGGTCGCGCGGGCGGCCGGTCAGCCGCGCGCCGACGCGGCGATGGCGGCCGGCGCAGCGCCCGGCCGCGGCGCAGGACCGCCCTGGCCGCGGGCGTCGTCATCGGCGGGGTCGTGGTGATGCAGGAAGATCTCCTCCAGCGAGGGCTCGCGGCTCGTCAGCGCCGCCACGGGGTGGCCCGCGAGGGCGGCGATGAGCGGCCCGACGTCTCCGACGACGTCGCGGCGGCGCCGATCGACGAGCACGTCGCGGTGGGCCCGGTCGGTGCCGCCGTGCCGGCGCGCGAGATCGGCGAACGTCTCGGCGCTGGTCAGGGCGGGCCGGAGGAACGGCTCGCCCGGCACGTAGGCGACCCGTGCGTGTGCGGCGACGGCGTCGTGCCAGGCGTCGAGGCCGGACAGCGCGGCGTCGCCCGGGCTGGGCCGGTGCAGGCGGAGCAGCAGGCGGATCGTGGTGGTCTCGCCGGCGCCGCTGGGGCCGAGGTACCCGTAGATCTCGCCGCGGCGCCTGACGAGGTCCAGGTCGTCCAGGGCGACGGTCGACCCGTGGCGCTCGGTCAGCCCACGGGCGAGTACGGACGGTGGCGGCGCCGCGCGACGGCGACCGCCCCGACAGGGGATATGGGTCGGGGCGGACGCACGCACGCGCGCACGCAACCGGCCGGCCGCGTGGCCGGCGCATCCTCACCGGGCGCGGGACCGTCCGGTGCCGGCCGGCCGTGATTGGTCAGGTTGGGGTGCCGAACCCGTGCTTGCGATGATGCCCCCATGCCCGACACCACCAGGACCATCTGCATCGTCGACGGGTGCCAGGCGCCGCTCGGCCACCGCACCCAGGTGCCGCTCTCCGTCGTGACCGGCGCCGACGTCCCCGAGGGCGCCGAGGACGAGTGGGCCGTGCTGGTCTGGTGCATCGCCGACGAGCACCACCGGATGCGCGTGGACCCCGACGGGACCCTGCACCCCGCCTGACCGCACCGTGACCGCCGTCTCCGAGACGCGACGGATCGCCGGACGCGTGGTGCGCGCAGGACGCGGGGCGGCCTCGGCGCGCATCATCGCCTCGGCGGCGGTGCGGCGCGTCGCGGATCCGAGCGGCGGCGTCGCGCTCACCTTCGACGACGGGCCCGACCCGCTCTGGACGACCGCCGTCCTGGACGAGCTCGCCCGCCTCGGCGTGTGCGCGACCTTCTTCGCCGTCGGCCGCCGGGCGGAGGAGAACCCGCACCTCGTGCGCAGGATCCTGGCCGACGGCCACGCGCTGGGCTCGCACTCCTACGGCCATCCGGACCCGTGGACGCTGCCGGTGCGCGCGCTCGCCGCCGACTACCGCCGCGGGCATCGCGCCGTGGAGGTCGCCGCCGGCCGGCACGTGCCCCTGTTCCGGCCCCCCAAGGGGTTCGTGGACGTCCGAGGGGCCATCGCCATGCGCCTCGCGCGGGTGCAGCCGTTCCTCTGGACGGTCGACCCGCACGACTGGGAGCCCCGCGTCGAGGCCGGGGCGATCCGCTGCGCCCTGGAGGGGCTGGCCGGCGGCGACGTCGTGCTGCTGCACGACGCCATCGAGGGTCCGCTGGCCCCGGAGGCGCTCGATCGCTCGGCCACCGTTGCGGCGCTGCCGGAGATCGCCGCCATGGCCGCGGCGCGGGGCCTGCGCTTCACGACGCTGCGCTAGCTGCGCGCGTCGGTGCGCCGGACCTCCCACGGCAGGCGCAGGTGCACGACGCGGTCCGACGCCTCGACGGCCCCTTCGAGCCGGATGCCGAGGGCGTCGGGCTCCCACACCAGCGTCTCGTAGGCCGAGCCGATCCAGACGCTGAGCGAGTAGGAGCCCGCGGGCAGCACCGCGGGCAACGTCATACGTGCGACGTAGGACCCGGGCGCCCCGCGCTCGGGCGGCGCGCTGTCGAACCAGGACTCGTCGAGGACCTTGATGCCGCGGAGGTTGTGCACCGACACGGCGAGGTTCAGGGTCGGGATCGGCTCGCGGACGTCGAACGCGAACTCGACCGAGAACGGTCGGTCCTGCTCCAGCGTCGTCGCCGGCCGCCCGTCCGAGGTCATCGCCGCGACGGCGATGAGCCCGACCGGCCGCCCCGGATGCGAATCGAAGGTCCGTGCGCCGATGCGCTGGACCGCGGCCGTCAGGTACGCGTCGACGACGCCGGAGGTCGGCCCCACCTGCACGAGGCGCCCCTGGTCCAGCCACGCGGCGCGCGAGCAGATCCGCGCCAGCACGTCGAGGTCGTGGCTGACGAAGATCACCGTGCGCCCCTCCCCCCGGCGACCTCCATCCGCCCGAGGCACTTGCGCTGGAACTCGGCGTCCCCGACGGCCAGGACCTCGTCGACGACGAGGATGTCGGGCTCCAGGTGCGCGGCGACCGCGAAGGCCAGGCGCAGGTACATCCCCGAGGAGTAGCGCTTGATCGGTGTGTCGAGGAAGCGCGTGACGCCCGCGAACTCGACGATCTCCTCGAACCGGCGGTCCATCTCGCGCCGGCGCATCCCCAGGATCGCTCCGTTGAGGTAGACGTTCTCGCGCCCGGTCAGCTCGGGGTGGAAGCCCGTCCCGACCTCGAGCAGCGCCCCCACGCGCCCGCGGGTGCGCGACACGCCACGGGTGGGCTCGGTGATCCGCGTCAGGATCTTCAGGAGCGTGCTCTTGCCGGCCCCGTTACGGCCGAGGACCCGAGCGTGCCGCCCTCGGGGATCTCGAGGTCGATGTCGCGCAGCGACCACACCTCCTGGCGCTCACGCGGTCCGGTGCGCCGGGCCAGGCGGGCGGCGGCACCGCTGATCACGTCGCGCAGGTCATGGCCGCCGCGATGGTCCTCCCCGAGCACGTAGCGCTTGGAGACCCCCTCCATCTGGACCACCGAGGACCCCATCAGATGACGTCGGCGAAGCGCCGCTCCTGGCGCGAGAACGCCGCGATCCCGACGCCCAGGATGAGCAGGACCTCGGCCCCGCACAGGACCGTCCCCCAGCCCGGCTGCGGGGTCCCGAACACCGCCCACCGGAAGCCGTCGACGATGCCGGCCATCGGGTTGAGCTCGTAGAGCCACGACCACCGGCCCTGGACCAGCGTGCTCGCGTAGGCGATGGGGCTCGCGAACAGCCACAGCTGGATGGCGAGCGCCGCGATGCTCTTGACGTCGCGGTAGCGCACGTTGAGCGTCGCCAGCAGAAGGCCCACGCCGAGTGTCAGGAGCACGAGCGCGGCGAGCCAGAGCGGCAGCGTGAGGATCTCGACACCCGGGCTGACGCCCTCGACCGCCATCAGCACCGCGAGGATGACGAGGGCGATGGCGAGGTCCAGGAGCCCCGGGAGCACGGCCGCGACCGGGGCCGCCATCCGCGGGAAGTACACCTTGGTCACGAGGCCGACGTTGCCGACCAGGCTCTCCATCGCCGCCTGCATGCCGCCGGACAGGTAGCTCCACAGCGAGATCCCCGAAAACGCGAACAGCAGGTACGGGACGTCGCCGCTGGACAACCTCGCCACGCGATGGAACACCACCGTGAAGATGAGCGCCCCGGCCAGCGGCTGCAGCACCGCCCAGGCCATCCCCAGCGCCGCCTGCTTGTAGCGCGCCTTCAGATCGCGGATCGCGAGGAAGCCGATCAGCTCGCGATAGGCCCAGAGCTCCCGCAGGTCGAGGCGGTGCCAGCCCGTCGGCGCGCGGTTCTCGACCCAGGTGTCGGTGGACGTGGCGCTCACGCGGGGTCGTCGATGGTCAGGGTCGCCGCGTCGCGGCGTCGGTGTGCGCTGACCCACCAGCCCCGGCGGTTGACGGGATTGGCGCGGTTGCGGGCCTCGACCCGGTCGATCCGGGGAAAGCGGTCGTCCACGAGCCGCCACAGCGATCGGTCACCGGGATGGCGCCACATGGAGACCACCAGGACGCCGGCCGAAGCGAGGCACGCCTCGATGCGCGCCAGGAACGTCTCGGGCTCCGCGACGTAGTAGAGCATCTCGTTGAGTGCGATCACGTCGAAGGTCCCGAGGTCCAGCGAGGCCACGTCACCCGTCACGAACCGAGCGCCGGCGTGACCCCTCGCCGTCGCCGCGGCGACCGCAGCGGCGCTGAGGTCGACGCCGACGTACTCGCCGAGCCCGATCCCGTCGAGGTGGCCTCGCAGGATGCCCGTCCCCGCCCCGACGTCGAGCACACGCGGTCTCGAGGTGCCCGTACTGGGGGCCAGGACGCGCACGTAGCCGGCGAGCAGGCTGTAGCGGGCGAGCTCGTCGAGCCGGTCGTAGTAGTCGAGGCGGCCGTTCCGATAGGCGTCCTCCCAGCCCCCGGCGTCCAGGCCTCGGGCTTGTGCGGGAGCACGCCCAGCCGCCGCGACCACGCGCCGGCGGCCTGCGCTCGGGCACGTGCGCCTCGCGCGACCCGGGCCCTCGGGATGTGGCGGAGGCGGCTCAGGCCATCCATGTTCCTACACTCCGCGGCTCGTGGCCCTCGCGTCGCTGACCGTCGCCGTCGCGTCCCACCAGCGCCGGGAGGCCCTCCTGCGGCTGCTGCGGGGGCTCGATGAGCAGCTCGCCGCCGACGCCGCCCTGCGGGCCGGCGTCCGGATCGTCGTCGTCCTGGACGGCTCCACGGATGGCTCGCGCGAGGCCGTGGAGGCCGCGGCCTGGACCGTCCCGGTCGAGGTCCTCTGGCAGCCCAACCGCGGGCTGGCCGCGGCACGCAACGCCGGGCTGCGGGCGGCGGGCGACGGCCTGGTGTGGTTCCTGGACGACGACCTCGTCCTCCCGCCGGGCGTCGTGGCCCGCCACCGTGGCGCGCACGATCCGGCGCGGCCCGCGGTCGTCGTCGGCCCGTGCCGCATCCCCCCGGAGACCGCCGCGCCGGCGGCGCTGCGCGCATGGTGGGACGAGTTCTACGCGACGCTCGACCGGACCGGGACCATCGACCGCTTCGACCGCTTCACGGTGGCCAACGCCAGCGCCCCGGCCCGGCTGATCGCCGGCGCGGGCGGCTTCGACGAGCGATTCACGGCCTACGGCCTCGAGGACTACGAGCTCGCGGTGCGCCTGCTCTCGCACGAGGTCCCGCTGCGGTTCGAGCCCGAGGCCTTCGTCTGGCACCCCGACGTCCCGCCGATGTCGCTGCTCATCCGGCGCCAGGAGGACATCGGCCGCAACACCGCCCTGCTCGCCCACCTGCATCCCGGCACCGCCGACCTGCTCGTCCCGCCAGGGGCGGTCCCTCGCTCCCGGCACGTCCTGCGTCGCCTGCGGCTGCGCTCGCCACGCTCCCTGCGGACCACGTCGCGCATCGCGATGCTCGCCTGGCGGCTGCTGCGGCCCCTCGGCCCCCGCGCCTCCCGCCCCTTCGAGCACCTCGCACGAGCCGCGGCCCACGCCGCCGGCGTCGCGGCCGGCGATCCCGGCGGTCATCTCCTCGACCGCCTGCTCGGGTACCCGCCGCGCCCCGCGACGGACTGAGCGCGGGCCAGGCGCCGGGACTCCGACCGACCGCACACCAGGCCGACGAGCAGCCACACCACCATCTCCCGGTAGGGGTCCTGCCACCGCGGCGTGCGCGAGAGGCGGCCGCGCACCATCGCCCGCAGCCCCTGGCGCAGGTCCCACCGCAGCATGTCGAGCACCTGGCGATCCCCGGCGCACAGGTGCTTGGCGTAGAACGCCCCCTGGCCTCGGGCATAGGCCACATGGGTGCGGACGAGCTGGTCCGGCGTCCTCCAGTCGTGGTGCCAGACGACCAGCTCGGGCTCGTAGCGCAGGCGTCGCCCCGCGATCAGCCAGCGGTAGCAGAGGTCGTTGTCCTCGGCGACGAGCAGGCCGGGACGCTCGTCGAACCCCCCGAGCTCGACCAACGCCACGCGGCTGGCGACCATGTTGGCCGGGTAGAGCAGGCCGGTCGTGACCTCGCCGGTGTGCTCGCGCGCGACCGGATCGTCCTTGGTCGAGGGCACGTACTCGGCGTCGCGCGGCGCCAGCACGCGCCCGGTGATCAGCGCTCCGGGCGCCGCGGCGGCCAGCCGGGCCCCTACACCGACCCACGCGCGGTCGACGGTGCAGTCGTCGTGCGTCACCAGCATCGTGTCGTGGCGCACCGCGCCGAGGCCGACGTTCATCGCCGCGGCGGTCCCGCGACCGTCGCAGGCGACGCGCCGCAGCCTCGTGACGCCCAGCCGACGCAGGAGATCGACGACGTCGGCAGCGCCGCTCTGGTCCACCACGACGATCTCGTCCGGAGGTGGGTCGCACGCCAGCACGGACTCCAGGCAACGCTCCAGCAGGGGGATCCGCCCGATCGTCGGGATCAGGACGGACACGGGCTGGGCCGCCGTCGTGGTCATGTGCCGATGAGCGCCACGCGCAGGGCGGCACCGACCGCGGCCGGCGAGAACCTGGCGGCCACCCGTCGCCGCGCCGCCTCGCCGAGGCGGCGGGCGCGATCGGGGTCGGCCAGCAGGGCGCGGACCGCCGCCGCGAGGGCAGCCTCGTCCTCGGTGGCGACGACGACGCCCCCGGCGTCATCCCCGTCGCCCACGATGGCGCGGACCCCGGGGGCGTCGCAGGCGACCACCGGCAGCCCGGCGGCCATCGCCTCCACGAGGGCGACCGGGAACCCCTCCTGCCGCGAGGGAAGCACGAAGACGTCGGCGGCCGAGAGGTGGCGGTTGACGACATCGCGGTCCAGGACGTACTCGTCGCGCCAGACCACGCCGGTCAGCCGGCGGGTCGCGAGCTGATCGCGCAGCCAGCCGGCGCCCGAGCCCGTGCCGAGCAGCAGCAGGCCCACCTGGCCGTCGCGGTTGATCGCCGGCCAGGCGTCCAGCAGGATGTCCAGGCCCTTGGGGCGGATGTCGGTGCGTCCCACCCATGCGACGACCCGGCCGGCCAGCGGCAGGCCGAGCGCCTCGCGGGCGGCGTCACGGGCGACGGTCGATACCGCCGCGGGGTTCAGCGGGTTGGGGATGCCCGCGATCCGCCCGGGTCCGGGCCGGTAGCGGCGGCGCACGCGCTCGGCCTCGGCCGCCGCGCCGATGATCAGGCCCGTCGCACGCCGCACCGAGCGCGGTCGCACGATGCGCTCGAGCAGCGTCCGGGTGTGGTCGCCCCCCTGGAAGGTGGCGTAGACCGGGAGCCGCAGCCCGCGTCCGAGCGCCACGACCAGGTCGAAGCGCCCCTCCTCGTACTCCTGGCACAGGATGGCGCGACAGCCTTCCGCCCGCAGGACGCGCCGCAGCCTCCACGGCGTCGTGGACAGGTAGGGCGCCGCGGTCCGGGCGAGCGCCGCCCCCATACGAGACGCGCCGGGGGCGCGCGCCGCGCGCGCGTCCCATGCGTAGGGGTCGGCCAGGCGGCGGCGAGCCACGCGCCACAGGCGCGACGGGGGAAGGAACCACAGCACCGCCCCGGTCGGGACGTGCATCCGGCGCTCCGGGCGCCGCACGTTCGTGCTCCAGCAGACGATGACGCTGCGCACCCCGGCGCCCGAGAGCGCCTCCGCGTAGCCGAAGAGCCACCCGCCCGACAGGCGCTCGGCGTAGTCGTCGAGGGTCAGGCCGATCGGCTCGAGGTAGTCCTCGACGACGTCACCCCACGGCAGGATCGCCACCGTCGGAGCGCCCCGCGTCGCCCGCAGCGCCGCCGAGCGCCGGCGCGACCGCCCGTAGGTCCCCAGCAGGCCGCCGATCCCGCCGCGCAGCTCGGCCAGCGCGGCGCTCGTGCGATCGGGCCGACGGCGCAGCACGCCGCCGGACGCCTGCCGGCCCTGGGTCGCGAACCACCACCGCACCAGCCGGCGCAGCTTCGGGCGGCCCACCGGATCGCTCATGTAGGTCTTGGTCACGAAGGCCATGAGCGACCGTCCCCAGGAGTCGTACTGGCGCCGTAGGGCCTCGGCATCCGGGCGGTGGCGGTGCAGGACGACCGCGCGCGGCTCGTAGACGAGCGGCAGCCCGGCCCGGACCACCCGGTGCAGCAGGTCGATGTCGCCACCGCCGGGCAGCGGCGGACCCGTGTCCAGCGCCTCGTCGAACCCGCCCAGCCGCAGGGCCACGTCGCGCCGCACGGCCATGTTGCACCCGGCCCCCAACATGCCGGCGCCGTAGGGGTAGATCGGGTTGCCGGCGAGCTCCTGGCCCTGGTAGCGGACCTGGCGGTTGCCGCGCCGGAAGCCGCCGCGGCGCTCGAAGGCCACCTGGCTGGCCGTGCGCAGCTCGCTCGGCAGGACCTGCCCCGCGATGGCACCGAGGTCGGGGTGATCCGCCAGGGCGCCATGCAGCCCGCCCATCCATCCCGCATCGGGGACGGCGTCGTCGTCGAGGAAGGCGACGACCTCGCCCGTCGCGCGCTGGACGGCGAGGTTGCGCGCGAAGTCCAGCCCGGGACACGGCTCGACGAGGTAGCGCACGCCTGCAAACCGCTCGGCGACGCGGCGCGTGCGATCGTCGCGCGGGGCGTTGTCCACGACCAGCGTCTCGTGCGGAGGCGGACGCTGGGCGGCGACGCCCTCGAGGCAGAGCTCGAGCAATTCCGGTCGCCCGCGCGTGCACACGACCACGCTGATCGTGGGCGCATCGGGGCCCGGAGGCGCCGGCGGCCGCCCGTCGCCCGGCTCCGGGTCCAGCAGCGCTGAGACCCGGTGAGCACTCAGGCGGCTTCCGCGTCGCATGGGGTGCAGGGCGAACCCGACCACCCGACCGTCGCGGCGCGAGACGAGCGCCACGCCGTCCTCGTCGGCGTCGAGCTGGAGCGCGGGTGCCGGGCGCGTGACCTCCACGTCGACGATCGGATACGACACTTCGTCAAACCTACCCGTTCCTGGTCAGGTCGAAGAAGGGCCTTGACCCCCTCTGCGGGTGCTCATACTCTCGGCCGCCGGGCTCGGACCACGAGCGCCAAGCGCGACTGAGGAGGTGAGGGCCCGTGCGGATCCTCGTCATCAACCCGAACACGACGCAGGCCATGACCGACGCGATCGGCGACGTCGCCCGCGCGGCCGCCGCGCCGGGGACCGAGATCGACTGCGTCAGCCCGCCGGGCGGCCCCCGCTCCATCGAGGGCTTCGCCGACGAGGCGCTGGCCGCCTACCACGTGCTCGACGTCGTGGCCGGCACCGCGGGCGAGTACGACGGCTACGTCATCGCCTGCTTCGGCGACCCCGGCCTGTATGCCGCACGCGAGCTGGCCGACGTGCCGGTCGTCGGCATCGCCGAGGCCGCGATGCACATGGCGAGCCTGGTCGCGCACACGTGGTCGATCGTCACCGTCATCCCGCGCGTGGAGCCCATGCTCGCCGAGGCCGTGATCCGGACCGCGATGACGGAGAAGTGCGCGTCGATCCGCGGCACGCCGCTGACCGTGCTCGAGATCGAGGCCGACATCGAGCGCACGAAGCGCATGATGCTCGACGAGGCCCGCGCGGCGATCGAGCAGGACGGCGCCGAGGCGATCCTGCTCGGCTGTGCCGGCCTGGGACCGATCGACAAGACCATGCAGGCGGCGCTCGGCGTCCCCGTCCTGGACGGCACGGGCTGCGCGGTCAAGCTCGTCGAGTCGCTCGTCGGGTACGGCATCACCACGGCCAAGGTCAAGGCCTTCCTGGCCCCCGAGCCCAAGGAGCTCGTGGCCTGCCCCGCCAGCCTGGCGCCCACCTACGAGCGCACCCTCAGCCCGACCTGAGCGGACGAGAGCCGGCGCGCCTAGCGGTTCTGCCAGCGCCAGGGGAGTACGGTCGCGCCATGACCGCCAAGTGGCTCATCCCGACGGTGATCTACATCCTCGCGCTCGCCGGGCTGGGAATCACCAGCAAGTATGCGCTGCGCGAGTTGAAGTGGCACCACCTCATCTTCTGGTCGGGCGTCGGCTACGTCGTGCTGGTGATCGGCCTGCTCATCTTCGGCCAGACGTCGGTGCAGTGGACCGCCGGCAGCGGCTGGGCGGCGCTGGGAGCGGCGGCGGTCATCACCGCCCTGTTCATGTTCTTCGTGGCGCTGTCCACCGGCGAGGCGAGCAAGGTGGTGCCGATCTCGGCGGGCTATCCGGCCGTGACGGTGATCCTGGCCGCGCTCTTCCTCTCGGAGGGGATCACGGTCGCCAAGGCGCTGGGCGTCGTCCTCGTGGTGGGCGGCGTGGTGGTGCTCACGACGGCGGAGTGAGGCTGAGCGGTGACCGGACCGGAGAAGGGCGAGTTCCGGGCGGTGGTCCCGCACCAGCGGGACATGGACCCGCGAACGACGGCGCTCATCGTCGTCGACCTGACGCGCTTCGACGCCCACCCCGAGCACGGCTTCGCCGGCGTGCTCGCCGAGGAGGGCACCGACCTGTCGTACTACTGGGACCGGGTCGAGGCGCTGGCCGTGCCGAACTCGGCCCGGCTCCTGGAGGGCTTCCGTGTCGCCGGCGGCCGGGTGGTCTTCACGCGCGTCGGCGGGCAGTTCGAGGACTACGGCGACTCGCTCGTGCACCTGCGCGACCTGCACCGGCGGTCGGGCACCCTGCGCGGGACCGAGGAGTTCGACCTGCGCGACGAGTTCGTCCCGCGCCTCGGCGAGGCCGTCGTCGACAAGCCGGGCAGCTCGGCGTTCACCACCGGCAACCTCGACGTCCTGCTGCGCAACGCCGGCGTCCGGACGCTCGTCTGCTGCGGCGTGGTCACCAACGCGTGCGTGCTGCTGACCGCGCTGGCGGGCTGGGACCTCGGCTACGACGTCCGGATCGTCGACGACGCGTGCGCGTCCGACAGCCAGGAGATGCACGACGCCGCGCTGTCGGTGGCCCATTGGCTGGGCTGCGTGGTGACCGACACCGACCGCGTGCTGCAGGAGCTCCTCGCCGCCTCGGCGGTCAGCTGATCGCTCGCCGCTGCGCAGGACCGGCCGGTGCGTCCAGGGCACCGACGACCGGCCGAACCACGGGACGGCAGCATGCGGGGACGGGCCCTGCACCTGGAACCCTCAGGCCCCTCTCCCCCGCCCGCCCGCGCTGAGCTCACCCGCGCCGCGAGCGCTGGCCGGTGCTGCGCTGCAGCGCGGCGGCCGTCGACCGCGCCTCGGCCGCCAACTCGGCGTCCGCCCGCGCCGCGTCGATCGCCGCGTGCGCCTCGCGGGCCGCGGCCGCCTCGAGGTCGGCGGCCCGGGCCTGGGCCTCGACGAGCTGCTCGGCGGCCCGCACCGTGTCGCGCGCCGCGAACGGCGTCTCTTCGACCGGCGTCGCGGCGTAGCGCGGGCGCCCGGGGATCTCGACCTCGTGCACCCGGGGGCCCTCCGAGACCTCCAGCGGGCGGAAGCACCAGGTCACGAGGTGGCCGTCGTCCTGGACCGAGACGGCGTACTCGACGTGGGCCACGTCGCAGTCCTCGGTGCCGGCCTGCGGCCGGTGGGCGCGCACGCTCGCCAGCTCGTGCGGGTGGCGCCAGGAGCGCGTCATCGCCCGGCCGCCCTGCGCGACCGCCACGAGCCAGGCCGCGGCGACCGCGGCGGCGAACATCGCGCCGAGGCCGAGCACGAGGCCCAGCAGCGGCTGGCCGGCCGCCACGCCGGCGCCGCCACCGGCCAGCAGCACGACGGTCAGGGCGGTGAGGCGGCGAAGCTGCGGCCGGCCGCGCCAGGTCCGGGCGAGCACGTACCGGTAGGGGCGCTCGTAGGGCACCATCAGCTCGCCGCGTCCGTGGCTGCGCTCCTCACCCATGCGCACGGCAGGGTACGCGTCCGGGTCGCCCGGCTCCAACGCTCAGCGCGCGGTGTACCCGCCGTCGGCGGCCAGGGCGGCTCCCGTGACGAAGCCCGCCCCTTCCGAGCACAGCCAGACGACGGCCGCGGCCGCCTCCTCGGCGGTCCCCATCCGGCCCATCGGCAGCGACGCGACGATCTGCCCGATCAGGTCCGAGGCCTGGGCGGGGTTCTCCTCGAGGATCTTCGCGACGATCGGCGTCTCCGTCGCCCCGGGGCACAGCGCATTGATGCGGATGCCCTGAGCGGCGTGGTCCAGGGCGGCGGTCTTCGTCAGCCCGATCACGGCGTGCTTCGTCGCGCTGTAGGCCGGCATGAGCGCGCCGCCGACGAGCCCGAAGTTCGACGAGATGTTGACGATGGCCCCGCCGCGGCCCGCGGCCAGCATCTGGCGGATCTCGTGCTTCATGCACAGCCAGACGCCGGTCAGGTTGAGATCGATGACCCGGCACCAGTCCTCGTGGGCGTAGTCGGCGGCCGTGGCCAGCGGACCCTGGATCCCGGCGGCGTTGCACGCGAAGTCCAGGCGCCCGAAGCGCTGCACGGCCCGCCCGACCGCGTCCTCGACGTCGGCCTCCCGGGTCGCGTCGAGCGCCACGAAGATCGCCTCGCCGCCGGCGGCCTCGATCCGGGCGACGGTCTCCAGGCCCCCGGCCTCGTCGACGTCGGTCACGGCCACGCCCGCTCCCGCCGCCGCGAAGCCCAGCGCCGCCGCCCGGCCGATCCCGGACGCCGCCCCCGTGATGAACGCCGCGGTTCCGCGCATCGGGGCAGAATAGGCGCCGCAGATGTCAGCCTGCCGACATCCGGTCCTCCCCCTAGGCTTCGCGCGCCATGGCCTCATCCTCCTCATCGGCGACCCCTTCGCCCCCGACGCTCGACGAGGGGGCGGTGTGCGTCATCCAGCTCGCGGCCGTCAAGCGCGATATCCGGTGCGTCGTGGTCGGCTTCGCCGGCGCCACGGTCCTGCTGCTCACCGCCGAGCGCATCGCCGCCGCGGACTTCAGGTCCGACGCCGACCTGGCCTCCGGCTTCCTGATGCCCGGCGACCCGCACGCGCGGTGGGCCCAGGAGGGCCACCTCACGTTCAGTCCGGACTTCCGCCAGTGCCTGTTCGTGTCCAAGGACGGGTTCTTCGCCGTCCAGCGGCGCGCCTATTCGCGGGCGCCGATCAGCCTGCCCGTGACGATCGCCGGGCCCGGGCAGCGCAGGGAGACCGTCACGCTCGACGTCAGCGCCGGCGGCTGCCGCCTGCCCGCGCCGCCGCCCGACGTCGGCGAGGTGCACCTGTCGCTGCAGCTCCCCACGCGGCGCGCCGACACGCCGGCCGCGGTGGTCCGGCGCAGCGAGCGCGACGTGACCTACACGTTCCTGCGCCCCGACGACGAGGACCGCGACGCGATCTCGGCCATGGTCCTGTCCTGGCATGCCCAGCACCTGCCGTCGGAGGCCGTCGCGCTCATCGCGCGCGCCCACGGCTCGGCCGATCAGCGGTCCGCGTCGCCGAAGACGAGGTAGCGCCCGGGCGCCTGCCGCGTCCATGGCGATCGGGGGCCGCCGAGCGTGGCCGGCGCGACGCGGGCGCCCAGCCGGCCATCGCACTCCGAGCTCCCGGGCAGGGGCGTCGCCGCGCGGAACGTCCCGCCCGCCGGGCGCGTCGTGTACTGCAGGGGCCAGCGCCCGTCGGCGTCGTGGCGCAGCCAGGCGGCGACGGCGTTGCCGTCCGGCGCGAGGGCCACGCTCGCGTCGCCGGCCGAGCGGCCAGGCGTCGAGGCCGCCACGTGAGGCCCGGCGCGGCGGCGGGGCCGCGAGGGCGAGGGCCACGGCCGGCACGGCGGGGCGCCGGTGGGACACGGCTCCGGGTCTGGTGCGCGCCTGGGCGGGGCACATCCGGACGGATGCCCACCGTCGTGCGTGGTTCCCCGCCGGTCCGCCGCCCGCTTGTCTCCGGGAACCAGTGCGACTACGGTCCACAAAGTGGGCGTCCACAGCGTTCCCGCCGTCGCACCCGGCAGCGTCCCCGGCGTCGCGCGCGCCGGCATCCCGCAGCTCGGTCTGGGCTACGACGCCTACGTCTGCGGGCGCTGCGCGCACGTGGTGGCCACGGGCGGCGACGGGCTCCCGGACCCGGCCGCCCAGGTCTGGATCCAGTGCGTCGGGTGCGGGTGGGCGGTCGCGGTCCCCTCGCCGGCCCTGCCGCTCGACGACCTCGCGCCGCAGCCGCCGGCGCCGGCGGCGCAGCCCGCCGACGCCGCGGACTGACGGCGCGAGGCACGCGTGCCCCTTCTGCCGCCCGAACGGCCCGTGGACGACCCCGGCGTGCGGGGAAGGCTCCGGGCGTGGAGCCCCGCCGATGGCACGTCCCGCCGCACCCCGCCCAGCTGCGCCGCATCCGCGCCGCCGTCACGGCCTACGCCGCCGAGGCCGGCATGTCCGCGACCCGGCTCCCCGAGCTGCGGCTCGCGGTGTCCGAGGCGGCCACGAACGCCATGGTCCACGCCTTCGCCGAGGACCGCCCCGGCACGGTGAGCGTCACCGGCGACGTCGACGAGCACGGCGACGTGGTCATCTGCGTCAGCGACGACGGCCGCGGCATGAGCGCCGGCCTCCGGCGCCCCCGGCTCGGCCGCGGGCTGCGCCTGATCTCCGCGCTCACCGACTCCGTCGAGACCCGCACGCGCGCCGGACAGGGCACGCTGCTGCGCATGCGGTTCGCCACCGGCCGCCGTCCGCGGTAGCTCCCGGCCGAGGGGGCCCCGGCGATCCCGGGGACCCCCGGCTCTGGTTGCGGGCCGGCCCGTGGCCCATACTGGCCGCGTGGGCATCACCTTCATCACCGGGGCCAACACGGGCTTGGGCCACGAGACCGCCCGGGCGCCCCGTCGCGCTCGGCCACGCCGTCGTGGTCGGCGCCCGCGACCCCGGGCGCGGGCGGGCCGCGGCCGAGAGGCTCGGGGCGCGGTTCGTGTGCATCGACGTCGCGCTGGACGCGTCGGTCGCCCGCGCCGCCGAGGACGTGCTGGCCCAGGAGGGCCGCGTCGACCTCATCATCAACAACGCCGGGATCATCGGCTCGCACGCATCGGCAGACGAGCTGGCCGGGCCGGACGCGACCGAGCTCCTCGACACGAACGTGGCGGGGATCGTGCAGGTCACGCACGCATTCCTGCCCCTGCTGCGCCGATCGGCGCACCCCGGGGTGATCGACGTCAGCAGCGGAATGGGCTCGTTCGCCATCACCCACGACCCCGACCGGGTGGAGTCCCGGCCGGTCGCCCCGCTGGACACGGCCTCCAGGGCCGCGGTCACGATGCTCACCACCCAGCACGCCAAGGCGCTGCCCGGGATCCGCGTCAGCGCGGCCGGCCCGACTGCACCGCCACCCGACCTCAACGGCCGCACCGGGCCCCAGACGCTGACAGAGGGCACCGAAGCGATCGTCGCGCTGGCGACGGAGGGCCCCGACGGCGGGACGGGACGTTCGTGGATCGCCACGGCGCCGTGCGCAGGTAGCCGGCGGCCGCCGTACAGTCCGCTCGTGCCCGACGCATCGACCGCCGGCCGGACCCCGTGCGCCGGATCCTGATCCTGCTGCTGGCGGCCGCGGGCGCGAGCGTGGCGGTCGCGCCGTCGCCGGCCGGCGCGGCCGTCTGCAAGGACTACGCCGACCAGGCCGCAGCCCAGCGCGCCGCCGACACGGTCGACGCCGATCACGATGGGGTCTACTGCGAGGGCCTGCCCTGCCCGTGCCTGAAGCCCGGCGCGGCCGGCGGCCCGTCCAGGCCGGCGGCGGGCCGGCACCGCCGCCAGGCGTTCCGGCTGGGCGCGACGATCCGGCTCGGCCCGCGGACCCGCACGCACGACTGCGCGGTCCGCGGCCCGCTGCCCGACCCTCGCTGCACGCCGGGTGCCGTCTACGAGCACGCCACCCGGCCGCGCGTCTGCGATCCCGGCTACTCGGCGATGGTCCGCGACGTGTCCGACACGGTCCGCGACCGGGTCTACGCCGAGTACGGGATCGGCCGGCACCGCGCCTCGACCTACGAGATCGACCATCTCGTCCCGCTCGAGCTGGGCGGCAGCAACTCGATCGCCAACCTGTTCCCCGAGGCCGCCTCGCCGGCGCCCGGCTACCACGAGAAGGACCGCGTCGAGGACCGTGCCCACGCGCGCGTCTGCGGCGGCGCCCGGACGCTGCGCAGCACGCAGCGCTCGATCGCGGAGGACTGGACCGTGCTCTACCGCGCGTACGTCCTCCCGCGGGCTTGACATGTCCCGCCCCGGGTCCGGGGACACCAGGGTCGTCGCCGTGACGATCGGGACATCCGAAGGCGACGGGCCTTCGCCGCCCTCCTCCCATGCGCCCCGCAGCCGGAGGGCGGCTTGCCCGCCAGGTGCTTACCGGCCGACGGCGCCGCGGCGCGCCATGCCGCGCGTCAGTGCCAGCCCCAGGGTCAGACCCTCGACCCACAGCGACGCGAGCCCGAGCGGATCGCCCCAGTTGCCGATGTCGTCGTCGGCGCCGGGCAGGCCGGTGGTCCGGCTGAGCACGTAGCCCACCAGGGGCGCGAGCGCCAGGACGCCGACCGCGGCCCACACCCGCCGCGACGCGACGCCCAGCAGCGCCGCGGTGGCGGCGATGCACCCCGCCATCAGCGCGACGTAGAGCCAGAAGACGTAGCGCGTGTCGTGGAACGTGTCGATTGCGTCGAGCAGGTGGATGAGCCCGATGCCGGCCACGCCCACCGCGCCCGCGGCGCGCGCCGCCGTCTCGGCGACGTCGAGGGGCGGAGCGGAGCGATCCTCGGGCATGCCGCAACCGTACGGCGCAGGGGAGTCGGTCAGGCGTCGGGCACCGTGTCGGTCACCCCGTCGCCACCCTCTCGTCCTTCGTGCGGGGCTCGTCCGGCGTCCCGGGCGCCCCGTCGTCGGCGTTCTCGTCCTCGGAGGACGTGCTGGGCACCGCGGGCTGCTCGCTCATGCCCTCGGGCTACCCGCCGGGGCGTGCAGGAACAGCCGCGAGAACTGGATGCCGGTCCTCCGGCGACCCATCACCACCACGGTGGGGGCCAAACCTGCCCAGACCGCCGTGGAGCTGCGCGAAGCGTCCCACGGCGCTCCGCAGTCCTGTCCGTGACAGGACCGGAACCCGGGCGATGCCGCATGCTCGCACGCGGCGGCGGTGATGTCGCGGTCGGATACCCGAGGGCCTCCCATCACGGCCTTCGCCTGCCGAGCTCCTGGCCTCATATCCCGCCAGGAGCCCTGCCGGCAGGAGTGGCTGGCGCCGTCGACCCCGGAACGGGTCGGCGGACCAGCCCCTCAACGACGAAAGCCCCGTAGAGGCCGGGGCTTTCGCAGTACCGCCACGGGGATTCGAACCCCGGTTTCCGCCGTGAGAGGGCGGCGTCCTAGTCCCTAGACGATGGCGGCTCGGGGGCCATCAGAGTAACAAACGGGCGCCCGGCGGCCCGGGGCCGCAGCGTGGCGCCCGTCACCGCTATGCTCGCTGCCTGCCGGCGGATGTGGCGGAATTGGTAGACGCGCACGGTTCAGGTCCGTGTGGGAGCAATCCCGTGGAGGTTCGAGTCCTCTCATCCGCATGCCGACGAGGGCCCTGCCGATGCGGGGCCCTCGGCCGTTGCGGCCCGGCCCGGCCGGTCGCACACCCGTCCGCCCCGCGCGCACGCGGGCGCGCGCCCGCCGACCACCCGGGCGATGGACGTCCGCCTCTCGGAGATCCTCGCCGCGCTCTCCCACGCCCTGGACATCACCGAGGGTCAGCCCCGCGGCCACTCCGAGCGCACGTGCCTCATCGCGATGCGGATCGCCGAGCACCTCGAGCTCGACGACGCCACGACGTCGTCGCTCTTCCACGCCGCGCTGCTCAAGGACGCCGGCTGCTCGTCGAACGCCGCCAAGGTCGCCGCGCTGTACGGCGCCGACGACGCGGCCGTCAAGCGCGACCGCAAGGTCACCGACCACCTCAGCCCGGCGGCCTCGGTGCGCCACCTCGTCCGCGCCACCGCGCCCGGGCGCTCGCCGATGGCCAAGGCGCGCCACCTGCGCCTCCTGGTCGCCCACGGCGCCGGCGGCTCGCGCGACCTCACCGAGCTGCGCTGCGAGCGTGGCGCCAGCGTCGCGCGGTTCATCGGGCTCGACGAGGTCGCCGCGACGGCCATCCGCCACCTCGACGAGCACTGGGACGGGCGCGGCTACCCCGACGGCCTGGAGGGCGACGCGATCTCGCTGTGCGGTCGCATCCTCTGCCTCGCCCAGACCGCCGAGGTCTACTGGCAGGACGGCGGCGCCGGCGAGGCCTGCGACGTCGCCCTGCGCCGGTGCGGCTCGTGGTTCGACCCCGCCGTCGTCGATGCGCTCGTCGCCACGCGCGAGGACGCGGTGTTCTGGGCATCGCTGCAGACGCCGCTGGTCTCCGCGCTGGAGCCGCCCGACCGCGCGCAGTACGCCGACGACGACCGCCTGGACCGCATCGCGGAGGCCTTCGCGACCATCGTCGACGCCAAGTCGCCCTACACCGGCCGCCACTCCCTCGGGGTCGCGGAGATCGCCGTCGCGCTGGCCGCCCGCCTCGGCGACGACGCCGTCGGGCAGCGCGCCATCCGCCGCGCCGCGCTCCTGCACGACATCGGCAAGCTCGGCGTCTCCAACCGCATCCTCGACAAGCCCGGCAGGCTCGACGCCGCCGAGTGGCGGGCGATGCGCCGCCACCCCGAGTGGACGCTGGAGATCCTGCAGCGCATCCCGGCGTTCGCCGCCCTGGCCCAGGTCGCCGCCGCCCACCACGAGCGACTGGACGGCACGGGCTACCACCGCGGCCTGGGCGCCGCCCAGCTCGACCGCCCGTCGCGGGTCCTCGCGGTCGCCGACGTCGCCGAGGCGCTGAGCGCCGAGCGGCCCTACCGCGGTCCGCTGGCGCCCGGCGAGGTCCTGGCGATCATGCGCCGCGACGCGGGCACCGCCCTGGACGCCGGCGTCTTCGCCGCGCTGGAGGCCGCGCTGCCCGCGTGGTCCGCCGCGCCCGCTCGGCGGGACGACGAGCGCGTCGCGGCCTGACGCCGCGCGGGCGCCGGCCCGGGTTCGGCCCCCTGGGCCGACACCCGCAAGCGAACCCGGCCCCCTGGGCCGGCGTTCGCCTAGGCCCAGGACGGCGCGTGGTCCCAGGCGGCCACGCGCAGGTGCTTGAGCACGGCCAGCGCGCGCAGCGTCGGACCGGGGCCCGACGAGGACCGCAGCTCGCCCGTGCGCAGCGCGCCGGCGGCGTCGAGCGTCCCGGTGAACCACCGGTAGGCGTCCTCGGCGGCGCAGCGCAGCTCGAGGCCGCCCGGCGCCGCGGCGTCCAGGCGCGCGCCGCCGTCGCGGAGATCGAGCACGAGCTCGGCGTCGGGCTCGTGCAGCACGAAGCGCACGACGTGGCCGAGGCGTCCCAGGTGCGCCCGCAGCCGTGCGTCGGCACCCAGCGCGGCGCCGAGGCGCCCGCCGAGCTCGCGCTGCAGGGCGCCGGCGTCGGCGAAGCGCGGCGCCTCGCGGCGCGCCCGCAGCGCGGCGAGCACGTCGGCGGCGCTGCGCACGGGCGGCAGCGCGCGCAGGCGCTCCAGGCGCACATCGGCGAAGGCATCGCCGCGCGCGGCGTCGCGGGCCACGCAGGCCGCGTACTGGCGCGCCGCGGCCGCGCCCCACGTCACCGCACGGGCGTCGGCCTCCCAGTCGCGCGGGGCCAGGCGCAGGAGCCAGCCCGCGCCCTCGGGGTCCCGCGCCAGCAGCCCGGGGTCGGCGGCCAGTCGCGGGTTGACGGCCAGGACCGAGCCGCCCACGGGGGCCCAGACGCCGAAGGCCCCCTCCCCCGTGCTGACCGTCGCGGCGTGGTCGCCGGCCTCGAGCACGGCGCCGGGGTCGGGCAGCGACAGCCGCAGGTCGCGGGGCAGGTCACGGGCGAGCGCGCTCGTGACGCCGACGACGACCGAACCCAGCGCCGTCTCGACCCACAGATGGGAGTCCAGCGCGATGCCCCGCGCGGCCGACGCGAAGGCGTGCGGGTCGACCGCCGGCGCCGCGCCGCGGCGCGCTGGCGCCCGGCGCGGCGCGGGCCACGACGGCTCCCAGAGGTCGTCGGGCAGCGGCGCGCCGTGGCGCAGCGCCTCGGCGCTCAGCCCGTCGGCGCGCACGAGCGGCACGTCGTAGCGGGCGGCCGCGGCCACCAGCCGGTCACGGGCGCCGACCTCGCAGCGCGTGGGCAGCGCGAGCGCGAGCACGCAGGCGTGCTCGGCGCGGAAGCCGGTCCGGTGCACCTCGAGGTCGCCCCAGGCGGCGACGGCCCCCACGGCCTGGTCGGCGCGGAAGTTCAGCCGCCGGTCGCCGGGGTCGCTCAGCGCGTACAGGCCGCACATGCAGTCGGCGACGGGCGGCCGATGGCGGGCGTCGCGCGCGCAGACGGCCGTGTTGGCGCCCGGCTCCCAGGCCAGCGCCGCGAACGTCCACGGGCGCAGCAGGCCGTCCTCGCCGACGTGCCAGGCGCGGTAGCCGACGACGGCCTGCAGGAAGTCGGGTGCCTGGCTCACGCCGGAGCCGGCTCGGGCCGGCGCTCGCGCTCGGGCGGGGCCGGCGCGCGCTCGGGGACCGGCTCGGGCGGCGCGGCGGGGCGGCGCACGGGCACAGGCGGCTGCAGCGGCTCCACGCGGATCCGGCGCGAGGGGCCCGGGAGGTCGAGGAGGTCCGGCATCGGCGCGGGAGGCTAGAGACCGCCCCCGATGGCATCGCGCACCACGCGCGAAGGGCTGCATGCCGAGCGCCGGCGCGGCCAAAGGGGTTTGATCCGCGCGCGAGGAGGAAGAACCACGGCAACGACAGCGTCGCGCACCCCACTTCCCCGTCCACCGCACCCGCCCCCGCACCCGGCAATGCCCCAGCAGGTCTCGCACGCCATCGACCGCGATCTCAGCGCCCCCGCGCAGGCCCGCCGAGCCGTGGAGGCCTTCGGCGCCTCGCTGGACCCCGCCGTGGTCCCCGACGCGCGCCTGCTCGTCTCCGAGCTCATCTCCCCAACAGCGTCAAGTACGGCGGCGACGGCCAGGTCGAGCTCATCATCCGCTCCGAGCACCCGCGCCATGTGCACGTCGAGGTCGTCGACCAGGGCGTGGGCTTCGTGCCCGCCGCCCGCAACCGGCCGCAGACCGAGCCCGGCGGCTGGGGCCTGCACATGGTCGAGGCGCTCAGCCGCCGCTGGGGCGTGCACAAGGGCTCGACGCACGTCTGGTTCGAGATCGACCACCGCTGAGCGCGGCGGGCGCGACGGGTCGCCGGCGGCGGGCGCTCCTACAGCAGGACGGCCTGGCGCACGGCGTCGCCGGCGGCGAGCCGGTCGAAGCCCTCGTTGAGGTCGTCGAGCCCGATGCGGTGGGTCAGCAGCTCGTCGACGGGCAGCCGGCCCTCCCGGTAGGCCGTGATGAACCCCGGGATGTCGCGCGCGGGCACGCAGGAGCCCAGGTAGGAGCCCTTGAGCGTGCGCTCCTCGGTGACGAGGCTGACGGCCTGGATGTCCAGCCGCTGCTCGGGGTGCGGCAGGCCGACGGTGACCGTGGTGCCGCCGCGCCGGGTGGCCTCGTAGGCCTGGGCCAGCACGCGGGCGCTGCCCACGGTCTCGATGACCTTGTCCGCGCCGCCGCCCGTCGCCTCGCGCACGGCCTCGACCGCGTGCTCGCCCGCCGTCACCGGCGTGGCGCCCAGGCGCCGGGCGTGCTCGAGCTTGGCCGGCACCACGTCGACGGCAACGATCTCGGCCGCGCCGGCCATCCGCGCGCCCAGCAGCGCGGCCAGGCCGACGCCGCCCAGGCCGAACACGGCGACGCGGTCGCCCTCGGCCACGCACGCGCTGTTGACCGCCGCCCCGACCCCGGTCAGCACCGCGCAGCCGAACAGCGCGGCGATCTCCGGCGGGAGGTCGGCGGCGACGCGGACGGCGGAGTGCGCCGAGACGACGACGTGGTCGGCGAAGGCCGAGACGCCGAGGTGGTGGTGCAGCGCGTGCCCGGGCGCCTCGGGCCGGCTGAAGCGCCGCGCGCCCGACAGCAGCGCGCCGGAGGCGTTGGCCGCCGCGCCGGGCTCGCAGAGCGCCGGGCGCCCCGCCCGGCACGGCCCGCAGGCTCCGCAGGTCGGCACGAACGACAGGACGACGTGGTCGCCGGTGGCGAAGCCGGGGGTCCCGCCCCCGGTCTGCACGACCTCGCCCGCCGCCTCGTGGCCGAGGACCATGGGCATGACCCGCGGTCGCGAGCCGTCGATGACCGACAGGTCGGAGTGGCACAGGCCCGCGGCCTGCACGCGCACCAGCAGCTCGCCCGGGCCGGGCGGCGCGAGGTCGAGCTCGACGATCTCCAGCGGCCGCGACCGCGCGTAGGGCGCCGGGCGCCCCATCTCGGTCAGGACGGCGCCGCGGACCTTCACGCCTGCGCCTCGGCCTGCACGCCCGCCCCGGCCCCGGCCTGCAGGGGCTCGAGCGCCGCGCGGATGGCGGGCGGGATCGGGACGGGGCGCCGCGTCTCGCGATCGACGAAGACGTGGACGAACCAGCCCGTCGCGGCGGCCTGCGCGGCGCCCTCGCGGAACAGGCCGATCTCGTAGCGCACGCTGGAGGTCCCGAGCTTGCCGACCCGCAGGCCCGCGTCGACGACCTCGGGGAACGTCAGCGCCTCGCGGAACGCGCAGTGCGACTCGGCGCAGAGGCCGATCGCGTCGCCCTGCAGGATGTCCAGCCCACCCTCGTGGATGAGGTAGGCGTTGATCACCGTGTCGAAGAACGCGTAGTACTCGACGTTGTTGACGTGGCCGTACACGTCGTTGTCGGCCCACCGCGTGGGGATGGGCAGGTGGTGCGGGTAGTCCGCGGGCCGGGTCATGCACGTCCTCGGAGCATGAGCCGCCGGATCCGGTCGTCGTCGATCCCGGCGGGCTCGGTGGTGGCGACGAACTCATGCAGCAGCGAGGAGAACCACACGGGGTCGTCGTTGAAGGGGAAGTGCCCGCCGCGGGGCAGCACCTCGAGGCGGCTGCCGGGCATCAGCTCGTGCGCCGCGCGGCCGTGCGCGACGGGGATCATCCGGTCCCGCTCGCCCCAGACGATCAGCGTGGGCACGTGCTCGGTCAGGTAGAGCCGGTCGCCGGCGTGCACGCGCTGGCCGGCGGGGTCGATGACCGAGCGCGCGGTGTGCAGGAAGGCCCGGCGCGCCGACGCGTCGCCGAGGGACTGGAAGCCCTCCACCCATCCGCGCAGGTCGGCGCTGGGCCGGAGGCCCAGGCGGGCCAGCGCGCCGCCGACGGCCGCGCCCGCGGAGAGGATGGGTCCGGCGGCCAGCAGCGGCAGGACGTACTCCGCCCCGGGCAGCGTGGCGGCACGCAGCACGAGGCTGACCTCGCCGCCGAGCCCCCCGGAGTCCACGAGCACGAGTCGCTCGACGCGCTCGGGGAACTGGTAGGCGAACTGCATCGCGACGCCGCCCCCGAGCGAGTGCCCGACGATCGTCGCGCGCGGCACGTCAAGGGCGACGAGCAGGTCGCGCAGCCCGCTGGCGTGCGCGCCGAGCGAGTAGTCGCCGGGGGGCTTGGCCGAGCTGCCGTGGCCGAGGAGGTCGGGGGCGATGACGGTGTGCCGGGCGGCGAGCAGCGGCAGGACCGAGCGCCAGGTCCGCGAGCTGGAGGTGATGCCGTGCACGAGGACGACCACCGGCCCCTGCCCGGCCTGGTGGTAGGTCACCGGGTGGCCGTGGAGCTCGATCTCCCGGGGGGTGGGCGCCATGCCCCGAACATAGCCGACCGCCCGCTCCCGGCAGCCGCCTCGGGAGGGCTCAGCGGGCGGGCACGCCGGGCACGGGCAGGGCGCACTCGGTCATCACGTCGGCCAGCGGGCGCGGGGGGCCCAGGTGGTAGCCCTGCCCGAAGTCCACGCCGTGGCGCAGCAGCAGCGCGATCGTCGCGTCGTCGGGGACGAACTCGGCGACCGTCCGCTTGCCCAGCCCGCGGGCGATCTCGGTCACCGCGGAGATCACGAGCCGGTCGGTGGCGTCGCGCCCGGCGTGCTTGACGAACTCGCCGTCGATCTTGAGCACGTCGAACGGCAGGTGCTTGAGGTAGTAGAAGGACCCGAAGCCCGCCCCGAAGTCGTCCAGGGCGAAGCGGCAGCCCAGCGCGCGCACGGCCTCGGCGAAGCGGCGCGCGCGCGGGATGTCGGACACCGCGGCGGTCTCGGTCAGCTCGATCGACAGGTCCTCGGCGGCCACCCGTGCGGCCTCGAGCTCGGCCGCGATGAGCCCGGGCAGCTCCGGGTCGCCTGTCGACAGCCCCGACACGTTGACGGCCAGCGCCATCCGGCCGCCGGCCTCGCGGACCTCGCCCATGGAGCGGATCGCCCGCCGCAGCACCCAGCGGTCGATGGCGCCGATCGTCCCGAAGCGCTCGGCGATCGACAGGAACGTCACGGGCGGGATCGGGTCGCCGTGGTCGTCGAGCATGCGCACGAGCACCTCGTGCTGGACGACCTCGTCGCGCGCCAGGTCGACGACGGGCTGGGCGTAGAGCACGAAGCGGTCCTCGTCCAGCGCGCGGTCGATGCGCTGCAGCCAGTCCATCCGGGCCTTGATGCGCGGCTGCTCGAGGCCCTCGGAGCGGTAGAACGCGACGCGGTCCTTGCCGGCCTCCTTGGCGTCGTACATCGCCAGGTCGGCGTTGACGAGCATCGCCTCCGCGGTCCCGGAGGCCTCGTCGAACATCGCAACGCCGATCGACGCGGTCACGTTGCCGGCGTGCTGGCCGCCGAAGCCGGCGGCCTGCTCGCGGACCGCGGTGACCAGGGCCTCGGCGACGGTCGCCGCCTGCGCCGCCGTGGCGCCGGGCAGCAGCACGGCGAACTCGTCACCGCCCAGCCGCGCGAGGAGGTCGCCCTCACGCAGGCGCCGGCGCAGCGCCGTCGCGCAGCCCACGATCAGCTCGTCGCCGGCGGTGTGCCCCAGCGTGTCGTTGATGTACTTGAAGCCGTCGAGGTCGATGACCAGCAGGCCGCCGGCCGCCGCCGGGCGCCGTGCCGCGACCAGGTGGGCGTCCAGCGCCTGCTCGAAGCCGCGGCGGTTGAGCAGCCCGGTGAGCGGGTCGTGGTCGGCGAGGTGCTGGAGGCGGTCCTCGTACTGGCGGCGCTCGGTGATGTCCTGCACCTGGGCCAGCACGTGGGACGGGTCCCCGGAGGGATGACGCACGAGCGTCGCGCGCGACTGGACCCAGACCGTGTGGCCGTCGGCGTGGACGATGCGGTGGTCGACGGCCACGTCGCGCACCGAAACGCGGGCGAACTCGCGGCGCACCCGCTGGGCGTCGGCCGGGTGGACGTAGCTCAGCGGCTCCATCTCGCCGATGGCCTCGGTCGAGTGGCCGGTGATGGCGGCCAGCGCGTCGTTGGCGCGCATCATGCGCCCGTCGAGGGCGACGAGGCACATGCCGATCGGCGCGCGGTCGAAGGCGACCTCGAAGCGGCGCTCGGCGGCGCGGGCCTCGCGCAGCGCCACGTGCTCGTCGGTCACGTCGCGGACGATGTTGATGACCCCGGCGATCTCGCCGTCGCCGTCGACGTAGGGCGCGCAGGTGATCCCGAGCTCCAGGCCGCTGGTCGGCGCGATGCACTCGACCTCCTCCGTGCGGCCCGCCAGCGCCGCGCGCATCGCGGGCTCGAGGATCGCCAGCGTGTCGGGCGGGACGATCTCGTCGATCGTGCGGCCCAGCACCTCGCGGCGGTCGACCGCGAAGGCCGAGCCGCACCCGCCCTCGAGGTCGCGGCAGCGCAGGTCGCGGTCGTAGACGGCGACGATCGCGCGCGGCAGGTTGCGCAGCACGACGCGCAGGCGCTCCTGGCCGGCGCGCAGCTCGCGCTCGACGGCGGCGCGGCGGTCGTGCACGGCGCGCTCGTCGGTCACGTCGCGGCTGATGCCCTCCAGGCGCCGCAGCTCGCCGTCGGCGCCGGCCACGCAGTCCACGCGCGTCCGCAGCCGGCGCAGCTCGCCGTCGGCGCGGCGGATCGTGAACTCCAGCTCGGCGTCGCGGCCCTCGAGGATCGCGCCGCGGGCGGCCTCGAGCACCCGGCGGCGGTCCCGGTCGCCGACGACCGCACCGCGCAGGAAGTCCGACAGGCGCGGCGTGGCCTGCGCCTCGTCCACGCCGTAGATGCGGCGCAGCTCGGGCGACCAGTGCAGGACGTCCTCGGCGGGCGTCCACCACCAGGAGCCGGTGTTGGCGATGGCGTGCGCGCGCTGCAGCTCGTCGGCGCGGCGCAGCTGCTCGGTGACGTCGAAGGTGACGGCCATGGCCTCCGGCGGGCCGCCGGGCTCCGTGGGCAGCGGGGCGAACGCGGTGCGGTAGGTGCGGCCGTTGGCCGACGTGCGCTCGATGACGCGGCGCTCGCCGGCCAGCGCGGTCCGGTAGTGGTCGGACAGGTCGGCGCCGCCGGTGCCGGCCGAGAGCTCCTGCACCGTGCGCCCGACGATGCGCTCGGGGTCCCAGCCCGCGGCGTCCAGCGCGTCGCCCCCGGCCATGACGAAGCGCAGGTCGGCGTCGACGACGAACGCGGCGGTGTCGGGCAGCGCCCGCACGAGGCTGCGGTGGCGCGCCTCGCTGCGGCGCAGCCGGCGTCGGTCGTCGCGGCGGCGCAGCGCGTGGCGCACGGCGCGGCAGAGCACCCGCCCGTCGACGTCGTGCTTGACCATGGAGTCGGTGACCCCGGCGCGCTCGGCCCGCTCGTCGAGGGCGCGGTCTCCCACGCCCGTCAGCAGGATCACGGCGGCGTCGGGATCGGCGGCCAGCAGCTTGCGCGCCCCGTCCAGGCCCTCGCCGTCGGGCAGGCGCTGGTCGAGGATGACGACCTCGGGCGCCCGGCCCGCGACGAGCTCGCGCATCTGCGCCAGCGTCTCGGCCTCCAGGACGTCGACCCCGCGGCCCAGCCCTTCGGCCAGCCAGATCGCGGCCAGGCCGCGCGAGGCCGGCTGGCCATCGACGACCAGCACCTGGACCGGGTCCGGGACATCCATCGCCCCCCTCATCGGCACGCCGTGGGCAGACCTGAATGCTGAGCGGTCGCTGCGCGGTCAGCGCCCGGGCGGCCCGAGGGCGTCCTCGACCTCGCCCAGGCGCGGCGGATCGGCCCCCGCGCGCGCGCAGGTCAGCGCGGCCACCCGGGCGGCGAACGTCGTGGCCTGCACGACGGCGCCGGGATCGGCCAGCGCGCCGGCGCCCAGCCCGCGCGCGTGCCACCAGGCGACGAAGCCGCCGCCGAACGCGTCGCCGGCGCCGATCGTGTCGACGACCTCCACGAGCGGGGCGGCGACCGCGTGCTCGGCGCCCGGGGTGAGCACGAGCGCGCCCTGGGCGCCGCGGGTGAGCAGCACCACCGCCGGCCCGGCGTCCAGGAGCGCGCGGGCGGCGTCGGCGGCCGGGCGGCCCGGGTCCAGCCAGGCGAGGTCCTCGTCGCTGACCTTGACGACGTCGGCGCCGGACAGCACCCGGCCCAGCCGCGCGCGGTAGGCGGCCTCGTCGCGCACGGCCCAGGGGCGGCAGTTGGGGTCGACGACCACGAGCGCGCGCCCGCGCAGGTGGGCGACGACGGCCTCCATCGCCGCCGCGACGGGCTCGAGCGCCAGCCCGAGCGTGCCGACGTGCAGGACGTCGACGGCGGCGGGGAGGATCGCGAGGGCCTCGCCGGGCTCCAGCCCGGGCGCTGCGGTGCCGTGGTCGTAGAAGCTCCAGCTCGCGGCCGCGCCGTCCTGCAGGTCGGCGAAGGCCAGCGTCGTGGGGTCGTCGGTGCGCACGACGGCCTCCAGCGAGACCCCGTCGCGGGCCAGCAGCGCCTCCAGCGTGCGGCCGGGGCGGTCGCGCGAGAGGCGGCCGAGGTAGGCGACGGGGCGCCCGAGCCGCGCGATCGTCCGCGCGGCGTTGAACGGCCCGCCGCCGGGGCGGCCGCGCAGCCCGCCATCGTCCTGCGCCCAGAGGTCGTAGAGCGCCTCGCCGCCGACGAGCACGAGCCCTCCCCCATCGCCGGTCGGCGCGCCCACGGCCGCGAGCGTACCTCGCCGGGGACCGCGCGCGGCCGCGGACCCCCCGGCGCGGCGCGGCGGTGCGATGATCGGTCGCATGGCAAGCATCCCCAGGGTGATGGGCGTCGTGCTCGCCGGCGGCGAGGGCAAGCGGCTGGCGCCGCTGACGGCCCACCGCGCGAAGCCCGCGGTCCCCTTCGGCGGCAACTACCGCCTCGTCGACTTCGCGCTGTCCAACCTCGTCAACGGGGGCTGCCGCCAGATCGTCGTGCTCACGCAGTACAAGAGCCACTCGCTGGACCGGCACATCGCGACGACGTGGCGGCTCTCGCCGCTGCTGGGCAACTACGTCACCCCGGTGCCGGCCCAGATGCGCCACGGCCCCTACTGGTTCGCGGGCTCGGCGGACGCGATCTACCAGAACCTCAACCTGCTCTACGACGAGAAGCCCGACTACGTCTGCGTGTTCGGCGCCGACCACATCTACCGCATGGACCCGCAGCAGATGGTCGAGCAGCACATCGCCGGCGGGGCGGCGGTCACGGTGGCCGCCCTGCGCGTCGGGCTCGAGCAGGCCGACCAGTTCGGCGTCATCGAGGCCGCTCCCGACGGGCGCACGATCTCGGCCTTCCGCGAGAAGCCGACCGACGCGGTCGGCCTGCCCGACGCCCCCGACCGGGTCTACGCGTCGATGGGCAACTACGTCTTCACGACCAAGGCCCTCATCGACGCGGTGACCGAGGACTCGCGCGACGAGGCGTCCAAGCACGACGCGGGCGGCAACATCATCCCGATGCTCGTCGCCCGCGGCGAGGCGCAGGTGTACGACTTCTCGACGAACGAGATCCCAGGCGCCACCGGCCGCGACCGCGGCTACTGGCGCGACGTCGGCACGCTGGACGCCTACTACGACGCGCACATGGACCTCATCTCGGTCTCGCCCGTCTTCAACCTGTACAACAGCGACTGGCCCATCCTCACCTGGCCCGACCCGCTGCCGCCCGCGAAGTTCGTCTTCGCCGACGAGGACCGGATGGGCCATGCGCTGGACTCCATGGTCTGCGCGGGCGTCATCGTCTCCGGCGGCACGGTGCGCCGCTCCATCGTCTCCCCCGGGGTGCGCGTGCACTCCGGCGCCGAGATCGACGACTCGATCGTCCTGCACCACGCCGACATCGGCCGCGGCGCCGTGGTGCGCAAGGCCATCATCGACAAGAACGTGCGGATCGAGGCCGGGGCCCGGATCGGCGTCGACCCCGAGGCCGACCGCGAGCGCTTCACGGTCTCCCCCGGCGGCATCGTCGTGATCCCCAAGGGCGTCACGGTGACCGCCTGATGCACGTCGCGCTGCTCACGCGCGAGTACCCGCCCGAGGTCTACGGCGGCGCGGGCGTGCACGTCGAGTACCTGGCCCGCGAGCTCGCGCGCCTGCAGGACGTCACCGTCCACTGCTGGGGCGCGGACCGCCCGGCCGTCGCCCCGGGGGGCCCCGCGCGGTCGCCCACCGCGCCTGGGGCGCGCTGGACGGCGACGCGACCTACCTCGATGCGCTGCGCGCGATCTCCATCGACCTGACGATGGCCGCCGGGGCCGAGGGCGCCGACCTCGTCCACAGCCACACGTGGTACGCCAACCTCGGCGGGCACCTGGCCGCGCTCGTGCACGGCATCCCCCACGTCGCGACGGTCCACAGCCTCGAGCCGCTGCGCCCGTGGAAGGCCGAGCAGCTCGGCGGCGGCTACGCGCTGTCGAGCTTCTGCGAGCGCACCGCGCTGGAGGCCGCCGACGCGATCGTCGCCGTCTCCCGCGGCATGCGCGACGACCTGCTCGGCGCCTACCCCGCGATCGACCCCGCGCGCGTGGAGGTCATCTACAACGGCATCGACACCGAGCAGTACGCGCCCGACGCGGGTACGGACGTCCTGGAGCGCCACGGCATCGACCCCGGTGCCCCGATCGTGGCGTTCGTCGGGCGCATCACGCGCCAGAAGGGCCTGCCCCACCTCCTGCGCGCCGCGCGCGACCTGGACCCCGCCGCTCAGCTCGTGCTGTGCGCCGGCGCGCCCGACACGCCGGAGATCGGGGCCGAGGTGGCCGCGCTGGTGGCCCGGCTGCAGGCCGACCGCGGCAACGTGGTCTGGCTGGACACGATGCTGCCGCGGCCCGAGGTCATCCAGATCCTCAGCCACGCGACGGTCTTCGCGTGCCCGTCGATCTACGAGCCGCTCGGAATCGTCAACCTCGAGGCCATGGCCTGCGAGACCGCGGTGGTCGCGACGGCCACCGGCGGCATCGTCGAGGTCGTCGACGACGGCGACACCGGCCTGCTCGTGCCGTTCGAGCCGCGCCACGACGGCACCCGCGAGCCCCGCGACCCCGAGGCGTTCGCCGCGGCGATCGCCGAGCGCCTCGGCGCGCTGGTCGCCGACCCCGCGCGCGCGGCGGCGATGGGCCGGGCGGGCCGCGAGGCCGTCGTGCGGCGCTTCGCGTGGGACGCGATCGCCCAGCAGACCAGCGCGCTGTACGGCCGCCTGGTGGGGTGAGCCGCGGCGCCCCGGCGCCCGCGGTCATCATGGGCGGCGTGGACGACCGCACGCAGGCCCCCGCCCCGCTCGAGATCCGCGGGGCCGCCACGGGGCTGCTCGACGACCCGCTGCTCATGCAGGCCCGCGGCGCGGGCCGCGGCGCCGAGCTCGTGTGGCGCGCGCGCCTGCGCGACGACGACGGCCGCGTGTGGCGGGCCACCGCCCCCGCGCCCGAGGGGCTCGGCGACGCCTGGGTGCCGTCGAAGGTCGCCCCGGGGCCGATCGCGGCGCTGGCCTCGCTGCACCCCGTGGCCATCGAGGTCCGCGTCCAGGCCCCCGACGGCCGCGCGGCCACGCGCGAGCTGACCCGCGTCCTGCTGGGCGACGGCGTACGGCGACGGCGCTGGCGCGACGGCCTGTCGGCCGCGCTCTTCCTGCCCGCGGCGCCCGAGCCGTGCGCCGTCGTGCTCGCCGACGCCACCGCCGGCGACGGCCCGGCCGCGGTCGCGGCGCTCGCCGCCCCGCTGCTGGCCTCGCGCGGCGTCCTGGTGCTGGCCGTGACCGCCGCCCGCGGCCGCCCGACGCCGGCCGAGCAGGTGCAGGCGGCCGCCGCGCGCCTGGGCGCCGTTCCCGGCGTGCGCGCCGTGCGCACGCTGCGCGTGGCCGGCCCCGCGGACGCCGGCGGCGACGGTGCGCCGGTCGTGGTGCTGCCGCCGGGGATCGCGGTCGCCGTCCCCGACCCCGCGGCCGTGGCGTGGCGCGCGGCGGCGTGGGACGCGCTGCTGGCCGACCTCGGCGCGACGGCCCGCCGGCGGTCGGAGCGGGCCTGAGGGCCGGGCGCGCCGGCACGGGCCGGCGCGCCCGCCGCCGGGTCAGCCGGGCAGCGGCTCTGGCGTGCGCTGCGCGTTGGAGTACGCCTCGGCCGGCTCGAGCATGCCGCGGATCTGCTCGCGCATCTCCGGGGTGTCCTCGTGCCCGTGCACCGATGCGGCGTGCTCGGCCGCGGCCCGGATCACCTCGTCGGTCTCACCGATGATCGTCAGCGAGCAGTTGCTGTCGCTGGGAAAGCGACGGCAGTCGGCCATCATCCGCGTCATCGCGGGTACCTCCTTCGGTCGCGCCGATGGTCCTCCCGCGCCACGACCGCCGTCAACCCCGCCCGGCGGTCTCTGCCCTAACGGGCCTGCCGGACGCGCAGCCGGTAGGCCACGTGGGCAGGCTTGACGCGCTCGATGAGCCGCGCGACCGCGGCCTGGCGCTCCTGCGGGATCGGCGTGTCGCAGTAGACGACGAACGACGGCGCGGGCGCGGGCTCCAGCGCCTCGGGGTCGACGGCCCAGGCGACGCCGCCGGCCTCCTCGACGCGGAACGGGAACTCCGGGAAGCCGAGCGCCAGCGCCAGCTCGAGCCCGCGTCGCGTGCCGCGCGCCCGGCCCAGCCCGGCGGCGTTGCGGACGATCTCGCGGCGCTCGGACGTCGGCTGGGACTCGTTGAGCTCCAGGCCCAGCCAGCTCGTGACGAGCTCGAGGACGTCGGCAGGCGCGAGGTCGGGGCTGAAGTGCGCGGGCAGCGCGTCCAGGAGCCCGACGATCGGGTCCAGCGACTGCTCCAGCGCCTCGAGGAAGCGCATGGTGAAGTCGTCGTCCTGGTAGATCGACGGCATCCGCGAGCGCAGGATCGCGCGCGCGGAGGCGACGGCGGGCGCCGAGCGCGAGCCCGTCGAGCGGGCGAACCGCACCGTCCCGAAGCCCGGGCCGGTCAGGAACAGGTCGTCGGCGGCCAGGCCTCCCTCGCCGCCGGCCGCGGCGGCCGTCACGAACGCCAGGTCGGCGGCCGCCCCGTCCTCGTCGCCGTCGCCGTCCTGCGCGACCGGCGGCGGCGCCTCCCCGGGCGGGCCGTCGCCGTCGCCGGGGCGATCGTCGTCGGGCGGGCTCACGTCGCCTCGTCGTGCGTGGCCTTGATGATGTGCGTGCCCGAGGCGATGAGCTCGGTCGGGCCGAGCAGGATCTGGTTGCCCGCGGGCTTGGCCGACTGCTCGCCCGTGCGCACGTCGGTCTCGTAGATGCGCAGGATCTTGACCTGCTGCACCCCGTCGACGGCGTGGACGATCCCGTGCAGCTCGCCCGCGCTGAGCGTGCGCCCGAAGCCCCAGCCCGGCCCGGGGCCCGTCGGCGAGCCGCCCACGATCGGGTTCAGGTACGTGTAGAGCGCGTGGATGACGTCCTGCTCGACGCGCTGGGGGTCGGCGAGGATCGAGGCCTGGAGGTTGGCCACGACGCTGACCCCGCGGAACGTCGCGGGCAGCAGGTGCACCGTCGTGCCGACGAGGCGATGGGCGTCGAGGTAGCCGGCGACCTCCGTCAGCAGGTCCTCGTCGGGCAGCAGCTCGTCGTGGGCCAGACGGCGGTCCGCGGGGTCGACGCGCGGGACGATGTGCACGCCGATCGCGTGGCCCTCGCGCGGCGGCACGCAGACGACGCGGCCGACCCGCGGCGAGGCCTCCAGGCACAGGTACTCGAAGTCCTCGGCGGTCACCGCGCGGTGGCGGGAGCGGATCTCCATCGCGGCACGGTGGCGGGCGCTGTCGAGCGTCTCGGCGTCGACGCCGCCGCGCGCCGGCGCTGGGTTGCGGACCGTCGCGACGCCGGGGATCGGGCTCCTGAGCACGGTGAGCGCGCCCGCGGCGACGTTGCCGACGCGCCCGCCGCCGCGGCGGTAGGTCGAGAAGCGCACGGTCGCCCCCTTCTCGGGCACCGCGCCGTACTGGGTCCAGCGGCCGTCGGCCTCCCGGATGGAGGGGCCGAAGGCGACCTCGCCAGAGACGAGGTCGAGGTGGAAGTGGCGGTCGTGCTCGCCGCTCTCGACGAAGGAGTCGCGCGGCTCCCACGGCTGCCAGGTCTCGGCGCCGGGCGCGCGCAGCTCGAGGCGCTCGTCGGGCGCCAGCGGCAGCACGGGCGCGTGGCGCACCGTGAAGCACTGGCCCGGCGTCCCGTCGCTCTCGCCGAGCACCTCGCCGCGCTCGCGGGCCGAGTGGGCGGCGGGCAGCATCGCGCCCACGACGCCCGCCGTGACCTCGTAGACCTCGGGCGGCAGGTTGAAGATCGTCGCGCGCGCGCCGCTGCGGGTGTGGTCGTGCACCCGGCAGCGCACCCAGTGGCAGCGCTGGCCGGCGAAGGAGCGCGCCGCGCTGCGCGACGGCAGCTGCAGCTCGACCGCGCCGCTGCCGTAGTTGAAGCCGCCCGTGGTGTCCTCGAGGACCTCGGCCTCCAGCCAGTCGCCGTCGGGTCCCGAGACCTCCCAGCGCAGCGGCGGGTCCTCGGGGTCCACGCCGGCGCCGCGGGCCGGCGAGCACTCGACGTCGATGCGCACCGTCAGCCGCGCCAGCGGGTCCTCGAAGCCGACGTACAGCGCGTCGCCGACGGCGGGGGGCTTGCCGAACGCGGCCTGGTCGGGCCCCGTCGGGCGCGCGACGCCGCCGGCGACCTTGACGTTGCGCGCGGTGCCGCCGTGCTCGACGACGTAGGCCGTCGGGGCCAGCGGCGCGATCGTGATCGACTCCGTGGTCTGGAAGATGATCGACTCGTCGCTGGCCGTGCGCAGCGTGCCGACCTCGGTGTCGCCCGCCGGGATCGTCACGGGCTCGGTCGGCGTGCCGGCGAGGCGGAAGCGCAGGTCGGCCGTCGCGGCGCTGGGCGGGGCGAGCCCCAGGCCGAGCAGGTCGAGCAGCGCGACGTGCAGCTTGTCGGGCACCCGGTTGACGCGGTAGACGAGCATCTCGGTCATCCACGCGAACAGCTCGATGAGGGTGATCCCCGGATCGGAGACGTTGTGCTCGGTCCACTCCGGACAGCTGCGGTGGATCCGCAGGCGGGCCTCGTTCACCAGATCCTGGAAACGGCGGTCATCGAGAACGATCTGGGAGAGAGCCACGCGCCGCGATCCTAGTTGCGGGCGGCCGCGGTTGCACGGGGATTCCGGTCGCCCGTATGCTGGCGACGTGGAACCCGCCGCGATCGACCAGGCGGTCCAGACGGAGCGCGCCACGCGCGTCCCGTTCCAGGAGCCCGCCCATCGGCAGCACCGCCCGGAGCACGGCACGGTCGCGGGGCTCGGGGCGGCCGCGGGCAACCAGGCTGTCGCTCGCGTCCTCGCGCGGATGCACGACGGCGAGGGCATCCTGCAGGGCGGCGTGGTCCATCCGGACGTCCAGGCGGCCATCGGCCTGGCCCACGGCGGCGGGCGCCCGCTGCACGAGGGCACGGCCGGGCGGCTCTCCGAGGTCCTCCAGGACCCGCTGCACGACGTGCGCGTCCACGACGGCCCGGAGGCCGCGATGCTGGCCCGCGCGGTCGCCGCGCGCGCGTTCACGGTCGGCAACGACATCTTCTTCGGCGCGGGCGAGTACCGGCCGGGCACGGCCGACGGCGACCGGCTCATCGCCCACGAGGCGACCCATGTCATCCAGCAGCGGGGCGCCCCGGCCGCAGGGCCGCTGACCGTGTCGGACCCGGGCGACGCGCTCGAAGTCGAGGCCGAGGTCCTGGCGCGTGGCCTCGACGGCTGAGCCGACCCACGACTGGTTCAGCTTCCTCGACGCGCGGGTGGCGACCGCGGTGCGCGCCGCGGCGCTGCGCGACACGAGCCCCGACGAGGCGCTTCGCGGGCTCTACATCTCCGACGAGCAGGCGCTCGCGCTCGCCGACGAGGCCGGGGCCATCGGCGCGCAGCCGCGGCTGGAGCGCGCCGCGCAGCGCCTGGGCCTCGACGCCCTGGACGCCGCCGTGCTCGCCGTCTGCGCCGCCCCCGAGCTGCACCCGCGCTTCGGGCGGCTGTTCGCCTACCTGCAGGACGACGTCACGCGCCGGCTGCCCAGCCCGCGGCTGGCGGCCGACCTGCTGGCCGGCGACGGCATCGAGCCCGGCGAGGTGCTGGGCTGCTTCGGCCCGCGGGCGCGCCTGAGCACCTGCGGCGCCGTGCGCCTCGTCGGCTCCGAGCCCTCGGTGCCGCTGGCCGAGCGCGCGGCCAAGCTCGGCGACCGCCTCGCGGGCTTCCTCCTCGGCGCCCCGGCGCTGGCGGAGTCCGGCGCCCCGCTGCCGCTGCGCCGCCTCGCGCCCCAGCCCATGCCGGAGGGGCGCGACGACGCCCTGGCGCGCATCGCCTCCCTGCTGGGCTCGGGCAGCGCGCTGCCCGTCCTGGTCTGCGGCCCCGACGCCGGGCCGCTGGTCGCCGCGGCGGCCGGGCGCCCCCTGGTCCTCGTCGACGCCCGCACCCTCGAGGACCCCGTGGTGCTGCCCGACGCCGTGCTCGCGGCGGCGCTGGAGGGCGCGGTGCTGTGCCTCGACGGCCTGCGCGACCTGGCCCCGCCCGAGCGCGCGCGCGTCATCGCCGCCCTCGACGCCCACCGCGGCGCGATCGTCCTGCTGGCCGCCTCGGGGGCCGAGGCGCTGGCCGTCAACGCCCGGGCCGTGCTGTCGGTCGAGGTCCCCCTGCCGGGCTTCGCCGAGCGCCGCCAGGCCTGGGAGCGGCGGACCGGCGGGGCCGACGCCCACGACGTGGCCGCGAAGTTCCGGCTCTCGCTGCAGCAGATCGACGACGCGGCCGAGGTCAGCCTCGTCGCCGCCCGCGCGGCGGGCCGCGGGCAGCCGTCGCCCGCCGACCTCGACCTCGGGGCGCGGCACGCGTCGTCGTCGCAGCTCGGCGAGCTGGCCACGCGGCTGCCGGCCGGGCCGGTGTGGGAGGAGCTCGTGCTCCCCGACCGCCAGCGCGACCGGCTGCGCTCGATCTCGGCCTACCTGCGCCACCGCGACCGCGTCCTGTCGGACTGGGGCTACGAGCGCACGGTGGCGCGGACCCAGGGCATCAAGGTGCTCTTCGCGGGCGAGTCGGGCACGGGCAAGACGATGGCCTCGCAGGTCCTGGCCTCCGAGCTCGGGCTGGACATCTTCCGCGTGGACCTGGCCACGGTGGTCTCCAAGTACATCGGGGAGACCGAGAAGAACCTCGAGCGGATCTTCGGCGCCGCCGACGGGTCCAACGCGATCCTGTTCTTCGACGAGGCCGATGCGCTGTTCGGCAAGCGCTCGGAGGTCTCCGACGCCCACGACCGCTACGCCAACATCGAGGTCGCCTACCTCCTGCAGCGCATGGAGGCCTATCCCGGCGCGGTGATCCTGGCCACGAACTTCAAGCGCAACATCGACGACGCGTTCCTGCGCCGCCTCGACGTCGTCGTCGACTTCCCGTTCCCCGAGGCAGAGGACCGCCGGCGCATCTGGGAGCTGCTGCTGCCCGCCGAGGCCCCGGTGGACGCCGACCTGGACCTCGACTTCCTCGCGACGCAGTTCAAGCTGTCGGGCGGCGCGATCCGCAACTGCTCGCTGGCGGCCGCCTTCCTGGCCGCCGACGAGGACACCGCGATCGGGATGCGCCACCTCGTGCTCGCCGTCGCCCAGGAGTACGCCAAGCAGGGCCGCCTGACGCTGGAGGCCGACTTCGGCGGCTTCCACGACCTCGTGCGCATGCGGGGGACGGTCGCATGAGCGGGCGCGGGCGCCCCGACCCGGCGCGGCGCCCGGAGCCCGGTGGCGCCCGGGAGGCCGCGCGGCCCCCGCGCGCAGCGGCGGCGGCCACGCCGTCCGCCCGCGCGCTCGGGCTGCAGCGCGCGGTGGGCAATCGGGCCGCGACCGCCCTGCTCGCGCGCTGGCGCAGGCATCCCGATCCCGAGCAGAAGGGCGTCATGGTGCCCGACGTCGTCGAGGACGAGCACACGCACTTCAACCCGCCGCAGAACGCGTGACGCGCCCTTGGCGCCCGCGCGTGCGACCGGGATACTCGGAGGGCCCATGCCCCCGATCGTGACCACCAACGCGACGATCATGTGCGTTCACGGCGGCCAGGTGATGCTCGTGCCCAAGCAGACCCAGGTCACGATCCAGGGCGGCAGCGTGCTGTGCGAGGGCGACCTGTCCGGCGCGCCGATCGTGGGCTGCGCGCTGGCCCCCAGCCCCGGCACCAAGCCCTGCACGACGGTCATCTCGACGCTGCCCGGCTCCTCGGCGCCGACGGTCTCGGTCCTGGGCCGGCCCGTGCTGCTGGCGACGCTGTCGGGCATGACCGACGCCGTGCCGCCCGGGACGATCATGGTCGCCAGCCCCGGCCAGGCCACCGTCCAGGCATGACCGAGGTCAGCCGGGAGGTCGGCCGCTACGGCATCCTGCGCGAGATCGGGCGTGGCGGCATGGCGCGCGTGTACCTCGCGCGCCAGAACGACCTCGACCGGCTCGTGGCGCTCAAGGAGCTGTCGGCGTTCCACGCCAGCGATCCGCAGTTCGCCCAGCGCTTCCTGCGCGAGTCGCGGCTGGCCGGATCGCTGAGCCACCCCAACATCGTCACCGTCCACGAGTACTTCGAGTTCGAGGGCACGCCGTTCATCGCGATGGAGTACGTGCCGCGCGGCTCGCTGCGCCCCTACGTCGGGCGGCTGTCGCTGGCCCAGGTCGTCGGCGTCATCGAGGGCATGCTCGCCGGCCTGACGCACGCGGAGGGCAAGGGCATCGTCCACCGCGACCTCAAGCCCGAGAACGTGATGGTCACCGACGAGGGCCGGGTGAAGATCGCGGACTTCGGCATCGCCAAGGCGGGCTCGGACGTCGGCGCGACGGGCGCGTTCATGACGGCGACGGGCACGACGGTGGGGACGCCGGCCTACATGGCGCCCGAGCAGGCGATGGCACGCGACATCGGGCCGTGGACCGACCTGTACTCCTTGGGTGTCATGGCCTATGAGATGCTCGTGGGGCGGCTGCCGTTCCCCGAGAGCGAGGCGCCGATGGTCCTGTTGATGAAGCACGTCAACGAGCCCGTCCCGCCGCCGCGGTCCATCAACCCCGACCTCGACCTCGAGCTGGCCGACTGGATCGAGCGCCTGCTCGTCAAGGACCCGGCGGGACGCCTGCGCGACGCCACCGAGGCGTGGGACGAGCTCGAGGAGACGGTCATCCGGATCTTCGGCGCGCGCTGGCGGCGCGAGGCCCGGCTGCCCGCGCCCGCGCCGGTCTCCGACACGCCGCGCCCGCTCACGCCCGCTCCGTTCACCGGCGCCTCCGATGCGGCCGAGCCCGAGGACGACGACTTCGCGAGCTTCGAGTGGCGCGAGCCCGCGGGCCCCGACGCGCCGCTGGGCACGCCGCCGCCGTCGGCGACGGTCGCGCCGTCGACGCCCACGTCCGCGCCCACCCCGACCCCGGCGCCCGTGGACCTGCCGTCCGATCCGGGATACGCCACCGCGGCGGGGTCCGGGCCCGCCCCGCCGGCGCCCCCGGCCGCCGGGCCCCCCTCCTCCGAGCCCGGCTACGAGACCGCCGCCGCCTCGGCGCCCGCCCCGCCCGCGCCCGAGCCGCCGTCGTCCGAGCCGCCGTCCTCCGAGCCTGGCTACGAGACCGCCGCCGCCTCGGCGCCCGCGCCGCCGCCCGCGCCCGAGCCGCCGTCGGCCGAGCCCGTGGCCGAGACGCCGGTCCCCGAGCCCGACTTCCGCACCTACGGCCGGCGTGACGCACCGCCGGCACCCGAGCCCCAGCCCGACCCGGAGCCGGTCGCCGCGCCCGAGCCGGAGCCCGAGCCCGAGCCCGCGTGGGGCGCCACCGCGGCGCCGAGCCGCGTGCCGCCCGCCCCGGCGCCCGCCGCCGTCGCCGAGCCCGCGGCGCGCCCGGCCTCCGCGGCCACGGCGCCCGACGGCGAGCGCCGCGGGGTGCGCACGGGCGCGCTGGCGCTGCTCGGCGTCGGGCTGATCGTCGCGGCGCTCGTCGGATTCCTCGTCGCGCCGTCCAAGAAGAAGGCCGCTCACGCCGCCGAGCTGTCCAACAGCGCGTCGAGCCCGGCGCTGCAGCTGGCGTTCCCGTCCACGTGGCGCCAGACCGGCGCGGCCCCGGAGATCCCGGGCCTCCCGCTCACCGACGCGGTCGCGCTCGGCGGGCCCTCGGCGGGCGCCACGATCCAGGCCGGGCGCAGCACGGCGAGCGGCCCGACCCTGCTGCCCAAGGCGTTCGTGGCGCGGCTGCCCGCGGCGCCGCGGCCGGTCGCGGTCCGCCTCGGGCCCGCGGTCGCCTACCGCTACGCGAAGCTGACGCCGGGCTCGCCCGCCCAGCAGGTCACGGTCTACGCCATCCCGACCGACGCCGGGGTCCTGACGCTGGCCTGCCTCGGCGCCGCCGCGGTGGCCTCGCCGGACTGCGAGGCGATCGCGACGTCCCTGCGGGTCGCAGGCGCCAAGGCCCTGGCGCCCGGGCCCAGCGCCGCCTACGCCGAGGCCCTCGGCGCGGCGCTGTCGACGATGCAGTCCGGCGCGTCGGCCGCGGGGCGCGACCTGGCCGCGGCGAAGACCCGCGCGGGCCAGGCCAAGGCGGCGACGGCGATGGCCGAGGTCTACGGGACTGCGGCGGGCACGCTGCGCGGCATGGCGGTCGGGCCGGGCGACCGCGACGCCCACGACGCGATCGTCACGGCGGTCCGGGCCACCGACCGCGACCTGCGGCGTCTGGCCTCCGCGGCGGGCAAGGGCGACTCGGCCGCCTACCGCAGGGCCTCGGCGGCGATCACGCGCGACCGTGCGTCGGTCGACGCCGCGGTGGCGGGCCTGCGCAGCGCGGGCTACGCGCTGGGCTGAGTCATAGCCCGGGCGGGTGGCGCGCCACGAAGCGCGCCAGGTAGTCGGCGTCGATGTGCTCGCGCGGGATCCACCCCGCCCCGCCGCCGGGGTTCGACGCGCTCGTGCCGAAGAAGTGGCCGTTGATCTCCATGAGCACGTGCTCGGGTTGGCGTACACGGTCACGTACTGACCCGGGCCGGGCAGCCCCCAGCTCTCGAACGCGCCGGAGACGCGCCCGTCGATGCCCAGCACGGCCGACACCGCGCCTGAGCAGTCCAGCGCGCCGCCGGCGTTGACGTCGACGACGCCGCCCTGATGGCCGCCGCCCCACAGGTAGGGCAGGTGGCGACGCTCGAGCGCCGCCGCGCGCTCGAAGATCTGGCGCAGCTCGTGGGAGGCGGTGCCCGGGGCGGTGATGTCGGCCCCGGCCAGCAGCGGGGGCCCGGCGGGCGCCGCGGCGCCCGCCGCGGCGGCGGCAGGGCCGGCGCCGGCCGCCGCCGTGGGGTCGGCGGGCGCGCCGGCGGCCGCGGGCGTGACCGGCGGGGCGCCGCCCGCCGCGGGCACCGCGGCGGGGTCGACCGGAGCCCCGGGCGCCGGGGCGGCCCCGGGCGGCGGCCCCGGTGGCGGCGCCGCGGAGAAGGAGATCGTGCCGGAGGCGGGCGCGGTGCCGGCCGGGGGCGTGGCCGGCGCCGCCGGGGCCGGTGCGGCGCCCGGGGCGGGCGCCGCGGGCGGGTCGGGCACGGCAGGCGGTGCGATCCCGGCCGCCGGGACGGGCGTCGCCGGCGCCGCCGGTGTGGCGGCGGGACCCGGAGCGGCCGCGGCGACCGCCGCGGGCCCGGCGGGTGCGGCCGGGGCCGACCCGCCCTGGGCCAGCAGGGCCTTGGCTTCGGCGAGCCGCAGCTGGTAGCGGCCGCGGTACTGCTCGGCGGGGCGCTCGACGTCGGCGATCCAGTTGCCGAACTGGTTGGGGTCCTGCTGGAAGCCCGTGATCCCGCGGCCCAGGCGCGCGCGCTTGACCTCCAGCGCGTGGTCGATGAACCACTTGAGCTGCAGCTCGGGGTGGTTCTGGAAGTCGGGGTAGTCGCGCGACCAGATGCTCGTGCGCATCTGGAAGTAGCCCAGCGAGTCGGCGTCGCCGTAGTGCACGTTGGTCATGCCGCCCTCGACCAGCGACGCCATCACGGGCAGCTCGCGGGGCAGTCCGGCGCGCTGGGCCCAGTCGCCCATCCAGCGTGCGATCTGCGCCTTGGACGCGTGGTCGCCGGGATAGTCCTTCGCGGCGGCCGCGACGTCGAAGCCGCCCCCGCCGCCCGACGGGGCGGCCGACTCCACGAGCGCCGCCGCCCCGGGGCCGGCCGCCGGCGCCGGCTCGGGCGCCGGGGCCGCCGCCGCCGTGGGCGCCGGGACCTGGGCGGGGTCGACCGCTGCCGCGGGCGCGGCGGCGGCCCCGGCCGCGGCGGCCGGGGCCCCCGCCGGCGCCTGGGCGGGATCGGCGACGGCGGCGAAGCGGATCGTCGCCCCCGACGGCGGCGCCGCGCCGGCCGGGACGTCCGGTGCCGCCGCGGCCGCCGGGGCGGCGGCGACTGCCGCGGGTGCCGCCGGGGCGGCGCCGACGTAGCCGAGGTGGATGTGGTCCTGGTGGGCCGGGTCGCTGGAGAACCCGGGCGTCGAGACCGCCCACGGGCCGATGACCTCGGCCGGGCGCTGGGACGGGTCCAGCTCGGCGAGCGCCGCGACGAGCTCGCGCGCGGCGGGGTTGTCGGGCCCGACGGGCAGCCCGTCGACGGTGACGATGTCGACGCCCTGGCCGTCGATCATCTTCAGCCCGAGCTTGTGCTGGGCGGCGAGCGTCTCCAGCACGCCGACGAGCCGCGGGTCCGAGCTGCCGGCGAACGCGCCGGCGTCCAGGCCGGTGGGCAGCGCGAGCCTGCCGCCGTCCACGAGCTGCTGCAGCGCGGCCGGGTCGGCCGCGGGTCCGGCGACCGGCGCGGCACCGCCCGCGGGCACGGCCGCCGCGGCCGCCGCGGCGGCGGCCGGCGCGGGCGTCACGGCCGACGGATCGGGGACCGGCGGCGCGGCGCCCGGCCAGCCGCCGGCGGGCTGCCCGCCGGCCGGCGCCGTGGCGCCCCAGCCGTCGGCCGCCGGCGAGGCGGGGGCCGACCGGGCCGCGGCCGCGTCGGGCCAGGCGCCGGCGGAGGCCGGAGGCGTTCCCGCGGGGGCCGGAGGAGGGGCCGTGGAGGCCGGAGGGGCGCCCGCGAGGGCCGCCGCCGCGGCCCGCGGGGCCCCCGCCGCGGACGGGTCCGCCGCCGCCGGCGCGTCCGGGACGGCCGGCGCGGTGGCCGGGGGCGCCCCCGCGGCCGGGAGCGCGTCCGCCGGCGCATCCGGGGCGGCCGGCGCCGGTGCCGTCGCCGGCGTCGTGCCCGGTCCACCGGCCACGCCGCGCAGCGCGTGCGGCACCTGCAGCGTGTGCGGGACGCGCGGCGTGTGCGGCAGCGCCGGCGTGTGCGGCAGCCCCGGCGTGTGCGGCAGCTGCGCCCCGGGCCGGACCACTCGCATCCCGGCGCGGGTCGAGGCGATGTGGGCGGCCCGCGCCGCGTCGCCGCTCAGGGAGTGCGACGCCAGGTGGGAGAGCTCGAGCACGCCCACGCCCTCCAGCGCGGCGGCCATGAGCACGCCGAGCAGGCTGGAGCGCGACTCGCGCAGCTCGAGCGTCTGCAGCGCCCCGCCGCCCATGCGGATCTCGTCGGCCAGGTCGGGCAGGCCCGCCTCGCGGCAGGCGGCCTCGGGCTGGGCGCGGAACCGCGCGCGGAACGCGGCGTCGACGAGCAGGCGCTCGAGCAGCTGGGCGGCGACGTCGACGCGGTCAGAGCTTGACACGCCGCACCTCCGACGGCAGGCGCTCGCTGCGGTGCCAGAGCGGCCGGGCCAGCGACCACACGACCGGGATGAACAGCATGAGCCACAGGCAGCCCAGCGCCGTCCACACCAGCGCGGTCGAGGTCACCGCGTCCAGGACCGGCCGGTAGCGCAGCGTGAACACGACCGCGAACCCCACGGCCACGACCGACCACACAACGCCGGCCGCGGCGTACCGGGCCAGCGCCGGCGAGTCGGTCTCGCGTCGCGGCCCGCCCGACAGCAGGCGCTGGAACTGCTCCTTGGACCGCCGCCGCAGCCCGGGCTCGCGCAGGACGTCGACGAGGATCTGGTAGCCGTCGCGGTCCAGGAACGGGTTGAGGTTGAAGAACGCGCCGACGTAGGCCGCGAGGGCCAGCTGGAAGAAGATGTCGCGCAGCGTGCCCGCCCCCAGGAGCAGGCAGACCACCGCGAAGATCCCGCCGAGCGTGAAGTCGCTCACCGGCCCCGCGGCGCTGACCGCGATCCGCCGGCGCCGCGGCTCGAACCACGCCTGCGACGTGTCGACGAAGGCATAGGGGAACAGCAGGATCAGCTTGATCCCCGCCCGCTCGATGCGCCGTCCGAACGAGGCCATCGTCAGCGCGTGCGCGGCCTCGTGCACGACGACGACCGCGAAGCGGCCGAGCACGAAGACCAGCCCGCCCAGGCCGATCTTGCGCGCGACGACGAACGGGGTCCCGTAGCGCTTGGCGATGAGGTAGGCGAAGACGCCGATCCCGGCGACGACGATCGCGGCCAGCAGCACGCGCGCCACCGCGGTGAACAGGAGCCAGCCGCCGCCGCGGTACAGCCGCGCGAACCACGCGCCCGCCCCGGCGAACGCGTGGGTCCGCGGCCGCACGAGGCGCGCCAGGAACCTGGGCTCGGCCTCCGGCGCCGCCCCGGAGTCCACCCCCTCCAGCAGCCCGCGGTCGCCCAGGTCGGCCAGCAGCCGGGCCAGCCGCGACGGGCCGGCCGCGCCCTCCCGCTGCTCGGCCTCGGCGATGAGCTCCCGCAGCGTGCGCGAGCCGTCGAGCAGCTCGAAGAGCCCGGCGTCGCCCGCGCTCATGCGCACGAACCCGCCGCCCTCAAGGTCGCGCAGGACGAAGCGCCGCTCGCCCTCCCCCGCCTCCAGCCGCTTGAGCGCCCAGCCCGCGCGGGCCTTCGGCCGCAGCGCCGAGGGCACCGCGGCGGCGACGCCCTGCACCGCCCCGGCCGCCGACACCGCGACGCTGGAGCCGAGCGGCACGACGATGGTGCGGCCCGCGGCCGCCTCGTCGGACGGCGCCTCGACGGCGAGCTCGGCGTCGCCCAGGCGGATCCTCGCCCCGGCCCGCAGGTCGGCGCCCCCCTCCAGGCGCCGGCCGTCGAGCCATGTCCCGTGGCTGGACCCCGCGTCCTCCAGCGTGAAGCCCCCGTTGGCCGCCACGATCCGCGCGTGCGTGCGGGAGACGCTGGGGTCGGCGAGCTGGACGGTGTTGGCGGGCGTGCGGCCGATGGTCAGCCCGCCGGACAGCGCGACGCGCGCGCCGTCGGCGAGCACGAGCTCCAGCGCGGGGGCCCGGGTGCCCAGCGGTCGGCCGCAGGCGCCGCACTGGCCCGCGCCGCGGGAGACCTGGCAGTGGCAGCTCGGGCACAGCACCGGGTCAGCCGCCCGTGCTCAGCGGCTGCCAGGCCGGGTGGGCGCCGCTGGCGGCCAGCGGCACGGTGCGGTCGGGCTGGGCCGGCGCGAACCGGGCGATCTGCCCGTCGACGCCGTCGCGGCAGCCCGGGTTGGCGACGATCGCGAGCTCGAGCCCATCGGGACGCCAGCTGACCAGGCAGGCCGCCACGTTGTAGGGCTTGGCCTTGGACAGCTTGAAGTCGTCGGCCGTGGTGACGAAGAGCTGGAAGCCGCCGCCCGCCGTGTTCGCGGCGACCGCGAGCTGCCTGCCGTCGGGCGAGAAGGCCCCGGCCAGCGCGCCGACGCCCGGCCGCGTGGCGTCGGTCACGACGTCGCCCTTGCCCCAGTCGGCGGCCTTGGCCGAGAACGGCACCGCGCTGCGGTACAGGACCAGGCCGAACGTGTTGGGGTCGCCCTTGGGGTGGCCGGCGACGAGGAGCTGGCGCCCGTCGGGCGACCAGCTCACCGAGCGCCCGACGTCGGTGTTCGGCTCGGCGATGCAGTCCTCGGCCGTCGTGACCGCGACCGCCGCCAGGCACAGGTCGCCGTCGTCGCCCGTGCGGCGGACGACGGCCAGCACGCGGCCCGACGGGGCGAACGCGGGGTCGCGGAACGTCGAGCCGGCCCTGTGGAGGATCGCGGCGCCGGGCTTGCCCGGCTCGGCCAGGATGATGTCCGGGCCGCTGACGTAGGCGATGCGGGTGCCGTCGGCGCTCCACGTCGGCTCGGTGTCGCCGGCCTTGGTCCCGGCGACCTGCGTCGCCTGCCCGCCCGCGCCGCCGATGCTCATGAGGCCCGCGGGCGTGTCGAACAGGAGGGTCGGGAAGCCGGCCGAGACGATGAGCTGCACCTGGCTGCCCGCGGGGACCTTGGCGCCCGCCGCGGGCACGGTGCGCACGAGCGTGCCGGCCCTGGAGGCGTCGTAGCGCTGGACCTCGGTGGGCAGCAGCTTGGCGGCGGCCAGCGCGGCGGCCGCGGCGGCGACGGGCTTGCCCGCCACCTTGGGGATCGCCACCGGCTTGCCGCCCGCCACGGGCGCGGTGCCCGCGGCGGCGCCGGCGCCCGCGGCCGCTCCGGCGGCGGCGCCGGGTGCGGTGCTGCTGGCGGCCGCCGCCGTGCTCGCGGCGGCGGGTGCGCCGTGGACGACGAACACCATGATCGCGTCGCCGGGCCGGGCCGGCTTGCCCGCGGCGGGGATCTGGCTGCCGATCGTCGCCTGCGGGTCGGGCGGCGGCGGCAGCATCTCGCCCAGCTTGAACCCGGCCGTGTCGAGCGCCACGGCAGCGTCCTGGACCTTGAGGCCCACGACGGACGGCACGGGCTGCTGACCGCTGCCGACCACGACCTGGATCGTGACCTTGCTGCCGCGCTTGACCTTCTTGCCGGCCTGCGGGGTCTGGGCGATGATCGCCCCGGGCTGGCCCGTGCCCGTCACCGTCGTCACGTTGGGGATCGGCGCCAGGCCGGCCTTGACGAGCTGCTGCTCGGCGGCGAAGCGCGAGGGCGCGCGCGTGAGGTCGGGGACCGTGACGTTCTTGGGCAGCAGGAGCAGCACCGCGGCGACGACCGCGACGAGCACGGTGAAGGCCGTCATGAGCCACACCGGCAGCCACGGCGCCTGCCGGAACGTGCCCCCCTGGGGCGCGACGACGAGGTCGCTGGTCTGCGGCGCGGCGGTCGCCTCGAAGCGCCGGTCGACCGGCCTGCCGATCCAGATCGGCTTGGGCGGGCGCGCGACGAGCGGGACCTCGACGCGCTCGCCCGGATCGATCGCCACCGTCGGCTGGGCGAAGTGGAACCGCACCTCGCCGTCGGCGTCCTGGGCCTGCAGCGCCACGCTGATCGGCGCGTTGGCGCGGTTCTCGACGCCGAAGGAGAACGTCGCCCGCCGCCGGCCGCGGCGGCGGTCGGGCGTCAGGTCGGTGCGGACGTCCTGGTAGGGCGCGAGCTCGGCGCTGGCGGGCGCCGCGGCCGCCTGCGCGCCGTGCGCCCGGGAGTGCACGACGACGTCGAAGGACCACGTGCGCGCCTGGGCCTCGGGCGTGCGCGGCGGATGGATGCGGACCTCGACCTCCTGCTCGTAGGTCCCGCCCGCGCCCATGGGGACGAGGTACAGCGTCGGGGGCGACACGCTCCACCAGCCGTCGGGCAGCCCGACCACGCCGAGGTCGTAGTTGTCGACGATCGCGTCCTGGTTGCGCACCAGGGCGCGGACCATGGCCCGCCCGCCCGGCTCCAGCGCGACGGTCACCGTGCCCTCCGTCTCGCCGTAGCTGCCATCGGGCAGCCGCAGCGTCAGCGCGACGGCGTCGGGGGCGATCGGCGGTGGCGCGGCGGCCGGCGGCGCCGGTGGCGGCGGCGGGGCGCCGCCGGCCGGCGGCGCAGGCCCGACGGGGGCCGCGGGCGGCGGCGTGACCGGGACGCCGGCGGCGGCCGGGGCCTCCTCCCCGGCCGGCGGCGGGGGCTCGGGCGCGGCGACGGCCGGCACGAAGCTCGTGGGGTCCCAGCGCAGGTACTCGCCGCACGCGCAGAAGTCCTGGTCGTCGGGGTTCTGGCGCCCACAGCTCGCGCACGTCCGCACGGCTCAGTCCCCCTCCTCCGCCGGGATGACGTAGAAGGGGTAGACGAGGTTGCGCTGGTGGTTGGTCGCCCGGATCCGGTAGCCGATCGTGATGTCCAGGCGCCCCTCCCCCACGCTGCCCAGGTCGAAGTCGATCCCGGTGACCTCGACCCGCGGCTCCCAGCGGTCCAGCGCACGGCGGATCGCGGTCTCCATGCGCCCGACCATGGCCGCGTCGATCGCGTCGAAGACGAAGTCGTGGACCTCGCAGCCGAACTCGGGACGCATCGGCCGCTCGCCGGGCGCCGTGCCGAGGATGATCTCCAGGGCCTGCTCGACGTCGGCCTCCCCGCGTGCCATCGCCACGGCTCCGCGATGGTCGACGGAGAGCGGGAACGCCAGCCCTGATCCGAGGACGTCGGACATCCGCCGCCGAACCTACCCGATGCTCACGGCCGTGCCGCTGATCGTCACGCCGGCCGGCGACAGTTGGATCGACGACCCGCCGCACTTCAGCGTCAGGCCCGTCGTGCCCTCGATGGTCACCTCGGTCGCGCCCTTGACGCCGACCGCGTCGGACTGGCTCTCGACGGTGATCGCGCCGGTCCCGGCCAGGCCGGTCGCGCCCGAGACCGTGATCGTCAGCGCGCCGCCGCTGAGCACCTCGAAGTCCTCGGCGGAGGCCAGGTGGACCTTGTGGTCGCTGAGCACGGCGAAGGACCCGTCCTTGGCGCCGAGCAGGTCGCCGCCGGGCTGGTCGACGCCGTTGAAGAGCGCGCCGAGCACGTAGGGCCGCGTCGTGTCGCCGTGCTCGAAGGCCACGAGCACCTCGTCGCCGGTGACGGGCAGCATCATCATCCCGCGGCCCGATCCGGCCCCCGGCGAGGCGATGGGCGCCCAGGTCCCCTCGACGTCGTCGCCGAGCGCCGGGTAGCTGCAGCGCACCCGGCCCATCCCCTCGGGGTCGTCGTTGTTGGTGACGATGCCGATCGCCAGGTGGTCGCCGAAGCGCGGCGGCGCGGCGCCGGCGCCCACGGCGCCGAGGATCGTGTGCGACGGCGAGTTGGCGAAGTGCGTCTCGTAGGCCCCGCCGCCGCGCAGGACGTGCGTCGAGGTCGCCACGCGGTAGGTCCCGCCGAACTTCGTGCCCACGCCCTTGACGGCGACCGCTGCCCCCGCCCGGATCCTGGGATTGCCCGGAGCGATCCCGTCGGCGGCGATGTAGCCGTTGGCGAGCTTGTCCAGGAGCGCCTGGGCCAGCGCGTCGGCCTCAGCCCCGTTCTTGACCGGCTCGGTGGCGATGTGGACCGCGCCGCCGTCGAACGCCCCGGCGACGCTGCCGCGGTCGATGCCGATGCGCGCGATCTGGTTGGGCGTCGTGGCCGTGGAGGAGATCGCCTGGTCGGTCTTGGGGTCGAAGGCCAGCAGCGTGACCTCCTGGACCTGCTGCACGGCGGTCAGCCGCGGGCGGAAGCTGCGCAGGGAGACCGGCCACTCCAGCTCGACCTCGGCGTCGGCCGCGGGTCGGCGGAAGTGCGCGACCTCGTCGGCGACGACGAACTCGAAGCCGATCCGCTCGGCCAGCCGCCAGATGAAGTCCCAGTCGGTCTCGTTGTCCTGCTGCATGAAGTCGTGCGGCTCACCGCTGGCCTCGCACCGGGCCTGCAGTCCGGCGTCGGCCGCGATCTTGGCCACGATGTCGCTCGACGTCTGGTTCTGGAACGTCCGCGTCACGCGCGAGCGGTGCAGCTCGTGCGAGCGGTCGTAGGCGCGCACCACGACGCTGCAGCCGCCCGTGCCGAACTCGGGCTCGAGCGTCACGATGCGCCCCTTGAACAGCGTCACGGGGGCGAGCGCCTGGCGGGCGCCCAGGCCGACCTCCAGCGTGGAGCCGATGTCGAAGGGCATGGTGTCGATGCCGTCGCCGCGCGGGTAGACGACGTGCACCGTGCAGGCGTCGGGCAGCCGCAGGTGGTCGACCACGCGGACCTCCGTGACGCGGTCCTTCTGGTCCTGGGCGAGGTCCTGGCCGTCGACGATGAGGTCGTAGCTGGCGACGTGCTGGGTGGCGGTCGCGCTCATGTGGGCACCCGGGGGATCGTCAGCTCGGCGCCGCGGCGCAGGCGCAGCGGGTCGTCGATCCCGTTGGCCTCGGCGATGACCCGCCAGCGCGTCGCGTCGCCGTAGGCGTCGTAGGCGATGGCCGGCAGCGAGTCGCCGTCGCGGACGCGGTGCACGCGCAGGTCGCCCGCGGCGCGGGTCGTCGGGTTCTGGGCCTGGTTGGCGCCCGACGAGGACGCCGTCGACGCCTTCTCGGCCTGGGCGAGCTCGAGGTCGACGGTGGCGCGGATGGGCTCGCCGTTGGGGTGGAACAGCGTGTGCTGGATCGTCAGCGACACGGGCACGGACTTCGGCAGGTCGACCGACCCCCAGCGGAACGTCACGAACGGCGGGACCGAGCCGCCGCCGCCCCCGCCCCCGCCGCCCGTCTCCATCATCTTGAGCAGCTTGTTGGTCATGTCCTTGACACTCTGGTCGGGCGCCAGGAGGGACACGTCGAGCAGCAGCGACAGCGTCGTGCGCCGGGGAAGCCCGCCGCCGAACTCCCCCGGTGGCAGGTCGACCCCGGTCGTCGGCTTGAAGTTCCAGATGTTGGTCTTGCTGACCGTGTAGCTCTGGGGGTTGAACGCGCACTCGATCGCGTCCCCGCCGTCGATCTCGAGCCGCGCACGCTGGAAGCCCTGGGGGATCGGCACGGCTCAGACCATCTTCAGGCCGGAGTGGGCGATCTCGAGCGTCTCGACCGCCACCGCCGAGCCGTCGTGCGTACCGGTCGGGCCCGTCCACTTGACGGGGAACGCGTCGGCGAACGTCCACGTGCGCGACGTGTCGCCGCCGCCGAAGGTCAACGTGACCTCCTTGCGCTCGGCCTGGGTGTGGGTGGCCCAGAACCACTTGAGCAGCGCGTCCTCGTTCGTCAGCCCCCGCGAGAGCACCAGGTTGGGGTACTGGATGCGCCCGGGGAGGTGGTGGACGAAGTCGTTGTTGCCCCCCTCGCGGTATTCGAGGACCTCGAAGCTGAGCTCGAGCCCCGCGCAGTGGTGGAAGAACCCGATCGTGTCGATGTCCGGGATCTTCAACACGAAGTTGTAGCTGGTGATCGCCTGCTGGATCTGGCCGGTTGGAGGCATGGCGGCTAGAAGGGATGGGGGATGATCTGGCCGAGCTGCTCCTGCTCCTGGCGCAGGCGCCGCAGGACCTCCTCGTAGATCGCGTCGGCGTCGCCGCCGGCCCCGGAGCCGCCCCCACCGCCGGCGGCGGCACGGGCCAGCGTGGGTCCGGCGGCGGCGGGCGTGCGCGCGACGTGGACGGGGGCGGAGGCGGGCGTGACGGGCGCCGCCGGCGGCGCGGGGGCGACCGTCGCGGGCGGCGTGCCGGCGGGCGGAGGCGGCGCGAACATCGCCGGGGCGGCGGCGATCGGGGTCGGCGGTGTGAGCGGCGCAGCCGTGGGCGGCGCGCCCGCGCCGGGCGCCGTGGTGCCGGGCGCCGTCGGCGGCGGCGCGGTGGGGGAGTCTCGTGCGGGCGCCGGGCCCGCGGAGGCGAGCGTCATCCGCGTGGGGGCCGGTGGCGGGGCGGTGCGTGCCGCTCGCGGGGCCGTGGCGGGCGCCGGCGCCGGGGCGGTGGACCGGACCGCGGGTGTCGGGCGCGGGGCGGGCGCGGCGGCCGACGGCGCCGGCGCCGGCGCCGGGACCGCGGTGGCGGGCTCGGCCACCGGCGCGGCCTCGGGCTCCCGGCCGCGCAGCGCATCGAGTGCGCGCCGGACCGGTCCGCGGGCACGGGGCGGCGAGGCGGCGGCCGGCTCCGCGACCGGGGCCGCGGCGGGGACGGGCGCCGGTGCCGCGGGCGCGGGCCGCGTCGCGCGCTGCGGGCGCGGGCGCTGGCGCTGCGGCGCGTCCGCGACCGGCGGTGTCGCGCGCACGGCGGGCACGGCTCGCGCGGGGGCGGCGGCGGGCGGGCGGAGCGGCCGGACGGGCGCGGGCCGCGCGGGCGCCGGCGGGGCGGCCTGCGCGGGCGCCAGGCGCCGGGCCGTGGCCTGGACGGGCGCCGTCGCGGGCGGCGCGACGGGCTCCGGCGCCTCGCTGCGGGGCGCGGCGCGGACGCGCACGGGCACGGGCACGGGCACGGGCACGGCACGCTCGGGCGGCACGCCCGCCCCTGCGGCGTGCTCGGGCACCGGCGGGACGGCGCCGGGCGCGGGCGCCGTCGGCGGCTGCACGGCCGCCGCGGGCTCGGGCGGCGCGGGCGCGGGCGCCGGCGGCGCGGTGGGCGGGCTCGCGGCCGGGGTCGCAGGTGCAGGCGCGGGCGACGAGTCGCCCTCGGGCGTCGCCGGCGCGGGCGGCTCCCCCGGCTCCGCGACGGGGCTAGCGGGGGCCGGCGACGCGGCGGCCGGCGGGGCGGCCGACGAGGCGGCGGGGGGCCGCTCCGACCGGGCCGGCGACGCGACGCCCGGCGGGGGGACCGGCGGCGGCGCCGCCGCGGTCTCCGGGCCCCGGGCCTCCGGCGCGGCGGGCGCCGGCACGGGCGCCGCGGCCGCGGCGGGCGCCTCCGGCGCGGCCGGCGCTCCGGTCGCGGCCGGCGTCTCCATGACGGACTCCGGCACGACGGGAGCAGCGGCCGACTCGGCCGCCGCGCCGCCCTCGGGGCCGGCCGGCCGCGGCACGGGCCTCGCACGGCCCGGCGCCAGCCGGAACCCTCCGGCGGCCGTCGGCGACGCGGGCGGATCCTCGGCGTGAGGCGCGGCGCGCGCGGGCTCGGCCGGACCCTCGACGATCCGGGCGCCGCGGCCGCGCTCCAGGCCGCCGCGGGCGACGAGCCGGCGCCGCCGGTTCTCGCGCCGCTGCTCGTCGGTCATCCGGCCCGCGGTGTGCGCGGGCGCCGCCTTGGCCAGCGCCGCGTCGCGGTCGCCGAACAGCCACTGGTACTCGACCTCGGTCAGGCCCTCGTGGGCCGGGGCAGGCGCCGCCGGCGCGCGCGGCGGATGGTCGAGCACCGTCACGACCGGCTCGAACCACGGCTCGGGCTCGACCTCCGGCGGGGGCGGGGCCGCCTCGGCCGACGGGCCGGCGTCCCACGCCTCGGGCGCGGGCGCCGCCGCCCGCCACGGGACCGCCGGCGGCCGCGGCGCGGGGACCGCCGTGACCGGCGGCGTCGCGGCGACCGGCCGCGCGAGGCGCACGGCGGCGCGCAGGAGCTTGGGCTCGCGCGCGGCCGCGACATCGGCCCCCAGGAACACGCGGCCGGTCAGCCGGCGCGGACCCTCGGCGTGCGCGTGGGCGAAGCGGATGACCCGCCGGACGCTGCGGGGGGCGAGCGGGGGCCGTCCGTGATCCACTCAGACCACCCCGGGCCCGCGGGCGGTCAGCGCGTCGACCTCGGCCAGGAAGCGCCGCCGGTCGGGGTGCTCGAGGTCGAGGATCGTGTCCAGCGGCCAGTGCACGTGGTAGGCGAGGCGGGCCGTCTCCCCGAGCAGCAGATCAGGAGACGGCCTCGTCATTCCCCCAGGCGCCCGTCCTCGATCTCGGTGAGGTCGACCTCGAACTGGTGCGCGCACGACGGGCAGCTCAGGACCCCCACCGCCTCGCCGTTGCTGTTGATGCGCTCGTACAGCCGCTGGAGGTGATCGAAGTCCGCGGCGAACAGGTCCTCGACGAGGCCCGGCGTGATGTCGGTGATCGGCCCGAGCCGCGTCACCGTGCGCGCCAGCAGCAGGATCGACAGGTACGCCTCGTTCTGGCGCACCTCGAGGTCCCGCAGCGGCTCGATCTCGTCGCGCGCGGTCGCCAGGCGCATCGTGCCCTCGCGGTGCACGGCGCCGGCGGCGTCGACATAGCCGCGCGGCAGCGTGAACGCGATCTCGGTCTGCATCCGCGGGTCGCCTCCTCCCCTCCCCGGACCTAGGACTCGAGCGTCGCGTCGGTGAACTTGATCGAGACCTGCTCGGTCAGGATCGCGCCGCTCTCGGCGTCGACGCCGCTCATCCCGTAGGAGCTGATGACCGCCCCGGTCAGGCTCCAGGTCTTCAGCGGCTCGTTCTGGCTGTCGAGCGCGATGATCTTGATGTCGAGCTGGGTGTCGGAGCAGACGCCCTTCTCCTTGACGTCCTTGAACCAGTTGTAGAGCTCCTGGTCCTTGTCGACGCCGCGCATGAGCGTGACGTCGGACCACTGCACCTTGGTGCCGCCGCCGCAGCTCTGGACCGGGCCGCCGTTGCCGTCGGAGGTCTGGAAGTCGCCGAGGGCCAGCGTGCCGGTCGGCATCGAGGCCGACTTGAACAGCAGCCCGCTCTCCTTGCCGCCGAGGTCGAGCTTGAAGTGGGTACCGGGGGTGACCACCTGGTCAGACATCGGTGTTCCTTTCTGCGGTCAGGTCACACGGCGGGGTCATTCGCTGACCTCGCCCTCGCCGCCGCCGCCGGTGAACTGGCTGAGGCGGAAGATCACGAACTCGGCGGGCTTGACGGGCGCGATGCCGATCTCGCAGACCACCTGCCCGGCCTCGATGACCTCAGGCGGGTTGGTCTCGGCGTCGCACTTGACGAAGAACGCCTCGCCCGGCGTCGACCCGAAGAGCGCCCCGCTGCGCCACGTGCGCATGAGGAAGTTCTGGGCGGCGATCTTCAACGACATCCACAGCATCTGGTCGTTGGGCTCGAACACGCTCCACTGCGTGCCCTCCATGATCGACTCCGAGACGTAGTTGAAGAGCCTGCGGACGTTGATGTAGCGCCACTCGGGATCGCTGGACAGCGTGCGCGCGCCCCAGATGCGGATGCCGCGCCCGGGGAACGCCCGGATGCAGTTGATCCCCACCTTGTTCAGGCCGCCCTGCTCGGCCTGGGTGACCTGGAAGCCGAGACCGTTGGCGCCGAGGATGACCTCGTTGGCCGGCGCCTTGTGGACGCCGCGGGTCTCGTCGACGCGGCACCACACGCCCGCGACGTGCCCGGACGGCGGGACCATGAGCGGCCGCTTGGTCAGCGGGTCCATGACCTCGATCCACGGGTAGTAGAGCGCGGCCATCTTGGAGTCGTAGCCCGCGGTGTTCATCCGCCATTCCAGGACGTCCTGGGGCAGCAGGTCGGGCGGCGCGTCGAGGATCGCGAGGCGGTCGCCGGAGTTCTCGGCGTGGGCGATCATCTTGCCCTGCAGGTCGCGCAGCTGGGACCCGTCGCCGTTGAGCGTCATCGCGTCGGGCATCACGACCATCGTGATCTCGTCGATCGCGGCGAGGCCGCCCATGCCCCTGCGGGAGGCGACGTCGCCCTCGAAGTCGGTGGCGCTGATGGCGTTGGGCGCCGACGGCGGGGCCGACAGCAGGTACTTGCCGGGCGCCACGCGCGTGTCGGGCAGCGACGCGCCGGTCTCCTCGATCTTGACGAGCTTGGAGGCGCCGTTGATCTTGGTCGCGAGGTTGTTGCGGCCCTTCTTGAGCGAGACGCCCGGGTACTCCTCCCGGTCGTTGCCGGCGCTGATGGTCACCGTGTAGGTGATCTCGGCGCCCTCCTTCTCGGACTCCTCGGCGACGGACGGGTCCTCGACGATCTCGACGCTGACCGGCTCCGGCGCGCCCTCGAGGGCGACGGCGCGCAGCGCCTCCACACCGCGGTCGGTCGCGGCGGGCAGCGCGGCGCGCGGCTTCTCGGCGGCGCCGTCGGCGCCGACGCGGACGATCCAGCACAGCGAGCCGCCGTTCTGGAAGAACCCGTAGACGGAGTGCGCGAGGTAGGCGCCCTCCATGAACGGTCCGTTCTCGGGGTTCTGCGGATCGCCGTAGAGCCGCGCGAACTGGCTCCAGTTCGAGATCCGCATCGCGGTGTTGACCGGGCCTCCGGGGGCCAGGCCCACGAAGGCCGCCACCGCGGTGCCCACGCCCTCGATCGGCTTGTTCGCCGAGGGGATCTCCTCGACGTACACGCCCGGCGTGAGATAGGTCGGCATGGAGCTCCTTCTTCCAGCTTCGGTCGTGGAATGCCCTGGTTCCGGGCAACCCTCTCAGACCGGGGGGAGCGCGAGACAGGACGGTCCGGGCAGCCAATCGGGCAACGCGTCGTTGCCCGATCGACCCATCACGTGCCGTCGTCGTCGCGCTTGCCCGACCGTCGCTTCGGCCGCCCTCCGACGACGAGATCGGCCCCCGGCCCGGGCACCGTGACGACGGCCTCGGCCTCGTCGCCGGCGGCGGTCCGGACGATCACGCGCTGCTCGCCGGAGGGCACGCGGCCGAGCCGGAACCGCCCGTCGCGGTCGGTCGCCGTCCAGCGCCCGGAGTCCGGGAGGGCGACCCACGCGTCGCGGACGGGCTCGCCCTCGGCGTCGAGCACGGTGCCGCCGCAGCGGTGCAGCTCGGTCAGCGTCCCGCGGCCGCCCTCGGCCACCCCCACGCGCAGCGTCTGGGTGCGCACCTCGGGACCGCGCACGAAGGTCGCGCCCGACTCGACCGGCAGGTGGGCCACGAGGTCGATCGACGCCTTGTACTGACCGCCGACCGACGTCCAGAAGTCGGCCTTCTCCTCGCGCGGGCGGCCCACGGACGTCGCGATCTCGGGCAGGCGCGGGCCGCCGGGCCGGCCCTCGAGCACGTCGGCGGGCAGCTTGCGGTGCGAGATGAGGATCGCCAGCACCTGGGACAGCAGGCGGTGCTCGTCCTCCACCGCCTGGGTCCACGCGGTCACCGCGTAGGTCAGCTCGAGGCGCATCGGCGGCTGGTGCACGACGGTCTGGCCGTTGCCGCGCTGCTCGGTCGGCGTGGCGACCGTGCGGTCCAGCGCCTCGCGCAGGTCGTAGAGGAAGAGGTCGACGGTCGGGCTGGTCAGCTTGCCCGACCACTCCTTCGACGGCGCGTCGAAGGCCACGTCGACGCCCTCGAAGCCGTGGCGCTCCAGCTCGCGGCGCAGGAGCGTGCGCAGCGCCTCGTCGAGGTCGGCGATGCTGGTGTTCAGCGGGACGTCGACGATGAGCGCCATCAGATCAGCCCGTCGCGCACCGCATGGGCGACGGCCTGCGAGCGGCTCCGGGCCCCCAGCTTGATCACGACGTCGTGCAGCACGTTCTTGACGGTCCGCTCGCTGTAGGACAGCCGCTGGGCCACCTCGCGGGTCGGCAGCCCATCGGCGATGAGCGTGAGGACCTGCTGCTCGCGGCCGCTGAGCCAGGAGGCGCCCGGGGGTCCGCCGGCGCCGACCGCCGTGCCCGTCGCGGCCGGCCGCCGGCCCGCGAGCCCGGCCAGCAGCCCCGGCGTCACGACGCGCGTCCCGTTGGCCGCCGCCTGCACCGCGCCGGCGAGCGACTCGGGGGTCAGCGTGCTGCGCGACAGGAACCCGATGGCGCCGGCCTCGACGGCCTCGCGGATGTCGCCGTAGCTGTCGGCCAGCAGGACGATGACGCCGTCGCCCTGGCCGTCGCGGGCCCGCAGCAGGCCTCGCGTGCCCGGGAGCTCGTGGTCGACGACGACGACGTCGGCGTCGGCGAAGGCCGGATGGGCGATCGCCTCGGCCACCTCGGCGGACTCGGTGACGCGCCCGACGGCCTGCAGCGACCGCAGGCACTCTGTCAGCCCGCGCCGGAAGATCGGATGGGGCTCGACGACGAAGACGTGCATCGCGTCGGTCATGCGCGCGCACCGGCGAGCGCCGCGCGGAGTGCGCGGCCCCAGCGTGTCTGCGGTGGCCGACGAACGCGCACGACCCGGTCCCTTCGGTCGGGGGCCTGCCTGGTCCTGCTGTCGGCCCGACCGTATCCCGGTGCCGATCGGTGCGTCAAGACGGTTGCCCCTTCGGGGCTGGGCGCCGCGCCGGGGCCGCACTACGATCGCCCCATGACGACCACGCGCTCGCTCCCGGTCCTGCCCATCGCGGTGGCGGCGCTCATCGCCTTCGCCGCGGCGTTCGGGATCGGCCTCGCCACGAAGTCCTCGGGGGGCGGCACGGCGGCGCCCACGGCCGCCCCGGTCGTCGCGCTGCCCGCGCAGGCCCCGAAGGTCACCGCGCCGCAGACGGCGGCCGCCGCGGTGCCCGCGCTGGCCGCGGCGCCGATCAGGAAGAAGGCCAAGAAGCCCTCCTCCTCCGGGTCCTCGACGCCGGCGGCGTCGTCGCCCTCGACCTCGAGCTCCCCGGTGCAGAGCGCGCCGGTCCAGAGCACCCCGGTGCAGTCGGCCCCCAAAGCCACGAGCAAGCCGAAGTCCACCGGCGGCGACACGGTCGTCGGCGGCGGCAGCGGCTGATCGTCCGCGGCGGCTCAGCAGGTCCGCGACTTCTTCGCCCCCGGCGCCAGGCAGCGGGTGGTCTTCCTCGGGTCGCGACGGTTGACCATCGTGTACTTGAAGATCCGCGCGATGTAGCCCGGGCGGGTGACGGTCAGCGTGATCTGCGCCCGCGGCCGCAGCGTCATGCCCTTGACGTACTTGGTGAGGCTGAGCTTCCGGCCGTGCCTGGTGATCGTCCGCGTGGCGGCCTTGCGGCACCCGAGCCTCCTGCCCAGGCAGGCGAGCCGGACCTTCTCGGGTCCGGCCAGCCGTTCGAGCACGAGGGTCTTGATGCGCGTGCTGCCGCTGGACAGGCGGTCCCAGGTCAGCGACGTCACCGCGGCCACGCTCGGCGTGACCTTCGGCCCGCCGCCCCCGCCCCCGCCGGCGCCCCCGCCGCCCGCGGGCGCCGGGGCGATCTGGATGACGGCCGCCGCGGACGAGCGATTGCCGGCGCCGTCGGTGGCGGTCGCGGTCACCGTGTAGGCGCCGGCCGCGCCGTAGACGTGCGTGACGCCGGCCCCGTCGGCGCCCCCGCCGTCGCCGAAGTCGAAGTGCACCGCGGCGCCCGACATGCGGTCGGTGGCGGTGGCGGCCATGCCGACGGGCTGCCCGGCGGTCCCGGCCGCGGGGACCGCCAGCACGGAGATCGCCGGTGCGACGGGGTCGTAGCCGGCGACCTGCACCGAGTAGGTGTTGTTGGCGTTGCGCTCCCACGCGGCGAAGCCGTTGCCCTGGTCGTCCAGCGCGACGTCGGGCGAGTCCAGGCTGACGGCGCCCGGCGGCGTGGTGGCGACCGGGGTGACCTCGCCGAAGTCGGTGGTCGGCCCGCGGTGGGCGCCGAAGATCGCATCGGTCCCGTTGGACATGCCGACGAAGGCCGCCAGCGCATCGCCCGTCGGCGACGCGCCGACCGCGCCTGGCGACGTGCCGGTTGCGCCCGACAGCGCCTTGGCTGGGGTGAAGCCGCCCGAGCCCCGGCGGACCGCGGAGAACAGCTGTCCGCCCGCGAGCCAGGTGGCGGCGGTGTCGCCGTGCTCGTCGAGCGAGAAGGCCGGGGCGAACGACGTCACGCTGGGCACCGACAGCTTCGCCGCCCCGCCCCACGTCCCGCTCGCGAACGGGGCGCTGCGGTCCTCGTAGGAGACGAACGTCGGGTTGACGGTGTCGTTGAAGTCCCACATCGCCGTCACGTTGCCGCCGGGCGTCATGTGGATGTCGACGTTGCAGTCCGAGTTGCCCGTCGTCGGCGACCGCGGCTCGGGCGGCTGCAGCGCGCCGCCGGCCGGCTTGACCGCGGACTCGACGTGGTAGTCGCCGGCGTTGCTCGTGCGCCGGGTCCAGATTGCCGCCATGTCGCCGGCGGCGTCCATCGCGACCTTCGGCGGGCGGCACAGGCCGGTGCCGGCGTTGGGCGACAGGGTCAGCAGCGACCCGAAGGACTGGCCCGCCCCGGCGCGGATCTTGGCCTCGACCTGGGTGACCTGCCCCCCGGTGTTGCGACCCCAGGCGACGACCGCCGCGCCGTTGTCGCCGACCGCGACGCTGGGCCCGTTGAAGATCGGCCCGGCGGCGAGCAGCTGCGAGGTCGCCGCCCAGTCCCCTCCGGCGGGCCGGAAGTTCACGCGGATGCCGTCGGTGTTGTCGAGCCACGCCAACGTCGCGTTGCCCTGGCGGTCGACGGCGATCGCCGGGCTGAACGCGTCATGGTTGGGATCCGACAGATCCCGCGGCGCGCCGAACGCGCCCCCCGGCCCGCGGATGATCACCGAGGCCCGGCTCGTGGCGCCGACGAAGTGCTGGAAGGCGACGAAGGCCGTCCCGTCGCGCGCGACGGCCAGCGACGGCGCCCCGACCGCGTTGCCCGCCGGGTTGACCACCGGCTCGCCCGCGCCGAGCCAGCCGGCCGACGCCACGGTCGCCCCGATCGCGCCGAGCGCGGTCACCGCCAGGAGCCATGCCGCGCCGAGGATCCTTCTCCAACCGACCTGACCGAGCACCTGTGCCTCCCTTGGAATGCCGTTTCCGTGCTGCGTCCCCGTCGGCCGACTGTACCGGGGCGCCCCGCCCTAGGTGAAGCGCTTCACGAACGCCAGCGCCGTGTCGGCGACCTCGCGCCAGCCGCTGTCGATCGTCAGCGCGTGGCCCCGGCCCGCGATCTCGGTGATCTCGGTGACGCCCGGGTTGCGCTTCTGCTTCTTGAACGAGGCGTTGGCGATCGCCCACGGCACCGTGTTGTCCTTCTCGCCCGAGATGATCAGCAGCGGCCCGCGCTCGGGGTTCTTGCTGTTGACCTTGGCCTCCGTCCACGGGTTGAGGTTGGCGGTCGCGGCCTGGAACAGCGGCGCGCCCGCGGCCGGGACCGCGTACTCGCGATACAGCTCGGTCGCCTCCTCCTCGCTCACCGCGTTGGCGAAGCCGAACCGGAACTGCTCGTAGGTCAGCGGCACGGCGCGGTTGCGGTTGGCCGGGTTGCCGAGCACGGGCGAGGCGGACTTCAGCGCGGAGATCGGCAGCGGCAGCACGCCCCGGAACGGCGCCGGGTCGATGGCCACCGAGACGGCCGCGAGGCCGCGGCCGGCGATGATCTGGGTCAGCAGGCCCCCGAAGGAGTGCCCGATGACGGCGGGCTTCCTGACGAGTCCGCCGATGACCTCGCCGAAGTGGTCGGCCACCTGGCCGACGGTCTTGTGGGCGAAGACCTCCGGGCGGGCGTTGGCCTCCTCGACGGTCTGCGGGTCGTCGGGCCACCCCGGGGTCAGCGGCGTGTAGCCGGCCTCCTCGAACACCGCGGCCCAGCGGTCCCAGCTGCTCGGCAGGAGCCAGAGGCCGTGGATGAACACCACCGGCGTCAGCCCCGTCGCGTTGGCGCGGTCGACCTGCCGGCCCTCGAGATCGGTGATCGTGGCCATGCGCCCCGCCTTTCTGTCGATGCCCCGGTCGGCGGTCGCCGCGGGCGCGGCGGCCACGAGCGCCATCATGCCAAGGTGCCCCCCGGCACACCACCCGTCGAGCTCTCGGCGGCCGGCCTGTTCGCTGAAGACGGTGCCGCGCGGCTTCGCGCGCGACCATCCACGCGTGGTGCCGCTGCGCCATCGCGCGTCGGCGCCGCCGACGCGCGGCCGGGGCGTCGCTAGGAGGCTGCGCGGCCGCCGTGCCGCGCCTGCACGCCGGCGATCCACGCCGACAGGCGGTCCTCGTAGGCCTCGTGCCCCGGCGCGACGCCGTGGAACGCCCAGCTGGTCAGCTCGACGAGCGCCGCGGTCTGGGCGACCGACGGCGGCGGGCCGCCGCGGGCGTGGCGCTCAGCGGCGCGCACCGCATCGGCGACGGGCGCCGGCAGGCGGTCGGCGGGCGGTGCGGGGATGGTGGGGTGCAGGCCGGCGGCCCGGCCTCGAGAGGGCATGGTGGTCTCATCGACCGGCACCGTCGCGGGCCTGACGCCGCGCCGCCCGTCCTGGACGCGCGGTGTCCTACCCGGTCCGGGGCCCGAGCGCGGGCGCGGCCGCGTCGGCGCCGCGGCCGGCGGGCGTCGTGGTCGCCCCGGACTCGGCGAAGAACAGGCGCACGCGCTCCATGACCTGCCGGCGGTCCTCCCCCGCGCGAGGGCGGATCGGCGGCCCGAAGCGCACCTCGATCGGGTGCCGGCGGCCCGGCCCGCGGCCGGGCTCGCGGCGCGGCCAGCCCTGGCCGGGCGGCATCGCGGCGTGGGTGCCGCCGACGTAGACGGGGACCAGCGCGACGTCGTGCTGGGCGGCCAGGACCGCCGCGCCCGAGCGCAGGCGCCCGACGTCGCCGCGGCGCGAGCGGGTCCCCTCGGCGAACATGAGCAGGCTCCAGCGCTGCTGCAGCAGCTCGTCGACGTGCTGCGTGGAGGCCGGGTGCAGGCCGCCGCCGTGGCGCTGCATCGGCACGGTGTTGAAGGCCAGCGAGACCGCGGCCGCCCGCGTGCGGCTGCGGTAGAAGTAGTCCGCGGCGGCGGCCACGGCCGTGCGCCGGCGCAGGTGGCGCGGCAGCGAGCGCAGGATGGTCGGCGTGTCCATGTGGCTCGAGTGGTTGGCGACGAAGACCACCGGCCCGCGCACGCCGGACAGGTGCCGGCGGCCGCCCACCCGCCGCCGGGTGTAGAGGTCCATGATCGGGCCGAGCACGGCCATGAGGAACACCTCGCGCACCGCCCGCGCCGGCGGGCGCCGCGCCCAGGGCGCGTCGAGCCGTGCGAACGGGCTGCGATCCGCCATACGTCCTGTTACCCCGCCGCGGCCGTGGGTTTCGCGGCCCCGGTGATCTTGCCGGGGTTGAGGTTCGCGCCCGGGTCGGCGGCGTCGAACACCGCGCGCACGAGCGCAACGCCGGGCGCCGAGATGTCCTGCTCGAGCCAGCGCGCGTGCTCGGTGCCGACGGCGTGGTGGTGGGAGAGCGTCGCGCCCGAGTCGACGAAGGCCTGCTGGATGGCCGACTTGACGACGTCGTAGTCGGCCAGCGCGTCGCGCCCGGCGACCGGCGTGAACGCGAACGTGAAGTACAGGCAGGCGCCCCCGTGGTAGGAGTGCGACAGATGGCTCATGATGTAGCCCTTGACGCCGAGCTCGCCGAACGCGCCGCGTCCCGCGCCCATCGCCGCCTCGTAGACGTGCGGCAGCGCGCTCCACGGGGCCGAGGTCTCCGACACGTCGGCCAGGGCGCCGCGGTCGAGCAGGTAGTCGCGGATGTACGGGGTGTCGAACTTCTTCTGGTCGTAGAGCTCCCCGGGTCCGCTGCCGATGCACACGCCGCCGTGGGCCGCCACGATCCGCCCGGTGGCACGCCGCTGCGCGGCGACGTGGCGCTCGCTGCCCTCGAAGCCGATGAACGACAGGCACATCGCCGACACGTCGAAGCCGCGGCGGCGCGCGAGGAACTCCTTCAGCGCCCGGGACTTGAGCCGGTCGGCGACCGAGTTGCCCTTCTTGGTGGCGAAGGAGAACACCGTCTCCGGCGCGTCGGATACCCGGGTGACCGACGGCGTGGCCTCCGAGGCGGCCAGGTCGCGCATCGCCGCCAGGGACTCGGCCCACGACGGGAACAGGTAGCCCAGGATCACGCGCTCGGCGGGCACGCGGTGCACCTGCACCGTCGCCTCGCTGATGATCCCGAGCCGGCCCTCGCTGCCCAGGACCATCTCCCGGACGCTGGGCCCGGTCGACGTCGCGGGGACCGGCCGCACGACGAGCAGGCCCGACGGCGTCACGACGCGCAGGCCGCGCGTGAGGTCGGCGACGTCGCCGTACTTGTCGGACTGCATGCCCGACGAGCGCGTCGCGATCCAGCCCCCAGCGTGGAGTGGGTGAAGCTGTCGGGGTAGTGGCCCAGGGTCCAGCCGCGCGCGGTGAGCTGCTGCTCCAGGTGCGGGCCGAAGACGCCGGGCTGCACGCGCGCCAGCCGCGAGACCTCGTCGATCTCCAGGACGCGGTCCATCCGGCCGAGGTCGAGCGAGATGACGGTGCGCGCCTCGTCGGGGGGCACCTCGAGGCTGCCGGAGATGTTCGTGCCGCCGCCGAACGGGATGAGCACGGCGTCGGCGTCCAGCGCCTCGCGCAGGACCGCGGCGATCTGGTCCTCGTCGGCCGGGCGCACGACGACGTCGGGGATGCGGCCGATCTCGCCGCGCCGGTGGCGCACGAGGTCGCGCAGGCTCTTGCCGCGGGCGTGCAGCACGCGGTCGCGCGCGTCCTGGGAGACGTGCTCGGCGCCGACGGCCTCCCCCAGCGCCGCGAGCAGCTCGGGCTCGGCCGAGGGCGCGGGCACCTCGAGGTCGCCGAACGCGGCCGGGCGCTGCCGCACGCGCCCGAGATCGAGCCCCAGGTGCGTCTCCAGGAACGGCCCGAGCGCGGGCTTGTCCTCCGCCGAGAACGCCACGTCCTCCTCGCCCCACCCTGCCCACTTCATCGCGGCCATGGCCGTCCTTTTCGTCGCCGTCGCTGCCGACCTTAGCTGCCGGCCGCGCGGTCGCGCAGGGCCGCGACGAGGTGCTCCGCGATCACGGCCGGCGCCGGCGGGCAGCCCGGGATCCGCAGGTCGACGGGCAGCAGGCCGTCCAGCGGCCCGGCGAGCTCGGACGCCGTGCCCAGGACGCCGCGGCCCAGCGCGCAGTCGCCGAGCGCGGCGACCAGCCGCGGCTCGGGCATCGCCGCGTACGCCGCCTGCAGCGGCCCGGCCATCCGCGTCGTCACGGCGCCGGTGACCAGGAGCACGTCGGCGTGGCGCGGGGACGCGACGACGTCGAGCCCGTACTGCTGGAGGTCGTAGTAGACGCCGGTGACGGCGCCGAGCTCGTGCTCGCAGCCGTTGCACGAGCCGGCGTCGACGTGGCGCAGGGCGAGCGAGCCGCGCGTCGCCGTGCGCGGCAGGGCCGCCGAGCGGCGCAGCTGCTGAAGGTGGCGGAGCAGGACGAACACTCAGCGGTCCACGCAGGCGTAGCAGAGCTCGAAGCTCTTGTTGATGAGCGGGAAGTCGGCCAGCAGCTCGCCGCGCACCGCCAGCGCGAGCAGCGGCCAGTTCGCGTAGGAGCCCGTGCGCAGGTGCACGCGGGCGACCGCGTCGCCGGCCAGCTCCACGACGCACGTCGTCGCCCCGCGCGGGCTCTCGACCGTCGCGGCGCCGAGGCCGCCGGCGTCGCCCTCGCGCCCGGCGGCCGCCGGGCCCGCCGGCGGCTGGGCCAGCAGCGTGTCGAGCCGCCCCAGCGTGGCGGTCAGCTCGGCCGCGCGCACCTGGACCCGCGCGGCGACGTCGCCGGTGGGCGCCTCGGGGACGGCGGGGGCGAAGCCGTCGTAGGCCAGGCGCGGCGCGGCGGTGCGCGCATCGGCCGCGACGCCCGCCGCGCGGGCCGCGGGGCCCACCGCCCCCAGCCGCAGCACGTCGGCGGCCGCGGTGAGCCCCGTGCCCTCGAGCCGGTCCTGCAGCGAGCCCGCGAACTGCAGCTCGTGCCAGGCCCGCGCGACCTCGCGCGCCAGGTCGACCAGGCCGCCCCGGAGCTCGTCGCCGGTCATCGGCCCGGCGGCGAGCCCGCTGCGCCCGACCGCGATCGTGCCGAAGAGGAACCGGTGGCCGCAGAGGCGGGCGTTGAGCCGCTGGGCGCGCTCCTTGAGCGCCCCGAAGAGCATCGCCCCGGGTGCGAAGCCGACCCCGGCACAGACCGCGGAGAGGTCGTGCAGGTGGTTGTAGAGGCGCTCGAGCTCGAGCAGGAGCGTGCGCTCCCGCCGCAGGCCGGGCGTCGGCCAGAGGCCGAGGGCCGCCTCGCAGGCCTGGGCGTAGGCCACCGTGTTGGCCACCGCGTCGGCGGCGCACGCTCGCTGGACGTGGGCGAGCGCCTGCTCGTGGCCGAGGCCCTCGGCCGCGGCCTCCAGGCCGCGGTGCTTGTAGAACAGCCGCAGGTCGACGTGCAGGATCCGCTCCCCCACGACCTGGAAGCGGAAGTGACCGGACTCGATGATCCCGGCGTGCACCGGCCCGACGGCCATCTGGTGGACGTCGCGCCCGTCGACCTCCGGCGTCCACGCGGCGGTCGGCACGCCGTGGTCGGCCAGCGGCCGCATGGGCTCGTGCCCGGTGAACGCCCAGCCGTGCAGGTCGTGGGCCTCGCGCTCGTCCCACACGGCGGCCGGCAGCACCGGGGCGACCGACGCGACGCGCCGCCCGGGGGCGCGGGCGGTGAGCAGGAGGTGCTCGGCGCCGCGCACCATCGCCAGGCGCACGCCGGGCCCGGCGGGGCCGCCGAGGGCGTGCAGCCCCGCGAACGCGTGGCCCGCGGCCAGCCCGGAGGCGACGGCCGTGACCCAGTCGCCCGGCGCCACCTCGCGCGCGGTCACGCCCGCACGCGGCGGCGCCGCCGTGGGCCCGGCGAGCGTCACGCCACGCCGCCCATGAGCCGGCCCACGACGTCGGAGCCGGGCAGCAGGTACGCGGCGCCCGAGAGCGCGACGAGCAGGACCACGACGACCGCGGTGACCGCGACCAGGCCCCGCTCCGGCCGGCGCCCGTGGCGCGAGACGGCGGGGCGCTCGGAGACGATGCCCTCGATGAGGGCGTGCACCAGGCCGAGGAAGCCGAGCGCCAGCAGCAGCGCGGCGGCCACGACCACGGCGGTCTGGCCCGCGGCCAGGCCGCCGAGCAGGATGAGCAGCTCGCTGAAGAACAGCGGCGACGGCGGCAGCCCGCTCAGCGACAGCAGCGCGACCGCCACGGCGACCGCGCCCTGCGGCGAGGCCGACGCCAGCGCCCGCGCCGGGCGCCCCGACAGGCCCGGGTCGGCCCGCAGCAGCGGCGCGGCCGCGTAGAACCCCAGCGCCTTGGCCAGCGCGTGGCCGGCGACGTGGACGACGACGCCGGCCGTCGCCAGCGGGCTCACGAAGCCCATGCCCAGCGCGAGCACGCCCATGTGCTCCAGGCTCGAGTAGGCCAGCAGGCGCTTGAGCGGCAGCGCGCTCCACAGGAAGGGCACCGCGACGGCCAGCGACGCCAGGCCGAAGCCGAGCAGCAGCGCCGACGAGGTGCCGTCGGTGGCCGGCTGCAGCGCGAGCTGCACGCGCCAGGCCACGAGCATGACGGTCGGCAGCAGCGCCGCCGACAGCATCGCGCTGACGGGCGGCGGCGCCTCGCTGTGGGCGTCGGGCAGCCAGCTGTGCACCGGCGCCCAGCCGATCTTCGTCGCCAGGCCGCCGAGGATGAGCACGAGCGCCAGCAGCCCGGCGCCGGGGTCCAGCCCCGCGGCCAGGTCGTGGATCGCGGGCCAGTCCAGGGTGCCCAGCGCGCCGTGGCCGCGGCCCAGGCCCGCGTACAGGACGATGATCCCCAGCAGCGCGACGCCCAGCCCCAGCGTCGTGAGCACGAGGTACTTCCAGCCGGCCTCGAGGGCGCTCGGACGGCCGCTGGAGGCCACGAGCAGCGCAGACGCCGCGGTCGTGGCCTCGATGAGCAGCCAGGCCACGGCGAGGTTGTCGACGACCGCCACGGCCAGCAGCGCGGCCCAGAACAGGTGGAACGCCGCGTAGTAGAAGCCGCCGGCGTGCCGGACGGCCACGAACCCGCGCCCGCCGCCGGCCAGGTGCGCCGGCGACGCCAGCGCGCTGAGCAGGCCGATGACCGCGATGACGGCCAGGAACACCGCCCCGGCCGGGTCGACCACCCACCAGCTCCCGGCCGTCGGGCCGCCGGCCGCGACCTGGGGCGCCGCGACGGCCAGGGCCAGGCCGGCCACGACGATCGCGGCGGCGCGGTTGACGCGGTCGGCGACGCCCCGCGCGCCGGGCAGGGCGAGCACCGCGGCGGCCAGGACCGGCACGGCGAGCATCGCGATGACCAGGGCCTCAGTCATGCAGCTCGGCCAGCAGGCTGGTGTCGCTCGTGCCGAAGACCTCGTGGATCCGCGAGCCGAACGCCGCCGCGACGGTCAGCACGACGAGGACGTCGAAGAGCAGGGCCAGCTCGATCGCGCCCGGGATCCCGCCGGCGACCGTCAGCCCGGCCAGGTAGATCCCGTTCTCGGCGACGAGGACGCCGAGGGCCTGGAAGACGACGGGGCGGCGCACGGCGGCGATCACGATCCCCAGCACGAGCAGCGCCGCGACCGCGCGCTCGGCGCCCGGCTCGTCGAGGCCGAAGCGCGGGATGAGCGCGGCGGCGGCGCCGACGGCCGCGACGGCGAGCACGAGCCGCCCGAGCACGGAGCGCTCCGACGCGACGCGACGCGGCTCGCGGGTGCCGCGCACGACCCACAGCAGCAGGCCGGGCAGGCCGACCCCGCGCGCCAGCACCACGACGCCGGCGACGACGAGGCCGTGCTCGTCGCCGATCGCCCCCGTCATGGCCGAGGCGCCCAGCAGCACGGACTGCACGGCGACGAGCGCGATCGCCACGCTGCGCCGGCGCGCCACGACGACCGCCAGGCCGAGGGCCACCAGCGCCCAGAGCAGCGTGCCGCTCACGCGCCCTGCACCAGGCTGCCGGCCAGGCCGATGAGGCAGAGCGCGCCGGCCCCGCCGACGAACACCGGCACGCGCAGGATGCGCATCTTGGCCAGCGCGGTCTCGGTGAGCGCGATCGCCACGCAGAGGACGGCGACCGTCGCGGCCGCGAGCGCCAGCCGCGCCGTGAACGGGCCGGTGGTGGGCGCGAAGAGCCCGGCGGCCAGCACGAGCATGAGCCACAGCCGCGCGGCGGCGGCCCACTGCAGGCAGGCCAGGTCGCGCCCGGCGTACTCCAGCAGCGGGCCTTCGTGGACCATCGTCAGCTCGAGGTGGGTGTCGGGGTTGTCGACGGGCTGGCGGCCGGTCTCGGCCAGGGCGACGAGCGCGAAGGCCGCCCCGGCGCACCAGTGCGCGGCCGAGTGCCAGGGCGCGCCGCCCGCCGCCGCGCCCGACAGCGCCACGAGGTCGGTGCTGCCGCCCACCGCCCGCCCGGCCAGCAGCACCACGAGCAGCAGCACGCCCTCGACGAACACCGCGAAGGTCAGGTCGCGCCCGGCGCCCAGGAGCCCGAACCCCGCGCCGGTGTCCCAGGCCGACAGCGCCAGGGCGCCGCGGGCCAGCGCGAGCAGGCCGATGACGACGAGCGCGTCGTGGCCGACGCCCCAGTCCGCCGCGCGGCCGCCGACGGGCACGACGAGCGCGGCCACGAGCAGGGCGGCCGCCACGACCGCGGGCGCGGCGCGGTACAGCGGCCCGGCGGCGCTGGGCTGCACGGCGCTCTTGCCCCACAGGCGGCGCAGGTCGCGGTAGGGCTGCAGCGCCGACGGCCCACGCCGGCCCTGCAGGCGCCCCTTGAGATGCTGGATCCAGCCCGCGGCCAGCGGCGCGAGCACCAGGCCGCCCGCGACCTGCGCGACGCCGGCGCCGGCGTCGGCGCCGGTCACGCCAGGCCTCCGAGGCGCGCGAGCGCCAGCAGCCCGATCACGAGCGCGAGCATGTACAGGATGTAGGTCCGCAGGCTGCCCGACTGCAGGCGCCGCGCCACGGCCGCGCCGCGCAGCGCCCCGCGGGCCAGCGGTGCGTAGAGCTCCTCGTCGAAGCGGTGCGGGACCTCGGCGCGATGGCGGATGCGCCGCACGCCGCCCACGCCGTCGACGACCTCGAGCTCGCGCGCCGGCCGCAGGACGGCCTCGAGCACGAGGCGCAGCGGCTTGGTGAAGCCCGCCCCGGTGTAGGCCAACGCCGGCTCCAGGCGCTGGCCGCACGTCCAGGCCGGGGCCGTGGCCGCCCGTGGCGCGCGGCCCGTCGCGCGGCGCAGCAGCCCGAACACCAGGCCGAGCGCCACGAGCAGCCCCACCGCGGGCAGGCTCCCGGTGCCGGGCAGCCGCAGCGCGGCGCCGCCCGCGACCGTTGCGTCGCCGGGCGCCAGGCGCGCCAGGACGGGCACGATCTCGCCGGCCAGCGCGCCGAGCGCGACGCATGCGCCGGCGCCCGTGACGAGCGCGGCGCGCGTGGCGGCGGGGACCTCCTGCGCCTCGGCGGCGCCGGGGCTGCGCGCGGCGCCGAGCAGCACGAGCCCGGCGAGCTTGACGAAGCACAGGACCGCCAGGCCCGCCGTGGCCGCCAGGCCCGCGGTCGCCAGCGCGCCGGCGACCGCGTCGGCCGCGCGCGAGCCGGAGCCGAGGTGCAGCGTGGCCTCCAGCACGAGCCACTCCGACGAGAAGCCGGCCAGCGGCGGCAGGCCCGCGATCGCCGCGCACCCGGCCACCAGCGACCAGCCCGTCCATGGCATGCGGCGCAGCAGCCCGCCGAGCCGCTCGAGCTCGAGGGTGCCGGCGGCGTGGCCGATGGCGCCGGCGGCCAGGAAGAGCATTGTCTTGACCACGGCGTGGGTGACCGTGTGCAGCAGCGCGGCCGCGAAGGCGATCGAGCCCCAGACGGGGCGGTGGTCGGCGAAGAGCAGGACCGACGCCCCGAGGGCGGCGACGATGATGCCGACGTTCTCGACGGTGCTGAACGCCAGCAGCCGCTTGAGCTCGCGCTGCACGAGCGCGTAGACGATCCCGGCGACCGCCGAGAGCACGCCGGCGCCCAGGAGCACGAAGCCCGCCCAGCGCGGCGCGGGCGCCGCCCACTCGAACAGCACGCGCAACAGGCCGTACAGGGCGACCTTGACCATGACGCCCGACATGAGCGCCGACACGTGGCTCGGCGCCACGGGATGGGCGCGCGGCAGCCAGACGTGCAGCGGCATGACGCCGGCCTTGGTCCCGAACCCGACGAGAGCCGCGACGAGGACCAGCGTGCGCGGCCCGTCGCCCAGCGCGGCGCCGACCGCCCCGTGCTGGGCGAGCAGCAGCAGGGCGACCCAGACCCCCGCCCCGCCGAGGTGGGTCGTCGCGAGGTAGACGAAGACCGTGCGGCGTACGGCGCGGTCGCGCCGGGCGACGAGGATCGCTGTCGCGGGCAGCAGCGTCATGAGCTCCCACGCCCCGAGGAACGTCACGACGTCTCGCGCGGCCAGGACGCCGAGCAGCGCGAGGGCGAACGCGCAGGTCAGCGCGAGCAGCGGCCGCCGGGCGGGCGCGCCCGCCATCGCGTCGCCCGCGGCCGCCAGCGCGGGGACGACCGACCCGCACACGACGAGGGCGAACAGCGCGCTGAGGCCGTCCAGGCCGAGGCGCGGGTGCAGCGTGCTGTGGAACGGCGCGCCGGCCGGACCGGCGCCCGCCAGCACCGCGACGGCGCCCCCGGCGATCAGCAGCGATCCGGCGCACGGCGCGAGCACCGCGGCGCGCGCCCAGGGTGCGAAGGCCAGCGGGACGCCCGCGGCCAGGAGGGCCGCGCCGGCGATCAGCGCGACGGGGATGGAGCGATCCCCTCGATGGCGGTCTGGGTCATCAGCGATCTCTCAAGGTACCAAGATATTCAGTTCTCTGAATCTTCCGTATTTCTAAGACTTGGAACCGATCACGGCGCCCGCACGTGCCGGCCGGCGCGGCCGCTCAGCGACGCCCGGTGCGGCGCGGCGCGGCCGGTGCGTCGGCACCGGCCAGGTCGCCCAGCAGCTCGCGGGTCTGCTCGAGCTGGGCCGTGAGGATCTGCTTCGCGATCTCGAGCAGGTCGAAGAGCCGCGGGTCGGTGACGCGGTAGAACACGTTCGTGCCGGCCCGCCGGCTCGCGAGCAGCCCCTGCCGGCGCATGGCGGTCAGGTGCTGCGAGGTGCCGCTGGAGTCCAGGCCGAGCGCGGCCTGCAGCTCGCCGACGTTGCGCTCGCCGTCGCGCAGCAGCTCGAGGATCCGGACCCGCGCCGGGTGGCCGAGCAGGCGGAAGAAGTCCGCCTTGAGCCGGTAGATCGGCGGGGGGCCTGCGGGGGGTGTCGGCTGCGCGTCGGCGGGCACGGAGATCCTGAGGCTACCAGCGCCTCAGGATCTCATGAACTTCGAAGATTCAGGGTCGCGACGACTCAGCCGCGCGCCGCGTCGTAGTCGGCGTCGTCGACGGCGTCCTGCCAGTCGGCGTCCCCGAGCGAGATCGCGATGTGCGTGAGGTAGGTGTCGGGCCCCGCACCGTGCCAGTGGCGCTCGCCCGGCGAGATCCACACGACGTCGCCCGGCCGCAGCGGCCCGCCCTCGCCGGCGTCGTTGCGCACGAACCCCGCGCCGTGGGTGACCATGAGGATCTGACCCGTGGCGTGGGTGTGCCAGTGCGTCCGCGCGCCGGGCGGGAAGAACACCGTGTTGACGGCCACGCCCTCGGTCGGCGAGAGCAGCGGCTCGGCCCACACCTGGCCGGTGAACGTCGGCCCGCGCTGGTCTGACGGCTGGCCGTCGACGCGTCCGTGGTTGATGATCATCGGGTCGCGGCCCGTCCTGCGAGGCGAACGTCGGACATTGGCGTAGCATGCCATCTCGATGCCGTCGCCCGCTTCCGGCCCCGCCCTCGACGCGACGCTGCGAGGGGTCCCCATCGGCGAGAGCGCGGCGTGGGCCGCCGACGCCGAGCGCCTGGGCTTCGACGGCGTCGTGGTCACCGAGACCAACAACGACCCGTTCCTGCCGATCGCGCTGGCGGCCGGCGCCACGGAGCGCGTCGCGCTGGGCACGGGCATCGCCCTGGCCTTCCCGCGCACGCCCATGGAGGTCGCCTACACGTCGTGGAACCTCCAGGAGCTCACGGGCGGGCGGTTCGTGCTGGGCCTCGGGACGCAGGTCCGCGCGCACGTCGAGCGGCGCTTCGGCGTTCCGTGGTCGCACCCCGCCCGGCGCATGCGGGAGTACGTCCTGGCGCTGCGCGCGATCTGGACGGCGTGGGAGACCGGCGAGGCTCTGGACTTCCACGGCGAGTTCACCTCGCACACGCTCATGCCGCCCGCGTTCCGGCCGCGCCCCCAGCCCCACGGCGCTCCGCCCGTCCACCTGGCGGCCGTGCGCGAGCGGATGATCGAGATCACCGGCGAGGTCGCCGACGGCCTGCTCGTCCACCCGCTGCAGAGCGCGGAGTACCTCGAGCAGGTCGTGCGCCCGGCGCTGCTGCGCGGCGTGCAGCGCGCCGGCCGGCGTCCGGAGGACGTGGCGATCTCCGTGGCCCAGCTTGCGGCAACCACGCCCGACGAGCTCGAGGCGGCCCGCCGCCGCGTCGCGTTCTACGGCTCGACGCCCGGCTACCGCCAGGTGCTCGACCTCCACGGCCGCAGCGACCTGTTCGAGGCGCTGCATCGTCTGTCGCGCAGCGGCGGCTGGGCCGACATGCCCGCGCTCGTCGACGACGAGACGCTGCGCCTCTTCGTCGCCTACGGCGAGACGCCGGAGGCGCTCGCAGCCGACCTGCGCGCCCGCACCACGGGCGTGGACCGCATCGCGCTGCACGCGGGCGACGCGGCCACGCCGGACACCTGGGCCGGCGTCGTCGGCGCGATGCACGCGGGGCGCTGATCGCCGCCCCGAGCCGCGGGTTCGGCCCCCCAGGGCCGACACCCGCAAGGTGACCTCGCCCCCTGGGCGAGCGTCACCCCGAGTGCGCTGATCGCCGCCCCGAGCCGCGGGTTCGGCCCCCCAGGGCCGACACCCGCAAGGTGACCTCGCCCCCTGGGCGAGCGTCACCCCGAGTGCGCTGATCGCCGCCCCGAGCCGCGGGTTCGGCCCCCCAGGGCCGACACCCGCAAGGTGACCTCGCCCCCTGGGCGAGCGTCACCCCGAGTGCGCTGATCGCCGCCCCGAGCCGCGGGTTCGGCCCCCCAGGGCCGACACCCGCAAGGTGACCTCGCCCCCTGGGCGAGCGTCACCCCGAGTCGGACTCGTTGGCCAGCGCCGCCTCGAACTCGCGCCGCTCGGCCGCGATCTCCTTGCGCAGCTCGCCGATCTCGGGCAGCGGGCCGAAGTCGAAGTCCGGCCGCGGCTCGCGCGAGGCGCGCTTGGCCTCGCGGGCGGCGGCCGTCTTCTCGGCGTCGGCCTCGCCGTCGGGGCCGAGCTCGACCGCGTAGTCCTCCCGCGCGGCCTCGACGGTCACCAGGCCGGCGCGCACGTCCTTGGCCACGCGCTCGGGCTCGCGGTCCAGGGGATCGCCCAGGCCGCCGGCGCCCGCCGTGGAGAACACGAGGCGGTCGCCCTTGTGGACCGGCACGTTCTCGACCTTGGACGGCAGGCTCCACTCGCGGCCGTCGGCGCGGATGAGCGTCTTCTCCGAGCTCTCGCCGTACATGCCGCCGTTGACGCCCCACGGATGCGTGCGGGCGCGGTCGTCCTGGAAGGTGATCAGGCCGTCCTCGAGGAAGGTGTACACCTTGGCCACCCCGTGGCCACCGCGGTGGTAGCCCGCGCCGCCGGAGTCCGTGCGCACGGAGTAGCTCTCGACGCGCAGCGGGTAGTACTTCTCCAGATACTCGGTCGGGACCGCCTTGAACAGCGGCCACCAGGAATGGCCGTCGAGGCCGTCACCGGCCGGGCGGGCGGGGATGCCGCCGTAGAGGATCTCGAGGATCTGGTAGTTCTCGCCCTTGGAGTCGGTGCCCGAGTACACGAAGTTCGGGCTGGTGCCGTAGCTGCCCGACACCGCGAACTGGAGACCGAGCATCTTGGAGAACACGGCCCCGAAGACGTCGAAGTGGCGGGCCATCAGCGTCAGCCGGTTGCCCAGCGGGGCCGGGAACTCGGGCTTGAGGACCGAGCCTTCGGGAATGTTGACGTTGATGATGTCCGAGTAGCCGTCGTTGAAGACGACGTCGGGCGCGAACGCCATGATGAGGAACACCCCGACGAACATCTTGAACATCTCGGGGTTGAGGTAGAAGTTGACCGACCCGGGCACCTGCCCGTCGGTCCCCTCCCAGTCGACGTTGATCGTGTCGCCGGAGCGCCACATCGTCATCTTGAGCTTGATCGGGCCGGTGCCGAGCCCGTCGTCGTCGGCGAAGTCCTCGAAGCTGAGGCGCTTCTCGTCGGGCAGGTAGGTCCGGATGAGCTCGATGACGGCCGAGCGCGTGCGGTCCAGGATCGCGTCGCAGGCCTCGAGGTAGGTCTCCTTGCCGTAGCGCTCGCACAGCTCGATGACGCGCGCCGCACCCGCCGCGGTGCCGGCGGCGATGGCCTTGATGTCGGCCTCGACCTCCTTGGGGGCGCGCGTGTTGTGGCAGAACAGCCGCAGCGCCTCCTCGTTGAGCTTGCCCTGGTCGTAGAGCTTGATCGGGGGCATGCGCACGCCCTCGTGGTAGATGCTGCGCGCGCTGATCGGCATGGAGCCGGCGGCCGTGCCGCCGACGTCGATGAGGTTGCCCCACTGCGACGCGTAGCCGACGAGGTCGTCCTCGAAGAAGATCGGCCGCAGCAGCAGCATGTCCGGCGTATGGGAGACCGACCCCTCGCACATGTAGGGGTCGTTGAGCGCGATGACGTCGCCGTCGCGCAGGTCGGAGACCTCGTACGGCGAGTGCTCGATGATCGTCGGGATCGCACTGCCGAACTGGCCGATGACCATGCGCGCATGGCGGTCGGCGATGAGCGGGAACTGGTCGGACTGCTCGCGGATGACCGGGCTGACCGCCGTCGTCTCCAACACGCGGTCCATCTCGTAGCGCGCGTTGGACAGCGTGTTCTCGATGATGTCGAGCGTGACCTGGTCGATGTCGTGCTCGCGCACGAAGTCGGGCAACGTGCTCTGCGTGGCGCTCATCGGCTCTGCTCCCTGACGATGATGTTCCCCATGTCGTCCACCGTGCCGGCGTAGCCGGGCTCGATGACGCTCGTCGTGTCCTCCTGCTCGACGATCGCCGGGCCCGCCAGCACGTGGCCCGGGGCCAGGACGCGACGGTCGTAGATCGGCGTGTCGTGCCACTGGCCGTCGAAGTGCACCTGCTCCGTGCGCTCCACTGCCGCCTCGGCCGAGGAGCCCGACGGCGGCGTCTCGATGTCGATGTCGCGGGTGGTGCCATGGCCGACGACCCGGATCGTCGCGATCTCCACGAAGGCCTCCAGGTCGAAGCCGTAGCGCCGGCTGTGCTCGGCCTCGAAGTCGGCCCGCAGGCGCTGCGCGTAGCCGTTGTCCAGCGCGCTGCGGTCCAGCGCGCAGGGCATCTGGATGTCCTGGCGCTGGTAACGGCAGTCGGCGAACACCTCGAAGACGTGCTCGGAGGGGTCGACCCCCTCGGCGACCAGCCAGGCGGCGGCCTCCTCGACGAGCTCGTCGACGGCCGCGGCGACATCGGCGCCGGGCGTCTCCTCGGCGATCTTCAGGTAGGTGCGGGCGAACTCGTTCTGGACCTCGGCGGCCAGGAACCCGAATGCCGACAGCACGCCGGGCGTGTTGGGGATCACCAGCGGGTCGGCCCCGATGAGCCGGGCCAGCGCGTTGGCGTGCAGCGGGCCGGCGCCGCCGAAGGCGACGAGGCCGAAGTCGCGCGGGTCGTAGCCGCGCTCGACGCTGACGACGCGCAGCGCGGCGTGCATGTTCTCGTTGGCGATGTCGAGGATGGCCTGCGCGGCCGCGACGGTGTCGATGCCCAGCCCGTCGGCCACGGTCGCCACGGCCTTCTGGGCGGCGTCGACGTCGAGCTCGAGGCGGCCGCCGAGCTTGGAGCCCCCCGGCAGGCGGCCCAGGACGACGTTGGCGTCGGTCACGGTCGGCTCGGTGCCGCCGCGGCCGTAGCAGGCCGGCCCCGGGTCGGCGCCCGCGCTGCGGGGGCCGACCTTCAGGGCCCCGGCGAGGTTGAGGTAGGCGATCGAGCCGCCGCCGGCGCCGACGCTGTGGATGTCGGCCCCACGCGCCTGGAAGTTGTAGTACCCGAGCTGGGCCTCGCGCTTGATGGAGACCTCGCCGTCGCGACACAGCGCCACGTCGGTCGACGTCCCCCCATGTCGAACGTCAGCACGTTGGGCACCCCGATGCGCCGGGCCAGGTACGCCGCGCCGACCGCCCCGCCGGAGGGCCCGGAGAACGCGATGTCGACCGGGCGCTCCTTCGTAGAGCGGGCGCTCATCGTGCCGCCGTCGGAGCGCACGATGTTCAGGCGCCCGGCGAAGCCGGCGCCCTTGAGCAGCGACTCGAGGCCGTCGACGTACTTGATGACCTGGGGCTGGGTGTACGAGTTGAGGACCGCGGTGAGCGTGCGCTCGTACTCGCGGTACTCCGAGACCAGGTCGGAGGAGATCGAGACGGGCAGGTCGCCCCGCAGCTCGAGCGCGATCTCGCGCGCCCGGCGCTCGTGCGCCGCGTTGACGTAGGAGTTCAGGAACGCGATGGTCAGCGACTCGGTGCCGGTGTCCAGAAGGTCCTTGACCGCGGCGCGCACGGCGTCCTCGTCGAGCTCGTGGATCACCTCGCCCGTGGCGCTGATGCGCTCGGGCACGCCGCGCGTCATCCACAGCGGCACGAGCGGATCGGGCTTGATCATGCCCATCCACGCGTACAGCGGCCCGGGGGTCCAGGCGCGGGCCAGGTGCAGGATCTGCTCGTGGCCGGCGGTCGTGATGAGACCGCCGGTCGCCCCCTTCTCCTCGAGGATCATGTTCGTCACGACCGTCGAGCCGTGCAGGATCAGATCGAGCGCGTCGAGGCCGACGCCGTGGGTCTCGCAGGCCTGAGCCACCCCGGCCATCACGCCCTTGGACTGGTCCTCGGGCGTCGACAGCACCTTGGCCATCGTCAGCTTGCCGGTCTCCTCCGACACCAGCAGCACGTCCGTGAACGTGCCGCCGACGTCGACCCCGAGCTTCAGACTCATCGCTTCTCCATGTAGTTGTCCGACGTCCGCGGCCTAGGCGGAGCTCGCCGCGGCCTCGTCCTTGATGTCCTTGCGGCGCACGAGCTGGGACAGCGCGACCGCGAGGATGAGGGCGCCACCGTAGAACAGCTGCTGCACGAAGCTGTCGGCGCCGAGGAGCTGCAGGCCGGTGATGCCGCTGACCAGGAAGAACACGGCGACGAAGGTCCCGACCGGGTTGAACCGGCCGGGGTAGATCGCCGTGGCGCCCAGGAAGGCGGCCGCGAAGGCGGGCAGCAGGAACGAGAGGCCCGAGGTCGGGTCCGCGCCACCGAGCGAGCCGGTGTAGAAGACGCCCGCCACCGCCGAGATGAAGCCCGAGCCGACGAGGGCGCCCCAGCGGACGCGCCCGACGTTGATGCCGCTCAGCCGCGACACGTTGCGCCCGCGGCCGACGAACAGCAGCCGCCGGCCCATCGCGGTGTAGACGAACACGTACCAGAACAGCAGCGTCAGGGCGACGCCGTACCAGAACACCACCGAGATCCCGAGGAACGTGTTGGTGATCGTCCAGTCGATGAGGCCGTTGCTCACGCCGCTGACCGTGTTGGAGCCGCTGATCCAGAGCACGATGCCCTGGACCACGGTGGACGACCCCAAGGTCACGATGAACGAGTCGATCTCCAGCAGCACGACGAGCGCGCCGTTGAGGATCCCGACGATGAGGCCGGCGCCGAGGCCGACGACGATCGCCGGCGCCAACGCCCAGCCGTGCTTGACCTGCAGGATCGCGATGAGCATCGAGGTCAGCGTCATCACGGCGGCGATCGACAGGTCGAAGTCGCCCGTCGTCAGCGGCAGGATGAGGCCGAGCGCCAGGATCAGCAGCACCGCCTGCGAACCGAAGATCGTCTGGAAGTTGCCGCTGGTGGCATACGTGTGCGGCTTCAGCAGGCTGAAGACGATGAGCACGATGGCCCACACGGCGATGAGCGCGAAGCGCTGGCCGAAGTCGCCGGCCTTCTTGCTCGTGCGCTTGCTCGCCCCGGTGGGACCGCCCTTGGCGGGCTCGGTCGCGGTGCTGTGTTCGGTCATGGTGGTGTCGCTCTCCGTCTCCATGTGGGTGCCCCTCACTCCGCCTCGGCGAGCGTGACGCTGTTGTAGACCTGCTCGGCGATGCGGTCCTTGACCACGTCGCTCCCTGTCAGCTCGCGCACGATCCGGCCGTTGCCCACGACGAGCACCCGGTCGCAGATCGCCGCCAGCTGCTCGTAGTCCGAGCTGGCGCAGATGATCGACATGCCTCCCTCGGCCGCGGCCGAGAGCATCTCGAAGATCTGCTGGCGCGCGCCGACGTCGACGCCCTGGGTCGGCTCGTGCAGCAGGATCAGCCCGGGATCGGTCTGCATCCACTTCGCCAGCAGCGCCTTCTGCTGGTTGCCGCCGCTGAGCGACTGGTAGACCAGCCGTGGATCGCTGGGCCGCACGTCGAAGCGCTGGAGCAGCTCGCCGGCGACCTGGTGCATCTTGCGCAGCTGGAGGTTCATGGGCTGGTAGTCGCCCATGACCTGCATCATCACGTTCTCCCAGATGGGCAGGGAGCCGACGGCGCCGTCGCGCTGGCGGTCGGCCGGGATGAGGGCGATGCCCGCGGCCAGCGCCCGCTGGGGGGTCATCGTCGCGAGGTTGTACGTGGCGTCGGGCGTCGTGAGCTCGCCGCCGAAGCACGACCGCGCCCCGAAGAGCAGGTAGGGCAGCTCGTCGAAGCCCGATCCGAGCAGGCCGGTGACGCCCAGGACCTCGCCCTTGCGCACGTCGAAGTCCATGCCCGCGAGGGTGGTGCCGATGAGGCCCTTGACCGAGATGGCCGTCTCGTGCTGCACGACGTCGGGCCGCTCGAGCTCGAGCTGGGCCAGCCGGCGGCCGATGATCATCTCCACCAGCTCGGCCTCGGTGGCATCCTTGGTGACGACGGTGCCGTGCACCTTGCCGTCGCGCAGGACCGTGACGCGGTGGGTGATCTCGCGCACCTCGTCGAGGTCGTGGCCCACGAACAGGACGCTGGCGTGGTGCTCGACGATCGAGCGGGTGATCGCGAAGAGGCGTTCGACGCCCTCGCGCGGGAGGAAGACGGTGGGCTCGTCCAGGACGAGCAGGCCGCGCCGGTCCGCACCGGTGGCCTTGCGGATGTCCTCGACGGCACGGACGATCGCCAGCAGCGCCCGATCGGTCTCGGTGATGTCGTTGACGAGCGCGTCGGGATCCAGCGGCACGTCGAACTCGGCGAAGAGCTCGCGGGCGCGCCGGCGCTCCGTGCGCCAGTCGATGCGCCAGGACCGCGACTGCGCCAGCTCGATCATGCGCAGGTTCTCGAGGACGGTGAGCTCGCGCAGGAGCCCGAGGTCCTGGTGGACGAAGCTCAGCCCGAGCGTGGCGAACTGCCCCGGCGCAAGCGGCAGGGAGACCGGCTGGCCGTTGATCTCAAGGGTGCCCTCGTCGGGGGCGTGGAAGCCCGCGAGGACCTTGATGAGCGTCGACTTGCCCGAGCCGTTCTCGCCGAGCAGGCCGTGGATCTCACCGCGGTTGATGGTGAGGTTGACGTTGTCCAGGGCGCGTGCGCCGCCGAACGACTTGGAGAGTCCGCGCAGCGCCACGACCGGGGCGCCGCCGTTCCGGACGGGCGCCCCCGAAGGGGCGCCCGCCTGCGGATCGGAGGGCCCGGGCCCGTCGTCGTGCGATGAGGAGGCCCGGTCCGTCATCGGCTAGCTCACTCCCCAGAGCTTCTTGTAGCCGGTCTTGAACGCATCGCCGAAGCCACCGGTGAAGTCGTTCGGTGCGGCCTCTGCGATGTTGCTGTCGTCGAAGACGCGCAGCGGCGTGTTCTCCAGGCCGCCCTTGACGATCGGCGCGCCGGCCAGGATCCGGAAGGCCTGGTCCATGTTGCCGTAGGCCAGCCACTCGATGTTCTCGCCCATGTCGGCCTGCATGATGTCACCGCTCTGGATGAGCTTCATGACGTCGGGCGTGCCGTTGTAGGACGCGATCTTCACCGTGGCCGCCTTGCCGGCCTGACGCACGCCCTGGATGGCCGGGATGGACATCGAGTCGTACGTCGGGAAGATCCACTTCGTGTCCGGGTTGGAGGACACGGCGGACTGCGCCTCGGGGGCGATCTTCGTGCCCCAGTCGACGACCGGGACGTTGACGACCTTCGCCTTGGCGTCCGGGCAGAGGTCCTTCAGCGTCGTCTGCATCGAGTTGACGATGCCGTCCGACGGCGGGACTTCCTTGGCCGTGATGATCAGCGGGGCCTTGACGCCGTCGCAGCCGTCCTTCGCCACCGCGTAGTTGACCGACAGCGCGCCGGACTCGTTGAACGGCACCGCGATGTAGGCCGTGATCAGGCTGGCCGTCGACGGATCCGGACCCTCACCGTTCTGGTAGAGGTGGTTGACCATCACCGGGACACCGGCCTGCTTGGCCTTGCGGAGGGCCGGGATGACCAGCTTGGGGTCGTTGCCGGCGTCGAGGATGATCAGGTCGGCCTTCTGGGAGATGGCCTGGTTGATGCCCGCCGCCCACTGGGTCGGGTTGCCCTGGTTGGCGAACTGCACCCACTTGACGCCCTGCTCGGTGGCAACCTTCTGCATCTGCTTGTCGACCGCGGCGACGTACGGCACCGTGCTCGAGACCGGGATGTTGAAGATCGTCTTGCCCTTGACCTTGGTCACGTCGAAGGGCTGGGCGTCGACCTTCCACACCGGGACCTGCTTGGCCTTGTCGATGACGGCCTGCGCCTTGGCCTTGGCGCTGTCGCCGCCGCCGGCCGCGGTCGTGCTGGTGCCGCCGGCCGCTGCGGTGCTCGTACCACCGCTGCTGCCGCCGCTGTTGGACTTGCTGCTGCCGCAGGCCGTGGCCCCCAGCATCAGGGCGCCGGCGGCAAGCGCGGCTCCCAGGGTGTATCTCGTCCGACGAAACTCCGCTTCGCGCACTTCCATCCTCCTCCTCACGGCTGGGGCGTCCGCCCCAGCCTAAGCGGTATACAGTCGTATACGGCGCAAGCTAAGCGCCGGTCATTCCGTAAGTCAAGTAAAAGTTGGACATTGAGCCTTTTGTCGGAACGGCTCGGACCGACTGTCGGGTCACGGGATCAGGAGCACCTTCCCGAACTGACGGCGGTCCTCCATCCGGCGGTGCGCCGCAGCCGCCTCCGACAGGGGCATCGTCTCCGAGATCACCGGGTGCAGCTCACCCCGGCCGACGAGCTCGATGACGTGGCGCAGCTCCGCCTCCGTGGCCCTCGCACAACCGATCACCGACCATTCGTGTCGGAACAGCTCGATGAGGTCGAGGTCGACCACCTCCCCGGCGTGGCCGCCGCAGACGACGACGCGGCCGCCGTCGGCCACGGCCGCCAGGCTGCGCTCGAACACGCTGCCGCCGACGTGCTCGAGCACGACGTCGACCCCGCGCCCGTCCGTGGCCTCGCGCCCGCGCTCGGTGAGGTCCTCGGTGGTGTAGTTGATCCCGACGTCGGCGCCGAGCTCCAGTGCGCGCGCCAGCTTCTCATCGCTGCCGGCCGAGGTGATCACGCGCGCGCCCGCGCGCTTGGCCACCTGGATGCCCGACGATCCCACGCCGCTGCCGGCCGCCGAGATCAGGACGGTCTCCCCGGCCCGCACGCGCGCGCGGGTAATAAGGCAGTGCCACGCGGTCGCGAACGTCGTCTGCGTCGAGGCCGCCTGCTCGTAGGTCATCGCGTCGGGCAGGTGCACGACGCTGTCGGCGGGCACCAGCAGGTATTCGGCGTAGGTCCCGGCCCGCTGGACGCCGAGCATCTGCAGCCGGGCGCAGAACTGCTGGCGGCCGGCCAGGCAGGGCTCGCAGTGCCGGCAGGCGATCTGGTAGAGCGGGGTGACGCGGTCGCCCTCGGCGAAGCCCTCCACCCCGGCCCCGACGGCGGCGATGTCGCCGCCGCCCTCGAAGCCCAGCGTGTGCGGCAGGTTCAGCGGCAGCCGGGAGGTCCCGGCCCGCATGTCGATGTCGACGTGGTTCAGGCCCGCGGCACGGATGCGGATGACCACCTCGCCCGGGCCCGGCTCGGGATCGGGGACGTCCTCGTAGCGCAGGACGTCGGCGTCTCCGTAGTCGTGGAAGCGGACGGCCTTCATCCGGTGGGGAACTCCTCGTGGTGCTCGTTCCACCAGTTCGCGATGTCGATGCGCCGCGCGAACCAGACGTCGCCCTTCTCGTGCGCGTACTCCAGGAAGTCGCGCAGGCCGCTGGTGCGGCCGGCCTGGCCCGCCCAACGGGAGTGCAGCCCGATGGACATCATCCGCGGGTGCGTGGCGCCCTCCTCCCACAGGTAGTCCAGGCCGCGACGGCATTGGTCGTAGAAGGACGACGGGTCCGAGAAGCCCTGGGCCAGCACATAGCGGCCGTCGTTGTAGGTGAAGCTGTAGGGCACGATGAGGTGCCGCGTGTCGCCGACCTGGGTGTAATAGGGCAGATCATCGTTGTAGGCGTCGGAGTCATACACGAAGCCGCCCTCCTCGACGAGCAGTTCCCTCGTGTTGACCGACGGTCCGTAGCGGCAGTACCAGCCCTGGGGCCGCACGCCGCACGTCTGCTCGATCGAGCGGATGGCCTCGAGCATGTGTTCGCGCTCCTCCTCGCGCGAGAGCGTCCAGACCTCCTCCCAGCGCCATCCATGCGAGCAGGGCTCGTGCCCGGCCTCGCGCAGGTAGGCCGCGACCTCGGGGTTGCGCTCGAACGCGACGGCCGCGCCGAAGAACGTGACGGGGATCTTGAACTCGTCGAACAGGCGCTGCAGGCGCCACACGCCGGCGCGCCCGCCGTACTCGTACACCGACTCCGCGGCCAGGTCACGGAACTGCGGCTCCATGACGTAGGGGATCTCGGCCAGGCCCTCGTTGCGGCCGTCGCCGGCGATCTTCGAGTACTCCGAGCCCTCCTCCCAGTTGAGCACGATGCTCACGGCGACGCGCGCGCCGTTGGGCCACGTGACCTTCGGGACGTGGCGGCCGTAGCCGACGACGTCGCGTGCGGGGCCGGGGCCGTCGGCCTCGGTGAATGTGGGCATCCGGTCGTCCTCTCGTTCTCGGGTGGTCAGGACGGGTCGTCGTCGACGGACTCCGCGACGATGCCCTTGGCGATGAGCCCGGCGATCTGCTCGTCGGTCAGTCCGAGCTCGTCGCGCAGGATGGCGACGTTGCTGGAGCCCAGCTCGGGCCCGGGCCAGCGGATGGACCCCGGGGTCTCGACGAGCCGCGGGATCACGTTCTGCATCTGGAGCTTGCCGAGCTTGGGATGGTCGACCTCGGTGATCGTCTCGCGCGCGATGAACTGCGGGTCCTTGACGATCTGGTCGATCGAGAGGACCGGCGCGATCGCGGCGTGGACCTCCTCGAAGGCCCGCACGACCTCGTCGGCGTCGCGCTCGGCGATCCAGGCGGCGATCGGCTCGTCCAGCTCGTCCTGGTGCTCGAGGCGCCCGGTGTGGTTGGCGAACCAGGGCTCGTCGACGAACTCCGGGTGCCCGACGAGCCGCATGACGCGCTCGGCGATGGACTGGGCGCTGGCCGACACGCCGAGCCACACGCCGTCCTTGGACAGGTAGGCGTTGCGCGGCGCGGTGAACGGCGCGCGGTTGCCCGTACGCCCCTGGACGATGCCGAGCTGCTGGTAGACCGAGGCGCCGGGGCCCAGGATCCAGAACAGCGGCTCGTAGATCGACAGGTCGATGACCTGCCCGGTGCCGCTCTTCTGATCGCGGTACCAGAGGGCCATCATCGCCGCGAACGCTCCGGTCAGCGCCGCGACGCCGTCGCCCAGGGCGAACGGGGGCAGCGTCGGCGGTCCGTCGGGGAAGCCGTTGATGTGGGCGTAGCCGCTCATGGACTCCGCCAGCGTCCCGAACCCCGGCCGCGTGGCGTACGGGCCGGTCTGCCCGAAGCCGGTCGTGCGGACCATGATGAGCTTGGGGTTGAGCTCGTGCAGGACGTCCCAGCCCAGGCCCCAGCGCTCGAGCGTCCCCGTGCGGAAGTTCTCGATGTAGATGTCCGCGGTCGACAGCAGCTTCTTCATCACCTCGGCGCCCTCGGGCTCGGAGAGCTTGAGGGTCACGGAGCGCTTGTTGCGCCCGATGAGCGCCCACCAGAGCGACACGCCGTCCTTCTCCCAGCCCAGGGTGCGCAGGTTGTCGCCCGTCGGCTGCTCGACCTTGATGACGTCGGCGCCGTAGTCGCCGAGCATCGTCCCGATCACCGGCCCCGCGAACAGCGACGCCGAGTCGACGACGCGGATGCCCTTCAGCGGCCCGTCGGTCATGACGCCACCTCCGTCCGGGCGCGCCAGGTGTCCAGGCGCGCGATCCTGGCCTTCGCCAGCCTGTAGATGGGGTAGTCGACGAAGCGCCCGGCGATGCGGATCGACGCGACGTCGCGCGCCAGCGCCTCCTCGAACTCCTCGATGACCTGCCGTGCGCGCTGCTCCTCCTCGTCGGTGAGGGCGGAGTACGCGCGCAGGACGACCTCGACCTGCGGCGGGTAGACGGTCACGCGGCCCTGGTAGCCGAGCCCACGGGCGCGGCGGCAGTCGGCCTCGAGGCCCTCGACGTCCTCCAGGGCCAGCCACGGGCCGTCGATCGGCGCCGCCAGGCCGGCGGCGCGGACCGCGTTGACCAGGCGGCAGCGCGCCCAGAGGATCTCCGTCGCGTCGCGCGTGAGGTCGATGCCCAGCTCGGTCGTGTAGTCGCCCGCGCCGAAGACCGCGGTGTGCACGCGCGGCGGCGCCGCGGCGAGGATCTCCTCGCAGTGGGCGAGGGCCTTGGGGGTCTCGAGGAGGCCGAGCACGCGGATCGTGCCCACCTCGATGCCGGCGGCGCGCTCGGCGTCGGCGAGCAGCTCGTCGACCCGCGGGAGCGTCTCGACGTCCTCGACCTTGGGCACCATCATGGCGTCGAGCCCGGGGGTGACGACCGCCTCGATGTCGCCCTCCATCCTCCCGGTCGTGATGCCGTTGACCCGGACCACGACCGCCGCCCCCGCGTCGCCGTAGGTCGGCACCGCGGCCCTCGTGGTCTGGCGCGCCGCGATCTTCTGATCGTCGGCGACCGCGTCCTCCAGGTCGATCACGATCGCATCGGCCCCGAACGACCCGACCTTGGCGAGCTTGCGCTCGTCAATGCCGGGCACGAACAGGACCGAACGCAGCAGCTGCTCGGTCCAATCGATCAACGAATGTCTCCCCCGTTGTATTGAAAATCAAATATAGTATGGAACGCGGCAGGGAGGCAAGCCGGCATCGCCGATGCGGTCCCGCCATCCGATCCGCCACCTGATGGCCGCCGATCATCCCTCACTGACGAAGACCGAGGCCGCGTTCCGCGCCCTGCGCGAGGCCATCGAGCACGGTCGCTACCACCCCGGCGAGCACCTGCGCGTCGCGCGGCTGGTCGAGGAGCTCGAGATGAGCCCCACCCCCATCCGTGAGGCCCTGCGCCTGCTGCAGTCCGAGGGCCTCGTCGTCCACCACGCCCACCGCGGCACCGCCGTGGCCGAGTTCTCCCCCGAGGACGCCGTCGAGGTCTACGGCCTGCGGGTCATCCTCGAGCCGATGGCCGCCGAGCGCGCCGCGGTCGAGGGCAGCCCCGACGACGTCGCCGAGATCCGGCGGGTGCACGACGAGCTCGGCGTCGCCCTCCAGGACCCCCACCGCACCGACGCGGCCGACCTCAACGCCGCCTGGCACCGGGCGATCTCCAACGCCGCGGCGTCGCGGTACCTGCAGGAGTTCATCGCCCGCCTCTGGCAGGCCGTGCCCGTGCGCGCGATCTGGCTGACCGACCGCGCACCGCTCTCGTACTCCCAGCACGACCGCGTGACCCAGGCCATCGAGGCCCGGGACCCGCGGGCCGCGCACGCGTGCATGCGCGAGCACATCGAGCGCGGCGCGCTCTCCACCGTCGAGCACCTGCGTACGCTCGGCCACGCCGACCCCGGAGGACGAGCAGCATGAACCAGGACCTTCGAGGCGCCATCGACGACCCGGGGCTGCGCGCGCAGCTGCCGGCCGCCGAGCTCGTGGAGCTGCTCCTGGCCCGCATCGCCGAGACGCACCAGGCGATCAACGCCTACATCACGGTCGACGCCGACGGCGCCCGCGCCGCGGCGCAGGCCACCGACGCCCGGCGCGCGCGCGGCGAGACGCTCGGCCCGCTGGACGGGATGCCGCTGGGGATCAAGGACAACATCGACGTCGCCGGTCTGCTGTCGACCCGGGGCTCGGCGTTCTTCGCCGACCGCATCGCCACCGAGGACGCCGAGGTCATCCGCCGCCTGCGGGCGGCCGGCGCGATCATCGTCGGCAAGGTCCAGCTCCACGAGTTCGCGTTCGGCGCGACGACCGACAACCTGCACTTCGGCGCGTGCCGCAACCCGTGGGACCGCGAGCGCGTCCCCGGCGGGTCCAGCGGCGGGTCGGGCGCGGCGCTGGGCGCCGACCTGTGCATCGGCGCGCTGGGCACCGACACCGGCGGGTCGGTGCGCATCCCGGCGGCCCTGAACAACGTCAGCGCGCTGCGCCCCACGTTCGGGCTGGTCAGCACGCGCGGGACGTTCCCGGTCAGCGCCCTGTTCGACACGATCGGCCCGATGGCCCGCGCGATGCGGGACGTCGCCCACCTCTTCGCGGTCATCGCCGGCTACGACCGCGACGACCCCAACGGGGTCGACCACCCCTACGCCGATCCGCTCGCGACGCTGGGCGACGGCGTCGCCGGGCTGCGCATCGGCGTGCCGCGGCGCTTCTTCTTCGAGGACCTCGACCCCAGCGTCGCGCGCTCCACCGAGGAGGCCGCCGAGCAGCTCGCGGCCCTGGGCGCCGAGGTCTTCGACGTCGAGCTCGAGGGCGCCGAGGAGGCCTTCGCGATCACCAACGTGCTCGTCAAGGCCGAGGCCACCGGCGTGCACCGCGAGCGCATCGACACCGACCCCGGGCGCTTCGACCCCGACGTCCTGCGCCGGCTGCGGCTCGGCGACGAGATCGGCGCCCCCGCCGTCGGACGCGCCCTGGAGCAGATGCGCGCCTGGCGCGTGCGCATGCTGCAGGCCTTCGACGGCGTCGACCTCCTCCTCACGCCGACGACCAACGCGCCGGCGCCGCGCCTGGGCGCCGACGACATGATCGAGATGACCGCCCGCCTGACCCGGTTCACGTACTCGTGGAGCCTGGCCGGGATGCCGGCGGTCTCGGTGCCCGCCCGGCCGCACGAGAACGGGATGCCGCTCGGCGTCCAGCTCGGGGCGGCCCCGTGGAACGACGCGACGGCGCTGCGCGCCGGCCACGCGTTCCAGCAGGCGACGGACTGGCACCTGCGCCGCCCGCCGGGCCTGGCGTAGTCGGGCGGGCCGGCCGAGGCAACGGCCGGCGCCGGCGCCGGCGGGCGTCCGACGTCGCCGGATGGCGCAAAGGGGTGGCCATGCCCCACCTCCGCGCCACCGGCGCCGGCCACGAGCGCGGACGCGCGCGTTCCCGATTTCGATGGCACCTGGCTGGGGCATGACCACACCCAGCTGCCCACGACCGCCCCCGGCGCCGGCGGACGTCCCCGGGCGCCCGGGCCCCCGCGCACGCGCGCGGGAGCGCGCCCGCCTAGACCCCCATCAGCGAGTTGAACTTCTCGTCCTGCAGGACCTCGGGCGACATGTACGCCTGCTTGGAGTGCGACAGGCCCAGCGTCACGAAGAGCTCGGCGAGCTTGATGGTCAGCGGCCCCGGATTGATGACCGGCACGTCGAGCGTCCGGCGCAGGTGCTCGACGGACTGGTGCATCGTCGTCGAGCCCAGGAGGATCACGTCGGCGTGGTCCTCGGCGATCGCGGCGCGGCCCTCGCGCTCGAGCGCCTCGAACACGATGTCCTCGCGGCCGGCCAGGAGCTGCTCCTGGTCGGGGCGCTTGTCGATGGAGCGGATCGACGCGCAGTAGTGCGCCGTGCCGTACTCGGCCATCGTCTTCTCGTACAGCGAGCGCCAGCGCTCCCACATCGTCAGGATCGTGAAGCGCTTGCCCAGCATCGCCGCGACGTGCTGCTGGACGAGGCCCGGTCCGAGGACCGGGATCGTCAGCCGCGAGCGCAGGGCGGCCAGCCCGGAGTCCGAGACCGTGTCCATGATGACCGCGTCGTAGCCCTCGTCCTCACTGGCCAGCCCGGCCTCGGCGATGTAGGCGTCGAGGATGAGCAGCTCGTAGGGACTGTCGGCGTTGTGGCACGAGTTCTTGACGGGCACGAACTCGTAGTCGACGCCCGGGGTGCGCAGCTCGTCGGGCAGCTGCGACGCGCGGTTGGCCAGCCCGACCTCGTCGAACGGGAACGGCACGATGTACTTGATCCGCATGCGTCTCTCCTTGATGGTCTGGGTCAGTACTGCGCGGCCTCGCGCAGCACGTCCTGCCGGGTGCCGACGCGCAGGAACCGCCCGCGTGAGCGGATCCCGAGCAGCTCCTCCACGGCGCAGCCGGCCCTGCGCAGCGCGTCGAGGTCGACGCCCGTGTCGATGCCCATGCCCTCGAGCATCGCGACGAGGTCCTCGGACGCGACGTTGCCGATGTCCATGAGCGACGGCGGCATCGCGACCCCGCCGCCCAGGCCGCAGATCGAGCCCTCCAGCCACTCGACGCCCGCGTCCATCCCGGCCAGCGCGCAGGCCAGCGCGGTGCCGTCGATGTCGTGCAGGTGCAGGCCGAGCGCGATGCCCGGGTGGCGCGCGCGGACCGCGGTGCACAGGCGGTGCACGTGGCCGGGGTCGGCCATGCCCGCGCTCGTCGACAGGTACATGCGCCTCACGCCCGCCGCCATGAGCGCGTCGACCAGCGCCAGCGGCCGGTGCATCGGCATCGTGCCCTCGTAGGGGCAGAAGAACGCCAGGCCGAGGCCGACGGTCAGGCCAACGCCCGCCCCGTCGAGGATCGGATGGCCCGCCAGCGCCTCCGCCAGCGCCTGCTCCACGGTCATACCCTGGTTGCGCAGGCTGTACTGCTCGCTGCAGCAGACGACGGCCATCGCCTCGTCGACGCCCGCGGTCACCGCCCGCTCGGCGCCGCGCCGGTTGGCGATCAGCACGCGGTAGGCCACCCCCTCGCGCCGCGGCAGCCGGGCCAGCAGCTCGTCGGCGTCGGCCAGCTCGGGCACCGCGTCGGGGCGCACGAGCGACGTCACCTCGATCGTCCGGAACCCGGCGTCGGCCAGCAGGCCGATCAGCGTCAGCTTGTCATCGGTGGAGATCGTCCGGCCCAGGGCCTGCAACCCGTCGCGCGGCGAGACCTCGACGACCTCCACCGACTCCGGGTAGCTCAGGCTCATGTCCCGGCGGCACGCTCGGCGCGCAGGCGCGCGGTCGCCTCGGCGTCGACGCTGTCGCTCGCGGCGTCGATGACCACGCCGTAGTCGCGAGCGGCGGACTCGAGGCTGACGAACTCCTCCAGGTAGTCGTTGAGCACGGCCTCGGGCTCGCGCTCCAGCGGGTCGCCGTAGCCGCCGCCGCAGGCCTGCTCCCAGACCAGCGTCGAGCCGGCGCTCATCGAGAAGTTGGTCTGCTTGGACTCCAGCGGCTCCTCGGTCCCGTCGGGGTCGACGCGGTACAGGCGCAGCGTCGTCCCCGGCGAGCCGCCGAACAGGCCCGACGGCGCCTCGTAGGCCCGGTCGGTCTCCGACGTGAACGCGCCGTCGCCCATGAAGCGGTTGGCGCGGATGATGCCGATGCCGCCGCGCCAGCGGCCCGGGGCGGGCTCGACGTCGCGCAGCTCGTAGCGCTCGGTGCGCATCGGGAACAGCCAGTCGGTCTCCTCGATCGGCGTGTTGCGTGAGTTGACGGTGAGGACGTCGATGGCGTCCATCCCGTCCTTGCCGCAGCGCCCGCCGTAGGAGCCCTCGTTGATCTCCACATGCACCCAGTACTCGGACTTCTCCGGGATGTAGCCCGTGTAGACGCCGACGCCGATGGCGCTGGAGCCGGCCGCGACGCGGTCGGGCACGACCTCGGCGAGCGCCTGGATCGCGGCGTCCGAGGCCCGCAGGATCGGGCACACGCGCGACAGCGCCGAGCGCGGGAACGACGGGTTGAAGATGCTGCCCTCGCGCGCGATGACCTTGATCGGGCGGAAGATGCCGTCGTTCTGGGGGATGAAGTCGTCGAAGGTCGCCTCGTCGAGGAAGACCGAGCGGATGACGGTGTAGATGCCCGGCAGCACGCTGCCGCCGAACGGCACGTTGAACCCGGTGACGACGTTGTCGCACGACTTCGAGAGGTCGACGGTGATGTCGGAGCCCTCGATCGTGATCTTCGTGTGGACGTAGAGCGGCTCGCCGCGGTTGCGCCCGTCATCGTCGAGCCAGCCGTCGGCCTCCCAGGTCCCGTCGGGCACCTGCTCGATCTGAGCGCGCATCATGCGCTCGCAGTAGTCGAGGAACTCCTCGATGGCCCCCGTCACGGTCTCCTTGCCGTAGCGCTCGAGCAGGCCGAGGAAGCGCTTCTCCCCCAGCCGGCCCGCGGCGATCATGGCCTCCGTGTCGCCGATGACGTAGCTCGGCGTACGGGTGTTGTCGATGAAGAACTGCCACAGCTGCTCGTTGCGCACGCCGTTCTCGTACAGCTTGAGCGAGTCGTAGATCTTGGACTCGGCCCAGACGTCGTGCACGTCGATCGCGATGCCCGGGAACACGCCGCCGGTGTCGGACAGGTGGATCGTGGAGGCCGACCACGCGGTCAGCTCGCCCTCCCAGAAGATCGGGATCGCCACGCACAGGTCGGGCGAGTGCGAGGCCCCGTGGTAGGGGTTGTTGTGGATGATGATGTCGCCCGGGTTGACGTTGCCCTCCAGGCGCCGCATGAACCCGCGGATGTAGGCCGGGATCGAACCGATGTGCATCGGCGTCGTGTCCGACTCGCAGATCTCGCGCCCGTCGACGGTGAACAGGCCGCCGCCGAGGTCCTCGACCTGCTGAGCCGCCGGGCTGTAGGCCATGCGCTTGAGCGCGTGGCCCATCTCGAGGCCGATGGCCTGGAACGCGCCGCCGAGGACGCCGAGGGTGATGGGGTCGATACGCCCCTGGGTGTCGCTCATGCTCCGGCCTCCGTGGTGACGTCGATGACGATCGCGCCGTCGGGCAGGACCCGGGCGGTGGTTCCCGGCGGGATGACGGTCGTCGAGTCGAGCTGCTCGACGATCGCCGGGCCGGTCAGGACGTTGCCGGCGCGCAGCCGGTCGCGGGCGTAGAACGGGGTGGCCAGCTCGCCCGGCGTACGGTCGTCGCCCTGGGCGAACACGACCGGCCGCGTCTCCACGACCGCGTCGGCCGGCGGCTCGGCGTCGCCGGCCTCGATCGGCCGCAGCGTGACCGACGGCATGAGCCCGATCGCGTAGGACCGCAGGTGGACGATCTGCACCGCCTTCTCGGGGAAGCGGTAGAAGTACTCGCGCTCGTGGGTCTGCTCGAAGGCCTCGGCCAGCGCGAGGACGCCGGCCTCGTCGAGCGGGCCGGGCGGCACGGGCACGAGCAGCTCGTAGGCCTGCCCCACGTAGCGGCAGTCGGCCCAGCGCTGGAAGAGGCGGTCGGCGTCGGCGACCTCGTCGGCGTCCAGGGCCGCGCGCCCGCCGGCCTCCAGCTCGGCGAACACGGCCTCCAGCGCGACCGCGTCGGCCTCGGGCGCCTCGACCATCACGGTGCGCTGGGACTCATACTTGAGGTCGGAGTCCAGCAGGCCCATCGCCGAGGTGATGCCCGGGTGCGGCGGCACGATCACGCGCGGGATCGACAGCTCGCGTGCGATGTCGGCGCCGTAGAGCGGGCCCCCGCCGCCGAAGGCCACCAGGCTGAAGTCGCGCGGGTCGAAGCCCTTCTGCACGCTGTTGACGCTGATCGCGTTGACCATGTTCTGCGTGAGGATCTGGGTGATGCCCACCGCGGTCTCGGTCAGGTCGAGGCCGAGCTTGTCGCCCAGGCGGCCGATCGCCGCCCGTGCCGCCTCGACGTCGAGCTCCAGCCCGCCGGCCAGCCGGGCGTCGGGGCGCATGCGCCCGAGCACGGCCTGAGCGTCGGTGGCCGCGGGCTCGGTGCCGCCGCGGCCGTAGCAGGCCGGGCCGGGCACGGCCCCCGCGCTGCTGGGGCCGACGCGCAGCAGGCCGCCGGCGTCGACGCGCGCGAGCGAGCCGCCGCCGGCGCCGATCGTGTCGAGGTCGACCATGGGCACCATGACCTCGTAGCCCCCGAGGTTGGTGTCGTAGAGGTGCTTCATCCGGACGATCGCGTCCGGGGCGACGCCGATGTCGGCCGACGTGCCGCCGACGTCGAGCGTGATGACGCTCTCGTAGCCGGCCGAGCGGCCCGCGGCGATCCCGCCGACGATGCCCGCCACGGGGCCGGACATGAGCAGCTGCGCCGGGCGCGACACGGCGCCGTCGACGGTCAGCGTGCCGCCGTTGGAGGCCATGAGGTGGAAGTCGGTGTCGGGGGCCAGATCGCGCAGCGCGCCGTGCATCCGGCGCAGGTACTCGCTCGTCTTGGGGCCGATGTAGGCGTTGAGCGCGGTCGTCGAGAAGCGTTCGTACTCGCGGTGCTGGGGCACGACCTCGTGGCTGATGGAGAGGTGCACGCCCGGCAGCTCCTCCTCGAGGATCGCCTTGATGCGGCGCTCGTGCTCGGGGTTGAGGAACGAGAAGAGCAGGCAGACGGCGACGGCCTCGACCCCGGCGTCGCGCAGCCGAGCGGCGCAGGCGCGGACCTCGTCGTCGTCGAGCGGCACGACGACGTCGCCCGGCGGCACGATGCGCTCGTCGACGACGAGGCGGTGCCGGCGCGGCACGAGCGTGGGCTCGCGCCACGGCAGGTCCTGATAGATCGAGAACGTCTTCGGGCGCCGGTGGCGCCCGATGTAGATGATGTCGCGGAACCCCTTGGTGGTGATCATCCCCGTGCGCGAGCCCTTGCGCTCGAGGACGATGTTGGTCGCGACGGTCGTGCCGTGCAGCAGCTGGTCGACGCCCGCCGGGGTCGCGCCGCCCAGCTCGCAGAGCTCGCGCAGCCCCTGCATCGTCGCCACGGACGGGTCGGCCGGGGTGCTCGGCACCTTGTGCACCGTCACCGAGCCCGTGTCGTCGTCGACCAGCATCAGATCGGTGAAGGTGCCACCGACGTCGATCCCAACTCTCAGCACGTGCTCGTCCGTCCCCGTTTGTATACCGATGCATCCCGTAGAATACATATGGTCCTGACGGGGTCGGCCCGGCCGCGGCATCTCCGCCCGTAGCCTTGCCCCATGACCGCGACCGAGGCGCGTATCGTCGAGGCCTTCGAAGGGCTGAGCCCCGCCCACCAGCGGATCGCGCGCGTCGTGCTCGACGACCGCGTCGCCGCGGCGCTGTGCTCCGCCGACGCGCTCGGCCGCCGCGCCGACACCAACGCGGCCACGATCGTCCGCTTCGCCCAGGCGCTCGGCTACCGCGGATGGGCCGAGCTCCGCGAGACGCTGCGCGGCGAGGTGCCCAACCTCGTCACCGCGCTCGAGCGGCTCGATGCGCCCGCCGCGCGGATCGGCGCCGGCCCCGGCGTCGACGCCGCGGTCGTTGCCCAGGACGTGCACAACGTCCAGGAGACCGCGCGCCTGAACCCGCCGGAGGCGCTGCAGGCCGCCACCGATGCGCTGACGTCCGCCCGCCGGGTCCTCGTCGTCGGGCTGGGCATCGAGGCCCCGCTGGCCGAGATCCTGGCCGTCGCGCTGGGGCGCGCCGGGCTCGACAGCCGCAGGCTCGGCGACCCCGGCCTGTCGGCGACCACGCTGGAGCTGGCCGCCACGGCGCCGGGCGACGCGGTCGTGGGCATCGCGGTCTGGCGCTACATCGCCGACACCTCGCGCCTGTTCGACGCCGCGGTGGCCGCCGGCGCGACCGGCATCGCGGTCACCGACAACCGCGTGGCACCCGTGACGCGCCAGGCGCACACGGTCCTGCTGGCCAGCGACGGGGCCCCGCTGCTGAGCCAGTCCATGACCGGGATGCTCTCGCTGCTCAACGTGCTGGCCTCGCGGGTCGTCGCCGCCGGGGCCGAGGACGCCCGCCGGCGCCTCGAGCGCCTCGACGGCCTGTTCGGCGAGCTCGGCGTCATCGACGGCTGAGCTTGTGCGGGTCCGCACGTTGCGTTAGCGTCGCCGTCGCAATATTCGTTGCCACCAGCCAAGGACGACCATGGACCAGCCCACCTTGGACCGGATCATCGAACGACTGCTCGCCGAGACCGGCGCCGGACGGACGACGCTGCGCGTCGAGGACCCAGCCGACGGCGGGTTCCCGATCGTCGCCGAGGCCGCGGCCGAGGGTGTCCGCACCCTGCGCGGCGGCTCGGTCGGCGACCTGCGCGCCGCGGCCACCTTCCAGGCGCTGGAGCGCGACCGCCGGCCGCTGGTGCAGGACGACCTCACCGACGCCGACCCCGCCCCGCCCCCGGACCTCGTCGCCCTCTACGGCGCGCGGGCCCAGATGCTCGCACCGCTCAGCGCGCCCGACGGGCACCTGGTCGGCATCGTCTCCGTCCACGAGGTGCGCGGGCCGCGGCCGTGGAGCGAGAGCGACGTCGCCGCGCTGCAGCGCGCGGCCGACGAGCTCGCCGCGCTGGTGGCCGCCGCCGTGACCGGAGCCGACCGTGGCTGAGCACGCCGACGTCGTGGTGATCGGCGCCGGGTCGGCCGGCGGCGCCGTCGCCGCGCGGCTCTCGGAGGACCCGTCGCGCACCGTCCTGCTCCTGGAGGCCGGCGAGGACTTCCCCGACGAGGAGACCGCCCCGCCGAGCTTCGTGACCGGCGGCAACGTCATCGGCGGCTGGTTCGCGGGCGTGGGCGCCGCGATCCCCGCCCACGACTGGCAGTACCACGGCGAGCCGCTGGCCGGCGGCCGGCGGATCCGGCTCGATCGCGGGCGCCTCGTCGGCGGCAGCTCGATGATCAACGGCTGCATCGCCGTTCGCGGCAAGCCGTCCGACTTCGCCGACTGGGAGGCGGCGGGCGCGACGGGCTGGGGCTGGGACGTCGTGCAGCCGATCTTCGCGCGCGTCGAGGACGAGCTGTCGGTCAAGCGCTACGAGCGCCCGCGCTGGCAGCCGTTCCAGGCGGCGTTCGTCGACGCCTTCGTGGAGCTGGGCTTCCGCGAGGTGGCCGACATGAACGCGCCCGACGCGTGGGACGACGCGACGGGCGCCTGGCCCCAGAACCGGCGCAACGAGATCCGCCAGGGCAGCCTCGTGACCTACGTCCGCCAGGCCCGGCGGCGCGCGAACGTGCAGGTGCGCGGCCACGCGCACGTCGACCGCGTGCTCGTGCGCGGCGGCCGCGCGACCGGCGTGCGCTACCTCGACCCGCACGGCCGCGCGCACGAGGTGGAGGCGGGCCGCGTCGTGGTCTGCGCCGGGGCCTACGGCACCCCGGCCATCCTGCTGCGCTCGGGCGTCGGCCCCGCCGAGCACCTGGGCGACCTGGGGATCGATGTCGTCGCCGACCTGCCCGTGGGCGACGGGCTGCGCGACCATCCCCAGACGATGTTCGAGCTCGCGACGCCCCCGGCGGTGGCCGAGATGGCCGGCCCCGGCCTGGCCGTCGTGGCCCGCGGCGTCGGGTGGTGGGCCTTCCCCGTCGCGCTCGACGAGCGCGACGGCGTGTGCGCGGTGGCGATGGCGCTGACCAGCCAGGAGCCGCAGGGCACCGTGCGGCTGGCGTCCACCGACCCCCTCGAGGCGCCGGTCATCGTCCACAACAGCCAGCAGGTCATCGACCGCGGGGCGTTCGACGAGGCCTACGAGACGTTCCGCGCGCTGGTGGGCACCCGCACGTTCTCTGGCCTGGGGATCGGCGGCCGCGACGCCGGGCGCGACCCGGCCGAGGTCCTGCGCGAGCGCCTGGCGACCGCCCGCCACCCGGCCTGCTCGTGCGCGATCGGCCGCGTGGTCGACGAGCGCCTCGGCGTCCTCGGGGTCGAGGGCCTGCACGTCGCCGACGCCTCCGTCTTCCCGACCAACATCACCAACAACACGAACCTGACCTGCTTCGTGGTGGGCGAGCGCGCCGCGCAGCTCGTCGACGCCGACGACCGGAGGAGCGCCTGATGGACCTCGCCACCGCCGTGCCCTCGTGGACGCCGCACTGGCCCACGCCGAGTCGCTCGGCGCGTCGATCGTCGTCTCGGTCGTCGACCGCGGCGGCCACGTCGTCGCCAAGGCCCGCATGGACGGCTCGACCCTGCTGTGCGTGGGGCTCGCCGACGACAAGGCCTATACCGCGGTCGCGCTGGAGATGCCCTCCGACGGGCTGGCCGAGCTCGTCCTGCCCGGCGGGTACCTGCACGGCCTCAACGTCGTGCAGTCCGGGCGGGTCGTCCCGTTCGGCGGCGGCGTCCCGGTCCGCGACGCCGCCGGCGGCGTCTCCGGCGCCATCGGCGTCAGCGGCGGCACGACCGAGCAGGACGTCGAGATCGCCCAGGCCGCCGTGCGGTCGGTCACGTGAGGCCTCCCGCGCGCGACCCGCAGACCGTCGTCGTCACGGGCGCGGCGACGGGCATCGGGCGGGCCACCGCGGTCGCGTTCGCCCGCCTGGGCTGCTGGGTCCTGATCGCCGACCGCAACGCCGCGCGCGCGGAGGAGACCCTGGCGCTCGTGCGCGCGGCCGGCGGCGACGGGCGGGTCCGAGCGCTCGACGTCACCGACCTGGCCGACCTGCGCGCCGCCGTCGACGAGGTCGTCGCAGAGCGCGGGCGCATCGACGTCCTGGTCAACAACGCCGGGCGCCCGATGGCCATCCGCATCGAGGACATCGACGAGGCGCAGTTCGACGCGGTCCTGGACGTCAACCTCAAGGCCACGTTCTTCGCCTGCAAGTACGTCATCGAGCACATGCTCGTCGCGGGCGGCGGCGCGATCGTCAACACCGCGTCGGACATGGGCCTGGTCGCCGGGCTGCCAAACCAGCCGGCCTACGTGGCGTCCAAGGGCGCGGTCGTGCTGCTCACCAAGGCGCTGGCCGTCGACTACGCCGAGCAGGACATCCGGGTCAACTGCGTCTGCCCGTGCCTCACCGACACGCCGATGATCGACGACTTCCTGGCCACCCAGTTCCCGGACGACGCCGAGCGCGCGAAGGTCAAGGCCGAGCTGCACGCGATCCAGCCGATCGCGCGCATGAACACGCCCGCGGAGGTGGCCTCCGCGATCGTGTTCCTGGGGACGCCGGCGTCGTCGGGGACCACCGGGGTGGCGCTCCCCGTCGACGGCGGGTTCGTGGCGCGCTGAGCGCGCCCGGCACGGCTCAGGCCGACCGGGCGGCGTGGCCGACCTGGGCGTCCAGGCGGCCCAGCACGTCGTCGGTCGAGGAGACCGAGCAGTACAGGCGCTGCAGCGTCAGCAGCGCGTTGTCGTGGTACTCCTGGCTGTCGGCGCCGCACGCGTCGTCGACGAGCAGGCAGCCGAAGCCCTTGTCGGCGGCGTCGCGCAGCGTCCCCTCGACGCACATGTTCGTCGAGACCCCGGTGAAGATGAGGTCCTGGACGCCGTAGGTGTGGAGGATGAGCTCGATCGGGCTGGAGGTGAACGCGCTCGGCGTGATCTTGTTGATGACGCGCTCGGTGGGCTGTACCTCGAGGCAGTCCAGGAGCTGGTGCTCGCGGCAGCCCTCCCGGTTGCGCGTGGCCCGGCACAGGGCCTCCATCTGCGGCGAGAGGTCGCTGTAGTCCTCGACCTCGGAGCCGTAGGTCAGGAAGATGCGGCGCATGTCGTGCTCGCGCGCCCAGGCCAGCAGCCGCAGCGTGTTGGGCACCACGAGGTCGTCGATGCGCTCGAAGCGGTAGGCCGCGTCGTCCAGCCGCCCCTGCTCGTCGAGCAGCTTGCCGAGGCCGTGGTCGCGGTGGCCGGTGGCGTACATGAGGTCGACGATGACCAGGCACGTGGTGGCCGGGTCGAGGTCGACGTCGCGCGTGTAGGTCGAGACGTAGTCGTCGGGAGCACGGTACGTCACGGGACCAGCACCACCTTTCCTGTCTGCTTGCGTCCTTCGATGATGCGGTGGGCCTCGGGGGCCTCCGACAGCGGCAGCGCCGCGTGCACGTGGGGCTTCAGCTTGCCCTCCCCCATGAGCTTCATGGTCAGGATCATCTCGGCGGGCGTGCCGATCCGCGACCCGATGACCTGCCACTCGTGGCGGAACAGCTCCACGAGGTCGATCGGCGGGGTCTCCCCACCGTGGCCACCACAGGTCACGAGGCGCCCATCCTTGCGCAGCGCGCGCAGGCTGTCCATGAAGAGGTCGCCCCCGACGTGCTCGATGAACAGGTCGGCGCCCTCGCCGTCGGTCATCTCGAGCACGCGCTCGGCGATCGACTCCTCGTTGTAGTTGATGGTCTCGCTCGCGCCAAGCTCGCGCGCGGTCTGCAGCTTGTGCTCGGCGCCGGCCGTCGCGATCACCCGCGCGCCGTTGAGCGCCGCGATCTGGATCGCGCCGTGGCCGATGCCGCTGCCCGCGGACTGCACGACGACGGTCTGGCCGGGCTGCAGCCTCCCGCGCGTGACGATCATGTGCCAGGCCGTCGCGAACGCGACCTGCCCGGCGGCGGCCATCTCGGCGGTCACGCCGTCGGGCAGCAGGTGTGTCGCGCGGGCCGGTGCCAGCACGTACTCCGCGTAGCCGCCGGGGAACTGGACGCTCATCATCTTCGCGTCGAGGCAGAGGTTGGGCTGGCCGGCCCTGCAGTAGCGGCAGGTCAGGCACTCCACCTCGTGCTGCGGCCACACCCCGTCGCCGACGGCCAGGTGCTCGACGCCCTCGCCGACCGCGTCGACCGTTCCGGCGAACTCGACGCCGAGCTGGTGGGGCAGCGGCAGCGGCCAGCGCGACACCCCGGCGCGCAGGTCGATGTCGAAGTGGTTGACGCCGCAGGCCTCCACGCGGATCAGGACCTCGCCGGGCCCCGGCACGGGCTTCTCGACGTCCTCGTAGCGCAGGACGTCGGCCGTGCCGTACTCGTGATAGCGGACCGCCTTCACACCAGCTCCTTCTGTCGGTTGCTCAGAATCCCGCGTCGGCGCGGGAGCGCTGGGCGAGCAGTCGCTCGATCAGCACGTCGCGCCCGAACTCGATGTGGGCGCGCCACGTCGCCTCGGCGCCGGCACCGTCGCCGGCGGCCAGAAGGTCGATGAGGGTCTCGTGCCCGGAGCCCGAGCGGCGCTTCTCATCGTCGCCGTACCAGAGGTAGGCCTTGTAGATGAGCGGCGTCTGGCCGACGCTGCCGACCGTCCGCTCCAGCGAGCCCGAGCGGGCGGCGCGCACGACGAGCAGGTGGAACTGATGGTTCAGGCGCGCGGGCTCGCGCAGCCACTCGACGTCGTCGCTGACGTCGCGGGCGACCTTGGCCGCGAGCTGCTCCTGGACGGCGCGCAGCTCGGCGATCTCGTGCTCGGTGATCCGATCGGCGGCCCGGCGGGCGGCGTAGCTCTCGAGGTGGGCCCGCAGGTCGTAGATGTCGCGGACCTCGTCGGGCGAGAACGTCTGGACCGCCATGCCGCGGCCCGAGCGGGCGACGAGGTTCTCGCGCTCGAGCTTGTGCAGCGCCTCGCGCACGGGCGTGCGGCTCACGGCGAGCATCCGCGCCAGGCGCTGCTCCACGATCCGCTCGCCGGGGCGCAGGGTCCCGTCGAGGATCGCGCGGCGGATGGCCTCGTAGGCCTCCTCGCTGCTGGAGATCGTCGTCGACGGGCTGAAGATCGTGGTGTCGGGCTCGGTCATCGGCGGGCTCTCGGAGGCTGGCGACGCCGAGCCGGAACCTTTGTATGCCTTTGCATACAATCGCGTCTATCGTACGGACCGAACGGTACGGCTGGCAAGCGTCGCGCCGCGTTCACCGGGTTTTGAGCATCTGGAGGCCTCCTCACCACGCGGGCAGCGCCCGCCGCAGCATCCTTGCGCGCCCGGCCGCCGGCGACCTGCGCACGGCCGTCCTGTGGGTCCTGGCCGTGGTGCCGCAGGCGTTCGGGTTCTGGCTGGTCGCCGGCGACGTCGCCGGCGTGCAGCCGGGCCAGACGCGGACGTTCGTCCTCGCCGCCATGCTCACCCTCGGCCTGGCGACGTTGGCCCAGGTCGTCGTGGGCTACCGGCTCACGCTCTACGAGGGCCCGGCGGCCGCCTACCTCGCCGCGGTCGTCGTGGTCGCCGCCGGCGGCCACGGCCTGGCCGCGATCGGCGCGGGCCTGCTCGTGGGCGGGGCGACGGTCGCGCTGCTGGGCGTGCTGCGCTTCGACCGCCTGCTGCTGCGGGTCTTCACGCCGCTGACGGGCATGGTGTTCGTCCTGGTCGTCACGGTCGCGGTGCTCCCGACCACGGTCGCCCGGGCGCTGGCCACCAGCCACGTGCACCCGTGGGGCACCACGGCGGGCTGGGTCGCCGCGCTGGCCGTCGTCGCCGTCGGCGTCGGGCTGCAGCGCCCGCGCGTCACGCGGCCCTACGCCCTGCTCGTCGCGCTGCTGGTCGGCGCCGCAGCGGCCATCGCCGTCGGCGGCGTGCCGCACGCCGACCTCTCCGGCGGCCTGGCGCTCCCCAGCGCGCTGCCGTGGGGCGCGCCGCAGTTCAGCGTGCAGGTCATCGTCCCGTTCGTGATCGCCGCCGGCCTCATCGCGTTCAACACGGTGGCCGCCGTCGAGGTCGGCTCGGCCATGCAGGAGGTCGAGAAGGCGCGACTGGCGTCCGCGCGCGGGCTCGTCGTCCACGGCGCGGTGCAGGCCGTCGGGGCGCTGGCCGGCAACGTGCTCGGCACGGTGGCCCGCCTGGACTCCGTGCCCATCGTCCAGCTCCTGGGCAACCGCCGACGCACCGCGCTGGCCATCGCGGCGCTGCTCGTCATGGCCCTCGCGCTCGTGCAGCCCTTCCTCGGGCTCGTGGCGGCCCTGCCGCTCACGGTCTCGGCCGCGCTGCTGGCGCTCATGTTCTGCTCGATGATCGTGCAGACGCTGCAGCGGCTGTGGCCGCTCGGGGCGCATGCCCGCATGGTCGCCGCCGTCGCGCTGGCGCCGAGCATCGCGTGGACCCCGCTGCAGCACCTGCTGTCCCCCACGGCCAAGCTGCTCGGCAACCCCATGCTGTGGGGCGTGGCCGCCGGCCTCGTGCTCGAGCGGGTGCTCGAGCGCCGCACCGGCCGGGCCCCGGCCACGGCCCTGGCGGAGCGAGCATGACGCGCGGCCCGCGCCCCGCCCCGGCGACGAACGTCGTACCCTACCTGCTGCTCGCGGCGACCGTGGTCCTCTGGGGCTCGGCGTTCCGCGCGACCGCGGTCGGCACACAGCACGCCTCGCCCGTCGTGTTCTCGACGCTGCGCGCGCTGCCCGCCGCCGCGCTGCTGCTGGCGATCACGGCGCTGCGCCACGGCACGCTGCCCCGCGGACGGACGCTGGCCTGGGCCGCGCTGTCGGGGCTGTTCATGGTCACCCTGGCCTTCGAGGGGATCGCCGAGGGCACGTCGATGGCCGGCGCGGGCAACGCCGCGATCCTCCTGAACACGACGCCGTTCTTCGTCCTGGTCCTCGCGCGCTTCACGCTCGGCGAGCGCATCGCCCCCTGGGGCGTGGTCGGGCTCGTGACGGCGTTCATCGGCATCGTGACGATGGTCTCGTCGCAGCTGTCGGGCGGCACCGACACCGGCCGCATGGTCCTGGGCATGGCGATCGCGCTGATGGCCGGCGCGGGCTTCGCCGTCGGCACGCTGCTCGTCAAGGCCACCGTACAGCGGTATCCCGGGACCGACATCGTGGCCTTCACGGCCGTCCAGCACCTCGTCGGCGGCGTCGCCCTCGTCCCGCTCGCGCTGCTCTACGGGCACGTGGGCGACACGAGCTGGGGCGCCGGATCGCTGTGGACGTCGGTGGCCTGGGTGGCCGCGGGCTCCTCGGCGTTCGCGGCCGTCGCCTACACGACCGCGCTGCGGTCCATCCCGGCCACCCGCGCCAGCGCCTGGCAGTTCCTCGCGCCGGTCGTGGCCGTCGTCGTGGAGGTCGCGCGAGGCAACGCGCCCGAGGCCGTCGTGCTGGCCGGGATGGCGATCGTGATCCTCGGCGTCGCGGTCGTCAGCCGCGCGCCGGCGCCGCCGCCCGCGGCCGCCGAGCCCGCCGTCCCGTAGGGCGCCCCTACAGGTCGAGACCCGGCTCGCCGGCGGTCCAGCCGCCGTCGACGGGCAGCAGGTGGCCGGTGATCATCGACGCGGCGTCGGTGCAGAGGAACACCGCGGCGCCCGCGATGTCCTTCGGCTGCCCGATGCGCCCGAGCGGGATGCGCTTGACCGACGCGTCGTGGACCTGCTGGATCTCGAGCATCGGCGCGGCCATCGGCGTCCAGACGAACGTCGGCGCGATCGCGTTGACACGGATGCCGTGCGGCGCCCAGTCGATCGCCTGGCTGCGCGTCATCGCGGCGATGGCGCCCTTCGTCGCGGTGTAGACGACCTGGTTGGGCAGCGAGAGGATCGCCGCCTGCGAGGCGAGGTTGACGATCGAGCCGCCACCGGCGGCCTTCATGCCCGCGAACGCGGCCTGGGCGGCCCACAGGCTGCCCTTGACGTTGACACGCCACAGGCGGTCCATGTCGGCCTCGGCGGCCTCCTCGGCCGGGAGGTTCTCGCAGATGATCGCCGCGCAGTTGACGAGCCCGTGGGGCGCGCCGAGGTCGCCGTCGATCCGGGCGAACGCGGCGAGCACCGCGTCGCGGTCGCCGATGTCGACGCCGACGGCCTGCGCCCGGCGGCCCGTGGCCTCCACGAGCGCCTTGGTCTCGGCCAGGCGGTCCTCGTCGAGGTCGATGAGCGCGACGTCGGCCCCGGCGCCCGCGGCCGCGACCGCGACGCCCTGCCCGATGCCCTGCGCGGCACCGGTCACGGCGATGACGCGACCTTCGAGACCGAAGGACACTTCGAAGTCCGACATTGCCTCACCTCTTGCTCGAACGATGGATACCAGTGGTTCTGCGCCGTGCTTATATCACCCGTCACCGCCGCCGTCGGCGATGTCGAACTTTCGCCGGGCCGGCGCGTCGATCTTCGGCGCCGGGCCTGATAGAACCCCCTGATGACGCCGCGCGACTATTTGATGCACGTCGGAGGAGCGCCGATGGCGGCCTCCGGGGGGCGCACGCTGGACAGCGTGGACCCCGCCACCGGCGAGGTCTGGGCGCGCATCCCGGACGCCACGGCGCAGGACGTCGACACCGCCGTCGCCGCCGCGCGCGCCGCCTTCCGCGACCCGGCGTGGGCCGGCCTGACCGCGACCGCCCGCGGTCGCCTGCTCAACCGCGTGGCCGACCTCGTCGACGCCAACGCCGACAGCCTGGCCCGGACGGAGACGCGCGACAACGGCAAGCTGCTGCGCGAGATGAAGGCCCAGGCGCTCGCGCTCGGGCGCTGGTACCGCTTCTTCGGCGGCCTGGCCGACAAGGTCGACGGCACCGTCCCGCCGATGGACTTCCCCACCATCATGGGCTACACCGTGCGCGAGCCGGTGGGCGTCGTCGCCGCGATCGCCCCGTGGAACTCGCCGCTGCTGCTGGCGACGTGGAAGCTGGCCCCCGCGCTGGCGGCCGGCAACACGGTCGTGGCCAAGCCGAGCGAGTACACGTCGGCGTCGCTCGTCGAGCTCGTCGAGCTCTTCGTCGAGGCCGGGTTCCCGCCCGGCGTGGTCAACGTCGTCACCGGCACCGGCGCCGGCGCCGGCGCCGCGCTGACGTCGCACCCCGACATCGACCACATCGCCTTCACGGGGGGTCCCGAGTCGGCCAAGGCGATCGGGCGTGCCGCGGCGGACTCGTTGACCCCGACCACGTTCGAGCTCGGCGGCAAGTCGGCCAACGTCGTCTTCGCCGACGCCGACCTCGACGCCGCCGAGGCCGGGGTCCTGGCCGGGATCTTCGCCGCGTCCGGGCAGACCTGCATCGCCGGCTCGCGCCTGCTCGTCCAGCGCGACATCGCCGACGCGTTCGTCGCGCGGATCGCCGCCCGGGCCGAGACGATCCGGCTCGGCGACCCGACGGCGGAGGACACCCAGATGGGCCCGGCCGCAACCCCGCCCCAGCTCGAGCGCATCGTCGGCATGGTGGAGGACGCCGTGGCGGCCGGGGCGACGGTGGCCACCGGCGGGCGGCGCCCCGACGAGGAGCGCCTGGCCGCCGGGCTCTTCTACCCGCCGACCGTGCTGACCGGCCTGCGGCCCGACGACCACATCGCCCAGAACGAGGTCTTCGGGCCGGTCCTGTCCGTGCTGACCTTCGAGGACGAGGCCGAGGCGGTCGAGATCGCCAACGGCACGCGCTACTCCCTGGCCGCGGGGATCTGGACGCGCGACGTCAAGCGCGCGCACCGCGTGGCCCGCGCCCTGGACGCCGGCACGGTCTGGGTCAACACCTACCGCGCGGTCTCGCCGCTCATGCCGTTCGGCGGCTCGGGGCTCAGCGGCCATGGCCGCGAGAGCGGCATCGAGGCGATGAACGCCTACACGAAGACCAAGAGCGTGTGGATCGAGCTGTCGGAGGAGGTGCAGGACCCGTTCGTCCTGCGCGTCTGAGCCGTGGCCATCGATCTCGGGCTGTTCCTCTCCGACCAGCACCCGCCCGGCCGGCCGCCGGCCGAGGGCGTGCGCGAGCACCTCGAGCAGGTCGCGGCCGCGCGGGAGCTGGGCTACACGTCGATCTGGGCGGGCCAGCACTTCCTGTCCCAGCCGTTCGCGATGTACCAGAGCATCCCGATGCTCGCGCGCGTCGCCGCCGAGGCCGAGGGCATGACCGTCGGCGCCGGCGTCCTGCTGCTCACGCTGCTCAACCCGCTCGAGGTGGCCGAGAACGTCGCCACGCTGGACGCGATCTGCGACGGGCGCTTCGTGCTCGGCGTCGGCTTCGGCTACCGCGACGTCGAGAACGCCGCGTTCGGCATCTCCACCGGCCGCGTGGCGACCTTCGAGGCCAAGCTCGACGTCGTGCGCCGCCTCCTGGCCGGCGAGCGCGTCACCGCCCGGGGCGAGGGCTACGTTCTCACCGACGCCGAGCTAGCGCTGCGCTCCGAGCGCCCGCCGCCGATCTGGATGGCCGCCAACGGCGACCGCGCCGTGCAGCGCGCCGCGCGCCTCTCCGACGCCTGGCTGGTCAACCCGCACACGCGCCTGGACGAGCTCGAGCGCCAGGTCGGCCTGTTCCACGCCGCGCGCGCCGAGGCGGGGCTGGCGCCGGTGACCCGGATGCCGGTCATCAAGGAGATCTGCGTCGCCGAGACCGACGAGGCCGCGCTGGCCGCCGCCCGCCCCTACCTGGAGGGCAAGTACGACGCCTACGTGGCCTGGGGCCAGAGCGACGTGCTGCCCGAGGGCGACACGCTGCGCCGGGCCTTCGCCGAGCTGACCGCGGGAGGGCGCTTCGTCATCGGGTCGCCGCAGACCTGTGCCGCCATCCTGGCCGAGCACGTCGCGCGCCTGGGCGTCGACCACATCATCTGCCGCGCCCAGTGGCCCGGCATGCCCCAGGAGCACGTGCTGCGTACGCTGCGCCTGCTCGCCCACGAGGTCGCTCCGCGGCTGGGCCCGTGACCACCGCCATCCAGGAGACAGCCATGCGATTGCAGGACAAGCGGACCATCATCACGGGCGCCGGATCGGGCATCGGCCGCGAGGTCGCCCGGCGCTTCGTGCAGGAGGGGGCGCGCGTGGCCCTGCTCGACCTCGACGCCGGCGCGCTGGGGGCGCTGGCCGGCGAGCTCGGCGACGGGATCGTCGCGACCGCGGCGGCCGACGTGACCGACGGCGCGGCCGTGCGGGCCGCCGTGGCCGAGGCGGTCTCCGCGCTGGGCGGCCTCGACGTGGTGGTCAACAACGCGGGCATCCCGATGGTCGGGGCGGTGCGCGACCTGGCCGAGGAGGATTGGGACCGCGCGCTGGCCGTCGATCTCAAGTCGGTGTTCCTGGTCTCGCAGGCGGCCTGGCCGCACCTCGAGGCCGCCGGCGGCGGCGTGATCGCGTCGACCGCCTCCATCGCGGGGCAGGTCGGTACGGCGGGCCAGGCCGCCTACGCCACGGCCAAGGCGGGGGTCATCATGCTCACCCGGTGCATGGCCCTCGAGGGCGCCGCGGCGCAGATCCGCGTCAACGCGGTCAACCCCGGCTTCGTGGCCACCCCCATGCTCGAGCGCTACCTCGCCGAGCAGGACGACCCGGCCGCCGCCCGGACCGACGTGGAGGCGATGCACCCGCTCGGGCGCCTCGGCGAGCCGCGCGACATCGCCGACGCCTTCGTCTACCTGGCCTCCGACGAGGCGCGATGGGTGACCGGGACGACGCTGGCCGTCGACGGCGGCTTCGCCGCGGGGGCCCACTGATGGCCGCCGGCGGCGGGCGCGCGCACCGCATCGCGGTGGTCGCGGGCGACGGCATCGGGCCCGAGGTCATGCCCGAGGCCGTCTCGGCGCTGGAGACGGTCGCGCGGCTGCACGGCATCGCGCTGGACATCGTGCCCTTCGACTGGGGCTCGGAGCGCTACCTCGCCCACGGCAGCGTCATGCCGGCTGACGCCCCCGAGCAGCTCGGCGGCTTCGACGCGATCCTGGCGGGCCCGATCGGCGACCCGCGGGTGCCCGACACGGTCACGGTGTGGGGCTACATCCTGGCCCTGCGCCAGGCCTTCGACCAGTACGTCAACCTGCGCCCGGTCCGGCTCATGGCCGGCGTCCCCGGGCCGCTGGCCGGCGTCGGGCCCGGCGACCTGGACATCGTCTTCGTGCGCGAGAACACCGAGGGCGAGTACAGCGGCGCCGGCGGGCGGCTGCACGCCGGCCACGACGCGGAGCTCGCCGTGGAGACCTCGGTGTTCACCCGCGGCGGCATCGAGCGCATCGTGCGCTACGCGTTCGAGCACGCCCGCGCCCACGGCCGTCGGCACGTCACGAGCGCGACCAAGTCCAACGCCCTGCGCCACGCGATGCCGCTGTGGGACGAGTGCTTCGCGCGCGTGGCGGCCGACTACCCCGACATCACGACCGACAGCTGCCTCATCGACGCGCTCACGGCGCGGATGGTCACGCGCCCCGGCTCGCTGGACGTCGTCGTCGCGAGCAACCTGTTCGGCGACATCCTCACCGACCTGGGCGCTGCGCTGTGCGGGAGCATGGGCATCGCCCCGAGCGCCAACCTCGACCCGACCCGGCAGCACCCCAGCCTGTTCCAGGCCATCCACGGATCGGCGCCCGACATCGCCGGGCAGGGCATCGCCAACCCGGTGGGCGAGTTGTGGTCGGGCGCGCTGGCGCTCGAGTTCCTCGGCGAGCACGAGGCGGCCGCGGCGCTGCTGGCGGCGATCGAGGCGACGGTCGCCGACCCCGCGACGCGCACGCGCGACCTCGGGGGCACCGCGTCGACCGCCGAGGCGGGCGCGGCGGTGCGCGCGGCGTTGGGCGGGTAGGCGGGGGGCGCCCCGCCCACCTACCCCTCGAACACGTCGAGCGGCAGCGCGGCAGACACCAGCGCGTTGGGCACGTTGACGATCTCGCTCACGCGCAGGTCGCCGGCCACGCTGAACACCACATAGGCCTGCTCGGCCGTCAGGCCGCGTTCGGCGACGAGCCAGTCGACGAGGTCGCCCACCGCGTTGCGCGCGGCGAGGTGCAGGTCGAGGTCGCGGTTGGAGCCGTCGGCGGCGACCGGGATCCCCGTCGTCGCGAACCACGTCCGGGGCCCGGTGGCGGGCTCCTCGACGTACTCGTAGGCGGGCATCGTGGGACGGAAGCGCAGGTCGGCCGCCGCGCGCAGTTGCACCGCGACGGTCGCGACGCCCGCGACCTCGATGGCCGTGCCGCACGACTCGCCGTCGCCCTGGGCGAAATGCGGGTCGCCGAGCGAGAGCATGGCCTCGGGCACCCCGACCGGAAGCAGCAGCCGGCTGCCCACCGTGAGGTGGCGGATGTCGAGGTTGCCCCCGTTCTCCCGCGGCGGGATCGTCCGCAGCCCGTCGCGGGCGACCGCGCCGCCGGCCGGCACCGCGCCGTGAGGGTCGGGGCCGAGCACCACGGCGCCCGTCGCGCCCAGCGCCGCCTCGCGCGCGGTGGCCCGGACCAGCAGCTCCGGCGACGGCGCGACGGCCACGCAGCCCAGGAACGGCCGGCCGTGGATGGCCACGCCGGGCAGCTGCTCGGAGCGCGCCACCCCGCCCGCGATGTCCCAGCGCACGAGGAACGGCTCGGTGAAGCGATCGCCGAGCAGGCCGAAGCCCGGGATGACCGCGGTGCTCCCGACCGGGTCGCACTCCAGCGCGCGCAGCTCGACGACGAGCACGTCGCCCGGCTGCGCGCCGCGGACGGCCACGGGCCCGGTCAGCGGGTGGTTGGCGTCGAGCTCCAGGCCGGCCAGGTCGGGCGCCGCGCGGCGCAGCGCACCGTCCATCCCGTCGCGGCAGTCGACGACGAGCTCGTCACCGGGGTCGATCGCCGCCACGGGCGGGACCTCGGGATGCAGTCGGTTGTGGCCGGGCCCGGGCCCGGCCAGGATCGAGCTGTCGCGGTCCAGGGCGATGCGCGGACTCATGCGAGCACCTGCGCGATCAGGCCGCAGGCCTCCACGGCGCCGCGGGTCTCGGCCTCCGTCCACATGCGCGGCGCGCCGAGCTCGTGGAGGGACAGCAGGCCGAGCAGCCGGCCGTCGGCCCGCACCGCGGTGACGATCTGGGCGGCCATCCCTCCGTAGGCCACCAGCATCCGCTGGAACGCGGGGTCGCCCGAGGCCCGGGCGCTGTCGTGCTGGACGACCTGCCCGGCGCCGGCGAGCATCGCCTCGACCACGGGCTGGCCCTTGAGGACGACGGTCGTGTCCCCGATGAGCGTGCCGACGCCGTCGGCACGCGCCTCGAAGGCCACGGGGTAGACGTCATCCTCGACGTCGAGGCGGAGGGTGCACCGTCCGACGCCGTACTGCTCGCGCAGCGCGTCGACGATGGCCTGCAACGCCGCCGCCCGAAGCCCTGCGATGTCGGGACCGCCCGCGACCGGCTCCACCAGAATCGCCCCCGTGACGAATGTCGAACTTACGACCTCATTCAGTATACGATCGTACGCCAGACCAGCGGCACGACACACAGGGAGCAGCGTGATCAGCCTCGGCGTCGACGTGGGCGGAACGAACACCGACATCATCCTCGGGGGCCTCGAGCAGGGCGTCATCGTCCACAAGCTGCCGTCGACGAACGATGATCCGGCGCGCGGCACCGTCCAGGGCACGCACGAGATCTGCGACATCGCCGGCATCACGCCCGCGGACATCGACCTGGTCCTCCACGGCACCACGGTCGCCACCAACGCGCTCCTCGAGCACGACGGCGGGCGCACCGGGATGCTGACGACGGAGGGCTTCCGCGACATCATCCACATCGGCCGCCACCAGCGGCCGCACAACTTCTCGCTCATGCAGGACATCGCCTACCAGCGCTGGCCGCTGGTGGAGCGCAAGCACCGCAAGGCGATCCCCGAGCGCGTCGTGCCCCCGGGCGAGATCACGATCCCGCTCGACGAGGCGCGCACGGTCGAGGCGATCCTCGAGCTCAAGGACTGGGGCGTGGAGTCGATCTGCGTCTGCTTCCTGTTCTCCTTCCTGGACCCGAGCCACGAGCTGCGCGCCGGCGAGCTCATCGCCGAGCACCATCCCGACGCCGAGATCTCCCTCTCGCACCAGATCGTCGCCCAGTTCCGCGAGTTCGAGCGCTTCACGACGACGGCGGCCAACGCCTACGTCAAGCCGAAGGTGCGCCGCTACCTCGAGCGCCTCGAGGCCGGGTGGCGCGAGGCGGGCGTGCGGTGCCCGATCCACGTCATGCAGTCCAACGGCGGCGTGGCGGCCATCGACCAGGCGGCCTCCCACGCGGTCAACGTCCTGCTGTCGGGGCCCGCCGCCGGGGTCATCGCCGGCCGCCACATCGGCACCACCAACGGCCACGACCAGCTCATCACGCTCGACATCGGCGGCACGTCGGCGGACATCAGCGTCATCCCCGGCCGGCTGCTGGAGATGAACGCGCGCGAGAGCCAGATGGGCGGCTACCCCATCCTCTCCCCCAAGCTCGACGTCACCGCCATCGGCGCCGGGGGCGGCTCCATCGCGTGGCGCGACCAGGGCGGCGCGTTCAACGTCGGCCCGCGCAGCGCGGGCGCGCAGCCCGGCCCGGCGGCCTACGGCCAGGGCGGGACGGAGCCGACGGTGACCGACGCCCACGTCGTCCTCGGGCGCATCGACCCCGACCAGTTCCTCGACGGCCGCCTGCGCCTGGACGCCGCCGCGGCGCGGGAGGCCGTGACCCGGATCGGCGGCGAGTTCGGCATGGACGTCGAGCAGGCGGCGCTGGCGATCCTGACGATCGTCAACGCCAACATGGTCCGCGAGATCCGCGTGCACTCCGTCCGCCGCGGCTACGACCCGCGCGAGTGCGCGCTCGTCGCCTTCGGCGGGGCCGGCCCGCTGCACGGGTGCGAGATCGCCGAGCAGCTCGAGATCCCCGTCATCCTGCTGCCGCCGGCGCCCGGCATCACCTCGGCGATGGGCCTGCTGGCCACCGACCTGCGCTACGACAACATCCGCACCGTCGGGGTCATGCTCGCGGCGGCGGAGCGCGAGGCGCTCGAGGCGCGCTTCGGCGAGATGGAGGACGAGCTGCGTGCGCGCTTCGCCGGCCACGACGGCGCCGAGCCCGTCCTGCACCGCGAGGCCGCCTGCCGCTACGCCGGGCAGGGCTATGAGCTCGCCGCCGACTGCGACGCGCTGGGCGAGGACTGGCGCGAGCAGATCGCCGAGAGCTTCCGCTCCCAGCACTTCCACGAGTACGGCTTCGACTTCGCGGGCGACCCGATCGAGATCATCAACCTGCGGGTCGTGGCCACCGCGGCCATCGCGGCCCGGCCGCACACCAGCGTGGGGCCCGGCGACGCCGACCCCTCGGCGGCCCGGACCGGGACCTCCCGCGTGACGTTCGCCGACGGCGCCGGCCACGCGGCGCACGAGGTCGCGATCTACACGCGGGCGCGCCTGCGGGCCGGCAACCGGATCCCCGGGCCGGCGATCGTCCACGAGATGGACTCCACCGTCGTCATCTCCCCCGCTGGGCCGGGGAGGTCCTGGGCGACGGCACGATCAGGCTCACCACCGACGGCGAGGAGCGGACATGAGCGCGCAGGTCGACATCGACCCCGTGATGATGCAGATCATCGGGGGCGAGCTGGACTCCATCGCCAAGGAGATGGCCCACCAGCTCATCCGCAGTTCCTACTCCGTGCTCATCCGCGAGTCCGAGGACATCGGGAGCGCGCTGCTGAACACGCGCTGCGAGGAGATCGCCGAGTCCGACAACACGCCGTTCCACGTCGGGTCGCTCGTGGCCTACACCAAGGGCATGCTCGAGACCGTCGCCAAGCGCGACATCGAGCTGCGGCCGGGCGACGTCCTGCTGCACAACCACCCCTACCTCGGCGCGAGCCACTCGCTGGACATCGCGGTGATCGTCCCGGTGTTCTGCGACGGCGAGCTCATCGCCTTCTCGGCCAACACCGCGCACCACCTCGACATCGGCGGGGCCCAGCCCGGCGCGGCGATCGACCTGTTCGACATGTACGCCGAGGGCCGCATCTTCAACGCGACGTTCATCTACCGCGAGGGCGTCCGCGACGACAACATGTGGTACTTCTTCACCGACAACAACCGCGTCCCACGCGAGGTGATGGGCGACCTCTCGTGCCAGATCGCGGCGGCCCAGCACGGCGCGCGGCGGCTCGAGGGGCTGATCGCCAAGCACTCGTGGCCCGTGGTGGAGGCCTACTCCGAGGCGCTGATCGACTACTCCGAGCGCATGCTGCGCACCGAGATCGCCAAGATCCCCGACGGCCGGTACCGCGCCGAGGGCTGGCTCGACGACGACGGCATCCATCGGGGCGTGCCCGAGAAGCTCGCCGTGACGGTCATCGTGGAGGGCGACGACGTGACCGTCGACCTCACCGAGACCCCGCCGCAGCGTCCCAACGCGCTCAACACGCCCTACGGCGGCTCGACGCTGGTCGGCGTCTACAGCCTGTTCCGCACGCTGCTGCTCGACACGTTCCTGACCGACGCCTACGTGCCGGGGAACTCCGGCGGCTTCCGGCCCATCACGGTCATCGCCCCCGAGGGCTGCATCTTCAACCCGCGCTTCCCCGCCGCCACGCAGATCCGGTTCAACCCCATCAACCGGGTCGCCGACCTCATCCTCCAGGCGCTGGCGCCGGTCATGCCCGACCGCACGACCGCCGGCAACTCGGCCCAGCTCAACGGCATGTACATGAGCGGGACGTACGAGGACGGCAGCTACTGGATCACGATCGAGGTCGACGAGGGCAGCTACGGTGGGCGCCCGGGCAAGGACGGGATGGACGCGGTCGACTGCCTGTCGGCCAACATCCGCAACCAGCCCATCGAGGACATCGAGATGCACCTGCCGTTCCGCTTCCACCGCTACGAGCTCATCGAGCAGGAGTTCGGGCACGGCGAGTGGCGCGGCGGGACGAGCGCGGTGCGCGACTACGCGTTCCTGACCCCGTCGGTGGTGACCACGGAGTCCGAGCGCCACGCCGACGTCGACCCGCCGCCCGGCGTCTTCGGCGGCACGCCGGGCCGGCCGGGGCGCTTCTGGCACCACCGGGCCGACGGCACCGTCGAGCAGCTGTACTCCAAGGTCAACGCCTACCGCTTCGCCGCGGGCGACCGCCTCGTCATCGAGGGCGTCACCAGTGGCGGCTACGGCGACCCGCTGGACCGGGAGCCCGAGCGCGTCCTCAGCGACTGCCTCGACGAGCTCATCAGCGGCGAGCAGGCTCGCGACATCTACGGCGTCGTCATCGACGGTCGGACGTTCGACGCCGCTGCCACCCAGCAGCTTCGCGCGCAGCTGCGCGCCAAGGCCACCACACGAGAGGAGACTCCCTGATGCCCTTTGCCGACGTCGGCGACGTCCGTCTGTACTACGAGCTCACCGGGCCCGTCGACAAGCCGATCATCCTGCAGTTCGGTGGATCGCTGTTCGGGCGCCAGAACTTCGACTTCGTCAACGACGGGATGCGCGAGAACTTCCGGCTGCTGAGCTTCGACGCCAGCGGCTACGGCCGGTCGACGCAGCCGCTGACCTCGTACTCCATGGAGAACTGGGCCAACGAGGCCGCCGGGCTGCTCGACGCCCTGGGCATCGAGCGGGCGCTGACGCACGGCACGTCGATGGGCGGCATGATCGCCATCGCGTTCACCGCGCTGCACGGCGACAAGACGATCGCCTCCGTCGCCGACTGCGGGATGGCGCGCTGCGACACCTACCGCCGCATCCTGTTCCGCAACTGGCGCCAGCAGTGCGAGGCGCTGCCGATGGACGACTTCGTCGACCTGCTCACGATCCAGGCCGTCGGCGCGAAGTACGTGGAGGAGCACCCCGACATCTTCGACGCGGTCAAGCGCATCGTGAACGCCAACTCGCCTTACACCGTGCGCCAGGCGTGCCTGGCCATGGAGCACATGGACCTCGAGCCGCTCGTGAAGGACATCGCGCGCCCGCTGCTGCTGACCAACGGCAGCACGGACATCATGACGCCGGCCGAGCTGGCGCCGTCGGGCTACAGCGCCAAGCAGATCGCCGAGGCCGTGCCGGAGTACGCACGCCTGCACGAGTTCCCCGACATCGGCCACGCCGACCTCCTCGAGGTGCCCGATGAGGCGGTGCGCGTCGTCACGGCGTTCTTCCACGAGGTCCTCGCCGGCGAGCCCGACGGGGCGGGCGTCTACGCCGACCTGGCCTGAGCGCCGCGGGCGGATGCGGCCGGCTGTGACCCAGCCGGCCGCGGCGCCCGGCGCGACCGGATCAGGCGGCGCCCGCGTGCTTGGTGAAGAACGCGGTGACCGCCTGGGCGTGGTCCTCGGTGCTGTCGAAGATCGTCGAGTGGTTGCCGCCCTTGACGACGTAGGTCTCGCCGTTGGGCAGGTTGTCGGCGATCCACTGCTGGCCGGCGCCGTCGGGCCCCTGGTCCCACGGGGTCATGACGTCCTCGTCACCGCCGATCACCAGCGCCGGGGACGTGATCTTCTTGACCCAGTCGCGGTTGTCCATGGCGTTCATGGCCTCGCAGGCCTGGATCATGACGCGGTCCTCGTTGGCGTCGCGGAGGATCTGCTGGATGACCTCGACGCCCTCCTGGCCTTCCGGCGTGGCCATGTAGGCGCGCGAGAGGCACTGCCAGGCGATGAGCTCGGCCAGGATGCGGCTGCCGCAGCCCTCGAGCTTGATGAGGTCGATCCAGTTCTTGAAGACGAGCCGCCCGGAGAACCCGAGCTTGGCCGCCGCGCAGTTGATGACCACCGACTGCACGCGGTCGGGGTACTTGCCCGCGACGATCGTGGCGACCATGCCGCCCATCGAGGTGCCGTGGATGTGGGCCTTCTCGATGCCCAGGGCGTCGAGCATGCCGACGGCGTCGTCGGCCCAGACCTCGAGGTCGTAGTGCTGCTCGGGCTTCTCGGAGGCGCCGTAGCCCCGCTGGTCGTAGTCGATGCAGCGGAACGTCTTGCTGAGGATCGGCGTGATGGGGCCGAAGTTGAAGTGCCCGAAGCCGGATCCGTGGATCTGGAGGACCGGCTCCCCCTCGCCGCTGATCTCGTGCCACAGGCGCGCGCCGCGCACCTCGATCATGCTGTCGGTCATCGCATCTCCTCTCGTAGGCTTGGACGCCGCGACAGTATATGTCGGACATCTATGGTCGGGGGCGACTTTGCGACGACATGACCGGCCCGCCATGGGGCCGTGGCAGCTGCTGGCGATCGCGTTCGCCGCCCAGGGCGCGATCTCGTTCGTCGAGCTCGGCGTCCCCGTCCTCGCGCCCTACATCAAGGACGGCTTCGGCCTGTCGGCGTTCGCGGTCGGCATCGTCGTCACGTCGCTGAACGTCGGGCGCTTCATCGGCTCGGTCCCGGCCGGGCAGGTCGCCGACCGCATCGGGGAGCGCCTCGTGCTGGTGGCCAGCGGCCTGGGGTTGACGGTGTTCGCCGCCCTCGCCGCGGGCGCCGGCTACGGGCTGCTCCTGCTCGCCCTCGCACTGGCCGGGATCTTCAGCGGGGCCGCGACGCCGGCGGGCAGCAAGCTCGTCCTCGTCGCGTTCCCGCGCGAGCGGCGGGGGCTGCCGATGGGCATCCGGCAGGCCGCGATCCCCCTCGGCGCGCTGGCGGCCTCCATCGCGCTGCCCCTCATGGCCGACGCGTGGGGCTGGCGGTTGACGCTGGCGATCGCCGCGGCGATCCCGCTGGTCGGCACGGCCGCCGCCATCGCGGCGCGCACGCCGACCAACGTCCCCACGTCGGCGGCGGCCCGTCGCGGCACGCTCGCGGAGATCGCCCGCAACCGCAAGATCACCTACGCGGGGATCTGGGCGCTGCTGTTCGTCGGCGGTCAGTACGCGCTGCTGACCTACCTCGCGCTCTACCTCGAGGACGACCTCGGCTTCTCGCGCACCGCGGCGTTCACGCTCCTGGCGGTCTCCAACGCGTCGGGCTTCGTCGGGCGCCTGGCCTGGGGCTGGCTCAGCGACCGCTTCTTCGACAGCCGCCGGCGGCCGGGGCTCATCGCGGTGACCGTCGCGGGAGTCCTGTCGGCGGCGCTGCTGGGCGCGGCGCCCGTGCACGGCGCGATCGTCATGGCCTCGGCGGGAGCCGCGCTGGGCGGGTTCTGCCTCATCGGGTGGCAGGGGCTGTGGGTCACGATGGTCTCCGAGCTGGCGCCGGAGGGCAGCTCCGCGACAGCCGTCGGCTTCGCCCTGCTGTTCACGAACGCGGGCATCGTCATCTGGCCGCCGCTGCTCGGCCTGACGGCCGACCTCACCGGCAGCTTCCGCTGGTCCTGGGTGCTGCTGGGGACGGCCCTGCTCCTCTCGCTGTGGCCGCTGGACGCCATCCGCCGGGTCGGGCCGCGGGAGGCCTGGGTGCGCGAGGACGGAACCCCGGGAGAGCTGTCGGAAAGTTGATGTCGGACATTGCCGTCTCCGGTAGGGTCCTCGGGGATGACGCTTCCGCTCTCCGACGTCCGCATCATCGCCGTCGAGCAGTACGGCGCCGGCCCCTGGGGGACGCTGCAGCTCGCCGATCTCGGGGCCGAGGTCATCAAGATCGAGGACCCCGCCTCGGCCGGCGACGTGGGGCGCTACGTCCCGCCCTTCCAGGAGGGCGAGGACTCGCTGTTCTTCGAGACGTTCAACCGCAACAAGAAGTCGATCTCGCTCGACCTGCGCTCGCCGCGGGGCCGCGAGGTGTTCGAGCGGCTGGTGGCCCGGGCCGACGCCGTCTACTCCAACCTGCGCGGTGACCAGCCCGCCAAGCTGCGGCTGACCTACGACGACCTCGCCCCCATCAACCCGCGGATCGTCTGCTGCTCGCTGTCGGGCTTCGGCATGACCGGGCCGCGCGCGAGCGAGGCGGGCTACGACTACATCATGCAGGGCATGGCCGGGTGGATGAGCCTCACCGGCGACCCCGGCGGGCCGCCGACCAAGAGCGGGCTGTCGCTCGTCGATCTCTCGGGCGGCTATGTGTCGGCGATCGCGCTGCTCGGCGGCCTCTGGCGCGCCCGCCGCGAGGGCGTGGGCTGCGACTGCGACATCTCGCTGTACGAGACGGCGCTGCACCAGCTCATGTACATCGGGACGTGGACGGCCAACGGCGGCTACACCCCGCGGCGCATGCCCGAGTCCGCCCACCCGTCGATCGTGCCGTTCCAGGCCTTCGCGACCTCCGACGGCTGGATCACCGTCGCGTGCGCCAAGCAGAAGTTCTACGAGCTGCTCTGCCGGACGCTGGACCGCGAGGACCTGATCACCGACCCGCGCTTCGTCGACTTCGCCTCGCGCGACGTGCACCGCGAGGAGCTCCTCCCCACGCTGCGCGAGATCTTCGCGGCGCGGCCGACCGACGAGTGGCTGACGATCCTCGCCGGCGCCGGTGTGCCGCACGGGCCGATCTACGAGGTGGCCGAGGCGCTCGAGGACCCGCACGTCGCGGCCCGCGGCGACATCGTCGAGATCGACCACCCGCGCTTCGGCGGCGTCCGCCAGCTGGCCTCCCCCCTTCGCCTCAGCGGCGAGCCCAACCCCCTGCAGCGCGCCCCGCAGCGCGGCGAGCACACCGACGCACTGCTGACCGACCTCTGCGGCTACTCGGCCGACGAGATCGCCGAGCTGCGCGACGGCGGGACGTTCGGATAGGCCGCGGGCCGCTCGGGGCCGCCCGTGCGCGTTCCGTGACACTCCCGGACACCTGAACGTGCCATATGCACGTCGACCTGACCACCGCGGGCTGAAGGGGCGCCACCGGCGCCCGCGCCGGGCCTCCTACGCCGCGACCCAGCCCGCCGGGTCGGGCCGGCGCAGGTGCCAGTCCGTCGCCTGCTGGTAGCCGTGGGCCGCGCGCAGCACCGTCGCCTCGTCGAACGGACGGCCGACGAGCTGGAAGGACACCGGGAGGCCGTCCACCAGGCCGCAGGGCACGACGAGCGCCGGCGTGCGGGAGAGCACCCACAGGCCGGTGAAGCGCGCGAGCACGGCGGTCATCGCCAGCGGCTCGCTCTCGGAGGCCAGCGGCGCCGTACGGGCCGCGCCGGGGCACATGAGCACGTCGCAGCCCTCCAGCGCGTCGAGGACCTGCCGGCGCCAGCGCCGCTGCTCCTGGCGCTGGTGGGCGTACTGCGGACCGGTGACCGCCTCGCCGCGCCGCAGCCGCGTCAGCACGTCGGGGGCGAAGATCTCCGGGCAGTCGCGCAGGTGGTTGCGGTGCACGTAGGCGGCCTCGGCGAGCAGGAGCTCGGCGGTGCAGGTGGCCGCGTCGTCGTGCCCGGGCAGGTCCACCGGCACGATCTCGGCCCCCAGGGCGGCGTACTGGTCGGCGGCCGCCCGCAGGGCGGCGGCGAACCCGGCGTCGACCTCGTCGAGGTAGGGCCCCGACAGCAGCCCGATGCGCAGGCCGGCCACGCCGCCGTCGAGCGCCCCGAGGTAATCGTCGACGGGGACATCGGGGCTGATCGGGTCCTCGTGGTCGTAGCCCGCGATGACCTGCAGGATCGCCGCGACGTCCTCGGCGCGCCGCGCGAGCGGGCCGATCGTGTCGAATGTCCACGCCACGGGGATCGAGCCGCGGTTGCTGACCCGCCCGGCGGTGCCGCGCAGGCCGCAGCAGCCGTTGAGCGACGCCGGCAGGCGCACCGACCCTCCCGTGTCGGTGCCCAGCGTCGCCAACGCCAGGTCGGCGCCGATCGCCGCGCCGGATCCTCCGCTGGACCCGCCGCTCACCCGCGCGACGTCCCACGGGTTGTGGACGTCGCCGTAGTGGATGTTCTGGTTCGTCCCGCCGATCGCCCACTCCGACATGCTGACCTTGCCCAGGAGCACGGCGCCCGCGTCGCGCAGGGCGGCGTAGGCTGGGGCGTCCTCGTCGGCGATGCGGCCGGCGCGGTGGCGGGTGCCGGCGGTCATCTCCACGCCGGCGACCGCGATGTTGTCCTTGAGGGCGACGGGCACGCCCGCCAGCGGCCCGACGGGCTCCCCGCGCTGCGCCGCGGCGTCGACCGCCGCGGCCTGCTCCAGCGCGAGCTCACGCGTGACCGTCCGGTACACGTTGAGCGCCGCGTCGTGGGCGTCGATGCGATCCAGGTACTCCTGGGCCACCGCGACGGCCGACAGCTCGCCCGCGGCGATCGCCGCGGTCGTCTGCGCGATGGACCGGTCGGGGGGCGCGCTGCTCATGCCGCCTCGAGGGTCGCGACGGCCTCGATCTCGACCCGGACGCCCGGGGCCAGCGTGCGCAGCTCGACGACCGAGCTCTCCGGCCAGCAGTCCACGAACCACGCCAGCCGGGCGTGGTCGGGCAGCTCGGCGGCGTCGCGAACGTAGTACACGATCTTGACGACGCGCTCGGGCGCCGAGCCGGCCGCCCTCAGCGTCCTGCCGAGGTTGGCCAGCGCCTGCTCCAGCTGCCGCTCGCAGTCGTCGGGCGCGACCAGCGCGCCGTCGGGTCCGGTGCCGTGGTGGGTGTTGGTGAACACGAAGCCGCCGACCCGCCAGTAGGCGCCCTGCGCCACCGGCGTGGCCGTCGTGGACTCGCCCGCGGGATGCTGCTGGATCGTCATCGGGTCCGATCGCCTACAGGAGCCCGAACGCCGCGTTGCCGGCCTCGGAGGTCGGGCTCTTGGACGGGATGAGCTTGCCGGCATCCCGGCTGAACAGGTCGTTCAGCGAGCCGCTCGGGCCGCCGTTGCGCGACGCGCGGAGCTCCTCGCGGCGGGCCTTGGTGGCCGCCTCGTCGATCTCCAGGTCCTTCTCGTCCACGAAGATCACGCCGTAGGCGTCACGCGCCAGCTCGATCGTCGTGAAGTCGTCGAGCACGTCCTCGCGGACCATGGCGGGCTCGCGCTCCAGCGGATCGCCGTAGCCGCCCGCGTTGGGCTGGCGGAACTCGATGAACTCGCCGGCCTTGAAGTCGACGCCGGTCACCTTGGCCTCCAGGTACTCCTCCTGCGGCGTGCCGGGGTTCTTGTGCGTGGAGGCCACGAGCCCGTCCCAGCCGCCGAAGATCCCGCGCGGCGGGTCCCACTGGCGATCGCCCTCGCACGAGTAGGTGCCGTCGACCAGGAAGCGGTTGCGCCGGATGACGCCGACGCCGCCGCGCCACTTGCCGGGCGCGGCCGGCTCGGGCCGCAGCTCGTACTGGTCGCAGCGCAGCGGGAACCGCAGGTCGAGCTCCTCGATCGGGTTGTTGCGCGTGTTGGCCATCAGGTTGTCGACGGAGTCCATGGCGTCCTTGCCGTAGCGGCCGCCGTAGGAGCCCTCGTTGACCTCGAGGTAGAGCCAGTACTCGCCCGACTCCGTGGTGAACCCGGAGTAGGCGCAGAAGTGGATCGCCGCCGAGTTGCCGGCCGTGACCTGCTGGGGCAGGACCTCGCCCATGGCCAGGATCGTGTTGTCGACCACGCGCTGGACCTGGCAGAACCGCGAGAAGCACGCCCGCGGGAAGTTGGGGTTGAAGATCGTCCCCTTCGGCGCGATGACGTTGACGGGCCGGAAGACGCCGTCGTTCTGGGGCACGTGCTCGGGGAACGTGTCCTCGTCGAGCAGGAGCGTGCGGATGGCGTAGTACGCCCCGACCAGCAGCGAGCCCTCGAAGGGCACGTTGAAGCCCGTGGGCACCTCGGCCTGCGATCCGGTCAGGTCGATGGTGATCGAGTCGCCCTCGACGATGACCTTGGTCTCCACGCGCAGGCGCACCCCGCGGTTGCGCGCGTCGTCGTCGAGCCACGCCGTCGGCGCCTTGTACTCGCCGTCGGGGAGCTTGGAGATCTGCTCGCGCAGCATCTTCTCCGAGTAGTCCATCCACCCGTAGGCCGAGCTCATGACCGTCTCGACGCCGTAGCGCCCGGTCAGGCGCAGGAACCGGTCGCGCCCGAGCTGGCACGCGGCGAGCATGGCGTTCATGTCGCCGCGGTTCATGGACTCGGTGCGGACGTTGTCGAAGATGAGGCGGTCGACGTCCTCGTTGAGCTCGCCCTCGTTGTACCAGCGCAGCGCGTTGTAGAGCTTGGCCTCGGCGTACACGTCGTAGGCGTCGGCGTTGATGCCCGGGTAGGAGCCGCCGACGTCGAGGACGTGCGCGGTCACCGCGGCGAAGCCCAGCAGCTCGCCCTCGGCGAAGATCGGCACCGCCACCGCGATGTCCGGGCTGTGCGAGGCGCCGAGGTAGGGGTGGTTGTGGACGATGACGTCGCCCTCCTTGATCTTCCCCTCCAGCCGGTCCATGAAGCCGCGGATGTACCAGGGCAGCGAACCGATGTGCATCGGCGTGGAGTCCGACTCGCAGAGCTCGCGGCCCTGGGCGTCGAAGATCCCGGCGCCGAGGTCTTCGGACTCGCGGATGATCGAGCTGTAGGACATGCGGAACAGCACGCCCGCCATCTCGGCGGCGATCGCGTGGAAGGCCCCGCCGAGCACCCGCATGGTGATGGGGTCGACCTCGACCCGCTCGCGCGTGGGGTTCCCGGGGGTCCGGCCGACCTCGTAGGTCACAAGGGACATGAAGTGGTTCCTCTCTTCTCGCTCGTGAGCCCTAGGAGCCCGTGGTGGCGGCGGTGCTGATGATGTCGGTCTGGGCCGACGCGTCGACGCGGATGACGATGTTGCCGTAGCGGTCGATCTCCGCCTTCAGGCCGGGCGGGATCACCGTCGTCGAGTCGTACTGGTTGACGACGGCCGGGCCCTCGATCGTGTTGCCGGCCAGCAGCGCCTCACGCGCGTAGAAGCGCGTCGGCACCTGCTGGAGCTTGCCGTCGATCGGGAACCAGGCGTCGCGCTCGTGGCGCAGCGCGGCCTCCGCGGACGCGCCGCCCTTCTCGACCTCGGGCATCTCGAGCGAGGGGATGAGCCCGATGCCGCGGACGCGGATGTTGGGGATCTCGATGTCGGAGTCCTCGAAGCGGCGCGAGTACTCCTTCTCGTGCGCGTCGTGGAACTTGGACGCGACGTCCTCCGACCAGGCGGCGTCGAGGTCACCGGAGCCGACCTCGATGCGCAGCTCGTAGCCCTGCCCGAGGTAGCGGCAGTCGGCCAGGCGCTGGATGACCTGGTTCTCCGGCGCGATGCCGTCGTCGGCCAGCTGCTTGGCGGCCTGCTGCTCGAGCTCGACGTAGCGCGCCTCGAGCTCGGAGGCGTTGAGCGCCGAGAGCCGCTGGTAGGTCGTCGTGACGTACTCGTAGACCTCGTCGGTCACGAGCAGGCCCAGCGCGGCGGTGACGCCCGGGAAGGGCGGCACCACGACGGCCGGCGTGCCGACCTCGATCGCGATGTGCGCGGCGAACGCCGGGCCGGCGCCGCCCTCGGCGACGAGCGCGAAGTCGCGCGGGTCGAAGCCCTTGCGGACCGAGTTCTCCTCGATGGACTGCACCATGGAGTGGCTCGCGATCTGCACGGCGCCCATCGAGGCCTCCTCGACGGTCATGCCGAGCTTCTCGGCGACCGGCTCGAACGCGGTGCGCGCGAGCTCGGGCTTGAGCGTCATGGCCCCGCCGAGGAAGTCCTCGGGCAGCAGCCAGCCGAGGTTGACCATGGCGTCGGTCGAGGTCGGCTCGGTGCCGCCGCGGTCGTAGGCCGCCGGCCCGGGCTGGGCGCCGGCCGAGCGCGGGCCCGACCGGAAGATGCCGCCGCCGTCGACGTAGGCGATGGAGCCGCCGCCTGCGCCGATCGTGTCGACGTCGACCATCGGGATCATCGCCTGGTACGGCCCGACCCGTGTGTCGAGCAGGTGCTTCATCCGCAGGTGGCCGCCCTGGGCCAGGCCGATGTCGGCCGAGGTGCCGCCGACGTCGAGGGTGATGACGCTGTCGAATCCGGCCGACTTGCCGACCCAGATGCCGCCCACCACGCCGGCCACGGGGCCCGACATGAGCAGGTTGACGGGACGGTCGATCGCGCCCTGGGCGGTGGAGACGCCGCTGCCCGACGTCATGAGATGCACGCCCGTGCGCACGTTGAGCGCGCGCAGCTCGTCCTCCAGGCGGCGCACGTAGGTGGCGACCTTCGGCCCGACGTAGGCGTTGAGCGCCACGGTCGAGAAGCGCTCGTACTCGCGGTACTGGGGCAGCACGTCGGAGGAGACCGACAGGAACGCCTCCGGGAACTCCTCGCGGATGATCTCGGCGACGCGCTGCTCGTGGTCGGGCTTGAGGAAGGAGAACAGGAAGCAGACGGCGATCGCCTCGACGCCGGCCTCCTTGAGCTTGAGCACCTGCTCGCGGGCGCGATCCTCGTCGAGCGGGACGAGGATCTCGCCGTCGCCCGTGACGCGCTCGGGGACCGTGAGGCGGTAGCGGCGGCGCGCGAGCGGATAGGCCTGCCAGGGAAGGTCCTGGTAGTTCGAGAAGTTCATCGGCTTCTTGTGCCGCGCGATGTGCAGGATGTCGCGGTACCCCTCGGTGGTGATCATCCCCACCTTGGCGCCGTTGTGCTCGATGACGATGTTGGTGGCGATCGTCGTGCCGTGGAAGACCTGATCCAGGTCGCCGGGGACGACCTCGGCCTGCTCCGTGAGCTGCTTGATGCCCTCGATCGTGCCGCGCGACGGGTCGTCGGGCGTCGACGGAAGCTTGTGGATGAGGATCTTCCCGGCCTCGTCGTCCACATAGATGAGGTCCGTGAAGGTGCCGCCGACGTCTACTCCGAGTCGCTTCATGTGGTCGCTCCCACGTCGCAGGGTGTGCTGTTCAAGGCTCCGCTCATGGACGGACCAGGATCTTTCCGAAGTGCTTGCGCGCCTCGAGCGCGCTGTAGGCCTCCTGGATCTCGTCCAGGCCGAAGGAGGCCGAGACGAGGGGCTTGATGAGGCCGCGGGCGGCGAAGTCCAGCGCCTTCTCGAGCTCGTCGCGGGTGTAGACGAACGAGCCGATGATCGTGTGCTGGGACCGGAAGAACGGGATGACGTCGAACGGCACGACCTCGCCCGAGTGGCCGCCGCAGGTCACGAGCCGGCCGTCCTGGCCGAGAGACTCGATGGCCTTCTGGAACAGCTCGCCGCCGACGTGCTCGAACGCGAGGTCGGCGCCCTTGCCGCCGGTGAGCTCGGCCACGCGCGCCGGGACGTCCTCCGTGGTGTAGTCGATGCCGTCGTCCATCCCCAGCGCGGAGGCCTGGGCGAGCTTCTCGGCCGAGCTCGAGGTGCCGATGACGTACGCGCCGGCCAGGTGGGCGAGCTGCACGGCGGCCGAGCCGATGCCGCTCGAGATCGAGTTGATCAGGACGGTCTCGCCGATGCGCAGGCCGCCGCGGGTGAAGAGCATGTGCCAGGCCGTGCCGAACGCGACCTGCAGGGCCGCGGCGTCATCGTCGGAGATGGCCTCGGGGACGCGGACGAGCTGGCCGGCGGGTGCCGTCACGTACTCGGCGAAGCCGCCGGGTCCGGCGACGCCGATGAAGACCTCCCCGCCGAGCAGATAGGGCATGACGCGGTCGCCGACCGCGTAGTCCTCCACCCCGTCGCCGAGGGCGTCGACGCGCCCGACGATCTCGATGCCCGGGATGTGCGGGAACGTGATGTCGAACCGCGAGATGCCGTCGCGGATGTCGACGTCGACGTGGTTCAGCGCACAGGCGTCGACCTTGATGCGCACATGGCCGGGTCCGGGCTCGGGATCCTCGACGTCCTCGACGTTGAGTACCGACGATCCTCCGAACTCGCGCATCACTGCGGCTTTCACGTGGTCCTCTTCCTTCGCTCGAATGTTCCGGGTGCGACCCAGCCGTGGGCCGAGGAGGGCCCGGCGCCCGGCTCCGATTCATATGCCGGACATCAGACAATGTCAAGCAGCAAAACCCGCCCAGCAGCGCCGAAACGGCCCTCAGAGCCCCGGATCCGCCGGTTGACACGGGGTGATGTCGGACATATAACCTCCTTGCATAGGCCGATGAGCGCGAGGGACCCCACCGGGGGCGCCCGAGCTCGCCGCCCTGTGCCGGGCATCGACACCGACCGGAACGTCTGAGAGGACCCATGAGCACTGTCGCCGAACGCCTTGCCGCGTTCACCTCCGCCCTCACCGCCGACGCGCTGCCGCCCGAGGTCGCGCAGGCCGCCAAGCTGCACCTCCTCGACACGCTGGGCTGCGGCCTGGCCGGCTGCGCCCTCGGGGTGGCCTCCGGGGCGCGCGAGGCGATGCTCGAGCCCGGCACCACGGGCCCGGCCACGGCCTTCGGCGCCGGCCACGGCCTGCCGAGCTTCGACGCCGCCTTCTCCAACGGCGCCACCTGCCACGCGCTGGACTTCGACGACACGCACACGGGCGCCATCGCCCACGTCAGCGTCGCCGTCGTGCCCGCCGCCCTGGCCGCCGCCGAGGCCCACGGCGCCTCGGGCGCCGACCTCCTCGCCGCCCTCGTCGCCGGCAACGAGGTCGTGCTGCGCCTCGGCCTGGCCGCCGGACCGCTCTTCCACCAGATCGGCTTCCACCCCACCGGCGTGCTCGGCGTCTACGGCGCCACCGCCGCCGCCGCGCGCATCCGCGGCCTCGACGCCGCGACGACGACCCAGGCCCTGGGCATCGCCGGCAGCCTGGCCTCCGGGATCCTCGAGCATCTCTCCGACGGCTCCTCGACCAAGCGCCTGCACCCGGGCTTCGCCGCCCGTTCCGGCCTGCTGGCCGCGTCCCTCGCCGCCCACGGCGAGACCGGGCCCAAGACGGTCATCGAGGGGCGCTTCGGCCTCTACAACGCCTACCTGCGCCGCGACGACCTCGACATCGAGGGCCAGCTCGCCGACCTCGGCGAGCGCTGGGAGACGCCGAAGATCGCCTACAAGCCCTACGCGGCCTGCCACTTCGTGCACGCACCGCTGGACGCCACGATCCAGGCGACCGCGGGCCGCAGGCTCGACGTCGACGACATCGCCTCCATCGTGGCCATCGCCCCGGCCGACGTGGTGCCGATCGTCCTCGAGCCGCTGGCCGCCAAGCACGACCCGCGCAGCGAGTACGACGCGAAGTTCAGCATCCCGTACGCCGTGGCCTCCTACCTCGTGCGCGGCAAGGTCGACGTCATGACCTTCGTCGGCGACGCGATCCGGGAGACCAAGGTCCTCGAGCTCGCCCACAAGGTCACCTACGAGACCAAGGACTACCCCACGTTCGGCAAGGCCTTCCCCGGCGGCGTGCGCATCACGCTCACCGACGGGACCGTCCTGGAGGCCGAGCTCGAGCACCAGCGCGGCGGCGAGGAGAACCCGCTGAGCGATGCCGACGTGCAGGCCAAGTACCGCGCCAACGCGGAGCTGGCCCTGGACGACGACGACGTCGACGCGATCGAGCAGGCGGTCCTGCACCTCGAGGGCTGGCCGACCTGGAGGCGTTCAAGGCGCTCGGCCACGCCTCGGCCCGCGAGCAGGTGGCCGCATGAGCACCGTCATGGAGCTCACCGACGTCCAGCAGGACATCCTCGGGACGATCCGGGACTTCGTCGACAAGGACGTCCTGCCCAACGTCATGAAGTACGAGCGTGCCGACGAGTTCCCCGGCCCGCTCGTGGAGACGATGAAGGAGCTGGGGCTCTTCGGGACCACGATTCCCGAGGAGTACGGCGGCCTGGGCCTGGACCTGACGACCTACGCGCTGATCGTCAAGGAGCTCTCGCGCGGCTGGATCTCGCTGTCGGGCGTCGTGAACACGCACTTCATCGCGTCGTTCATGATCAAGACGTTCGGCACCCAGGAGCAGAAGGACCGCCTGTTGCCCAAGATGGCGACGGGCGAGGTGCGCTGCGCGTTCTCGATGACCGAGCCCCACGCCGGCACCGACGTGCAGTCGATCCGCACGCGGGCCGTCCGCGACGGCGACGACTACGTCATCAACGGCCAGAAGATGTGGGTCACCAACGGCCTGCGGGCCGGCATCGTGATGCTGCTCGCGGTCACCGACCCGACGGCCGAGCCGCGCCACCGGGGCATGACGACGTTCATCATCGAGAAGGACCCCGACGTCGACGAGCAGCCCGGCCTGACGATCCCGCCCAAGCTCAAGAAGCTCGGCTACAAGGGCGTGGAGTCCACGGAGCTGGTCTTCGAGAACTACCGCACCCCGGCCCACAGCATCCTCGGCGGCGAGGAGGGCGTGGGCTTCAAGCAGTTCATGGCCGGCGTCGAGCTCGGCCGGGTCAACGTGGCCGCCCGCGGCCTGGGGATCGCGCAGTCGGCGCTGGACAACTCGCTGCGCTATGCGCAGGAGCGCGAGACGTTCGGCAAGCCGATCGCCAACCACCAGCTCATCCAGGCCAAGCTCGCGATGATGGCCACCAAGCTGCGGGCCGCCGAGCTGCTGACCATCGATGCCGCCCGGCGCAAGGACACCGGGGAGCGCGCCGACCTCGAGGCCGGCATGGCCAAGCTGTTCGCCACGGAGGTCGCCGAGGAGAACGCGTTGGAGGCGATGCGCATCCACGGCGGCTACGGCTACTCCCAGGAGTACCCGATCGAGCGCCTGTACCGGGACGCGCCCGTCCTGCTGATCGGCGAGGGATCCAACGAGATCCAGCAGCTCGTGATCGCCCGGAGGCTGCTCGAGCTGCACAAGATCTGATCCCGGGCAGGCGCCCGCGGCCGTGGGCGGGGACACGGCCGCCGCCCCGGCTATCCTGCCGCGCATCGACGACCTGGGAGACACCGTGTCCGAGCCCATCGACAACGGGAGCAGCGAGGAGCGGCGGGCGCGCGTGGTCTCCCGGCTCGCGCCGGCCGAGCCGCCGTCGGCGGCCACGCCCGTCAAGCGGGTGCGCAAGGCCTACGAGCAGGTCTACGACCAGCTGCGCGACCTCATCATGCGGGGCGAGCTGCGTCGCGGCGCGCGCCTGCCCAACGAGGCGGTCCTGGCCAGCGAGTTCGGCGTCAGCCGCGGCACCGTCCGCGAGGCGCTGCGGGTGCTGGCCGCCCAGAACCTCATCCGGACGGCCAAGGGGGCCGGCGGCGGCAGCTTCGTCACGCTGCCGACCGTCGACCACATCTCGACGTTCCTGCAGGCGAACATCAGCCTGCTCTCGGAGTCCGAGGACGTGACGCTCAGCGAGTTCCTCGAGGCGCGCGAGCTGCTCGAGGTCTTCGCCGCGCGCCAGTGCGCCGCGCGGCGCAGCGAGGAGGACCTGGAGCGCCTGCGCGAGACGATCGTCGACGACCCCACGATCCTCGGCAGCCAGCAGCACTACGTCTACAACAAGGACTTCCACACCGCCGTCGTCGACGGCTGCGGCAACGCGCTCATCTGCATCGCCGCCCAGCCCGTGTTCTCCGTGCTGCAGACGCGGCTGAGCCGCGAGGAGATGAGCGACCGGTTCGCCCGGCGCCTCAACGACGACCACCGGGCGATCCTCGGTGCGATCGAGGCCGGCGACAGCGACGCGGCCGGCGAGGAGATGCGCAAGCACATGGCCTACCTCAGCCGCACGTACAAGAAGATGTGGCGCGGCACCTCCCGCCCGGAGTAGCCGTCCGGGATCGTCCGCGATTGACACGCGCGCGGCGACCCGTTAGAACGGCGAAAGTCCGACATCAGTCGGTCATCGTCGGAGCAACGGAGGTCGTAGCGTGCGGATCAAGTACATCATCCCGTTCCCGTTCGACGACGCGGGGGTCAAGGCCCGCGCCGCCCAGGTCCCTGACGACCTCCTCGGGCCGGGGGTCACCATCGACTTCGTGCCGGTGCGCAACAGCTGCTTCCTGCTGGACTCCTACTACGAGTCGATCCTCTTCGACGCCTACGTCGCCGAGGCCGGCCTCCAGGCCGAGGACGAGGGCTACGACGCCGTCGTCATGGACACCGTCTCGGACTCCGGCCTGCAGATCCTGCGCTCGCGGCTGACGATCCCGGTCATCGGGCCCGGCCAGGTCGCGTTCCACCTCGCCGGCCTGCTCGGCCAGAAGTTCTCGGTCATCACGATGTGGGACACGTGGCGGTTCTTCTACCGCAAGCTCTTCAAGGAGTACGGGCTGACGGAGAACGTCGCCTCGATCCGTGCCGTGAACATCCCGCCCGACGTCGAGGCGCTGTTCGCCGGCAAGGAGGAGGAGATGTACGAGAAGCTCGCTGCCGAGGCGATGAAGGCCATCGAGTCCGACGGCGCCGACGTCATCGTGATCGGCTCGACCACGATGCACCAGGCCGCGTCGTACCTGACCGAGCACCTGCCCGTGCCCGTGATCAACCCGGGACCGGCGGCCGTCGCCTTCGCCGAGACGATCGTGCGCCTGGGCCTCAGCCACTCCAAGGTCGCCTACCCCTCCCCCGGCACGATCCAGGACGAGAAGTTCTTCTCCATGATCGGCGCCGACGGCGGCACGCGCACGGCGGCGGGCTGAGCATGGGCGCCGGCGCGGGCGTGCTCCGCGGCCCCGGCGAGGTCGCCGAGGACGAGGCCTCCGGGGAGGCCGCACGGGCCTATGCGCGCCTGCGCGACGCGCTCGGCGCCGCGTTCGTGCCCACGGTGTTCCGGATGCTGGGCCGCCACGGCCCGTACCTGGCCGCCGGCGTCGACGCGGTGCTCGAGCACGCCGATGCGTCCGCGCTGGAGCAGCTGGCCGCCGACGGCCGTGCGGTCGGAGCCGCGGCCGCCGCGGGCCTGCCGGGCCCGGCCCTGGACGCCGGGCGCGAGGCTCCGGCCGTCGCGGCGCTGCTGGAGCGCTACAACACCGTCAACCCGAGGGGCATCGCGTTCGTCCTGGCGCTGCGCGGCGACACGGCGCGCCCGCCCGCGCCCGTGCTGCGCGCGCCGCTGCCGCCGCCCGTGCCCGGCCTGCTCGACGACGTCCGCGCCTGCCACGCCGGCCTGACGGTCCCCGGGCTGTGGCGCGAGCTGGCCGCCGGGCACCCCGCGGTGGCCGGGCAGGCCTGGGCGCTGGTACGGCCGCTGGCCGGCGACCCCGCCCTGGAGGCGGCCCGCGACGCGGTGACCGACGGCGCGCGGCGCCTGGTCGCCGGCGTGGCCGCTCCCGATCCCGCGGCGCTGGGCTGCGACGAGGACGCCCGGCGCGAGATCGCGGCGATCCTGGACTGGTTCGTCGTCGCGATCCCGACGATGGTCGTCGTCATCGAGATCCTTCGCGCGCGCCTGGCCGGCGGGGGCGTACCGTCGTGACGATGACCGCACCGTGGACCGTGGCCCAGAAGATCCTCGCCGCCCACGGGGTGCAGGACCTGACGCCCGGCGCCTTCGGCCTGGCCCGCGTCGATCTCGTCATGACCAACGACGTCTCGGGCTCGGTGGCGCTGCGCGAGTTCGAGAAGATCGGCGCGCGGCGGGTGTTCGACCCCTCGCGCGTCGCGCTGTTCGCCGATCACTTCGCCCCCGCCAAGGACGTCCGCAGCGCCCAGCTCGTCGGCCGCCTGCGCCGCTTCGCGCGCGAGCAGGGCATCGAGCAGTACTGGGAGGCCGGCAGCACCCCCAACGGCGGCATCGAGCACACCGTGCTGGCCGAGGAGGGCCTCATCGCCCCGGGCGACTTCATCCCGGGCGGGGACTCCCACAGCTGCACCTACGGGGCTTTCGGGGCCTTCGGCACCGGCGTGGGCTCGACGGACATCGCCGCCGCGCTGGCCCTCGGCGAGCTGTGGGTCCGCGTCCCGCAGACCATCCGGGTCGAGTACCGCGGCACCGCCGGGCCGCAGGTCACCGGCAAGGACCTCATCCTCGCCTACCTCGCGCAGTCGGGCGTGGCGGGCGGCACGTACGCCGCGCTGGAGTTCGCCGGGCCGCCCATCGACGCGACGAGCATCGACGAGCGCATGGCGCTGTGCAACATGGCCGTCGAGGCCGGCGCCAAGACCGGGATCGTGCCCGCCGACGCCACGACGCTGGCGTGGCTGGCCGACAAGGTCACCGGCCGGCCGCTGGAGCCCGTCCTGCCCGACGAGGGGGCCTCCTACGCCGGGCGCGCGCAGATCGACCTGGACGGCATGCGCCCGCTCGTCGCGCGCCCGCCCTCGCCGGCCGACGTCGTGCCGGTCGACACCGTCGACCGCGTACGGGTCGACCAGGTCTACGTCGGCAACTGCGCCAACGGCACGATGACCGACCTGCGCCAGCTCTGCGAGGTGCTGGGCGGCCGCCGCGTCGCGCGCGGGACGCGGCTCATCGTCGTGCCCGCGAGCCAGCGCGTGTACCGCCAGGCGCTGAAGGAGGGCCTGCTGGAGCAGATCGTCGAGGCCGGCGGGGCGATCTCCATGCCGACCTGCGGGGCCTGCTTCGGGGGCCACATGGGCATCCTGGACGCCGGGGAGGTGGCCGTGGCCACGACGAACCGCAACTTCCGCGGCAGGATGGGGCATGCCGACTCGGCGGTCTACCTGGCCAACGCCTACGTCGCGGGCGCCGCCGCGGTCTCGGGCGAACTGGTGGACCCGGCGGAGGTGATGGCATGAGCGACGTGATCACCGGCCGCGCCGTCGTGCTCGGCGACGACGTCAACACCGACAACATCATCCCCGGGCCCTACCTGAACATCACCGATCCGGAGGAGCTCGGTCGTCACCTCCTGGAGACCTACGACGCCGCGGTCGGCGCGGCCGTGGCCCCCGGCGACATCCTGGTGGGCGGGCGCAACTTCGGGATGGGCTCCTCGCGCGAGCAGGCCCAGGTCGCGATCATGGCACGCGGCGTGCAGGCCATCGTCGCCGGCAGCTTCGCGCGCATCTTCCTGCGCAACTGCATCAACGTCGGCCTCGCCGTGGCCGAGTCCCCGGAGGCGGTCGCCGCCATCGCCGACGGCGACGAGCTGCGCATCGACTTCACCGCCGGCACCATCACGCGCGGCGACGACACCTGGACCATTCCGCCGCGGCCGCCGTTCGTCGGCGAGATCCTGGAGGCCGGCGGTCTCGTCGGCTGGGCCCAGGAGCGCCTGCGCCGGACCTCCTCGACCCAAGGACGACGATGAGCGAAGCACCGAACCTCCGCGAGCGCCTCCAGGACCCGCGGATCCTCGTGGCCATGGGCGTCCACGACGGCCTGACCGCGCGGATCGCCCAACAGCTCGGCTTCGAGGCCTTCTACCACGGCGGCTACGCCGCGGCCGCCCACCATCACGGGCTCCCCGACATCGGCATGGTCGGCCTGGAGGAGATGGTCGAGAGCGTGCGCCGCGTCACCAACGTCTCCACGACCCCGGTGATCGTCGACTGCGACACGGCGTACGGCGCGATCCCCGGCGTCAAGCGCACCGTGCACGAGATGGAGCGGGCCGGCGCCGGCGCGATCCAGATCGAGGACCAGGTCTTCCCGAAGAAGTGCGGGCACATGGAGGGCAAGCAGGTCATCGCGGTCGACGAGATGGTGCTCAAGATCCGCGCCGCCGTCGCGACGCGCCACGACCCGTCGATGCTCATCATCGCCCGCACCGACGCGCTGCAGCCCCTCGGCCTCGACGAGGCCATCGACCGCTGCAACGCCTACGCGGAGGCCGGTGCCGACCTCGCGTTCGTCGACGCGCCCGGCAGCCGCGAGCAGCTGGCCGAGATCGCCCGCCGCGTCGACGTGCCGTCGGTGGCCAACATGTCCGAGACCGGCAAGACCCCGGCGCTGACCGCCGACGAGCTGCAGGAGATGGGCTACCGGGTCGTCATCTTCCCCGCCACCCAGACCTGGGTGTTCGCCCGCGCCTACGAGGAGGTCTGCCGCGAACTGCTGCGCACGGGCACGACCGCGGGCTACGCCGACCGCTTCGCGTCGTTCGACGACGTCAACGCGCTGCTGGGCCTCGAGGAGCTGCAGCGCGTCGAGTGAGGGCGGCCGGCGTGCCGCGCTCAGCCGCCCCAGATGCCCGAGGTCAGGCCGCCGTCGACCGTCAGCGCGGTGCCCGTGACCCAGCGCGCCTCGTCGGAGGCCAGGTAGACGAAGCCGTCGGCGATGTCCAGCGGGTCGCCGAGTCGGCCCAGCGGGTGCAGCTTGACGGCGAACTCGCGCGAGGCGTCGGGGTCCTCCTGGTCGGAGAAGTAGCCCTCGATCATCGGCGTCTGGATGAAGCCCGGGCAGACGCAGTTGGCCCGGATGCCCGCCTTGGCGCCGTCGAGGGCCAGGCACTTGGTCAGCATGATCACGGCGGCCTTGGACGCGCAGTAGGCGGCGTCGTCGGGGATCGCCCACAGGCCGGCGATGGACGCGGTCGACACGATGGACCCGCCGCCCCGCTCCACGAAGTGCGGCCACAGCGCCTTGGAGACCAGGTAGACGCTCTTGAGGTTGATCGCCAGCTCGCGGTCCCAGTCGTCCTCGTCCATGTCGTGCGCCGCGCCGGTGATCGTGATGCCGGCGTTGTTGACCACGATGTCGACACCGCCGAAGCGCGCGATCGCCTCGTCGACGCCCGCGCGGATCTCGGCGCTGCGCGTCACGTCCATCTGGCCCGACGTCGCCTCGCCGCCGTCCTGGGCGATGAGGTCGGCCGTCTCGGCGGCGGTGTCGCCGCGCAGGTCGACGGCCACGACCCTGGCCCCCTCCTGGGCGAAGCGCAGCGCCGTCTGGCGGCCGATCCCGGAACCGGCGCCCGTGACCAGCGCCACCTTGCCCTCGAGCCTGCTGCTCATGCCTGTCTCCTCTCGCGGCGTCGGCCACGGTCGAGGCGGGCCGCGACCCGCCCTAGGTTTGTCGGTACCCAATTGCATACAATGCCACGGTAATGTCGGACATGCACCGCGGGATCCGGAGGTCACCGTGAACGACGAGGTCGCCGTCAACCCGACCGCTTCACCCGCGGCCGGCGTGCAGCAGGGCCCGATGGTGGGCGTCCGGGTCATCGAGCTCGGCGTGCTGCTGGCCGGGCCGTTCGTCGGGCGCATCCTGGGCGACTTCGGGGCCGAGATCATCAAGGTCGAGTCCCCCCAGCGCGGCGACACCCTCCGCGACTGGGGCACCGCGCACTACGAGGGCCGCGGCCTGTGGTGGCCGGTGCAGTCGCGCAACAAGAAGCTCATCACGCTGAACCTCCGCGTCGAGGAGGGCCAGGAGCTGCTCAAGCGCCTCGTCGCCGAGAGCGACGTCCTCGTCGAGAACTTCCGCCCCGGCACGCTCGAGCGCTGGAACCTCTCCCCCGAGCAGCTCTGGGAGATCAACCCGGGTCTGGTCATCGCCCGCGTCTCGGGCTACGGGCAGACGGGCCCCTACGCCGGGCGCGCGGGCTTCGCCTCGGCCGGCGAGGCGATGGGCGGCCTGCGCTACATCAACGGCACGCCGGGCGAGGCGCCGCCGCGGCTGGGCATCTCGCTCGGCGACTCGCTGGCGGCGATGTTCGCCGCCCAGGGCGTCCTCATGGCGCTCTACCACCGCGACGCGCGAGGCGGCAAGGGCCAGGTCATCGACGCCTCCATCATGGAGAGCTGCTTCAGCCTGCTGGAGTCGATGGTGCCCGAGTACGACCGGCTCGGCGTCGTGCGCGAGCCCTCGGGCACGTTCCTCAGCGGGATCGCGCCGTCCAACGTCTACAAGTCGCGCGACGGCAAGTGGGTCGTGATCGCCGCCAACGCCGAGAACCTGTGGATGCGGCTGTGCACGGTCATGGACCGCGAGGACATGCTGACCGACGAGCGCTTCGCCACCCACCGCGCCCGCGGTGAGAACGCGACGGAGCTCGACCGCATCGTCGCCGAGTGGGCCGCCGAGCGCGACGCCACGGAGATCGACCGCGTGCTCAACGACGCAGGCGTCGTCTGTGGGCCGGTCTACAGCATCGCCGACATCTTCCAGGACCCGCAGTACGCCGCGCGCGAGGCGATCGTCCAGATGCACGATCCCGAGGTCGGCGAGCTCAAGGCTCCCGCGGTGCACCCCAAGCTGTCGGAGACCCCGGGCGCCGCGGTCTGGACCGGCCCGTGGGAGATGGGCCTGCACAACGCCGAGATCTACGGCGGCCTGCTCGGCATCGACGATGCCGAGCTCGCCCGCCTCAAGGAGGCCGACGTCGTATGAACCGCATCGAGATCTGCGACGTGGGGCCGCGCGACGGCCTGCAGAACGAGGCCCGCACGCTGGACCCCGGGATCCGGGCCCAGCTCTGCGACCGCCTGGCCGCCGCCGGCGTCCCCCGCGTGGAGGCCGTGAGCTTCGTGCATCCCAAGCGCGTGCCCCAGATGGCCGGGGCCGAGGAGGTGATGGCGGCGCTGCACCGCGTCGAGGGCGTCGTCTACGCCGGCCTGGTGCTCAACGAGCGCGGCTACGACCGCGCCATCGCCGCGGGCGTCGACGAGATCCACTACGCCTTCCCGGCCACCGACACCTTCTGCGAGCGCAACCAGGGCATGACGGTCGCCGACGCCCTGGGCGTCGGCGAGCGGATCGTCGGCCGGGCCCACGATGACGGCCTGCCCGTGTCGGTCACGATCAGCGTGGCGTTCGGCTGCCCGTTCGAGGGGCGCGTCGAGCCCGCCAAGGTCTTCGGCCTGGCCGAGACGCTGACCGGCTTCGGGCCCGACGAGCTCATGCTCGCCGACACGATCGGGGTCGGCGTGCCGTCGCAGGTCCGCGAACTCGTCGCGGGCGTCGCGGCCTTCGGCCTGCCCGTCGGCTGCCACTTCCACAACACCCGCAACACGGGCTACGCCAACGCGGTCGCGGCCGTCGAGTCCGGCGTGGCCCTGCTGGACGCCTCCAGCGGCGGCACGGGCGGCTGCCCCTTCGCCCCGCGCGCCACGGGCAACATCGCCACGGAGGACCTCGTCTACCTGCTGCACGGGATGGGCTTGGAGACCGGGATCTCGCTCGAGGCCATGCTGGAGACCGCCGCGTGGCTGTCCGAGCAGCTCGGCAAGGAGCTGCCCGGACAGACCTACAAGGCGGGCACCTTCGCCCCCGTCGCCGCGTGAGCGCCTCCCCCGCCATGCCGTCGATCGCGATGATCGGCCTGGGCAACATGGGCAGCCGGATGGGTGGGCGCCTGCGCGACGCCGGCCACGTCGTGCACGGCTCCGACGTCGTCGACGGGCGCGCCGCGCAGCTCGGCCTCGAGCCCGCCGCCGGCACCGGCGCGGCGACCGCGGCCGCCGACATCGTCCTGCTCTCGCTGCCCAGCGACGCCGCCATCGCGACGGCCATGGCCGGCCCCGACGGCGTCATCGGCGCCGCCCGGCCCGGGCAGCTCGTGATCGACCTGAGCACGGCGACCCCGGGCAACGCGGCGCGTTGGGAGCGCGAGCTGGAGGCCCGCGGCGCGGCGTTCCTGGATGCCGGGATCTCGGGCGGCCCTGGCGGCGCCGACGCCGGGACGCTGACGCTCATGGTCGGCGGCCGCGCCGAGCTGATCGAGCGCGCGCAGGGGGTCTTCGACGTCATCGGGTCGCGCGTGTTCCACTGCGGCGCGGCCGGCGCGGGCCATGCGACCAAGGTCGTCAACAACTACCTCAACGGCATGAACCTTGCCGCGACCGCCGAGGCGCTGGTCGTCGGCGTCAAGGCCGGGCTGGATCCGCGCCAGCTGCTCGAGGTCATCAACGCCAGCACGGGGGCCAACTGGGCCTCCGAGCACCGGTTCCCGCGCATCGTCGAGGGCGACTACATCGAGGGCGGGCTCACCAACGCGCTCATGGCCAAGGACCTCGACCTCTACCTCGGGCTCGCCGACGCGCTCGACGTGCCCGCCGCGCTGGGCGCCGCCTGCCGCACGACCTTCACCGTCGCCATGGCCACGGGCTACCGCGACCGCGTGAGCAACACCGTCGTCGACGCGATCGGCGACCTGGCGGGGGGCGTGCGCGTGCAGCCCGACGGCGACCGACCAAAGGACACGACATGAGCGGAGCAGCGATCATCACCGGCGGGGCGGCGCCATCGGCGGCGCGGCCTGCGAGGGCCTGGCGCAGCGCGGCTTCTCCGTGCTCGTCGTCGACCTCGACGGCGACCGGGCACAGGCGACGGCCGACCGCATCACCGCGGCGGGCGGCACCGCCTCGTCCTTCGCGGCCGACGTCAGCGACGCCGACGCGGTGGCCGGCTACGTCGCCGCCTGCGTCGAGCGCTACGGCGCGCCCCGCGCGTTCTTCAACAACGCCGCGTTCGAGGGCGCGATCGCGCCCATCACCGAGTACCCGCTCGACATCTTCGACCGCACGATGGCCATCAACGTGCGCGGCGTGTTCCTCGGGCTCAAGCACGTCATCCCGGCGATGCGCGAGCGCGGCGGCTCGATCGTCAACGTCTCCTCGCAGGCGGGCATCCGCGGCGTGCCGAACCTCTCGGCCTACTCGGCCAGCAAGCACGCGGTCGTCGGGCTCAGCCGCGGCGCGGCGCTGGAGGAGGCGCCGGGCATCCGCATCAACTGCGTGTGCCCCGGGCCGACCGACACGCGCATGATGGCCGACATCGAGGCCACGGTGCGCGCCCAGGGCGGCGACCCCTCCGGCTTCGTGGACAACATCCCCGTCGGGCGCTACGGCCGGCCCGAGGAGATCGCCGCGTTCGTGGTCTGGCTCCTCGCCGAGGCGCCGGAGTTCCTGACCGGCGCGGTGCTGCCCATCGACGGCGGCATGACCACCCCGTAGGCTCAGGGCATGGACAGCATCGACGTCTACCGCGATCGCGGGTTCGGGGGCCGCTCCGGTGCCGGCCGGCACCCGGCCCTCGTGGTCATCGACCTCTGCAACGGCTTCACCGACCCGGAGTCGCCGCTGCACTGCGACTGCGAGGAGGCCGTGGCGGCGACGGCGCGCCTGCTCGAGGCCGCCCGCGCCGCGGGCGCACCCGTCGCGTTCACCTCGATCGAGTACGACCCCGCCGGCGAGCGCATCGCCGCCGCGTTCATCGCCAAGGCGCCGGGCCTGCTGACGCTGGCGCCGGGCACGCGCTGGATCGAGATCGACGAGCGCATCGCGCCCGCCGAGGGCGAGCCGGTGCTGTGGAAGCTCTTCGCCTCGGGGTTCTACGGGACATCGCTCGGCGCCCTGCTGGCCTCGCAGGGCTGCGACACCGTGATCATCACGGGCGCCTCCACGTCGGGATGCGTGCGGGCGACCGTCGTCGACGCCCTGCAGCACGGCTACCGGGTGATCGTGCCGCGCGAGGGCGTCGCCGACCGGGCGCGCAGCGCCCACGAGGCGTCGCTGGCCGACATCGACGCCAAGTACGGCGACGTCGTCGGCATCGACGAGGCCGTGGCGATCTTCACGGCCGCCGCGGCCCCGGCCGCCTGAGCGCCGCCGGGCTCACGCCCCGCCGATGATGCGCGCGACGCCCGCCCACACCGCGTCGGCGTCACGGCCCGTGGCATGGCCTCCGCGGCGCTGCAGGCCCTGAGGCCGGCCGGCGCGTCAGGGGCGGCCGTCGCGGCGCGCGGCGATCATCTGCGCGCGGCGCGGGCGAGGAGCCGGTCCAGCGGCTCGTGCCCGCGCTCTTGGCGGGCGTCGGAGGACGCGGCGCGCTCGTCGGAGCTGCGGTGGCGCGCCTCGCGCCGCCGGGCATGCCCGACGGGGTCTTCCACCGGCCCCCGCGCCTCCTCGACGGACGCCTCCTGGCCGGAGATCCGCTGGTCGCGGTCGGAGGCCATCTGGTCTCGCTCGGCGTCCATCTCGTCGCCGTCGGCCAGCGACTGATCCAGGTCGGAGGCCGTCTGGTCGAGGTCCGAGGCGCTCTGGGCCTCGTCCCACGGGTCCACGGGGAACGGTCCTTCGGGCACGGCGCCCTCCGATCGCCCGCTGCCGCGCTGGTACCGCCCGGGCCGGGCGGACCACCGGCGCCCGCGGCGCCGACGTCCAGCGTAGGACCGAACGGTCCTAGCGGACGACGATCCGTCCGTCCATCCCCGGATGGATCGTGCAGTGGTAGCGGAAGGTGCCGCGGCGGGTGAAGCGCACCCGGTAGGTCCCCGTCTTCTTCGTGGCGCTGTGGCGCGCGGCGAACGTGACGTTGTGCGGGGTGTCGCCGTCCATCCAGGTCCAGCGCACCGTCGTGCCCCGGCTGATGCGCAGCGTGGCGGGCATGAACGAGATGTCCTTCAGGACCACCCCGCGCACCCCGGCGGTCCGCGCCGGCGGACCGGAGGCCACGGCCGGGGCGAGCATCGCGGCGGTCGCGCCGGCGGCGATGGCGCCGGCCGCCAGCAGCTTGGTGAAGCAGGACATGGCGGGATGTTCGGCGCGCGGCGCCGAACGGATCACCGGCTCGGCGTGGGGAGCCCTACAGCGCGCCGGCGGTGAACGTGTCGCAGCGCCGCGCGTCACCGCCGTCGAAGCCGGTCTGGAACCAGCGCTGACGCTCGGCCGAGGAGCCGTGCGTCCAGGACTCGGGATCGACGCGGCCCGTCGCCTGCCTCTGGATCCGGTCGTCGCCCACGGCGGCGGCGGCGTCGAGCCCGTCGCTGATGTCGGTCTGGGTCAGGTCCTCGATGAAGCGGGTGTCGACGGCGTGCGCGGCCCAGACCCCCGCGTAGCAGTCGGCCTGCAGCTCGAGCCGCACCGAGCCCGAGGTCGCGCCCTGGCGGTCGCGGCCGACCTTGGCGTCGGTGCCCGTGAGGTGCTGGACGTGGTGGCCGTACTCGTGCGCGATGACGTAGGCCTCGGCGAACGCCCCGCCGCGGGCCCCGAAGCGCGAGCGCAGCTCGCTGTAGAACGACAGGTCGATGTAGACCGTCTGGTCGGCGGGGCAGTAGAACGGCCCGACCGCCGAGGTGGCCGCCCCGCACCCCGTCGACGTCTGGCCGCTGAAGAAGCGCGTCGGCGCGGTCCGGTAGCCGTCGATCGCCGAGCCCCACCAGGCCTGCACGGAGTTGACGACGCCGACGATCCGGCAGTCCTCGCGCTGGTTGGCGTCGCTGCCCGTGCGGCAGGTCGAGGAGAGCTCGGCGGCCTGCGTGGTCGAGCCCTCCCCGACGCCGAGCGAGAAGGGATCCGAGCCGCTGCCGCCGCCGCCGCCGTTCACGCCCAGCAGCGCGAGCAGGACGACGATGATGAGCCCGCCGGCCCCGCCGCCGACCGCGAGACCCCGGCGTCCGCCGCCGCGGGCGTCCTGAACCTGACCGGTGTCGAGCCGAGCCCCTGGGCGGAAGCGCATCGCCGGATCCTACGCTCGCGCGGCGTCAGGGCCTGAAGACCAAGGGCACGAGCACCGCGGCCGGCGCGGCCGACGACAGCCCGTTGGCCAGCCACGCGCCGCGGTCGTCCAGCAGGGCCTGACGACGTAGAGCGCGATCGCTGGGCTGACCCAGCCCGTGCCCTGGCCGATCCGCTCGAGGTGCACGAACCACGGGCCGAAGTCGAGCACGACGGGCGCCCCGACGGCGAAGAGCACCACGCCCCGGCGCGTCAGCCGCGGCAGCAGCGCGATCTCGGCGGGCGCCCGGCGCCGGCGCACGGTGGTGAAGCCACGCCCGCCACGGTCACGCCCGAGACGAGCCCCAGCACCCCGAGGAGGTGCAGGAACAGCGCGACGTCGATCTCGTGCATGGCCCCGCTCTCGTGCATGGGCCACGAGGCCGCCGCCTGCGACCCGGAGCGGAGGCGGCAGCCGCCGCGCCGGCTCAGCGGTCCTCGCCGAGCAGCTCCTGCACGCTGGGCTGCTGGGCGAGGATCTCCTGGGCCGACTCCGCGCCCGCGATGATCTCCTCCCTGCTGGGCACGTCGTCGAGCACGTCGCCGGCGGGCGGGCTCTCGACCTCTGGCAGCTCGGGTGCGGGCGGGAGGTCGGGTGCGGCGGGCTCGTCGGGCTGGTCGCTCATCCGGGGGTCCTACCCGGCCGGCCGCCCCCCGCACCGGCCGGCCGGCGCACCCGGCCCTGCTGGACACCGTCACCGACACCTGGCGCTGGGTGCCGTCCACCGGGCTGGCGCCGCCGCTGCACCCGTACCTGCCCCCGGCCTTCCGGCCGCGTGCGAGCAGAAGGTGCTCGCCGCCTGGCACGCCGGCGCACCGGCTCCTGAGCGCTTCTGCGTGGTCCCGGACCGGGAAGTTGGGCAAAGTCGCCATCCACACGCTGTGGCAATCCGCACAAGCGATAGGGTCGCCGTGTGCTCGAGCTCGACGACCGCCTCTGCTCGTTCGTGGCCCTGGAGATGCGCCAGGTACGCGCCACCCGGCGATCGGAGGTGCGGCCCGCCGAGGGCGACCGCACCCGCACGGCGCCGGCCGGGCCCGGGCGCCCCGGCCGCCGTCCGCGTCCCGCGACGGCCGCCGACGACACGATGGGCGGCCGCCTGCGCGCCGGGCGCGCGCCGGCCTGACCCGCGGCGCGGCGTCACAGCCCGAGGCCAGGCGGCCGGGATCGCGCAGCAGCGTGTCGCGGTACACGATGGTCTGGGCCGCCACGTCGGGATGCGCCACGCCCGCACCGTGGTGGACCCCGTAGGCCCCGCGTGCCGCACCGTCGTCCCGGACGAGCACGGGCACGTGCTCCAGGGCCCGAAGGAACTCAGGCGGGAGCTCGTCGAGGCTGTCGGGTGAGCCTCGCAGCTCTCGCCCCAGCGCCATCGGGGATCCCCCGCGACCGACACGGCCGACCGCGGACGGCCGGAGATTTGCCCCGCCTTTGCCGCGGCTTTGCCCGACCTGACCTAGCGTCGCCCCCATCCGCCGCGACCCTGAGGCGGTCGTCCTACGCCGGCCGTCGGGCCGGAGCAAGGAAGTGCCCAATGTCCATTCTGGACCGACGACGCCTGCCCCTGGCCGGCGCGTGCCTGGCCACCTTGGCCGCCGGTGGCCTCACGGCCTGCGGAGGCGGCTCATCGAGCACGGCCGCCACGCCGGCGACGAGTGCCGCCAGCTCGCCATCGGCAGCGACCACCACGGCGGCGGCGACCACCGCGGCGACCACCGCGGCGGCGGCGCCTGCCGCGGCGACCACCGGCGCCTCCTCCGTGGCGGCGACGCTGAGCGAGTTCAAGATCGTCGCCACACCGGCCACCGCCCGGGCGGGACGCGTCACGTTCCACGTGACGAACGCCGGAAAGGTCAAGCACCAGTTCACCGTCATCGCCACGAGCAAGCCCGCCGCCCGTGTGCTCAGCCGCCACAACCCCGACGATGACATCCCCGGAGCGCGCGGCGAGATCGCGTCCATCGCGCCCGGCGCGTCCAAGACCCTGGTCATCAAGCATCTCAAGGCAGGGCACTACGCCATCGTCTGCGCCCTGCCCGGCCACTACCAGGCGGGCATGTACACGGACTTCACCGTCAAGTAGCGCAGGGCGCAGGAGTGCGCGGTGCCGCGCGGGCAGGTCCGGCCTGGCGACGAACGCGTCGGCACCGGCGGTGAGGCGACCGCGCGAACTGCGTCGAGGCTGCACGAGAGCACCATGACGGGCCCCACGTGGCCCGTCGCCCGCAGGCGGCGCACGGCGTCCAGCCCATGAGTCCGCGGCATGCCGGCGTCGACGACGCCGGCGTCGGGCGCCTCGGCAGCCCGGGCCCGTCCCGCACCTCGGCGACGACCTCCGGGCAGGGGGTCGTCGCCAGGAGGCGCCGCACGATCCCGCGCACCTGGTCGCTGTTGTCGGCGTGGGCGACGCGCAGTCTGCCCGCAGTGTCGGGAGCACCGTACGAGCGGCGCTTCCGGCGCGCTCTGGCCTCCCTCGAGGTCCTCTCAAGACCTGGCGCGGCGTCTCCGCGCGGGCTAGCGACGCCAGATGGCCTCGAGCGCGCGTTCCAGGCGCTCGATGGCGGCGTCCAGCACGCCCAGCTCGTCCCCTCCGGCCGCGTGCGTGCGCAGGGCGCGCAGGCGTGCGAGCTCGGCCTCGAGGTTCGAGGCGGGGTGCTCGGCGACGGCAGCCGGGGACGACATGTCCTTCCCGTCGGCCGTCCGAGCCTCCGGGGCGACCCCGCGGGCGCCGCCCTGGCCGGATGGCCGAGGCCGGGTCGGCCCGGTCACGCCGGCGGCGGGCAGGAGCGGGCGGAGGGGTGCGGCGGCCCGCGGGTCGGCCTGGGGTCCTCGGATGCCGGATCGCTGTGCCGGGAGGCACCGGCCGCCGGAAGGTGGGCGCCCCGCCTCTGGGCGCCTTCTGGTGACCGTCAAGGCTCGCTCGAGGCCGGGCGGCAGGCGGGCGGCCCGGTCGGCATCCTGCCTCCATGCCGTCGCCCGCCACGACCGTCGACGCCGACCTCGCCGCGCGCGTGCGCGCGTGGATCGCCGGGGACCCCGATCCCGGTGACCGCGCGGAGCTGCAGGCCCTGCTGGACGTCGGCGACGGCCCGGCGCTGGCCGACCGCTTCGCCGCCCCGCTGGCCTTCGGCACGGCCGGGCTGCGCGGTCCCCTGCAAGCCGGGCCCAGCGGCATGAACCGCGCCGTCGTGCGCCGCGCGGCGGCCGCCCTGGCCGCCCACCTCGGGCCGGGTCGCCGCGTGGTCATCGGCCACGACGCCCGGCACCGCAGCGACGTCTTCGCCCGCGAGAGCGCCGCGGTCATGGCCGGCGCCGGGCTGCACGCCGTCCTGCTTCCCCGCGCACTGCCCACGCCCGTCCTGGCCTTCGCGGTGCGTGCACTGGCCGCCGACGCCGGCGTCATGGTCACCGCGAGCCACAACCCGCCCACCGACAACGGCTACAAGATCTACCTCGGCGGCCCCGGCGACGAGGGGGCGCAGATCGTCTCCCCGACCGACGCCGAGATCGAGGCGCGGATCGCCGCCGTGGGCCCCGTCGCCCGGATCCCGCTGGACCCGGGCTTCGAGACTGCCGGCGAGGACCTCGTGACGGCCTACGTGACCGCGATCTGCGGCCTGACGACCGGCGACGCCCGCGACGTCCTCGTCGCCGTGACGTCCCTGCACGGCGTCGGCGACGAGACGCTCCGTGCCGCGTTCGCGCGCGCGGGCTTCGCGCCCCCGGTCGCCGAGCCCTCCCAGGCCCGCCCGGACCCCGACTTCCCGACGGTCGCGTTCCCCAATCCGGAGGAGGCCGGCGCCATGGACCGCGTGCTCGCCCTCGGCGCCCGGATCGGGGCCGATGTCGTGCTCGCGAACGACCCCGACGCCGACCGGCTGGCGGTCGCGGTCGGCGACCGCGTCCTGACCGGCGACGAGGTCGGCCGGCTCCTGGCCGACCACGTCCTCGCCCATCGCCCGGGCCCGGTGGCCACGACGATCGTGAGCTCGGCGATGCTCGAGCGCATCGCGGAGGCCCACGGCGTCCCCGTCCACCGCACGCTGACCGGCTTCAAGTGGCTCATGCGCGCGGCCGGAGGCCTCGTCTTCGCCTACGAGGAGGCGCTGGGCTACGCCGTCGGGCCCGACGTGGTGCGCGACAAGGACGGGATCTCGGCCGCGCTGCTCGTCGCCGAGCTGGCCGCCGCGCAGCGCGCGGCGGGCCGCACGCTGCTGGACCGCCTCGACGACCTCGAGCGCCGCCACGGCGTGCACGCCACCGCCCAGCACGTCGTCCGGGTGCAGCGCCCCGAGCAGATCTCCCGCATCATGGCCGCCCTGCGCGCCGGGCCGCCCGCGGCGGTCGGGCCCGCGGCCGTGGAGCGCGTCGAGGACCTCGACCGCGACGGCGGGCCGCTGCCCCGCGCCGACGTGCTCGTGCTCACGCTCGCGGGCGCCAGGATCGTCGTGCGCCCGAGCGGGACCGAGCCCAAGCTGAAGGCCTACCTCGAGGTCGTGCGGCCGCCCGGCCCGGACCTCGCCGCGCAGCGGGCGCAGGCGGGCACGCTGCTGGAGGCGCTGCAGGAGGCGCTGGCCGCCGACCTGGCGCGGCGTGGCGGCTAGGGCCGGGCCTCGAGACGCGCCATCCGCTCGCGCCCGGCCTTCGTGAGCGTCAGCCCGTTGGGCCCCTCGGTGACCAGGCGGTCGCGGGCCGCGGCGCCGGACAGGGTGCGGCGCACGGTGGCCGCCGGCAGGCCGGCCCGGGCGGCGATCTCCTCCGGCGTCGTGGCGCCGTTGCGGATCGCGCGCAGGACGGCCATCAGCGTGGCCCCGCGCGGCGCCCGCCGGGCCGGGGAGGCGGGCGCGCGGCGCGGGCGGGCCGGTGCCAGGCCGGCGCCCAGGGCGGCGAGGTCCTCCTCGATCTGGGCCAGCTCGCGCAGGGGGCCGCGGATCTGCTTCTGCAGCGCCGCGCGGCGGTCCTTCAGCTTCTTGATGGTGTCGCGCAGGACGGGGCTGGCCAAGGGGTATCTCCGATCGTCGCGGCAGCGCACGCCACGCTAGCGGCGCCCCGGCCGCGGTGCGGTCCCGCCCCGGTCAGCCCTGGGCGGCGCCGGGCGTCGTGCCCGAGGCCTCGGGCGCTGCAGCGCGGGACCCGAGCGGCGGTGGCCCGCCACGACGAGCACGGCGGCCGCACGACCGCGACCGCGGCGCGCTGTGCGAGGCGGCCGGCGTGCGGCCGGGTCGGGACCATCGGGGCGGCCGTCGACGCACCGGAGAGGCGCGGGAGTCGCGCATCGCGACGCACCGTGACGGGGTTGTCCGTGCCGAGACACCACCCGATGCTGGGGTTGATCGGCCGGTGGGCCTGGACCTCGGTCCCGACCGGGTCCTAGAGCTGGGCGACGAGGCGGTCGGGCTGGATCGGCAGCGCGCGGATCCGGATCCCGGTGGCGTGGTGCACGGCGTTGGCGATGGCCGCCGCGGTGCCCACGATCCCGATCTCGCCGATGCCCTTGCTGCCCATGGGGTTGAGGTGCTCGTCGGTCTCCTGGACCCAGTGGGCCTCGACGCCCGGGACGTCGGCGTGCGCGGCCACGTGGTAGCCGGCGAGGTCGTGGTTGAGGAAGTCGCCGAACTCGCCGTCGACGATCGAGGCCTCGTGCAGCGCCATCGACAGCCCCATCGTCATGCCGCCGATGAGCTGCGAGCGCGCGGTCTGCGGGTTGATGATCCGCCCCGCGGCGAAGACCCCGAGCAGCCGGGGCACCCGCACCTCCCCCGTGTCGGCGTCCACGCGCACCTCGGCGAACTGCGCGCCGAACGCGTGGCGGGCGAGGTCCTCGCGGCCCTTCAGGAGGTCGTCGGTGCTCGCCTCGGCCTGCAGGCCGTCGGGCGGCAGGTCGCCGTCGTGGGCCTCCAGGCGCTGCCGCAGCGCGCGGCAGGCCAGCGTCACCGCGGTGCCCCACGACGCCGTGCCCGAGGATCCGCCGGCGACCGACGCGCGCGGCAGGGCGCTGTCGCCGATCTGCACCGTGACGCGCTCCAGGCCCGTCTGCAGCGCGTCGGCGGCGATCTGGGTCAGCGCCGTGCGCCCGCCCGTGCCGATGTCGGCGGCGGCGATCTCCACGACGAACGCGCCGCCCGGCAGCGCCCGCGCCCGTGCCGAGGACGGCTGCTGGTAGGCCGGGTAGGTCGAGGCGGCGACGCCGGTCCCGACGAGCCAGCGGCCGTCGCGGCGGGTGCCGGGCGTGGGGTCGCGCTCCGCCCAGCCGAAGCGCTGCGCGCCGTCGCGCAGGCAGGCCACGAGGTTGCGCGAGCTCCAGGCCCGGCCGGACTCGGGCTCGGCCTCGGGCTCGTTGCGCACGCGCAGCTCGATCGGGTCCATCCCCAGCGCCACGGCCAGCTCGTCCATCGCGGACTCCAGCGCGAACATCCCCGGGCACTCGCCCGGCGCGCGCATCCAGGACGGCGTCGGCACGTCGAGGGCGACCAGGTCGTGCGTCGTGTGGCGGTTGGGCGCCGCGTACATCATGCGCGTGGCCACGCAGGTCTGCTCGGCGAACTCCTTCAGCGTCGAGGTCTGCTCCAGCGCGTGGTGGTCGATGGCCAGCAGGCGCCCGTCGGCGTCGGCCCCGAGGCGCACCCGCTGGATCGTCGGCGTGCGGTAGCCCGTGAAGGCGAAGGTCTGCTGCCGGGTGACGGCGAGCTTGACGGGCCGCCCCACCGCGCGGGCGAGCATCGCGGCGAGCACGAGCTGCGGGCGCGCCGAGCCCTTGGAGCCGAAGCCGCCGCCCACGTGGCGGGCGATGACGCGGACCTGCCCGGACTCGAGCCCGAGAACCTGGGCCAGCGCGGCCCGGTGCGTCGAGGCGGCCTGGTTGGAGTCGTGCACGGTGAGCGACCCGTCGTCGTCCCACACGGCGAGCGTCGCGTGGGGCTCCATCGGGCTGTTGTGCAGTGGCGAGGTCCGGTAGGTGGCGTCGTGGACCACCGCCGCGTCGTTGAGTCCGGCCTCGATGTCGCCGGTGGTCGTCTCGGCCGGGAAGGACGGGTTGACGACCTCCGGCGTGTAGGCCTCCGGGTGGCCCTCGCGCAGCACGACGTCGTGGTCCTCGGCCCGGATGGGCACCTCGAGGACCCGAGCGGCCTCGCGCGCCGTCTCCAGGCTCGTGGCGACGACGGCCGCCACGATCTGCCCGCGGTAGGCGACGCGGGGCGACTGGAGCACGGCCAGCTCGGGGTCGTCGGGGTCCTGCAGCCGCGGGGCGTCGGCGTGCGTCATGACCGCCAGCACGCCGGGCAGCGCGAGGACGGGGCCGGGGTCGACGTCGCCGACGGTGCCCCGGGCCACCGTCGACTGCACGATCCAGGCGTGGGCGACGTCGTCGGCGGGGTGCTCGACGGCGTAGCGGGCGGCGCCCGTCACCTTCTGGCGGCCCTCGATGCGCCGGACGGGCTGCCCGATGGCGCCGGCGGTCAGCGTCGTGGGGGTCATGCGGCGTCCGTGAGCTCGGCGAGGGTGGCGACGATGAGGTTGCGGGCCAGCGGCACCTTGAACGCGTTGTCGGCCAGGGGCCGGGCCTGGGCCAGCTCGGCCTCGGCCGCGTCCAGGAACGCCTCCCGCGTGGCCGGGCCGCCGCGCAGGGCGTCCTCGGCGGCCCGCGCGCGCCAGGGCCGGTGGGCGACCTGGCCCAGCGCGATGCGCACGTCGGCGACCTGGCCGTCGCGCACGTCGACGGCCACGGCGACGGAGACCAGCGCGAACGCGTAGGAGGCGCGGTCGCGCACCTTGCGGTACCGGGAGCGCCGGGCCCAGGCGCGCGCGGGCAGCTCGATGGCCGTGATGAGGTCGCCGCGACCCAGGATCGTGTCGCGGGCGGGGTCGTCGGCGGGCAGCCGGTGCAGCTCGGAGAGCGGGATGCGGCGCTCGCCGTCGCGGCCCCGGACGTGCACCTCGGCGTCCAGGGCGGCCAGGGCGACGGCCATGTCGGACGGGTGCGTCGCGACGCAGTGCTCGGAGTGGCCGAGGATCGCCAGCTCGCGGTTGGCGCCCGCCCGCGCCGGGCAGCCGCTGCCGGGCGCGCGCTTGTTGCAGGGCTTGGTGACGTCGGTGAAGTAGGCGCAGCGGGTGCGCTGCAGCAGGTTGCCGCCGACGGTCGCCTGGTTGCGCAGCTGCCCGGAGGCCCCGGCCAGCAGCGCCTGCGACAGGACGGGGTAGCGCTCGCGCACCGCGGGGTCGGCGGCCAGGTCGGCGTTGCGCACGCCGGCGCCGATGTGCAGGCCGCCGCCGGCGGTGGGCTCCACGCCGCCCAGAGGCAGGCGCGTGACGTCGACCAGCGTCGCGGGCGTGGCGACGCCGAGCTTCATGAGGTCGACGAGGTTCGTGCCGCCCCCGAGGAACACCGCGTCGTCGCGGTGCAGGACCGCGGTGATGGCGTCGTCGGCGTCCTGGGCCCGGACGTAGGCGAAGGGCCTCATGCGCCGGCCTCCATGATCGCCGGCACGATGTTCATGTAGGCGCCGCAGCGGCACAGGTTGCCGCTCATGCGCTCGCGCACCTCGTCGCCGTCGAGCGCCGGCGCGGCGGCGACGTCGGGCGTCGCGGCGCTGGGCCAGCCCCGGCGCAGCTCGTCGAGCATGCCGACCGCGCTGCAGATCTGGCCCGGCGTGCAGTAGCCGCACTGGTAGGCATCGTGCTCGAGGAACGCCTCCTGCATCGGGTGCAGGTCCTCCCCGTCGGCCAGCCCCTCGATCGTGGTGACCTCCGCGCCGTCGTGGGCGACCGCGAGCGCCAGGCACGCGTTCACGCGCCGGCCGTCGACGAGCACCGTGCACGCGCCGCACTGGCCGTGGTCGCAGCCCTTCTTGGCCCCGGTGAGGCCGAGGTCCTCGCGCAGGGCGTCCAGCAGCGTGGTCCGGGTGTCGAGATCGAGGCGCCGTTCGTCACCGTTGACGTGGAGCACGACCGGCAGGGTGGAGATCGTCATCGCAGCTGCCTGTACCCGGCACGGCTGCCGCCTGAGCGCGCTCAGGCCAGCACGACGCAGCCGCGGTCGCGCAGCGCGCGCGCGACCGCGGGCAACTCGGGGTACATCGGCGTCCAGCGCAGGTCGAGCTTCTCGAGCGCGGGCAGGCCGGCGAGGGCCTCGGGCAGGCCCTCGAGCGGGTTGGCTCGCAGGTCGAGGACGCGCAGCCGGCGCAGGTCGCCCAGCTCGGTGGGCAGCGCCCGCAGCCGGTTGGCGCGCAGGTCGAGGTGGCGCAGCTCGCCCAGTCTGCCGAGCGCGGCGGGCAGTTCCTCCAGTGCGTTGTCGCGCAGGTGCAGCTCGCGCAGGCCGGCCAGGCCGCCGAGCGCGCCGGGCAGCGCGCGCAGCGCGTTGCCCTGCAGGCGCAGCTCGACGAGGGCACAGAGCTCCCCGATCCACCCGGGCAGCCACGTGATCGCGTTGGCGTCGGCGCCGAGGTAGGCCAGCCGGCGCAGCCCGCGCACGGCATCGGGCAGGGCTGCGAGGCGGTTGTCGCCCACATAGAGGATCTCCAGGCCGGCCAGCGTGCCGACCGCCGCGGGCAGGTCCGTGAGCCGGTTGTGGGCCACATCGAGCGTCTGGAGCGCCGTGAGGGCGCCGACGCCGTCGGGCAGCGCCTCCAGCCCCATCTCGGCGGCGACCAGGCGGCGCAGGTCGCGGCGGCCCCACGTGGCGGGCGGGATCGCGCGCAGTCCGCGCAGGTCGAGCGCCGCGTGGCCGGGCATCGGGCGAGCCTACGACGGCCCGCGGCGCGTCGCCCGCTGCGACCGCCGGCACGCGGAGGGCAAGGGGCTTGCGGAGCACGCGGGCAGGAGCAGCCCCGCCCTGGTGGCGCATCGCCGCGCGCCGCCCCGCCGGCGCCTCGTAGGTCAGTCCCGGCCCCGCAGCTCGGCGTCGAGGTCGATGGCGCGCATGTCGTGCTCGCCGGGCAGGCGGTCCAGGAGCGCGCGCAGGTGCTCGCGCTCGTCCTCCTGTCCGCGGCCCGTGCTGTCCAGCAGCGCGTGCAGCGCGCTCCAGGTGATCTTCATCGCGGCCGCGTCCAGGACGACCGGCACGTGCTCGTCGTCGGCGATCCGGCCCGCGACGTCCTCGGCGACCTCGGCGATCTCGTGCTCCTCGTGGCCGAGGTCGTCGCGGTAGACCTTCAGCGCCAGGCGCAGGAGCGGGCGTTCGTCGTCGTGCACGATGAGCGGGAAGGTCGGTCGGTCCATGTCCCAACCCTACGCCGCGACGGCCAGCCCCGGGCGCTGCGGCCCACCCAGCCCGGGGCGGCGCCGCTACCCGGGCGGCAGCCCGACGAGCAGCCGGCGCAGCAGGTCGGCCAGGCGGCGCTGCTCGGCGTCGGTGAGGGCGGCCAGCAGCCGGCGCTCGTTGTCCAGGTGGGCGGCGACGGAGTCGTCGACGAGGCGGTGGCCGGCCGGGGTCAGGGTGATGAGCGTGCCGCGGCGGTCGCCCGGGTCGGGCTCGCGCGCGATGAGCCCGGCCTGCTCGAGGCGGTCCAGCCGCTTGGTGGTGCCGCTGGAGGTCAGCATGAGCGTGCGGGCGAACTCCGACGGGCGCAGCCGGTACGGCGGCCCCGCGCGGCGCAGCGTGGCCAGCACGTCGTACCAGCCGGGCTCCAGGCCGTGCTCGCGATAGACGGGCTCCAGCCGCGCCTCGAGCTCACGGGCGAGCCGGGAGATGCGCCCGACGACCGCGATGGGCGCTGGGTCCAGGTCGGGCCGCTCGCGGCGCCACTGGTCCAGGATGACGTCCACGCCGTCGCGTTCGGGCATGCGCGGACGATAGCCGCGGTCGCGTCGCGGTCCATTGCTTCCTAGGACGCTACGTACTAGGATGCGATCGATGAAGCTGGCCCGCCTCCCTCGCCGCCTGCGCCGCCTGCCGCCTCGCGACCCGTCGATCCGCGACGAGGCACGGCCGGCCGGCGCATGGCGGCCCGCACCGCAGCCTCGCATGCGCTGGTGCCCCTGAGCCGCGCGCGCCGGGGTAGCCTCGGCCCATGAGCAGCGCCTACCGCATCGTGCACCCCGACGCCGTGCCCGACCACTACGCCGGCACCGACGTGCCCGGCGAGTTCCGCCGGCTGACCGACGAGCTGGAGGCCGAGCAGCTGGCCCTCACGCTCATCCGGGTGCCGCCCACTCCGACTTCGAGCAGGGCACGGGCCACCGCCATGCCGAGCTCGAGGAGCTCTACCTCGTCGTGCGCGGCACGCTGACGATGCGCTTCGAGGACGACGTGAGGCGGGTCGGGCCCGGCTGCGCGGTGCGCGTCGCGCCGACGACGCGGCGCTCGCACCGCAACGAGGGCGACGAGCCCGTCGAGCTCTGGGCCGTCTCGCGGCGCCTGGACCACTCCGACGCCGAGAAGATCGACGCGTTCTGGGAGGCGTCGCCCGACGCCGCCCAGCACCGCGCGTGACGCCGGGGCGCTCCAGCGCGCTGTGGTCCACGACCAGGTCGGCGTCCAGGACGGCCATCAACGGGGTCGGCAGCTCGCGGTCGGCCCCGTCATGAGCGCCGCCGCCGCACCCTCCGGGCGGCTGTCGGTGAACGGGAGGTCGACGGAGCGGGGCGTGCGACGCTGCAGCCGTGCGATCTCCTCCGTCATCGCCCGGAACGCCAGCCGGTCGGGCCCGGCGATGTCGTAGCAGCCCGGGGCGACGCTCGCGGGCGCAGCGCAGCGCAGCCGCCCGATGTCGGCGCAGTCGGCCGCCTGCGCGGTGCGCTCCCCTGGGCTGCTCATGGGCCGGAGTCCGGCGGCGCGGGCGCGCCGCGGTCAACCGCGGCGTCAGGCCGCGGCGGCCAGGACGGGCCCCAGCCACAGCAGCGTGACCGAGGTGGGGCGGCCCTGGCCGAGGCCGACGATCGTCAGGGCGGCCAGGCACGACAGGTGGAAGTCCAGCGGGCCGGCCGCGCCCGGACACGACCCGCGGCTCACTCGACGACGTCGCCCTCGACGAGCGCCATGGCCTCGATCTCGATCATGAGCTCGGGCAGCGCCAGCGACCGGACCTCGACGATCGTGTCCGCCGGCCACGGCCGGCTGAAGTGCTTGGCCCGCAGCTCGACGATCTTCGGGAAGTTGGTCATGTCGGTCAGGTAGATCGTGACCTTGACGACCTTGTCCAGGCTGGAGCCCGCCGCCGCCAGGACGCGGCGCAGGTTGGCGAACGTCTGCTCGGCCTGGGCGTCGAAGTCGCCGGCGCCGACGATCTCGCCCTGCTCGTCGATCGCCGCCTGCCCCGAGGTGATCACCAGGTCGCCGAGGCGGTAGCCCAGCGCGATGTTGAACGGGTCGAACGGGTCGGGGTCGGTGGTGATCCGTCGTGCGTCCTGCGGTCGGGTGGTCATGGACGCGGACCATAGCCCGCGCCGGCGGCGCCGCACAGCCCCCCGGGGAGCGGCTCACGCCGCCAGCCCGAACCGCCCCACGAGCGCCTGCAGGCGGTCGGCGCTGCCGGCCGGCTGGGCGGCGGCCGTCGAGATCTCCTGGGCCGACGCGTCGGTCTGCTGGGTGGAGGCCGAGACCTGCTCGCTGGCCGCCGAGGAGGCGGGCGGCCGCGATCTCGCGGCGCAACGCGGCCGCTCGTCTCGATCCCACTGATGAGGGATGCTGCGCGAAGGGCCGCTCCCGCGCTGGAGGAACGGGCCGGTCCGGCCCTAGCGCAGGAAGCCCGGCAGCTGCGCCCGCAGCACTGCGTACCCCGGTCGCGGGGTGCCGTCGGGGGCCGTCAGCCCGGCGTCGAAGCGCGCGTCGCACCCGGCGCCGGTCCAGTTGTAGATGTACACGCGCTGGACGCCGCTGCGGCGGTAGGTGCGCGCCAGGGTGAACACGTTCTTCAGCCGGCTCGCGGCCCGCGCCGTGCTGCAGGGGAAGCTCGAGCCGAACTTCACGATCCCGCCCGTCTCGGTGAACCAGATCTTCGTCGAGCGGTTGAAGCGGTGCGCCTGGCGGATGATCGCGCGCGTGAACGTCGTCCGGCGGCGGTTGACGTCGCCGTAGTTGTGGATGCCGACGACGGTCGCCCGGCGGCGGTAGGTCGGCGACAGCGCCCCGTACCACGTGCGCATGTAGCGCTCCACCCCGGCCTGGTCGAGCACGTCGAGGGCGACGACGACGCACGACGCGCAGCGGCCCTTGACCATCCGGTACATCGCGCGGAAGTACTGCGCGGCGCGGGTCGGGCTGCGATAGGTCGGCTGGCTGGCGTGGTTGGCCTCGTTCCACGTGCCGAACTCGCGCACGCCGAGCCGGCGGAAGTAGCGAACGAGCCGGCCGACCTTCGCGCGGTACTGCGCGACGGAGGGCAGCGACGCGCGGCGGATCGTCAGGTCGTCGCTGGAGATGTGCAGCAGTACCGAGAAGCCGTCGCGGCGCGCGCGCAGGACGTAGGCCCGTGCGGCCAGCCGGCGCGCGTCGTCGTCCATCGCGTCCCAGGCGATGAAGTAGCGCACGCGCCGGAGCTTGGCCCGCTGGAACGCGGACTGGTCGAACATGGATGCCTGCTGGTCGCCGATGCCGACGCGCACGGGGACGCGGGCGTGGGCGGCTCCGGGAGCGGCGAGCGCCCCCAGCAGGAGCGCGAGGGGCAGGAGGAGGCGTGTGCGGGGCATCAGGGACCCCAACTCCGATGCCCCGGCCCGGGTTGCGGTCGGCATGGACGTCCGGGCCGTGCGCGTACATGTTGCTCGAGGGTTGTTCATGTCCGACGATGGACATGCGAGACGGCGTCGATCGGCCACGGCTTCGCCACCGTCCAGGGCCTCCCCTTCGCCCGCCCGCCGGCCGGGCCCGCGCTGGAGCGCCGGCTCGACGCCGCCGAGCGCGACGCACCCCTGCGCGCCGCCTAGAGGCCCGACGCGCCCTGGACGGCGAGCACGACGACCACGGCGGCGAGCGTGGTCATCGCCGCGGCCGCGCCGTGGCGCTGCAGCCACCGGTGCCAGCGGCGCAGCACCGGCTCGGCGCGCTCGCCCAGGGCGACGTCGACGGCGACCGGGGCGATCACCGTCGCGCTGGCCACGAGCACGAACAGCGCCAGGCACGCGACCCCGGCGGCGGGCCCCGGCACCGCGTGCCCGAGCCGCGCCCCGGCGGCGACGGCCAGGGAGCCGTCCTTGACGTTGAGGGCCACGAGCCCCACGCCGAGGCCGGCGGCGCGGGCCGGCCCCAGGCCGCCGGTGACCGACGCCATCCAGGGCGGGACCGCGTGCGGCGCGCCGCGGCGCGGCCGGGCGCGCCACTGCCCGGCCAGCACGACCGCCAGGGCCGCGGCGAGCACGAGCTGGGCGGCGGCCACCCCGCGCCCGCCGCCCGCGGAGCCGCTGCCCACGCCCAGCAGCGCCACCGCGCCGGCGAGGACCGCGAGCGTCGCCGCCCAGCCGGCGAGCAGGGCGTAGGCGTTGCCCCGCCCGCCGTCGGAGACGAGCATCAGGACCACGGCCAGCACCGGGACCGGGCTCACCGCGATCGCCACCCCGAGCGGGAGCACGGCCCGCAGGGCGTCGCCCGCGGCGCTCACGCCATCCCGGCGCCGCGCGCCTCGCGCGCGCCGGACGCGAGGCCGGCATCGCGGAGGACGACCTCGAGGTCCTCGATGCGGTCCTGGCCCCAGAAGCACTCCGACCCGAAGGCGAGCACGGGCACGCCCCACTGGCCGTGGGCCTCCAGCGCGGCCGTCGAGGCCTGCACCCGGGCGTGCAGCACCGGATCGTGCAGCGCCGCCCGGCAGTCGCCCCACGCCAGCCCCGCGGCCTCGCACACGCGGCGCAGCCCGTGGTCGCGGGCCACGTCGACCGCCTCGGCCCAGATCGCGCGCGAGGCGCGGAGGACGAACGCCCGCTCGCGACCGACGTCGATCGCGTGCTCGGCGACCAGCAGGCAGCGCGTCGCCCCGTCGCCGATGGGGTCGTGGATGCGCCCGAAGGGCATCCCCAGGCGCCTGGCCTCGCGGGCGGCGTCGCGGAGGGTGTGCAGCGCCTTGGCGCGCGGCACGGCCTGGCCGCGCATCGCCATCGGGATCACGCCGCGGAAGACGACGTCGACGTCGTGGCGGTCGGCCAGCGCGAAGGCCCGCGGCGCGGCCAGGTACGAGTACGGGCTGCGGAACGAGAAGAAGAAGTCCAGCCGTGCGCGCGTCATGCGCCCCTCCCCCAGCCCAGGTCGTCCAGGCGCGCGGCGATCTGGGCCGGCCGGTCGTGCGCGAAGAACCAGCGGCCGTGCACCCAGGCCCCCGGCGTGTCGTAGGGGCCCCGCCGCGCCATGCGCCGCTCGTTGCGGCGCACCGCGTCGGGCGATCCGCCCGCCGCCGGCCCGGTCCCGAACGCCTGGCGCCAGAGCAGCGCGTAGGGCGCCGGGCTCACCGGCCCGTCGCTCGTGAGCCACAGGCGCCGCAGCGCGGCCACGCAGAAGCGCGTCAGCGCCGGCCCCGGCGGCGCCGACGCCGCCCACTCGGCCAGGAACGCCACCTCCTCCGGGGCGACGGGCCCGGTGCGCCCGAGGACCAGGCCGCTGCGGCGCAGCAGGCGCCGGGCGTCCTGCACGGCGTGCTCGCGCTTGCGCTCGACGGCGGGGTCGTCCGGGATGCCCCGGTGCACCACGGGCAGGACGTGCAGGTCGGCCCCGGCGCCGTCGAGTCGCTCGGCGAGGTCGAGCACCGCCACGGCGCTGCACGGGTCGTCGAAGGCGATGTAGAGCTCGACGCGGCCGCGGCGGCCCACCGCCCGGCGCAGCGCGGCGCCGGCACGGGCGGGGGCGTCGATGCGCGACAGCGCGACGACCGCGCGTGGGGCGACACGGCGGCGCAGGCGGTCGGCGGGCGCCGCGACGCTCATCCGGCCGCCTCCCGGGGCGCCGCCGGCGCCGAGGCCGCGAGCACGCGGCCGCGCGCGTCGAGGGCGCGCACGACGAGCGGCCCGGCCGGGGCGGCCACGTCGATCGTGGTCTCGAAGCCGGCCGAGGGCGCCGAGGCCACCGGGGCGGAGCCCGCGCCGGCCAGCACCTGCCAGCGCGCGACGCCCGTGGCGCCGTTCCAGCTGACCGACACCGTCACGTGCGCCGGGTCGGTGCGCCGCACGACGACGGCCGGACGCGTCAGCGGCCGGCCCCGCCAGGGGAACCGCAGCGTGCGGTAGCTGCCGTCGCCCTCGGGCAGCCGGGCGTCGAACAGCAGCCGGCCGCTGCGCGAGAACTCCGAGAACGGGCCGGCGGCCCCGAAGCCCACGAAGAGGCCGCCGCCGGGCAGCAGCCGCGCGCTGCCCTCGCTCTGGGCGCTCGTGTCCTGGGCCCGCGTCACCGAGCGCTCGACGACGGCCGTGCGGCGCCGGTGGTCCAGCCGCAGGACCAGCCCGCGCGAGGCGCCCTTGCGGGGCGGCCCGGCCTGGTCGTCGAACATGCTGATGCGCCCGCCGGGCAGCGCCAGGACGTCGTGCTGCAGCCAGAAGCGCGCGCCGGGCCCCATCCGGAACGTGCTCGCCCGGCCGCCGAGCGTCCACAGGATCCGGCCCGTCGCGCGGTCGACCTCGTAGACGGCGGAGGTGTCGCGCGCCGAGATCAGGAGGCGCCCACGCCCCAGGGGCTGGATCGAGTTGATGTGGAACGCGTCGTAGGACGCGCTGTTGGCCGGCGTGGCGTAGGAGTCGGCCAGCGGGATGTGGCCCAGCGCGTGCCACTCCCAGACGACCAGGCCCGTGCGGATGTCGACCTCCTGGACGATCGCGTCCAGCACGGGGGAGCGGGTGCCGGCCGGTGTGCCGGGCAGGTGCATGAGCACGGGCGAGTAGACGGTGAAGATCGCGTCGCCGCCGGGCGCCAGCGCGAACTCGTGGATGTCCATGCGGTAGCCGTTGCCGGCCTGGACCTCGGCCACGGTCCGATAGGCGCTGTCGGCGATGATCCCCTTGCCCAGGCCGAAGGCCTGGGCGGTCACCGGGCCCTGCCACCAGGTCAGCACGCGCCGCCCGCGGTAGCGGGCGACGGCGAGGTTGGCGGCCACGGCCGGGGGCGTGAGCTGCCGGAACCAGACCAGGCGCCCGAGCCCGTCGACGATCATGGGGCCGCCGGGCCCGACCGGCTCGATCGTGACGGTGTTGTCGCTCTCGGGATGGATGATCGGCGAGGGCAGCGGGGTCAGGAAGATCGGGTCCGCCGCGGCCGACCCGCCGCGCAGGAGCGTGACCAGCGGCGCCCGCAGCCCGGGCGCGGTGACGAAGTGCTCGAGCTTGTCGGGCTGCGTGGCGGTGATCGTCAACACCGGCGGGGTCGCGCCGGGCCGTGCGACGGTGAAGCGCGTGCGCAGCGCCCGCCGGCCGCGCAGGCGCACCACGACGGCGACGCGCTCGCCCACGGCGAACGGGCGGGCGGGGACGAAGCTGGCCCCGCGGGCGCCGGAGTAGGGCCGTAGCCGGCCCGCGTGCACGCCGGTGCGCGCCCCGGCGGCGCGGACCGCGGCGATCCGCCCCGGGGCGATGCCGAGCACGCTGATCTGCGTCGCGGGCGAGGCGTCCGGGGTTCCGGGCGCCGGGGAGATCGCGAGGGGCGCGGCCGCCGCGGGCGCGGCGCCGAGCACGGCGAGGACGGCCGCGACGGCGAGGGCGCGACCGGCGGGACGGGACATGGCGACTCGGAATCCCCTGAGCCGGTGGGGCACGGCAACTCCTTGACGTCTGAGGGCGGCGCGACCGCAGACCGGGGAGCCGACCGCGCCGTCGGCCATTGAACCACCCTATTGGAACGCGCGTCAACTACGCTTCGTCCCGTGCCCGCCCAGCGCCCCCGGCCCGACGCGCCCCGCCGACGGCGCCTGGCCCCCGACGACCGGCGCCAGGAGATCCTGGAGGCCGCGCGCCGGCTGTTCGCACAGCGGCCCTACCGGACCGTGACCACCGCGGAGATCGCCGACGCCGCGGGCGTCGCGCGCTCGCTCGTGCACCACTACTTCGGCGGGATCCGCGACGTCTTCCTCGCCGTGGCCGCCGACGGCGCGGCGGCGCTCAGCGCCGCGCGGACGGCCGGGGCCGAGGTGCCGTTCGAGGAGCGCACGGCGCGCAACCTGGCCGCGAGCCTCGACGTCATCGCCGACAACCGCGAGACGTGGCTGGCGATCGCCGGGCACGCCCCGGACCCGACCGACACCGACATCCACGCGCTCCTGCTGGCCTCCAAGGAGCACGCGGTGCAGCGCACGCTGCAGGCCAACGCCGACCTGCTGCGCGACACGCCGCAGGCGCGCTTCGCGCTGCGCTGCTTCAACGAGTTCACGATCGAGGCCACGCGCCTCTGGCTGCTGGGCGAGCGCAGCCGCGAGGAGGTCGAGGCGCTGCTGCTGAGCACCGGCCGCCGGCTCATCCGCGACGTCATCCCGTCCCTGCCGGCCCTCGGCGACGCCGGCGTGGAGCGCTGACATGGGCGCAGCCGAACGGCCCCCGAACCTCATCCTGGTCGTCACCGACCAGCAGCGCGCGCCCCAGCACTGGCCGGCCGATCCCGGCTGGCTCGACGCGCTCATGCCCAACGACGCCGAGCTGCGCCGCACGGGCATGGCGTTCACGCACGCCTTCATCCCGACGGCCATGTGCTCGCCCAGCCGCGCGAGCATCCTCACGGGCACCTACCCCCGCGCCACGGCGTGACGCTCACGCTGACGCGCGGCGACCTGTTCCCCGACCCGGCCAACGTCCCCGACGTGCTGCGCGTCGCCGGCCGGCTGGCGGCCAGCGGCCAGGTGCCCCGCCGGCGCCTGGCCAGGGCGTTCGGCCGCGGCCTGCTGCGCCTCGGGCCGCGCAGCGGCGACGAGCCCGAGCTGCCGGCAGGCATCGCCACGCTCGCCACGCTGCTGCGTGAGCGCGGCTACCACGTGGCGCTCAAGGGCAAGTGGCACCTGACCAAGCCGCTGGACGGCGAGCGCTGGGGCCCCGGCGACCCGGCGCGCATCGAGCGCGACTTCGGCTTCGCCGACTGGGACCCGACCGACGCCGGCGGCGACGCCAAGGCCTCGTCGTTCGGCGGCGGCATCGCGGGGCTCAGCGGGCGCGGCTGGGACGAGGACTACACGCGCCAGATGGAGGGCTGGCTGGGCCGCGCCGACCTGCCCGAGCCGTTCTGCCTCGTGTGGTGCCTGGTCAACCCGCACGACGTCCTCGGCTACCCGTCGGCGATGCTCGACGGCGGCTACTCGCCGGCGGAGTTCGCCGACCTGCACGTGCCGCTTCCGGCGACGATCGACGAGGACCTGCGCGACAAGCCGACGGTGCACGCGATGACCAAGATCGGCCAGACCTCCTACCTGGGCGGTCTGCGCGGGCGCGCCGAGCAGCAGCGCTACGCCGACTTCTATGCGCATCTGCACCGCGTCGTCGACGAGAAGCTCGGCCGGCTCGTCACCCTGCTCGGCGACCCCGGCGACCCGGCGTCGCTGCGCTCGCGCACCGTCGTGGTGCGCACGTCGGACCACGGCGAGCTGGGGCTCTCGCACGGCGGGCTGCGCCAGAAGATGTTCAACGCCTACGAGGAGGCGATCCGCGTCCCCCTGGTCGTCTCGAGCCCGGTCCTGTTCCCGGAGCCGCGCACGAGCGACGCGCTCGTGTCGCTCGTCGACCTGGTCCCCACGCTGCTGGGCCTGAGCGGCGCGCCGGGCGATCCGGCCGCCTTCGACGGCATCGACCTCGGCCCGGTCCTTCGCGGCGAGCGCGACGGGGTGCGTGACGCCGTGCTGTTCACCTACGACGACCACCAGGCCGGCACGTTCATGCAGGAGGCGCCCGGGCAGCCCAACCGGATCCGCTGCGTGCGCGACCGCCGGTGGAAGTACGCGATCTACGTCGACCCGGCGGGGACCGCGCCGGCCGAGTACGAGCTCTACGACCTGCAGTCCGACCCCGACGAGGCGCTCAACCTGCTGGACAAGTGGACCGGGCGCGGGCGCAACGCCGCCGCGGGCCGCGAGGCCGTGCGGCTGCACGCCGAGCTCGAGCGCGCGTGCGCGGCCGCCGCCGTGCCCGGCCCCACCCCGGCCCCGGCCGCCGACTGATCCCTGGCGCGGGCTGCGCCGGACCGTGGTCATGAGCACCAGCGAGGGCATCCCCGTGCGCGCCGTGTGGAACGGCGCGACCCTGGCCGAGAGCGACCGCACGGTGGTCGTCGAGGGCAACCACTACTTCCCGGCCGACGCCGTCGACCCGGCCGTGCTGCGGGCCTCGGACCGCACGTCGGTCTGCCCGTGGAAGGGCACGGCCTCCTACCACGACGTCGTGGTCGGCGACGACGTCAACCCGGGGGCGGCCTGGTACTACCCCGAGCCCAGGGCCGCCGCGGGCGAGATCCGGGACCGCATCGCGTTCTGGAAGGGCGTCACCGTCGGGCCCGCCACCTGAGCCCGCGGGCCAGAGGTCGCGGATCGCGGGGCCGGCGCGGCCAGGTGCGTGGGCCGGGCCTCTCACGCGGGGCCCGACGCCGCGAGCGGCATCCGCGGCCGGGCCGTTGTGCTTTGATCGGCGCGATGGGCGACGTGCGCGCGACCCCGGCCGGGGACTTCGACTACGAGCGCGGCGGGGCCGGCTACGCGGTGCGACGGCAGGCCGATCCGCGGATCGCGGCCCGCGTGCACGCCGCCCTGGGCGACGCCCGCACCGTCGTCAACGTCGGCGCGGGCGCGGGGTCCTACGAGCCCGAGGACCGCCACGTGGTCGCCGTGGAGCCGGCGGCGGCCATGCGCGCCCAGCGCCCCGCGCACCTGGCGCCCGCGATCGACGCCACCGCCGAGCGCCTGCCGCTCGACGACGACAGCGTCGACGCCGCGATGGCCACGGTGACGATCCACCAGTGGGCCGACCTGGACCGCGGGCTGCGGGAGCTGCGGCGCGTCAGCCGCGGCCCGGCGGTCGTGCTGACCTTCGACGGCGAGGCACTGACGCGGTTCTGGCTGCAGGAGTACGTGCCCGAGCTCATCGCGACCGAGCGCACGCGCTTCCCGGCGATCGACCACGTGGCCGCCGTCCTGGGCGGCGAGGTGACGGTGAGCCCGGTCCCGGTCCCGATCGACTGCACCGACGGGTTCGGCGAGGCCTACTACGCCCGCCCCGAGGCGTTCCTGGACCCGGCGGTGCGCGCGGCGCAGTCGGGCTGGGTGCTCACGGATCCCGAGGCGGTGGCGCGCGGCGTCGCGCGGCTGGGCGACGCGCTGGCCCGGGGCGCCTGGGACGCCCGCCACGGCCACCTGCGCACGCAGCCCGAGCACGTGGGCGCGGTGCGGCTGATCGTGGCACGGTAGCGGCGGCCCGCGTGCGGCCCCGCCCGCTCAGGCCGCCGCGACCTTGACGGCCTCCCAACCCGCGCGCACCGCCTCGGCCTCGGCGCTCGTGGCGCCGTGGCGCTGGACGGCGTGGCGCACCGTGAGCGCCGCGAAGGCCGTGAACGTGGCGTTCGGCGACAGGCTCGCGTCGGTCAGCGCGGCGTACCAGATCGGGCCCGCCGCGTCCCAGGCGTGGCCGCCGAGCGTGGTCGCGGCGACGTAGAACGCGTGGTTGGGGATGCCCGAGTTCGTGTGCACGTCGCCGCCGGCGACGTAGCCGTCCATCGTCGCGGGCTGGTCGTCGTGGCGGTTGGCGGTCCCCGGCGCCCGCATGGACCGCAGCGCGGGCGCGAGCTCGGGCCCGACGATGTCGGCGCCGATGAGCCAGTCCGAGGCCGCGGTGTCCTGGCCGAGCAGGCGCTGCTTGACCTGGACCCCGAAGACGTCGGAGATCGACTCGTTCAGCGCGCCGGACTGCCCCGAGTACACCAGGTTGGCCTCGTGCTGCGTGATGCCGTGGGTCAGCTCGTGGCCGATGACGTCCACGCCCGCGGTCGTCTGCGTGAGCAGCCGCCCGTCGCCGTCGCCGAAGACCATGTGCCCGGCCCCGTCGTAGAACGCGTTGTCATAGGCCTCGCCGAAGTGGATGAGGCCCTGCAGCATCATGCCCTGGCCATCGATCGAGTCGCGGCCGAAGACGCTCCACCAGAAGTCGTAGGTCGCGCCCAGGCCGTCGTAGGCCTGGTTGGCGGCGGGGTCGGCGGGGGCGGGCTGTCCCTCGGCGCGCACGACGACCCCCGGCGTCTGGGTCTCGGCGTGCTGCTGGTCGTAGATCACGCGGTTGGGCCGCCCGCCGACCCGCGCGTGGGTGACGGGCTGCGCCGCGCGGCCGCCACGGCGGCCCGCCGCCTCGGCGCGCGCGAGGCGCAGGCGCCCGTCGAGCGCGAGGGTGTCCAGCGCGGCACGGCGCACCTCGGCGTCCCCGGTGCGGGCCAGGCGGTACAGCAGGCCGGGCGGCAGGATCCGGTGCGAGGGGCCGTGCCGGGTCATGGCGGGATGATCCCCGCGCGGCCCCGCGGCGCAACCGCTCAGTGTCTGCCCGCCGGGCGCGCGCGGGCGCGCAGCGCGGCGACCACCGGTCCCAGGGCGGCGGGCGCGTCGCGCTCGGCGAAGGCGAGGCGGTGCTCGGCGCCGCCGCGCCGCACGCGCAGCTCGTAGGTGAAGGCGTCGGGCACCGGCGGTGTGGCGGGCCGGCCGGCCAGCGCGGGCAGGTCGGCGATGTCCAGGGCGCCGAGCACGGCCGCGCGCTCGGTCTCGTCCAGGGTGCTCGTGTCCAGGTCGGCCTCCAGGGCCACGCCGGCCAGGCCGCCGCTGCGCCGCAGCCACAATCGTGCGTCGGCGCGGGCCACGGCGGACTCAGATGAAGATCGCGACGCGGCCGCCGTCGGCCGACCAGGCCGCGCCGGTCACGTAGGACGAGCGCTCCGAACACAGGAAGACGATGACGTCGGCGATCTCCCCCGGCTCCCCCAGCCGCTTGATCGGCACGCCCGCGCCGACACCGTCCAGCGCCTCCTGCAGCGTGACGCCCTGCAGCGCCGCGGTCTGCTCCCCCATGCCGCCCGGCGCGGTCCACAGCGGGGTGGCCACGGGGCCCGGCGTGACGGCGTTGACGAGCACGCCCAGCGGGGCGTAGGCGTCGGCGAAGACGCGCGAGAGCGAGAGCTGGGCGGCCTTGGCGACCGAGTAGGCGCCGTTGGTGTTCGACGGCCGCTTGCCCGACGAGGAGGCGACGTTGACGATGCGCCCCCAGCCGCGCTCGGCCATCCGTGGGGCGGCGGCGCGCATGAGGCGCATCGAGGCCATCACGTTGAGCTCGAGCTGGTCGCGCCAGTCGTCGTCGGTGAGGTCCTCCAGCGCCGTGACCCGCGAAGTCCCCGCGTTGTTGACCAGGACGTCGATGCCGCCCATCTGCTCGGCGCACGTGGCGATGATGCGCTCGTCGCAGTCGGGGTCGGTGACGTCGGCGGCGAGCCACTCGGCGCCGACCTCCTCGGCGGCCGCGGCCAGCGCGTCCTGCGTCCGGGCGACCATGAGCACGCGGGCGCCCTCGCCGACGAGCCGGCGGCTGACCTCCAGCCCGATGCCCTTGCTCGCGCCGGTGACGACGCAGATCCTGTCGCGCAGACCCAGCTCCATCGGCGCAACCTAGCCGACGGGCGGCGGCACGGCCGCATCGCGCAGCTCGCGGCGCAGGATCTTGCCCGTCGGCGTCTTGGGCAGCTCGGGCAGCACGTGCACGACCCGCGGGTACTTGTAGGCGGCCAGCCGCTCCTTGCAATGGGCCTTGAGCTCCTCCGGGGTGCATGTGGCGCCCGCCTTCAGGCTCACGTAGGCCCACACGGTCTCGCCGCGGTAGTCGTCGGGCACCCCGATGACCGCGGCCTCGTGGACCGCCGCGTGCTCGTAGAGCACGTCCTCGACCTCGCGCGGCCACACCTTGAACCCCGACGCCACGATCATGTCCTTGCGGCGGTCGACGAGGTAGAGCCAGCCGTCGGCGTCGACGACGCCGACGTCGCCGGTGTGCAGCTCGCCGCCGGGGATCGCGTGGGCGGTCTCCTCCGGGCGCTCCCAGTAGCCCGGCACGACCTGGGGGCCGCGGATGCAGACCTCGCCGACCTCGCCGTGGGGCAGCTCGGTCCCGTCGTCGCCGAGGATCCTCACGGACGTGTCGGGCACGGCGAGGCCGACCGACAGCGCGCCGGAGCCCGCGTCGACGGGCGCCTCCCGGTCGACGGGGCACAGGTGCGTCGGCCCGGTGGTCTCCGTCAGGCCGTACACCGGCTTGACGGCCATGCCGGTGGCCTGCGCGATGACGCGGACCGTGGCGGGCGGGATCGGTGCGCCGCCGCTGTAGGTGCGGCGCATCGCGCCGAGGTCGTGGCCGCGTGCCTGCTCGTCGTTGGCGATGGCCAGGTAGGCGGTGATCGCCGCGATCGTCACCGTCGTGCGGTGGTGCTCGGCCAGCCGGGCGGCCTCGGCCGCGTCGAAGCGGTGCGCGAGGACCATCGACGCCCCGGAGGCGACCGACAGCCCGATGTGCCCGACCAGCCCGGTCACGTGGTACAGCGGGGCGATGCCCAGGATGATGTCCTGCGGGCCGACGCCGAGCGCGTCGCGGTAGACCCGGGAGCCGAACGCGATGTTGCCGTGGGTGTTCATCGCGCCCTTGGGCGGCCCGGTGGTCCCCGAGGTGTAGGTGAGCACCGCCACGTCGCCGGGCCCGGGCGCCGGCCCGGGCACGGGCGCGCCGGCGTGCTCGCGCGCGAGCGCCAGCAGGTCGGTGGTGCCCTCGGGCACCGGAGCCTCCGCGCCGGCCAGCGCGCGCGCCGACGTCGTGATCACGCGGATGCCGTCGGCCTGCACCGCGGCGCGGGCGACGTCGCGGTACAGCTCGTCGAGCGTGACGAGCAGCGTGGCGCCGGCGTCGTGGAGGTGGTGGGCGAGCTCGCGCTCGCGCAGCATGGGGTTGCACGGCACCGCGACGGCGCCGATCCGCCACGCCGCGAGCATGGCGATGACGAACTGCGGGTCGTTCTGCAGGTAGAGCCCGACGCGGTCGCCGCGCCCGGCGCCCATCGCGGCCAGGCCGGCGGCCACGCCGTCGACCAGCTCGGCGACCTGCGCGGCGGGCAGCGGCGTCTCGAAGCTGTACAGCAGGGGTCGCTCGCCGAGCTCGCCCACCGTGCGGTCGAACATCTGCAGCGGGGTCTCGTCCCCCGGCAGCTCGCGCAGCTGCGCCCAGTCGGCGTCGGTCATGACATCACCCATCCACTCGCCACGTTGAGGTCGTCGCCGGTGACGGCACGCGCGCCGTCCCCGGCCAGGTAGAGCACGGCGTCGGCCACCTCGTCGGCGCTGGTCAGCCGCCGCAGCGGGGTGCCCTCGAGCATCCCGTCGCGGACCACCTCGGGCTCGACCCCCAGCGCCTGCGCCTGGGCCGCGATGACGCGGTCCAGCCGATCGCCGCTGATCGGCCCGGGCGAGACGAGGTTGACGCGCACGCCGTGCGGGCCCGCGTCCCAGGCCAGCGTGCGCACGAGGCCGATGAGCGCGGTCTTGCTGGCCGCGTAGGGCGTGCGGCCCAGCAGCGGCCGCTTGCCGGTGACCGAGCCGATGACGACCACGCTGCCCGCCCCGCGCTGCAGCATCGCCGGCAGCGCCGCGCGGCACAGGAGGTAGGTCCCCGTCACGTTGACCGCGAACGTCTCCTCCCACTGCTCGGGCGTGATCTCCCACAGCGGCGCGGTGGGCCCGGCGATGCCCGCGGCGCTGACGACGACCGCGACCGGGCCCAGCTCGGCCTCGGCGATCGCGGCCAGGTGGTCGACCTGCGCGGCGTCGGTGACGTCGGTCGGCACGGCGAGCGCGCGGCCGCCGGCCGCGGCGATCTCGGCGGCCGCCTCGTCCAGCGCGCCGGCCGAGCGCGCGGCCAGCGCGACGGCGTGGCCCTCGGCGGCCAGCCGGACCGCGATGCGTCGCCCGATGCCCTGGCCGGCGCCGGTGACGATGGCCGCGCCGCGCGCGCCCGCCACCGGCTCGCTCATGTGGCGAGCCGGAACCGGGCGACGGGGACCTCGCCCTCGTGGCCGACCTCGGCCTGCAGCGGGAGGTCGATGGCCAGCCCCTCGCCGCCGTCGATCCCGATGACCGTCGACAGCATCCGCGGGCCCTCCTCGAGGTCGACGAGGACCACGTTGTAGGGGACGCGGTCGGCGAAGGCCGGGTGGTAGGCGCGGTGGTAGACGACCCAGCTCACGACGGTGGCGCGGCCCGAGGCGGTCTCCCACGCCCATGTGTCGGCCAGGCAGCGCGGGCAGCGGTCGCGCGGGGGCAGCCAGGCGTTCTGGCAGGCCGAGCAGCGCTGGAACGTCAGCCGGCCGTCGGCGAGCGCCCCGCGGTGCGCGGCGAGCAGCTCGGACGGCTCGGGCAGGTCGATGGTGGTGTCGGGCGTCTCGCTCATCGAACGTGTCCTCCTCGCCGGTCGACCGGCGCGCCGGCTCCGTTCGACCTCATCGGCCCAGCACCAGCGTCGAGTGGGTGTGCATGATGCCTCCCTGGTTGGCCACCACGCAGATCCCGGCGTCGGGGACCTGCGTCGTCGACGTGCCGCGGATCTGCCGCACGCCCTCGATGACGAGCTGCATGCCCGGCATGCCGGTCTCCGACAGCAGCCCGCCGCTCGTGTTCAGCGGCAGCGCGCCGCCGACCTCCAGCGCCCCGTCCTCCACGAAGCTGCCGCCCTGGCCCTTCCTGCAGAACCCGTAGTCCTCCAGGGCCAGCAGGACGGTCGGGGTGAAGCAGTCGTAGATCTGCGCGACGTCGACGTCGGCGGGGCCGATGCCGGCCATCGCGAACGCGGTCCGGGCGGAGATCGCCGCCTGCGTCTCGGTCAGCGTGGGGCGCAGCGGGACCTCGTAGGAGGTCTGGCCCTGCCCGAAGCCGAGGATCGGCACGGGGTCGGGCACGCCGAGCTGCGCGGCGCGCTCGGCGCTCATGACCACGACGGCCGCGCCACCGTCGGAGATCAGGCAGCAGTCGTCGCGGCGCAGCGGCTCGACGACCCACGCCGCGTCCATGTACTCGTCCATGGTCAGCGGCTTGCGCAGGTGCGCGGCGGGGTTGGCCGCCCCGTGCTTGCGGCAGGCGACGGCGATCGCGCCGAGCTGCTCGTGAGTGGTCCCGTACTCGGCCATGTGGCGCTGGGCGATCATCGCGTAGCCGGCGGGCGTCCCGAACCAGCCGTAGACGGCATCGTCGCCCCATCCGCGCTCGTAGGCCTGCCGGGTCCCCGTGCGCGGGTTGTCGGCGGTCGTGACGAGCGCCACCTCGCACTGGCCGTGCTCGATGGCCATCGCGGCGAACGAGATCATGCTGATGTTCGTCGCACCGCCCTGGTCCCAGACGCCGCCGATGCGCGGCTGCAGCCCCAGGGCTTCGGCGACGGTCTGGCCGAACATCGTCTGGAATCCCGAGGTGGGGTACTTGACGAAGACGGCGTCGACGGCGTCCTTCTCGACCTGGGCGTCGGCCAGTGCGCCCGCGACCGCCTCGACGGTCATCGAGAGCGGCGTGCGCCCGGGCAGCTTCCCGTGGGCGGTGTGCCCGAATCCGGCGATGACGGCCTTGCCGCGCATCTAGATGACCTCCTGCTCGACGAGGGATGCGTACTCCGCGGGGTCCAGCCCGAGCCAGTCCAAGAGGACCGCCTCGTTGTGCTCGCCCAGCCCCGGCGCGAGGACCAGCGGCGTGCGCTCCTCGCCGTCGTAGCGCAGCGGGGTGTGCGGGACGGTGACCGTCCCGAGCTCGGGATGCTCGATCTCCTGGAGCATGCCGCGGGCGTGCAGGTGCTCGTCGGCGACGACCTCGCCGAGCTCGCGCACGGGCGCGCACGGGACGCGGTGCTCGCGCAGCAGCGCGCACAGCGGGTCGCGGTCGTGCCGGGACGTGAAGGCGCCGACCAGCTCGTCGACCTCGTCGATGCGCTCCACGCGCGCGCGGCGGGTCGCGTAGTCGGGATGGTCGGCGAGCTCGGGGCGGCCGAGCAGCCCGGCCAGCCCGCGCCAGTGCGCGTCGCTGACGCAGATGATCGCGACGTGCCCGTCGGCGGCCGGGTAGACGTTGTAGGGCGCCTCGGCCAGCCCGGCGTGCCGGTTGCCCGTGCGCATCGGCGACTCCCCCTGCCCCGCACCGAAGAAGAGCCCCAGGCTCGACATGAGCGACGGGTAGACCGACTCGAACATCGAGGCCTCGACCGTGCGCCCCTCCCCCGTGCGCTCGCGGTCGAACAGCGCGGTGACGATCGCGCCGTAGAGGTGGATGCCGCCGAAGAAGTCCGCGACCGCCGGGCCGGCCTTGACCGGCGGGCGGTCGGGGAAGCCCGTCACGCTCATGATCCCGGCCATGGCCTGGATCGTGAGGTCCATCGCGGCGAAGTCGCGGTAGGGCCCGGAGTGCCCGAAGCCCGAGCCCGAGCCGTAGATGATCCGCGGGTTGCGCGCGCGCACGACGTCGGGGCCGGCGCCGAGCTTCTCCATCACGCCGGGACGGAAGTTCTCGACGAGCACGTCGGCGCGGTCGGCGAGCTGCAGCAGCAGCTCGCGGCCGCGGTCGGTGCGCAGGTCGATCGTGATGCCCTGCTTGTTGGAGTTGAGCATCACGAACGGCGCGCCCGCCCCGGCGCCCTGGGTGCGGCCGCGCAGGTTCTCGCCGTGCTTGGGCTCGACCTTGATGACGTGGGCGCCGCCCAGTGCCAGCAGCAGCGTCGCGTAGGGCGCGTTGTAGATCTGGCCGAGGTCGAGGACGACGATGCCCTCCAGCGGGTGCCTTCCCTCGCCCACGCCTAGCGCCCCTTGAACTGCGGGGCGCGCTTCTCGGCGAAGGCCGCGGGGCCCTCCTTGGCGTCCTCGGTGACCATGAGCAGGCGGTTCATCGTCTGCTCGAGCCGCAGGCCCTCGTCGAGGCCCATGTCGCGCGAGCGCAGCGCCAGCTCCTTGGCCGCCTGGACGGCCAGCGGGGCGTTGACGACGATGCGCTGGGCGTACTCCATCGCGGCGTCGAGCAGGCCCTCCATCGGCACGACCTTGTTGACCAGGCCCCAACGCTCGGCGGTGGCCGCGTCGATGCGGTCGCCGGTGAGCAGCAGCTCCATGCCGACGGCGTGGGGCAGTTGGCCCATGACCCGCTGGGTGCCGCCGTTGCCGGCGATGACGCCGCGCTTGACCTCCGACAGCCCGAAGGAGGCGTGCTCGGCCGCGACGCGGATGTCGGTGGCCAGCAGCAGCGTCATCCCGCCGCCCAGGCAGTAGCCGTTGACGGCGGCGATGATGGGCTTGAAGACCTCCAGGCCACGGTTGAGCAGCTGGTCCTTCTGGGTCAGCCAGAACTCCGACAGATCGGACGGCGCCGTGAGGAAGCTCTTGATGTCGGCGCCCGTGCTGAACGCACGGTCGCCGGCACCCGTGATGACCGCGGCGCGGATCGCACCGTCGTCGCGCACCCGCTTCCACGCCTCCGACAGCGCCTGGTAGGCGTCGGCGTCCATCGCGTTCATCCGCTCGGGGCGGTTGATCGTGATGAGCGCGACGCCCTCGTCGACCTCGAACTCGACGCCCACCGTCTCAGTCCTTGGCCGCGGCGCCGAGGAGCTCGCGCGCGATGACCATGCGGTGGATCTCCGACGGGCCCTCGCCGATGCGCTTGATGCGCATCTCGCGGTACCAGCGCTCCAGCGGGAGCTCCTTGGCCACGCCCATGCCGCCGAGCACCTGCATCGCGCGGTCCACGACGCGCCCGGCCGTCTCGGTGGCGTAGACCTTGGCGATGGAGGCCTCCAGCTTGTAGTTCTTGCCCGCGTCGGCCTTCCAGGCCGCCTGGTAGGTCAGCAGCCGCGCGGCGCGCAGCTCGATGTCGGAGTCGGCCAGCATCCACTGGATGGCCTGGCGCTGGGCCAGGCGCTTGCCGAACGTCGAGCGCTCCTTGGAGTAGTCGATGGCCATCTGCAGCGCGGCCTGCGCGACGCCGATGGTCCCCGCCGCGTAGGGCACGCGCCCGTGGACGAGCCAGCTCTCGGCCAGCTCGAACCCGCGGCCCTCCTCGCCCAGCAGGTTCTCGACCGGCACCTTGACGTTGTCGAAGAACATCTCCACCGGCGACAGCGGCCGGATGACCGGGATCGTCTCGACCGTCACGCCCTCCCACTCCGGCTCGACCACGAAGCAGCTGATCCCCTTGCGCCCCGGGCCGCCGGTGCGGGCGAACACCACGCCCCAGCGCGACGCGTCGCCGCCGGTGATCCAGGTCTTCTGGCCGTTGAGGATGTAGTGGTCGCCGTCGCGCTTGGCCGTCGACTGGATCGAGCGGCCCGGATCGGCGCCGCCGTTGGGCTCGCTGATCGCGACGTAGGTCTTCTCGCCGAGCACGTCGGGGTTGGCGTAGCGGTCGATCTGGTCCTGGGTGCCCTTGAAGATCACGTTGGGCGGATCCCAGCCGAACGCCGCGCCCGCGGGCACGTAGGCGCCCATCCGGCACTTGGCGGCCTCCTCGGCCACCACGCACTGCGCCAGCAGGCTCAGGCCCGCGCCGCCGTGCTCCTCGGGCGTCTGCACGCACCACAGGCCCGCCGCCTTGGCGTCGGCCTGCACGCGCGCCAGCACGTCCGGGGGCAGCTTGTAGGCCTCGGTGTCGAGCTTGGCCTCCTCGGGCAGGATCTCCTTGCGCACGAAGTCGGCCACGGTCTGGCCGAGCAGCTGCAGCTCATGCGGCAGCTCCCACGTGCCCTCGGGGATCGCGCCGCGCGTCTGGGTGTCGCTCATGTCTGCTCCATGGTCGAGGTGTCCGCGGCGAGCGCCGGCTGACGGCGCAGCTCCGCGCGCCGCTCCGCGGTGCCCTGCGGATCGAGGTCGTACCGGGTCCGCCCGGCGATCTTGGTGGTCTTCGCCACGACGACGCCGTAGACGTCCTGCGCCGTCATGAGGGCGATGTAGCCCAGGTTGAGGTCGTTCTGGACCGCCTCGAGCTCGCGCTCGAGCGGGTCGCCGAAGCCGCCGCCGCCCGGCGAGGCGACGGTCACCGCGTCGCCGGCGGTCAGCTCCTGCTTGGCCAGCTTGGTGCGCATGGGCGGGCGCCACGTCTCCCCGCCCGTCGTCAGCTCCACGCTGTTGGGGGCGCCGTGCGTACCGCCGTGCAGCCCGAACGGCGCCTCGTCGGCGCGGTCGCCCAGGACGGAGACGACGCAGTCGGCCAGCGCCCGGATGCGGTAGGTCGTGCCGTCGCCGCCGCGGTGACGCCCGCCGCCGCCGGAGTCCTCGCGCAGGGCGAACCAGTCGAAGCGGACCGGGTAGCGGTGCTCGGAGGCCTCCAGGGCGACGAAGTTGGCCATGGACTGCGGCGTGTTGCCGTGCACCAGGCCGTCGCCCTCCGCGGTGGCGCCGTAGCCGCCGGGGTAGGGGAAGACGCCGACGTAGTACGTCCCGCGCTCGGGGTGCACGCCGCCCACGGTCACCACGCCGGTGGTGCCGAACGGCGCGGCGGGCACGAGGTCGGGGATCGCCGGCGCCAGGGCCCCGAACATCACGTCGAGCACGCGGCCGGCGACCTCGAGGTAGCCGCTGACCGGCGACGGGTACTCGGCCGAGGTCACCGTGCCGTCGGGCACGAGCACCCTCGCGGGCCGGAACGTCCCGCCGTTGATGGGCACGTCGGGGAAGATGTGCTTCAGCGCGACGTAGCACATGGAGATCGTCGAGTTGCGCGCGAGGTTCAGCGGCCCGCGCGCCGCCGGCGACGTGCCGGCGAAGTCGATCGTCATGTCGCTGCCGGCGATGACGATCTCGACCTGGATCCTCATCGGCTCGTCGACGATGCCATCGTTGTCGAGGCTGTCGACGTACGTGTAGGTGCCGTCGGGGATGTCGGAGATGTAGGAGCGCATCTGGCGCTCGGAGCGGTCGATGAGCTCGGTCAGGCAGTCGCGGACGACGTCGCGGCCATGGTGGTCGATGACGTGGCCGAGGCGGTCCTGGCCGGTGCGCACGGCGCTGGCCATCGCCGTGAGGTCCCCGAGGATCTCGCGCGGGAGGCGCAGGTTGGCGAGGATCATCGACACGAGCGCGTCGTTGCGGCGGCCCTCGTCGTAGAGCCGCACGGCCGGGATGAACACGCCCTCCTGGTGGATGTCCTGGGCCTCGGGGTTCCAGCCGCCGGGCGCCGAGCCGCCGATGTCCATCCAGTGGCCCGTGCTGGCGATCAGCGCGAACAGCTCGTCGCCGACGAAGACGGGCGTGACCAGGTTGACGTCGTTGAGGTGCGTGCCGCCGCGGTAGACGTCGTTGAGGATCCACACGTCGCCGGGGCGGAAGCCGCCCGTGGCCCGGGCCTCGGCGATCGTCGACTGCACCGCGAACTGCATGTTGGCCAGGAAGACCGGCAGGCCGAGCCGCCCCTGGGCGATCGTCTCGCCCGTGTGGGGGTCGTAGATGCCGTGCGCGCAGTCGTTGGTCTCGGAGATGATCGGCGACATCGCCGAGCGGATGAGCAGCAGGTCCATCTCGTCGCAGATCTGCTCGAGGCTGCTGCGGACGACCGACAGCGTGATCGGGTCGATGCTCATCGCGTCACCACCAGGTTGGAGGCGGCGTCGACGCGGACGGTCATGCCCGGTTCGATCACCGCGGTCGTGTCGGCCTGCTCGACGATGAGCGGGCCCTGCAGCTCGGCGCCCGGCGCGAGGTCGGCCCGGGCGTAGATCGGCGTCTCGTGCCAGTCGTCGAAGCGCACGCGCCGGTGCTCGCGGGGCTGCGGCGTGGTCGAGCTCGATGCGCCGGCGGGCGTGCGCAGCGGCGCGCGGCGCCCGACGACCGCGGTGCGGGCGTTGACCACGACGACCGACAGCGCGCCGAGCTCGGTGCCGTACTCGGCCTGGTACTGGGCCACGAACGCGGCGCGCAGCTGCTCGGCGTCCCAGCCGGCCTGGACCGGCACGCGCAGCCGGTGGACCTGGCCCTGGTAGGCCATGTCGGCGAAGTGACGGATCTCGACCTCCTCGAAGTCGACGTCGTCGCGGCGCAGCTGGTCCTCGCCGTGGGCGCGCTGGGCGCGCAGGACGGCTGCGAGCTCCTCGGTGTCCAGCCGGTCGGGGCCGGGTGTGCCGTCGGCGGGCAGCACGCGCTCGATCGTCTCGGAGAGGTCGTGGCGCATGTCGGCCACCGTGCAGCCCATGGCGCACAGCACGCCGGGGAAGGCCGGCAGCAGCATCGTGCCGATCTCCATCTCGCGCAGCAGCGCGGCGCCGTGCAGCGGCCCCGCCCCGCCGAAGGCCACGAGCGCGAACTCCCGCGGGTCGTGGCCCTGCTCGACGGTCATGAGCCGGATCTCGCCGGCCATGCGGGTGTTGACGACGGTGAGCACCGCGTCGGCGGCCTCCTCGGCGTCCATCCCGAACTCGGCGCCGAGCATGGCCAGCGCGCGCCGGGCGCCCTCCAGATCCAGGCGTCCGCGGCCGTCGGCACCGATCGGCGCCTCGGCGTTGATGCGGCCGAGCACGACGTTGGCGTCGCTGACCGTCGGCTCGGTCCCGCCGCGGCCGAACGCGACCGGGCCGGGAACCGACCCGGCGCTGCGCGGGCCGACCTGCAGGATGCCGCCGCGGTCGATCCAGGCGATCGAGCCGCCGCCGGCGCCGATCGTGCGGACGTCGAGCATCGGCACCCGCACGGGCAGCCGGAAGTCCAGCAGCGTCGTCTCGGCCTCAGACGGCCGGCCGTCGAGGCTGATGGACACGTCGAAGCTCGTGCCGCCCATGTCGCCGGTGATCACGCGGTCGAAGCCGGCGTCGGCTGCGACGCTGACCGCCGCGATGACGCCGGCGGCGGGGCCCGAGCGGATCATGTGGCTCGCGCGCTCGCCGGCCCGCGCGGCCGGGATGAGCCCGCCGTTGGACTGCATGATGAGCGCGTCGCGCGTGAAGCCCCAGTCCGCCAGGCGCGTGACGAGGTGGTCGGCGTAGCGGGAGACGAGCGGCTCGAGGTAGCCCTGCACGACCGCGGTGCTCGTGCGCTCGAACTCGTAGTACTCGCGCAGCACCGAGGACGAGGTCACGACGTGCCAGTCGGGCTGGACCTCGAGCAGGATCTCGCGGGCGCGGTCCTCGTGGGCGGCGTTGCGGTAGGAGTGGATGAACGCGACGACGACGGTCTCCAGGCCCTCGTCGCGCAGCTCCAGCGCCAGCGCGCGGACCTGGTCCTCGTCCAGCGGGGTCAGGACGCGCCCCTCGTGGTCCAGGCGCTCGTCGACCTCCCAGCGCATGTCGCGGGCGATGAGTGGGACGTGCTTGCCGGTCAGGCCGTAGATGTGCGGGCGGTCGCGGCGGCCGAGCTCGAGCACGTCGCGGAAGCCGCGCGTGGTGATGAGCGCGCAGGCGGCGCCGCGGCGCTCGATGAGCGCGTTGGTGGCGATGGTCGTGCCGTGCAGGAACTGCGTGAGCTCCGCGCCGGAGGCCCCGGCCTCGGTCAGGGCGTTCATGACGCCGATCGACGGGTCCTCCGGCGTGGAGGGGACCTTCAGGATGCGGGGCGTGCCCTCCTCGTCGACCTGGAACAGGTCGGTGAAGGTGCCTCCGACGTCGATGCCGACGAGCGTGCTCACTGGCGTTCCTCCCTCTCGTGCTCGAGCCCGAGCTCCTCGGGCACGGGGTACTTCAGTACCTGCTCGCGATAGGCGCCCACGTGGTGGGCCATCGCCGCTCGGGCGGCGCCGCCGTCGCCGTCGCGGATCGCGCGCGCGACCCGATCGTGGGCGCGCAGCGCACCGGCGCGGACCTCGTCGGAGTTGAAGTCGGCGATGTCGGTGGCCGCGCGGACGGCGTCCGACAGGGCGCGCATGAACGAGGCCAGCAGCTCGTTGTGGCTGATGCGCGCGACCGTCACGTGCCACGCGGCGTTGGCGGTCAGGAAGGCCGGGACCTCGGCGGCGACCGCGCGCACGGCCTCCGTCGCGGCGTCCAGCGCGCGCAGGTCGTCGTCGGTGCGGTGGCGCGCGGCGAGCTCGGCGCAGGCCGGCTCGATCTGCTCGCGGGCCTCGAGCAGCTCGCGGAAGCGCACGCCGCGGCCACGGATGAAGATGTCGACCGAGCGCGTCAGCGACTGGGGGTCGGGGCGGTCGACGACGGTCCCGCCGCCGCGCCCGGGCCGCGTGACGACGAGCCCCTCGATCTCCAGGATGCGCAGGGCCTCGCGCACGACGGTGCGGCTGAGCCCGGCAGCCTCGGCCAGCGCGCGCTCGTTGGGCAGCGCGACCCCGGGCTCGAGGTCGCCGTCCAGGATGCGGCCGCGCAGCTCGGCGGCGAACACGTCGGAGGCCTTCGGGACGCGTACGCGCTGCACCTCGACGTGGGGGACCCGACCCATGGCAACGACGGTACAAAGATTGGACCAAACGTGTCAAGATCGGCTCCTGACCACTCGCGGAACCGCCAGCGAGGGTCCGGGGCAGGTCGTGCCCGCGTCGGGGACGTGCCGGCGACCGCGGGGCTCTGGGTCGGTGCGAGCGTCCAGATGACACCCGATCCGACCCACGCCCAGACGCCGGGCGTCTCATCCGTCGTCGGGCCGATCAGACGCCCCGGGCCCTACCCCGCGCCTGCTCCTCGAAGAGCCGGGTGATCTCGTCGGCGGGCAGGGGAGCGACGAGCGCGGCGCGGACGCTGTCCTCGTCGGGCCAGCCGGCCTCGAGCATCCGCGCGCCGGCGCCGGCGGCGTCGTAGGCCGTGCGGCGCAGATGCGGCGTGCCGTCGGCGATCCACAGCCAGCGGGCCGCGCCGTCGCCCTCGTAGGGCAGGCCGACGCTGCCCGCGTTGACGAAGCGCACGGCGCCGACACGGCGGTCATCCTGGCGGTGGGTGTGCCCCGCCACGACCAGGGCCTCCTCCGTGACGCCCTCCAGCGCCTGCGCCCAGCGCGCCGGCGGCGACAGCGGGGTCAGCAGCTCGTCGTCGCGCCGCGGGCTGGCGTGGCAGAAGCGCACGCCGTCGAGCACGGCGGTGAGCGGCAGGGCCCCGAGCGCACGGGCGCGCTCGTCGCCGACCGCGGCGGCCGACAGCGCGGCGGTGACCGCGACGGCGTCGCCGGGATCCGGGGCCGGGGCGCCGACCGCGGCGCCGACCTCGCGCTCGCCGTTGCCGCGTACCCAGTGCACGGGCGGCCCGAGCGCGTCGAGCCGCTCGAGCGCCTGCGCGGCGAACGGGCCGGGGACGGCGTCGCCGCCGACGACGACGGCGTCGGGGCCCGCGGTCCGGGGATCGGCGAGCACCGCCGTCAGCGCGTCGACGTTGCCATGGATGTCGTACAGCGCGAGGATGTCCACCCGCACGAGAATAACGCAACCGTATGGTTGCGCAAAGGCGGTGCCCTCCCCCGATCGCGAGGCTGCCATGTGGCTGGACCAACTGAACTTCACCGGGCGGCGCGCCGTCGTCACGGGCGGGGCCTCGGGCATGGGCGCGGCCGCCGTGGCGACGCTGCGCGAGCTCGGCGCCGATGTGGAGGTCGTCGACGTCCGCGACGACGTGCCCGGCGGCGTGCGGGCCCACATCGCCGACCTGCGCGACCCAGCCTCGATCGACGCCGCCGTCGCGCGGATCGGCGACGGCGTCGACGTCCTGGTCAACGCGGCCGGGATGCCCCAGACCGCCGGCTACCGCGACGTGCTGGCCTGCAACCTCGCGGGGCTGCGCCACCTCACCGAGTCCCTCGTCCCGGGCATGCCGCGCGGCGCGGCGATCGTGAACATCAGCTCCATCGCCGGGCTGCCCTGGTCCAAGCACGCCGAGACGCTCGGCGAGCTGCTCGACACGCCGACGATGGACGACGCCCTGGACTGGATCGACGGCCACCCGGACCTCGGCGACCCCTACGTCTGGTCCAAGATGGCGCTCAACCTGTACACCCTGCGCCGCGCGCCCCAGCTCGTCGAGCCGGGGATCCGCATGAACGCCGTCTGCCCCGGCAATACGACGACGCCGATGTCCGAGGCGTTCATCGCCCACAGCGGCGCCGAGGTCATCGAGCGCATCTCCAGCGTCGCGGGCGTCCCGGCCACGCCCCAGCAGCAGGCCGACGCGATCGTCTTCCTGGCCAGCGACCTGGCCTCCTACGTGACCGGCGCGCTGCTCAACGTCGACGGCGGCTTCGCCGCGGCGGCCCAGACGCGGCAGCTCGCCCGGCCCGGCGCGGGCCGCTGACCGCCCCGCCCGCGCCGGCGCCGATGGAGCTGGCGATCATCTCCGACACCCACCTGCCGCGTGGTGCGCGCGTGCTGCCCGAGGCCTGCGTGGCGCGGCTGCGGGCCGCCGACCTCATCCTGCACGCCGGCGACCTCATGCGCGCCGAGGTGCTCGACGCGCTCGAGGCGCTGGGGCCGCCCGTGGCCGCCGTACACGGCAACGTCGACGACGCCGGCGTCCTGGCCCGGCTGCCGGAGCGCCGCGTCGTGGCGGCCGGCGGTGCCCGCATCGGGATGGTCCACGACGCGGGCCCGGCGGCCGGGCGCCTGGAGCGACTGCGCCGCGCGTTCGGCGACTGCGACGCCGTGGTCTTCGGCCACAGCCACATCCCGCTGCACGAGACCTCCGCCGACGGCGCGTTCCAGATCTTCAACCCCGGCAGCCCGACCGACCGCCGCCGCCAGCCGCAGCACACGATGGGCACCGCGACGGTCGACGGCGGGCCGCCGGCCTTCACGCTGATCGCGCTGGGCTGAGCGCCGGTGCCGTCACCGGACGGCGATCGCGTTGGCCGGCGTCCCGGAGGCGCCGGGCAGGTGCATCGGCGCGCTGGTCAGGAACATCTCGTAGCGGCCGTCCGCCGCGCACGCCTGTGCCAGGCCGGCCAGCGCCCAGAGCTCGCCGAGCGGCATCCCGAGCCGGCCGATGAGCGCCTCGTGCAGGCTGAGGTCGGCGCCGTCGCCCGGGGCGGCGGCCTCCAGCGCCGGGTTGTCGGCCGCGACCGCCGCGATGCCGTGGTCCCACAGGAAGCGCGGGATCGTGTCGCCGTACAGGCCCGGGCTGCCGGGCCGCCCGGCGGCGGCCAGCGCCGCGCGCGCGTCGTCGCCGAGCGCGGCGTAGGCCTCCACCCAGCCCGTGCGCACGAGCAGGACGTCGCCCTCGCGCAGCTCCACGCCCTGGGCGGCGGCGACGCGCTCCAGCAGCGGGGCGTCGATGACGAAGCGGTCGAACGGGTCGGGCGCCGCGCCCTCGCGGGCCAGGGCGCCCGCGACGTCGAGCAGGACCGCCCGCGCGGCGATCCCCCGCCGCGCCCAGTGCTCCATCCCCAGCGGGCCGGGCCCCGGCGTGGTGACCTCCTCGAGCGTCGCGCCGTTGTAGAAGCCGTGGCCGGCCGCCGCGAAGTGGCGCAGCCCGTCCCACTGCGAAGAGCCCTGCGGGTAGAACCCGTCGAGCCGGTCGTCGACGACGTTGCCGTCGAACTTGGAGAACAACGTGTGGCTCGGCGGGTGGCGGCCGAAGAAGCCCGGCGCCGGCAGCGTGAGGTCCCAGTTGAGCGGGTGCACGTCGCCGTCGCGGACCAGGGCGGCGGCCGCGCGCGCGTGCCGGGGCTCGATGAAGTTCAGCGTGCCGACCTGGTCGTCGTCGCCGAAGACGCCCCACGACGATCGCGCGGGCGCGCCGGGCCGGACGGGCAGCTCGTCGAACCGCGGCCGGCTCACGGCTCCCCGGCGTCGGGGAAGCGCCGGCGCAGGCGCTCCTCGTCGGCGCGCAGCGCGGTGAGCCCGACGAGGTCGGCCAGCTCGTCGCGCGTGACCATGCGATCCAGCCAACCCGCCTGGGTGCGCTCGCGCACGAGCGACGCCATGAACTCGCGGGCGGCGTGGTGGGCGACCCGCATCGCCGACAGCGCGTAGATCCCCAGGTTCCAGCCGTAGCCCTCGAGCTCGTCGAGCGACGTCGCCGGCGTGCGCCCCCACTCCGGCAGGTCGATGACGAGCGGGACGTCGAGCTCGGCGCGCACGCGCACGAACTCCTCGGGGCTGAGCAGCGCCTCGGGGAACAGCGCGTCGGCGCCGCCCTCCACGTAGGCCCGGCAGCGCTTCACGACGCCGTCGACGCCCTCGGTCTGGCGCGCGTCGGTGCGGACGACCAGGACGAAGCCCGGGTCGGTCTGGGCCTCCTTGGCCGCGGCGATCTTGCGCTGCATCTCGGCCACGCCGATGAGCGCGGTGCCCTCCGTCTGGCCGCAGCGCTTGGGGAAGAGCTGGTCCTCGAGGTGCACGCCCGCGGCGCCGATGGCCTCGTACTCCGCGATCGTGCGGCGGACGTTGGTCTCGTTGCCGAAGCCCGTGTCGATGTCGCACAGCGTCGGCAGCGGCGTCGCGGCGACGATATGCCGCGCGTGCTCGAGCATCTCGGTGAACGAGATGAGCCCGACGTCGGCCATCCCGCCCACGACGGCCGCCGACCCCGAGCCGCTGACGTAGACGACCGGCGCGCCGGCCTCGTGGGCCAGCATGGCGACGACGGGGTCGTGCGCGCCGATGGCCATCGCGCAGCGCGGGCCGGCCAGCGCGGCGCGCAGCAGCGCGCCGCTCATGCCGCCGCCCCCGTCCGGGCCGGCCGGCGCACGAAGCGCCCCCAGCCCTCCGGCCCCGTGAGCTCGCCGTCGCGCATGACCACGCGCCCGCGGCTGACGGTCGCCACCGGCCACCCGCGCAGCTCGCGGCCCTCGTAGATCGAGAAGTCCGAGGTCGAGCCCAGGTCGGCGGCGTCGACGGTGCGCACCGCGTCGAGGTCGACGACGACGAGGTCGGCGTCGCGGCCGGGACGCAGCTCGCCCTTGGCCCGCAGGCCGAAGATGCGCGCGGGCGCGGTGCTGGTGACCGACGCGATGCGGCTGAGCGGCAGCCCGCGCCGGTGCACGCCCTCCGACAGCAGGACGGGCAGGATCGTCGCGATGCCGGGGAACGCGAGCTGGGCGTCCCACACGCTGCCCTTCTTGCGCGCGCGGGTCGCCGCGACGTGGTCGGAGCCGATCGTGTCCAGCGCGCCGGAGGCCAGCGCGTCCCAGAGCGCGTCGGCGTCGGCCTGCTCGCGGATCGGCGGGATGACCTTGGCCAGCGTGCCCGCGGGCGTGTCGGCCGTCTCGGTGAGGTAGTGCGGCTCGGTCTCCAGGTGCAGCCGCGCACCCCCCGCCTTCAGCGCGGCCAGGTGACCGAGGCTGTGGCGCGAGGTCACGTGCACGACGTAGAGCTCGCAGCCGGCCTCGGCGGCCAGGAAGGCCGCCCGGCGCACCGCCTCGGCCTCGACGATCGCCGGGCGGCTGCGCTCGAACGCGCGCAGCCCGTCCTCGCCGGCGGCGCGCACGGCGTCCAGCGCGCGCTGGGCGAGGTCCTGGTTCTCGCAGTGCACGAGCGCCACGCCGCCGGCGGCCGCGACCGCCCGGAACGCGTCGTGCAGCTGCCCGTCGTCGACGCCCTGGATGCCGATGCGCCGGCCCTCCTCGCCCTTGTAGGCCATGAACAGCTTGAACGACGAGACCTCCAGCGCCTCGGCGTAGTGCCCGATCGCGGCGATCTGCGCGTCGGTCATCACCGCGACGTGGAAGCAGAAGTCCACGTGCGCGCGGCGCTCGGCCCCGGCGACCTCGGCCGCGAACGCGTCGTCGGGGTAGCCCTCGAGGTCGCGGTGCATCTTGATGATCGTCGTCACGCCGCCCAGCGCGGCCGAGCCGGTCTCCGTCGCGTAGTGGGCGTAGTCGTCGGCCGGGTAGAGCTGGACGTGCGGATCGATGAGCCCGGGCAGGACGGGCCGGCCGCCGGCGTCCAGGACCTCGCCGTCGAAGGACCCCGGCGGGGGGTCGCCGGCGAAGACCGTCGTGATGACCCCGTCGCGGCAGGTCAGCCCGCCGTGGACCTCCTCGCCCTCGGCGAACACGAGCCGGGCGTTGACCAGCAGCAGATCTCCCCCGCTCATCGGCCGATCCTACCGCCTCACCGCTGCTGCTCGGGGGGCCGGACGAGGACCTCGTCGACGGCGACGCGACGCGGCCCGGGCCGGTGACGACGAACGCGATCGCCTCGGCGACGTCCTGGGCCTCCGGCCGCTCAGGGTGGGGTTCGTGCCGAGGCTGGTGCGGGCCCGCGGTGGGCATGCCCCAGGCCATGACGACCGCGCGATCGGTGCCCGTGACCCGCGACGAGGAGCTGGAGGGCGACGAGGCCATCGAGACCCTGCGGCGGGTCGGGCGCCGCCGGCTGGTGCTCGACGCGATCGCCCGTTTCCGCGCGGCGGACGGCTTCAGCCACGCCCGCGCGCTGGCCTTCCAGACCACGCTGACGATCCTGCCGGCCCTCATCGCGCTCATCGGCGCGGCGGCGGCGCTGGACCAGAAGGGCGTCAGCCGCGTGGTGTCGGGCACGATCGCCGACGTGGCGCCGGGCGCGGTCGGGGACCTGCTCACGCAGGCGCTGCACCAGGGCGAGGAGGGCGCGCGCCGGGACTCCGGCGAGACCGCGGTGCTGGCCGGGTTCGTCGCCGCGGTCGTCGCGGGGACGACGGCGATGGCCCAGGTCGAGCGGGCCGCCAACCGCATCTACGGCACCGAGCGCGACCGGCCGTTCGCGCGCAAGTACCTCAACGCGCTGGCGCTGGCGCTGACGGCCGGGGCGGCCCCGGCCGTTCGCGCGCAAGTACCTCAACGCGCTGGCGCTGGCGCTGACGGCCGGGGCGGCCGCGATGACGTCGGTCGTGCTGCTCGTCGGCGGCGCGGCGGTCCGCGACGGCGCCGGCTGGGGCGGTGGCGCCGACGTGGCGTGGGCGATCCTGCGCTGGCCGGCCGGGCTCGCCCTCGTGGTGGTCGCGGTCGCGCTGCTGTTCGAGCGCGCGCCGCGCCGGCGTCAGCCCGAGCCGTCGTGGCTGGCCGTCGGCGGCGCCGTCGCGGTCGTCCTGTGGCTGGCGTTCATGGGGGTGCTGAAGGCCTACGTCGAGCTGACGGGCTCGTTCGGCGCGACCTACGGACCGCTGGCGGGGACGATCGGCGTGCTGCTGTGGACGTTCGCGACGTCGGTCGCGCTGCTGCTCGGTCTCGCGCTCGCCGCCCAGCTCGAGGCGGTGCGTGCGGGCGACCCCGGGCCGCGCGTGGCCCGCGAGGAGAACCGCTGAGGGCCGGGTCAGTGGACCTCCTGGCCGCCCGTGACGTTGACGGCCTCGCCCGTGATGGCATCGGCGGCGTCGGAGCAGAGGAACGCGACGGTGGCGGCGATCTCCTCGGCGCGCACGAAGCGCCCGAGCGGGATGTGGCGGGTCAGCCGCGCCCGGTACTCCTCGCCGCTGAGACCGGCCTGGGCGCTGAACGTCGGCACGATGCCGCCCGGCAGCTCCAGCAGCGGCGTGTCGACGGTGCCCGGGCACACGGCGTTGACCGTGATCCCGTGGCGGCCCAGCTCGCCCGACAGCGCCTGGGTGATGCCGATGATCGCGAACTTCGCCGCGCAGTAGGCCGACAGCAGCGGCATGCCGGTCTTGCCGGCCTGGGAGGACATGTTCACGATCCGCCCCCACCCCGTGCCCGCGTCGATCATGCGCCGGGCCGCGGCGCGCGAGCCGTAGAAGGTGCCTGTCGCCATGACCGACAGGTTGAGGTCCCACTCCTCGTCGGTGACGTCGACGAGCGGCCGCACGCCCGCGTTGAGCCCGGCGTTGTTGATCCAGCCGTCCAGGCGCCCGAAGCGCTCGAGCGCATGGTCGGCCAGGGCCTCGACCTGTGCCGGGTCGGCGACGTCGGCGACGTGGCCGGAGGCCTCGGTGATCGCGCCGACGTGCTGCACGGCGGCGCGCAGGTCGGGCGCGCCCTCGGGCGCGGTGCCGGCGTGCTGGGCGCTCGGGTGGTCGGAGAGCACGACCCGCCAGCCCGCGCGGGCCAGCGCCTCGGCGCTGGCCCGCCCGATGCCGCCGGCGCGCGCCGCGCCGGTGACGACGACGACCCGTCCCGAGGACGCCTGTGCCTGCCCGCCGTTGCCCACGCCCCGCTCCTCGTCCGGTCCCATGTGCCCAGGCCGGGCGGCCCCGCCGCCCGGCGCGGCGGAGTCTAGGTCGTCGGGCCGGCGCGGCGGCGGCGCGGTTGTGGCCGGCCACCGGATCTGGTTGGTTGGCCCGATGCACGTCACGGAGTTCCGCGCGCTGGTCTCGGCGCCCCAGGATGGACGGGACCGGCGCGAGATGCGGACGCTGACGCTCGACGACCTGCCCGCGGGCGAGCTGCTCGTCCGCGTCGGGTGGTCGGGGGTCAACTACAAGGACGCCCTCGCGGCGTCGGCGACCGGCGGGGTCGCCGAGATCGACGTGCTCGTGCCCGGCATCGACCTCGCGGGTGAGGTCGTCGAGAGCGCCGACGCCGCGTTCGCACCCGGCGACGCGATCGTCGTGCACGGCTACGGCCTCGGCACCGCCCGCCACGGCGGGTACGCTGAGTACGCTCGCGTCCCGTCCGCCTGGGCCCTGCCGGTGCCCGCCGGCCTGACCCCTCGCGACGCGATGGTCCTCGGCACGGCGGGCTGGACGGCCGCGGCGTCGATCGACGCGCTCCAGCACCACGGGCTGCGCGCCGGCGGGGGTCCGGTCCTGGTGACCGGCGCCACGGGCGGCGTGGGCATGTGCGCGGTGGCGATGCTCGCGCGCCTGGGGTGCGAGGTCACGGCGTGCACGGGCAAGACCGCCGAGCACGCCCGGCTCCTGGAGCTCGGCGCCGCCGAGGTGATCGGCCGCGAGGAGATCGCCCCGAGCGGCAAGCCGCTGGCGCGCCAGCGCTGGGCCGGCGTGGTCGACTGCGTCGGCGGCGACGTGCTCGCGGGACTGCTGCCCGCCGTGCGCTACGGCGGCGCGGTCGCCGCCAGCGGCATGGCCGGCGGCTTCGCGGTCAAGACCACCGTGTTGCCCTTCATCCTGCGCGGCGTCGGCCTGCTGGGCATCAACTCCGTCGACACCCCGATGGGCCCCCGCCGAGCCGTGTGGGACCGGATGGCCGGCGACCTGCGCCCGGCCGACCTCGGGGCGCTGGCCCACGAGATCGCGCTCGAGGAGGTCCCGGCGACGATGGACGCGCTCCTGGCGTCCGAGCACGTGGGGCGCGCGGTGGTGGCGGTGGGCTGAGGCCGGCGTCAGCCCAGCCGGACGGCGAGGGTCCCGACGCGCTTGCCCGGGTCCTGCAGCGACGGCCTCGTGCCGACGCGCGGATGGCGCGCCTGCGTGCGGTAGCTGACGACGACGCGGTAGGTGCCAGGGCGCCGGCACGGCATCGGGACGTCCTTGATCACGCGCCCGCCCGCGGCGACGTCGTGCTCCACCTCGGTCCCGATCGCCCCCTGGGGCGCGCACGAGGCCGGCGGGTACACCATGATGGTGTAGGCGCTGGTCGCGTCGACCACGGCGACGCGCGCCGTGAACCGGACGCGCATGACCCGGCGGTCCACCACGCGAGCGGCGATCGGCGTGCGCACCGCGCCGACCGCAGGCTGGGCGACGGGCACGAACCCCGGCGGGTCGGCGCAGGCGCCGCGCAGGCCCAGCGTCGGCACGACGCGGCAGCTCTCCCCCGCGCCGTAGTCCACACGGGCGATCACGGAGGAGTCAGGCGTGAGCGTCGCGAGGTACATGTCCGAGCTCAGGCTGCCCCGCTTCGTGCGGATCTCCCGCGTCGGCGCGCGCGGGCCGACGACGAGGTAGCCGCCGCCCGGGCCCAGCGCCCGGACGGTCCGTGTCCCCGTGGCCGTGCGGTAGGTGACCCGCGTGGCCCGCGGCCCCAGCAGGCCGTAGTCCAGGCTGCGCAGGTCGCGGTCCGGGCAGGTCTGCCGACCCGACTGGTAGATGATGCACTTCGACGGGCCCGCGCCGCCCGCGGGCACCGCGCCGAGGTGGACCCCCAGGAACCCCTGCCCGGCACCGTCGTGCGGGACGCACGTCGTGCCGTCGGCGATGACGCCCACCCGCAGCTCGTGGAACCGCCCGTCGCCGCCGAAGGCGCCCTGGGTGCCCAGCAGGCCGATCCGGCCCTGCAGGACCCGGCCGACCTGCACGCAGGTGAAGCCGCGGCTCGTCGCGAAGCTGCGCAGCCCCCACGGCAGCCCGCCGGCGGGGTCGGCGACCGTCGTGGTCAGCAGGTGCACCGTGCCGGGCACCGGCAGCCCGAGGCCCCTGCCGGGCGCGGGGGCGCCGAACCGGTAGGGGGCGGGCACGGGCGAGCCGACCGACAGCAGCGACGTGGCCGCCCACGCGCCCCCGCCGACGAGCAGGCTGGTGAGCGCGGCGACGAGCGCGAGCGCACGGCGCGAGCGCGGGATCCGCCCGCGTCGCGGCGTGCGGCGATCGCGCCGCGCGGCGACCTGGCGCTCGGCCGCGGCCATGAGCCGGCGCTCGAGCGTGTCGAGGGGATGCTCAGACATCCGCGCAGTCCTCCAGCCGGTCGCGCAGGGTCCGCAGGCCGCGGCTGACGCGCTGGCGCACGACGCTCTCCGAGCATCCCATCCGGCGGGCGATCTCGGGGTAGTCGTCCTCCTGCACGTGCCGGGCGACGATCGCGTCGCGCTGCTCGGGCGGCAGCAGGTCCAGCGCGTCGAGGGCGGGCGTGCCGCCGTCGGCCACGAGCCAGGCCACCGCGTCGTCGTCGAGCACGATCGGCTCCATCGCCAGCGCCCGGCGCGCGGTGTCCTCCACCCGCCCGCGGCGGGCGGCGTCGCGCCACAGGTTGCGCGCGATGCCGTAGAGCCAGGCGACCCCGGGCGACGGCCCGGGCTCGTAGCGGTCCAGCCCGCGCAGCGCGCGGGCGAACGTCTCGGCGGTCAGGTCGAATGCGGTCTCGGCGCCCACCCCGCGCCGGGCGAACCAGCGCTGGATGCCGTGGACGTGGCGGCGGTAGAAGCAGGCGAACGCCGCCGGGTCGGCGCGCGCGACCACGAGCAGCTCTCGGTCGTCCGGCTGGTCCATCCGGACGTCCATGGCGTCCGGGGGCGATCTGTGACCGCCGTCGTCACCGGCGGCGCCGGCGGCGCTCGGTCCGGCGCAGCTCGTCGGAGGCCTCCAGCAGCGGCTCGACGTGGCGGCGCGCCAGCAGCGCGGGCACCGTGGCCAGCAGGAAGTTGAACGCGCGGTAGGCGACGACGGCCGCCAGCGCGGGGGCCAGCGGCTGGCGCACCCAGTACAGCGAGTAGGTCATGAGGACCTCGGTGACCCCGGCGCCGGCGAGCGGCAGCGACCGGCGGGTCGCCGCGTAGCCGGTGGCGTAGGCGATGATGACCTTGCCGGGTCCGAGGTCCAGGCCGAACGTGCGGCACGCCGCGTAGAAGGCCACGATGTCGGCCAGCCAGTAGGCGGCCGTGCCCAGCCAGGCCGCGGCGTAGGTGCGCGGCCGGGTCACCAGCGTGTGCAGGACGCCCGCGCCGTCGAGCAGGTCGGCCAGCCACCGGCGGCGCTGGCCGCGGATGCGCGCGAGCCGCCGGCGGCGCCCGGGCGCGCTGGCCCACAGCGCGGCGCCGAGGCCGAGCGGGACCGCGACGGCCCAGGGCCACAGCAGCGAGGGCAGCATGTCGGCGCGCTGGGCCAGGAGCGCGATGGCGGTGACCGCCGCCGTCGGCGCCAGGATCGCCCACTCCAGCATCCCGAGGCCGAGCACGAGCACGCGGGCGCTGCGCTCGTCCTCGTGCCACGCGTGCAGCGCCTGCTTGTCGATCCCGAACCCGCCCGTGACGTGGAACGGGCCGAAGCCGGCGGCGACCACGCGACCGACCATCGGCAGGCCGAGCGGCGCGTGGCCGAGCGTCCGCGCCACGGACCGGTAGGCGATCGCGTACGCGGGATAGGTGCACGCCTCGGCGACGGCGATGAGGCCGATCCACCCAGGCTCGACCTCCTCGAACGCGCGGCCGACCGCGTCGGCGCCGGTGACGTGGGCGATGAGCAGCGCGCCCGCCGAGGCGATCGCCGTCGCCAGCACCGACATGATGAACGGATGGCCCCGCAGCCAGACGCGCACGAGGCGCGAGCGTACTCCCGGTGCGCGGCGGTCAGTGGTGGAGCCGGTGCACGACGGCGTGGCCGCGGCCGCGGGCGATGAGCCACCGGTTGACGGGCACCGCCGCCCAGAAGGCGATGAACAACGCACCGGCCAGCGACCCCCAGAACAGCGGGTCGCCGAGCCCGGCGGCCATCGCCCCCGGGATGGCCAGCACGGTCAGGGAGTCCAGCAGCTCCATCGTGGCGATGGAGAACGTGTCGGATGCGAGCGCCAGCGGCAGCGCGCGGCGCGGGCCGAGCCCGGCCCGCAGCAGCGGCACCATCGTCAGCGCGTAGCCGAACACGAAGGCCAGCAGCACCGAGGCGGCGATCGACAGGCCGTTGCCCCAGCCGAAGGCCGTGGCCAGCACGAGCCCCAGGACCTCGCCGATCGCGCAGCCCGTCAGGCAGTGCAGGGTCGCGGCGACCGCCGTGCGGGTGAGCTCCGAGCCATGGGCGTGCATGAGCCCATGATACCCCCCTGGAGTATAACTATCACCGCTTCACGGTTGTGGAGTTGATACGTTGCGCGTGGAGGGTCACCCTCCGGACCTGCTGCAGGCCGGCATCGTCGCGCGGCGCAAGGAGGGTCCGAGCTCCCGCTACCGGGCTGGACGCCCTCGTCGGCGACGCTGTACGAGCTGGTCTGTGGCGGCCTCCAGAGCCAGCCGGCCGAGCCCTCGGCCGCGGCGGCGCACTTTCCCCAGCCACCGCCCGTAGTCGCCCCCGATGCGCCCGCCCCCGCGCTCCACCAGGCTGAACCGATTGACCCTCTCGGAGAGACGCTGATGAGCACCACCGCCCCCAGGGCCCAGACGACGACATCCGCCCCGGCGCCGGCCGACCGCCCGTCAGGCCCGATCGGCCGGCTGGGCCGCTACGCGGCCACCCACACGCGGATGGTCTTCATCGCCTGGGCCGTCGTGGCCGTGGCGCTCGGGGCCTTCGCGCCGCGGGTCGAGAAGGCCCTGTCGGGCGCGGGCTGGCAGGCCAACGGCTCGGAGTCGGTGCAGGTCCGCGATCTGGTCAAGCGGGAGTTCGCCGGGCTCAACAGCACGGGCCTGATGGTCGTGGTCCACAGCCCCGCCCAGACGGCGGCCTCGCCCGCCTTCCAGCGCACGATCGGCCAGGTCGCGGCCAGGCTCAAGGGCGACGGCCGCGTGGCGTCGGTGTCGCTGCCGGTCGCCGGGCAGACGATCAGCGCCGACGGCCACACCGCCATCGTCATGGCCGGCGCCAGGGCCGACGCCAACACCATGGTCCGCGCCGCCGACGACCTCAAGGCCCCCGTCACCGCCCTGGGCACCAAGGACGTCCAGGTCGCGCTGACCGGCGCCTCGGGCATGTGGTCGGACTTCAACGAGGCCAACCGCAGCGCGATGATGCGCTCGGAGATGTTCTCCTGGCCGGTGACGATGGGCATCCTCGTCCTGGCCTTCGGCTCGATGGTCGCCGCCGGCCTGCCGCTGCTGCTGACCATCCTCGGCCTCGTGGCCTCGGCCGGCTCGCTGTTCCTGCTGACCAAGGTCTCGCCCATCTCGATCTGGGCGATGAACTTCGCGCTGATGTTCGCGCTGGCGCTGGGCATCGACTACGCCCTGTTCATCGTCATGCGCTTCCGCGGCGCGCTCTTCGGCCAACACGAGAACCGCGTCGACGCCGTGACCGAGACCATGGACACCGCCGGCAAGGCCGTGCTGTTCAGCGGCGTCACCGTGCTGATCTCGCTGACCGCCGTCATGCTCGTCGACAGCCCCGCCTTCCGCTCGATGGCCGTCGGCATCATGCTCTCGGTCCTCTTCATCCTGGCCGCCACGTTGACCCTGCTGCCCGCCGTGCTGGGCAGGCTGGGCACCAAGGTCGACAACCTCTCCCTCCCATGGGTCCACCACGGCGAGCACCGCTCGGCGCGGTTCGCCGCGTGGGGCGAATACCTCTGGCGGCGCCCCTGGGCCCTGGGCCTGGGCACCGTCGCCGTGCTCGGCGCGCTGGCCATCCCGGTCTTCTCGCTGAGCACCGGCATGCCCTCCATCAAGGTGGTGCCCAAGACCGACACCAGCCGACAGGGCTACCTGCTCGTCCAGCAGGCGTTCGGCATCGGCGCCCCCGGCGCCCTGCAGGTCACCGCCCCGGCCGCCGACGCCGCTCGCGTCCGCGCGCTGCTGGCCGCCGACCCCTCCATCGCCCAGGTCACCCCGCCCCGGCCCGGCGCCTCCGGACAGGTCGTCCTCCTGCAGGCCGTCCCCAAGGTCGACCCCTCCTCCAAGCAGCTGGGCACGGCGATCGACCGCCTGCGCGCCACGCTGCCCGCCGGCACGATGGTCGGCGGCGCCCCCGCCGAGAACCACGACCTCGAGACCGAGCTGTCGGCCAAGACCCCGCTCGTCATCGGCGTCGTGCTCGGCCTCGGCTTCCTGCTGCTGCTGGTCGCCCTGCAGGCCCCGCTCATCGCCGCCATCGGCGTGCTGACCAACCTGCTGGCCACCGGCGCCGCCTTCGGCATCGCCAAGCTCATCTTCCAGGAGGGCCACGCCTCCAGCCTGCTGGGCTTCGAGCCCCAGGGCTTCCTCGACGCCTGGGGACCCGTGTTCTTCTTCGCGATGATCTTCGCGATCAGCATGGACTACACCGTGTTCCTGCTCTCCAGCGCCAAGGAGCACTGGGACCGCACCGGCGACGCCAAGGACGCCATGGTCGGCGGCCTGGCGCACTCCGGGCGCGTGATCTTCGCCGCCGGCGCCGTCATGGTCGCCGTCTTCTTCACCTTCGCCCTCTCCGGCCCGCTGCCGCCCAAGGAGATGGGCATCATCCTCGGCGTCGCCGTCCTGCTCGATGCGCTGCTGGTCCGGCTGCTGCTCGTGCCGATCCTCCTGCGCCTCACCGGCACCAAGGCCTGGTACCTGCCCCGCTGGCTGGACCGCATCCTGCCCGACGTCACGTTCGGCCACTGACCTGGGCCCGCTCCGTCGCCTGAGCCGTGGGCCCGGACCGCCCGCGCCGTAGTTCCCCGCAGCGGATCGGCACGCATGCACCGATGCGCCGGCGGCGCCCCGCCGCGAATATCACAACCACACAAGCGTAAAGCTGTGCATACCCCAGGAGAGTCGACACCATGAGCATGACCGCCATCGCCCGCCGCACCGGCGGCGGGCTCAGGCACGAGATCGACGTCAACGGCCGCCATGTCCTCGTCACCGACGAGCCACTGTCGCTCGGCGGCACCGACGAGGGTCCGGCACCGCACGAGCTGCTCGCGGCCACGCTGGCCTCGTGCATCTCGACGATGATCGCCCTGTACGCCAACCGGAACGGGTGGTCGCTGGACGACCTCAGCGTCGAGGTCGACTACGACACCCAGTCCCAGCCTCGGCGGTTCGACATCCGCGTCAACCTGCCGGCCGGCCTGACGGAGGCCCAGCACACGCGCCTGCGGCGCGTGGCCGACACCTGCCCCGTGCGTCGCGCGCTCGAGGCCGGATTCGCGTTCGACGAGCAGTTCGTCGTCCCGACGCCAGAGCTGCGGGTCGCCTAGCCGGACACGGCGCGGCCGCACGAGCACGACCGACGTCTCGACCCGGCGCTCGGCATCGACCAGGAGGTCCGCAGGATGAGGTCGCCGACATGCAGGGGCCGGGCCGGCGGTCGGCCGGGATGACGCCGCGGTGGGCCTGCGCGGCCGCGTTGGCGATCTCGACGATCTCGGCGTGCTCCTCGGACGGGCAGGGACGCCGTCGCTCACCGCGATGCCTCACGATCCACGGGCCCGAGCATGCACGCGATCCGCGGGATCCTCGCGTCGGCCGTGCGGGGTCCTACGGAGGTGCCGCGGCCGCGGTCGCGGGACCCTGGACCCATGCTCCGCACCACCCTGGCGCTGATCCTGGCAGCCGTCGCGTCCGGCCTCGCCTCCTCCCCCGCACTGGCCTCCGTCGCGGCCGAGCAGCAGGCCGGCGGGGCGCTGGCCCAGCAGGTCCGCTCCGGCGCGCGCACGTGCGGGAGCCTGTCGGCCGAGGATCTCGACCAGGTCGGAGAGTTCGCCATGGGCCGCGCCGTCGGCTCGACGGCCGCGCACGAGGCGATGGACGCCCGGATGACGGCCGTGATGGGCGCCGCGGCCGAGTCACGGATGCACCAGGTGCTCGGTGCGCAGTACGTGGGCTGCGCCACCGGCACGGGCGGCGCGAGCACGATGATGGGCGGCCGGGGCGCCATGATGGGCACCGGCTCGGGCATGTGGAGCTGGATGGCCGGGTCGCGCTGGCGCGCGATGAGCCCCGCCGACTGGCAGGCGGTCCAGCAGCGCGTCCTCGGCGCCTCGGCGGTCCACCCCCGCGACGCCGGGTGGAACTCCCGCGAGGCCGGGCTGATCGCCATCGCGGTCGCGGTCGCCGGCGTCGGGGCCGGGCTGCTCCTCCTGCGCCGCCGGCGAAGGATCCGCGCCGCTCCGCGCGCGCCCGGCGCGCCGCGCCCGGCACGCGGGACCTGACCGCAGACGCCCGTCCCCCCCATCCGGACAGCCCGGTCGCCGCGTCGGCGGTTACCGTATGTGAAGGCCGTGCGAAACGGCCGCCCTGCACGAAGGAGCCGACCGCCACCGTGGACTACCGCATCGCTCACGCCCTCGACCGCTTCTCGACGCGCCACGACGGCTTCGAGGACGTCCTGCGCGCCTACGTCATGGCGTCGGAGTACCTGTTCATCGCCCTCGTCGTCGTCCTCGTCCTGGCCGCCCTCGTGCGCCGCGAGCACCTCACACGCGCCACGGGGATCGTCGCCGGCGCCAGCGCGGCCGTGGCCCTGCTCATCGGCAAGGTCATCAGCACGGCCGCCGACCGCCCGCGCCCGTTCGTCAGCCACCACAGCATCGTCGACTTCCTCGCCCACGCGCCCGACCCGGGCATGCCGAGCGACCATGCCACGGCGGCGTTCGCCATCGGGACCGCGATCCTCCTGGCCCACCGCCGGCTCGGCACGCTCGTGCTGCTCGCCGCGACCGTGGTGGCGCTCGGCCGGGTCTTCCTCGGCGTGCACTACCTCAGCGACGTCGCCGCCGGGGCGGCGCTGGGCGCGGCGAGCGCGGTGGCCGTCACCCACCTCGCCCGCCGCCTGCCCGACATCCGGCTCCCGCTCGTCACGCGCGCCTGAGCGAACGCCCGGCGGGAGCCCTCCCGGCGCTCAGCCGGCGACGCGGATCAGCTTCTTGTTGACGAACTCGTCGGCGCCGAAGCGCCCGAGCTCGCGGCCGAAGCCCGAGCCCTTGACGCCGCCGAACGGCAGCTCGACGCCCTCGGCCCCGACGGCGTTGACGAACACCATGCCCGCCTCGATGCGGTCGGCGACGCGCAGCGCCTGGTCGGGGTCGTTCGTGAACACGTAGGACCCCAGGCCGTATTCGGTGTCGTTGGCCAGCTTGACGGCCTCGTCCTCGGAGGCGACGCGGTAGACGGAGGCGACCGGGCCGAAGAACTCCTCCTTGTAGGCGTCGTTGTCCGGCGTGATGCCGGTCAGGACGGTCGTCCCGAAGAAGTTGCCCTCCCGGCTGCCGCCGGCGACGAGCGTCGCGCCCTGGGCGGTCGCGCGCTTGACCTGGTCCTCCAGGCGGTCGGTCGCACCCGACGACGACAGCGGGCCCAGGACGGTGCCGGCCGACTTGGGGTCGCCCGGCTCGATCTTGGTCAGCGCGGCGGTGAACTTCTCCAGGAACGGCTCGTAGAGGTCGTCGACGACGATGAAGCGCTTGGCGGCGTTGCACGCCTGGCCGCCGTTCTCCAGCCGCCCGCCGACCGCGGCCTCGACGACCGCATCGAGGTCGTCGGTGGCCAGCACGATGAACGGATCGGACCCGCCGAGCTCGAGCACGACCTTCTTGAGGTTGCGGCCGGCGATCTCGGCCACGGCCGCGCCGGCGCGGCCCGAGCCCGTCAGCGACACCCCCTGCACGCGCGGGTCGGCGATGACCGTGGCGATCTGGTCGTTGGTGGCGTAGATGTTGATGTAGGCGTCGACCGGCACGCCGGCGTCGTGGTAGATCTGCTCGATCGCCGCCGCCGACTCCGGGCACTGCGGCGCGTGCTTGAGCAGGATCGTGTTGCCGATGACCAGGTTGGGGCCGGCGAAGCGCGCCACCTGGTAGTAGGGGTAGTTCCACGGCATGATCCCGAGCAGGACGCCCAGCGAGGTGCGCCGGATGAACGCCGAGCCCTCGCCCTCGAGCAGCTCGATCGGCTCGTCGGCCAGCAGCGACTCGGCGTTGTCGGCGTAGTACTCGTAGATCGCAGCGCTGAAGTCCACCTCGCCGAGGGCCTGCTCGACCGGCTTGCCCATCTCGCGGCAGATGATCTCGGCCAGCGCCTGGCGGCGCTCGGTGTGCAGCTCTCCGACGCGGCGGATCAGCGCCGCGCGCTCGGCGACGGAGGTGCCCCGCCCCCAGGGCTCGTGCGCCGCGTGGGCGCGCCCGATCGCGGCCTCGAGGTCGGCGTCGCCGATCGTCGGGTAGCGCCTGATCGTCTCACCCGTCGCCGGGTCGACCACTGCGTAGTCACTCATGAAGGCTCCTGGCTCTCGTCGTGGTGGGACCGCTGCCCACGGCGTCGCTATTGCACCACATCGCCGCCGCCCCGCCGTGCGCCGCTCCCGGGCTGCCCGCACGCGTCCTCGCGATGCCCGTTGGTGCAATGAGGCGGCGGTCGGCCTGGACACCCCGGCACACCCCCGTATGCTCGCCGCCCATGTCGAAGGTGCGAGGGCTGGCGGTCGCCGTGGTCATGGCCGTCGCAGCGGGGCCGGCCGTCGCGATCGCGGCGGGTCCGGCGCCGGTGGCGCAGGCCGCGGCGGCGATCGTCCTGCACGGCAGGTTGCAGCACATGAGGGGCCTCACGGCGACCTACACGTCGAGCCGGGGGACGTTCGCCGCGACCTGGATCGGCAAGCGGCACTACCGCCTGACGGGACGGATCGGCGGCCGCGCGCTGAGCGGGACGTTCCGCACGCGTCAGGCGTCGGGCGGTACGCGGTACGTCGCGAGCGGAAGCGGCCGGCTCGGGAGCCGGCCGGTGCGCATCAGCGGCGGCGGCCCCGACGATCTCTCACGAGCCACGCTCATCCTGCGGTGAGGCTGCGCAACCCGGCGGCACGACCTTCGTCCAGTCCTCGAGCAGACCGTCTCCATGGTGGATGTGCCGGTGGATATGGTACGCCACGGACACGGGAGCAAGGAGGCGATCGGACGTTGTCGCACGCCAGGGCTTCAACCGGGGCGCGCCGCCGGACGCGGGTGGCAGTGATCGAGGAGGACGACCTCCTCCGCTACGGGTTGGTCGGGTGCCTCAACGAGGACCAGCGCCTCGAGGTCATGGTGGCCACGCCCGAGACGCTGGAGCGCCATGAGGCCGACATCGCCATCGTCTCCAGCAGCGTCGCGCGCGAGCACCTCTTCGCGTGCCCGATCATCATCTACGGCGACATCGCGCACGCCGCGACGACCGCCGGGCACAACGACATCGCCGGCGCCCTGCACCGGAGCTCGCTGACCATCGCCCAGCTCCACGCGACCGTCCACGCCGCCGCGGCCGGGCTGCGCGTCAACAGCCACGCCAACGGCCACGCGCCGCCGGTCGACTCCCGCGAGATCCGGCTGCTCGAGCTCATCGCCGACGGGTGCTCGACGCGCGAGATCGCCGAGCAGATGAGCTACTCCGAGCGGACGATCAAGAAGCTCATCACGGGCCTCGAGGACCGGCTCGACGCCCGCAGCCGTCCCCAGATCGTCGCCCAGGCCATCCGGCGCGGGCTGATCTGACCATGCCCGGATCACCTCTCCGGACGACCGGTTGCACGAACGGGAGCCGCACGGCTCCCGATCGTGCACGCACAGCGCCCGTTCGGTCCCCCGCCTCGACGCGACGGACCCTAGTCCGCACGGCCGGCGCGCGATGGGATGCCCGCATGTCATCACTCGGACGGATCTGGGTGGACCACAGCAACCCCGTCCTGCGTCACGGGATCGTCGGCTGCCTCCGGGAGGCGTCGCACGACGTCGCCGGGTCCGGAGCCGGCCTGCGGCCCGTCCCGGACCTCGCCGGGGTGTCCCTGCTCATCTTCGACATCGAGGGCAGCGGCGTCGACCGGGCCGTCGCGCTGGCGCGCGGGCGGGACCTTCGGCTCGTCGGCCTGTTCGGCGGTCCGGGCTCCGACGGGCTGCGCGACCTGCAGCGCGCCGGCCTCAGCGCGGTGCTCGGCACGACCGCCCTGACCCCCTCGCGCCTGCTGACCTGCATCCAGGCCGTGCAGCGGCTCCCGGGGCCGCCGTCGCGGCCGCGGCGGATGCTCGTCGGGACCTCCCCGCCCTGCGCCGCGCGGTTCACCCCCCGCGAGATCGACGTCCTGCGCCTGCTCGCCGACGGGGCGACCACCCGCGACATCGCCCAGCGGATGAACTACTCGGAGCGCACGGTGAAGCACATCGTCCACGACGTGCTCGTCAAGCTGCGCGGGCGCACCCGTGCCCACGCCGTAGCCGTCGCCGCCCGCAGCGGCGTGATCTGAGCCGCCCGGCATGACCCCGAAGGTCGCCGTCATCGGCCTGGACTGCGCCGACCCCGCCCTCGTCTTCGGCCCCTGGCTGGAGGACCTGCCCAACATCCGGCGGCTCGTCCAGAGCGGGACGTGGGGCCCGCTGCGCAGCGTCGACCCGCCGATCACCGTGCCCGCCTGGAGCTGCATGACCAGCGGCCACGACCCGGGTGAGCTGGGCATCTACGGGTTCCGCAACCGCGCCGACCACAGCTACGACGCGCTGATGATCGCCGACGCGCGCGCGGTGCACGTCGACCGCGTCTGGGACCGGCTCGGACGCGAGGGCCGGCACGTCGTCGTCGTCGGCGTCCCGCAGACCTCCCCCCCGCCCGAGGTCAACGGCGACCTCGTGTCGTGCTTCTTGACCGGCGACACGCGGCGCGACCCGTTCACCCATCCCACCGGGCTGCGCACGGAGATCGAGCGCCTCGTGGGCACCTACCAGGTCGACGTGCGCAACTTCCGCAGCGAGGACCGCGACCGGATCCTCGCCGAGGTGTACGCGATGACCGAGCAGCGGTTCACGGTGTGCCGGCACCTGCTCGACACCCGGCCCTGGGACTTCTTCATGATGGTGGAGATCGGCGTGGACCGCCTCCACCACGCCTTCTGGCGCTTCACCGACCCCGCGCATCCGCGCTACGAGCCCGGCCACCGCTACGCGGACGTCATCCACAGCTACTACCGCTACCTCGACGACGAGATCGGCGAGCTGCTGGAGCGCTTCGACGACGAGACGACGGTGCTCGTGGTCTCCGACCACGGGGCGCGGCCGATGGAGGGCGCGATCTGCGTCAACGAGTGGCTCCTGCGGGAGGGCTACCTCGTGCTGCGCGAGCCCGTCGAGGGGCCGACGGCGTTCCGCGACGCCGTCGTGGACTGGGAGAAGACCACCGCCTGGGGCGAGGGCGGGTACTACTGCCGCCTGTGCCTCAACGTGGCCGGCCGCGAGCCCCAGGGGCTCGTCGACCCGGCCGACTACGAGCGCGTCCGCGACGAGATCGCCGCCAGGCTCGAGGCCCTGGGCGGCCCCGACGGGACCCCGATCGGCACCCGCGCGCTGCGCCCCGAGGACCTGTGGCGCGAGCAGCGCGGGATCCCGCCCGACCTCGTCGTGTACTTCGGCGACCTGGGCTGGCGCAGCGCGGGCAGCCTCGGCCACGGCCGCCACTGGACCTTCGACAACGACACGGGTCCCGACGACGCCAACCACGACCGCGACGGCATCTGCATCGTCTCCGGGCCCGGCGTGCCGGCCGAGCACCGCACCGACCTCACGATCTACGACATCGCGCCGACGATCCTGTCGCTGGCGGGAGCGCCGGGGGTCGAGGGGCTGCGCGGCCGCGCGATCGGCGGGACGGTCGGGCGGGTCTAGAGGCCTCCGCGCGGGTGGCCCGTTCGCGCGACGCCTCCGGAGTGGGATGATCCGCGGCGGGTGCGTGATGGCCGCCTCGAACTCCACACGACCGGTCGGCGTCCCCGCACGGGGACCGCTGTTCATCAACGGGTTCCACCGCAGCGGAACCACGGTCATGGCCTGCGCCGTGACCGACGCGGTCGGCGGCATCACCACGACGGTCGGGGTGCTCGCGCGCTCCATCCCATCGCTGGACTCGTTCCTCAAGGCGCTGGACGCCGGCCCGGCCGATCGCGGCGTCGACCGCCTGCCCGTGACGCCGCAGACCGCCGAGGAGTACGGCTTCCTGCTGCACCACCTCACCGGCAAGCGGGCGCTGTACGGCCACCCGGGGGGCGTGCCGCTGCTGCGCGAGCACATCGCCAGCCTCGCCGCCGAGGCGCCCGACGCCACCATCGTGCTCAAGAACCCCTGGGAGGTCGGGCACGAGGCCCGGCTGCTGGCCGACTACCCCGACGCCCACATCATCCTGCTGCGCCGGCGGCTGGCCGACATCGAGCGCAGCATCGACCGGGCGCTGCCGCGCGCGAGCACGTCCGCCTACCTGCGGGCGCTCGACGGCGACAGCGTGCGGCTCGAGGCCCTGCTCGCCTCCCGGTGGCGGCGGCCGCTGTGGCGCTGGGTCCTGCGGATGGCGCTGCGCGGCCGGGCCTTCCGCCTGGCGGCCAGCGTGCGGCGCCTGCCGCCCGACCGCGTCGCGCTGCTCTCCTACGACGAGCTGCGGTCCGACCCGGCGGCAGGCGCTGCGTGGGCCGCTCACCTCATCGACCCGCAGGCGCTGGCGCAGGCCTTCGCCCGGCACGCGTTCGCCGAGCACGACGGGGCGGCCCCGGCCTCGCTCGTGCAGCGCGCCCTCGACCGGCGCTGGGCGCGCGCCTGGGCGCAGGTCCGCGCGGCGCAGGCGCGCGCCGGCATCCTGGCCGGGCCCGCCGGCCCGGTCAGCCCAGCTTCCCGCGCAGCCACGTGAGGTTGGTCGCCAGCGACCAGGGCAGCGTGCTCGGGGACGCGAAGCCGGGATCGAAGGTCGGCGGCGACGCGCAGCTCCAGTACGGCCACGACGGCGTCGAGCTCTCCCAGAAGCAGTGGTCGGCGAAGCCGTCGGCGACCTGCGAGTGCTCCACGACGTCGTAGCCCGAGCCGTCGGCCCGCAGGCACGGCGACGCGGCGCAGCTCTGGCCCGTGAGCTGGTTGAGGGCGTCGAGCGTGTCGACGTCGGCACGCCCGATCGTGATCCGGACCCGGTCGTCGGGCAGCGCGCGGGTGCCCGACGGCGCGGCCAGCGTCGCGGCCTCGATCGGCGTGTTGACCCCGATGAGCCACGCCGCGCGCACCATCGCGGAGTGGTTGCGGGCCAGCGCCGCGATCACCCCGCCCTGGCTGAAGCCGCTGACGAGCACGCCACGCGAGCAGTCGGCCTTGGCGCGGGCGCACACCTTCGCCAGCCCGTTGCCGGGCTGCGCGGCGTCGAACATGCACCGTGCGTGGCCGTCCATGAACGGCGGCCAGAGCCCCGTCGCGGTGCTGTCGTAGGTGAACGCCGCCACGACGAAGCCCTGGGCCGCCGCGGCGGCCGCGACCGCCTGGCCCTCGAGGTTGCCCTCCCAGTCGGCCGCCGAGCCGTGCACGTAGACCAGCACGGGGTAGCGACCGGCGGCGGCGGGCTCGGCGCCGTAGACCCCTTCGGTCTCGCTGCAGGCCTGCTGCGCCTCGTCGGTGTAGACGTCGAAGTCGCGGTAGGTGTCGGTGAACGACGCCACGCCGGGCGGGACGGGCACCGTCCAGACCGGCGCGGGCGCGGGGATCGGCGCCGGGGCCGGGGTCGCCGGCGCCGGCGTCGTGCCCGGGGCCGCCGCCACCGGCGTGCCCGACTGCGCCGACACCGGGCGCGAGGGCACCGCCGACGGCTTCGGCGACCGGGGCCGGCCGAGCCACGCACGCACGGGCGGCTCGGCGGTCACGGTGGGCACGCCGGCCTCGCTCTGGCCGACCACCGCCGGCGCGAGCGCCAGGAACCGTGCGGTGCGCGTCGGGTCCAGGCCGTCGCCGTAGGGGTGCGAGCACACCGTCCTGGGCAGGCGCGAGGCCCTGGCCGGCCCCGCGTGCCGCACCGCGTCGCGCAGGACGGCGAGCGTGACGGAGTCGACCGTCGTCGCCAGGTGCGACACCTGCCGCCCCGGGCACACGGACTGGATCAGGATGTTGGAGGCGCCCCGCAGCGCGGAGGTGGGGTGTGCGCCGGTCTGGGGGCGCACGATCTCGTCGGTCGCCGACCGGACCGTCGTCCAGGCGGTGTCGCGGCCGGGCGTCTCGTCGCGGCCGTTGTTCAGCGCCCGCAGCAGGTTGGAGCCCTGGGCCTGCTGCCAGAACGCCGGCGGGCAGCCCTGCGTCGCGCAGGACGGCGAGGCCGGCGCCCCGTGCTGGGTGCCCGAGACCGAGACGACGTCGGAGACGCGGGCGCGCAGGCTCGGCCACACCGTGAGCGCCATGCGCGCCAGCAGGCCGCCCTGGCTGACGCCGGCCACCGCGACGGGCCGACCCGCGCGGCGAGCCGTCGTGCGGATGGCGGCGACGAGGTACTGGACGGAGACCTGGAGGTCGGCCGTGGCGTGCTGGGGGAACGTGACGGCGCAGTACGGGTGGCCGATGCGCGCGAACGCCGGGCCGCCGAGCGTGTGGACCTGGGAGCCGTCGGACCCCGTCCCCGGGGCGAAGACGATCGGCGCGGGGGCGTGCGGGCCGATCCGGCCCCAGCACTGCAGCGCGGCGTGCAGCCGGGCGGGCGTGACGGTCAGCGCCGGCTCGGCCGCCGGGGCGGCCGCGGGCACGGCGAGCACGCCGGCGACGGTCAGGGCCACCGCCGCGGCGCGGATCATGGCCGCCGCGCCACGAGCCGGAGGTAGGTCCAGCGGCCTTCCGCGTAGGCGTCGTACATCGCGCTGCCCTCGACCGCGGCGAACGCCAGCGCGTGACGGCGCGCGAAGCGCGGGACCCCGCGCTCGATCCGCTCGCGCCGGCGCGGCGTGTCGAGCTGCAGCGCGCGGACGACGTTGGGGTGATGTCGTGTTCCTCATCCATCGCGAATCCCCCCTCGGTGATCTGACGGCGCAGCGTGGCCACGTCCTCCTGGGGCACGAGCGCGTCCTCGGCGCCCGGCGGCAGCACGCTGTGGCGGAAGTCGGCGAGCAGCAGCACGCCGCCCGGGCGCAGCACGCGGTGCACTTCGCGCAGGAAGCGCGGCGCGTCGGCGTAGCAGTGGCTGGACTCGACGCTGAGGACCGCGTCGAACGTCGCGTCGGCGAACGGCAGGTCCTCCGCGTCACCGCGGACGAAGCGCAGCCCGGGCCGCGCGTGGCGCTTCGTGCAGCCCTTGATCGCGCCGGCGGCGAGGTCGAGGCCGACCATCGAGCGCGGCGCGAAGCGCTGCATCACGAACGCGGTCCCGCCGCCCCGGCCGCAGCCGACCTCGAGGACGTCGTTGCCGGCCAGCTGCCCGGGCCGGGCGACCTCGGCGTAGAGCTGCAGGCCGAAGCGGTCGTCGGCGTCGGCGTCCGGCGACGCCGCGCCCTCCAGCGCGGCGTAGCCGTAGTTCATCATCGTGGTCGTCGCGCGGCGGCGGCCGCTGGTCCCCAGCTCGTAGACCGCGCGCCACACGAGCTTCTCGCCGCGCTGCCGGAGCCCCGGCGCCCGCCGCAGGACGGCGCCCGCGGCCGAGCGCACCGGGCGGAACCCCACGTCGCGGCCGCGGGTGTCCGCCCGGGCGCTCATGGCGTGCAGGGCATGGGAGCGGGCAGCGGGAGCGCCGAGCCGTCGGGGAACGTCAGGTCGACGGTGGCCGCCCACGAGCCCGCGCACTGCGCCGGGGCGTGGATGAGGTCGTAGCGGGTCTTCGTGGTGCGCTTCCGCGCCTTCTTGGACCTCGCCCTGGCCTTGAGCTTGACGACCTTCTTGACGGTGCGCGTCGCGCCGACGTCGAGCGTGATCGACTTGAAGGCATAGCCGACGTTGGGGAACGGCGGCGGGACCGGCAGCGGGTCGAACACGAGCGACAGCCCGGCGGCCGACTTCACGAGGGTCCCCGGGACGACACGCCAGCCGGTGACGTAGGCGAGCATCCACACGCGGTTGCCGGTCGACATGTAGGGGTGCAGGGCGAAGACGGCATCGCGCTCGCTGCCGTCGGGCAGCGTCACGCCGATCACGAGCTGGCCGCCGCCCATGGCGCTGCCCTTCGGGCACTCGTTGAGGACCGCGCGCTCGCGGCTGCAGCGCGCGGCCAGCGCGCGCGTGTCGAACGTGAACCCGGTGGGCGCGCTGAACGTCAGCGCGGTCGGGATCCGCAGGGTCACGGGATCCAGCGTGCCGTCGATGGCGTAGTGCAGCTTGGTGGCACCGCCGGCCTTGGGCGGCGTGGCCGTGGCCACCGCCTGCGCGCCGGCGGGTGCGGCGACGGCCAGGGTGGCCACCAGGGTGAGGGGAACAGACGACGCATGCGGTCTCCTCTACGGATGGGGGTTCGCAGCAAGGGTGCTTGCCGGTCGCTCGGCGCGAGCGGGTGCGCCGGGCCCGGGAGGCGGGACGCCGAGCTCGCGCCCGATGAGCTCGACGGCGCGGCCGACGCCGTCCTCGGCGCGGATCCGCTGGCCCAGCGCGGCGGCACGGCCGCGCATCTCGACGCCGCCGGAGGCCACGCGGATCGCCTCGCCCAGCCGCTCGGCCGTCAGCTCCAGGCGCGGGATCGGCTCGGGGGCCACGCCGAGCTCGTGCAGCCGTCGCGCCCAGAGGAACTGGTCGGTCATGTGCGGGATCGTCACCGAGGGGATGCCGGCCCGCAGCGCCGCGGCGGTCGTGCCGGCCGGGGCGTAGTGCACGGCGGCGGCGCAGCGCGGGAACAGCCAGGCGTGCGAGACCGTGTCGATCACGAACACCTCGTCGGGCAGCGCCGCCGCGTCGATGGGCTGGTCGCCGCGGATGAGGACCGCGCGCCGCCCGGCCAGCGCCAGCGCCTTGACCACGAACGCGGTGGAGGCCGCCGGGTCGGGGTCGATCATCGTGGCGAAGCCGATGGACACCGGCGGCGCCCCGTCGGCCAGGAAGGCCTCGAGCCCGGGCGGCGGCTCGGGGTCGAACGTGGTGTCGGTGAACCAGTAGCCCGTGACCTCGGCCCGCCGGCCCGCGGTCGCCGGCGGGTCGAGCACCTCGCGGCTGAACGCGTACAGGACCAGCGAGCCGGAGCGGTCCAGGCCGGCGAACGGCTCGCGCAGGGGCACCCGGCCGATCCCGATGGCGCGCCGGCGCACCCCGTCGAGCCACGGCTTCGCGGCGGCCCAGGCGACCTGGCGGATCGCCGGCGCCAGCCGCGCCGCGCGGCGCTTGGACGGGAACATCCAGGCCGGGGGCTCGATGTAGGCGCGCACGAGCGGCACGCGGAGGTGGTCGGCCATCTGCCAGCCGAGCACGAAGGCCAGGTTGGAGGCCACGATGGCCTGCGCGCCCTCGCAGGCGGCCGCGGCGTCGGCCAGGCGCCGGTCGGCGACCGACCGGGCGTCGCGCAGGAAGCCGACCCAGGTCGGCAGGCGGTAGGAGCCCTTCTCGATCCAGGCGCGGCCCGCGGCGGTCTCGGTGCCGCGGCTGAGATGGCCCTCGGCCAGCGGGGCGAACTCCAGGCCGGCGCCGGTCACCAGACGCTCGTAGCGCGGGTGGGTGGCCAGACGCACCTCGTGGCCCGCGCGGGCCAGGCCCGCGCCGAGCGCGACGAACGGCTGGACGTCGCCGCGGGACCCGACGGTCAGCAGCGTGAGGCGCATGTCAGCGCCCCCCGACCGGTCGGCCGGCCACGTCGGCGTACTGCAGGCGCCGCGCGAGCCGGCGGGCGATGTCGCGCGCGGTGTCGCTGTCGGCGGTGCGCGCCAGCTGCCGCACGCCGGCCAGCGCCTGGGCCCGGTCGGCCCCGTCCCAGAGGGCCCGGTCGTCCTGCAGGGACGCGGCCCGTGCCGTCGGCAGCACCTTCTGCAGCTGGGCGAACGTCGCGGCCGGCCGCGGGTCGGGCACGGCCTGGAAGTTCGACGCCGGACGCTGCCCGGCCGGGCCCTGCGCCACGACGGAGTAGGTGTAGCGCGCGCCGGGCACCGCGGTGCGGTCGACGAAGAACGAGCCCGTCGTGGTCCCGATGACCTCGGACTTGCCGGGCAGCGGCACGTCGATCGGGGTGGCGTTCGGCGTGCCGTAGGGCACGATCTGCGGCAGCTGTCCGTCGTAGGTGAAGCCGTCGGGATCGGTCAGCGGCGCCATGAAGTTCAACACGATGTCGGTCGGCGTCGTGCGGACCACGTCGTACCGGGCGGCCCTGGCGCCACGCTCCCACGAGAGCACGGTCCCGTCGCGCTGGACGTCGGTGAGCAGGTGCTGGGGCCGCATGGCGGCGGTGGTCGCCGACACCGTCGGCGTCGGGCTGGACCTGACCGGCGTGCCGTTGGTGCCGGGGAACGCCTGGCAGTCGTTGGCGTCGCTGGAGAAGATCCGCGTGCCGTGGGCGTGGTCCGCCGTGCCGATGTACATCTTGCCGTTGGGGGCCGGCTGCATCGTCCGCACGCCGAAGTCGTACTCGTCGCCGCTGAACGAGGTGCGGGTGGCCGGGAACCAGTCGATGCCGTCGCACGTCGTCCAGACGTCGAAGCCCAGCTCGCCGGCGAGCACCTGGCTGAGCAGCCCGGAGAACTGGTCGTTGTTGGGCTTGTCGTCCGGCGGCCAGTTCTTGCTGTCCTGCAGCAGGTAGCTCCAGTCCAGCGTGCCGGCGTACAGCGCACCGTTCTGGTCGGAGATCCGCCAGATGTGGGGCATGAACACGTTCTCGAACCCGTCCATCAGGCCGCTGATCGGGTAGCGGTAGATGCCGTCGGCCGCGACGCGCGGGCGCCCGACGACGACCTGCCAGTCGTCCCGGTGGTCGATGCGGATCATCTCCGTCGTCGGGATGTCGTCCGTCGCGTACCAGCTCACCGCGCTGACGTAGAGGTGGTCCTTGAAGACGTGCATGGCGATGACGCCGGTCATCTTCGGCCCGCGCCCCGCGCCGTCGGTGACGATCGGCTTGAAGTGGAACGGCTTGCTCGTCCGCGTGGTCTTCCAGACCGAGTAGCCCTTCTTGGCGCTGCCCGAGCCGATGTACAGGCCGCCCCGGTAGACCTCGATCTCGAAGACGTGCATCCAGGGCGCCGAGACCTGGCGGAAGCGCGACGGCTTGTGGTCGGTCCGCCAGGGATCGAGGACCTCGAAGAGGGCGCCGTCGCCCGCGTAGGCGGTCGAGGCCAGCGCGTACATGCGCCCGCGCCACCACGTGATGCCGCGGAAGCCCATCACGCGCTGGTCGCGCAGCGAGCCGGTCTTGTCCACCACGAAGGAGTGCGCGAGGTTCGTGTAGGTCAGGCCGTCGTAGGTGCGCAGCAGGCGGGGCGACGCCTTGTGGCGCAGCTCGGGCACGATCTCGTCGGGCGAGACGCCGCTGACGAACAGCGCCTCGCGGCCGTCGGGGCCCTTGCGCACGCTCATCCCGCGGTAGGCGATGTCGCGGGCGATGAGCTTGCCGGGCGACCGCGGGTTGTTGACCGCGGGCGAGCGATAGACGCGCACCCAGGTCTTGTTCCACGGCGTGTAGCGCCAGATCTCCGCCCGCAGGTCCATGTTCCAGCGGTTGCGCGGGCAGTGGATGCTGGGCATCTTGTACGGCCGGTAGGTCTTGGCGACCGGGAAGTAGAAGTCGGTCGTCGCCGCCTCCATGCACGCCACGTAGCGGCCCGTGCCCACGTAGAGCGCGCCCTTGAACCACGCCATGCCCCAGGCGTAGCTGTTGTGCACGTTGCCGAAGCCGCGCTGGGCGATCACGTCGACGCCGGGGACCGCGGCCTGGGCGCTCGTGCCGAGCACGCAGGCCAGCAGGACGGCGGGCACGACGACGCGGGCGACGAGCGCTCGGAGGGTCCGGGGCGTGCCCGGGCGACGGGGGTTCATGAGGCTGACCTCGTAAACGGCGTGGAGCGGGGGGCAGACCCGCCGGTCGTGGCAAGGTTCGCGATGAGCCGGGCGGCGCCTGCCGGCCCGGGCGCGGCGGCGAGCTGCTGGGCGGCGCGTTGCGCGCCGGCCAGGTGACGCGGATCGCCGAGGACCTCCTCGACCGCGTCGCGCAGGCGCTCGGGCGTGCAGCGGCGCGGCATGAGCCGGAGGCCCGCCCCGGCGGCGACGATGCGCGCGGCGCTGGCCGGCTTGTCCCAGTCGGTGGGCACGACGACGAGCGGCACGCCGTCGCGCAGCGCGGCCATGACGGTGCCCATGCCGCCGGTGGTGACGATCGCGCGGCAGCGCGGCAGCAGCACGTCGTGGCTGAGCCAGTCGGTGATGTGGACGTTGGCCGCGGGGGCGCCGAGGCCCATCGTCGCGGCGTCGCGGCCGCGGCCGGTCGTCAGGATCGCCTCGTAGGGTCCACCGCCCAGGCCCTGCGCGGCGGCGCGCAGGACGACGTGGTCCCTGAAGTGCGACGTGCCCTCGGTGACGTGGACCCACGGGCGCCCGGCGGGGATCGCGTCCAGCGCGGCCAGCGTCCCGGGCGGCTCGGGCGGGTGCCACAGGCACGCGCCGACGTAGTGCACGTTGGGCGGAAGGTCGGTGCGGCGGTAGTCCAGCTCGGGCGTGCTCAGCACGAGATACAGCGGGAGGCGGCCCAGCGCCTCGTGCACCGTGCCACCGAGCGGGCCGAGGCCCTGGTCGGCCCGGTAGCCGTCGATGCGCGTGCGCATCCGGCGCGTGACGAGCGTGGTGACCTGCGCGGCGACCGCGCGCAGGGCGCCCGCGCGGGCGCTGCCCCGCGGCGCGAGCCCACCGGGCACCGGCGCGTCGGGGCCGGGCAGCTCGGCGCCCGTCAGCGGCGAGACGAGCGCGACCGGCACGGGCAGGGTCTCGGGCAGCAGCGTGGGACCCCACATGGAGGCCTCGGCGCCGACGACGTCGGGGCCGTAGGCCGCGACGACGTCGCGCAGGTCGGCGACCTGGTCGGGGATCGTCCCGATGATCCACTCGCGCGCGTCGCGCAGCTGCTGCAGCGCCTGGCGCCGGCCCGCCGTGCCGCGGTCGGTGCCGTGCACGCGCAGCCACGCGGGCGCGACACGGCGGAACGGGAAGAGCTCGAACCCCTGGCCCTCGACGAGCTCGCGCTGGGATGCGTCGGTCCAGAACGCGACCTCGTGGCCGCGCTCGCGCAGCGCCAACGCCATGCTCATCTGCGGGAAGACGTGGCCCTCGAACGGCCAGCAGCAGAACAGCACGCGCGTCATGCGTGGCCCTCCTGCAGCACGGGCCCCGGGGCCGGCGCGGGCGCCGGGGCGCCGACGAGCGCCTCGAGCAGGTCCGCGGCCGCGGCGGGGCCGGGGGCGGCGGCCAGCCGGGCGGCCATGTCGCGCGCCGCGGCGCGGTGGCGCGGGTCGTCGAGCACCTGACGCACGGCGGCGCGCAGGTCGGGCGCGGTGCAGCGCCGTGCGGGGATCCGCACGCCCGCGCCGACGCGCGTCACGCGCCGCGCGTTGTCGGGCTTGTCCCACGTCGTCGGGACGAGCACGAGCGGCACCCCGGCCTCCATGGCCGAGAGGATCGTGGCCTTGCCGCCGACGGTGACCACCGCGGCGCAGCGCGGGAGCAGGTCGCCGTGGTTGAGCCAGTCGGTGACGTGGACGTTGGGCGGCAGCGCGCCGAGCGCCTGCACCACGGAGTCGCGCTGGCGGCCCGTGGTGACGATGACCTCGACGGGCTCGTCGGCCAGCGCCTCGGCGGCCATGCGCAGCAGGAACGGGTCGCCGTAGGCCAGCGTGCTCTCGGTCACGTGGACCCACGGGCGCTCGGCCGGGATCGCGTCCAGCCAGGCCGCGGCGCCCGCCGCCTCGGGCGGGAACCACAGGCAGTTGCCGACGTAGTGGACGCTCTCGGGCAGGTCGTGGCGGTCGTAGTCGAGCTCGCGGATGTTGCCGACCAGGTAGAGCGGCAGGCGCGCCGTGTAGCGGTTGACCGACTCCTTGACCGCGGGCAGTCCGAAGCCGGCGCGGATCTCGTCCACGCGGCGGCGCAGCGGCGCGCCGCCGGCCTCGATGGCGGCCGTGATCGCACGCGCGGCCAGTCGCGAGCGCGCGGTGGTCGGGGCCGGCAGCCCGAAGCCGAAGGCCGGTGCGTCGGGGCCCGGGATGAGCGGGCCCATGAACGTCGAGGACAGCGCCACCGGCACCGGGCCGCGGTCGTGGAGGACCATGATCGGCCCCCACAGGGAGAGGTCGGTGGCGATCACGTCGGGGGCGAACCGGGCCAGGACGTCGTCGAGGTCGGCGATCTGGTCCGGGATCGTCTCGACCATCCAGTCGCGCAGGATGGGCAGCAGGCGCCCGCGGCCGGGGCGGCCCTTGGTCGTCCCGTCGTCGACGACGCGCATCGCGGCGAAGGCGCGCTCCTGGTCGACGCGGTCGAAGCCGAAGAACGCGTACCCCTCGCGCTCGATCGTCTCGCGGACGGCGTCGCCGCTGTAGAACGCCACCTCGTGGCCGCGCTCGCGCAGCGCCGCGGCGATGGCCATCTGCGGCAGCAGGTGGCCGGTGAACGGCCACAGCGTGATGAGGATCCGGCTCACCGGCGCGCCTCGGCGAGGGCATCGGTCCCGGCCGACGCGGTGCTGCGCTGCAGGCGCTGGACCTGGCGCCCGTAGTACAGGCGCTCGAACATCTGCTCGGGGAGGTGGCGGCGGGCGAAGATCGCGACCGACGCTCCGCGACCGACGACGTAGCGCAGCCGCGGCTCGTCCTCGGTGATCGCCCGGTGGATGGTGAGCGCGACCTGCTCGGGGCTGGTCTTGTTGCGGTCCACGATGGCGTCGGCCTCCGCCTCGCTGGCCCAGAACAGGTCGTGGTACGGGCTGTCCTCGCTCATCGCTCGCTCGGCGGTCCCGCGGTGGCGCGACCAGCGGGTCGTCTTGATGATCCCGGGCTCGATGATGATCGACTGGATCCCGAAGGGCGCCAGTTCGACCGCGAGCCCCTCGCCCAGGCCCTCCTGGGCGAACTTCGTCATGCAGTAGATCGTCACCCCGAAGCCGGCGATGCGGCCGCCGACCGACGAGACGGTGAGGATGCGCCCGCAGCCGGCCTCGCGCATGTGCGGGATGACGGCCCGGGTGACCGCGATCGTGCCCAGGACGTTGGTGTCGACGACCTGGCGGATCTCCTCGGGCGAGCAGTCCTCGACGCAGCCGCGCAGGCCGATCCCGCCGTTGTTGACCACGCCGTAGATGCCGCCCGTCGCCTCGACGATCGTCGCGACGGCGTCCTCGATGCTCTCGGGGTCGGTGAGGTCCAGCCGCAGCACCGCGAGGTTGGCGCCGCGCTCGGCGGCCGCCCTCAGCACGTCGGCGCGCTGGGCCAGGTCGCGTACCGCCGCGAAGACCACGAAGCCCTTCGACGCGAGACACAGGGCGGTCTCGAGCCCGAGCCCCGTGGAGCTCCCCGTCACGAGCACCGCATCTCCGGGACGGCCCGGCCGGCCGTTGTTCAGTCCACGCATGAGCCGTTGACCACCTCGACAGCATCGGCATCCGCGGGCAGCAGCCGGCCACGGACGTGTTGGGCGACCAGCTCGGGCTGCTCGAGCGGTCCGAAGTGCCCCCACCGGGTGGCGGGGAGCAGGATCGGTTCGACGTCGGGCAGGTGCGCCCGCAGGTAGTCGAAGGTGTCACGGAACGCCGACCGCTCCTGGTACATGAGCACGACGGGCGTCCGGATCTCCGCGATGCGCTCCAGCGACAGCGACCCGACGCGACGGTAGTCCTCGGGCAGCGTCGTCTCCTCCAGGAGGCGCAGCATCGGCTTGGGGTTGCGCGGCAGTCCCCGCAGGGGACCCCACTGCTTGGGCAGGTCGATCGTCGCGCGCATGAGGTAGCGCAGGTCGCTGCGGCGGTCGGCCGGCACGACGTGCCCAGCCCCCTCCAGCGCCTGCACCCAGTAGGTCCAGCCGACCCAGTCCTCGTCGCTGCGGACGGCCTCCAGCGCGGGCAGGGCAGACTCGATGGCGATGACCTTGCTCACGCGCCCGGGATGGGTGGCGGCCAGGTACAGCGCGATGTCGGCGCCGTAGCTGTGGCCGACGATCGCGGGCCGCTCGAGCTCGAGCGCGTCGAGCAGGTCCACCAGGTCGGCGGCCATGTCGTCGAGCGTGTAGCCGTCGGGCGGCGTGTCGCTGTGCCCGTGGCCCCGCAGGTCGTAGGTGTGCAGGCGCAGCTCGTCGCACAGCGCGGGCACCAGGCGCAGGTGCCACACCGCGAGGTTGCCGGTGATGCCGTGCACCATCACGACGTCGGGCCCCTCCCCCACCGACTGGTGGTGGATGCGGATCCCGCTGCGCAGGACGGTCTTGGGCATGGTGGGCGGGCCGGCTCCTCTACTCGACGTAGCCCAGGGCGCGCAGGCGGTCCATCACGCCCGCCTGCTCCTCGGCGTCGAGGACGAGATCGGCGGACCGATCGGGGACGGGCGCCGGGGCCGCGGCCGCCGGGGCGCTGCGCGGCGCGTTGCGCGCGAGCTCGGAGGGCTCGAGGATCTCGGTGGGCACCCGGCCGGCCATGTCGTCGGGAACGGGCAGCCCGAGGCGGTGCAGCACCAGCGGCGCGACGTCGACGATGGACAGCTCGTCGACCTGCGCGCCCGCACGGATGCCGGGCCCCTGCGCGATGAAGATGCCCTCCCAGCGGTGGTGGCCGCGCGGCTCGTCGCGGCGCGAGATCAGCTCGTCGGAGGGCAGGATCGACACCGTGCCGGCGTCGGCCAGGACCATGGTGACGTCCGGCCCCAGCGCCTCGAACGGGCCCGCGAACGCCTCCTCGCGGGTCCACACGTCGGCGACGAGCGGCCGGTCGTCGTGCGGCCGGCGCAGCGCGCGCAGGCCCTCGACGATCTCGCCGGTGACCTTGCGGCGCACGTCGGCGGGCAGCGGGGTGTCGGTGCCCGGGAGGGTGCCGACGATCGTGATGCCCTGGCTGCTCGGGGTCGCCGCGTAGGCGATCGTGCGCGTCCAGTCCACGGCGTTGACGTGGCGGGTCATCTCGGCGAAGCCCACGTCGGTGCCGTGGCGGCCCTCGGCGTCGCCGCCGCCCTGCGCCCAGGTCAGGTAGCCCTCGCGCTCCAGCCACGAGTTGACGTGGAACACCTCGCGGGTGGGCCCGAAGCCGTGGTCGGAGGCGACGATGACCGTCGCCTCGGGCCCGGCGAGCTCCACGAGCTCTGAGAGCATCCCGTCGAGCTCGCGGAAGTACCGCTCGCAGCGCTCGATCATCCCCTGCTCCCAGGGGGTCGGGTCCGCGGGCCGGCAGGCGGGGTCGATGAACCGCCAGCACAGGTGCTGGAGCTTGTCGACACCGTCGAAGAGGACGGCCATCAGGTCGGCGGGCTCCTCCTGCATGAGGTGGCGGGCGACCTCGAACCAGCGGTGCTCGCGGCGGATGTGCAGGTCGACCCACGCGGCGATCTCGTCGTCGGGGCAGCCCTCCAGCGCCTTGACCTCGAGCTCCATGTCGAGCATCTCGCGCGGGTTGAAGCCGGGCAGCTCCTTGAGCCGGTCGAACAGCCCCGCCGGGTGGCAGCCCAGCCGCAGCTGGCGCCAGGGCATCATGCCGCCGGGCACGATGCAGCCCTCCACGGGCGGCGGCGGGAACATGAGCGGGAAGTTCAGCGACAGGATCCGGCGGCCACCCTCGCTGGCCAGGGTCCAGATCGTGGCGGCGCGGACGTCCTGGGAGCTGGCGAAGCCCAGGTAGACGCTGTCGGGCTCGTCGCGCTGGAAGAAGTCGAAGACGCCGTGGGCGCCAGGGTGCTTGCCGGTCATGAGCGACGTCCACGCCGGCGGCGTGAGCGGCGGCATGACCGACCGCAGCTCGGCGCGGGTGCCGCGGCCCATGAGCTCGCCGACGAACGGCATGATCCCCTGCTCCACGTAGGGGTCGAGGATCGTGTAGGTCGCTCCGTCGAGGCCGATGAGCAGGGTCGGGGCCATGGTCATCCCTCCTGGGCCGGAGTCGGATCCGGCCGGTGCTCGCAGATGAAGGCGACGAGCTCGGCGACCGTGATGTCGCGCTCGGCCTCGGGGCGGCGGCCGATGTCCTCCAGGAACTCGGAGAACGGCAGGCGGCCGAACTGGTGCTGGATCATCGTGCCGAGCACGACGATCTCCAGGGACTCGAGGCCGAGGTCGGCCACGAAGCGCGTGGCGGGGACGACCTCGCCGTCGTACTCCCAGTCCCCGGCGAGCTCGCCGAGCAGGTCCAGCACTCCGGCCATCACGGCGGCGTCGGTGCTCGTCGGCGTCATCGGCGCTCCTCTGGCTCGTTGGTCACGATGGTCACGGCGACCACGAGGTCGTCCTCGCGCCGGGTGGGCACGACGACCTCGCGGCCGGCCGTGCGCACGACGACGGTCCCGCTGGCCACGTCGATCCCGGCCACCTCGGGCGACCCCTCGTCGCCGGTCACCACGCCGATCCCCGTCGCCTTGCCGGCGGCTTCCTTGGCACACCAGCAGCGCAGGACCCACTCGTCGGCGTCCTGGGGGGCGACGCCGCCCAGCAGCGCGCGCTCGCCGTCGCGCAGAGCCGCCTCGGCGAAGCCCTCGGGCCGCGGGCGCACGAGCTCGACGTCGATCCCGATGCGGGCCCCGGCGCCGCGCGGCGCCAGCAGGGCCAGGCCGAACGCGTGGCCGCCGGTGTGGGCCAGCGAGACGACGGGCTCGACCTCCAGGCCGTCCAGCGCCGGGCAGGCGACCCGCGGCGCGCCGAGCTCGTCGGCGGCGATCTCCAGGTCGGCGGGCTGCAGCTCGAGGCCCGTGCCGTCGGCCAGCAGGCCGGCGACGGCCTCCTTGGCGGCGGTGCGCGCGCCGAGCCACTCCAGCTGCCGGCGCTCGGGCCCGCGCAGCGCGTCGAAGCGCTCGCGCTCGCCGCGGCCGAGCACGCGGCGCGCCCAGACGGGCTTCCACAGCGCGGCGTCGGCGGGCAGGCGCGCGTCGATGCGCCGGCAGGCGGCGGCGGGCAGGCCGAGGGCCGACACGGGCGTCGCCCACTGCGTCGACAGCGGGGCCAGCGCCCCGGGCACCGTCAGCGGCGCGAAGCGGTCGGGGACGTCGAAGCGCCGGTCCTCCCAGCCCGTCAGGCGCATCCAGCAGCCGCCCTCGGCGTCGGCGACCTCGATGTCGGAGCGCACGAGCGCGTCGCCCTCCGTCGCGATCGCCGCCACGCAGTCCAGCGCCGTGCCGTCGGCCGGGCGCGGGCCGAAGAGGTCCAGGGCGGCCAGGCGGAACGGGAACACGACCCGGCCGCGGTGCAGCTGCTGGGCCGCCCAGAAGCCGATGACCTGGCCGGCGGCGTCCAGCGCCACGGGGTCCAGGACGAGCGCCGGGGCCGGGTCGCCGCGCAGCAGCCCGTCCTGCGGGAGCACCTCGAGCCGGGCGCGGGCCGCGGCGGGGCCGACGAGGTCCATGGCGCGGACGCCCTGCCACAGCGGCCCGTGGAACATGACGTCCTCGTAGAGGCGCTCCGGCGGGCAGTCCCCGGGCCCGGCGCCCGCCAGCGCGGCGGCCAGCGGCGCGGGCCGGACCGGGTGGGCGCCGGCGAGCAGCACGGTGCCCTCGACGACCGGGGCGCCCCCCTCGCCGTCGGCGTCGGGGTCGCGCAGCTCCACGCGCACGGCGTCGGCGTCGGCGTCGGCAGCCGGCAGCCGGCGGGCGGTGAGCTCGAGCGTGCGGGGCGCGTCGGCCCAGGCCAGCCAGCGGTGGGCGCGCACGTCACGCAGGCCCGTCACGATGCGCCCGGGCACGAGCGCCGCGGCGGCCTCGGCCATCAGCTCCAGGCTCATGGCCATCGGCATGACGGCCAGCGCGGCCAGATCGGGATCGGTCCGGGCGACGGCGCGGCCCAGGGTGTGGTGCAGCAGGTAGCGGTCGTGCTCGGGATCGACGAGGCGCCGCGCGCGCAGCTCCACGCCGGGGTCGCACGCCACGACCTCGCCGAGCAGCGGCAGGGCCGCCCCCGCCGCCCCCGCCGCCCCGGCGAGGTAGGCGTGCATGACCTCGCTGCCGGCGTGCAGGAAGCGCTCCATCGTCGCGAGGTGCTCGGCGACCGCCGCGGTGACCTCGTCGCCGCCGACGGGCAGCGGCGCGTCCCAGGCCGGGGCGGGCTCGAGGACCGCCGCGGCGGGCGCGGGCGCGGCGACGGGCGCGGGTGCCGCGTGATGGCCGTTGCCGTTGCCGTTGGCGACGGGGGCCGGCGGGGCGGGCGCCGCGGGCGCCCGCGCGCCGAGCCGGGCGCCGTCCTCCTCCGAGAGCGCCAGCATCGGCCAGCGCGTGGAGAGCGCGATGCGCGGGGCCGGCGGGCGGCCCTCGGAGGCCGTGGGCGCGCGCCAGTCGACCTCCCGGGCGCCGCGGCCCGCGAAGAGCGCCGCGACGTCGACGTCGGCGTCGTGGACGGCCAGCAGCCCGCAGACGTGGTTGAGCTGCGCCGTGCCCGAGCGCCGGCGCACGTCGCAGGCCACCGCGACCGACGGGCGGCCGCGCAGGGTGTCTTCGATGAAGGACGTCATGTTGCCCCGCGGGCCGGCCTCGACGAACACCCGCACGCCGTCGGCGTAGAGCGCCTCGATGGTCTCGCGGAAGCGCACGGCGCTCGTCCAGTGCTCGCCGAGCAGCGTGCGGATCTCCTCGGGCTCCTCGGGGCAGCGCGCCGCGGTCGTGCAGGAGTACAGCGCGGTGTGCGGGCGGCGGACCGGCAGCCCCGCGAAGACCTTGCGCAGGTCCTCGGCGAAGGGCTCGAACATCGGCGTGTGCACGGCGCGGTCGTAGGGCAGCTGCTCGGCGACGATGCCGTCGGCGGACGCCAGCGCGTGCGCGCGCGCCACGGCCTCGCGCTCGCCGACGAGCACGACCTGGTGCGGGCAGTTGTCCATCGCCAGGTGCAGCTCGCCGCCCGCCGCGGCGGCGATCTCGGCCGCCTTGGCCGCGTCGGCGCCGAGCGCCAGCAGGACGGCGCGCGGGACGTCGTGGCGTTCGTCGGCCGCGGCGTAGGCGTCGTTGAGGCCGCGGCAGAAGCCGCCGAGGCGCTCGTCGGTGTCGAGGTCCAGCGCGCCGGCGACCATCGCGGCCGAGTGCTCGCCGGTGCTGTGGCCGACGGTCGCGTCGACGCGCCGCAGGAGGCCCGACATCACCGCGTGGAGCGCGGCGTTGGCGGTCAGGACCGACTCGACGGCGATGTCGAGCTCCATGAGCTGGGCGTCGTTGCGGGCGCGCTCCTCGTCGGACAACGCGGGCCGCGGGTAGACCCAGTCGCTGAGCAGGTGCCCGCGCGGGTGGTCGGCGTAGAGACGGTCGATGCGGTCGAAGGTCTCGCGCGCCTGCGGGAAGTGCAGGCACAGGTCGGCGAGCATCCCCGGGTACTGGGCGCCCTCGCCGGGGAACACGAGCGCCACCTTGCCCTCGCGGCCCAGCGGCTGCGCCGCGTAGTAGATCCCCGAGACCGACTTGATCCGCCGGCAGGCGGGGTCGGCGAGCTTCTCGGCGGCCTGCAGCAGCTTGCCGCGCAGGTCCTCCACGGAGGTGGCGACGACCGCGAGGCGCAGCGGCGCGTCGACCGTTCCCAGCTCGCCGGCCAGCGTGAAGGCCAGGTCGGTCAGCCCGAGCTCGGGCGCGGCGGCGACCGCGACGGCCAGCCCCCGGGCGGCGTCGGCCAGCTCGGCCTGCGTCGCGCGCTCGAGCACGCAGAGCTCGCTGTCCCACGGCGGCCGGTGGTCGGCCCCGGGCGTGCCGGGCACCTCCTCGAGCACGACGTGGGCGTTGGCGCCCCCGAAGCCGAAGGCGTTGACGCCCGCGCGGCGGGGCTCGGCGCCGCCGTGGATCCAGGGGCGGGTCTCCGTGTTGATGTAGAACGGCGACTGCTCGAGCCCGAGCTTGGGGTTGGGCGTCTCGCAGTGCAGCGTCGGCGGCAGCACGCGGTGGTGCAGGGCCAGGGCCGTCTTGATGATCCCCGCCACGCCGGCCGCCGGGATGGTGTGGCTGATCATCGACTTGACCGTGCCGATCGCGCAGCGCGGCAGCAGCGCGTCGCGCGCCCCGAAGACCCGCGTGAGCGCCTCGAGCTCGACGACGTCGCCGACCGGCGTGCCCGTGCCGTGGGCCTCGATGAGCCCGACGCTGCGCGGCGAGACGCCGGCGTCGTCGTAGGCGCGGCGCAGCGCGAGCTCCTCGCCCTCCACGCGCGGGGCCATGACGGTCGTGCCGCGCCCGTCGCTGGAGGCCCCGGCCCCGCGCAGGACGGCGTAGACGCGGTCGCCGTCGCGCCGGGCATCCTCCAGGCGCTTGAGGACGATCATGCCGATGCCCTCGCCCAGCAGCGTGCCGTCGGCGTGCTCGTCGAACGGGCGGATCTGCTGCGTGCGCGACAGCGCGCCCAGGCGGCAGAACAGGTTGAGCGTCGCGACGGGCATCCAGACCTGTGCGCCGCCGGCGAGCGCCAGGTCGCACTCGCCGCTGCGCAGGTCGCGCATCGCCAGGCGCACGGCCAGCAGCGACGACGCGCACGCCCCATCGACGGTGTAGCTGGGCCCGCGCAGGTCGAGGCGGTTGGCGATGCGCCCGACGATGATGTTGGGGATGAGGCCGGGGACCGTCTCGGGCCCCAGCGGCGGCAGCTGGCCCTGCAGCTCGCGGCGCAGCGCCTCGAGCTCGGCCTCCGTGTGCTCGGGGTGCAGCCGGCGGATGAGCTCGATGGTCTGGCCGACGACGAGGCCGCGCTGGACGGCGATCGCGTTGCCGCCGTTGAGGTAGGTGCCCTTGCCCAGGACGACGGAGGTGCGCTCGCGCACGTGCTGGGGCAGCTCGGTCGCGCCCGCGTCGGCCAGCGCGTCGGTCGCGACCTGCAGCGCGAGCCACTGGTCGGGCTCGCCGCCGACGTCGACGGGCGGGATGCCGTGGGCCAGCGGCGCGAACGAGGCCAGCGAGCCCAGGTAGCCGCCGCGCTTGCAGTACGTGCGGTCCTGGTCGCGGAACTCGGGGTCGTAGTAGACGTCGGGGTCCCACGACTCCGGCGGCGGATCGGTCACCGCGTCGGTGCCCGACAGGATGTTGCGCCAGTAGGCGTCCAGGCCGGGCGCGCCCGGGAACAGGCATGCCATGCCGGTGATCGCGATGCCGCCCGGCACGCTGGCCGCGGCCGCCGTCATGCCGCCCCCGCGGCGAGGCGGTTCAGCGCGCGCGTGCCGACGCCGACGACGTCGGTGAGCGTGGCCAGCAGCGTCCCGTCGGCGGCGTGGAACCAGTGGTCGGCGTGGCAGAGCGGCGCGCGGCTGGCGGGCCGGATCCGCAGCTCGTGGCGGATCGGCCCGGTGGCGGCGCGCGCGCCGGCGGCGACGTGGTGGCCGCCGATCTGCGCCGGCAGCAGCGTGACGTCCCAGTACAGGCGCGCCCAGATGACCTGGACCTGCAGCGCGGCGTCGAGCAGGATCGGGTCCAGGAGCCAGTCGCCGCCGGCGGCGTCCTCCACGCACTCGGCCGGCGTAGAGGGCGTCAGCAGCGCGCTGGACCCGCGGTCGTCCATGCCCGTGATCGCCGTGATCCGACGGAAGGCCGGCCCGTGGAAGAGCAGCTCGTCGTAGGCCTCGGCCACCGTCATTGGGAACGCGGCGAGCCCGTCGAGCGCCGCCGGGCCGGGCTGCCCCGAGGTCGCCGGGCGGTCGAGCTCGACGATGGAGCGGTACTGGGCGCGGGCGCCCTGGGCGGCGCTGATCGTGACGGGCACGTCGCCGCCCTCGCCGGGCGCGGCGGCGGTGATCCGGATGTCGGCCCCCGCCTCGTCGTCGACGGTGACGCCGTGCAGCAGGCGGATGTCGCGCAGGCCGGTGACGGCCGCGCCGGGGTTGGCGAGCCGGGCCGTCTCGGCCATGAGCTCCATGGCGACGGCGAAGGGCAGGACCGCACGGCCGTCGACGCGGTGGTGGTCGAGGTAGCGGTCGTGGGCGACGGCCAGCGCGCGCTGCACCTCCACCCCGCCGTCGGGCGCCGGGGTGGTCTGCGTGCGGGCGGCCAGCAGCGGCAGCGCGGCGGCGCCGGCACGGGAGCCGTCCGGGCCGGTGACCCCGCCGATGACCAGCTCGGCCTCGCCCTTGCGCCCGCGGTGCAGCTCCTCGAGCAGCATCCGGCAGCCGGTCCGCGGCGGGATGAGGGCGACGCCGCGGCGGGCGAACTCGCGCTCGACCTCCGGGGAGACCATGCCGCCCGAGCGCCACGGGCCCCAGTCCACGGCCACGACGCGGCCGGGCCAGCGGCGGTCGAGGTCCTGGGCGAGCTTGTTGAGGATCTCGCTCGCGGCGGCGTAGTCGGCCTGGCCGCGGTTGCCGAAGCGGCCCGAGACCGAGCTGAACAGCACGAGGAACCGCAGGCCCTCGGGACGCAGCCGGCGGGCCAGCGTGTCGGCGGCGCCGGCCTTGGCGGTCATCACGCGCTCCAGCGAGCCCAGGGCCTTGTCGCGCACGAGCTTGTCCTCGATGACGCCGGCGCCGTGGATCACGCCGTCCAGCCGCCCGTGCTCGGCGTAGACCGCGTCGATGAGCGCGCCGAAGGCCTCCGGGTCGCTCACGTCGCAGGCCCGGTACTGCACCGCCGCGCCCGCGGCCTGCAGCGCGTCGAGCGTGGCGCGGATCTCGCGGGCCGCCAGCAGCGCGCGGCAGTCGCCCTCGACGAGCGCCGGGGTCAGCTCCCGCGCGTCGCGCCGGCGGGCCTCGATGAACCAGCTGCGCAGCGCGGCGAGGTCGGTGAGCCCCGCGGTGCCCTCGTCCTCGGCGACGGGCTCCGTCCGCCCGACGAGCACGAGCCGCGGCCGGTGGCGCTGCGCGAGCGCCAGCGCGACCTGGGCGGTGATGCCGCGCGCGCCGCCCGTGACGAGCACGACCGCGCCGTCCTCGAGGAGCTCGGCGTCAGGGCGCTCGGCCAGGGACGCGGGCACGAGCACCGGCGTCGTGCGCTGCCCGTCGCGCCAGCCGACCTCGACGAGACCGTCGCCCGCGGTGAGCTCGGCGAGGACGTGAGCCGCGGCGTCGGCGGGCGCGGCGCTCCCGACATCGACCGCCTTGCACCGCACCGCGGGCCACTCCTGGGCCAGCGACTTCACGAAGCCGGCGGCCGCGCCCTGGGCCGCGCCGCCCTCGGGCGGGCCGTCCTGCACGCCGCAGGCGCCGTCGAGCCGGGCGACCGACATGACCGCCGCGCCGCCGGCGGCGGCCGCCGCCTCGAGGTCGTCGGCCATGGCCTGGGCGAGCAGCAGCAGCGGCGCCACGCCCGCGTCGCCCGCGGCGGACTGGCCCGGTGCGACGAGGTGCACGAGCGCCTTCGGGGCGTGGCCGTCGGCGCGCAGGCCGGCCACCAGGGCCACGGCGCCCTCGCCGTCGCGCGGGGCGTCGGCCGGCGCGAGGCGGACGACGGCCTCGCCGCGCCGGGTCAGCGCGGCGGCGACGGCCTCACCCGTGCCGTGGCCGTCGTCGAGGACCACCACCGCGCCGCCGGCCGCCAGCCCGGCCTGCTCGGTGATGGCGGGAGCGCTCAGGGACTGCAGGACGAACCGGCCGATGCGCTCCTGCTCGGCCGGTCCTGCTTCAAAAGGGCTGACGCCCTCCGGGCTGTCGGCCACGGCGCCCTCGGCGACCGCCTCCTCCAGGGCCCCGATCACGTCGGCCAGCGTCTTGCTCGCGGTGACCTTCTCGATGTCGACCGGGACGTCCTTGAGCAGCGTCTGGGTCAGCGTTCCGGCGATCTCCACGCGCTTGATGGAGTCGATGCCCAGGTCGCCCTCGAGGTCGGCCTCGAGGTCGAGCATCTCGGCCGGGTAGCCCGTCCGCTCGCACACGACGTCCAGCAGGGCCGTGCGGATCTCCTCGCGGGTCACGGTCCCGTTGCTGCCGTTGGCCGTGGCCGGGGCGGCAACGGGCTCCGATGCCGCCGGCGCCGGCGCCGCAGCCGGCTCGGGCACGGCGGCCGCCGGCGCTTGCGGCGGGGCCGGAGGCGGGGGCGGAGGCGGGGGCGGAGGTGCAGCCTGCACGAGCTGGGCCACGGGCGCCGGGACGGGCGCGACCGCCGCCGGCCGGGCCGGTGCGGAGCCCGCCGGCCGCGGCGCGCCGAGGTAGGCGAGCATCACCGAGCGCTGCGTCTCGATGAACTGCTGCATCACGTCCTGGTAGCGCGCCATGACCTGGCCCACGCCGTCGGGCGGGATGGAGGTGGCGGGCGGGACGCCGGCCGTGACCGGCGCCGGGGTCGGGGTGGCGGCGCCGCGGCGGATGGTGGCGGGGCCACCACGGCCGGTGCGGCGCCGTTGGTCTGGGTCGTCATGACGCGCGGCTCCTGCGGCTCGGGGGAACGTGGGACGGAGGTCGGGATCGGGGGCACGGGCGCGTCGGCCGGGCGGGCGCGCCCGCCGTCGACCTTCCACAGGCCGGGACGCGGCGGCTCGGGGCCCGCGTCGGGCGCGATGGAGGCGAGGGGGATCGTGCGGGCGCTGCGGCCCTCGAACAGGCGCTGGGCCCGCACGGGGACGCCCTCGGCGGCGAGGACGGCCAGCGCGTGCAGCAGCGCGACGAGGCCGTGGCGCCGGCGGCGGTCCAGGGAGACCGCGACGTGCTCGCGGTCGCCGAGGATCCGCTCGGTCAGCGCGGTGAGCACCGAGCCGGGGCCGACCTCGACGAACAGGCGCGCGCCGTCGGCGTGCATGGCCTCGATCTCCGAGACGAACTCGACGGGCCGCGCGAGGTGCTCGGCCAGCACACCGGCGATGGCCTCGGGCTCCTGCGCGTGGCGGCCGCCGGTGGTGTTGGAGTACAGCGGGATGCGCGGCGCGGCCAGCGGCGTGGCCTGCAGGGCCTCGGCGAGCCGGCGCTGGGCCGAGGCCACCAGCGGCGAGTGGAAGGCGCAGGCGACGGGCAGGCGACGGGCGCTGATGTCGCGCTCGCCGCACCAGGCGATCGCGGCCTCGATGCCCTCCACGGGCCCGGAGACGACGGTCTGGTCGGGCGCGTTCCGATTGGCCACGACGAGGTCGCCGGCGGCCAGCAGCCCCTCCAGCGCCTCCGGCGCGGCGTGCACGGCCGCCATGGCCCCGGGCGCGTCGGCGGAGGCCTCGGCCATCGCCCGGCCCCGCGCCTCCGACAGGCGCATGAGGTCCTCCTCGGCCAGGCAGCCGGCCGCCGCCAGCGCGACGAACTCGCCGTAGGAGTGGCCGCCGACCATGCCGGGCGCCACCCCGAGGGCGCCCAGGACGCGCAGGTAGCCGAGCTCGGCCGCGCCGAGCGCGGGCTGGGCGACGTCGGTGCTCGTGAGCTGCGCCTGGCGCTCCGCTGCCTGCTCGGACGTGAACGCCGGCGGCGGGAACACGTAGCGGCTCAGCGGCCGCTCGAACCGGCCGGCGAGCACGCGGTCGGCCAGCCCGAAGGCGCCCAGCGCCTCGGGGAAGGCCATCGTGACGTCGCGGGCCATGTCGACCGCCTGCGACCCCTGGCCGGGGAACAGGAACGCGACGCGCCCCTCGGCGGCCAGCGGGCGCGCGGAGAAGTGGATGCCGTTGGGGGCGTGGACGCGCTCGGCGTCGCCGGCGAGCACGTCGCGCACGGCGGGCAGCCGGCCCTGCAGGTCCTCCAGCGACTCGGCGACGACGGCCAGCGTGCAGCCGCCGGGCACGGGATCGCCGGCCTCGGCGGCCAGCGTGCGGGCCAGGTCGGCCAGCGCCGGGCGCGCCCCGGCCTCCAGCCGGGCCGCCAGCGCGTCGACGGCCGCCGTGATCTCCTCGCGGCTGCCGCGCCAGAGCAGGAGCTCGGCGGGCCAGCGGTCGATCGCGCTCTGCGCCGGGCCGAGGCGCTCGCCCGTGTACTCCTCCAAGACGGCGTGGAAGTCCGTGCCGCCGAAGCCGAACGCGCTGACGCCGGCGCGGCGTGGGTGCGCGCCCTCCTCGCGGACCCAGGGCCGCGCCTCGCTGTTGACGTAGAACGGGCTGCGCTCGAACCCGGCCTTCGGGTTGGGCTCGGTGACGCCGATCGTCGGCGGCAGCACGCGGTGGTGCAGGGCCAGCGCGGTCTTGACCACCCCGGCCACGCCCGCGGTGGCCTTCGTGTGGCCGATCATCGACTTCACCGAGCCGATCGCGCACCACTGCGTCGCGTCCGAGGAGGCCGAGAACTGCCGGCTGAGCGCCTCGATCTCGGCCGCGTCGCCGGCCACCGTGCCCGTGCCGTGGGCCTCGACGAGCTCGACGGTCTCCGGGGAGAAGCGCGCCTGCGCATAGGCGCGGCGCAGCGCGCGCATCTGGCCCTCGGGCCGCGGCGCCGTGAGGCTGCGGTCCCGCCCGTCGCTGGCGGCGCCCACGCCGCGGACCACGGCGTAGATGCGGTCGCCGTCGCGCTCGGCGTCGGCCAGGCGCTTGAGGACGACGGTGGCGAAGCCCTCGCTGATGGCGATGCCGTCGGCGGCCGCGTCGAACGGACGGCAGCGCCCGTTGGGCGACAGGGCGTGCGTCTTGCTGAAGCAGAGGTAGGCGAACGGGTTCTGGATGGCGTCGACGCCGCCGGCCAGCACGATGTCGCTCGTCCCCGCCCGCAGCTCGCCCACGCCCGCCGACAGGGCGGCCAGCGAGGAGGCGCACGCGGCGTCGACGGTGTAGTTCGTGCCCCCGAAGTCCAGGCGGTTGGCGATGCGCCCGGCGGCCACGTTCATGAGCAGGCCGGCGAAGGAGTCCTCCGTCCACACCGGCAGCTGCGCGTTGATGTGGTCCTGGACCTCGGGCACGGCGTCGCCGAGCAGCTGCGGGACGGCGGAGCGCACGGTGTAGCCGACCGACAGGTCCGCGCCGCCGCCGCCGGCGCCGAGGATCACCGACGTGCGCTCGCGGTCGAACGGACGCGTCGCGTAGCCCGCGTCGCGCAGCGCGGCCTGGGCGGTCACCAGCGCCAGGAGCTGGAACGGCTCGATGGAGCGCAGCGACGCCGGCGGCAGGCCGAGGGCCATGGGGTCGAGGTCGACCTCGTCGATGAAGCCGCCCCAGCGCGAGTAGACCTTGTCGGGCGCGGCCGGATCGGGGTCGTAGTAGCGCCGCCAGTCCCAGCGGTCGGCCGGGATCTCGCCCACCGCGTCGACCTTGTCCAGGATGTTGCTCCACAGCGTCGCGACGTCGGGCGCGCCGGGCAGGATGCACCCCAGGCCGATGATCGCGACGTCGGCCGGCGGCGGCGCGGACGGCTCGCCGGCCGCGGGCCCGGCGAGGCCGGCCAGCAGCTCCGTGCTGCCCGCCGCGACGTCGTCGTGCAGGTCGGCCAGCGTCGTCACCCGGTCGCGCAGCGTGGCGACCTGGCCGATCATGAACATGCCGCGCTCCCACTGCTGGGCGGCGTCGACGGGGGCCAGCCGGGGCGCGGTGGGGTCCCCGGCGTGGGCGGGGTTGCGGTCGGTGCCCTTGGAGGCGATCCGCAGCCGGCCCACGTTGAGGGCCTCGAGCTCGTCGCGCAGCTCGGCGGCGCCGACGCCGTCGGCGCGCAGGCGGCGCTTCTCGGCGCCGAAGTGCTCCACGAACGGCGACGGCAGGCAGCGGGTCGCGTGACCGGGCCCGCTCTCCACGAGCGCCGTCTCGGTCCCGGCGATCGCGGCCTCCTGGAACATCTCGGTGATCGCGCCGTGCTCCGTGGCCTCCCGGGTGAAGAGGTAGCCCGTGCCCAGCAGCGCCCCGACCCGCGCCCCCCGCGCGGCCAGCGGCGCGGCGGCGGCCGCCGCCATCGCCGCCGAGCGCGCGTCGTGGATGCCGCCGGCCAGCAGCACGTGGCAGTCGGAGGCGTCGCGGGGCAGCGCGTCGGCGAGCCGGCCGAGCATCGTGTCCCACAGGACGAAGCTCGTGCGCGGCCCGACGTGGCCGCCGCACTCGCGCCCCTCGAAGACGAAGTGGCGGGCGCCGTCGGCGAGGTAGAGCTCCAGCAGGCCCGGGGACGGCACGTGCAGGTAGGTCGTGATGCCCTCGGCCTCGAGCTCGCGCGCCTGGTCGGGCCGGCCGCCGGCGATGAGCGCGAACGGCGGACGGTGCGCCCGGACCACCGCGAGCTGCTCGGCGCGCAGCTCGGCGGGCACGAAGCCGAGGATGCCCACGCCCCACGGGCGGTCGCCCGCGAGCTCGGCGGTCTGGGCCAGCAGGGCGTCGACCTCGGGCCCGCGCAACAGGGCGAGCGCCAGGAACGGCAGCGCCCCGGCCTTCGCGACGGCCGCGGCGAACTCGGCGCGGTCGCTGACGCGGGTCATCGGGCCCTGGACGATGGGGTACCGCGTGCCGTGCGACCGGGCCAGCGCGGAGCCCTCGCCGAGGGGGTTGCCCTCGCGGACGGCCGTGACGGACTCCGCCACGGCGGCGCGCAGGGCGCCGACGATGCCGCCGACGGTCTCGAAGCGCCGTGCGAGCTCGGCCGCGAACGCCGCGTCCTGGCCGACGAGCAGGGCGCCGGCGGCGACGGCGTCGGCGACCGCGGCGTGCCAGGCGGCGCGGGCGGTGGCGTCGGCCTCGCCGGCCTCCAGGGCGATCTCGGCCTCGCGCAGCGCCGCGGCGCCGGGTGCCCCGGGCTGGGCCGCCAGGCGCACGCCGGCCCCCAGGCCGGCGCCGAGCACCGCGGTCTCGCTGCCGTCCATGGAGCCCACGCGCGTGCGCAGGTCCTCCGGCAGGACCGACTCGCGGGCGAGCAGGACCTGGGCGTCGAGGACGGCGCCGACCGCGCCGGCGACGTGGGCGGCGCCGGCCGTCCGCAGGCCGATCCCGCCGTGGGCCCACGTGGGGATCTCCAGGGCCGCCCCCAGGCGCTGGAGCAGGATGAGCGAGCCCTCCTCCCCCACCCAGCCGGCCGCCTCGTGGCCCTTGGCGACCACGCCGTCGGCGCCGGCCTGCTGGGCGGCGAGCGCCTGCGCCACCGAGATCGCGGTCGCCAGCACGCGGACGCCGCCGGCGTGGGCGGCGACGACCAGCTTGCTCAGGTCTCCTGAGTAGTAAGCCGAGGTCACGACGACCTCGAGTCCCTCCTCCCGCAGGGCCAGCGCGGCGTCCAGCAGTCCGTCGTCCTCGAGCAGCACGCCCGTGCGGCCGGCGCCCGCACGGCAGAGCCGCTCGAGCTGCGCCGTGGCGGCGGCGCGGTCGGCGGCCAGCTCGGTGTCGAGCACGCCGATGGCGCCCGCACGCGCGGCGGCGATCGCCGGCCCGGCGTCGACCCGGCCGGCCGGTGCGGACAGGACGATGAAGTCGAATGGGCTCACAGGTATCTCAATGCCGATGACAAGCGCCGGGACTCTCACCCAACGGCGGTACCTGGGTCAACGGTCCCGCATCAGGTCTGCCCCAAGGTGCCCTCCTGGTTGACCGTCGTACGAACGCGTTCGTACGCTGACCACGCCTCCTCGGACAGCCGTGTCCCGGACCACGCGACGTCGCCGCGACGTCCCTTCGACTGTGACCTGATCCTCCGTGACCCAACAGCCGACCTCCGTCCCCGTCGATGCCCGGGCCCGGCTCACACCGATGGAGCGGCTCGAGGCGCTCTGCGACGGCGGCTCCCTGGAGCTCCTCGGCCGCCCCGGCGACGGCGTCGGCGTGCACGCCGCGCGCGGCCGCGTCGCCGACCGCCCCTCGTCTGCTACGCCCAGGACTCGCGCATGTCGGGCGGCTCGGTGGGCGTCGCGGAGGCCGACGTCATCGTCGAGGCGCTGCGCCACAGCGGCCGCGAGGGCATCCCGCTCGTCGCCTTCATCGAGTCGGCCGGTGCGCGCCTGCAGGAGGGCGCCGGTGCGCTGGGCGGGTTCGGCCGGATCTTCTCCGCCAACGTCGCGCTGGCGCAGCGCGTGCCCCAGATCTCCGTGATCACCGGCACGTCTGCCGGCGGCGGGTGCTACTCCCCCGCGCTGACCGACTTCGTGGTGATGACCGAGCAGGCCACCATGTTCCTCACCGGGCCGAAGATCGTTCGCCAGGCCCTGGGCGAGGAGGTGTCGGCCCCCGACCTCGGCGGCACCGGCGTCCACGAGCGCAACGGCGTGTGCCACCTCGTCTCGGCCGACGACCTGGAGGCCGTCGCGCTCTGCCGCGAGCTGCTGTCCTACCTCCCCCAGACCGCGGGCGACGCGCCACCGGTGCGCCGGCCCGAGCCCGCGCCGCTCGACGACCCGGGCATGGAGCTGCCCAGCAGCTCGCGCAGCTACTACGACGTGCGCGCGGTGATCCGCGGCCTGGTGGACCGCGGCGGCTTCCTGGAGCTGTGGCCTCGCTGGGCGCGCAACATGGTGGTCGGCTTCGCGCGCCTGGACGGCCGCACCGTCGGCATCGTCGCCAACCAGTCGCGCCACCTCGGCGGGATCATCGACACGGAGGCCTCGCAGAAGGCGGCGCGCTTCATCCGCACCGCCGAGCGGTTCCGCATCCCGCTGCTGGTGCTCGTCGACACCCCCGGCTTCATGCCCGGCAGCCGCCAGGAGTCCGCCGGCGTCATCCGCCACGGCGCCGAGCTGCTGCGGGCGTTCGCCGGCGCGACGGTGCCGCGCGTGACCGTCATCGTCCGCAAGGCGTACGGCGGGGCGTTCATCACCATGAACTGCAAGGACCTCGGCGCCCGCGCCGCCTTCGCCTGGCACGACGCGGAGATCGGGATCATGAGCCCGCGGTCGGCCGTGGAGATCATCCACCGGCGCGAGCTCGAGCATCCCGCCGGCGAGGAGACCGCCGAGCGCCTCGCGCTTCTCTACGCGCAGGCCCAGCTCTCGGCCACCGCGGCGCTGCGGCGCGGCGCCATCGACGACGTCATCGCGCCGCACGAGACGCGCACCCGCGTCATCGAGGTGCTCTTCGGCCGCCGGCGGTTCCCCAGGCGCGTCGGCGGCACGCCGGCACCGGCGCCGGCCGCGGGGCTCCCCGAGCCGCCCGAGCTCCGCGACGCGGCGGGCTGCACCCTGTGGTTCACCGGCCTGTCGGGGGCCGGGAAGTCGACGGTGGCCGCGCTCGTCGCCCGGGAGCTGCGGGAGCGCGGCGAGCGCGTCGAGGTCCTCGACGGCGACGTCGTGCGCCAGCACCTGTCCAAGGGCCTGGGGTTCTCACGCGAGGACCGCGACACGAACATCCGCCGGATCGCCTTCGTCGCCGACGTCCTGTCGCGCAACGGCGTATGCGTCCTCGTCGCGGCGATCTCCCCCTACCGCGTGACGCGCGACGAGGCGCGAGAGCTCATGGGCGAGCGCTTCATCGAGATCTACCTGCGCACGTCGCTGGACGAGTGCATCCGCCGCGACACGAAGGGGCTCTACGAGCGCGCGCTGCGCGGCGAGATCGGCCAGTTCACGGGGATCTCGGACCCCTACGAGGAGCCCCTGGCCCCCGAGATCGCGCTCGACACCGAGCGCGAGGCGCCGGAGGAGTCCGCCGCCCGGGTCCTGGCCCTCGTGGCGGCCCGCCTGGGGCGGGCCGAGGTCGCCGCCTGACGACGGCGGCGCCGGGCCGCTCAGCGCCTGCGGCGGGCGGCGGCCTTCCGCTTGGCGGCCGCCGTCTTCGCGGCCGCCCTCTTCTTTGCGGCCGCCTTCCTCTTCTTCTTCGCGGCGGCCTTCTTCTTCGCGGCGGCCTTCTTCTTCGCGGCGGCCTTCTTCTTCGCGGCGGCCTTCTTCTTCGCGGCGGCCTTCTTCTTCGCGGCGGCCTTCTTCTTCGCGGCGGCCTTCTTCTTCGCGGCGGCCTTCTTCTTGGCGGCGGCCGCCTCGGCCGCCGCCGTCTGCCTGCGGGCCGGCGTCGCGACCGCGGTGCGGGCCGCGGCGGGCGCCGCGGCGACCGCCTCCGGGGGTCGATGCCCACCGCCGCCGGCGTGACCCCGGTCGGGCGCAGGACCTCGCGCAGCCGTGCGTCGGGCTGGGTGCTCGTGAACCGGATCGCCGCCAGGAAGTCGCTCATCCCCTGGGCGGCCTCCGCGGGCGCAGGCTGCGGGCGCGAGGAGTTGTTCATCCAGTCGACCAGCTTCTGCGAGGCCGGCGTGTGCTGGATGGTGTGCAGCGCCGGGAAGCCCGCGGACTGCTTCCAGGTCCAGTCCGCCCAGCCTGCCACGAGCGGGTCGTTGTCGAACGTCGACACGTAGCGCTGCACGTCGTCGTAGGAGCCCTGGCCGAACTCCCCGACCCACAGCGGGGCGTTCAGGCGCCGCGCGGCCGCGTCGTAGGCCGGCATCCGCGCCGTGAGGTCCTGGCCCTGGACCATCCACGAGTAGTCGTGGAAGCTCAGCATCTCGTTGGCGTCCAGCGGCGCCGGGAGCACGTCGAACGTCCGGGCCAGGTTGTTGCCCTCGTAGATCAGCGTGTGGTTGGGGTCGACCTGCCGGATCGCGGTCGTGATGCGCCGGTAGAGATCCAGGAGCTGCGCGTCACCGATCATCGTCTCGTTGAGCACGTCGTAGCCCGCGATGATGTTCTGATCGGCGTAGCGCGCGGCGATGGCCCGCCACAGGGCGACCGTCCGGTCCCGGCAGCTCGGCGTCGACCACAGGAACTGGGGGCCGACGTAGTCGCTCGTGAACCCGTAGACCTGGCTGCACGGCGCGGCATGCAGGTCGAGGACGAGGTAGACGCTGTTCTGCCGGGCCGCGGCCACCGCGCGGTCCAGGGCATCCCAGCCCGACTGCTTGTAGGTGAACGGCTGGGAGTCGTCCTCCAGCAGCCGGTAGTTGATGGGCACGCGCGCGACGTTGAGCCCGTAGGCCGACATCGCCCGGAAGTCGTCACCCGTGATGTAGGTGTTGCGCACGTCGGCGCGGAACTGGTCGGCCGCGGGCTGCCCGACGACGGCGGCCAGGTTGCCCATCATCGCCGACTCGCCCGTGTAGTCGAACTGCTGGCCCCAGATCCAGCCCTCCCACATCAGCCAGCCGCCGGTGTTGACCCCGCGCAGCCGCAGCGGCCGGCCGGCGCCGTCCAGCAGCTGGGTGCCCGACTGGTGGACGAAGCCCGACGGTACGGCCGGGACCGACGGGACCGGCGCGGCGTCGGAGGAGAACGTCACCGCGTCCAGGTAGAGGTTGCGGTCGCAGGCGTTCGGCCAGGGCTCGGTGTGGTCGTTGGTGAATCGCACCTCGACCGTGTGGCGCCCGGCGAGCAGGGTGGCGGCGTAGGTGCGGTCGGTCCACGCCGTGCTGGCGACGCTGTCGCTCGCGAACGGCCGGCCGTCGACGGTGAGCGTGTAGGCGGGAGCACCCGCGCACTGGTCGCCGCGCGTGCGCAGGGTGATCGCGTCGGCGTCGGCGGGAAGCACCGTCGTCAGGCGGTCGGCCCCGGCCCAGTCGAACTTGACGGCGAAGCCGCCCGACGCCGCGGTGTCGGCGATGGGGCGTGCGGTGATGCCGTCCATCGCGCCCTGGTCGGCCTCGGCCGTGGCGACCGTCTGGGCCGCGGAGGCCGTGCCGGCGGCCAGCGCGAGGGCGACTGCGCACACCAGCGCGCCGAGCAGGGCGCCGAGGGCAGGGCCGGTCCGGGCTCGGAGGTCCGGCGTGGTCGTGGGCGTGGTCGTCGGCATGCGGGCGGGCGCCCGCGGTCCGGGCAGGGCGAGGCGCCACGCGGCTGGGGACGTCCCGCCCCGGGGCGCGGGCCGGACGAGCCGCGCGGCTCGTCACCCACGTGGTCGGCACCCCAGGGGGGTGATCCAGCACGCCTGGACGCAGACTGGACCGATCGACGAGGGGCGGTCAGGCCGCGAACGGCCGGACGCGAGCGCTCCGGCGGCGGCCGGCGGTCGGGTCAGGCGACGCCGGCGGGGATGCGGGCGCGGACCATCGTGCCCGCGCTGCCGGCGACGAGCTCGCCGGCGGACTCCATGGCGCCGATCGCCGCGCGCCGCCCCGTCGCGTCGGCGAAGCGGCAGGCGGCCTCGACCTTGGGGCCCATCGAGCCCGCGGCGAGCTGCAGGCTGCGGGCGACGGCGACGTCGAGGCTCGGCGCCACCCGCGCCGCCTCGGTGCCCCAGTCCAGGACGACGCCCGGCACGTCGGTCAGGAGCACGAGCAGGTCGGCGTCCAGCCGCCGGGCCAGCAGCGCGGCGGCGAGGTCCTTGTCCACGACGGCCTCGACGCCCGTGACCAGGCCGTCGGGCGAGACGGCCACGGGGATCCCCCCGCCGCCGGCGCAGACCACCACGACCCCGGCGCCCGTCAGCAGCCGGATCGTCTCGAGCTCGAGGATCTCCTGCGGCTCGGGCGAGGCGACCACGCGCCGCACGCCGTCGCCGTCGGGCGCCAGCGTCCAGCCGCGATCGCGCGCCAGCGCGGCGCCATGGGCGGCGTCGTAGACCGGTCCGATCGGCTTCGTGGGCGCCGCGAAGGCCGGGTCGGCCGGGTCGACGACGACCTGGGTCAGCAGGGTGGCGACCGGCGCGGCCACCCGCTCGTTGCGCAGGGCCTGCTCGAGGAGGTAGCCGATCATCCCCTCGCTCTCGGCGCCCAGGACGTCGAGCGGATAGGGGCGCACGTCGGGGTAGGCGGCGCTCTGCAGCGCCAGGAGGCCGACCTGCGGACCGTTGCCGTGCGTGACGACGACCTCGTGGCCGGCGCGGACGACCTCGGCGATGGAGCGCGCGGCGACGGCCACGTTGCGGCGCTGGGCCTCGGCGTCGGCGGGCTGGCCGCGCCGGATGAGCGCGTTGCCGCCGAGGGCCAGGACGACGCGCACGGCTCAGCCCCGCCCGGGCCCGGCGGTGAGCAGGCACGGCAGCGCCTGCTCGGTCGGCAGGCCGTTGGCCGCCTGCGGCCAGACGGCCGACCGCGGGGGCAGCTCGGTGAGCGTGGTGGACATCGTCGGCCTCCCGATCGGCCTAGGGGAGCGCGTCGCGCTCGATGGGGCAGGACATGCAGCGCGGTCCGCCGCGCCCGCGGCCCAGCTCGGCGCCGGCGATCGTGATGACCTCGATGCCCGCGTGGCGCAACCGCGTGTTCGTGTCGACGTTGCGCTCGTAGGCCACGACGACCCCCGGGGCCAGGGCCAGGACGTTGTTGCCGTCGTCCCACTGCTCGCGCTCGGCCTCGTAGCGGTCGCCGCCGGTATCGAACACCCGGACGGCCGGAAGGTCCAGCGCCTCGGCGATGGCGTCGAAGACGTCGTCGTGCTCGGCGACGGCGAGGCCCGCCGGCCCGTGGGTCAGGGTGTAGGCCTTGAGCGCGTCGCGGACGCCCGGGTAGACCGTGAACGCGTCGCGGTCGACCATCGTCATGACCGTGTCGAGGTGCATGGCCCAGCGCGCGGCGGGCATCGCCACGGCGATCAGGCGGTCGGCCACGCCGGCGACGAACAGGCGCCGCGCCAGGAGCTCGACGGCGCCCGGCCGCGTGCGCTCGCCCATGCCGATCATGACCGTGCGCCGGCCGAGGACGTGGATGTCGCCGCCCTCGAGCTCGGGCGCGCCGCCCAGGTCGCGCGCCCACTGCGGGAACTCCCGGGCCGCGAAGAGCGGGTGGTGGTCGTAGATCGCCTGCAGGTGCACCGCCTCACGGCGGCGCGCGGCCTTGGCCATGGCGTTGACCGTCACGCCGCCGTAGATCCACGCCGACGTGTCGCGCGTGAAGAGGTGGTTGGGCAGCGGGGCCAGGACGAAGCCGTCGGCCGTGGTGACGCGCTCGGCCAGCGCGCCGGTCCTGAACGGCAGCTCGGCGAGCGCGACGCCGCCGATGAGCCGCGTGGCCAGCTCGTCGTCGCCGAGCCCGCCCAGCCAGGAGAACAGGGGCGCGGCGAGCGTCGGGCCCACGGCCACCTGCTCCTCCGTCGCCCGCAGCACCTCGCGGCGGGCGGCGGGAATGCCGAGCGTCTGCGCCAGCAGGTCGTGCAGCGCCAGGACCTCGACGCCGCGCTCGGCGAGCGTGTCGGCGAACGCGTCGTGCTCCTGCCGCGCGCGCTTGACCCACAGCACGTCGTCGAAGAGCAGCTCATCCTTGTTGCGCGGCGTCAGGCGCTGGAGCTCGAGGCCCGGGCGGTGCAGGATGACCCGCCGCAGCACGCCGACCTCGGAGTCGACGTGCAGGCGGCCGGTCGCGGCGGGCGCGAGAGCCGGCTCAGCGGGCATCGCCGGCCCCGATGGCGGTCAGCGGCGGGGCGGCGACGAGGTCGCTGCCCGACATGATCGGCGGCGACCAGCACGGACGAGACGACCCGGCCGCAGACCGGCGCACCCTGCGGCCGTGGACCCGCGCGAACTGCGGCGGGGACATCCCGTCCTGGGCGGCGGCCAGCGGTCCGCCGCCCTGGAGCAGGATCCAGCCGTTGAGCGCGCCGAACGTCGAGATCATGGCGACCAGGGCGAGGACTCCTCTGGGCGCCGCGCGCCCGGTGCAGGGGACAATGGCGCCATCCTCGCCCGCGAGCGGCGCCGCGCCATCTGGGCCCGCTACGTTGGCGCATGCGGACCTTTACGGACCGGGATCCGGGTCGCCGCCACACCGTCCGGGATCGTGCCACCTGGCAGGATCCACCCCATGCGCGCACCGGGGGACGCAGGGATCGCAGGCTCGCGACGGGTCGCGGTCGTCGGCGGAGGCGTCGCGGGGCTGTCGGCGGCGCTGCACCTGCGCCTCGGCGGCGCGGAGGTCGTGGTGCTCGAACGCCATCGCACCGGGGCCGGCGCCTCGTCCGGGAACGCCGGCTGGATCTGCCCCACCCAGGCCGGCCCGCTGCCCGAGCCGGGCCTCGCGACCTACGGCCTGCGGGCGCTGCTGGACCGCGACTCGCCGCTCTACGTCGACCCGCGCCACCTCCCGCGCCTGGCGCCCTGGCTCGTGCGCTTCGCGCGCAACTGCGCGCCGGCACGGCACCGGCGCGGCGTCGTCGCACTCGAGGCGCTCGGCCGCCGCGCGTTCGGGGCCGTCGCCGACCTCGAGCCGCTGGGGTTCCGGCCCGAGCTGCACCGGCTGGGCCTGCTCGTGGCCAGCCGCGACCCCGCGGTCACCCAGGCGTTCCTGGACGGCCTGGAGGCGTTCCGCGCCCGGGACGCGACGATCCCCACGGTGCCGCTGACCGGCGAGGCGGTGCGCGAGCTCGAGCCGGCGCTGTCGTCCGCCGTCCGCGCCGCGGCGGTCATCCGCCGGCACTGGCACGTCCGGCCCGACTCCTACATGTCGTCGCTGGCCGCCGTCGCGACGGCCCACGGCGTGCAGATCACCGAGGACGCGCCCGTGCTGCGGTTCGCCACCCGCGGCGGCGCGGTGACCCACGTCGAGACCCCGGGCGGCGACGTGGAGGCCGACGCGGTCGTCCTGGCCACCGGCGCGCGGCTGGGCACGGATACCAGGATGCTCGGCGTGGCGCTCCCCGTCGAGGCAGGCAAGGGCTACAGCTTCTCCGTCGCCCTCGATCCCGTGCCCTCGCACGCCGTCCTGTTCGCCGAGCCGCACGTCGGGTGCTCCCCGCTGACGACCGGCGTGCGGCTCGCCGGGACGATGGAGTTCAGCGGCGTCAACGACCGCCTCGTGCCCGGCCGCATCGAGGCGATGCAGCGCGGCGTCCGGCCGCTGCTGTCCTCGTGGGACGAGGGCAGCGTGGCCGGCGAGTGGACCGGCATGCGGCCCATCGCCCCGGACGGGCTGCCGATCGTCGGCCGCCTGCCCGGGTCGGCCAACGTCTACGTCAGCGGCGCCTACTCGATGCTGGGCATGACGCTCGCGCTGCCGGCCGCCGAGGCGCTGGCCGAGCTGGTCCTCACGGGCCGCCGGCCCGAGGTGCTCGCGCCGTTCGACGCCGCGCGCTTCGCGCGGCGCGCCGCGAGCGCAGCCCGCGCTCGAGCAGCTTCTTGAGCTCGTCGGCCCAGAGCACCACGCTGGCCAGGCCGATGCACACCAGCCAGTCGCGGCCGCCGAGCGGGGTCGTGTCGAACGCCCGGTTGAGGAACGGCAGCTGCACCACCGCGACCTGCAGCGAGGCCGACAGCGCGACGGCGCCCCACAGCAGCCGGTTGGTGAAGAGGTGGTGCAGGGCGCTGACGCGATCCGAGCGCGCGTTGAAGCAGTTGAACAGCTGCGCCAGCACGAGCGTGGTGAAGGCCATGGTGCGGCCCTGCTCGATGTCGCCCGTGCCGCCGAGGAACCCACCGCGGAGCCCCAGGTCCAGCGCGACGAGCGTCACGACCGCCATCACCAGGCCGACCCACGCGATGCCCACCCACATGGCCGGGTCGATGACGCGGTCGGCCATCCGGCGGGGGCGCCTGGACATGACGTCGTCGGGCGGCGGGTCGACGCCGATCGCCAGCGCCGGCGCGGTGTCGGTGAGCAGGTTGATCCACAGGATCTGCGCGGCCAGCAGCGGCACCGCGACGGCCTCGCCGGTGTCCTCGAGCCCCAGCCCGCCGGCCAGGACCGCGCCGAGGAACATCGTGAGCACCTCGCCGATGTTGGAGGACAGCAGGAACCGCAGGAACCTGCGGATGTTGGAGAAGATCCCCCGCCCCTCGCGCACGGCGGCGACGATCGTGGCGAAGTCGTCGTCGGCGAGGATCATGTCGGCCGCCTGCTTGGCGACGTCGGTGCCGGCGACGCCCATCGCCACCCCGATGTCGGCGGACCGCAGCGCCGGTGCGTCGTTGACGCCGTCCCCCGTCATCGCGACGATCTCCCCGTCGGCGCGCAGCGCGCCGATGATGCGCAGCTTGTGCTCGGGCGTCACGCGCGCGCACACGGTCACACCGCGCATCGCGACCTGCAGGCCATGGTCGTCGAGGCGCTCGATGTCCCGGCCCGTGAGCATCGAGGCGTCGCGGACGCCGATGCCGAGGTCCGCGGCGATGCGCACGGCCGTCCTCGGGTGGTCGCCGGTGATCATGACGACCCGCATGCCGGCACCGGTGGCCTCGCGGATCGCCGCCCGCGCCTCCGGGCGGGGTGGATCGATGATGCCGACGAGGCCGAGGTGGATGAGCTCGCGCTCGATCGTGTCGTCGGCCGGCGCGCCGCCGCCGCCCGGAAGCGGCCGGTAGGCGACGGCGAGCGTGCGCAGGGCGCGGTCGGCCAGCCGGTCGACCGTCGCGAGGATCTCCGCCCGGCGGGCGTCGCCGAGGGGCAGCACCCGGCCCGCGACCCGCTCCTGCGTGCAGCGGGCCAGGAGCACGTCGGGCGCGCCCTTGGTGACGACGTCGATCCCGCCTTCGTCCTCGCCGTCGGCCTGCAGCGTGGTCATCAGCCTGCGCTCGGACGTGAACGGGATCTCGCCGACGCGCCGGAAGCGCGCGCGGCGCTGCCCGGCCAGCCCGGCGACCTTGGCCTCGGCGACGAGGAACGCCGCCTCGGTCGGGTCTCCCTGGATGACCCAGTCGCCGTCCCGCTCGTGCAGCGCCGCGTCGTTGGACAGGCAGCCGGCCCCCAGCAGCGCCCGGACCTCGTCGAGCAGCGGTCCGTCGCGCAGCGCGTGCCCGCCGACCCGCAGCTCGCCGTCGGGCCGGTACCCGCTGCCGGTCACCTCGACCTCACCCGACGCGGTGACGACCACCTCGATCGTCATCTCGTTGCGCGTCAGCGTGCCCGTCTTGTCGGTGCAGACCACCGACGCCGATCCCAGCGTCTCCACCGAGGCCAGGCGCTTGACGATGGCCCGCCGTCGCGCCATGCGCTGCACGCCCAGGGCGAGCACCACCGACAGCACCGCCGGCAGCCCCTCGGGAACCGCGGCGACCGCCAGGGACACGCCGACCAGCAGCACCGCGACGACGTCCGTCGTCGTGCGCACGTCGGCCGTCAGCAGGATGGTCGCCACCACCACGGCCGTGATGACGACCACCGCCACGCCGAGTGCGCGACCGATCTGCGCTACCTCCCGCTGCAGCGGCGTGCGCTCCTGCTCCGTGCGCCCCAGCAGTCGTGCGACGTCGCCCATCTCGGTGTCCATGCCGGTGGCCGTCACCACGGCACGGCCGCGCCCGCGGGCGACCGCGGTGCCGCTGAACACCATGTTGGTGCGGTCACCGGGCATCGCCTGAGCCCCGATCGTCGCCGGGTCCTTGAGCACCGGCTCGCTCTCGCCGGTCAGCGCGGCCTCGGCCACCATGAGGGACGCGGCCTCGAGGAGCCGCGCGTCGGCCGCGACGGCGTCGCCCTCGGCGAGCACGAGCACGTCGCCCGGGACGACCTGCGGGGCATCGACGCGCTGCTCGCGGCCGTCGCGCACCACGGAGGCGGTCGCGACGGCCATCCGCCGCAGTGCCGCGACGGCCTGCTCGGCGCGAGCCTGCTGCACGTGGCCCAGCACGCCGTTGAGCACGATGATGACGGCGATCACCACCGCGTCGTAGGGGACGCCGTCGGAGCCCTCGGCGACCCAGGCCGCCAGGGACGCCGCGATCGCCAGCAGCAGGAGGAGGATCAGCGGGTCGGCGAGCTGCCCGAGGAGCCTGCGCCAGGCCGGCACGACCGCGGCCGCCGCCAGCTCGTTGGGTCCCACGCGCGCCAGCCGCGCCCTCGCCTCGGCCGCGGCGAGCCCGGTCCGCCCGTCCGTCCCGAGCCGCGCCAGCACCGTGGCCGCGTCGCTGCGCCAGGGCTCGCGGCCGGCGCCGGTCACCCGCCGACGTCGTCTCGCGCGCTCGATCGCCTCATCGCCCGATCGTATCCCCGGCACCGTGCTGCTCCGGCGGACCGGCGACCTGGCGCCCCTCAGCCCACGAGCACCTCGCCCCCGCGCTCGGGCACGATGACCAGCAGGCTGCGCCGCGCGCGCTCGCCGCGGGGGCGGACGGGGCGCAGCCGCAGGCCGGCAGCCGCGCGCAGCACCTCGCGCAGCTCCATCTCGGCGAACGGTGCGCCGGGGCACCGGCGCACGCCGCCGCCGTAGGGGATCCACGAGGGCTGCTGGGGCTGCTCGAGCCAGCGCTCGGGACGGAACGCCGACGCCCGGTCCCAGAGGTCCTCGCGGCGCATCGCCAGCCACAGGCAGGCGGCGACCTGCACGCCGGCGGGCAGGTCGTGCCCGGCGATCCGGACGGGCTCCAGCAGCAGCCGCGGCGCGATGGTCAGCGCCGGGCGCACGCGCAGGACCTCCTTGACGACGGCGTCGAGGTAGGCGGGGTCGCCGTCGCGCATCCGCGCGAGCACCGCCGGGTGGCGCGCGAGGCGCTCGAAGGCCCACGCCAGCGTCGCGGAGGAGGTGTCGTGGCCGCCCATGAGCAGCGCGACGAGCTGGTCGCGCACGTGGCGGTCGGTCGTGGGCGCGCCGTGCTCGTCGCGCTGCTCGAGCAGGAGGTCGAGGACGGCGCCGCCCCCGCCGCCGGGCTGCGCGCGGCGGCGGGCGATCGTCTCCAGCAGCAGCGCGTCGAAGCGCTGCACCGCCAGCCGGAAGCGCCCCCAGGGGCTGCGCGGACCGAGGTCGCGCTGCACCACGGCCATCGCGAGCATCCGAGGCAGGGAGCGCACGCCGTCCAGGGTCGCGTCGATCGCGTGGCGCAGCCCCGCGACCTCGTGGTCCTCGTGCGCGCCGAAGACCACGCGCAGGATGATCTCCAGCGCCAGCTCGCGCATGCGCTGCAGCGTGACGACCCGCCCGTCCCAGGTCGCGAGCTCCGCCCGGGCCAGCTCCCCGATCATGGGCGCCAGCGCGCGCATGCGCTCCCCGTGGAAGGGTGCCTGCAGCAGCCGCCGCTCGCGCAGGTGCGCCTCGCCGTCGAGCAGGAGGATCGAGTCGGGCCCGGCGAACGGGCGCAGGAACTCCCAGCTCTGGCCCGCGGGGGCGATCGCCGGGTCCAGCCGGAAGACCTCGCGGACGGCGTCGGGGTGCGAGAAGAGCACCATCGGCTCCGGCGTCCAGAACGTCCGGATCGTCATCGGATCGCCGAATCGCCGGTGCGCGCCCTGCAGGTAGGCGCCGGGGCGCGCCATCCACGCCAGGGTCTGCCAGGTCGCAGGCGCGCGCGGGCCCGCGGGCGGCGCAGGACCGCGACGACCTGGTCGCGGCCCGGGTTGACGCACCCCGCTCACGCGGGAGGGCGCACAGGTCCACGGATGGTCAGGGCGGCTCCTCGTCGTCGGGCTGGGCGGCGGGCAGGCTCAACGGTACGCGGTCTCCAGCGCCCCGTGGCGAGCTCGGCAGCCGCCGGACCGCGCGGCGCCCCCGCGGCCGGCAGCGAGACCATCCTCGGGATCGTGTGGGAGATGCCTGAGAGCGGGCGCGGGCGCTCAGCGCGCCTGCAGCGCGAGGAACTCGACGTGGTAGGCCGATCGCAACGCCGCGGCCCGGGGGTTGACCGTGGGCGACCGACCGCGGACGATGCCCGGATGCAACCGGCCGGCAGCGACGCGGGCGTGACCGTCGAGGTGCGCCTCGGCCCGCGGCTGGGTCCGGGGCGCCGGACCGTGGCGCTGCGGGCGGGCGCCACCGTGGCCGACCTCGTCGCCGTGCTGGCGCCCGACCTCGGCGTCGCGGCGGCCCGGCTGGACGGGGTCGCGGTCGCCGTCGACGGCGAGGTCGTCGGCCGCGGCCGCGCGCTGCGCGACGGGGAGACCCTGGCGCTGGTGCTCCCCGTCGCCGGCGGCTGATCAGGCCGGCGCGCCGTACTGCTCGCGCGCGAGCCCGTCGAGCCCGCACGCCGCGAGGGCCGCGGCGGGCGCGCGGAACGTGACCTGCACGACGCCGGGCGCCCGGCCGATCTCGATCGCGCCGCTGATCGTCGCGCGGTTCATGACCTCGGGGACCTCCATGCCGAGGATCGTGGCGGCCCGGCGCAGCCCGTTGTCCACGGCGCTGTTGAGGTCCGGTCCCGTGCCGACGACGGACACGGGCAGCCCGTCCTCCACGGTCACCCCGCCGTGGCGGGCCGCCAGCGCCTCGGCCGCCTCGCGCTCGGCCGCGGTCAGCGGGCGGGCGAGGAACGGCAGGTCCTCCGCCAGCGGGAACAGGACCGGGCCGTCGAGCGCGAGGCCCTTGACCACCGACACCTGCAGCGTGACGGTGCCCGCCACGTCGGCGGTGTGGCCGGCGATCTCGCCGTCGCCCTGCATCGCGTGCATGTCGCCGAGGTAGACGCCGCCGCCGGGGACCTTCACGGGGCAGACGAGGATCGCCCCGGCGCGGACGGCGTCGATGTCGAGGTGGCCGTCGGTGCGCTGGGCGAGCTGCTCGGGGGTCACCGCGTGGCGGTGCGGCGCGCCGAGCAGGAACGCGCCGAAGTCCCCGGCGTTGTGGGAGTCCGGCAGGTCGACGGCCGGCATCGTGCCGAGCTGGCCCATGAACGGGCGCATCCGCGCGACGACGCCGACGAGGTCGGCCGGGGCGAACAGCAGGATCGGGTTCTGCACCGAGGCCGCGGGCAGCGCGGCGGCGTGGTGGGCGTCGCGGGCGAACGCCTCGGCCCGCGCGGCGTCGACCGTGACGCCCAGGCGCCGCGCGTCGTCGAAGGCCATGGTGTAGCCGTTGGTGAAGGCGAACGGCGCGGCGGGCGCGCCGCAGGCCGCGCAGCGCACGCTGTCGGGCCCGATGCCCTCCACGACGGTCTCCTCGTCCTGCGCGCCGCAGCCGGCGCAGACCTTCGCGCAGTACGGGTCGCCGTTGAAGCGGCCCTCGATCGCCCGGTCGTTGCCCGAGGACGTCGCCACGGAGGTGACGTCGATGGAGCGGATGCGGATCGCGATCGCGTCGCCGACCTGGGCGCCCTCCACGGCGACCGGCAACGTGACCTCGTGGCCACCCTGGATCGCGGGCGTGATCATCGGCCCCCAGCACCCCGGTGCGGTGTTGGCGACGATGTGGCCACCGTCGCGGACCGTGCCGATCACCTCGGCGCTGGGCCCGATGATGCCGTCGCAGAAGCGATCGACGTAGACGGTCTCCGCAGCGGTGGAGACGGCGGTGGGTCCGGGCATGGTGGTGGCCATTGGGCTCCTCGGTCGGGTCGGTCGGGTCGGTCGAGTCGGTCGGGCCCGAGGCTACCCCGGGGACACGCGGGTGGCGAATGGCGGCGATCCGGGAACCTGTCGGCATGCGCCTCCCCCACGCCCTGCTCCCCGCGGTCGCGGCCCTGGTGGCCGCGGTGCCCGCGACGGCCGGTCAGGGCCCGGCGGCCCGGGCGGCCCGGGCGGCGCGCGCTCCCGCCCCCGCCCCGCGGTGCCGCACGGCCGAGCTGGCGGTCGCCCTCGTGCGCAGCCCGGGCGGCGGCGCGGCCGGCTCGGTCTACCAGGAGCTCGCGTTCACCAACCGTGGCCGGGGGACCTGCGCGCTGATCGGCCATCCCGGCGTCTCCTTCGTCGCGGGCGGCGACGGTCACCGGGTCGGGGCCGCGGCCCGCCGCGTCGCGCCCCCGCGGCCGGCGCGCGTCGTCCTCGCGCGTCGCGCCCGTGCGATCGCGACGCTGCGCATCGCCCGGACCGCCGACTTCCCGCCCTCGGACTGCCGGCCGCGCCGGGTGCGGGGGCTGCGGGTCTACCCGCCCGGCGCGACGGCGGCGGCGTTCGTGCGCCGCCCCGGCACGGCCTGCTCCTCGCGCGCCGACGCCCAGCTCTCGGTCACCGCCGTCCGCGCGGGCCGGCCGCCGGGGTGAGCCGGATCCGATGTCCGGCCGCTCCATGCCGCCGATCGGGATGACCTGGCGCTGGGTGCTCCGTCGGTGAACGTGGCGGTGATGACGGCCTGCGCGGTCGGGAAGGTGCCGTGGTAGACCGCGAGGAAGGCGTGGGCGCGGCGCGAGGGGATGAACGTCCGCACGTCCCGCGGCGTGGCGATGGTGACGCTCGTGACGTCGGGTCGGGTGACGCCGTCGAGGAACATGTCGCCGGGCACGGTGCCCCGGACGGCGGGCGGGCCTCTGCGATAGTCGCGCCGTGGCGGCCCGTCGCTCTCCGACGTCCCGCGGGCGGCGGCACGCGCCCGGGGGCCCGGCGCGCAGCGGACCGCTGCGCCGCGCGCAGCTCTCGTTCGCCGCGATGTGGTCCGGCGAGTGCGCGTTCATGGTCGCGCTCGGCGTCGTGGCGTTCCGCGCGGGCGGCGTCGGTGTCGTCGGCGCCGTCACGGCCGCGCGGATGGCGAGCGCGGCGCTGCTCGCGCCGCTGCTGGCGACCCGGGCCGACCGGGTCCGCCGCGAGCGGGTGCTGACGTGCGTCGGCGCGGTGCGCGCCGTGACGCTGGGAGGCGCCGCGGCTGTGACGGCCTCCGGCGGCCCGGCGGCCGCGACCTACGGCCTGGCCGTCGTCGCCACCGTCGCCATGACCATGTACCGGCCGGCCCACTCGGCGCTGCTGCCCGCGCTGGCCCGGTCGCCCCGGGAGCTGACGAGCGCCAACGCGGTGCGCGGGATGCTGGACTCGCTCGCCACGCTCAGCGGCCCGGTGGTCGCCGCGGTCCTGCTTGCGGCCAGCGGCCCGGCCGCGGTCTTCGCCGCGTGCGCCGGCGCGTCGCTGGTCGCCGGCCTGGCCACCACCGCCCTCGCCTACGACGCGCCCCCGCGGGCGCAGCCCGACAGCGCCGGCGGACGCGAGCTGCTGCAGGGCTTCGCCACGATCACGGGCGACCGCCGGCTCTCGCTGATCACCGGGCTCGGCGTGGTGCAGACGTTCACGCGCGGCTGCCTGTCGGTCTTCACGGTGGTGGTTGCGATCGACCTCCTGGACACGGGCGACCCGGGCGTCGGCGTCCTCAACGCAGCGGTCGGCGGCGGCGGCGTCGTGGGCTCGGTCGCCGCGTTCGGCCTGGTCCGGCGGGGCGGGCTGGCCCGGTGGTTCGGCGTCGGCATCGCGCTGTTCGGCGCGCCGTTGGCCCTCGTCGGCGTCGTCCCGGAGCGCGCGGCGGCGATCGTGCTGCTCGGCGCGGTCGGGGTCGGCAACGCGCTCATCGACGTCGGCGGCTTCACGCTGCTGGCCCGGCTGGCCGACGAGGCCGTCCTGGCGCGCATGTTCGCGAGCTTCGAGGCCGTCCTGACGCTCGGCGTCGCGATCGGGGGCCTGCTCGCGCCCATGGTCATCGAGGGGCTCGGCGTCCGCCCCGCGCTCGCCGTCGTCGGCGTCCTGGCGCCGCTGGCCGTCGCCGCGAGCTGGACCGCGCTGCGGCGGCTGGACGCCGGGATGCGCGTGCGCGACGCCGACATCGAGATCCTGCGGGAGGTCGACATGCTGGGCGCGCTGCCGGCGGCGACGATCGAGCAGCTCGGCGCCGGGCTCGCGCACGCCGAGTTCGCGCCGCGGGAGGCCGTGTTCGAGCAGGGCGAGCGCGGCGACCGCTTCTACGTGGTCGAGTCCGGGCGTGCGGAGGTGGTCCGCGGCGGGCAGGTCGTCGCGACGCTGGGCCGCGGCGAGGGCTTCGGCGAGATCGCCCTGCTGTGCGACGAGCCGCGCACGGCCACCGTCCGCGCCGGCTCCGACGCGCACCTGCGCGTGGGCGTCCTGCAGCGCCGGGCCTACCTCACGGCGGTCACGGGCTACCCGGCCAGCGCCGCCGCCGGGCAGGCGGTCGTCACCGAGATCCGGGCGCGGGACGCCGGGCGCACGCCGGCGGCCGGGGCTCAGTGAGCGGCGAGGCCCCGGCGGCGCGGGATGTACCGCAGGCCGCGCCCGACCATGCCGAGCGTCCCGCCGACGCGCTCGAGCAGGGACGGCTCGGGCATCGGGCCGAGGGGCCCCGCGAGGTCGTCGACCTCCACGAAGTACGCGCGCACGGGCCCGATGCCCTCGAGGTCGTGGGCGATCTCGTGGACCGGCCGCTCGGGCGGCGTCACGGCGCCATCGCGGTACAGGTCCTCGGACAGCAGCACGTACTCGGGCACGGGCACGGGGTTCTTCAGCAGGCGGTGGACGAGGATCACGTCCATGCCGATGAGCTTTCGCCGGCGCCTGATCGTCTGGGTCGCGACCTCGCCGACGTGCGCCACGAACTTCAGCTTGAGGTCGGCGGTCTGCGTGCAGCTCTCGCAGGGGCACAGGTTGCGCTCGACGAGCCGCCGCTCGGCGTGGAAGGCGCGGTGCATGGCGACGGCCGCGTCGATGACGGCCGCGAGGGTCGCGTCGCCGTCCAGCCCGCCGGCCTCGCGCGAGAGGAACGCGGCGTCGCCCTCGATCTCGATGAGCTCGAAGCCGCGGGCGGCGTCGACGACCTTCTTGAGCAGGCGCGTCGTGGCGGCCTCCGCGTGCCCGAGCATCGACCGGTGGTACTGCATGTACTCGGTGTAGCCGCCGATGTCGGCGATCAGCAGCAGCGCGCGCCGGTTCTCCACGCGACGACGCTACACGCTGGGGTCGTGCGGCCGCCGGATCGGTGTCGATCGCGAACGACGCGGTAGGCTCGCGGCGTGGACGAGGCCCGGCTCGCGACCCTGAAGCGGACCTGACGCGCCCGTGTCCGCCTGCGACTCCAGGGAGGCCGGCGCGGACGGCGACGACCGCGAGGCGGACGCCGGAGGGACATACGCACGGGTCGCCGGGCTGCCGTTGTGCGTGGAGCGGTGCGAGCTGCTGCCGCTGGCCCGCGACATCTCGAGCGGGTTCACGAAGATCTCCACGGTCGTGCGGCTGAGTGGCGACGGCCACGAGGGCCAGGGCGAGGACATCACCTGGGACCAGATCGACCACCTCGAGCACCTGCGCGGCGCCGGCGAGCTCTCGTGGCTGCGCGGGACGCGCACGCTGGACGCGTTCTCCACCCTGCTCGGGCTCGCCGACCTCTTCCCGGTGGCACCGATCCGCGAGAGCGCCCGCGACTACCGCCGCTGGGCCTTCGAGAGCGCCGCGCTGGACCTCGCCCTGCGCCAGAGCGGCCTGTCGCTGCAGGACGCCGTCGGCCGGGCAGCCGAGCCGGTGACGTTCGTCGTGTCCCTGCGGCTCGACGATCGCGCGGGCCTCGCGCGCCTGCGCGCCCTCCGCGCGGCGGATCCCGGCCTGAGGTTCAAGCTCGACCCCGTCGACAGCTGGGACGATGCGCTGCTGGCCGAGCTGGCGGCGCTGGACTGCGTCGACGTCGTCGACATGAAGGGGCTGTATCGCAACGCGACGGTCGCCATGGACGCCGACCCCGTCCTCTACGGCCGGGTCTTCGAGCACCTGCCGCGGGTGTGGATCGAGGACCCCGCGCTCGCGCCGGCCACGATCGGGCTGCTCGACGGCCGCCGCGACCGCGTCACCTGGGACGAGCCGATCCACGCCGTCGGCGACATCCGGGCGCTGCCGTGGAGGCCCCGGCTGCTCAACCTCAAGCCCGCGCGCTTCGGCAGCGTGCGACGGCTGTTCGAGACCTACGACTACTGCCGCGCGCACGACATCGGCGCCTACGGCGGGGGCATGTTCGAGCAGGGCCCGGGCCGCGGGCAGCTCCAGTACCTGGCGTCGCTGTTCCACCCCGACGGCCCCAACGACCTCGCTCCCGTCGCCTACAACCTGCACGCCCCGGCGGGCGGGCTCCCCCGCTCGCCGCTGGCCCCCGAGCCCCACGAGACCGGCTTTCGCTGGGGCGACTACGACGCGCGCCGCAGCATCCGCGAGGCGCCGGGCGGCCCCGGGGCGCGGTAGCGGCCCGGGACGGGGCTCAGGCCGCGCGGGGCACCGGCCGATATCCCGGATGTGCCCCTCCTCCGCCTCGCCCCGCTCAAGGTCTGCCGCGACGCCGCCGGCGGCGTCCGCATCGCCGCCCCGCCCGACCGCTCGCCCGTCGTGGTGCGCGCCGCCACGGCGCTCACGGAGCTGACGCGCCGCGCCGGCGCCGACGGCGCGCGCCCGGTCGACGTGCAGCCCGTCGTCCAGGTCTGCGACCCGGAGGCCTACGCACGCTGGCGCTCGGGCCGCGAGGTCGTGTGGCGGGCCCAGGGCGGCCGCTACACCACGGCCTCCTGGCCGGCCGCGCTCGCGCCCGACGAGATGGCCGCCGTCCTGCTCCCGCTGGCCGCCGGCGCCGCCGCGCGCCCGGGGGGCAAGGCCCCGCGCGTGGTGGCCGACCCGCTCTTCAGCACGGGCTCGCGCGCCAAGGGCGCCGAGGCCGAGGACGTGGCCCTCGGGCTCCTCGCGGAGTGGCTGCGCCGGAGCGTGCCCGGTCCGGCGCTGCGCGTGGCCCCGCCCCTGCTCGAGCTCGTCACCGCGGCGGGCACCGGTCCGCGCCGCGGGCTGGACCTCGGGCTGGACTGGCCGCTGGCGGGGGCGTAGGGCGCCCGTCAGACGCCGGCGCGATCGGCCGGCAGGCCGTCGGACGCCGGCGGCTCCTCGGGCAGGAGCCCGTGGCGCATCGCGAACAGGCTGGCCTGTGCGCGGGTCGACACGCCGATCTTGGTGTAGATGTGCTCGATGTGGTTGGCCGCGGTCTTCGGCGCGATGACGAGCCGCTCGGCGATCACCCGCGTCGACAGGCCCCGGGCGGCCAGCCGCAGGACCTCGACCTCCCGCACGGTCAGGCCCGCCGGCCCCTCGCGGCGACGCGCCACGCGATGACCGGCGGCGCCGAGCACGGCCTCCACCGCCTCGCGGTCCAGGCGGCCCGCACGGACCTCGGCGCGCAGCTGGGTCGCCGCCTCGCCGGCGCCGTGCGCCGGCCGGTGCGGGCGCGGCTCGCACATGGCCTGGTAGGCGTCGGCGGCGCCGAGGACCCGCGCCAGGCGCGGGATCGCCGGGCCCGCCAGGCCGTGCGGGTGGCCCGAGCCGTCCAGGCGCTCGCGGTGGGCCACGGCGATCCGGCCCAGCGGCGCCAGGGCCGGGGACTGGCGCAGCATGCGCTCGGTCAGGTAGGGCAGCATCCGCACGCGCTCGCGCTCGCCGGCGCCGAGCGGGCCGGGCTTGTCCCAGATCGCGTTGGAGATCCCCAGACGCCCCAGGTCGTGGGCCAGCCCGGCCCGGCGCAGGGCGCGGACCTCGCCGGCGTCGAGGCCCAGCCGCTCGCCCGCCGCGGCGGCCAGCCCGGACACCGCGCGGGCGTGGCCGAGCGTGAACGGGGACTTGAGGTCGACGAAGTCGGCGATGGCCAGCAGCGCGTCGTCGAAGGCGTCGGGCGACAGGGCGCCGACGAGCATGGGCTCGGCGGCGATGACGGCATCCCAGGTCGCGGCGTCGTCGAGGTCGGCGAGCAGCAGGTCGGCCTCCTCGGCGAAGACCGCCGCCAGCTCCGGGTCGAACTGGGTGCCCGCGCGCTCGCGCGCGAACGTCCGGGCCGCCTCGACGCCGCCGACCCGGTGGGCGACCTCCACGAACTCGGCCAGCTGGGCCAGCCGGGCGGCGATCGGGACGTCGTCGCCGCGCAGCCGGCCCGGCCAGCCGCGGCCGTCCCACTGCTCGTAGGTGCTTCCGACCGCGTCCAGCACCGCGTCGGGCAGGGCGAGCTGCTCGGCCAGGCCCCGGGCCATCTCGGCGTGGTGGCGGATCATGTCGTCGACGGCCTGGCGGCCCGACAGCGCGAACTCCAGGCCGACGCGGAACCGGTGCAGCGGCGGGTTGCCCGAGCCGAGCAGCCGCATACCCGCCACCGTCGCCCGCATGCTGCCCAGCGGATGCTCGTAGCGCGCGGCCCGCAGCGCGATGTCGTCCCCGAACCACCTGGCCTGCTCGTGGGCGTCGGAGTGGCAGCCGACGTTGACCAGCAACGCCGCGTAGTAGACGACCGCCCGCGAGCCGTCGTCGAGGCCGACGCGCTCGGCCAGGCGCAGCGCGATCAGGCACTGGCGCAGCACGTGCTCCATCGGCTGGCCGAATCCGAGGTCGACGCCCAGCGACAGCGCGCCCACCAGCTCGGCGAGCCGGACCTGCGCCCGTTCGATCCCAGCGCCGCCCACGCGCCGAGCGTAGTGCGCGCCGGGCCCGGGCGCGACCTAGAGGAACGCCCAGCCCGCCCGGCCCGCCGCGCAGTTCTCGTAGGCCAGCGGGTCGATCGTCTGGTAGACGCCGATGGAGCGCTCGCCGTCGCACTCGACCACGCACAGGTGCTCGTCGAGCCCCGCGATGCGAGACCGCACCTCCGGCCGCGCGATCTCGTAGGTCTCGCCCTCCACGAGATCGGGCCCGTCGTAGGAGCCCTGGTGGATGTCGCCGTCGGGCGTGCCGCCGTACATCCCGCAGCGCAGGAACGTCGTGAGCTGGTCGATCTTGGTGTAGTGCAGCGTCTTGACCTCGCCGGTGTCCAGCGGGTAGTCGATGATGCCCTCGGCGAAGATGTTGGTGTCGGGCTCGAAGCGCAGCCGGCGGGTCGGCCGGCGCACGCGCCCGGACCCGGGGCGGCTGTCGCCGAAGTAGTAGTAGACGCGGTCGCCCCACAGCGTCCAGTCCCCGAAGGCCACGAAGGCGTTGCCGTTGGTGCCGACGTGCAGGCGGCCCCCGAGCGACAGAGCCGGCCCGCCGACGCCCCGGCCCGTGCCCCAGTGGCGGTCGCGGGTGCCCACCGACCCCTCGCCGAGCTCGATGCGCTCCCCGCCGGCCGACACCCAGCCGCGGACGGTGCCGAAGCCCTCGAAGCCGGTGGTGACGTCGTTGCGCCGGCCCGGCGGGGTGCCGTGGGCCAGCGTCGACAGCGGCTCCCGGAACGTCTGGCGGGTGGTGTCCTCGAAGTCGATCTCGAACGCCAGGTCCTGGTCGTTGTCCTCCAGCACGAACCGCCAGTGGCGCAGGCCGCGGATGATCTCGGGCGCGATCGGCCCGACGCGCAGGTCGGTCCGGTCGACGCCCAGGCGGCGGAACGCGCGGACGCTCGTGTGCCGGCCGGCGTGGCTGACGATGGCGTAGGCCTCGGCCCGGTCGAGGTTGGGGTAGAAGCTCCCGCCGACGGCGACGACGACCGAGCCGGCCGCGTCGTGGCAGACCATCCAGTAGCGCTCGTAGGCGCGCGGGTCGCCGGTCCACATCACCCGGATCGGATCGGGGGTCTGGTGGATCATGTAGTCGTCGATGGGCGACAGCGGGAACTGCTCGTCCAGATGCGGCTCGGTCATGCGGCGCTCCCCTTCGTGATCTGGCGCATGCCGGTGCTCAGCACCTTCTGCGTCGGCCGGTAGGCCTTGTCGGACCGGTCCTCGACGTAGGCGCGCAGGCCGCTGACCTGCATGACGAGGGTGCGGAACGTGGCGAACGTCTGCCACCAGTGCAGGGCATCCTCGTCGACGTCGAAGCCCGTCGCGTCGGCGTAGCGCTGCAGGAGCTGGTCGCGTTCCCATGCGCCGGCGATGAGGTGCTCGCGCTCGCGCAGCGGCTGGGTCACCCAGCCGAGGTCCTCGTGGCGGTCGCCGAGGTGGGCGAGCTCCCAGTCCAGCAGCGCGGTGATCTCGCCGTCGGCCAGCAGCACGTTGCCCGGCTTGAAGTCGGCGTGCACGAGCACCGTGGGCTCCGAGCGCGGCGCGTGGTCGCGCAGCCAGGCCAGGATCGCCTCGATCTCGTCGTAGCGGCGCAGCTCGTCGGTGCGCAGGACCTGCTCGAAGCGGGCCAGCTCGGCCTCGGCGGCGCCGGGCCCGGGGTCGGGCAGGATCTCCCCCAGGCCGAGCTGCGCCCACGGCACGAGGTGCACCGCGGCCAGCAGGTCGCAGAAGCGCTCGGCCAGCGACACCCGCGTCGCGAGCGGGAGGTGGTCGTTGTTGACGACGAAGTAGTCCGACTCCCCGGCCAGGCGGCGCATGACCAGCGATGGGCGGCCCAGCCACTCCCCCGTGGCGTCCAGCCAGCGCACCTTCGGGACCGGCAGGCCGCTGGGCTCCAGCGCCCGCAGCAGGTTGAACTCCAGCTCGCGGTCGGTGTCGACCAGCCCGCCCTCGGGGTCGCGGCGCACGATGAGGGGCTCGGGCCCGGACGCGTCGCCGCCCCAGACGGCGTCCAGCGACCAGTTCTCGCGCGACTTGCCCAGCGACGCGCGGTGCAGCCGCACGATCTCGGGCGGCGTCTCGCCGGTCTGTGCGCCGATGAACGCCTGGATGAGCTGGATGATCTCCGCGTCGCTGGCACCCGCATCGGCCGATGGCCTGGTCATAGACTCTCCTGTCTCCATGGATGATGCGGTTCTCCCGACGCTGGTCAGATCCGGCGACGCCATTCTGGTCAGCCAGGGCACGGGCGAGCCGCGCACCTTGACCGAGGCGCTCGTCCGGAGCCGGGCCCAGCTCGGCGTCGTGACCGTCTTCCTCGGCGCATCCTATGCCGGGACGTTCGCTCCGGAGCACGCCGACCACCTGCGGTTCACGAGCTTCGGCGGCCTGGGGACCAACGCGCCGCTCGCCCGGGCGGGCGCGCTCGACATCTGGCCGTGCCATGTCTCCGAGCTTCCGGCCGACATCGCCGCCGGCCGGGTGCCCGTGGACGTCGTGCTGCTGCAGGTCGCTCCGGCCGGGCCGGACGGGCGGCACTCGCTCGGCGTCGTCGGCGACTACCTGCAGCCGGCGATCGCCGTGGCGCGGACCGTCATCGCCGAGGTCAACGACCAGATGCCGCGGACGGCCGGCGACACGGTCGACCCCGCCGACATCGACCATGTCGTCCACACGTCGCGCCCGATCGTCGCGGTGCCCCCGCCGGAGGTCGGGCCGGTCGAGGCGCGCATCGGCGAGCTCGTCGCCGGCCTGGTCCCCGAGCGGCCCGTGCTCCAGCTCGGCCTCGGCAAGCTGGGCTACGCGGTGGCCGGCGCACTGCGCGACCGCCGCGACCTCGCGCTGCACACCGGCGTGGTCGGCGACTGGCTGGTCGACCTCACCGAGTCGGGCGCGCTGACCAACACCCACAAGCCCATCGACGCCGGCGCGACGGTGACGGGGACCATCGTGGGCTCCCGCCGCCTGTACGACTTCGTGCACGAGAACCCGCCGTGCTCATGCGGGGCATCGCCTACACCCACGACCCGGCCACCCTGCGCCGGCTCGAGCGGCTCACGGCGGTCAACGCCGCGCTGGAGGTCGACCTCACCGGGCAGGTCAACGCCGAGACCGTCGCCGGGCGCCACGTCGGCGCCGTCGGGGGCCAGGTCGACTTCGTCCGCGCCGCGATGGCCTCCCCCGGCGGACGGGCGGTCATCACGCTGCCGTCGACGGCGCGCGGGGGCACGATCTCGCGGATCGTGCCCCGCCTCGGCGACGGCGTCGTGACGACCTCGCGCGCGGACGCCGACGTCGTGGTCACCGAGCACGGCGTCGCCGACCTGCGCGGGATGGCGCTGTCCGAGCGCGCACGGCGCCTGACCGCGATCGCCGACCCGGCCCACCGCGAGGGCCTGGAGCGCCACGTCGCCGAGCACGGCCTGCGCTGAGCGCCCGGTCCCGCGCTCAGGTCCCGGGCTTGAACACCACCTTGAAGGTGCCGTCCTCCTTCTTCTGGAACTTCTCATAGGCCTCGGGCGCGTCGTCGAGCGGGACGTGGTGGGTGGCGAAGCTCTCGGTCCCCAGCGGGTCGTCGTCGCCGGCCAGCAGCGGCATGATGTCGTCGATCCAGCGCTTCACGTTGGCCTGACCGCCGCGGATCTGGATCTGCTTGTCGAAGATCTGCATGAGGTTCATCGGGCTGGCGGCGCCGCCGTAGACGCCGGAGATCGACACGGTGCCGCCGCGGCGGACGAGGTCGAACGCGCTGTTCAGCGCCGAGAGGCGGTCGATGCCCGCCGTCTCGATGACCTTGCGGGCGGCGGCGTCGGGCAGCAGGCCGGCCAGGCGGTGGGCGAGCTTGCCCACCGGCGCGCCGTGGGCCTCCATGCCGACGGCCTCCAGCACGGCGTCGGGACCGCGGCCGCCGGTCTGCTCGCGCACGACCGACGCGAGGTCGTCGTGGTCGTCGAGGTTGAGCGCCTGCACGCCGTGGGCGCGGGCGCGCTCGAGGCGGTCGGGCACGACGTCGATCGCGATGACCTGCTCGACGCCCTGGTGCTGGGCGATGCGCGTGGCCATCTCGCCGATCGGGCCCAGCCCGAGCACGAGGAGGCTGTCGCCCGGGCCCACGTCGGCGTACTTCACGCCCTGCCATGCCGTGGGCAGCACGTCGGAGAGGAAGAGGAACCGGTCGTCCGACGGGCCCTCGGGCACCTTGATCGGCCCGTAGTGGGCCTGCGGGACGCGCAGCAGCTCGGCCTGGCCGCCGGGGACCTGGCCGTAGAGCTTGGAGTAGCCCAGCAGGGCCGCGCCGGTGTCGTACTCGCGGCCCTGCGTCGTCTCGCACTGCGACTGCAGCCCGGTGTCGCACATGTAGCAGCGCCCGCACGAGATGTTGAAGGGGATGACGACGCGGTCGCCCGGCGCGATGTCGGTGACCTCCGCGCCGACGGCCTCGACGATGCCCATGGGCTCGTGGCCGAGGATGTCGCCGGCGTCGAGGTAGGCCCCGAGGACCTCGTAGAGGTGCAGGTCGGAGCCGCAGAGCCCGGAGGACGTGACCCGGATGATCGCGTCGGTCGGCTTCTGGATCGTGGGATCGGGAACGGTGTCGACGCGGACGTCGTGGATGCCCTGCCAGGTGAGTGCCTTCATCACCTGGCGCTACCCGGTGACCGGTCCTGCACACACGCGCATCCGTCGGACGTCGCCCTCATCCCGGACCCGGGCAGGCGCCGTAGCCCCGGGGACGCGCTCCCGCGCCCTCCGACAAGGACGGACCACCGTGCCCCAGCATCCCGCCCGCCTCTCCGGCCGGCGCATCCTCATCACCGGCGCGAGCTCGGGCGTCGGCCTGGAAGCCGCGCGCCGCTTCGGCGCCGAGGGCGCCCGCCTCGCGCTGCTGGCCCGTGGCGAGGAGGCCCTGCACGCCAGCGTCGCCGAGCACGGCCTCGACGCGCTCGTGCTGCCCGTCGACCTCACCGACCGGACCGCCGTCGAGGCGGCCGTCGCCGAGGCCGCCCAGGCGCTCGGCGGGCTGGATGTCGTCGTCTCCAACGCCGCGTCGGCCGTGTTCGGCCACGTGCTCGAGGTCCACGCCGACGACTTCGACCGGACCGTCGCCGTGACGTTCACCGGGGCGGTCAACGTCCTGCGCGCCGCGCTGCCGCACCTGCGCGCCTCGCAGGGGACCATCGTCGCCACCGGATCGCTCATGGCGCGGGTGCCGCTGCCGACCTGGTCGTCCTACAGCGCCGCCAAGCACGCCCTGCGCGGCTTCCTCAACAGCGTGGCCATCGAGGAGCGCGAGCAGGGCACCGGCGTGCGCGTGGCGATCGTCCACCCGGGGCCCATCGACACGCCCCTGTTCGCCCAGGCCTCCAGCGCGACGATGCTCCAGCCGCGCGTGGCCCCCGACGCCTACGCCGCCGGGGTCGTCGCCCAGGCGCTGGTCGAGGTGGCCGTCCGGCCCCGGCCCGAGGTCGTCCTCGGGGGCGAGACGCGCCTGCTCGACGCGATGTTCTCCCTCACGCGGCCGGCCGCCGAGGCCGTGCTGCTGCTCGTGGACCGCTGGTATCGCAGCGGCACCGAGGCCGCCGCCCGGCCCGGGTCGCTGTGGGTCGCGCCCGCGCGCCCGCAGGCCAGCGGGGGCATCCCGGCGCGCGACAGCCTGCTGGCCCCGCTGCAGCTCGGCCGCCGCCTCCTCCCCGCCCGCGCCACGCCGCTGCGCTTCGCCGCGCACCTGGCGCTCGCCGCCCGCCGGCTGCCCGCGCTGCGGCGCACGCTCATGCGGCCGGTGCCCGAGCGCCCGGCGCCGGCCGAGGGCCTGGCCGCCGGCGGCGGCCGGCGACCCGAGCGGGCAGGCCGCGTGACCGTCTGAGCAGCGCCGCGCCGGGGCGCGCCGCCGCCTCGGGCCCCGGCCACGCTCCCGGGCGGGGCGAGCATGAACAGCTCCATCTCGAGGTCGGGGCCGACGTCGATGAACGTGTGCTGCGTGGCGTCCTGGAAGGCGCTGCGGGTCTCCTGGACGATCGTGGAGCGCTGCAGCTCGATCATCGTCCTCTCCACGTCGGTGCAGGCCCCGCCGAGGACCGGACCGGAGCCCACGGCGATGACGCGTGCGCCCTTCCGCTTCGCCAGCTGCCGCGGGATCGCGTCCCCGGCCGCGAGCGACGCCCGGCCCGCGGCATCGTGTGTGGCGCCTCGCCGCCCAGGGAACGCCGACTCATGGTGTGACCAGCTCGGATCTCGGCGACGGACGCGTGCAGTGGGAATGCGACAGCCCCGGCTGCCGCGCCTACGTCCAGTTCCACCGCGGCCTGGCCTCGACCGTCCCGAAGGGCTGGCAGATGGACACCACGCAGACACGAGCGGCATGGCATCGCCGCGATCGCCCTCGCACGTACTGCCCGGCGCACGCGTACCGGAGCCCGCCGCCGGGCGCCCACGACCCACCCGCCCAGTCCTCGGGGCCGAGGTAGGCGGCGATCACCTCGATCGTGGCCGTGCTGACCTGAAGGCGCGCGGCGATCTCCGAGGTCTGATGCTCGGGGAGCTCTCCATCAACGCCACCTCGCCTCCCCTGCGGCCGATGCCCCGCCTCCGCGGGGTTGCCGAGGGCCACGACCGTGACTTGTCCGGATGGCGCCGCGCCTGGGCGGGCCTACGGTGGGAGCCACGATGCGCGCCCCCGTCCGGTCCGAGCCCGAGGTCGTCCGCCTGACGGTCGCCCACGAGCGGCGCGACGTCGGCGCCGACGACGTCATCGTGGCCGGTCCCCTGCGTGATCCTGGGACCTGGCAGGAGCGCGGCGTGCTCGAGCCGCTTCGGCGTGAGCTCGACGTCCCCGTGGTGCACCTCGCCTCCCAGCGCTGAGCGCATGCTGCGGCGCCGGGCAGTGCACGACCGGCGGGATGGCGCACCGGCCGCGGCGGCCATCGTCGTCGAGGACCTGCACCGCCGCTACGGCGACGTGGAGGCGGTGGCCGGCCTGAGCTTCAGCGTGCGGCGCGGGGAGATCTTCGCGCTGCTGGGCCCCAACGGGGCGGGCAAGACGACGACCATCGAGATCCTCGAGGGCTACCGGCGCCGCAGCGCCGGCACGGTCCGGGTGCTCGGCACCGACCCGGAGCGCGGCGGCCGCGCGCTGCGCGAGCGCATCGGGATCGTGCTGCAGGCGGCGGGGCTGGACGACGAGCTCACCGTCCGCGAGACCGTCGAGCTCTACGCCTCGTGCTACGCGACGCCGCGCGCGCTCCCCGAGCTGCTGGGCGAGGTCGACCTCGAGGACCGCCGCGACCGCCGCGTGCTCCACCTGTCGGGCGGGGAGCGGCGGCGGCTGGACCTCGCGCTCGCGCTCGTCGGCGACCCAGAGCTCGTGTTCCTCGATGAGCCGACCACCGGGCTGGACCCGGCCGCCCGCCGGCGCGCCTGGGGGACGATCGCCGGCCTGCGGCGCGCGGGCCGCGCGATCGTGCTGACCAGCCACTACATGGACGAGGTCCAGCAGCTGGCCGATCGCGTGCTCGTGATGGCCCGCGGTCGCGCCGTGGCCACGGGGTCGCCCGCGGCGCTGCGCGCGGGACGGGGGCGGCCGACGACGATCGCCTTCCAGCTCCCGGACGGCGCCACGCTCCCACCGGACCTCGCGATGCTCCTACGTCCCGGCGCCCGCGCCTGCGCCGAGGGGGAAGCGGCGATCGGCCTCTGCACCGACGAGCCCACTCGCGTGCTGCACCGGCTGACCGGCTGGGCGCTGGCGCAGGGCTTCGAGCTGCGCGGGCTGAGCGTCGTCGAGCCATCGCTGGAGGACGTCTACCTCGAGCTGACAGAGGAGCCGGAGGCGGTCCTCCATGGCTCCTGACCGGCGACGGCCACGGCGGTGGCGGATGTTCGCCGCTCAGGTCGGCTACCAGAACCGGATGCTCCTGCGCTCCCCCATGGCGGCGTTCTCGACGCTGGCGCTGCCCGTCGTCGTGCTCCTGGCGGTGACGCTGCTCAACAGTGGGCGGACGCTGCCCTCGCGCGGCGGTATCGACTTCAGCCAGTTCTTCGCACCGGCCATGGTCGCCTTCGCCGTCATGGTCGCCGGCTACGTCAACGTCCTCACCGGCGTGACGCTCGCCCGCGACCGCGGCGTGATGAAGCGCATGCGCGGCACCCCACTGCCGCCGTCCCTGTACTTCGCTGGGCGCCTGGCGTCCACGGGACTCGTGACGGCGCTCGCCGCCGTGGCGATCGTCACGGCGGCAGTCGCCGTCTACGACGTCACCGTGCCCTGGAGCGCCATGCCGGCGGCAGCGCTGACCGTCGTGGTCGGCGTCGTGTGTTTTGCGGCGCTCGGCCTGGCGGTCGCCGGCATCATCCGCTCGGGCCAGAGCGCGATGGCCGTCGCCTGGGGCACGCTGCTGCCGTTGATGTTCATCTCCGACGTCTTCCTGCCCCTGGACACCGGGCCCTCGTGGCTGCGCGACCTGGGGTCGGCCTTCCCGCCCAGGCACCTGGCCATCGCCCTCGAGACGGCATTCAACCCACGGACCGGCAACGCCACCCCGCGCTGGGGCGACCTCGGCGTGCTGGTCGCCTGGGCCGTCGCGGCGAGCATCACGGCCTTCATGCTCCAGCGGCGCCCTGCCTGACGGGCACGCAAGCGTGGTCGGGATGGCTCGACGATGGGCCGGGCGCGCCGGCGGACCCGCGTCCGTGCACCGGCGAATCGGGGTGATGCGGACACGCCGCAGGAAGGATCCGGGGCGTTCCCGATGCGCCCGACGAGCGGTCGAGAGGCTTGCGCCGAGGCTGACGGCGACGATCACCGCGCGAGCGCCTCGCGCCGCGCCTCGCGCATGCCCGAGCGAGCAGCCGCCTGGCGAAGCGCCGTCAGGTAGACGCGCTCGTAGGCCGAGGTGACACCGTCGACGTCGTAACGACGGTGCACGCTGGCGCGGCACGCCGCCGGGTCGATCTCGGCCAACCGGCCGACTGCGACGGCCATCGCGTGCTCGTCCTCGACGAGGAAGCCGTTGATGCCGTCGATCACGATGTTCCGGGCCGCGCCCTCGGGGAACGCGATCACGGGCGTCCCGCAGGCCAGTGCCTCGACCATGACCATCCCGAACGGCTCCTCCCAGCGGATCGGCATCAGCAGTGCGGCAGCGCCGGACAGGACACGTTGCTTGGCCAGGCCGCCGACCTCGCCGACGTAGTGCACCCCGGATCCGTCGATGTGCGGTTCGACCTGTTCGGCGAAGAAGCGCTCCTGACCCGTCTGGACCGGACCGGCGAGCACGAGCGTCCGATCGGCCATTCGCGCGGCGACGATGGCGCGGTGCGGGCCCTTGGTCTCGTGCATGCGACCGAGCCAGAGCAGATGCCGGCCCTTGTCACGCACCAGGGGCCAATCATCCACGGCGAGCGGGTTGGGCACGACTGCGGAGATCGACACGTCACCCGGGGCGCTGCGCCGCTGAGCAGGACTGATCGCCACGAGGACCGCCTTGTGGCCGTGGCGACCGTAGAAGCCGCCGAGTCGCGGCTCGAACGGGCCGTGGATGGTGTGGACCATCGGCGTGGCGAGCCGGTCGGCCATCGCCACCGCGGTGAAGCCGGAGTGATCGTGGACCACGTCGAACGGTGCTCCGGATGCCCTGGCGTCGTCGATCTCCGCCATCGCCAGGGCGACGTGATCAGCCTCGTACGGGGGTTCGCCGATCGCGTCCGGGTACGCGTGCTCCAGCAGCGATCGGACGGTCGCCGACGACCGCGACCCCGGCGCCGCGAACAGGGTCACGCCGTGACCGCGGGCGGCGAGCTGCTCGGTCAGCTGGTGGACGACCGATTCGATGCCGCCGTAGCCCGAAGCGGGAACCGGGATCCACGGCGGCGCGAGCATGGCGATCCGCAGTGGGCGGGAGGCGGTGTGGGGGCGGTGAGAGCCAGGACATCCATGGGCGAGGTGCCTCTCGCCGGACGCTAGGCCGCCACGGCGGTCCGTTGCCAGGGGAGTCGCCCGCGCAAGTGCCCGGCGAATTACGGATGCGCCACGTGACATGTCGCCTACGATCGGTGGGGTTCCGATGCCCGAGCCGCAGGACCACGAACGGCATGGGTCCGGCGGCCCCGCCGGAGAGCCGGTCACGGCGCACGTCAGCCCGACCGGGGAGGAATTCGAGGTCCTCGGCCGGGCGGGCCCGGTCGCGCTGGAGCCGGCGCCCGACGTCCCGGCGGAGGCCCGGGAGGACCTGCTGGTCCTCAAGTGCGATGACCTGTTCCTGTGTGCTCGTCGCGACGGCGACGTGCTGACGGGCCGTGTCAGCGGCGAGGGCCTGTACACGCAGGACACGCGGTTTCTCTCCCGCCTGCGTGTGCGGCTCTCCGGCGCCGCGCCCGTGATGCTCTCCTCGACGGTCACGTCGGGGTACGGCGCGGTGATCGACGCGACGAACCCCGTGCTGGACGGCGTGCCCCAGGAGACCGTCAACATCCGACGCCGGCTGATCGTCAGCGACCGGCTCCATTGCGAGGTGGCCATCACGAGCTACCGGCCCTGCCCGATCGCCCTCGACCTCGTCGTGGAGCTGGGCGCGGACTTCGCCGACGTGTTCGAGGTGCGCGCCGCCGCCCGGCGGGACGCCCGGGGTCGGGTCCTCGCGACCAAGCTCGACTCGACGCGGGTCGTGTTCGCCTATGTCGGCGAGGATGGCGGGCACCGTGAGACGCGCGTGCATCTCGAACCGGCCGCGTCGGAGGTGCGGCCGGACGGCGATGGTGCCGTCGCCCGCTGGCGCCTCGAGATCCCGCCCCGAGGCTCCGCGTCGGTCGTCGTGGCTGTGGAGCCCTGGACGGGCGAGCGTGCCGCGGGAGACCGATCGCTCGGAGACGCCATCGCATCCGTCGATCACGCCAGCCGCGTCTGGCACGACGCGTGCACCAGGATCGAGACCGACGACGACGGACTGGCGCGCCTCATCGACGCCTCCCTTCGTGACCTCCACGCGCTGCTGACCACGACCACCCACGGCCGCCTGCCGGCCGCCGGGATCCCCTGGTACGTGGCTCCGTTCGGACGCGACTCGATCTGGGCCTCGCTGATGGCGTTGATGATGGAGCCTGACGTCGCGCGCGAGACGCTGCTGGTGCTGGCCGCCCTCCAGGCCGAGGCCGACGAGCCCTGGCGAGATGCCGAGCCGGGGAAGATCCTGCACGAGCTGCGATGCGGTGAGCTCGCGCGAGCGGGCATCATCCCCCACCGGCCCTATTACGGGACCGTCGACGCGACGCCGCTGTTCCTCGTGCTCGCCGCGGGCTACCTTCGGTGGACCGGCGACCTGGGCACGCTGACCGCTCTGCGTCCCGCGCTCGACGCCGCGCTGCGCTGGATCGACGAGTTCGGAGACCTCGACGGCGACGGGTTCATCGAGTACGAGCGGCGCTCAGCCGGCGGCCTGCTCCAGCAGGGCTGGAAGGACAGCCACGACTCGATCATGCACGCCGACGGCACGCCGGCCGAGGGGCCGATCGCCCTGGTCGAGGCCCAGGCCTACGTCTATCTGGCGAAGACCGAGGTCGCCGAGGTCTACGATGCGTTCGGCGACGGCGAGCGCGCAACCGCCCTGCGCCGAGACGCCGACGACCTGCGCCGGCGCTTCGATGCCGCATTCTGGGACGCCGAGGCCGGCAGCTACGTCCTTGCGCTGGACGGCCGCAAACGCCAGGTCCGGAGCATCGCCTCCAACCAGGCGCACGCGCTGTACTGCGGCATCGCCGACCCCGAGAAGGCCGCGCTGGTCGCGGAGCGGCTCATGGCACCCGACATGTTCTCGGGATGGGGCCTGCGGACGCTGTCGGCCGACTCGCCGGCGTACAACCCGATGAGCTATCACAACGGGTCGGTGTGGCCGCATGACAACGCCATCGCCGCCGCCGGGCTCAAGCGGTACGGCCACGCCGCCCAGGCCGCTCGCATCGCCCGTACGATGCTCGATGTCGGCGCCCTTGCTCGCGATGCGCGGCTGCCGGAGCTGTTCTGCGGGTTCTCGCGCCGCGACGCCCAGGTGCCCGTCGCCTATCCCGTCGCGTGCATCCCGCAGGCGTGGGCGGCGTGCACGCCGTTCCTGCTGCTCAAGACGCTGCTCGGTCTGCGCGCCGATGCTCGGTCGGGCGCGCTCATGGTCGACCAGCCCCTGCTTCCCCCCGACGTCGCACGGCTGGAGCTCCACGGATTGCGGATCGGCGAGGGCAGCGTGTCGCTGTCGTTTCGCAGCGAGGGCGGCGTGACGGGCTTCTCGCTGCTCGAGCAGCACGGCGCCGTACGGGTGACGATGTCCGCGTGACGCTCCCCGCCGCGCTGCGACGTCGCTTCGAGGCGGTCGTGTTCGACTGGGACGGCACCGCCGTGTCCGACCGGCACGCAGATGCGACTCGGGTGCGAGCCCTCATGGAGGCCTGCTGCGCCGAAGGCCTCAACCTCGTCCTCACCAGCGCGAGGGACATCGGCGACGTCGACGCCCAACTCGGCGCCAGGCCGTCCGGACCGGGCACCCTGCGCCTGGCGGTCAATCGCGGCGCGGAGGTCTTCGCGGCCGACGCCGACGGCGTCCGCCTCCTCCCTCGACGGACGGCCCGAGCAGCGGAGCAGAACGCGGCGGCCGCCCAGACCGCCGGGGCGCCGGCGTCGCCCCTCGCGACGGAGGCGAGGCGCGTCGAGATCGGCCTGAACGACCCGGCGGACGCGGCTCGCTGGATCCTGGAGGGACTCTGGTCGTTGGGCATCGGGCCCTCGCAGATCCTCGTCTGCGGGGCCGCGTCCGGCTCGGTCGGCCGCGACGCGCTGGTGTCGGCCCCGGGCGTGACCGCCGTGTCGGTGGGCGCAGCGTCCGATGGGATGCCGGCCGGCGTGCTGAGCCTGCCGGGAGGTCCGGTCCGGTTTGCCGAGATCCTCGCCGACCAGCTGACGCGCCGCCGGCGCCGCGACCCTCCCAGCGTCGGCGACGAGACGGGCTGGGCGTTCTCGGTGCCCGCCATCGATCCTCGCAGCGAGCGCGCCGCAGAGGCGCTGCTGACACTCGGCGATGGTCGCACCGGGACCCGCGGGAGCGTCGTGGTCGTCGTGCCCGAGAGCGCTCCGCGCGTCCTGGTCGCCGGCGTGTACCGCGGTCATGGGCCCGAGACCGAGCTGCTGGCCGCCCCGTTGTGGAACATCATCGCCACGAACGCCGCGGCGCGCGGCGCGAGCCGGCGTCTGGATCTCCATGCCGGGACGTTGTGGCAGGCCGTCGAGACCGACGCCGGAGTGGTCGAGGCGGCCGCGTTCGCCTCGTTGGCGCGGCCCGGCACGATGGCGCTGCGCGCTCGCGCCCCGGCCGACGTGGTCAGCGCCGAGCAGGGTCTGCTTGACGCCGACACCCAGGAGGCGATCGCCGGTCCGGCGCGGGTCGCCGAGGACCCGGGATCGATCGCGGCGGCGCTGGTCGAAGATCGCAGCCGGCAGGACGACGGCGGTGTACGCCTCGAGCGCGTCGCCGGCTACACCTGGCAGGCCCACGGCGACGCCTCCATGCCATGGGCCGAGGAGCGGGCCCGGTCGGCCGCGCGACACGGCTACGAGCGCCTGCTCCGCGATCACCGCCGCGCCTGGGCCTCGCGCTGGGAGGTCTGCGATGCACGGATCGACGGCGACGACGAGCTCCAGCTTGCCGTCCGGCTCGCGATCTACCACCTCGTCGCCTCGACGCCGGCCGACGGCGAGGGGCCGGTCGGCGCCCGCGGGCTGACCGGCGATGCGTACCGCGGCCATGTCTTCTGGGACAGCGACTCCTACATGTTGCCGTTCCACGCCGCCACCAACCCGCCCTCCGCTCGCGCGATGCTCCAATACCGTGTGGCGCGGCTTCCCGGCGCCCTCCAGGAGGCGAAGGTCCGTGGGCGCGCCGGGGCCTGCTTTCCGTGGGAATCCGCCGAGGACGGCCGCGAGGTCACCCCAACGGCCGCCACCCTGCCGTCGGGAGAGGTCGTGCCGATCCGGACCGGCGACCTCGAGGATCACATCGACGCCGACATCGCGTGGGCCGCGTCGTCCTACGCAGCCTGGACGGGCGACACGACGTTCGCCCACGGTCCCGGCCGGGACCTCCTGCTGCACACCGCACGCTTCTGGGCGTCGCGCATCGCGGTCGAGGGCGCCCGTTCGCACATCCACGGCGTCATCGGCCCCGACGAGTACCACGAGGACGTCGACGACAACGCCTACACCAACGTCATGGCGCGCTGGAATCTGCGGGCTGCGGCACGCGTCGTCGACGACTCCATCCACGGCTGGGAGCGCGAGGCCGCCCACTGGCAGAGGCTCGCCGACGCCCTCGTCGACGGATACGACCCGGCCTCGGGCATCTACGAGCAGTTCGCCGGGTTCTCCGAGCTGGAGCCGCTGATCATCGCCCAGCTGGCCGACCGGCGCCCGGTCTCCGCGCCCCTGCTTCTGGGCGCCGAGCGTGTGGCCCGGTCGCAGGTCATCAAGCAGGCCGACGTCCTGATGCTGCACTACCTCGTGCCCGGCGAGGTCGCCGCCGGCTCGCTCGTCCCGAACCTGGAGTACTACGAGCCGCGCACGGCACACGGCAGCACGCTCTCTCCCGGCGTCCATGCCGCGTTGCTGGCGCGCGCGTGCCGGCCGGAAGAGGCACTGCAATGGCTCTGCGTGGCGGCGCGCATCGATCTGGACGACGTCGGTGCCACGACCGCCGGTGGCGTCCACCTCGCCGCGATGGGCACGGTCTGGCGCACGCTGAGCTGGGGCTTCGCCGGTCTGTCGCCGGGAGCAGATGCGCTGATCATCGATCCCCGGCCACTCCCGGCGTCCTGGGGATCGCTCGACGTCGGCGTGCGGTACAGGGGGACACCCGTGCGGATCCGGATCGACCCCGCCGGCGTCACCGTGGCGCCCGCCGGCCCCATCGACGTCCTGCTGGCGCCCACCGGCCACCGCGAACACGTCGGCTCGGCCGGGACCCGCCTCGTCGTACCCGAACCCCAGGGGCGACCGGCATGAAGGTCATGGCTGCCGTCGACGGCAGCACGATCAGCCCCTCCGTCCTGGACATCGCCGGTCGGATCGCGGCTCTGCTGCATGCCGACCTGGAGGCGATCCACGTCGGCGACGGGCTGCCGGCGACCATCAGCCACCTCCTGCGAGATCACCGCACCCCGCTGCGAACAGCGGACGGCCTCGCAGCCCAGGAACTTCGCCGCGCCGCACACGAGCCCGACATCGCGGCACTCGTCGTCGGGGCGCGTGGCCTGCCCGAGGGCCGGCACCCGGCGGGCCACGTCACCCAGGAGCTTATGACATCGCTCGAGCGTCCCCTGGTGGTCGTTCCTCCGGCCGGACGCCCCTCGCACCGAATGCAACGGATCCTCGTCGCGCTCGACGGCTCGGCGGCCGCTGCCGAGGCGCTGCGGCCCCTGATGCGGGCCGCGCAGGACGCAGGCCTGACGATCGTCGTCGTGCACGTCCTGGACCCGCGCACGGCGCCACCGTTCATCGATCAGCCCCACCACTGGTGCGAGGCCTACATCCAGGAGTTCCGTGCACGCAACGTCGTGGACGGCGATGCGGAGATCCACCTCCGCGCCGGCGACCCACCCGAGCGTCTGCTCGATGCCGCCAGGCAACTCGACGCCGACATCGTCGCCCTCGCCTGGAGCCAGACGCTCGCCCCAGGCCGCGCCGCGGTCGTGCGCAACGCGGTGGCCGACGGCGAGCTGCCGGTCGTCCTGGTTCCGGTGGCTGCGTCGTGAGGACGTCCCGCCGTCACGTGCGAGCCGGCCCATGGTCGGCGGCCCGGACCGGGGCCAGGCGGTACTCAGCCACTCGTGGCCGGGCGCACCTCGTCCTGCGCGTGCGCGAGGAGCTCGCGCAGCGCCGCCGGGAGGATGGCCATGACATCGTCGATCTCCCCCTGGGAGATGTGGCGCTGCAGGACGCGCGTCACCGCGGTCACCGCGAACGCCGCCTGGGTGCTTCCGAGGTTCGGCGCGGCGCGCTCGACCTCACGCAGGAACCCTGGCACGCCCCGGCCGGCGGACGACCTGGCCCCTGGGTTCCAGCCCTCGTAGTAGATGCCGCGGACCAGCGTGGGCAGTTGCGCCCCCAGTTGGGGTCGTCTCGTCGACCGTGAGGTGGTCGCGCAGCGCGTGGAGCACCCCGCGGAGGGCGGCGTAGGCGTCGTTGCGGTCCTCGACGCCCAGCTCTCCGGCCAGCTCCTTGAGCCAGACGTTGGTGGACTCGACGCTGCGGGCGATGATGGTGATGTCGTCGTGGGACATCGTCTGCTCCTTGATGGTTGTCCGGATCCCTCGTCGATCAGGGGGTCGCGACGATCGGCGCGGTGTCCGGGATGGGCTCCCAGCGGCCTTCCATGGCGCGGGCCACCGCCGGCATCGTCGTGTACTCCATGTCCTGCGCCGGCAGCCGGCTCGGCTCGAACGGGCCCGTGCGTCGCATGTGATCGGCCATCTCCAGCGCGATGCCGCGGGCGCGGTCGAACGAGACGTCGCCGAGCATGTCGCGCGGCCCGACCAGGCAGCCGTCCGCCAACTGGAAGCCCATGCCGACCACGCGCGGCGGACCGTCGAAGCGTGCAGGCGTCGCATCCTGGAGCCCGCACGGCATCAGCGGCCCGTTGTGTGAACCGCGCATCCACCCGGCCACGTAGTACGGGGCCGCGAACGGCTCCAGCACCTCCCCCACCGCCGGCAGCCCGTTCTGGGCGCGCACGATCATGATGGGGTCGTCCTTGCCCACGTATCGCCCGGCGATCAGCGACAGCCGTGACGTCGAGCTCGAGGCCACCGGCTGGTCGGGGTCGTCGCGACGAAACACGTGCTTGACCACGAAGCGGCCCGGCGTGCCGATGTAGACGAGCAGGTCATACATCTGCTCCGGACAGTGGAAGAGCGCCCGCCGCCGGTCGATCAGGTCGTGGACCTCGATCACGAACCCGGCGTGCATCTTGCTGTCGATGACCAGCCCCGCCGTGTTGAACGGGTCGCAGAACATCTTGTACAGGGGCAGGTTCCACGCCCCCGGCGCGCACTTGTCGGCGGCGAAGACGACGAAGGGCTCGGAGACCCGCTCTGCGATCTCCATCTCGGCCACGCCCGGCCCCGCCCCACGGACGTTGCCAGAGAAGGCTTCGGCCAGCAGATCCTGGCCCGCACCGTAGAGATGCAGCTCCTTGGCGATCGCCGTCATCGCCACGAAGGCGTCCCACGCGAAGTGATGGACCACGTCGGCGTCGACGCCGTGATGGTGCGTCATGACCATGTTGACGTCGTCGCCACACGAGCTGACCCTGCCGTCGAGCAGGAGCCCCTGCGCGATCGCCTCACCGATCCGGCGCTCGGCCTCGCCGATCAGGCGCGGATGCACCGCGCCGTGGCCGACGAAGCCTCCGACGTCGGCCTTGATCGCGCTGATCGTGACGATGCTCACCTGCACACCCGACCTTCGGGGTGATCTCGATCCTCGTTCCCCGGGCGCTTGGTCATCTCGCTGGACATGAGGCCGGACCTCCTGGTCGTCGATCGGGAAGCCCGACGCTACGCCCGGCCCTGACGCACGCCATCGGGGTCAGCTGCCCATGGCCGTCCGTACATCTCTCCGACCGCCTGTGGAGATTGCCGGATGCCACGCGCGGTCGTGCGCGGTCGTGCGCGTTCCCTGGGCGTCAACGGCCCTGCAGCCACGGCCCGAGCAGCGGTGCCACCGGTACGACGGCAGCCTGCTCCGGGCGCCTCCGGCTCAGCACCGTGTCGGTGATCCACATCCGTGTGACGCCGAGGTCGAACAGCTCCCGCCAGCCCTCACCCGTGAACAGCCCATGCGTGACGGCGACCCCGATCTGCTGGACTCCCGCGCGCTGCAGCTCGCGACAGCACGAGACGAGCGTGCCGCCCGTGTCCAGGATGTCGTCGACGATCACCGCGCGGGGGCCGGGCGTGCCGACGAGCCCGGCATGCTGGACGCCCGATCGCGTGCGTCGCTTGCGCAGCCAGACGATCGGCTCGGACGCGCCGACGGCGAGCGTGAGGGCCAGGCAGCGGTCCACGGCCCCTTCGTCGGGCGCCACGAACGTCACGTCCGTGCGCCACTGCGGCGGCAGGGCGGCGGCGAGGACGGGAGCCGGGGCGATCGAGGCGACGGGCATCCCGAGCAGCTCGGGAGCGCTGCGACCGTGCACGTCGACGCAGGCGATGCGGTCGATCCCGCCTGCGTGCAGCAGGCTCCCCAGCCAGGCGAGGCCGAGGCTCTGCGCCGTGTCGGCTCGATCCTGCCGTGCATAGGCGAGGTACGGCACGAGGGCGGCGACATCCGCGGCACCGGCCCGGCGCAGGGCCTGGGTGACCACGGTCAGCCGCTCGATCGCGCCGGGCGGTGGCGCGACGGTCGCCACGACGATGCACGATCGCCCGTGGACGTGGTCGGGAACCTCCGCGACCAGCTCGCCGTTGGCGAATCGGCCCGGTGCGCGCAGGGACTCCACCTCGGTGCCCTCGAGGCCGGCGACGAATCGATGCTGTCCCGGAAGGACGAGCACGAGCGGTGCCGAACGCTCGGACGGCGATTTCGGCCCGCGGCTCGTGCCTGCCTCCGGCGTCGTCATCGTGCCGGCACGCTACGGCGCCGGTCGTCCGGCTTCATGCGTAGAACACTGCGGCCGAGGGCCGGAGAAGCCCGCGGCCGCACGGCGGGCCGCGGGCTGCGGGATTGGCGCAAGCTCACCCGCGGCTCTTTCCGGATGTCGCCGGCGACCGGAGAACCTAGGCTCGCCGCCTCACCTCTTCCGGGAAGGAGCCCCCGGCGCGGTTGCACCGCCGTGGACATGGCTCGGCGTCGTTCGCCACGCGCCGAGGACACAAGGAGACGGAATCTCATGCAACGCCCACATCCCGCCCGTACCGGCGCCGTCAACTCGCTGCAGGAGTTGACGATCGATCCCCCTGGTGACGGCCTGCGCTTCGCCGACCGCCATGATGCCGGCCGACGCCTCGCACCGCTGCTCGCCGCCTTCCGCGACGAGCACCCCGTCGTGGTCGGCATGGCGCGTGGTGGCGTACCCGTCGCCGCCGAGGTCGCCGATGCGCTCCGGGCACCGATGGACGTCGTCCTGGTGCGGAAGATCGGCGCGCCCCACCAGCCCGAGTACGCCGTCGGCGCGCTGGCCGAAGGCGGCATCCGCGTCCTCGATGACGCCGCCGTCCGGGCAACTGGGATCGGCGCCGCCGAGCTCCAGGCGGTCATCGACCGTGAGCAGCGGGAGCTCGACGCGCGCCTGGCGCGCTACCGCGGCGACACTCCGCCGCTCGACGTGCGGGGACGCACCGTGCTGCTCGTCGACGACGGCTTGGCGACCGGCCGAAGCGCTCGTGCCGCCGCGCTCTCGCTGCGTGCCCGCGGGGCCGCTCGCATCGTCCTCGCGGTGCCCGTCGCCGCGCCGAGCTCGTTGCGCGGGCTCCTCGACTGCGTCGACGACACCGTGTGCGTGCAGGCCCCCGCCGACCTGTGGGCCGTCGGACTCTGGTACCACGACTTCCGGCCGACCTCCGACCAGGAAGTCACCGCCTTGCTCGACGCGCATCGACCCTCGACGCGCCCCGTCGAGCGCGAGGTCGCCGTCGACGCCGGCCTCCACCTCCTGCTGCCCGGCGACCTCACGCTCCCCCACGCTCCGCGGGGGTCGTCGCCTTTGCGCACGGCTCGGGCTCCAGCCGCCGGAGCCCGCGCAACCGCGCCGTGGCGGCCGCCCTGACCCGCGCCGGCATCGCCACGCTGCTCTTCGATCTCCTCACGCCCGACGAGGAGACCGACCGTCACAACGTGTTCGACATCGCGCTGTTGGCCGAGCGCCTGCTGGCCGCGACGCGCTGGCTGCGCGAGCAGCCCGACACCCACGCGCCGGCGCTCGGGTACTTCGGAGCAAGCACGGGAGCTGCCGCCGCGCTGGTGGCAGCGGCGGACGCCGGCCCGCTGGTCAGCGCCATCGTGTCCCGCGGAGGTCGCCCGGACCTCGCCGGCGCGCGACTGGCCGACGTCACCGCCCCGACGCTGCTGATCGTCGGCGGCGACGACCGGCAGGTGCTGCAACTCAACAGCGAGGCACGCCGGCAGCTGCGCTGCCCCAATGACCTCGCCATTGTTCCCGGCGCCACGCACCTGTTCGAAGAACCGGGCACCTTGGACGCCGTCGGCCGCCTCGCCGGCGACTGGTTCACCCGCCACTTCGCCGGCGCGGCCCCGCCGGTCGCCGGGGCCGTGACCGACCCGAGACCCGCGTGACCGCCCGTAGGTCAGCCGGTCAGCCGCTGGGTCAACATGGCCTTGCACTCCTCGGCCCCGCGTCGGCTGTGGTCCTGCATCCGGCGAAACAGATCGGCGAGCTCGGCGTCGCCGTCGCGCTCGGCGTCGGCCGCGTACCGATCCAGGCGCCAGACATGCTCCAGGCAGAGGTGCGTCACCGCGATCACGTCATACGTCCTGTCCTTGGTGCCGCTGTCCGGGGTCGACGTGGTGGACATGTCGATCTCCTTCGTGGATGGTGGAACCGTCCACGCTAGGCGCGCGGCACGTCGCACGCACCCGGCGCCTTCCCCCGCGTGGATCCGTGCGAAGTACTGAGGAGCCGGCAGACGTGATCGCTCTGCCGGACGCCTGGAGACCAGGATGCGGCCTCGGCGGGTGCGCACCCCGGGCTGTTCGGCGGACCGGCGCCGAGCCGCGCCCTACGTCTTCTCGTCGTCCTCTCTGCTCAACGCCTTCCCGGCGTCCTGGACGACGTCGCGGAGGAACGCGTACTGGGTATGGACCAGCCGGTCGGCCATCTCCATGGCGCCGTCGATGATCCGCTGGCGGCGGGACGGACGCTCGCCGATGGCCGGCAGCGCCTCGTCGACGGTGTCGATGAACTTGCGCACCGCCTCGATGGCGGCCCGCTGCCCGGCCTCGAGGGACTTGAGCACCTCGGCCGAGAGCTCGGAGGTCCGGTCGACCGCTGCGCTCGCCCGCTCGCGATCCTTGGTCTCGGCCTCGTGGCGCTTGCGGGTCTCGGCGCCCTTGCGGGCTGCCGCGCTGCGCTGGGCTGTGGTCTCGGGCATCGGGTCTGCCTCCTTCGGGACATGCCGTCCCGTTCGACCTGCGTTTCGCGGATGGGTCGGCGTCGCGACCACCGCTTCGCCCGACGGTAGGCCAGGGTGCCGGCGATGCCATCGGTGTTGACGCCGTACACGACCTCGGTAGAAACCCCGGAGGTGGCCGGATGCTCGTGCGCGCAGGGACCTGCACGTCGATCAGCCGGTCAGCACCTGGAGCGCAGCGCCGGCGTCCACGACGTCGGCGCGCATGTTGCGTTCCATCATGCGCAGCGCTGCCGCCGCGAGCTGCTCGTCGATGTGGGCGACGGCGTCACGGGGCACCACGAGCTCGAAGTGACGCACGTAGGCGTCCAGTGCCGAGTACAGGATGCACTGCTCGGTGACCTGGCCGACGAGCACGACGCGCTCCACCTCCGCCTGACGCAACAGGTAGTCCAGCTGGGTGGCATAGAACGCCGAGTGGCGAGCCTTGACCAGGAACGGCACGTCGCGCTGCGGTGCGATCGGTTCGACCAGGGCAGGGTCCTCGCCGCCCAGAGCCCAGTCGACCATCGCCTCCCGCCCGACGGTCCAATCCCCGTGGTTGTCGTTGACGTACACCAGCGATGCGCCGGCTGCGCGCGTCTGCTCGATGAGCTCGGCCATCGTCGGCAGGACCGCGCGGACCGAGTCGCGCAACGGCTCAGCGTCCTCGTGGTCGTAGCGGTTGAGCATGTCGACGACCACGAGCGCCGCCTTGCCACTCACGGCGCGAACACCGCGCGCACGCCTCCGTTCTCTCTGTCCTTGCGCATCTCGTACGTCGTCTTGGGCCTGTGTGAGGAGAGCATGGTCCCGACCGAGGTCTCCCAGGCGCGCGCCGGTGCAACCACGCGCGTGCTGGTGACGTCCAGCCACGGACCCGGCAGGCGCGAGAAGGGCGACGCCCCGCCGTCGACGTCGGGCCGGCCGTGGTCAGGCTCCGAGGAGCGCGTTGGCGGCGACCGACAGCGCGACGCCCCGGCCGCGAGCACGGCGACGGCGTGCGCGAGGCGACCCGACCTTGAGGCCGCGGGGCGTGTCGCGCCTGGCGCGGGCGACGACCCGGTGCCCGTCACCGACGAGCCCGACCTCGATGTTCGTGCCTCCGACGTCCACGCCGGCGATCAGCATCCCTAGTCCGCCTTCTCCGCGTGCCCGCCGAACTCCGAACGCATCGCCGAGAGGACCTTGTCGGCGAAGTCGCCCTCGCCGCGAGACGCGAACCGCTCGTAGACCGCGGACGTGATGACCGCGGCCGGGACGCCCGTCTCGACCGCGGCCATCACGGTCCAGCGTCCCTCTCCCGAGTCCGACACGTGCCCGGCGAACCCGTCCAGCGCCGGAGCGCGCGCCAGCGCGTCGGCGGTCAGGTCCATCAACCACGATCCGATGACCGAGCCTCGCCGCCACACCTCGGCGACCTCGCCGACGTCGATGTCGTACTGGTAGGCCGCGGGATCGCGCAGCGGCGTCGTCTCGGCGTCGGACGCCGCCGGGACGTGCCGGCCCATGCCGGCATGCGCGATGATGTTCAGGCCCTCGGCGATCGCGGCCATCATCCCGTACTCGATGCCGTTGTGCACCATCTTGACAAAGTGTCCCGCCCCGCTGGGACCGCAGTGCAGGTACCCCTGCGGCGCCGTGCCGGCCGACCCCGTGCGGCCCGGCGTCGGGTGGGCGCTGGCCTCGCCCGGGGCGATCGTGCGAAAGAGCGGGTTGAGGTGCGCGACCGGACCGGGCTCGCCGCCGATCATCAGGCAGAAGCCGCGATCCACGCCCCACACGCCTCCGCTGGTGCCGCAGTCGACGTGGTGGATGCCCTTCTCCGCCAGCTGCGCCGCGCGCGCGATGTCATCGCGGTAGTAGGAGTTGCCACCGTCGACGACGATGTCGCCCGCGTCGAGCAGCTCGGCGAGCTCGTCGACGGTGGACTGCACGAGGCCCGCAGGGACCATGATCCAGAGCACACGCGGCCGCTCGAGCCCGCCCACCAGCTCCTGGAGCGTCGAGGCCCCGACCACGTCCTGGCCCACGCTCCGCGCAACCGCTTCGGCGTCGACGTCGTAGACGACACAGCGGTGCCCGTCGGCCACCAGCCTCTTCACCAGGCTGGAACCCATCCGTCCCAGCCCGATCATGCCCAGCTGCATGGATGCATCTGTCGTCATTCGCGCCCTGCCTCCGGGCAGGCTCGGGCCGACCGTGCCCGGTCAGCTGGCCGCACGCACGCCGGTGGAGCAGGCCTTGGCGTGGCTGGTGCGCAGGTTGTCCAGGAACACGGCGGAGTCATAGATCCGATCGCCCTGGTCGAAGATCGACAGGTACAGCCGGCGGTTGCCCGGCCTGATTCGCGTCGAGGCGCGCAGCCGGCGGGTGGCGCCGTCGTACGTCGTGCCCTTGGCGTAGGCGGAGCGCATGCTGGTGGCGCCGACCTTGTTGATGCGGATCGGGGAACCGGTCCCGTCGACCGCGAAGTTGTCGGGAGCCTTGATCGTCGGGTCCTGCTTGGTCGCGGCGGTCCACGTGGAGTGCCCGAGCTCGGCGATGAACGCGTCGTTGAAGGCGTCGCCCACGAACTCGGGGTACTCCTCCGACAGGAAGCGGAAGTCGAAGCTCAGGCAGTTGGCGCCCGCCGGGACCCGGAGGTCGACGCGCATGATGACCACGTCCCGTGCGCCGCGGATCGACGGCCCGCGAGACTGCGACCCGCTGTCGGGAGCATTGTTGGGATGGTCAGCCAGGCCTGCGTTGCCGGTGCTGAGGATCGCGAAGCTGCTTCCGTTCGTCGGGAAGCCGGCCAATCGGGTGGTCGACACGGCCGCGGGCTCCGCGCTCGGCGGCAGCGCCGAGAAGACCGCCCGGCGGACCAAGGAGGGATCGCGTGCCATGGCCTTGGCCACCGGGGTCGCCGACGGGTCGACCGGGTACCCGGTGATCTTCGCCGACGCCGGTACCGCAAGGGCCGCTGCGAGCAGCACGCCCGCCCCGGCGGCCGCCGCCGAGCGCCGCGTAGTGAGGGTCCTGTCCATGATGCCGCCGCCTCCCTGAGAACGATGAAGTGGCGTCGGGATCCCCCAAGCGCGACGCCATGGGCCGGGGTCGTCATCCGGATGACGATGGGCACCCTCCGGGCGTCGCGCCTACGAGGCCCGGGTAGGCCGTGGTCCACATGACGACCGTCCGCAGGTCTCCCGCCAAGGCGCACCCAGCGTCATGACCGGTCCGGTGAGGGGTTGGCCCGTCCTCCGCCAGGCCCTGGGGCGTGATCGCACGGCGCGAGGCGCCGCGGCGAAGTCCGCAGCGACGTCGCGACTGCAGCCCCGCACCACGACCGCCGACCGCGTCGTGAAGTCGATCTGCCCCTACTGCGCCGTCGGCTGCGGCCAGGACGTCTACGTCAAGGACGACAAGGTCGTCCAGATCGAGGGCGACCCGGACTCCCCCGTCAGCCGCGGCCGGCTCTGCCCCAAGGGCTCGGCCTCGCTGCAGCTGACGACCGGCGCCGCGCGCGAGCACCACGTCCTGTACCGCAGGCCCCACGGCACCGATTGGGAGGCCCTGGACCTCGACACCGCGATGGACATGATCGCCGACCGCGTCCTCTCCGCTCGTAGGGAGGGCTGGCAGTGGACGGTGGAGGGCAAGGACGTGCGCCGGACGATGGGCTTGGCGACGCTGGGCGGCGCGACCCTCGACAACGAGGAGAACTACCTCATCAAGAAGCTCATGACCGCGCTGGGGGTCATCCAGGTCGAGAACCAGGCACGGGTCTGCCACTCCTCGACCGTCGCAGCGCTCGGGACCTCCTTCGGTCGCGGGGGCGCCACAACCTTCCCGCGCGACCTGACCAACTCCGACTGCATCGTCATCCAGGGCTCGAACATGGCCGAGGCCCACCCGGTCGCCTTCCAGTGGGTGACCGAGGCCAAGGCGCGCGGCGCGACGATCATCCACGTCGACCCGCGCTTCAGCCGCACCACCGCACTCGCCGATTTCCACGTCCCGACGCGAGCCGGCACCGACATCGCGTTCCTGGGCGGCATCATCAATCACGTCCTCACCGAGGGGCGCCACTTCCGCGAGTACGTCGAGGCCTACACCAACGCCGCGGCGATCATCGACGAGGATTTCCAGGACACCGAGGACCTCGACGGCCTGTTCTCCGGATTCCAGCCGGAGACCCACTCCTACGACTACACCAGCTGGCAGTACGACGGCGCACTGGTGCAGGCGGCCTCAGGCGAGCGTGACAGCGATCCCGCCGCGTCGCAGCGGCGCGAGTCGGTCACGTCGTCGGGCCACGGCGAGTCCCACGGCTCGGGCGGCCACGACGTCCCCGATCCCAAGACCGATCCGACGCTCCAGGATCCGCGATGCGTCTGGCAGATCCTCAAACGCCACTACGCGCGCTACACGCCGGAGATGGTGGAGCGGACCTGCGGCGTGCCACAACCCCTGTTCCGCAGGGTCTGCGACGCGGTATGCGACAACTCGGGCCGCGACAGGACCACCGCGTTCGTCTACGCGGTCGGTTGGACGCAGCACACCGCCGGCGTCCAGTACATCCGTGCCGCCTCGATCCTGCAACTGCTGCTGGGCAACATCGGGCGGCCGGGCGGCGGGATCATGGCGATGCGCGGTCACGCAAGCATCCAGGGCTCCAGCGACATCCCGACGCTCTATGACCTGCTGCCGGGCTACCTTCCGATGCCCCACGCTCACGAGCACGAGGACCTCGACACCTACGTCCAGGCTGACGAGGCGCGCAAAGGCTTCTGGGGCAACATGGGGTCCTACACCGTCAGCCTGCTCAAGGCGTGGTTCGGCGACGCGGCGACCAGGGACAACGACTTCTGCTTCGGTCTCCTACCGAGACTGACGGGCGGGCACAGCACCTACGACACGGTGATCGAGCAGCTCGAGGGCCGCTGTAAGGGGTACATGCTGCTCGGGGAGAACCCGGCCGTCGGCTCGGCCAACGTGCGGCTGCAACGCCAGGGCATGGCCAACCTCGACTGGCTGGTCGTCCGCGACTTCTCGCTGATCGAGAGCGCGACGTGGTGGAAGGACGGTCCCGAGGTCGAATCCGGTGAGTTGCGCACCGAGGACAACGCCACCGAGGTCTTCTTCCTCCCCGCCGCCTCGCACACCGAGAAGAGCGGGACGTTCACCAATACCCAGCGTCTGCTGCAGTGGCACCACGCCGCAGTCGAGCCCGCCGGCGATGCCCGCAGCGATCTGTGGTTCATGTACCACTTGGGTCGGCGCATTCGCGAGAAGCTGGCCGGATCCAACGACCCGATCGATGAGCCCGTGCTCGCGTTGACCTGGGACTACCCGACCCATGGCCCCCTCGCAGAGCCGAGCGCCGAGGCGATCCTGGCCGAGATCAACGGCTACGACGGCGACGGCCGGCCCATCTCCAGCTACACCCAGCTCGCAAACGACGGCTCGACGAGCTGCGGCTGCTGGATCTACGCCGGCGTCTACGCCGACGGCGTCAACCAGGCGGCGCGCCGCAAGCCGGTCGGCGAGCAGGACTGGATCGCCCCGGAGTGGGGCTGGGCGTGGCCCGCGAACCGCCGGATCCTCTACAACCGCGCCTCGGCCGACCCCGACGGCGCGCCGTGGAGCGCGCGCAAGGCGCTGCTGCGGTGGGACGAGGAGGAGGGGACGTGGACCGGTCCCGACGTCCCGGACTTCGAGGCCGACAAGCGCCCCGACTACCGGCCGGCCGAGGACGCGGTCGGGCCGGCCGCGATCGCCGGCGACGAGCCGTTCATCATGCAGGCCGACGGCCGTGGCTGGCTGTACGTGCCCGCGGGGCTGACCGACGGGCCGTTGCCCGCGCATTACGAGGCGCAGGACTCACCGGTGCAGAACCCGCTCTACGGCCAGCAACGCAACCCCGTGCGCAAGACCTATCCGCGCAAGGGCAACCGCTACCACCCCAGCGGCGACGAGCCGGGCGCCGGCGTCTTCCCCTACATCATCACCACCTACCGCCTGACCGAGCACTTCACCGCCGGCGGCATGAGCCGCTGGACCCCGTATCTCGCCGAGCTGCAGCCCGAGATGTTCTGCGAGGTCTCGCCCGAGCTCGCCGGTGAACGCGACCTCGTCCACGGCGACTGGGCGACGGTCATCACGGCCCGTGGGGCCGTCGAGGCCCGCGTGCTCGTCACCCAACGGATGCGGCCACTGGAGATCGGCGGGCCCCCGGCCCGGACCATCCACACGATCGGGATGCCGTGGCACTGGGGTCCCAACGGCTATTCCCGAGGTGACGCGATGAACGAGCTGACCGCGATCTCCCTGGACCCCAACGTGCACATCCAGGAGGACAAGGCGCTCACCGCCGACATCCGCCCGGGCCGTCGGCCGCGTGGCGCCGAGCGCCGCGAACTCGTCGACGACTACATCAGGCGCGCCGGGATCGACGACCAGACCGGATCCCGGCCATGAGCGACTTCACGCTCCCCGTCCACCACGATGGCGCGGACCCGGCGCGCGACACCGGCTACGTCGACCCGCCGCCGCGAATGGGGTTCTTCACCGACACCTCGATCTGCATCGGCTGCAAGGCGTGCGAGGTGGCGTGCAAGGAGTGGAACGAGGTCCCGGAGGACGGCCTGGAGTGGACCGGGATGTCCTTCGACAACACCCAGGGCCTCAGCGCCGACAGCTGGCGCCACGTCGCCTTCATCGAGCAGCCGGCCGTCGCCGAGGACGGCAAGGACTTCCGCTGGCTGATGGCCAGCGACGTGTGCAAGCACTGCACCCATGCCGCGTGCCTCGACGTCTGCCCCACCGGTGCCCTGTTCCGGACCGAGTTCGGGACGGTCGTGGTGCAGGACGACGTCTGCAACGGCTGCGGCTACTGCGTCCCGGCGTGCCCCTACGGCGTTGTCGCCATTCGCGAGTCCGACGGCGGGGCCCACAAGTGCACGCTCTGCTACGACCGTCTCGAGGTCGGTCAGGAGCCGGCGTGTGCGAAGGCGTGCCCGACGGACTCGATCCAGTTCGGCGAGCTCGAGACGCTGCGCGCCCGGGCGGGCGAGCGGGTCGAGGCGCTGCACGCCGCCGGCGTGGAGGAGGCGCAGCTTTACGGCCATGATCCGGAGGACGGTGTCGGCGGCGACGGCGCGTTCTTCCTGCTGTTGGACGAGCCCGAGGTGTACGGGTTGCCGCCGGACCCGGTGGTGACGACGCGCGACCTGGCCTCGATGTGGCGCCACGCGGGCGCGGCGGCGGGCGCGCTGGTCCTCGTGGTCGGCGCGTCGTTCCTCGGAGGGCGGTCCCGGTGAGCCCGCGCCGACGGCGCGAGCCGGAGTTCATCTCCTACTACGGTCGCCCGATCCTCAACGAGCCCGTCTGGGCGGCCACCGACATCGCCGGCTACTTCTTCCTCGGCGGCATGGCGGGCGCGTCCTCGCTGCTGGCGGCGGGCGCCGAGCTCACGGACCGGCCGGCGCTCGCCCGCGCGAGCAAGGTCGGCGCGCTGGGCGCGATCTCGCTGTCGTTGGTCGCGCTGGTGCACGATCTCGGCCGTCCCGCCCGGTTCCTGAACATGTTGCGCGTCTTCAAGCCGACCTCGCCGATGAGCGTCGGCGTCTGGGTGCTCGGCGCCTACGCACCGGCCGCCGGCATCGCGGCCGCCAGCGACCTGACCGGCATCGCGCGTCCCGCGGGGCGCGCGGCGGCCGCCGGCGCGGCCGCCCTCGGCCCCGTCGTCGCGTCCTACACCTCGGTGCTGATGTGCAACACCGCGATCCCCGCGTGGCACGAGGGGTACCGCGAGATGCCCTTCGTCTTCGTCGCCTCGGCCGCAAGCGCCGCGGCAGGGCTCGCGCTGGTCGCCGTTCCCTGCGACCAGGCCGGTCCGGCGCGCACCCTCGCGGTGGCCGGTGCTGTCGGCGAGCTCGCCGCGTCGCACCGGCTCACGTCCAGGCTCGGCCTGGTCGCCGACACCTATGACACCGGTCGCGCGGGCACGTTGATCAAGGCAGCCAAGGTGATGACGGCGGCCGGCGCCGTGCTCGGCGCCACCGCGGGCCGCCGCACCCGCCCCGCCTCGATGGTCGCCGGGGCCGCGCTGCTGGCCGCCTCGGCCTGCACGCGCTTCGGCATCTTCGCCGCGGGTGTCGCCTCGGCGCGTGACCCCAAGTACGTCGTCGCGCCGCAACGAGAGCGACGTGCCTCCGCGACGCCGGCGGCCTGACCCGCGGCGATCAACCAGCGCGCGTTCGCCACGGTCGCAGCCGACGGTCGTGCAGCAGCGCCCGCGCCGCTCCGCGACCGCTCATGCCGTGCACCGCCCCGCCCGGATGGATCGAGGCACCGGCGACGTACAGGCCCTTCAGCGGCGTTCGGTAGCGGACGAGCTCCGGCGCGGGGCGGAAGACGAGCTGCTGATCGAGCTCCATCGTCCCGCCCCCGAGGTCGCCCCCGACCATGCTCGGGTTCTCGACCTCGGTCTGGTGCGGCGCGCGGAGCGACCGGCCGAGGACTGCCGCGGCGAAGCCCGGTGCGAAGCGCTCGAGCTGAGCCTCGATCCGCGCCGCGACGTCCTCGTCTCCCATCGCGTAGCGCGACGGCACGTGCGCGTAGACATACAACGTGTGGTGCCCTGCCGGGGCACGGCTGGGATCGACCAGCGACTGCTGGCCCACGACGAGCGCAGGACGCTCGGGCACCTCCCCGTGCGTGCCGTCCTGCGCAGCAGCCTCGAGCGCGCCGAGGGCACCGGCGACGTGGACGACGGCGGCCTCTCGCGGCTCCGCGGCCGTCCATGGCACCGGGCCGGACAGCGCGTAGTCGAGCTTGAACGCCCCCGTCCCGTAACGCCACGAGCGAAGACGGCGCTCCAGCCGCGCCGGCAACGCGCCAGGCTCCAGCATGCCCACCAGCGGCCCGGCGCTGAGGGTGCTGATGACCGCGTCCGCGGCGATCTCCTCACCCGAGACCAGTCGCACGCCTGTCAGGCGGCCGCCCCGCGTGATGATGCGCTCGACCCGCGCGTCGCAGCGTACGCGTGAACCCTCGCGGGCGCCCCGAGCGAGGAGCGCGTCGACGAGGCTGCCCATGCCACCCACGGGCACCGGCCAACCATGGCTGTGGCCCAACACCTGCAAGACCAGGCCGAACGCTCCGCTTCCCGCCGTCGAGGGCGGAAGTCCGGAGTGCTGGGCCGAGCCCGACAGCCACGCGGTCGCTCGACGGTCGCCGGCGAAGATCTCCAGCCCCAGCGCTTCGATGGAGCCCAGCATCCGGCGGGCCCAGTCCAGGCCATCACGACGCAGCGCCCCGCCGAGCCGCAGCGGGCCGGCGACCGGCGGCAGCGGCGCGAGGATCGTCTCGACCAACGTCGTCGCGTGCGGCAGCAGCTGGCCCATCGCGCGCTCCCATCCGGAGCCGGCACGCCCGCCCAGCGATGCGGCGGTCGCGCCGACGTCACGGTGCAAGGCGATCGCCGTGCCGTCCTCGAAGGGATGCGCCATCACCATCGACGGGGTGACCCACCTCAGGCCGTCGTCCTCCAGCCGCAGCTCGCGCATGGCGGGTGAGGCCACGGCCATCGGAACGAAGGCGGCGTGGTCGTCGTGGACGAACCCCGGCAGCGTCCGTGCCGCGGAGCGCGTGGCCCCACCAGGGCGCGGCGCCTGCTCGAGCACCAGGGGGCTCAGGCCGCCGGCCGCCAGATGCACCGCGGCGACCAGCCCGTTGTGCCCCGCCCCGATCACCACGACGCGCGTCACGGGCGTGAGCACCGTCGCGAGAGCATGGTCCCGTGCCCCGCGACGGCACGGTCCACGATCAAGGCGAGCGGCGTGTCAGAACGCAACAGGCGATTCGGCGTTCGGTGTGCTCACGATCGGGTCCTACCCGCCGTAGACCGCCGGCAGCCGGTGGACTTACGATGTAAGATCTTGCGCAGGACGTGTCCCCCTCGCCCTCACGTCCTACGGCGCCCTCCTCGGGTGGCCTCGCGCCGTTGCGCTGAGCCATGGGACGAACTCGGCCGACCACGATCGCGGTCCGCGTGCAGCTTCGGTGCGTGATCCAGCCGGCGATCCCACGCCCGTCCGGGGTCAGCGCGGACCCCCCGCCGGACGCCGTCCCGGCCGCCGTGCCATGACCGGCGGCCCACCGTCATGCCGCTGACACCCCCGCGGCGCCGGCCCGGCCCGAAGACCTTGCCGGGGTCGATGCGGCCGTGGCGCTGAGGTGGGCCGGACGCCGCTCACAGCCCCGGCTCGGGGGGCACACACCCGCGAGCCGCCCCGCGGGTCGGCCGCGCCGGAGGACGGCCGCCGATCCCGGCCGCGCAGGTCCGGCAGCGTCGACCGCCGCCGCGGGCGCGGTCTGAGCGAGTGTCATCCGTGGTACCTCGCGTCGTCGACCGGTGATCCGCCTGGGCCCGGCGGGAGCAGGAGCAGGTGACACTCCAACCGGCGGCTCCCAGAGACCGCCAGAAGGGATCCACCCGCATGAGCGATTCCACCAACCACCTGTACGACGAGATCGACCGCCAGAACCAGCATCTGCCGGCCTCCAGCCGGCGCGGGCTGATCAAGGGCACGGCGGCGTCGCTGGCGGGCATGGGTCTCTTCGGTCTCATGAGCGCCAGCGCCGAGGCGAAGGTGTCCACCAACGACGCCAACAAGGCCGAGAACATCCTGGCCGTGGCGGCCACGGCCGAGGTGCTGGCCACGATCGTCAACACGGTCGGCCCCGAGAAGCTCGGCTCCCAGCTCGACGCGGTCACCCGGCGCAACGTCCAGGCCGCCGCCCAGCAGGAGAAGAACCACTATGAGCTGCTGACCTCCAAGGCCGTCGGCGGCAAGGAGGTCACCAAGACGATCTACGTGCCCGACGAGGTCTTCGCCTCCAAGGAGAACCTGCTGAAGACCCTCGTCGTCGGCGACCAGGTCTTCATCAACGCCTACCTGCTCGGCGTCACCGTGTTCGCGCGCCAGGGCACCCTCTCGGGCTCCAAGTTCGCGCGCTACGCCGCGGAGATCATGGCCACCGAGGCCGTCCACCGCGCCGTCGCGCTGCAGTCGCTGGGCGAGCTGGGCAACGACCGCGTCTACGCGAAGTTCGCCCAGCGCGAGGAGGTCGCCGGCCTGCCGACGACCGGTGCGCCGGGCTTCTACGACATCATGGATGCCGTGACCGTGCTGGAGTCCGCGGGCTTCGGCTTCGGCAAGCCCGGCAGCAAGCCCGGCACCGCCTACAACTACGACGAGGTCGCGGCCCGCACCCCCGTCGACCCCGGCGTCAACACCATCAGCATCTCCTGACCGACCGGCGCGACGGCGCTCACCGGCAGGCCGGCCGCCGTCGCGCCCCGTCATCGCCCTGGAAACGTGGCTGACGGCATCGGCCTTCCGGCTCGACAGCTCCACCGCCGCCCTCCTGGACGTCGCCCTCGCGGCCGAGCGCCAGTGCTCCTGCTGGCGGCCTCCTCGAAGGCATCGGGCCCCGATGCCCACGACACGACCCGCGCCACCTCCCCCGTGGCCTGAACCGAACGGCCGTCACGCCGATGACGCATGGTGCGCTCGGCTGACCCGTCGACGACAGCGTCGCGGCGCCCGCCAGCATGCTGTGGGCATTCCGCTGACGAGAGAGGCGCTGCGAGAGGACCGCCGCTGGTTCTCCCTGCTGGTGATGACGCGACTGCTCGGCGCGGCGGTGGCGATCGCCCTGCTGATCGCCCACGCGGTCACGCACGCCGACGTGCCGCTGGCGCTGGTCACCGCGGGCTGGACGGCGATCACGCTGACGGCCTTCGGCCGGCTCGAGCGCCTGCGCATCTCGCGCCCGGCCTGGGCCGGCGACATGCTCGCCGCGCTGGTGCTCGTCCTGCTCTCGGGCGACTGGCGCAGCCCGTTCTACGTGTTCGCCCTGACCACGCTGGTGCTGCCTGCGACGGCGTCGTCCTGGCGCGGCGCGCTGGCCTGGAGCACGGCCTTCTCAGGCGCCTACGCGATCACGGCGATCCTGACCCGGCAGGTTCCCGCGGACACGCATCGCCAACACGATCCGCCTCGAGACGCTGGCGACCCACCTCTTGGTCCCGGTCGTGATCACGCTCGCCCTCGCGTACTCCGGGCAGCTCCTGCGCCGGTTGCGCGAGGAACGCGAGCGCTCCGAGCTGCTCGCGGTGCAGAGCGAACGCCAGCGCATCGCGTGGGAGCTCCACGACTCCGCCAAGCAGCGGGTCCACGCGGCGCACCTGCTGCTCAGCGCCCTGCCGGTCCCCGCAGAGGGGCCGCGCGCGGCGGTGCTGACCCAGGCCCTGGCCGAGCTGCGCGGGGCGACCGCCGACATGGAGACCTCGATCGCCGAGCTCCGCTCGCCGGCCGAGGGGCGCCCGGTGGCCGACCTGCTGCGCGAGCGGGCGGGCGAGCTGGGGCTCACCGGTGACCTCGCCCTGCGCGTCGTCGGCGACCTGCCCGAACTGACGCCGATGGTCGCCGCCCACACCTACCGCATCGCGGCGGAGGCCCTGACCAACGCCGTGCGCCACGCCTGCTGCTCGACGGTCGACGTCGTGCTGTCCCGCGGCCCCGACGGCGGCCTGGTCGTCGTCGACGACGACGGCATCGGGATGGGCGAGGCCGCCGACGCCCATCCCGGGCACGGCCTGCGCTCGATGCACGGCCGGGCCGAGACGATCGGCGCCCGGCTGAGGATCGGGCCCGGACCGGACGGCCGCGGCACGCGCGTCGTCCTCGCGCTGCCCTCCACCCCACCCGAGAGGACCTGACGTGATCCGCATCATGCTCGTCGACGACCATCCCGCCATGCGTGCGGGGCTGACCGGGGTGCTGACCGCGGAACCGGGCATGGTGCCGCTCGGTGCCGCGGCATCCGCCGCGGAGCTGCTGCCGGTGCTCAACCGCACCCGGCCCGACGTCGTGCTGCTGGACTACCACCTGCCCGACACCGACGGCCTGCTGCTGTGCCGGCGGCTCAAGCGGGAGATCCCGGCGCCCGCCGTCCTGCTCTACTCGGCCTACGCCGACGCGCAGCTGGCGCTGCCGGCGATCCTGGCCGGAGCCGACGGGCTGCTGCACAAGAGCGCGCCCGCGCCGGCGCTCTATGACGCGATCCGGTGCGTGGCCCGCGGCGAGCGCGTCATGCCTCCGGTGCCGCGGGAGCTCCTGACGGCAGCGTCGGCCAAGGTCGAGGCCGAGGACCTCCCTCTGATCGGCATGGCGCTCGACGGTGCCCTGCCCGACGACATGGCCGCGGCGCTGCGCTGCGACGCCACCGAGATCGCGGCGAGGGTGGACGCCATCCTCGAGCGTCTGCGCGTCGAGGTGCCGACGATCGCGCCGTGACGCCCGGCTCAGACCGCGGTCAGGACGGTGCCCTCCTCCGGCCCGGCGAGGCTCGGCGGGTCACCGTGCAGGAGCCACCCGCCGTCGCCGCGCCGCGAGACGACGCCGGCCGCCTTGAGCTGGCTGAGGGCACCGCTGACGGTGGGCCGCTGCAGGCAGGTCAGCTGCGCCAGGAGCTGGTGGGTCAGGGGCACCGGCACCACGACGCCGTCGGCCGTCACCCGGCCCCAGCGGTCGGCCAGGTGCCAGAGCGCGAGCAGAACGCGCGTCTCGGCGTGGCGGACGTGGGCGATAGTGGCCTGGTGGACTAGCGTCCGGCAGCGCCGCGCGCTGCGAGAGAGCAGCTGGGCGATGATCGTCGGCCAGCGGGCGACGAGCTCGGCGAACCGCCGGTCCAGCGACGCGAACGTCGTCGGCTGCAGGACCCGCCACTCGCTGACGCACTCGACGGACCCCATGGTGTCCTCACTGTCCCACGGCCGCAGGAGCTCGCCGGGGCCCACGACCTCCGACGACTCGCGCTCGGCCAGCCGCACGGTCCGGACGAGCAGCCCGTCGATCACCAGCATCCCGAGATGTCCCGGGATCTCGTCGGGGTCCATCTCGAGCGTCCACGGGCCGGCGTCGGCCCACGCGCGCCGGGTCGTCAGGCGCGTGCGCAGGTGTGCGGCCACCGGCTCGTCGAGCCCGTCGAGAAGATCGGGGTCGTACTCGAAGACGCGGATGAGGTCGAGGCCGGAGAACTCCATGTCCTTGTCGTGCCCGCGCGGGCACCGAAACCCAATGGGGGCTGACCCCCATCTTGGGTGGTCGCGCAACCATGGGCCGCCGTCAGGCGCCGGGGCCCGATCCCAGGTAGCGGCCGCGGAAGAGCTGGAGGGCCTCCAACGCCCGGGGCGTGATCTCCCGGCAGCGCAGCTGCCGCCCGTAGGTCGTGACGCTGAGCTGGTTGGCGCGCAGAGCGGCGCTCGGCGCCAGCACCGTCCCCGCCGGCATCGATCGCTGCAGGTCGCCGAGCCTGTTGCGCTCGCCGTCGGAGGCGTCGGGCCGGTACTCGACGACGATGATGCCCGCGCGCACGCTGCGCTCGCGCGCCCCGTCGGAGACCGGGCGCGTGTAGATGCCGGGCCGCGCGGCCTGCGCGGCGACGGCGTCGCCGGAGAGCGTCCGCCGGCGGCCCGCGACGGTGCACCCCGCCTTGCGCGCCGCGGCGCCGAGCTCGCGCTCGTGGACGGGCGGCAGGGAGACCGAGGTCGCGGGCGCGCCGCCGCGATCGAGGATCAGCGCCGCGGCCACCACCACCGCCGCGCCGGCGCCCAGCCACGCTGCGATGTAGAAGGGCAGGCCGCCGGGGCGCCGTGGCCGGTGGTGGACCATCCCACATGGTTTTCCCTGACGGCGACGTGGGTGCGGGGCGCGTCATGCCGGTGACGTCACCCCCGCGCCGCAGCGCTACGGTTCGTCGCATGGGAGGCCGCTACATCTCGCTGTTCTGGCGGCTGCTCGTGCCCAACGTCACGGTCCTGGCGGTGGCGTGCGTCGTGCTCATCATCGAGCCGGCCAACGGCCGCATCCCGGCCCTGGTCGGCGGGCTGCTGGTCATGAGCGCGGTGAACGTGGTCCTGGTCCGGCGGGCGACGACGCCGCTGGCGCGGATGACGACCCTGATGCGCGACATCGATCCCATGCGCCCCGGCCATCGGCTGCCGTTGCCCCGGCCCCGGTCGGAGCTGACCCTGCTGGCCGACGCGTTCAACGACATGCTCGACCGGCTGGAGACCGAGCGCCGGGAGTCGAGCATGCGGGCGCTCAGCGAGCGCGAGGGGGAGCGCCGCCGGGTGGCGGCCGAGCTGCACGACCAGATCGGCCAGACGCTGACCGCGCTGGGACTGCACGTGGACCGGCTCCTGGCCGGCACGCCGCCCGAGATGCGCGACGAGGTGCGGGAGGTCCGCGACGGGGTCCTGGCCTCGGTGGAGGACGTCCGCCGCCTGGCACGGGAGCTACGACCCGAGGCGCTGGACACCCTCGGGCTCGTGCCCGCGCTGACCAACCTCAGCGAGCGCATGACCCGCCGGACCGGCATCCAGATCCGGCGGACGCTGGATCGCGACCTCCCCGTGGTCGGCGAGGACGCCGAGGTCGTCATCTACCGCATCGCCCAGGAGAGCCTGACCAACGCCGTGCGTCACGGACGGCCCGAGACGATCGAGATGACCTTGCGCGCGGAGGCCGACCAGGTGGTCCTGGGCGTGGTCGACGACGGCTGCGGGTTCGTCGCCAACGGCCCTTCCGAGAGCGGGATCCGCAGCATGCGCGAGCGCGCGCTGTCCATCGGCGCCGAGCTGCGCGTCGAGCCGCGGGGCGCCGGGAGCGGCACCCGCGTGGTCCTCGAGGTGCCGGTATGGCGTCGATGAGCGCACGGCCCATCCGGGTCCTGCTGGCCGACGACCATGCCGTCGTCCGGCACGGCCTTCGCCTGATCCTGGACGCCGAGCCGGGCTTCGAGGTGGTGGCCGAGGCCGGCGACGGCGCCGAGGCGGTGGAGATCGCGCTGCGCGAGGAGATCGACCTCGCCGTGCTCGACGTCACGATGCCCCGGCTGACCGGGGTGCAGGCCGCGCGCCAGCTCAGCGAGCAGCGCCCCGACCTCCGCGTGCTGATCCTGTCGATGCACGACAACGAGCAGTTCTTCTTCGAGGCGCTGCGCGCCGGCGCCTCGGGCTATGTGCTCAAGTCGGCCGCCCACGAGGATCTCGTCAGCGCGTGCCGGGCCGCGATGCGCGGTGAGCCGTTCCTGCATCCCCGCGGCGTGGCCGCGCTCGTACAGGACTTCCTGGATCGCGGCGCGGCCGGCGAGACGCCGGCCGACCCGTTGTCGGCACGCGAGTCCGAGGTCGTCAAGCTCATCGCTGAAGGCTTCACCGGTCGCGAGATCGGCGCGGTCCTGCACATCAGCGAGAAGACCGTCGAGCGTCACCGCAGCAACATCCTCGACAAGCTCGGGCTGCGTGACCGCGTCGCCCTGACGCGCTACGCGATCCGCCGCGGGCTCGTCGAGCCCTGACCGACGGTCCGGCCGGGCGAGCCGCACAGACTCCGAAGGACGGGAGGAGAGACCAACCCCGGAGACCTGCGGACAGAGGTCTCCGTGGGACGGCGGCATGGACGAGCGAACCGCTGCCGCGCACGGGCCTGCGCCCTTCGATCGAGGCGCCGCCAGGGCAAGCGCCGGCTGTCGATCATGCGGTCTGCCTTCCGCGCGCACACCGGCCAGGACGCCTATGCCATCGGCGCCGCGATCGGGGCCACGACCGCGCTCGTGTCCACCTTCCACACGCCGCCGGCGCGGCGCAGCGTGAGGGTCAGCGACCGGCGCTGCACGGTCATCCTCAGCAGGGGACGCACCGCGACGCGGACGTCGACCACGGCGTGGTCGGCCGCCGCACGAGCCCGGCGCCCCAGCGCCCAGCCCTCCAGGCGCCCCGGCCCGAACCGGGCGCGCAGCCACGACGACGGCACGGGAGCAGCCGGAACGGGGGTCGACCACACGCGCATGCGTCCCCACGCGCGCTGGTACCACGCGGAGAGCCACTCGGCTGCGGCACGCCGGGGAGTGGCGGGGGCCAGCCCCCGCGGGTCCGGGCGCCCGAGCTGGACGACGCGCGCCTCCCCGGCGTGGACGCCGGACGGCGCCATGGCCGCCGAGGCGACGATGAGGTCCTGTGCCGCCAGGACCACGGGGCCGTGGGCCGCGACGGCCGCACGCGCCGGCGAGGCCCCGGGCGATGGCGCCGACCGCGCGGCGGTGAAGATCATGACGCCCGCCAAGGCCACCGCGATCGCCAGGAAGACCAGACGGACGTCGGTGCGTGCGGCAGGCATGTTGGTGGTCTTCCACCCGGACCGGGATGACACGGCGCCCCGTCGTGCGCCTGACAACGTGCCGCCGGCGCCCCGCGACGACGGCCCGCTGGCCGCGGACTCAGCGCAGGTCGCCGCGGGTGTCCGCGACGGCTCGCCCGGCGCGGAGCCCGTCGCGACGTCGCGGTCGGGCGGCCGCGGGCCCGGTAAGCCCGGGCGTCACCGGCACGACACGAAGGGCCGCCCGCCGCACCCACCGGGTAGCGCGAGACCGACCATCCCATCCTCATCGCCCACGGAGCACCAACACCATGTCCTTGCCGCCGCCCCTGCGCCTGATCCTCGCCGCCCTGACCGTCGTGGTGGTGGCGACCGGTCTGTCGGCCTGTGGCGGGAGCTCGGGGGCCGCGGCGACGTCGGCGAAGGCGGCCTCCGCCCCGGCCGGGGCGTTGGCCTACCAGCAGAAGCTGGTCTCGGTGATCAGCGACGTCGCCCCGCGCGTCGTCCAGGTGCAGACCTCCAAGGGCCTGGGCTCCGGCGTGGTCTTCGACGACCGGGGCGACATCGTCACCAACGCCCACGTCGTGGGATCATCGACGTCCTTCACGATCACCGACGCCGCCGGCACCCGCTCGAGCGCCACGCTGGTCGGTGTCTTCGCCCCCGGCGACCTCGCGGTCGTGCGCGCCAAGGGCGCCAAGCTCCGCCCGGCGACCTTCGGGCGATCCTCGGACCTGAAGGTGGGCGACATCGCGCTGGCGATCGGCAATCCCCTCGGCCTGCGCAGCAGCGTGACCAACGGCATCGTCAGCGCCCTGGGCCGGACGGTTCCCGAGCCCGGAGGCGCCGTGCTGCCGGGCGCCATCCAGACGAGCGCGCCCATCAACCCCGGCAACAGCGGCGGCGCGCTCGTCGACCTGTCCGGGGAGGTGATCGGCATCCCGACGCTGGCGGCCGTCGATCCTGAGCTGGGCGGCAGCGCTGCGCCGGGCATCGGCTTCGCGATCCCCAGCGATGTGGTGCGCGACATCGCCGGCCAGATCATCAAGTACGGGCACGTGGTGAACTCCCACCGCGCGTACCTGGGCGTCCAGCTGGCCGCCGGGTATGCCGGACAGGGCGCCGTCGTGGCCAAGGTCGTCAAGGGCGGCCCCGCCGCCGCCGCCGGCATCCGTGCCGGAGACACGCTGCTGTCGATCGCGGGCAAGGACACGTCCTCGGCGGCCGACGTCTCCACCGTGCTGGCCACGCTGGACCCGGGGGCCAAGATCCCGGTCCGGGTGCGCCACGACGACGGCACGCAGGCCACCGTGACCGTGACGCTCGGCCAGTACCCGACGTCGTCGTCGTCGTGAACCGGTCGCGCTCGCCGCACGAGTGGCTCACGTTGGCCCTGCGTGCCACCCTGGAGGCCGGGACCGTGTTCGGGCTGGCCTACTGGGGTGCCACGGCCGGACACGACACCGCAGCCGATATCGCGCTGGGCGTCGGTGCCCCCGTTGTGGGCTTCGGCTTCTGGGGCCGGGTCGACGTCGGCGGCGCGGGCCGTCACGCCGAGCTCCTGCGGCTCCTGCAGGAGCTCGTGGTCTCCGGCCTGGCCGCCGTGGCGCTGTACGCCGCGGGGCTGCCGGCGACCGGCGTGGCCCTCGCCCTGCTGTCGCTCGCCTACCACGCTCGGGTCTACGCACTGGGCGGAACGCTGCTGGACCCCTGGAGCCGGAGCGGCGACGCGTCACCCGGCTAGCGGCGACCCACCGCGCCGTTCATGTTCCCGCCGAGGGGCGGCGCGCTGGAGATCGGGCTCGGCGGGAGACCGGCGACCGCTGCCCGCAGTTCGCCGCGCGATCGCGTCCCACATGCTCTTCTCGCTGTTCCCGTCGGCGATCGTCCTCACCTCGCTGTTCGGCCTGGCCGCCCGCATCGCGGGTGGGCAGGCCGACGTCGTCGACGCGATCGCCGGCGCCCTCCCCGTCGATGCAGGGGAAGCGCCCTCCGGAGCCCGCGATCCCCCGGGGCCGGTCAGAGCTGACGGCGGACGCCCGCCTCGTGGGCGACGCCCTCGAGCTGGTCGGCCAGATCGCCGTGGAGCGCACGGCGTCCGCCGCCTCGGCGGCCGGTGGGCAGCACCGTGCGCCGCCGCAGGTCCTCGAGCGCCAGGGCCGCGGCGGCATACAGCGCGACGGCGGCGAGCGCGACACCCACGACCCCGACCGCCGTCGCCAGCTCGCCCACCCCCAGCTCCTGCAGGCCCGAGAGCAGGAAGTCCAGGGCGGTCAGGGACATCACCGCCGCGACGACCGCCGTGCCCCCGGCCGCCTCGAGGGCCGAGATCGCCACGGCGGCCGCGATCAGGAGCTCCAGCGTCCCCAGCGCGTCGCTCCGGCTGCCGGCGGCCGACACGAGCAGCACCGCCCCTCGCGCCGTCCATCCGGCCGCAACGACCCCCATGCCCGTCGCGGCGACCGGATCCCGGGCCAGGAACCCGAAGACCGAGGCCAGCAGCTGCGGGACCGGGGTGAAGACCAGGACGAGCAGCCCGACCTGGCCGCGCTCGCCGGCCGGTGTCCATCCGAGCTGCAGGCTCGAGGCCAGCACCGCTGCCCCGGCCAGCGCCAGGAAGCCCAGGCCGAGCGGGCTGGAGATGGGCCGCAGCGCGATGCGCACGGGGGCGGGCCCCGGCTCGGTCCCCATCGCGCGCCGGGTCCTAGGCCCCGAGCGCGTTCAGGGCCTGCGTGATGGCCTTGCGGGTGTCGGCCGGGAGCCGGCCCTGCAGCTGCTGGTAGGTCGCCGTGGCCGCGGTGCGCAGTCGGTCGACCGAGCCCTGCACGTCGGCGCCGGCCGCGCCCTGATCCACGCTGGAGCGCAGGCTGCTCGTCGTCGAGCTCAGCTGCTTGGTGAGCTTGGTGAGCTGTGAGCGGGACCGCTCGGTGGCCGGCAGGTCCTTCGCCCGCTGCGACAGCGCCGTCGCACGCTGCTGATAGCCGCCCAGCTTGTCGGCGGCCTGCTGGTCGGTCACCTTGCCCGACGCGTAGTTCCGCGCGGTCGTGGCGATGTCGGCAGCGAGGGCCTGGGCGTCCTGGAGCACGTTCTGGGCCTTGGGCGACAGGGCCGGCTCGGCCTGCTGGACCTGCTGTTGGGCGTTGGTCGCCTGGTTCCGGGCCTGGTCGCTGGCGCTCTGCGATCCACACCCGGCAAGGACGGCCGCGCCTGCGGTGGCCACGGCGATGGCGGTCTTGACGGTCATGTCCCCTGCGCTACCCGAGGCGTTCCGAGGCCGCCGCCGCCACCGTCACGCCGATGACGCCTGCGGGCTCCCGAGGCGGCCGCGCGCGGCGCCGGCGCCCCGATCAGGATGTCACCGATCTCCGCCTGGGTCAGCCCACGGGCGAAGCGCAGACGCGGGATCATCCGCTCGTGCGCCGGGAGCCGGTCCAGCGGCGGTGTCGGCGTCGCGCGCTCCTCGGCGCGCTCATGACCGGCGTCGCCGACGCCGTGATCGCCCAACCTCGGTCACGGAAATGCCCGCGGATCTCGCCCGACATCGCCGGCGGAGCGAAGCTGCCGAAGGCGATCCCGAGCTGGGAGTCGAAGCGGTCGATCGCCTTCAACAGCCGTGGGGAGCCCCTGCGCTCGAGGCCGGCGCCCGGGGCCCGCGATTCGACGGTGCCCCGCCGCACCGGCCCCGCCGGGCGCGCGCCGAAGCAGGCTCGCCGGCCGGGACCCACCCGCTCCGACCCACCGCTCCGACCTCTCGCCTGTGCTGCGCCTGACCGCGCCGGCACGAACGCCCGCCGGGCCGGGCACCTCGAGACCATGAGCGCCCAGCTAGGACAGGTCGGGCCGCCGCATCCCGCCACGAGCCATCGGCAGGCCCGCATCAACCACGTCGTCCGCGTGCTCGACACCCATCGGGTGCTGACGCGCGACGGTCTCTACGACCTCTGCCATGCCGACCACTGGGGCGGGCCCCAGGCGTTCGCACGGATCGTCGACGAGGCGATCCGCAGCGGTCGCGTCCGGGCCCTGGGTCCGTCCATGCTCGAGTCGGTGGCCCCGGTCCGCGCGCCGGAGTCGCCGTCGTGACCGCTCCACGCTCCGTCCTGTGCGCGCTCGGCGGCACCGATCGCGACGGGATGCTCGTCGCCATCGGGGCGTCGCTGGCCGACCGGACCGGCTCGGCCCTGAGCCTGCTGGAGACCCATCTGGAGCTCAGCCTGATGGGTCCCGATGCCGTCGCGCCCGCGCCCATCATCTCGCCTCAGGTGGAGGCCGAGACCACCGCCGAGCGCGAACGCCGGTTGCAGCGCCTGGCGGGAAGCGTGGGCCATCCCGAGGCGCGATGCGAAGCCCTGCCGGGCCCGGCGCAGACGGTGCTCAGCCAGGCGTCACAGCGCGACGACGTCGCCTGGCTCGTGGCCGGAGATCGCGGCGGCAGCGTGCTCCGCGCCGTGCTCCAGGGCAGTGTGACCCGCGGCCTGCTCGACCATGCCGGGTGCCCGGTGGCGGTCGTCACACCGGACGCGACGACCGCCGCCCTCACCGACCCCCACGCCGTGGTCTGTGCGGTGGGCGAGTCGGCCGGGGCCCGACGCACTGTCGAGGTCGCCGCCGAGCTGGCCGGCGCCCTGGACACCACGCTCGTGGTCGTCCACGCCGTGGACGACGACGGCGGACCGCGGCAGTCGGTCGACCCGCTGCTCGGCGAGCTGCTGTCGCAGGTCCCGGCCGGGGTCCCCGCCCGCGGCGTGGCCGTGACCGGATCCCCGGTCGATGCGCTGGTCGACGCGCTGCACGAAGAGCATGCCGGGGTCGTGGTGACCGGAGCTCCGGGGCGCGGCCTCCTTCGCGCCGCGCTCGGTGGGTCGGTCCCCCACACCCTGCTGGGCCGGTTGGATCGCCAGATCGCAGTCGTCGTCCCGGATCACTGAGCACCCGCGAGCGCCCGCCCTCGGTCGCACGTCCACAAGTCCATCATTGGCGTGCAGGGCGCGGCGATGCCCGCCCCTGCGGTGCGCCAGCCACAGGACCGACGCGGCGTGCAGGCCGTCGACCGCGGCGCCCGGCGGGCGATGCGAAGGCCGGGGGTCACCTGGCCGGTCTTCCCCGGCCGGCGCCATCGTGGCCGTGGGTCGACATTCCGCTGACATCAGGAGCCCGGCAGGGCGCCGGCCTCGAGCACGGCGGCGAGCCGATCGGCGAGGCGCCGGCGATCGCGCTCGTTGCCCGCCTGCGCGATGGCCTGGCCGGCGATCGTCGTGGCGGCGGCGTCCACCACCCCCTGGCGCTGCGACGCCCCGCACCGCCGCGCCGCCTGGGCGCACCCGTGCAGCGCCGCCAGCAGCTCCCCGGCCACCCACGCGTCCCCGGCGACGTAACGGCCGATCTGCAGCATCGCCTCGCAGTGCTCGTCGAACCCGCGCTGGCGGGCGACCACGGTCATCTGGTGGTCGTCGAAGCGCCGCACCGCCGGCGTCGGCGCGCGCTCGGCCAGGCGCACGAGGATCGCGCGGAGGTAGCCGATGCACGTCACGGCCGTCGTGGGATCGTTGATGCCGGGCGACAGGGCCCTCAGCGCCGTGTCGGTCAGCTGGCGCAGACCGAAGTCGACGTCCTGGTCCAGGTCGCGCTCGCTGGCGATCGTCACCGCACCCAGCACGGCCTCACGCCACCCCTCGGCCCCGTCCTGCGGCCAGACCTCGGCCAGGGGAGTCTCGACGCTGACGAAATCGCCCGGACAGACGAGGACGACCACCTGGCCGGCACGGCCGCGCATGCCGCGCGCGAGCTCGTCCAGACCGACCCGCTGGACGAAGCCGGGCCGTGGCGGCAGCACGGGCTCGGGGGCCCGCTCGCGGCGCCAGGCCGTCAGGAGCTCGGTCGCGGATTCGTCCTCGGCGCCGGCGCCGAAGCGGCTGGGGTACAGCGCGTCGGTCCGCGCGAGCGTCTCACGGGCGATGGTCGCGGTGACGTGGGAGACCTGGATGAGCTGGGAGACGTGATGCAGGAACACGACGAGCAGCGCGGCGGCGCCGATGCCCAGCAGCGAGGCGACCGCGACGCTCAGGCGCGGCACGAAGCCCGCGTCCCCATAGGAGCCGACCGCCCGCATCACCAGGATCGAATACGCGAAGGTGCCGACGAAGGTGCCGATCGTGACCTGCGTCACCCGGTCGCCGAAGAACGTCCGCAGGAGCCTGGGGCTGAACTGGCTCCAGGCCAGCTGGAGGACAACCATCGTGATGGAGAACGTCAGACCCGCCACCGTGATGAGCGAGCTCGCGATGACCGACAGGACGGTCCGTGCCGCCGATCCGTCCCCGCGGAAGACCACCTGGACGCCGTCGAGGTCGATGTGCTTGTCCAGCTCGACCAGGCCGATGGCCAGGGCCGCGAACAGCGCGACGATCAGGCCCGGAATGACTCCGAGGTTCTGCGACAGGTTGAGCAGGAGCGCCCGGGCACGGCCGCCCACGACCGTGAGCCGCCCGCGTCCGGACCGGTCGGTGCGATCACCCACCTCCGGCGACCTTCTCGGGCGCCACCGGGACCAGGCCCGCGCCCGGAGCCGTATCCGACAGCCGCCCTCCCGGCCAGCCGCTGCGGGCGCCGACGATCGTCACCAGGGCCGGGACCAGGATGGTCCGGAGCAGCAGCGCGTCGATGAGCAGGCCGACGGTCATGAGCACGGCGATCTCGCGGAAGGCGCTGACGGGCACCAGGCCGATGAGCGCGAAGGAGCCCGCGAGCACCGCGCCGGCCAGCGTGATCGCCTTCGCCGCCCGCGACGCCGCCACCGGGATCGCCTCGGCCAGCGGGCGCACCTGGGCCTCCTGCCACATGCGCCCGACGAGGAACACGTTGTAGTCCGAGCCCAGGGACACGAGCAGGACGGCCACCGCGAACGGCACGTAGTAGGTCAGCTGCCCGAAGATCAGCGCACCGATGCCCATCGCCGCGGCGAAGCCCAGGACGCTGGCCGCGATCAGGTACAGCGGCGCGACCAGGGCGCGGAGATAGACCGACAGGACCAGCAGGATCACGAGCAGGGTCATGGGGGCGATGCGCTCGAGATCTCCGAGCGTCTTGTCGATGGTCTCGGCCGACAGCGCGGTGTCCCCGGCCATCGATGCCTGGACGTGGGTCAGGCCGGCCGCGGAGACCAGGCCGGGGACGCGTTCTCGTATCCGTCGCAGGGCGTCGATCGCCGCGGCCCCGAGAGGGTCGTCGGTCATGACGATGAAGTAGCGCGCCGCGTCGCCGTCCCGCGAGACGGTCGCCCCCAGCCGCAGGCCGCCGACCGGAGGCCGGAGGGCCGGGCCGAGCACCAACGCCACCCCGGGCTGGCGTGCGAGCTCACGCTGCAGCTGGGCCAGCCCGTGACGCTGCGCGGCGACGTCGTGCCCGGACAGGACGAGCACGGTGGGCGAGAGCATGCCCGGCGTGAAGCCCTTGGCCGCCTGCGCGTAGGCCTCGCGCACCGGGTTGCCGGGCGGGAGCCCGCGGACGACAGGGTTGGCGAGCCGGAGGTTGACCAGCCCGGCCGAGGCGACGGCCAGCAGGAGCACGCACCCGGCGACCGCCGTCCACGGTCGTTCGCAGGCCAGCCGCACCGCGCGCGACCGGCGGGCACGCCCGACCTGCTCGGTCGGCGTCTCCTCGGCGGCCTCGTCGACGCTCAGCTCGACCTGGGGCCGGCGGGGCCAGAACAGCGCGCGGCCGACGATGGCCAGGGTCGCCGGCACGAGCGTGACCGACACCACCAGAGCGACCAGGACCGACAGCGCCAGCCCCGGGCCGAACACGCGCAGGAAGTCCAGCTGCGCGGCCATGAGCGTGGCCGTGGCGGCGATCACCGTGATGCCGGCGGCGAAGATGATCGGCGACATCTGCCGGGTCGTGGCCCGGGCGGCGGACATCCGCGGAAGCCCGTCGGCGAGCAGGGCACGGAACCGCGACAGGTAGAAGATCGAGTAGTCGGTGACCACGCCGAAGAGCAGCACGACCATGATCGGCTCGACCTCGCGCGGCACGACGAAGCCCAGCCGCTGTCCGACCCAGGCGGCGATGTGGTTCGAGATGAGGTACGCGATCGCCACCGTCGCCAGCGTGAGCAGCGGCGCCCCGACGGCCATGAATCGCGCACCGACGGCCATGGCGACGAGCGCGATCGTGGCCAACTCGATCACGGGCAGCCACCGGGCCACCAGGTCGGACTGCTCGCCGGCAGCCGCAGCCTGCCCGGTCACGCCCACGGTCCCGGTGGGCGTCGCCGGCACGTGCTCCTCGACGAAGCGGCGGGCGAGGTCGGCACGGTCTCCGACGTCGACGTCGGGGGCGAAGAACAGGTATGTGATCGCCGTCGTCCCGCGCTCGCGGACGAACGGCGCGGAACCGATGGCGTTGGTCACCGGAAGCGCGGCCGCGATGCGTTCGAACCCGGGAACCGCGTGGCGGTTGAGCCGCACCGCGCGCTCGACGACCGCGGCCTGCTCGGCCGCCGAGAGCCCTCGCGGGTCCCGCTGGACGATCAGCGTCCGAGAGAGCAGCGGGAAGCCGAACCGGGTCTTGGAGGCGATCTCGGCCTTGACGGCGGCGGCGTCGCGGGGCACGAGCGCTCCGAGCGCCCCCGAGTGGGCATCCTCGATCGCCGGCAGCAGACGGACCGCGGCGACCGCGGCCAGAATCCACCCACACACGACGACCCATCGCAGCCGGACCACCAGGTCGGTCACCGGGTCAGCGCTCGTCGGAGGCGGGACGGACGCCGAGCCGAGCCAGCTCGGCGTCGGCGAGCTCGTCCATACGGGGCCCGCGCGCGTCGTCGAACGGGTCGTCGCCCTGGGCGAGCAGCCGGTGGTACGGCATCGTCAACAGCGCGCGCTGGGCCAGCAGGCGACGCAGCACCGGGTCATGGCCACGCTCGGCCACCAGGCGCCGGAGCGCTCGGCGTTCGCGTACGACGAGGACGCGCAGGGGGAGGTAGAGCACCAGGACCGGGACCGTGGGGATGACCGCGAGGAACACCCACAACATCCAGCTCAGCGTGTGGATGCTGCTGCGGCTGGCCCGGGCGCTCTCGATCGTGCTCACGCCCGCCGCGTCGATCTGACGGCCCGCGCCGGCCACGCGATCGCCGACGAACGGGACGTTGGAGAGCGTCTCGACCGCCTGGCCCGTCTCCCGCAACGCGGTCCCGATCTGGGCGGCGGTGCCGCTGAGCTGTCGCAGGCCCCGCACCTGACCGGCGACCGCGCCGCCCATCACGATCCACAGCACCACCCAGGCGACCAGCAGGACGTCCACGACGATGAGCGCCCGCCCGCGCGGCAGCAGCGACCGCAGTCCCATCAGCGGTCACCGGCTTCTGCTGCCGACAGGCCGGCATCATGCGGTCGGTGCCGCGGCGAGGCGGCCGTGGAGGGTGGGTTGGGCATCGTCCCGGGCTCGGCCTCGCCTCGGTGGCGACGACGCGATGCGGTGTCCGTACCCCGATGCGCGCCACACCGCACGATCCCGTCATCGGGAAGACGACGACGCCGATCCGACCGTCACGGGCTGCGGTGCACCCGGGTCAGCGGCCCGGCGTACCGCGTGCCGTCGGGGGCGCTCCAGCGCACGCGGTATCGGCGATCGGACCGGCGCGACGTGGTCGTCGTCCACACGCCGCGCGCGTTGGTGGTGTCGTGCTTGAGGACGTGCCAACGCGTCGCGCCGCGCGGGCGGTAGTCGATGGACACGCGCGTGGATCCGGTGGCCGGGCGCACCAGGCCCCACAGCGTCGTGCGGGTGCGCCCCGGGATCGCCACCAGGGGCAGCCGGAACCCGTCATAGGCGCGCTTGGGATCGCCGTCGCTGTGGCGCAGGCCCGACTCGAAGCCGCCGTAGCGCTGCAGCGCCGACGCGGCGCCCGCCACGGGCAAGTCGTCTCGCATCAGGTACTGGGAGAACATCGCCACGCGTGGGTTGTCGTAGGCGATGCGCTCGGAGATCGCGCGGTACTCCGCCTGCGTGGTCTCGCTGACCCCGAACAGGTGGTCGGGGAAGGACTGGATCCCGAACTCGGTCAGCCAGATCGGCAGGCCCTTGCGCACCGCGCCCGCGCGGCCGGCACGGGCCAGCGCGCTGTTGAGCCGGCCCAGCACGCCGATGGTCACGTCGTTGGGGCTGGGGGGCACGAAGTAGGGGCCGCTTCGCGTCGTGTAGGCGTGGTGGGCGTAGCCGTCGGCGGGCAGGCGATGGCAGGACGCCCTCTTGTGCCAGTGCGCGTCCAGGCACATCGCCGTGCGCAGGAAGATCAACGGGTGCACGACATGGCTCGTTCCGCGCGGCGCGGTCTCGCCGAAGAGCACAGGCGTGCGGGCGGCCCCGCCGGCGGCCAGGCCCGCGGCGCCCTTCTGGAACAGCTTCCGGTAGAGCTTGGCCGAGGTGGCCTGACGGTGGGAGCCGTGCCCGGTCCACTGCGGCATGAGGAAGTCCGGGTGGTTGGGCTCGTTCCAGATCGCGAAGGCGTCGGCCACGTCGCCGTAGCGTCGTGCCACCGCTTCGGTGAACCGCCCGAAGCGTGTGGCGCTCGGGCGGGTGACGTGATCGGCCTTGGCCTTGGTCGCCCACCGCGGCACCGGGCCCGAGATCGTGATGAGCAGGTGCATGCCGCGCGCGTCGGCCTCGCGGATCATGCGGTCGTAGACCGTCCAGTCATAGGACGCCGGATCGCGCTCGTCAAAGCGCGGGAGGGCCGGCGTATCGGGTCGCGGTGCGACGTCCTTCCAGTACAGGACCACCCGCATCCAGTTCACGCCGAAGCCCTGGATCTCGTCCAGGGTCCGAGCCCGGAGGCTCGCGTCGTCGGAGCGCAGCTCACGCGGAGCCTCGAACAGCACGCGCTGATCGCGTGCCGCCACGGCGGACGCCGGAAGGGCCAGGAGCAGGAGCAGGAACGCGGGAAGGAGGAGTCGTCGCATCGTCATGGGGACCTCGGCTGTAGCCCGTCGGTAGCGGGCCTCGTGATCGGCTGTCATCGGGATTACGGTCGGCTTGGCACCCGGCAGCCGCCTGGTAGGACGGACGCCTCGCCGTCCCTCGATGTCGTCCCGCGCCCTCTCCGACACTGCCCGACGCTTCCTCGCCGAGGAGGTGCATTCCGTCATGCAGCTCGAGCTCCTGTTGCTGCTGCACCGTGACCCGGACGCCTCCTGGACCGCCGATGACGCCGCCCAGCACCTCCGAGCCGCCGTCCCGTGGGCCGCAGGACGACTCGACGACCTGGCGGCGTCGGGCCTCGCCGAGGCGGTGGGGCCGGCGTTCCGGTTCCGCACCGCCGGCCCGTGGTCCGCGACCGTGGACGAGATCGCCGGCCGCTATCCGGCCCGGCGCAGCACGATCATCGGGCTGATCTTCGCCGGGCCGGCGGCCGGCCCGAACGGCCGGACGGACTGAGTCCGCCGCCTTCCGGGCCGGAACCGGACGGGGAGCGTCAGCAGGTGACCTGCAGGTGGAACCCGTAGGCCGTCGAGCCCTTCTCGGTGACGACGACCGTGCTCTTGTCGCTGCCGGGAGCCACGGCGATCGTCGTGGCGTTGACGTCGGTCGGCGAGGCGGTGTACGCGCAGGCGCTCAGGTCGCCGGAGAACGGCACCGTGAAGACCTCGTTGCCGTTGCCGTCGGTGGCGACGGTCGCCTTGCCGTGGGCCGGGACACCGCGATTGGCCGCGATCGCACCATCGGCGCCGACGGCGGCGAACAGCAGGCTGCCCTTGGGCACCAGCGTGTCCAGATCCGTCTTGGCCGCGAAGTCCTCGGCGGACTTCCCGTCGACCTTGTCGGCGTTGAGGTTGGCCACCACGGCCGTGCCGTTGGTGGCAAACGGCGCCTTGTCGACGAGCTGCTTGAGGTCGAGCCCGAAGCGGAAGACGCCGACGGTGTTGGCGCCCGGCGAGGTCTGGAACCTGAACGCGTCACCGTTGTTGAGGTTGTTGGCCGAGACGCACGCCTCGGTGCCCGGCTTGGCGCGACAGCCGTAGATGGCGCCCCCGCCCGAGTCGGACTTGTTGGACTGGCGCGTGACGTAGCCGCCCGTGTTGGCCGCCACGCCGCCCTGGCCCTGGGCCACGCTGCCGATGATCTGCGTCTCCTTGCTGTAGCTGCTGGAGGTGTTCGCCGTCGGGTTGCGGGCGCCGCCGGTGATGGCGCCGGTACTCACGGCGCCGGAGGCGAAGGGCGCGACGATCAGTCCCAGCACCGTCGAGGACAGCAGGACCAGACGTCCGCGGCGCGTACGCCGCAGGGCCGTGCGCGCCGTGGCGACGCCGCGGCGGAGGGGGCCGGTGATACGGGCCATCAGGGGATGAGCTCCTTGTGCTCGGGGACAGACACTCCGACCCCGACTCCCCCGGACCCACCAAGGGTCGCGCACCCTGTCATCCGCACGACAGCACGTCGCGTGGCTGACGATGGGGCGAGCCCCATCGCCGCACCGTCGTCGCCACGGCCATGACCAGATGCACCACGCGGGCCGCCGCGCCGGCCGCCGCGCGGCTCGCGGCGACGACGAGATCGCGCCGAGCTCCTCGCGGGGCCGCGACCGACCGCCATGGGCGCGTCAGCCGCACGACACCCACACCGCGGCCCTGACAGACGGCCGGAGCCGTCCCGGCGCGCGGGGACAACCTGGCCCATGACCGATCACGTGCCCTCCGCGACCCTGCGCGTGGCCCGCCCGTCGCGCAGCGCGCACCTGGCGGTCGCGAACATCGTCGCGGGCCTGTGGCTGCTGAGCTCGGCGTGGTGGCTGGACCCCGGCGCGACGGCTTCGTGGAACGTCGGCGTGGCCGGGGCAGTGGTCTCGATGCTGGCCGCCAGGGGCCTCTCGGCCTCGCGCGAGGCGGCCACCGCCGAGCAGGAGACGGCGCGCTGGCAACGGGGCACCTGGAGCCGGAGCGAGGTGCTCTGAGCGGCACGGCCGTTCGCGCGCTGCCCGGAGGACCGCCCGGTCCGAGGCACGTCGTCCCTCATCGCCTCCCTGCCCTGAGGTGTGCCGACGACCGGGCGGTCCTGCGTGCGGCCCACGGCCGTGCCGCCCGTAGGGTGTAGACGTGCCTGCTGCGAACGCCCGGACACGCCGCGACGGTCTGACCCGCGAGCGCATCCTGCATGCCGCGCTGGCGCTGGTCGAACGCGAGGGTGCCGAGGCGCTCACGATGCGTCGTCTCGGGGACGAGCTCGGGGTCGAGGCCATGTCCTTGTACCATCACGTGCCCAACCGCGAAGCGGTGCTCGATGGGCTCGGAGAGCTGCTCATGACGCGCATCGAGATCCCCGAGCCTGGATCGGACTGGAGCGACGCCTGCCGCGCCTTCGCGGCGCAGCTGCGGGCGCTGACGCTCGACCATCCCCAGGCCTTCCGCCTCATCGGGCTCCGGCCGCTGGCCTCACCAGCTGCGCTCGCGCCCGTCGAGCGGCTCCTGCAGTGCCTCGTCGCCGCAGGGGCGGGGCCCGCCACTGGCGGGAACACGCGCCGCCGTTCCTGCCGGGGCACGCGACTAGCGCCGCCGTATGCGCAGGAGTGTCGCGATGACGGGCGACCGGCTCGGAACCTGAGGAGCTCAGGCAGCTGCGAAAGCAGGTCCGGCGGCTTGAGCAGGAGATAGGAGATCCTCAGAGAGGCCGCGGCCCTCTTCGCCCGGGAGAGCGCGACCCGGTGAGCGCCTTCAAGCTCATCGCCGCGGAGCAGGCCACTCACCCGATCGGTCTGTTGTGCGAGACGGAGGGCTTCTTCGCAACCCTGTAGAAGGAGCTCATCCGACGCCGGTCCTGGCCCACCAGGGCCGAGCCACGCCAAGCCGTGTTCGGGTACATCGAGATCTTCCTCAGCTCACCAGGCGAGTTCGGTGAGCTCGCCGCCCCGCTGGACCGCCTCTTCATCGGCCCGGCGAACACGCCTCAGTCAGCGTCCGCTCCACCAGCCCGGCGGGTCGCTGGCCGGGAATGACCCCACGCCGGCATCGTCGACCTCGTCTTCCGGGATCGACGAGCCGGGATCGCAACCGTCAGTTCTCAACCCCTGAAGGTCTGCCTCGACGCCATCGGGCTCGCCTTGGTCGCCATCGATCGGACGCTTGCGAATCATGGCCGAGAGGATTGCACCGTGGGGCAACCGCCGACATGGGTCTGGGCCCATCCGGTGGATGCGAGGTACCCAGGCTCTGGGTATCGCGGTCCTTCCTCTCACCGCGGCCTGGAATCGCAGGCGGCGCCCAGGTAGTATTTTTCCCATCTCTTCTGGCTAAATCTGGAGGCACCACCATGGCCTATGTGATCAGCGAGCCGTGCATCGGGACCAAGGACACGTCGTGCGTCGAGGTCTGTCCCGTCGACTGCATCCATCCCACACCCGACGAAGCGGACTTCGACCAGCGCGATCAGCTCTACATCGACCCCGAGGAATGCATCGACTGCGATGCCTGCGTCGAGGCCTGTCCGGTCGACGCGATCACCTCCGAAGATCAGGTCCCGACCGAGTGGCAGCGCTACATCGCCATCAATGCCGACTACTACAAGAACGTTGCGACCTGAGTCTGGCTGAGGCGTGTCCGCGGCCCCGGACTGCGCACAGCGCTCCCATGTGCGCCAACAGGATGGTGCCCTTTTCGTGAGCGTGGTGGTGGAGCTCCGGCTCGAAGGTGGCCAGCTCACGCACAGCGCACATGTGTCGCGCACAGGCCGAGCGACCGGTCGTCACCCCACGGAGATCGATGACCGCGGCCAATGTGTCGTGAGATGCGAGTCCGGCACGCGCGCTGCTCATCGCGTCACCTCGGCGAGCCGGCCGGCGAGCGCGTCCAATTCCGAGTTGGAGAGCGTCGCCTCCACCAGCGGAAACACTCGTCGCTCCTCCAGTCGCACGTGAGCGGCCAGCGTCTCCCCGAGGCGTCGCAGCTCTGGAGCCGACGCGCCGCGGGCCACGAGTTCGGCGTCTCGGCGGATGAGCATGTGGTCGATGAGCATCTGCACGATCGCCGGATGATCCGGCGCACCGTGGACGGCATACATCGGCAGGAGGATCTCCTCCTCGACGCGGAAGTGATCGCGACCCTCCGTCGTCCAGAAGGTGAGGAAGGCGCGGGCGGCAGCCGCCGTCTGGACCGCCGTCGCCCGTCGCAGGTCGCGAGCGACGACGAGCGCATGGTGATGGTCGCGCGACAGCTCGGCCAGGGCGGGGTGACGCTTCATGGCGAGCGCGTCTTGGCCGGCGATCGCCGCTGTGGGCTCGATCCGAGGGCCCGGATCAGAAGCATCGCGACCCGGCCTCCCAGGACCCCGGCCACCAGGACCGCGAGGGTCCGGCCCGCCGTGCCCGCGACGCGCACGCCGGCAGGATCCCCGAGCGCCGGCACGATCACCATCGCCGAAGCAGCCGTGAGGAGCAGACGGTCGCCGATCGGCCGAGGCCCGGCGATGACACGCCGGAGGTCGCGGACGCGCCCGAGGACGGCAAGCAGGTGCAGCAGCGACCCGGCCACGGTGAGGCCGACCCATCCCACCAACAGCAGGATGGCCACCGACGATCGCGCCTCCCCCACGAAGGGTGCCCCTCCCCCGCGCCCGACGGCCACCGCGAGCGCGACGAGGATCCCGGTGACCAGGAAGACCTGCGCCAGCGCGATGAGCCGGGCCGGGAGTGCCAGCGCGACCGGCGCGCTGCGCCAGGAGGCGAACAGATTCACGCACAGCAGGCCGGCGGCCAGGCCGAGCCCCAGCCAGCCCGCGAGCATGACGGCGTCGACGCCGAAGGCGGCGCCGCCGGCCAGCGTCCCGGCTCCGGCCGTCCACAGCACGAAGGTGGGCCCCTGGAGGCCGGGGCGCCGAAGCCGGGTCTGCGTCAGCGAGGGAAAGAACGTGTGCAGGGTCCCGACGATGGCGGTTCCCATCCAGCCGGCCACGTTGAGCGCGAGATGGGCTCCCAGCAATGATCCGTACGGCCAAGCCGCACCCCGGGCCATCGCGACGCCGAGCAGGGCGCCCGCTCCCAGACAGGCGGCGCACGCCTGGTACCAGCGCACAGCCCATCTCGCCTGCTGCAAGGACCGTCTCTGCATACCGCGCAGCGCCGCGGCGAACAGCACGAGGCCCACAGCGACAAGTGCGGCGCCGGCATCCACGAGGGCGGGATCGCCACTCGGCACACCCACGGCAACGAGGATCACACCGCTGTTCCACACGGCGAGCTGGGCTCCGACCAACCGGCGCGACGGCGGGCTCGTGGCCAGGAAGGCGCCGGTGAAGAACTGGCCGGCCCCGAGGATCAACTGCGACACGCCGCCCAACATCGCGAGGTGCAGCGACAGCCAGCGCAACCAGGGAGCGCCGATGAGCTCATGGGCGATCGCGGCCGTCGCGCCCGCCGCCAAGAACGAGACGCCGCAGACGAAGAACGCCGCCAGCAGGTCGCTCGGCCGCGGAGCACCCGGATCGGTCGGCCGACGCCGGCAACGTCCGGGAGTCGGCTCGGAAGTCACCGCGCGGGGTCGGACGAACGCCAAGGGCGTGAGGCGAGCACCATCCCCTCGTAGTCTACCCAGCAGGCTCGCCTTTTCACCATGCTTGATGGTAAAATTCTGGGGCCACGACGATCGACCCTCAGCGAGGACTGGCGGCGACCTATGACTCCAGATGTCCGGGTGAAGCGGATCTACGACCCGCGCGAGGACGACGACCGCTACCGGGTCCCGATCGACCACGTCTGGCCGCGCCGGATCACGAAGGAGCGCGCGGCACTGGAAGCGATCCAGCGTCGCCCAGTGCCGCGGCCATGACGGTCAGGACCTCACCCGGCATGCGAGGCTGCGGCATCCGCGCAGCGGACCTCGAGCGACCGCTGCTGATCGGGTCTTGCACCTATCTGGTTGCGGCGGCGGGCGTGAGCATCGCGCACAGCGTCGTGCCGATCACCCGCGGGTGGTGGCTGGTGGCCTTCCTCGGGCTGGTGGGCGGCGCCTCCCAGTGGCTGCTCGGCGCCGGGTTGACCGCGGTCAGCGGTAGTGCCGCTCCACGGAGCCCCGGCGAGGCGCCGACGCAGGCGAAGGCGCTGCTCTGGAACGGGGGAACCATGCTCGTCGCGGTCGCCGACCTTGCCGGCCTGACCGCTGGAGTCCTGGTCGGGAGCGCTGCCCTGCTGGCCTCCCTTGCGCTCTTCGGCATGCGGCTGCGCGAGGTCGCACCCGATCGGCACATCACCGTGCTCAAGACGGGATACGTCACGCTTCTGATGTTCCTCGCGATCAGTGTCTTCGTCGGGGCCGGCCTGGCCGGCGCGCTTCCCGCACCGTGAGGTCGGCCTGGCGCCGCGCGCCTGCTCACCGACGCCGCGCCGGTCCTGGCGCTGGGACATGAGGCCGATGTCGTCTCCTGGGCGCCTGCCGACGCGGCAGCGTCCGCTGCGTCCGTAGCCGCATCGGAGAACGCTCGGAGCGGGCGAGCGGCGGCCCGGTCGATCCGCTGTCGCCTGGCGGGTCAGGCGGGATGCCCGGACCGCCGCCTGGCCCGTCGGAGCCCGCGTCGGGCCACTGCTCGGTGGTATCGCTCAGCCATGCCAGGACGAGCAGTCCGCCGCCCGCGCCGATCGCCACCAGATGCAGCGCGAGCAGCATCAGGGCCAGCCCGAGGTCACTCATCTCCGTCTCCGCTTCGGTGCGCTGTGCGAATCTGACGCCGCAGCTCGCGCATCGGCTCGACGGAGCGCACAACAGGAGTCACGTCGAAGTTGTGGGCCGGTGGCGGCGAAGGCGCGAACCATTCCAGGGTGTTTGCCTTCCAAGGGTCGGGCCCGGCCTTCGCGCCGGTCCGTAGGCTCCACATGACGTTGACCAAGGTGAGCAGGACGCCGGTGGCCAGGATGAAGGCGCCGATGGTCGAGATGAGGTTGTCCACTCCCCAGCCGGTGTCGGCTCGGTAGCTGTACACGCGTCTCGGCATCCCGGACAGCCCGAGCGAGTGCTGGATCAGAAACGTCGCCAGGAACCCCACGAACTGCAACCAGAACGAGAGTTTGCCCATGCGCTCCGACAGGAAGCGTCCTGTCATCTTGGGAAACCAGTAGTACAGCGCTGCCATGATCCCCGACACGGCTCCCGCGACCAGCACGAAGTGGAAATGCGCGACGACGAAGTACGTGTCGGTGACCTGCCGGTCGATCGGGTAGATGGCCAGCATCACGCCGGTGATCCCGCCCAGCGTGAACAGCACCAGGAACCCGGCCGCGAAGTACAAGGGCGTGCGAAAGACGATCGAGCCGCGAAACAGCGTGGCGATCCAGTTGAGGATCTTCACGCCCGTCGGAATCGCGATGAGCATCGAGGTCAACATGAAGAACGCAAGCGCGATCGCCGGCAGCGGCGTTGCGAACATGTGATGGGCCCAGACGAGCATCGACAAGAACGCGATTCCCAAGCTCGACGCAGCGATGGCCTTGTATCCGAAGATGGGCTTACGGGCAAAGACCGGCAGCACCTCGGAGATGACCCCGAAGGCCGGCAAGATCATGATGTAGACCTCGGGATGCCCGAAGAACCAGAACAGATGCTGCCACAGCAGCGCCGACCCACCACAGTGGGGATCATAGAAACACGTTCCGAAGTGGCGATCGGTGAGCAGCAACGTCACCGCACCCGCGATGACCGGCAACGTCAGCAGGATCATGACCGCCTGTGCGACCATCGACCAGCAGAACAACGGCAGTCGGCCCCAGCCCATGCCTCGTGCTCGCATGTTGCTGATCGTGACCATGATGTTCAGCGATCCCAGGATCGAGCTGATGCCGGTCAGATGGATCAGATAGATCCACGCGTCGGTGCCGTTGCCCGGAATGTAGGGCCCCGATGACAGCGGCGTGTAGGACGTCCAACCTGCTTCGGGCGGACTGAAGAACACCGAGCCGTAGAAGACGATCCCGCCGGCGACGTACATCCAGTAGGAGAACGCGTTCATCTTCGGGAATGCCATGTCGCGCGCACCGATCTGCAGCGGCACGACGTAGTTGGCGAACCCCGCCCACAACGGCATCACGACCAGGAAGACCATGGTGGTCCCGTGCATGGTCAAGACCTCGTTGTAGGCCTGCGGACTCAGCACGGTGTTGCCCGGCTGCGCCAGCTGCGTGCGCATGAGGAGAGCCTCGATGCCGCCCAGGGCCATGAACCCGAACGCCGTCACGAGATACAGGATCCCAATGCGCTTGTGATCGGTGGTCGTGACCCAGCCCACCCACCCGTGGCGCGTCGGCGGGTCGACACGGTCGGCCACGAGCAGGGGGACGCCGGTCCCGATACGCACGTCGAGCGAGGTCCTGGTGCTCATCGCGAATCATCCCTCGCTCGGTCGGCCGCTGCGATCAGCCGTTTCTGTCGCGCGACCCATCTCGCGTACTCAGCCGGCGCGACGGCGCGCACCTGGGCGGTCATGTCGGCATGGTTGCGTCCACAGAGCTCCGCGCACTGGCCGCGATAGAGACCTGCTCGCTCCAGCCGAAACCACGTGTGGCTCACATAGCCCGGGATCGCATCGAACTTCCCACCGAGCTTCGGGATCCACCACGAGTGCGCGACGTCGCGCGAACTGATGTCCAGCTCGACGGTCACGCCGACCGGTGCCACCATCTCTTGAAAGGAGGTGGCCCCGTTTGGATATTGGAACATCCAGATGTACTGGCGGCCTACGACGCGGATGTGGAGCACTCCGTGTCCGGCGTCGCCTATTCCCGCCTCCGACGCGGCGGCCGGGTTGGCCTCCGCTCTGTCGGGATGTTCGATGGCCCCGAACTTCGTCAGCGAGAACACCGCGATGAAGACGATCAGACCCGTCGCCGCGACCGTCCAAGCGATCTCGAGCCTCGTGTTTCCCCGGATCTGCGCGGCGGTCGGACTACGGGTCGAGCGATAGCGCACAAGCGCGAACGCCAACGCCACCGTCACCCCCACGAAGACTACGGCTGCCAGGATGAGGACGACGGTGTACAGGGATGCGATGCGGTCGGCATTCGGCGAACCCCCACGCTCGGGCAACAACGCCCCGGCGGCCGCGAAGTCGCAGTCGAACGCGTAGGCGATGACCGTGATCAGGGCGACGGCCGGGAGGCGCGGAGCAACCGAGGCCATCACTCAGGGACCGCAACGCCGGTCGTCGATCCGTCCCACCGTCATGTCGACTCCTCGCCTGGTGGTTTATCCAGTCTGAGTGGGAAATTACCACCCTGCCAGTCTTTCCACAACGCGCGTGGGAGAAATCTACGTCCGGGGCCAGACCGGTGGCGCGCGACGAGCAGAGTCCGGACCCAATCGGCGACCACTCGGCCTGCGGCCCGCCGTCGCGACCGAGAGGGCCGGTGAAATGGGTGCCCGGCCGCTCCCAGATGGGGGATCCTCGCCATGGCCTCGGCCCGGCCGGTCCTGCATCCTGGTGACATGACTGAGGCTCCTGATCAAGCACACGATGCCTATGACCTCTTGCACCGTCAGGAACGCCCGGACCCGCTTCCGCCGCCCGGCGGGCCTACCGCGGCCGGGCTGCTGATCGCGGGGGCGTCGCTTCTCTGAGCACGGCCCCCACGCGGATCCCCATGGCCATCGTCAGGATGCGATGTTCGATCATCCTCTGTGCGGATGAGGTGAGCGGCGCGCTGGTCGTCCGCCGTGCTGGAGCGGTCGGGCGGCTGTTGGCGTTCTGTCGCAGAGACCGCCTAGATCGGGCGCTGGCCGCTGGGACGCCCCCGGAGAGCGGCGTTGCACTTGCACTCCGCGCGCAGGCACTGACCGCTCATGACCAGCGTGTCGCGCTGCGCTCAAGCGTCGAGACGCTCGTGCTCATGGCGGGACGCCCTGCGCCGTGGGCCAGCCGCTGGGCGATCCTGAGCGCCCGAAGGCTCGACCGCGTCGCAGGCGAGCTCCAGCGGCTGGCGGCGGCGCTGTCGGATCCCGGGCCGATCGATGTCTGCGGCCTCGCGCGCGTCCGGCTGCTGCTCGTCGACGGCTGCGGGCCGCTGTACCGATCAGCCGCCGACCCCGTCGATGACCTGCGTGAGGCGATCGAGCTGGCCATCGTCGGGCTGCAGGTTCAGTCGTCCTCCGATGACCGACGCCGGTCCAGGTAGGCGAGCAGCTCAGGGTCGGCCGAGCGCACCTGATCCATGAGTTCGCCGGTGCAGGCGCACAGATCGACCACCGCCTCCTTCTCGCTGCGCCAGCACAGCCGCCATAGGGCGCCATGTGCCTCCCAGCGCTCGAGGACCTCAACTGCCGTCTCGCTCATGACGCCATCATCGCCTTCTCACAGCCTCCATGTGTCCGTCTGGCGCCGGCGCGGGCCCCGACGACCCTGCGCTCCACGCGGGCGCGCACCGCGGCTCCATCCCGGTCGGCGATGGCCGTCTTGACGCGCGTGCTGCCGGCGCTCGGCGCGGCACATCGTCTAGAGCTCACCGTCACCCAGGGACCGGGTGGCGTCCTTGGCCATCGGGCCGCGTAGCTCGATGAGGCAGCCGGCCTCGTCGGGATCCTTGGGGGTGAACCCGACGAGCTTGGTCTTGGGGTCAAGCCCGTCGAGCAGCCCACGAGTGATGCCGCGATGCAGCGCGCACACCAGCGACTGCTGCTCGCGGGCGACGGCGCGGTAGGGACAGTTGCCAAGGCAGTACGTCATCCGGTCGTCCGCGGTGGTCGACCGAGTTGGCTGAAACCCGAGAGCGGCAAGCGCTCCGTGCAGCCGTTGCTCGGGCGTGTGCACATCGTCTGCCGGTGGTGGCGCCAGGTCACGGCCGATCTCACGGCCCGTCGTCTCGACCGCCCGGATCCCGACCTTGGCATTGGCCAGCACGCGCACCAGCCAGCGTCCGAGCTCCGCATACCCGCTGGGCGAGTGTCCCCCTGGGAGTGCAGTGGGGCTGACCGTCCATGCGTCGCGCGGCCGTCCCCGTGGCTGGCGCACGCGCTCGCGGACGACCAGGCCGCCGTTCTCGAGGATGTCGAGGTGGACCCGAACGCCGTTGGGATGCAGCTTCAGTGCCTTGGCGAGCTCGTCGGTCCCGGCGGCACGTCCGAGGTCCGAAAGCAGTGCGAAGATCCGCGCACGGGTCGGTTGGACAAGCTCATCGTGGGGAACAGCGAGTGCGTCCATCGCCGTCAGTGTTGCCATGCAGGACGCCGGGCCATATCGGCAGGGTATTTCCCCACGTGGACTGGGTCAACGTCATCGGGTGCCAGCACGATCTTCGGCGCCGCCATGCTCCGCCTTGTTTTTACCAGTATGGTTGGTGAAATTCAGTCCTGGCCAAACGCCGCGGTGCGAGACTCACCTTGCGCCGTTCATCCCTTCTCACGGGAGCTTCCGCGCCATGTCCGCCCGTTCTCAGCGTCTCAGGATCACCGTCGCCGGTGGAGGTGTGGCCGGTGTCGAACTGGCGCTCGCCGTGCACGACCTCGCCGCCGACTTCGTCGAGCTCACGATCATCTCGCCAGATCCTGCCTTCCGATGCCGGTCGCTACGCACCGCGCAGACGTTCTCGGCCGACCATGGGCGGCGGTACGAACTCAGCGACCTCGCCGACGACGTCGAGGCCCAGCTGGTCGCCGACTCGGTGATCGCTGTCGATGCCGAGCGTCACTCGGTCCTCCTGGCCGGCGGTGACGTGGTGCACCACGACTGTCTCGTACTCGCCACGGGGGCACGGCATCGCACGGCCTTCAGACGAGCCCTGACCTTCACCGGGGATGAGTCCTCCTCGGCGTTCAATGACCTCTTGGCCGACCTGGAGGGGCACTGGACCCGCTCGGTGGCGTTCGTGGTCCCGCCGGGCATCACCTGGCCGCTCCCGCTCTATGAGCTCGCGATCATGACTTCGGTGGCCGTCCACGGCATGGCCATCGACGACCTGCGCATCCAACTCCTCTCGCCCGAGCCGACGCCCTTGGCCGTCTTCGGGCCGACGGCGAGCGCCGCCGTCACCGACCTGCTCGACCGGGCGGGCATCGACTTCTGCGGCGAGACCCATGCCCGCGCAACCGCCCATGGCGCTCTCGAGTTGCTTCCCGGCGCAGTGCGGCTTGACGCCGAGCGCCTGGTGACGATTCCCATCATGGAAGGCCTGCGGCTTCCCGGGGTGCCGGCTGACGCGCTCGGATTCACCATCATCGACGATCGCGGAGGCGTGCCGGGTCTGCCCGACGTCTACGCGGCCGGCGACGGCACCACGTTCCCGGTCAAGCAGGGTGGGATCGCCTGCCAGCTCGCCGATGCCATTGCCGAGCAGCTCGCCGTGCGCGCCGGTGTCACCATCGAGCCCCAGCCGTTCCGACCCGTCTTGCGGGGGCGCCTGCTCACCGGTCATGGCGCTCAGTACCTCGAGCACACGATCCCCGGTGATGCGGGAGCCGATCCCCCATCGGAGGTCCAGCCGTGGTCCTCATCGCACAAGGTCCACGGCCGGTACCTGTCACCGTGGCTCGACGGCCTGGACCACGCACCTGCGCCACGACGCCCGACGGGGACCATTCGCCCAGCCCACACACCGCTGGACCGTAGCCCGGCTGGCCGCGTCGCGGTCGCACTGGACCCCTATTCGCCGCAGGTCAGGCGATGAGTCGCAGTCCGATGACGAGCGCACCCCCTCCCCCTCGGCCCGATACGAGCGGTCATGGATCCCCTGGCTGTGCCCTCCAACATGCGACGGGGTGCTCAACCGCGCAAGCCCACCTCCCGTGGATGTACCTCACGCAGCCGAGCGGTCTCCGGGTCGTAGACGAAGCCGTAGATGTGCTCGCGCGCCGGCAATTCAGGGGCGGTGCGCAGGCGACCGAGGCCGTGGCGGAGCGTCTCCTCCACATCATCGAAGGCTCCGAGCCGCCATGTCGGCAGGACGCCGTCTCTCGCCAGCGCTCGTCGGTAGTCGTCCTCGGAGGCACGGTGTAGGCCGCAGTCGTCGTGCATGACGACCACGATCTCGTCGGTGCCGAGCAAACGCTGGGAAACGCTCAGCGAGCGCAGCGCGTCGTCGGTGACCAAGCCGCCGGCGTTGCGGATGATGTGCGCATCTCCCCGATTCAGTCCCAACATCGACAGCACGTCGATCCGCGTATCCATACAGGACAGCACGGCCACCCGGCGGCTGGGACGAGGGCTGAGCCCTGGCGACGCGAGATCCTCGGCGTGCGCGGCAACGAAGTCCATCATCTTGTCGGCGTTCGGCATGATGCAGCGGACCATACCCACCCTTTTTCACATCCACACTATGACATGGTCCCGGGGACCAGGCCGGGCGACGCCTGCCCGTCTGATCTCCCATCCCGACCTCGACGCTCAGGTCTCATCATCGGCGAGGGTTGGGCGGCGAAGCCATGCCTGGACCTCATCGGTGGCCAGCAGAGGGACGCCATCGCTGCGGTAGCCGAGGACCGGGAGATCGGCGCGCGCGATCGCGGCCAGGACCCAGGTGACGTCGATGTGCAGCCACTCGGCGACGGCCTGCGGCTCGAGGACCTCTGCACTGGGCACCCCGGTCACCTGGCCTCCGGTCCGAATGCTCTCCACACGTCCGCCATCTCCGCCCCGTGCTCAGCCAGCCACTGCAGGTGCAGGGCGCTGAGTCGTTCCAGCCGATCGTCGCCCTCGGTGGTGAGACGCACGCGGACGCGGCTCTGGTGTTCGGGATCGCGATGACGTGCGACCAGGCCGGCATGCTCGGCGCGGTCGATGAGGCCCACGGCGCTGTGATGGCGCAGCAGCAGCGTGTCGGCCAGTTCGCCCACCGTCGGGCCGTCGGGGTCGCCGTGCGCGCGGATGGCTAGGGCCAACTGCACCTGGGCCGGCGTCATGTCGTGCTCGCGGGCCTGCTGCTCGGCCCAGGCCAGGTAGTTGCGGATCCCGGAACGCAGCGACGCCAACTGTGCGTAGCCGCGAGCATCAACGACCTCGAGCGTCGTCATCGCCTCCTGCCCAGGACGCCGGGCACGCCGGCTGCGCTTGGCCATCGCGGCAAGGGTCGCACGTCCATCGGAGTGCCATCGCGAACGCCGGACCGGCCTGGGCGCACCGTCCTCACGCCGATGCCGCGGCGTCCTCGGGCGCAGCGAGTCGCTGCCGCCACCAGTCCGCCGGGGTGCGAGCCGCGAATGCACGAAAGGTCTCCCCCGCTCGATGGGCACCGTCGTAGAGGTCGAAGATCTCCAGCAGCGTGGCGTTGAGCTCCCAGTGGGGGACCTTCTTGACGACGACCTCGCCGAAGCGAGGGTCGGGTCCGAGGCGTCCGCCGATGCGGATGTCCATCGCCTCGATCATCTCGCCGTCGAAGCGCTTCAGCACGCCCTCGATGCCGATGTCGGCGATCTGCTGCTGCGCGCAACTCGACGAGCACCCCGCGAAGTGCACGCGAAGATCCTCCCCATGCCCGTTGGCGCGGACGTGCTCGTTGAGCACGGCCGTGATCTCTGCGGCGCGGTCCTTGGTGTAGACCTTCGCCAGCCCGCAGAACTCCTTGCCGGTGCAGGTCTGCACCCCCCGCGTGAACAGCATCGGGTCGGCCGACAGCTCGTCGCGCACCAGTGGCTCGGAGAGCATGGACGCGACGCGATCGTTGGGCACGTTCGGGATGAGGACGTTCTGCTGGTGGGTGAATCGGACCTCGCCGCTGCCGTAGGCACGGGCCAGCGCGATCACCCCCTGGAACTGCTCGACGCGCAGACGACCCAGCGGGACGCACAGGCCCACCGCAGAATGCACGCCGTCGCGCTGTGGCGTGACGCCGACGTGGTCGTGACCGTGCAGATCGGGAGCGTGCGGAGCCCCGCGGCGCAGCGGCCGGCCGACCCGGGACTCGAGATCGCGGCGAAACACCTCGGGACCGACACGATCGAGCAGGAACTTCAGGCGGGCCCGGCCGCGAGCCCTGCGGTTCTCCTCCGCGTCGCGGAAGATGGCCGTGACGTGCTCGATCACCTCCGGAGCCTCCTCCGGGGTGATGAAGACGTCGATCCAGCGGGCGAACCGAGGCACGGCCGACAGGCCGCCGCCGACGCGCAGGTTGAAGCCGCGCGTCCCATCGTCGGCGATCGCGCCCGACAGCGCCACGTCGTTGATGAGCCCGCGTGCGCAGTCCTCAGCACAGCCCGTGACGCTGATCTTGTACTTGCGGGGCAGGTTGGAGAAGGCACGGTTGCCCAGGAAGCACTGGTGCAACGCCACCGCGGTCGCGTAGCCGTCGACGATCTCCTCGTGGGCGATGCCGGCCACGGTGCAGCCGATGACGTTGCGCGTCACGTCGCCGCATGCCCCGGTCGTCGTCAGACCGGCCGCCTCCAGGCGCCGCATGATCTCGGGCATCGCGTCCAGCGTGATCCAGTGGATCTGCACGCACTGCCGCGTGGTGCAATCCAGCATGCCGCGCCCATGATGCTCGGCGACCCACGCCAGGGTCTCGGCCTGCTCGGCCGTGAGGACGCCCTGCACGACCTTGACCCGCAGCATGAAGTGGCCGTCCTTGGCGTTGTGCTCGTAGAGCCCGTGCCACTTGAGTCGGAACAGGTCGGCGTCGTCGAGCGCGTCACGGCCTTCGCGCGCTCCTCGCAGGACGTCGTCGCGGGCGTCGAGCGGATCCTTGTCCTGCTTGAAGCGTTCGTGCTTGTTCATCGTATGCACTCCAGGTCTCGTCGTAGGCCCCAGGCCGACTTGATCGTCCCGCGATATCGTGGCACGATATATACTAAACCGGATCGGCTTTTACCGCGACCCATCGACCCCGGAGGATCCGCATGACCTTGACCATCGGCGACGCCGCACCGGACTTCGTCGCCCAGACCACCGAAGGTGAGATCGCCTTCCATGACTGGATCGGCGACAGCTGGGCGGTCCTGTTCTCGCATCCGCGCGCCTTCACGCCGGTGTGCACGACCGAGCTCGGCTACATGGCGTCCATCAAGGCCGACTTCGACCGCCGCGACACGAAGATCATCGCGATCTCCACCGATCCCGTCGACGGCAGCACCGCCTGGTCCAAGGACATCGCCAGCACCCAGGGTGCCGCGGTCAACTACCCGATCATCGCGGACACCGACCACGCCATCAGCAAGGCGTACGGGATGCTTCCCGCCGACGCCGACGGCGACCCGACCGCCCGCACCGCCGCCCAGAACGCCACCCTGCGCAACGTCTTCGTCATCGGACCCGACAAGCAGATCAAGCTCGTCCTCATCTACCCCATGACGACCGGACGCAACTTCGACGAGGTCCTGCGCGTGATCGACTCCCTGCAGCTCACCGCCGCACATCAGCTCACCACCCCGGCGCAATGGCAGCCCGGCGACGACGTCATCATCGCCGGATCGGTCACCGACCAGCAGGCCCGGGAGCGCTACCCGGACGGCTGGCAGCAGCCGCTGCCCTACATGCGGATCGTCGCCGCCCCATAGCGCGAGGAGCAACCAGCGACGATCTGGCAGGCAAGAGCCCGGTACAGGACTCTACGTCCGGGCGCCTGACGTTCGAGACCCGGGACGTAAGGAACGCCCCGCAGTGGTCGCTCGTAGGTGAAGGATCACTGACCGACCCACCGAGGAGCCCAGCAGGCCCTGACCGGCGACCTCAGTCGATACCACCAGCCCGGAGCCCCGCATGAGCAAGCAGACCCACGTCATCGTCGGTGCCAGCCTGACCGGCGCCAAGGCGGCCGAGGAGCTGCGCCAACGCGGCTTTGACGGTCGCGTGGTACTGATCGGCGCAGAGTCGGAGCGACCGTACGAGCGCCCGCCGTTGACCAAGGACTACCTGCGGGGCGAGTCCGAACGCGACAAGGCCTACGTCCACGAGCTGGCGTTCTACGCCGAGCACGACATCGAGCTGTTGACCGACACCACGGTGACGGCCATCGATCCCGGGTCATCGCGCGTGACGCTCGATGACGGCGACGCGCTGGGCTACGACCGGCTCCTGCTGGCCACCGGAGCCCAGCCACGGCGGATCTCCGTCCCCGGGGCAGACCTCGAGGGCGTCCACTACCTGCGGACGCTGGCGGATTGTGACGCGCTGCGTGAGCGGCTGGATCGCGGCGGCCGCGTCGTGGTCGTCGGCGCCGGCTGGATCGGCAGCGAGTTCGCCGCTTCGGCACGCCAGCGCGGGCTGGAGGTCACCCTGATCGATCCGCTCGCGCTGCCCAATGAGCGGATCTTCGGCTCCGAGATCGGCGCCTTCTACCGCGACGTCCACGCCCGGAACGGGGTCACCCTGGCCCTCGGCGAAGGCGTGGAGGCCATCGAGGGTGATGGCGCGGCGATCGCCCGCGTCCGCACCGACCGCGGGCGACTGGTCGAGTGCGACTTCGCGGTCGTCGGCATCGGCGTCCTCCCGCGGGTCGATCTCGCACAGACGGCGGGCATCGCGATCGACAACGGGATCATCGTCGACGAGCGGCTCCAGACCTCGGCGCCCGGCGTGTTCGCCGCCGGCGACGTCGCGAACGCCTGGCATCCGTTCTACCACCGGCGCATCCGGGTCGAGCACTGGGCCAACGCGCTGACACAGGGGCCCGCCGCCGCGCGCGCCATGCTCGGCGAGCGTGTCAGCTTTGAGCACCTGCCCTACTTCTTCTCCGATCAGTACGACGTCGGGATGGAGTACTGCGGACACGCGCCGCAGTGGGACGAGGTGGTCCTCCGCGGTGACCCGGCCCGTGGTGAGTTCATCGCCTTCTGGCTTCATGAGGGCCGGGTCGCCGCTGGCATGAACGTCAACGTCTGGGATGTCAACGAGCACATCCAGGCGCTCATCCGCGGACGCCGGACGGTCGACCGCGCGGCGCTGGCGGACTCGGAGAGCCCGCTGGAGTCGCTGGCCGGCCAGACCACCACCGAACGCTGAGCAACCGCGCCATGGCTCCGAACGCGAAGCTGCGACGCCTCCACGACGCTGCAGACCCCTGACGACTGAGCGGGCGGAGATCGGCGCGCCGCGATGTGTACGGTGGCCGGCCGTGCGCTGATGCCCATCACGACGGCTCGTTGTCGGCCGCTGCCATGGGAGCGCCACCGGCCTCCCGCGCCGCGGTCGGTGCCACCCTCCTCCCTACCCCCGTTCTCGCCCAACCGACCACCTGCCCGGTAAGAGATCGTGCGGCGACGGCACTAAGGCTCGACATGACCGCGCCACATCAACACCTAACCGGCCTCGCCCTGGCCCCCTTGCATGATGCAGGCGACCAGGGTCGCGACATCGATCAGGGCGCGTTGGTGCGCGCCGCTCGTGATCTCCTGTCAGCCCTCGGCGCCGACGTCGACGCTGAGGGACTGCGCGAGACGCCCCGCCGCGTTGCCGAGGCCCTCACCGAGCTCTTGACCCCGCAACCGTTTCGGGCCACAACGTTCGCCAACGACGACGGTTACGACCAGTTGATCGTCGCGCGCCGCATCCCGTTCCATTCGCTGTGCATGCATCACATGCTGCCGTTTCACGGCGTTGCGCACATCGGATACCTTCCCGGCGGACGGATCCTCGGTCTGAGCAAGCTGGCCCGCGTCGTTGAGCTCTACGCTCGCGACCTGCAGACCCAGGAGCGCCTCACGACCCAGATCGCCGGCTGGTTGCAGCGCGAGCTCGAGCCCGTGGGGATCGGCGTCGTGCTGGAGGCCGAGCACATGTGCATGACGCTGCGGGGCGTTCAGAAGTCCGGCTCCACGACCGTCACGTCAGCGCTGTACGGCCTGGTCCGGGACGACGCACGCACTCGCCAGGAGTTCCTGGCCCTGGCCACCAGCTCATGCCCTGACCGGTGACCAGACGCTCGCCATGGTCGGAGCGATCTTCGCGGGCGAGGGCGCAAACCAGATCTTGATGTCCTCGACCTCCGCCCATCGTCGGAGGCCGGACCGAGCGCGGCTTCTCGAAGGGAGGACGCACAACTCCAACCGCGTACAGTGAATGCCATGGCCCTCCCCTCTCCCCTTCCCGATCCGCTGGTCGAGCTCATCGCGCAGCGCTTCCGGGTCATCGGCGAGCCGATGCGGATCAAGGTGCTCGACCGCCTGCGCGAGGGTCCAGCGAATGTCAGCGAGTTGCGGGAGGCACTCGGCGCGTCGCAGCAGAACGTGTCGAAGCATCTGGGTGTCCTACACCAGGCAGGGATCGTCAGCCGCACGAAGCAGGGCACCGCGGTCCGCTATGCGATCGCCGACGACTCCGTGTTCGCCCTGTGCGAGCAGGTCTGCGGCGGTCTGCGCGCCCAGCTGGCCGAGTTTCAGCAGCTCCTCGACGTCGCCTGAGCCGAGACGTGGTGCGGCCATGGACAAGCCCGAGCCACGCATGCCGCGCTGCCTGGAGCTGTTCGAGGACTTCTGCATCGTCACCCACAGCCCGCACCGGGATTGACGTCCCGGTGGCCGTCGAACCCACCACGGAACAGCGCGCGGCCTGACGCTCAGGTCCGCGTGACGTGCGTGCGCAGCTCGATCGGGTTGCGAATGCAGTACGCCCCGGGGCAGTGCTCGTCGGCGGCGGCCTTGAGCTCGTCCAGGACCTCGGGCGTGGCGTCGGCGTCGACGTCCAGGTGCCAGTCGATGCCCTGCACGGGAGGCCGGTCGCTGACGCCCAGCGCGCGGCCGAGGTCTACGTCGGTCTCCACCCGCGCGCGCAGCGCGCGGATCTCGACGCCGCGGCGCGCGGCCTCCTGGGCGTAGGTCATGGCGTAGCAGGCCAGGCCGCCCCAGAAACAGTAGGCCAACGGGTTGGGGGCCGCTCCGGTGCCGCCCATCGGCGGCGGGAAGTCGGCCTCGAAGACGACCGGCTCCCCGTTGGGAACCGGGATCGTCGCGCGGAACTGCGGCGTGCCCGGGGTCGTCTGCCACTCGCCGTCGAAGACGACGTGCTGGACGACGACACTCGGATCGGCCTGGGCCTTGGCGGCGGTCTGCTCGACAGCCTCGACGTTGACGTTGTGCATGATGTCGGTCCTTCCGGGCGTGAGGGTCAGGAGCTGCCAGGTGGGCCGCCGAGGAAGGCGGCGGAGATCAGGAGGTAGCCGGCGACGAGGACGACGAGCGCCGCGAAGCCCTGGCCAAGTTGGCGCTGCGGGATGCGTCCGGCCAAGCGCACGCCGCCGAGTGCGCCGGCCACGCAGGCCAGCGTCATGGTCGTCGTCACGCCGGCGTCGAGGCCGCGGCCGGCGACCAGGTGCGCGCCGAGGGCCATGACCGAGGTGGCGGTGATGATCGCCAGCGAGGTGCCGACGGCCAGGCGCATGGACAGCGCCAGCGCGATGGACAGCGTGGGGACGATGAGAAAGCCGCCGCCGACGCCGAAGAAGCCGGTCATCGTGCCGATGAGGAGGCCGGCGACCAGGTCGCGCCCGAGGCGCAGCGGCGGACAGCTCGACGTGACCGGCGCGGCGTCGCCGGCCGATGTGGCCTTGGTGGCCTTGCGCCAGGTGGCGGCCGCGGCGGCGAGCATGATCACGGCGAAGGCCGCGATCAGCACGCGGCCGCTGACAGCGTTGCCCAGCGCCGTGCCTGCGACGACGCCGGGCAGCGCCGCGGCGGTGAACGCGCTGGCGTGGCGCCAGCAGACGCGACCCTCGCGGGCGTGCGCGAGCCCGCCGGCCAGGGCGCCGGCGGTGACGACCACCAGCGACGTGGTCGTCGCTTCGTGAACGCTCTGGCCGAGGACGTAGACCAGGACCGGCACGGCGAGGACCGAGCCGCCGCCGCCGAGCATGCCGAGGCTCAGGCCGATGGCCAGCCCGAAGGGGATGGCGGCCGCCGCCATTCCTAGCGTGCCGCGGACTGCGGTTGCTCGATCGGCCAGCCCTGCTGTTGCCAGGTGACGACGCCACCGTCGGCGACGTGGATGACGTGCTGCGCGCCGGCGCGCAGCAGCAGCGAGGCGGCGATCGCGCTGCGCTGGCCGGAGGAGCAGATCACGGCGATCGGGCGCGCCGGGTCCAAGCCCGCGGGGACACCGTCGATGTCGTGGTAGGCCGCGTGGACCGCACCGGCGAGGTGGCCGGCCTCGAACTCACCTTGCTCGCGCACGTCGAGGACCTGCACGTCGGCGATCCGCTCGCGTAGGCCCGACACGTCGATGCGCTCCACGCCCTCGGTCGGGCGCTTCTCCTCACGCCAGCTCGTCATGCCGCCGGCCAGGTAGCCGCCGAGATCCGTGATCCCCACCGCGGCCGCGAGGTGCGCGGCATGGATCGCGTCGTCGTCGTCGCGGCCGACGAGGATCACCTCGTGGTCACGGTCGGCGACCCACGCGAGCTTCGTGCCGAAGCCGGCGCGGACCGCCGGGTTGCAGACCGCGCCGGGGATGTGGGCGTCATCGAACTGCAGGTCGGTGCGCACGTCGACCACGAGCGCGCCCGTGAGTTGCTTGACCTCGACCTGTCGCGCGGTGAGCGGCTCGACGTCGACGTGGCCGCTGTGCAGCGGGCCCTGGTTGAGCGCCACGATCGCCTGGAAGTTCGGGGGCTGCGGGGCCAGCGTGGCGATCGCGCGTTCCACGAACGCGTTCTCATCGGTCTCGGCCAGCAGCTCGTTGTGCGCCAGCTCATAGGCGATCGTCGAGGAGATCTTCATGTCCATCCCCGGGCCGCCGCACAGCGAGCCGCCGAGATGGCCGGGCCAGACCTCGCACGCGCCGGGCAACGTGAGGAGCTTGTCGCGCAGCGAGGCGAACATGTCGTGCGCGCCCTCTTCCTTGTCGACGGCCAGGTCGGGGCGCGCGATGTCACCGACGAACAAGGTGTCACCGGTGAGCACCGCCCATGGCTCGGGGCCGCGCGCGGTGTCGATCAGCGCGAACGCCGTGTGCTCGGGCCGGTGGCCCGGTGTGTGCAGCGCGCGCACGCGCACGGCGCCCAGCTCCAGCTCCCAGCCGTCGTCGAAGGCCTCGTGGTCGTAGCCGGGCGCGGCATCGCGGTGCACGTGGATCGTCGCGCCGGTCGCCGCCGCCAGCCGGCCGTGGCCCGAGACGTGATCGGCGTGGTTGTGGGTCTCGAGGATGTGCTCGATCCGCACGCCCATGTACCGGGCCAGCGCGAGGTACTCCTCGATCTCGAGCTTGGGATCGACGACGGCCGCAACGCCCGCGTCCTCGTCGCCGACCAGGTACGAGGCGCACCCGAGGTCGTCGTGGGTGATCTGCCGGAAGATCATCGGTCCGGTCTCCTATCGGGTGAGGGGCAGGCCGGCGCGGGACCAGGCCGTCACGCCGCCGCTGACGTTGACGGCATCCAGTCCCGCCTTGGCGGCGGCCTTCGTCGCCCTGGCGCTGCGCATGCCCGACTGGCAGACGAAGGCGACGGACTTGCTGGAATCGAGCTCGCCGAGCTGTGCGCCGAGCTGGCCGAGGGGGATATTGCGGGCGCCCTCGATGCGCCCCTGGCGCAGCTCGGCGGCCTCGCGAACGTCGACGAGCACCAGGCCGCCGGTCCGCTGCCGCTCGACCGCCTCGGTGGGCGTGATCGAACGGGTTCGGGAGAAGAACATGGACAAGAGCTCCTAGGTGGTGGGGATCGCGAGAAGGGCGAAGTGGTAGGGCAGGTCGATGGGCGCCACGGTCGCGCGCAGGCCGACGACGCCGAGCGCGCGGCACGCTCCGTCAGCGTCGTAGAGCAGCTCGTCGGGTGGCCCGATGTCGCGGCGACGGCCGCGCTCCCAATCCACGACGAGCGTGAACCCGCTGGGCTTGAGCAGCCGTCGCATCTCGGCGAGGGCACGCTCGCCGCGCACCTCGTGCAGGAGGTTGACGGCGATCACCCGATCGACGCTCGCGTCGGGGAGCGGCACGGCGTCGTCGGCGACGTGCAGAGCTGTGACGTTCGGGTTCCCCGTCGTGCGTAGACGCAGGTGGCCGAGCATCTCGTCGCTGCTGTCGACGGCGACGACACGGCCGCCGTCGCGCAGCAGATGGGCGGCCGGGATCGTGATCCGCCCGGTGCCTGCGCCGTAGTCGACGACGATCTCGTCGCCCTGCAGGTCCAGCAGGGCGACGAGCGCGTCGGTTGGCAGGTACCGCTCCCGCTCGGGCGCGTCCAGCACGTGCGCCCGGGCGGGGTCGAACTTCTTGGGGTCCTTGCCGGTCATCGGCTCAGGCGTGGCCGAAGCGGACGTCGGGCAGGATGCGGGCCAGGGGCTTGGGCAGCCACCAGGCCCACTTGCCCAGCAGGCGCAGGAGCACCGGCACGAGCAGCAGCCGGACCAGGAAGGCGTCGAGCAGCACGGCGACGCCGAGGATGACGCCCATCTCCTTGGGCGGCAGCGGGCCGCTGAGGGCGAAGGTGAAGAACACCGCCACCATCACCGCGGCGGCCGCGAAGACGACGCGCCCGGAGTGGGCGACGGCGCCGACCATGGCCTCCTTGGGATCGTGGCTGCGGTCCCAGTGCTCCTTGGCGCTGGAGAGCAGGAACACGGTGTAGTCCATGGAGATCGCGAAGATCATCGCGAAGAAGAACACCGGGCCCCAGGCGTCCAGGAAGCCCTGGGGCTCGAAGCCCAGCAGCCCGCTGCCGTGGCCGCCCTGGAAGATCAGCCGGGCGATCCCGAAGGCGGCGCCGGTGGCCAGCAGGTTGGTGGCCACGCCGAGCGCGGCGATGATCGGCGCCTGCAGCGCGACGAGCAGCAGCAGGAAGCCGAGGATCAGCACGACGCCGATGACCAGCGGGGTCTTGGACGACAGCAGGGTCTCGAGGTCGTGGTTCTCGGCGACCGACCCGCCGACCAGCGCGCCCTGCGGCAGCGCGCCGCGCAGGCGATCGATGGTCCGGCCGACCGCCTTGGAGGACGGGTCGGCGCCGGGGACGGCCTGCACCAGGGCGGCGCCGCCGGCCCCGGGCATCGCCGGCATGACCCGGGCGATGCCCGGGTCGGCCTTGGCGATCGCCGTGACCCTGGCCGCGTCGGCCTGGGTGGTGGCGATCTGGATCGCGCCCGGGGCGCCCTTGCCGAAGGCCTGCTGGACCTGGGTGTAGCCGACGCGCGAGCTGTCGGAGGTCGGCACGACCTTGATCGACGGCATCCCGGTCTTCAGGCCCAGGACGGGGAAGGCCAGCGCCAGCAGGACGACCACGGCGATGGCGCCGAAGGCCAGCGGGTGCTTCCACAGCCGCTCACCCCAGGCGGCGAAGCGCGCGGAGCGGTGCTCGCCCTGATGGACCCACGGCAGCGAGACGTTGTCGACCTTGGGGCCGAGCTTGGCCAGCACGGCGGGCAGCAGCGTCATCGTCGCCGCGAGGATGAAGATGACGGCGATCATGATCCCCAGGGCCATCGACCGGAACGCCGGGCTGGGGACGAGCATCACGGCAGTCAGCGAGATCAGCACGGTCACGCCGCTGAACAGCACGGCCTTGCCGGCGGTGTCCATCGTCTCGGCCACCGCGTCCTCCACCGGCTCGTGGGTGCCGAACAGCGCGGCGCGGAAGCGCATCACGATGAACAGCGCGTAGTCGATGCCCAGCGCCAGCGCGAACATCAGCGCGAAGTTCATCGCCCAGATCGAGATGTCCAGCACCTTGGTGCCGAGGTAGAGCGTCCCGGCGGAGGCCATCAGGCCGAGGATCGTCAGCATCAGCGGCAGTCCGGCGGCCACCAGCGAGCCGAAGGCGAGCACGAGGATGACCATCGTGACCGGCCAGCTGAACAGCTCGGACTTCATCATCGCCGTACGGTTGGCGGTGTTGAAGTCCGACCACATGCCGCTGGCGCCGGTCAGCGAGACCTGCACGCCGTCGCCCTGCAGACGATGCAGCTTGGTCTTGAGGTCATCGGCCGCGCGGACCATGGTGTTGGCGTCGGCGGCGGCGCCGGCCTGCACGATGGCGGTGTGACCGTCGCGCGAGATCGAGGTGCCCGGCCGGGGCGCGACGACGTTCTTGACGCGGTGGTCGGCCTTCAGCGTCGCCTCCGTGGAGGCGATCACGCGCTGGAAGGCGGGATCCTTGGTGGTCTGCGTCGGCGAGTGCACGACGACCATCAGGGCGCTCGAGGAGAGGCCCTGGAAGTTCTGGTCGATCGCCTTGCGGGCGGCGACCGACTCCGAGCCCGTCGCCTCCCAGCCGGCGCCCGACAGGGCCTTCTCGACCTTCGGGGCGAAGAAGCCGAGCACGACGGCGACCAGCAGCCAGCCGAGCGCGACGGTGCGGAAGTGGGTGGCGGTGTAGCGGCCCAGGCGGCCGATCGGACCGTAGGTGGTGGTCATCGGGAGACCTCCTTGCGGGCGTAGAGGGTCGAGCGCAGGCCGAACAGGCGGCCGAGGATCAGCGACGCCGGGCAGGCGCCGAGCGAGACGTACAGCCACTGGTTGACGCCGACGAACGCCGTCAGCAGCAGAAACCACGGCGAGACGACCGCCGCCAGCACCGCGCTGAGCAGCGTGACCGTGCCGGCCATCGCGAACAGCACGCGCTCCAGCGGCCAGCCGGTCTCACGCACGCAGGATCGAGTCGGGGTCATGCTGCTCTGCCTCCTTGGAGGATCGCGTCGAGCTCGGAGACCTGGCGGCGCAACCCGCCGCAGACCTGGTCGCAGAGCTCGAAGACGCCGGGATCGGCGATGGCGTAGACGGACGAGGTGCCCTGCTTTGCGCGGGCGACCATCCCGGCGTTCAACAGGACGCCGAGGTGCTTCGAGACGTTCTGCTGCGAGGCGCCGAGCGCCTCCTGCAGCTCGCCGACGGTCGCGTCACCGTCACGGAGGCGGTCGAGCAGCCTGATGCGCATCGGCTCGGCCAGGACGCGAAAGCGCGAGGCGACCAGCTCGATGAGCTGATCGGGAAGCGGGTGGAGAAGCGACGGATCGCGATTCATGGGCCAGAGCCTATCACAACTTTACGGTTGTGTAGTTTCTACAGCCGTATCGCCCAACCAGCGCGCCTCGCATCCGGAGCGAGCGCGATCGCCGCGACCGAGATCCGCGCCTACCCGCAATGCATGAAGACGTGTTCATGAGTAGGCTGCGACGGATGCCGCATCCTTCAGAACACCGTGCCGCCGAGCGTCCGCTGGACCGCGACGAGGCCGAGCGCGTCGCCGAGACCATGCGCGCTTTCGGCTCGGCAAGCCGGCTGCGCCTGCTCTGGGCGTTGCTCGAGCACGAGCGCACGGTCGAGCAGCTGGTCGCCGCGGTCGGGATGGAGCAGAGCGCGGTCTCGCACCAGCTGCGCCTGCTCCGCCAACAGCGGCTGGTCAGCGTCCGGCGCGACGGCCGTCGCGCGTTCTACCGCTTGCACGATCACCACCTTCCCGAGCTCCTGACGGCGATGCGCCACCACCACGAGCACGTGCACCCGCCGACGACCATCGCGCTGCCGGCCGACATGGAAGCGGCGCACCCGTCATGAGCACCCACTCCGAGGCCCAGGGTCACGCCGCGCACGGCGATCACCACGACGGGGGTCACGAGCATGGCCATGGCCATTCTCACGGCCTGGTCGACGAGTCGATCAAGCGCTCCCGCGACGGCATCCGTGCCGTTACGGTCGCGCTGATCGTCCTGGGGCTCACCGCCGCCGCTCAGATCGCCGTCTTCGTGATGTCGGGCAGCGTCGCGCTCCTGGCCGACCTCATCCACAACATCGGCGACGCCGCCACGGCCATCCCCCTCGGCATCGCGTTCGCGCTCCGCTCGGCGCGTGCCGAGCGCCATGCCGGCCTGTTCGTCGTCCTGGCGATCTTCGTCTCGGCCTGTGTGGCCGCGTACGAGGCCGTGGCCCGGCTGATCCATCCGCAGGCGGTCGACCACCTCGGCATCCTCGCCGCGGCCGGCGTCGTCGGCTTCGTCGGCAACTGGACCGCGGCGCTCATCCGAACGCGTGCCGGTAAGCGCCTGGACAGCCCCGCGCTGATCGCCGACGGTGCGCACGCCCGGGCCGACGCCTACGTCTCGCTGGCCGTCGTCGCGTCGGCGGCCGTCGTCGCGCTCGGCCTCAGGATCGCCGACCCCCTGATCGGCCTGGCCATCACACTGGTCATCCTGCGGATCACCTATGACTCGTGGCGCACCGTGCGCGCCGGTGCATGAGCCGATCACCGCGAACGCCGCCCTCATGCCTTCCAACGCCGGGTTCGTCTGTCCGTAGGGCGATGACCACCGCGACCTCCGGCGCTCCTCGTGACGCCAACGTGGCCGCGTCGCTCGCCCTCAAGGCCCTGCTCGTGATGCTCGCCCCGCTCGGGCTGGTGACGCTCGTGCTCGGCAGGGCCGGCGACACGGGCATGTCGCTCCTGGCCACCCTCAACGCGGTCCGGCTGCTGCGCGCTCCCCCGTACGCGCCGAGCTCAAGCCCTCCCGCATGAGTGCTCGCGCTCCCGAGCCGTCGAGCGGTCATGGCCACAGCCATGCCGTCCCACAGGGTGCCGACTCCCGGCTGCTCGCGATCGCCCTGGCGATCAACGCCGGGTTCATGGTCGTCGAGGTCGTCGTGGGCGCGATCGCCGGCTCGCTGGCGCTCCTCTCCGACGCCGCCCACATGCTCACCGACGTTGCCGCGCTCGGCCTGGCCATCGTCGCCGCGCGTCTCGCTCAGCGTCGGCCCAGCGGATCAATGACGTTCGGCTGGCGGCGGGCGGAGATCCTCTCGGCGCTGGTCAACGGCGTGACGCTCGTCATCCTCGCTGCCTTCATCGCCTACGAGGGGGTGCGCCGGCTCGCCCAGCCCCCCGAGGTGCAGGCCTGGCTCGTGCTGTGGGTCGGATTCGCCGGCCTCGGCGTCAACGGAGCCGCGGCGTACGTGCTGAGCAAGGCCAGCGGCGGACTCAACATGCGCGGGGCCTGGCTGCACAACCTCACCGACGCGTATGCCTCGGTGGGCACGATGGCCGCCGCCGGAGTCATCCTGCTCACCGGCTTCCAGCGTGCCGACGCGATCGCGTCACTGTTGATCGCAGTCCCGATGCTGTGGATGGGGGCATCGCTGGCGAAAGCCGCGGCGCTGGTCCTGCTCGAGGCAGCGCCCGAGGGCATCGATCCGGACGCGATCGGCCAAGCGATGGCCCACGAGCCGGACATCGTGGAGGTCCACGACCTTCACGTGTGGGAAGTCAGCTCCGGGTTCCCCTCCCTCTCCGCCCACGTGCTGGTCGCCTCGGATCGTGATTGCCACGTTGCCCGCCGGCGGCTCGAGCAACTGATCCACGAGCGCTACGGCATCGAGCACACGACGCTGCAGGTCGACCATGTTGGTGGCGAACTCCTGCGTATCGAACGTCGCCCGCCTTCAGGCGGCTAGATGACGTGCCTCGGGACGTTCCGAACGTCTGAGGGCTGAAGTTGAGGCATCCGGGCTGAGACAGAGGCTGTGGGTCTTCTCAAGGATCCAACGGCCTCGGAGGTCATCAGCCCGGATGCAGTGCAAGCGTAGGTGGCTGCCCAGCTGGCAGCGTGTCGAGCTGGTTGATTGGTGTCTTGGCGAGGGACTTCCTCGACGCCAGGCAGCGGCCCGTCGGCGGGTGAGCGTGTCGACGGTGCAGTACTGGATCGACCGGTACCGCAACGCCTCAGACGCCGAGCGAGCGTCGGGCGCGTGGGCGCAGGATCGACCCTCGACGCCGCATCGCCAGCCGACGCGGTCCAGCGACGAGCTGCACGACCGTGTCTGCCAGGCGCGGACGCGGACGGGCTGGGGGCCGCGCCTGATCGCCTCCGAGCTCGGCATCGCGCACGCGACGGTCTCGCGCTGTCTGAAGCGGCGCGGCATGTCGCGCCAGCCGCCGGCGCCCCGAGAGGCGGTGCAGCGCTTTGAGTGGCCGTGCCCTGGGGCGTTGATCCAAAACGACGTCAAGCGTTTCGCGCGGTTCTCCTCACCCGGCCATGCCGTCACCGGCAACCGTCACCGCACGGGCGCCGAGAAGCGCCAGCGTGTCGGCTACGAGTTCGCCCACAGCGCGATCGACGACCACAGCCGCCTGGCCTACACCGAGCTGCACCGCGACGAGAAGGCCGCCACCGTCATCGGCTTCACCGAGCGGGCGATCGCGTTCTTCGCTGCGCACGGCATCATCATCGAGCGCTGGCAGACCGACAACGCCTGGACCTACACCCACAACAAGGCGCTGGCCGCCCTGTTTGACAGCCACGGCATCCGGCATCGCACGATCGCGCCCCGCACGCCGCGCCACAACGGCAAGGTCGAGCGCTACCAGCAGACCCTCAAACGCGAATGGGGCCTGGGACAGCGCTACCGCTCAAGCGACGCCAGAGCCGCAGCGCTGCCACACTGGCTGCACCACTACAACAACGAGCGGAACCACAGCTCGCTCGGCAACCGGCCGCCCATCACCCGCGTTCGGAACGACCTGAGGCAGAACAGCTAGACGCGAACGCCTCTCGGCGCTGAGGACGACTCCCGGTTCTGTGGAGCTCGGCTGATCCTCGGCTGACCCCGACTGTCGACTCGCGCTCGCCGACGGTCGTCCCCGTTCTCGGTGCCCGGTTGATCGGCCGGCGGCTGACGGTGCGATGCCGGCGTGCGCTCGCGCTGGCGGCGCCGCCGATCACGCTCGACCGGCTCGTGACCGACCGCGACCTGGAGGCGCTCGAGCATCACTACCGGCTGCGCCCGGCAGCCGGCCCGGTCCGTCTGCACGGCCCGGGGCCGTGACGAGACCGACCGGGCGACCACGCCGCGCCGGTCCAACCGCGACCGACGGAGACGCACTGGCCCACCGACTCCTGACGGCCAACGGCGATCTGGTGCGATGACGGCCGCTCGGCTCGATGACGACCGCTCCGCCGCCTGGAACGGCGCGATCCTCGACGCGGTCATCGTCGTGCTCGCCGCCCACGGGCGCCATGGCCAGCGACTCGTTCCGGCGTCGCTCGCGTCGTGGTCCTCCGCGCTGAGCGGTCATCCCGGAGATCGCGGGGCGGCGGCCGCCGCGGTCGCCGCGTCGCGTGGATACCACCGGCAACTCAGGAGCAGGACGGCGCCGGCCGCCATGAGCGCCAGCACCATCATCGCGAACGCCAGCCCGAGGCGGCCGCCTCCGTGGCCGAGCAGGTCGACGAGGCCCCCGAACATCACCGGTCCCGCCGCCTGGGACAGGTTGCGCAGGAGCGTCCGAACGCCCTCGGCCCGGGCCCAGAGTGAACCGGGCACGACATCGAGCCGGGCGGCGTCCAGGGGCGGATGCGGTCCCTCGAGCGTCGCGGACGCCAGGACGTAGGCGGGCGCCGCAGCCGCGAGCGAGGGAAGCGCCAGCGCGCCCAGGAACGCGACCGCGCAGACGATGAACGACCAGCCCGCCACGAGGGGCCGGGCCGCGATCCGTCCGCGCGCCATGAGCCGGTCGGCCAGCCGACCGCCACCCAGCACGCCGACGACGGCGCCGGCGCTGAGCCCGACGAAGACCAGGGTCGCCGACGTCTGGCCCAGCTCGTACCGGCGGCGCAGGAACTCGACCCCGAACGTCTCCTCGCCCGCGATGAACAGGTAGCCGAGCGCGGACGCGACGATCAGCAGTCGGTTGGTGGGCACCCGGAGCACATGGGCGACGACGCGGCCCAGCGGCATCGTGCGGGGGTCCTCTCGCAGCACCCGCCGAGGATCGGGCCCCACCCCGCCGTCCCGGCCCGGCGCCCCGTCGCGACGCCCGGCGGCCGGGCCCCGGCGCGCGGCCGCCGGGCGTTCCCAGCGCCCGGACCGCGGTTCGGGCAGACGGCGCCACACCGCCACCCCGAGGAGCAGGCTGGGGATGACGAGCACCCAGAACCCCCAGCGCCATCCGGCGAGACCGGCGGCCGTGCCGCTGACCAGAAAGCCGAACCCGGCGCCGACGAGCTCTCCCGAGAGGATGACGCCGAACACGCGGCCACGGTCGGCCGGCGCGAACAGGTCCCCGGTCAACGTCGCCACGACCGGCCAGGCGGTGGCGGCCACCGCGCCCAGGAGGAGGCGCGCCCCCAGCAGCATGCCGAAGGACGACGACGCGCCGCACCCCACCAGCGCGAGGCTCCACACCAGGATGCTGCCGGCCAGCAGGGGCGGGCGCGCGACGCGATCGGCCAGGACCCCGATGGGCAGCGTCGCAACGCCGGCGACGAGCAGCGCAGCGGACGCGAGCAGGCCGAGCTGGACGTGCGAGATTCCGAGCGCGGGCTCCAGTTCGGCCGCCATGGCGCCGACCGCCGAGGTGTCGGCCACCTGCAGCGCCAGCACACCGCCCAGCAGCGCCAGGACCGTGCGGCGGCCGGGCCGGGCCGGCCGCGCGTCCCGCGCCGGACGGGCCCTGGCGCTCAGCGCCCCCTGCCCGGCCCGGCCGCCGACGTCTCCAAGGCCCCGTCCGGACAGGGCGAGCCGTCGCCGAAGTCGCGTCGATCGTCCCGGACGGGCTGGGGCATGGGCAATCCCCTCGAGTGATCGGTCCGGGCGCTCGTGCGTGGCGGCTCGTGCATGCCGCCGCCCTACCCGTCTGCGCCCGTGGGCCCCACCGGATGTCGTCTCAGCAGCCCCGGCCCGTCACGTCTCTGACGCCCGGGTCACCGCTGGCCGGGAACCGGGCACGGCTGTGAGGCGGCGCGCGCCGCGGACTCACGGATGCCCGACCGCACCGACACCCCCACCGCCGCCCGGGAACGCCGGTCCGGCGAGGCATCGCCAAACCGGCCGGCGCGCGGCAAGCGCCCGATCGATCGCGCCGAGTGGCGCACGCTGTCGCTGCTGGCGGTGCCCAGCCTCGTCCTGGCGCTGGCGACCACCGTCGTCACGACGTACCTGCCGGTCCATCTCCGGGCCGCGCGCACGTCGACGCTCATCATCGGTCTGCTCATCGGGACCGAGGGGCTCATGGCCATCGCGGTGCCGATGGTGGCGGGCCCGTGGTCCGACCGGCTGCGCACACGGATGGGCGGCCGTCTTCCGTTCGTGGCGGCGGCGATCCTCCCGCTGGCGTCCTCGCTGATCGTGCTGGGCTTGGTCGGGCGCCTGTGGATCACGGCCGCGGTCCTGGTGGTGTTCTTCGGGGCATACTTCGCCGCCTACGAGCCCTACCGGGCGCTGTACCCCGACCTCGTCGACCAGGCCATCGCCGGGCGCGCCCAGAGCACGCAGGCGCTGGCCCGCGGCCTCGGCACGTTCCTGGCCCTGGTCGGCGGCGGCCTGCTCATCGCCGTCGCCGACCCGGTCCCGTTCGCGACGGCCTCGCTGCTGTGCACCGTCGGGCTGGGCGGGTTCGTCGTCGTGGCGATGCGTCGCCGCCCCGCGGACCGCGGGAGCTCGCCGGTGGGGGGCGTGCGCCGCCAGGCCGCCCATGTCTGGCAGATCGCGTGCGAGCGGCGCCAACTGCGTCTCTTCCTCGCCGCCAACGCGCTCTGGGAGCTGTCCCTGGGCGCACTCAAGACCTTCATCGTGCTCTACCTCACGGCGGGCCTCGGGAAGCGCCTCTCAACCGCGTCGCTCATCATCGGCGGCGTCGCGCTGCTGCTGCTCGTGGCCTCGCCGATCAGCGGAACGCTCGGCGACCGCTACGGACCACCGCGCGTGCTGACATGGGCGCTCGTCGCCTATGGGGTCGGGCTCCTCGTGCCGCTCCTGAGCACCTCCGCCGCCGTCGTCGCGGCGGCGACGCCGGTCATCGCCATCGGCGGCGGGGTGGTCATGACGCTGCCCTACGCCGTGCTGACACCGCTCATGCCCGACGACGAGCACGGCACGCTGACGGGGTTCTACAGCGTCAGCCGCGGGATCGGCACGGCGCTCGGACCGCTGTTGGCCGGGGCGGCGATCGACCTGACATCCGGGCTCTTCGACGCCACACAGGGCTACCAGGCCACCTGGGGCATCTGCTCGGCGGCGATCCTGCTCAGCCTCCTGCCCCTGAGCGCCCTGCGCCGTACCGCGGACGACGATCCGGGACCAACGTGACACCGGCGCATCGACCCGTCGCCGGTCGGGGGCCCCGTCGGCCCGCTCCGGTGTGCTCGATGACAGGGACCCGCCCCCACCAGGGCCGGTGCGGGCAACCCCTCGCACAGGCCAGGCGTCGATGGTGCCGCCGCCGGCCGTCCTGTCCATCTCACCGAAGGAGGGCCGCATGCCCGGGCTCCATCGCACGGCCGCCGCAGTGTCGGCCCCGGGCAAGGGCAGGGCAGATCGTGGAGGTCCGGCAGCCCACGGCGGGAACGCCCGGTCGTTCCTCGTTCGCGCGCATGCTTCGAGCCCGTCCACACCCCACGGTCTGCGAGGTCGCCACCCATGATCGCCACCAGCGTCCCGGCATGAGCTGGTATGTCCTGCTGGCGATCATCCTCGGCGCCGTGGTCCTGATCGGCGCCGTCGCCGCCGTGGCGGGCGGCGCGTGGGTCGGGTCACGCACCGGTCGCGATGGCCGGCGGCGGTGATCCGGGGACGTCCCGGCCGGGGCCCCGACGCGGCCTGGCGTGCTCGGGGTGGGTGATTAGGACTCGACGTTCAACCGTGCGCGCCGGCGCGCGGTCGACGGCGGCCGCAGTACGCACCGCCTCGCGTGCGCCGAGAACCGTGTCGGCGGCTCGCGTCGGCTGGTCTCCGGGCTCACCGGTTATGCCGGGTGACCCCGCGCGGCCGCAGCCGCCGAGACCAAGCGCAGATGACCAGCGGTCATCCCGGGATGACGCCCGCTCATCCCCGGTCGGGTCAGCGCACGGTGCGCGTGGCAGCGAGCGCGGCGAGGCCAAGCGCGGCCGCGCCCAACGTCCGGCGATGCCGCGTGGCCCACCACTGAATGCTGTGCTGGTGTGCCTTGCCGCTGTATGGCCCGCGCGCGCCGGGGTCGCCGGGCGGCGAGCTGAACAGGTTGTCGTGGCGATCGGGCGACTTGGGCGTGTCGGTCAGCTGGCCGCCGACCGCGGTCGCCGCGAGATATCGCTCTGCCAGCCATGGCGCCACCTTGTTGCCCCAGATCGTGTACACGGTCGGGATGCCGACGTAGACCTCGCGGCGACGATGGTGGGCGGCCCAGTGGATCGCGTCGGCGGCCACTTCCGGTTGGTAGACCGGCGCCACCGGCTGGGAGACGGTGTCGAACTTGTCGCGGGCGTGCTCGAACTGCGGCGTGTTGACGCCGGGCAGCTGGACGGTGGTGAGGTGGACGTGCGAGTTCTTGTGGCGCAGCTCCGTGCGCAGCGACTCGAATACGCCCTGGATGCCGTGCTTGGCCCCGCAGTAGGGCGCCTGGAGCGGGATGCCTCGATAGGCCATGGCGGACCCCACTTGCACGATCGTGCCACGGTCACGGGGCATCATGCGCTTCAACGCCGCCTGCATGCCCCAGATGGAGCCGAAGTAGGTCACCTCGTTTGAGCGACGGAACTCGTCGGCCGAGATGTCCCACAGGAAGGCGAAGACGGTCGACATGGCGTCGTTGATCCAGATGTCGATTGGTCCGAAGACGTCCTCGACAGCCTGGGCCGCCGCGTCGACGGCCTCGGGGTCGGCGACGTCGGTCGGCAAGACGAGCGCGCGTCCACCTGCCCGCTCCACCTCGGCGCAGGCGGCCTCCAAGCCGTCGCGTCCACGTGCGACGAGACCGATATTGACGCCGGGGCCCGCGAAGCGCCGAACCGTGGCGCGTCCGATGCCACTCGAGGCGCCGGTGATCACGACCGTTTCGTCTGACATCGCTAGACCCCTACCCGCACGCGCGGGGTGGCCGCGCGCATGGTCATCGGCCCGACCGATCGCGGCCGCAGACATCGGCGGCGTTGATGAGCGCCAGATGGGTCAGCGCCTGGGGCATGTTGCCCAACAACGTCCCGGTGGCCGCATCGATCTCCTCCGAGTACAGCCCGACGTCGTTGGACACGGCCAGCAGCGACTCGAACATCGCCGCGCCCTCGTCGCCGCGGCCGCAGCGGGCGAGCGCCTCGGCGGCCCAGAACGAGCACGCCAAGAACGCGCCCTCCTGCCCCGCCATACCGGTGTACCGGTAGATCAATGGGCCGCCGTCGACACCGAGATGCAGCAGGACCGCGTCGATCGTGCTCGACAGCCTCGACGGCTCGTCGGCCAGGAAGGAGCCCCGCGACGCGAGCAAGACCGCCGCGTCGAGCTCCTCGCTGTCGGCTGCGCGCGTGTAGGCCTTCAGCCGATCGCTCCAGCAGCGCTCCCTGACGAAGCGCTGGATCGCTGCCTGCGTCGCGGCCCAGCGATCAACGCGGTCGCGCGGCAGCATGTCGCGCTCTGCCAGCTGCTGCGCCCGCTTCAGCGTCAGCTCACAGCCCAACTTGCTCTGGGTGAAGTGCTGTTGGTCATCGAGCTCCCACAGGCCGGCGTCGGGCCTGTCCCAGACCAGGCAGACATAGTCGGCCAGCTCGGCCATGCGCACGCCGACGCCGGCGTCGAGCGCGTTGCCGGCCTCCACGTAGTGCCATGCCATGTCGAAGATGTCGCCGTAGCAGCCCAGCTGGAGCTGGGACCGTGCCGCGTTTCCGCGCGTCACCGGCCGCGAGCCGCGGTAGCCGTGCAGGTGATCGAGATCGTGGCCGTCAGGCACGCCGCGGCCGTCGACGCGGTACATCGGTTGCACCCGTGGATGCGTGTGCGCGGTGGTGTGAAACATCCAGCGCAGCGAGGCATGGACTTGGTCGACGAAGCCGAGCCGGAGCATGGCCTCCAGCGTGAGGTTGCCGTCGCGCAGCCAGGCGTAGCGGTAGTCGTAGTTGCGGGCGCCTCCGATGCGCTCAGGAAGCCCCATCGTCGGCGCGGCGATGATCGCCCCGCGCTGTTCATCGACCATGAGGTCCAGCGCCAAGGCGCTTCGGAGTACCGCGCCCCGCCACGGACCGTCGTAGGTGCAGCCCTGTGTCCACTGTTCCCAATGGGCGACCGTCGCGTCGACCCGGGAGCGCAGCTGCTCGGCGTCGGCGTAGGCCAGCGGCCCAACCGTGAAGGCGCTCAGGGCGAGGACCGCGTTCGTGCCTGCGGCGCAGGTGAACGTACCGTGAACGTTGCCGTGAGCGCCCTCCGCGATTCCGGCGCCGTGCGCCTGCACCGCGAGCATCTGCTGTCCGCCGACGATGACGGGGACGCCGCCACGGTGGACGACCTCGCCGCGCGTTCGGCCGTAGTCAAAGCGCGGCCGCACGGCCCAGCCCATCGGCACTTCGCCGCCCAGCCCGTCGACGAGCCGGATGATCTCGGTGAAGTCCAGCGCGCGCGTCGCCGGGAGGCTCATGGCGTCGGTGATGCGTACGCTTCCCCGCGCGGTGGTGAAGGTGCTCTGCAGCACGTTGGTGCCGGGCAGGTAGCGCCGCTGGACGGTGTAGGCCTCCGTCGGAGCCAGGGCGAACGTGCCGCCGTCGGCACTGTCCAGCAGGGCGCCCAGCGCGCTGGGGGCGCCAAATCCGCCCGGGCAGAACCAGTCGACTGAGCCGTCGGCGGCAACGAGCGCCACCGTCCGCTTGTTGCCGATGGCGGCATAGTCGGCGATCGGCGCGTAGCCATCGATCCTTACCGGCGTCCGGTCCACGGCCACTGCCTACCCGGCTGTCGCACTACGGCAAGTTGGCACCGTGCAGACCTGTACGAACTCCGATGCGACGTCCTTGTTGGCATGGGCGCAGGCTGCAGACCACGCGATCTCCTCGTCGCGCACCTGGGTGAGCTCGACGCGGTCGCCGACCTCGCGGAAGGCCCCGAGCAGGCCGTTGATGTCGTCGCCCGGGTAGCCGTAGATGCGCTTGGCGCCCCAATCGGCCGGACGGTTGAGCGTGAACTGCGCAATGGTGGAATGGGCCACGACGACTTCTTGTGGGCAGGCAAGCTGACACGGAACGTGCTCCCCGCCCTCGGGCGGCGATCGAGCTCGGCCGTCAGCTCGATGACGAGGACCGGACCCTGCCGGGGCCAGCGTGGCGCCCGCGGTTGAGCGTCCGCGCGCTCCGGGTATCCGGGGGCCGTGGTGACGTCCCAGGCCCGTCCGTGGATCGCGTGGTGGACGCTATGCCAAGGTCTCTGGGGGCTGCTCGTCGACCGTGTCCACGCGGCCGAGTTGCTGACCGGCGCGGCGATCGCGGCGATCGCGGCGACCGTCGCCACGATGGTCCGCGGCCGGCGCCAGACGGTGCTGCGAGTCCATCCGCGCTGGCTGACGGGCGCGTGGCGTCCGCTGCTCGGGCTGGTGACCGACCTGGTACCGCTGACGCGTACGCTGGTGGTCCGGGGCATCCTGCGGCGCGACGAGCGCGGGGTGCTCTCCGAACTGCCCTTCGCCCTCGGCGGGGACCCGGGCGAGGAGGCGGGCTACCGGGTGCTCACCGAGACGCTCGGGTCGCTGGCCCCCAACACCATCGTCGTGGCCGTCGACCGCGACCGACGGATCCTTCTCGCCCATCAGCTGCAGCCGACCAGCGGCGTCGCGCGTAGCGCGTGTCCACTCAACGAGGTGCCGCGATGAACGGGTGGCTGTGGGCGGCCAGTGGGTTGACGGCGGCACTGCTTCCGTTGTTGGTCGTCGCCGTACGACGGCCGGCCCTCGACGGCCTCGTCGCCCTGGAGGTCGCCGGGACCCTCAGCTCCGTCGCGTTGCTCCTGCTGTCGCAAGGCACCAACCGTCAGGCCTTCGCCGACCTCGCCGTCGCGCTCGGCCTGCTCTCCTTCATCGGCGCCGTGGCGTTCCTGCGGTTTCTGGAGCCGGCGTCATGAGCCTGCGCGACCTGGTCGTAGACGCGCTGCTCATCGCAACGGTCGCACTGACGGTGATCTCGGTCGCGGGGGTCTTACTGATGCGCGACGTCCTGGACCGTCTGCACTACGCAGGGCCCGCCCTGCTCGGCGCGCTGTGCGCGGCTTCTGCCGTGCTGGTAGCCGGAGGCCCGTCGCTGATCGCAACACGCGCGATCCTGCTGGCCACCATTCTGCTGGTGACCGCACCGGTGCTGACGCACGCGACGGCACGGGCGATCCATGACCGGCGGGCGGAACGTTGATCGTCGTTCAGGGCGTGACCCTCATCATGGTCGCGATCACCGGTACGGCGACGGTCGTCGTTCGCGACCCGGTGCGCCAGACGGTGGTCGCAGGGTTCTTCGGCCTGGCGCTGACCTTGATGCTGTTCGCCTACGGCGCCCCGGACGTCGCGCTCTCCGAGCTCGTGGTGGCCACGGTCGCCGTGCCGGTCATGGTGCTGCTCGCCCTGGCCAAGCTCCGCGACCGCCAGAAGAACGAGGGGTCGTGAGCCGACGGAGCCGAGTCGTCTTGGGCACGGTTGCGTTGCTGTGCCTGGGCGGCCTGCTGACCGCCGCGGTCGCCACGCTGCCGCGTCCGGATGCGCCGCCGCCACGCAGCGCCCTGCTCAGCACCAGCGTCTCGGTGCACGAGCGACACGTCACCGACACGGTGGCCGGCATCACCTTCGACCTGCGCGGGGTCGACACCCTCGGCGAGGAGCTGATCCTGTTCTCTGCCGCCATCGGTGTGTCGGTGCTGCTGCGCGCCGGGCGTCGGGAAGTCCGCGTCGAGTGCGAGGCCGAACCCAGCGAGGCGCGGCGCTCGGAAACTCCGGGCGCGGTCCGGGCGTTGGCTGCCGCCCTGGCGGGGCCCCTGCTCGTGTTCGCCGGCTACCTGGTCAGCCACGGACACCTCACCCCCGGCGGCGGATTCCAGGGCGGCGTCATCCTTGCGGCGGTGGCCTTGTTGGTCTACGTCGGTGGGCGCGCGCTCGCGGGGCGCGAACCGCGGCCCGTCACCCTCGTCGAGCTCGTCGACGCCGTCGGGGCGGCAGCGTTCGTGCTGGTCGCGCTCGGCGGGCTGGTGTTCGCTGGCGCGGCGATGACCAACTTCTTGGCGCTGGGCATCAGCGGCCAGCTGCTGTCGGGTGGGACGATCCTGGTCTTGGAGGTCGTCGTGGGGTTCGAGGTCGGCAGCGCGATGGCTCTCATCCTCACCGAGTTGCTGGACCAGGCCCTGCCCGGGGCGGCCTGACGTGCTGGCCTACGTGGTGGCTGTGTGGCTGCTGATCGTTGGCCTCTACGGCGTTCTGACCAGCCGCCATCTCGTCCACATGGTGCTCTGCCTGACGGTGACCCAGGCCTCGACGTACGTGCTGCTTGTCGCGATCGGCTACCGCGCGGGCGGCCGCGCGCCGGTCTTCGCCGACTTGGCGCCCGGCACGCCGGTCGTCGATCCGATCGTGCAGGCGCTGACGCTGACCGACGTGGTCGTCGAGGCCACGGTGACCGCGGTGCTGCTGGCCCTGACGGTCCAGGTCGCGACGCGCTTTGGCACCGTGGACCCCGACGAGCTCGGAGCGCTGCGCGGCTGATGGCCGTAGCGGCGCTGGTCGTCCTGGTGCCGATGCTGGCGGCCACGCTGCTGGCGGCGTGGTCGCCGCTCGCACCACGTCGGAGCAGCCTGCTCGGCCTGGCTCCCGCGATGGCCTGCGTCGTACTGGCCGCGATGCTGCTCGGTCACAGCGTCGGTCGCCGGCAGATCGTCTGGTTCTCGGGCTGGCATCCCCGAGGGGGCGCCGCAATCGGCATCGACTTCGCCGTGGACCCGATCGGCGCCGGCCTGGCGCTCTTTGTCGCCGTCCTGGCGCTCGTCGCGTTCGTCCTGGCCGCCCGCCTCATCGTCGAGAAGAGCCTGCTGTTCGACGCGCTGGTCCTGCTGTTCGTCGCGGGGATGCTCGGCTTCTGTCTCAGCGGCGATGTGTTCAACATGTTCGTGTTCTTCGAGCTCATGAGCGTCGCCGGTTACGTGCTCGTCGGCTACGAGATACGCCACCGTGCCCCACTGGAAGGCTCGCTGACCTTCGCGGTGACCAACACGGTGGGGTCGATCCTCTTCCTCTTCGGCATCGCGCTGGTCTATGGAACCAGCGGCGCTCTGAACCTGGCGCAGATCGGACGCGCGCTGCACGACCGACCGCTGGACTTGGCCGTCATCCTCGGGTTCGCGCTGATTGCCGTCGGGCTGTTGATCAAGGCGGCGGTCGTGCCCTTTCACCTGTGGACCGCCGACGCCTATGCCGTGGCGACCACCCCTGTCTGCATCCTGCTGGCGGGCGCGTTCTCCGAGCTCGGTCTCTATGGACTGATGCGCATCTACTGGGCCGCCTTCCATGGCGTGCTGGGCCGGCACGATGCCGAGCTGCGGGCCGTCCTCGTCGTCGCGGGCGCCCTGACGGCGGTGCTCGCAGCCACGATGTGCATGCTGCAGCACCATCTCAAGCGCATGCTCGCCTTTGCCACCATCGCGCAGGTCGGCCTGTTCCTGATCGGCTTGGGACTGCTCAGCGCAGACGGGGTGGCCGGCACGGCGATCTGGATCGTGGGCGACGGCGTCACGAAGGCCGCCCTCTTTGCGATCGTCGGGCTGGTCGAGCACCGCCACGGCTCGCTTACCGAGGGTCGGCTGCGCGGGGTCGCGCGCTCCTCATGGCCGCTCGGCGTGCTCTTTGCGATCGGCGCGTTGACGATCGCCTCGTTGCCTCCGACCGGCTCCTTCCTGGGCCGGTCTCTGGTGGAGGATGCGGCGCTCAAGGCCGACGGCTACCGCTGGGTGCCCGTGCTCATGGCGGCCGTGACGGCGGTCATCGCCGGCACGCTACTGCGCGCGGGCGTGCGGGTCTTCGCCGGCTGGGGTGCCCGGGCCGGCGAGGATCCCTATGACGCCGATGAACGTGATGACGAGCGCGCGCCGCGATCCGGGGCCGTCCTCCTCACGGTCGCCTCCGGGCTCCTCGCCGCTGCCATCGGCTGGGGCGTGGTGCCGGGCCTGCGCACCGCGGTGGCCCGCGCCGCCGCGGTGTTCGTCGACACCGGTGGCTACGGCGCTTCGGTCCTAGGAGGCGTGTCGCCCGTGGTGGTCGTCCCCGAGCTCAAGGCGCCCGGCACGACTGGTCTGCTCTACGCCGGCGCCTCGCTGGCTGGCGCGTTGATCATCGCGACCTTCGGCCTGCTCGGCTTCGGCCGACGCCCTCCACAGGCCGCCCGCGTGGTGATCGCGACGCTGAGGGCGATCCACAGCGGCCGGCCGACCGACTACGTGGCCTGGACGGCCACCGGGGCCGCCGCGCTGTGCGGTGTGTTGGCCGTCGTGCTGCGCTGATGGCGTCCGCGGCCGCTTCCGTCCTCAGGGCCGGACGGTTGCTGGTGTGTGTCGTCCGCTCGGTTGTGCTCGGCTCCGGGCGCACCGCTCGGGCACGGCGCCTCGTGGGCGCGCGGGTCGACGCCTGGGTCTGAGTTTCGCGAGCTGGCGGGCATCACGGGTGCCGGACGTGCCAGTCGCAGATAGCGGCGAGCGGCCGGCATCAACGGCATCCGCGGAGCTGACGTGTGCCGACGGTTCAGAGCATCTCGGATATAGGTGAGGCCGCGCGCGTGGTCGTCCATGCCGGGACGGTGTCCGATCTGCGCCCGGGCATCTCGTCTGCGGTCATCGGTGTGACCGTTCGATAGGCCCTCCAACCGCCGCGGCGCCATCCCGTCCGCACCCCGACAAGCGCACAGGTCGTCTGTCGTCCGGCGTCGGGGTCGAAGAGGGGTCACCGAGCAGGTGCCGGCGCGGCGACCCACGTGCGATCCCCCGAGGCGTGGAGCCGGCAGGTCAGCGATCGACGGCGGTGGTGACGCGCTCGCCCCCGGTTGAGCGGCTGAGGACGTCTGCGAGGCCTGTGAGCAGGGCCGCCGCAGCCGGAAGCACGAAGGCCCGAGCGTGCCAGGCGCCGGCCGCCAGTGCGCCGCACAGGCCGCCCACCGCATAGCCCGCCCATACGAGTGCGGGGAACGCGACCCGGGCTTCGTGGCCGTCATGGTCAGGACGGCGCCCCCGCAGCCGGTCGGTCACGCGCGACATCAGCGTCGTCAGCGTCCCGGTGATGTACGTCACGTTGACCCCGGTGCCGTCGCGCCGGCGCACCGTCGCGGCCTGCAGCCCCATCGCGCAACCGCTGGCGGCGATCAGCGGCTGCCCGACGAGCCCGAACTGGGCGCCGACCGCCAGCCCGACCAACACCAATCCCTCAGGCAGCAGCGCGACGGCGGCCCCGTCCAGCAGCGACCCGATCAGCGCGCCGGAGCAGAACCCGGCGATCGCTACCGCCGAGCGAACGGCGGCGGCGCCGTGCCCTTGGGCGACCGCGATACCCAGGAGCACGGTGTTGCCGGTCATGTTGGCGGTGAACACGCTGCCCAGCCGCAGGTAGCTGACCGCGTCGACGCAACCAGCCACCCAGGCCAGCGCGACCATGCGGTACGGAACCCGGGTGGGCAGCGACTACGGCCTCGTGGCGAGATCCTGCTGGGCGGAGCGCAGCTCTCCGAGCGGCAGCAGGTCACGGACGAACGTCTTGTTCAACACGATCGCCGCTGACGCATACCAGGCCGCGGCCGCCGTGGCGATCCCGAAGATCCCGCCGATGTGGAACAGCGGCGTCGAGTCGATCGCCTTGCCCAGACCGAGCAGCACGTACGCGGGCCACAGCGTGATGAATACCGCGTTGATGGCAATGCTGACGCGGAAAGACGCGATCCACATATACAGGCTGAACACGCCCCAGCAGAGCAGATACAGGGCCAGCGCCCCGGACCGGTCACCGGCGGGAATCTGCTGGATGAACGTGTGCTGCAGGAAGTAGAACGAGATCCAGAAGGCGCCGTAGGAGCTGAGCGCCACCGCGGCGAACGTGTCGTTCTTGACGAACGCCCACATGCCGGCCAGCAGTTGCACGACGCCGCCGTAGGCCAGGGCGAGCCCAAGGACGACAGGGGCGTCGGCCTGCGGCAGAATGCCCGCATTGATGAAGCTCAGCGTCATCGTCGACAGCGCGAAGCCCGCCAGGCCCAGCGCCGCCGGGTCGGAGATGAATCGGCCCGGTCCCGCCTCCTGGAACTTCACCCCGCGTCCGGTGGCGGCCGCCGCGCGCTCGGATGGTGTGCCGATCGATGCCATCATCATGCTCCTATCGTCATCTGGTCCTGGTCCAGCGCGAGCGCGAGCGCCTGGGCGGTGTGGACGCCGTGGCGCCCCGCTCCATGCTTGATCTGTGAGCGGCACGAGAACCCGTCGGCGATGACGATCGCCTCGGGCGCATCGCGCACGGCGGGCAGCACGAAGCGCTCCCCGATCTGCATCGAGATGGCGTACTTCTCTGCCTCGTAGCCAAAGCTGCCGGCCATGCCGCAGCAGCCCCAGTCTTGGGTGCCCCAGTCAACGCCCATCATCTCCAGCAGGCGCTGCTCGGCGCCCAGACCCATGATCGCCTTGTGGTGACAGTGACCCTGGACGATTGCCGGGCGCTTCAGCGCAGGGGGCACGTAGTCGGGTGCGTGGCGCTGCAGCAGCTCGGCCAGGGTCAGCGTCTGGGTGCGTAGCCGCCGCGCGTCCTCGTCGTGTGGGAGCAGGTTGGAGGTCTCGTCGCGGAAGACGGCGATGCAGCTGGGCTCCAGACCGATGATCGGCACGCCTTGAGTCAGATAGGGACCCAGCGTGTCGAGGTTACGGCGCGCCAGCCACTTGGCGAGCCTGAGCATTCCGTAGTCATACAGCGGGCGCCCGCAGCATACGCCCGGGGGGCCAGCTGCACCCGGAAGCCGGTGTGCTCGAGCACTCGGACCGCCGCGCGGCCGACGTCGGGCTCGAAGTGGTCGCTGAACGTGTCGGGCCACAGCATGACCGGTTGACCGTCCGGGTTGGCGGGCTGGTGATGCTGGTCAAACCACGAGCGGAACGTCTGCGCGGCGAAGCTCGGCAGCTTGCGCTCGGGCGCGACGCCCGCCATCCGCCTGACGGGCCCCAGGCCCGCCATGGTGTTGGCCACCCGGGGCGCGTGGGACGCAAGTCGCGCCCACAGCGGGATCAGGCCCAGCGCGTAGGCCGATGGCGGACGCAGTCGCCGCTCGTAGTAGTGGGCCAGGAACTCGGCCTTGTAGGTGGCGACGTCGACATGCACGGGGCAGTCGCCGCGACAACCCTTGCACGACAGGCACAGGTCGAGCGACTCCTTGATTTCCTCGTCGCGCCAGCCGTCGCCGATCGCCTCGCCCTGCAGCATCTCGAACAGCATCCGCGTGCGTCCACGCGTCGTATACCGCTCGTCACGCGTGACCATGAAGCTCGGGCACATTGTCCCGCCTTCGAGCTGCCGGCACTGCCCGACGCCGAAGCAGCGCTCGGTGGCCTCGGCGAACGAGCCGTGGTCGCCGGGGAACGCGAAGTACGTCTCGACGGCGGGGGGACGATAGCCGGGGCCCATGCGCAGGTTCTCGTCAAGCTTGTAGCCGTCGTGCACCGCACCGGCACCCTTGCCGGGGTTCATGGCGCCCTGCGGATCCCAGATGCGCTTGAACGCTGCGAAGGCCTCGACCACCTCGGCGCCGAACATGCGCGGCAGCAGCTCGGCGCGCGACTGGCCGTCGCCGTGCTCGCCGGAGATCGACCCGCCGTACTTGACCACGAGGTCGGTTCCCTCCTCCATGAAGCGTCGCATGGCCGCGACGCCGGCGGCGGTCTTGACGTCGAAGTCGATCCGCGTGTGGATGCAACCCTGCCCGAAGTGCCCGTGGTACTCGGAGTGATAGCCAAAGCGCTCACACAGATCGTGAAACTCGCGCAGGTACGCACCCAGCCGGGTGGGTGGCACGGCAGCGTCCTCCCAGCCGGGCCAGGTGTCCAGCACGCCGGGGATCCGGCTGTCGCCGACGCCGGACTTGCGCACCGCCCAGATCTGGTCCTGTTTGTGGGCGTCCTCGACGATCTCGATGACGGGGGCGGTGTGATGGCGCTGCAGTGTCTCCTTGGCCTTCTCGGCGTGCTCGTTGGCCTCCTGCTGCGTGGCCCCTCCGAACTCGATGAGCAGCCAAGCCTGCCCGTCGGGCAAGTGGCGGATGTCCTCGAGGTGGCGCTCCTTGCGCCGCATGTTCTCGACGAGGGTGTGGTCAAAGCCCTCAAGCCCGAGCGGACCCGGGTCCAGATCCATGATCTCGGGCACATGGTCACCGGCGGCGAAGCGGTCGTGATAGCCGCAGACGACGAGCGCGCGTTTGGGCGGGCTCGGCACCAGGCGCACCGTGGCCTCCAACCACAATGCGCAGGTGCTTTCGCTGCCCGTCAGAGCCCGGGCGACGTTGAAGCCGCGCTCGGGCAGCAGCTCGTCGAGGTTGTAGCCCGACACGCGCCGCGGGATCTCAGGAAAATGCTCGCGGACCGCGTCGCCGTAACGCTCGCGCAGAGCGCGCAGGTCAGCGTAGATCTGGCCGCGGCGACCACCAGCGGCGATGATCTCCGCCAGCTCCTCCTCGCTGGTCTGGCCGACACGCATGCGCTCGCCGTCGTAGGTCAGGACGTCGAGCTCGAGCACGTTGTCGGCCGTGCGACCGCCCATGATCGAATGGGTCCCACACGAATTGTTGCCGATCTGGCCGCCGATGGTGCAGTAGTCGTGCGTGGCCGGATCGGGCGCGAAGGTCAGACCGTGCTCCTCGGCCGCTTCGCGCAGCTGGTCGTTGATGACCCCGGGCTGCACGCGGGCGGTGCGTTGCCGCGGATCGAGTTCCAGGATCGCGTTGAGGTACTTGGAGAAGTCGATGATGACGGCGACGTTGCAGCACTGGCCGAGCAGGCTTGTGCCGGCACCGCGGGCCAAGATCGGCGCGCCGTGGCGGCGGCAGGCGGCCAGCGTAGCCTCCACGTCGTCATAGGTCTTGGGGATCACGACGCCGATCGGAACCTGGCGGTAGAGCGACAGGTCCGAGGCGTACAGGGCACGCGAACCGTCGCTGAAGCGGACCTCTCCGGAGACCGTACGGGCCAGCTCGGCAGCCAGCGCGCGCGCGTGGACACCGGCACGGACGTCGCCGTCGTCGTTCTCTGGACGTCGTGAGCGGCGCCCGACCTTCGCCGGACCATGGTGGAGGGAGGGAAGCGTGAGGCTCACGACCGAGCGCTCCCGCTGTCCTGGTGGTCGTGGTCACCGAGGCCGACCTTGTCCTTGACCCTGGCCACGACACCGAGCGGGCTGGCCGAGAACGTCGATTCGTCGATGGCTGCGCGTCCGATGGTCAGTGCGATGCGCCGGCGGTGCTCCTGGCCGTGCGCCAGCGCGGTGGCCAGTGCCTGGACGTCGTCGCTGGTGATCGTGGGCGGCATCGGGGCTCGTTGGGGTCGACGACGCACTCGACCAGGACGGGCCCAGGCGTGCCCAGCGCCCGGCGTAGTGTGTCCTCGCAACTGACCGAGTCTTCAATGTGGAACGCCGTCGCGCCGCAGCCCTCGGCGACCTTGACGAAGTCCACTGGTGCGAAGGTCACCCCGTATTCGGGATTGCCGAGAAAGAGCATCTGTTCCCACTTGATCAGCCCCAGCGTGTTGTTCTTGAACACGATGACCTTGACGGGAAGCTCGTGCTGGACGAGCGTGGCCAGATCGCCCATCTGCATCGTCATCGACCCGTCACCGGTGAACGCCACCACCTGGCGCTCGGGGTAGGCGGTCTGGGCGCCGATCGCGTAGGGCAGCGCGGCTGCCATCGAGCAGTTCGTACCGCTGAATGCGAACCTCTGTCCGCGGCGCAGCGGCATCTGGGTACCCCAGTAGGTCACCTGGCCCGAGTCGCCGCAAACGATCGCATCGTCCGCCAGGACCTTGGCCAGGTGCCAGGCCACCGTCTGCGGCTTCAGGCATGGTTCGTCGGCGCGCGAGGCGCGGTGCTCCATGAGCTTCCACCATGCCTTCATCCCGCGCTGCGCCGCGGACAGGAAGCCGCGATGCTCGTTGTAGGTCAGCAACGGCAGCAGCTCACGTAACGTGACACGCGCGTCGCCGACCAAGCCGACGTCGGCGGGGTGGCGGAGACCGATGCGCTCAGGCTTGTCGTCGATCTGCACGCACTTGGCCTGTCCCGGTGACGGATAGAACTCGAGGTAGGGCATCGAGCTGCCGACGATCAGCAGGCCGTCACAGCCGTCCATCGCCTCGGTCGTCGGGCGGGTCCCGATGACGCCAATTCCGCCGGTCGTATACGGGCTGTCGTCGGGAATGCAGTCCTTGCCGAGCGAGGCCTTGGCCACCGGGGCACCGAGCTTCTCGGCGACCTGCTCGAGTTCGGCACCAGCACCACGGGCGCCCTGCCCCGCGAGGATGGCGATCTTCGAGCAGCCCGCCAGCAGCTGCGCGGCACGCTCGAGCTCGGCGTGGACCGGGGCGCGAACCGGTGCCGTGAAGGCCGTGCTGGTGTGGCCTTGGAGGTTGCGCTTGAAGCGCATCTGGTCGCTGGCGTCGGCGACCTGGTAGTCGATCGGAAACGCGATGTGCGATGGAAGTCGCTGGCTCAGCGCGGTGCGGCACGCGAGGTCGACGACGTTCTCGATGTGCGCCGGCCCCATGATCCGCTGGTTGTAAGCCGCGAGGTTGGCGTACAGGTGATCGGTATCGAAGTCCTGCAGGTAGTGCGTGCCAATCAGGTCGTGGTAGGTCATCCCGGTGATCGCCAGCAGCGGTACGCCCTCCATGCGGGCATCCAGCAGCCCGTTCGCCAGATGGATGGCGCCCGGTCCGGCGGTGGCGAAGCAGACGCCGAGCTTGCCGGTGAACCGTGCGTAGCCCACGGCCGCCATCGCGCCGACCTCCTCGTGACGCACATGGACGTAGCGGACTCGATCCTGGCGCGCTCGCAACGCCTCCATGAGACCGTTGATCCCGTCGCCCGGCAGTCCGAAGATCGTGTCGACTCCCCATTGGCAAAGGCGATCGATCATGAGGTCAGAGGCAGTGACGGACATGAGGCTCCTCGGTGGGGGGACGACATAGGGTTCACCGCAGGAGCACGCGGCTGTATGGCGAGCTGTTACCGACATGACCCCGGCACCACGGCGACGGTCAGACTGCGCCTCACGTCGGGGACCGGCGCCCGTGGCAGCCTGATCCGACGACCGGGCTCCGGCCTCGGCCCAGACACCATCGCCATTCGGATCGTGCCGTCGCCCGCCTGTAGCGCGGACCCGGCCGCTCGTCTGGTCATGCCGGCCCCTGACGACTCGGGCGGAACGACTCCAGGAGCCAGGGCCCAACGCGTCCCGGCGAGGCGCTAGGAGGTCGCTGCTGATCTTGGGCCAAGGAGGCGCCGTGCCCGGGCGGTGATGCCGCTCGGTGTCACCCACATGCCCCGCCGAGTGTGACATGTTGCGTTCACGGGCAGCTGTCGCCTGTGGCTGTTGATTGCGTTGCCCTCGTTGTCGGTGCTCGTCGGCTGGCTGCCGCCCCAACGTCTGCCGATATCGCCCGATGGGATGCCGCGCTGTGCGCGGCTCGAGAGGTCGCGGGTGACGTGATGCCCTCCGCAACGCATTAGCATCCTTGGACGTGTCGCGCATCGAACGCATCGGGCGCGCGTTGCTGGCTGTCGGCGCCGTGCTCGTCGTGGCCGACGTCGTGGCCTTCCTGGGCCTTGGCGTGGGGCGTGGTACGAAGCAGGCTGGGGCGGTCCCGACCTCGTCGCTGGCCGAGGGCGTCGCTGTCGACCGGCCGGTCGGGTCCCTCGGCCTGCGCGACGAGCGCGGGCGCCCGACGTCCCTGGCGGCGTTTCGCGGCCGTTATCTCGTCATCGCCCCGTCGCTCACGCTCTGCCGCGAGGTGTGCCCGCTGACGACCGGTGCCCTGGAAGGTCTGCGCCGCCGGCTGCAGGACGACGGTCTCGGCGACCGGGTCGTCGTGGCCGAGGCGACGGTCGACCCTTGGCGTGACTCGCCCGCGCGCGTGCGCGCGTGGAAGCGGCGCACGGGCGCCACGATCCGCTACCTCACGGGGTCCCCCGCGCAGATCCACCGACTGTGGAGCGCGCTGGGCATCGCCTACCGACGCACGCCGGAGGGCGTCCCGGCGGACACCGACTCGTGGACGCACCGCCCGCTGCGCTTCGACGTCCAGCACAGCGACGGGGTCTTCGTCGTCGACCCGCGCGGCCGGTTGCGCGTCGCCATCACGGGGATGCCCCGCGTCGGCGTCCTGCCAAAGCGGCTGACCGCGATGCTCGACGCGACCGGGCGTGAGAACCTGCTCCATCCGCGGGCGCCGTGGACCGTCGAGGGCCTGTACGCCGACCTGCTGGCCGTCATGGGCCGGCCCGCCGCGCCGGGCGCGGGCGCGGGCGCCGCGCCGACCGCGGCCGAGGCCCGGGCCGCGCTGACGGGCTCCCCGGCGCCGCTGGCCGCGCTGCACGCCCAGGGCGGCCGCCTGCTGGATGGCGGCACCGCCGCCTTCCGCGCGCGGCTGGCGGCGCTGCGCGGCCGGCCCGTGGTCGTCAACGCCTGGGCGTCGTGGTGCCCGCCGTGCCGGACCGAGCTGCCGCTGCTGGCGGGCGCCGCCGCGCGCTTCGGCCGTCAGGTCGCGTTCCTCGGCCTCGACGTCAACGACCAGGCCGCCGCCGGCCGGCGGCTGCTCGCCGCCGCGCAGCCGAGCTACCCCAGCTACGCCGGCGCAAGCGGCGCGGCCGGCTCCGGCCTGCCCGGCTTCTTCGGGCTGCCGACGACGTTCTTCCTCGATCGCGCCGGGCGCGTGATCGCGACCCATCAGGGCGAGTACCGGGACCGCGCGACGCTTGACGCCGACATCCGGCGACATCTGCTGGCCGGCATCGGCAGCGGGTAGGGCGCCCGAGATGCTCGGATGGTGGTCGCTCGACCCGTTGGCCCTCGCGCCGGTCGCCGCGGCCGGCGTCGGCTACGCGGTCCGAGCCCGGAGGCTGCGCCGCCGGGGCCGGCCGGTGGAGCGTCGCCGGGTCGCCTGGTTCGCGCTCGGGCTGGGGCTGGTGGTGGTCGCGCTGGTCTCGCCGCTGGACCGCCTCGGCGAGGAGCGCGTGTTCTACCTGCACATGGGCCAGCACCTGCTGCTCGGCGACCTTGCGCCGCTCGCGGTCGTCATGGGCCTGGACGGCCGGCTCCTGCGCCCGCTGCTGGCGCTGGCGCCGGTGCGCCGCCTACGGTGGACGGGCCACCCGCTCGTCGCCCTGCCGCTGTGGGCGATGACGCTGTGGGGCTGGCACCTGCCGCCGCTGTACCAGGCGGCGCTCGCCCACTCCGGCGTCCACGCGCTCGAGCACATGATGTTCTTCGCGACGGGCGCGCTGGCGTGGGCGGCGGTCGTCGAGCCCCTGCCCGGGCCGCGTTGGATGGGCACCGCGCAGAAGGCGGTCTACGTCCTGGTCATGCGCATCATCGGCGGGACGCTGGCGCTCACGCTGATCTGGTCGGGCCACGTCTTCTACCCCAACTACGGCCCGGGCGAGCAGCGGTGGGGCATCGCGCCGCTGACCGACCAGGCCATCGGGGGCGGCCTGATGTTCGTCGAGGGCGGCACGATCACGGTCGTGGCGTTCTCCTTGCTGTTCCTGCGCTGGGTGCGCGAGGCCGAGGTGCGCCAGGCGCTGCTCGACGGCGGCGCCTCGGCCGAGGCCGCGGCCCGCGCGGCGCGCTACGGGCCCGCCGCCGGCGCCCGCGGCGGCTCGCCGCCGTCCAGTTGAAGCCCGCGGCCCGCCTCGCGCTCGGCGTCCTCCGCCTCGCGCTCGGCGCGCTCGCGGTCCGCCTGCTGGCGGTCGCCCTCCTGCAGTTGCCGGCAGACGGCGAGCACCACGAGGAAGAGCCCGATCGGCACCGCGACGGTGACCGCCCGGTAGATCCAGATCATCGACTCGTAGCTGACGCCGAGGAAGACGTACAGGCGGTCGGCGCTGCCGGCGAAGAAGATCAGCCCCACCCAGGTCAGGAAGGCGACACCGAACGCGGTGCGCCTGGGCGCGTCGCGGGGCCGGTCGGCGAGGTTGTGGACGCCGCGGTCCCCCGTGAGACGCCGTTCGGCCCATGGCACCGCCACCAGGACGCCGAGCACGACGATCGGGAACAGCACCCCGCCCCAGAACGGGTTGGGGATGAGCGTGTAATCGCCGATCGTGACGTCGAAGCCCGGCATCAGCCGCAGGGCGCCGATCAGCCAGCCCAGGTACCAGTCGGGCTGGGCGCCGTTGGTGCCCAGGGACGTCTCGTAGGGGCCCCACTGCCAGATCGGGTTGATCTGGACGAGGCCGCCGAGCGCGAAGAGCACCGCGGCGACGGCCAGCAGCAGCGCCAGCGAGCGCGGCGCCTGGCCGGGGAACGCCGGCACGCCGACCAGCCGCCTGTTGGTCTGGCGGGGGCGCTTGGCGAACTGCGTGTGGTGTCGCGCCGCGACGAGCGTGAGGTGCAGGCCGATCAGCAGGCCGATCAGCACCGGGAAGATCAGGACGTGCCCGATGTACATCCGCGACTCGAACGCGTGGTCGCCCGGGAACGGCGAGCCCCACAGGCCGACGCCGAGGTTGCCGCCGATGACCGGCAGCGAGAGCGCGACGCCGTAGCCGATGGCCAGGCCCATGCCCGAGAGCAGGTCGTCGACCATGGAGTAGCCGAGGTAGCCCTCCAGCAGCGCGCTGAACAGGATGGCCAGGCCGACGACCCACGTCAGCTCGCGCGGCTTGCGGAACGCGCCGGTGAAGAAGACGCGCATGAGGTGCACCACGATGGCGGCCACGAAGACGTCGGCGGCCCAGTGGTGGGTCTGGCGCATGAGCAGCCCGGCCTTGTAGCGGAACGAGATGTCGATGGCCGACTTGTAGGCCTCGCTCATGTGCGCACCCTGGAGCGGGGCGTACGTGCCGTGGTAGGTCGTCTGCCCGAGGCTGGGCTCGAAGAACAGGGTGAGGTAGATCCCGGTGCCGACGAGCACCATGAACGCGTAGAGCGCGACCTCGCCGAGCAGGAACGACCAGTGGTCGGGGAACAGGTAGCGCAGGGCCTTGACGAACAGCGGCGAGGCCCCGCTGCGCTCGTCGATGGCCGAGACGACGCGCTGCAGCCTCACGTCGCCCGACCCCGCCGCACGCTGCTCCACGAGGGGCCGACCGGGCCCGAGAAGTCCCCGGCGGCGCGCACGATCCCGTCGTTGCCGATGGTCAGCGGCAGCTGCGGCAGGGGCCGGCCCGCGGGACCGAAGAGCACCTTGCCGCCGCGGGCGGGGTCGAACGTCGAGTAGTGGCACGGGCACACGAGCGCGGGACGCGGCTGCTCGGGCGCGAACGTCGGCTTGCGGTACAGCGCGATCGCGCAGCCGGCGTGCGTGCAGATCTTCGAGTAGGCCAGGATGCCCTGCGGTGCCCATGCGCGCCGCTCCGCCGGCAGCCGCAGGTCTGCCGTCGGCAGGCGCACCACGACCACCGACGAGGCGAGGTCGTCGCGGTTGGCGTGCTCGGGGAAGGCGGTGTAGAACGTGCCCACGGCGACGTGGTCGGCGAAGAGCGGGAGCCCGTCGCTGCCGATCAGCCGCAGCCCGCGGCGCCACGGCGAGTGCTTGAGGCTGGAGGTGTCCAGCCACGGTCCCAGAGACAGGGCCGGGGTCACGATCGCGGCGCCCAGCGCGGTCGCGGCGGTGCCGCCGGCCGCGGTCAGCAGCCGCTTGCGCGTGATGCGGCTTCCGCTCTCCTCGACGATCTGGACCAGATCCTGCTGCGCCTCGGGATGACCGGGCGGCGGGTAGTCCTCCTCGTTGTCCTCGGTCACGACGAGCCGCTGCCCGACGATCGTCAGCGCGGCCGCCAGGAAGACCAGGCACAGCGCGAGCGCGAGGCCGAGCAGCTGCGTCTGGCTGCCGATCCGGTCGATGGCGTAGACGACGATGAACCCCGCGGCGCTGAGCGTGGCGGCCATCAGCAGGGCGATCACCACCAGCTCGGCGCGCCGGTCGGGCTCGCCCGGGGGACGATGCGCCGGCGGCGTGAGCCCGTGACCTCCCCGCGCCGCGTCCACGCCGTCAGCAGGATGATCAGCGCCAGCAGCCCGCGTCCGATGCGTCTCATGTCCGCCTCCAGGCGATGACGATGCACGTGGCGATGAGCACGACGATGGCCACGAGCCACGTGACGATGCCCTCCGAGAACGGCCCGAGGTTGCCCAGGCCCCAGCCGCCGGCGTCGTCCGGGCTGTGCGTCCACTGGACGTAGCGCGCGATCGACTGCACCTGCGCGTCGCTGATCTGGCGCTTGTCGAAGTGCGGCATCAGGTACGGACCGATGCGGATGGCCTCGGCGACCTGCTGGGGCGTGGCCTTCTCCAGCGGTGGGACGCGCGCGCCCGTGACGACGCCGCCCTGGGCGACGACCTGGTGGCAGCCGGCGCAGTGCTCGGTGAACAGCTCCCGTCCCTCGCCCAGGTTGCCGGCCTGCACGTCGACCCGCGGCACCGGCGGGCCCTTCCCCAGCGAGCCCACATACGTGATCAGCGCCCGGATCTCGTTGTCGCGCAGGAGGACGCGGCTGCGCTCGGGCTGGGCGCCGGGGCGGCCGAGCGGCATGTAGCCCGTGCGCAGGTAGAAGTCGACGGCCAGCGCGCCGACGCCGCGCAGCGAGGGGCCCGCCGCCTTGACGTCGCCGACGCCGTTGGGCTGCGTGCCGGGGAGGACGCCCTGGCCTCGGTCGCCGTGGCAGCTCGCACAGTTGCCGGCGAACAGCTGGGCGCCGAGCTGGGCGGGGCTCATCGTGCGCTCCTGGGCGGGGTCGGGGCGCACGATGCCCACGGGGGGCTGGGCGCCGGCGGGCGCGGCGCCCAGCGCGAGCACGACCGCCAGCACGCCGCCGATCAGCGCGCGGGGCCGGAGGCGGTGGTGCTGCCGCGCGGCGCTCATGACTGCCGGCACGCCTCGTGGAAGCCGACGCCGAAGCCGTCCATCAGGATCACGGCCAGCAGCAGCGGGCTGACCGTCAGGCCGACGACGGCGAGGAAGTGGACCCGGCCGGGGGGCGGGGCCGCCTGGTCCTCGACCCCTGCAGTGGCCTGCAGCGCCAGGACCGCGGCGATCACGCCGAGCGCGGCGACGACCGCGGCCACGGCGGTGGCCGCCGCGCTCAGCGCGTGGACGGGCAGCTGCCAGCTGCGACCCGCCGCGTTGCACTGGGCGAGCGTCAGCGCGACGCCGAAGATCTGCTGGGACAGCACCGCGGCGGGCGCGGCGAGCAGGCCGAGCCACTGCAGCGCCGCCAGCGGGAGGTCACGGCCGGCGACCCTCACAGCGCCGCCGAGATCTGGGTCAGCACGACGACGATCGCCATGACGTTGACGAAGTGCCAGTACAGCGTGATCGCGCGGACGCCGATCGTGCGGTACTCGGTGAGGCCGCCGAGCAGGCGCCCCAGCATCCCGAGGCTGAGCGCCAGGCCGACCGCCACGTGGACGTGGTGGGCGACGACCATGGCGAAGTAGGCCGAGCCGTACGCCGTGCGGGTGGGGCTGAAGTCGAGCAGGTCGAGGCGCAGCTCGACGATCTGCACGGCCAGGTAGCCGGCCTGCACGAGCAGCGCGAGGATCAGCAGGGACCGGGTGGCGCTCAGGCGCCCGGTGCGCGCGGCGCGTGCCGCGGCCTGCATGGGGATGCTCGTGGCGAGCAGCACGCCGAGCAGGATCAGCGGCAGCACGACCTTCGGCTCGGGCACGCCCGGCGGCGGCCAGCTCGTGGCCCGAAAGCGCAGGTACCAGTACGTCGCGACGAGCGCCGCGAGCAGCGTCGCCTCCGTCCCGATCAGCAGCAGCATGCCCCACCAGCCGCTCGGCGCCGCGCGCCGGCGGGCGGCGACCGCCCGCACGGCGGCGGGGTCGGTGGCCTGCAGGCTGCGCGGGACCGAGCTCATGACTCCTGCGGCTCGGTCGTATGCCATCCGAGCAGCGCGAGCAGCGCTACGCCACCGAACACGCCCGCGGTCACGAAGTGCTCGAGCAGCAGCATCGCGAACATCGCCGTGACCGCAATGGCCAGCGTGATCGGCCAGGGCGACTCGGAGGGCATCGTGAGCACCTCGTCCCAGTCGCCGTCCTGGACGGTGGAGGCCACCGTCTCGTGCCCGCGCTCGAGGACGAGCTCGCCGCGGTTCAGACGTGCCGCGTCGGCGCGCCGGTCGTCCTCGTCCCACATCGCGTAGGCGCTGGACACGACGGGGATGACCGGGAAGTTGTAGGCCGGGGGCGGCGAGGTCGTCGACCACTCCAGCGTGGCGCCCGACCACGGGTCGTTGCCGGCCGGCGCGCCACGGCGCAGGCTGTAGAGCAGGTTGCCCACGATCAGCAGCAACCCGGCGGTCAGCACGTAGGCCCCGATCGTCTCCAGCAGGTTGAAGCCGCCCCAGCCCAGTCCGGACGGGTAGGTGTAGTCACGCCGAGGCATCCCGAGCAGGCCGAGGATGTGCATGGGGAAGAACGTGAGCAGCGTCCCCACGAACGTGATCCAGAAGCTGATCTGCCCGGTGCGCTCGTGGTACAGCCGCCCGGTCACCTTGGGGAACCAGTAGAAGAGACCGCCGAGGATCGGGAACACCGCGGCGCCGAAGATCACGAAGTGGAAGTGCGCGACGACGAAGTAGGTGTCGGTCAGCTGCTGATCGAACGGGATCGCCGCGAACATGATCCCGGTCAGTCCGCCCAGCAGGAAGAACAGGATGAAGCCGATGATGAACAGCAGCGGCGTGGTGAACCGCGGCAGACCGGTCAGGATCGTCGTGATCCAGGCGAAGATCTGGATCGCGCTGGGGATGACGATGATCAGGCTGGCCGCGGCGAAGTAGGTCGTCGTCGACGTCGACAGGCCGACGGCGAACATGTGGTGCGCCCAGACGCCGAAGCCGAGGAAGCCCACCAGCAGCTCGGCCAGTGCGACGAGCGGGAAGGCCACCATCCGGCGGCGGACGAAGGTGGGGATGATGGAGGTCGCGAACCCGAAGGCCGGGAGGATGATGATGTACACCTCGGGGTGGCCGAAGAGCCAGAAGAGGTGCTGCCACAGGAGGGGGTCGCCGCCCGCGGCGGCGTCGTAGAAGTGGAAGCCGAGTTGTCGGTCGAGCTCGAGCAGGATCAGCGCGACGCTGAGGAACGGCAGCGCGAACAGCAGCGAGAACGACACCGCCAGGAAGGCGTAGCAGAACAGCGGCATGCGGTTCAGCGACATGCCCGGCGCGCGCAGCTTGAAGATGGTGACGATGAAGTTGACGGACGCCGCGGTGCTCGCGATCGCGTTGAAGATCAACCCGTAGGAGTAGAAGTCGATGCCCTTGTCGGGGCTGTACGCGCGCGAGGCGAGCGGCACGTAGTTGAACCAGCCGGCCGACGGCGCCTGCCCGACGATCATCGACATGTAGAGGAACAGTCCCGAACCGGCGAACAGCCAGAACGACAGCGCGTTCAGCCGTGGGAAGGCCATGTCGCGCGCGCCGATCATCAACGGCAGCAGGTAGTTCCCGAAGGCCCCCGTGGTGATCGGGATCACGAAGAGGAAGATCATCGTGATCCCGTGCATCGTGAAGGTCTCGTCGTAGGCGGCGGGGCCGAGCACGTGCTGGTTCGGGGCGGCCAGCTGGGTGCGGACGAGGAGCGCCTCGACGCCGCCGGCGGCGAAGAACACGAGGCTCGCGAACAGATAGAGGAGCCCGATGCGCTTGTGGTCGGTCGTCGTGAGCCAGCCGACCAGGCCGGGCCGCTCGGCCCAGATCCGCTCGAGGCGCTGCACGCGGGCCTGGCCGGCGGGGGTCGCAGACGCGATCGCGGACATCAGCGCAGGCTCTGCAGGTAGGCCACGACCGCCTGCAGGTCGCGGTCGCCGAGGTCGATGTGAGGCATCTTGCTGCCGGGCTTGATGTGCTGGGGATCGCGGATCCAGCGCGTCAGCGCGGCGCGGGTGTTCGGGATCGTCAGCGCGGCCAGCGTCCCGCGCGTCGCCAGGTGGGTCAGGTCGGGACCGATGGTGCCGTCCGCCGGCGTGCCGCGGATCGCGTGGCAGCTCGCGCACGCGTTGGCCAGGAAGACCTGCTCGCCGCGCTGGGTCTCGGGGGTCGCGGGCGCGCGGCGAGGCGAGGCCATGGTGCGCAGCCAGGCCGCGAAGCGCGCCGGCGGCTCGGCGATGACCTTCATCGACATGTGCGCGTGCTGCAGACCGCAGTACTCCGCGCACTGCCCGCGGAAGACGCCGTCGTGGTCGGCATAGAACAGGATGTGGTTGCGGTGGCCGGGGATCATGTCGATCTTGCGGTTGATCTCCGGCACCCAGAGGCTGTGGATCACGTCGGCCGTGGTGGCCACGACGTCGACGCGCGTGCGAGACGGGATGTGGATCTCGTTCGCGGTGACGGCCTTCGAGCCGGGGTAGCGCACCTCCCAGAACCACTGGTGGCCGATGATCTGGATCGTCATCCGCGTGCTCCCCGCGGCCGGCGCCTGCGTCTTGGCGATCACGGTGAAGTTCGCCACGGCGAACAGCGCGACGAGCACGACGATCGGGATCGCCACGCCGAAGCCGACGACGAGGCCGCGCGCGGTCCTGTCGTCCTCGCCCAGGCGCGGAAGCCCCTTCCGGGCGCGGCGCAGGTAGGCGACCCAGAGCAGGGCGGCCGCGCCGGCGAACACGACCGTCGCGGCGATGAGCATGCCCCACCACAGCGTGGCGATGTCCCGCGACGGGCCGCTGTTGGGATCCAGCGCGTTCTGGCCGTTGTCGCCGCAGCCGGCCAGGGCGACCGCGACGACCATGGCCCCAGCAGCGAGACACCGCGCATGTGCACGTCCGGCTCTGCGCCGGTGCGCCACCTGCCCGTTTCGCCGCGGTGAAGGCACAGCGCGCCAATACCCAATCGCCAGGGCCGATACGCCGCCCCGACCGCCATCTCCGGGGCCGCTGCGCCTTGTCGTCATGTCCATGACAGCTCTGCTGCATGCGGGCCCGGATCTGCTACGAGCGTCGCTGAGCAGCCGTCTGGCCCTCGGTCCCAGCGCGCGTCATGGCACTCGGACAGGGTCGGGCTGTTCCGGTTGCGAGGGCGCCGACGTCGGCGGCCGCGACAACTTCGACCTCGCCCGCGGCCAGCCGACGCCTGTCCCCCTTCAAGGCCCAGCCCACGATGTAGGCGGCCATGATGCCGCTGACGGCGTGCCGCCGAGCACTGGCAGCTGACGCTGGACGGTTGGCGCAGCGCCCAGAGCTCCTGAGCTCGCGACATCCGGGCGCCTGTGGCGCCAGCGGGATGACCGTGGTGGTTTGCCGCCCCCGCGCGCTGCGGCACCCCGACCCCATGCACGCCCATCATCTCCGTCACGCCCACGACAACCGCACCGACGCGCTGGTCTTCGATGCCGGCGACGAGGTCATCGCCCTCCTCTCGGAGTGGTGTCGCGACGAGCGTCTGCCCGGCGCTCGCTTCACCGCGATCGGCGCGTTCTCACAGGCCACCGTCGGGTGGTTCGACTGGGACGCCAGGTCCTACCGGGATATCAGCTTCGACGAGCAGGTCGAGGTCCTCTCCCTCATGGGCGACGTCGCAGCCGACCCCGAGGGCCGCCCGAGCGTGCACGCCCATGTCGTCCTGGGCCGCTCCGACGGTGCCGCGGTCGGCGGGCATCTCCTTCGGGCCGTGGTGCGCCCGACACTCGAGCTCGTGATCGACGTCGTGCCCGCCCACCTGCGCAAGCGGGTCGATGACCGATCGGGGCTCGCGCTCATCGACCTCGAGGCAGGGGCCGGTCACTGAGCCCCGGGTCGGAAGATCGGCCCGCGGCCGGTCACCTGGGGGGACCGTAGCTCGAACGCGAGAGGCGTTGCGCCCGGCCCTCGTCGAGGGCCTCGCGCAGGGCGGCGCGGAACCGCCCGGGACCCCAGGAGCGAGCACCGACCATGCGCGCCAGCGCCGCGTCGTCGACGGTCCCGTGCTCGAGCAGGGCCGCCTCGATGAGCTGCACCTCCCGGTCCAGCGCGGGGTCGGCCTGCCAGGGGTCGGCGCCCGGCCGGCTGAGCATCCCGTGCCCATACCGGCCCGACCCCGGGCCGGGACGGAACCGCTGCAGGCCCTGGGCGTCACGCGCCCGCCGGCGGGCCGCGCGCTCGCGCATGCGCCGCTGCGCCTCCCGCTGGCGCCGGTGCTCGGCCGCGCGGGCATCATGATCCTCGTCATCGCGACGGGGCGCACGGCCATCGCCGTCGCTCTTCTCCCGAGTGCCCCCCTCTTGCGCGTCGCCGTCCTCCTCGGCGCTGAGCGGTGTGGCGATGTCCTCGAGGCTCTCCCCCTCGGCCTTGACCCCCAGCAGCACCTCGGCGACCCCGCCGATGGCCATCAAGGCGGCACCGATCAGGAAGGCGATGGCGACCTGGCCGCGCTCGCCCGACCCGATCAGGTGCCCGAACAGCAGCGGACCGGTGATGCCGCCGATCCCCGTGCCGACGGCGTAGAAGAACGCGATGGCCAGCGCACGCGTCTCCATCGGGAAGATCTCGCTGACGGTGAGGTAGGCCGCGCTCGCTCCGGCCGAGGCCAGGAAGAACGTGCCGACGATGAACACCTCGAACGTCCAGCGGTTCAGGCCCCCGCCGAGGAACACGAACGCCATCACGACGGCCACGACAGCCGAGCCCAGGTAGCAGCCGCTGATCATCGGCTTACGCCCGACGGTGTCGAACAGCCGTCCCAGCGTGACCGGTCCCAGGAAGTTGGCCACCGCGAAGATCACGATGAACACGGGGACGGCGGAGGACGACACGTCGAAGAACGTCGAGAACAGCGTGCCCAGGTTGAACGTCACGCCGTTGTAGATGAAGGCCTGGCCCACGAACAGCGCCAGTCCAAGCCAGGCCCGCCGCGGATAGGTCCCGAACGCCGTGCGCGCGAGCTCCCGGAACGGGATGCGCTCGCGCTGATGGACCTCCAGCGTCTCCTCGGGCTCTGACAGGTCCTCGCCGGTCTCCTCGCGGATCCCGTCCTCGATTCGGCCGACGATCCGCTCGGCCTCATCCTCACGGCCGTGGATGAACAGCCATCGCGGGCTCTCGGGGACGTGGCGGCGCACGACCATGATCGTCAGGCCGAGCACCGCGCCGATGCCGAACGCCAGGCGCCATCCGAAGTCCCGCGCGAAGATCCCGGTGTCCAGGAGGACCAGGGCGGCCGCCGACCCGGCCGCCGAGCCGAGCCAGTACGAACCGTTGATGATGAGGTCGACCCGCCCACGGACCCGGGCGGGGATGAGCTCGTCGATCGCCGAGTTGATGGCCGCGTACTCGCCACCGATCCCGGCCCCCGTGAAGAACCGGCACAGGAAGAAGTACCAGGGCGTCCAGGCGAACGCGGTGGCGGTCGTGGCCGTGATGTAGATCGCCAGCGTGAGGACGAACAGCTTCTTACGGCCGAAGCGGTCGGTGAGCTGGCCGAAGAACAACGCCCCCAGGCACGCGCCCGCGACGTAGATCGCCGCCGCGGTCCCGATCTGCCCGGCGTTGATCGTGATCCCGCTTCCGCCCTCGGTGAGCCGCGAGGCGACCGAGCCGACCATCGTGACCTCGAGGCCGTCGAGGATCCACACCGTCCCGAGGCCGATGATGACCATCCAATGGAACCGGGCCCATGGGAGCCGATCCAGACGAGCGGGTACTTGCGTCTCGATGGTCTCCGTCTGCACGTCGCTCATCGCATCCTTCTTCGCCGGTCGCGGACACCGCGGCGATACCCGCCCACGGGCCTCCTGGCCTGCCGGAGCGACAGGCGGATGACCACTCGCCCCGGGGCCACCGGATCGTCCCCGGTGGCCTGCCGTCTGCTCGGGCACCGCTGGCGGTTCCGCGCCGACGACCGCACGCTGTCGTGGGACTGTGAACGGTGCGCGGCCCACGGCGGGAGCAAGGAGTACCCCGACGCCACGGCCGCGCGCCGCTACGCGCGGGCCTTCGACGAGGAGCCGGGGCGCGGCGAGCGCCGCTTCCTGCTCGCGGCCGCGCCGCTGTGGCTGTGGCGGCGCCTGCGCCGCGAGACCCGATGACGACGGGGCGTGCCTCGGCGAGGCGTCGACCCTCCGAGATCGCTCATCGAGGACATCGTCGCGGGCCAGGGTCGTCGGCATGACATGCCGCGCGACGATCAGCGTCTCGCGGACAGGACCTCAGGCGACGTGGGGCTGGTCGCGGTCTGCGGCCGCCCGCCGAGCAGCAGCCAGGAGCCGTCCGGGCGTCGTCTGAGCCGCTCGTCGGCGATGAGCCGGGAGACAGCGGTGCTGACGGTGGGGCGCTGCAGGCAGGTCAGCCGCCCGAGGAGGCCGTGGGTCAGTGGAACCGGGCACACGACGCCCGCGCTGCTGGTGTGGCCCCAACGGTCGGCCTGCAGCCACAACGCCAGCATCACCCTGGTCTCGGCGTGACGGACGTGGGCGATCGTGACCTGCCGCATCACCGCGTCGAGGCGTCGGGCCAGGCAGGCCTGCAGGTCGCCGGTGATGTGCGGCCGGCGGGCGACGGTCTCGGCGAACTCCGGGTCAAGGACCGCCAGCGTGGCGGGCGTCACGGCGTGCCAGTCGGTCCGGGTATCCACCGAACCGCCGTCGTTGGCGACGTCTGAATGACACAGCAGATCACCGGGCCCCAGCAGCTCGGCGCTCCGGCGCCCGGCCAGCCACAGCTCTCGGACCAGAACCCGTCGAGGACCAACAGTCCGAGGTGGCCGACCTCGCAGAGGTCGGCCAGGGGCGGTGTCCAGGGCCCCCGCCTGATCCGCCGACGGCGAACCTCGACCCCGCCACCCAGACCCGCGACCGTCCCGGCGTCCAGGCCCGAGGTCAGCTCGGTGTCGTCATCCAAGATCCGGACGGTGTCCGCGGCGGATCCCACCATGCGCGCTCGCGCGGGCCGGCCTGCGACAGACGAGCCGGGCCCCGCCCTCGGGGCCCGAGCAACCGGCGCGGGCACCCACGGCTCGGGAGCGGTGGTCTGCAGGCGCTGCAGGCTGGTGCGCAGGATGCGCGAGACGTGCATCTGCGAGAGGCCGACGATCTCGCCGATCTCGGCCTGGGTCAGATCCCGGTCGAAGCGCAGACGCACGATCAACTGCTCGCGCGCCGGGAGCCGGCCCACCAGCGGGGCCAGCGTCGCGCGCTGCTCGGCGCGCTCATACCCGGTCTCCTCAACGCCGTGGCCACGCTCCAGGATCGTCTCCCCGCCGCCGTGCTCACCGCCCGAGGGGGCCGACAGCGATGCGAACGTCTTGGCCGACAGGGCCTGGCGGGCCTCCAGCACCGTCTCCTCGTCGCGGCCGGCAGCTCGGCTGAGCTCGGCGACGGTCGGTGAGCGACCCAGGACGCGCTGCAGCTCCTCAGCCTCGCGCTCCAGGCTCAGGGCCAGCTCGAGCAGGTCCCGCGGCGGGCGGATGGCCCAGCCTCGGTCGCGGAAATGCCGGCGGATCTCGCCCGCCATGGTCGGCAGGGCGAAGCTGCTGAAGGCGATCCCGCGGTCGGGATCGAAGCGGTCGATCGCCTTCAACAGCCCGATGCTGGCCACCTGCAGCAGATCGTCGAACGGCTCCGCGCCGGCCGCGTACTGACCTGCCGCATGCCGCGCCAACGGCAGGTAGCGGTGCACGAGCTGTTCACGCACCTGCGGAGAGCGCGTACGCGCATAGCGTGCCAGCAGGGCGGCGTCGGCCCCGCTGCCGTGCCCGACGGAGGGCCCGGTGACAGCCCCGACGGACTGCGTCCGCACGTCGGCTTCCAGCGTCGCCGGCTCCTGCGCACCCTCGAGCTCGCGCACTAGTTCTCGACCCCGGCCTGCGCCAGCAGCTCGTCCAGCCCGACGATCGAGAGGGCCTCTCGGACCTGCCCCTCGGGGAGCACGGCGACCAGTCGCACCCGCCGCGATCGCGCACGCTCGACGATGACCTGCAGCGCGTGCAGCCCGGCCGAGTCCAGCAGCGTGACAGCGGCAAGGTCGAGCACCACGATCTCTTGAGCACGACCGATCGCCTCGGCCACCACGACCACCAGCGCATCGGCCGGCAGCAGGTCGACCTCGCCATGGACCGTGACCACGATCGTCGTTCCACGCTGCACCAGGACCTCGTCTCCGCAGGACTCGGGTCCCAGCAGCACTCGCCGGAGACAGAGCGGCTCGATCGTCTGCTGATTCCAGGAGCGCATGGCTCTCCTCAAGGTCACGGATGACGTTGATCTCCGAGGCGTCGCGCGATCCGGTCAGAACCGCTGCGCATACCCGCAGTCGATGGGGTGCCTCGGCGTTCCGCCGCCGTCACCCGAGGCCCGCTGTCTGCCGTAACCGGCGAGCTCGTGCCGAGGCGGTCCCTGTCACGCCGATGACGCCGGCGCGCCAGATCAGACCACAGGCGGGGCGGACCGCCGACGGATCTGCACCACGCGCAGCTAGCCCCTGACCAGGACGCGTCTCGGTATCGGCGTCGTCCTGGCGTCAGCCGCGGGTCAGACGAGCGCGGTCAGCGCCGTGGCCACCCGGCTCATCGGCGCGCTCGCCGTCATCTCGGCCGTCATCCTCCACGGCGAGACCCGGACAGAACAACGCTCCTGCGATCTCACCTAGGCCCGTGACCATCACTCCCGCCCCTGCGAGGCGACGCGTGTAGATGCCCGTGCCGCAGGCAGCGCGGAGTGCGTCCTCGCCGGGGAGCGGCGCGGCCAGGTCGAGCACCGCCCGGGATTCCGGCCTGTCCATCGCGGTGCCGAGCAGCGTGTCGAACCACGCGTCGTAGCGCGCAGCGCGCTCGCTGACGATGAGTGCCGTCAGAACACCATCACCTTGTCGGCCCACAGGGTCCAATCGGTCAGCTCGTCAAGCGTCGAGCGGCGCGCGCCGTCGACGAGCCGGGACTCGCCGAGGCCGCGTGCGTCCAGACAGGTACCGCAGCAGGCGACCTCGCCGCGGCGCACGAGCGGCTCGAGCATGCGATCGAGGTGGTAGTGGCCCTCGGGCAACTCCTGTCCGGCGATCGCGCAGGCAACCCCATCGCCCAGCAGGAACACCCGCAGCTCAAGGCCGCCACGCTTGGCGAGCGCGCCGGCCAGGCGGAGCGCGTTGTAGGGGCGCTCACTGCCATAGGGCGGGTCGTTGACGATCACGAGGGTCTTCATGATTGGATCGTTGGCGGTGACCTCACGGGTGTCATCCGTGCTTTTGCCGTCCTCACTGCGGACCTCACCGCATCTGGCTGCATTCCGGCGCCCATCCGCAGACGCACTTGCCAGCATGGTCCGCAAGCACCTTGCCCAGTGCCGGTTCAGCGGCGTATGACCGTCACGTGACCTCCACCTTGCTCGGGGACGTCGCCTCCAGACCGGATCGATGTTCGGCGGGGTGCATGGTCGAGGCCGCGCCCGGCCGAGACCCGGGCGGTCGCTTGGGCATGTCGCGCAGCACCCACAACCCGGAAGCGGCGGTCAGGCCGGCCACGATCGCGATCGCGCCGCCGTAGCCCAGCGCGTCGGCGACGCCCCCGGCGAGGAGCGCTCCCAACGCGTAGCCCATGTCGCGCCAGAAGCGGTAGACCCCGACGACCGGCGCGCGAGCGATCGGTGAGACCGCGTCGGACATCGCGGCGATCAGCGTCGGGTACACGAGCGCGGTGCCGATCCCGAGCAGCGCCGCGGTGCCGGTCGCGACGGCGACCGAGCCGCCGCTGAGCGACAGCAGCGTGAGCGCGACGGCCTGGACGAGCATGCCGGTGACGATCAGGGGCTTGCGTCCGACGGTGTCGGACCAGTGCCCGGTGACGATCTGGGCGATGCTCCAGACGCCGGGATAGACCGCGGCGACGAGGCCGATCTGCGCAGCGCCGGCGCCGTGGGCGGCCAGGAACAGCGGCACCAGTCCCCAGGCCAGGCCGTCGTTGAGGTTGTTGACCAGGCCGGCCTGCGAGCAGGACCGCAGCGCGGGCACGCGGTAGGTCGCGCGGGCGAACGCCTCGCGCAGCCGCGGTGGGTTGCCGCCGGCCGTCGGATGATGGGCGGCCTGCTCGAGCGCGACGTGCTCGGCGGTGTCGCGCACGAACAGCACCGAGAGCAGGAACGCGGTCCCGGCGATCACGGCGCCCGCGACGACCAGCACATCCCGCGCGGCGAACTCAGCGGCCATCACGCCGCTCAGCCCGGCGGCCAACGCGACGCCGCCGTAGCCGGCGGCCTCGTTGAGCCCGAGCGCGAGCCCACGTCGGCGGGGCCCGACCAGGTCGATCTTCATCACCACGGTCATGGACCAGGCCAGGCCCTGGTTGACACCGAGCAGGAGGTTGGCCGCCACGATCCAGCCCCAACTCGGCGCCACGGCAATCAGCAGCGGCACGGGCAGCGCAACCGCCCAGCCGGCGATCAGCAGGCGCCGCCGCCCTGCGCGCTGCGCGAGGGCCCCCGCGCCGAGGTTCGTGAACGCCTTGGCGAGACCGAAGGCGACGATGAACGACAGCACCGCGGCACTGGAGGCCACGTGGAATTCCTCGCGGCCGAGGAGCGGCAGCGTCGAGCGTTCGAGGCCGACCATCGCACCCACGAACGCGTTGACCGCGACCAGCAGCGAGAACTGCGCGGCGTTCTCGCGCAGCCCGAGGCGGACCTGCGGCCGGCTCATGTCACGTCGGCGAGCGGGTGCCCGGCGCGGTTGGCGGCGACGATTGCGGCCTGCTGTTCGGGCCTCGGCGGGATGTCCTGCACCAAGGCCTTCACGAAGGCGTCCTCGTCGCCATGCTGCAGTGCGACGTTATGGCGGCGTTCGAAGCCGATCGTCGAGGCGGGGTTGGCCGACAGGCCGCGGCCGCAGAGCGAGCCGGAGTAGTGCGAGGGGTACAGCAGCACGTCGTCGGACAGTGCCAGCAGCCGCTGTGTGATCGAGCGGTACAGCTCCCGCGCCATCGCCTCGACGGTGTGCTCGCCGTGGGCGTGCAGGTCGGGGCGCCCGGCGTCGCCGACCAGCAGCGCGTCGCCGGTCAGCACGAACCACGGTTCGTCGGCGCGCGTGTGATCAGTGACCAGGTAGGCGTGATGGGCGACCGCGTGGCCTGGCGTCGCCATCGCCTGCACCTCGACGTTGCCGAGCACGACGACCTCCAGATCACCCATCGGACGATGATCGAAGTCCACGCCGGCGCCCACGGGCAGGTATGCGATCGCGCCGGTGCGTGCGACCAGCTCAGCCATCCCCGACACGTGGTCGGCCTGGACGTGCGTATCGAAGACGGCCGTGATCGTCGAGCCCTGCGCCTCGGCCAGCGCAATGTAGTCGTCGACGAGATCGGCGTGCGGCTCGACCACGGCGAACGAGCTGTGCGTCTTGCAGCCGAGCACGTAGGAGGCGCAGGCGGTCTCGTCGTTGAGCAGCTGGCGGAAGAACACGGCGGACCTCCTGGTCGAAGGGCTTGACAAGTTATCAAGTGATCACTTGAATAACAACGGATGAGCTCCCGAGCCGAGAAGACCGCGCTGTTCGAGGCCATCGCACTGATGGGCAAGGCGTTCGCCAGTCCCCGTCGCCTCGAGCTCCTGGATCTCCTCGCCCAGGCGCCGCGGTCCGTCGATGAGCTGGCGAGGGCCAGCGATCAGTCGACGGCCAACACGTCGCAGCACCTGCAGGCGCTGCACGCCGCCGGTGTCGTCACCCGAGCGCGCGAGGGCACAAGCGTGCGCTACGCCCTGGCCGGCGACGAGGTCCTGAGGTTGTGGCTCTCCCTACGAGAGACATCTGTCGCACAGCTGGCCGAGGTCGAGCGGGCGGCCGGCGAGTACCTCGGCGAGGACGTCGAGGCGATCGGCCGCGACGAGCTGATCGCCCGCCTGCGTCGCGGCGAGGTGATGGTCATCGACGTCCGGCCGTCCGAGGAGTTCGCGGCCGGCCACATCGACGGTGCCCGCTCGATCCCGATCGACGAGCTGCGCGACAGGCTGGCCGAGCTTCCCGCCGATCGCGAGGTCGTCGCCTACTGCCGCGGCCCGTTCTGCGCCTACGCCCACGAGGCGGTACGCCAGCTGCGCGCCGCCGGCCGTGACGCCAGGCGCCTCCAGGAAGGCTGGCCCGAGTGGCGGCTCGCGACCCAGCCGCGAATGAACCAGCGAGCCGCCTGACCCACGAAGGAGGACGAGATGCGTGCACTCGGGATCAGCGTCTTGCTGGTGGCCGCCTGGAGGCCGGTGACGACGACCGACTTCTGCCTGCCCGGCGAGGCCATGGCCAGGAGGACTGGCACCTCCCGCAGGGAGAGGACCGCCGCATGAGCTCACACGACATTCCCGTCGACGTCGACGTCCTGCGCGACGAGATCCGCAAGACCTACACCGATGTCTCCACTGATCAGTCCAAGGACTACATCTTCCCCACCGGGCGAAGCTGGGCGCGAGCGCTCGGGTACCCCGAACCGGAGCTGTCGCGGGTTCCCGACGCCACCGTGGAGAGCTTCGCCGGGGTCGCCAACCACTGGGCGCTGGGACGGATCGAACCCGGAGAGGTCGTCCTGGACCTCGGCTGCGGCGCAGGCACCGACCTGCTGATCGCGGCCCAGATGACCGGGTCAACTGGGCAGGTCATCGGCGTCGACATGACCACGACGATGCTCGCGCGTGCCCGGCAGAGCGCCAACGAGATGGACGTCGACAACGTCGAGCTGCACGAGTCGCTGATCGAGGCACTGCCGCTACCCGACGCATCGGTCGACGTCGTGATCTCCAACGGCGTCATCGACCTGGTCCCCGACAAGGACGCCGTGCTCGACGAGATCGACCGCGTCCTTCGGCCCGGCGGCCGGCTGCAGCTGGCCGACGTGATCGTCCACCACGAAGTCTCCGAGGACGCCCGCAAGCGCATCGACCTCTGGACGGGGTGAATCGCCGGCGCGTTGCTCGAGGGCGAGCACGCGCGCCTGCTGGTCCAGCGGGCCTACACCGACATCACCCAGGGCGACCTCGTCGACACCTACGCACGCTCGGTCTTCGAGGACACCCGTCGCAAGGCGGCCAAGTTCGGGGCGATGGGCTCCACGATCCGCGCCGTCAAGCCAGGTCACTGAACAACCACAGGAGGACGTACCTATGGCAAGCAACGGACGCGTCGTCGTCGGCTGCACACATGGCGAGGAGGACCCCGACCGCGTGGCGGTCTCCTACCTCACCGCCGTCGCCGCCCTCGATCAAGGCAAGGACGTCGTCATGTGGCTCAGCGTCGACGGCGTGAGACTCGGCCTGCGTGGCTACGCCGACCGCATCCGCGCCGGCCAGGAACCACCGATCGACCGTCTCCATGGCCAGTTCATCGAGAAGGGCGGCCGGTTCTTCGTCTGCCCCATCTGCTTCCGCGAGCGCGAGCTCGACGAAGCCGACCTCGTCGACGGGGCCGAACTCAAGGGCGCCACGCCACTGATGGAGTTCGTCGGCGACGGCGCCACGACGTTCAACTACTGAGGCCGGGCGCCCGGGGCGCCGGGCCGTGGCCGACGCGTCGCCGACCTGACCGCCGAGCTCAGCCGTCGACGCGCTCGCGCCTGGTGCGTTGACGTGCGAGATCAACAACGCGCCGTGCTGCTCGGCTCGAACATCGCGCATGAGTCAAGCGCCGCGCAGGAGCGGTCGTTGCGGTCAGCATCCAGGTGCGCATGGCCTGCGCCTGGGGCGATCAGCGCGTCGATGTCGGCAGCTTGCGAGCGACCAGCCCGCCCAGCGCGGTAAAGGCAGGGGTACCGGCGTCGTCGTGCTCGACTGGCAGGCGGGCCTCGTCGGGGCTAAGACCCGGCTCGCTCGGCGGCGTCGAGCACTTCCAGGCGGCGGATGGCGTCGGGACCGTAGCGGCGGGAGCACTACCCCAGACGCCCCGGGGCCGCGCTCAGCGCCCGCCGCGTCATCGAAGTCGAACTGGAGATCGTCCATACGCGGTAGGGCGATGGCGAACGCCGAGGTCCGCGCGGGCAAATGGATCCCGAATCGGATCCCGTGAGGTCGACTCGAGAGTTCTAGAAAGCAGAAGACCCGGATGAGATCAGGGCCTCTGTGAGTCGGGGAGACAGGATTTGAACCTGGGACCGCCCGGCCCCCAGCCGCAAGGACGCGAAATCCGTCCGTCCGCGTGTTGCTCCACAGCGGGAGCTCTGGGCGGCTCGGTAGCTCTGGGTTGCCTCAGTTTGTACCCCGTCTCGTACCTCGCGGCATAGGGCAACTCGGGCGCCGGCGACCCGCTACGGCGGCGCGCGAGAAGCGACCCATGACCGACGAACCAGCCGTCGGGTCAGCGAGCCGTCGGCGTGGCAGTCGAATGCGGCGCTCCTGGGTCGATCCCGCGAGAGGGCCCGGCCACTCAACCACCGCACACCGCCGCGGAGGAGGGCTCGGCGGCCACCGTTCCCGACTGGTGATCCCAGATGAGCGGGGTCTACGTCCCGGCGCGCGGTGCAACGCGCCGGCCGGCGGCCGTCAGGGACCCCAGCTGGATCTCACGGCCCCGCGCGTCATGGCCGCTGCCGTGCCCGTTTGGCCCTGATCGCGTGCACCATGACGGCGATGAACATGATCGGCGGCACGGTGACGAGGAACGCATCCCCGGTCCGGCCGAAGTCGATCCCCCAGAGGATGATCCAGAGCCCACAGGCGAAGACCCCAGCAGCGGCAAGTCCCATACCAGAGAACTTACATCGTAAGTTCTCGTTCGGCAACGTGCCGGACGGGCGAGCACGAGAACCCTGATGCTTACGGTGTAAGCTAACGTGCTCGGCGTGTCCCGTTCGTCCTCACGCCCTCCGGCGGATGGAGCCATCGTGCGCGAGCGCGCTGCGCGCGGCGCCCGGGGTCCACGGGGGGCGACGATCACCGCACGCGCACGCCTCGGGCTGAGTGGGACCCGCGGCCTCGTCGCGCTCGCCCTGCTGGTCGGGGTCGGCGCCGGACTGGGCGCGATCGCGTTCCGCGAGCTCATCCAAGGGCTGACCGAGCTCTTCTCGGGCTACCGCGACTACAGCGCGGCCGGTCGCGTGGCCAATCCCCACGTTCCGGGCCTGGGCATCTGGTTCGTGGTCCTGGCACCGGTCATGGGTGGGCTCCTGTATGGGCCGCTGGTCGCGCGCTTCGCCCCCGAGGCACGTGGCCATGGGGTCCCCGAGGTCATGCTCGCGGTCGCCGAGCACGGCGGACGCATGCGCGCACAGGTGCCCGTGATCAAGGCGCTGGCCTCGGCGTTGACCATCGGCTCGGGCGGCTCGGTCGGCCGCGAGGGCCCCATCGTCCAGATCGGGTCCGCGCTCGGCTCGCTGATCGGCCAGGCGGCCCGCGTGCCCGAGCGCCGGCTCAAGCTGCTGGTGGCCTGTGGCGCAGCCGGCGGGATCTCGGCCACGTTCAACGCCCCGATCGCCGGGGTCTTCTTCGCGCTGGAGGTCATCCTGCGCGACTTCGAGACCGACTCCTTCGGCGTGGTCGTGCTCAGCTCGGTCACCGCCGCGGCGATCGCCCGCGGGGCGTTCGGCTCGGCGAGCTTCCTGCACCTGCCGGGCTTCACCCTGACCTCACCGGTCGAGCTGGTGCTCTACGCCGCGCTCGGCCTGCTCGGCGGTGCCGTCGGCATCGTGTTCATCCGCGTGCTCTACGGGTCCGAGGACCTCGCCGACCGCCTCTGGAGAGGTCCCGCCTGGGCCCGCCCCGCCGTCGGCGGCATCCTGCTCGGCCTACTGCTGCTCGCCGTCCCTGAGATGTACGGCGTGGGCTACCCCGTCCTCTCGCTGGCCGTCTCCGGCCACTACGCCATCGCGTTCGTCCTGCTGCTGCTGGTCGCCAAGATCGCGGCCACGAGCCTGACCATCTCGATCGGCGGCTCCGGCGGCGTCTTCGCCCCCTCCCTGTTCATGGGCGCCATGCTCGGCTCGGCCTTCGGCCAGGTCGCCCATCAGCTCCTGCCGGGGGTGACCGCACCCGCCGGCGCCTACGCCCTGGTCGGCATGGGAGCGGTGTTCGCCGGGTCGGCCCGGGCACCGATCACCGCGGTGCTCATCATCTTCGAGCTCACCGGCGAGTACTCCATCATCCTGCCGCTCATGCTCGCGATCGTCCTGGCCGCCGGCATCAGCGGGCGCCTGTCGTCCGACACGATCTACACGCTCAAGCTGCGTCGTCGCGGCATCCAGATCGACCGTCCCCGCGTCGTGAGCGTCATGCGCACCGTCACGCTCGAGGACGCGATCGAGCCCATGCCCGAGACCCTGGCCGCCGACGCGCCGCTCTCGGCGGCGCCGGCGCGCCTCACCGATCGCCCCGACCAGTCCGTTCCCGTCCTGGATGCGCTCGGAAGGCTGGTCGGCGTCATCACCGCCGGGGACCTCGAGCAGCACATGATGGCCGACGACCCACCCGGCGCCGATGCCGGCTCCCTCGCCCGCGGCGTCCACGAGCTGCACGCCGACGACACGCTCGAGGACGCCGTCCACGCCCTGGGCGCCACCGACGCGACCGGGCTGCCCGTGCTGACCGCGGGCGGTCGGGAGATCGCCGGCTGGATCACGCACCGCAGCATCCTGTACGCCTACCACCGAGAGCGCCGGCGCCTGGCGTCGGCGCCGACGCCGACGCCGACGCCGGCCGACCGGCCCCCGGCCCGCGAGCGCGACGCCACGCCAGCGGTCGCGCCCTAGCCTCGTGATGCGCCGACGCGGACCGTTCACCGTTCGCGTCATCCCGATGACACCCGAGTCCGGGTCGCGCTCCCCGGCGGTACCTGCCGTCCATGAGGGAGGTCATCGACGGGGCGATCGATCGCGCCCACCACGCCGCCGACCTGCTGCTCAGCAACGCCGTCGACGTCGACCCGCTGTGGCTGGTCGCCGGGGTGCTGGCCCACCTCGCCGCACAGGTCGTCCGCATCCGCGGCTGGTGGAACATCCTCCGCGTCGCGTACCCGGCGCAGGCCGCCGGCCTGCGTCACCGCGACGTCACCGTCGCCTACCTTGCAGGGTCCGGGATCAACGGCCTGCTTCCGGCCCGCGCAGGCGACGTCGTCAAGTACACGATCCTGCATCGACGGCTGCCCGGATCGCGCTACAGCACGCTCGCCGCGACATCGCTGCCCGAAACGCTGTTCGAATCCGCGCTCGGCGCGGTCCTGGTCGTGTGGATGCTCGCTCGGGGCTTCCTTCCCGTGCCCGCCGCGCCCGGCGACCTGCCGGGACCCGACGCCTCGACGGTCGTCGAGCACCCGGTCCTCGCGGCGGCGTCGGTTGCGGCGGCGGTCCTGCTGACGGTCGTCGTCCTGCGGTGGGCCGGGCGCCGGTCCCGCGTGCTGCTGGATCGCCTGCGCCAGGGCCTGACCATCCTGCGCCGGCCGCGCCTGTTCATGACCGGTGTTGCGACCTGGCAGGCGCTCGGCCGCGTGATCCGGCTGGGATCGCTGGCCTGCTTCCTGAACGCCTTCGGCCTTCCGGCGACGGTGGGAACGGCCGTCCTGGTCATGGCCGCCCAGAGCGGAGGGCGCATCGTGCCCATCGCGCCGGTCAGCACCGGGCTGCGGATCGTGCTGCTGGCCTACGGGCTCGTCGAGGTGACCGGCCGGCCGGTCGACCCCGGTGCCATCACGGTCTTCACCGTCGGGGTCAGCGCCACCCTCTTCGTCGTCATGCTGGCGATCTCGGTGACGATCGTGGCACGCGAGCTCGGCGCACACACACCACGGGGGGCGCTGCGGGCCGCCCGCGCTGTCGACGTCGCGACCCCCGTCGCGGCCCCCGTCGCGGTCCAGGCCGGCCACGCGGCAGTCATCCGCAGCACAGCGCGGGCGCCCGGCTGGCTCCGAGCGGCCGCCAGAAGGGATCCACCCGCATGAGCGATGCCACCAACCACCTGTACGACGAGATCGACCGCCAGAACCAGCATCTGCCGGCCTCCAGCCGGCGCGGGCTGATCAAGGGCACGGCGGCGTCGCTGGCGGGCATGGGTCTCTTCGGTCTCATGAGCGCCAGTGCCGAGGCGAAGGTGTCCACCAACGACGCCAACAAGGCCGAGAACATCCTGGCCGTGGCGGCCACGGCCGAGGTGCTGGCCACGATCGTCAACACGGTCGGCCCCGAGAAGCTCGGCTCCCAGCTCGACGCGGTGGCGATCCGGGCGGGTGCCGGACCTCGGACTCCGGGGCCGTCCGCTACCGCATCTCGACCGGCACGTATGACCTCGCCGGTGCGAGCGAGGCCGGGTCGGGATGAACCTGTGACGGCAGCGCCGCGTACCACGTCCCGTCAAGCTATGGCTGCAGCGGCGGAGACCCGGGCGTGCCCGTGGAGGCCTGCGGGATCATCCGCCAGGACGGACTGGCCTTCCGGCCCATCGCGGGCCCGCACCTCCGCTGACATCGCCGGTGTCAGGCGCGCGACACCAGCACCGCACCCATGACAGCCCGCCGGCCCATAGCGGGGCCGCCGGGGAGACGAGCCTGCATGACCGATCCCGGCCCCCCGACGCCCGTCCCGACGACGCCGGCACAGGCCGGCCGCGTCAGCCGCCGCGGCGCCGAGACCGCCAGCGCCTTGAACCTGCTCGCGGGCGGGTGGCTTGTCGCCTCCTCATGGGTCCTGCATGACGGCCCCGGCGACGCGAGCTGGAACCCGGTCGCCGCCGGGGCGGTCATCGTGGCCGTCGCGGCGGTGCGGATGGCCCGTCCGTCGCGCAGCGCGCGGCTCGCGGTGGCGAACATCGTCGCGGGGCTGTGGCTGCTGAGCTCGGCGTGGTGGCTGGACCCGGGCCCGACGGCGTCGTGGAACGTCAGCGTGGCTGGCGCCGTGGTGGCGACCATGGCCGCCTGGGGCCTGTCGGCCTCGCGCGAGGCGGCCACCGCCGAGGAGGAGACGGCCCGGTGGCAGTGCGGCACGTGGAGCAGCGGCGAGGTGCTCTAACGCACGCCGCAGGTGACGTTCCGCCGCGCGGAGGCCCGCCCGGCCCGAAGCATTTCTCCTCATCGCCTCCCTGCCCTGAGGTGTGCGGACGACCGGGCGGTCCTGCGTGCGGCGGCGGCGCTCGCCGCACATAGGGTGTAGACGTGCCTGCCGCGAACACCCGCACGCGCCGCGCCGGCCTAACCCGCGAGCGCATCCTGCGGGCAGCGCTCGCGCTCGTCGAACGAGAGGGTGCCGAGGCGCTCACGATGCGCCGCCTCGGTGATGAGCTCGGCGTGGAGGCCATGTCCCTCTACAACCACGTGCCCAACCGCGAGGCCGTGCTCGACGGGCTCGGGGAGCTGCTCATGGCGCGCATCGAGATCCCCGAGCCCGGATCGGACTGGACCGACGCATGTCGCGCCTTCGCCGGGCAGCTGCGCACCCTGACCCTGCACCACCCACAGGCGTTCCGGCTCATCGGACTTCGGCCGTTGGCCTCGCCCGCGGCGCTGCGCCCCGTCGAGCGTCTGCTGCAGTGCCTCGTCTCGGCGGGATCCACGCCTGCGGCGGCCCTGGGCGTCTACCGCTCCGTGGCCAGCTACGCGCGCGGCTACGCACTGGCCGAGGTCACCGGCTTCACGGTCGACGCCAGCACCGCGGCCGCCCGGCGCCCGCTCCGTGCCCTGGCCGCTGAGGAGTTCCCCGTGCTGCGGCGCAGCGTCAAGGAGCTGTCAGCGCTGACGCCCGACCAGGCGTTCGCCTCCGGGCTCGAGGCGCTGCTGGCAGGCACACGAGCCACCTTCCCAGGCTGATGAGACGGCAAGGGATGCCTACCCGAGCCGGTGGTGAACGACGGCCGCGCGGTCCCAGCGCAGGCCGTTGCCCGGCTCGGTCGAGGGGATCGCCAGGCCGTCGGCGATCTCCAGCGGCTGCTCGAGCACCGGCTCGGCCCAGTCGACGTACTCGAGCCAGTGGCCGCCGGGCGTCGCGCACAGCAGGTGCGCGCTGACCTCGGGGAACAGGTGCGACGAGACCTCGCGATCGTGCGCGGCCGCCAGCCCCGCGGCCTGCTGCCAGCCGGTCACGCCGCCGATGCGGTCCAGATCGGGCATCACGTAGTCGGTCGCACCGGCCTCGAGAGCCGCGACCATCGGTGCCGTTCCCGTGAAGTTCTCGCCGATCTGGATCGGGGTCGCCGTCGCCTGCGCGATCAGCGCGAGGTGCCGGTAGTCGTCGTGGCGGATCGGCTCCTCGATCCAGTACACGCCCTCGCCGTCAAGCATCACGCAGCGCCGCATGCCCTCGGCGAAGCTCAGGGCCTGGTTGAAGTCAACCATCAGGTGCACCTCGTCGGGCAGCGCATCCCGTACCGCCCGCACGACGGCCAGGTCCTCGCGAGCCGTCGGGCGCCCGAGCCGCAGCTTGACCGCGGTGAAGCCGCCCTCGGTCAGCGCGACCGCCTCGACCCGCGCCTGATCGGCGGTCATCAGCCCCAGGCCGGTGCTGTTGTAGGCCGGGATCGGCCTGGCCTGGGCACCGAGGACCGCGGCGAGCGGCACGCCGGCCGCCTGTGCGAAGGCATCCCACGCCGCGGTGTCGACGGCGGACGCGACCATGGCCAGCGGGCCGGTGATCCCGGGCAGCTTGAGGTGCCGGCCAACGCGGCGGGCGAGCTCGAGCGGTGCGACGGGCGCTCCGGCAAGCGTCGCGCTCAGCTCCGCGACGATCGGCACCAGCGCGAGCGCGATGGACGGCAGGTAGCAGAAGGCGTAGGCACGACCGGTGATGCCCTCCTCGGTCTGCAGGTCGACCAGGGCCAGCGACGCGGTGTCGATCCTCTGGGCGCTGGTGCCCAGCGGCCGCCGCATCGGCACCGACACGGCCGTCGCCGTGAGCGACCGCAGGGTCGGGTGCACGGTCACGGTCATGGCCTCGTGCCGTCGACCACGGGGGCGAGCGCCTCGACGATGGACGCGTTGACCGGGGTGGGCACGCCGAGGGACGCGCCCAGGTCGACGACTGCCCCGCTCAGCCACGGCAGCTCGAGCCGGGTGCCACGCTCCAGGTCGCCGGCCATCGACGAGCTCATCGTCGGCGGCAGGGTGTCGCAGAACACGAGGCGGTCGTGGGCGAAGTCCGGCGGCAGCGGCACGCCGCTCGCCCGGCCGACGGCGACGACCTCGCCCATCGCGTCATGCAGCGTCGCCCGGAGCACCGGGTCCTCGCGGATGGGGCCGATCGACGTCTGTGCCATCGCGGTGGTCCCCGAGAGGCCGACCAGGAAGACGAACTTCTCCCAGATCTCCCGTTCGATGGCCGAGCTGATCTCGGCCTCGACGCCGGCGGCAGCGCATGCGGCCAGCAGCGCTTCGGCCCGTGCCGAGCGCGCTCCGCCGTACTCGCCGAACACCACGCGCTGCATCGCGCCGTGGTGGACGATCACCCCGGGCCGCGCGATGGAGGCCGCGATGAAGCACACCCCGCCCATCACGGACTCGGCGGGGACGTGGCGGCGAAGCTCATCGTCCTTCTGGACGCCGTTCTGCAGCGACAGGATGCCCGCACCCTGCTCGGCCAGCGGACGCAGCGCCGGTGCGACCGCCGCCGTGTCCCAGAGCTTGACGGCGACGATCACCACGTCGGCGGGCCCGGCGTCGTCGACCGTCCCCACGGCCTGGACCGGCGCGACCGTCAGGTCGCCCTGCGAGCTCTCGATCCGCAGGCCGTCGCGGCGCATGGCCGCCAGGTGCGCCCCCCGCGCGACGAACGTCACGTCGGCCCCGGCTGCCGCCAGCCGGCCGCCGAAGTACCCGCCGACGCCACCGGCACCAACAACGACGATCCGCATGCAGTGCTCCTGACCGGCCGCGCCCCAGGCGGCCCCTAGTTCGATGGATATCGATCTCTATCACGTCGCAGGCGGGCGAGCGGGGTCGGTTCACACACGCCGATGTGTGCGGCGTGCGAGTGGCGCTGGCCGCGCTTTGACGATCCGTGCCTGCCGACCGGCTACCCCTGGGAGGCCACGCAGGGCACCGTCGGCAAGCCACGATCCGCTACGCCGGGGCAACGGGAACCGGACCCTCGAGCAGCCGCCTGGTATACGCCACCACGCGGCGCCAGCGCCAGCTCATCGCAGACGTGGCCCTGGAGCTCGGCCGCGAGATCGCGGTGCCTCGCAGTCGCGAGGTCGCCTCCATGGTCATCCGCGACGCCCTGGCCGAGACCAATCAGGGCCACACGCCGCGCCCGACGGCACCGTGCCCGCGGCGGCGTGATCTCCAAGTCGACGCTTGACCATCTCACCGAGCTGGCCGAGCGCCGCCAGCACCACCAGCGCCAGAACTGTTCCCTGCAGGCGATGGCCGACGCGGAGCGCCGTGCACGAAGCACGGCTGCCGCGGACGGCCAGGCCTAGTCGTTGAGCTGGGACGGGGGCAGATCGTCGGGCAGCGGAACGTCCTGCGGCGTGCCGTGCGTCTGGGCATCCCACGACGCGTAGGCTTTGGCATCACGGGACTCGTGGTCGCCGTGGCCCCCCAGCGCAATGAGAACGACACGGGCTCGACGCCGGTTGGACAGCTGTCGTCGTACGCCGGGCGGGACTCGTGCCAGCTGACCCGCCGCCAGTTCCAGAAGGTCGCCCTCGATGGTGATCGTCAATGTGCCCTCGAGGACGAGATACGCCTCTTCCTGGGACTCGTGGTCGTGGACGCGCATCTGCTGGCCGGGCTGCAGCACCATCTGGTTGATGCCGAAGCTGGTGATTCCGAGAGCGCGGCGCAAGGAGACCATCCGCTGGTCGCTGTCGGGATCGATCTGAGTCCGCGAGACACGTTCGTCCATGTCCGCGAGCCTGCCAGATGAGGTCCTGGCGCTAGCGCTAAGCGTCAGATCCTCAGAGCGAAGGGCCGGTGATTGCTCACCGTCCCGTGACGTGAAGACTGCGTGCCGGCACCTCCGGGTTGCCCGATGAACGGGTGCACGTCCTTGACCCCGGCGGTTCGCCTCGGACCGGCGTGATCATCTCTCTGGCTCGAGAGCCCCCGTCTCTGCTGCGGTCGATGGTCGTCGGTGCCCATGGCCAGCCGGCTGGCCACGGGCACACCTTCGGTACCCGCCTCGTCGCGCCGGGCACGCCGTTGCGAGCGGTCCAGGAGCTCCTGGGTCACGCCGACGCGAAGACGACCCAGATCTACACGCACTACGCGCCCGGCGCGCACGAGGTCGCCCTCGTCGACGCCGCATTCGCCGGTGAGCAGCCGGCCGATGAATCCGCCGCCGGAACAACGCCAGGCGACGTGGCCAGCTGACCGCCCTCTCGCCGCCTGGGCGGCCTCCGACTAGCTGGCTGGCTTCTTGGTGCCCTTCCGGGCCCGAGCCGAGGCCGTCGTGACCGAGACGTTGCCGTGGCTGATGACGGCGCCCGAGGACCGGGCACCCTTGGTGACCAGCGTGGCATCCGTGTCGGCCGGTCCGACGTCGAGGACGAACTCAGTGCTGAGCTTCTCGATGGTCGCAATGATCGTGTCCACATCGGGGTTCTGCTCGCCCGACTCCATGCGGGCCACCCTCGGCTGAGAGACCCCGAGCTTCTCACCCAGCCCGCGCTGGCTCAGCCCGTGGTCGGCGCGATACTCGATGAGCATCGCCGCGAACTGACGCGCCGGGGCGAGCCGCTGCCAGTCGCGACGAAAGCCCTCGTCCTCGTTGAGCTCCTCGGCGACGAACTCGCCGAAGCTGACGTCGTGATTGCTGCGCTTGGCCATCGTGCGACGATGATAACTCATGGGTTATCAGTCGGCAACCGTGCCGCGCTCCTGAAGTCGCGCTCGGGCATCGGCCACGGCTCGGTCCATGTCCTTCGCATGGTCGACGGCGACGGCGACCACGAGGTAGCGATCCGCCTGCTGCACGAAGATCGGGCGGCACATGGAGCTCCCCTGCCGGGGCCGCAGCTCGAACAGGTCCGCCTCCCCCTTCAGGGACTTGACGTGCGGCGCGACGAGCTTCGGACCCAACTGGCGCAGCTTGTCGACCGCGTTGAGCATCGCCCGACGCTCCTCTTTGCCCTTGAAAGTCACCCGCGCACCCTATGCAGCGCCTGCGACGAACCCCGTTCCGTTGGATGCCGGGAAATTGGACCGTAATTGGACCGTCATAGGAGAACGCGAACGTTCGCCTAACGACGAAAACCGCTCTACAGAGCGGTTTTCGTGAGTCGGGGAGACAGGATTTGAACCTGCGACCGCCCGGCCCCCAGCCGGGTGCGCTACCAGACTGCGCCACTCCCCGTGGCTATGTGACCTGCAGAGCGGGCGACGGGACTCGAACCCGCTCCTAGAGCTTGGAAGGCTCCCGTGCAGCCGTTGACACCTCGCCCGCAGGTCTGAGCGAGTCTACCGGCACGCGCGCGCGGCCGGGAGCCTCACGCGGGAGGCTCCGCGCGGCGCGCCTCGGTGGGCACGGTGCCCTCGTCGTCAGCGATCAGCTCCGGCGGCCATGCGCCCCACCAGTTGTCGGCCGCGCCGTCGAGCGTCACGGTCGTCCCCGACAGCCCGTGGCCCACCGGTGACGCGAGGAACGCGACGAGCCATGCGAACTCCTGCATCCGCCCCAGGCGCTGCAGCGGCACGCTGCGCGCGGCCTGGCGCACGACGATCTCAGGGTACTTGCGCAGCGACTCGGTGTCGAAGCGGCCGATCGCCGCCGCCACGAGCGCGACGCCATCCTCACGCCAGCGCTCCGCGAGCTCGGCCGTGAGCGCCTCGACCGCCGCGCGCGCCGCGCCCGTGTGGGCCATCGCCGGCATCCCGTGGTGCGGCGATACCGTCACGTTGATCACGGTGCCGCCCGCGCCCGGCCGGCCGAGCCAGGCGGCCTCGGCGACCGCATGGGTCATCGTCATCGTCCCCTCGACGTTGAGACGCATGACGGCCCGCCAGCCCTTGGCGGCGATGGCCTCGGCCGGCACGAAGTACTGGCCGCCGGCGTTGTTGACCAGCACGTCCAGGCGACCGTGGCGGTCCAGCGCACCGCCCACGATGCGGTCGGCATCGGCGCGCTCGCGGACGTCCCCGCTCACATAGGAGCAGCCCTCCCCCAGCTCGTCCGCCGTGGCGGCCAGCACCTCCTCGCGGCGCCCGGCGATGACGACCTGTGCCCCGCAGGCCAGCAGCTCTGCCGTCGCCTGGCGCCCCAGGTTCGTGCCGCCGCCGGTGACGATCGCGACCCGGCCGGCCAGCAGGTCGGGGCGGAAGATCTCGGAGGGCCCGGCCATCAGGGTCCAACTATGGCGCAGTCCGTGTCTGGACGTTTTCGGGCGGCTTGGAGCCCTCGGCGGGCCGTGTCCGGGACCCTCGCCCACCGCATCGCCGCGCGCGATGCCCAGCGCTTCGTGGGCCGCGAGGCCGAGCTGGCCCTCTTCGACTCCCTGCTGCCTGCGCGCCGCCTCGCAGCGTGTCGCCGAGTACGTCATCGCCGGGCATATCCCGCCTGAACCCAGACCAACGGCGTGGGCGGAGTGCGCGACCGCCCGTAGACTGGCCGCGGCGGCCATGGACGGTCGTCCGCCTCGCCCCATGACCCTGGACGTCCTGAACGCGGAGTACGCCGGAGGCGGCCCGGGCTTCGCCTCGGTCCGCGTGTCCGGGCGCGCCCACGCCCCGCTGCCCGGCCGGCACGCCGCCCCCGCGCTGCTCGTCGCCGACGGCGCGGCCTGGCGGCGCCTGGCGGCGGTCGCGGGGACGCCGCCCCTGCGCGCGGGACCGGCCGCGCCGCCGTTCGTCGTCACCTTCGAGGTGCCGCTGCACCTGCTCGCCGGGGCCGGAGCCTGGTGGCTGGAGCCCGGGCCGCCGGTCGCCGACGACGAGCTGGCCGCGACGGTCGCGCACCTGCGCGACCGCGTGCGCGACCTCGGCGACGAGCTCGTCGCCCTGCGCGCGGCCGCGGCCGCCGATCCGCCGCCGCCGGAGGCCGAGGCCGAGCCCCCCCGGGGCCCGCGCCGTCGCCCACCGCGGTGGCCGTGCCCGCGGCCGCGACCCGCCGCCTGCGGCTGCGCCCGACGCTGCCGGCCGTCCTCGTCGCCGCCGGTGCGCTCGTCCTCGGCGACGCCGTGGCCACCGTCGCCTGGCAGGAGCCCGTCTCGGCGCTGTGGGCCGGGCGCCAGCAGCACGAGCTCGAGTCCGAGGTCGCCCGCCTGGACCAGCGGCTGGCGGCGCCGACCGCCGCCACCGCGGCGCTGCCCCCGAGCCCCGCGGTGCGGATGCGCGCCATCGCCCGGATGCTGGAGCGCGACACGTCGGCGGGTCATCCGCTCGGGCGGCTGCGCATCCCGCGGCTGGACACCCACCTCGTCGTCGTGCAGGGCACGGGTGCCGGGAGCCTGCGCCGCGGCCCGGGCCACTACCTCGGCACGGCGCTGCCCGGCCAGCCCGGCACCGTCGGCATCGCCGGCCACCGCACGACCTACGGCGCGCCGTTCCGCCACCTCGACGTCCTCCGCCGCGGCGACGCCATCGACGTGACGATGCCCTACGGCGACTTCGTCTACCGCGTCGAGGGCACGCGCATCGTCTCCCCCGACGACGTCTCCTCGCTGCGGGCGATCGGGCGCCAGCGGCTCGTGCTCACCGCGTGCCACCCGCTCTACAGCGCCTCACAGCGGCTCGTGGTGATCGCCTCGCTGCAGCGGGCGACGCCGCGCGGCGCCGCCCGGGTCGCGACCCCGGCCGCTACGCCGCCAGCCGGGAGCCCCGGCGCCGGCGCCACTGGAGCGCCAGGCCCGCGAGCATGAGCGCGACGCCCGCCGCGCCGGCCAGGATCGGCTCGCCGCCGGTGAAGGCCAGGTGGGTCGGGCCCGGCCGCGTCGCCTTGACCGGGACCGCGTGGGTGCCTGTCGGCGTGCCCCGATGACCGTTGGCGTGCGTGGCGCGTCCCGTCGTCGTGGTCGGCCCCGAGGCGCCGGTGCTCGTCGAGGGAGCGTTGCCGCCCGCCGACGGCGTCGTGACCGTCGGGACCGTGTAGCCCGAGGCCGGTGTGGTCGTCGTGTAGCCCGACGTCGGCGTGGTGGCAGGGGTGGTCGTCGTGTAGCCGCTGAGCGGGGCGTCGGACCCCGAGCCGTCGCTGGACTGGCCGAAGGCGACGACCGCCAGGCCCATGCCGCCGACAGAGGCGACGACGGCGGTGATGAGCACCACGATGGTGTGACGCGACAACCGTGTCATAACCCTTCTTCCGAGTCCGTTCCTCGTTATTCCTGACCATCGCCGACCATAACCTCGCGCAACCCCCTTAGGGACCCCATCCGACCAGGGTGTCCGTTGTCTGACATTGAACTCGCTGATCCCAGCCTGGACTTCCGCACGGCGGCGCCTCGGCGCGCCTCTGCGACGATGCGCCCCATGTCGGACATCGAGGTCACCGGCGGCGACGTCGTCGTACGGTTCAACGGGCGCCAGGCCGTCATGGCGCTGGCCCGGCAGGTGTCGGTGCCGCTGACCTCGGTGCGGTCGGTCGACGTCGTCGCCGACGGGTGGGACCTCGACCTCGGCCTGCGCGTCGGCGGGACGGGCATCCCGCACCGCCTGGCCTTCGGCCGCTTCCGCCCACGCGGCGGCGGGCGCACGTTCGCCGCCCTCTACGCCGGCTCCCCCGCACTCGTCATCGACACCGAGGGCGGCGACTGGGACCGCCTGGCGATCACGCTCGACGACCCCGACGCCGCGGCGGCGAAGATCCGGCGCGCGGCCGGCCTCGCCTGACCCCGCGCGCCCACCGCGCGGCCCGGCGGCTTACAATGATCGGCCGCTGGGGGACTGGTGTAGTGGTAACACGACGGTCTCCAAAACCGTAACTCGAGGTTCGATTCCTCGGTCCCCCGCTCCGGTCCCCCGCGCGTCCCCGGAGACGTTCGTGTCCTCGGTCCACGCTTCGAGCGGCTGCCGCGGGCGGTGCCGCGCGACCGCTGACGTGGGAGCTAGTAGTCGCGGCGCGACCCGGCGGGCGACCCAGGGCGCGACCGCGTGGCGCGCCGCAGCGACCCGAACGCCAGGCGAGCGCGCCGGGCCGCGACGTCGACGTCGGGTCGCTCCGGGCGCGGCGGCCCCTCGGCGAGGACGGCGGCCTCGTCGAGGGCGCGGTCGACGCGGACGGTGAGATCCTGAGGGTCGTACTCGGCGGACTGGGGCATGGTCCGGACGTACCCGGACCGGCGGACGCTGGTCCTGCGGTGTCCGACGTCTCGCCGATGGCGGCCGTGGCCCGCCCCCGGCGAACGCGTCCGGATTGCTCGGCGTCGATGCCAGCCATGCTCGCGGCGATGCCGACGACCAGCGCCTGAACCCGCCTCACCGACACCACGACGAGCACGGTGCTGCGCCCGCGTCCTGGTCAGGACACGACCGATCCCGTCCCACGACGCGCTACGGTTCGCGGGACAGAATGGTGAACCGATCCTCAGCAATGGCTGCGACGGCGATCCCGTGCGGGGCCGTCGCATGACGTGGCAGCCCCCGCAGCACCCGCAGCACCCGGGGACCGGACGGGTGGCGTGCCTGATGTGCGGGGCGCACTCGGTGTCGCACGAGCTCGTGACGCCGACCTGCAGCTGCTGCGGGTCGCGTCGCCTGCTGCCCGTCTCCGACGTGGAGGCCTACCACCGCCGCCGCCGGGTGCTCAAGCAGCGTCTCGAGCAGCGCCGGCCCGTGGCCGGCGGCGTGTCCGGCGAGCGCCTCGCGGGAACACCCACACCCGTGAGCGACCAGCCTCCCCAGCCACCGGACACCGCCCCCGGCGACGAGGCCCCGCCGGGCACGACCGGCACCGGGCAGGACGTCTGCCCCGACTGCGACGGCACCGGCCTCGTCGGCACCGCGGTCTGCGCCACCTGCCAGGGCCGTGGCTGGGTCACCGAGGCCGTCGGCGGCGGCTGACCCACCGTCGGCCACGCCGTCCTAGAGCTCGAGCTCGCCCCGGCGCAGCGCGACGACGATCGCGTGCGCGCGGGTGCGCGTGCTGAGCTTGCCCATCGCGTTGCGGACGTGGGTGCGGATGGTCTCGACCGACAGCACCAGCTCCGCCGCGATGTCGTCGATCGACTGGCCCTCGGCCAGGCGGCTGAGGACCTCGCGCTCACGCACGGTGAGCACGCGCTGGGGCGGCGTCGCGCGCAGCATCAGCCGCTCGCGGATGCTCGGATCGATGAACGTGCCGCCCGCGGCCACGGCTCGCACCGCCTTCAGGGTCGTCTCCGGCGCCGAGGCCTTGTGCGTGCACCCGCGGGCCCCGCTCTCGAGCGCGTGCTCGAGCAGGTCGCCGTCGTCGCTGCCCGTGTAGAGGAGCACGCCCAGGCGGTTGTCGCGGCGCAGCAGCCTCCGGGTCAGCTCGATGCCGCTGCCGTCGGGCAGCTGGACGTCGATGAGCGCGAGGTCAGGGTCGGATCCGACGATCGCGGCGTGGCCCTCCTCGGCCGTCCCGGCGCGGCCCACGACCGCGTACCCCTCCCGTTCGAGGACCAGGCACAGGCCCTCCCGAACCGTGGGATGGTCTTCGACCACCACGATCCTGCGACTCATCTCGGACACACGACGCGACGGTAGAGCATCAGGCGGCACGTCATGAACGATCCGGCATCCCCAGCGGCCCCAATGGTCCAGCGCTCCCCGCGATGCTGGCGTCAGCAACCTCCCAGGGGACCATGGAGTACGTCAAACCCGCGTGGGTCGCGGGCCTCGGACGCGACCCCAGCGGGACCGCGTGCGCCGATCCCCTGGTCCCCGGATGGTGCATCGGACACGACCTCGGCCCGGCACGGCTGGATGCGGCGCCGGCGATCTTCGGCCGCCTGCCGCCGGGCGCCGGCGCGGCCTCCTGGTTCACGCTGCCCCGGCCCTAGAACAGCCGCTGAGCCTGGCGCGAGAGCTCGAAGCCGTGGCCGGCGTGCGTCGCGCAGCGCAGCCCGGTGCGCCGCGACGTGCACGTGAACGGACCGAGCCGGCGCTGGTGGCCGTAGGCCAGCACGTTGGCCTTGGGGTCCAGCGCGGTGTCCCCGGCGCACAGGCGCCGGGCCCGTCCGGTGGTCCCGAGCAGGAACGCGCTGCCGTAGTCGAGATCGCAGGACTTGGGCCGCGCCGGCGGATCGACGACGCCGCGCACGTCGCAGCGCAGCGCTCGCACGCCGCCGACGAGGCTGTAGATGCAGCCGATGGAGCCCGACGGCGTCCGGAACGCGACGAAGCTGTCCTTGGCCGAGGCGGCGGGGACGACCACGGCGAGGCCCGCGAGGACGCAGGCGGCGAGGCGGCGGGTGCGGGCGGTCATGGCGCGCGCAAGCCTAAGGGGCGGCCGCACCGGAGCGCGTGCCACCATGGCCGGCATGCGGATCCGCGAGGCCATCCCCGCCGACTGGGCGGCGATCTGGCCGTTCTTCGCCGCGATCGTGCGCGCGGGCGAGACCTATGCCTACGACGCCGACCTCGACGCCGACGCGGGCCGCGCGCTGTGGATGGAGGCGCCGCCCGGCCGCACGGTGGTGGCCGTCGACGACGCCGGCGCCGTGCTCGGCTCGGCCAAGATGGGGCCCAACCGCGGCGGCAACGGCGCACACGTGGCGACCGCGAGCTTCATGGTCGACCCGGCGGCCCAGGGGCGCGGGGTCGGCCGCGCGCTGGGCGAGCACGCGATCGCCTGGGCGACCGACGCCGGCTACCGCGCGATGCAGTTCAACGCGGTCGTCGAGACGAACACCGCCGCGATGGCGCTGTGGCGCGCGCTCGGCTTCGAGGTGCTCGCGACCGTCCCGGAGGCCTTTCGCCATCCGGAGCGCGGCCTCGTGGGCCTGCACCTCATGCTGCGCCGGCTGTGAGCCCGGCGGGCTCGAAGGCGCCGCCGAGCCGGTACGCCCGCCTCAGGTAGCTCTCGATGGCCGCCTGGTCGGCGACGGTGGCGCGGGAGAAGGAGACGTGCTCGACACGCATCGGCCGCCGTCCCTAGTGCTTGTCGTGCTTGATCGCGATGCCGCCGAACAGCGCGAGCGCGTCGACGTGCAGGCGCGGAGCGTCCTGGCCGAGCTCGCCTGCGGCCTCCGTCTTGTCCTCGACGCCGGCGAAGAGCGGCGTGCTGCTCGTCGTGATGCGCCAGCCGCGGGGGACGAGGATGTCGATGCCGCCGAAGGCCGCTGTCGCGGTGATCGTCGCGCCGTCCGGAGCCGGTGTCGCGTGCCTGAGGTCGAGCGTGACGCCGCCGAAGATCGCGGTCAGCGACGCGCTGTGGAACCGCTGGGAGCTGCTGGCGACGCTCGGGCCGCCGAAGATGCCCGTGGCGACGATGGTGTCATCGCGCGCGACGCCGGCCGGCAGCGCGCCCGCGCCTCGCCGGTGGCCGAGGACCATGATCCCGGCGGCGATGACCGCGATCGGCCAGAGGTAGGCCCACACGTCCCCGTGGACGGCGTCGGTCGTGAACAGCAGCGCGACCCCGCCGGCGACGATGAGCAGCAGCGGCCGGTGAGCGATCCCGGCCGCTGCGCGAGCTGGAGCGCGCCGAGGACGACGACGGCGACGGGCCACCAGTGGTCGATCGCATCGCCGGCGCGCAGGACGCCCGCGCTGTCGAGCAGGAACAGCACGCCGATGCTGACCACCACGAGGCCCAGCAGGATCCGGCCGATGTTCGCCCTGGGTCGCCGGCGGCCGGCGGGATGTCCGATGGGTGATGGCGCGATCATGGCCCCGGATGCTCGGCCGCCGGCCCTCCCGCCGCATCAGTGCTGGTCCCGCGTCGTGCTGCGGCCTTTCACGCAGGACGACCCCGCATGCGGGCGGAGGGACTCGAACCCCCACAGCCGATGGCCACGAGGACCTAAACCTCGCGCGTCTACCAGTTCCGCCACGCCCGCCGGCGGGCCGGCGACGACCGATCGTCGCGCGCACCCGCCCGGGATTGTATGGTCGCGCGCTGATGGCCGAGGAGAGCACCGTCATCATCGACCACCCCAACCGCGACAAGGCCGCCAGCAAGGCCACGCGGCTGGTCGTGCTGGCGCTCCTCCTGGTCTCCGTCGTCCTCATGCTGCTGGTGACCGCCGGCGGCTGGGACCAGCTGCAGGGCACGAAGGCCGTGCTCATCGGCTACGAGCTCGTCTACCTCGTGATGGCGGTCTACGTTGCCCGGTGGAACCGCGGCGTGCTGCCGGTCGCCGCGGCGCTGGCGATCATCCTGGCCATCTTCGGCGCGGTCGCCGCGCCGGGCTGGTTCGACCGCGACCATGCGGGCTTCGCGCCGTCGTCGATCGACGCGGCGACCCTCGGCGCGATCTGCGTGATCCTGATCCCCGTCCAGGTGCTGCTCATCGCGTTCGCGATGCGCGGCTTCGGCCAGGCGTGGAACGTCGAGGTCGAGCGCAACCCCGTCCCGCGGGCCCCGCGGCCCGGCGCGCACCCGCACCTCGCCTAGACTGACCGCCGCGGGCCCGGGTGGCGGAACGGTAGACGCGAAGGACTCAAAATCCTTTGTCCGTAGGGGCGTGTGGGTTCGAATCCCACCCCGGGTATGAACGGCGTCTGAACGCCGACCGCCCGTTCGGGCTATGTGCACGCGTCGTGCAGCGGTGAGCGCCAACGCGCTCAACTACGGTGCGCGCGTGACGCCCTCGGGACAGGGCGACAGGCCCCGAGGACACCGGAGAGGTTCTCGGGGGCCTGTGCTACTTCAGGGCGCCGGCGGTCGCGCGCAGCCGCGCGGGGGTGTCGTCGTCGGCCCCGGCGAAGAAGCCGCCGACCGCGTCCTCGAGATGGTCGAGGGACTCCGCGCAGTACAGGACGGGCTGGTAGCGCGTGATGTCGTAGTCGATCGTCGCCATCTCGGCGAAGTCCAGCGGGCGGATCTCCATCTGCCGGAACTCCTCGATCTCGCCGTAGCTCGACAGGATCCCGGCGCCGTAGGCGCGCAGGTCGCCGCTCTCGCGCAGCACGCCGAACTCCATCGTGAACCAGAAGACGTCGGCGATGGCCTGCAGCGCCTCGGCGGTCTCCACCCGCCGGGCGGCGCGGCCGGCCTCGCGCTTGAGCGCCGCGAGGCGCGGGCTGGCCAGCATGTTGCCGTGGCCGATGACCTCGTGGATGACGTCGGGCTCGGGCGTGTACAACGGCTCGGACGGGTGGCGCACGTACTGGGTCGAGTGGAAGACGCCCTCGCCGAGCGCCTCGTAGAACTCCCGCAGCTCGACCAGGCCCGGCGCCGGGCGGTAGGTGAAGCCCGACAGCGCCTCCAGGCCGACGGTCACCTCGCGCAGCTGGGGCACGCGGTCCTCGGGCAGGCCGAGCGCCGCCTTGACCTCGAGGTACTCCCGGCAGGCGTAGCGCTCGTGGCGGTCGTGCAGCTCGCGCGAGACGACGCGCCAGATCCCGTCCTCGGCCTCGGTGTAGGCGATGTCGGGCAGCGGCCGGCCCGGCGCCCAGGCCATCGCCACCTCGGCGATCGCGTTGCGCGGGGCGCGGTAGACGGCGTCGTGGAAGCCGGGGTGGTCCTCACCGAGGTGGACCTCGACCGTGCCGTCGCCGTCGCGCGTCACCGGCGAGTAGAGCTGGCCCTCTTCGAACATGGCCACCCAGGACACCACCCCGGTCGTCGGTTGGCAAGAGCGCGCAGCAGAAGCTGCCATTCTGCCCAATACCGACCATGCTACGGCCGTATCCTCTGGTCATGTCGACCAGCTCGATCGATGCCCTGGACGCCCGTCTCATCGCCCTGCTGGACGACGAGCCGCGCCTGGGGCTCATGGAGGCGGCGCGCCGGCTCGGCGTCGCCCGCGGCACGGTGCAGGCCCGCCTGGCCAAGCTCGAGGGGCGCGGGGTGGTGCGCGGCTTCGGGCCCGACGTGGACCCGGCACGGCTCGGCTACCCCGTGCTCGCGTTCGTCTTCCTGCAGATCGCCCAGGGGCGGCTGACGGAGGCGATCACCGTCCTCGGCGCGACCCCGGAGGTCCTGGAGGCCACCGCGACCAGCGGACCGAGCGATCTGCTGTGCCGGATCGTCGCGCGCGACACCGAGCACCTGCAGGCCATCGTCAACCAGCTGTTGTCCAACAACGCCATCCGGCGCTCGACGAGCTACATCGCGCTGAGCCGCCAGATCCCCTACCGCACCGCCCCGCTCGTGGCCCAGGCGGGCGCCGCCTGATCGCCACGCTGCCGGCCGGGGTCGCCGCCGCGCTGCCCGGCTGGCCGACACCGGGGACGCCGCACGCGGGCGCCCGGTGATCTGCACGTCGAGCCGACCTGCCGGGCTCCGGGCCGCTGCGGTCCTCGAGCGACGACCCGTCGACGGTGCCCGCCTCGGTGGCGCGCGCCGCGGCCGGCTACGCACGCGGCGGGGCGCCGCCGGCCACGGGTAGCCGGCCGGAGAAGGGGACCGCGGTCCGCCGGTGGATAGATTGGAGGACGACCTTCCCCCCATTCCAAGGAGGCCCCCATGGCCGACACGCTGGACGGACGCGCACGCGAGATCGTCGCCGACAAGAACTTCGCCCACCTCGCCGTCCCCCGCAAGGACGGCTCGATCCAGAGCGTCGTCATCTGGGCCGACGTCGACGACCACGGGCGCGTGACCGTCAACTCCGCCGAGGGCCGCGGCTGGCCCGCGAACCTGCGCCGCGCCGGCCAGGCGACGATCAGCGTCGCCAATGCCGAGAACCCCTACGAGTTCGTCTCGCTCGTCGGCAAGGTCGTCGAGGACACCCACGAGGGCGCCGACGACCACATCGACGCGCTGGCCAAGAAGTACCTCGACGCCGACAGCTACCCCTTCCGTCAGGAGGGCGAGCAGCGCATCAAGTTCGTGCTGGCCCCGGAGCGCGTCGCGCTGCAGGGCTGATCAGGCGACGAGCCCGCGGAGCTCCTGCGCGATCGGGCGGGGGGCCACGAGCACGCCCCAGGGCAGCTCGCCCGCCGGATCCAGGCGCTCGACGTGCAGTCCGGCGCGCGCGCAGATGAGCTCGCCGGCCGCCACGTCCCACTCGTTGACGCCGCGCTCCCAGTAGGCGTCGACGCGGCCCGCCGCGCACCACGCCAGGTCCAGGGCGGCCGCGCCGCCGCGCCGGATGTCGCGCGCCCGCGGCAGCACCCGGGCGACGACCTGCGCCTGCAGCGCGCGGCGCCGGGCGTCGTAGCCGAAGCCCGTGGCCACGAGCGCGTGGCCGAGGTCCTCCGGCGCCGCCGGCGCCAGCACCTGGCCGTCGAGCGTCGCGGGGCCCTCGGCGGTGGCGGCGAACAGCTCGTCGCGCACCGGGTCGAAGACCACACCGGCCAGCCCCTCGCAGGCCACGCTGACGCACCACTGCGGCAGGCCGTAGAGGTAGTTGACGGTCCCGTCGAGCGGGTCGACGATCCAGCGGCGGCCCGTGCTGCCCGCGCGGTCATCGCCCTCCTCCCCCAGGACGGCGTCGTCGGGCGCGCGGCGGGTCAGGACGCCGCGGATCGCCGCCTCGGCGGCGAGGTCGGCGGCGCTGACGAGGTCGGTCGTCGTGGACTTCGTCGCCAGGACGCGCTCGCTGCCGAAGCGCTCGAGCAGGAGCGCCCCGGCGGTGCGGGCGGCCTCCGTGGCGATGTCGAGCAGCTCGGCGCCGGCGTCGCTCATCGAGCGTGCCGGCCGCGTCGGCGAGCCTGGGCATCTGAGACGTCCGACCTCATGCGGCGACGGGCGGACGACGGCGGGCCCAGGGCCGGGCGCGCTCGATCTGGGCGGCGAGGGCGAGCAGCACGGCGTCGGTGCCGCGGCGGCCGATGAGCTGGACCCCGACGGGCAGCCCGTCGTCGTCGGTGCCCGACGGGACCGCGCAGGCCGGCTGGCCCGTGACGTTCCACACGGGCATCCAGGTCAGGCGCTCGGCACCCCGCGCCATGTACGTCACGGCGCCGAGGCGGCCGAACGTGCCGGCCTCGTAGGGGCCGTCGACGGCGGCCGGCGTCAGCAGCACGTCGACGTCGTCCCAGAGGCGGTCCAGCCGACGGGCCTGCTCGGCCTCCACCGCGCGCGACCAGCGCACGAGGCGCTCGGGCAGCGCGGCACCGACGGCCGCGACGCGTCGCGTGCGGCGCTCGAGCAGCTCGGGGTGCGGCATCGCGGCGCGCACGTCGTCGGCCAGGCCGCGCAGCACGCGGGTCGACGTCGACGCCCACAGCGACGCGGGGTAGTCGGGGTCGCGCTCGGAGACTTCGTGGCCCAGGCCGCGAAGCAGCTCCGCCGTGGCGTGCACGGCGCCCCGCTCCTCGCGCCCGAGCCGCGGCAGCGCGCCGGGCGGGGCCTTCGTGCTGACCGCGACGCGCAGCCGCGCGGGCGCCCGCTCCTCGGCGATCGCCGCGGCGAAGCCGCCCTCGGGGCCGCCGGCCGTCGTGGCGTCGAGGAAGAGCGCCGCGTCGGCGACGGTGCGGGCCAGCGGGCCGTTGACCGACAGGCCCTGCCAGGCGTCGTCGTGCGGGCCGATCGGGACGAGGTCGCGGGTCGGCTTGTGGCCGAACAGGCCCGTCCAGGCCGACGGGTTGCGGATCGACCCGGCGCCGTCGGAGCCCAGCGCGACGCCGCACAGCGCGGCCGCCGCGGCCGCGGCGCTGCCGCCGCTGGAGCCGCCGGGCGTGCGCGCCAGGTCCCAGGGGTTGCGCGTGGAGCCGAACGTGGTGCTGTCGGTCGCGGGCAGCATCGTCAGCTCGGGCACGTGCGTCTTGCCCACGAGGATCGCGCCGGCGCCGCGCAGGCGGGCGACGACCTCGGCGTCGCGGGCCACGGGCCCGGCGTGCGCGGCCGTCCCCCACGCCGTCGACTCGCCGGCCAGGTCGATGTCGTCCTTGACCGCGACCGGGACCCCGAGGAGCGGGCGGCGGTCCCCCGCGCTGCGCCGCGCGTCGGCCTGGTCGGCCTGGGCCAGCGCGTGCTCGGCCAGCACGACGCGGTAGGCGTTGAGGCGGGCGTCGAGGCGCTCGATGCGCGTGAGCACGACCTCGGTCAGCTCCCGCGCCGAGACCTCCCCGGCATGGATGAGCCGGGCCTGCTCGGCGGCTCCGGCGAAGGCGAGATCGGTGGCGTCCATGACCGCGCGACACGCTACCGGCCCCGTCCACCCGCGCACCGCGCGAGTGGAGCGGGCGGCCCCGGCGACCGATGAACGGGCCAGACCCGTGATCGCGCGCCCCTCACGACCCCTGGCCGGGCTCCTGGTCCTCGGCGTCCTCGGCAGCGCCGTGGCCGTCGCCGACGCCCGCCCCGACCCACGGGCCCACCACGCCCGCAAGGCCCTGCGCGCGCACGGCCGCACGCTGGCCACGAAGGCCGGCGCCGGCCGGGGCTGGATCCCGGCCTCGCTGCTGGCCGCGACCAGTCGGCCCGCGCCCACGGGCGCCGCCCACCTCGCCGCCGACCCCGCCGGCCCCACGGGGCCCACCGCCGCAGCGCCCGGGCCCCCGACCGCACCCGGCGACCCGGCGCCCGACCCCGGGCCGCCCCCGCCCCCGGCGGCGGCCGCCGTCGGCGTCCAGCTCGACGACACGCCGGACTACCGGGCGCAGCTCTCGCGGGCGTCGGTCATCGCGGGCAGCGTCACGCTCCAGCTGCAGAACGTCGGCGAGGACCCCCACAACCTGCGCGTCGTCCGCCTCGACGGCACGGGGACGCCGGTCGACCTCCCGCAGACCGCGCCGGGCGCGAGCACGACGCGCACGCTCGCGCTGACCGCGGGGCAGTACTACGTGTACTGCACGCTGACCGCGCCGGTCAGCCACGAGGCGGCCGGCATGCACGCGACGCTGACCGTCACGCCCGCCTCCTGACGGCGGCGCACGCCGGCGACGGCGCGGCGCACGGCGTGTGCAAGAGTGCCGGACCATGGCGACCCCCGAGCCCAAGGTCCTGTGGTCACCCGGTGAGGACCGCAAGGAGGCGGCGGCGATCACGCGCTATGCGCGCTGGATCGCCGAGACGCGCGGCGTCGAGCTCGGCGGCGCCGACCCGTTCGACTACACGGCGCTGTGGCGGTGGTCGGTGGACGACCTCGAGGGCTTCTGGGCCTCGATCTGGGAGTACTTCGACGTGCAGGCCGCCACGCCGTACGAGCGCGTGCTGGGCTCGCGCGACATGCCCGGGGCGGAGTGGTTCACCGGCGCGACGCTCAACTACGCCGAGCACGTCTTCCGCGGCAAGAAGGACGCCGACCTGGCCATCCAGGCGGCCTCCGAGCTGCGCGAGCTCGACCACATGACCTGGGGCGAGCTGCGCGAGCTGACCGCGCGCATCGCCACCGGGCTGCGCCTGTGGGGCGTGGGCCCCGGCGACCGCGTCGTGGCCTACATGCCCAACATCCCCGAGGCCGTCGCGGCGTTCCTGGCGTGCTCGTCGCTGGGCGCGACGTGGTCGTCGTGCTCGCCGGACTTCGGCGCGCGCTCCGTCGTGGACCGCTTCGCGCAGATCGAGCCCAAGGTGCTGCTGGCCGTCGACGGCTACCGCTACGGCGGCAAGGACTTCGACCGCCGCGACGTCGTCGCCGCCCTGCGCGCCGAGATGCCGTCGCTGGAGCACGTCGTCCTGCTCGACTACCTCGGCACGGGCGAGCTGGAGGGCGCCCGGCCCTGGCGCGACCTCGTCGGCCAGCAGGAGCCGCTGACGTTCGCGCCGCTGGACTTCGACCACCCGCTGTGGGTCCTGTACTCCTCGGGCACCACGGGCCTCCCCAAGCCGATCGTCCACGGTCAGGGCGGCGTGCTGGTCGAGCAGCTCAAGGGCATGCACCTGCACATCGACGCCCAGGCGGGCGACCGCCTGTTCTGGTTCACCACGACGGGCTGGATGATGTGGAACTTCCTGGTCGGCGTGCTGCTCTCGCCCGCCTCCATCGTGCTCTACGACGGCAACCCGGGCACGCCGACCCTGGACCGCCTCTGGGACCTGGCCGCCGACACCGGCACGACGATCTTCGGCACCAGCGCGTCCTTCATCGCCACGTGCATGAAGGAGGGCGTCGAGCCCGCCGGGGAGGGCCGCGACCTGTCGGCGCTGGGAGCGATCGGGTCGACCGGCTCACCGCTGGCCCCCGAGGGCTTCCAGTGGGTCTACGACCACGTCGGCGCCGACACCTGGCTGTTCTCCACCAGCGGCGGCACCGACGTCGTCACCTCCTTCGTCGGCGGCGTCCCGACGCTGCCCGTCCACCTCGGCGAGCTGCAGGCCCGGATGCTCGGCGTCGACGTCCAGGCCTGGGACCCCGACGGCAGGCCGCTGGTCGGCGAGGTCGGCGAGCTCGTCGTCACCCAGCCCATGCCGACGATGCCCATCTTCTTCTGGGGCGACCCCGACGGCGCGCGCCTGCGCGAGTCCTACTTCGAGCACTACCCCGGCGTCTGGCGCCACGGCGACTGGATCGAGATCACCGACCGCGGCTCGGCCATCATCTACGGCCGCAGCGACTCCACCATCAACCGCGGCGGCATCCGCATGGGCACCAGCGAGATCTACCGCGCCGTCCTGGCCGAGGACGACGTCGTCGACGCGCTGGTCGTCGACCTGCCCAAGGCCGGGACGGAGGGCTTCATGCCGCTGTTCGTCGTCCTGCGCGACGGTGCCGAGCTCACCGACGAGCTCGTCAGGCGCATCAAGACCCGCATCCGCACCGACTGCTCGCCGCGTCACGTCCCCAACGAGGTCCGCCAGGTCAAGGCCGTCCCGCGCACCCTGTCGGGCAAGGTCCTCGAGGTCCCCGTCAAGCGCATCCTGATGGGCCAGGACCCCACCACGGCGGCCAGCCGCGACAGCCTCGCCAACCCCGAGGCCCTCGACGCCTTCACCGCGCTGGCCGACGAGCTCTGACCGTCCCTGGCGCGGGACACGTCGCCGCGCCGCCGCGCCGCCCACTATGGTCGCTCCGTGACCGACCAGCCCATCTTCGAGGCCGACTACGTCGAACGTCGCAGCCGGCTGACGACGTTCTTCCGCGCGCTGCTGGCCATCCCGCACTACATCGCCCTGTGGCTCTGGGGAATGGTCGCCGCCCTGGCGGTCGTCGTCGCGTGGTTCGCGCTGCTGTTCACCGGCCGCTGGCCGCAGGGCCTCTACGACTTCGTCGCGGGGTTCCTGCGCTACTCGACCGCCGTGTCGGGCTACGTCGCGCTGCTCACCGACGAGTACCCGCCGTTCTCGCCCGACGCCGCGGGCTACCCCGTGCGGATCCGGATCCCGCCGGCCAAGGCGCAGTACGACCGGCTCAAGGTCCTGCTGCGGTTCCTGCTCGTCATCCCGGTCTACGTCATCGCCTACGCGATGCAGATCGTCTGGTCGGTCGGCACGTTCATCGCCTGGTTCGTGATCGTGATCCTCGGCCGCCAGCCCAAGGGCCTGCAGGACATGATCGTCCTCGGCCTCTCCTACCAGCAGCGCGCCTACGCCTACATGTTCCTGCTGACCGAGGACTGGCCGCCGTTCACCGATCCGCCCGCCGCGCTGGCCGCCGGCCCCCAGGGCGGCTCGCTGCGCTCGGCCCCGGCGACGGGCGCGCCGGAGGCCACCGGCCCCTGGACCGCGCCGGGGTCCACGCCGCCTCCGGCCGCCCCCGGCGGCCTGACCGGCGGCGACCCGCTCGACGGATGACGCGCCCCGCTCAGCGCAGCGGCAACGGCGGCGGCTCGGGCGCGTCGGCGTCGGGCGGCGGCGGCGCGGGCGTCGTGGGCCGCAGCCCGACCACCAGCAGCACGACGGCGATGAGCGCCAGGGCGATCGGCCAGCCCACGAGCGTCGCGCCCGAGCGGCTCACGCCGCCCGAGGTCATCACGGTGAAGGCCACCAGGTTCGCCACCCCGAGGTAGGCCGGGCCGGGCTGGCGGTCGACCGAGCTGTAGGCGATGAGGCCGAAGCCCGCGGCGGCGATGAGCAGCTCCCACCCCCAGCCCGCGGGCGCCTGGCGCCCGCCGATGAGCAGCAGGGGCGGCGCGAGGAACGTCAGCGCGATCGCCAGCGCCGCGATCCCCGCCGCGTCGACGAGCGCCACACCGTGGCGCCGGTGCCGGTCGCGCTGGGACACCGCCGCGAGCGTGAGGACCGCCATGATCCCCAGCAGGACCCAGCGGAACGTGCCTGCGCCGGGGTGCAGGGTCCAGGCCGCGAGCGCGACGAGCGCCGCCGACCCCGCCAGCGCCGCCAGCAGCGCGGCCACGGCGCTCGTGCGCCCGACGGCGAAGACGAGGGCCTGCGCGGCCACGAGGCCCAGCACCCACGTCGCGGTGCCCGCGCTCGTCAGCCCGTCGGAGCCCAGCAGCGACGCGAGGTTGCCCAGCGCCGCCAGGGCCAGCGCCACGGCGGCCACGTAGAGCGCCGACTGGTAGGCGCGAGGCGACGGGCCCTCCATCGGCGCCAGCAGCGCCAGGGTGGCGACGAACGCCCACGCGACGGCTGCGTAGGCCAGGTGGGCCCCCGCGCCCCAGGCGCGGTCGAAGCGCACCTCGACGACCCAGACCAGCGTCGTGAGCACCACGACGCCGGCGGCGACGATGTCGCCGCGGAAGGGCTTGGGGCGCAGGGCGGAGAGCAGGGCCCCGCCCCTACCGGTCCAGCCCCGGGTTCGGCACCGGCGCGTCGCCCCTGTAGTCGTAGAAGCCGATCCCGGCCTTGCGCCCGTACCAGCCCGCGGCCAGCATCTTGCGCAGGATGGGCGGCTGGGCGAAGCGGCGCTCGCGGAACTCGTCGAACAGCGCCTCGGCGACCGCGCCGGTCACGTCGTTGCCGATGAGGTCCGACAGCGTGAACGGGCCCATGGGGTGCCCCGCACCGGCCTTCATCGCCGCGTCGATCTCGGCCAGCGTGCCGACGCCCTCCTCGTAGGCGCGCATGCCGTCGAGCAGGTAGGGGATGAGCAGGCGGTTGACGATGAACCCGGCGTTGTCGCGCGTCGGGATCGGCAGCTTGCCGGGCAGCGTGGCGGCCAGGCCTGCACGGCGGCGAACGTCTCGTCGCTGGTGGTCAGCGCCCGGATGACCTCGATGAGCGTCATGACCTGGGCGGGGTTGAAGAAGTGGATGCCCGCGAAGCGGTCGGGGCGCGACGTGACCGCCGCCTGGCCGACCGTCGAGAGCGACGACGTGTTCGTGGCGAACAGCGCCTCGGGCTTGACGATCACGTCCAGCTCGCGCCACATCGCCAGCTTGGCCGGCAGGTCCTCGGTGATCGCCTCGATCACGAGGTCGGCACCGGCGAGGTCGGCGTAGCTCGTCGTGCCGGTCAGCCGCGCGCGGATCGCGTCGGCCTCCTCCTGCGTGCTCTTGCCCTTGGCCACCGCCCGGGCCAGCTGGGCCTCGATGCGCCCCAGGCCCTGGGCCAGCGCCGCCTCGTCGACCTCGCGCACGACCACCTCGTAGCCCGCCGTCGCGACCACCTGGGCGATGCCGTGGCCCATGACGCCGCACCCGACGACCGCCACCTGCTCGATCTCGGCCATGGCGCGCCACCCTAACCACCGACGGCCTAGGCTGCGCGCATGTCGATCGTCCTGACCGAGGACCGCGGCGCGGTCCGCCACGTCGTGCTCAACCGCCCGCAGAAGCGCAACGCGTTCGACGACGAGCTCGTGCTGGGCCTGCGCGCTGCGCTGCAGGCGGCGGCCGAGGACGAGGCGGTCCACGGCGTCGTCGTGCGGGGCGCCGGGCCCATGTTCTCCTCGGGCATGGACATCGGCTTCCTGGCCGGGCTGTCGGGGGATCCGGCCGGCCTGCGGCCGTCGCGGCGGACGATCCTCGAGACCTGGAACCTGCTCGAGGAGATGTCCAAGCCGACGATCGCCCAGATCCACGGGGCGTGCATCGGCGGGGCGATGGAGCTCGCCCTGGCCTGCGACCTGCGGGTGATGGCCGCCGACGCGGTCATCGGGCTCGTCGAGACCCGGATCGGCCTCGTGCCCGACGTGGGCGGCTGCTCGCGCCTGCCCGCGGTCGTCGGCCTCGGCCGCGCCAAGGAGCTCGTGATGACGTCGCGGCTCGTCGACGGCGTCGAGGCCGAGCGCATCGGCCTGGTCAACCGCGTGGCCCCGGCCGAGGAGCTCGACGCGGCGACCGACCGGCTGGTGGGCGAGCTGCTGGCCTGCGCGCCGCGCGCCGTCGGCCTGGCCAAGCGCGTGCTCGACGCGGCGGCCAAGCCCGCCCTGGCCGTCACGCTGGAGCTCGAGGTCTGCGCCCAGGAGGTCTGCGCGCGCTCCGAGGACTTCGCGGAGGGCACGAGCGCCGTGGCCGAGAAGCGCCCGCCGGCGTTCAGCGGGCGCTGAGGGCGGCCTCCTCGACGATCCCGCGCGCCAGCCGCAGGCAGGCCTCCACGCAGCCCAGGTCCACCCCGGCCGGCACGTCGTCGGACCGGTGGTAGCGCGTGAACGCCCCCTGAGGCCCGATCGACAGCAGCGAGATCGCCGGAAGCCCGGCGAAGCGCGCGAGCACCGCGTCGGTCCAGCCGCCGATGCGCCAGCGCTGCGGCGCGGGCAGTCCCGCCCGCGCGGCGCCGGCGTCGGCCAGCGCGAGGTCGGCGGCGCGGTAGCGGTGGGGCAGCAGCGTCGCCTCGGCGCGCAGGACGATCGGGGTCCCGCAGCCCAGCGTGTCGAGGCCGAGCACGAGGTCGGGCGCCAGGGCGCGGCCCTCGGCGGCCAGCCAGTCGCGCATCCCGGCCATGCCCGACTCCTCGCAGCCGCAGAACACGCCGACCAACCGGACCCCGGGCGGCGGGTCGACCAGCAGCGCCATGGCGGCCGCGACGCCGGTCGCGTTGTCGTTGGCGCCCGGCACGTGGGGCGATCGCGCGATGTCGAGCTCGGCGGCCAGCGCGACGGCCAGCAGCGCGCGGCCCAGCCGGCGCGGGCGGCGGCCCGGCAGGGCGGCCAGCAGCGCGCCCGCCGCCACGGGCGCCAGGTAGGGCGGGACCGCCCGCGTGCGCAGCCGCCGCGCGGCGCCGGGGCCCGTCAGCCGCGGATGCCAGGCCAGGCCGGTGCGCGCCGTGTCCAGGTGGGCGACCAACGCGACGGTGGCGGGCGCGCCGGGATCGCCGGCGGCCGCGACGAGGGTCGTGCCCGGGCGCCCGGGCAGCACCCGGCGCAGCCACGGCGCCCGGCCCGAGGCGTCGAGCTCGAGCGACGCCAGCGCCGCCGGCGCGGCCGGGCCGCCGAGCAGCGCGACCGCGACGTGCGCCGCGTGCGCCCAGGCGTAGGTGCCCTGGCCGCGGAAGGTCCGCACGTGCAGGTCGGTCACGCCGCGCTCGCGCAGGCGGTCGGCGACCCAGCGCGCGGCCCCGGCCTCCCCGGGGCTCGCCGAGCCGCGGGCCATCCCGGCCAGCGCGGCGATGTCGGCGATCACGGCAGCGAGGCAGGCGGTGCGGCACCGGGGACCACCCGGCGCTCGTGCGTGCCCACGCCGAGCGTGCGGTCGCCCTCGAGCACCTCGACGTCGAAGCGCAGCTTGCGGCCGTCGGCGATCTCGCGCAGCGTGGCGCGCGCCACGCAGTGCGCCCCGGCCGGCGCGCCGGCGACATGGCGGATGCACACCTCGAAGCCGACGGTCGTGGTGCCCGGCGGGATGTGGTGGGTGGCCAGGACCTGGGCGGCGCGCTCCATCATCGCGATGAGGCCCGGGGTCGAGAGCACCGGCGCCGGCAGGGTCCCGACGACGTCGGTGACCAGCGCGCCCTGCACGACGAAGGCGTGCTCGTGGACCTCCGTCACGACATGGACAGGCCGCCGCTGACGTTCAGCGTCTGGCCCGTGACGTAGGAGGCGTCGTCGGAGGCCAGGTAGGCGATCGCCGCGGCGACCTCCTCGGGCTGGCCGATGCGGCGCATCGCGGTCGCGTCGATCATCCCCTGCTTGAGCCGCTCGCCCAGCTCGCCCAGCTGCACGGGCGCGGAGTTCAGCAGCGGCGTCTCGATCGGTCCGGGCGCCACGGCGTTGACGCGCACCCCGTAGCGGGCCGACTCGCGCGCGATGGCCTTGGTGAACCCGATGACCCCGGCCTTGGCGGCCGAGTACACGACGGAGCCCTGCGAGCCGACGCGGCCGGCCTCGGAGGCGACGTTGACGATGACCCCGCCACGCCGGTGCATCGATGGCAGCACCGCGTGGGTGCAGTGCAGGACGCCCTTGAGGTTGAGGTCGAGCACGAGGTCCCACAGCGCCTCGTCGGTGTCCAGGAAGAACGCGAAGCGGTCGGTCCCGGCGTTGTTGACCAGGATGTCGATGTCGCCGGCCGCCGCGAACGCGGCCCGGACCGCGGCGCCGTCGGTGACGTCGAGCGCCACGGCCTGCGCGCCCACCTCGGCGGCGACCTTGTCGGCCCGCTCGAGGTCGACGTCGGCGGCGATGACGCGCGCGCCCTCGGCGGCCAGCCGGCGCACGGTCGCGGCGCCGATGCCCCCGGCGCCCCCGGTCACCAGCGCGGTGCGCCCTTCGAGTCGCATGGCGGCACGTTATCGTCCGCCGCCGCATGGAGACCGACCCGAGCAGCCCGGTGGTGATCCTGGCCGGAGGCACCGGCGGCGCGAAGCTCGCCCGCGGCATGCTCGACGTCGCCGGGGACGACCTCGTCGTCGTCGCCAACACCGGCGACGACGTGGAGGTCTACGGTGCCCACGTGTCCCCCGACCCCGACCTCTGCACGTTCTGGCTGGCAGACCGCATCGACGAGCGCGGCTGGGGCCTGCAGGGCGACACGTTCGCGGTCATGGACGGCCTGCGCGAGCTCGGCGTCGAGGTGTGGTTCAACCTCGGCGACCGCGACCTGGCCTACGGCCTGCGCCGCGCGCAGCTGCTGGCCGGCGGCGGCCGGCTGACCGACGCCCTGGCCGAGCTGGGCGGCGCGCTCGGGCTGCGGGCCCGCGTGCTGCCGATGAGCGACGCGCCGGTGCGCACCGTCGTGCGCAGCGGCGACCGCGAGCTGGCCTTCCAGGAGTTCATGGTGCGCGAGCGCGCAGCGCCGCCGATCGACGACGTGTCCTTCCCGGGGCTGCAGGACGCCGCCCCGCCGCCCGAGGTGCTCGCCGCGATCGCCGCGGCGCGCGCCATCGTCATCGGCCCGTCCAACCCCATCATCTCGATCCGCCCCATCCTGTCGGTCCCCGGGATGGCCGACGCGCTGCGCGCCGCGCGGGCGCCGGTCGTCGCGGTGTCGCCGTTCGTCGGCGGCCGCGTCGTCAAGGGCCCGACCGAGCCGTTCATGGCCTGGGCGGGCGTCGCCCCCGACGCCGGCGGGATCGCGGAGTGCTACGCCGGCCTGGTCGACGGGCTGGTCGCCGACGAGCGCGCGGCCGGCGTGGGCGTGCCGCTGCTGCAGACCGACACGCTGATGGCCGACGCGGCGGCCCGGACGCGCGTGGCGCGCGAGGTCCTGCGCTTCGCCGAGGGCCTGACGGCATGAGGACGGTCGCCGTGCTGCCGGTCAAGCGCTTCGGCGCGGCCAAGCAGCGGCTCAACGACGACCTCAGCGACGGCACCCGCCGCGCGCTGGCCGAGGCGATGGTCACCGACGTGCTCATCGCCCTGCGGCGCACGCGCGGCGTCGACGAGGTGCTCGTCGTCAGCGGCGAGCACGCCGCCGTGGCGCTGGCCGCGGGCTACGACGCCGCGGCGGTCATCGACGACCCGACGGACGCCGGCCACAGCGCCGCCGCGCTGCGCGGCATCGAGGCGGCGCTGGAGCGCGGCGCCACGCGCGTCGTCCTCGTGCCCGGTGACTGCCCGGCGCTGGACCCCGTCGAGCTCGACGCGCTGCTGGCCCGTGCGGGCACCGGCCCAGGGGTCCTCGTGGTGCCCGACCGCCACGGCGACGGCACGAACGCGCTGGTGCTCACCCCGCCCGACGTGATGGCGCCCGCGTTCGGCCCCGGCTCGCGCGCCCGTCACGAGGAGCTCGCCCGCGAGGCGGGCGCCGAGTGCGAGGCCGTCGAGGTGCGCACGCTGGGCCTGGACGTCGACACGCTCGACGACCTCGAGGCGCTGCGCGAGGCGCTGGACCGCCTGCGCGGCGGCGCGTCGCACACGCGCGGGCTGCTGGCCCGGGTGAGCCGCCGGTGATCACCGCGCGCGCGCTGCCGGGGCTCCCGGAGGTCCGGCCCAGCGACGACCTCGCGGCGTTGCTGGCGCAGGCGCGCGGCGGGCGGTTCGCGCCCGGCGAGGTCCTCGTGATCGCCCACAAGGTCGTCTCCAAGGCCGAGGGCCGCGTCGTGGACCTGGCCGGGGTGCAGCCCTCGCCGCGGGCGCTGGAGCTCGCGGCCGTCCTGGGCAAGGAGGATCCCCGCCACGTCGAGGTCGTCCTCCGCGAGACGGCCGAGGTCGTCCGCGCCGAGCGCGGCGTGCTCATCAGCCGCACGCGCCACGGCTTCGTCTGCGCCAACGCCGGGGTCGACGCCTCCAACGCGGCGGGCGCCGGCGAGCTCATCATGCTGCCCGTCGATCCCGACGGCTCGGCCCGCGCGCTGCGCGCCGCGCTGGCGGGCCATCCCGCCGTGGTCATCGCCGACTCCTTCGGCCGCGCGTGGCGCCACGGGCAGTGCGACGTGGCGGTCGGCATCGCCGGCCTGGCGCCGCTGGAGGACTGGCGCGGGCGCGCCGACGCCCACGGCCGCGAGCTGCACGCGACGTGGATCGCGATCGCCGACCAGGCCGCGGCGGCGGCCGACCTGGCGCGCGGCGGCAAGGACGCCGGGGAGCCCGCCGTCGTGCTGACGGGCCTGGAGCGCCACGTGACCGAGGCCGACGGGCCCGGAGCCGCGGAGCTGGTCCGCGGCCGCGACGAGGACCTCTTCGGCTAGCTGCCCAGCGCTTCGACGCGCAGGTCGCGCTTGCCGCTGGGCGTCGAGACCGTGACCGTCTCCCCCGGGGCGGCGCCGATGAGCGCCTTGGCGACCGGCGACTCGGCCGACAGCTTGCCCGTCTTGAGGTCGGCCTCGGTGGCGCCGACGATCGTGTAGGTCGTCGTGCGCCCTGACGTGACGTCGGTGACCTTGACCGTGGCGCCGAACGTGACGACCGTCGCGTCGGCCTCGGCCTCGACGACCTTGGCGTTGCGCAGCCGCTCGGTCAGGCGCGCGATCTTCGTCTCGTGGTGGGCCTGGTCCTCCTTGGCCGCGTGGTACTCGGCGTTCTCGGAGAGATCCCCCAGCTCACGGGCGACCAGGATCCGCTGGGCGATCGCACGCCGGCCCTCCCCCTCGAGCTCCTCGAGCTCGCTCTTGAGATGGGCGAGTCCCTCGCGCGTGATCGCTTCGGCCATGCGTCCAACCTAGCGAGCCGCCCGGGGCGGTGTCAGGCCGCGGCCTCCGAGGTCGCCGGCAGCGGGTGGCGCTCGCGGATGCCGTACAGCGTGTCGCGCTCGGCCGCCGGGCGGCCGGCCGCGTGGGCGGCGGCGATGAGCTGCGGCGGGTCGAGCTTGACCCCGTGGTAGCTGCCCGCCAGCCGGCTGATGTTCTCCTCCATCAACGTGCCGCCGAGGTCGTTGACGCCCCAGCGCAGCGCCTCCGTGGCGACGTCGAGGCCCATCTTGACCCAGGAGGCCTGGACGTTGGGGATCGTGCGGCCCAGCGCGAGGCGGAACACCGCGGTGTGCTTGAGGTTCTCCTCGCGGGAGATCTCCTCCACGCCGTGCGTGCGCCCCAGCAGCGTCATGAACGGGATGAAGCTCAGCGGGACGAACTCGGTGATGCCGCCGGTGCGCTCCTGCAGCTCGCGGATGACCCGCATGTGCTCGGCCAGCTCCCAGGGCTCCTCGATGTGGCCGAACATCACGGTGCTCGTGCTGCGCAGGCCGGCGCGGTGGCTGGCCTCGATGATCTCCACCCAGCGCGCGACCGGCAGCTTGTTGGGGCTGATGCGCTCGCGCACCCCGTCGTGCAGCACCTCGGCGGCGGTGCCGGGCGTCGAGCCCAGCCCGGCGTCGCGCAGCTGCGCGAAGACCTCGGCGGGCGGCAGCCCCGAGATGTCGCACATGTGCGCGATCTCCATCGGCGAGTAGGCGTGCAGGTGCAGCTGCACACCGTTGCGCGCCGCCTCGTCCTTGGCCACCCGCAACCACTTCAGGTACTCGTCGAGGTCCCAGTCGGGGTGGATGCCCGACTGCATGCACAGCTCGCTGGCGCCGTAGTCGATGGCCTGGCGCACGCGGTCGCGGAACTCCTCCTCGCCGTGCTCGTAGGCGTCGGGCGAGCGCTTGCCCTGCCCGAAGCCGCAGAACGCGCAGCCCACGACGCAGACGTTGGAGACGTTGATGTTGCGATTGACCACGAACGTCACGGTGTCGCCGGCCAGCTCGGCGCGCAGCTCGTCGGCGGCCTGGCGCATGCCCTCGATCGCGGCCGGGTCGGTGCAGGCGAACATCGCCGTGAGCTCCTCGACGCCCAGCGCCTCGCCCGCACGCGCCCGCTCGGTCGCCGGGCCCACGAGGTCGGCGTTGATGGCGAACGGCGCATCCTGGCGGCCCGACCCCTTGCGGGGGATGAAGGACCAGTACTTGGTCCGCACGACGTCGAGGACGTGCTGCTCGACCCACTCCGCGTCGAGGTACTTGCCGTAGACGCAGAGGCGCTCGGTGAGCGCCACCCCGTCGGCTGCCAGGCGCTTGCGCACCTGGTGGGGCGAGGGGAACGGGTGCTCGGGGGAGATGTGGTCGCCGTTGGAGCTCAGCCCGCCCAGGTCGGTCGCGCCCGCGGCCACGAGCTCGGGCCAGTGCTCGGACAGGTTGGGCGGCACCTGGATGCCGACGCCGGGCAGCAGCTCGCGCGCGGTGGCGATGAGCTCGACGAGGTCCTCGAGGGACACCGGCGAGGCCCAGTCGGGGACGCCGGCGACCGCCGCCTCCCGCAGCCCGGTGCGCCAGAAGCGCTCGGCGGCCTCCGTGGCGATGTCGGCCGGCTCCTCGCCGTAGTACCTCCGGTGCGGGACGAAGTTCTGGAGGATGACCTCCTGCAGGTGGCCGTGCTCGGCGTGAACCTCGGCCAGGGCGGCCAGGGCGTCGACGCGGTCCTGCCGGGTCTCGCCGATGCCGACCAGGATGCCGGAGGTGAACGGGATCTTCAGCTCGCCGGCGTCGCGGATGGTCTGCAGGCGCAGCGCCGGGTCCTTGGTCGGCGAGCCCTGGTGGGCGACGAGGTCGTCGCGCGTCGACTCGAGCATGAGCCCCTGCGAGGCGGTGACCTCGCGCAGGCGGGCCAGGTCGGCGCGCGAGAGCGCCCCGAGGTTCGTGTGGGGCAGCAGCCCGCGCTCCAGGGCCTGCTCGCAGCACCACGCCACGTAGGCGACGAAGTCCTCGAAGCCCAGCTCGGCCAGCCGGGCGCGCACGCCGGGGTGGTGCCCCGGCTCATCGCCCGTCAGGACCAGCAGCTCCTTGACCGACCGCCGCGCGGCGCCGTCGAGCAGGGCCGCCACCTCGTCGGGGGTGTGCAGATGCGGCTGGTGGGTCTGGAAGGCGCAGTACTTGCAGTGCGAGACGCAGGTCCGGGACAGCGACAGCGTCACGTTGCGGGAGAAGGTCACACGGCGGCGCACGTCCCTGATCCTACGCACCCCACCTGCGCGGCCCGCCGCAGGGGCGTCCTATGCTCACGACCCCGATGGTCCGCCGCCTGCTCAGCGCCGCCCTGACCGCCGCGCTCCTGCTCGCCATGGCTGGATGCGGGGCGACGAGCCACAGCGACAGCCGCCCCGACCAGGACGCGCGGCTGCTGCTGGACTTCGCGCCCAACGCCGTGCACGCCGGGATCTACCTCGCGCTGCAGCGCGGCTACGACGAGGCCGAGGGCGTCCACCTGCGCGTCCAGACCCCCGCGGCCTCGACGGACGGCATCAAGGCGCTGCTGGGCGGCCAGGCCGACGTGGCGATCGTCGACATCCACGACCTGGCGATCGCCCGGGCCCGCGGCCGTGACGTCGTCGGGGTGATGGCAATCGTCCAGACGCCGCTGGCCGCCGTCCTGGCCCAGCCCGGCGTGCGGCGCCCGCGCGACCTCGAGGGCCGGCGGGTCGGCGTGACGGGCCTGCCCAGCGACGACGCGGTCCTGCGCTCGATCGTCGCCGGCGACGGCGGGGACCCCGCCCGGGTGCGCACGGTGACGATCGGCTTCGACGCCGTCCGGGCGCTGCTCACCGGTCGGGTGGCCGGCGCCACGGCGTTCTGGAACGCCGAGGGCGTGGCCCTGACGGCGCGGCGGCCGGGGATCCGGGAGTTCCGCGTCGACGACTACGGCGCGCCGTCCTACCCCGAGCTCGTGCTGGCGACCTCGCGCGAGACGCTGGACACCGACGGGCCGGTCGTCCGCGCCACGATCCGGGCGCTGCGCCGCGGCTACGAGGCGGCGATCGACGACCCCGAATCGGCGGTGACCGCGCTCACCGACGCCGAGCCGTCGCTGCGCCGCGACCTCACCGCCCGCGAGCTCGACGCGGTCAGCCCGGCCTTCACGGCCGGCGCGCGCCGCTTCGGCGAGCTGGACCCGACGCGGCTGGCGGCGTGGGCGAGGTGGGAGCGCCGCGTGGGGATCGTCCGTCGCCTCCCCGACGTGGCCGCGGCGTTCGACCCGGCGACCTCGCGCACCGGCGAGGACACCGACCCGAACAGCTGAGGGCCCCGCCCGGGTCGGCACCAGGGTGTGGCCATGCCCCATCCAGGAGCCATCGGGCTCCGGAGGTGGCGCGTCCACGCTCAACCGTCAACCGGATGTCGCGACCGTGGGGTCATGCCCCACCTCCGCGCCACCGGAGCCCGCGGGCGCCCGGGCCCCGCCGGCCCCGGCCCTACTGCGCCCGCAGGCGCTTGAACTCCTGGCGCACCGACTCGGGCCGGCCCCACATCTGGACGACCTCGACGCGGCCGCTGCGGACCTCGCGGACGACCAGCTCGCCCTCGAACCCGGCGTCGTCGAGCAGCTTGAGCGCGCCGTGGACCGCCGGAGCGGCGGCCGCGTGGCCGAAGCGGTGGGCGACGAGGATGCGCCAGTGCCAGTCGTACTTGGAGTACGGCTGGGCGTTGACCGTGGCCAGGTAGACCGCGGCGTCGACGTAGCGCGTCTCGTCGGTGATGCGCAGGTCGATCTCGAGATCGGTCCAGTCGTCGGGCAGCGAGTCGACGACGGACTGGAAGGTATCGGCGAAGGCCATCGGCCCCAACGATATCCGTCGCCCGGGCCGTGCGGACGCGTCGCTAGGCGATCCCGGCCGTGTCGGCCAGGAGGAACAGGTTGAGCGCGATGATCACGACGGCCACCGCCGAGGCCGACAACGTCGTCAGCCGGCGGTTGACCAGCGCACCCATGACGTCGCGCCGCCGCGTCAGCAGGACGAGCGGCACGAGGGCGAACGGGATGCCGAACGACAGCACGACCTGGCTGATGACCAGCGAGCGCGTCGGGTCCAGGCCCAGCGCCAGGACGATGAGCGCGGGCGTCATCGTCACCGCTCGCCGCGCCGCCAGCGGCACGGTCCGCGCGATGAAGCCCTGCATCACGACCTGGCCCGCGTAGGTCCCGACGCTGGAGGACGCGAAGCCCGACGCCAGCAGCGCCAGGGCGAACGCGACCGCCGCCTCGGGCCCGACGAGCTCGCGGAAGCCCTTGTGGGCCGCCTCGATCGTGTCGACGCCCGTCAGACCGCCGCCGAAGAACAGCGACGCGGCGATGACCAGCATGGACATGTTGATGATGCCGGCCAGCGTCATCGCGATCGTCACGTCGATGCGGTTGAACCGCAGCAGCAGGCGGCGCTCGGCGTCGTCGTTGACCGTCACGCGGTTCTGGGTCAGCGCCGAGTGCAGGTAGATGACGTGGGGCATCACCGTCGCCCCCAGGATGCCGGTGGCCAGCAGCAGCGAGTCGCCGCCGTCGAAGTGCGGGACGAACCCCTTGGCCGCGTCGCCGACGTCGAAGCCGATGCGCAGCGTGTCGTACAGGAAGCCGAGCAGGATGACCGCCAGGAACCCCAGGATCGCCAGCTCGAACCGGCGGTAGCCGCGGTTCTGCAGGCCCAGCACGGCGAACGCGACGACGGCGGTGAGCAGCCCCGCGGGCAGCAGCGGGATCCCGAAGAGCAGGTTGAGCGCGATGGCCGCGCCGACGAACTCCGCCAGGTCGGTGGCCATCGCGATGAGCTCGGCCTGCACCCACAGTCCCCAGGTCACCGGCCGCGGGAAGTGCTCGCGGCACAGCTCGGGCAGGTTGCGGCCGGTCGCGATGCCGACCTTGGCCGAGAGGTTCTGGATCAGCATCGCCATGAGGTTGGCCGCGAGCAGGACCCACAGCAGCATGTACCCGTACTTGGAGCCGCCGGCGATGTTCGTCGCGAAGTTGCCCGGGTCGACGTAGGCGATGCACGCGACGAACGCGGGACCCAGCAGCGTCAGGCGGGCGCGCAGCGAGCCCGACCGGCCGGCCCGGGCCAGGAGCCCCGGCGGCGCTGCCAACGTGGCCTCGCCGGTGTTGGGCGGCGTCGTCATGGGCTGACCTGCACGCGCATGGCGGCGGCCAGCCGGCCCCCGAGCGGGTGGACCTCGGCGACGGCGTTGAAGCGGGCGAACAGCGGTCCGCCGAACGGCTGCTTGTCGACGACCTCGAACCGGTCGCCCGGGCGGATCCCGCGGGCCCCGAGATAGCGCAGCATCTCGGGGTCGGTGTCGGAGATCCGGACGAAGTGGCCGTGGTCGCCCACCTCCAGGTCCTCCATGCACACGGTGTCGTGCTCGACGATCGTGAGGTCGGCGTCCGGGATCGGGTCCCCGTGCGGATCGATCGTCGGGTGGCCGAGCTTGGCGGCGATGAGCTCCTCGAGCTCCTCCGAGAGCACGTGCTCGAGCACCTCGGCCTCGTCGTGCACGCGGTCCCATGGCACGCCGAGCTCCTCGGCGAGGTAGCGCTCGAGCAGCCGGTGGTGGCGCAGGACCTCCAACGCGACCTTCGCCCCGTGCTCGGTCAGCACGACGCCGCGGTAGGGCACGTGCTGGACGAGCCCGAGCCCGTCGAGCTTCTTGACCATGTTGGACGCCGAGGCGGCCGACACGCCGAGGCGCTCGGCGAGCGCGTTCGTCGTGACGGCGCTGCCCTCGCCGCGCTGCTCCAGCGCGTAGATGGCCTTGGCGTAGTCCTGGACCGCAGGTGAGACTTCAAGCGTCATCTGCTTCGATTTTAGTCACGGCGAAACCTGATGTTTTGCAGCGTAGCGCATCCCGGCTCCTATCCTCGGACGGATGGCCACCCTGGATGCGCTGCTGCCCGCCTACGAGGCATGCACGACCGGCTGCGGGCTCGTCGACCGCTCCGAGACCGGCAAGCTGCTGCTCACCGGCGACGAGGCCGCCACGTTCCTCGACGGCCAGGTCAGCAACGCGACCGTCGACCTGGCCCCCGGCCACGGGTGCTACGCGACGCTGCTGACCAACAAGGGCCGCATGCTCGGCGACCTGCGCGTGCTGGCCACGGACGACGGCCTGCTGCTGCTGACCGAACGCGTCGCGCTGCAGGCCCTCTTCGACCAGTTGCGGCGCGGCCTCATCGGCTGGCGGGCCGAGCTGCACAAGCGCACGATCGAGCTCGCCCTGCTCTCGCTCGTCGGGCCGCGCGCCGAGCAGGTCGCCCGCGCCGCCGGCCTGCCCGTCCCGGGCCCGGAGGAGCACGCCGTCGACGGCATGGTCGTGCGCACCGACCTCGGCCTGGATGTCCTGCCGCCGGCCGCCGAGGCCGACGCCACCCGCCGCGCGCTGCTGGACGCCGGCGCAACGGAGGTGCCCGAGGCCGTCGCGGAGATCGTGCGCATCGAGCGCGGCCGCCCCCGCTACGGGGTCGAGCTCGACGAGACCGTCATGCCCGAGGAGGCCGGGATCGTCGACCGCGCCGTGAGCTTCACCAAGGGCTGCTACATCGGCCAGGAGACCGTGGCGCGCCTGCACTGGAAGGGCCGTCCCAACCGGCGGCTGCGCACGCTCGGGCTCGGCGCGCCCGCCGCGCCCGGCGACGCGATCACCGCCGACGGCCGGGAGGTCGGCCGGGTCGGCAGCGCCGTGGTCTCCCCGCGCTTCGGGCCGCTGGCCCTGGCGCTCGTGCGCCGCGAGGTCGAGCCGGGCGACGAGGTCGCCGTCGGCTCGGGCGACGTGCCGGCCGAGATCCTGGCCGGCACCGCCGCCGATGTCTGAGCGGCGGCGGGCCTACGGGCCGCCGGCCAGCGCGAGCGCACCGGCGACCGGCACCCCGGCCGCGACGGCGATCGCGGCGCCCAGCAGGAGGCGCCGGGCCCAGGGCCGGTCCTGCAGGGTCCGCGGCGCGAGCAGCGCGCGCCGGTCGTCGCCGAGCCGGCGGTCGGGGCGGCCGCCGCGGCGGTCCTCGGCCGCCGCTCGGCGCTCGTCGTGCTCCGGCGAGGCGCCCCGGCCGGGCCTCGGCCCACGCCGGCGGTCGCGCCGCCGCACGCGGCGGTCCGGCGGGCCCGCTCGCCGCGGGGCACCGGCGTGCCGGCGGGCGCGCGGCGGCGGCCCGGGATCGGCCTGCGACGCGCGGTGCGGCGGCAGCTGCGGGCGCGACGGGGCCGGGGCGACGATCCGGAGGCCGGTGCCCGCGACGTCGGCCGCGGACGGCCCACCGGCGCGCTCGTGCACGCCGTCGGCCAGCAGCGCGATGCGATGCTGCAGCGCGCGCAGCCGCTCGGTCACCGCGGCGGCCACGGGCTCGGCGTCCGTGCCGGGCCCGTGGCCGTCCAGGGACGACGCGCCCCGCCCCTCAGCCGATGCCGGGCGCGCGTCCTCGTGCGGGTCGGAGCCCGTGTCGCCGGAGGCGACGCGAACCCCCGGCGGGAGATCCTCCTGATCCATGGGTGCGGCATCCTTGCCACGCCGTGCACGCCCGGCACCGTCCTGGTGCCACGACGTCACGGCCGTGCCACAGATAGTGCAGAGGTTGCCGTCCGAATGCGCTCGAACATCTGACGAACTTCGGCTCCAGAACTCGGGAGGTCGTTCGTCCGCTCACGCCGCGAGCGCCCGTGCCGCGAAGCGCTGCACCCGCGCGCGCGTGGGCACCGGCGACAGGGGCAGCTGCAGGGAGGGATGGGTCGCCAGCCACGTCGTGGCCACGCGCAGCTCGGCGACCTCGTCGGGCGTCGCGCACCCGGTCGCCGCGCGCCCGTCGCCGCCGCGCAGGACCGCCTCGGTCCGGGCCCACACGCTCTCGGGGTCCTGCACGGCCTGCGCCGCCGCCACGCGCCCACCCACGAGCCAGAGCGCGTCGTAGCGCGGCTGCTGCGGGTGGGCGGCGAGCACGAGCCGCGGCCGTGCGTGCACGGCGTCCAGCGTGCCGCCCAGGCGCTCGAGCAGCACCGCGAGGCGCCGCCGGCGGCGCTGGAGCCAGCCGGCGCGCTCGAAGGCCTGCGCGGCGGCGGCCGCACGGGTCTCGGCGTCGAGGTGGGCCAGCAGGGCGCGCCCCCCGTCGCCGTCGCCCGTGAACAGCGCCAGGGCCTGGTCCAGGCGCCGGCGGTAGGCGTTGGGGTCCAGGTCGCCCAGGCAGGGCGACAGGCAGCGCCCCATCTGCCCGTAGGCCGACGGGTGCGCGCGCCGCGGCAACGCCCGGCCGCAGTGGCGCAGCGCGAACAGCGACGTGAGCTGTTCGGCCAGCTCGGCGGCCGCGTGGCGGCCGAGCAGCGGGCCGACGTTGACCGCCAGCCCCGGCGCGGGCTCGGGCGCGACCTCGAGGATGGGGAACGCGATGTCCAGCCGGCAGCGCAGGTAGACCCAGCGGTCGTCGTGCTTGTGGCGGGCATTGCCGGGCGGGCGCAGCTCCCGGATGAGGCGGTGCTCGAGCAGCAGGGCGCCCAGCTCGCTGGCCGTCTCGCGGTGGTCGACGAGCTCGGCCTGGGCGACCCATCCCGTGTCGGGCGAGGAGGGCAGGAAGTGGGCGCGGGCGCGGGAGCGCAGCGACACCGACTTGCCGACATACAGGGGCTGGCCCTCCGCGTTGCGGAAGATGTAGACGCCGGGCTCGTCGGGCAGCGCCGAGCAGTCCACGCGGCGCTTGCGGTGCCCGCGCAGCGAGACCCCGCCGTCGGTGCGCCCGCGCGCCGCCGGCCGGGCGCTGCGCCGGCGCGGCCGCAGCAGCGCGAGGGCCTGCCCGACGGTCGACGCGTTGGCGCACAGGCGCGGGAACAGCGCGCAGAGCACCCGCGCGCAGGTCTCCGCGTCGGCCAGCGCGCGATGGGAGACCTCGACGTCGATGCCCAGGGAGCCGGCCAGGAGCGCCAGCTTGCGCTGGCGGGCCAGCGGATGCAGGCAGCGCGCCAGGGCCACGGTGCACAGCGTCGGCGGATCGGGCCACGCCACGCCCGCGCGCGCGAAGGCCTGCGCGAGCACGCGGCGGTCGAAGGAGGCCGAGTGGGCCACGAGGACGCGGCCCTCCAGCTGCTCGGCCAGCTCGGGGAGCGTGAGCTCGGAGGGCGGCGCCTCGTCGACCATGGCCTGGGTGATGCCCGTGAAGCGCTGGATGCCCCGCGACAGCGGGGTCCGCACCGGGACGAGCGTCTCCCAGCGGTCGTGCAGCTCGCCGCCCCCGACGAGCACCGCGCCGATCTCCGTGAGCTCGCAGCGGTCGCCCGGCAGCCCGTTGGTCTCCGTGTCGACGACGAGGAACTCGGCGGTCGCGAGCGGGTGGTCCAGGAGCGGGGCGGCGGGATCGGCGGCGGGCATGGGGCCCGGGGTGGTACCGCCGCCGCCGGACGGCGCACACGCCGGGTTGCAGCGGGGGGGGGCGGTTGCCGACCGTCGGGCCGGGTACCGTCCCGATGGACCGCGAGTCGGACCGGGAGGACCGCATGACGACCTACGCACCACACGACACCACACGCGACGAGCGCGTCCGCGAGGCCTGGGCGACGTATCGCGACGACCTCGCCGACCTCGACGGGCGCGCCTACGACGAGGCCGAGGCCGCGTCGTGGGATCGCCTCCAGGACCGCCTGCGCGACATCGACGGCGAGCACCGTGCAGCCGTCGCGCAGAGCGGCGGCCCCGCCGGCTGAGGCGGCCGCGGCGCGGGCGTTGGCGCCCGCCGTGGTGCTCGGCTAGGCTGCCCGCGGGCCGGGCGCGGGAGGCTGCCGTGCCGGGTCCGAGGAGGAGGATGAGAGGCCCACGCCCCGCACTGTGCAGGACGCCTGTCCGGGCCGCCGTCACCGGCGGCCTGCTCGTGGCGGGCCTCGCCGGCTGCGGCGGCTCCTCGCCCGCCTACCGCAACGCCGAGCGGCCGGCCGCGCCGATCGTGCTCAGCGCCTCGATCGACGATCGTGCGGTCTCCGTCTCGCCCGCGCACCTGGGCGCCGGGCCGGTCACCCTCGTGATCACCAACCAGTCCATGGGCGCCCAGCAGATCACCCTGGAGACCGTGAACCGGCCGGGCAGCGGCCCGGGCGAGAAGGCGGTGCAGACCGGGCCGATCAACCCGCGCGAGACGGCCTCGGTCCAGGCTGAGGTCAAGCAGGGCACGTACACGCTGCACGTCGGCGGCGACGGTGTCCGCGCGGCGCGCATCGTCGTCGGCCGCCCGCGTCCGAGCTCGCAGAACGACCTCCTGCAGCCCTAGGGCGCAGCCGCCGGATGCGCCACCATGGGCCCATGCGCCTCCGCGCCGCGCTCCTGACCCTCACCGCCGCCGCATCCGCCGCGGCCCTGGCCGCCCCCACGGAAGCCCCGGCCGCCCCGTCGCAGTCCCAGCAGGTCTTCACGCGGTCGCTGCTGGACGACCCCGGCACCAGCGCCGGCATCAAGCGCCTGCTGACGAAGAAGATCGGGATCGTCGACCCGCGCAGCGGCTTCCTCGACGTCACCGGCGACGGGCGCCAGGACGCGCTCGTGCTCGTGACGACCAACGGCGCGGCGGGCACCGTCGCCCTCTACGTCTTCAGCACCCACGGCCAGCCGGCCGGCGGCAGCGACACCAAGCTCAAGGTGCTGTTCCGCCTGCAGTCGCTCTACCGCGCCACGCTGCGCATCAACGGCACCGCGCTGAGCGTCCTCGAGCCGGTCTGGGCGGCCGGCGACGACCTCTGCTGCCCGGCCAAGCTGCGCGAGCGCGACTACCGGTTCGACGCCAAGGCGCTCACCTTCCGCCGCACGGCCGATCACGTCGTGCCGTTCACCCGCTGACCCGCGGGCGCCGGCGCGTGCGCGATACTTGCGCACATGCAATCAACGGGCGCGTCCTCCGAGGCGTCGGCCGCCGACGTCGCGGCCGCGATGCTCGAGCTGTGGCGCAGCATCCTGGCGGGGTCGACGAAGTCGCTCTACGCGCTGCTGGCCGAGCTCGACCTCTCCATGACCCAGATGAAGATGCTCCACGTCCTGGCCGAGCGCCGCGAGGAGATCTCCGTCAAGGAGCTGGCCGAGGAGCTCGGCATGTCGCTGGCCAACGCCAGCCGCACGATCGACGGCCTGCTCCAGCGCGGCTACGTCGAGCGCCGCGAGGACGAGCACGACCGCCGCGTGCGGCGCGTCGGCGCCACCGCGGCCGCCCGCGAGGTCGTCGACCGCATCGACACCGCCCGCCTGCAGGGCCTGGAGGCGTGGGCGCAGCGCCTGGGCCCCGAGCAGCGCACCCGGCTGCACGATGCCCTCTGCGCCCTCCCCAAGGAGGACCGAGCGTGACCCCCTCGACCCTGCGCACCCGCTTCGTCACCGAGGACAACCGCCGCTGGTGGACGCTGGCGGCGATGTGCTTCGCGTTGTTCATGGTCATGCTCGACAACACCGTCGTCAACGTGGCCCTGCCGTCGATCCAGCGCGACCTGGGCGCCTCCATCAGCGGCCTGGAGTGGACGATCAACGCCTACACGTTGAGCTTCGCCGTCCTGCTGGTCACCGGCGGCCGGCTGGGCGACCTCTTCGGCCGGCGCCGGATGTTCCTGCTCGGCGTGGTCGCCTTCGGCGCCTCCAGCGCGTTCATCGGCTTCTCGCAGAGCGAGGCGTGGCTCGTGTTCGGGCGCGCGACGCAGGGCATCGGCGCCGCGCTGATGATGCCCGCCACGCTCTCCATCATCTCCAACGCCTTCCCGCCTCACGAGCGCGGCAAGGCGATCGGCACCTGGGCCGGCGTCTCCGCCCTGGCGCTGGCCATCGGGCCCGTCGTCGGCGGCTTCCTGGTGGAGAACGTCTCCTGGCAGTCCATCTTCTTCCTCAACCTGCCGGTCGCCGCGGTGGCCGTCGTCGTCACGCTGTTCGCGACGCACGAGTCGCGCGACGAGACCTCCGCGCAGTCCGTCGACGTCCCCGGCGTGGCGGCGCTGACGATCGGCCTCGCCGCCCTCGTCCTGGCGCTCGTGGAGGCCAACGCCTGGGGCTGGGGCTCGGGCCGCATCGTCGGCCTGCTCATCGTGGCGCTCGTCGGCCTGACCGCCTTCGCCGTGCTCGAGACCCGCGTCGCCAACCCGATGGTCGACTTCCGCTTCTTCCGCAACCGGTCGTTCCTGGGCGCGAACATCGTGGCGTTCATCGTCAGCTTCGCGATGCTGGCGATGTTCTTCTTCCTCGCGCTCTACCTCCAGAACGTCCGCGGCTACACGCCGCTGCAGGCCGGCGTGCGCTTCCTGCCCTCGACCGTGCTGATCATCTTCGCCGGGCCGATCGCCGGGCGGCTGGCCGACCGCATCGGGCCCCGGCCGCTCATGACCGCGGGGCTCGTGCTGACCGCCGGCTCGCTGTTCTGGCAGGGCCACCTGGCGGTCGACACGCCCTACGGCTTCCTCGTCGGCGCCTTCGTGCTCATGGGCCTGGGCATGGGCCTGATCATGTCCCCGATGAGCACGGCCGCGATGAACGCGGTCGACCAGGCCAAGGCCGGCGTCGCCTCCGGGGTGCTCTCCATGAGCCGGATGGTCGGCGGCACGTTCGGCGTGGCCGCGATGGGCGCGCTCATCGCCGGCCTCGGCCGTCACCGGCTCGACCAGCTGCTGCCCCAGGTGCCCGCCGCTCGGCGCCAGGACCTGGCCGACGGCCTGGGCGCCGGCGCCACGGGCGGCACCGGCGCGGTGCACGACGCCGTCCAGCAGGCGTTCCTCTACGCGCTCAACGACGGCCTGCGCGTCGCGGCGGTCGTCGCCCTGGCGGGCGCGGCGGCCGCGTGGCTGCTCATCGAGCGCGGCGTGCCTTCGCGCACGCCGCCCGCCGCGGCCGAGCCCGCCGAGGCCGAGGTCGGGACGGGCGACGCCGGCAGCGAGCTGGCCGCCGGCGTGGCCTGACCCGCGCAGCGCCCTTCCGTCCTGCGGCGCCGCGACGATGCGGCGGTGAAGGTCCTCCACCGCCTCGACGACCCGGAGCTCGACGGGCTGCTGCGCTCGGATCGCTTCTTCTGGCTCGACGTCGAGTCGCCGCCGCCCGAGGAGGTCCGCGAGCTCGGCCGCCGCTTCGGCCTGCACCCCTGGCCGTGGAGGACTCGCTGGAGTTCGGCCAGCGGCCCAAGCTCGACGACTACGGCGACTCGGCGCTGCTCGTCTACTACGGCGTGCACAGCGACGGGCGGCCCGTCGAGGTCCACCTGCACCTCTCCGGCCACTGGATGATCTCCGTGCGCCGCTCGCGCTGCGACGCGCTGCACTCGGCCTTCCACCGGATCGAGGCCGAGACGCCCAAGACCGAGGAGGAGGCGATCTACCGCGTGCTGGACGCGCTGACCGACAGCTTCTTCCCCGTCCTGGAGGCCATGGACGACGAGATCGACGAGCTCATGGACGAGATGATCGAGCGCCCGCGCGAGGACCAGCGCCAGCACCTCTTCCTCCTGCGCCGCCGGCTCATCGAGCTGCGCCGCGTCGTGACGCCCCAGCGCGACGTCCTCGCCCGCGGCGGCGATCTCCTGGCCCGGCTGCCGGGCCTGGAGGCCGACGACGCCCGGGACTGGTTCCGCGACATCTACGACCACCTCCTGCGGATCGCCGAGCTCATCGACTCCTACCGCGACCTGCTGTCCGGGGCGCTGGACGTCTACCTGTCGACGGTCTCCAACCGGCTCGGCGACATCAACACGCAGCTGGCCGTGGTCGCCACGATCTTCCTGCCGCTGACGTTCGTGACCGGCTTCTTCGGCCAGAACTTCGGAGCGCTGGTGCGCCACATCGACTCCGCCGCGGCCTTCTGGGGCTACGGCGTCGGCAGCATGGTGCTCGGGGCCCTGATCCTGTGGTTCTGGTTCAAGCGGTCGGGCTTCCTGGACCACTGAGCAGGGCGCGAGGAGGCCCGTCCTGGCGTAGAGTTCCGGGCCCGCGAGGGACGACTCCGACTTCCAGAGGGTTTTTGCATGGCCGTTGATGTGACGCAGGTCTCCACCGTCGACACCCAGCCCGGCGAGCTGCCGGCGACGATGGCCGCTTGGGTCATCCGTGAGGAGCGCTTCGGCGAGCCCATGGATGCCTTCAAGCTGGAGGAGATCGAGGTACCCGAGCCCGGCGCGTTCGAGGTGATCGTGCGGGTGATGGCCGCCGGCGTCAACTACAACAACGTCTGGGCGGCCCTGGGCCAGCCCGTCTCGGTCATGAAGTACGGCGACCACCCCGAGTTCGGCCACCACATCGGCGGCTCCGACGCCTCCGGCGTGGTCTGGAAGGTCGGCCCGGGCGTGACGCGCTGGAAGGTGGGCGACGAGGTCGTCGTGCACTGCAACCAGGCCTCCTACGAGGACCCCGAGGTCCACGGGCTGGACCCGATGGCCGCCCCGTCGCAGCGGATCTGGGGCTACGAGACGACCTGGGGCTCCTTCGCGCAGTTCACGAAGGTGCAGGCCCAGCAGCTGCTGCCCAAGCCCCACGCGCTGACGTGGGAGGAGGCCGCGAGCTATGGCCTCGTCTACTTCACCGCCTGGCGCATGCTCATGACGCGCTGCAACCTGCAGGCCGGCCAGCGCGTGCTCATCTGGGGCGCCGCCGGCGGCCTGGGCGTCTTCGCCACCCAGATCTGCCGGGCGGCGGGCGCCGAGTGCGTCGGCGTGGTCAACTCGGCCGAGAAGGGCGAGCTGGTCAAGTCGCTCGGGGCCGTCGACTACATCGACCGCAGCGAGTTCGCGGGCATGATGCGCAAGGGCGGCGAGACGCCCGAGGAGGAGAAGGCGCGCTTCAAGGAGTCCCGGCGCTTCGGCCAGCGCGTGCAGGAGATGCTGGGCGCCGCGCCCGACATCGTCTTCGAGCACGTGGGCACCGCGACGTTCCCCACCTCGGTGCTCACGGTCAAGCCGTTCGGCAAGGTCGTCATCTGCGCCGGGACCACCGGCTTCAACCTCGACTTCGACGTGCGCTACCTCTGGATGAAGCAGAAGGAGATCATCGGGTCGCACTTCGCCAACGCCTACGAATGCCTCAAGGCCAACGAGCTCATCGAGTCGGGCGCGATCCGACCGGTCCTGTGGCGTACGCTTGGGTTCGACGGGGTCGCCGAGGCCCACCAGCTCATGAAGGACAACAAGCACTTGGGCAAGATCTCCATCCTGGTCGGGGCCGACAGCGCGGGTCAGGGCAAGACCGCCGACGGACCCGGCGCCATCTACGCCGAGGTCGGCTGATGGCCGGGCTCGTCCACATCCCCTGGTACGCGACGCTGTTCCGGGGCGACAAGCTCGAGGCCGCGCTGGCCGACATCGCGCCGCTGGCGCTCCGCTACGGGGCGTCGTCCTACGGCGTGCATCGCAACCGCGACGACCGCTACAAGTTCCTCCAGCTCGCGACGTTCGAGCACAAGAGCGACTGGGAGCGCTACTGGAACGGCCCGGAGTTCACGCGCTTCCGCGTGGCCAACCAGGGCTACTTCCAGGTTCCCGTGCTCTACACCTGGAACGACGTCGTCACCGAGGGCTACCTCGACGCCGAGCTCGAGCGCCAGGGCCGGCACGCCGAGGCCGGCATGACCGGCGACACCGTCTGACGCATCGACCCTGGGGCGTGCCGCTAGCGCAGCGGCGCGCCCCAGTCGGTCTGCTCGCGCAGCACGGCCTTGAGCACCTTGCCACCGGGGTTGCGCGGCAGCGGCTCGTCGCGGATCGCGACGTATTGGGGCACCTTGAAGTCGGCGAGCTGGGCTCGGGCGTGCTCGAGCACGGCGTCCACGTCGATCGTTGCCCCGTCCAGCGGCACGAGGACGGCGCCGACCTTCTCGCCCATCATGTCGTCGGGCACGCCGAGCACGGCGACCTCGCCGACCCCGGGCGCGCCGACCAGGCCGCTCTCGACCTCGACGCTGTAGACGTTCTCGCCGCCGCGGTTGATCATGTCCTTCAGGCGGTCCATCACGTAGACCAGGCCGTGCTCGTCGACGCGGCCGAGGTCCCCCGTGTGCAGCCAGCCGCCGGTGATGGCCTGCGCGGTGGCCTCCGGGTTGTCCCAGTAGCCGGCGCAGACGCCGCCGCCGCGGATGAGCAGCTCCCCCACGCCCGTGGCCGGGTCCGGGTCGCCCACGGCGAACTCGGTGTGCGGGACCGCGAAGCCGACGGAGTCGGCGTGCTCGTCGGCCCACTCGTGGGGCAGGTAGGTCGCGATGGACGTCGTCTCGGTCAGGCCGAACGCGTTGGCGACGCGGGCCTGCGGGAAGCCCTGCTTGATGCGCGCCACGAGCGCCGGGGCGATCGGCGCGCCGCCGTAGAACACGTGGCGCACGCGGGCGGCGTCGGCCGGGTCGAAGTCCGGGTGAGCGAGCACGTAGTGGTAGATCGCGGGCACGGCGATGAGCATCGTGATGGCCTCGTCGCGCAGCGCCGCGAGCATGCGGGGGCCGTTGAATGCGACGTCGATGACCGCGGTGCCGCCGGCGCGCAGGGCGACGAGCAGCTGGCTGTGGCAGCCCGTGACGTGGAAGAGCGGGACGACCACGAGCGTGCGCAGCGGCTCGTCCCCGGCCAGGCCCATGACGCGGCGGGCCGTCTCGACGTTGGAGAGCACGCCGTGGTGGGTGTGCATCGCGCCCTTGGGGGCGCCCGTGGTCCCCGACGTGTAGAAGATCGCGGCCAGGTCCTCGGGCCGGGCGCCCTCGTGGCGGTGGGGCTCGCCGTCGGGCAGCGGCGCGCCGGGGTCATCGAGCGCGAGGGTCGCGCCCGCGTCGTCGAGGATGCGGGCGATCTCGCCCGTCGTCAGCCGGACGTTGACGGGCACGACGATCGCCCCCGCCATGAGGATCCCGAAGAACGCGAGCACCCAGTCGGCGCCGTTGGGCAGCTGGAGGGCGACGCGGTCGCCGGGCCGCACCCCGCCGGCCCGCAGGCCGCCGGCGACGCGCGCGGCGCCGTCCCACAGCTCCCGGTAGCTGAGGCGCCGGCCGCCGAGCTCGGCGACGGCCTCGGCGGCGGGGACCCGGTCCACCGTGTCGGCCAGCAGGTCGACGAGCGAGTCGTGCAGGCCCGTGTAGCGCAGGACGCCCGTCGCGTCGCGCCGCACCCCGCCGAGGTCGAACGGGGCGTCGCCCCGGGGCAGCGGCGCGATCGTCATGCCGACGGCGCGAAGTCGTCGCGCGGGTCGGCGCTCGGGACCGTGGGCATGGGCATGGGCATGGGCACCATACGACCGGGTGCCCGACAGCGTGTCAAGCGGGTGCGGGGCGATGGTCCGCACACGCCCGCGCGCCGCGGCCCCTACCCTGCGGGCGAGCGGTCGATCTCGAGCCGCAGCTTGGCGATCGACTGGCGGATGATGCGCGAGATCTGCATCTGGGAGACCCCGATGCGCTCGGAGATCTCGGTCTGCGTGAGGTCCTCCTCGAAGCGCAGCCGCAGGACCTCGCGGTCGCGGGAGGTCAGCACGGCCATCGCGTCGTCGAGCAGCACGCGCATCTCGGAGCGGTCGAGCTCGATGTCACGACCCCCGATGGAGTCGGCGAGCGTCATGTCCTCGCCCGTGGGCTCGTCGAGCGAGCGCGTCCGGCGGGCGCCGACGCTCTGGATCGTCGCCAGGACCTCCTCGAACGGCGCCTCGACCGCGTCGGCGAGCTCCTGGACCGTCGGCGAGCGCCCGAGGGTGCCCGTGAGCTCGTCACGGCGCCGGGCCACCTCGAGCTGGAGCTCCTGCATGCCGCGCGGCACGCGCATGGCCCAGGTCCGGTCGCGGAAGTGGCGCTTGATCTCGCCCAGCACCGTCGGCGTCGCGTAGGACGAGAACCGGACCTCGCGGCGCAGGTCGAAGCCCTCGATCGCCTTCATGATCCCGATGCACGCGACCTGCACGAGGTCGTCCATCGGCTCCCCGCGCCCGGCGTAGCGGCCGGCCAGCGCGCGGGCCAGCGGCAGCATCTCCTCCGCGAGCTGGTCGCGGGCGCGGAGATCGCCGCCCTCGTGGTAGCGGCGCAGCAGGTCCTGCTCGCGCACGGCCCTGGATGCCGACTCGATGTGCCCCCCGGCATCGGTCATCGAGAATCCAGCGTACTGGCCCGCGGGCCCGGGGCGGCGATGACGGACATCGCCGACGTCCCGTGCCTGCTTCAGGCCTGCTCGAGCGGGGCCATCGTGAGCCCCGCGTCGCGCAGCTGGTGCCAGTAGTGCTCGGCCAGCTCCTTGTGGCCGGTCCACACGATGGCCAGCCCGGTCCGGTGGATCCGGTCGGCGATCTCGAAGCCCCGCTCGACGGTGATGCCGGGGATGTAGCGCGCCAGCGTCCGCGCCACGCCGTCGAACGTGTTGTGGTCGTCGTTGCGCACGATCACCCGCCAGGCGCCACCGAGGGCGCCGTCGGGGCCGTCCACCCGTGGGAGCTCGATGGTCTGGCCGCTCATGTCTGCCCGGCAGTATCGCGCTTCTTCCAGTACCGGGCCAACCCTCCGAAGAGGGTGTCCAACGGCATCGCCTTCTGGTAGGCGGCCTCCTCGGCGCCGCCCGCGTACGTCGCGTGCACGGCCTCCTGGAACGCGGCGTCGTCGCTGACGCGGGCCAGGTCGGCCAGCCGCCGCAGCTCCTCGCCGAGCACGTCCAGGTGACGGTCGACGTCGGTGTAGGTGCCGAAGTGCGCGATCGCCACCGCCGACGGGCTCCAGGATCGCAGCAGCGCGATGGAGCGCTCCCACGCCTCGAGGTCGATGTCCGGCGGCGGGGTCGGCGGCAGGATCGGGCCGTCGCCGATCCGGACGCCCGCGACGTCGCCGGCGAACGCGATGCCCGACGCCTCGTGCAGATAGCTGACGTGGTGGCTGGCGTGGCCGGGGGTGAACGCCCAGCGCAGCCCCGCCGCGGCGCCCTCGTCCTCCAGCACGCGCACGTTGGACTCGGCGACCGGGATGATCCGGCCCCACAGCTCCTCCATGCGGTCGCCGTACAGACGCGTCGCGCTGGCGACGAGCCGGCTGGGATCGATGACGTGTGGGGCGCCGTTGCGGTGCACCCAGACCTCGAGGTCGGGCCAGCGCTCCACCAGCGCCCCGGCGGCGCCGGCGTGGTCGAGGTGGATGTGGGTGAGCAGCACGGCCTTGGGCTGCTCGTCGCCGAGCTCGGCCATCAGCGTGGCCACCGAGCTCTCGGGCCCCGGGTCGACGACGTAGCCGTCGATCCAGTGCGTGCAGACGGTCCGGGGCGTGCCCTGGAACTGGATGTCGATCTCGCGATGGATGCTCATGTCTTGGTCCCCACGACGATGTCCTGGAAGCTGCACCCGTCGTCGTCACCGCGCCACGTGCCGGGGTGGATCGAGGCCAGCTCGAGGCCGTGGCGGCGGAAGGCCTCCATGACCCAGCCGCGGTCGTAGGCCACGGCCTCCTCGGGCAGGTCGTCGCTGACGACCGCGACGCGCTGCTCGGGATCGAGGAACGGGAGCCCCGCACGACCGTCGGCGATCGCGCGCCGCGACAGGTCGTCGAGCAGGAACCACGTGGCCAGCAGGCGGCCGCCGGGCGCCAGCACCCGGCCGATCTCGCCGAGGTAGCGATCGGTCTCGCTCTCGAGCAGGTGGGTCATCACCGACGTGGCGATGACCAGGTCAAAGCACGCGTCGGCGTAGGGGAACGCGAAGGTCTCGGCGCTGAGGGTGCCCGCGGGGTTGTAGCGGCGGTTGAAGAGGTCGACGAGCTCGAAGCGGAAGTTCGGGCGCCCGGCATACCGGTCGCGGCACCACGCGATGCCCTCGGGGTTGACGTCGAAGCCGTCGTAGGACCCCTTCGGCGAGAGGTAGCCCGCCAGTGGGCGGGCCATCCGGCCGATCCCGCAGCCCACGTCGAGCACGCGCTCGTCGCGGGCCAGGGCGCCGAGCTCGCGGAAATGACGCAGGAACTCGTCGCCGGTGTCCACGAAGTCCGAATGGCCCACGAAGTCCAGGCGCCGGGGCGGCACGAGGCGGTCGGACCGGCGGCCGACGCGGTCGCGGAGGTCGAGCGCGCGCAGGCGCAGGGACGTGCGCGCTCGTTCGTGCAGGGGTTCGGGCACCGCCCAGGACCCTACCCGTCGGGGTCGCCCTCGAGTCCGCCCGCGCGATGCTCCGGCACCCGGACCGGCGGCCCGGGCGGCGATCGGCACGGGTACGATCCGCCCATGACGCACCGTCTGCCCGAGCCGGACCGCCCGTGGATGATGCGGACCTACGCCGGTCACTCGACCGCGCGGAAGTCCAACGAGCTCTACCGCTCCAACCTCGCCAAGGGCCAGACGGGCCTGTCGATCGCCTTCGACCTGCCCACGCAGACCGGCTACGACGCCGACCACGAGCTCGCGCGCGGCGAGGTGGGCAAGGTCGGCGTGCCGGTCGCCCACAAGGGCGACATGCACGAGCTGCTGGACGGCATCCCGCTCGACGCCATGAACACCTCGATGACCATCAACGCGACGGCGGCCTGGCTGCTGGCGCTGTACATCGGCACGGCGGAGGAGAACGGCGTCGACGCGGCCGCGCTCCAGGGCACCACGCAGAACGACATCATCAAGGAGTTCCTGGCCCGCGGCACCTACGCGTTCCCGCCGGAGCCCTCCATGCGGCTCATCGCCGACATGGTGGCCTACACGGTCACCGAGGTCCCCCGGTGGAACCCCATCAACATCTGCTCCTACCACCTGCAGGAGGCCGGCGCCACGCCGGTGCAGGAGATCGCCTACAGCATGTCCAACGCGATCGCGGTGCTCGACGCCGTGGGCGAGCGGGTCGGCGGCCCGGGCTCGGAGCTCATGGCCAAGGTCTTCGGCCGGATCTCGTTCTTCGTCAACGCGGGCGTGCGGTTCATCGAGGAGCACGCCAAGCTGCGCGCGATGTCCGTGCTGTGGGAGGAGCTGGGCCGCGAGCGCTACGGCGTCGGCGACGCCAAGCAGCTGCGCTTCCGCTATGGCGTGCAGGTCAACTCGCTGGGCCTGACCGAGGCCCAGCCCGAGAACAACGTCCAGCGCATCGTCCTCGAGGCGCTGGCCGTCACGCTGGGCCGCAACGCCCGCGCCCGCGCCGTGCAGCTGCCGGCCTGGAACGAGGCGCTCGGCCTGCCGCGGCCCTGGGACCAACAGTGGTCGCTGCGCATCCAGCAGGTCATGGCCTACGAGACCGACCTGCTCGAGTACCCCGACATCTTCGAGGGCTCGGTCGTCATGGACGGCCTCGTCGCCGAGCTGCTGGAGGGCGCCCGTGCCGAGATGGCCGTCGTCGCCGAGCACGGCGGCGCGGTCAAGGCGGTGGACTACATGAAGTCCTCGCTCGTCGACAGCCACCGCGCGCGCATCCGGCGCATCGAGCACGGCGAGCAGATCGTCGTCGGCATGAACAAGTACACCGAGACCAATCCCTCGCCGCTCATCGACGAGGAGGGCGGGATCATGACCGTCGACCCCGAGACCGAGATCCAGCAGCGCGAGGCCGTGCAGGCCTGGCGGTCCGGCCGCGACGCCGCGGCGGTCGAGGCGGCGCTGCAGGAGCTGCGCCGCGTGGCGCAGAGCGACGAGAACATCATGCCCGCGACGATCGCGGCCGCCAAGGCGGGCGTGACGACGGGCGAGTGGGCCCAGGCGCTGCGCGACACCTTCGGCGAGTACCGCGCCCCGACCGGCGTCGGCGAGGCCGCGGCCGGGGACCGCGACGAGGACGACCTGGGCGCTCTGCGCGACGAGGTCGAGCGCCTCGGCGAGGCCATCGGCCGGCGGCCGAAGATCCTCGTGGGCAAGCCCGGCCTCGACGGCCACTCCAACGGCGCCGAGCAGATCGCCGTGCGCGCCCGCGACATCGGCTTCGACGTCGTCTACGAGGGGATCCGGCTCACGCCGACCCAGATCGCGACGTCGGCCGAGCATGAGGGCGTGCATGTCATCGGCCTGTCGATCCTCTCGGGCTCGCACCGCGAGCTGATCCCCGACGTCGTCGCCGCCCTGCAGGAGCGCGGCGTGGACGCGCCGATCGTCGTCGGGGGGATCATCCCGACCGCCGACGTCGCGGCGCTCAAGGCGGCCGGGGTCGCCGCGGTCTACACGCCGAAGGACTTCGACCTCGGCGCGATCATGCGCGACATCGTCTCCCTGGTCGCCTCCCGACACGCCGCGGCCGCGGGAGCCTAGGCCCTGAGCGGCGGTGAGGATCTGGGCGCGCGCCTGCGCGAGGGTGACCTCAGCGCGGCGCCCGCCGTCCTCAACCTCGTGGAGAGCCGCACCCCGCGCGACCGCGAGGCCACCGCGCAGCTCCTGCGCGAGGTCGCCCCGGCGCGCCTGGGCCACGAGGCCCCGGGCCACGTCATCGGGATCACCGGACCGCCCGGCGCGGGCAAGTCCACCCTGCTCAGCGCCCTGTGCGCGGCCTGGCGGCGCGACGGGCGCAGCGTCGCGGTGCTTGCGGTCGACCCGTCGTCGCGGCGCTCGGGCGGCGCGCTGCTGGGCGACCGCGCACGCATCGCCTTCGACGCACAGGACCGCGGGATCTTCATCCGCTCGACCGCCGCGGGCGAGCGGCTCGGCGGCCTGGCCCCCGCCACCCGCGCGGCGGCGCAGGCGCTGGCCGCCGCGTTCGACGTGGTGGTCATCGAGACCGTCGGCGTCGGCCAGTCCGAGACCGAGGTCGGCGAGGTGGCCGACACCGTCGCGGTCATCGTGCAGCCGGGCTCCGGCGACGCGCTGCAGTTCCTGAAGTCGGGGATCATGGAGATCCCCGACGTGCTCGTCGTCACCAAGGCCGACCTGGGCGACATCGCGCTGCGCGCGCGGCGCGACCTGTCGGCCGCGCTGCGCGCGGCGGGCTCGCGCGACACCCGCGTGGTGGCGGTCTCCTCCGTCTCCCCCGTCTCGGGCATCGACGAGCTCGTGGCGGCGCTCGACGCCCACCGCGAGGGCCTGGACGTCGCCGCCCGGCGTGCCGCGGCCCGCCGTGGCAGCGCGCTGGCCGACTTCGTCGTCGAGCACGGCGAGCGCGGGCTGCGCACGATCGGCGGGCGCCGCGCGGCGCGCGCCCTGCTGGACGCCGCCGACCCCGGGGCCGACGTCCCCGCCCTCATCGCCCTCCTGGAGGACCGCCTGTGATCCGCAACCTGCTCATGCTGCTGGTCACCGTGGTCGTGGTGACGGCGGTCGCCGAGCTGCTCGGGGCGATCAACTTCGGCACCGCCCTGACCTTCGGCCAGATCGGCTTCGCCGCCGTCCTGGTGTGGATCCTCCTGCGACGACCCTGAGGCGGGCGCGCCGCACGGCCGCGCTCCTGCTGGCCGCGGCCGGCGCGGTCGCCGGCTGCGGAGGCGGCGGCGGGGCGCCCGCGCCCACGGCGACCTCCGCGGGCGCCCGGCCGTCGCGCCCGGTCCTGCAGGCGCCGGCGCCGCGCCTGCGGCCGGCCGCCTGCCCGGCGCTGCGGGGCTTCGACTGCTCGAGACTGCGGGTGTCGCTGCATCGGCGCGGCCCGCGGGCCGGCGACCCGCGGCACCTGACGCTGGCGGTCGCCGTCCAGCGCGTGGCGCGGGCGCCCCACGGCGACCTCGTCCTGCTCACGGGCGGCCCGGGCCAGCCCGGGCGGCCGTTCGCCCCGCGGATGGCGCAGCGGCTGGGCACCGCACGGGCGGGCTACCGGCTCGTCATGCTCGACCAGCGCGGCACGGGCGCCGGCGCGCTGCGCTGCCCGGAGCTGCAGGTCGCCGCGGGCACGTCGGACCTCGCGGTGGCGCCCCGGGCCGCCGTCGCCGCCTGCGGTCGCGCCCTCGGCGTCCGGCGCGACGCGTTCGCCACCGCCGACACCGTCGACGACCTCGAGGTCCTGCGCGTCGCGCTGGGCGCGCGGCGCCTCGTGCTCGGCGGGGTCTCCTACGGCACGCTGGTCGCCGAGCGCTACGCGCTGGCCCATCCCGACCGGGTGCGCGGGCTCGTCCTGGACTCCGTCATCCCGCAGGAGGGCGCCGAGCTGCTGGAGCGCGTGCCGCTGCGCGCAACCGCGCGCGTGCTGAGGGCCGTGTGCGCGGCGAGGACCCGGCCGTGCCGTTCGGACCCCGCCGCCGACCTGGCCGCCGTCGTGGCGCGCCGGCCTGCGCTCGGCCCGCCGATCCTCGACGCGCTGACCGAGCTGAGCGTCGGCGTGCCGCGCCTGGGCCGCGTCCCGGCGCTGCTGCACGCGGCGCTCGCGGGCGACACCGCGCCGCTGCGGCGCCTGCTGGCCGCGGTGCGCCGCGAGGAGGCCGCCCCCGCCGGCGTGCTGAGCCAGGGCCTGCACGCGGCCACGCTGTGCGCCGACAGCCCTGCGCCCTGGGGCAGCCCGGCGGCGACGCCCGCGCAGCGCGCGCGGGCGCTGGCCCGGGTGCGCGCGACGCTGGCACGGGCGCAGACCGCGCCCTTCCCGCCCTCGACCGCGCTGGGCCAGGGCCTGCTGCAGACCTGCCGGTGGTGACCGCCGACCCGGGCGCCGCCGCCCGCCCCTGCCGGGCCGATCCGCGCGCCGGCGCTTCTGCTGGCGGCCGACCGCGACCTGTCGACCCCGCTGGAGTGGGCCCGCGAGCAGGCGGCCCGGATGCCCGCGGCGCACCTGGTCGTCGTGCCGGGCGCCGGACACTCGACGCTGTCGCGCGACCGCAGCGGCCGTGCGGGCGCGGCGCTGCAGCGCTTCCTGGCCGGCCTACGCTGACCCTGCTCGCTAGGTTGCGGTGATGGCCCCCACCGCCCGCCGCGGCATCTTCGTGGCGCCGTTCGACGAGCTCGCCGATCCCCGTCGGCTGGCCGGCCTGACCGCCCGCGCCGAGGATCTCGGCTGGGACGGCTTCTTCCTGTGGGACCACATCGTCTACTCCGCGCCGACCAGCGCGGTCCTCGACCCCTGGGTCGTGCTCGGCGCCATGGCCCAGGTCACCGAGCGCATCGAGCTCGGGCCGATGGTCACGCCGCTCTCGAGGCGGCGCATCCACAAGCTGGCGCGCGAGACCGCGACCCTCGACGTGCTCAGCGGCGGGCGGCTCATCCTCGGCGTGGGCCTGGGGAGCGACCGCCACGGCGAGCTGGCGCCGTTCGGCGAGGTCCACGACCCGCGCGAGCAGGCCCGCCTCCTCGACGACGGGCTGGACGCGCTCGTGCGCTACTGGGACGGCGAGTTCGACCCGCGGCCGGTCCGGCGCCCGCCCGTGTGGTGCGCCGCCACGTGGCCCAACCGTCGCCCGCTGGCCCGCGCAGCGCGATGGGACGGGCTGTTCCCGGTGGGCGTGCCCGAGCCCGACGCCCTCGCCGAGCTCGTCGCCGACGTCTCGGCGCAGCGGGCGGCCGCGGGCCGCGATCCGCAGCGCTTCGACGTCGCGATCACGGTCCCGCCGGGACAGGACCCCGCACCGTGGGTGGCGGCGGGCGCGACGTGGACGCTGACGGAGTTCGACGGCCGCCCGCGCCTGGCCGCGGTGGAGGCCGCCCTCGAGGCCGGGCCGCGGGGATGAGCGCGGCGTCGCGGCTGCAGGCGCTGCACGCGGAGATCCGCGCCCACCACGGACGGGCTGCGGGTTCGAGGTGTGCGAGACCTGCACGCAGCTCGTGCCGGGCGAGGGCCCGGCCGGGGCGGCGATCGTCGTCCTGGGCGAGGCCCCCGGCGCGCGCGAGGACGCCGAGGGCCGGCCGTTCGTGGGCCCGGCGGGCAAGCTGCTGGACGGGCTGCTGGCCGAGGCGGGGATGGCCCGCGACGAGGTCTTCATCACCAACGTGGTGAAGGCGCGGCCCCCGGGCAACCGCGACCCACGCGCCCCCGAGGTGGCCCACCACCGCCCGTGGCTCGAGGCCCAGCTCGAGCTCATCGCGCCCGCGCTGCTCGTGCCGCTGGGGCGCCACGCGCTGGCGCACGTCGCACCCGGCGCGAAGATCGGCGAGGTGCACGGGACCGTCCTGGAGACCCCGGAGCGACGCGTGTTCCCGCTCTACCACCCGGCCGCGGCGCTGCACAACCCGGGGCTGCGCCAGACGCTCGTGGCCGACGCCCGGGCGCTCGGACGCGCGCTGGACTAGCCCGTCGTCGCGGTCGGCGGCGTCGCCGTGCGCGTGGTCGACGTCCGCGTCGTCGACGTCGAGGAGGTGGTCCTCGGCGCGGTCGTCGTCGCCGTCGGCGTGCCGGTGGCCGACGTCGGGGTCGTGCCCGTCGGCGTGCGGCCCGAGGAGGGGGTCGTCGTGGAGGCCTCGGGGGCGGCGAGCGACGCGATCCGCCACTGGCCGTTGATCCGCACGAGCTGGATCGCGTCGTCGGACGGCGGCTCGCCGGTCGCGGTGGAGTGCACGGCCACCAGGGCCCGCGACCCGATCACCGACACCTGGCGGATCTCCAGGCGCGGGTCGCGCACGCCCGACAGGCCGCGCTGCAGCGCCGACTCGCACGGCAGGCCGACGCTCTCGATCTTGCGGACCAGGTCGGAGGACAGCACGTCGTCGCAGATCGTCTGGTAGTCCTTGCCGCGGCTGGCGATGGCGAAGCGCGCGACGACCGCGCGGATCTGCTGCTCGTCGGTCGGGCCCTCGTGGTCGGCGCCGCAGCCGCCGGCCACCGCCGACAGCGCGAGCACCGCCAGAGCCGTCGTCGTCCGTCTGCGGGGCACCGCGGCAGGGTACCCTCAGGCGATGGCGCGCGATCCGCTCCGGGACGGCCACGGCCGGACCATCTCCGACGTGCGGGTGTCCGTCACCGACCGCTGCAACTTCCGCTGCCAGTACTGCATGCCCGCCGAGGGACTGCCCTGGCTCGACCGCTCCGAGGTCCTCCGCTTCGAGGAGATCGAGCGGATCGTCGCGCTGCTGGCGACGATGGGCGTCGACGAGCTGCGCCTGACCGGCGGCGAGCCGCTCGTGCGGCGCGACTTCCCGACCCTGGCCGCGGCGCTGGTCGCCGTCGACGGGCTGCGCGAGGTGAGCGTCACCACCAACGGCTTCCTGCTCGAGCGCGACGCCGAGGCCCTCGTGCGTGCCGGCGTCGACCGCTTCAACGTCTCGATCGACTCGCTGCAGGCCGACCGCTTCTTCGCGCTGACCCGACGCGACGCGATGGATCGCGTGCTGCGTGGCCTGGCCCACCTCGCGACGTTCCCCGAGGCCCATCCGATCAAGGTCAACGCGGTCGCGATGCGCGGGTTCACCGAGGACGAGATCCTGCCGTTCGCGGCCTTCGCGCGCGAGCACCCCTACGAGGTGCGCTTCATCGAGTACATGCCGCTCGACGGCGACCGCTCCTGGAAGCCCGAGCAGGTCCTCACGGGCGAGGAGATCCGCGCCGCCATCCACGTGGTCCACCCGCTGGAGCCCGAGCCGCGCGAGCCCCACGCGACCGCCCGGGTCTACCGCTTCGCCGACGGACAGGGGCGCATCGGGTTCATCAACCCCGTGTCCGAGCCGTTCTGCGGCGACTGCAACCGCATCCGCCTGACCTCCGACGGCCGCCTGCGGACCTGCCTGTTCAGCCTGAACGAGACCGACCTGCGGGGTCCGCTGCGCGCGGGAGCCACCGACGACGACCTCGAGCAGATCGTCCGCGACGCGGTGTGGGCCAAGGAGCTCAAGCACCACGTCAACGACCCCGGGTTCGTGCAGCCCCGGCGCACGATGTCGGCGATCGGCGGCTAGGCCGCCGCCGCCAAGGCGCGGACGGCCGGCAGCCGCGCCTCCGTCCAGTCGCTGACGCCGAGCACCACCAGGGTGCATCCGCACGCGCACGCGGCGACGTCCAGCGCCGCGAGGTCGGGCGTGACCACCTCGGTCTCCTCGGCGCAGGCCTCGTCGGAGCAGATGAGCGTGGCGATGAGCACGGACCGAGGGTCGCGAGCCGCCCGGACGGACTGACAGCGATCATGCAGTCTGTCCGTATACGGACACGACCAGCTCAAGATCGCCGCAGCCCGGCCGACGACCTTGGCGTGGAGGCCCTGCTGGAGCGTGACCAGCCCGTCGAGATCGTCCTCGACGGCGGCTGGCAGGTCTCCGCCCGCGTGGCTGCCGTGGGGCCCGACTTCGTCGACCTCGGTCCCGCCGGCCGGCCGCTCATGCTCCCCGGCCAGCTCCTGTGGTGCGGCGCGACGGTGTCCTGGCGCACGCGCATCGGCGTCGCCCACCGCCACGGCGTCCTGGTCCCCCGGGACGACGGCCGGCTGCGCCTGACGCCCGTCGGGGACCCCCTGCGGGTCCAGCGCCGGCGCTTCGTCCGCGTGCCCGCCGACCTGTCCACGGCGGTCATCGCCTCCGACGGCCGCGTCGTCACGCGCACGCAGGACCTCAGCCTGGGCGGCATGCTCCTCGCGCCCGCCGACACGCTCGCGCTCGACGAGCGCGTCCGCTTCGCGCTGGACCTCGGCGCGCTGACCATCAGCGGCGACGGGCTCGTGGTGCGCGGGACCACCGAGGGCGCCCGTGCCGTGCAGTTCTCCGACGTCCAGGGCCGCGTCGAGCGGGCCCTGTCGCGCTACGTCGCCCGGCGCCAGCGCGAGCTCATCGCCCGCGGGGGCGCACCGCCGGACGCGCCGGACGGCGGCTGAGCCACACCGCGGCCTGGATGAGGTCCTCCGGGCGGTTCATGTTCAGGAACGCGGCGGGGTCCAGCCCGGCCAGCTCGCGCACGCCGATCGACCGCACCAGGTCGGTGGCGCGCCCGCCGGGGTCGAAGCCCTCCAGGGCGCCCAGGGCCGCCGGGAGGTAGAGCGCGCAGAGCGGCTGCAGGCGGTCGTGGACGCGGGGCGCCACGACGGCGGCGCCCTGGGGGTCGGCGGACGCGATGGCCCGCAGCGTCGAGCCGTCCAGGCACGGCAGGTCGCCGGCGACGACCAGCACCGGCCGGCCCGCCGCCTGGCGGAGGGCGTGCACGACGCCGGTCAGCGGGTGGCGCGGCTCGCCGGGCTCGATCCACACCTCCGCCAGGCCGCCGAGCACGGGCAGCAGCGTCTCGCGCTTGGCCACGACGGCGACGTCGTCGCAGACCTCGCGCAGCGCGTCGAGCGCGTAGCGCACCAGCGGGCGCCCCTCGAGCTCGACGACCGCCTTCTCGCCCCCCATGCGCCGGCCCAGTCCCCGGCCAGCACCGCGCCGACGGGCGCCTCGGGGCGGGATGTCGCCGACATGGGCGGGGAGCCTAGACCGTCGGCGGGCGACCGTCCGCAGGGCCCGGTGTCAGCGCAGGCCGGGGAGCCGGCCTGCCCCGCCGGCCCGGGGCCGCGGAACTTCTATCCTGGTCGCCATGGAGGAACCCCTGATGGGCGCCCACCCCTGGTTGCGCTGCTACCGCTGCTGGTCGCAGGACCTCGAGGTCCAGGTGCACTACGAGGGGATCCACCGCATCGATCCGATGACCGGTGAGCGCGCCGACGTCGTCGACGAGCTCCAGGAGGCCGTCGTGCAGTGCCTGGAGTGCATGCACGACCAGCCCCACCTCACGTTCTCCAACGGGCGCGTCGAGGCCGTGGAGGACCGCTGGGAGCGCATGATCGCCGGCACGCCGTGGGTCGCCTCCTGCACCGTGACGGTCGATGCCGACGACGTCGAGACGTGCTCGGGCCCGAGTCCGGCGACGCGCTGTCCTACGCCGCGTTCGGCGACCACGGCACCCGCGAGTTCTTCACCCACGTGCGCTTCCACAAGCACGAGGACGGCAACCGCATCGTCGTCCACCTGCTCGTCGAGCTCTACGCGCGCTCCGTCCAGGAGGCCACCGACGTCCTGGAGGAGGCCGCCCGCGGCCACCTGACGATCACGTCGCTGGCCGAGGAGTCGCGGCCGCCCGCGGCCGCCGAGGACCGCCACTAGGCCGCCGGCGTGCCGGGGCCCGGCCGGCGCCATGACGATCGGGCGGCGATCTGCCGATCATCTGTCCGATGGCCGGCGCCTCCCGGTGGCCCTCGTGAGCTAGCGGTCGCGCAGCGCCAGCAGCCCGAGCGCGGCGACCGACGCGCTGTCGGCGATCCGCCCGTCCAGGAGCATCGCGTCGACCTCCGCGGCGGTGAAGCGCGCGGTCTGCAGCCCCTGCTCGGTGGGCTCGAGGTCGCGCGGGCCCTGGGTGAGGTCCTCGGCGAGCCAGACGTCGAAGCGCTGGTCGGAGATCCCGTAGGCGAAGAAGAGGCGTCCCAGGCGGGTGACCGTGCCCGCGCGCAGGCCGGTCTCCTCGGCCAGCTCGCCCCGCGCGACGTCCTCCGGCGCGGCGTCGTCCCGGTCGTCCCACGCGCCCTGCGGCAGCTCCCAGAACCGCTCGCCGACCGGGTGGCGGTACTGCGACACGAGCCAGAGGTGCCCGGGCTCGCGGGCGATGATCACGGCCGCCGGCGCCTTCTCGACGACGGCGTACAGGCCGGGCGAGCCGTCGGGCAGCCGCGTGCGGTCCTCGCGCAGGCGCATCCACCGGTTCTCGTAGACCACACGGCTGGCGGTGACCTCCAGCCGCCCGTCCGTCATCCGGCCAGGCCCCGCAGGTGGCGCACGGCGAGCGTCAGGCCGGCGAGATCGCCCTCGCTGTCCTGGCGCAGCGCGCGGGCCACCGACGTCAGCCGCCGGCGGGGGCCCTCGCGCTTGTCCAGGAAGCGCTCCACGGCCTCGGCCGGCTCGGCGTGGGGGGCCTCGACCAGCGCGCTGCGCGACAGGACGCGGCGCGCCTCGAGCACGTCGTCGAGCAGCGCCTGCTGGGCCCAGCGGCGCACGCGCGAGGCGGCGGGAAGGCGCAGCACCTCCTGCTCGAGCCATTCGAGCCCGAGCCGCTCGCCGAGGTCGAAGAACGCGGCGGCCACGGCGCGGACGTCGCGGCCGGTGTCCCCGGCGACGGCGATGATGTCGGGGGCGTGCAGCAGGGCCGTCTGGTAGGCGTGGGTGCGTGCCAGGTCGCGCGGGACCCCGGCGGCCTCCAGCTCGGCGGCCAGCGCCTCGTGCTCGGTGCGCCACGCCTCCGACCGCAGGTCGGGCATCGCCTCGGCGAGCACGACGAACGCCTCGGCGCCGGTGGCGATCGTCGCGTCCAGGCTCCCCGGCGGTGCGTGCAGCAGGTACCAGCGCGTCACCCCGGCCACGAGGTCGTCGACGCCGTCGAGCAGGCGCCACGCCGTGTCGGTGTCCAGCGTGACCGCGTGGCCCTCGATCTCCAGCCAGCGCCGCGTCGCACCGGTCACCTCGCGGGCGATGCGGAAGGCGCGGACGACCTCCGCCGGCTCGGCGCCGAGCTCGCGGGCCAGGCCGATGACGAACGTCGGGCCCAGCGCGTCGACCACGTCGTTGGCGGCCAGCGTCGCGACGAGCTCGCGCCGCAGCGGGTGCTCGGCGATGAGGTCGCCGAAGCGCGCCACGACGGCCTGCGGGAAGTAGCCGCGCAGGTCGGCCTCGAACGCCGGGTCCTCGGGCAGCGCCGAGTGCAGCAGCGCGTCGGTCAGCAGGCGCTTGGCGTAGGCGACGAGGACCGCGAGCTCGGGGCGCTGCAGGCCCTCCCCGCGGCGGCGGCGCTCGGCCATCTCGTCGGGGCCGGGCAGCGCCTCGTCGCGCCGGCGCAGGATCCGGGCGTCCTCCAGGGCCTGCATGAGGTCCTCGTAGGCGAAGACGCGGTTGGCCGAGGTGCGCACCTCCTGGGCCAGGATCTGGGCCTGCAGGAACGAGTCGTAGAGGACGTGGGCCTCGACGTCGGCGGTGACCTCGGCCAGCAGCGCGTCGCGCTCGTCGTGGGCCAGGCGCCCGCGGCGCACGGCGAGGTCGAGCAGGATCTTGAGGTTGACCTCGTGGTCGGAGCAGTCGACGCCCGCCGAGTTGTCGATGAAGTCGGCGTTGATCAGGCCGCCGGCGCGGGCGAACTCGATCCGGGCGCGGTGGGTGAAGCCGAGGTTGCCGCCCTCCCCCACGACGCGGGCCCGCAGCTCGGAGGCGTCGACGCGGATCGCGTCGCTCGAGCGGTCCTGTGCGTCGGCGTCGCTCTCCGTGCTCGCCTTGACGACGGTCCCGATCCCGCCGTTCCACAGGAGGTCGACCGGGGCGCGGAGGATCGCGCGGATGAGGTCGGTCGGCGCCAGGTCGGCGTCGGTGACCCCGAGCGCCTCCTGGACCTGCGGGGTCAGCGCGATGCGCTTGAGGTCGCGCGAGAACACGCCTCCGCCCTCGGAGATCAGCGCGGGGTCGTAGTCGCCCCACGACGAGCGCGGCAGCGCGAACAGGCGCTCGCGCTCGGCGTACGAGGCGGCCGGGTCGGGGTCGGGGTCCAGGAAGACGTGGCGGTGGTCGTAGGCGGCGACGAGCTTGAGCGTGCGGCTCAGCAGCATGCCGTTGCCGAAGACGTCGCCGGACATGTCGCCGATCCCGACGGTGCGGACCACGTCGGCCTCGGGGTCGAGGTCGAGCTCGCGGAAGTGGCGCTTGACCGACTCCCACGCGCCCTTGGCGGTGATGCCCAGGCCCTTGTGGTCGTAGCCCGCCGAGCCGCCGGAGGCGAACGCGTCGCCGAGCCAGAAGCCGCGCCGGACCGCGATCGCGTTGGCGGTGTCGCTGAACGCGGCCGTGCCCTTGTCGGCGGCCACGACGAGGTAGGAGTCGGGCTCGTCGTGGACGCGGACGCCGGCGGGCGGCACGATCGCCCCGTCGTCGTCGAGGTCGTCGGTGACGTCCAGCAGCGCCTCGATGTAGCGGATGTACTGGCGGCGCACCTCGTCGCGCAGCACGGCCGCGTCGTCGGGGCGCGCCTTGAGGAAGAAGCCGCCCTTGGCCCCGGCGGGGACGATGACGGCGTTCTTGGTCATCTGCGCGCGCATGAGGCCGAAGACCTCCGTGCGGTAGTCCATGCGGTCCGACCAGCGGATCCCGCCGCGGGCGATGCGCCCGCCGCGCAGGTGGATGCCCTCCATGTCGGGCGCGTAGACGTAGATCTCGAACAGCGGCGCCGGCAGCGGGATCGCCGGGACCGCCGCCGAGCGCAGCTTGAAGGCCATGACGTCACGGTCGGGGGCGAACACGTTCGTGCGCACGGTCGCGTCGATGACGCCGAGCTGGTTGCGCAGGATCCGGTCGTGGTCCAGCAGCTCGACGGCGTCGAGGTCGGCGCGGATCTCCTCGCGCAGCGCCTCGGCGGCGGCGTCGTCGCCGCCGCGCTCGTCGGTCGCGAAGCGCAGCTCGAAGAGCCGGATCTGCTTGGCGGTGATCTCCGGGTTGGCGGCGATGACGTCGTTCTGGAAGGACTCCGTGTAGCGCGAGCCGATGCGCTGGCGGTAGCGCCGGTAGGCGCGCAGCACCTGCACCTGGGGCCAGCGCAGGGCCGCGCCGATGACGAGCCGGTCCAGGGAGTCGGACTCCGTCTCGCCCCGCCAGGACGCCTCCAGCGCCTCGGCCACGCGGTCGCCGACCGCCTCGAGGTCCAGCGGGACGTCGCCGTCTCCCAGGACGCCGAAGGCCTGGATCCACAGCTCCTCGTCGCCGTGCAGGCGGGCCGCGACCTCCTCGATGACGCGCAGCCCGAGGTGCTCGAGCATCGGCGTGGCCTGTGACAGCTCGACCTTGGGGCCGCGGCGGTAGAACGCGACCCGCGTGCGGCGCGCCCCGCCGCTGCCCGGCTCGTCCTGCAGGCCGACGAGGAAGTCGCGGCCGCCGGTCCCCAGCGCCTCGAAGCGGGCGACGTCGAGCGCGGCGACGTGCGGGGCGACCGCGACCCGGTAGGGCTCGGGCAGCCGCTTGAGCCATCGCGCCGCGAGCATGCGCCCGCGCTCGGGGCCGAGCTCGGCGACCAGGCCGTCGGCGACGCGGTCGGCCCAGGTGCGCGCCTCGAAGATGAGCCGGCGCTCCAGGCCGGCGACGTCGACGTCGGGCAGGCCGCCGTCGGCGCGGACGAGCAGGTGCACCAGGACGCGGTCGTCCTCGCCGAAGACCTCGTGGACCTCGACGCGCTCGGTGGCGTAGGCCGAGGCGATCAGGTCGCGCAGCCGCTCGCGCAGCGCCGGGGTGTGGCGCTCGCGCGGCAGCGTGGCCACCAGCGACGCGCCGCGGCCGTCGCGGTTGCGCCGGCCCACGAGCCGCACGTCGTCGCCGTGGACGGAGAGCAGGGCGGCCAGCTCGGCCCGCAGGTCCTCGATCGGCGCGGCGAACAGCTCGGACTTCGGGAACCCGTCGAAGATCGCGATCGCGGCCTTCGAGTCGTGCGAGCCGTCGATGAGGTCCTCGGCCTCGAGGACGTGCCGCAGCTTGCGCTCGAGCATCGGCGTGCGGCTGGCGGGCTCGGCGTATGCGCGCGAGGTGAACAGGCCGAGCAGGCGCGCCTCGTGGATCACCTGCCCGTCGGCGCCGAACGCGCGGGCGACGATCGCGTCCATCGGCTCGCGCCGGTGCACGGGTGACAGCGTGGTGGTCCGCGTGATGGTCAGGATCTCGTCGGCGGGCACGTCGGCCGGCGTGGCCGGGTCGTGGGCGGGGACGCGCAGCTCACCCGCCTCGCGGTGGTCGCGCAACAGGCCGAGGCCCGTGCCGGCCACGCCGACCATGCGGCCGTCCTCGCGCGCGTCCTCGCGGAAGCCGAGGAACACGAAGTGGGCGTGGCGCACCCAGTCCAGGAACGCCTGGGCGTCCCCGACGGCCTCGGGGTCGGCGCCGCGCCCCGCGGCCTCGGCGACGATCGCCGCCAGGCGGTCGACCCCGGCGCGCAGGCCGCCGAAGTCCTCGACGACCGCGCGGACCGTCGCGAGCACGTGGCGCGCGGCGTCCTCGAGGTCGGCGAGCTCCTCCGGGCTGAGGTGGCGCCCGAGCTCGAAGTGCATGATGGACTCGCGCGGCGCGTCGCGCGCATGCTCGATCGCGGTGATCACGCCGGCCGCGTCGCGGCGCACGCCGACGATCGGGTGCGCCATGCGACGCAGGTCCAGGCCGCGGGCGCCGAGCTCCCCGGCCACGGAGTCCACGAGGAACGGCAGGTCGTCGGTGTTCGTCTCGAGCACCGACCCGGCGGCCTCGTAGCCGTGCTCGGCCCGGTTGGGCGTGAACGCGCGGACCGCGACGGGCGCGCTGCCGCGCGAGCGGGCCAGGTCCAGGGCGCCGCGGGCCTCGGCCAGCAGGGCGGGGGGGTCCTCCGGGCGGTCGCCGTCGCCGCCGACGGGCGCCCGGCGCAGGTAGGCCTGCGCGAAGCGGGCGAGCATCTCGTCGCCCTGCTCGCGGGCCAGCCCGGCGACGGTCTGGGCGATGCCGTCGGGCGACCCGGCCGACGGTGAGTCCTCCTGAGGCGTCACGGGCCAACCGTACCCGGCGGCGCCGACCCTCCGATGCACGTGGCAGGCGCCTGCCGCCCGCGGCATCCGACCCTGGAACCGGGAGATCAGCCGATCCAGCTGTCGGCCGGGACAGCGACCTCCTCGTGGCCTCGGCGACGCGGTCGATGAACGAGCTCACGTCGTCGGTTGCGGCTGGGTGACGGGCTCGGCGCCCACGGCAGGACGCCCTGCGCCATGCCCAGCACAACGCGCGGGGCGAGGGGCGCGGGTGGCGGCGCCGCGGGGCACCCGGTCCGGATGCCCCGCGGGCGGCGCGGGTCGGGCTGGGGCGCCTAGGCGCCCAGGCGCTGCTCGAGCGCCTCGAACTGGGCGCGGACCGCCGCCGGCAGTTCGTCGCCGAACTTCGCGAGGTGCTCCCGGACCTGCGGCAGCTCGTCGCGCAGCGCGTCGAGGTCGACCGACAGGACCTCCTCGAGCGCCGCATCGCTGATGTCGAGGCCGTCGGTGTCGAGCTCGCCCTTCTTGGGCACGAGGCCGATCGGCGTCTCCTCGGCGTCGACCTTGCCCTCGACGCGGCGGAAGATCCACTTCAGCACGCGCGAGTTGTCGCCGAAGCCCGGCCACAGGAACTTGCCGTCGGCGCCCTTGCGGAACCAGTTGACGTAGAAGATCCGCGGCAGCCGGGCACCCTCCCGCGCCCCGATCTCGAGCCAGTGCTCGAAGTACTGGGCCATGTTGTAGCCGCAGAACGGCAGCATCGCGAATGGGTCGAAGCGCAGCTGGCCGACGGTGCCGAACGCGGCGGCCGTCTGCTCCGAGCTCATCGTCGCGCCCAGGAACACGCCGTGCTCCCAGTCGAAGGCCTCGCGCACGAGCGGCACGTTCGTCGCACGGCGGCCGCCGAACAGGAACGCGTCGATCGGCACGCCGGCCGGGTCCTGCCACTCGGCCGCCATCGACGGCACCTGCGTGGCGGGCACCGTGAAGCGCGAGTTGGGATGGGCGGCGGGATGGTCGGCCGCGGGCGTCCAGTCCTCGCCGTGCCAGTCGATCGCGTGGGCCGGCGGCTCCTTGGTCATGCCCTCCCACCACGTGCCGCCGTCGTCGGTGAGCGCCGTGTTGGTGTAGATCGCGCCCTGCTCGAGCGCGGCCATCGCGTTGGGGGAGTTGCTGTAGCCGGTGCCGGGCGCGACGCCGAAGAAGCCGGCCTCGGGGTTGATCGCGTAGAGGCGGCCGTCCTCCCCGAACTTCATCCAGGAGATGTCGTCGCCGATCGTCTCGACCTTCCAGCCCTCGATGGTCGGGACCATGAGCGCGAGGTTCGTCTTGCCGCAGGCGCTCGGGAAGGCGCCGGTGACGAACTTGACCTCGCCCTCGGGCGAGGTGAGCTTGAGGATGAGCATGTGCTCGGCCATCCAGCCCTCGTCGCGAGCCATGGCCGAGGCGATGCGCAGGGCGAAGCACTTCTTGCCGAGCAGCGCGTTGCCGCCGTAGCCCGAGCCATAGGACCAGATCTCGCGCGTCTCGGGGTAGTGGACGATGTACTTGACCTCGGCGTTGGTGGGCCAGGGCACGTCCTCCTCGCCCTCGGCCAGCGGCGCGCCGATGGAGTGCACGCAGGGCACGAACTCGCCGTCGGCCCCGAGAACGTCGAGGGCGGCCGCGCCCATGCGGGTCATGATCCGCATGGAGACCGCGACGTAGGCCGAGTCGGTGACCTGGACGCCGATGTGTGACTTGTCCGAGCCCAGGGGCCCATGGAGAAGGGCACGACGTACATCGTCCGGCCGCGCATCGAGCCCGTGAACAGGTCGTTCATCGTCGAGCGCATCTCGGCCGGGTCGCGCCAGTTGTTGGTCGGCCCGGCGTCCTGCTCCTCGGCCGAGCAGATGAACGTGCGGTCCTCGACGCGTGCGACGTCGGACGGGTCCGACCAGGCCAGGTAGCTGTTGGGCCGCTTGGCGTCGCTCAGGCGCTTGAACGTGCCTGCATCCACCAGGAGCTGGCAGAGGCGGTCGTACTCCTCCGCCGAGCCGTCACACCAGTGGATCTCATCAGGCTGCGTGAGGGCGGCGATCTCCTCCACCCACGCCGTCAACCTGACGTTCTTCGTCGGAACCGTGATGCTCATGCCACTTCCTCGTGCTCGAATTCAAAGAGGACGAGCGAAGGAGTGGTGCGGCCCGTCCGGGTGCTCATCCTGGGACGTTACCCCTTTGCCCGGCGGCGGGCGTGTCCCTGACTGGACGTTCGGATGGACTGCGCGGGCCGGGTGCGGCGCCCGCGGGCCCCGCACCCGGCGGGGCTGCTCAGTCGCCCGAGGCGGTGTGGCCGGGCTCGTCGTCGGCGGCCGCGGCGCCGTCACCGGGCGTGCGGCGGGGCACGAGCACGAGGCGCTTGAACTCGGCCACCAGGACGCCGTCCTGGTTGTAGACGCGGGTGTGGACCTTGACCGTTCCGCGGTCGGGCTTGGTCTTGGACTCGCGCTTCTCGAGGACCTCGGACTCGACGAAGAGCGTGTCGCCGTGGAAGACCGGGGCCGGGTGGCTGAGCTCGGCCGTCGACAGGTTCGCGATCGCCTTGCCCGAGACGTCGGAGACGCTCATGCCGAGCGCCAGGCTGTAGACCATCGGCCCGACGACGACGTTCTGCCCCTGCTGGCTCTTGCCCGCGTACACGTCGTTGAGGTGCAGCGGGTGGTGGTTCATGGTCAGCAGGCAGAACAGGTGGTGATCGCCCTCGGTGATGGTCTTCGCGGGCCAGTGCTTGTAGACGTCGCCCTCCTCGAACTCCTCGAGGTAGCGGCCGTAGGCGTGGGCGCCGCTGGCCTCGCGCTCGCGCTGGTCGGTGGTGAAGCCGGTGTCTGCCATCTCAGTGTCTCCTTGGGTGCCTGCCTGACGGCGGCGAAGCATGCCAGGTCGGGCCTGCACCGAGGCGCCGACGGCGACGCGGCGCCCGAGCGCGACGAATATCGTCTGGGGCCATGCGCAGCCCACGAGACTTCTACAAGCCGCTGGCCGTCGGCGCTCCCGAGCCCCTCCGCGAGATCCCCTTCCCGCCCTCGCGGATGATCCACTTCTTCGACGCCAGCAACGAGAAGATGGTGGCGCGGCTGCCCGACACGATCGCCAAGGCCGACATCGTCCTGGGCAACCTCGAGGACGCCGTCCCGGTCGACCGCAAGGAGGCCGCGCGCGACGGCCTGGTCAAGGTCGGCAAGACGATCGACCTCGGCGACACGCAGCTGTGGACGCGCGTGAACTCGCTCGAGAGCCCCTGGTTCCTGGACGACCTCACGACGCTCGTGTCCGAGATCGGCGACGTGCTCGACGTGGTCATGGTCCCCAAGATCGAGGGCCCGTGGGACATCCACTACGTCGACCGGCTGCTCGCCCAGCTCGAGGCCCGTGCCGGGCTGACCAAGCCGCTCCTCGTCCACGCGCTGCTGGAGACCGCGCAGGGCGTCGCGCACGTCGAGGAGATCGCGGCGGCCTCCCCGCGCATGCAGGGCATGAGCTTCGGCCCCGCGGACCTCGCGGCCAGCCGACGCATGAAGACCACGCGCGTCGGCGGCGGCCACCCGGGCTACCTGTCGATGTCGGACCCCGACCCGGACAACCCCGACGCGCCGCGCATCACCGCCCAGCAGGACCCGTGGCACTACTCCATCGCGCGCATGGTCGACGCCTGCACGATGAACGGGCTGCTGCCCTTCTACGGGCCGTTCGGCGACATCAAGGACGTCGCCGCCTGCGAGGCCCAGTTCCGCGCCGCCTTCCTGCTGGGGTGCGTCGGCTCGTGGTCGCTGCATCCCGTGCAGATCGACATCGCCAAGAAGGTCTTCTCCCCCGACCCCGCCGAGGTGCTCTTCGCCAAGAAGGTCATCGAGGCGATCCCCGACGGCCGCGGCGTGCACATGATCGACGGCAAGATGCAGGACGACGCCACCTGGAAGCAGTGCAAGGTCATGGTGGATCTGGCCGAGCAGCTGGCCGCCAAGGACCCGGCGCTGGCCGAGGCCTACGGCTTCGAATCCTCCGCCGCCTAGGGGAACGGGGAGATGCGCGGCGCCGGCGACCAGCCGCCCGAGCTGCCGGGCGTCCGCCACCGTTGGGTGCAGGCGCGCGGCGCGCGCTTCCACGTGGCCGAGGCCGGCGAGCAGGGCGCGCCGGCCGTCGTGCTGCTGCACGGCTGGCCCCAGCACTGGTACGAGTGGCGCGGGGCGCTGCCCGCCCTGGCGCAGGCGGGGATGCACGTCATCGCGCCGGACCTGCGCGGCTTCGGCTGGAGCGAGGCGACGCCGCGCGGCTACCGCAAGCCGGCGCTGGCCCGCGACGTGCTCGCGGTGCTCGACGCGATGGGCGTCGGGCGCTTCGCGCTCGCCGGCCACGACTGGGGCGGCTACGTCGCCTTCCTGCTCGGCCTGCACGAGCCCGAGCGCGTGTCCCGGCTCGTGCTGGTCAACACGGGCCACGGCTTCCCGCGGCGCGACCTGCGCACGCTGCGCGCCCAGGCGGGCTTCTGGTACATGCCGCTGCTCGGGACCCCGGTCCTCGGGCCCGCGCTCGTGCGCAGCGGCCTGATCAAGGCGGCGTTCCGCCGGGCGCCCGACACCGCGGCGTGGTCGCCGGACGAGCTCGACGTGTTCCTGGACCGCATCGACCCCCACGTCACCCAGCAGGTCTACGGGAGCTTCGTGTTCGGCGAGGTGCTGCCCGCGATGCTGCACCCCGACCCGCGGCGGCTGCGCATGCCGACGCTCTTCCTGCACGGCGACGCCGACAGCGCGATCCGCCCCGACTTCATCCGCGGACTCGAGGACCACGCCGACGACTACCGGCTCGAGCTGCTGCCCGGGCTCGGGCACTTCTGCATCGAGGAGGCGCCGGAGGTGGTCCTCCCGAAGCTCGTGGGGTTCCTGGCGGGGTAGGGCCGCCGGCCCCCAGAGGATCGTTCGGGCATGAATCATGCTCTGGGTCGAGCTGGGTGTCCCATGGACGCTCGATGCGACCCACGGCAGAGCGATCATCTCGGCCCGAACGACCCCCCGACGGCGACCACGAGCGGCGGCGCGACCGCCCCTGCCCCCCCTCGCCGTCCTCCGCACGCGCCGGCCCCGCCGCAGGCGCCCTGAGCGGCACGCCACGGCCGGAGCACCACGACTCCCCGCTACGGCGTCCCGTGCGGCGCGATCGCCACGTTGATCGCCGGGCGCAGTCCGTCGGTGCGGCCGGCGAGGTGGTGGATGGCCTCCTCGGCGCGCTCGAGGGGGTAGCTGGCCGTGTGGATGCGCTCGAACGGCTGCCCGCCCTCCTCCAGCAGCCGGATCGCCTGGCGGTAGGCCGGCGTGTCCACGGTGAACACCCCGCGCAGCGTGATCGACTTGTGCAGGAGCTTGTCGGAGTCCAGCGGCACGTGGGGGCCGCCCTTGACGCCGGCGACGACGATCGTCCCGCCGGGCCGGACGAAGTCCAGCGCGTCGACGATGGGCTGGACGGCCACGGGCGTGACGTCGACCGCCACGTCGGCGCCGCGGCCGCCGGTGATCTGCATGACGCGCTCGACGACGTCCTCCTCGTCGGCGACGATCGCCGCGTGCGCGCCGAGCTCGAGCGCGAAGTCGAGCTTGTCGGAGGAGCGCGCGAGGTCGGTGACGATGATCTTCGCCGCGCCCGCCGCGCGCGCGGCGATCACGCACGACAGCCCGCGCTGCCCGGCGCCGAGGACGACGATGGTGTCCCCCAGGCGCAGGTCGGACTCCGAGGTCGCCCAGCGCACGCCCGCCGCCAGCGGGTTGAACAGCACCGCGACGGAGGCCGGCATCTCCCTCGACATCTTGTGCAGCACCGTGTTGGGGTGCAGGTACAGGTACTCGGAGTAGCCGCCGAGGATCGAGGGCCGGACGTCGGTGCCCAGCAGCCCGTAGCTGTACATGCGCCCCCAGCCCGTGCACTTCGTCGTCTGCCCGGCCCGGCAGGCCTCGCAGTCCCCGCATGGGATGAGCGGCTCGACGGCGACGCGGTCGCCCTTGGCCACGCCCCAGCGGCGCGCCGCGCGCTCCCCGATCTCGTCGATGATCCCCAGCGGCTCGTGGCCCGGGATCGTCGGGCCGGTCGTCCAGCCCAGGTCGTCGAAGCGCCCGTCGTACTGCTCGATGTCGCTGCCGCAGATCCCGCACAGCTCGAGGCGCAGGATCGCGTCGTCGGGGCCGGTGGCCGGCCGCTCGAACTCGTGCACCTCGAAGGTCTGGCGATCGGTCTGGACGACGGCTCGGCTGGTGCGCGCCTTGGGCATGGTGGACCCTCCCGGAGATGGACGAGCCCGAGCGTAGACGGCGGCGCGCTGGCGGATCCGCCAACCCTCCGTGGCCCGCCGCGGTGCGATGGTGGCCCGATGAGGTTCGGCGTGATGCTGCAGCCCCGCTCCCTGGCGTCGACCCGCGCCGCGGCGATCGCCGGCGAGCGGCACGGGCTGCACTGGATCGGCGTGTGCGACTCGCCGACGGTCTACCAGGAGTCCTACCTGCACCAGGCCGAGGTCGCCCACGCCGCGCCGTCGGTCACGACCGGCCCGATGGTCAGCCACGTCGTCGTCCGCCATCCGCTCGTCGTCGGCAACGCGCTGGCCACCCTGGCCGAGCTCACCGGCGGCCGCGTGATCGGCACGCTGGCCACCGGCAACAGCGCGGCCCGCGGCCCCGGCCTCAGGCCCGCGACGATCGCCGACCTCGGGGAGGCCGTGCACGCCATCCAGGGCTACTGGCGCGGCGAGGGCGGCACGTTCAAGGGCTCGCGGATCCCCGCCACGGGCATCGCGCGCCGCGGCTGCCCGCTGCTGGTCTCGGCCGACGGCCCGAAGGCCGCCGCGCTGGCCGGCGAGGTCGGCGACGGGCTGCTCTACGGCGGCACGCTGGACCCGGAGGTCCGCCGGCGGCGACTGGCCGCCGCGCGCATCGAGGGCGACCGCCAGGCGTGGATCGCCCCGACCGTCTCCTTCGGCGAGGACCACGCGGCCGTCCGCGACGACCTGGGCCCCATGGTCGTGGCCATGGCCAACCGGGCCATGCGCGGCGACCTGTCCGAGCGCAACGTGCCCGAGGAGATCCAGGCCGACGTCCTGACGATGCGCAAGGCCTACGACTATGGCTTCCACGCCGACACGACGCGGCCGAAGAACACCTCGGTCGTCAGCGACCGGCTGGCGGGCCACCTCATCGACCACCTCTGCGTCTGGGGCGACGAGGCGCGCATGCAGGCCGCCATCGACGCCGTCGCGCAGGAGGGCTGGACCGGGATCATGTTCGTCCTGGGCCAGGCCGACCAGGTCGCCGCCGTGCACGCGCTCGGCGAGCGCCTGCGGCGCCTCGGCCACCTGAGTCCGGTCGCCGGCTGAGTCCCGCCCGTGACGTGACGACGACGACGGCCGCGCCGGTCGCCCGCCGACCGCGCGTGATCCTCGCGGTGCTGACGGTGGACGCCGTGGCCTACTCGCTGCTGCAGGCCAGCGTCACCCCCGCCGTCCCGGAGATCCAGCACAGCCTCGGCGCCACGCCGTCGGCCGCCGCCTGGGTGCTCACCGCGTTCCTGCTCACGGCGGCGATCGCCACGCCGATCGCGGGGCGCCTGGGCGACATGTACGGCAAGCGGCGGGTGCTCACCGGCGTGCTGGCCCTGCTCGCGGCCGGCATCGTCCTGGCCGCCGTCAGCCGGTCGCTGGGCCTCCTCATCGCGGCGCGCGCCCTGCAGGGCGTCGCCGGCGGCGTCTTCCCGCTGGCCTTCGGGATCGTCCGCGACGAGCTGCCCGCGGCGCGGGTCCCCTCGGGCATCGGATGGGTGTCGGCGATGCTCGGGGTGGGGACCTCGGCGGGCAACGTCGTGTCGGGCCCGGTCGTCGAGCACCTCGGCTATCGCGCGCTGTTCTGGTGCGCGCTGGGCCCCGTGCTGCTGGCGCTCATCGCCTCCGCGATCCTCGTCCCCGAGTCGCCCGTGCGCAGCCGCGTCGGGGTGGCGTGGTCCTCGGCGGCACTGCTGTGCGTGGGGCTGACCGGCCTGCTGCTGGCCATCACCCAGGGCCCGCAGTGGGGCTGGGGCTCGGCCCGGACGCTGGGGCTCTTCGCCGCCGGCGCCGCGCTGCTGGCGGCCTGGACGGCGGCCGACCTGCGCTCCCGCACGCCGCTGGTCGACATGCGCATGATGCGCCTGCCCGTCGTGTGGACCACGAACGTCGCGGGGCTGCTGCTCGCCGTCGGGATGTTCGGGGCGTTCATCGTGATCCCCCAGCTGGCGGTCATCCCGGCCGCGACGGGCTTCGGGCTGGGGACCGGGCCGACCGGCGCCGCGCTGCTGCTGCTGCCCACCGCGGTGATGATGCTGGCCACCGGCGTGGCGCTCGGGCGCCTGGAGGCGCGCTTCGGCCTGGAGAGGCTGCTCATCGCCGGCGCGGCGATCTCCGCGCTGGCCTACGCGCTGCTGGCCGTCGCCCACCACCAGGTCTGGGAGGTCGCGCTCATCGCCGCGGTCGCCGGCGTCGGCATCGGCCTGTCGCTGTCGGTCATGCCGATCCTCATCGTGGCGACCGTCGCGCCCGACCAGACGGGCGTGGCCACCGGCATGAACACGCTGACCCGCTGGGTCGGCGGCGCGTTCGGCAGCCAGGTCTCGGCCACCGTCATCGCGGCCAGCGTGACGGCCGACGGGATCCCCGCCGACGCGGGCTTCACGCAGGCCTTCGCGATCATCGCCGGGCTCCTGGTGGTCGCGACCGTCGTGTCGTTCCTCGTACCGCGGACGCGCGCACTGGCATAACCGCCCATTCCCCGGCCGCGCGGCCGATGGCATGCTGCGCGGATGAAGTTCGGGTTCATGATCCTGCCCCGGTCCCTCGAGGAGACCCGCATCGCCGCCGCGTCCGGCGAGCGGTACGGCTTCGACTGGATCAGCGTGGCCGACTCGCCGACGGTGTATCAGGAGTCCTTCCTGCACCAGCTGGAGGTGGCGCGCACGGCCCCGTCGGTCATCACGGGGCCGATGGTCAGCCACGTCGTCGTCCGCCACCCCGTCATCGTGGCCAACCTGTTCGCCACGATGACCGAGTTCACCGACGGGAAGTTCATCGGCACGGTGGCGACCGGCAACAGCGCCGCCCGTGGCCTGGGCATGAAGCCCGCGACGATCGCCGAGCTCGGCGAGGCCGTGCACGCCATCCATGGCTACTGGCGCGGCGAGGGCGGGCCCTACAAGGGCTCGCAGATCCCGCGCACGGGCATCGAGCGCCCGACCTGCCCCATCCTCGTCTCCGCCGACGGCCCGAAGGCCGCGGCGCTGGCCGGCGAGGTCGGCGACGGCATCCTGTACGGCGGCACGATGGACCCCGAGGTCCGCCGGCGCCGGCTGGCGGCCGCCCGCGTCGGCGAGGGCCGCGAGAACTGGATCGCCCCGACGGTGTCGCTGGGCGAAGACCACGACGCGGTGCGCGAGGACCTCGGCGCGATGGTCGTGGCCATGGCCAACCGCGGGCTGCGCGCCGACCTGTCCGAGCGCAACGTGCCCGACGAGATCCAGGCCGACGTTCTGGAGATGCGCAAGGCCTACGACTACGGCTTCCACGCCGACAACTCGCGCCCCAAGAACACCGGCGTCATCAGCGAACGGCTGTCGAACTACCTCATCGACACGCTGTGCGTCTGGGGCGGCGAGGCGCGCATGAAGGCGGCGATCGACGGGATCGCCGAGGACGGCTGGACCGGGATCATGTTCATCCTGGGCCAGGCCGAGCAGGCCAGCGTCGTCGACGCCCTCGGCGAGCGCCTGACCAAGCTCGGCTACCTCACGCCGGCCGCCGCCTGAGCGGCCGGTGGGCGCCGCCGGCGCTCAGTAGGAGCGCGGCAGCCCCAGCGAGTGCTGCGCGACGTAGTTGAGCACCATCTCGCGCGAGACCGGCGCGATCTTCATCAGCCGCACGATGAACCACAGGTCGGCCAGCCCGTACTCGACCGACAGGCCGTTGCCGCCGTGGGTCTGGATGGCCTGGTCCAGGCAGCGCCCCCCGGCATCGGCGGCCAGCAGCTTGGCCATGTTGGAGGCCTCCCCCGCCGGCGCGCCCGCGTCCTGCAGGACCGCCGCCTTGTAGGTCATCAGGCGCGCGGCCTCCAGCGCGATCTTCGCGTCGGCCAGCGGGTGCGCCACGCCCTGGTGGGCGCCGATGGGCCGGCCCCACACCTCGCGCTTGTTCGCGTACTCCGACGCGCGGTCCAGCGCGTAGCGCCCCACGCCGATGCAGACGGCAGCGCCGAGGATGCGCTCGGGGTTCAGCCCGTCGAACCCGGCCTGCAGCCCGGCGCCCTCGCCGCCCACGAGGCGGTCCTCGCCGACGACGACGTCGTCGAAGAACAGCGTCCACTGCTGCTCGGGCGCCTCGCTGACCGTCTCGATCGGCTGGCGCTCCAGCCCCGGAGCGTCGACGTCGACGAGGAACATGGACAGCCGGCCGCGGCCGCGCTCGTCGGCCTCGCCGGTGCGGGCCATGACGAGCATGACCTGGCTGTCCTCGACGCCGGAGATGTAGGTCTTCGTGCCACGCAGGACCCACGAGTCGCCGTCGCGCCGCGCGCGGGTGGAGATCTTGTGGGAGTTGGAGCCGGCGTCGGGCTCGGTGACGGCGAGCGCGTAATGGCCCTTGCCGGTGCCCAGCGGGCGCAGCCAGCGGTCCTTCTGCTCGGCGCTGCCGTGCAGCGACAGGATCGTGCCGGCCACGCCGGGCGAGACCATGAGCGGCAGCAGCGGGCAGCCGGCCGCGCTGACCTCCTCCTCCACCAGCGCGAGCTCGAGCAGGCCCTGGCCGCCGCCGTCGTATTCCTCGGGGATGTTGACCCCCAGGAAGCCGTGGCCGGCCAGCGCCTCCCACAGCTCGCTGGGCGGCCGGCCCTCGCGGCGCACGCGCGCGAAGTACTCGTGGCCGAATCCCCCGGCGATCTCGCGCACCGACTCGCGCAGCAGGCGGTGCTCGTCGGACTCGACCAGCGGCAGCACCGGCAGGGCGGCGGACGGGTTGATCATCGGCCCACGGTAGCCGTGCGGCCCGCGGGCGCCACTGTCGGCTACGCCAGTCGGCGTGCGGCAGCGCTGCGCGGGGCCGATCAGGCGCTCAGGCGCTGCGAGTCCAGCGGCACGCCGGCGGTGACGCGGGTGCCGCCGTGCGGGCCGTGCACGACGCGCAGCGTCCCGCCCTGCTCGCTGACGATGCGCCGCAGGGACGCCAGGCCATGGTGCGGCGCGCCGCCGTCGTCGACCCGGCCGCATCCGTCGTCGGCGACGGTGAGCACGAGCCGGTCGGGGGTCGGCACCTCGAGCGTCAGCACGACGTCGCACGGGCCGGCGTGCTTGGCCGCGTTGACCAGCGACTCGCGCGCGACCTTGACCAGCGCGTCGCTCTTGGGCCGCGGCAGGTGGCGGGCGAGCATCGGCGCGTCCTGGGCGATCTGCATCGAGACGACCATCCCGAACTCGTCCTCCACCGAGGAGACCACCGACGACAGCCGCGTCGAGATGTCGGCGGCGGGCGGGGTCGACAGGCGGTGGATGACCGTGCGGATCGCGGTGTCGCCGCGGATGAGCAGGCCGCGGGCACGTGCGATGGCCTCCGCGGCGCTGTCGTCGAGCTCGTCGCGCTGGAGGATGGCGTCGAGGCTGATCTGCGCGGCGAAGAGGATCTGGGCCACATCGTCGTGCAGGTCGTCGGCGATGCGCTGGCGCTCCTGCAGGCGGGCCAGCTCGGACCGCTGCTCCTGGTAGCGCTCGGTGGCGCGGGCCAGCGCGGCGAGGTTGGCCAGGCGCATGAGCGAGCGCCGCTCGGCCTGGGCGAACGGCTCGCCGCGGCAGCGGAAGGCGGCCAGCGTGCCCAGGCGCTGGTGCCCGAGGCGCACGGGCACGTAGAACGCCGCCTGGCCCGGATCGCCGGCCTTGCGCGGGCCGACGACGTAGGCGCGCACGCCCGGGTTGCCGCCGGCCTCCTCGAGCACGGTGGCCTCGTCGCCGTCCTGCAGGATGCCGCGCCGGGCCATGATCGCCGGGGCCTCGTCGGGGACGATGGCCAGCAGGTTGGCGTCGGTGGCCTCGCACAGCTCCTCCAGCGCGGGCACGAGGAAGCTCTGCACCCCGGCGCCGGAGGCGACGGAGACGGCGACGTCGGCGAGGATGCCCTCCAGGCGCTGCTGGCGGCGCAGGCGCAGCAGCGTCGTGGCGAGCTCGACGATGTTGGCGATGCGCGGCGCCAGGGCCATCGCGCGCTCGAGATCGTCGAGGTTGAACGGCTCGGGCTTGTTGGCGATGTGCAGCAGCCCGATGCGGTGCAGCGGCACCGACATCAGCCGCTCGATGCCGAAGATGTCGACGTAGCTCTTGCGGATGCCCGGGTCGCGCGCCGAGTCGTTGCTGATGTACGGCTGGCCCGTGTTGTAGACCCGCGCGGAGTTGCTGTTGGGGTCGAAGAGGTTGACCTGGTGGGAGGCGGCGACCTCGCCGGGTGCGCCGAACGCCCCGGGCGACATCTGCAGGATGTTGCGCTGCGGGTCGGCGACCATGACCGCCGTCATGGCCCCCCGAACACCGGGCCCAGCGCGTCGGTCACCGCGCGGCTGAGGTCCTCGAGGTTGTGGACCGACAGCACGAGGTGGTCCAGCTCGGACAGGATCTCGGACCCGTCGTGGTGGGCCGGCGGGCGCTGGGCCATCCCGAGCGCGATGGCGGCTTGGGCCGCGAAGATCCCGATGAGCTCGGGGTGCTCGAAGTCGCCGAGCGAGTGGCGCAGCGCATGGATCGCGCCGAGCCGCTCGCCCTCCAGGTTGACCTCGGCGGTCAGCACGCCCGAGAACTCGCGCGCGAGGAACGCGTCGTCGCCGTTGGCCAGAGCGCGGCCGAAGGCGCGCACGGTCCCGGGCACCAGGCCCTCCTGCTCGACGACGACGCCGTGGCCGCCGTCGGGCTCGTAGACGATGACGACCGCCTCGCTGCCCAGCGCACGGCGCGCCGCCCGCGACAGGCCGCCGAAGGCGGGCGTGGGCCGCGGCCCGGCGGCGGGGATCATGCCTCGTGCGATGCCATCCCGGCCTCGCTGGCCGGGGCGATGAAGCCGGTGCGGATCGCCTTGGCGATCAGCTCGGTCTTCGTGCGCGCCTCGAACTTCGACTTGAGCTTCTGTACGTGGAACCGGACCGTGGACTCGGAGATGAACAGGCGGCTGCCGATCTCCTGGTTCGTGAAGCCCTGGGCCGCGAGCTCGAGCACGCGCTCCTGCTGCGGCGTGGGCGTCGCCCCGGTCATACGGCTCGTGACCAGCGCGTGGAGCTGGCGCACGATCTGCAGGCCGGCGGCGGCGTCGGGCACCGGCTCGCCGTCCATCACGCGCTCGATGGCCGCGGTCAGCTCGGGCAGGCCGGCCGCCTTGGTGACGTAGGCCACGGCCCCGGCCTCGAGGGCACCGCGGACGGTCTCCTCGCTCAGGTACGTCGTGAGGATGATCACCGAAGTGCCGGGGAAGTCCCGGACCAGCTCACGCGTGAGATCCTCGCCGCGCATGTCGGGCAGGCGCAGGTCGACGAGGGCGATGTCCGGCAGCGTCTGGCGGACGCGGCGCAGCGCCTCCTTGCCCGAGCCCGCCTCGGCCACCACTTCGATTCGCGGGTCGCACGACAATGCGGCCCTGACCCCTTCGCGCACGATCTCGTGATCGTCCACGATCATGATCCGCATGGCACTCTCTCCTCCTACCGCGCGGTCGACAACGGAGAGGGACCATACAGCGCACCGGGCGGGCACGCCAGTGGCGCGCCCGCCCGTTCGGTCGGCTTCTTCAGACCTTCATCTCCGCCCTCAGGCGGTGGCGGCCGCCTTCAGCGCTGAGGCCGCCGGGAGCGTCTCGAGATCCTCGGTGGCGACGTCGACCCCGAGGCTCGCCGCGCACCCCGGGCAGAAGTACTCGCGCATGTGCACGCGCGGGCTCTCCTTGCGGTCGCGGACGATCATGCCGAGCTCGTCGTAGCGCTCGGCGATCGGGTGCTCGGACAGGACCGCGCCCTCGCGCCAGTTGCCGTCGGCGTCGGCCAGCCGCTCCTGGCAGGACGTGCACGTCCAGCCCCCGTCGACCCGCGCGAGCGAGATGCCCGGGCTCGGGGGCGTCGCGGCCTCCTTGGCCGGGTCGGCGCCGATCCGCTCGCGGCGGATCTCGGCACGGCGCGCCGCGGTCTTCTCGGCATCGGCCTCGCCGGCGTCGTTGAGCACCACGCCGTAGATCGTGTGGGCGTGCTCGGCGGTGACGTAGCCCGAGACGATGTCCTTGGCCACGAGCTCGGGTGCCCGCAGCAGCGGGTCGCCCAGGCCGGCGCCGCCGCCCGCGGTGGCGACGAACACGTCACCGCGCTCGAGGACGATGTGCGTCAGCTTGGAGCGCACGACCTCGGTGCGGCCGTCAAGCGCCTGACGGGTCGGCATGCTGCCGGCCGCGATGAGCTCCTCGACGTTGGAGGCGCGCACGGGGAAGAACGTCCCCGCGCAGCCGGGGTAGCCGCCGCCGACGCCGTGCGGCGGCACCTGGGCGCACGCGTTGAAGCACGGCCCCGCCATCACGTCGGAGTAGTGGATCGCGTAGGCCTGGTCGAGCGACTGGCCGCCGCGGTACTGGCCGGGGCCGCCGGAGTTGGCCACCAGGCGCCGCCACAGGAAGAGCACCGGGTCGGCGCCCTCGTGGTTCTCGACGTCGGGGATGCCGCCACCGGTGGTGCAGGTCAGCCCGTAGGCGTCCTGGCCGTCGTTGATCGTCTGCGCGCCGCCGCCGGAGCCGATGGCGTTGTCGGGGTAGAAGATGACCGACACGCCGCCGTGCTGGTTGTTGCCGAACAGCGCGTTGCCCGGGAAGCCGTCCTGGTGCTGGCCGGAGATGCGGCTGCGCAGGATGGGATCGTCGCTGAGCGCCATGGCCTGGCAGAGCACGTCCTTGGCCAGCTTGCAGGCGCGCATGCCGACCTCGGAGTGCGCGTTGCTGACCGGGGCCGGCGGCACCGAGTTGACGATCGTGCCGGGCTCGCCGATGTCGACGGTGATGGGACGCCACAGGCCGCCGTTGACCGGCAGGTCGCCGTAGACCAGGATCGTCATCAGGCCGGTCATCGCCTGACCGAACATCGGGCCCATCGTCGAGTTGACGAACGCGTCGATCTGCGGGACGCCGGTGTAGAAGAACCGCAGGTCGGTCCCGTCGACCTCCAGGCGGCAGCGCAGCTCCAGCAGCCGGTCGGGGCCGTCGTGGCCGTCGAACTCGTTCCAGTCGACGGCCTCGTAGACGCCGTCGGGGATCTTGGCGATCCGCTCGCGCAGCACCTGCTCGCTGAGGTCCTTGTTGATCTCGCAGTACTGGCGATGGGCCTCGAGGCCGAACTCGTCGATGATCTGGGTGAGCTTGACCGTCGCCGTGTTGTTCGACGCGACCATGGAGCGGATGTCGTTGAGCACGGCACCCGGCGCGCGGACGTTGGCCGCGATGTAGTGCTCCCACTCGGGGTCGATCGCGCCGTCGCGGATGATCCGGATCGGCGGGAAGCGCATGCCCTCCTGCCACACGTCGTGCGCCCCCGGGGCGTAGCCCGAGATGCCCACCCCGCCCACGTCCAGGACGTGCATGTTGGCGAAGGACCAGCCCAGGTGCTCGCCCTTGTAGAAGGTCGGCATGATGATCGACACGTCACCCTGGTGCATGGCACCGCCGGTGTGCGGGTCGTTGACCACCCAGCCGTCACCCGGCTTGAGGTCGACGCCGCCCCTGACCAGGTCGGCGATCACCTCGGTCCCGATGAGCGACGAGCCCACGTGGAACAGCACGTAGGAGCTGAACCCGAGGTGCTCGGGCTTGGTGTCCATCAGGCACGTCGAGAAGTCCTTGGACTCCGTGACGATCGGCGACCCCGAGGTGCGCACCAGGGTGATCGCCATCTCGTCGGTCAGGTTCTTCAGCGCCTTCCGGTGGACCTCGGCGGCGATGACGTCGTAGTCGGCAGTGCTCATGATGGCTCCCTCAGCGCGTCAGGACGTAGTTCATGTATGCGTCTCGCTCCGCCCGGGTACCCGGCGGCAGGTAGACCGTCGTGTCGACGGCGTCGATGATCGCAGGCCCCTCGACCTTGCTGCCGACCTCGAAGGCGGCGTCGTCGATGATCGGCACCTCGTCGAGGTGGCGCTCGGTGGGCAGGAAGACCTGCCGCGTCTCGCGCACCGGGACGGCATGCGTGCCGTTGCCGCTGACCGCGACGCCCATCTCGGGCCGGTCCTGGCGCCCGATGACCGTGACGCTGTAGTTGATGAGCGAGGCCGGCACGCCCTTCCACGCCGTGCCCTCGCCGTAGGTCCGCTCGTAGGTGGCCAGGAAGTCGTCGAACACCTGACCGGCGTCGTCGCTGTTCAGCGTGCGGGCGGGCATCGGCAGCGTCAGCTCGTAGGCCTGGCCGTGGAACCGGACGTCGGCCGTGCGCTGGACCTCGATCTGCTCGCGCGGGAAGCCCTCGGACTCCATCTGCGCGATCGCCTCGGCGACCATGCGCTCGGCGATGGCGTTGACCCGGTCCACGCCCTCGGGCTTGGACAGGTCCCAGCCCACGCCCTGGTCGAAGCGCATGACGTAGTCCGAGCTCAGCAGGCCCAGCGCGCAGAAGACCGAGCTGTTGCGCGGGATGACGATCGTCCCGATGTTCAGGCGCTCGGCGATCTGCGACGCGAACAGCGGCAGCGTGCCGCCGTAGGCCAGGAACAGGAACTCGCGCGGGTCGTGGCCCTTGCCGACCGAGACCTCGCGCACCGCGTTGGCCATGTTGACCACAACGAGGTCGTGCATGGCCGCCGCCGACTCCTCCGTCGACCAGCCGAAGCGCTCGCCGAAGACGCGGTCGAGCACCTCACGGGACTTCTCGGGCTTGAGCTTGACGCGGCCGCCGAGGTAGTTGTCGGGATCGATGAACCCGAGCGTGACCATGGCGTCGGTGACCGTGGGCTGCTCGCCCCCGCGGTCCAGCGCGGCCGGGCCCGGGGTCGAGCCGGCGCTGTGCGGGCCGACCTGCGGCACGCCGCGCTCGCTGACCCAGCCGATGGAGCCGCCGCCGGCGCCGACCGAGACCACGTCGACGATGTTGACGCCCGTCATGAACGGGCCGAGCTGGAGGTTCTTGTCGATGTGGATCTCGTTGTCGACGATGATCCCGGTGTCGAAGCTCGTGCCGCCCATGTCGCCGAGCAGGACGCGCTTCTTGCCCATGCGCTTGGCCAGCTCGTTGGAGCCGATGGCCCCCGCGGCCGGGCCGGAGCCCAGCAGGCCGAGCGGGTACTCGCGCGCCTTCTCGAGGCTGATGCCGCCGCCCAGGCCCTGGAAGAAGGCGAGGCCGCCGGTCAGGCCGGCCGTGCGCAGCTTCTCGTTGAGCGAGGTCAGGTAGACGTCGGCGCTGGCCTGCACGAACGAGTTGAGCACCGCGGTCGTCCAGCGGCGCGTCTCGCCCTCCACGGGGAACACCCCGTGCGACATCGTCACGAAGAGGTCGGGGTAGATCTCCTTGATCGCGTCGCGGGCCGCGACCTCGTGGGCCGTGTTGGCGTGGCTCCACAGGAAGCAGATCGACAGCGCGTCGACGCCGACCTCCTCGACGAGGTGCTTGGCCTGCGCCTTGACCTGCTCGACGTCGAGCGGGACGAGCACGGCGCCCGACCAGTCGATGCGCTCGTCGATGTCCGCGATGGCCTGGCGGTCGACGAGGTCGGGGACGTTGAGCTGGAGGTGGTCGTCGATCTCCGTCGTCCGCGGGCCGCCGGCGAGGCGGAAGGCGTCGCCGAAGCCGTTCGTGATGAGAACGCCGACGCGCGAGCCGCGCAGCTGCGTGATCGCGTTGGTGACGACGGTGGTGCCGTTGATGAAGAGCTGGGTCCGCGCCAGCAGGTCCTCCATCGACAGCCCGTAGGTCTTGGCCGCGACCCCGACGGCCTCGAGCACCCCGCGGCTGAAGTCGTCGTACGTCGTCAGGGCCTTGCCGCGCTCGACGCGGCCCTCGTAGATCACCGACACGTCGGTGTGGGTGCCGCCGACGTCGACGCCGATGAAGGCCTGCCCGCCGCTTCCGTTGGTGCCGCTCTCAGTCATGGGTCTCCTCGAAACAAGGTCTTTGCCGCATCGTCCACTCTGTCCAGCCCCGTCGGACGGGGCAACTGTCCTATCCGCCAGTCACCCGGAGGGGGAGGGCAGCGCGGTGGTCTCGGGCCGCGCGAACCGCTCGCGCAGGATGAACTTCTTGGCCTTGCCGGCCGACGTGCGCGGGATCTCCTCGACGACCTGCACGGACGTCGGCTTCTTGTAGCTCGCCAGCCGCTGCGTGCAGAACGCGATGAGGTCCTGCTCGTCGACGGTGGCCCCGGGCGCCGCCTCGACGACCGCGCACACCGTCTCGCCCCACTTCTCGTGGGGCAGGCCGATGACCGCGGCGTCGGCCACCGACGGGTGCTCGCACAGCACGTCCTCGATCTCGTGCGGGAACACGTTCATCCCGCCGCTGATGATCATGTCGCCCTTGCGGCCCGAGATGTAGAGGTGGCCGTCCTCGTCGACGTGACCCATGTCGCCCGTATGCAGCCAGTCGTCGACGATGAGGCGGTCGGTGGCCTCCGGGTCGTCCCAGTAGCCCGCGGTGACCGTGGGCGCGCGGACCAGGACCTCGCCGTCGATGCCGGTCGGCACGTCCAGGCCCTCTGGGTCCACGAGGCGGATCTCGACGTTGAGCGAGGGCTGGCCGGCCGAGCCGGGCTTGGAGCGCGCGTGGTCAGGCCGGACGTAGGTGACCGACCCGCCGCCCTCCGTGAGGCCGTAGACCTGGATGAAGTCGGTGTGGGGCCACGCCTCCTGGGAGCTCTCGGTCGTGGCGACCGAGACGGGCTGGCCGCCGCACATGATCATCTGCAGCGCACCGAGGTCGTGGTCGGCCAGGTCGGGCAGCCGCAGGATCTCGTACAACATCGTCGGCACCCAGAGGATGTGGGTGATCCGGTGCCGGGCGACGTAGCGCACCACCTCGCCGGCGTCGAAGCCGCTGGAGGGCTTGATGTGCACGGTCCCGCCCACCTGCAGGATCGCCCAGGTGAAGTCGTGGCGGGCGCCGATGTAATACAGGTCGATCAGCGCGTAGCTGCTGTGCTGCGGGCCCAGCATGAAGTCGGTGGCCTGTTGCAGCGCGTTGAAGATGACGGTGCCGTTGGTCCACACCACGCCCTTGGGCTGGCCCGTCGTGCCCGAGGTGAAGATGATCTCGTGCGGGTCGTCCAGCCGCCCGGTGCGCGTCGGGCGCTCGGCCGACGCCGAGCCGATCACCTCCTCGTAGTTGAGGTCGCCGGGTGCGCCGTCGAAGGCGATGACCGTGCGCAGGTTGGGGACCTCGCCGGCGCGGCGCAGCGCGAGGATCGTGGCCAGGAACCGCTCCTCGACGAAGATCGCGCGGGCCTGGGACCGGCGCAGGAGGTTGGCCAGCTCGCCGTCGCGCAGCCGCCAGTTCAATGGCACCATGATGGCCCGGGCGCCCGCGATGCCCGCCTCGACCTCCATGAACTCCAGGCGGTTGGCGCTGAGCACGGCGACCCGGTCGAACTCGTCGATGCCCAGGCCGATGAGCGCGTTGGCGACGCGGCGCGCGGCCACGCGCAGCTCGCCGTAGGTGCGCGACGCGTCCTCGAAGACGATCGCGGGCTTGTCGAGGTCCAGGCCGTCGCGCTCGAGCAGCTGCGACAGGGTGAGGGAGTTCCAGCGCGATGCCCGCGTGAGATCCAACTTGACCTTCGCAGCATCGAGATCCGTCATGCGACCCTCCCCATCTTCCGTACGCGGCGCGAGAATGACACCCCGCTCCGCGCCGTGGTACTGGCGCTAGCGCCAGTGGTCACGGGTCACCAGGCCATGATCCCGGCGAGATCCTGGCGCAGGCCGGGCAGCACGAAGCGCGCCCAGGCCATGCGGATGTCGGTCGTCTCACGGCGCGAGTACACGCGGATCCCCGTCGTCATGATCGCGAAGAGCATGAGCGCGCCGAGGGCGCTGAACGTGCGCACGGCCTCGAGGTCGACGGGCTGCCCCGTCAGCTCGCCGTAGCGCTCGTAGAACCACGTCCGGTCGGCCACCGCGGCCAGCAGGTCGGATCCCGGCGTCGTGAACTTGCCGGCGTGGTAGTCCAGCGCCATGTACCCGAGATCGAAGCGCGGGTCGCCGACGTAGGAGAGCTCCCAGTCCAGGATGCCCGACACGCGGCCGTCCTCGATGAGGCAGTTGCCGATGCGGTAGTCGCCGTGGACCAGGCAGGCCGGCACGGGGTCGGGCTCGCGGCTGCGCACCCAGGCGTAGGCCTCCTCGATCACGGGATCGCGGACCAGGCGCATCTCCTGGTAGACGCCCTGCCAGTGGTCGACCGTCGCGGTGAAGTCGCGCACGATGCTCGCCTGCGCGGCGCGCCCGGGATCGATGCGGTGGATCGCGGCCAGGTACGCGACGAAGTCGGTCGCGATGCCGCGGCCGCCCTCCCAGTCCTCGTGCAGCTGGCGGCGGTCGCGGCCCCGCCAGACGTTGACGGCGTGGCCCACGAGGCGGTCCATCACGAAGTAGGGCCCGTCGAACGGGGTGTCCTCGGAGGGCTCGTAGCCGTGGACGGCGGGCGAGGGCAGCGGCTCGTCGACGAGCAGCTCGAAGGTCCGGAACTCCTGGCCCAGGTCGGTGTCCAGCGTCGACGCGCGCGGCCGCGCGCGCAGGATGTAGGCGCGCTCGGTGCCGTCGCCGTGCCGCACGCGCGCGGCATAGGAGTGGCGCGACCAGCCGCCCTCGAGCTGCTCGAGGTACGTGACGCGCGACGCGTCGTCGGCCGAGCCGACCGAGCGCATCGTCGCCAGCATCGCCTCCGCCTTGGCGGCGTCGATGCCCTCGTGGTCCTCGGCGCTCACGCCTCGTCCTCCTCGGGGGAGCGCGCGAGCGCCGCCACCTCCTCGTCGACCATGCGCCGCAGCACGCCGTGCACGGCGGTGCGCGTGGGGTCCTGCGCCGGCAGCTCGGCGAGCAGGTCGACCAGCACGTCGCCGACCTCGACGCCGTCGGCGGCGGCGGCGATGCGCCGGCGCGCCTCGCTGACGGCGGGCCGCAGGTCGGCGGCCAGCACGTCGTCCAGCCCGGCCTGCGTGGAGGCCAGCAGGGCCGGCGCGGCCCGCTGCTCGGAGGCCAGCAGGCGCGTCACGCTGAAGGCCGAGAGCAGGACGCTGCGCTCGTAGTCCTCCGGCGGGCCCTGGAGGTCGGCGGCCATGCGCAGCATGCGCCCCACCCCCACGAGCAGCTCATCGGATCTCAATGCGTTGAACACCGGCCTCCATCAGACCGGGCGACGGTGCCCTGCGCCACTAGCGCATGCGCCAATCCGCGCGCCGGGGCTACCGCGGGCGGGCGATCGCCGAGCACGCCCGGATGAGCCCCAGGGCGTTGTCCTGCACGCGCTCGGGCGCCAGCCCGAAGCTCGGCGTGTAGAGGATCGCGTGATCGAGCAGCCCCTCGTAGCGGCGCAGCCCGTCGCGGACGTCCTGCGCCGTCCCGCAGACCGCGAGCGCGTCGATCATCGCGTCGGGCACCGCCGCGATCATCGCCTCGTGGTCGCGGCGGGCGAACGCCTCACGGATCGCCTCCCCCACCCCGCCGAAGCCGATGCGCTCCATGATCGTGCCGTAGGTCTTGGCCGAGGCGTAGAAGGCGATCTGCGCCGCCACGTCGCGGCGCGCCTGCTCGGCGTCGTCGTTGACCGCGGCGAACACGAGGCTGGCCACCTGGATCTCCGACGGGTCGCGCTCCATGCGCCGTGCGCCCTTCTCGATCGCCGGCAGCACGACGTCCTCGAGGTAGGGGATCGTGAACAGCACGTGGCCGAGCAGCCCGTCGGCGACGCGGCCGGCCGTTTCGATCATCCGCGGGTTGACGCCCGCCGTGTAGATCGGGATGCGCTCGCGCAGCGGCGGCAGCAGGTCGCCCGTGGGCCGGAAGTGCAGGCGGTAGAAACGCCCGTCGTGGTCGATGGCCTCCTCGTGCACGCGCCACAGGCGGCGGATGAGCGGCACGAGCTCCTCCATCCGCACCGCGGGCGCCTCGGGGTCCAGACCGTGCCAGTCGGAGATCATCCGCCGGGTGCCGTTGCCCAGGCCGAGCACGAAGCGCCCGTCGGAGATCTCGTCGAGGTCGCGGGCCTCGGCGGCCATCGTCAGCGGGCTGCGCCCGACGCCGTAGGCGATCGCCGTCCCGACGCGGCAGCGCTGCGTGCGGTGGGCCATCTCGGCGACCGTGATGGTCGCCGAGCGGTTGTAGAGCTCGGGCGCCCACGCCGCGTCCAGGCCGGCGGCGTCCGCCGCCGCGGCGACCTCGCCCATGGCGCGGACGGACGTGCCCTGGGGCTCGATCCCGACCGTGAGCGAGGCCACCGGCCGGCTCAGGTCCCGGTGAACTTCGGCTCGCGCTTCTCGCGGAACGCCGAGAGGGCCTCGCGGAAGTCCGCGCCGCGCGTCGCCAGCGTCTGGCCGCGGTTCTCGACCTCGATCGCCTGGCTGAGCGAGCCGGCGTCAACGTTCGTGTTGAGCACGCGCTTGGACATCGTCACGCCGAACGGGCTGTTGAGGACGATCTGGTCGGCGATGGCCAGGCACTCGTCCATGAGCTTGTCGGCCGGGACGACGCGGTTGACCAGGCCGATGCGCTCGGCCTCCTCGGCGTCGTAGAAGCGCCCGGTGAGCATCATCTCCGCCGCGCGGCCCATGCCGATGACCCGGGGCAGCGACCACGACACGCCGACGTCGCCGGCCGACAGGCCGATGCGCACGAAGGCGGCGTTGAACCGCGCGGCCGGGCTGGCGATCCGGATGTCGGCGCACAGCGCGAACCCGAGCCCACCGCCGGCGGCTGCGCCGTTGACCGCCGCGATCACGGGCTGCTTGATCTCGTGGAACTTCTGGAACGCACCGGCCCACTGCTGCTGGCCGAGCATCATCTCCTGCGCGGTCATGTCCGGCAGCGTGTAGGCCTCGTCGAGGTCCAGGCCCGAGCAGAAGCCCTTGCCGACGCCGGTGATGATGACCACCCGCGCGTCGTCGTCCTTCTGGAGCTCGTCGCACAGCGCGTGCATCTCGTCGAACATCTCGAACGTGATCGCGTTGTAGCGATCCGGCCGGTTGAGGCTCACGAGCACGACCCCGTCGCGGGGGTGCTCGACCAGCATCGTGTTGTACGTGTAGCTCATCGTGCTCCCGCCGTCGTCGGCTCCGGATCCTTGACCTTCGCGAGCTCCATGCGCGCGATGACCATCTTGTGCACCTCGTCGGCGCCGTCGCCGATGCGCAGCATGCGGTTGTAGCGGTACATCCACGACAGGGGCGTGTCCTCCGACACGCCGGCGCCGCCGTAGACCTGGATGGCCCGGTCGACGACGTTGAGCCCCATGGTGGGCACGACGAGCTTGGTGATCGACAGCTCCTCGCGGGCGGCGCGGTTGCCGACCTGGTCGAGCTTCCACGCGGCGTGCCAGGTGACCAGGCGCGCCTGGTCGATCTCGGCGCGGGAGGTCGCGATGAAGTCCTGGATGAACTGCCGGTCCGACAGCGGCGAGCCGAACATCTCGCGGGACTTGGCCCTCGCGCACATGAGCTCCAGCGCGCGCTCGGCGACGCCGATGAGGCGCATGCAGTGGTGGATGCGACCGGGGCCGAGGCGGTCCTGGGAGATCTTGAAGCCGTTGCCGCGGCCGCCCAGCGTGGAGATACCGGCCGGGACGCGGCAGTCCTCGAAGGCCAGCTCCCAGTGGCCGGGGCCGGCGGTGTGGCCCATGTTCGACAGCGGGCGGACGTACTGGAAGCCGGGCGTGTCGGTGGGGACCAGCAGCATCGTGGCTCGGGAGTGCTTGGGCCCGTCGGGGTCGGTGACCGCCATGACGATCGCGAACCGGGCGCCGAGCGCGTTCGTGCACCACCACTTGCGCCCGTTGATGACCCACTCGTCGCCGTCCAGGACGGCCGAGCACGCCAGGCCCGTGGGGTCCGAGCCGGCCGTGTCGGGCTCGGTCATGGCGTAGCAGGAGCGGATGTCGCCGTCGAGCAGCGGCTCGGTGTACTTCTCCCGCTGCTCCGGGGTCGCGTGCTCGACGAGGATCTCCATGTTGCCGCTGTCGGGCGGCTGGACGTTGAAGACGTAGGGCGCGGTGGTCGTCGCGCGGCCGATCTCCTCCGAGACCACGCCGTAGTCGAGGTTGCTCAGGCCGGACCCGAGGCGCTCGTCGGGGAGGGCGAGGTTCCACAAGCCCTCGGCGCGCGCCTTGGCGCGCAGCTCGACCAGGACGGCCGGGAACGGGGTGTCGCGGTCGACCTCGGCGTCGATCGCGTCCTCGATCTCGCGCTCGTTGGGGTAGACGTGCTCGTCCAGGAACGCGCGCACGCGCTCCAGCAGCGCCTTGGCGCGGTCACTCGGCTCGAAGTCCACAGCGTCCTCCGGGATCGCAGATCAATCAGGTGGGCCGCCCGACCCTAGTCCCGGTCGCACGGGCCAGCCATAGGCGAAAGCGCTAGTACCCCAGGGGGCCGGGGCCCGCGGCCGGGCCGGGCCTTACGCGGGCTCGAGCTCGAGCACGACCTTGCCGGTCAGGCTGCGCGACTCGATGAGCTCGTGGGCGGCGGCGATCTCGGCCGCGGGCATCGTCCGCACGTCGGGCCTGAGCTCGCCGGAGAGCACGAGCCGCTGGATCTCGTCGAACGCCCGCTGGGGCTCGGACGGGTCCTGCTCGGCGACCCGGGCGACGAGCACGCCCGTCACGGTCTGGCCGCGCGGCATGAGCGCGCGGACGTCGAGCATGGCCGGCGCCTGGCTGGCCGAGCCGACCACGAGGTAGCGCCCGCCGAAGGCCAGGGCCCGCATGGAGGGCATGAAGAGGTCGCCGCCGACGCCGTCGATGACCACGTCGGCGCCGTGGCCGCCGGTCGCGGCGCGCACGCCGGCCGTCAGCGTCTCCGGGTCGGCCAGGACGGTCTCGGTCGCGCCGTACCGGCGGGCGATCTCGAGCTTGGCGGGCGTGGAGGCCGTCGCGACGACCCGCGCGCCGGCCAGGGCGGCGAGCTGGACCGACATGCCGCCCAGGCCGCCGGCGGCGGCGTGGACGAGCACCCAGTCGCCCTCGCCGACCTGCCCGTATCGGTGCACGGCGTACCAGGCGGTCACGCCCTGGGTGAACAGCGCCGCGGCGTCGCGCGGGGCCATGCCCTCGATGAGCGTGAAGACGTGGTCGGCCGGCGCGCTGATCGTGTCGGCATAGCCGCCGCCGTTCTCGCAGAAGACGAGCACGGGCGTGCCGGGGGCCGGGCCGCCGTCCCCGGACTCCAGGACGTGGCCGGCGACCTCGAAGCCCGGGGTGAAGTCCAGGGACTGGTCGCGGCGGTACTCGCCCCGGCGCACCATCGTGTCGGCGAAGTTCAGGCCGATCGCCTCGACGGCCACGAGGACCTCGCCCTCGCCGCGCTGCGGCGCCGGGCCGGTGGTCCAGCGCATGACGTCCGGCGGGCCGAACCGATCGAGGGCGACGTAGCGACGTGTGGGCACGAGGACGGCAGCGTCGCGGGCGGCGCCGACGGCGCCAACTGGCGCAAGTGCTAGGACCGCACGGGCGGATGCCGTCGTAGCGTCGCCGGTCATGGACGTGACGAGCCTGTACGGCCGGCGGGCGACGCAGCGCTGGGAGCGCATGAGCGTCGGAGATCTGTTCGAGCGCGTCACCTGGAGCTACCCCGACAAGGAGGCGATCGTGGCCTGGGAGGGCGCGTTCGCCCACCCCGAGAACCAGCGGGTGACCTACCGGCAGGCCGACGAGCTGGCCAACCGCGTCGCCAACGCGCTCCTGGCCCGAGGCCTGCAGCGCGGCGACCGCGTCGCGATGTTCTGCGAGAACTCCGTAGAGGCCTACATCTTCAAGATCGGCGTCGCCAAGGCGGGGCTGACCGTCGTGCCGATCAACCCGATGCTCGCGCCCGACGTCATCTCCTACCTGCTCGGCCGGTGCGAGCCCGCGTTCGCCATCGTCGACGACGTCCTGTGGCCCAAGGCCAAGGGCGGCTTCGGCGAGCAGGGCATCGCCCCGCAGGTGACGATCGCCATCGAGGGCGGCCTGATCGACGGCAGCGTCGGCTTCGCGGACTTCGTCGAGGGCCACGCCACGACCGAGCCCGCCGTCGAGGTCCACGCCGACGACGTGTGGGAGATCATCTACACCTCGGGCACCACCGCGATGCCCAAGGGCGCGATGGTCACCCACGCCTACAGCTACCTCGGCGCCTACTCCTTGGCGCTGACGCTCACGCGGGGCCTGAAGATCGAGTGCGACCTCAAGCTCTGCAGCTTCCTCCCGCTCATCTTCCACATCGCCGACCAGATCTTCAGCTTCCCGGCCTTCCTGTCGGGCGGCACGCTGGTCATGGGCCGTGGCGTCGACGCCACGAAGATCGCCAAGGCGGTCACCCAGGAGCAGGCCACCTGCCTGTGGGGCGGCTCGCCGGCCATGCTCACGGACTTCGTCGCCGCGCTGGACCGCGAGCCGATGACCTACGACGTGCGGTCGCTGACGACCACGGTGTACGGCTGGACGGCCGCGCCCCCGGGCCTCATCCGCGCGCTCAAGCGCCACTGCGGCGAGGACCTCATCGCCTGCGAGATCCTCGGCCAGACCGAGGCGATCTCCTGCCACCGCTTCTGGCCCGACAAGTGGACCGAGCTGTTCCACCGCACCGCGCCCGAGCTCAACTACGTCGGCGTGCCCAACCCGATGGTCGCCGCCGATGTCGTCGACGAGGACGGCATGTCGCTGCGCGACCGGCCCGGCGTCCCCGGCGAGGTCGTCTACCGCTCGCCCGTCGTCACCGCGGGGTACTACCGCGACGAGGAGGCCACGCGCGAGGCGTTCCGAGGCGGCTGGTTCCACTCCGGCGACGTCTGCGAGTACGACGCCGACGGCCTGCGCATCATGGTCGACCGCTCCAAGGACATCGTGAAGTCCGGCGGCGAGAACGTCTCGAGCCAGCGCGTGGAGTCCGTGCTCGTCCAGCACCCCGATGTGCAGAAGGCCGCGGTCGTCGGCCTGCCCCACGAGCAGTGGGGCGAGGCGGTGACCGCGTTCGTCATCGCCGAGCCGGGCGCCACGCCCGACACCGACGAGCTCATGGTCTTCGCCCGCCAGCGGCTGGCCGGCTTCGAGAGCCCGAAGATGGTCGTGGTCGTCGACGAACTGCCCGTGACCGTCGGCGGCAAGGTCCTGAAGTTCAAGCTGCGCGCCGCCAACGCGACGCTCTACGAGAGCACCAAGCACTGACTGGCGCTAGCGCCAGTTGAACGTCGACCCGCGATCTCCGAGGGTCCCTGTCATGACCGGCACGTCCGGGGACTCCCCGGCACTCTCGAACATCGCCTACGACGACCTCGTCGTGGACGAGCGCATGGGCCCGTTCACCGAAAGGGTGTCGCGCGACATCGCCGGCCGGCTGGCCGGCCCCATCGGCGAGCCCTCCGAGCCGGCGTTCGCGCCGCCCGCGGTCTTCCCGGTGCTCTTCCTGCACGCGCTGCGGCGCGGCATGGGCGGCATCCCGGCCGGCAGCATCCTGGCCAAGCAGGAGCTCGAGTACCACGCCCCCCTGCCCGTCGACAGCGACGCGGAGATCACGGTGTGGGTCGGCAACAAGGAGATCAAGCGCGAGCGGCCGTTCGTGACGATCGAGTTCGACATCCGCGACCAGCAGGGCACCCAGGTGGTGACCGGTCGCAAGATCATCGTGTGGCCCACCGGGCCCGGACAGGAGACGTCGTGATGCCCGACCCCACGGCCTTCACGCCCGTGACCGACGTGGTCACCCAGGCCAACATCGACGCCTACGCCGAGCTGTCGGGGGACTTCAACCCGCTGCACGTCGACCCCGAGGCCGCCGCGGCCTCCGAGTTCGGCGGCATCATCGCCCACGGCCCGATCGCGCTGCACGCGTTCTTCCGCGCGGCCACGGCCTGGCTCGGCGTCGACGCGCTGCCGCCGGGCTCCGAGGTCAAGGTGACCTACCGCGCACCGACCCGGCCGGGCGACAGCATCACGAGCGAGCTGCGCTCCTCCGAGGACCTCGGGGACGGCCGCACGGCGGTCGAGGCCGACTGCGTCAACCAGGACGGCACGACGGTCGTCTCGGTGCGCGCGGTGCTGGCGACGCCGTAGGCCGGCGGCGCCCTACGCGGCCGGCGCGTCGATCTCGACGCGCACGGCGCTGAGCATCGCGCCGATCAGCCCGTAGAAGCCGATCATCACCAGCAGCTCGAGCACGCCGTCGTCGCCGAGGTGCGCGTGCAGGGCCGACCACGTCGCGTCGCCCACCGTGTCGTGGGCCACGAACTCGTCGACGAACGCCAGCAGCGCGGCGTCGGCGGGCGCCCACGCGTGCTCGAGCGCCGGATCGGCCGCCGCGGCGATCTCGGCCGCCGGCACCCCGGCGTCGGCCGCGATCGCGCGGTGCTGGGCCTCGACGTAGGCGGCACCGCGGCGGGCCGCCGTGCGCAGGATGGCGAGCTCGCGCTCCCGCACGCCGACGACCGAGTGGCGCGGGTAGTAGCCGCCCAGCGCGTTGACGCGGCGCAGCAGCTCGGGCCGGTGGGCCAGGGTCTTCCAGAGGTTCAGGTACTCCCCACCCGGCTTGGGGTAGGTCTTGTCGAGCTGCTCGACCTGGTGGTCGTCGAAGTGCGCCGGCGGCGTGATCCGCGGCGTCACGACGCGGCCAGCGTGCCGTGCACGTCCACCCGGCCCCGCAGCACCTCGAGCTCGGCGTCGGTCGGCGCGGGCGTCACGGGCACCTCGTCGGGCCAGACGAGCTCGAAGCCCGTGGCCTCACGGACCTGGTCGGCGGTCACGCCGGCGTGCAGGCTGCGCACGCGCATGTCCCCCGCGTCGTCGAAGTCGAAGACGCCCAGCGGCGAGAGCACCATGCGGATGCCGCCGCCCGGGAGCTTGAGCCGCCTGCGCTCCGTCGCGTCGCCCAGCGCGGAGATCAGCGACACGCGCTCGACGAACGTGCGCGGGTCGTGGCTGGGCATGACGATGTAGTAGCCCTTGCAGTAGGTGCTCATCGTCGCCAGGGCCAGCGAGCCCGGGCCGCGCATCTTCCAGCCGCCCTCGCCGTCGGGGATGCCGAACAGGTTGAGGTTGCCGCGCCGGTCGAGCTGCAGGCCGCCGAAGAAGAAGACGTCGGGGCGGTTCATGTCGTCGAACACACGGCTCTGGAACATGAGCGCCTCGCCGATGAGCGTGCGCGGGTCGAACAGGAACGGGTACACGCCCGGCGGGTCGGCGCCGTCGCCCAGGCCGTGGACGCCCAGGCCGATGAGGACGCGCACGTCGGGGTGCGTGGTCAGGCTGGCCAGCACGGCGGCCGCACGGGCCATGGGCATGTTGGCGCCGACCATGATGGTGCGGTCGTCCTCGCGCAGGTCGCGGGCGAGGAGGATGGCGAACAGCTCGTTGATCGACGGCTCGGTCATGGGGGCTCAGATCAGCAGCGAGGTCAGCCGGCGGATGCCGACCTCCTCGAGGTAGGCATCGTTGTCCGCCGGGCCGTGCACGTGGCGGCGCAGGTAGCCGTCGAGGTCGTCGCCGCCGGCGCGCCCCGCGCGCACGAAGTCGCGCAGGTGCTCCTCGTCGGCCGTCATCCAGCCGTTGGAGTAGGGGTGGGTGCCGAACGGGGCGCGGACGACGGTCGTGTCGCGCCAGTAGATCGTGCTGCCCGGGTTGCGGCGGATCTCGTCGTTGCTGACGACGCGGTCGACCTGGAGGACGACGTGCCGGGCCGCGGAGCCGATGAGCGGATCCATGTGGGCCGTGCCGACGGGCTGGGCGTTGCCGTAGGCGTCGGAGACCTCGGAGTACAGCAGCGCGACGTCGAGCTCGAGCGCCGGGATGGCCAGCAACGGCTCGCCGCGGACGGGGTCGTCGAACTCGACGAGCGTGGGGTTGAGCTGCGCGTAGGACGTGCCGACGCCGCCCCGCCAGGGCAGGAACGGCAGGCCCTGGCCGGCGGCCCGCAGCCCCTGGACCGTGTGGGCCTCGTCGAGGTCGACGACCTCGATCGTGCCGTTCTGGGCGGCAGTGCGGAACACGGGGCCGACGGCCGCGACGGTCTCGGCGCCGACGTAGCAGCCCACCACGCGGCTGACGCAGCCGGCGGCGATGAGGATGTCGACCTCGATGCCGCCCACGGGGGCCACGACGGTGAGGTCGCGCACCCCGCGGCGGGCCAGCCCCCGGACCAGCGCCATGGGATGGCCGGCGGTGACGGCACCGCCGATCCCGATCACGGCGCCGTCGGTGACGACGGCGAGGGCGTCGTCGAGGTCGGCGACGACCGATGTGCGGCCCGGGCTCATGTCCCCATCCCACCGGGCCGCGACCCCCGGGGCCACTGTCACTTCCGCCAATACGGCGCGGGGCCGCCGCCGATACCGTCGGCGGCGACGATGCCTGAGATCTCACGCCCGGACCGCACCGCGCCGCCCAACCTCACGTCCTATGAGGAGGCGCGGGAGAGCTACCACGTCGACCTGCCCGAGCGCTTCAACCCGGTGGTCGACATCATCGAGCGCTGGGCGCAGGAGGCCCCCGACGACCTCGCGCTCGTCTCGTTGGGCCCGGGCGGCGAGACGATCGCCGAGCACACCGTCGCCCAGCTGGCGGCCGAGTCGCGCAAGGCGGCGCGCGCGCTGCTGGCCGCGGGCATCGGCAAGGGCGACCCGATCTTCATCATGCTGCCCCGCCATCCGGCGTGGTACTTCGCGATGCTCGGCGCGATCCGCATCGGAGCGGTGGTCATGCCGGGCACCAACCAGCTCACGGCGCGCGACATCTCCTACCGGATCCGCGCCGCCGACGCGGTCGCCGCGATCACCGACTCCGTGGGCGCCGAGAAGCTCGACGCGGTGCGCGAGGAGCTCCCCACCCTGCGCACGCGCATCGGGCTGGGCGTGGGCGATCGCGAGGGCTGGAACGACCTGGAGACGATCATGGAGGCCGCCGGCGACGGCGAGCTGCCGGACTCCCCCACCTCCAGCAGCGACCCGATGATCCTGTTCTTCACGAGCGGGACGGTCAGCTACCCCAAGATGGTCCTGCACCCCACGGCCTACGGGCTGGGCCACGTGTCGACCGCGCGCTTCTGGCACGACCTGCGCCCCGGCGACCGGCACTGGACGGTGACCGACACGGGCTGGGCCAAGGCCGCCTGGGGCGGGCTGTTCGGCCAGTGGCACGAACGGGCGACGATCGTGCAGGTCGCGCTGGGCAAGCCCGACGCCGACACCATCCTGCGCATCCTCAAGGACGCCGGGATCACCTCGTTCTGCGCGCCGCCGACGCTGTACCGCATGCTCGTGCAGGCCGACCTGGCCGCCTACGACCTGAGCGGCGTGCGCCACTGCACGAGCGCCGGCGAGCCGCTGAACCCCGAGGTCATCCGCGCGTGGAAGGACGGCACGGGCGGCCTGACGGTGTACGACGGCTACGGCCAGTCGGAGACCTGCGTGCTCGTCGCCAACTACCGCGCGATGGACGTCCGGCCCGGCTCGATGGGCAAGCCCGTGCCGGGCTGGACCGTCGACGTCCTGGACGAGAGCGGCGAGCGCGCCCCCGACGACGTCGTGGGCAGCATCGCGGTCAAGGTCACCGACCCGCGCCCGATCGGCCTGTTCGACGGCTACTACCGCGACGACGCGGCCAACGAGAAGTCCTTCGTCGGCGGCTGGTATCTCACGGGCGACAAGGCGTGGCGCGACGGCGACGGCTACCTGTGGTTCGAAGGCCGCGACGACGACGTCATCACCTCGTCGGCCTACCGGATCGGGCCGTTCGAGGTCGAGTCCGCGCTCGTCGAGCACCCGGCGGTCGTCGAGGCCGCCGTGGTCGGCAAGGACGACCCGCAGCGCACGCAGATCGTCACCGCCTTCGTGATCCTCGCCCCCGGCTACGAGGCCGGCGACGAGCTCGCGGCCGAGCTGCAGAAGCACTCACGCGACCTCACCGCGCCGTACAAGTACCCGCGAGAGATCCACTTCGTCGACGAGCTGCCCAAGACCGTCAGCGGCAAGATCCGCCGCAGCGAGCTCCGCGAATCGCTGCGCGAGAGGCCGGCGGGCGACTGAGTCAGGCCGCCGCCGCGGGTTCGGCCGCCGGGCGCCGAACCCGCAGCGGAACCGGCCTCCCGGGCCGGTGTCTCACCTACCCTGCCACACCGGCGGGCGCTTCTCCTTGAAGGACCGCGGGCCCTCCTGGGCGTCCTCGCTGAGGTAGACGGGCTCGTAGAGCTTGTCGGCGGCGTCCAGCGCCTCGGTCCAGTGGTGCTCGGCCGAGAGGTAGACCATCGACTTGGCGGCGCGCACCGACAGCGGTGCGTTGGCCGCGATGCCCTTGGCCATCGTCTCGGCGGCCTCGCGCAGCTCGGCCAGCGGAACGACCTTGTTGACCAGCCCGAGCTCGTAGCCGCGCTGGGCGGTGATCGGCTCGCCCGTGACGAGGATCTCCATCGCCACGCGCGGCGGGATGAGCCACGGCAGGGGCGCGGCCCACGGCGAGCCGCGGCCGACCTTGGCCTCGGTGATCCCGAACTTCGCGTGGTCGGCCGCGATGACCAGGTCGACCATCTGGGCCAGCAGGAAGCCGCCGGCGAACGCGACGCCGTTGACGGCGGCGATGACCGGCTTGTCGGTCTTGACCGACCGCTGCAGGTAGGGCAGGAAGTCCTTGGGCGGGATCGTCAGCGCCGTGTCGGACATCTCCTTGAGGTCGCCGCCCGCGCAGAAGGCCTTCTCCCCCGCGCCGGTGAGCACGAGCACCGCCGCCGAGTCGTCGTCGGCGAAGCGGCGGAAGCCCTCCCACAGCCCGTCGCGAACCGCCTTGCTCAGCGCGTTGCGCGCCTCGGGGCGGTTGATGGTCATCCACGCGACGGCGTCGGAGACCTCGTAGGTCACAACGTCGGTCATCGGCCAGCTCCTCGTCGGTCAGATGCGCAGCACGCCGCCGGGCGTGCGCACGATGGGGGCGTTGAGCACCGCCGACAGCGACATCCCGAGGGTGTTGCGGGTGTCGACCGGGTCGATCAGCCCGTCGTCGCGCAGGTCGGAGGTGAGGTAATACGAGTGGTAGGTCTGCTCGAAGTAGGCCGTGACCTCGGTCTTGATCGTGCTGATCTCGTCCGGGGACGGGTCCTCCCCGCGCCGGCGCAGGCCGGCGACGCGGACCTGGGTCAGCACGTCGGCCGCCTGCTCGGGGCCCATGATCGACGAGCGCGAGTTGGGCCAGGCGTAGACCAGGCGCGGGTCCCACGTCCGGCCGGCCATCGCGTAGTTGCCGGCGCCCTGCGAGGCGTGGCACAGCACCGAGAGCTTGGGCACGGTCACGTTGGCCTGCGTCATGAGCATCTTCGCGCCGTCCTTGGTGATGCCCCGGCGCTCGTACTCGCGGCCGACCATGAAGCCGGTGACGTTGTGCAGGAACAACAGCGGGATGCCGTCGCGGTCGCACAGCTGCATGAACGTGGTCGCCTTGTTGGCGGCCTCGCTGTAGATCACGCCGTTGTTGCCGAGGATGCCGACCTTGAAGCCCCAGATGAACGCCCAGCCGCAGACCATCGTGTCGCCGTAGCGCGGCTTGAACTCGTGGAACAGGCTGCCGTCGACGACGCGCGCGATGACCTCGCGCATCTCGAACTGCTTCTTGACGTCGTCGGGGATGATCCCGTAGAGCTGGTCGGGGTCGTGGAACGGCGGCTCGGGCGCGCGGCGGTCGCTGTCGGCCTTCTCGCGACGGGCCCACACGCCGACGATGTCGCGCGCCAGCGAGAGCGCCTCGGCCTCGGAGTCCACGGCGTAGTCGGCCACGCCGGAGACCGACGTGTGCATGTCGGCCCCGCCGAGCTCCTCCGTCGTGTTCTCCTCGCCCGTGGCCGCCTTGACCAGCGGCGGTCCGGCCAGGAAGATCGCGCCGCGCTCGCGGACCATGATCGTCTGGTCGCACAGCGTCGGCGTGTACGCCGCCCCCGCCGTGCAGTAGCCGAACACGACGGCCAGCTGGGGGATGCCCGCGGCGCTGAGGTGGCACTGCTGCTGGAAGATCTTGCCCGCCCAGGCGTAGATCTCGTCCTGGAGGTGGAGGTTGGCGCCGCCGCTGTCGAGCATGTGCACGACCGGCAGCTTGTTCTCCAGGGCGATCTGCAGCGCGCGGACGATCTTGCGCGTGGTGATCGGGTACCAGGCGCCGCCCTTCAGCGAGCTGTCGTTGGCGATCACCATCACCTCGCGGCCGCTGACGACCCCGATGCCGGTGACCAGCAGCGCCTGGGGCGCCTCGCCGTCGTAGTGGCGGTTGGCGGCCAGCGACATGAGCTCCAGGAACGGCGCGCCGCGGTCCAGCAGGAGGTCCAGGCGCTCGCGCACCGGGAGCTTGTCCTGCTCGGCCAGGCGGTCCCAGGCCCGCTGCGGGCGGTCCTCGCGCGCCTTGCGCAGGGTCTCGGCCAGCTCGGCCGCGAGGCCCTTGTTGTGGGCGTAGAACGCCTTGTAGCTCGGGGAGTTGGGATCGACGTGGGTCTCGAGGCGGTGCACGGTCAGTCCTCCTCGGTCGGGTCGGTCTCGGGGTCGGCCTCCAGGGCGACGAGCGCGGCGCCCCGGTCGAACGTGTCGCCGACGTCCAGGAAGACCTGCTCGACGACGCCGTCGCGGGCGGCGGTGATCTCGCTCTGCATCTTCATGCTCTCGATGACCATCAGCGGCAGGCCGGCGGTGACCTCGTCGCCCGGGGCGACGGCGATGCTGATGACGGTGCCGGGCATGGGCGCCAGCGCCACGTCCTCCGACGGGCCGCCGCCGCGCGAGCGCTCGACGGGGTCGACGATGCCCAGATCCCAGGACTGCCCGAAGGCATGCACGAGGATCGCGTCGCCGTCGACGAGGATCCACATCGGCTCGGTGCGGTCCTCGAGCGTGAGCTCGTAGCCATCGCCGGCGGGACGCAGGCTGCCGTGGTAGTCGCGGCCGTCGATCGTCACGGTGGCGCGGCCGCCGTGGCGGGCGACGTCGACGGTGTGGGCGGTGCGGTCGCCCAGGGTGATCTCGAAGGGCATGGTCTAGGGCCTCCAGGCGCCCATGGACGCCAACGGCTCGGGGGCGGCGAGGCGCTCGTCGAAGCGCGGGCTGGCCAGGGCGGCCGCGGCGACCAGGCAGCGCTCGACGTCGTCGGGCGGCGGCGGTGGCGCCAGCGCGTCGGCGTGCTGCTCGAGGAAGCCCGTGTGCGTGTCGCCCGAGATGAAGTCGGGATGGCCGAGCACGCGCTCCAGGTAGGCCGTGTTGGTCACCGTGCCCAGCAGGACCGTGCGGCACAGCGCGTCGCGCGAGCGCGCGATCGCCTCCTCGCGGGTGGCGCCGTGGGCGGCGATCTTGGCGATCATCGGGTCGAACGAGGCGCTGATCTCCTGGCCCTCGACGACGCCGTGGTCGACGCGGATGCCCTCGCCGGCGGGGAAGCGCACGAGGCCGAGGCGGCCGGTCGCGGGGATGAACCCGGCGTCGGCGTCCTCCGCGTAGACACGGCACTCGATCGCGTGGCCGCTCATGCGCACGTCGTCCTGGCCGTAGCCCAGCGGCTCGCCGGCCGCGATGCGGACCTGCTCGGCCACGATGTCGATGCCCGTCACCAGCTCGGTGACCGGGTGCTCGACCTGCAGCCGCGTGTTCATCTCCAGGAAGTAGAAGCTGCCGTCCTCGTCGAGGATCATCTCCACGGTGCCCGCCGAGACGTAGTCGACGGCCCGGGCCAGCGCGACGGCGGTGGCGCCCATGGCCGCGCGCGTCTCGGCGTCGATCGCCGGCGACGGCGACTCCTCGATCACCTTCTGGTAGCGGCGCTGGATGGAGCACTCGCGCTCGCCGAGGTGCAGCACGGTGCCGTGCGTGTCGGCCAGGACCTGGACCTCGACGTGGCGCGGCTTGGTGATGAAGCGCTCCACGAAGACGCGGCCGTCGCCGAAGCTGGCCTTGGCCTCCGCCGACGCGCGGTCGAAGGCCTCGCGGCAGTCGTCGGCGTCCACCGCGATGCGCATGCCCTTGCCGCCGCCGCCCGCGCTGGCCTTCAGCAGGACGGGGAAGCCGATCTCGGTGGCGATCGCGACCGCCTCCTCGACGTCGGCCACGGCGTCGGGCGAGCCGGGCAGCGTCGGCACGCCGGCCGCGGCGGCCAGGCGCTTGGACTCGATCTTGTCGCCCATGGCGCGCATCGCCGACGGCGGCGGGCCGATGAACGTGATCTCCGCGGCGGCCAGCGCCTCGGCGAACGCGGCGTTCTCCGACAGGAAGCCGAACCCCGGGTGCACGGCGGTGGCGCCCGTCGCGTGACAGGCGGCCACGATGCCCTCGATGTCGAGGTAGGCGCCCACGGGCGTGTCGCCGAACAGCTCGACGGCCTCGTCGGCCTCGCGCACGGCGCGGCCGCAGGCGTCCTCGGCGTGATAGACCGCCACGCTGGCGATCCCCAGGCGGCGCAGCGTGCGCATGATGCGCACGGCGATCTCGCCGCGGTTGGCGACGAGGACCTTCTCGGGGAGGCTCACGCGACCGACTGCTCGCGCGCGGGCGCGGCGTCGCGGGTCAGCAGCCCGTTGGCGTCCCACTCGGCCGGCACGGCGATCGGCACCTGCAGGAGCATCGCGCCGAAGCTCTTGCCCTGCGGGTCGTAGCGCAGCGTCGACGTGCCGCCGCGGCCGCCCAGGGCACCCTCGAGGATGAAGTTGACCGCCGACAGGCCGGGCAGCGACCAGCGCTTGACGCCGCCGGTGAGGTACTGCTGGAAGAACGCCTGGACCCGGTCGGTCGTCAGCTGCTCCTCGATGACCGCGGCGAACTCGGGCCGGCGGGCGATGACGCCGATGTTGGCGTTGTTGCCCTTGTCGCCGCTGCGGGCGTAGGCCAGGCGGCGCAGCGGCACGGTGAAGCCGCCGGAGATCGGACTCACCCCGCCGGAGGGCGCGTCGGGCAGCTCGGGCGTGCCGGCCGCGGGTCCGGGCTTGCCCGGGGCGATGTCGACCGGGATGGTCTCGTCGCCGAGCAGGACGCGCACGTCCAGCGAGGCCTTCTCGATGAGCAGGTGGTAGACGGCGATGGCGGGCGCGACGCGCGGCCGGCCCGCGAAGTACCCCGTCATCCCCTGGGCGACGAGCGCCATAGGGGCGAACTCGCTCGCGAAGTGCTCGAGCGCCGCGCGTTCGGGATGGCGCACGCCGATCTTCACGACGGCCTCCGTGGCCGCGTCGTTGCGGTGCTCGGGGCCGAACGTGTCCCCCGCGCCGACGACCTCGACCGAGGACTCCGTCAGCGGCTCGAAGCCCGCCTTGGCGATGAGCCGCTCGGCGCGCGAGACGAGCGCCTGCCCGGCGCGCCGGGCCTTGGCGCCGGCGTCCAGGCCGCCGAAGGCGGCGGTGGTCATGCAGCGGTAGCCGTTGGCGTGCGTCGCGGTGACCTTGTAGGTCGTGGGCGGCTGGCTGCCGCGCGCTCCGGAGACGCGCACGCGGTTCTCGCCCACGGACTCGAGCTTGATGTTGCGCCAGTCGCACAGAACGTCGGGCATGACGTAGGCGCCGGGGTCGCCGATCTCGTAGAGGATCTGCTCGCTGACGGTGGCGGGCGAGACCAGGCCGCCCGTGTTGTCGGGCTTGGAGATGATCGCGGTGCCGTCGGGGAAGCACTCGGCGATGGGGAAGCCCATGTTGTCCCAGCCGGGCACGATGTCCCAGTCGGTGAAGTTGCCGCCCGTGCACTGCGGCCCGCACTCGACGACGTGGCCGGCCAGCGTTCCGGCCGAGAGCAGGTCGTAGTCCGTGTCGCTCCAGCCGAACTCGTGCAGGAGCGGGCCGAGGGCAACGGCGGAGTCGACCGCGCGGCCGGTCACGACGATGTCGGCCCCGGCGGCCAGCGCGGCCGCGATGGGCCGGGCGCCGAGGTAGGCGTTCATCGTCATCGGGCGCGCCGGCAGCGGCTCGCCCGTGAACATGTCCTTGGGGTCGGAGCCCAGGATCGCGTCGGCCTGCGGGGTGAGGTCGTCGCCGAGCACGGCCGCGACCTTGAGCGGCACGCCGGCGGCCTCGGCCGCATCGCGGAAGGCCTGCGCGCAGGCCGCGGGGTTCAGCGCGCCGGCGTTGGTGACCACCTTGATGCCGCGCTCGTGGATGTCCTGCAGGCGTGCGGCGATGACGCGGATCGCGTCGGGCACGAAGCCGGCGTCGGGGTCCTTGGCCCGGGCCCGGGCCAGCAGGGCCATCGTGATCTCCGACAGGTAGTCCGAGATGAGGTAGTCCACCTCGGACCCGTCGAGGATCTGGTCGACCGCGGTGCTCGTGTCCCCCCAGAACGCCGCCCAACAACCCAGACGCACGGAATCAGCCATGGGCGGAGACTAAATGAACGTTTATTTGAATGTCAAGGGCGATCGCGTCAGGATGGGCCGCGTGGCCCGCCGAGGCGCCGACATCACCCGCGAGAAGCTCCTCTCCGCCGCCCACGACCTGTTCGTCGAGCGCGCCACCCACACGGCCACCGTCAGCGAGATCTGCGACCGCGCCGACGTCAACGTCGCGATGGTCAAGTACTGCTTCGGCAGCAAGGACGGGCTGCTCGACGCCCTGCTCGAGCGCGTCCTGCGGGGGCTGTCGAGCGAGATCGACCGGCTGTCGGCCCTGCACCTCGACCCCGAGGAGGCGCTGCACCGCCACGTCGCCGAGATCGTGCGCAACTACGTGCGCTATCCCTACGTCAACCGGCTGATGAACGAGCGGCTGCAGCGCGCCGAGCCCGGCGCCGTGGACCGCATCAGCGCGTCCTTCGCGATCCCCGCCCGCGACTTCTACGCGACGCTGCTGGCCGAGGGCCGCCGCCGCAGCGGCTGGCGCGAGATCGACCCGACGCTGTTCTTCTTCAGCGTCGTGGGCATCTGCGAGTTCCTGTTCGCCGCGGGCCCGCTGCTGGAGCGCTCGTTCCAGGCCACGATGGACCCCGACCTGGTCGAGCGCTACATCGAGCACGCCACGGCGCTCGTGTCGGCCGGGGTCGCGCAGCGCGTCCCCGGCCCCACCCGCTGACTCAGGCGCCGGCGACCAGCGGGCGTGGCGCGGTGCCCGAGGCGGGCGCCCGGAACTGGAACTCGGCGTTGCCGTAGCCGACGCGGCCGTCCTCCAGCGTGCACCGGAACGACGCCTTGTCGTTCCACATCGTGGCCTTCTCACCGCGCTCGTCGCGCATGCTGAACAGCAGCGGCACGACGTTGAGGATCTCGCAGGTCCCGCGCATCTCCTGCTCGCCGGCGCCGACCGTGAACTCCCACGAGTCGGGGCGGTCGGCCCGCGGGCGCGGGGCGAACGTCAGGTGCTCGGTGAACGAGGTGATCGGGTGCGCGGCGCCGTCGGCGTAGATCGCCCCGTCCTGCAGCCAGCGGGTCCCGTCGAACGTGGCGCGCCACAGCGTGAGCTGCGAGCCCTCCTCGAACAGGATGTCGGCCCAGCGCCAGCCCTTGGGACGCGACCAGTCGCGCGAGCCCCACGAGTGGTCCTTGGCGCCGCGGCCGTCGATCTCGTACGTGCGCCCGTCGACGGTCATCGTCCCCGTCACGCGGCCGACCTCGTCGACGTGGCCGTCGAAGAGCCCGTCCCACTCCGGGTTCTCCTCGTAGATGTAGGCGGGCTGGTCGGGCGTGAAGTCCAGGTCGTAGGACACGGGCACCGACAGGCACTCGGGCGTGTCGGCCCCACGCAGCGCCGGGATCGCGACCGCCACGTCGGAGCCGCCGTCGTTGAGATGGCCGTCGAACCGGAAGCTCCACGTGCCGAGCTTCGCGCGCGGCACGTAGAGCAGGCCGCCGACCTCCCGGTGGCCGGTGTGCTCCTCGTAGCGGCCGTACTCGCTGGCGCCCAGCGTCGGCAGGCCGGGGCCCCAGACGACCTGCATCGAGCCGAACGAGCCCTTGGACGGGCGGTAGCCGATGCTCGAGTAGCCGCCGAGACCGTGCTTGAAGTCGTAGAAGTCGAAGTAGAAGCTCTCCCGCCAGCGCTCCCGGGCCGGGTCGGGCTCGTGGAAGAGGTCCTCCTCGGGATCGACGACCGCCGGGCTCACGCCACCGTCCCGCGGACGATGGGCGACACGGAGTCCAGGTCGGCCAGGCCGTGCACCGCCTGCTCGAGCGCGTCGAGCTGGGCGCGGTCCAGCGCGATCTCGGGCTCCATGCGCTTGATGTTGGCCACCACGCCGTTCCAGTCCCAGCCGTAGGTGTAGACGTCGGGCACCAGCTCGCCGCCGACGGTGCCCGCGTCCAGGTCGACCTCGACGCGGCCGGCCAGCGACGGCAGGCCCTCGTCGGGGAGCACCTCGGTGACCGAGACCAGGCGGGCGATGACCTCGTCGTCGAACTCACGCAGGCCCTCGAGGGTGGCCGAGCGGTGCTTGAGCGCCATGGCCACGCAGTACTGCGCGCTCATGAGCGTCGCGCCGACGTCGACGAACGGGCCCTCGTTGACCGTGCCCGGGTAGCTGCGGTCGGCCGGGTTGAGGTGCACGCGCACCGCGACGATCTGCGCCGGGTCGATGTCGTGGCGGTTGGCCAGGTCGATCGCGACCTGTACCGGGCTCTGCGTGATCGCGCAGACCGGATAGGGCTTGTAGGTCACGTCGAGCGAGCGCCAGCGGGTGCCGAGCTCCCAGTCGCCGGCGATGTCGAGGTCGGCGTCGGGCCCGGCGAACGCGTTGGCGAAGCCGGCCGCGCCCTCGTACCAGTGCGGCGCGCCCGTGAAGCCGGCCTGCGCCAGCCGCGCGGCGTGCACGCCGTGGCGGGCCGCCATGCCGAGGTGCAGCCGGTACTCGCTGGTGCCGTCGATCCAGGTCTGGTTCAGGCCGCCGGCGAAGTTCGCGGCGATGGCGATCGCGTTGCTGATGCCCTCGGCGTCGAGGCCCAGCAGCGACGCCGACGCGGCGGCCGCCCCCAGCGGACTGAAGACCGGCGTGGCGCGGAAGCCGCGCGCGGTCGACACCGCGGCCAGGCGCTCGGACACGGCGCAGCCGACCTCGCAGCCGGCGGTGATCGCGCGCAGGAACGCCGCGCCGTCGGAGCCCTCGCGCTCGGCGATGGCCAGCGCGGCCGGAAAGACGGCCGAGCCGATGTGGGTCTTGCCGGCGAAGAACGTGTCGTCCTGCGCGCGCGTGTGCATGAGCGCGCCGTTGGCGAAGGCGGCGTCCTCGGCCAGGACCCGGTCGCCGTCGCACAGCATCGTGGCCTCGGCGGGCCCGCGCCCCCGCGCCAGCTCCCAGAGCGCGGCGCCCTGCGTCGAGGCGCCGAGCGCACAGGAGAGGTTGTGCAGCAGGCTGGTGCGCAGCTTCTCGGCGACCTCGGCCGGCACGTCGGCGTCGGCCAGCTCGGCGACGAAGCGGCCCAGCTGCCGGCCGACGCTCGTCGTGGACTGGTGCACGGTGCTCATGATGCTCCCTCCTCGCTCGGATCCGGTCCGGCGGCCAGCAGGCCGTCGGGGTCCTGCAGTCGTTCCTTGACGTCGACCAGGAACGGCGCGCCCTCCGCGCCGGTGAGAACGCGATGATCGCACCCCAGCGTCAGGCGCATCGCCTGCCGCCCCGCGGCGTCGGGCGTGACCGTCCCGACGCCGAGGATCGCCGCCTGGGGCGGGTTGATGATGGGGTCGAAGTCCTCGATGCCGAACATGCCGAGGTTGGAGACCGTGAAGGTCGCGTCCTCCAGCAGCTCGCGGCCCAGCTTGCGGGCGTTGGCCAGGCCGGCGACCTCGCGGACGGCCGCGGCGACACCGTGGACGTCCAGGCGGTCGGTGTCGTAGACGGCGGGGACGACGAGCCCGCCCTCGACCGCCACGGCCACCCCGACGTTGACGCGCGGGTGCACCTCGACCGTGTTGTCGCCCCAGGAGGCGTTGACGTGCGGGTGCGCGCGCAGCGCCCGGCCCACGGCCAGGACGATGAAGTCGTTGATCGACGGGACCGGGGTGACCCCCGAGGCCTTGATCTGCGCGCGGGCGGCGATGAGCGCGGTCGCGTCGGCGGTCACGCGCAGGTAGAAGCACGGCACCGCCGACGCCTCGACCATGCGCCGCGCCATGGCGCGGCGCATGAGCGAGAGCTTGCGGACCTCGGGCTCGCCGCGCCCGGTGGGCGCCGCGACCTGGGTCATGACTCCAGCACCATCAGGACCTGGGTGACGGGGACGATGTCGCCCTCGGAGACCAGGATCTCGGCCACGGTGCCCGCCGACGGTGCCTCCATGTCCATGTTGGCCTTGTCGGTGGCCACCTCGAGCAGCGCATCGCCCTCGGCCACCGTGTCGCCGACCTTCACCTCGATGCCGACGATCTCGACCTCCTCGGTGTTGCCGGGGTCCTGGATGACGATCTCCACGCGGTCGGACATCAGCCCTGCATCACCTTTCGGACGGCATCGGCAACGGCGTCGGGGCCCGGGGCGCGCCACTCGGCGAGCGGCACCGGAGTCGGCACGTTGATGAACGGGGAGGCGACGCGCACGGGCGCCGACTTGAGCTCGGACAGGCAGTTCTCCACGGCCAGCGCGCAGACCTCCGAGCCGATGGAGCACGGCGCGGTGGCCTCCGTCGCGGTGACGAGGCGGCCGGTCCGCCGGATGGACGCGACCAGCGCATCGGTGTCCAGCGGCGACAGCGTGCGCGGGTCGATGACCTCGACCGAGATGCCCTCCTCGGCCAGCGTCTCGGCGGCCTCCAGCGCGCGGTCGACGAGTCGGCCGATGGCCACGACGGTGACGTCGGTGCCCTCGCGGCGCGTCTCGGCGACGCCGATGGGCAGCACGAAGTCCTCGTCGACGGGCACGTCGCGGCGGGTGGGCAGGATGCCCAGCGTCTCGATGAACAGCACCGGGTCGTCGTCGCGGATCGCGGCCTTGAGCAGCCCCTTGGCGTCGCGCGCGTTGGAGGGCATGATCACCTTCAGCCCCGGGACCGCGCAGAACCACGCCTCGAAGTTCTGCGAGTGCTGCGCCCCGTTGGGGCCGCCGGCCCCGCACATCGTGCGGATCGTCAGCGGCATGGAGTGCCCGGAGAAGTACCGGAACTTCGCCGCCTGGTTGACGATCTGGTCCATCGCGATCATCGCGAAGTCGAAGAACATGATCTCGACGACGGGACGCAGGCCGACGGCGCCGCCGCCGACGCCCAGGCCGACGAGGACGGCCTCGCTGATCGGGGTGTCGCGGACCCGTAGGCCGCCGAACTTGTCCAGCAGCCCGCGGGTGACCCCGTAGGGCCCGCCGGGCCGCCCGACGTCCTCGCCGACGAGGACGACGCGCTCGTCGCGCTCCATCTCCTCGGTGAGCGCCTGGTTGATGCCCTGCCAGGTCTTCAGGGAGCGCGTCTGCGCGGTCTCGGTGGTGGCGGTCATGTGGTGGCGAGGTGGTCGAGGGCCAGGGAGTCGGGGCCCGTGATCGGGCTGTTGAGGGCGAACTCCAGCGCGGCCTGGATCTCGGCCTCGGCGGAGGCGTCGAGCTCGTCGGCCACGGCCGCGTCGAGCTTGGCGCGCGAGCGCACGAGCGGGTCCTTGGCCCGCCACTGCTCGACCTCGTCGGACTCGCGGTAGGCCGCCTTGTCGCCGGCGTAGTGGCCGAACCAGCGGTAGGTGACCGCCTCGATCATCGTCGGGCCCTCGCCGGCACGCGCCCGCGCGACGGCGTCGCCCACCGCGGCGAGGACCTCGTCGATGTCGTTGCCGTCGACCTTGACGCCGGGCATCCCGAAGGACTCTCCGCGACGGTGGATCTCGCCGGCCACGTGCACGCTCTGCGGCGTGAGCTCGACGTACTGGTTGTTCTCGCAGATGAAGACGAGCGGGAGCTTCCAGAGCGCCGCGATGTTCAACGACTCGCCGAAGGCCCCGGTGCCGGTGGCGCCCTCGCCGAAGAAGCAGACCGTGACGTCGTCGCGGCCCTGGGCCTGCATGCCGTACGCCGCGCCCGTGGCGATCGGGATGCCGGCGCCGACGATGCCGTTCGTGCCCAGCAGCCCGATGTCGGGGATCGCGACGTGCATGGAGCCGCCGCGGCCGCGGGAGTAGCCGGGCTCGCGGCCCAGCAGCTCGGCCATCAGGCGGTCGGCCTTCGCGCCCTTGGCGAGGCAGTGGTGATGACCGCGGTGCGTGGAGAGGACGGCGTCGCTGACGCGCAGCGGCGAGATCGCGCCGACCGCGACGGCCTCCTGGCCGATGGAGAGGTGCAGCGGCCCGGGGACGTTGCCCTCATGGAACTGCTCGTGGACGGTCTCCTCGAAGCGGCGGCTGAGCCGCATGAGGCGGTAGCGCGCCTGCGCGGCCTCCGCTCCTGACGGGGACTCCACCGTGGACGTGCGGGACTCTGCCAAAACCGATCTCCTCTTCGACCCCGAACCATTCCCTACCGCACGGTAGGCTGGGGCCACTGTACCGTGTGCGGAGGAGCACGGCAAACCTGGATTCCGTCCTCCGACCACGACCTGGAGGTTGCTTGTCCCCGACCGATCCGCAGCGCCGGTCGGCCCGGCCGGACACTGGGTCCGCGACGCCGGTCCGCGCCGACATCATCGCCGCCGCGACCCGCGTGTTCAGCGAGCGCGGCTACCACGCCGCGTCGATGTCGGAGATCGCCGCCGCCGTCGGCATGCGCAAGCCGAGCCTGTACCACCACGTGCGTCGCAAGGAGGACCTGCTCTTCGCGATCCACGAGCAGATGATCGACGAGCTCATCGCCGAGATGATGCGGATCGTCGGCTCCTCGGCCACGCCGGCGGAGAAGGTCGCCGCCACGCTGCGGTCGGCCATGGGGTTCGTCGCGCGCCACCGCGACGGCGTCACGGTCTTCCTCGCCGAGCACCGCTCCGTCGGCGGCGAGCGCTGGAACGAGCTGGTCATCAAGCGCGACTTCTACGAGCAGATGCTGCACCGCGTCCTGACCGAGGGCCGCGAGGGGGGCGCGTTCGTCGACGTGCCCCCGGCCATCGCGGCCAAGGCGCTGCTGGCCATGGCCAACTGGGGCTACACGTGGTTCCAGCCGGGCGGCCCGCTGACGGCCGAGGAGGTCGCCGAGACGTTCGCGCGGATCGCGCTGCGGGGGCTCGAGGTCCGCTGAGCGGCCGCGGTCACCCCGCCGGGGGTGGCGCGGGCGCGCCGGTCAGCTCCTTGCGCAGCTCGTCCTTGCGGATCTTGCCGATCGAGGTGCGCGGCAGCTGGGTCGCGAACGTGACCAGCGTGGGCACCTTGAACTTCGAGAGGTGCTCACGGCAGTAGTCGATGACCTCCTGCTCGCTGAGCACGCCCGGCTCGGTGGGCACGACCACGGCGGCGACGGCCTCGTCGCGGATGTCGTCGGGCACCCCGACCACGGCCGCCTCGGCGATCTGCGGGTGCTCGAGCAGCGTCGACTCGACCTCGATGGCCGACACGTTCTCCCCCGCCCGCTTGATCATGTCCTTCTTGCGGTCGAAGAAGTACAGGTAGCCCTTCTCGTCAGCGTAGGCGTTGTCGCCGGTGTGCAGCAGGCGCCCGTGCAGCGCCGCGGCGGTGGCCTCCTCATCGTTGAGGTAGCCGAGCATGATGTCGCGCCCGGGAGTCCCCTCCACGACGATCTCCCCCACCTCGCCCTGGGCGACCTCGCGGCCCTCGTCGTCGAGCAGCAGGAGCCGGCGGCCCGGCGAGGGCAGGCCGATCGACGGCCAGCGCCGCGGCCCGGCGATGGGCGAGCAGGCCAGCAGCGTCATGGCCTCCGACAGGCCGTAGCCGTTGATCAGCTCGATGCCGAAGCGCTCCTCGAAGGCGTCCTTCTCCTCGTCGGTGACGTTGATGGCGAAGAAGAGCCGGCGGACCTTGTGGTCGCGCTCGGCGGGGTCGACCGGCTGGGCGATGAGCGTGCGCAGCTGCATCGCCACGAGGCAGGTCTGCGTCGCCTCGTGCTCGCGGACCTGGCGCATGAACTTCGAGGCCCGGAACTCCTCGAGCAGGATGAGCGTGCCGCCCACGGTCAGGTTGCCGAACAGGTTGAAGGCCTGGGCGTTGACGTGGAACATCGGCAGCGCGGTCAGGCAGCGCTCGCCGGGCGTCAGCCACAGGCAGTGCACGGAGTCCAGCCCGGCGCGCAGGCAGTTGGCGTGGGTGAGCATCACGGCCTTGGGCTTGCGCGTGGTGCCCGAGGTGAAGATGAGCTCGCAGACGTCCATGGAGCGCGCCTGGTCGTCGGGGACCGGGCCGCCGGTCTCCAGCAGGTCCTCGAAGCGGGCATGGGAGCCGGCGGCGCCGCGCGCGACGAGGATCTCCAGGCCGCCGCCGGCGTCGGCGACGGCCTGCTCGACGGGCTCGACGAGGTCGGGCTCGGTGATCGCCCGCCGGGCGCCGGTGGTGGCGATGATGTGCCCGATCTCCGACGCGGTGTTCGCGACGTTGGACGGCACGAAGACGGCGCCCAGCCGAGCCATCCCGAACCACGCGACGAGCAGCTCGGGGCAGTTGCGCAGGTGCACGACGACGTAGTCGCCGCGGCCGACGCCCCTGGCGGCCAGCCCGGCGGCGCAGCGGTGGGCGCGGTCGCGGACCTCGGCGTAGCTGAGCTCGGTGATCGCGCCCGTGCGGTCCTCGAAGACGATGAGCGTGCGGTCGCCGAACTGGCCCGCCTGCTCCTCCAGCAGGTCGGTGATCGTGCGCTCCCCCATCGCGTCGAGCGTCGGCGTTGCGGGGTCCAGGTGCGTCCGTGCGTCGGTCATGCCATGTACATCCCGCCGTTGACGTCCAGGGACACGCCGTGGACGAAGCTGGTCAGATCGGAGGCGAGCAGCACCGCGATGCTCGCCTGCTCGTCCGCGGTCGACGCGCGGCGCAGCGGCGTCCGCGCGATGCCCTCCTCGAAGGCGTCCTCGCTGAGGATCGTGGTCATCGGCGTCATCGTCAGTCCCGGGAGGATGCAGTTGACCCGGACGCCGAGCGGGCCGCCGTAGCCGGCGAGGTGGCGCGACAGCCCGGCCACGCCGGCCTTCGACGCCGCGTAGGGCGCGCCGGAGCGCAGGCCGCCGGTGCGCGACGCGAACGAGCTGAACAGGACGATGCGCCCGTCGCCGTGCTCGCGCATGAGCTCGATGGCGCCCTGGCCGAGCAGGAACGTGCTGCGCAGGTTGACGTCCAGGACGGCGTCCCACTCCTCGTCGGTCACGTCGGGCAACGGGGCGATCCGGTAGATGCCGGCGCAGTGGATGAGCACGTCGAGGCGGCCGAAGCGCTCCTTGACCTCGGCCAGCGTGCGCTGCACGTCGGCGCGCTTGGACATGTCGCCGGCGATGCGCAGGACGTCGTCGTCGGCGTCGTGGCCGACCTCGGCGGCGTCCAGGCCGGCCTTGTCGTTGTCGGCCAGGGCGAGGACCGCGCCCTCCCCCGCGAGGATCCGGGCGGTGGCCAGGCCGATGCCCTTGGCCCCGCCCGTGACGAGGCAGACCTTCTCGGCGAGTCCCGTGTCGAGCATGTCCTACTCCTTGGTCGTCGGATCGGTGGGGCCGGCGGGGCCGCCGGCTGGAAGAGCGTGCGGACCGCGTCCAGCCTGCCGTCGGCGTAGGCCGCGAAGGCGTCGATGACGCCGTCGAAGCCCACGCGGTGCTCGATGACCGGAGCGAGGTCGACCTCGCCGCGGCCCACCCACGCCACGACGTCGGCGAAGTCGGCGGTGGTGAAGCCGTAGGACCCGTGGATCCGCGTCTCGCGCCAGACGACGTCGCTGACCGGCAGCGGGATGACGTCCTCCCAGATGCCGACGAGCACGACGATGCCCCGGGGGGCACGGCGGTCACGGCGCCGGCGAAGGTCTCGGGCCGCGCGACGCAGTCCACGGCGATGTCGAACCGCCGGCCCGAGCCGAGCACGTCGCCGGGGTCGGCGGCCTCCAGGCCCAGGCGCGCGCAGAGGTCGCGGCGCTCGGGCACCGGCTCGAGCACGAGCACGCCGTCGCCCGCGTGCCGTCGCGCGGCCAGCGCCGCGCCGAGGCCGATGATGCCGCCGCCGATGACGAGCACGCTGTCGCCGGGCCTGGGGTCGGCCAGGCGGACGCCGTGGGCGCCGACCGTGAGCGGCTCGACCAGGGCGCCCCACTCCAGCGGCGTGCCGGGTGCGAGGGGATGGACGTTGCGGGCGGGGACCGCGACGGTCTCGGCGTAGCCGCCGGGCACCGACGGCAGGCAGCCGATCACCGTGCGCCGCTCGCACACGTTCTCGTCGCCGGCCTCGCAGTGCGCGCAGGCGCCGCAGCCGACGATCGGGTTGACGGCGACGGGCGTGCCGACGGGGGGGCCGCCGGCGCCGGGGTGCTCCTCGGCGACGTGGCCGGAGATCTCGTGGCCCATGACCATCAGGCCGCCGGGCTCCAGGACCGCGTCACGGCGGTCGTTGCGACCGCTGTAGCCGTAGACGTCGGACTTGCACAGACCCGTGGAGTGCACACGCACCCGCACCTCGCCGGCGCGCAGCGCCGGCGCCGCCACCTCATCGACGGCAAGCCGTCCCGCACCGCGGTAGCTCAGCTGGAGCATGCGTCTCGCACGATCGGACGACGACGGCACCCGCCCGCCGCGTCCGCCGCCCACGACGGGCGGCGGACGACGGACGGCGGGGTCCGGCAGGGATCAGCCGGTCGTGAACTCCGTCTGCCACTTGGAGGCGAAGAAGGACGGCACGTCCAGCTTCGGCGCCACGTACTGCCCCTTGGGCGGCAGGTTGCTGCTGTCGATGATCTCGTAGCTGAACACGTCGCCCACCACGGGGTACTTGGGCTGGTTGTCCTGCGACGGGGGCGTCTTGCGGGCGAAGTACTCCGCCATCTGGTCGACGGCGATCCAGTCCGACGCGTCGTAGTTGGCCTCCGACGTCATGTCGATCTTGCCCTGGCGCATGAGGTCCAGGGTGCCGAGATCGGCGTGGAACGTCGCCACGAGCGGCTTGTCGGGGAACGACTTGCCGGCGTACTTGGCCGAGATGACCTGCCCGGCGATCTGGCCGGTCGTGTCGAACGCCATCCAGAAGGCCTTGACCTTGGAGCCGTACTGCGTGAGCTCGTCGGTCGTGGTCTTGCGCGTGAACGGGACGATGTTCGCCGCGTCGGTGATGGTGTTCTTCAGGATGGTCAGCTTGGTGTTGCCCTGCTTGATGCGGTTGCGCAGCTGATCGGTGCGGTCCTTCGCCCATGCCGCGGGGAAGTCGTGGATGATCACGCCGCCGCCGCCGGGGCCGAGCTTCTTGATGAGGCCGTCGGTGAGCACCTGGCCCGCCTTGACCTCGTCAGGACCGTAGTTGCCGGCCAAGTCGCCGTTGGGCAGCGCGCCGCCGCCGGCCTGGACGACCGGCACGCCGGCCTTCTTGGCCTTGGTCAGCACGGACTGGATCTGGCTCGGGTCGATGGCGATCTCGACGATGCCGTCCACCCCGCGGTCCAGCAGCGAGTTGCCGCAGGCCACGAACACCGTCGGGGTGCCCTTGCCGTCGCACTGGATGGTCTTCCAGCCGAGCTTGCTCGCGGCCAGCTTGGCGGTGGCGGCCAGGCGGTCGGAGGACTCGATGCCGTTCAGGAAGTTGATGATGCCGATCGTCTTGACCGGCAGCGCGACCTTCGCGCCCATCGACGCGCCGACCTTCTTGCCGTCGGCGGTGGCCTGCTCGGCACGCGAGCCGGTGCTCGCGCGGATGCCCGAGCCCTTGCTGACGTTGCTGTTCCCGCTGCTGCTGCTGTTGTTCTTGCTGCCGCACGCGGCGACCGCGAACGCCAGGCTCACGCCGACGACTGCAAGCAGCCATCGCCGCGACCCGTGGACGAAACTCCTCATGTGTGCCTCTCCTCCATTGTGCCGTCGCCCACCTCCGGTGGGCCGTCGGCGATGTATCGATGACCCCGCGCTTGCCTCAGTGCGAGTAGCAGAGCTCGACGAGGGCCGCGTCGGTGATCGCGTCCCCTTCGAGCTCACTCACCAGCCGGCCGTCCCGCATGACCAGCACGCGATTGCATGCCCCCACCAACTCGGTGAACTCCGACGAGATGAAGATGACGCCCTTGCCGCTCGCCGCCAGCTCGGACATCAGGTCATAGATCTCCTCCTTGCCCTCCACGTCGATGCCGTGGGTGGGCTCGTCGAAGATGAAGATGTCGGCGTTGGAGCCCAGCCACTTCGCCAGCACGACCTTCTGCTGGTTGCCGCCCGACAGGAAGCGCGTCGGATGCTCCGAGTTGGCGACCTTGATCTTCAGGCGCTGGACGAGGTCCCGCGTCGTCGACCGCTCGCGGCGCTCGACCGGCAGCGGCACGCCCTTGGCCAGCCGGAACTTCGACATATTGGTCAGCGTGATGTTCTTGCGGACGGAGAAGTCGAGCACCGCGCCCTGGCCCTTGCGGTCCTCGGGCAGCAGCGCCATGCCGGCGCGCATGGCGTCGCGCGGCGACTTGATCGCAACCTCCTCGCCGCGGATGAACACCTTGCCCGACGCGGCGTGGTCGGCTCCGAAGATGAGCCGCATGAGCTCCGTGCGCCCGGCGCCGACGAGCCCGGCGACCCCGAGCAGCTCGCCCTTGCGCAGGGTGAAGCCCGCGTCCTCGACCACGCCCGGCGAGCTGAAGCCCTCCACGCGAAGCAGCTCGGAGGCGTCGCCCGCCATGATGTGCCGCTGGCGCTGCTCGGGCCGCGCGGCCGAGCCGGTGATCTGGGCGATCATCGCGGCCTTGTCGAGGTTCTTGGTGTCGTCGGTGTAGACGGTCTGGCCGTCGCGCATGACCGTCACGCGATCGGTGATCGCGAAGATCTCGTCGAGGCGGTGGCTGACGTACACGACGGCCACGCCGTGGTCGCGCAGCGTGCGCAGCACCTTGTGGAGGTGGTCGATCTCGTCCTCGGTCAGGGATGCCGTCGGCTCGTCGAGCACGAACAGCCGCGCGTTGGCCGCCAGTCCGCGGGCGATCATGACCAGCCGCCGCTCCGCGACGCTGAGCGACGACAGCGTGGCCCGCGGGTCGATCGGCGCCTCGAGCCGGTCCAGCACCGCGCGCGCCCAGTTGCGCAGCTCGCGGCGCTTGACCAGGCCGCCGACCTTCGGGTAGCCGAGGCCCAGCCCGATGTTCTCGGCCACGGACAGGTTCGGCACGTCGGCCATCTCCTGGTGGACGAACGCGAACCCCAGCGCGGCGGCGTCGTGCGGGCTGTGGATGTGGACGGCCTCGCCGTCGACGAGGATCTCGCCCTCGTCGGGCTGGGTGACGCCGGCCAGCACCTTGATCAACGTGCTCTTGCCGGCCCCGTTCTTGCCGAGCAGGCCCAGGATGCTCCCGCCCGGGACCGTCACGTCGGCGTGGTCCAGCGCGACCACGCCGGGGTAGCGCTTGGTGAGCGCTCGTACCTCGATCGCCTTGACGGCGTCGATCTCGGGGGTCCCGAAGTCGTCGTCGGCGACGGCGGCCTGCGTCTCCTCGGTCATGGCTAGGCCTGCCGCTGACCGAGCCGGCTGACCAGGACCGCGGTGATGAGGATGCCGCCCTGGACCAGGTTGATGAGGTAGGTCTGCAGGTCGAGCATCGTCAGGCCGGTCTGGATGACGCCGAGGAACAGGACGCCGACCAGCGTGCCGAGCACGTTGAACTCGCCGGGCCGGAAGACGGCCGCCCCGAGGAACACGGCCGCGAAGGCCGGCAGGAGGTAGGAGCCGCCGACGTTCGGCGCGTAGGAGCCGGCCTGGGCGGTGAGCAGCAGGCCGACGATCGCGGCGGTGATGGCGACGATCACGAAGCCGAGCACCCGCAGGATCCGCACGCGCACGCCCGAGAGGCGGGCGGCCTCGGAGTTGCCGCCGATCGCGTACATGTAGCGACCGATCTCGCTGCGGTCCAGCAGGACCCAGATGATGATCCCGATCACCAGGGCGATCCAGATCTGGAGGTTCAGGCCCAGGAAGTTGTTCTGGCCGATCGCCGTGAAGCTCGACGAGAAGCCGCTGTACACCGTGTCCTGGTTGGTCATGGCGTACTCCACCCCGGTTAACACCGTTCCCATCGCCAAGGTGATGATGAACGACGAGCCGCCGAGGAAGGCCACCATGTAGCCGTTGAGCAGGCCGGCGCCGATCGCGATGGCCAGCACGATGAGGATCATGGGCACCGTGCCGATGCCGTTCTTGACCATGAAGTCCATGGCCGCGCCGCTGCCCAGGCCGATCATCGCGCCGATCGACAGGTCGAAGTCCTGCATGACCAGCACGACGGTGAGGCCGACGGCCATGATCAGCGACGGCGCCGCCAGGGTCAGGATCGACTGCGTGTTGCGCCACGTCGGGAACGAGTGGGGCCGCGCGAGGCTGAAGACGAGGATCGTCACGAGGAACGCGACGAGCAGGCCATAGCGGCTCGCGAGCACGCCCATCGACGTGCTCCTCCGCCGGGAGCCGGGCGCGGCATCGCCGCCAGGCGTTCCGCCGGTGCCGCTCTTGCGATCCTCAAGCGCGAGCGCGGGGCTCGGCACGTTCTCTGACATCAGTCTCTCCGTCTCGCCCTAGCTTGGGCGCCATTCTCTCCACGCCACCTGCGAGGGGGTACTGTCACAAGCGCTAATCGGCCCGCGGCGCGAGGTGCCGCGGCACCACGACGAGGCCCTGGAGGACTTCACCGCCGTCCTGATTGGTGCAGCGCGCCTGCACGACGAGATCGCCCGCGTGGTCGCTGACGTCCTCGGCCCGGCAGGTCACCGCGTCGCCGATGCGGACCGGGCCGCGGTAGATCACGTCGATGCGCACGCCCGCCGGCACGCCGTCGCCGCCCATCCAGGTGCTGACCGCCTCGAAGAGCGTCTGGAGCCCGATCGGCCCGTGCGCGATCACGCTGCCGAAGGACGTCGCCTCGGCGTACTCGGGGTCCATGTGCAGTGGGTTGTAGTCGCCCGAGAGCTCCGCGTAGCGGTCGATCTCGGTCCGCCCGATGACGTGGGTCACCTCGGGGAACGCGCGCCAGCCGGTCGTCATGCCGCTCCTCCATCCGCGCCCTGGGCGGGCGGCGGGGCCAGGATCATCCACTCGACGATCGCCGGCGTGCGGCCGTCGACCGCGAGGGCGAAGGTGAAGGTGGTGTAGAAGCCGCTGGGTCGGCGCTGCTGCGCGCTGACCCAGACGTGGATCTCGATATCTCCGGCCGCGGGGATGACGTCGACGTGGGAGAACGTCTGACGGGCCAGCACGCCGCCCGGGATGATCCCGTGCAGGGCGCGGCGCAGGACCCGCAGCGTCAGCAGCGGCAGCACGCCCAGCGGGGCGCGCGCGCCGGGCGCCGGCGACCCCAGCGCCCCGCGCAGCCCGTCGCTGGCGTCCTGGTCCAGGGACTCCACGAACGGGCCCCAGCGCTGCCCGACGCTCAGCTCCTCGTAGCTGAGCTCGGAGAACAGCGGAACGTCGCCCATGCTCTTCATCGGGCGACCCTCGCACCTGCGCCGGGGCGCGCCAACTGGCGCAAGTGCCAGACGCCGCGCGACGTCAGGCGCGCAGGTCGACGACGAGCTTGCCGACGTGCCGGCGCCCCTCGATGCTGTGGTGCGCGGCCACGAGGTCGTCGCGGCCGATGATCGTCACGTCGGGGACGAGCAGGCCGCGGCGGTGGAGGTCGAGCACCGCGTCGAAGGCGGCCTGGGGCTCGGCGGGGTCTCGCGCGGCCACGCGCGCGACGACGAAGCCGGCGATGGTCTGGGTCCGGGGCATGAGGCCACGGGTGTCCAGCGTCCCGGGCTGCTGGGCCGCCGCCCCGGCGATGACGTAGCGCCCCCCGAAGGCCAGCGCGCGCATGCTCGGCGCGAACAGCGGTCCTCCGACGCCGTCGACGACGACGTCGGCCCCCTGCCCGCCGGTGGCCTGGCGGACCCGGTCGGCCAGCGTCTCGGGCTCCGACAGGAGGGAGACCTCCGCGCCGTGGCGGCGGGCGACCTCGAGCTTGGCGGCCGTCGACGCGGTGGCGATCGGCCGCCCGCCGGCGGCGCGCACGAGCTGGATCGACGTGGCCCCCAGGCTGCCGGCCGCGGCGTGCACCAGGACCGCCTCGCCGGGCTGCACCTGTCCGAAGCGGTGCACGGCGTACCAGGCGGTCACGCCGGAGACCAGGAGCGTCGCCGCGACCGTCGCCGGCACGTCGTCGGGCACGGTGCACACGCGGCGCAGGGGCTCGGCCACCGTCTCGGCGTAGCCGCCGCCGTCGTCGGTGAAGACCGCGACGCGCGTGCCCGGCGCAGGGCCGCCGTCGGGCGCCTCCAGGACGCGGCCGACGACCTCGAAGCCCGGCGTGAAGGACAGGGGCTGGTCGCGCCGGTACTCGCCGCGGCGCACCATCGTGTCGGCGAAGTTGACCCCGATCGCCTCCACGGCGACGAGCGCCTCGCCGGGCCCGGGCTCGGGCACGGGCTGCTTCACCCAGTGCAGGACCTCGGGGGGTCCGAAGGCGCTGAGCGCCACGGCCTGGTGCATCGCGGGCATCGTCGGCCGACCCTAGGGCGACGGCGGCGGCGCGCCGACTGTCGGATGGAACAGTTGGAGTCCGCCACCGGCGCCGCCAGGGTCGCGGGATGCCGACCTCCGTCGCGCCCCCGGCCTACGTCGGGGCCCTGGGCGAGCAGACCACGCTGCCCGAGATCCTCGAGCGCCGCGCCGCCGCGACCCCCGACGCCCGCTTCTTCACATTCGAGGGTGAGCACCGCACGTTCGCCGAGGGCCTGCAGAGCGCCGAGAGCGCGGCCGGCGCCCTGGCCGCGCTCGGCCTCGGGCAGGGCGACAAGCTCGCGGTGATGCTGCCCAACGGGCCCACGTTCCTGGACCTGTGGCTGGGCTCGGCGCTGCTGGGCGCCGTGCTGGTCCCGGTCAACACGCACCTGCGCGGGGAGGGCCTGCGCTACATCGTCGAGCACTGCGACGCGCGGATCTGCGTCGTCGACGCCCCGCTCGTCGAGGCCTACGAGTTCGCGCTGCCGCCGGGCACCGGGCCCGACCGCCTGCTCGTGGCCGGCGACAGCCCCGGCCCGCGCTGGGTGCCCGTCGCGCCGCTGCTGGACGGCGGGCACGCCGCGCCGTCGCGGCCGCGCGTGCGGCCGGGCGACCTGGCCTCGGTGCTCTACACGTCCGGCACGACGGGGCCGTCCAAGGGCGTCATGACCTGTCACAACGCCTACGCGGTGACCGGCTTCGAGTACGCGCAGACCTACGTGCGCCTGCGCGAGGACGACGTCCTGTGGACCTGCCTGCCGTTGTTCCACATCAACGCCCAGGCCATCTCCGTCGTGCCCGCGCTGCTGTCGGGCCGCCCGCTCGTGATGACCGCCCGCTTCTCGGGCTCCGGGTTCCTCGACGAGGTCCGCGCGCAGGGCGCCACGATCTTCAACTACATCGGCGCGATCCTGACGATCCTGCTCAAGCAGCCCGAGCGACCCGACGACGCCGACAACCCGCTGCGCCTGACCACCGGCAGCTCGGCTCCGGCCGATCAGTTCCACGCGTTCGAGCGGCGCTTCGGCGTCCAGATCGTCGAGATCTACGGGCTGACCGAGAGCGCGGGCGTCGCGCTGGCCAATCGGCCCGACGCGGTGCACCCGGGGACGTGCGGGGTGCCGCTGAGCTGGTCGCAGGTGCAGATCCAGCGGCCCGACGGCACGGAGGCCGCCGTCGACGAGCCCGGCGAGTTCGTCATCCGCACCGATCAGCCCAACACGATGTTCCTCGGCTACTACAAGAACCCGGAGGCCACCGAGGCCGCCTGGGAGGGCGGCTGGTTCCACTCCGGCGACCGCGGCCGACGCGACGCCGAAGGCTGGTTCACGTTCATCGACCGCCTCAAGGACTCCATCCGCCGCCGCGGCGAGAACATCAGCTCCTACGAGGTGGAGCGCGCGGTCAACGCGCATCCCGCCGTCCTGGAGAGCGCCGCGGTGGGCGTGCCGTCCGAGCTGGGCGAGGAGGAGGTCATGATCGTCGTGGTGCCCCGCGAGGGCCACGACCTCGACCCCGCCGACCTCATCGCCCACTGCACGCGCGAGCTTGCCGCGTTCATGGTCCCCCGCTACGTCCGGGTCGTCGACGAGCTGCCCAAGACCCCGACGGAGAAGATCCAGAAGTTCGCCCTGCGCGACCTGGGCTTCGCCGGCGCCTGGGATCGCCAGGCGCCCGCCGCCGGCTGAGCGGGGGGCGACGGCGCCGGGGCCGGGTGCCGGGTCCGGACGGAACGGGCGCGTCCACGCTCACCGAGCGCGCCGGGTGTCGCGAACGTGGGGCATGACGCCACCTTCGCGCCACCTGCCCCCCCCGACGCCCCGCGGACGACCTCCGGGTGCCGGCGCCCCGCGCGGAGCGCCACCCACCCGGGCTCGCCCCAGCCGGCCCGCGGGACCACCCAGGTTCACGAGGCCCGTGGCGCCAGCCGCACGTCCCACACGGGCTCGTCGTCGGGCCGGCAGAGCTCGCCGTCGAGCGCCACGCCGCAGCCCGGGCACAGGTAGGAGCGCCAGATCAGCTCGTGGCCGATCTGCTCCTTGGGGTCGGTGAAGTGCGTCCCCAGCTCGGTCATCGCCAGCTCGAGCCAGGCCGCGCCCCGGCGGTAGTTGCCCTCGCGCGGCGCGAGCTCCCGCGCGCACGCCGCGCAGCCCAGCGCCGGCGTGCCGTCGGCGCCCGGCCCGGCCACGACGGTGGCCAGCGCGTGCTCGGTCACCGAGCCCAGCGCACCCTCGCGCGGCTCGCGCGGCGGGCGGGCGCGGTCCAGCCGACGCGCGCGCAGCGCCTTGCGCTCGGCCGCCGTCGCGGCCTCGTCGACCGCCCCGTCGCCGTCGACGACCACGCCGTAGATCACGCGGGCGTGCTCAGGCGTGACCTTGCCCTGGACCAGGTCGTCGGCCACCAGATCGGCCCGGCGCAGCACCGGGTCGCCGTAGCCGGCGCCCGGGTTGGGCAGCACCTCGAACACGTCGCGCTCGGTGATGCGGTTGTCGAACACCTTGGGCGGCGCCAGGCCGCCCTCGGGCGCCATCTCGCGCAGCGCCGCGGGCGTGCCGGGCAGGCGCCCGTCGGCGAACCAGTCGCGGATCGCGCAGTCCTCGGCACGCCACATGGTGCCGCCCGTCGCCGGCCAGCCGCCGAGCACGCCGATGCCCATCGTCACGCTCTGGGCCAGGCCGCCGGAGGAGATGTAGTGCTCGGGCGAGCGGTGGCCGACCATGGCGGAGACCAGGCACGCGCCGCCGCGCCACTCGCCATGGCCGCCGGAGTCGACGGCCTCGCGCCGGTAGAGGAACAGCATCGGGATCTCGCGTTCGATCGCCTCGACGCTGCCCACGGGGTTCATCGTGGCGCTCATCGTGCCGCCGTGCTCCAGGCCGTCGCGCCACGGGAACGCCCCGAGGCCGCCGACGATGCCGTCCATCGGGAAGTTCGCCGTCGGGTTGCCGTACTGGTCCAGGCCGAAGGTGTGGTTGTAGATCAGCGTCGCCGCCCCCGAGGCGCCGAACGTCTGGTGCGCCGTCGTCGGGTTGGTCGACAGCATCTTCATGTTGAGGTGCTGGGCCTGGACGAGCGCGACGACGAGCCCGATCGAGGTGCTGCACGCCGCCGGGTGGCGCGCCGCGGTGATCGTGCCGCGCTCGAACTCGAAGTCGACCTGTTCCAGCAGCCCCGCCGCGCACAGGTACTGGTCGTAGCAGAGGAACGTCAGCAGCGAGTTGGTGATGCACGCGCGCAACACGCCGGCCGTGATGTTGAACGAGCCGACGCTGGGGTCGGTGCCGGCGTTGGTGTAGAAGAGCCGGTCGCCGGTCTTGCGGACCGTGAGGCTGAACTTGTAGGGGTTGAGGTCGCCGACGACGGCGCCCGAGACGTAGCGCGTGTCGGTCCACTCGCCGTCGGGCAGCGAGCGCAGGCGGTCGCCGACCACGCCCGCCGTCGTCGCGATCATCTTGCGCATCGCGCCCTTGACCTGCAGCGGCCCGTAGCGGCGCACCATGTCCAGCACGCGCTCGCGGGCCAGCTCGACGCCGGCGATCTGCGAGCGCAGCTCGAGCGTCATGAGCCCGCCAGCCGCGACCGCCGGACCCAGGCGTCGGCGACGTCCTCGCGCAGCCGGCCCGCCTCGACGAGCTTGATGGGCGGGAAGAACGTGGGCTCGGAGTAGACGTCGCGCGCCTGCTGGGTGAACCCGCCGGGCTCGACCCCGCCCAGCTCGCGCTGGTGGATGACGTTGTAGACCCAGGCGAACAGCCGGCCCTCCCAGAAGACCGGCGCGTAGACCGCGGTGTCCATCTGGTGGTTCGTGCCGATCCACGGGTCGTCCTGCAGGAAGATGTCGCCCTCGCCGATGCCGACGTTCATCGACCGGTGCTCCAGCGTCCACTTGACCACGAGGTCGGCGCAGCCGCTGAAGAACAGGTTGCCCGGCCCGAAGCAGACGCCGGCGCCGTCCTCGGTCTGGATCGACGTGTTGAAGTCGTAGCCGAAGACGACGACCTGGCTGCCCGACACGCGGCGGATCGTCTCCTGGTGGTCCCAGTTGACGTTCCACAGCTTGGAGCGCAGGACCTCGTAGGAGATCGGGTCGATGTCGGTGTCGTGCTCGGTGTGCAGCTGCAGCGACGGATCGATGACCAGGTCATCCGGCGGCAGGTAGCCGGCAACGAAGGTCTCGGCGCGGCGCTCGCGCTCGTTCTCGAGGGTCCGCGGGGCGTTCGTCGCGCTCATCTCAGGCTTCCAGGTCGATGGTCAGGTTGCCGCCGGCCTCGACGGTCAACCGCAGTTCGGGACGCAGCACCACGGTCGTGTCCGGGTAGTCGACGAGCGCCGGGCCGTCGATGCGCGTGCCCGCCGCCAGGTCGGGGCCGGTGTAGACCGGCGTGGCCGACACGGCCTTCAGCTCGGTCCAGTAGACGTCGCGCGACCCCGTCGGCGCGCTGTCGCCGCCCGTGGGCAGCGCTCCGCCGCCGGCGGGCACGGCGATCGGCTCGGCGGGCTGGACGCCGAGGCGCAGCGCGGTGAGGTCGATCCCGCCCTCGGGGTAGCCGACGCCCTCGCCGAAGCGCTGGGCGTAGGTGCGCTCGAAGCTGTCGACGATGCCCTGCATCGCGCCCTGCTCCATCGCGCCCGCGGGCACGGCCGCCTCGACGTCGTAGACCTGCAGCGCGTACTTCATGTCGGCCGTGCGGGCCAGGCGCAACGAGTCCCACGCGACGTCCGAGCGCTCGGCGTCGGAGCGCGCGAGGCGCTCGAGGCGCTCGTAGCCCTCGGCCATGGCCGTGGCGTCCAGCGGGGCGTGCAGGAACACGGGCAGCTCGTAGGTGCGTCCGTAGCCCTCCAGGCCGATGCCGTAGGCCGACCACACCGAGGCGAGGTCGCCGACGGGGACCACCACGCGCCGGATGCCCAGGCCGCGCGAGAACAGCCCGGCGTGGACCGCGCCGCCGCCGCCGAAGGCGTAGAGCACGAAGTCCCGCGGGTCGTGGCCGCGGGCGATCGTCATGGAGCGGATCTTGTCCTCCATGAGGTTGTCGGCGACCTCCTGGATGCCCGCGGCGCACTCCAGCAGGCCAAGGCCGATGCGCTCCCCCAGCTCCCCGACGGCGTGCCGGGCGGCCTCGACGTCGAGCGTCATCCGGCCCCGAGGAAGTTGTCGGGGTTGAGCAGGCCGAGCACGAGGTCGGCGTCGGTGACCGTCGCCTGCGTGCCGCCGCGGCCGTAGCAGACCGGTCCCGGCACGGCCCCGGCGCTCTGCGGCCCGACGCGCAGAGCGCCCGACTGCGGGTCGATCCAGGCCAGGCTGCCCCCGCCCGCGCCGACGGACTCGACGTCGACCATCCGCAGGAAGAGGTCGTGCTGCTCGACGACCACGCCGTCGCGCACGAGCGGCTCGCCCTCGGCGATGACGCTGACGTCGAACGTGGTGCCGCCCATGTCGGCGGCGATGATGTTGGGGTGCCCGGTCTGGGCGCCCGCGCGTGCCGAGGCGATCACGCCGCCGACGGGGCCCGACTCCAGCGTCATGACCGGGCGGCCGATGACGTCGGCCGCGTCGATGAGGCCGCCGTCGCACTGGGCGAAGAGCAGGCGCTCGGCGTAGCCGTGCTCGCGCAGCTGGTCCATGAGCCGCGTCACGTAGTCGCGCATGAGCGGGCCGATGTAGGAGTTCAGCACCGCGGTGGCCGCACGCGGGTACTCGCCGATGCGCGTCGCCAGCTCGGAGCCGTAGCTGACGTAGACGTCGGGGTGCGCGGCGTCCAGCAGCTCGCGCGTGCGGCGCTCATGGACCGGGTTGAGGTGGCTCCACAGGTAGCTGACCGCCAGCGTCTGCACGCCCTGGTCCAGCAGCCGCCGCGCGGCGGCCAGGACCTCGTCCTCGTCGAGCGCGACGACGACGTCGCCGAACGTGTCGATGCGCTCGGTGACCTCGATCGTGTCCTCGCGGCGCACGAAGCGGTCGGGGAGCGAGCTGGCCGCGTAGTTGAGGATGCGCTCGACGGGCTGGCCGTTCGTGCGTCCCGTGTTGTTGAGGATCCGCAGCGCGTCGCCGTGGCCCGCGGTCGAGATCAGGCCGACGCGCGCGCCCGTGCGGCTCACGACGGCGTTGATGCCGACGGTCGTGCCGTGCGACATGCGGGCGGTGCGCCGCAGCAGCTCGCCGAGGTCGAGATCCAGCGCCGCGGCACCGGCGCGCAGCGCGTCGATGAAGCCCTTGGAGAAGTCCGACGGCGTCGACGGGGCCTTGGCGATCGTCACGGCCTGACCGGCGTCGACGATCGTGCAGTCGGTGAACGTCCCGCCGATGTCGATGCTGACCCGGTAGCCGCTCACGAGCCGGTCCTCGACCCGCCGTTGACGCTCAGGTACTCGCCGGTGATGAAGTCCGAGTCCGGCGAGGCCAGGAAGGCCACGGCGGCGGCGATGTCCTCCGGGATGCCCTTGGCGCCGGGCTCGCCGCGGCGGTCCAGCGGGATGTCGGCCATGAGCGGGGCGAGCTGCTCGGCGCTGAACTGGTCGTGGATGACCGTCTTGATGAACCCGGGGTTGACGGCGTTGACGCAGATGCCGTCGGCGCCGAGGTTGCGGGCCAGCGAGACCGTCATGCCCAGGATGGCGCCCTTGGACGCCGCGTAGGCCGGGCTCGTGGTGGGCCGCCCCTGCTGGGCGGCGACGGAGCCGATGTTGACGATCTTGCCGTAGCGGCGCTCGCGCATGTCGGGCAGGCACGCGCGGATGCAGTAGTACGCGCCCGTCGAGTTGACGCGGAAGTGCCAGTCCCAGTCGGCGTCGGTGACCTCCCAGGGCGGCGCCGAGTTCACGACGCCCGCGTTGTTGACCAGGATGTCGATCGGGCCCAGCGCCTCGCGGGTGCGCGCCGCCGCCGCGTCGACGGCTGCCGAGTCTCCGATGTCCACGCCGACGCCGAGCGTCGTCCCGTCCCCGGCGATGCCCTGCCCCAGCGCCACCGCGTCGTCCTCGCGGATGTCCCACAGCGCGACGCGTGCGCCCTCGGCGTGCAGGCGTCGCGCGATCGCGCTGCCGAACCCGCCGGCCGCGCCGGTGACCACGGCCACCCGCTCGTCAAGTCGTCCCATGTCGGTCGCCTCAGCTCCCCAGTGCGGCCAGGGCGCCCTCGGCGCCGTGGCGTTGGATCAGATCGGAGACGGGCGTGGCGCCCGTCAGGCGCTGCGCGCGCAGCTCGGCGCGGCGCTGCGTGGTGGCCGCGTCGTCGGCGCCCCCGTCGGCGCCGAGCACGACGCCGTAGACCGCGTCGGCGTCCTGCGCGGTGCACAGCCCCGTCCGCACGTCGCGCGCCACGAGGGCGGGGTCGCGGCGCAGGGGGTCGCCGAAGCCGGGACCGCCCTCGTTGCGGGTGATGAGCATGTCGCCCGGGGCCAGCGTCGTGCGGGCCTTGGCCTCGAGCACCTCGCGGCCCGAGAACCCGACGTCGCCCTCGCCGCGCACCAGCGCGCCGGCCAGCAACTGCTCGCGGGCGTCGGCGCCGCGCAGGATGACGTTGGTGTTCAGCGCGCACGGGTAGCCGCCGTACAGCCCGGGCGCGCCGGGCTGGGCGGCGCCGTGCGTGGTGACGATGACCTCCAGGTCGCGGTCGACGTCGTAGGAGATCGTCCCGACCTCGATGCCCGTCCCGCCGCGGTGGCGCCCGTGGCCGTAGCTGCCGGGCGCCCGGTGGCGGTAGAGCTCCAGGACGGGGAAGATCTTCTCGTTGGACTCGACGTTGGGGCACACGCAGGACATCGACTCGAAGTAGCCGCCACAGTCGACGCCGTCGCCCCAGCGCCGCGCGCCGCCGCCCCCGGCGGAGTTGTCGAACATGAGCGAGGCCAGCGGGTCGCCGTACTGGTCCAGCCCGGCCAGGATCACCAGGTTAAAGTAGGGGTACCAGACCGTCATCGACTCGTCGCGCAGGCGCCCGCTGGCGGCGAGCATCTTGCCGACGACGGTGCCCGCGACGTTCTCCGTCGCCTCCTCGGCGCACACGCTGCCGCCGCTGCAGGCCGCCGGGTAGGTGCAGTTGTTGATCGTCCCGGGCTCGGAGATGATCTCGACGATGTCGCGCAGGCCACCCGTCGACCATGGGATCTCGTAGGCGAGCATGACCAGCACGGCGACCGCCACGCCCCCGCGCAGCCCCGAGATCGTGCCGTTGATCATCCCCGGCGCCTCCGGCGACGTGCCGGTGAAGTCGAAGATGAGCTTGCCGCCGCGCTTCTCCAGGCGCAGCTTGACCTCGTAGAGCTCGTAGTTCACGCCGTCGTGGTCGAGGTAGACGTGGTCGTACCACTCGCCGTCGGGGATCTCGTCCAGGCGGCTGCGGACCGTCTGCTCGACCTCCTCCTGGACCTGCGCGGTGGCGGCCTTGAACGCGTCCTTGCCGTAGCGGTCGACGACCTCCAGCACGCGCCGGCGCGTCGTGGCCTGCGAGGCCACCGTGGCGCGCAGGTTGAGCCCGTTCATCATCGGCGTCCGCGTGTTGCGCAGCAGCAGCGTCTCGACCTCGGTGCAGTAACGCCCGGCGTCCATCAGCTTCAGCGGCGTGATGATCGGGCACTCCTCGAAGACGTTGGTCGCCCCGACCACGAAGCTGCCCGGCACCGGGCCGCCGACGTCCTGGTAGTGCATGACCAGCGCGCCCCAGGCGATGATCTCGCCGTCGGCGAAGATCGGCGTCACCGTCACGAAGTCGTTGAAGTGGATCGCCCCGACCCACGGGTCGTTGGTGATGAACATGTCGCCGTCGCGGATCTCGCCGAACCGCTCCATGATCGCCTGGACGGTCATGTCCAGGCCGGTCGTGTGGAACAGGACGTAGACGCCGGCGAACAGGCCGTTGCCGTCGGCGTCCAGCAGGCCGGCGTTGAAGTCGAACGCCTCGTAGATGAACTGGCTGCCCGACTTGCGGGCCGCGGTCTGGGCCTGCTCGTCGTTGATGGCCCAGAGCCGGTTGCGGATGACCTCGTAGGTGATGGGGTCCAGGCGGCCGTCGGTGAGGTCGGCCTCGGCGTCGGACGCGGTGGTGCGGTCGCCGATCTCGACGTGGATCGAGCCGCGGTCGTCGACCGTGGCCGCGAAGCCGGGCGGGACCAGCACGCTGTCGCCGTAGCGCTCGACCACGGCGGGGCCCTCCAGGTGGTGGCCCGGCCCGAGCCGCTCGCCGTCGTAGACGGCCATCTCGAGCAGGCCGTGGCCATCGAACCAGGCCTCGCGCGAGCCCGTCAGCGCCTGGGCGGCGTCGCCGTCGGCCGGCGCCAGGCGCGGCAGCTCGGCGACGGAGGTCGGGACCGTCGCGGTCAGCCGGAACGTCGTGATCTCGACGCCGGCGTCGGGGTAGGCCGAGCCCTCGCCGTAGGTGTCCTCGTAGCGCGCGGTGAACAGCTCGATGAGACGGTCCAGCCCGGCGGCGTCGAGCGTCAGGTCGTCGGGGACGTCGAGCTCGAGCTCGTGGACCTGCGCGCGGAAGCGCAGGAGCACGCTGCGGCGGAACGTGGCGCCGGCCGGGGACTCGCCCTCGCTGACGAGCTGGGCCTCGGCCGCCGTGCGCAGCTCGTCGTAGATCCCGGACATGACGCCGTAGTCGGCGTCGGAGAACGGCGTCGACAGCGGGCGGGCGCGGTCGAAGGAGTGCGCGAGGTCGGCGGTGAGCATGCCCAGCGCGCTGAACGCCGTGGCGTCGTTGAGGACGTGGATGCCCTTGACGCCGGCCTCGGCCGCGTAGCCGACGGCGTGCGTCGCGGCGGCGCCGCCGTAGGCGAACAGGGCGAAGTCGCGCGGGTCGTGGCCGCGCTCGATGGTCGACGCGCGGAGCAGGTCGGCCATGTGCGAGTTCATGATCCGGTGCACGCCCGCGGCGACCTCCTGGACCGTCTGGCCCAGGCGCTGCGCCAGCGGCTCGAACGCCCGGACCGCCGCCTCGCGGTCCAGCGTCATCGCCCCGCCGAGGAAGTTGTCCGGGTTGAGGAAGCCGAGGATCAGGTTGGCGTCGGTCACCGTCGGCAGCTCGCCGCCGCGGCCGTAGCACGCCGGGCCCGGGCGGGCGCCCGCCGAGTGCGGCCCGACCTTCAGGACGCCGATCTGGTCGACCCAGGCGATCGAGCCGCCGCCGGCGCCGATGCTCTTGACCGCGACCTTGGGCACCTTGAAGGCGTACTGGGCGATGACGGGCTCGTGCTCGAGCTGGAAGCCGTCGTCGATGACCAGCGACACGTCGAACGACGTGCCGCCGACGTCGGTGCAGATGATGTTGCGCTCGTCGTAGGCGCGGCCGACGAAGCGCGAGCCCAGCGTGCCGCCGACGGGGCCCGAGTCCAGGAGGCTGACGGGCCGGTCGCGGGCGCTGGAGATCGGCACGACGCCGCCTTCGGCGGTCATGAGCAGCACGGGGGCGGTGAGGCCGCCGGCGCTGAGCAGGTCCTGCAGGCCGCCGAGGTAGCGGGAGATCGGCGGCCCGAGGTAGGCGTTGAGCGCCGTGGTCACGCCGCGCTCGTACTCGCCGAGCACCGAGGCGACGTCGACCGACGCCGACACGTACATGTCCGGAAGCTCGCGGCGCAGCGCGTCGGCCAGGCGCCGCTCGTGCGCCGGCTCGAGGAAGCTCCACAGCAGGCAGATGGCCACGGCCTGCACGCCCGAGGCGCGCACGCGCTCCACGACCTCGGCGATCGCCTCGTCGGCCAACTCGAGCACGACACGGCCCTGGTAGTCGACGCGCTCGACCACGCCGAAGACCAGCTCTCGCTCGATGAGCGGCGGATCGGCCATGGACAGGCGGTTGAGGTGCGAGATCTCGCGCTCGGACAGGCCGGCGCGCTTCTGGAAGATCTTGCCGATCGCCAGCGTGTCCTCGTGGCCGGCGGTCGTGATGTAGGCCGTGCGCGCGCCGTCGCGCTCGATCATCGCGTTCGTGGCGACCGTCGAGCCGTGGATGAAGCGCTCCGTGTCGCGCAGCACGTCGTCCAGGGGCGTCCCGAGGCGCTCGGCGGCCGCCCGGACCGCGTCGAGCACGCCGGCCCCGAGGTCCTGGCGCTGGGTCGGCGCCTTGGCCGCGACGATGCGCGCGGCCTCCACGTCATGGACGACGCAGTCGGTGAACGTGCCACCGATGTCGACGGCGACGTTGTACATGGTCAGGCCTCCGGCGCGATCGCGCTGTCCAGGGTGGCCGGGTCCAGGCTCCACTCCAGCATCACCGGGTCCCCGACCTGCTGGACGTTGACCGCCATGAGCAGCGCGCAGGACGGGCAGAAGAACTGGCGGGCGACGAGCCGCTCGGTCATCCCGACGTCGCTCAGCGTCGACAGGTCGGTGATCGAGCCCTCCCGCACGACCGCGCCGAGCTTGGGGTCGCGCTCGGCCGGGCCGTAGTGGTGGTCGCACTCCGAGCAGTGGATCTGCCAGCCCGCCGTCGCGTCCCGGCGGAACGTGAACGCGTCGCCCACGGTGGGATCGCCACCCGTCCGGCGTCCGGGACCGTCCTGCACCGCGACCTGGCTCACGCTGTCCTCCTCGAGAGTTGCCCCATGACCCGCCGCCGTCCCTACCGAGCGGACGGCCGACGAGGTCGACAACTACCAGAGGCGTGGGGGCCCCTCAAGGCAAGACTGTCGCTAGGGACAGCCTGTCGGCGACCCCCGTCGCCGGCCTACCGGCGGGTAGACTCGCGGCCATGGCCAGCGACCCGTGGGTCCGTGTCGAGCACGACGACGGCGTGGCGCAGGTGGTCCTCGAGCGACCCCCCGTCAACCAGTTCGACGACGCGTTCGTGTGCATGGTCCGCGACGCCGTGCTGGCCCTCGGGCCGCACACGCGCGCCGTGGTCGTGCGCAGCGCCGTGCCGCGGATGTTCGCCGCCGGCGGCGACATCCCCTGGATGGCACGGGTGTCCATCGAGGAGCAGCTGGAGTTCGTCCGCCACTGCCAGGACGCCTACTCCGCGTTCGAGCGCACGCCCGCCCCGACGATCGCCGCGGTCGACGGTCCCGCGATGGGCGGCGGCTTCGAGCTCGCGCTGTGCTGCGACATCCGCGTCGTCGGGGAGTCGGCCAGGCTCGGGCTGCCCGAGGCGACGATCGGCCTCATCGCCGGGGCGGGCGGCACGCAGCGCCTGGTCCGCGCCGTCGGCCAGGGCGTGGCACGCGACCTGCTGCTCACCGGCCGCCGGATCACCGGCGTCGAGGCCGGGGCCATGGGGATCGCCAGCCGCGTCGTGCCCGACGGCACCGCCGCCGAGGTCGCCCTGGACATCGCGCGGCGCCTGGCCGACGGGCCGGCCGAGGCCATCCAGGCGACGAAGCGCCTGGCGGTCCTCGCGCCCGACGTGACGATCGAGGAGGGCCTGGCGCGCGAGCGCGCCGAGTGGGAGGCCGTTCGGCGCTCGGCCGCGACGCAGGAGGGCCTGGAGGCCTTCGCCGAGAAGCGCCGGCCCGACTTCCGCGGCGCCGCTCAGCGGTAGGTCCGCAGCTCCGGGCCCATCCCGTCGAGGTGGCCGTGCTCGTTGAAGGTGACGAGCGTCACGCCCGAGCGGCCCGAGACCAGGCGCGTGATGCCGGTGTTGACGGCCACGCGGTTGAACGTCACGAGGTCGGTGGGCGGCATTCCCAGCAGCGCCGCGCAGATGCCGCCGATCGTGCCGCCCGAGGACACGACGAGCGCGGTCTGGCCGGATCCCAGGCTGTCGATCACGCGGTCCATCGCGGCGCGCACCCGCGCGTCGAAGGCGGTCCAGGGCTCGGCCGCCGGGCTCGCGTCGCCGGCGGTGATCCAGTCGGTCAGCACCCCGTCGAGCAGGTCCTGGAAGTCGCGCGAGGAGATCGACGTCGTCGGCTCGCCCGGCTTGCGGTCCAGCCGTGCGTCGCTGGTGGAGTGGTGGGTCAGGACGTCCTGGGAGTCGTACTCGTCCCACCCCGGGTCGACCTCGACCTCCAGGCCCGTGGTGGCCGCGAAGGCCGCCGCGGTGTCGCGCTGGCGGTTCAGGCCGCCGCTGACGAGCCGGTGGATGTCCACGCCGCGGCGCTGCAGCTCGCCCGCCAGCACGGCGGCCTGGCGGTGGCCGATCTCGGACAGCACGTCGTAGTCCTCGCCGCCGTAGGAGGCCTGGCCGTGGCGGACGAGGAGGACGCTGGGCATGGCAGGCAGCCTGCCAGATCGTCCCCCGCGTTGACGCGTGCTCGGGTGGCGGGTTAGGGTCGCCCGAGGGTCGACCGGACGGTAGGCCTACAACTTCATCGAGGGGATCGGACCATGCAGCTCGGGGATACGGGTTCCAGGAGCGGTTCTTGGAGGCGTTGCACGCCGACGAGGAGTTCGTGGCCGAGGCGCGGTGGTTCGACGGCTCGATCCTGATCGAGGCCGGCGCCCAGCGCCTGTGGCTGAAGGTCTACCGCGGACGGGTGATCGAGGTCTTCGACTTCATCCCCGTCTTCGGCTACACGTTCAAGCTGTCGGGCTCGCCCGAGGCGTGGACCATGCTCGGCACGGGCGAGCGGACGTTCACCGACCTCGTCTCGGCCGGCTCGCGCTACCTCGACACCGTCGAGGAGATCGAGGCGGCGGGCGGCGGCTACCGGCCGCCGGAGATCGCCATCGAGGGCAACGGCATCGAGGCCGGGCGCATGCACATCGCGAGCATGCGGCTGGCCGGCTGCCTCGCGCGGACGGCCGTCGGCGCGGAGGCGATCGCGTGAGCACCGACGCGCCGATCACCGGCCACTACGTCTCCATCGACGGCACGCGGACGTTCTACGACGCGTGCGGCGAGGGGACGCCCGTGGTGTGCGTGCACACCGCCGGGGCCGACTCCCGCGAGTACCAGTACCTGCTGCCGCTGCTGGCGCAGCGGGGCTACCGCGGGCTGGCCCTGGACCTGCCCGGCCACTCGCGCTCCTACCCCGTGGGCTGGGAGCCGCACCGCACGATCAACCAGCACGCGGAGTTCGTCCACCGCTTCGCCCAGGAGGTGTGCGTCGGCTCCAAGCCCGTCATGATCGGCTGCTCGATCGGCGGCTGCATCGCGTTCGACCTGGCGGCCAACCACAGCGAGGACTTCCTGGCCATCGTGCCGATGGAGGGGCTGGCGTGGGGCTCGCCGATCCTGCCGTTCCCCGCCGAGCTGGAGCGCCCGGCCTGGTCGACGGCCTGGAAGCCGTTCCTGGAGTACGCGGCCGTCGAGTCGCTGGGCAAGCCGATGCTCGCCGACCCCGAGAAGGTCAAGGAGCTCTGGTGGCAGCACCAGAACGCCCACCAGGCCGGCAACGGCGACATCCAGGGATGGGCCTCCCACGATGTGCGCGACCAGCTCGGCGACGTCCGCTGCCCCGTGCTGATCATCAAGGGCGCCGACGACTTCTGGGTGCCCGAGCCGCTCATCCGGCTCTCGGCCGAGCTCATCGGCGAGCAGGCCGAGGTGCGGATCCTGCCCGACATCGGCCACTACCCGATGTTCGAGGACCCCGCCGGCCTGGCCGAGCTCGTCGACGCGTTCGTGTCCTCGCGCACCGGCGCGGCCGCGGCCGGCTGAGTCACGGACCAGGGGCTCCGGGCGCCAGGAGCGCCCGGAGCGCCCCGCGCTGGACCTTGCCCGTGGCGTTGAGCGGCAGCGCATCGAGGAAGCGCACCTTCTTGGGCACCTTGTAGCCGGCCAGGCGCGCACGGCAGGCGGCGATGACCTCGGCCTCGCCCGCCGGCCCCGGCGGTGCGGCGAACGCCACGACCATCTCGCCCCAGTGCTCGTCGGCGACGCCGACGACGGCGGCCTCCGCGATGCCCGGCAGCGTCAGCAGGACCTGCTCGACCTCGGTCGGATCGACGCTGAACCCGCCGGTCTTGATCATCTCCTTGCTGCGCCCGACGTAGTGCAGGTCGCCGTCGGCGTCGATGCGCCCCAGGTCGCCCGTGTGCACCCAGCCGTCGCGCAGCGTCGCCGCAGTCTCCTCCGGCCGCCCGTGGTAGCCGGCCATCGTCGACGGCCCCTGGAGCGCGATCTCCCCCACCTCGCCGGCCGGCAGCGGCGTCCCGTCGTCGCCGACGATCCGCAGGCGAAGCGCGCCCATCGCGGTGCCCACGCTGCCGGGCTTGGCGGTGAAGTCGCCGGGGCGCGTGCACGTCAGCTGCGCCTCGGTCAACCCGTACATGTAGACGAAGACGTCGCCGAAGCGCTCCAGCGCCCGCTCGCGCAGCCGCGGGGCGAACTCGTAGGCGCAGTAGACGACCTGCAGCGAGGAGACGTCGTGGCGCTCCTGGGCGGGGACCGCGAGCATCGCGCTGATCATCGTCGGCGCCAGGAACGTGCGGGTGACGTCGCCGGCGCCCAGCAGCGCCCAGACCCGGGCCGGGTCGAACGCGCCGTCGAGCACCAGCGTGGCGCCGCCGAGCAGCGCGGGGATCGCGAAGTGCAGCAGGCCGATGCCGAACGCCGGCAGGTTGAAGAGCTCGACGTCCTCCGGTGTCCGCGGCGAACCCAGCGCCGAGTTGACCACGTTCCAGGCGTTGGCACGGTGCGTGCGCGCCACGCCCTTGGGCACGCCGGTCGTGCCCGACGTGTACATGATGGTCGCCACGGCGTCGTCGGGGACGTCGGGCAGCTCGGCGGGACCCGGCAGGGCACGCAGCTCGTCCACGGTCGCGACGGGGATGTCGGGGGGCAGGCCGTCGCGGCCCGGGGTCGTGACGAGCAGCTCGGCGCCCGCGTCGTCGGCGATGAACGCGAGCTCGTCCTGGGTGAGGCGGTCGTTGAGGGCACACCGACGGCCCCACGCGCGCCAGCGCCATCGACAGCTCGACGGCCTCGGGGGCGTTGGGCAGGATCCAGGCCACGGCGCGGCCGGCCAGCCCGCGGTCGGACAGGCCCTGGGCGAGGCCGGCGACGCCCGCCTCCAGCTCGGCGAAGGTCAGCTCACGGCCGCGGTGGCGCACCGCGACGCGGCGCGGATGGCGCTCACAGGCGGCGCGCAGCGGATAGGACCAGTCCATGAACCCATCATCTCGCGCGGCCGGCCCCGGCGCTCGCCACGCGGCACTGGCGCTACTGACAGTAGGCGCGCGCGGCGCGACGGGCGAGGGTGCATGAGACATGAGTCAGCGCCCGCTGCCGGCCTCCGTCGCCGAGCGCACCGTCCCCGACCTGCTCGACGCCCGCGCGGCCGATCGCGCCGATCACCCGGCGATCCTCGCGTCCAGCCTGCTGACGGGCACGGAGGTCGCCCGGACCTATGCGCAGCTGCGCGACGACGCGGCCCGGCTGTCGGCCTCGCTGGCCGCCGCCGGGGTCGGCAAGGGCGACCGGGTCGGGATCCTGCTGGCCAACGACGGCGCGGCCGAGGCCATCCTCACCTACCACGCCGTCCACCGCCTCGGCGCGATCAACGTCCCGCTCAACACGCGCTACGTGGCCCGCGAGCTCGCGTTCGTGCTCGAGTTCGTCGCCCCCGCCGCGATCGTGTTCGCCCCGGCCTACGCCGGCCTGCTGTCCGAGCTGCAGCCGTCCCTCGGCGACGCCGTGCTCATCGAGGTCGCGGACGAGCCGGTGCTGGGCGCGAGCCTCGCGCAGGCGCTGGACGACGGCGACCCGGGCCACCCGCGCACGACGGTCGGCGAGCTCGACGACGCCGACTGGATCTTCACCTCGGGCACCACGGGCAACCCCAAGGCCGTCGGGCTGACCCACGCCGAGTCGGTGGCCTGCGGACACCAGTCCGTGCCGCTGTGGGGCCTGGACGCGACGAGCGTCTACCAGGGCTTCGCGCCGTTCTTCACGAGCACGGGCTGCCACACCAACCAGCTCGCCGCGCTCGTCGCCGGCTGCACGTACGTCATCGACACCGAGTTCGACGTCCGCGGGACGCTGGAGCGCATGGAGCGCTACGGCACGACCTCCATCTTCCTCATCTCCGCGGTCCTGCAGCTCATCTTCGCCCGGCTGACGAAGGAGGAGATCGCCGCGCTGCGCTTCCCCGCGCTGCGCCGCGTCTGCTACGGCGCCCAGCCCGGCCCGGCGAGCTTCTACCGGCGAGTCTGGGAGGAGATCGGCCAGGGCTGGGGCGTCGAGGTCGTCAACGTCTACGGCCTGACCGAGGGCGGCACCTCCGGGATGATGCTCATCAACGATGACCACCCGGAGGCCCTGCAGCGCCTGGGCGCCAACGGGATGTCCATCGGCCGCACGACGTTCCACCCCTGGATCGAGCACACGGTGCTCGCCGAGGACGGCACCCCGGCCGCCGTCGGCGAGCCCGGCGAGCTGTGCCTGCGCGGGCCGAGCTCCATGTCGCGCTACGTGCGCGACGAGGAGGCCTCGCGGCTGGCGCTGCGCGACGGCTGGCTGCACACGGGCGACATGGCGCTCATCGACGACGCCGGGTTCGTGTTCTTCGTGGACCGCTCGAAGCAGATCATCCGCCGCGGCGGGCTGAACATCTCCTCGGCCGAGGTCGAGGGCGTGCTCGGCGAGCACCCCGGGATCCTCGAGGCCGCCGCCGTGCCCATGCCCAACCCCGTCCTCGGCGAGGACGTGCGCGGCGTCGTCGTGGCCTCCACCGACCCGCCGCCCACCGAGGCCGAGCTCATCGCCTGGTGCCGCGAGCGGCTGGCCGACTACAAGGTGCCGGCCAGGGTCGACTTCCTGGACGCGCTGCCTCGCAACGCGATGGGCCGCGTGATGAAGGGCCTGCTCACCGGGGAGGACGGCGCCTTGCACGGCGCCGGGCTCTGAGGGGCGCTCAGCGGCGCCGGGCGCCGATGCGGTCGCCGCGGTCGATCGTGTCGGGCGTGACGCCCTCCTCGCGCAGCTTGAACTTCTGCACCCGCTGGCTCGGGGTCTTGGGCAGCTCGGCACAGGCTCGCAGGTAGCGCGGGGTGGCGAAGTCGGCCAGGCGCTCGTCGCAGTGGGCGATGAGCTCCTCGAAGCGCGGCTCGGCGCCCGGCTCCCAGACGACGGCGACCATGACGTCGTCCTCGCCGAGCTCGGACGGCACGCCGTAGGCCGCGCACTCCACGACCGACGGGAAGCCGTTGACCACGTTCTCGACGTCGTAGGAGGAGATGTTCTCGCCGCGCCGGCGGATGGAGTCCTTGAGGCGGTCGACGTAGTAGAAGAACCCGTCCTCGTCCATCCGGGCGCGGTCGCCGGTGTGGAACCAGAAGTTGCGGAACGCCTCGATCGTCGCGTCCGGCCGCGCCCAGTACTCGCGCAGCATGATGTCGGGATCGCGCGGGCGCACCTGGATCTCGCCGACCTCCCCCACCTCGCACTCGACGTCGTCGGGGCGTGCGACGCGCACCTCGTACCACGGGGCGGCGCGTCCGCAGGAGCCCGTCCGGCGCTCCTCGAACGTGTTCCACGTCGTGATGCCGGTCTCCGTCATGCCGTAGTGCTCACCGATGTGGACGCCGAAGCGCTCCTCGAACTCCGTCCACAGATCGCCGGGGCACGCGCCGCCGTAGGCCTTGACCACGCCGTGGTCGCGGTCGCCGGGCCCGCGCGGCTGCTTGGCCAGGATCGTCAGCAGCGAGCCCATGTAGTTGAAGGAGGTGACCCCGTGCTCGCGCATGATGTCCCAGAAGCGCGAGGCGCTGAAGCGGTCGTCGAGGACCAGGCGGCCGCCGATGAGCAGCGTCGAGCAGACCGACGTGAACTTGGCGTTGACGTGGAAGAGCGGGAACGCGGTGTAGAGGACGTCCTGCGCCGAGTAGCGCATGAGCTCGATGTTGGCCGTCGCCAGCCGCAGGTTGGCCGTGTGCGGCAGCACCACGCCCTTGGCCGGGCCCGTGGTGCCCGACGTGTAGAGCACGCAGGAGACATCGCCGGGCGAGACCACCGGCGGATCGGGGTCCGGGTCGGCGCTGAGCGCCTCGGCCAGCGGGTGCACCGCCGCCTGCGCCGGGACGGCGGACGTGTCGGACTCCCCGCGCACCACGATGTGCTCGAGGCCAGGCAGGCTCAGCGGCCCGAGGCGGTCGACGAACTCGGCGTCGCAGAACAGGATCCGCACGCCGGACTCCGAGAGGATGTGCTCCAGCAGCGGGCCGCGGTAGGCGCAGTGGACGGGGACCTCGATGACGCCCGCCCGCGAGATGCCGAACCACACGGAGATGAACTCCGGGACGTTGGCCATCATGATCGCGGCACGGTCGCCCGGGCGGATGCCCCAGGCGCGCAGCGCCCCCGCGACGTGCAGGGAGCCCGCGTGCAGCTCCGCCGTGCCGACGTCGCGCCCGTCGGCGTGCAGGACGATCCGGTCGCCGTCGCGCTCGGCCGCCGCGTCGAGCACCGCAGGCAGCGTCGTCAGCGCGCGCATGGCAGGGGTCACGGACACCTCCCGGCATCCAACCAGCCGGTCCCGCGGTCGAGAACTGGCGCTTTCGCCAGGACGCGATCGACCCCGTCCCCACCTACAGTCGGCGGCGGCGATGCCGCGCGACTTCCAGCGACCCTTCACGCTCCCCGCGGGAGCCACCGAGATCGTCTGCGTGCGCCACGGCTCGTCGGCGGGGATCGCCGACGGCCACACGCTGGGCCTCGTCGACGGCCACTCTGACCCGCCGCTGTCCGACCGCGGTCATGTGCAGGCCGACGCCGTGGCGCAGCGCCTGCGTGGCACCGACGCGCGCCGGCTGTTCATCACACCGCTGCGGCGCACGGCGCAGACCGCCGAGCCGCTGGCCCGCGTCCTGGACCTGGCGCCCGTCGTGATCGAGGAGCTGCGCGAGGTCCACCTCGGCGAGTGGGAGGGCCAGCTCAGCTCGCGGATGGGCGACGACCCGGTCTCGGCAGAGATCCTGGCCACGGGCCGGTGGGACGTGATCCCCGACGCAGAGGACATGGACGCCTTCTCGGCGCGGATCACCGCCGGCATGGCGCGGATGGCCGATGCCGTGGGCCCCGACGGCACCGGGGTCGCCGTCCTGCACGGCGGCGTGATCGCCGAGGCCTGCCGGCAGGCGACCGACAGCCTGGCCTTCGCATTCCTGTACGCCGAGAACGCCTCGATCACCCGCCTGCTGCGCCTCGACAGCGGCCGCTGGGCGCTGCGGACCTTCAACGACATCGCCCACCTCACCGAGCTCGCGGAGGCGACCCGATGACCTTCACCCCCAAGCCGATGAGCTACGACGCGATCACCTACGAGGTGCAGGACGGCATCGCGACGATCGCGATGAACCGCCCCGACCAGCTCAACGCGCTCGACGCGGCGATGGAGCGCGAGCTGCTGCTCGTCTGGGACCTCGTCGACGCCGACGACGACGTCCGCGCGGTGGTCGTCACCGGGCGCGGCCGCGCGTTCTGCGCCGGCTACGACCTGACCAACGGCTTCGACGTGCGCGACCGGGCCGTCGAGCGCGGCACGGAGGAGCTGCGCCCCGGCGACATCCCGCGCGACAGCGGCGGCCTCATCTGCCTGCGCATGTTCCGCTGCCTGAAGCCGATCGTCGGCGCGATCAACGGGGCCGGGGTCGGCTTCGGCGCGACGTTTCCGCTCCCGATGGACGTCCGCCTGGCCTCCGAGCACGCGAAGTTCGGCTACGTCTTCAGCCGCCGGGGCATCTGCATGGATGCGGCGTCGAGCTGGTTCTTGACCCGCGCCGTCGGCATGAGCACGGCCCTGGAGTGGGCGATCAGCGGCCGGGTGTTCGGCGCCGACGAGGCGCTGGCCGCCGGGCTCGTGCGCGAGGTGCTGCCCGCCGACGACCTGCTCCCGGCCGCCTACGAGACCGCCCGCAGGATGGTGGAGCACACCGCGCCGGTCTCCGTCGCGCTCAACCGCCAGCTCCTGTGGCAGATGGCCGGAGCCACCCACCCCATGGACGCCCACCGCGCCGAGTCGATCTACATCGAGGAGCGCGCGGCGTCCGCCGACGCGGCCGAGGGCGCGCAGTCGTTCATCGAGAAGCGCCCGCCCGCGTTTCCGCTGACCGTCAGCCGCGACCTGCCCGACGGCACGCCGCCGTTCCCCGAGCCGCCGTTCGACCGGCGCCGGCGCAACCCGTCCGCCGGCTGATGCTCAACCCGCTGACGCCGGCCGAGGTCGTCACCGCGATCGGCGCCGCCGCGCGCGACGCGGCCCGCAGCGAGGAGCCCGGCAACGCGTTCGGGCGCGCCAGCCTGCTGTCGGCCTACAGCGGGTCGCGGCACCTGGCGGTCGAGATCGAGCACTTCGACGCCGAGCGCGCCGTGTTCGCCGCCGACGTCGCCGACGCCGTCCAGGCGGCGGGCCTGCCGGCGCTGGCGCCGCTCGCCACGCGTCTGCGCGGCACGTCGGCCGCCGCGCCGCTGGGCGACCTGGTCTGCGAGCTGCTCGACGCGCTGCGCGCCGATCCGGCGCCGGGGGCCGCGACGCTGCGCGGCGCCGTGCAGGCGCGGCTCGCACACCTGGCCGACCGCGAGGTCGAGCTGCTGGCCGACGCGATCGAGGCGGGGCGCGGGTGAGCGACGCACGGGCCGACGCGGTCCGCGACGCGCTGCAGGCCGCGGGGCGACTGCTGGACGGCGAGCAGGTCATCGCGGTCGACCAGCTCGCCGGCGGCTGGTCGCGCCACTCCTACGTGGCCACGACGGACCGGCGGCGCCTCGTCGTCCGGGTGCGACCCGGCGGTGCGCTGCTGGACACCGACCTGGCCCTCGAGTTCCACGTCTACCGGGCGCTGGAGGACACCGGGATCACCATGCCGCGCGTGCACGCGCTGCAGGAGGACCCGGGCACCGCGTTCGGCGGCCCGTTCTTCGTCATGGAGCACGTCGAGGGCGAGGCGCCGAACATGTACGGCCGCGCCGACCAGGCGCGGCTGGCCGCCGACTACGCGGGGCCCCGGGGCATCGCGAACGACATGGTGGAGAACCTGGCGCGCGTGCACCTCAGCGACACCGCACGGCTTCCGCAGGGCGTGCCGGTCATGGGCTTCGCCGACGTCGTGGCGCGCTGGCGCACGGTCTACGAGGAGAAGCGCCTCGTGCGCGACCCGATCGTGGAGGAGGCCTACGACTGGGTCGCCGCGCGCGAGCCGACGGAGCCCTGGACCGGCCTGGTCCACGGCGACTACCGCATCGGCAACATGCTCGTGGCCGGCGACCGGGTGCGGGCGATCCTCGACTGGGAGCTCGTCTACGTCGGCGACGCGCGCTTCGACCTCGGCTACCTGACGATGGCGCGCGCGGCGGGCAAGCACCTGCGCGCCCACAGCCCGCTCATGGGCTGCATCGCCGAGCAGGAGTGGTTCCTGGGGCGCTACGCCGAGCTGACCGGCCGCCACGTCGACCCCGAGGACCTCAAGACGTTCGAGATGCTGGCGGCGATGATGCTGCTGGCGACGCAGTTCACCGCGGTGTGGATGTACGACCGCGGTCACACGACCGATTTCCGGATGGCGTGGAGCCGCTTCTCCCTCGCGGGGCTGCGCCAGGACATGGCGAGGTTGATGGCATGGTAACTTCCGGCGGCCCCCGTCCCCTGCGCGGCGTCTGCGCGTTCGCGCCCTCCCTGGACGCGATGACCCACGCCGCGCACGCCGCGGACGAGGCGGGCTTCGACTCCGTGTGGACGTGCGAGCTCTACAACCGCTCGGCGACCGTGACGCTGGCCGCGGCAGCCATGCGGACCAGGAACTGCCGCATCGGCTCGGGCGTGATCTACGGCGTCGGGCGCAGCCCGCTCATGCTCGCCGCCGAGGCGCGCGACCTCGACGAGCTGTCGGGCGGGCGCATGGTGCTGGGCATCGGCAACGGGACGCGGCGCATGATCTCGGACTGGCACGGGCTCGACGGCGACGCCCCCGCCGTGCGGATGGAGGAGCTCGTCCCGCTGCTGCGCCGGATCTGGAACCTCCACGAGGGGCCGATCAAGCACGACGGGCGCTTCTACCACCTGCACATCCAGGGCCTGGACGACCTCGCCTCCCCGCCGGAGCGCGACATCCCGATCTACACCGCCGGGGTCAACCCGCGGATGATCGAGAGCGCCGGGCGCGTCGCCGACGGCCTGCTCGGCCACACCCTGCTCAGCCCGCGCTACATCACCGAGGTCGTGCGCCCCGCCATCGACAAGGGCGCACGCCACGCCGAGCGCGACCCCGCCGAGGTCAAGGTGGCGACCTACACGCTGGCGTCGGCCAACGAGGACGAGGAGCAGGCCCGCCGCGACGCCGCGGCGATGATCGCCTTCTACGGCTCGGTCAAGTCCTACGGCCTGCTGTTCGACGTCTGCGGCTTCGCGGAGGAGGCCAAGGCCATCCAGGGCGCCTTCCGCCAGGGCGACGTCGACGGCATGATCGCCGCGGTCACCGACGCGATGCTCGACGAGTTCGCCCTGGCCGGCACCCCGCAGCAGGTCGCCGAGGCGCTGTCGCGCTTCGACGGCGTGGCCGACGAGGTCGTGCTCTCGCCGCCGACGTTCCGCGTCCCGGCCGAGCGCGTGGCGCACAACCTGGCCCTGCTGACCGAGCACTGCGCGCCCGGAAACGGCTAAGGTCCGCCGCCGCCCACCTCCCCCGACCGGAGGCGTACCGCCTTGAGATTCTTCGAATACGAAGCCCGCGAGATCGTCAAGCGGGCCGGCATCCCCGTCACCGACTACGGGTTCACGACCGACGCGCAGGAGGCGAAGGAGATCGCCGCCCGCATCGGCGGCCCCACGGTCATCAAGTCCCAGGTCCTGTCCGGCGGCCGGATGAAGGCCGGCGGCGTGAAGTTCGCCGACACGCCCGAGGAGGCCGAGGCCCACGCCAAGGACATCCTGGCGCTGGAGATCAACGGGCACGTGCCCCGCGGCGTCCTCGTGGACCCCAGGGCCGAGTTCGAGCAGGAGTACTACGCGGGCGTCGTGTGGGACGGCATCCGCAAGAAGCCGGTGATGATCTTCTCGCCGGTCGGCGGCATCGACATCGAGCAGGTCGCCGAGGAGCAGCCCGACAAGGTCGGGCGCCGGCACTTCAGCAACATCCTGCCCTTCGGCGACTTCGAGGCCAAGGAGGTCATCGCCTCCACCGGCGTGACCGGCTCGGCGCTCAACCGCCTGGTCCCCATCCTGACGCGGCTGGCCAAGCTGTTCGTCGAGAACGACATGACGCTGGCCGAGATCAACCCGCTGGCCCGCCTGGCCGACGGCTCGTTCGTCGCGCTGGATGCGCACATGGACATGGAGAATGAGGCCCGCGGGCGCCACAAGGCGCTGCTCAAGGACCTCGGCGTGGGCGACGACGAGACGCGCGAGGCGCGCGAGCCCACCGCGTTCGAGCTGGCCGGCGAGGCCGTCGACAGCCAGGACCACCGCGGCGTGGCCGGCAACGTCACCGAGTTCAACGGCAACCTCGGCCTGGTCATCGGCGCGGGCGGCGGCTCGCTGACCCTGTTCGACGCGGTCCGCAAGTACGGCGGCGACCCGGCCAACTACTGCGAGATCGGCGGCAACCCGTCGGTCTCCAAGGCCAAGGGGCTGGCCAAGCTCGTGCTGAGCAAGCCCGGCGTCGACAAGATCGCCGTGATGATGTCCATCGTCTCCAACACGCGGGTGGACATCGTGGCCCGCGGCGTCATCGCCGCCTGCCTCGAGCTCGGGATGGACCCGGCGGAGAAGATCGCGATCTTCCGCATCCCGGGCGCCTGGGAGGAGGAGGGCTTCAAGATCCTCGAGCGCTACGGCGTGGAGTACGCCGACCGCTCGGTGTCGATGCACGAGGCGGCGCGCCGCGCCGTCGAGAAGATCGGAGCCGCATCGTGAGCATCCTCGTCGACGAGACCACGACGTTCATCGTCCAGGGCATCACGGGCCGCGAGGCCGTCAACCTCACGCGCGAGTGCCTGGACTACGGCAAGGGCGCGAAGGTCGTCGGCGGCGTGACGCCCGGCCGCCTGGGCCGCGAGGTCCACGGCGTGCCCGTGTTCGACACCGTGCAGCAGGCCGTGGCCCACCACGGCGCGCCCATCGACGGCTCGGTGGTCACCGTGCCGCCGGCGTTCACCAAGGACGCGGTCTTCGAGGCCATCGAGAACGGCATCAAGACCATCGTCATCGTCACGGAGCGCATCCCGCGCCGGGACGTGGCCCAGATGGTCGAGCTCGCCGCGCTGCGCGGCGCGCGCATCATCGGCCCCAACTGCCTGGGGATCATCGTCCCCGACGTCATCAAGATGGGCGGCATCGGCGGCCCGGCCAAGGACGCGGCCAAGGCCTACTCCCCCGGGCCCATCGGCGTCATCTCGCGCTCGGGCGGCATGACGACGGAGATGTCCTCGACGCTGACCGCCGCGGGCCTCGGCCAGTCGACGGCGGTGTCGATCGGCGGCGACGCGATCATCGGCCAGTCCTACGCCGAGCTCATGCCGCTGTTCGAGGCCGACGAGCAGACCCAGGGCATCGTCATCTACACCGAGCCCGGCGGCCGCATGGAGGCCGAGCTGGCCCGCTGGGTCACCGAGAACGACTCGCGACTGCCGATCGTCGCGTTCATGGCCGGCCGGTTCATGGACGAGATGCCGGGCATGAGCTTCGGCCACGCCGGCACGATCGTGGAGGGCAAGGAGGACACCGCGACCGAGAAGATCGCCCGGCTCGCCGAGGCCGGCATCACGGTGGCGGAGGAGATCTCCGAGATCCCGGACATCATGAAGGCCAAGATCGCCGAGAGGAGCGTCAGCGCATGAGGGTCGACGGAACGTTCATCGGCGTGCAGGTCGACGACGCGGCCGCCCAGGACGGTGCGATCGCGGCCAAGCTCACCGAGGTCTGCCCCGTCGACATCTTCGCCGACGCCGGCGGCACGGTGCAGGTCGTCGAGGGCAACGTCGACGAGTGTGTCCTGTGCCGCCTGTGCATGGACGCGACGCCGGCGGGGACGGTCACGATCCTCAAGCTCTATGACGACGAGGCGACGCTGGCCTGATCCGGCGGGACGGTCCGCGTCGTAGCCTGGACGCCCATGCCGGAACTGCCCGAGGTCGAGCGCGCCCGCGCGCTCATCGAGCGGCGCGCGCTCGGTCGCGAGATCGCCGCCGTCGACGACACCGACACCTACGTCTGCCGCCCCCACGCCCCCGGCGAGCTGGCCGAGGCCCTCACGGGCCGCCGGCTCGTCTCGGCCCACCGCCAGGGCAAGGCCATGTGGATCGAGACCGACGGCGGGCCGTCCCTGGGCCTGCACCTCGGGATGGCCGGGCGGATCGTCGTCGACGACGCGGCGGCCGGCGACCCCAAGCGCGACGGGCCCGGCGGGCACCGGCCCGTCTGGGACCGCTTCACGCTCACGTTCGCCGACGGCGGTCACCTCATCCTGCGCGACAAGCGCCGGCTGGGCCGGGCCGTCCTGGACCCCGACCTCGGCGGCCTGGGCCCCGACGCCGCCGAGATCGGGCGCGACGCGTTCCGCGAGCGGGTCGGCCGCGGCGAGGCGCCGCTGAAGGCGCGCATCATGGACCAGGGCGTGCTGGCGGGCGTCGGCAACCTGCTGGCCGACGAGGCGCTGTGGCGCGCCCGGCTGGACCCGCGCCGGCCCGCCGGCTCGCTGGACGCCGACGAGCTCGACCACCTGCGGCGCGTGATCCGCGCGGCGACGCGGCGGGCGATCGCGCGGGGCGGCGTGCACACCGGCGACGTCATCCCCCACCGCCGCCGCGACGGCGTGTGCCCGCGCTGCGGCGCGGACATGGCGCGGGCGACGATCGGCGGCCGCACGACCTACTGGTGCTCGGCCGAGCAGGGCGGCTGAGCGCGCGCCTCAGTTGCAGACGGTGCAGGCGCCCGCGGCGCAGGCGCACACCGGCAGCAGCACCGCGGCACGGGCGGGCCGCCAGCCGCGCAGCCACGTGGCGGCGGCCGGGCGGTGGCGATCGCCGCCGCCCGGCCAGCAGCGCTGGCTCATCGTGGACGTGATCGCGTCGCCTTCGCCGGCCGAGCGGCGGGCGATCGCGGAGACGTGGGCGGCGACGGACGCCCGGCGGGGATCTCTGGCCATGTCCCGGTCATCGGTACCCCGCCGGGGCACCTTCATCCCACGACGTGTCAGGTGGCCTGCGGCACCATCGCGACGGCCTCGGTGTAGAGCGCCATCTGCTCGGCCACCCCGCCGTTGGTGAAACCGTCGATCAGGCGCATCCCGTCGACGCAGAGCTCCGCGTCGACCGTCATGCGCTGGAACTCGGGGTCCTCGCGGACTGCGGCCAGCTGCGCCGCGGTGCCGTGCAGCTGGATGAAGCCGCCGAGCTCGGCGTTGGGCGTCATCAGCGCGACGTCGAAGCCCTCGATCCTCCCCTCCTGCTGCAGGCGCCCATAGAGGCCCATGGACGCGTTGAACACCTCGAGGCTGCGCTCCTCCCGGCCCCGCACCGGCGCGCCCCATCCGATGAACAGCATGCGGTCGGCCATGCCGACTCCCTTCGCTTGCGGCCCGGCCACGGAACTCCGGGCCTGACGCGCCGACGCTACTCCCGTGACGCGCGGCCCGGGGAAAACGTCACGGCGCCCTGCCTGGTCGTGCTGGCGATCTCGGAGCTGCGCTTCGCCCGCTGCGGCAGGCCGGCCGCGGCGGCGAGCTGCACCGCGTCGTGCGCCTCGACTACGGCCCCTGAGCCAGGTCACGGCGGTAGACGAGCATGAACCGCCGCGGGAAGTCAGCGTGGGTCTGGCTGCGCAGGCGCGCGACGCGCTCGTGGTGGTACGGGCTGGTCAGCGACTCGTTGTGGCCGATGACGTCCCGGGTGAGGATGCCGTAGCGGCCCTGCAGCCAGCGCGTCAGCGACAGCGAGGCGCGCAGCATGCGGCGGTTGCCCAGCACCGCCGCCTCGCTCGTGCCGACGTGCTCGATCCCGATCGCCGTCCAGTTCAGCCCGACCGTGTGTCGGCACATCCAGCGCAGCGGGACGAGCTGGTGGATCGTGCCCTGCTGGTCGATGACGAAGTGCGAGCACGTGCCGGGCAGCTCCCCCAGCTCGCTGTCGGCCACGTCGGGCGCAAACGTGTTGAACGTCGCCGAGAACGAGGTGTTGGCCGTCAGGTGCTCGACGATCACCTTGGGGGCGACCAGGCGCGCGCGGTGCAGGCCGTAGTGGCGCACGGTGTAGGCGCGCATCTCGCCCACGCGCCGAGCGCCGAACGGGATGGGGTCCTGGACGATGGCGGGCCGCGGAGGTGCGTCGGCGAGCAGGGGCACTCAGCCGAGAAGGTAGCGCCAGGACATCGCGACCTCCTCGACGGGCTCGATGCCCACGACCTCGCCGTCGACGCGCACCTCGCGCCCGTCGGGGCTGACCGTCACCTCGGCCCGCCGGTCGTTGCGCACCATGTCGGCGGCCGTCACGGCACGGCAGCCGCGCACGACGGAGCGCGGCCGCGTGCTCGGCAGGTCCGCGTCGGCGCCGGCCGCCGAGACGAAGGCCAGCGACAGCCGCGACGGGGCGTCGCCGTGGGCGCCGACCTGGCGGCGCACGACGACGGGCTCGCACAGCATCGTGGTCGCGTCGGGGTCGCCGCTGGCACCCCACACCGAGACGCCCATCTTGACCACGAGCTCGGGCCGCACGGCGAACAGCTCGGGCCGCCACAGGACGCAGTCGGCGATCCGCCCGGGCGTGAGCGCCCCGACGTCGTGCGCGAGCCCGTGCACGATCGCCGGGTTGATCGTGACCTTGGCCAGGTGGCGCAGCACGCGCGCATTGTCGGCGCCGCCCGGGTCGGCCGGGTAGCCCGCGTCGCCGCGCAGCCGCTTCATGACGTCGGCGTTCTGGAGGGCGCGCCGCACGACCTCGCCGGCGCGGCCCATGCCCTGGCTGTCGCTGGAGAGCATGTGGATGATCCCCAGGTCGTGCAGGACGCCCTCGGCGGCCATCGTCGCCGGCCGCACACGGGTCCGCGCGGCCACGCCGTCGCCGGCCACCGCCCCGGGGTCCAGGACGTGGACGGCCGCGACCATCGCGAGGTGCTCGGCGGCGGTGTCGCGGCCGAAGGGCACCGTCGGCGTCGTCGATGACGTGAGCACGTTGGAGCGGCCCGCGAGCGCGAGCAGGTTGGGCGCGTGGCCGCCGCCGGCGCCCTCGACATGGAAGGCGTGCACGGCGCGCCCCGCGAACGCGTCGAGCGTGCCCTGCACCGACAGGACCTCGTTGAGGCCGTCGGTGTGGATCGCGAGCTGGACGTCGTGGCGGTCGCAGACGTCCAGCGCGGTGCGGATCTGCGCGGGGCCCGCGCCGACGTCCTCGTGGATCTTCAGTCCCGCGCCGCCGGCGCGCAGCCCGGCCTCGACCGGCGCGGCGCGCGACGAGGACCCGCGGACGAGCAGCGCGGCGTTGAGCGGCGCGTCCTGCAGCGCCGCCCACGCCGCGCCGAGGCCCGACTCGGGGTTGGTCCCGAGATTCCAGATCGGGCCGTAGTCCTGGCTGACCATCGTCGTCACACCGCCGGCCAGCAGCGCGTCGGTGACCTGCGGCGAGAGCCAGTGCACGTGCGTGTCGATGGCGCCGGGGGTCACGATGAGGCCCGTCGCGTCCAGGACGGCGGTCGTGACGTCGAGCACGACGTCGATGTCGTCCATCGTGTCGGGGTTGCCCGCGCGGCCCACGGCGACCACCCGCCCGTCGCGCACGCCGATCGACGCCCGGAGGACGCCGAGCAGCGGGTCGACGATCAGGCCGCCGACGATCGCCACCTCGACGCCGCCGCGCTCCGCCCGGACCCCGAGCCCGTCGCGCATCGTGTTGCCGAAGCCCGGGACGATCTCGTCGGGGCCGCCGGCGTCATCGCGCTGCGGGGCGACGTGCAGCGCGCTGTCGGCCAGGCGCACCGGCGTACCGGCGGGCTCAGGCACCGCGGTAGCCCCGGGCGCGCGCGGCGTCCAGCGCAGCCTCGCGCGCGCCGGGCGCGTCGAGCGGCCCGTCGACGAGCTCGCCGTGGCCGCGCACGACCCGGGCGCCGCCGATCGGGATGAGCGCGACCTCGCGCGGCTGCCCGGGCGTGAAGAAGACCTTCGTGCGCGGCGCGACGGCCAGGCGCATCCCCCAGGCGGCGGCGCGGTCGAAGCGCAGTGCCGCGTTGGCCTCGAAGACGTGCAGGTGGCTCGTGACGCCGATGGCGACCGCGCCCTCGTTGACGACCTCGACGCACGCCGTCGCCTGCGGCAGCCAGGCGACCTCGGGCTCGGGCGGCCCGGGCGCCGCGGGCGGGCCGCCGAGCGGGTCGGGCACGACGACGAGGTGGCGGCCGTCGCGGAACACCGCCTCGACCTCGACGCGCGGGACGAGCGCGCGGACCCCCGGCAGCACGTCCTCCTCGCCGAGGATCGCGTAGGCCCCGGCGACCACGGCCTCGTGGCGCAGGCCGTCGCGGGCCAGCTCGCAGACGCCGTCGGCGATGAGCGCGACGGCCTCGGCCTGGTTGAGCGCCAGCCCGCGGGCGCGCCGCGCGCGCGCCAGCTCGGCCGCGAGGAAGAGCAGCAGGCGGTCCTGCTCCTGAGGCAGCAGCCTCATGCGCCGGGGAAGCGGCGCCGCACGAGCTCGAGCAGGTCGCGGAGGTCGTCGGTGGCGAGGTCGGCCCCGAGCTCGCGGGCGAACTCCTGCGCCTGCTCGGTGTAGAGCGGGCCGCCGACGGCGATGCACGGCCGCGGGTCCAGCACGGCCAGACCGCGCAGGACCTCCTCCAGCCCGGGGACGCGGCCCGCGGTCGACGTCGACAGCGCGACGAGGTCGGGGCACTCGGCGGCCACGAGCTCGAGCAGCTCGCCTGCGGGCGTGTCGGCGCCGAGCGCCAGGACCTCCCACCCCGCCCGCTCCAGCAGGTCGCCGGCCATGCGGGCGCCGAGGACGTGCAGCTCGCCCGGCGAGCCGCCGACGACGGCCAGGCGCCCCGATGCAGGCGCCTGGCGCGGTGCGGGGGCCAGCACGCCCAGCAGCCGCGCCGTCGCCTCGCTGGCGTAGTGCTCCTGGGTGATGGCGACCTCGTCGAGGGCCCAGCCGTGCCCGATCGCGCGCAGCGCCGGCGCCATGAGGTCGGTGTAGATCTCGAGCACGGTCGCGCCCCCGTCGAGGGCGTGGCGGGCAACCTCCTCGGCGCGGTGCGCGTCGAAGTCCAGCAGCGCCTCGGCGTACTCGGCGGCGGACGTGGCGAGGTCGTCGGGGGCGCGCACGAGGCGCAGCGCCGGGCGGTTGGCGTGCAGGAACCGCTCCACCGCGGCGTTGACGAGACGCGAGACGTCCTCGCCCGAGCGCCCGGAGCGCTCGTCGAGCTCCGCCCACAGGCGGAGCTCGAACCGGATCGGTCGCTCGATCGTCGTCATGGGGCGATGCTAGATGGATCGCCGGGATGGCATGCTGCCCGGGGATGCCCACGCCTGCCCAGCAGGGCCTGACGATGCCGCCGGAGTGGGCGCCCCACGAGCGCACGCTCATGGCCTGGCCCTGCCGGCGCGAGCTCTGGGACGGCCGGCTCCCCGCGGCCCGCGCCGAGAGCGCCGGCGTCGCCAACGCCATCGCAGCGTTCGAGCCGGTCACGATGGTGGCCGGGTCGGCGCAGGACGCCGCCCAGGCGCGCGCGGCGACGACGGAGGCCGTCGAGGTCGTGCAGCTGCCGATCGACGACTCCTGGCTGCGCGACAGCGGGCCGATCTTCGTCGTGGACGACCCGGCCGCCCCGACGCGGCGCGTCGGCGTGCACTGGGGCTTCAACGCCTGGGGCGGGAAGTTCGAGGGCTGGGACCGCGACGCCGCCGTCGGCGGCCTGCTGGCGCGCCGCCACGGCGAGGTCGTCACGGCGCCGATGGTGCTCGAGGGCGGCTCGATCCTCGTCGACGGCACGGGCACGCTCGTCACGACCGAGCAGTGCCTCCTGCACCCCAACCGCAACGGCGGGATGGACCGCGCGGTGGTCGAGCAGCACCTGCGCGACTACCTCGGCGTGACCGACGTCGTCTGGCTCGGCCGGGGCCTGGTCGAGGACCGCGACACCGACGGGCACGTCGACCTCATCGCGGTCTTCCTCGGCCCCGGCCGGCTGCTGCTGCAGAGCGCGCCGCCCGGCAGCCCCGACCACGAGCCGATGGCCGACAACCGCGAGCGCGCCCTGGCCGCCGGGCTGGAGGTCGTCGACTTCGCCCCGCTGGCCCACGGCACGGTGGCCGGCGAGGACGTCGTGGCGTCCTACCTGAACCTCTACCTCGGCGACCGCTTCGCGGTGGTGCCGCTGGCCGGGCGCCCCGACCTCGACGAGGAGGCGCTGCACCTGCTGCGCGCCAACCTCGGCGACCGCGAGGTCATCGGCGTCCCGGGCCTCGTGCACGCCTTCGGCGGCGGCGGCCCGCACTGCATCACCCAGCAGGTCCCGGCGCTCGCCGCCTGAGCCCGACCACCGCGGCGGCGCCGGCGGCCGCCAGCGCGGCGGCCGCCGCCCACCCCAGCGGCGCCCCGGCCAGCGGGACGCCGGTGCCGCGCGTGATCGAGGCCACCAGCAGCACGACCGCGATGCCCAGCGCCGCGCCGAGCTGGGCCAGCGTGTTGAGCAGCCCCGACGCCGTGCCCTGCAGCGCGTCGGGCACCTGCATGCCGAGCGTCGTCGCGGCGACCGAGGACACGCCGATGCCCAGCCCCGACAGCCCCACGCAGGCCGGCAGCAGCGCCTCGCTGACGGGCAGTGCCAGCAGCGCGGCGTCGCCCGCGGCGATGATCGTCAGGCCGAGCCCGATGACCGTCCTGGGGGGCCGGCGCGCCAGCACCGGCGCGGCGGCGGCCGCGCCGGCGACGACGCAGAGGCTGAACGGCAGGAGCCGCAGCCCGGCCGCGCCGGGACCGACGCCGCGGTCGTCCTGCAGGTGCAGCGTCGCGAGCGTCACGACCGAGCTCGTCGTGGCGGTGTTCAGCCCCGAGGCCAGCGCGCCGGTCCGCAGCCGGCGGTGGCGTGCCGCAGCCGCGGGCAGCAGCGGGTGCGCGACCGCGCGCTCGACGCGGGCGAACCCCGCCAGCAGCACCGCGCCGGCGGCGACGATCGCCGCGCCGGCCGCCCGCTGCGACGGGCGCTCCAGCAGCGAGGCGCCAAGCACGAGGCCCATGACGGCGGCGGTCAGCAGGGCCGCGCCGGCGGCGTCCAGCCGCGGACGCCCGTCGGCCTGGTGGTCGGGCACCGCGGCCAGGACGCCCGCGATGAGCACCGCGGCCAGCGGCACGTCCATCCAGAAGACCGCGGGCCAGCCGGCCCACTGCGTCAGCAGCCCGCCGAGCAGCAGGCCGCCGGCGCCCGCCGCGGCGCCCGTCGCGCTCCACGCGGCCAGCGCGCGGCGCCGGGCCTCGTCGCCCGGCGCCGCCGCCGAGAGCAGGCGCAGGGCCGCGGGCACCGAGGCCGCCGCGGCCGCGCCCTGCAGGCAGCGGGCGGTGACGAGCGCCACGACCGACCCGGCCGTGGCGCCCAGGACGGAGGCGGCCCCGAACGCGACGAGCCCCCACAGCAGGACGCGCCGGTGCCCGAAGCGGTCCCCGGCCCGGGCGCCGAGCATGAGCAGGCCGCCGAAGAACATGGCGTAGCCCGTGACGACCAGCCCGGCCTGCGACGCCGGGGCCGAGACGCCGGCGAGCATCGACGGCAGCGCGGTGACGACGACCGTCACGCCGAAGACGTCGACGAACTGCACGAGGCAGAGCACGACGACCACGGACGCCCGGCGGGACACCCCCTTGCGATACCTGGGCCCGTGCGCCCGCAAACCCGTCGCCCGCCGGTCGGTCCACGCACCCTCGGTGCAACGTCCGGGCGCCGGGCGCAGACACTGCGACCGTGGACGACGACCTGCGTCATGCTCCGGGGATGTCCGCCCCCGGCGACGACGACCCTCCGCTGGAGGGACGGCCGATCGGGCGCCGCGCGTTCTTCGGCCTCGTCGGCGCAGGGCTGACCGCGCTGGCCTGGGGCGGCTCGGCGCTGCGGGGCGTCTCCAGCGCGTCGGAGGCGCTGCCGGCCTTCGTGCGCAGCGCCGTGCCGATCGGCGACGGCTGGCGCATCTACGCGGTCAACGAGCCCTACCCGACGTTCCGGCCCGCCACGTGGCGCCTGCGCATCGACGGGCTGGTCCGCCACCCCCAGTCGCTGGACCACGTCGCGCTGCGCGCGCTGCCGCGCGCCGAGCAGACCCCGGACTTCCACTGCGTGACGGGCTGGTCGGTCCCGGGCGTGCACTGGGCCGGGGTGCGCTTCGCCGACCTGCTCGCCGCCGCGCAGCCGCTGCCGTCGGCGCGGGCGCTGGCGTTCGTCTCGGCCGAGACGCCGTACGTGGACTACCTCACGCTGGAGCAGGCGGCGTCGCCGGACGCGATGCTGGCCTACGACATGGACCGCGCCCCGCTGACCCGCGAGCACGGCGCGCCCGCCCGCCTGGTCATGCCGCGGATGTACGGCTACAAGGGCGTCAAGTGGGTCCAGCGGATCGTCGTGCTCGACCGCGCCAACGCCGGCTATTGGGAGCAGCGCGGCTATGACCGTGATGCCTGGGTCGGGGACTCCAACGGCCTCTGAGCCGGTCGCGGCGCGCGTCGCGCGCTTCGGGCCCAGCGAGCGCGCCGCGCACTGGATCCACGCCACCGCGTTCTTCGCGCTGCTGGCGACCGGGCTGGTGCTCTACATCCCGGCGTTCGCCGCCGCGGTCGGTGACCGGCCGCTGGCCAAGGCCGTGCACCTGGCCTCCGCGGTCCTGTGGGTCACGGGCCTGGCGGTCGTGGCGGTCGCCGGGGATCGCCGCGCGCTGCGCCGCACCCGGCGCGAGCTCGAGCGCTTCGACGCCGACGACGCCCTCTGGCTGCGGGGCCGCCGCGCGCCGCAGGGCAGGTTCAACGCCGGCCAGAAGGTGCACGCGATCCTCCAGGCCGCGCTCGCGGTCCTCTTCCTGGTCTCGGGCACGCTGCTGTGGCTCGGTGAGCGCAACACGGCGTTCCGGCTGCCGGGGACGATCGCGCTGCACGACCTGTCGATGTTCGCCGCGCTCGTGCTCGTCGCCGGCCACCTCTACCTGGCGCTGGTCCACGAGGCCACGCGGCCCGCGCTGCGCGGGATGACCCACGGCGACATCGAGGGCCGCTGGGCCCTCGAGCACCACGCCAAGTGGACGCCCGCGGAGCGGGCGCCGGCGACGCGACGGGTGGGTCGCGAGCAGCGCATCGCCGCGGCGGCGATCGCCCTGGCCGGGATCGCGCTCGCGCTCGCGCTGGTCAGCGACACGCTCGGGAGCGGCTGAGCGCGATCAGCTGCGCCCGACGTAGACCGCATCGACCAGCTCGCTGCCGCACGCCGGGCACTGGATCTCCTCCGCCCGGGGGTCGGAGTCCGCCGGCGTCGTCTGCATCCACTCGTGGTCGCAGGCGTTGCACGTCATGGACCACAGGATGGTCTCCTCGTCGCCCATGCCGGCGCGACGACCTAGTGGTGGGCGCGCCGCAGGCGGGCGCGCTCCTGGTGCTTGTCGACGACGCGCGCGATGAGCTGCAGGTACTGCGTGACGCCCGTCGCCTTGGCGCGGCCCTCCTGGAAGGCCTGCTCCCAGTCGGCGACCTTGGCGCCGTGCTCGACCATCAGGTTGAAGAAGTCGCGGCGCATCTCGATGCGCACCCGGGCGTCGGCCGCGATGTCCTTGGTGACCTCGAGGTCGGGCAGCTGGACGCGGAACTGCTGCGTGTCGCCCCGGCCGTGCAGGTCGATGCCGACGACGAGCTTGAGCGGCTTGAGCGCCGGGACCTCCTCCAGGACCCCCTGGATGGCCCGCTCGATCAACTGCGGTGCATCGCTGCTCACCGACCGCACGTTATCGGGCGGCGCGCGCCGGAGGGGTCGACCTCCCGGCGCACGGTTCCGCCCCGGCCCGCGGGTTTCGCCCCCGGGCGAAGAGCGAAGACCCGCTGAGGGAACCTCGCCCCCCGGGCGAGCGTTCCCCTAGATCTTGTGCCGCTGCAGCAGCTTCTTGCCGATGACCATCCGCTGGATCTCCGACGTGCCCTCGCCGATGAGCAGCAGGGGCGCGTCGCGGTAGATCCGCTCGATCTCGTACTCCTTGGAGTAGCCGTAGCCGCCGTGGATGCGCAGGCACTGCTCCGCGCAGAAGTGCGCGGCCTCCGAGGCGAACAGCTTGGCCATGCCGGCCTCCATGTCCGAGCGCAGCCCGGCGTCCTTCATCTGGGCGGCGCGCCGCGTGAGCAGGCGGGCCGCGTCGAGCTGGGTGGCCATGTCGGCGAGCTTGAACTGGATGGCCTGGTGCTGGGCGATCTGCTTGCCGAACGTCTTGCGCTCCTGGGCGTACTTCAGCGCGAGCTCCAGCGCGCGCTGCGCCAGGCCGACGCCGCGGGCCGCGACGTTGGCGCGCCCGACCTCCAGCGCGTCCATCATCTGGGCGAACCCGGCGTTCAGGCCGGCGTCCTCGCCGCCGAGGATGTTCTCGGCCGGACAGCGGTAGCCGTCGTAGACCAGCTCGGTCGACTCGACGCCCTTGTAGCCCATCTTCTTGATCTTGGGCGGCACGGTGAGGCCGGCGTAGTCGCCGGTGTTCTCGTTGGCGCCGCCCTCCTTCTCCGTGATGAAGCACGTGAACGCCTTGTGCTTGGGGTCGGCGTCGGGGTCGGTCTTGACGAGCACGAAGACCAGCGAGGACATGAGGCCGTTGGTGACCCACATCTTCTGGCCGTTGATCTCGTAGGTGCCGTCGTCCTGCTTCTTGGCGCTCGTCTTGATGGCCTGGACGTCGGACCCGAGCTCGGGCTCCGAGAGCGAGAACGCGGCGCGGATCTCCCCGGTGGCCATGCGCGGCAGGTACTTCTGCTTCTGCTCGTCGGTGCCGTACTTGAGCAGGAGGTAGGAGCCAATGAAGTGGGTGTTGATGACGCCGCTGATCGAGATCCAGCCGCGCGAGAGCTCCTCGACGACCATGACGTAGGTCGTCAGGTCCAGGCCGAGGCCGCCGTACTCCTCCGGGATGGTGATGCCGAAGAGCCCGAGCTCCTTGAGCTGGTCGACGATCGGCGCCGGGTACTCGTCGGCGCCGTCGTAGTGCTCGGCGTTGGGGATGATCTGCTCGTCGACGAACTGACGGACCATCTCGATGATGGCCTTCTGCTCGTCGGTCTGATCGTTGTAGGCGCTGATCGCGACGGCCATGACTGCTCCAGGGGTTCCGACTGCTGGGGGAAGGCCGCAGGATACCTGGGCGGAACCGAACGTTCGTCCGTGATGGACGGTGGTCGGCGCGATGGACCGGGTTCTGGGGTCGATGCTGACCGGGACTCGCCGATGACCGACGGACCCATCCCCAGCCCCGGCGCGGCCCAGCGCCTCGGCCTCCTCGGCGACGCGCTCCAGGACGCGAGCCTCCCGGCCTGCGTCCGCGACGCGGGCGGCCGCTACGTGGCCGTCAACGCCGCGTTCGCCGACCTCGTGGGCCTCGAGGCCTCGCGTCTGGTCGGCAAGACCGACAACGCGCTGCAGCCTGCCGACGTGGCCCACCGGGTCGCCGAGCTCGACGCGCTCGTGCTCGACGCCCACGGCCACCTCGACGCGCGGGAGACCGTGCTCGCCCGCGACGGGCGGCGCACGATGCGCGCCTGCCGCTTCCCGGTCTACGACGAGGGCGAGCCGTGGGCGGTGTGCGTCGTCATGGCGCCCGGCGACGACCTGCAGCTCGGCCGCAGCCAGCGCGAGGCGCTGCAGGCGGCGGTCGGCCAGGTCGCCACCGTGGGTCTCACGGCGCCCGCCGAGGAGCTCGTCGCCGAGCGCGAGGCGCGCGCCGCGGCCGACGCCGAGGCGCTCGCCGCCCGCGAGGCGCTCGCCGTCGAGCGCGAGGCGCGCCTGGAGGCCGAGATCCAGTCGCGGGCGGCCGCCGAGCAGGTCGACCGCCACGCCGCCGAGGTGGAGCGCCTCCGCGAGGAGTCCACGCGCCTGGCATCCGAGCGCGACCGCGCCGCCGGCCGCGTGGAGGAGCTCACCGGGCAGCTGCAGGCCGTCCACGACCACTCCGGCACGCTGGACCGCGAGCTGGCCGCCGCGCACGAGCGCGCCGCCGCCGCCGAGGCGCACCTGGCCGAGGCGGTCGCCCGTCACGACGAGGCCGCCGCGGCCCTCGCCGATGCCCACGAGCGGGCGGCGGCGCTGCAGGCCGAGCTGCAGGCCGCGCGCAGCGACGACGGCGAGCTGCAGGCCCAGGTCGTCGACCTCGGCGAGCGCTGCCGCGCGCTGGAGTCCGAGCTCGAGGCGGCCACGGGCCGCCGTGACGAGCTGGACGCCGAGCTGGCCGGCCTGCGGGAGGGCCGCGACGACGTCGCCGGCCGGCTGGCGCACGCCGCCGCGCGCCAGGACGAGCTGCAGGCCGCGCTGGAGGAGTCCCGCGTCGTGCGGGCCGAGCTCGAGGACCGCCTGGAGGCCGCCGACGCCGAGCGCGGCCGGCTGGCTGCGGAGCTGGAGGCCTCCGGCGGCGGCGCCGACCCCGAGGAGCTCGCGGCGCTGCGCGCCGCCCACGCCGAGGCCGCCGCCCAGAAGCAGGTCTTCGCCGACGAGCTCGCGGCGCTCCACGTCGCCCACGACGACGCCCGTCGGCTGCTGGACGAGACGATCGCCTCGCGCGAGGACCTCGGCCGCGAGCTGGCCGGGCTGCGCGAGCGCCACGACGCCGCCGCGGGCGAGCTCGAGCAGGAGCGCGGCCGCGGCGAGTGGCTGGGCAGCGAGCTGGCCGCCGCGCAGGAGGCCGTCCGCGCCGCCGAGGCCCAGGCCGCGGCCGCCGACGTGCGCCGCGAGGAGCTCGAGCGGGCGCTGCGCGCCGCCAACGACCGCACGGAGACGCTGCTGGCCGAGCTCGACGCCGCGCGCGGCGCGGTCGCCGACCGCGAGCACCTCGCCCAGGCGCTGGAGGCCGAGCGCGAGCGCTCGGCCGCGGCCGACGGCGCGGCGGGCGACGCCCGCGAGCGCGCCCGGTCGCTGGCCGCCGAGCTGCAGTCCGCCCAGGAGGCGCTGGCGGCCGCCGACGGGCGCCTGGCCGCCGAGCGCGAGCGCGTCGCCGCCCTGGCCGCCGAGGCCGACGGCCGCGTCGCGGCCGAGCGCGAGCGCGCGGCCGAGCTCGAGCGCCAGGCGCTGCATCACGCCGCCGGCGGCGAGGCGGCCGCCCAGGAGCTGGCCGCCGAGCGTGAGGCCCGCCGGGCCGCCGAGCTCGAGCGCGACCGCACGCTGGACGCCCACGCCCGTACGCGCGAGGCCCTGGACCATCACCGGACCGCCGCCGAGGAGGCCCAGGCCCGTCTCGCCGAGCTCGACGCCGCCCGTGCGGAGGCCGACGAGCGCCTCGCTGCGGCCGAGGCTGCGCGCGACGATCTGCTGGCCCGCGCCCACGCGGCCGAGGCCGATCGCGGCCACGCCGGCGACGCCGTGCGCAGCGCCGAGGCGGCCCGCGACGAAGCGCTCGCCGTGGCCCAGGCCGCGCGCGACCAGGCCGACGCCGCCGCGCAGGCGCTCGCCGCCGCGCAGACCGCTCACGACGAGCTGGCCGCGCACGCGGCCGCGGCGCGGGCCCGCACCGACGAGGCGATCGCCGACCTGCGGGCCGCCGAGTCCGCCCGTGACGAGGTCCAGGCCCAGGCGGGGCGGGCCGAGGCGACGCACGCCGAGCGGGTCGCGGCGCTGGAGGCCGAGCGCGATGAGGCCGCCGCCCGCGCCCACGCGCTGGCCGAGCACGTGGCCGCCCTGGAGGCCCAGGGCGCGCAGGCCGATCACGAGGCGCTCGACGCGGCCCACGCGGCACGCGACGCCGCGGTCGCCGCGCTGGAGGCGCTGGGCGCCGAGCGCGAGGACCTGGCCGGGCGCCTGCGCGACGCCGAGGCCCGCCTGGCCGCCGCCGAGCAGCACGCCGCCGAGCTGCAGGCCGCCGGGGCGCAGGCCGCGGAGACCCTCACCGGCATCGCGGAGGACACCCACGCCGCGCAGGCCCGCGCGCAGGAGGCCGAGGCCGCGCTGGCCTGCGCCGCGCAGGAGCTCGCCGCGGCGAGGGAGCAGGCCGAGCGCGCCACGAGCGCCCTGCACGCCGCCGAGGCCCAGCGCGACGACGCGCTGGCCCGCCTGGCCGACGCCGTCGCCCGCCGCGACGCCGCCGAGATCGACGCCCACGACGCCCGGGCCCAGCGCGACGAGGCGGTCGCCCGGGCCGAGACGGCGATGGCCGACGCCGACTCCGGCGTGGCCGACGCGATCGCCCGCGCCGAGCAGGCGCGCGAGAACCAGATGCAGGCCGAGCAGCGCGCGCAGCTGGCCGAGCGGCGCGCGGAGGCGGCCGAGCTGCGCGCCGAGGCGGCCGAGAGCGAGCGCGACGTCGTGCGGGCCGAGCTCGAGCAGGCCGCCGGGGACGCCGCGGGCGCCGACGTCGCCCAGCTGCGCACCCACCTCGAGATCGCACTGGCCTCGCGGGCCGAGCTGGAGGCGGCGCTGACCGCCGAGCGCGAGGCGCGCGAGCTGGCTGAGCGCCGGCTGACCGACGCCCTGACCGCCGGTGCCGCGGTGGCCGCCGGCCCGATGGCCCCGGCCGCCATGGCCTCCCCCTACGCCCCGGGCGGCACCACCCTGCCGCCGCTGGCCGTGGTCGCCGAGCAGGCCAAGGCCTTCGCCTACGCGGCGCCGGCCGAGGTCTCCGACGGGCCGCCGCCCGGCTTCACACCCGAGTCGCTGGACGAGTTCTTCGCAGTGCTGGCCAAGGCCTCCAGCCCCCGCGCTGCGGGCCGCGCCGCCCTGCAGGCCCTGGCCACGGCGACGGGCTGGACCGGCGGCGCGCTCTGGCAGCCCCGCGACGCGGGCGAGTTCGGCTGCTGCGAGACGTGGAGCACCTACATGTCGGGCCTCGAGGCCTGGGAGACCATCGCCTGGCGCGCCCACCTCGAGGACGGCCTGGTGCCGGCCGCCGCCGTCTCCGGCGAGGCCCACTGGGCCGACACGGAGGAGATGCTGGCGTGCCCGCGCTCCCGCTCGGCGGCCTGGGCCGAGCTCGGGACGCTCGCGACGGTGCCCGTCGTGCATCCCGACGGCCGCGTCGTGGCGGTGCTCGAGTTCGTGCGCCGCTCCCGCGACGCCGCGGACCCCGAGTTGCTGGCCACCCTGTGCGGCGTGGCCGTCCGCCTGGCCGAGCGGCTGGCCGTCATCGAGGCCGAGACGACCGCGCACGCCGGCCGCTACTAGGGTCTGCGGCGATGAACTTCGCCACCGACGTCGTGCAGGCCGCCGATCCACAGGGACTCGCGCTCGTCGAGCTCGCCCGCGACGGGACCCGCCGTGAGTGGACCTTCGGCGAGGTCGCGGCCGCGTCCGCCACGCTGGCCGCCCATCTGGCGGGCCTGGGTGCGGTCCGCGGGGACACGGTCATGACGCTCATCGGCAACCGCCCCGAGTGGGTGCTGGCGATGGTCGCCTGCTTCCGCCAGGGCTTCGTCGTGCTGCCGTGCACCGAGCAGCTGCGGCCCAAGGACCTGCGCCTGCGGCTCGACGTGGCCACGCCCAGGGTCGTCGTCGCCGACGTGCGCAACCGCGAGGCCCTGGAGGCGGCGGGCTGGGACGGGCCGACGGTCTGGGCCCCCTTCACCGACGTCGACGCCGACCTCGTCGCGCCCCCGGCGGCCGACCTGGGCCCGCTGGACCCGTGCCTCATCACGTTCACCAGCGGCACCGCCGGCGAGCCCAAGGCCGTGCTGCATGGCCAGCGCTACCTGGCCGGCCAGCGCGCGCAGGCCGAGCACTGGCTCGGCGCCCGCCCGGGCGACGTCGTCTGGTGCACCGCGGCCAGCGGCTGGAGCAAGTCTGCGCGCAACGTCTTCATCGCCCCGTGGCTCATGGGCGCCACGGCGCTGCTGCACGACGCCCGCTTCGACCCCGAGGAGCGGCTGGACCTCCTCGAGCGCGAGCACGTCGACATCCTCTGCATGGCGCCGACGGAATACCGGGTCATCGCCAAGCGCGCGCGGCTGCGCCCGCTCGGGCGCCTGCGCAGCCTGGTGGCCGCCGGCGAAGCGCTCAACCCGGAGGTGCTGCGCGCCTGGGAGGCGGCCACCGGCGTGCAGATCCGCGACGGCTACGGGCAGACCGAGACCGGGCAGATGACGGCCAACCCCGACGGCGCCCAGGCCAAGCCGGGCTCGATGGGCCTGCCGCTGGAGGGCGTCAAGCTCTGGATCGACGACGGCGAGCTCGTGGCCGATCCGGCGACGGTCCCCACGTTCTTCCTCGGCTACCTCGGCGACGACGACGACCACCAGACCGCGCCGTGGCACACGGGCGACCGCGTGACCCAGGACGCCGACGGCTACCTCTTCTTCGAGGGCCGCACCGACGACGTCATCATCTCGGCGGGCTACCGGATCGGCCCGTTCGAGGTCGAGTCCGCGCTCGTGTCGCACCCCGCGGTCGCCGAGGCCGCCGTCGTGGCCGCGCCCCACGAGGAGCGCGGCTCGGTGGTCCGCGCGATCGTCGTCCTGCGCGACGGCCACGAGCCGGGCGAGGCGATGGTCCGCGAGCTGCAGGACCACGTCAAGGCCCAGACCGCGCCGTACAAGTACCCCCGCGTCGTCGACTTCGTCGCCGACCTGCCCAAGACCACCAGCGGCAAGATCCGCCGCGCGCTCCTGCGTGGCGACGTCACCGAGGGAGCCTGACCATGGCACTGGACCGCGCCACGCTGGCCGCCGCCCCGGCGGCGTACTTCGCCGCCGTCGACCGCAAGGACATGGAGGGCACGCTCGCGTGGTTCGCCGACGACGCGCGCCTGACCGTGCAGACGGCGGGACTCACGTTCGAGGGCCGCGACGGCATCCGCGGGATGTTCGAGCACTTCTTCGGCGACTACTCCACCGTCGACCACCGGATCACGAACCTCGTGGTCGACGAGGAGGCCGGCAAGGCCTCCACCGAGCAGCATTGCCCGCACATCAAGGTCGACGGCACGCCGGACACCGTCAACACCTGCAACTTCTTCGACTTCGCGCCCGACGGGCGCTTCCAGCGCGTCGTGATCTTCATCGACGCCGCGTCGCCGCTGCGCGGCTAGGTGATGTGCCTGCGGACCTGGCCGAGGGGGCCGGGTTCGCTCAGCGGGTGTCGGCCCAGCGGGCCGAACCCGCGGCCGCGGGATGCGTCGACCTACGGGGTCAGCTCGGAGTCCGGCAGGTCGTCGGGCAGGGGGAGCTCCAGCGGCGGGACGGGCGTCGGGTCGTCCCACGTCGTGAACGCCGACGCGTCGCGGCCCTGGTGCTCGCCGTGGCCGCCCAGCGCGATGAGCACGACGCGGGTGCGGTGGCGGTTGGAGACCTGGCGGCGCACCCCGGGCGGGACGCGGGCGACCTCCCCGGGGCCGAGGTCGACCTCCTCGCCGGCGACGCCGAGCGTCAGGGTCCCCTCGAGCACGAGGTAGACCTCCTCCTGGTGCTCGTGGTCGTGGATCCGGCCGCGCTCGCCCGGCCGCAGCACCATCTGGTTCATGCCGAAGCTCGTGATCCCCAGCGCGCGGCGCAGGGAGACGAAGCGGTCGGCCGGATCGGGATCCAGCTGGGTGCGGCTCAGGCGGTCGTCCATGCCGGGGATCCTGCCACGCTCTACGTCGTGAGGTCGGCGGCCATCTCGTCGAAGACCTGCACGTAGGCGTCGACGGCCTCGTCGGTGTGGGTGACCGACAGCGTCCACTCCTCCTCTCGGCCCGGCGTCATGAAGATGCCGCGGTTCATGTTGTACAGCCAGGCCAGGTCGGCGATGGCGGCGTCCTGCTGGGCCTTGAACGTCTCGTAGTCGATGATCTTCGTCGTCGCGAAGGTCACGCAGCCCTTGGAGCCGATGCCCACCGCGTAGCCCGGCAGGTGGTACTTCTCGATGACGGCCTCGCAGCCCGAGAGCAGTCGGTCGTTGAGGTGGTCGAGGTGCACGTAGCCCTCGGCCGTGAGGACCTCGAACAGGTTGGCGCGGGTCGCCGCCATGCCGAGCGGGTTGCCGTTGTAGGTGCCCACCTGGTAGACGGTGCCGTCCTCGACGATCGCAGCGAGCTCCTCGCTCATGCCGATCGCGCCCGACGGCAGCCCCCCGCCCAGCGCCTTGGCCAGCGTGACCATGTCGGGCAGGACGCCGTACTTGTCGGTCGCGCCGCCGGGCGCCACGGTCAGGCCGGTCTTGACCTCGTCGAAGATGAGGACGATGCCGTGGCGCGCGGTGATGTCGCGGACGGCCTCGAGGTAGCCGGGCTCGGGGAGCACGACGCCGAGGTTCATCATCGCCGGCTCCATGATCACGCAGGCGGGCTTGCGGCCCTCGGCGTCGAGCTCGGCGATGCGGCGCTCCATCGAGTCGGCGTCGTTGAAGTGCACGGCGAAGACGTGGTCGACCGTCGACTGCGGGATGCCGCCGCCGTAGGGCAGCGACACGGGATGGTCGTGGTCGCCGATCTTGTCGTACTCGACGCCGATGCTGACCATGACGGTGTCGTGGTGGCCGTGGTAGGAGCCGAAGATCTTCAGGACGTCGTCGCGCCCGGTGAACGCGCGGGCGATCCGGATCGCGTCCATCGTCGATTCCGAGCCGGAGTTCGTGTAGCGCCACTTGGGCAGGCCCCAGCGCCGGGCCAGCTCGTCGCCGACGACGATCGCGTCCTCGGTCGGGGCGGCGAAGTGGGTGCCGAGCGAGTAGCGCTCGCGGATGGCGTGGCCGATCGCCGGATGGGCGTGGCCCTGGACCATCGAGCCGAACCCGTTGTGGAAGTCGTACATCTCGTTGCCGTCGACGTCCCAGACCTTCGGGCCCGCCCCGCGCTCGAGGTAGATCGGCCAGGGCTCGCGCACCTGGTAGGAGGAGGCCACGCCGGCCGCGAGGTGCCTGGCGGCGCGCGCGAACATCTCGCCGCTTCCCTTCGTGGCCTCGTTGAGGCGCTCGGTCTCGCGCTCGGTGAGCGTCGCGATGCGCTCGCGGTCGATGGTGATCGTGTCCCGGGTGACTGCCATGGTCAGCCCATGCTACGGGCGCCGGCTGCGCCTGTCTGGACTCCTCTGACCCGTTCACCCGCCGCGTCGTACAACGGCTCCCGCACGATCCGGCCCGCGACCCACCCCCCGAACACGTCGATGGCCACCTCCGTGTCCGGTGCGGCGTACTCGGCGGGCACGTAGGCGTAGGCGATCGACGCGCCCGTCGTGTAGCCGAACCCGCCCGTGGTCACGCGGCCCACGACGCGCCCGCCGACGGCGACGGGCTCGTTGCCCAGCGCGACGGAGCGCGGGTCCTCGAGCACGATGCAGACCAGGCGGCGCTCCACCGCCCGGGCCCGCAGCGCCCCGGCGCCGATGAAGTCCTTGTCGTCGCGCACGCAGAACGAGAGGCTGGCCTCGTGGGGCGTGTCGTCGGGCGTGATGTCGGCGCCCCACACGCGGTAGCCCTTCTCCAGGCGCAGGCTGTCGATCGCCCGGTAGCCGCCGGCGACCAGCCCGTGCGGCGCGCCGGCCTCCCACAGCGTCCGCCACAGCCCCGCGCCGTACTCCGCCGGCGCGTAGAGCTCCCAGCCGGCCTCGCCGACGAACGTCACGCGCAGCGCGCGCACCGGCACGTCGCCGACGACGATCTCGCGCATCGTGAGGTAGGGGAAGTCCAGCGCGTCGGGGGTCAGCGGGCCCACGACGTCGAAGGCGCGCGGGCCCCAGAGCGCGAAGCAGGCCCAGCGCGAGGTCGTGTCGAGCAGGCGGACGGAGCCGTCGCGCGGCGCGTGGCGCCGGATCCAGGCCAGGTCGTGGGCGCCGAACGCCGTGCCCGTGACGATCTGGAACGCGTCCTCGGCCAGCCTCGTGACCGTGAAGTCGCACTCGATCCCACCGCGCGCGTTGAGCATCTGCGTGTAGGTGATCCGCCCGACGTCGCGGGCGACGCGGTTGTCGCAGAGCGTCTCGAGGAACTCCGCCGCCCCGGGACCGGCGACCTCGAGCTTGGCGAAGGAGGACTCGTCGAAGAGCGCCGCGCGCTCGCGCGCGGCGGTGTGCTCGGCGCCGATGGCGGGCGACCACTGCTGGCCGGCCCAGCCTCGCGGGCGCAGCGACGGGTCACCCGCGGCCGCGTTGGCCGCATACCAGTTCACCCGCTCCCAACCCGACTTCTCGCCGAACTCGGCGCCGTGGTCGCGGTGCCAGCCGTAGGCGCTGGAGACCTTCAGCGGCCGGCCGGCCTGGCGCTCCTGGCCCGGGTAGCGGATGTCGTAGTAGGTCTCGTAGACCTCGCGCGTGCGGGCCAGCGTGTACCGCGGCGACCGGTACTGGGGCCCGAAGCGGCGGATGTCCATGTGCCACACGTCGACCTGCGGCTCGCCGGCGACGATCCACTCGGCCATGACCTTGCCGACCCCGCCCGCGCCGGCCAGGCCGTGGGCGCAGAAGCCCGCGGCGACGAACAGGCCGTCGACCTCGCTCTCCCCCAGGCAGAACTCGTTGTCGGGGGTGAAGGCCTCCGGGCCGTTGATGAGCCTGGTGACCTTGACGTCCTCCATCGCGGGCACGCGCAGGCGCGACGCCTCGGCGATCGCCTCGAAGCGCGGCCAGTCCTCCTCGAGCAGGCGCCCGTTGAAGTCGGGCGGGATGCGGTCGACGAGGTCGGCGTCCAGCGACCACGGCGCGCACGCGCGCTCGTAGCCGCCCATGACCAGCCCCTGCCCCTCCTCGCGGAAGTAGATGAGGTGGTCGGGGTCGCGCAGCGTCGGCAGCCGGCGCTCCGAGCGCTCCAGGAACGGCTGGGTGACGAGGTACTCGTGGGCCATGGGGACGATCGGCACGCGCACCCCGGCCAGGCGCCCCAGCTCGGCGGCGTACATGCCGCCGGCGATGACGCAGACCTCGCACTCGACCCGCCCCCACTCGGTCTCCACGGCGCGGACGCGGCCGTCGCGGACGTCGATGGCGGTCACGCGGCTGTGGGTGAAGATGCGCGCCCCGCCCTCGCGGGCCCCCTCGGCCAGCGCGTAGGTCAGCCGCGAAGGGTCCAGGTAGCCGTCGGTCGCCAGGTAGGAGCCGACGCGCACGCCGTCGGGCACCATGGGCGGGAAGCGCTCCTGGGCCTCGCCGGCGGAGATGAGCTCGAGCGGCAGCCCGAACGTGCGCGCCCAGGCCACCTGACGGTGGACCTCCTCCTCGCGCTCGGGCGTGCAGGCCAGCCGGATGCCGCCGCACTCCACCCAGCCGCAGTCCAGCGCGCGGTAGAGCTCGACCGAGTACATCATCATCCGCGTCAGCGTCACCGACGAGCGCAGCTGGCCCACCAGGCCCGCGGAGTGGAACGTCGACCCGCTGGTCAGCTCGTCGCGGTCGACGAGGACGACGTCGCGCTCGCCGAGCCCGGCGAGGTGGTAGGCGATGGACGTGCCGCCCACGCCCCCGCCGATGATCACGACGCGGGCCCGGTCGGGCAGCTCACGGGGACGCTGCATCGTGCATCCACCTCTCGAATCGGGGGTCGTCGACGGCCGTCCGCAGGCGGCCGAGGTGCTGCTCGGCGTAGGCGCCGAAGTCCACGTCGAGGTCGCTGATCGCCCCCTGCACGACGCCCCACAGCCCCTCGCGGACGTCGGACATCGCGCGCATGAGGCGCAGCGCCGCGAAGCGCCGCGGGGTGCACGGCCGGTTCCAGTAGGCCTCGAGCAGGCGGACGTCGTCGTCCTCGTCCAGCCCGTTGTTGACGGAGAGGTTGCCGAGGTCGAAGTAGCGGTCGCCCATGCCGGCGTACTCCCAGTCCACGATCCACAGCCGGTCGCCGTCGCGCAGGAGGTTGGCGGCCAGGAGGTCGTCGTGGCAGGGCACCGGATCGTGCTCGGGGCCCGAGAGGGCCGCCGCGACGCGCGCCGCGACCGCGGCGGCCTCGTGGGCGGCCTCGGGCACGTCGCCCCCGTGCTCGGCCGCGATCGCCAGGTAGTCCTGCGCCTGCGACGGGACGTCGAAGCGCACGGGCAGCGTCGGGGCGTGGTCGTGGAAGGCCCGCAGCGACCGGGCGATGCTGCGCAGGCAGCCCGGCTCGGCGACCGCGCCCTCCCGCACCGGCGTGCCCGGCACGAAGCGGGTCACCAGGCAGGCCTGGGCGGGCAGGTAGGCCAGGACCTCGGGCGCCACGCCGAGGCCCGCGGCCGCCTCGGTGGCCTGGCGCTCGGCGGCGCGGTCGATGCCCAGCAGGTCGGTCTGGCGGCCGGCGATGCGCAGCACCACGTGGGTGTCGCCGAAGCGCGCCCGCCAGTTGTGGTTGGTGATCCCGCCCCCCAGCGGCGCGGGCCCCTCGCGCAGAGCGCCGAGCCGTGCTTGGACTGCCTCGATGACCTCGGGCGGCGGCCGCATCGTGTGCTGGCGGGTGACCCTAGAGGCGCCCGGCCATTGCGGTCAATGGTGCGTTGGGGATACCTTCGCGCGATGACGCTCGACGAGCTGCGCGCAGAGGTCGACGACGGCCGCATCGACACGGTGCTGCTCTGCCTGACCGACATGCAGGGCCGGCTCCAGGGCAAGCGCATGCACGCTCCGTTCTTCCTGGACGAGGTCGTCGACCACGGCGCGGAGGCCTGCAACTACCTGCTGGCCGTCGACGTCGAGATGAACACGGTCGGCGGCTACGCCATGTCGTCGTGGGAGCACGGCTACGGCGACTTCGTCATGCAGCCCGACCTCGACACGCTCATGCGCGTGCCGTGGCAGGAGGGGACCGCGCTGTGCCTCGTCGACCTGCGCTGGCCCGACGGCCGCGACGTCGTCGCCTCGCCGCGCCAGGTGCTGCGCCGCCAGCTGGCCCGGCTGGCCGAGCGCGGCTGGATGGCCAACGCCGGCTCCGAGCTGGAGTTCATCATCTTCGAGGACTCCTACGAGTCGGCGTGGGACCGCGGCTACGTCGGCCTGACGCCGGCCAACCGCTACAACGTCGACTACTCCATCCTGGGCACGGCGCGCGTCGAGCCGCTCATCCGCCGCATCCGCTCCACGATGGCCGGGGCGGGCATGCGCGTCGAGGACTCCAAGGGCGAGTGCAACCTCGGCCAGCACGAGATCAACTTCCACTACGCCGACGCGCTGACGACGGCCGATCGCCACGTCGTCTTCAAGAACGGGGCCAAGGAGATCGCGGCCCAGATGGGCCAGTCGCTGACGTTCATGGCCAAGTACGACCAGCGCGAGGGCAGCTCCTGCCACCTGCACCTGTCGCTGGCCGACGCCGGCACGGGCGCCAATGCGTTCACGGGCGACGACGCGCTCTTCGCGGCGTTCCTGGCCGGCGGCCTGGCCGGCCTGCGCGAGCTCACGCTGCTGCTGGCCCCCAACATCAACTCCTACAAGCGCTTCGCGGCGGGCTCGTTCGCGCCGACGGCGGTGGCGTGGGGCATGGACAACCGCACGTGCGCGTTCCGCGTCGTCGGCCACGGGCCGGGCAAGCGCTTCGAGTGCCGCGTGCCGGGCGGCGACGTCAACCCCTACCTCGCCCTGTCGGCGCTCATCGCCGCCGGCCTGCGCGGCGTCGAGCAGGGCCTGGAGCTCGAGCCCGCCCACGAGGGCAACGCCTACGTCTCGGAGGACAAGCCCCGCGTGCCGTCGACGCTGCGCGAGGCCCGCGACCTGTTCTCCGCCAGCGAGCTGGCCCACGACGCCTTCGGCGACGAGGTCGTCGCGCACTACGTCAACATGGCCGACGTCGAGCTGGCGGCCTACGATGCCTTCGTCACCGACTGGGAACGCGTTCGCGGCTTCGAGCGCCTGTGAGCCTCAGCACCCCCGACCTGCCCTCGATGGACACCGTCTTCGCGCCGGTGCGGTCCCAGACGGCCTTCGAGGAGACGCTGGAGCGGCTGGGCACGGCGATCAAGCTGGGCCTGCTGGCGCCGGGGGCCCGCCTGCCCGCCGAGCGCGAGCTGTGCACGCGACTGGGGATCTCGCGCTCCACGCTGCGCCAGGCGCTCACCGCCCTGGCCCAGAGCGGCCACCTGCACGCCGTGCGGGGACGCGGCGGCGGGACCTTCGTGGCCGAGCGCCCGCCCCCGGTGGACCCGCCCTCGCGCGAGCTGCTGGCGAGCTGGCGCGAGGCCTGCGACGTCCGGCTCTCGGTCGAGCTGGGGATCGCCGCGCTGGCCGCGGCGCGGGCGCGGCCCGAGGAGCTCGCGCCGCTCGACGAGCTCGTCGTGGCGATGGACGACCTCGTCGAGGACTTCCCCGCCTACCGCCAGGCCGACGTGCGCTTCCACATCGGGCTGGCCGAGGCCACGCACAGCCCGCGGCTCGTGGCGGCCGCGACGGAGGCCCAGGGCGCGATGACCGACCTCATCTCCAACATCGCCCACCCGGCCGAGATCCTCGAGCACGCCAACGCCCAGCACGCCCGGCTGCTGTCGTGCATCCGCGGCCGCGACGCCGACGCCGCGGTGCGCATCATGGCCGAGCACCTGCGCGGCACCGAGCACGTGCTGGCGGGCCTGCTGCCCGGCGACGGCTGAGGCACCGGCGGCCCCGGGCGGCCGAGCGTGTGGCGCGCGGTGCCGCGATCGCCGTGGACCTCGTGCTCGAGCCGCTCGCGCCGTCGGGGCACGGGGCGAGGAGAGCGCATCGACGCGCCGCGTGCCGGCGGGCGGCGCGCGGCGCGGCTCAGGCGCCCGGCCCGACCTCCTGGGCGTCGGTGGCGACCGCGCCCAGCACCGTGCGCAGCCATGCCCGCTCCTCGGCCGAGGCCCGGCGCATCTGCTGCTCGATCCAGCGCACGATCTGGCGCCGCGCGCCGATGACCAGGATGCGCCCGCACACCGCGTAGCGACCGTCCTGCAGCACGACGAGGCTGCCCGGCTCGTCGCGGCGCAGGCGCAGCAGCTCGACGACCTCGAGGCCGGCCACGCGCGCGGGCCGCGTCGCGTCGCCGTCGGACGGGCTCCAGGGCCGGGAGCTGAAGACCGTCGAGGCGCCGCGCATCGTGCGCGGCGGCCGCGGCTGCGGGCCGACGGGGCCGCGGCGCCACGAGCTGGTCAGCGCGCCGAGCTGGCGCGAGGTCTCCTCGCGGTAGAGCACGTGCAGCCGGTCGCCGGTCTCCACCCGCGTCGAGCCGCGCGGCGGGATCGCCTGGCCCTCGCGGACGATCACGTTGACGACGGCCTCGCGGGGCAGCCCGAGGTCGCGCACGGCCAGCCCGACGATCGCGTCCCCCGCGCCGACCGGGAACTCGAGCACCTCGGCGCCCAGGCGCCGGATCGTCCCGGACTCCGCCAGCGGCCGCGGGAGCGCCGGCTCGTCCGTCGTCATGCCCAGCCGGCGGGCCAGCGGCTCGAACGTCGAGCCCTGCAGGATGGTCGAGAGCAGGACCACGAAGAACACGATGTTGAAGAAGTCGTGGCTGCGCGGGACGTCGGCGATCACGGGGAACGTCGCGAGCACGACGGGGACCGCGCCTCGCAGACCCGCCCAGCCCAGCACGGCCTGCTCCCGCACGCCGAACCCGAACGGCGTCGCGGCCAGTGCCGTCGACAGCGGCCGCGCGACGAAGACCAGCACGAGCGCGAGGACCGTGCCCTCGAACGCGACGGCGCCCAGCTCGTGCGGGAACACGAGCAGGCCGAGCACGAGGAACATGCCCAGCTGGGCCACCCACGCCAGCCCCTCGTGGAACGAGGCGATCGTCTGGCGGGCCGAGATCTCGACGGAGCCGACCATGAGCCCCGTGAGGTAGACGGCCAGGAAGCCGGAGCCGTGCGCGGTGTCGGCCGCGCCGAAGGCCAGCGCGGCGGCGGCCAGCGTCGCCACGGGGTACAGGCCGGCGGTCGACAGGCGCGTCTCGCGGAGCGCCAGCGACGCGGCGTAGCCCACGCCGATCCCGACGACCGCACCGATCCCGAGCTGGCGGACGAAGAGCCACGCGAAGTCCGGCACGCCGTAGCCGGGATGGGTCAGCACCTCGATGAAGCCGAGCACGAGCAGGATCGCGATCGGGTCGTTGAGCCCCGACTCGCCCTCCAGCGTGCGGGCCAGGCGCCGGCGCAGCGTCGAGCCGCGCAGCAGCGCGAAGATCGCCGCGCCGTCGGTGCCGGCGACGATCGCGCCGACGAGCAGGCCCTCCGCGGTCGAGAAGTCGAAGAGCCAGGCCGCGACGAGGCCCGTGATGGCCGCGGTGGCCATCGTCCCGACGATCGCCAGCGACAGCGAGGGCCAGAGCACGGGGCGGATCTCGTCGAACCCCGCGGCGAGGCCGCCCTCGAACAGGATGAGGGCCAGCGCCACGATCCCGACGGTCCGGGCGGCGCCGTAGTCGCTGAAGTCGATGAGCCCGGCGCCGTCGCTGCCGACGGCCATCCCGACGCCGAGGAAGAGCACGAGGCCGGGCACGCGGACCCGGGTGGCGACCAGGGAGGCGAGCAGGCCGACGGTGAGGAGCGCGCCCGCGATGAGGATCCGCTCGCCGTCGTGCACGGGGACACCATGCCACATCGGTTTCGGACCACCTCGTGCTCAAACGCACTTGACTTCCTGACGAATCGCGGCGTAGATTCGCCTCGCCGGCCTAAGGACGGCTCACCACACCTTTCGGAGGAGAGGCACCATGGCCAACGTCGATGCCGCCATCGCCAACGCGGACGAGCGGCGCCTCGCTGAACTGGGCTACAAGCAGGAGCTGTCGCGGAGCTGGAGCGGCTTCCAGAACTTCGCGATCTCGTTCACCATCATCTCGGTCCTGGCCGGCTGCTTCACGACCTACTACCAGGCGTGGAACAACGGTGGCCCGGTGGCGATCTCGTGGGGCTGGCCGATCATCTCGGCGTTCATCCTCATCATCGCCTTCTGCATGTCCGAGCTGGTGTCGGCCTACCCGACGGCGGGCGGCATCTACTGGTGGTCGGCCAAGCTCGGCGGGCCGGCCTGGGGCTGGTTCACCGGCTGGTTCAACCTCCTGGGCCTCATCGCGATCGTCGCGTCGGTCGACTACTTCGCCGGGCAGTTCCTCGGCGTGATCCTCGGCCTCTACAACGTCGACATCCTCGGGCTGAACTTCGGCGACAGCCTCCACGGGCTGCGCGAGACGTTCGTCCTCTTCGCGATCATCCTCGGCCTGCACGTGCTCATCAACATCCGCGGCAGCCACCTCGTCGCGATGTTCAACGGCATCTCCGTGTGGTGGCACGTCCTCGGCGTCGCGGCGATCGTCGTCGTGCTCATCTTCGCCCCCAGCAAGCACGCCAGCGCCGACTTCGTCTTCACCCACACCATCAACAACTCGGGCTTCAGCCACGGCATGTTCTGGTGGTACGTGCTGCCCCTCGGCTTCCTGCTGACCCAGTACACGATCACCGGGTTCGACGCCTCGGCCCACATCTCGGAGGAGACCCACGGCGCAGCCGACGCGGCGCCCAAGGGCGTCTGGCGGTCGGTGTTCTACTCCGCGGTCATCGGCTACGTCGTGCTGCTGGCCATCACGTTCGCGGCCAGCAACGAGAAGGCCGTCACCGAGGGCGGCGGCGCGGTGTTCGCCGTCTTCGAGAGCTCGATGGGCAGCGGCTGGGTGAAGTTCGTCCTCATCACGGCGGTCATCGGGCAGCTCTTCTGCGGCATGAGCTGCATGACCAGCGCCTCGCGGATGATGTACGCCTTCAGCCGTGACGGCGCCGTGCCCGGATGGCGGCTGTGGAGCAAGGTCAACTCCAACCGCATCCCGTTCAACGCCGTGATCGCGGTCGCGGTCCTGGCGCTCATCCTCACCCTGCCGGCCCTGAAGGGCAACAAGGACGGCCTCACCGTGGCCTTCACGGCGGTGGTGTCGATCGGGGTGATCGGCCTCTACATCGCCTACGTCATCCCGATCTGGCTGCGCTGGAGGCTGGGCGACCGCTTCGAGCCGGGCCCCTGGACCCTCGGCAGCAAGTACAAGTGGATGAACCTCGTGGCGGTCGCCGAGGTCGCGATCATCGTGGTCGTCGGCTTCGACATGCCGTTCAGCTCCAGCGGCGTGCCGTGGGAGAGCGACTTCGACTGGTCGCTGTTCAACTACACCCCGGCGGTCACCGGCGGCGTGTTCCTCGCGGTGGGCGCCTGGTGGCTGCTGAGCGCCCGGCGCACGTTCACCGGCCCGCGGCACACGATCGCCGAGATCGACGCGGAGATCGGCGCCCCGCCGCCGCTGCCCGAGGCGCCGTAGGCGCGGCGACGGGCCGCCCCGAGCGTGAGCACCATGCTGGAGGTCCTGGAGCCCGCCACCGAGCGGGTCCTGGACAGCGTCCCGCGGGCGACCGCGGAGGACGTCGACGCCGCCGTCGCCCGGGCCCGGGCGGCGGCCGGCCCCTGGCGCGCGGTCGCCCCGGGCGACCGCGCGCGGCTGCTCGAGCGGCTCGTGGGCGTGATGGAGGACCACCACGAGGAGCTCACGGTCCTCGAGGCCCGCAACGCGGGCAAGCCGATCGCCTCGGCGCGAGGCGAGATCGGGATGGCGATCGCCACGTTCCGCTACTACGCCGCGGCGCCCGAGCGGACCCTGGGCGACACGATCCCCGTGGCCGGCGGCATGGCCTTCACCGTGCGCGAGCCGCTCGGCGTCGTCGGCCTGATCACCCCGTGGAACTTCCCGCTGGCGATCGCCAGCTGGAAGATGGCGCCCGCGCTGGCGGCGGGCAACTGCGTCGTCCTCAAGCCCGCCGAGCTCACGCCGCTGACCGCCCTGCGCTTCGCCGAGCTGGCGCTGGAGGCCGGGATCCCCGAGGGCGTGGTCAACGTCGTGGCCGGCCCGGGGCGCGAGTGCGGCGAGCGCCTCGTCGCCCACCCCGACGTCGCCAAGATCGCGTTCACGGGGTCCACGGAGGTCGGGCGAGGCATCGCGGCGGCCGCGGCGCAGACCATCAAGCGCGTGACGCTCGAGCTCGGCGGCAAGTCGGCCAACGTGGTGTTCGCCGACGCCGACGTGCGGGCCGCGGCGCTGGCGGCGCCCGGCGCCGTGTTCGACAACGCCGGCCAGGACTGCTGCGCCCGCTCGCGCATCCTCGTGCAGCGCACCGTGCTCGACGAGTTCCTCGGCCACCTCGAGGGGGCGGTGACGTCGATCCGCGTCGGCGATCCGCTCGACGAGGCCACCGAGATGGGGCCGCTGATCTCCGCCGGCCAGCGCGACGCGGTCGCGTCGTTCGTCTCGGCGGGCGCCGAGGTGGCCTTCCGCGGGCAGGTCCCCGACGGGCCCGGCTTCTGGTTCCCGCCGACGGTCCTGTGCCCCGTGGCCCACGACCACCCGGCGCTGCACGACGAGATCTTCGGCCCGGTCGCCGTCGTCGTGCCGTTCGACGACGAGGCCGAGGCGATCCGCATGGCCAACGACACGATCTACGGGCTCTCGGGCTCGGTGTGGACCCGCGACGGCGCGAAGGCGCTGCGCGTCGCCCGTGCGCTGGAGAGCGGCAACCTGTCGATCAACTCCAACAGCTCGGTGCGGGTCACCACACCGTTCGGCGGGTTCAAGCAGTCGGGCTACGGGCGCGAGCTGGGACCGCGGGCGCTCGACGCCTACACCGAGGTCAAGACGATCTTCTACGCGACGGAGGACAGCTGAATGGCGGGTCGGCTCGAGGGGAAGGTGGCGGTCGTGACGGGCGCCGCGGGTGGGATCGGCGCGGCGACCGTCGAGGCCTTCAGGCGCGAGGGCGCCACGGTCGTCGGCGTCGACCTGCTCGACGGCGCGCCGGGCGACCTGACGCTGGCCGTCGACGTCACCGAGGAGTTCGCCGTCCAGCAGATGTTCGGCCGGGTGGCGGAGGAGCTCGGCCACATCGACATCCTGTTCAACAACGCGGGGATCTCCCCCGACGACGACGCCTCCGTGCTCGACACGACCCTCGAGGCCTGGCAGCGCGTGCAGGACGTCAACCTCAAGTCGGTGTTCCTGTGCTGCAAGCACGGGATCCCGCACCTGCTCGCCAACGACGGGCCCCACCGGGGATCGGTGATCAACACCGCGTCGTTCGTCGCGGTCATGGGCGCGGCGACGTCGCAGATCTCCTACACGGCGTCCAAGGGCGGCGTGCTGGCGCTGTCGCGCGAGCTGGGCGTCGAGTTCGCCCGCCGCGGGGTGCGCGTCAACGCGCTGTGCCCCGGGCCGGTGGACACGCCGCTGCTGCGCGAGCTGTTCGCCAAGGACCCCGAGCGCGCGGCGCGGCGGCTCGTGCACGTTCCCATGGGCCGCTTCGGCACCGCCGAGGAGATCGCCAACGGCGTGCTCTTCCTGGCCTCCGACGAGTCGTCGTTCATGACGGCCGCGACGTTCCTGGTCGACGGCGGGATCGCCGGGGCCTACGTCACGCCCGAGTAGGGCGCCTCAGAGGCCGCCGCCGGGCCGCGACAGCGCGTCGTCGTCGGCCAGGCGCTGGACGCCGGCGTCCGTGAGGGCCCAGCCCCCGGGCGCCTCGGCGACGAGGCCGTCGGCCGCGAGCGCGGCGAGGTCCAGCGGCGTGCGCATGTCGTCGCGCCCCCGCCCGATCCCGCGGTCGACCTCGGCGACGGGCACCGCGACGCCCGCGGCGCCGCCCGAGCTGCGCCACAGCGCGGAGAGGACGTGGGCGAGATCGCGGCGGCTCATGCGTCCTGGCCCGCGCCGATGTGGCGCGAGACCCCGTAGCCCTCGCGGCGCACGGCCTCGACCACGGCGTCGGCGTGCTCGCGCGAGCGCGTCTCGATCGTCAGCTGCACGCCGGTCTCGCGCACGTGGAGGTCGATGCCCTCGCGCAGGTGGGCGACGTCGACGATGTTGGCGCCCGTCGCCGCCACGCAGTCCAGCAGGCGCGCCAGCGCGCCCGGGCGGTCGGGCACGCGCGTCATGAGCACCATGCGGCGGCCCATCTCGGTCTCGTGGCGGCGGGCGACGGTGGCCAGCAGGCCCGCATCGACGTTGCCGCCGCTGAGGATCACGCACGTGCTCCCGGTCTCGGCGGCGGTGACCTCGCCGCCGAGCAGCGCGGCGACGCCGACCGCGCCGGCGCCCTCCACGACGAGCTTGGCCTTCTCCATGAGCAGGACCATCGCCTCGGCGACCTCGTCCTCCCCGACGACCACCAGGTCATCGAGCCACTCGGAGATGAGCGCGAGCGTCAGGTCGCCGGGGCGCTTGACCGCGATGCCGTCGGCGATCGTCAGCGCGCTGTCGACCGCGATCGGATGCCCGGCCTTCAGCGACGCGGGGTAGGCCGCGCAACTGGCGACCTGCACCCCGACGACGCGCACCTCGGGCCGGGCGGACTTGACCGCGATCGCCACGCCGCTGGCCAGCCCGCCGCCCCCGACGGGCACGATGACCGTCGCCAGGTCGGGCAGGTCCTCCAGCAGCTCGAGGCCGAGCGTCCCCTGGCCGGCGACGACGTCGGGGTCGTCGAACGGGTGCACGAACGCCAGGCCGCCGTGCTGCGCGCGCTGCCGGGCGGCCACGAGGCAGTCGTCGACCGACGTGCCCGTCAGGATCACGCGCGCGCCCAGGGCGGTCGTCGCCTCGACCTTGGCGATCGGGGCGCCCTCGGGCATGTAGACGTCGCACGGCACGCCGCGCTCGCGCGCGGCCAGCGCGAGGGCCTGGGCGTGGTTGCCCGCGCTGCCGCACACGACCCCGGCCGCGCAGCCGTCGCCGAGCGCGGCCAGCTTGCTCAGCGCGCCGCGGATCTTGAACGCGCCGGTGCGCTGCAGGCTCTCGGCCTTCAGCATGACCTGGCCGCCCAGCTCGGTCAGCGTGGCCGAGGGCAGGACCGGCGTGTGGCGCACGATGTCGCCGATGGCCGCCCGGGCGCGCGCGACGTCCTGCGCGTCGACGGATCGCGATCCGGTGGCCGACATCGGCGACCGGCCTCAGCCCACCGCGACGATCGCGTCGATCTCGACCTGGGCGCCGAGCGGCAGCGCCGCGACCCCGATCGTCGACCGCGCGGGCGGGCCGGAGGGAAAGAACGTCGCGTAGGCCTCGTTGACCTCGGCGAAGGACCCCATGTCGGTGACGTAGATCCCACAGCGCACGGCGTCCGACAGCTCGGCGCCGGCGGCCGCGCACACGGCCTGCAGGTTCTCCAGGCACCGGCGCGTCTGGGCGCCGACGCCGCCGCCGACGAGCTCGCCGGTGGCCGGATCGAGCGGGACCTGGCCCGAGAGGAACAGGTGGCCCCCGGACTGCACCGCGTGGCTGTAGGGGCCCACCGCGGCCGGGGCCCCGGAGGCGGTGATGGGCTTGCGGTTCACGGACACCGGCGCTTCTCCTCTTCGACGGGAATCGGGTACGGACGGTACCGTCCGCGCCTCATGCCCGCGCTCCGCCGATCCGTTCCCGCCCGCATGCTGCTCGCGGCCATGCTCTCGCTGGCCGCCCTGGCCGGGACGTCGACGGCCCAGGCCGCCATCCCGTGGGCGCCGTGCGCGACCGCGGGCTTCGAGTGCGCGACGGTCGGCGTGCCCCTGGACCGCACGGGCGCCGTGCCCGGCACGATCTCCCTCGCCGTCTCGCGCGTGCCCGCGGCCTCCAATCCCAACCGGGAGGCCGTCGTCGCGCTCGCCGGCGGCCCCGGCCAGGCCGCGCTGCCGCTGGCCCCGGACTTCGCCACGGTGCTGGCGCCCGAGATCGCCACCCGCGACCTGCTCGTCTTCGACCAGCGCGGGACCGGCCTGTCGGGCGGGCTGGACTGCAACGCCCTGCACCAGCGCAGCTCCCTGCTGAGCACCGCGGCCAGCTGCGCCGCGCAGCTGGGCCCCGCGCGCGGGTCCTACAAGACGCCGGACTCCGTCGAGGACATCGAGGCGCTGCGCGTCGCCGGGGGCTACGACAAGCTCGTGCTCTTCGGGGTCAGCTACGGCACGAAGGTGGCGCTGGCCTACGCCGCGGCCCACCCGGCCAACGTGTCGGCCCTGATCCTCGACAGCGTCGTGCTCCCCGAGGGGCCCGACCCGTTCCAGCGCTCCACGCTGTCCACCGCGCCCCGGGTGTTGCGCGAGCTGTGCGCCAACCGCGCGTGCGCCCGGGCCACCCCCGACGTCACCGGCGACCTGACCCGCATGGCCGCCAAGCTGCGCAAGAGCCCGCTGCGCGGCAGGATCGTGCTCACCTCGGGCCGGCGCGCGGCCTATTCGATGAACCAGACCGGCCTGCTCGACATCCTGCTCGCGGGCGACCTCAACCCGACGCTGCGCGCCGAGCTGCCCGGGTCGATGCGCGCCGCGCTGCGCGGCGACGCCGCGCCGCTGCTGCGCCTCAGCGTGCGCTCCGAGGGCCTCACCACCGGCTTCCAGAGCGCCGGCGGCGACAGCGACGCGCTGTTCCTGGCCACGACGTGCGAGGAGGCCGCCTTCCCGTGGACGCGCACGGCGAGCACCGAGCAGCGCGCCACGGAGGTCACCGCCGCCGCCAACCAGATCCCGCGCGCCCAGCTCGGGCCGTTCTCGCCGAAGGCCGCACTGCAGGGCGGCCCGATCCCCTACTGCCTCGGCTGGCCCGACCAGAGCCCCGCGCCCGCGCCGCCCGGCCCGCTGCCGCAGGTGCCGACGCTCGTGCTCGACGGCCAGATGGACCTGCGCACGCCGTTCGAGGACGCCGCCCAGGTGCCCGCGCGCATCCCGGGGGCCGCCGTCGTCGAGATCCCCAACACGGGCCACTCCGTGCTGGGCAGCGACCAGTCGACCTGCGCGAAGGACTCGCTGGCCGCGTTCGCCGCCGGCCAGGTGCCCGGCGCCTGCCCGGCCACCGCCAACCCGTTCAGGCCCACCCCGCGCCCGCCGACGCGCCTGTCGCAGATCGCCGCCAAGGGCGTCGTGCGCAAGACGATCGTCACGGCGGCCGCGACGGTGACCGACGCGCGGCGCCAGATCATCGGCGACGCGCTTGCGCTCGGGACGGCGCCGCGGCGCGTGGCCGGCCTGCGCGGCGGCGGCGCCACGGTGACCGGCAGCACGTTCCGCCTGCGCTCCTACCAGTACGTGCCGGGCGTCGTGGTCAGCGGCACGTCGGACGTCGACGGCAATGCCCGGCTGTCGGTCCACGGCGGCGGCACCGCGGCCGGGACGCTGACGATCACCAAGAACGGCGCGGTCACCGGCCGCCTGGGCGGCAAGAAGGTCAGGTTCGCCGTGTCCGCCGCGCTGCGCGACCGCCTGCCGTCGCTGGTCCGCGTGCTCGCTCAGCCTCGTCTGGGCGGGTAGCGCCCATCGATAGCCTCGGGCGCCATGGCCAACGCCCTGGCGTCCGAGACCTCCCCCTACCTCCTCCAGCACCGCGACAATCCGGTCGACTGGAGGCCCTGGGGGCCGGAGGCGCTCGAGCTCGCGCGGACTCTGGACCGGCCGCTGCTGGTGTCCATCGGCTACTCGGCCTGCCACTGGTGCCACGTCATGGAGCGCGAGTCCTTCGAGGACCCGGCCGTCGCCGCGCTCATGAACGAGCACTTCGTCTGCGTCAAGGTCGATCGCGAGGAGCGGCCCGACCTCGACGCGATCGCGATGGAGGCCGTGCAGACCATGACGGGCCACGGCGGCTGGCCCCTGAACGTCTTCCTGACTCCCGAGCAGGTGCCGTTCTACGGCGGCACGTACTTCCCGCCGCAGCCGCGCCAGGGCATGCCCGCGTGGTCGGCCGTCCTGGAGGCCATCGCCGAGGCCTGGCGCGACCACCGCGACGAGGTCCTCGCGCAGGGCGCGCAGATGGCCGAGCGCCTCGGCCGCAGCTCGGCGCTGCGCCCGTCCGCCGACGAGCCCGGCCCCGAGGCGCTCGACGACGCGGTGCGCAACCTGCGTGCGGCCTTCGACGCCGAGCACGGCGGATTCGGCGGGGCGCCGAAGTTCCCGCCCTCCAGCACGCTCATGTTCCTCTGGGCCCGCGCGGCGCGCGGCGGCTCATGGGCGGCCAAGGCCGGTGACATGGCCGCCGCGACGCTGCGTGCGATGGCGGCGGGCGGCATGGCCGACCAGGTCGGCGGCGGCTTCGCCCGCTACGCCGTCGACGCGACGTGGACCGTGCCGCACTTCGAGAAGATGTTGTACGACAACGCGCTGCTGGCCCGGGCCTACCTGCACGGGTGGCTCATGACCGGCGACCCGGCCCTGCGCGAGGTCTGCGAGCGCACGCTGGCCTTCGTGGCACGTGAGCTGCGCGGCCCCGAGGGCGGCTTCCTCAGCGCGCTGGACGCCGACAGCGAGGGCGTCGAGGGGCAGTACTACGTGTGGACGGTCGCCGAGCTGCAGGACGTGCTCGGCGACGACGCGCCGGCCGCCATCGCATGGCTCGGCGCCACGCCCGAGGGCAACTTCGCCGATCCCCACCACCCCCAGCCGGGCCTGAACGTGCTCACCGCGCGCGGCCCGCAGCCGCCGGCGGCCCAGCGCGACCGCATCCGCGACGCGCTGCAGCAGGCCCGCGCCGGACGCGTGCGCCCGGGCCTCGACGACAAGCGCCTGGCCGCCTGGAACGCCCTGGCCATCCACGCCTTCGCCGAGGCCGGCGCGGTGCTCGGCCGCCCCGACCTGGTCGACGTGGCCGTTCAGGGCGCGGCCTTCGTCCTGGAGCGGCTGCGCGACGGCGACGGGCGCCTGCTGCGCACCTACAAGGACGGCGAGGCCAAGCTCAACGCCTACCTCGAGGACCACGCATTCCTGCTCGAGGCGCTGCTGGCGCTGTACGAGGCGACGTTCGACCCGCGGTGGTTCGCCGAGGCCCGCACGGTCGCCGACGCGATCCTCGACCGCTTCGCCGACCCCGAGGACGGCGGCTTCTTCGCGACCTCGTCCGACCACGAGCGGCTCATCGTGCGCCGCCGCGACCTCGAGGACGCGCCGATCCCCTCCGGGTCCTCCTCGGCGGCCGTGGGCCTGCTGCGGCTCGCCGCGCTGACCGGCGAGGACCGCCTCCGCGCCGCGGCCGCGTCGCACCTGCGCCTGCTCGGGCCGCTGCCGGGACGCCACCCCCAGGCCTTCGCCCACGCGCTCGTGGCCCTCGACCTGCTCGTGGGGCCCGGACGGGAGGTGGCGCTGGCCGGCGACGAGGAGGGCGTCGCCGCGCTGGCCGCCGTCGTGCGCGAGCGCCTGCGGCCCGGGATCGTGCTCGCCGGGCCGCCCGGTGACGGCGTGACGCTCATGGACGGGCGCGTGGGCATGGGCGGGCGGGCGGCGGCCTACGTGTGCGAGCGTTTCGCCTGCCGCATGCCCGTGACCGATGCCGGAGAACTGCGGGACCTGCTCGGTCCGTAGTCCCAGAGGACATGACCAGGTTCCTCACCCTTCCCGCCGGCCGCCGCGCGAAGTGGATCGTCTTCGCCGTCTGGATCGTCGCGATCTTCGCGGTCTCCGCCGCGCAGCTGCCCTCGAAGTTCTCCGCCGCCGAGAAGAACGAGTCGACGTCGTTCCTGCCCGGCTCGGCGGAGTCGACGAAGGCCCTGGCCGTCACCAAGCGCCTGCAGGGCGGCGAGCGCGCCGCGACCGTCATCGTGTACCAGCGCCGCGAGGGGCTGGCCGCCGCCGACCGCGCCCGCATCGCGGCCGACGTGCGCCGGCTGGACGCGACGGGCCCGGAGTTCCCGCAGGCCACGCGGTTCTCGGCGCCCACGCTGTCGCAGGACGGCAGCACGGCGCTCATCGTCAACTCGCTGAAGGGCAACGGCAAGGGCAGCACGATCCGCGACCCCGTCGAGCGCTACCGCTCGCTCGTCAGCGGCGACCGCGGCGGCCTCGTGGTCAAGGTCACCGGGCCGGCGGGCTTCAGCGCCGACGCGATCAAGGTGTTCGAGGGCATCAACGGCACGCTGATCGGCGCGGCGGTGCTGCTGGTCCTCGTGCTGTTGATCATCATCTACCGCAGCCCGTTCTTCTGGTTCTTCCCGTTGCTGGCCGTCGGCTTCGGCGAGCTGGTCTCCCGGGCCGCGGGCTACGGGCTGACCCAGCTCGGGGTGACCGTCAACGGCCAGTCCTCGTCGATCCTCTCCGTGCTCGTGCTCGGGGCGGGGACCGACTACGCGCTGCTGCTCGTGGCGCGCTACCGCGAGGAGCTGCGCCACGAGGAGGACCGCCACGTGGCCATGGCCCGGGCGCTGAGCACGGCCGGCCCCGCGATCGTGGCCTCGGCGCTGACGGTGTCGATCGGGCTGCTGTCGCTCTCGCTGGCCAAGGTCAACGGCACGTCGGGCCTGGGGCCGATCGGCGCGATGGGCATCCTCGTCGCGCTCGTCTCGCAGATGACCTTCCTGCCCGCGCTGCTGGTCATCGTCGGCCGCCGGCCGTTCTGGCCCTACGTGCCGCACGTCGGCGACAGGGGCACCGACGCCACGCACGGCGCCTGGCGGCGCATCGGCGAACGCGTCGCCGCGCGCCCCGGCCGCGTGGCGCTGGCCACGACCGCGCTGCTGGCCGTCATGTGCTTCGGCCTGCTGAACTTCTCCGACGGCCTGACGCAGTCCAGCTCGTTCCGCGACCGCGTCGAGTCCGTCGACGGCCAGAAGCTCATCGCTGCGGCGTTCCCCGCGGGCGCCAGCGCCCCGACCGACATCGTCGTTCGCGACGCGGCCCGGGTGGCGGCGGTCGTCGCGGCCGTGCAGCGCGTCGACGGCGTCGCCCAGGTGCGCCCGACCGGCGCCCGCGGACCCGAGGGGACGCTGCTGGCGGCGGCGCTGACGGTCGATCCCTACGCCAAGCAGGCCTACGACCTGGTGCCGAAGATCCGCGCGGCGGCGCGCTCGGCCGACCCGCGGGCGCTCGTCGGCGGGCCGAGCGCAGTGGAGCACGACCTGCGCGCCGCCTCGGCGCAGGACACGCGGCTGCTCGTGCCGCTGACCCTGCTGATCGTGTTCGTCATCCTCGGCCTGCTGCTGCGCGCGATCGTGGCGCCCCTGCTGCTCATCGCCACCGTGGTGCTGAGCTTCGCCGCGTCCCTCGGGCTGTCGGCGCTCGTGTTCGACGTGATCTTCGGGTTCCCGGGCAGCGACCCGTCGCTGCCGCTGTTCGCCTTCATCTTCCTCGTAGCGCTGGGCGTGGACTACAACATCTTCCTCATGGCGCGCGTGCGCGAGGAGGCCATGCGGCTCGGGACGCGCGAGGGCATGCTGCGCGGCCTGGCGGTCACCGGCGGGGTCATCACGTCGGCGGGCATCGTTCTGGCGGGCACGTTCTCGGTGCTCGCGGTGCTGCCGCTCGTGTTCCTCACCGAGCTGGGCTTCACGATCGCCTTCGGCGTCCTGCTGGACACGTTCCTCGTGCGGTCGGTGCTGGTCCCCGCGCTCGTGCTGCGGATCGGGCCGCGGGCGTGGTGGCCGTCGGCGCTGGCGGGCGAGGACCGGGGCGCTACAGGACGGGCAGGTAGCGGTCCAGTTCCCACTGGGTGACCTGCACCCGGTAGTCCTCCCACTCCTGGCGCTTGATCTCGACGAAGCGGTTGAACATGTGCTCGCCGAGCGTGCGCAACACGAGCTCGGACTCGGCAGTGAGCTCGACGGCCTCGCCGAGCGTCTCGGGGAGCTGCTCGATGCCCAGCCGCCGGCGCTCGTCGGGCGACAGGTGGTACAGGTTCTTCTCCATCGGCTCGGGCAGCTCGTAGCCCTTCTCGATGCCCTCCAGGCCCGCCTGCAGCAGCGCCGCGAACGTCAGGTAGGGGTTGCAGGCCGGGTCGGGGCAGCGCAGCTCCATCCGGGTCCCGCGCTCCTTGCCGGGGTGGTAGAGCGGAACGCGGACCAGCGCGCTGCGGTTGCGCCGGCTCCACGCCACGTAGACCGGGGCCTCGTAGCCGGGCACGAGTCGCTTGTAGGAGTTGACCCACTGGGCGAAGATCGAGCTCAGCTCACGCGCGTGCTTGAGCTGGCCGGCGATGAAGGCCTTGCCGACGTCGGACAAGAAGTACGGGTCGTCGGGGTCGAACATCGCGTTGGAGCCGCCCTTGAACAGGCTCATGTGCGTGTGCATGCCCGAGCCGTTCTCGCCGAAGAGCGGCTTGGGCATGAACGTGGCATGCCAGCCGTACTTCATGGCGTACTCCTTGACCGTGATTCGGTACGTCATGCAGTCGTCGGCCATCTTCAGCGCATCGGCGTAGCGCATGTCGACCTCGTGCTGGGACGGGCCGACCTCGTGGTGGGAGTACTCCACGTGGATGCCCAGCTGCTCGAGCGCGATGACCGTCTCGCGGCGCACGTCGGAGCCGGCGTCCAGCGTCGTGAGGTCGAAATAGCCGCCCTCGTCGAGGACCTCGGTGCCGTTCTTGTCCTTGAAGAGGAAGTACTCGAGCTCGGGCCCGACGTTGAACGTGTCGAAGCCCATCTGCCGCATGCGCTCCAGCGCCCGGCGCAGCACGTGTCGCGGGTCGCCTTCGTACGGGGTCTGCTCGGGGGTCAGGACGTCGCAGAACACGCGTCCGACGCCCTGCTCCTCCGGGCGCCACGGAAGGATCGCGAACGTGCTGGGGTCGGGCATGGCGACCATGTCGGACTCCTCGATCGCGTTGAAGCCCGTGATGGAGGAGCCGTCGAAGCCCATCCCGTTGGCGAACGCGTCGTCGAGCTCGCCCGCGTTGATCGAGAACGACTTGAGCTGCCCCAGGATGTCGGTGAACCAGAAGCGGATGAAGCGCAGGTTGTGCTCATCCACGATCGCCTTGACGTCCTCGACGGTGCGCGGCTGCTCGGTCATCGCACGGGACCCTAGAGGATCCCGGTTCTCATTCCGGTCGGAACGTGGACGCCGATGTGTCGAGCCACCGGCGCCCCCAGGCCTTGAGCTCGGCGACCGCCGGAGCGAGTCCGCGGCCCATGTCGGTCAGGGCGTAGCGGGTGCACGGCGGGGGCCCGGGATCGTCGCAGCGGGCCAGCACGCCGCGGTCCTCCAGGGCCTTGAGGCGCTGGGAGAGCAGGCGGTCCGACAGCTCGGGCACGGCGCTCGCGATCTCGCCGAAGCGCAGCGGACCGCCCTGCAGCAGCACGTCGACGATGGCCCCGGTCCAGCGGCGACCGAGCAGCTCGACCGCCTCGTGGTAGTGCGGGCAGCAACTCGGTGCGCCGGCGTCCTGGTCGGCGCTCGGGGGCATGGCCCGGATGCTACGCCGCGCGCCGCCGGCCGGCGTCAGGGCCGGCGGGCCGGGCGCGACGGGCGTCCGGGCGCGACGCTGCCGGGCGGGCGGGACGGGCGGGAGGGGCAGCCGCCATGTCAGGCGGCGTGCAGCTGGCGGGCATCCTCGAAGGAGCCGTCGACGGGGATGTCGCCGGCGACGTTGACCATCGCGGTGAAGCTCTCCAGCGAGGCGTAGGCGATGGCCTCCAGCAGCTGCTCGTCGGTCCACCCGGACTCGCGGGCCTCCTCGTGCAGGTGCAGCGGCGGGCGGTTCTGCTCGGCGACGAGCACCTTGAGGTAGCGCAGCAGCCGGGCCTGGTGCTCGTCGTGGGAGTCCCACTCGCGCGCGAGGGCGATCTCGTCGACACCCAGGCCCGCCTGGCGGGCCGTGCGCTGGTGCAGGGCCAGCCCGGGCTCGGAGTCGAAGTGCTCGGCGACGGCCAGGGCGATGCGCTCGAGCGACGGCACCGGCAGCGCGCCGTGGCGCAGCTCACCGCGGAAGCGGGTGTAGCCGCGCAGCGCGGGGGCCGAGCCCGCCAGGACGCCGAGGAAGTTCGGGAGCTGGCCCGCCGAGGCCATCGCGCCCTTGAGGATCGGTACCGACGCCTCCGGTGCGGAGAGGTCGTCGTGGACCGGGAACCGGCTGAACCGCGTCTTCATGGCAGGCGTCCTGGGGAGAGGGATGAGGAGCGCCGGCGTTCCGTGCCGGCGATGCCACCGGGAGGTTCCTTACCCGAGGTAAGTGTAGGAAGCGTGTCAACGCTCGCCACGCCGGGGGTACGCGGCCGTGGCGCGCGCGGGATCGCGGCGAGGGCGCAGCTGGGCGCGCGGAGGGTGGCCCGGCGGCGCGCGGGGCGGCCGGGCTAGCGGATGCTGTGGGGCGCGGCGAAGGCCGCGGGGGCCCCGACGTGCGCGATGGCGACGTGCGGCGTGGCGGCGCGGTGGGGCACCGCGGCGCGCGACGAGCTGGCCGCCGCCAGCAGGATGAGGATCGCGCCGAGCACGACGGCCCACAGCGCGATGCGGTCGGGACGGTGGCCCACGCGGTCCGACGCCGTGCGCGGGCGGTGGCGCTGGGCCAGAGAGCGCACGGCGCCTTCACCGGGACGGCCCTTGATCTGGACGGTGCGCCGGGCGCCGGCGGGCGGGGGCGGGCTGGCGAACGGGTCGTCGGCCGCGCTGAGGTGGCGGAGCTCGTGGGCGACGCCGGCGTCGGTGCCGTCATCGCGCCGGGTGACGGGCATGTCGGCCTCGGTGACGAGCTCGATCGTCGTCGTGCCCGTCGTCAGGGAGACGGTGCGGCCCGTGGCCCGCGGATCGGCTGCCGGGATGAACACGCCGTGCAGCGGGTGGCTCGCCGATGCGGCGTGGTCGCGGCGCGTCCCGCCGCGGCTGCCCGAGATGCGACGGCGCGGGACGAAGTCGATGTCCTCACCCAGCCAGTCCTCGGCGGGCCGCCGACCGCGGCCGGTGAGGTCCTCGCGCTCCTGTTGCACGTCGGCCCACCAGTTGGGCGCGTCCGTCGATGGCATCGGTGGGTTCCGGTCCTCTTTCAATGGGCTTGCGGGGTTAGCTGACGGGCTCGCGCCGAAAGAGCGGCGCTACGCGGGATGCGATTCGCCCCGGTGCATGGTGGGTCCCCCGCTCCCCGTGCCGGACCTGCCGGCCGGAGATTCAGCGGTAGTGATCGGCGGCATCGTAGCAACGTCGAAAATCCCTGCTAGGTGGCGGAGTTATGGCAACGAGCAACTGACCACATGATCAGCGATGGGTCGGACGGAACCTTGCCGCAACGTGCGGGGTTTTCCCGCCCGGTGCACCCTTGACTTCCTCGCGGACACCACCGCGGGAGGCGCCCGGCCGGACGTCTGGGAGGGCTTGACAGCCTGCCCGCGCGGACGGGCTAGCGGCCGGCGACGGCGGACACGAAGGACGCCACGTCCTTGGCGTCCTGGCCCTGCAGCAGGTTGGCGGGCATCTGGCCGGCGCCGCGGGCGCGGCCGTTGACGATCGCGTCCATGACGAACGCCGACGTCAGGTTGCCGCCGTTGAGCGTGTCGAGGTTCGGCCCGACACGGCCCGTGGCCTTCGCCCCGTCCAGCGTGTGGCAGGTCGAGCAGTTCTTGACGAAGAGCGAGCGGCCCGTGGCCTGGGCCGCGGTCAGGTCGACGCCGCCGGGCCCGTGCTTGGCGTGGTTGTCGCCGTTGTTGACGAGCACCAGGGCGGGGACGCCGACGCCGAGGACCAGGGTGACCACCGCGATCCCGGCAAGCCAGGCCCGGCGGACGGCGCGGGGTTCCGAGCCCGCCGCGGACGGCTTGCGACCGCTGCGCATCGCGGCCAGGACCACGGAGAGCCCGATCGCGACGAAGACGATGACGAAGACGATGGTCCCGATCACGCCGCGAACCCTACCCGTTGCGCGGGGGTGAACGGCAAGTGGGGTCGCGCCGGGTCCGCAACGACCCGCGGACGCACGGGTCGCGGCGTCACCGGCGCCGTCCCGCCGCGAAGCTCTGGACCGCCGGCGCGACCGCGCGGAAGTCCCCGGTCCCGGTCGGCGCCAGCTCCTCCCCGGCGGCCGCCTCGGCCTCCCGGGCCGCGTCCTGGCGGGCGAGCTCGATCGCATCGAGCATCGAGAAGTCCTTGACCCGGATGACGTCGCCGCCCAGCCCCTGCTCGGCGCCCCTCACGATCGCCTGCGGCGCGCCGAGCTCGGCGGCGGACCGTGCCCGCAGGTGGCCCGTGGCCTCCAGCCGCGTCAGCCGGCGGCAGACGACGTTGATGGCCCCGCCGGCCGAGGCGTGGCGCTCGAGCACGCCATCGGCGACGACGAGCGGCTCGGCGCGGACGATCGTGCGGTCGCGCTCGTAGACCTTGGGCGGCACGACGAGGTTCACGGTGCCCGTCTCGTCCTCCATGAGCAGGAAGCACACCCCCTTGGCCGTGCCCGGGCGCTGGCGCGCGACGACCAGCCCGCCGAGGCGCACCCGCGCGCCGTGCGGCAGGCGCGCCAGGTCGGCGTTGGCGACCATCCCCTGCCCGGCCAGCTCCTCGCGCAGCAGCCCCAGCGGGTGCTCGCCCGTCGTCAGGCCCGTGGTCGCGTAGTCGGCGATCATCGCCTCCCAGCCGCTGAGCCCCGGCAGCGCGGGCGCCTCCCCCACCCCGAGCGGCAGCGCGAGCTGGACGCCGAGGTCCCGCCGGGCGGCGGCCGCCCGCCCGGCGGCCGCGGCCGAGGCATGGTCGCCGGCGGGCGCGTCCGCGGCCCCCGCCGCGCGCGGTGCGCGCAGGCGCCGCCCCGGCGAGGCGACGCCGAGGTCCCACAGCGCGCGGCGCCGGTCGCCGCCGGCCAGCGCGTCGCAGGCGCCCGACCACGCCAGCTGCTCGAGCGCGGCCCGACCCGCGCCGGCGCGCGAGGCGAGGTCCTCCAGCGACCGGAACGGGCCGGCAGCCTCGCGGGCGGCCACGAGCGCGGCGACCTCGTCGGCGCGCACACCCAGCACGTAGCCCAGGCCGATGCGCACCGCGGGCGGATCGGACCGCGGCAGGACCGTGCACCCGACCGCGCTGGCGTTGACGTCGGGGGCCAGCACCTCGATGCCGCGGCGCTGGGCCTCGTGGACGAGGGCGTCGGATGGGTAGAAGCCCATGGGCTGCTCGTCGAGCAGCGCGGCCAGGAACTCGGGCCCGTAGTGCACGCGCAGCCAGGTCGACTGGTAGGCCAGCAGGCCGAACGCCGCGCCGTGGGCCTTGGGGAAGCCGAAGCCCGAGAAGCCCTTGACCATCGTCCACACGCGCTCGGCGAGCTCCTCGTCGACGTCGTCCCAACGCGTCCTGGCCCGGTCGACGAAGCGGCCGTGGTAGGCCTCGATCGCGGCCACCGACCGCTTGCGGCTCATCGCGCGCCGCAGGCCCTCGGCCTCCCCCGGCGAGAACCCCGCGAAGGCCATCGCGACCTCGATGACCTGGTCCTGGAAGATGATCGTCCCGAGCGTCTCGCGCAGGACGGGCTCCAGCGATGGGTGGTCGTAGGGCACGGCGAACGACGGGTCCTCGCGCAGCCGCTGGCGCCGCTCGATGTAGGGGTTGACCGCCCCGCCGACGATGGGCCCGGGCCGCACGATCGCGACCTGGATCGTGAGGTCCTGCAGCGTCTCCGGCCGCGTGCGCCGCAGGGAGCCCATCTGCGCCCGGCTCTCGATCTGGAACACGCCGGTCGTGTCGGCCTCCTGGATGCAGCGGAACGTCTCGGGGTCGTCCATGGGGATCCGCGACAGGTCGATCCGCTCGTGGCGCCGGCGGGCGATCATCTCCACGCAGCGCTCGACGGCCGACAGCATCCCGAGGCCGAGCAGGTCGATCTTCAGGAAGCCCGCGTCCGAGCAGGAGTCCTTGTCCCACATGACCATCTGGCGGCCCTCCATGGCGGCGGGCACCACGGGGCAGCAGTCGATGAGCGGGCGGGTCGCGACGATCATGCCGCCGGAGTGCTGGCTGAGGTGGCGCGGGAGGCCGTGGGCCTCGTGGGCGAGCAGGTGCAGCCAGCGCCAGCGGCCCTCCGCCTCCCGGCCCTTGCCCAGCGCGACGGCGATGTCGCGGTCCACCGTCTCGGCCGAGAAGGCCTCCGAGGAGCGCGCGACGCGCTCGATCTCGCCCGGCGGGAGCCCGAGCACCTTGCCCAGCTCGCGGATCGCGCCGCGGGCGCGGTAGGTCGGGAAGGCCGCCACGAGCGCCGAGCGCTCGTGGCCGAAGCGCTCGTGCACCCGGGGGATGAGGACCTCGCGCACGTCGCGCGGGAAGTCGAGGTCGATGTCGGGCAGCGAGGTGATCTCCTCGTTGAGGAACCGCCCGAGCAGCAGGTCGTTGGCGATCGGATCGACGTGCGAGAGGCCCGTGAGGTAGCAGACGATCGAGGAGACCGAGGACCCGCGGCCGCGGCCCGGGGGCAGCAGCATCCGCACGGAGTCCGGGCCGCCCGCCCCGCGGACCTCCACGGCGACCTCGCGTGCGAGCTCGAGCATCTCGTGGTGCAGGAGGAAGAACCCCGACAGCCCCAGGCCGCGGATGAGCGCCAGCTCCTGCTCGAGCCTGGACGTCGCCTCGGCCCGCAGGCGGTGGCCCGACGGGTAGCGCGCGTCGAAGCGCGCCGTGCATACCGCGGCCAGGTCCTGGTCGGCGCCGGCGTCCTCGGCGCCCGGGTAGCGGTAGCCGAGGTCGGCGGTGAGATCGAAGGTCAGCGTCTCGGCCAGGCGAGCGGTCTCGGCGACCGCCTCCGGGTGGTCCTCGAAGCGGGCGGCCATCGCCTGGGGCGAGGCCAGCACGTGCGCGTGGTTGCCGCGCCGCAGCGGCTCGGACGCGTCGAGCGTCGTGTGCCGGCGGATCGCGACGAAGGCGTCCTGCAGGCGCGCGCGCTCGGGCGAGTGCGCGTGCACGTCGCCGGTCGCCACGCAGGGCACGCCCAGGCGGCGAGCCAGCTCGGCCAGGCCCCGGTTCGTCGCGCGGTCGTGGCGGGCCAGCGGGCGCTGGAGCTCGATCCGGAACCGGCCGGGACCGTAGATCCCGAGCAGGGCGCGGGCCGAGGGCTCGTCATGCATCCCGTGGCGGGCGCAGCCCGAGAGGCAGACCAGCCCCTCGCTGAACCGGGAGAGGTCCGCCATGGTCACCACGGGCTCGCGGACGCGGCGCAGGTGCGCGCGCCCGCCGTCGTCGCGGGTGTGCGCGTGGGCGCGGGTGAGCAGCCGGCAGAGGTTGCGCCACCCGGTGGCATCGCGCACGAGCAGCGTCACATGCCGGGCCGGCGGGTCGGGCGCGTCGGGCGAGCCGGCGGGATCGGCCACGTCGACCTCGGCGCCGTGGATCGCCCGGACGCCCATCGACGAGGCCGCCTGGGCGAACTCCATCGACCCCGACACCGTGTTGTGGTCGGTGAGCGCCAGCGCTTGGTGCCCCCGCTCCTGGGCGGCGGCGACCAGCTCGTCGGGCAGCGACGCCCCGTCGAGGAAGGAGAAGGCCGAGTGGCAGTGGAGCTCGACGTAGGACACGAACGCATGTTCGCATATGGCCAGGATAGACCCACCCCCGAACGATCGATCGCGGACAGCTCGCCACCGACCGTGAAATCGCTCTTGACAAAAAGAATTGTCGGTGCAACGGTGCCTCCGTGCACGACGTCGCCGTCATCGAGGACCCCGCCGCCGCCGAGGCGTCGCTGGATCCCATCCGCGCCCGCCTGCTGGCCGAGCTGGCCGAGCCGGGCTCGGCCAGCACGCTCGCGGCGCGCGTCGGGCTCACCCGCCAGAAGGCGAACTACCACCTCCGGGCGCTGGAGCGCCACGGCCTGGTCGAGCTCGTCGAGGAGCGCCGCAAGGGCAACTGCACCGAACGCGTGCTCCAGGCCACCGCGGCGTCCTACGTGATCTCGCCGATCGCCTTGTCGGCGGTCGCGCCCGACCCCTCGCGCGAGCCCGACCAGCGCTCGGCGCGCTGGCTGCTCGCGGTGGCCGGCCGCCTCGTCCGCGAGGTCGGCGAGCTCATCACGGGGGCGACCGCGGCCGGCCGGCCGCTGGCCACGCTCGGCATCGACAGCGAGGTGCGCTTCGCCACGGCCGCCGATCGCGCGGCATTCGCCACCGAGCTCTCGGCGGCCGTCAACGGCCTGGTGGCCAAGTACCACGACGGGTCCGCCCTCGGCGGGCGTGCGCACCGCTTTGTCGTCGCCCTGCATCCCACCATCACGAACCCGAAGGAGCCCCAGCCATGAGCCGTGAGTTCGAGGTCACCCGCGACATCGACCTGCCGGCGTCCCCCGACGACGTCTGGACCGCGATCACCTCCGACTCCGCCGCGTGGATGTTCCCGACGGGGATGGAGATCCCCGCCGGCGCCACGCCGCCCGAGGACGCGCCGGTCGTCACCTGGGACCCGCCGAGCCACCTCGTGATCCGCACGGAGTCCCCCGACGGGACGTTCAACGCGCTGGACTACGCGATCGAGGCACGCGACGGCGGCACCGCCCACCTGCGCTACGTCCACAGCGGGATCCTCGCCGACGGCTGGGAGGACCAGTACGACGCCATCGGCGGGCACACCGACTTCTACCTCCACACGCTCGCGCAGTACCTCCAGCACTTCAACGGCCGCCCGGTGACCTACGTGGGCCGGCCGTCGTCGGGGATCGAGGGACCCGGGTCCGCCGGCACGCCCGAGGCGATGGACGCGCTGCGCGCCGCCCTGGGCCTGGCGCCCGGCGCCGCCGTCGGCGACGCCGTCCGCGCGTCGCTCGGCGACGCGCGCACGCTGGACGGCGTCGTCGACCACGCCACGCCGGAGTTCCTCGGCGTGCGCACCGCCGACGGCCTGTACCGCTTCTTCGGCCGAAACCACTACGGCGGCGTGGTCGGCATGAGCGCCCACCTGTTCGGCGGCGGCGTCGACGCCGCCGAACAGGAGGCGGCGCTGAAGGCCTGGCTCGACGGGGTGTACGCGTAGGCGCACGCTCAGGCGCCCGGCAGGCAGTCGGCGCGCACGAGCCACTGCCCGTCCAGGCCGCGCGAGGTGGCCGCCAGGAGCGCCAGGGAGGCGTCCTGGATCACGTAGGACCCGCCGAGCCGCGCGCCCAGCGCGCCGCTGAGGGTCACCCCGCGCGAGGACTCGCGCGTGGCCAGCACCCGGGCCTCGATCGTGCCCTGCTCGTCGATGCGGCGGCGCAGCGCCTGGGAGGCCGCGGCCGGCGGGCCGAAGCGGTCGTGCATCGCCGCCAGCAGCCCGCGCGCCGCCGCGAGGTCGGCGGGGTCGGTGAGGTCGAGGTGGGCGGTGACCTCGAAGCGCCGCCCGTCGGCGGCCCCGGCCGCCAGCCGCCCCGCGACGGGCTGCACGACGCTCGGCAGGTCCTGCGAGCGCGCGAAGGCCCCCGTCGCCACGACCTGGAGGTCCAGCGGGCGCCCGTGGGCGTCGAGCTCGACCGCGAAGACCTCGCCGCCCCCGGCGCCCGAGACGCCCAGCACCCCGCCGGCCACCGCGGCCTCCCCGCTCCACGGCGATCGCACGTAGACCGTGCGGTGCCCCGTGCGCCGGTCGGTCCGGGTGCCCGCCGTGCGGCCGAACGTCAGCGTCGCGGTGGCCACGTTCTCGCCCGCCACCTGGGCGGTGCCCCCGGCCGTCGACGTCACCTGGCCCCGGCGGTAGGTCACGTCGGGCTCGGGCAGATGCCCGGGATCCTCGCGCAGCGCGGCGACCAGCCGCGCGGCGACGGCCGCCGAGGGCGCGATCCACGTCCGCCCGCCCTCCAGGCCGGCGCTCTGCGCCACGCTCAGCGAGGCGCCGAGCGCGACGTCGACCCCCGCGAGGCGCACGCCGCCCTCCACCCCGGCGCCGGCCTCCAGCCCCAGCGCGGCGTCGGTGGCGTGGGTGATGGCGAACGTGCCGTCGGAGCGCTGCTCGACGACCGCGGTCGTCCCGCCGCCCAGGCGCACGAAGAACACGTGCAGCGTGGCGCCGCGGTGCGTGCGCTGCGCGGTGACCACGCAGGGGTCCTGATCGCGCTCGCAGTCGCCCTGGCCGACGCGGCAGAGCGCCCGCGCCATCTCGCGCGTGACCTGGCGGCCGACCTGTCCGGCCTGCGCCAGCGCCGCGCCCAGCGCCAGCAGCGTGACGACGAGCGACACGATGCCGATCCACTCCACGGCCGCCTGGCCCCGGTGGTTGCGCAGATCGCCGAGCACGGGAGGACCCTGCCGGGACGCCGGTCACGCCACCACGCCCGGTCGTCACGATCCTGTGCAGTGGCCGTCACGGACCTCAGCGCTGGCGGTACCAGCCCCCGACCCGGTCCAGCTCGCGGAAGAGCACGAGGAGCTCCCCGCGCGTGGTGACGACCTCCCAGTAGCGGCGGCGCAGCGGGTCGTCGGTCCACCAGCGGTCCTCCACCAGCCACGACTCCCGCACCGCGTCGATCGCCCGGCCGTCGATCGCCAGCGGGCGGCCGCGCTCGTCGGCGCGGACGGTCGCCGGCAGCGGGAGGTTCAGGCGCCGCGGGCCCGTCACAGCTCGAACGGCGCGAGGACGGTGCGCCGCTCGGGCACCCGCGAGTCCGGCTCGACCTCCAGCACCCGCAGTGCCGCCTCGGGACCCCCGGCGGCCCGCGCCTGGCGGATCGCCTCGCGCAGCCGCGCGGTCCGCTCCGCCGATCCGTCGTCGAACAGCGCCCGGGCCCCGGCGTGCGGCGGCCCGAAGCGCTCGACCGCCAGCCGCAGGGACTCGGCGGGCGCGGGCATCAGGACGAGGCGCTGGCCGAGGGCCAGCCGCATCCGCAGCGGATCGGCCGTCGCCTCGCGGAACACGACGCGCTCACGCCACGTCCCGCCCTCGACCAGCCTCGCGCCGAGCACCACGACCCGCAGCGTCAGGCCGTGCCGCTGCGGCCGGGCCAGGAGCTGGTCGACGAGGAGCACGAGCGCCCGCTCGAGCTGGACGCCGGAGGCGGACTCGGGCAGCTCGAGCACCTCCTCGAGGGTCTCCCCCGGCCGGCGCGGGACCAGCGCGCTGTCGCGTCCCCGGGCGAGGTCCTGGGCCAGCTCGCCCGGTCGGCCGAAGCGGTCGACCACCGAGGCGCGCGGCAGCGCGGCCAGCGCGCCGAGCGTCGCGATCCCCAGCCGCTGGAGCGGGTCGGCGAGGCGCTCGACCTCGGGGCGGTGGCGCAGCAGCGTCACCGGCTCGGCGGCCAGGCCGGGCGCCCCGTCGACGAACTCGGCGCGGCGCGAGCGCGCGCGGGCCGCGCCGGCCAGCGCGCAGAACCGGGAGGGGCCGGCCCCGATGCGCGCGGGCAGGCGCAGCGCGGTGCGCACGGCACCGACGACGCCCTCCAGCCACGGCGGCGGGCCGCCGGCGGCGCGGGCGCGCAGGAGCGCCGCCGGGTCCGAGGTCCCCGCCCGCCGTGCAGCCGGGCCAGCTCGCCGGCGTCGAAGAACGCGAGGCCCGGAGCCGCCGACTCGACCTCCGCGCCGACGGACTCCAGGCGCGCGAGCACCTTCTCCCACGCGTCGGCCACGCCGAGCGGGTCCGGCGGGATCAGCGCCAGCGACGGGCAGCGGGCCAGCGCCTCGCCGAGGCGCATCCCGGCATGCATGCCGAACGCCTCGGCGGCCGGCGAGATCTCCCCCACGCGCTGCTCGCGTCCCGGCTCGGGGCCAGGGCGGCGGGACCGCGCGCGAGGGCCTCGCGGCCGCCGGCGGCGATGACGAGGGCGAAGCGGGGAAGGAGGACGGAGACGACCACGATGCGAACACATGTTCGCACCACGCCGGACGGCAGGCAAGCTACATGCCGGCGGGCAGACCGAACATCGCACCCAGCCGCATGGCCACGCCGAAGTCGCCCTCGAGGTCCAACCGGCCCGTGAGCAGGGCCTTCACGGGATCGAGGTCCCCGCCGGCCAGCCGCGCGAAGTCGGCGCGTGTGAGCTTGATCGTCAGCGCCGGCGACTCCGCGGGCCCGGGCCGCGCGGTGGCCCGCTCACCGTCGACGGTCACCGTCCAGGTCACGAGCGTGTCGCCGGCGCCGCGCAGGTCGTACTGGATGTCGCCGGCGAAGCCCCCGGCCTGCTCGGGCACGAAGCGCCGCGCCATGGCCGCGAAGACCGCGCGCAGCCCGGCACGCGAGCCGATCGTGCGCTCCAGGCGCTCGTCGCCGGCGCCGGCCACGAACGCCCGCAGGCCCTGCTCGGCGCGGTCCTGGGCGGCGGCCCGCAGCGCGACGACGCGCGGGCGCCGGGTCCAGCCGGCCGGCGCGGCGGCGTGGGTCTGTGCGGCGGCCGCGCCGTCGCGGGCCCCGAACACCGCGCCGCGGTCGGCCTTGCGCGGGGACGGTCGGCGCATCAGGGCGCGGGCCACGGCCTCGTCGCGCCGGGCGCGGCGGGCGGCGTCGCGCTCGGGCGCCGCGGCGAAGCCGGGCAGGACCTCGGCGGCGAAGAGCTCGAGCGCCTCGACCACGTGCGCGTGCTCGGTGCGGCCGGCCTGGACGCAGAGGACGAGCTCGTCGACCCCGGCGTCGTCGTAGCGGCGCACGAGGTCGCGGACCTGGTCGGGCGTTCCGATCGCCCCGCGCAGGGACGCCAGCCCGCCGGCCAGGACGCGGACCGACAGCGGCGTGCCGTCGGCGCGGACGGCCTGGCGCGCGAGCCCCACGTCGCCCCGGCGGCGCTCGAACTCGTCCCAGACCGAGGTGCGCCCCGGCCGGTGCTCGCCGAAGGCGACGTAGTGCCCGGCGGCGTAGGCGAGGAAGTGCGCACCGTCCAGCCCGCGCGCGATGGCCTGCGCCTCGTCGTGATGGACGAGCATGGGGACGGCGACCGCGACGGCGGGCGCGACCGCGAAGCCGATGGGCGCGCAGCGCCCGGAGACCAGCGCGGCGTCGTAGGCGGCGACCCACGCGGCCGCCTCCTCGGGCTCGACGAACGTGCCCGCCAGCGCACCGAGGCCCCGCTCGGCCGCCAGGACGACGGCGTCCTGGCCGGCGCACCCCATCCACAACGGCGGGTGGGGCCGCTGCAGCGGCTTGGGGACAACGTTGCGCGCCGGCATCGTCAGGTGGCGGCCGTCCGTGCCGGCGAACGGCGTCTCGACGAGCATCCGCGCCACGACCTCCAGCGCCTCGGCCCACTGCTCGCGGCGGGTGTCGCGATCGATCCCGAACCCGCCGAGCTCGGCGCCTGTGGCGAGCTCGCCCGTCGCCAGGGCCACGCGGCCGCCGGAGATCAGGTCCAGCGTCGCGACGGCCTCGGCCACACGCGCGGGGTGCACCGCGCCCGGCGCCAGCGGCACGGGCCCGAGCCCCAGCCCGATGGACCGCGTGCGCTGCGAGGCGGCGGCGAGGAACACGGCGGGCGCCGACGCGTTCGAGGCCTCCTCGAGGAAGTGGTGCTCGGGCACCCAGATGCGGTCGTAGCCGAGGCGGTCGGCCACCTCGGCCTGCTCGAGGGTCTGGGCGAGCACGCGCTGCTCCGCGCCGTCCTCCCACGGACGGGGCGCCCCGAGGTCGAAGCGGATGGCGAAGCGCACCGCGCCGAGACTAGGGACATAGCGAGGGCCCTCCGTGGAGGGCCCTCGCCGTAGCACGCCTGTAAGCCGGATCTTGTCGTGGACGACCATCCATCTGAGCGGCCGACCTGGACCTCGGCGGGCAGCCTGCGAGCGGTCCTGCTTGGCCTTGCACCTGGTGGGGTTTGCCTGGCCGCCACGTCGCCGTGACGCCGGTGCGCTCTTACCGCACCTTTTCACCCTTGCCTGTGCGGGGTGCACGTGCGCCCCCGCCATCGGCGGTATGTCTCTGTGGCACTTTCCCGCGGGTTTCCCCGGGTCGGCTTGCGCCGACCACCATGCCCTGTGGTGTCCGGACTTTCCTCGACGGGTTGTCTCCCCCGCCGCAGCCGTCCGGCGTGCCCTTCCAGGCTACCGCCCAGGCGCCCCGCCGTACAGCGCCGGAGCCGCCGCCTGCGGCGTGCGGCAGCCGGCGTCGAGACGACGCCGACCGGCACACCGCAGGCCGCGCCCGGCCGGCGAGGGACCGCGGGCTAGGCGATCGTGGTCCCGCAGCCGGTGCAGCGACCGCCGACCGGCGCGGGCCCGGAGCCGTAGCGGGGCGCCATCGACTCCCCGCAGGCCGGGCACGCGGCGGTGCGGTGGGCGGCCAGGTCCTCCCAGACCCCGACCACCAGGTCGTTCAGCGTCGGGCCGCCTTGCGGCCCCGAGGCCGGGACGGCGACGCGCTCGTCGTCATGGACGACCTCCAGCGGCGGGCGCGAGGGGCGCTGCCGCGTCAGCCCGCGCTCGGCTGCCCGTGCCGCGATCCGCGGCCCGTCGTCGTCGGCGGGAGCGAGGATCGACGGGCGGAACAGCTCGAACTGGAGCGCGCTGCTCATCTCAGACGCTCCGGAACAGGCCCACGACCCGGCCCATGATGCGCACGTCGCGCGTTCGGATCGGCTCCATCGAGGCGTTCTCGGGCTGCAGGCGGATGTGGTCGGACTCGCGGAAGTAGCGCTTGACCGTGGCCTCCTCGCCGACGAGCGCGACGACGATGTCGCCGTCGGCCGCGCTCTCCTGCTTGTGCACGACGACGTAGTCGCCTTCGAGGATCCCGGCGTCCTTCATCGACTCGCCGCGGATGCGCAGGACGTACTCGCCCTGGTCGCCGCCGGCGACCGGCGGGACCTCGATGTAGTCCTCGATGTTCTCCTCGGCCAGGATGGGCTGACCCGCGGCGACCGAGCCCACGAGGGGCAGGCCGGCCGGGCGGACGAGCGAGCGGACGTTGTCGACCGCGTCCTCCATCGCGCTGCCCACGGCCGACGAGGCGCGGTCGAGCAGCTCGAGCGCCCGCGGCTTCGTCGGATCGCGCCGCAGCATGCCGAGCTTCTCGAGGTTGGCGAGGTGGGCGTGCACGGTCGAGGACGACGCAAGGCCCACGGCCTTGCCGATGTCACGCACGGTCGGCGGGTACCCGTGCTTGGCCGAGTACCGCTTGATGAAGTCGAAGATCTCCTGCTGGCGCTTGGTCAGATCCATCGGGTCACCTTTCGCCGCTCACGTCTCGATCGAACATGTGTTCGGGAAGGTAGCGGCCGCCTCCGACGGAATCAAGGCGACCGCCGACCACCCCGGTCGCTCGCTATGCTCAGACGCGCTTCGCCCGTGCGCCGGTGGCGGAATTGGTAGACGCGCAAGGTTGAGGGCCTTGTGGGGGGATTCCCCCGTGGAGGTTCGAGTCCTCTTCGGCGCACCTCATGGAGAGCCCCGCACATGCGGGGCTCTCCGCGTTCGGAGCGTCAGCGTCCGCGTGGCCGTCCGGCGCGTGAGCATGGACGTCACGCGGATCCGGCGGGGGGACCGGTCAGCGTCCCGCCAGGCCTGCGCCGCTGCGCCGGGCTGAGCATGGCAGCGGACCGGGGACCGCCTCCGAGGGTCAGCGCTCGGCCGCCGGCCCGAGCACGGGCTTGACGTCGAGCAGTGGCGTGCCGTCGACGGCCTCGAGGCCACCGACCCGGAGGCTCCTGCCGTCGATCGCCAGGATCTCGACCTCGTGCAGCCCGATCGGGTTGGGACGGTCGGGGGACCGCGTGCCGAACACCCCCTGCAGCGGCCGCGAGGGATCGCTGCGCGGGTGCACGGCCAGCACGTCGCGCCGCGCGCGGTGCAGCCACGTCAGCAGCACGACGCGGTCGCCGGGACGCAGGCCGGCGAGGCCCTCGGCGACCTCGTCGGCGAAGTCCAGCCAGGCGCCGGGCGCTCCCTCGTCGCCCTGGCGCGGCGCGTGGTCGAGGTCGACGAGGTCGGAGCGCACGCGGCCGACCGGCCGGCAGGACACGGCGTCGTGGTCGGCGGGCATGGGTGGGTGTGGCGGACCCTACGTCCCGCAGAACGTCCGGAACGCGCCCGCGAACGCGGCGGGCGCCGGCTCGGCGTAGCGGCCCAGGCCCTCGCGCTCCTCGAACGGTCGGGTGACGGCGTCCACCAGCGTCTCGAAGGGCGCCAGGTCCCCGGCGGTCGCCGCGGCCAGCGCCTCCTCGACGAGGTGGTTGCGCGGGACGTACACCGGGTTGACGGCGTCCAGCGCGCGGGCGGTCGCGACGGCGTCGGCGCCCTGCGCCGCCAGCGCCGCGCGCCAGCGCGACGCCCAGGCGTCGAAGGCGCCCGGCTCGGGGGCGAACGCCGCGTGGGCCGGCGCGTCGTCGCCGCGCGCCGCGGCGCTCAGCGCGCGGAACGCCGAGGTCATGTCGGCGCGCTGGTCCTGCGCGAGGGCCAGCAGGTCGTCGCCGAGCCCGTCGGCGACGCCGCCGTCCGGCTCGCCCGCCAGCCCGAGCTTGGCCCGCATCCCCGTGCGCCAGTGTGCGTCGAAGCGGGCGGGGAACGCCTGGAGGATCTCGTTCGCCGCCGGGATGGCGTCCTCGGCCTCCCCCGAGAGGGGTGCGAGCAGCGCCTCGGCGAGCCGCGCGAGGTTCCAGTGGGCGATCTGCGGCTGGTTGCCGTAGGCGTAGCGGCCGGCGTGGTCGATGGAGCTGAAGACCGTGCGCGGGTCGAAGGCATCCATGAACGCGCACGGGCCGTAGTCGATCGTCTCGCCCGAGATCGTCATGTTGTCGGTGTTCATCACGCCGTGGATGAACCCCACGAGCATCCAGCGCGCCACGAGCGCGGCCTGCGCCTCGGCCACCCGCTCCAGCAGCGCCAGCGCGGGCACCTCGGCCTCGGCCGCCTCGGGGTGGTGGCGGGCGATCGCGTGGGCGAGCAGGCGCTGCGACAGGCCGGGGTCGCCGGAGCGCGCGGCGTACTCGAACGTGCCGACGCGCAGGTGGCTGGCCGCCACGCGCGTGAGCATCGCGCCGGGCAGGCGCGTCTCGCGCCGAACGCCCTCGCCGGTCGCCACGACGGCCAGCGCGCGCGTCGTCGGGATGCCCAGCGCGTGCATCGCCTCCCCGACGACGTACTCGCGCAGCATGGGCCCGACCGCGGCCTTGCCGTCGCCGCCGCGCGCGAACGGCGTGCGACCCGAGCCCTTGACGTGCAGGTCGCGCCGCCGGCCGTGGACGTCGTGCACCTCGCCGAGCAGGAGCGCCCGCCCGTCGCCCAGGCGCGGCGAGTAGCCGCCGAACTGGTGGCCGGCGTAGGCCTGCGCCAGCGGCGTCGCGCCCGCGGGCACCGCGTTGCCGGCCAGCACGGCGACGCCCTCGGGCGCGGCCAGCGCTCCGGCGTCGAGCCCCAGCTCGGCGGCGAGCGCCGTGTTGAGCGCCAGCAGCCGCGGCGCCGGCGACCCGGCCGGCTGCCACGGCACGTACAGGCCCTCGAGATCCCGCGCATAGGAGTCGTCGAACGTGAAGAGCGGCGGCGGGGCGACGGTCACACCTCCGAGGCTAGCCGCGCGGCGCGGCGCCCGGGCGACCTCGCGTCCGAGCGGCCGGCGCGGGCGCGGCCCGGACGAGGGGTGACCGTATGATCGGGCCACGGCGGACGCGGCAGGAGGCAGGCGGATGACCGACGACCAGGGGACACCGGCCGGCGGCCGGCCGGGTGAGCTCGACGCCATCGTGGTGGGCGCCGGGTTCGCGGGGCTGTACATGCTGCACCGGCTGCGGGGCCTGGGCCTGCGCGTGCGGGTCTTCGAGCGCGGCGACGGCGTCGGCGGCACGTGGTACTGGAACCGCTACCCGGGCGCGCGCTGCGACGTCGACAGCATCGACTACTCCTTCTCCTTCGACGAAGATCTCCAGCAGGAGTGGGTCTGGACGGAGCGCTTCGCGCGCCAGGACGAGATCCTGCGCTACGCCGAGCACGTCGCCGACCGTTTCGGCCTGCGCGCCGACATCCGCCTCGGGACGACCGTGACCGCCGCCACGTGGGACGACCGGGCGGGCTCCTGGGAGGTCGCCACCGACCGCGGCGACCTCTGCCGCGCACGCTGGTGCATCATGGCCACGGGCGCCCTGTCGGCGCCCAAGGACCCCGAGTTCGAAGGCCTGGAGTCGTTCCGCGGCGTCTGGTACCAGACCGGCCGCTGGCCGCAGGAGGGCGTCCGGCTCGCGGGCCGCCGCGTCGGCGTGATCGGCACGGGGTCGACCGGCATCCAGCTCATCACGGAGATCGCGCCGCAGGTCGCCCACCTCGACGTGTTCCAGCGCACCCCGAACTTCAGCGTGCCGCAGGGCAACCGCCCGCTGGACCCCGGCTACCAGGAGCGCGTCAAGACCGACTACCCGCGGGGGCGCGAGGACGCCCGCTCCTCGCGCAACGGCGTGATGCGCACGCTGGACTTCCCCGAGCCCGGCCACGGCGTCCGCCCCATCCAGTCCGCCGAGCCGGCGCCCCGCGACGACCCCGAGGCGATGCGCTCAGAGCTCGAGCGCCGCTGGGCGTTCGGCGGCGCGAACATCGTGACCACGGCGTACGCCGACGTGATCGTGCACCCCGACACCAACGCCGTCGTGGCCGACTTCGTGCGCGACAAGATCCGCGCCACCGTGCACGACCAGGCCGTCGCCGAGGCGCTGCTGCCCCACGATCACCCGATCGCCACGAAGCGCATCTGCGCCGACTCGGGGTACTACGCGACGTTCAACCGCGACAACGTCACGCTCGTCGACCTGCGCCGCACGCCGATCGAGACGATCGTGCCCGAGGGCATCCGCACCACGGAGCGCACGCACCCGCTCGACGTCATCGTGTTCGCCACGGGCTTCGACGCGATGACGGGAGCGCTGCTGGCGATGGACCTGCGCGGCCGCGACGGCGTGCGGCTGCGCGAGTGCTGGGCCGCCGGCCCGCAGACCTACCTCGGGCTGGCGATAGCGGGCTTCCCGAACCTGTTCACGATCACCGGGCCGGCGAGCCCGTCCGTGCTGAGCAACGTCATCACCTCGATCGAGCAGCACGTGGACTGGATCGCCGGCTGCATCGCGCACGCCCGCGACCGGGGCGTCTCCGAGGTCGAGGCGACGCCGGAGGCCCAGGAGCGCTGGATGGAGCACGTCGCCGCGCTGGCCGACGGGACGCTGTTCCCCCGGGCCGACTCCTGGTACATGGGCGCCAACGTGCCGGGCAAGCCCCGCGTCATGCTCCCCTACGTCGGCGGCGTCGGCACCTATCGCGACGTGTGCGACGAGGTCGCCGCGGCGAGCTACGAGGGCTTCGCGCTCGACGGGCGCGTGGCGGCGGCGGCCGCCGCGGTCACCCCTCCCCCGCCCCGCTGAAGTCCGACTCCGACAGGTCGCGGCGCCCGGCGACCTCGCGGCCGAAGCGCAGCATGTCGGCGGGCGGCTTGAGGTACATCTGGCGGCGGCTGACGCCCATCGCCGCGGTCGCGTGCAGGCGGGCGAGCATGTCGGCGTAGGTGAACAGCACGGCCATGGAGTCCATGACCGTCGCGCCGCCGACGGCGCTGGTGCCCTGCCGGTACAGGAACTCGTTGAGGACCCCGTCGCCCGGCACGATGACCTCGGCGCCGAGGTCGAACGCCCGCGCGCAGGCACGCTCGAAGCCCTCGGCCACCGGTGCGGTCGCGTCGCCCTCGGCCTCCAGGGTGTACTCGTCGATCGGCGGGTCCATCGCGACGATCCCGGCGAGGCGGCGCCGCAGCCCGTACTGCTCGCACAGGTCGTCGAGGTTGACGCTCTCGTCGCCGCACAGCGTCACGACCGCGAACCGGCGGCCGTAGGAGCAGGCGACGAGCATGCACGTCTCGGCGAGGCTGACCACCGGGATGTCGACGAGCGAGCGCGCGGCGCGCAGCGCGGGATCGAAGAAGCACCCGATCGCGACCGCGTCGAACCCCTCGCGCTCGGCGGCCAGGGCCGCCTCGCACACCTGGTCCTCGTTGAGCGCCTCGAGGTAGCGGTACTTGATGGCGTCGATCGGCGTGAAGTCGTCGCCGTAGGTGCCCGGCCGCAGCCCGTGGACCGCGACGCTGCCGCGGTCGCCCATGACCCGGACGGCGTGCTGCTCCAGCGTGCGCCGGTACAGCGGCATCCGCGACAGGTCGGTGAAGCTCTGGTGCCAGATCCGCGTCACGGCGCCGGCGCCGGTGAGGACCGCGCCGCATGCGCGCCGGCCAGGCGCCCGAAGACCGCGCCGCGCAGGACCGACGTCGACCCGACGTAGGTGCCGTGGTACATGCCGATGACCTCGCCCGCCGCGTAGAGGCCGCGCATGACCTGCCCGTCACCGCCGACGACCTGCGCCGAGGACGTGACCTGCACGCCGCCGAAGGAGAAGACGTTGGCGCAGGAGATCGGGTAGGCGCGGAACGGCGGCGTGTCGATCGTGCGCGCCCAGTTGGACTTCGGCGGGTCCAGACCGGCGGTGGCGCGCCCGTCGACGGCCAGCGGCGCGAAGTCCCCGCCCGTCGGGCACGCGGCGTTGTACTCGGCGATCGTCGCGGCCAGCGCGTCGGCCGGCAGGCCGAGGGCGGCGGCCAGCGCGTCGAGCGAGCCCGCCGTGATCGCCGGCTGGTCGGTGCGGATCGCCACCCGGTAGTTCGGCACGTCCTCGATCTTCTCGTCGAGGATGACGTAGGCCATGCCGCCCGACTGCTCGAGGATGCGGCGGGTGATCGCCTCGTAGGTCGCGTCGACGGTGCCCGGCGCCTCGTCGACGAAGCGCCGGCCCTCGCGGTTGACCAGCAGGCCGTAGGGGAAGACGAACAGCGCCGGCTCGGCCAGGCCGGAGCGCGGGTCGATGGGCTCGGCGTGGAAGAGCCGGTAGTTGCCGGCCGCCGCGGCCCCGGCGTCGAGCGCCATCTGGATGCCCTCGCCGCGATCGTAGTAGCCGCCGCGGGCGATCGGGCGCACGTAGGCCGCGCGGTCGACGTAGCGGGCCATCATCTCGTCGTTGCCCTGGAAGCCGCCGCAGGCGAGGATGACGGCGTCCGCGCGGACCTCGAGCGGCCTGCCGTCGGCGCGGCGCGCTCGCAGTCCCCCGATCGTCCCGTCGTCGCGCTCGACCAGCGAGCGCGCCGTCGTCTCGAACGCGAACCGCAGCGACCGCGCGTCGGCCGCGGCGGTGAGCGCCTCCACGAGCGCCAGGCCGCCGCCGACCGGCATGAGCCGGGTGGTCGACGTCGTGATGAACGGCGTCGCCAGCGACTCGAAGCGCAGGCCGAAGGTCTCCAGCCACTGCAGCGTCGGGCCGGCCTCCTGGGCGAAGCGCTCGATGAGCGCCGGCGTCGTGAAGTTCAGGGCGCGGACGAGCGGGTGCCACTCGGCCTCCTCGCCGAGCGTGGCCATGGCCAGGGCCGGGTCGATGTGGTGGCCGGGCTCGTCGCCGAGGCGGTCCTCGAAGTCGTCGGAGGCCTCGGCCACCGACTTCATCCGCAGGAACGCCTCCGTGTAGCGCGTGTTGCCGCCGTGCTCCCCGCGGGCGGCGCGCTCGACGACGACCACGTCGGCGCCGCCGTCGGAGGCCGACAGCGCGGCGCTCAGGCCCGCGATGCCCGTGCCGACGACGACGACGTCGCACTCGAGGAACTCCATGGGTCCCTCCCGCTCCTAGCCCGTGACGGCGTCGAGGCGCTGCCCGAGGCCGTCGGTGTCGATGACCTCGGCGAACAGCGGGATCGTCTGGGTGATCGCGTGCTCGTGCAGGCCCTGGTCCGGCGCGGTGCAGCCGTCGCCGAGCACCACGACCTCAAAGCCGCGGTCGGCCGCCTCGCGCGCGGCGGACTCCACCGCCAGGTGCGTCGCGATCCCGGCCAGGAACAGGGTGCGCGCGCCGCGGACGCGCAGCGCGCGCTCCAGCGTCGTGGAGGCGAACGCGGCGACCGAGCCCTTGGAGAACACGGGCTCGCCGTCGGCCGGCGCGACCTCGGTGCAGAACTCGGAGGCCGCGGAGCCCAGCAGGAAGCGGCCGGCGGCCTCGTGGTCGTCGAAGCGCGGCGTCCGGTTGGTCCGGTTGGCGTGGCCGGCCTCGAACGCGACGCGCACGTGGGCGACCGTGAGGCCGCGCGCGCGGGCGGTGGCCAGCGCGGCGGCGGCCTTGTCCAGGACCCCGTGCTCGGCGACCGCGGCCGCCAGCGGCGGTGGGTCGGCGGCGTCGGGGATCGCGGTCAGCCCCTGCTGGAAGTCCAGCAGCACGAGCGCCGCGGGGACCGTCGTCGGGTTCACCATGCAGACCAGCCTCCGTCGATGTAGATGACCTGTCCCGTCACGTAGCGCGCGGCGTCGGACGCCAGCCACACGACGGCCCCGGCGAGGTCGGTCGCGGGCTCGCCGAGCCGGCCCAGCAGCGTCCGCTGCGCGAAGTGCTCCAGCCGGTCCGGGTCGTCGGCCAGCGGCTGGGTCATCTGCGTGGGGAAGAAGACGCCGGGCGCCAGGCAGTTGACCGTCACGCCCGCGCCGCCCCACTCGGCGGCCAGCCCGCGCGTCAGGTTGGCCACGCCGGCCTTGGACGCGTAGTAGGCGGGCTCGGGGACCGGGCCCACGATCGAGGCGTAGACCGACGACGTCGTGATGATCGCCCCGGCGCCGCGGTCCACCATGCCGCGCGCGGCCGCCCGGGCCACGAGCCACGTGCCCGTCAGGTTGACGTCGATGACGCGCTGCCAGTCGGCGACGTCGGTCTCGAACGACGGGCGGCGCATCATCACGCCGGCGTGGTGGACCAGGACGTCGATGCGCCCGTGGCGCTCGAGCACCTGCGCGATCGCCGCCTCGACGGCCTCCTCGGAGGTCACGTCGAACGCGACGGTCCCGGCCACGGCGCCGTGCTCGCGCACAGCGTCGGCGGTGGCCTGCAGCTCGCCGGCGCGCGCGGGCACGTCGGCGGCCACGACCTCCGCGCCGTGCCGGGCCAGCCCCACGGCGGAGTGGTGGCCCAGGCCGCCCGGCGCGGCGCCGGTCACGAGCGCCACCCGCCCTCCGAGGTCGAACAGGCCGCGCGGCCCGCCGGCGGTCATCGGCCCTGCTCCACCGCCAGGTAGCGGTCGTCCAGGGCGACGTAGTCCTCCAGCCCGATGAGCTCCTCGCGGTCGGCGAACGTCACCATCCGGTCGGCCAGGCTCGCCGTCGAGCCCTCGGCCAGCAGCGTGCGGGCGGCGTCCTGCATCGCGGCGATCGCGGCGCGCTGCAGGTCGGAGGGGACGATCATGAGCGCGTAGCCCAGCTCCTGCAGCCGGGCCGCGCCGACGAGCGGGGTCTTGCCGCCGGCGAACATGTTGATGAGCAGCGGGACGTCGAGTGCGGAGGCGATCGTCTCGATCTCGGCCTCGCTCTGCGGCGCCTCGACGAAGAGCATGTCGGCGCCCGCGGCGGCGTAGGCCCGGGCGCGCTCGATCGCGGCGTCCAGGCCCTCGTCGGCCCGGGCGTCGGTGCGGGCGATGACGAGCAGGTCGGGGTCGGTGCGGGCCTCGAGCGCGGCGCGCAGGCGCGCGACCATGACCGCGGGCTCGACGAGCGTCTTGCCCTCGTAGTGGCCGCAGCGCTTCGTGATGGCCTGGTCCTCGAGGTGGAACCCGGCGACGCCGATGCGCTCGAACTCGCGGACGGTGCGCGCGACGTTGAGGTTGCCGCCGTAGCCCGTGTCGATGTCGGCGATGACGGGCACCGAGACGGCGTCGACGATCTGTCGCGTGCGGTCCAGGACCTCGGTCATCGTCATGAGCCCGATGTCCGGGACCCCGGTGCTGCGCGAGATCGCGCCGCCGCTGGCGTAGACGACCCCGAACCCGGCCTGCTCGGCGACCCTGGCCGACAGGCCGTCGAAGACGCCGGGGGCGACCACGAGCCTGCCCGCCCCGATCCGGCCGCGCAGGGCGCGGCGGGGCCCGGGGACGCCGGCGCCGCGCTCACGCCGCCGCCGGTCCGAGGGCCAGCGCGCCGGCGACGACGTCGGCGATGGGCACGCCCGTGTCCCCGAGGCGACCCGCTCCATCAGCCCGGCCGCGAACCCGTGCGCGTCGCCGCCGACGCCGACCTCGGCCAGGGTGGCGGCGAACGCGGCCGCGGCGTGCGGCGCGTCGCGGAAGAAGACCTCACGCGGCAGCTCCGACGTCTCGCAGGCCAGCTCCTCTCCGTCCTCGGTGACCACGACGACCTTGCCGTCGAGGTAGCCGTAGTCGTGCTCGGGCGCGATCGCCACCTTCTCGACCAGGGCGAGGATCTCCGGGTCCTTGAGCCCGGCGCCGTAGAGGTCGTAGGTGATCGCGCCGCGCGACAGGGCGGCGGCGACGCCGAATGGGGTGCTGGCGATCCCCTGCGTGGCCTTCGTGTACGGGCCGCGGTAGGCCGTGCCCGGGTAGGAGGCGAAGTGGGCGTTCTGGTGCACGCGCACCGCGGTGATCGCCGCCGGGTCGACCGGCGAGCGCCGGCGGAGGGCCAGCGCCGCGGAGATGACCGCGACGTTGTCGCCCAGCGCCGGGTAGGGCTTGCTCCAGACGGTGAGGATCGACGCCGGATCGGGCGCCTCGCGCAGCTCGTCGGGCGCGTCGATGCCGGCGAAGGCGCGGACGAAGCCCTTGGGGCTCTCGAAGATCGACGGCGACCCGTCGATCCCCTGCTGGGCGAGGATCGCGCCGAGCACGCCGCGCCACGCCGCGCTGCCGTTCTGGAAGCGCCAGTCCGAGGAGCCCGAGCCCACGGTGTCGATCAGGCCACCGGCGCTGGCCGCGGCGATCGCGGCGGCGTGGGCGGCCTGCGACCCGTCCAGGCCGAGCACCGTGGCGGCCGCGGCGGCCGCGGCGACCGGCCCGAGCGTCGGGCTGGCGCGGAAGGCGCGCGCGACGACCGCGGCCCCCACCTTCTCGCGCGCACCGAGCCAGTGCAGCACCGAGTAGCCCGACACGATGCCGCGCAGCGTCGCCTCCAGCGTCGCGCCGGTGGCCTCGGCCACGCAGACCGCGGCGGGCAGCACGAGCGACCCGGGGTGCGCCCAGGCGACCATGTCGGTGTCGTCCTGGAAGCGCGCGTGCACGGCGTAGCCGTTGAGCATCACGGCCTCCGACAGCGGCGCGCGGGCGCCGCCGGGCCACACGGAGCAGCCCTCGGAGCCGAGGGCCAGCAGCGGCGAGGCCAGCAGCGCGGCCGTCGTCCGCTCGGCCCCGGCGGCGATGCCGAGCGCCAGGCCGTCGAGGAGGCACGTGGCCGCCTTGGCGGCGACCTCGGGCGCGAGCGGCGTCGAGGCCGTGGCGGCGATGTGACGCCCGAGCCGGTCGCCGATGGAGCCGGAATCGGAGGGCATCGCGCCGATCCTATCCTCCGCCCTCGGGCGCCTGTCAACGAGCGGTTCCGCTGGCCTCGGCCGGTCCCGGGGGCGCCGGGACCGGCCGGCCGAGCCAGGGGCTCAGGTGGCGGTGATGTACCCGGCCATGAAGCCCGCGTGCTTCATCGCCCAGTCGTCGCAGGGCAGCTTGCAGTACCAGAAGAACCGACCGGACTTGGCGACCGTCAGCGTGTAGGTGTGGGTGCCGGGCTTGACGATGATGTCGACGCCGGCGGCGGGCGAGGTGATCGAGTGCGGCGCGTCGTCCTTGTTCGTGATGTTCAGCGTCAGCGGCTGGCCGGCCGTCACCGCGAAGTCCGTCTTGGAGTAGGAGTCGTGCATCTTGCCGTCGGGGCCCTTCTTGTTGCCGCCCGCGACGGTGAGCGAGATGGGTGCCGCGGCGGCGGCCGCCGGCGCGGGCGCGGTGACGGCCGCGGCGGGCGTGCGGACGACGACGGTGGTGGTGGGCCCGGCATGGCGGTCGACCATCGCGATCGTCGACATGGCCAGCGCGGCGAGGACCCCGAGGCCGCCGGCGGCGCCGAGCGCGACGCGGCCGAAGCGCTGCACGCCGGCGTCGAAGCGGCTCTGGTCCTGCTGCTCGGCGTCGGGCGACGTGCGTTGGCGCTCGGGGTCAGGGTCGAGGGCATGGTGACTCCACTTCAGGTTCGATCTCAGGGGGGTGATCCGCCTTCCAGGATCCCCTCCTGTGGCCTCCACTTCGTCCGTAGTCCACCGTCTGGTGGCTGCGGCCGACCACGGGCTTGCCATAGTCCGGCCATGCCCGCCGCGCGCACCACCCCCACCGAGGCCGACGCGCTCGTCGTCTTCGGCATCACCGGCGACCTCGCGCGCAAGATGACATTCCGCTCGCTGTACCGCCTGGAGCGCCGCGGGCTGCTCACCTGCCCGGTCGTCGGCGTCGCGTTCGACGACTGGACCGTCGAGCACCTCCGCGACCACGCCCGCGCGTCGATCGCGGCTGCCGGCGAGCGCGTGGACCCCAAGGTCTTCGCCCGGCTCGCCCGCCGGCTGTCCTACGTCGGCGGCGACTTCTCGGCACCGGAGACCTACGCCCGCGTCGCCGCGGCGCTTCACGGCGCGCGGCTGCCCGTCTTCTACCTCGAGGTGCCCCCGAACCTGTTCGGGACGGTCGTCGGCGGGCTGGGCGGGGCGGGGCTGCTGACGGCGCCGGCGCGGGTGGTCGTCGAGAAGCCCTTCGGCCATGACCTGGCCTCCGCACGGGCGCTGGCCGCCGAGCTGCACCGCCACGTCGACGAGTCCCGGCTGCTGCGCATCGACCACTTCCTCGGGAAGATGGGCCTGGACGAGATCCTCTACCTGCGCTTCGCCAACGCGATGCTCGAGCCGGTGTGGAACCGCCAGCACGTCGCGTGCGTGCAGATCACGATGGCCGAGCGCTTCGGCGTCCAGGACCGCGGGCACTTCTACGACCCCGTCGGCGCCCTGCGCGACGTCGTGGTCAACCACCTGATGCAGATCCTGGCGATGGCGGCCATGGAGCCGCCCGCGGGGCGCGACCCCGCGACGATCGACGAGGCCAAGCTCGCGGTGTTCCGGGCCATCCCCGACGCCGACCCCGACCGCTACGTCCGTGGCCAGTACACCGGCTACCGCGACATTCCGGGCGTCAGCGCGCGCTCGTCGACCGAGACCTACGCCGCGCTGCGCCTGGAGATCGACAACTGGCGCTGGAGCGGCGTGCCGTTCCTCATCCGCACGGGCAAGCGCCTGCCGGTCACCCAGACCGAGATGCGCGTCGTCTTCCGCCATCCGCCCCGCCTGGGCTTCCTGCCGGAGGACCATCGCCGTCCGGCGCCGAACCAGATCGTCGTCAAGATCGATCCGGCGACCGGCCTGCGCATGGTCCTCGACGCCCGCGGCGCCGGCGAGCCCGTCCCGCGGGAGATCGAGCTCGACATGGACTTCGCCGACCAGGGCGGCGAGGGGCCCACGCCCTACGAGGTCCTGCTCGCCGCCGCGCTGGCGGGCGACAGCACGCACTTCACCCGCCAGGACGGCGTGGAGGAGACGTGGCGGATCGTGCAGCCGCTGCTCGACGCGCCGCCCCGCCTGCACCCCTACGCGCCGGGCTCCTGGGGCCGAAGGCCGCCGACGCCCTCACGGCCGGGATCGGGCCGTGGCAGGGCCCGTGGCTGAAGGGCTGACCTAGGCCTCGACGGGCTGGGCGGCGGCGATGACCGCGCGCATCACGGGGTAGATCTCGCGGTCGAAGCGCGACCCGCTGAAGACGCCGTAGTGCCCGACGCCCTCCTGGAGATGGTGGTGGTGGTCGGCGGCGGCGACGCCGGTGCACAGGGCGTGCGCGGCCTCGGTCTGGCCGGGCGGGCACATCTCGTCCTTCTCGGCCTCGACGGTCAGCAGCGGGCACGTGATCTGCGACGGGTCGACGGTGCGGCCGCCCACGGTCAGCACGCCGCGGGCGAGGTCGTGCTCCATGAACACCGCGCGCGCGGTCTCCAGGTAGAACTCGGCGGCGATGTCGAGCACGGCGAAGTACTCGTCGTAGAACTCCTCGGTGCGGGCGGCCTGCTCGCGCCGGCCGCGGACGCTGTCGGCGAACAGCCCGGCGAACGCCTCGGCGTGGCGCCGCGGCGCCATGCTCATGAAGCCCACGACCTGCAGGAAGCCGGGGTACACGCGCCGGCCGGCCCCGCGGTGGGGCCAGGGGACCGTCGTGATCGCGCGCTTCTCGAGCTTGGCGAGCGACTGCTTCTCGCTGAACGCGTTGATCGGCCCGGGGTTGATGCGGGCATCGACCGGCCCCGACATGAGCGTCAGGCTGGCCGGGCGGGCCTCGTGGCCGTCCTCGGACATGAGCGCGGCCGCCGCGATCGCCGCGACGCAGGGCTGGCAGACGGCCACGAGGTGCGTGCCGGGGCCGATCGCGTCGAGGAAGTCGACGATGTGCAGGATGAACTCGTCCAGGCCGAAGCGGCCGGCGTCGCGCGGGACGTCGCGGGCGTTGTGCCAGTCGGCGACGTAGACGTCGTGGTCGGCCAGCATCGTCCGCACGGTGCCGCGCACCAGCGTCGCGAAGTGGCCGGCGAGCCCGGGCAGGATCAGCACGCGCGGCTGACCCTCGGCGCCGCGCTCCTTGACGAAGTGGCGCAGCGACCCGAACGGCGTGGAGACGACGGTCTCCTCCTGCACGCCCACCCGCCCGGCCGGCGTCTGGACCTCGTCGACGCGGAAGTCCGGACGCACATGGGTGAGCTGGAGCGCGGCGACGGTCGTCGACCACGCCTGCCCCGCGCGGACCCAGGGAGCACGTCCAGGCCCTCGGGGACGCGCCGGAACGCCTCGGCGCTGATGCCGGCCAGGCCGAAGAGCGGGGCCGTGAGGGCGCGGCGCGCCTCGTACGCGGGGTAGAGCATGCCGACACTCAAGCACTTCACCCGTCCGGGTGCCCTGTCGGATCAGCCAGGCCGACGGCGGATCCACCGAGGCGTAGAGTCGCGGGGACGGCCCTCGGGTAGACACACGCGGAAGGCAGGACGACGGATCCATGGCGACGCCCCCCACAGCCCCCGACGCTCACGACGGCCCGCCTCGGCGGCCGGGAAGGCCACGGGGAGAGCGCGGGCGGCCCGCAACGGGGACGGCGCCGCGGCGGAGGAGGCCGACGCGCGGTTCACGCGCCCGGCCCGCCAGGACGAGATCCCGGAGGACACGCTCGACGCGCTGGGCGGCGCCGAGGACATCGGCGGCGTGGAGTGGGGCGACCTCGCCCGGTCGCTGCTGTCGGCGCTGCTGCGCAGCGGCAAGCTGACCGCCGAGGGCCGCGACCTGGCCGTCGAGCTGGCCAAGGTCGCCGCGGGCCGCTCGGACATCGCGCCCGCCAAGGGCGACTGGCGCTTCAAGGACCCGGCGTGGAAGGACAACCCGGCCTACCGCCGCATCGCCCAGGCCTACCTGGCGGGCTCCGCCGCCCTCGAGCGCATCCCGGAGTCCGAGCGCCTGGACTGGCGCACCGCCGAGCGGGCGCGGATGGCCGTGACGCTGCTGACCAGCGCGGCGGCCCCACCAACACCCTGGCGGGCAACCCGGCGGCGCTCAAGCGGACGTTCGAGACCAGCGGCGCCAACCTCGTCCGCGGCGCGCGCAACTTCGTCCACGACGTGCGCCACAACGGTGGGCTGCCGTCCCAGGTCGACCTGCGGCCGTTCCGCGTCGGCGGCAACCTCGCCGTCACGCCGGGGCGCGTCGTCTACCGCGACGACGTGTGCGAGCTCATCCAGTACCAGCCGACGACGCCCGAGGTGCGCACCCGGCCGGTCCTGATGTTCCCGCCCCAGATCAACCGCTACTACTTCATGGACCTCGCGCCGAAGCGCAGCTTCATCGAGCACGCGGTCGGCCGGGGCATCCAGTTCTTCACGATCAGCTGGCGCAACCCGACGGCCGAGCAGTCCGACTGGGACCTCGACACCTACGTGACGACCTGCCTGCACGCGATCGACGCGGTGTGCGAGATCACCGGCAGCGACGACGTCGCCACGCTGGGCCTCTGCGCCGGCGGCATCACGATGTCGACGCTGCTGGCCACGATGGCCGCCAGGGGCGACGACCGCGTCAAGGCCGCGGCGTTCGGCGTCACGCTGCTGGACTTCGACGTGCCGGCCCCGCTGGGCATGCTCAGCTCCCGCCGCCTCCTGCGCGCCGCGCGCAAGGAGTCCAGCAAGAAGGGCGTGCTCGAGGGCGAGTCGCTGGCCAAGATCTTCGCCTGGCTGCGCCCGAACGACCTGGTGTGGAACTACTGGGTCAACAACTACCTGATGGGCAACGACCCGCCGACGTTCGACATCCTGGCGTGGAACAGCGACAGCACCCGGATGCCGGGCGCGCTGCACGCGCAGTTCCTCAAGGTCTTCGAGGACAACGTCCTCACCAAGCCGGGCGGGATCACCGTGCTCGGCGAGCCCGTCGACCTCAGCCGGATCACCTGCGACACCTACGTCACCGGCGCGCTGACCGACCACCTCACGCCGTGGCAGGGCTGCTACCGCACGACCCAGCTCGTCGACCCCGACAGCGACAGCACGTTCGTCCTGTCGAGCTCGGGCCACATCGCCAGCCTCGTCAACCCGCCCGGCAACCCGAAGGCCCGCATGTTCACCGGCCCGCGGCCGGGGCCCGACCCGCTGGAGTGGCGGGCGGCGGCCACCGAGCGCGTCGGGACGTGGTGGGAGCACTGGGCCGAGTGGATGATCGCCCGGGGCGGACCCGAGAAGCGCGCGCCGGCGCAGCTGGGCAGCCGCAGGCACCGCCCGGGCGACCCGGCCCCCGGCCAGTACGTGCACGGCCGCTGAGCGCCGTGGCCCCGCGACCCTCGACCGGCCCGCCGCCGGAGAGCCGGATGGTGCGCGTGGGCGACCTGCGGCTGCGCGTCTCCCGCCAGGGAGCGGGGCCGCCGCTGCTGCTCATCGGCGGCCTCGGGGCCAACCTCGAGATGTGGCGCCCGCTGCGCCGTCACCTCGGCGATCGGCACACGATCGCGTTCGACGCGCCGGGCACGGGCCGCTCGACGACGCCCCGGATCCCGCTGCGCATGCGCGCGCTGGCCCGGGTGGTCCGGGGCCTGCTCGACGAGCTCGGCGAGGACCGCGTCGACGTCCTGGGCTACTCGTTCGGCGGTGCGCTGGCCCAGCAGCTGGCCCACGACGCGCCCGCACGCGTCGGGCGCCTGATCCTGGCGGCGACGAACTCCGGCGCGGTGAGCGTCCCCGGCCGGCCGCTGTCGGTGGTGCACCTCATGTCGCCGCTGCGCTACCACTCGGCCGAGTACCTGCGCCGCGCCGTCCCGGTCATGGCGGGCGGCCGCACCGCGCGCGACCCCGAGGCCCTGCGCCGCCACACCGCCGACCGCCTCGTCGCGCCGCCGTCGCTGTGGGGCTACCAGTCGCAGATGTACGCCATGACGGGCTGGACCAGCGCGCTGTGGCTGCACCGGCTCCCCTGCCCCACGCTCGTGCTCAGCGGCGACGACGACCCGCTCGTGCCGCTCGCCAACGCGCGCTTCCTCGCCCGCCGCATCCCGGGCGCGCGGCTGCACATCGTGCCGGGCGGCGGCCACCTGTTCCTCATCGACCAGCCCGAGGACGCCGCCGACGTGATCACGCAGTTCCTCGCGGGCTGAGAAGCTGCGCTGCATGAACGAGATGCACGCCGCCCGCAGCCACGCGCTCGGCGATCTGCTGCGGCGCTCCGCCCGGCGGGATCCCGAGCGCCTCGCGATCGTCTACGGCCCGGTCCGCCAGACGTTCGCCGAGCTCGACGAGACCGTCAACCGCACGGCCAACGCCCTCGCCGCCCGCGGCGTGGCCCAGGGCGACCACCTCGCGCTGCACGCCCACAACTCCTACGGGTTCGTCGTCACGACGCTGGCGCTCGCGCGGCTCGGGGCCGTCGTCGTGCCGATCAACTTCATGCTCGGCGCCGACGAGGTGGCGTTCATCCTGGACCACGCCCAGGTCACCGGGCTGGTCGCCGAGGACGCGTTGCTGCCGGTCTCCGCCGCGGCGCTCCAGGCGAGCGGGCGGGCGGACGCGGTCGGCGTGCGCGCGGTGATCGCCGACGCACCCGCCACCCCGCCGGAGGGCTGGGAGGCCGTGGACGCCTGGTTCGAGCATCCCGACGCCACCGAGCCGACCGCGGCCGTCGGCGACGACGACCCGATCGCGCTGCTGTACACGAGCGGCACCGAGTCGCGGCCCAAGGGCGCGATGCTCACGAGCCGCAGCCTCATCACGCAGTTCGTGTCCTGCATCGTCGACGGCGAGATGTCGCGCGCCGACGTCGAGATCCACCCCATGCCGCTGTACCACTGCGCGCAGCTGTACTGCTTCCTGATGCCCGACCTCTACCTCGGCGCGGCGAGCGTGATCCTGCCCCGCCCCGACGCCGGGCTCATCCTGGAGGCCATCGAGGCCGAGCGGGCCACGAAGCTGTTCGTGCCGCCCACGGTGTGGATCTCGCTGCTGCGCCACCCCGACTTCGAGACGCGCGACCTCAGCTCGCTGCGCAAGGGCTACTATGGCGCCTCGGCCATGCCCGTCGAGGTGCTGCTCGAGATGAGCCGGCGCCTGCCCGACGTGCGGCTGTTCAACTTCTACGGCCAGACCGAGATGTCGCCGATGGCCACGCTCCTGCGCCCCGAGGACCAGGTGCGCAAGGCCGGCTCGGCGGGCCGACCGTCGATCAACGTCGAGACGCTCGTCGTCGACGACCAGGACCGCCCGGTCGCCCCGGGCGAGGTCGGCGAGATCGTGCACCGCTCGCCGCACGCGATGCTCGGCTACTACAACGACCCGGCCAAGACGGCCGAGGCGTTCAAGAACGGCTGGTTCCACAGCGGCGACCTGGGCGTCATCGACGAGGAGGGCTACCTCAGCGTCGTGGACCGCAAGAAGGACATGATCAAGACCGGGGGCGAGAACGTCGCCAGCCGCGAGGTCGAGGAGGTCATCTACGCCCACGAGGCCGTGCAGGAGGTGGCGATCTTCGGCCTGCCCGACCCGCGCTGGATCGAGGCCGTGACCGCGGCCGTCGTCCCGCGCACCGGGGCCGACGTGACCGCGGAGGAGATCGTCGCCTTCTGCCGCGAGCGCCTCGCCGGGTTCAAGGTCCCCAAGCGCGTCGAGATCGTCGGCGAGCTGCCCAAGAACGCCAGCGGCAAGATCCTCAAGCGCGAGCTGCGCGACCGCTTCGCCGAGACCGTCTGAGCGCACGGCTCGGCCCCCTGCGCCGGCACCCGAGGCGAACCTGGCCCCCCGGGGCCGGTGTCGCCTACATCTCGAGGCCGCCGTTGACGCCCCACACCTGCCCGGTGATGTAGCCCGAGGCGTCGGCGCAGAGGAAGTGCACGACGCGGGCGATCTCCTCCGGGCGCCCGAGCCGCTTGAGCGGGATGGAGTCGGCGACCTTGGCGAGGACCTTGGGCGGCACGTCGGCCACCATGTCGGTCGTCGTGTAGCCGGGGGCCACGCAGTTGACGGTCACGCCGATGCCGAACGGATCCAGGCGGTCCTCGCGCGCCAGCGCGCTGGCGGCCTCCAGGGCCATCGTCTTGGTCAGGCCGAACATGCCCGACTTGGACGCCGCGTAGTTCGTCTGGCCGATGTTGCCGCTCTGGCCGGCCAGCGAGGAGATGTTGATGATGCGCCCGCTGCCGCGCTCGAGCATGTGGCCGAGGGCGGCCTGCGCGCAGAAGAACGCCCCGGAGAGGTTGACGGCCAGCACCGTGTACCACTCCTCGGCGGTCATCTTGAGCATCCGCGCGTCGGCGGTGATGCCCGCGTTGTTGACGAGGATGTCGAGCCGGCCGTGGCGCTCGATGACCTCGCCGACGGTCCGGCGGCAGTCGTCGGCCGAGGCGACGTTGCCCTGGTGGATCGAGGCCTCGGCGCCGAGCTGCTCGAGGTCCGCGCGGAAGCCCTCGGCCTTGTCGACGTTGCGGCTGTAGCCCGCCGCCACCGTCGCGCCCTGGCTGGCCAGGCTGCGGCTGATGGCCGCCCCGATCCCGCGTGTGCCGCCCGTGACGAACGCGACGCGCCCCTCCAGCTTGTTGCCCGCGACGAAGTCCTGCGCGCTGCTCGGTCCCGTGGTCGTCATGCTCCGCTCCCTTGGTCGAACGTCGGGCCTGGAGGTCCGCTCGACGCGAGTATCCCCGGAACGGACAGGGTCGGGGGGAAGTGTTTGGCGGGGTGTCCGGTGGCGATCGCCGGGCGCCGCTCAGGCGTCGGGCGTGAGCATCCCGGCGGCCTCCAGGGCCCCGGCCGCGGTGCCGAAGACGCGGCCGTAGGTGATGCGCCCGTCCTCCACGCGCCAGAGCCACCCGGCGGGCGAGTCGATGACGCGGCCCACGCCCCAGGCATAGACGCGTCCCGTGGCGACGACGAGGCCGCCCTCCCCCGTGCGATAGCGGTCCGGCGTGGGCCGCAGCTCCTGCCAGACCCGGGCCACGTCGTCGAGGTAGCGCAGCATGCCCGCATGGCCGCAGTAGGGCTCGCCGCCGGCGGCCAGGCGGGCCGTGACCGGCTCGAAGACGATGTGCGGCGAGCAGATCTCCAGCAGCGCGCCGGCGTCGCGGTGCTCGAAGGCGATGAACGCCCGGCGCACGATCTCGACGTCGTAGGCCACGCACCGATGATGGCAGGCGCCCGGCGCAGCACGTCCACCGGCTAGCGTGCGCGGGCATGCGCCTGGTCTCCTTCCGCGATCGCAGCGGCACCGCCCGCGTCGGCCGCCTCGACGGCGAGGGCGGCGACGCCCGCATCGTCGAGCTGGCGGCCCCGACGATGCTGCACTGGTTGCGCGGCGAGGGGCACGCCCCGAGCGGCCGCGACCACGCGGTGGCCGACGCGACGCTGCTGGCACCGGTGCCCGAGCCGCCCAGCGTGCGCGACTTCTACGCCTACGAGGGGCACGTGTCGACCGGCTCGCGCCTGCGCGGGCGCGACGTGCCCGAGGCGTGGTACGAGGCGCCGGTCTTCTACTTCTCCAACCCGGCCTCGGTCCAGGGGCCCGGCACGCCGGTGCGCCGGCCCGCGGGCTGCGAGCGGCTGGACCTCGAGCTCGAGATCGCCGCGGTCATCGGCGAGGACGGCGCGATCGCCGGCTTCACCCTGTTCAACGACTGGAGCGCCCGCGACATCCAGCGCCGGGAGATGACCGTCGGGCTCGGCCCGGCCAAGGGCAAGGACTTCGCGACGTCGATGGGCCCGTGGCTCGTGACGCCCGACGAGCTGCCGCTCGTCGACGGGCGCCTGCGGCTCGAGGCCCGCGCGACGATCGACGGGGCCGAGATCACGCGCAGCGACGCCGGGGCGATGCACTGGACCTGGCCGCAGCTCGTGGCCCAGGCGGCGCGCGAGACGCGGCTGCGCCCGGGCGACGTGCTGGGCTCGGGCACCCTGGACCGCGGGTGCCTGCTCGAGCTCAACGCCGACGTGCCCGATGACCGGGCGCGCTGGCTGCAGCCCGGCGACACGGTGGCGATCGAGGCCGACGGGCTCGGCCGCCTCGAGGCGCCGATCGTCTGAGCCCGCCGTGACCGCGCCGCGCGTCATCCTGACCGTCGGTCACTCCGCCCACGCGCTCGAGCACCTCGCCGGCCTGCTCGCGGCCCAGGACGTGACCGCCTTGGCCGACGTGCGCCGCTGGCCGCGGTCGCGGCGCCACCCGCACTTCGACGACGACGCGCTCGCCGTCGAGCTGGCGCCTCGCGGGGTGACCTACACGCACGTGCCCGAGCTCGGCGGCCGCCGCGAGCCCGTGGCCGGCTCGCCCAACGACGGGTTCGCCGAAGCCGCCATGCGCGGCTACGCCGACCACGTCGCCACCGCCGAGTTCGCGCGCGGGCTCGCCCACCTGGAGGCCCTGGCCGCCGGGCGGCGCACGGCCGTGCTGTGCGCGGAGGCCGACTGGCGACGCTGCCACCGCCGGCTCGTCGCCGACGTCCTGGCCGTCCGCGGCTGGGAGGTCGTCCATGTCGGCCCCGGCGGCGGCACCGAGCCCCACGCCCTGACGCCGTTCGCCGTCGTCTCCGGCGGCCTGCCCGTCTACCCGGCGGCGCAGCTCGGGCTCGGCCTCTAGGAGGCCAGCGCCAGCTCGGTGCGCCGCCGCCCGAAGTCGCGGGCCACGGCGACGAGCACGTCGAGCATCGCCGTCTTGGCCGGCGAGCGGTAGGCGCCGGCGGCGGTCGCGGCCAGGATGCGGCGCACGGGCGGCCGCGCGCCCAGCGAGCGGACCACGACGTCGTCGCGGACCGTGATGAGCGCGAGGTCGGGGATGAACGACACGCCCATCCCGGCCGCGACGAAGCCCTGGATGGCGTTGTAGTCGTCGAGGTTGAAGGCCATCCGCGGCTCGAAGCCCGCGGTCTGGCAGGCCCGCAGGAAGATGCTGGCGTCGGGGCAGTGGCCCGTCGTGCCGATCATCCACGCCTCGTCGGCGAGGTCGGCCAGGCGCACGCGCCCGCGACCCGCCAGGCGATGGCTGGCGGGCAGCATGATGTACATCGGGTCGTCGAGCAGGTGCACGCGGTCGACGTCGTCGGGGCCGGGGCGGGCGAACGTGGTCTCGATGGCCAGCGCGACGTCGACCTCGCCGGCGCGCAGCAGGCGCAGGCCCTCGTCGGGCTCGGCGGGGCAGAGCGTGAGCTCGATGCCCGGGTGGCGCTCGCGGAAGCCGGCGACGGCCAGCGGCATGAGCGTGGCGCACGCGCTGGGGAACGCGGCCAGGCGCAGGCGCCCGGTGCGCAGCCCGGCGATCGCCTCGAGCTCGTCCTCGGCGTCGGCCAGCCGGGCGAGGATGACCTCGGCGTGCGTGACGAGCGCACGCCCGGCCTCCGTGAGCCGGACGCCCCGGGCGCTGCGCTCCACCAGGCACGCGCCCGCCTCGCGCTCCAGCGCGGCGATCTGCTGGGACACGGCGGACTGCGTGTAGGACAGCGCCTCCGCGGCAGCCGAGAACGACCGCTGGGCCGCGACCTCGCGCAGGACGCGCAGACGGCGGACATCGAGCATAAGGAGAACTTACCGGCAGCGTCACCGAATGTCATTTGTCCTGATGGGCTGGGAGCACCATCATCATCGCCATGCCCGGCCCCCTCCCCCTCCCCCGCGCACCGACGCCGTCGTCCTGCGCCCGGCCTATCCCGACGACGCGGCCGCGCTCACGCGCCTCGCCGCCCTCGACAGCCGCCGCCCGCTCGCGGGCCCGGTCGTCGTCGCCGAGCGCGACGGCGTCGTCCTCGCGGCCCGCGCGGCCGATGACGGCCGCGTGATCGCCGACCCCTTCGCGCCCACCGCCGACCTGGTCGCCCTCCTGCGGGCACACGCGCTGCAGGCGCCTCGCCCGCACCGGCGCCGGGAACTCCTCCGGCTGACGGGCACGAACCCCTGGAGGCGTCCCGCGCTCTCGCGCGGGTAGCTTCCGGCGGATGCGCACCGGCGCCGGCCACATCCGCGCCCAGGGCTCCCCTCCTCAGGACTGGCGGGTGTGGTCGGCGATCGGTGCCGTCTACGTCATCTGGGGCGGCACGTACCTCGCGATCCGCCTCATGATCGAGACGGTGCCGCCGCTGCTGGGCGCCGGGGTGCGGTTCGTGGCCGCCGGCGTGATCATGCTCGCGTTCCTGGCCGCCCGGCGCGGCGGCCCGGCGGCGATCGCCACCTCGTGGGGGCGCCTGGCGCACTGCGCGCTGGTCGGCACGCTGCTGGCGGCCGGCGGCAACGGCCTGGTGACGATCGCCGAGCACGACGTGCCCACCGGCCTCACCGCGCTGATCATCGCCTCGGTCCCGCTGTGGATCGCGCTGTTTCGCACGCTGGGCGGCGACCGCGTGGCGGGCCGCACCCTGGCCGGCGTCGCGCTGGGCTTCGTCGGCGTGGGCGTGCTGCTGCTGCCCGGGGCCGGCCCGCCGGCGCGGCGCTCGGGATGGTGCTGCTCGTCGTGCTGGCCGCGGTCTCCTGGGGCCTGGGCTCGTTCACGTCGCTGCGCATCACGCTGCCCGGCGATCCGCTGGTGGCCACGGCCTGGCAGCTGCTGTTCGGCGGCCTCGTCCTGACGGTCGCCGGCGCCTGCGCCGGCGAGGGGCTGCACCCGTCGGCGTTCTCGGCGACCTCGCTCGCCGCGCTGGCCTACCTGGTGCTCGTCGGGTCGATCGTCGCGTTCTCCTGCTACGCCTACGCGCTGGCGCACGCACCGATCTCCAAGGTCTCGACCTACGCCTACGTCAACCCGCTCATCGCCGTGGTGCTCGGCGCGGTGTTCCTGGACGAGCGCATCACGATCGTGACCATCGCGGGCATGGCGCTCATCGTGGCCTCGGTGGTCGTCGTCGTGCGCCACGAGGCGCGCCGCACCGCGGCGGTGCGCGCCGGCGCGGCCGCCGAGGCGGCCTAGACCACCGGGCGCTCGAAGAGCGTCGAGAGCACGACCTGGGTGTGCGTGCGGCGCACGCCCGGCGTGTCGCGCAGGCGCTCCAGCGCCTCCTCGAGGTGCTGGGTGTCGGCCGCGCGCAGGTGCAGGATCGCGCTGGCGTCGCCGGCCACGGTGTAGGCCGCCTCGACCTCGGGGTGCTGCTCCACGGACGCGCGGACCTCGCCGCCCGACATGCGGCCCTCGCAGTACAGCGCGACCACCGCGTGCGTGGTCCAGCCCATCGCGGCCGGGTCGACGACCGCGGCGTAGGAGCGGATGACGCCGTCGGCCTCCAGGCGGTCGACCCGGCGCTTGACCGCCGGGGCGCTCAGCGCGACGCGCCCGCCGATGTCCTGGAACGAGCGCCTCGCGTTCTCCCGCAGCAGCGCAACGATCTTGCGGTCGATGTCGTCCACGGGCCAAGTCTAGGCGTCCAGACGCAACGATCCGCCATTGAGCGGCGGCCGCGACAAGCGGATCATTCAACGGGACGGTTCCCGACACCGAGGAGAGATCGATGACGCCCCAGACCGCCCTGCACCCCGCCGGGACCATGCCGGCCACCGAGGACTTCATGCCGCTGCACGGCATCGATCATGTCGAGCTGTTCGTGGGCAACGCCAAGCAGGCGGCCTACTACTACCGTCACGCGTTCGGCTTCCGGCTCGTCGCCTACTCGGGGCTGGAGACGGGCACGCGCGACCGCGCGTCCTACGTCCTGCAGCAGGGCCGCATCCGCCTCGTGCTGACGGGCGCCCTGCACAGCGACTCGCCCATCGCCGAGCACCACCGCCGCCACGGCGACGGCGTCAAGGTCATCGCGCTGAGCGTGCCGTCGGTCGACCGCGCCTGGCAGGAGGCGACGAGCCGCGGTGCCGAGGGCGTCGCCGAGCCCCACGACGCCACCGACGAGCACGGCACGGTGCGCCTGGCGTCCATCAGGACCTACGGCGACACCCTGCACACGTTCGTCCAGCGCGATGGCTACCCCGGGCCGTTCCTGCCCGGCTACGCCGCCGCGCAGGACCCGTCCGACGACGCCGAGCCGATGCTGCTGGCGCTGGACCACATCGTCGGCAACGTCGAGCACATGGACCCCTGGGTGAAGTACTACGAGGACGTCTTCAACATGAAGGAGATGCTCCACTTCACCGACGAGGCGATCTCGACGGAGTACTCGGCGCTCATGTCCAAGGTCGTCACCAACGGCAACGGCGCCGTCAAGTTCCCGATCAACGAGCCCGCCGAGGCCAAGCGCAGGTCGCAGATCGACGAGTACCTCGAGTTCTACGAGGGCCCGGGCGCCCAGCACCTCGCGGTGGCCACGCGCGACATCGTCGGCACGGTCGCGGCGCTGCGCCGCCGGGGCGTCGAGTTCCTCGACATCCCCGACGCCTACTACGACGGGGTCCCCGCGCGGGTCCCGGAGGTCGAGGGCCAGCTGGCCGACCTGCGCGCCCAGGGCATCCTCGTCGACCGCGACGATGACGGCCACCTGCTGCAGATCTTCACCAAGCCCGTCGGCGACCGGCCGACCGTGTTCTTCGAGGTCATCGAGCGTCACGGGGCCCGCGGCTTCGGCGACGGCAACTTCAAGGCCCTGTTCGAGGCGCTGGAGCGCGAGCAGGACCGGCGCGGCAACCTGTAGGAGTACGGTCACCCCATGCGCTATCTGAGCCTGGGCCGCATCCCGCGCAAGCGCCACGTCCAGTTCCGGGGCGACGGCAACGGCGCCGGGCCGGCCGGACACCTGCTGACCGAGGAGGTCCTCGGCTACGAGGGCTTCAGCGGCAACGAGACGATCCTCTACCACCTGCACTCGCCGTGCCGGCTGGCCGAGGTCGGCGGCTTCGCGCCGATCCGCCGCGAGGAGTGGGTGCCCGACGCCCACGTCCACCGGCTCGCCGACGCCAACGCCGCACCCTCCGGCGGCGACCCGGTGTCGGGTCGGCAGCTGCTGATGTACAACGCCGACCTCGAGGTCTCCATCGCCAAGCCGACCGAGGCCCAGGCGGGCTTCCACCGCAACGGCGAGGGCGACGAGGTCGTCTACGTGCACCGCGGCGGCGGCAAGCTGCGCACCGTGTTCGGCCCGGTCACGTTCCGCGAGCGCGACTACGTCGTGATCCCCCGCGGGACGACGTACCGCTTCGAGCCCGATCCGGGCCTCGAGCAGTTCTGGGTGTGCTTCCACACGCCCGGGGAGATCGAGACCCCCGACCGCTACCGCAACCGCTACGGCCAGCTCCTGGAGCACGCGCCGTACTCCCAGCGCGACTTCCACGGGCCGATCGAGCTCGAGACCCACGACGAGGCCGGCGAGTTCCACCTCACCGTCCGGGTGCGCGACGGCGTGCAGGCCTACGTGCTGGACCGCCACCCGTTCGATGTGGTCGGCTGGGACGGCTACGTGTTCCCCTACACGTTCAACGCCGACGACTTCGAGCCTCGCGCCGGGCGCCTGCACCTGCCGCCCCCGGCCCACCAGACGTTCCAGGGCCCCAACTTCGTCATCTGCACGTTCGCGCCACGGATGCTCGACTGGGACCCGCAGGCCGTGCCGCTGCCCTACCACCACTCGAACATCCAGTCCGAGGAGGTGATGTTCTACGCCGACGGCGACTACGCCGCGCGCAAGGGCGTCGAGGTGGGCTGCATCACGCTGCACCCGTCGGGCCTGCCCCACGGCCCGCAGCCCGGAGCGGTCGAGAAGGCGCTGGGCGCCACGCGGACCGACGAGCTGGCGATCATGTGGGACACGTTCCGCCCGCTGCGGCTCGCGGCCCTGTGGCGCGACCACGACAAGCCCGAGTACGCCTACTCCTGGAACCCGGACCGGGCGCCGGCCGCACGCCCCTGAGCGTGCGGTCCCGGCGCCCGCGGGCGGCGTTCGCCTAGCCTCGCGGGCATGGACTTCACCTGGCGCGACGGCGAGCGGACGATCCGGTTCGGGCGCGGCGCCGTCGCCGACGTCGCGGGGCTGCTCGACGGCCCTACGTGCTGCTGACCACCGAGCGCGCGCAGGAGGCGTTGCCCGCGCTGGCCGAGGGCGCGGAGGTCGTGCACCTCGTCGGGCCGGGCGCGGTGGACGAGCTGGCCGCCGGCCTGTCCGGCGTGGTGGGCGCCGGCGGCCTGCTCGTCGCCGCCGGCGGCGGGCGCGTCATCGACACGGCCAAGGCGATCGCCGGCGTCCACGACGGCGTGCGGGTCGCCGCGATCCCGACGACGCTGAGCGCGGCGGAGATGACCGCCGTGCACCGCCGGCCCAGGGCCTGGAGGACGGCGCGCGGGCGGTCCGCCCGGCGCTGGTCGTCAACGATCCGGACCTGTCGGGCTCCCAGCCCGTCTCCGACCTGGCCGCCAGCTCGGCCAACGTCCTGGCCCACGCCGTTGAGGGTGCGGTGACCACGCTGGCCTCCCCCGTCCCGTCGATGGCCGCCCGCGAGGCCCAGCGGCTCGTCGACGTCGCCTGGATCATGGAGGACGAGGACCCGGGCTTCGTGGCGCGCGAGCAGCTCGCGCTGGCCGCGCTGCTGTCGGGGTACGCGATCGGCGCGGCCTGGTACGGCCTCAGCCACGTGCTGTCCCAGACGCTCGTGCGCGTCGGCGGCACCGGCCACGGCCCGGCCAACGCGGCGATGCTGCCCGTGGCGATCTCGGCGCTCGAGCGGCGCACGCCCGGGCGCGTGGACCCCGACGGGACGCTGCGGGCGCTCGCCGAGAAGCTCGCCCGCCGCGCGGGCGCCAACGGCATCCGCCGCCTCGGCGTGCCGGAGGACCGTCTCGACGCCTGCGCCGACGCGGCCGCCGGGCGCCCCGAGCTGGACCTCACGCCGCCGCGCGCGGACCGCGACGAGCTGCGCGCGCTGTACGGGGAGGCGTGGTAGGGGCAGTTGGTGGCGCCGCGCCCGGACGGACCACCACGACGCGGCCAGCGAACTACGCTCCACGTCGTGCTCGATCTGCTCCGGGAGACCGTCGACCGCGCCGCGGGCCACTGCGCCCACGCCGAGGCGCGCCACGTCCATCATCGCCACGAGGCGCTCGCCGTCCACGACGGCCTCGTCGACGCCGTCGAGGCCGACGAGAGCGAAGGGATCGGCGTCCGCGTGCTCGTCGGCGGGGCCTGGGGGTTCGCGGCCACGCGCGACGTCAGCAGCGCCGGGGCCGAGCTCGCGCTGCGCCGGGCCCTGGCCGTGGCCGCCGCGCAGCCCGCCGCGGGCGCGCGGCCGCTGGCCCCGGTCGTCGCGGTCACCGGGCACTGGGAGAGCCCGTGGGAGGTCGACCCGTTCGCCGTCGCGCCCGAGGAGCGCCTCGCGCTGCTGTTCGACGCCGTCGCCGCGATGCGCGGCGACCCGCGGATCGCCCGGGCGCAGGCCTCGGCCGCCATGGACCGCACGACCAAGGCGCTGGCCACGAGCGACGGGACGGCGGTCACCCAGGTCCAGACGACCTGCGGCGCCGGCCTGGAGGCCACGGCCGTCGGCGACGGCGAGCTGCAGACCCGCACCTACCCGAGCTCGCACGGCGGCGACGTCGCCGCCGCCGGCTGGGAGCACGTCCTGGGCCTCGACCTGCCGGCCCACGCGCCGCGCGTCGCCGCCGAGGCCATCGAGCTGCTGACCGCCCCGGCCTGCCCCGAGGGCGCCGCGACCTCGTCCTGCACGGCGAGCAGCTCGCGCTGCAGCTGCACGAGTCGATCGGCCACGCGCTCGAGCTCGACCGGATGCTGCTCGGCGAGGCCTCCTACGCCGGCACGAGCTGGGTGGCTCCCGCCGACCTCCGCGCCGGGCTGCGCTACGGCTCCGACGTGCTGCAGGTCAGCGCCGACGCCACGCTGCCGGGCGGGCTGGGGTCCTTCGGCTGGGACGACGAGGGCGTCGCCGGGGCGCGCACGACGCTCATCGCCGACGGTGTGCTGCGCGCGGCGCTGTCGGACCGCCAGTCGGCCGCGGCCGTCGGCCTGGAGCGCTCGGGCGGCTGCGCGCGCGCCGAGGGCTTCGCGCGCCAGCCCATCGTGCGGATGACCAACGTGTCGGTCCAGCCCGGGACCGCGGGCACGCTGGCCGACCTGATCGCCGGCACCGACGACGGCCTCTACCTGGAGTCCAACCGCTCGTGGTCGATCGACGACCGCCGCTGGCAGTTCCAGTTCGCGACCGAGATCGCCCGCGAGATCCGTGGCGGCGAGCTGGGGCGGCTGTACCGCAACCCCTCCTACGCCGGGATCACCCCGCAGTTCTGGGCCTCGCTGGACGCCGTGTGCGGCGCGGCGGACTGGCGGCTGTGGGGGCTGACCAACTGCGGCAAGGGCGAGCCCGGCCAGGTCATGGCGGTCTCGCACGGCGCGGCGCCGGCGCGCTTCCGCGACGTCCAGGTCGGTGTGGCATGAGCGGCGAGACGGCCCTGGAGCTGGCCGATCGCGCCCTCGGCCACCTCGACGGCGAGGGCCAGGCGACGGTGACCTCGGAGCGCTCGCTCATGCTGCGCTACGCGCGCTCGGCCCCGACCCAGGCCACCGAGATCGACGACACCTCGGTCCACCTGCTCAGCCTGCGCGACGGCCACGTCGGCGGCGCGGTGACCAACCGCCTCGACGACGACAGCCTGCGCGACGTGGCACGCCGCGCCGCCGACGCGGCCGCCACCGCGGCCCGGGCCGCCGGCGGCCCGGGCGACCACCCCGGGCTGCCGCAGCCCGCGCCCGTCGCGCCCGCCGGCCACCACGGCTTCGACGAGGCCACCGCACGGATCGATCCGGCGCCGGGGGGCGAGGCGCTGCGCGCCGCGTTCGTCGTCGCCGCCGAGCACGGGCTCGAGGCCTTCGGGACGTGGACGGAGGGCGCGGTGCAGACCGCGCTGGCCTCGACCGCCGGGCTGCGCGCCGCCGACCGCGTCACCGACGCGTTCATGAAGGTCATCTGCCGAGATGACGGCGGGCGCACGGGCTGGGACGCCCAGGCGGCCGTCGGCGCCGCGGGGCTGGACCCCGAGGCGGGCGCCCGCCGGGCCGCGGCGAAGGTCGGGCCCGAGGAGCCCGTCGTCCTGGAGCCGGGCGAGTACCCCGTGGTCCTGGACGCCGACGCGGTCGGCGGGCTGCTGGAGATGCTCGCGTGGCTGGCGTTCAACGGCCTGGCCCACGCCGAGGGCCGAGGCGCGCTGGAGCAGCGACTGGGCACCCGCATCGGCGCCCCGTCGATCGATCTGGCCGACGACCCGTCCGCCGCGCGGACGTGGCCCCGCGCGTTCGACCTCGAGGGCGTGCCGAAGGCGCCGCTGGCGCTCATCGAGGGCGGCGTCGCGCGCCACGTCGTCCACGACTCGCGCTCGGCGGCACGGGCGGGCGGCGGCGCGCGGTCGACCGGCCACGCCCTGGCCCCGGGGCGATCCCCACGGCCCGGCGCCGACGAACCTTGTGCTGGCCGGCGGCGACGCCGCCGGCGTGGACGCGCTGGCCGCCCCGATCGAGCGCGGCATCTACGTGACGCGGCTGTGGTACCTCAACGTCGTCCACCCGCGGCAGGTCCTGTTGACCGGGACCACGCGCGACGGGACGTTCCTCATCGAGGACGGCCGCATCACCCGCCCGCTGCACGACGTGCGCTTCACGGACTCCGTCCTGCGCCTGCTCGACGCGACGGAGGCGCTGGGCGCCGATGCGCGCCTGGTCACCGAGGCCGAGTACTACGGGCGGCGCTTCGCCAAGGGCGTCGTCTGCCCGCCGCTGCGCGCGCAGGGCTTCCGCATCACGGGCTGAGCCGGGCGAACCCGGCCCGCGGGGCCGACACCCCCCGCGAACCTGGACCCCTGGGCCGGCGTTCGCCTAGCCCAGCATCGGCGAGGGCGGGATCCGCGTCTCGCCGGTGATCTCGGGGATGCGCATCGCGACCTCGTCGGCGTAGCACCACGACCAGTCCTCGCCGGGCTCCAGCGAGCGGATGAGGACGTGGTCGGTGGCGTGGCGGTGGGCGGTCGCGTGCCGGCTGGGCGAGTCATCGCAGCAGCCGACGTGGCCGCACTCCAGGCAGATGCGCAGGTGCAGCCAGGTCCCGCCGGAGGCCAGGCAGTCCTCGCAGCCGTCCACGGCCTCGGGCAGCTCGGTGATCGTGATGCGGTCCAGGTGCGTGCAGGTGGTCATGGGGCTCCCGCCGGGGTCGTGAAGGGCAGCCACACGCGGAACGTGGTGCGGCCGGGCTGGGAGTCGACCGTCAGCGATCCGCCGTGGCGGTCGACGACGATGCGCCGCGCCGTGGCCAGGCCCAGCCCCGTACCCTGGCCGACGTCCTTGGTGGTGAAGAACGAGTCGAAGACGCGGTCGACGATCTCCGGCGGGATGCCCGGGCCGTCATCGGTGATCGCCACGAGCGCGCACTCCCCGTCGCGCTGCGTGGTGACGGTGATCGCCCCGTGCTCGCCGAGCGCGTCGACCGCGTTGTCGATGAGGTTGGTCCATACCTGATTGAGCTCGGACCCGCGGACCGTCAGCTTCGGCAGCGTGCGGTCGTACTCGCGGGCCACGTCGATCGACGTGTGCTTGAGCTTGTGGCCCAGGACGGCCAGCGTGGTCTCCAGCCCCTCATGAAGGTCGACCTCGACGAGGTCGCCGCGGTCCATGTAGGCGTAGGACTTCACGGCGCCGACCAGGTCGGACATGCGCTGGGTGGACTCCTCCAACTCGGCGGCCAGCCCGCGGGCGGTCAGCGATGCCGCGACCCAGCTCAGCGCGGCGCCGGTCGCGGGGCCCGCCAGCCCGGCCACGCGCTGCAGCCAGGCCTCGTCGACGCCCGCGGCGGCCAGCGGCTCGGCCAGCCGCCAGGGCTCGGGCACGCCGAGGTCCTCCAGGCGCTCGAGCAGCGCGTCCTCGGCGTCGGCGGCGTCGAGCGTCTGCAGCGCCGTGCGGCCCTCCATCCCCGCCAGCGCCGCGCGCTGCAGCGCGACGAGCTCCTGGGCCTCGGCGCGCTCGATGCCGGACTCGACGAAGACGCCGAGCGCCGCGCCGATGGCGTCCAGCGCCTCGAGGATCTGCGCGGCCGCGCGCCGGGCGGCCGCGGCGGGGTTGTTGAGCTCATGGGCCAGTCCGGCGGCCATCGTGCCCAGCGACGCCAGGCGCTCGCGGTTCTGCTCGATGGCCGTCACGCGGCTCATGACGGGCGCGACCTGGTGCATGACGACCCGGTGCACCGCGGGCTGGGCCAGCGCCAGGCGACGGAAGTCCGGAGCGTCGATCGTCGCCAGGCGGCAGGGCGTCAGCGCCCGCATCGTCGCGCCGATCGGCCCTCGGTCAGCACGGCGATCGCGCCCATCCAGGTCGGCGCCTCCTGGTGGCCGATGGGCTCCAGGCGGCCCTGGTTGACGACGAACGTCTGCACCGTGCCCTCCAGCAGCAGCTGGACGCCGGCGGGCGTGACCCCCTGCTCGGCCACCTCGTCGCCGACGGCGATCTCGCGGACCGTCGCGACCGCCACCCAGTCGGCGAGCTCGGCGTCGTCCAGGCCGTCGAAGAGGTCGATGCGCCGCAGGTCGGCCAGGGTGACCGCGTCGACGCTCATCCGTCGACGAGGTACTGGTGGATGAGCGAGACCGCCATCGAGCCCTCCCCCACCGCGCTGGCCACGCGCTTGATCGACCGGGCGCGGACGTCGCCGGCGACGAAGACGCCCGGCACGGTCGTCTCCAGCAGGTAGGGGTCGCGTGCCAGCGGCCACCCGGCCCGCTGGGCGTCGGGCCCGGCGAGGATGAACCCGCGCTCGTCGCGCGCCACGACGCCGTCGAGCCAGTCGGTGCGCGGCGCGGCGCCGATGAACACGAAGCACGCGTCGACGTCCTCGAGCGTCTCGGACCCGTCGGCGGCGCGGATGCGCAGCCGGCGCAGCCGGCCCTGCTCGTCGCCCTCGGCGGCCACGGCCTGGGCGCCCGTGCGCACCTCCACGTTGGGCAGGGCGGCGATCTGCTCGATGAGGTAGTGCGACATGGACTTGGTCAGCGAGGCCGCGCGCACGAGCATCGTCACCCGCCCGGCCCAGCCCGCGAAGTAGACGGCCGCCTGGCCCGCCGAGTTCGCGCCGCCGATGATCACGACGTGCTGGTCGGCGCAGGCGCGCGCCTCGGTCATCGCCGCGCCGTAGTAGATGCCCTGCCCGGTGAGCCCGGCGAAGCCCGGCGCGTTCATCTGGTTGTAGGACACGCCGGAGGCCACGAGCACGCAGTTGGCGCTGAGCGTGGTGCCGCCGGTCAGCGTGACGATCCGCCCGGCGCCCTCGGCGCGCAGCGCGACGGCGTCCTGCACCGTCAGCAGCTCGGCGCCCAGGCGGCGCGCCTGATCGGTGCCGCGCCGGGCCAGGTCCGAGCCGCTGAGGCCCATCGGGAAGCCGAGGTAGTTCTCGATGCGGCTTGACTGCCCGGCCTGCCCGCCGGGCGCCTCGCGCTCGACGAGCACCGTGCGCAGGCCCTCCGAGGCGCCGTAGACCGCCGCCGCCAGCCCGGCGGGCCCGCCGCCGACGATGACCAGGTCGTAGTGGTCGGCCGCCGGCTGGCCGGTGACGCCGAGGCGCTCGGCCAGCTCGAGGACCGTCGGGCGCTCGAGGACCGTGCCGTCCTCGAGCAGCGCAACGGGCAGGCGCTCGGCGTCGATGCCGGCGACGACGAGCAGCTCGCGCGCCTCGCCGTCGCGCTCGACGTCCAGCCACCGCGCGGGGACGCGGTTGCGCGCCAGGAAGTCGCGCAGGTCGTGCGAGGCCTTGGAGAACCGGTGTCCGATGACGCGCAGGCCGCCGGCCTCGAGCGCCGCGCCGGACTCCCACGTCTGCAGGAGGTCCTCGACGACGGGGAAGAGCTGCTCCTCCGGCGGGTCCCACGGCTTGAGCAGGTAGTAGTCCAGCGCGACCTCGTTGATCGCCGCGATCGCCGCCTCCGTGTCGGCATAGGCCGTGAGCAGCACGCGCTTGGCATCGGGCACGATCTGGCGTGCCTGCACGAGGTACTCCGTGCCCGCCATGCCGGGCATGCGCTGGTCGGCGATGAGCAGGGCGACCTGGTCCCCGCGCGTGCGCAGCTCGCGCAGCAGGTCCAGCGCCTCCGGGCCGGAGTGCGCGCGCAGGATCCGATAGTGCTCGCCGAAGCCGCGGCGCAGGTCGCGCGCGACGGCCGCGAGGACTGCCGGCTCGTCGTCGACGGCCACGATCGCCGGCCGGCGGGGGCGGGGGTTGGCCTCCTCGTCCACAGCCGGCGACGCTACACGACGCGCGCCGGATCCCCGCAGATGCGCCCGATCGGATTGGAGGCCGCGCCGGCTGGATACCCGCCATGCCATGGCGACCATGCGAGCAGTGCAGATCAGCGCGGCGGGCGGGGCGATGGAGCTCGTCGAGCGCGAGGTGCCCTCCCCCGGGCGCGGCGAGGTGCTCGTGCGCGTGCACGCCTGCGGCGTCTGCCACAGCGACATGTTCGCCAAGGAGGGCGGCTTTCCGGGCGTGAGCTACCCGCTGGTCCCGGGCCACGAGATCGCGGGGGCCATCGAGACGGTCGGCGAGGGCGTGGAAGGCTGGGAGGCCGGCCAGCGCGTCGGCGTCGGCTGGTTCGGCGGCAATTGCGGCCGCTGCGACCCGTGCCGACGCGGCGACCTCATCAGCTGCGCCAACCTCGTCATCCCCGGCATCACGTTCGACGGCGGCTACGCCGACTACGTGGTGGTCAAGGCCGGCGCGCTGGCGGCGATCCCCGACGATCTCAGCGCGCAGGACGCCGCCCCGCTGCTCTGCGCGGGCATCACCACCTACAACGCGCTGCGCGAGAGCGGAGCGGTCGGCGGCGACCTCGTGGCCGTCCTCGGCGTCGGAGGCCTGGGCCACCTCGGCGTGCAGTTCGCCGCCAAGCTGGGCTTCGACACCGTCGCGATCGCTCGCGGCACCGACAAGGAGGAGCTCGCACGCAAGCTCGGCGCCCGCCACTACATCGACAGCACGGCCCAGGACCCCGGTGAGGAGCTGCAGGCCCTCGGCGGCGCGCGGGTGGTGCTCGCGACGGTGACGAGCGCGTCGGCCATGTCGGCCGTGGTCGGCGGCCTGGCGCCGCGCGGCCGGCTGATCATCGTCGGGGCGTCGATGGATCCGCTGGAGATCCCGCCCGCCGCGCTCATCGGCGGCAGCAACGCGATCGTCGGCCACGCCTCCGGCACGTCGAAGGACTCCGAGGACACGCTGGCCTTCAGCGTGCTCTCCGGCGTGCGTCCCATGATCCAGACGCGCCCGCTGGAGGAGGCCGCCGAGGCCTACGAGACGATGATGTCCGGCGCTGCGCGCTTCCGGATGGTGCTCACGACCGGCGCCTGAGCGGCGCGGCCCGTGCTGCGGCCGGCCACGGCGCAGGACGTGGCCGGCTTCGCCCGGGAGGGCGTGCGCCGGCGCGCCTACCGGCGCCGGGCAGGACGGCGTCCCGTTCGCGCTGCTGACCGACTGAGGCCGGCGGCGCGCCTAGCTGATGCGCAGCAGGATGACCGTGTTGATCGTGAACAGCAGCGCGAACGCGACGGTCCAGCGGTTCAGGTTGCGCTCCACGAGCGAGCCGCCACCGAGCGGCCCCGCGCCGGAGCCGACGCCGAAGGCGCCCGACAGCCCCGCGTCCTTCCCGGAGTGCATGAGCACGAGGAAGATGAGCACGACGCAGATCCCGACCTGCACGATGGAGAGCACGGTTTCAACCATGGTCTGCGTGATGGTAGAGGCTCATGCCTGGTCCTGGCGCTCCCGCACCGGCCCGGCCGCCGGCTCGACGGCCACGGGCTCGCCGGGCGGGGCCGCAGCGGGCTCGGCCGGCGCCTCCGGCGCGGCACCGCCCGTCGGCTCGGGTGCGGCGCCGGGCTCGGCGCCCAGCGCGTCCAGGCGCCGCAGCACCTCCATCGCCTCGGCCCGCAGCTCGCGGTCGATCGCCTTCCAGTCGGGCTCGGACAGCTTGCCGGTCCGGTAGTCCATCTCGGCCTCGCGGATCTCGCGGTAGCGCGCGGCCTTGGCGGCCTCGAGGTCGGCGATGCGCGTGCTGCGGGCCATGTCCTCGCGCTCCGAGCGCCCCGCCATGAGCGGGCGCCCGACGATGACCGCGGCCAGGAGGGCGGCGACGAGCACGAGGACGGTGGCGAGCGGATCCATCGGGCGGGCCGGTCAGGCGCGGCCGAGCTCGCGCGCCACGCGCGCGGCGTAGCCGGCGGTGGCCCGGCGCCGGGCGAGGTCGGGAGCCGGCCAGATGCAGATGATGCCGCCGACGATGACGATGAGCCCGCCGAGCCAGATCCAGGCCACCAGCGGGGAGACGATCATCCGGAACGTGGCGGGCGGCGCCGACTGGGCGTAGGAGGCGGTGAGGCCGTTGATGCGCCCGCCGATGTACTGGCCCAGCCGTGCGCGCACGCGCGGGTCGAGCATGATCTTCGGGTCCTGGGCCACGAGCTTGCGCAGGCCGCCGATGACGGCCGCGTCGTCCTTCTTGACCTGGGCGGACAGGCCGCCGATCTCCGGGGAGACCGCCATCCAGACGTCGCGCCGCACGCCGGCGGTCATCGCGACCTCGCTCGTCGCCTCGCCGTCGAAGTAGCGCCCCACCGGCGACACGGCCTCGGCGCCGGCGATCGGGTAGTAGCCGCGGTTCGGGCTCAGGTGGGCGACCACCTTGCCGTCCTTGGACAACGTCATCTGGGCGCCGAGCACGATCCGCTCGACATCGTTGTTCGACACGTCGACGCGCGCCGTCGCCCGATCGTACCTGGCGGTGTAGCCGTTGCCGATCTTCGCCGACTGGCCGGGGCGCAGCCGCACGTCGCGCGCGTGCTGGAACGCCGAGGACGCCGCGACGCCGATGAACAGCAGCGCCATCCCCAGGTGGACGATGTAGCCGCCGTAGCGCCGGCGGTTGCGGCGCACGAGCGTCAGCAGCGCCAGCGGCGGGGCCTCGCCGGTCATCGCGCGCCGTGCCCGCAGGCCGCGGGCGAACTCCTGGAGGATCGTGCCGACCACGAACGCCGCGAAGCCGAACATGAGCCAGGCCAGCGGGCGGCCGGCGACGCCGAAGGCGGCGGTGACGGCCAGCGTGACCACGCCGGTGAGCGTCGGCCACGTGAAGTTGCGCCGGGCGTTCTTGGGGGTCGCGCGGCGCCAGGCGATGACGGGGCCGATGCCCGACAGCAGCACCAGCATGAGCGCCAGCGGGACCGTGTACTTGTTGTACCAGGGCGGTCCGAGCGACTGCTTGTCGCCGGTGAGCGCCTCGGAGATCAGCGGGAAGAACGTCCCCCAGAACACGACGAAGGCCAGCCCGACGAGCACGAGGTTGTTGCCCAGGAACATCGCCTCGCGCGACAGGAGCGAGTCGAGCCTGTGCTCGGAGCGCAGCGTGTCGCGGCGCGAGACGACGAGCACGACCGAGGTGAGGATCATCACGCCGATCAGCACGACGAACGGCACGCCCAGTGACGAGCCGGTGAACGCGTGGATCGAGTCGAGGATCCCGGAGCGCACGAGGAACGTGCCCAGGATCGCCAGCGTGCCGGTGGCCAGGATGAGCGACGCGTTCCACGTCTTCAGCATCCCGCGCTTCTCCTGCACCATGATCGAGTGCAGGAACGCCGTGCCCGTCAGCCACGGCAGCAGCGAGGCGTTCTCCACCGGGTCCCACGCCCAGTAGCCGCCCCATCCCAGCTCGGCGTAGGACCAGCGGGCGCCGAGCAGGATGCCGATGCCGAGGAAGAACCACGCGCCGAGGGCGAAGCGCCGCGTCGCGACCATCCACTCGGCGTCCACGCGCCGGACGATCAGCGCGCCGACCGCGAACGCGAACGGCACCGCCCACAGCGTGTAGCCCGAGTAGAGCATGGGCGGGTGGATCATCATGCTCGGGTGGCGCAGGAGCGGGTTGAGCCCCGCGCCCTCCTGCGGCGCCACGGCGAGCGTGTCGAACGGCGAGACCGCGAAGACCAACAGGCCGGCGAAGAACGCGGCGAACCCGAGCAGCACGGCGGTCGCGTAGGGCTGCACGTCGCGCATGCGGTGGCGCGTCAGGAACAGCACGAGCGAGGACCACAGCGACAGGAGCCAGAGCCACAGCAGCAGCGAGCCCTCCTGCGAGGACCAGGCCGCGGCGGCCTTGTAGAACGTCGGCGTCGTCGTCGAGGAGTGCGACTGGACGACCGAGAAGCTGAAGTCCGACCGCAGGAACGCGACCTCGAGCACGATGAACGCGCCCGAGGTCAGGGCGGCCAGCGCGTAGACGGCGCGGCGGCCCGAGGTGGCCCACTCGCGACGTCCGGTCCGCGCGCCGTACAGCGACGCACCGATGCCGTAGACGGCGACAGCGAGGGCGAGGAAGGTCAGGCCGCGGCCGAGGTCTGCCATCGCCGCGCTAGGTGTTCGTCGTCTTCTGCGCTTGGAACTTCGACGGGCACTTCGTCACGAGCGAGTCCTTCTCGCCCACGAAGGTGCCGCCCTCGCGCCTGACCGTCACGATGACCTCGCGGCCGTCGCGGAAGGTGTCGGCGACCGCGCCGGTGTAGCGGATCGGCACCGCGGCGTTGCCGTTGCGGTCGCGGACCTTGAAGTTGAGGGTCGTGCCGTCGCGGACGATCGACCCGTCCACCACCTTGCCCGTGAGCTGGTAGCTGCGGCCGGGCGCGGCGCTCGCGAGGAGCTGGCTCGGCGATCGCGCCTCGCTGGAGGCGCTGAAGCTGGTGTAGACGAGCGCCGACGCCAGCAGGACGGCGGCGCTCAGCGCCACGATCAACCTGACGCGTCGCTTGCGTGCGGGATCCATCGCGTCCAAGTATCGCAGCCTCGGCGCCGCGGCACGCCTCCACCAGGCGTCCACCCGTGCTCAAGCGCGCCAGGTCACCGACGAGTACGGAGTTGACGAAACCTTCAGGCGCCGACGGTGTCCTGGAGAACGAGACCTTCCACCATGCGCGTCCGCCCCCAACGACCCACCGACCGTCGCTCGCCGATCCCCCGGCGCCCGTCCGCCCACGGGCGCGTCGAGCGCGCGCCGGACGCCCCCGAGGCCGCCGATCCCCACCTGCTGGCCGAGCGCCGGCACCGCGCGTCGGTCGCGCCCGAGGACCACGCGCTGTACGCGTGTGCCTGCGGCTTCCAGTTCCAGGCGTCGGTCTCGACGTCGGTCGCCTGCCCGCACTGCGGGTCGGGCCAGGCCTGGTAGGGGCCGGTACCGGCCCACGGGGCCGAACCCGCAGGCCGCGCCGGAGGCGTCGTGGTTGGTAGAAGTCGCCCATGGCGACCGCAGATCTGACCGTGATCGGGCTGGGCCGGAGCGATCCGAGCGCCAGCCGCTACATCGCCGCGATCCAGCGCCGCCTGGCGGCCCAGGACCGCGTGGGCTACGCGCTGCACGCGATGGGCACGTCGTTGGAGGGCGAGACCGCCGACATCCTGGCCCTCGTCGGCGAGCTGCACGCGGTGCCCTTCGAGCTCGGCCTGCCCCGCGTCTACACGGTGCTCAAGCTCGACGAGCGCCGCGACAAGGCCCAGACGCTGCAGGACAAGGTCGACGCGGTGCGCCGGGTGCTGGGCGAGCCGTCCTAGCCGCGAGCGGAGCGCCCGGGGGCGCCGGGCCGGGACCACGTGCGCCCCGGGCCCACCGTGACACCTCGACCGGCATATCGCACGTCGACCCGACACCGACCGTCACGACACCGCAACGCCCGCGGACGACCCCGAGCGCCCGCGCCCCGGCGGCGTGCCGAGCGCCTAGTACCCCAGCGTCCGGTGGCTGATCCGCTCGCAGCCGGTGATCGTGTAGTGCTTCTGGGCGCGGCGGCTGACGAACAGCACGTCGTTGCCGGGCCCGCAGTCGATCGAGCCGCGGCCGAAGTGGGCCTTGATCCAGTCGTCGCCGCCGCCGGCCTGGATCGTGTTCGTGCCGTGCGAGGCGTAGATGAAGTCCCGGCCCGGGCCGCCGACCAGCAGGTCGGACTGGGTCGCGGGCTGGCCGGAGGCCTTGTAGTCGCCCCAGATCACGTCGCCGTTGGGCCCCGCGAAGATCTGGTCGCTGCCGTGGCCGCCGAGCAGCTCGTTGTGCCGGCCCGACGGGCGGACGACCATGCGGTTGCAGCGCCCGTGGCGGTCGCGCCGGCCCAGGCAGCGCGCGTTGCGCCGGAAGCAGCGCTGGCTGAGGTGCAGGCCGTCGCAGCGGTAGCCGGTGTCGGCGCCGCCGAACGGGTCGTGCCCGAGGCGCGCGTCCAGCGGGCGCTGCTGGTCGAGCTTGTTCATGAGCAGCATCCCGTCGATCGGCGGCCAGCCCGCGTGGCTGGTGTTGGCGCGGACGGTGGGCGAGACGACCATGGCGATCATGGTCAGCCCGAGCAGGCAGGCGAACGAGAGCAGGCGACGGCAAGACATCCTCCCCACAGAATCGACAGCTCACGCAAGATCACGAGCGCATGTCAGTGATCTGACAACGAACGGCCGAGGCCGTCACCGCGGCGCTCGCTGCCGCGGCGCCGCGAACGGAGCGCCGGGAGCGGGGCCGCCGCCCGCGATCGTGCCCGCGTGCCCCGTCGTGCTCACGGCCTGCGCGAGGGAGAACGTGGTCGTGCCGAAGTTCGCCAGCGACGTGCTCGTGCACGCGGTGGCCGAGGCGCAGAGCGACGTACGCCGTCACGGGCACGGGCGTCCGCTACCGCCACGTCGGCGGCGAGTGGGTGCAGGGCGCCGTGGACTGCTCGAGCGCGGTGGGCTCCTAGCCGGCCCGGTTCGTGCTCGTCGAGCGGGTCGAAGCGGCGGAGGCCGGTGCGGCGGGCGGAGCGGCGACCGCGAGCGCGGCGCCGGCCGCCAGGGCGGCCACGTGGCGGAGACGACGTCGGGCGGGCATGGCCGGGGACGGCCCACGATGAGGCTGAGCGGTCGCTGAGGATCACGAAGGGCCACCGAAGGGGCCGGCGATCCCCAGCGATCCCCAGGCGGCGCCGACACGGCGCCCAGCCTCGCTGCCCCCCATCGAGCCTGGATGCCCTGCGACCTCGCGCTCGGTCCCGGCGCCCGGGCCGGTCCTCGACGCCCCCACCCACCCGGGCGCCATGGCAGACTCGGGGGCGTGACGCCCGCGGCCCCCACGACCCGATGAGCTCGCCGCGGGCGGCGACGACCGCGGCGGCGCCGTTCTCGCCGATCGACTCGCTCAACGTGTTCGCCTCGCTGCTCGGCGAGGTCGAGACCGCCACACCCGCCGGCGCGTTCTACAACCAGCTCGCCGAGGCGGTCTGCCGCCTGGGCTCGATGGACCGCGCCGTGGTCTTCGTCTACGACGACGTCGCGCGCCGCGTGCGCACCGTCGGCTCCCACCGCGTCGACCTCGGCCTGTTCGACGGCCAGATCCTGGCGATCGAGACCGCTCCGATCACCGGCCGCGCACTGGCCTCCGACCAGGTCCTGGAGGGCACCGCGCAGGACCTGCCCGAGACCTACGCCTCGGCGCTGGGCATCGACTACTTCGCCTGCGTCCCGCTGGCCGCCGGCGGCCGCGGCTTCGGGGTCATCCTCGCCGTGCGCCCGGCGCAGTCGCTGTCGGACCGCGAGCGCGAGGTCCTGTGGTCGCTGGGCAAGGTCTGCGCGCTGGCGCTCTCGGCGCGGCGGGCGACGCGCCAGCACCTCGACGCCCGCCACCTCGCCGACCGCATCGACCTCGCGCGCGAGATCCACGAGCGCGTCGTCCAGCGCGTGTTCGGCGTGGTGATGGCGCTGCAGTCCGGCGTGCTGCTGGAGCCCGGCGACCAGCAGCGCTGCGGAGCCGAGCTGCGCGGCGCGCTCGACGACCTGCGCGACGCGATGAGCCGCCCGCTCGCCGCGACGCCCAAGCACGTGTCGGCCACGCTGCACCAGGAGCTCGAGCGCCTCGTCGACGCCGCGGCCGACGACCTGCGCGTGCGCTGGCAGCCGGGCGTCGAGGTCCCCGAGCTGTTCGAGCCCGTCATCCAGTCCGTCCTCGGCGAGGCCATCCGCAACGCCCGGCGGCACGCGACGCCGACCGAGATCGAGGTCGCCGTGACCGGCGACGAGGACACGGTCGCGCTCGAGATCACCAACGACGGCGTCGGCTCCGAGCGCCCCGCGGGCGCCGGCATGGGCCTGCGCATCGCCGCCTTCGAGGCCCTGCAGCACGGCGCGAGCCTGAACTTCGGCCCGACCGGGACCGAGCACTGGCACGTGCGCCTCGTCCTCCCCCGTCCGGAGTCGCCATGAACGAGCGCAAGCTCCGCGTCCTCGTCGTCGACGACCACCAGGTCGTGCACTGGGGCCTGCGCCTCATGCTCGGCGGCCTGGACTGGGTCGAGCGCTGCATCCCGGCCAGCAGCGGCGCGCAGGCGGCCGAGTTCGCCCGGCGCTACGCGCCGCACGTCGCGCTCGTCGACCTGTTCGTCGGCGAGGAGTCCGGGCCCGAGATCGTCGGCCTGATCCGGGAGGCCTCGCCGAACACGCGGGCGCTGCTGTACTCGGGCGCCGGCCGGCTGTCGGCCAAGGCGGCCCGTGCGGCGGGCGCGCACGGCTTCATCACGAAGGAGCGCGACGCCGGCGAGCTGGCCGACGCGATCCGCCGCGTCGGCCGCGGCCTGACCGTCTTCGACGACGCGGCCCCCTCGGGCATGGTGCTCACCGACCGCGAGCGCCAGGTCCTCGAGCGCGTCGCGGGCGGGATGACCAACGCGGAGATCGCCGAGGAGCTGCACCTCTCGCCCAACACGGTCAAGCAGCACGCCAGCGGCATGTTCCGCAAGATCGGCGCGCGCAACCGCACGGAGGCCGTCCAGCGCGCGCAGCGGCTCGGCCTCATCTCCTGAGCCTTCGGACCGCAATCCGGTTCGACACCCCATCGGGTGGTTGACGGACGGTGCCCCTAGGGTCTGGGCGCCGCGCGCGCCACCCTGCAGGCATCCACGGACAGGTCACACAGGTGGGATCCCGATGACGGTTGCCTGCGGTCGCTACGCGGCGGCCTTCGCCCTCGACGACCCCGACGTCCTGGTCGACGCGGCGCTGTGCTGCCCCCTGTGCCTGGGCGCCGACACCCGCATCGACGTCCGCCACACGAACCTGACCCCCAACGGCCGCGGCACGTGTCCCGCGTGCGACGCCACCTGGTCGGTGACGCTGGACCCCCAGCAGCTGCTGCGCCTGGCGCTCGACCCGCCCGCCGCGACCCGCGTGACCTTCAGCGGACGCCTCCCCCTTCTCCCTCCCCACCCCGAGGACGACGAATGACCCACGCCGATCGCGGCGGACTGCTGCTGACCGGAGCCTCCGGCTTCGTCGGCCAGAGCCTGCTCCTGCGCTGGCTCCGGCGCACCGACCTCCCGGCCACCGTGCTCGTGCGCGCCGCCGACGACCGCGCGGCCCAGGCCCGCGTCGCCGGCCTGCTCGAGGGCCTCGGCGCCGACGACGCCCAGTGCGCGCGCATCCGCGCCCTGGCCGCCGACATGACCGACTTCGACCCGGCGGACGTCGCCGCCCGGGTCCTGGCCACCGGCGCGCCGATCGACCACGTCGTGCACTCCGCGGCCTGCGTGCGCTTCGACCAGGAGCTCGAGGCAGCCAGGGCGGTCAACGTCCAGGGCACCTCGAAGATGCTCGACGTCGCGCAGCGCCTGCACGCCGCGCGACCGCTGCGCCGCTACGTCCAGGTCTCGACGGCCTACGTCTCCGGCGCCCACGACGGCTCCTTCGGCGAGGACGACCGCCGCGTCGGGCAGGCGTTCCGCAACACCTACGAGCAGAGCAAGCTCGAGTCCGAGGAGCTCGTCACCCGCCACGCCGCCGGCGGGCTGCCCGTGCAGATCGTGCGCCCGAGCATCGTCGTCGGCGACCGCGAGTCGGGCTGGACCGCCGCGTTCAACGTCCTCTACGTGCCGCTGCGCGCGCTGGTGGCCGGAGCGGTCGCCGCCGTGCCCGAGCACGACACCGGCGTCCTGGACGTCGTGCCGGTCGACTACGTCGCCGACGCCATCCTCAGCCTCTCCGACGCGCCGGCCGACGGCCGCGTCTACCACCTCACCGCCGGGCGCCACGCGATCACGGTCGGCCAGCTCGCCGACGCCGCGTGCAAGGCGACCGGCCAGGACCGCCCCTCGCGCGTGTCGGCCGAGACGTTCGCCGCGACGCTGGGCGAGACGGCCGCCGGCCGCGTGCTGGCCGCCAACCTCGGCGACTACCTGCCCTACCTCGACGTGCGCACGACGTTCGACTCCGCCGGGGCCGAGGCCTACCTCGCGCCGCGCGGCGTCCGCGTCACCCCGGTCACCGACTACCTGCCGCGGCTGATCGCCTTCGCGCAGGAGCGCCGCTGGGGCCGCGTCCGCGGCGCGCTGGCCGCACGCACGCGCACCCTGCTCGCGCGCTGAGCGGGCCCCGCGTCAGTCGCGGCGCTCGATGAGCCGCGACATCACGACCTGCGAGCGTGTGCGCACGACCGACGCCTCGCGCTGGAGCTCCATGATCACGCGCTCGAGGTCCTGCGGGTCGCGTGCGCGAACGCGCACGATGCAGTCGGCGTCGCCGGTGATGCTCCAGGCCTCGACGACCTCGGGCAGGGGCCGCAGCGACTCGCGCACGCGGTCCAGGCCGATGCCCGGCGCGTAGAAGAGCTCGATGAGCGCCTCGGTGGAGGCCCCGAGAGCGGCCGGGTCGACCAGGGCCGTGAACCCGCGCAGCACGCCGCGCTCCCGCAGGCGGTCGACGCGGCGCTTGACCGCCGGGGCCGACAGCGACGCCCGGCGGCCGATCTCGTCGTAGGTCGAGCGCCCATCCTCGACGAGTGCCGCAAGGATCTTGCGATCCGTGTCGTCCACGCGCAAGAGATCGGCCATCAAGCGCACGATAGCGGTCTTGAGTGCCGCCGGAGAGGCCCGTAGCCTGATGGGATGGCCCCGTTGCGACCCGTCGTCCGCGTCCTCTTCGATGAAGCCCACAGCCAGGCCTGGAGCATCCGCCCGGAGGTCGCGGCGCGCATGCAGCCCTCCCACCCCGCCGACGCGTCCTACGCGCGGGCGGCCGCCCTGCTGCGCGCGCGCCGCATGGACGTCGCGGCCCACACGGACGGCCCGCTGGCCGCCGATGCCCTGCGCGACGCCGACGTCGTCGTCCTCGCCCACCCCTCCGAGCCCAAGTGGGAGGCCACCACCGGCGTCGGCTCGCCGCTGCTGGACCCGGACGAGCTCGAGGCGCTGCACGCGTTCGTCGCCGCGGGCGGCGGCCTCGTCGTGCTCGGCGAGAGCGAGCAGGACAAGTACGGCAACAACCTCGACGCGCTGCTGGCGCCGTTCGGCGTGGCCATCGCCCACGACACGGTCCAGGACTACGAGCGCAACCTCAACAGCACGCCGTCGTGGGTGCGCGCCGACATCGCCCCCGGGGCCCGCGGCGCGGCCGGCGACCTGCTCGCCGGCGTCGACGAGGCCTGCTTCTACCGCGCCGGCACCCTGACGACGACCAACCCCGAGGCCCGCGTCCTGGCCCGCGCTTCGGCCTCGTCGTCGGCCCCGGGCGCCGCGCTGGCGCTCGCGGTGCCCCACGGCGCCGGGCGCGTCGTCGCCCTCGCCGACTCCGACCTGTTCGGCGACGACTGCCTCGGCGACCTCGGCCACGCCGCCCTGTGGGCCAACCTGGTGTCCTGGGCCGCCGCGGCCGCCTACGCGACGCCCGCGCCGGCGACCCCGTCGCCCGCGGCGGCCGACCCCGCCTGGGGCCGCCTGCGCGAGGCCACCGACGCGCTGCGCCTGCTCCAGGAGCCCGACGGCTCCGTCGACACCGCCGCCCACGACGCCGCCGGTCTGCACGATCTCGTGGAGGCGATGGCCGGCGCCGTCGAGGCGCTGGCCCCGCGCTTCGACCACCAGGCCGAGGGGCTGTCCGCGACGGTCGCCGACCTGCGCGCCTGGGCCCGGGACGGCTTCGGCCGGCCGGACTTCGCCGCGTCGCTGGAGCGGTTCCGCCCCGACCGGGTCCGCCGCGACGGCATCGAGCACCTCGTCGTCTTCCCGATGTACACGCAGAACGGCTCGCGCGACACGCGCTTCGAGGCCCTGCTCGTCCGGGTGCCGTGGCCCGAGTGGCTCGCGGAGCTCGAGCGCGACCGCTATGACAACGCGAAGTTCGTGCCGGTCACGCTCGTCGACCACACGGCGGGCTATGACTCGGAGTGCGCGGTCCTCTTCCCCGAGACCGTGAGCGCCACCGGCACGGTCCCCAACCACTTCGGCGGGATCTTCTGCGACCGCGAGGCCGAGCGCTTCCGCCGCGTCGTGTCGGCCGCCGCCGACGTCGTCGGGCTCAACCTGCCGCCCGACGCCGCCGCGCTGCTGGCCTCCGAGCGCCTGTCGCTGGACAGCTACGTGCTCTGGGACCTGATCCACGACCGCGCCCACAGCCGCGGCGACCTGCCGTTCGACCCCTTCATGATCCGCCAGCGCATGCCCTACTGGATGTACTCGCTGGAGGAGCTGCGCTGCGACCTGACCGCGTTCGGCGAGGCCGTGCGCCTGCAGGGCGAGGGCATGGCCTTCGCGCGCAACGTGCAGTACGCGATCCTGTTCGACCGCATCTTCCGCTTCCCGGTCAGCGGGACGCGCGTGCGCAACTACGACGGCCTCGGCGGCCAGCTCTTGTTCGCCTACCTGCACCGCCACGGCTTCGTGCACTGGACCGACAACCGCCTCACGGTCGAGTGGGACCGCCTGGCCGAGGGCGTGGCGGGCCTGCGCGCGGAGGTCGAGACGCTCTACCGCGAGGGCATCGACCGCTCCAAGCTGGCCCAGTGGGGCGCGGCGCACGACCTCGTCGCCCGCTACGTCCCCGCGGCCGCCGGCTCGTCGTGGGCCCAGGGCGCACGCGCCTACGCCGACGTCGAGGACCCGCGGCCCTACATCGACGACGTCGCCCCGGACGAGTTCCCGCTTTCCATGTTCTACACCTCCCTCAAGCAGAAGCTCCAGCCCAGCCTCGCCCGATCCGGCGCGCCCGCCCCGGCCGCGGTGGCCGCGTGAGCGGCGGCGCGGGCGTGCTGGCCGGGCGCCGCATCGCGGTCGCCGGGGCCGGCGGCGGGCTGGGGCCCGACGTCGTGGCCGCGCTCAGGGACGCGGGCGCCTGGGTCGCGGCGGCCGACCGCAGCGCCGAGCAGCTCGAGCGCGTGGCCGGGATGGCCGACGCCGCCCACGCCGGCGACCTGACGACCGCCGACGGCGCCCGCGGCTGGGCCTCGGAGCTCGGGACGGTCGACGGGCTCCTGCACCTCGTCGGCGGATGGCGCGGCGGCAAGCCGATCGAGGAGACCGACCAGGCCGACATCGACCTGCTCGAGACGCTCCTCTTCCACACGGTCGTGCACACGACGCGCGCGTTCGCGCCGCTGTTGAAGGCCGCGGGCGAGCACGGCCGCTTCGCGCTCGTGTCCTCCTCGGTGGTCGCCCGCCCCCCCGCGGGCAACGCGGCCTACGCCGCCACGAAGGCCGCCGCCGAGGCCTGGACGCTGGCCTTCGGCGCCGAGCTGGCCGACACCGGCGGCACCGCGAACGTCGCGGTGGTCACCGCGATCACGACCCCGCAGATGCGCGCCGAGAACCCCGACAAGGCCTATCGCACGTTCACCGACACGGCCGAGATCGCGGCCGGGCTCGTGTTCCTGTGCTCGGACGCGGCCCGCAAGATGAACGGCCAGCGGCTGCACCTGCACGGCGCCTGAGCGGCCGGACGTCCGATCGCCCTAGGCTGGGGCCATGCGCGCCTTCGCCTCCGACAACTACGCCGGCGTCCATCCCGAGGTGCTCGCGGCCATCGCGCAGGCCAACACCGACCACATGGTGTCCTACGGCGCCGACCCGTGGACCGCGCGCGCCGAGGAGCTGCTGCGGGTGCAGTTCGGCGCCACGGCGCAGCCCTGGCTCGTCTTCAACGGCACGGCCGCCAACGTCCTGTCCATCGGCGCGCTGACCCGGTCCTGGGAGGCGGTCATCACGCCCGACAGCTCGCACCTGCACGTCGATGAGGCCGCGGCCCCGGAGCGCATGGCGGGCGTCAAGCTGCTCACGGTGCCCACCGAGGATGGCCGGCTGGCCCCCGAGCAGCTCGCCCCGCTGCTGGCCCGCCAGGGCGACGAGCACGCGCCCCAGGCCCGCGTCGTGTCCATCGCCAACGCCACCGAGCTGGGGACGGTCTACTCCCTGGCCCAGACGCGCGCGCTGGCCGACGCCGCCCACGAGCACGGCCTGCTGCTGCACGTCGACGGCTCGCGGCTGGCCAACGCCGCCGTGGCGCTCGGCGCGTCGCTGGCCGAGGTGACCGTCGAGGCCGGCGCCGACGTCCTCTCGCTGGGCTTCACCAAGAACGGCGCGATGGGCGTCGAGGCCGTGGTCTTCCTCCACGAGCCGCCGCCGGCCGGGTTCGCCTGGCTGCGCAAGCAGCACGCCCAGCTCTCGTCGAAGATGCGGTTCATGGCCGCCCAGGTCGTCGCGCTGCTCGAGGGCGACCTCTGGGCGCGCAGCGCCGCCCACGCCAACGCGATGGCCGCGCTGCTGGCCGCCGAGGTCTCCGGCATCCCCGGCGTCAGGGTGAGCCGCCCGGTCCAGGCCAACGCCGTCTTCGCCGTGCTGCCGCGCGACGTCGCCGACGAGGTGCGGGCGCGCTTCCCGTTCTACACCTGGGACGAGCGCACGGGCGAGGTCCGCTGGATGTGCTGCTGGGACACCACGGAGGAGGATGTGCACAGCTTCACGGGCGCGCTGCGCGACGCCTGCTCCGCGACGGCGGGCTGACCTTGCGCGCCGCGGCGCGCAGGGAGTAGGCCGAGCCGCCGACGCTCACCACCGCCGGCGTCCCGTGCGGCTGGTCGCCGTGCTCCTCGGGGCCAACGACTACGGCTTCGCCGACATCGCGCAGACCTGCGTGACCGACCGGCTGCTGTCGCCGTCGTGGTGGCCGGACTCCTGCCTGGACCCGCGATGCGCAACGCGGGCGACGCCGACGGCGCATGGACGCTGCTCGTGCAGACCTACTCGTCCCCCATCCCGCTCGGCGCCGGGTTGAGCCGGCCAACGCCACGGCGGTCGTGGCGATGAACGGCTCGGCCCGCACCGGCGCCGCCCAGTCGGGGCTGACGAACGTCCGGATCCTCGACGCCGGCGGCGCGCTGGCCGGCCACGCCTCGGCGAGCGCACCGACGGCCTGCTGGAGGAGCGGGGCCTGGCGAGCTGGAGGTCGCCCGGCGGGGCGGACAGCAGCGAGTTGGTCAGCCAGATCCGCACGACGACCACGCTGTTCGGGCCCTACCGGCTCCAGGAGGACCTGCGCCCGTCCTACTGGGGCCAGCTCGCGCTGCGCAACTGCGTCCGGCAGGCCTACAACAACGGCGCGCCGCGCGGCGGGACCTGCCTGCCGGTGACCGGGGTCGACGCCGCGGGCGAGCCGAACATGGCGCTGCGCTGAGCCGGCGCGCGGGTCAGCGCTGCGTCACGCGGCGGATCAGGTCGCCCGCCAGCCCGCGCAGCTCGTTGGGGTCGCGGCCCTGCTCGAGCGTGTCGAGCACGAGGTCGCGGAAGCCGCCGGTGATGACGGTCGCGATCTCGGCCGACAGCGGCCGCACGGCCGGGTCGTCGGCGCCCGCCTCGGCCACGAGCGCCGTGATCTGCTGCGCCCACCGCCGGTCCAGCGCGCGCGAGCGCTCCACGCCGGCCGGGCCGACGGCCCGGATCTCGCGCAGGCAGCCCAGCGAGAGCTCGGGGTCGGCGGCCAGGGCCGCGAGGTAGGCGCCGACGGCCGCGTCGACGCGCCGGCCCCACGGGGCGTCCCCCGCGTCGGCGGCGGCCTGTGCGACCGTGCCCAGCAGGCGCTCGCTGACCATGTCGCACAGCGCCAGGAAGCAGGCCTCGCGGTCCTCGAAGTGCTGGTAGAACGTCCGGCGCGAGGTGCGGGCGCGGCGAACGACCTCGGCCACCGTGGTGGCGGCGAAGCCCTGCTCGCGCACGGCGTCGGCCATGGCCGCGAGCAGGCGCCCGCGGTGGCCGTCCTCAGGCGGCCGCGACGTCGGGGCCGGCGGCACGGGTGACGCTCTCGGGGCGGCGGCGCAGCACGGCGCGGCCGCCGTGGGCGGGCGCCCACGCCACGCCGCGGAACCGCCACGGCTCGTCGGGGGCGGTCGTCGGGACCAGCTCGACGCGCGACAGCAGCACCCGCAGCACGACGTCGATCTCCATGTGGGCGAACGTCGCGCCGATGCAGCGCCGGATGCCCCCGCCGAACGGGATCCAGGTGTAGGTCTCGGGCACCACGTCCAGGAAGCGCTGGGGGTCGAAGCGCTCCGGATCGGGGAAGAGCCGCGGGTCGTAGTGGGTCAGGCCGGCGCTGAGGCCGATGAGCACGCCGGGCGGCAGCCGGTACCCGCCGACCTCGAAGGGCTTCATGGTGTGACGCCCGGCGAACGCGATGACCGGTCGCATCCGCTGGACCTCGCGGATCGTCGCGTCGCGGAACGCCTTGCCCTCGCCGGCGTCGACCTCGGCGACCAGCCGGGCCAGCACGCCGGGGTGGCGGCGAAGGCGCTCGACGGCCCAGCTCAGCGTGTGGGCCGTGGTCTCGTGGCCGGCCGCGAGCATCGTGACGAGCTGGTCGCGGATCTCCGGCGCCGTCATCGGGCTGCCGTCCACGCGGCGGGCCTGCACCATGAGCGCCAGGACGTCGGTGCGCTGCCCCAGCTCGGGGTCGGAGCGCGCGTCGGCGATCAGCGTGTCGAGGATCCCGTCGATCTCGGCGCGCATCCCCAGGAAGCGGCCCCAGGGGCTGCGGCGCCCCAGGTCACGCTGCACCACCGGGAAGCGCGAGAGGCTCTGGCCCAGCTCCGTCCACGGCGGCAGCAGCGCCTCCAGCCGGGCCAGCCGCGCACCGGTGGCGCCGAAGACCGCGCGCAGGATCGCCCGCAGCGTGATCCGCTGCATCGCCCCGGCGGTGGCGATCTCGACGCCGACGGGCAGGCGGTCGATCTCCTCGACGGCGATCTCCTCGATGAGCGACTCATAGGCCTTCATCCGCTGCCCCTTGAACGGGGGCAGCAGCAGCCGGCGCTGCTGCAGGTGCTGGTCCTCGTCGATGCCCAGCAGCGAGTTGTCGCCCAGGATCCGGCGCAGCGGGCTGCGGCTGCCGGCGTGCAGCGTGGCGGCGTCGGCGGTGAACGTGTGCTTGATGAGCGCCGGGTCCGACAGGACGACCATGCGCCCCAGCGACGCCAGGCGCAGGGAGAACATCGGGCCGTGGCGGCGGCGCTGGCGCTCGAGGTAGGGCCGCTGGCGGGTCATCATCGCCAGGGTCTGCAGCGGCATCGGCGTGGCCGGGCCCGGCGGCAGCCCGTCGATCACCGTGCTCATGCCGCGACCCGGGTCTGGCCGAGGCGCGCGAGCGGCTCGAGCGCGTGCAGGACGTCATAGGCCCGGGCGGGCGCGATGCGGGCCAGCGCGTCGAACAGGTGGGCGTCGTGTCCGACCAGGATGCGCGCGCGGCCCCGGTTGACGCCGGAGTGGATGATCTCGGCGGCACGCTCGGGCGTCGTGCGGGCGAGGGCGTCGAAGTCGGCCACGGCCTCCTGCAGCGTCGGGTTGCGCCCGCCGAAGTCCGCCCGGTAGCGGGAGTTGCGGACGATGTTGGTCCGCACCCCGCCGGGATGGACGACGACCGCACGCACGCCGGTGCCGCGCAGCTCGTGGCGCAGCGCCTCGGTGTAGCCGCGCACGGCGAACTTCGAGGCGCAGTAGGCGCTCTGGTGCGGGAACCCGACGAGGCCGAACACGCTCGAGGTGTTGACGATCGCGCCCGAGCCCTGGGCCAGCAGGATGGGCAGGAACGCGCGGACGCCGTGCACGACGCCGCCGAAGTTGACCTCGTGCACCCACTCGTCGTCCTCGGGCGCGCTGTCGGCGACGCCCTGGACCGCGGTGACCCCGGCGTTGTTGAACACCATGCCCAGGGGCTGGGGGGCCCAGGCGGCGACCTCGGCCGCGAACGCCATGAGGCCCTGGCGGTCGCGGACGTCGAGCGCGCGGGTGAGCACGGTGCGGTCGCCGCCGCCGATGGCCTCGGCGGTCGCGGCCAGCCCGTCCTCGTCGCGGTCGGCCAGCGCGACGGGGCAGCCGTGGGCGGCCAGCCGGCGCGCGACGGCCGCGCCGATCCCCGAGCCGGCACCGGTGATCACGGCGGTGCGGCCGTCGACGGTGCGCTGCGACGGGCTGGGACGGCGGCGGTTGGACATGCAGCTCCCGGGAACGATTGGTACACGAACGTACCAGGATGACGGGGCGGCACGGTGCCAGGCGGCCGCCGTCACTAGGCTTCGGCGCCCCATGACGACGCTGCCCTCCACCATCCTCGCGGCCCGCTACCCCGCCTCCGGCGACGACGCCGGCACGATCCGGATCGACGAGATCCCCCGCCCCGTCCCGGGTCCCGGCGAGGTCCTGGTCCAGATCCACGTCAGCGGCGTCAACCCGACGGACTGGAAGGCGCGCGGCGGCGGCCTGTCGGCGGGCAACGACCCCTGGGTCATCCCCAACCAGGACGGCGCCGGCGTCGTCGTCGCGGTCGGCGACGGCGTCGACGCCGGGCGCGTGGGCGAGCGCGTGTGGCTCTACCTCGCGCGCTGGCAGCGCCCGAACGGCACCGCGACGCAGTACGTGGCGCTCGACGCCGGGCTGGCCGTGCCGCTGCCCGAGGGCATCGGCTTCGACGTCGGCGCAGGATTGGGCATCCCGGCGATGACCGCGCACCGCTGCCTCTTCGCCGACGGGCCGCTGACCGGGCAGCGCATCCTCGTGCACGGCGGCGCCGGCGCGGTCGGCCATGCGGCGATCCAGCTCGCGCGCTGGGGCGGCGCCGAGGTCGCGGCGACCGTCAGCTCGCCCGAGAAGGCCGAGCTGGCCACGGGCGCCGGCGCGGCCCTGGTGGTCAACTACCGCGAGGAGGACGTCGCCGAGCGCGTGCAGGCCTGGGCGCCCGGCGGCGTGCAGCGCGTCATCGAGGTCGACCTGCCGGGCAACCTCGAGACCGACGTCGCGGTCATCGCCCCCGGGGCCACGATCATGACCTACTCGGTCACCCAGACCGCGGTCCTGCCACCGCCCGGCCTGCTGACCAAGAACGCCGCGCTGGCGTTCATGCTGGTCTACACGATGCCCGACGAGGCCAAGCGCCAGGCCGTGCAGGACATCACGCAGGCCCTGCGCGACGACGCGCTGGGCCCGCTCCCGTTCATCCGCTTCGCGCTCGCCGACACCGCCGCGGCGCACGACGCGGTCGAGGCCGCCGCGGTCGGCAAGGTCGTCATCGACGTCCCGCTCGCCTAGGGCGCCGGCGGGCGGCCCGAGTCGTCGGGGCGCAGGACGGCCTCGGCCATCTCGATGAGCCGGCGGGGCACGGGCTGGGCGCCGACGAAGACCACGCTGGTGCCCTGCTCGACGGCGCCGATGCGCTCGCGCACAAGCCAGCCGACGGTCGTCGTCTCCAGCAGGTCGACCGCGCTCAGGTCGACCACGACGACCGGCGGCGCCGCCGCCAGCAGGCCGCGCAGCGCCCCCCGGGCCCGCGACAGCGCCGAGATGTCGACGTCACCCTCGAGGACGAGCCGCGGCGGGGTCTCCTCGTCGAAGACGGACATGTGGAAGATGGCACCCGTCATGCTCACCGGGTACGGCGCACGCCGCCGTCGCGATCGCTGGAACCCACGCCTCCCTGCCCCGTAAGCGGACGCCCTGTCCCAGTGAGCTTGGCGCCGGATCGCTCGGATCCGGCCTGGTGGGCGCGCCCGTTCACACGGTGAAGACGACCTTGCCGACGAGGTCGCCGCCGAGCATCGCCGCGAAGCCATCGCGCGCCTCGGCGAGCGCGAGCGTGCCGTGCACGACCGGGCGCACCCCCGACTCCACGCAGAACTGCACGAGGCGCACGAGCTCGTCGCGGGTGCCCATCGTCGAGCCCACGACCGAGAGCTGGAGGAAGAACACGCGGTTGAGCTCGGCCGCCGGGGCCTGGCCGCTCGTGGCGCCCGACACCACGAGGGTGCCGCCCGGCTTCAGCGAGGTCAGCGAGTGGCGCCAGGTCGCCTCCCCCACGGTCTCCATGACGGCGTCCACGCGCTCGGGCAGCCGTTCGCCGGGGGCGAACGCGCGGTCGGCGCCGAGCTGCAGCGCCCGTTCGCGCTTGGCCTCCGAGCGGCTCGTGACCCACATCCGCAGCCCCGCGGCCGCCCCGAGCACGGTCAACGCGGTCGTCACGCCGCCGCCCGCGCCCTGCACGAGCACGGTCGCGCCGGGCGTGACGTTGCCGCGCACGAAGAGCATGCGGTAGGCCGTCAGCCAGGCCGTGGGCAGGCACGCCGCCTCCTCGAAGGACAGCTCGGCCGGCTTGGGCACGAGGTTGCGCCGGGGCACCGCGACGCGCTGGGCCATCGTCCCCGGGTGGCGCTCGGACAGCAGGGACCGCCTGGGGTCCAGCGTCTCGTCGGCCCGCCAGGCCGGGTCGGTGATCACCGAGTGCACGATGACCTCGTTGCCGTCCTCGTCGACGCCGGCCGCGTCGCCGCCGAGGATCATCGGCAGCTGCTCCTCACGCAGGCCGACGCCGCGCAGCGACCACAGGTCGTGGTGGTTGAGCGAGGCCGCACGCACGGTCACCGTCGTCCAGCCCTCGGGGACGTCGGGCTCGGGGCGCTCGCCCAGCTCCAGCGCGGACAGCGGGTCATCGGGGTTCAGGCGGGCGGCGTAGACGGCGAACACGGGGCTCCTGGGGTCGCGGGCGGGCAACCGGGAGTATCGCGGTGCCATCCACCGGGCGCCGGCGGCGCGGGCCGATGTCGCGACGGTGGCGTCACGCCCCACCTTCGCGACATCCACCCCGACGCCGGCCCGGCACGCCCCAAGCGCCCACCCCGCCCCATAGGATCCGCGCCATGGCCTACGTCGTCACCGCCAAGTGGACCGCGAAGCCCGGGGAGGAGGACGCCGTCGCCCAGGCGATCCGGCAGCTCATCGGGCCGTCGCAGGCCGAGCCCGCGATGCTGCACTACCAGGCCCACCGGGATCCCGAGGACCCGCGGGTGTTCTTCTTCTACGAGCAGTACACCGACCAGGCCGGCTACGAGGCCCACGCGGCCTCCGAGCACTTCCAGGCCCACGGGTTCGGCGACGCCATCCCGCGGCTGGAGAGCCGCGAGCGGGCGTTCTACGAGACCTGGGACGGCTGAGCGCGCGGGCGCGCGCTCAGAGCACGAGCAGCAGCGGAGCCTCGAGCAGCTCGCGGATGCGGGCCAGCACGCGGGCGGCGTCGGCGCCGTAGAGGATGCGGTGGTCGCAGGTCAGCGTGAGCGTCATGAGCGACCGGTCGACGATCTCGCCGTCCACCCGCGCCAGGACCTCGCGCACCGCGCCGACGCCGAGGATCGCGGCCTGCGGCACGTTGATGACCGGCGTGATCGCCGTCATCCCGAACATCCCGAGGTTGGACACCGTGAACGTGCCGCCCGACAGCTCGGGCGGGGTGATCTGGCCGGTGCGCACGCGCTCGGCCATGCCACGGACCTCGCGGGCGATCTGGCCGAGCGACTTGCCGTCGGCGTCGAAGACCGTCGGCACGATGAGCCCGTCGTCGGTGGCGACGGCCACGCCGACGTTGATGCGCTCGTGCAGCACGAAGCCGCCGTCGCGGTAGGAGCCGTTGGCGCGCGGGTGGTCGCGCAGCGCGACCGCGGCCGCCTTGACGATGAAGTCGTTCAGCGACGGGACCGGGCCCTCGCCCGCCTGGGTGCGCAGGTCGGCGCGCAGCGCGATCGCCTCGTCCATGCGGACCTCGGTCTGCACCTGGAACTCCGGCACCGTGGCCTTGGCCTCGGCCATGCGCCGCGCGATCGTCTGCTGCAGCCGGGTCAGCGTCTGCGTCGTCGCCGTCCCCTTGGCGCCGGAGGCCGGCGCGGGCTCGGACGCGGCCGGAGCGGGACCCGAGGCCACGGCCGCGGCGGGCGCCGCCGCGGGCGCCGGGGCAGCCGCCGGGGCCGGTGCCTCGATGCCGCCCGCCGCGGCGACGTCGGAGCGCGTGATGCGCCCGCGCGGCCCGCTGCCGGAGATCGTGCCGAGGTCGATGCCGTGCGCCCGCGCCATGCGCGCGGCCAGCGGCGAGGCGCGGTGGCCGGAGGCCCCGCCGTTGGACGACGCCGCCGCCGCGCCGACGGGCTCCGGGGCCGCTGCCGGCACGGGTGCCGACGCGGCGGGCTCGGGCGCCCCGGCCGGCTCGGCCTCAGACGCTGCCGGCTCGGCCTCGGCGGCAGCGGCCGGCTCGGGCGCCGCGGCGGCGCCGTCGATCTCGCCGATGATGGCGCCCACCGCGACCGAGTCGCCCTCGGGCACGCGGATCGACAGCACGCCCGCCGCGTCGGCGACGTGGGTGACCGTCGCCTTGTCGGTCTCGATCTCGACGATCTCCTCGCCCTCGGCGACCACGTCGCCGTCGCGCTTGAGCCATTTCAGGATCGTGCCCTCCTCCATGGAGTCGGACAGCTTGGGCATGAGGAAGTCGGTCATGAGGGGCGTTCCGATCGGACGGGCGGGGCGGTCAGCGGACGAGGTCGAGCGCGGCGTCGACGATCGCATCCTCGTCGATCCCGAAGTGGCGGTACAGGTCCTGCACGTCGCCGGACTGGCCGAAGTCGTCCACGCCGAGGTTGGCGATCGCCGTCCCGCGCACGGCGCCGAGGAAGGCGAGCGTGTGCGGGTGCCCGTCCAGGACGGTGACGATCGGCGCGGCCCGGCCGGCCGGGAACAGGACGTCGAGGATGTCGTCGTCGCCCTCGCGGATCCCCTGCCGCGCGCGCAGCGCGCGGAAGACCAGGTCGGCGGACGTGAGGCACACGACGTCGGCGGCGATGCCCGCCTCGGCGAGCTGATCGGCCGCGCCGAGCACCTCGGGCAGGATCGCCCCCATGCCCACCAGCGTCACCTCCGGCGCCGCCTCGGCGGTCCTCAGGACGTAGCCGCCGGCCAGCGCGTGCTCGCGGCGCCGGGCGAGGTCCTCGGGATCCGTGGGCACCGCGGCCAGCGCCTGGTCGATCGGCCGCGTCGTCAGGCGGAAGTACGACGACGTGCCGTCGGGCCGACCGAGGCGCCCGAGCGCGTGGAGCAGCGTCCACTCCAGGTCCTGCCCGAACGCGGGCTCCCACGCGACGCACATGGGCTGCTCGAGGCCGACCGACGGGGTGGTGATCGAGTGGTGCGCACCGCCCTCCGGCGCCAGCGTGACGCCCGACGGCGTGCCGACGAGGATCGACTGCCCGCCGGCGTACATGCCGAACGACCACGGCTCGAGCGCGCGGTTGACGAACGGGTCGTACATCGTGCCGATGGGCAGCAGCGGGCGGCCGTCGCGCGACCACGTCGCGCCGAGCTCGCCGAGCAGGCCGACGAGGTTGCCCTCGGCGATGCCGAGCTCGATGTGCTGGCCGTGCGCGCTCTCGCGCCACTTCACGAGCGTGTCGGTGTCGTCGGCGAACCAGTCGATGCGGTCGCCCATGTGCCAGATGCCGACGCGGTTGATCCAGCCGCCGAGGTTCGTCGAGGACGCGACGTCCGGGCTGACGGTGACGACGTGACGCGCGACATCGGGCGCGCTGTGGGCCAGGTCGACGAAGAAGCGCCCGAAGGCCTGCTGGGTCGAGGAGCGCCCCGCGTGGGCGCGCCCCAGGTCGGCGGGCACCGCGGGCGGCTGCGCGGCGGGCGTCGGCTCGCGCTCGAGCCGCTGTGCGGTCGCGCGGCAGACCTCGGCCTCGGCCGAGCCCTCGTCGAAGCGGCGCCACGGGTCGTCGGCGTCGGCGCCGAGCCGGCCCGCCAGCGCGCGCCACTGCTCCGTGCTCAGAAGGGCGGAGTGGTTGGCCGGATGACCCTCGGTCGGCAGGCTCCACGCCTTGATGGTGTAGGCGAAGATCACCGACGGCCGGTCGGTCACCGCATCGGCCTGGGCGAAGGCGTCGAGCAGGTCGACGAGGTCGTGGCCGGCGAGGTCGCGCACCGCCGCGCCGAGGTCGGCGTCCTCGACGTCGGCGATGAGGCGCTGGACCTCGCGATGCCCGCGGCCCTCGCCGGGCAGCCGCTCGCGCAGCTGCTCGGGCGTGGAGCGCAGCAGGTGCTGGTACTCCTCGTTGGGCATGGAGTCGATGCGGTCGCGCAGCGCCTCGCCGCCCGGGCGCTCGAACAGCCCGCGCAGCCGGCGCCCGTACTTGACGACGATCGTCTGCCAGCCCACGGCCTCGAACATCGCGCCGATGCGGCCGGCGGCGATGTCGGGCACCACGCGGTCCAGCGACTGGCGGTTGAGGTCGACGATCCACAGCGCCTCGCCCAGCCGCGGGACGGCCGGGTCGACCAGGGCCTCCCAGATCGCGCCCTCGTCGAGCTCGGCGTCGCCCAGCAGCGAGATGTGGCGGCCGCCGCGCGGGGCCTCGAAGTGCCCGGCGACGTAGCGGTGGGCCAGCGCGCTCCAGATCGTCGCGGTCGCGCCGATGCCGACCGAGCCCGTCGAGAAGTCGACCGGGTCGGGGTCCTTGCGGCGGCTGGGGTAGCTCTGCAGGCCGCCGAAGGAGCGCAGCTCGGTCAGGTAGGACGCGTCGAGCCGGCCGAGCAGGTAGTTGATCGCGTGCAGGACCGGGCTGGCGTGCGGCTTGACCGACACGCGGTCGGGCGCGCGCAGATGCGCGAACCAGAGCGCCGACATGATGGACACGATCGAGGCCGAGGAGGCCTGGTGCCCGCCGACCTTCACGCCCGACGGCGTGGACCGCACCTTGTTGGCGTGATGGATCATGCTCGTCGCCAGCCAGAGGACCCTGCGCTGGATCGCATCCAGCGTCTGGAGGTCGATGTCCGGGCGCGGGCCCGGCTCGGCGGCGGTGACGTCGGCGGCCACGATGTTCTCCCCGGTGGTCATTCGGAACGTAGAAAAGTCGTTCGTGGCCCGCGTCGCAACCCCCTGCGCGGTCACTCCGGTATCCGACGCAAGAATCAGAGGCCTAATATCCGCTCAGCGTAAGATTCTTCCATGACGAGCGACGAGCGCCTGGACGCGACCGACCTGGAGATCATCGACCTGCTGCGCGCCGACGGGCGTGCGACGCTGGCCGCCATCGGCGCCCGGGTGAGCCTGTCCTCGCCCGCCGTCAAGCGGCGGATCGACCGCCTGGAGGCCCTCGGGGTGATCCGCGGCTACACGGTCCTGCTCGACCACGCCAAGGTCGGGCAGCCGCTGGAGGCCTTCACCGAGCTACGCTTCGCCGGCACCACGAAGGTCGACGACATCGCGGGCGTGGCGACCGACCTCCCCGAGGTCCAGGCCGTGTTCACCATGGCGGGCGACCCCGACGCGCTGGTCTGGATGCGCGTCTCCGACGTCGACCACCTCAAGCGCGTCGTCGACCAGCTGCGGCGCAGCGGCAAGGTCGTGGGCACCAAGACGCTGATGGTGCTCGGCACGTGGACGCGCGACGGGATGGCGTGAACGGCTCGTGACCGGGCGCGCCGGCGGCCGGCGCCGCGCCCGGCTCCGGGACGGACCATGCCGAACCGTCGTGCTGGGGGACGTCGTGCTGGTGTTCGGAGGGGTGGGATCGGCGGCGGTGATCGTCGGCAAGGCGATCGGGGCGATGCTCGGCGGTCGGCGCCGAGCCCACCCAGGGCGCCGACCGCCTCGAGGCCGTCGCGCGCACGGCCCCGAGGCGCCGGTCCATCCGACCCGCACGCCATGCTCGCCCGCATGGGTTGGCTGGCCTACGCGCTGATGACCGTCGTGCTGTTCGCGATGTGGGGGTTCCTGGGCAAGCTGGCCCTGAAGACCGCCACGCCCGTGCAGGCGTCGATCCTCTTCGGCGTCATGTCGGTCATCGTCGGCGTCGCCGCAGTGTGGCTCGGGCAGAAGACGTCGTCGTGGGCGCCGTCGTCCATCTGGCTGGCGTGCCTCAGCGGCCTGGCGGGCGGGGCCGGGCTCATCACGATCTACATGGCCTTCGACCGCGGGCCGGCGAGCCTCGTCTCCCCCGTGGTCGGGTCCTACCCGGCGATCGTCGCGGTCCTCTCGGTGGTGTTCCTGAGCGAGAAGCTCAGCACGCTGCAGTTCGCGGGCGTCGCGGTCACGGTGACCGGCGTGCTGCTCGTCGGCCTGGGGTAGCGTCGGCGGCGTGCCGCCGGAGGCCATGAGCTCGGGGACCGTCATGGGGATCTTCCTCATGGCCGTGATCGTGCTGGGCTGGGTGGGGATCTGGGCGCTGTGGCACTTCGTGTTCCGCGCGGCGGCGGCCAAGGAGCCGCCGGATCCGGGGCCGGGCGAGCCGCCGCCCGGCGGCTGACCGCTTCCCGGACCGACCGTCCGTCCACCACGGGTCCAGGACCTTGAGCGCCGATGTCAGCACGCCGACACCGACTCGTGTGAACCCTCGTCTCGCCCTCGCCGTCGCCACGGTGGCCGCCACCGTCGCCCCCACCACCCCGGCCCTCGCCGACGGCCACCACCACGGTCGCGGCGGCGGTGACGCCCCCGCGCTGCAGACCGTCGCCGGCACCGTCAGCGCCGTGTCGCCCGGCGCGCTACAGGTCCAGATCCCGGCCGCCGGACGCCCCGGGCCCGAGCGCCTGGCGTCGCTGAGCGGCGTGACGATCGACGTGTCGGTCACGCCGCGTACGCGCCTCTGGGTCACCGACGTCGACGGGGACGGCTCGGTCACGCTGGCCGACGTCGCCGTGGGCGACCAGGTCATCATCTCCACCGCCGACGCCTTCGCCGACCCGGTGGTCGCCGCCGTCGTCCTGGACCGCACCCACCAGCCGCCCACACCGAGCGACCACCACGACGACGGCGACGCCACGCCGGGCACGCCGGCGACGGCCGCCACGCCGGGCACGGACCCGGCCGGCCCGTCGCGCGCCGGCGCCCGCGCGCTGCGCCGGCTCCTGCACAGAACCCTGCGGGCGCACGTCCACGCGACCGGATACGCCTCGGGCGACCTGACGGTCACCCTGACATCGCTCGACGGCCTGCACGGTCGCCCCGCCGCGACCGGCGCCGCGCTGGCCGGCCGGGCCGCCCGCGTCCTGGTCGACGACCGCACCGCGGTCGTCGCCGGCGGCGTCGTGCTCACGGCCGCCGCCCGCGACGCCGCGCTGGCCTCGGCCGGCGACCTGACCGTCGTCGGCCGGCTCACCGCGCCGTCGACGTGGCCCACCGACGCCACGGGCGCCCCGGTCCCCACGCTGCGCGCCCGGCGCATCGTCCTCGGCACCGCGGCCGTCACCCCCGCCGACCCCGTGCCCGCCGACCCGGCGGCCGGCTCCGACCCGCCGCCGGTGATCACGAACTGACGCCGCGCTCTCGGCCCCGAGCCGTCTGCGGATCCTCGCCCGGCTGCACCCCGGCCCCGCCGCGGCCGGCGATCTGGCCGAGGCCATCGGCATGGAGGGCTCGCACCAGCTGCGGCTGCTGCACCACCTCGGCCTCGTCGTCGGGCGCCGCGACGGCCACCGGGTCGTCCACGAGCTGCACGACGACCATGCGGCGTCGGCGGCGCAGGCCTGACGTGGCCGGGCACGGGCACGACCACGGCCACCGCCATTCCCACGGCCTCGTGGACCCGGCGATCACGCGGTCCCACGAGGGCGTCCGCGGTCATCGGCCTCGTCATCGCGCTCGTGATCCTGCGCATCACGTGGGACTCCTGGCCGACCGTCACCGCCGCCGACCGCCACCGCGACACCGTCGCCGTCTGAGGGCGCCGCGGGAGCGCGCGGGCGCCCGGCCGGGCCGGGGGCCCACGGACCGCTGCTAGCGTCGCCCGGATGCGGCTGACCCGGTCACTCGTCGTCGGCGCCGCGGCGGCGGCGCTGGCCCCGGCGGCGTGCGGCAGCACCGAGGCCGGCGTCTCGGGCGCCACGCCGGCGACGACCACCGAGCCCGCTCCGGCGGCCCGCACCGCCGCCGGCCGCCTGACGGACTGGCCCATGTTCGGCCTCTCACCCTCCCGGCCGGGCGCCACGAACGCGTCGCCGGGCATCACCGCCCCCGGCCTCGGCGGCCTCCACCGCCGGCAGGTCGCCGTCCCCGGGACCGTCGACAGCGGGCCGATCATCCTCGGCGGCACGGCCTACGCCACCACGACCTACGGCAAGACCGTCGCCGTCGACCTCGCGACGGGGCGGCTGCGCTGGACGTTCACCCCGTCGTCGTTCGGCCGCCTCGCCGGCAGCGCGCAGATCACCAACGCGTCCCCGGCCGCGGACCCGTCGCGGCGCTGGATCTTCGCCGCGTCGCCCGACGGGGCCATCCACAAGCTGTCGGCTGCGGACGGCCGCGAGGCCCCGGGCTGGCCCGTGACGATCACGCGCGACGCCACGCACGAGAAGCTCACCTCGTCGCTGAACGTCAGCGGCAGCCGCGTCATCGCGACGATGGGCGGCTACGTCGGCGACGCTCCGCCCTACCAGGGCAAGGTCGTCACGCTGGACCGCGGCAGCGGCCACATCGACGGCGTGTTCAACTCGCTGTGCTCGGACCGCGCCACGATCATCGTGCCCTGGAGCTGCGCGGCGAGCGACGCGGCGATCTGGGGGCGCGCGGGCGCCGTGGTGCTGCCGGGCTCGGGCGACCTGCTGGCGGCGACGAGCAACGGCCCGTTCGACGGCGTGCACAACTGGGGCGACAGCGTCGTCCGGCTGTCCCCGGACGCACGCCGGCTGCTCGCCCACTGGACCCCGGCCCAGCAGGCGGCCTACGAGGCCGGCGACGTCGATGTGGGCTCCGCGTCGCCCGCCTACCTCGGCGGCGGCCTCGTGCTGCAGGGCGGCAAGGACTCCAGGCTGCACCTGCTCGCGCTCTCCCGCCTGTACGGGACGACGGGCGCGGCGGGCCGGCGCCTGGGCGGCGACCTGCAGGTCCTGCCCACGCCGGGCGGCCAGATGATGTTCACCGCCCCGGCGGTCTGGCACGACGGGTCGCGCACGACGGTCGTCGTGACCACCGGCGGCGGCACGACGGCCTACGCCGTGCGCGAGAGCCGGCTGCGCCCGCTGTGGGGCAACGCGCACGCGGGCACGAGCCCGGTCATCGCCGGCGGCCTGCTCTACGTCTATGACCCGACGGGCGGCGGCGTGCGCGTCTACCGGGCGGCGACCGGCCGCTCGGTGGGGACGCTGAAGGCCGGCGTCGGGCACTGGAACAGCCCGGCGGTCGGCGGCGGCCACCTCGTGCTCGGCGAGGGCGACGCCAACGATCACCAGACCAACGGGGGCGTGCTCGACATCTGGTCGGCGGGCTGAGGCCCGCGGGCGTCCGCCCGGGGCTGAGGCCCGCGGGCGTCCGCCCGGGGCGCCGGCCCGCCGCGCCCGGCGCCGCCCGAAGAGTCCGGGCAATGCTGCGTTCTCGCCCCGTGTCGCCGCCACCAGGCGCTCATCGCCGAGTGGCTCGGCGGCGACCCCGGCCAGGTCCTGCCGGGCGGCGGCTTCGCCGGCCTTCATCCGCTCATCGGGTGACGCGCCCGCGCGGTCGCTGACCGTCGACGAGGCGGAGTGGGCGATCAGGCCCTCCAAGCGCGTGGTGGCCGCCGGCCCCGTGCGTGCGCGCCGGGGGCGCTCCCGCGGCGCCTCCAGCACCGCCCGCACAACGCCCGCGCGAACGGTGTGGCCATTCGCCCCCACGCGCGCGGACGTGCCAGGTACAGTCGCGCCGAAGCCGCCATGCCGACCGCCACCCACAGCGCGAGCAGCCCGGCGCGGCTCATCGGGCGCCGGGCGCAGCTTGCCGCACTGCCCGCCACGCTGGCCGACCTCGAGCACGGGCGCTCCATGGCCCTGGCCCTCAGCGGCGAGCCCGGGATCGGCAAGACCCGTCTGCTCGACGAGCTGGCCACCCGCGCCGACGCCGCGGCCCCGGGCACCGGCCGCCCGCGCCGGTTCGCGGGCCCGCAGGCCGCCGAGCTCGCCCCCGTCGTGCCCGGCCTCGGGGAGGTCCTCGACGACCACCTGCGGCACCGCTCCGAGGCCTTCATCCCGTACGCCACGCTCGGGGCCTGGTGCCTCGCGCTGCTGGCGCTGCCGGCGCTGCACGCCGGCGATCTCACGCACCCCGGCGCGCCCCTGGTCGGCTACGTCGCCGTGCTCTCCGCCCTGCCGGCCCTCGCCGGTCTGGGCGTCACCCGGGGCGCACGCCGCCCCGGGTCCTGAACCACCCGATCACCACCCCAGGAGGATCCCATGCCTTCCGCCATCAGGCGACGCGGTGCCGTGCTGACGGCGGCCGCGGCCGCCACCCTCGGACTGGCCGTCTCCGGCGCGCCCGCCGCCATCGTCGGGCTGCCGCCCGGCGCCCAGGTCAACGACGACGTCGCCGCGGGCATCGACCCCGGCCGCGACGCCGGCGTCTCCGACGTCGTCAGCGGCTCGCTCGCCGCCGGTGGCGTGCGCGTCCCGTGGGCGACGTTCGAGCAGAAGACCGCCGGCGCCCAGCAGATCTTCGTGCGCGCCTTCAAGGGCGGCGTCTGGTCGACCCAGGGCGGCGCGCTGAACATCGACCCCACGCAGGAGGCCGAGGCCCCGTCGATCGACTTCGCCGGCGCCGGGCGCACCGTGCCGTGGACGGCGTGGTACGAGCCCAACCCGCACCTGGGGACCGCGACCAACATCTTCGCCAGCCGCTTCGACGCGACGGCGCGGACGTGGATCCCCGAGGGCCAGGACCGCGCCCCCGCGTTCAAGGTCCCCTCGCTGAACATCCACACCGACCGCGACGCCGAGAACCCGGCCGTGGCGGGCGGCGCGACCGTGGCGGGCAACAACCCCGTGCCGTGGGTGGCCTGGCAGGAGCGCGACGGCGGCGCGAGCAACGCGGCCTCGCCGCAGCAGATCTTCGTCTCGCGCGGGATCAAGGCCACCGACTGCTCGGCCAACCAGCCCGGCGGCGGCACCAGCGTCAGCCAGTTCTGCTGGCAGCAGACCGGCATCAAGCGCACCACGAAGGCGGCCGCGACGTCGGCCGGCGCGACCGACCCCACGCTGAACATCGACCCGACCCGCGACGGCGTCGAGCCCGACGCCGCGTTCACCGGGCCCGGCGACACCGTGCCGTGGATCACCTGGTACGAGCAGGGCACGAGCGGCATCGGCCTGCGCGGCACCGAGCAGGTCTTCGCGGCCAAGGGCGTCGCGGACCCGAGCGCCGACGGCGGCTTCCGCTGGGTCGCGGTGGGCCGCGGCACGGCCGGCAGGACGGAGGTGCTCGACGCCACGGGCACCCACGGCTTCGGCGCCTGCGCGGTCGACACGACCTCCGAGGACGCCTGCTCGCAGAACGCCCAGGCGGATCACAACGCTGAGGACCCGCGGATCGCCTCGGGCACCCTGACGCCGGGCTCGCCTACGGTGCCGTGGATCGTCTGGTCCGAGGACACCGGCGGCGGCGTGCACGCGATCTTCGTCGCGCGCCTGGTCGGCGGGGACCACTTCGAGCTGTTCAACGGCGGCCGGCCCGTGTCGGATCCCGCCCTGGACGCCTCGCGCCCCGACATCACGTTCTCGGGCAACATCCCCTACATCAGCTGGCACACCCAGACCGGCGGGGCGCTGCGCACGGTCGTCGGGCACTTCGAGGGCGGCGCGGCCGCGCCGGCCTTCAAGGTCGACGGCACGCTGGACCCGGTCGACGCCGACGTCCGCTCGCCGATCTCCTCGAGCTGCACGGCCGATCCGTTCAGCGCCGACGGCTCCGTGTGCCCCGGCCAGGCGGTCGGCACGCCGTTCGCGCTGCACACGACCGCGGGCTCGCCGCAGCGGCTGCTCGCGCACACCTATGCGCCGACCGACGTCAGCACGGGCGACGCGACCTCGGTGACGAGCTCGACCGCGCACCTGTCCGGCTCGGCGAACCCGGGCGGCGCGGCGACCCGTGTGCGCTTCGAGTTCGGGGCCACGACGGCCTACGGCAACCAGACCGCCGATCAGGTCCTCGGCGCAGGCGTCGTCCCCGCCGCGTTCGCGACCGACCTCGGCGGCCTGCCGGCCGGCAGCACGATCCACTACCGCGCCGTGGCCCTGACGGACTTCGGCACGTTCGCCGGGCCCGACCGCGTCCTGGTGACCGGCACGGGCGGCGGCGCGGGCGGGACGCCCCCGCCGGCCGCGCGGCGGCACCTGCGGATCGTCTCGACGGTGCTGAAGGTCCGGCGCCACGGCATCGTGCGGATCTCGCTGAGCTGCCCGGCGTCGCACGTGACGACGTGCAAGGGCACGCTGAAGATCACGCGCTCGGGCCGCCTGCTCGGCTCCGCCAAGTACTCGGTCAAGGCCGGCCATCGCGGCCACGCCACGGTGCACCTGCTGCGTCGCGGGCGCGTCCTGGCCGCCACCCACGGGCGGGCGGGGATCCGCGTGCGCGTGTCGGCCGGGGGCAGCGTCACGACGCCGAGGCTGCGCCTGGCGTGAGCTACGGCGCACGGAAGCGCCACACGGGACCGGCGCAGGGAGGCGCCGCTTGAAGGGACACGAACGCCGGAGGGCCGCGCCAGGGAGGGCGCGGGCCCTCGGCCCGCACCCTCCAGACGCGAGGGTCGGACGCCCCGGACCGAGACCCCTACGGCACCTTCAGCGCCATGAACCCGCCGTCGATCGGGAGCGTCACGCCGGTGATGAAGCTCGCCGCGTCCGACAGCAGGAAGACGATCGGCGCGGCGATCTCCGAGGGCTCGCCGAAGCGGTTCTGCGGAGCCAGCGCGGCGTAGGTGTCGTGGTCGATGTCGCCGTTGTCGATGAGCTTCTGGACCATCGCCGTGCGCGTGTAGCCAGGGGCGACCGCGTTGACGCGGATGCCCTCCGGCGCCCACTCCACGGCCAGCGTGCGCGTCAGCCCGGCCACCGCGGCCTTGGACGTCGAGTACGCCAGGCGGCGCGGGTAGCCCACCATGGCCGACACCGACGCGAGGTTGACGATCGCGCCCCCGCCCGCGGGCCCCATGCGCCGCGCCGCCTCGCGGCACGAGAACATGAGGCCGGTCAGGTTGACGCTCAGGACCTCGTCCCAGCGCTCCTGGTCGAGCTCGAGCGACGGCGTGAAGCGCGCGACACCGGCGCAGGTCACCAGGCCCCCGATGCGCGGCGACCAGTCGTCGACCTCCGCAAAGGCCGCCACCACGCCGGCCTCGTCGCTGACGTCGCACGACACGAACCGCACGCGGCCGCCGTGGCGCTCCTGCAGATCGGCGAAGCCGCCCTCCCCGCGATCGAGGACGGCGCACCGCGCGAAGGTCCCCGTGTCCAGCGCCCGGTCCACGACGGCCAGGCCGATCCCCGACGCGCCTCCCGTCACGACGCAGGTGGTCTCGGCCGTCGATGCGGTGTCGGTGCTCATCCGTCCCCCTCGGTGGTGTGCTCGCGCTCGGCGGCGACCAGCTCCGCGATGCGGCGGCGCAGCTCGAACTTCTGGATCTTGCCGGTGGCCGTCCGGGGCAGCTCCGGGACGAGCTCGAGGCGCTCGGGGAACTTCTGGCGGGCGATGCGCCGCGCCTCGAGGTGGGCGACGAGGTCGGGCAGCGTCAGCGCGGCGCCCGGTGCGGCCACGACGAACGCGCACGCGCGCTCGCCCATGACGGGGTCGGGCATCGCGACGATCGAGACCTCCTGCACGGCCTCGTGCTCGAAGACGTTGTCCTCGATCTCCTTGGCGCTCAGGTTCTCGCCGCCGCGGATGATGATGTCCTTCTGGCGGCCGTGGATCGTGAGGTACCCGTCGGCGTCGATCGCGGCGAGGTCGCCGCTGTCGAACCAGCCGTCGGCGTCGATCGCGCCCGGCGCGACCGCCGGGTCGAGGTAGCCGTTGAACCCGTCGGGCCCACGCAGGCGCAGCGCCCCGACCTCCCCCGGGCCGGCCTCCGTTCCGTCCTCGCGCAGGATGCGCGCCTGCGCGTTGCCGATGATCGCACCGTCGGTCTGCGCCCGCTTGTCCAGCGGGTCGCCCCGGACGCCGCTGGAGGCCGTCATGAACTCCGTCGAGCCGTAGACCCGCACGACCGTGCAGTCCAGCGCGGCCGTCGCGACACGCACGATCTCGGGCGAGACGTCGGCGCCGCCGCAGGCGAAGAGCCGGAAGCGCGAGATGTCGCGCTTGGCCAGGTCGGGGTGGTGGGCCAGGCCGTGCAGGAAGGGCGTGGCGCCGACCTCGAACGTGCAGCCCTCGCGCTCGATGAGCTCCAGCGCCCGGCCGGCGTCCCACACGTCGAGGTAGACGACCGTCGTGCCCAGGAGCACCTGCAGGTGCACCCCGTAGAGCAGGCCGGTGATGTGCGCCACCGGCGACGGCATGAACACGATGTCGTCGCCGGTCAGCTCGTAGATGTCGCGGATCGACCTGTTCTCGTAGCGCATGGTGACGTGGCTGTGCACCGCGCCCTTGGGCACCGACTCGGTCCCCGACGTGTACATCAGCACCACCGGGTCCTCGGCGGTGGCCTCCGGGTCAGCCGCCATGGGATCGTGCTCGTCGACGAGGCGGGCGAAGTCCCGCGGGTCCTCGCCCGCCGGCCGCACGACGACGACGTGCTCCAGCGTCGGGACCGACGCGCGGAGGTCCTCGGCCATCGCGGCGAAGCCGAACGCGCGGAACGTCTCGGGCACGACGATGACGCGAGCGCGCGACTGCGTGAGCATGAACGTCAGCTCCCGCTCGCGCAGGATCGGCATGACCGGGTTGCTGACGGCGCGCAGCCGCAGGATCGCGTGGTGGACGACGAGCGCCTCCCACCAGTTCGGCAGCTGCCACGTGACGACGTCGCCGCGGCCGACGCCGAGCGCCGCGAGCCCCGCGGCGGCGCGCGCGACGCGGTCGCCGACCTCGGCGTAGGTCAGGCGGTGCTCGCCGTCGACGACCGCCAGGCGCTGCGGCCCGGCGGCCACGGCCGCGTCGAGCTCGGCGCCCAGCAGCACGCCGTCCCAGTCGCCGGTGGCGCGGTGGCGGTCGCCGTCGCGGGGCGCCGGGAACGCCGGCGCGCGGTCGGGGCCGGTCACCGGGCGCGGCCCGCGGGCGCCGCGGCCTCCAGCAGGGACGGCGCGAGCACGGAGTCGGCCGAGCCCGTGACGTCCAGGCCGGCGAGCCGGCCGTGGCGGTCGAAGTCCAGGACGATCCCGTCGAGCGCCGGGATCCGGTCGGCGTCCTCGAGCGCGTCGACCGCGACGGAGTCGCGGACCTCCGGCGGCTCGCCGACGACGAGCGCGAGGTAGGCCTCCCCCGACGGCTGCACGGTCACCCGGATCTGCGCCATCGTGCGATCCTCGCACGTCGCAGCGGGTCGCGGCGGGCCGCACGGTCTCCATGATCGCGTCGGAGATCAACCCGGTCGTCGCGACGGTGCGCGGGCAGCGCTGGCACGTCGGCTGCCTCTACGACCAGGAGACCGACGAGCAGCCCCAGCTCCACTACTCGCACATGCTCAACGTGGGCGGCGCCTACGCCCCGGCCGCCGCGGTCCGCGAGGGCGTCGCGCCGACGAACGCCGGCTGAGGCACCGCGGCGGCGACCTCAGTCGTCGCCGCCGCGCCCGCCCCCGCCGCGGCTCGGGCCGCCGTCGTCGGAGCCCTGCGGGCGCGAGCCCGACCCGCCGTCGTCGCCGCCCCGCCGGGGCGGCGCGGGGCTCGTGGTTCGCGTCGGCGCGGGCGCGGGGGCCGGCGCGGGCGTCGCGGGCCGGGCAGGCACGGTGAACGTCGGGGCCGGGGCCGTGCTCGTCGTCCGGGCCGGGCGCGGACGGCGCAGCTGGGTGGTCGTCGTCCGGACGGTGGTCGTCGTCGTCCGCGCGACCGGCGAGGGCGCGAGCTGGCGCAGGTCGCCCAGGGGCTGACCGGTGAGCCCGATCCGCCGTCCGGCGAGGTCGGAGACCGCCAGGCCCACCAGCGCGGCCGCGACCACGCCGAGCACGGCCAGCGCCGCGATCCGCCACCGTGCCCTCACGACCGGGCCTCCACCGCTCCGCCGTCGGCCGCGCCCCACGGCGCGTCGCCCGGGCCGGCGGCCACGAGCGTGATCGTGGCCCGGGTGCCGCCGCGCCGGCGCGGCGCCAGCGCGACCGTCGCGTCCCAGCGCGCGGCCAGCTCGCGGGCGATGGCCAGGCCGAGGCCGGACCCGCCGGGCGTGGCGCGACCGGCGCGGCCGCGGTGGAAGCGGCCGAAGACGGCCTCGGCCTCGTCGGGATCGACGCCCGGGCCCTCGTCCTCGACGTGGATCGCGCCGGCGCCGGCGCCGAGCGTGACGGTCGTCCCGGGCGGCGCGTAGGCCAGAGCGTTCTCGACGAGCGCGTCGAGCACGCGGTCGAGGTCGGCGGGCGCGGCGAGCACGGCGGGGCCGGGCTCGGCCCGGACGGCGAACGACATGCCGCGCGCGGCCGCGGCCGGCTCCCAGCGGGCGGCCGCGGCGCGGACGACGGCCACGGGGTCGACGGGCTCGCGCAGCGCGAGGGTCCCGGGCGCGCGCGTGAGCAGGAGCAGCTCGGTGATGATCTTCGTGAGCCGGTCGGCCTCCGCGGTGGCAGCTCGCAGCTCGCGGCGCGCGGCCTCGGGGTCGCCCCCGGCCTGCAGCGCGGCGTCGGCCTCGTCCAGGCGGAGGCGCAGCGCGGTCAGCGGCGTGCGCAGCTGGTGCGAGGCGTCGGCCACGAAGTCATGGTGGGAGCGCAGCAGGCGCGACAGGCGCGCGGTCATCTCGTTGAACGAGCGCGCCAGCGACTGCTGCTCCCGGGTCCCGTCGACCTCGGCCACGACCGTCAGGTCGCCCGCCGCGACGTGCTCGGCCGCCCGCTGCAGCCGGCCCAGCGGCCGCGAGATCCGGCCCGCCACGAGCGCCCCGACGGCGGCGGCGAGGAGCAGGACCGCGAGGCCGAGCAGCCCGAGCGTCACCCACGAGCGGCGGACGGCGCGGTGCACGGCGGCCACGCTCTGGGTGACGCGGACCGCGCCGACGGTGCGCCCGTCGTGGACGGCCGGCGACGCGGTGGCCAGCAGGTCGCGGCCCAGCGTCTGCGAGCGCCGGGTGTCCTGCACCGTGCTGCCGCGCAGCGCCGCGGCGATCTCCGGCCGCGACGCGTACGACGTGGCGACGGCCGCCGGCCCGGCGCTGTCGACCAGCACGACCCCGCGGGCGTCGACGACGAGCACCCGGCCGTGCGCGGCGGCGGCCGCCCGCCGGGCCAGCGCCCGCAGCGCGGGCCGCCGCGCGACGGTGAACAGGTCCCCGGCGGTGGCTGCCACGATCGACGCCTGCGCCGAGGCCTGGGCACGCACCTCGGCGTCGACGCGGTCGCGCAGGGCCAGACCGAGCGGGACCTCGAGGGCCACGACGGCCAGCAGGACCACGTAGGCCCCGGCCAGCCCGAGCACGACCCGCAGGCTCATGGCCAGGCGTCGTCGGAGGCGAACCGGAACCCGACGCCGCGGACGGTCTGCAGCCAGCGCGGCGCGGCGGGATCGTCGCCGAGCTTGCGGCGCAGGCTGCCGACGTGCACGTCGAGGGTCTTGGTCGAGCCGAACCAGTTGACGTCCCAGACCTGCGCCATGAGCTCCTCGCGGGTCACGACGGTCCCGGCGCGCCCGGCCAGCGCGACGAGCAGGTCGAACTCCTTGCGCGCCAGCTCGACCTCGTCGTCGCCCAGGAACACGCGCCGCGCGGCCACGTCGATGCGCAGCGGCCCGGAGCCCAGCACGCGCGGCGCGGGCTCGGCGGCCGCCGGGCCGGTGCGGCGCAGCACCGCGCGGATGCGCGACGCGACCTCGCGGCCGCTGAACGGCTTGACGACGTAGTCGTCGGCGCCCAGCTCGAGCCCCAGCACGCGGTCGGCCTCGGAGTCGCGCGCGGTCACCATGATGATCGGGACCGCGGAGCGCCGGCGCAGCTCGCGGCACACGTCGCGGCCGTCGGCGTCGGGCAGGCCGAGGTCCAGGAGGACGAGGTCGGGCTCCAGCGCGTCGACGAGCTCCAGCGCCTCGCGGGCCGTGCGCGCGACGGTCGGCTCGAAGCCCTCGCGCACGAGCGCCTGGCGGAAGGGCTCGGCGATCGACGGCTCGTCCTCGACGTACAGGATCCGCGGTGCGGGCACGGACGCACGCTACCGCTGCGCCGCCACGCGCCCGGGCGCCACGACCGCGCGGCGGCGCGAGGCCACGATCCGCCAGACCAGCAGGACGCCCGCCGCGGCCGCCCCGGCGAGGGTCGGCCAGCGCACCCAGCCCACCGCGGCGTCGGTGCCCGCGGTGATCGTGTGGGCGATCGCGAGGCCGTAGGCGACGATCGTCAGCCGGTGTGCGGCCCTCCAGCGGCGGATGCCGATGCGGCGGCGCAGGGGGTGGCTCAGCCCCAGGGCGGCCGCCAGATAGCCGGCGACGATGCCGGCGGCCACGGGCAGCGGCCGGTAGCCGATGGCGCCGGGCACGAGCACGCCGGCCAGGCCCGGCCGCAGCCAGGCGTCCCCGAGCAGCGTGGCGCCGTGGGCGCCGACGGCGATGAGACCGGCGACGGCGGCCTGCTCGTGCAGCACCCGGAACGCGCGCGCCGCGCCGGGCCGGGCGTCCAGGCGGCCGCCGAGCACCAGCCCGGCGAGCACCGCGACGGTCAGCAGGCCGAGCGCGACGAGCCCCGAGGCGCGCGAGGCCAGCCACCAGCCGTGGGCGAGGGGATCGGGACCGGTCATGCGATCACCGCCGCCGGGGCGCGGGCGGCCAGCGGCCCGACCGCGCGGACCTCGCCGTCGTCGTGCACGACGAGGCCGCCGTGCTCGGCCAGCCAGGGCGCCGCCCCGGCGGGGCCCGACAGCAGGGCCGCCTTCGCGAGGACCTCGGCCTCCAGCACCGTCGGCGCCAGCGCGGTGACCGACACGATCCCCGTCCACGCCGGCCGGCCGGTGGAAGGGTCCAGCAGGTGGTGTGACGGCCCGTCGGGGCCCGCCCAGAGCCGGGCGTCGATCCCCGACGTGGCCACCGCCCCCGCCGTGATGGACAGCACGTGCGACGTCCGGCGGGAGAACGGGTCGGTGACCTCGACCTCGAACGGGCGTGGGTCCGCCGGGCCGGGCGACAGGGCGATGTCGCCGCCGAGGTCGATCACCGCCCGGCGCGGTCCGACGACGTGCAGCAGGGCGTCGGCGGCCAGGCCCTTGCCGGTCCCGCCCGTGTCCAGGTGCAGGCCGCCGGGGCGGGTGACGACGCCGGCGTCGCCGTCGGCGTGCACGGCGCGCCAGCGGCCGCCGGGATCGGCCGCGGCCGGCCGGCGGGCGGGTGCGGCGTCCAGCGCGGTGCGCAGGTCCATGGCCCGGGCCGGGTCCCAGCGCCCGGCGTACCCGCCGGCCTGCAGCGCGTCGACGAGCACGGGGTCCACGAGGCCGCCGGTGCGCTGCGCGGCCCACGCGCCGGCGCCGATCGCGGCGGCCAGCAGCGGCGAGACCGGGACGCGCTCGCGCGGGTCGGCGTTCAGGCGTGAGAGCTCGCTGTCGGCGCGGAAGCGCGACGCGCAGGCGTCGAAGGCGCCGATCCAACGGCGCGCGGCGGCCGCGGCCTCCTGTGCCCCGTCGCCGTCCAGCAGCAGCCGGACCGTGGTGCCCAGCGCCGCGAAGGAGGTGTCGACGGCGGCGCTCACGACGATCGGGTCGCGATGGGCGCGGGAGCGGGAGCGGGCGCCGGGGTCGCGGCCGCCGGCGCCGGCGCCGGGGCGGCGGCGGCCGGCGCGGCGGCGACCGCCGGGGCCGAGGTGCGCACCGCGGTGCCCGCCGTCGCGGCCGAGGACGCCGCGGCCCCCGGCTCCGGGCGGTCGCGGATGACATCGACGATGACGCGGCGGCGCACCTCGCGGACGACGACGCGGCGCGGGGCGGGGACCGTGACCGCCGGCGCCGCGGCGTGCGCACGCCCCAGCGCCGGATCGCGGCCGGCGGCCATCTGGAGGGTCAGCGCCGCGCCGATGCCCACGAAGGCGGTCGTGGCGGCCGCCGCCGTGGCGGTGCCGGCGGGCGGGCGCACCCGCACGCGGCGGCCGTGATCAGTCGTCGCCATGCGACTCCCCGCCGGCGTCGTCGTGCTCACGCCCGTGGTCGTCGCCGCTGCCGGCGGCCGGCGACGACGAGGTCCGCACGGGCACCGACGCCCCTCTGCTCGGCGCGGCGGCCACCGGTGCGGCGGCGGTGGGCGCCGCCGCCCGGACGGGCGCGGCCACGCGCGCGGGTGCGGCGGCGACCGGGACGGAGGCGCCCGCCGCCGAGTGCGACGCACCGCTCGCCGCCGCCTTGGCGTGCTCGTGGCGGACGCGGTGGATCACCTTGGTGACCGTGATCGTGCGGACCTCGGTGGCGGGCTGCGCGACGCGGCCGGCGGCCGGCGCGGCCGCCGGGGCGGGCGCCGCGTCGTTGGAGGCCAGCGCGACGGCGCCGACCGCGCCGAGCCCCGCGACGGCGCCACCGGTGATCAGGATCTTCGACATGGACATGGCGCCAGGGTGACCGGCGGCCCTGCAGGCGGCGCCCAAGCCTCGGTAAAGCCCTGGACAAGTCGTGAGAGACCTCTCACCGCGCCCTCACCCGGGCCTGCGGATCGCGCGGCACGCTGGCGATCGTCAGGCCCACCACGTCAGGAGCAGCGCATGCGGCCCAGCAGCACCCCGATCGCCCGCCCCCGCCTCATCGTGGTCGTCGACCTCCCGTTCGCGGCCGCCGGCCCCGGCGATGCGCGCCGGGTCCTGTCGGCGGCCGCCGGGGCCGACGTGCTCGTGGTGGCGCCCGCCGGCCCGGTGGGCGGCGAGCGCTGGGTGATCGACGTGACGGCCCGCGAGGCGCGGGCGCAGGCGGTCCTGGACAGCTGGACCGCGGCGCTGGCGCCCGTCGCGCGGGCCGTCGCCGGGGAGATCGGCGACGCGGACCCGCGCCTGGCCGTGTCCGATGCGGGCCACGTCCTGGAGGACGCCGCGGTCGTCGCGGCGTTGGGCGTCCCGCGGGCCGCGCACGGGCCCCGTCGCCGTCGCCTGCCCGGGCTCCCGGCCCGCCGTGGCTCCGCCCTCCCCGGCGGGGCGCGGCGGCGCCGGCGCCCGCGGCCGCCTGAGCGCCGGCCGGCCCGGAGCGCTACGGGATGTGCGGCGCGCGCACGAACACGCGCGTCAGCCGCCCGCTGCGCGCGTCGCGGGCGCCGCCCAGCGCAGGCAGGCCCAGCGCCCGCTCGATCGTGCCCAGCACGCCGTAGTGGTCGATCGGCGTGGCGTCGCGGAAGCCGCGGCGCACGTCGGGGCCGGCCACCACCGTGGCGATGCGCCCGCCCTTCGCCGCGCCGCAGCAGCCCGCGTCCGAGGCGCCCTCGTCGTAGGTGAGCACGAGGAACCCGTGCGGGCCGAGGGCGCGCAGCACGCTGGGCACGAGCCCGGCCAGGAAGCGGTCGCCGACGCCGACGCCGCAGTCGTGCGTGTCGTCGCACATGTTGGGGGTGATGAACGAGAAGGCGGGCAGCCGGCCCGTGCGCAGGTCGCGACCGAGCTGGGCGTAGGGCACCACCTTGCGGCAGCGCGCCGGCGAGCCCGCGACGCTCGCGTAGTACATGAAGGGGTCGTGCTTGATCCGGTAGCTGCCGCCCCCGGCCGAGGCCCCGGTGAAGCACGGGCTCGGCAGGCCCTCCATGTACGCCTTCCAGGAGATGTGGTGCTCCTCGAGCTGGTCGACGAGGTTGCGGCCGCGCAGGCCGCGGCAGTCGGTGCAGTCCGACGTGATGCCCTGCGTCGAGCCGCTCGTCAGCGCCAGGTAGTTCGGCAGCGAGGGGTGGCGGATGCCGTAGGACCGGGTGGCGACGGCGTAGCGGCGCGCCAGGGCGGTGACGTACGGGGCGTCCGCGGTGCCGAGGACGTCCTTGTCCTCCTTGTTCTCCATGACGATCACGACGACGTGCGACGTCGCCGACGCCGGCACGGCGCCCGGCGCGACCTTCAGGGGCGCGCCCCGGCCCGCGGAGGCCGATCCCGCCGAGCCGCAGCCCGTCGCGAGCGCGACCGCGGCGGCGATCACGGCCGCCAGGGCGGCCGCCAGGAGCGCGCGGCGTCGGATCGGCAGGCCCATGCCCGCCAGTGTGGCACCGGGCGCCGGCGCGAGGGCCGCTAGGCGGCGCGCAGGCGGCGCTCGGCGGCCGGCTCGAGCTCGGGCTCGGTGGCCGGCGGCCCGTTCATGACCCGGGCGGTGACCAGCTCGGCGTCACCGCGGGCCGCGGCGCGGCCGAGGCTGACGGCGAGGAAGATGGCCACGGCCCATGCGATACCCAGCGAGAGGAGCACCATGCCCTGTGCTTCGGTCGGCGCGCAGCGAACTTGAGCGGACCCGCCCGGGCGTGCACGGATGGGCAGATCTGACGCGCGATGGCACCCGCCGCGCCTCCGCGGTCAGGAGCGCTGCTGGGCCTAGGTCGTGCGGCAGCGGCCGCCCGAGCGTGCAGCGGCGGGCGCGCAGGCCCCCGCCGCCGTAGGACTGCAGGACCACCGCCGAGCCGTCGGTCCCCGTAGGTCACCGTGTCGCTCGTGGCGCCCTGGCAGCCCAGGCGCTGGACGTGGACGAGCATCGGGCCGGTGATCTGCGGGCGCGGGTCCGCCGGCCTCGTGGAGGAGGGCGCCGCCAGGGCCGGCACCGCGGCCGGGATCGTCGTGCGCATACCCGGGCCGGGGCCGATGCCGCCACGGCGCGGTCCGCCACCGGTCGGGATGCCCGTGCGGGCCTCGCGGATAGGGTGTGGCGGGGTGCCCGCGCTCCCCGCCCCGCCGACCGCACGCCGCGCCGCCGCGCTCGTGCCGGTGCTGGTGGGCATCACGCTGGTCGTCGCGATCATCAGCAGCCTCGGCGCGCCGCTCATCCCGTCCGTCGCGACCTCGCTGGACATCACGCTCGACAGCGCGCAGTGGTCGCTGACCGCGGCGCTGCTGGCCGGCGCGGTGTCCGCACCGATCCTCGGCCGCCTGGGCGACGGCCCCTACCGCCGCGAGGCCATCGCCGGCAGCCTGCTCGTCGTGCTCGCCGGCAGCCTGGTGGCCGGCGTCGCGGAGTCGCTGCCCGTCCTCGTCGTGGGCCGCACGATGCAGGGCGTCGGCCTCGGCCTGGCGCCCATCACGATGGCCGCCGCCCGCGACCACCTGCCGCCGCACCGGGCGCCCGCGGTCATCGGGATCCTGTCGGTGAGCGCAGCGGCGGGGATCGGCGCGGGCTACCCGCTCAGCGGGCTGATCGCCCAGGGGCTGGGGGTGCACGCCGCGTTCCTGTTCGGCGCGGTCATCAGCGCGCTGGCGCTCGGCGCCGCGCTCGCGGTCATCCCGTCCAGCCGCGAGTCCAACCGGGTGCCGCTGGACGTCCGGGGCGCCGTCGTGGTCGCCGTCGGCCTCGTCGCGCTGCTGCTGGCCATCGGGCAGGGCGAGTCCTGGGGCTGGTCGTCGGCCGTCGTGGTCGGGCTGTTCGCGCTCTCGGTCGTGGTGTTCGCGCTGTGGGTGCGGATGCAGCTGGCGTGCGCGGCGCCGCTGGTCGACCTGCGCCAGCTGCGCCACCGGCCCGTCCTGGTCGCCGACTTCGCGGCGGTCCTGCTCGGCCTGGCGCTCTACATGTTCCTCACGCTGGTGACCGAGTTCGTCCAGACGCCGGTGGCCGAGGGCTACGGCTTCGGGGCCACCACGCTGGTGGCCGGCCTGTGCCTCGTGCCGTTCTCGATCGCCAGCCTGGCCGCCAGCCGGACGATGGGGCCGCTCATGCGCCGCCTCGGCGCCCGCGCCGTGCTCGTCGGGGGCTCGCTGGTCATCTCGGCGGCGGGCGTGTTCTTCGCGCTCGTGCACGGCGCGCTGTGGGAGGCGTTCGTGACGATGGGCGTCGTCGGGATCGGCTTCGGCTACACGTTCGCGGCGATCCCCGGGCTCATCACGCGGGCGGTCCCCGAGGAGGAGACCGGCAGCGCCATGGGCTTCTACCAGGTGGTCCGCTCCATCGGCTTCTCCGTCGGCAGCACGCTGTCGGCGTCGATCCTGGCCGGCCACACCGCGGTGGGCGCGGCGCTGCCGTCCGAGCGGGGCTACGTCGTGGCGCTGTGGGTCGGCGCGGGCGGTTGCGCGCTGGCGGCCGTGGCCTCGGGCGTGCTGTCGGCCGGGGCGATGGTCGGCGCGCCCTCGGCCGAGCGCGTGCAGCGCGACCGCGACGACGCCCGGCTGGCAGGCGCCGGGCTGCCCGACGCCGAGTCCGACCGGCCGCGCTGAGCGCCTCAGAAGAGGCGCAGGACCTCGAAGCGCGGCACGGCGCCCGCCGTGGGGACGACGGGCGCGACGGCGGCCGCGCGGCGCGGGCGGCGCATCCGCGGCCGGCGCGGCGCGTGGAACAGCGCGATGCGCGCCGGGTCCTCGAGCCACTCGAGGTGCTCGAGCTCGTCGGGGGACCACGTGCGCGTCGGCAGCCCGCGCCGCCAGGCGTGGTGGGGGCCGAGACGGTCCAGGCGGCGGCGGAAGGCCTCGCCGGCCTCGGCGTCCAGCACGCGGTCGGCGCGGAACCAGCGCATGGGCGAGCGGAAGCCGTGCGGGTTGGGGCACAGGGCGTCCGGAGCGCCGAGCAGGGCGTCGACCAGCGTCTCGGTCCAGCCGCGCTGGCGCTTGAGGTCGCTGGCGCTGATGAGGCGGTGGGCGGAGCGGGCGGACACGGGACGGGCGGGTCAGTCGGGCTGCAGGGCCACCTGCAGCAGCACCTCGTAGCGGGTCGCCGGCCCAGACGACGCCGACGTCCCGGCTGTCACCGTAGCGTCCTCGAGTTGTCCACCGTGATGATGTCGCCCGCCTGCACGAGGCCAGATCGATGAGGACCGACGCCGCCGGCAGCCCGGCGACCGTGTCGCTGTAGGCCGAGACGATGAGCTCGCGCCTGGCGGCGTGGACCTGGGCGCCGGAGGCGGCCGACGGCGACGGCGTGCCGAGCCGCGACAGCAGCGCGGTGAGGCCGGCCACCAGGTGGTCGCTCGTCCCCCAGCCGGCGGCGCGGGCCGGCGCGGCACGCGGCCATCATCGTCGGCGCACCCGCCGCCCCCACGGCAGGGTCCGCCCGCGGGGCCGGCACGCCCGGCGGCCGGTCAATCGCCGAGCAGCCGCGCCTTGAGCGCGGCGAACTCGTCCTCGCTGAGCACGCCCTCCGAGCGCAGCGCGGCGAGCTTGCGCAGCTCGTCGGCCACGAGCGGCGGGAGATCGGCGCCGGGCGCCGCGCGCGCCGCGCCGCCGAAGTCCGGATGGGTGCGGAACCAGGTCTCGACGACCTCGGGCGTGCCCTGGTTGACCTTGACCGAGCCGAGCGCGCCGCCGGCCCCGAGCAGGGTCAGCGTGCGCTCGAAGGTGCGCTTGCCCGGCGCGACCGCGAACCCGGTGACGTCGGCGATCCTGACCCGGAAGGCCTTCGTGAACGCGCCGGTCGGCAGGTAGGCCGCCGTCCCGTCCTCGTATTCCACGATGCGGCCGTGGCCGAAGCCCAGGCCGTGCTTCTCCGGCATCGATCCCCCAGGGTGCACCTGCGCGGCGCCGGACGCTACCCGACCCGGCGCCCGGCGCCCCGCGCCCCTCCTACACTCGCCCCGGTGCGCCGGGTCGCCGCCTCCGTGCTCATCCTGCTCGCCTGCCTCCTGCCGGCGCTGGCGGTCGCGTCGTCGTGGGCCTACGGCGAGGCCACCGACACGACCCGCTTCATGCGGACCGCCGGGCCGCTGGCCACCGACGCGACGGTCCAGCGCGAGGTCGCCGCCGCGCTGGTCGCCGCCGCCCAGCCGCGCCTGGACGCCGTCGCGGGCGCCGTGCCCGGCGGCGCCGCGGCCGTGCGCACCCAGCTGCGCACGATCGCCTCGCACCTCGTGGCCTCGCCGGCCTACCGCGAGGCGTGGCTGGCGATCCAGCGCACCGCCCACGCCCGCCTGGCCTCGCGGCTGAGCGGCGACGTCCGGTCGCCGCTGGTCCTCGACCTGGGTCCGGTGGCCGCCGTCCTGCGCGCCCAGGTCGGCTCGGCCGGGCTGCCGCAGGTCGCCGCCGCCATCCCCGATCCCGCACCGGTGACCATCGCCGACCGCGAGCAGGTGCGCCGCGCCCACCGCGCCGCGGAGATCGTGCGCCTCGTCCGGGCGGTCTCGATCCCGGGCGCGGTGCTCGCGCTCATCGGCGTGGTGCTCACCGCGGGCGGCCTGCGCCGCGGCCTGTTGCGCGCCGCCGGCTGCCTGGCCGTCGCGGCCGTCCTGCTGGCGGCGGCCTGGATCGGCACCCGCTCGGCCCTGCTGGCCCAGGGCGGCTCCGGCGACGTGGCGGCCGCGGTCTACGACGTCCTGAGCCGCCCCCTGCGGCCCTGGATCGCCGTGGGCGCGGGCGCCGCCGCGGCGCTCGCGGTCGCCGGGCTCGCCCTCGGGCCGCGGCGCCGGACGGTCCCGTAGCGTGGTCGACGTGTTCGACCACGTCACCATCCGGGTCGCCGACCGCCCCGCCTCGCACCGGTTCTACGAGACGGTCCTCATCCCGCTGGGCATCGAGATCACCTACGACCTGCGCGAGTTCGCCGAGTGGCGCGACTTCTCGATCGCCGGCGCCGACGAGGCCCATCCGCCGACCCAGAGGCTGCACGTCGCGTTCGCCGCGCCCACGCGCGAGCAGGTCGACGCCTTCTGGGCGGAGGGCACCGCCGCCGGGTACGCCGACGATGGGCGCCCGGGCGAGCGCCCGCAGTACCGCGATGACTACTACGGCGCGTTCCTGCGCGACCCCGACGGCAACAGCGTCGAGGCCGTCCATCACGGCGCGCTGCGCCGCGACGGCGTGGTCGACCACCTGTGGCTGCGGGTCTCCGACCTGGCGGCCTCGACCGCCTTCTACCGGTCCCTGGCCCCCGAGACGGGATACGTGGTGCGCCACGCGGGCGCCGACCGCGCGACGTTCGCCGCCGCCGGGGAGGGCGGCGGGTCGTTGTCGATCGTGCCCGGCACGGCCAGCCGCGAGGTGCACATGGCCTTCGCCGGCGACGACGACCAGGTCCGGCGCTTCCACGAGCAGGCCGTGCGCGACGGCCACCGCAGCCACGGGGCGCCCGGCGAGCGCCCGCAGTACCACCCCGGCTACTACGCGGCCTACGTGCTCGATCCCGACGGCAACAACATCGAGCTGGTCAACCACCACCGGGCCTGAGCGGGTTGTGCCGGCCACCCGGGATGCGAACATGCGTTCGTGTCCTCCGTGTCGATCCTGGATGCCGACCTCGACGCCTTCTTCGCGTCGGTCGAGCAGCGCGACGACGCGCGCCTGCGCGGGCGGCCGGTCATCGTCGGCCCGGGCGTGGTGCTCGCGGCCAGCTACGAGGCCCGGGCCTTCGGGGTGCGCTCGGCGATGGGCGCGGCGCGGGCCCGGCGCCTGTGCCCGGATGCCGTCGTCGTCCCCGCGCGCTTCGCGGCCTACGTCGAGGCCAGCCGCGCGGTGTTCGCGATCTTCGACCGCACGGCGCCCGTCGTCGAGCGCCTGTCGATCGACGAGGCGTTCCTCGACGTCCGCGGCCTCGAGCACATCGGCGGCACCGCCCCGCAGATCGCCCGGCGCCTGCGCGCCGAGGTGCGCTCGGAGGTCGGCCTGCCGATCAGCGTCGGCGTGGCCAGCACGAAGCACCTCGCCAAGGTCGCCTCCAGCGCCGCCAAGCCCGACGGCCTGCTCGTGATCGAGGCCGGGCGCGAGCTCGCGTTCCTGCACCCGCTGCCCGTCGCCCGGCTGTGGGGCGTCGGCCCGAGCACCGAGCGCCGGCTGCGCGAGCACGGGATCGCGACGGTCGGCCAGCTCGCCGGGCTGCCCGAGACGACCGTGATGGCGATCCTCGGGCGCGCGGCGGGATCGCGGCTGCACGCCATCGCCCACAACCGCGATCCGCGGCGGGTGCGCGCCGAGCGCCGGCGGCGCTCGTTCGGCGCCCAGAGCGCGATGCGCTCCCGCCGCGACGATCCCGCGGCGCTCGACGCGGTGGCCGCCGCGCTCGTGGACCGCGCGACCCGGCGGATGCGCGCCGCCGGGCGGACGGGCCGCACCGTGGTGCTGCGGCTGCGCTTCGGCGACTTCACCCGCGCGACGCGGTCTCGGACCCTGCCGCACCCGACGGCAGCGACGCGTCCGATCCTCCTGACGCTGCGCGCGCTGCTGGCCGCCGAACGCGACATGATCGCCCGCCGGGGCATCACGCTGGTCGGCGTCACGGTCGCCAACCTGGAGCCCGACACGGCGTCGCGCCAGCTCGAGCTGCCGCTCGACGGGCGGCCGCCGGCGCTGCTGGACGCCGCGCTCGACGCCGTCCGCGACCGCTTCGGCACCGCTGCGCTGCAACGGGCCGCCCTCCTGCCCGCGGGCGAGCGCTCGGCGCCGTGGCTCTTCCCCGGGGAGCCCGACGACCCCGCCGGCGACCGCGCCGCTGCCCCGTGGCGACCGTTCGGGCCCGACCGGTCCCTGCCCGCGAATACGACCGATGCGTCGTGAACCATGTGCGGCGCGTCATTCCGGCGCGAGCGAGTCCAGGAGGAATCACATGCCCAACGTCAGCAAGTCCGACCTCGCCGGCCTGGTCGCCGAGCGCAGCGATCTGAGCACGGCCGAGGCCAAGCGGATCCTCGACGCCACCTTCGACGTCATCGCGACCCGCGTCGCGGCCGGCGACGAGGTCGCGATCGGGGGCTTCGGCAAGTTCTCGGTCACCGAGCGCTCCGCGCGGCAGGGCCGCAATCCCCAGACCGGCGAGACGATCGAGATCGCCGCCTCCAAGGCCCCGCGCTTCAGCGCGGCCTCGGCATTCAAGGGCGCCGTCAAGGGCTAGACCCGCCCGTCGCCTCCCCGGCGGGCCGGGATCCCACGGCCCGCCGGGGAGGCGGGCGCCTCAGCGCGCCGTCGCGCCGAAGGCCGTCAGCGCCTTGACGGGCCCCGTCAGGGCGCCTTCACCGACCTCAGGGTGACCGCTGTGATGTGACCGCGGGCCCACGGTCACGGTCGCCGTCCCGCGGACGGCCTGGCGGTGGGCAGCCCCCGGGGAGGACGCCGGACGGCCCACCCCTCCGGCGGAGGTAAGGGGCCGGCGCCGCGGCGTAGGGCATGGCCGGCCGCGGGACGCTCCGTGTGCCCGATGTGCGCGTCCACCCCTCAGGGCCACCATGGGCGCATGCCCCGCTCCTCCTCCCCCACCCCGACGATCGTGCTCTCCCGCGCCACGGCCGACGACGACGCCCTGCTGGCCACGCTGGCCCAGCTGGACTCCGCCCCGCCGCTGACCCGCCCGGCGCTGCTGGCCTTCAGCGACGGACGTGCCGTCGCGGCGGCCTCCCTGACCGCCGACCGCATCGTCGCCGACCCGTTCGCCGACACCCGGCTGGCCGTGGCCCTCCTGCGCCTGCAGCGCGATGCGCTCACGGTCGCGCGGGCGCCGCACAGGGCGCGCCGCCGCCGCTCGCCGCGGCCGTGGATGCGCCCGCGCCCCGCCGTCTGACCGGGCCGCGGACGGCAGACGTCCGCAACGTGCGGCATCATCACGGATGGGGATGTCTGGACAGGGACCGTGAGGGTTCATCCTTCACGGTGTCGCTCCGATACGGGTACGGACGCCTCGCACGGATGTCGGGCCGGCTCGGACGCCCCCACTCCCCGGCACGAACGCCACGGCACGAACGCTCCCGGCGGCCCCCGGCGCCCATCGCGGCGCCGGGGTCGTCGTATCCCCCTTGCCGGGTCACGGGCCGACCGCGGCATGGGATAGCCTCCGCCGCGGAGCAGTCGCGGGTCGCCGGAGCGCGAGACGCGCAGGCTTCGGCGTCGGCTGCGGGATGCGCCAGGTGCACCGGAACGGCATCGGCGACCCCCTCAGAGCTCTGATGAACTTTGAGAGGGGACGCGTCATGCGGCACGTGGCACCGGGAGCATGGCGTTGACGGACCACGGCGACGAGGCGCCCGTCTCCGACGACGCGACGGAGCGGGGGCAGTCGGCGACCGCCCAGATCTCCAACGAGATGGTCCGGCTGTACAAGAGCCTCTTCGGCCGCGGACCGACGCAGACGCGCACGAACTTCGCCGGGCCCGACCTCATCATCGTCACGCTGGAGGACTCCCTGACGCCGGCCGAGCGCACGCTGGCCGAGATGGGTGAGCACCAGCGCCTGCGCGACATGAGGTTGCTCTTCCAGCACGCGCGCAAGGCCGACTTCTGCGAGGTCATCGAGCGCCTCACGGGCCGCCGGGTCCGCGCGTTCGTCAGCGGCATCGACACCGCCGAGGACGTCTCGTGCGAGGTCTTCTACCTCGAGCCGTGAGGCAGGGGCGCCGGCTGGGCACCACCCGCCCATGCCGCGACCGTCGTCGTACCCGGGGAGAGCGGCCAAGGCGCGGGCCGACGCATGGCGCGCCGCACGCCGCGCGCGCCGGGAGGTCCTGGTGCTGGGGCCGCTGCTGGTCGCCGTGCTCGTCGTCTACGAGCGCCGCCACCAGATCGCCCCCGGCTTCGAACGCTACGTGCGCTACGGGACGGTGCTCGCGCTGCTGCTGCTGGGCTGGGGCCTCGCCCGCGACCTCGGGCGGGCCGTCGGCCCGCAGCTGCTGCGCCGGCTGGACCCGTCGACGGCCGGCTCGGTCGGGTTCCTCATCCGCCTGGTCGCCCTGCTCGTGGCGATCGTCGTCGCCCTGCGGATCGCGGGCGTGCACCAGAGCGACCTGGCCGTGGGCGGCGTGTTCACCGCGGTGGTCGTCGGCCTCGCCGCCCAGCAGACCCTCGGCAACCTGTTCGCCGGGATGGTCCTGCTCAGCGCGCGGCCGTTCCGCGTCGGCGAGCGCGTCCGCTTCCAGGCGGGCAACCTCGCGGGGACCACGGAGGGGATCGTCGAGTCGCTCGGGTTGATGTACATCACCCTGAGCCAGGGCGGCGACGTGGTCTACCTGCCCAACTCCGCCGCGCTCTCGGCGGCGGTGCAGCCGCTGCGCGAGCCCGCGGGCGTGGACTTCACCGCCCGCCTGCGCCCCGGCGTGCGCACCGCCGACGTCCAGCGCCTGCTCGAGCTCCTCGTCGACGTCCCCACCCGCCACGCGCCGGTCATCCGGCTGGAGAGCGTGGACGACGAGGAGGTCGTGGTCCGCATCCAGGCCACGCCCGTCGATGCCGACGACGGCTGGCGGCTGGCCGACCAGGTCCTGGCGGCCATCGACCGGGTCGTCGGCGAGGACATCACGCTCGAGCACGTCATCGGCGAGCGGACCGCCCCGGCCGACCGCCTCGGCCGGCCCGGCGCCGACGGCCCGGGCGACGGCGACGGCGACGGGCCGCCGCCGGGCTGAGCGTCAGGGCAGCCCGACGCCCTCCACGATCTGGTCGGCGCGGTGCTCGTCGCGCCGCGCCCACAGCTCGCGGACCACGATCTGCACCGCCGCCGCGACCGGTATCGCCAGCAGCGCGCCGAGCACGCCGAGCAGCGTCGACCCGGCGAGGATCGAGGCGATGACGATGAGCGGATGGACCTCGGTGGTCTTGCGGTACACCATCGGCTGCAGGATGTAGTTCTCGACCTGCTGATAGACGATGAGCACGACGAACCACACGATCGTGGACGTCGGGAAGTCGTGGAACAGCGTGACGAGCCCGATCGCGACGCCGCCCACCGTGGCGCCGACGAGCGGGATGAGGTCCAGGAAGCCCATGAGCACGGCCAGCGGCGCGGCGTAGGGGATGCCGAGCGCCGCCAGCGTGATCCACGTCACCGTGCCCGCGCAGAGGCTGATGACCAGGTTGCCCGCGACGTAGCCGGCCGTCGACCGGTAGACCTGGACGAGCACGCGCTCGAGCCGGTCGCTGGTCGTCGGCCCGCGCGCGCGGATGACGAAGTCCACCACCTTGGATCCCTCCAACAGCATGAAGAACGTCATCGTGAGCACGGCGAGCAGCTGCACGAGCGTGCTGAAGACGCCGACGGTCACCGCCTGCAGCGTCCCCACCGCGGAGCCGAGCTTGGCGGGCAGCTTCGCCGCCTGGTCGTTGAGCTTGGCCGTCACGTCGTACTTGTCGTCGAACTTGCGGAACGTCTTGGAGCGCCGCAGGTGGTCGACGTAGCCCGGGAGGTTGCTCGAGAGCTTGTCGACGCCGTTGACGACGGGCGGGACGATGAGCAGGCCGACGCCGAAGATGGCCCCCGCGATGCACAGGTACACGAGCAGCACCGACAGCGCGCGCGGGATGCCCCGCCGCCCGAACCAGTCGACCGCCGGCCCCAGCGCGACGGCGAGGAACACGGCGAGGAAGAGCAGGATGATGGTGCTGCGCACGAGCCACAGCAGGTAGAGGGCGGCGCCCACCGCCGCGGTGATGAGCAGCACGCGCACGATCGTGCGGTTGGAGATGCGCAGCTCCATGGGGGTGACGCTATACCCGTGCCCGTTCGCTGTGCTCGGCGGGCCCCCGAGCGCGGTCATCGCTCGGCGTCGGCGAAGCCGAGCCGGCGGTCCAGCCCCGTGACCTCGAAGATGCGCCGCGCCCGGCGGGCGGCCCCGGCGGATGGTCAGCGGGCGACGATCCCGAACGCGGTCACGGCCGCCACGGCCGCCTGCGCCCGCGCTCCTGCGACCTCGTCCGTGCGTGCCCCGTGCTCTACTCCTCGGGGTCCCTGCTCCCAGGACACGGGCGTGACGCGAAGATCACGGTCCGCCGCCGGACGCCAGCCGGCGCTCGATGACGGTCTCCAGGCGCGGGTCCTGCCAGCTGCCGTCGACGACGGCCTCGATGGCGACCTCGGCCCGCTCGCCGTCCAGGGTGAGCGTCGAGATCTGGTTCGCGTAGGCCGGGCGGTCGACGATCCGCCAGCCGATCCGCGGATCGGGGACGCCGGCCGCCCGGGCCAGCGCCTGCGCCAGGCGGGCGGCGAGCCGCGAGTGCCCGAAGCCGATGACGACGCGCTCGTGCGGCGCGAGCTCCTTGCGGAAGGCCGAGCACACGACCTGCCAGACCGCCGCGGTCGCGCCGGATCCCGCCGGGAAGCCGACCTCGGCCACGTAGCAGTGGTGCACGTCGCCCGAGAGCATCACGACCGAGGACGGGGCCTCCCCGAGGCGGCCGTGGGCGGCGTCGGCGAGCAGCCCCACGACCCGCCGGTGCGAGCGCCCGAACGACGCCCAGTGATCCATGACGGCGACCCGCCGCAGGCGCTCGCCCACCCAGGCCATCGCCCGGCCCCAGGCGCCGTCGGTCAGCGCCTCGTCCCAGGCCTCCGTGTGGTGCAGGCCCGGGGCGAGCAGGAACGGGACCGAGCTGGCCAGCAGCAGGTGGCGCGCCGGGGCGCTCGCCTGGTCGCGGATCCACTCCCACTCGCGGTCGGGCACCATCTCGCGGGCGCCCGGCGTGACGTCGCGCCCGGCGCGCGAGTCGATGACGACCAGCCGCGCGCCGCCGATGTCGCGCGCCCAGCTCCAGCGGCTGTGGCCGTGCTGGCGCCCGGCGTCGTCCATCACGTCCCCGAGCAGCTCGCCGGCGTCGGGGGCCTCGCGCACCCGGGCGTACAGCTCGGAGGCGTCGAGCTCGGCCGGCGACAGGTTGCCGAGGTGCTGGAAGACCCAGTAGGCCTTCAGCCCGGCGCAGATGTGGCGGTCGAACCACGGCTTGGCGGTCATCTCGGCCATCCACCCGGCCGAGATCCGCCACTCGGCGTGGATCTCGTGGTCGTCGAAGACCATCGCACACGGCACGGTGGACATGAGCCAGCGCAGCGCGTCCTCGTCCCACGCCTCCGCGTAGGCCAGCGCGTACTCGCAGAAGTCGGCCAGCTCGCCCTCCGGCGCGTCGGCGGTGCGCGGGCGCCGCGCGAGCGTCTCGCGCAGGGCCGGCGACGGCTCGTCGGCATAGATCTGGTCGCCGAGCATGAGCACCATGTCGGGCAGGCGCGCCCCGCCCTCGCGCGCGGCGCGCAGCGCGAAGGCCCGCAGCGCGTCGACGCCGTGGCCGTCGGGGTGCTCGCGCGAGCGCAGCACGTGGGGCGGCTCGTGGGGCCGTGTGATGCGGCAGGAGCCGAAGGCGATCCGCGTCGGCGCGCCGGGCGCCGGCGGGCGGATCACGCTCGGCGGCCACGGCGAGTCCGGCGCCGGCCAGGCGACGACACCGTCGAGGCGGACCTCGTAGGGGTGCTCGCCCCCCGGCTCCAGCCCCGTCGGGCAGACCAGCGCGAAGTGCAGGCCGTCGACGCACCAGGTCGGCGCGCGCGCGCCGAGGACCTCGACCTCGCAGGCCACGTCGGTCTGCACCCAGATCGTCGCGCTGGCGGCGTCGACGAAGCGCAGCATCGGTCCCAACACGAGCCTCGGCACGCGCGCACCCTAGCCGCCCGGGACCGCCACCGCCCGACCCCTGGCCATCCGTCCAGACTCGCCGGGTCGCGGATGGCGCCCGTCGCACCGGGTACGCCCCCGTGCGAGGCGCAGCGCCGCTGCGCCACTCCCCGTCGACCCAGGAGGCCCCGCATGGGCATCGGAACGTCCATCCTGCTCATCGCCGTAGGCGCGATCATGCGCTTCGCCGTCAGCGTCCACTCGTCCGGCTTCAGCATCCACACCGCCGGGGTGATCCTCATGATCGCCGGCATTCTCGGCCTCCTCGTCAGCGTCCTGTGGATGAGCGTCTGGGCCGACCGCCGCCGCGGCACCGTCGTGCGCGACCGCGCCGTCGTGGCCGAGCCCGTCGTCCGCGAGCGCGACGTGTACTAGCCGTCGCGCGCGCGACTACGATCGCGGGCCATGACCCCCGCGATCCCGGCCCCGCTCGTCGCCCCCGAGGTGCTCGCCGAGCACCTCGGGGACCCCCAGGTCCTGATCCTGGACGGCACCGTCGTCCTGGACCGCCCGCCCGAGGGCGGGCCGTACACCCCGGTGAGCGGCCGTGCCGCCTACGACCGCGAGCACCTGCCGGGTGCCGGCTTCGCCGATCTCATCGGGGCGCTCGCCGACCCCGACGCCCCGTTCCCGTTCGCGCTGCCCTCACCCGAGCGCTTCGCCGAGCAGGCCGCGGCGCTCGGCATCGGCCCGGAGGTGCACGTCGTGGCCTACGCGCAGGACAGCCCGATGTGGGCCACGCGCCTGTGGTGGCTGCTGCGCTACTTCGGCATCGACGCCGTCAGCGTGCTCGACGGCGGCCTGCCCGCCTGGCGCGCCGCGGGCCTGCCGCTGACCGCCGAGCCGACGCCCCCGCGGCCCGCCCCGACGCCGGCGGCGGTCCGGCCGCGCCCGGAGCTGCTGGCCCGGCGCGCCGACGTCGAGGCGATCGTCGCCGGCGGCGACCGGCCCGCCTGCCTGCTCAACGCGCTCTCGCCCTCGGTGTTCCGCGGCGAGGGCCCGACGTCCTACAGCCGGGCCGGCCGCATCCCCGGCAGCGTCAACCTGCCGTGGATGGCGCTCGTGGACCGCGAGACGAACCGGTTCCGGCCGCCCGGCGAGCTGGCGCAGGCGCTGGACGCCGCGGGCGCGGCGCCCGGCACCCCGGTGGTCGCCTACTGCGGTGGCGGCATCTCCGCGACGATCGACATCTTCGCGCTGGCCCTGACCGGCCGCGACGACGTGCGGCTCTACGACGGCTCGCTGACAGAGTGGACGGCCGACCCGGCGCTGCCCGTCGAGACGGGCTGAGGGCGCGCCGCATGCATTCCCTATAATTGCGATGGATAATACCGGGTCGGCGACGAGGCGCCGCCCGTGCTTCCGCCGGCCCGTCGCTTCGCGATCCTCGCCCGGCTTCTCCGGCGTCGGCACCGGCCGGGGCTCCCGCGAGGCGCGCTCCATCGACTGGCCGACGATCGCCGACCGGGAGCGCAGCGTCGTCGACGACCTGACACGCATCCGCGACCACCCCCTCGCACCGTGCTCGATCGCGGTCTACGGCTCATCCACAACGTCGCCGCCGGGCGGCTCGGCGAGGTGCCCGAGGCCAACTCATACGGGCCAAGCCGCCTTGCGGCACGCGCGACCCCCTATTCTTGATCCTGAATCATATGAATCCACCGGCCGGCAGACCGCGACGCCCGCCGGCCACCGGCTCCCAAGGAGACCAACCATGGCGCTCACCATCGGCGACACCGCCCCGGACTTCGAGGCCGACACCACCGAGGGCCGCATCGCGTTCCACGACTGGATCGGCGACGGCTGGGCCGTCCTGTTCTCGCACCCGCGCAACTTCACCCCGGTCTGCACGACGGAGCTGGGCTACATGGCCAGCATCAAGCCCGAGTTCGACAAGCGCGGGACGAAGATCATCGGCCTGTCGGTCGACCCGCTCGACAACCACGAGAAGTGGGCCCAGGACATCGCCGAGACCCAGGGCACGGCGCCGAACTACCCGCTCATCTCCGACACCGACCACAACGTCGCCAAGCTGTACGGCATGCTGCCGGCCGACGTCGAGGGCGACCCGACGGCGCGCACGCCGGCCCAGAACCAGACGCTGCGCAACGTCTTCGTGATCGGACCCGACAAGAAGGTCAAGCTCGTGCTCATCTACCCGATGACGACCGGGCGCAACTTCGACGAGGTGCTGCGCGTCCTGGACTCGCTTCAGCTCACCGCCAAGCACGCCGTGGCCACCCCCGCCCAGTGGCAGCCCGGCGACGACGTGATCATCGCCGGCTCGGTCAGCGACGACGCGGCCAAGGAGAAGTACCCCGACGGCTGGGACGCCCCCCGGCCGTGGCTGCGCATCGTCCCGTCGCCGAACTAGGCCCGCCGACGCGCGGCCGGTCCCCACGGACCGGCCGCCGACGCGCGGAGCACGCAGCACGATCGGTAGTTCCCCGCACGCAGGTCGGGGAAGTTGTGCTGGGGCACACGGCTGCCCGTCGGCGCAGACTGCGCCCCATGAGCACGATGGACAGCACGGCCGGCATGACCCTCGGAAGCGCGCTGGAGCGGCGTCGCCTGGAGGTGCGTGCCGGGCGCATGGAGCAGGTCCTGGCGGCCCTGCGCCGGCGCGAGAGCATCTACGCCAAGGAGGGTGCGGTCCCGCCGCCGCTGCGCGCCGCGATCCGGGACTTCGGCCTCGAGCTCGACGCCGTCCGCGGCCAGCTGCGCGATCGCTCGTGCGGCGCCCGGTTCCGTAGTTTGCCCCAGCGCTGACGTGGCCCACGGCGGACGGCGGCGCCCCGGAGCGCGTGGAGACTGGTGCGGTGCGCCGGCGCCCCGCCCAGACGTCACGACGCGCTCAGGCCCCGCGCGGTGCGGCCGCCCCCGGCGCACCCCAGGCCCGTCCCCGGCTCGATGAGGAGGCGCGGCTCGTGGTGTCGCACCTCGAGCTCGATGCGCTTCTCGAAGCCCTCGTCCACGCGGCCGGGCGCCTCACGGGCGCCGGGTACGCGGCCATCGGCGTGCTGGCCGGCGACCGGACGCGGCTGGCCCGCTTCGTCGAGGTCGGCGCCGACGACGTCACCCACGACCGCCTCGAGCCGCTGCCCAGCGGACGCGGCCTGCTCGGCGTGGCCCACGACGCGCCGCGGCTCGTCCGCATCGAGGACGTGCGCGAGCACCCCGCCTTCGACGGCTTCCCGCCCGGGCATCCGGCGCTGACGTCGTTCCTCACCGCGCCCGTCCTCGTGGACGGCGAGGCCTGGGGCATGCTCTACCTCGCCGACAGGGCCGAGGGCGATTTCGGGCCGCGCGAGCTCGAGACGGCCCAGCGACTGGCCGCCTGGGCGGGGATCGCGGCCGGCAACGCGGAGGCGTACGCCCGCAGCGAGCGCGACCGCCTCGCGCTCGAGGCCGCGGTCCAGGGCCTGGAGGCGATGGTCGACATCATGCTGGCCGTCGGGACCGAGCCCGATCTCGCGGAGGTCCTGGCCGTCATCGCCCGAAGGGGCCGGTCCCTGGCCGTGGCGCGGGCGGTGGTCATCGGCCTGCGCGAGGGCGACGAGATCGTGGTCGGGGCGCTCGACGGCGAGGTCGGGACGCTGGCGGTCGGCCAGCGGTTCAGCCTGCGCGACTCCCTGGCCGCGAAGGCGCTGGCGCGGCGTGGCGCCGTCCGGGCCGTCAGCGGCGACCCGGTGCTCGAGCGGTTCGAGATGGTCGTCGGCCGCGGCGTCCTCACCGCGGTGACCGCGGTGCCGCTCGTCCATCGCGACGAGGTGCTCGGCATCCTCGAGGTCGTCGACGACGGCGACCCGCCGCCCGAGCTCGACGCCCAGCGCCGCCGCCTGATCGAGAGCTTCGCGGCGAGCGCGTCGGTGGCCATCGCCGCCGCGCGCCGCGCGTCCGACGAGCGCATGCGCACGGCGCTGCGCGCCCAGGAGCACGAGCGCATGCGCTGGGCCCGAGAGCTGCATGACGACACGCTGCAGGAGCTCGCCGCCCTCACGATGGAGCTCGCGACCGCCCGGAGGGCCATCGACCACCCCGAGGCCCGCGCCCGTCTGGAGCACGCCATGCAGCGCGCCACGCGCCAGGTCGAGGGCCTGCGCGCGCTCATCACCGAGCTGCGCCCGCTGGGCCTCGACGACCTCGGACTCGCGGCGGGCATCGAGGAGCTCGCCGCCCGGTTCACGGGCGCGACGGGCATCGCGACGAGCCTGGACCTCGACGACGTCCAGCAAGCCCCGCGCCTGGACCCCGACGTCGAGACCGCCGCCTACCGCATCACCCAGGAGGCCCTGACGAACGTCGGACGCCACTCGGGCGCGACCCATGCCGACATCGTCGTGCGCCAGGACGGCTGGATCGACCTGCGCGTCACCGACGACGGCCGCGGGTTCAGCCTCGGCTCCCCCGCCGCGGGCTTCGGCCTGGAGGGCATGCGCGAGCGCGCGGGCCTCGTGGGCGGCAGCCTCGAGGTGCTGCCCGGCGCCGGCGGGACGACCATCCACGCCCGGCTGCCGGCGCTGCTGGCCGCCCCCGACCCCACGACCGAGGACCAGGAGTCCGTATGACCGCCACCGCCGCCCGCACGATCGTCATCGCCGACGACCACGCGGTCTTCCGCGAGGGGCTGCGCCTGCTGCTGCAGAGCGAGGCCTCGCTGGAGGTCGTCGCCGAGGCGTGCACCACCGACGAGGCCGTGCGCCGGGTCCGCGGCCACAAGCCCGACGTCCTCGTGCTCGACGTGAGCATGCCGGGGCGCTCGAGCCTCGACGCCCTGGACGACATCCGCGAGGCCTCGCCCGACACCGCCATCGTCATGCTCACCATGCAGGCCGAGCCGCGCTACGCGCGCGTCGCGATGCGCGGCGGGGCCCGCGGCTACGTGCTCAAGGAGGCGGCGGGCACCGAGCTGCTGGAGGCGATCGAGACCGCCCTGCGCGGGGGACCTACCTCAGCCCGCGGCTGGGCGCCCAGCTGGCCGCCTCCCCCGAGATCCAGGGCCTGCCCGACGCGATCACGCCGCGCGAGGCCGAGGTCCTGCGCCTGCTCGCCGTCGGGCACACGAACGTGGAGATCGCCGAGATGCTGCACCTCAGCCGGCGGACCGTCGAGACCCACCGGTCGGCCCTGCAGACCAAGACCGGCACGTCCAGCCGCGCCGACCTGTTCCGCTACGCCGTCGACCACGGCCTGCTGCAGCTCGAGCCCGGTGGCCAGTAGCCCGCGCCGCGCTCGGCGCGCCACGATCCACGCCGCCGAGGCGGGCCCGACCGCGAGCGTCAGCCCGCCGCCGCGTGGCCGCGGCGTCCCCGTCCCACGGCGGGCGCACGCACCACGGCCCTGCACGACCGCGCTCGAAGCCGGTGGCGGCCGCTGCCGAGGACCGTCAGCGCGGCCCGGCGGCGGTCAGCGCCGCCCGCGCGCGGTGCACGAGCAGGCGGCTGGCCCCCGTGCTCGTGCCGAGGTTGCGCGCGACGTCCTCATGCGCGAGGCCGCCCACGGCGTGCTGCAGCAGCGCCGAGCGCTGGCGGTCGGGCAGGCCCGCGATCCGGCCGAGCAGGTCGCGCAGCGCCGCGCGCGACGTCGCGACGGCGGCGGGGTCGGCGCCGCCGGCCGCGTCGGCCAGGTCGACGCGGCCGCGGTGGTCGCCGCGCAGCTCGTCGAGCGCCGCGTTGCGCACCACGGCATACAGCCACGGCCGCAGCGCGATGGGGCGGCCGGGCTGGCGGACGAGGATCCGGTGCGTGCGCAGGAACGCCTCCTGCACGACGTCCTCGGCGGCGGCGCGGTGCTCGCCGAGGATGCGCCGGGCGTAGGCCTCCAGCGGCGCGGCGTAGCGGCGGTGCACGTCGCCGAACGCGGCGGGGTCGCCGTCGCGCACGCGGCGGACGAGCCGGTCGTCGGGGTCGCGGGGGCCGGGCATCAGGTCAGCGATCCTGACCGGCGCTCGGCGGCGCGCCATCCGCGCGCGCCCGCATCCTGGTCCAGGCTCCGCGCGCGCGCTCCTCGTGGAACTACGGATGCCGGGACGTAGGAGGTGCGGTCGCGCGGACGCCGGCGCGATGGCACCTTCGCCGCATGAGCGCGATCACCGACCCGGCCCAGACCCCGCTGCAGCAGCTCGTCGACCTGACGGGCCGGACCGCCGTCGTCACCGGCGCAGCCAAGGGCATCGGCCTCGGCATCGCCCGCCGCCTGCACGAGGCGGGCGCCGACGTGGTCGTCGCCGACCTCGACGACGCGGCGGGCGCCGTCGCAGCCGAGCTCGAGGCGCACCGGCCCGGCAGCGCCGTCGCCGTGCTCGCCGACGTCAGCGAACAGGCCGGCGCCGACCACCTCGTCGAGGAGGCCGTGGAGCGCTTCGGCGCGATCGACATCCTCGTCAACAACGCCGGCATCTACCCCAACATGCCGTTCCTGGAGATGGACCCGGCGCTGTTCCGCCGCGTCCTGGACGTCAACCTCGTCGGCCTGTTCCTGTGCACGCAGGCCGCCGCGCGGCACATGGTGGCCCGCGGCGAGGGCGGCCGGATCATCAACATCACGTCGATCGACGCGCTGCACCCGTCGATGGTCGGCCTCGCGCACTACGATGCGTCCAAGCACGGCGCCTGGGGCTTCACGAAGAACATCGCCCTCGAGCTCGCCGCCCATGGGATCACGGTCAACGCGATCGCCCCCGGCGGCATCGCGACGCCGGGGACCGGCGGCGTGGACGAGGAGCTGCTGTCCGCGTTCGCGGCCACGATCCCCATGCACCGCATGGGCGACATCGACGACATCGCGCGCGCGGTCCTGTTCCTGGCCTCGGACCTGTCGAGCTACATGACGGGCTCGCAGGTCGTGGTCGACGGCGGCAAGCTGCTGACCTGAGCCGGCCTCGCCTCAGCAGGGCGCGACGATCACGTGCAGCGTCAGGGTGCGCGCCGGACCGTGCCTGGGGTGCAGCCTCGCCTTGAGGACGTGGTCGCCCGTGCCCAGGCCCGCCGTGACCAGGCGGGCGGTCAGGCTCCCGCCGTGGGCCGTGCCCAGGCGCCGGCCGTCCAGCGTCAGCGTGACCATGCGGATCGTGTGAGTCGGAGCGCTGAAGGCGATCCGCCCCGTCGCGGCCGAGATCCGCAGCGTCGCCCGGCGGTGGCCGAAGAGCGTGGCCGTGCGCCTCGCCGTCGCGACACGCAGGCGCAGGCAGACCGCGGACGTCGTGGAGGGCGGCGTGGGCTCGCCGGTGGCCTGCACCGGGGTCTCGGCGGCCGGCGGGGCCGCCACGGGCGGGATGACCGGCGGGGGCGGCGGCGGGAGCGGCGGGGGCGGCGGCGGGGGCGGCGGGGTGCCGGTCACGACCGCCGTCGCGGCGGAGTCGACGGTGAGGTCGCCGAGGGGGTTGCTCGCCGTGACGGCGACCCGCAGGCGGCCTCCCACGTCGGCGGCCACGGGCGCGTAGGTCCTGGCGGTCGCGCCGCCGATCGGCACGCAGGACGCGCCGGTCGCGTCACAGCGCTGCCACCGGTAGGCGTAGGTGATGTCAGGCAGGCCGTCCCACGTGCCGGTGCTCGCCGTCAGGCCCGAGCCGGTCGTCGAGGCCTGCCCGACGACGGCCGGGGCGGACGAGTTGACGACGGGCCCACCGGTGCCGTAGGAGGCCTCGTCCATGAGCCCGACGTACTGGTCGCCGCCGCCCTCCTTGGCGCCGAGGGCGAAGGCGGCGGAGTTGGAGAAGTCGCCGAGGGTCACGGCCTGGGAGCCGTGGACGCCGTCGTTGCCGTCGACCCTGCCGTCGACGATGACGCGCTCCGTGTCGCCGTCCTTGAAGCAGTAGATGGAGTGCCACGTCCCGTCGGTCACGACGGTCTCGCCGTCGAGCGACCTGGACGTCAACGACCCCTTCATCGAGCAGTGGACCTGGCCGGACTGGAAGATCTCGATCTTCCAGAACCCGCCCGAGGCCGACGACAGGCCCTTGCGCATGACGTCGAAGTCGATCTCGCTCGCGTTGGGCGGCCGCGACATCTTCACGCGCGCGCCGAACCAGAACGGCTGGCTGCCGGCGTTGAGGCTCGGCGCCGAGGTGTCGGTGACGACCGACGTGGGGCCGTCGAACTCGTAGCCGTTGCCCAGGAACCCGGGCACGCCGGAGAGCACGCCCGACAGCGTCCCGTCGTTGCCGCCCACGCTGTCGTGCATCGTGGTCGCCAGCGGGCCCTCGTCCATGTGCCAGAGGCTGACCGTGCGGGCGCTGGCCACCCCGGCGCCGGCCAGCAGCGCCGCGCCCGTGAGGGCGCTCGTGGCGATCAGCGCGGCCCCGCGACGGCGGAGCGGCTTCCGTGTTCGTGGCGTTCCCATCTCGATCCCCTGACCGCGTGCGAGCAGCGGCCACCGTCCCAAGACACCCCGAATGGGTCAAGCGTCACGGCGCGGAACTGGACCTCCGTCGCGGTGATCCCCGACCTTCGGAAGGGCTCCGCCCGCACCGGTTGCCGGTGCGTCGGTGCTCAGCCCTCGAGCGTCGCCATGTCGATCACGAAGCGGAAGCGCACGTCGCCGGCCAGCATGCGCTCGTAGGCGTCGTTGATCGCCGAGATCGGGATGATCTCGATGTCGGAGGTGATCCCCCGCTCGGCGCAGAAGTCGAGCATCTCCTGGGTCTCGGCGATGCCGCCGATCAGCGAGCCCGACAGCTTGCGCCGGCGGGAGAGCAGCATGAAGACCGACGGCGACGGGTGGGGGTGCTCCGGGACCCCGACGAGGACCATCGAGCCATCGCGGCGCAGCAGCCGCAGGTAGGTGTCGAGGTCGTGGGAGGCGGCGACGGTGTTGATGATGAGGTCCAGGCTGCCGGTGTGCGGCTTCATCTGGGCGCGGTCCTTGGAGACCACGACCTCGTGCGCGCCGAGCGCCTTGCCGTCGGCGATCTTGTCCTCCGAGGTCGTGAAGAGCACGACCTCGGCGCCCATGGCGGCCGCCAGCTTGACGCCCATGTGACCCAGGCCGCCGAGGCCGACGATCCCGACCTTGGAGCCCGGGCCGACGTCCCAGTGGCGCAGCGGCGAGTAGGTCGTGATGCCGGCGCACAGCAGCGGCGCGGTGGCGGCCAGGTCCGCATCGGGCGCGATCCGCAGCACGAACGCCTCGTCGACGACGATCGTGTTGGAGTAGCCCCCCGCGGTCGTCTTGCCGGTCTGCGGCTCGATACTGCCGTAGGTCTGGATGTTGCCCTGCTCGCAGAACTGCTCCAACCCGGCGCCGCACTCCTCGCACGTCCGGCACGAGTCGACCATGCAGCCGACCCCGGCGGGGTCGCCGGGCGCGAAGCCGCTCACCTCGGCCCCGACCGCGGTGACGTGCCCCACGATCTCGTGGCCGGGCACGAGCGGGTAGGGCGTCGTGCCCCACTCGCTGCGGGCCATGTGCAGGTCGGAGTGGCAGACGCCGCAGAACGCGATCGCGATCTGCACGTCGCGCGGACCGAGGTCGCGGCGCTCGAACGCATGGGGTGCGAGCGGGGCGTCGGGGGCCGTGGCGGCGTAGCCGCGAGCGGGGAGCATGGGCGGTCCTTGCGTCGGGGGAGCAGGCGCCGCACAGCGCGCGCGGCGCCCCGCCACCCTAGCGCGCCACCCAGGACGCTAGACGGCCGGCAGCGCGGCGCCGGGATCGGGTCCCACGGTGCGGTCCGGCGCGACGGTGCTCCCGCCGGCCAGCGCCCGGATCGTCGTCCAGAAGGCCTTGCGCTCGGCCTGCACGCCCTGGTGGTAGGCCGTGCGTGCGGTCCGCAGCTGCGTGCGCAGGCCGCGCAGCGTGCCGCGGGCCTGGCGGACGGCGGCGCGGCAGGCCGCGCGGTCGCCGGCGGCCCGGGCCTGCGCGCACGTGGCCCGCGCGGTGGCGATCGCGGTGCGCGCCTGCGTTCGCAGCGACGTGCGTGCGGCGCGGAACGTGGTCTGCGTGGCGGTGAAGTCGCGGGCCAGCGTCGTGCAGGCTGCGGTGACCTTGTCGGCGGAGCCCGCGAGGCGCTTGGGGGCCTGGCCGGCGGCGACCTTGGCGCACAGCGCGGTGGCGTGCGGGAACGTGGCGGCCATGCCGCGGGCGCCGGCCGGCGCGGCCGAGGCGGCGGCGGGCAACGCAAGCAGGGCGCAGAGGCCGGCGAGCAGGAGTGGGCGAAGGGATCGCATGCGCCGAGTATCGGCCGCCGCGGGCCCGAGGACTGTGAGAAGCCCGTGAGAAGTCGGGCGTCAGCCGCGCGGCGGCGCCGGCGGCCCGAGCACGACGGGCAGGGCCGCGGGGCGGCGGAACATCGCGTTGCCCGCCCACGCCAGCTCGCCGCCGGCCTGCTGCACGGCGGGGAAGCGGCGGGCGAGCTCGCCGAGCGCGACCGCCCCCTCCATTCGTGTCAGCGCGGCGCCCAGGCAGAAGTGCGGACCGAAGCCCAGCGCGAGGTGCTGCCGGCTGTCGGTGCGGGCGATGTCGAGCGTCTCGGGCTCGGCGAAGACCTCCGGGTCGCGGTTGGCCGCGCTGTTGAGGAGCATGAGCGTGGTCCCCGCGGGGATCCGGAAGCCGTCGTAGACGCGGTCCTCCAGGGCGACCCGGTTCTGCCACTGCGCGGGCGAGACCCACCGCAGCAGCTCCTCGACCGCGCCGCCCACGAGCCCGGGGTCGGCGCACAGCCGCTCCCACTGCGGGCGGTGGTCCAGCAGCTCGTGCAGGCCGATGGCGATGAGGCTCGTCGTCGTCTCGTGGCCGGCGAACAGGAGGTTGACGAACACCGACGTCATCTCGTCGTCGCTCAGGCGCTCGGTCTGGTTGGCATCCACGAGCGCGGCGACGAGGTCGGTGGTGTCGGGATGGCGGCGGTGGTGGGCGATGACGCCGGCCAGGTAGTCCTTGAACTCGCCGATCGCCGCGTGGGCCTCCATGAGCGGCCCGGGCTGGGTGCCGTTGCGGTTGCGCCCGATCTTGGCCGACCAGTCCCGGATGAGCTCGCGGTCGGCCTCGGGGATGCCGAGGAGGTCGCTGATGACCATGAGCGGCAGCCGGTAGGCGAACGGCATGAGGTCGACGACCTCGTCGGTCGCCATCGTCCCGAGCATGGCGTCGACGTAGCGCTCCATCGCGGCCCGCAGCTCGGCGATCCGCCGGGGCGTGAACGCGCGGTGGGCGATGCGCCGCAGGCGCTCGTGCTGGTCGCCGTCGGCGTGGCTGATGAACCCGGCCTCGAACGCCCCGACGGCGTGGAAGGCCTCCAGCTGCTCGCCCGAAAGCGTGCGGGCCACCGCCTCCTGGCGGCTGCCGATGACCGAGTAGTTGTTGGAGAAGACCCGCTTCTCGTCGTCGCGGAAGATCGCCTTGACCGTCCGGTGCGGGGCGACGAGCAGCACCGGCCCGTGCCAGTGCATCGGCGCCTCCTCGCGCAGGCGTCGCCAGAGCGGGTAGGGGTCCTTCATCGCCTCGGCGTCGGAGGCCAGCACCGCGTCGAGGTGGTCGTCCAGGCTCAGGGTCGTCATGGCAGCTCGGGGTCGGTCGGGTTGACGAACACGGTCTTCATGCCGCCGTCGAGGCCGATGGCCTCGCCGGTGATGTAGGCCGCGGCGTCGGAGGCCAGGAAGACGACCAGCGCGGCCAGCTCGGCGGGCAGGCCGGGCCGCCGGGCCGGAACCCGCTCGCGCGCCATCGCGTTGAGCGCGTCGATCCCGTCCCGGCCCCCGTCGGAGCCCGAGGCGAAGATCGCCCCGCGGCGGGTGAGCATGAGGCCCGGGCACAGCGCGTTGACGGTCGCGCCGTAGGGTGCGAGCTCCTGGGCCGTGGTCTGCGTCAGCGCGATGATGCCGGCCTTCGACGCGGCGTAGGCCGCGCGCTCGCGCGAGCCCGCCCGGCCCATCACCGAGCTGATGTTGACGATGCGCCCGCGCGGGCCGGCGGCCTTGACCAGGCGGGCGGTGGCACGGCTGACGAGGAACGTGCCGGTCAGGTTGACGCCGATGACGCGGTCCCACACCGCCTCGTCGACGTCCCAGATCGGGTGGCGCGCGTCGACGTCGTGGGCGGCGGCGTTGTTGACGACGATGTCCAGCCCGCCGAGCGCGGCGACCGTGTCCTGCACGGCCCGGGCAACGTCGGCGCTGGAGGAGACGTCGGCCGGCAGGCACGCCAGGTCCGAGAGCTCCTCGGGCGTGTCGTCCCACGCCCGGTCCAGGTCCCACGCGGCGACCGTGGCTCCCGCGTCGGCCAGCGCGCGCGCCGTGGCCGCGCCCATGCCCGTCGCGCCGCCCGTGACGAGCGCGCGCCGCCCGGCGAGCACCTGCTGGGGGACCGGTTCGGGCTGCATGGGGAGACGCTATCCGCAACGCGGGCGCGCCGTGCGGGTCAGTCGATGCCGATGCGCGTCTGGAAGCCGTCGCGCTGCGCGTGATGGCGCCAGAGCACCTCGGCGATGTCCTCGGGCTCGTGGTCGCCCCCGGGCGCGATGCGCCCGGCGATGGCGGTGTGCGCGACGTGGATGCCGCTGCCGGCCAGCTCGTCGTGCAGCATCCGCGCGTAGGCGACCTCGCCGGCGAACGAGATGCCGACGCCGGGCGCAGCGGGTAGGGGTTGATCGCGGCGCCGCCCGTCGTGAACAGGATGGTGCCGCGCCCGGCGTCGCGCATCGGGTCGAGCACCGCGCGGGTCGCGGCGACCGCCCCGAGCACGCTGAACTCCAGCGGGCCGCGCACATCGTCGACCGTCGTCTCAAGGATGGGCTTCATGAACTCCTTGGCGGGCAGCGGCGAGTACTCGAGCACCTGCACCGGGCCGAGCTCGGCCGCCAGCGCGCGGATCGCGCCGTCCAGCGCGGAGACGTCGCGGATGTCGGCCGCGACGCCCTGGGCCCGGATCCCCTCGGCCTCCAGGCCGGCGGCCAGGTCGTCGAGCCTGCCCTGCGTGCGCGAGACCAGGCCGACGGCCAGCCCCTCGCGGCCGAAGCGCCGCGCGACGGCCAGTCCGAGGTTGGGTCCGGCGCCGACGATGATGATGGACATGCCGGGAACCTACCCCGGCGCGTCCCGCGCTCCGTCCCGCGCGCGCCGGGCGCGGCGCAGCGCGGCCTTGGCCCGGTGCTGGGCGGCCTCGGCGCGCACCGCCGCCGCGCGCGCCCGCTCGGTCGCCGAGTCGTGGCGCCGACGGGTCGTGGTCTCGGCGGTCTCGACGAGCGGCGCCCAGGCCGACCCGGCCTCCTCCATCTGGTCCTGCTCGAGCTCGAGGGCGTCCTGGCGGCGGTCGTGGCCGTCCTGGCCGCCGTCGAGCTGGTCCTGGTGGCCGTCGCGGCGATCCTGGGAACGCGTGAGCTCGGCCTGGCGCAGCTCGAGGGCGACGTGCCCGTCCAAGTCGGCGGCCGGGGTCAGCGAGCGCTGCGCGTCCAGCCCGGCCTGCTGTGCGTCGAGCCGGCTCTGCTCGCGGTCGGCGAGCGCCTGCTCGCGGTAGCCGATGCTCTGGTCCAGGTCCGCGAGGGCCTGCTCCTTGTCGAGCGCGGTCTGCTGGCGTGTGCGCGACCGTTGCGCGTCGGTGTTCATGCGGGCCTCTCCGTCATCAGATGGTGGGCGTCGTGCGCCTCGATGGGCGCGGGGCGGGCGATGTGGTATCCCTGCGCGAAGTCGACGCCGAGCTCGCGCAGCAGGTCCAGGGTCTCGGCGTCCTCGACCCCTTCGGCGACCGTCTCGAGGTCGAAGCTGCGGGCGAGGTTGACCTCGGCCTGCACCACGTGGCGGCTGGCGTCGTTGGTCGGCAGGTCGCGGACGAACTCGATGTCGATCTTGAGGTAGTCGACGGGCAGCTGCTTGAGGTAGGTGAAGCCGCCGTAGCCCGTGCCGAAGTCGTCGAGCGCCAGCTTGCAGCCCAGGCCGTGCAGGCGCTGGGCGAAGTCCAGCGCGGCCGCCTGGTCGGAGACCAGGGCGGTCTCGGTGATCTCGAAGACCATGTGCGCCGGGTCGGCCCCGCTCTCGCGCAGGCAGGTCTCGATGTGGGCGATGAGGCGCGGGTCGCTCAGCGAGCACCCCGAGACGTTGAGCTCCACGGGCCGGCCCTGCGCCGCCAGCCCGGCGGCCTGGCGGATGACCCAGCGGTCGATGTCGCCGATGAGCCCGCGCTGCTCGGCGATCTGCAGGTAGGCCGCCGGGCCCACGATGCCGCCGCCCGGCTCGCGCAGGCGCAGCAGCAGCTCGCGCTGGACGACCTCGTCGGTGCGCAGGTCCAGGATGGGCTGGGCGTAGAGCACGAAGCGGTCCTCGCGCAACGCGTCCTGGACCCGGCCCACCCACGCCAGCGCGCTCAGCTCCCGGCGCAGGTCCTCCTTCTCGGCGACACGCCGGGTGGCGTCGGAGAAGACCACCACGAAGCCCGTGACGCCGTCGGATGTCTGCAGCGGCGCCGAGGTCCAGCTGACCATGAGCGCCGAGCCGTCCTGGCACAGGAACGCGTCCTGGTCGACGCGCACGGTGACCGCGTCGCGCTGGGCGCGCGCGAGCCCGCAGCCGTCCGGGCCGACCCCAGGTCCCGCGTGACGGTGCACGATGTCGTGCATCCGGCGCCCGAGCATCGTCGCCGAGGACCAGCCGAGCATCTGCTCGGCGGCGCGGTTCATGAGCGTCACGCGCCCGTCGCCGTCCAGCGCGCACAGGCCCTCGCCCATCGAGTGCGTGACGGCCTGCAGGTGGTTGCGCGCCGTGGTCAGCGATGCCTCGGACGCGATCTCGGAGGAGATGTCGATCGACACGGCGATCATGGCCGTGACACGCCCTGCCCCGTCCCGCAGGACGGTGTCGCGCACGTGCGCCGGGAAGGTCGAGCCGTCCCGGCGCTTGAGGATGAAGCGGCCCTCGCGCCGGCCGGTGTGGCGGCGCTCGGGGCCGGTGCGCCCGAGCGACGGCGCGGGGTCGCCGACGACGAGCTCGGCGACGCGGCGGCCGGTGGCCTCGACGCGCGACCAGCCGTACAGCGCCTCGGCGCCGCGGTTCCAGTGCGTGACGACGCCGGCGGCGTCGGTGGCGATCACGGAGACGTCGATCTCGTCCAGCAGCGCGGACCGGGTCCCCGCCTCGGCCTCCATGGCGATGCGCTCGGTGACCTCGGCGTGGGACACGACGACGCGCACGGGCCCCTCGCCCGAGAACCGCGAGGCGCAGACGTCGAACCAGCGCCGGACGGCGCCGTGGTGGACCGGGTACTCCATGGCGAAGTGCTCGAGGGCCCCCGCGAGCACCTCGCGCAGCCCGGTGGCCGCGCGCAGGGCGTACGGATCGGGCGCCCCCGCGTCGCAGGCTCGCAGGTAGTTCTGGCCGAGGCAGTCGGCCCCGGCCCCCGCCCCGCCCTCGGCGCCGAAGCGCCGCCACGCGGCGTTGACGGCCACGACCGTGCCGGCCTCGTCGATGACGGCCACGTGGGCGGCCAGCGAGTCCAGCGTCGTCTGCCAGAAGTCGCGCGCGATGCGCAGCTCCTCCCCGACGGCCCCCGGCGCGAGACGTCCTGCGTGGTGCCGCGGATGAGCAGGGGCGCGCCCGCGCCGTCGCGGACGAGCCGGCCGTGCGTCTCCAGCCACAGGACGCGGCCGCGGCCGTCGATCATCCGGTGCTCGAGCGAGAGCCTGTCGGCCCGCCCCGCACGCACGGCGGCCATCGCGTCGCCGACGCGGCGCCGGTCGTCGGGGTGCATCGCCGCCAGCAGGTCGGCGTAGCGCGGCGTGGCGGCCGGCGGCACGCCGAGCAGGGCGCCTGCGGGGCCGGCGAGGACGATGTCGTCGCTGTCCAGCCGCCACTCCCAGCCCGTCAGGCCGGCGACGCGGTGGGCCTCGCGCAGGAGGAGGCGCTCCTGCTGCTGGTCGGTGATGTCGCGGCCCACGACGGACCAGACCCGGCCGTCGGTGTGCCCGGTCCACGACAGCAGCCGATGCGACCCGTCCCGGCAGCGCCAGCGGTTCTCGAGGCCGTCGATGCGGTCGCCCGCGGCCCGGATGCGGGCCATCCGCGCCGCTGTGGCGGCGACGTCGTCCGGATGCAGGAACTCGGTGAGCGGACGGCTCATGAGCTCGACGCGCGACCAGCCCAGCACGCGCTCCCAGGACGGGTTGAGCGCGGTGAGCAGGTCGTCGGCGCCCGCGACGGCGAACAGGTCGGAGGCCAGGTCCCAGAACGTGTCGGGCTGGGTGGGCCCCTCGAGCTCGTTCCCTCGGATCGTCGCCACGCCAGCTCCTCGGGGAGGTCGTCCTGTTGCGCCCTGGACGTCCTGCATCGACATCGCGGGCCCGGACCTGTAGGACGGCCGGCAGCATTGCTCAGCGATGCCGAGCGATTGACGCGATCGGCGCGCGGCCGGCCCCGGCGGCGGTCAAGTCCGGGACCCCATCGGCCGACACCCCTGGTGAGCGGCCGCAGCAGGCCGCCCCTCCTGGCGCCCGCATCCGCGGCGACCGCCTCCTCTCGCGCAGCCCGGCCGCCGCGGCCGGCCCATCGGCTGCGCCGACCTCCAAGGCGGTGCCCGATGCACTCCGACGGCCGGCCCACGCAGCCCATGACGTCCATCGTCCTCGCCGAGCACTGGCGCCGCTACCACGACGGGCGCGAGCGCACCGTGCGCGACGAGCTCGTCCTGGCCTACGCGCCCATCGTCAAGTACGCCGCCGGCAAGATCGCCGCCCGCATGCCCGCACACGTCGACGTCGCCGACCTCATCTCCTACGGGCTCGGCGGGCTCATCGAGGCCGTCGAGCGCTTCGACCCCGCCCAGGGGCAGCGCTTCGAGTCCTTCGCCGGCCTGCGCATCCGCGGGGCGATCATCGACGCGCTGCGGTCCCTGGACTGGGTGCCGCGCGCCGTGCGCGCCGAGGCGCGGCAGATCGACGCCGCGCTGCTGGCCCTGACCACCCGCCTTCAGCGCGTGCCGACCGACGTCGAGCTGGGCGCCTCGCTCGGTCTCGCGCCGGACGAGCTCGACGACGCCCTCCAGCGGATCGGCGAGTCCAGGATGATCGCACTGGACCAGCCGTGGGGCGCCCCCGGGATCGACGGCCCGCGACCGAGCCTCGGCGATCAGCTCGCCGACGACGGCGGCAGCGACCCCGAGCAGCGGGCGCTGGCCGGCGACGAGCGCGAGCGGATCGCGACGGCCCTGGAAGGACTCGAGAGCCGCGACCAGGTCGTGCTCGGCCTGCGCTACCACCAGGACATGACCCTGGGCGAGATCGGCGAGATCCTCGGGCTCTCGGACTCCCGTGTCTGCCAGATCCACGCCGGGGCCGTGCTCCGGCTGGGCGGGCTGCTGGCGGGCAGCGCGGCCTGAGCCCGGGCGCCTGCACGGGTACGATCCGGGCGCATGGCCGCCACCGCCTCACCGCTCGAGGCGCTCGCGCCCGGCGAGCGCGCGCTCGCCGTCGCCGCTCCCGCACCGCGCCGCGCCGGCGCCATGAAGGCCGTGCTGACCGACGCGCCGTTCAGCGACGACGGCTGGATCTTCGAGCGCAAGCTCGACGGCGTCCGCTGCGTGGCGATCCGCGACGGCGGCCCGGTCACGCTGCTCTCGCGCAACGACCTGCCGCTGGGCGGGCGCTACCCCGAGATCGCCGAGGCGCTGGAGCGCCAGCCCCAGCGCCGGTTCGCCGCCGACGGCGAGATCGTGGCCTTCGACGGCGCGCAGACGAGCTTCGCCCGGCTGGCCGGGCGCGGCCGCACGGCGGTCCCGGTGTTCTTCTACATCTTCGACGTGCTCTGGCTCGACGGCCACGACGTGCGCCGGCTGCCGCTGCGCGCGCGCAAGCGCCTGCTGCGCGACGCGCTGCGCTTCGACGACCGCGCGCTGCGGTTCTCGGCGCACCGCAACGGCGACGGGGAGGCCTACTTCGCGGAGGCCTGCCGCAAGGGCTGGGAGGGCCTGGTCGCCAAGCGCGCCGACAGCACCTACACCGACCGGCGCTCCCGGGACTGGCTCAAGCTCAAGTGCGAGCAGGGCCAGGAGCTCGTCATCGGCGGCTACACCGCGCCCAAGGGCTCGCGGACCGACTTCGGAGCGCTGCTGCTCGGGCACTACGACGACGGCGCGCTGCGCTACGCCGGCAAGGTCGGCACGGGCTTCGACGCGGCGACGCTGGCCGCGCTGGGCGCCCGGCTGCGCGCCCTGCACCGCGACGACCCGCCGTTCGCCGACGCGGGCGCGATCCGCGAGTCGACGGCGCGCTGGGTGGCGCCCGAGCTCGTCGCCCAGGTGGCCTTCACGGAGTGGACCCGCGCCGGGCGCCTGCGCCACCCACGCTTCCTGGGCCTGCGCGACGACAAGCCGGCGCGCGAGGTCGTGCGCGAGCGCCCGCGGACCTGAGCGCCCCTCAGCGCAGCGGGTGGCCGGCCTCGAGGACGACCTCGACATCGTCGGCGACCTTCAGCGCGCCGAAGAGCGTCGCGTAGGGCTTGATGCCCCAGGCGCTCTGCGTGACGGTCGCGCCCCCCGTCAGCCGGCCGTCGGCGAACACGAGATCGAACGCGATGGGACCTCGGCGGCCGCCCAGCTCGAGCTCGCCCTCCACGTGCATGTGTCCGGGCTCTCCCGGGGTGACCGAGGTGGAGCGGAAGGCGATCGGCTCGCCCCGCAGGACCTCCTTGCCGATCGTCCTGCGGATGGTGGCCTTGTCGTCGTCGCCGAGGGGCTGCATCCCGCCATGACCCCTGCGGACGTGCAGCGAGCGCGGGTCCGCGGTCACGGTCACCGAGGGCGTCTGGCCGAGCGTGAGCGTCCCCTCCCAGGCGGTGACCTCGATGACGAGGTCGTGACCCGCCTTGGCGGCGGCACCCGTGCGCCCGGTCCGGACCGAGAGCGTGGCCGTGTCGGGGCCGAGCACGAGGCGGCCGGTGGCGGTGGGCATGCATGAGGTATAGACGGTGCACGGCGGCGGCGAGGGCCGCCGCCCCGACCGAGAGGAGCCGCCGTGCCGGGCCCGACCGACATCCGTCCCCCGTTCACCGCCGAGACCGCCGCGGCCAAGGTCCAGGCGGCCGAGGACGCCTGGAACACCCGCGACCCCGACCGCGTCGCCCTCGCCTACACCGAGGACTCCGAGTGGCGCAACCGCGACACGTTCCTGCGCGGCCGCGCCGAGATCCGCGCGTTCCTGGCCGGCAAGTGGGAGCGCGAGCGCGACTACCGCCTGCGCAAGCAGCTGTGGGCGTTCGGCGAGGACCGCATCGCGGTGCGGTTCGAGTACGAGAGCCGCGACGCCGACGGGCAGTGGTGGCGCTCCTACGGCAACGAGATGTGGGAGTTCGCGCCCGACGGCCTCATGGCCCGCCGCTTCGCCTCGATCAACGACGCAAAGATCGACGAGGCCGACCTGCGCGTCAGGCCGGGCCGGGACTGAGGCCGGGCCATGGTCGACTGGGGCGCAGGACGGTACGAGACCACCGCCGCCGAGCTCGAGCCCGTGGCGCACGCGGTGGTCGCGCAGGCGCGGATCGCGCCGGGCGAGGACGTCGTCGACCTGGCGTGCGGGACCGGCAACGCGGCGCTGGCGGCCGCCGCGGCCGGCGCGCGCGTCGTGGGCGTCGATGCCGCGCCGCGCCTGCTCGAGGTCGCACGCGCGCGGGCGACCGCCGGCGGCCTGCAGGCCGCCTTCCGCGAGGGCGACCTGCTCGCCGTGCCGCTCGCCGACGCGACGGCCGACGTCGTCCTGTCGGTCTTCGGCGTGATCTTCGCCTCCGACCCCGCCCGGGCGCTCGGCGAGGTCGCGCGCCTGCTGCGGCCGGGCGGCCGCGCGCTGCTGACCGCATGGGTGCCCGCCGGGCCGATCGACGGGATGCTCGGCGCGATGGGGCGCATCGTCGCCCGGGTCACGGGCGCGCCTCCGCCGCCGCGCGCGCCGTGGTCGGACCCCGCGTTCGCCGGGCCGCTGGCCGCCGGCGCCGGCCTCGTGCTCGCGTCGACGACGCCCGCACAGCTCGCGATCCGAGCGGCGTCGCCCGAGGCCTACGTCTCGGCCGGCCAGGAGCATCCGATGGCGCTGGCCACGCGGGCCGCGGTGCAGGCCGCCGGCGTGCAGGACGAGCTCCGGGAGGCGATGACGGCCGTCCTGCGCGCGGCCAACGAGGACCCCCGCGCGCTGCTCGTCCACAGCCCGTACGTCGTCCACGAGCTGCGGCGGGGCTGATCGTGCGCGCGCGGCTGCTCCTCGCCGGCGGCGGCCGTCGGCCTCGCGGCGCTGCACCGCGGGGTGCTGCGGGCGCCGGTCCCGACCGGGACCGGCACCCGCCTCATCAGCCGCAACCGCTACCGCCCGCCCTCCCTGGCCGCCCGCGTCGGGATGCTGCGGGGCGCCGACGGCCTGTGGGCCACGGCGTCCTCCCAGCGTCGCGCCGCGCGCTCGTCGCGCTGGCGCCGCGGGGCGGCCGGCTGGTGCACCCCCTTGAGCTCCGCGCCGCCTCCGCGGACGGATGATCGGGATACGAGGGCCACGGTCAAGCTCCGGCGGGCAGGCGCCGATCCGATGAGGACCACCAGAGCAGGCCCCCGATTCGGGCACGCTCGCCGCGAGGCGAGTTCGCAAAGCCACGGGACTCCGCCGGAGTTCGCCGGGCTACCGCAGGAGTGCCACCGCGCCGACCGCTCACCCGAGCGCACGGCGCCGGTCCGACGGAACGTCGCCGGGGCTGCTCGTCCTTCAGGGAGGACACCAGTGTCACGTCCCATCCAGTTCACCCGCGCCGGCCGGACGGGCATCGCCCTGGCCGTGGGCGCCGCGTTCGCCATGGTCCCGGCCGGCGCACAGGCCTCGGCCGTCCTGCTCGGGACCTCGTCGCCGTTCGTCGTGCTGGCCGGCTCGGCCGCCAGCAACACGGGCCCCTCGGTCCTCAACGGCGACCTCGGGGTCTCCCCCGGGACGGCTCTGAACGGCTTCGGCCTGCCGGCGGTGATCAACGGCGCGACGCACGACGACGACGCCGTGGCCGCCCAGGCCCAGTCGGACCTGACCGTCGCCTACGACACGGCGGCCGCGCAGCCCACCCCGGTCGACCTGACGGGCCAGGACCTCGGCGGGCTCACGCTCACCGCCGGCGCCTACCGCTTCAGCTCGTCCGCGCAGCTCACCGGCGCCTTGGTGCTCGACGCCGCCGGCGATCCCAACGCGCAGTTCGTCTTCGAGATCGGATCCACGCTCACCACGGCCTCGGCGAGCTCGGTGGTCATGATCAACGGCGGATCGCCGTGCAACGTCTACTGGCAGGTCGGCAGCTCGGCCACGCTCGGGACGACCACGGCGTTCAAGGGCACCATCATGGCGCTCACGAGCATCACGCTGGACACCCAGGCGTCGGTGATCGGCCGCGCGCTCGCCCGCACCGGAGCGGTCACCCTCGACGACAACGTGCTCGACAACTCCGGGTGCCGGCCCACGCCCCCCACGTCCCCGGCGCCCTCCGGTCCCGCCGGCGGCACCGCCCCGGGGACTCGGGCTCCCTGCCGTCCTCGACGACCGGCCGGCCGCCGCCCCAGAGCCGGTCCACCGGGGCGACCCGCGACGGCTCCGCGACCCTGCGGCGCGCGACACGCGCCCCCGGCACGCCGGCGAGCGCCTGCACCGCGGGCTTCTCGGCCACGGTGACCGGACGCCAGATCCGCCGCGTGGTCTTCCGCCTGGACGGCCGGCGCATCGCCAGCCGCTCGGGCTCGCCGTTCCGCGTGTGGGTCCAGGCCCTCGCCGGCCGCCACGAGGTCACCGCGCGCGTCACGTTCAAGGACGCCACCCGCGCCAAGACGCTGAGGCTCGGCTACCGCGCGTGCGCCGCCGCCGTCCGCCACCCGCGCACCGGACCGTCGCAGTTCACGGGATGACCCACCCGGTCCTCGCCGCCCTGCGCTGCGCCGGCCCGCGCCGGCGGATCGCGGTGGCGGGGGCCGCCCTGACGATGGCGGCGGCGGCCGGTGCCCCGCCCGCCGGCGCCGCCGACGCGCCGGTCCCCGGCCGCCAGGCGCTCATCGTCCTCCTGCACGACCACTACGCGCGGTCGTCGCCGAGCGTGCGCGCCCGTCGCATCGCGTTCGTGCCGGCCCGGCGCCCGCTGACCGGCGTCCGGACCGTCCTGCCCGTGCTGGACCGCGCGACCGGCGCCGGCGCGGCGTCCTGGGCCAGGGTCCGGCTGCCCGGGCGCCCCAACGGCCACGCGGGCTGGATCCCCACGGCGAGGACGCGGCCGGCGACCACCGGGTGGAGCATCACGGTCCGGCTCTCCCTGCGCCGGGTCACCGTCTCCTACGACGCCCGCGTCATCCGCCGGTTCCGCGCCGTGGTGGGCAAGCCCTCCACCCCGACGCCGCGCGGCCGCTTCTTCGTCGAGGAGGCCCTGGCGCTCGAGCCGGGCGCCCCCGGCGCCCCGTTCGCCCTGGCCTCCAGCGCCCGATCGACGGTGCTGCAGGAGTTCGAGGGCGGCCCGGGGCAGATCGCGCTGCACGGCACGGGCGGCCTGGCCGGCGCGCCGGGCACGGCCGCCTCGCACGGCTGCGTGCGGCTGACCACGCCGGCCATCACCTGGCTGGCCCGGCGCATCGGCGCGGGCACGCCGCTGACCGTCACGGACTAGGCCTTCGGCCGTGCCCTGCGGCGCAGCGTCACCATCGTGGCGATCCCCAGCAGCCAGCCGATCGCCGCGGCGCCGACCACGAGCCACACCAGCGAGACCGACGACGAGCCGACGACCCAGCTCACGCGCACGTGCCGCGTGTTGGAGGCGGCCAGCGCGATGAGGATCCCCGCCAGCACGCCGATCGTCAGCGCGGAGGAGTAGACGCGGCCCCGGTGGGCCTTGCCGCGCAGGCGGTCGCCGCGCGACACATCGCCGCCGGTGGACGGCGTGCCGATGGGATCGTCATGGGAGGAGGACATCGCGGCGGTCCTTTCGGGGGGTGTGCCGCGGGTTCTACCAGGGCGTCGCACCCCGAAGATCCGCCGATCGAAGGATCCGGGAAGCCCGGCGCGGCGGCCCGGACGGGTCGCCCGCACGCCCGCAGGTCGGCGCGCAGCGCGACCAGGCGCTCCATGAGCGCCCGGCAGGCGGGCGCGACCGCGGGCAGGCCGCGCTCGTCGCGCAGCTCGGCCAGCAGGGCCTCGGCGGGGTCCTGCAGGATCACGACCTCGCTGACGATGCGGCGCAGGGGCGCGGGATCCGCGGCCCGGTCCGGACCGCCGGGCCCCGCGTGGTTGGCGCCGCGGACCGGACGGGTAGCCCATGCCGGATGCGCCTCCACGTCTGGCACGGCTACCTCCTCGGCGGCACGGGATCGAACACCTACGCCCGTCAGGTCGCTCGCGAGTGGGCCCGTGCCGGCCACGACGTCACCGTGTTCTCCCAGGAGGCCCATCCCGAGCAGTTCGACCTCGAGGGCGTGACGACGGTCCGGCCCGACGTCGACGGGCTGCTGCCGGTGTTCGTGCTCGACCGCTATGAGGGCTACGAGGTCCGGCGCATGCCCGACTGCCCGCGCGACGAGCTCGAGCGGTGGGTGCAGGCCAACGCCCGCGCCCTGCGCGAGCACGGCCCGGCCGACCTCGTCCTGGCCAACCACGTCGTGCTCGGCGGACCGGTGGGCGCCGCGGGCGACAGCCCGTACGTCGTCAAGGTCCACGGCTCCGAGCTGGAGTACGCGATGCGCGGGCATCCCGGGCTGGCGCGGTGGGGCGCCGAGGCGCTGCGCGGCGCCGCGGCCACCGTCGTCGGCTCCCAGCACATCCGCGAGGTGCTGCACGACGTCTGCGGCCCGCTGGACCGCGTCCACGAGATCCCGCCCGGCGTCGACGTCGAGCGCTGGCGGCCCGAGCCGCCGGGCGAGGCGCTCGAGCGGCTGCTCGAAGAGGCCCGGCGCGACCCGCCCAACCCCGGCAACGCGGACGCGTGGCTGCCCGACGAGGACAACGCGGCGCGCCTTGCGGCGTTCCTGGCCGGCGACCGGCCCACGGTGGTCTACGTGGGCAAGCTCATCGAGAACAAGGGCGTCGGCGTCCTGCTCGAGGCGCTGCGGGGGCTCGACGCCCGCGCGGTCGTCGTCGGCTTCGGCGACGCACGCGCCGGCCTGCAGCGCCGGGCCGCCGGCCTCGACGTGCTCTTCACGGGCGCGCTCGCGCAGCGCCACCTCGTCCACCTCCTCGCGCTCGCCGACGTCTCCGTCGTGCCGTCGATCTTCCCCGAGGCGTTCGGGATGGTGGCCGCGGAGGCCGCCGCGACCGGGTGCCCGCCCGTCGTGGCCGACCACTCCGGCCTGGCCGGCGTCGCCCGCGAGCTCGAGGAGCGCTACCCCCGGCCGCCCGCGGCCTGGCGAGCTTCCCGACCGCCGACGCCACCGCGCTGCGCGACCGGCTGGACCGCGTGCTGTCGCTCGGCCCCACCGACCGTGACGCGCTGCGCGCCGCCGCCCGCCGCACCGCGGAGCAGTGCTGGAGCCTGACGCGCGTCGCCGAGCGCCTCCTGGAGGCCGGGCTCGCGTACCCCGTGCCTGCGTCGCCTTGAGGGCCTGGCCTCCGGCGAGCAGATCGCCATGCCGGCGCGCCTGCTGCACGTGGCGCGCGACATCTCGGTCTCCCAGTCGCCGATCGCGCCGGACACGCCGACGCGGCCCAGGGCCGGCGGGCCGGCTCGACGCCTGAGCCCCGCCGGGGGCCCGGGCACCGTGGTTCTCCGCAACCGCGGCCCGGGTCCTCCCCGATGGCGGCCGTCGCCGTGCGCTCTAGCGTCGCCGGATGCCCAGCCCCGCCCTCTCCCGCCGGCCGCCGGGCGCGCCGGCCGATCAGCTGCGCCGCATCTGCCCGCCGGCGGAGGTGCCGGTGGGCAGCACCGCCGACCTGGAGGCCGGGACCGGCAGCTACGGCCAGCCCCGCGCCGCCGAGGCGCTGGCCGTGGCGGCGGCGATGCCCGCCGACGGCTACAACGTCTTCGCCACCGGCCCCGCCGACACCGGCATGCGCGCGATGGTCGGCGACTGGCTGCGCGAGCACGCCCGCACCCTGCCCGCGCCGCCGGACCTCGTCCACGTCGCGGACTTCGCCGACCCCCTGCGCCCGCTGGCGATCACCGTGCCGACGGGCCGCGCCCGCGCCCTGGCCGCCGAGGCCGACCGGCTCGTGCAGGACGGCCGCGAGGCCCTCGCCCGGGCGTTCGACAGCGACAGCTTCCGCACGCGCCACCGCCGGCTGCATGAGGAGGCCGACCACCGCCGCGCCGAGATCCTCGGCGCGCTGGAGGCGCGGGCCCGCGAGGCGGGCGTCGCCCTGCAGCTCACGCCCGCCGGGGTGCTCAGCGTGCCGCTCGTGGCCGGGCGCCCGCTGCAGCCCGACGAGGTCGCGTCGATGCCCGACGAGGTGCGCCGGCGGTTCGAGGCCGCGGTCGCCGACCTCGGCGCCCCGGTCGACCAGGCCTTCGGCAAGGTCCGCGACATCGAGCGCGACCTGGGCGAGCGCCATCGCGAGCTCAACCACGACGTGGCCGAGTTCGCGATCGGCCATCTCGTCCAGGACGCCCGGGCGCGCTGGGCGGGCGCCCCGCGCGTCGCCGACTGGCTGCAGGCCCTGCGCGACGACATGATCGAGCACCTCGACGCCTTCCGGGCGGGCGACGACGCCGGGGGACCGGCGCCGGTCCCCGGCATGCCGCCCGGCCTGCGGTCCCCGGCGCACGCCGTCCTGGCCCGTTACGCGGTCAACGTGCTCGTCGCCAACGACCCCGCCGGCGCCGCACCGGTGATCGTGGCGACCGATCCCTCCTTCTACGACCTGTTCGGGCGCGTGGAGTACGAGACCGCCTTCGGCGCGGCGGTCACCGACCACCGCCACCTGCGCGCGGGCCTGGTGCACCAGGCCTCGGGCGCGTTCCTGGTCCTCCAGGCCGCCGACGTGCTCAGCACGCCCTACGCCTGGGCGCGCCTGAAGGACGTGCTGCGCACGGGACGGCTCAAGATCGAGAACGTCGCGGTGCAGTACATGCTCTTCCCGGGCGTCACGCTGGATCCCGAGCCCGCCGAGATCCACGTCACGGTGATCCTCGTCGGGCCGGTCGAGCTGTACGAGCTGCTCCTGGCCGCCGACGACGACCTCGGCCGGCTCTTCAAGCTGCGCGCCGACTTCGACGACGAGATGCCGCGCGACGCGGCCGGCGTACAGGCCTACGCCGGCTGGCTCGCGCGCCTGGCCGGCGAGGCTGGCCTGCCGGCGTTCGACCGGGGGGCGATCGCCGCGATGGTCGAGGAGGGAAGCCGCCTGGCCGGCCACCGCGACCGGCTGTCGACCCGCACGCGCCTGCTGCGCGACATCGCCACGGAGGCCGCCCACATCGCGGTCGCCGCCGGGGCGCCGGTCGTCGGCGGCGAGCAGATCGCCGCCGCGCTGGCCGCGCGCCGGCGCCGCTCGGACCTCGTCGAGGAGCGCATGCGCGTCGCCGTCCTGGAGGGCACCCACCACATCGACCTCGACGGGACGGCCATCGGGCAGATCAACGGCCTGGCCGTCTCCATGGTCGGCGACCACGCGTTCGGGCACCCCGTGCGGATCACGAGCACGGTCGCCCCCGGCGAGGGCGAGGTCCTGGACATCGACCGCGAGGCGCGCCTCAGCGGTCCCATCCACGCCAAGGGCATCCTGATCCTCAGCGGCTTCCTCGCCGGGCGCTACTTCCGCGAGCGCCCGATGGCGCTGCGCGCCAGCATCGTCTTCGAGCAGTCCTACGGCCCGGTCGAGGGCGACTCGGCCTCCACGGCGGAGCTGCTGGCGCTGCTCTCGGCCATCGGTGGCCTCCCCGTGCTGCAGGGCATCGCGGTGACGGGCGCCGTCGACCAGCACGGCGCGGTCCACGCGGTCGGCGGCATCAACGAGAAGATCGAGGGCTACTTCGACCTCTGCGACGCCCGGGGCCTGACGGGGGAGCAGGGCGTGGTCGTCCCCGCCGCCAACCTTCCGCACCTCATGCTCGCGCCGCGGGTGGTCGACGCGGTGGCCGCGGGGCGGTTCTGCGTCTGGCCGGTCACCACGGTCGACCAGGCGATGGAGCTCGTGACGGGGCGCACCGACGCCGACGCCGCGGTGCGCGACCGCCTGCTCGCCCTGGCCCGCGCCGCGATGGCCACCCGCCCTCCGGCGGGCAACGGCCGGCCGCGGGCCGACGGCGGAGCCGCCTGAGGGTCAGAGCCCGAAGGCGGCGCGCATGCTGACCGCCGTCGCGGCGCCGGCCAGCGGCGGGAGGCCGAGCATCTCCTCCGTCGTGCGCAGCAGCGAGTAGTGGCTGAACGTCGTCGCGCTGGTGGTGCCCGGCTGTGTGCTGGGCGCGAGCACGAGCGTCGCGACGCGGTTGCCCTGGCTGCCGTTGTCCTCGTCCCAGGTGACGAAGACCGCGGTGGTCCCCGACTGGTACTGCGGGCTGTCGAGGACCTTCGGCATCCAGCCGGCCAGCCACGCGTCGCCCTGGGCCACCGAGCAGTCGTGCATGTCGTGGCACAGGTTCGGCGTGACGAACGTGAACCGGGCCGAGAGGTCGGGCGGATCGGCGAGCGGCACGTCCTGCGTCGCGCACGCCGCGGCCACGTTGGTGTAGTAGGCCGCGGGGTTGTGCTTGGGCGCGTAGGACCCCTTGGACGTGCCGCCGCAGGTGACCGGCATCGACTCCTGCAGGGAGCGCCAGTCGGTGCCGAGCTGGCTGAAGATGCTCGGCGCGGCCAACGGGTGCGCGGAGGGGTCGGCGTCGTCGTGGATGCCCTGGGGCGAGCCCGACGTCATGGCGATGTAGTTGGGCAGGCTCGGGTGCGTGATCGCGAAGTACTGCGTGGCCAGCCCGCACCGGGCGGCCAGCCCGTTGAGGTAGGGCGCGGCGGAGGCGCCGATGATCCCCGAGTAGCCCGTGTTCTCCATGATCACCCAGACGACGTGCTGCCAGGCCGGGGCGCCGGTCGTCTGCCCGCACGGCGCGGCCGACGACGGGTGGCCCATGCTGACGGCGGGCGGGACGGGCGCGGGCGCGGGCACGGCCGGGACCGGCGCGACCGGTGCCGGCTTCGCGGGCAGCGGCGGGCGCACGCCGAAGATCCGCAGGCGCGTCGTGTGCGGCGCGCCGTCCAGGGCGCTGCGCCGGCGCCCGGCGCGGGCGACGAGCGCATAGGACCCCGCGCGCAGCCGGCGCGCGGTGGCGACCGAGAGCCTCCAACGCAGGCGCAGGTGGCCGCCGGCGGCGACGGCGAACGTGCGGGCCACCGTGGTCCGCGGGGCGTGCGGCGCACGAGCTGCAGCCGCACGAAGCGGGTGCCGGGCCCGGCGACCGCGCGCACGACCATGCCACGCGTCGTCAGCGCCGTGAGCGACACGCGGGCGGGGGCGGCCAGGCGCGTGACCGCCGGGCCGGCCGGCGAGGCGGGGGTCGCGGCGCCGGCCACGGCCGCCGCCGTCGTCGTCAGGACCCCGAGCGCCAGGGCGACCGGCAAGCCCACCACCGTGCGGACTCGCGCGCGCATGCGCCGAACCTAGGCCGCGACCGCCGGTGCGTCAACGACGGGCCGGCGCCGTTCAGGTCCTGTTCATGCCCCGGGCAGGCGGGTGATCGTGAACCAGGTCGAGCGCAGGCCGAGCAGGCGCCGGATCGTCACGGCGTCGACGACGGTCGTGCCCAGCGTGCCCGTCACCGTCACGGTCGCCGCACGGCCCTCGGGCGTCGTCGTGGTCACCGCGAGGTCGGCGAGCCGGCCCGCGAGCACCGGGCCCAGCCGCTGCTCGAGCTCGGCGCCGGTCGGCGACACCGACCAGTCGTGGTAGGGCGAGAGCGTGTCGTAGGGGTCGTCGACCGCCTGGAGGTAGGGCTGCGCCGCCGCCCCCGGGAACGCGTCCTGCACCGCGGCCGTGCGGCCGCCCGACGATGCGGAGAACAGCGTCTGCGCCGGCCCGGAGCCGTAGTCCAGGATCCGCCGCCGCGTGCCGGCCACGGCGGCCGCCGCGGACGGGGACTCGCCGGCGACGCCGCGGTACTCCTGGGAGCGGGAGTCGGCGTAGACGTCGAACGGCTCGGCCGGGCGGCGGCCGGCCAGGGCGTAGGTACGCGCCGCCACGGCCTGGGCGCGCAGCGCCTGCGTGGGCCAGGAGGCGGGCATCTCGCTGCCCACGACGCCGAGGAGGTACTGCTCGAGGTCGACGTCGTCGTCGACGACGACCCCGGCCGGGTCGCCCGCCACCACCAGCGCGCCCCGGTAGCGGCCGTCGGCGACGCCGTTGTCGGCCGTGCCGAGCAGCCCGAGCGGGCCGGGGCCGCTCAGGCGCACCGGCGCGCGCAGGTGGGCGACGACGCGCCCGGCCGAGCGGTCGTAGAGGCGCAGCAGGACGCCGCCCGGCCAGGGCGTCAACCGGTAGGAGCGCCGCGGGCTGAGCGCGACGTGGCGGCCGGCGCCGTCGCGGGCCAGGCGCACGCCGCCGACGCGGGCCGCCGGCCCGGCCGCGAGCCGCACGCGCAACCGCGTGGCCGGGGCGGTCGCCGGCGTGGTGCCCGGGTAGTAGTGCGCCAGGATCCACGGCCAGCTGCGGCCCTCCCGCGCGGCGTAGCCCATCGCGCCGTACTGGGAGAGGCCGACGGCGTGCCCGAACCCGTGGCCGTCGATGCGGACATCTGCGCCGGCGGCAGCGGGCGCGGCCGCCAGGGCCGCGATCGCCGCGCCGGTCGCCAGGGCCGGCGGGCGGCGGACGTGCATGGGCCCACCCTACGGCCGGGCGCCGCCGGCCGTGGGCGGTCCCGGTCAGGCGGCCGGCGCGGCGCCGTCCGTGGCGCGGTGGAAGACCTCGGCGAGGCCCTTCGATGTCGCCGGACTACGCGACGGGGGTCCAGCCGCCGGCCAGCCGCTCGCCGATCCGCAGCCCGAAGCGCTGGACCAGCTCAGGCACCGAGTCGATCTGCATCTCCTGGCCGTAGCGCTCGTTGAGCCGCGCCAGGGCCTCGGGGTCGGCGGCCATCGCCCCGCCGAGGGCGTCGAGCTCGCGGAAGAACTGCTCGAAGCCGGCCGGCGAGATGATCTCGAGGATCCGGCACGGCTCGTCGCCCGCGTTCCAGAACGTGTGCCACTGGTTGCGCGGCTTGAAGACGAGGTCGCCGGGCCCGGCCTCGACGACGTCGTCGCCCAGCAGGGCGCCCATGCGCCCCTGCAGCACGTAGCTGTACTCGTCCTCGCGGGTGTGGAGGTGCAACGGCGCGGCGAGCGCGCGCGGCGACATCGGGTGCTCGACGAGCGAGAACCGCTGATCGGCCTCGGCGCCGTCGACCATGAAGCGGACCCCGATGCTGCCGAGGAAGCCCTCCTGGGCGTCGCTCGGTCCGATGATCCGGGGGGCGGTGGTCTGCATGTCCGACTCCTTTCACTGGACAATGGTGTCGCACGAAAATGTACGGCCGTCCTGCGGACCTGTCAAGATGTTTCGCGAGACATTCATGTCCGATCAAAAGCGCACCTACCGCAAGACCCGCCGTGCCGACCTCGAGGAGGAGACGCGCCGGCGGATCACCGAGAGCGCCGTCGCCCTCCACGAGGAGCTCGGGCCGGCCCGGACCTCGATCAGCGCCATCGCCGAGCACGCCGGCGTCCGGCGCTCGACCGTCTACCGCCACTTCCCCGACGACGAGTCGCTGTTCGCGGCGTGCTCGTCGCACTACCGGGCGGCCCACCCGCCGCCGGACCCGTGCGCCTGGGCCGGGATCGAGGACCCGGCGCGGCGCACGGCGACCGCCCTGGGCGAGCTGTACGCCTTCTACCGGCAGACGGAGGGGATGTACACCAGCCTGCTGCGCGACGAGGCGCTGGTCCCGATCGTCCACCGTCGCCTCGGCGACTTCTACGGCTACCTGCGAGCGGTGCAGGACGGGCTCATGGCCGGTCGCGGGCTGCGCGGGCACGCCGGTCGCCGCACGCGCGCGGCCCTCGGCCACGCGCTGGCGTTCCCGACCTGGCGCTCCCTGGCCCGCGAGCACGGACTCGCCGACGGGGAGGCCGTCGGGCTGATGGTCGTGCTCGTGGAGGGCGCGGCCGCGGCCCGCTGAGGCGCCGCCCGGCGACCGTCGTCCCGGGGCGGCCCCGCGGAGCGATCGCGACGGCTCATGGGTGACCCGGGCGATCGTCACGGGCCGGCCCGGCCGCGTCCCCTACGGGGTCCCGATGGCCAGCGACCACCGGCGGGCGTCCTCGTCCCGCTCGATACCCCGTCCGACGACCGCGGCGAGGTGGATCTCGGCGCGCCGGCCCGACGCGTCGCCGAGGCGACCGAGCGGGCGCTCCGCGTACGAGCGGGCGCGCGGCGCCGTGCCGGCTAGACCGCCGCCCAGGTCGCATCGCCGAGCTCCAGCGCGTCGCCGGGCCCGTGCACGCCCGCCGGCGCGCCCGGGCGCGCGACGATCGTGCCGCTCACCTCGACCACGCGCTCGAGCACGTCCTGCGGCCATGCCTGAAGCCCGCCGACGTAGACCGGGAACGCGTCGAGGGCGAGGATCGCGCCGGCCGCCGCGTTGCGCGCATGGCCGGTGAGCGTCACCCGCTCGCCGATGCGCGCCTCGAGGTCGGCGCGGTTCACGTCTTGACCGCCGCCTCGGCCGCCTCGATCGCGTCGGTGACACGGTCCGACCAGCCCGGCATCGCCTTGGGGGCGGCCTCGGCGACGGCGGCGCGCTGGGCCTTCTTCAGCTTGGCCACGCGGCGCTTGAGGTCGCCGTCGCTGAGGCCGTTGAGCCGCAGCGCGACCTCGGCCCAGTCGGCGTTGGCGATCGCGCGGTCCAGCGCGCTGATGACGACCGCGCGCGGCGGAGGCTCGTCGTCGACGAGCGTGAGCGCGTCGATGACGCGGTCGGCGTACCCGGGCAGCGCGCCGTAGGCGGCACCGATGATCGACTGGCGCTCGTCGTGCGTGATGGCGCGGGCCATCCGCTTGATGTCCGCGTCGTCGAAGCCCTGCAGGCGCTGGGCGGCCTCCGGGAAGTTGCCGCGCGCCACCTGCGCCTTGAACGCGGAGACGAGCTCCTCGCGCGAGTACGTGACGGGCTCGGCCTTGGTGATGAGCTGCCCCGGCGGGATGGTCGTCAGCGCGACGCCGTAGACGACGCGGTCGAAGTCGTCGTAGGAGACGCGCTCCTCCCCGGTGGCGGTCGTGAACGCGTGGGCGAAGCGCCCCGGGGTGCTCTGGTAGATCTGCTCGATGGTCTTCTGGCCCTTGTAGGTGCCGTGGTTGGCGTGCCAGAAGGTCTGGGTCGCCTCGTCCCAGAAGCCGAAGTCGAAGTTGGTGTAGTCCCTCGTGCGCCCCTCGCCGAAGTTGTACATCTCGCGGTAGATGTCCACGCGGTTGGTGAGCGGATCGGGCCGGAAGGCCTTCGGGTCGGGCTTGAAGCGCTTGCGTTCGTCGTCGGCGCGGTTGGACCAGAAGAGCATCCCGAACACGACCCAGACTTGGGTGGTCGCCGACGGATCGATCGGCCCCAGCGCCGCGTTGCGCGACGCGGCCACCGAGCGGGCGATGTCGAACCGCCCGTAGACCTCGTTGAGCGGCGGGATCCTGGACGAGTCGTAGCCCAGGTTCAACATGGTGATGCCGATGCAGCCCTTCAGGACGTCGGCGTGCTCGTCCTCTGAGAGGTGGCCGACCTGGGCCCTCCACATGGCCTCGTACTGCGCCACGGAGTAGCGGCGCTGGTCGGCGTCGGACCCGAAGGCGGGCTTCGGCGCCCCCTTGGGCAGGTTCGCGGTCAGCGGGTACCCGAGGCGCTGGACGAGCCGGCGCGCCGCCTGCTCGCGGCGGGCGGCCGCGGCGGCGGCGCGGTTGCCGGCCGTGCGCTGCAGCGCGAGGACGCGCGCGGCCGACCCCGTCGGGCCGCCGGGCGCCGCTCCGGCCGCGACGTCGGCGGCGCGTGCCGCCGCGGGCGTGGCCACGGCCTCCGTGTCGGGCGCCTGAGGGTCGGCGACGCTCACGGGACCAGCCTAACGGGACGGAAACCGGTGCCGCGACCGCGGACGCCAGCCGCGCCGTCCCAGGAAGGCGCGGCTATGCTCGCCCCCCGCATGACCCGTCGCTGCCCCGACCGAAGAGTGAGCCCGTGGACACCCAGCCCGAAACCCTGACCGGGCGCTGCATGTGCGGCGCCGTGACGTACTCCGTGACCGCCGAGGCCTCGCAGGCGGTCATCTGCCACTGCGTGGACTGCCAGCGACAGACCGGCACGGCGTTCACAGCCGTCGTCAGCGTGCCCGCCGATGCCCTGGAGATGGAGGGCGACACGATGGCCACCTACGCCACGACCGGAACCGACCACGGTCAGCCGACCAGGCGCACCTTCTGCTCGGCCTGCGGGTCGCCGCTGGTCACCCACGGCGCCTACCCCGGTCTGGCCTTCCTCAAGGTCGGAACGCTGGACGACCAGTCCTGGATCGACGTCGGGGTGGAGATCTGGTGCAGCTCCAAGCCGGCGTGGTCGCCGCCGTTCTCCGGCACCCAGACCGCCGAGCGCGACGCCGCGCTGTAGGGCGCCGAGCCCGTCGCCGCCCGGCACGCGAGCGCACCGTCTCTCCGCGACGCGGCCGGCTCAGGTGAAGATGATCTCGCCACCGCCGGCCAGCGCGTAGAACTCGCCCACGGTCATCACGCCGTCGACCTGGTCGACGAAGTCCTGTTCGGTGAGCTTGAACATGTCCACGCTGGCCTTGCAGGCGTACAGCCCGGCGCCGGAGTCGGAGATGAGCTCCACGAACTCCCTGATCGGCGGGATGTCGAGCTTCTCCATCTGGCGCTGCATCATCTTCGTCGCGATCGCCGACATGCCGGGGATCGCGCCGAGCCAGGTGGGCACGTGCATGCCCGGGTTGCCGACCGTCGCGACCTTGATCTTGGCCTGACGGCCGCGCCGGATGGCGTCGAGGCCGAAGAACGTGAAGAACACGTTGGCCTCGATGCCCTCCATCCGGGCGCCGTTGGCCATGATGAGGCCGGGGTAGATGCCCTCCAGCGACCCCTTGGACACGACGATCGACACCTTCTCGATCGTCTCGGGCCGCACGGTCGCCGCGGCGAGCGGCTGTTCGAGTGTCTCGGCCATGGTGGCGCCTCCTAGATGCAGCCGCGGGGCTTGGGGATCCCCGCGATCTTGGCCGCGAGCTTCGCCGGGCCCTTGGGGAAGAGCCCGTAGAGCTCCTTGATCGGGACGCCGGACAGCTTGCCCAGCGAGCGGATGCTCGGGGCCGAGCCGGTGTCGAGGTACGTGGTGCGCATGAAGTCGATGACCGTCCAGTGGCGGTCGGTGAGCTCGGCGATGCCGTTCTCGCGCGCGATCGCGTCGGCCATGTCGCGGGTCCATTGCTCGGGACGGAGGAAGAAGCCCTCCGCGTCGAGCTCGACCGGAGTGCCCTCGAGGGTCTCGGGCGTCATCGTGGTCCTCCTTGGAGGGTGGGGAGCTGGGAGAGGTCCTTGCCGGCGAGCTGCAGCTGCGGGCTGATGCCGGGCAGGTCGCGACCGGGCAGCAGCACGTGCCAGTACATCCACTGGAAGGCGAGCTTGGCCATGTGGTTCATCCGCGACTCCTTCAACAGCGCCAGCGGGCCGAGGTGGGGCTCGGGGAACCGGCCCGGCAGCGGCTCGACGTCGTAGTTGAAGTCGATGAGCAGCGCCTTGTGGAAGCCGGTCTCGATGAAGCAGTTGCTGTGCCCGTCGAAGGACGGCTCGAGGGGCTCGCCGGCGAGGTGGTGGGCGATGTTGGCGACGAGCGTGTCGCCCTCGAAGTGCGTCACCGACCCGGCCTTGGAGGTCGGGAGGTTGGTCGCGTCGCCCAGGGCGAAGACGTTCGGCGCGACGCGGGCCTGCAGGGTGTGCGGGTCGGTGGCCACGAAGCCCAGCTCGTCGCCCAGGCCCGGCGAGCGCCCGACGTGGGCGGGGCCTCCGTGCAGCGGGATGCTGACCAGCAGGTCGAAGGGCACCTCGCGATCGTCGTAGCTGACGAGGCGGCCCTGGGCGCCGTCGACCTGCCCCGTGGCGAACTCCGTCTCCAGGGCGATGCCCTTGGCGGCGAGCAGCCCGGCGAGGTGCGCCGAGGCGACCGGCTTGGTGAACGCCGCGTCCAGCGACGTGACGTAGGTGATCTGCACGGCATCGCGGACGCCGCGCTCGCGGAGGTACCAGTCGGCGAGGAAGCAGAACTCCAGCGGCGCCACCGGGCACTTGATCGGCATGTCGACCGGGTTGACCACCAGCCGCCCGCGGTCGAGCTCCGCCAGCGCGGCCGCCAGAGCGGTCGCGGACTCCAGCTCGAAGAACGTGAAGACCTCCTGGCCCCACCCGGCACCGCCCAGGCCCTCGGTCTCCTCGGGCAGCAGGGCCGCGCCCGAGGCGACCACCAGGACGTCGTAGGCGATGGTCTCGCCGCCTGCGAGGTGGACCGTGCTCGCCGGCGCGTCGACGTGCTCGACCTCGGCCAGGCGGAAGTCGACGCCGTCGTGCAGCTGCGCACGGCGCGAGCGCACGATCTCCTCGGGCTCGGCCAGCCCGAACGGCACGAACAGCAGACCCGGCTGGTAGACGTGGCGGTCGTCGCGGTCGACCACGATGATCTCGACGTCGGCGCCGCAGACGCGGCGCAGCCGGTTGGCGGCCAGCGTGCCGCCGGTCCCGCCGCCGAGGATGACGATGCGCCGTGACATGCCCGGGGGCTCAGCGCGCCGACGCGGCCGGCGGGCGGTGGCCCAGGCCGACCCCGAACAGCGGACCGATGTTGACCATGCTCAATTCGACCTCCTGACTCGTGAGCCCGGAGTCTCGCTCGCGGCCGGCCGTGCGGCATCCGGGGTCTGCCCCGCACGGCGTGCGGGTTTCCCCGGGACCGGAGCGTCCGTCGCCGTCCTCTCGGCCGCTCAGCGCAGCGACTGGCGCAGGACCTTGCCCAGCGCGTTGCGCGGCAGCCGGTCGACCCGTTCGAAGCGCTTGGGCACCTTGTACGCGGCGAGCCGCTGGGCGACGTGGGTGCGCAGGTCGGCGTCCGACACGGGCCCTTCGAGGACCACGACCGCGGTGACCTCCTCCCCCCAGGCCTCGCTCGGGCGGCCGACGACGGCGGCCTCGACCACGGCGGGATGGGAGACCAGCGCGTCCTCCACCTCGACCGGATGGACGTTGAACCCGCCGGTGATGACGAGATCCTTGCTGCGCCCGGAGATCCGCAGGTAGCCGTCGGCGTCGTGCTCGCCGAGGTCGCCGGTCCGGAACCACCCATCGTCGGTGAAGGCCTCGGCATCGGCGTCGGGGCGGTTGAAGTAGGCGCCGATGACGTTGGGTCCGCGCACCTGGATCTCGCCGTCGGCGGCCAGCCGGACCTCGACGCCGGGAAACGGCACGCCGACGGTGCCCGGCCTGCGCGGTCCGTCGTAGGGGTTGCCCGTCAACATCATGGTCTCGGTCATGCCGTAGCGCTCCAGCGGGAGCTGCCCGGCCGCGTCGCCGATCGCCGTCGCGAGGGTGGCGGGCAGCGGCGCGGAGCCCGAGACGACCAGGCGCAGCGCCCGCAGGGCATCGGCTGCGCCGGCGTCCGCGATCCGGTGGTACATCGCCGGCACGCCGAAGAACAGCGACACCCGCCCCGACCGGGCGCGCGCCGCGACGTCGGCGACGTCGAACCCGGCGCGCAGGTCCATCGCCGCCCCGTGGGCCAGGACCCCGTTGACGCCGACGCCGAGCCCATGGACGTGGAACAGCGGCAGCGTGAGCAGCAGGCGGTCCTCGGCCGTCCACCGCCAGGCACGACCGACCCCCGTGATGCTGGCCAGCAGGTTGGCGTGCGTGAGCGGCACGCCCTTGGGCCGGCCGGTGGTCCCCGACGTGTAGACCAGCAGGGCCATGTCCTCGGCGGCGGCAGCGTCCAGCACGGCGTCCGGCGCCTCCGGCAGCCGGAGCTCGGGGCCGAGCACCTCGACCGGGCGTCCGGCCGCCTCGCGGATCCAGCCGGCGCGCTCGTCGCTGTCGACGATCGCGGCGGCGGGCCGAGCGTCGGAGACGACCGCCTCGACCTCGCTCCGGGTGTAGCCCGTGTTCATCGGGACGACCACGAGCCCCGCCCGCAGCGCGGCGACGTAGGCCTGCACGAAGCCGGCCGAGGTGGGCGCCGAGAGCACCACGCGGTCGCCCGGGACCAGCCCCGCCCCGATCAGCCCCTGGGCCGCGCGCCGCGTGCGCTCCTCGAGCTGCAGCGTGGAGATCTCCGTGCCGTCGACGTCGGTGATCTGCGCGCGGTCGGGACCGGCCGCCCACTGCCGCACCCAGCGCCCGGGCAGGCTGCGGTCGGCCAACAGGTCGTCGGCCGCGGCGCCGGACTGGTCGCTCATGCGCGCCCGATGCGCGGCGTCGTGGTGGCCATCATGGTGCGGAACTGTACGCGGAGGGGGCGACCGGCTCGACCGCCATGATCCGTCCGTGGCCGACTACTCCGAGAGCAGGTAGTCCGTCGTTGCCGTCAGCTCGAAGAGCCGGGCGACCTGGGCCGGGATGTCCGGTGCCACGCGGATGGACCCGCCGTCGCCGTGGGCGCGCTGCTTGACTCGGATCAAGAGGTTCAGCCCGGAGGAATCCATGAAGCTGACCTCGCGCAGGTCCACGACCACCGTCCGCCGCTCGCCGGCCAGGACGTCCAGCGCCTCACGCAGGACGGGCGCCGAGACGATGCCCAGCTCGCCCGAGACCGACACGACGGTGGTGCCGTCGTCGCGAAGGTCCTGTGACAGCCCAAAAGGTGCAGGAGCGGGATGGCCGGTCATCGCGATAGAAGCCTCGTCGCCTATACCGCGGTCCGAGGATGGCCCCGCCGGAGCCCTCACGTCCCGCAAGGGTGCTGACTGTAGTCCATGCAGGCCCCACGGCACGTCGCGGGTGATCGCCGGGAACGGCAGGGGACAGACGAGCACATGGGCCACGGCTCGCTTGGCATCCTGACCGCACTGAGACCTGAGGCGCGCAGGTTCAGTGGCAGGTGCCGGTGCCGGAGTCGTCGAGTTGGCCGCTGACGCCGGGGCTGGTGTTGTCGGGGGCGTTGAGCCACGTCCAGCTGTAGCCATCGGCGGCCAGGTTCAGCTTGAGCAGTCCGTAGTTGGCGTTGTAGACGACTTCCTGGCCGGGGCGCCCGGTGTCGACGGCGGTGATGTTGGCGCCGCCGAGGCCGTTGATGATCTCGCGGGTGCCGCCCGCTTGTGGGAGGCCGTCGGCGCCGAGTTCGGCCCAGCGTTCGTAGGCATGGACGTGGCCGTTGAGCACGAGATCGGCTCCGGCGTCATGCAGGGCGGCGAAGTAGACCTGCATCGTGGGGTCGTCGCCGTGCAGCGGGTCGTTGCTGTAGGCCGGCTGGTGCCACATGGCCGCCAGGCACCGGTTGGGATGGGCGGCGAGATCGTCTTTGAGCCAGGCCATCTGCGCCGAGGTCCTGGCCGCCGCCGGCGAGGAGTCGATCTCGGAGTCCAGGGCCACGATGTGCCAGGCGCCGAGATCGAAGCTGTAGTAGCCGCGGCCCGGGGGCCGGCTCGGTCGGCGAAGTAGTCGAAGTACGCGCTGGCCGGCGTCGGGCAGCCCGGGACGGTCTGGCCGCAGCGGTAGTCGTGGTTTCCGGGAACCGGGAAGGTGATGTTGCGAAATGAGCCCCAGGTCGGCTCGTAGCAGTCATGGAATTCGGTGGGCAGCCCGGACTCGTAGACGTGGTCGCCCAAGGAGAAGACGCCGTCGATGCCGCCGGCAGCGATCTGCTCGCGGATCATCTGGCCGGTGGCCACCGCGCCCTTGCCGGGATGCTCACCCTGCGACGGGTCGCCCGTCGCGTTGTTGACGCACTCGGCGATATCCCCGGCCACCAGCACGGTGTTGGTCGTGGCCATCGGCGCAGCCACCGGACCCGGCGCCGGAAGCACAGGAGGTGCAGGCGCCGGCGATGACGCAGCCTCGGAGCCCGGTACGTCGATGACGGGCGCCTGGGGCTGCGCCGTCAGGGGGGCCGCGGACTGCGCGCCGACCAGACCGCCGACGGGAGGACCGTCGAGAGCTGGAGCGACGTGATGACCCGGGAGCCGCCATGCAAACGCGACGGGCAGCGGGACACTGTCGGCATAGCGCCCGAGCCGCACCGGCGACGTCAGCGCACGGTTCGGAGCGCACCAGCGAGCATAGGTGGCGACAACGCCGTCGCCGGCCACACGTCCCTCGCGGACCGCGGTCATCCTCAACCGCCCGCCCACCAACGGGTACTGGCGGAACACGTAGGCCTTCCTGCCGCGGCGATCGCTGTAGCGAAAGGCCGCCCACACACGCTCTCCGGCGCGCTCGTATCGCACCGGCTGCAACACGTACGAACCACCGGCCGCGCGCTGGTAGGACACGATTGGGCACACGGAGGCCGTCGGTGGCGCCGTGGACTCCGCGACGGGAGTGCCTGCCGTCACCAAGGAGGCGAGCCCGAGCACCACCGCGAGGAGTGCTGACCGCCGCACACGACCCATCGGGCGCACGCTACCGGCTCGTTCCCCCAACTTCCGGGGTAGACCAGCGGAGGATCGAGCAACTGGTCCGCCTACAGACTCCCACGAGTCGGAGCGTAGGCGTCGTGGGCTGAGCTCCGAAGCCCCAGGCCGGTGGAGGGCCGGGGAGCATCGTCCAGGACATACGAGTCAGCACGCGCCCTGTCAGGACCTCGACCGGCTGTCATGGGCCGTGCTCGAGCCTGCACACGTCGCGAGGCTGGACGGGCGGTTCGCGGCAGTCAGCTGGGCGCTGGCCGCCGGTGCTTGACGCAATCGTGTGAGCGTCAGTGCGTCGCCTGGGTCGAAGGACGAGGGTGCGCTCTGCTCCCCCAGAGAGCAGAGCGCACTCGTAGTGACAGGAGTGTCCCTCCCAAACGCCATATTCGGTCGGGCGCAATGAGCGGCGCTGCGCCAAAGTCCGAAATCTGACGCACCGGGCGGGACACGTCCCCGGGTTTGCTGAGGCCGGACTCAGCAGTCAGCGCTGCTCGGTATGTTTGCCGCATGTTCGTGTCACAGGACGGCCGCTCGGGGTTCCTGGTCTGCGACCACCCGGTATGCGATCGCACGAGTGATCGATTCGTCGCGTATCTGGGTGGGTCGTTGCCGGAGGGCTGGGCGATGTCCGTCCGGTTTCGCAGTCAGGGCCGTGCCGGCCACCTGTGTCCGCAGCACGCCGGAGAGACCGACGGGAGATCCACTGTTTCGCGGTCCTGGCTGGGACCAACGCGGAAAGCTCGATGGTCCTAGCGACGTCGTTTCAATCCGGCTTCAAGCACGGCGTTCACCGGATGTGGCGTCCGCCGGCTTCCCCCGGCGAATGGTCCTCGGTTCGAGCGTCACAGGCTGTGTTGCGACTGCTGCAGTCTCCAGCGCGCGATCGACGCGCTCAGACACAGCGTCTCGAGATGACTCGAACATGGATCGGAGACCACCCGAAGACAGGGAAGGTCGCAGCTCCGTGGGTGGTCGTCGACCACGGCCCCTGCAAGGCGGGGGCACGCTCATGCAGGGGCCGTGGTTCAACTTGCCCCGTCTCGTCGCGAGGTCCGCGCGACCCTATATGCAGCGTCTGAATGCGGCCTGAACGCCTGGCAAACCGGCGAGCGTCGACACTTCGCCACTCCGGGAAGGACGCGACGGAGTGTTACCTCGGGACCGTTGCGTCGACAGATGGTTACTTGACGATCGAACGCAGCAACGATCAGTTGGGTGAGTAACCCTCGATCCCCTGGAGCCGCCGTGGGACTTCCTGCTTGGACGTCCGGCCGACGTCGATCAGCCCGTCCGACCGCCATGTGCTGATCGGCATGCAGCCCAGGTCCATGGATGCCTCCCAGCCTCGGGGACGGCATGCGTCCGACCCCTCAGCCGTTCGATGCGCTTGAGCGCGCGGCCGTCGCGCGACGAGCGCCGACGGCACTGCTGATGGCTCGAGGTGGCCGAGTGCGCTCCGACGAAGGGGACCGTGATGGTCGGTTCCTCACGCCGCTGCGGCGGCGGCGGCGCTATCGCTTGACGACGACGTCGGGCACAACGCCCTCGACGACGGCCACGTCAAGATGGCTGAGGTCCTCCACCTGGTGCTCCATGTCGCCGCCAGCGTCGCCTTCGCGTAGACGCTGCTCCTTGCGGAGGCTCCTCGCCTGGCGCTTCTCGCGCACATTATGCTCGCGGGCCAGTTTCGCGAATGTCGTCTTCTTCTTGCCAGCCAAGGTTGACCTCCCGGTCGTGCAGGCGAACGCGGCGCTGCTAGGCGCGACCACGACGCGCTGAGCGCGGTTCTCCGGCCGGCGGACGCGCGGCCTCCCCCGAGAGGATAGCTGCGTCCGCCGCGAACCCGCCTGCAGCGAACCGATCCGGCCGCCGCCCAGGCGGCCTCCAACGCGTTCACGCAAGAGCCGAAGCCGCACCAGTCGCAGGCTGAGTCCCGCGAGGCGCTGCGTGCGGGCGTGGCCGCCACGAGCGGATGCGCTCACATGTGCTGCAAGTCGCATGCCCGGGAGGCGCGCTCCCGGAGACGCGTGCGGCGGACGTCGGCCGAGCCCGCGGGTCGTCGCGCAGACCGAGTACTGTCTCACGGGTCGGACAGCGATGGCGACCGCAGGGCTGAGACCTTCAGCAGATGAACGTCCCCCGAGCACACCAGCCTGATCTTCCGATGGCCGAGGTCTGCCGATAGGCGGGCCTCCGCCTCATTAAGGGTGGTGTTCGCTCGGCCGTTCCCCGACGAGCGACGACCGTCGACCACCAGACGCCTCGGACACCGTGATGCCGGCCCGACGGGTCTGTCCCTGGTCGACGCAGCGGCGAGCACGTGAGCGGCGCCGGTCGCGTGCCATGCAGGGGCGAGCACAGGCCGGCCTCATCTGCGAACGGCCACGTCTACTCGCGCCGGTAGTGGAGGTGGGTCACCCCACCGGCGAACTGCCGGTGCTCGACGAGCGTCAGCGACGTCTGACTGACGTCGGTCGCGAAGAACGGCGTCCCGCCACCAACCAGCACCGGGTAGACGAAGACCGAGTAGTCGTCGATCAGGTCCTCGCGCGCGAGCGCCGATGCGAGCGTGGCCCCGCCCACGCCGACGACGCCCTCGGTGATCGCCCGGACCTCATCTGCGACCGACGCGGTCGCCAGCCGCGCGTTGGGCCCGAGGTCGGCGTCGGTCAGCGTGCTCGAGACGACGATCTTCGACAGCGGATTCCACACGCCGGCGAAGTCGTGCTCGATCGGCCCCCAGTCGTCCTGCGGCGTCTCCCAATAGCGCATGATCTCGTAGAGGTTGCGCCCGCAGACCTGATGCGTCTGGGTCCGGACCCGGTCGTTGTGGAACTGGTGGAGCTCCGCGTCGGGCGCGCCCCAGTCGAAGGACCCGTCCGGCCCGTTGACGTAGCCGTCGAGCGACATGCTCATGGAGTAGATGACGGTCCGCATGACCTCGAGCCTAACCCCGCGCCGGCCCTCCTTCGCGAGCGCCGTGAAGAGCGGCATGCGCGCTTCCTGCGCCTCCCCACTCTGGCGCGCCCCGGCGCGGACAGTTCGCGGGCTCGAGAGCATCACACCCAAGGCGTCGATCGGCGTACCCGCCGCGACGACTCGGCGATGCCGAGGATCTGCGCATCCTCCATGCCCGCTTCGCCCATCGTGAGTTGTACTGATCGATCAGCGGGCTCGTCTCCGCCGGCGAGGCAACCTGGGGTCGTTGGGATCGGGCACGCGCTACCGGTTCCACTTGTCGGCGGTCGACTTGCCGTGACGGCTGCTTTTCGCCCGGACGCTGAGGACATCGGGCGGGGAACCCGGCTCCTCCATCTCGTGGCGGTGATTGCGCATCATCCTCCGGCTCCGACGCGCCGAGAACCGCTTGCGGAACAGCGCGACCCTGCGAAGACTCATACGGGGCATCTCGTGCTCCCCTCGGGACCGATGGATCTCTCAGACGCTGGATCCGAGAGTCCGGCCCGCCATCCGGCGACACCGCGCTCGTCGATCCGTTCGAACTACGGATGCCCTGCCCACACCGCGGCCTCAAGGGTCGGGGGTCGCGACCGTGGGCTCGGCGGCGCCGGCGGGCATGCGGAGATCGCGGCAGCTGTCGCCGGAGGATCCGTAGTTCGCCCTCGGAGGCAGCGGAGCGACCCGGATGAGGCCGGCGCCGCGACGGAGCACGGTTCGTGCTGTCCACCTCGCACGCGAAGGAGTGCCGATGCAGGTCTCGCTCACGGCCCGCACGACGATGTCAGCGGAGCAGCGACGCCGCGTGACGCGGCGACTCGAGGCGCTGGAGCCGCTGGCCTCCAGCCCGATCCTCGCCGCATACGTGCGCATCGACCGCGATGACAACCCGAGCATCGCCCGCCCCTGCCACGCCGAAGGCGAGATCGACGTCAACGGCCACCGCATCCGTGCGCACGTCGCCGGTGCGTCGACCGAGATGGCGATCGACGATCTGGGCGACCACCTGGAGCGCCAGCTGCGACGGCTCGCCGAGCGCCGCATCACCCGCCGGCGTGAGACCGGCGAGGCGCAACCCGGCGAGTGGCGGCACGGCGACCTGCCGACGCAGCGTCCCGAGTACTTCCCGCGCCCGCCTGAGCAGCGTCAGGTCGTCCGCCGCAAGACGTTCGCGCTCGAGCCCATGACGCCGCTGCAGGCGGCCGCCGACATGGTCGACCTCGACCACGATTTCTACCTCTTCCATGACGTCCGCACCGACGACGACGCCGTCGTTCACCGGCTTCGCGAGGACGGCCGCCTCGGCCTGATCGAGGCCGGCGAGTCCGCACCGGAGACCGACCGGCGATGGCTCGTGGTCGAGCCGAACCGGTTCTCGGAACCCGTCGTGCTGGAGGCCGCGATCGAGGAGATGACCGGCATCGACCACCGGTTCCTCTACTTCGTCGACGCCGACCGCGCGCGCGGCGCCGTGATCTACCGCCGCTACGACGGCCACTACGGCCTGATCGAGGCGCAGCCATGACCGCGCAAGGCGCCTCGCGGTGGCGACCGTGGCGCGGCGCTGCCTCGAAAGGCGCGCCGGCGGGGCGTCCGAGACCTCGGTGCGCGAGCTCCCCTGCCGGCGGTCCGCACCGCTCGCGGCGAGTCTGGGCCCGTGTGCGGAGATCGGCTGTCGTGCCCCGGTCGACGGTACGTCGCGTGCGCGGCGTCGCCATCCGCGTTCGCCCGACGATCCGCGGCACGTCTGGGAACGTCCGGGACCCGTAGCAACTACGGATGCGCACGCAGTGTCGCAGGCGCATGATCGTCCTCAGAAGGGTCGTCGATCGGGTCGCTCGCAAGAGCGACAACGAGGCGGCCCTTCCCTCATGCACGCGGGCCGCGGCGATGGCGTACGACCGGGTCGGACCACGCGGGTGAGCTGAGCTGCACATCACCGCCCGCCATGGCGCCGACTCGCCGTCAACGCCACGCGCGCCGTCCTCACGACCAACGTCCAGGACGGCAGCGTGGAGGACATCGCGCTCGTCGCGCGCCTCCCGCTCAGCCAGCTCGCCGGGCGGCGCGGCCCCCTCAGCTTCGGCTACGGCATCGAGAGGACCCGGGAGCTGAAGATCGCGCAAGGGGAGGGCCACACCTCCACCTACATCGCCGGCAACGAGACGCTCAGCCGCGTGAAGATCTGGGAGTGGCCGGACCAGTCGCAGGTGTGGTTCGCGCACAGGGTCGACCACGCGTCGGTCGCCACCGACCGCACGCACATGCCGACCTTCGGCAAGGACTGGAACGCGCGGACGACGATGTTCTGGAGCGGCAACCGGGGCCAGGTGCGGAGCATGACGATGAGCGGCCGCGATCTCTGGCTGGCGTGGGCCACGGGGCGCGACGTGTGCGTGAAGCGGGTGAGGGGCGACCTGTGCGCCGACGCCAGGCAGACGTTCCCGCAGCCGACGATCGAGATCGCCAAGATCGACACCACGTACTGGCGCCTGCGCGACGAGCAGTTCCTCTGGAGCGGGACGCACGGCTACGCGTTCCCCGCGCTGGCGACGAACCGCGACGGGGACGTGGGCATCGGCGCCGTCATGAACTCGAGCGCGGGCTCCCCGGTGCCGGTCGTGGGTTACCTGACCCCGCAGCTGGCGCTCGCGGGCCCCCTGCACTCCGCCTGGCTCAGGGCGGGCGACTACTCGAGCCTCCGGCCCGGCTCGACGGACAGCTCGTTCGTCTGCGCGGCGTTCACCGAGCGGCCCGATCCCCGCGTGCCGCCGAACCCGGCGAACACGCGCGGCTGGCACTACATCGAGTACGGGCGCGGCAGCGCGCCGCGCGCCGCGCGCCGCGGGTGACGATCGACTCGCCGCTGGACGGGCGCACCTTCTATGCCGGAGAGCCGATCACCTACGCCGCCACGGTCACCGACCCGGGATGGGGCATGCTCGCCGACGCGGCGATCGCCTGGACCGAGGACGGCGCGGCGATCGGGACCGGACCCCGGATCACACGCTCCGGCACGCCGATCGGCACGCACACCATCGCGGTCACGGCCACCAACGCGGACGGGCTGAGCGCGAGCGCGAGCATCACCGTGCGCGTGGCCGCGGCCGAGAACCACGCTCCGGCCGTCGCGATCACCGACCCGGCCGACAACAGCGAGTTCCCGGCCGGGGTCGACCCCGTCACGAGCGAGCGCTACGCCGACGTGAAGTTCACGGCCAAGGCCACCGACCCCGACGGCGATCCGCCCACCTTCCAGTGGTGGGACAGCATCGACGGCGGCCCATACGCGCAGGTCGCCTTCGAGCTGTCCCCCACGCTGCGGCTCCACGCGCGGCCGCCCGCCCCCGGCGAGGACACCACGCACGACCTCATCCTCGTCGCGTCGGATGGCACGAACCGCTCGACCGCCGCGATCCGCGTCCGGATCTACACCATCGACTGACCGCGGGCCGGGGTCAGCCGATCAGCGGGTACCGGCGCGCGGCGGCCAGGCGGTCGAGCGCCTGCTGCATCCGCCCGGTGACGAGGTCGTAGGCATGCTCGGCGTCGGCGTCGGGCCCGAGCTCCTCGGCCAGGTGGATCGGTGGGAGGACCTCGATGGTGATCTTCGACGGCAGCGGGACGCGCACGGGCAGGTCGAGGACGGTGAGCCCCACGGGCGGGCCGACCTGCACGGGCGCGACGTCGATGCGCAGAAGCTCATGCAGGTGCAGCAGCCGGGCGATGCGCTCACCCTGGCCGAGGAAGAGCGCCGTCTCCTGACCGCCGATCGCGACCACCGGGACGATCGGGATGCCGAGCTCCAGGGCGAGCCGTGCGAAGCCGGTCCGGTGGGCGAAGTCGATCTCGGCCTCGTGCCAGCTCGCCCGGTAGGTCTCATGGTCCCCGCCGGGATACACGAGCACCGTGGCGCCGCGCGCGAGCGCTCGGCGCATGTTCTCCGGGCACGCCGGTACGGCGCCGAACGGCGTGATGATCGCGCGGAGACCCGGGATCTTGAACACGAGGTCGTGGGTGAGCTGGTGGAACATGCGCTCCGGCCCGAAGTGGTCGTAGAAGGCCTGGCTGAACACGAAGGTGTCGGCGATCAGCCAGCCGCCGGAGTGGTTGCCGACGAGCAGGACCGGGCCGGCCGGCACGTTGTCGAGCCCGCGGACCTCGGCACGGAAGTAGAACTCCGACATGGCCCGCAGGCCGGGAAGGGTGCGGCGGATGTAATCGGGATCGCGGAGCTCGAGCGGATCGCCGGCGGGATGGTGGCGCGGGTCGATGACCCCCATGACATCGGCGGTGGCGCTGCGAGCGACCTCGACGAGCCCGGCGGCGGAGCCCGGAAGGCTGTTGACCCAGCGCATGAGCCACGGGCGGCGCCGCGGCGCCGCCCGTGCGACCACGCCGTTGCCGGTGTGCGCACGCTGTCGCGAGGGTGTGGCCGCTGACATGAAAGCCTCCTTCCACCGGAAGGTACGCCCGTGGCCAGAGACGGCCATCCGTCTTCGCCCCTCTGCACGGGGTGGACGACTACGGATGATCGCCGTGAGGGCGGCGCCCCGGGCGGCGTCACACCGCCGAAGCGGTACTTGGCGTACCAGACCCGTCCGGACCCACCTCCACGCCGGAAGACGTGGCCGCTGGGCTCTCCGAAGCGAGGTGGCAGACATATGAGTGGCGTTGCCGGAGGTCTCGGCACACCGAACACCCGTGTGATCCGCGGCGTCGCGGAAGCGGGGCGCTTGGGGCGCGGCGTCAGAACCGTGCGTCGATACCCATGGGTCGGGTGCGCTCTCGATGACTGGACACCAGGGCGCCGGGCCTGCCGAAGCCATGTTTGCCGTAGTGGGCGTCCCGAGCAGGTCGAAATCGACCACGTACGTACACCGTTGGAGGCCCCTGGGTTGTTCCGTCCACCGCTCGTCCGTCCTCGAGATCACCCGGTCGCTCATCCGGCGGGCACCCTGCGTGTTGCGTCGGTGCCCGCCGGCCACGTCTACGTCCGGCATCTCGCCCACCCTGACGGAGAGGACGGTGTGCGGCGGCTACGCGACATCCCGCCGCCGGACGGCCGTCGGGTGCCCGGCGGGTGGTGGCCACCGGCGATGCTCGACGCAGCGTGGATCGCCGAGCACCACGCATCGTTCGATGTCTTCCACGTGCACTTCGGCTTTGACGCCAAGACGCCTGACGAGCTCCGCGCGGTGGTGCAGGCCCTTGAGCACGCCCACGTGCCCCTGGTCGTCACGGTGCACGATCTGCGCAACCCCCATCACAGCGACACGCGGCTGCACGAGGAGCAGCTCTCGGTGTTGGTCGAGCACGCCCACGAGGTCGTGACGCTCACCCCTGGCGCCCGCTGCGTGATCATGGAGCGCTGGGGCCGGACGGCACGAGTGCTGCCGCATCCGCACGTGGTCGACTGGACGACGATGCAACGACCACGGCCCCGCCGTGCTGATTTCGTCGTCGGCATCCACGCCAAGAGCCTCAGAGCGAACATGGATGTGCCCAGTGTGGCGGTGGTGGTTGCCGACGCCGTGCGGCAGCTGCCCGGAGCCGTGCTGCGGATCGACGTCCACGACGAGGTCTACGAGCCGGGCAACCACTTCTACGCCCCTGAAGTCGGAGGCGCCTTGGAACGACTCGCGCGGGACAACGATGCCGTCACGTTGTGCCGTCACGCCTACTTCACCGATGACGAGTTGTGGGACTACTTGATCCGTCTGGACGTCTCGGTGCTGCCGTATCGCTTCGGTACCCACTCCGGCTGGCTCGAGGCCTGCTTCGACCTCGGCACCGCGGTCGTCGCGCCGACGTGCGGCTTCTACGGCGAGCAGCAGCCGTGCTCGACCTACCAGCACGACGAGCATGAGCTGGACGCGGCCTCGCTGGTCGCGGCCGTCCGCCACGCCTACGAGCACCGCCCGGCGCCGAGAGCCGATGTCGACCAGCGGCGCCGGCAGCGCCGTCAACTGGCCGACGCGCACCGGACGCTGTACGAGGAGGTGCTCGGGTGAACCCACTCCGCGTTGCGCTCATCGCGGCATCGGGGTTCCCGGTCGCCGAGCCGTTCGCCGGCGGGCTGGAGGCACACGTCTGGTCGCTGGCCGACGGCCTGCGCCGCCGCGGTCACCACGTGACCCTCTTCGCCGGCCCGGGCTCCGACTCACGCCTCGGAGTCGAGCTGCTGGACCTGCGACGACCATGCATCAGCGACGCGGCGCAGCGCGACACGAGCATGGTCGCACCGGCCTGGCTCGACGAGCATCACGCCTATCTCCAGTTGATGATCCGTCTCACGCGCACCGGCGCGGCGGAGTTCGACGTCGTCCACAACCACAGCCTCCATCACCTCCCGATCGCGATGGCCTCCGCCGTCCCGGTCCCGATCATCTCGACGCTGCACACGCCGCCGACTCCCTGGCTGGAATCCGCGATCCAGGTGCACGACGACTGCCCGGTCACCTTCGTCGCCGTGAGCCGTCACACGGCCGGCGCGTGGTCACACGTGCTGCGCACCGCCGAGGTGGTGCACAACGGCGTCGACGTGAGGCGTTGGCGGGCCGGCCCGGGCGGCGGGCCGCTGGTGTGGTTCGGGCGCTTGACACCCGAGAAGGGCGCGCATCAGGCGATCGACGCGGCGGTCCTGGCCGGGCGCCCCGTGGTCCTGGCCGGACCCGTCGCCGACCGGCGGTATTTCGACGCCGAGGTGCGGCCACGCCTGGCTCAGCCCGGCGTGGAGTACCGCGGTCACCTGGAGCACGACGCGCTGGTCGAACTCGTCGGCCGGGCCGCGGCAAGTGTGGTCACCCCCTGCTGGGACGAGCCCTACGGCCTGGTCGTGGCCGAGGCGCTGGCCTGCGGCACCGCGGTCTGCGCGTTCGCCCGGGGCGCACTGCCCGAGTTGATCGACGACGAGTTCGGCCGCCTCGTCGCCCCGGGCGACGTGCACGGGCTGGCCGCCGCGCTGCTCGACGCTGACGCCCTGTCGCGCGACGCCGCCCGCCGCCATGCGGTCGACCATTGCTCGTTGGAGACGATGATCAACCGGTACTGCGCGCTCTATGGATCGCTCACCATGTCCGTGGCCGCGTGATCGGGTACTACATCCATCACCAGGGTGACGGGCACGTGTCGCGGGCGACGGCCGTCGCCCTGGAGCTCAGCCGTCACGAGACCGTCACCGGGTTGAGTTCCCGACCGCGGCCACCCGACTGGATCGGTCCGTGGATCCGGCTGGCCCCCGACGACGATCCTGCGGCGACGTCCGCGACAGATCCCACCGCGTCCGGCGCACTGCACTGGGCGCCCACGAGGCACGACGGGCTCCGTGAGCGCATGGCTCGGATCGCCGGCTGGGTGCAACGCCATCGCCCACGCCTGGTCGTGGTCGACGTCTCCGTCGAGGTCTGCCTGCTCGTACGTACGATGGGCGTCCCGGTGGTCGTGGTCGGCATGCCGGGCACCCGCGACGACCCCCCTCACCAACTCGCGTTCCGCATCGCGAGCGCCATCATCACGCCATGGCCGGCCTGGGCCGATCCCATGACCGGCGCCGAGGACTGGACGGCGAAGACGCACGCCGTCGGAGCGATGTCGCGCTTCGACCAACGGGCGGTGTCGCGCGGACGGTGTGACCCGTCCGACGGTCGCCGCCGCGTCCTCGTCCTCTCAGGACGGGGCGGGACGCAACTCGACATCGCCGCCATCGCCGCGGCGCAGCGCGCCACGCCGGATTGGGCCTGGACGATCCTGGGGCCGCCGGGCGGTCGCTGGATCGACGACCCTTGGTCCCTGCTCTGTGCTGCCGACGTGGTCGTCACGCACGCCGGCCAGAATGCCATCGCCGACGTCGCCGCTGCGCGCCGCCCGGCGATCGTCATCCCCCAGCCGCGTCCGCACGACGAGCAGCGCGCCACGGCGCAGGTCCTCGAGCGCGCAGGTCTGGCCATCGTGGAGCCGGTGTGGGCTCAGCCCGACCGGTGGCCCGCGCTCCTGGCCGCCGCCGACCGCCTCGGTGGCATGCGGTGGGAGCGTTGGTCCTCGGGGCGAGGGGCACGTCGTGCGGCGGCGGCGATCCGAGGAGCAGGCCTACCGGCACACGCCTCGGCGGATGCCGCATGCGCGTAGCGGTGATCACCATCGCGGCCGGTCGCGAGCGGCACCTCGCCCGGCAGCGCGCAAGCCTTGGGTCCTTCTGCGCGCCCGGACGCTACGTCGTCGTGGCGATGGGCGACGGCGCGACGGCCTGCTGTCGCCAGGCGTGTGGACCTGAAGCTGACGTCATCGCCGTCGACGTCGGTCTTCAGGGTCTCCCGCTGGCGCATGCGCGCAACGCGGGCGCGCTTCATGCGATCGCCCGGGGCGCAGAGCTGCTGGTCTTCCTCGATGTGGACTGCCTGCCCGGGCCGCGTCTGCTCGAGCGCTATCAGACCGCCGCTGCGTCGGCGCCGACGTCGTTGCTCTGCGGGCCCGTCGCCTGCCTGCCCCCGCCGGGCCGCGAGGGCTACCGCGACGAGGATCTGGAGGAACTCGCACGGCCTCATCCCGCCCGCCCGGTGCCGGCTGAGGACGCTCTGGTGCACACCCGGGACCACGAGCTCTTCGGGACGCTGTCCTTCGCCGTCACGGCGGAGACCTGGCGCGCGGTCGGCGGCTTCTGCGAGGACTACGTCGGCTATGGGGGCGAGGACACGGACTTCGGCCAGTTGGCCGCCCGGGCCGGCGTCGACCTCTGCTGGGTCGGCGGGGCGTGGGCCTACCACCAGTTCCACCCGACCCAGGATCCGCCCGTCCACCACCTCGACGACATCCTGCGGAACGCGGCCACCTTCCATCGCCGGTGGGGGTGGTGGCCGATGATCGGGTGGCTGAAGGCCTTCACCGAACTGGGGCTCACCGATGGACTCGAGCCGGCCGAGCAATGGCGGCTCGGTCAGGCGGGGCGATCACCAACGCCTCCATGAACGCGCGCCGGGTCCCGGCCGCTTCCGCCACCTCAGCGTCCCCGCCCGGGGATAGGGGGCGGGGACGACTGATGCGCGCCGGCGACACCTCGCCCTTCTCAGAGCAGGACATCGTCCCGGACCGCCTGGTGAGACCATGATCCCAACCGGGGTCTCCCAGGCTGTGGCACCGTCGCAACCGCCGGCGTGCCGACAGCGTCCTGGCGCGGCCCCCCCACCCGATGTCCCCGACCACGTGCCGGCAGCGCGCCCGGATGCGAGCGTGGATCGCGAACGCTTCGCGTCGTGCGACAACATGTCCGCTCTCGCCGTTTCGTGCTCGCCCAGGGCTCGTCACACAACGGGTTCCCGCGCGAGCCGTCAGTGGACGGAACCGGCCTCCGCGACGCCGCGGAGCTTCTCCACGGCGGTGCGCAGCACCCGCGAGACGTGCATCTGCGACAGCCCGACGATCTCGCCGATCTCGGCCTGAGTCAGGTCTTCCTCGAAGCGCAAGCGCACGATCTCGCGCTCCCGTGGCGTGAGCCTGCGGATCAGCGAGGCGATCGTGGCGCGGTCCTCGGCGACGGTGAAGTTGGAGTCCTCGGCTCCGAGTACGATCTCGAGGCCGCCGTCAGCGTCGCCGGCGCCCGCCGGGGGGGGCCGAGAGCGAGGTGAACCGGCGGGCCGCGAGTGCCTGACGCGCCTCCAGCACAAGTTCGTCCGACAGGCCGCAGCGGCGCGCGACCTCGTCGACGGTCGGTGAATGGCCGAGCTCGCGGCTGAGGTCCTCCTGGGCGCGCTCGACGCGCAGCGATTGCTCCTGGAGATCACGCGGCGGTCGCACGGCCCAGCTGTGGTCGCGGAAGTGGCGGCGCAGCTCGCCCGACATCGTCGGAAGCGCGTAGCTGCTGAACGCCGCGCCGCGGTCCGGGTCAAAGCGGTCCAAGGCCTTGACGAGACCGACGCACGCGACCTGCACCAGGTCGTCGAAGGGCTCGGAGCCCTGCGCGTACATCGCGGCGGCGTACCGCGCCAGCCGGAGGTAGCGGTGGATGAGGCGCTCTCGGATCGCCGGATCTCGTGTCGCCGCGAACCGGCGGAGCAGGACGTCGTCCGTCCTCCTGGCCGCAGGGTCTGTCCGGCGATCCGATCGTGTCGTGGGGTGCATGGGACGCAGTGGGTGCCGGCGCACGCGGCCGGGGCCGAGGGCGGGGCGCGACCGGGTCGCGCCCCGCCGGGGATCAGCGGCTGCTGATGCCCTCGCGTGCGGTCTGCGCGTTGTCCTGCGCGCTGTGGCGCAGCTCGGCGCCGTGCTCCTGCGCGGTCTGGCTGGCGGCGTGCACCGCCGTCGAGGCGGTCTCAGAGACCACGGCCTTGCCGTGCTCCAGCGCCTCCTGGCCGCTGTCCTTGAGCTGCTCCTTGACCTGGTCGGCCATGGGGCCCAGGCGGTCGTTCTCGACCCCGGTGCCCGGGAGCAGCATCCCCGCCAGGAAGCCCACCGCGACGGCGCCGATGGCGAGACCGAGCGGGTTCTCCTGGGCCACGCCGACAGCGCGCCGGGTGCCCTGCTTGACGTCGGCGACACCGGGCGTCGCGTCATCGGCGGCGTCGCGGACGCCGACCAGGCGCTCCTTGACCGAGCCGACCCTGTCGGTCACCGAGTCCCTGGCGCGAGCCTTGACGTCGGTCTTGTAGCCCAGCGCATCGACGGTGTCGCCCATGCGCTCGCGCGTGTTCTCGATGTCCCTGCGGATCATGTCCGGGTCTTGGCCCATCGCACGTCCTCCTTCACGGTCTCGACGGTTTGCGGCGCAGGCGGCGTGGCCTGCTTGATCTTGTTGCGGCCCTGCAGGCCCAGGACTCCAGCGACCGCCGCCCACAGCACGGTCACGATCAGCGCGGCCAGCCAGAGCGCCATGGCGCTGTCCAGCACCGCGACCACGGTGGCCGTCAGCGCGCCCAGCGTGAGCAGGCCGGCTACACCGGCCCCACCGAGCATGCCCGCGCCCATGCCGGCGCGCTTGCCCTGCTGCTCGAGCTCGGCACGGGCCAGCGCCAGCTCCTGGCCCACCAGCGTCGAGGTCTCCTCCGAAAGCTGCCTGAGCAGCTCGCCGACGGACCGCTCGCGCAGATCCGTCGCATCTCCCTGGGCCGCCATCTACAGCGCCCCCGAACCCGTCGGCGGCGGGACCTGCGGGCTGTCGGCGGGCGGATCGGCCATCGTGGGAGCGGCCGGGGCCGCCGCACGGGTGAAGCGCTGATCGGGACCCGCCGCCGCGGGTGCGGGCAGCGCGCCCCGACGCACGTCGGCACCCAGGCCGCGGGTGCGGTACCGGTCGCCGCTGGAAGCCTTCAGGAACCGCGACGCCGCGAGGCCCAGCACCACGCCGCCGGCCACCACGGCCCACGGGTTCTTGCGCGCCGCGTCCTCGACGTCATCCAGGATCGCGTCGGCGTCAGACTCCTGCAGCCAACCCCCCGCGCGCTCGACGTGATGCGCCGCCTCATCGACCAGCCGCGCCGGGCGATCCTTGCCCTGCTGCCGTAGCTGATCGCCCACCGCCCGCAGGTCGGCGGCCTGCTCGCCCACCCTCCGTCCGACATCGGTCGACCGCTCGTCGATCTGGGCACGTGCCTGATCACCGAGCCGGCCCGCCGCCTGCTGGGCCTTCTCCTGCGCCTGGCCCGCAACCGCGCCCGCCTTCTCCCTGACCTGCTCGCCGGTCCCGGCGTCCATCTGCGTCATCGGTCCTCCTGAGGACTCGAGGAACTTGCTGTGGGCGCAGCGATCCCCGGACGCCTGGCGGCGCAAACGACAACCGAGACATCCGGCGCCGTCGCTGACAATCAGCGACAACGCACCGGCGCGACGGAAATCGTCCGGTCACTCGGACTCGATCCCGACTCCCCGCGCGCCGGCCAGCTTGAGCAGGCGCGCCGGGACGCCTCGCGCGCCGGTCATTCGCAGCGAGACGCCCTGCTCGGATGCCGCCGCCTGCGTCCGCGCCAGGACCGCGGCAGCAGTCGTCTCGAGGAGCTCGACCTCGCTGAAGTCGACGTCGACCGCCTCGGGCGCCGCCGCCAGGACGGACCTCAGCGCAGCGCGCACCCGGGGAAGAGCACCGATGTCAACGTCGCCGGCCAGGACCAGGCGCGGGACTTCGGCGTCGTCGTCGACCCGTATGCGGAACGTGTCCGCCTGGACCGAGTCGGCTCGACGACGTCGAACCTGGTGCGCGGTCCATCGAGCGCGTCGGACGGCGCGGTCGTCGCGATCATCGTTCATGTGCTCTCCCGGCAGCGGTGCTTGGCACGTGCGTGCCCGGGGCGCCGAGCCCCGAAACGGGACACACTTAGACGAGACAACATGTCTTGTTTCAGCGGTAGGATCACGGGATGACCGAGGAGAGCCCCCAGCGGCGTCGGCGCCGGCGCAGCGACGCGGCATTGAACCGAACGAAGATCGTGGAGGCCGCCCGCCACCTCCTGGCCGACGAGCCGGGAGCCAGCATGGCGGCGGTCGCCGCGGCGGCGGGGCTGGGGCGCCCGACGCTCTACCGGCACTTCGAGAACCGCGAAGCCCTGATCGACGCGGTCCGGCGCCAGGAGCGCGACGACGCCGAGGCCAACGAGCTCGAGTTCGTGCGCCCGGCGGGGGAGCTGGCCCACCGGGCCCCGACGCCGCTGTCGGTCACCGAGGTCCTCAACAAGGTGCCCCCGTTCCAGCTTGGCGACCAGATCGTCGCCGAGGCGCAGCGGCTGTCCGGCGTCAGCGCCGCGGCGATCTACCTCTGCGACCTGGACGGCACGACCCTGCAGCGGATGTCCGGAGGCGGCGGATTCCCGCGCACGCTGCCCGTGCCCATGGCGGTGGGTCCCGAGATCCCGCGCGAGGGCGTCGAGCCGCTGCGCGCGAGCATCGAGGAGGCACTGCCCGGGATCGTCGTGGCGCCGATGTACCTGCGCGGTCGCGCGACCGGCGTGCTCATGGCGATGGGCGCCGCCGACGACGCCCTGCGCGACCTGGCCGCCGAGGCCGCCGCCGTCCTGGCCCTGGCCGACGAGTACACCGACGCCATCGGCAGCGCACGCCGGGTCCGCCCGACCAGCCCGGCGGCCGAGATCCAGCAGAACCTGCTGCCGCCCCGGATCCTGCGGATCGGCGGTGCGCGGGTCGCCGGCAACGTCCTGCCGGGCTATGACATCGGAGGCGACTGGTTCGACTACGCCGAGAACCGCGACTGCGCGTGGATCGGGATCGCCGACACGGAGGGCATGGGTCCCCGGGCGGCGGGCCTCGGGGCGGTGATCCTCGGCGCGTTCCGCGCCACCCGCCACGACACCGACGACCCGGCCCGCGTCGTCCGCGCCATGCACGAGATCCTCCGCGAGGTCTCGCGCGGCCGGTCCAAGGCCCACGTCACCATCGCGACCTGGAGCGGACCGACATCGACGGTGCGCTGGCTCACCTGCGGCGAGCACGCGCCGGTCCTGATCGACGCCGCCGGCGAGCTGGAGGTGCTCGGCGACGGGGTCCTGCCCCAGATCGGCGCAGCGCGGATGCCACGAGACCCGGAGGTCCAGAGCCGCCGGCTGCGGGACGGCGACCGGCTGCTGCTGCTCTCGGACGCGATCGTCGACCGCCCGCTGGCCGCCGGGGGCACGCTCGGCCTGGAGGGCGTGCGCGCGGCCGTGGCCAAGGCGCCGATGGCCTCCGCCGCCGGGACCCTGCGGGCCGTCGAGGACGCCGTGCGCGAGGCCATCCACGACCCCCTGTCCGACGACAGCACCCTCGTGGTCCTCGTCCCCAACCCCGCGGTCTCCGAGACCGACAACACAGGCTGAGCCGGGCCGGCACCCGCGTACGCCGACCAGGACCTCCAACAACCGACCGCGATCGGTGCCCGCCCGTCAGGAGCGTGACGCGCCCGATGCATCGGCGCATGTCGTCCGAGCCTCGCGGTGAGGACGGTCGTCGACACCATCGGGCCTCCTGCTGGGGCCCCCTCCCAGTCCCCGTCGTCCTCCGGCCTCATATCCGCCGAGAGGGCTTGCAGACGGGACACCGTCGGCACCGTCGACCTGCGAGGTCGGCGGTCCCGACACTCCTTCGGATTCCTGGTCCGATGGTCCCGACTCGGAGGTACCGGTGGTGAGCAGACGACACGAAGGCACAAGGCACCTCGGCCCGGCGCACCCTGACGAGGACGCGCGCGAGGACGGCGACGGAATGACCCGCGACGACGATGACCGGTCGCGCCTCAGCGAGCGAATCATCAATCACCGTTTCGCGCTGCCCGTGGTGCGGCCGGTGACCGACCCCACGGGAGACGGACCCGCGTCATAGACGTCTGCGTGTAGACGTCGTGCTCGTGCAGGCGGGAGACGGGGATTGTCGCGCCGAGACGACGGTTACCCCCAGGACATGGAAGGCGGAATTGCGATCCTCTTGTTGTTGGTGGCCCTCGTGGTCGGTCTGGGGTTGGCCTTCGTGTTCGGCGGCTCGTCGGGCGGGCTCGCGGCCTACCGCGCCCGACGTTCCCGTCAGCGCGAGCAGCCTCGCCCGACGCATGCCACCGTCCGCGACGACGGCGCCTCGGCGTCGCAGCGAGGCAGCCACCTCCGCGATTGACGACCGGCAAGCTGGCGCCGCAGCGAGCGTCGACCCCCGCGCCGGGCGGATACGTCGACGACGACCACGGCGACTGGATCCCCGGGCGTGGGGGACTGACACGCTGGGCCCTGGCCGGCGCCGAGCCGTCCCTGGCCGAGCCGATCGCCCCGGCCAAGGACGTGCCGTTCCTGGTCAGGCTCGCCGTTCTACGCCACCCAAGTGGAGTGCCTGCTGCGACAGCAGGACGGCGACCAGCTCGTCCTCGCCGGCCAGGTCACCGAGCACTGCATCCAGTACAACATGCGCGCGAAGATCTCCGAGGCGGCCGCGAACCGCACACCTCGGAGCCGGCTCAGGACCCGCGCTTGGCCTGCGCGACGGCGCGCTTGAGCTCGTCCTTGCCCATCTTGGAGCGGCCCTTGATGTCCAGCTGCCGGGCCTGCTGCTCCAGCTCGCGACGGCTCGGTGCGTCACCGCGGCGGACCGCGTTGGCCTCCCTTCCCAGCGCGCTGCGCGTGGACTTCGGCAGGTTCTGGAGCGTGTGCTGATCGCGAGCCGCGGCCTGTGCCTTCTTGACGTTCTTCCTGGCCGCCTCGCGCTGCTTGGTGGATGCCATGCCGGCGCGATACCCGCCCCGGCGCGGCGTCCATGCGCGGCCGTGACCCGGGCGGGCGTCGTCCTGCTGACGTCCTCGCGGCATGCCCGTCGGCCGCCCCCCGGACCCATCGTGGAGGCCGTCTGCGCGTTACCGCTTCGACCCCATCCCGCCCCCGGCCGCGACGCGTCCCGGCCGGTCGCGCAACCGCACGAGCCTCCCGTGAACTGAGCGTCAGCAAGCCAGAGAATGTGTGGGGCGAGGCACCAGGACTGCCACCGGCGACGCCGCATCAGTGCCGGTCCTCGTCCGAAAGCGGCCGTGACGGCTGCTCTCCGTGGTGGGCGACCGGCTCACCAGAGCCCAGCAAGCGGACGGTCCTCGCCAGAGCTCTCCAGCACGGCCTCCAGCGCGACTCGCAGATCGGCCATGTGCGCGGCGCCGATCGTTCGAGCCCAGTCACGTTCGATGTGGCGTTGGACCTCGGCGGCGTCCTGCAACAGCGCCTCGCCGCGCGGCGATCGCTGCAGGAGCCGGGCTCGTCCGTCGTGCGGGTGGTCGGCACGAACCAGGTAGCCGGCCTCTTCCAGGCGGGCGGCGATCTTCGCCGCGGCCTGCTTGGTGATGCCGAGCCGCGCCCCGAGTTGGGAGGCGGTGGCGCCGCCCTCGCCGAGGGCGAGCAGGGCATAGCCGTCGGCGGGTCGCAGATCCGGGTAGCCGCGCTCGGCGAGCGTGGCGTTCAGGCCGCGCACGGCCATCTGGGTCGCGGCGCTCAAGAGCCGGGCGAGGGGCAGTGGATCCGCAGGAGCCATGCCCACAGACTAGACAACCTGGTTGACCTCTGCCAAGCTAGGCAACATGGTTGTCGAATCCAAGGAGGTCGCCATGAGCGACGTCACGCAGGTCCCGCGGCGCCACGAGACGCCGAACGCGGTGATGCACACGTACGCGAGCCGGGCCCTGACGGGCACCGTGCTCGCGGTGTGGAGCGTCGAGATGGAGCCTGGCGCGACCGGCCCGGTGCACGTCGTCGACGGCGAGCAGGTCATCGTCGTGATCGACGGCGAGCTGGAACTCACGCTCCGAGGCGAGACCCGCACGCTGCGCGCGGGCGCGTCCGCCGTCCTGCCGGCCGGCGACAGGCGCCAGCTCGTCAACCGCGCCGACTCTCCGGCCATGACGCTCGTCTCCAGCCGGTCCGGCGTCCGAGCCAGTACCGCGCAGCAGGACGGCGTTCCGCTCCCCTGGGCGGTGTAGCCCGATGAGCACGTTGACCGCAGTGCAGGCGTCGGCCGCACCCTCCCTCGCCCAGGAGACCGAGGCTTGGTGGTTCGGCGATGCGCTGCTCGAGTTCCTCGTTCCGGCCCACGCCACGGACGGCCGCATCGCCGCGTTCCGTTCCAGCATGCCCGCGGGCTTCAGCCCAGCGCGGCACATGCACAGCCGCGAGGACGAGCTCCTCCTCGTTGGATCGCCACGGTGACGCGCGCAAGCCCTACACCTTGGGTCTTGCCATATAAGAACACTCGAGCACAGGGGTCTGTCGCTCCGCTCTCCGGTCCGTCGGCGCATCGCCGTTGGCCAAGTGGCCACCGTCGCGGATCGCTGCACCCCGGACCTACGACCGCCGGGTTCGGCCTTGACTCCAGTCGGATGACGGCGGACGATCGAAAGCCCGAGCCACCCGAGAGGAGTCAAGCATGCACGCGGTGATCGTCGACGTCTCGATCAAGGATGCTGACGAGGCGAGGAGCGAGTTGCGCGAGCGCACGGTCCCTGGCGTGGCTCAGGCCCCGGGCTTCGTCGCGGGGTTCTGGATCCAGCGCGGCGAGGGCCACGGCCACTCCGTGGTGGTCTTCGAGTCCGAGGAGGCGGCCAACTCCATGGCCGGCATCGTGCGGTCGGTCGCACCGAAGGCCGTCACGATCGAGAGCGTGGGCGTTGGAGAGGTCGTCGCGCACGCCTAGCGGCCGGGCCTGGGCCGGGACGGGCTCGCGCGCGCTCAGCATCACCGCCACGACCATCTACAGGCACTACTCATCTGCGACGGATGAGGTCGACCCGAGGTCGGCAAGGCGCAGCGCCGTGTCCGGCCCGAGCTCAAGCCCTGCGCGCACTGCGGCGAGGCGTTCACGCCCGTGCGAGCGGACGCGAAGACGTGCTCGGACCGCTGTCGGCAGGCGCTCCGCCGACCCAAGCTCAAGCGCAAGCCCAGCAAGTCCTAGCCCTACTCCCGCAGAGGCCCCCGGAGCACTGGATGGGCCACTCCGGGGAGCCGCTGTGGGCGGGAGCACCGCGCGGCCCCGGGAAGGCGCGATGGAGAGCCTCGCGGGCGCTCCGGGCGCACTCGATGCGCAGCGCGACCGCGCGGCGCAGGAGGGCTAGGCGAGCGCTCGTGACGCTACCGTGACGCGCTATTCCAAGGATTCTTGGAATGGCTCGTCCGCAAATCCTGCGATTTGCAGGACCTACAGACCGAAGCGGGCGACGGGGGTCGAACCCGCGACCTTCGGCTTGGGAACGGCTCCTGAGCAGGGCTTTTTGGCTTGGTGACGCGGAGTTTACGTCACGCTGGAGCGGTTGTCAGGGGTCAGTTCTGCAGGGTGTGGGACGCGGATGGGGACGAGGCACCAAGACCCCCGTGGTGGGCGACCAGCTCACCAGAGCCCAGCGAGCGGACGGTCCTCGCCAGAGCGTTCCAGCACGGCCTCCAGCGCGGATCGCAGATCGGCCATGTGCGCCGCGCCGATCGTTCGAGCCCAGTCACGTTCTATGTGGCGTTGGACTTCGGCGGCGTCCTGCAACAGCGCCTCGCCGCGCGGCGATCGCTGCAGAAGCCGGGCTCGTCCGTCGTGCGGGTGGTCGGCACGAACGAGGTAGTCGGCCTCTTGCAGGCGGGCGGCGATCTTCGCCGCGGCCTGCTTGGTGATGCCGAGCCGCGCCCCGAGTTGGGAGGCGGTGGCGCCGCGCTCGCCCAGGGCGAGCAGGGCATAGCCGTCGGCAGGTCGTAGATCCGGGTAGCCGCGCTCGGCGAGCGTGGCGTTCAGGGCGCGCACGGCCATCTGGGTCGCGGCGCTCAACAGCCGGGCGAGGGGCAGCGGATCCGCAGGAGCCATACCCACAGACTAGACAACCTGGTTGACCTCTGGCAAACTAGCCAACATGGTTGTCGAATCCAAGGAGGTCGCCATGAGCGACATCGCGCAGGTCCCCCGGCGCCACGAGACGCCGAACGCGGTGATGCACACGTACGCGAGCCGGGCGCTGACGGGCACCGAGCTCGCGGTGTGGAGCGTCGAGATGGAGGCCGGCGCGACCGGCCCGGTGCACGTCGTCGACGGCGAGCAGGTCATCGTCGTGATCGACGGCGAGCTGGAACTGACGCTCCGAGGCGAGACCCGCACGCTGCGCGCGGGCGCGTCCGCCGTCCTGCCGGCCGGCGACCAGCGCCAGCTCGTCAACCGCGCCGACTCGCCGGCCGTGACGCTGGTCTCCAGCCGGTCCGGCGTCCGAGCCAGCACCGCGCAGCAGGACGGCGTGCCGCTCCCCTGGGCGGTGTAGCCCCGATGAGCACGTTGACCGCAGAGCAGGCGTCGGCCGCACCCTCCCTCGCCCAGGAGGCCGAGGCTTGGTGGTTCGGCGATGCGCTGTTCGAGTTCCCGGTTCCGGCCCGCGCCACGGACGGCCGCATCACCGCGTTCCGTTCCACCATGCCCGCGGGCTTCAGCCCGGCGCGGCACGTGCACAGCCGCGAGGACGAACTCTTCCTCGTCGAATCGGGCCTGCTGTCCTTCGACTTGGACGGTCGTGCGCTCAGGGTGGGCGCATCCCCGGCCCCGACGCCCTGCCATTGAGCGTCGAGGAGGTCCGGGCGCAGCAACGCCTACGTGGGACCGAGGTCGTCGGTCCTCCGATGCAGCTCTGGAGCTCGCAGACCGGTCCGGGGGACCCGCAGGGGAGTCCCCCGGCCGCGTACGTCGACTCTCCACCAGCTCGACGAGCGACGCCGACGGGCTACCCGCGGTGGCGATCAGCACCGCGGCAATCACCGCAGGAATGATGCGCAGGCCGGGCGACCCCGTTGCGTCCAGGACGAACGAATGCGCGGCTGGAGCTGCCGGCCATCGGGCGGCCGGCATACGGTCGGCGCCGTGGGCGACGAGACCCCACAACGGCCGAGATCGTCTTGTAGGGGAACGGGCGCGAGCCCGCGAGCTGGCCGAGCTCGTCCGTGAGCGACTGCCGATGGATGTCGCCGTCACATCAGACAGCGACGCTTGGCCGCTCATGGCTTGCCATGGCGAGCGGGAGCCTTCCACCGCCGGGCCTTGACTGTGGCTTGACGGTCAGGCCCCGGGCGGGTGTCGTGGCTGACCGTTCGACAGCTGCCTGCTCAGGACGACCTTGCCTGTTGCCTCGCGTTCGACGATCGCGCGCAGTGCGCCCTGAGCGTCGGCGAAGGGGTAGGGCCGGACGGGGGGATCGGGCAGCTGCGCTGTCTGTCGCAGCTCAGTCAAGCGCGCCCAGAGGTTGGCCACGCTCTCGGGGTGGTGCTCGAAGTACTCGCGCGAGGCGGCGCCGATGACGGTCGTGTTGGCGAGCAGCAGCCGGTTGACCTTGACGGTCGGGATCTCACCGGCGCTGAACCCGACAACCAGCACCCGACCTTGCGGCGCCAGCGAGCGCAGGCTGTCGGTCATGCGGTCGCCCCCGACTGGGTCGAGCACGATGTCGACGGCACGGTCGCCGATCAGCTCGCGCACCGCAGCAAGCCAGCCGTCGTCCAGCACGGCGTGCTCTGCCCCGGACCGCAGCGCGACCGCTCGCTTGGCCTCATCACTGACAACTGCGATCGTACGCAGCCCAAGCGCGCGTCCGAGTTGGATCGCGGCGGTGCCGACGCCTCCCGCCGCACCGTGGACCAGCAAGGTCTCGCCAGGCCGGGCCTGCGCGCGCGTCTCCAAGGCCAACAGGACGGTCAAGCCGTTCAGAGGGGCGGCTGCGCCTGCCTCAAGGCTCATCTCGTCGGGCAGCCGAAGAACCCGCTCAGGCGGCGCGCTGAGAACCTCCTGCCAGCAGCCGTGCGACACGAGCACCGCGACGCGCTGTCCGGCGGCAAGGCCGAGATCGGGCCGGTCAGATCGCACGAGGCCGGCGGCCTCCATGCCCGGCGTGTACGGGACGGGCACCTGCATCTGGTACAGACCCCGCGTCTGCAACAGGTCGGCAAACGACACACCGGCGGCCACCACGTCGACCAGCACCCCGCCACCGGCCACCGGCTCCGGCACCTCGATCCACTGCACATCCTCCGGGCCGGTGAACCCGTAGATCATGTGGGCGAACATCTGCTCCCTCCGGTCCAGGCCACCGAAGCGGCGATCCTGACAGACGCCACCCTGCTGAGCGGACGCGCGTTGCCCGGGCCCGCAACGTACGACAAGCGGGCGTCGCGACGCTGCGACTCTGCGTCATTCGTAGCCGAGCTCCCGGCTTTGATCGCGACCGGTGGCTGCACGCGCGACCGGCTCAGCGCGCGGCCCCGTTACCGCCCTCCTCGCTGCCTTCTTTGCATGACGACAGCCGGGTTCTATCCGTTCGTTGACCCCGTCCGTCTGACAGTGGGCCCACCACCGCCAAACGCCCGATGGCAATGCGGAATTCGGGCCTGGTCGTGACCCCGACCACCCGCGCCCTCCATGAGAACAGAGGAGAGCGGGCTCGGGTGGTCGGACTCCCTCCCAGGACAAGGAACCGAGGACATGGGCTGGCGGTGGTGGGCCGGGGTGTCAGGACGGGGAACGGGTCAGACGAAACACAGCAGAAGACAAGAGACAGATCATCGAGAGAGGGCGGGCACGGGGACGCGGACGGAGAGGGGCGGACAACAAGAGCCGGGACCGATCAAGGTAGAAGTGGCGGGCTTGGCGAGACGCGTGAAATTGGAAGCAAACCGGCGACGTTGATGGCGTGGAACCGGCGGGGGAGGGCGATGGCCGATCAAGGTGGTGGCCTATACAAGCTAGGTAGACAGCTAGCGAAATAGCTAGCGGGCTACAGCGGTTCGGCGTGCGTGCGGGATGGGTGGTCGTGCGTCGCCCTAGTGAGCATGACCAACCGCACCAACCTGGACGAGACGATCGCTGTCTCCGTCGATCTCACCGAGCCGTTGCTGACCGCCGCCCAGGTCGCCCGTCTGCTCTCCGTGCCGCGCTCGAGCGTCTACGAGTACGCGCGCCGGCTGCACAACCCGCTGCCCTCGATCGGCGTCGGCCGCCACCGCCGCTTCTACCGCAGCGACGTCGCCGGCTGGCTGGCCTCCCTGCGGACGTGATCGGTTCAGCGCGGCTGCAGCGCATGCTCGGCCGACCAGCCGAAGTCGTGGCCATCGCCGTCAGCCGACTTGAAGGCCTTGGCGACGAGTGCCGCGTCCTCGGGCCTCGGCGCGAAGTGCAGGTAGCGCATCGTGGTCTCGATGTCGGCGTGGCCCATCCACTCCTTCACGCGCACGATGTCGGCCACCGCGATCATCCGCGTGCCGAAGGTGTGGCGCAGGTCGTGAAAGCGCAGGCGCTTGACGCCGGCCGCCGCCTGGGCGTCGAGATAGCGCCGCCGCAGCGCCGAGCCGTCCAGGAAGCCGCCGAGCTCGCCCGGGAAGACCAGGTCCTCCTCCCCCGTGAACAGCCCGCGCTGGCCCAGGCGCGCCAGCACCCCAGCGACCTCAGGCGCCAGGGGCACGGCACGCACCTTGCCCGACTTCGGCACGGTCAGCGCACCGTAGGAGTAGGAGCGGTGCACCCGGATCAGCGACGCCGGAAAGTCAACGTCGCGCCACCGCAGGCCGATCAGCTCCCCGCGGCGCAGGCCGGTGAACGCCGCGGTGAGGAACATCGCTGCGTCCTGCTCCGAGGCCGCGGCCCGCACCAGGGCCATGACCTCCTCCGGCGAGTAGACCTCGAGGTCGACGATGCGCCGCTCACGCAGCTGCTCGACCTCGGCCACCGGGTTGGCCGGCAGGCGCCAGACCTTCACCGCCCGCCGGAACACACCGTGCAGCTCGGTCAACATCTTGTTCTTGGTCCGGACGGAGAGCGTGGCCGGCAGGCACGAGCGCCAGCGCTCGATGTCCTCGGTCGTGACGGCCTCGACCGGCCGGTCGCCGAAGGCGGGCACGAAGTAGGCGCGCACGCTGGACCGCCGCCCGCGCATCGTCCCGGGCGAGCACCCGCGCTCCTCTTCCGACCATCGCAGCCACTCGGCGCAGGCGTCGGCGACCGTCGCGTTGGTGACGACCATGCCGGGCAAGGTCCCGGCGCGCGCCGCGTCCATGACCGCGCGCAGCCAGGCCTCCGCGGTCCGCTTGGTGAAGTAGCCCGTGCCCGGGCGTCCGCGCTGCGTCCAGGCCGGACCGATGCGCCGCTGGAACTGCCGGCCGTCGGGCAACCGGTACTTGGCGTACCAGACCGGTCCGGACTGGACGCCATCGCGCCGGAAGACGTGGCCGCTGGGCTCTCCGAATCGGGACACTCGATGCTCCTCTCGGGACAAAGTTGGGACAAAGTCCCTGCTCCAAGAGGCGATCGAATCCCGGATGTCCCCCATTTGCTGGGGGAATCCGAAGCGGGCGACGGGGGTCGAACCCGCGACCTTCGGCTTGGGAAGCCGACGCTCTACCAACTGAGCTACACCCGCGCGGGTCGGCGGATCTTAGCGGTCCTGCGCCCGGGTGCCGCGGTCGGGCCGCCGGAGGCGGTGCGACCGGGCCGCCGGAGGCGGTCCGGCTCTACCCTGTAGCCGTGACCCGCCGCCGTCCCGTCCTGCCCGTCGTCGTCGGGGTGCTCGCCCTGGCCCTCGTCGGGCTGCTGGTCTACGGCGTCGTGCGCGGCGGGGAGCACTCGACCCTCGACGACGCGGTCAAGTCCGGCAAGCGCCCGAGCGCCCCGGGCCTGACGCTGCAGCGGCCGCTGCTGGACGGCAGCGGCAGCCGCTCGCTGGCCGACTACAAGGGCCAGGTCGTCGTCCTGAACTTCTGGGCCTCCTGGTGCGGCCCCTGCGCCGCGGAGGCGCCGGTGCTCGAGCGCACGCAGAAGCAGCTCGTCGCCGACCATGTCGGGACGGTGCTGGGCGCGACCTACAACGACGCGATCGCCGACTCCGAGCGCTTCTACCGCTCGCACAAGGTGACCTACCCGTCCGTGCGCGACGTCGGCACCGACCTCGCGCAGAAGTACGGCACGCGCGCGCTGCCCGAGACCTTCGTGCTGGACCGCGCGGGCAAGATCGTCGCCATCTCGCGCGGGCAGATCAACCAGAAGTTCCTGGATGCCGCGATCGCCCGCGCCCGGCAGTCCGGCGGTGCCTCGTGATCCGGCGCGCCGCCACCGCGCTGGCCGTCCTGCTCCTCGTGCTGGCCGCCGCCGGGACGGCCTCGGCCGCCACGCCCCGCACGTCGCTCAACGACGTCGAGGACGAGGTCATGTGCGTCACCTGCGGCGTGCCGCTGAACATCGCCGAGTCGCCCCAGGCCGATCGCGAGCGCGCGCTTATCCAGAGCCTCGTGGACCGCGGGCTCACGAAGGCCCAGATCAAGGCCGAGCTCGTCAACGAGCTGGGCCCGCAGGTCATCGCCGAGCCGCCCAAGCACGGCATCGGCCTGGCCGCGTGGCTCGTGCCGCTCGCGCTCGTGCTGGCCGCGCTCGCCGGCCTCGCGGTCTACCTGCCGCGCTGGCGCCGCGCCCGGACGGCGCAGGCCGGTGCCCACGCCTCCTCCAACGGCTCGTCGCAGCCGTCGCTCTCGGCCGTCGACGCCGCCCGGCTCGACGAGGACCTGGCGCGCTATGACGTCTGACGTGTCTACGCTGCACCCGTGATTCTCGCCGCGACGACGGGCACCTCGGTCGACACGACCGTCTTCGCCGCCTTCGCGGTGGGGTTCGTGTCGTTCATCTCGCCCTGCGTCCTGCCGCTCGTGCCCGGCTACCTGTCGGCCGTCTCGGGCGTCTCCATCGAGGAGATGCGCGGCGAGGAGCGCCAGATCGGCAAGGTCCTCGGGCCCGCGATCATCTTCTGCCTGTCGTTCACCATCATGTTCGTCGCGCTGGGCATGACGGCGACGGGCATCGGGTCGACGCTGCGCGACCACCAGGACACGCTGAACCGCATCGCGGGCTGGCTCATCGTCGTGCTCGGCGTGTTCTTCGTGAGCACCCTGTTCGTGCCGCGCTTCAATCGCGAGTTCCGTCCCACCGCGCTCATCGAGCGCGCCGGCTCGGGCGGGCCGGTCGTCGCGGGCCTGGCCTTTGCCGTGGCCTGGACGCCGTGCGTCGGCCCCACGCTGGCCTCCATCCTGGCGGCCGCCGCGACGTCGGGCACCGCCGGCAAGGGCGGTCTGCTGCTGGCCTGCTACTCGCTGGGCCTGGCCATCCCGTTCCTCATCACGGCCGTGGCCTTCGACCGCGCGACGACCGCCTTCCGCTGGCTGCGCGACCGCCACGTGCTCGTCACCGCGATCTCCGGCGCGGTGCTGATCATCATGGGCGTGCTCATCCTCACGGGCGAGCTGACGGTGCTCAACAGCAAGGCCCAGCACGTGCTGTCCAACCTCGGGCTGGACTTCCTCTACAACTTGTAGGACTGCGGGTCCGACGGGACCGCGCGCCTGGGGTACGAGCCCTCGCCCCCAGAGCGAGCGCTCGCCTACATCTCGTCGGGTGCGCTGACCCCGAGCAGGTCCAGCGCCTGGGCGATCGTCCGCTGGGCCACGACGGCCAGCGCGATGCGGAAGGACTCCAACGTCTCGGGCTGGGCCCCGACGACCTGGCAGTCGCGGTAGAACGCGGTGAAGGCCTGGGCGAGCTCCAGCGCGTAGCCCGCGACGCGGTGGACCGCGCGCCGCTGCGCCGCGTCGGCGGCCTCCTGCGGCCAGGACAGCAGCTTCTGGATCAGCGCGCGCTCGGACGGGTGCAGCTCCAGGCCGCCGGCGGCGCCGGTGCCCACCGCCTTCAGCGCGGCCTGCACCCCCGCCTCGCCGGCCTTGCGCAGCACCGCGGCGATCCGCGCGTGCGCGTACTGGACGTAGTAGACGGGGTTCTCCGAGCTCTCGCTCGTGGCCAGCGCCAGGTCGAGCTCGATCGTCGTGTCGTGCGAGCGGTTGAGCAGGAACCACCGCGCCGCGTCGACTCCGATCTCCTCGACGAGGTCGTCGAGGGTGACGAACTCGCCGGCGCGCTTGCTCATCGACACCTTCTCGCCCTCGCGGACGAGGTGGACGAACTGCATGATGAGCAGGTCGAGCGTGTCGGGATCGCCGCCGAGCGCCTCGTAGGCGGCCTTCATCCGCCCGATGTAGCCGTGGTGGTCGGCGCCGAGCACGTAGATCATGCGGTCGAAGCCGCGCTCGAACTTGTTCTGGGCGTAGGCGATGTCCGAGGCGAAGTACGTGTGCTCGCCCGTGGAGCGCTCGAGCACCCGGTCCTTGTCGTCGCCGAAGTCGGTCGTGCGCAGCCACAGCGCGCCCTCGGAGCGGAAGGTGTGCCCGCGCCGCTCGAGCACCTCGAAGCCGTGGGCGACGCCGCTGACCCGGCCGGGGCCGTCGGGCTCGTGCAGCGTGCGCTCGCTGAACCAGACGTCGAACTCGACCCCGAAGGCGTGCAGCGACGCCTTGGCGCGCTCCACCATCATCGCCACGGCCTCGGCCCCGACCTCCTCGACGGGCCGCGTCGCCGCGCCGGGGATCTCGAGGGCCAGCGTCGCGACGTACTCGCCGACGTAGCCGTCCTCGCCGACCTCCTCGCCGCGCGCGCGGGCCTGCACCGAGCGGCCGAAGTTGACGACCTGGGAACCGAAGTCGTTGATGTAGAACTCGCGCGTCACGACGTGCCCGGCGAACGACAGCAGGCGCGCCAGGGCATCGCCGAAGGCTGCGTTGCGCGCGTGGCCGACGTGCAGCGGGCCCGTGGGGTTCGCGCTGACGAACTCGACGTTGGCGTTCTCGGAGCGCACGGCCCCGCCGGACCCGAAGCGCTGCCCGGCCGCCAGGACGTGGGCCAGCGCATCGGTGTACCAGGCGTCGGCGAGGAAGAGGTTCAGGAAGCCCGGCCCGGCGACCTCGACGCGCTCGACGGCGGGCCCGAGGCCCTCGCGCAGCGCCTCGGCCAGCCGGCCGGCCACGTCGCGCGGCGGGGACTTGAGCACCGGGGCGAGCAGCATCGCGGCGTTCGTGGCGTAGTCGCCGTGGTCGGCCTGGCGCGGGCGCTCGAGCGTCGGGCGGCTCTTGGGCGCCGGCGCGTCGGCCCCGGCCACGGCGGAGGCGGCCCGCTCCACGCCGGCCCGCAGGTCGTCGACAGGGTGGCTCACCGGGGGGCTCCGGCGTGCGTCGGGGCGAAGAGGGTCTCGAGGCGGTCCATGGTGCGCGGCGTTCCCATGGCCATGATGACGTCCCCGGGCTGCAGGACGGTCTCCGACGGCGGCTGCGGCGCGAACCCGCCGCCGGCGCGGCGCAGCCCGACGATGTAGGCGCCGCCGCGGATGTCGCCGATGCGCTGCCCGGCGCCCGCGCAGCCGTCGATGACCTCGATCTCCTCCATCCGGTACTCGGCGTCGACGTCGACGATGCCCGAGACCTGCGGGTGCAGGGCCAGGCGCGCCATCTCGGCGCCCGACGCCTTGTACGGGGAGATGACGCGCGTCGCGCCGGCGCGCATGAGCTTGCGCTCGGAGTCCTCCTGGGAGGCCCGCGCGACGATGGCGATGTCGGGGTTCAGCTCGCGCGCGGTGAGCGCGATGAAGACGTTCTCGGCGTCGGAGTCCACGCAGGCGATGACCGCCCGCGCGCGCTCGATGCCCGCCTGGCGCAGCGCGAGGTCGTCGGAGGGCTGGGCCTCGATGAACCGGACACCCACGCCGGTGGCGAACTCGCGGTTGGCCGGGTCGCCGTCGATGACGACGTAGCGCGCGCCGGCCCCGCGCAGATCGCGTGCCACCTGCCGCCCCACGCGGCCGTAGCCGCAGATGATGAAGTGGTCGGAGGTGCCGTCGATCATCCTCTGCATCCTACGAGCCGCCAGCAGCTCGGCCACGTGGCCGGCCACGAGGAACTCGGTCACCGAGACCAGGCCGTAGAACAGCGTGCCGACGCCGAGCACCGTGAGCAGGACCCGCACGATCTCGACGCCGACGTCGGCGGGGACCGGGTAGGCGCCGGTGGTCGCGACGATGTCGAGCGCGTGCAGGAAGCCCGTCCACAGGTCGACGCCCTCCGTCAGCGACAGGGCGACCGCCCCGGCGACGACCAGGCCGGCGATCGCCACGCCGAGCGCCGCCAGCCGGCGCAGGAACGAGGTCAGCTCGCGGTCGGCGGGGGTGCGGATGTCGGCGAGCGGCTCGGGCATCAGTAGTGGTAGGGCTCTCCGGCCAGGATCTTGTGGGCGCGGTAGATCTGCTCCAGCAGCACGACGCGCGCGAGCTGGTGGGGCAGGGTCATGGGGCCGAAGGACAGACGGTGGTCCACGCGCGGCAGCTCGACGCCCCCGAACGCCCCGCCGATCACGAACCAGACGTCGCGGCCCTCCATGCGCCGCTGCTCGGTCCAGCGGCTGAACGCGACGGAGTCCATGGTCTCGCCACCACTGTCGAGCAGGCTGACGAACGCCCGCTCGGGGATGCGCCGGGCGACCCGCTCGTCCTCGCGCTCCTCGAGCAGCTCGACCCGCGCGACCCCCGCCAGGAGCTTGCGGTAGTGCTGGACGTCGTCCACGTAGGGCGGGCGGAGGCGCCCGACGGCCAGAACGACGATCTTCATCCGGTTGCGATACTCGCACGCATGGCCGATGAGCACCACGAGCCCGAGCGCCACATCAACATCCACTTCGACCCGAAGGACATGGCGGGCCACTACGCCAACTTCGCCAACGTCAGCCACTCCGACTACGAGTTCACGATCACGTTCGCGCGCGTCGACCACGAGGTCGAGGACGAGGAGGTCCCCGGGGTCGTGACGACCCGCGTCAACCTCTCTCCGAAGTTCATGCGCGAGCTCATCGACGCCATGGAGGACAACTTCTCCAAGTGGCAGACCCGCGAGGGCATCAAGAACCTGCCCGAGTACGGCGGCCCTCCCGGCGAGGAGCCGGGCACGCCGGGGCCGAGCGGGCCCGGCTGAGGGGGTAGCCTGCGGCGCGCCACCGGCCATGCGCATCGCCGTCCTCTCCGACATCCACGGAAACCTCCACGCCCTCGACGCGGTCCTCGCCGACGTGGAGCGCGAGGACGTGCACGAGATCTGGTGCCTGGGCGACGTCGTGGGCTATGGCGCCGACCCCAACGACTGCTGCGCGCGCGTCCGCCAGCAGGCCGACGTCGTGCTGGCCGGCAACCACGACATGGCCGTCACCGGCGAGCTGTCGCTCGACGAGTTCTCGCGCGGCGCCGCGATCGCGGCCCGCTGGACGCAGGAGGTGCTGCGCCCCGAGCACGCCGCGTGGCTGCGCTCCTGCGAGCCCACGGGAGAGGCCCGCGGCCTCGGGCTCTACCACGGCAGCCCGCGGGACCCGGTCTGGGAGTACGTCCTGAGCTCCCTGCTGGCCGAGCTCTGCTTCGACGCGATGCGCCAGCGCATCGCGCTGGTCGGCCACTCCCACGTGGCCCTGTCGTTCGTGCGGCCCGAAGGCGAGGCGGCCACGGGCGAGCCGCGCCGCGGCGGCGACGCCGTCGACCTCTCCACCGGCGAATGGATCCTGAACCCGGGCAGCGTCGGCCAGCCCCGCGACGGAGACTCGCGCGCGGCCTGGCTGCTGCTGGACCTCGACCTCTGGCGCGCGCAGTGGCGGCGCACGGGCTATGACATCGCGGGCGCGCAGGCGGCGATCCGCGCGGCCCGGCTGCCGGGGTCGCTGGCCGAGCGCCTGGAGTACGGTCAGTAGGCGTGCGCCGCGCCCTCCCCCACCTCACCGCGCTGGCCTGCGGCGTGGCGGCGGCCCTCACCGTCGGGTGCGGCGACCGGTCCAACCTGGTGCCCTCCTCCGACGCCGCGAGCCTCAAGAACCAGCTCGCCGACATCCGGCAGGCCGTCGACGCCGGCGACTGCGCCGCCGCCGCCGACGCGCTCAGGCAGGCCCGCGCTACGGCCCTCGGGCTGCCCGCGGGAGTCGACCGGCGGCTGCGCCAGCGCATCAACCAGGGCATCAAGGCGCTCCAGGACACCGTGCCCACCGACTGCGCGGCGGCCAGGACTCAGACCGAGACGCAGACGACGCCGACGACGACCGAGACGACGCCGACCGTCACCGCGACGACCCCGACGGACACGACGCCCACCGTCACCCAGACCACCCCGACGGTCACCACCCCGACCGTCACCCAGACCACGCCGACGGTCACGACCCCCAGCGGCACCACGCCGGGCAACGGCGGCACCCCGGAGGCCCCGCAGCCGTGATGGCCGGGGCCGTCATCGCGGGGCGCTACGAGCTGGGCGACCGCCTCGGCCTGGGCGGCATGTCGACGGTCAACGTCGCCTTCGACACCCGCCTGGAGCGCTACGTCGCGGTCAAGCTGCTGGCCGAGCACCTCGCCGACGACCCCCAGTTCGTGGCGCGCTTCCGGCGCGAGGCGCTCGCGGCGGCGCGCCTGGTGCACCCCAACATCGTCCAGGTCTTCGACTTCGGCCTCGACGAGGGCACCGGCCGCCACTACATCGTCATGGAGCGCATCGTCGGGCCCTCGGGCGCCCAGATCCTGCGCGAACGCGGTCACCTGGGCGTCGACGAGGCGGTGACCTGGATCGCGCAGGCCTGCCGCGGCCTGGACTACGCCCACCGCCACGGCCTGGTGCACCGCGACGTCAAGCCCGGCAACCTGCTGCTCTCCGAGGGCGACGGCACGATCAAGCTCGCCGACTTCGGCATCGCCAAGACCACGAGCGACGAGTCCTCGATCACCCAGGTCGGCTCCGTGCTGGGGACCGCCGCCTACCTGGCGCCCGAGCAGGCCGCCGGCGAGGAGGCCGGCCCGGCCGCCGACATCTACGGGCTGGGCGTCGTGGCCTACCAGCTGCTGTCGGGCCGCCTGCCCTACGAGGCCTCCTCGCTGACCGAGCTGGCGCTCAAGCAGCAGCGCGAGGTCCCCCAGCCGCTGCACCACCTCGACCCCGCGATCCCCGCCGCGCTGGGCGTCGCTGTCGAGCGCGCGCTGGCTCTGGACCCGCGGCGCCGCTACGCGAGCGCCGAGGAGATGCGCCAGGCCGTCCTGGACGGCGCGAAGGGCATCGGCCCCGACGGCGACGCCACGCGGATCGCCCCCGGCGACCCGACCTCGGCGACCTCCGTCTTCGCCGGCGAGCCGGGCACGGGCCCCGTCGTCGTCCCGCGCTCGCCGCGCGCGCCGCGCCGCCCGGCGCCGGTCCCCGTCGACCCCTACGCGACGGGCGCCACGCAGGCGCCCGCCGCCCGCCGGGCGCCGGCCCCCACGCCGCGCCGGCGCCGCGGCGCGTTCCGGCGGTTGGTGACGACGATCCTGCTGCTGGCCGTCCTGGCGGGCGCCGCGGTGGCCGCCTACCTGGCGACGAACACCGGCCAGGAGTCCGTGCGCCTGCGCAACGTGGTCTCCGACAAGGCCGACCAGATCGTCCAGGACCTCACGCAGCTCATCGACGACAACACGCGCTGACCGCCGCCGCGGTGCACGGGGGACGGTCCAGGCTGCGGCCATGGCCCGCGAGAGCCACGACGTCGACGGCGGGTGGTGCTCGTCACCGGCGCGGCCCGCCGGATCGGCCTGGAGGCCGCCCGGCACCTGACTGCGCGGGGCGCCCGCGTCAGTGCTGCTCGGCCTCGAGCCCGCCGAGCTGCGCGCCCGCGCCGCCGAGCTCGGCGACCGCGCCATGGCCCGAGGGCGCCGACGTCACCGACGCCGCGCGTCGGCGCGTGACCCTCAGGGCGCGGCGCCCCCGCGCAGGGCCGCGGCCTCCTCGGCCAGCCGGCCCTCGAGGACCGCGTCGCGCAGGCGCGTCATGAGGCGGCGTACGAACGCGAGGTTGTGCACGACGAGCAGCCGCAGCCCCGTCAGCTCGCGGTTGGCGACGAGGTAGCGCAGGTAGCCGCGGGTGTTGCCCGCCGCGCACGTCGGGCACGGGCAGCCGTCGAAGATCGGCTCGTCGCTGTCGCGCCAGCGCGAGGCGGTCAGGTCCACGCGCCAGCGGCGGTCCGGCGCGGGGATGAGCGCCACGCCGTGGCGGCCGAGCCGGGTGGGCATCGCGCAGTCGAACGTGTCGATGCCCAGCTCGACGCCGCGGATGAGGTCGTCGATGTCGCCGATGCCCAGCAGGTGGCGCGGCGCGGTCTCGGCCGCCCCGCCCAGCACCGACGTCGCCCAGTCGACGACCTCGTACATCTGGGGCTTGTCGGCGCCCAGCGAGCCGCCGATGGCGATGCCGTCGGCGCCCGAGGCGGCGATCGTCTCCGCCGAGGCCTTGCGCAGGTCCTCGTGCACCCCGCCCTGGACGATCCCGTAGACGAGCTGGCCCTCCGGCCCGTGGCGCCCGTGCCAGTCCAGGCAGCGCTGCAGCCAGCGGTGGGTGCGCTCCGTGGAGCGCGCCGTGTAGTCGCGGGTCACGTTGAACGGCGTGCACTCATCGAAGACCAGCGCGATGTCGGACCTCAGCGAGGCCTGGATCTCCATGGAGGTCTCCGGCGCCAGGAAGCGCTGCGAGCCGTCGATGTGCGACCGGAAGCGCACGCCGTCCTCGGTGATCTCCAGCGTTTTGCCGTGGCGCTGCCCGCCGTGGGCGGCACGGCCCTTGATCTCGTCGGCGACGGTCCCGTGGCCCATGGAGAAGACCTGGAAGCCGCCGGAGTCGGTGATGATCGGCTGGTCCCAGCGCATGAACTCGTGCAGGCCGCCAAAGCGCTCGATGCGGTCGTGGCCGGGGTCCAGGAACAGGTGATAGGTGTTGCCGAGCACCATGTCGTAGCCGAGGTCGCGGACCTCGGCCGGGACGAGACCCTTGACCGTGGCCTTCGTGGCCAGCGGGACGAACGCCGGCGTGCGGACGTCGCCGTGGCCGGTGCTCAGGATCCCGGCGCGCGCTCGGGAGCCGGGGTCGCGCGCGAGGATCTGCAGGGGGGCGGGCATCGGCGCCCGATCCTAGGCGGACCGGGCGCCGGGCGCCCCGAGGCGCGGGCCGTGCCTCAGGAGGTGGCGGCCTGCTCGGCCGCGCGGCCCTCGATCGGGGTCGGCGCGTCGCCGACCTGGATCTGCAGCCGGCGCGGCTTGCGCTCGGCGGGCTTGGGGATGCGGACCTCGAGGACCCCGCGGTCGAACGATGCGCTGATCGCGTCGCCGTCGACGCCCTCGGGCAGGGTCAGCGAGCGGCGGAAGGTGCCCGACGCGCGCTCGATGCGGTGGAAGCCGTCGCGGCGGACCTCCTGCTCGGCGTGGCGCTCGCCGGAGACCGTGAGCACGTTCTCCTCGAGCGAGAGCTCGACGTCGGTCTCGGCCACGCCGGGGAGGTCGGCGCGCAGCACGAAGTGGTCGTCGGTCTCCACGAGGTCCATCGCCGGGATCCACCGGCGCGGGGCGCCGGGGCCGTCGGGCGTGCCGGCGGCGGGGGCGTCGAAGAACGTGCTGAACAGGCGGTTCATCTCGCCCTGCAGGGCGTTGAGCTCGCGCGCGGGCTCCCAGCGGATGAGTGCCATGGTGTTGCCTCCTGGTGGATCACGGTACGTTGCTGGCTACGCAGTATGAAATCTCAGTCTGTTCATGTCAAGTCCGCAGACGTTCCGACCCGCAGCGGTCCGGCGTCGTAGGGTGGGGCCATGCGCCGCCTCGGAACCAGCGATCTCGACGTCAGCCCCCTCTGCCTCGGGGGCAACGTCTTCGGGTGGACCGCGGACGAGGACGCCTCGTTCGCCGTCCTGGACGCCTACGTCGCGGCGGGGGGCAACTTCATCGACACGGCCGACACGTACTCCTCGTGGGCCCCGGGCCACACGGGCGGCGAGTCCGAGGCCGTCATCGGCCGCTGGCTGGCCGCGCGCGGCAACCGCGATGACGTCGTCATCGCCACCAAGGTCGGCAAGATGCCCGGCTCGGAGGGCCTGTCGGCACAGACGATCCGCCGGGCGGCCGAGGCCTCCCTGCAGCGGCTGCAGACCGACCGCATCGACGTCTACTACGCCCACGCCGACGACGAGGACACGCCGCTGGCCGAGACGCTCGGCGCGTTCGGCGAGCTCGTCGCGGCCGGCATGGTCCGCCACGTCGCCGCGTCGAACTACACCGCGCCGCGCCTGGCCGAGGCCCTCGCGGTGGCCGAGCGCGAGGGCCTGCCGCGCTACGTCGCGCTACAGACCCACTACAACCTGGTCGAGCGCGGCTACGAGGACGACCTCGCGGAGGTCGTCGCCGCCCACGGACTCGGCACGCTGCCCCACTGGGCGCTGGCCAAGGGCTTCCTGACCGGCAAGTACCGGCCCGGCGGGCCGGAGGTCGACAGCCCGCGGGCACCGGCCGCCTCGGTCTACCTGGACCGCGGGGTCCCCGTGCTCGAGGCGCTCGACGAGGTCGCGCGGGAGCAGGACACGACGGTGCCCGCCGTGGCCCTGGCGTGGCTGGCGGCCCAGCCCACGGTCGTCTGCCCGGTCGCCAGCGCGCGCAACCTCGAGCAGCTCGCCGACCTCCTGCCGGCTCAGGACCTGACCCTCACCGACGCGCAGGTCGCGCGCCTGACGGACGCCTCGGCCTGAGCCCGCCCGCGCGATGAGCACCCGGATCACGCTGGACCGGATCGGCCTCGTCGTCCACCCCAACCGCCCGCTGGACCGCGCGATCGACACGCTGCGCGCCTGGGCGCAGGCCCGCGGCGCGGCGGTCGTGCAGGTGCCCATCGACGGCCAGGACCGGGTGGTCGCCGAGCACGGCGACGCCGGGTCCTGCGACCTGCTCGTCGCCCTGGGCGGCGACGGCACCACGCTGGCCGCGCTGCACGCCGCGGCCGCGGCGGGGCGGCCCGTGCTCGGCGTCGCCTGCGGCAGCCTCGGCGCGCTGACCGCGACGTCGGCCGCCGACCTCGGCATCGCGCTGCAGGCCCTCGGCGCCGGCGACTGGACGCCGCGGCGGCTGCCGGGCATCGCGGTGACGCCGGGCGACGGCGGGCCGTTCGTCGCCCTCAACGACCTCGTCGTCGTCCGCCGGGGCGCCAGCCAGGCCACCGTCGGCATCCAGGTCGACGACGAGCTCTACGTGCGCTTCGCGGGCGACGGCATCATCGTCGCGACCCCGCTGGGGTCCAGCGCCTACACCCTGGCCGCGGGTGGCCCGGTCCTGGCCCCCGGGGCGCGCAACCTCGTCCTCACCCCGCTGGCGCCCCACGGCGGCTGCTGCCCGCCCATCGTCGTCGCCCCCGAGCACGACGTGACGATCACCGTCGAGCCCGGCTGGGGCGGCGCCCGTCTGGAGTCCGACGGCCAGATCCGCGACGCGGCGCCGGCCACGCTGCGGATCGCATGGCGCGACGACCAGGCCACCCTGGTGGACTTCGCCGGCACCGAGGGCACGCTCGGCGGGCTGCGGCGGCGCGGCATCCTGGCCGACAGCCCGCGCGTGACGGCCCGCGACGGCCGCGACGGCGCCCTCGGGCCCTGCTGAGCGTCAGCGGATGGAGCGCCGGGCCAGCGCGATCGCCTGCCCCGCCGTGCGGGCGGTGACGAAGTTGGGCCCCGTCGGGATGACCTCGCCCTGGGCGGGGAACAGCCCGTAGCGCGCCCGCTCGGCCAGCAGCACGACGGGAAGGTAGCCCTGGAGGTAGCCCTGCTGGTCGACCGCGAACGCCAGGCGGCCGCGCTTGACGGCGGCGAGCACGTCGGGGCCCAGGTCGAACGTCGCGGCGGTGACGCCCTGCGTGCCGCGCAGCGCCTGCACGGTCGCCAGCCCGCTCACCGCGTTGCAGGCCAGCACGCCGTCGGCGTGCGCGGCGCGCACCGCGCGCGCGATGCGTCCGGGCGCCGTGGCGGCCACGTCGTCGATGCGGATCATCGTCGAGCGCCCGCCCGCCTCGCGCATCGCCCGCGCCAGGCCCGCGCAGCGCGCATCGAGCCCCACGTTGACGATCTTGAGGTTCACGCAGACGGCCCGTCGCACGCCGGCCGCGGCCAGCCGCCGGCCGGACTTGTAGCCCGCGACGTCCTCGGGCTGGCCGACATGGGCCAGCACGCCGAGCTTGGCGTACATGTCGCTGCCCGAGTTGATGGTCACCACGGGGATGCCCGCGGCGACCGCGCGGCGGATGGTCGGCGCCAGCCCGGCCTCGGGCAGCGAGACCACGAGCCCGTCGGGATGCGCCGCGACGGCTTGGTCGATGAGCGCGACCATCGTCTGCAGGCTGTAGACGTCGGGCGCGCGGTAGGTCACGTCGGCGTCGACCTGCCGCGCGGCGGCGTCGACGCCGTTGCGAACGATGGCCCAGAACGCGCTCGAGGCCTGCCCGTGGGTGACGACCCAGATCCGCACGTTCGTGCCCCGGGGCGCCGCCGTGCCGGCCTCGCCGCGCGCCGGCGGCGTGCCCTTGATCGTCACCGGCGCCTCGCGCTCGGTCGTCGTCTGGCCGCAGCCCAGGGCGCCAAGCCCCAGCGCGATCGCCACGACGGTGCTCGCCCAACGCCTCATGAACCGACCTCCTCCACCGGGATCCGCGCCCGCAGGCGGGTGCCGCCCCCGGCGGGCTCTCGATGTCCAGCCGCCCGTCGACCGCCGCGACGCGGTCGTAGAGCCCGCGCAGCCCGCTGCCGCCGTCCGCGCGCGCACCGCCGACGCCGTCGTCGGCCACGTCGACCCAGACCGCGCCGGGCTCGTGGCGCACCTCGACGGTGACCTCGGTCGCCGATGCGTACTTGGCGACGTTGGTCAGCGCCTCGGCGACGATGAAGTAGGCGGCCGCCTCGACGGGCTCGGGCAGGCGCCCGTCGACGGCGACGTCGGCGAACACCGGCACGGGCGAGCGCTCGGCCAGCGAGGACACCGCCGGCGCGAGGCCACGGTCGGTCAGGATCGTCGGGTGGATCCCGCGGGCCAGCTCGCGCAGCTCGGCCAGCGCGCTGGAGAGCCGCTCGCTCAGCCCGTCGACCATCGCCGAGAGCTCCGGGTCGTCGCCCATGCGCCCGCGCAGCAGGCGCAGCTCCAGCGCGAGCGCCACGAGCTGCTGCTGGGCGCCGTCGTGCAGGTCGCGCTCGATGCGCCGGCGCGCCCCGTCGGTGGCCTCCACGATCCGCAGGCGCGACTCGCGCAGCTCCTCCAGACGCGCCCGCAGGTCGGCCTTCAGGCGCTCGTTGTCGATGGCCAGCGACGACGCCGCGGCCGCGGCCTGCACGAGCTCGCTCGACGTGTCCAGCGCGGCGTCGTGGACGATGGCGGCGACGGGGATGCCATCGCGCTCGACGGCCGTCCAGGCCCGGCCCGACTGCGGATCGGGCAGCTCGACGCGGCGCCCCACGTCGTCGACGAACATCGCGCGGTCGGGCAGCCAGTAGGCGATGGAGACCGAGTGGTCGCCGAGGCTCTCGGCCAGCAGCTCGCGCACCGGGGCCGCCGTGGCCACGCGCGGCAGCAGCAGCGCGCGGCTCGTCGTCGACAGCAGCGCCTGCACCGCCTCCAGGACCGCGAGCGTCACGACCGCCGCCGGCAGCGCCAGCGCCCAGAGCACGAGCCCCAGCGCGGGCCCCATCGCCCACGGCCCGACGTAGTCGACGCTGCCCAGGCCGCCGACGGCCTGCACCCCGAGCTGGAGCAGCGCGGCCAGGACGACCACGGGCGCCAGGGCCACGAGCAGCAGCGCGAGCGTCAGCGGCGCCCGCAGGGCCAGGATGCTCACCACGCGCCACAGGGTGCGGTCCGACAGCACGTCCAGGGTGCGCCGCCAGCCGCCGCCGGGCGACGGCGCCCCCATCGGCAGCGGCGGGATCCGCGCCCCGAGCAGGCGGTTGGCCGCCCGGCGGTCCAGGCCCACCAGGCGGCGGCAGGCCGCCGCGCAGCCCAGCAGCAGCGGCAGCCCGATCCCGGCCACGCTCAGCGCGGCCCCGATGACCAGGCCGAGCACGGCGAGCACCCCGAGCACCACGATCGGGACGCTCGCGGCGAGGTAGGTGATCGCCTGCGCCGCACGCCCCAGCCGGCGCCGGAGGGCGAGGTCGGCGATCACGGGACGCGCTCCACGACCACGGTCCCCGACGAGCTGAGGGCCTGGATGGCGAACGGCGCGTCGGCGGCGTTGACGATGCCGCGCACGATCGGCCCGGTCCCGGAGGTCGACGCGTCGACGCGATAGCGGCCGCCCGGCACCTGGGCCCGCACGGCGCCCGTCGTCGAGCGCAGCGCCAGGCGCTGGGGCGCGCAGGCGGTGCGGGCGGCGACGTCGCCGGAGCCCTCGGCCTGGGCCTGGAGGAGGAAGCCGCAGAAGCCGTCGACGTCGATGTCGCCGTCGCGGGTCGTGATCCGCGCCGAGCCGCGGTAGCCGCGCAGGTCGACCGAGCCCCCGCTCGTGCGGATGTCGAGCGCGAGATTGTCGGGCACCGCGACGCGGTAGCGCACCGTGCAGGCGTGCAGCACGGTCTTCGGGCAGCGCGAGCGCACGGTGAAGACCCCGCCCGTGACGGTGCGGCGCACCTCCGGGCCGTGCCCGAAGCCGTAGTGGTCGACGTGCGACACGGCCACGGAGGCCGACCGCCCGGCGCCGACGACGACCAGGTCGGCGTTGCCGAGGTCCAGGCTCAGGCCCTCGAGGGCGCCCGAGACGCTGTAGGAGACCCGCCGTTCGTGCGCGGCGGCCACGCTCCAGGCGACCATCCCCACGACGACGACCCCCACGATCGCGCCCGACACGGCCACGACGCGTCCCCACGGCGAGAGGCGCGGTGCACGTGGGACGACAGGCACGCCAGCACTCTAGAGCGGCCGCCAGGTGGCGGGCGGGTCCTCCGGTCAGCAGCCGCAGTCGGCGGCGGCCGTGGCGCCGGGCAGCACCCGGGCCCACACGTCGCCCAGCACGTCGAGCTCGCCCTCGGTGAGGTGCTCGAGGAAGAGCGCGCGGACGAGGGCCAGGTGCGTCGCCCGCGCGGCGGCGAGCTTCTCGTGGCCCTCGCTGGTGAGCTTGGCGAACGCGCCGCGGGCATCGCTGGCGCAGGACTCGCGCACGAGCAGGCCGTCGCGCTCGAGGCGGTCGACGAGCCGCGTCAGGCCGCTGCGGCTGAGCACGACCGACGCCGCGAGGTCGCACATGCGCATCTTCTCGCCCTCGGCGTCGGCGAGGTACTTCAGGACCTCGTAGGACGTCAGCGGGAGCCGGTGCTGGGTGTCGAGCTCGGTGTCGAGGGCCTTGGTCAGCGAGGCGTGCACGCGCATGAGGCCGCGCCAGGCCTTCAGCTCACGCTCGTCCAGGATCTCTCCGGCGGCGGCAGGGACGTTCGACAGGCTCGAGATGCGCGCATGGTTGCACGAACAACCGCTCCGCGCCACCCGCGCGCTCAGGCGCGCTCGAGCACGACCACGGGGATCTCGCGGTCGGTCTTGGTCTGGTACTGGTCGTAGGCCGGCCACTCGGCGGTCATGATCTTCCAGAGCTCGGGCTTCTCCTCCGGGGTGGCGTCCCGCGCGAGCGCGGCGAACTTGTCGGCCTTGACCTGGACGGTGACCTCGGGGTTGGCCTTGAGGTTGACGTACCAGGCCGGCGGCTCGGGCGCCCCGCCCTTGGAGGCGACGATCAGCAGATCGCCGTCGTGCTCGCCGTAGATCAGCGGCGCCTTGCGCTCCTCGCCGCTCTTGGCCCCGGTCGTGGTGAGGATGAGGGCACGCGTGCCCTGCCACTCGTGGCCCTCGGCCCCGTCGGTGGCCTCGTAGCGGTCGATGTGCTCCTGTCCGAACAGCATGGCAGCAGTCTAGCCCGCGTCCGTGCGGGCTCAGGGGCGCCGGGCGCCGTCGACGCGCTCGCGCAGCGCGGTGCGCGTGGCGTGCCAGGCGCACTCCAGCCGCACCGCGGTGTCCCGCAGCCGGGTCCCGTCGGCGCCCTCGCGGCCGAGGGCCTCCATCTCGGAGGCCAGCTCGTTGAGCAGGCCCGCGCCGACGGCCAGGCAGCCGCCCCGCAGCCGATGGGCGCCGTGGGCGACCTCGGTGTGGTCGACGCCCTCGGCGGCCAGCACGAGGCGCTCGACGATCTCCGGGGTGGAGTCCAGGAACGCGTGCACGACGTCGCGGACGACCTCGGGCGGGAAGTCGCGGTGCAGGTCGCCGAAGCGGTCCTCGTCGAGCGCCCGCGACACGTGCGCGCCGGCCCCCTGCGCCCCGTCGTCGGCGCGCGGGTGCAGCCAGCGCTCGAGGACGACGTCGAGCTCGTCGGGCCGCAGCGGCTTGGCGAGGTAGTCGTCCATGCCGGCGGCCAGGCAGCGCTCGCGGTCGCCGGCCATCGCGTGGGCGGTCATCGCGATGACGGGGACGTGGCGCCCGCCGTCGCCCTCGGCCGCCCGGATGCGCCGGGTGGCCTCGTAGCCGTCGAGCTCGGGCATCTGGCAGTCCATGAACACCAGGTCGATGTCGTCGGCGCCGGCCTTCCGGACCGCGTCGGTCCCGGTCGCCGCCGCGACCGTGCGGTGACCGCGGCGCTCGAGGAGCTTCTCCATGAGGATCCGGTTGACGTCATGGTCCTCGGCGATGAGGATCCGCGCGCGGTCGCGCTGCTCGTGCATGTCGGGCCCTTCCTCGTCGCGGCGCCGGGCGGCCGCCGGGCGGCGAGCCAGGGGCGCCTGGTGCATGGCCGAGGCGATCGCGTCGTAAAGCCGCGACTGGCGCACCGGCTTGGTCAGGAACTCGGTCACGCCGGCCTCGCGCGCCGCGGCCTGGCCCGTGCCCGAGGAGGTGAGCATGACCATGCGGGTGTGGCGCAGGGGCGGGTCGTCCACGATCCGCCGGGCGAGCTGCACGCCGTCCATCCCGGGCATGTTGTAGTCCAGGACGGCGACGTCGAACGGCTCGCCGCGGTCGGCGGCCTCCCCCAGCCGCGCCAGCGCCGACTCGCCGTCGGCGCACGTCATCACGCGCATGCCCCAGGACCCCAGGTAGGCCTCGAGCACGCGCAGGTTCGTGGCGGTGTCGTCGACCGCGATGACCTTCAGCCCGCGCAGCTCGACCTGCGGCGCGATCGCCGTGGGCTCGGCGCTGGCGGGCGGGAACGCGATCGCAAAGCCGAACGTGCTGCCCCGGCCGGGCGTGCTGGCCACGTCGAGCCGGCCGCCCATGATCTCCACGAGCTGGCGGCTGATGCTCAACCCCAGGCCCGTGCCGCCGAAGCGCCGCGTGGTCGACGCGTCGGCCTGCTGGAAGGACTCGAACAGGCGCTCGAGGTCCTTCTCGCGGATGCCGATCCCCGTGTCGCGCACCGTGAAGCGCACGCGGATCGCGGCGTCGCGGTCGGCGGCCGGCCCCGGCTCGCGGCGCACCTCGACGGCCACCTCGCCGCCGGGCGTGAACTTGACGGCGTTGGACAGCAGGTTGGTCAGGATCTGCGCCAGCCGCCCGCGGTCCCCGCGCACGGCGTGCGGCACGTCGTCATGGATGAGGACCGCAAGCTCCAGGCCCTTGGCGTGGGCCGTGGCGGCGACGACGTCGCAGGTCGTCTCGACGAGCTCGGGCAGGTCGAAGTCGCGCTGCTCGAGCTCGAGGTGGCCGGCCTCGATCTTCGAGATGTCCAGGATGTCGTTGATCACGGCCAGCAGCTGCTCGCCCGAGGCGCGGGCCGTCGAGGCGTACTCGTGCTGCTCGGCGTCCAGCGGCGTGTCGAGCAGCAGCTCGTTCATCCCGATGACGCCGTTGAGGGGCGTCCGGATCTCGTGGCTCATGTTGGCCAGGAACGAGGACTTCATGCGCGAGGCCTCCTCGGCCCTGGTGCGCGCCTCGGCCGAGTCGGCCTCGCGGCGGATGCGGCGCACGGTGAACAGCGCGAGCGCGGCCAGCAGCGCGATCGACAGCGCCAGGCCCGCCACGGCGATCACGATGGCGCGGGAGGCGGAATGGTCGGCCGCGGCGCCGCGGCGGTCGCTCAGCGCCAGTTCGCCCGTGCGCAGCGCGTCGAAGCGGCCGCGCAGATCGTCGACGAGCCGCTTGCCCTCCGCGGTCATCGCGACGACGGCGGCCCGGTCGGCGCCCACCGGCGTCGCTGCGGCCGGCCGCGCGTAGCCGGTGCGGTAGCGCTCGACGCGGGCGACGACGTCGGCCAGGCGGGCCCGCTGGCCCGGGTCGGTGAGCGCCGCCCGCAGCCGGGCCTCCAGCGCCGGCATCGCGCGGTCGGCCGCGACGTAGGGCGCGAGGAAGCGGTCCTGGCCGGTGAGCAGCCGCCCCCGGACGCCGGTCTCGAGGTCGACGACGAGCCGGTTGTAGCGCGAGATGAGCACGACGGTGCGCTCGGTGTCGCGCGCCTTGCGCGAGTCGTCGCGCACGTCGGCCAGCGCCGTGAGGAGCACGGCGAAGATCGCACCCATGATCACCACGACGAGGGCGAACGCGCCCAGCGTCGGGCGGATCAGGCGCCGTTGGTCGGCCCCCTTGCCCATCAGCCGCACCGGAGTCTAGAGCGCTCAGCGCTGCTCCAGCGTCGGTCTGCGGACTACGCCAGCAGCGAGCGACCGGTCATCGCCGCGGGCTGGTCCTCGCCCAGGAGTGCCAGCACCGTGGGCGCCACATCGGCCAGCACGCCGCCGTCGCGCAGGGATACGGCGGTCTGCGTCACGATGAGGGGCACGGGGTTCAGCGAGTGCGCCGTGTCGGGCGACCCGTCGTCCTCGAGCATCTCGTCCGCGTTGCCGTGGTCGGCGGTGATGACGAGTGCCCCGCCGGTCTCCTGGACGGCCGCGACGACGGCGCCGAGGCAGGCGTCGACGGTCTCCACGGCGGTGATCACGGCCGGGATGACGCCGGTGTGGCCGACCATGTCGGCATTGGCGAAGTTGATGATCCCGAAGGTCGGACCGTCCTCGCGCCAGGCGGCGATGAACGCGTCGGCGGCCTCGCGGGCGCTCATCTCGGGCTTGAAGTCGTAGGTCGGCACGTCGCGCGGCGAGGCCACGAGCTCACGGCGCTCGCCGGCCTCGGGCTGCTCCTCGCCGCCGCCGAAGAAGTACGTCACGTGCGGGTACTTCTCGGTCTCGGCCACGTGCAGCTGCTTGCGCCCGGCCGCGGCGATGACCTTCGTCAGCGTCGTCTCGGGCCGGTGCGGCGGGAAGGCCACCGGCCACGGCCAGCCCTCCTCGTACTCGGTCAGCGTCGTGTGGAGGGCGACCTTCGGGCCGAGGGCCTCGGTGAGCTGGCGCATGCGGTCGGGACGGAAGTTGAAGGCGATGACCGAGTCCTGCGGGCGGATGCGCGCCTCGCCGTCGACCGTCGTCGCAGCGATGAACTCGTCGCCGCGCGGGTCGCGCTCGTAGGCGTCGCGCACGGCCTGCACCGCCTCGGGGCTGTGGTGCTCGGAGACGCCGTCGAGCAGGAGGTCCAGCGCCGCCTTGGTGCGCTCCTCGCGCTTGTCGCGGTCCATGGCGTAGTAGCGGCCGATGACCGAGCCGATGCGCGCGCGGGCGGGCGCGGGGACCGCGTCGCACCAGGCCTGGACCTGCTCGACGAACGCCACGCCGCCGCTGGGCGACGTGTCGCGCCCGTCGGTGAACGCGTGGACGACGATGTCGGGGACGCCGCGCTCGCCGGCCAGGCGGATGAGCGCCTCCAGGTGCGTCCAGCCCGAGTGCACGCCGCCGTCGCTGACCAGGCCGATGAGGTGGACGCGCTCGAAGCCGTCCATCGCGGCGGCCAGCGCCGCGTTGTCGCCCAGCGTGCCGTCGGTGACGGCCTCGTCGATCCGCGTGAGGTCCTGCTTGACGACGGCGCCGGCGCCGAGGTTGAGATGGCCGACCTCGCTGTTGCCCATCTGGCCCTCGGGCAGCCCCACGGCCAGGCCGCCCGCGGCCAGCGTGGTGTGCGGGTAGCGCGCCCAGAGGTCGTCGAAGACCGGCGTGTCGGCGAGATCGACGGCGTTGCCGGGCCCGGGCTCGGCGATGCCCCAGCCGTCGAGGACCACGAGCACGACCCGGTCGACGAGGCCGCTCATGAGCGCGGCACGGCCTCGACGATGGCGGTGAACTGCGAGACGTCCAGCGACGCGCCGCCGATGAGGCCGCCGTCGCAGTCGGGCAGCGCAAGCAGGTCGGCGGCGTTGTCGGGCTTCATCGAGCCGCCGTAGAGGATGCGCGACCGCTTGGACTGCTCCTTGTCGCGGTCGGCGACCAGGGCGCGGACGAACGCCAGCGCGTCCTGGGCCTGCTCGAGTGTGGCGACGTGACCGGTGCCGATGGCCCAGACGGGCTCGTAGGCCAGGATGACGTCGCCGAGCCGGTCGGACGGCACCTTCTCCAGGCCCTCCTGGACCTGGTGGCGCAGCCGGCGCTCCGTGTCGCCCTTCTCGCGCTCCTCCTCGGTCTCGCCGACGCAGAGGATGACCTGCAGGCCTGCCTCCAGCGCCGCGGGCACCTTGAGCTGCAGCGCCCTGTCGGTCTCGCCGAAGTACGTGCGCCGCTCGGAGTGCCCGAGGACGACGCCGCCGACCTCGAGCTCGGCGAGCATCGGGGCCGACACCTCGCCGGTGAAGGCGCCCTGCGGCTCATGGTGCATGTTCTGCGCGAACACCCCCAGCTGCGAGCCGCGCGTGGAGTCCACGGCGGCCTGCAGCGCCGTGAACGGCACGCAGATCGCGACGTCGGCGTGGTCGACGGTCGACAGCCGCGGCAGCAGCGCGGCGATGCGCTCGTCCGTCTCGGCGACCGTGCCGTGCATCTTCCAGTTGCCCGCGATCAGCGGTGTCCTCATGACAGCACCTCCACGCCCGGAAGCGTCTTTCCCTCGATCAGCTCGAGCGAGGCGCCGCCACCCGTGGACAGGTGCGTCACCTCGGCCTCGAGCCCGAACTGCCGGAGCGCCGCCGCGCTGTCACCGCCGCCGACGACCGTGGTCCCCTGCGCCTGGGCCACCGCCTCGGCCACCGCGCGCGTACCGGGCGCGAAGGGCTCCAGCTCGAACGCGCCCATCGGGCCGTTCCAGAACACCGTGCCCGCGCCGGCGACGACCTCGGCGTAGGCCTGCGCCGTGCGCGGCCCGACGTCGAGGCCCATGAGGCCGTCCGGGACGTCGACCCCGTCGACCGCCGTCACGGGGGTGTCGGCCGAGAAGGCCTCGCCGCAGACCAGGTCGACGGGCAGCCGGACCTTGTCGCCGCCGGCCTCCAGCACGCGGCGGGCGGGCTCGACGCCCTCCTCCTCGCACAGCGAGGACCCGACCGCGTGGCCCTGGGCCTTGAAGAACGGGAAGCACATCGCGCCGCCGATCAGGATCACGTCGGCCGTGTCCAGGAACGCCTCCAGGACGCCGATCTTGTCGGTGACCTTGGCGCCGCCGACGATCGCGACCAGCGGGCGCTGCGGGGCCTCGAGGATGCCCTGCAGCGTCCGCACCTCGCGCGCGAGCAGCAGGCCGGCCGCGCTGGGCAGCAGGTGCGCGACGGCGTGGTTGGACGCGTGGGCGCGGTGCGCCGCGCCGAAGGCGTCGTCGACGTAGGCGTCGGCCAGCGCCGCGTAGCGCTGGGCCAGCGCGGGGTCGTCCTTGGTCTCGCCGGGCTCGTAGCGGACGTTCTCGAGCATGACGACGTCGCCGTCGGGCACGTGGTCGAGGTCGGGGGCCAGCGGGACGCTGGTGTCCAGCAGCTCGCCCAGGCGGCGGGCGACCGGCGCGAGCGAGAACTCGGGCTCGCGGTCCTTGGGCCGCCCCAGATGGGCGGCCAGGAGCAGACGCGCGCCGCGCCCCTGCAGCTCGTGCAGGGTCGGCAGCGCGGCCCGGATCCGTGCGTCGTCGCCGATGACGCCGTCCTTGAGCGGGACGTTGAAGTCCACGCGGACCAGCACGCGCCTGCCCTCGAGGTCCCCGAGGTCGTCGAGCGTTCTCAAAGGACCTTCTGCACCAGGTCGACGAGGCGGTTGGAGTAGCCCCACTCGTTGTCGTACCAGCTGACGACCTTGACCAGCGTGTCGTCGAGCACCGAGGTCAGGCCCCCGTCGACGATCGAGGAGAACGGGTTGGTCACGATGTCGGAGGAGACGATCGGGTCCTCGGTGTACTGCAGGATGCCCGCGAGGTCGCCGGTGTCGGCCTTGCCCCGGAACAGCTCCCTGATCTCGTCGACGCTCGTCGCGCGGTCGGCCTCGAACGTGAGGTCCACGAGCGAGCCCGTCGGGATCGGCGCACGCACCGCGAAGCCGTGCAGCTTGCCGTTGAGCTCGGGCAGCACGAGCCCGACGGCCTTGGCGGCGCCGGTCGAGGTCGGCACGAGGTTGACGGCGGCGGCCCGGGCGCGCCGGAGGTCCTTGTGCGGGGCGTCCTGGAGGTTCTGGTCGGCCGTGTAGGCGTGGATCGTCGTCATCAGGCCGTGCTTGATGCCGATCGCGTCGTTGAGCACCTTGGCGAACGGCGCGAGGCAGTTCGTGGTGCACGACGCGTTGGAGATGACGTGGTGGGCGTCCTTGTCGTACTTGTCGAAGTTGACGCCCAGCACGACCGTGATGTCCTCGTCGCTGGCCGGCGCCGAGATGATGACCTTGCTCGCGCCCGCGTCCAGGTGCTTGGCCGCGTCGGCGCGCTTGGTGAAGAACCCGGTGGACTCGATGACGACGTCGACGCCCAGGTCGCCCCAGCCCAGGGCGGACGGGTCGCGCTCGGCGAGCACCTTCAGCTCGGTGCCGTCGACGACGATGCCGGCGTCGGAGACCTCGACGGTGCCCGGGTACGGGCCCAGGATCGAGTCGTACTTGAGCAGGTGCGCGAGCGTGGCGGAGTCGGTCAGGTCGTTCACCGCGACCCACTCGATGTCGGCCTGCTGGGCCTGGGCGGCACGGAAGAGGTTGCGGCCGATGCGGCCGAAGCCGTTGATGCCGACGCGTACGGGCATGCTCGTGTCAGTCCTTCCTGGGAGGCGCGATCAGGGGGCCCAGCGGACCCTATCGACCCCCGCGGTCAGTGTCCGCCCGCGACGACCTCGAGGCGCAGGCCGTCCGGGTCGAGCAGGTAGGCCGCGTAGTAGCGCGGCCCGTACTCGGGCCGCGGCGCGGGGATGCCGCCGGGGCCGTCGGGCCGGCCGCCGGCCTCCACCGCGGCGGCGTAGGCGGCGTCGACCGCCGCCCGGCCGCTGGCGCTCACCGCGACGTGGCCGAAGCCCGGTGCCGGCGGCCGCCCGCGCTGCACGATCCAGAAGCGCGGCTCGTGCCGGCCGTAGGCGACCGCCGAGGGGGCGTCGTGGACGCGGCGCAGCCCGAGGCGGGCGAAGACCGCGTCGTAGAAGCGGGCCGATCGCGCGAGGTCGGAGACCTCGAGCCCCACGTGGTCCAGCACGCCTAGGCCTTCCGGCCTACGTCGCGGTGCTCGACCTCGACGACGACGTCGTCGCGCCCTCCGAAATGCCGGGCGAGGTGCTCGATGATGGCCACGGAGCGGTGGCGGCCGCCCGTGCAGCCCACCGCGAGCGAGAGGTGCGACTTGCCCTCCTCCTCGTACTGGGGCACGAGGAACTCCAGCAGCGGGACGAGGTGCAGGTACAGCTGCTCGAGCTTGCCCTCGCGCCCGACGTACTCGACGATCCGCGGGTCCAGCCCGGTCAGCGGCCGCAGCTCGGGCACGTAGTGGGGGTTGGGCAGGAAGCGGACGTCGAAGACCAGGTCGGCGTCGCGCGGCGGCCCGTGCTTGAAGCCGAAGCTCTGGAACGTGACGGCCAGCCGCCCACGCGAGCTGCGCGGCAGCAGCTCGTCGGCGATGCGCCGGCGCAGGTGCGAGGCCTTCAGGCCCGACGAGTCGATGATGAAGTCCGCGTGGTCCTTGATCGGGCCGAGCATCGTGCGCTCAGCCGCGATGCCCGCGGCGATGCTGCCCTCGGGCGACAGCGGGTGGCGGCGCCGCGTCTCCTTGTAGCGGTCCATGAGGGTGAGGTCGTCGGCGTCGAGGAACAGGACGCGGCTGGGCAGGCCGCGCGCCTGGAGATCCTCGATGACGCCCTCCAGCGGCTCGAAGAACTCGCCGCCGCGCACGTCGGAGACCACGGCCGCCCGCTCGACCTTGGAGCCCTCGTGCGTGAACAGCTCGACGAGCGAGCGGATCATCTCGGGCGGCAGGTTGTCGACGCAGAAGTAGCCGGCGTCCTCGAAGACGGCCATCGCGGTCGACTTGCCCGCGCCCGAGTACCCCGAGATCACGACGAGGTCCTCGAGCCGCGTGTCGGCTCCGGGGCGCCCGTTCTCCGCCGTGTCCTCCATGTCGCACATCATGACGGGCGCCGCGGACCGGCCGGGTAGGGTCGCGGGCGTGAGCGCCCATCGCCACCATGTCGTCCCCGGCGTGCGGGAGCACCCGAGCCGGTTCGTCCCGCGCTTCCACTGGGAGCTGCTGGTGTGCGGGCTGGGGGGCCACGAGCTCGTGGGCACCGACGCGCGGCGGCTGCGCCCGTCCGACGCCGTCGTGGCCCGCGACGTCGACGGCGTGCGCTGGCACCGGTGCCTGCGCTGCGACTCGTGGCTGCCGCTGGCGCCGCCCGAGCAGCCCGCGCGCGACCACCCGCCCGAGCGCGAGGAGATCGAGCTCCCGCTGCGCGGGCGCCCGCTGCGCGACCGCGTGGTCCTGCGGCTCATCGCCCTCAACCGCGCGCTGCACTTCCTCGGGCTCGGGCTGCTCGGCATGGCGATCCTGCTCTTCAGCGCCAACCGCGCCGACCTGCGCGACGTGGTCCTGCGCGTGGTCACCGACGTCAGCGGCGAGTCCTCGAGCGCCAGCGCCGCCCAGCACGGGCTGCGCCACCGCGTCGACCAGCTCTTCAGCCTCCGCTCGAGCCGCCTGCACCTCTTCGCCGCGATCGCGCTCGTGTACGCCTCGGTGGAAGGGCTGGAGGCCGTGGGGCTGTGGTGGGGCAGGCGCTGGGCGGAGTACCTCACGCTCGTCGTGACCGCCTCGCTGCTGCCGCTGGAGGTCTACGAGCTCAGCCAGCACGTGACCGCGTTCAAGATCGTGGCCTTCGTCGTCAACGTCGCCGTCGTCGCCTACCTGCTCTACGCCAAGCGCCTGTTCGGCATCCGCGGCGGCGCCGCCGCCGACGAGGCGCTGCGCGAGCGCGACGTCGGCTGGCCGGCGCTCGAGGCGGCGACGCCGGCCGCGGGACCCTGAGGAGCGCTCGCCCGGGGGCGAGGTTCCTTCCGCGGGGGTTCGCCCAGAGGGCGAACCCCGCAGCCACGCCGGACGCCGGTGACTAGAACGCGCCCATGAGCTGCGGCGCGACCTGCTTCTTGCGGCTCATGACGCCGGGCAGGTCGATGATGCCCTCGTCGGCCTCGGTGCCGAAGGCGCGCTCGGCGGCGGCCACGTCGCCCGCCACCAGCAGCTGCGTGTGCTTGGCCAGGATGTCGGTGACCATGAGCGCGCTGAGCAGGTGGCCGTTGCGATCGTGCTGGACGCGCAGGCCGTCGCGCAGCTCGCTGATGCGGTCCACGAGCACCTCGCCGGCGGTCTCGACCTGGGCGATGCTCACCAGGCCCTCCCCCGTCTCGTACTCCTTGTGGTCGCGGTTGAGGAGCTCCTCGATCGGCGCGTCGGCCGCGTCGGAGCCGCTCTCGAACATCTCGCGCCCGAAGCGCTCGGGGTCGAGGCCGAGCCTCCCGGCGAGATGGCCGACGGCGAGGCGGTCGCGCTCGGTCGTCGTGGGCGAGTTGAGGATGACGGTGTCCGACAGGATCGCGCCGAGCAGGACGACCGCGGTCGGCCGCGTCGGCTCGACCTGGGCCTGGCGGAAGCGCTCGACGACGAGCGTCGACGTCGAGCCGACCGGGTCGAACGTCGCCCGGACGGGGACCCGCGTCTCGATCGAGCCGATGTGATGGTGGTCGAGGATCTCGACGATGTGCGCCTTCTCGATCCCCGGCACGCTCTGGGCCTGCTCGGCGTGGTCGACGAGCAGGACGTGGCGGCGCTCGGGGTTGACGAGGTGCGAGCGGCGCAGCAGGCCGGTCGGGCGCCCGTCGCGGTCCACGACGACCGCGGCCCGGTAGTGCACGTCCTTGATGAGCTCGCTGACGTCGTCGAGGACGTCGTTGCCACGGACGGTCAGCGGATCGGCATCCATGAGCGCGCTGCACGGCGCGGCCAGGGTCGTCATGCGGCCGCAGACGTAGCTGTCCAGCGGTGACAGCACGACCGCGGTGCCGCGCTCGCGCGCGAGGCGCAGGGTGTCGTCGTCGGGCGCCACGCCGTTGGAGACGACCAGGAGCGCGACGTCGCGCTCGATCGCCAGCCGCTGCGCGTCGGTGCGGTTGCCGACGACGACCACATCGCCGGCGCTGATGCCGCTCTGGGCCCAGCCCGCGTCCATCGCGAAGACCCACACGCGGCCGGCCACGGGCCCGTCCTCGCCGGCGACCTGGCGGCCGCTGACCGAGGCGGCGATGGCCGCGACGCGCGTCGGGGTGTCGACGAGCGTCGAGGCCGCGCGCGACTCGCGGATGTAGCGGCGGGCCAGCGCGCGCTCGGTCATCACGCCGGCCAGGCGGCCGTCGTGGTCGACGATCGGCACGATGTCGAGGCGGTCCTGGGCCATCGTGAGGCCGACCTCGCGGACAGGATCGTCGACGCCCGCGGCGTAGAACTCCTCCTGCATCACGTCGCGCACCCGGAGCATCACGTGCGCCAGGAACGCCGGCTCGGCCGCCCCGGCCTGGCCGAGCACCCAGCGCGTCTGGGCGTTGAGGTCGCCGAGGCGCACCGGCACGTAGGTGTTGTCGGGGTCCAGCCGTCCCTGCAGCTCGGCGTAGCCGATCGCGGCGGCGATCGAGTCCGTGTCGGGGTTGCGGTGGCCGGTGACGTGGATGATCGACACTGGCCGCCATTGTGCCGTGCGCGGGCGCGCCGCCGCGGTCACGCGCGCCCGCGTCGGCTCAGCGGCCCGGCGGGGCGAAGCCCGGCGGCAGCCCGGCCCCGGCGCCCCAGCGCCCGAGCGGCACGATGCCGCCGTCGACGACGACGCCGAGCCGCGGCGCCCCGCCGCCGCCGGTCGTCCGCGGAGGTCGTCGTGGCACGTCGGCGCTCACCGGACGATCCGATGGCGCGAAGGTGGGGTCATGCCCCGCCAACGCGCCATCGGCCCCCGGCCACGTCGGCGGACGACCGCGGACGCCCGGGCCCGACGCGCCGCGCGGCGCGCCTCGGCCCCCGCCTACCGCCCCGTCCGCGTCCGGTGCAGGAACGTGTAGAGGTCGCGGGCCGTCTTGCCCGGGAGGCCCGGGACGGCCTCGAGCTGCTCGCGCGTCGCCTCCAGCACGGCGTCGGGCGAGCCGAAGTGGTGCAGCAGCGTGCGCTTGCGCGCCTCGCCGATGCCCGGCAGGTCGTCGAGGACCGACGTCGTCATGGCACGGTCGCGCCGGGTGCGGTGGTGGGTGATCGCGAACCGGTGCGCCTCGTCGCGCACGCGCTGCAGGAGCTGGAGCGCCGGCGTGTCGTGCCCCAGCACGATCGGGTCGGCGCGGCCGGGGACGAAGACCTCCTCGATGCGCTTGGCCAGCGACACGACCGCGACCCCGCGGTCCAGGAACCCGCGCAGCGCCTCCACGCCGGCGGAGAGCTGGCCCTTGCCGCCGTCGATGACGATGAGGTTGGGCAGCGTCGCGAACGACTCGTTGCGGTCGGGGTCGTGCGGCGAGAGGTCCTGCTGGCGCTCCCAGTTGGCCAGCCGCCGCGACAGCACCTCCGACATGGAGGCGAAGTCGTCGGGGACGCCCTCCTCCCCACCCCGGATCGTGAAGCGCCGGTAGTCGGCCTTCTTCGGCGCGCCGCCCTCGAAGACGACCATCGACGCGACGGTGTGCGTCCCCATGAGGTTGGAGATGTCGAAGCACTCGACCCGCAGCGGCAGCGCGTCGAGCCCGAGGACCTCCTGGAGGTCGTCGAGCGCGACCACGCGCTGCTGGCGCGACCGCTCGGCCTTCAGCCGCTCCTGGTCGAGCGCGAGGCGGGCGTTGCGCTCGGCGAGGTCCAGGAGCCGGCGCTTGTCGCCGCGCTCGGCCGTGCGCACCTCGACGCCCGCCCCCCGGCGCTCGGTCAGCAGCTCGGCCAGCGGCTCCAGGTCCTCGACCTCGGGCTGGACGATGACCTGGGGCGGGATGACGGTGGCCTCGCCGTAGTACTGCAACAGGAACTCCTGGGCGACCTCGCCGATCCCGCCCTCCTGGATGTTGTCGAGGTAGAACGACTGGCGGTCGGAGAGGACCCCGTCGCGCAGCTGGAAGACCTGGGCGTTGGCGTCGGTGCCGTCGGCGGCGACCGCGACGACGTCGGCCGAGCCGTGCGACTCGCTGGCCACGCGCTGCTTCTGCAGCAGCGACCGCACCGCGGCCAGCCGGTTGCGCTCCAGCGCCGCCTGCTCGAACTCCTGCGCGGCGGCGGCGGACTTCATCCGTACCTCGAGGTCGCGCTCGATCTCGCGGTAGCGCCCCGACAGGAACGCGCGGACGCCGTCGATGGACTCCATGTACTGCGCGCGGTCGACGCCGTAGTCGACGCAGGGCGCCCCGCAGCGCTTGATGTAGTAGTCCAGGCACGGCGAGCCCGACCGCCGGCCGGGCTCGGCCCCGTTGCACGAGCGGTACTGGAAGACCTTGCCCAGCGTCTCCAGCGTCGACCGCGTCCGCTTCGCGCTCGAGTAGGGCCCGAAGTAGAGCCGCGTCTTGCGGTGGCGCTCGCGCGTGAAGTAGACGCGCGGGAACGGCTCGTCCATCGAGATCGCGATGTAGGGATAGGACTTGTCGTCGCGCAGCCGGATGTTGAACTGCGGCTGGTACTGCTTGATGAAGTTCTGCTCGACCAGCAGGGCCTCGGTCTCGGAGGAGACCAGGATGAACTCGACGCCGTCGATGGCGTCGACCATCTGGAACGCGCCGCGCGTCACCGGGTTGGAGAAGTGGCTGGCCACGCGCTTCTTGATCGACTTGGCCTTGCCGACGTAGATCACCTTCTGGCGCTCGTCGCGGAACAGGTAGACGCCCGGCCCGTCGGGCAGGTTGCGGCGCTGCTCGGCCAGGCGGCTGCGGCGGTCCTCCGATGACGATGTCGTCGACACCGGCTCCGAGGATAGGCGCGCCCGCGGGCGTTGCGCGCGCCCGGTCTAGGGTATGGCGCACCCGTGCCCAGCGCCGACCAGATCCGGGCCGCCGCCCGCGAGCAGCTCGGGCACGACGAGCTGCGCCCGGGCCAGCTCGAGGGCGTCCTGGCCGTCACCGACCCCGCTCATCCCCGCGACGCGCTGGTCGTCATGGCGACGGGCTCGGGCAAGTCGGCGATCTACCAGCTCGCGGGCTGGTTCCTGCCGGGGCCGACCGTCGTCGTCTCCCCGCTCATCGCGCTGCAGCGCGACCAGGTCCAGCAGGCCGAGGGGGCGAGGCCGCCGAGCTGAACTCAACGCTGACGCACGCCCGCCGTGAGGAGGTGCTCCGCGCGCTGGAGGCCGGCGAGACCGAGTTCGTCCTCCTGGCCCCGAGCAGCTGGCCTCCCACGAGACCCGCGAGCGGCTGCGCGCCCTGCACCCGTCGCTCTTCGTCGTCGACGAGGCCCACTGCGTCAGCCAGTGGGGCCACGACTTCCGCCCGGACTACCTCGAGCTGGCCGCCGCCGCCGAGGCCCTCGGCCGGCCGCCGATCCTCGCGCTGACCGCGACGGCCGCGCCGCCGGTGCGCGAGGAGATCGTCCAGCGCCTTGAGCTCCGCGATCCCGAGATCATCGTCAAGGGCTTCGACCGCCCCAACATCTGGCTCGGGGTGCGCACGTTCCGCGAGGAGGACGACAAGGAGCAGGCGCTGCTGGAGAACGTCGCCGCGACCGACGGCGCGGCGATCGTCTACGTCGCGACCCAGAAGCGCGCCGAGCGGATCGCCGCCGACCTCGTCGCCCACGGCGTGCACGCCGCCGCCTACCACGGCGGCATGCGCCGCCGCGAGCGCGAGGCCGCCCAGGAGGGGTTCATGGCCGACGGCGGCGACGTCGACGTCATGGTCGCGACGATCGCCTTCGGGATGGGCGTCGACAAGCCCGACGTGCGCCTGGTCGCGCACCTGGACGTCAGCGGCTCGCTGGACGAGTACTTCCAGGAGATGGGACGCGCCGGGCGCGACGGCGAGCCCGCCCGCGCCCTGCTGCTCTACCGCCCCCAGGACCTCGGCCGGCGGCGGTTCATGGCCTCGGGCCGGATCGACCCCGCGCTGCTCGAGCGGGTCGCACGGGTCGTCGGCACCGCGCCCGAGGGCGTCGACGCCGCCGAGCTGCTCGACGTCCTGGAGCTGCCGCGCTCCCGGCTGGCGACGGCGCTGCACCGCCTCGACGACGCCGGGGTCCTGCACGTCGGCGACGACGGCCTGGTCGTGCCCGTCGCGGGCGCCGACGTCGACGCGGGGCTGCGCGCGGCCGGCGATCTGGAGTCCGACCGCGAGGCCTTCGAGCGCTCGCGCGTGGAGATGATGCGCGGCTACGCCGAGCACGACGGCTGCCGGCGCGCCTATCTGCTGGGCTACTTCGGCGAGGCGTTCACGCCGCCGTGCGGCAACTGCGACGTCTGCGACGCCGGCCGCGGCGCGGTCGCCGCCGCCGACGACGGGGCGTTCGAGGTCGGCGAGCGCGTCGCGCACCCCGACTTCGGCGAGGGGACCGTGCAGCGCCTCCAGGACGGCATGGTCACCGTCGTGTTCGACCGCGTGGGCTACCGCACGCTGTCGACGGAGATCGTCCTGCAGCGCGGGCTGCTCGTGCCCGAGGAAGACGGCTGAGCCGGCGCCGGCCTGGCTCAGGTGTGCAGCAGGGCGGCGCGCCGGTCGCGCCAGAAGGCGACGATCGCGTCGGTGTCGACCGCCGGCGCCTGGGCGCCGAAGAAGCCGTCGGCGTTCCACGCGGGGTCGGGCGGGTGCGGCGTCCACGGCGCGACGTAGGCGTACGGCGCGTCGTGGTGCTCGTCGCCCGGCGAGACCCCGTAGGTCGCCCGCGTGCCCTCCGCGCCGAGCTCGATCGCGATGTCGAAGTGCTCGGGCCACAGCTGGATCTGCGACACGTCGTCACCCGGCCCGGCGTCGGCCGTCAGGATCCGCAGCGCGGCGTCGCCGTGCGCGAACGCCGCGGCGATCTCGGCCGCCTCGCCGGGATCGAGCTCGAGCTGGTCCTCGGGCAGCGTCCCGGCCGTGGCCAGCCCGAAGAACTCGCCGGCCTCGCGCAGGCTGGTGATGGGGACGCGCCGCTCGCCGCCGTCGGGCTCGACGCGCACGAGGTCGGTCCCGTCGACCGCCGCCCACCCGCCGCGCGGGAGCTTCGGGGTGCCGAAGCCGCCGGGGCGGGCCTGCAGCGAGATCTCGTTGCCGGTGGCCTGCGTGCGCACCGGGCTGAGGACCGCCTGGGCCAGGGTGTGGAGCGACAGCCGTGTGCTCATGGCCGCCATCCTTTCAGGCGCGCCAGGATTCCGGGAGATCGTGGTTGCGCGGCGCGCCACTCGTCCCGGCTGGGGAGCCGCCCGGCGCGGCGGGCCCGCGCGGCGCACGCGGTGTGCGCGTGGCGGCGCCGGCGCCCGTCGCCCAGCGGCGTGATGAGCACGTGCTCGCTCATCGCCGGCAGCAGGCGCCCGCACAGCGGGCACGTGTAGGTGGACGGCCTCGTGCTCTGCGCGCGCCGGATGGCGTACCAGTCGGCGCGCTCGATGGACGGCATGCCCCGCAGTCTCGCCCCAACCGGGGCGCCGGGACAGGCTCAGGCGGCCGCGATGTCGTCGGCGCGGAACTCCGCGCCGGCGATCATCGCGCGGCTGCGTCCCGCGCGCTTGGCGTCCAGCAGGGCCACGTCGGCCGCCTCCAGCAGGTCGGCCAGCTCGTCGCCGTGGGTCGGCGCCGCGGCGCAGCCCATGGACAGGTCGATCTTCGGCCCGCTGCCGGCCTCGAAGACCTCCGAGACCTGGGCCATGATCCGCTGCGCGGCCTGCGCGGCCTCCTCGAGGTTGCCCGGCACGAGCAGGGCGAACTCGTCGCCGCCCAGGCGCCCGGCGTGGCCGTGGCGGCCGATGATCCGCGCCAGCTCGGTCAGGACGAGGTCGCCGGCGGCGAAGCCGTGGCGCTCGTTGACCGCCTTGAAGTGGTCGACGTCGACGATGAGGATCGCGCCCCCGCCGTTGTCCTGCAGGGCGGCCCGCGTGGTCTGCAGCCAGTGGCGGCGGTTGGCCAGCCCGGTCAGGTCGTCGGTCTGCGACAGGCGCTCGAGCTCGGCGACGCGGCGCGCCAGCGCGCCGGTCTCGTCGCGCTTCTCGGTCTGGGTGACCTGGTGGGCCAGGACGTCCAGCACGTCGGCGGTCAGGCCGAGGCGGTCGAGGCAGACCTCCAGCAGGGCGTGGTCGGCCTCGGTGCCGTTGAGCATCCCGGCGACGATGTCGGCCAGCTGGACGCAGGCGACGGCGCCGTTGGGCGCGCCGACCCCGGTCGGGCCGCCGTGGTGCCAGGCGATGATCGAGGCGACCTCGTCGGGCAGGCCCCAGCTCTCGGCCAGCAGCGCGCCGCACTGGGCGTGGTCGATGCCGAAGCGCTCGCGCTCGGCCAGGACGCGGTCGGCGCCGCTGGGGTTCTCGCGGCTGAGCGCGTCGCACTCCTCCTCGCCGAAGACGGCGGGCAGGACGAGCTTGCCGACGTCGTGCAGCAGGCCGGCGAGGTGCGCGGTGTCGGCCGAGACCTGGCCCTCGTCGGCGGCGGCGGCGGAGCCGAGCGCGACGGAGATGGCGTGCAGGTGGAGCTGGCCGCAGGAGGCGCGGCCGTTGCCCTTGGCGCGCTCCAGGAAGCGGTAGGTGGCGGCCTCGAGCGCAAGGCGGCGCAGGGCGCGCCGGCCGACGAGCATCACGGCCTGGCGGATCGTCTTGGCCCGGATCGGGTGGGCGCGGGCCGCCGAGTTGGAGAACCGGAGCAGGTTGGCCGCGAACGTCGCGTCCTGCTCGAGCGCCTCGACCAGGTCGGCGGCGCTGGAGTCCTGGTCGTCGCAGAGCGCGATGACCCGGAGCACCGTCGCGTCCAGGACGGGGAACTCCGCCAGTTCGTCGATGGCCCCGGCGACGGAACGAGCAGCGACCGGGTCGATGCTGTCCTTCCAGGGCGCGCAGTCCGTTGCGTGCTTGGCCTCCATGGCCCTCCGGGGATCGGCCGCGGGCCGTCCGCGTTGAGCCGCGCGACGTGGTGGGTGGACGGACGTCGGAGTAGATTCGCCCGATGGCCGTCGCGTCGAGGACCTGTCCGCTGTGCGAGGCGACGTGCGGGCTGGCGTTCGACGTCGATGAGGCCGCCCACACCGTCACGCGCGTGCGCGGCGACGTCGACGACGTCTTCAGCCACGGGTTCATCTGCCCCAAGGGCGTCGCGATCAAGGAGCTGCACGACGACCCCGATCGCGTGCGCACGCCGCTCGTCCGCCGTCCCGACGGCACGTTCGCGACCGCCTCCTGGGACGAGGCCTTCGCCGAGATCGACCGGCGGCTGACGCCGGTCCTACGCGAGGGCGGACGCGACGCGGTGGCCGCCTACATCGGCAACCCGTCCTCGCACTCGCTCGCGTTCCTGGTCTATGGCCGGGCGCTGCTCAAGGGGCTGGGCACGAAGAACCTGTTCACGGCCAGCACCGTCGACCAGTACCCCAAGCAGGCCGCGGCCGGGCTCATGTTCGGGTCCGGGACGACGATCGCGATCCCCGACCTGGACCGCACGGACCACCTGCTCATCCTGGGCGCCAACCCCATGGCCTCCAACGGGTCGCTCATGACCGCGCCCGACGTGCGCGGGCGGCTGCGCGCCATCCGCGCGCGGGGCGGGCGCATCGTCGTCGTCGACCCGCGTCGCAGCCGCACGGTGCAGGAGGCCGACGAGCATCTGGCGATCCGCCCGGGCACCGACGCCCTGCTGCTCATGGCGCTGCTGCAGGTCATCCTCGCCGAGGGCCTGGACACGCTGGGCGCCGCCGAGGGCCTGGTCGCCGGCCTGGACGAGCTGCGCGCCGTGGCCGGGGAGTTCACGCCGGAGGCCGTCGCGGAGGCCACGGCCTGGACCCCGGGGCAATCCGCCGCAACGCCCGCGAGCTGGCCGCCGCGCCCAGCGCCGCCGTCTACGGCCGCATCGGCACCACGACGCAGGCGTTCGGCACGACGTCGAGCTGGCTCATCGACGTGCTCAACGTCGTCACGGGCAACCTCGACCGCCCCGGCGGCGCCATGTTCCCGCTGCCCTCCACGGGGCTCGCCAACGCCAAGGGCGAGCCCGGGCGCGGCCGCGGCGTGCGGTTCGGCCGCTGGGCGTCCCGCGTGCGCGGCCTGGGCGAGGTCTTCGGCGAGCTGCCCGTCGCGTGCCTGGCCGAGGAGATCCAGACGCCCGGGGAGGGCCAGGTGCGCGCACTGATCACCGTCGCCGGCAACCCGGTGCTGTCGACGCCCAACAGCGAGCGGCTGGCGGCCGCGCTGGACGAGCTGGACTTCATGGTCAGCGTCGACCTGTACGTCAACGAGACGACGCGCCACGCCGACGTCATCCTCCCCTCGCCCTCGCCGCTGGAGAAGGCGCACTTCGACCTCATCTTCCAGGGCTTCGCCGTACGCAACACGGCGAAGTGGTCGCCCCCGGTGCTGCCGCGCCCGGAGGGCATGCCCGACGAGTGGGAGACCCTGCTGCGCCTGCTCGGCGTGGTCACGGGGCAGGGCCCGGACGCCGACATCGCGGCGATCGACGAGTTCATCGTCCGGACGGCGATCGGGCGCGAGACGGGCGACACGCACTCACCGTGGCACGGGCGCGACGCCGAGGAGGCGCTCGCCGACCTGGCGCCCCGCATGGGGCCGGCGCGCATGGTCGACCTGCTGCTGCGCACGGGTCCCTACGGGCTGACGCTCGACGCGCTGCAGGCGGCGCCCCACGGCATCGACCTCGGCCCGCTGGCGCCGCGCCTGCCCGGCGTCCTGCGCACGCCGTCGGGCACGATCGAGCTCGCGCCGCCCGCGCTGCTGGCCGACGTCGCGCGCCTGCACGAGGCGCTGGCGGCCCGGGCCCCCGAGCTCGTGCTCATCGGCCGCCGCGACCTGCGGTCCAACAACTCGTGGATGCACAACCTGCCGATGCTCGTGCGCGGGCCGCAGCGGTGCACGCTGCACGTGCACCCCGACGACGCGCAGCGCACCGGCCTGGTCGACGGCGGGCAGGCGACGGTCCGCTCGCGCGTCGGGGCGGTCGACGTGCCCGTGGAGGTCACGACCGACATCCGCCCCGGGGTCGTCTCGCTGCCGCACGGCTGGGGCCACGACCTCGAGGGGACCGACCTCACGGTGGCCGGCGCCCACGCCGGGGTCAACTCCAACGTGCTGACCGACGACGAGCTCGTCGAGCCGCTGACGGGGACCGCGGTGCTCAACGGGATCCCGGTGCAGGTCGCGCCGGTGCGCAGCCCGCAGGCCGTCGCCGCGGCCGGCTGAGCGTCGCCCGCGCGCCCGATCCGGCCCGCGGCGGGCGGGTACCCGCACCCGGGCCATGCGGGCAACCGTCTCGGGGAGGCGGACTGGGGATCTCCCCAATTCCCTCCGGGTCGCCGGGGGTGCAGGCTGACGTCACGACCCTCATCCCCCTCCCTCCCCAGGAGCTGTTCCCCGAATGCGAACGCAGCGCTGGACGCTCGTCGTGGTCTGTGCGGCCACGGCCATGCTCATGCTCGACATCGCCGTGGTCAACACGGCGCTCTCCAAGATCGCCTCCGACCTGCACACGGGCCTGCACGGCCTGCAGTGGGTCGTCGACGCCTACACCCTCGCGCTGGCCTCCACCGTGCTGACGGCCGGCTCGCTGGCCGACCGCTTCGGCCGCCGGCGGCTGTTCACCGCCGGTCTGGCGCTGTTCACGGGCGCGTCGCTGCTGTGCGCGCTGGCCGGCGACATCACGTTCCTCAACACGGCACGCGCCGTTCAGGGCATCGGCGCGGCGATCATGTTCGCCGTCTCGCTCGCGCTGCTGGCCAACGCGTTCCCGGACCCGCGCGAGCGGATCGGCGCCCTCGCCGCCTACGGCGCGACGATCGGCGCGTCGTTCGCCGTCGGGCCGCTCGTCGGCGGCGCGCTGACCAGCGGCCTGGGCTGGCGCTGGATCTTCCTGCTCAACCTGCCGCTCGGCCTGGCCTGCCTGGCGATCACCCGCACGCGCGTCGTCGAGTCGCGTGACGCGCTGGCGCGCCGCGTCGACCTCGCCGGCCTGCTGACGCTCTCGGGCGGCCTGTTCCTGCTCATCCTCGCGCTGCTGCGCGGCAACGAGGAGGGCTGGGGCAGCGCGGCGATCCTGGCCGAGCTGGGCGGCGCGGCCGCGCTGCTGGGCGCCTTCCTGGCCGTCGAGGTGCGGGTCGCCGAGCCCATGCTGCCGCTCGGGCTGTTCCGCAACGGTGCGTTCACCGGCGCCCAGGCGGGGGCGTTCGCGATCTCCGCGTCCTTCTTCGCCGTGTTCCTGTACGTGACGCTGTACCTCCAGCAGATCCTGGGCCTCTCGGCGATCGAGGCCGGCCTCGTGTACCTGCCGGGGACCGTGATCATGTTCTTCGTCTCGGCCGCGACGTCGACGCTCGGCGACCGCGTCTCGCCGCGGGCGATGGTCAGCGGCGGCCTGGTCCTGGTCGCCGTCGGACTCGGGCTCATGACGCTGGCCCAGGTCGACTCGTCGTGGGCCATCGGCCTGCCGGGCTCGATCGTGGCCATGATCGGCACCGGGCTGTTCAACCCGGCGATCAGCGGCGTCGCGCTCGGGTCGGTGCCCGAGCGCCAGAGCGGCCTGGCGGCCGGCGTCAGCGACACGTTCCGCCAGGCGGGCATCGCGGTCGGCGTCGCCGCGCTCGGCGCGCTGATCCCCGCGGGCGCCGCGCTCGGCCAGGGCGACCCTGCCGCCTACGTCTCGGGCCTGCACGACGCCCTGTGGGTCGGCGCCGGCCTGTGCGTCGCGGGCGCCGCGGCGTGCTGGCTGCTCCTGCGCCGCCCGAGCACGGCGTCCGCCGGCGACGTGATCGCCGACGTCGAGCCGGCGATCGCCGGCGCGCGGGTCCTCGAGGCCGCCTGACCGCCGGCGCGACGATCCCGGGCGCCTTCACCGTGGGAGATCCCCGGTGGAGGCGCCCGGGGTCTCAGCGCTCCGCGCGCCGGGGCACGAGCACCGGGCGCTCGGCCGGGCGCCGGCGCGGGGCCCGCGGCGCCGGGACCGGTGCCGGTGCCCGTGCCGGACGCGGCCGGCGCGTGACCCGCTGCGCCCACCGGATCGCCGGGCGCTCGACGCAGAACCACAGCGCCGTGGCGAGCACGAGGCTGATGCCCACCACCGCCAGGAGCTGGCGCTCGAGCGTCGCGGGCCAGTGGTCGGTGCCGCGCAGCGCGATGATCACCGGGAAGTGCACGAGGTACAGGCCGTAGGACACGGTCCCCAGCCACGCGGCGGGCCCGGCCGACAGCAGCCGCGCACGGCGGCCCGAGGTGACCAGGGCGCCGAGCACGAGCGCCATGCCGACGATCCCGGGGACGTCGCCGACCAGGTCGCGCACCTGCTGCGGGCCCAGGCCCAGCGCGTGCCAGACCGAGTTGGCCACGACGAGCGCCAGGCCGGCGAGCGCCAGCGGCGCCGCCGACCGCACGCCCAGGCGGCGGCGGTGGGCCAGCACGGCGACCGCCATGCCCGATCCGAACTCGACCAGGTGCAGCAGCAGTGAGGTGCTGAGGGTCTCGGGCCAGCGCTGCTGCACGCTGAGCACCGTGCACGCGATACCGCCGCCCACGATCGCGGCGCACAGCAGCGCCAGCCGGCGGCGGTGGGCGCCGATCGCCAGCGCCAGCGCCCCGCCCAGCGGCAGCACGATGTAGAACGAGACCTCGATGGCCAGCGTCCACATCGGCGGGTCGAGGTGCCCGATCGTGGTGTCGAAGTGGTTCTGGGCGAACAGGAGGAAGACCGGCAGCAGGCTGCCGTCGACCTGCATCGGGTGGTCCAGCCGGCGCAGCAGCACGAACGACGCGAGCAGCACCGCCCAGTAGCCCGGCAGGATCCGCGCGGCCCGCCGCAGCGCGTAGCGGCCCAGGCCGGGTCGCGCACCGCCGTCCAGCGCCGCGGCCACGAACGGCCGGAAGATGAGGAAGCCCGACAGGACGAAGAAGACCTGCACCCCTAGGCGCAGCTCGCCCATGAACAGGTCCAGCGCGTCCTTGGGCGGCCGGCCGAGGTCGCCATAGCTGAACATCCACACGTGCAGCACGACGACGCCCAGCGCGGCGAGGCCGCGGAGGCCATCGAGCGCGCCGAGGCGCGCACGCGGCGAAGCGTCGGGTCGGATGTCGGCCGAGGGCATCTGCAGACCGTGGACAACGTCGCTGAGCGGCACGTGAAGCCCGCCTGAGCGGGACCCCGGCGCCCCTGCAGCGCCGCCCGCCGTGTCGGTGACCGTACCCAGCCATCCCGGCTTCACACGTCCGCCGGCGGACGACGAACGCCGTGCGGCGCCGCACGGACCGTCCGGGGACGGTGACCCGTCCAGGCCGGTTCGGCGCAGCGGGGCTCTCCCGATGCCCCGGCGGGATGCCGCCGGCCGACATCGCGATGACGGTGCCGCGATCGTGTTCCTCATGGTCGGCGGGGTGGCCAGCGACCGCCTGGAGCGCCGCTGGATCCTCGTGGCCGCCGACGCGCTGCGGGCGCTGGCCGTCGCCCTGCTGGCCGGCCTGGGCTTCGGCGGCCTGCTGGCCGTCTGGCACGTCGTGGCCCTCGCCTCGCTCTACGGGGTGGGATCGGCGTTCCACGCCCCCCGCGCCGGGGGCGGCGCGGGCGCGGCGGCAGGCCGGGCCCGGCGCGGTGGGCGCGGCCGCCGGGACGGATGCCGGCGCCTCGTGGTTCGCCGACCTCGTGGTGGGGTGGCGGCTCGTCCGGCGCCACGCGTGGCTGTGGGCCACGTTCGCCAGCGCGGCGATCGCCTACCTGCTGCTCCTGGGGCCCTGTCGACGATGGCGTCGCGGCCCGCGCCGCGGCCTGACCCGCACGCCCTGCTCACGCCACGAGCCGCACCTTCAGCCCGGTGCCGGCGGCGGCGTCGTCGCCGGCCCCGCCGAGCAGGGCGAGGATCGCCGCCACGTAGGCCACGGTCTCGGGGATCGGCGGCACGCACCCGCACGCCTGGACCGGCACGGGCCCGGCGTTGTAGGCCGCCAGCGCCAGCGGCACGGAGCCGAACTGGCGCAGCAGGTCGTGCATGAGGTGCGCCTGGGCGTCGATGGCCGCCGGCGCGTCGAACGGGTCGCCCAGCCCGTAGGCGCGCGCGGTGCCCGGCATGAACTGCGCGATGCCCAGCGCCCCGGCCGGCGAGCGGGCGAACGGGTTGAACCCCGACTCCTGCATGAGCTGGGCGGCCAGCAGCGCCGCGCCGACGTTCCAGTGCTGGGCGGCCCGGCTGATCGCCGGGGCCCACGGCTCGGGCACGAACGCCGGCAGGGCACCGCGCCCGTCGCCCGGACCGAACCCGACGCTGCGCGAGCCCGCCGCCCGCACGAAGCCGTAGTGCTACGGGACTCCATAGCGCTATATAGTCTCCGCCTATGCCCGCCAAGTGCCCGCCGCTCGCGGCGATCATCCGCTCGTCCGACCGTGTCGCCGAGCGCCAGCGCGAAGGGACCTATCACGGCGACGAGGACCAGCACGCCGAGGTCGCCCGCTACTGCAAGGCGCGGCGCCTCACGTTCGAGCTGCTGCCGCCCGAGCTGGACGTGTCCGGCGGCAAGCCGATCGCCGAGCGACCGTCGCTGCGCGCCGCCATCGAGGGCGTCGAGGCGGGCATCTACTCCGGCATCGTGACGGCGAACCTGAAGCGCCTCACGCGCTCGCGCTCCGGGCTCGAAATCTGGGATCGCGTCGAGGGCGCCGGAGGCCACGTCCACACCGCGGCCGAGCAGATCGACACGAGCACACCGAACGGCCGGTTCATGCGCGACATCTTCCTCGCCGACGCTGTCCGCGAGCGCGAGGAGCACTCCGAGCGTCACGCCAAGCGACGCGCCGCCACCGTCGAAGCTGGCATGTGGCGCCAGCGGCAGCTCCCTCGCGGCTACGTGTTCACCGGCCCCGAGGTCGACGGGCGCTACTTCGGGAAGGCGCGCCGCCTGAAGCCCGGGCCGCAGGCGGACGAGGTCCGCGAGGTCGCCGCCGACATCCTTGCCGGGGTGCCCATCTCGCGGATCGCTCGGCGCCTCGGGATGACGCCCTCGGGCGTGCGGGCGCTCGCGCGCAACAGGGTCTATCTCGGCGAGCTGCGCGACGGCCCCAACGTGAACCCGGAGGCGCACGCGCCAATCCTTGACGTCGAGACATTCGACGCCGTCCAGGAAGCTCTCGCGCGCAACCCTAGGCCCGCGCGCTCGGGCAAGCTGGACGGTCCCGCTCTGCTCGCCGGGATCGTGCGCTGCTCGGGGTGCGGGCACGTGATGACCCGGGCCGCGTCGGGCGGTCGGCACACCTATCGGTGCCCGGAGCATCACTCCGGCGAGCGCTGCCCCGCCCCGGCGGCTGTGACGACCGTCCGCCTCGACGAACACGTCGAGGCGATCGCTCTCGGCGAGCTGGCACGCCTCGGGGTCGCGGCGACACAGGGGGACGTCCTAGGCGCCGCCGAGGGCGTCCTGCGCGATGCTCAGGCTCGGCTCGACCGGGCGACGCGCACCGTCCTGGCCGCCGACCTTGCGGACGAGCCGTCAGCCGTCGCGCAACTTGCGGAGCTGCGGGCTGCGCGAGACCTCGCCGCCGACGAGCTACGCGTTCAGCGTGCCCGCCTGCCGCTCATGCCCGCGGCGGGCACCGGTGCCGAGGTCTGGCCGACGCTCGGCACGACGGAGCGGAACGCGCTGCTGCGCGCTCTCCTCGCGACCGTGATCGTGCGGCGCTCGGGACGGGGAAGCAGGACGCCGCTCGACGAGAGGGTGCGGGTGCTCGCGCATGGCACTCCGCTCCCGGTGGCGGGGAGTCGCCGCGGCGAGCAGGCTGGCGGGATCGTGCCGATCGTGCTCCCGGACGTCGACGCTCCAGGAGTGCTGCGGGCTGCGGCGCGCGAGGATGCGCTGTAGCTCGACCGCTGCGCTCGCCAGGTGCGAGGTGGTCGTCGGGGGCGTCATGGCCGACAGTGAACCAGCGGCCGCGGCAAGGATTCCTACGGCGCGGGCCGAGCAGTAACGCGCCAGCCTCGTCGCCGCCGACAGGAACCCGACAGGACTTCGACACCGTTGACGGCGTCGCCTCTTGTTATAGGCGTTGTAGTGCCCGATCCTCGGCGGCATGACCACTCACGCCGCCCTAATCGCCCTCGTCGACCTGGAAGTGGCCTCCCGCGTCGAGGACCCGCACCCCGAGCGGCTCGCCGAGGCTCTCCACCTGCGCGCCGCACTGGCCGCCGACGCGCGTCCCCTGCCGCCCGTCGCTGCCGCCACGCTGCGCCGCATCGTCGACGAGGAGGTGGCCCTCCGCGTGCTCGCAGCCGCGGAGGCCCGCGGGCAGAGTGTCGGGGGATAGACTCCGACGGTGACGCTCCGGCTGATCAATATCGAACGTCAAGTGGTGGGAGCCATGATGGTGTCGCCTTGCGCTCTCCCGCAGACCGCCGACACACTCGACGAGCAGACGTGACGGACCGTCCGCGCGGGCTCGGCAATCGTGTCCTGGCTGCGTGGCGCCGACTCCCGCGTCCGTTGCGCTTGCTGACCGCCGGGCCATACTTCGCCGTGCTTGGGGTGGTCCTGATCGGGGGCAGCCTCCTGCTGATCGGCGGGACAGTCTTTGTGGGCTATTCGTTAGTCTCCGGGTTCGTCGACGGGGCGCGCACTCCATCGGGCGCCCCGACCAAGCCGGGCTTCTGCGCTCGGCACAGCTGCGTGAGCGGCTTCCACGACGGGTCCGGCACGATCGTCCGGTGTTCGGACGGAGTGTGGTCGCATGCCGGTGGCAACTCTGGGGCTTGCTCTCATCACGGCGGAGTTGGCTAACAGAGAAGCACTCGATGGCCGATCCGCTCGCCCTGCGCCCGTCGGTCGGACGCGAGCCGCGCGGAGGGCCTGAGCGAGCCCCGAGGCCCAGGCCTCGTGTCCCCTGACCGACAGCTGCCCGCCACGCGGATGACGCCCGCGAACCAGGCAGATACAGGCGCTCCGATCGGCACCTAGGTGTTGCGTCGACTCCTACATGTCGAAATCCGCTCCGGGCCGTTTACACAGGCGTGTCGCGCAGCCCGCCCGAGCTGACACGCGCCCGAGGCCCCGGGGAGGCCGACGGGCGCTGGGCTGTCTGACGCCCTCTCAGCCGTTCTCAGCCCGTGGCGGTCCTACCCGCCCCGCCCCAAGAAACGGCCCAAGATGGTCCCCAGCGGGCCGGGACGGGCCTCCCGGGCCGCGTCGGCGCGTCGGTCTCCTCGAGTGTCACGCCCGCCGGAGCGTCCATCCTCGGGCGCCCCGCGCCGCCGTCGGAGGCGCCCCTCGGGCCCGGCGTCGAGCCCGCGCCGCCGTCGAGGCCACGCCGTCTCACGGATTCCTGTCCGCTCGGTCGGCTAACTCGCGCGCCTGCGTGCACGCGCGCGTCCCAGACCTTCGTAGAAGGTCTGTCCTCCTTCGGTCTTCGACCTCAGTTCGTAGGTGTAAGAGAACCTTCGTACTGAGTAGGTATACGACTACCAGAGGGCTAGGAGTAGAAGAAGAACAACTACAAGAATAAATAGAAGAAGACCTCGCGAGCGCCGAACGAATCGAGCACCGCCGCCGTCGAACTGCCGACCGGCCCGAGCTGTGAGTAGCCCCTCGCCCTCCCGCCCCCCGTCGCCGTCGCCGTCGTCTGAGCCCGGCCTCCCCGCGTCGAGCCCGAGCGGGGGACCTTGCGGCCTGGGCGTGTAAACGGCCCGCAGCAGATTCTCAGACACGGCGTCGGATTCCTGTCCGCGGCTTTCGATTCACTGTTGAGTACGAGACCGCATTCCCCCCGCTGCACGACATAGCCAGACCGGAAGCGCACCCAGGCCCCCAAAGCCCGGGCGCCACCCGCCAGCCTGAGGGAGTGGTCTCGAATGAAGTCCAGGAACGACCGCCGCCGCGCCGCGGCCCGCGAGCAGATCGCCGCCGCCCATATCGCCGCCGCCGCCTGCGTAGAGGGCATGTCACCGTTCTACGTGCCGTGCCGCAACTGCCTCGCGGACGCCGGGACGCTGTGCCTCGACGCCGACGGCGCGCCGCTCCTGGCGTTCCACCGCGAGCGCCTCCGCGCGACCCACGGCCTGGAGCCGATCCGGTCGGCGTACTCGTCGAGGCCGCCCGGCCCCGAGCGGGCCGCGAGCCTGCCGCGCCGCTGAAGCCCCCACCCATCGTTTCGCGCGTCCCGACCTCCCGGGCCGCCCCCCACCAGACCGGGAGGTCAAACACATGCACAACGAGACGACCGGAAGCAGCATGGGCCGTCCGCGGACCCGCGTCACCGAACCCGATACCGCCGTCACGATCGGATGCGTCGTCACGGCCGCTGACTGCGACGCGCTGATGGCCGCGTCCCCGGCGGGTGGCATGTCGGCCAATCTGCGCCGCCTGATCCGTCGCGAGCTGGCGCGAGTCGCTCGCGTCGAGGCTCGCGTCGAGGCCCGCGCCTCGTGACCACCCGCGCCGAGCGCCGCGAGCTGGACTTGCTCCGCGCGCTCGACCCTCGCGTGCAGTCGTCGAGCTGCTTGCAGCTCCTCGCGGCCCGCGGGCTCGTCGTGCCCCGGCCGCGCTCGCGGCCCGCGTAGCACCCCAGCGCCACCACCCCACCCGCACCTACATCCCCGCCCAAGGAGTACAACAACCATGCACGATCCCGTCACCCCCAGCGACCTGAGGCGCGCCGTCGGCGCCTCCCACGGCCTCGCCCCCGCACTCGCCGACCTGCTCGTGGGCGATACCGCCGCGGACATGTCGGCGCACGCCGAGCGGCTCGCTGCCGTCACGGTCAGCCCCGCGGCCCCACCGAACCCCGCCGACGGCTTCGACGGCGGCACGCCGCGCGAGCTGCCGCGCGGTCCCAACACCCGCGAGGCGATCGCCGACTTTGCCCGCCGCGATCCGCGGGGGTTCAACGCCGCTGCCGATCGCGGCGACATCGACCTGTCCAAGGTGCGCTGAGGCATGGCCGCCGTCAAGAGCACCAACAAGTCCGGGCCGCTCACCGAGCGCGAGCGGCTTCGCGAGCAGCTCGCATCGGCCACCGCCTTCAAGGCGACGGCGCAGGCCGAGGTCGCGGCGCTCGCCCAGAAGTACGGCGGGGCCGGGAACAACGGCGGATGGCGCAAGCTGCACGCCGTAATCGCCGCCGCCCACCTCGGGGTCGCCAAGGGCACCACGCCCCCGGCCGAGCTGGCGAAGGCTCAGGACGACCTCGCCCGCGTCGAGTCCGAGCACGCCGCCGCCATCGAGCGGATCGCCGTCGCGAACACCGCAATCCGCGAGCTGCGCGATCAGGTCGCCGACCTGCACGAGCGCGAGGCGGACGTGTTCGCCGCCGACAGCGCCCAGCTCGCCGCCGCCGCGGAGGCCGACCTCGCGGCCCTGACGGACGCCTACAACAAGTCGCGGACCTCGTGGGAGGCCGCCCGGGCGTCCTACGGCGAATGGACGCCGGACGTGCCCGAGGTGTCCTCGTGCCCCGCCTGGCCGCTGCCGAGCGTCGAGGTCCTCTCGACGCCGTGCCGCCCCGTGGACGTCCGCCGCTAGCAGCGCCGCGCGGCCCCGGCCCCGAGCACTCCTCGGGCGCCGGGGCCGCCCCGATCTTGGCGGCCCCGCGCGGGCCGTCGCCCAGCCTCCGGCGGCCCCCTCGATTGCAAGGCGAGGGCGCCCGCCGGAGAACCGCTCGGCGCGCTGAGTGAGTCAGCGCGCCGGGGTGGAAGTAGCGCCCTGGGCGGGCGCCGTAGGTTGCTGCACGCCCGAGCGGCGCCGGGACCCGGACCCCTCTGTGGCCGGTCCCGGCGCCGCCAAGGGTGCCGCCGCCCTCCCGTTTACACGGCGCCGCCCCGAAGACATACGCCGCCGCGCGTCCCTGCCCCTCCTCGCCCGTCCCTCGGGCCGAACACCGACCCCGGAGCATCCCCTATGCCTCCCGCCCCTTCGCCTGACTCTCGCCGCTGCCGCCGCTGTCGGCGTGTCCAGCCTGCCGCACTGTTCACGACGCCCGCCCCAAACGACGGAACGTGCGCTCCGTGCTGGACCGCATGGGTCGAGGCGCACGAGCACCGCACCGACCACGCCGCCAAGTTCGCGGACTGGGTCGAGGGCCACCAGAGCGCCCGCCGTCGCGGTACGGCCGGCATGTTCTCGTGACCGGCCGCCCTCGCGGATCCGCTCGTGGCGAGCAGCCCAGGCGCGTCACGCTCTCAGGCCACGGCAAGGCGGCGCCTTACCGAGCCTCGCCGATCCGCACGCGCTGGGTCGACCCGGCCTGCCTGACCTGGGGTGAGAACGCTCCCGACCTGGCGTCCGTCGCCGCGCTACGCGCGCTCGACCCCGAGCCGCGATGACCCGGCCGTCTGGTGCCGACCGACCGACGAAGGACACTTCGACCCAGCCGCGTAGTCTGACCCGTCCAAGTATGGCCGCCCGCACGCCCCCCGCACCGGTCGCCCCTGAGCTACTCGCCTGGGCTCGCGAGAGCAGCGGCCTGTCTCGGGAGGACGCCGCCCGGAAGGTGAACGTCACGCGCGAGCGTCTGGACGGCTGGGAGTCAGGGGAAGCGTCGCCGACCGTCGCCCAGCTTCGGAACCTCGCGAAGGCGTACAAGCGACCTCTCGCCGTCTTCTTCCTGCCCGAGCCACCCAGCGGCTTCATGCCCCTGCACGACTATCGTCGCCTGCCCGGCACCATCGGCGAAGGGTGGTCCCCGGCGCTGCGGCTAGCGCTCCGTCGTGCCGAGGGCCAGCAGCAGGCGGCCTCGGAGCTGCGAAGCCTCCTCGGCGAGGAGCCACCCGCCCTGCCGGTCGTCAACGCTGACGCGACCGACGCCGAGCGCTTCGCCGCTGAGGCGCGCGGAGTGCTCGGAGTCACCTTGGCCCAGCAGTTCTCGTGGCGTGACCGCTACAAGGCGCTGGCGGGCTGGACGGCCGCCCTTGAAGAAGCGGGGGTCCTCGTGCTCCAGACCAGCGGGATAGCCGTGGACGAGATGCGCGGCTTCTCGATATCAGACCCCGTCGTGCCCGTCATCGTGCTCAACGGCAGTGATGCCCCGCGAGGGCGGATCTTCACCGCCCTGCACGAATGGGTCCACCTCCTGCTCAACGAGGCGGGTGTCTGCGACCTCCACGACCAGGGCGACGGACAGGACGACGAGACCGAGCGCTTCTGCAACGAAACGGCCGCCGCCATCCTCATGCCCGCCGACACGTTCGGTCAGGAGGCAGCGGTACGCGCTGCACACGGCGACGTAGAGGTCCCCGACTCGATCATCGGCGAGCTTGCCACCCGGTACTCGGTCAGCCAGGAGTCCGTCGTTCGGCGCCTGCTCTCGCTCGGCGTCGGCTCCTGGGACTTCTACATGCACAAGCGCGCCGAGTACCACGAGGCGTACATGCAGCAGCGCGCCGACGAGGAAGGCTTTGCGCCATTCCATCGCGTCCGTGTCCGCGATCTCGGCAAGGCGTACGTCCGGCTCGTCCTCGACGCCTACCACGGCGACCGAATCAACGTGTCAGAGGTCTCGGACTACCTCGGCATCCGGCTGAAGCACCTCCCGAAAATCGAGCGCGAGGCTCTGACCCGCTGACGCCGTGGCCTCGTTCTGCCTCGACACGAGCTTCCTCGTCGGCGCCTGGGTGCGCAGCTACCCGCCCGACGTCTTCCCGGGCCTCTGGACGGCGCTCGACGCCCTGATCGAGGCTGGGGAGGTCGTGAGCCCCGAGGAAGTCCTGAACGAGCTATCGGCAAAGGAAGACGACCTCCACGAGTGGGCGCAGGGCCGCCCCGCCCTATTCGCTCAGCTCGACCACGCCCAGATGGAAGCCACCACGGCGATCCTCGGCGATTACCCCCGCCTGGTCGGCGAGCTGGCCGACCGCAACCGCGCCGACCCGTTCGTGATCGCCCTCGCCGTCGTACGAGGCCTCACCGTCGTGACCGAGGAGCGAGGCGGGTCCGACAAGCGCCCGAAGATCCCGTTCGTCTGCGGCGGTGTCGCCATTCCGTGCATCGACACCCTGGGATTCATCCGAGCCCAGGGCCTCTCCTTCTAGGCCGCCGCCGCGACGGCCCCGGCCGTCGACACGCGCAGCACCCGAGGAAGGCTCTCCTCGTGCGCACGCTCCTCGATGAGCGACCGCCCCATCGTCCGCACGGCCTCGTCCAAGGGTGACGCCAGCGACTCGGGAGCGCACGCCAGCACCGTCCCCGACAATTCGACGACGACGCCCACGCGAGCCGTGCCCCTTTCGGCGATGTAGAGGACGCGACGATGGTCGCCCGCCTCGGGCTGCGGTACGGGACCGCCGACGATCTTCCAGTTCATCGCGATGGTGTACCGCTCGACCCGGACCGAACCGCCACGCCCTCATGACCCGACGGGCGGCGGAGCAGGACGGCCGGGCGTGACCTCTGAACACCTGCCGGTACGCTTCCGGATCGCGGTCGGCCCAACTGTCAAGAGGGGAGCAGCATCCATGTCGAGGGTGATCGAGGACAAGGCCCGCGAGCAGCTCAACCGAGTGCAGTTCTTCACCTTGCGCGGGATCATCTCCCAGTCGGGACGCCACCTCGCACCGGGTGAGACCGTGGAGATGGTCGGCGGCGGCACCATCGGCCTCATGAGCACGAAGGTGTTGTTGCTCGTGACCGATCGCCGTGTCCTGGTCATCGACAGCCACGGCGGCGTCCGCGATGTCCCGCGTGACGGCATCACCCAGATCGAGGCCTCGTCAGGCAAGCTCAAGCTCAGAGGCGCGGGCGTGGACCTCAAGATTGGCACGAACGCAGCGCTTGACGTCCGCGCGCACCTCCAGCGCGCCGGGATCTAGAACAGCCGACCGCCGCCCCCTGCGGAGTGGTCGGACGCCCTGCCGCGTCACGGTCCCGCGCGCCGGTCCAACCAGACCTCCCACCGGAGCCCCGCCCCATCGCAAGCGTCGGCGCCCTCCCTCGCGCATACCGCCGCCCGGGTACCCGACCGCTCCACCTGCCTGACCGTGACGTGCCGGACGCACCCGACCCACTGGGCCTCAGACTTCGCCATACAGCCGCGCGAGCCCCGTTTGAGTCAATGGTTCAGTCCGCAGTCTCGTTGGTCCATCGGGCGCCGTCCCAGTAGCGCAGGCGGTGTTGACCGTGGGGGTCCGGAAGCCATCCTGGGCCGACGACCGTGTGCCCGGAAGGCGCCTCAACGGGCGCGACGCGGGACGAGCGGGCACGCGCGAGCAAGTAGAACGGGACCGCGAAGACGGAGAACAAGAAAGCCATGGCGCCCCAGAACCCGGCGCTTGTCCAGCCGTGCCACGCGCGGCCGTTGGCGTCGTAGAACACGGCGACGACGATCGCCAGCCACACGGCCGCGGGGATCGCCCAGGTCACGGAGTCCTGCCCATCGCTGTGGAACTGCCAGCGGCACATGCGTTCGATGAATCCACGGTCGCAAGGTCTAGTGCATCGACACGACGACACGCCGCCCGCTCGTCATCTACGAGACCGCCGAGGCCCACCCGGGGGACTCCCCCGCGCCTACTCCCGGACACCGCGCCCTAGTCCAGCGTGGAAAAAAAGCTGCGAGCGCTTCCCCGGATTCGGGGCGCCCCGTGGTGTCGTTCCGCCTGCTGTGGAGCCAAGTCCCTCGCTCGACGGTCGTCGAACTGCCGCACAGAACCCGTCCCTCGATCCTGGAGGATCAACATGCTGCACAACTGTCCGAGTCACCTCTCGGTGGGGTCGCGCGGCCTCTGGGCCACGCTTACCGCGTCGTTCGAGTTCGAGGCCCACGAGGTCGAGCTGCTGCGCCTCGCCCTGGAGGCCCTCGACCGCGCCGCCCAGGCCCGCCGGGCTCTCCGCCGCGACGGGGTGTTCGTGCTCGACCGCTTCGACCAGCTCCGGCCTCACCCGGCCGTCGACATCGAGGCGAAGTCCCGGCGCGCGTACGCCGCGCTGATGGCCCAGCTCGACCTCCCCGAGGCCGAGGCCCCCGCCCCGGCACGCCTGAGGAGTGCCTGAGATGGCCGCGCGTAGGCAGGGCACTAGCGGCCCTCCGGCCGCGGTAGCCGAGTACTCGGCGCATCCCGCGCTCGCCTCGGAGCTGGAGGCCCAAGCGGTCCGGTACGCCGCGGCGCGCGACGACCTCCGGGCTCTGTTCCGGGCCGCCGTGATCCACCGACACCTGCACACCGGGGCGCCGGTCCCCGACTGTGGGCCGTGCTCGACCGCTGCGAGGCTCGCCGAGCTGGCCACGGGCGACGGCGCTGAGGACCTCAACATGTACGCCACCGACGACGAGGCGCACCCTTCATGATTATCTCGGTCTGCCACCGGGACGGCACTCAGCGCCTCAGCGACCCGGTCTATGACTGGGACGCCCGGACGATCAAGGGCACGGACCCGGAGATGCCCGGGACGCCCGTCGTGCTCGACCTCGTCGACGTCGCGCACGAGCACCTGATCCTCGACGCCGGATGCGAGCGGTCGTCGGGCTGCCGCCAGGCCCAGGCCGCGGAGCGCAAGCAGCGCCGCCAGGCCGTCGCCGCGAAGAAGGCCGCGCACCGCGCGCGCCTCCAGCCTCGGGCGTCAGCCCCTGGCCCGTCGCTCTGTTCCCCTCCCCCGTTGAAAGGACCCCCCACCATGAGCATGACTCCCCCTGAGCGCGAGACGGTCGTGACGACCTCAGACGCCGACGACACGCTGAGCATCTGGACCGCTCAGCGCCCGATCATCACGAAGCTCCGCAACAACCCCGCGGCGACCCTCGTCGAGGAGGGGAAGCACGACGGTTCGGCCTGGGCTCGGTTCGAGCTGCCCGCGGCGCTGCTCAGCTTCCGGTCGGTGCGCCGGAGCGGAGGGGCAGGGAACCCGGCCGCGCTCGCCGCCGCCCGCGCCACCCGGGCCTGACGTCGCGTCTGTGCTCTAGAACTAGCGCATGTGTCCACGTTCCTTGGCGGAGGGCATCCCCCTAGGGCGACGGCCCACCTCCGGGCCACTTCAGCCCCATTCGCCTCTCCCGGCGGACGGGGCTTCGTCGTGGTTGTGGCCCTCCGGCGGCGTCCACCCATAGCGTGTTACGACGTCTCGTAGTGCCAGGGCTCCCAGGAGTAGCGCTGTACGAAGCCGAACGCCCCCGCGTGGCGCGCCAGCCAGGCGTAGGCCGACGGTGGACCGAGGTCCAGCTCGGTGCCCAGACGGTGCAGCGACGTGCCCGGCCGCGCGACCCACTTGGGGTCGGGGTGGGCGGCGAACAGCCGCGCCTGCTCGCCGTCGGTGCGGAACGCCGAGGTCACCAGCAGGGCCACCCCGTCGCGCCGGGCGGCGGCCGCCATGCGGTCGAACGCCGCCGCGACGTCGGGGCGCATCGGCTTGCCCTGGCGGCGGGCCAGCGGACCGCGGTACTCGCCGGAGAGGTCGCCGCCGGCGCCGGCGAACGGCACCGGGGCGATCTCCGCCGTCGCCGACGCGACGTCGCCCACCCGGCGCCCCGCGGCCCGCAGCGGCTCGGACACCTCCACGGTGATCCGCGTCGGCGCCAGCGCGCGGGCGTCCGGGAAGGTGACGGCGACCGCCGTGACGCCGTTGCGCCGGGCCGTCGAGATCGCCGCGCGGCGCCCGAGCGCGAGGTAGGCGGGACGCTCGAGATGCCGGGGGTTGGCGACCCCGTCGCGCAGCGCGGGCTCGAAGAGCCGCGGCTGCGCGACGCGCATCGCGTCGGCGCCGGCCAGCGCGGCGAGGTCGGCCACGCCGCGGTGGGCCCGGTGGTCGCCCAGGGCGCGGGCGATGCTCCCCAGCGCCGACGCGCCGAGGCAGACCGCGGCCAGCACGACGAGCAGCGCCATGAGCGCCTGCCCGTCCTCGGAGCCCGTCGACCGCATCCCCACCTCAGAGCCCGTGCCCGTCCAGCGCCGCCTCGGCGGCGGCCCGCAGGGCGGGCGCCAGGGCCCAGCCCGCGACGGTCAGCGCCCGGGCCGGGCCGGGCGCCCCGAGCCGCAGGACGCCGGTCGCCCGCGCCACCCGCGCCGCCCCGGTCACGGCCAGGGCCTCGACGCCGTCGGCGGCGCCGGGCACCGTGGCGACCACGACCCGATCCTGAGCCCCCAGCAGCGGGTCCAGCGCGGCGGGCCGTGCGCCGGCCAGCACCACGACGATGGGCACGGGCCCGCAGGCGGCCGCGGCACGGCCGGCGCCCGCCAGCGCGTCGGCGGGCTCGGCGGGCAGCGCGACGTGGGCCAGGCGTCCCGCGGCGGCCGCGACCAGCCCGCGGCGCCCCAGCCGTGCGGCCAGGCGGCGCGCGGTGCGCGTCGCCGTCCCGGGGACCGGCGCGGGCTCGTCCTTCCCGCTCCAGCGGCACACGACGCCCGCGCCCGCGCCGCACCGCCCCAGCGCGGCCAGCGCGAGGGCGGCGCCCGCCAGCCGGGCGCACGAGGGTGGGCACAGCACGGCGAGCACCGTCGGGGCCGCCGCCACCGCCGGCGCCGCCTCGACGCGAGGCATGGCGGGCGGGCGCGCGGGCGCAGCCGGCGCGACGAAGAGGTCGACGAGCCGGCTCATGCCGGCGGTCCGGCGTCGGCATGGGCGCGGGCGGCCAGCAGGCCCGCGCCCGGCAGCAGCGCACGCGGGACGATGCGCACGTCGACCCGCCGGCCGGTGACCCGGACGCTCACGCGGTCGCGGGCCCACCCGGGCGCCGCGGCCCGCACCGCCGCGGCGGGGTCGCCGCCCTGGCGGCGCGCCATCGCCCCGGCCTGCGCGGCCGCGCCGGCGGCCTCACGGGCCGCGCCGGCGGCCAGGAGCTGGGCCACGGCGAGCACGACGAGCACGACGACCGGCAGCAGCGCGACGAGCTCGACGCCGGCCTGGCCGTCCTGCGCGGACGCCCTCACGCCTGCGGCTCCATCCGCGCGCGGGCGCCGACGGACCCCAGCGCGCCCCGGTGGCCCACCACGACGGGGACCGTGACGCGCACCCGGACGCCGTCGCCGCCGTCGCGCGTGACGCGCAGCCCGCGCCGCAGGTCGGCGGGCAGGGCCCGGCGGGCCGCCGGTTCCGGGTCGGCGCCCAGGGCCCGCGCGCGGGCGGCCTCGCGCGCCGCGCCGCCGGCCAGCCACGCCGCCTGGCCGGCGAGGACGGCCTGCCAGAGCGCCAGCGCGACGAGCGCCAGGACGGGGAGCAGGCCGAGCAGCTCGACGGTGGCCTGGCCCTCCTGCGCGCGTGATCTCGGCATGGCCCGAGCTTCCGGGTCGGCGCGTGCCGCAACCACGCGCTCGTGTCACGAATCCGCGCAGCAGCTGCGACGGGACGGCGCAGGTGCGCCGGGCGCCGGCGGCTCAGTACCCGTACGAGCGGTGGTGCTTCCAGACGGCGTAGACGGCGGCCGCCGCGCCGAGGAGCAGCACGAAGAACACGAGCGTGCCGACGCTGGTGCCCAGCAGGCGCCCGCGCCCGGCCAGCGCCACGACCACGGCGCCCAGGGCGCCGTAGAGCAGGGCGCGGTGACGATCGCCCAGGCCGAAGATCGCCACGCGGTTCTCGCGGTAGAAGCGCACCGCGAGCAGCACGAAGATCACGCCGATCGCCACGCCCAGCAGCGAGGAGACGAACGTCGCCGACTTCCCCCCGCCGGGCAGGAACGCGACCGCGGCGGCCAGGGCCAGGACGATCGCGACGTTGCGCAGGGCGGTGCGGCTCACGCGCCCCAGGGTACTCGTCGCGCGAGGCCGCTAGGAGCTCAGGACGCGCAGGTCGCCGGCCGCCTCGGCGTCCAGGAGCAGCGCGGAGGGCGCCGGGCCGTCGGCGGGCTCCACCTCGGCGGCCAGCCGCTCGCGGCGCGCGGGCTCGCTGCCCTCCACAGCCTCGGCGGCGAAGCGGTAGCCCACCCCGAAGTGCGTGTGGATGTAGCGCCACTCCGGCGAGGCCTTCTCGAGCTTCTGGCGCAGCTTGCGCACGAAGACGTCGACGGACCGGTCGCCGCGGGCCATCGCGTAGCCCCAGACGCGCTGGTAGATCTCCTCGCGCTCGAGTACCCGGCCCTCGGAGGCGGCGAGCAGCTCGATGAGCTCGAACTCGCGGCGCGTGAGGTCGACGGACACGCCGTCGACGAAGGCCTGGAAGCGATCGGAGCGGATCTCGAGCTCGCCGGCGGCGACCGGGGTGCGCTCCTCGCGGGCGTCCGAGCGCCGGCGGCGGCGCACCACGGACTCCACGCGGGCGATGAGCTCCTCCGGGTGGCAGGGCTTGCTCAGCCAGTCGTCGGCGCCCAGGCGCAGGCCGCGGACCCGCTGGGCCACCGTGGACTGCCCGGTGCACACGACGATGCCCAGGCCCGGCAGCTCGTTGCAGAGTCGCTCGAGGTAGTCCCAGGCGCCGGGGCCCAGGATCGCGAGGTCGACCACCAGCGCGCTGAGGCGCATGGCCACGATCGTCGGCACCGGCACCGCCGAGGCCAGCGTGCGGTGCTCCCACCCCAGCCGCTCCAGGCGCTTGTCGAGCACCTGCAGGAATCCGGAGTCACTGTCGATCACCGCGATGCGGAGCGGCTGCCCCGCGGATGTGCGTTCCGTCGTCATCTGCGCAGCAGTGTAAGCGCCGCGGGGGTCGACGAAGGTCGAGTTCCCTGCGCTGTTCTCAGGATGTTCACACCCGAAAGATCGTGACGGTCCGCACGACCGCACGGTGTGGGCGGCTCCGCAGCCGGGTCAGGCGGGCGCGGCGGGATGCGACGAGTCCGAGAACTCGCGGAACAGCCCGGTGACGACGAACGCGGTCTGCTCCCCGATGTCGACGGCGTTGTCGCCGATGCGCTCGATCGCGCGCGCCACCATGATCATGTGCATGGCCCACTCGCGGGTGTCGGGGTCGGTCCCCACGTCGATGGCCAGCTGGAAGATCTCGCGGTTGAGCGCGTTGACCTCGCTGTCGCGCACGACGAGGTCCTCGGCCAGCGCGACGTCGCGCCCCGCGAACGCGCTCTTGGCCTGGGTGACCTCCCACCGCGCGCCCCGCCCCATGCGCAGCACGCGATCGAGGATCTCGCCGTGCACCGGCGGCTCGTGGCCGGTCAGCGGGATGGTCTTGGCGATGTTCACGCACTGGTCGCCCATGCGCTCGATGTTCTTCATCACGTGCAGCAGCGCCGCGACGATCCGCAGGTCGCCGGCGACCGGCGCCTGGAGGGCGAAGAGCGACAGCAGGCCCTGGTGGACCTCGAGGTATCGGCCGTCGATGAGGTCGTCGTTGGCGATGACCATGGAGGCCAGCTCGACGTCCTGGTGCTGGATGGCCTCCAGGACGCGGTCGAGCTGGGCGGCCACGAGGTCCAGGCCGCCGAGCGCCTGGGCCTCGACGCGGGCGAGCTCGTCGGCGAAGTGCTGGCGCGTGCCGCCGGGCATCAGCCGAACTTCCCGGTGACGTACTGCTCCGTGCGCTCGTCGGACGGCGTGGTGAAGACCTTCTCGGTCGGTGCGTGCTCGATGAGCTCGCCCAGCAGGAAGAACGCCGTCGTGTCGGCGACACGGGCGGCCTGCTGCATGTTGTGGGTGACGATGATGATCGTGAACCGCGCCTTGAGGTCCTCGATGAGCTCCTCGACCTTCAGCGTGGCGATCGGGTCCAGGGCCGAGCAGGGCTCGTCCATGAGGATCACCGCGGGCTGCACCGCGATCGTGCGGGCGATGCACAGGCGCTGCTGCTGGCCGCCGGAGAGGCCGATGCCGGGCCGGTCCAGGCGGTCCTTGACCTCCTCCCACAGCCCCGCGCCGCGCAGCGACTCCTCGACGCGCTCCTTGAGGTCGACGCCCTTGACGCCGTTGAGCTTGAGGCCCGCGGCCACGTTGTCGAAGATCGACATGGTGGGGAACGGGTTGGGCTTCTGGAAGACCATGCCGATCGCGCGGCGCACGGCGACCACGTCGACGCCCGGGGCGTAGATGTCGGCGTCGTCGAGCAGGACCTTGCCCTCGGCGCGCGCCTTGGGGATCTCCTCGTGCATGCGGTTCAGGCACCGCAGCACGGTGGACTTCCCGCAGCCCGACGGGCCGATCATCGCGGTGACGCGGTTGGCCGCGTACTCGATGGACACGTCCTTGATGGCGTGGTTGTCGCCGTAGTAGGCCTCCAGCCCCCGCACGCTGATGCCCGGCGCGGCGCGCTGGACCTCCACGGGCGGCTGGGCGGTGGCGGCCTGGCCGGCACGCGAGGGCAGCGGCGCGCGGGCGGCGGAGGAGGAGCCGGGGTCGGCGGGGCGCTGTTCGTCCATGGTGAAGGTGTCCGTGTGGTCGGTCACGAGAGTCGGCTCCGGCGCGACGCGAGCCGCGCGACCGTGGTGGTGAGCAGGATGAGCGCGACGAGCGTGAGGGCCGAGCCCCACGCGCGCTGCACGAGCTGGTTGTTGGGGGATCCGACGTCGGTGTAGATCTGCACGGGCAGCGAGTTCATGCGCTGGCCGAGGTCGAACGTGGTCCCGTTGACGATCGTGGCGGTGAACAGCAGCGGCGCGGTCTCGCCCGCCGCGCGGGCGACGGCCAGCAGCGAGCCGGTGATCAGGCCCGGCAGCGCCGTGGGCAGCACGACCTTGAGCACGACGCGCCAGCGCGGCGTCCCCAGGGCCAGCGCGGCCTCGCGCAGGCTGTCGGGCACCAGCAGCAGCACCACCTCGGCCGAGCGGGTGACGACCGGGAGCATGAGCAGCGCCAGCGCGATCGCGCCCTTCCAGCCGGCGAAGGAGCTGCCGCCCCAGCCGCCGAGGACGAGCGTCACGTAGATGAACAGGCCGAAGACGATGGACGGCACGCCCGTCATCACGTCGACGAAGTAGCGCACGGCGTAGGCGAACCGGCCGGTCCGGCCATACTCGACGAGGTACAGGCCGACGCCCCAGCCGAACGGGATCGCGATGACCGAGGCCAGCGCGACCATCTCGATCGTCCCCAGCAGGGCGGACTTGATGCCACCCTGGTCGCCGAGGAAGTTGCCGGTCGGGTCGGTGCTGAAGAACTCCCAGCTCCAGGCGCCCAGGCCCTTCTTGAGCAGGTACCAGATGACGAGCACGAGCGGGATGAGCGCGATGATCGTCGCGGCGAGCAGCACGACCCGCATGACGCGGTCGGTCGCGGCCCGGCGGGGGCTGTCCAGGGTGAGCGTGGTCATGCGACGGCCGAGGGGACGGTCTTGACGGGGCGGTTGTTCTTGTTCTCGGCCCGGCGCACGAGCCCGCGGGCGACGGCGTTGACCAGGAGCGTCAGCACGAAGAGCACGAGGCCGGCGGCGATGAGCGCCCCGGCGTGCAGCTTGTCGTTGGCGGCCTCGCCGAACTCGTTGGCGATGACGGCGGCCAGCGTGTAGCCCTGGTCGAAGATCTGCTTGCCGATCGTCGGCGAGTTGCCGATGACCAGCGTCACCGCGATGGTCTCGCCGATCGCGCGGCCCAGGCCGAGCATCGCGGCGCCGGTGATGCCCGAGCGCGAGTAGGGCAGCACGGCCATGCGGATCATCTCCCAGCGCGTGGCACCCAGGGCCAGCGAGGCCTCCTTGAGGTCCGGCGGGACCGTCGACATGACCTCGCGCGAGATCGCCGAGACGATCGGCAGGATCATGATCGCCAGGATCAGGCCGGCGATGAAGTAGTTGGGGCCCGCGACGCTGCCGCCGACCAGCGGCAGGAACGAGAAGGTGTCGCTGAACCACTGCTCGGCGGGCTTGAGCTTCGGGATGAGCACGAAGATGCCCCAGAGGCCGTAGACGACCGAGGGCACCGCGGCGAGCAGCTCGACCAACACGGTGAGCGGCGCGCGCAGGCGCCGTGGGCACAGCTCGGTGACGTACAGCGCGGAGGCGACGGCGATCGGCACGCCGATGAGCAGCGCGATCGCGGCGGTGATGATCGTGCCGGCGACCAGCGGCCAGGCGCCGAAGATGGCCTTGGACGGGTTCCAGTCGTTCGTGAACAGGAACGAGAGGACGCCCTGGTGGCTCAGCGCCGGGCTCGCCTTGGTGATGAGGAAGACGAAGAAGAAGGCGATGAGCGCCAGGATCAGCGCCGCCAGCGCCGTCAGGGACCAGCGGAACAGCGGATCTGCGCGGCGCGCCGACGGCGAGCGCTCGAGGACCGAGCGCTCGCCGTGCCGCAGATCGGGGGTGGTCGCGGCCATCAGCTCCCGATCGCGGCGCCGTTGCACTGCATCGCGTCGACCGCCGCCTGGTCCTTGGCCTTCAGGCTGTCGGGGATCGGGGCGTAGGACAGCTTCTTGATCGTGTCCTGGCCGGCGCCGAGCAGGTAGCTCATCATCGCCTTCAGGCCCTTGGCCTTCGTGGCGTCCATGCCCGCCTTGCACGGGTCGGCGTAGGTGATCGCGAACGTCTGGGAGACGATCGGGTAGGCCTTGGCGTTGGGGGAGTCGATCGTGCTCACGCCCAGGTCGGTCGGGATGTCGATGCCGTCCGCCGCGGCCGAGGTGCTCTCCAGCGTCGGCGCGACGAAGGCGCCGGACTTGTTCTTGACGTCGGCGAACGTGAAGCCGTTCTGCAGGGCGTAGGCCTGCTCGACGTAGCCGATCGCCCCGTCGGTCTGCTTGACCGCGGCCGCGACGCCGTCGTTGCCCTTGGCGCCGGTGCCCGTGGGCCACTTGATGTCCTTGTCCACGCCGGGGCCCGACTTCCACTCCGGGGAGTACGCGGCCAGGAAGCCGGTGAACCCCTTGGTCGTGCCCGAGGAGTCCGAGCGGTGGACGACGGTGATCTTCGTGGACGGGATCGTCATGCCGCCGTTGAGCGCCTTGATGGCCGGGTCGTCCCAGGTCTTGATCGTGCCCAGGTAGATCTTGGCCAGCGTCGCGCCGTCGAGCTTGAGGCCGCTCTTGACGCCGTTGAGGTTGTAGGACGCCGTGATCGCGCCGAGCGCGAAGGGGATCTGGATCGGCTCGCCCTTCTTGATCGTCGCCTTGTCGTCGGCCGTCAGGGCGGGATCGGAGCCGGCGAAGTCGACGGTGCCCGCGCTGAACTGCGAGACGCCGGCGCCCGAGCCCACGCCCTGGTAGTTGATGGTCAGGCCCTGCCCCTTGAGGTCGCTGCCGACCTGCTGGTAGATGGGGGCGGCGAACGTGGAGCCGGCGCCGTTGAGGGTGGCCTTGACCGACGAGCCCGAGCTGCTGCTGGCGCCGTTGGCGGTCGTGCTGCTGGAGTTGTCGTTGCTGCTGCTGCCACAGGCGGCGACGCCGGTGGCGAGGGCGGCGGCCACGGTGGCCGCCACGAGAGAACGTGAGCTCACGTCTGCACTGCTCCTTGATCGTTGTGTCGCCGGGCAGGCTGACGTGGCCACGCCCTCATCCTGTTACCGCGATGTCGACGAGTTGTGAAAGAGGTGTGAAGGCTCCGGGGTGAACCGGTAGCCGAACCCCACATGCGTGTGGATGAAGGCCCACGCGGGCAGTGCGGTCTCGAGCTTGACGCGCAGCTTGTGGACGTAGACGTCGATCGACCGGTCGCCGTCGCGCAGCTCGCCGCCCCAGACGAGGCGATAGAGCTCCGCGCGGGAGACGATGCGCCCCGTCCGCTGCACGAGCGCGACAAGCAGCCCGAACTCCCGGACCGAGAGCGTCAGCGCGCGGCCGGCGGCGAGCACCAGCCCGTCCTGCGGGCGGATCTCGAGCTCGCCGGCGAGCAGGACGTCGCGGACCTCGCCTGTGTGTGCAGCCTCCATCGTCCTGGAGGATCCGGCCGGAGCCCCGGTGGGCGGTTACCGTCCGGTGAACCCGTTGTGAACGAGTCGTGAAGACCTTGGCCGATCGCGGGCCGCCCACCTACGCTCGGCGGCGGATGGCGCTCTTCCGCTCAACTGACACCGGGGTCTTCGAGCTCTTCGAGGAGTCCGGCCGCAACGTGCAGCGGGCCACCCTGCTGCTGCGCGACCTGCTCGCCGACTACCCGGAGCACGCCCATCTCGCCCGCGACCTCCTGCTCTGCGAGCAGGAGGGCGACCGCATCACCCACGACCTGATCCACCGCCTCAACGGCGGCGGGACGGGCCGCCCGCCGATGAACCCCGCCGACGGCCACCTGCTGGCCACGACGCTGGACGACATCGTCGACTACGCCGAGCAGGCCGCCGACGAGCTGGTCCTCTACGCCGTCGAGGCGCCGATGGAGCAGGCCGGCGCGATCGCCGACGTGCTCGTCGGGGCGGGCGAGCAGGTGGCCCGCGCGCTGCGCACGCTGCGCTCAGGCGCCGACCTGGCGCCCCACCTGGTCGAGATCCACCGGCTGGAGAACGAGGGCGACCGCCTGAGCCGCGAGGCGCTGGCCTCCCTGTTCGCCACGGGCATCGACCCGATGGTCGTCATCCGGTGGAAGGACATCTTCGAGACCCTCGAGCAGAGCGTGGACGCCTGCGAGAAGGTCGCCCACGTCCTGGAGGGCATCTCGCTCAAGCGCCGGCGCTGACGCGCTGGCATCATCGGCCTCCTCGTGGAGATCGAGCGCAAGTTCCTCGTGGCGCAGCCGCCGGACGACCTCGGCACGTGGTCGGCCCAGCGGATCGAGCAGGGCTACCTGGCGATCACGCCCGACGTCGAGGTGCGCGTCCGCCGGCGCGACCGCAGGGCGACGCTGACGGTCAAGTCCGCGCCGGGCCTCGTGCGGGTCGAGGAGGAGCTGGCCATCGAGTCCGCCCGCTTCGACGCGCTGTGGGCGCTGACCGAGGGTCGTCGCGTGGTCAAGACCCGCCACAGCACGCAGGCCGGCCCGGGCGTCGTGCTCGAGCTCGACGTCTACGAGGGCGCGCTGCAGGGCCTGCGCACCCTCGAGGTCGAGTTCGCCGACGAGGCCGCCGCCCGTGCCTTCGCCCCCCCGCGTGGGTGGAGCGCGAGGTCACCGGCGATCCTCGATACGCGAACCAGACGCTGGCGACGTCGGGACGGCCCTGAGCCGTCCCCGGACGCACCGAGGGCCGGCGCGGGACCCGAGAGGTCCCACACCGGCCCGGTGACCGCGGTGCGGTGGCCGGTGACCGTCAGCCCTGCTGGAGCCGGTTGACGGTGGCCACGCCAGCCTTGTAGACGACGCCCGGGATCGGGGCGAAGTCCAGCGCCGGGCCGAACTTCTGGCCGATGCCCATCGCGTACAGCACGAAGAGCCGGATGGAGCTGGCCTTCGGCGAGCTCTTCGGCACGATCGCGTACGTGAACGTCGAGAGCGGGTAGGCGAGCTTGAGGCGCTTGGGCGGGTTGACGATGTGCATCTCGTTGCTCGCCGGGACGCGCTTGACGACGCTCGCCGCCGCCGAGATGTTCTTCAGGTTCGGGTACACGAACTTCCCGGCCTGGTTCTGCAGCGCCGCGACGCTGAGCCCGTGCGCGATGACGTAGGCCGCCGAGATGTAGGCGATCCCGCCGTTGGTCGAGCCGAGCACCGCCGTCACGCCGTCGTTGCCCTTCCCGCCGACGCCCTTGGGGAAGCTCACGGCCGTCGCGTTGCCGACCTTCGCCTTCCAGGGAGCGCTGACCCGCTGCATCAGGTCGGTGAAGGCGTACGTGTCGCCCGATCCGTCGCTGCGGTAGATCGGGGTGATCCCCAGGTTGGGGAGCTTGACGCCCGGGTTGAGCTTCTTGATCCCGCGATCGTTCCAGTTGGTGATCGTGCCCAGGTAGATCTTGGCGACGATGGCCGGGCTCAGGTTGAGGCGCTTGACGCCCTTGACGTTGAAGGCGACCGCGGTGGCCGTCAGCCCCCAGGGAACCTGCACGCAGCCGTTGCAGGTCTGCGCCTGCGCCGGCGTCAGCGGAGCGTCGGACGCCCCGAAGTCGACCGTGCGGGCCGAGATCTGCGAGATCCCGGCACCGGAGCCGACGGCCCCGTAGGTGACCGTGATGCTGTGCCTGGCCTCGAAGTCCTGAGCCCAGTTGCTCATCAGCGGTGCTACGAGGGTGGAGCCGGCGCCGGTGAGCGAGCCGTTGGCGTCGGAGGCCATCGCGCTGGACGCGATGCCTCCCGACGCGCTCGCGGTCAGGACCGCGAGCGTAAGACCGAGGAACCTACTGCGGTTCACGTTGTTCCCTTTCGCCTCGAGTGAGGGTGTTCGTTGTCGGGGGCGAGCATCACGGTCCACAGGTGCACAACCTGTTGTGAGGTTGTTTCCGGCGTGTGCACAAGCGGTGAACGAGCGGTTCGGGCGTCCGTCGCCCATCTAGTCTGCGGCGCAATGTCCGTGACGGTCGGTCCTGGGGCGCCTCCGCGCCGGCGCGCACGAGCGCGTGTGACCCCGAGGGTCAACGACCGACTCGGCAACTCGCTGCTGCGCGGCCTGGCCATCCTCGCGGCCCTGCTGACGTGCGCGCTGATCCTCGAGATCACCTATCAGCTCGTCAGCGGCTCGCGCCTGGCGCTGTCGCACTTCGGGCTCGGGTTCCTGGTCCACAGCCAGTGGAAGCCCAACTTCGACGTCTTCGGCGCCACGACGCTGCTGTTCGGCACGGCCGTCAGCTCGGCGATGGCGCTGCTGATCGCCACGCCGGTCTCGGTCGCCATCGGCCTCTACCTGAGCCTGCTGGCCCCGCGCGGGGTGCGCGGCGTCGTCGGCGCCCTGGTCGAGATGCTGGCCGCCATCCCGAGCGTGATCCTCGGCTTCTGGGGCATCCTCGTGCTCGGCCCGTTCCTCCGGGACCACATCGAGCCGTGGCTGCACCGGACGCTGGGCTTCATCCCGCTGTTCGGTCCACCGTCGAGCAGCGGCAGCAGCCTGTTCACCGCCGGTCTGATCCTGACGGTCATGATCGTCCCGATCATCGCCTCGATCAGCCGCGACCTGTTCCGCACGGTCCCCCGTGAGCTGCAGGACGGCGCGGCCGCGCTGGGCGCCACGCGCTGGGAGATCGTCCGCGGCGTCATCCTCCCCTCGACCGCGTCGGGGGTCGCCTCCGCCGCCTGCCTCGGCCTCGGCCGGGCGCTCGGCGAGGCCATCGCCGTCACCCAGGTGATCGGTGCGGGCAACGAGGTCCACACCTCCCTCTTCACCACCGGCGACACGCTCGCCAGCCGCATCGCCAACCAGTTCCAGGGGGCGTCGACCAAGCTGCAGACGTCGTCGCTGTTCTATCTGGCCCTGATCCTGCTCGTCATCGGGCTCACCACGAACCTCGCGGCGCAGTGGATCGGACGCCGCTACGACGTCCAGAGGCAGGCCGGCCGATGACCGACGCGCTCGACGACGCGCCGCGGCCGTTCGACCCCGAGGCCCCGCTGACCGCCTCGGGGAACCTGCGGTGGCGAGGCGTGGTCAACGTGCTGGCCGAGGCCGGGGCGACGGCGGCGGCGCTGCTGGCCGTGGCCGTCCTGGGCATTCTGGTCTTCGCGGTCGTCAAGCGTGGGGGCGGCGCGATCACCGTCGACTTCCTGACGAAGTCGCCGCCGCTGTTCGGCGGCCCGGGCGGCGGCATCGCGCCCGCCATCGTCGGCACCGCCATCATCGTGCTGCTGGCCACGGCGATCGCGACCCCGGTCGGCATCCTCGTGGCGATCTACGTGACCGAGTTCGCGCGCCCGCGCACCGCCCGGCCGATCCGGCTCGCGCTGGACATGCTCAACGGCCTGCCGTCGATCGTCATCGGCCTGTTCGTCTTCGGCCTGCTCGTCGCCGGGCACGGCCAGAGCGGCTTCGCCGGCTCGTTCGCGCTGGCCATCATCATGATCCCGCTGATCGCCCGCGCGACGCAGGAGATGCTGCTGCTCGTCCCGCCCCAGTTGCGGGAGGCCGCGGATGCGCTGGGGGTCAGCCGCTGGCGCAGCGTGCTGGGCATCGTCGTCCCCAGTGCCCTCGGCGGCATCGTCACCGGCGTGGTCCTGGCCATTGCGCGCGCCGCCGGGGAGACCGCACCGCTCATCTTCGCGACGTCCATCTTCAACACCTCCATGAACACCAATCCCTTCGGCCACGCGCTGGCCAACATCCCCGTGTCGATCTTCACCCTCTCAGAGCAGGCCGACCCGTCAGGCTACGAGCGCGCCTGGGGCGCGGCCCTCGTGCTCCTCGTGTTCATCCTCGCGACCAACGTCCTGGCCCGTGCCGTGCTCGCGCGCAGCCAGTCCAAGGTGTCGGCATGACCGCCTCGGGGCTGGACGGCCGCCCGGGCGTGGGCGACGACGCCGTCCCGGCGCGGCTGCGGATCCGGACCGGGCCGCTGCCCAGCGCCGAGGGGATGGCAGGCGCGCGGCGGGCACCGCGCCAGGTGGTCTTCGAGGCGCGCGACGTCAAGGTCTCCTACGGGGGCAAGCCCGCCATCGCGGGGGTCGACGTGAAGATCTACGGCAACCTGGTCACCGCGATCATCGGCCCGTCGGGCTGCGGCAAGTCGACGTTCCTGCGCAGCCTCAACCGCCTCAACGACTCCGTCAAGGGCTTCACGCTGGACGGACAGGTCCTCTACCGCGGGCACGACGTCTACGGCGGAGGCGTCGACCGCGTCGAGGTCCGGCGCCGCATCGGCATGGTCTTCCAGAAGCCCAACCCGTTCCCGAAGTCCATCTACGACAACATCGCCTGGGCGCCGCGCAACCTCGGGATGAAGTCGGACCTGGACGAGCGCGTCGAGAAGGCGCTGCGCGGGGCGGCGCTCTGGGACGAGGTCAAGGACCGGCTGCGCCAGAGCGCGCTGGGGCTCTCGGGCGGACAGCAGCAGCGGCTGTGCATCGCACGGGCGATCGCCATCGAGCCCGACGTGCTGCTGCTCGACGAGCCGGCGTCGGCGCTGGACCCGATCGCCACCGCCGCGATCGAGGACCTGATGCACACCCTCAAACGCCGCTACACGATCGTCATCGTCACGCACAACATGCAGCAGGCCGCGCGCGTCGCCGACCGGACCGCCTTCTTCAGCCTGGACGTGATCGACGACCGCCGGGTCGGCACCCTGGTCGAGTACGACGACACCGAGGTCATCTTCGGCCGGGCCGCCGACACGCGGACCCGGGACTACGTCAGCGGTCGCTTCGGCTAGGACGCGGCGATCGCGTCGCTGGAGACCTGCTCGAGCAGCCCGGCGCCGCACTGCCAACAGAACACGGCGCCGCCGCTGTGCGGCGCGCGGCAGACCAGGCACGATCCGGCGGCGCCCGTCTCCTCCATGCGCAAGATGCGCTCGACCTCGCCGAGCTCGGACTCGGCCTCCTGCAGGGCCGCGGCGCGCCGGACGAGGACATCGGTGCGGATCCGGTTGCGGACGGCCATCTCGTACACGAGGCCGCCGAGGTCCCACTGCAACTCGGCGACCTGGGCCGTCAGCTGCTCCCGGCGGCGGCGGAGATCGACGCTGCGGTCGTCCGGGGCGGCGGCCAGGACCGGCGGAAGCGGAGCGGTCGGGGCCGGCGCGAGGCCGTGCGCGTGCGCGCGCCGCAGCCGCCGGGCGTCGAGGGTGCGCTTGATCATCGCTCGTGGACCTGCCTCGTGTCGGGGTCGACGCTCACGGGCCGAAGAAGTCGCCGGTGAACTTGCCGTTCTTGTAGCCCTTGCCCGTGCCGGAGCTTCCGACCTGGACGACCTTCGGCGGCGTCTTGGCCGCCGCCCTGGTCGTGGCGCCGGCCGCCTTGGCCGCGCTGTCGGTCGTCTTCTTGGCCTTGGAGCTCGCGGTGGCGCCGGAGGAGGCCGGCGTCGACGTGCTCGCCACCGGCGACCCCGCGGCCACGGCGCCACCGCCCCCGGCCAGGGTCACGACCTGGACCGGCGGGGCCTTGGCGGACTGGTCGCTGGTGTTCGAGCGCCCGATGAGGACGCCGACCCCGACGGCGAGCAGGAGCGTGCCGATGCCGGCGATCAGGGTGCTGCCGGACGAGACGCGCGAGCCCCGGGCCCGCGCCGGCGGAGCCTGGAGGGGCAGCGGTTCGGGCGGCCTGCCGTTCATGACCGGAAGCCGCGGGTCGCCCCGGCGCTCCCCGCACTCCAGGCAGTAGCGCTGGTCGGTGGCCAGGCGGGATCCGCACGCGGCGCAGAGATCGGCCGAGACCGGCGCCAGCAGCGTGGGCATGACGTCCGTGGTGGAGGTGATGGTGCTGTCCATGGTGTGCGCGACCGGGCGCCCAGAGCGTGCGCCGGGTCGTGGAGGAGCAGTCTGAGGGCCGTGCGTTGCGAAGTTGTGAAACAACGGTTGCCGCCGGCGGCGTCTCCGGATGTTCACAGCGCGGACGTGGGGGCACGGCAGAGTGCCGCCCTGCGTGTCCCTGCCCCCGCCCGATCCGCGCGCCCCGGTCGCGTCCGTCCGCGCCTGCGCGGAGTGCGGCGCCGCGCTGGCCGGCGATCAGCGCTACTGCCTGGACTGCGGCGCCCGGCACGGCGCGCTGCCGCCGGGCATCGCGGGCCTGCTCGGCTCGGTCGGCGCCATCGCCTCCACCGATGCGGAGGACCACGCCGACGCGCCGCCCGACGGCTGGTCGATGCCCGCGCCGCGGGTCGCGGCGATCGCGGTGATGGGCCTGCTGGCCGCGGGCGTGCTGTTGGGCTCGTTCCTCAGCCCGACCGCGCCGAGCGAGGCCAGCGCGCCGGTGCTCGTCGCCCTCTCCTCCCCGCCGGCTGCGCCGGCTCCGGCGCCCGTGCCCGCTCCGGTGCCGCCCATCGTGCCCGACAGCGCCCCCGCCCCGAGCCCGGATGCGGGCTCGAGCGACGCGTCCTCGGCCCCCGCCACGACGACCGAGGAGCCGGCCACCCCCCCGGACGGAGCCCCCGACAGCTCGGCCGGCGACGGCACGATCCCGCCCCCCGTCAAGCACGTCTTCCTCATCGTGCTCTCGGCCCACGGCTACGACGCGACGTTCGGCAGCCGATCGGCGGCGCCGTACCTGGCCAGGACGCTGACCGGCAAGGGCGAGCTCATCGCCAACTACTACGGGGTGGCCCAGAGCGAGCTGGCCAACGGGATCGCGCTCATCAGCGGCCAGGGGCCCACGGCGCAGACGACCGCCAACTGCCCCCAGTACGCGGACATCGTCCCGGCGACCGTCGGCCAGGGACAGCAGGTGCTCGGCGACGGCTGCGTGTACCCGGCGGCAACCGGGACGCTGGCCAGCCAGCTCGATGCCGCGCACAGGAGCTGGAAGGCCTATGTCGAGGATCTGGGCAACGGCCCGCCCGAGGCACCCACGACCTGCCGGCATCCGGCGCCGGGCACCCTCGACGCCGAGCAGTCGCCCCGGCCGGGCGACGCCTACGTGACCTGGCGCAACCCCTTCGTGTACTTCCACGGCCTGACCGACGGGACGGCGTGCGCCCAGGACGACGTCGCGCTGTCCCAGCTCGACCTCGACCTGACGTCGGCGGCGACGACGCCGTCGGTGTCCTACATCGTGCCGAGCCGCTGCCACGACGGCAGCGACGTGCCCTGCGCGCCGGGACAGCCGGCCGGGCTGGCCGCGGCAGACGGGTTCCTCAGGACGCTCGTGCCGCGGATCATGCGCTCGGCGGCCTACCAGGACGGCGGCCTGATCGCGATCACGTCCGACCAGGCACCGCAGACGGGCCCGAACGCCGACGCGGGGTCGTGCTGCAACACACCGGACTACCCCAACCTCGTGGCGTCGTCGACGACCACGCCGGCGAGCACGCCCGTACCCGGCCCGAGCGTCACGGCACCGGGCGATCCGAGCGCGGTCGATCCCGCGGCCGTCGACGTGGCGGTGGATCCCGCCGGCGGCGCCCTGCCCGCGGGGAGCAGCGCCGCGCCGGCGAGCACGGCGACGGCCGGCAGCACGACGGCTCCCGCGAGCGCCACCACGCCCGACGGGACCCTCGCTCCGGCGCCCCCGGGCGGCGGTCGGGTCGGGCTGCTCCTGCTCTCCGCGTTCGTCAAGCCCGGGAGCACGAACATCTCCGACTCCTACAACCACTACTCGCTGCTGCGCAGCATCGAGGACCTGTTCGGGCTGGACCATCTCGGCCTCGCCGGCGATCCGTCGCTGCCGTCGTTCGACAAGGCCGTCTACAACAACGCCGGCTGAGGACCCGGCGTCGCGCTCGGTGCCTCGCCGGGCAGCAGCCGTGACAACGCCCCCGCCGCCAGCACGAACGCGGCCGAGGCCCACAGGCAGGCCTGCAGGCCCTGCCACTGGTACAGCGCCCCGGAGAGCACCGTGCCCGCCAGGCGCCCGCCAGCGTTGGCCATGTAGTAGAAGCCGACGTTCATGGCGACCTTGTCGCCTTCGGCGTAGGCCAGGATGAGGTAGGAGTGCACGGCGGAGTTCAGGGCGAAGACGACGCCGAACGCCAGCAGGCCCACGACGATGACCGTCACCGGGTCGGCACCGGCGGCCATCGTCGCCGCGATCGCCGCCGGGAACAGCGCCAGGACGAAGGCCAGGCCCGTCGCCGTCCGCCCGTCGGGATCGCCGCCCGCGCGCGCCGACCGTCGCCGCAGGAGGTTCGGTGCAGCGGCCTGCACGACGCCGTAGCCGATCGTCCAGACCGCGAGGAAGCCGCCCGCCATCCAGAACGACCAGCCGTGCTCGGTGCGGAAGAACACCGGCAGGCCCACGACGAACCAGACGTCCCGCGAGGCGAACAGGAAGATGCGTGCACCCGCCAGGACGTTGACGGCGCGGGTGTTGGAGAACATGTGGCGGAACTTCGCCTTGGCGTCGGGACGGCCGAGGTCGCCCCGCATCGCGACGACCACCGTGACCAGCCCGGTGGCGACCAGCACCATCAGCACGGCCAGCGCGCTGCGGAACCCGATCACGCTGAGCAGCAGCGCACCCAGGAAGAAGCCGACGCCCTTCAGCGCGTTCTTGGAGCCGGTGAGGATCGCGACCCACTTGTAGAGCGCTCCGGGGGCGTCGCCGGGCACGACGAGCTTGACCGCGCTCTTGGAGCTCATCTTCGTCAGGTCCTTGGCGATGCCCGACAGCGCCTGTGCGGCCATCACGTAGGCCACCACGAGCCAGCCGGCGGGGACGACGGCGAGCATCCCGAGCGCCACGAGCTGGGTCCCCAGGCCCATCAGCAGCGTCGCCCTGAGGCCGAAGCGGGCGGCGACGAACCCGCCGACCAGGTTGGTGATGATGCCGAAGACCTCGTAGAAGAGGAACAGCATCGCCACCTTGAACGGGCTGTAGCCCCGCTCGTAGAAGAAGAACAGCACCAGCATGCGGCTGGCGCCGTCGGCGATCGTGTCGGCCCAGTAGGCGCCGGTGACGATCGCGTAGTTGCGCAGGTCCCCACGGGGCCGCGTGACCCCGGCGCTCGGGGCTGCGCTCATCGCCCGCCGGCCTCCCCGGCCGCGACGATGCCCGCGAGCTCGACCATGCGGTTGGCGTAGCCCCATTCGTTGTCGTACCAGGCCAGCACCTTGACCTGGGTCCCGTCGGTGACCAGCGTCGAGAGCGCGTCGACGACGCCCGAGCGCGGGTCGTCGACGTAGTCCACCGACACCAGGGGGCGCTCCTCGTAGCCGAGGATCCCGGCCAGCGGCCCCTCGGCCGCGGCCGCGGCCAGCAGCCCGTTGACCTCGTCGACCGTCGTGGGCCGGGCGACCTCGAAGACCGCGTCGGTGAGCGAGGCGTTCACGAGCGGGACGCGCACCGCGAGCCCGTCCAGCTTGCCCTGCAGCTCGGGGAAGATCAGCCCGATCGCCGTGGCCGACCCCGTCGTGGTCGGGATGAGCGACACCGAGGCCGCGCGGGCCCGCCGCAGGTCCTTGTGCGGCGCGTCGACGACGGTCTGGGTGTTCGTCATGTCGTGCAGCGTCGTGATCGAGCCGCGGCGGATGCCCAGCCCCTCGTGCAGCACCTTGACGACCGGCGCCAGGCAGTTCGTCGTGCACGAGGCGGCGGTGACGACGTCGTGCACCGCGGGGTCGTAGCGGTCGTGGTTGACGCCGACGACGACGTTGAGCGCGCGGTCGTCCTCGACCGGCGCGGCGACGACCACCTTGCCGACCCCGCGCGCGAAGTACGGGGCCAGGGCGTCCATGGTGCGGAAGCGGCCCGAGCACTCCAGCACGAGCTCGACCCCGTGCTCGTTCCAGGCCACGGCGCCCGGCTCGGCGGCCTCCGAGAAGCCCAGGGCGTGGCCGTCGATCCGCAGCATGCCGCCCTCGCCGTAGACCTCGCGGGCCCAGCGCCCGTGGACGGAGTCGAACTCGAGCAGGTGCGCGGCGGTGCCCGCGCCGCCCTTGGCCTCGTTGACGTGCACGACCTCGAGGCCGAGGTCAGGCCGGCCCCAGAGCGCGCGCAGCGCGAGGCGGCCCATGCGGCCGAAGCCGTTGATGGCGATGCGGGTCATGGTACGGCGGGCTCCCGGGGTGTGACTGGCGGTGGCAGGGTCGTCATGGCGGCGGCGCGATCGAGCTCGGCGAGGAGGCCCGGACGACCTGGGGGTGCACGTGGCCCCCGGGGTCGGCCTTGCTGCCGGCCGCCAGCGCGTGATGGCGGCCGGCGGCCGCCCGTCGCAGCAGCGCGGCGCTCATCTGCGAGCGCCCGGCGTCGGCCCGGCACACGAACAGGACGGTGGCCATCAGGCGACCTCCGCGCGGCCGGGGACGCCCGCGACGGGCGGGCCGTCGACCTCGCCGGTCCCGAACCAGCGGCGACCGAGCCACAGCGCCACGTAGACCAGCGACACGAGCACCGGGACCTCGATGAGCGGGCCCACGACGCCCGCCAGCGCCTGCCCCGACGTGGCCCCGAAGACCCCGACGCAGACCGCGATCGCCAGCTCGAAGTTGTTCGACGCCGCGGTGAAGGCGAGCGTGGCCGTCCGCGCGTACCCGAGGCCGAGGGCGCGTCCCAGCCAGAAGCTGGAGAAGAACATCATCAGGAAGTAGACGAGCAGCGGCACCGCGATCAGCACCACGTCGAGCGGCGCCGACGTGATGGCGTCGCCCTGGATGGCGAACAGCATCACGATCGTGAACAGGAGCCCGTAGAGGGCGATGGGTCCAATGCGCGGCAGGAAGCGCTGGCGGTACCAGGCCTCGCCGCGCCGGCCGATGCCCACCCGGCGCGTCAGGAACCCGGCGGCCAGCGGGATGCCGAGGAAGATGAGCACGGTCCGCGCCACCTCCCACAGCGAGACGTCCAGGCCCTGGGTGTCCAGGCCCAGCAGCTGCGGCAGCCCGGTCAGGTAGAGCCAGCCCAGCAGGGAGAAGGCCAGGATCTGGAACAGCGAGTTGATGGCCACCAGCAGCGCCGTCGCCTCGGCGTCGGCCTTGGCCAGGTCCGACCAGATCAGCACCATGGCGATGCACCGCGCGAGCCCGACGATGATCAGGCCGGTGCGGTACTCGGGATGGCCCGAGAGGAAGATCCAGGCCAGCGCGAACATCAGCAGCGGCCCGACGACCCAGTTCAGCGCGATCGACGCACCGATCATCCGCGGCTGGCCGGTGATCTGCCCGAGCTCCTCGTAGCGGACCTTGGCCAGCACCGGGTACATCATCAACAACAGGCCAACGGCGATGGGCAGCGAGACCGTGCCGACCCGCAGCGCGTCGAGGGCGTCGTCGAAGCCGGGGAAGATCGCGCCCAGCGCCAGGCCCGCGGCCATCGCCGCCGCGATCCACAACGGCAGGAACCGGTCCAGCGTCGACAGGCGCCCAATGACCGCCGGGCCATCGGCGGCCGGCGCCGGCGCGACCGTGGCGCCACGGCGCATGGGCCCTCAGCCGGCCTTGCGGGCGCGGACGATCGCCGCGCCCGCGTGCTCGTGGACGCGATGGGTCTCGCGGATCTCGACGTCGGTCAGGCCGGCGGCGGCCAGCGCGTCCTCGAACTCGCGGCGGGTCAGCGCCCCCGCAATGCAGCCGGTCCACTGCGCCATGTCGGCGCGGGTGGCGTCGTCCATGTCCTCGTCGGCGATGACGTCGGAGACGGCGAAGCGGCCGCCCGGCGCCAGCACGCGGGCCACCTCGCGCAGGACCCTGGGCTTGTCGCCGGAGAGGTTGATCACGCAGTTGGAGATCACGACGTCGACGGAGCGGTCGGGGAGCGGGATGTCCTCGATATGGCCCTTGACGAACTCGACGTTGGACGCCCCGGCCTGCTCGGCGTTGCCGCGGGCCAGGGCCAGCATCTCGTCGGTCATGTCCAGTCCGATGGCCCGGCCGGTCGCGCCGACGCGCGCGGCGGAGATGAGGACGTCGGCGCCGGCGCCCGAGCCGAGGTCGAGCACGGTCTCCCCCTCGTGCAGGTCGGCGACCGCGGTCGGGACGCCACAGCCCAGCGAGGCGCTGACCGCCGCCTCGGGGGCGGAGCCGGCCTCGTCGTCGTCGTACAGCACGCTGCCGAAGACCGGGCGGCCGGCGGCGTCGGCGGTGGCCACCGGGCCGCAGCAGTTGCCGGGCGCGCGCGCGGACTGTGCGGCGGCCAGCGCGGCGGCGGCGTACTTGCGGCGCACCGTCTCGCGGACGTCGGCGTCGGCAGGCGCGCAGCAGGGGTCGGTCACGTCAGCCATGCGGTGAGCTCCTCCAGGGAGTCGTCGAGGACGTAGTAGTAGGCCCAGAGTCCGCGTCGCTCGGTGCCGATCACGCCGGCGTTGACGAGGATCTTGAGGTGCTTGGACAGCGCGGGCTGGCTCATGGAGAACAGCGGCAGCAGCTCGCACTGGCACACGGCCTCGGGCGCCGACGTGCGCAGCGCGTCGACGATCCGCAGGCGCGTAGGGTCGGCCAGGGCCTTGGCCAGCACGGCCAGGTGGGCCGCCGCCTCCGGCCCCAGCTGCGGCTCGACGGCGGGCGAGCAGCAGCCGCCGGGCCGGCGCTCGCGCGGGGTCAGGACGGGGGCTTGCACGGCGGCCATGTCGCGACCATAACAAACCGATCGGTTATTGCATAGCCGATCGGTTGTACATCGCTAGGGCCCGGCGAGGTCGTCGTAGGTCACCGCGTCGCGCCCGCGCGCGGCGCCCAGGACGCGCTCGACCGCGCCCACGCAGCGCGGGTGGTCGAGGTCGGCCGGATGGATCTCCAGGCGCAGCACCTCGCCGCCCGCGTAGGCGCCCGCGCGTACGAGCACCGGCGACGTCCAGCGCCCCAGGCGCGTGGACGTGCCGAGGCTGAGCGCCGGGGCGGTCGTGCTGGAGCGGTTCGCGCGGTGCAGCCGGCCGAGCCCCGCCCACCAGTCGAACGTCGACGCCAGCGTGTCACGGAGCGCCGAGGTGTAGGCGTAGCCGGGGGCCACGAACCCGCGCGGTGCGATGCCGGCGAGGCGCAGCACGCGGCGGCCCGCCAGGACCGCGCGGCGCGTCTCATCGCCGTCGAGCCCCACGAACTCCGCCCCGGCTCCCGCGTGCAGCCGCGCGAGCGGGCGGCGGCCGGGGACGGCGCGGTGCCGGAAGCCGTGCTGGGCGATGGCGTCGCCCAGCCCGGCGCGCTCCTCGAGCCAGTCGGCGAGCTCCGGGCGGCGGTCGTGGAAGGGATGGAGGTCCGGGGCGGGGATGACCAGGAGCGTCACGCGGTGCACCCCGAGGTCGTCGAGCCAGTCGCGGATGAGCGCGCAGCGCTCGAAGGTCGCGGGCTCGACGTCGTGCAGGGACACGGCCAGGGCCCCGCGGCCCGGCCTCAGCACGCCAGCTCCCGCAGCCGGCGCAGCTCCTCGCGCAGCACGCGGTCCCAGGCGTGGCGCCAGGCCAGGACGGCGCCCGCCTCGGCGTCGGGTCCGGCCGCGCGGGCGGCGGCGATCGCCCGGTCCAGGCCGGTCGGGTCGCCGGGCGCGAAGCGGTGGCCGAGCCCGCCGACGAGCCCCAGCGCCGGGGCCGTGAGACAGCCGGCGACCGGCGTGCCGCAGGCGGCGGCCTCCAGCGCGACGAGCCCGAACGGCTCCAGCGCCCCCGGCACGACGACGCAGCGTGCGGCCGCCATCCGGCGCGCGAGGCACTCGCGATCCCGGACGTCGGGCGCGACGCTGACCCGGCGCCCGAGGCCCAGGTGCTGGGCCCGGGTGCGCAGGGCGTCCTCGAGGGGCCCGGCGCCGACGAGGTGCAGCGGCCACGGGTCGGCGCTGCGGGCCGCCGCGTCCAGGAGGCGGAAGAGCCCGTGGCCCCGCGCGAGGCGCCCGACATACAGCACATGATCGCCCCGGCGCACGTCGGCACGCGGGCGGAACGCGTCGTCGACGCCCATCGCCACGGCGAGGGTGGCGACGCGGCGGCTGTCGGCGGTCGTCGCCGGAAGGCCCATGACCGCGTCGACCTCGCGCGCCAGACGGCGCCGCTGCGCGCGGACGGCCGGCAGGTGGGCCCGCGACGGGCCGGGCAGCACGGCCGCCTGGGCCTCACTGGAGCCGTGGTGCACCGCGACGGTCCGCGCCCCCAGCCCGCGGGCGCAGGCGACGAGGTCCAGCGGGGCCGGCCACGGATCGTGCAGCAGGACCACGTCGGGCGCCAGCGCGCGCAGCCGCGCAGCGAGCGCGGTGCGGGAGCGCGACCGCCCCCGGACGAGCACGTCGTGGTGCAGCTCGCCGGTGTGGGCGGCAAGGCGCGACTTGGCGTCGAGGTAGGTGCGCAGCGCGCCGGGGCCGTCGTCGGGGACGACGTCGACGATCCGCAGTGGTGCGGCAGGCACGAGGCGCAGGCGCGCGCGGCCGGCCCCGCCGCGCCGCAGGGTCAGGTGACCGTGGTCCAGCGTCTCAGGCGACACGGCGCACCCGCTCCGACGTCCGCGAGCCGGCGCCGAGCGCACGGTGGTAGCCGGCGGCCAGGCGCAGCAGCGAGGCGTCCCACGTCCGCTCGTGCACGGCCGCCCGGGCGGCCTCCCCGAGCGCCCGGCGCCGCGCGGGGTCGGCGGCCAGCCCGCGGACGGCCTCGGCCAGCGCGGCCGTGTCGGCCGGGCGCAGCAGGCCGGTCACCCCGTCGGCGACGATGCAGCAGGGGCCGCCCTCGGCCACGGCGACCACGGGCAGGCCGCTGGCCTGGGCCTCCAGCAGCGTCTGCCCGAACGTGTCGGTCCGGCTCGGGAACACGAACAGGTCGGCGTCCGCGTAGGCCCGCGCCAGGTCGTCGCCCTCCAGCCAGCCCAGCAGCGTCGCATGGGCGCCGAGGCGGTCGGCCAGGACGCCGGCCTCGGGGCCGTCGCCGGCCAGGACGAGGTGCAGCCGCGGATCGTGCGCACGGGCGGCCAGGAACGCGTCGGCCAGCAGGTCGGCGCCCTTCTCACGCGTCAGGCGCCCGGCGTAGAGGACGGTGACGCGACCGCCCGGGCGCGGGCCGGCGCTGCGGCGGTGCGGGCCGAAGCGCTCCGTGTCGACGCCGCGGTCCCAGCGGCCCACGCGGTCGGCGGCGACGCCCAGCCCGTCGAGCACGGCGTCGCTGGCCTCGCTGGGTGAGAGCACGACCGCGCACTGGCCGTAGAAGGCGGCCAGCGCGGTGCCCGCCAGCGCCTCCAGCCCGGGGTCGCCCGAGCGCAGCCCCGCATAGGCGGCCAGCTCGGTGTGGTAGCTGCCCACGACCGGCACGTCCATGACCCGGGCGATGAGCAGCGCGGCCAGGCCCGCCGGCCCCGGCGAGCAGACGTGGACGAGGTCGTAGCGGCCCTCGGCCAGGGCCTCGACGATCGCCGGCAGGCTCGGCACCCCGACCTGCAGCCCGGTGTAGAACGGGACCTCGACGTCGGCCACCGCGCTCAGGCGGCGGTCGGCGATGTGGTCGGTGCAGACGACCTCGACCTCGAAGCCCGGCACCCCGCGGTGGCGCAGCTCGGCCAGCGTGTGGGTCACGCCGTGCATCGCGCCGACGCCGTCGGCGACGAGCGCGACCCGCTGCGGGTCCCCGTCCCGGGCCGCGAGACGGCTCTTCTCGCGCCCGAGGAACGCGGCGGCGGGCGCGTAGGGGATCGCCGCCACGCAGGCGTCGAAGACCGCCGCGGCGCCCGTGGCCAGGCCGGCGGCGCCGTCGCGGGCGACCCGGGCGGCCAGCGCGTCGACCGCACGCGCCAGGCGGCGCTCATGCGTGCGGCGCGCCCGGCGGAACAGGACGCTGTGGTGGAAGTCGTCGGCCTGCATGACGGCCAGCAGCTCGCGCGGCGACAGGTCGCCGAGCTCCACGGCCTCCAGCCACGCCCGCAGCAGCCCGGCGGCGTCGGCGGGCCGCAGGTCGGCGCCGATGGCGCCGGTGCGCGCGTCGGCCTCGGTCATCACGCGCCGGACCATGCGCAGGACGGTGGCGGCGCTGACGGGCTCGCCGGCCGCCGCGCCGTGCGTGCGCACGGCGAGCGCCATCGCCGCGTGGGCCCACTTGGCGGCGCTGCCCTGGTCGCCGCGGGCCGTCGCGCGGCCGGCCCGGACGTGGGCCAGGAACGTGGCGACGTCGTGCGCGGGCGGCGTCTCGGTGAACGTGCGCCCGATGTCGACGCCGGCGTGGTCGTCCGAGCCGCCGACGCCGATGCCGCCGTGGGTCTCGATGTAGACGGCGGCCGGCGCGTTGAGCTCGCGGGCGCGGGCGCCGTTGCGGGTCTCCCAGATCGGGAACAGGCGCGCCAGGCGCCGGCGGTGACGCGGCGTCAGGGGCGCGCCGACCGCGTAGAACGGGTGCGCGAGCGCGGCGGTGATCTCGTTCTCGGCGAGGTGGTCGGCGACGGACTCCACGCAGTCCGAGCGCTCCTGGAGGTGGGCGAACTCGTCGGGCGTGATGCCCAGGCAGAGGACGTGGACGGCCTGGGGCTCCTCGCGGAAGGAGCACGTGAGCTCGGCCGAGACGAAGACGCGCGGGTCGCCGGCGATCTCCAGGACGCCGTCGATCGTGTCGTGGTCGGTGATCGTGACGAAGTCCATGCCGCGCGCCAGCGCGAGCTCGAGGACCTCCTGGGGCGGCGTGGCGCACTCGGGCAGGCCGAGGGCCCGCTGGACCCCGAGCCGGGAGAGCTCGGAGGCCGTCGAGTGGCAGTGCAGGTCGGCCCGGGCGGGCCGGCTGGGAGTCATCGTGGTCTCCTCGTGATCGGATGTGCTGCGAGGAGATTGGCCTGCACGCGGCCGGGTTCTGTGAACGGGCGGCCAAGATGCTGTGACCGCGGGGTGAACGGGGACCGGCGCGCGTCCGGAGCGCCGTGCGGGGCGCCCGCGGCGCCCGCCCCTAGAACCCCCGGAACCCGCTCTGGCGCGTGTCGTCCAGGTTGAGGACGAGCGTCGGCGGTGGGATCTCGTGGTCGGCCGACGTCGGGATCACCGCGGTGCCCACCGCGAAGTACTCCAGGACGTGCGAGCTCCATCCGTGGTTGCCCTCGACGAGCTGGACGCCGACGATGCCCTCGGCCTCGGCGGCCTCCGCCTCGGCCTGCATGCGCTCCATCGCCAGCTCGCGCGCGTCGTAGAGCGCCTGGGTGAAGTTCGGCATCTCGACGTTGCGGCCCACGCGCTTCATCCAGCTGCCCAGTCCCTGGTGGGCCACGTGGTACACGCAGGTCCCCATCACCATGCCGACGGGCCGGTAGCCGGCCGACAGCAGCGTGTAGAAGTCCTGGCCGCTGAGGTCGCTCGTGAACGGGCGGCCGTTGGGCGCACGGTGAAGCTCGCCCTCGCGGTGGCGCACCGCGGTCCCGATCGCGACGAACTCGGCGAGGTCGTTGCCCCACTCGCGGCGGCTGACGTCCAGGCGCACGCCCACGATCCCGTCGGCGCCGAGCTGGTCGGCCTCCTCCTCCATGCGCGTCATCGCCAGCTCCCGGGCGTGGTACATCGCCTGGGTCAGGACGTCCATCTCCTGGTTCTTGCTCCAGGCGCTCGCCTGGAACCCGATGTGGTAGATCGACGAGCCGACGACGAGGCCGAGCGGCTCGAAGCCCGCGGCGCGCACGAGCAGGAACTCGTTGACCGACAGGTCGCTCGTGAACAGGCTGCGCTCGCGCATGCGGGCCAGGCGCTCGCGCCCGTGCTCGGGGATCCCGGCGGTGCTCGTGGGGTCGTAGGGAGTGCTCTCGTGGTCCTCGTCGGCCATGTGGGCTCCGTCAGGTCAGGGGCAGGGCGATGAACTTCTCGGGTGGCACCGGCGCGTCGGCGACCTCGACGATCGCGGTCCCCAGGACGTGGAGGGTGATCATCATGTCGTGGTAGGTCACGTTGTTGACCTCGCGCTCGCGCGGGTGCATCGAGCGCTCGACCTGGACGCCGACGACGCCGTGGGCCTGCAGCTCGTGGGCGCCGCGCGTCACGCGCTCCATCGCCAGCGCGCGGGCGTCGTACAGGCCCTGGGTGAAGTCGGGCAGCTCCTGGTTGCGCCGGCCCGACAGCAGGCCTCCGGACCGCCACTGCTGACGGGTGCCGGTCACGACGTAGGCGACCGTCGAGCCGCCGACGATCCCCACGGGCCAGAAGCCGTGGCGCACGAGCTTGGCGACGTCCTGGCCCGAGAGGTTGCACAGCAGCGGCTCGTCGCCGAGGTCGTAGCGCTCGGAGCGCACTGCCGTGCCGACGGCGACGAACTCCACGAGGTCGCCGGCCCAGTCGCGCGTGCTGCGGCGAACCTGCACGCCGACGACGGCGTCGGCGCCGGCGAGGACGGCCTCCTGGCGCAGGCGGTCGACCGCGAGGCGGCGGGCCTCGTTGAAGGCGTCGGTCTGGCTCTCGAGCTCGAAGGTCTGGCCGTCGGTGCCCTGCACGCCGAACCAGCCCCCGCGCGCCGAGCCCCAGGGCATGTTCTGCCACCCCACCTGGTAGTAGGACGTGCCCATGACCTGGCAGACCGGACGCAGCCCCGCCTCGCGCACGGCCAGCGCCTCGCCGACGCCGAGGGCCGAGTCGAAGCCCGGGCCCTGCTGCGTGCGCCGGCGCCCCAGCCGCTCGCGCGCCGCCTGCGGGATGACGGGGGCGGCGTCGTCGCTCACGGGTTGAGCAGCTCCTCGAGGGCGACGCGGGCGCGCTCGCTGCGCGCGGCCTCGTCGACGAGGTCGGCCGAGAGGGCGTCGATCCACGCGTCGACGTCGAGATCCTCGCTCTTGAGCGCGATGCCGCGCACGACCGTGCGCCGCCGGCAGACCACGGTGCGACGGGCGCGCTCGGCCTCGTAGCGGCGGTCGCCGAGCGTCACGGCGACGGCCTTCGGGCCCGAGCGCCCGAGCAGGCCGCCGCGCTCGATCTCCACGCCGTCGGGGAAGACCTCGCCGAGCTTGGCCACCAGGACGTCGAAGAACCCGTCGACGTCGCGCGCGTCGGCGCGCAGCGAGGCCGCCAGCAGGTCGAAGTCGCCGGACATCTTGGCCATCCTACGGCGCGCCCGGGCCCCCGACGCCGGGCGCGGCCGGCGACGGACCACACGCCCCGCGAAACCTCCCGGCCTCCCGGCGCGTTCTGCCCACATGCTCCCTCGCGCAGCGGGCCTCGCAGCCGTCACGGCGGCCGTCGGCCTCACCACCGGGCCGCAGCCAGCCTGTGGGCCGGCCCGGACGGCCTGCCCGCGCTGACGCGGACGGTGCGCTGCGGCGACATCGGCTGCTTCGGCGCGCCCGAGGTCTGGCGCGCGGACGCCGCCGGGACGCCCCGGCGCGTCGGTGGGCCCGTGCTGGCCCAGCCGGGGCGCGCCTTCCGGCCGTCGGCCGCCCCGCTGGCCGCGGGCGCCGCCGCCCTGGCCTTCGGTCTGGAGGACGGCCCGGCGGCGTTCTCCGACCAGGCGCCGCGACGTCCGCACCGCCCGCCGCTGGGCCGCGGCGATCTGGGCCCAGGGTCACCGCATCCGCATGACGATCCGTCGCTTCTGAGGCGACGGTGTCCTACGCCCCGATCTTCTCGAGGTGCTCCTCGAGCGCGGCGTAGGCGTCGTCGACGGCCCGCTTGGCCGCCGTGTGGCGCGCGGTGGACTTCGCCGACTCGTACTGGCCCGCCCACGCCTCGGGCGCGGCGAGCTCCTCCTCCAGCGCGGCCAGGGCGGCCTCGGCCTCCTCGACTGCGCGCTCGAGCCTGGCCGTCTGGCGCGCGGCGTTCTTCGACGGCCCCGCGGCCGGCGTCGGCGTCGGCGCGCCCGGGCCGCCGTTCCCGTTGCCGTTGCGCGGCGCGGGCGCCGCGGCCTTCGGGAGCGATGCGGGCGCGGGCCTCGGCGCCGCGGCGCGCTTGGGCGGCGGTCCCATCGGGTCCTCGCCGGCCGCCTTGCGCTCCTCGCGCACCCGGCCGTACTCGGCCCAGCCGCCGAGGTAGGAGCGCAGCGTGCGGTGCTCGAGCGCGACGGTGCGCGTGCCGACCGCGTCGAGCAGCGCGCGGTCGTGGGTCACGAGCAGCAGCGCGCCCTCGAAGGCCTTCAGCGCGTCCTCGAGGGCCTCGCGCGACTCGAGGTCGAGGTGGTTGGTCGGCTCGTCGAGGATGAGGACGTTGGCGCCCTGGCTGAGCAGGATCGCCAGCGAGAGGCGCTTGCGCTCGCCGCCGCTGAGGCCGTCCAGCGGCTTGTCGGCCTCGTCGCCGGAGAACAGGAAGCGGCCCAGCAGCGACCGCACCTGGTTCGGGCTCAGGCCCGTCCGCTTGGCCGCCGCCTCGGCGACGGTGCGCGCCGTGCCCAGCCCCTCCAGCTCGGAGTCGTGCTGGCTGAGGTAGCCGACCTTGAGGTTGTGGCCCGTGCGCAGCTTGCCGCCGTCGAGCGGACGCACGCCCGCGAGCGCGTCGATCAGCGTCGTCTTGCCGGTCCCGTTGGGGCCGACGAGCGAGACGTGCTCGCCGCGCTCGACCCAGATCTCGGCGCCCTCGAGCAGCACCTTGTGGCGTTCGCCCTCGCCGACCTCCAGGCGCCCGTCCTCGAGCTCGAAGATCACGCGGCCCGTGCGCTCGGGCTTGGCGAACTGGAAGCCCAGCTCGCGCGTGTCGCGCGGGTCACGGCTGATGCGCTCGATCTTGTTGAGGGCCTTGACCCGCGACTGGGCCTGCTTGGCCTTCGTCGCCTTCGCGCGGAAGCGCTCGATGAAGCCCTCCATGCGCGCGATCTCGGCCTGCTGCTTCTCGATGGCCTTGCCCAGCGCCAGCTCGCGCGCGGCCTGCTCCTTGCGCCAGTTGTGCCAGCTGCCCTTGAAGAACCGGGAGCGGCCCGCCTCGAGCTCGAGCACCGCGGTGCCCACGGCCTCCAGGAACCAGCGGTCGTGGGCGACGAGGACGATCGCGCAGTCCAAGGACGTCAGCGTCGTCTCCAGCCACTCCAGCGACTCGATGTCCAGATGGTTCGTCGGCTCGTCGAGCAGCAGCAGGTCGGCCTCGACCGCGAGCGCGCGCGCCAGCGAGGCGCGGGTGAGCTGCCCGCCGGAGAACGTCGACAGCTCGCGGTCCAGTGCCTCGTCGGTGAAGCCCAGGCCGTGCAGGTAGGTGTTGGCCCGCTCGCGCCAGCCGTAGCCGCCGGCGGCCTCGAAGCGCGCGTAGGTCTCCGAGTACCGGGTCATGACCGCGTCGTCGCCGTCGGCCATCGCGTGCTCCAGCCGGGCCAGCTCGGCCTCGAGCTCGAGCTGCTCCCGGCACGCCGACAGCACGTAGTCGCGCAGGGTGATCGCCTTGTCGCGCGGCGGGCGCTGGTCGTGCAGCGCGACCCGCACGCCCTTCTGGAAGACGAGCTCGCCGCCGTCGATCGACGTCTCGCCGGCCAGCATCCGCAGCAGGGTCGTCTTGCCCGCGCCGTTGCGCCCCGCGATCGTCAGGCGGTCGCGGCGTTCGAGCTTGAAGGAGACCCCGCGCAGCAGGGGCTCACCTGCCATGTCCTTGGAGAGATCGGAGGCGATGACGACGGCCACGGCTCCATGGTAGGTATGCGCGATGCACCGCCGCCTCCTGCTCGCCGCCGTCGCGGCCGTCGCGGCCCTCGCCGCCGCCGGTCCCGCGGTCGCCGCCGAGACCCAGACGACCATCACGGGCTGGACGAAGGCGCCGGGGCCGCGAGCCTACGACAAGCTCGACGTGACGAAGTTCGGCCCGGCCGCCGCCAGGACGGTGCTCGTCCTCGTGCCGGGGACCAACGGTGGCCGCGGCGACTTCACGCTGACCGCCCGCGAGCTCGTCAAGGACGTCCCCGGCCTGGCGGTGTGGGCGGTCGACCGCCGCTCCCAGGCCCTGGAGGACACGAGCGTCTTCGCGTCGGCGCTGGCCGGGACCACGTCCCTGCAGGACATGTTCAACTACTACGCGGGCTGGATCGCCGACCCGTCGATCACCCCGCACTACCAGCCGCCCGACCCGGCGACCCTGGGCTTCGCCGCCGACTGGGGCTCAAGGTCCAACTCGAGGACGTGCGCCGAGTCGTGCGGTCCGCGGCGCGGGGCGGGCGCAAGGTGCTGCTCGGCGGCCACTCGCTCGGCGCGTCGGTGGCGGTGGCCTACGCCTCGTGGGACTTCGCCGGGCATCCGGGCTACCGCGACCTCGATGGCCTCGTCCTCATCGACGGCGGCCTGCGCGGCAGCTTCGACAGCGCCGACCTGGCGCAGGCGAAGAAGCGCCTGGCGGCCATCCGCAAGCAGCCGTTCCTGGACCTGCTCGGGCTCGGCCTGCCGTGGGTGACGGGGATCCTGTCGGAGTCCGCGGCGGTCCTGGCCCTCAAGGACCCGCTGGGCCCGTCGGTCGGCCAGGCCTTCAGCCTCCTGCCCGCGCAGTTCAAGCCGCCGGTGCCCGCGACCAACCGCGGCCTGCTCGGCTACGCGTTCGACGCGTCCACGTCGCCCAAGGCGCTGGGCCTCATCCAGGTGCGGGCCGGGCAGCTCGGGCCCGACGGCGACTGGGTCGACGGCGAGGTGACGCCGATCGAGCGCCTCGCGGAGACCTTCGGCCAGGAGCCGGCCAACGCCGTCGAATGGTTCTACCCCGCTCGGCTGAACCTCGACGTCGACGCGGCGTCGCCGCTGACCCAGGACGCCGCCGCCACGTACCTCGGCCTGCGGCTGAAGTGGGCGCGCCAGGTCGACCTGCCGCTCTACGCCGTGCAGACGTCGTTGACCAACGGCGGCGTGCTCAAGGGCGCGCGGTCGTTCCTGAAGCTGTCGAGGTCACCGGCCGCCAGGGCGCGCCTGGTCGACGCCTCGGCGACCGAGAGCCACCTCGACCCGCTGACCGCGGCGCCGGACCGCAACCGCTACCTGCAGACCGTCGTGCCCTGGCTCAAGCGGCTCGTGCGCTGAGGCGGGCGGTCAGCCGCGGGCGATCCGCTGGACCATGCGGTCCTCGGTGGCCTTCGCGGCGGCCTCGCCCCGCACGCCCTCGCGCAGCAGCGCGAACACGATGGTGCGCCCGCCGACCCGGCACCAGCCCGCCAGGGCGCTGACGCGCTCGTCGGGCAGCGTCCCGGTCTTGGCCCGGCAGCGGCGGTGCGCCGGGCCGGTGCGCATCCGCCCGGCCAGCGTGCCGTCGACGCCCGCGACCGGCAGCGAGGACGCCAGCGCGGCGCGGGTGCGGACCCGGCGCACGTAGCGGGCCAGCTGGCGCGCCGAGCCGCGCGTGGCGCGGTCGACGCCCGAGCCGTCGACAGGGCGCAGCACGGCGCCGAGGCGGCGTGCGGCGGCCGCGATCGCCGCGGCACCCGCGGCCGTCGTCCCGCCTCCGCCGCTCGCCACGCCGACGTCCTTGGCCAGGATCTCGGCGTCGAAATCGTCGGAGGTCTTGTTGGTGATCTTCACCACGGCGCGCAGCGGCGTGGAGGCCGTCGCCAGCGCGAGGGCCCCGGGCGGCGTCACGCCCGCCCGCGGGCGCCCGCCGACGACGATGCCGTGCGCCTCCAGGAGGTCGTCGAGCCGGAAGGCCGCGGCCCGGGCGGGATCGGTCTGCAGCGTGCCACCGGGCTCCTGGCGGCCCTTGTCGTAGGTCAGGGCGCCGAGCACGCCCTGCAGGTCGGGGTCGAAGGCGCCGCCGCCGGCCGGGCCGCCGCGCAGGGCGTCGAACGCCGACTCGTCGCCCACGACCGAGCCGGCCACGACCCGGACGCCGGCGGCCTGCACCGCGTCGGCCAGGGCGCCGAGCCCGGCCTCGCCGAGGGTGGGGTCGCCGCCGCCGCGCAGGACGAGGTCGCCGGCGACGACCCCCGCCTCGTCGGCCGGGACCGTGACCAGCACGGTCGTGGTCAGCGCGGCGCCCCGGCCGAGGCGGTCCAACGCCGCGCCCGTCGTCAGCAGCTTGGCCGTCGAGCCGAGCGGGTGGACCGCGTCGGCGCCGTCGGCGGCCAGCGTGCGCCCCGACGCGCCGTCGAGGACCGCGAAGCCGCCGTGGCCGCCGGCGCCGCGGGCGATGCGCCCGAGGTCGTTGCGCAGGCCGCGGTCCTGGGCCGCGACGGCCGGGGCTGGCGGGCAGGCCGCGGCGGCGAGCCCGGCCAGGACGGCGATCGTCGTGAGCGGGCGGAGGCGGCGCATGCGGCGCGCGATGCTAGCCGCGGTCCGGCGCGCCTCCGGCCCCGCCACGTCCGACGCCGCCGTAGGGCAGTCCGGTCCCGGACCGCTGGAACTCGAGCAGCGCCGCGTTCTCCCGCGCGACCCGGCCCTCCGTCGCCTCGAGCTCGCGGACCATCGCCTTGAGCCGGCGCAACCCCTCGGGCGGGTGGACGGCCACCTCGCGGGCCAGGTCGATCGCGCGCGCCTCGGCCTCGGCGGCCGGGGCGAGCCCGGCGAGCAGGCCGAGCTCGCGGACCTCCTCGGCGCCGACGACGCGGCCCGTGAAGATGAGCTCGCGCGCCTTGGAGAGCCCGACGAGCGGCACGAGGCGCGCGGGGCCGACCGGCACGCCGAGGCGCGCGCCGGGGAACATCAGCTTGAGGTTGTCGCCGGCGACGCGCAGGTCGCAGCACAGCGTGAGCTCGGCGCCCGCACCGACGCAGTTGCCGACCGCGACCGCGATCGTCGGCGCGGGGAAGGACTCCAGCGCGGCGTACATGCGGGTGAACAGCTCCATGCGCGCGACGCCCGCGGCGTGGTCGAGCACCTCGGCGACGTCGGCGCCGGCCGACAGCGCGCGCTCGCTCGTGGTCGAGATGACGAGCACCCGGAGGTCCGGGTCGGCGCCCAGGTCCTCCAGGGCCGCGAGCAGGTCCGTCAGCAGCGCGGTGTCCATCGCGTTGCGGGCCGCGGGGCGATCCAGGCGCAGGACCTCGATCCCGTCGTCCAGACGCTCGCGCGTCAGTGTCGTCATGGCGCCGCATTCAATACGATGCCCTGGCGATGCGCCGCCTGACGACGATCCTGCTCCTCAACCTGACGCTGCTGGCCCTGGCCGCACCGATGGCGCTGGCCCAGAACTCGGGCGAGGGCGCGATGGGCGAGGTCGGCGACAAGCAGGTCACCAACGCCGGCTTCATCCTGATCGGCGCCTTCCCGCTGATCATCCTGCTCGTGTCCCTGCTGCAGTGGCGGCTGGACAAGCGCAAGGACGCGCGCAAGAAGGCCGTCAAGGCCGCCGGCGGGGACTCCCGCTGGCGCGGCGGCTGGTAGCGCGGACCGCGCCCCGTCCGGGCGCGCGATGGAGGTCGGGGTCATGCTCAAGCGCACGGGGCTGCCGGCCGCGGTCATCGCCTCCGGGCTGGTCGGCGCGCCCGCCGTGGGCGCCAAGCTCCTGTTACTCGCCCGACGCCCTGGCCCCGCCCGACGCGCCCACCCGGCGCGGGCGCCCGCGGTCGTCCCGCAACAGTCCCGGTCACCTTGACGTGCATATCGCGCGTCAAGGTGACCAGGACCACCACGGCGGCCACCGGCGCCCGGGCCCCCGCGCGCAACGCCACCCCCCGCGTACGCTCCGCCCATGCCCGATCCCGTCCGCTACGAGCGCGTCGGCGCCGCCGCCGTGGTCACCATCGACCGCCCGGACCGGCGCAACGCGGTCGACGGCGCGACGGCCGAGGCCCTGCGCGACGCCTACGGCCGCTTCGAGGCCGACGACGCCGCGCGCGTCATGGTCCTCACGGGCGCCGGGGGCATCGCGTTCTGCGCGGGCGCCGACCTCAAGGACACCGCCTCGATGGCCGGCCGCCTCACGGGCCGCGACGGGCCGCTGGGCTTCACGCGGCTGACGCCGTCCAAGCCCACGATCGCCGCCATCGACGGCTGGTGCCTGGCGGGAGGCCTGGAGCTCGCGCTGTGGTGCGACCTGCGGATCGCCACCGAGGCCTCCACCCTCGGCTTCCCCGAGCGCCGCTGGGGCGTGCCGCTCATCGACGGCGGCACGCAGCGCCTGCCGCGGATCGTCGGCCTGGGGCGCGCCCTGGACCTCATCCTCTCCGGCCGCCTCATCGACGCCGCCGAGGCCCGGGCCATGGGCCTGCTGACCGAGATCGTCGCGGCGGCCACCGCGCTGGACCGCGCCCTGGAGTGGGCCGAGGGCCTCGCGGCGTTCCCGCAGGAGACGATGCTCGCCGACCGGCGCGCGGCGATCGCGGGGCTCGGGCTCCCGCTGGACGAGGGCCTCGCGCTGGAGGCCGCCGCGGGCCCCGCGGTGTTCGCCGCGGCCCAGGCCGGCGCCGCGCGCTTCGCCGCCGGCGAGGGCCGCGGCGGCGCCGGCGCGGGCGTCTGAGGCGCCCGACCGGCCGCGCGGCCCGCACGCCACAGGCGGGTAGGATCGGCGCGTCCCGCAGGAGGAGTCGGAGGAGAGGCTGCATGGCGTACTTCGTGACCGGAGCGACGGGGTTCATCGGCCGCCACCTCGTGGAGGAGTTGCTGCGCAACCGCAGCGGCGACGTCCACGTGCTGGTGCGCGCCACGTCGCGCGACCGTCTCGACGAGCTCATCGCCTCCTGGCCCGACGGCGACCGCGTCAAGCCGGTCACCGGCGACCTCGCCCTCCCCATGCTCGGCGTCGACGAGGCGTGGATCGCCGAGCACCGCGGCGCCATCGACCACTTCTTCCACCTCGCCGCGATCTACGACATGACCGCCGACGAGGAGCGCAACGAGCGCCTCAACGTCGACGGCACCCGCAACGCCGTGGCCCTGGCCAACGCGCTGGAGTCGGGCACGCTGCACCACACCTCGTCGATCGCCGCCGCCGGCGAGCACCGCGGGCTCTTCCGCGAGGACATGTTCGACGAGGGCCAGAAGCTGCCCTCGGCCTACCACCGCACGAAGTTCGAGTCCGAGAAGATCGCCCGCGAGGACGCGGCCGTGCCGTGGCGCGTCTACCGCCCCGCGGTCGTCGTCGGCCATTCGCAGACCGGGGTGATGGACAAGATCGACGGCCCCTACTACTTCTTCAAGGCCATCCAGAAGATCCGCGGGTGGCTGCCGGAGTGGGCGCCGCTCATCGGGCCCGAGCTGGGCCACACGAACGTCGTGCCCGTCGACTACGTGGCCCGTGCCATGGACCACATCGCCCACCAGGAGGGCCTCGACGGCCAGGCGTTCCACCTCGCCCACCCCAAGGGCCAGCGCTCCGGGGACGTCCTCAACGCGTTCGCGCGCGCCGGCCACGCCCCCCACATGGCCATGCGCATCGACAAGCGCCTGCTCGACGCGCTGCCCAAGGGGGCGCTGTCGATGGTCATGAAGCTCCCGGCCCTGCGCGGCGTGCGCGACGCGATCCTCGCCGACTTCGGGATCCCGCCGGAGGTCATCGGCCACGTCGGCTTCACGTCGCAGTTCGACACCCGTGACACCGAGCGCGCGTTGGCCGGCTCGGGCATCGAGGTGCCCGAGCTCGAGACCTACGCGGCCCGCCTGTGGGACCACTGGGAGCGCGTGCTGGACCCCGACCTGTACAAGGACCGCTCGTTCGAGCACGCCGTCAACGGCCGCACCGTCGTCATCACCGGCGCCTCCTCGGGCATCGGCAAGGAGGCGGCGATGAAGATCGCCAGGGCCGGCGGCATCCCGATCCTGGTCGCGCGCTCGATGGACAAGCTCGAGGAGGCCAAGGCCGAGATCGAGCAGGCCGGCGGCACCGCCTACGCCTACAGCGCCGACCTGTCGTCGCTGGACTCGATCGAGGAGCTCGTCGACCGGCTGCTGGCCGACCACGCGGCGATCGACATGCTCATCAACAACGCCGGGCGGTCCATCCGCCGGTCCATCGCGCTCAGCCAGGACCGCTTCCACGACTTCGAGCGCACGGTCCAGCTCAACTACCTCGGCACGATCAAGCTCACGATGGGACTGCTGCCGCACATGCGCGAACGCAGGTTCGGCCACATCGTCAACGTCTCGAGCATCGGCGTGCAGACCAGCCCGCCGCGCTTCAGCGCCTACGTGGCCTCGAAGGCGGCACTCGACGCCTGGACGCGCGTGGCCTCCTCCGAGCTCATCGGCGACTCCATCACGTTCACGACGATCCACATGCCGCTCGTGCGCACGCCGATGATCGCGCCGACCAAGATCTATGACTCGTTCCCGACGATCTCGCCCAGCGAGGCCGGGGACCTCATCTGCGAGGCCATCCGCGCCAAGCCCAAGCAGATCAACACGCGCCTGGGCACGTTCGGCGAGGTGCTCTACGCGGTCGCGCCCAAGGCCGTGGACCAGATCCTGCACATGGCCTACAAGGTGTTCCCCGACTCGGCCGCGGCGCGCGGCGAGAAGGACCCGGGCGAGAAGGCCTCGGTCGAGCAGATCGCCATGGCCAACATCATGCGCGGGGTCCACTGGTGACGCGTCGGTCCTCCAGCGCCACGTCGCGCCAGATCGCGATCATCGCCCGCTCGTGGGCGACGCCGAGGTCCAGGGCGCGGCGCTGGGGCACCGGCATCGCGTCGCCGACCTGCGCGCACAGCGCCTCGTACTCGGCCAGCTTGGCCTCGTGCAGGCCGAGCTGGTGGGCGGCCACGACGGACGGCTCGCCGCCGAAGAACAGCTTGAGCACGCCGGGGTCGCGCAGCTGGGGATGCTCCTCGGGCGCCTGGTGGCGCCAGGCCTCCAGCGCCGCCCGGCCCCGGTCGGTGATCGCGTAGAAGCGCCGGCGCCGGCCGCGCTCCTCGCGGCGCTCGGTCAGGTGCCCGCCCTCGGCCAGTCGCCCGACCTCCCGGTAGACCTGCGCGTGCGGCGTCGACCAGAAGTTGTCGACGCTGATGGCCATCATCGCCTTGAGGTCGTAGGGCGTCAGCTCCGAGCCGCCCGCGGCGTCGACGAGGCCCAGCACGATGTAGGACGTCGGCGTCAGCTTCAGGTCGTCTTGCAACAGTCTCTTTCGGACGGTACGTTTCGGATGATGACAGCGACGGCATCCGGGGCGATCGCCGACCAGCAGCTGGGCTTCGCCGACCAGACCGAGGAGGTCCGGATCGACGCGCTGCGCGTCTCGGGCACCGTACCCGCGTGGCTGACCGGGGACCTCGTCCGCGTGACCCCGGCCCAGATGGACTTCGCCGGGCGCAGCGTGGCGCACTGGTTCGACGGCATGGCGATGCTCAACCGCTTCGGCATGCGCGACGGCGTCGTCTCCTACGCCAGCGCGTTCCTGGACACCTCGGCCCGCCGCCGCGCGCTGGCCTCCGGCGGCGCCTCGGTCAGCGGCTTCGCCACCGACCCGTGCCGCTCGCTCTTCGCGCGCGTGCAGTCCGTCTTCCGGCCGCAGCTGACCGACAACGCCAACGTCAACCTCACGCGCCTGGGGGACGAGCACATCGCGATGACCGAGACGCCGATCCCCATCCGCTTCGACCCCGCGACGCTGCGCACGCTGGGCCGCGACGAGGGCGCCGCGCGCTGGGGCCAGCTCACCACCGCCCACCCCCACCACGACCCCCGGCGCGGCGAGCTCGTGAACTTCGCCGCCCACCTCGGGGCCCGCAGCGAGTACCGCGTCTACGCGCGGCGCACGCCGGCCGAGGGCCGCACGGTCGCCACGCACCCGGTCCGCGAGCCGGCCTACATGCACTCCTTCGGGCTGACCCCGCGCTTCGTCGTGCTGCTGGAGAACCCGCTCGTGGTCAACCCGCTGCGGCTGGCGTTCTCCGGGCGCGCGTTCATCCACAACTACCGCTGGAAGCCCGAGCTCGGCCTGCGGGTGCACGCCTTCGACCGGGCCACCGGGCGGCGGCACCGCACGTGGACCACCGACCCGTGCTTCGTCTTCCACACCATCAACGCCTTCGAGGACGGCGAGGACCTCGTCGTCGACCTCTGCGCCTACGAGGATGCGTCGGTCATCGACGCGCTCGGGCTCGACCGCCTGCGCTCCGGCACCGCGGCCGTCCCGGCCGCGCGGCCCACCCGCCTGACGCTGCCCGCCGCAGGCGCGCCGTCGTCGCGCCCCCTGGGCGACGTCGACCTCGAGCTGCCCCGCATCGACTACGCGCGACGCAACGGCCGGCCCTACCGCCACGTCTACGGCGCCGGCGCCGGCGGGGCGCCGTTCCTGCGCCGCCTGGTCAAGCTCGACGTCCGGGACGGGGACGCCGCCACCTGGGAGGAGCCCGGCGCGTGGGCCGGCGAGCCCGTCTTCGTGCCGCGCCCGGGCGCGACCGCCGAGGGCGACGGCGTCGTGCTGGCCGTCGTGCTCGACGCCACCGCCGGGTGCTCCTCGCTGCTCGTCCTCGACGCCGGGAGCTTCACCGAGCTCGCCCGCGCCCGGGCGCCGCACCACATCCCGTTCGGCTTCCACGGCCAGTTCTTCTCCGCCTAGCCGCGGCCGGGTGAACCCGCGCCGGGGCGCGCGTATCGTCTCGTGACCTCCGTGCCGGCCGCCCTCCCCCAGCCCGACGCGCCGCCGGGCGCGCGCGTGCGCGCCTGGTCGCACAGCCGCTTCACGTTCCCGCTGGGCCCGCGCAGCCGCTACCCGCTGGACAAGTACGCGCTGCTGCGGCGCCGCGTCGTCGGTGACGGCAGCCTGCGCGAGGACGACATCGCCGAGCCGCTGCCCATCGCCTGGGACGCCGTCCTGCGCGTCCATGACCCGGTGTTCGTGACGCGCATGCGCACGGGCGCCCTGGAGGTCCGCGAGGAGCGCGTCCTGGGGCTGCAGTGGTCCGAGCAGCTCATCGAGCGCACGCTGCGCGGGCTGCAGGGCACGCTGGCCGCCGCCGGCGACGCCCTGGAGACCGGCCACGGGATCATGCTCGGCGGCGGCACGCACCATGCCGCGCGGGCGTCGGCCCGCGGCTTCTGCGTGTTCAACGACCTCGCCGTCGCCACGAGCGAGCTGCGCCGAGCCGGCGCGCTGCGGCGGGTCCTCGTCATCGACTGCGACGTCCACCAGGGCGACGGCACCGCCGAGCTGCTGCGGCCGGACCCCGAGGCCTTCACGCTCAGCGTCCAGTGCGAGCGCAACTGGCCCTTCGTGCGCATCCCCTCCGACCTCGACGTCGAGCTGCCGCAGGGCACCGGCGACGACGACTACCTCCAGGCGCTGGACGCCGCCCTGGACGAGGCGATCGGCGGCGCGGTCGCCGACCTGGCCTTCTACGTCGCGGGCGCCGACCCGTGGGAGGGCGACAAGCTCGGCCGCCTGGCCCTGACCAAGCCGGGCCTGCGGGCCCGCGACGAGCTCGTGCTCGACCGCTGCGCCCGCGCCGGGCTGCCCGTCGTCGTCACGCTGGCGGGCGGCTACGCCCCCGACGTGCGCGACACCGTCGACATCCACGCCCAGACGATCGCCGCCGCCGTCGCGGCGGCGGCCTGAGCTCAGGCCCCGGCGGCTCCGAGCGCCAGGACCTGGGCGCGCGAGAGGTACTCCTCGGCCTTGGCCGTCATCCGCACCAGGCCGTAGGCGTCGAGCACCGCCCGGGGCAGCTCGGCCGCGCCCGCCGCGCGGAGCCGGCGCATGAGCTCGGCGATCTCACCGAGCGGCACCTCGTCCAGCGCGCGCGGGCCCAGCTCGCGCACGCGGACCGGCGCCACGCCGGCGGGGCGCAGCACGATCGGGTGGCCCGGAGCCAGGTCGGCGCCCGCGGGCGAGCCGTCCTCGTCGTCGAAGGCGATCGCGCCGGCCTGGCGCAGCCGGTAGGCGGCGCCCGACAGCGGCGCCCGGGCGATCGACGTCAGCGCCTTGCCGCCGCTCGCCCGCACGTAGAGGCGGTAGGCCCGCTCGGCCAGCACGGGCCCCTCCGCGTGCACGATCTCCAGGAGCACCGGGCCGACGGCCTCGCGGCCGGCCCGGCGCGGATCGGGGACGGCGTGCGCGGCCCAGGCGTCGTAGGGCTCGAGGTCGACCCGCACGGCGGCGCGGCGCGCAGCGGGCGCGGCGTCGGCGACGGGGAACGTCCCGGCGATCTGGCGGGCGATGCGTTCGCCGCGCAGCCACAGCGCCCCGTAGGTGCGCACGTCGCGCCCGCCGGCCTCGACGACGGCCTGCCAGGAGACGAGGTCGTCGGTCTCGGCGACCTGGACGAGCTCGCGCACCAGCATCCCCTGGGCCAGCTGGACGGCGAGGTGCTCGCGCAGGGCGGCGCGGCCGCTCACCGTGCGGTCGAAGCGCAGGAGCACCGCGTCCTCGTGGTACTGGCCGAGCAGGCCCTCCAGGTCGCGGGCCTCGATGAGGCGCAGCTGGCGGTCCAGGACGCGGCGGGCGACGGTGGTCACGGGCTCAGGACAGGCGGAAGACGGGGACCAGGCGCTCTTCGTGCTCGGCGTCGATGCGCGCCACGACCTCGAGGTGCTCGGCCAGCGGCGTGCCGCGCAGCTTCGTGCCGAGCCCCTCGTCGACCTGGTAGATGCCGGCGCTGTTGTTCATCTCGATCTCGACGTGCACGGCGGTGTCGGTGCCCGCGGAGATCTTGACCGACTCGATCGCGTAGGACGAGAGCGAGTGGATGTTGGGCAGCAGCTGCTCGAACGGGACGCGCGAGCGGCCCTTGGCCATGTCCAGCGCGTCGGCGACCCGGACGATGGCGCCCTCCATCGTGAACGGGGCGCCCTTGGACCGGTGGCTGATGATCGCGTGCGAGGCCTCGGCGACGACGATCGACCGCCGCGGCTCGTCGTAGAGCGGGGCGAGCAGCGCCGGCAGCTTGTCGGCCGTCAGGAACAGCGAGAACTGCTCGTGGTCGGCGCGGTGGATCGACATCCCGACGCAGTGGAACAGGGCGGCGGCGACGATGATGACCTCCGCGTCGCGCTCGTCGAGGCCGTGGTCGGCGACGCTGGACAGGCGGATGCCGCGGCGGGCCAGCAGGCGGGTCAGGCGCAGCGCGATGTTCGAGACGATCTGGATGTGGACCCACGAGTGGTCCGACATGCCCAGCCGCTCGGCGTTGACGGCGGCCGCGTGCCACCAGGCCTTGAGCTGGACGTCGGCGTTGACCGCGGCGACGAGCCCGTCGAGCTTGCGGTTGCCGCGCACCGGCAGCCGGATGTTGGCGGCCGCGACCCGGTCCTCGAGGCTGCCCACGTCCTGGGCGTCCTGGTCGGCGTCGCGTGGGGATGCGCCGGTCACGCGCCCGACCCTAGCGCGGCGCGCACCCTGGCCAGCACCGCGGCGGGCACGTCGCCGCCGGAGACCCGGATCCGCGGCAGCGCCCACGGGTCGTCCCCCGGCCGCGCCGCGCCGGGCACCTCGGTCGTGGCCGCGCGGTAGCCGGCCGCCCGCGCGGCGGCCTCCACGGCGGCGTCGTAGCGCCCGGCCGGGTAGCAGAACGCGTCGACCGCGACGCCCAGGCGCGCGCGCAGCTGCGCGCGCGACCCGGCGAGCTCGTGGGCCAGGGCGGCGGCCGCGAGGGTCGTGAGGTCGGGGTGCGTGAGGCTGTGGGCGTCGACCTCCCAGCCGGCGCGGACCATCTGGCGCAGGCGCGTCAGGCTGATGCCGCCCGGGATGCCGATGTTCTTGACCACCACGTTGATCACGCCGGGCCAGCCGCGCGCGGCCAGCACGGGCATCGCGACGGTGCCCTGGCCGAGGTAGCCGTCGTCGAACGACAGCACGACGGGGTGCGCGGGCAGGCGGGCGCGCCCCTGCCAGGCGTCGAGCACCGTGTCCAGCGTCACGGCGGTGAAGCCGGCGCCGGCCAGCGCATCGACCTGCGCGCGGAAGGCGTCCGGCGCGACCCACAGCCCCGGGTAGGCGGCGCCGGCCGGCGGGATCCCGATGACGTGGTACATGAGGATGGGGACGGCGGCCCGCGACGGCGCGACGTGCACGGGGCGCCGCCGGGCCACGGCCGGGGCGGCGGCCCGCGCGGGGCCGTTGGCGACCTGCTGCACGGGGGCCGGCGCTGCCGCCGTCGGGGTGGTGGGCGAGCCGCCCCCGCAGCCCGCCGCGGCCGCGCCGGTGCCGGCGAGGGCGGCGAGCAGGATGAGGGCCCGGCGCGGCACCGGCCGAGCGTATCCCCGGCTCCGGGCGGTCGTCAGTCCGCGGACGCCTCGCGCTCGGCGGCCCGGGCGGTGTGGCCGAGCATGAGCTCGCGCTGGACGCTGCGCCGCTCGGGGCGGTCGGGATCGATCGCGTGGCGCACCCAGGTCCCGTCGGACTGCAGCTCCCACGCGTTGGTCTCGTCGGCCAGGGAGCGCTCGAGCGTGTCGAGCACGTCGTCGCGCAGGACGGGGTCCTCCACCGGCACGACGAGCTCGACGCGCGTGTCGAGGTTGCGCGGCATGAGGTCGGCCGAGCCGATGAAGACCGCCTGCTCGTCGCCGCGGGTGAACGCGTAGACCCGCGAATGCTCGAGGAAGCGCCCGACGACCGACGTCACCCGGATGTTCTCGCTGACCCCGGGCACGCCGGGGACCAGGCAGCAGATCCCGCGGATGTTGAGGTCGATGCGCACGCCGGCCTGCGAGGCGCGGTACAGCGCCTTGATGCACGCGCGGTCCACCAGCGAGTTCATCTTCATCTGGACGAGCGCGGGCTCGCCGCGCTCGTGGGCGGCGACCGTCTTGGCGATCTGGTCCAGGATGCCGTCGCGCAGGTGGTCGGGCGCGACGAGCGCCTTGCGGTAGCGGCGCGGCCGGGCGTAGCCCGTGAGGAAGTTGAACATGTCGGCGACGTCGGAGCCCAGCTGCTCGTCGCAGGTGAACAGGCCGAAGTCGGTGTACAGCCGCGCGGTCTTGGGGTGGTAGTTGCCCGTGCCGACGTGGAGGTAGTGGCGGACGCCGTCGCCCTCGCGGCGGACGACGAGGATGCACTTGGCGTGGGTCTTCAGCGATGGGTGGCCGTAGACGACGTGGACGCCCGTCTCCTCCAGCTTGCGCGCCCACTCGATGTTCGCCCGCTCGTCGAAGCGCGCCTTGAGCTCGACGAGGCACACGGCCTGCTTGCCGCGCTCGGTCGCGCGCGTCAGCGCGGGCACGAGCGGCGTGTCGTCCGACGTGCGGTAGATCGTGAGCTTGATCGCCAGGACGTCGGGGTCGTTGGCGGCCTGCTCGACGAACCGTCCGACCGAGGTCGAGAACGAGTCGTAGGGGTGGTGGACCAGGATGTCGCCCGAGCGCATCGCGGCGAACACGTCGGCCTTGGCGCCCTCCTCGCCCTGCAGCCGGGGCTGGGTGACCGACTGGAACGACGGGTCGCGCAGCCCGGAGAAGCCCGGGACGCCCACGATCTGCCACAGGTCGGCGAGGTCCAGCAGGCCGCCGATCTCGTAGACCTGGCGCTCCTCGACCTCGAGGGCCTCGGTCAGCGCCTGGCGCAGCTCTGCGGACATCGTGGCCTCGAGCTCGACGCGGACGACCTCCCCGAAGCGCCGGCGGCGCAGCTCGTCCTCGACGGCCGCGAGCAGGTCGTCGGCCTCGTCGCTGATCTCGAAGTCGGCGTCGCGCGTGACGCGGAAGACGCCGTGCTCCAGGATCTCCATCCCGGGGAACAGCGCGTGGAGGTTGGCGGCGATGAGCTGCTCGAGCGGGACGAACGTCGTCGGGCCGCCGTCGACGGCCACGAACCGCGGCAGCATCTCCTTGGGCACCTTGACGCGGGCGAACGTCGTGTGGCCGCCGACGGGGTCGCGGACCAGCACGGCCAGGCTCAGCGACAGGTTGGAGATGTAGGGGAACGGCCGCCCGAGGCCGACGGCCAGCGGCGTGAGGACCGGGAAGATCTGCCGGCGGAAGCGGCGGTCCAGCGCACGGCGGGCCTCGGCGTCGACCGCGTCGATGTCCACGAGCCGGATGCCGCTCTCGTCGAGGGCCGGGCGCAGCCGGCCGGCCATGCAGGCGTCCTGGCGCGCCATGAGCGGCCGGACCTTCTCGCGGATGGCGTCCAGGACCTCGGACGGCGTGCGGCCGTCGGCCTTCGGCGTCGTGACGCCCGCGTCGACCTGGTCGTGCAGCCCGGCGACGCGGATCATGAAGAACTCGTCGAGGTTCGACGTGAAGATCGCGGCGAACTTGCAGCGCTCGAGCAGGGGCTGACCCTCGTCCTCGGCGAGCTGCAGGACGCGGTCGTCGAAGTCGACCCACGACAGCTCGCGGTTGAGGTAGAGCTCGCGGGCGTCGAGGTCCGACGGCTCGCGCGCCGGCGCGGGCACCCTCTCGACGGCGCGGATCGGCTCCTGGGTGAGGTGGGATTCGGGAGTCATGGAATGGGGCGGACGCTATGCCGCACGCGGCGCTCCGGCCGTTACCGTCGGGTGAACGCGCTGTGAACGTCGAGGATGCGCGCAGGTCGGGGTCATGTCGTGGGCACAGGTCTACCCCACTTGGCCGAGCAGGTCGAGGACCACGCCCTCGCGCAGGCCGCCGCCCCCGACGTGCAGCGTGCACGAGGCGGTGCGCGCGACCTCGCCCAGGAGCACGAGGCCGGCGGGCAGCAGGCGCACGCGCTCGAGGTGCAGGCCCAGCCCGGCGGCGGTCTCGGCGGCCGGTGCGGCGCACACCCGCGCCAGGGCGCGCTCGAGCGCGGCCGTCGACAGCTCGGGCCCGCAGAGGCGCCGCAGCGACGTCGCGCTGCCCCCGACGGCCCAGGCCACGGTGGCGGGCGGGCAGCCCGCGGCGTCCAGGGCGGCGCGCGCCTGGGCCCGCGCGGCGGCGAGCTGGCCGGCCGTCGGCGGGTCGCCGGGCAGGTGCGCGTCGGCCAGCGCGCCGGAGCCGATGGGCAGCGACGCCCACCATTGCACGGCGCCCCCGGGCACCCCCGCGGCCAGCTCGGTGGACCCGCCGCCCACGTCGGCGACGAGGACGAGCCCGGTCCCGGCGGGCAGCCCGGCCGTGGCCCCCGCGAAGGCCAGACGCGCCTCCTCGGCGCCGCTGAGGACCTCGACCCGGACGCCGGCGGCCGACTCCAGCCGCGCCAGCAGCGCGTCCCGGCCCTCGGCCTCGCGCAGGGCGGCGGTGGCGACGACGCGCAGGGCGCCGGCGCCGTGCCCGCGGGCCGCGCGGGCCTGTTCGGACACGGCCTCCGCGATCGCCTGCGCCTTGTCGGCCGGCACGCCCCGGCGGCGCTCCTGGGCGGTCAGGCGGATGAACGCGCGCTGGGCGGCGACCTCGGTCAGGTGGCCCGGGCGGGCGGCGTCGGGCTCGGCGACGAGCAGCCGCGTGGTGTTCGAGCCGATGTCGATGCAGGCTGCGCGCACGTCAGGGTGGGGGATCCTCGCAGGTCTGCGCTGCTTGAATGGAGGGGTGTCCGCTTCCGCCCCCGCGATCCTCGTGCGCGATCTGCACAAGTCCTACGGGGGTTTCGAGGCCGTCCGCGGGATCGACTTCGAGGTCGCCTCGGGCGAGGTCTTCGGCCTCCTGGGCCCCAACGGCGCCGGCAAGACCAGCACCGTCGAGGTCCTCGAGGGCTACCGCGCCCGCGACGCCGGGATCGTCTCCGTGCTCGGCCAGGACCCCCAGCGCCGGCCGCGCGACCTGCGTCGCCGGATGGGCATCGTCCTGCAGTCCACCGGCATGTACCGCCACATCACGGTGCGCGAGGCCATCACGCACTGGGCGCGCTTCTACCCCGCCCCGCGCGACGTGGAGGAGGTCATCGTCCTCGCAGGGCTGACGGAGAAGGCCGACGCGCTGGCCAACACGCTGTCGGGCGGCCAGATGCGGCGGCTGGACTTCGCGCTGGCGCTCATCGGCGATCCCGAGCTCATCTTCCTCGACGAGCCCACCACGGGCTTCGACCCCGCGGCGCGGCGGGCGGCGTGGGACGTCGTGCGCTCGCTGCAGGAGCTCGGCAAGACCGTGCTGCTGACGACGCACTACCTCGACGAGGCCCACGCGCTGTGCGACCGCGTGGCGATCATCAAGGAGGGCCGGATCGTCGCCGAGGGCCCGCCGGCCGAGCTGGGGACCTCGTCGTCGCGCTACCGCGTGGCCTGGCGGGCGGCGGAGACCGACGCGCTGCAGACCCGCGAGACCGACGACCCGACCGCGCTGCTGCACCAGCTCACGAGCGCCGCGCTGGCCCGCGGCGAGCCGCTGCGCGACCTGAGCGTCACGCGCCCGTCCCTGGAGGACGTCTACCTCGAGCTGACCGCCGAGCCCGAGACCGCCGACGCGCATGCATGACGCCCTGACCCTCGCCTGGCACCAGTACCGCCTCGAGCGGCGGATGTTCTGGCGCAACCCGAGCGCGGCGTTCTTCAACTTCCTCCTGCCGCTGCTGTTCCTCGCGCTGTTCGGCGCGATCTTCAGCGGGTCGCAGAAGGACCTGAACGTCATCGTGCCGGGCATCGCCGGCATGTCCATCATGTCGACGACGTTCAGCGCCCTGGCGATGAACCTGACGTTCCTGCGCGAGCAGGGCGTGCTCAAGCGCATGCGCGGAACCCCGCTGCCCGAGGGCTCCTACCTGCTCGGCGTGTTCGGCAACGCCGTGACCAACGCGTGCATCCAGCTGACGATCGTCGTCGTGGCCGGCAAGGTGTTCTTCAGCATCGACTGGCCCAAGGACTGGATCGAGCTCGTCGTCTACCTCTTCGGCGGCGTCGTGTGCCTGGCCTCGCTCGGCGTCGCATGGTCGCACGTGATCCCGAACTTCGACGCGGCGCCGGCCTACACGAACATCGTGTTCCTGCCGGTGATCTTCATCTCCGGCGTGTTCTACGACGTCGGCAACGCACCGCGGTTCCTGCGCGACATCGCCCAGGTCCTGCCGCTGACGCACATCATCGACGGCCTCTCGGGCGCGATGGTCACCGGGCGGTCGCTGGCCGACACGTGGTCGGGCCTGATCATCGTGGCGGTGTGGGCGGCGCTGGGGATCGTCTTCGCCGTGCGCGGCTTCCGCTGGGACGCGCGCCGGTCGGACTGACCGGCGGGTCGGCTCAGGCGGCGGGCACCTCGTCACCGACGCACCACGCCTCGGGCGGCCGGCCGATCGCGGCCACCGGCAGGTCGCGCATCGGCAGCGTGGCCCAGCCGCCGCGCAGGAGGCCGAAGACGTGCACGTCGAGCTGGCGGCCGGCGTGGCGGTGCCAGCCGCGCAGCGTGCCCTCGCGCGTGAAGCCCACCCGCTCGAGCGCGATCGTGCTGCGGGCGTTGTCGGGGTTGGAGTAGGCCCCGAGGCGCTCCAGGCCGCAGATCGCGAAGGCCAGGTGGGCGATGAGCGCCTTGGCCTCGGCGTTGGCGCCCGTGCCCCAGTGGGCGAGCCCCAGCCACGTGCCGACGGTCGCGCGGCGGTCGCGGCGGCTGAGCTCGCCGAGCCCCGTGACGCCGACGGGGCCGTGCTCGCGGTGGTGGATCACGAAGTCCAGCTGGTCGCCGGCCTCGCGCCGGGCCGCCTGCGCCGCGATCCACGCCAGGGGCTCGTCGATCGAGCGGTACGGCCCCCAGGAGAACCACCGCGTGACCTCGGGGTCGCCGGCCAGCGCGAGCAGCGCCTCTGCGTCGGCGGCGTCGGGGAGGCGGAGGGTGAGCTGGGGTCCGCGGAGCTGCATCGCCGGGCATGATGGCGGGATGCGGGCGATCCTGTACGACGTGCACGGCAACCTCGGTGCGCTGGAGGCCGTGCTGGGCGACGCGGAGCGGGCCGGCGCGCGGTCGTTCCTGCTCGGCGGCGACTACGGCGCGTTCGGACCCGAGCCCGTCGCGTGCGTCGCGCGGCTGCGCGCGCTCGGCGACGCGGCGACGTGGATCCGCGGCAACTGGGAGCGCTGGCAGGCCGGGCCCGCGGCCGCGCCGGAGACCGAGGTCGTCCAGGGCGCCGCGGCGGCCGTCGCCGCGGCGCTGGGTCCCGATCTGGTCGCCGAGCTGGCCGCGCTGCCGACGCGGGTGACCATCGACGGGACGCTGTACTGCCACGCCTCCCCGCCCTCGGACATGGAGCCCATCGCGCGCGAGGAGGACGCCGACGCCGACGACCAGCTCCTGGCCGGGGTGACCGAGCGGCGCGTGGTGTTCGGCCACACCCATGTCCAGTTCCGCCGGGCGACCACCCGCGGGATCGAGCTCGTCAACGCGGGCAGCGTCGGCCTGCCCTTCGACGGCGACACGCGGGCGGCCTACGCGCTCGTCGATGACGCCGGCGCGCTGCAGCTGCGGCGCGTGGCCTACGACGTGGAGGCCACGGCCGGCGCGCTGGACGCCGTCGGCGCGCCGTGGGCGACCACGACGGCGGCGCGGCTGCGGGCGGCGTCGTTCGAGCTGTAGCGGTCCGACGGCGCGGGGCGCGGGGCGCGGGGCGCGGGCGCGGGGCGCCGTGGCGGCATGGCATCGCGTTCGACCCCGCGGGCGGGATGTGGGCGACCTCGGGCGCCGGCAGCACCCAGCCCTCGCCACGCCTCGGCCGACAGGCTGGCCGTCAACCCGACCGCGATCGGCCCCGACGGTGACCTGTACGTGACGCTGCCGGCCTCGGGGAACGTCGTGCGCTACGACGTGTGACCCGGCGGCACCGGCGTGCCCGGCGCCGACGGGGCGTCGGGCAGCAGCGTGTGGAACGCGGCGCCCCGGCCGGGCTCGGACTCGACGTAGATGCGCCCGCCGTGGCGCTCGGCGATGCGCCGGCAGATCGCCAGCCCGATCCCCGTGCCCGCGTACTCGTCGCTGCCGTGCAGGCGCGTGAACATCGCGAAGATGCGCTCCTGGTCGCCCTCGGGGATCCCGATGCCGTCGTCGGCCACCGTCACGACGCAGCCGCCGTGCGTGCGCCGTGCGCCCACCCTCACGACGGGCGCGGCGCCCGGCCGGTGGAACTTCACGGCGTTGCCGATGAGGTTCTGCAGCAGCTGGCGGATCTGGACCGGCTCGGCCTCCAGCGTCGGCAGCGGGCCGATGTGCACGCGCGCCCCCGTCTGCTCGATCGCCGGCCCGAGCACCGCCAGCACGCCGGCGACGACCTCGTCGAGGTCGACCCGCTCGCGCCGCGGCGCCTGGTTGGCCACGCGCGAGTAGAGCAGCAGGTCGTCGATCAGGTGGCGCATGCGCGCCGCGCCGTCGGCCGCCGCGGCGAGGTAGCCGCGGCCGCGTTCGTCCAGCCCGTCGGCGCTGCGGCGCTCGAGCAGCCCGAGGTAGGACGCGACCATCCGCAGGGGCTCGGAGAGGTCGTGGGAGGCGGTGTAGGCGAACTCCTGCAGCTCGGCGTTGGTCACCTGGAGGCGGTCGGCCTGCCGCGCCAGCTCGCGCTCGAGGGCCAGGCGGTCGCTGACGTCGCGCCCGACGATGTAGAACGCCTCGTCGCCCGGGCCGCCGCTCCAGGCCATCGAGCGCACCCCGCCGTCCTTGCAGCGAACGCGGCAGACGTGCTCGGCGACCGCCTCGCCGCGGGCCAGCCGGGCGATCTGGGCCTCGGTCTCCGGGCGGTCCTCGGGATGGACGAGCTCGAGGTAGGGCGTGGCCTCCAGCTCGGCCCGCGTCCACCCCAGCTGCTGCTCCCAGGCGTCGTTGAACTCCTTGAGCAATCCGTCGAAGCCCGCGGCGGCCAGCAGGTCGGGCGACATGGCGAACAGCCGCGACCGATGGCGCGCGGCGCCGCGGTCGGCGGGGGCGCTGCTGGCGGTGGCGGTCGGCAGGCGGTCCATGCCCTCGGTCCTCGGCCGGGCATCCTCTCACAACGTGTTCACAACGCCCACCTGCGCCCCGGGTCCGGACGCTGCGACGGGCTTTGTCATCCTGGGGGCATGGACGACGCCGATGAACAGCCCCCGATCGACCTCGTCGCGACCGTGGGCCCGCTCGACGCCGTCGTGGAGACACTGCGCGACGTGCTGCACCGCTCCGGCGCGCTGCGCGTCGCCGCTGTCGTCGACCTGCCCGACGGGCCGGCCGCCCTGGTCGACGTCGGGCGCCTGGCGCCCGTCGAGGTCCAGATCGGCGACCGCATCCTGCACCTCCCCCACGCCATCGAGCTCGAGGCCGAGTCGCTGGGCGGCGACATCGCGCTGCGCCAGCTCCCGCCGTTCGAGATCGACGTGCTCAACGGGCAGGTGACCGGGACGATCGGCGGCCTGGACATGCTCGCCGACGCGATGCGCGCGGTCGCGGCGCTGCTCGGCGGCCGCAGCGTGGCGATGGCGCAGTACCAGACCATCACGCCCGACGTGCCCCTGACCGTGAGCGCCCGGGGCGGCGAGCCGATCGTGGTCACGCTCGGCGACGAGGAGTTCGAGCTGCCCGAGCGGTAGCCTGGCCGCGCGCGGCGCCGGACCCCGAGCCGGCCTGGCGGCGTCGGCCGGCGCGACGTATACGCGCCACGCCGACGACCTCGTGCTCTCCGGGCCGCCCGCGCTCGTCCGCCGCGCCGGTGCGCTGCGCGGGGCCGTGCGGCGCATCGCGGCCGACGAGGGCCCGTGCTGCACGAGCGCAAGACCCGCGCGGTGACGCGGGCGCGGCGGGATCGTCGTCAACGACCGGCCCAACGTCCCCCGGGAGGGCTACGATCGCATCAAGGCCATCCTGCACAACGCCGCCCGCCACGGGCCCGCCGCCACCCTGAACCCATGGCCTCCGAGGCCTCCGTCGCCGCCGTCCACCTCATCGCCCTGCGCCACGGCGAGTCGACCCTGAACGCCCAGGGCCGGCTGACGGGCCAGCTCGACCCGCCGCTGACGCCCTCCGGGCGCGTCCAGGCCCGCCGCCTGGCGCCGCTGGCGGCCCGCCCCTACGACCTGCGGCTGCACTCCGGCGCGCGGCGAGCCGAGGAGACGCTGCGCCTGGCCTGCGACGCCGCGGGCCTGCCGGGCGTGGCCCTGGAGGCCGACGCCCGCTGGCGGGAGCGCTCCTACGGCGAGCTGGAGGGCGGGCCGCCCGACGCGTGGCGCCAGCCGATCGACATCGACGCCGCCCCGCCGGGCGGCGAGAGCTACCGCCAGCTCGGCATGCGCGTCCTGGCCGCCGTCGACGACCTGCACGACCGCGCCGCCGCGGCCGGCCGGCCGCTGCAGGTGCTGCTGTGCGCCCACTCCGGCGTGCTGCGCATGCTGCGCGGCATCGCCGAGTGCACCGAGGACCTCGCGCCGCTGCTCGGCGACGGCGCGGGCAACGCCGAGGCCCTCGAGCTGACCTACATCAGGGCCGCGGCGCCCGTCTTCCTGACCACCTGACCGAGCGAGCGCAGCGGCGGGCGCTCGAGGACGGGGACCTCGCGGATCGACCCGTCGTCCCACGGCTGCAGGAGCCCCTGGGGCACCGGGGCGCCCGGGGAGTCGGCCCGGCGGCGCTGCACCGCGCAGAGGACCGCGAAGGCCATGGCGCTGAGCTCGCGCAGCGACTGGTGGTCGTTCTGGCGCGTGCCGAGCTGGGCCTCGGCGAGCGCGCCGAGCCCGACGGCCTCCAGCGCGTCGATGAGCATCGCGATCTCGACCCCGTAGCCGACGGGGAAGCTGAGCTGCTCGAGGAGGTCGCGCCGCGCAGCGGTCTCGCCGGCCAGCGGCTGCTCGAAGCCCGCCAGCTCCGGGACGTAGAGGTTGAGCAGCGGTCGGGCCATGAGCTCGGTGACGCGGCCGCCCTCGCCCTCGAGCACCTCGCCGCCGCCGCGGAACGGCCGCGTGAACGCGCCCTTGACGAGCGCGATGGAGGGATCGCCGAGCATCGGGCCCAGCACGCCGAGCAGGTGGGCGGGATCGGGGTCGTGCGTGTCGGCGTCGACGAAGGCCACGATGTCGCCCGTCGTCTCGGCCACGCCGCGCCACATCGCGTCGCCCTTGCCCAGCGCGGGCCCGTGCTCGGGCAGCAGGTCGTCCTGGTGCACGACGCGCGCGCCGGTCGAGCGGGCGTACGCGGCCGTGCCGTCCGGCGAGCCGGCGTCGACGACCAGGACCTCGTCGATGAGCCCGGCCGCGGCGGGCACCATGACCACCGAGGAGAGCACCTCGCGGACCGTGGCGGCGCAGTCGCGCGTGGGGACGACGACCGAGATGGTGGTGTCGCCCTTGATGGCCAGCAGGTCCGACAGCGGGTAGCCGCGGCCATCGTAGCGGCGCTGGTCGAGCCACTCCCCCAGCTCCAGGTCGCGGGCCAGCCCGCGGTCGGCGCGGCCCTCCGTGCGCGCCGAGGTCGTCACGCGCACGGAGTCGGAGTACACGATGCGGATCCCGGCCGCGCGCAGGCGGCGGGCGAAGCCCTCGTCCTCCAGCGCCGAGGCGGGGTCCAGCCCGCCGGCGTCGCGGTAGGCGCTCGCCGTGACGGCCATCGACGCGCCGGAGAAGAAGTGGTGCTCGGCGTCGGGCTCCTCGGCGCGGACGCGCGCGAACCGCGACTCGGCCCGCGCCTCGCGGCGGCGCAGCGTCGCGCCGCCCAGGGCCTGGGCCTCGAGGACGTCGAGGTCGATGCGCCCGCCGATCGCGCGGGCGCCCTCGCCCACGAGCCGCAGCTGCTCGGCCAGCCAGTGGCGGTCGACCTCGGTGTCGGCGTCGGTGCAGGCGATGAGGCCGTCGGGGGCGTGGCCCGCCTCGAGCATCCGCCGCGCCAGGTCCATGCCGCGGCGCCGGGCGTGGCCGACGCCGGGGCCGGGGCTCTCGACCACGCCGAGGCGCAGGCCCACGGCGTCGGCGACCTTCTGGGCGGTCGCGGCCGTGGCGTCGACGCAGCGGTCGAGCACGAGGATGACGATGAACTCCCGGCGGTCGACGTCGCGCTGGGCGGCCAGGGCCTTCAGGCAGCGTCCGATGCGCGCCGCCTCGTTGCGGGCGGGGATGACGACGACGGCGCGCAGGGGCTTCGGGTCGATGCTCATGGGCTCTCCAGGAGGTCGAGGCGATAGCGGTCGCCGCGATGGGTCAGCACGCTCCGCAGTCCCGGCCGGGCGAGGATCGCCTCGTGCACGGTATCCGCGTCGTGGAGCAGGTCGGGGGCGCTGCCGGCCCAGTGCACGGCCAGGACGCGGCCGCCGGGGGCCAGCGCGCCGTCCAGCCAGGCCAGCACGGCGGTCAGCGACCGGCCGGGCAGGTAGTACAGGAGCTCGGCGGCGACGACGAGGTCGAAGGACCCGTCGGGCAGGTCGCGCGGCAGGGTCGCCACGTGTGCGCGGGCGCCGGGGTGCTCGCGCAGCGCGTCGCGGGCGACGGCGACGGCGGACCGCGCGGCGTCGAGCGCGAGCAGCTCGCGGCAGCGCGGCGCGAGCCCGGCCGCCAGCGCGCCCGTGCCGCAGCCGAGGTCGACGGCACGGCGGAACGGCCCGGGCCCGCACGCCGCCAGGCTGCGCTCGCGCTTCTCCTGCTCGTACGGGCTGGTCGCCGTCGACCATGGGTCGGGGTCGGCGCGGTAGCGGGCCTCGAAGTCCGGGGCGCTCACGCACCGGCCTCCAGGGCGGCGCGCCCGGCGCGCGCGAGGATCGGCTCCAGGCGGTGCTGGAGCAGGAACAGGCGCAGGTCGCGCGCGGCACGGTCCAGCGCGGCGCCCGTGGCCGGCGGCCGCGACCCCGTGGCGCGCTCGGCCTCGTCGAGGATGGCGCGCGCGGCGTCGGCGATCGCCATCCGCGCCTGGGCAGCGACGCGGGCGGGGTCGGCGGGCGCATCGGCGTCCAGCGCGCGGGCGGCGTCGGCCAGCCACAGGCCGAGCCCGTGGCGCCAGGTGCCCAGCCGCGCGGCGGCCAGCGCCTCGAGGTCCCCGACCGGATCACGCGCGGCGAGGTGGGCCAGCGCGTCGGCGACGGCCGCGTCGGCGGCCCCGGCCCACGTCGAGGCGGTGCGCACCGCGTCGCGGGCGAACCAGGGCTGGTGGGCCAGCGCCCCGGGGGCCCGAGCACGGCGAGCACGGGCGCGGCGTGGAAGACCACGCGGTGGCTGGCCGAGGAGCGCATGCCCGCGCCGCGGAACCAGGTGCGGTCGACCTCGACGGTCCCCTCGGCGGTCAGGTCGACCCAGGCGGCCAGCGGCGGGCCGCCGGCCGCGTCGGCGTCGCGGACGAGCACGAGCGCGCGGTCCAGGCCGCCCGCGCCCGAGCAGAACGTCTTGACGCCGGTGACGGTCGCGCCGTGCAGCCGGGCGGGCTCGCCCTCCGGCGGCGCCGGATCGGCGCCCCAGACGCCGGCCCGCAGGTGGCCGGCGGCCACGGCGGCCAGCTCCCGGTCGCGCAGCGCCTCGGGGGCCTGGACGCGCAGGCGCTCCACGGCGTTGAGATGGCCGTCGAGGATGCGCGCGACGCCGGCGTCGGCGGCCGCGACGGCGCGCAGGAGCGCGAGCTCACCGGCGTAGTCCAGCGGCTGCGCGCAGGCCGTGGCGGCCAGCGCGCCGCAGCCCTCCAGCAGCGCGACGGGCTCCTGTGGGAAGGCGCCGGAGGCGTCGCGGTCGCGGGCGGGCGCGCCGGCGGCGATCGCCTCCAGCATGGCCGGCAGCGCCGCGGCGTCCAGGCCCGCGGTGGCCGCGCCGCTCACGCCAGTGCCTCCACCGCGAGGCCGAGATCGCGCGCCCGCGCGACGACGGCGGGGATGAGCGCGACGGTCTGCGCGCAGTCCGCGCGCCGGGAGCCGGGGCCCAGGCCGTCGTGGGCCAGGACGATCGCGCCGTCGCGCAGGCCGCCGTCGATGGCCTGCAGCATCGCCGGCGCGTCGTCGCCGCGCCAGTCGTGCGTGTCGGCCGTCCACCCGACCAGGCGCAGGCCGCGGCGCCGGGCCAGCCCGGCGGTCCACGGCGCCTGCACGCCCCAGGGTGTGCGCCACAGCGCGGGCGCCACGCCGGCCTCGCCCAGCGCGCGCAGCGCCCGGGCCAGATCCTCGTCGCCGGCCTCGGCGTCCAGGTCGGTGTGGCGCACGTGCTCGTCGGCGTGCACGCCCACCGCGTGGCCCTCGTCGAGCATGCGCCGCACGAGCCCTGGGTGCTCACGCACGCGGGGACCCAGCACGAAGAACGTGGCGCGCGCCCCGGCGGCGCCGAGCGCGTCCAGGACGGCGGCGGTCCACCGGGGATCCGGTCCGTCGTCGAAGGTGAGTGCGAGGCGCCCCATGGTCGGAAGTCAGGCGTCCCCGGAAGGCGCCGTCACCAACCATGGTGGGGCATGGAGGGCCTGGACTGCGCCGTCGTGCGGCCCCCGGCGTCCAGGTCAGGAGGTCAGCCGCACGGGCAGGGTCTTGAGCTGGTTGATGAACGGCGACTCGGCGTACTCCGGGCGCCCGGCGAGCTCCATGGCCGGGAAGCGCGCGAGCGTCTCCTCCAGCAGGACGTTGAGCTCCAGACGGGCCAGCGCGGCGCCGAGGCAGAAGTGGCGGCCGCCGGCCCCGAAGGCCTGGTGCTCGGCCCCGCGCGTCAGGTCGAAGCGGTCCGGGTCCTCGTAGCGCGCCTCGTCGCGGTTGGACGACACGTACCACATGACCACCTTGTCGCCCTCGCGGATCGTGGTGCCGTGCAGCTCGGTGTCGCGCGTGGCGGTGCGGCGGAAGTGGGCGAAGGCGGGGAACATCCGGAGCGCCTCCTCGACCGCGCCGGGGATCAGGCCGGGGTCGTCGAGGAGCAGGCGGCGCTGCGCGGGGTCCCCCAGCAGCGCACGCATGCCGCTGCAGTACGTCGCCTTCGTGCTGTCGTTGCCGGCGGCCACGAGCAGGAAGAACCCCATGACGATCTCGTGCTCCTCCAGGCGCTCGCCGTCGATCTCGGCGTGCACGAGCACGCTCATCAGGTCGTCGGCGGGCTGCTCGCGGCGGGCGGCGATGAGCTCGCCGCAGCGGCGGAAGATCTCGGGGACGTCGCGGGCCATGACGGCCTCGACGCCCTCCGGGTTGAGGTCGGGGTCGCTGGCGCCCAGCGTCGAGTTCATGAGGCGCGCCCAGATCGCGTCGTCCTCGGGGCGGTGCCCATGAAGCTGCCGATGACGCGCGAGACGACGGGCTGGGCGACGTCGGTGACGAGGTCGCAGGTCTCGCGGCCGTCGAGGCGGTCGAGCACCTCGCGCGTGATCGCGCGGATCTCGCCCTCGTGCTCGGCGATGCGCCGCGGCGTGAACCCGCGCTGGAACAGGGCCTTGAGGCGGTCGTGCTTGGGCGGGTCCATCCCGATGAACATCGCCTGGACGAGCGGCAACGGCAGGATCGCGTCGGTCAGCGCGGTGATGCCGGTCGCCGAGGAGTAGGTCTGCCAGTCGCGGCTGACCTCGTGGACGTCCTCGGCGGTGGTCACCGACCAGAAGCCGGCCTCGCCGGGGTACTCCGTCAGCTCGGGCGTCCAGTGCACGGGGCAGGTCGCGCGCAGGGTGCGGAACAGCTCGTGCGGCGGACCGTGGACCCAGTGCTCACGCTCGCCCACCAGCACCTGGGTGACGTCGACGGGATCTGCGGACATGCGGGGCCTCCGGGACCTGGGACGGGGTCGCCGCCGACCCTACCCCCGGGCGACCTCGTCGGCCAGGTCGACCAGGGAGTCCACGATGCGCGAGGAGCGGAGCGGGAAGCGCTCCAGCGGACCGTCGGGCGAGGGGCCCGTCGGGTCCGGGGTGATGGCGATGAAGCGGGCGCCGGCGGCGATGAGGCGGATGGCCTGCGTGACGCGCTCGAAGCTGTAGGTGCGGGTCGCGCCGAGGACGACGTACTCGGGGGCCCGCTCGGGGCGGGTGTGGCCCGCCTGTATGAGCCAGGACCGGATCTCCGCTCACAGCTCCTCCAGGAACGCCACGACGGCCGCGGCACACGCCTCGGGCGCGTCATCGAAGACGAAGTGGCCGACGCCGTCGAGGATCTCGAGCCGGGCGCCGGGCAGCTCGGCGGCGAAGCGGTGCGCGCCGGCCACGGGCGCGAACGGGTCCTCGGCGCCCCAGAGCACCAGCACGGGGGCGCCGACGCCCGCGAGGTCGTAGCCCGCCAGCTCGGAGAACTCGCCCGAGCGGTAGAGCTCGAGCTGACCACGCCGGCGCTCAGGCGAGCTGTAGGCCTTGAAGTACTCGTCGATGCTGCGGTCGTCCATGCCCGGCGAGACGGAGCGCAGCACGGCGGCCAGGCCGTCGCGGTCGGTGCCGTCGACGAGCGCCTCGCCCTGGCCCGGGGTGCGCAGCGCCTGCGCCATGCCGTGCCAGCGGCCGTCGGGGAAGAACCCCGTGTTGCTGATGACCATCCCGCGGATCGCGCCGGGGTGCTCGCACGCCCAGCGCAGGCCGATGAGCCCGCCCCAGTCATGGACGACGAGGACGACCTCGCCCAGCTCCTGCTCGCGGTGGAACGCGTCGAGGGCGTCGATGTGCGCCTGCCAGGTCCCCGACCCCGCGTACGGCGAGTCGCCGTAGCCGGGCAGGTCGGGCGCCACGGCCTGCCATCCCGCCCGGGCGGTGGCCTCCAGCAGCCCGCGCCACATGTAGGAGGACTCGGGGTAGCCGTGCACCATGAGCAGCGTTCCGAGCGGCTCCTGCTCGGGGAGCGACTCGCGGTAGACCAGGGGCATGGCGCCCAGCCTAGACGTCGTCGAGCAGCTCGAGGACGCGCTCGACGGGCCGGGCGAGGACGGCGCGGTCGCCGCGGACGACGATCGGGCGCTCCACGAGCGGCGGGTGGGCGACCATCTCGGCGATGAGCGCGTCGTCGTCCAGGGCCGCGAGCGCGTCGGCGTCGCGGCCCGCCGCGGGCGCCTCGCGGCGGCGCAGGACGTCGACGGGGCGCAGCCCCGCCTTGTCCAGCAGGCCGCGCAGCTCGTCCTCGGCCAGGCCGCCGACGTGGTAGTCCACCGAGTCGAAGTCGACCCCGCGCTCGCGCAGGAGGGCGACGAGCCTGCGGCACGTCGAGCAGGTGGGCTTCTCGTAGACGGTGATCTCGGCCATCGCGCTCGACAGCGTAGGGTCCCGGCGTGATGCGCGTCCTGACCCGCAGCGCCGGGCCCGCGTTCGTGGTGGCCGGCCTGCTGCACTTCCTCAAGCCCCGGCTCTACGAGGCGATCATGCCCGACGGGCTGCCCGCTCACCGGGCGCTCGTGTACGCCAGCGGCGTCGCCGAGATCGCCGGAGGGGCGGGGCTCATGGCGGCCGACCCGCGCGTCCGCCGCTGGGCCGGCCGATGGCTCGTCGCCACGCTGGCGGGCGTCTTCCCGGCCAACGTGCACATGGCGCGCCACGCCGAGCGCTACCCGGACATCCCCGGTGGCCGCACCACGCTGCTGGCGCGCCTGCCCCTGCAGGGCGCCTTCGCGGCGTGGGTGCTCGCCGCCGGCCACCGCTCCGGATGAGGGCGCGGGCGGTCGCGGCGGCACGCGGGGCGCTGCGGCGCGTGGGCGTCGAGGTCTCCCGCGCCGGCGGCGGCGGACCGCGGCGCACGCTGCCCGAGGTGCTGGCCCACCTGCGCGGGCTCGGCGTCGCGCCGGCCACGATCGTCGACGTGGGCGTCGCCCGCGGCACCCCCGAGCTCTACGACGCGTTCCCCGGCGTGCCGCTGCTGCTCGTCGAACCGCTGGTCGAGCACGAGCACGACCTGCGGACGATCGTGGCCGCGCGACCGGGCTCGCGCTACGTCCTGGCCGCCGGCGGCCCCGCGCCGGGCGAGCTGGAGATCGCGGTGCACCGGGTGCTGGCGTGCTCGTCGGTGCTCGGCGACCGCGACCCGGGGGGCGAGCCCGCGGCGCGGCGCACGGTGCCGGTCGTGCGGGTCGACGACCTCGTCGCCGAGCACGGGCTCGCCGCGCCGTTCGTGGTCAAGGTCGACGTCGAGGGGGCCGAGCTGCAGGTCCTGGAGGGAGCGCGCGCGACGCTCGCGCACGCCGTCGTCGTGCTCCTGGAGGTGTCGTTCTTCCAGCTCGTGCCCGGCGGCGCCGAGCTCGCCGACGTCGTCGCCTGGATGCGCGACGCGGGCTTCGCCGCCTACGACCTCTACCACGGGCACCTGCGACCGCTGGACGGCGCGCTGGCCCAGGTCGACATGGCCTTCGTGCGCGCCGACGGCCCGCTGCGCGCCGACCACCGCTACGCCACGCCGCAGCAGGCCGACGCGCTCTACCGGCGCTGGGGCCTGTAGAACATCCGTCCACGACCCCTCCAGGACCGTGGACCGCGGTCGCGGAGGGCCGACTCCCCCGGGGGTGCAGCTCCCTCTCCCCCGCAGGGCCCCGTCGCGGGGCCAGGCCGCCGCGCGCACCGCGCGCCGCCGTGCGCTGGCCGTCGCGCTCGTGGTGCTCTGCGCCGCCGGCGGGCTCGGGCTGGCCCGCGGGGACCGGGGCGGCGTCCTGGCCGTGCCCGCGGAGCAGGCCGCGCACCTCGGCGCGGCCGACCCCACGCTGCGCCCCGTCCTGCGCCACGCCACGCGCAGCGTCGTCACCCGCATCGACGACGACCTCGTCAAGGTCACCTGGTTCCGGGGCGCGCGGGCCGTCGCCACCGTCGGGGTCACCGGCGAGCGCACCCTGACCCAGCCCTACGTCCTGTCGCACACGCGCACGGGCTACGGCTCGCCGCTGTCGCACCTGCCCGTCGTGCTGGCGGCGCTGACCGCCCTGTTCCTGCTCGTCGCGCTCCAGGGTCCCCTGCGCCGCCTGCGCACGCTGGACGCCGCCGCCCTGGCCGCGTTCGTGGTCCCCACGGTCCTGCTGGACCGCGGCTACCTCGGACCGGCCGAGATCTGCGGCGCGGTCCTGCTCGCCTTCCTGGCCACGCGCGGCGTGGCGGTCGCCGTGCGCGGCGTGCCCGCGGCGGGCGCGGGCCCGTCGTTGCTCGAGCGCCTGGCGCGCCGGGGCGCCGTCCCGGACCTGACGCGGCGCGTCGCGCTGGTGCTGTTGGCGATCACGGCGATGGTCGCGGTGACCTCGACCGGCGTCGTCGACATCGCCTGGGCCAACATGGAGGGCGCGACGATCCTGCTGCACGGGCACCTGCCCTACGGCCACATGCCCGGCGACGTCATCCACGGCGACACCTACGGGCTGCCGATCTACGCGCTCTACGCGCCCTTCGCGGCGATCTGGCCCGTGCCCGACGACTGGACCGACGCGACGGGCTCGCTGGTGGTCGGCGCGATCGCCGCCGCGGGCTGCGCCGTGGGCCTGCTGCGGGTCGCCGGCGGCGCGCGCTGGGCCGCGGTGCTGGCGCTCGTGGCCTTCCCGGCCACGCTCATGACGTTCTCCAGCGGGACCAACGACGTGCTGATCGCCGCCGCCGTTATCTGGGCCTTCGCCTGGTTCGCGCGCCCGGCGCTGTCCAGCGCGCTGCTCATGACCGCCGGGCTGGCCAAGGTCGCCCCGCTGCTGCTGCTGCCCGTGTGGGTCGCGCGCCTGCGCGGCGCCGCGCTGCTCCGGGCGCTGGCGGCCTGCGCCGCCGTCGGCGCCGTCGTGCTCGCCGGCCTGGTCGCCGTCGGCGGGGTCCACGGCCCGGCCGACATGCTGCACGCGATGAGCTTCCAGGCCGGCCGGCGCTCGGTCTCCTCGATCTGGACGAGCTACGGCCTGCAGGCGCTGCAGCCGCTCGTGCAGGCCGCGGCCGTCGCGGCGGCGCTCGGCGGCGCGGTCCTGGTGCTCGGCGACCGCGACGTCGCGCGCGACCCGCGCCGGATCGCCGGGCTGTTCGTCGCGATCCTCGCGCTGCTGCAGCTCGCGGCCAACCACTGGACCCCGCTCTACCTCGCCTGGCTGCTGCCGCCGGCCATCCTGGCCCTCCTGGGCCCGGCCGCCGTGGCCCCCGCCGACCCGCCGTCCCCGGCCGCATCCGCCCCCGTGGCGCCGCCGGCGGCCGGGCGCATCGCGGCCTGACGGCCGCTCCGCGGCCGCAGGGCTGTGCAAGTCTGCGGGCATGGCAGTCCATCTCGCGGCACGCGGCGGCGTCGACCTCGGCGGCACCAAGATCCAGGCGATCGTCGCCGACGGCGCGCACAAGGTGCTCGGGCAGGCCCGCCAGCCCACCCCGACCGAGGGCGGCCCGCCCGCGGTTATCGCCGCGCTGGAGCGCGCGCTGCGCGAGGCGGCCGGCCAGGCGGGCATCGAGCCCTCCGAGCTGCTGGGGGTCGGGATCGGCGCGCCGGGAGCCGTCGACACCGAGGCCGGCACCCTGGCCCAGGCCGGCAACCTGCCTGACTGGCGGGACCCCTACCCGCTGGCCTCCGAGCTGGGCGGGCGCCTGGGGACCGCCATCCGGCTGGGCAACGACGTCCAGGTCGCCACGGACGCGGAGTTCACGCTCGGCGCCGCGCGCGAGTTCTCCTCGCTGCTGGGCGTGTTCTGGGGCACGGGCGTCGGCGGCGGCATCGTGCTCGACGGCCGGCCGTGGGCCGGCCTGGGCGCCGCCGGCGAGATCGGCCACATCGTCGTCAAGCGCGACGGCGCCCAGTGCCCCTGCGGCCGGCGCGGCTGCATGGAGGCCTACGCCGGGCGGCGGGCGATGGAGGGGCGGGCGCGCAAGGCCGTCGAGGAGGGCCACAAGACCCACCTGTTCAAGATCATGGAGGAGAAGGGCCGCGACCGCCTCACGAGCGGGATCTGGGCGCGCGCCCTCCAGCGCGGTGACGACCTCGCGGGCAAGCTCATCGATGAGGCCATCGAGGCCATCGGCGTCGCCGTCGCCTCGGCCAACAACCTGCTCGACGTGCAGGCCATCATCATCGGCGGCGGTCTGGGCGTGCGCTTCGGCGAGCCGTTCGCCCGGCGCATCGAGGACGCGATGATGCCGCACCTGTTCGTCGACCACCGGCCGCCGGTGGTCCGCGTCGCCGAGCTCGGCGACCTCGGCGGCGCGCTGGGGGCGTCGCTGCTGGTGACGCGGTGAGCCAGGACCCCGAGGACCTCAAGCGTGCGGCCGCGCAGGCGGCCGCCGAGCTGGTCGCCGACGGCATGCGACTCGGGCTGGGAACGGGCTCGACCGTGCGCCACCTGCTGCCGGCGATCGCCGCCCGCGGCCTGCGCGACCTGCGCTGCGTGGCGACCTCGGAGGCGACGGCCGCCCAGGCGCGGGAGCTCGGCCTGCCCGTGGAGGCGTTCGAGGCGCTCGACGCCCTGGACCTGGCGATCGACGGCGCCGACCAGGTCGCGCCGGACCTCTGGCTGGTCAAGGGCGGCGGCGGCGCGCACGTGCGCGAGAAGGTCGTCGCCGAGGCCGCCGCGCGGTTCGTCGTCATCGTCGACGAGCGCAAGGTCGTGCCGGCACTGGGCGCGCCGGTCCCGCTCGAGCTCCTGGCCTTCGGCCTGCCCGCCACGCTGGCGGCGGTGGCCCCCGCGACCGTCCGCCCCGGCGCGCCGCCCAGCCCGGACGGCCACGTCATCGCCGACCACCATGGGCCGGTGGACGATCCCGCCGCGCTGGCCGCGCGCCTGGACGCCGTCGCCGGCGTGGTCGGGCACGGCCTCTTCGCCCCGGCGCTCGTGCACGACGTCCTCGTCGCGCGGCCCGGGGGCGTCGAGCACCTCCGCGCCGGAGGCCCGCGATCGTGAGCGGCGCGGTGCGGGTGCAGCCCGTCGACGCCGACGTCGTGCGGCCTCTGCGCCAGGCCGTTCTGCGCCCGCACGAGGGGCTGGCCGACCAGGTCTACCCCGGCGACGACGTGCCGGGGGCGCTGCACGTCGCCGCGCATGACGCCGCCGGTGCGCTGGTCGGCGTGGCCTCCATCTCGCCCGAGCCCCATCCCGACACGCCGCGCGAGGGCGACTGGCGGATCCGCGGGATGGCGACCGACCCTGCCGCGCGCGGGATCGGCGCGGGGGCGCTGCTGCTGGCCGCGGTCCTCGAGCATGCGCGGGCGCAGGGCGGCCGGCGCGCCTGGTGCAACGCGCGCACGCCGGCCCGCGGCTTCTACGAGCGGGCGGGGCTGGAGGCCGAGGGCGAGGAGTTCACGCTGCCCGACATCGGACCGCACGTGCGCATGGCGCGCGAGCTCTGATCACCCGCCGCGCCGGGCCTCCTGGACCAGGAGGGCGACCTGCCCGCGGTTGTCGACCGCGCGCTCGACGAGCAGCAGGGAGCCGTGGGCCTTGGCCGTCGCGACGCTCATCTGCAGCGCGGCGGCGATGTCGGCGCTGAGGGACGCCAGCCGCTCCCGGGCCACGACGCCGCTCTCAGCGCGGCAGGTGCAGGCCCAGCAGCCGCGGCAGTGCGGCGACCGCCGCGGTGACCGGGTCGGTGCGCCGGCCCGCGGAGGCGGCGTCATCGGCGCGCACCAGCGCCGCCCGGATCACGCTGCCGCCGGCGAAGCGCAGCGGCTCGGGCGGGAAGCGCCGCGGCGGCAGGCCGCCGACGATCGGCAGGCGCGTCAGCGCGGTGTCCGCGCCGCGGGCCAGGTCGGCGAGGATCCGGCCGCCGAGGTGCGCGGGCCCGACGCCGTTGCCCGTGAACCCGAAGCCGTAGTGGGTGCTGCGCAGCGTGCCGAACCACGGCAGGTGCACGGGCGAGACGTCGATCGGGCCGCCCCAGGCGTGGGTGATGCGAGCGCCGGCGAGCGCCGGCAGCAGCGCGTGCAGGTGGTCGACGGTCGCGTCCTGCACGCCGGGGTCGACGTCGAGCAGCGCCCGGCGCCGGGCGCCCATCCCCATGCGTCCGCCGCCCCAGCCGAAGACCACGCGGCCGTCGCGGGTCGTCCGGAAGTAGTGCAGCATCGTGCGGCAGTCGGCGATGCTCTCCCCGCCGGTCCAGCCCAGCCGCTCGAGCACGTCGGGCACCGGCTCGGTGGCCACGACGTGGCTGGAGGCCACGCTCAGCGCGCCGCGCAGCGGGCGGACGGCCGCCGAGGCGTGGTTGACGGCGAGCACCGCGGCGCCGGCGGCGACCTCGCCCCCGCCCGCGATCCGCGCGCGCACCCCACCGGGCCTGTCGTCCAGCGCGACGACGCGCGAGTGCTCGTGGACCCGCACGCCCCGCTCGATCAGCCGTGCGCGCAGGCCGAGCGCCAGGCGTGCCGGGTGCACGGTGGCCGCGTCGCGCCACAGCGCGCCGCGGCGCAGGGTCGGCGACGCGCAGATCGCCTGCACGGCCTCCGGGCCGGCCTCGGCCACCTGGTCGCCCGCGCCCGCGGCACGGCAGGCGGCGACGGCCGGCTCCCAGGCGCCGTCCTGCGCGGCCGCCGCGGCGACCTCGAGCATCGGGGCGCGGACGACGTGGGCGTCGACGCCCTGGGCCTCGCACCAGCCCGCGATCCCGGCGACCGTCGTCGCGGCGGCCCGGGCGACGTCCATCGCGGCCGCCGCGCCGAACAGCTCGGTCAGCTCGGCCAGGCGGTCCCACAGGCCGTGGACGAAGCCGCCGTTGCGCCCGCTGGGCCCGTGGCCGCAGACCCCGGCCTCCACGAGCGCGACGTCGGCGCCGGCCTCGGCGAGCTGCCAGGCCGTCCACAGGCCGAGGTAGCCGCCCCCGACGACCAGGACGTCGGCGCGCTCGCGGCCCGTCAGGACCGGCCGCGCGGTGACGGGTCCCGCGTCGGCCAGCCAGAACCCGTGGGCGCAGCGCTCCATGTGCCGCCACGCTAGCGCCGTGCGACCTGCCGCGAGGGCGCAGGCGCGCCGTCTCCGTGCACCGCCCGGGCGGCCTGGCAGCATGCCCGCGCATGGCCCGGCAGATCGCGCTGCTGCGCGGCATCAACCTCGGCTCCCGCAACCGCGTGGCGATGGCCGACCTGCGGCGGCTGCTGGAGGACGCCGGCCACGAGGACGTCACCACGCTGCTGCAGAGCGGCAACGTCGTGTTGACCGCCTCGCAGACGGGCGACGCGCTGGCGCGCAGCATCGAGCGCGCGATCGCCGACGCCCTGGGGCTGGACATCGGCGTGGAGGTGCGCAGCCGGCGCCAGCTGACGGCCGTGGTCGACGGCAACCCACTGGCCGACGTCGCCGACGATCCCAAGAAGCTGCAGGTCAGCTTCCTGTCGGCCGCGCCGAGGCGCTCCGTCGTCAAGGAGATCGAGGCGGCCGACCTCGCGCCCGAGCGGGTCGCCGTCCGCGGCCGCACCATGTACGTCTGGCACGCGAACGGGATCCAGCGCTCGCCGGCGGCCAGGCTCGTGGCGGACCGCCGCCTGGGCGTCGTGGCAACCGCCCGGAACTGGAACACCGTGACGAAGCTCCACGAGCTCGTCACGGCGTGAGGACCATCGCGCGCCGTGCACCCCGCATCGGCGGGGCGGCGCGCGGCGGCTACTTCATGCGGTAGACGATGCGACCACGGGTCAGGTCGTACGGGCTGACCTCGACGCGGACGCGGTCTCCGGGGAGCACGCGGATGCGGTTGCGGCGCATCTTGCCGGCAAGGTGCGCGAGCACCTCGTGATCGTCCATGTCGAGCTGGATGCGGAACAGCAGGTTCGGCAGGGACTCGACGACTTCACCTTCGAGAGCGACCTTGTCCTCTACGGCCATACGGCCTCCTTCACACGTTCGGGGTGTCGTTGCGCGACATGACGGCACCGCAGCCGGCGTCCGCCGGACTCGTCGCGCGAAGCGGGGTGGGACCGGCGCAGCGCACCAGGACCCTCGTCCATTGTACCCGGCGGGCGCCGAGATCCCACCCCCCGGGGCTGGATCGTCCCTAGACGGCCGTCGGGCTCAGGCGCGCCGCGAGGATCCTGGCCAGGCGCGCGCGGTGCGGTGCCGAGCCCCCGAGCAGGGCCGCCCCGACCTGCGCCCGCTTGTAGAGCCAGTGCACGTCGGCCTCCCACGTGAACCCGATGCCGCCGTGGGCCTGGATGGCCGCCGCGGTCACGTCGCGGGCGCCGTCGGAGGCCGCCGCCTTGGCCAGCGAGGCCGCCTCGGCCAGCCGCTCGGGCTCGGCGTCGGCCGCCCAGGCGGCGAAGTACGTCGCCGAGCGGGCGCCCTCGGTGTCCTTGAGCATCTTCGCGCACGTGTGCGAGATGGCCTGGTAGGCGCCGACGGGCGTGTCGAACTGCCTGCGCTCCTTGACGTAGGCCACCGTCATCTCCAGCGCGCGCTGGGAGACGCCGACGAGCTCGGCGGCCACCGCGACCGTCGCGCGGTCGGTGCCGTGGCGTCCCTCGCCGGCCAGCGGCTCGCCGCGGCCGGGCGGCGCGGAGACGCGCGCCGTGCGCCGGGTCGGGTCGATCGAGTCGACCGGGGTGACGTCGGCGTCGGCGCGCGCGAGCACGCGGGCGGCGCCGTCGGCGTCGAGCAGGACGATGACGGCGGCCGCGTCGGCGTCGGGCACGAGGCCGTCGGCCACACCCAGCGCGCCCGTCGCCTCGCCGGAGGCCAGCGCCGGGAGCCAGCGCGAGCGCTGCTCGTCGCTCCCGCAGGCCTGGATGACCGCGGCGGCGGTCACGGTCGACAGGAAGGGCGAGGGCGCCACGGCGTGGCCGAGCTCCTCGGCCAGGATGGCCAGCTCGACGCTGCCCAGGCCCTGACCGCCGTACTCCTCGGCGATCGCGATGCCCGGCCAGCCGAGGCCGACCAGCTCGGTCCACAGCGCGTCGTCGTAGGCCTTGCCCTCGGCGGCGTGGCGGACCTTCTCGAAGGTCGAGCGGCTGCCCAGCAGGTCGCGCGCGGTGCGCTTGATCTCGTGCTGGTCGTCGGTGAAGTCGAAGTTCATGCGGTTGCCCCCTTCAGGCGCGGCAGGCCCAAGACGCGCTCGGCCACGATGTTCTTGAGGATCTCGGTCGTGCCGCCCTCGATGGTGTTGCCCCGCGAGCGCAGCAGCTCGTAGGCCCAGCGGTTGCCCATCGTCAGCGCGTCGGCGCCGAGCAGGTCCGCGGCGAACTGGGCGAGCTCCTGGTTGGTCTCCGACCACATCCACTTCGTCAGCGACCCCTCGGGCCCGGGCGCCCCGTACTTCTCGATCGTGCTCAGGCCGCGATAGGCGGTCAGGCGCAGGATCTCGGCCTTCATGTGCAGGCGCCCCAGCTCGTCCGCGACGACCGGATCGTCCAGCAGCCCGCGGGCCGCGGCCTCCTCGACGAGCTCGTCCAGGAGCTGGCGCAGGCGGACCTGGAGGAAGAACGCCAGGCCGGAGCGCTCGTTCATGAGCGTGGTCAGCGCGACCTTCCAGCCGTTGCCCACACCGCCCAGGACGTTCTCGTCCGGGATGCGCGCGCCCTCGATGAACAGCTCGTTGAACTCGGGCTCGCCGGTGATCTGCACGAGCGGGCGGACCTGGACGCCCTCCTGCTCCATGTCCATCAGGAAGTAGGTCAACCCCTTGTGCTTGGGCACCTCGCTGTCGGTGCGGGCGACGAGCATGCACCACTTGGAGTGCTGCGCGCCGGAGGTCCAGACCTTCTGGCCCGTGACGACCCAGCCGTCGCCGTCCTTGACCGCGCGGGTCTTCAGCGCGGCGAGGTCGGAGCCCGCCTCGGGCTCGCTGAAGCCCTGGCACCAGATCTCCTCGGCGGTGAGGATCGGCGTCAGGTAGCGGTCCTTCTGCTCGTCGGTGCCGTAGGTCATGAGCGTGGGGCCGGCCAGCAGCAGGCCCAGGACGTTGGCGGGCAGCGGCGCGCGGGCGCGGCCGAGCTCCTCGAAGAAGATGGCCGACTCGGTGAGGGTCGCGCCGCGGCCGCCGTACTCGCGCGGCCAGTGCACGCCGGCCCAGCCGCCCTCGGCCAGCCGGCGCTGCCAGTCGCGCCGCCAGGCGTAGTTGGCGTCCTCGCCGCTGGGCTCGGGGCCGGGGTCGTTGGTCGCGAACCAGGCGCGCAGCTCGTCGCGGAACGCGGCCTCGGAGTCGGAGAAGGTCAGGTCCATGGTCAGGAGCCTCCCTCGTGGGTGGTCGGGTGGATGGCCGCGGAGGGACCCCGCGAGGCGGAGGACGGCACCTGCGCCGCTCCTTCGAGGAACGCGACGGCGGTGAGCGTGAGCTCGTCGGTCAGCTCGGGCAGCCGCTCGAGGTCGCCGGCGCGCACGCGGGCGCAGACGAGCTGGTCGACCCCGGCCGACAGGATGAAGAGGGCGTCGTCGGACGGCATCCGCAGGTCGGGGCGCTCGCGCACCGCGGCGCGGAACGACGCGCGGTAGCGGTCGGCGAAGCGGCGCAGCGCGGCGTCGCGCTCGGCGCCGGCGCGCGGCCCGGCGAGGTGGACGTCGAAGAGGTGGGTGCGGGCGAAGCGCGGCTCGCCGGCCAGCGTGCGCAGGTAGGCGTCGAGGCCGGCGCGCAGGCGCGCGGCCCAGTCGCCCTGTTCGGCGCGCACCGCGGCGCGGATGCGCTCGACGATGACGTCGATGCCGTAGCGGTAGGCCTCCAGGTAGCAGTCCTCCTTGGAGGCGAACTGGGCGTAGAACGTCCCGCGCGACACACGTGCGATCCGCACGACGTCGGCGACGGTCGCGGCGGCGTAGCCCTTGTCGGCGACGGCCTGGATCATCGCCTCCACGAGCCGGGCGCGCTGGGTGCCGCCCGCGTCGAGCCGGTGGCCGACGTCGGGGTGCGCCGCGACGAGGGACGGGTCCGTCACAGCGCCGTACCTTAGGGGTACGACAGGATACCCGCAAGGTACGGTGGTGCCGATGGCCCCTGGCGCCACCGGGGCCCCGGCGCCCGCGATCGTCGGCCTACGCCGGCGCCGATGGCGCGAACGTGGCGGATGACCCCACCTTCGCGCCATCGGGCAGGTCGATGGCACCCGCATGGCCCGGGACACACCCAGGGGCCGACGCCCGTCCTCCGCACCGTCCGCGCGGAGCGCCCCCGGCGCCCTAGCCGATCTTGACCACCATCTTGCCGGTGTTCTCGCCTCGCAGCAGGCCCCGGAACGCGGCCGGGGCGTTCTCGAGGCCCTCGACCACGGTCTCGCGGAACGTGATGCGCCCGTCGCGCAGCGCCGGCACGACCTCGGCGACCATGTCGGGGCGCCGCGTCGCGTGGTCGCGGACGATGAACCCGCGCAGCGTCAGCCGCTTGCCGACGATGAGGAACATGTTGGTCGGCCCGGGCGGCGGCTCGGTCGCGTTGTAGCCCGAGATCGCCCCGCAGAGCGCGACGCGCCCGTGGTCGTTGAGCGCGCCGATCGCCGCCTCGAGGTGCTCGCCGCCCACGTTGTCGAAGAACAGGTCGATCCCGTCCGGCGCTGCGGCGGCCAGCGCGTCGGCCACCGGCCCGTCCTTGTAGTTGAACGCGGCGTCGAAGCCGAGGTCGTCGAGCAGGTGGGCGACCTTGGCGGCCGAGCCGGCGCTGCCGATGACCGTGTGGCCCCGGAGCTTCGCGAGCTGGCCGACCAGGCTGCCGACCGCACCGGCGGCGCCCGAGACGAACACGACGTCGCCGTCCTTCAGCCCGCCGACGTCGAGCAGGCCGGCGTAGGCGGTCAGGCCGGGCATCCCCAGCACGCCCAGGTGCGCCGACGGGCTGATGCCGTCCACGTCGACCTTGCGCGTGTGGGCGGCGGGCATCACCACGTACTCGCGCCAGCCGAGCTGGTGGGTCACCGTGTCGCCCACCTGCCGGTCCTCGGACTCCGAGGCGACGACCTCGCCGACCGCGCCCCCCTCCAGCGGCGCCCCGACCGCGAACGGCGGCACGTAGGACTTGCGGTCGCTCATCCGCCCGCGCATGTACGGGTCGACCGACATCCACGTGTTGCGGATGAGGATCTCCCCGGGCCCCGGGTCGGGCACCTCGACCTCGACCAGGCGGAAGTCGCTCTCCTTGGGCTCGCCGTGCGGGCGGGCGGCGAGCTGGATCTCACGGGAACGGGTGGGCATCCCCCGATCCTCGCACGGCGCGTCCGTCAGCCGGCGCGTGCCGGGAGCACGCCGTCCATGCTCATGACGTACCGGCGCACGCCGCTGCCGTCGGGCCGGCCCATGCCCGGCTTGGTGTTGAGGATCGCGCCCATGAGCCCGGCGGAGTTGTCGGCGACCTCGACCGCGTCGTCGGTGCCGAGAGCACGCGGAGCAACTCCTCCCGCGATCGTCGCCGAGGGCTTCGCCAAGCAGCTGGTGCTCAGGCCGGCGGGCTTCACGGCCACGACCGTCGCCGACCAGAGCGGCGCGCGCGCCGCGGGGCAGGCGTCACCGCAGCGACGATCGTGGCGATGGGGGCTTGACGCTGCGCGTCGTGCCGATCGCGACCCGGCGCAGGGCGGCCCGGATCTCGGCGTCCCGGATCCGCGCCTCCTCGTCGATCCAGCTCCACCGCACGCCCTCGTGCATCGCGAATCGCGGCTGGCGGTGGTCCTGGACCTCGTGGACCTCGAGCCGGATCGCCGCGACGCGCCCGGACTCCTCCAGCGGCTCCTCGGCGACCACGGCGACGCCGTGCGCCGTGCACGCGACGTCGCGGGACAGGACCGTGAGGGCCGCGCGCGGATCCTCGCGCAGGCGCGCCAGCGACTCGCGGCGCAGGGCCAGCGCGAGCAGGATCGTCCGCGGGCCCGAGCGCACCGCGGTCGACACGGGGATCGCGTGGGGCGCGCCGCCGCCGGTGGAGAGGATCGCCACCGTGCCGTCGTCCCAGTCGGGGAGCTCGTCCATCCCCGACACCGTAGGGCCCTGCCATATTCCGGGGGCGCCATGACCCGCCTCGCCGTCACCTACGACGTCGCGATCGTCGGCGGCGGCCACAACGGCCTCGTCGCCGCCGCCTACCTCGCCCGCGCCGGGCGTTCGGTGGCGGTGCTCGAGCGCCGCGACGCGGTCGGCGGCGCCGCGGTCTCCGAGCGCGCGTTCCCGGGCGTCGACGCGCGGCTCTCGCGCTACTCCTACCTCGTCAGCCTGCTCCCGGCGTCGATCATCGCCGACCTCGGGCTGCCGGTCCGCCTGGCCCGCCGGCGCGTCTCGTCCTACACGCCGGACCCGCGTGACGGCGGCCGCCGCGGCCTGCTCGTCGACGCCGGCGACCGCGCGGCCACGCGCGCCTCGTTCCGGCGCGTGACCGGCGGCGACGCCGACCACGACGCCTGGGAGGCGTTCTACGCGCGGACCGCCGCGCTGGCCGCCCGCGTGTTCCCCACGCTGACCGAGCCGCTGCGCTCCCGTGACGAGCTGCGCGCACTGGCCGGCGACGACGCCACCTGGGCGGCGGTCGTCGACGCGCCCCTCGGCGAGGCCGTCGCCGGGGCGTTCGCCGACGACCTCGTCGCGGGCGTGGTGCTCACCGACGGGCTCATCGGCACGTTCGCCGGCGCCGGCGACCACGACCTGCGCCAGAACCGCTGCTTCCTGTACCACGTCATCGGCGGCGGGACCGGGGACTGGGACGTGCCCGTCGGCGGCATGGGCGCGCTGACCGGCGCGCTGGCCGCCGCGGCGCAGGCCGCCGGCGCGCAGCTGCACTGCGACACCGAGGTGGTGGGGATCGCGACCGGCCCCGGCGGCGCCGAGGTGCACGTGCAGGGGCCGGGCGGCGAGCAGACGGTCGCGGTGCGCCACGTGCTGGTCAACGCCGCGCCGGCCGAGCTGGACCGCCTGCGCGGGCGCGCGCCCGCCGGCCCGCGCCCGAGGGCGCACAGCTCAAGGTCAACCTGCTGCTCGATCGCCTGCCGCGCCTGCGCGACGGCGCCGTGGCGCCCGAGCAGGCCTTCGCCGGGACGTTCCACGTCAACGAGACGGCCTCCCAGCTGGACGCGGCCCACGACCGGGCGGCCGGCGGCGCGATCCCCGACCCCGTGCCCTGCGAGGTCTACTGCCACTCGCTGACCGACCCGACCATCCTGGGCCCGGAGCTGCGCGCGGCCGGCGCCCACACGCTGACGGTCTTCGCGCTGCACCTGCCGGCCCGGCTGTTCACGGCCGATCCCGATGGCGCGCGGGCGGCCGCGCTGGCCGCGACCCTGCGCTCGCTGGACAGCGTGCTCGACGAGCCCATCGCCGGCTGCGTCGCCCACGGCCCCGACGGCGCGCCGTGCATCGAGGCGCGCAGCCCGGCGGACCTCGAGCGCGAGCTGCGCATGCCCGGCGGCCACATCTTCCACCGCGACCTGGCGTGGCCGTTCGCCGAGCACCCCGAGGAGGTCGGGCGCTGGGGCGTGGAGACCGACGACCCCGCGATCCTGCTCTGCGGTGCGGGGGCGCGCCGCGGCGGCGGCGTCAGCGGCATCACCGGCCACAACGCCGCGATGGCCGTCCTGCACGGCTGAGCGCGCCGCGCCGCCGCCTCAGCCGCCCGGGCCCGCCGAGGGGCGCGTGAGGTCGACCTTCGCCCAGCCGGGCGCGGCGCCGCGCAGGCGCAGCAGCGCCTGCGCGATCCGCACGCCGCGGTCGCCGACGCGCAGCGGCAGGTACCCGAGCACGTCGCCCTCCAGGACGAGCTCCTCGCCGCCGGCGCGCAACGTCCAGCCGACGCCGCCCTCCAGCGCGGGGCCGCCGTCGTAGGAGGTGCGGATCGCGTAGCCGTCGAGGGCCAGCGGCTGCGCGGCGCCGGGGATCCACAGGACGCCGTGGAAGTCCTCGGCACCGTCGGCGCGGTTGGCGAACGCCACGATGCGGCGCCCGTCGGCCAGCTGCACGCACGCGAAGTCCTGGTCGGGCGCGCTGTCCCACACGCGCGGGCCCCAGGAGTGGTCGCGGAATGCGGGGGCGCCGTCCAGCGCGATCGTGCGGTCCCCCAGGCGCAGCGTGCCGATCGCGCGGCCGAACTGCTCGTAGTGGTTGCGCCCGTAGGCGACGTCGCGGCCGCCGGGGATGAGGTCGCCGGCCGGCGACAGGCAGTGCATCGGCAGCTCGGCGTCCCAGCGCAGGTCGAGCTCGACGGCGACCGGCGCCGCGGCGCGCCATGTGGCCCCGGGCGCGACGCCGAACGCCGGCGGGTCGGCGAGCAGGCGCGCCCCGCCGCCGGCCCAGCGCAGGCGCCAGCGGCGCGTGGCCTGCTCGGCCTCCAGGCGCATCGGCCCCGAGGCCCACGCGGGGCTGCCCGGGACGACCGCGGCGGCCTCCAGCGGTGACCGCGCGTAGTGGAAGACGACGCCGGCGCCGCCGGTCAGCGGCAGCACGAGGGAGGCCTCGCCGTAGCCCTCGTTGGGCCGCAGGCCGATCCGCAGGATCGCGCCGGCCAGCCCGCTGCCGTCCGGCCCGGCGACGTTGAAGTACACGCTGTCGTTGTGGGACGGGTGCTCGCCGACGGGCTGGACCGCGTCGTGCTGGACGCCGTAGCGGCAGGCGGTCAGCGCGGTCACCGCGGCGGCCCTCCGGCCCGCGCGGCCTCGAGGTAGTCCAGGACGTGGCGCAGACCGTGGTGGGACTGGTAGCCCAGCGCGGCGTAGCGGACGTCGTGGGTCTCCCCCGCGGCGAAGATCGCGGCGGCGCGGACCATCGTCACCGCCGTGTAGACCGACTCGTGGACGCTCCAGAAGTGGAAGGCGCGCGGCGGCACGGCCCAGCCCGCGGCCTCCTCGTAGCGGGCCAGCAGCTCGGGCAGCTCGACGAGGCCCGACGGCAGCCGGGTGCGGCCGCGGAACAGGCGCAGCGCGCAGTGGGCCAGGTCCTGCACCGGGTCGCCGACGTGGGCCTCCTCCCAGTCGAGCACGGCGGCGATGCGCCCGTCGTGCAGGAGGTAGTTGCCCGTGCGCAGGTCACCGTGCAGCACGGCCCGGCGGCCCGAGACGTGGTCGGCGTGGGCCAGCAGCCACGCGAAGCCCCAGTCCAGGATCGGCACGGGCTCCAGCCCCTCACCCGTGTAGATCGCGTGCCAGTGGCGGACCTCGGCGATCGGGTCGGGGTCCTGCGCGCCGCGCAGGCCGGGCGGCGCGACCGCCGGCGGCGCGGCGTGCAGCGCGGCGGCGATCCGCATGAGCTCGCGGGCCACCGCCGCGCGCTGCGTCGCGCCGGCGAACGCCCGGTCCGACGTCCACTGCGTCGGCACCTCGCCCGCGACGCGCTCGACGACGTAGAGCGGGCGGCCGGTCGCCTCGCCGTGCTCGTCGAGCCACAGCGTCCGGGGCACCGGCACCCCGTCGATCCCCTCCACGGCGCGGCGCAGGGCGAACTGCGTGGCCGCACGGTAGGGCCGCAGCAGGCCGGCGGCCGGCTCGCGGTGGACGACGAGACGGCGGCGCCGCACCGCCCCTCCGGCGTCCCAGGCCACGCCGACCACGTAGGTCTCCCACGAGAAGCCCTCGACGCTGCGGCGCAGGCACTCGAGGCGGAGGCCGGGCTCGCCCACGCGCTCGGCGAGGAAGGCGCGCAGCGCCTCGCCGAGCCCGTCGGCGTCAGGCATACATGCCCGACCGCAGCCGCGCACGCTCGCGGTCGTTGCCCTCGCGCAGGAACGCGGTGGCCGCCTCCCGCGCGGCGGCCACGGCGCCACCGTCCTCCTCGCGCGCCGCCAGCCACGCCAGCGCCTCGCGCAGCGCGGCCAGGCCGTCGGCGCGGCGGGCCGCCGCGTCGGCGGGCGGCGCCGTCGCGCCCGGGGCGGCCGGCCCCGCCCAGCCCGCCGCGCGCAGCGCCGCCAGGACGTCGCCGAGGCCGTCGGCCTCCGCGGCGACCTCGGCGGGCTCCCAGGCCACGCGGCCGGCCAGGTTGACCAGCAGCTCCTCGATCGCGCGCAGCTGCATGAGCGCGAAGCGGTCGTCCACGTGCGGGGCGACATCGGCGTGCAGCGCCTCGGCGACGCCCTCCAGGAGCCGCTGGACCGGCACCGTGCTCAGCATGGAATGCCCCTGACGATCGTGAGACCCGACGCCGGTATCCGTATCAGCGGCCGGGGTCCCCGGCAAGGCGCCGCCGGGACAGGGCGACGAGGACGAGGCCGTCGGACCCCGGGTTGCGCAGCCGGCGCACGCCCGCGTCGGCCAGGCTCAGCACGGCTCCCTCGCCGAACGGCCGCCGGGTGCCGTCGCAGGCCTCGACCTCGACGGCCCCGCGGGCGACCACGACGAGCGCGTCGTGCCAGGCGGCGGGGTCGTGGTCGAGCACGCCGCCCGCGGCGATGACGACCGTCCGCAGCCGCATCGACGAGCCGGGCGGGAGGCGCAGGAACGACATCGGGCCGCGGGCGGGATCGTCCATCCGCCCCTGGGACCGGTCCCGGGAGCGCGACTCATCGGTGGGCGAGGTTGCGAGGCGGCGACCGGCTGTCTAGGTTTGGGGCCAGAAGTTGTCTTATCGAACAGACAACCCCGCGCCAGGAACCCAGGAGCCCGCTGCATGCTGCTCGTAGGCATCGATATCGGAGGGACGTTCACCGATCTCGCCCTCTATGACTCCGACCGAGGGCACGTGGCGGTGCACAAGGTCCGCTCGACGCCCGAGGACCCGGGCCGCGCGCTGGTCTCGGGCATCGTCGAGCTGTGCGCCCAGGCCGGTGTGGGCACCGGGGACCTCGACGGCGTGCTGCACGGCACGACCGTCGCCACCAACGCGGTGCTCGAGCACCGCGGCGCCCGGACCGGCATGCTCACCACCGAGGGCGTGCGCGACGTCGTGCACATCGGCCGCCACCAGCGGCCCCAGCCCTACTCGGTCATGCTCGACATCCCGTGGCAGACCGCCCCGTTCGTGGAGCGCGCGCACCGGCTGACGGTCGCCGAGCGGATCGCGCCGCCCACGGGCGAGGTCGTCGTCGCGCTCGACGAGGACCGGGTCCGCGCCGCCGCCGGCGAGTTCCGCGAGGCCGGCGTCGAGGCCATCGCCGTCTGCTTCCTGTTCTCCTACCTGGATCCGACGCACGAGCGCCGCGCGGCCGAGATCCTGCGCGAGGAGCTCCCGGAGGCGTTCGTGACCGCCTCGGCCGACGTCAGCCCGCAGTTCCGCGAGTTCGAGCGCTTCACGACCGCGTCGATGAACGCCTTCGTCGGCCCGGGGACCGGGCGCTACCTCGAGCGCCTCACCGCGGCGCTGGAGCGCGAGGGCATGGGCTCCGAGCTGCTGGTCATGCGCAGCAACGGCGGCGTGGCCAGCGTGGCCGAGGCCGCCCGGCGACCCGTCACGCTCATGCTGTCGGGCCCGGCCGCCGGCGTGCTGGGCGCCCAGTGGGCCGCGGGCCTGGCCGGGCGCACCCAGCTCATCACCTTCGACATGGGCGGCACGAGCGCCGACATCGGGATCGTCACGGAGGCCGGCGTCTCGCAGGCCTCCGCGCGCGACACCGAGATCGCCGGCTACCCGCTGCTCGTCCCCATGTTCGACATCCAGACCATCGGGGCCGGCGGCGGCTCGATCGCCCGCGTCGACGAGGCGGGCGCCTTCCGCGTCGGCCCGCGCAGCGCCGGCGCGGTGCCGGGCCCCGCCGCCTACGGCGCGGGCGGCGACGAGGCCACCGTCACCGACGCACACCTCGTCCTGGGCCGCCTGGACCCCGAGCGTTTCCTGGGCGGCGACATGGCCCTGGACCCCGGGGCGGCCGCGGCCGTCATCGACCGGCTGGCCTCCGACCTCGGGCTCGAGCCCGCCGAGGCGGCCGAGGGCGTGCTGCGCCTGGCCAACGCCAACATGGCCCAGACCATCCGCTCCATCACGATCCAGCGCGGCCACGACCCGCGCGACTTCAGCCTGGTGGCCTTCGGCGGCGCCGGCCCGTTGCACGCCGCCGAGCTGGCCGCCATGCTCGGGATCGGCGAGGTCGTCATCCCGCCGCACCCGGGCATCACGTCGGCCGCCGGGCTGCTGACCTCCGACCTTCGCTACGACCACATGCGCACCGTGTTCATGACCGAGGGCCGCAACATCGACGCCGACGTGATCAACCGCCAGTTCGCCGAGCTCGCCGACGAGCTCGTCGCGCGGCTGGACCGCGACGGCGCCGCGCCCGACGAGGTCCACGTCGAGCGCGCGCTGGACTGCCGCTACCTCGGCCAGGGCTACGAGCTGCGCATCCCGGCCGGCCCGGAGGGCTTCGGCCCCGAGGTCCTGGAGGCGTTCCACGAGGCCCATCGCGCCGAGTACGGGCACGCCTTCGGCGACCCGATCGAGATCGTCAACCTGCGCGTCACGGCCTCGGGCCCGCGGCCCAAGCTCGAGCGCGTCGACGTCCCGTCGGAGACGCTGGAGGAGGCCCTCATCGGCGAGCACGACGGCGTGTGGCGCGTCGACGGCGCCCTGGAGCCGCGCGCGACCCGCCAGCTGCTGCGCGAGCACCTGCCCATCGACGAGGCGGTGGCCGGCCCGGCCATCGTCTTCCAGCGCGACACGACGATCGTCGTGCCGCCCGGCTGGAGCGCGACCGCCACCGAGGGCGGCGCGCTGCTGCTGACCGCCGACCCCGAGATCACCATTGGAGCCCTGGCATGAGCACGACCGAACGCCCCCGCGTCGACCCCGTCACCGCGGCGGTCATCGGCGGCGCGCTGACCTCCATCGCGGTGGAGATGGGCCACCGCCTGGCGCGCATGTCCTATTCGTCGATCATCCGGGAGTCCGAGGACTTCGGCTGCGCGATCTGCGACGCCGAGGGCCGCCAGCTCTGCGAGTCCACGCAGTCGACGCCGCTGCAGTCGGGCCCGATCCCGGGCTACCTGCGCGGGATCAACCGGCGCTTCGCCGAGGTCGGCGACACGTGGCGGCCGGGCGACGTCGTCGTCCACAACCACCCGTTCTACGGCGCGTCGCACCAGCCCGACGTCGGGTTCGCGGTGCCGATCTTCCTGGGCGAGGAGCTCATCGGCTTCTCGATGACCACCGCCCACCACCTCGACCTCGGGGCGCTGACGCCGGGCAGCTGCGGCATCGTCGACGCGACCGACGCGTTCGCCGAGGGCCTCCTGCTCAACGCGGTCAAGGTCGAGGAGGAGGGCCGGCGCAACGAGAGCGCCTGGCGGATCATCGCCGACAACACGCGCCTGCCCGCGCTGGTCGTCGGCGACATGGAGGCCCAGGTCGTGGCCGCCAAGCTCGGCGCCGAGCGCATGCTCGACCTCGTGCAGCGCCACGGCCTGGAGCGCGTCCAGGCGGCCTCCGAGCAGCTCATGGACCAGTCCGAGCGTGCGCTGCGGGCCGAGATCGAGAAGCTCCCCGACGGCCGCTACGAGGCCGAGGGCACGATGGACGGCTTCCTCGACCACCCCGACCCCGCCTACCGCAACCTGCCGGTCAAGGTCGCGATCACGGTGTCGGGCTCCGACCTGCACGTCGACCTCGCGGGCACGGCCGACCAGGTCGACCTGCCGATCAACATGCCCTTCGAGGGCACGGTCGACATCGCGGTCTGCCTGACGCTGCGGGCGATCCTGCTCGACAGCGAGCGCCACGACGACGTCATCAGCAACCAGGGGCTCTTCCGCCCCATCACGATCAGCGCACCGCTGGGCTGCGTGGCCAACCCGCGCTTCCCGGCGCCGACGATCGCCCGCTTCTGCGGCGGCAACATCATCGCCGACACCGTGATGCGCGCCCTGGCGCCCGTCATGCCCGACGCGGTGGCCGCGGGCGTGGGCAACCTCAAGGTGGTGGCCTACTCCGGCGCGGTCGACGGCGGCGCGTGGGTGTACATGGACATCGTCGAGGGCTCCTACGGCGGACGGCACGGCAAGGACGGCCTGGACGCCGTCGACACGCTGTACGCCAACACCAGGAACAACCCGATCGAGGACATCGAGTCGCACTACCCGCTGCGCGTCACGCGCTACGAGCTGACCGAGCAGGGCGCGGGCGCCGGGCGCTGGCGCGGCGGCCTGGGCTCCATCCGCGACATCCAGTTCCTGGCCGAGGGCGGCTTCTCGCTGGAGGGCGACGGCAACCTCGTCGCCCCGCCCGGCCTGTTCGGCGGAGAGCCGGGCGCGCCGGGCGCCGTCATCCTGAACCCCGGAACCGAGCAGGAGACCCCGCTGCCCTCCAAGATCCCCTACCGCAAGGCGCGGGCGGGCGACGTGCTGCGGCTCGTGGGCCCCTGCGGCGGCGGCTACGGGGATCCGTCCGAGCGCGACCCGGAGGCGATCGCCCGCGACACGCGTGACGGCGTGGGGACGGTGGCGCGGTGACCGCCGTCGTCCCGTCGGCCGACCGGGCGACGGCCCTGGCGCGCACGATGACCCAGGACCTGTCGACCGCCGCGACGATCGGCGCCACCGGCCAGGGCGGCATCTCGCGCTTCGCCTGGACCGACGAGCTCGCCGAGGTCACCGCGTGGGTGTCCGGCGAGCTCGAGGCGCTGGGCCTGGCGTGCGAGATCGACGCGGCGGGCAACCTCATCGCCCGCTGGGAGGCGGGCTCGGGCGGCGCGGTCATGGCCGCCTCGCACCTGGACACGGTCCCCAACGGCGGGGCCTTCGACGGCGTCGTCGGCGTGCTCGGCGCCCTGGAGGCCGTGCGCATCCTCAAGCGCGAGGGCTTCGAGCCCGCGCGCCCGATCTGGGTCGGCGCGTTCATGGACGAGGAGGGCACGCGCTTCGGCGCCGCGCTGTTCGGCAGCCGCGCGTTCGCCGGCCAGGACGTCAGCGCGAGCCTGGCGGCGACCGATCGGGACGGGGTGAGCGTCGCCGAGGCGATGCGCGCGCGGGGGTTCGACCCCGACCGCGTGGGCGAGGCGTTCCGCGCGCGCGAGCTGTCGGCCTACCTCGAGCTGCACGTCGAGCAGGGCCCGGTGCTCGCCGCCGCCGGCCGGCGCGTCGGCATCGTCGAGTCGATCAGCGGCGTGCTCGGCTTCGTGATCACCGTCAAGGGCGAGGAGAACCACGCCGGGGCGACGCCGACCGAGGGGCGCCGCGACGCGCTCGTCGGCGCCGCGCGGATGATCCTCGCGCTGCGCGAGAAGGCCAGGGCGCAGCCGGAGCTGCGGGCGACCGTCGGGCGCATCAGCGCCGCGCCGGGCACGTTCACCGTGATCCCCGGCGAGGTCACGTTCACCGTCGACCTGCGCCCGTCCCAGCCCGAGGTGCTCGAGCCCTGCCAGGCCTGGCTGGCCGAGATGGTGGCCGAGATCGCCGCCGACGAGGGACTCACCGCCGACGTGCACCGCCAGTACGCGCTCATCCCCACGATGATGGACCCGGCGGTCGTCGACGCGCTCGAGGCCTCGGCCCTCGAGCAGGGCGGCGATCCGCTGCGCATGTGGAGCGGGGCCGGGCACGACGCGATGGTCGTGGCCGAGCACGCGCCCGCGGGCATGGTCTTCGTGCCCAGCGTCGGTGGCATCAGCCACTCCCACCACGAGTTCACCGAGTCCGAGGACTGCGAGCTGGGCGCCCGCGTCCTGGCCGGGGCGATCCGCCGCCTGGCCTCCGACGGCGCCTAGGGCGCGGCCCCCGTGGCCACCGTCGACCGCTCCTCGCCACTGCCGGCCTACTTCCAGGTGGCCGAGGACCTGCGCCGCCGCCTGGCCGGTGGCGAGTGGCGCACGGGAGAGCGGATCGCCCCGGAGATCGCCCTGGCCCGCGACTACGCCGTGAGCCGCGTGACCGTGCGACAGGCGCTCGCCCAGCTCGCCAAGGACGACCTCCTGGAGCGCAAGCGCGGCAGCGGCACCTACGTGCGACCCCAGCCCCTGCCGATCGTCTACGACCTCAACCTGACGCTCGGCGCCTACGCGGCCCGCCTGCGCGACCTCGGGTTCAGCAACCGCGCCGAGATCATCGAGTCCGGCACCCTGGAGAGCCCGCCGGCGGGCCTGGCCGCCACGCTGGCCCTGTCCGCCGGGCGGACGGTGACCTATCTCGTGCGCCGCGTGATCATCAACGAGCAGCCCGCGGCGATCTACCGCTCGTGGTTCGACGCGGCGATGGTGCCGGGCATCGAGCGCAGCCCGGGGATCCAGGGCTCGCTCTCCAACGTGCTGGCCGAGGACTACGGCCTGGTGCCCGTCCGCAGCGAGCTGTCGCTGGAGGTCGTGCGGTCCACGACCGACGAGGCGCGGCTCCTGGACTCCGGCAGCGACGTGCCGCTGCTGGTCGTCACGAGCACGAGCCACCTGCGCGACGGCCGGCCGCTGGAGCGCGCGCAGATGTCCTGGCTCGGCGACCGCGTTCGCTTCCACGTCACGTCGGAGGCGCCTGGCCGCCGCTAGGGCGCCAGCGCGAGCGCCACGGCGCGCCGGGCGTGCAGGCGGGTGGTGTCGAACACGGGGACGGGGCTGTCGCCGGGCCCGGCGAGCAGCCCGAGCTCGGTGCACCCGAGCAGGACGGCCTGCGCCCCACGCCGCGCCAGGCCGGCCATGATCCGGCGCAGCTGCGCCCGCGAGCCGTCGTCCGCGACGCCGGCGCACAGCTCGTCGTAGATCACGTCGTGGACGATGCGGCGGTCCTCGCCCCCGGGCACGAGGACGTCGAGGCCGTGGCGCTCGCGCAGGCGCCCGACGTAGAAGTCCTGCTCCATCGTGTACGCCGTGGCCAGCAGCCCGACGGTGCGCAGGCCCTCGGCGCGGATGGCCTCCGCCGTCGCGTCGGCGATGTGCACGAACGGGATGCCGGCCGCCTCGGCGATCACGTCGGCCAGCTTGTGCATGGTGTTGGTGCACAGCACCAGCACCTCGGCGCCCGCGCCGGCCAGGGTCCGGGCCTCGGCGGCCAGCAGCTGCCCGGCCTGCTCCCAGCGGCCGTCGCGCTGCAGCGCCTCGATGACCGCGAAGTCCACCGAGCGCAGCACGCAGTCGGCGGAGTGCAGGCCGCCCAGCCGCTCGCGGACCTCCTCGTTGACCAGACGGTAGTACTCGGCCGAGGACTCCCAGCTCATCCCGCCCAGCAGCCCGATGCGGCGCACGGACGAAGTGAACCACACGGCGCAGCCGGGCCAGCCGAACGCCCAGGCCTGCGGCGAAGGACGGCACGGCACGCGCCGGCGGCGCGGCGGCACGCCGGTCCAGCGCCACGGGCCGGCGTCCGTCAGGACTGCCGGATCGGCCTCGCGCTGCGCACCTCCGGGTGCTCGGCCGGCGCACGGCGCCACAAGCACGTTCGTCGGACCGGCGGCACCGTAGGCTGGCGCCCGTGCCGCTCAGCGCCGCCCCGGACCCGGAGGAGCTCACCGGCCCGCCGGAGGGCCTCGTCTGGCCCGAGGCCCCGCGCTGGCACGACGGCCGCCTGTGGTTCGTCGACCTGTTCACGGGGCGCGTCCTGACCGCGGCGCCCGGTGAGGTGGCGCAGGTCGTCGCGCAGGTCGACGACGACGTCTCCGGCCTCGGCTTCCTGCCCGACGGGACGCCGCTGGTGGTCTCCATGCGCCGCCGCCGCGTGCTGCGCCTGGAGCGCGGCGGCGCCACGGCGCTGCACGCCGACCTGTCGGCGCTGGCGCCGGGGTACCTCAACGACATGGTCGTCGGGCCGACGGGGCGCGCCTACGTCGATGCCATCCGCAGCACGCAGCGCCCGGCCGACGGCCGCCCGGAGGACGCGCTGCTCGTCGTCGAGCCCGGCGGCGAGGCCCGCGTCGCGGTCGCGGAGGCCGCCCGGCCCAACGGGCTGGTCCTGGACGACGACGGCACGACGCTGCTGCAGGCCTCGACGACCGGGTGCGAGCTCGTGGCCTGGTCGGTCGACGCCCGCGGCGACCTGCACGCCCCGCGCGTGTGGGCGTCCACCGGCGAGCACACGCCGGACGGCATCTGCGCCGACGCGCAGGGCGGCGTCTGGGTCGCCACCCTGGGCTCGCGGTGCTTCCTGCGCGTGACGGAGGGCGGGGTGGTCACCGACCGCATCGACGTCGCGCCGCGCTGGGCGGTCGCCTGCGTGCTCGGCGGCGAGGACCGCCGGACGCTGTTCCTGCTGACCGCCGAGCCCGGCGAGCTGCCCGTGCAGGCCCACCCGCGCACGCACCGCGGCCACGTGCTGGCACGGCGCGTGACCGTGCCCGGCGCCGGCCGGCCGTGAGGGCTTAGGGTCACGGACGTGCCCGCCTCCCCCACGCCCGACGGGATCACCGTCCCCGCCCCCGCCGCCACGGTCGTCCTGCTGCGCGAGTCCGGCGCGGGCCTGGAGGTGCTGCTGCTGCGGCGCAACGCCCGGCTGGCCTTCCACGGCGGCGCCTGGGTCTTCCCGGGCGGGCGCGTCGACCCCGGCGACGACCACGGCGACGGCGAGCAGCCCGCCGCGCGCCGTGCGGCCGCACGCGAGGCACGCGAGGAGGCCGGCGTCGACGTCGACCCCGGCACGCTGCACCCGCTCTCGCACTGGACGACCCCGGAGGGCCGGCCGCGGCGCTTCTCGACGTGGTTCTTCGTCGGCGCGGCCGGCGACGAGGCGGTCAGCGTCGACGGCGGCGAGATCGACGACCACGCCTGGCACACCCCCGACGCGGCGCTGGCCGAGCAGGCCGCCGACCGCATCGAGCTGCCGCCGCCGACGTTCGTCACGCTGACGACGCTGCGCGGCCACCGGCGGATCGACGACGTGCTCGCCGACGTGCAGGGCCGTGAGCCGCCGGTGTTCGAGCCGCGGATCGTCGCGGTGCCGGGCGGCGAGTGCGCGCTGTACCCCGGCGACGCGGGCTGGGCGACGACGGACCCCGACGTGCCCGGGTCGCGCCACCGTCTGCTGACCGTCGCGGGCGGCTGGCGCTACCTGCGATGACGGCCGCGCACGACCTCCCCACCCTGCGCGACGGCGATCTCACGCTGCGCCCGTCATCCGGCGCCGACGTCGCCGCGCTCGCGGCGCTGCTCGCCGAGCCCGAGGTGCAGGCGTGGTGGGGCGACACGGAGGAGGCGGAGGTGCGTGGGATGCTCGCCGCGCAGCCCTGCTGGACGGTGGTCCTCGACGACGCCGTCTGCGGCTGGCTACTGGCCGAGGAGGAGGCCGACGAGCAGTTCCCGTCGGTGGCGTTCGACATCGTCCTGGGCGCCGGCGCCCGCGGGCGCGGGCTGGGCCGCCGGGTCCTCGCGCTGGCCATCGGCCACTTCATCGCCGCCGGCCACCACCGCTTCACGATCGACCCCGCCGTGACCAACGCCCGCGCGATCCGCTGCTACGAGGGCCTGGGCTTCAGGCCCGTCGGCGTCCTGCGCGCCTACGAGCGCACCCCCGACGGCGGGTGGCGGGACGGCCTGCTCATGGACCTGCTGGCCGAGGAGTTCACCGGCCCCGCCACGCAGGGGCCCTAGACCGGGCGCCCCAGGTCGCCCGGACGCGGATGTCGCGCGCGCAGGTGGGAGCGCGTCCACATCCCTCTCGCGACGATCCGGTTGTGCTCCGCCGAGCCGATGCCGGTCTTCGTCCCGATGGTCATGGCCGGTCCTCAGGCCGGGATGCCGGGAGGGCCGAGGATCTCGAGGCCATGGTCGGCGGCGGCCTGCAGGATCGGGGCCATGTCGGGGGGTGCGGTCGGCGCGGGGGGGATCTCCGCGACGGGAGCGGGGATCCCGAGCGTGCGGACGACGCCCTCGAAGCCGGCCTCCTGCGTGACCAGCAGGAAGCGCGCCTCGTCGGAGCTGACGATGAACGTGTGCGGCACGTCGCGCGGTCCGAAGACGAAGGAGCCGGCCGGAGCGACGACCGTCTGACCGGCGACCCAGATCGTGAGCTCGCCCTCGAGGACGTAGAACCACTCGTCCTCGTTGTGGTGGACGTGCAGCGGCGAGCCGGAGCCACGCGGCGCGGTCTGCTCGGTCAGCATCATCCGGCCGCCCGTCGTGGAGCCGTCGGCCTTGATCGTCGTCAGGCCACCGAAGAACCACAGGTGCTCTCCCTCTCCGGGACCGAGAGCGATGGGTGCGAGGGCGCCGTCCGGCGCGGTCGTGGTGTCTGCTGCGCTGATGGAGGTCATGCGTGCAGCCTGATCTCCGTGACGGGCGGGGACCATCCCCTCGCGTGCGGGGATCTTTCTTGCACGGCGTGGGAGACTCGCCCGCATGCGATGGACGGTCGAGCGGCTGATCGAGGAGATCGACCTGCTCGGCGCGCGCGGACTTCCGCGCGAGGAGTTCTTCGCGGAGCTGTCCCCGCGGCTGCGCAACGTCATCGACAACGACGCCAGCTGCTGGCACACGCTGGACCCGAGCACGCGGCTGCTGACCGCCGACGCGCCCAAGGAGCTCATCGAGCGCGGCGTGTTCGCCCCCGAGGCGACCCCCGCAGCCGGTGAGCTGATCGTCCGCAGCGAGTACATGGTCGACGACGTCAACACGTTCGCCGGCCTTGCCGCGCGACGGGTGCCCGTCGGCATCCTCGATCACGTCACCCGCGGCGACCCTCGGCGCAGCGCGCGCTATCGCGACCTGCTGCTGCCGGCCGGCATCCCGCACGAGCTCCGCGCCGCCTTCGTGATCCGCGGGCGTGCCTGGGGCGCCGTGCACATCGCCCGCCGCGCGAGCAGCGGCGCGTTCCAGCAGCGCGACGCCGACGCGCTCGCCGCCCTCACCGGGGCGATCGCCCGCGGCATCCGCGCGTCGCTGCGCTTCGACGCCGCCCGTCGCGTCACGGGCGCCGAGGCCCCGGGGATGGTCGTCCTCGGCCCGGGCGACGAGGTCGAGCTGATCACCCCTCCGGCACGCGACCTGCTCGCCTCGCTCCATCCTCGCGAGCCGCGCTGCACCGGGGAGACGATCCCGACGCCCGTGCTCGCGCTCGCGTCGTTCGTCCGCTCCGCGCCGGACGGCGGCCAGGGTGGCGGCAACGTCGTCACCGTGCCCGGCGGCGACGGCTGGGTGACGCTGCACGCCTCGCGGCCCGGACCTCACCACGACGGCCGCGTGGCGGTCGTCCTGGAGCCGGCCAGGGGCGCGCGGTCGGCCACGGTCCGCCTCGAGGCGTTCGGCGCGACGGCCCGCGAGCGCGACGTGGCCACCCTGCTGGCCCGCGGCCTGTCCCGAGCGGAGATCGCCGAGGCGCTCGTCCTGTCCCCGCACACCGTCGAGGACCACGTCAAGAGCCTGTACGACAAGGTCGGTGTCGGCTCGCGCCAGGAGCTGGTCGCACGCGTCTTCCTGGACGAGTACCTCCCGGAGGTGGTGCGTCAGACGCCGCTGACGTCGCGCGGGCGCTTCGACCGCGGATAGCGCCTGGCCCCGCAACGCCGAGAGCCGCCCCGGTCGGGGCGGCTCTCGGTCCTTCAGGTGGAGACGGCGGGAATTGAACCCGCGTCCGCGATCGCGCAGTGGAGGCGTCTACGAGCGTAGTCGGCGCTCTGATCTCGTCACCCGGTAGCCGCGCCGACAGGGGTCCGGGTGACCAGCTCCCTGAAGATGTCCCCGGTTCGGCAGGAGCGGACCTCCCCGGGTGAGCCGGCATTCTGATTCCGCACACCCCGCGGCCGGCAGGCGTGGGGCGGAACCTCACTCACCTAGTCAGAGACTAAGCAGCGAGGGCGTACTCGTGAGAGTCCGCACGTATGGTTTTCCCGGTGTTTTACGAGGCCTCCGGGACCTCGGCTCGCGACCATCCCTACGGAACCGACCACGTCGAAGCCTGTCGTCCCCGGGGATATGTCGCCACCTAGTGTAGCCGCGCCGCCGCGTCCGCGGGCCAGGCGGCCAGGACGCGTACGCGGCGACGCGTCGCCGGGTGGATCCGGTCGGGGCGCGGGTGCATCCCGAGCTTGGCGCACACCCGCAGCGAGCGCTCGTTGTCGGGCGCGACGACGGCCAGGATCTCGGCCATCCCGAGGGCCTGCAGGCCGAACTGGACGGTGGCGAGGGCGGCCTCGGTGGCCAGGCCGCCCCCAGGCCGGACGGGCCAGGCGCCAGCCGACCTCGGCCGCGGGCAGCACGTCGGGCAGGAACGTCGGCGCGGTCAGGCCGCACAGGCCCACCAGGACGCCCGGCGCGCCCCGCTCCTCCAGGGCCCAGATCCCGAAGCCGCGCCGGTCCCACTCGCGCTCGAAACGTGCCGGCAGGCCCGCGCTCTCCCCGGGCTCCGCCGGGCCGCCCGCCCCGATGTGGCGCATGACCTCGGGGTCGGCGTCGATCGCGGCCAGCGGCGCGGCGTCGGCCTGGGTGAAGCGGCGCAGCAGCAGCCGCGACGTGACGATGTCCGCGGCTGTCGTGCCTGGGCCCATGGCAACAAAGAAGACGCAGAACCAGAGCGCGTTCGAGGACCCATTCGCTCTCGCGCCCCCGAGAGGGCTGCGCCGGGCGGTGGGTGGCGCGGCCTCACACCTCATGGCCTCGCTCTTGCGCGTATCCGGTCCTGCGTCCTGATGCGGACCGTACGCTCGGCCCCGAACGACGTCAAGGGGGCCAGCACGGAAGTCGTGCTCGTTGCGAGGAATTAGATTGGAGGCATGACCACGACCGCACCGCAGGACGTCGCCTGGGATCTCGAGCCGCTCGTCGACGGTGAGGGAGAGCCCGGCGCGGACCGCATGCTCGACGAGGCCCAGCGCCGGGCCGACGCCTTCGCCGAGCAGCACGCCGGGAAGGTCGCTCAGCTCGACGGACCCGGTCTGGCCGCCGCGATGGCCGAGCTGGGCGAGATCTCCGAGATCGTCGGCCGCGTCGGCTCGTATGCCGCGCTGCGCTTCAGCGTCGACACCGCCGACCCCGCGACGGGCGCGCTGATGCAGCGTGTCCAGGAACGCGGCACCGCGATCGAGACCAAGTTGTTGTTCTTCGATCTCGAGTGGGCGGCGCTGGACGACGCCCGCGTCGAGGAGCTGCTGGCGGCCGACGGCCTGGAGCGGGCCCGACACCACCTGCGCACGGCCCGGCGCTACCGACCGCACCTGCTCACCGAGCCCGAGGAGAAGATCCTCTCCGAGAAGGCGGTGACGGGTCGCGACGCGTGGTCGCGCCTGTTCAGCGAGGTCACCAGCGCGATCGCCGTCGACCTCGACGGCGAGCCCGAGCCGGTGGCCCTCGACGTGGCGCTCGCGCGCCTGGCGTCGTCGGACCGCGACGTCCGCGCCCACGTGGCCCAGCGGGTCAGCGAGGCGCTGCAGCCGACCCTGCGCATCCGCGGCTACATCTTCAACACGCTGCTGGCCGACAAGTCGACCGACGACCGGCTGCGGTCCTTCCCGACCTGGATCTCGTCGCGCAACCTCGCCAACGAGGCCAGCGACGAGTCCGTCCAGGCCCTCGTCGAGGCCGTCCGCGAGTCCTATGAGATCCCGCGGCGCTGGTACCGGCTCAAGGCCCGGCTGCTCGGCGTGGAGCGCCTGGCCGACCACGACCGCATGGCGTCGGTCGGAGGCGAGGAGCCCGAGATCGGCTGGGACGAGGCGCGCGACACCGTCCTGGACTCCTTCGCCGGCTTCTCGGCCGAGATGGCCGACGGCGCGCGGCGCTTCTTCGACGAGCGCTGGATCGACGCGCCGGTGCGCCCGGCCAAGCGCGGCGGCGCGTTCTGCGCCTACACGGTGCCCAGCGTCCACCCCTACGTCCTGCTCAACTACACGTCCAAGCGCCGCGACGTCCTCACGCTCGCCCACGAGCTCGGCCACGGGCTGCACGCCTACCTGGCCGCCGACCGCGGGGTCTTCGAGCAGCACACGCCGCTGACGCTGGCCGAGACCGCGTCGGTGTTCGGCGAGACGCTCGTCTTCCGCCGCCTGCTCGACGCCGCCACGACGCCCGAGTCGCGGCTGTCGCTGCTGGCCGAGAACATCGAGGGGTCGATCGCGACGGTGTTCCGCCAGGTCGCCATGAACCGCTTCGAGGACCTCGCGCACACCGCCCGCCGGCAGGAGGGCGAGCTGAGCCTGGACACCATCGGCGCGCTGTGGGCCCAGTCGCAGGAGGAGCTGCTGGGCGACGCGGTGGAGGTCACCGACAACTACCGCACGTGGTGGTCCTACGTCCCGCACTTCATCTCGACCCCGGGCTACGTGTACGCCTACGCCTACGGCCAGCTCCTGGCGCTGTCGGTCTACGGCCGCTACCTGGCCGAGGGCGAGAGCTTCGCGCCGAAGTACCTCGAGCTGCTCTCGGCCGGCGGATCGCGCAGCCCCGAGGAGCTCGCGGCGATCGCGGGGCTGGACCTGACCGACCCGGGCTTCTGGCGCACCGGCATCGGCCTCGTGGGCGACCAGCTCGAGCAGGCCGAGGCGGCCGCCGAAGAGGTGCTGGCCAAGCGCGACCAGGACCTACACTCGACGGGGTGAACGACGAGCGCTGGCTGCCTCCGCGGTCCCCCGCCTCCGACCCGCCGGTGACCCCGGCGGCGGCCGACGAGGGCCTCGGCCCCGCCCAGGAGGAGCGCCGCGGCCTCCTGGCGCGGCTGCTGGCGCCGCTGGCGGCGCTCGTGGCGCTGGCCGGCAAGTTCAAGGCCGTCCTGCTCGTCCTGACCAAGGCCAAGTTCCTGGTCACGTCGGGCTCGATGCTCGTCTCGATCGGCGCCTACGCGCTGATCTGGGGCTGGCAGTTCGGCGTCGGGTTCGTGCTGCTGCTGCTCGTCCACGAGTATGGCCACGTCATCCAGCTGCGCCGCGAGGGCGTCAAGGACGCCGGGGCGCCGATCTTCATCCCGTTCCTGGGCGCGCTCATCTGGGCCAAGTCGCTGGGCAAGGACGCGGCCGCCGAGGCGCGGGTCGGCCTGGCCGGCCCGGTCCTGGGATCGATCGCGGCCGCCGCGTGCATCGGCCTCTACGCGCTGACGGGCAACCACCTGTTCCAGGCGCTGGCCTTCACGGGGTTCTTCCTCAACCTGTTCAACCTGCTGCCGGTCGGGTTCCTCGACGGCGCCCGCGCCGCCGCCGCCCTGAGCCCGTGGGTGTGGCTGCTCGGCGTCTTCGGCATCGTCGTGCTGGTGTTCGTCTTCCCCAACCCGCTCATCATCCTCATCGCGGTCCTGGGGATCTGGGAGACCTGGCAGCGCTTCCGCGCGTTCCGCGGCGGCGGCGAGGACATCGAGCGCTACTACGCGATCCCGCGCCGCCAGCGCATCATCATCGGCGCGACCTACCTGCTGCTGATCATCGCGCTCGTGATCGCGCTGGACGTCACGCACCTGCAGCGCGACATCCCCAACTAGCTACCGGTTGACCTCGCGCAGCGCGCGCTGCATGTCGCGCTGCATGTCCTTCTTCTTGAGCGTCTCGCGCTTGTCGAAGCGGTCCTTGCCCTTGGCCAGGGCGATCTCGACCTTCGCCCGGCCGTCGGAGAAGTACAGCCGCGTCGGGACGAGCGTCAGCCCGCGCTCGTGCGTGCGGCCGACGAGGCGCTCGATCTCGCGCCGGTGGGCCAGCAGCTTGCGGGGCCGCTCGGGCTCGTGGTTGTTGCGGGCCGCGGGCGCGTAGGGCGGGATGTGGACGTTCTGCAGCCAGATCTCGCCGTCGCGGATCATGGCGAAGCCGTCCTTGAGCTGGGCGCCGTTCTCGCGCAGGGACTTGACCTCGGTGCCCTGGAGCACGAGGCCGCACTCGAGCTTGTCGAGGAACTCGTAGCGGTGCGACGCAGCGCGGTTGCTCGCGACGTCGCCCGGTGCCACCTTGCGCTTCTTGCCCTTGGCCATGCCCTGTCCACTGTAGGGCCCTGCCCTGCCCGGGCGCGGCGCGAACGAGCCCCTGGGCGAGCTCGCGCGACCTGGCCCCGCCCGCTGGGCGGGCGTCAGGCGATGTCGAGCTCGACCCGCCCGCGGGGCGCGTCGACGGAGCGCACGTGCACGGCCAGCGCGTCGCCGATGCGGATCGTGCGCCCGGACTCCTCGCCCTGCAGCTGCGTCCCGGCCTCGTTGAGCTCCCACCAGTCGCCGCGCAGGCGCCGCACGGGCAGGAAGCCCTCGAAGCCGTCGCCGAAGGCGACGAACACGCCGGCGCCGATGAGGCCGACGACCTCGCCCTCCTGGTCGCGGTCGATGGAGCCGTCGAACAGGCCGCGCTCGAGCAGGAAGGCCTGGGCGACGTCGTCGGCGGCGCGCTCGATGCTCATCGCGTCGCGCTCGCGCCCCGAGGTCCACTCGGCGGCCTCGTCCAGGCGCGTGGCGCGCGGAGCCTCCTCCCCGCCGCCGACGGCCGACAGCAGCGCGCGGTGGCACACGAGGTCGGGGTAGCGCCGGATGGGCGAGGTGAAGTGGCAGTAGGCCTCGGAGTGCAGGCCGGCGTGGCCCTTGTTCTCCGGCGCGTAGCGGGCCTGCTTGAGCGAGCGCAGGACGAGCGACGTGAGGCCGAGGCGCCCGGCGCCGCCGCGGCGGCGCACCTCGGCGGCCACGAGCACCGACGCGGCGGCGATGATCTCCCCCGCCTCGCGCGGCCCGATGTGCTCGGGCGCGGGCGGCGTCGGGACGCCGAGGCTCTCGAGCTGCTCGAGCAGCCGCTCGGCGGCCACGGGCTCGGGCCGCTCGTGGATCCGGTACAGCGTCGGGATCCCGCGGTCGGACAGCAGCCGGGCGACCGCCTCGTTGGCGGCGATCATCAGGTGCTCGATGAGCGTGTGGGACTCCGTCTGCTCCTGGCGCTCGGCCCCGACCATGTGGCCCTGGGCGTCGAGGGCGAACGCCGGCTCGGCGCTCTCGACGGCCAGGGCGCCAAGGGCCTCGCGGCGCTCGCGCAGCGCGGCGCTCGCCCCTCGCGCGGCCGCCAGCGGCAGGGCCCAGGGCTCCTGCGCGCGTTCGGTGCCGGCGAAGATCCGGTCGACCTGCTCGTAGTCCAGGCGCGCGTCGGAGCGGATCCGCGAGCGGAAGAACGCCGCGCGCGTGACGGCGGCGCCCGCCAGCTCGAGCTCGACGGTGACGGCCAGCCGATCCTCGCCGGGCACGAGCGAGCAGGCGCCGTTGGAGAGCACGTCGGGCAGCATGGGCTCCACCGCGCCGGGCACGTACACCGACGTGCCCCGGCGGTAGGCCTCGCGGTCGACGGGCGAGCCCGGCCGCACGTAGGCGCTGACGTCGGCGATGTGCACCCACACACGCCAGTGCGCGTCGCCGAGCTCCTCGGCGCTGATCGCGTCGTCGAAGTCCTTGGCCGTGGACGGGTCGATCGTGAACGTCGGCAGGTCGCGCAGGTCGCGGCGCGCGACGGTGTCGTCGACGGCCTGCACCGCCTCGCGCGCGGCCGTGTCGACGCCGGCCGGGAACGACCGGCGCAGCCCGCGGTCCAGCATGAGGGCCTCGAGCACGTCGCGCGCGACGTCGGGGCGCCCGATGACGCGCACGACCTTGGCGTGGCCCTTGACCCGGCCGCCCGTGCGGACGAGCACGAGCTGGCCCGGCCGCGCGTTGCGCCCCGGGTCGACGATGGGCCGGCGGCCGCCGGGGCGGCGCTCGAAGAACGGCTCGAGCACGGCGAAGCGGCCGCGCTTGGCCAGGACACCGACGGTGAACGCCTCCGCGGTCAGGCTGCTGCCGACGGTGCGCGCCCGGCTCACGACTCGGCCGCGAGCGTCTTGAGCGCCGTGTCGATCGCCTCGTCGTCGCCCTTGGTCTTCGGGTCGTCGCTGGCCTGGACGTCGGGCGTGAGGCCCGCGCCCGTCGCCGTGCCGCGGCCGCCGAGGTTGCGCCCCGACGGCGTGAAGTACTGACCGGCGGTGATGTCCAGCGCCCCGCCGTTGGAGAGCTCGATGACCTGCTGGAAGACGCCCTTGCCGAACGTCCGCGTCCCCACGAGCTTGGCGCGGTGGTTGTCCTGCAGCGCGCCCGCGACGATCTCGGCGGCCGACGCGCTGTTGCGGTCCACGAGCACGACGAGCGGGATCTTCGGCGCGATGGGGTCGCCGAGCGCGCTGAGCGTGCGCGTGGGGACCGCGCGGCCGCGGGTCGTGACGACCTTGCCGCCGGTCAGGAACTCGCTGGCCACGAGCTGGGCCTCGGTGACCAGGCCGCCGGGGTTGCCGCGCAGGTCCAGCACGATGCCGGCGGCCTTGTCGCGCAGCGCCTTGCGCACGCCCTCGGCGAGCTTGGCGTGCGCGGCCTCCCCGAAGTCGGCCAGCGAGAGGATCGCGTAGCGCCGGCCGTTCAGCGTGCGCTCCTTGGACTGCACGGGCGACACGGAGATCACCGCGCGCTTGAGCACCACGTCGCGGGAGGTCTGGCCGCGCAGCAGCGTCAGACGCACGTCGGTCCCCGTCCGGCCCTGGATGAGCGCGACGGAGGCGCTGTTGCCGCGGCCGGCCAGCGACGTCCCGTCGACGGCGGTGATGACCTCGCCGGTGGCGATCCGCGCGCGGCTGGCGGGCGAGTTGTCGAAGACCTGGACGATCTTCAGGCCGCGCCTGTCCTCGACGACCGAGATCCCGACGCCCGCGAACTGCCCGCGCTGCTGGCTGCGGAACTTCGTGTACTCCTCGGGGCTGAAGTAGTTGGAGAACCGGTCGCCGAGCGAGGCGACGATGCCCTTGATGGAGTCGTTGGCCAGCTCCTTGCGCGGGATCTCGCGGTAGTAGGAGTCGTGGACGTCGTCGATCGCCTCCTTGACCACGCGCGTGTCGCCGTCGCCGACGAACGCGTCGCGTGCGAACCCGGGCAGGCGGTCGGGATGGCCGCCGAGCCAGATCCCCGCGACGAGGATGATCAGGCACAGCACGAGCGAGGCGAGGGCGCGGCGGATCATGGTCGCGGCACAGGCTAGGGGTCGATCTGTGGTCGGGCGGCGGCGGACCCGGCGGGGCCGCGCGAGCGAGCCCCTGGCGAGCTCGCGCCGAAGCGATCCGAGCCCCCTGCGCGAGGATCGCTCAGACGCGCAGGAACTTGCGCAGCGAGATGCTCGACCCGGCGGCCGACACCCCGACGCTGGCCGCCAGCAGCAGGAACGCCAGCAGGCCGAAGCCGATCGTCTTCGGCGCCGCGATGAGCGCGAAGTCCGAGGCCAGCGGGTCCAGCAGCGCGATCTTGCCGACGCCGAGCAGGAGCACCGCGAGCACACCGCCCAGGCCGCCCAGCACGACCCCCTCGATGACGAACGGCCAGCGGATGAAGCTGTCGGTGGCGCCGACGAGCTTCATGACCTCGACCTCGCGCCGGCGCGAGAACAGGCTCAGGCGGATCGTGTTGGAGATGAGCAGCACCGAGGCGATGACGAGCAGGATCGCCAGCCCGCCCATCGCGAGCTTGACCACGCGCGTGGCCGTGAGGATCTTGCTCGTCTGGTCCTTGCGGTTCTTGACGCTCTCGATCGAGCGGTCCAGCGGGCCGCCCGCCCCCGCGCCGGCGAGCTCGTCGCGCAGGGCCAGCGCGTTGTCGGGCTTGTCGGGCGTGACGCGGAACGTGTCGGGCAGGGGGTTGGACCCGAGCAGGCTGTAGGCCTCGGGGTTGCGCTTCTTCTCGTCGGCCAGGGCCTGGGCCTTGGAGACGAACTGCACCTTGCCGACGTGCGCGACGCGGCCGGGGTCGGCGAGCAGGGCGCGGACGCGGGCGATGTCGGAGGCCGAGGCGTCGCGCTTGAGGAAGACGTCGACGAGCACGCGGCTGCGCACCTCGTTGGCCGCGCCGGTCGTCGCCTGCACGACCGGGATGAACACGCCGAGCACGAGCACGGTCACCAGCACGGAGGCCATGGCCGCGAAGCTCGGGATCGCGTTGCGCGAGATGGAGCGGAACGCCTCCTTGATGAAGAAGGCGGGGGTCATCGGCGGGGCCCGGAGTCGTCGGCCGGGTAGATGTCGTCGAAGGCGTCGGCGGGCATCCGCCGCTGGGGCTGGGGCGCGGGCTCGCGCAGCAGCTCGCCGAACTCCGCGGTGTTCATGTCGCGCGGCGCGTAGCCGGCGTTGTGCTCGTCGCGGATGATCCGGCCCTGCTCGAGCTCGAGCACGCGACGGCGCATGCGGTCGACCATCGTCGCGTCGTGGGTGGCCACCACGACCGTCGTGCCGGTGCGGTTGATCCGGTACAGCAGCTGCATGATCCCGACCGACGTCTCGGGGTCGAGGTTGCCCGTGGGCTCGTCGGCCAGCAGCAGCGGCGGGTGGTTGACGAACGCGCGCGCCACGGCGACGCGCTGCTGCTCGCCGCCGGAGAGCTGGTCCGGGAAGGAGTGCAGCTTCGTGGCCAGGCCGGTCAGGCGCAGGATGTCGGGCACCTTGGCCCGGATCTCCTTGCGCGAGCTGCCGGTGACCTGCAGCGCGTAGGCGACGTTGTCGTGCACGGTGCGATCGGGCAGGAGCTTGAAGTCCTGGAAGACGATCCCGATGTTGCGCCGGTAGTACGGCACCTTGCGCCGGGTGATCTCGCTGAGGTCGCGGCCCGCGACGCGGATCGTGCCCGCCGTCGGCTCGATCTCCTTGATCAGGAGCTTCATGAGGGTCGACTTGCCCGACCCGGTGGAGCCCACGAGGAACACGAACTCGCCGCGCGCGACCGAGAAGGTCGCCGACTCGAGTCCCCGATCGGTGGGGCCGTACTGCTTGGAGACGCCGCGGAACTCGATGACCGCGGGCGCGCGGTCCTGGGGCGCCGCGAGGCGCTCGAGCTCCTGCTTGTGGCGTTCGACGATCGCCATATCCGGACTGACCTTAGCTCCGGCGCGCCCGATCCCTGCCGGTGACCGTCGTCCTGCAAGCTAGATTGCGGGGAGTGCCCACCATCACGAGCGAGACCCTCCCCAACGGCCTGCCGCTGCATCGCGTCGCCCTCGAGGGCACGCGCGCGGTCACGATCCTCGTCGCGTTCGACGCGGGTGCGCGCACCGAGCGACCCGAGGAGAACGGCATGGCGCACTTCCTCGAGCACCTCGTCTTCAAGGGCGGCGAGAAGTACGACCACTACAAGAAGGTCAACGAGACGGCCGAGCGGATGGGCGGCAGCCTCAACGCCTACACCTCGCACGACCTGGTCGCCTTCCACATCACCGTCCGCGCCGAGGCGGCGATGGAGGCCATCGACCTCCTGACGGACTTCGTCGGCCGCCCGCGCCTGGACGCCGACGAGCTCGACCGCGAGCGCGGGGTCGTCATCCAGGAGATCCAGCGCTACAAGGACCAGCCCTCCGCGGTGGCCGAGGAGCTCATCGACAAGGCCGCCTTCGGGGACCACCCGCTCGGCCGCACGGTGCTGGGCCCCGAGGAACACCTGCGCTCCTTCAGCCGCGAGGCGATCGTCGCGTTCCGCGAGCGCCGCTGGGCCGGCGAGCGCGGCGGCGCGTTCATCGTGGGCAACATCGACCACGTGCCCGCCGACGGCGCCGTGGCCGAGCTCTTCGGGCGCTTCCCGACCCTTCCTGCGCCCGAGCGCTTCGAGCCCACGCCGGTGCTGCGCCGGGACGTGCTCGTCGAGCGCCGCGACACCAACCAGTCGCACCTGCGCCTCATGTACCGCCCCGACGTCGACGTCAGCGACCCGGCCGACCGCGCCGCGATGTCGATCTATTCGACGCTGCTGGGCGGCTCGATGGGCTCGCGCCTGTTCGACGAGATCCGCGAGCAGCGGGGCCTGTGCTACTCGGTCTGGGCCGTCGACCACGCGCTGGCCGACGCGTCGATCCTCCAGCTCGGCGCCGGCCTGGAGTCGTCCAAGACGCCCGAGGCCTACGCCCGCATGCGCGAGATCGTCGCCGAGCTGCACCGCGACGGGCCCACGGAGGAGGAGGTCGAGCGCGCCCGCGCCTACAGCGCCGGCCGCCGGGTCCTGGCCTTCGAGAACACGAACGCCGTGGCCCGCTACGCCGCCGGCCAGGCCATCGTCTTCGGCGAGGACATCGACCCCGACCGGGCGATCTCGGCGCTGGACGCCGTCACGTTCGACGAGGTCGCGACGATCGCGCGTGCCGTGGACCCCGAGGCCGCGGCCGTGGCCTGCGTCGGGCCGCACGACGAGGCCGAGTTCTAGGCTCGCGGAACCGGCGCTGGCGCGGACCGTCCGGTTCTGCCACGATCATCGTTCGCGGCCGCGGCCGGGCCGTGTGAGACGATCGGCCGCGCCTCGTGTGGCTGGACACCGTATGACTGCCGGCACCACCACCGCGGGAGAGATCCGAGACGATCGCGAGTTGGCGCGCTACGTCCAGCGCGTCGACGGGAGATGGCCGCTGCAGCGGGCCATCCTGGGCGGCGCGCGGATCCGCGACACCCAGGGCGCTCCGCCCCAGCGTGAGCGCGGCGCCGAGTACGTGCTCGTCCTCGTCTCGGAGTTCTTCGCCGGCGTGCCGTGGCTCGAGCGCGTCTACCAGGCGGCCAACCTGTGGGACGCCGCGGAGATGGGCGCCCCCGCCGACGTGCACTGCTACACCCCGGGCGAGTTCGAGCGCAAGCGCGAGACGCTGCCCGTCGTGCGTGAGGTCGCCGAGCACGGCGTCGCGCTGCGCACGCCCCAGAACTGAGGAGCCCGCGACCGCCGCGTGGCCAGGACGCGGGCCGCCGGTCATGACGCGCGGCGGGACCGCCGATGGCCCCGGAGACGCCCCTCGCCCGTCGCCTGACCCTGGCGGTCGCCACCCCGACGGCGACGGGCTGACGAACTGGACCGAGTACCGGGCCCACACGAACCCGCGCCGCGCCGACAGCGACCGCGACGGGCTCGGCGACGGCTCCGAGGACCGCGACGGCGACGGGCTGGACGACGCGACCGAGCAGCGGGCGGGCACTCCGCGCTGGAGTCCACGAGCCCGCACGTGGACAGCCTGCTGCTGGTCGACGACGGCTCCTGACCCGGGGCGCGCTACGCTTGGGTCCGGTAGTTGCGGACTCAACGAATCGGAGCGGAGGCGCCCAACGTGCACGTCGAGATCTGGTCGGACATCGCCTGCCCCTGGTGCTACGTGGGCAAGCGCCGCTTCGAGGCCGCGCTGGAGCAGTTCGAGCACCGCGACGACGTCACGGTGACCTGGCGCAGCTTCGAGCTCGACCCCGGCGCACCGGCCGAGCGCGAGGGCGACCTCGCCGCGCACCTGGCCGCCAAGTACGGCCGCACGCTCGAGCAGGCCCACGCGATGCACGACCAGATGACGGCGACCGCCGCCGGCGACGGCCTCGAGTTCCGCTTCGAGCGAGCCCGCTCGGGCAACACGTTCGACGGGCACCGCCTCATCCACCTCGCGGCCGCCCACGGCCTCCAGGACGCGATGAAGGAGCGCCTGCTGGCCGCCTACCTCGGCGAGGGCCGCCTCATCAGCGACCGCGACACGCTCGTCGAGCTGGCGGGCGAGGTCGGCCTGGAGGCCGGGGAGGTGCGTGAGGCGCTCGACGGCGAGGCCTACACCGCGAGGTCCGCGACGACGAGCGCACCGCCGCCGCGCTGGGCATCAGCGCCGTGCCGTGCTTCGTCATCGACCGCCGGATGGGCGCCTCGGGCGCCCAGCCGGCCGAGACGCTGCTGGGCTTCCTGCGCGAGGGCTGGAGCACCCGCGAGCCGGTCGCGATCATGGCCGACGGCGTCGCCGAGGGCGACGCCTGCGGGCCCGACGGCTGTTGACGAACGCCGTCCCCGCGGGCCCGCCCCCCGACACCCGCTGAGCGAACCCGGCCCCCTGGGCCGGTGTTCGCCCGTCACGCGGGTTCGGCCCCCTGGGCCGACACCCGCTGAGCGAACCCGGCCCCCTGGGCCGGTGTTCGCCCGTCAGCCGATCGCGACCATGCGCTCGATCGGCAGGCGCGCGCGCTCCGCGAGCGCCGGGTCGACCTTGACCTCGCCGCTGAGGTCGCGCAGGCAGTCGCGCAGCTTGGGCAGCGTGATCATCTTCATGTAGCGGCAGCTCGCGTGCTCGTTGGCGGCGATGAAGTCGACGTCGGGCGCCGCCATCCGCAGCTGGTGGAGCATGCCGGTCTCCGTCGCCACGATCGCGGAGCCCCGTGGCCCGCGTGGGCCCTGGCGAACTCGATCATCCCGCCCGTGGAGAGCATGTGCACGCCCTCCGAGGCGACGTCACCGGCCGCGACGTACTCCATGACCTGCGTCGTGCATCCGCACTCGGGGTGGATGAGGAACTCGGCGTCGGGGTGGGCGGCCCGCATGTCGGTGATGTCGCGCGGGCGGATGCCGGCGTGGACGTGGCACTCGCCGTCCCAGACGTGCATCGCCACGCCCAGCTCCTTCTCGACGTAGGCCCCGAGCCACATGTCGGGCCCGAAGAGGATCGGCACGCGGTCGCGGCCCTGCCAGCCCCGCTCGGCGATGATGTGCTCGACGACCTTGACGGCGTTGGACGACGTCACGCAGTAGTCGGTCAGCGCCTTGATCTCGGCCGTCGTGTTGACGTACATGACGGTCACGGAGTCCGGGTGCTCGGCCTGCCAGGCCGCCAGCGCGTCGGGCGTGATCGAGTCCGCCAGCGAGCAGCCGGCGTCGAGGTCGGGGATCAGCACGGTCTTCTGCGGCGAGAGGATCGACGCGGTCTCGGCCATGAAGTGCACGCCGCAGAACGCGATGACGTCCTGCTCGACGACGGCCGCGCGGCGGCTGAGGCCGAGGCTGTCGCCCACGTAGTCGGCGACGTCCTGGACCTCGGGCACCTGGTAGTTGTGCGCGAGGATGACCGCGTTGCGCTCGGCGGCGAGCGCTCGGACCTCCGCGTGGAGATCGGCGATCTCGGCGGACGAGAGGACCGGGGGTGCGGCGGGTCCGGGGGCCATGGGGAGGTTCATGGCAGGCGCTCCAGGATGAGGGAGAGGTCGAGGGCCGGTGCGGAGTGCGTGAGCGCTCCGACCGAGATGAAGTCTACCCCGGTCTCCGCGGCCGCCCGGACCGTGGCCAGGTCGATGTTGCCGCTGGCCTCGAGCTCGGCGCGGCCCGCGACGTCGGCCACGATCGCGCGCATCTCGTCGGCCGTCATGTTGTCCAGCAGGATGCGCGGGGCGCCGGCCTCGAGCGCCTCGCCGACCTCGGCCGCCGTCTGGCACTCGACCTCGACGACGAGGTCGGCGAAGCGCGCCCGCGCGGCGCGGACGGCCGGGCCCACGCCGCCCGCGGCGGCGATGTGGTTCTCCTTGATGAGCACCATGTCGAACAGCCCGAAGCGGTGGCTGCGCCCGCCGCCGGCCACGACGGCCGCCTTCTCGAGGGCGCGCAGCGTCGGGGTCGTCTTGCGCGTGTCGAGGATCGCCGCGCCCGTCCCCTCGATCGCCCGCACGTAGCGCGCGGTCAGCGTCGCCACGCCGGAGAGGCGCTGCAGGAAGTTCAGCGCCGTGCGCTCGCCCAGCAGGATCGCCGCCGCCGGCCCGGTCACGCGCAGCACGGGCGTGCCCGGCTCCAGCCACGTGCCCTCGGCGGCCAGGCGCTCGGCCTGCACGCCATCGCCGGCTTGGCGGAAGACCTCCTCGGCGACGACGAGGCCGAACAGGACGCCCGGCGCCTTGAGCGTGATCGTCGCCGCCGCGCGGGCGCCCCCGGGCACCGTCGCCTGCGTCGTGACGTCGCCGGACCCGGCGTCCTCGGCGAGCGCGCGGGCGACGAGATCGGAGACCAGGGCGGGATCCAGGGTCATGGGTCGACGAGGATAGGCCGACGTGACCCGCCGCGATCTCCCGCCCGACCTCGACGAGGGCGACGGCTGGTCGCTGGCCGCACCCGGGGACCGTGCGCGTGCGCTGCGCCGGCGCCCGCGGTGGACCGTGGCCGGCCCGCCGGGCGGCCCGAGGCCGCTACCTTGGAGGGGTGATCGTCGCCGACACCGCCCCCCGCTGGATCGAGCTCGACGGCGCGGTGAACGCGCGCGATCTCGGCGGGATCCCGCTCGCGCGCGGCGGTACCACGGTCCCCGGCCGGCTCCTGCGCTCCGACAACCTCCAGGACCTCTCGGCCGCCGACGTCGCGCACCTGGTCGGCGAGCGGTCGCTGACCGCGGTCATCGACCTGCGCACGGACGTCGAGCTCAACCTCGAGGGCCCGAGCCCGATGAGCGAGGAGCCGCGGGTCGTCGTCGAGCACCGCTCGCTCTACCCCGAGTACGGCGAGCGCACCGACCTCGAGGTCGACACGGTCGTGCCCTGGCAGCGCGGCCTCGGCGGCAGCGACCGGCCCGGCGAGTCGCCGACGGTGCAGACCTACATGGGCTACCTCGAGCACCGTCCCGACTCGATCATCGGCGCGCTGCGGACGATCGCCGCGCCGCCCGGCGGCGGCGCCGCTCTCGTGCACTGCGCCGCCGGCAAGGACCGCACGGGCCTCGTCGTCGCGATGGCCCTCGAGGTGGCCGGGGCGCGCCGCGAGGCCGTCGTGGGCGACTACGTCGCCACCGCCCAGCGCATCGAGGCGATCATCGCGCGCCTGGCCTCCACCCCGACCTACGCGGGCGACATCACCCGCCACGACCCGGCGCGCCACGCGCCGCGGCCCGAGACGATGTTCCGGATCCTGCAGCTGCTCGACGAGGGCCACGGCGGCACCTCCGGCTGGCTGCGCGAGCACGGCATGCAGGACGCCGAGCTCGAGGCGCTCGGCGTCAAGCTCACCGCGGCCTGACCGGCGCCCCGGCGCCGCGCTCCAGGCCCGCCAGGACCGAGGTCCCGGCGTAGACGGTGCGCCCGCGGCGGCGCACCGTCAGCCGCAGGTGCCCGGCGAGGTGCTGCGCGGCGGCGTCCTGGAGGTTGCGGCCCTCGGCGGGCACGGGGATCGGGAGGCGGTGCGGCGCGGTGCCGTTGGCGTGGCCCTCCACGTCCAGGACCAGGCCCGACGCCGTCCGCCCGCGCAGGGTCCAGCCCCGGTCGTCGACGCCGACCCGCAGCGCCGGGCTGCGGGGGCCGACGCCGACGACGCGGTGCAACCGCCCGCCGGCGGCGACCACCAGGGCGGTGGCGGTTCCGCGCAGCCCGCCCAGGGCCACGGTGCCGCCCGCGAACGCGACGCAGGCGTGCGGGTCGTCGAAGCCGTGGGCCTGCCCCCACCACCAGGCCTCCGGGAAGCCGCCGTTGGACCAGTTCTTCTCCGCGTAGACGATCGCGCCGTCGAGGTCGATGCGCCGGCCGCCGGCCTGTGCGTGGCCGTGGGCCCGCGCGCGCAGCAGCCACGGGTGCCAGTACTGGCTGAGGCCCGGGAGCACGTGGGCGACCCCCAGGCCGCCGAAGGCCCGGCGCGGCCAGCCCACGGGCGCCTCGAGCTCGAGCTGCAGCCGCGCCCGGGGCCCGAGGTCGAGGTCCACCGTGCGCGGCCCCGCCGTCAGCGCCCGGCCGATGTGCACCGTGCCGTCGCGGTCGGCCTGCGCGCCGGGCACGGCGGCGCACGCCGCGAGGCCGCCGGGGTGCGCGGCCAGTCCGACGGTCCCCCACGACCGCCCGCGGCGGTCGCGGTTGACGCCGGCCAGCGCGACGACGACCTCGCCGCTCGCCGGCTGGGTGACCCGCCAGAACCAGCCCTCCATCGCGACGCCGTGGGACGGCGCGGATCGCCGAACGGCGGGTCGGCGCCGGTGGCGCGATAGACGGACAGCATCGGCCGGGGATCTTGACAGGCCGCTAGACTTGCGTCTTCTCGACTGAGATTTTCGGCACCTACGCAAGAAGAGAACATGCCTGAGAACCCCTTCACTCCCCCGGTCCCCTGCTCCGTCTGCGCCCAGCGCCCCGGCACGATGCACATGGTCGTCGCCACCGACGCCGGCCGCCGCGGCGCCGTGCTGTGCGAGCCCTGCGCGCGCGAGATGATGCAGGGCCTCGGGGCCGCCGGCCTCGGCCCGTCGGCCCAGGGCGCCGGCGCCCCGGCCCCGGACGCCCCGGCCTCCGGCACGCCCGCGCTCGACGAGTTCGGTCGCGACCTCACGAGCGCGGCGCGCGACGGCGCCATCGACCCCGTCATCGGGCGCGAGGACGAGATCGCCCAGACCATCGAGATCCTGGCCCGGCGGCGCAAGAACAACGCCGTGCTCATCGGCGAGGCGGGCGTGGGCAAGACCGCGATCGTCGAGGGGCTGGCCCTGCGCATCGTGCAGGAGGACGTCCCCGAGGCGCTGCACGGGGTGCGCGTCGTGGCGCTGGACCTCGGCGGCATGGTCGCCGGCAGCCAGTACCGCGGCCAGTTCGAGCAGCGCCTGAAGGCCGCGCTGGCCGAGGTCGCCGAGTCCGACGGGCGCATCGTCCTGTTCGTCGACGAGCTGCACACCGTCTTGGGCGCCGGTGGCGCCGAGGGCGCCATGGACGCCGCCAACCTGCTCAAGCCGATGCTCGCGCGCGGCGAGCTGCGCCTCGTCGGCGCCACCACGCTCGCCGAGTACCGGCGCATCGAGCGCGACGCCGCGCTGGCCCGGCGCTTCTCGCCGGTCACCGTCGACGCGCCGTCGGTGCCCGAGACCGTCGAGATCCTGCGCGGCCTGCGCGCCGCCTACGAGGAGCACCACGGCTGTGCGATCACCGACGACGCGCTGGAGGCCGCAGCGCGCCTGAGCGACCGCTACCTGACCGAGCAGCACCTGCCCGACAAGGCCATCGACCTCATGGACCAGGCGGCTGCCAAGCTGCGCCTGGCCCGCCCGGCGCCCGTCGACCTCACCGCTGTGCGCGAGGAGCTCGCCGAGGCCGTCGCGGCCGAGGACTACGAGCGCGCCGCGGTCCTGAAGGGCCGCCTGGAGCGCTCCGCACCGGCCGACGCGGGCACGCCCGAGGTGGGCGAGCGCGAGATCGCCGCCGTCGTGGCGGCGCGCACGGGCATCCCCGTCGGCGAGCTCGTCGCGGGTGAGCTGCAGCGGCTCGTCGAGCTCGAGGCCGACCTGCACGGGCGCGTCGTCGGCCAGGACGAGGCCGTGGAGAAGGTCGCCGACACGATCCGCCGCGCGCGCGTCGGGCTGTCGGAGCCCGACCGGCCGCTGGGCTCGTTCCTGTTCCTCGGCCCGACCGGGGTCGGCAAGACCGAGCTGGTCAAGGCGCTGTCCGAGCGCCTGTTCGCCACGGAGGACGCGCTCGTGCGCATCGACATGTCCGAGTACCGCGAGGCGCACACCGTCGCGCGGCTCATCGGGGCGCCCCCCGGCTACGTCGGCTACGGCGACGGCGGCCAGCTCACCGAGCCCGTCCGGCGCCGCCCGTACTCCGTGGTCCTGCTCGACGAGATCGAGAAGGCCCACCCCGAGGTCTGGAACGTCCTGCTCCAGCTGCTCGACGACGGCCGGCTGACCGACGGCGAGGGCCGCACGGTGGACTTCACGAACACCGTGGTGGTCATGACGTCCAACCTCGGCGCGGGCAAGGCGCGGCGCGCGCTCGGCTTCGCGGCCGAGCAGGCCGGTCCGTCGGAGGACCGCATGGTGCAGGCGGCCCGCTCGGCGTTCCTGGCCGAGTTCCTCAACCGGATCGACGAGATCGTGACGTTCACGTCGCTGGACGAGGCCCAGGTCGCCACGATCGCGCGGCTCATCGTCGACCGCGTGGCCCAGCGGCTGCTGGCCGAGCGGCGGATCGTGCTCGAGGTCGACGACGCGCTCGTCGCGCGCCTGGCGCGCGAGGGCTTCGACGAGGAGCTCGGCGCGCGGCCGCTGCAGCGCCACGTCCGCCGCACGCTGGAGCGCGAGCTCACCCGGGCGATCCTCGACGGCCGCCTGGCCGACGGGGCGCTCGTCCGCGCGACCGACGGCGCCGACGGGGCCGTGGCGCTCGAGGTCGCGGCCGACCCGGTCCTGGCGCTCGCGGCCTAGGCACGGCGCCCTGGGTGGGCGATGATGATCGGGACCCCGGTGCGTGACGACCGGGGTCCCGATGGGTAGGGCCTGCCAATGGCGACCGACATCACGACCGACCGTCTCCGGGAGCTCGCCGAGACCCGCCCCGCCCAGGGCAAGGTCCTCAGCGTCTTCATCAACCTCGACCCGCGCGAGTTCGCCACGCCGCCCGCGCGGGCGACGGAGATCCGGTCGGTGCTCGACGCCGCCGCCCGGTCGATCCGCGACCGCGACGACCTCACCCACCAGGAGCGCGCCGGGCTCGAGCACGACGTCGAGCGCGTCGCCGAGCGCCTGCGCGGCGGCACCGACACGGAGGGCGCGCGGGCGCTCGCGGTGTTCGCGTCGGAGTCCGCGGGGCTGTTCGAGGTCCTGCGCCTCCCCCGCCCCGTGCCGCACCGGGTCGGCATCGGCGACAGCCCGTGCGTCGAGCCGCTGGCCCAGATCGGCGCCGGCGAGCTGTGGTGGATCGTGCTCTGCGACCGCCGCCGGGTCCGGCTGCTGGCGGGCACGACCGATGGGCTCGTGGAGCTGTGGCGCCAGGACGACGAGGTCTCCGGCCGCCACGACCAGGGCGGCCTCTCGCAGTCGCGCTACCAGCGCGGCATCGAGAAGGAGGTCGACGACCACCTGCGCGCCGTCGACGGCGAGCTGCAGCGCCGCCTGCGCGGGCGCCACCTGGCCGGCGTCCTGCTCGGCGGTCCCAAGGAGACCGTCGCCCACCTCGAGGACCTGCTGCACGCCGACGTGCGTCGCTGCGTGCGCGGCCGCGTCGACGTCGACGTGTGGAACACGAGCGCCGACGAGGTCCTGCAGGCCGCCGCGCCCGTGCTCGGCGAGCTCATCGCCCGGCGCGACGACGAGCTGCGACAGCGCATCGACGAGGGCCTGGGCACCGGCGGGCGCGCCGCGTCGGGGCTCGGCGACGTGCTCACGGCCGTGCACGAGCGGCGCGTCGAGGTCCTCGTGGTCCAGGACGGGTTCGCCGCGGTGGGCATCCGCTGCCCGCGGTGCGGCTGGCTCGGCGTCAGCGCCGGCGCGCAGTGCCCGGCCGACGGGACGATGACCGAGCCGGTCGAGAACGTCGTCGAGGCGGCCGTCGCCGGCACGTTCGCCCAGGACGGCCGCGTCCGCTACCTGCCGGTCGACGACGCCGACCTCGAGCAGAAGGGCTCGATCGCCGCGCTGCTGCGGTTCTGAGCGGCGCGCCCGAGGGGCTGGGCCCCGGGCGCGGCGCCCGTCACGCCAGGCGCGCGAGCAGCTCGGCCCTCCGCGCCTGGCGCGACGCCGCCTGCAGCGCGGCCAGCGCCCCGTCCTCGGGCCCGTGGGGTCGCGCCCCGAGCGCGGTCGGGCAGGGACGTCGGCCATGACCTCGATGCGTGGTGCAGCCCGCGCTCTTCGGGCATGGAGCCGAACGCCGCCCGGTCGTCGGCGCCGACGGGCCGTCGCTGCCGGCGGCGGCCCCGGAAGGGGCTCAGCCGGCGAGGACGTGGATCGTGGCCAGCGTCGGGTCGGCCGCGCCGTGCAGGCGCGCCCCCGAGGCCACGAGCTCGCGCAGGTAGGCGACCGTGCCGGCGGTGATGCGCTCGCCGGGCAGCAGGGCGGGGATGCCGGGCGGGTAGCCGGCGATCGACTCGCAGGAGATCCGCCCCACCGCGGCGTCGACGGGCACGACCTCCGAGCGCCCGAGGAACGCGTCGCGCGGGATGACGACCATCTCGTTGTGCAGGGCCGTGGGGCCGCGCACGAGCGCCTCGACGGTCCCGGGGCGGCTGATCCGCTTGACGATCTCGTCGATGTCGCCCGCCAGGCGCACGAGCGCGTCGGTCGGCTGGCCCATGCCCAGGACGCAGACCATGGTGGCCACGGTGGCCAGCTCGGGCTGCACGTCGTAGGCGTTGCGCAGCGCGTCGGCGACCTCGTAGCCGGTACAGCCCGTGCCGCGCGTGTCGAGGACCAGGCGCAGGGGGTCGTAGCCCGCGACGCCGGGGTGGCCGACGAAGTCCTCGGCGATCGTCACGATGCCGGGCGTCGTCGCGAGCTTGGCGCGGGTGGCCGCCGCCGCGTCCAGCGTCTCGTGCAGGAGCGCCTCGCCGTGCACGGCGATCTGCCGGCGGGCGGCGTCCAGCGACGCCATGAGCAGCGAGGACGGGCTCGTCGAGCGCACGAGCCGGATCGCCCGGCCGACGGCGCCGGGGTCGATGCGCGGCGGGTCGACGCCGTTGCCGACGTGGAGCATCGCGCTCTGGGTGAGCGAGCCGATGATCTTGTGCGTGCTGGTGAGCACGGCGTCGGCGCCCAGGCGCAGCGCGCTCTGGGGCAGGTCGGGGTGGAAGCCGAAGTGCGGCCCCCACGACTGGTCGACGACGAGCGCCACGTCGTGGCGGTGGGCGACCTCGGCCAGCGCCGCGACGTCGGCCACCATGCCGTAGTAGGTCGGCGAGACCAGGAACGCGACGCGGGCCTCGGGATCGGCGGTCAGCGCGGCGTCCAGGGCGTCGGGCTCGACGCCGTGGGCCATGCCGAGCTCCTCGTCGTAGGCCGGCGCGACGAACGACGGCCGGCCACCGCTGAGCACGAGACCGTCGACGACAGAGGCATGCGAGTTGCGCTGGGCGACGACGTGCGCGCCGAGCGGGGCCAGCGCGAGGCAGAGGGCGTGGTTGCCCTGCGTGGCGCCGTTGGTCAGGAACCAGGTGCGCGTCGCGCCGTAGGCCTCGGCGGCGAGGGCCTCGGCTCGCTCGTAGGGCGTCGGCGACGGGCCGACGTCGACGCCGTGGATGTCCTGCGGGATGTCGAGCAGCAGGGCGTCGTCGCCGATGGCGTGGCGCAGTCCGGGATCGGCGCCCGGGCCGCCCTTGTGGCCGGGCACGTGGAAGCGCCCCGAACCGCGGAAGCCGTAGCCGACGACCGCGTCGAGGTAGGGCGCCGTCGGCTGCTCCGACGGGCCTGGATCGGGGGTGCGCGCCTCGCTCACCCGGTCACCGCCGGGCCGCGGTCATGCGGCGGCTTTGAGGAGATAGGCGCGGACGAAGCCGTCCAGGTCGCCATCGAGCACGCGCTGGGCATCGCCCATCTCGCGGTCGGTCCGGTGGTCCTTGACCATCGTGTACGGGTGCAGGACGTAGGAGCGGATCTGCGAGCCGAAGTTGACGTCCAGCGTCTCGCCCTTCTCCTTGGCGATGAGCTCCTGGCGCTCGCGCTCCTGGCGCTCGAGCAGCTTGGCGCGCAGCATCTTCATGGCCGTGTCCTTGTTGGCCGACTGCGACCGCTCGTTCTGGCACTGCACCACGATCCCCGAGGGGCGGTGGGTGATCCGTACGGCCGAGTCGGTCTTGTTGACGTGCTGGCCGCCGGCCCCCGAGGCGCGGTAGGTGTCGATCTGCAGGTCGTCGGAGTCGATCTCGACGTCGCCGGTGTCCTCGATGACGGGCGCGACCTCGACGCCCGCGAACGCCGTCTGGCGGCGGTTCTGCGCGTCGAAGGGCGAGATCCGCACGAGCCGGTGGACGCCCTGCTCGGCGTTGAACAGCCCGTAGGCGTTCTCGCCCGAGGCCCGGAACGTCGCCGACTTGATGCCCGCCTCCTCCCCCGCGCTGGCCTCCAGCAGCTCGACCTTGAAGCCGCGGCCCTCGGCCCACCGCATGAGCATCCGCAGCACCATCTCGGCCCAGTCCTGCGCGTCGGTGCCGCCGGCCCCGGCGTTGACGGTGACCAGCGCGTCGCCGTTGTCGTAGGGGCCGGAGAACAGCCGCTCCTCCTCCAGCGCGTCGAGGCGGTCCTGGACCGAGGCGACCTGCTGGCCGAGCTCGGCCTGCATCTCCTCGTCCTCCTCAGAGAGCTCGGCGAGCCCCTCGAGGTCGTCGACGTCGGCCTCCAGGACGCGGAAGGCCTCGAGCTTGCGCGCGGCGCGCGTGCGCTCGGCCGAGACCTTGGCCGCGCGGTCGGTGTCGTTCCAGAACCCCTCGGCCTGCATCTCCTCGTCGAGCTCGGCGATGCGGCCGGACAGCGTGTCGGCGTCGACGTGCTCGGCGAGCAGGTCCAGCTGGGCGCGGATCTGCGCCAGGCGCTGGGGTGAGGTGTCCTCCGGGACGGCCACGGGACCTACGAGCCGTGACACTTCTTGAACTTCTTGCCCGAGCCGCACCAGCACGGGTCGTTGCGCCCGATCGTGTCGTGCTCGTCGACGCGGCGCTGCTGCACCATCGGCGTGGCGTCCTCGCCCTCGACCTCGGCGTAGCCCTCGGTCGCCACGGCGCCGCCGGCGGCCGCGGCGGCGGCCAGCGCGCTGGGCTGCTGGGTGCCGACGCCGCCGGTGTAGCTCACGTTGCCGGGGCCGCGCACGGGGCCCGGCGCCGGGGCGGGAACCTGCGGCGCGCCGCCCTCGGCCTCCACCTCGACCTCGACGTGGAAGATCATCCGCGCGAAGTCCGCCCAGATGCTGTTCATCAGGTCGGTGAAGAGGTCGAACGCCTCGTTCTTGTAGGCGACGAGCGGGTCGATCTGGGCGAACCCGCGGAGGTGGATGCCCTCGCGCAGGTAGTCCATGTCGTACAGGTGCTCGCGCCACTTGTTGTCGATGATCTGCAGGAGCAGGTAGCGCTCGAGCGCTCGCATGAGCTCCTCGCCGAGCTCCTCTTCGCGACGCTCGTAGTACTCCATGGCGTCGGCCGTGAGGACCTGGACGAGCTCATCGCGCTCGTTGACCTCGTCGAGGCGGTCGGGCCCGAAGCCGGTGGGGAAGATGTCGGCCAGCGCGGTGAACAGCGCGTCGACGTCCCAGTCCTCCGCGAACTCCGAGGCGGTGTGCTCGTCGACGACGCGGCGGATGACGTCGCCGATCTGCTCGCGGGCGACCGCGCCCATGTCGCGGCCCTCGAGGACCTCGTCGCGGTACTGGTAGACGACGCGGCGCTGCTCGTTCATGACGTCGTCGTACTCGAGGACGCGCTTGCGCAGCAGGAAGTTCTGCTCCTCGACCTTCTTCTGGGCCTTCTCGATCTGCTTCGTCAGCATGCCCGCCTCGATGGGCTCCTCGTTGCCCTCGTCGTCGGTCGTGCCGAGCTTGTCGAGGATCTTGTAGATCCGGTCGCCGGCGAAGAGCCGCACGAGGTCGTCCTCGGCGCTGAGGAAGAAGCGGGACTCGCCGGGATCGCCCTGGCGACCGGCGCGGCCGCGCAGCTGGTTGTCGATGCGCCGCGACTCGTGGCGCTCGGTGCCGCAGATGAACAGGCCGCCGGCCTCGAGGACCTTCTCGCGCTCGGCCTCGATGCGGCGCTCGATCGCCGCGTAGACTTCGGCGTGGCGCTCCTCGTAGTCCGGGTCGCCGGGCTTGAGGCCGAGGTTGCGCAGCTCGATCTCGGTCTGGTGCTCGGGGTTGCCGCCGAGCTTGATGTCGACGCCGCGGCCGGCCATGTTGGTCGCGATCGTCACGCTGCCGCTGCGCCCGGCCTCGGCGACCACGTCGGCCTCGCGCGCCGCGTGCTCGGGCTTGGCGTTGAGGACGGAGTGCCCGATGCCCAGGGCCCGCAGGCGGTCGGAGATCATCTCCGAGGTCTCCACCGAGATCGTGCCGACGAGGATCGGCTGGCCGGCCTCGTGGCGGGCCTGGATCTCGCGGATGAGGGCGCTCCACTTGCCCTCCTTGGTCTTGTAGACCTGATCGTTGCGGTCCTGGCGCACCATGGGGCGGTTCGTCGGGACCTGCACGACGGGGAGCTTGTAGATCTTCATGAACTCCGTCGCCTCGGTGAGGGCGGTGCCCGTCATGCCCGAGAGCTTGGAGTACATGCGGAAGAAGTTCTGGTAGGTGATCGTCGCGAGGGTCTGGTTCTCCTCCTGGATCGCCACCCCCTCCTTGGCCTCCACCGCCTGGTGCAGGCCCTCAGACCAGCGCCGGCCCTCCAGGATGCGGCCGGTGAACTCGTCGATGATCTTGACCTCGCCGTCGATGACGGCGTAGTCGACGTCGCGCTTGTAGAGCGACTCGGCCTTCAGCGACTGGTGCAGGTGGTTGACCAGCGGGCCGTTCTCGGCGCGGTACAGGTGGTCGATGCCCAGGAACTTCTCGGCCTTGGCGACGCCCTGCTCGGTGATCGCCACGGTCTTGTGCTTCTCGTCGAACTCGAAGTCGAAGTCGGCGACGAAGTCCTTGCGCGAGCGCGGGTCCATGCCCTCGGGCGTCTTGCCCGGCACCATGACCTTGGCGAGCTTGGCGAACTGGACGTAGAAGTCCGCGGCCTGCTCGGGCGCACCGGAGATGATGAGCGGCGTGCGCGCCTCGTCGATGAGGATGTTGTCGACCTCGTCGACGACGGCGAAGAAGTGCGTGGCGACCGGGCGGCCGTCCTCGCCGATGCGCCCGCCGTGCTGGACCTTCTCCTCGATGCTCTGCGCCATGTTGTCGCGCAGGTAGTCGAAGCCGAACTCGGAGTTCGTGCCGTACGTCACGTCGCAGGCGTAGGCCTGCACCTTGTCCTCGTAGTCCTGCTGGTTCTCGAGGATCCCGACGCTGACGCCGCAGGCCTCGTAGAGCGGCATCATCCACTCGGCGTCGCGGCGGGCCAGGTAGTCGTTGACCGTCACGACGTGGACGCCCTTGCCGGCGAGCGAGTTCAGGACGACCGCGAGCGTGCCTGTGAGGGTCTTGCCCTCGCCCGTGCGCATCTCGGCGATCTGACCGCCGTGGAGCACCATGCCGCCGATGAGCTGGACGTCGAAGTGGCGCATCGCCATCGTGCGCCGGCCGACCTCGCGGACGACCGCGAAGCACTCGGGGAGCACCTCGTCGAGGGCGTCGGCGATCTTGTCGTCGTCCGGCTGGCTGCGCACGTGCTGGCGCAGCGCGTCCATCCGCTCACGGAGCTCGTCGTCGGATTCGAGCTCGAGCTCAGGCTCGAAGTCGGCGATCCGCGCGACGCGCTTCTCGTACTGGCGGAACTGCTTGGACTCGCCGATGTTCAGCGCGCGGTCGAGGAGACCCATGGACCTCAGTGTAGTCGGAGGGGCATCGGCACTCGGGGCGGGCGCGGGACGCCCGCCCCACTCGCCGCGACGGGGATCCTGGCCTACAGGGCGGCCGAGATTCCCCCTGCCGGGGACTCCTGCGGCGCCATGCCCGGCGGCTGGGCCGCGGCGGTCCGCGACTCCCTTCGCTTCCGGCGCTTGTCGCGGTGGCGCTTGACCTGGATCGCCAGCTCGTCCGCGCAGAGGTTGATCGAGTGGGCCATGTCCCGGGAGGCGTCGCGCGCCCGCAGCGTGGTCCCCTTCACCCGCAGCGTGACCTCGGCCACCATCGCGTCCGGGTTGGCCGGGTTGCGCTCCTCGAAGAGCTCGACCTCCAGCACGGCCAGCTCGGACACCTGCTTGCCCACCTTGGCGAAGCGCTTCTCCACGTGCTCCCGGAGGTCGTCCGAGACGGTCGTGTTGCGGCCCTTGACCTCGATCTGCATGCGGCCCTCCTGTGGGCTGGATCTCTAGGTCCTCACCACGGTAGACCCGCACGGCGAGATCGGCAATGGCTGTCGACACAAGGGCGTCCATCACAGGGTCCGGGCGTAGGTCACGGCGCCGACGCGGCGTACCCCCGCGGCCTTCAGCGCCACCGCGCAGGCGTGCAGCGTCGCGCCCGTGGTGTGCACGTCGTCGACGAGCAGGACGGCCTCGGGGACGGCCCGCGCGCGGACCTCCACCGGCAGCCGGCCCTCGGCCAGGCGCTGCCGGCGCGACGCACCGGCCTGGCGGCCGGCCCGCGACGGGCGTCGCCTCAGGAGCGCGGCGGCCTCCAGGTCGCAGCGGGACGCCAGCTCGGCGGCGATCCGCCCGGCGTGGTCCAGGCCCCGCCGCCGGCGGCGCAGCGGGTCGGCGGGCACCGCGGACAGGACCGCCCCGGCCAGCAGGCCCGGCGGCGCCGTGGCCGCCATCTGGGCGGCCATGAGCCCCGCCGCCGCCACGGCCCCGCGCTCCTTGAGCGCCCCCACGAGCCGGCGCGCCGGCCCCGCGTAGGCCACGGGCGCCCAGGCGCGGTCGTAGGCCAGGCGCCGAGCGGGGCAGGTGCGCCCGCAGCGCCCCGGCAGCCCGCACCGGGCGCACACGCCCGGTCCGAGCCAGGGCAGCGCGACCCGGCAGTCGCGGCAGAGCACGTCGCGGGGGCCCGGCGGGCGGCCGCAGGCCAGGCACGCCGGTGGGGCGAGGAGGCCGAGGAGGGGCGCGAGGAGCATGGCCCGAGCCTCCCGGTCGTGGCGTGACGGATCGAGACCGGATCGTCACGGCATCGCGCAGCGCGGGTGCCGACGTCGTGCAGCCCGCGCCGAGCCCGCCCCGCGGTGACAGAATCGGCGACGTGCTCGCCACCTCGGCCAACACCTCGTTCTCCATGGCCCCCGGTCCCATCGTCATCTGCCTGGTGCTGCTCGTGGGCTACGTGGTGCGCTGGAGGCGCGTCCGGGCCTCGAGCGAGGGCGCCCGCGGCGCTCCGGTGGACCGGCTCGTGGCCTGGGTCACGGGCGTCCTGCTCATCGCCGTGGCCCTCATCTCGCCGATCGACACGCTCGCCGACCAGGTCTTCGCGATGCACATGGTCCAGCACGTGATCCTGCTCGACCTCGTGCCCATCCTGCTCATCGTCGGCCTGACGAAGGTCATCCTGCGCCCGGTCGCCCGGCAGGTCGTCGACCTGGAGCGAGCGCTGGGACCGGTCGCCCACCCCGCCTTCGCCGTGGTCCTGTACGTGGGCCTCACGTGGGCCTGGCACATCCCGGCGCTCTACGACGCGGCGCTGGAGCACTCGGCGGTCCACGTGCTCGAGCACGTCTGCTTCCTGTCCATCGGCCTCCTGTACTGGTGGCACCTGCTGTCGCCGGTGCGCGGGCGCCACCTGACCGGCCTGACGCCGGTGGCCTACATGGCCTCCACGAAGGTGTTCGTCGGCCTGCTGGGCATCTTCCTGACCTTCGCCCCGCACGCGCTCTACGGCTTCTACGAGAACGGCCCGCGCGTGTGGGGGCTCAAGCCCGGCGACGACCAGGCGCTGGCGGGGGCCATCATGGCGATCGAGCAGTCGATCGTCATGGGCATCGCGCTGGCCTACCTGTTCGTGCGCGCGCTGACGGAGTCCGAGCTCGAGGAGCAGCGCGCCGAGCGCTACGGCCCGGCGGCGTAGCCCGGCCCCTAGGACGCCAGGACGGCGTGGTCGGGGACGCGGGCCGGGCCCTGCACGGTGACCTCGCCCCGCACGATGACACCGGCGCCGAAGTGGACGTCGCCGCGGACGTGCAGCGCCTCGCAGGCCACGAGCGAGGGCGGCCCGGCGGCGAAGCGCGCGTCGAAGTCCTCGACGAGCTTGAAGTGCTCGGGGTCGAGATCCACGAACGGCGGCACGCCGCGGCGCTCCGGGGCCAGGTGCACGGCCCGGCCCTCACCCACGACGTAGGCGTCGGAGCGCAGCGAGAGCAGGTCGTTGGTGGTCTTGACGGGCACGAAGCGCGAGCGCGGGACCCGCAGCGCCGCGGCGCCCTCGAAGACCCCGATCGCCGCGCCCATCGCGGTCTCGAGCTGGATCACCGGCGTGGAGGCCGCGTCGGCCGGGTCGACCGTCTTGCGGTTGACGATCATCGGCAGGTCCAGGACGCCGACCTCACCGAGCAGCGCCTCCAGCGCGCGGAGATCGATCCACAGCGTGTTGGTGTTGAAGAAGCGGTGGCGGGCGGTGTCCTGGAAGGCCTCGAGATCCTCGTCGGGCGTCTGGGCGATCTCGCGCAGCACGAGCGCACCGTCCGAGCGCCGGCGGGCCAGGTGGCCGCCCTTGCGGTCCGAGGACGTCCGGTCGGCCACCTCCATGAGGAACGGCGCGCCCGACCCGGCCAGCCAGGCCAGGATGCGCGGATCCAGGACGGCGCCGAGGTTGTCGGAGTTCGAGATGAACGCCCAGCGGTAGCCGCCCCGCAGCAGCGCGTCGAGCATCCCGGAGGTCACGAGCGCCGTGTAGACGTCGCCGTGGCCGGGCGGCGCCCACTCCAGCGAGGGGTCGGCCGGCCAGCTCACGGGCGCGAGCCCCTCACGCTCGATCTTGGGCACCTTGTTCTGCACGAAGTCGGCGGGCAGGTCGGCGGACAGGTCGCCGTGGCGGGCCAGGGCCGCCAGCGAGTCCTCCCGCGTGGCGAACGAGTTCATGAGCACGAGCGGCAGCCGCGCGCCGCTGGCCCGGCGCAGGTCCAGGACCTGCTCGGCGATGAGGTCCAGGAAGCTCATGCCGTCCTTGACCTCCAGCAGCGATTTGGCCTGCCGCATCCCCATGCTGGTGCCCAGCCCGCCGTTGAGCTTGATGACCACCGCCTCGTCCAGCGGCGCGGGCGCATCGGGCAGCTCCTCGGCGTCGGGCAGCTCGGCGACCGGCTCGATCCCGGCCTCCGGCAGGGTGCCGGTCTCGCCCTCCTGCAGGCGGCGGTGCTGGCGCGCGAAGGTCTCGACGGCGGCCTCGCCCAGGCCCTCGTCGCGCATCTTGCGCAGTGCTGCGTCCAAGGCGTCCACGGCCGGGGAACCTACCCGCTCGCGCGCCTCCTCCACGCGCCGCGGCGGCCGCACAGCGGGCTAGGGCTGCTCCCAGCGGCGCAGGTAGCCGCGCTGGTCCTCGGTGAGCTCGTCGAGCGTCACGCCCAGGGAGGCGAGCTTGAGGCGCGCGACCTCGCGGTCGATGTCGTCGGGCACGGCGTGGACGCCGGGCCCCAGGTCGCGGCCGGCCCCGGCCAGGTGCTCGACCGAGAGGGCCTGCAACGCGAAGGAGAGGTCCATGACCGACGCGGGATGGCCCTCGCCGGCGGCCAGGTTGACCACGCGCCCGGAGGCCAGGAGGTTCAGCCGCCGCCCGTCGGCCAGCGCGTACTGCTCGACCAGGGGCCGCACGCGGCGGCCCTGACCGGCCAGCGCCCGCAGCGCGGCCAGGTCGATCTCGACGTCGAAGTGCCCGGCGTTGGCGAGCACCGCGCCGTCCTTCATGCGCTCGAAGTGCGCCCGGCCCAGCACGCCGGGTGCGCCGGTGACGGTGATGAAGACGTCACCGCGGGCGGCGGCCTGGAGCGACGGCAGGACGTCGAAGCCCTCCATCCGCGCGTCGAGCCCGGCGATCGGATCGATCTCGCACACGACGACCTGGGCGCCGGCGCCGCGGGCCCGCAGGGCGATGCCGCGGCCCGTCGGGCCGTAGCCGAGGACGACGATCGTGCGCCCGGCCAGCAGGAGGTTCGTCGCCCGCAGGATCCCGTCCAGGGTGGACTGGCCCGTGCCGTAGTGGTCGTTGAACACGCGCTCGGCGCGGGCCTCGTTGACGGCCAGCACCGGGCAGCTCAGCCGTCCGGCGGCCTGCATCGCCCGGAGGCGCACGAGGCCGCTCGTCGTCTCCTCGGTGCCGCCGATGAGGCCGTCGAGGAGGTCGGGGCGCACCGCGTGCAGGGTCACGAGCAGGTCGGCGCCGTCGTCGAGCGTCACGTGCGGCGCGCGGTCCAGGACGTCGGCGACGTGGCCGCCGAGCGCGTCGAGGTCCTCCCCGCGGCGGGCGAAGACGCCGACGCCCTCGTCCTGGGCGAGCGCCGCGGCGACCTCGTCCTGGGTCGCCAGGGGGTTGGCGGCGCAGAGCGCCACCTCCGCGCCGCCGGCCACGAGCGTGCGCACGAGTCCGGCCGTCTCGGCCGTGACGTGCAGGCACGCGGCCACGGTCAGGCCGGCCAGGGGGCGCTGGGCGCCGAAGCGCTCACGGATCGAGCGCAGGACGGGCATCTGGGCGTCGGCCCACTCGATGCGCGTCGCGCCCGCCCCGGCGAGCGCGGGATCCGCGATGTCGCTCATGGCAGGGGAACCCGGCCCCCGACCGGTGGCGGTCGGGGGCACGGGTCGTCCGCGTGGCTAGTAGCGGTAGTGGTCCGGCTTGTACGGGCCCTCGACCGGCACGCCGATGTAGGCGGCCTGGTCGGGGCGCAGCTGCGTGAGCTTGACGCCGACGGCGTCCAGGTGCAGGCGCGCGACCTTCTCGTCGAGGTGCTTGGGCAGCACGTAGACCTGCTTGTCGTAGTCGTCGTTCTTGGTGAACAGCTCGATCTGGGCGATCGTCTGGTTGGTGAACGAGTTCGACATCACGAACGACGGGTGGCCGGTCGCGTTGCCCAGGTTCAGCAGGCGTCCCTCGGACAGCAGGATGATCGAGTGGCCGTCGGGGAAGACCCACTCGTCGACCTGCGGCTTGATGTTGATGCGCTTGATGCCGTCCAGCTTCTCCAGGCCGGCGACGTCGATCTCGTTGTCGAAGTGGCCGATGTTGCCCACGATCGCCTGGTGCTTCATGCGCTTCATGTCCTGCACCAGGATGATGTCCTTGTTGCCGGTCGTCGTGATGAACACGTCGGCGGTCTCGATGACGTCCTCCAGCGTGGCGACCTGGTAGCCCTGCATCGAGGCCTGCAGCGCGCAGATCGGGTCGATCTCGGTGACGATGACCCGCGCGCCCTGGGCGCGCAGCGACTCGGCGCTGCCCTTGCCCACGTCGCCGAAGCCGCACACCACGGCGGTCTTGCCGGCCAGCATGACGTCCACGGCGCGGTTGATGCCGTCCACCAGCGAGTGCCGGCAGCCGTAGAGGTTGTCGAACTTGCTCTTGGTCACCGAGTCGTTGACGTTGATGGCCGGGAACAGCAGCTCGCCGCGCTGGGCCAGCTCGTAGAGGCGATGCACGCCGGTGGTGGTCTCCTCGGTCACGCCCAGGATGCCCTCGCCGATCGCCGTCCACTTGCCCGGGTCCTGCGCGATGGACTTCTGCAGCAGCGTCAGGAAGACGCGGAACTCCTCGGACTCCGCACCCGCGGGGTCGGGCACGGCGCCGGCCTTCTCGAACTCGGTGCCCTTATGGACGAGCATCGTCGCGTCGCCGCCATCGTCGAGGATCATGTTCGGACCCTCACCCCCGGGCCAGGTCAGCGCCTGCTCGGTGCACCACCAGTACTCCTCCAGCGTCTCGCCCTTCCAGGCGAAGACCGGCACGCCCTGGGGGTCCTCCGGCGTGCCATGGGGGCCCACGGCCACCGCGGCCGCCGCGTGGTCCTGGGTGGAGAAGATGTTGCAGGAGACCCAGCGCACCTCGGCACCCAGCGCGGTCAGCGTCTCGATGAGCACCGCCGTCTGGATCGTCATGTGCAGCGAGCCCATGATCCGCGCGCCCTTCAACGGCTGCGAGGCCGCGAACTCCTCGCGGGTCTTCATCAGGCCCGGCATCTCGTGCTCGGCCAGGCGGATCTCCTTGCGACCGAACTCGGCCAACCCGAGATCAGCGACCTTGAAGTCGGTGTGCGTCGTGGCAGCAGTGGTGCTCATGCGGTCTCCGTGGTGGTGGACTGTCGCGCGCGGACGATCTCCAGCAGCCTCGAGTGCTTCTCCTGCTCGAAGCGCAGCCAGTCGTCGGCCGGCACGTCGTCGGGACGCTCCGGCCGTGCCTCGAACCACGCCTCCACCGCGTCACGGAGTCCCGTGTCGCGGCGCAGGCGTAGCGCGAAGCCGATCTCCCCGAGGCCGAGGTCGTGGCCTGCGAGCAGCTCCTTGAGCGTGCGCAGGCGCTGGAGCTCGGCGGCGCCGTACAGGCGGTAGCCGGCACCGGAGCGCTGGGGCTCGATGAGCCCGTTGCGCTCGATGTAGCGCAGCATCCGGGGCGACCACCCCGTCGTCTCCGCAGCCTCGTGGATCGTGAGGGCGTCCATCGCGTCCCCAACCTTACCACGGTCGTGTCAAGGTTTCGCCACAGGCCTCAACCTGTCGCGCGGAGCACCGTCGAGCGGCGCTTGTGCTGCTGCTCGTAGAGCCGGACGACGCCCTTGGTCGCGACGTCGGCGCTGCGCAGCCGGGCCACGATGGTCGCCGCCGACATCGTGTCGTAGCCGTCCCACGGCAGGTCGACCACGATCGAGCCGCCGACGTCCTCGGCGGGCCCCACGGACTCCACGACCTCGGCCCCGGAATCGACGTGGTCCACCGCGCGCAGTGGGCGCTGGCGCAGCGGCCTGGGCGGCGGCGCCGCGGCCTCGCGCTCGGCGCTGCGGCGCAGCGTCTCGGCCGCCGTCGGCGGCGGCGGAGCGGACGGCGTGGACGGCATGGACGGCGCCTCGGCGGTGGTCGGCGCGGGGTCCGGCGCCCACGCCATGCCGGCGGTCTCGGCGCCGGTGAAGCGATCGACGACCCGTCGCACGAGCCACTCGAACAGCAGGAACGGCAGGCGGAGCAGCAGCTGCATGGCCGGCCCCTAGCGCTCGGCCAGGCTGCGCTTGAGCTGGTCGATGAGCTCGACCGGCCCGGGATCGGTGCCCCGCAGCGCCGCCAGGTAGACCGACACGAGGTCGCCCAGCAGGACCATGGAGAAGACGCGCTCGACGAGCGTCGTGCCGCGGGTCTGGACGCGGAACGTGCCGGCGGCGGCGTCGCGCACGAGGCTCTCGGTCAGCTCGACGCGGTCGGCGATGCGCGGATGCGTGTCGCTGTCCTCGAGGAACACGGCGCTGAAGCGCGCGAGCTCGCCCGCCCCGGTCCAGCCCACGAGCTCGTTGTGGTCGAGCTCGGGGAGCTCGTGCCAGAACGCGGGGACCTTCGCGTTCTCGTTGATCTGCGTCTTCCAGCGGTAGGCGATCGCGGTCGTCACGCCGGCGCCGGCGATGACCGGCACCGTGCCGACCAGGCCTCGGGCCAGGCTCTTGGCCAGCGTGTCCTCGGGAGCCTCGGGCCCCCATTCCACGACGAGCTCCTCGAGGTGCTCGGCCGCCACGTCGATGTCCGACGCGCAGCGCGGCCCGGCGCCGCAGCGGGCGGCCACCTCGAGCGCGGCAACGGTCATGTACGCCACCGCGGCGCGGGGCTGCAGCCCGCCGGCGACGGGGATGACGGGCACACCGTCGGCGCGCGCGAGCTCGGCCAGGCGGCCGCCGCTGGTCGCCACGACGCGCGTGGCGCCGAGCGCTCCGGCGGCCTCGTAGCAGGCCAGGGTCTCCTCCGTGTCGCCCGAGTAGCTCGAGCACAGCACGGTCGTGTCGGGCGTCGTCCACGGCGGCAGGCCGTAGGCGCGCGCCGCGAGGATCGGCCGCGTCGCGCTGTCGCCGAGCGCCGCGCGAGCCAGCGCGCCGCCGATGGCCGAGCCGCCCATGCCGGCCACGACCAGGCCCGCCGGGCTGTCCCACTCCGACAGCTGCGAGGACTCGACCTTCCACAGGGCGTCGCGCAGGTGCTCCGGGATGGCCAGCACGTCGGTGAGCTGATCGCTGGAGTCGATGCGCCCGATGCTCTCGCGATCGAGCTGGAGGTTGGTCGTCGTCATGGCTGCATCCTCATGGTCATCCGCCGTCTAGAACGTGATCGCCCCGTCCGCGAGCTCCGTGCCGGGAAACACCTTGATCCCCGCGGTCAGGATGTTGCCCGACCCCACCGTGACGTCCTCCCCGATCACCGCGCCGCCGCGCACGACGGCCCCGTCGGCGATCCGCGCCCGCGGCGCGATGATGCAGTCGGTCACCTCGCATCCGACCCCGATGGTCGCACCATCGAGCACCACGGCGCGTTCCACCCTCGCCCCGCGGCCCACGGTGACGCCCGGCCCCAGGACGACGAGGCTGCCGACGTGGGCACCGGCGTCGATGCGGCAGCCCGCCCCGACCACGGCCGGCGGGATGATCCGGCCGTCGACGCGGACGTCGTCGGCGACGGCCAGGAAGCCGGGGCCCAGGCGCTCGGCCACGCCGGTGCGCACGTTGCCCTCCAGGATGTCGAACGTGCCCTGCAGATAGCGATCGGGCGTGCCGATGTCCATCCAGTAGGCGTCCTGCGCCGGCGCGCCGAAGAGGCCGGCGCCGACGAGCCGGGGCCAGACCTCGCGCTCGATGGAGACGTTGCGTCCCTCGGGGATGAGGTCCAGCACGGCGTGCTCGAGCACGTAGATCCCGGCGGAGATCAGCGTCGTCTGCAGGCCGACGAGCTCCTCGGGGCCGGGCTTCTCCAGGAATCCGGTGACCGCGTGATCCTCGTCGAGCAGCACGAGCCCGTAGGCCGAGGGGTCGTCGACGGGCACGAGGCCCAGCGTGCCGACCGCGCCCGTCTCCTCGTGGCGGCGCAGCTGGGCGCTGACATCGATGTCGCACAGCACGTCGCCGTTGAGCATGAGGAACCGCTCGTCGAGCAGGTCCTGGGCGTACTTCAGCGCGCCGGCCGTGCCGCGGGGCTCGGGCTCCACGACGTAGCGCAGGCGGATGCCCAGCGCCGCGCCGTCGCCGAGCGCCTCGCGCACCTGGGTGGGCTCGAAGCCGCAGCTCAGGATGACGTCGTCGACGCCGTGCCCGCGCAGCCACTCGAGCATGTAGACCAGGAACGGCCGGTCGACGAGGGTGATGACGGGCTTGGGCCGGCGCGAGGTCAGCGGACGCAGGCGGGTCCCCTCCCCGCCCACGAGGATCACGGCCTGCATGCCCTAGTGGCTCCGGCCGACGCCCTCGTAGGTCAGGCCCGCGGCCCGCACCGCGGCGGGGTCCAACGCGTTGCGACCGTCGATGATGAGCGTGCCGGCCATGACCGCCGCGACCTGCTCGAAGTCCAGCGCGCGGAACTGGTCCCACTCCGTGACGAGCACGACGGCGTCGGCGTCGCGGGCGACCTCGAGCGCGTCGGGGGCGAACTCGATGCCCGTGATGAGCTTTCGCGCCTCGTCCTCGGCGATGGGGTCATGGGCGATCACCGTGGCGCCGGCGGCCTGCAGACGCGCGCTGAGCACGAGCGAGGTCGCCTCGCGCATGTCGTCGGTGTTCGGCTTGAAGGCCAGGCCGAGCAGCCCGATGCGGCGCCCGACGAGCGTGCCGAGGTGCTTCTGGAGCTTGCCCATGACGCGGCGCTTCTGCAGCTCGTTGACCTCGATGACGGAGTTCAGCAGCTGGAAGTGGTAGCCCGAGTTGCCCGCCAGCTGCTTGAGCGCGGTGACGTCCTTGGGGAAGCACGAGCCGCCGAAGCCCAGGCCGGCCTGCAGGAACTTCGGGCCGATGCGGTCGTCCAGGCCCATGCCCTTGGCGACCTCGACGACGTCGGCGCCCGTCTCCTCGCACACGTTGGCGATCTCGTTGATGAACGAGATCTTCGTCGCCAGGAACGCGTTGGAGGCCAGCTTGACCATCTCGGCGCTGTTGATGTCGGTACGCACCTGCGGCGCGTCCAGCGACGAGTAGAGCTCGGCGACCGCGTCGCCGGCCCAGTCGCCGTCGTCGCCGATCACGACGCGGTCGGGGTGCAGGAAGTCCTTGACCGCCGAGCCCTCCTTGAGGAACTCGGGGCACGACACGTAGCGGAACTGGTCCTTGCCGGTGGCGGTGAACAGCCGCTTGATCGACGTGCCGGTGCCCGCCGGCACGGTCGACTTCATGACGAGCGCGTGGTGGTCGGAGACCGGCATCGCGTTGACGACCGCGTGGACCGCGCTGAGGTCGGCGTCGCCGGAGTAGGTCGGGGGCGTGCCGACGGCGACGAAGAGCAGCCGCGCGCGCTCCAGCGCATCGGAGAGCTCCGTGCTGAAGTGCAGCCGCTCTCGATTCTTGGCGATCAGCTCCTCGAGCCCGGGCTCATAGATCGGGATCTCGCCCTGCTTGAGGCGCTCGATCTTGTCCGCGTCGATGTCGACGCAGTACACGTCGCTGCCGAGTTCCGCGAACCCGGCCGCCGTGACGAGTCCGACGTATCCGGTTCCGATGACTCCGATGGGCTCACGCTCGCTCATGAAGCGCGAGAGGCTAGCGAAGGGTCGCGGCCACGCGCCCCCCGGTGGACTAGTCCGCCGGCCGGCATCCGGGGCCCCGCCGTCCGGGGCCGGACGGGCCCTCCGGGCCCTCAGTTGATCATCGAAACCGACCGGGCCAGACCCAGCATCTGCTTGTTCGTCAGCGACTGCAGGAGCGTGTTGGAGACCCAGTAGACGGCCTGGGGCGTGCGCCAGGCCACGAGCCGAAGGCGGCTGCCGTCGTAGAACAGCTCGTAGGTCCGCGACCCGATCCGTCGGCGCTCGCTCGGGTTGTCGAGGATCGGCGGGCCCTTCCACGTCGTGCCCTGCACGCCGTAGTACTGGCCGAGCTCGTCGGTCTTGACCACGATCCGGTAGGCGCGGTAGCGGTGGTGGCCGCGGTCGTAGATGTCGTAGGCGCGGCTGTGGTCGGGCAGGTACTCGGCGCCGGCCAGCACTGCGCGCGGGTAGTAGACGGGCACCGGCAGCTTCGTGGCCAGCTGCACCGCCTCGTCCTCGGCGACGCGCGGCGCCAGCTGCAGGCCGGGGGCCAGCGTCGAGTCCGTGCGGCGCTTGCCCTTCGGGCTGGTCGTCGTCTTCTTCGCCGTGCCCCGCGGGCCCTTGGAGCCCTTGGCGTTCATGAACTGCTGGGTGACCTTGGCCAGGTTCTCCGGGGTCACCGTCACGAAGTCGCCGGTGATGTCGCCGGGGAAGCGGACCTCCTGCACCGGGTTCTGGGCCGACTCGATCGCGAGCTTGAGCAGCCGCAGGATCGCCTGGTTGGAGTTGATGTCGGTCTGCGTGTAGCGACCGAAGATCCGCAGGAGCGCCTTGCGGTCGCTGAAGACCTTGCCGACCCCGACCTGGTCCTTGGCGTCGGACAGGAACTGCTGCTGGCGCGCCGCGCGCACGAGGTCGGTGTCGAAGTGGCGGTAGCGCACGTAGTCCAGCGCGTCCTGGCCGCAGAGCTGCTGGTAGCCGGCCTTGATGTCGATCGTCGCGTAGTCGCCACCGCCGCCGAACGGCGGGTTGTTGTCGTTGAAGTAGCGGCGGTCGACGTCGGTGTAGACACACCCGAGGCGGTCCACCGCGCGGCGGAAGCCGCCGAAGTTCACGTTGACGACGTGGTTGATCGGGATGTTCAGCAGCTTGCGCACGGTCTTGACCGTCAGCGGGGCGCCGCCGATCGCGTAGGCCGCGTTGATCTTGTCGGTCCCGTGGCCCGGGATCGACACCTTGAGGTCGCGCGGCAGCGACATGACCGCCGTGACGCCCTTGGACGGGTCCAGCCGCAGCAGGATGATCGTGTCCGAGCGCACGGGGGTCTTGGCCGCGATGTCGACGAACCGGCGGTCGGAGCCCAGGATGAGGATCGTCTGCGGCCCGCCGGCGTTCACGCCGTCCAGCGCGCCCTGGATGCCCTGGATGCCCGTCGTGTTCTTGAAGAAGATCGTCGTGTCGTCCTTGACCTCCAGCAGCGCCGCGGTCGCCACGGTCGCCGCGCTGGCCAGCACGACGATGAGCGCGCCGAGCACGAAGCGCTTGTACATGCTCCAGGCGAGGCGGGGCGGGCGGTCGTCTGAGGTGCTGGCGCTCACGGGCCGATGTGGGTCAGGGAGCCGGCGATGCCGAGCATCTGGGCGTTGCTCAGCGACAGCGTGAGGCTGTTGGAGATCCAGTACACGGCATCCTTGCGCTTCCAGGCGACGAACCGCAGCCTGCTGCCCGACTTGAACAGCAGCAGGCGCTTGCCGCCGACCGTCGTGCTGGACGTCGGGTGGGCCAGCAGCGGGGGCGTCCGCCAGTCCGTGCCCTGGATCCCGTAGTAGCTGCCCTCGTCCAGGCTCTCGAGGACGACGAGCCGGTAGGCCTGGTGCGGATGGCCGGCGCGGTCGCGGATCGTGTAGATCCGCGGCGAGGGCGCGGTCAGCGACCCGGACTCCGTGACGCTGGCGTAGCGGCCCGCGGGCGTGAGCTTGCCCGGGAAGTAGAGGCGGAAGCCCAGCCGGCGCTGGGCGACGGCGCGCGCCACGGCGTTCTCGCCCGCCGTGCGCCCGGACACCAGCCGCGCCCGGGCGGCCTGCGCGTTGCCCGTCGTGTTGCGGACCGGCGTCGAGGCGGCGGTCTTCTTCCTGACCTGGGGCGAGGCGTGGAAGAACTGGTTGCGCAGCGTCTGGATCGTCTGCTCGGACGCCTCCACGTACTCGCCGGTGGCCGGGTCGCCGGTGAACGTCGCCGGGAACTTGATCTGGGCGACCGGGTGGTCGGCCGAGAAGATGGCCAGCTTGGCGAGCTTGATGACCTCGCCCACCGACCGCAGGCTCGTGTCGGTCTGGGTGGCGCCCTTGAGGATCCTGATGAGCTTGCTGCGCTGGTTGATGAGCGCCGACGTGCTGAGCTGGTCCTTGGCCGAGCGCAGGAAGTCCTGCTGGCGTGCGGCGCGCACGATGTCGGTGTCGGCGTGGCGGAAGCGCACGTAGTCCAGCGCACGCTGGCCGCAGAGCCGCTGGTAGCCGGGTCGCACGTCGATCTCGGCGTAGTGCTCGGACACCGGAAGGCCGAGGTTGGAGTGGTAGTAGCGCCGGTCGACATCGGTGTAGACGCAGCCCACGGCGTCGACGGCCTCCCGGAAGCCCTTGAACTGGACGTTGATGATGTGGTTGATCGTGAAGTCGCCGCCGAAGAGCTGCTTGATCGTCGCCGCGGTCAGGCCCGGGCCGCCGAGCGAGTAGGCGGCGTTGATCTTGTTGATGCCGTAGCCCGGGATGAGGACCTTCAGGTCGCGCGGGATCGACAGGACCGCGGTGGCCTGCTGATCGGGATCCATGCGGACGAGCAGGATGGTGTCCGAGCGGGCCGGGTTGCTCTTCTCGAGCAGCGGGTTGTTCTTCTTGAGGTCGGCGTACCGGCGATCGGAGCCCAGGATGACGATGGTCTGCGGCTTGCCGGGCTTGGCCTCCGTGACCTCCTTGGTGTGGATCGGCGGCGGCGCGCCGGGCGGAGCGGCGATCTCGTCCTTGATCTTCAGCAGCCCGGCGGTCGCCGTCGCGGCGGCGGTGAGCAGCACGATGACCAGGACGCTCAGACCCGCGCGCAGCAGGAAGCGCAGGCCCTCGCGCGGAGGGCGGTCCTCGTGGTGCAGCTTCAAGCCAGACCGCCCTCGACGGCGCGCAGGTCGGGGCCGTCGTCGGGCTCCCTGTGCTCCAGCCACGACGGCAGGAGGCGCACGAAGTCCGAGACGGCCTGGCGGAAGCGGCGCAGGGAGGAGATCGACACCCACTCCTGCGGCCCGTGGTGGCCCGCCCCGACCGGCCCGAACTCGACGGCGGGGATCCCGGCCTCCAGGAAGGACACGGCGTCGGACGCGCCGTCGCGCCCGACGCTCAGCGCCTCGCCCTCGATGGAGCGGCCGATCGCGTCGCGCAGCGCGCGGACATAGGGGTTGGCCCGCGAGACCACCGCGGGCGCACGCGTGAAGCACTTGAGGATCTCGACGTCGGGGATCGCCCGGATCTGCGCGAGGATCTCCCCCGGGTCCTGCGTCGGCAGGAAGCGGATGTCGACGTCCATCGTGCACCGGTCGGGCACCTTGTTGAACGCGTCGCCGCCCTCGATGCGGGCCAGGTTGATCGACGGCCGGTCGAAGAGGTCGGAGGACTCCCGCGAGAACGGCAGCGTCTCGATGCGCCGGAACGCGTCGTGGGCCTTGAGGATCGCGTTGTCGCCGAGCCACGGCGTCGAGCCGTGGGCCGCGACGCCGCTGACCGCGACGCGGGCGGCCAGCACGCCCTTGGCCTGGATCCCGATGTGCAGGTCGGTGGGCTCGCCGGTCAGCGCGAAGTCGCCCGTCAGCCCCGAGGCGATGAGCACGTCGGTCGAGCGGCTCGAGACGTCTTCGGACTCCTCGTCGGGGACGCACACGAAGCGCACGCGGACCTGCTGCTGGGCGGCGACGTCCTTGACCGCGCACATCATCGCGGCCAGCGCGCCCTTCATGTCGTAGGCGCCGCGGCCGATGAGCCGGTCGCCCTCCACCGTGGGCGCGAACTGCGCGGCGTAGGCCGGGACGACGTCGAGGTGGCCGTGCAGGATGACCGTCGGCGCGGCGGCCGAGGCGGGCGCCCCGGCGTCGACCATCACGACGGGCAGGCCGTCGTGGTCCAGGCTCTTGACCTCGAGCTCGTGGGATTCCAGCCAGCCCTTGACGAAGCCGGCGGCCGCGTTGAGCCCGTCGAGCGTGGAGGTGTCGTACGTGATCAGCCGCTCGGCCAGGACGCGCTCGTCCATCGGGGGTCAGGGTACCGCCCCGGGGGGCGCCGGGGCGCAGGGCACCGGGCGTGCGCCACCGCACGCGGCGGTAGGTTCTGTCGATGGCCGGCCGCATCGTCCTGCTCGGCGCCACGGGCTACACCGGGGAGCTCACCGCCCGCGAGCTGGCCGGTCGCGGCGAGCGGCCGGTGCTCGCCGGCCGCGACGCCGACCGCGTCCGCGCGCTGGCCGACGGGCTCGGCGGCCTGGACTGGGCGGTGGCCGACGTCGGCGGGCCGCAGGGCACCGCCGCCGTACGCGCCCTGCTGGAGGCCGGCGACGTGCTCGTGTCGACCGTCGGCCCCTTCACGCGCCTGGGCGCGCCCGCGGTGGAGGCGGCGATCGACGCCGGCGCCCACTACCTGGACTCCACGGGCGAGGCGCCGTTCATCCGGCGCGTGTTCGCGTCCTGGGGGCCGCGCGCGGCCGCGGCCGGCTCGGTCCTGCTGACGGCCATGGGCTATGACTGGGTACCCGGCAACCTCGCCGGGGCGCTGGCGCTGCGCGAGGCGGGCGAGGGCGCCGTGCAGGTCCAGATCGGCTACTTCACCACGGGCGGCGCGATGGGCCCGTCGGCGATGAGCGGCGGCACCCGCGCGTCGGCGGCGGGCGTCCTGCTCGGGCCGTCCTTCGCGTTCCGCGGCGGCCGCCTGGTCGGCGAGCGCGGCGGCGCCCGGGCGCGGTCCTTCGGCGTCAAGGGCAAGGCCCGGCGGGCCATCTCGGCCGGCTCGACCGAGCACTTCGCCCTCCCCCGCTCCTACCCGGGCCTCCGCGATGTCGACGTCTTCCTGGGCTGGTTCGGCGGGGCGTCGGACGCGGTGCGCGCCGTCTCGGCGGCCACGGCCCTGCTCACCCGCGTCCCGGGCGTGCGCGAGGTCCTGGGCACGGCGCTGGGCAGGGTCGTCACCGGCAGCTCGGGCGGCCCGGGCCCGGAGGCCCGGGCGCTCAGCGGCTCCTACGTCGTGGCCGAGGCGCGCGACGCCGGCCACCGGCTGCTGGCCACCGCCGTGCTCGAGGGCGTCAACGGCTACGACTTCACCGCGGGCATGCTCGCCTGGGGCGCTCACGCCGTGGCCGCGGGCCGGGCGCGAGGCGCGGGCGCGCTGGGCCCGGTGGAGGCCTTCGGGCTGGATGCGCTGTCCGTAGGCGTACAGGCGGCTGGATTGCGCCGGATCGCATGACCACACGATGCACCGGGAGCTGGACCGGCCGGATTCGATCAACGGTCCACCCGACCGCAAGTTCCCGGGCGACCCGTCGTTCAAGGGGTCATGGACCACGATCGACACCACCGCACCGGGCCTCCCGGCCTCGAGGTGTGCGTCGAGTGCGCGCGGCCCTTCGTGGTGCCGGTCGCGCTGCTGGACCTCGTCGACGAGGGGCTCTACCTCCTCGCGCTGGAGTGCAAGAACTGCGGGCGCCTGGCCGTCGGCGTCCACGAGGACGCCGAGCTCGAGGCGCTCGAGGCCGGCTACCACCGGGCGACGGCCGAGATCGAGGCGGCGATCGAGACCGTCGAGGTCGCACGCCGGCCCGACGAGCTCGGCGACGGCGGCTAGCCCGGCGACGGCGAGAGCCGGCACAGGGCCGGCTCCCGGGTCAGACGTGGGCCGCCGCGCGGGCGGCTAGTGCTCAGCGGAGGCGCGGCCGGCCTGCGCCAGGCGCAGGAAGGCCTCGGTGCGGCGCTTGTCGCGCGCCGCGACGCGCGCGGCCTCCGAGCCGGCGTCGGCCGCCTCGAGCTCGCGCTCGGCCGTGCGCAGCTTCTCCTGCAGCTCGGAGGCGTTGAGCGTGGACGGGTCCACGGCCTCCTCGACGAGGATGAGCACGCGGTTGTCTCCGACCTGCACGTAGCCCTCGCCCTGGGCGAGGGCGACGATGTCGCTCTCGCTGCGGTAGAGGCGCAGCTCGGTCGGCTCGAGCATGCCGAGCAGCGGCGCATGGTTGGCCAGGATGCCGATGGAGCCGACCGATGTGCGCGTGGAGACCATCTCCACCTCGCCGTTGAAGACCTCCCCCTCGGGGGTGAGGACCTCGGCGGTGAACGTCGTCCGGGCCACTACCTGTCGCCCTTGGCGGCGGCCACCACGTCCTCGATCGTGCCCTTGAGCAGGAAGGCGGACTCGGGGAGGTCGTCGTGGTCGCCGTTGAGGATCTCCTTGAACGAGCGGATCGTGTCGGCGATCGGCACGTAGGCGCCCGGCGTGCCGGTGAACTGCTCGGCGACGTTGAACGGCTGGCTCAGGAAGCGCTCGATCTTGCGCGCGCGCTGGACGGTGATCTTGTCCTCGTCGGAGAGCTCGTCGATGCCGAGGATGGCGATGATGTCCTGCAGCTCCTTGTAGCGCTGCAGGATCGCCTTGACCTGGTTGGCGACGTTGTAGTGCTCCTCGCCGAGGATGTCGGGCTTGAGGATCGTCGAGGTCGAGTCCAGCGGGTCGACGGCCGGGTAGATGCCCTTCTCCGAGATGGAGCGCGACAGCGTCGTCGTGGCGTTGAGGTGGGCGAACACCGAGGCGGGGGCCGGGTCGGTGAGGTCGTCGGCCGGGACGTAGATCGCCTGCACCGAGGTGACCGAGCCGCTGCGCGTCGAGGTGATGCGCTCCTGCAGCTGGCCCATCTCGGACTCCAGCGTCGGCTGGTAGCCCACCTGCGACGGCATCCGGCCCAGGAGGGCGGAGACCTCGGAGCCCGCCTGCACGAAGCGGAAGATGTTGTCGATGAACAGGAGCACGTCCTGGCCGCCCTGGTCGCGGAAGTACTCCGCCATCGTCAGGCCGGTCAGGGCCACGCGCATGCGGGCTCCGGGGGGCTCGTTCATCTGGCCGAAGACCATCATCGTCTTGTCGATGACGCCGGACTCGGTCATCTCCAGCCAGAGGTCGTTGCCCTCGCGGGAGCGCTCGCCGACGCCGCAGAAGGCCGACAGGCCGCCGTGCTCGGACGCCAGGTTGTGGATGAGCTCCTGGATGAGGACGGTCTTGCCGACGCCGGCGCCGCCGAACAGGCCGACCTTGCCGCCCTTGGCGTAGGGCGCGAGCAGGTCGATGACCTTGATGCCGGTCTCGAACATCTCGGTCGTCGGGGTCAGGTTCTCGACGGTCGGGGCCGAGCGGTGGATCGGCCAGCGGTCCTTGACCACGAGCGGCTCGCCCTCGTCGATCACGTCGCCCAGGACGTTGAAGATGCGGCCGAGGGTCATCTCGCCGACGGGGACCGAGATCGGCCCGCCGGTGTCCTCGATCTCCATGCCGCGGGCGAGGCCGTCGGTGGTGTCCATGGCGACCGCGCGGACGCGGTCGTCGCCGAGGTGCTGCTGCACCTCGCAGACGAGCCACTCGGCGTCGTGCTCGGACGATGCGCCCTCCTCGGCCTTGGCGGCGTCGGGCAGCTTGACGCGGATGGCGCTGTAGATCTCGGGCAGCTCGTCGGGGAAGACGGCCTCGATGACGACGCCCTGGATCTCCTCGATGCGGCCGACGTTCTTGACGTCGGTCGTGGCCCCCTGGGGGCGCTCGGTGGTGCTGGCTTCCATGGTCTCTGGTTCTCCTGGGACGTTCGAAACTTAGGTGAGCGCTTCTGCGCCGCGCACTCGGTGGTTCATCAGGTCAGTGCCTCCGCACCGCCGACGACTTCCATGATCTCCTGGGTGATCTCCGCCTGCCGTGCGCGGTTCATCTCCAGGGTGAGGTCGTCGATGACGACCGCGGCATTCTCGGACGCGTTGCGCATGGCGGTCATCCGCGCGCCGTGCTCGGACGCGGTGGACTCGAGCAGCGCGCGGAAGATCGAGATCTCCACGTAGTCGGGCACGAGGCGCTCGAGGATGACGGCGGGGTCGGGCTCGTACTCGACCAGCGCGTGCTGCTCACCGTGGCCTTCGGCCTCGCCGACGTCCTGCTCGTCGTCGCCGCTGTCGAGGATCGTCGCCTGCTGCAGCGGCAGCAGCGTCTCGCGCCGCACCTCCTGCACCAGCGGCGACACGTAGCCGTTGTAGAAGACCTCGACGCGGTCGACCTTGCCGTCGATGTAGGCGGCCATGAGGCCCTCGGCGACCTCGCGGGCGTTCGCGTAGGCGGGCCGGTCGGTGAAGCCGGTGTAGGCCCCTCGGGCTCGCGCCCGCGGAAGGTCAGCGAGGACACGCCGCGCCGGCCGGTGGCCGAGAAGACGACCTGCTTGCCCTGCTCCTCGTAGGCCAGCGCCGCGCGGATCCCCGCGCGGATGATCTGCGAGTTGAACGCGCCGGCCAGGCCGCGGTCGGCCGTGACGAGCAGGATCGCGACGCGCTGCTCGCTCTCGTGCTCCTTGAGGATGGGCAGCGAGCCGATCTCCCCGCCGGCGGCCTCGGCCGCCTGGCGGGTCATGCGGCGGATGGCGCCCGCGTACGGGCGCAGGTGCTCGATGCGCTGCTCCGCGCGACGCAGGCGGGCGGCGGCGACCATCTCCATCGCCCGCGTGATCTTGCGGATGTTCTGGACCGAGGCGATCCGGTTCTTGACGTCGCGCTGCGACATGGTGGGGCCGGGAGCGCGCGCCTAGGCGGCGGCCCCGGCGGCCTCCTCCTGGGCCTCGGACTCCGCGCCGGGCTCGCCGGCGCCGTTGGTGGCGGCGGGGCGCGAGACGATGCGGTCGCTCTCGCCCTCGGCCAGCGGCTGGCCCTCCTCGTCGAGGTCGTAGCCGAAGTCGTCGGCGTACGTGGCGATGAGCTTCTTCAGGCCGTCCTGCGTCTCGTCGGACCAGTCGCCGCCGGCGATCTTGTCGACCAGCGCGCGGTCCTCGGACTGCACCCGCTGGGTGAGGCCGACGAGGAACTCGTCGACGCGGTCGACGTCGATGCGGTCCAGGAAGCCGTTCGTCGCGGCGTAGACCTGGACGACCTGCAGGCCGACGGCCAGCGGCTCGCGCTCGTTCTGGTTGAGCGTCTTGACCAGGCGGGCGCCGCGGGCCAGCGTGCGCTGGGTGTCGGGGTCCAGGTCGGAGCCGAACTGCGCGAAGGCCTCGAGGTCGCGGTACTGCGACAGCTCGATCTTCAGGCGGCCGGCGACCTTCTTCATCGGGCTGATCTGCGCGTTGCCGCCGACGCGTGACACGGAGATGCCCACGTTGATGGCGGGGCGCACGCCCGAGTTGAAGAGCTTGGGCTCCAGGAAGATCTGGCCGTCGGTGATCGAGATGACGTTCGTCGGGATGTAGGCCGACACGTCGCCGGCCTGCGTCTCGATGACCGGGAGGGCCGTCATCGACCCGCCACCGAGGGCGTCGGACAGCTTGACGGCGCGCTCGAGCAGGCGGCTGTGCAGGTAGAAGACGTCGCCCGGGTACGCCTCGCGGCCCGGCGGGCGGCGCAGGAGCAGCGACATCTGCCGGTAGGCGAACGCGTGCTTGGTGAGGTCGTCGTAGATCGCGACGGCGTGGCCGCCCTTGTAGAGGAAGTACTCGCCCATCGCGGCGCCCGCGTAGGGGGCCAGGAACTTGATGGGCGCGGCCTCGTCGGCGGAGGCGGCCACGATGATGACCTTGTCCAGCGCGCCGGCCTCGGCCAGCGTCTCGGCGATGCCGACGACCGTGGCCATGCGCTGGCCGATCGCGACGTAGACGAAGACGAGGTCGGAGTCCTTGTTGTTGATGATCGTGTCGATCGCGATCGCGGTCTTGCCGGTCTGGCGGTCGCCGATGATCAGCTCGCGCTGGCCACGGCCGATCGGGATCATCGAGTCGACGGCCTTGAGGCCGGTCTGCATCGGCTCGGTCACCGGCTGGCGCTGCACGACGCCGGGGGCCTTGAACTCGGCCGGGCGGCGCTCGGTGACCTCGATGTCGCCCTTGCCGTCGAGCGCGATGCCCAGCGGGGAGACGATGCGGCCGAGCATCTGCTCGCCGACGGGGATGTCGAGGAGGTGGCCGGTGCGCTTGACCGTGTCGCCCTCGACGATCTTCTCCCACGGGCCGAAGAGCACGGCGCCGACGTTGTCGGACTCGAGGTTCAGGGCCAGGCCCGTCACGTCGTGGGGCAGCTCGAGCATCTCGAACGACATGCAGTTCTCGAGCCCGTGGATGCGGGCGATGCCGTCCGCGACCGACAGGACGGTGCCGACCTCGGTCAGCTCGGCCTGCCCCTGGTCGAGGCCCTCGATGCGGGACTTCAGGATGGAGGTGATCTCGTCGGGCTTGATCTGCATGCGGGTTTCAGTTCCTTGGTGTGACGGCTCGGTGCGGGGGCGCTACGCGCGCGCCACGCTGCGACGGAGGTTCTCGAGTCGGTTGCGGATGGAGGCGTCGAGGATGGAGTTGCCGACGCGGACGACGAGGCCGCCCAGGACGTCGGGGTCCACGTTCGTGGTGAGCTGGACCTGCTGGCCGGTCTGCCGGCCGATGGCGTCGCCGATGCTCTTGACCGTGGCCTCGTCGAGCGTGACCGCGGAGGTGATCGTCACCGGCAGCAGCTTGTTCTCCTGCTCCCAGAGGCGCTCGAAGGCGCGGCGGAGGCGGAAGACGGCCGGCATGCGGTGGTTCTCGACGAGCAGCGCGAGGAAGTTGCCGACCGTGGGGTCGACGTCCTCGAGCAGGCGGCCCAGGTGGTCCTTCTTCTCCGTCGTGGAGAAGTACGGCGAGAAGAAGAAGATCGACAGCTCGCGGTTGGCGTCGAGCGCGTCGGCGAACTGGCCGAGCTGCTCGCGCGCCACGTCGAGCTTGCCCTGCTCCTTGGCCACCTCGAAGAGGGACCGGGCGTAGACCTGGGCGATCTCCTCCATCTAGCGGCGCTCCCCCAGGGCCGTGAAGTCGAGCTCCGACAGCGCCTCCTCGACGAGACGGCGCTGATCGTCCTCGTTGAGGGTCTTGCGCGTGACGCGCTCGGTCGCGGCGACGGTCAGGTCGGCCACCTCGCGGCGGATCTCCTGGATGGCGCGGCGGGTCTCGGCCTCGATGTCGCGGCGGGTCTGCGCGAGCAGCTCCTCCCGCGAGACCTTGGCGGCCTCGAGGCTCTCACGCTCGTGCGTCTCCCCCGCCTTGCGGGCGCGGGTGACGATCTCCTCGGCCTGCGCACGGGCCTCCTTGAGGCGCTCGCGGTACTCCGTGAGCAGATCCTCGGCCTCGGTCTTGGTGCGCTGGGCGGAGTCGATCGACTCCTCGATGAGCTTCTGGCGCTTCTCGAGGGCCTCGGAGATCGCCGGGAAGGCGAGCCTCCACAGGAGTAGCAGCGAGACCCCGAAGACGATCAGCGTCCACACCATCAGCCCGATGCCGGGCTGGACGAGGAAGCTGCCGCCCGAGCTCTCCGAGGCGGCGATGGGCAGGGTTGCGAGCATCGCGGCCTAGAGGAAGAACGCGATGAGGCCCGCGACCAGGCCGTAGAAGAAGCACGCCTCGGTCAGGGCGAAGCCCAGCCACTGGATGCTCGTGATCTCGTCCCGCATCTCGGGCTGGCGGGTGACCGACTCGATGACCGAGCTGAAGATCTGGCCGATGCCGATGCCGGCGCCCACGGCGCCGAGTCCACCGCCGACGCCGAGGGCGATCGCGCGGCCGGCCTTCTGGCCGTTGTCCGGGCTGGCGGCCTGGGCGAGGATGTCGATGACAGCGAGGTCCACGGTGTCTCCTTGGGGTTCCTAGTGAGCCTCGGAGGCAGCGCCGCCGAGGTAGATGGCAGTAAGGGTGGCGAAGATGAAGGCCTGAAGCGTGGCGACCAGGCCGACCTCGAACACGAAGAGCACGATCGCCAGCGGGATGGTGATCACGCCCAGCGCCGCGATCCCCAGGATCACGGCGAGCGCGCCGCCCATGAACAGGATGATCAGGTGGCCGGCGAGGATGTTGGCGAAGAGACGTACGGAGAGCGAGATGAGCCGCATGAAGTTCGACGCGAACTCCAGGACGAAGATGAACGGCTTCATGCCGTTGGGCACGCCGGCGGGGATGAAGCTCTTCAGGTAGCCCACGAGGCCCTTGTTCTTGACGCCCACGGCGTTGTAGGCGATGAACACGACGAGGGCGAGCACGAGCGGGACCGACAGGTTCGCGGTCGCCGCGTACAGGGCGAAGGCCGGGACCTTGACCCCGAGGATGTCGACCTTGTGCTCGATGTTGGTCGGCAGCGGGATGTAGCCGATCAGGTTCGAGAACCATATGAAGAGGAAGAGCGCGCCCACGAACGGGAACCAGCGCGCCGCCATCCGGTCGGACATGTTGCCGCGCGTGATGTTGTCGCGCATCAGCCCGAAGAGCAGCTCGACCGCCGTCTGCACCTTGTTGGGCCGCTGCTGCATGCGGCGGGCGATGTAGATCATCGTCCCGACCATGAGGATCGCCGCGGCCAGGATGTAGAGGTGCGCCTTGTTGACGTGCAGCGACCCGATCGAGAACAGCGTGTCGAGCTTGAACTCGTTCTGGGGCTGGAACGCCGTGTTGTCGCTGCGGGACCAGCCCGTCGCGAGCACCACGACGACGATGATGAGGATGTACAGACCGAAGCCGGTCAGCACCTTGGCGCGGCGGGTCATGAGGGGGCAGAGCTCCTCTCGAGCGAGCGGACGGCGAGCGAGGTGGCGAAGTAGATGGTGAAGGCGACGAGCGTGAGCACCGCAGCGGCGAGGCCGTCGTTGCGGTGACCGGCCAGGCCGACGGCCAGGATGGTAAGCGCAACGAGCCACGCGCGTCCGAATGCCGCCGCGAGGTTGAGGCCGACGGCCGCGCGGACGTTCTCGGTGCGCCGGGCCTGGGCCTGCACCGCGAGCGCCGCCAGGCGCTGGATGACCCATGCCGCGGCCCCGACCAGGGTGCCGAGTGCAGGGGCGCCGAGGAGCACGGCGACCGGCGCGGTGACCACGACGATGAAGAGGTCGAGGAAGCGCATCGCGTTCATCGACCGCACCCCCGGATGCGCCGGATGCACGGCGTGGCGCACCGCACGGGGCGGCGGGCGGCCGCGCAGCGGCCTCGCCGCATGGGCGGCGTGGACGGACGCAGGCGTCGGTCGGGCTTTCGGAGATCGTCGGGGTCGTGCATGGATCAGGCCGCCCCTGAAGCGGACCTGGTCAACCTGGCTTGGAACGCCGACGCGGACAGTGCGACGGCGACCCTTCCGGAGGCGAGGACCCTTGCCTCCTTGGCGGCAGGGCGCAGCCTACCTGAGTTGCGAACTTTGTAACAACTTCGTGACAGGGGGCGCAAGAACGCGGAGACCCGGAGGGGCCTCCGGTGCGCGGGCTCAGGCCGCCGGCGGCGGCTCCCGGAGCAGATCCTCGAGGTCGAGGTCGCCGAACCCCATCGCGACATGGCCGTCGGCGTCGGTCGGCCAGTCCGCCACGGGACGGTCCCAGGCCAGCTCCAGGTCGTTGCCGTCGGGGTCGGAGAGGTAGACGGCCTCGTGCGTGCCGTGGTCCGACAGCTGGCGCAGCGGCCAGCCGGCCTCCTGAAGGCGCCGCACGGCGTCGGCGAGCCCGGCGCGCGTGGGGTAGTTCAGCGCGACGTGGTGCAGGCCGGTGACGCCGTCGGGCTGCGGGCCGCCGTCCTTGGACTTCCACGTGTTGAAGCCCAGGTGGTGGTGGTAGCCGCCCGCCGAGATGAACAGGATGTCGCCCGTGGTCCCCCACCCCGGGACGTCGCGGGCCTCGGCCACCACGTCGAAGCCCAGCACGCCGACGTAGAAGTCGCGGACGCGGTCGATGTCGGCGGTGCGCAGGTGCACGTGGCCGATGCGCACGCCGGGGTCGATGGGGCGCGGCGCGGCCTGCGTGGGCCGCATGCCGCCCTGGTTGCCTGCGGTCATGCCGCGAACCTACCGCGACGGCGGCGACGCCCGGGCCAGGATCCGCGCCCGGCGGCGCTCGGCGGCGGCGCGCAGCGCGTTGCGCACGACGCCGAGGGCCGGGCGCGCCCGGCCGCGCGGGTCGATGAGCCCGGAGTCCCAGGTGTCGTGGGCGGCCGCGTTCCACTGGTAGAGGTAGACGCGGGTGATCCGCCGGCTCAGCGGCACGAGCCGCTGGAAGACCCAGCGCGTCGCGGCCGCCGCGTGGGCGGGCGACTCGGGGAAGTCCACCGTGCTGCGGTTGCGCCGCCGCACGATCCCCCCGGTCTCGGTGAACCAGACGCGCCCCACGGTGCGACGCAGCAGCGCGCGGGTGCCGCTCGTGCGCATCCGGTTGGCGTCGAGGTAGTTGTGCAGCCCCCAGAGCCGCGGCCGGTGCCCGAGCGCCTTCTGGAACCGGTCGACCCACGAGGCCATGTTCGGCATGTCCAGGACCTCGGCGGCCAGGATCGTGCACGACGGGCACTCCCGCCTCAGCGCGCGGTAATAGGCGGCGACGAGCGGGGCTCGGTGGCACGTCGGCTCCCCGCAGTGGTTGGCCTCGTTCCACGTGGCGAACGTCGTCACCCACGGGTAGCGCGCCCGGAACAGGCGGAACTCGTACTTGTAGCGCTCGGGGTCGGCAGGACGCGCCGGCGGTCGCCGCGGGCATGGGTGAAGCCGACCAGGGGCGTGACGCCCGCGGCCCGGGCCGCGCCGAGCCACTGGTCCAGCGCGTCGCGCTCCCACGCGTTCTGCAGGACGTCCCACGAGACGGCGATGCGCGCGTAGCGGATCTGCATCGCCGCGAACCGCGGGTCGGCGAACATGTCGGGCTTCTGGTCGCCGATGCCGACGACGAGCGCCCCGGCGGGCGCGGCCACGACGAAAGAGGCCAGCAGGAGGCCGGCGACCAGGAGCCCGCGCAGGCGCGTCACCCGGCCCCGGCCGGCCCGGTGAGGACGGTGTCCTCGTGCGAGTAGGGCGGTGCGCAGCAGCAGAGCAGCACCAGGGGCTCGTCGCCGTCGTTGACGAGATGGTGCTCGGTGCCCGGCGGGATCACGGCGCAGTCGCCCGGGCCGACGGCGCGCTCCTCGCCGCCGATCCGCAGGCGGCCGGTGCCCGCCGTGAAGAAGTACAGCTCCTCGGAGGCGCGGTGCAGGTGGGCGATCGTCGACGTGCCGGCCGGGACGGTGGCCTCGGCGAGGCTCTGGTGCCGCGAGGGCAGGGTCGCGCGCCCGGCGATCTCGCGGATCGTCGATCCGTCGAGCGTCGTGAACGGCTGCTGCTCGGCCAGGTTCCCCAGGTGCATCGCGGCCAACGGTACCCGGCGCGGCCGGCGGGAGCGCCGCACGGGCGCCCCCATCGGCCGGGTCCGGACGTCCCGGCCCGCTAGGCCGGGACCCGCTGGACCGCCTCGCGGTCCAGGCGGCCCGCGGCGCGCACCAGGACGCGGGCGGCCCGGGCGCGCACGCGGCCCGGGGGAGGTTGGCTGCGCCGGGCGTGGACTCTGTGGCGCGCGTCGGGACGCGTGCGCGCAGTGGCCGCCGTGGCGTAGTCGGACTGCAGCAGGTACAGCATGGGGGTGAGGCTCCTTCGGTGTGGGTGAAGGGGCCATCGCCCGAGATCAGGGGCCTGACGGCGACGGGTCTGCGGGCGATGGACGCCCGCGACGGATCAGGACTACGACCGGTTCGCGAGCGTGGACGGCGCGTGACGAAGCGCACCGGAGAGCGTGGTCTCCGGGGACTTCATCGTGGTGATGTCGCGTCGAGCGGCTCGCATGAGACGGTCCCTCCTCCAAGGTGTAGGTCTTCGATTCGGACCTGTAGGAGAAGTCCGCAGGACCCTAGCAACGGCCCTCAGCGGTGGCAAGTGCGGCTAACCGACCTTCACGCCCAGCAGGCGCTGGAGCACCGCGAGCGCCGGCCGCGGGTTGCCGTCGGGCGCGATGAGCCCGGAGTCCCACGTGCGGGCGTCGCCCCGTCCCGTGTTCCAGTGGTACAGGTAGACGCGCTGGACCCTGGGACTCACCCGTGCGAGCGTCGAGAACACGAACTTGGTCACGACGGCCGCGTGCGCGGCCGACGTGGGGAAGGTCACGCCCGAGCCGTTGTGCCGGCTGACGACGCCGCCGGTCTCCGTGAACCACACGGCGCCCTTCACCGCCCGCAGAAGCCTGCGCGTGCCGGTCGTGCGCAGCAGGTTGGCGTCGGTGTAGTTGTGCAGCCCCCACGCCTTCGGCGTGCGCCCCGCGGCCTTCACGAAGCGCCGCGCCCAGGTCCCGACGTTGGCGCGGTCCAGCAGGTCGGCGCCGAGGACCGTGCAGGTCGGGCACGCCCGGCGCATCGCCTGCCACCAGCGGGCGACGGTCTCGGGGCGCTTGTTGATGTTCGCCTCGTTCCACGTGGCGAACTCCTTCAGGAACGGGTAGCGCGCGCGGAAGTCCTTCAGCGACTTGGCCATCTGCGCCGCCGACGGGTTGTACGACGTGCGCCGGCGCGACCGCGTGAACGTCACCAGCGGGCGCACCCCGGTGGCCCTGGCCCCCGCCATCCAGGCGTCGAGCCCGGGCTTCTGCACCGGGTCGTGCAGCGCGTCGTAGGAGATCATGATCCGGGCGAGGCGCACGTGCAGCGCCTGGAAGCGCAGGTCGCCGAACATCTCGGCCTTGTTGTCGGCGATGCCCACCGCCGGCCGGGCCTGGGCCGCGGCGGCGGGCAGCGCGACGGCCAGGGTCAGCAGCAGGAGCGCGAGCAGGCGGCCGGGCATCGCCCCAAGGCTGCCACGTCCCGGGGCGGCGTGCGGCTGGGGTCGGCGCCGGGCGCCGCGGGCGTCGGCCTGCGCGGCCGCCGCGCGGGTGATGACGCCCCGGAGCACGTTGGGCGCCGGCCGGGCCGCGTCGAGCAGCCGCGTGGTCTTCGCGCTCATCCGGTTGGCGTCGATGGAAATGCGCAGCCCCCACCCCTTCGGGGTGCGGCCCGCGGCCGGGGCGGCCGTACGTCCGACCCCGGACGGCGCGACGGGCGCTACGCGCGCAGCGCGTCGCCCTCGGCGGGGGCCAGCGAGACGCCGATGACCTTCAGCCGCCGGGTGAGCGCCCGGAAGGCGAACCCGTGGACCTCGTCGCTGGCGACGCCGAGCAGCTCGTAGGGCTCCCCCACCTCGACGCCCACGGGCGTCAGGACGCCGGCGGCGATGGGGATGAGCTCGGCCAGCGTGGACTGGATGCGGCGGCGCAGCGCGGGGTCGCGCGCCTTCTGCTGCAGGAACCAGGTCCCGTAGGCGACGTGGCGATGCTCGTCGGTGGAGATCCGGCGGAAGCCCTCCAGGAACCCGGGCAGGATGCCGTCGCGCTCGAGGATCCGGGTCAGGGTGTCCTGGCCGGTCAGCGCGAGCGTGCCCTCGATGACCATGTGGTAGGTCGTGACGAAGTCGACCTTGGCCTCGAGGTCGGTCGGGTCCTCCAGCAGGCGGCGGTTCGCGTCGACCAGGACGTCGTCGAAGAGGATCTTGAACGGCTCGTTGAGGTCGCGGCGCGCCCGCTCCAGCCGATCCTCGAAGCTGCCGTCGTAGCCCAGGACCTTCGCGTAGAAGTTGTTGAAGTGCTGGGCGTGGCGCGCCTCGTCGACCTGCTGGGTCGTGAGGAAGTGCTCCTCGCTCTGGCTCTCGTAGGCGCCGACCAGGCCGTTGAACTGCGTGGCCACCCGCTCCTCCCCGATGAAGAACGAGGAGAGGAACCAGACGATGTCGTCCTTGTCGGCCTCGGGCATCGCCGCCCAGTCCTCGCGGTCCTGGGTGAAGTCGATCGCCGAGGACTGCCAGGGCTGGCGCTCCCACAGCTCGTAGAGCTGCTGGGGGGTCATGAGGACGACCTTCGACAGCTGGGACTCGTCGGTGATCGTGGCGACGTCGCCCTGGGACGTGAGCTCGAGCAGGCTGGCCATGGCGCCATCCTGTCGCTGACTTGACACCCTGTCAAGCGCGAGCTGACAGCGTGTCGAACGGCGGCCGGTATCGTGCCGGGATGGCCATGGACGAGCCACGAACGGCCTCACCCGTCGCCCATCGCGAGGGCCCCCCGACGGCCAAGCGCGCCCAGGTCCAGGCTGCGGTGCTGGCCGCCACCGAGGAGTTGCTGGCCGGCGGGTCGTCCTACGCCGACCTCAACGTTGAGCGCATCGCGACCGCCGCGGGCATCTCGCGCACGGCGTTCTACTTCTACTTCCGCGACAAGCGCGACCTGCTCATGCGCCTGGCCGCCGACGTCACCGAGCAGCTCTACGACCAGGCCGACATCTGGTTCTCGGGCGGCGGCGACCCGCAGGTCATGATCCGCGAGGCGCTCGCGCGGATCTTCGCCCTCTACGAGCAGCACGGGGTCCTCGTCCGTGCGATCGTCGAGGTCTCGACCTATGAGCCCGACATCGCCACGTTCTGGCGCGGCCTGCTCGACCGCTTCGTCGACGCCACCGCGCGGCGCATCGAGGCGCGCTCGCCGGGAACGGCGCCGGAGGCCGCGCACGCGACGGCGTTCGCGCTGACGTGGATGGTGGAGCGCGCCTGCTACCAGCAGCTGGTCCAGGGCGTGCCGCTCACCGGCGGCCCGCTCATCGACGCGGTGGCCGACATCTACCTGGCCGCGGTCTACGGCGGCGCCCCGGGCTCCGCCTAGCGGCCGAGCGCCTCGAACTCCCCGGTCTCCATCGTGCGCTCGACGTGGGCGTCGACCTCGTCCTCGGTGGCGTCGGGGCGCCGGCGGCGCGTGATCCGCCGGAGCTTGACGATCTCCAGGACGTAGACCAGGTACACGCTGGCCGCGGCGACGAGCAGCGCCAGCGCGGCGACCACGACCGACCATCCCGTGTGCAGGTGGCCGTGGTGGTCGGAGTACGGGATGAACCGCAGCGCGACGGCGAACCCGCCGAGCAGCAGGGTCCAGGCGTAGAGGTAGGCCAGCGTCCGGCGCTCGCTGAAGCCGATGCGGCTGAGGCGGTGGTGGAAGTGGTTGGCGTCGGCCACGTAGACCTTGCGCCGGTACTTCATGCGCTTGAGGATCACGAACGTCGTGTCCAGGAACGGCACCGCGAGCACGACGAGCGGGAAGACGAGCGCCAGGACCGCCTGGGTCTTGACCGCGCCCTCGACCGCGATGCAGCCCAGCAGCAGCCCGAGCAGGTTGGCGCCGGTGTCGCCCATGTAGATCGAGGCGGGCGGGAAGTTGTGCAGCAGGAAGCCCGTCGCCGCCCCCGCCGTGCACGCGGCGAGGATCGCGGCGTAGGAGCGGTCGAGGTCGAACGCGATGATGCTGAAGGCCACCGCCGAGATCGCGCAGACGCCGGCGGCCAGGCCGTCGACGCCGTCGGAGAAGTTGACGACGTTCATCATCGCCACGAGGCCGACGACCGTCACCGGCGCGCCGGCCGAGCCGAAGTCGATCGCCCCGGCGAAGGGCAGCGTGATGTTGGTGACCTCGACCCCCGCCGCCACGGGGATGACCGCGGCGGCGACCTGCCCGAGCAGCTTGACCGCCGGGTGCAGGTCGAAGCGGTCGTCGACCGCCCCGACGACCGTGATGAGCAGCGCGCCGCCGAGGATCCCCAGCAGCCGGTCGTGGGTGCGCGCCGACGGGTCCAGGAAGATCAGCGCGGCCACGAGCGCGCCCGCGCCGATGGCCAGGCCGCCCAGCAGCGGCGTCGCGTCGCGCCCGAGCCCGCGGGACTTGGGCTGGTCGATGGCCCCGACACGACGGGCGAGGCGCGCCGTCAGCGGCGTGAGCAGCGCCGCCACCGCGAAGGCGGTGACGAACGCGTAGACCGCGTCGAGCTGCGTCATCGACGTCAGAGCCTACGCATCGGCCCGGCGTGGGAGGCTGTGATGCCCGCCGTGCGCATCCTCCTCGTCACCCAGATGTGGCCGACGGCCGCCACCCCCGAGCTCGGCAGCTTCCTGGTGCCCATGGTCCGTGAGCTGCGCGCGCAGGGCCACGAGGTCGACGTCGCGGCGATCGGGCGCCGCGGCGGCTCGCCGCTGAAGTACGCCCGGCTGGCCGGCCGCGCGGTCGCCGCCGCGCGGCGACGGCGCCCCGACGTCGTCTTCGCCCACTTCCTGTTCCCGGCCGGCGCGGCGGGGCTGGCCGCCGCGCGGGCCGCCGACGCGCCGCTGGTCGTCATGGCCCACGGCCAGGACGTGGCCAACTGCGACCGCCGCGCGATCCGGGCCGTGACCGCGCCCGTCGTGCGCGGCGCCGCGGCGGTGATCGCCAACTCGCGCTGGCTCGCCGCGCGCCTGGCCGCGCACTTCCCCGGCGTGGAGCCCGAGGTCTGCGACCTCGGCGTCGACCTCGCCGAGTTCGACCCGGGCACGGTCGCGCCGGCGCCGTGGCCGGGCGACCATCCGCGCTTCCTGTGCGTCGGCGCGCTCATCGCGCGCAAGAACGTCGTCGCGCTGGCCGACGCCTTCGCGGCGCTCGGGCGCGGCTCGCTGACCTACGTCGGCGACGGGCCGCTGCGCGCCGAGCTCGAGGGCCGCCCGGGCGTGATGCTCACCGGCCGCGTCGCCCACGACGCCGTGCCGGCGTGGCTGGCCGCCTGCGACGTGCTCTGCCAGCCCTCGGCGATCGAGCCGTTCGGCCTGGCCGCGCTGGAGGCGATGGCGATGGAGCGCACGGTCGTGGCCACGACGCAGGGCGGTCCGCCGGAGTTCGTGACCCCCGAGGCCGGCGTGCTCGTCGACCCCGCCGACCCCGCCGCCCTGGTCGCGGGCCTCGCGCGGGCCGCGGCGATGCCGGCGCCCAACCCGGCCGCGCGGGCGGCCGCCGGCGCGCACGGCAGCGCGCGGCAGGCGGCCCGGATGGCCGCCGTGCTGGCCCGCGCCGTGGGCCGCTGAGACCCCTCGGGGCGGCCGTCCAGCGTCCGCGTGACGGGCCCCTGACGACCGTGATTCGGAGTCGGTGGTCGCGGGAAGCACGACCGGGCGATGTCCCGACGTGAACATCCGATCGTCCTGCTGTGCGCCGTGCTGATCAGCGCGGGCCTCTTCTGCCTGACCGGCATGCTGGGCGGCCTGGGACCCGCGGAGCTGACCGGTGCGCTGGTCATCACGGTCCCGGTCGCGCTCGTGCTGCGCCGCGTCGCCGCCGCCCTCGCGCCGCGCCGCGCGCGCGAGCCCGTCGCCGCCGTGCGCGCCCGCCCGCGCCCGGCGCCGCTCGCGCCGCCCGAGCGCTGCTCCTAGCCCCCTCGGCTCAGGCCGCCGCGCCCGCGCCGAGCTGCTCGTAGAGCGGGTAGCGGTCGGCGATCGCGGTGACGCGATCGGCGAGCTCGTCGCGCCGGGCCTGGTGGTCCGGGGTCAGCGCCGTGGCGATGATCTGGCCGACCTCGGCGAAGTCCTCGGCCTGCAGGCCGCGCGTCGCCAGAGCTCCGGTGCCGACGCGCAGGCCGCTGGTGACCATGGGCGGCCGGGGGTCGAACGGCACGGCGTTGCGGTTGACCGTGATGCCGATGTCGTGCAGGCGGTCCTCGGACTGCTGGCCGTCGATCTCCGACGCGCGGAGGTCGACGAGCGCGAGGTGGACGTCCGTGCCGCCGGTCAGCACGTTGACCCCGTGGCCGGCGCCCATGATGGCGGCCGCGACGGCCTGCGCGCCCTCGATCGTGCGCTGCTGGCGCTCGCGGAACAGCTCGGTCGCGGCGATCTTGAACGCGACCGCCTTGCCGGCGATGACGTGCTCCAGCGGCCCCCCCTGCTGGCCCGGGAACACCGCCGAGTTGATGGCCTTGGCGTACTCCTCGCGACAGAGGATCAGCCCGCCGCGCGCGCCGCCCAGCGTCTTGTGCACCGTCGAGGTGACGACGTCGGCGTGCTGCACCGGGTTGGGGTGCAGCCCGGCGGCCACGAGGCCGGCGAAGTGCGCCATGTCGACCATGAGCAGCGCGCCGACCTCGTCGGCGATCGCGCGGAAGCGCGCGAAGTCCAGCTGGCGCGGGTAGGCCGACCAGCCCGCTAGCAGCAGCTTCGGACGGCGCTCCTTGGCGATGCGCTGCACCTCGTCCATGTCGATGAGCGACGTCTCGCGGTCGACCTCGTAGGGGGCGATGTCGTACAGGCGACCCGACACGTTGAGCTTCATCCCGTGGCTGAGGTGGCCGCCGTGGGGCAGCGCCAGGCCCATGATGGTGTCGCCCGGCTGCAGCAGCGCGTGGTAGACGGCGGCGTTGGCCTGGGCCCCCGCGTGGGGCTGGACGTTGGCGTGCTCGGCGCCGAACAGCGCCTTGGCCCGGTCGATGGCCAGCTGCTCGATGACGTCGACGAACTCGCAGCCGCCGTAGTAGCGCCGGCCGGGGTAGCCCTCGGCGTACTTGTTGGTCAGCACGCTGCCCTGGCACTCGAGGATGCTCTGGGGCACGAAGTTCTCGGAGGCGATCATCTCCAGCGTGCGCTGCTGGCGGTCGAGCTCGTGGCCGATGGCCTCGGCCACCTCGGGATCGACGTCGGCCAGCGACCGGGAGAAGAAGTCGGGGCTCAGATCGGTGGACACGGCGGGCTGCTCCTCTTTGGGGGATCCGAAGGGTGCCCAGGCGCGCGGCGGGACTCGTGGTGTCGCTTCCCGGAGGTCGCTTCCTCCCGTGGCGCCAGTCGCGACCCGACCGACGGTATCAGGAGCCGACCGCGGAGCCGTCGAGCTCGGCGATCTGGGACACGCGCCGGGCGTGGCGGCCGCCCTCGAAGCCCGTGCGCAGGAAGCGCTCGACGATCGCGTCGGCCTCGTCGGGGGCCAGCCGCGCGCCGGACAGCGTCACGGTGTTGGCGTCGTTGTGGCGCCGCGCCATCTCGACCTCGGACGGGTCGTGGGCGTTGACGGCGCGCACGCCCGGGACCTTGTTGGCCACGATCGCGACCCCGACGCCCGAGCCGCAGGCCAGCACCGCGCGCTCGGCCTCACCGACGGAGACCAGCCGGGCCGCGTGCTCGGCGAAGGCCGGGTAGTCGACCGAGTCCGGGCTGCCCGTGCCGACGTCGACGATCTCGTGCCCGGCGGCCTCCAGGACCGCCTTGACGTGCTCCTTCAGGTGGTAGCCCGCGTGGTCGGAGCCGACGGCGATCACCATGACGAGCGGAACATACCTCAGCCCAACGCGCCGAGGGCGGCCTCGACGCAGCCCGGGCTCACGGCGCCCTCGCGCACGATCTCCCAGTGGCCGTCGTCCTCGTAGCGGCGCAGGTCGATGACCGTCGACGCGCGGCCCGCGAGCTCCCCCGCGTCGAGCACGAGGTCGACGTCGTCGCGCACGACGGCGGCGACGTCCTCCAGCCGCCGGGCCTCGGGCTCGCCCGACAGGTTGGCGCTGGACTGCAGCACGGGCCAGCGCACGGCCGCCAGCCCGGCCGCGGCGGGGCCGAGGGCCGGCACGCGCAGCCCGAGCGGCGCGTCGGGGTCGGGGCCGCAGGCCAGCGGGTAGCGGCGCAGCGGGTTGGGCAGCAGCACGGTCACGCCCCCGGGCAGCAGGGCCTCGAGGCCCGCGACGGTGCGGGGGCCCACCTCGGGCAGCGCGGCGAGCGCGAGCTCCCGCGAGAAGAACATGACGGCGGCGGGGCGGTCGGGGCGCCGGCGCTTGATCGCGTACAGCCGCCGGACCGCCTCGTCGTTGCCGGGGTCGCAGGCCAGCCCGTAGACGGTGTCGGCGCCGAAGAGCGCGACGCCGCCGACGGCCATGCAGCGCTCGAAGGTCGCCGCCTGGTCGGGCGTGATCACCGGCGCCCCACCACGACGCGCTCGATGCCGGCCAGGTCGCGGATGACGGTGACGTCGTCGAAGCCCGCCGCGGCCACGAGGCCGCGGACGACGGGCGCCTGCCCGGCTCCGACCTCCAGAGCCAGGACGCGTGCGGCGGTGCCGGCGGACTGCGTGACGAGCGGGCGGATGACCCCCAGGCCCTCGGCGCCGGCGAACAGGGCCAGGCCCGGCTCGTGGGCGGCGACGTCGCGAGGCAGCGCGGCGCGCTCGCCCTCGGCGACGTAGGGCGGGTTGGAGACCACGGCGTGCAGGTCGCCGCCGTCCACGCCGTCCAGGAGGTCGCCCTCGGTGAAGGCCACGTCGATCCCGAGGCGGCGGGCGTTGGCGTGCGCGACGGCCAGGGCGCCGGGGCTGACGTCGCTGGCGCCCACGCGCAGGTCGGGGCGCTCGTCCTTGAGGGCCAGGGCGATCGCGCCGCTGCCCGTCCCGACGTCGTGGACCGCGACCCCGTGGGGCAGGTCCAGCAGCGCCTCGACGAGGTGCTCGGTCTCCGGGCGCGGGATGAGCACGCGCGGGTCGACCTCGAGGTCGAGGTGGCGGAAGCCACGGCGGCCCGTGAGGTAGGCCACGGGCTCGCGCCCGACGGCGCGGCGGCGCACGGCGTCGCGGAACCAGCGCGTGGCCGCGCCGGTGACCTCGCGCTCGGGATGCAGCCACAGCGCGGCGCGATCCACGCCCAGCGCGTGGGCGAGCAGGACCTCGGCGTCCAGGCGCGGGGAGTCCACGCCCGCGCCCTGCAGGGCCACGAGGGCGGAGTCCAGCGCGTCGCGCACGGGGACGCCGGCGCCGATCGTCATCGGTGCGGCCACCGCATCAGGTCGCGGCCTCCTCGAGCCCGCGCCGCTTCTCGTCGTCCTGCAGCGCGGCGGTGAACGCGTCGAGCTCGCCCTCGAGGATCGCGTCGAGGTTGTGGGCCGTGTGCTTGATCCGGTGGTCGGTCACGCGCCGCTCGCCGTAGTTGTAGGTCCTGATCTTCTCGGCGCGGTCGCCCGTCCCGACCTGCGAGCGGCGGGCGTCGGCGGCGGCGGCCTGCTGCTCGGCCAGCGCGCGCTCGTAGAGCCGGGCGCGCAGGACGCGCATCGCCTTCTCGCGGTTCTGCAGCTGGCTCTTCTCGTCCTGCATCGCGACCGCGACGCCCGACGGCTTGTGGGTGATGCGCACCGCCGAGTCGGTGGTGTTGACCGACTGGCCGCCCGGCCCGCCCGAGCGATAGACGTCGATCTGCAGGTCGTTGGGGTCGATGTGGACGTCGACGTCCTCGGCCTCGGGCAGCACGGCGACCGTCGCGGTCGAGGTGTGGATGCGGCCCTGGGACTCCGTGGCCGGCACGCGCTGGACGCGGTGCGTGCCGCCCTCGAACTTGAACACCGAGTAGGCGCCGTTGCCCTTGATCGCGAAGGTGTACTTGCCGTCGCCGACGTCCAGCGGCTCGGTCGAGAAGCCACGGCGCTCGGCGTAGCGGGTGAACATGCGGTAGAGGTCGCCCGCCCAGAGGCCGGCCTCCTCGCCGCCCGCGCCCCCCTGGATCTCGACGATGACGTTCTTGTCGTCGTTGGGATCGGGCTCGACCATCGCCAGGCGGATTTCCTCCCCCAGCTCCTCCAGGCGCGCCTCGGAGGTGCGCAGCAGCTCGCGCAGCTCGGGGTCCTCGCCCTCCTCCAGCAGCTCCCGGGCCCCGGCGGCGTCGTCGCCGGCGTGCCGCCACTCCTCGGCGAGCGCCGCGGCCGCCTCCAGGCGCCGGTACTCCCGGCCGACCTCGGCGTAGCGCCGGCGGTCGTTGATGACCTCGGGGTCGGTGATGAGGCGCCCGAGCTCGCCGAAGCGCGACTCGATCTGCTCGACGAGGGACTCGATCATGCGACCTTCGAGCCTAGCTGGCCCGCCCCGACCACCGAGGTCGCGGCGAGCCGCGAGTACGAGCTGCTGGGCGAGTACTCGCCATCGCATGGCGGCCGACTAGGCCGTCATGCGACAACTTCCATCCCCACGCGCTCGGCGTCGGTGGCGCCGAGCGGGTCCTCGACGGCCAGGACGGCGTCCATGGCCGCGATGGCGACGGCGAGCTGGTCGAGGTCGGGCTCGCGGGTCGTCAGCTTCTGGAGCTGCAGGCCGGGCCAAATGACGGCGCGGACCCAGCGGCGGCGGCGGTTCTGGCCGGCGAACTTGATGAGCTCGAACGAGATGCCGGCGATGAGCGGCACGCCGATGATGCGCGTGGCGACGAGCCAGTACCAGGCGGGCAGGCCGATGGGCGCGAAGACGAAGATCGCGACGATCATGACCACGAGCAGGAAGCTCGTCCCGCAGCGCGGGTGCAGCCGGCTGAAGCGCTGGGCGTTGACCGGCGTGAGCTCCAGGCCCGCCTCGTAGCACGAGATCGTCTTGTGCTCGGCGCCGTGGTACTCGAAGACGCGCCGCAGGTCGCGCAGCCGCGAGAGCGCGAGGAGGTAGCCGAGGAAGATGGCGGTGCGCAGCAGGCCCTCGACGAGCCAGAACAGGAAGGACGAGTCCAGCTGGTCCTTGACGAGGCTCGTCAGCCCGACGGGCACGACGAAGAAGAGGCCGACCGCGAGGAGGATCGCGACGACGACGGTGCCGGCCCACACGCCGCCGGAGATGTCGCCCTCGTCCTCGGGCAGCTGGGCGTTGGCGCTGATCCCCAGCGCCTTCAAGCCGATGCCCAGCGACTCGCCGAGGGCGACGACGCCGCGCACGAGCGGCGCCCGCAGGAGCCGGTGCTTCTTGAGGACGGAGGTCAGCGGCTGGCTGACGACCTCGATGCCGCCGAGCGGGACCTCCTCGGCCTCGAGGCCGCCCTCGCGCAGCTGCTCGGGTGCGGGCTTGCGCACCGCCACCGCCCAGGTCGAGATGCCGCGCATCATGACGCCCTCGAGGACGGCCTGGCCGCCCACGGGGGCATCGCGCTGCGCCACGAGCGCATCGCCGAACGCTCCGTCGCCGATGGCGACAGCGGCGCCGTCGTCGGCGGGGCGCAACGCGTCCGGCATGGGCCGGGGGGCTACTTCTTGTCCGAAGCGGCGGCGCGCGCCTGGCGGCGCTTGAACCGGTCGATACGGCCGCCGGTGTCCACGAGCTTCTGGCGACCCGTGTAGAACGGGTGGCACTGCGCGCAGACCTCGACGTGGATCTCGGCCTGGGTCGAGCGGGTGTAGAAGTCGTTGCCGCACGTGCAGGTAACGTGCGAGACGACGTACTCGGGGTGGATTCCGGTCTTCATGATCGGGATCCAGTGTAGCGGCCGGTCCCCAGGGTGACGGCCCCCCTGGACGCCCGCCTCAGAGCGGGCAGGGGCGCTGCACGACGTTGTCGGTCTCGTCGCTCTCGTCGACGACGCCGCCGGCGTCGACGGTCACCGTGAGCGTGCTGCCCGGGCGGCAGCGGGCGGCCGGGAGCGTCCCCGCGCTGCGGGCGTCGGCGGCCAGCGGCCCGAGCACGAGGGTGCCGGCCGGGACGCCGTCGATCGCCAGCGCGACCGTGAACGGCGCGGCGGTCGAGCGCCCGTCGTTGCCCACCGCGACGGTGTAGGCGGCGCCGGTGGGCGTCGCGACAGCCGTGAGCCCCGCGAAGGCCAGCTCGGGGCGCAGGTCGGGCTGCTCGCAGGCGGGCGTCGTGCGGTGCAGCATCCGCTGGACGCGGCCGCGGCGGTCCAGCCAGCGGAAGTAGACCGCGGCGCGGTAGCCCGCCGGCGCCAGAAGCGACGCGATGCGCCTGGTGAAGACGAAGCCCGCCCGGCCCGGGCCGCTGTGCTCCCAGCCGCCCCAGTCGGGGACGTCGACGGCCCTGAACGTCCCGGTGGCGCCGCGGCGCTGGAGCAGGACGAAGCGCATCTGCATGGAGCGCGACCCGGCGGTGGCGGGCATCGAACCGGTGAAGGCCACCGCGCGGTCGGCGGGGTCGACGCCGGTCGTGCACGCCGTCACCCGGGCCGCCAGCGCGACCCGGCCGGCGGCCACGGCAGGGCCGGCGGCCGCCCCGAGGGCCACCGCGGCACAGCCGATGATGAGCAGCAGGCGTCGCATCCGTGATCGTGGAACAACGCCGGGGGCGGGGTGTTTCGGTGCCGGCACCGAGGAGTTCCCGGCACCCGCGGGCTCCGCCCCCGGGTGGACACCCGCTGAGGGAACCTCGCCCCGGGCCGAGCGTTCCCTAGGTCTGCTGGTAGAGCGGCCCGTCGCCGCCCTCGGGCGTCGTCAGGCGGCCGCCCTTGGCCGTGATCGCCCCGCACTGCACGCAGTTGGTGTAGTTGACGATCACGTCGACGTTGCCGTGCTCGGGCGCGTCGTCGGGGATCTCGTAGACGCCGGCCGGGCACATCCAGCGCCAGGTCTCGGCGACCTCGCGCGGCACGTGCTTCTGCACGCGGATGTGGTTCGGCGCGTCGTCGCGCGTGGCGTTGCCGGTGATGAAGACCGAGGACAGCTTGTCGAACGTGTACTTCCCGTCCGGCTTGGGGTAGCCGTCCTTGGTGTTGCCGATGAACATCGGCTTCTGGTCCTGCCTGTGCCACGGCAGCTTGCCCGGCGGCAGCTTGCCCTTGGAGGCGATCGCCAGGTTGACGATCGGGCCGCCGCGCAGGAAGCCCTTCTGGAAGGGCTGGCGCGTGTTGCGGACCTCGTAGAGCTCCTTGCCGATGGAGGACGCCTCGACGGCGTCCTCGTAGGGCGCCAGCGAGGTCTCGCCCGACCTCAGCGCGTTGTAGATCGCCTCGCCGGCCAGGATGCCCGACTGGATGCAGTGGTGGACGCCCTTGAGCGCCACGGTGTCGACCATGCCCGCCGAGTCGCCGACCAGCAGCGCGCCGGGCATCGTGAGCTTGGGCATCGACCAGTAGCCGCCGCCGGGCAGCGCCTTGGCGCCCCAGCCGACGCGCTCGCCGCCCTCGAGGATCCGGCGCACGAGCGGGTGCAGCTTGAACTGCTGGAGCAGGTCGTGGACCGACGTGGTGGCGTCGGCGTAGTCCAGGTCGACCACGAAGCCGATGGAGACCAGGTGGTCGCCGGTCTTCTCGTCCTTCATCGGGTAGATCCAGGTGCCGCCGATCTGCCCGTACTTGGCCGAGAGCTTGACCGGCCACGGGCCGATCGTGTGGATGAGCCGGTCCAGCGGCTTGGGGACCTTCCACAGCTCCTTGACCCCGAGCTCCCAGGTCTGCGGCTCGGCGCCCTCGGCCAGGTCGAACTCGCGGATCGCGGGGCCGGTGAGGTGGCCCCAGCAGCCCTCGGCCAGCACCGTGAACTGCGCGGTGATGTCCGTCCCGGGCTCGAAGTTGCCCAGGGGCTGGCCGTCCTTGCCGCGGCCCTTGTCGCCCGAGCGCACGCCCTGCACGCGGCCGTCGGTGACGAGCAGCTGCGTCGCCGCCGTCTCCGTCAGCACGTAGGCCCCGCCCTCCTCGGCCAGCCGCTGCTGGAAGCGCGCCAGCGCCGACACCGAGACGACCTCGTTGCCGTGGTTCTTGAACGGCGGCGGGGGCGGGATGCGGATCGCCCGCTTGGCGGTCGGCGTGAGGTAGACGGCCTCCTTGGTCACCTCGCCGAAGGCCCATCCCTCCTTGCGCCAGTCCTCGCGGGAATACTCGGGGTACAGCTGCTGCAACGGGCCCGGCCGCACGACGGCCCCCGACAGGTTGTGCCCGCCGCAGACCTTGGCCTTCTCGACCACCGCGACCGGCACCTCGCCGAGGCGCTCCATCGTCTCCGGATCGTCGCCCAGCAGCTGCAGCAGGCGGTTGGCCGTGGCCAGGCCCGCCGTGCCGCCGCCGACGATGACGACCCCGACCTCGATGCGCTCGTCCTCGTCGTCGAGCGTGCGCTTGATGAACTCGTGCTGCGGATCGACCGGCGGCGGATACGCCGACGGTGCGACCCGGCCGTTCCCGTTGCTCGACGCCATCGCGCTAGCCCTTGCGGGCCTTCACCGCCTCGGTCAGCTTGGGCAGGATCTTGTTCAGGTCTCCGACGATCCCCAGGTCGGAGAACTCGAAGATCGGGGCGTTGGCGTCCTTGTTGATCGCCACGATGTTCTCCGAGGACTGCATGCCGACCTTGTGCTGGATCGCCCCGGAGATGCCGGCCGCGAGGTACAGCTTCGGCGCGACGGTCTTGCCCGTCTGCCCGATCTGCGCCGCGTAGGGGTACCAGCCGGCGTCGACGACCGCGCGGGTCGCCGCGACGGCGGCGTTGCCGCCGAACGCCTTGGCCAGGTCCTCGGCCAGCTGGAAGCCCTCGGCCTTGCCGAGGCCGCGCCCGCCGGCGACGAGGATGCTGGCCCCCTCGATGTCGACGTCGGCGCCGCGCTGCTCGCCGCGGGTGACGATGTTGGCCTGCTGGGACTGCGTCGATGCCTCGTAGGACACCTGCTCGACGGAGGCGGCCGAGCCGCCGGTCTCCTTGACCTCGAACGCGTTGAGGCGGGCGATGATGATGCCCTTGCCCTTGTAGCGCGAGGTGGAGATGCTCGAGTCGCCGAGGATCGGGCGCTCCGCGGCCAGCTGGCCGTCGACGACGTTGACGGCGGTGACCTCCATGGTCACGCCGGCGTCGATGCGGGCCGCGAGGCCGGCACCGATCTCGAAGCCGAGCAGGCCGCCGCCGAAGACGGCGTACTGGTAGTCGCCGCCGTCGAACAGCTTGCCCATGACGTCGATGACCGGGCCCGACAGGCCCTCGGGGCCGTCGGCCTTGTAGACCTTCGTCGCGCCGTAGCTGCCCAGCGTCGCCGCCAGGTCGTCGGCGATGCCCGCGCCGACGACGACCGCGTGGGCCTCGCCGCCGAGCTCGCCCGCCAGGCGGGAGGCCTCGGCGACCGCGCCGAGCGAGTTCTTGTTGAAGGCGCCCTCGTGGTGGAGCGCGTAGACCAGGATGTTGCTCATCGCTGTGGTTCTCCTCTTCTCGGCTTCGGCTCAGGCCAGGAGCTTGCGCTCGTCGAGCCAGGCGATGATCTTGCCGACGGTGTCGTCGGTGTCACCCTCGTCCTCGATGATCGTGCCGGCCGACTTCGAGGGCGGGGCCTTGAAGTCGCCGCACGCGACGTGCGAGCCCTCGGCGCCGACCTTCGACGCGTCGATGTCGACGTCCCCGGTGGCCAGCGTGTCCAGCGGCTTCTTCTTGGCGCCCATGATCGCCTTCAGCGAGGGGTAGCGCGGCTCGTTGATCGCGTCGCCGACCGAGATGACGGCCGGGAGCTTGACGTTGACGGTGTCGTAGCCGTACTCGGCCTGGCGCTCGCAGGTGAGCTCGTCGCCGGCGATGTCGAGCTTGATGACCTGGGTCAGCGACGGCTGGCCGAGGTACTCGGCCACGACGGCGCCGATCGTGTAGCACTCGCCGTCGTCGCTCTGCTGACCGAGCAGGACGAGGTCGGGGCTCTCGCGCCGGAGCACCTGGGCCAGGGCGTAGCCGGTGGCGGCGACGTCGGAGCCGGCCAGCGCGGGGTCGGTCAGGTGGACCGAGCGGTCGGCACCGAGCGACACGGCCTTGTGCAGCGCGCGGACCGCGGACTCCGGGCCCATGGTCACGGCGACGATCTCGTCGACCTCGACGGCGCCGCCCTCCCTGATCTGCATGGCCGCCTCGATGGCGTGCGTGTCATACGGGTTGAGGTTCTTCTCACCGCTGCGATCCAGGCGCCCCGACGAGGGGTCGATGCGCTTCTGGACGGCGGCGTCCGGGACTTCCTTGACCAACACGGCGATCTTCACGGTGTCAGTACCTCCTCTGGCGAACGAACGATCGGCATGGTACCGGCTGGGTTGACTGACGAGTCAATCGGGCGCGGGGCCACCTGCCGCTCCTTGGGTGTGCAACCGGACCGGCGTGGCGGCTCAGGCGGACGGTGCCCCGTCCACCCGCGACGCCTCGACGGCGGACCGGATGAAGTCGATGATGGCCTGGGTCGGCGCGCCGGGCGTGAACACCTCGGCCACCCCCAGCTCCTTGAGCGGGCCGATGTCGTCGGCGGGGATCGTCCCGCCCACCGTCACCAGCACGTCGTCGATGCCCTGCTCGGACAGCAGCTGCACGATCCGCGGCACCAGCGTCATGTGCGCCCCCGACAGGATCGACAGGCCCACCGCGTCGGCGTCCTCCTGGATGACGGTCTCGACGATCTGCTCGGGCGTCTGGTGCAACCCCGTGTAGATCACCTCCATCCCGGCATCGCGCAACGCCCTCGCGATGATCTTGGCGCCCCGGTCGTGGCCGTCCAGACCAGGCTTGGCGACGACGACGCGGATCTTGCGCTGAGTGGTGGATGCGGACATGAGTGCGGCTCCTTCCGGCCGGCCGGAGGCCGCGAGATCGTACCGCTCCGGGGCGGGCCGGCGCGTCCTGGCGCCCCGGCACGGACCGGTCGCGAGCGCGCGCGCCGGTAGGCTGCCTCCGACGATGGCGGAGATCGAGGTCGGCGATGTGATCCTCGCCCGGGGCGTGACCGGGCGCTTCCACGCGGTGGTGGCGGGCGTGCGCCTGGGCCGCCTGATGGTCGACCGCTGCGACGGCCGGCCGGCCGGCCCGCTGTCGCCCCGCGACGTGCTGTCGGTCTACAAGGAGGCCGGCCCCCCGGACTCCGAGCCGCGGACGCGGCCGCTGCGCCCGACGGGTCAGCTCAAGCTCGACCTGGGCTGAGGCTTGCGGTCGTCCGTGGTCGCTCGCGCCGTCGGCGTGGGTGGCTGGGCGCTCCGCCCCAGCCACCCACGCCCGGGTCCCACCGCGCCCGGGCGTCGGAGGGCGCCCGGGCGCAACGGCCTACTTCACGTGGATCGTCATCTTCATCCCGGGGGCGTGGATCGTGCAGAGGATCGTGTAGGTCCCCCTGCGCGTGAGCTTCTTGGAGTACGACCCCTTGACCTTGGTCGAGGACCGGAACTTCACCGGCCCCTTGGTCACGGTCACGTTGTGCGGCGCGGACCCCTTCCAGACCCACCGGACCGTCGACCCCTTGCGGATCGTGATCGACTTGGCCACGAACACGTTGTCCTTGACGGACACGGTGCGGGTGGCCGCGAGGGCCGGGATGGCGAGGGCGCCGGCGGCGATGGCCGCGGCCGCGCCGGCGGCGATGAGCTTCTTCATGCCCGCGATGCTACGGGGACCGGTGGCGCGACGGGCGCAGCCGGGCGCTCCGGCAGCGCCGCCTGCCCGGTGGTGACGCCCAGCCGGCGGGCCAGCGCCTCGAACGTCGTGCCCTGCAGCACCGTGGAGACCAGGACCGCGAAGAACGCGATCGCGAAGAACTCCTCGCTGCGCGGAACGCCGGCCAGCACCGGGAACGTCGCCAGCACGACGGGGACCGCCCCGCGCAGCCCGGCCCACCCGAGCACGGCCTGCTCGCGCAGCGCGAAGCCGGACCCGGTGGTGGCGACGACCGTCGCCAGCGGCCGCGCGACCACCGCGGCGAGGAGCGCCAGCACGGTGCCCTGCACGCCGACGCCGGGCAGGTCGCCCGGGAAGACGAGCAGTCCGAGCACGAGGAACATGACGAGCTGGGCCACCCACGCCAGGCCGTCGTGGAAGGTGGCCATCGCCTCGAGCTGGGCGAGCTGGGTGCCGCCGAGGACGAGGCCTGCGAGGTAGATGGACAGGAAGCCCGAGCCGTGCAGCGCGTCGCCGGCGCCGAAGGCGATCGCGCCGAGCGCCATGGAGGCGACGGGGTACAGGCCCGGGGTGGTGAGCGGGACGTGCCGCAGCAGCGCGGCGCCCAGGGCGCCGATCGCCAGGCCGGCCACCGCGCCGACCCCGAGCTCGACGACGAAGGACACGGCCATGTCGGCCGGGCCGTAGCCCGGCGTGGTGATCCAGGAGCCGAAGCCGATGACCAGCAGCACGGCCACGGGGTCGTTGAGGCCGGCCTCGCCCTCCAGCGTGCGCGCGACCCGGCGGCGCAGCGTCGAGCCGCGCAGGATCGCGAAGATCGCCGCGCCGTCGGTCGCGGCCAGGATGGAGCCCAGGAGCATGCCCTCCAGCAGCGAGAGGTCCAGCAGCCACGACGCGGCCAGGCCCGCGAGGACGGCCGTCAGCGTCGTGCCGACCAGGGCGAGGGCGAGCGCGGGGCGCAGCACCGGGCGGATCTCGGGCAGGCCCGCGGCCAGCCCGCCCTCGAAGAGGATGAGGGCCAGCGCGATGATGCCCACGGTGCGCGCGAGGCCGTAGTCGTCGAAGTGGATGAGGCCGAGCCCGTCGGAGCCCAGCGCCATGCCGAGCCCGAGCACGAGCACCAGCCCGGGGACCCGTAGGCGGTCCCCGAGCTGGGAGACGACGATGCCGCCGGCGAGCAGGGCGCCGACGACGAGCAGGAGCGTTCCGTCCTCCATGCGGCGCTATGTCGCCAGCGCGGCGATGACGACGATGATCGCGCCGGCGACGAAGATCGCGGTGAGCGTCATCCAGCCGCGGCGCTCCTCGCGGCGTGCGGCCGCGCGCTCCTCGGCGGTCGTCTGCTGCATGGTGGGGTCAGGGTGCTGCTCGGCCATGGCGCCTCCTGGGGATCGTGGTGTTCAGGACGCACTCCATGGTCCGGCGCGTGGACCGCCGGCGCCATGGGCGCCACTCCCCATCCCGGTGACGCCCCCGGCACGCCACCATGGGGACATGACGATGCTGCAGCGCGTGGTCCTCGGCAACGCCCTCGTCGTGCTCGTGGGCGCGCTGATCCTGGCCGCCTCCCCCGCGACGATCAGCGCGCGCATCACCGCCGGCGAGGCGGGCGTCCTGGCCGTGGGCACCGCGCTGGCGCTGGCCGTCAACGTGGTCGCCATGCGCCGCACGCTGCGCCCGCTGCGCGCGCTGGCGGGCGAGATGGCCGCCGTCGACCCGCTCGCCCCCGCCCCGCCCCACGGCCCGCGCACCGGCGCCGGCGAGGTCGCCGCGCTCGCCCGGGCCTTCGACGCGATGGTCGGCCGGCTGCTGCACGAGCGCCGGGCCAGCGCCCGCGCCGCGATCGCCGCCCAGGAGCGCGAGCGCGAGCGCCTCGGCCGCGAGCTGCACGACGAGGTGGGCCAGGCGCTCACCGGGGTGGCGCTGGAGCTGCAGGGCATCGAGGACCTGGAGCCCGGCGCCCGCGACGAGCGGATCGCCGCTGCCCGCGAGGCGGTGCGCGCGGCCTCCGACGGCGTGCGGGAGATCGCGCGCGGGCTGCGCCCGGAGGCGCTGGAGGACTTCGGCCTGCGCGGCGCGCTCGTGGCCCTGGCCTCGACGCTGGCCGACCGGGCCCAGGTGCGCGTGCGCCGCGTGCTCGACGCCGGGCTCCCGGCGCTCGCGCCCGAGGTCGAGCTCGTCGTGTACCGGGTCGCCCAGGAGGCGCTGACCAACGTCGCGCGCCACGCGGGCGCGCGCGAGGTGCTGCTGGTCGCCCGCGCCCCCGCCGGGCGGCTCGAGCTCGTGGTCTGCGACGACGGGCGCGGGATCCCGCCCGGCGCCTCCGGCACCGGCCTGCAGGGCATGCGCGAGCGGGCGATGCTGGCCGGCGGCGCGCTCGTGGTCGGGCCCGGCCCACAGGGCGGCACCGAGGTGCGCCTCACCGTCCCCGTCGCCGTGGCGGGGGCGCGGTCGTGAGCGTCCCGCTGGTGGCGGGCGTGCTCATCGCCGACGACCACGTGCTCGTCCGGCGCGGCCTGCGCCATGTGCTGGACGCCGCGCCGGACCTGCGGGTCGTCGCCGAGGCCCAGGACGGGATCGAGGCCGTGCGACTCGGCCTCGCCGAGGATGTCGACCTCGCGATCCTCGACGTCGCGATGCCGCGTCGCACCGGGCTGCAGGCCGCCCGCGAGCTCCTGCGTCACCGGCCGGGCCTGCGCGTCCTGATGCTCTCGATGCACGACGCCGACCAGTACTTCTTCGAGGCCCTCAACGCCGGGGCCGCCGGCTACGTGCTCAAGTCGGCCGCCGACCGCGACCTGCTCGAGGCCTGCCGGGCCGCGCTGCGCGGCGAGCCGTTCCTGTACCCGCCCGCGGTGCGGACGATCATCCGCGAGCACCTCGACGCCGCCGCCGCCGGGGAGGAGACCGACGGCGAGGTCCTCACCCGGCGCGAGCAGGAGGTCGTCAAGCTCGTGGCCGAGGCCCACACGACCGAGCAGATCGCCGAGCTGCTGACCATCAGCCCGCGCACGGTCGAGCGCCACCGCGAGAACGTGCTCGCCAAGCTCGGGATGCGCGACCGCGTGCAGCTCACGCGCTATGCCATCCGCCGCGGGCTCGTGGAGCCCTAGGCGGACTCGCGCGCGGCGTCGCCGAGCAGCGCGCGGGCGATGACCAGCCGCTGGATCTCGCTCGTGCCCTCGTAGATCTCGGTGATCTTCGCGTCGCGGTAATAGCGCTCGACCGGGAACTCGCGGGTGTAGCCGTAGCCGCCGAGGACCTGGATCGCCTCCCCGGTCCAGTGGCGCGCGACCCGGGAGGCGAACAGCTTGGCCTGGGCACCCTCGACGGTGTGCGGGCGGCCGGCCTGCTTGAGCCGGGCGGCGCGCCAGACCAGGGCGCGGGCGGCCTCGATCTCGGTCTGCATGTCGGCCAGCTTCTGCTGGATGGCGCCGAACCCGCCGATGGGCCGGCCGAACGCGTGGCGCTCCTTCGCGTAGGACGCCGCGACGTCCAGCGCCGCCTGGGCGATGCCGACGGCCTGCGCGGCGATCCCGATGCGCCCGCCGTCCAGCGTGGCGAGCGCGACGCGCATGCCGCCGCCGGCCGGGCCGAGCCGCTCCCCGGGCGTGCCGTCGAACGCGAGGTCGGCCGTCGAGGAGGAGTTGAGCCCCAGCTTCTCCTCCTCGCGCGTCACGGAGAAACCGGGGCGCCGCGGCGGACGAGGTAGGCCGAGGGCTTGTCCGGGTCCTTCGCGAACACGATGAACGTGTGGGCGTGCGAGCCGTTGGTGATCCACTGCTTGGTGCCGGTCACGCGCCCCTCGTCGTCGGCCCGGGTGCGCATCGCCCCGGCGTCCGAGCCCGAGCCCGACTCCGTCAGCGCGAACGCGGCGATCTCGTGGCCCTGGGCCAGCGCGGGCACGAGGCGGTCGATCTGCTCGGGCGTGCCGTGGGCCAGGATCGGCAGGGTCCCGGCGCTGGTGTGCACGGCGACGGTCACGCCCACGCCCGCGTCGGCGCGCGAGAGCTCCTCGAGCACGAGAACGTAGGACAGGAAGTCGGCGCCCGCCCCGCCGTGCTCGACGGGCACGCACGCCCCCATGAGCCCGAGCTCGCCCAGTGCCGCGAACACCTCCCGCGGGAAGCGGTGCTCGCGGTCCCAGCCCGCGGCGTGCGGGGCGATCTCCTCGTCGGCGAAGCGGCGCGCCAGGTCGCGGATCTCGCGCTGCTCGTCGTCCAGCTCGGACAGGCTCACGGCCGGCTGCTCCTCGTCATCGGGGACCCGCCCGGCGCACGGCCGTGCGGCCGACGGCGCCCAGCAGGCCCGCCGCCGTCAGCCCGCCGAGCATCTTGAGGTGACCGCCCAGGCGGTCGAAGCGCAGGATGTCCCAGCCCTCCTCGCGGGCGACGCGCGCGAGCGCGCCGTCCGGGTTGACCGCGACGGGATGGCCGACGGCGCGCAGCATCGGCAGGTCGGACTCCGAGTCCGAGTAGGCGTAGGACTCGGCGAGGTCGATGCCCTCGCGCGCGGCGAGCTCCTGCATGAGCTGGGGCTTGCCGTCGCGGTAGGCGAACGGCCCCGCCAGCCGGCCGGTGTAGCGGCCGTCGCGGCGCTCCAGGGGCGTCCCCAGCGCGCCGTCGAAGCCCAGGACGTGGGCGATCATCGCCGCGGTCTCCTGAGAGGCGGCGCTGACGATGTAGGCCGGGCGCCCGGCGTCCTGGTGGTCCCAGGCGATCTGCAGCATCTGCGGGTACAGGCGCGGCAGCACGCCGGCCAGCACCTGCGGGCCGAGGCGGTCGAAGTCCACGACGCGCTTGCCCTCCAGCATCGCGCCGACGCGGACCATGACGCGATCGGTCGTCGCGTCGGTCGAGCCGCGCAGGCGGAAGCGGATGTTCTCCCACGCGTCGAGGGCCAGGCGCCGCCGGGAGATCATCCCGGCGCGCGCCGCGGCGCGCGCCCAGAAGAACCCCGACGAGCCCGACATGAGCGTGCGGTCCAGGTCGAAGAAGGCGGCCGACACTCCCCCGGGGGGCGAGGCCGGCCGCGCGGGCCCGTTCCCGCTATCCGCCATGGACGCGGAGGATCACCGCGTCGCCCTGCCCACCGCCCGAGCAGATCGCCGCGCAGCCCAGCCCGCCGCCGCGGCGGCGCAGCTCGTGCACCAGGACGCCGAGGATCCGCGCGCCCGACGCGCCGATGGGATGGCCGAGCGCGACCGCGCCGCCGTTGACGTTGACGCGGTCCTCGTCGAGGTTGAGCTCGCGCGTGGACTGCAGCGTCACCGACGCGAAGGCCTCGTTGATCTCCCACAGGTCGATGTCGTCGGGCTGCAGGCCCGCCTTCTCCAGCGCCCTGCGCGCGGCGCCCGACGGCGTCGTGGCCAGGTAGGCGAAGTCGTTGGCGAACTGCGCGTGGGCCACGACCTCGGCCAGCACGGTCTTGCCGTTGGCCTGCGCCCATTCGTCGGAGGCGACGACCAGCGCGCCGCCGCCGTCGTTGACGCCGGGCGAGTTGCCGGCGGTGTGCGAGCCCTCCTTGCCGACCAGGCCGGGCAGCTTGGCCAGCGACTCCAGCGTGGAGCCGCGGCGCGGGCCCTCGTCGACCTCGACCACCGTGTCGCCCTTGCGTCCCTTGATGGTGACGGGGACGATCTCGTCGGCCATGCGGCCGTCGTCGATCGCGGCCAGCGCGCGCTCGTGGCTGCGCAGCGCCCAGCGGTCCAGGTCAGGGCGCGTGAGCTCGAGCTCGGCGCTGGTCTCCGTGGCCTCGACGAACATCTGCTTGCCGCTGAAGGGGTTGGTCAGCCCATCGTGGACCATCGCGTCCAGGGCCTGGGCGTCGCCCATGCGGTAGCCGAACCGGGCCTGGGGCAGCAGGTAGGGCGCACCCGACATGGACTCCATCCCGCCGCCGACGCCGACCTGCACGTCGCCCGCGCGGATGGCCTGGTCGAGCAGCACCGTGGCGCGCAGGCCCGAGGCGCAGACCTTGTTGATGGTCTCCGAGGAGACCTCCTTGGGGATGCCCGCCTTGATCTGGGCCTGACGCGAGGGGATCTGCCCCTGGCCGGCCTGCAGGACCTGGCCCATGATGACGTGGTCGACCTGCTCGGGATCGACGTCGCTGCGCTCGAGCGCCGCCCGGATCGCCAGGCCACCGAGCTCGGTCGCGTCGACGGAGGACAGGCCGCCGCCGAGCTTCCCGATCGGGGTGCGTGCGGCGCCGAGGATGACGGTCTTGGGCATGGGGCCTCTCGAGGTGCTCGTGGGTCGGGCCCCCAACGGTAACGAGTAGCCTCGCCCGCCATGCGCGTGACCGCCACCACCGACCTCGCGGCGTCCACCGCGGCCGACACCGTCGTCGTCGGCGTGATCGCCGGCGAGCGGATCCACCACGACCCCGACGGCGCGCTGCACGCGCTGCTGGAGGCCGGCGAGGCCCGCGCGCAGCCGCGCCACGTCGCCGTCACCCACGCCGTCGGCAAGCGCTGGATCCTCGTCGGGCTCGGCGCCCGCGAGCGCCTCGACGACGAGGTCCTGCGCGCCGCGGCGGGCGTCGCGCTCGGGCGGGCGCGCGAGCTCGGCGCGCGGGTGCTGTGCTGGGAGCTGCCGCACAAGCTGCGCGACGGCCTGCACCCCGCGCGCGCCCTCGTGGAGGGCACGCTGATGGCGGCCTACCGCTTCACCGCGTTCAAGGGCGCCGGGGACGACGAGGACGAGTCGGCCGGCGGCGACCGCGGCCTGCAGGAGCTCATCGTCAGCGACCACGACGACCGCGCCGCCGCCGCGGAGCGCGCGGCCGTGGTGGCCCGGGCGGTCAACGCCGCGCGCGACCTGCAGAACACGCCGGCCAACCACATGACGCCGACCGCGCTGGGCCGCCGCGCGCAGGCCATCGCCGCCGCCCACCCGGCGGTGACCTGCGAGGTCCGCGGCCGCGACGGCCTGCTCGAGCTCGGCATGGGCGCGTTCGCCGCGGTGGCGCGGGGCAGCGACGAGGAGCCCGCGCTCATCGTCGCGCGGTACGAGCCCGAGGGCGCCGGCGAGGGCGTGCCCGTGCTGGGGCTCGTCGGCAAGGGCGTCACGTTCGACTCGGGCGGCCTGTCGATCAAGCCCGCGTCGTCGATGCCCGACATGAAGTACGACATGACCGGCGGCGCCGCGGTGCTCGAGGCGCTGGACGCCATCGCCACGCTCGGCGTCGGAGTGCGGGTGATCGCGGTCGTCGGCGCGGTGGAGAACCTGCTCGGCGGCAGCGCGATGAAGCCGGGCGACGTCGTGACCTCGGCCGCCGGGCTGACCGTGCAGATCGACAACACCGACGCCGAGGGCCGCCTCGTGCTGGCCGACTGCCTGCACCACGCGGTCGCGCTGGGCGCCGAGCGCCTCGTCGATGTCGCGACGCTCACCGGCGCGATCCTCGGCACGCTGGGCAAGGTGTACTCCGGGCTGTGGGCCGACGACGACGCGTGGGCCGCCGAGGTGCAGCGCGCCGCCGGCGACGCCGGCGAGCTCGTCTGGCGGCTGCCGCTGCACGAGCGCTTCGCCGAGCTCGTCAAGGGCAGCACGGCCGACGTGGCCAACCTGTCGCCGCCCCGCACGGGCGCGTCCTCGACGGCGGCCGAGTTCCTGCACCGCTTCACCGGCGGCGTGCCGTGGGCGCACCTGGACATCTGCGGCACCGCCTGGGACGCCGGGCAGCCCTACGCCGCCAAGGGCGGGACCGGCGTCATGGTCCGCACGCTCGTCGCACTGGCCGAGCGCACCGCCGCCGGCGGCTGAGGCCGTGGGCGCGCTGCGCCGGGCGCTCGGGCTGTGGCTCGTCCTGGCCGCCGCCTACGCGCTGACGCTCGCGGTGCCCGGCACGCCGCTGACCGGGCCCGAGGCCCATCGGCTGCTGACCGCCGAGTCGATCGTGCGCGACGGCGACCTCGACCTCGCCGACCAGTACCGCGAGCGCGCCTGGCGGCGGTTCACCGACGTCCCGCTGCGCCCGGCGGCCGCCCCGGTCCAGGGCCGGCTGGTGGAGGCCTCGGGCCTGGGCTTCGAGCTGCTGATCAGCCCCGCCTACGCGCTCGGCGGCGCGCTCGGGGTGCGGCTGCTGCTCGGCGCGCTGGCCGCCGCCGGGTTCTGCCTGGCCGCGGCGCTGGGGCGCACGCTGGTCCCGGAGCCGTGGGCGACGCGTGCGGCGCTGGTGACGGGCCTGTCGCCGCCGGCGCTGGGCGCCGCCACGGCGATCTCGCCGGAGGCCTGCGGCGCCGCCGCCCTGGCCGGCGCGCTGCTGCTGGCGCTGCGCGTGCGTGACCAGCCCAGGGCGGCCTGGGCGCTGTGGACCGCGGTGCTCGTGGCCGCGCTGCCGTGGCTGGCCGCCAAGCTCGCCGCCCCGGCCGCCGTCGTCGCCGTCGTGCTGGCCCACTGGCTGCGCCGGCGCCGGCGGGCGATGACCGGGTTCGTCGCGCTGGAGGTCGTGCTGACCTCGGCGGTGGTCTACGTGACGGTCCACGAGCGGCTCTTCGGGGGCCTGACGCCGCACGCCGTCGCGGCGGGCGGCGCGACGGGGGCCGACGGGCTCTCGGGGTATCTCGCCCGCTGGCCGCGGCTGGCCCGGGTCTGGCTGGACCCGCACGAGGGGCTGCTCGTCTGGGCGCCGTTCCTGCTGCTGGCGCTGGTCGGCGTCGGCCTGCTGTGGCGCTCGCGCCGAGACCGGCTCGCCGTCGCGATCGAGCACCAGGGCGACGCCGACGCCTCGGCCGCGGTGCTCGCGCTCGTCGCGGCCGCCGTGGTGCTCGTCGCCGTCGTCCTCGCCCCCGCGCTGGGCGACTCGGGCCGCGGCTGGTGGCACGCGCGCCAGGTCGTGCCCGCCCTGCCGGCGCTCGCCGCGCTGGCGGCGTGGGGCCTGCGCTTCGCGCCGCGCACCGGCGCCGCGCTGGCCGCCGTCACCGTCGCGCAGAGCGCGGCGGTGCTACTCCTCGCGTGAGGCGGCCGCGGCGTCGAGGCGCTCGAGGATGCGGCTGGCCGCCGTGGCCGGGTCCAGGCGGCGCTCGACGACCTCGTCGAGCAGGCCGGCGAACGTGTCGTCGGAGTCCAGCTGCTCCTCGAGACGGCGGCGCAGCCGGAACGTGCACAGGCCGACGACCTCGCTGCGGAGGTTGCGCCGGCGCCGCTCGGAGAGCGTGCCCTCCGCCTCGATGTAGGCGCGGTGCTCGTCGAGCTTGGCGACGAGCTCCTCGACGCCGACGCCGCGGGAGGCCTCCGTCTTGACGATGGGCACCCGCCACCCGCGCTGGGGCGCCAGCGACAGCACGCCGCGGATCTCGCGCACCATCGTGTCGGTCAGCGGGTGGTCGGCCTTGTTGACGACGATGATGTCGGGGATCTCCATGATCCCGGCCTTCAGCGCCTGGATCGAGTCGCCCGAGCCCGGCATGAGCACGAGGACGATCGTGTCGGCGTGGTCGATGATGTCGACCTCGGCCTGGCCGACCCCGACGGTCTCGAGGAAGACGTCGTCCTTGCCGGCGGCGTCCATGAGCAGCGCGGTCTGCAGCGCCGCCTCGCTCAGCCCGCCCAGGGCGCCGCGGTTGGCCATGGAGCGGATGAAGACGCCGGGGTCCAGGAAGTGGTCGGTGAGCCGGATGCGGTCGCCGAGCAGCGCGCCGTGGGTGAACGGCGAGGACGGGTCGATGGAGAGCACGGCGACATCGCGGTCGGCCGCGCGGCGCAGCTTGGTCAGCGCGCCGATGAGCGTCGACTTGCCCGCGCCGGGGGCCCCGGTCAGCCCGATGATCGCCGCGTTGCCCGTGTGCGGGTAGATCTCGCGGACGAGCTCCCAGCCGGCCGGATCGTCGCTCTCGACGAGCGTGATGGCGCGCGCGAGGGCGCGGCGATCACCGTCGAGGAGGCGCTGGGCGAGGGTGTGGGAGACCTGCGACATGGACGGCGCATGATGCCGCAACCCCCGCCCGATCCGCGTGGTCGTCCGCGCGGGGCACCCCGTCGGCGCTAGCCTCCGCAGCGGTGGAACCGGTCCTGTCCCCGCCCGAGCCCACGGCTGCCGTGCCGCCGTACGTGCGCGGCGATCCGCCGCCGCGCTCGGGTGGCCCGCTCACCCTGCTGCGCTTCCTGCGCCGCAATGGGATGCTCAACCTCAAGTACGCCCGTCTCGTCGCCCGGCTGGCGTGGTGGAAGCTGCGCCTGCGCGGCCGGCTGCAGCTCGACGGGCTGGCCTTCATCTGCCCCGGCGTCTCGCTCGAGGTCGGCCCGGGCGCGACGCTGCGCCTCGGGCGGTGGTCCTGGCTCGGGCACGGCTGCAAGGTCCGCGTGCACGAGGGCGAGTGCTCCATCGGCGCCAAGACCGTGCTGGGCCAGGAGTGCACGATCTCGGCCTTCCAGCACGTCTCGATCGGCCGCGAGTGCATCGTCGCCGACCGTGTGATGCTCATCGACTTCGACCACGGCGTCGTCGAGGTCGAGCGCCCGATCCGCGCGCAGGGCATCTACAAGCGCGACGTGCGCGTCGGCCACAACGTCTGGGTCGGCTACGGCGCCTGCTTCCTGCGCGGCGCCACCGTGGGCGACAACTGCGTCATCGGCACGAACACCGTCATCACCCGCGACATCCCGTCCGACGCGGTCGTCGCCGGCGTGCCCGCCCGCGTGCTGCGGATGCGCGAGGCGCCGCGGTCGCTGCGCTGGGGATGAGCGGCGCTCCGGACGACCGCGCGATCGCGGCCGCGATCGGCGACCTGCTGGACCGGCGCGCGCCAGGCGCGACGATCTGCCCGTCGGAGGCCGCGCGCGCCCTGGCCGGCGACGAGGGCTTCCGGCCGCTCATGGACGACGTGCGGCGGGTGGCGGCCGCGCTGGCCGCCGACGGCGAGCTCGAGGTCACCCAGGACGGCGAGGCCGTCGACCCCGCCGCCGCCCGCGGGCCGATCCGCCTGCGCCGGCCGGCCGGCTGAGCGGGACGGGCGCGTCCGCCCGTCCGCACGCTCCTGCGTGACCGATGGCGCGGAGGTGGGGCATGACCCAACGTTCGCGCCACCGGTCCCCGGCAGCTACGGCCCGAGCAGCATCGCCGGGTCGGCGAAGGGCGCCAGGCCGCGCACCGTGGGATCGTGCTCGCCCGGCGCGGCGAGCGCGGCGCGCAGGGCGGCGAGGTGGCCCTCCGCGCGCTCGCGCGGGTAGGGGCCCGAGATGTCGCGGGTGGCCAGGAACGCCCAGTCGCTGCTCTGCAGCGCCAGCAGCTCGCGGACCGCGCGCGCGTCGGCCGCGGAACCGGCGGCGAGCACCTCGAGCTCGGCGGCGCGGGCGGCGAAGGCCAGGTCGGCCACCTGCGGGCCGTCCCACGTCCACAGCGTGCGGGGCGTGCCCCACGACGTGGCGGGCAGGCCGGCCGGCGCAGGGCGCGCCGGCGTGGCCGCCAGCGCATCGTCGAGGGCGAGCACCTCCAGGCCGGTGCGGCGCGCCTGCGCGACCACGGCCGCCAGCCAGTCCAGGCCCTCGTACCAGTGGTGGCCGAGCAGCTCGGTGTCCAGCGCACAGACCGAAAGGCCGCCGCCGCGCACCCGCCGCGCCACGCGGGCCACGAAGTCCGCCGCGTCGCGCTCGGCCTGCTCTCGGGCGCGGTCGCGGTCGTAGACGGCGCCGTCGTTGGCCCACGGATGGTGGTGGTGCACCGTGCGGCGGTGCGAGTCGCGGTAGGCCCCGGCCGCCGGATAGGCGCCCTCGCTCCACACGAGATCGATCGTCGCGCGGTCCAGCGGCGCCAGCAGCGGCCCGTCGGTGCTCTGAAGCGGTCGCAGCGGGTCGGCGAGCACGTCGGTGAGGTCGACGCACGTGGCGTGCACCCCGGCCTCCTCCAGCAGCGGCTCGAGCCACGGCGCGTGCGCGCACTCGGGCAGCCAGAGCCCGCCGCCCCACCGACCGGCCCGCGCGCGGTGGCCCTCGATGCCGGCGCGCAGCTGCAGGCGCACGCCGGCGTCGGTGGCCACGAGCGGCAGCACGGCGTGGGTCGCCGAGCTCGTCCACGTCGCGTGCTCCAGCAGCGCGGAGAGCAGCCCGCCGTCGCCGAGCGACTCAAGCCGGTCGGCGGCGCGCGCGTAGTCGCCGCCGGCACGCTCGACCTCCCCCGCGAGCTCGGGCCGGCCGTCGGCCCGGCAGGCCTCGGCGTCCAGCGCGTGGGTCGTGACGCGCAGGTCGCGCAGGAACGCCAGCAGGCGCCCGTGCACGCCGGGTGCGGCGAGCTGGTCGCAGAGCACCGGCGTCAGCGACAGGGTCACCGCGCCGCCGGCCCCGGCCAGGACGTCGAGCAGCGGCACATAGACCGTCGCCGCGGCCTCGAAGAGCCACTCCTCGCCGAACGGCCACGTCCCGAAGCCCTCGACGTAGGGCATGTGGGAGTGCAGGACGATGGCCAGCCGGCCGTCGGCGCTCATGGCCGGCAGACGGCCACGAAGTCCAGCGCGCGCTCCAGCGGGCGGTCGTCGGCGAGCGTGAAGTCGCGCTCGGAGATGGCGGGGGTGAACCAGTCGTAGAACGGCTTGGTCAGGCGCAGCCGCGCGTGGACGTCGTCCCAGCGCAGGTGGCGCAGCGCGAACGCGTGCAGGGCGAGCTTGCGGGCGTGGTGCAGGCCGAGCACCTCGACCTCGGCGAAGTGCGCCTCGCACAGGGCGCGGAACTCCTCGGGGCGGTACTCCTTGACGTGCCACGGGTTGCCGGACTTGGCCGCCCCCTCGGGCGCGAGCGTCAGCACGTTGGGCGTGGAGACCACGACGAGCGGCGATGCGCTGCCCGACACCAGGGTCTTGAAGCGCTCGAGCACCTGGTCGGGGTTGCGGACGTGCTCGATGGTCTGCAGGAACACGATGGCGTCGGCGGGCTCATCGAACGTCTCGATGAGGTCGCGCGCGAACCGGACGTTGGGCGCGACGTAGCGCAGCCGGGCGTGCTCGTGGGCCTCCGGGTTGGCGTCGACGCCGACGACCTGCGCCGCGGTGCGCGCCAGGACGCTCGTGCCGTAGCCCTCGCCGCAGGCCATGTCCACCACGCGCAGGCCGCCGACGCGGGCCCGGATCCACTCGTAGACCACGAGGTGGCGGCGGTACCAGTAGTTCTCCTCGGGGACGTCGGGCAGCGTGCGCTCACCGGTCAGGGCGAGCGGCGGGACGCCCGGAGGCTGGTCGCGCTGGAGGTAGAGCTGGTCGGTCATCGGTGCTGCGGGCACGCTACACGGCGCGCGCCCGGCCCCCACCCCGGCGCTAGCATGCCGCGCCTCATGAGTCCCGCCCCGGCCAGCGCGGAGGAGATCCGCGACGTCAACACCCGCTACCACGACGGCGCCGCCGACGCGTACGACGCCAAGTGGGGCATCGACTTCGGCGCCATCGGCCGCACGCAGGTGCTGGGCAAGCTGCGCAAGGCGCTGGACGGCGACCTGCGCACGTTCGGCCGCGGGCTCGAGCTCGGCGCCGGCACGGGCTACTTCTCGCTCAACCTGCTGCAGGCCGGGGTGATCCGCGAGGCCACGTGCACCGACATCTCCCCCGGCATGGTGGCCGCCCTGCAGCGCAACGCGCGCGATCTCGACCTCGACGTCGACGCCCGCGTCGCCGACGCCGAGGCGCTCCCGTTCGAGGACGCCTCCTTCGACCTCGTCTTCGGCCACGCCGTGCTGCACCACCTGCCCGACCTCGACCAGGCGTGGCGCGAGATCCACCGCGTCCTGGCGCCCGGCGGCCTCGCGGTCTTCGCCGGCGAGCCCTCGCGCTACGGCGACCGCCTGGCCAACGTGCCCAAGCGCGCGGCCTCGAAGGTCGCGCCGGCGTGGCGGCGCGTGATGCGCGCCCGGCCCGCGCAGGAGGGCCACCAGGACGGCGGCGCCCACAACCACCAGCTCGAGTCGATGGTCGATGTGCACGCCTTCACGCCCGAGCAGCTGCAGCGCGGCCCGCAGGCGGCCGGCTTTGCCGACGTGCGCGTGCGCGGCGAGGAGCTGCTGGCCAACTGGTTCGGCTGGGCCAACCGCGCACTGGAGGCCACCGCCGATCCCGACACGGTGCCCTACGCCTGGAAGCTGTACGCCTTCAAGGGCTACGTCGGCCTGCAGCACGTCGACCGCGTGCTGCTCGAGTCGCGCCTGCCGCCGGCCATCTTCTACAACCTGATGGTCACCGCGCAGAAGGCCGGGCCGCCGCGCTGACGCGGCGCGCCACTCAGCCCTCGCCCGCGGCCGCGTAGCGCTCCATCGCCACCCGGCGCTCCTGCGCGTGGTCGACGATCGGGGCCGGGTAGTCGGTGCCGATGACGCAGCCGGCGGCCTGCTGCTGCTCGTCGCTCATCGTCCACGGCTCGACGAGCCGCTCGTCGGGCACCCCGGCCAGCTCCGGCACCCAGCGGCGCACGTAGGTGCCCTCAGGATCGAACTTGCGCTGCTGGGTCATGGGGTTGAACAGCCGGCGGAAGTAGGGCGCGGGATCGGCGCCCGTCGAGGCGATCCACTGCCAGTTGCCGTTGTTCTGGGCCGGCTCGCCGTCGAGCAGCAGCCGCGCGAAGTGCCGCTCGCCCTGGCGCCAGTCGATGTGCAGGTCCTTGGTCAGGAACGACCCCACGACCAGGCGCGCGCGGTTGTGCATCCAGCCCGTGCGAGCCAGCTGGCGCATGCCGGCGTCCACCAGCGGATAGCCCGTGCGCCCGTCCTTCCAGGCCCGCAGGAGCTCCTCGTCGTCCGACCACGCCAGCCGCCTGCGGTAGCGCGGCTGGAACTCCTGCGCGACGTTGTCGGGGAAGAGCAGGAGCTGGTGGGCGTAGAAGTCGCGCCACGCCAGCTGGCGGTTCCACGCCGCCGCGCCCTTGCCCCCGCGGCGGGCCGCGCGCTCCTCGCACTCACGGGCCGACAGGCAGCCCCAGCGCAGGTAGGGCGAGAGCACGGAGGTGCCCGGCCGCGACATCCCGTCGTGGCGATCGGCGTAGTGGTCGAGGTCGTCGCGCAGCCAGCGCTCCAGCGCGGCGCGCGCCGCGGGCTCGCCGGGCTCGGCGACGGGCTCGGGGACGAGGTCGGCCGGGTCGATCCCGAGCGCCTGGGCCGACGGCAGCCGGCCCTTGCGCAGCCCGGAGGGCAGCGGGGGCAGCTCGGCCGGCGCGCGGTGCACCGTGCGCCGGTCGACCTGGTCGATCGCGCGGTGGAACGGCGAGAACACCGTGTAGGGCCTGCCGCCCTGGGTCCGCGGCTTGGACGGGTCGACGAGGTAGGTCCCGCCGTGGGGCCGAGGCCGGACTTCGTGCTCGCGCAACAGGTCGCTGACGCGCGTGTCGCGCCGCCGGGCGTAGGGCGACACGTCGCTCGTCCAGTGCACGGCCTCGGCGCCGAGCTCACGTGCCAGCGCCGGGACCTCGTCCTCGGGCCGGCCGTGGCGGACCACCAGCCCGCTGCCGCGCTGCGCCAGCTCCTGGTCCAGCGCCCTGAGGCAGCCGAGCATGAACGCCGTCCGCGACGGGCTCGCGTAGCGCCCGCCCAGCAGCGCGTCGTCGAGCACGTAGAGCGGGACGATGCGGTCGTGCTCGTCGAGCGCCTGCACGAGCGCCGGATGGTCATGGACTCGCAGGTCGCGGCGGAACCACAGGACGGCGACGGAACGATCGGCCACGTCGGGGATACGGCGCGTCCACCGCTCCGGGTCAACCTACAATCGGCCCATGGGCGAACGCCTGCGGGACTTTCCCCTCTTCCCCCTCGGCCTCGTCGCGCTTCCGGCCGAGCTCGTGCCGCTGCACATCTTCGAGGAGCGTTACCGCGCCATGATCGCCGAGTGCCTGGAGGGCGGCGGCGAGTTCGGGATCGTCTGGGCGGCCGAGGACGGGATGAAGGCCAACGGCTGCGCGATGGAGGTCGCCGAGGTCCTCGAGCGCCACGAGGACGGCCGCCTGGACATCGTCGTGCGCGGCACGCGCCCGTTCCGCATCGTGGCCGAGCAGTTCGACCACGTCTACCCGGCGGGCGAGGTCGAGTTCCTCGACGACGCCGACGAGCCGCCGGACCCGACGGCCGTCGAGGCCGCGCACGGCGCCTACGGCGAGCTCGTCGAGGAGGCCACCGACAAGGTCCTGGACCCCGAGGAGCTCGCGCCGCTGACCTCCTACGAGATGGCGGCGACCGTCGACTTCGGCCCCGAGGCCAAGCAGGGGCTGCTGGACCTGCGCTCCGAGAACGCCCGACTGGCGATGCTCACCCGGCTGCTGCGGGCCGCCCTGCGGCGGCTGGACTTCATCGAACGCGCGCAGGCGCGGGCACGCTCGAACGGGAAGGTCCGCTTCGGCTGAGCGCCGGCGGCCGGCCCTGGGCCGCCAGCCACGAGCCGGCGAGGATGAGCACCAGGCCGCCGATCGTGCCGGCGGTGAGGCGCTCGCCGAGCAGCGTGACGCCGTAGACCACGGCGAACGCCGGCGCGACGTAGGAGACGATCGCCGCCCGCGCCGGCCCGACGTCGGCGATCGAGCGGTAGTAGAGCCAGAACGCGACGCCGGTCCCGCCGACGCCGAGCGCCAGCAACGAGGCCGTCGCGTTCGCGCCCGGGACGTGGTCGGGCAGCGTGAGCAGGGCGACGGGCAGCCAGGCGACCGCGCTGACGACCATCGTCGAGGCGGCCACGCCGACGGGCGGCACGCCCGTGAAGGCCCGCTTGGCCACGAGCACGGCCGCCGCGTAGCAGAGCCCGGCGGCGAGGATCATGAGGCCGCCGAGCAGCGCGTCGGCCTTCCCGGACAGGTCGACGCCGAACAGCAGGACCACGCCGACCATCCCGAGCAGGATGCCGACCAGCCCCCAGCCGCGGGCGCGCTCCTCGGGGTCCAGGCGCGCGGCCAGCAGCGCGATGAACAGCGGCGAGGAGCCCACGAGGATCCCTGCCAGCGCCGAGGGCACATGGTTCTCGCCGAACGTGATGAGCCCGAACGGCGCGATGACCTGCACGAGCGCCAGCAGCAGGACCCAGCCGCGGCGGGCCAGCAGCGGCGCCACGGCGCCGGCGCGGATCGCGACGGGCACGAGGATCAGCGCGCCGAGCACGACCCGCAGGTCGATGATGACGCCCTCGGAGACCCCGTCGTCGAGGGCCACCTTGATGAACAGGTACGACGCCCCCCACAGCGCGGCGGTGATCGCCAGGGAGAGCCAGGCGCGGGAGGACACCCGCCCAGTGTCCCAGGCGGCCGCCCCGGCGGAGATGACCATCGCTTTCCCCGGCCATCAGCGCCGCTGATGGCCTCAGCGCGCCAGGCCGCAGGGCCCCTTCGCGATGGACCGGGTGAGCTGGGCGATGCGGTAGAACGCCTGCGGCTGTCGGGCCGAGGTGTCGCTGAAGACCACGACGCCCTTCTCGCTGCGCACGCGGTAGGTCAGCGAGCTCACCTTCCCGGGCGCCAGGCGCAGGTTGCGCCCGGCCAGCCCGTTGTCGCCGTCCTTGACGCCGTCGAGGTCGTGGGTCAGGGCGCGCGCCTCGATGAGCTGGGCCGAGCTGATCTCCCGGCGGGGGCCGCCGTTGCAGTAGGCCCCACCGTCGTCGCTGATGCGCAGCGTCAGGCGCGCGTCGGCGATCGACCCCGTGCGCTGCACGAGGAAGAGGTCGGGCGGGTCGGGGCCGTTGAAGCAGCCGGCGCTCGTCAGCGCCGCCACGCCGGCGCCGAGGGCGAGCAGACGGGGCAGGACGGCGCGGCGGGAGCGGGGCATCGCCCGTCATCCTCGCTCACCCGAGCGCGACGAGCGCCGTGCCCACCGTGACGGTCGCCGCGCCCGCCCACCGCAACCGGGTCACGGGCTCGCGCAGGACGATGGCGCCGAGGGCGACGGCCAGCACGATGCTCGTCTCCCGCACGGCGGCCACGGGCGCCGCGGGCGCGAGGCGCAGCGCCAGCAGGGCGAGCCCGTAGGCACCGACGGTCGCGACCCCGGCGACGACGGCCCGGAGGTCCAGGGCGGCGCGGACGGCACCGGCCCCGCGCTCGCGGGCGGTGACGAGCAGGCAGACCGCGGTGCTCGGCGTGAGCACGAGCCAGAGGTAGGGCAGCGGGTCGGCGTGGTGCAGCCCGGCGCGATCCAGGAGCGTGTAGCCGGCGATGGCCGCCGAGATGAGCAGCGCCGTCGCGACGGCGCCGGGGGCCAGCGCGGTGTGCGCGCCGCGGTGCACGGCGACGATCCCCGCCCCGGCGACGAGCACGCCGAGGACCTGCAGGCCGCCCACCGCCCCGCCCAGGCCGGCGAGCGCGGCCACGAGCAGGATCACCGGCGCGCCGCCGCGGGCCACGGGGTAGACCGCGGACAGCTCGCCGCGCCCGTAGGCCGCGCCGAGCAGCAGGTAGTAGACGGCCTCGACGGTCGCCGAGCCCGCGACGTAGGGCCACACCCCGGCGTGCACGCTGCCCGTCAGCGCCGCGACGGGCGCCCACACCACCACCCCGACGCCCAACGCCGCAGCGGTGGCCGCGCGCGGGTCCCGTGCGCCGGCCAGCAGCAGGTTCCACAGCGCGTGCAGCGCCGCGGCGCCCAGGGCGAGCGCGAAGGCGGCGCCGGTCACGCGCGGCCGCGGCGTCTCACGCGCGGACCGCCGCGCCGCCGCGCCGGGGGTCGCCGGCGCCCGACAGCCGGCCGCCGGCCGGGTCGCGCCGCACGGCCTGCACGCCGCCGAAGAACAGGTTGAGCGCGCGGAACGGCGCGACGGGCGTCGCGGGGTCCAGGCCGGCGAGGTCGATCCCGGGCTCGGCGTAGACCGTGTCGAGCTCGAGGTGCACGCGCGGGGCGTCCACGGCCGCCCGCGCGTCGCGGCCGTGGTCGACGACGCCGATGATCGTCTGCAGGATGGCCGAGCGGATCCGGTTGGACCCCGCGCTGCCGAGCACCAGCTCGACGACGCCGCCGGCGCCGAGCACGACGGTCGGCGCCATCATCGACGGCATGCGCCGGCCCGAGGGCGCGGTGAAGAACCCCTGCGGGCTGAGGTCCTCCTCCCCCATGACGTTGTTGAGGTGGATGCCCGTGCCGGGCACCACGAGGCCCGAGCCCTCGCCGTTGGTGCACGTCACCGAGCAGGCCCGGCCGTCGGCGTCGAGGACCGACACGTGCGTCGTCGACCCCAGCTGGGCCGCCAGGAACCGGTCCAGGAAGCCGTCCTCGGGCAGGCCCGCGTCGAACGCGGGCGTCCGCGCGGCCTGCGCGAGCGCCATGGCGTCGACGAGCTCGGCCGTCGTCGGCGCGGCGCCGGCGACGGAGTCCAGGCGCGCGAGCGCGAGCGCGAGCAGCGTGCCGCCCGCGGAGGGCGGCGGGTTGGTGAGGACCTCGCGGCCGCGGTAGGCGACGCGGGCGGGGGTGCGGGCCACGGCCTCGTAGCCCGCGAGGTCCCCGGCGGTCAGCGTGCCGCCGTGGGCGCAGACCCACTCGGCGGCCGCCGCGGCGAGGTCGCCGTGGTGGAACGGCGCGGCGCCCTGGGCGCCGAGGCGCTCGATGGTCTCGGCCAGCTCGGGCGAGGCGAACGGCTCCCCGGCGCGCAGCGCGCGGCCGTGGGGCGCGAACTGCGCGGCGGCCTGCGGCGTGGAGAGCAGGATGCCCTCGAGGATCTCGAAGACGTAGGCCTGCTCGGCGTTGAGCGGGACGCCCTGGCGGGCCAGGGCCGCCGCCGGCGCGGCGAGGTCGGCGAGCGGCAGGCTGCCCCAGCGGCGCGCGGCCGCCTCGAGGCCGGCCGGCGTGCCGTAGGCGCCGACGGACGCGGCGCCGACGTGGAAGGTCTGCGTCGCATCGCCGAAGGAGACCTCGACGGGGACGAGCGGCGCACGCTCGGCGTCCGACGGCGAGGCGACGAAGAAGTCCAGCAGCGTGGGCTCCTGGCCCGCGCCCGCGACGAGGAGGTAGCCGCCGGCGCCGGGACCGGTCAGCAGGGGCTCGGCCGTCCATGAGGCCAGGCACGCGGCGATCGCCGCGTCGACGGCGTTGCCGCCCTCGCGCAGCACGGCGGCGCCCGCCTCGGCGGACACCGGGTGCCCGGCGGCGACGATCCCCTCCATGGGCCGGATCCTCGCACGCGGCCGGGCCCCGCCGCCCTACCCCCGGGGAGCTCGAGCGTCGCCACCACCGCGCGGTGGTCGGAGAACGGCACGAGGTGCACGGAGACCGACCGCACCGCGACGCGCGGGTCGACGAGGACGTGGTCGATCGCGATCTCCGGCGGCAGGCGGCGGCCCGCGGGCCAGGTCGTCCGGTAGCCCGCACCGACGGCGTCGGCCGCGTCGACGAAGCCGCGGCCGCCGCCCAGCAGCCGCCGCAGCTCGGCGTGGTCCAGCGTCGCGTTGAAGTCCCCGAGGGCCAGGCGCAGGACGGGGCCGCCGTCGGGCCGGGCCAGCGCCTGGAGCATGCTGCGCCAGACGCCCGTGTCGCCATGGATGGGCGGCACGGTGTGGATGGCCTGGACGTCCACGGCCCGCGCGATGCCCGGCACGGACACCGCGGCGCGCGGCTCGCCGTTGAAGTCGACGCGGACCGCCGGGGTCAGCCGGCGCAGCGGCAGGCGCGAGAAGAGTCCGGTGCCGCCCGACCGCTCGCGGCCGTCGGCCTCGCGGAACGGCAGGACCCGCCCGAGGCCGGCGCGGTCGAGGCGGCGCAGCGCCTCCGGGGTGAGCTCCTCCAGGGCGAGCACGTCGACGCGCTCGCGGCGCACGAGGTCGACGACGGTCGCCGGGTCGCCGCGGCCCTCGTAGAGGTTGGAGGTCATGACGCGCACCGTGACGCCGCCGGCCACCGTGGGCTGCGGGCCGGGCAGCGCGCGCGGCAGCAGCGCGAGCGCGAAGGCGGCGGCGACGACCACGCCCGCGGCGGCCACCGCCCACCGGCGCAGCGCGAGCGCCACGAGGACCGCGATCGGCGAGCCCAGCCCGACGTAGGGCGTGAACGTCATCGCCGGGACGACCGGGGTGCCGCCCTCCAGCCCGAACGTGCGGACGACGGCCCAGGCCAGCCAGGGCGCCAGGACCGCGAGCGCGACGACGGTCCGGCGCGTGGGGCGCCGTGCACGACGGAGGGCCCGCGCGCGGCGCGGGCCCTCCGAATGCGATTCGGTGCCGAGGCCGGGATCTAGCGGCGCGGCAGGAACTCCGGCACGTCGAGGTCGGCGGCGGTCCGGGTGCGCCGCGCGGCGATCGGCTCGCGCGCGGGCGGCCCGCTGCGGCGCTGCACCCGCGGCTCGCCGGCCGGCTCGTCGAGCTGGCGCGACGGGCGCGGCCTGGGCACGTCGCTGTAGCGCGTCGCGACCACCGTCACCCACACCTGGTCGTCGAGCTTCTCGTCGACCATGGCGCCGAAGATGATGTTCGCGTCGGGGTGGGCGGCCGCCGCCACGGCCTTGGCCGCCTCGTTGACCTCCCACAGCGACAGGTCCCGGCCACCGGTGATCGACAGCAGGATGGAGCGCGCGCCCTCGACGCTGGTCTCCAGCAGCGGCGAGGACACGGCCTGCTCGGCCGCGTCGAGCGCCCGCTTGTCCCCCACGCCCATGCCGATGCCCAGCAGCGCCGCGCCGGCCTCGGACATGATCGTCCGCACGTCGGCGAAGTCGAGGTTGATGATCCCCGGCAGCGTCACGAGGTCCGACACGCCCTGCACGCCCTGGCGCAGCACGTCGTCGGCGACGCGGAACGCCTCGACCATCGACGTGTGCTTGTCCAGCACGCTGAGCAGCCGGTTGTTCGGCACGACGATGAGCGTGTCGACCTCGGCATGCAGCGCCTCGATGCCCGCGTCGGCGGCCTGCGACCGGCGACTGCCCTCGAAGCCGAACGGCTTGGTGACGATGCCCACGGTGAGCGCGCCGATCTCCCGACCGATCCGCGCCACGATCGGCGCCGCGCCCGTGCCGGTGCCGCCGCCGGAGCCGGCGGCGATGAACACCATGTCGCTGCCCTTGAGCAGGGACTTGATGCGGTCGTACTCCTCCATCGCGGCCTGGCGGCCGAGATCGGGGTCCGACCCCGCGCCCAGGCCGCGCGTGACCTGCGGGCCGATGTGCAGCGTCACGTCGGCCGTGGACTGCTGCAGCGACTGCAGGTCGGTGTTGATGGCCAGGAACTCGACGCCCTGGACCTCGGCCTCGACCATGCGGTTGACCGCGTTGACGCCGGCGCCGCCGACGCCGATGACGCGGATGACCGGCTGGCCGACCACCGGCGTCGACCACGCGCCGCCGTCCGTACGGGCGTAGGGATCGTGGACCTCGTGCGCGGGCTCGGGGTCGGGCTCGCGCCGCGGCGGGGCGAGCATGTCGTCGGGCAGCTCGGAGCTGAACGCGCTGCGCAGGCGCTCCTGAGCCGACGGCACGCGGGCGGGCTCGGGCTCGTGGGCCTCGGGCGTGGCGCCCAGTGACGGGTGCGGGTATCCGGTCTCGCGCGGATGCGCGGGCGGCGGCTCCTCCTCGTGGCGGCGGTTCGCGCGGCCGGCGGGCGTCGCGGGGGCGACGCGCTCCTCCGCGCGCTCGATGCGCTCCGCCGGGGTCGGGGCGTCGGCGCGCGGGCGCTCCGCGGGCGGCTCGGGGGCCGGGGTCCGCGCCGGGACGTCGGCGCGCGGCACCGGCTCCTCGTAGCGCGAGGGCGAGGGCGTCGGCGCCTGGGCGCGCGGGGGCTCGGGCGCCCGCGCCTCCGGTGCCGGACCGGCGGCCGAGGTGGCCTCGGCGCCCTCCTCGAGATCTTCGTCGGTGCGGCGGAAGAGCGCCGCCAGGGGGCCCTCCCTCATGCTGGCCCGCTTACCGCTTGCCATTGGCGAGAACCTCCGTCGCGAGATCGCGATAGGACTGGGCGGCCATCCCGTCCGGATCGTACTTCAGCACCGACATGCCCTTGACGGGTGCCTCCGCGAACCGGATCGTCTTCTTGATCCGCGATGCGAAGACCCGGTCGCCGAAGTTCTCCTCCAGGATCTCGATGGCCTCTTTGGCGTGGACGGTGCGGGTGTCCATGAGCGTGGGGAGGATCCCCTCGATCTCCACGTCCGGGTTCAGGTTCTCCCGGATCATCTGCAGCGTGTTCTGCAGCTGGATGAGCCCCCGCATGGACAGATACTCGCACTGTACGGGGACGATCACCTTGTCCGCCGCCGTCAGGGCGTTGATCGTGAGCAGCCCGAGGGAGGGCGGCGTGTCGATGCAGACGAAGTCGTAGTCCTCCGCGACGGCCCGCAGGGCCTTCTGCAGGGAGCGCTCGCGACCGATCTGGGCGGACATCGCGATCTCGGCGCCGGCGAGGTCGATCGAGGCGCACGCGATGTCGATCTCGCGCTTGCGGATGACCTCGCGGATCGACATGTGGTGCACCAGCACGTCGTACATGGAGCGCTCGACCGTGTCGGGGTCGATGCCCTGCGACATGGTCAGGTTGCCCTGGGGGTCCATGTCGATGCACAGGACGCGGTTGCCCTTCTCGGCGAACGCGACAGCGAGGTTCAGCGTCGTCGTGGTCTTCGCGACGCCGCCCTTCTGGTTGGCGAAGGCGATGACCTTCGGCCGGTTCTCGGTCTGCACGGAAGGCTCCGTCGTGGTCGGTTCGGGACCCATCGTCGGGGGTATTCGCATCCGCCCGGGCGAATCCTTCGCCCGGTGTGACGGGAATACCACCGCCGTCGGATGGCCCAGCCGGGCCGGAGCTGCCGGATGACGCCGCCGGAGCCCTGCGGCTCCTGGGACGGCGGGCAGCGACGCCGCGCGTCAGGCGCGCACGTCGACGCGCACGGCGCCGGGCAGCTCCGCCGCCGGGACGGGCGGCGTGCCGGCCCGTGCGGCGAGCGCGGCCCGCGCGGCGGGGGCGGCGGCCGCCACCGCGGCGCGGGCGGGCACGGCCGGGGCCTTCGGCGGCGCCGCCTGGGCCGCGCGCTCGCGATCAGCCTCCGACAGGGCCCGGATCACATCGCCGTCCACCAACGTCTTCGCCGGCCGGGTGAAGGCGCGCCTCATGAGGATCTCGGCGAGCGTCGGCGTGGCGCCCGATGGTGTCGGTGAGACGGACATGCCGGAGGTGCATCGGCCCCCTCGCGGACGACTTGAGCCCGTCCAGCCCAACCTGGACGCCGATAGGGTCTGGCGCGCACCCCATGCGGGACCTCCTGTCCAAGCCGCTGCTCGTCGTCACCGGAAAGGGCGGCGTGGGCAAGTCCACCGTCGCCGCCGCCCTCGGCGTCGCGGCCGCCGCCCGCGGGCTGCGCACGATCGTGGCCGAGGTGTCGGCCCGCGACGACGTCAGCCGGGCCCTGGCGGGCACCGGCGACGGCTCGGTGTTCGTCGAGCGCTCCGTGGGGTCGGGGCTGCACCACATCTCCATCGACCCCGAGTCCGCCTTGGAGGAGTACCTGCGCGACCAGCTGCCCCGCGGCGTCTCCGACGTCCTGGCCTCCAGCCGGATGTTCAGCTACCTCGCGGCCGCCACGCCGGGCCTGAGCGAGCTGCTCACGGTCGGCAAGGTGTGGGAGCTCGCCCAGCCCGACCGCCGCACGCCCGGCGCCCATCCGTACGACCTCGTGATCCTCGACGCGCCCGCCACGGGGCACGGCGTGGCGATCCTCACGGCGCCGCAGACGTTCGCCGACGCGGCACGCATGGGGCCCGTCGCCCGCCAGGGCGGCATCATCCACGCGATGCTCGCCGATCCCGACCGGACGGCGGTGGTCGCGGTAGCCACCCCCGAGGAGATGCCCGTCAACGAGACGCTGGCCCTGCAGCGGGTGCTCGCGGCCGAGCTCGGCCAGCGGTTCGCGGCCGTCGTGGTCAACGGGGTGCTGCCCAAGCGCTTCTCGCGCGCCGAGGCCGACGCGCTGGACCGCGTGGTCCCCGGCTCGCGCGCCGTGCGCGCCGCCCGGGCCGAGGCGCGCCGGTCCCGGGCCCACCGCGCGCAGATCGCCCGGCTGCGCCGCGGCGTCGGCGGCGTCGAGGTGCGCTCGCTGCCCCAGCTCTTCGAGAGCGAGCTCGGACCCGAGCAGCTGCGCCGCCTGGCCGGCGAGCTCGTCACATGACCCCGGGGAGTCCACGGTGAGCGTCGCTGAGCGGCTCGAGGGCAAGCGGGTCTGCATCTGCGCGGGCTCGGGCGGCGTCGGCAAGACGACCGTCTCGGCCGCCATCGCGATGGGCCTGGCCGCCGAGGGGGCACGCGTCGCCGTCGTGACGATCGACCCGGCGCGGCGGCTGGCCGACGCCCTGGGGATCGAGCAGCTCGGCTCGGAGCCGCGGCGCGTGGAGGCCGACCGGTTCGAGGGCCACGGCATCGAGCTCAAGGGCGAGCTGTGGGCGATGATGCTCGACCCCAAGCGCACGTTCGACGAGCTCATCGAGCTCCTCGCGCCCGACGACAGGACCCGCGACGAGATCCTGGCCAACCGGATCTACCGCGAGCTCTCGGGCGCCGTGGCGGGCTCCCAGGAGTTCACCGCGGTCGCCAAGCTCTACGAGCTCGACCGGTCCGGGCTCTTCGACGTCATCGTCCTCGACACCCCGCCGTCGCGCAACGCGCTGGACTTCCTCGACGCGCCCGACCGCCTCACCGGCTTCCTGGAGGGCCGGGCGCTGCGGCTGTTCCTCGCCCCGTCGGGGCTGGCCGCGCGCGTCGTCGGACGCGGCACGAGCGTCGTGTTCTCCGTGCTGCGCAAGGTGACCGGCGTGGACCTCATGGACGACCTGTCGGTGTTCTTCGGGGCGCTGAGCGGCGTGCTCGACGGCTTCCGCGAGCGCGCCGCCGGCGTCAAGGAGCTGCTCGCCGACCCTGCCACGACGTTCCTCATCGTCACCTCGCCCGAGCGCGAGCCCGTCGAGGAGGCGATCTTCTTCCGCGGCAAGCTGCGCGAGGCCGCGATGCCGTTCGGCGGGCTGATCCTCAACCGCGTGCACCCGCTCGACGCCGAGGGCGACGAGGTCGACGAGGCGGCGCTGGCGGCCGAGCTGGGCGGTGACGTGGCGCTGGCGCGCAAGGTGGCCCGCACGCTGCGCGAGTTCCGGGTGCTGGCCCACCGCGACGCCGCCGCGGCGGCGCGCCTGATCGCCGAGCTCGGGGACGAGGACCCGATCCTCATCCCCCACCTCGACGGCGACGTGCACGACGTCGACGGGCTCGTGGCGGTGCACCGCCATCTGTTCGCGTCGGCGGCCCGGCGCGCCGCGATGCTCGAGGCGAGCGGCTTCTGAGCGCCGACCCGCCCCTGGCCGTCGTCTCCTGGCCCTTCCACTGCGCGCGGCCGGACGTCGGCATGGGCGCCGGGGCCGCTGCCCTGGCCACCGACGCCGGCCTGCACGCGGCGCTGCAGGGCGCGGGCTGGGCGCCGACGGTGCAGCGCGTCACGAGCGCCGACCCGCGAGCGCCCGAGGTGGCACAGACGTTCGACCTGCTGCGCCAGCTCGCCGCCGACGTGCGGGCGGCCGCGGCGCGCGGCGCGTTCTGCCTCGTGCTCGCCGGCGGGTGCCTCAGCGCGGCGGGCACCGTCGCCGGCGCGATCGGCGCCCCGGGCGCGGGGGTGGTGTGGCTCGACGCCCACGCCGACCTCGACACGCCAGAGGACAACGCGTCGGGGTTCCTGGACGTCATGGCGCTGTCGGTGCTCACCGGCGGGTGCTGGCGCGTGCAGCGCTCGTCGATCCCGGGCTTCGCGGCGGTCGACCCCTCGGCGGTCGCGCTCGTCGGCGTGCGCGACCTCAGCCCGCTGCAGCACGACGCGCTGGCCCGCAGCGGCGTGCGGGCCCTGCCCGGTGCTCCCGAGGTGGACGCCGTGCGGCGCGCGATAGCCGCGCTGCCGGTGCCGCTGTACCTGCACGTCGACCTCGACGTGCTCGACACGTCGGTCGGGTACGCCAACGCCTACGCGGCGCCCGGCGGGCCCGGCCTGGACGCCGTGCTCGCCACGATCGACGCGGTGTTCGACCACGGGCGCGTGGCCGCCGCGGCGCTGGCGTCCTACGACCCGGCCGCCGACCGCGACGGCGGCGTCCTGGAGGCTGCGCGCCGCATCGCCGGCCGGATCGCCCGCCGCGCGCGCGAGCAGCGCTGAGCGGGCGGCCCGCCTCAGACCACGGTCTGCTGGCGGGCGTCCTCCTCGCGCAGCATCGTGTCGGCCAGCGTGCGCAGGTCGCTGTCCAGATGCCCGCAGAGCACGTCGCGCAGCAGCGCTCGCAGCCAGCCGGTCAGCTCGTCGACCAGGCCCTCCAGCGCGCCGTCCTCGGGCGCGACGCCGGCGACGACCGCGCGCTCCAGCGCGACGAGGTGCGCGATGCGCTCGGTGACCTGGGCGCGCTGCTCGGGGATCGCGCACAGCGCCGCCACGCGGCCCGCCAGCCTCCCGGTCTGGGGCCCTCGGGCTCCAGCAGCGCGCGCAGCGCGAGCAGGACGTCGGTCAACGCCTCGGACGGGCGGCCGCGGTCGGTGGCCAGCTCGAAGCGCTGCAGCGCCCAGGCCAGCTCGCCGCCGCGCGGGGTGCGCCGCCCCACGAGCGACAGGAACGCGCGCAGCTCGTCCTCCTGCTGGGGCGGGATCACGCAGACGCCCCGCGCCACGGCGCCGCCGGCCATCGCGAACGGCTGCCACCCGCCGCCGCCCGTGCGCGTCCAGGCCGTGCGGGCCAGCACGATCCCGGCGGCGTCGTAGAGGCGCAGCGCGGTCAGCAGCCGCCGCAGCCGGACCTGGGCGTGGCGCAGCGGCGCCTCGTCGCCCGGAGCCGACTCCCAGGTGAGCCGGGCGAGCACGACCTGGTGGCCGTCCTCGCGCTCGAACAGCGCTTCGCGCGGCGCGTCGGGGCAGGCGTCGGCGCACACGAGCGCCAGGCCGTCGCCCAGCGCGATCTCGTCGGAGGTCAGCGCCAGGCCGAGCAGCGGGGCGACGACCTCGGTCAGCGCGCGGCCGTCCATGACCGCGGACTCGAGGTCCTCGTAGGCCCGGGCCAGGCGCTCGGGCGACAGCTCGAAGTCGCCGGAGTCCTCGAAGACGCGGGTCAGGAACAGCCGCAGGGCGTACTCGGCACGGGCCCGGTCGGCGCCGGGGACGCGCGACTCGCCGCAGGCGACGAGGTAGGCGTCCAGCCCGCCGCAGGCGGCGAGCGCGTGCACGGCGGGCAGGAAGCTCGGGAGGCGACCGAGGATCGAGCGGCGCTCCTCGATGAAGCCGCCGGTCAGCGGGCGGTAGCAGTACAGCGGCGCCTCGCGGCGGCTGCCGGCGAGCTCGACGACCTCGAAGGGCACCTCGGCGCCGGCCGCGGTGTCCGCGGCGAGCTGGTGGGCGGACTCCTCGGCGAAGGCGGCGAGCGCGGCATGCAGCTGGCGATTGCGCATGCCGGTGCGGTTCGTGTTCGGTGCGGGCGGTCCTGCTCGCGCAGGACGCCTTGCAGGCCGCTGCAGCTTCCGCGGGGCCCCGTGCAGGTTCTGCACGGCGAGCCCGTGCATCGCCCGCGGCCGCCGGGAAGGCCGCAGGAGGCGTCGAATCAGCAGCGACCGTGTCGCCCGCCCCGCGCGCCTCCCTGATCGCCCTCGGCCTCGCCGCGGCCCTCGCGCTGCCCGCCTTCGCCCGGGCCGGCGGCACAGGCGGGCTGGGCTATGCCGAGACGGCGCCGGCTCCCCCGCCCGCGGCGGCGCCCGCGCTCGTGCCGCCCGCCCCCGTCGCCCCGGTCGAGCCGGTCGTCCCGGCGACCGTCGGGCCCGACGGCCGCGCGACGGCCCCGGCGGGAGCGCCCGCGCCCGTCGCCGCGCTCGTGGCGGCCGGCAACGCGATCGCCTCGCTGCCCTACCGCTACGGTGGCGGCCACGGCACGTGGCAGGACACGGGATACGACTGCTCGGGGTCGGTGTCCTACGCGTTGCACGGCGCGGGCCTGCTCGACGCGACGCTGGACTCCACGGGCCTGGAACGCTGGGGCCAGGCCGGCCCGGGCGCGTGGATCACGGTGTACGCCAACGCCCGGCACACGTACCTGGTCGTGGCGGGCCTGCGCTTCGACACCAGCGGGGCTCGCGGCGGCTCACGCTGGCAGGCGGCGCCGCGCAGCGCGCGCGGCTTCCGCGTGCGCCACCCCGCGGGCCTCTAGGGTCCGGGCGCGGTCCCGCCCGGCGAGGGCGGCGTCAGGGAGGTGCCGGGCCGCACGGCCCGGACGTAGAGCGCCGAGGCCCGCGCCGTCGTCGTCCCCGAGCCGGTGCGCGGGGTCAGCCGGTACAGGCCGGGGCGGCGCAGCGCGACGTCGATCGAGAACTTCGCCGCGCGCGGCCGCACGACGAGCGCGCGCACGCGGTGGTAGCGCCCGTCGCTGCCCTGGCGCTCGACGACGACGGTGACCGGCGCCAGCGGCCGCACGCTGCCCTGGACCGTGAGGGAGCGCCCGGCCCGCACGCGCGTCGTGCGCGCCTTGGCCTCCAGCGCCGGCAGGCAGGCCACCTGCGTGCCGGCGGTCACCACGACGGCCGCCCCGGGGACGGCGGCACGGGCGCGGATCCGGCCCGCCGCGCGCCACACCGGCCCGGCGATGAAGCCGCCGTCGGCGTCGGTCACCGCACGGGCGACCGTGACCCATCCCTGGGTGCCCTGCTTCTGCAGCTGGACGGCCTGGCCGGCCACGGGCGAGCCGTCGCCGCGGTGCACGCTGCCGCTGACGGGGAGCACCTCGCCGTAGACGACCCCGGTGGGCACCGGGTCCAGCGCGATGCTCGCCGCGACGACCGGGACGCCGGGCGCGATGGCCAGCGTGCGGGCGCGCAGGTCGGGCAGCTGGGCGTAGAGCGCATTGCCCGGGCACTCCGTCGAGTCGCCGTCGCGGTGCCCGCTGATGCGCTGCAGCGTCACCGGGGTCCCCGAGGGGTAGCGGTTGTCCGCCCCGCCGCCGGAGGTCAGCACGACCTGGCCGGCGACCGGCGCGCCGTGCAGCGGCAGCTTCCAGGCGATGAGCGCGGCCATCGCGTTGATCGCGGCGTCGGTCTGGGCGACGTCGGAGTAGGTCCCAAGGTTGGAGATGCCGGTCGAGTGGCTGTTGTAGCCCTGGGCCTGGGCGCCGATGATGGCCTGGTCGACGCCGCCCGCACGGCCCTCGAAGATCTGGCCGTACTTGTCGACGAGGAAGTTGTAGCCGATGTCGTTCCAGCCGTTGGTGTCGCGGTGGTACTTGGCGATGCCCAGCACGATCGCGGCGGAGTCCGTGGGCGCGTAGTCGTTGGCCGTGACGGTGTGGTGGACGAAGGCGACCTGCACGTCGCCGTACTCGGGGGCGGCGCGGGGCACGACGGCGTCGCCGCCCCAGGCCGCGCGCGGGATGATCGGCGGCGGGCCTGCCTGGGCGGTGCGCGCGCGGGCCGCGCGGGCCGCGCGGGCGGTCGCCCGGGCGCCGGCGCGGCGGGCCGCCGCGGGCACGGCGACGAAGTGCACCCGGACGGCGGTGCGCGGCGCGCGCTGCGCGCGCAGCTGCAGCTCGTCGGAGCCGCCCGTCCAGACCGGGTCCGAGGCGTGGTCGCCGCTGCCGGTGTCGGGCCGGTGGTGGGCCCCGGCCCCGAGCGGCACCCAGGGGCTCCACGTCCCGCCGCGGCGCCGCACGCGCACCTCCAGGCCGGCGGCCGCCGCGCCGCGGACGCCGAGCAGGTCGAAGCGGCGCGGGGCGCGCAGCACGGCCGTCCGCCGGCCCGAGAACGCGCCGGGCGCGACGTCGAGGCCGAAGCCGCGCGGGCGCACGAGGCGGCCCGCCCACGCCGGGGCGGGCGCACGCGTCCACAGGGAGGTCAGACCGGCGGCGGCACCCAGGGCCAGGGCACGCCGCCGCGTGAGCGGCGGAGCGTCCACCCGGTCCAGGGTAGTCGCGGGCCCAGGAGCCGCAAGGCGTGCAGGCAACCGTGCCATCGGGGTGAGAACCCCCGGCGGCGGTGCAGAGTTGCGACCCGGCGGCCGCACGGCGTCCGGGCGCGCGTCAGGCGACGGCGGCGACGGGCGGGAGCTGCTCGTCGGCCGCGTTGGCGCAGGTGCCGCCGAGCCAGCGCTCGCCGTAGGAGCGCATGTGGTCGATGAGCGGCAGCAGCGCGCGGCCCTTCTCGGTCAGCGCGTACTCGACGCGCGGCGGGACCTCGGCGAACGTGTGGCGCTCGACGATCGCCTCCTCCTCCAGCGCGCGGAGGCGCAGCGAGAGGGTGCGGGGCGAGATGCCCTGCAGCGAGCGCTCGAGCTCGCAGAACCGCGAGTGCCCCTCGGCGAGATCCCGGATGAGCAGCAGCGTCCACTTGCCGCAGATGATCTCCGCCGTCTGGCACACGGGACACGTTGGATCCACGGGCATCGGCCCATAACTATACCGAATGAAGTCGGGTCGGCCGGGGCGCCGGGGGTCGTCTGCCGGCGCCCGAATGGCGCGTTGGTGGCGCACGACCACACCTTCGCGACATCCGATCCCTCGGTGGGCGCCGGCGCGCCCATCCGGGAGGCACGTCGGAGGGTGATGACCGTGGGGGCGTCAGCCCCCGAGCAGGTTCCCGAGCGCGTTGCCCGAGCCGCCGCCCGACGCCGGCGCCGCCTCGACGCGGCCCTCGGACGGCTGCACCAGCACCCACCCCTGGCCGGAGAACGCCATCTGCAGCGACTCGCCCGAGCCACGGCCGATCAGGTTCTTCATCTTGAAGTCGGTCTTCAGCGCCGTCGTGACGCCCTGGGACCAGGTGATGGCGGCCTGCGCGTCGGCGAACGTCGGCGCCGACGCCACGTTGAGCAGCACGGGCGGTCCGTCGGAGAGGATCGCGACCCAGCCCGTCCCATGCAGCGCGGTGTTGTACAGACCGCCGCCCATCATGCCGCTGGCGCCCTGGACGCGCTCGATGCTCCAGTCGATGTCGGCGTCGAAGGCCAGCAGGTTGGGGCCGTTGACCGTGATCTTCTCGCCCTCGAGGTAGACCAGGTGCACGTCCTGGGCGGTGTCGGCCAGGAAGACCTCGCCGGTGCCCGAGACCTTCATGAGGGTCTGGCCCTCGCCGGTCATCGCCTTCTTGAGCATCCGGCTCATGCCGCCCGACCCGCCGTGCTCGAAGGTCGCATCGCCCTGGTAGGCGACCATCGACCCGAGCTTGGCCTGGATCGTGTTGCCGGTCAGCGAGACCTTCAGCAGCTTGGAGTTCTGCAGCGTGAAGGACTCGGTGGACTGCGTCTCGTTGTACTGGGCCAGGGTCGTCTGCATGACCCGACCCTCCCCGACCGCCGCCGGGCGGTCAAGGAGGGCTAGCCGTAGGCCGGCGGGCGCCGGATGGGCTAGCGCAGGACGTTGGCGGCGGTGCCGGTGGTGCCGTGGTCGGCCGAGTTCAGGTCGTCCATCGTGGTGCCGCGACGGCCGTCGGCGGCGACGAGGAGCTTGAAGTCGTGCGGGCTGGAGGCGAAGGCCATCGCGTCGTCCATGGTGATCCGCCCCGCCTTGAGGTGGTGGAAGAGCGCCTGGTCGAACGTCTGCATGCCGTAGTAGCCGCCGTCGGCGATGACCTCGGGCAGGCGGCCGGTCTGCTGCGGGTCCATGATCATGTCCTTGACGCGGCCCGTCATGCGCAGGACCTCGCAGGTGGCGACGCGGCCCGTGCCGTCCGACGTGGGCACCAGGCGCTGGGAGACGGCGCCGCGCAGCGTGCTGGCGATCATCGCGCGCACCTGGTTGTGCATGTGCGGCGGGAAGAACTCGATGAGGCGGTTGACCGTCTCGGGGGCGTCCATCGTGTGGACCGTGGAGAACACGAGGTGGCCGGTCTCCGCCGCGCTCAGGGCGGTCTGGACGGTCTCCTCGTCGCGCATCTCGCCGATGAGGATGACGTCGGGGTCCTGGCGCAGGACGCGGCGCAGGGCGGTCTTGAAGCTGGCGGTGTCCATCCCGATCTCGCGCTGGTTGATGACGGAGCGCTTGTCGAGGTGCAGGAACTCGATCGGGTCCTCGATCGTCACGATGTGGCGCGACCTGGTCGAGTTGATGTGGTCGATCATCGCGGCCAGCGTGGTCGACTTGCCCGAGCCGGTCGTGCCGGTCAGCAGGACGATGCCGCGCTCCTCCTCGGCCAGTTCCCGGATGACGGGCGGGAGGTCGAGCTCCTCGATCGTCTTGATCCCGTAGGGGATCGCGCGCATGACGATGGAGACCGAGCCGCGCTGGCGGAACGCGTTGACGCGGAAGCGCGCGAGGCCGACGACGGCGTAGGCGAAGTCGACCTCGCCCTGGGCGTCGAACTCGGCGAGCTTGGTGGCGTCGCCACCCAGCATCATCTTCACCGCGTTGTCGGTGTCCTCGGACTCCAGGGGCTCGGCGCCGGGCACGGGCACGAGCTCGCCGTCGACGCGGCAGAGGGGCTGCGAGGGCACCTTGAGGTGCAGGTCGGAGCCGTTGAGCTCGACCAGCTTGGCCAGGGAACGATGCAGATCGAAGGACACGATCCAGGGGTTCGGCCCCGGTCCCGGCGTCTTGATGGCCTCCGTGGGGCACTGGACACCCGTCCGATCCGCTTCCTGCCCGCCCCCGCGCTCCGTCTGCGCGATGCCGGACCCCCTCGGTCGGCGGCGCGCCGGGGCACGCGGCCCACCGGCGCCGGGTCGGAAGCCGTCGCTCCCGACGAGGGTCCCCGCCCCACCGGCGATCACGGAGCCGGGCCCGAGGCGCTTGGGCCGTGCCGGCGCCCGCCGCACCACCAGCGCCGGGAGCCCGAACGACGAAGGGCCCGCAACGCGGGCCCTTCGGAGGCACGGCGGGAGGACCGGAGCCGCTAGGCCACGTCGCGCAGCTTCTGCGCCTCCGCCAGCGACTGGAGCTTCTTGAGCGACTGGTTCTCGATCTGACGGATGCGCTCGCGCGTCACGTTGAACGTGCGTCCGACCTCGTCGAGCGTGCGCGGGTGCTCGCCGCCCAGGCCGTAGCGGAGCTCGAGGACGCGGCGCTCGCGGTAGGAGAGGTTCTCCAGCGCCTCGCGCAGCGCCTCCTTCGTGAGGATCTCGGCGGCGCGCTCGTACGGCGACTCGGCCCGCTCGTCGGCGATGAACTGGCCGAACTCGGACTCCTCCTCGTCGCCGACCGGCTTCTCGAGGGAGACCGGCGCCTGCGCGGAGCGCTTGATGGAGTCGACCTCCTCGGGATCGATGCCGGTGACCTCGGCGATCTCCTCGGCGGTGGGCTCGCGGCCCAGCTCGGTGACGAGCTTGCGCTCGGCGCGGCCGATCTTGTTGAGCTTCTCGACGACATGCACCGGGATGCGGATCGTCCGCGCCTTGTCGGCGAGCGCCCGCGCGATGGCCTGGCGGATCCACCAGGTCGCGTACGTGGAGAACTTGAATCCCTTGCGGTAGTCGAACTTCTCCGCCGCGCGGACGAGCCCGAGCGTCCCCTCCTGGATCAGGTCGAGGAACGGCAGGCCCTGGTTGCGGTAGTTCTTGGCGATGGAGACGACGAGGCGCAGGTTGGACTCGACCATCTTCTGCTTGGCGTCGAGATCGCCGCGCTCGATGCGCTTGGCGAGATCGACCTCCTCCTGAGCGGTCAGGAGGCGGACCTTGCCGATGTCCTTGAGGAACAGCTGGAGGCTGTCCGTGGTCATGTCGGGCCGCAGGTCCAGCTGGTTCTTCGTCTTGCGCCGCGTGCGCTTGTCGGGCGCGCGGTCGACCTCGTTGGCCGCGGTGGAGGCGGGGTCGATCTCCTCGACGAGCTCGATCTCGCTGCGCTCCAGGAAGCCGTGGAGCTCCTCGATGTCGGATTCGTCGAGGTCGATCTCGGCGACGGCGGTCGCGATCTCGGCGAACGTCAGCACGCCGGTGACCTGGCCACGCGCCAGGAGGCCCTTGATCTCCTCGAGTTCCTGCAGTTCAACTACTGACATCGACGTCCGTTCAGTTCGCCGGCGTGGCGTCGCCGGCAGGGTTATCGGGGGTTCAAGAGGACGTTCGTGACTCGATGACGTCGGCACTGGCGACGCAACGGTCCCGAGCGTAGGTCCCAAGGGTAGTCGCTGGCCGGGACCACAGCAACGTCGTGTGACCGCCGTCACACCCCGGCAGCGCTGCCCTCGTGACGCAGACCTCTATCAGGTCTACCCCGTCCGGCTGGTTGGTTTCGCGTTCTTGCTCGATCAGGGCATCGGCAGGTCCCGCGCCGTCCCTGAGTGCTGGGCGCCCTGCTGTCGACGGGCCCGCGCGGCACCCGTGCGAGGATGGAAGGCATGAGCCCCGCCGACCGCGACGTCCTCACGAGCCTCCCCCGCACGCGCCCGACCCGCCGCAGCGCCAAGCGCGGCGGCCGGGCGGTCGCGGGCGACGTCGCGGCGTCGCCGGCCCCCGCGGCACCGACAGCCGCCAGGCCCAAGGCCAAGCCGAAGCCGAAGCCGAAGGCCAAGCCCGCGGCCGCCAAGCCGAAGGCCGAGCCCGCGGCCGGCAAGCCGAAGGCCGCCGCGCCCGCCGCGCCCAAGCCGGCGCCCGCCAGGCCGAAGCCCGCGGCCGCCAAGGCCAGGCCCGCGGCCGCCAAGGCCAGGCCCGCGGCCGCCAAGCCGAAGGCCGCGTCGGCCGAGCCGAAGCCGCGCCGGGCCACCGCACCCCGGCCGGCGGCGCCGAAGGCGACCGTCCCGCCCCCGCGGGCCGCGAGCACGCCGCCCCCGCCGGCGGGCTGGGCCGCCCCGCACGGCGAGGAGCCCCGCGGCGGCACGGGCGAGCTGCTGGGCACGACGGTCCAGGCCGTCGGCGAACTCGCGCAGATCGGCCTCACCTACGGCGGCCAGGCGCTGCGCCGCGCGCTCTCGCGCCTGCCGCGCCCCTAGATCGCGGACGCGCCGGATCCCGGCGCATGCCCCCCCGCCGTCGGCGGGGTGTTATGCTCCCGCGCCGTCAGCCGAGTTCCGGCACCACCTCGAGTGCCGGAAGCGGGGGAACCACCTGTGGGTCGCACCGAGCGGCCCACCGGGGCGAATCGGTCCAGCAGCGTCCGTAGCGCCGTCGTCCGGCGCGAGCCCGTCAGCTCACCCCGTAGGCCGTTGGATGAGGACCGAGCACGAGTTGCAGACGACCACCGTCAAGCTGGGCGCCGCCCTTGGCGCTCTCGCCATCGCCCTCCCGACCGCGGTCGCGGCCGCTGACGCCACCCCGGCCGCACCCGCCGCCGCCCCGGCGCCCGCCGCCGGCACGGCGCCCTCGCCCGGCGGCCTCGGCTTCTCCGATCCCTCGGAGCCCAGCGTCTTCGCCGACGGCTCGACCCTCGTCGCCCCGCTCGCCGGCCTGTTGGGCGACATCGTCCCGGTCACGGGCACGCTCGCCGGCTCGCACCCCGGCGACTCCGTGGTCGTCCAGCAGCTCGACGCGAGCACGGGCTGGGTGCAGGTCGCCACCGCGACCGTCGCGGCCGACGGGACCTACAGCGCCGGGTTCAAGCCCGGCCACAGCGGCCATCCGCGCCTGCGCGTGGTCGCCGCCGGGCAGCCGGCGCCCGCCGCCACCGCCGCGTCGGACGCCGCCGGCGGCCGCGAGCTCACCGTGTTCCATCGCGCGCGCGCCACCTGGTACGGCCCCGGCTTCTACGGCCGCCGCACGGCCTGCGGGCGGCGGCTGACCAAGGCGACCCTCGGCGTGGCCCACAAGACCCTGCCCTGCGGCACGCTCGTCGAGCTCTACAAGGACGGCCGCACCGTCACGGTGCCCGTCATCGACCGCGGCCCGTTCCGCGCCGGGACGAGCTACGACCTCACCGCGGCGACGGCGCAGGCGCTCGGCGTCACGACGACGACCGTCCTCGGCGCCGTCCGCGCCACGGACCCGGCACCCGCCGTGGTCCCTGCGCCCTCCTAGGTCAGCGGCACGCCCGCGGCGCGGGCGGCGAACATGCCCTGGTCCGCGCGGCCGGCCAGGTCGGCGACGCTCGCACCGTGCTCCGGGCAGGCGGCCACGCCGACCGACGCCGCCAGCGGCGCGCCGGCCAGCACCGCGCGCCCGATCGCCGCGGCGATGCGCGCGCCGAGCTCACGCGCCGAGGCGCCGTCGCGGTCGGGGCTGGTCAGCCACCAGCGCCCGAGGCGCTCGCGCACGACGAGGTCGGCGGGCGCCAGCTCCGCGGTCAGCCCGCGCTCGGCCGCCTCGAGCGCGACGGCGACCTCACGGCCGCTCTGCGCCGCCAGCAGGCGATCCAGGTCGTCGATCTCGACCACGAGCACCGCGAACGGCCGGCCGTCGGACCGGCGGCGCCGCAGGCGGCGGTCGATCGCCGACAGCCACGGCGGCGCGGGGCGCCCCGCGTCCTCCCAGCTCGTGTCCACCGAGCCGCCGCGCGTGACGGTCGGGCCGCCGGCCGCGCCACCGGCGGGCCAGTCGGCGCCTGCGGGCGGGCTCGCGGCCAGCTCCTCGGCGAGCGTCGTCAGCGGGTCGACGCCCCCGCCGGGCGGCGGGTCGACGACGTGGACGCCGCGCGGCGGCGGCGGGGCCTCGGGGTCGGCGGCCGGCGCGGGGCCGGGCTCGGTCGGCGCGCCCGCGAGGGCGGTGGCCAGCGGGCCGGCGCGACCGGGGACCGCGGGCGCGGCCAGGGACGCGGCGGTGACGCGGGCACACACGTGGGCCAGGCGGTCGCCGAGGTCGGCCATGAGCTCGGGCGGCGCGTCGCCGAGCGCAGCGCGCAGCGCCCGCCAGGTCACCGCGCGCAGCGCCTCGACGCCCGCGGCCAGCGCGGCCGGCGTGCGCGCGCCGGTCAGCCGGGCCGCCGCGGCCCCCGGGGCCGGGCGGCCGTCCCCGCCGACCAGGCGCTCCAGCTCGCGATCGGAGGACAGCGCCGCGAGGACCGCGGCGCACAGCTCGGGACCGCCGCGCGCCAACTCGGCGGCGGGCACCGCGCCGGCCTGCGCCAACGGCGCCTCGGCGACCAGCGCCAGCAGCCATGCCTTGGCGATCGCGACAGGGTCGGCGGTCGGCGCGTCGGCGACGGGGCGCGGCCGGCGACCGTGGTGTCCAGCTCCATCCATGGAGCGCGCATCTTGGCAGCCGTACCCGACGGGTTGGCCCGGCCCGGACCACATCCTGGTCGGTCGGCGAGGGTCGTCGCCGGACACGCGAGAATGCGTCCGTGCCCCTGCTGCCCTCCATCGACGAGGCCCGCGCGATCCTGCTCGCGGCCGTCACCCCGCTGCCCACCACCGACATCGCGGTGACCGACGCGCTGGACCTCGTCCTCGCCGAGGACGTCGTCGCCGCCCACGACGTGCCCGTCTTCGCCAACAGCGCCATGGACGGCTTCGCCACCCGGGCGGCGGCGGCCGGCTCGCACCTGCGCGTCGCGGGCGAGTCGCGGGCCGGCGCGCCCTACCCCGGCACGGTGGCCGAGGGCGAGGCGGTGCGGATCTCCACGGGAGCCGCCCTGCCCGCCGGCGCCGACGGCGTGCTGCAGCTCGAGCTCGTCGACGACGACGGCGACGCGATCGTCCTCGGCGAGGCCGTGACGCCCGGGCGCAACGTGCGCGACGCCGGCAGCGACCTGACCGCGGGGACCGTCGTGCTGCGGTCCGGCACCCGCGTCGGGCCCGCCGAGCTGGGCGTCGCGATCGGCGCGGGCCGGGCGGCGGTCCGCTGCGCCCAGCGGCCGCGGGTCGCGATCGTCACGACCGGCGACGAGCTCGTGACCGCCGGCGACGCGCTCGTCCCGGGCCAGATCCACGACACCAACGGCCCGACGCTCGCGGCGCTGGCGCACCGCTGCGGGGCCGAGGTCGCCGGGGTCGGCCACGTCGGAGACGACCTCGAGGCCACCCGCGGCGTCATCGCGCAGGCCCTCGAGGCGGCCGACCTCGTCGTGCTGGCCGGCGGCGTCTCCGTCGGCCGCCACGACCACGTCAAGCCCGCGCTGTCGGACCTCGGCGTCCGCGAGCTGCTGTGGCGCGTCGCGCTGCGCCCGGGCAAGCCGACGTGGATGGGCGAGCGCGACGGCACGCTCGTGCTCGGCCTGCCGGGCAACCCGGTCTCGGCCTACGTCACGTTCCTGCTCTTCGCGCGCCCGGCGCTGGCCGCGCTGCAGGGCGGCGACCCGACGGTCCCGCGCACGACCGCGGCACTGGGCACCGCGGTGCCTCGGCATCCCGACCGCGACGAGTGCGTGCGCGTCCGGGCCGCGGCCGACGGCACGGTCCACCCGACGGGCCCGCAGGGCTCGCACGTGCTGTCCTCGCTCGTCGGAGCCACGGCGCTGGCCATCGTGCCGCGCGGCGAGGGCGAGCTGTCCGCGGGCAGCGAGGTCGTGCTCGAGCCGGTCTGAGCGGCTCAGGCGCGCTCGAGGTAGGCGACCATGCGGGTCGTCAGCGCGGTGAGCGCGGGCGCCGGGGACTCCAAGGCGAGCGGGCGGTCGGCGAGCAGCTCCTGCAGGCGCTCGCCGAGCTCGGGGTCGGCGCGGGCCGCGAGGCGCGCGGAGACCTCCGTGGCGCGGCGCGTCGCGGCGGCGTCGATGGTCCAGATCGCCTCGAAGTGGCGCTCGCCGTCGCCCTCGGCGCCGGGCTCGGTCACGCCCGGCTGCTCCCAGGCCAGCAGGCACGCCGCGTACCCGGGGGCGTCGACGACGACCGCCCACTCGTTGCCCAGGGCGTCCTGCGGGTCGATCGGCAGCTCGACCGGGCCGCCGTCGGGACGGCCGACGGCCGGGAAGTCGGCGAAGACCGCGGAGGCGTCGGCATGCATCGCCATGCGCCGGTAGCGCGGCTCGACCTGGCGGTAGAAGCGCTCGCGCTGGAAGGCGCCGAAGACGATGGGCGCGGCGGCGTGGGCGAGGGTCTCGTGCTCGATGGCGCGCGAGAGCGCGACGAGCGTGGACTTCTTGAGCACCTGCGGGCGGATGCCGCGGTCGGCCGACGCGACCGCGGCGTAGATCGACGGGTGGTCGGAGGCCCCGCCCCCGGCGTCGTGGGCGCGCTCGATGGCCGCCGGGACCGAGAGGCCGCGATGGCGCAGGGCGAGGACCTTGCGCAGCAGCTCGACGTCGGACTCCGTGTAGCGCCGGTAGCCGGCCGCGGTGCGCCCGGGCACGGGGAAGCCGTAGCGCTGCTCCCACATGCGGATCGTGCCGGCGGCGATGCCGGTCCGTTCCGCGACGTCCTTGATGGCGAGTTCTGGCATGGTCTCCAACAGCTCGGAACCGAGCTTCAACACGACGTTCAGTGTTCCTTGCTGCCCGTGGGGGTACGACGCCCGGGGTGCGCCGGGGTCATCGCCCCGGCCCGATCGCCCGTAATCCGACACGTGAACACTCGCGCCGCCAAGATCATCGTCCTCACCGGCGCCACCGGCTACGTCGGCGGGAGGCTGCTGCCCACGCTCCTGCAGGACGGCCACGAGGTGCGCTGCGTCGTGCGCGACCCCGCGCGCGCCGACCTGCCCGCCGGGGCCGTGGTCGTGCGCGGCGACGTCCTGTCGGGCGACGGCCTGGACGAGGCGATGGCCGGCGCCGACGTCGCGTACTACCTCGTGCACTCGATGGGCGGCGGCAAGGGCGACTTCGCCGCACGCGACCGCGACGGCGCCCGCACCTTCGGCGCCGCCGCGGCCCGGGCCGGCGTGGCCCGCACGATCTACCTCGGCGGCCTCGAGGGCGGCGACGACGCGGCGTCGGAGCACCTGCGCAGCCGCCACGAGGTCGCCGGCGTGCTGCGCGACGAGGTCGGCGCGGGACTCGTCTACGTCCGTGCGGCGATGATCGTCGGGGCCGGCAGCACGTCCTTCAAGATGCTGCGCGGGCTCGTCGAGCGGCTGCCCGTGATGATCACGCCGCGCTGGCTGGAGACCCGCAGCCAGCCCGTGGCGATCGGCGACGTCGTCTCCACGCTCGCCGCGCTGGCCGTGCGCGACGACGCGCCCGACGAGGTCCACCTCGGCGGCGCCGACGTGCTGACCTACCGCGAGATGCTCGGCCGTGTGGCGGCGCTGCTCGGCCGCCGCCAGCCGCTGTTGCTGCGCGTGCCGTTCTTCACCCCGCGCCTGTCCTCCTACTGGGTGGCGCTCGTCACGCCGGTCGAGCTCGGGCTCGTCCAGCCGCTCGTGGAGGGCCTGAACTCCGAGACCGTCGTGCGCCGGGCCCCGCCCCCCGGCCTCAACGACGCGCCGATGGGCTTCGACGACGCCGTGCGCGCGGCGCTCGCTCCGTAAGGTGGGTCGCCGATGCTGGTGCCCCTGGCCATCCTCGCGGCCGTCGTGCTCGCCGCCGCGGCCGCCCGCCGGCTCTTCATCGGCTCCCAGCGCATCGAGGGCGTCACGGTCCGCACGCCGACCGACGACACCAAGATCGGCGCCGACGGCGCCGTGCGGTCGATCCAGGGCGCCGAGATCGTCCTGCCCGAGGAGCTGCTCGGCGAGCTGTGGAGCACCCAGACGCTCGAGCGCCTCGCGCGCACGTACTGGTCCTTCCTGTCGCACGCCACGCTGGGGATCGTCCGCGTCTACTACACCGAGCGCGAGCGCTACGTCTGCGTCCTGGCGCGGCCGTTCAAGCTGCTGACGTTCGGCGCGCCCGAGTACGAGACCGACGCCGACCGCGGGATCGTGCGCTGGCGCATCGTGCAGGGCCTGCTCGTCGCCTCGGCCGGGCGCTCGGGCGATGGCTACCTGGAGATCGACGTCCAGCGGATGGACTGCGACGTGGCCGGCCAGGCGCGCATCCACGTCGAGGTCGAGGTGGCCAACTTCTACCCGGCGATCGCCAGCCGGCTCGGCCGGTTCCTGTACGCCAACACGCAGTCGCGGATCCACGTCATCGTCACGCACGGCTTCCTGCGCCGCCTGGCGCGCCGCGACCTCGAGGAGTCGGTCACCGGGCGCTTCCGCGAGGTGCCCGAGGGCAAGGACACGCCCCCGCCGCAGCGCGAGCGCGACAAGGCCTGACGAACGTCGACCCAGGGGCCGGATTGGTTCTGCGGGGGTCGGCCCCAGGGGGCCGAGCCCGCGCCGGGGCGAAGGAGCCTCCGCCTCAACCGTAGCGGCCCGAGCCCAGCGACCGCAGCTTGCTGCGGTCGTGGCGGGCCGAGATGCGGCGCACGGTGCCGCTGCGGGAGCGCATCACGAGCGACTCGGTCGTCGCGGACTTCGCGCCGTGGTAGCGCACGCCCTGGAGCATGTCGCCGTCCGTGACACCCGTCGCCGCGAAGAAGCAGTCGTCGCCGCGGACGAGGTCGTCCTGGGTGAGCTGGCGGGAGAGGTCGTAGCCCTCGTCGATCGCGGCCTGGCGCTCGGCGTCGTCGCGCGGCCACAGGCGGCCGACCATCCCGCCGCCGAGCGACTTGATCGCCGCGGCCGAGATCACGCCCTCCGGCGTGCCGCCGATCCCCCAGAGCAGGTCGACGGGCGAGCGGTCGGACACCGCGAGCATCGCAGCGCTCACGTCGCCGTGGGCGATGAGCCGCACGCGGGCGCCGAGCTCGCGGACCTCCTTGAGCGTCTGCTCGTGGCGGTCGCGCTCGAGCATGACGACCATGACGTCGTTGATCTCCACGCCGCGGCGCTCGGCGACCAGCTCGATGGTCTTGGTCAGCGGGCGCTCGAGGTCGAGCAGGTCGGCGATGTCCTCGGCGCCGGCGAGCTTCTCCATGTAGACGATCGGGCCCGGGTTGAACATCGTGCCGCGCTCGGACAGGGCGATGACGGCCAGGGCGCTGGGCATGCCCTTGGCCGCCAGCGTCGTGCCCTCCAGCGGGTCCACGGCGATGTCGACCTCGGGCGGCGCGCCGTCGCCGATGCGCTCGCCGTTGTACAGCATGGGCGCCTCGTCCTTCTCCCCCTCGCCGATGACGACCGTCCCGTCCATGCTGACCGTGCCCAGCACGAGCCGCATGGCGTCGACGGCGGCCTGGTCGGCCCCGATCTTGTCGCCGCGGCCCACCATGCGGGCGGCGGCCAGCGCGGCCGCCTCGGTGGTGCGGACGAGCTCCATGGCGAGGTTGCGGTCGGGTCCCGGCGTCTGCGACATGACGCGATCCTATGGATCGCGGCTAGGCGACGCTCTGTGCGAGCGCCACGAGGTCGGCCGCCCTCCACGGTCCCTGGGCGGTCAGCCGCAGGTGCAGGCCGTCGCGCTCCCAGCACAGCTCGTGCACGGGGCGCAGTGACGGCTGGGCCTCGGCCAGCGGCGCCTGGCGATGGGTCATGCCCGCCGCGACGGTCTCCGGATCGGTCGCGTCCTGCAGCGTGTGCGGCGGCGGGCGGTCCACGCCCGCGTACAGCGCGAGGCGCCCGGGGCTGCCCGGGCGCGAGTCGTCCAGGTTGAAGGCGACCTCGACCGCCCGCGGACCCACGGCGTGGACGTCGACCCACCGCACCAGCGGCAGCGCGGCGCGCGGCAGCGGGACCGGCCGGCCGAGACGGGCGTCGGCCTCGGCGATGCCGTCGAGGGGCTCCACCCCGGCGACGCTACCGGCTCAGGGGCGGCTGTCCACCGCGGCACGCAGCCGCCCGAGGCCCTCGGCGATCTCCTCCGTGTCGTGGGCGGTGAACGACAGCCGCAGCGTCGCGCGGTCCGGCGGCCCGGCGTAGAACGGCCAGCCCGGGACGAACGCGACCTCGTGCTCCAATGCGTCCGCCAGCAGCGCCTCGGCGTCCCAGCCGTCGGGCAGCCGCGCCCAGACGAACATGCCGCCGTCGGGCCGCGTCCAGCGCGAGCCCTCCGGAAGCGCGGCCGGCAGCCCCTCGACGAGCGCGTCGCGGCGCGGCCCGTAGGCGGCGCGCAGGCCGGCGATGTGCGCGTCGAGGTCGCACGTCGTCAGCCAGTGCGCGGCGGCGGCCTGGTCGATCGTCGACGTGTGCAGGTCGGCCGCCTGCTTGGCGACGACGAGCGCGCGGTGCAGGGCGGCGGGCGCGCGCAGCCAGCCGATGCGCAGGCCGGGCACCAGCACCTTGGAGAGCGTGGAGAGCGCGATCGTGCGGTCCCGCGCGCCGGGGAGCGCGGCGATCGGCGCGACGGCCTCGCCGCGGTAGCGCAGCTCGCCGTAGGGATCGTCCTCGACGATCCACAGCCCCAGCCGCGCGGCGACCTGGGCGATGGCCTCGCGGCGCGCGAGCGGCAGCGTGCGGCCCGTGGGGTTGTGGAAGGTGGGCACCGTGTACAGGAGCTTGGGCTGCTCGCGGCGCACGAGGGCCGCGAGCGCGTCGGGGTCCAGGCCGTCGTCGTCGCACGGCACGCCGACGACGCGGGCGCCGGCCATCTGGAAGCACTGCAGCGCGGCGAGATAGGACGGCTCCTCGGCCAGCACGACGTCGCCGGGCTCCAGGAGGACGGCGGCGATGAGCGTCAGCGCCTGCTGGGATCCGGTGGTGACCAGGACGTCGTCGGGCTCGGTGGGCAGGCCGCGGCGGCCCAGGCGCGCGGCGATCGCCGCGCGCAGCTGCGGGTCGCCCTCCGTCGTCGAGTACTGCAGCGTGCGCCCGTAGGCGTCGTCGGCCAGGGCCGTCGCGAACGCCTCGCGCAGGCCGGCGGCGTCGAAGAGCTCGGGCGCGGGCAGCCCGCCGGCGAACGAGATGATCCCCGGGCGCTGGGTCAGCGCGAGGATCTCTCGCACCGGCGAGGACGCCACGCCGCGCAGCCGCCCGGCCGCGGGCGGCGGGGCCGTCGAGATCGCCGGCTGGCCGGCGGCGCCCGTCATCGCTGCGGCCTCGTGACGAGGATGCCCGCGATCGTCAGGTCGTCGTCGAGCGCGAGCAGCGTGCGCAGCTCGGGCTCGGCGCGGGCGGTGAACGGGATGGGCGCGGCGTCCAGGCCCTCGGCGCGCAGGGCGTCGCCGAGGTCGCCGAGCGCGCCGGCCCGCAGCGTGCCGGCGCGGCGGGCGAGCACCACGAGGTGGACGGGCACCTCGTGCAGCTCGTGGGCGAACACGTCGGCGGCACGCAGCTCCCGCGCCCGGCGGGCGGGCGCGTCGTCGGCGATGATCCGCAGGCCGCCCGTCGCGGCGAGGTGGGCGGCCCAGTGGGGCAGGTGTGCGTCCCGGATCGCCCGGCGGCGCTCCGGGTCGGTGACGGCACGGACCCTCCAGGGCGCCAGGCGCGCGCGGTGGACGGCACGGGCCAGCGCCGCGGGCTGCACGGGATCGGCGCGGAAGGGGCGCAGCGTGGTCGGCGCGGTGCGCAGGTCGTCGGTGAGCGACGGCATGAAGGGGACCTCCTAGGGGTGATGCGACGAGTGCGGGGACGACCGGACACCGGACCCGCTGTCTGCGGGCCGTTAGGGGGTGCCGGCGTGCGCTACTCGAAGGACCTGCATCACGTGGGCGCCGATGGTACGCGAGTCGGCCGCGTGGCGCCAGGGGCGGCGGGTGCGGGTGCGGGTGCGGGCTGGGTGGCCGGGCGGACCGTCCGGGATGATCTTCGTCGGCCACTGCGCTCGCGCGCCGGCCCGCGGTGCCCGGGCGTCGTCGGTGGTGTCGCTGCCCGTGACGTCCGGCGGGCCGTCGGCACCGATGCGCGTGGCGTCCCGCCGACCATGCGCCCTACCGATGGCTCATCCCCAGCGGCGCACCCGCCGGCGCAGCGGCGCCCGGCGGAAGTTCTCCTGGGCCAGCGCCGCGTCGGCGATGACGAGCGCCGCCTCGGCGCCGATGGCCACCGCGCCGAGCACGTTGAGCTTGCGCTTCAGCCTCGCGGCCGCCGGCGACGCCGACGGCGCCGCCGTCGAGCCGTCGGTGAGCGGCACCGCACCGTCCGGCGGCTGGCGCGCGAAGCGCACGCCCTCGGCCGCCGTGGCCAGCCCGGTGACGACGACCGTCCCCACCAGCCCGTCCTTGACCCGGGCCAGCGCCCGCTCGCGGCCGGTGAGCCGCGCGGCCCCGCGGGCCTCCTCGGCGCGGGCGCCCACCCAGCCGGCCGTCATCGCGGCGAGCCCGAGCGAGTTGACGGTCCCGTAGCGTCGCCACGCGGCGTTGACGACCTCCCCGCGCTCCCGCGGGTCGGTGATCCGCTCGACGGCCGGGTGCAGGGCCAGGCGGCCGAAGAGGTTGCCGCCCAGCAGCGCGGCGAGGCCGAGCTCGTGGGCGGCCCGTCCGGCCTGGCTGACGAGATCGCTGGAGGGCGTGAGGGCGCTCATCCCCACGGGGTCACCCAGCGCCCCGGCGGCCAAACCCGTCCCCCGGACGCGGAGCCCTACAGCCCCGCCGCCTGCAGCAGGTTGAGCCACACCTCGCTGCGGGTGGGGAACGCCGGCACCGCGTGCCACAGGTCGTCCAGCGCCGTCGCCGCGGCGACCGCGATCGTCGCGGCGTGGACCCACTCGGCGACGTCGACGCCGACGAACGTCGCGCCCACGAGCACGCCGCGGTCCTCGTCGATGACCAGGCGCGAGGTGCCGCCGCCGCCCTTGCCGTGGAAGCTCGCGCCCGCGGTGCCGTCGCTGGAGACGTCGACGGCGCGCGCGCGGATCCCGGCCTGCTGCGCCGTGGTCAGCGTGTGGCCGACGGCCGCGACCTGGGGCTCGGTGAACGTCACGCGCGGCGGCGGGCCCATGTCGCGCACCCGCGCGTCGAGGCCGCAGATGACGTCGGCGGCGATCCGCGCCTGGTACTTGCCCATGTGCGTGAGCAGCGAGCGCCCGTTGGCGTCGCCGATCACGTAGAGCCAGTCATGCCCGGGCACCCGCAGGTCGTCGCCGACCTCGACGGGCCCGTCGGCCTCGATCCCCACGGTCTCCAGCCCGCACGCGTCGGTCTGGTGGCGCCGGCCGGCGGCGACGAGGATCTCGTCGGCCTGCAGCGTGCCGGCCCCCCGGCCTCCACCGTCACGCGCCCGTCGGGCCCGCGCGTCACCGACGACACCTGCACGCCGGCGTGCACCGTGACCCCGTCGGCCTCCATCCCCTCCCGGACCTGGCCGGCCGCGTACTCCTCCTCGCGCTCGAGGATCCGCGGCGCGGCCTCCAGCAGCGTGACCTCGGCGCCGAGCGTCGCGAACGCCTGGCCCAGCTCGGCCCCGATCGGCCCGCCGCCGAGCACGATGAGCGACCGCGGGACCTCGTGGACCGCGACGGCCTCGCGGTTCGTCCACGGCCGCGCCTCGGCCAGCCCGGGGATCGGCGGGATCGCCGGCGCGGTCCCCACGGCGACGACGACCGCGCGCCGCGCCCGCAGCACGACGTCGCCGACGGCCACCGTGCGCTCGCCGGTCAGGCGGCCGTGGCCGCGCACGAGCGCGATGCCGCGGTCCTCGAGCCACGGCAGCTGGCCGGCGTCGTCGAAGTCGTGGACGACCTGGTCGCGGCGGCGCAGCACCGCGCCCACGTCGAGCTCGCCACGGGCGGCCTCCGCCGCGCCCGGCACCCGCCGCGCCTCGGCCAGCGCCTGCGCCGGGCGCAGCATCGCCTTGGACGGCATGCAGCCCCAGTAGGAGCACTCGCCGCCGACCAGCCGGTCCTCGACGATCGCGACCTCCACGTCGCGGTCGGCCAGCCGCCCGGCGATCACCTCGCCCGCCGGCCCGGCCCCCAGCACCACCACGTCGACCTCCCGCTCGTGGCTCACGCACCACCCGCCTTCCAGTCGCGGAACGCATCGAGCAGGTCGCGCTCCATCTCGGGAGCCAGGCCCTCGGGGACCAGCTCCCCGGTCAGGCGGATGGTGTCCCGGATCTGCTCGAGGTACGCGGTGCAGTGCTCGCACGCCGCGATGTGCGCCTCGAACCTGGCGCGGTCGCGGTCCGACAGGCCGCCGTCGAGGTAGGTCGTGACGAGCTCGACGAGCTCGCGGCAGCTCAGGTCCCCGGGAGGACCCGCCGTGCGCCTGCGCCAGGGAAACCACCGTCTGCTCATCCGTCGATCCAGTTCTCGAGGGCCTCGCGCACCCTGGACCGCGCGCGGTGCAGGAGGACCCTCTGGTTGGTCTCCGTCAGGTCCAGGGCGTTGCGGACCTCCTCCGCGCTCAGACCTTCCAGGTCGCGCAGCGTGATGACGATCCGCTGACGCTCGGGCAGCGCCGCGATGGCCTCCTCGGCGATCCGCCGCGCCTCGGCGGACTCCAACGCGACCTCGGGGTCGTCCTCCCAGCGCCGCGGCGGCGAGGACCAGTTGCCCTCGGGCGCGAAGCGGGCCGGGTCGACCGACGGCTCGTCGGCGTCCTCGTCGCCCCCGCCCAGCGACGCGAACGGCAGCGTCCGGTGGTCGCGCACACCGCGGGTCTTGGCGCGGTTGACCAGGATGCGGAAGAGCCACGTCTTGAACGACGAGCGCTCCTCGAAGCGCTCGAGCCCCCGCAGCACGCCGAGCCAGGTCTCCTGGACGACGTCCTCGGCGGCGGCCTGCGTGGAGACGTACATGCGCGCGAGGCGCAGCAGCGCCGGGCTGTGGCGCCGCACGAGGACCGTGAAGGCCTCCTCGTCGCCCGCCCTCGCACGCCGGACCAGATCCTGGTCGGCGGCGTCGGACACGGCGGTCATCGGAGCGCGACTCTACCGCCACGCACGGCAGGGACCGGTCGTGTCACTGTCCTGGTCTCCGGAGGCGATCAGGAGACGGGATGGCGCAGCGGTTCATCGGCGTGGACGTCGGCGGGACGAAGGTGTCGGTCGCGGTGCTCGAGGGCACCGTGCTCTCCGAGCCCATCCTGCGCCCGACGGTCCTGAGCAGCTCGCAGGGCCTGATCGACCAGCTCGCCCACGTCATCCAGGAGCAGGGCCCGGCCGACGCCGTCGGCATCGGAGTCCCCTCCGTCATCGACTTCGCCACGGGCACGGCCCGCCACTCGGTCAACGTCCCGCTCGAGGACGTCCCGCTGCGCCGGCTGCTGACCGAGCGCCTGCGCATGCCGGTCTACGTCGACAACGACGCGACGGTCGCCGCGCTGGCCGAGGCCCACGGCGACGACCTCGGCCTCGTCGCCCAGACCCTCGTGCTGTTCACGGTCGGCACCGGCGTCGGTGGCGGCATCGTCATCGGCGGGCGCATCTACCGCGGCGCGACGGGCGCGGCCGGCGAGCTCGGCCACCAGCTCATCGGCGCCTCGCTCACCGACGGCGCGCCCGAGCACAGCGACGAGGCGCCCCAGCCGGGCTCGCTCGAGCGCCTGGCCTCGGGCCGTGCGCTCGATTCCCTGGGCCGCGACCGCGGCTTCCCCGACGGCCCCGCCGTGGTCGAGGCCGCGCAGGCCGGCGACGCCGATGCGCTCGAGGCGGTGCACATCCTCGGTGAGCGCCTGGGCGTCGGGATCGCCAACGCCATCAACGTGTTCGACCCTGAGCAGGTCGTGATCGGCGGCGGCGTGTCGGCGGCCGGGGACCTGCTGCTCGAGCCGGCCCGCGCGGTCGCCCGGCGCTTCGTCCTGCCGGGGGTGGGTGGCCGCACGGAGATCCGTCTGGCGCGCTACGGGCCGCAGGCCGGCGTCCGCGGTGCCGCCCTGCTGGCGGGTCAGGAGGTGCTGGTCCGGTGAAGCCCTGGGTTGCCTTCACAGCACCGGTCGTAGGATCGAACGGGTACTTCGACGTCACGAGAGGGCAACCATGGCTTCCACGGCATCCGTCAACGAGCGCCTGCAGCGGCTGACCGGCCTGGGGACGAGCATCTGGCTCGACCAGATCCGCCGGTCGCTCGTGCAGACCGGCGAGCTGGCCAAGCTCGTCCGCGACGACTGCCTGCGCGGGGTCACCTCCAACCCGGCGATCTTCGAGAAGGCCATCCTGGGCTCGCCCGAGTACGACGAGCAGATCGAGGCCGTCGCGCGCTCGGGCGGCGACGCCCGCACGATCTACCAGGCCATCGCGATCCAGGACGTCCAGGAGGCCTGCGACGTCCTGCGCGGCGTCTACGACGAGACCGGCGGCCACGACGGCTACGTCTCGCTGGAGGTCGACCCCGACCTGGCCTTCGACACCGCCCGCACGATGCAGCAGGCGCGCGAGTACTGGGGCCGGGTCGACCGCCCCAACCTGATGATCAAGATCCCGGGCACCGACGAGGGGCTGCCCGCCGTCGAGCAGATGCTCTACGAGGGCTGAACATCAACGTGACGCTGCTGTTCAAGGTCGCCCAGTACGAGAAGGTCATGGAGGCGTTCGTCCGCGGGCTCGAGCGCCGCCACGAGGAGGGCCGCTCGCTCGACGTGCACTCCGTGGCCTCGTTCTTCGTCTCGCGCGTCGACACCGAGGTCGACAGGCGCCTGGAGGGCACGGCCCACGCCGACCTGCAGGGGCGCGCCGGCGTCGCCAACGCCCGCGCCGCCTACCAGGCCTTCCGGCGCGTGCTGCTCGGCGAGCGCTTCGCCGCCCTGCGCGAGGCCGGCGCGGCGGTGCAGCGGCCGCTGTGGGCCTCGACCGGCGTCAAGAACCCCAAGTACCCCGACACGCTGTACGTCGACGGCCTCGCCGGGCCCGAGACCGTCAACACCATGCCCATCGCGACGCTGGACGCAGCCCGCGACCAGAGCGAGGTCGCCGAGGCCACCGTCGCGCTGGACCCGACGGCCGACCTCGAGGCGCTCGCCGCGGCCGGCATCGACCTCGGCGACGTGACCGACAAGCTGCTGCGCGACGGCGTCGCCGCGTTCGTGACGCCGATGGAGAAGCTGCTGGCCGGCATCGAGTCCAAGCGCGAGGCGATCGTCACCGGCCGCCCGCAGACCATCGACTCGCGGATCCCCGACCGCTACCAGGCGGCCATCGCCGCGCGCGTGGCCCGCGCCGGCCGGGAGGACGTCGCCCGCCGGATCTTCACGAAGGACGACACGCTGTGGGGGCCGGCCGGCCAGGCCGAGGTCAAGGACCGCCTGGGGTGGCTCGACATCCACGACAAGCTGCTCGAGGAGGCCGACGACCTCGTCGCGTTCGCCCAGGGCCTGCACGCCGAGGGCCTGCGCCACGCGGTGCTGCTGGGCATGGGTGGGTCGTCGCTGGCGCCCGAGGTCTTCAAGCACGCCTTCGGGACGGCCGAGGACGGGCTCATCCTGCTCGTCCTGGACTCGACCGACGCCGACGCCGTGCGCGACGTCGAGGCCGAGGTCGACCTGGAGCGCACGCTGTTCATCGTGTCCTCGAAGTCGGGCGGCACGATCGAGACGCTGTCGGCGTTCAAGCACTTCTGGGAGGCCACGGGCGGCGACGGATCGCGCTTCATCGCGATCACCGACCCGGGCACGTCGCTCCAGGACCTCGGGCGGGAGAAGGGCTTCCGCCGCGTGTTCACCAACGACCCCGAGATCGGCGGGCGCTACAGCGCGCTGTCGTACTTCGGGATCGTGCCTGCCGCGCTGCTGGGTGCCGACGTCCGCGCCGTGCTGGAGGGAGCGCAGGTCGCCGCCCGGACGTGCAGCAACCCGGACGCCGCGCAGAACCCGGGGCTCTGGCTCGGCTGCGCGCTCGGCGAGCTCTCGCTCCAGGGGCGCGACAAGCTGACGTTCGTCGTCGACCCGCCGATCTCGGCGTTCGGCCTCTGGGTCGAGCAGCTCGTCGCCGAGTCGCTGGGCAAGCACGGCAAGGGGCTCCTGCCCGTGGCCGACGAGCCCGTCGGCGCCGCGGAGGCCTACGGGCCCGACCGCGTCTTCCTGCACCTGCGCAGCGCGGCCCACGCCGACCACGACGCCGCCGTCGGGCGCCTGGCCGGCGCCGGCCAGCCCGTGCTCACGCTCGCCCAGCACGGCGCGTCCGACCTCGGCCGGATCATGGTCTTCGCCGAGTTCGCCACCGCGGTCTCGGGCTGGGTGCTCGGCATCAACCCGTTCGACCAGCCCAACGTGCAGTCCGCCAAGGACAAGACGAAGGAGGTCCTCGGCCAGGCCACGCCGCCCGCCATCGACGAGGCCGACCTGGCCGCGCTGCGCGCGCTGCTGGGCGCGGGGCCGCCGTCCTACCTGGCCATCCAGGGCTACCTCCCGCCGAGTGAGGAGTTCGACGGCGAGGTCGCCGACCTGCGCTCGCTCATCCGCGACCGCAGCCGCATGGCCACCACGTTCGGCTACGGCCCGCGCTACCTGCACTCCACGGGCCAGCTGCACAAGGGCGGCCCGCCGGAGGGCCGCTTCCTGCAGCTCCTGCACGAGGCCGACGACGACGTCACGGTGCCGGGCGAGTCCTACACCTTCGAGACCCTCAAGCGCGCACAGGCGGACGGCGACCTGCTCGTCCTGCGCGACCATGGCCTGCCGGCGGAGCGCATCGTCCTCCGCGGCGACCCGGTCGCGGCGCTGCGCACCATCAAGGAGCAGCTCTAACCCATGGCGCAGATCGGCTTCATCGGCCTCGGACGGATGGGCGGCAACATGGTCGCCCGCATCAAGCGCGACTCCGATCACGACGTCGTCGCCTTCGACTTCGACAGGGCGGCGGTGGCCAAGGCCGTCAAGGCCGGCGCGGTCGGCGCCACGTCGCTGGCCGACCTCGTCAAGAAGCTCGAGCCGCCGCGGACGGTCTGGATCATGGTCCCGGCCGGCGACCCCACGCAGCAGACCGTCGACAAGCTCGCCGAGATCATGGTCAAGGACGACACGATCGTCGACGGCGGCAACTCGAAGTGGACCGACGACAAGCAGCGCGCCGGCATCCTGCGCAAGCAGGGCATCAACTACGTCGACGTCGGCACCAGCGGCGGCATCTGGGGTCTGGAGGTCGGCTACTGCATGATGGTCGGCGGCCCCAACCGCGCGGTCAAGCGCCTGGCCCCGTTCCTCGACGTGCTCGCCCCGGCCACGACCGACTTCGGCCCGGGCTGGGGGCACATGGGTCCGGTCGGCGCCGGGCACTACGTCAAGATGGTGCACAACGGCATCGAGTACGGGATGATGCAGGCCTACGCCGAGGGCTTCGGGCTGTTCGACGCCTCCGAGTACGAGCTCGACAACGCGAAGATCGCCAACCTGTGGATGAACGGGTCGGTCGTGCGCTCCTGGCTCTGCGAGCTGGCGGCGCGCGCGTTCGAGCAGGAGGGCAACGAGCTGGCCGGGCTGCAGCCCTTCGTCGCCGAGTCGGGCGAGGGCCGCTGGACCGTGGACGAGGCGGTCGAGAAGAAGGTCCCGCTGCCCGTCATCGCCGCCTCGCTGTTCTCGCGGTACTCCTCACAGGCGCGCGGCGACTTCCAGGCCAAGGTCAACGCCGCGCTGCGCGCCCAGTTCGGCGGCCACCCGGTCAACCGCGCGGCGGGCGATTGATGACCACCACCGGCGACGCCCGCCTCGGCGAGACGCCGGAGGAGGGCAACCCGCTCGTCGAGGGCCTCGAGCGGCTGCCCGTCCACCCCACCACGCTCGTCATCTTCGGCGCGACGGGCGACCTCGCGCGGCGCAAGCTGCTCCCGGCGATCTACAACCTCGCGCACGAGGGCGCGCTGCCCGAGCGCTTCAACCTGGTGGGCAGCTCGCGCAGCGAGATGACCCACGAGGCGTTCGCCGAGCACACCGCCGAGGCGATCCGGCAGTTCAGCCGCCGGCCGCCCGACGAGACCGTGCTCACCGAGCTGCTCGCGCAGGTCCGCTATGTCAGCGGCAGCTTCGACGACGACGAGGTCTACCGGCAGCTGGCGGTCCACCTCGACGCCTACGACCAGACCGCGGGCCAGCCGCTGAACCGGGCGTTCTACCTGTCGACGGCGCCGGAGTTCTTCCCCGTCATCATCGAGGAGCTCGGCGGCCACGACCTCAACGCCCACGAGGGCGCCGAGGTGCGCGCGGTCATCGAGAAGCCGTTCGGGACGACCTTGGCCGAGGCCAAGGAGCTCAACCGCCGCGTCCTGGCGGTCTTCGCCGAGAAGCAGGTCTTCCGCATCGACCACTACCTCGGCAAGGAGACCGTCCAGAACCTCATGGCGTTCCGGTTCGCCAACGGCCTGTTCGAGCCGGTGTGGAACCGCAACTACATCGACCGCGTCGAGATCACGGCCGCCGAGGACCTGGGCATCGGCACGCGCGCCGGCTACTACGACCACGCGGGCGCGCTGCGCGACCTCGTGCAGAACCACATGCTCCAGCTGCTGTGCAACGTGGCCATGGAGCCGCCGGTGCACTTCGAGGCCGACGAGATCCGCGACGAGAAGGTCAAGGTCCTGCGCTCGGTGATCCGGCCCACGCCGGAGACCGTCGACGAGCTCGCCGTCCGCGCGCAGTACGGGCCGGGCACGGTCGGGGGCGAGGACGTCGTCGGCTACCTGCAGGAGGAGGGCGTCCCGGCCGACTCCAACACGGAGACCTACGCGGCCCTGCGCCTGGAGATCGACAACTGGCGCTGGGCGGGCGTGCCGTTCTACCTGCGCACGGGCAAGCGCCTGGCGCGCAAGCTCACCGAGATCGCGATCACGCTGAAGCCCGTCCCCCACCTGGCCTTCCAGCAGGAGGGCTCGGTCGGCGTGCGCCCCAACCAGCTCATCCTCACCATGCAGCCCAACGAGGGCGTCTCGCTGTCGCTGGGGGCGAAGATCCCCGGGGCCCGGATGCGCATCCGCCCGGTCAACATGGAGTTCCTGTACGGGACCTCGTTCATGTCGCAGTCGCCCGAGGCCTACGAGCGGCTCATCCTGGACGCGATGCGCGGCGACGCCACGCTCTTCACCCGCAACGACGAGGTCGAGGCGCAGTGGCAGATCTGCGACCCGATCGTCGCGAGGTGGGAGGCGACGCCCGGGCCGCTGGCGCAGTACGAGTCGGGCACCCAGGGACCGGCCGAGGCCGGCCGGCTCTTCGAGGCGGGCGCGCGCTGGCGCGCCATCTAGGCGACGCGATGGCCACCGTCGACACCGTCTGGCGCGCGACCGACACGAACCCGGGCGCGATCGACGCCGCGCTGCGCGCGGCGCTCTCGGAGGTGCACCGCGAGAACGCCGGCTACGCGCCTGCGCGCGTGCTCAACCTGGTGTGCATCGTCGACCGCCAGTACTCGGGCGAGATCGCCAACCGCCTGCGCAACGTGGGCCGCTACCACCCCTCGCGCACCATCGTGTGCTCCGTCGACCCGCGGCGCACCACGCTCGATGCGGTCGCGACGATCGCCGCGCCGTCCGAGGTCCGCCAGGGCGACATCGGCCTGCTGCGCGAGACCGTGGTCGTCGAGTGCGGCGAGCGCCACCTCGAGCACCTGGACCGCATCGTGGACCCGCTCGTCGTCACCGATCTGCTGACCTGCGTGTGGGCACCGCACGGCCACGCCGACGGCGTCGACTCGCTCCTGGACCTCGCGCAGGTCGCCCTGCTGGACAGCGTCGACGAGCCCGAGCCCGGCGACGCGATCCGCCGCGCCCGCCAGCTCTCGGACCGCGTGTACGTCGTCGACCTCGCGTGGCTGCGCTCCACGCCGTGGCGGGAGCGCATCGCCGCGACCTTCGACCCGCCGGTCGTGCGCCCCGAGCTGCGCACGATCTCCGCGGTGACCGTCCGCCACCACCCCGACTCGGCGTGCGCGGCGCTGCTGCTGGCGGGCTGGATGGCCTCCCGCCTGGACTGGCGCGTGGGCCCGCTGGTCGAGCACCGCGGCGGGGTGCTGGAGGGCTCGCTGCACGCCCGCCGCCAGGACGTCAAGCTGCGCCTGGAGCCCGACCCGCAGCTGCAGGTGCGCGGCCTGGCCGGGCTGACGCTGGCCACCGCCTCGGGGCGCAGCTACTCCCTGGACCGCGGGCCCGGCGGCCTGCACGCCCACTTCGAGAACGCGCGCGGCGACCGGCGCGACTGGACGATCCTCGGCGCCTCGCGCGGGGAGGCGGGCATCCTGGGCGAGGGCATCCGGCAGGCCTTGCTGCGCGATCCGACCTACGCGCCCGCCCTGGCCCGGGCTGCGGAGCTCATGGCATGAGCCCCTCCGACATCCGCCGGGTCCGCCCGGGCGTCGGGTAGCGTCCCGCTCCGATGCGACAGATCGTCGGCGACGTCCCGCTGGGCGGCAGCCCGTATCCGCCGATCGCGGAGTACGCGTTCCTCTCGGACTGCGAGACGACCGCACTCGTCGCGCCGAGCGGCAACATCGAGTGGCTGTGCCTGCCGCGGATGGACGGGCCGTCGGTGTTCGGCGCGATCCTGGACCGCGACGCCGGCAACTTCCGCCTCGGCCCGGTCGACCAGACCGTCCCCGCCGGCCGGCGCTACCTGCCGGGCACGATGATCCTCGAGACGACGTGGGGCACCCGGACGGGGTGGGTCATCGTCCGCGACGTCCTGCTCATCGGCCCGTGGCACCACGAGGAGGACCGCTCGACGACACATCGGCGCAGCCCCACCGACTACGACGCCGACCACGTCCTGCTGCGCACGCTGCGCTGCGTCAACGGCTCGGTGGAGGTGAACCTCGAGTGCTCCCCCATCTTCGGCTACGGCACCGACCCGGCCACCTGGGAGTACAGCTCGAGCGGCTACCACCACGCCCGCGCGACGGGGGCGCAGAGCGACGTCGTCCTCCAGCTCGACACCGACCTGCGGCTGGGCTTCGAGGGCCACCGGGCGCGGGCGCGCACGACGCTGCGCGACGGCGACACGGCGTTCGTGGCGCTGTCGTGGTCGGTGCACGGCGCGCCGCAGTCCTACGACGAGGCCTACACCTCGCTCGTGGGGACCGCGGACTACTGGCACGAGTGGCTCGCCCACGGCGAGTTCCCCGACCACCCGTGGCGCGGCCACCTCCAGCGCAGCGCGCTGACGCTCAAGGGCCTGTCCTACGCCCCGACCGGCGCGATCATCGCGGCCTCGACGACGTCCCTGCCCGAGACGCCCGGCGGCGAGCGCAACTGGGACTACCGCTACTCGTGGATCCGGGACTCCACGTTCGCGCTGTGGGGCCTGTACACGCTCGGCTTCGACTGGGAGGCCAACGACTTCTTCTACTTCATCGCGGACGTCGCCGACTCCGAGCACGACCTGCAGATCATGTACGGGATCGGCGGCGAGCGGAAGCTCACCGAGCAGGTGCTCGACCACCTCGAAGGCTATGAGGGCGCGCGGCCGGTCCGCATCGGCAACGGGGCGTTCGACCAGAAGCAGCACGACGTGTGGGGCGCCGTCCTGGACTCCATCTACCTGCACACGAAGTCGCGCGACGAGCTGCCCGAGAGCGTATGGCCGCTGCTCTGCCGGCTCGTGGAGGCGGCGATCGCCAACTGGCGCGACCCCGACCAGGGCATCTGGGAGGTCCGTGGCGAGCCGCGCCACTTCGTCAGCTCCAAGATGATGTGCTGGGTCGCGTGCGACCGCGGCGCCCGCCTCGCGCGGCTGCGCCAGGACCACGAGCGCACGACGCGCTGGCAGGCCGCCGCCGACGAGATCCAGGCCGACGTGCTCATGCGCGGCGTCGACCGGCGCGGCGTGTTCCGCCAGCACTACGACGCCGACACGCTCGACGCGTCCTGCCTGCTCATGCCGCTCGTGCGGTTCCTGCCCCCCGACGACCCGCGGATCGTGGCGACGGTCAACGCGATCGCCGAGGAGCTCAGCGTCGACGGGCTGATCCTGCGCTACCGCACGCAGGAGACCGACGACGGGCTCAGCGGCGAGGAGGGCTCGTTCCTCATCTGCTCGTTCTGGCTCGTCAGCGCCCTGGCCGAGATCGGCGAGCCGCGCCGGGCCCGCGAGCTGTGCGAGCGGCTGCTGGGCTACGCCTCGCCGCTGCTGCTCTACGCCGAGGAGCTCGACCCGCGCTCGGGCCGCCACCTGGGCAACTTCCCCCAGGCCTTCACGCACCTCGCGCTCATCAACGCCGTGATGCACGTCATCCGCGCCGACCACGACCTGGCCGTCACCCAGCAGCCCCTCGACGCGCGCCGCAGCGAGAACGGCCGCGCGCCCTCGCCGGTGCCGGCGCCCGCCGCGCCTCAGTCCTCGACGACCCCGCCGGCCTGACCGGCCCACCCCGCGACCCGCGACCCCGGAGTCCCCGTGCCCGTCCAGCTCTCCCGCCAAGCCGACGCCGAGTCCCTGGCGCGCCACGCCGCCCGCGACCTGGCCACCGCGATCGCCCACGCCCGCGCCGAGCGGGGCGTCGCCCACGTCGGCCTCGCCGGCGGCTCGACGCCCATGCGCTGCTACGAGCTCATGGACGGCCAGCTCTCCGACTGGACCGAGGTGCACCTCTGGTACGGCGACGAGCGCTGCGTGCCGTTCGACGACCCGGAGTCCAACCACGGCCAGGTCAAGGACCGCCTGCGCGCCCGGGGGGCGACCTGGCACCCGATGCCCGCGACGCTCGGCCCGGCCGAGGGCGCCATCGAGTACAGCCGCGAGCTCGGCGACACCGTGCTCGACATCATCCAGCTCGGGATGGGGCCCGATGGCCACACGGCATCGCTGTTCCCCGACCACCCGGTGCTCGACGCCCACGGCGTGGCCGCCGGAGTGACCGACTCGCCCAAGCCGCCGCCGCAGCGGATCACCCTCACGCTGCCCAAGATCAACTCGTCTCGGCGGATCGTGCTGCTGGCCGCCGGCGAGGGCAAGAGCGAGGCGCTGACGCGTGCGATGGGACCGCCGGACCGCCGGACCCCGGCGTCCCTGCTGGACCGCACGAAGCTGCTCATCATGGCCGACGCGTCCGTCCTGCCCGACTGACGGCCCGTGCACGAGCTCTGGCTCATCCGCCACGCCGAGACGCCGTGGTCGCTGGCCGGCCGGCACACGGGCCGTTCGGACATCCCGCTGACCGATGCGGGCCGCGAGCACGCCCGCGGCCTGCGCGACCGGCTCGGCGGCCGCGCGTTCGCGGCGGTCCTCGTCAGCCCGCTCGTGCGCGCCCGCGAGACCGCGCAGCTCGCCGGCCTGGACGCCGGGGCGCTCGTGCGCGACGACCTCATGGAGTGGGACTACGGCGACTACGAGGGCAGGACGACCGCCGAGATCCGCGCCGAGCGCCCGGACTGGCTCCTGTGGCGCGACGGGGTGCCGGGCGGCGAGAGCGCGGCCGACGTCGGCGCCCGCGCCGACCGCGTGATCGCCGAGGCCCTGGGGATCGACGGCGACGTGGCCCTCGTGGCCCACGGGCACGTGCTGCGCGTTCTGGCGGCACGCTGGACCGAGCAGGACCCGGCCTTCGGCGGCCGCCTCGCGCTGCGCACGGCGGGGGTCGGCCGCTGCGGCTTCGAGCGCGAGACGCGCGTGCTCACGGGTTGGAACGTGTAGGTCTGCACGCGGACGGCCGGGGGGTGCGTCCGCGGTCCGGGCTCCTCCGCCTGACGCCCCCCGGACGACCGCCGCCCCCGGGGGTCCCCGGGGGCGGCGGCGCTGCGGCGTCGATCGGGGCGCGGGCCCTCAGACCTCCGCGTACTCGGGCTCGCGCTCGATCCGCCGCGGGCCGGGCGCCGGCGCCGGCGCCGGGGCGGCGTGGCCCTCGTGGCCGCCGATGCGGGGCAGCCACTCCAGCCAGCGGGGCAGGTACCAGTTCCAGTCCCCGAGGAGCTTCATCGTGGCGGGCAGCAGGACCGCCCGGACGATCGTGGCGTCGATGAGGATGGCGGTGGCCAGGCCCACGCCCATCATCTTGAAGTCGAGGTAGCTCAGCGTCGCGAAGATGCCGAACACCGCGACCATCACGATCGCCGCGCTCGTGACCGTGCCGGCCGTCGTGCGGATCCCATGCGCCACCGCGTCCTGGGTCCGCATCCCGCGATCGAACGCCTCGCGGATCCGGCTGAGGATGAACACGTGGTAGTCCATCGAGAGGCCGAACAGGATCACGAACAGGAACATGGGCAGCCAGCTCGTGATCGACCCGGTGCTCTTGAAGCCCAGCAGCCCCTCGCCATGGCCGTCCTGGAAGACCCAGGTCAGCACGCCGTAGGCGGCGCCGACGGACAGCAGGTTCAACACGATGGCCTTGAGCGGGATCACGATGGAGCGGAACGTCAGCAGCAGGAGCACGAAGGCCAGGCTGAGGACGAACGCGAACACGATCGGCCAGCGGGACTTCATGAGGTCGTTGAAATCCTTGGAGCCGGCGGTCATGCCCGTCACGTAGGCCTTGGTCCCGGCGCGCTGCTCGAACTTCGGCACGACGTCGCCGCGCAGAGTGGCCAGGGCCGCGTTCGACGCGTCGTCGGTGCCCGAGCCCACGATGGGCAGGCTGACCTGCAGCACATGCCGGTCGGGCGACACGGTGGTGTCGATCGGCGCCTTGACCTTGCCGGTCGCCAGCGCGTCGGCCTCGAGCTGCCTGACCGCGGCGGTGATCCGCGGGCTGGTCACGTCGGCGGCCTTGAGGACCACCACGGCCGGGATCTCGCCGCCGGGGAACGCGGCCTGCATCCTGTCGTAGACCTTCATGACCGGCTGGTCGCGCGGGATCGCGTCGGTGCCGCTGTCGGCCGTGTGCATGTGCAGCACGGGCAGTGCCATCACCAGCAGGACGGTCGCGGCGGCCACCGCCGAGAGCCACGGGCGCCGCAGCACGGCGTTGAGCACGGCGTTCCACGCGCGGCCGCCGGAGTCGATGTCACGCGTCCGGGCGGCGGCCATGCGCTTGCCCAGGAACGGGATGCGGCCGCGCTCCAGCCACCTGCCCGAGCCCGACAGCAGCGCCGGGATCACGGTGACCGAGCCGATCATCGCCACCGCGACCACGAGGATCGCACCGATGCCCAACGCCGTGAACGTCGCGTCGCCGGCGAACATCATGCCCGCCATCGCGACCATGACGGTCACGCCGGAGACCAGCACGGCGCGGCCCGAGGTGCCGGCGGCGATCGCCACGGCCTCCCTGGGGCTCGCCCCGCGGGCCTTCTCCTCGCGCTCGCGGCGCAGGTAGAACAGCGAGTAGTCGACGCCGACCGCGAGGCCGACGAGCAGGACGATCTCGTTGATGAACTCGTCGAGGGCGACGAGGTGGCTGATCGGGCCCAGCAGGCCGATCGTGCCCACCACGGCGGTCAGGCCCAGCAGCAGCGGGACGCCCGCGGCGACCAGCGCACCGAACGTCAGCACGAGGATGAGGAGCGTGACCGGGACGGAGAGCATCCCGGCCTTGGCGAAGTCGTCGCCGAACGCCTTGGACAGCGCCTTGTCGGCGCTGGCCGATCCGAACTGCCCGACGTAGACCGACGGGTGCCTGTCGGCCGCGGCCCTGACCGCGTCCTCGACGGGGCCGACGCGCTTCTCGGCCAGCTTGGAGTCGCCGTTGATCTTGAAGGACACCATGGCGGAGTGGCCGTCCTCGGCGATCTGACCGCCGTTGCCCGCGGTGTAGGGCGACTGCACGTCGACCACGCCGGGCTGCCGTGTGACGCCGGCGACGACGTCGGCGACGGTCCGGCGGAACTCGGGGTCCTTCGCGGTGCGGGGATGACCCGCGGTGGACTGGATGAGCACCGACTCGTCGGCGCGGTCGGGGTAGGCGTCGTTGACGATGCGGTCCGCACGGGCCGAGTCGCCGTGCCCGCCGGAGTCGTTGGAGGGGTGCACGGTCCCGACGGAGCTGCCGGCGAACACCGCGATGAGCACGAACACGAACCAGCCGGCGATGGCCGTCCGGCGGTGCCGCGTGCTCCAGCGGCCGACGCGTGCCGCCAGCGAGGGGGAAGAAGCGGCGGAGGAGGGGGTCATGGGCGCCAGCATCGCGAGACGCCGCCGGATGGGCCATGTGGGGGACTGGCGTCCAGGGGTGGGGATGACCCCACCCGTAGGGGTTCGTCGGGGACCGCCCCTACGGGCACGGGCGTGACGGGCCGCCTTGCACAGCTGGTGCGATCGTGCAGCGTCGCTAGTCTGGGCCGCTGCGTTGCTCTGCGGTCCTGTCCCCCTGCGGCCGATCACCCCGAGAAGACCTCCCATGGACCCGCATCCCGATCTCGCGACGGCACCCGCCGGCTCCCCCGCCCGCGACGCCGACCCCGACACCCTGCACCCGCCCCGCGCCGGCGCGATGGACCCGGGCTTCGTCGAAGTCCGCGACACGACGCCGTTCGTGCAGCGCACGCCCGTGCGCTCGGCGTTCCCGCCCATCGCCGACTACGGGTTCCTCAGCGACTGCCACACGGGCGCGCTGCTGGCGCCCGACGGCACCGTGGAGTGGCTGTGCCCCCCGCGCTTCGACTCCCCGAGCGTGTTCGGCGCGATCCTCGACCGCTCCGCCGGCGGCTTCCGCCTCGGCCCGAGCGCGATGGGCGTCCCCGCCGGGCGCCGCTACGAGCCCGGCACGATGATCCTCGAGACGACGTGGATGACGCCGACGGGCTGGGTCATCGTCCGCGACGCGCTGGTCATCGGCCCGTGGCGCGAGCGCACGCAGGGCTCGACGACGGCCCACACGCGTCCGCCCACCGACTACGAGGCCCACCACGTCCTCGTGCGCACGATCACCTGCATCCACGGCCAGGCGCAGATCGAGCTCCTGTGCGAGCCGATGTTCGACTACGGCCGCGTCCCCGCCACGTGGAGCGCGGTGCCCAACGACAACCACGCGCTGGACGCCACCGACGGCGAGCGCGCGCTGCGCCTCATGTCGGACCTCAACCTCGGCATCGAGGGCGGCTGCGTCCGCGCACGCCACCGCATCGAGCGTGGCGAGACCCGCTTCTGCGCGTTGTCGTGGTCGCGCCTGCTCGACGGGCCGCGCACGGCCGAGCAGGCCACGCACGCGCTGGCCGTCACGAGCGAGTACTGGCGCGGCTGGCTGGCCGACGCCGACTTCCCCGACCACCGCTGGCGCAACCACCTCGAGCGCAGCGCGCTGACGCTGAAGGGCCTGACCTACGCGCCGACCGGCGCGCTGGTCGCCGCGCCGACCACGTCGCTGCCCGAGACCCCCGGCGGCGAGCGCAACTGGGACTACCGCTTCACGTGGATGCGAGACGCGACGTTCACGCTGTCGGGCCTGCACTCCCTCGGCCTCAACTGGGAGGCCGACGACTTCATCCAGTTCGTGGCCGACCTGGGGCGCAACGAGGACGGCGCCCTGCAGATCATGTACGGGATCGGCGGCGAGCGCGTGCTCGAGGAGCAGACGCTCGACCACCTCACGGGCTACGAGGGCGCGCGCCCCGTGCGCATCGGCAACGACGCCTACCACCAGCGCCAGAACGACGTCTTCGGCGCCGTGCTGGACTCGCTGTGGCTGCACGCCAAGGAGTACGGGCACAACTCGGCGCGCCTGTGGCCGGTCATCCACGACCAGGTCGAGCAGGCCATCGCGTCGTGGCGGCTGCCCGACCAGGGCATCTGGGAGACACGCGGCGAGGCCCGCCACTACGTCTCGAGCAAGTTGATGTGCTGGGTGGCGCTGGATCGCGGGGCCCGGCTGGCCGCCCGCCGCGGCAAGGACGAGCTCGCCGACCGCTGGCGCCTGGTGGCCAACGAGATCCACGCCGAGATCTGCGAGCGGGGCGTCGACGAGCGGGGCCGGTTCACGCAGTACTACGGCTCGCGCAACCTCGACGCGTCGCTGCTGCTCATCCCGCTCGTGCGCTTCCTTCCCCACGACGACCCGCGCGTGCACCACACGGTCATGGCCGTCGCCGAGGATCTGACCGAGAACGGCCTCGTGCTGCGCTATCGCACCGAGGAGACCGACGACGGGCTCTCCGGCGAGGAGGGCACGTTCCTCATCTGCTCGTTCTGGCTCGTCAGCGCGCTGCTGGAGATCGGCGAGCGCAAGCAGGGCCGCGCGCTCTGCGAGCGCCTCCTGTCGCTGGCCTCGTCGCTGGACCTCTACGCCGAGGAGCTCGAGGCATCCACCGGCCGCCACCTGGGCAACTTCCCCCAGGCCTTCACGCACCTGGCGCTCATCAACGCGGTCATGCACGTCATCCGCGACGAGCAGGCCAACCCGGTCTTCTAGCCGGCGAGCACGACCTCCAGGCGCCGGGGGCCGTGCACGCCCTCGACGCGGTCGAGCTCGATGTCCGACGTCGCCGACGGGCCGGAGACCAGCGTGACCGGCCGGCCGGCGACGATCGCGGCGCCCAGCCGCGCGGTCGCCTCGGCGACCCCGGCCACGACGTCGGCCGCGAGGACCACGCAGACGTGCAGGTCGGGCACCAGGGTGATGGCGCGCCGGCCGCTGCGTCGCGCCCCGTCGAGGATGATCGTGCCGGTCTCCGCGATCCCCAGGGCGCAGCCGCTGAGCACGCCGTCGACGGCGTCCAGGCGCTCCAGGGCCAGCGCCGGCTCGTCGACCTCGGGGCCGGGCGCGGCCGCCCGCCACGCCTCCGGCACGCCCGGCGCCACGACGGAGGAGCCCGCCCCGTGGCGGGCGAAGGCCTCGCCGATCGCGGCGGCGATCGCGGCGTCGTCGGCCGCGCAGCGCGTGACGGTCGCGCGGTAGTCGGCCACGCGGTCGGCGAACAGCCCCGCGAGGTCGTCGGGCGCGGCCGCCGCCGGGACCGCGGGCACGGCGGCGCCGGGCTCCCCGGCGGGCACGTCGGCCAGCGCCGAGCGGACGCGCGCCAGGACCGCCGCACGGGCCGCGCCGCCGCTCATCGCGCACGCCACCACTCGCGGAACGTCTGGGCGGGCGGCGCGGGCAGATCGCGCGACATCGTCCAGCCGGCCAGCGGCCCGGGGAGCCGGTGCTCGATCCGCCCGCCGCGCGCCAGCGGCCGCGCGCCCGCGCGGGCGAGCCGCTGGGCGGCCTCGTAGCGCCGCCGGCTGGAGAACACGCGCGCCATCGCCTCCATGCCCAGCCGCTCGCCGGCGGGCACGTCGCCCCTGGCCGCCTGCGCGACGACGCGCCCGCGCAGGTGGATGAGCACCCCGGGGATGTCGATGCCCACGGGGCAGACGTCGGCGCACGCGCCGCAGAGCGTCGACGCCCACGGCAGCGACGTCGTCGGCCCCCGCATCCCGTGCAGCTGTGGCGCGAGGATCGCCCCGATCGGGCCGGGGTAGGTGTCGCCGTAGGCGTGGCCGCCCGTGCGCTCGTAGACGGGGCAGACGTTGAGGCACGCCGAGCAGCGGATGCAGTGCAGCGCCTGGCGGCCGGTCGCGTCGGCCAGGACGTCGGTGCGGCCGTTGTCCAGCAGGACGAGGTGGAACGCCTGCGGCCCGTCGTCGGGCGCCACGCCGGTCCACAGCGACGTGTAGGGGTTCATCCGCTCGCCCGTCGAGGAGCGCGGCAGCAGCTGGAGCATCACGCCGAGGTCGGCGAGCGACGGGATGACCTTCTCGATGCCCATGACCGTGATGAGGACCTCCGGCAGGGTGGTGCACATCCGGCCGTTGCCCTCGGACTCCACGACGCAGACCGTGCCCGTCTGCGCGACGGCGAAGTTCGCGCCGCTGACGCCGACGCGCGCGCCGAGGAAGCGCTCGCGCAGGAAGCGCCGCGCGGCCTCGGCCAGCGCGGCGGGCTCGTCGGAGACGCCCTGCGCGCCGGGCAGCGTCCGCCGGAACAGCGCGGCGATCTCGGCCCGGTTGCGGTGGATCGCCGGGACGAGGATGTGCGACGGCGTGTCGTGGGCCAGCTGCACGATGAGCTCGGCCAGGTCGGTCTCGTGGGCCGTGATGCCCTCGGCGGCCAGCGCGTCGTTGAGCCCGATCTCGTCGGTGGCCAGCGACTTGACCTTGACGACCTCGCGCGCCCCGGCCTCGTGCACGAGCCGGGCGACGGTGGCGTTGGCCTCAGCGGCGTCGCGGGCCCAGTGCACGACGCCGCCGCGGTCGGTCACCGATCGCTCGAGCGCCTCGAGGTGGACGTCGAGGTGGCGCATCGTGGCCTCCTTGATGGCCCGGCCGGCCTCGCGCAGCGCCTCCCACTCGCCGATCTCGGCCACGACGGCGGCGCGCCTGTCGCGGATCGTGTGCGTCGCCCGGCGCAGGTTGGCGCGCAGCTGGCTGTCGCCCAGCGCCTCGCGCGCGGCCTCCGGGAAGCGGCGCGGGCCGTTCACGTCGCCGCCAGGATCTCGGCCAGATGCATCGTGCGCACCCCGGCCCGGCGGCGGCTCAGGCCGCCGCCGAGGTGCATGAGGCACGAGCTGTCGGCCGCGGTGCAGACCTCGGCGCCCGTGGCCAGGACGTGCTGGAGCTTGTCGGTGAGCATCGCGGTCGACGTGTCGGCGTTCTTGACCGCGAACGTGCCGCCGAAGCCGCAGCACGCCTCGGCCTCGCCGAGCTCGACGAGGTCGATGCCGCGCACGGCGCGCAGCAGCCGCAGCGGCGCGTCGCCCACGCGCAGCAGGCGCAGCGAGTGGCAGGTCGGGTGGTAGGTCACCCGGTGCGGGAAGGCGGCGCCGACGTCCTCCACGCCGAGCTCGCCGACCAGGAACTGCGACAGCTCGAACACGCGCGGCACGAGCGCGGTCACGGAGGCCTCCAGCCCCGCGTCGCCCGAGGCGGCGGCCAGGCCCGCGTACTGGTCGCGGACCATCGCGGTGCACGAGCCCGACGGGCAGACGATCGCGTCGGCCCCGGCGCCCTCGAACGCCCGGGCGAAGCGGCGCACGAGCGGGACCGATTCCGCGCGGTAGCCCGTGTTGGCGTGCATCTGCCCGCAGCAGGTCTGCTCCTCGGGGAAGACGACCTCGTGGCCCAGGCGCTCAAGCACCGTGACGGTGGCCCGGCCGACCTCGGGGAACAGGGTGTCGGCGAGGCACGTGATGAACAGCGCGACGCGCAAGGGCCACATCATCCCAAGCCGCGGAAGGCGGGAGGTGCCAGGACGGCGGATCGGGGTGTGTAACGTGGGAGGGAGTGGGGAGACTCTCGCTCCAAGCGATGACGGCCACCGAATCCGCCAACCTCGTCGACGATCTGGCCGAAGCCCGCCGGGGTACCTTCGCGGCCGTGGCCCACCTGGGCACCGCCGACCTCGAGCGCCAGATCGCCCCGATCATGAGCCCCCTCGTCTGGGACCTCGGGCACATCGCCGCCTACGAGGACCTGTGGCTCGTGCACCGCCATGCCGGCCTCCCCCTGCTGCACCCCGAGCTCGCGGCGCTCTACGACGCCTTCGAGACGCCCCGCGCGGTGCGCGGCGACCTCGAGATCCTCGGCCACCGCGACGCGGTCGCCTACCTCGCCGAGGTGCGCGAGCGCACGCTGGCGGCGATCGGCACGCACGGCATCGACCCCGTCATCCACGAGATGGTGCTCCGCCACGAGCTCCAGCACACCGAGACGATGCGCCAGGCGATGGCGATCGCCGGGCTCCTGCCCCCGGGCGAGCCCCGGCTCCCGGCGCTCCAGCCGCTGCCCGAGGCCCGGGGCTGGGTCGCGGTGCCCGGCGGCACCCACGCGCTCGGCGCCGGCGACGACGGGTTCGCCTACGACAACGAGCGGCCGCGCCACGACGTCGAGGTCGCGCCCTTCCACATCGGCCGCCGGCCCGTGACCACCGCGACCTGGCGGCGCTTCGCCGAGGGCGGCGGCTACGAGCGCCGCGAGTGGTGGTCGGACGAGGGCTGGGCGTGGAAGGAGGAGTACGACATCTCCCACCACGCCGCCGTGGCAGACGGGCCTGACGACGCGCCCGCCTGCCACCTGTCCTGGTTCGAGGCGCACGCCTTGGCCCGGTGGAGCGGAGCACGGCTCCCCACCGAGGCCGAGTGGGAGCTCGCAGCCCCCCGCCTCGACGGCGTCGGTCTCGTGTGGGAGTGGACGGCGAGCCCCTTCACCGGCTACCCCGGCTTCCACGCACACCCCTACCCGCAATACTCGGAAGTCTTCTTCGGTGAGCGTTACCGCGTACTTCGCGGCGGCTCCTGGGCCACCCATCCACGCGTGGCGACCACGACGTTCCGCAACTGGGACCTCCCCGAGCGACGGCAGATCTTCGCCGGAGTGCGACTGGCCCGCGAGCCCCACTCCCCCCGCCCTGAGGAGGACTCCTGATGGAGCCCGTCATCGCCCCGGCCCGCGTCGTCGTCGAGTCCCACCTCGAGGGCGGCGAGCACCGCACGCTGGCCGATGACGTGCTCGACGGGCTGACCAAGCCGTTCAAGGAGCTGCCCCCCAAGCACTTCTACGACGCGCGCGGCGCCGAGCTGTTCGACCGCATCTGCGACCTGCCCGAGTACTACCCCACCCGCTGCGAGCGGGCGATCCTGCAGGCCGACAGCGCGAGCATCGTCGACCTCACGGGCGCCACCGAGCTCGTCGAGCTGGGCTCGGGCACCGCCGCCAAGACGCGCCTGCTGCTGCGGGCGATGCACGAGGCGGGCACGCTGCACCGCTACGTCCCGTTCGACGTCACCGAGTCCATGGTCCGCGCCAGCGCGCACGAGCTCGTCGACGAGTTCGACGGCCTGCGGGTGCACGGGATCGTCGGCGACTTCGAGCGCCACCTGGACCGCATCCCGCCCCCTGTCACGCCCGGCCCGCGCATCCTCGCGTTCCTCGGCGGCACCATCGGCAACTTCGCCCCCGGCACGCGCCGGCGCTTCCTGCGGTCCCTGCGGCGCCTGCTCGGCGAGGACGGCTACCTCCTCGTCGGCACCGACCTCGTCAAGGACCCCGCCGTGCTCGAGGCGGCCTACAACGACGCCCAGGGCGTGACGGCCGAGTTCAACCGCAACGTGCTGCACGTGCTCAACCGCGAGCTGCAGGCCGACTTCGTCCCCGACGCCTTCGAGCACGTGGCGTTCTTCGACCGTGACCGCGAGTGGATCGAGATGCGCCTGCGCGCCCGCCGCCCCCAGCGGGTCCGCGTCGGCGCCCTGGGCCTGCGCGTGACGTTCGCGGCCGGCGAGGAGCTGCGCACGGAGATCAGCGCCAAGTTCACGCGCGCCCGCATCGAGGGCGACCTCGCCGCGTCGGGGATGGAGCTCGCCGCCCAGTACACCGATCCCGACGGCCTGTTCGCGCTGAACCTCGCCAGCGTGCGCGGCTGAGGCCGGGCACCGACCGCGGCCGGACCCCCACGGGGGTCCAGGTCGCAAACCTGGTCTTTCCGGACCGAAGCTCCACTTCTACACTGATCGCAGCCGACGCGGCGCCCGGGCACGGATGACCCGATGGGCGCGCCGCATCGCCGGAAGGCCGATCGGACCCACGTGCAGCAGTTCCCGCAGAGCGTCGAGCGCCTCGCCCGTCTCGCGCAGCGCGACGCCGAGCCGGCGCTCGTCCAGCGTGCGCTGGCCGAGGAGCTGGTGGCCGCGCTGGGCCTCGACCAGGCCCACGTCGTCGTGCTCGCCGGCGGGCGGCCGTCGCACGGCGTCGTCGCCCTCCGGGGCGCCGGCTGCGCCGAGTACCTCCTGACGCGCGGCGCCGGCGGCGACGCGCTGGACTGGGTCGCCGACGCCGGGCGCGCGGTCACCGTCCCCGACACCGCCGTGGCGGGCACGCTGCCGGCCGAGCTCGTGCGCACCTACGGGCCGGTGACCGCGGCGGTCCTGCCGCTCACCGTCGGCGAGGCCGTGCGCGCCGTCGTCGTGCTCGGCTCGCGGACCCCGCGCGCCTGGCCCGCCGCCGACCTGCAGGCCGCCGCCGCGCTCACTGCGCTGGCCGGCACGGCCGTCGCCCTGCGCGACGCGCGCCTGGCCGCCGCGATCGATCCGCTGACGGGCTGCCTGAACCACGGCGCGATGCGTGAGCGCCTGTCGCAGGAGATCGCCCGCGCCCGGCGCCAGGGCACCCCGCTGGCCGTCACGATCCTCGACCTCGACGACTTCAAGCGCGTCAACGACGTGCACGGCCACCTCACCGGCGACGCGCTGCTGCGCCATGTCGCCGACGCGCTGCGCGCCGAGTACCGCAGCTTCGACCAGGTCGCGCGCTACGGCGGCGACGAGTTCGTCGTCATCCTTCCCAACGTCCGCGGCCCGCGGGCCGACATCGCCGCCGAGCGCGCGCTGCGGGCGCTGCGGGAGATCCGCATCGCGCTCCCCGACGGCGGCCAGGAGGGCATCACCGTCTCCTGCGGCGTCGCCGAGTGGGTCGAGCCCGAGGGGCCCGCCGAGGTGCTGGAGCGCGCCGACCAGGCGTTGCGGGCCAGCAAGGCCGGCGGCAAGGACGGCCTGCGGCGCGCGCCGGCCCCCGCCGGGCGCTGACCGCCACGGCATCGCCGCGAAGTTGACGCCTGTGTCACCAGGGTAGGGTCTACGGCATGGACATCTCAGGGAGTGGTGCGCTCGTCGTCGGCGGCGCCTCGGGCCTCGGCGAGGCCACATCGCGGCGGCTGGCCGAGCAGGGCGCCGTGCTGACGATCGCCGACGTCAACGCCGAGAAGGGCCAGGCCGTCGCCGACGAGCTCGGCGCCGCGTTCGTGGCGGTCGACGTCCGCGAGGAGGACCAGGTGCAGGCCGCGGTGCGGCAGGCCGCCGAGGCCGACGGCGGGCTGCGGATCGCCGTCACGTGCGCCGGCACGGGCTGGGCGCAGCGCGTGGCCAACTCGAAGGGCCCGCACCCGCTGCAGCCGTTCGAGACCATCATCGCCATCAACCTGATCGGCACGTTCAACCTGCTGCGCTTCGCAGCCGCGGCGATGATCGCCAACGAGCCCAACGCCGACGGCGAGCGCGGCGTGCTCATCAACACCGCGTCGGTCGCGGCCTTCGACGGCCAGATCGGCCAGGTCGCCTACTCGGCCAGCAAGGGCGGCGTGGTCGGCATGACGCTCCCGGTGGCCCGCGACCTGGCGCAGTACGGGATCAGGGTCAACACGATCGCCCCCGGCCTGTTCGACACGCCGCTGCTGGCCACGCTGCCCGAGGAGGCGCGCGAGTCGCTCGGGAAGTCCATCCCGTTCCCGCCGCGCCTGGGGCGCCCGTCGGAGTACGCGCTGCTGGCCGAGCAGATCATCGTCAACCCGATGCTCAACGGCGAGACGATCCGGCTCGACGGCGCGATCCGCATGGCGCCGCGATAGGGGAACACCGGCCCAGGGGGCCGGGTTCCCTCAGCGGGTATCGGCCCAGGACTAGCGGAGTCGCTCGATGATCATGGCCTCGCCCTGGCCCTGGGCGACGCACATCGTCTCGAGGCCGATCGTCCCGTCGAGCGTCTCGAGGTCGTTGAGCAGCGTGGTCATGATGCGCACGCCGGTCATCCCGAAGGGGTGGCCGAGCGCGATCGCGCCGCCGTGCGGGTTCAGCGCGTCCATGTCGATGCCGACCTCGGCGGCGATCGGCAGCACCTGGGCCGCGAACGCCTCGTTGAGCTCGGTCACGTCGATGTCGGAGATCGACATCCCGGCGCGGTCGAGTGCCTTCTTGATCGCCCCGATGGGCGCGACGCCCATGTACTCGGGCTCGTTGCCCCACGTCGCGGCGGTGATGATGCGCGCCCGCGGCGTCAGGCCCAGCTCGGCCGCCTTGGCGGCGCTCATGACCAGCGCGGCGGCCGCGCCGTCGTTGAGCGGGCACGCGTTGCCGGCCGTGACGGTGCCACCGGGCTTGAAGGCCGGCTCGAGCGTCGCGAGCTTCTCGTAGGTCGAGGACGCCCGCGGGCCGTCGTCCTTGCCGACCACGGTGCCGTCGGCGAGGGTGACGGGCACGATCTCACGGTCGAAGACCCCGGCCTCCTGGGCGGCGACGGCGCGCTCCTGCGAGCGCTGGGCGTAGCGGTCCTGGTCCTCGCGCGAGACCCCGTAGCGCTCGGCGACGTTCTCGGCGGTCAAGCCCATCGCGATGTAGGCGTCGGGGCGGCCGTCGGTGCCGTGCAGGTGCTCGTTCTGGTCCTCGGGGTGGGCGGCCTCGGCCTGCGCGTTGTAGCGCGAGACGAACTCGACGCCGCCGGCGACGTAGACGTCGCCCTGGCCCGCGACGACGTTGTTGGCCGCGATGCGGATGGCATCCAGGCCCGACGCGCAGTAGCGCGAGATGGTCGAGCCGTTGGTGGCCTGGCCGAGCTTGTCCGACAGCAGGACCGCGATGCGGCCGATGTTGTTGGCCTGCAGACCCTGCGGCATGCCGCAGCCCGCGATGAGCTCCTCCACGGTGGCCGGGTCGACGCCGGGGTTGCGCTCCAGCAGCGCGTCGACGATGAAGGCGAGGGTCTCGTCGGGACGCAGGGGGGCCAGCGAGCCCTTGAAGGCTCGTCCGACGGGCGTCCGGACGGCGTCGACGATGACGGCTTCGGGCATGGATGGTTCCTCTCGGAGATGACGCCCGGCGGTCGCACACCACGGGCAGGTTTATCCCCCGGCGGTCGCACTCCACGGGGCCTTCCCAGGAGGATACTCACCCGATCGGGCTATTCGCGACCGACAGCCCTGGACGTCCTCGTCGCCAGGACACCGAGGCGCCGGGATGGTTTGGAACCGTTCCAGGGCGGTACGCCCGATGGAGTGACCGACGTCCTCCTCCAACAGCGTCTCCGCGCCGCCGGCCTGCGGGTCACCGCCCCGCGCCTGGCCGTCCTGCGGGTCCTGGGCGAGGCGACCGACCACCCGCGCGTCGACCAGATCATCGAGCGCGTCCGCGCACACGGCGTGGCGATCTCGACGCAGGCCGCCTACGACTGCTGCGAGGCGCTGCACCGCGGCGTGCTCGCGCGCCGCATCGAGCCCGCCGGCGGCCCCGCGCGCTACGAGGCGAGGGTCGGCGACAACCACCATCACCTGGTGTGCCGCGCCTGCGGCGCGGTCGCCGACGTCGACTGCGTCGTGGGCCACGCCCCCCTGCCTGGAGGCCGGCACGGCCCACGGCTACGCCGTCGACGAGGCCGAGGTCACCTTCTGGGGGCTCTGTCCCCCGTGCGCAGGAGCAACCCACGAAGGAAGGCAGGTCGCATGACCGACGAGGACAACACCCTCACCACCCGCAACGGCCAGCCCATCGCCGACAACCAGAACACGCGGACGATCGGTGAGCGCGGCCCGGCCACGCTCGAGAACTACCAGTTCATGGAGAAGCTGGCCCACTTCGATCGCGAGCGCGTGCCCGAGCGCGTCGTGCACGCGCGCGGCGCCACGGCGTTCGGCTTCTTCGAGACCTACGGGACCGTGGGCGGCGAGGAGCCCATCTCCACGCACTCCCGCGCCAAGCTGTTCGAGCCGGCCGGCAAGCGGACCGAGGTCGCGGTGCGCTTCTCGACGGTGGCCGGCGGGCGGGACTCGTCCGAGGCCGTTCGCGACCCGCGCGGCTTCGCGGTGAAGTTCTACACCGAGGACGGCAACTGGGACCTCGTCGGCAACAACCTCGGCGTCTTCTTCATCCGTGACGCGATCAAGTTCCCCGACTTCATCCACTCCCAGAAGCCCGACCCCGTCACGTTCGAGCGCCAGGTGCCCAACCGGGTCTTCGACTTCGCCTCGCAGTCACCCGAGTCGCTGCACATGTTCAACCTGGTCCTGAGCCCCCGCGGCGTGCCGGCCAGCTACCGCACCATGCAGGGCTTCGGGGTCAACACCTACAAGTGGGTCAACGCCGCCGGCGAGACGAAGCTGGTCAAGTACCACTGGCTGCCCAAGCAGGCCGTGAAGTCCTGGACCGAGGAGGACGCCGGCAAGCAGCAGGGCCTCGAGCTCGGCGTGCACACCAAGGACCTCTACGGCGCCATCGCCGCCGGCCAGTACCCCGAGTGGGAGCTCGCCGTCCAGCTCATGGACGACCATGAGCACCCCGAGCTGGAGTTCGACCCGCTCGACGACACCAAGGTCTGGCCCGAGCACGTGTTCCCGGTGCGCAGGATCGGCCGTATGGTGCTCGACCGTGCGCCGGAGGACTTCTTCGCCGAGAGCGAGCAGATCGCCTTCGGCACCGGCGTCCTGGTCGATGGCCTGGACTTCTCCGACGACAAGATGCTCGTCGGGCGCACGTTCAGCTACAGCGACACCCAGCGCCACCGCATCGGGCCCAACTACCTGCAGCTGCCGGTCAACACCCCCAAGAACGCGCGCGTCACCACCAACCAGCGCGACGGGGCGATGACCTACGCCGTGGACGGCGGGTCGGGCAACCCGTCGGTCAACTACGAGCCGTCCATCACCGGCGGCCCGCAGGAGGCGCCCAAGCCCACGCACACCGAGCAGGGGCCGGTCGTCGAGGGCCGACTGACGCGCCAGAGGATCGCGCGCACGAACGACTACGCGCAGGCCGGCGAGCGCTACCTGCTCTCCGAGCCGTGGGAGCAGGACGAGCTCGTCGCCAACTGGATCGCCAACCTGTCGCAGTGCGACCGGCCGATCCAGGAGCGGATGCTCTGGCACCTCTACATGGCCGAGACCGAGCTGGGCGACCGCGTCGGCCAGGGCTTGGAGCTGACCGCCGACGACGTCCGCCACCTCGAGCCGCTGGCCACCCAGACGCTCACGCCCGAGGAGGAGCAGCGCCGCGCCAACCTCGGCGCCAACCCGCCGCGCGACGTGAGCGGCCTCGTCATGACGCACTGCGTGCCCAACGAGCACGCGCCCGTGGGCGAGCCGATCACGGCCTGAGCCGCCCGGCCCGCGGGCCCGGGGACGGCTCAGTCGTCGTCGGGCCCGTGCTCCCAGGCCGAGCGCGCCGACATCTGGCGGGCCAGCCGGGTGGCCGGTACCGGCAGCGCATCCACCGGGTACCAGCGGGCCTGGTCGATCTCGGCCGGGCTGGGGTCGATCGTCGTGTCGGCCACCTCAGCGAGGTAGGTGAACAGGACCTCGCGCTTGCCGTCCAGCCGCGAGGGCGTGCACGCGATGCGCCGCGTGGCCAGCGGCGTGACCCCGAGCTCCTCGGAGAGCTCGCGGCGCAGCGCGACCTCCGGGTCCTCGCCGGGATGGACGAAGCCCCCGGGCAGGTCCCACTGCCCGCGCCGCGCGTAGCTGTGGCGCACGAGCAGGACCTCGTCGCCGCAGCGCACGACGACCTTGACGCCCTGGGTCTGCGGGCGGGTCAGGTACCACCAGGGCCGCAGCACGACGTAGCCCACCCGGTAGGCCACGCGCAGCGCCACGACGGGGGCATGGCGGCGCAGCCGGCTCTCGACGGCCTCGACGAGACGGTAGCTCAGGGGCTCGCGGTCGCTCACGGGCCTCCAGGCTAGGCCAGCCGCCTCCGGGTTCCCCCACCCCGCGCGCGGCGGCCTGCCGGATTGTGCGGTCCCCGGTCCCCTGCGAAGGTCACGGCGTGCTCCGGCGCATCCTCACGCTCCCGATGACCGCCACGCCGTGGGTGGACCTCACCTACCTCACGCTCGGCCTCGTGTCCGGCTGCGCGTCGCTGACGCTCGTGTTCGCCGGCCCGGTCACGGGCGTCCTGCTGCTCATCACGCTGGTCGGCTTCGTCAAGCTCTACGCCGACGCATGGGTCGTCCGCTGGTGGGCGAACCTCGAGCGCCGCCGCGGTGCCCTGGCCGGCGTGCCGATCCCCCTGTCGCGCCGCACGTGGCAGGGTCGCAACCTGCCCGCACGGCTGGCCGCGGCGCTGCGCGACCCCATGCTCTGGCGCGAGCTCGTGTGGGCCGTCGTGCTCTTCGCCTTCGGGCTCGGCGCGTTCTGCGTGGGCGTCATCGCGTGGTCGGTGGCCCTGGCGCTCATCACGGCGCCGGCGTGGGCCTGGTCGGTGTCGGGCGGCGTGGACTTCGGAGCGTTCACGGCCGACCGGACCTGGGAGCAGATCGCGATCGGCGTCCTGGCCGGGCCGCCGGCCGTCGTCGCGGCGGCCTGGACCGTGCGCGGGTGCGCGCTGGCCGAGGCGCTGCTGGCCCAGGCGCTGCTGCGCGGCGACGAGCAGGAGCGCATCACCGAGCTGCAGGTCTCGCGCGCCGGCGCCGTGGACGCCGCCGCCGTCGAGCTGCGGCGCATCGAGCGCGACCTGCACGACGGCGCGCAGGCCCGGCTCGTCGCCCTGGCCATGGACCTCGGCCTCGCACGCGAGCGGCTGGACAGCGATCCCGACGGCGCGGCCCGCCTGCTCGAGGGCGCCCACGAGGACGCCAAGACCGCGCTCGTCGAGCTGCGCGACCTCGCCCGGGGGATCCACCCGGCGATCCTCGCCGACCGCGGCCTCGACGCCGCCGTCTCGGCCCTGGCCGCGCGGTGCCCCGTCCCCTGCACCGTGGCGATGGACGTGCCGCAGCGGCTGCCCGCCGCGGTCGAGTCGGCCGCCTACTTCACCGTGGCCGAGGCGCTCACCAACGTGGCCAAGCACAGCGGCGCGCACCGGTGCGAGGTCGCCGGGACGCTGGCCGGCGGGCGCCTGGTCGTCGAGGTGCGCGACGACGGCCGCGGCGACGCCGACGCGCGTCGGGGCACGGGCATCGCCGGTCTGCGCGGGCGCGTGGAGGCCCTCGACGGGCGGCTGACCGTCACCGGCGCACCCGGCCGGGGCACGGTCCTGCGGGCGGAGCTGCCGTGCGCATCGTGATCGCCGAGGACCTCGTGCTGCTGCGCGACGGCCTGCAGCGCCTGCTCGAGGCCCACGGGCACGAGGTCGTGGCCGCGGTGGGCGACGGGCCCGCGCTCGTGGCCGCGGTGCAGGAGCACCGGCCCGACGTCGCGATCGTCGACGTGCGGCTGCCGCCCTCCCAGCGCGACGAGGGGCTGCGCGCGGCGCTCGAGGCGCGCCGGCTCGTCCCGGGCACGCCGGTGCTCGTCCTGTCCCAGTACGTCGAGGAGTCCTACGCCGCCGAGCTGCTGGCCGAGAACGTCGACCCGTCCAGGCCCGCCGTGGGCTACCTGCTCAAGGACCGCGTCGCCGACCCCGCCGATTTCGTCGCCCAGGTCGCGCGGGTCGCCGACGGGGCACGGCGATCGACCAGGAGGTCGTCGCCCAGCTCCTGGCCCGCCGCCGCGCCGACGACCCGCTGTCCGAGCTGACGCCACGCGAGCGCGAGGTCCTCGAGCTCATGGCCCAGGGCCTGTCCAACGCGGCGGTCGCCGGGCGGCTCGTGGTGACCGAGGGCGCCGTGGAGAAGCACGTCACGAGCATCTTCGGCAAGCTCGGCCTGCACGCGGCGGCGGGCGGCAACCTGCGGGTCCTCGCGGTCCTGGCGTGGCTGAGGGCCTCCGGGTCGGCCGGCGCATGACCGGAGCCCCGGCCGTCAGGGATCGCCGTGGGGCTGGACGGGCAGCCCGTGCGTCGCCTCGGCCATGCCGCGCTCGTAGGCGGCGCCGTGCCGGGTGCGCAGGAGGACCGCGCCGCCGTCGCGCGGAGCGACGACCGCCTCCAGCGCCGCGACCGAGCAGTGCGCGACGTGGTGCTCGCGGGCGCCGGGGTCGGCGTAGCGCCAGACGACGGTCTGCGACGGCGGCGCGTGGACGGTGAGGCGCAGGCGGAGCGCGCCGCCGCGCAGGCGCAGGTCCAGTGCCGTGGCGGTCTCGGCGACCCGGGGCCGTGCGGCCGGGCCCCCGAGGCGCAGGCGGCGGCCGTCGAGCTCCAGCGCCCCGTCGGCGATCCACGGGGTCGTCGCCCGGCCGACGCGCACGCGGCCCAGCGCGAGGTCCAGCCAGGCCCCGGGCGCGCCGTCGAGGGCGACGGCGTGCAGCCAGATCCAGCGCTCGGCGTGCTCGGTGCCCCAGTTGTGGCCGACCGTCCCGGGCCAGCCGTGCAGCCGCATCGTCGTGTCGCCGACGGTCACCGTGCCGCGGAACGCCGCCCGCGGCGCGAGCGCCTCGAGCTTCGTGCGCGGCAGCGCGGTCCGGTACAGCAGCTCGGTGGGCAGGTGGCGCAGCGGCGCCGCCGCGCCGTCCCACTCCAGGTCCCAGGCCGCGGCCTCGTCGCCGCCGCGCACGGCGCCCGGGCCGAAGCGGCTGTCGCCGATGCGCACGCCGTCGGGCAGGGCCTCGGGCGCCGGGAGCGTCACCTTGTGGGTCACAGGCGCCGGTGCGTCCGCGTCGAACAGCGTGATCCAGATCGCGCCGAGCGCCGGGACGTGCCCCGGAGCGCGGTGCACGGTGTGGCGCAGCCAGACGGCCCGGGGACGGTCGGGGTCGACGGCGCGCAGGAAGAACGACTCGTAGCCGCCGCGCGGGCCGAACGACGCAAAGCGCGGCGCGACGGCCACAGGCGCCGGGGTCAGAGTCCGAGGTCGCGCACGCCGAGCTCGTCGAACCCGATGTGGTGGGCGAGCTCGTGGCGGACGGTGACGACGACCTGCTCGCGCAGCAGCTCGGCGTCGTGGCCGAAGTCGCGGCGCAGCGTGTCGCGGTAGATGACGATGCGGTCGGGGACCTCGTCGCGGTGTGCGCCGTCGCCGTGGTAGAGGCCGTACGCGCCGCGGCGGCGGCCGCCGTCGGAGATGACGACGGCGACGTTGCGGTCCAAGGCGGCGCGCAGGAGGTCGGGCAGGTCGTCCATCGCGTCGCGGACGAGCTCCTCGAAGTCGTGGTCGTCGTAGGGGTCGAGGTCGAGGAACTCGCCCTCGTCGGGCTCGGCGGCGGTGCCCTCGCGGGCCAGCCGCTCGGCGCGCAGCACGACCTCCTCGAACTCGGTCTCCGAGACCGGCTCGCGCCATCCCGCCAGCCGCAGGCCGACGATCGACATGATGGACATCAGCACCGCGGCGCCGACGAGGATCACGGCGAGGATCTCGAGGATGCGGACCATGCCGATCGAGCTGAAGCCGCCCTGCAGGACGACGATCGCCGACAGCCCGAGGCTCATGGCGAAGACGGCGGCGAAGGCGGTGCGGCGCATGTCCGCAACGAGACTAGCGCCGTCGCGCACGCGCGACGGCGCTCCGCGGCGCGCACCGGTGTCCCGCCGGACCGCGGGCCCGAGCGACCCGATTGGCGCGGGAGGGATGGATAGGCTGCCGGTGGTGCGTGTCGCAGCGGCGATCCGGCCGGCCACCGACCTCGAGATCCCGACGGTGGTCGAGGTCCTGCGCCGGGCCGGCTTCGGGACCCAGGTCGCGCGACTGCTGGACTACCCGCGCCTCTCGCCGCACGGCGCGATCCTGGTCGCCGCCGGGCCCGAGGGCATCGGTGGGGTGGTGTGCACGGCGGCCTTCGCGACCACGGGCTGGATCGGCGCGCTCGGCGTGCTGCCCGAGGCCCGGCGCCGGGGCCTGGGCGCGGCGCTGACCGAGGCCGCCGTCGCGTGGCTGCAGGCGCGCGACGCCCGCACCGTCCTGCTCTACGCGACGGAGGCCGGGCGCCCGGTCTACGAACGGCTCGGCTTCGTCGCCGAGGAGCGCGCGATCGCCTGGCGCGGCGTCGCCGGCGCCGCGCCGGAGGCCGACCTGCATCCCGTGCGCTCCGAGGATCGCGCGCACCTGCGCGCCCTGGACGCGGCGGTGACCGGGGAGCGGCGCGACGCGGTGCTCGACGTCATCGAGGCGCCCGCGGGCGTGGCGGTCCGCGACGCCGGTGGCAGGATGGCGGGCTGGGCGATCGCGTCGCCCTGGGGCGCGGGCACGGCCATCGGCGCGCTGGACCCCGACGTCGGGGTGGCGCTCATGGCCGCGGCGACGGCGGGTCCCGCGGCCGGCACGCTCATCGTGCCCGACGGGAACGCGGCGGCGACCGAGGCCCTGCGGACCTGGCGCTTCGTGCGGCTCAACGACGCGCTGCGCATGCGCCTGGGCCCTGCGGTGGCCTGGCGCCCCGACCGCCAGTTCGGCCTGTTCAACCTGTATTGGGGGTAGGGCGTCGGGACCGGCGCCCCGCCGCCCGTCGCCCCTCCCCGCGCACGGCGGCACGATCGCCGGCGACCGCCCGCGCCCCACGACGCCCCCCACCCCCGAACCGCCCCGGTGCAGGGCGTTTGCGGAGACCTCCGGGGCGTCTGCTTCGATGCGCGACTCCATGTCCCAGGTCGACAAGCTCCAAGACGCCGAAGAACAGGTCGCGCAGCTGCGCGAGGAGGCATCGCGCACCGAGCGCGAGGCCCGCGACGCCGACCTGCGCAAGGCTCCCCTGTCCCCCACCGCAGCCAAGGAGCACCGCGCGATCGCGGCGCGCCTGGCTCAGGTGCGCACGATGGTCAACATGCGCACCGGCCCGCTGCCGGACCTCCATGAGCTGGCGGTCTCCATCAAGGAGACCGGCCTGCTGCACCCACCGCTCGTCCGAGCCACCGGCGAGGACGACCAGCCCTACGAGCTGCTGGCCGGCCGCCGCCGCTTCGGCGCGATGCAGCTCCTGGACGCCGCCGAGGGCGACCGCGAGTGGCGGTTCACGCTCATCGACGACATCTCGCGCCGCGAGGCGCTCACGATGCAGTTCGCCGAGAACTTCCACCAGAGCCGCCCCGAGCCCGTGCAGTTCGCCCGCGCCGCGCGGGCCATCATGAGCGAGGACCCGCAGCTCACGGCCGCGGAGGTCTCGCGCCTGGTCGGCGCGCCGCTGGAGTGGACGCGCAAGGCGCTGCGGCTGCTCGACCTCCCCGACGCGATCGTGACGCGCGTCGAGCAGGGCGACCTCTCGTTCACGGCCGCCGACATCGTCCGCCGCGGGATCGCGCGCGGCGCGGTCAGCGAGGAGCGCGCCGAGGACCTCGTCCAGCAGCACGCCGACGGCGAGATCAGCGGCGGCGCGCTCAAGCTCGGCGTCGGCTACGTGCCGCCCAAGCCCAAGGACTACGACGAGTTGTCGCGCAAGCTCGACGAGGCGCGCTGGGCCGCGGCCCGCGAGAGCGACCGACCCCAGCCCGGCGAGCGTGCCCAGGACCGCGACTTCGACGGCGCCGAGGTCCGCGCGCACGACCGCCGCCCGGCGCCGCCGCGCCGCGGCCCGGGGGCGTGGCGCCGCGGGTGCAGGCCGAGGACCTCGACGCCTACGTGCTCGGGCTCGTGCTCGCGCGCGTGGCCACCCAGGAGCACCGCGCCTCGCTCGGCATCGCCGGCCACGAGGCCGCGCAGGAGTACGCGTTCTCGTTGCACCCGCGCGAGCGCCTCGGCGTCTTGCGCGCGCTGGCCGGCGAGCTCCTGGCCGCCGACCCGGTGCCGCCGCGCGCCCTGGCCGGCGTGCTCACGGGCTAGGACCCGTACACATGGACGACGACGCGATCTGGGTGCGCCCACAGCTCGGCCTCGACGGGCGCGTCGAGATCCCGCGCGGCCGTCTGCCCGAGCACTCGATCGACGCCCACGCCGCGCGCCAGCTCGTCCACGACGAGCTGATGCTCGACGGCCGCTCGCGGCTCAACCTCGCCACGTTCGTGACGACGTGGATGGAGCCCGAGGCGCGCGAGCTCATGGCCGAGTGCCAGGACCGCAACCTCGTCGACAAGGACGAGTACCCCCAGACCGCCGAGCTCGAGCGCCGCTGCGTGGCGATGCTCGGCGACCTGTGGGGCGCGCCGGGCACCGCGGTCGGCACCTCGACCACGGGCTCCAGCGAGGCGTGCATGCTCGCCGGCATCGCCCTGCAGCGCCGCTGGCGCGCCCGCGGCGCCACCGGGCGCCCGAACCTCGTGATGGGCGCCAACGTCCAGGTCTGCTGGGAGAAGTTCTGCCGCTACTGGGACGTCGAGCCGCGCCTGCTGCGCGTCGGCGACGGCACGACGCACCTGACCGCTGAGCGGGCCGTGGCCGCCTGCGACGCGCAGACGATCGGCGTCGTGGCGATCCTCGGCTCGACGTTCGACGGCACCTACGAGCCGGTCGCCGGCATCGCCGCTGCGCTCGACGCGCTGCGCGACCGCGGCGGGCCCGACGTGCCGATGCACGTCGACGCCGCCTCGGGCGGCTTCATCGCGCCGTTCCTGGACCCCGATCTGGTCTGGGACTTCCGCCTGGCGCGGGTGCAGTCCATCAACGCCTCGGGCCACAAGTACGGGCTCGTCTACCCGGGGATCGGCTGGGGCCTGTGGCGCGACGAGGCCGCGCTCCCGCGCGAGCTCGTCTTCGACGTGGACTACCTCGGCGGGAGCATGCCGACCTACGGCCTGAGCTTCTCGCGCCCCGGTGCGCAGGTCGCCGCGCAGTACTACACCTTCGTGCGCCTCGGGCGTGAGGGCTACCGTGCGGTGGGCCAGGATTGCCGCGACGTGGCCCGCTGGCTGGCCCGCGAGATCGGGTCGATCGGCGCGTTCTCCCTGCTGTCGCGCGGCGAGGAGCTCCCCGTGCTGGCCTTCAGCGTCGCGGCGCCCGACGCGGGGTGGACGGTCTACGACGTCTCCGAGCGCCTGCGGGCGCACGGGTGGATCGTCCCCGCCTACCCGATGCCCCAGGGCCTGGAGGACCTCCACGTGCTGCGGATCGTCGTGCGCAACGGCTTCAGCCGCGACATGGCCGGGCTGCTCGTGCGCGACCTGCAGTCCGTCGTCGCCCGTCTCACGGGCGACGAGGCGCGTGCGCCCGGCGCGCGCATCGGCTTCCACCACTGACCCCGGGGCGCCGGTCTCCTAGACTCGGGGCCCGATTCCCGGAGGACCACACGTGAGCGAGCACCCCTTGGCCGATCCCGAGCTGGAAGTGACCCCCGACGACGTCCGCAGGCGCCTCGACGCCGGTGAGATCCAGCTCATCGACGTCCGCGAGCAGTACGAGTGGGATGCCGGGCGCATCCCCGGCGACAGCCGCCACATCGAGCTCGAGCGCCTGAGCTCGCAGGCCGCGACGATCGACCGCCAGCGGCCCGTCGTGTTCCAGTGCCGTCTCGGCGCCCGGTCGCTCATGGCCGCCCAGGCGTTCCGCCGGGCCGGCTTCGACGCCTGGTCGCTGGCCGGCGGCATCCAGGCCTGGCACGACGCGGGCCTGCCGCTGGACCCGCCCGACGGGTCGGTCGCCGACCACTGACCCGCAGCACGTCGGAGGCCCGCCAGGGCGGGCCTCCGGGAGCTTCGGTGCGCGGGCGGACGACCGCCGCGCGGCGGATCAGACGCGCTGGACGTTGACGGCCTTGGGCCCCTTGTCCCCGCTCTCCTCCTCGTAGGTCACGCTCGCGCCCTCGGGCAGCGAGCGGTAGCCGTCGGCGATGATCGCGCTGTGGTGCACGAACAGGTCCTTGCCGCCGGCGTCCGGGGTGATGAACCCGAACCCCTTGTCGTCGCTGAACCACTTCACGGTTCCGCTGGGCATGTGAGTGTTCTCTCCGTCCCTCGTGTGCTGCGTTTCGTCTGGGAGGAGACGCTCCTGCCACCTGCGACGCCCGCACGACTTGTCCACCGGGGCCAACCCCCGGCCGTTCGCCGGGGAACGTACCAGGTGTCGCAAGCGCCGTCCGTGAATCCGCGGTGAACGCGGACCCGGATCGGGCCCGGCCGCCGTGGGTCAGCCGTCCTGCGAACCGGCGGACTCGACGTCCGGCGCCTCGATCTCACGCTTGAGGATCTTGCCGGTGGGACCCTTGGGCAGCTCGTCGACGAACCACACGTGCCGCGGGTATTTGTAGGCCGCGACGTTCTCCTTCACGTAGGCCCGGATGGCGTCCTCGTCGACGTCCTCGCCGTCCTTGAGCACGACGGCGGCACCGACCTCCTCCCCCAGCTCGGGGTGCGGAACGGCGACGACTGCGGCCTCGCGGACGGCCGGGTGCTCGTAGAGCACCTCCTCGATCTCGCGCGGGTAGACGTTGTAGCCGCCGCGGATGATGAGGTCCTTCTTGCGGTCCACGATGAAGAAGTAGCCGTCCTCGTCGACCTTGGCCATGTCGCCCGTGTGGAACCACCCGCCGCGCATGACCTCCTCGGTCGCATCGGGCCTGCCCCAGTAGCCCTTCATGACGTTGTGGCCGCGGATGACGATCTCGCCGACCTCGCCGGGGGCCACCTCGTCGTCGGACTCGTCGACGACCTTCATCTCCACGCCCTCGATGGGCGTGCCGATGGACCCCGCCTTGCGCTCGCGGTCGGGGTGGTTGAACGAGGCCACCGGCGAGGTCTCCGAGAGGCCGTAGCCCTCCAGGACCTTGCAGCCGAACGCCGCCTCGAAGCCGTGCAGCAGCTCGACGGGCAGGGCCGCGCCGCCCGAGGCGCAGACCTTCAGCGACGACGTGTCGTACTGCTCGCGGCCGTCGAGGTGCAGCATCGCGTTGTACATCGTCGGCACGCCCTCGAAGACGGTGACGTGGTCACGCTGGATGATCTCCAGGGCCTTGGCCGGCTCGAAGCGCGGGATGAGCGTGAGGCAGCCGCCCGCGAGGATCGTGGCGTTCATCCCGCACGTCTGGCCGAAGGAGTGGAACAACGGCAGTGCCCCCAGGACCACGACGTCCTCGGCCAGCCCGAACAGCGCCACGGACGCCTCGGCGTTGCGGCGCATGTTGCTGTGGGTGAGCTCGGCGCCCTTGGGCGTCCCGGTCGTGCCCGACGTGTAGAGGATGACCGCGGTGTCGTCGTCGGCGCGCTCGGCGACCTCGGGGTCGGGCTCGTGCTCGAAGATGATGCCCTCGATCTCGCCGGGCTTGACGAGGACGAGCTCGGCCCCGGCCGCCTCGGCGCCCTGGCGCGCGGCGTCGGCGAAGTCGTGCCAGGCGAAGAGGAGCTTGGCCTGCGGGTCCGAGAGGTAGAACCCGGCCTCGCGGCCCTTGAGCAGGACGTTCATCGGGACGACGACGCCGCCGGCGCGCAGCACCCCGTAGTAGGCCACGGGGAAGTAGGGGACGTTGGGCAGCATGATCCCGACGCGGTCGCCGGGCTCGACGCCCTTGGCCTTCAGCATCGCCGCCACCCGCGCGGCGGCCTCGTCGAGCAACGCGTAGCTGAAATCCGCGTCGTCGAGCTTGAGCGCGACGCGGTCGGGATGACGCCCCGCGGAGGCGGTGAGGATCGTCGCGAGGTTGGCGCTCATCGCCCGACCCCATCCCGCGGGGCGTGAGGTCCGCCGCCCACCGGGACGACGGGTCAGAGCGACCGGCCGCGCGACGCGGACAGCTTGCCCACCGCGCCGCGGATGATGCGCGAGACCTGCATCTGGGAGACGCCGACGATGCGGCCGATCTCCTCCTGGGTGAGGTCCTCCTCGAAGCGCAGGCGCAGCACGCGCTGCTCGCGCTCGTCGAGGCGCTCGAAGAGCCGCGACAGCGTCGCGCGATGCTCCGCGCGGCCCAGCTCGGGGTCCTCGGCGCCGAACGCGTCGGCCAGCGTGGCGTCCTGGTCCTCGCCGTTGCCGCGCGGGGCGTCCAGCGACGTGGCGCGCATGCCCTGCTGGGCCTGCAGCGCCTCGAGCACCTGCTCGTCGTCGAGCTCGAGCGCCTGGCCGATCTCGCGGACCGACGGTGAGCGCCCCAGCCGTGTCGTGAGCTCGGTGCGGTACTTGTCGACCTCCAGCGCGCGCTCCTGCAGCTCGCGCGGCGGGCGCACCGACCAGCAGCGGTCGCGGAAGTGGCGGCGCAGCTCGCCGACGATGGTCGGCACGGCAAAGCTCGAGAACGCGATTCCGCGGGCGGGGTCGAAGCGGTCGATCGCCTTCAGAAGCCCGAGGCTGGCGACCTGCAGCAGGTCGTCGAAGGGCTCCTCGGCCTTGCGGTAGCGCTTGGCGATCGAGCGGGCCAGCGGCAGGAAGCGCTCGACGAGGGCGCTGCGGAGACGGGGATCGCGCGAGTGCGCATAGGCCTCCAGCAGCTGGGCGTCGGTGCGCGGGGGCAGGTGGGTGGTGCCCTCGGCGGGACGAGGCGTGGAAACGACCGTCATAGACCTTGGAGGTTCCCGGTCGGACCACGCGGTAAACGGCGCGGGCCCCGACCTGGCGCGTCGGATCAGTCGTCGCCCGGTGGCCGGCGGGCGCGCTTGACCGACGAGCGGCGGGCCTTGGCGTCCAGGCGGCGCGTCCGCGAGGCCTTCGTGGGGCGCGTCGGGGTCCGCGAGCGCTGGACGTGCAGGGCGCGGGCCAGGCGCTCCTCCAGGCGCTGGAGGGCCAGCTCCCGGTTGCGGGCCTGGCTGCGGGCGTCCTGGGCCACCGCCCGCACGACCGGCCCGCAGCGGTCCATGACGCGGCGGCGCTGCTCGGGGGTCAGCGCCGTGGAGGCCGCCACGTCGAAGGAGGCCTCGATCCGCGACGCGGTCACGTTGGCGTGCTGGCCGCCCGGCCCCGAGGACCGGCTCGCCCGCAGCACGACCTCGGTCAGCGGGATGCGGACCGAGCGGGTGGGATGCAGGGCGTCGTCGCTCATGGCGCGGTCGGCCGGCGCGGGGCACCGGGCGATCGTGCATGCAAGCAGGTGGCGCGGCCGGTAGCGTCGCGCCCGCCGATGGACGGACGCGACGGACCCATCACGCTGCACACCCTGACCGACGGCGGCCAGACCGCCGAGGCGGTGGCGGCCCACCTCATCGCGTTCCTGGGCACGGCCCACACGAGCCTCGACATCGCGCTGTACGACGTGCGCCTGCCCGGCGCCGTCGGCGACGCCGTCGCCGGCACCGTGCGCTCGGCCGCGGGGCGCGGCGTCGCGGTGCGCATCGCCTACAACGTCGACGGCGCCCGGCGCGTCCCGTTCCCGCCGCCGCCGCGGACCCGTCCGGACATCCTCGCCCAGCTCGGCGTGCCGCTGCGCGGCATCGGAGGCGAGCCGGACCTCATGCACCACAAGTACGTCGTGCGCGACGGGACCGGCGTGTGGACGGGATCGACGAACTGGACGCTGGACTCGTGGACCCGCGAGGAGAACGTCATCGTCACCGTCGACTCGGCGGCGGTCGCGGCCGCCTACGCGCGCGACTTCGACGACCTGTGGTCCCGCGGCCGCGTCGAGGGCTCGGGCGAGCGCGACGCCGTCGCGGTCTCCGTCGGCGGCACCGCCACGGTCGCGCCCTGGTTCTGCCCGGGGCGTGGCGAGGCGCTGGCCCACCGCATCGCGGCCGTCATCGGCCGCGCCCGCCGCCGCGTGCGCATCGCCTCCCCCGTGCTGACCTCCGGGCCCGTGCTCGGGACCCTGGCCGAGGTCTGCGCCGAGCGGCGCGTCGACGTCGCCGGGGTGTGCGACTGGACCCAGGTCCTGCAGGTCTTCGACCAGTGGGGCGCCAACCCCGCGTCGTCGTGGAAGGCACCGCTGCTCGCGCAGGTGCTCGAGGGGGCCGCCTTCCACGGCAAGCGCTCGACGCCCTATGCGCCGGGCACCGTCCACGACTACATGCACGCCAAGGTGACGGTCGCCGACGACGTGACGTTCGTCGGCTCGTTCAACCTGTCGCGGTCGGGCGAGCTCAACGCCGAGAACGTGCTGGAGATCGACGACCCGGGGGTCGCCCAGCACATGGCCGACTACATCGACGCGGTGCGCGCCCGCTACGACGACGTGACGCCGCCCGTGGCGCCGTCGGCGGTCACGGGTCCTCCTGGCGCGTCCGCGCCGCCTCGACGAGCCTGACGACCTCGGCCGGATCGTCGGTGGCCACGAGCAGCCCGGGGTCGGCGGGGCCTATGAGGCCCTCGTCGAGCAGGCGCTCGACGATCCACGCCTGCAGGCCCGCCCAGAACGCCGTCCCGAACAGGATGATGGGGAAGTCGCGGATCTTGTCGACCTGCTCGAGGACGAGCGCCTCGAACAGCTCGTCCAGCGTCCCGAAGCCGCCGGGCATGACCACGAACGCCGTGGCGTAGCGCACGAACATGAGCTTGCGGGTGAAGAAGTATGAGAACCGCAGCTCGATGTCCTGGTAGGCATTGGCCGCCTGCTCGAACGGCAGCTCGATGTTCAGCCCGACCGACGTGGCGTCCGCGTCGCGCGCGCCGCGGTTGGCGGCCTCCATGATCCCGGGACCGCCGCCCGTGATGATCGCGAAGCCGGCCTCGCCCAGCCGGCGTGCGGTCTCGCGGGCCTTCGCGTAGGCGTCGGCCTCGGGCGGCGTGCGCGCCGAGCCGAAGAACGACACGGCGGGACCCAGCTCGCGCAGCGCGCCGAAGCCCGTGCGCAGCTCGTGCTCGATGACCTCGACGCGCTCGGACTCGGTGCGCGTGGCGACGATGGAGCGGCGCTTGGTGCCGAGCAGCTCCTCGTCGGTGGTCGCGGGCGGGCGTTCGGGGTGCGGCGGCACGGACCGGTGTTGTACTGCACCGGCCCCGCGCGCCGGCAGGTCGGCGGCGGGCGGCCCGGGGCCCCCCGCCGTCGCCACGCACCCCTGCGCGGAGCCTTCGGATCAGAGGCCGGGCGGGTGGACGGCCGTGTAGCCGCTGCTCGACCGGGTGTCGGCATGCCAGCGCGTGCCGTCCTGCTGGCGGCCGCTGGTGTCGTAGCGCAGGCCCGCCACCATCATGTAGATGTGGCCGCCGTTGGCGTACAGGGTCACCCACTGGCCGGGGCCGGGCTCGCCCCAGGAGGTGAAGTCGCCGGAGGGCAGGGCCTGGTCGAGCAGGCCCGCGCCATGCAGCGCGTAGGAGACCGAGCCCGAGCAGTCGTAGCCCGTGTCCTGCCACGTGCCGTGCCCGCCGCCGTAGTGGTAGGGCGTCTTGGCGATCTCGTTGCCGGCGGCGATGATCTGCTTGACCGGGTCGGGCGCGCTGGCCGGGGCGACCGCCAGGCCGTCGGCGCCGATCGTGGCCTTGTCGCCGGGCGCCAGCGGCGGGGGCTGGGCCGCCGTGGCGGGGGCGCCACCGTCCCCGGCGACCAGGGAGCGCAGGAGGTCGATGTCGGCGGCGTCGACGATCCCGTCCTGGGCGACCTGCCGGTCGGTCTCGAAGAGCTTGACGCTCTTGAGGGTGCCCGCCCCGAACTCGCCGTCGATGCCGGTCTTGAACCCGGCGCGGGTGAGGAAGTCCTGGAGGATCCGGACGTCGTGGCCGCTCATGCCCTGCTGGAGCGGGATGCGGTCGCCGAGGTGCTGGGACCCGCCGGCGCTGCGCAGGCCGAACCCGCCGTTGGTGTTGCGCGACGCCGAGCCGTTGGTGGCGCGCCGCAGGGCGCTGACGGTGGCCGCGTCGGCGACGCCGGTGGCCTTGAGGTCGGCCGCGCGCTGGAAGCGGCGCAGGACCTTCGCGGTGCCGGACCCGAACTGGCCGTCGGCGGTGGTCTTGAACCCGGCCCGGGTCAGCAGGCGCTGCAGCGCCTTGACCGCGGCGCCGGTGTCGCCGCGGCGCAGGGTGCTCTTGCCCAGAGCGGCCGAACTGGTGCTCGAGGCCGAGGTGGCGGCGCCCGCGGCGGCGGGGACGAGGAGCACCGCGGCAGCCGCGAAGGCGGCCACCAGACCGAGGAACGACGAACGGAACGACAACGACGACAACGGGGGAACCCTCTCTTTGGCGGCGCCTACGGGGTTAGCTGTCGGGCTCGCGCCAAGAGAGTGGCGCTACGTCGCACGCTGGCGACGACTCGCCCCGTGACCGGATGGTTCCGGCCATTGGGTCCCCCGCTCCCCGACGACGTCCGCCGGGGATTCGGCTGGTGAAACGACCGCGTGAGCTTAGCGAGGCGCGCGGCGGGATGTCGTCATAACGACGTCCGAATGCGTACCTTCACGCCCCATTTCCAGGATCCAGGGCCGCGAGCGCGACGGCGAGCGCGACCTCGGCGCGGGTCCGCAGCGACGAGACCCGCACGAACTCCCCGGGGTTGTGCGCGGCCCCGCCGCGGGGGCCGAGGCCGTCGACGGTCAGGGGGATCGCCGAGGCGAAGTGGCTGGCATCGCTGGCGCCGCCGCGGGCCGCGCCGGCCACGCGCCGCCCCAGCAGCGCCCCGGCCTGCTCGAGCAGCGGGCCCGTCGCCGCGCGCGCGTCCATCCCCGGCCACTCGCGCGCCAGGCGCGTCGTCAGCGTCGCGCCGCCGACCTGCGCCGGCACGGCGGCCAGCACGGCGGCGAAGGCCTCGAGCCGGTCGGCCCGGACGTCGGCGATGAGCCGGCCCTCGGCGGGGACCACGTTGAAGGCGTCGCCGCTGTGCAGCACGGTCGGCACGGCGGTCAGCCGCTCGGGGCCGCGGGGATCGTGGCAGCCGGCGATGGCCCGGGCGGCCTCGGCGAGCGCCAGCAGGGCGTTGACGCCGCGGTCGGGCGCCGAGCCCGAGTGCGCCGACCGGCCCTGGGCCAGCACCTCGACGGTCCCCGCCGCCTTGCGCTTGACGACGACCGCGTCCTCGCCGCCGGTGGTGAGCTCGCCGGCCTCGAAGCACAGGCAGGCGTCGAAGCCCGCGAACCGCTCCACGTGGGCGAACGGGCCGACGCGCCACTCCTCGTCGACGACGAGCAGCAGCGCGATCTCGGCGAAGCGCTCGGGCTCGGCGGCCAGCGCGCGCATGACGCCGAGCGCCAGGACGTCGCCGCCCTTCATGTCCACGGTCCCCGACCCGAACAGGCGGTCGGCGTCGTCAGGGTCGGGCTCCAGGGGACGGTGGCCGTCGTGGGCGACGACCGTGTCGAGGTGACCGAGCAGGAGGATGCGCCCGCGTCCCGTGCCCCTCAGGCGCGCCACCAGGTCGGGGGCGTGGCCGGGCGAGGAGCACGGCACGTGCTCGACCTCGGCGCCGTCGGGCAGGAGCGCCGCGGCGATGGCGGCGGCCTCCTGGGCGCCGCGGACGTCGCCCGACGGGGTCGAGACGCCGACGAGGGCCTCGAGCTCGCGCTCGGCACGTGCGGCGATGGCGGTGGCGCGGGCGGCGATCCAGGGGTCCACGGTCCCCTACTCTTCCACGCATGCCACGAGGACCGCAGGTGGGTGAGCTTGCGCCCGACTTCGAGCTCCAGGGCACCGCCGGCCGCTTCCGCCTCGGCGACCATCGCGGCCGCCGCGTGGTGCTGGCGTTCTACCCCGGCGACGAGACGCCCGTGTGCACGAAGCAGTTCTGCTCCTACCGCGACCGCTCGGAGGACCTCTCGGCGCTCGATGCGATCGTCGTGGGCATCTCGGGCCAGGACGTCGCCAGCCACGAGGCGTTCACCGCCAACCACGGCCTGACCGTCCCGCTGCTCGCCGATCCCGACAAGGCCGTCGCGCGCGCCTACGGCGTGGCGCGCCCCGTCCTGGGGACCCAGCGCGCGACGTTCGTCATCGACGAGGCCGGCCGCGTCGCGTGGAAGAAGCTCCACGCGCTGGGCCTGGACTTCGTCAGCGTGGACCAGCTCACGCAGGTGCTGGCGAACGCTCGCCCAGGAGGCGAGGTTCGCTCGGCGGGTGCTCGCCCAGGAGGCGAAACCCGCGGCCCGCGGTCTCCGTCGACCTAGCCCGGAGAACGCTCGCCCAGGAGGCGAGGTTCGCTCGGCGGGTGCTCGCCCAGGGGGCGAAACCCGCGGCCCGCGGTCTCCGGCGGCCTAGCCCAGGACGGTCGCCAGGCGCGCGTCGATGGCGCCGGCCAGCGTGTCGCGGATCGGGCCCTCGGCGTAGCGCTCGACGACGGCGCCGAGGAAGCCCTCGACCACGAGCCGCTCGGCCACGGGGCGCTCCAGTCCGCGCGAGCGCAGGTAGAAGATCTGCTCGGGGTCGATCTGGGCGATCGCGGCGGCGTGGGTGCAGCGCACGTCGTCGGCGAGGATCTCCAGGCCGGGGATGGCGTCGGCGTGGGCCTTGTTGCCGATGAGCAGGTTGCGCGCCTCCTGGAAGGCGTCGGTGCGCTGCGCGCCCGGGTCGACCTTGATCATGCCGCGCCAGACCGCCGTGGACCGCCCGCTGACCAGCCCGCGGAACGCGAGGTCGGAGACCGTGTCGGCCGCCGCGTGCTCCTGGAGCGTGTCGTAGTCGATGTGCTGGCGCCCGCGCGTGGCGTAGGCGCCGGTGACCTTGGCCGTCGACCCGCGGCCGGCCAGCGTGGTCTCCAGGAACACCTTGCCGTTGGAGCCGCCGAAGCCCAGCGTCGTCCAGTCCAGCTCGGCGTCCTTGCCCAGGACGGCGCGCTGGGACCCGAAGACCCAGGTCTTCTCGTTGACGGTCTGGGCGCCGAAGTAGCGCAGCGTGGCGTTGTCGCCGACGACGAGCTCGACGACGCCGTTGACGAGCGCCTCCTCGTCGTGGGAGGACGCGACCTGGTCCCAGACCTCGGCCTCCGCGCCCTCCTCGAGCACCACGAGCGTGCGGTGGTGCAGCGAGGTGCCCGGGCGGTCCTGGACCGTCGTGATGACGATCGGGGCCTCGACCTTGACGTTGCGCGGGACGTAGACCAGGGTGCCGTCGGTCCACTGGTCGGCGTTGACCGTCGCGAAGTACGACGGGCGCACGACGGTGCCGAAGTGCCGGCCGACGACCTCGGCGTGGCGCTCGAGCGCCACGCGCAACGGGGCGACGATGAGGGCAGATGGGTCCGATGTCCCGGGCTCCTCCTCGGAGGGGCCCACGCCGCCCTCGGGCGCAAGCAGCGCGACGCCCGCGGTGCCGGTGCCGGCCGGGGCGGCCGGCAGCGCCGCGAGGTCGAGCTTGTCGATCGGGGTGAACTCCCAGCCGGGCGTCCCCTTGAACGTGGGCAGCTCGACGCCGAGCTGCGGCACGGACGCCCCGACGGCGGGGTCGCTTCCGTGCGCGGTGGCGCTAGCCAATGGAGCCCTCCATCTGCAGCTCGATCAGGCGGTTCATCTCGACGGCGTACTCCATCGGGAGCTCCTTGACGATGGGCTCGATGAAGCCGTTGACGATGAGCTTGCCCGCCTCCTCCTCGCTGAGGCCGTGCGACATGAGGTAGAAGAGCTGCTCGTCGCCGACCTTGGAGACCGTGGCCTCGTGACCGACGTCGACGGCATCCTCGTTGATGCGGATCGTCGGGTAGGTGTCCGAGCGCGAGTGCTCGTCGAGCAGCAGCGCGTCGCAGACGACCTTGGACTTCGAGCCGTGCGCGCCCTTGGCGACCTCGAGCAGGCCGCGGTAGGACGAGCGGCCGCCGTCCTTGGAGATCGACTTGGCGAAGATGTTGCTCGTGGTGTTCGGCGCGGCGTGGACGATCTTGGCGCCGGCGTCCTGGTGCTGGCCCGCGCCCGCGAAGGCGATGGACAGGACCTCGCCGTGGGCGCGCTCGCCCATGAGGTAGACGGCGGGGTACTTCATCGTCAGCTTGGAGCCGAGGTTGCAGTCGACCCACTCGACCGTGGCGTCGGTCTGGGCGACCGCACGCTTGGTGACCAGGTTGTAGACGTTGTTGGACCAGTTCTGCACCGTCGTGTAGCGGATGCGCGCGCCCGGCTTGGCGATGAGCTCGACGACCGCGGAGTGCAGCGAGTCCGACGAGTAGGTCGGGGCCGTGCAGCCCTCGACGTAGTGCACGTAGGAGCCCTCGTCGGCGATGATCAGCGTGCGCTCGAACTGGCCCATGTTCTCCGTGTTGATGCGGAAGTAGGCCTGCAGCGGCATCTCGACGTGCACGCCCGGCGGCACGTAGACGAACGAGCCGCCCGACCACACGGCGCTGTTGAGCGCGGCGAGCTTGTTGTCGTTGGGCGGGATGATCGTCGCGAAGTACTCCTTGACGATGTCCTCGTGCTCGCGCAGCGCGGTGTCCATGTCGAGGAACACGACGCCCTGGGCCTCGAGCTCCTTGTTGACCTGGTGGTAGACGACCTCGGACTCGTACTGGGCGCCGACGCCGGCCAGGAACTTGCGCTCGGCCTCGGGGATCCCGAGGCGGTCGAACGTGCGCTTGACGTCCTCGGGCACGTCGTCCCAGGAGCGGCTGGCCTTCTCGGAGGACCGCACGAAGTAGTGGATGTCGTCGAAGTCGACGTCGGCGAGCATCGGCGAGCCCCACGTCGGCATGGGGCGCGCGAGGAAGTAGTCCAGCGCCTTGAGGCGGAACTCGCGCATCCACTGCGGCTCGTCCTTGAGCTCGGAGATCTTCTCGACGATCTCGCGGTTGAGGCCCTTCGGCGCCTTGTAGAGGTAGTTCTCGGCGTCGTGGAACCCGTAGCGCTCCGTGTAGTCGGAGCCGAGGGTCCGGAGGGAGGCCTCGTCGGGGGTCAGGACCTTCGTGGACTCGGGCGTGGCAGCCATGGGCTACTCGACCTCCAGCTTGATCAGGTCGCCTTGGACCCGGACGGAGAAGGTCTCCACGGGCTCATAGGCAGGAAGGGTCTTCGGGAATCCGGTGCGCAGGTCGAACAGGGAGCCGTGCCGCGGGCATTCGATCGCGCAGGCGTCCTGGTGCAGGACGCCCTCGGCCAGCGGACCGTCGTCGTGGGAGCAGCGATCCTCGATCGCGAACAGCTCTCCGGCGCAGTTGATGACGGCGATCTCGAGGTCCTCCCATTCCACGACGCGCATGGCGCCCGGGGGGAGCTCGGTCACGGGGCAGATGTCGATGATCTCGGGCAACGGTTTCAAATCCGACTGTGGCAGGAGGGATTGTACCGAGCACGGGGACGCCGTCACCGTCCGCCGCCCCCGGGACACTCGCGGCCGTGCCCGATCCGCACCCCCATCCGCTGCTGCGCCTGCTCGCGTCGGCGTCGATGACGCTGCGGGGCGCCACCCCCGCGCACGCGGACCTGCGCAGCCGCCTGGCCGGCCTGATGCTCGTCACGGTCATCGTCGACCTCCTGGCGGCGGGCGCCGGATGGGGGCTGGAGCACGGCCGCGGGGACATCACGACGTTCGGCAACGCGCTGTTCTGGACCACGACGCAGATGCTCACGGTGTCCTCGCAGTTCCCCAACCCGCTGACCCCGGGCGGCAAGATCCTCGACGTCGGGCTCGAGCTCTACGCGGTGACCGTCGTGACGTCGATGGCGGGCACGTTCGCCTCCTTCTTCCACCACCGCTCCCGCGAGCGCCGCGCCGCGGTCCCGGCGCCGTCCGGACGGGAGTAGGCTCGCCGCGGGGGATCCCGCGTGTCCCGAGACACCCTGCGCATCCGACTCCTGGGCGGCTTCTCGGTGCAGACCGCAGAGGTGACGGTCGCCGAGCGCGCATGGCGCCTGCGCAAGGCCCGGTCGCTCGTCAAGGTCCTGGCGCTGACCCCCGGGCGGCGCGAGCACCGCGACGCGGTCGCCGAGCTGCTCTGGCCCGAGCGCGATGCCGCCGCGGCGGCCAACAACCTGCACCAGGCGCTGCACGCCGCCCGCCGTGCACTCGGCGACCCAGGTGCGCTGACGCTGGCCGACGAGGTCCTGGCGCTGGACCCCGGGGCGTGGACCGACGTCGACGCCTTCGAGGCCGCGGCCGCGGCGGGCCGGCTCGACGAGGCCCTGGAGCTCTATCGCGGCGAGCTGCTGCCCGAGGACCGCTTCGAGCCGTGGACGGAGGGCCAGCGGCGGGCGCTCGCCGAGCTGCAGCTCGACGTCGTCCTGCGGATCGCCGAGCGCGACGCCGCCGGAGGCGACCACGGCTCGGCGATCACGCGGCTGCAGCGGGCCGTCGCCGACGCGCCCCGCCACGAGCCGGCGCGGCGCGCCCTCATGCGCGTCCTGGCCACGGCGGGGCGCCGCCAGGACGCCCTGGCCCAGTTCGAGGAGCTGCGGGCCGGGCTGCGGGCCCACAGCGAGGCCGATCCCGATCCCCAGACCCGGGCGCTGTACCGCGAGCTGCTCGCCGATCCCGCGCCGCCGGACCTCCCGCCGCCCCGCCTGCCCGTCGCCCGGACGAGCTTCGTCGGGCGCGAGCGCGAGCTCGGCGAGCTCCGGCGCCTGCTGGACCGCACGCGGCTGCTGACCCTCACGGGCCCGGGCGGGGCGGGCAAGACCCGTCTCGCCCTGGAGGCCGCGGCCGCGCGGGCGGCCGCGCTGCCCGGCGGCGTGGCGTTCGCCGACCTCGGGACCGTCGGCGACGCGGCCCTGCTGCACCAGACGGTGGCGGCGGCGCTCGGCGTGCCGATCCCCGCCAACCGCCCCGCGCTGGACGGCCTGCTGGCCCACGTCGCCGATCGCCCCGCGACCCTCGTGGTCCTCGACACGTGCGAGCACCTGCTCGACGCCTGCGCGCACCTGGCCGAGGCGCTGACGGCGGCCGGGCCCGAGCTGCGGCTGCTGGCCACCAGCCGCGAGCCGCTGCGCTGCGCCGGCGAGGTCGCCTGGCGCGTGCCGTCGCTGGCCGAGGCGCCCGAGCTCTTCCGCCAGCGCGCCGCCGCGGTGCGGCCGGGCGACGGCTGGACCGACGACGAGCAGGCGCTGGTCGAGGCGGTGTGCTGGCGCCTGGACCGGATGCCGCTGGCCATCGAGCTCGCCGCGGCGCGCACCGGCGCGCTGACCGTCGCGCAGATCGCCGACCGGCTCGGCGACTCGCTGGACGTGCTGAGCGCCGGCAGCCGCACCGCGCTGACACGCCAGGCGACGCTGCGCGCGACGATCGCGTGGAGTCACGACCTGCTCACCGACGAGGAGCGCACGCTGTTCCGGCGCCTGGCCGTGTTCGCCGGGACGTTCACGCTGGAGGCCGCGGAGGCCGTCGCGGCCGCGGCCCCACTGAGCACCCGGCGCGTGGCCGACCTCGTGGCGCGCCTGGTGGACAAGTCGCTCGTGGTCGCCGAGGCCGGCCGCTTCCGCATGATGGACACGATCCGCCAGTTCGCCGGCGAGGCGCTGCGCGAGGCCGGCGAGCGCGAGCCGACCGCGCGTGCCCACCTCGCCTGGTGCCTCGCGCACGCACGGGCTCACGATCCCGTCGCGGGCGGCACGCTGGACCCCGCGGCGCTCGAGGCGGCCCACGACGACCTGCGCGCCGCCCTGGCCTTCGCGGTGCGCCGTGACCCGCCGGCGGCGCTCGCCCTGGCCAACCACCTCTGGCGCTTCTGGCTGGCGCAGTCGCTGTTCGTGGAGGGCACGCGGTGGCTGCGGGAGGCGCTCGACGCGGCCCCGGACCCGACCGCGGCGCGCGTCGACGCCCTGCTGGCCGCCGCGGGCATGGCGCTGCGCCGCGGCGACACCGCCGGCTACCTGCGCGACGTCGACGAGGCGGTCGAGATCATGCGCGGCCTCGACGACACCCGCGCGAGCGCCGAGGCCGGGCTGCAGCACGCCGTCTTCGAGGAGTACCACCGCTCCTCGGCCCGCTCCGAGCGCCGGTTCCGCGAGGCCATCGCCACGGCCGAGCGCATCGGCGACGACCAGGTCGCGGCCGCCGCCGTGCACGCGTCGGCGCTGACGCCCTGGCACCGGTCCGACCTTCCCGGCGCGCGCGCCCGCCTCCTCGACGCCCTGGACCGGCTGCGCGCGCTGCCCGGGGCGGGCGGGCGCGTCATCCCGTCGATCACGTTCGGCCAGCCGCTGCTGCCCGAGGGCCTGGACGGCGGGGTCCGCATGGTGTGGGAGGCCACGCTGTTCCAGTTCCGGCGCCTGGACCGCGACGGCGGGGTGGTCCTCGCGCTGGGCAACCTCGCCTGGCTCGAGCGCGTGGCGAGCGACCTCGACGTCGCGCAGGGCGCCCTGTGCGAGGCGCTGGCGGTCGCCCGGGCGACGGGCGACGCGGTCGGCGAGGCGCTCACGCTGGCCCACCTCGGCCACCTCGAGCGCACCCGCGGCGATCACGAGGCGGCAGCCGCGCTGCTGGCCGACGGGATCGCGCGCATGCAGGGGCTGGGCGAGTGGCGCGAGGCCGCGGTGCTCGAGCTGGGGCTCGGCCTCGTGCGCGCGGCGGCCGGCGACCTCGGCGGCGCGCGCTCGCTGTACGGCCGGGCGCTGGACCGCTTCCTGGCCGCCGACGACGTGCCGGCCGTCGGGGGGACGCGCAACAACTGGGGGCTGCTGGAGGAGCTGGCCGGCGAGCCCGAGCGCGCGCGGGACCTGTACGCCGCCTCCGCGGCGACCTGGCGCGCCCAGGGGCTGGCCCGGCTGGACGCCTGGGCCACGCTGGCGTGCGGCGCCGTGCAGGTGCGGCTCGGGGACGCCGCCGGCGCCGCCGCCTCCGGGCGGACCGCGCACGCGGCGCTGCTCGACGTCGCCGACGCGCGGGGCGTGGCGGAGGCGGAGGCGCTGCTGGCCGTGCAGGCGGCGCTAAGCGGGCGCAAAGACCCCGCGGCCTAGCGTCGCGCCGAACACCCCGACCCCCTCTCGGAGGACTCCCCGCATGAGCACCACCCAGCAGTCCCGCCCCACCCTCGACGCCGGCGCCGTGGCCGAGCTGCGCGCCGGCGTCCGGGGCGAGGTCCTGACGCCCGGCGACGCCGGCTACGACGCGGCCCGCACCATCTGGAACGGCATGTTCGACGACCTGCGCCCGGCCGTGGTCGTGCGCTGCGCGGGCGTGGCCGACGTGATCCGCGCCGTCGGCCTGGCCCGCAGCGAGGGGCTGGAGATCGCCGTCCGCGGCGGCGGCCACAGCATCCCGGGCTTCTCGGCCGTCGACGGCGGCATCGTCATCGACCTCGGGCCGATGAAGGGCGTCCGCGTCGACCCGGCCACCGGCCGCGTCACCGCGCAGGCCGGCCTCCAGTGGCACGAGCTCGACCACGAGACCCAGGCGTTCGGCCTGGCCACCACCGGCGGCATCATCTCGACGACCGGCGTGTCGGGCTTCACGCTCGGCGGCGGCATCGGCCACCTGGTCCGGCCCTTGGGCCTGGCCTGCGACCGGCTCATCGCCGCCGACGTCGTCACCGCCGACGGGCGCCTCGTCCGGGCCGGCCTGGGCGCCGGCGAGGACGTCGACCTGCTCTGGGCGCTGAAGGGCGGCGGCGGCGACTTCGGGATCGTCACCTCGCTGGAGTTCCAGGCCGCCCCGATCGGCCCCATGGTCTACGGCGGCGCCGCGTTCTTCGAGGGCCACCGCGCCGCCGAGCTGGCCCGCTTCGTCCGCGACTGGGCGGCGTCCGGCCTGCCCGACGAGCTCACCCCGATCCTGAACCTGACGACCGCGCCGCCGGCGCCGTTCCTGCCCGAGGAGATCCACGGCAGGCCGGTGGCGATCCTCATCGGCTGCTGGGCCGGCGCGGTGGAGGAGGGCGAGCGGCAGTTCGCGCCCGTCCGCGACCTGGGCGGCGTCGCCGTCGACCTGCTCGGCCCGATCCCCTACGTCGCGCTGCAGCAGCTCGTCGACCCGCTGTGGACCAGGGGCGCGCGCAACCACATGAAGGCCGGCTACCTCGCCGACCTCGACGACGGGGCCGTCGACGCGCTCGTGACGGCCTACGAGCGCAAGCCCGCGCCGCAGTGCGAGCTGCACGTGCACGTCATGGGCGGCGCCGCCGGGCGCGTGCCCGCCGACGCCTCGGCGTTCGCGCACCGCGCCGCGCCCTACGTGGTGAACCTGATCTCGCGCTGGGAGGACCCGGCCCAGGACGAGGCCTGCCTGGCCTGGGGCCGCGAGGGCTACGCCTCGCTCGCCGGGCACCTCACCGGCGGGGCCTACATCAACTTCCTCGACGACGAGGGCGCGGGCCGCGTGCAGGACGCCTACGGCCCGGAGGGCTGGGCCCGGCTGCAGGCGATCAAGGCCGCCTATGACCCCGACAACGTGTTCCACCGCAACCAGAACATCACGCCCGCCGGCTGAGCCTGCGGCGTCCCGGCCCGGTGCCGGGGAGCCGGTGCGGTCCCGAAGGCCCTAGCCTCCGGGGCCGCACATGACCCCCGCCGCCAGCAAGAACACCGCCACGCGCGACGATCTGCGCAACGTCGCGATCATCGCCCACGTCGACCACGGCAAGACCACGCTGGTCGACGCCATGCTCCGCCAGTCGGGGGCCTTCAGCGGCCACGCCGCCTTCGAGGACCGGGTGATGGACTCGATGGACCAGGAGCGCGAGCGCGGCATCACGATCCTGGCCAAGAACACCGCGGTGCGCTACCGCGGCATCAAGCTCAACATCGTCGACACGCCCGGCCACGCCGACTTCGGCGGCGAGGTCGAGCGTGGGCTGACGATGGTCGACGGCGTGCTGCTGCTCGTCGACGCCTCCGAGGGCCCGCTGCCCCAGACGCGCTTCGTGCTGCGCAAGGCGCTGGAGAGCGGCCTGCCCGTCGTGCTCGTCGTGAACAAGATCGACCGGCCCGACGCCCGGATCGACGAGGTCGTCCACGAGGTCGAGGAGCTGTTCCTGGACCTCGACGCCCACGAGGACCAGCTCGACTTCCCCATCGTGTTCACCAACGCGAAGGCCGGCACGGCCTCGCTGGACCGTACGGCGCCCGGCGACACGCTGCAGCCGCTGATGGACCTGCTCGTCGAGACGGTGCCCGCCCCGTCCTACGACCCCGGCCATCCCGCCCAGGCGCTGGTGACCAACCTCGACGCCGACGCCTACGTCGGGCGCCTGGCGATCTGCCGCGTCCGCCAGGGCACGCTGCGCAAGGGCCAGGACATCGGCTGGTGCCGCGCCGACGGGGAGACGGTCACCCGCGCGCGGATCGCCGAGCTCTACGTCACCGAGGGCCTGGAGCGCCTGCCCGCCGCCGAGGCCGGCCCGGGCGAGATCTGCGCGATCGCCGGCCTGCCCGACGTCACGATCGGCGAGACGCTGGCCGACGCCGCCGACCCGCGACCGCTGCCGGTCATCCGCGTCGACGAGCCCTCCATCGGCGTCATGGTCTCCACGACCACGTCGCCGTTCGCCGGCAAGGAGGGCGACAAGCTCACCGCCCGCCAGATCGAGGCGCGCCTGGACCAGGAGCTCATCGGCAACGTGTCGCTGCGCGTGGAGCCCACGGACCGCCCCGACGCCTGGGAGGTCCAGGGCCGCGGCGAGCTGCAGCTCGCCGTGCTCGTCGAGACGATGCGCCGCGAGGGCTTCGAGCTCTGCGTCGGCCAGCCCCGCGTGGTCACCAAGGAGGTCGACGGCGTCGTCCACGAGCCTATGGAGCGCCTGTCGATCGACGTGCCCGACGAGTACGTCGGGTCGGTCACCCAGCTGCTGGCCATGCGCAAGGGCCGCATGGAGCAGATGACCAACCACGGCACGGGCTGGGTGCGCATGGACTACCGCGTCCCCGCCCGCGGCCTCATCGGGTTCCGCACCGAGTTCCTCACCGAGACGCGCGGCACCGGCATCGCGCACTCCGTCTTCGACGGCTTCGAGGCCTGGCACGGCGAGCTGCGCACGCGGCCGACGGGCGCGCTGGTGGCCGACCGCATGGGCCAGGTCACCGCGTTCTCGTGCTTCCAGCTGCAGGAGCGCGGCTCGCTGTTCGTCGCCCCCGGCGACGAGGTCTACGAGGGCATGGTCGTCGGCGAGAACGCCCGCGCGGACGATCTCGAGGTCAACATCGTCCGCACGAAGCACCTGACGAACATCCGCTCCTCGACCGCCGACGAGCTCGAGCGCCTCGTGCCGGCCCGCCGGCTGTCGCTCGACCAGGCGCTGGAGTGGCTGCGCGAGGACGAGTGCGTCGAGGTCACCCCGAAGGCCGTGCGCCTGCGCAAGTGGCAGCTCGACGCGACGGAGCGCGTCAAGGCCGCGCGGCGCGCGAAGGCCGGCGCGGCGCCGAAGTAGGTCAGCCGGCGCCGAGGGCGCGGGCGGCGGCCACGAGCGCCGCGTTGCCCGCGGCCCGGACGCCGTCGGGCGCGTTCACCGTGTCCTCGAGCCCGACGCGCGTGTCGATGCCGCGGGCGACGGCGTCGGCGATGAGCACCCAGGCCGCGGCCCCGTCGCCGTGCTGCAGGCGCGGCGCGCCGATGCCGAGGGCGTCGAGCGCGTCGTGGATGGCCGCGACGGTCGCCACCGCGGTCGCCGCGGGCGCGTCGACGGGCTCCACGAGCACGCGCGTCACGCGGTCGGCGTAGCCCGAGTCGGCCAGGCGCTGCGCGTCGGGGACCGACCAGACGCCGGCCTCGATGCCGACCCCGGCGGCGAGCAGGGCCTCCATGATCCGCGGCGCGCCGGGCTCGGACACGTTGACCGACGCGTAGTCGGGGGCCCGCCAGGCGCGCACGAGCGACACGCGGCGGTCGAGGTCGGGCTCGATCCACGCGCCCGTCGAGACGCCCACGGGCACGCGGCAGGCCTCGCGGACCTCGGCGACCACCGCGTCGACGACCGTGGCGCGCAGCGACTCCTCGCCGCGGCGGTCGCGCGGGTGCAGGTGGATGGCCCCGGCCCCCTCGGCCACGCACGCCGCCGCGTCGCGGGCCAGGTCGGCCGCCGTCAGCGGCACCGCCAGGTGCTCGGCGCGGGTGCGGTCGCCGTTGAGGGCGGCCTGGAGGAGCATGGCCCGGTGCCGTCGGCCTAGAGCGAGGACGGATCGGCGGGCGCCGACGCCGGCGGCGTCTCGGGCTCCCAGTCGACATCGTGGCCGAGCCCGGCCGACTTGAGGACCTTGAGCGAGAGCAGCGCGCACTTCATGCGCGTCGCGCTGATGTCGATCCCCAGCAGGTCCAGGACGAAGTCGCGGTCCAGGCGCAGCAGCTCGTCGACCGGCATGCCCGTGACCTCGTCGGAGACCATGGAGGCCGAGGCCTGGGAGATCGCGCAGCCGTGGCCCTCGAAGCGCACGTCGGCGATCCGGCCCGCGTCGTCGACCTTCAACATGACCTTGAGCTGGTCGCCGCACAGCGGGTTGTGGTCGGCGGCCTCGAGGTCGGGGTCCTCCATCGGGCCCCAGTTGTGGGGCCGCTTGTAGTGCTGGAGGATCTCCTCGCGGTACAGGTCGTCCATCAGGCGAAGATCCTCCGGACCTCGCCCAGGCCCTCCACGAGCGCGTCGATCTCCTCGCGCGTCGTGTGGACGCCGAACGACGCCCGCGTCGTGGCGGACTCCCCCAGGCGCCGCATGAGCGGCTGGGCGCAGTGGTGGCCGGCGCGGACGCACACGCCGCGGCGCCCGAGGATCTCGGACACGTCGTGCGGGTGCACGCCCTTGACGGCGAAGGACACCAGCGCGCCGCGGCGGTCCGCGTCGCGCGGGCCGTGCAGCGTCAGGTCCTCGACCTCGCCGAGGCGCGCCAGCGCGTAGGCCGTGATGTCGTGCTCGTGGGCGCGGACCGCGTCCATGCCGATGCCGCCGAGCCAGTCCGACGCGGCGCCGAGGCCGATGACCTCGGCGATGGCCCCCGTGCCGGCCTCGAAGCGCGTGGGCGGCGCGGCCCAGCGGACCTCCTCGAACGACACGCTGGAGATCATGTGCCCGCCGCCGATGAGCGGCTCGGTGTCCAGCAGGAGGTCGTGGCGGCCGTGCAGGACGCCGACGCCCGTCGGCCCGTAGGCCTTGTGGCCGGTCCACGCGTAGAAGTCGGGGTCCAGCGCGCCGAGGTCGACGGGGAGCTGCGGGATGGCCTGCGAGCCGTCGACGACCGTCACGACACCGTGGGCGCGGGCGCGGGCGAGGATGTCGGCGATCGGGTTGATCGTGCCCAGCACGTTGGAGACGTGGGCCACGGCCAGGACCTTGGCGCCGGGCAGCAGGCGGTCCAGCGCGTCGAGGTCGAGCAGGCCCTCGTCGTCGATGGGGACCTCCACGAGCTCGGCGCCGGCCTCCTTGGCCAGCGACCACCACGGCACGAAGTTGGAGTGGTGCTCCATCGTCGTGACGAGGATCCGGTCGCCCGGGCCGACGTGGCGGCGGCCCCAGCCGGCGGCGACGATGTTGATGGCCTCGGTCGCGTTGCGCGTGAAGACGGTGTCGCGGTCGGGCCAGCGCAGGCGCGCGGCGATCCGGGTGCGGGCGCCCTCGAAGAGGTCGGTGGCCTCGGCGGCCAGCGGGTAGACGCCGCGGTGCACCGAGGCGCGGTGGTGGCGGTAGTAGTCGTCCATGGCCGCCAGGACGGGCTCGGGCGTCTGCGACGTCGCGGCGCTGTCCAGGTAGGCGACCCCCTCACGCTGCAGCGTGGGGAACTGGGCGCGGAGGTCGAGTGCGGTGGTGGCGGCCATGACGGGTCAGGCGCCGACGCCCGCCGCCTCCTTGATGTTCGCGTAGCCCTCGGACTCGAGCTGCTCGACGAGCTCGGGGCCGCCCTCCTTGATGATCCGCCCGTCGAACATGATGGAGACGCGGGTGGGCTGGACCAGGTGCAGGATGCGCTGGTAGTGGGTGATGATCAGGACGCCCATGTCCGAGCCCTTGGCCACCGTGTTGACGCCGTTGGCCACGACGTTGAGCGCGTCGATGTCCAGGCCGGAGTCCGTCTCGTCCAGGACCGCCATCTGCGGGAGCTGGAGCGCGAGCTGGAGGACCTCCAGGCGCTTCTTCTCGCCGCCGGAGAACCCGTCGTTGAGGTAGCGGGCGACGAACTCGCGCGGGACGTTGGTCAGCTCCATCGCGGCCTCGACGGTCTTACGGAACTCCTTGAGCGAGATCTCGTCCTCGCCGCGGGCCTCGCGATGGGCGTTGAGCACCATCCGCAGGTACTTCGTGATCGTCACGCCGGGGATGGCGACGGGGTACTGGAAGGCCATGAACAGGCCGGCGCGGGCGCGCTCGTCGGGGTCGGCCTCGGTGATGTCCTGCCCCTTGAAGAGGATCTGGCCCTCGGTGACCTCGAGGCCGGGGTGGCCCATGATCGCGTTGGCCAGCGTGGACTTGCCCGAGCCGTTGGGCCCCATGAGGGCGTGGATCTCACCCTTGGCGACGGTGAGGTCCAGGCCCTTGAGGATCTGCTTGTCCCCGGCCTGGACGTGAAGGTTGCGGATCTCGAGCTCGGCCATGTGTCCTCGGTGTCGTTTCGTGGTCGGGAGGGGTTGGGGGCGCGACGGGTCTAGGCGACGGCGGCGCGGTCGGACAGGGTGGTGGTGGGGGCCGCGAGCGGCAGCGCGGGGCCCGCCGTGCTGGGGCGGGCCGACGAGAAGGCGACGAGCTCGGCCAGCGTGGTCTGGGCCAGGGCCTTGACGACGCCGCCCTGGACGCGCGTCCACAGGAGCTTGGTGGCGCACCCGTGGCCGCTGTCGGCCTCGTGGTTGCAGACGACGCGCCCATGCGCGGAGGTGCCGTCCTCGGCGACGAAGCAGGTCATGGGGGCCACGCCGCCCTCCAGCGCCTGGACGGCCTCGTCCATCGTGATGGCGCCGGGCTCGCGCGTGAGCCGGTAGCCGCCGTGGGCGCCGCGGGTGGCCTCGACGAGGCCGGCCTTCTTCAGCAGCGCGACGATCCGCTCCAGGTAGGCGAGCGGCAGGGCCTCGGCCTCGGCGATCGCCTTGAGGGAGACCGGCGTCGGGGACCCGTCGCCGTCGTGATGGCGGCCCAGCTCGACGAGGAGCCGGACGCCGTACTCCGCCTTCGTCGTGAAGATCATCGACCCTAATCCTACCGCAGGGGTCGGAGAAGGACCGATCGCCCGGAGGCGACCGGCCCGCGGCTCACAGGGTGCGCAGCCCGCGGTGCATCACCGGATCCTCGCAGGGGCGAGAATGCCCGCCATGTGCTTCGACCACGACGCCCTCCCGCCCGACCTGCCCGCCGACCTCGTCCTGCGCCGCCTGGCGGGCGGGGCCGCCGCGGAGGTCACCGAGCTGCAGTCCGACGACGGCACCCCGTTCTCGGCCGCCCTGGCCCGGTCGCCCCAGCCCGGCGGCACCGGCGTCGTGATCCTGCCCGACGTCCGCGGGCTGTACCGCTTCTACATCGAGCTGGCCGAGCGGTTCGCCGAGGCCGGCCACGACGCCGTGGCGATCGACTTCTTCGGGCGGACCGCGGGCACCGGCGAGCGCGAGAACGACTGGGACTACTGGGACCACGTGCGCCAGACGACCCCCGAGCAGATCCAGGCCGACATGGCCAAGGCCATCGACCTGCTGCGCGAGCGCGGCAGCGCCACGACGATCGTCACCGTCGGCTTCTGCTTCGGCGGCGCCCAGGCGTTCCTGGCCGCCACGAACGCGGCGCTGCCCCTCGACGGCGCCGTCGGCTTCTACGGCGGGCTGAGCGGCGAGCGCCTGGGCATCCCGTCGCCCAAGGACGAGGCGGGCGCCACGCGCTGCCCCGTGCTCGCGCTGTTCGGCGGCGACGACGCGAGCATCCCCGCGGCCGACCGCGACGTGTTCGCCGCGGGCCTGCAGCGCTCGGGCGCCGAGCACGAGGTCGTCGTCTACCCCGGCGCGCCGCACTCGTTCTTCGACCGCAAGCAGGAGCAGTTCGCCGAGGCCTCGGAGGACGCGTGGCGGCGGGTGCTCGGGTTCCTCGGCCAGGTCGGCGCCGCGCAGCGGACCTGAGAGGTCCGTCTTTCGTCAGACTGCCGTGCCCCATGCCCGGACTGCGTCGCGCTGCCTGCGCGCTCTCGATCCTCTGCGCGCTGCTCGCCGCGCCCGCCTCCGCCGAGGACGGTCCCGCCGGACCCGGCACGAGCCCGTGCGAGGACCCGCTGCTGGCCCTGCGCTGCCCCAACCTGCGGATGGACCCGCCCAGCGACCTGCACGTGCAGCGAGCCGGGCACGTGCTGCGCCTGCTGGCGACCAACCACATCGTCAACAACGGCGCCGGGCCCCTGGAGCTGCGCGCCACGCGTACGTCGGACCCGCGGTACGCCAAGGCCTCCCAGGTGATCTACGACCGCCGCGGGCGCCCCGTCTACTTCCCCGAGGCCGGCTATGTCTACTGGAAGGCGATCCCCGGTCAGGGCCACTACTGGAAGTACTTCCGGGCGGCGCGCTTCGAGTTGTGGACGGTCAACCCCGACGGCTCCCGCGCCGCCATGATCCGCACCGGCCCCAAGCTGTCGTACTGCCTCCGCGACCTGGACCGCGTGGCCGGCTACGCCCGCAGCCCGCGTCGCGCCGTCTACCCGGCGTGCAGCCAGGACCATGCGCGCCGCGAGCTGCGCCTCGGCGTATCGCCGGGATGGGCCGACGTGTACCCGTGGCACTACCACGAGAACTGGATCAGCATCACCGGGCTGCGCGGCTGCTTCGCCTTCGTGCACCGCGCCGATCCCACCGGCGAGCTCATCGAGGAGCGCGAGGACGACAACGCCGCGCAGCGCATGATCCGGCTGCCGCCGCGCCATGGCAGCGTGGCACCACGCGGCTGCCCCTCAGGACGGTAGGATCCGCGGCGAGATGTCCTTCGTGCTCGCCCTTTCCGCCTGGAAGGCCACCTTCGGCCTCGCCGTCGTGTTCTTCGTCGCGTTCCCGCTGCTGCTGCACGGGCTCATCGGCTTCGCCGTGGCCCAGTCGCTCGGCGAGCGGGCCGAGAACCAGGAGTACCTCGACGCGCGCGAGGACAACCAGCCGGTCTAGGACCGCAGGTCGGCGGCCGCGACCGCCTCGCCGGACGCGATGAGCGCCCGGGCACGGTCCAGGTCGCCGTGGTCGCCGGCGCGCAGCATCGCCGCGACGCGGCCCTCCCGCAGGTACCAGATCGCGAAGGCCCCGCCGGCCATGTCGCCGTCGACGACCTCCTCGTCCCACGCGTGGGCGGGTCCGACGTACTCGAGCGTCGCCCAGTCGGCCAGGTCGCTCCAGAAGTAGGGCACCTCGGTGTGCTCCACGCCGGCGCCGAGCATGTTGCGCGCCGCCGTGCGGCCGTGCGCGGCGGCGACCTCCTCGTGCTCGATCCGCACGCGGCGGCCGTGCACGACGCTCTCGTACTCGCACACGTCGCCGGCGGCGAACAGCCCCTCGACGCCCTGCACCGCGAGCTGCGCGTCGCAGCACACGCCGCCGGCCGGGCCGAGCTCCAGGCCGGTCTTGCGCGCGAGCATGACGTCGGGCATCGCGCCGACCCCGCAGACGACGACCTCGGCCGGCAGGGTGCGCCCGCCGGCGAGCACGACGCGGGTGACCCGGTCGCCGTCGCCCTCGGCCTCGAAGCGCTCGACCTCGACGCCGCCGAGGACCTGCACCCCGTGGGCCTCGAGCACGCCGCGCACCCAGGCACCCGCCTGGAGGCCGAAGCCGCGCTCCAAGGGCTCCTCCTCCTGCAGGAGCACCGTGCAGCGCCGTCCCTGGGCGGCCAGCGTCGCGGCGACCTCGCAGCCGATGTAGGAGCCGCCGACGCAGACGACGTCGCCGGCCTGCTCGGCGTCGGCGCGCAGCGCGTCGGCGTTGCCCAGGGCGCGGAGGTGGTGGATGCCCTCCAGCGCGCTGCCGTCGACCTGCAGCCGGCGGACCATCGCGCCGGTGGCCAGCAGCGCGTTGCCGTACTCGACGGTCTCCTTCGTCGACAGCGTGGCGGTGTGGGTCGCCGGGTCCAGCGCCGTCACGGACGTCCGGGTGAGCACCTCGACGTCGTCCGGCAGCTCGATGGCCGCGTCCTGGCGCGTCTCCGTGCCCGCGAGGTAGCCCTTGGTGATCGGCGGCCGGTGGTAGGGCGCGTCGAGCTCGCGGCCGACGAGCAGCACGGAGCCCGGGGCGCGCTGCTCGCGCAGCGCCTGCGCGCAGGTCGCGGCGGCGATCCCACCGCCGATGAGGAGATGGTCCACGCGGCGGTCGGGCATGGCGGGGTTGTATCAGCCGTTGCCCCAGCTCCTGGTCGGCCGCGATCCAGCGGCGCGACGGCCGCCCGTCGTCGAGGACCTCGTAGGCGCCCATCCGGCCCATCGGCGGCGAGCAGAGGTGCAGCGTGACCGCGGGCTCGTCGCCGATGTGGGCGGCACGATCCGAATTCTGCATGAAGTCACTTGACATTGAGGGATGCGTGCGCCTGGGCGTGAGCGCGCCACCCGGACGTCGAGCCCCCTCCCGTTTGCCTTCCCGGGTTAGTCTTAAGTTCTTGCCCAAAGCTGCCGTTGAGCGTCGTATGCGTCGTGTGACCATGGTCCTGGCTGCCCTGGTGGCCACCCTGGTCGGCGCCGCCGGCGGACAGGCCGCGACCACGGGCACCGTCGCGCCGCGGATCGTGGGCGGGACGACGGCGAGCCCCACCGACGCGCCGTGGCAGGCGCTGGTGCTGCCGGGCCAGTTCCTCTGCGGCGGATCGATCCTCGACGCGACGCACGTCGTCACCGCCGCGCACTGCGTCTACGACACGACCGACAACGACGCCGTCTCGTCCCCGGACGAGATCCGGGTCTACGGGGGCGTGAGTGATCGTCGGCAGCTCACCGGCGGGAGCGTTCAGCGCGTCACCGTCATCTCCGTGGCGATCAAGCCGGATTTCGATCCGGTCGCGTTCAGCAACGACGCGGCCGTCCTCACGCTGCAGGCACCCGGATTCAGCTTCAACGGCGACAGCGTCAAGCCGATCGCCCTCGACGACGTCGGTCACGACCCGTCCTTCAGCGACAACCTGCAGATCAGTGGCTGGGGCTCGACAGCGGCTCAGGCCGCCGGCGGGACCAACCCGCCCACGCTCTCGAACACGCTGCAGGTCATCTCCGACCTCCACAAGGCGTCGTGCGCGCCCTACGGCGGGATCGACACCACCATCCAGATCTGCGCGGGGACCCTGGGCAAGGACGCCTGCCAGGGCGACAGCGGAGGGCCGCTGGCCCAGAGCATCTCCGGGACCTGGCGGCTGGTGGGCATCATCAGCTGGGGCGTCGGGTGCGCCACGGCGCAATACCCGGGGGTCTATACGCGCGTCGCCGGCCCGGATGTCCACGCCTTCCTGGTCAACCCGACCGCCCGGGCCGAGACGGTGCCGGTGAACACCAGTGCACCGGTCGTGACCGGGACACCCGCGGTAGGGGGCGTCCTCTCGTGTGCCGCGGGGGCCTGGAGCAGTGGCCACGCCACCGAGATGAGCTTCGTGGCGGCCGACGGCACGGTGCTCTCCACCTCAGGCAGTCTCACCGTGCCCGCCTCGGTCGCGGGCTCGACCGTGACGTGCACGGTGACGTATGCGAACTTCAGCGGCACGACCACGGCGCGCTCGGCGCCCGTGGCGATCCCGGCCCCCGTGCCGGTGCCCGTGGCGACGCCCCCGGCCGTCATCACGCCGCCGCCGACGTCGACGGCCCCGCAGGGGCTCCCGGTCATCCCCGCCGACACGCGTGCGCCGACCGCGAAGGTCACCTCGGCCAGGTGCAGGGGCGCCTCCTGCGTGCTCAAGCTGTCGGTGAGCGACCCCCAGCCCAGCTCCGGGCTCGCCCGCGTCAGCGTCAGCGTCACCACGAGCTACCGCACGTCGTGCGTCCGCAAGGGCAAGCGCCGCTCCTGCACGAAGACCACGAGGAAGACGCTGAAGGCCAGGGCCACGGGCACCGGGACCTACACCGTCAGCACCGGACGCCTGCGCAAGGGCACCCACGTCTTCTCCGTCGCCGCCGCCGACCAGGCCGGCAACCGCCAGTCCCGCGCGGTCAAGGTGACCCGCCGGACGTCGCGCTGAGGGCGGCCGGGGACCGCCCGCGGTCGCCGCCGACGCCCGGGCCCGGACCGCCCCCGCCCGCCCGCGCCCCTCAGCGTGCGACCGGCGCGCCGCGCCCCGGCAGCGCCGCGTAGGCCCGGCGCGTCTGGCGCGCCACGTCGGACCAGTCGAAGCCGAGCACGTGCTCGGAGGCCTGGGCCACGAGGCGCTCGCGCAGCGCGTCGTCGGTCAGGACGCGCTCCATCATGCGGCCCAGCGACCGCGGGTCGCGGGCGGTGAAGCGCAGCCCGACGCGCTCGTTGGGCACGACCTCCCGCAGCCCGCCGGTGTCGGCGACGATGCACGGGCAGCCCGACGCCATCGCCTCCAGCGCCACGAGCCCGAACGGCTCGTAGATCGAGGGGACGACCGTGAGGTCGGCGATCCGGTAGAGCGAGTGCAGGACGTCGTCGCCGATCCAGCCCATGAACGTGCCGTGGTCCATGAGGCCCAGCCGCCGCGCCTGGTCCTTGAGCTCCCACTCGTGCGAGCCCGAGCCGGCGACGAGGAACCGGACCCCGCCCACGCGGGCGATGACGCCCTGCGGCCCGGCCAGCGCCTCCAGCGCGTGCTGGAAGCCCTTCTCGTAGACCAGCCGCCCCACGAGCAGCACGAGCGTCTCGTGGGGCGCCGCGAACCGCGCGCGCAGCGCGTCGAGGTCGTGCATGGGCTGCAGGTCGTCGGGGTCGATGCCGTTCGGCGTGACCGTGATGCGCGCCTCGTCGAGCCCGAAGACGTCGGCGACGTGGCCGCGCATGTAGTGCGAGCAGACCAGGACCTGGTCGGCGGTCCGCACCATCCAGCGCTCGGCGCGGTGGATGTCGGACTGCGGCGGCTTGTGCACCCAGCCCTGGTGGCGGCCGTGCTCGGTCGCGTGGACCGTCGCCACCAGCGGGCAGCCGGCGTGGTCGGCCAGCCGCTTGGCGGCGACCGCGACGAGCCAGTCGTGGCCGTGGACGAGATCGAACGCATGCTCCTCCACGAGCTGCCGTCCACGGTCGAGCAGGTCGCCGTTCATGTGGCCGACCCACTGCACGAACTCCTCGAGGTCGGCCGGTGGCCGCGGCTCGCGCACCCGGTGCACGTGCACGCCGTGGCGCACCTCGTCCAGCGGCCCGCGGTCACCGGCGCGGGTCAGCACATGGACCTCGGCGGCGGTGTCCGCGACGAGGGCCTCGCTGAGCTTGCGCACCGCGCGGGCCAGGCCGCCCTCCACGATCGGCGGGTACTCCCACGAGACGATCAGAACCCGGAACGGCAACGTGGGGCCATCGTATTGGCCGGGTGGCCAGGACGCGACGCGTCGCGGCGCCGCGGTCCGGCCTCAGCCCACGCGCTCGAGCAGCGCCCGGCCGTCGGGGCCGAGCACGCCCGCGAGCGTCGCGCCGTCGGGCAGCTCGTACTCCTCGCCGCCCAGGACGTCGCGCCAGCGCCCGGCCGCGTCGGGCGGCAGCTCCCAGCCGCCGGCGCCCGTCGCGTCGTCGCGCACGGCGACGGCGGCCAGCACCGCGTCGCCGCGCAGGAACGCGACGACGTCGTCGCCGGCGGGCACGACGCGGTAGCCGCCGTCGAAGGCCTCCGGGCGCCGGCGCCTGAGGTCCAGCGCGGCGGCGACGACGTGCAGCTTCGCCGTCTCGTGCGTCGGGCGCGCACCGTCGCCCAGGGCGGCCAGCGCAGCGCGCCGGGCGTCCCAGTCGACCGGGCGGCGGTTGTCGGGGTCCACGAGCGACAGCGCCCAGAGCTCGTCGCCCTGGTAGACGTCGGGCATCCCGGGCACGGTGAGCTTGAGCAGCGTCTGGGCCAGCGCCACCCGCTCGCCGAGCTCGGCGACACGGGCCGCCACGGCGTCGAAGCCGTACCGGAACGGCCCGTGGTCGAGCAGCCCGACCGCGAAGGCCTTGACGGCCGCCTCGTGCTCGAGGTCGGGGTCGATCCAGTTCGAGGTGACCTTCGCCTCGCGCAGCGCCTTCTCGAGGTAGTCCTCCAGGCGCTCGGCCTCGATGGGCCACGCCCCGACGAGCGTCTGGTAGATCAGCAGCTCCTCGGCGGGCGTCGGCGCACCGGCGGTCCGCAGGGGCGCGTTGACCTCGAACCACGAGCGCACCGCCCCGGCCCACTCGCCGGGCATCGCCGTCAGCGCGCACAGCCGGGCGCGCACGTCGCCCGAGCGCTTCGTGTCGTGCGTGCTCGAGACGAGGAGGTTGTGCACCGGCCGCCGGGCGTTGGCGGCGTGGAACGCGTCGACGGTGATGCCGAAGCGGCCGGGGTCGCCGCCGACCTCGTTGAGCGCCAGCAGCCGCACGTAGCGGTAGAAGGCGGTGTCCTCGACGCCCTTTGCCATCACGGGCGGCGTGGTCTGCTGGAAGCGCACGACGAACTCCCGGCGCGTGGCCTCGTCGAGGTCGCTCCAGCCGGCGCCGGCGGCGTCGTCCTCGAGCAGGACGGCATGGCGCACGGCGTCGGGCAGGCCGTCGGCCTGCGCCAGCGCGTCGCGGTCGGCCTGCTCCACGCGGCCCTCGGCCGGCTCGACGTAGGTCCGGTAGACCGGCAGCGACGCCAGCCCCTCCTCCAGGCCGGGCACCTGCGGCCACAGCCGGCGCAGGCGCTCGACCTCGGGCGCGAAGGTCGTCGTCGCCTGCTCGAGCTTGGCCTCCGCGGCCAGCGCCTCGAACGGCCGCGTCTCACCCGTCAGCGAGGCGTACAACTCGGTCAGGGTGGCCTCGGCGGCCGGGTCGACGAAGAGCGCGGCGACGTCGTTGGCGAACTCGTAGCCCACCGTGCCGTCGACGGGCCAGTCGGGGCGCAGCTCCTCGGCGGGGTCGAGGATCTTCTCGACCCACACGTGCGCGGCGCCGCCGTCGCGCAGGCGCCGCAGGTACTGCGCCGGGTCGGCGAGCCCGTCGGGGTGGTCGATGCGCAGGCCGTCGACGACGCCCTCCGCCACGAGGCGCAGCGCCAGCGCATGGGTCGCGGCGAAGACCTCGGGGTCCTCGACCCGCACGCCCGCGAGGTCGTCGATGTCGAAGAAGCGGCGGTGGCGGCCGCTGACCGGGTCGACGTCGAAGAACTGCTCGCGCAGGGCCGGGTCCGACCAGTAGCGGTTGGCGTCGTCGGCCGCCATGTGGTTGGGGACGACGTCGAGGATGATCCCCATGCCGTGCGCGTGGGCGTCGTCGGCCAGCGCGCGCAGGCCCTCCTCGCCGCCGAGGGCGTCGCTGACGTGGCCCGGGTCGATGACGTCGTAGCCGTGCGTCGAGCCCTCGCGCGCCTGGAAGGACGGCGAGAGGTAGACGTGCGACACGCCGAGCTCGGCCAGGTAGGGGACGAGCGCGCGAGCGGCGGCGAAGTCGAGGTCGGTGCCGAGCTGGAGGCGGTAGGTCGCGCGAAACGGGGCGGTCATGTGGTCCTCCGCAGCACCGTGATCGAGCGCGACGTGACATAGCAGTCGCCTCGGGCCCGGTAGCTCTCGGCCCCGGGCTGGATCCACGGCGCCGCGGTGGTCAGCTCGACGTCCCAGCGGGCACCGAAGCGCGCGGCCGGCAGCTTGAACACGGCGTCCTCGTGATGGGCGTTGAACAGCAGCAGGAACGAGGAGCCGGTGATGGGCTGTCCGTGGCGGTCGCGCATGCCGGTGTCGTCGCCGTTGAAGAACGCGCCGAGCCAGCGGTGCTCGTGGTTCTCCCAGTCGCGGCGCGTCATGCGCCGCCCGTCGAGACGGAACCACCAGACGTCGGGCAGGCCCGGCGCCGACTGCTCTCCGGCGAGGAAGCGCTCGCGGCGGAACACGGGCTCGGCGCGGCGCAGCGCGATGAGCCGGCGCGTGAAGTCGCGCTGCTCGGTGCAGTCGTCGCGGACGTCCCAGTCGTACCAGGACAGCTCGGAGTCCTGGCACCAGCCGTTGTTGTTGCCCTGCTGCGTGCGGCACATCTCGTCGCCGCCCAGGAGCATCGGCACGCCCTGGCTCAGCAGCAGCGTCGTCAGGTGGTTGCGCTTCTGCCGGCTGCGCAGCTTGACGATGTCGGCGTCGTCGGTCTCCCCCTCGACGCCGTGGTTCCAGGAGCGGTTGTCGTCGGTGCCGTCCCGGTTGTCCTCGTGGTTGGCCTCGTTGTGCTTGTCGTTGTAGGTGACGAGGTCGTGCAGGGTGAAGCCGTCATGGGCGGTGATGAAGTTCACCGACGCGAACGGCCGGCGGCCGTCGTCGCCGTAGAGGTCGCTGGAGCCCGTGAAGCGCGACGCGAAGTCCGCGACGGAGGCCTGCCCGCGCCAGAAGTCGCGCATCGTGTCCCGGTACATGCCGTTCCATTCGCTCCACAGCACGGGGAAGTTGCCGACCTGGTAGCCGCCGGGGCCGACGTCCCAGGGCTCGGCGATGAGCTTGACCTGTGACAGCACCGGGTCCTGGTGGATGGTGTCGAAGAACGTCGAGAGCCGGTCGACGTCGTAGAACTGGCGGGCCAGGGTGCTGGCCAGGTCGAAGCGGAACCCGTCGACGTGGCACTCCAGGACGAAGTAGCGCAGCGAGTCCATGATGAGGCGCAGCACCGCCGGGCTCACGGCGTTGAGCGTGTTGCCCGTGCCCGTGAAGTCCATGTAGAAGTGCGGGTCCTCGGGCGACAGGCGGTAGTAGCTCGAGTTGTCCACGCCCTTGAACGAGAGCATCGGTCCGAGGTGGTTGCCCTCGGCGGTGTGGTTGTACACCACGTCGAGGAACACCTCGAGGCCGGCGCGGTGCAGCGCCTTGACCATGCCCTTGAACTCCTTGAGGTTGCCGCCCGGGTCCTTGCTGGCGGCGTAGGGCGAGTGCGGGGCCAGGTAGCCGATCGTCGAGTAGCCCCAGTAGTTCGTCAGGCCGTGCTCGTGCAGGAAGGACTCGTCGGCGATGTGGTGCACGGGCAGCAGCTCGACGGCCGTGACGCCCAGGTCCTTGAGGTAGCCGACCACCTCGTCGCTGGCCAGCCCGGCGTAGGTGCCCTGGAGCTCCTCGGGGAGTCCGGGGAAGCGCTTGGTGAGGCCCTTGACGTGGGTCTCGTAGATCACCGTGTCGGTCCACGGGATGCGCGGTGGCCGGTCGTCCTGCCAGTCGAACGACGGGTCGACGACGACGCACTTGGGGATCGCGGGCGCGCTGTCCTCGTCGTCGGGCTCGAGGTCGGCGTCGTCGGTGACCTCGTCGTCGGGCGGGGTGTAGGGCAGCGCGTTGGCCGCGTCCCAGTCCACCGTCCCGTCGATCGCCTTGGCGTAAGGGTCGATGAGCAGCTTGGCGGGGTTGAAGCGATGGCCCTGCGTCGGCGCGTACGGGCCGTACACGCGGTAGGCATAGCGCTGCCCCGGGCCGACGCCCGGCAGGTAGACGTGCCAGTTGTGGGCCGTGTGGTCCACGACGCGGATGCGCTCCTCGGCCCCGTCGCCGTCGAACAGGCACAGCTCGACGCCCTCGGCGTGCTCGCTGAACAGGGAGAAGTTGGTGCCCTCGCCGTCCCAGATCGGACCGAGCGGGAACGGCTCGCCGGGCCAGGCCTCGCGGCTCACGCCGGACCCTCGGCGGAGCGTCGCACCAGAGCGCCCGAGAGCGGGGGCAGCGCCACCCAGCCGTCGGACAGCACGGCGGCGGCGTCGTCGGTGGCCAGCACCAGGTCCTGCGCACGGGCGGGCAGCGTCTGCGGGGCGGCGGCGAAGTTCATCACGAGGTCATGATCGCCCCGGCGCACGCGGATCCAGCGCGCGTCCTCGTCGAAGCGGACGTCGTCGACGGGCCCCCGCGGCAGCCGGCGCCGCGCGGCCAGCAGCGCGCGGTAGAGCTCGCGCAGCGCCGGGTCGCCCTCGCGGGTGAGCCGGGAGCGCTCGAACGTCGCCGGGTCCTGCGGGTCGGGGACCTCCTCCCCGGCGAACCTCGTGAACGACGCGAACTCGCGTCGGCGTCCGTCGCGCGTGGCGATGGCGATCTCCTCGTCGATGTGGTCGGTGAAGAACTGGAACGGCGCCCGCTCGCCGTACTCCTCGCCCATGAACAGCATGGGCGTGTACGGCGACAGCAGCGTGCAGAACGCGGCCAGCGGGCGGGCCTGCGGCGGCAGGCGGTCGCCGAGCGCGCGGTTGCCGACCTGGTCGTGGTTCTGGTCGAAGACGACGAAGCGCTCCGGCGCCTCGCCGCCGGCGGGGGCGCCGAAGCGCCGGGCCCGGAACTCGGACCAGCGGCCGTCGTGCAGGTGGGGGTCGCGGAAGACGTGGGCCAGATCGGCCATGCGGCCGAACTCGGCGTAGTAGCCCTCGTGCTCGTCGGTGACCAGCGTGCGGATCGCGTGGTGGACGTCGTCGGCCCACGCGGCGTCGCAGCCCCAGCCGCCGTGGGCGGCGTCGCGCACCACCTTGGGGTCGTTGAGGCCCGACTCGGCGATGACGAGCGACGACCATCGCTCGGCGTGCACGCGTCGCGCGAGCGCGGCGACGAGGTGCTCGGCGCCCTGGTCGAAGATCGCGTGCACGGCGTCCAGGCGCAGGCCGTCGAGGTGCAGGTCGCGCACGAAGGCCTCGGCCGCCTGGCACGCCCACTCGCGCACGGCACCCGAGCCGGCGCCGTCGTAGTTCATCGCCTCGCCCCAGAACGTCGAGTAGCGGTCGGTGAAGTACGGGCCGAACGCGCGCAGGGACGCCTCCCCCGACGCGCCGACGTGGTTGAGCACCAGGTCGAGGATGACGGCGATTCCGGCGCGGTGGGCCTCGTCGACGAGGCGCTGCAGGCCGTCGGGCCCGCCGTAGGCCTCGTGCGTGGCCCAGACGTAGACGCCGTCGTAGCCCCAGCCGCGGCGGCCGGGGAAGTCGGCGACGGGCATGAGCTCGATGGCCGTCACGCCGAGGGCGGCCAGCTCGGGGAGGTGGCCGATGACCGCGTCGAACGTCCCCTCGTCGGTGAACGTGCCGACGTGCAGCTCGTAGAGGACGAGGTCCTCGAGGCGCACGCCGTCCCACGCCTGGTCGTGCCAGGTCCACGCGCCGGGGTCCACGACGCGCGACGGGCCGCGCAGGCCCGCGGGCTGCAGGCGCGTGCACGGATCCGGGTGGCGCACGCCGTCCAGGACGTAGGCGTAGTCGTCGCCGGCGGCGGCGGGCACCGTGGCGCACCACACGCCGTGGCCCTCGTCGTCCATCGCGTGCTCGGCCTCCCCGACGACGAGCGTGGGCTGCGTGTGCTGGGACCACACGCGGAACCGCACGCGGCCGTCGCCGACGGGCGTGGCGCCCAGCGGGCGCTCCCAGGGGAGTGTCGTGGCGGACATCGGATGCACCGTTCCCTCATGCGGCCCTGCGGACACGTGGGCCTCGCCGGAGGGCGCCTCCCATCCTGGCGAAGCGCGCGATCGCGTGCGATCTCGGGGGTGGGGCGGGCACCGGCGCCCGGGCTGCCCGCGCCCGCGGTCCGCTCGCCGGCCTGGGTCGATGGTGGAGTCCATGTGACGCTCGATTGGACCCACGCAGGACGCGGGGCGTCTGGCGCGCCCGCGGCCCCTCAGCCCTCCGGCGCCAGCCAGAGCACGCCGAGCGGCGGCAGGTCCAGGGCGGCCGACATGGGCTGGCTGTGCCATGGCAGCGCCTCGGCCTCCACGGCGCCGAGGTTGCCCACGCCCGAGCCGCCGTAGACCTCGGCGTCGGTGTTGAGGATCTCGAGCCAGCGGCCCGGGCGCGGCAGGCCGATCCGGTAGCCCTTGCGGACGACGGGCGTGAGATTCATCACGCAGACGACGACGCGGCCGTCCTCGCCCTCGCGGGCGAAGGCCACGACGCTGTTCTCGGCGTCGTTGGCCTCGATCCAGTAGAAGCCCTCCGGGGACTCGTCGCGCTGCCACAGCGCCGGCCGGTCGCGGTAGACGTGGTTGAGGTCGCGCACGAGGCGCTGGACCCCGCCGTGCCCGGAGGTGTCCTCGAGCAGGTGCCAGTCCAGCGAGCGCTCGGCCGACCACTCCTGGACCTGGGCGAACTCCTGGCCCATGAACAGCAGCTGCTTGCCGGGGTGGGCCCACTGGTAGGCGTACAGGGCGCGGGTGTTGGCCAGCTTCTGCCAGTGGTCGCCGGGCATGCGCGAGTAGATCGTGCCCTTGCCGTGGACGACCTCGTCGTGGCTCAGCGGCAGGATGAAGTTCTCGCTGAAGGCGTACATCAGCGAGAACGTCAGCTCGTGGTGGTGGTAGCGGCGGTGGATCGGGTCGTGGGCGAAGTAGTCGAGCGTGTCGTGCATCCAGCCCATGTTCCACTTGAACCCGAAGCCCAGCCCCCGACGTACGTCGGCCGCGAGACCCCCGGCCACGCGGTCGACTCCTCGGCCGCCGAGATCACGCCGGGCTGGCGCGCGTGCAGCACCTCGTTGAGCTCCTTGAGGAACGCGACGGCCTCGAGGTCCTCACGGCCGCCGTGCTCGTTGGGGATCCACTCGCCCGCCTTGCGCGAGTAGTCGAGGTAGAGCATGGAGGCCACGGCGTCGACCCGCAGCCCGTCGGCGTGGTACTCGTCGCACCAGAACAGGCCGCTGGCCAGCAGGAAGTTGCGGACCTCGTTGCGCCCGAAGTTGAACACCAGCGTGCCCCACTCCGGGTGCGCTCCGCGGCGTGGGTCCTCGTGCTCGTAGAGCGCGGTGCCGTCGAAGCGCGCCAGCGCCCAGTCGTCGCGCGGGAAATGCGCGGGCACCCAGTCCAGCAGCACGCCGACCCCGTGCTCGTGCATCCGGTCGACGAACGCCTTGAGGTCGTCGGGCGTGCCGAGCCGCGGGTCGGGCGCGAAGTACCCGGTGACCTGGTAGCCCCACGACCCCGTGAACGGATGGGCCATCACCGGCAGCAGCTCGACGTGGGTGAACCCCATGTCGGTGGTGTAGGCGGCCAGCTCGTCGGCCAGCTGCGCATAGGTCAACAGCCCCTCGGGGCTGCCCGGGTCGCGGCGCCAGGAGCCCAGGTGGACCTCGTAGACCGACATCGGCCGGTCGTGCGGGACCTCGGCGCGGCGCCGCGTCATCCACTCCCCGTCGGTCCACTCGTGGCGGCTGCGCGAGACGATCGAGGCGGTCCTGGGCGAGATCTCGACCTGGCGCGCATAGGGGTCGGTCTTGACCCGCAGCTCGCCGGCCTGCGTCCGGATCTCGAACTTGTACAGGGTGCCCTCCCCCACGCCGGGCAGGAAGAGCTCCCAGATGCCGGAGGCGCCCATCGCCCGCATCGGGTGCTGCCGGCCGTCCCAGGAGTTGAAGTCCCCGACGAGCGCGACGGAGCGGGCGGCCGGCGCCCACACCGCGAACGCGCACCCGGCGACGCCGTCGAGCTCGCGCTCGTGGGCGCCGAGGCGCTCGTAGATCTCCTCGTGGCGGCCCTCGCCGGCCAGGTGGAGGTCGACGTCGCCGACCGTCGGACCGAAGGCGTAGGGGTCGGGCGCGGTGACCTCGAGGCCGTCCGGGTAGCGCGTCTCGATCTCGTAGCGCGGCGCGGGCGCGAGCCCGTCGAGGTGCGTGGCCCACAGGCCGGCCGGGTGGACCTGCTCGCAGCCGAAGCTGCGCCCGTCGGCCGTGCGGACCGCGACGTGCTCGGCGCCAGGGCGCCAGGCGCGCACGATGGTGCCGCCGTCGCCGTCGGGGTGGGCGCCCAGCAGCGCGTGCGGGTCCGACAGCTCCCCGTGCGCGAGCGCCTCGGCGTCGCGCTGCCAGGGCTTGGTGAAGCGCTCCTGATGCATCATGCGGCTCATCCCTCCACCTCGTGCTCGTCGGGTTCCAGCAGCCGCGCGATGCCCGCCACCGGGATGGGGACCCAGTCCGGGCGGTTGTCCAGCTCGTAGCGCAGCTCGTACACGGCCTTCTCGAGCTCGAACACCGACAGCAGCCGGGCCACGGCGCCACGGCCCGGCGGCAGCAGGCGCTCGTCGGTGTGCTCGAGGTAGCCGTCCAGGTAGGCGGCGCGGACCTCGTCCTCCCAGCCGGCGGGCGCCTCGGCCCCGTGCAGCAGCCGGCCGGCCGCCGCGGCGTAGGCGAAGGAGCGCAGCATGCCCGCCACGTCGCGCAGCGGCGAGCGCTTGCGGCGCCGCTCGGCCAGCGTCCGGGCCGGCTCGCCCTCGAAGTCCAGGACGACCCAGTCGCCGCCGGCGGTGTGCATGACCTGGCCGAGGTGGTAGTCGCCGTGGTGGCGGATGACGGGCCCGGCCGAGCCGTCGCGCGTGAGCTGGGCCAGCCGCTCGCGCACCGCCTCGCCGCGCCCGCGGACCGGCGCGAGGTCGTCGCGGTCGCCGGGCAGGGCGGCGAAGACGCGCCGGATCTCGGCGTCGAGCTCGGCGGCCAGCAGGCCGAGCGTCTCGGGGGCGCTCGCCTCGGGGGCGAAGGCGGGGTCGTCGTGCCCGGAGCCCAGCGCGGTGTGCATCCGGCCGGTGACCTCGCCCAGCGCGCGGGCGCGGGCCACGAAGCGGCCCGGGTCCTCGCCGAGGTCGGCCAGCGCGAGGTCCCAGCCGTCGGTCGCGCCGCCGAGGAAGTCCTGGACGATGCCCAGCGTGGCGTCGAGCGCCGGGCCCGTGTGGGCATACCAGCCGCGCAGGGTGGCGATGTGGGGGAAGCCGCGCGCGGTGAGGAAGCGCAGGATCTCCAGCTCGGGGTTGGGCCCCCGGCCCGGCCGGCGGTAGGCCTTGAGCACGAGGCGCTCGTCGAGCACGACGGAGGAGTTGGACTGCTCGGCGCCCATCGGGCGCACCGCGCCGACCTCGCCGAGGCCCGGCGCCAGGGCGCGGAACTCCGCGGTGCCGTGGGCGGTCTCGACGTCGGCGTCGTCGCCCATGAGCCGCACCAGCGCGCGGACCAGCTCGGGGTCGGTCATCGCGTCGTAGGTCACGGTGCCGTCGCCGGCGCTGATGACCTCGCCGGTCCAGCTGCCCTCCTCGCGGACGCCGATCGGCAGCTGGTAGAGGTCGGTGTCGCCCTCCGCGAACTCGACCTCGAGCAGCCCGAGCACGAGCGGCCCGTCGGTGAGCGGGATCGTCTCGAGCATGCGCACGTGGGCGACCTCGCGCGACTTGGACCCGAACCAGCGCCGGCCCACCACGAAGGCCCGCAGCGCGTCCTCGCCGGGGAGGTCGAGCCGCTGTCCGCCGACGGGCTCCGGCCGGGCGCGGCTCATGCGTGCACGACGCGGAAGACGTGGGCCTGCTTCTCGCCGGGCACCAGCCGCACGAAGTTGCCGCCCAGGTGCCAGTCGTAGCGCCGGCCGTCGAGGAGGTCCTGGACCTGGAAGACGGGCGGCAGCCCGAGATGGGCCGGCACGGTGACCAGGCCCTCCTGCGCCCACTGCGCGTCGAGGCACACCACGGTGAGCACCGTGTCGCCCTCGTGGCGCTTGACGTAGGCGATGAGCCCGTCGTTGGCGGTGTCCAGGAACTCGATGTTGGACAGGTGCTGCAGCGCGGGGTGGGCGCGGCGCGCCTCGTTGAGCAGCCGCACGAGCCCGAGCAGCGGCGCGCCGTGCAGCGAGCGCTCGTGGGTCGCGTACTTCTCGGAGTCCAGGTACTCCTCGCTGCCCTCGCGGACCGCGACGTTCTCCCCCCACTCGTAGCCCGAGTAGATCCCGTACGTCGGGCTCAGCGTGGCCGCGAGCACGAGTCGCGACTCGAAGGCCGGCAGGCCGCCGTGCTGGAGCTGCTCCGTGAGGATGTCCGGGGTGTTGGCGAAGAAGTTGGGGCGGTAGTAGTCCTCGGTCTCGTAGGCGAGCTCGAGCAGGTACCGCTCCAGGTCCCAGCGCGACTGCTGCCACGTGAAGTACGTGTAGGACTGGTTGAACCCGGCCTTGGCCAGCGTCCGCATGACCGCGCGGCGCGTGAACGCCTCGGCGAGGAAGATCACGTCGGGGCGCTTGGCGCGCACCTCGCGGATCATCCACTCCCAGAACGCGATCGGCTTGGTGTGCGGGTTGTCGACGCGGAAGACGGTCACGCCGCGGTCGACCCACAGCAGCACGATCTTCAGCAGCGCGTTCCACAGGTTCTTCCAGTCCTCGGACTGGAAGTTGACGTTGTAGATGTCCTGGTACTTCTTCGGCGGGTTCTCGGCGTACTTCAACGACCCGTCAGGACGGCGGTGGAACCACTCCGGGTGCTCGGTCAGCCACGGATGGTCGGCCGAGCACTGGATCGCGAAGTCCAGCGCGATCTGCATGCCGTGGGCCTTGGCGGTCTGGACCAGGTGGTCGAAGTCCTCCAGCGTGCCCAGGTCGGGGTGCACCGCCTCGTGGCCGCCGACGCCGTGCAGGCCGATGGCCCACGGGCTGCCGGGGTCCCCGGGGCCGGCCGTCAGCGTGTTGTTGGCGCCCTTGCGGTTCGTCTCGCCGATGGGGTGGATCGGCGTGAGGTACAGGACGTCGAAGCCGAGTGCCGCGATGTCCGGCACGGCGTCGGCGGTGCCGCGGAACCCGCCCCACGAGCGTGGGAACAGCTCGTACCAGCTGCCGAAGCGCGCGAGCTCGGGGTCGGCGTCCAGCTCGGCGGGCGCCTCGAGCGAGGATGCCTGCGAGCGATCGGGGTGGCGCTCGACGGCCGCGGCCAGCTCGGCGCCGAGCGCGACGTCGTGCTTGGCCTCCTCGGGGACCTCGTCGTCGGTCAGGGTCGTGACCGCGTGCTCGATCAGGCGGCGGTCGCCGGCGGACTTCGCCCGTCGTGCCGCGGCGCGCAGCAGCGCGACGCCCTCGCTGAGCTCGCCCGCGAGGTCGTGCTGACCGGCGTCGACCTTGCGGTGCAACTCCTTGCGCCAGGACGCGAAGGCGTCGACCCATGCCTCGATCGTCCACTGCCAGCGCCCGGCGGCGTCGACCGGGAACGTGCCGGCCCACGTGTCGCCGTCGACGTGGGCGTCGATGTGCGTCAGCGGCGCCTCGCTCCAGCGCCGGCCGCCCGGGGCGCGCCAGCGCACGACGGCGCGCAGCACGTCATGGCCGTCGGCGAAGATCGTCGCGCTGACCGGCACGGACTCCCCCACGGAGCGCTTGGCGGCGAAGCGGCCGCCGTCGAGCACGGGCTGCGGGGCCAGGATGACGATCCGCGGCGGCGCGGGCGTGCGTGCGCGTCGAGGCGCGCCTCCGTCCTTGGCGGGGCGAGCACGGGTGGGTTGGTCCGTTGGGCGATCGGGCACTGTGATCGACTCTTCCCAGAATGACGCCTGCCGAACGTCTTAATCCAGCCCCGGAGGCCCGCGACCGCCCCGCGGGGCGCTCCAGCGGGGTCCAGCTGCACCTCACGTCGCTGCCCTCCGGACGTCTGGGGCCTGACGCGCGCGGGTTCGTGGACTGGCTCGCCGAGGCCGGCCAGTCCTGGTGGCAGATGCTCCCGCTGGGCCCTCCCGACCGCTATGGGTCGCCCTACAAGGCCAGCTCGGCGTTCGCCGCCTGGCCCGGGTTCCTCGAGCACCCCGATGCCGAGGTCGCCCCGGAGGAGCTCGAGGCCTTCGTGGCCGCGCACGCCTTCTGGGCCGGCTCGCTGCCGGCGCGCGCCCTGCCCGACCAGGTGCGCTTCGACCGCGAGTGGGCGGCGCTGCGCGCCTACGCCGCGGCGCGCGGCGTGCGGCTCATCGGCGACGTGCCGATCTACGTCGCGCCCGGCTCCTACGACCAGAAGGCGTGGCCCGAGCTCTTCCTCGACGGCGTCGTGGCGGGCGTCCCGCCCGACGCGTTCACCGCCGCGGGCCAGCGCTGGGGCAACCCGATCTACGACTGGCCGGCGCTGCAGCGCCGCGGCTACCGCTGGTGGGTCGAGCGGTTCCGGCGCACGTTCGAGCTCTACGACCTCGCGCGCCTGGACCACTTCCGCGCGTTCGTGGCCTACTGGGCGGTGCCCGCGGGCGACCGCGACGCGCGCGGCGGCACCTGGCGCCGCGGGCCGGGCATCGCGCCCTTCCGTGCCGCGGCGCGCGAGCTGGACGCCATGGCGTTCATCGCCGAGGACCTCGGCGTGATCACCCCGCCGGTGACCCGCCTGCGGCGCGCCCTCGGCTACCCCGGGATGGTCGTCGCGCAGTTCGCCTTCGACCCCGACGACCCGCGGGGGCCGCACCGCCTCGAGAACCACGCCCGCGACGTCGTCGCCTACACGGGCACCCATGACACCGACACCCTGCGCGGCTGGTGGGACACGCTGGAGGCACCCCGGCGCACGGAGGTCCGCGCGGCGCTGGACGAGGCGGGGATCGATGACGAGCAGATCGAGTGGGCGGTCACCCGCCTGTGGATGCGCTCGGCCGCCGACCTCGTGATGCTCCAGGCCCAGGACGTCGCCGGCCTGGGCGGCGAGGCGCGCATGAACCTGCCCGGGACGGCCGGGCGCTCCTGGAAGTGGCGCCTGCGGGAGGGCCAGCTCACCGCCGCGCACGCCCGCCGCCTGCGCGCGGTGACCGAGGAGGCGGGGCGTGCCTGAGGCCGGGGGCGCCGCACCGGGCGGCCCCGTGCTGGGCCTGGGCGACTCGATCTCCTGTGGGCCCGAGGAGGGCGCGTTCGGCGTGCCGCCCCGCGCGTGGGCCCAGTGGCTGGCCGAGGCCCTGGACCTCCCGTTCCACCGGCTCGCCCGCGCCGGTGCCGTCGCGCCGGACATCGCCGCCGGGCTCCTCCCGCGCGCCCGCGGCGACTACGCGCTGGCCTGCGTGCACGTGGGGACCAACGATGTGCGCGCGCCCGGCTGGGACCCGGGCGCGTACGCGCAGGCGCTGGAGACGATCCTCGCGACGCTGGCGCCGCGGGCGCAGCGCCTCTGCGTCGCCACGCTGCCGCTGGACCTGGGGCGCCCGCGCGCGGGCGCCAAGGTCGCCGTGCTCAACGCGATCGTGCGCGCGGCGGCCGCGCGTCACGACGCCGCCGTCGCCGGCCTCGACGACCTCCGCGGCTGGCGGCTGGTCTTCCCCGACGCCGTGCACCCCACGGCGCTGGGGCAGCTCGAGATCGCCGAGCGGGCCGCCGCCGCGCTGGGCCTGGCGGCCCGGCCCGCCGCGATCGCCGGGGTCATGCGGGGGCCGCGTGCCGACCTGCGCTACGCGCTGACCCGCCAGCCCGCGCATCTGCTGCGCGACCGGCGGCGCCGGTGGGCCGAGCGCGCCCGCTGACGGGCCGGTGAACCGGGCAGGTCCTGGTTTTCGTACGGCGAAGGAACGGGAACACCGTGCGCGCCGGGCCTTAGGAGCGCTTCAGGCGGGTCTGGAACCTTGTGACCGTCGCCTCGCGGAGGCGGCTGACCCCGAATCCCCTCCCCGCGCAACTCGACGCCTCCGTGACGTGCGTCACAGTTGCGCAAGCAACGACTATCGCGTACAATCCCGACTGTAGCAATCGGGATTTGACCCGGGAAAGGACCTTGTTGACCCCCTCCACCCCCACCCTCACCCATGACGTCCTCGCGACGCCGCTGGACCAGCTCCTGCGTCGCGCGAGCCAGTACCAGCTCCTCGATCCCGCCAAGGAGATCGAGCTCGCCCAGCGCATCGAGCGCGGCGACCTCGATGCGAAGGACCTCCTGGTGAACTCGAACCTGCGTCTGGTCGTCTCGGTGGCACGCCATTACGTGGGGCAGGGCCTGACGCTGGACGACCTCGTCCAGGAAGGCATGCTCGGCCTCATCCGCGCCGTCGAGAAGTTCGATTACCGCAAGGGCTACCGGTTCTCGACGTACGCGACGATCTGGATCCGCCAGGCGCTCCAGCGCGGGCTGGACAACACCGGCCGCACGATCCGCCTTCCCTCCCATATGTCGCAGCGCGCGCGACGGATCGCCCGCGTGGAGCGTGAGCTGACCGCCGAGCATGGCGAGCCGCCGACGGACGAGAAGATCGCCGCCGCGGCCGAGCTCGAGCTCGACGAGGTCGCGCTCCTGCGGGAGCGGGACCGGGCGCTGGCCAGCCTGGACCAGACCGTCGGCGACGACGGCGAGACCGCGCTGGGCGCCCTGCTCCCCGCCGACGGCGAGACCGTCGACGAGGAGGTCGAGCGTGAGACGGAGGCGTCCTCGCTGCGCGAGGCCGTCAACCGCCTGCCGGAGGACGAGCGCGAGGTCATCAACCTGCGCTTCGGCACCGGCGGCGATGGCGAGCACACGCTCGTCCAGGCCGCGCGCCGGCTCGGCATGCCGCCCTCCAAGGCCCGCCAGGCCGAGGAGCGCGCCCTGCGCCGGCTGGCCGCCGACGGGGACGTCAAGTCCCTGCGCGTCGCGGCCTAGGCACCGACCGACCGCCGGACCGCTCGCGAGGGACCGCGAGCGCGCCCCGGCTCCTACGATGGGCGGCCCGATGACGGCCGCCCATCCGCATCCTGAGGTCGCACCGCCCGCCGCGCCGCCCCGGCCGGCCGGGTGGCGCGACCGCCTGCGCACGCGCCGTGCCACGCGGCGCGGCGTCACCGTGCAGGGCACGATCGTCCTCGGGCGCGGCGTGCGGTTCGCCGTCGGCCCCGGCGCGCGGATCGTGCTCGGCGCCGGCTGCGCCCTCGGCGACGGCTGCCGCCTGCAGGCCGGGCCCGGCGCGACCGTCGTCGTCGGCGCCGGGACGCGCCTCGGCGACCGCTGCGTGCTCAGCGCCCACGAGCGCGTCACGCTCGGCACGGGATGCCTGCTGGCCGACGAGGTCGTGCTGACCGACGCCGACCGGCGCTTCGACGACCCCGAGCGCCCCTGCGCGAGCAGGGCCTGGTCACCGCGCCGGTGAGCGTCGGCGACGGCGCCCGCGTCGGACCGGGCGCGGCGCTGCTGCGCGGCGTGACGGTCGGCGCCGGCGCCGTCGTCGGCGCCCACGCCGTGGTCAGCGCCGACGTGGCGCCGGGCGCCGCGGTCGGCGGGGTGCCCGCCGCGGTCCCCCGGCCCGTGCGCGCCGTCAGCCGTCCGCAGCCTGCTCCGCGCGCTCCCGGCGCGCCCGGGCCGCGCTGAGCGCCGCCTCGGCCCGCTCGAGGTCCCGCCGGCGCTCCTGCACCGTCGCCTCAACCTGCTCGAGGGCGCGCTGGGCGCCGGCCACGGCGCCCTGCGCGGTGGCCTCGGCCTCCTTGGCCCGGCGCAGCGCGTCGCGGCGCCGCCGCGCCACGCGCGGATCGGGCCGGGGCGCCGGCGGCTCGCGCGTGGCGGCCTTCGCCGAGGCCGCGGCGCCGTTGTCCTTGTCCTTGCCGTTGCGCGCCGCCGCGGCTCCGCGCCCGCCGCCGGCGGCCCCCTTGCGTCCGGTCGCCGCCCGGCGCCCGGCGCCCCGGGCACCCGACCGCCGCCGATCGCCGGGCGCCTCGGGGCCGAAGCCCGACGCTGAGCGCTCCTTGGTCAGGCGCCCCGCGGCGACCTCGGCCCGCACGGCCGGGTCCACCGTCGCCGCATGCAGCGTCGCGCGCACGCGATCGCGCGTGGCGCCGTCGGCCTCGGCCTCCTGGGCCAGCGCGTCGACCAGCCGCCGCGAGGCCTCGGCCGCGGCACGCAGGACGCCCGCGTCGGCGCCGTCGAGCAGCTGCTCCTGAGCGGCCGCGAGCGCCTCGCCGGCCTCCAGCAGCGCGCCGATCTCCTCCGGGCGGTCGCGCACGAGCCGGTTGACCGCCCACGCCGCCCGCGTCGGCCGGCCCAGCGCCTTGACCGCGACGGCGCGCTCGCGATCGCCGTCCTGTCGCAGGCGGCGCGCCAGCGCGTCGCGCTGTGCCACGAAGTCGGCGGGCGGGAGGCCGTAGAGCTCGTCGACGGGGTCGTCAGCCATGCCGCAAGGTGTACCCGACCCGGGCGACGGCGGCGAGGGATGGGCGGCCGGGCGGGGGCTTCCGCCACCGGGCGCGCGATGATCCCCGCCGTGAGCTTCGACGTCCCCGGCGCCGCGCGCGACCTCCTGGAGGGCAACTGGCGCGAGGGCGACTACCGCGGCCGCCGCTACGCGTTCTCGGTCCCGAGCCCGCGCAGCTATCCCTGGCAGTGGTATTGGGACTCGTGCTTCCACGCCATCGTGCGCCGCCGCTACGACCCGGCCAAGGCCCGGATGGAGCTCGAGACGCTGCTGGCCGCGATGGATCCCGACGGCTTCATCGGCCACACCGTGCTGTGGGGACACCCGCTCGACCGCCAGCGGGCCATCCGCTACAACATCGCCTCGCGCGCCGACCTCATGACGAGCACGATCCAGCCGCCGGTCCTGGCCTGGGCGTGGGCGTGGGCGGTCGGCGACCCGCGTGCCGAGCCGCGGATCGCGACCCACCACGCCTGGCTGCGCGAGCACCGCGCGCTGGAGGACGACGGGCTGCTGTGGCTCCTGCAGCCCGACGAGTCCGGGATGGACGCCTCCCCGAAGTTCGACCACGTGTGGGGACGGCTGGCCCAGGGCCGGCCCCTGTTCCCGCTGCTCATCGCGCGCAACCGCCGGCTCGGCTTCGACGCGCGCCGCGTGCGCGCCGCGGGCCACCCGGTGGTCTGCGAGGTCCTCACCAACGTGGGCTGGGCGCTCAGCGAGCAGGCCCTCGGGCGCCCGTCGCCGACCCCGGCGATCATCGAGCGGCTCTACGACCCCGTGCGCGGCCGGTTCGCCGACGCCGTGGTCAACGCGGTCGCGCCGACGGCGCCCGCGGCGCGGCCGCTCACCTGGGACACGCTCGCCCCGCTGGCGCTGCCCGACCTGCCCGACGCCATCGCCCAGCGACTCGTCGACGAGGTGCTGCGCTCGCCGCGCTTCGACGACGGCGTGCCGCTGCCGGCCGTCGCGCTGGGCGACCCGGCCCACTCCTCGCGTGAGACGTGGTGGGGCCGCCACCGCCACTGGCGCGGCCCCTCGTGGGTCAACAGCGCCTGGTTCGTCGCGCTCGGCCTGCGGCGCCTGGGCCTGCACGACGAGGCGGCGCGGCTCGCCGACCGACTGACCGCCGTCGTCGCGCGCGAGGGTTTCCGCGAGTACTACGAGGCCCGCACCGGTGCGGGCATGGGCGCCCGCGAGTTCGGCTGGTCGACGCTGCTGTGGGAGCTGGTCGATCCGGCCGCGCCGCCCGCGGCCGGATCGGAGGCTGCGCCTAGCCCTGGGCCATCGGCAGGCTGAACCCGCCGCTGCGCGCGCCGTCGGCGAGCTCCTGCTCGAGCGCGGCCGCCCGCCTGTGGAAGGTCTCCACGTTGGCCAGCTTGATGTCCTCGTAGCCGCGGACGACGTCGGGCAGGTCGGCGATGCGCGCGACCGTCGCGTGCGTGGCCGGGGTCAGGCGCTCCAGCGAGCGCTCGACCAGCGCGCGGTACTCGCCCGGCAGTGCGCGCTCGACGCGCCGCACCCGCGGCAGCCCGAAGACGTCCATGCGCGTCCCGCGCAGCCGGCGCATCGCGGCCAGGCCGCGCAGCGCCGGGAACGCCCAGCGACCGAACTTGAGCTTGCGCCTCAGGCCCAGCGCGCGCAGCAGCGGCGGATGGAGCATCACGTACACCTTGGCGCCCTCGCCGAAGGTCGCGTCGCGCCGCGCCGCCTCGACCCCGTCGAGGTGCAGCCGCGCGACCTCGTACTCGTCCTTGTAGGCGAGCAGCTTGTACAGGTTGCGCGCGTAGGCCTCGGCCACGGCGGTCTCGCCCGGCGCGCCGCGCCGGGCCTCCTGCGCGGCCACGGCCATCACGTCGTCGGCGTAGCGTCGCGCCAGGGCGGCATCCTGGTAGGCGATGAGCTCCGGCACGCGGATCTCCAGCAGCCGCAGCAGCTCGCCCTGCGCGCCGGTCGCGGCGACGATCTCGGCGGCCTCGCCGGACAGCGCCCCCGCAGCGGCCGTCCCGACGCGGTCCGCGCGCGACGCGGCCGCCAGGACGTCGCGGACGACCTCGGGGCGGCCACGGCGGCCCGGCCCCAGGCGAAGGCCGCGAGGTTCTTCTCCACGGCCGCGCCGTTGAGCCGGATGGCGTGCTCGAGGGCGTCGGCGGTCAGGGGCAGGCAGCCGGCCTGGTAGGCCGCGCCGATGAGCACCGTGTTGGCCGGCATGTGGTCGCCGAACAGCGCCTCCGAGAGCGCCTCGGCGTCGACGTAGACGTTCTCGCCGGCGCGGGTGGCGGCGTCGATGGCCGCGCGGTTGCGCTCCAGGGCCGGGAAGCGGACCTCGGTGTCGGTGACCATGGCCGAGGTCGGCACGGCGTGGGTGTTGACGACCGCCACGGTCCGCGCGGGATCGGCGACGAGCAGGTTGCGCGGGTTGGCCGCGCCGAGGACGTCGAAGCCGAGCAGCAGGTCGGCCTCGCCGGCCGAGGCCTTGTTGGAGCCCTCGATGCGCTCGCGGGCGATGCGGACGTCGGAGACGACCGGGCCGCCCTTCTGGCTCAGGCCGGTCTGGTCGAGGCCGTAGCTGTGGCGCCCGTCGAGCATCGCGGCCATCTGGACGATCTGGGAGACCGTCACGACGCCGGTGCCGCCGATGCCCGGCATCCGCATGAGGAAGTCGTCGCGCCGCACGCGCAGCGCGGGCTCGGGCAGGTCGACGGGCGGCAGGCCGGCCGCCACGGGCTTCGCGTCCCGGCCGCCGGCCTTCGGGATCACCGTGAGGAACGATGGGCAGTCGCCCTTGACGCAGCTGTAGTCCTTGTTGCACGAGGACTGGTGGATCTGGGTCTTGCGGCCGAACTCCGTGACGACGGGCAGCACGGACATGCAGTTGGACTTCGAGCCGCAGTCGCCGCAGCCCTCGCACACGCGTTCGTTGATGTGAATGCGCTGCACGGGGTCGGGCGCCTTGCCGCGCTTGCGCAGGCGGCGCAGCTCGGCCGCGCAGTGCTGGTCGTGCAGGAGCACGGTCACGCCGGGCATCCGGGCCAGCTCGGCCTGGGCGGCGGGCAGCTCGTCGCGATGGCGCACGCTGGCGATGGGGTCCAGCGCGACGCCGCGGTAGTCCGAGGGGTCCTCGGTGGTGACGATGATCTGCCTGACGCCCTCCAGCGCCAGCCAGCGTGTGAGCTCGGGGATCTTGAGCTGGCCGATGACGTCCTGGCCGCCGGTCATCGCGACCGTGTCGTTGTAGAGCAGCTTGTACGTGACGTTGACCCCGGCCGCGGCGGCGAAGCGGATCGCCAGCGACGCCGAGTGGTGGAACGTTCCGTCGCCGACGTTCTGCACGAAGTGGTCGGCCTCGACGAAGGGCTGCAGGCCGGCGAACTGCGCGCCCTCGCCGCCCATCTGCGTGATGCCGGTGATCGTGCCCTTGCCCTCCGGGGAGAGCAGCACCATCGTGTGGCAGCCGATGCCGGCGCCCAGCAGGGTGCCCTCCGGGTTCGGCGTGGAGGTGTTGTGCGGGCAGCCCGAGCAGAAGGACGGGGTGCGCGCCAGCGTGGGCGCCGAGCGCGCCGTGGCGCCGTGGCGGGCCTCGATGACCGCGACGCGGGCGGCGACGCCCTCGTCGGTCACCCGGCCCTGCAGGCGGCGGGCCAGCGCCAGCGCGATCGCGTCGGCGTCCAGGTCGGACTCGGGCGAGAGCAGGGCGGCGCCGGCGTCGTCGGCCTTGCCCGTGATGCGCGGCTGGTCGGGACCGCCGTAGAGCGCGTCGCGCAGCGCCGTCTCCAGGAACGGCAGCTTCTCCTCGACGACGAGCACCTCGTCCAGCCCGCGGGCGAAGGCGCGGAAGGCCTCGCGGTCGTGCGGGTAGAGCATCCCCACCTTCATGAGGCGGATGCCCGCGCGGTCCAGCGCGCGCTGGTCCAGGCCGAGCTCCCTGAGGGCCTGGACGAGCTCGTAGTAGACCTTGCCCGCGGCGACGATGCCCAGCCAGGCGTCGCGCGTGGGCACGGCGACCGGGTTGAGCTGGTTGAGCGCCGCGTAGCGCCGGGCGATCTCCAGCCGGACGCCGAAGAGGCTGCGCTCGAGGTCCATCGACACCGGTGCCAGCAGGTTGCCGTTCGGCGTGTGGCGGTAGGGCGCGCCCTGCCACTGCACCTCGGGGATCACCGGCCCCACGCGCTGCGGCCACACCTGCACGGTGCCGGCGGCGTCGGCGATGTTCGTGACGACCTTCAGCGCGCTCCACAGGCCCGACGCGCGCGAGCAGGCGATGGCGTGGAGGCCGAGGTCGAGGACCTCCTGCAGCGTGCCCGGGAAGAACGTCGGCATGTGCAGGGCGGCCAGCGTGGCCTCCGCGGCGCTGGGCAGCGTGGAGGACTTGCACGACGGGTCGTCGCCCACGAGCGCGAGCGCACCGCCGTGGGGGTCGGTGCCTGCGAAGTTCGCGTGGCGCAGCGCGTCGCTGGCCCGGTCCAGGCCGGGGTTCTTGCCATACCAGACGCCCGTGACGCCGTCGAAGCGGGCGCGGTGCGCGGCTCCGAGGCCCTGGGCCAGCTGCGAGCCGTAGACGGCGGTCGCGGCGAGCTCCTCGTTGAGGCCGGGCGTGAAGTGCAGCGCGTGCTCGGCCGCGAGGTCGCCGAGCCCGAGGATCTCCTTGTCCAGGCCGCCGAGCGGCGAGCCCTGGTAGCCCGAGACGAACGTGGCGGTCCGCAGCCCGCGGTGGCGGTCCGCGCGGACCTGGTCGAGCATGACGCGCACGAGGGCCTGGGTGCCCGAGAGGAACACGGTGCCCTGCTCCAGCCGGTACTTGTCGTCGATCCGGACGTCGGGGCGGTGCAGCTTGACCGGCGCCGTCGAGCGCGCGGCAGGCGCCTGCGGCGCCGTCGCGTCCGCGCGCCGCGTGGTGGTCTCGATTCCGTCCGTCGCGCCCGACACGCAGGCTCCCTCTCCTCGGTGGCCAAGTCTCCGACCCGAATGGGTCAGGCGACCTTACCATGGACGGAGGGTGACCTGACCATGTGGTCAGCTCGACGCCGCGCCGGGCGACGGGGCGCCCGGGCCGCGGCGCGGAGGCCCGGAGGCTCAGGTCGCGGGCTTGGTGCGCGATGCGGCGGGCAGCAGGAAGTCCGGCAGCGGGCGCACGAGCGCCCGGGCGGTCTCCTCCTCCCACGTGCGCTCGAGCTGACCGACGTGCTCGTCCATGACCGCCTCGACCTCCATGAGGTCGCCGGAGCGCACCGCCGCCAGCGTGCGCTCGTGGATGTCGATCGTCCACTCGGGGACGAGCGGCAGGTGCATCGCCATGTCGCGGGCGATCTCCAGCTGGCGGAACAGGACGCGCATGAGCGACTCCACCGTCGCGTTGCCCGAGGCCCGGGCCAGCGCCAGGTGGAACTGCACGTCGTGCTGGAGGAAGCGGTCCTCCTCCTTGAGCGCGCGGCCCGCGTCGACGAGCGCGTGCATGCCGTCGATCGAGCGCTGCAGCGTGGCGAAGTCCTCGTCGGTGGCGCGCACCGCGGCGAGCTGGGCCACGCGCGGCTCGAGCATCCGCCGCGCCTCGAGCACGCCGGCGACCTCGCCGAGGCGCAGGCTCGAGCGCTGGCGCACGAGCTCGACGCCCACGACGTCGGTCGCCACGAACATGCCGCCGCCGGGCCCGCGGCGGACCTCGAGCAGCCCGGCGTCGACGAGCACCTTGACCGCCTCGCGCAGCGTCGGGCGGCTGATCTGCATCTGCGCGGCGAGCGCGCGCTCGCCCGGCAGCTTGTCCCCGACGCGCAGCTCCCCGATCCGGACCTTGTCCGCGATCTGCTCCGCCGCCTCCTCGAACGTGCGGCGGGTCTGGACAGGGGAGAACACGCGGGCAACATACAACGCGCGCGCGATCCTGGTCAGCCGAGCAGACCAGGAGGGGACACCTGTGGGCTACGGCGCGGCGGGCGCCGGGTCCTCGTTGTCGCGCTCCTCCGGCGGCTCGGGCCCGTCGCCCTCCCAGTCCGTGTCCGTGTCGAGCTCCTCGGCGTCGTCGAAGAGCATGTCCGGGTCGTCGGGCGGGTTGGAGGACTGGGCGTCGCCCAAGGACGCCTCGCCGCCGCCGACGCGGTCGGCTCCGTAGTGCTCGCTCATGGGCCCCACGCTACACCCGGCGGCACGCTCCGACGCCGGCCGCGTGGCGCACCGAGCGGACCGGCCCTTTCGCATCGGGTCGCGATCGGGTACGGATTCGACATGCCCCGCATCCCGAAGCGCCTCATGGCCCTCGGCGGACTGGCCGCCGCCGGCCTCGCCGTCCTGCGCCGCCGCCGTGCCGACCGTCCCGCGATCCCCTCCCCGACCGACGCCGCCCCGGCGCCTGCGCCCCCGGCCGCCCCCGCCCCGCCCGTGACCCCGCCCGCGCCGCCGGAGACCGCGAGCACCGCCGCCGCGGCCGCCGAGCCCGCCACCCCCGACTCCGAGGTGCTGGCCGGCCGCGGCACGACCTCGATCGACGAGCTCGTCGACCGCGAGACCGCGGCCGCGGCGGCCGAGGCCGGCGCGATCGGCGGGCCCGGCGTCGACGACGCGCACGGCCACCCCGCGATGGAGGCCGTCTACGAGGCCGGCGGCGGCGAGTCCGAGGGCTTCGAGGCCTCCGAGGAGGCGCTGATCGAGAACGCGACGCACGGCGACGGCCGCGCCGACCCGATCTCCGACGCGTTCACGCCCGAGGTCGAGGCCGACGAGGTCACGGGCCGCGCCGGCGAGGCCGACGAGGAGCGCGTGAGCGACTCCGCCGACGACGAGGACCGCCCCGAGCGCTGACCCGCCGCGCCCGATGCTGCTGCGCCCCGACGGCGAGGGCAGCGTCCTGGCCATGGGCCAGGCGTCGCACGCGTGGATCTCCGGGCAGCTCGCCCGGGCGTGGGGCAACGCGCGCTTCGCCGCGCCCGAGCCGTTCGAGGAGGTCTGCCTCGGGGCCGAGCAGCACGACGTGGGGATGACGCTGTGGGACCTCGAGCCCCAGCGCCATCCCGGCACGGGGCTGCCGCGGCAGTTCTTCGAGATGGACCGCCGCACCCACCTCGCGCTGTGGACCGAGGCCCCGCGGCGCATGCTCACCCAGAGCCGCTACGCCGCGCTGCTGGTCTCGCTGCACGGCACCGGGCTGTACGAGCGCGTCCTGCCCGACACGCCGGACCCGGACGTGGCGGCCGCGATCCAGGCGTACCTCGACGGCCAGCGGGCGCTGCAGGCCGGGCTGGCCGCCGAGGTCGGCGCCGATCCCGCGCAGCTGCGCCGCAACCAGGCGCTCGTGGCCGTCTGGGACGAGCTGTCGCTCGTCCTGTGCCGGCGCGTGGGCGCCCATACGGTCGGCGGCGTGCCCATCCGCGGCGACGCCCGGACCGACATCGCGGTGCACGACCGCGGCGACCACGTCGTCCTGGACCCCTGGCCGCTGGGCCCGCCGGAGCTCACCGTGCAGGCCGAGGGACGGCGGTTGACCGGGACGTTCGCCGACGACGCCGCGCTGCAGGCGGCGCTGGCCGGCGCGGCGCACGTCGCCGTGCGCATCACGCTGCGCCCCGCGGAGGGGTCGCCGGACGCGCCCAGCGGGTAGTGCACCCCCATGGACGAGGTGCTCCCGGGCGTGCTGCACTGGACGACCTTCCACGAGGGGATCGGCCAGCCCGTGCACTCGCACTTCTTCGTGGAGGGCGGCGCGCTGTTCGACCCGCGCGTGCCCGAGGAGGGCATCGAGGAGGTCGCCCGCCACGGGCGCCCCGAGGTGGTCCTGCTCTCCAACCGCCACCACCTGCGTCACGCCGAGGCGTTCGCCGAGGCGTTCGGCTGCCCGATCCGCGCCCAGCGCTCGGGCCTGCACGAGTTCTCCCATGGCCCCTCCGTCCAGCCGTTCGAGTTCGGCGACGCCGTCGCGCCCGGGGTCATCGCGCTGGAGGTCGGAGCCCTCACCCCCGAGGACACCGCCTTCCGCCTGGCCGCCGGCCCTGGGGCGCTCCTGTTCGCCGACGCGGTGATCCGCGACGCCGACGGCCGGCTGAGCTACGTGCCCGACAGCCTCATGGGCGAGGACCCCGCCGGCGTGCGGACCGCGCTCGCACGGCGGCTGCGCACCCTGCTGGAGGCCGACTTCGACGCGCTGTTGTTCGCCCACGGCGCCCCGGTGACCCGCGACGGCCGGGCGCTGCTGCGGGCGTTCCTGGACGCGCAGGACGGCCGGGGCTGACCCTCCGCGATCCGTCAGTCCGTGTCCCGGACACGGACGGAGCGCGTACAACTCCCGGCGACGGCGCGTGCGGCGGCCGGCCCGCGGCGCCGACCGGCGCGACGAGGGCGGCCTGAGCGTCACGCGACGCTACGCTCGGATCATGGACGAGCGCTTCGCCGAGGTGGGCCGCGGCATCACCCTCTGCCACGAGACCTTCGGCGACCCGTCCGCGCCGCCCGTCCTGCTCATCATGGGGCTGGGCATGCAGATGATCGGCTGGGACGACCGCTTCTGCGCCGCGCTCGCCGACCGCGGCTTCCAGGTCACCCGGTTCGACAACCGCGACGCCGGCCGCTCGACGCACCTCGACGGCGCGCCCGTGCCGAGGCTGCGCCAGCTCGTGCGCCGGCGCATCCCCGACGCCCCCTACCGGCTGGCCGACATGGCCCTCGACACCGCGGGCCTGCTCTCGTCCCTGGGCCTCCAGGACGCCCACGTGGTCGGCGCCTCCATGGGCGGGATGATCGCCCAGACCCTCGCGGCCCGCCACCCGCAGCGGGTGCGCTCGCTGACGTCGATCATGTCCAGCACGGGCGCGCTGCTGACCGGGCAACCCGCGCTGCGCTCGTACCCCGTGGTCCTGGGCCGCGCGCCCCGCGACCGCGAGGCCTACGTCGAGCACGCGCTGCGCATGTGGGCGCGGATCGGGTCGCCGGGCTTCGACCGCGACGAGGACGAACTGCGCGCCATGGTCGGGCGCGGCTATGACCGCGCGTTCGACCCCCGCTGCACCGCCCGCCAGCTCGGCGCGATCATCGCCTCGGGCGACCGGCGTCGCGAGCTGCGGGCGATCACCGCGCCGACGCTCGTCATCCACGGCGAGGCCGACCGGCTCGTCGCGCCGTCCGGCGGCCGCGCCACGGCCCGGGCGATCCCCGGCGCCCGGCTGCTGACGATCCCGGGCATGGGGCACGACCTGCCGTCCGGCGCGTGGCCGCAGATCCTCCGAGCCATCGAGGACCACGCACGCGCGGCCGACGCGGGCGCCCCCGCCCGGCGCGCGGCGGCGTAGAGCCCGCCCCGGGGCGGGCGCTCACCGGCGGCGCTTGCGCAGCCGCTCGATCTCGCGGCCGAACGCGGCCTCGCTGGCGTCGGCCATCGCGACGCCGAAGATGGACAGCAGCGACTCGGCCGCCAGCGGGCGCAGGCGCTCGAGCGCGTCGCGCACCTCGGGCCAGCGCTCCTCCGGGGCCCCGGCCTCCTCGAACGGCTTCCAGACCTGGTCGACGAACAGGCGCACGTAGCCCCGGGCGACGCCGTCGGCGTGCTTGCGGATGCGCGCGGCGAGCTCGAGGGCGACGTCGGCGGGCACGCCGAGCTCGGCCAGCTCGCGGCCGGCGGCCGTGAGGCGCGGGGTGACGTCCTCGAAGCTGCCGTCGCCCAGCGGGCGCAGCAGGCCGAGCTTGACCGCCTTGGCCAGCAGCGCGGCATCGCGGGTGCCCCAGCGCGTGGCGAGGTCCTCCGCGGTCAGCAGCTCCGGGGCCTCGGTGACGTAGGGCTCGGCGACGGCGCGCAGGAAGCGCAGGGGCTCCTCGCTGGAGCCCGGCGCGGCCTCGACGAGCCGCCGAATCGCCTCGAGGTTGAAGCCCTGGCCCTGCATCTCGCGGATGAGCTCGATGCGCGCGACGTGCTCGGCGCCGTACCAGCCCGTGCGGCCGCGGACGGTCGGCGGCGGCAGCAGGCCGCGCGACTGATGGGCGCGGATGTTGCGCACGGTCATCCCGGTGCGCCGCGCGAGCTCGTCGATCGTGAGCTCCTGGCCGTCGGCCTCGCCTTCGGGCGCCTCGGTCGCTTCGGACACGCGGCGAGCGTAGCGCGCCAGATGTGACATCGATCGGTGTAGCATCGAGGCTCCGTCCCGATGAGCACCCACGCCCACGACGACCCCCAGGCGCCGCCGGCCCCGGTGCGCCGCCATCCCGCCGGCGTCCTGCTCGTCGCCGCGATGGCCGTCGGCTCCGTCGTCATGTGGCTCGTGGTCCCCGTGGCCTGGCTGTGGCTCGGCTCGCACATGACGAGCTCGACCCAGCCGAGCATCGGCCCCTACCTGCTCGTCCTCGCCGGGACGGTCGTGTCGATGGTCGCCATCGGGAAGGGCCTCGGCGCGCTGAACCGCCTGCACATGCGGGTGACCGGGCGGCTGCGCGACCGCCGGGCGCAGGCCGCGTGGATGAAGAGCATGCGCGGGGAGCGCCGCGGCGTCCACGACGACCGCGGCGTGCTCGACGGGGTGATGCTCACGAGCGTCGGCATCGCGCTCGTCCTGTTCGGGATCTGGTTCTTCGCGTTCGCGGGCTCCTCGCTGCCCGGCTGAGCACCCCGCGAGGTAGCCTGGAGAAGGTGCAGCTCGCTCCCGAGTCCCCCAACATCGAGCTGCGCCGTGGCCCCGACGGCGGACCGATCGTCGTCCTCGGCTTCCCGTACGACCCGCACATCGTGGCCGTCGTGCGCCAGATCCCGTCGCGGCGCTTCGACTGGGATCGCCGCGAGTGGTGGGCGCCCGTCGACGACTGGGCGGCCGTCCACGTCGCCGAGGTCATCCGCCGCTTCCCCAAGCTGACGACCAGCGCCCAGGTCGACATCTGGCTCAAGGGCGTGGGCGAGCGCTGGGTCGGCCGCGTGCGCACCACCCGCTTCGACGGGCGCGGCTGGTGGGTGCTCGACACCCGGGCGGGCCAGGTGCCCGAGGTCCTGCTGGAGGGGTCGGTGCAGCGCGACGGCGACCTTCTGGTGCCCCTGACCCGGGCCGGCGCCGAGGTGCTGGGCGAGGCGCGGGGCGCGCGGCTGGACGGCGCGGCGCACCGCTGCGTGCTGGCGCTCGTGCACGGCGGCGAGGCGCCGCCGGCGCGGCTGACGCTGCACCACTCCGTCGAGGGCGAGTCGTTCCTGCTCGAGACGCTCTGGGACCCCGAGGTCGGCGACGCGTTCGAGCGGTTGCCCGGGACCGCCGACGGCGGCCGCTCGCTGCCCCTGGACCCGTGGGTCGTCACGCACCTCGATGAGTTCCTGGTGCTGCACGCCGTGGAGGTGGACGCCCCGGCCGCCGTCGCGCTGGAGGAGCTGCGCGAGGAGGCCGCCGAGGCCGCCGCCGCGATCCGGCGCTCGCGGTCGACGGGCGCCGAGCCGATCCCGGGCATCGCCGAGCGCCTCGGCGGCGAGCTGCAGCCGTTCCAGTGGGCGGGGGTGCGCTACGTCCTGGACGCCCGGCGCGTGTTCCTCTCCGACGAGCAGGGCCTGGGCAAGACCGTCCAGGCGCTCGCGGCGCTGGAGGCCGACGACGCCTACCCGGCCATCGTGGTCTGCCCCGCCTCGCTCAAGCTCAACTGGCTGCGCGAGACGCGCCGCTGGCTGCCGCACCGCAGCGTCGAGGTCGTCGAGGGCGGCCTGGCCGTGCCGCGCACGGGCGACATCACGATCCTCAACTACGAGGTCGTGGCCAAGCACCGCGACACGCTCGCACGGCTGCGGCCGGGCGCGATCGTCGTCGACGAGTCGCACTACTGCAAGAACCCGCGCGCCAAGCGCACGCAGGCGGTGCGCCGCCTGGCCGAGGCCGTCGGACGCGGCGGCCTGCGCATGGCGCTCACCGGCACGCCGGTGCTCAACCACGCCGAGGAGCTCATCAGCCAGCTGCGGATCATCGGCCGGCTGGAGGAGTTCGGCTCGGGCGCGCGCTTCTCGCGCCAGTTCCAGGGCGTCCTGACCGAGGAGCGGCTGCACTGGCACCTGCGCCGGCGCTGCTTCGTGCGCCGGCTCAAGAGCGAGGTCCTCCCCCAGCTGCCGGCCAAGCGCCAGGTCGTCGTGCCCGTGGCCCTGGACAACGACCGCGAGTACCGTGTCGCCGAGCGCGATGTCGTCGAGTGGCTGCGCTCCCAGCCGCTCGAGCTCTCCGAGCTGGACGCGAAGATCGCCGCGACGCTGCGCGCCGAGCGCCTGGCCCAGCTCGGGGCGCTGCAGCGCCTGGCGGCCCGCGGCAAGCTCAGCTCGGCGCTGGCGTGGATCCACGACTTCCTGGAGTCGGGCGAGCCACTCGTCGTGTTCTGCCGCCACCGCGAGGTCCAGGAGGCCGTGCTGGAGCGCTTCCCCGACGCGCTGCACCTGTTCGGGCGCGACACGATCGAGGCGCGTGAGGCCTCCGTGCAGGCCTTCCAGCAGCCCGACGGGCCGCAGCTCATCATCGGCGCGACCCGCGTCGCCTCCCAGGGCATCACGCTGACGCGCGCGTCCAACGTCGTGTTCCTCGAGCTCGAGTGGACCCCCGCGCTGCACGACCAGGCCGAGGACCGCTGCCACCGCATCGGCCAGCACGACGCGGTCACCGCCTGGTACCTCCTGGCCGCCGACACGATCGACGAGACGATGGCCGAGCTGCTGGAGCGCAAGCGCGGGATCGTCGCCGCGGTCACCGACGGCAGGCGCATCGACGGCGAGAGCGTCGTCGAGGGCGTGATCCGGGTGCTGCGCGACGAGGAGCCCTACCGGCACCTGCGGCCGGTGGCGTAGCTCCCCGTCGCGCCGCGCGAACGCCGGCGCGGCCCGGAGGCGGCGAAGGGGTGACAGCCCGGGCCCGACGGATGGCGCATCGGTGGGGGCATGACCACACCAACGCGCCATCGGGCACCGCGGACGCCGGCCCGGACCCCCGGCGCCCGCGCCCCGTGGCGCCCTACGCCGCCGCGGCGGCGGCGGACTTCTCGGCCATCCGCTCGGGCGACACGCGGACGACGTCCCACACGAGGCCGGCCTTCTCGAGGCCGCGGATCACGAGCGCCGAGGGGTCGAACTGCCAGCGGCGCAGCCCATGGCGCGCCGACGTCGGGAAGGCATGGTGGTTGTTGTGCCACGACTCGCCGAACGTGAACGGCGCCAGCCACCAGACGTTGCGCGACTCGTCGGGCGTCTCGAAGCCGCGGCGGCCCATGAAGTGGCAGATCGAGTTGATGGAGTAGGTGATGTGGTGGACGACGAGCATCCGCACGCCGCCGCCCCACAGCAGACCCGTCCACCCCGAGTTGATGCTGCCGCCGATCGCCCAGCCGGCCAGGAAGCACGCGGCCAGCCCGCCGATCGCCCACACGAGGAAGAGGCGGTCGATCATCATCATCATGGGTCGGCGCGCAGGTCGCGGGCGTAGCGCTCCTTGGCCCCGCGATGGGTGTGGATGAACAGCCAGCCGACGTGCGCGTGGAACAGGCCGGCCATCTCGGCGCGGAACCCGTGGCCGTGGCCGACGTGCGGGCTGTGCGGGTCGCCGAGCTGGTCGGAGAAGTCATGGTGTTTGCGATGGTCGGCCACCCACGCGGTGACCGGGCCCTCGATGGCCGCCGAGCCGAGGATGCCCAGCGCCGCGCGCACCGGCTTGGAGGTCTTGAAGCTGCGGTGGGTGAACAGGCGGTGGAAGCCGACCGTCACCCCCAGCCCCGTGAGGACGTAGGCGGCGGCGAAGACGATGACGTCGCTCCAGCGCAGCAGCCCCTGCCAGGAGTGGTAGGCGGCGTAGGCGAGGGCCAGGATCGGCGCCACGGTGACGGTGCCGGTCGCCAGGCGATCCAGCCATTCCCGCTGCACGGGCTGCACGAATCCGGGGCCCGCGGGGGGCTCGAGGCCGGCGTCGGGTGTCGGCGCGGCGAGGACCGCGACCTGCTCATCCACGTCGGGCATCCGGCGAGTCTAGACGGGTCCGGCTAAGTTGCGCCCTATGACCCTCTCGTCACCGACCGCGCTCCGCGAGGAGCTGCAGCGCGCTCTACCCGACCGTCCCTTCTCGATCGACTTCTGGGACGGCACCACGCTGCCGCCCACCAACGGCACCGCCGGACCGACCCTCACCGTCCGCTCGCCGAAGGCGCTGGCGCACGCCATCATGGCCCCCGGCCAGCTCGGGATCGGTCGCGCCTACGTCTCCGGGGAGCTGGACGTCGATGATCTCGACGCCGCGCTCGTGATGCTCGACACGTGGCGCCCGCCCGCCCTCCACGGGCGGGCCAAGGCCCGCCTGGCCGGCGCCGCGCTGCGCTCCACCGGCATCATCCGCCCGCCCCGGCCCCCGCAGGCCGAGCTGCGCCCGCGCGGCCGGCGCCACAGCCCGCTGCGCGACCGCCGGGCCGTGCGCCACCACTACGACGTCTCCAACGAGTACTTCAGCCTGTTCCTGGACGAGTCCATGACGTACTCGTGCGCGATCTTCTCCCGTGGCGCCAAGACGCTCGAGGAGGCCCAGTTCACCAAGCGCGAGCTCGTCTGCACCAAGCTCGGGCTCCAGCCCGGCGAGCGCGTCCTGGACGTGGGCTGCGGATGGGGCGCGTTCGCGCTGCACGCCGCCGTGGAGCACGGCGTGCACGTCACCGGGATCACGCTGTCCGAGCCCCAGGCCCAGCTCGCCCGCCAGCGGGCGCGGGAGGCCGGCGTGGCCGACAAGGTCGACATCCGCGTCATGGACTGGCGCGAGCTGGACGCCGAGCCCTTCGACGCGATCTCGTCGATCGGCATGGTCGAGCACGTCGGCAGCGTGAACATCGACGCCTACGCCGCGCGCATCGCGTCGCTCATGCGTCCCGGCGGACGCCTGCTCAACCACGGCATCGCCCGGCTGCGCCACACCGACCCCGAGGCCGGCCCGTTCTCCGAGCGCTACGTCTTCCCCGACGCCGCGCCGCTGCACCTGAGCCGGATCACGTTCGCCCTCGAGCGGGCGGGTCTGGAGGTCACGCACGCCGAGGGCTTCCGCGACGACTACGCGGAGACGCTCAGCCACTGGTCCGACAACTTCGACAGCAACCTCCAGCGGGCGATCGAGCTGGGCGGTGAGGAGCGCGTCCGCGTCTTCCGGCTGTACCTGCGCACCGCGCGGCGCGGCTTCGAGACCGGATTCCTGTCGATCTTCCAGGTGGTCGCGCGCAAGCCCTGAGCGCACGCTCGACATCCGGGTGGGGCGTGTGGGCGGCGCTCGGCGGGGTGACCGCCGGCGTCGGCGTGGCCTTCGACGCCGCCGGCCTGCCCTCCCCGTACCTCTTCGGCGCGCTGCTGGCCGGCCTGGGCTTCGCGCTGGTCCGCCCGGGCCGCCTGGCGATCGGCGACCCGGCGTTCACGGTGGGCCAGGCCCTGGCCGGCGTGGCGCTGGGCGCCTACGTCCAGGCGTCGTCGCTGTCGGCGCTGGGACGCGAGTGGGCCCCGGTGGCGGGCGTCAGCGCCGCGACGCTCGGCGTCAGCCTCCTGGCCGGCGTCGTGCTGGCCCGCGCGACCGAGCTGGACCGGCCGACGGCGGCGCTGGGGATGATCGCCGGCGGGGCGTCGGGGATCGTGACGATGGCGCGCGACCTCGGCGGCGACGACCGGCTCGTGGCGTTCATGCAGTACCTCCGCGTGCTGGTCGTGGTGCTGCTGACCCCCGTGCTGGTCGCGCTGGCGTTCCCCGGCCACCACGCCGGCGGGGTGGCGGCGGGCACGGCGCTCATCGGCACCGCGCGCGACTGGTACGTGACGGCCGGCCTGGCGCTGGCGGGCGGGCTGGTCATGCGGGTCGCCCGCGTCCCGGCCGGGGTGCTCATCGGCCCGATGGTCCTGGCCGCCGCCGTCAGCCTGTCGGCGCCGAAGGGCTGGTACACCGTGCCCGGGCTCGTGCAGGACGCGGCGTTCGCGATCATCGGCCTGCAGGTCGGCCTCGGCTTCACCCTGGACACCGTGCGCCAGACCGGGCGCCTGCTGCTGCCCGTCCTGGCCAGCGTGCTGGGGCTCATGGCCGCCTGCGCGGGGCTGGCCGTCGCGCTCGACCAGCTCACGTCGGTCTCGCTGCTCAACGCCTACCTGGCCACGACGCCGGGCGGCATCTACGCCGTGCTGGCCGTCGCGTTCGGCTCGGGGGCCAACTCGACGTTCGTCATCGCGGTGCAGGGCCTGCGCGTGGTGGTCATGGTGCTGCTGGCGCCGGTCGCCGTGCGGCTGCTGCTCGGCCGCGGCGAGCCCGCCGTCGCCACCACGCCCTGAGCTCCGCTCACGCGCCGAGGTGCACGCCGCGCAGGGGCACCGGGGAGCTCTGCATGACCGACGTCGTGGTCTGCCCGAACGGCGCGAAGCGGTCGATGACCTCCTCCAGGTGCTCGACGCCGGTGACGTGGGCGCGCAGGATGAAGCAGTCCTCGCCGGTGATGCGATGGCACTCGACGACCTCCGGCGTGGCCTGCGCCAGGTCGGCGACGCGGTGCAGCTGGCGCGGCGCCGGGCGGACGCGGATGACGACGCCGAGCGTCAGCCCCAGCGCGCGCGGGTCGATGTCGGCGTGGAAGCCGCGGATGACCCCGCCGTCGGTCAGCCGCCGCACGCGCTCGGCCACGGCCGGCGAGGACAGACCGACGCGGCGGCCGAGCTCGGCGAGGCTGACACGTGCATCGGCCTGCAGCTCGCGCAGCAGGCCGATGTCCGTCCCGTCCAACGAAACGACGGCCTCATCGGTCTCTGACCATCGAAGTTCAGGCATGTTGCCGATCCTACCTTCGGATGCCCATGGTGGGCCGGGGCGCGTTCCGCGACCCTTCCCCGGGCATGCGCCGCGTCCCGCCCCACGCCTGGTTCGCCGTGAGCGCGCTGTTCCACTACCTGGGCCCCGCGTTCGCGGTGCTGCTCTTCGCGCGCGTCGACGTCCTCGGCGTGGCCTGGCTGCGGATCGCCGTCGCCGCGGTCGCGCTTGCGGCCTGGCGGCGCCCGTGGCGCGTGGCCGCCCGGATCGACGCGGCGGGGCGCCGGCTCCTGCTCGCGTGGGGCGTCGTGCTGGCGGCGATGAACTGCTGCTTCTACGAGGCCATCGACCGGCTCGCGCTGGGCACCGTGGCCGCCGTCGAGTTCCTGCCCGTCGTGGCGCTGGCCTGCCTCGGCGCGCGGACGCCGCGCAACGCGCTGGCGCTGGCGCTCGCCGTGCCCGGGATCTACCTCCTCACGGGCGTCCACGTGGCGGGCGGCGCCGCCGGCCTCGCGTTCGCCGCCGCCAACGCGGCGCTCTTCGCCGCCTACATCGTGCTCGCCGACCGCGCCGCGAAGCGCCCCGGGCTCGACGGGGTCGACGCGCTGGGCGCCGCGATGCTCGTCGCCGCGGTCGCGGTGACGATCCCGGCGGGCACCTCGGCGCTGCCGGCGCTGGGCGACCCGGTGGCGCTGGCGGCCGGCGCCGGCGTCGGGCTCAGCTCGTCGGTCATCCCCTACGTCTGCGACCAGCGCGCGCTGGCGCTGCTGCCGCGCGCGACCTACAGCCTGATGGTCTCGCTGCTGCCGGCGATCGCCACCGTCGTCGGCGCGGTCGTGCTCACGCAGATCCCGTCGGTCCGGGAGCTCGCGGGCATCGCGCTCGTCGTCGGCGGCGTCGCGCTGCACCGTGCTTCCGAGCCGCCCCCCGCCGCCGCGGCGGGGCTCAGTGCATCGCGTGCGCGGACGAGAAGCGCATGAGCAGGCGCGCGCCCGCCGAGCCGCCGGCCGACAGCTCGACGGCGTCGGCCACGGACGCGATCGTCGGCAGGCCGAGCCCGAGGCCCGGGCTGTCGGGGCGCGGGAGCGGGCCGAACCCGTCGTCCTCGACCACGATGGTCAGGGTGTGGCCCTCCGTGCACGCGTGGACGCGGATCTGCCCGGGATCGCGGTCGCGGTAGGCGTGGAGCACAGCGTTGGTGGCCGCCTCGGAGATCGCGAGGCGCACATCGCCGAGGCGGCGCGCGTCGAGACCCGCCTGCTCGGCGAACTCCGTCACCTCGCTGCGCAGGACGGCGACCTGGTCGGGCGTCGCCGCCACCGTCCAGCTTCCGTCGGGCTGAGCCATGTCCTGGGGGGTGCCCGGACGCGCCGCGTCCATGCACCCGATGCCGGATCGATCTCCGCCCGCGGACCGGCCGAGGATGGTCAGCCCTGGTCGAAGGCGACGAACGCGGTCGGCGCCAGCGTGTCGAGCCGGGCCGCCTGCAGGCCGAGCGACGACAGCGTGTAGAGCCGGTCGCCGACGACGAGCGAGCGCCCGACGGGGGCGACGCCGGCGCCCGTGCCGTGGACGACGCGGCCCACCTCGGCGATCCCGTCGCGGGCGACGTGCAGGCCGACAGCGCCGGTGAAGGCGTCGTTGCCCGTGAACCTCCCGGTGGCGGGGTCGATGCTCGGGGGAAGCTGGAGCGGGATGACCGCCAGCCCCGTCGCGGCCCACCACAGGAAGGCGTGGGGGTCGAACTCGGCGTCCGAGCTGCCGCTGCCGTAGACGGCGTGCTGCAGGCGCCGGGGGTGGGCGGGGTCGGACACGTCGAACAGCGAGATCTGGGTGCCCTCGGGGCGCCCCGCCGCCGAGGCCTCTTGGCCCACGCCCAGCAGCAGCCCGTCGCCGAGCGGGTGCAGGTAGGCCGAGTAGCCCGAGAGCTCCAGCTCGCCGACGACCTTCGGGGCCGCCGGGTCGGAGAGGTCGAGCGTGTACAGCGGGTCGATCTGGCGGAACGTGACGACATAGCCCGTGCTGCCCACGAAGCGGACGGCGTAGATGCGCTGCCCGCGGCCCAGGCCGCCGACCTGGCCGACCTGCGCCAGGCCGCCGCCCGGCCGCGGCGCCAGGACCGTCACGTAGCTCTGCGCGGGGTCGGCCTGGGCCGTCTCGGGCAGCCAGGCCGGCTCGTCGGTCGAGGCCACGCGCAGGCGGCCGTCCTGCTCGGACAGCGCGTACTGCCCGACGACGAAGCCGGGGACGGTGCCCGATCCGGCGTAGCGCGTCACCCCCGGCTGCGACGCGTCGAAGCGGTCGATCTCGGTCCGCAGGCCCCGGGGCACGTCGCCGGTGTCCTGCAGGCCGGGCACGTAGCGCCGGCTGGCCACGTAGAGGCTGTCGGCCGACCCGTAGACGGTCTCGGCGCCGGCCATGATCGCGTCGCGGTCGACGTCGTAGAGCCCGCGGTCGAGGTCGACCGTCAGCACGGTCAGCAGCCCCAGTCCGGAGAAGCTCGCCGGGTGGCGCACCGCGCCGCACGGCACGACCCCGCGCCGGAACGTGCGGCCGGAGATGCGGCTGCGGATGGTCGTGGCCGGCACGAACGTGCGCAGCGAGGCCCTGGCCAGCGGCACGGCCCGCGGCGCCGGGGTGCTGCTCACGACGACGCGGACGGTGCCGCCCGTCATCCGCGCGTCGACGAAGCCGCCGGGCAGCGTCATCGTCCGGGCGACCGTGGGGGTGGCCGGGTCGGTGATGTCGACCTCGGTCAGCAGCGTGGTGGGGCTGCCGTAGGGCAGCAGCGCCGTGCGGGCCGCGACGGCGACGGGCGCCGGGCCGGCGACGGGGACCGGCCCCTCGACGGGGATCGCGGTCGCCACGCTGGAGATCACGAGCACCCGGTCGCCGCGCAGCAGGATCTGCTGGCCCGCGCTGCCGTCGAGCTTGAGCGTCCCGGTCAGGCGCGGCGCGTCGCCGCTGACGTCGACGACCCGCAGCACGCCGTCGGCGACGCTGACGATGCGGCGGCCGTCGGTCTTGACGATGTCGGGCTCGTCGATGCCGGCCTCCTGCACGTTCGTGCTCGAGAACGCCGGCGTGGTGGAGCCCGCGGCGGGCGCCGAGGCGGTGGGCGCCGGGGCGGGCTGGTCCTCGGCGGTCCCGGTCGTCTTGGTCACCGGCGAGGCCAGCCCGGTCGGCGCGCCCTGCACGGCCAGGACCGGAGACCCGACGCCGCCGGCGCGGGCCGCGTTGACGCGCGCGTAGGAGAGCAGCGCGCGGCATGAGGAGAACGTCGTCAGGCGCGGGGCGCGGGTGGCGGCCTGGGCGGCGGGCGCGGCGGCGAGCCCCGCGACGGCCGACAGGGCGAGGATGCTTGCGCGCCTCATGGGCGCGAGCGTACCGGTGGTGAGCACACCGGTCATACGCGCGACGGACGGATGCGTCACAGGCCGATGCCGGCCCGGAGGGCAGGTCGGCCTACGCGCTCTCGCGCTTGTACGGCACGCCGTCGGCGGCCGGCGGCGTCGAGCGGCCGACCACGCCGGCGACCGCGATGAGCGTCAACACGTAGGGCAGCGCCTGGAAGAGCGTCGCCAGCTGGGGTGAGAACTCGGGCAGCCGCTGTGCCAGGGCGCTGGAGAACCCGAAGAGCAGCGTCGCGGCGAGCAGCCCGCCCGGCCGCCAGCGGCCGAAGATCAGCGCCGCCAGCGCGATGAAGCCGCGGCCCGCGGTCATGTTCTGCGTGAAGGAGTGCACGAAGCCGATCGACAGGAACGCGCCGCCCAGCGCGGCCAGGCCGCCGGACGTGATGACCGCGGCGTAGCGCGTGGAGAGCACCTTGACGCCGACGGTCTCCGCCGCCCGCGGGTTCTCCCCCACCGACCGCAGGCGCAGGCCCAGGGCAGTGCGGAACACGACGACCCAGATCACCACGACGGCGACCAGGGCGCCCCACACGAGCAGGTTGAGGTCGCTGATCGCGTCGCCGATGAAGCCCAGCGAGTCGGTGGGCAGGTGGATCTCGGGCACGGCGGGCAGGTTGTCGGGCGTGCCGTCCTGGCCGTAGGAGTTGACGTACATGTAGCCCGTCACGCCCAGGGCCACGAAGTTCAGCGCGGTGCCCGAGACGATCTGGTCCGAGCGCAGCGTGATCGCCCACACGGCGTGCACGGCGGCCAGCGCCATGCCCGCCAGCACGCCGATGAGCAGGCCGAGCACCCACGAGTCGGTGCGGTCGGCGCCCCACGCGGCGAAGAAGGCGCCCATGAGCATCATGCCCTCCAGGGCGATGTTCACGACCCCGGAGCGCTCGCTGACCAGGCCGCCGAGCGCGGCGAACGTCAGCGGCGTGGCGTAGCGCAGCATCGCCGCGGTCAGGGCGCCCCAGCTCACGACGACCTCGAGGTGCGAGGTCCCCGAGCGCGACGCCCCGTAGGCGCCGGCGACGCCGGCGATCGCGGCGGCGATCGCGCCCCAGCCCGGCCGGCGCGCCCCGCCGCGGATCGCGACGACGCCGAGCCCGGCGGCCACGATCCCGATGATCAGCGAGGGCAGCGCGGTGCGCACCTCGAACGGCGGCAGCGTCAGGACGAACGCGATCAGCCCGAGCGCGATGCCCGCGTGGCCGTACCAGCGCTCGGGCGGCGCCGCGGAGCCCCCGGGCCCCTCGTCGCGCGGCGAGCGCAGGCGGTCGGCGACCGTCGACAGCCCGCTCATGCGGCAGCCCCTCGGCCTCGGCGGCCGGACCGGTGCGCCGCCGGCGCAGCCGGTTGTAGACGATGACGACGAGCAGGTCGGCCGAGACGAAGAGCACGACCAGGCCCTGGATGACCGTCGTCAGGTTCTGGGCCAGCTCGGGCTCGAAGACCGCCGGGTCCAGGTTGCGCACCGACGTGCCGTTGACCAGCGCGCCGAACAGCAGCGCCGACAGGCACGTGCCGATCGCCGTGTTGCGTCCCAGCAGTGCCACCGCGATGCCCAGGAAGCCGATCTGCGACGTCTGGATGTCGTTCGTGGCCAGGTGGAACTGCCAGCCCAGGACGTCGAGCGAGCCCGCCAGGCCGGCCAGCGCGCCGCAGGTGCCCATGACGAGCACGTAGGTCCAGCCGACGCGGATGCCGCCGTAGCGCGCGGCCTCGGGGTTGAAGCCCACCGCCCGCGCCTCGTAGCCCTTCGTCGAGCGGTTGAGCAGCACCCAGTAGACGACGGCCGCGGCGAGCGCCACGAAGATCCCGATGTGCAGCCCCTGCAGCTCTGGGTCGCCCCAGAAGACCGGGAGGTGGGCGCTGCCGACGATGTCGTTGGAGATCGGGACGTCGGGCTGCGTGCTGTTCTGCAGCGGGCCACCGAGCTGGAAGAGGTACACCCCGAGCCACAGCGCGACGTAGTTGAGCATGATCGTGGTGATCACCTCGTTGGCGCCGGTCGTGGCGCGCAGGGCGCCGGCGATCCCGGCCCACGCGGCCCCCGCCAGCGTGGCCAGCACCATCGCGAGGATGATGTGCAGCCAGCCCGGCATCCCGGACCACGAGGAGCCGACCCAGACCGCGACGATGCCGCCGACGGCGTACTGGCCCTGGCCGCCGATGTTGAACAGGCCGGCGCGGAAGGCGTAGGCGACGGCCAGGCCGACGAGGATCAGCGGCGCGGTGATCAGCAGCGTCTGCTGGAGGTTGATCGCCGCCGTGTCGCGGTCGGCGCCCGAGGTCCACGGGAACAGCCACTGCAGGCCCGTGCCGTTGAAGATCGCCTTGTAGGTGTCGATCGGGTTGTGGCCCGTGGCCAGCACGACCAGGCCGCCGGCCAGGAACGCGATGATCACCGTCAGGACCGGGGCGAGGATCCCGCCTCCGCGCAGCTGGGCCGACAGGCGCGAGGCGACGGTGGGCCCGGAGCCGAGGTCGAGCTCGGGCTGGGCGCCGGGCTCGGGCGGGGGGTGACGCTCACGCCGCGCCCTCCGCGGCAACGCGCGACCCGCCGGTCATGAGCAGGCCGAGCTCCTCGTCGCCGGCGGTCGGCGGCAGCTCACCGACGATGCGGCCGCCGTAGATCACCAGGATGCGGTCGGCCAGCGCGCGGACCTCGTCGAGCTCGAGCGAGAACAACAGGATCGCCTTGCCGTCGTCGCGCTCGGCCAGCAGCCGGCGGTGGACGAACTCGATCGCGCCGACGTCGAGCCCGCGTGTGGGCTGGGCCGCGATGAGGGCGTCGGGCTCCCCGGAGATCTCGCGGGCGATGACGACCTTCTGCTGATTGCCGCCCGACAGGGAGCGCGCGGGCGTCTCCGGCTCGCCGCCGCGCACGTCGAACTCGGCCAGCAGCCGCCGCGCCGTGTCGAGCATCCGGCGCGGCCTGAGCAGCCCGAACCGCGCGCCGGAGCGGTAGTCGCGCAGCGCGAGGTTCTCGGCCAGCGTGAAGTCGAGCACCAGGCCGCGGCGATGACGGTCCTCGGCGATGTGGCCGATGCCGGCCTCGCGCGCCTCGCGCGGGTCGCACCCGGTGATGTCGCGGCCGCCGATCCGGACGTGGCCGGAGGCCACGGGCCGCAGCCCGCACACGGCGTCGATGATCTCGGACTGCCCGTTGCCGTCGATGCCCGCGACCGCGACGATCTCGCCGGCGCGCACCTGCAGCGACACGCCGTCGACGGCGGGCAGCCCGCGGTCGTCGGTCACGTGCAGGTCGTCGATCTCCAGGAGCGGCGCGCCGGGCGTGCGGGCCTCCTTCTCCACGCGGAGCACGACGTCGCGGCCGACCATCATCCGCGCCAGCGACGCCTCGTCGGCGCCCGCCGTGTCGATCGTCCCGATCGTCTTGCCGCGCCGCAGGACGGTGACGCGGTCGGCGACCTCGAGGACCTCGTGGAGCTTGTGGGTGATGAAGACGATGGACGTGCCCCCGGCGCGCAGGCCGCGCAGGACCTCGACGAGCTCGGCCGTCTCCTGGGCGGTGAGCACGGCGGTGGGCTCGTCGAGGACGAGGATCCGCGCGCCGCGGTCCAGGGCGCGCAGGATCTCGACGCGCTGCTGCTGGCCGACCGAGATGTCCGACACGCGGGCGTCCGGGTCGACGCGCAGGCCGTAGCGCTGCGACAGCTCGCGCGTGCGCCGCCGCGCGGCGGCGAGGTCCAACAGCCCGCCGCGCCGCGGCTCGGCGCCGAGCACGAGGTTCTCGGCGACCGTCATGACCGGGATGAGCATGAAGTGCTGGAACACCATGCCGACGCCGCGGGCCATGGCGTCCTTGGGCGAGGACACGACGGCGACCTCGCCGTCGATGCGGATCTCGCCCTCGTCGGGGCGGGCCATGCCGTAGACGACGCTCATGAGCGTCGACTTGCCCGCGCCGTTCTCGCCGAGCAGGGCGTGGATCTCGCCGCGGCGCAGCTGCAGGTCGACGCCGTCGTTGGCCACGACGGCGCCGAACCGCTTGGTGATGCCGCGGAGCTCCAGGGCGAGCTCCGCGGCACCGGCACCCGCTGGCGACTCGTGCGCCACGCGTGCTGCTACTTGGCGACGGTGTCCGGGATCGTGATCGACCCGGCGGCGATCTTCTTGGCCACCGCGTCGACCTGGGCCTGGTACTTGGTCCCGGCCGCGCCGATCTTGCCGATCCCGGCCCCCTGATTGGCGACCGAGAACGTGGTGTTCGCGCCGCCGGTGTACTTGTCGTCCTGGACCTGCTTGACCGTGTCGATCACCGACTGGTCGACCTTCTTGATGGCGCTGGTCAGGATGTAGCTGCCCAGGTAGGCCTGGTCGGCGTCGACCCCGATGCCCTGCAGGTTCTTGCCCTTGGCGGCGTCCAGCGCGCCGAGGCCGCACTGGCCCGCGACCTGGAAGACGACCTTGGAGCCCTGCGCGATCTGGTTGAGCGCGATCTCCTTGCACTTCGCCTGGTCGACGAAGTCCTGTGAGTAGGCGTGCAGCGTCTTGATCGACGGGTCGGCCGCCTTGGCGCCGGCCTCGTAGCCCGCGATGTAGTGGTCGACCGGCGGGATCTTCTGGCCGCCGACGCTCGAGATCGTCGTCACGTTGTTGCCCTTGGCGTACAGGCCGGCGAGGTAGCCCGCCAGGTACCCGGACTCCTGCTCCTTGAAGAGCAGGCCCTCGACGTTGGTGGGCTTGCCCTTCAGGCCGGTGGCGTCGACGTCGATGATCGCGAACTTCGTGTTGGGGAACTTCTTGGCGACCGTGTCGACCGCGTCGGCCATGAGGAAGCCGACGCCGATGACCAGGTCGTACTTCTGCTGGGCCAGCGTGGAGAGGTTCGGGATGTAATCGGCGTTGGACTTCGAGGTCAGGACGCGGCCGGTGATGCCCAGCTGCGACTTGGACTGCTCGAGGCCCTGGTTGGCCAGGCTGTTGAACGAGCGGTCGTTGAGACCGCCGATGTCCGTCACCAGACCGACCTTGATGGCCTTCTTGGCCGGCGCCGCAGCGGCGGCGGTCGTCGTGGCCCCGGAGGAGGACGACGACGACGAGTTGGCGTTGCTGCTGGAGCCGCAGCCGGCCGCGGCGATGAGCAGCCCGGAGAGGCCGATCGCAGCAAGGGTCCGGCGGGTGGAACGTGCACGCACTTCGAGGTTCTCCCTCTACGAATGGAATGGGACTGCCGAGGGACAGCGCGGCCGACCCGGCCGCGCGCAGAACCTACCGATCCCCGAGATGGTCAGTGAGGTTCACGGCGAGGTGACGGGCGAAGCCCGCATCCAGCGCGGTTCGGGTGATCGCCGCCAACGCCGCCAGATCGCAGCCCAGGCGCTCGTGGGCGAGCCGGTACTCGCGGCCGATCGTCGTGCCGAAGTACGGAGGATCGTCGGAGCCCAGCGTGACGAGCACGCCGGCGGCGCGCAGGGCCGGCAGCGGATGGGCCTCGTAGGACGAGTAGACGCCGAGCACGACGTTGGAGGTGGGGCAGACCTCGAGCACGATGGCGCGCCGGGCGAGCTCCTCCACGAGCGCGGGGTCCTCGATCGCCCGCACGCCGTGCGAGATGCGCCGGACGCCGGGCAGCGCGAGCGCGGCGCGCACGGACTCGGGCCCGGCGTGCTCGCCGGCGTGCACGGAGCACCCCAGCCCCGCCTCGGCGACGATGGCGAACGCGCGGGCGAAGTCCGGCGCCGGGAAGCCGGCCTCGTCGCCGGCCATGTTGAAGCCGACGACGTAGGGGTGGTCCAGGGCGACGGTGCGGCGCGCCACGTCCTCGGCGGCGGGGACGCCGAAGTTGCGCACGCACGAGGAGATGATGCGCCCGACGATGCCGTGGTCGGCGTGCGCGTCGTCGATGCCCTGAGCGATGCCGGCGATGTGCTCGGCGTCGCCGAGGCCGACGAGCGCGCCGTGGTCCAGGGAGGCGATGAGCTCGACGTAGACCGCGCCCTCGGCGGCGCAGGCCGTGAGGTACTCGTAGGTCACGTCGCGGTAGTCCAGGGCCGTGCGGATGGTCGAGGCGGCGACGTCGTAGGCGCGCAGGAAGTCCAGGAAGTCGGTCCACGCGAAGGTGTGCTCGTCGGCGAAGAGGCCGTCGGGCAGCGCGACGCCGTTGCGGCGCGCCAGGCGGCGCACGAGCTCGGGCGTCGCGGTGCCCTCGAGGTGGACGTGCAGCTCGGCCTTGGGGAGGGCGTCGACCTCGGCGGCGTGGTCCGTCATCGCAGCTCCTCCGTGACGACGGGCGGGGTCGGGGGCGCCGCGTCGCCCACGGCGATCAGCGTGCGCAGGGCGCGCTCGGCGGCGTCGGCGGCGTCCTCGTCGCGGGCGTGCACGACGGCCAGCGGGCGGGAGCCCGGGCCCACCTGGGCGCCGGGCCCGGCGACGGCCGACAGGCCGACGGCGTGGTCGATGGCGTCGGCCTCCGTGCGCCGGCCGCCGCCCAGCTCGGTGACGAGCAGGCCGAGGTCGCGCACGGCGTGCCCGGTGACGAACCCCGGGGCGGTCGCGAAGACCTCCCGCACGACGGGCGCGGCGGGCAGGTGGGCGTCGGGGCGCTCGAGCAGGTCCGCCGGGCCGCCCAGGGCGGTCACCATCGAGGCGAAGCGCTCGGCGGCGGCGCCCGAGTCCAGGGCGGCCTGCGGGTCGGCGTCGCCCAGACCGCCGAGGTCCAGCAGCGTGCGGGTCAGCGCCATCGTGACCTCGACGAGGCGGGGGTCGGCGCCCGGCGCGCCCGTCAACACGTCGACGCACTCGCGCACCTCGAGCGCGTTGCCCGCCGTGTGGCCCAGGACGCGGTCCATGTCGGTCAGCAGCGCGACGGTCGGCAGCCCTGCCGCGACCGCGACGTCCACGAGCGCCCGCGCGAGCGCGCGCGCATCGCCGAGGTCGGCCATGAAGGCCCCCGAGCCGTGCTTGACGTCCATGACCAGGCCGCCGAGGCCGGCGGCCAGCTTCTTGGACAGGATGGAGGAGACGATGAGCGGGATCGCCTCGACGCTGCCCGTGGCGTCTCGGATCGCGTACAGGCGCCGGTCCGCGGGCGCCAGGTCGTCGGTCTGGCCGCCGATGACGCAGCCCACCTCGCGGACCACCCTCCCCATCGTGGCGGCGTCGGGCGTTGCGTCGTAGCCCGGGATCGCCTCCAGCTTGTCCAGCGTGCCCCCGGTGTGCCCCAGCCCGCGGCCCGAGATCATCGGCGTCGCGCCGCCACAGGCGGCGACGAGCGGTGCGAGGATGAGCGACACCTTGTCGCCCACACCGCCGGTGGAGTGCTTGTCGAGCACGGGGCGGTCGAGGTCCGACCAGTCCAGGACGGCGCCCGAGTCGCGCATGCCCAGCGTGAAGGCCGGCAGCTCGGTCGCGTCCAGGCCGCGGAAGAACACGGCCATCGCGAACGCGGCGACCTGGGCGTCGGACAGCGTGCCGTCGCCGATGCCGGCGGCCAGCGCGCGCAGCTCGCCGGGTGCGAGCGTCCCGCCGTCGCGCTTGGTGCGCAGCAGCTCCTTGACGGGCGGGGTCATGCGAGCTCCGCGGCGGCCTCGGGGATGAAGCGCAGCAGGACGCGCTGCAGGTCGCGGGCGGCGACCTGCGCGTTGGCCAGCGTGTGCTCGTGGGTGAGCGCCTCGTCGCCGAGGCCCTCGGCGAGGTTCGTGATCACCGAGACCGCCGTGACGCGCAGGCCGCAGTGGCGCGCGGCGATGACTTCGGGGACCGTGGACATGCCGACGGCGTCGGCGCCGAGGATGCGGAAGGCGCGGATCTCGGCGGGCGTCTCGAACGACGGGCCGGCCACGGCGAGGTAGACGCCCTGGGTCATCGCCACGCCCTCCGCCCGGGCGGCGGCGAGCATGCGGGCACGCAGCGCGTCGTCGTAGGCGTCGCCCAGGCCGACGAAGCGCGGGCCCAGCGCGTCGTCGTTGGGCCCGAGGAGCGGGTTGGCGCCCATCAGGTTGATGTGGTCGGTGATGGCCATGACGCGGCCGGGCCCGACCGCCGGGTCCAGCGAGCCGGCGGCGTTGGTGAGCACGACGCCGCGGGCGCCGAGCGCACGGATCGTGCGCACGCCGACGGCGAGCTCGGCGACCGGGATGCCCTCGTAGAGGTGGGCGCGGCCCTGGAGCACGACCACCGGCGTGCCGGCCAGCGTCCCGAGCACGAGGCGCCCGGCGTGCCCGGCCACCGCGCCGACCGGGAAGCCCGGCAGCTCGGCGAAGGGGATCGCCACGGCGCCGGCGACGGCGTCGGCCAGGCCGCCGAGGCCCGAGCCCAGCACAAGGCCGAGCACGGGCGCCGGGCGGTCGCCGGCGGCGTCGCGGACGACCTGCGCGGCCGCGGTCACCGTGCGGCCTCCAGGTCGAAGGCCAGCGGCAGCAGCTCGCCCAGCGTGACGGTGCGCCGGACCCCCTCGGGGCCGCACAGGTGCACGGGCACGTCGGGGCCGGCGAACTCGGCCAGGCGCTGGCGGCAGCCGCCGCAGGGGACGATGAGCTCGGTGTCGGCCATGACGGCCACCTCCCGGATCGCGGTGGCGCCGGCGGCGACGAGCGCGCCGATCGCGGCGGCCTCGGCGCACTGGCTCTGCGGGTAGGCGCCGTTCTCCACGTTGGGCCCGCTGTGCAGGCCGCCGGCCTCGTCGCGCAGCGCGGCGCCGACGTGGAACCGCGAGTACGGCGCGTGCGCGCGCTCCATCGCGCGGCGGGCCAGCGCGACCAGGCGCGGGGTCGCCGCCCCGGCATCCAGGAGCATGGCCGCGTAGCCGCGGGCGACGATCCGGTCGTCGGTGATGCCGAGCGCCTGACGCAGGCGGCCGACCTTGTCGTGCTCGGCGGCGAGGTCGGAGTCCGGCGCCGCGACGGCCTCCAGCTCGAGCCAGGAGCCCAGGCCCTGCACCTCGTCGAGGTGGATGCGCACGCCGTCCCACAGCAGCAGGCGCCGGCGCTTGTCGACGACGACCACGAGGCCGAGCGCGGCCTCCAGCGCGCCGGCCGCCGCGGCCGCATCGGGGACGTCGACGAGGTGGTAGGAGCTCGTGCGGGCCGTCGCCTCGTCGTCGCGGGCGTAGGCGATGAGCTGCGCTGCGCGGTGGCCGGCGTCGTCCTGCTCGCGCAGCTTGAGCCGTCCGTCGCGGGCGGCGAAGTACGTGTCGCGCTGGTGCAGGAGGCCCTGGTCGACGGCCCCGTGGGCGAGGGCCGCGCGGAGCGTCCGCTCGGGCTCGGGGTCGCGGGCCTTGAGCTCGACGTTGCGGTGCGGAGCCATCCGGCGCAACGTACTAGGAGTGCGGTGACGAGCATTCGGCCCGGTCCGGTCGGGTGGCCGACCACGTTCCCGGATGGCCCGTGGACTACTGTCCGCGCACCGATGGAAGGCCTGCGCGTCATCGAGCATCCCGTCCTGGCCCGTGCGCTGACCGAGCTGCGGTCGACCGATACGAGCCGCGCCGCGTTCCGCGCCGCGATGGCCGAGGCGTCGGAGATGCTGGCCTACGAGGCGCTGCGCGACCTGCCCGTCCACGAGGTCGAGGTGCAGACGCCGCTGGAGGCCACGACGGGCGCGCGGCCCGAGCGCATCACGGTCATCGCGGTGCTGCGGGCGGGCCTGGGGATGGTCGACGCGTTCCTGCGCCTCATGCCCGACGCGGCGGTCGGGCACCTCGGGATGCGCCGCAACGAGGAGACGCTGCAGCCCGAGGACTACTACGAGTCGCTGCCCGAGAGCCTCGCCTCCACGACGGTCTTCGTGGTCGACCCGATGCTCGCCACCGGCGGGTCGTCGTCGGCGGCGCTGCGGCGCCTGCGCGCGGCGGGCGCCCGCGACCTGCGCCTCGTCTGCCTGGTCGCCGCCCCGGAGGGCGTCGCCGCGGTGCGCGAGCAGGACCCGCACGTGCCGATCATCGCCGCCGCGCTGGATCGCGGCCTGGACGAGCGCGGCTACATCCGCCCGGGCCTGGGCGACGCCGGCGACCGACTGTTCGGGACGGAGTAGGCGGGCCCGGGCGCCGGCGGTCGCACCCCTGCGCGGGCGGCCGCGTCGACCTCGCGCGCCTGCGGGAACCGGATGGCGCGAACGTGGGGTTCGTGCCCACCTTCGCGCCACCCGCGGCCGAGGAGAGCGCCGGCGGGCCGCCATGCGCCCCGGCGCCCGGACCGGACACCGCCCCCACCCCTACCCTGCGCCGCGATGCGAACCTTCACGTGCGGGCGCTGCACGCAGCTCGTCTTCTTCGAGAACAGCCGCTGCCTGCACTGCGGCGCCGAGCTGCGCTTCGACTGGCCCTCGCGCGACGTCGTCACCCAGCCCGGCGCGCCGGCGTGCGCCAACGCCGCGCTGGCCGGGTGCAACTGGCTCGCCGAGGACGACGGCGGCGGCCTGTGCTTCAGCTGCGCGCTGACGCGCACCCGGCCCGGCGACGACCCCGTCGCGCTGCAGCAGCTCCGCGACGCCGAGGCCGCCAAGCGCCGCCTGCTCTTCGAGCTCGGCGAGATCGGCCTGCCCATCCCGTCCTTCCGACGCCAGGAGGGCGGGCTCGCGTTCGACCTGCTCTCCAGCGCCCACGAGCCGGTGACCACGGGGCACGCCGACGGGCTCATCACGCTGGACCTCGCCGAGTCCGACGACGCCCACCGCGAGCAGATGCGCACGGAGATGGGCGAGCCCTACCGCACGCTGCTCGGCCACTTCCGCCACGAGGTCGGGCACTTCTACTTCCCGCTGCTGACCACCGCGCCGGAGGCGCTGGCGCGGGCGCGCGCGACGTTCGGCGACGAGCGCGAGGACTACGGCGCCGCGCTGGACCGCCACTACGAGCAAGGGCCGCCGGACGGCTGGGAGGAGGAGCACGTCAGCGCCTACGCGACGATGCACGCCGCCGAGGACTGGGCCGAGACGTTCGCCCACGTCCTGCACATCTCCGACACCCTGCAGACCGCGGCCGCCTACGGGCTGCACGCCGACGGCCCGGTCCAGCGCCCCGACCTCGCCGCCGACCCGCGCAAGCCCGCGGCCGGTCTGCCGGACCGCCTCACGGACTGGCTCGCGTTGTCCTACGCCTTGAACGCCCTGAACCGCAGCATGGGCCAGGACGACCTGTACCCCTTCGTGCTCAGCCCCGCCGTGGCGCGCAAGCTCGGCGTCGTCGACGAGCTGATCAGGTCCGCGGCGCGCTGAGCGCGCCGGCGGCCAGCGCGAGCAGCAGCGCGTCGTTGGCGCCCTCGCCGATCTGGGTCTGCGGCGCGTCGCGGCGCAGCCGCGCGAGCTCGTCGGAGGCCGCGAACGACCGGCTGGCCGCCAGGCGGGCCGCCCGGTCCACGGCCCACACCGCCAGGTCGGAGGCCACGATCTTCGCCGCGGTGCTGAGCTCCCGCGCCGTCTCGTCGCGGGCGTCGGAGGCCGCCGCGGCGCGCAGCACGAGCGCCTCGGCCGCCGCGCGGCGGGCCACGATCTCGCCCACCCGCAGCTGGGCGTGGGTGTGGTCGCCCAGCACGCCGTCGCCGATCTCGCGGTCGGTGCACTCGTGCACCGCGCAGGCCAGCGCGCGGTCGACGATCCCCAGCGCCCGGCACGCCACGTTGACGCGGCCCACGTCGAGCGCGTCGAGCATCTGGCGCGCGCCCGCGCCGAGCCCCTCCTCGCCACCGAGCACCTCGGCGCCCGGCGCCTCGTGCGCCGTGAAGCGGTAGGCGGCCGACTCGACCCCGCGGTAGCCGAGCTTGTCGATGTCCTCCATCGACCAGCCGGCGCCGCCGCGCCCCTCGGCGGGCAGCACGACGCACGACGGCTTGTCGGCTCCCTGCACCTCGGCGAGCAGGAACACCACGTCGCTCGAGCGCCCGCCGGCGACCCAGCGCTTGCGGCCGTCGAGCACGAGCCCGCCGCCGGCGCGCGGCGCCGCCGTCGTCTCGATGCGCCCGAGGTCGCTGCCGGCCTGCGGCTCGGTGATGGAGAACGACGCGAGCACCTCGCCGGCCGCGATCCGGGGCAGCCAGCGCTCGCGCTGGTCCTCCGTGCCGTGGCGGACGAGCAGCGCGGTGGCCAGGCCCGTCGGGTTGACCGCGCCGGTCAGCGAGATCCACCCCTGCGACAGCGTGCGCCAGGCGCCGACGAGGTCCGCGACGCCCAGGCCCGGCCCGCCGTAGCGGGGCGGGACGAGCGCCCCGGTCAGCCCGAGGTCGACCAGCGCGGCGAGCACGCCGTCGGGCAGCTCGTCCTCGGCGTCCCAGGCCTGCACCGACGGCGCGACGACGTCGCCGACGAACCGCCGCACGGCCTCGTGCAACGTCGGGGCCTCGGTCTGCGCGCGCGTCGTCATGGCCCGGCTGTACCCGCCCGGCGGCCGCGCCGCGCACGGCCGGGCCGCCGAGCGCGCACGGCCCCGCGCTCAGCGCGGCAGCTCGATGACGAAGCGCGCGCCGTCGCCCGGCCCGTCCTCCACGCGCACGTCGCCGTGGGCGGCGCGGGCCAGGCGCCGCGCGAGGGGAAGCCCGAGCCCGGAGCCGCGATGGCCGTTGTCGTCGGCGAGCTGGACGCCGGGCTCGAACGCGCGCTCGGGGTCGTCGCCGCCGACGCCGGGGCCGTCGTCGTCGACCACGATCGCGACGCCGCCGTCGCGGTCGACGGTCGTGATCGTCACGCGCGTGCGGGCGAACCGGCCGGCGTTGTCGAGCACGGGGGCGACGATCCGCGCGACGACCTCCGCGTCGACGCCGACGTGGGCCTGTGCCGTGCGCGGCGGCGCGACCTGCAGGCGCACGCCGCGCTCGAGCAGGACCGGCGCCCACGTCGCACGCAGCTCGGCCAGCGCGGCCGGCAGCGAGCAGCGGCCGCGGTCCAGGCCGGCCTCCGCGCGCGCGGCGGCCATGAGCGTCTCGAGGATCGCGCTCATCTGCTCGGCCGAGCGCGCGATCGACGTGTAGGCCTGCTGGCGCTCGTCCAGCGGGCGGTCGCGGCGCTGCAGCAGCTCGACCTCGGCCACGATCCGCGACAGCGGCGTGCGCAGCTCGTGCGACAGCTCGGCCGAGAGCCGCTGCTCGTGGCGCAGCCCGGCCGCGACCCGGTCCAGCAGGGCGTCGAACGTCCGCGCGAGGTCGCCGAGCTCGTCGGGACGCAGCTCGGAGCCGAAGCGCCGCTCGGGCTCGTTCTCGCTCCACTCGGCGGCGGCGCGCGTCATCTCCAGCACGGGCGCGAAGGCCCGCCCGATCGTCACGCGCGTGAGCAGGAGCACCGCGAGGATGAGGATGGCGGCCAGCGCGACCGAGGCGACGCCGGCCAGGTCGGTCGTGCGGTCGTAGGCCGCCAGCGACAGCGCGACGACGATCGTGCCGACCTGGCGGCCGCCCGCCCGCACCGGCGCCGCGTAGAGCCGGATCTGGCGGTCGTTGGGCAGGTCGTCGAAGACGCCGGCCTGCCCGGCCAGTGCCGCGGCCGAGCGCTGCAGCTCGGGGTCGCCCGAGGCGCGCTCGACGAGGCGCGCGCCCTGGAAGACCCACACCTTGCCGTCCAGCACGCTGTCGTTCGGGGCGTCGGCGACCCCGACGCGCCCGTCGCGCACCGAGACGGTCGTGGAGGCGGCGGCGGCGGCGGTGCGCAGGCGGCTGCGCGCGTCGTGGTCCAGGCTGCCGGCGAGCAGGAGGTTGAAGGTGACCGTCAGGACGCCGATGGCGATCGCCGCGACCAACACGGCGAGGACCGTCAGGCGGTCCCGGAGGGTGTGGAGGCGCACCCGCCTCATCCCAGCTTGTAGCCCACGCCGTGCGCGGTGGCGATCTCGCTGCCGGGGCCGAGCTCGCGCAGCTTGCGGCGCAGCCGAGCGACGTACTGGTCCAGCGTGTTGTCGTGGACGATCGCTCCCTCGGGCCACGCGGCGCGCACGAGCTCGCGCCGGCGCAGCACGACGCCGGGCTGGGCCGCCAGCGCGGCCAGGAGCCGGAACTCGGTCGGCGTGAGCGACGCCTCGCGGCCGTTGGCGGCCACGGCGTGGGCGAGCGGGTCCAGGCGCAGGCCGCCGACCGTCGTCCCCGGGTCGGCGCCCGTGCGGCGCAGCAGCGCCCGCAGCCGCGCGACGAGCTCGTCGAAGTGGAACGGCTTGGTGACGTAGTCGTCGCCGCCGGCGCTGAAGCCCGCCAGCCGGTCGGTCACCGCGTCGCGCGCGGTGAGGAAGAGGACGGGCGCCGTGCAGCCCTGCGCGCGCAGAGCCTGGCAGACGTCGCGCCCGTCGGCGTCGGGCAGGCCGACGTCGATGACCAGCGCGTCGACGGGCTCGCGCGCGGCCTGCAGCGCGCCGGCGCCGTCGCCGACGGCCGTCACCTCGAAGCCCTCCTCCTCCAGGCCGCGCACGACGAGCCCGCGGAGGGAGGCGTCGTCCTCGACGACGAGGAGTCGGAATCCGGTCACGGCCCCAGCGTACGGCGCGCCGCCGGGCTATGGGACGCCGGTCAGGAGTCGTTCAGGGGTCACCCGGCACCATCGCGCGCCATGGATCGCTGCGACACCCTCGCCGCCTGCGGCGCGCCCACGGCCGGCTAGGTGCACCCGATCTCCTACGCCCAGGCGATCGTCCTGGGCCTCCTGCAGGGTGCGGCCGAGCTGTTCCCGGTCTCCAGCCTCGGCCACAGCGTCGTGCTGCCGCGGCTGCTGGGCTGGGACATCCACCAGAACGACGACTACTTCCTCACGTTCCTGGTCGCCACCCACCTGGCGACCGCGCTCGTGCTGCTGGGGTTCTTCTGGCGCGACTGGGTGCGCATCGTCAAGGGGCTGGGCCGCTCGCTGCGCGACCGCGAGATCCACCCCTCCGACACCGACGCCAAGCTTGGCTGGCTGCTCGTCGTCGGCACGGTCCCCGCCGGACTGCTCGGGCTGCTCCTCGAGCACGCGCTGCGCAAGGTGTTCGCCTCGCCGCAGTCGGCTGCGGCGTTCCTGGTCCTCAACGGCCTCATGCTCCTGGGCGCCGAGCACCTGCGCCGCCGCGCGCCCGGCCCCGACCCGCTGCTGCCCGACGGCGACGCGCGCATCGTCGCGCGGCTGCGCTGGCGCGACGCGCTGTCGGTCGGCGCCGCCCAGGCCGTCGCGCTGCTGCCCGGCCTCTCGCGCTCGGGCGCCTCGATGGGCGGCGGCCTGCTCGTCGGCCTCTCCAACGAGGACGCCGCGCGCTTCGCCTTCCTGCTGGCCACGCCGATCATCGGCGCGGCCGCGCTGCTCAAGCTGCCCGACCTGGCCGGCAGCGCCGGCGACGGCATCCGGGGCCCGGCCCTCGCCGGTGCCGTCGGCGCGGCGTTCACGGCCTGGTTCTCCGTGCGCTTCCTCATGAAGTATTTCGAGACCAACCGCCTCACCCCGTTCGCCTACTACTGCCTCGGCATCGGCGTCGTCCTGTCGATCGTCTTCGCCGTCACCTGAGGCGAGGAGCACCCATGGCCAAGCACCGCGCCCTCATCCTCCCCGCCGTCGTCGCGGGCGTCGTCCTGCTCGTCATCGCGGCGATCTACCTCGTCGACTCCGCGGGCTCGCTGCCGTCGTTCTTCCCCGGCCACCAGGCCGGCTCGTCGCACCACCACGTCAAGCACGGCATCGCCGCCCTCGCGCTCGGGCTCGGGTGCTTCGTCATCGCGTGGTTCCAGACGGGCCCCGCGACGCCCCGCGCGACCGCGCGCTGAGGCGCCCGGTCAGGCCGGCAGCGGGCCGCCGGCCAGCGCCACGACCGCCCCGGCGGCCCCGGCGGCCAGCAGGGTGCCCACGACGCCGCGGCGCCCGGCCGTCAGCGCCACGACGGCCACGGCGAGCACCGCCCACTGCCACGCGCGGTCCAGCGCCAGCGCGAGCGGGATCGCCGAGCCCAGGATCGCCCCGAGCGCCGCGGGCGCGGCGCCATCGACGAACGCGCGCACCCGTGGGTCGGCCAGCAGCGCGTGGAAGCGGCGGGCGCCGACCACCACGAACAGGAACGAGGGCGAGAACGCGACGGCGGCCGCGAGCAGGCCGCCGCCCACGCCCGCCGCGGCGTAGCCGACGACGGCGACCGTGTGCACGACCGGGCCGGGGGTGACCTGCCCGAGCGCGACGGCGTTGAGGAACTGCGGCGCGGTCATCCAGTGGTGCTGGTCCACCGCGTCGCCCTGCATGAGCGGGATGATCACGAAGCCCCCGCCGTAGGAGAGGGCGCCGACCTTCAGCGCGGTCCAGGTCAGCGCCGCCAGGCCGCCGCCGGCCGCGGCGGCGGCCGCGAGGACCGCCGGCGCCGGGCCCAGGACGCCGGGCGGCCGCGCGCAGCAGCGAGGCCCCGCCGCAGGCCAGCAGCACGAGGACGAGCCACGGGCCGACCAGCGCCGCCGCCGCGGCGCCGAGCAGGATGTAGGACAACCACTCGCTGCGGCGGGTCGCCGCGCGCCCCCACCCGGGGCGGACGAGGTCCAGCCCGGTCTTCAGCGCCACGGCCGCCACCGCCGCGCCCGCGCCCGCGCCCGCGCCCTGCAGCCACCGCGGCGGGTCCGACGCCAGGAACGCGGCCGCCAGCGCCAGGATCGCCACCAGGCCCGGGACGATGAAGCACAGGCCGCCGACCAGCGCCCCGGCGCGCCCGCGCACGCGCTGCGCGCAGTAGATCGACAGCTGCGTGGACGCGGGCCCGGGCAGCAGGTTGACGGCCGCGATGGCGTCCTCGAAGTCGGCCTCGCCGATCCAGCCGCGCCGCCGGACGCACAGGTCGCGCAGCAGCGCGATGTGCGCGGGCGGCCCCCCGAACCCGATGCAGCCGATGCGGCCCCACTCGCGCGCGACGGTCGCCAGCGAGGGCGCGGGCACAGGCGCCGGCGGGCCGCCGGGGGCAGGATCGGGCGCCGTCATCGCGCGGCACCCTAGACGCCGCGGCGCACCGTCCGGGGTCCGTGCGGTGAAATGGCCGTCCCGACGACAGGAGCACCATGCGAGAGAACGCGGTGAAGCGCACGCTGGACGCCGGCGGCGTCAGCATCGGCACGTTCGTGGCCGAGCTGGCGACGCCCAACATCGGCCGCCTGGCGGCCTCCGCCGGTGTCGACTTCATGGTCATCGACCAGGAGCACACCGGCCTGACGCTCGAGTCGGTGAAGACCATCGTCTCGGCGTCGCGGTCCTACGACCTGACGCCGATCGTCCGCGTCCCCGATGCGCAGTACCACCTGATCGCCGGCGCGCTGGACGTGGGGGCGATGGGGATCATGGTCCCGCAGGTGGAGACCGTCGAGGAAGCCGAGCAGATCGTCTCCTGGGCCAAGTACCCGCCCGCGGGCGAGCGCGGCTGCGGGATCTACTACCCCGACCTGCTCATCGAGGGCGGCCTCGGCGCGACCGAGCTGCGCCACAACGACCAGACGCAGCTGATCATCCAGATCGAGTCGGTCAAGGGCGTCGAGGCGGTGCACGAGCTCGCCGCCATCGAGGGCATCGACGTGCTGTGGATCGGCGCAGCCGACCTCACCACCACCATGGGGATCCCCGGCCAGTTCGACGATCCGCGCTACCTCGAGGCGCTGCAGACCGTCGCTTCCGCGGCACAGGCCGCCGGTAAGGTCGCCGGCATGCTCTCCCGCACGACCGACGAGGCCCAGCTCCTGCTCGACCTCGGCTACCGGATGATCAGCCACTCCGCGGATCTCTGGCTCTACGCGGCCGCGCTGAAGACCGGCGTCGACGAGCTGCGCGCCCTGACGCCGGGGGCCGGGCGATGAGCGAGCCGTTCCGCATCGGCCTGACCCGAGACCTGCGCGCGGCGGACGGCAGCACGAACTACGGCGACCTCGGCCTCGGCATGATCGAGGCCGAGCCGGGCATGGAGTGGGCGTTCCTGGACGCGGAGGCCGCCGAGCTGACGCCCGAGCACGTGGCGGGCTTCGACGCGCTCGTCGTCCTGTACCCGCGCGTCTCGCTCGAGGCCGTCGAGTCCTCCGACCGCCTGAAGGTCATCGCGCGCATGGGCGTCGGCTACGACAGCGTCCCGGTGCGACGGTGCACCGAGCTCGGCATCCCGGTCACGCTCACCCCCGAAGCGGTGCGCCGCCCGGTCGCCACGTCGGCGCTGGCCCTGCTGCTGGGGCTCACCCACCAGCTCTTCCTCCAGGACCGCCTCGTGCGCACCGACCGGTGGGCCGAGGCCCGCAAGCACCCCGGCTTCGGCCTCGTGGACCGCACGCTCGGGGTGCTGGGGATGGGCAACATCGGCGCGGAGTTCCTGACGATCGCCAAGCCGCTGGGCATGCGCCAGGTCGTGCACGACCCCTACGCCGACCCGGCGCGGGCCGCGGAGCTGGGCGTGGAGCTCGTCGGCCTCGAGGAGCTGCTGCGCAGCGCCGACGTGGTCGTCGTCCTCTGCCCGCTGACCGACGAGACGCGTCACCTGCTCGATGCCGAGCGGCTGGCGCTGCTCAAGCCCACGAGCTACGTCATCAACATGGGCCGCGGGCCGATCATCGACCAGGCGGCGATCACCGCGGCGCTGCGGGAGGGCCGGATCGCCGGCGCCGGGCTCGACGTGTTCGAGACCGAGCCGCTGCCGGCCGACGACCCGCTCACCGCGCTGGACAACGTGATCCTGTCCACCCACGGGCTGGCGACCACCGACCAGTTCGGGATGGTCGCGGGCCGCAGGGCGCTGTCGAGCATCCTCGACGTCGCGGCGGGGCGCCGGCCGCCGCACGTGGCCAACCCCGACGTCTTCGCCCACCCGCGATTCGCGGGCACGCCGGCGGCGGCGGGCTGAGCTCAGCCCACGCCGCTCATCACGCCGCCGTCGACCGACAGCGCGGTGCCGGTGATGAAGGCGGCGCCGTCGCTCAGCAGGTAGGCGACGGCGTCCGCGATCTCCGAGATCTGCCCATAGCGGCGCATTGCGATCGTGCCCTCGAACATCGCCCGGGCGGCGCCCGGGTCCTCCGGGTTGACGAGGACCTCGATGCTCTGCATGAGCGGGGTGTCGACGGGTCCGGGGCAGACGAGGTTGGCACGGATCGGGATGTCGGCGTTCTCCAGGGCGATCGACTTCGTGAGGCCGAGCATGCCGTGCTTGGAGGCCGTGTAGCCGCTGAGCAGCGCGTAGCCCTGGAGGCTCGCGGCCGACCCGACGTTGACGATCGCCCCGCCGCCCTGGGCGCGCATGATCGGGATCGCCGCGTGCACGGTGTAGAACGCCGAGAACAGGTTGGTGATCACGACCTGCTCGAACTCCTCGACCGGCTGGTCCTCGATGCGCGCGGAGTCGCCGTTGATGCCGGCGTTGTTGACAAGCCAGTCCAGGCGGCCGAAACGCTGGTGGGTGTCGGCGATCCAGGCGGCGACCTGCTCGTTGCTCGTCACGTCGACCGGCGTGAAGTGCGCGAGGCCGCCGGCCTCCTCGATCACCCGCACGGTCTCGGCGCCGCCCTCCGGCGAGCGCCCGGAAACGGCCACGGCGGCGCCCGCCTGCGCGAGGCGGACGGCGATGCCGCGCCCGATGCCTCCGGAGGCACCGGTGACGGCGGCGACACGATCGGGATGGGACACGGCGGGCCTCCTGCGGGTGGGCGTTCGGACAGTGCGACCCTAGGTGCGCGCGATCGCGCCGACCACGTGCGTTTCCGCTAGTGCGGCGAGCCCGTGGACGCGGGCTGCTAGAACCGGGCGATGCCCCGCGTCGTCGTCGCCACCGCCTACGGCGGGCCCGAGGTGCTGCAGGTCGTCGACGAGGCCCCCGGGGCGCCCGGGCCCGGCGAGGTCCTGCTCGCCGTCCGCGCCGCCGGCGTCAACCCGGTGGACCGCAGGATCTTCGGCGGGGGGTTCGGCGCCGATCCTGCCGACCTGCCCCTGCGCCTCGGCTTCGAGGCCTCGGGCGTGGTGCTCGAGGCGGGCCCCGGCGCACAGGGCCCGCTCGGCCCGGTCGCCGCCGGCGACGAGGTCGTGGCCTTCCGCATCGCGGGTGGCTACGCCGAGCAGGTCGTGGTCGGCGCGGCGGCCTGCATCCCCAAGCCTCCGGCCCTGGGCTGGGAGGCGGCCGGCGGCCTCCTGCTCGCGGGCGTGACGGCCTGGCACACGCTCGCCGTCGCCGAGCCCGCCGCGGGCGAGACGCTGCTCGTGCACGCCGCCTCCGGCGCGGTCGGGCGCTGCGCGGTCCAGCTCGCGGTGGCCCGGGGCACGCGCGTCATCGGGACGGCGAGCCCGTCGCGCCACGACGACCTGCGGGCGCTCGGCGCCGAGCCGGTGGCCTACGGCGAGGGCCTGCAGGAGCGCGTCCGCGCCCTGGCGCCCGGCGGCGTGGACGCCGCCATCGACTGCGCCGGGACCGACGAGGCGATCGACACCTCCCTCGCGCTCGTGGCCGACCGCGGGCGCATCGTCACCATCGCGGCCTTCGCGCGCGGGGCCCGGGAGGGCATCCGCCTGCTCGGCGGAGGCCCCGGCGCCGATCCCGGCACCGCGATCCGCGAGGCCGCGCGGCCCGAGCTCGTACGCCTGGCCGCGGAGGGCCGCCTCGTGCTGCCCGTGCAGGCCTTCCCGCTGGCCGGGGCCGCCGAGGCCCACCGGGCCGCCGTCGCGGGCCACGCGGGCGCCAAGCTCGTCCTCGTACCCTGAGCGTCGCGACGTCGCGCGCCGGGTACGGTCGGCGGTCCCGACGTGACCGACGCCCCGCCTCCCACCTCAGCCGCGGCCAGCGGCGCACGGCGATCGCCTCCATCGCCGCCGCCGCGCTGCTCGTCGCGCTCAAGCTCGGCACCGGCCTGGCCACCGGCAGCCTGGGCCTGATCTCCGCGGGCATCGAGTCCAGCGGCGACGTCCTGGCCGCGATCATGACGTTCCTGGTCATCCGCCTCGGCGCGCGCCCGGCCGACCGCGACCACCCCTACGGCCACCGCCGCGCCGAGAACCTCGGCGCGCTCGGGGAGGCCGGGATCCTGCTCGGCGGCGGCGTCGTGATCGTCGTGGCGGCCGTCGGCCGCCTGGCCGAGGGCGGGCACGCGCCCGACGCCCGGTGGTTCGTCTACGCGGTCATCGCCGTCGCCGTGCTCGTGGACATCAGCCGGATCGCCGTCTCGCTGCGCACGGCGCGCCGCTACGACTCGGCCGCGCTGCGCGGCAACGCCTTCCACTTCGCGGGCGACATGGCCGGCTCGCTGGCGGTGCTCGCCGGCCTGCTCGCCGTCAGCGCGGGCTTCGAGCAGGGCGACGCCGTCGCCGCGCTCGTGGTCGCCGGCATCATCCTCGGCGCCGCGGTGCGGCTCATCCACGAGAACGCCCGCGTGCTCATGGACACGACGCCCGCCGAGGCCCAGGCCCAGGCCGAGGCGGCGATCCGCGCGCTCGGCGACGACGTGGACCTCGGGCGCCTGCGCCTGCGCGAGTCGGGCGGTCGCTACTTCGCCGACGTGGTCGTCGGCATCGCGCCCGGCCAGGCCATCGTCGAGGGCCACGGCGTCGCCGACCGCGTCGAGGCGGCGGTGCGCGAGGCGCTGCCGGGCACCGACGTGGTCGTCCACCTCGAGCCGCGCCGCGAGAACCTCGCGCTGCGCGACCGCGCGCTGGCCGCCGCCCTGGCCGAGCCGCTGGTCAGCGAGGCCCACGACATCACGGTCTACGACCTGGGCGACGGCTCGAGCCTGTCGCTGCACCTCAAGCTCCCGCCCGACCTCGACCTCGCCGAGGCGCACGCCGTGGCCGAGCGCGTCGAGGCCGAGCTGCTGCGGGCGCCGGGCATCGACGCCGTGCAGACCCACCTCGAGCCGCTCGAGCGCCCGGTCGCCGCACGCCCGGCGGGCGGCCGCGACGCCGACGAGGACGACGAGCAGCGCCGCATCCGCGCGATCGTCGCCGACGACACCGGCGGCCGGCCGTGCGAGCTGCGGCTCCTGCGCTCCGACGCGGGGCTTGTCGTGTTCCTGACGATCTCCGTCGGCGCGAGCACGTCGCTGACGGCCGCCCACGAGCTCGCGGGGCGCCTGGAGGAGGACATCCGCCGCGGCGCGGGCCACATCGCCGACGTCGTGGTGCACACCGAGCCCTAGCGGCCGGTTCCGTAGTTTGCCGACGGCGCGCCACCGCGCGGACCCCCGATGACGGCGCGGGCGCCGGCGGGCATCGTGCGGGTGATGGAGGCCACCGTCGCCGTCCCCCCACCCCGCCCGTCCGCGTCGCGCCGGCGCTGGATGGTCACCATCGTCGGCTCGCTGGCCACGGCGGCGGTGCTGGCCTTCGTGCTCGCCCGCCACCGCCACGCGTTCTCGGCCGCGTTCTCGCAGGCCGCGGTGTCGGTGCTGGCCGGCGCGACGCTGCTGCAGATCGTCGCGCTGCTGGCTCGCACGGAGGCGTGGCACCTGACCATCGAGGCCGCGGGCGGCCGCGTCGCACGGCGCATCCTCTTCCGCGCCTCGAGCATGCAGGTGCTCGGCAGCCTCCTGGACGGCCACCTCGGCGTCGCGGCCCGCATCGCCGCCCTGCGCCGGTCCTCGCCGACCGTCAGCCCGCAGGTCGCCACGCTCATCGCCGCCGAGTTCCCCATCCTCGCCGTCGAGGCCACGCTGGCGGCGCTGACCTCGTTCACGCTCATCGGGCCGCTGGGCCTGCCGTGGTGGGTGCCCCTCATCGGCGTGGCGGTCATCGCGGCCGCCAGCGCGGGCCTGAGGCACCTCGCGCTGCGCACCGGCCGCAATCTCTGGCGCGGCCTGGCCGTGCTGCGTCACGGGCGCGCCGGACGCCGCGTGGTCGCGCTCGTGCTCGTGGCCATCGTCTCGCAGGTCCTGCGCAACTGGATGCTCCTCAACGCCGTCGGCGTCCACGCGTCGCTGCTGGACGCGATCGCCGTGCTCATCGCGGTGGTCACGCTCGGCCAGCTGCCCGTCGGCCCCAGCGTCGGCGCGGCGGCGGCGGTCCTCATCCTCGGGCGCCACGGCGTGGCCGCCGCCGCGGCGGCGGGCGTGCTCATGACGGTGACGGGCACGCTCGGCGGCCTGGCCTTCCTGACCTGGGCGAGCGCCGACCGGGTCCTGCACCGCCACGGCGACCCCGACGCCGCGGCCCCGCGCCGCGCGATCTTCAGGGGCCGAGCCCGGCCTCGACCTCGGCCAGCCAATCGCGGTGCAGGGCCACCGGACGGCGCGAAAGCCGGTGGTTGATCGCCAGGCGGCGTGACCAGTGGGGGCAGGTCGGCATCGAGATCCTGGGACCCCCCGGCCTGCGTCGCGCCCACCTCGTGGCCGCCACCCACCGACCGAGCGGCCCCGGCGCCCCGGCGCGCGTGGACACATGTGAAAGCATCCCCTCGGTGGCCGGTCGGCGGCCGACGACCGAGGGGAGCGTTGATGGGCGACGAGGGACGGGTCCGTGAGATCAGGACCGACACGTACAGCTACGTGTTCGGGACCTATGGCGAGCCGGTCGCGACGGTCAGGCCGGGCGAGATCGTCGACATCTACACCGAGGACGCGTTCGAGTCGCGCGTCCAGGACGTCGACGACCTCCCGTCCCAGGTCCTCACGATGCCGTTCCTGAACCCGCAGACCGGGCCGATCGTCGTCGAGGGCGCCCGCAAGGGCGACACGCTGGCCGTCGAGATCCTCGAGATCGAGCCCACGCGCGACTTCGTCGTCAGCGCCCACATCCCGAACTTCGGCGGGCTCACCGGCACCTCGGCGACCGCCCTGCTCACCCCGTCGCTGCCCGAGCAGGTCTACAAGTACCCGCTGCGCGACGGGCACGTCGAGCTGCCCCGCGGCATCCGCCTGCCCTACCGGCCCTTCGTCGGCACGATCGCCACGGCGCCCGAGCTCGAGGCCATCGGCGCGCTGACGCCCGGACCCTTCGGCGGCAACATGGACGTGCCCGACACCTGCCCGGGCAACATCGTGCGGCTGCCCGTCAACGTGGACGGCGCGTGGTTCTTCACGGGCGACGCCCACGCCTCCCAGGGCGACGGCGAGCTCTGCGGGGTGGCGTGCGAGATGACCGCGCGCGTGCGCGTGCGCTTCGGCGTGGAGTCCGGCGCGACGATCGCCTGGCCGCGCATCGAGTCGCCGACGGAGATCATGACCGTCGGCAGCGCGCGGCCGATGGAGGACGCCGCGCGCATCGCCTGGGTCGAGCTCATCCGCTGGATGCAGGCCGACTACGGCTTCGAGGAGCTCGAGGCCTACCAGCTGCTCACCCATGCGGGCAGGATGCGCGTCGGCAACATGGTCGACCCGCAGTACTCGCTCGTGGCCAAGATCGACAAGAGCCTGCTGGGGTCCTAGGCCCGTGGCCCACCAGCGGATCATCGTCGTCGGCGCGGGCATCGTCGGCTCGGTCGTCGCCCTGCGGCTGGCCCAGCGCGGCGCCGCGGTCACCCTGATCGAGGCCGCGACGCCGGGCAGCGGCACGAGCGGCTCGTCGTTCGCCTGGATCGACGCCAGCCACCCCGGCCTGGAGTCCTACCTGGACATCAACGTGGACTCGCACCCCGCCTGGCGCGAGCTCGGCGCCGAGCTGGGCGACCCGTCGTGGCTGGCGCTGACCGGCACGATCATGTGGGAGGACGAGCCCGCCGCCCAGGCCACGCTCGAGCGCCACGTCGGGCTGCTGCGCGACCTCGGCCACCCGGTGCAGGCGGTCACGCCCGCGCAGGCCGCCCTGCTGGAGCCCGACCTGGTCACCGACGACGCGGCCGGGACGCTCTGGCACTTCCCGACGGAGGGCTACCTGCAGCCCGTCGCCGCCCTGGGCGACCTGCTCGCCCTCGGGCGCGACGCCGGGCTGACCGTGCGCGAGGGCACGCGCGTCACCGGGCTGCTGCGAGACGGCGAGGCCGTCACCGGCGTGGAGCTGGAGGGCGGCCAGAGGCTGCCCGCCGACGTCGTGGTCAGCTGCGTCGGGCGCTTCACGCAGGAGCTGCTGGCCCCCGCCGGCATCGACGTCCCGATGGTGGACGCCGAGCCGGCCGACTCCCCCGCCGTCGGCCTGCTCGTGCTCACCACGCCCGTGCCCGCGCGCCTGCGGGGCGTCGTCATGGGCGACGGCCTCATGCTGCGCCCCGACGGGGCGGGCCGCCTGCTGCTGCACAGCGACGCGATCGACGCGCGCGTGCGCGAGCAGCTGGCGACCGCCGCCCCGCCCACGCTCAGCGAGGAGCTCGTCGCCCTGGTGCGCGCGCGGCTGCGCGGCGCGGGCGCCGCGCAGGTGCAGAGCGCGCGCCTCGGGCTGCGCGCCCTGCCCGCCGACCACCGGCCCGTGGTCGGCCTGGCGCGCGACGGCCTCTACGTCGTCGCCACCCACAGCGGCGTCACCCTCGCAGCGGTCCTCGGTCGCCTCGTCGCCGAGGAGCTCATCGACCACCGGCAATCCGAGGTGCTGGCGCGCTACGCGCCGGCGCGCTTCCAGGAGGCGGCATGACCAGCAGCACCGACGCACCCGTCCACGACGTCGTCATCGCCGGCGGCACGGTCGTGGGCCCGCGCGACGAGCGGGCGCTCGACGTGAGCATCGACGGCGAGCGCATCTCCGGCCTGCACGAGCCGGGCACGGCCGGGCCGGCGAAGCGGACGATCGACGCGACGGGATGCCTCGTCGTCCCCGGCGCCATCGATCCCCATGTCCACTACGGCATGGACTTCCAGGGCCTGCTCGTCACGGAGGGCCCGGAGTACAGCGCGGCCGCCGTGCACGGCGGCACGACCACCGTGATCGACTTCGCGTTCCAGGAGACCAAGGGCCCGCTCGACACGCTCGCCGACCGGCGCGCGTTCCTCGACGGCTCGATGGCCACCGACTGGAGCCTGCACACGATCCTCACCCGCGAGTTCTCCTTCGAGGACATCGAGCAGATCGGCGACGTCATCCGCGCGGGCTGCCCGACGATCAAGACGATGATGACCTACGGCTGGATGTCGGACGACGGCCGCCGCTACGGCGCGATGTGCGAGGTCGCCGAGCACGGCGGGCTGAGCCTCGTGCACGCCGAGGACGACGCGATCGCCAACTGGCTGCACGAGAAGTACAAGCGCGAGGGCAAGCAGCACGCCTCCTACGTCTCCGAGACGCGCGGGCCGCTCGTCGAGGAGGCCGCGGTGCGCCGCGCGCTGTTCCTGGCCGAGCGCGCAGGCTCCCCGCTCTACGTCCTGCACGTGGCCGCCGGCGCAGCGGTCGACGCGATCGCCGAGGCCCGCTCGCGCGGCCTGCCGATGTACGGCGAGACGCTGTCGGCCTACCTGAGCTGGACCCAGGAGAACATGCGCGACGAGACGCCGCTCATCGTCGACGGCAAGGCCTGGGGCCCGCGCGGGCTGTTGTACAACAACTTTCCGGTGCCGAAGTTCCCCGCCGACCGCGAGCAGCTGTGGGAGGCCATCCTGGACGACCGCCTGCAGGTCGTGGCCACCGACCACTGCTCGACGACGCTCGAGGACCGCATGGAGAAGATGGGCACGACCCAGGACAGCATGCAGGCCGGCCAGTCGGCCGTCGAGCTGCGCGTCGAGCTGTTGTACTCCATGGCCGTGGCGACCGGGCGCTGCTCGGCATCGCGCTGGGTGCAGCTCATCGCCACCAACCCGGCCCAGCTCATGGGGCTGGCGCCCGCCAAGGGCGAGATCGCGGTCGGCGCCGACGCCGACGTCGTGGTGTTCGACCCCGCCAGGCAGTGGACGGTGGACTGGCGCGAGCTGCACATGAGCGTGCCCTACTCGTGTTGGGACGGCCAGGAGATGACCGGCAAGGTCCGCGACGTGCTGCGCCGCGGCGAGGTCCTCATCGACCGGGGCAACTACGTCGGCAGCACGACGGGCGGGCACTTCATCGAGCGCACGCTGGCCCCGCACGTCACCGCCAACCCGCTGGACCCCAGCATCACCGCTCCGGGCGCCCCGGCCCCGGCCCCGGCGGCGGCGTGAGCGCCATGACGCCGTTCCGCGACGACCTGCCCTCGCTGACCGGGGGCTCGCTGCCCGCCGCCGACTTCGAGGGCCGCGCCGTCCTCGTGGTCAACGTCGCCTCGCGCTGCGGCCTCACGCCGCAGTACGAGGGCCTCGAGCGCCTCCAGCAGCGCTACCGCGACCGCGGGTTCACCGTGCTCGGCGTGCCGTCGAACCAGTTCGCCGAGCAGGAGCCGGGCAGCGCGGAGGAGATCCACCAGTTCTGCTCGGCGACCTACGGCACGACGTTCCCGCTGACCGCCAAGCTCGAGGTCAACGGCGTGCGCCGCCACCCGCTGTACGCCCGGCTGACCGAGGCGCCCGACGCCGCCGGCCAGGCCGGCGAGGTGGAGTGGAACTTCGAGAAGTTCCTCGTCGCGCCCTCCGGCGAGGTCGTCGCGCGCTTCCGGCCGACGGTCGACCCGGAGTCCGACGAGGTCGTGACCGCGATCGAGGGCGTCCTGCCGTGAGCGACGGGGCGCGGACGGTGCCCGCGACGGAGGTGCGGCCCGGCGACCGCATCACGGCGCGGGCCATCGACCTGACCGTGACGCGCATCGACCGGCCGTTCCTGGGGCGCGACGAGATGCTGGCGTTCGTCGAGGACTCCGACGTGCAGTGGATCAAGGTCCCGGTGGCGCTGGACGCCGAGGTCGTGCTGCGCGACTAGGCCTGGTCGAGCAGGGCGCCGACCGCGGTCGCCAGGACCTGCACGCCGAGGACCAGGTCGTCCTCGGCGGTGTCCTCGGCCACATCGTGGCTGCGGCCGCCGATGCTCGGCACGAAGAGCATCGCGGCGGGCACGTGACGGCCGAGCACGCGGGCGTCGTGGCCCGCGCCGCTGGGCATCCGCACCGAGCTCGCGCCGTGCTCGGCGGCGGCGGCCTCCAGCAGGCCCGCCAGCCGGGCGTCGGTCGCCGCGCCGCGGCGGGCCGCGACCGTCGTGCCCTGCACCCCGATGCCCGTGGCGGCGGCCGTCTGCGCCTCGAGCGCCTCCAGCGCGGCGTTGACGCCGTCCATCACGGCGTCATCGAGGTCGCGGTGCTCCAGCAGCAGCTCGGCCCGGCCGGGCACGACGTTGCTGGCCCCCGGTTCCAGCGCGATCCGGCCGATGTTCCACACGGTGTCGGGGCCGCCGTGGGCCGCGATGACGTCGCCGACGGCCGCGGCGTGGCGCACGAGCGCGGCGCCCGCGTCGCGCCGGCGGCCCATCGGCGTGGTGCCCGCGTGGTCGGCGCGGCCGGTGAACGCGACGACGCGCCGGCGCATGCCGGCGATGCCGGTCACCACGCCGATGCGCACGCCGGCGGCCTCCAGCCGTGGCCCCTGCTCGATGTGCAGCTCGAGGAAGCCGACGTGGCGGTCGCGGTCCAGCCGGGCCGGCGGCCGGCCGGCGTACCCGGCCGCCGCCAGCGCCTCGGGCAGCGCCCGGCCGGCCGCGTCGCGCGCGGCCTGCACGGCCTCGCCGGTCAGCTCGCCGCAGAACGCGGTGCTGCCCAGGGTGGCCAGGAACGTGCCCTCCTCGTCGGCGAAGGACACGACGTCGACGCCGACGCCGGTCCCCCTGCCCCGCGGGCGGCGAAGGCCCGCGCCACCTCGAGCGCGCCGATGACGCCGAGCGCGCCGTCCAGCCAGCCGCCGGCGGGCACGCTGTCGCTGTGGGAGCCGACGAGCACCGCGCGCGCCACCCCGGGGGTGCGGCCGACGACGTTGCCCACGTCGTCGACGGTCACGTCAAGGCCCGCGTCGGCCAGCCGGCCGGCCAGCCACGCGCGCGCCGCCCGGTCGGCGTCGCCGAACGCGCGGCGGTCGACGCCGGGGTGCAGCGCGCCGAAGGTCGCGAGCTCGCGCAGGTCGCGCAGCATCCGCTGGGGGTCGATGCGCAGCATCGGGCGGCCCGCATCATAGGCGCCGATCTCCCGCCGGCGGCCGCGCCGCGTCATGATGCGCCACGGCGCACGGCGCATCGGGTGCCGGCACGCGACGAGGAGGAGCCGTGGACGCGAAGGCCCTGTGGATCCCCAGCCCCGGAGTGGCGGAGCTGCGCCCCACCACGGCCCCGGACCCCGGACCGGGCGAGATCCGCGTCCGCGCCATCGCCTCGGGCATCAGCAGCGGGACCGAGATGGTGCTCTACCACGGCCTGGGGCCCGGCGGGCAGGCCATGACGCCGTCGACGTGCGAGGGGCGCTGGGACCTCCCGGTCAAGTACGGCTACCAGAGCGTCGGGCGCGTGATCGACGCCGGGCGCGACTCGGGCTTCAGCGGCGGCGAGCTCGTGTTCTGCCGCTTCCCCCACCAGGACGTCTACACGATCGACGCCACCGACCCCGAGCTCGTCGACCGGATCCCGGAGTTCGACCCTCCGGAGATCGCGGTCCTGGGCAACAACGTCGACGTCGCGCTCACCGCGCTGCTCGACGTCCCGGTCCGCCTCGGCGACGTCGTCGTGGTCACCGGGCTGGGCATCGTCGGGATGTTCTGCGCGCTGCTGGCGCGGCGCACCGCCGGGCGGCTGGTCGTCGTCGACCCCTACGCCCACCGGCGCGACATCGCGCTGCGCCTCGGGGCCGACGTCGCCGTGGAACCGGCCGGCGCGGTCGCCGCCGTGCTGGAGGCCTCCGACGGCCGTGGCAGCGACATCAGCATCGAGGCCAGCGGCGCGGCGTCGGGGCTGCAGCTCGCGATCGACTGCAGCGGCCTGGAGGCGACGGTCTGCGTCGTGGGCTGGTACGGCGCCAAGGAGATCCCGCTCGTCCTCGCGCCGCAGTTCTACTCCCAGCGCCTCAAGCTCGTGAGCTCCAGCGTCCTGTACGCCGGCTCCGGCCTGCAGCCCCGCTGGGACCTGGGCCGCAAGCTGCAGACCGCGCTCGAGCTCCTGCCGACGCTGCACCCCGAGGAGATGATCAGCCACCGCATCCCGTTCGCGCAGGCCCCGGACGCGTTCCGGCTCCTGGACGAGCACCCCGAGCAGACGCTCGCCGTCACCCTGGACTACACCTGATGGCCCCGCGCATCGTCGACGCCCACTGCCACCTCGACGCGTTCTCCGACGACGAGCTGATCGGCGTGCTGGCCGACGCCCGCGCCGCGGGCGTCGTGCTGCTGATCACCGTCGGCATGGACGTGGCCACCTCGCGGCGCGGCACCGGGATCGCGGCCGCCCACGAGCCCGTCCTGGCCGCGGTGGGCCTGCACCCGTGGAATGCCCAGGACTTCCCGGACGGCGCGCCCGTCGCCGAGCTGGAGGCGCTCGCCGGCGCCGACGACGTCGTGGCCGTCGGCGAGATCGGCCTGGACTTCGTCGACAACTCGTGGCTGGGGCTCTCCTACGCCGACCCCGCGCTGAGAGCCCGCCAGGAGCGCGTCTTCCGCGACCAGCTGCAGATGGCGCGCCGGCTCGGGCTGCCGGTGATCCTGCACAGCCGCGGCGCCCACGCGACGACGACCCGCGTCCTGGCCGAGGAGGGCATGGAGGAGGTCGGCGGCTGCGTGCAGTTCTTCGAGGGCACCCCGGCCGACGTGGAGGCCTACGCCGCGCTGGGGTTCGGGTTCTCCGTCGGCTCCAGCGTCACGTTCCCCGGGGCCGCCGGGGCGTGGCACGAGACCGTGCGCGCGATCCCGCCCGAGCTGCTGCTCGTCGAGTCCGACGCGCCGTGGCTGCCGTACCACGGCCACGCGTCCACGCGCAGCGCCCCGGCCGACCTCATCGCGATCGGCGCCGCGATCGCCCGCGTACGCGGCGTGGAGCCCGAGGCGCTGCTGGGCGCCGCCACCGCCAACGTCGACCGGGTCCTGCGGACCGTGCGGACGCCGGCCTGACCCGTGGCGCCCTACGACCTGATCGTCGGCGGCGACGTCGTCCTGCCCGACCGTGTGCTGGAGGGCGGGTCGGTGGCGGTCCGCGACGGGCGGATCGCGGCGATCCTGCCGCCGGGCGCCCCGGCCCAGGCGACGGTGGTGCACGACCACCCGGGCCGCCTCGTCCTGCCCGGCCTCGTCGACACCCACGTCCACGCCGGCAGCTTCGAGACCGAGTCGATCGCCACGACGACCGCGGCGGCCGCCGCGGGCGGGGTCACGACGATCGTCGACATGCCCTACGACCGCGCCGAGCCGGTGATGGGCGCCGCCCGGCTGGCGCAGAAGATCGGCCAGGTCGGCGAGCAGGCCGTCGTCGACGTGGGGCTGTACGGCACGATCGCCAAGACCGGGGGCGTGGCGGCGATCGACGAGCTCGTCGAGGGTGGTGTGTGCGCGTTCAAGTTCTCGTCCTACGAATACGACGCCCGGCGCTTCCCGCGCATCGACGACGGCGACCTGCTCGAGGCCTTCGAGCGCCTGGCGCCGACGGGCGTCCCGGTCGTGCTGCACAGCGAGCTGCAGGAGGTCGTCGAGTCCGTGCTCGGGCGGGTGCTCGGCACGGCCGCCGAGGACGACCCGCGCGCGCACGGCCGCACGCATCCCCCGGTCTCGGAGACCGCCTCTGCGGCCAAGGCCCTGGAGCTGGCGCTGTGGTCGGGCGCGCGGCTGCACCTCGCGCACTGCACCCATCCCCGCGTGTTCGAGCTCATCGCCGGCTACCGGGCGCTGGGCGCCGACGTGACGGGCGAGACGTGCGCGCACTACCTCGCGCTCGACGAGGACGACGTCGCGCGGCTGGGCTCGGCGGCCAAGGTCAACCCGCCGATCCGCGACGCCGCCGCGCGGCTGGCGCTGTGGGAGGACGTGCGCGCCGGGCGCGTCGCGACGATCTCCACCGACCACGCGGCGTGGCCGCCGGCGACCAAGCAGGCCGCGATGCTGCGCGCCGCGGCGGGGATGCCCGGGCTGGAGTCGCTGCTGGGCGTCGTGCTGACCGCGGCGGAGGGCCAGGGCGTGGCGCTGCCCGGCCTCGTGGCCCTCATGACCTCCGCGCCCGCGGCGCTGTTCGGGCTCGGCGACCGCAAGGGGCGCCTCGCCGAGGGCATGGACGCCGACCTGGTGGTCTTCGACGCGCGCGAGCCCGCGGTCTTCCGCGCCGCCGACTCGGTGACCGCCGCGCGCTGGAGCCCGTTCGACGGCATGGCGCTCGTGGGCCGCGTCCAGGCCACCTGGCTGCGGGGCCGGCCGGTCTTCGAGGACGGCCGCGTCGTCGCCGCGCCCGGCACGGGCCGCTGGCTGCGCCGGGCGCCCTAGGCGCGCGCGGCGGCGACGGCCTCGAGGACGGCGTCGGTGCTCACGACGTCGGCGTACTTCTGGGCCATGTCGAACAGGTTGACGGCGTGGACCGCCTGGCTGCGGTCGTAGACGGCGTCGTGGGGCACCGTCGCGCGGAAGTTGTAGGAGAAGCCGTCGACGACCGACGCGCGCACGCACCCGCTCGTCGTGCAGCCGCACACGACGAGCCAGTCGACGCCGAGGTCGACGAGGTAGCTCGTCAGCGACGTCGCGAAGAACGCGCTCGGGTGGCGCTTGGGCACGAGGATGTCGCCGGGGCGCGGCGCGACCGCCTCGACGAAGTCGTAGCCGCGGTCGGGCACGTCCATGATCGCCGGGACCTTGGCCGCCAGCCGGCCGGCGTCGTAGCCGAGCTTGGGCGCGACGTGCGGGTACAGGACCGGCAGGTCCAGCGCGCGGAAGCCCGTCACCAGGCGCTCGATGTGCTCCAGCGCAGCCCACGCCACGTCGCCGCAGCTCGTCGAGTACTCCTGCACGGCCTCGTCGAACGGCATCGGCCGGCTGCCCGTCGTGCGGTACTGCACGTCGATGACGAGCAGCGCGGGCCGCGAGCCCGAGCCCGAGGGGCCGCCGAAGCCCGCGGCGCGGTAGCGCGCCTCGTCGCCGGGCCCGACGACGCCCTCCCAGGGCGCCGGCCCGCTCATGCCGTGGCCCCCACGGCGGTCGCGCCACTGAGCGCGCGGCGCTGGTAGCGGCCCAGCGGCTCGCCGGTGGCCGCGCCGTCGCGCAGCGCGAGGCGCCCGCGCACCAGCGTGTGCACGACCCGGCAGTCGACGTCGATGCCGTCGAACACCGTGTAGCCGGCGCCCGAGAGCTGGTCGGCGGCGGTGATCGTCTGCGGCGCGTCGAGGTCGACGAGGGCCAGGTCGGCGTCGGCGCCGACCGCGATCGTGCCCTTGCGGGGCGCCAGCCCGAAGAGCCGCGCGGGCGTGGAGGACACCGCGGCCACCAGGCGCCCGAGGTCGATGCCGCGGCGCAGGCCCTCCGACAGCACGAGCGGCAGGAGCGTCTGCAGGCCGGGGAAGCCGGCGCTGGCCTTGGCGAGGTCGTCGGACTTGGCCGACACGTGCCGGGGCACGTGGTCGGAGCCGATGACGTCCACGGTGCCGTCGGCGACCGCGGCCCACAGGGCCTCGCGATCGGCGGCCGTGCGCAGCGGCGGGTTGACCTTGCCGCGGGTGCCGAGCCCCGACGCCTCGTCGCAGACGAGGTAGTGCGGGCACGTCTCGACGTACAGGCCGGGGGCGCCGGGCCCCTGGCGGGTCAGCGCGTCGAGGCTGCGCGCGTTGGTGACGTGCACGGCATACATCGACGCGCCGGCGACGCGGGCCAGGAACGCCGCGCGCTGCAGGGCCTCGGCCTCGGCCTCGGCGGGCCGCAGGTGGTTCCAGGTCTGCAGCGGCGAGAGGCCGGGCGGCACGGGCTCCCCGCGCCGGCGCCAGATCAGCTCGATGTTCTCGGCGTGCGGGTTGACCATGGCGCCGCAGCGCGCGGCCGCGCGCATGAGCTCGGCCAGGAACGCGTCATCGTTGCCGGGCAGGCCGAGGTAGGCGCCCTCCTCGCCGCGGAAGTTCATGAAGAACTTGAACGACGACACCCCGTGCTCGGCGACGTAGGCCGGCAGCTCGGCCAGCTGCTCGCCGGACACGATGCAGACGTGCAGGCCGAAGTCGATGCGCGCGTGCTGCTCCATGAAGGCCACGACCTCGTCGAGCACCTCGCCGTAGGGCCGGGCGAGCATGAGGTAGGCCAGCAGCGTGGTGACCCCGCCCGCCGCCGCCGACGCCGTCTCCAGCGCGACGTCCTCGGGCGTCCTGGGCACCGTGATGTCCTGGCCGAGGTGGACGTGGGCGTCGATGGCCCCGGGCAGCACGGTGAGGCCCGTGGCGTCCAGGACCTCGTCGGCGCCCGCGGCCGCCGTGGGCTCGCAGATCGCGGCGATGCGGCCCGCCGAAACGAGCAGGTCGACGTCGTGGCGGCGCCCGTCGGCGAGCAGGACCCGGCCACCGCTGACGCGCAGGTCGCTCATGCGGCGACCCTAGCGCCGCGCGGCGCCCGCGGAGGGACGCGGGCCTGGCGTCGGACATCGTGTCTGTGGGACGGTTGGCCCATGAGCCGACGCATGCGCGACCTGCTGACGGCCGAGCTGGGGGCCGTGCGCCACGAGCCGATCGACAAGCGCATCCGCGGGCGGCTGGGCGACCGGACCGTCGTCGACAGCCGGCGGGCCGTCCTCGTCTGGGAGCCGCGGCGGATCGTCCCGGCCTACGCCGTGCCCGAGGACGACGTCGACGCCGAGGTCGTGGCCGGCGGCGGGGCCGCGGATGAGCCGCCGCCAGGCGTGACCGTGCCGCGCCTGGAGGGCCGGCCGGTGCTCGACCCGAGCGTGCCGTTCGCGTTCCACACCGCGCCGGGCGAGCCCGTGCGCCTGCGCGCCCGCGACGGAGCGGGCGAGGTGGCGGGCTTCCGCCTGCGCGACGACGCGCTCGACGGGCACCTGCTCGTCGACTTCGCCGGGCTGGACTGGCTCGAGGAGGACGAGCCCAACGTCGCCCATCCGCGCGATCCGTTCCATCGCATCGACATCGTCCACAGCTCGCGGCACGTGCGCGTCGCGCTGGGCGACGTCGTGCTGGCCGAGTCCTCGCGCCCGTACCTCCTCTTCGAGCCGCCGCTGCCCGTCCGCGCGTACCTGTCGCGCGAGGACGTCGACCTCGGACTGCTGGCCCCCAGCGACACGGTGTCCTGGTGCGCCTACAAGGGCCGCGCGTCCTACCTGTCGGCGGCCGGGGCGCCCGACGTCGCGTGGGTGTACGAGGCGCCGCTGCGCGAGGCCGCCGAGGTGGCGGGCCGTGTGGCGTTCTTCGACGAGCACGTCGACATGACCGTGGACGGCCGGCGCCTCCAGCGCCCCGTCACGCCATGGTCGCGGCCGCCCGCGCCGCCGGGCTGAGCCCGCCGGGCCTCAGCGGCGCCGGGAGCGTCGGGAAGCCTCGGGGCCGGGCCTCAGCGGCGCGGGCCCGACCGCCCGCGGCGACGTGCGCGGGGGCGGGGCGAGAGGGGGCGCGCGCCGGGTGCTCCTCCTCGCCGCGCGCCCCGGCGCCCAGGATGCCGTGGTCCTTCGCCGTGCCCTTCGGGAACTCGAGGTTGGCGAACGGGAGCACGTGCGCGCGATCGCGCAGGCCCATCCGGGTCAGGGGCGAGACGTCGCGCGCGAACCGGGCGACCATCGCGGACTGCGCCGCCGCGACCCGGTCGGCGTAGGCGACGTGGACGTACAGGTCCCCGGGGCACGACAGGGTCTTGACCGGCCACCCGGCGGCGTGCGGGCCGCTGGCGCCCAGCGGCGTGCCGTGGTACTCGGCGACCCGCTCGGCGAGCTCGCCCTCGGGCGGGCGCTGCTTGCGGCGCCCCGCGACGCCCACATAGAGCACGACCTCGTCGGGGCACCACATCGCCGCCAGCGCGGCGGCGAGGCCGTCGCGCGTGGGCCGCACGCGGTCCACCGTCAGGCCGGGTCGCACGGCCAGCAGGGCGTCGAGCGCGGCAGCGGAGATCGGCGCCACGTCGCGCGCGGCGTCCAGCGAGCCGGGGTCGGCGCCCAGCGCCACGACGTAGATCCCGATCGCCGGGGACCCGGGCGGGCCGGGCGGGGCGACGGGATCGCCCCAGCGCGTGACGCCCGCCGGGGTCACGCGCGCCGCGGAGAAGAGGCTGGAGACCGTGGAGGGCATCCCGTCGAGCGTACGGGGCCGGGGGCGTCAGGCCCGTCGCGCCCCGTGCGACCCTCCCCCGTGCCGACCCATCGTCCGACCTGCCGTGCCCCGTCCACGCCGGCGCGATCCGCTGCGAGAGTGTCAGGACGTGGCGGCGCGCAGCGACACACCCGGCGTGGGGAGACACGTGGATGAGCACCTGCGGCGGTTCGTGGCCGCGCGCGACCGGGACGACGGGGCGCTCATGCGCCGCTGCTGGGAGGAGCTCGTGATCGACTTCTTCGATCGCATGGACGGCCTGGTCTACGCCGCGCACCGCGGCCGCCTGGACGACGACGAGCACGAGGTGGCCGTGGGCATGGCCATGGCGCGCTTCTCGACCAACCTGATGACGACGTTCGCGGGCGTCTCGACCGGCGAGCTCGTCAACGCCTGCAAGACCCTGGCGCGCGGCATCTGCATCGACGTCCAGCGCCGGTCGGTCCGCGAGCACCGCCACGAGGGCCCCTCGCTGACGCCGGCCGACCCGGGGACCGCGGCGGTCTGGGAGGCCGACGCCGCCCGTGCGCGCCTCGAGCAGGCCGAGCGCCGCGACGATGTGCGGGCGTTCCTGGAGTGGGCGCTGCCGCAGGTCAAGGAGGAGCGCCGGCGCGTGCTCGAGCTCACGTTCCACGGCGCCGAGGTGCCGGAGATCGCCCAGGAGCTCGGCATCACCGCCGACAACGCCTACCAGCGGCGGTCGCGCGGCATGAAGGACCTCAAGCGGCTTAGGGAGGACTACGACACATGAGCACCACCGATCAGGTCCTCGGCGCGTTCATCGACGCGTGGAACGCCGGCCGGCGGCCGCGGGTGCGGGACCACCTGGCACGCGTGCCCGAGGGCCCCGCCCGTGACGAGCTGGCCGACCGGATCACGACGTGGCTGGAGCTGGCGCCCACCCCCGACCTCGACGACGCCGCGCGGGCGGCGGTCCGGGCCGAGCCCGTCGTGGCCCGGGTCCTCGGCGCCGCCGGCGACGACGCCGGCCTGTGGCCCTCCACGCTGCCCGCGCTGCGCACGCGCCGGGGCCTGTCGATCGCCGACGTCGCGGCGCGGCTCGTGGCGCGCCTGGGCCTGGACCGCGGCGACGAGCCGCGCACCGCCGAGTACCTGGGGCGTCTGGAGCAGGGCGGCCTGGAGCCCACGCGCGTGTCGCGCCGGCTGCTCGAGGCGCTCGGCGACCTCCTGGGCGCCAGCCCCGGCACGCTGGCCGACGCCGCGGGCTTCGGCCGCGGCCTGCGCGCGGCGCCGGCGGGCGGCACGCTGCTGCGGGCCGAGGGCGACGCCACCGCGCAGGTCGCGGCCGACATCGCCGCGCTGAGCCGCGCGGCGCTGTCGCCGGCCCCGGCCGCGATGGACGAGGTCGACCGGCTGTTCACGGGCGGGCCCGACGCGTGAGGGCCGGGCGCGCGGCCTCTGGGTGTCCGCCAAGTCCGAGGCACCTCAGCTAGGCCAGCAGCCGGGCCATCGCGCCGGCCAGCGCGTCGTCGGCCGCGGCCTCCCCGCGCAGCGCGGCCTCCAGATGGGTGCCGGCCAGCGCGGGCGACAGGTAGGGCAGCGTCGCGATGGCCGCGAGGCGGTCGGCCGGGCCGGTGAGGCGCAGGCGCGCGAACGCGTCGGTGTGCAGCCCCTCGGCGATCTCGGCCTGCAGCGCCTCGATGCGGCGGGCGCCCGCGAGCCCGAGCTGCTTGAGGCGGTAGAGCACGACGAGCGCGCTCACGCCGAAGCCCGCGGCGATCACGACGACCTCGTCGAGGCCCGGCTCGCCGTCGACGACGAGCTCCTCCATCGCCGCGCGGGGCAGCAGGAACTCGGCGGCGAACGCGTTGGCCTGGATCTCGTGCGGGCTCGTCGTGCCGCCGTTGAGCGTGGCCATGGTGTCGACGGCCAGCGTGCCGTCGTGGCGGCACCACGCGTGCCCGAGCTCGTGGGCGAGCGTGAAGCGCCGGCGCGGCAGGAACTCCAGGCCGTTGACCCACAGCAGCGCGCGGTCGCCGTCGCGGTGGCAGGCGCCGGCGACCCCGGCGGCCAGGCGGGCCACGACGACCGGCAGCCCCGCCGCCTGCTCGACGGCGCTGAGCAGGCAGGGCAGCGGCCCGACGGGGTCCAGGCCCAGAGCCCGACGCGCCTCGCGGGCGCGCTTGGCGCCCCGGTTGTGGTCGAGGCTGCTCACGCCCCGGCATCATCGGCAGCGCGGCGGCCGGGGCCGAGCCCCGACCCCGTGCGCAAGCTCGCTGTCAGACCGACCGGGCCTGCCGCGACCCTCATCCCATGCTCGCCCTCGCCGTCATCGTCGTCCTCATCCTCGCGCTGGCCGGGACCCTGCACAAGCTCGCGTCCGCGCGGGCGGCGCAGGTCCGCGCCGACGCCGCGCTGGAGGCCGAGCGCCGCCTGCACGAGCAGGCCGAGGCGTCGCACCGCACGCGCCTCGGCGAGCTCGAGCGCGCCACGGCCGAGAAGGTCGCGCTGCTGCAGGGCAACCGCGAGCAGTTCCGCCAGGAGATGCAGGCCATCTCGGGCGAGGTGCTGCGCGGGGCCACCGAGCAGGTCGCCGAGCTCGCGGCCCAGGCCCGCAAGGCCGACCACGAGAGCGCCAACGGGGAGCTGCGGCTGCGGGCGGCCGAGATCACCGCCGCGGTGGCGCCCATCGCCGAGCACCTCAAGGACGTGCAGACCCAGGTCCGCAACCTCGAGCGCGAGCGCCGCGCGACGCAGGCCACCGTTCGGCAGATGTGCGAGACGACCGCGACCGAGCTGGGGCGGCTGCGCCTGGAGACCGGCGCGCTGGTCAGCGCGCTCAAGCGCCCGCAGGTCCGCGGCTCGTGGGGCGAGATGCAGCTCAAGAACGTCGTGCGCGTCGCGGGGATGACCGACCACGTCGACTTCCACACCCAGGTCACCGTCGACGGCGACGAGGGCACGCGCCTGCACCCGGACATGACCGTGCACCTGCCGACCGGGCGCGACATCGTCGTGGACTCCAAGGTCCCCCTCGACGCCTACCTCACCGCGCTGGAGGCCACGGGCGACGAGGAGCGCGACCGCCACCTGGACCGGCACGCGGCCCAGCTGCGCACCCACCTCGACGCGCTGGCGACGAAGGCCTACCACGCCAAGCTCGAGCGCTCCGCGGAGTTCGTGGTGTGCTTCGTGCCCAACGAGGCCTGCTACGTGGCGGCGCTGGACCGCGACCCCGGCCTGCTGGAGCGCGGCGCCGGCAAGGGCGTGCTCATCGCCACGCCGACGACCCTGCTCGCCCTGCTGCACGCCACCCACTACGGCTGGCGCCAGGCTGAGGTCGAGCAGTCGGCGCTGGAGATCGCCGCCGCCGGCCGGGAGCTGCACAAGCGCTGCGCGACGTTCCTGGCGTCCTTCGCCAAGGTGGGGCGCCAGCTGACGTCGGCGACCGAGGCCTACAACGCCTCGGTCGGCTCGCTGGAGGGCCGAGTGCTCCCCCAGCTGCGCCGACTCGACGATCTCGGGGCCGCCTCGGAGAAGGAGCTCGCGGTGCCCGTGGGGATCGACAGCGTCGCGCGGGCGCTGACGGTGCCCGAGGCCGCCGGCGGCGAGATCACGGTCCTGGGACCGGGCGAGGCGTCCGCGGCGTAGGCTGGGTCCGCCCCGACCGAGAACCGAGGACCCCATGTCGCTCGCGCGCCCCCGCCGCAGGTCATCGTCCCTGACCGACGTCGTGCCGCTGCGCGCGACCGGGTTCAGCGTCTCGGGCCCGTCGGCGCGCGCGCCGATCGCGATCGCGGCGCTGTCGCTCGGCGCCGGGGCGATCGGGGCGCTGGCGATCGGACGCCTGACCGTCCGCCACGCGACGATCAAGCGCCTGGTCATCGACGAGCTCGAGGTGCGCTCGCTGAAGGTCGCCGAGCTCGACGTGGCCCGGGAGGGCCCGCCGGTGGTCTGACAGCCGGTGTCAGGAACCACCCCCCGGCGGTCGACCCTGTCCCCGATGGCCGCCACGTCCTCCGACCTCCCGCTCTCCCCCACCGCGCTCACGCGCTTCCTGGACTGCGAGCACCGCACCCACCTCGACATCCTCGAGCGGCGCGGCGAGCTCGGCGAGCGCCGCCGGCCGCCGGACCTCGAGCTCCTGTCCGAGCGCGGCATGCGCCACGAGGACGCGATCCTGCAGGGCTTCCTGGACGCCGGCCGCGACGTCGTCCTGCTGGCCGGCGACCGCGCCGAGGCCGACGACCTGGCGCGGCGCACCGCCGCGGCGATGGCCGAGGGCCGCGAGATCCTGCACCAGGCCTGCTTCCTGCGGGACGGGTGGATCGGCTACCCCGACTTCCTCGTCCGCGTCGACGCGCCGTCGGAGCTCGGCGCGTGGTCCTACGAGGTCTTCGACGCCAAGCTCAGCCGCCACGCCGAGCCCCGCCACATCTTCCAGCTGGTCTTCTACACCGACGAGCTCGCCCGTCTGCAGGGCGTCGCGCCGCAGAAGATGCACCTGCTCCTGGGCGACGGCGCCACGGCGTCGTTCCGCCCCGAGGAGTTCGCGGCCTATGCGGGCCGCGTGCGCGCCGCGTTCCTCGTGCGCCACGCCGAGCTGTGCGCGCCCGGCGCCGTCCCGGCCTACCCCTACGAGGTGGCCGCCTGCGGGTTCTGCCACTGGTGGCACGTCTGCGACGCGCGCCGTCGCCGTGACGACCACGTCTCGCTGACGGCCGGCGTGCACCGCTCGCAGGGGCTGCGCCTCGAGGCCGCCGGCGTGCACACCCTGCCCGCGCTGGCGACGCTGCCCGTCGACCGGGATGTCCCACGCGTGCCGCGCACCACGGTGGGGACCCTGCGCGCGCAGGCCGGCCTGCAGCTGCGCAGCCGCGGTCTGGGCCGCCCGCTGTACGAGCTCCTGGAGCCGGCGGCCGACCGCGGGCTCGGGCGGCTGCCCCTGCCGTCGGCCGGCGACGTGCACTTCGACTTCGAGGGCGACCCCAACTGGGGCGACGACGGGCTCGAGTACCTGTTCGGCACGGTGTTCGAGCAGGCCGGCGGCCCGGTCTACCGGGCGCTGTGGGCGACGTCACGCGCCGAGGAGAAGCAGGCGTTCGAGACCTGGATCGACTGGCTCGGCGACCGCCTGCGCCGCTACCCCGACCTGCACGTCTTCCACTACAACGCCTACGAGACCGTCGCGCTCAAGCGCCTGGTGGCCCGCCACGCCACGCGCGAGGCCGAGGTCGACGACCTCCTGCGCCGGCGCGTGTTCGTCGACCTCTACGGGATCACCCGGCAGGCGATCCGCGCCGGGACCGAGGGGTACGGGCTCAAGGCGCTCGAGCCGGTCTTCGGCTTCCAGCGCGACGCCGAGCTGCGCGGGGCGATCGGGTCGCTGCGCCGTTGGCAGGCCTACGGGCAGGATGGCGACCCGTCGCACCTGGACGGCATCGCGGGCTACAACGAGGACGACTGCCTCAGCACGCGGGCGCTGTACGCGTGGCTGCTGGAGCGCCGGCCCGACGTCGAGCGGGTGTTCGGCGCGCCGCTGGCCGTCCTGACCGCCCAGGAGCCCCGGCCCCGGTCGGACCGTGCGCTGGCGCAGCAGGCCCGGACCGACGCCCTGCGCGACCGCCTGCTCGCGGGCCTGCCCGACGACGAGTCCGGCGACGACGCGGCGCAGCGCGCCCGGCGGCTGGCGTTCCACCTCGCGGGCTACCACCGCCGCGAGTCCAAGCCGGTGTGGTGGGCGCTGTTCGCGCGGCGCGAGCGGACCCTGGAGGAGCTCCGCGACGAGGACCCCGAGGCGCTCTCCGGCCTCGAGGTGCTCGGCTGCGAGGAGGTCGGCCGCGGCTCGCGCGTCTGGACGCTGCGATACCCCGAGCAGGAGTTCAAGCTCACCCCCGGCAAGGTCGACGAGCCGCTGGCCGGGCGCGAGGCGACCCTGGAGTCCGTCGACGAGGCGGCCCGCATCGTCGTGGTCCGCCGCGGCCCCCGGCACGGGACCGGCGCGCCGCTGGCGATCGGTCCCGCCGGCCCGTACGACACGCCCGCCCAGACCGACGCGCTGCACCGCTTCGCCGAGGGCGTGGCCGACGCGGGCACCGACCGCCCGGACCCCGGCCTCGACCTGCTGCTGGCCCGCTCGCCGCGCTTCGCCGCGGGCACGCCGCCTTTGACCGACGGCCCGGTCGACCTCGAGCGCCTGAAGGCCCAGGTCCGTGGCCTGGACCGCAGCGTCCTCGTCGTCCAGGGGCCGCCCGGCACGGGCAAGACGTGGACCGGCGCGCGGCTGGCGGTCGACCTGCTGGCCCACGGGCGGCGCGTCGGCATCATGGCGACCTCGCACAAGGCCATCAACAACCTCGTGGCCGCCGTCGACGTGGCGGCCGACGAGGCCGGCGTCGACTTCCGCGGCTGGAAGAAGTGCGCGAAGGACGAGGACGCCTACGACAGCGCCCGCGTCACGAGCGGGAAGGCCGGCCCGCCGGTCGAGGACGGCCCCGTCGCGCTCACCGCGGCCACCGCCTGGCACTGGGCGTCGGCGGACGCCCGGCGCAGCGTCGACGTGCTGCTCGTCGACGAGGCCGGCCAGGTCTCCCTCGCCGACGCCATCGCCACCACGCAGGCCGCCGGCGGCGTCGTCCTGCTCGGCGACCCGCAGCAGCTCGCGCACGTCAGCCAGGGCACCCACCCACTGGGCACGGGCGGCTCGGTGCTCGAGCACGTGCTCGGCGACCACGACACGATCCCGCCCGAGCGAGGCGTCCTGCTGGCGGCCTCCTGGCGGATGCACCCCGAGGTGTGCGGGTTCATCTCCGAGACGATGTACGACGGCCGCCTGGTCCCCGTGCCCGGGTGCGAGGTCCAGCGGGTCGACTCGCCCGGCCTGTCGGGGCACGGGCTGCGCCTCATCGAGGTCGAGCACGAGGCCAACCGCGGCCGGTCGCCCGAGGAGGCCGACCGGATCGCCTCCGAGCTGGAGCTGCTCCTCGACGGCGGGACGTGCGTGGGCCGCGACGGGCGCCGGCGCCCGCTGACGCTCGACGACGTCCTGGTCGTCGCGCCCTACAACCTGCAGGTCCGCTGCCTGAAGGCCCGGCTGCCCGAGGGTGCGCGGGTCGGGACCGTCGACAGGTTCCAGGGCCAGGAGGCGCCCGTCGTCCTGTTCTCCATGGCCAGCTCCAGCGGCGAGGACGTCTCGCGCGGGATGGGCTTCCTGTTCAGCCGCAACCGCCTCAACGTGGCCGTCTCGCGTGCGCAGGCGCTGGCCGTGGTGGTGTGCTCGCCGGCCCTGCTGGGCGCGCGGTGCACGACGGTGCAGGACATGCGACTGGTCACGATGCTGTGCCGCTTCGCCGACGCGGCCGGCCGCCGCGTGTGAGCGGTCCCGGCGTCAGCGGCGCGCGGCGTCCAGCAGCACGGCGGCGGCGGCCCGCGCGGTGGCGGCGGCGGCCGGGTCGCGGTCCATCCGCGCGGCGATCTGCGCCCCGTCGTAGAGCAGCACGAGCTGGGCGGCCAGCCCCTGCGGGTCCGGCGCGCCCGCGGCCGCGGCGAGGTCGGCGAACAGCCCGCGCTTCCAGGCGCGCGCCGCGTCGGAGGCCTCGACGACCGGGCTCCCCGGCCGGGCCTCGGCGCTGGCGTTCATGAACGCGCAGCCGCGGAAGTCCGGGTCGGCGAAGGACTCGCCGAGCACGTCGAAGACGCCCAGCAGCCGCTCGGCGGGATCGTCCCAGCGCGCGTCGATCTCCCCCGTCAGCCGCTCGCGCCAGCGGGCGTGGCGCGCCTCGAGGTAGGCGCGGATGAGCTCGTCCTTGCTGCCGAAGATCTTGTAGAGCGACGCCTTGGACACGTCGGCGTGCTCGATGACGCGGTCGATGCCGACCGTATGGATGCCCTCGCAGTAGAACAGCTCGGTCGCCGAGGCCAGCAGGCGCTCCCGCGCCGACGGCCGATCTGGGGCCTTCGCGGACATGGGCTTGACGGTAACAGACAGGTCTGTGTACTGTCCAGGGAGGCCATGAACAGACCTGTCTGTTCTCTGACCGGAAACCCCTCATGACCGATCTCTCCCTCCCCGCCCCGTCCACCGCCTGGGCCCCGTCGCGCCCCGGCCGTCTGCCGTCCCGCGCCGCGTTCGCGCTGCAGGCCTCGATCCTCGTGCTGTTCCTCGCCGGCTCGAGCGCCCCGACGCCGCTCTACGCGGCCTACCAGGCCGAGTGGGGCTTCTCGCCCATCACCATCACGGTGATCTTCGGCGTCTACGCCGTGGCGGTCCTGGCCGCGCTGCTCGTCGTCGGCTCGCTCTCCGACCACGTCGGGCGCCGCCCCGTGCTGCTGGTGGCCATCGTCGTGCAGGCCGTCGTCATGGTCGTCTTCGCGACCGCCGGCGGCGTCCCGGCCCTGCTCGTCGCCCGGGTCGCCCAGGGCCTGTCGACCGGCGCGGCCGTCGGCGCGCTGGGCGCCGGCATGATCGACCTGCACCGCACGAAGGGCGCGATCGCCAACGGCGTCGGCCCGATGAGCGGCACGGCGACCGGCGCGCTCGGGTCAGCGCTGCTCGTGCAGCTGCTGCCCGCCCCGACCCAGCTCGTCTACCTCGTGCTGCTCGCCGCGTTCGTGCTGCAGCTCGCCGGCGTCGCGTTCATGGCCGAGTCCTCGGCGCGCACGCCGGGCGCGCTCGCCTCCCTGCGCCCGCAGATCGGCCTGCCCGCCGGCGCCCGCGGGCCGCTGTTGCGCGCCGTCCCCGCGCTGGTGGCGATCTGGGCGCTGGCCGGGTTCTACGGCTCGCTCGGCCCCGCCCTGGCCCGCCTCGTGTCGGGCTCGGACTCGGCGATCCTCGGCGGCCTGTCGCTCTTCGCGCTGGCCGGCAGCGGCGCCGCGACGGTCCTGGTGGTCCGCAACGCCGCGGCGCGCACGGTCATGGTCGTGGGCAACGCCGCGCTCATCGCGGGCGTCGGCATCACGCTGCTGGCCGTCGCGGCCGGCTGGGCGCCCGGGTTCTTCCTGGGCACCGTGGTCGCCGGGATCGGCTTCGGCTCCGCGTTCCAGGGTGCCCTGCGCACGGTCATCCCGCTCGCGGCGCCGCACGAGCGGGCCGGGGTCCTCTCGGTGGTCTACGCGGTGAGCTACCTGGCGATGGGCCTGCCGGCGATCGTCGCGGGGGCGCTGGCCGTCCATGGCGGGATCCTGCAGACCTCGCGCGAGTACGGCGTGGTCGTCATGACGCTCGCGGCGCTCGCGCTGGCCGGCACGGCGGCCCGCCGCCGCCGGCCCCGGGCGACGGCCTGCCGGGCGGCCTGAGCGCCCGCGCCTGCGGCGTACGGCCAGCACCCTTGCGTGCGCCGGGGCGCTGGCCGACGATGCGCGCCGGTGGCCGGCCGCAGATCTCCGACGACGCCCCCGGCACGGCCGCGGACGCCGGGCTGCTGGAGCGCGCCGAGGCGCTGGCCACGCTGCAGAACCTCCTGGACGGCGTGCGCGCCGGCGGCGCGGGGCGCCTCGTGCTCGTCGGCGGCGAGGCCGGGATCGGCAAGTCGGCCCTCGTGCGGGCGTTCTGCGCGGCGTCGGGCCCGGGGACCCGGGTGCTGTGGGGCGGCTGCGACGCGCTGAGCACGCCGCGGGCGCTCGGCCCGCTGCTGGACATCGCGCACGCCACCGGCGGTGGGCTGGCGGCCGCGGTCGCCCGTGACGCGGCGCCCGGGACGGTGGCCGCGGCGTTGGCGGGCGAGCTCGAGCCGGGCCCGGCGATCGTCGTGCTGGAGGACCTGCACTGGGCCGACGAGGCGACGCTCGACGTCCTGCGCCTGCTCGCGCGGCGCGTCGCGGCCTGGCCGGCGCTCGTGGTCGCGACCTACCGGGCCGACGAGCTGCACGCGGCGCACCCGCTGCGCCTGGCGCTCGGCGACCTCCCCGCCCAGGGCGCCCACCGCCTGGACCTCGGGCCGCTGTCGGTGCACGCCGTCGGCGTGCTGGCCGGGGCGGTCGGCGTCGTCGACGTCGCCCGCCTGCACGAGCGCACCGCGGGCAACCCGTTCTTCGTGACCGAGGTCCTCGCCGCCGAGGGGGCGGGCGACCTGCCCGACACCGTGCGCGACGCCGTCCTGGCCCGGGCCGCGCGGCTCGGCGACGCGGCGCGCGAGGTGCTCGACGCGGTCGCGATCGAGCCCGCGCGCACGGAGCTGTGGCTGCTCGAGACGCTCGCCGACGGCGCGGGCGCCGGCCTGGACGCCTGCCTGGCCACGGGGATGCTGCGCGCGGAGGGCACGCGCGTCGGGTTCCGCCACGAGATCGCCCGCGTCGCGATCGAGGAGGCGCTGGCGCCCCACCGGCGCCTCCTGCTGCACCGCCGGGCGCTGGCGGCGCTGACCGCGGCGCTCGGGCGCCGGCCGGACCCGGCGCGCCTGGCGGCCCACGCCGAGGCCGCCGACGACGCCGAGGCCGTCCTGCGCTTCGCCCCGGCCGCCGCCTCGCGCGCCGCCGCGCTGGGCTCCCACCGCGAGGCGGCCGCGCAGCTGGCCCGCGCCCTGCGCTACGCCGACGGCCTGCCGCCCGCCCGCCGCGCCGAGCTGCTCGGCCGCCGCTCCTACGAGTGCTACCTCACCGACGCGATCCCCGAGGCGGTGCAGGCCCGCACGCTGGCGCTGGCCGAGCACCGCGCCGCCGGCGACGTGGCCGGCGAGGGCGACGCCCACCGCTGGCTGTCGCGCCTGGCGTGGTTCGGCGGCGACAACGCGACGGCCGAGGCGCAGGCGCAGCGCGCGATCGCGCTCCTCGAGCCGCTGGAGCCGGGCCCCGAGCTGGCCATGGCCTACAGCAATGTCGCCCAGCTGCGGATGCTGACCGGCGAGGACGCGGCCGCGATCGCCTGGGGCGCGCGCGCGATCGCCCTGGCCGAGCGGCTCGGCGAGCAGGAGACGCTCGCGCACGCCCTCAACAACGTCGGCGTGGCCGAGCTGCGCTCGGGCGCGCCGGGCGGCGCCGCGACGCTGGAGCGCAGCCTCGCCCTCGCCCTGGCCGGCGGCCTGGAGGAACACGTCGCCAGGGCCTACACCAACCTGAGCTCCTGCGCGGTCGAGCGGCGCGACTTCGCCCGCGCCGACCGCGCCCACGACGACGGGATCGCCTACTGCCGCGAGCGCGGGCTCGACGCCTGGCTGTGGTACATGTCGGGCTACCGGGCGCGCTCCGACCTCGACCAGGGGCGCTGGGACGCGGCGGCGCGCGGCGCCGCCGAGGTGCTCGCCCAGCCCCGCGTGGCCGCCACGAGCCGCTTCTCCGCGCTCGTCGTCGCCGGCCGGCTCGCCGCGCGCCGCGGCGAGGCGGGGCACTGGCCGGCGCTGGACGAGGCCCTCGAGCTCGCCCGCCGCACCGGCGAGCTGCAACGGCTGGGGCCCGTGGCCGTCGCCCGTGCCGAGGCCCGCTGGCTGGGCGGCGAGCCCGCGGCCGTCGAGGACGAGACGGCGGCCACGCTCGCCCTCGCCCTGCGCCGCGGCGACCCGTGGGTGGCCGGCGAGCTGGCGGTGTGGCGCCGGCGCGCCGGGCTGGAGCCGGCGCCCGGGCCCGCCGCGGGCGCCCTCGCCGAGCCCTGCCGGCTGGAGCTCGACGGCGACCACCGCGCCGCCGCCGAGGCCTGGGCGCAGGTCGGCTGCCCGTTCGAGGCGGCGCTGGCGCTCACGCACGCCGGCGACGAGGCGTCCCAGCGCGAGGCCCTGGAGGCGCTGCAGGGCCTGGGCGCCGCGGCCGCCGCGGCGCGCGTGGCCCGGCGTCTGCGCGAGCGCGGCGCCCGCGGCCTGCGCCGGGGCCCGCACCCCGCCACGCGCGAGAACCCCGCCGGGCTGACCGCCCGCGAGCTGGAGGTCGTCGAGCTCCTGGCGGACGGCCTGCGCAACGCCGAGATCGCCGAGCGCCTGTGGCTGTCGCAGCGCACCGTCGGCCACCACGTCTCGGCCATCCTGCGCAAGCTCGACGCGACCTCGCGCAGCCAGGCGGCGGCGACCGCGCTCAGGCTGCGGATCGTCGAAAGATAGGTCGTCCTCCCGATGCCGCCGGTGCGGCGCCACCGTAGCTTGGCGACATCGCACCCACCCCCCAGGAGGCACCATGAAGCTGTACGCCATCCTCCGCCGCAGCGGCTGGAGCTCGGCCGACGAGCTGCAGGCCGCGGCCGGCCGCTCGACCCGCGTCGGCGACGAGGACATGCCCGACGACGTGCGCTGGATCCGCAGCTACGTCCTCGACGAGGGCGCCGGCACCGTCGGCACGATCTGCATCTACCAGGCGACGAGCCCCGAGGCGATCCGCGAGCACGCCCGCCGGGCCGACCTGCCCGCCGACGAGATCATCCCGATCGCCGACACGGTCCTCGTCCGCCCCGATCCCGAGCCGGCCGCCACGGCCTGAGGCCGCCGGCCGCCGGGGCCGGCGTCGCCGTCCTCCCTCGACGGCGACCCGCCCCGGCGGCACCGGGGGTCAGCGCGCGGCCCGCAGGATCGCCGCCGCGGAGGCGCGGACGTCGTCGTCGGTCGTCGACCAGTTCGAGAACGAGATGCGCATGGCGTCGCGCCCGCGCCACGTCGTGCCGCCCAGCCAGCAGGTGCCGTCGGCCTGCACCCGCGCGACCACGCCTCTGGCGTCGCCGAACCCGGCCAGGACCTGGTTGAGCACCACGTCGTTGAGCACCTCGACGCCGCCCTCGGCCAGCAGCCGCGCCATGAGGCGCGCCTGCGCGCAGCAGCGGTCCACGAGCGCCGCGACGCCATCGCGGCCCAGCGTGCGCAGCGCGGCGTAGACCGGGACGGCCCGCGCGCGCCGCGAGGACTCGGGGACGAACGCGTTGGGCTCGCGCTCGTCGCTCCCGGCCAGGTAGGCGGCGGTCATGCCCATCGCCCGGGCCTGCGCGGCCGCGTCGCGCACGATCGCCAGCGCGGAGTCGTAGGGCACGTTGAGCCACTTGTGGCAGTCCACCGCCCACGAGTCGGCGCGGTCGTGGCCCGCGACGAGGTGGGCCAGCTCCGGAGCGGAGGCGGCCCACAGCCCGAACGCGCCGTCGACGTGCAGCCACGCGCCGCGCGCGGCGCAGGCGTCGGCGATCGCCGCCAGCGGGTCGCAGGCCCCGGTGTTCACGTTGCCGGCCTGGGCGCACACGATCGAGGGCCCCGACCCCGCGTCCAGCGCGCGGGCCAGCGCGGCCGGGTCCATCGCGCCGCCGGCGTCGACGGCCACGCGCGTCACGCGCCGCTCCCCCATCCCGATGAGTCCCAGCGCCCGGCCCACGGTCACGTGGACCTCGTCGCCGACGAGGACCTCGACCGCCGGGGCGCCCGACAGCCCGTCGGCTCGGGCGTCCCAGCCCTCGCGGGCCAGGACCGCGTTGCGCGCGGTGGCCAGGCAGGTGGCGTTGGCCATCTGGGCGCCGGTGACGAAGCCGACGCCGCTGCCCGCCGGCAGCCGCAGGACGTCGAGCGCCCAGGTGCCCGCGATGTCCTCGAGCACGGCCATCCCCGGCGAGCTGGCGTGCAGGACGGCGGGCTGGTCGTAGGCGCTCACCAGCCAGTCGGCCGCCATGGCGACGGGCAGGGCGCCGCCGATGACGAAGCCGTGGTAGCGCGGCCCGCCCGAGGCGACCAGGCCGGGCTCGACGTCGCGTGCGAGGTCCTCGAGCACCGTCGCCGGGTCCTCGCCGGCGTCGGTCAGCGGGCGGTCCAGCGCGGCGCGCAGCGCCGCGTCGTCGGCCGCCGGGCCGACGTGGCGGTCCGGCAGCGCATCGAGCCAGGCCCCGGCCAGCGCGCGGGCCCGGTCCAGCAGCTCATGGGGCATACGCCGAGCCTAACCCGAGCCCGGTCCGCGTCGTGCGCGGCAGGCGTGACCGCAGCGCCGGATGGGTACGGCGCCCGCATCCCGACGGGGGTCAGCGAGCCGTTCGTGGCCGGCGTCGCGACCTCGGGCACCGCGCTGCAGCCGTTCGGCACCCGCTCCTCGGCGGCCGTCCTGCGGCCCGCGTCGCGCGCCGGGGCCTCGTGCTGGACCCGGTGCTGCGCGGCGCCATCGTGGGCAACCGGGCCAGGCTGCCGCGCTTCCCGGCCGGCGCCCGCCCGTCCCGCCCGGCGGCAGGCTGACCGCCGTCGGCCACGAGCTGCACACCCGGACCTCGCCGAGACCTACGACCAGATCGGCACCGCTACGCGCCGGGGGCGAGACGCCGGCGCCGGTGGACGCCATCGCCATCGTGGCGCGCTCTCGTTCCTGCCCGGCCACCGCCTGCAGACCGCGCCGGAGTCCTGGCGCGGCGACGACCCCGGCGCGCTGGTCGTGCGCCCCGAGACGCCGGACCCCACCCGCGGGGCGGGGGCGCTCAGCGGGGGCTGAGCGCGGGCGTGCTGCGCCGGGACACGACGCGGGTGGAGTGCGCGCGCGAGCCGTCGGGCGCCACGTAGAACGTGCGCAGCACGAGCCGGGCCCGCGGGTGACGCGCGAGGATGCGCCGGCCGAAGGCGCTGAGCCGCAGCGTGACGCGGACGCGACCGGCCGACGTGGTCCGCACCGTCGTGCGGGCCAGGGGCAGGCGTGCATGGACCGCCGCGGTCGTGACCGTGTGCCCGTGGCCGAAGGACCGCGCGAGGGCGAACGTCGTCGTGCCGGCGGGCAGGTCGGCGGCGAAGCGCGCCGACCGCGGCGCGATGGTCAGCACAGGTAGCGAGACGTGCAGCCACGCGAGCGACGCGGCCGGGCCGGGGGGCACCGGGGCCGATGCGGCGGGACCCGGGACCGGTGCGGCGCCCGGCGCGGCCGGCGGGGCCGGCGCGGGGACCTCGGCGGTCACGACGGCCGAGGCCTGGACGGTCCCGGCGTTGCCCGCGACGTCGGTGGAGAAGTAGCGGATGCGCTCGCCGCCGGCCAGCACCGGCCGGTGCGCCGGGTCGTAGACGGCCGAGGCCGTCGTGGGGACGTCGCCGTCGGTCGTGTAGTAGGTGGCGTCGACACCCGAGCCCACGTCGGTCGCCGTCAGCGTGGCGGTCACCGGCCCGGCCTGGACCGCGGCGGGCACGTCGTCGACGGTGACCGGCGCGACGGCGTCGACGTGTGCGGCCGGCGAGGTCTGCACGCTCTCGGCGTTGCCGTCGACGTCGGTGGAGAAGTAGCGGATCCGCTCCCCGTCGGCCAGCTCCGGCCGGGCGCCCGGGTCATAGACGGCCGAGGCCGTCGTCGGGGTGCTGCCGTCGGTCGTGTAGTAGGTGGCGTCGACGCCCGAGCCGGCGTCGGTGGGCGTCAGCGTCACGGCCACCGGCGTCGTCGACCAGCCCCCGCCCACGTCGTCGGTCGTGACCGGCGCCGTCTGGTCGGGCGTGAAGGTCACCGAGCGCCCCGGGCCCACGGGCCCGCCGGGCCCACCGGTGTCGAAGACGGTGTAGTCGGACGGGCCGGCCTGGACGGCGATGTTCTGGTCGCCGGACTCCATCGCGCCGTAGACCACGGTGATCGCCGGCGAGTCCTCGCGGAGGACGAGCTCGAAGTCGTAGGTCGGCGTGCCGGCGCTGCAGCACTCCGTGGCGCGCCACTCGATGACGAAGGAGCGGTGCGGGGCGACGCCGGTCGTCGTGGTGAAGACGCCCTGGCCGGAGGCGGCGTCACTCGTGTAGAGGTCGTACCAGTAGGCGAAGATCGTCGGGCCCATGGGCCCGTAGGGCACCGTCCCCATCGTCTGGTTGTCGCCCCCGGAGAACTGCAGGTTGCCGTTGGAGCTGAGCGCGGCGCTCGTGTAGGTCACCCCGGCGAACGTCACGTCGAACGGCAGCGCCAGGGTGCTGGTGCAGTCGTCGCAGTGGTTGCCGGCGTCGTCGACGCCGGGCACGAGGGTGGCCCCGGTCGACGAGCTGACGGCGTACGTCGCCGCCGACGCCGACGCGACGCAGCCCGCACCGAGCAGCGCGACCAGCGAGCAGATGAGCCCGGCCGCGCGCAGCGGACGTGGGGCCTTGTGGAGACGGCGCATGCGGGACCTTCCGGGGACGCGCCGTGGGAGAGCACGGCGGTGGATCCCGACGTCAGGAGCCCTTCAGCGGCTGAGCGGTCGGCGCACGCTGCATCGGGCAGCGGCTGGTCCCTTCGGTCGGTTCCCGCGCACCGAACTTGACCGCGGCCCGGTCCGTAGCTTGCGCGGATGCCGGGTGCGGCCCGCGGCGGGATGCTCGGCGCTCCACACCCTCTGGAGGAACGACAGCGATGACCGGCACGACCACGGTCCCCGAAACCGCGGGCGCCGCCCCCGCAGCGCCGGCCCCGGGCCTGGCGCCCGAGCAGGTCGAGCGCATGGACGGCTACGTCGCGCGCGCCCGTGTGGCGGCCGACGCCTTCCGGCGCCTGGACCAGGAGGCCGTGGACCGCATCGTCTGGGCGATGGTCGTCGCCGGGCTCGAGCACGCCATCGAGCTGGCCGAGCTGGCGATGGAGGAGACCGGCTTCGGCGTCTTCGAGGACAAGGTGGTCAAGAACTACATCGCGACCGAGTTCCTATACGACTACCTGAAGGACAAGCGGTCGGTCGGCGTCATCGACACCGACGTCGAGCGCGGGATCGAGTTCATCGCCGAGCCCATCGGCGTCGTGCTCGCGCTGCTGCCCATCACCAACCCCACCTCGACGGCGCTGTTCAAGGCGATCGTCGGCGCCAAGACCCGCAACGCCATGCTGTTCCGCCCGTCGGCCCGCGCGGCGCGCTGCGCGCTGCGCGCGATCGAGGTCCTGCAGGAGGCCGGCGAGGCCGCCGGCCTGCCGCCCGACGCGCTGCAGGTGATCCCCGACCCGACGCTCGACATCTCCCAGCACCTCTTCCACCACGACGGCGTCGACTTCATCTGGACGACCGGCGGCCCGAAGGCCGTCGCGGCGACCAACGCGGCGGGCAAGCCCTGCATGGGTGTCGGCTCGGGCAACGCGCCCGTCTACGTCCACCGGTCGGCCGACCTGCCGATGGCCGTCGTCGACATCCTGGTGTCCAAGACGTTCGACGCCTCGGTCATCTGCCCCGCCGAGCAGACCTGCATCGTCGACGACGCGGCCTACGACGAGCTCGTCGCCGAGTTCGAGCGCATGGGCGCGCGGCTGCTCACCGCCGAGGAGACCGACCGGGTGGCGCACGCCGCGATGACCGACGACGGGTCGATGCGCTTGGAGGCGCTCGGGCGCTCGTGCGTGGACCTCGCGGCCCTGGCCGGCATCGAGCCCGGCACCGGGACGAAGGTGCTCCTCGCCCAGCTGCCCACCGACCTCGACGGTCTCGCCGCCCACCCGCTCATCGCTGAGAAGCTCATGCCGGTCCTCGGGCTCGTGCGGTCGCCGTCGCTCGAACACGGCATCGCCGCATCCGTGCTCGTCACCGAGCACGACGGGCTCGGGCACACCTCGGCGGTCTACGCGCGCGACGAGGAGGTCGTGCGGCGCTTCTCGTTGGCGGTCCGCACCGGCCGCATCCTCGTCAACGCGCCGACCGCGGTCGGCGCGCTCGGCGGCGTGTACAACTCGATGACGCCCACGTTCTCGCTCGGCTGCGGCACATGGGGCGGCTCGACCACGACCGACAACATCAACTACCGCAACCTGCTCAACGTCAAGACGGTCTCCCGCCGCCAGTCGCCGCCGCAGTGGTTCCGGGTGCCGTCGGACACCTACTTCAACCCCGGCTCGCTCGACAGCCTGCGCGAGCTGCACGCCGAGCAGGTCGTGATCGTCACCGACCAGGACACGGAGCGGCGCGGCGTGGCCGAGGAGGTGCGCGCGCACCTGCCGGCGGGCGCGTCGGTCCACGTCTTCGCCGACATCTCGCCCGAGCCGCCGGAGGCCGAGATCCGGGCCGGCGTGCGCGTCATGGAGGAGCTGGCACCCGACGTGCTGCTCGCGATCGGCGGCGGCTCGGTGATCGACGCGGCCAAGGCGATCCGCCTCTTCCACGAGAGCCCGCAGCTCACGATGCGCGAGCTCGCCCTGCCGTTCCTCGACGCCCGCAAGCGCGTGGCCCACTACCCGCAGGTCGACCACGCCTCCAGGCTGATCGCCGTGCCGACCACCGCGGGCACCGGATCGGAGGTCTCGCCCGCCGCCGTGCTGACCGTCGACGGGCGCAAGGTCACGCTCGTCGACTACTCGCTCGTGCCCGACATGGCGGTCGTCGAGCCCAAGCTCACGACGAGCATGCCGCCGTTCATGACCGCCGACACGGGCGTCGACGCGCTGACGCACGCGCTCGAGGCGGCCGTGTCGATCTTCGCCTCGCCGTTCACCGACGCGTTCTGCATGCAGGCGATGAACCTCATCTTCGAGGCCCTGCCCCGGGCCTACGCCGACGGCGAGGACCTCGGGGCGCGGACGGCGATGTCCAACGCGGCGACGATCGCGGGGCTGGCGTTCTCCAACGCCTTCGTCGGCGTCAACCACGCGCTCGCCCACGCCGTCGGCGCGCGCTTCGGCATCGCCCACGGCCGCGCGAACGCGATCTTCCTGCCCCATGTCCTGCGCTACAACGCCTCCCTGCCGAGCAAGTTCATGCCCGCCCCGGGGTATTCGCACTACGTCGCCCCGGAGAAGTACGCCCAGGCCGCATGGATCCTGGGGGTCGGCACGCGCGACGAGGCCGCGCGGCGCGAGGCGCTCTTCGCCCGGGTCGACGAGCTGCTGTCCGGCGTCGGCATGCCGGGGTCGCTGGCCGCGCTGGGCATTCCGCGCGCGGAGTTCGAGGCGGCGGTGCCCGACCTGGCGCGCGCGGCGTTCATCGACCCGAGCATCCGCACGAACCCGCGGATCCCGATGCTGACCGAGCTGGTGGAGCTGCTCTGGGCGGGCTATGAGGGCCGCTGAGGCCGTGGGTCGGATCGAGGGTCATATGGACACCGAACTCGACCCACGCCCCTTGAGAGTCGCCCCGGGCACCCCGCACCCGGCCCGCTCAGCCGCGCGCCCGCGGCCGGCGCGCCTCCGCGACGCGGCGCACCGCCGCCAGCAGCGCCTGCGTCGACGGGCGCTCGGCGTCGCCGGCGCGGGTCACCGCGGAGATCACGCGCGTCGGGCGCTCCCGCGCGACTTGGCGGATCGCCAGGCGCGGGTCGTCGTCGGGGAGCGCGAGCTCGGGCAGCAGCGCCACGCCCAGCCCGGCGGCGACGAGCTCGGCGGCCACCACGGCGTCGTTCATCCGGTGGCGGACCTGCGGCGTGAAGCGCCCGCGCTCGCGGCAGAGGCGCTCGGTGATCTCGTCCCAGCCCAGGCTCACCGGGCCGGAGATCCACGCCGCGGTCGCCAGCTCGGCCAGCGCGACGGCGTGGCCGGGGCCCCCGGCCGCCGCGTGGCCGGCCGGCAGGGCGAGGACGACGGGGTCGAGCAGCAGCTCGTGGCGATCGAGGCCCGGGGGCATCCGCCACGGGACGTGCTGCCACTCGTCGCCGATGACGAGGTCGACGTCGCCGAGCGCGAGCGCGGGCAGCGCCTCCTCGGGCTCGCCGCCGACGAGCTCGCAGCGCAGGTCCGGCGCGTCGACGGCCAGCCGGGCCATCGCCGGGACGGCGATCCGCATGGCGGCCGACTGGAAGCACGCGATGCGCCCGCGGCCCGTCACGGTCCCGACAGCGGCCGCGAGGCCCGCCTCGGCGCGCGCGGCCTCGTCGAGCAGCGCGTGGGCGTGGCCGACGAGGACGAGCGCGGGATCGGTGAGCCGGACGCCGCGCCCGGCCCGCTCCAGGAGCCGGACGCCGGTCTCGCGCTCGAGCATCGCGAGCTGCTGGGAGACGGCCGAGGGCGTGAACTGCAGGGCGTCGGCGACCGCGGCGATCGTGCCGCGCTCGTGGAGCTCGCGCAGGAGGCGCAGCCGGCGAAGGTCGAGCATCGTTCAGCGACGCTACCGAATAGACGCCAGGAATCCGAATGGATCCTGATGCTTCGAAGGAGGAGGGTGACCGGCCATGTCCCCCGGCGGCCCGCTCCTCTGCCTCGGCTCGGCCGCCGCGTTCGGCGCGATGGCGATCTTCGGCAAGCTCGCGCTGGGCGACGGCGCGACCGCCGGGACGCTGCTCAGCGCGCGGTTCGTCCTCGCCGCCGCGATCCTGTGGTGCGTGCTGCTCGTGCGCGGGCCCTGCCGGCGCTGCGCACGCTGGGACGGCGTGACGTCGCGATCGCCTTCGGCCTCGGCGCCTGCGGCTACGCGCTGCAGAGCGGGTGCTACGTCCTGGCGCTGCAGCGCATCGACGCCTCGCTGCTGTCGCTGCTGCTCTACACGTTCCCGGCGATCGTCACCGTCGCGTCGGTGGCCCTCGGCCGCGAGCGCCTGGACCCGCGGCGCGTCGCCGCGCTCGTGCTCGTGTCCGCCGGGCTGGCGCTCGTGCTCGCCGGCGCCGGGACGGGCGCCCTGGAGGCCGTCGGAGTCGCGCTCAGCCTCGGCGCGGCGTTCGTCTACAGCGCCTACATCCTGGTCAGCGACGGCGTCGCCGGGCGCCTGCCCGCCCTCACGCTGAGCGCCCTGGTCTGCACGGGCGCCGCGGCGTCGCTGACGATCGGGTCGGCCGTCACCGGGCAGCTGCGCCCCGGGGCGGTCACGGCCGCCGGCTGGGGATGGCTGGCCTGCCTGGCCGTCGTCTCCACCGTCGCGGCGATCGCGCTCTTCTTCGCGGGCCTGCGCCGGGTCGGCCCGACGGCGGCGTCGATCCTCTCCACGGTCGAGCCCGTGGTGACGGTCGTGCTCGCCTCGCTGGTGTTCTCCGAGCGCCTGGGCGGCGCGCAGCTGGTCGGCGGCGCGCTGGTGCTGGGCGCCGTGATCGTGCTGCGCACGGGCGGGGCGGCCCGGGCGCCGCGCACCGCACTCGACCCCGGCGAGGTCGCCGCCGAGGCGCTGCCCTCGTAATCCTTCCGTCTCCACCAGGCCACATCGCTGGCCGACGACGCCCGGCGCCGCAGGCTGGGCCGGCTGCCCACCAGCCGGCCCAAGGCCACCGGCAAGGCCACGGGCCGCACGGCCGCCGCGGCGCTGCTGGCGGCGCGCGCCAAGCCGTTCCTCATCCAGCCGACGCAGGAGAAGTCGACGCCCGCGTGTGGGAGGGCATCCACCTGCGCTCGCCCGACGTCGCCAGCGTCGCGTTGGCAAGGCCGTCGCGGAGGCCGCGCTGAAGGCCGCGGGCGACTAGGGGGACGGGGGCGCGGCGGGCTGCTTGAGCTCGAGCGTGACGCCGTCGTGGATGCGCAGGTACGCGCTGATCGCGCCGGCGTTGGGCCCGCCGTCGGAGCGGACGGGGCCGTCGGGGCTGCGCGGTCGCGCGCCGAGCTCGACGGCCCGCCGCCACGCCGCCTCGCCGTCGGCCACCCGCAGCGAGATGTGGAGATGGCCGGGGTGCGAGGACTCCTCGGACTGCGGCTGCAGGTCGCCGTCCTGGTACTCCAGAAGCTCGATCATCCCGCCACCGGGCAGGTCGAAGATCGCCGCCTCGATCACGATCCCGGGGTAGCCGGTCACCTGGGCGAGGTAGGGCCGGTCCAGCGTGCCGCGGTAGCGCGGCGGCGCCCCGAGGAAGCCCTCCCAGAAGCGCACGGCCTCGTCGATCGACGCCACGGAGATGCCCACGTGGTGCAGGGCCTGCACGCCCGCGCCGGCGCTCATCGCCGCGCCCTCACGCCGCCATCCGGACGATCGCCTTCTCGACGATCTCGGGGTGGGCCATCGCCAGCTCGATCGTCTCGGGCACGTCCTCGAGGGCGATCTCGTGGGTGATGAGCCGCGCCACCTCGTCGGGGTGGTCGCGCACGATCCGCACGGCGTCGCCGAAGATCCCGACGCTGTTGCGCGAGCCCAGGATGGAGATCTCCTTGCGCGTGAAGGGGACGATGGGCAGGGACACCTCCTGGGAGGAGAGGCCGATGACGACGACGCGCCCGGCGAAGGACACCAGGTCGACCGCCCGGCGGATCGCCACCGGCGCGCCCGTGGCGTCCACGACGACCGTGGGGCCCACCCCGTGCGTCCACTCCCCCAGCGCGTCGGGCACGTCGCCGGCCGCGTCGAAGACGAGCTCGGCGCCGACGGCAGTCGCGCGCTCCAGGCGCTCGGGCACGAGGTCGGAGGCCGCGGCCCGCGCCCCCAGCGCCCGGGCGGCGATGATCGCCGCCTGGCCGATCGGGCCGGCGCCGAGCACGAGGACCGTGTCGCCCTCGACGACCTGCGCACGGACCAGGCCCTGCAGCGCAATGCTCATCGGCTCGGCGAACGCCGCCGCCGGCGCGTCGAGGCCGTCGGCGTCGTGCAGGAGCCGCTCGGGCACGACGAGCTCGTCCTGCAGCCCGCCCGGCGTGTGCACGCCCAGGATGCGCAGCTCCATGCAGCAGTTGCCGCGCCCGACCGAGCACGGGTAGCAGTGCCCGCAGGGCAGCAGCGGCTCGACGGCCACCCGCGTGCCGACCGCGTGCGTGCCCTCGCAACCGGGCCCGAGCGCACGGACCGTGCCGCAGAACTCGTGCCCCTGGACCTGCGGGAACTGCGCGTAGGGGTGCGTCCCCTTGTAGAGCCCGAAGTCCGAGCCGCAGATCCCGACGGCGTCGATGCCGAGGAGGACCTCGCCCGGGCCGGGCTCGGCCACCGCGTCGACCTCGCGCAGCTCCATGGTGCGCGGGGCGCTGGTCACGAGGGCGCGCATCAGGCGAGCATATTCGCGCGGCCCCGTCCGTGGTCGGCGCCTCCTGCACGACGGCGCGGATCCCGCGGTCGCGGATGTCGTGCACGAACAGGGAGGTGATGCCGTCCACCCCGACACGAAGGTCCTGACCGGCGCGCAGTACGCCGAGGCCAACGCGGCCGAGGTGGACAACCTGCTGCTCAGGCGCCGGCCCGCTGCGCGTGCGGGTGCTCCGCCGCGCGCCCCTGGAACGACAGGATGCGCGGGTTGAGGACGCGGCCGTCGCGGATCTCGATCGCCCGCCGCAGCGTCTCGTCGCCGTCGACGGCCTCCGGGCCGGCCATCACGACCGGCACGTACTCCAGCAGCGCCTCGCTGTTCTCCCATGTCGCCGAGTTCCACAGGAACGACGGCGTGTGGTCCACGGCGTAGACGTGCACGCCGTCGCCCACGGTGAACATGGGGTCGGCGAAGCTCGTCGGGCGCGTCCACTCGAACGCCATGCCCTCGTCGCAGGAGACGTCGACGAAGAGCGTCCCCGGCGCGAAGCGCGGCAGGTCCTCGTCCATCACGAACATCAACGGCGCGTCGGTGTCCTGCAGGATGCAGTTGACGATGACGTCGTACTGGGCCAGCACCTCGACGATCGGCCCCGGCTCGGGGTCGCGGAGGACCAGGGTGCGCGTGGGGTTGTCCGGGTCGCGCTCGAAGTGCTGCAGCACGACCGACGGGATCGTCGAGGCGACGGCCGAGACGCTGCGCTGGGTCAGGACCGTCACGTCGGTGACGCCCAGCGCGGTCAGGCCGTTCACCGCGCCGCGCCCGGTGGCGCCGAAGGAGATGACCGCCGCGCGCAGCCGCCGGCCGTAGGCGCCCGTGCTGCCCCGCAGCTGCAGCGCGTGGAGCACCGCGCAGTAGCCGGCGAGCTCGTTGTTCTTGTGGAAGACGTGGACGCTGAACGTGCCCTCGGGCGTCCAGTGGTTCATCGCCTCCCACGCGATGAGCGTCAGCCCGCGGTCGATGGCCAGCTGCGTGATCACCGGGTCCTGGACGCAGTGCACCCAGCCCCAGACGACCTGGCCGGGCCGCAGCCCCTCGAGGTCCTCGGGCAGCGGCTTGGGCAGCACGACGACGTCGCTGCGCTCCAGGAGCTCGTCGCGCTCGAGCAGGCCGGCGACCAGCGGCGCGAGACGGTCGTCGCCGAAGCCGAAGCGCTCGCCGTAGCCGCGCTGCAGCCAGATCCGCTCGCGCAGGCCCGGGTCCAGGCGCTCGAGGTGCGCGGGATGGATCGCGAGCCGGTGCTCGTCGGGCTTGCGGGAGGTGCCGACGATGCCGAGGCTCAGGGGGTCCACCGCGCCGAGTCTAGACCGGGCACGCGCAGGTCACGGCGCGGCCTTCATGAGCTGCGCCGACTCCGCCAGCACGCCGCCGCGCCCCTCGCCCAGGGCCGCCCGCGCGACCCGGGCGGCGTCGAGGATCCTGGCGCGGCCGACGGCGAGTCCTCCATGCCGAAGCGGCTCTTGAGGTCGTCGCCGAGCAGGGGCAGCGCGGAAGCGGCGAACCGCCCGGCCCACGCGGGATCGCGGGCCACGAGCGAGGACGCGCAGTCGCCGATGCCGACGAGTCCCACGGAGACGGAGGTCGACCCGCGATGGTCGCGCACCGGCGCCGGCCGGTTCCTATCCGCCCGAGCTCGACTGCGTGGGCTGCGTGCCGAGGGTGACCGTGAGCGTCGTCGTGCCCGACCCGCGCCGGACCGTCAGCTGCACCTTCTCGCCCGGCCGGTGGGCGGCGATGGCGGCGACGAGGTCGTTGGAGTCCGAGATCGTCGTGCTGCCGAGCCGGGTGACGACGTCGCCGGCGCGCAGGCCCGCAGAGGCCGCCGGGCCGCCGGACGTGACGCTGCCGATCGGCGCGCCCTGGACCGAGGAGGTGTCCGAGGTCGCGACGCCGAGGTAGGCGTGGCTGACCTTCTCGCCCCGCTCGAGGGCCGCCAGCTCGGACCGCACGATGGCGACGGGCACCGCGAAGCCCACGCCGGAGCTCTGGTCGGCGCCGCTGCCGGTGGCGATCTGGTCGACGATCCCGACGACCTCGCCGTCGGCGTCGAGCAGCGGTCCGCCCGAGTTGCCCGGGTTCAGCGCGGCGTCGGTCTGCACGGCGTGGGCGACCGTGAACCCGTTGGGCGCCTGGATCGTGCGGTCCACGCCGGAGACGATCCCGGTGCTGATGCTGCGGGCGTATCCGAACGGGTCGCCGATGGCAGCGACGGACTCGCCGATCGCGACGGAGGAGGTCGCGAGCTTGAGGGGATGCAGCGTCAGGCCGGCGGCGTCGACCTTCAGGACGGCGACGTCGGTCGCGTTGTCGGTGCCGAGGACCGTCGCCTTGCGCGTCGTGCCGTCGGCGAACCTGACGGTGATGGAGGACGCCCCGTCGACGACGTGCTCGGCCGTCACGATGTGGCCGGCCACGTCGACGACGAAGCCGGTGCCGGTGGCCGTCGCGGTCGGCGGCTGGGGCGGCCGGCCGAACGGCGACGCGGAGGCGTCGCCGGCGGTCGACACGCCGCGGGCGGTGATGTCGACCACGCCCGTGGCGGCCGTGGCGTACAGCGCGTGCGCGTCCAGGCCGCCGGCCGAGCCGCTGCTCTCGCCGGCCGCCGACCGCACGACGGTGGTGGTGGCCGTCGTCGTGCGGCCGCCGCCCGAGAGGGCGACCACGCCGGCGCCGGCCCCGCCGCCGAGCAGCGCCGTGGCCGCGACCAGCGCGGCGACCCCGCGCCCCCGGCGGCGCGGCCCGCCGCCGTCGCCCGAGTCCCCGCCCCCGCCCGAGCCGCCGCCGCCGGGCGGCCCGCTGCCGTCCGGCGGGCCGGGGCGTCTGGCCCAGAGGATCCGGTCGTCGGGGGGCTGGCGCAGGGTCGTGGGCATGATCGGGGCGTCTCCGGTGCGGAACGGGGCTGGGCTCGCTTCCAGCCTCCCCCGCACACCACAACGTGACCTCAACGGACCCTGTGGATCGGCTGAGAGGCGAGCCGCAGCCGCAGCAGCACCTCGCCGTCGACGGCCTCGCCGGCGCGCTCGAAGCCGTAGCGCTCGTAGAAGGCGACCGGGTCGCCGTCCCCCAGCCGCGCCTTCGTGGTCAGGGTCTCGACGCCGGGGCGGCCCCGGAAGTAGGCGACGACCAGGTCCAGCACGGCGGTCCCGTGGCCCTTGCGCTGATGGCGCTCGTCGATGAGGAGCTTCCACAGGTAGTGCGGGAGGTAGTCGGGCCCGTCGACCTCGTCGGCGACCATGACGAATCCCACCGGCGTGTCCCCGTCGTGGACCACCCAGCACAGCGCGTGGGCGCCGGGGTGATCGGCGGCCTCGCGCACCGACTCGGCCACGCCGCTGACGAAGCGCTCCTGGCCCGGCGCCACGCGCAGGGAGTAGGCCGCCCGCCGGTCCGACTCGCTCAGCGGGCGCAGCGTCACCATGCGGCGTCAGGCGCAGCCCGCGTGGTCGCACGTGTCCGGCGCAGGCCCGGCGCCGGGGGGCACGGCGACGCAGCAGCCCTCGCCCCGCCAGGCCTCGCGCCCCTCCTTGACCGCGAGCGCGGCGATGAGCAGCCCGACCGCGGGATCCAGCCACCACGCGCCGAACCAGGTGTTGCCGAGCAGCCCCACCAGCAGCGCGCCGGCCAGGTAGGCGCACAGCATGTTCTGGCGTCCTTCGCCCTTGGTCGCCGCCGACCCGAGCTGCTCGGCGATGCGCTGCTTGGCGATCCCGAGCATCGGCATGGCCACGATGGAGCCCCAGGCCAGCAGGATCCCGGCCAGCGTGTGGTCGGCGTGCCGTCCGCCGGCGAGGGCGCGGACGGACTCGACGCCGACGTACGGCGCCAGCAGGAAGAACTGGACGGCGACGAGCTTCTGGGCACGATCCTCGGCGGCGGCGGAGTGGATGCGGTGGCCGGTGAAGCGCCAGATGATGATCACCGACGCGAAGCCCTCGATGGCCGAGTCCAGGCCGAAGCCGACGAGAGCGATCGATCCCGCGACGATGCCGGCGGCCAGCGCGACGGCCCCCTCGACCGTCATCCACACCAGCGACAGCCAGGAGAGCAGCCGGGCCCGGCGGGCCAGCGCCTCGACGGTGGCCCGGTCGGGACCGGAGGCCAGCGGCAGCCCGACCGTGCTCACGCCGGCGCCCCCACGGTGGCCGCGCGCAGGAGGTCGCGGCCGGGCTCGGTCAGGGCGTAGAGCACCATCTTGCCCTCGCGACGCGACGAGGCCAGGCCGGCGGCGCGCAGCGCCCGGACGTGATGGGAGACCAGGTTGTCCGCCTTGCCGGTCACCCAGGCGAGATCGCAGACGCACAGCTCGTCGCTCGCCGCCAGCGCGACGGCGATCACCAGCCGCGTGGGGTCGGCCAGGGCCCGCATCCGGGCCGCCGGGCCCGTCAGGGCCCCGGGGGCCGGGAGCCCGGCGCGGATCGCCTCGGCCTTGGGCAGGTCGAGGCACAGCAGCTCGCAGCGGTCGCCGGACATCGCAACATCCTAACGATCGTTGTTGCGTTCACCGCCCCGGGGGATGCGATCGCATCTCCTGCTGCATCGCAGGGCCGCCGGCCGGAGGTTCGGGTGTCACCGCCGGGGCCTCCGCCTTGTCAGGGGGACGAGACGACGATTCCATGCGGAGGGACCCATGCACGCGACGACGGATGACGAGCTCGAGGCGCTGCGCCGCCACGGCTTCGGCGTGGCCTACCGGATGCTCGGCAGCGTCGCCGAGGCCGAGGACGTGGTGCAGGAGGCGCTCCTGCGCCTGACGCGCCAGGAGGAGGCGATCGTCGAACCCGCCGCCTGGATCACGACGGTGGTCACGCGCATGGCCATCAACGTCCTGAAGTCGTCCCGCGCCCGCCGCGAGGCCTACGTGGGCCCGTGGCTGCCCGAGCCGCTGCTCGAGGACCCGGCGCCCGGCCCGGGCGCGCGCGCCGAGCTCGCCGACTCGCTCTCGCTGGCCCTCCTGGTCGTCCTGGAACGCCTGACCCCGGTCGAGCGCGCGGCCTACCTCCTGCGCGAGGTGTTCGGCTACGACTACGCCGAGATCGCCGCCGTCGTCGAGCGCAGCGAGGTCAACGCGCGCCAGCTCGTGACGCGGGCACGCCGGCACCTGGAGGCCGGCCGCCCGCGCTTCGACGCCGACGAGGCCGCCCGCGACGCACTGCTCGACCGCTTCCTCGCCGCCGCCGAGCGCGGCGACCTGAAGGCGCTGGAGGGCCTCCTCGCGCAGGACGCCGTCCTGTACGCCGACGGCGGCGGCCGGGCGATGGCGCCGCAGGAGCCGCTCGTCGGCGCAGCGCTCATCGCCCGCTTCGTCGCCGGCGTGCTCCAGGTGCGCATGTCGTCGGGCGCATTCGAGACGCGGCCGGTGCGGGTCAACGGCCAGCCCGGCCGGCTCGTGCGCGGCCCGGCCGAGCCGCCGTTCGGGGAGGCCGAGCAGCGGGCGGTCGAGCAGGCGCTGGCCCGCCTGAAGGCCGGTGACGCCGGGGCGCTCCAGCCCCCGGCGCGCCCGGCGGACGCTCCGCCGCCGGCCGGCCTCCGGGTCTGGAGCGTGCTCACCGTCGACGTCGTCGGGGGCCGGATCCAGGCCGTGCGCATCGTGCGCAACCCGGACAAGCTCGGCCACCTCTGAGCTGTCACGGCACGGCGGGCTGCGCTGTCAGACCTGCGGCCCCACCCCCACGACCGACAGGAGCGTCATGTCCGACGTCGCCGTCCAGCCCTTCTCCGGCACCTACCGCGCCCGGCCGGAGCCCTCGACCTTCGCCTTCTCGGTGCGCCACTCGGGCGTCTTCCGCTACCGCGGCACGGTGCCCGACGTCGCGGCGACGTTGTGCGCCGACGACGACGGCCTGTCGCTCGAGGGCACCGCCCGCGTCGGCTCCATCTCGGTGGTCGAGCCCGCCGCGATGCGCGCGAGCGTGCTCGGGCCCGCGTTCTTCGACGCCGAGCACCACCCCGAGATCGCATTCCGCTCGACGGCGATCCGCCTGGCCGGCGACGGCCGCGCCGAGGTCGACGGCGAGCTCACGATCAAGGGCATCACGCGACCGGTCCGCGCCCGCGGTCGCCACGCCGCGCCGCGGCAGGCCGCCTTCGGGGAGGTCGCGGGGCTCGAGCTGCGCACGACGGTCGACCGCCGCGACTTCGGCATGGACTGGCAGGCCGAGCTGCCCGGCGGCGGCGAGGCGGTGGGCTGGGAGGTCGACGTGGAGATCGACCTGCTGCTCATGCGCGAGGACGCCGGCGCAGGCGGGTGACGTCACGGCCTCCGCGCGCGGTTGACCGGCCCGGACCCGGGTGCTTATGTGGCGTCGTGGTCCGGGCGCATCGTGACGACGTGCGGGAGGCGGGGCCGGCGCAGCGTGCCGCTGCGGCCCCCGAGCGCGTCGCGCCGGCCGCGCGGATCCTGGCGCTGCAGCGCAGCGCGGGGAATGCCGTGGTGGCCGGCCTCGCGCGCCGGCCGGCGCCGGTGCGCAGCGTCCTGGCGCGCGACCCCACGCCGGCGCCCGCCCCGCCCGCCGCGCCGACGGTCGTCTCGACCCAGCCCGCGGGCGACCACCAGGTGCTCGTCACGCTCGACGACGGCGCGCGCTACCGCGTCACGCGCAGGGTCAAGGCCCGCAGGGTCACCGACCCCGGCGCGCCGAAGGTCACGTTCCACGGCGACAAGGAGCGCGTGTGGATGCGCGTCTCCTGGTGCGAGGGGACCAAGGGCAGCATCGACGTCGGCGCCGACCCGCAGGGCGCCGCCGAGCAGGTCCTGCAGAGGATCGGCAAGGAGCTCGTCGGTGGGGGCAGCATGCAGCGGGTGATCGACGCCGTGGAGGGCGCCGAGCTCAAGCCGTTCGTGAAGGTCGACGTCGCGGCGTCGGGCTCGTGGAGGGTCACCGGCGACGTGTCGGTCACGGTCAACCGCAACGGCGTCCCGGGGTTCGACAGCGGCGTGACCCTGCGCATCGGGTCCGTGTCCGTCAAGGGCGACATCGGCGGGTCGAACCTCGGCGACGACACCAGGCGCCCCGAGGTCCACGGCGGCATCAAGATCGAGATCCCCCTGGACCCCGTGCCGAAGCACACCTGCCAGCCCAGGACGGTCGACATCACCTGGGAGTACACGTGCGAGCGCGAGCGTGACGTGCAGGAGACGGTGATGCTCCAGCCCCCCGACATCGAGCACCACGACCCCGCGTCCGTGTTCGTGTACTTCCCCTACCGCAGCGACGCGCCCGAGCTCGACCGCTCCGCCGAGGAGCTGCACCGCCTCGACCAGCTGGCCGGCGCCGGGTACCGCGTGCTGGGCGTCGACGGCTACGCGTCGCCCGAGGGACCGCAGGACCCGCGGCCCGACGGCTCGTTCCCGGGCAACCGGGCGCTGTCGCAGAAGCGCGCCGACGCCGCGATGGCGATCGTGCGCGCGCGGGCCCGGCCCGACCTGATGCGGTTCCGGACGCTCGGCGTCGCCGAGGGCGCGGCTTCCGTCGGCCGCGGCGAGAAGTACCCGCTCAGGCGCAAGGTGGGCACGGACGGCGTCGAGACCGAGGAGGAGCTCACGGGCAACGACCTCGAGCAGCCCGTCGTGGACACGTTCACCGCCGACCCCGAGGAGCTCGGCCGCGTCCCCGAGCGCGACCGCGAGCGGATCGCCGCGGCGCGATCCACGCGCGCCAAGGCCCAGCTCATCTACCCGTGGCTGCGGCGCGCCGAGATCCGGCTGCGCCACGACTGGACCGAGCACCCCGATCCCGTGCCGCACACGCAGACGGTGACCCGGCGCGACCCGGCCGGCCCGTGCCCGGCGATCGTCGGCGCGGCCGCCGACCGCTTCTGGGGCGAGCCGGCCAGGACGCAGTAGCTCCGCTCACGCCCTGCGCAGCGCCAAGGTGGGCGGCATGCGCGACGCGCGGACGGCGGGCAGCAGGCCGGCGAACCGCGCCGATCAGGATCGCCGCGGCGATGCCGCCGGCCCACGCCTCGGCGGGGATTACGACGGCCCAGTGCTCCGCGCCGGCGGGTGGCGTCAGGGCCTTGCCCGCGTCGGTGGCCTTCTTCCAGACCGCGGGGCTCACGTCGATCCTGCACGTGGACTCGCCCTTGGTCACCGCTGCATCCTCGGATCGTGGGTCGGGTCGGGGTACATCGCCGGGCAGCCGCCGCCGACGGCCTGCGGGCGCAGCTCGTAGTGCCAGGGCTCGTTGGCGTAGACCGGGCACAGCCCGTACGCGGCGCCGTGGGCCGAGAGCCACGCGGTGGCCGCCGCGGGCCCGAGGTCGACGGCGTCGCCGGACACGTGCGCCGACGTCGTGCCGGTGGCCACCCACCTGGCCGCCTCCTGCTCGGAGCCGTACGTCGCGACCGCCTCGCGGCGGAGCTGGTCCTCGTAGGCCGGCGAGCGCCACCCGCCGTTGACGACGAACCGGACGCCGGCGTTCGCCGCATCGGTCGCCGCTCGGCGCACGGCGGCCAACAGGGCAGGATCGAGGTTGGCGACCCCGGGAAGGCCGCCGTCGAAGACCGTCGCGCCGGCGGGGACGGCACCGCCGGCCTCGCCGAGCGCGCCGTCGCGGCCGGCCCGATGGTCGTCGGCGGGCGCGGCGGTCGACGACGGCCGCGCCGGGGAGGAGGGGGGCTCCCGGTGGCCGAGCGCGGCGACGAGCGCCGCGAGGAGGACGACGAGCAGGCCCGCGAGCCCGGTCCGGCGAAGGCGGATCCGGGGGGCCGGTGTGCGTGCTGGATGGCCGTAGGTCACGCGGCCAGTGAACGCGGCGCGGTGTTGCCGTCACGTATGCGACGTTCCATACGCCGGCGATATGTCCCGGCCCTAGCATCCGGGCATGCGCGTGTTGCTCGTCGAGGACGAGCCGTACATGGCGGAGGCCATCCGCGATGGCCTGCGCCTGGAGGCCATCGCGGCCGACATCGCCGGCGACGGCGACACCGCGCTGGAACTCCTGAGCGTCAACGCCTACGACATCGCCGTCCTGGACCGCGACATCCCCGGACCCAGCGGCGACGAGGTGGCCGAGCACATCGTCGCCTCCGGCAGCGGCCTGCCGATCCTCATGCTCACCGCCGCCGACCGGCTGGACGACAAGGCCTCGGGCTTCGGGCTCGGCGCCGACGACTACCTCACCAAGCCGTTCGAGCTCCGCGAGCTCGTGCTCCGCCTCCGGGCGCTGGATCGCCGGCGCGCCCACAGCCGGCCGCCGGTGCAGGAGATCGCGGGGCTGCGCGTGGACCCGTTCCGCCGCGAGGTCCACCGCGACGGGCGCCACGTCGCGCTGACCCGCAAGCAGTTCGCGGTGCTCGAGGTCCTCGTCGCCGCCGAGGGCGGCGTCGTCAGCGCCGAGGAGCTGCTGCGGCGCGCGTGGGACGAGAACGCCGACCCGTTCACCAACGCCGTGCGCATCACGGTCTCCGGGCTGCGCAAGCGCCTCGGCGAGCCGTGGATCGTCGCCACCGTGCCCGGCGCCGGCTACCGCATCGACGCCGCGCGCCAGGAGGGCGGGCGTGGATAGACCCCCCGGGCTGAGCGTCCGCCTCAAGCTCACCCTCAGCTACGCCGGCTTCCTCATGCTCGCCGGGGCCGTGCTGCTGGCCGCGGGGTACTTCTCGCTCTCGCGCGGCGCGCATCCCGGGGTGATCTTCCTGGTCCGCAGCCACGCCGACCTGCTGCGCAACTTCGCGCCGACGGCGGCCGCGGTGCTGCTCTTCCTGCTGGTGTTCGGCCTGCTGGGAGGGTGGTTCCTGGCCGGCCGCATGCTCGCCCCGCTGACCCGCATCACGGACGCCACGCGCACGGCCGCGACCGGGTCGCTGGCCCACCGCATCGGGCTGCCGGGCCGCCGCGACGAGTTCCGCGAGCTCGCCGATGCGTTCGACGCCATGCTCGCGCGCCTCGAGGCCCACGTCGCCGAGCAGCAGCGGTTCGCCGCCAACGCCTCGCACGAGCTGCGCACGCCGCTGGCGATCACCCAGACGCTGCTCGACGTGGCCCGCAGCGACCCGACCCGCGTCAACGGGGAGCTCGACGACCGCCTCCGCGCCGTCAACACCCGGGCCATCGATCTCACCGAGGCGCTGCTCATGCTCAGCCGCGCCGACCGGCGCTCCTTCCTCACGGAGCCGGTCGACCTGTCGCTCGTCGCCGAGGAGGCCGCCGAGACGCTGCTGCCGCTCGCCGAGGAGCGCGGGGTCACGATCGAGACGTCCGGCGACCTGACCTCCACGCTCGGCTCACCCGCGCTCCTGCTGCAGATGGCGACCAACCTCCTGCACAACGCGATCGTTCACAACCTGCCCGAACGCGGCACGGTCCGGGTCACGTCCGGCATGCAGGCCGACGGGATGGCGCTCACCGTGGAGAACACCGGCGAGCCGCTCAGCCCGCACCTGGTCGCCACGCTCACCGAGCCGTTCCAGCGCGGCAGCAAGCGTGCCCGCACCGACCACGCGGGCATCGGCCTCGGCCTGGCGATCGTCCGGAGCATCGCCGAGGCCCACGACGGGACCCTGACCCTGACCCCGCGGCCCACCGGCGGGCTCTGCGTCACGGTGCGCCTCCCCGCGTCGCCGCAGCGCACGGATCCTGTCCGCACCTGAACCCCCGCGGACTCGTCACGGCTCCAGCTCCAGTCCAGGCCGTGCGTGGCGAACGCCTCGTTGAAGGCTGCCCGTGGGCTGGGCACCCGGTCCTCCACCGGACCACGTCCGAGGTGTTCCAGCGGCGCCTGCGCGAATCGGGCGGCACGGGCGGCCGGCGTGAGGGTCGCGCTCGTCACCACGACGCCCCGCGAGAACGCCGGCGTGGTCGGCGACCGCGTCATGCACCGCGGGATGGTCGCGCGCTACGGCTGAGCCGAGATCCTCGGCGTCGTCGTGGTCGGTGGCGCCTGCGGCGAGCGCGGCGTCGGTGACCGCGTCGACCTCGTCGCTGAACAGCGGGTTGAAGCTGAACCCGAGCGCCGCGAAGAACGTCTTGCTGCGCTCGACGTCGGCCACGGGCAGTACGGAGCGACCGCGCGTGTAGCCTGCGGCGCAGGCGACCCACGATGCCCGGAGCGTGCGACATGGCGTACACCGTTGACTTCAAGGACGTCTCGACCGTCGGTCTCGAGTCGTCACCCTTCGCGGACGCGCTCGCGGGGCTGCGGGCCAACGAGGCGCGCTACTTCAAGAACAAGTACGACCACGACTTCACGGTGGAGTCCGCGAGCGACGCCGCGGCGACCATCGAGTGGGTGCACCGGATCCTCGAGGAGGAACGGGACATCGTGATCGCGTCCCGTCCACTGCAGGCGACGGCGTTCCAGGTCGAGAACATCCGCATGGCCTACGTGTTCTACGAGAGCGGGCTGTCGGTCAACGTGATGTACACGGTCGACGGCGACGCGAAGCGGGCGGTCGGCTTCAAGCTGTCCGATGGGATGGACATCCCCGCCGAGCTCGTGCCACGCTTCAAGTTCGCCCGCCAGAAGTCGAAGCTGGCCGGGACGATCCGCGGGTCCTACTTCGTCATCAAGAACGAGTACTGACCCGGGAGCTCGCGCAACGCCCCGTCGCGGCATCCGGCGCCGGTGCCCAGTGCCCCGAGCCCGGGACCGAAGACGCCGGTCAGCGCGGCCGAGAAGGCGCAGGCGAGCGACGCACACGCGAGGGCGACGCGCCACGACGCGATGGCCCAGCCGGCCGGCCACGAGCGCGCCGAGCGCCGCGCCGGGACCGACCGCGGCCAGACCGTGCGCAGCGGCGGGCGCGCTCGGCGCCGCTCCGCGCCGAGCTGCGGCCCGTCGACGACCATGCCGCCGCCGATGGCCGTGACGACGGCCCGGCCCGGCGTCTTCAGCGCCGGGAGCGGCGGCATGCCCAACGGCCCGGAGCCGAAGCCGACGGCGGCGTGCAGCTGCAGGCCGCGACGGTGACGGCGACGAGGACGATGGTCTCCGGCGGCGATACCCGGGGTACGGGCCGACCCCGGCCGGCGGCTCTCAGCGCTGCACGCGATAGCGCACGTGCGTCGCGTGCGGCGAGTGGAGGGTCTCGACCGGCGTCAGCGCGAGCTCGGTGATCCCGTCGAACAACCGCTCGCCCGCCCCGAGCAGCACCGGGGCGATGTCGAGGGTCAGCTCGTCCACGACCCCGGCCGTGAGTGCCTGGCGCACCGTCGACGCGCCGCCTGCGATGTCGACGCCGCGCTCGCCGGCGATCGCCGTGGCCTGCTCGAACGCCGCGTCGAAGCCCTCGGTGACGAAGTGGAACGTGGTGCCACCCTGCATCTCGATCGGGTCGTGGGCGTGGTGGGTGAGGACGAAGACGGGGGCGTGGTAGGGCGGCTCGTCGCCCCACCAGCCGCGCCAGTCCTCGTCCCAGGCGCCGCGGATCGGGCCGAACATGTTGCGGCCCATGACGTAGGCGCCGCGCGGGCGCATCAGCCAGCTCTGGGCGGTCAGGTCCGCCTCGTCCGTCACGTCGCCCAGATGCCAGTCGTGGACCTGCCTGCCGCCGACGCCGAGCGGGTTCTCGCGGCTCTGGCTCGGCCCGGCGACGAAGCCGTCGAGCGAGATGGACATATGGCAGGTCGTCAGGGTCATGGGTCTCAGACTGACACCGATCCCGGAACTCATCGGCGCGGTCATCGCCGGGGCACCAGGGTCTGCGCGAACGCTCCGCACCGGAAGCGCTGCTCGTCGACGACCTCGAGCGGCGAGCCCCACCTCCTGCTTGCTCGGCTCGAACTCTGAGTCCTCACCGCGCAGCCGGAGCGCGGCGTTTGCTCTGATCTCACAAACGGCGGGACGTCGACGTTGTGGCGCTTGTGAGCACATCATCTCTTGCGACCAGTGCTGGGAGTCCTTCGGCAAGTGAGGGCGTCCAGTTCGTCGGGCTGGCGGTGGTGTGGGGAACGTCGTTTCTGCTCATCAAAGTTGCCGAGCATTCGTTTGCCCCAATGCAGGTTGGCTTCGGGAGAGCATTGGTCGGCGCCGTCACCCTGGCCCTGTTCGCGGCCGCTCGTTCGCAGCGTCTTCCCCGCTCGCCGCAGACGTGGGCACACCTGTTTGTCGCTGGAGCTCTGCTCAACGCGGTGCCATTCGCGCTGTTCGCATACGGCGAAGAGCACACGTCGAGCATTCTCGCGGGCATCTGGAGCGCGACCTCGCCGCTGTTCACGCTCCCGGTCGCGATCGCGCTGATCCGCGACGAGCACGGCGATCGCCGGCGCGTCAGCGGACTGATCCTCGGATTCATCGGTGTCCTGGTCGTCCTCGGCGCCTGGAACGGACTCGGCAAGACGTCCGTCGAGGGCAATCTCTTGTGTCTCGGGGCGGCGGCCTCGTTCGGCTTTGGCTACGCCTACACCCGACGCTTCCTCTCAGGCCGGCCCGAGGGATCGCTGAGCCTGACCACCGCCCAGGTCGGATGCGCCGCCCTGCAACTCGCGATCGTCACCGCGCTGGTGACCACCCCACCACATCGCGTGCACGCCGACGCCGCTGCCTGTATCGCCGCGCTCGGCGTGCTGGGAACTGGCGTCGCCTACGTCCTCAACTACGGACTGATCCGAACGTTTGGCGCAACCAACGCCTCAACTGTGACCTATCTGATCCCGATCTTCTCCACCTTCTCCGGCGTCGTGCTTCTCCACGAGACCTTCGCCGCCAACCAGCCGCTGGGCGCGGCCGTCATCCTCCTCGGCGCCGCAACCGCCCAAGGACGGTTGGGTCGTCGACGCGGAAGACCGCCGCGCTAGCGATCGCCCGAACCCGACCGCGATCGCCTCGGTTCGACCTCACCGTCCTACGCCGTCTGGACCCGGCGCCAGCGCTTCCCATGCGATGGCCAGGAGAAGCTCGGGCCGACGCCTGGGCACGTGCTCCTGAGCGACTCCCATACGACAGGCGTCTGCGGGCTACCGGGTGCGCTGGGCGACGACGATGGCGATGTCGTCGATCGGAGCGTCCGCGCCGACGAGGTCGCGAAGGATGGCGCGACACACACGTTCGGGTTCGTCGGCGACGGCCGCGGCCAGGAGCCGGCCCAGACCCTGGACGAGGTGCTCGCCGCGGCGCTCGATCAGGCCGTCGGTGTAGAGCACCAGGGCCGCACCTCGGGGAAGCTCGAGTTCTACCGAGCGGCGCTGGCCAGCGCTCATGGCGCCAAGCGGCGGCCCGACCGGCGCTTGGACCAGGTGCGCGCCGTGCTCCGGGTCGGCGATCACCGGCGGAGGGTGCCCGGCCGTGGCGATCCGGAAGCGGTGGAACGGCGGGCTGGCTACCGCGCACACCACCGTGGCCATCATGTCGATCTCGAAGTGCTCGACCTTGCGGTCGGTGAGCTTGAGCACCTCCTCAGGGGTCGAAGCGATCAGCGAGTAGGCGCGCAGCGCGCTGCGCACGCGCCCCATGACCACGGCCGCGCCGAGCCCGTGGCCGGCGACGTCGCCGACGACGAGCCAGAGGTCGCCGGACGGAACCACGAAGGCGTCGTACCAGTCGCCGCCCACGCTGCGGTCGTCGGGCGTGATGTACCGGCTGGCGAACTGCAGCCCCTCGCAGGCGGGCAGGGCCGCGGGAAGCAGGCTTCGCTCAAGCAGCCCAGCGGCGGCGTGCTCGACGGCCCCCTGGCGTCGCGCGACGGCACCCACGACACGATCGGCCACCACCTCGAGAAGCTCGACGTCCGCCGGCCCGAAGGGCCGATCCTCGATGCGCCCGACGTGCAGGACGCCGATCACTCGCCGGCCGGCGAGCAGCGGGACGCCGAGCATCTTGCGGACGCCCTTCTCCCACAGGATCGGGTTTGCGACCGTCGTGGCATCGACACGCTCAAGGACGATGGGCTGACCCTGAGCGGCGATCCGCCCCGCGAATCCGGCGCCGAGTGGGATGTGGACGCCCTGGTAGACCTCCTCTTCCAACCCACGAGCCGCGCGCGCCACGAGATGACGTGAGGCTGCGTCGACCATCAGGACCGCCGCCGTGTCGGCGTCGAAGATCTCCTGCGTGCGTCGCAACAGTTCCGCCAGTAGCTCGTCGACGTCGAGACGACCCAATGTCGCGTCGGTCACCGACCGCAGGTCGCGGAGCCGGTCCTCCGCGTGAGCGGTCAGATTCGTGGGATCGGGCAAGTGCGTGGCAGTCGGGTTCGCCGGCTCCAGCCGACTGGGCCCGGCGACGTCCAAGCGCATAGCATGGCACCTGTACCCGGGAGTTCAACGGGGAGCGAGGCTCCTACGCTGGCGGGCATCGACGCTCCCAGCCGTGTGCAGCCCGAGATGAACCCGGTCGGGCCGAGCCGATCGCCGCCGCGCTTGCGCCCACGCGACAGGCCCAGCGAACGGCCCTTGGCTGTGCTCCTCGTTGGCCCACCACCGCCAAACGCCCGATGGCAATGCGGAATCGGGCCCTGGTCGTGACCCCGACCAGGACAGGGGTCGAGGCATGGGCTGGCGGTGGTGGGCCAGACAGGTCAGGACGGCGAGACAGGTCAGACGGAACACCGCAGAGAGACAGGAGACAGATCATCGAGAGAGGCCGAGCACGGGGACGCGGGCGAAGATGGGACCGACAACAGGAACCGGGACCGATCAAGGCATGGGCGGCGGGCTCGGCGAGAGGTGCGGTTTCGGAGCGAGGGCAGCGGCGTCGTCGTTGCGGCCGCGTTGGCTGGCCGGCGGTGGCGACGGAAGGCCGTGACTGAATCAAGCCAGCAGCTCTGGCGAGATGGCCAGCTTGCCGGCGCCGACCGACGGTTCCGAGCAGCCCCGCCTGGCGGACCGCTGGGAATTCACGATCGGACCCGGCCCTCGCACCGCAGCCGCACCGGCCGGTGGCGTTGCGCGGACGAGTAGGTCCAAGAACGAGACCGCGTTCTCCGAAGCGAACGAGTCCGAGAGACACGAAAGCCCCCTGGCGAGAGGGGGCTTCCGTAGTAGCGGGGGCAGGATTCGAACCTGCGACCTTCGGGTTATGAGCCCGACGAGCTACCAGACTGCTCCACCCCGCGGCGTACGGGGAACTATAGCCGATCCGGACGTGCCCGAACGGTCAGCCGGCGGGCCGGTCCGGGGCCCCGCTCCGTCGCCCCGTCAGCCCTTGCCGCGCCGCAGGCACGTGACCGCCAGCCAGCGCCCGGGCCGGGCCGTGGGCGCCAGCGGGAACGCCAGATCACCGCTGACCGCCCAGAGCGGCGCGGGCCGGTCCGACACCGCCCAGGCGGGCGGCCAGCGCATGACGTCGGCCGCCTCCAGGGCGGCGAGCAGGCCGGCGGCGACCTCGTCGCCGCCGGGCGCGCGCACCGGCATCCGCTCCCGGTAGCGGCGGACGCAGTGGGCCGACGGGACGATCTCCGGGGCCTGCGGATCGCCGGTCCGCGCCGTGCCGATGTGCACGCACCGCAGCGTAGTGGCCGCCCTGGCACGATCCGGCCATGGCCCACGTCTTCGTCACCCGCGCGCTGCCCGGCGACGCCCTCGACCGCCTCCGCGACGCCCACGACGTCGAGGTCTGGCCCGGCAGCCTGCCCCCCACCCGACCGAGCTGCGCGACCACGTGGCCTCGGCCGAGGGCCTGCTGGCGATGGTCACCGACCGCGTCGACCCGGCGCTCCTGGATGCCGCGCCCCACCTGCGCGTCATCGCCAACTTCGCCGTCGGCACCGACAACATCGACCTCGACGCCGCCCGCGCGCGCGGCATCCCGGTCGGGGTCACCCCCGACGTCCTGACCGACGCGACCGCCGACCTGGCGTTCGCGCTGCTGCTCGCCGCCGCCCGCCGCCTCATCGAGGGTCACGAGGCCGTCCGCGACGGCCGCTGGCGCACCTGGGAGCCGGCAGGCTGGCTCGGCGCCGACGTCCACGGCGCGACGCTCGTGATCGTCGGCGCGGGACGCATCGGCGAGGCCGTCGCGCGCCGCGCCGGCGGCTTCGACATGGAGATCGTGCGCGTCGGCCGCGACGACGACCTGCACGCCGCGCTGGCCCGCGCGGACTTCGTCTCCCTCCACCCGCCGCTGACCCCCGCGACCCGCCACCTCATCGACGCCGCCGCGCTGGCGGCGATGCGGCCGCACGCGATCCTCGTCAACACGGGCCGCGGCGGCCTCGTCGACCAGGAGGCCCTGGCCCGTGCGCTGGGGGAGGGCCGCATCGGCGGCGCCGCGCTGGACGTCACCGACCCCGAGCCGCTGCCGGCCGCCGACCCACTGCTGCAGGCCCCCAACCTGCTCGTCGTCCCACACATCGGCTCGGCCACGCACACCGCCCGGCGCCGCATGGCCGAGCTCTCGGTCGCCAACCTGCTCGCCGGGCTGGCCGGCGAGCCCCTGCCCCACCCCGTGGGCTGACCGGCGCGGCCGCGCGTAAGGTCCGCGCCATGCGCATCGCCGTCGTCGATATCGGGACGAACTCCACCCGGCTGCTCATCGCCGACACCGGGCCGGGCGAGACCCTGACCGAGCTCGAGCGACACTCGATCGTCACGCGCCTCGGGCAGGGCGTCGACCACTCCGGCACGCTGCAGCCCGAGGCCATCGAGCGCGTCTTCGCCGCGCTGGCGGCCTACCGCGAGCGCATCGACGCCCAGGACGTCCAGGCGGTCACCGCCGTGCTGACCAGCGCGGTGCGCGACGCACGCAACGGCGCGGCGTTCGCCGCCGAGGTCAACGCGCGCTTCGCCCTCGGCGCGCGCACGATCACCGGCCAGGAGGAGGCCGCCCTGACCTTCCGCGGCGCGACCGGCGGGCGCGCGGACGATCCCCGCCGTGTCGTGGTCATCGACGTCGGCGGCGGCTCGACCGAGCTCGTGTGCGGCGTGCCCGGCGGCCCAGTGGACTTCCACGTCTCGACGCAGGCCGGCGTCGTGCGCCAGACCGAGCGCTTCCTGCGCCGCGACCCGCCCGACCCCGACGAGCTGCAGGCCCTCTCGGCCGAGGCGCAGGAGATCTTCACGGGCGCCGTCCCCGAGCCGGTGCGCGCGGGAGTGCAGGCCGCGATCGCCGTCGCGGGCACGGCCACATCGTGCGCATCGATCCTGCAGGAGCTCGACCCCTACCACCCTGCCCGCGTCGACGGCTACGTCGTCCTGCTGGCCGAGTGCGACATGCTCCTGGCCCGCCTGGCGCAGATGACGGAGGCCGCGCGCCGCGAGGTCACGGGCCTGCACCCCGATCGCGCGCCGACGATCGTCGCCGGCCTCATCCTGCTCATCGAGGCCCTCCGGGCGTTCGGCCTCGAGGAGTTCGAGGTCTCCGAGCAGGACATCCTGCGGGGCGCGGCGCTCGCGCTCGCCGCCGCGAGCGGCGGCTGAAGCTGGCGGCGGGACGGGCGCGGGCTGAGGACACGCCCGCCCCGGCCGCATGCGGCGAGGTCGAGATGACCTCAGCGAAGCCACGCCTCCCGAGCGCCGCGCTCGGGGTTGTACCGGCCCTCCCCACTTCTGGGAACGTGCCTGGACGGACGTATGATTGTCCGCCTCAGAACCCGGAGAGAAGATGGCCTTTGCGTCGGGTACGAAGGTCGCGCGGACCGAAAGGCTCGCCCGCCGTCCGACCGGCGTGGACAGGCCCGGGCGAAGCCGCGTTGAAACGGCGCCTCCCGCCGCTCGGGCCAGACAATCAGGCCCCCGCATGGCACGTACCCCTGCCCGTCCTGTCGGGGCCGAGTTTGGAAGCCGCCCCCTGGGGCGGCTTCCGGGCGTCAGGACGGTCGCGCCGCGCCGGCCGATGCACCGCAGATCCTCCATCCTCCTTTCCTGCCGGATCCAGGGTGCGCGCCATGCCCGCGCGGCGACCTCGATGGGGGCGCGCCGCCGCTCGGTCTGGCGCGCGGGCGCTCAGGCGAGGTTGGAGCGCCGGGGGTAGACCACCGCCGGGTCGGTGAGCACGTTGACGAGCGCCGGGAGGCCGGCCGAGAAGGCCCGCTCGAGCGCCGGGCGCAGCTCGCCGGGCGTGCGGACCAGCGCGCCGTGTCCGCCCAGCGCGGCCACGACCTCGTCGTAGCGCGTCTCGGGGCGCAGCTCGGCGGCCACCGAGTACCCGTACAGGAACTCCATCGGGTGCTTCTCCAGCGCCCAGATGCCGTTGTTGCCCATGACCGCCACGACGTCCACGCCGTGGCGCGCGAGCGTGTCGAACTCCATGCCGCTGAAGCCGAAGGCGCCGTCGCCGACGAGCAGGACGACCTGGCGGCCGGGATGCGCGAGCTTGGCCGCCAGGGCGTAGCCCGGGCCCGTGCCCAGGCAGCCGAACGGCCCCGGATCCAGCCAGCAGCCCGGCTCGTAGCTGTCGATGACCCGGCCGGCGTAGGAGACGAAGTCGCCCCCGTCGCCGATGATGATGGCGCTGCGGTCCAGGACCTGGGCGAGCTCGGCGTAGAGGCGCATGGGGTGCAGCGGCGAGCGGTCGTCGGCCAGCTCGGCCCGCTCCCCCTCGCGCTTGGCGGTCTCCGTCTCGCGCAGGTGGGCGACCCAGGCCGTCGTGTCGGGCACGGGGCCCGCACCCGGCAGCAGCGCGTGCAGCGTGGCGCCGATGCCGCCGTAGAGCTCGGCGGCGACCGGGCGCGGGTGGTCGCGCAGCGGCTCTGCGCGGTCGAGCACCACGAGGTCGGTGTCCTCGCCGAACGACGCGCCGAACGCCAGTCGGAAGTCCATCGGCACGCCGATGACGAGGGCCAGGTCGGCGCCCTTGAGCCCCTCGGCTCGCGCCCGCGAGAAGAAGAGCTCGTGGTCGGCGGGCACGCAGCCACGAGCCTGGCCGTTGAGGTAGACGGGGATGCGACGGCGCTCGGCCAACTCGAGCAGGGCGGCCTCGCCGTGGCCCCAGTAGAGGTTCGTGCCGGCCATGATCACGGGCCGCTCGGCCTCGGCCAGCAGCGCCAGCACGCGCTCGACGCCCGCGGCCGCCGGCTCGTCGCGCGGGTCGCGCAGCGCCCCCTGGATCCCCGCGTCCTCGCCCTCGGAGAAGACGTGGTCCATCGGGAAGTCCAGGAACGTCGGCCCCGAATGCGGCCGCATCGCGGCGGCCAGCGCGTCGTCGACGAGGCCGGGGATCTCGTCCGGGGCGTCCGCGGTCGCCGCGAGCTTGGTCAGCGGACGCACGAACGGGACGTGGTCGAGCTCCTGCAGGGAGCCCATCCCCCAGCGCATCGCCGGCGCCCGGCCGCCGAGCACCAGGATCGGCGAGTTCGACGACTGCGCCGAGGCGATGGCGCTCATCGCGTTGGTCACCCCGGGGCCGGCCGTGACGGCGGCGACGCCGGGCTCGCGCGTGACCTTGGCCCAGCCCTCGGCCGCGAACGTCGCCGTCTGCTCGTGGCGGGTGTCGACGATGTCGATCCCCTCGGCCCGGCAGCCGTCGTAGATCGGGAAGATGTGGCCGCCCGACAGCGTGAACAGCTTCGTCACGCCGTGGGCCTTCAGCCGCCGGGCGATCAGCCGTCCGCCGTGGACGCGCGTGGCCGGCTCGGTCTCGGTGCTCATCCGTGCATCCTCGCGGCCGCGCCCCGCGTGTCACGCCGGGCGCGACGCACGGAAGCGCTCCGGGCCCGTGGCTCCGATCACCCGGAGACCAATGTGACGATGGACCGTCATTCGGTACAGGATTTGTGTCCCTTTACGCCATGATCCACTCACTCATGGTCGAATGCGCGTCCACCTCTGCCGGAAAACTGCGCGTCCGGCCGCGGACGAGGGTATGCTCGATGTGGCTGAGGGTCCGAACAAACCAGCGGTCTCAAGGGAGACAGCCATTCCCTCCGTTCCACCACCCAAGCGGCACCCGTACAACCAGTGGGCGCCCGACGCTCGCGCCCTGGACCTCGTGGGCGACAAGTGGACCTTGTTGATCGTCCGCGATCTCGTGCCGGGCCCCCGACGCTTCGTCGAGCTCCAGCGCGTGCTGCCGGGGATCTCCACCGAGCAGCTGCGCTCGCGGCTGAACCGGATGGTCGCCGACGGCCTGCTGACCCGCCAGCGCTACCGCGAGGTGCCGCCGCGCGTCGACTACGAGTTGACCGAGCGTGCCCGTGACCTGCTGCCGGTCGTCGGCGCGCTGGCCCGCTGGGGCACGCGCTGGGCCTGGTCGCCGCCACGCCCCGACGAGTCCATCGACATCGGGGCGATCCTGCGCACGGCGCCCGGACTGGCCGTGCCCGACGGCGTGGAGGGCGTTCTCGAGGTGACCGTCATGCGCCGTGCCGGCGACCTCAAGCGCTACGTGCTGACGGCCCGCAACGGCCGCGTCGAGCTCACCGAGCGCTCGGCCCCCGAGGCCGACGCCCGCGTGGCCGGGCCCGAGCGCGCGTGGATCGAGGCCCTGGGCCCCGACGCCTCACGCACCGAGCTCGAGATCACCGGCGACCACGAGATCGCCGAGGCGTTCCTGGACGCCCTCGCGGCGGGCGCCGTCCGCGACGCCGCGGTCGCCTAGCCCGGCGGCAGGCGCTCGTGCACGTCGGCGGCCCGGAGGCCGTCGACCCGCACGACCTTCTCGCGGGCGCCCTGTCCGCGGACGACGGTGACGCGCGACGGCGCGACGCCGACCACCTTGGCCAGCAGCCGGCACAGGGCGGCGTTGGCCTGGCCGTCGACCGGGGGCGCGGCGACGCGCACCTGCAGCACGCCGTCGCGCCAGCCGCCGATCGCGTCGCGCCCGCCACGGGGCGTCAGTCGGACGCGCAGGTCGGCCATCGGCGCATGCTCCCACGCATGCCCGGGGAGGGACTCGAACCCCCATGCCCTCGCGGGCAGCCGGGTTTAAGCCGGCCGTGTCTGACCAGTTCCACCACCCGGGCGGGACCTTGCGCAGCCTACCCCGAGGCGTTGTCACAATGGGGGCCTCCGATCGCAACTTCCGGGACCGCCGGCGGTTCTCTGCCTTGCGGGCCCCGGTCCGCCCCACGCGTGGAAGTCTCAGCCCTCAAGCACCCCGGGACCGGCGCCCTGCGCGGTCCCACGCCGCTCCTGCGCCTGCAGGGCGACGAGCGCCTGGTCGCCCTGACCCGGCGCGGCAACCAGGCGGCCTACGAGGCGCTCGTCGGCCGCTACCAGGCCCGCCTGCTCGCGTTCTGCCGGCACATGCTCGGCTCCCGCGAGGACGCCGAGGACGTGCTGCAGGAGGTCTTCGCCGCCGCCTTCAACGCGATGCTCGCCGACGACCGCGCGATCAACGTGCGGCCGTGGCTGTACCGCATCGCGCGCAACCGCTGCCTGAACCACCTGCGCAAGCAGACGGCGATCGGCGTGGACTCCATGGACGTCCACCTCGCCGAGCACGGCACGACGACCGCCGACAAGGTCCACGACCGCGAGGAGTTCCGCCAGCTCGTCGCCGACGTCCAGACGCTGGCCGAGACCCAGCGCACCGCGCTCCTGCTGCGCGAGATCGACGCGCTGAGCTACGAGCAGATCGCCGAGGCGATGGAGACGACGGTCCCGTCGGTCAAGTCGCTGCTGGTCCGGGCGCGCGTGTCGCTGGCCGAGGCGGCCGAGGCGCGCCGCCTGACCTGCTCGGAGGTCCGCGAGGAGCTCGGCGAGTGGGCCGAGGGCCTGGGCCGCGTCAGCGCGCCGGTCCGCCGCCACGTTCGCGGCTGCCAGCGCTGCGCGGCCTTCAAGAAGCAGCTCTCGCAGACCAACCGGGCCCTGGCCGCCGTGTTCCCCGTCGGACCGCTCGTGCTGCTCAAGAAGTTCCTCCTGGCCCAGGGGGCCGGCAGCGCCGCCGCCGGCGCCGGGGGCGCCGCCGCGACGGGCACCGTCACGACCGTCGGCGGCGCGAGCGCGGGCAGCGCGCTGAGCGCCGGCCTCGGCGCCGTGGCGACCAAGACCGCCGCCGGGCTGGCCGCCGTGGCCATCGTCACGACCGGCGCCGTCGAGGTCGACCAGGTCAAGCGCCACCGCGTCGCGCCGTCCGCGGCAGCGGTCCAGAACGCGTCGGCCACCACGCGCCACGTCGCGGCGGCCGCCACCGCCCCGCCCGTCGTCGTGCGCTCCACCCCACAGCCGGCGCCGGGCGCCGAGCGCGAGCGGACCTCCGCCGCCGCCCACCAGGCCAAGGCCAAGGCGACCACGACCGCCCCGGCCAGCGCGGTCGCCCCGTCGACCACCCAGGCGCCGAGCGCCGCGCCGCCCGCCTCGACCGCGGCCCCCTCGGACGCCGCCCTGCAGGAGGGCTACGCCGACACGACGCTGCCCCCGCAGCCCGCCGAGCCCGCCGAGCCCGCGGCGCCGGCGGCCGCCCCGCGGCCACGCCCGCGGCCGACCCGGCGGCCAGCGCACTGCCGGACCCCGCGCCGGCCGCGCCCGCCGGGACGCCGGCCCCCGTGCCCGACCAGAGCCAGGGCGCGCCGGCCCAGCAGGCCGACCCGGCCCCTGCGCAGGCCACGCCGCCCAGCGGCGCGACGCCACCCTCGACCACGGCGCCCTGAGCGCGGGTCAGCCGAGGCGGTCGCCGGGCCGGGCCTCGGGACCCGGGTCGACGAGCAGCACGGTCTCCCCGCTGTAGGTGCCCAGCGTGAGGACCTCGGAGCGCACGGGCCCGATCTGTCGGGGCGGGAAGTTGACGACGGCGAGCACGAGCCGGCCCTCGAGCTCGGAGCGCGAGTAGTTCGTGATCTGTGCCGAGGAGCGCTTCTCGCCGATCTCCGGGCCGAAGTCGATGCGCAGCTTCCAGGCGGGGCGACGCGCCTCCGGGAAGTCCTCGACGGCGACGATCCGCCCGACGCGCACGTCGACCTTGGCGAAGTCCTCGAACGTGATCTCGTCGCTCATCGCCGTGGCCCCGGCCTCACGGGCGCTCCGTGCCGAACCGGAAGGACCGCAGGGACGTCTTCAGGGGGCCGTTCTTGCCCACGGCGTCCACGCGGGCGATGGCCGGCGAGCGCGGCGCCACGAGGAGCAGCTCGGCGCCCTGGCGGGCCGTGGGCCCCGGCAGCAGGAGGATCCGGCGCCCGTACACCAGCCGTCCGCGCGGCCGGTACTGGAACTGGATCTCGTAGCCCTGGATCTGGTTGACGTTCGCGCGGCCCTCGTAGCGGGACTGGAAGCCCGGCATCGCGCGGGCCATCTCGCGCTCGAGCTGCGACGTGTAGATGGGCAGGAACCCGGCCGCGTCGCCCCGGTAGGCGGGCAGGCGCAGCTCGCGCACCGAGAACGTCTGGCCGCCGCCGCCGACCCGTGCCAGCTCGCCGGCGGCCGGGGCCAGCCGGGTGAACGGTGCGCGGTAGAGGAAGTTGGCCTCGATCGGCGAGCGGATGACGACCCCGTTCGGCGCCCCGGCACCGCCGCCCCGCAGCGCCAGCGCCCACACCAGGACGGCGACCACCAGCAGCGCCAGCGCGGCCTGGACGGCGCGCGGCAGGGCCCGCAGGCGCGGCCCGAGCATCTCGGGCAGGGTCGGGCCGAACTCGGGGCGCACGACGGACATCGGCGGGGAGTCTAGTGTCGGCGCCGGGCCGTCCTACGGCCCGGGGTCGCCGCCGGCCACGACGTGCAGCGTCGCGCGCCCGGACGTCGTGGTGATCGCGTAGTCGCCCGCCTTCAGGCCGCCGAGGCGCACGTGCGTGGTGGCGCCCGGCGCGACGTCGACCGTTCCCCCGCCCGGGGCGTCGACGGTGACGCGGTAGCCGCCGGCCCTGGCCGTCAGCGCGACGTCGACGGGCAGGAACGCGGCGACGGTGATGCGCGCGGGCGTGAAGCCCTGCCCGCCGACGGTGAACGCGGCGGGCGTGCGGATGGCCTCCTCGTCGCCGGCGCCGCCGGGCTGGTCCTCGCCGGTGGTCGTCGTCGCCGTCCCGGGGGCCGGCACGCCCGTCGTGGCGGTGGGCGTCGTGGCCGCCGGCGTGGTGGCCGCCGGGGTCGTGGCGGGGGTCGTCGTCGGCGTCGCCGTCGTCGGGATGTCGGTCGAGGTCGCCGGCGGCGCGGTCGCCGGCTGGGCGGCGACCTTGGAGCCCTCGCCGTCGCCCGAGCCGCCGCAGCCCCACGCACTGAACGAAAGGAGGACGACGAACGCCGCCACGGCGAGGATCCTGCGCGGCGATCCCATCATCGCCCGGGGCGACAAGGAGGTTCCCGGATGACCGCGTTGCAGTACGACTCGCGCCGCCGCCGGCTTTGGATCGCCGGCCAGCGCTGCCACCACGGAGCCACGGGGGCGCTGCTGTCGGCCGCCGCGGGCGCCGTCCTGCTGGCCACGCGCGCGCACGTGGCCGGCCTCGGCGCCGTGCTCGCGGCCGGCGGGGTGCTCATGGCCCACGACTGGCACGACCGCGGCGTCTGGTTCCAGCCCGGGCATCAGCACGACGGCTAGCCCCCGCTCACTGCCCGATGGAGAACATCGCGTCGAGGTCGTGCTCCGAGAAGACCTCGAAGGCGACCATCGTCTGCGTGCGGCTGACGCCCGGCAGCTGGACGAGCTTGGCCGTGATGACCTCGGCGAGCTGCTCGTGGCGCGGCACCCGGACGATCGCCACGAAGTCCCACTCACCGGTGACCGAGTAGGCCTCGGCCACGCCGTCGAGGTCGGCCAGGACGCCGCCGAGCGTGGTCAGCGCGTCGCGCTCGGCCTCGATGAGGACGACCGCGGTCGTCATAGCTCGTGCGTCCCGCCGGGATCGAGGACCACGACCTCGGCGAAGCCGGCGTTCTGCACGTCGCTCTTGAACGCCTGCACGTCGGTCTCGATCGGCGGGAACGTCCCGTAGTGGCAGGGGATGACCTGGTCGGCCCGGACGAGCTCGGCGGCGACGACGCCGTCGAAGCGGTCCATCGTGTAGAAGCCGCCGACGCACATGAGGGCCACGTCGATGTGCCCACGGCGCGACGGCAGCGCGAGGTCGCTGAACAGCGCCGTGTCGCCCAGGTGGTAGACCCGCCTGCCGCCGAACTCGATGACCAGGCCGGCGGGCGTGTTGACGGTGCCCTTGGGCGTCGTGGAGGTGTGCCAGGCCGGCGTGAGCCGCACGGAGGCGAAGCCGAGCTCGGCCGTGCCCCCGATGTTCGGGTTCATGACGGTCACCCCCTCCTGCTCGATCTCGGCCGCCAGCTCGACGACCGCGACGACCGTCGCGCCCGTCCGCTTGGCGATCGCGACGGTGTCGCCCAGGTGGTCGCCGTGGCCGTGGGTCACGAAGATCGCGTCGGCGGCGATCTCGTCGGCCGATGCGGCGCCCTTCGGGTTGCCCGTCAGCCACGGGTCGACGAGGATCGTGCGCCCGTCGTGCTCGAGGCTGAAGGCGGCATGGCCCAGCCAGCGGATCTGCATGTCAGCCGTCCTCCTCGGGACGTGGGTGGGATGTGGCGTCCAGCGCGCGGGCCAGTTCCAGGCCGACGGCGACGCCGACGAGCATGCTCAGCCGCGTCTCCTCGGCGATGAGCGTGCGGATGGCGATGGCCCGCTCACCGGGGTCCTCGCCGGCGGCCGCGCCGGTGACCTGCGCCTCGTGGGCCTCGCCGAACCAGCCGCCCGCGTGCAGGGCCTCGTTGAGGACCCGCTGCAGGCCGGGCGCGGCGTGGGTGACGATCTCCTGGGCGTGGACGAAGCGCTCCGGATCGTCGGACAGCGCCGCGACGGCGGCGTCGACCTGCTCGGCGGTGAAGCGGGGCGCGGGCACGCGTGGCCAGCGTAGCGCGCTAGTGGCGGGCGGCCGCCGTGCGCAGCAGCATGGCCCCGGCGAGCGCGCCGATGGCCCCGCCGGAGAACGTCGCGACGGCGCTGGCCTCGTAGGTGACCGCCGGCATGACCGCCACGACGACGGCGAGCACGAGCGTCCCGAGCAGGTCGCCGTCGTGCTCGTCGCCGCGGCGGGCGCGCAGCACGTCGGGCAGCGCCCACGCCGCGAGCATGCCCAGCGCCGCGCCGGGGGCGCCGAAGATCAGGCTGTCGGAGCCCACGACGTTGGCGATCGCGTCGCCGCCGACCCCGCAGGCGGCGAACAGGGCCAGCACGAGCAGCGGTCCGTGGCGCTGCTCCAGGCGCCAGCCATAGATCCCGATGGGCAGCAGGATCGCCAGCTGGTACCAGCCGTTGGGGTAGAAGAAGGCGACCGTCGCGTAGCGCCACGGGTGCTCGGAGGCCAGCGCGTTGAGCGCGATGTCGCCGTCGGGGATGAAGGCCAGGATGAGGAAGCCGAACAGCGACAGGGCGAGCAGGAGGATGGTCACGTTCGGACGGCCCGTCGGGTCTCCGCGGATGCCCGGGATCTCGTCCTTGCGCAGCGGGGTCAGCGTCGGGCGCACGGCCCGGCGCGGCGCGCGCGGCGTCGCCTCGCCGGCGCGGCGGTCGATCTTCGGGGCCCGCTTCCGCAGCCGCGTCCCGCAGTACGGGCACTCGGTGATGTACGGGCTCACCTCCGACCCGCACTTCTTGCAGACAACGAACAGGTCGGGCGTGCCGGCCATCTGGAGTTCGATTCTAGGACCCGTGGCGAGCCCGTGGGTGCCTTCAGGCCCGATGCCCGCCCCGCGGCGTGCGGCCGCTCAGTGCTCGGGGTCGCCGGCGGTCGCCGTGACGATGTGCGACATGACCTCGCGGAGGTCGTGGTTGGCCTCGTACACCAGCCGCTGGCGCGCGGCGCCGTTGCCGCGGGCCAGGAGGTCCTCCACCCCGGTGAGCTCCTCGGCGGAGCCGAGGTCCTGCGCGTGCTCGCGCAGGCGGTCCAGCAGCCGCCGCGCCAGCGCCTTGGTCGCCACCCGCTCGTTGGAGGGCAGGTCGACGAGCTCGCCGTCGAGGCCGTGGCGGGCGGCCAGCCAGCGGTTCTCGTCGAGCATCTGCCACGGGTACTCGCCGAGGTGCGCGCCGCTGTCGAAGTGCTCGCAGAGCTCCTTGACCATCGCCTGGATGAGCGCCGCGAGCCCGAGCGTGTGCTCCACGCGCGTCTGGGCGTCGCAGGCGCGGATCTCCACGGTGCCGAAGCGCGGGTGCGGACGGACGTCGTACCAGAGGTACGTGTAGTCCTCCATGACCCCGCTGGAGATCATGAACTCGATCTCGCGCTCGTAGTGGGCCCAGTCGCGGTAGGACGGCGGCACGCCGACGCGCGGGAACTGGCGGAAGATCGGCATCCGCGTGGAGGCCAGGCCGGTGGCGTCGGCCCGCCAGTAGGGCGAGTTGGCGCTGAGGGCCAGCAGGACGGGGAGGTGGACGCGCATCCCGTCGGCGACGTGGATCGCCTTGTCGGGGTCGTCGACGGCCACGTGGACGTGCAGGCCGAAGATGAGCTCCTGGCGGGCCACGAAGCGCAGGGCGGACACCAGCTCGCGGTAGCGCGTGCGCGCGGCGATGCGCTGGTCCTCCCACATCGCGAACGGATGGGTGCCCGCCGACCCGATCGCCAGGCCCTTGGCGGCGGCGAGGTCGCGCACCCGGTCGCGCAGCGCGCGCAGCTGCCGGCCGGCCTCGGCGGTGGTGGCCGCCGGCCGCGTCGCGATCTCGAGGACGGACTCCATGAGCTCGGGCTTGATCTCGCCCTCGGGGACGTCCTCCAGCAACGACTCGATCGCGTTGACGAGCTCGTAGGAGTCCGCGTCGACGATCATCAGCTCCTCTTCGATGCCGATCGTGTAGCTCGGCCCGGTGAAGTGATGCTCCATCTGGCGCCGCACCCTACCGAGCGGCAGCGCCCGCGAACGGGATCCGCCTGTCGGAACCCCCCGACGGGCGGTGTCGCGGCCGGGGTTCGCCTCTATGATCGGTACGACCAACCAAGACTCTTCTGGAGGACTGACCGTGACCACCGACGTGCTCACCGGGTCGCGTCTCGAGGAGCTGCTCGGCGACGAGGCCGAGTCGCTGCTGCAGCATCGCTGCGAGACCATCGACGCGTCCCAGCTGCATCTGCCCGGCCCCGACTTCGTGGACCGCGTGTTCGTGGACACCGATCGGTCCAGCCAGGTCCTGCGCAACCTCGAGTGGCTCTACCACTCCGGGCGCCTGTCGGGGACCGGCTACGTCTCCATCCTGCCCATCGACCAGGGCATCGAGCACTCCGGCGGCGCGAGCTTCGCGCCCAACCCGATCTACTTCGATCCCGACAACCTCGTCCGGCTGGCGATCGAGGGCGGCTGCAACGCGATCGCCTCGACGGTGGGCGTGCTCGGCGCGGTCAGCCGGAAGTACGCGCACAAGTTCCCCTTCATCGTCAAGCTCAACCACAACGAGCTGCTGACCTACCCCAACGCCTACGACCAGGTCATGTTCTCCTCGGTCCAGCGGGCGTGGGACATGGGTGCGGCGGGCGTCGGGGCGACGATCTACTTCGGCTCGGACGAGAGCCGCCGCCAGATCGTCGAGGTCGCGCACGCCTTCGAGGAGGCCCACCGGCTGGGGTTGTTCACCGTGCTGTGGTGCTACCTGCGCAACCCGGCCTTCAGCCAGGACGTCGACTACCACCTCGCCGCCGACCTCACGGGCCAGGCCAACCACCTCGGCGTGACCCTGCAGGCCGACATCATCAAGCAGAAGCTGCCCGAGACCAACGGCGGCTACATGGCGGTCAGCGCGCTCAACGGCAGCTACGGCAAGACGAGCAAGCTCGTCTACGAGAAGCTGACGACCGACCACCCGATCGACCTCACGCGCTACCAGGTCGCCAACTGCTACCTGGGCCGCGCCGGGCTCATCAACAGCGGCGGCGCGTCCTCGGGCGCGACCGACCTCGCCGAGGCGGTCCGCACCGCGGTCATCAACAAGCGCGCGGGCGGCACGGGCCTCATCAGCGGGCGCAAGGCGTTCCAGCGCCCGATGAGCGAGGGCGTCGAGCTGCTGCACGCGATCCAGGACGTCTACCTGTCCGAGCAGGTCACCGTCGCCTGAGTCGTGACGGCCGTCACCCGGGGGCGCGCGCCGGCGCGCCGCCCGCGTGACGATCCTGCGCCGCCGCCCCGGCCGGCGCGGGGCGGTACCTAGGCTCTGCCCGGTGCGCCGGTGGCTTCCCTGGGTTCTGCTCGTCCTCCTGGCCGCCGCCTACGGCTGCTCGCGGGCGCCCGGCGGCCCGGGGCCGTCCGCGACGACCGCCATGGGCGACGCGACCCCGGCGGGCGGGCGCGACGCCCAGGTGGCCCGCGTGGTCGACGGCGACACCCTGCTGGTGCGGGTCGGCGGCGCCCGCGAGCGCGTGCGCCTCATCGGGATCGACACGCCGGAGTCCGTCAAGCCCGGCACGCCGGTCCAGTGCTACGGGCGCGAGGCGTCGGCCGCGACGCGCCGCCTGCTCGACGGCCGCGACGTGCGCCTGGTCGCCGACGCCGAGCCGCGCGACCGCTTCGGCCGCCTGCTCGCCTACGTCTACCGCGAGCCCGACGGCCTGCTCGTCAACACCGAGCTCGCCCGGCTCGGCTTCGCGCGGGCGCTGACGATCGCACCCAACGTCCGCTTCGCGAGCCGGATCGCCGCGCTCGTGCGCGCGGCGCGCGACGCCGGCCGCGGGTTGTGGGGCGCCTGCGGGAGGTAGGCTTGTCGGGCCGTGCGCATGAGCAAGAGCCTCGCCCAGCTGGAACGGGCGTTCGTCGAGGAGGCGCAGCAGGACCGCGACCGCGCGGAGCACCTGCGGCGTCAGGCTGCCGCGCGCACGCGCAAGCGCGACCTCGACCGCACTCACAAGCGCGGCTCGATGCGCTTCGGGCTGCTCGTCCTCATCCTGATCGCGACCGCGGTGCTGGTCACGATCGCGATGTTCGAGACGCTCTACTACGTGATGGGCTGACCGCCCGAGGGGCGCCGGCGGGAGGGTCCGGCGCGCTACTCGCTGGCGGTGCCGAGCTTGCGCAGGGCCTCGTCGACCTCGCCGCGCACCGTCTCGGACGACGACCCGTTCGACGTCGCCTCGGGCGCCGCGCTGCTGCGCTCCTGCTGGATCTCCAGGTAGACCTCCTTGCGGAACACGGGGATGTCTCGCGGGGCCTGGATTCCGATCCGGACCTTCTCACCCATGATCGACAGGACGGACACCTCGATGTCGTCACCGATCATGATGCTCTGGTTGGACTTTCGTGTCAGTACGAGCATGGTTGGACGCCTCCCAACGTCCCTGCCACCGGGCGGTCGAGTCTCGCAGGGCGGCTGCCCACATGCAAGCGCCGTGAAACTCTGATTTTGCGGGAACGACGTAGGGGGACGAACCTTGCCCCGGAAGCCTGTGCGAAGTCGTGCACCTGACGTCGCTCCACGGACGGGACCCGAGGGGGCCGGCCCGACGCCCGCGGCGGACCGTCCACTAGGATGACCCCCTTCGTATGGCCAGACGATCGCTCAGACCTCACCTGAACCAGATCCGCACGTGGGTGCGCCAGGGGCGCACCGACGCCTGGGTCGCCCACCAGCTGGAAGTCACCGTGCAGCAGATCGAGTCGTTCAAGAAGGAGAACGACCTCGTGCCCGACGGCGAGTCCAGCGAGACCCCCGGAGTCGACTTCGACGACGAGATCGATCTGCGCGCCGAGGACGACGCGCTCATCGCCGCCGAGCTCGAGGCCGAGGCCGCGCGGCGCGCCGAGGAGGGCCCCGACGAGGAGGCCGCCGAGGACGACGACGCGGCGCCCCGCCCGCGCCGCGGCCGCCGCGGCGGCCGGTCGCGCACCCGCCGCAAGGCGCCCACGGGCTACGAGGGCACCTTCGACCACGGCGAGGAGGGCTACGGGCTGTGGCTCGACCCGGCCGTCGCCGACGACGGGATCTATGCCGAGCACTGGGCCGGCCACCGCCAGGTCGAGGTCACCGTCGAGGCCGACCAGATCATCATCAAGCGCGTCGGCGATCCCGACGACGCCGACGACGAGGGCTGAGCCCGAGCCGCGGGCCGCGCCCGGCCACGGGCGCGGCCCGTGATCGACCCGCGCCTGGAGCGCGCGCTGGCCTTCGAGCGCGCCATGCACGCCGCGACCGGTCGCGTCATCACGGCGTCCTGGGGCCAGGCGTTCCTGGACGCCGCGCTGTCGCGCTGCTACGAGCGCAACCAGGTGCGGACGTTCGCCGACGCCGGCGGGCTGGACGCCGAGGCGCTGCACCGCGAGGTCGACGGCGTCTTCCGCCGGGCCGGCCTCGCCCACCGGCAGGTGTGCGTGCAGCCACCCGCCGTCCGCCGGCTCGGCGACCCGCTCGCGCGGCTGGGCTACGAGCGGGCCCGTCACCGCTTCCTGGCCTTCACCGGCGCGCCCCCTCCCCCGCCCCGGGCCGCCGTCGTCGAGCTCGACCTCGCCACGGCGCTGACCGCGCAGGAGCGCTACCTGACGACCGACCCCGACACGCCCTACGGCCGCGACCGCCGTACGCGCGAGGACCTGCTCGAGCACCACCGCACCTACGGGGCCTCGGCGCAGGAGCGGCGCTTCGGGATCCTGGACGCCGGCGGCGCCGGGGTCGCCTGGGCCAAGCTGTGGACCCGGGACGACGCCGCACAGATCGAGGACGTCGTCTGCCTGCAGGACCACCGCGGCCGCGGCTACGGCCGCGACGTGGTGGCCGCGGCCGCCCTCGCCGCGCTGGCCGCCGACCCCGGCCTGCTGTTCATCGTGGCCGACGCCGAGGACTGGCCGATCGGGCTCTACCGCCGGCTGGGCTTCGAGGACGTCGGCGAGGTCCAGATCTTCACGCGGCTGCTGCCCGGCGCGCCGGGCGCCCTGGCCTGAGCTACTCGGCCGGGCGCGGATCCAGCCGCCGCCCGCCGGAGTAGTCGACGGCCTCGCGCACGTAGCGGCCGAACGCGGCGTCGGCCGTCGTGCGGGCGTCCCACGCCCACGGAGCGCCGGGCGCCTCGCGGTAGGCGATGTCGGTGCACCAGCCCGTCCCCTGATCGTAGAGCTGAAGCAGCTCGTCGATCGTGAAGGGGCCGCCGAGGCGCCGGCGCAGCTCGGCGAGGATGCGATCGGTCACGCGCTCCAGGGCCAGGCGCTCGTCGGGCAGGGCCTCGCGGACCCGCCGCTCGCCGTCCCGCCACTGGTGCATCGCGGTCTGGAAGTCGGCCACGCCGCCAGCGTAGCGCCGGTCATCCGGCGCCCCGCCTCAGCGGTCCCCGGGCAGGCCCTTGACGATGTAGGGACGCTCGCCGGGCTTGACGAGGCCGAGGCGGCGCGCCTCGCGCTCGAGCGTCCGAGGGTCCTGCAGCGCCTTGCGGCGGGCCCGCAGGCGCTCGTTCTCGTGCTGGAGCTGGCGCACCTCGGCGCGCCGTGCCTGGGCGTCCCGGTAGGTGTGGAAGAACGAGATCGACGGGCCCACGTAGAGGGCGACGACGCCGAAGAGCACGATGAGCAGCGCGACCCGGCCGACGCGGTCCCAGCGGATGCCGCGGGCCCCGCCCGGGATCGCCCGGGGACGACGGCTGGGAGGGTCGGGCCGCGGGCGGGTGCGTTCGCGGGCCGCGGCGGACTGGCGGGCGGATGCCATCGCTTCCGCGGTTCGCCCCGGGGCGGCAGGTTCCTGCCCCGGGCCGACGGATGTTCGGCGGGTTCGGCCCCCTGGGGCGAACCCGCCGAGCGGACCCGGCCCCCTGGGCCGGCGTTCGCCTAGGAGCGGAAGACGCTGCGGCCCGGGAACGTCGCGTCGGCGCCGAGCGCCTCCTCGATGCGCAGGAGCTGGTTGTACTTGGCGACGCGGTCCGAGCGCGACGGCGCACCGGTCTTGATCTGGCCGCAGCCGGTGGCCACGGCCAGGTCGGCGATCGTGACGTCCTCCGTCTCACCCGAGCGGTGCGACATGACCGCGGTGTAGCCGGCCTCGCGCGCCATCGCGATCGCGGCCAGCGTCTCGCTGAGGGTGCCGATCTGGTTGACCTTGATGAGGATCGAGTTGGCGGTGCCGCTGTCGATGCCGCGCTTCAGGCGCTGCACGTTGGTGACGAACAGGTCGTCGCCGACGAGCTGGACCGTGTCGCCGATCGCGTCGGTCAGCGCCTTCCAGCCGTCCCAGTCCTCCTCGTCCATGCCGTCCTCGATGGACAGGATCGGGTACTTGCCGGCGAGGTCGGCCCAGTAGGCGGCCAGGTCGGCCGAGCTGAGCTTGCGCCCCTCATGCTCGAGGTCGTAGACCCCGTCGCCGAAGATCTCCGAGGTCGCGGGATCCAGCGCGATCGCCACGTCGTCGCCGGGCCGGTAGCCCGCCGCCTCGATGCCCTGGACGAGCAGCTCGAGGGCGGCCTCGTTGGACTCGAGGTCCGGCGCGAACCCGCCCTCGTCGCCGACGGTGGTACCGAGCTTGCGGTCGTGCAGCGTCTTCTTGAGGGCGTGGAAGACCTCGGCGCCCATCCGCAGCGCGGTGCTGAAGGAGTCGGCGCCGCTGGGGATGATCATGAACTCCTGGAAGTCCACGGAGTTGTCGGCGTGCGCGCCGCCGTTGAGGACGTTCATCATCGGCACGGGCAGCACGTGCGCCGCCTCGCCGCCGAGGTAGCGCCACAGCGGCTGGCCCTCCTCGGCCGCGGCGGCGTGCGCGGCGGCCAGCGAGACGCCCAGGATCGCGTTGGCGCCCAGGCGCGACTTGTTCGGCGTGCCGTCGAGCTCGACGAGCGCGGCGTCCAGGCCCTCCTGGTCGGTGGCGTCGCGCCCGGCGATCGCCTCGCCGATCTCGCCGTTGACGTTGGCCACGGCCCGGGTGACGCCCTTGCCGAGGTACTCCGGGCCGCCGTCGCGCAGCTCGGTGGCCTCGAACTCGCCGGTGGACGCGCCGGAGGGCACCGCGGCGCGGCCCGTGGCGCCGGAGCGCAGGGCCAGCTCGACCTCGACGGTCGGGTTGCCCCGCGAGTCGAGGATCTGGCGGGCGTGGACCTTCTCGATCTGGCTCATGACGGGTTCGGTCTCTCTTCGTCTTCCAGGAGGGCTTGGGCGTAGAAGCCGAGCTGACGCCCGGGCGGCAGGTCGGTCCAGGCCTCGCCGGCGGCCTGCGCCAGGCGCTCGGCCGTCTGGACCCGGGCGCGAAACCTATCGGCCGACGCGCGCAGCGCGAGCTCCGGGTCGACCTTGAGCTTGCGCGCCACGTTGACGGCGGCGAACAGCAGGTCGCCGGCCTCGTGGAAGCGCGCGTCGGCGTCGCCGTGGTCGGCGGCGGCACGCAGCTGCTCGAGCTCGCCCTCGATCGCCTCGTAGGGCGGCTCGTCGACGTCGAAGCCCGTCGAGGCCGTGCGGCGCTGGACCTTGCGTGCGTACAGCAGCGCCGGGAGGTTCTCGGGCACCTCGCCGAAGATGCCCGGCTCCCGGCCGTCCTCCGTGCGCTTGATGGCGTCCCAGTTGGCCAGGACCTCGCCGGCGTGGGCGACTTCGACGTCGCCGAAGACATGCGGGTGGCGGCGGATGAGCTTCTGGCGCACGTGCTCGGCGACCTGCGCGAGCGACCCGGTGCCGCGCTCCTCGAGCAGCAGCGCCAGGAAGTGGACCTGGAAGAGGACGTCGCCCAGCTCGTCCAGGAGCTTGCCGTCGTCGCGGCGATGGGCGGCGTCGGCGAGCTCGTAGGCCTCCTCGAGCGTGTGCGGGACGATCGTGCGCTCGTCCTGCTCGCGGTCCCACGGGCACTCCACCCGCAGGCGCCGCGTGAGCTCGTCGAGTCGTTGCAGCGCCTGCGCGGCCTGCTGGGCGGCGGGGTCCTCGGACACCCGCCGCAGGCTAGCCGGACCCCGGGCTCGCCGGGGTCCCGCTCACTACTGCCCGGTCGTCGTGGTCGCGGTCCCGCCCGCGGGCGCCGGGTTCTGCGTCGCCGCGCCCGTCGTCGCCGTCGTCGCCGTCGGCTTCGGGGCGTTCTTGCAGTCCTGCGTCACGTAGCCCTTGCGGCAGTCCGTGCGGGCCTTCCACTTCTTCTGGAACTGCTTGACGAAGTCGTTGAGCTTGGTCTGCTGCTGCTGGCTGACCAGGAGCTGCTTGATCGACTCCTTGGCCTGGTCGAGCGTCTGCTGCGAGCCCGGGGTGATCTTGGTCACCTCGAAGACGTAGTAGCCGAACTGCGTCTTGACGGGGCCCGAGATCTTGCCCTTGGCGGCCGCGAACGTCGCGTCGTCCAGCGCCTTCTCCTGCTGGCCCTTGGGGACCGCGGAGAGCAGGCCGCCATTGGCCTTCGTCCCCTGGTCGATCGAGTCCTTGGCGGCGACCGTCTTGAAGGACTGGCCGCTGTCCAGCGCCTTCTTGGCCGCGTTGGCCTGGGCCTCGGTCTTGGTCAGCACGATCCGGATGTCGCGCTTCTCCGGCACGGCGAACCGCGACTTGTTCTTGTTGTAGTAGGCCGCGATCTGCGCGTCGGTGACCTTGTCGGTGCCCTTGAGGATCTGCGTGCGCAGCTTCGTCGAGAGGTCCTGCACGCGGATGCGGTAGAGCAGGTCCTCCTGGATGTAGCCCGAGGACTTCAGGAACGCCAGGTAGTCCGAGTCCTTGGGGAAGCTCTGCTGGCGCTGCTTGTCGAAGTCCTTCTTGACGTCGGCGTCGCTGATCTTCACGCCGTTGTCGGCCGACTCGCCCTCGATCCACGCCGACGAGATCAGGAACTGCATGACCTGGTCGCGCAGCGTGTTGTACTCCGTCGTGCACTGCGTCTTGTACGTCGCGTCGGTGGGCGTCGGCTGGCCCTTGGCCGGCTTGGCGGCCGTCTTCTTCTTGTTCGCGATGCACTTCGTGTAGTTCGGCGGGTCGGGCACCACGACCGCCGCCGTGGACCCACTCTGCTGCGCCTGGCTCGTCGCCGCGACGGTCAGCCAGTGGTTGAACTCCGTGGTCTTGATGGAGTCGCTTCCGATCTTGACCACGGCGTTGCCGGGCACGCCGCTGGACCCGCAGGCCGACAGCGCAAGGGGGAGCACGAAAAAGGCGCCCGCGAGCGCCAGGTACCGACGGGGCGATGACATAACGGCGCGGAAGCTAGCAGGACCAGCATGAAGCCCGGCTTAAACCGGCCCCGGCCCGATCGGTCAGGCGGCCTCGGTGGAGACCGCCAGGAGCGCGTCGGCGGCCGCCACGACGGCCGGGAAGCGGTGCTCGGGGTCCGCGGGGACGCGCACGGAGAGCTGCGAGCGGCCCGGCTCGTAGGTCGACTCGGGCAGCGCGGCCTTCAGGCGCGCCGCGCGCTCGGCGTCGAGGTCGACCGGCGTCACCGCCAGCCGGTCGCCGCGGAACGAGACGGCCCGCGCGCCGGCCATCCCGAGCTTGATCCGCGCCTGCTGGAGGGCCAGGAGGTTGAGCAGCGGCACCGGGACCTCCCCGAAGCGGTCCTCGAGCTCGTCGCGCAGCAGCATGAGCTCGGCCACCTCGCGGGCCCCGGCGATCCGGCGGTGCACGTCGATCTTGGCCTGCTCGTAGGGGATGTAGTCGGCGGGGACGTAGGCGTCGACGTTGACGTCCAGCCGGACGGGCTCGCGCTCGTCGCCCTCGCCGGAGGCCCCGGCCTCCTGCACCGCCTCGTCGAGCATCTGCATGTAGAGCTCGAAGCCCAGGGCGGCGACGTGGCCGGACTGCTCGTCGCCGAGCAGGTTGCCCGCGCCGCGGATCTCGAGGTCGCGCATCGCGATCTTGAAGCCGGCGCCGAGCTCGGTGTAGTCGCTGAGCGCGCTGAGGCGCTTCATCGCCTCCTCGGTCAGCGCCGCGTGGGCGGGGTACAGCAGGTAGGCGTAGGCCCGCTCCCGGGAGCGCCCGACCCGGCCGCGGATCTGGTAGAGCTGGGCCAGGCCGAAGAGGTCGGAGCGCTCGACGATGAGCGTGTTGGCCTGCGGGATGTCGATGCCCGACTCGATGATCGACGTCGCCACGAGGACCTCGGCCTCCCCGCGCAGGAACGCCAGCATCCGCTTCTCGAGCTCCTTCTCGTCGAGCTGGCCGTGGGCGACCTCGAAGCGCACGCCGGGGCACAGCCCCCGCAGGCGCTCGGCCGTCTCGTCGATGGTCTCGACGCGGTTGTGCACGAAGAACGCCTGGCCGCCGCGCGCGTGCTCGCGCATGATGGCCTGCTTGACGACCTCCTCGTCGTACTCGCCGACGTAGGTCTTGACCGGGCGCCGACCCTCGGGCGGCGTCTCGATGACGCTGATGTCGCGCACCCCGGCCATCGACATCTGCAGCGTGCGCGGGATCGGCGTCGCGGACATCGCGATGACGTCGACCTTGAGCTTGAGCTGGCGCAGCAGCTCCTTCTGCTTGACGCCGAAGCGCTGCTCCTCGTCGACGATGATCAACCCGATGTCCTTGCCCCGCATGTCGCGGCCCAGGAGGCGGTGGGTGCCGATGAGGATGTCGACGTGGCCCTCGTTGAAGGCCGTGACGACCTCCTTCTGGACCTTGGGCGTGCGGAAGCGCGACACGTGGTCGACGGTGAAGGGATAGTCCTTCAGCCGCTCGGCGAAGTTGCCGTAGTGCTGCTGGGCGAGGATCGTCGTGGGCGCCAGGACGAGGACCTGCTTGCCGTCGTCGGCCGCCTTGAACGCCGCGCGCAGCGCGACCTCGGTCTTGCCGTAGCCCACGTCGCCGCAGATCAGACGGTCCATCGGCTGCGGGCGCTCCATGTCGGCCTTGACGACCTCGATGGCCTCGCGCTGGTCGGCGGTCTCGGTGTAGGGGAACTTCTCCTCGAACTCGCGCAGCCACTCGGAGTCCTCGGGGAACGCGTGGCCGGCGCGCCGGCGGCGCTCCGCGTAGAGGTTGAGCAGCTCGCCGGCCAGCTCCTGGGCCGCACGCCGGGCCCGGGCCTTCATCGTCTCCCAGGACTTGCCGCCGAGCTTGCTCAGCGTCGGCGAGCCCGCGCCCGCGCCGAGGTAGCGCGAGATCTTCGCGAGCTGGTCGACGGGCATGTACACCTTGTCGCTGCCGGCGAACTCGAGCTGGAGGTAGTCGCGCGTGACCCCCGCGACGGTCTTGGTCTCGAAGCCCGCGAAGCGCGCGATGCCGTGGTCCTCGTGGACGATGTGCTCGCCCGTGCGCAGGTCGCTGAAGGAGCGCAGCGCACCGCGCCGCGAGGGCCCGCGGGCGTCCGTGCGCTCCGAGCGCCGGCGGCGGAAGAGGCGATGCTCGGGGATGACGGCGATGCGCGGGCCGCCCGCGATGAAGCCGTCGCGCAGGCCGGCCACCGCGAAGCGCAGCTCGCCCGGCTCGGTCGTGAGCTCGTCGCCCTCGAGCCAGTGGGCCTTCAGCCGGGCCAGGTTGTAGGCCGTGCGCTCGCCGCCGCCGCGCTGGGGCCAGGTCACGACGGTGCGGTAGCCGGAGCGCACGAACTTCTCGAGCTGGGGCTCGGCCTCGCGCAGCGAGCGCGCGCCGAGGTCGGCGGCCTGGGCGCGGAACTCGAAGGGCTGGTCGGAGTTCAGCGCGCTCAGGCGCACATGCGCGCGGCCGTCCAGCGCGGCGCTCACCGCGTCGGGGGCGACGTAGAGGTGGTGGGCGTCGACGTCGTGGAACGCGGCGCAGACGTCCTGCCAGTGGTCGTGCAGCGCCGGGTCGATCTCGGCCTCCTCGGCCAGGATCACCGCGGCATCGGCGGGTGCGAGGTCCAGGAACGCGTGGAAGCGGTCCACCGGCAGCAGCTGCGCGACGTCCGGGCGGTCCTCGGCGTCGGAGATCGCGGCGATCTCGGCCGCCTCGCGGTGCTCGACGGCCAGCTCGGCGGCCGGCGCGATCTCGAGCTCGTCGAGCTCGCCGAGCGAGCGCTGCGTGAACGTCGAGAACGCGCGCAGCGACTCGATCTCGATGTCGAAGAGGTCGACGCGCACCGCATGGTCGGCCGTGGCCGGGTAGACGTCGAGGATCCCGCCGCGAATGGCGAACTGACCACGGTCGTCGACCTGGTCGACGCGCTCGTAGCCGGCGGCGACGAGGTCGGTCGCGCACTCGTCGAGGTCCAGGAGGTCGCCGGTGCGCAGCGTGAACGACGAGGGCCGCAGCGCCGGGTCGGGGACCTTCTCGCTCAGCGCGACCGCGCTGACGACCACCACCGGCGGCTCGCGGCCGGGGTCGTCGGCCAGGAGGGCGTCGAGCGCCGCGACGCGCAGGCCGACCAGGTGCGGCGGCGGCGCGAGGTGCGACTCGTAGGCCACGCCGCGGCTGGGGTAGAAGCGCACGGGGCGCGGGGCGAGCCAGTGGCGCAGGTCGGCGGCCAGGTCGCGGGCCTGGCGGTCGTCGGCGGCGACGACGAGCGCGGGATGCCCGGCCATCGGGCCGTCGAGGCCGTCGAGCAGGGCCGCGGTGACGAACGGGCGGTAGGAGGCCGAGACGAACGCCCGGCCGCCCTCCGCCGCGAGGCGGGGGCCCTGGGGGTCGTCGGCGAGGTGCGTGAGGAGGGAGCGCAGGGACATGTGGGCATGCGCAGCGACCGCGCGGGGGCGCGGCCGGGGTGCGACCTCCATCTTAGGACGGCGGGCGCGACGCTCAGGACGCGGTGGCCAGGAAGAACGCGTCGCCCAGCAGGACGCTCGTGCTCGTGCGCTGGTCGTCGCCGCCGTCATCGGCCTGGCACAGGCGTCGGCCGTCGGGTGTCCTCATCACCAGCTCGGCGCGCTGAGCGCCCCGAGCAGCACGATCGGCGCCCCCCGTCGCGGGAGGCCGCGCGTCACAGCGCCTCGCGACCGTCCACGATGCGCTGCACGGCGTCGGCGGCGCGGTCGACGACCTCGGCGACCTCGGCGTCGGACTGGCGCCAGCGGCCCAGGACATGGGCCGAGACGATCTCGGGGTCGGTGCTGTCGGGGCGCCCGATGCCGATCCGCACGCGGGCGAAGTCGGGGGACCCGAACCCGGCCTTGAGCGACTTCAGGCCGTTGTGGCCCGCCAGCCCGCCGCCCAGCCGCGTGCGGATGTCGCCGAAGGCCAGGTCGAGCTCGTCGTGGACGGCGATCACGTGGTCGAGATCGACCTTCAGGGCGCCGCGCGCCGGCCCGGCCGAGCGCCCCGACTCGTTCATGTAGGTCTGGGGCATCAGCACGCCGACCCGGGGCGCCGGGTATGGCGGCGGCGGGAGGCGCCCGTCGGCGTAGAGGCCGGCGAACGTCTTGCGCGGCCGGCCCAGGTCCCAGCGCTCGATGAGGCGCTCGGCGACCAGGAAGCCCACGTTGTGGGGGGTGCGCGCGTAGCGCGTGCCGGGGTTGCCGAGCCCGACGATCAGCCAATCGACGGGCGTGGCACGCCCCGGGAGCCGCATGGGCGTCTCGGACGGCGGGGGCTACTCGGACGACGCGGCGTCGTCGCCCGACGCCTCGTCGCCGCGCTCGGCCTCGGCGGAGGCCTCCGGCGCCGCACCGCTCTCGCCGACGCGCTCGGTCTCCGTCTCGACCTCGTCGTCGGACTCGGTCGACACGCTCGGGGGCGTGATCGAGGCCAGGACCGTGGCGTCGGGGTCGTCGAGGAGCGTGATGCCGGCCGGCGCGGTGATCTCCGAGAGCTGCATCGTGGCGTTCATCTCCATCTTGGAGACGTCGACGACGATCGACTCGGGGATGTCGTTGGGCAGCGCCTCGATCGTCAGCTCGCGGGTGACGTGCTCGAGGATGCCGCCCTCGATGACGCCCGGTGCCTCGTGCTCGCCGACGAACTCGACGGCGACGCTGGCCTCGATGGCGACGTTGAGGTCGACGCGGAGCAGATCGACGTGCAGGAGCTCGCCGCGGACGGGGTGGCGCTGGGAGTCCTTGAGGACGGCCGGCGTGGCGGGGCCGCCGTCGATGCTGAGATCGAGCACGGCGCCCTTGCCGGCGAGCGCGTGGCGCAGCGCACGTTCGGCGACGGCGAAGGACTGGGGCGCGTCCCCGCCGCCGTAGAGGATGCCGGGCACCTGGCCGGAGCGGCGCAGGCGGCGGGTCTCACGCGAGTGGGCGGCCTCGCGGGCGTGGACGTCGAGCTTGGTGGTCTGGTCGGCCATGGGCGGCTCGGGAGGCTAGCGAATGCGCGGGCCTCGAGGCCTCCCGGGCCGTCAGCCGTACTGCTTGGTGCCCTTGTAGATCCGCTGCAGATCGAAGAAGGCGGGCTTCTTGACGCCGCTCATCGTGATGACGCCCTTCTGGTGGATCGGCGAGTTGGGCCACGGGTTGCCGCCCTCCCAGTTCGGGCGCACCGCGAACTCCTCCAGCGTCCACCAGATCGCGCCCGACAGCCACGGCTTGGTCGCGTAGACGCCGAAGTGGTAGTTCGCGAAGTCCTGCTGGAACTGGTAGGTCCCGCGCTCCTCGACCGGACCGTCGCGGTTGGCCTCCGCGCCGGTCTCGGTGATCACGATCGCCTTGTCGGGATAGCACTGTCGCACGCTGTCGAGGTAGTCCGACAGCAGCGAGCGATCGGCGATCTGCCCGTTGGGGCCCGAGTACCAGCCGAAGTACTCGTTGATCCCGATGACGTCCAGCGGCTTGTACTCGGGCTGGCAGCCCGCCGACGGGTAGCCGGCCACGGCCAGGCCGACCGGGCGCGTGGGGTCCAGCGACTTGGCGAGCTTGACCGCGCGCTGGATGTAGTAGCCCTGCACCGGCCCGGGCCGCGCGCTGAGCTCGTTGCCCGCCGACCACACGATGATCGACGGGTGGTTGATGTTCGTCTGCACCGCGCTGGCCAGCTCCTTGGCGGCGAGCTCGCGCACGAGGCGCTGCTTGAGGTACTTCGTCTTGACGGAGTACACCGGCACCTCGGTCCAGGCGAGCATCCCGAGCTCGTCGAGGCGCTCGTAGTAGTACGGGTGCAGCGGATAGTGGCTGCGGAACAGCGTCGCTCCGGCCTCGCGCGCCCATTGGATCTGCTGCTCGCGCTGGGCGTCGTCGATCGCGAAGCCCTTGTCGAGGGAGTCCTCGTGGGTCCCGAAGCCGCGGAAGTGCAGCGGCTTGCCGTTGAGCATGAGGTGGCCGTCGACGACCTTGATCGACCGGATGCCCGTCCGGACGGTGTAGGTCTGCAGCGTGCGGCCGCCCACGGCCGCGCCCACCGAGGTGTCGTAGAGGTACGGGCTGTCGGGCGACCACACCCTGGGGTGCTTGACCGCGATGCGCTTCGTGAACGTCGCGAAGCGCTTGGCGCCGACCGCGAGGGTCCCCAGCGCGACGTTGCGGGCGCCCAGGCGGGCGGTGACCCGGACGCGCTGGGCGCTGTCGCCGTAGTTGCGCACCGTGGCCTTGTAGGTCACGTGCGCGTCGCAGGTGCCGCACGGCAGGTCGGGCAGCACCGCGACGTTGGTGAAGTCGACGCGGTCGATCTTGCGCAGGTAGACCTCGCGCAGGATCCCCCCGTAGTTCCACCAGCCGCCGGTCGGCACGCCCGTCGTCGACAGGCCAGAGGGCGGGAAGTCGGTCGGGAAGCGCCGATCGTCGACGCGCACCGCCAGCACGTTCCGCCCGCCGCGCTTGAGCAGGCCGGCGGGCAGCCGGATCTCGAACGGCAGGTAGGCGCCGGTGTTCTTGCCGATGAGCCGGCCGTTGAGGTAGACCCGCGAGCGGTAGTTGACCGACTCGAAGCGCACGACCCACGACAGCGCCTTGGCGGCGGAGGGCAGGTGGAAGTCCTTGCGGTACCAGCCCACGCCGCCTGCGAAGGAGGCGTCGCTGTAGTCCTTGGCGTTCCAGGCGTTGGGCACCGTGACCGGCGTCCAGCCCAGCCGCGAGGTGCTCGTCGCGAAGCCCTGCTGGGCTCCGTTGCCCGACGGGTCGGCGCGGTAGAGCCACTCGCCGCCCATGAGGTAGCGACCCGAGTTGCCGGTCTTGTAGAGCGTCTTGTCCACGATGCCGTCGCCCTGGGCGAGCGCGCTCGCGGGCAGCGCGAGGACGGCGAGGAGGCAGAGCAGCAGGCAGCGTCGGAGCATCTCGGGGAGGGGGAACACGACCGGGGACAGCGCGTTGCGGTGGACGACGGCGACGGGTCCGCTCAGCACGGATCCTCGTTGTTCGCCAGTGGCGCGTTGAGGCGCAGGAGGCTGATCGAGCGACCGGTCAGCGGGCTCCCGCTGCGGCGCACGAGGACGCACTGGACGACGGGGACGGCGTTGACGCCCCGCACCCAGACCACTCGGCTCCAGCCCTGCGCGGTGCCCAGCGAGTAGGACGTGCCCGAGTCCAGGCGCGCGATCTTGACGGCGCCCGGACCGGCCAGCCGCGGCACGAACGCGCGGACCTTGGCCGCGCACGCGGCGTCGCAGGCCTGCAGCGAGCGCAGGACCCCGCCGACGTCGCCGGCGGCCTCCAGGTGCAGCAGGTCGTCCAGCTTGGCGCGCTCGCGGTTCTCCGTGGTCAGGAAGCGCGCCACGACGAACGAGACCGCCAGGAAGACGACCACGAGCGGGGCGAGGAGCAGGATCAGGCGGCGACGGCGGGCGAGCACCGCCCGGCAGACTAGTCGTGCGCCGCGCCGGGGGCGGCAGCCCCCGCGACTCAGCAGGCCTCGGGGTAGTCCTCGCCGTTGATCTCCAGGAACCGCTGCACGGAGCGCTCCTGGGCCTCGAGGCGCTCGGCCATCTGGTGGGCGTGCTCCGCCGCGCGCGCGACGAAGTCCTCCAGGCAGGCGTGCGGGTCGTCGGGCAGCGGATAGACGTGGGCGATGTCCTGCTGGGCGCAGGCGATGCCCATCGGCGGGCGGCCCTCGGCGAGCGTGCGCGCGCCGCAGACCGGGACGACGGTGAGGCGGCGGTCGGGCGCCACCAGCGCGATCGGCATGAGCCGGTGGGCGGGGAGCGGCACGTCGAGGTCGATGGCGCGCAGGACCGAGACGGTCGACCCGGCGACCTCGCGCAGCGGCTCCTCCCAGATGGCCAGCACCGTGTCGGCGGCCTGCAGCGCGTCGCGCATCGTGCGCGCCTGCTGCTCGTAGGCCTCGAGGGCCTCCTCGCGGGTGTGGGTCTCCCCCAGGTCCAGGTCGCAGGGCACGCGCAGCAGGTCGCGGGCGCCGAGCTGCTCGCCCTCGCCGTGGCCGCCGTTGGCCACGTAGGTCTGGATCGTGCCCAGGTCGCGGCGGCCGTGGAAGACGACCGTCAGGCGCTCGGCCATCGCCAGGCCGTGGACCCGGAGGGCGACCGCGGCGGCCGCCTCGGGGTCCAGGAGCGCGCGGCGAAGCAGCTCGTCGGCGACGCCCTCGTCGGGCCCCGGATCCCGTGGATCTCGCTGGTGCTCGTCCATCGCGCCCTCCTCGCAGCCTGCTCCTTGACGATGGTGCCTGAAGGTCTACCCGATTTGATCGGACACGCGGTCGGAATCTCCACCGGCGCGCGGTCGGTCGGCGGGCATCGGCGGCGGGCCCTTCGGGTACGGTCGGCCCATGAAGCTGGTCTACAAGCCCATCGGGATCGTCCTCGGCATCCTTGCGGGCCTCGTCTCCAAGAAGCTCTTCAACGTCGTCTGGGGCATCTTCGACGAGGAGGAGCCACCCAAGCCGACGACCCAGGACGCCGAGTGGTCCAAGGTGCTCGCCGCGGCGGCGGTGCAGGGCGTGACGTTCAAGGTCACCCGCGCGGCGGTCGACCGCGCCGGCGCCAAGGGCTGGACCCACCTGTTCGGCGTGTGGCCCGGGCCCAAGAAGCAGGACCCGTCGCAGGCCGCGCAGGCCGTGCGCTAGCGCCCGCCGCCGGCCCGCACGACGAACCCCCGCTCGCGCAGGTCCTCCAGCGCGTCCTCGAACGCGCCGTAGTCGCGGGCCAGCAGGAGGTCGATCGGCCGGCCCGCGCGGCCCGTGGAGCGCACCCAGCGCCGCAGGACGCCCTCCCCGGCGCGCTCGGCGGCCTCGGCGGTCAGCGTGAGCAGGATCGGCAGCTGTGGCTTGTGGTCGAGCTCACCGCCGACCACCGACAGGGGGTCGGCGTCCAGGACGCCGAGCAGCTCGTCGTCGGAGAGCCCGAGGCGCTCCTGCAGGACGGCGGCGGCGGTCGTCGGGCTCATGACCCCACGCTAGCGATCGCCCGGCGGGGCCAGGCGCATCTCGCAGACGGCGGGCTCGGCGCGCCGCACGACCTCCACCGACATGAGCACCGCGCAGCCCGGGCAGCAGTAGCTGCGCAGCACGACGTCCTCGCCGTCGAGGTAGTCGGCGGGGTCGTTGGCACGCGGGAGCGCGTCGACGAGCGCCGCGGCGCCCGCCAGCAGGTGGTGCTTGACGTTGCCGGCGTAGCCGCACAGCACGGTCCCGCAGCGCTCGCAGGCCAGGACGCGCTCGGCGCCCTCGTCGCGCGCGACGATGGCCTCGTGCACGCGGCGCGGCGGCTCGCCCGTGGCGGCCACGGGGTCCGACGGGCCGCCGTCGCGGCCCAGTGCGATCCCCGGCGCCCAGGCCGACCGTCGGGCGCGGATGCCCGCGCGCTCGCGCTGCGTGGCCGCGCCGTCGACCTCCCCGGCCGCGTCGACGACGACGCCGTAGACGCCGCGGGCGGCCGCCGCCGAGACCCGCCACTCGCGGACGTCCAGCGCCACGCGCGCGGCCTCACGCTCGAGCGGGTCGCCGTAGCCGCCGCCGCCCGAGATCACCGACTCGGCGACGTCGCCGGGGCCGAGCGCCACCGCGTTGGACTTGCCGCGCAGCATGAGGACCTCGCCCGCCGCGACGTCGTCGATCGAGCCCGGCACGCGGCCCTGCGCGAAGGCCTCCAGCAGGTCGGTCGCCCGCTTGACCGTCGTCCGCGCCGGCGGAGAGGGCAGGCCGCCCAGCAGGCCCTGGGCCCCGAAGCCCGACATCGACATGCCACCCGAGAACGAGTAGACGTCCAGGCTCCGCGCCCGGTAGGGCGTCCAGGCATAGGCCAGGCCGACGCCGCCGCGCCAGCGCCCGGCGCCGCCGGAGTCCTCGAGCTCGCGCCGCCAGAGGTAGACGAACGGGAACCACTGCTCGACGGCCTCGACGTTCATGAGGAACGTCAGCGGGCTCCAGCTCGGCCCGCCGGTGTCGACGCCGTCCTGGGAGGAGCGGGCGCCCCCGCCCATCGCGAAGTGGTCGAGGATCGCCGACCCGAAGAACTGGCCACGGTCGTCGGTCCCGGACACGACGGGCACGGGGTAGTCGGGGCCCGGCGCCACGATGTCGCGCCGCAGCTCGTCGTCGCCGGCGACCATCCGCCCGATGCACGTCTGCATGAGGTTGAGGTGGGTGACGACGTTGCAGATCGCCGCGCTGACCGCCGCCGGGTAGGTCACCGTGTTCAGCAGGCCGGGCACGACGTCGTAGTCGATGTTCGTCTCGGCCCCGCCGACGGCGAAGAGCTGCTCGGGCAGCATGCTGATCGCCACGGCGCTCAGGACCGATCCGGCCAGGGCCTGGAACGTGATCCCCAGCGGCCCCTCCTGCTGGGGGTCGCTGCCGCGGTTGTCGATCGTGATCCGGTCGCCGGCCTTGTGCACGTTGATCGCGACGCGGTAGGTGTGGCGGTCGCCCGGCAGCGCCTCGTCGAGGTAGCGGACGTCGGACCAGGTGCCGTCGGGGATGCGGCGCAGCTTGGCGGCGAACGCGGTGCGGGCCGACTGCACCACGCGCCGCATCGCGGCCTTGACCGTCGGCGCGCCGAACTGGTCGCACATCGCCACGATGGCGGCGCCCGCGGCCTGGCAGCCGGCGATCTGGGCGCGCAGGTCCAGCGCCAGCAGCTCCGGCATCCGCGACTGGCGCAGGTACATGCGCTCCAGGTCGGGCCGCAGCTCGTGGCGCTCGACGATCTTCATCGGCGAGAGCAGGACGGGGTCGTGGTAGACGTCGACGGCGTTCTGCGGCCAGCCGCCGGGCACGACGCCGCCGAGGTCGTACTGGTGGCCGGCGTTGGAGACCCACGCGAACAGGCGGCCGTCGACGAACACGGGGGCCGCGAACAGCACGTCCATCTGGTGCACCGCGCCGACCCACGGGTCGTTGCCGAAGAAGACGTCGCCCTCCTCGATGCCCGGCCGGTCGCCGAAGTGCTCCATGATGAACTTGACCGTGTAGGGCGCGCCGATGTTGAGGTACTGGATGAACGGCGCGTTCATCACGATCTCGGCGTCCTCGGTGAGGATGCACATGTTGAAGTCCAGCGACGCGAAGACCGGCGAGCCCGAGACGCGCGTGACGGTCTCACCGTGGGCGGTGTTGATCGTCCACAGGCGGTGGCGGATGACCTCGTAGGTGACGGGGTCCAGGGTCTCGTCGGCGTCGGCGTGCAGGTCGATCGCCGCGATCGCGTCCCGCCAGCCGGGCCCGGGCCGGTAGCTGTTGGCCGTGCCGTCCCACACGACCTCGGCGCGCTCGTCGCTCATGCCCCGCTCCCCTGCGGTCGAAGGTCCATCCGGATGCTGCCCAGCGGATCGACCGCGGCGCGCGCGCCGGCGGGCACGACCACCGAGGTGTGGGGGTACTCGAGGATCGCCGGGCCTTCGACGGCGTGGCCGGGCGCCAGGCGGGCGCCGTCGTGGACGACGGCCTGGAGCTCCTCCGTGCTCGTCCCGACGAACGTCACCGCGCGCCGGCCCTTCTCCGTCGTGCCGCCGCCGCCCGGCGCCGGCGCCGCGTGCACCCCGGCGTCGCCGATCGGCGCGCGGCCCTCCACGCGCAGCAGCGTCATGGCGTAGCCCGCGGCGGCGTAGCCCGTGCCCTCGCCGAACAGCCGCGCGTAGTCGCGCTCGTAGGTCGCGATGAGCTCGGCGAACGTGGCGGCGTCGTACTCACCGCCGGGGGCGGCGACCTGCACCTGGTTGACCTGCAGCGTGTAGCGCAGGTCCACCCGGCGGCTCAGGACGATCGCGTCGCGGTCGATGCCCTGGCGCGTCATCCGCTCGGACACCGCCGCCTCCAGCGCGTGCCAGTGCGCGTTGACCTCGTCGGCCGGGAACGGCTCGCGCAGGCTGACCGACTTCTCCTCGACGACGACGGCGTCGGAGCTGACGATCCCGAACGCCGACCACGCCGAGGCCAGGTTGCTCAGCGGCACGACGACCGTGCCGATGCCCAGCTCACGGGCGATCGCCGCGCCGTGGATCGCGCCGGCGCCGCCGTAGGCGTACAGCGCGAAGCGCCGCGGGTCGTAGCCCTGCTGGATGCTGGCCAGGCGGATGGCGTCGGCCATCTTGTTGTCCACGATGCGCACGGCCGCCGCCGCGGTCTGGCGGGCGTCCAGGCCCAGCGGGGCGCCGACCTCGGCCAGCGCCGCCGCGGCCGCCGCGACGTCCAGGCGCATCGTCCCCGCGGCGAAGTCCCCACCACCCATGACGCCGAGCACGAGGTCGGCGTCGGTCACCGTCGGGCGGGTGCCGCCGCGGCCGTAGCACACCGGCCCCGGCCGGGCCCCCGCGCTCCCGGGCCCGACGCTCAGCGTGCCGGCCTGCGCGTCGGAGCGCACGAGGCTCCCGCCGCCGGCGCCGATGGACCGCACGTCGACGGTCGGCACGAAGTACTCGTACTGGCCGTGCCAGGCCGTCGGGCTGCTCAGCGGGACGCCCTGCGAGATGACGCCGACGTCGAGCGTGGTGCCGCCCATGTCGGCCGTGATGACGTTGCCCTCGGCGTCGGGGCCGGTGATCGTGCCCTCCTGCGCCTCGCGCTGCTCCAGGGCGACGGAGCCGATGACGCCCGCCACCGGGCCCGAGCCGATCGTCAGCACCGGCCGCCGGCGCGCCTCCTGCGCTGCGATGAGGCCGCCCGAGCACGTCATGACCTGCACCGGCTCGGTGTAGCCCAGCTCGGCCAGCAGCTCCTCCAGTCCGCCGAGGTAGGCGTCCATCGTCGGGCCGACGGCGGCGTTGACGACGGTGGCGACCGTGCGCTCGTACTCGCCGACGCGCGGGGCCACGAGCGAGCCGAGCGAGACGAACGCGCCGGGCACGACGTCGGCGACGACCTCGGCCACCGCCGCCTCGTGCGCCGGGTTGGCGGTCGCCCAGACCAGCGACACGGCGAACGCCTGCGCCCCGGCGTCGGCCAGCTCCTGCACCGCGCCCCGCACCGCGCCGGGGTCCAGCGCGACGAGCACCGCGCCGTCGAAGGCGACGCGCTCGTCGACCTCGGCCACGAGGTGCTTGGGCACCAGCGGCTGCGGCTTGGCGTGCGTGGCGACGGCCGCGATGTACTCGGCCGGCATCCGCCGCAGCCGCCGCCCGGACTGCATGAAGAAGATCGAGTCGCGGTGCCCGCGGGTGGTGATGAGCCCCACGGGCGCGGCGTTGCCCTCCACGAGGGCGTTCGTGCCGACGGTGCAGCCGTGGTAGATGCCGCGGCAGTCGGCCACGAGCTCGCGCACGTCGAGGCCCAGCACGGCGGCCGCCTCGCGCATCGCGTCCACGAACCCGACGCCGAAGTCGGGCGGCGTCGACGGGGCCTTGGACACCGTGACGACGCCGTCGCCGTCGATGACCACGCAGTCGGTGAACGTCCCGCCGATGTCGACGCCCACGGCGTAGCCCATGGGCGGGGCACGCTATGGCGGCGCCGAGCGGTCCGTCAACCGTCCGTCCGGAGGGGCGGTGTGCCCTCGGGGTCAGAACAGCTGGTTCTCTCCACCGAAGACCTCGGACACCGAGTCGTCGGTGAAGATCCGGCGGATGGAATCCGTCAGCAGGTCCGAGCAGGAGAGGACCTGGATGTTCTCGGGGGCGCCGGGGCGCAGCGGGATCGTGTCGGTGACGACGATCTTCTCGAAGCCGGCCGAGGCGAGGTTCTCGTAGGCGTCGCCGCTGAAGACGCCGTGCGTGGCGGCCGCGAAGACGCGGGAGGCGCCCTCGTCGCGCACGGTCTGCGCGGCGGCCTTCAGCGTGCCGGCGGTGTCGATCATGTCGTCGACGAGCACCGCGGTCTTGCCGCGCACGTCGCCGATGACGTAGCCGATCTCGGCGACCTGCTGGGCCGGGCGCTCCTTGTCGAGGATGGCCAGCTCGGCCCCGATCTTGGACGCGAACTTCTTGTTGAGCTTGACGCGGCCGGCGTCGGGCGCCACGACGACCAGGTCGTTGAGCTGCATGTCCTCGAAGTGCTGGGTGAGCATCATCAGCGCGGTCATGTGGTCGACCGGGATGTTGAAGAAGCCCTGCACCTGGCCGGCGTGCAGGTCCATCGTCAGCACGCGGTCGGCACCGGCGGCCTCGATCATCCGGGCCACGAGGCGGGCACTGATCGGCTCGCGCGGCGCAGACTTCTTGTCCTGGCGGCTGTAGCCGTACCACGGGGTGACGGCGATGACGCGGTGCGCCGAGGCGCCGATCGCCGCGTCGATCATCACGAGCAGCTCCATGAGCGCGTCGTTGGTGCTGATGCCGGTCGCTGGGTTGCCGCAGATGGGCTGGATGAGGAAGACGTCGGCGCCGCGGATCGACTCCTCGTAGCGGCAGTAGACCTCGCCGTTCCTGAACGTCTTGAGCGTGATGGGGCCCAGCCCCACGCCCAGCTTGGCGCCGATCTTGGCCGCCAGCTCCGGGTTCGCGCGCCCGGAGAACAACATGAGCCGCTTGTCGTAGTCGATCGGGAGGCTGGTGGCCACCGGCATCGCATGCGGGGTGCTCACGTCGGACTCCATCGTAATCGGCACGGCCGACGCCTTCAGCGGCAGCTGGATGCTCACGGCTGGTCTTGCTCCTACTCGCGGTCCGCGTAGCCCTCGATGTTCCTCTGGCGAGCCCGCGCGACGGCGAGCGCCCGGTCCGGGACGTCCTCCACGACGACCGACCCAGCGGCAGTGTAGGCACCGTCGCCGAGCGACACCGGCGCGACCAGGGTCGTGTCCACGCTCGTGCGCACGCCCGTCCCGATCGTCGTGCGCGACTTGACCTTGGTCTTGCCGTTGTAGTTCGCGGTGATCGTCGCCGCGCCGAGGTTCGTGCCCGGCCCGACGTCGGCGTCGCCGACGTAGCTGAGGTGCGGGACCTTCGTGCCCTCGCCGATGTCGGAGTTCTTGATCTCGACGAACGTGCCGGCCTTCGCGCCGTCGCGCAGCACGGTCCCCGGGCGCAGGTAGGCGAACGGGCCGACCGTCGCGCCTGGGTGCAGCTCGGCCTCCTGCACCCAGGAGTGGCGCACGGTGGTGGCGTCGTGCAGCGTGGCGTCGACGATCGTGGTCGCCGGGCCCAGGTGCGCGCGCGCGCCGACCGTCGTCGCGCCGCGCAGGTAGGTCGAGGGCTCGATGATCGTGTCCTGCCCGATCGTGATCCCGGCGTCGATCAGCGTCGAGCCCGGGTCGACGATCGTGACCCCGGCGCGCATGTGGTCCTCGAGGATGCGCCGCTGGGCCAGCGCGCGCACCTCGGCGAGCGCGACGCGGTCGTTGATGCCCAGGACGAGGCCCGGGTCCTGGACGACGTGGGCGGCGACGACGTCGCCCCGGGCGCGCAGGAGCGTCAGGACGTCGGGCAGGTACTTCTCGCCCTGGGCGTTGTCGGTGCCCACGCGCGGCAGCGCCTCGGCCAGCGCGGCGTGGTCGAAGCAGAAGATCCCCGTGTTGACCTCGCGCAGCGCGAGCTCCTCCGGCGTGGCGTCGCCGTCGGCCTTGGTCTCCACCACGCGCTCGACGCGGCCGTCGGCGTCGCGGACGACGCGCCCGTAGCCCGTGGGGTCCTCGAGCTCGGTCGTGACCATCGTCGCGGCGGCGCCCGAGGCGACGTGGGCCGCCACCAGGTCGCCGATGGCCTGCGCGGAGACCAGCGGCACGTCGCCGCTGAGGACCACGACCGGCACGCCGGGCTGCGTCTGGTCCAGGCCGGCCAGGACCGCGCCGCCCGTGCCGTCGGCGACCTCCTGGATCGCGGTCAGCACGCCCTCGGGCAGGGCCGGGGCGAGGTCGACGTGCGGCGAGGCGACGACGACCACGCGCTGGGCCCCGGCCTCCAGGGCGGCCAGCACGGGCCAGGCGACCATGGGTCGCCCGCAGAGCTCGTGCAGGACCTTGGGCAGCGCGGAGCGCATCCGCGTGCCCTGTCCCGCAGCCATGACGACGGCGCTGAAGGGGGTCACGGCCGACAGCCTAGGGGGCGGCCGCCGTGCGGGCCGGCGGCGGCCCCCGGCGCGGGACCGCCCGCGCGTGCCGCGCGGCTCTCCGCCAGAATGGACCGCGCACGCTCGCTGGGGGGTGGTGTAGCTGGCAACACACCAGGTTTTGGTCCTGGGATCCGGGGTTCGAGTCCCTGCCCCCCAGCCTCCGGCGGCATCGCGCCGTGGGCCGTTGGTCCGCGCCGGCGCCGGCGACATCAACCGTGCGGGCGGCGCGTCGATCCCTGGTGTGATGCACCTCCGTCCCCGCTCCGTGCTGCTCGCCGTCCTGCCGGTCCTCGCCGTGGCCGCGCCCGCGTCGGCCGACGCCCCCGCCTTCCCCGCCCTGCCCGCCGACCTCCCGCCCGCGCTGGTGATCCGCACGGTCGACTTCCTGCCCGTCGCCCCGCTGCTGCCGGCCCTGTCCTCGCCGGCCGCCGCGCCGGTCCTCGGGCTGCCGGGCCCGGACCGCCTGACGGTCCGCACGGCGCTCGGCGGCGTGCTGCTCGGCGAGGAGGGCGGCGACCGCCTCGTCGGCGCCGCGGGCCCCGACCACCTCGACGGCGGGACGGGCGCCGACGCGGCCCTCGGCCTCGGCGGCGCCGACGAGCTGACCGGCGGCTCGGGCGACGACGCCCTGCGGGGCGGCGACGGTCCCGACCGCCTCTTCGGCGGCTTCGGCCACGACCTCCTCGACGGCGGCCCGGGCAACGACGTGCTCGACGGCGGCGCGGCGCCCGACGTCGTGGACGCCGGCGCCGGCGACGACCTGGTGCACGGCGGCTCGGGCGCGGACACGATCCGCGCGGGCGCGGGCAACGACGTCGTCTACGCCGACTCGGGCCCCGACCGCATCGACGCGGGCGCCGGCGACGATGTCGTCTACGTCAACAACGGGACCGCGGTGGCGACCGTGGACTGCGGGCCCGGCCAGGACACCGTCGTCATCAACCCCTACGACCGCCCCGGCGGCATCTCCAACGCCCAGGCGCTGCGCCGCGGCGAGATCACGGGCTGCGAGGATGTCGTGGCCGCTCCGCCGGTGGCCGATCCGACCGTCGGGCGCCGCGAGCTGGCCTCCGACCGCGGCGCGACCGTCCACGGCACGGAGCGCAACGACACCCTGCTCGGCGGCCACGGGTCCGACACCCTGCTCGGCGCCGACGGCGACGACGTCCTGTGGGGCGACCGCAACCACGGCGACGGCGGCCACGGCGCCCGCGACGAGCTCATCGCCGGCCCGGGCGCCGACACGGTCTACGGCGGCCGCGGCGCCAACCACATCGACGGCGGCCCGGGCGCCGACGCGCTGCAGGGCGGCGAGGGCGACAACGTCATCGGCGGCGGGGACGGCGACGACGTGATCCGCCTGCGCGGCGCCGGGCGCAACGTGGTGCGCGGCGGCAACGGCAACGACAGCGTCCTGGCGTTCACCAGGCGCCCCGCGACGGTCGACTGCGGCCCGGGGGCCGACACGGTCGTCTACGGCCGCGTCAAGCCCCGTACGCACGGCTGCGAGTCGCTCGTGAGCGCCTACCACCGCGCGGCGCGGGCGCAGTCCTCGGCGCGGTAGGTCAGCCGAGGCCCGCGAGGGCCTCGACGAGCTCGGCGGGCGCCAGCGGGTCGGCGCGGATCGCCCGCGCGTCGGCCAGCGTGGCCAGGCGCCGCTCGGGGCGCAGCATGCCGAGGGTGCCGCCGACGTCGACGGCGGCCGCCACGAGCTCGTCGAACGTCGCGCCGCCCGCCAGCGCCAGCAGGCGCGGCTCGGGGCGGCCGAGGACCATCAGGAACGGCGTGCCGTCGCCGGTGGGCCCGGTGCTGATCAGCACGCCTGCGGCCAGGTCGTCGCGGGCGGCGGCGAGGTGGGCCTCCGAGAGCCCGGGCACGTCGGGCGCCAGGAGGACCACCGGGCCGTCGTGGCCGGCGGTCAGCGCGCCGAGCTCCCCGGCTGCGCGGGCGCGCAGCGGCTCGGCGCCCGCGCCGGCCCGCCGCGCCCACGCCAGCGCGCGCTCACGCAGGAGGTGGTCGAGCCAGTCGTGGCGCTCCGGGCCCAGCCGGTCGCGCAGCACGGGGTCGGGCGCGGCGGCCAGCGCGTCGAGGACCACGACGGCGATCGGCCCCGGCGCACGGGCGGGGTCAGTCGAAGCCGAGATGGGTCCCCACCGGCCCGGGCTGGGCGCGCTGGACGTGCGGCACGGCGGCGGCCAGGGTCGCGGCCAGCGCGACGGGGCTCTCGCCGATGAGCCGCATGAGCTCGGCGACGGGCGTGGCCTCGTCCTGGACGCCGTTGGCGTAGTCGGTCGCGTAGCCCAGCAGCGCGAACGGGATGCCGGCCTCGCCGGCCAGGACGGTCTCCGGGCCGGCGGTCTGGCTCACCGCGGTGACGCCGCAGGCGGCGAGCATCCGGATCTCGGCCTTCGTGTTGAAGCGCGGGCCGTCGACGTGGCCGTAGCAGCCGCCGTCGCGGACGACGAGCCCCGCCTCGCGGGCGCCGAGCAGCAGCGCGCCGCGCAGCGGCGCCGAGAACGGCTCCTCGTAGACCCAGTGGCTGCGGCCGGGACGGCCGGGCTCGGTGTGCAGCGTGCAGATCGAGCCGTCGGGCAGGCGGTTGGCCAGGAAGTGCAGGTCGTCGAAGACCATGAGCGTGCCCAGCGGCACGGTCGCGTCGACGGCGCCGCAGACGGTGACGCCGAGGATCGCGTCGGCGCCGCGGTCGCGCAGCGCGGCGATGTTGGCCTGGTGGGTGACCTGATGCGACAGGCGCGCGTGCCCGGCGAGGTGGCGGCTGACGTGCAGGACGTCGGCACCGGCGAAGCGGCCCTCGGTGATCGTCGCGGGACCGAACTCGGTCGCGACCTCGGTGGGCCGCGCGTCCTCGAAGTCCGGCAGCGCGTAGGTCCCCGAGCCCGTGATGATCCCGATCCGCATGGACCGGGATCCTAGGGTCCGGCGGTCGGCTACTGGGCCGACGAGGGGATCGCCGCGTTGGCCGGCGCGGGCGCCGGGTCCGTGGCGGGGGCGTCGGGCGCGGGGGCGCTGTCGGCCGGGGAGCTCTCCGCGACCGGCGGCTGCGGCGCCGGCGCCGGGTCGGCCGGGGGCGTCGTGTCGGCGGGCGGCGTCGGGTCGGCCGGCGTGGGCGTCGGGTCGGCCGGCGTGGGCGTCGGATCCGGCGCGGGCGCCGGGTCGGGCGCGGGCGCGGGGTCCGGCGTCGGGGCCGGGTCGGCCGTCGTCGGCGGCGTGGCAGGGCTCGACGGCACGCCGCCGGCTGCGGGCGTGTCGGGGGTGGCCGATCCGGTGTCGGCGCCGGTGGTGGGGGTGCTGCCCGTGCTCGACGGCGGGAGTGGGGTCGGGGTCGTGCCCGTGTCCGGCCCGATGACGACGGGCGCCGGGGCCGTGTCGGTCGTCGTGGACGACGTCGTGTCGGCCGGGACGGTCGTCTCGGCGGGCGGCGCGTCGGTCGGCAGCGCGACGGGCGTCACCGGCGTGAAGGCGGAGGTCGCGTCGCGGCCGGTGGCGGTCGGGACGGCGTTCTGGTCGATCGGCGTGACGGGCGTGCCGTGTGCCTGGGCCCAGGTGTCGGGCACGCCGTCGCCGTCGGTGTCGATGCTGACGGGCGTGTCGGCCGTGCGGGTTGCCGACTGCGTGTAGCTCGACTGCGGGGTCCCATTGCCGTCGCTGGCGTTCGAGTTCGACGAGCCCAGCGAGCCGGCCGAGCCGTCGAGCGACACGCCGACGACAGTCCCGCCCACGGGCGCCGTGGCGCCGGGCAGCGGCGCGGTGCCGACGCGCGTGGTGCCGCCGGCCGAGACCGTGAAGGTGAGGCTGCTGAGGCTCGAGCCGCGCGTGCCGGTCGTCAGGCCCGGGAAGCTCGTGCCGCCGGTGCCGGTCCCCGAGGCGAGGACGTCGGTGCGGTGGGCGACGACGGGCAGCGGCGCGACGGGCAGCTGGACCTTGCGGGCCGAGTCGCCGGCGACGAGGGGCCAGCCGCTGAACTGCAGCACCGACCCGTTGAGGACCGTGACGCCCGTCCCGATCAGCGAGAGGGCGGCGGTGACGCCTGCGGCGGCGAAGAGATGATCGTGCGTTCGGTGCTTCATGAGGGAGCTCGAGGGGACGGCGGCCCGTCCCTTCACTCCTCTTGTCGGCCGGTGGGCCCGGCTTCTCAAGGGGGTGAGGACCCCAGGACCGGTCGGAATTCCGGCCTCTTAGGTGCCTAGCGTGTTCTACGAGGCTCCGGCTGTCAAGATTGGCGCGTTGCCGCTCTCAAGTCGGACCCGAACCATCGGTTTCAGGAGCGTCTGGGCACGCGCCCGCCCCCCGCTCCCTGCTCGCTGGCCGGGCCGCCGCGGGCGGCGATCCCGAGCACCCGCATCGCCTTGAGCCCGAGGCTCAGCTTCTCCCGGCCGTCGGTCGATCCGACGTCGAGCCCCGAGAGCTCCCGGACGCGCTCCAGGCGGTAGCGGATCGTGTGCCGGTGGGTGAAGAGCCGCTGCGCGGTGCCCGCCACGTTGCCGTCGGCGTCGAGGAACGCCTCGACGGTGCTGACGAGCTCGGTCTCGTACTGGTCGTCGTAGGCGACGAGCGGCTCGATCGTCTCGGCGTAGAAGCGCTGCAGCTCGGCCGGGTCCTCGCTCATCGCCGAGAGCAGGAGCCGGTAGGCGCCCGTGTCGTCGAAGGCCAGGATGCGCTGGCCGTCGTCGGCGTCCCCGTCGGCCTCGGCGACGTTGGCGGCCAGCAGCGCCTCGTTGGCCGCGCGGCCCAGCTCGGCCGGCCCGCCCGCGACCCGGCTGCGGCCGAGCGCGAACGTGTGCCCGGTCAGCGAGGCCTGCAGCTCGCGCAGGACGCTGCCCGACGCGCGCTCGGCGTCGGCGGCCTCGGCGGACGGCAGGAGGATGACGACCTCGGCCCCGGGCGCCTCCGGCCGGCCCGAGGACGACGCGATCGCCCCGGGCACCGCCGCCCGCGCCCCGCGCTCGGCGGCGGTCACCACGCGCTCGCGCCAGCCCTCCTCGGTGGTCACGTGCAGCTGGGCCCGCACGACGAGCACCGAGGCGCCCGGCGCCACGTCGAGCCCGATGGCCTCGGCGCGCGCCAGCACGTCGTCGCCGTCGGTCAGGCGCCGGCCCAGCAGGTCGTGCACGAACTCGATGACGGCCTGCTCGGAGGCGCGGGCCGGCGCCCGGACGCGCTGGACCTCGGAGGCCACGAGCGCCGTGACGAGCCGCAGCACCATCGGCGAGGCCTCGGCGTCGGAGCGTGCGCGGACCCGCAGCTGCCCGACGGGCTCGTCGGCCACGCGCAGGTCGACGACGTCCACCCCGTCGGCGTCGCTCATGAGCGAGCGCTCGTCGGCCGGCGACCGGGCCGCCACGGCCAGCACCGTGCTCGCGGCGTCGGTCAGCGCGAGGCTCGCGTCGAGCGCTCGGGCGGCCGCACGGATGACCTCGGGCAGCCCCGCGCCCGACTCGACGGCGTCGGTGATCGAGTCCAGGGCCTCGAGGTCGATCCCCGCCGGCGTCCTCGGAGCCGGAGTGGACATGCGGGGAAGTCTAGGGCCGAACGGTTGGCCGGATCGGGTGGGACTCCCGCTCAGATGTTGATGCGGTCCCAGAACCAGACGATCGCGCCGCCGCCGGCGGCTCCGACGGCCACGAACGCGGCGAGCACGTAGAGCGTCAACACGCCGGCCAGGGCCCGCTGCCAGATGCGCGAGTACGCCGTGACCGCGGGCACGAGGATGAACACCACGTAGGCGGCGAGCCCGAGCACGCCGCAGCAGCCCGCGACGACGTAGGTGACCTCCTGGTTGCTCACGTCCGCGCCCCATTGTTGCGAAGGTGGCCGACGATGAGCGCCGCCATGCCGCACAGCGCGAAGATCATCGCGGCCAGCCCGAGGCCGCCCACGACGTCGGACAGGTAGTGCGCGCGCAGGTAGATGCGGGTCAGCGCGACCGCGACGACCGCCACGGACCCCGCGACCACGGCCGCGGTCGCCCGCGTCAGGCCGGGCAGCGAGCGCGTGAGCACGACGGCGATGGCGACCCAGACCACCGCGTAGGCGGCGTGGCCCGACGGGTAGCTCTCCCCCAGGGTGTCCACGAGCGACCGGGCCGGGCGCGGGCGGCCGACGAGGACCTTGGCCAGGTGCACGGCGGCCCACGTCAGCACGGTCGCGCCGCCCATCGCCGCCGCCTCGATGCGCCGCCGGCGCCACAGCAGCAGCGCCACGCAGAGCAGCGCCGCGGCGCCCGCGACCACGGAGGACCCGAGGTGGGTGACGACCCGGGCGACCTCGTCGAGCCAGTGCGTGCGCACCTCGTCGGCGATCGTGAACGCCCGCCGGTCGCCGGCGATGAGGACGTTGTCGCCCAGCGCGATCGCGTTGGCCGCGAACGCGAAGGAGCCGACGGCCGCGAAGGCCAGCAGCGTCGTCAGCTCCAGGCCCAGCTCCCCGGGGGTCAGGCGGCCGATGAGGAAGCGCACCGGGCCGCGCAGCCAGCGCGCGGTGGGGCGCACGACGGCGGCGACCGGGCGCAGGACGGGGCGGTCGAGCTGGCGGTCGACCCACGCCGCGGCCTCGCGGCGGCGCTCCTCCTGGCGCAGGCGGCGCCAGAGCCAGGCCACCCCCGCCAGGACGACGATCGTGGTGCCCAGCGCGAGCGTCCCGCGCTCGGCGTAGTGCAGCACCTGGTCGAAGCTCTGCCAGAAGACGTAGCCGAGGACGAGCAGCATCGTCGCCCACGCGCCGGCGCCGATGACGTCGTAGGGCAGGAAGCGCCGCAGCGGCATGCCCGAGGAGCCGGCCAGGAACGGGTTGACCGCGCGCACGACGCCGACGAACCGACCGAGCAGGATGGCCTTGCCGCCGTGGCGGTCGAAGAACGCCTCCACGGTGTGCAGGCGCTCCTCGGTGATGGAGACCTTCGGCCCGTGCCGCACCAGGAAGGCACGGCCGAGGCGCCGGCCCGCGTAGAAGCTGGCCAGGTCGCCCGCGACCGCGGCGGCCCACACGATCGCGATGAGCGCGACGAGCGAGATCGTCCCCTGCCCGGCGACGACGCCGCCGAAGATCAGGAACGTCTCGCCGGGCGCGATGAGGCCGACGAACGCGCCCGTCTCGAAGAACGCCATCACGGCGACGACGAGGTAGGTCCACTGCCCGAGCGTGCTGCCCGCGTCCTCGACGATCTGCTTGACGTTGGGCGGGTGCACGAGCCCGGACCCGTAGACGAGCAGGGCCAGGACGGCGAGCCCGCCGCCGATGAGCAGCGTGGGCTCGAGCCTGCGGCGGCGCACCGCCAGGAACGTGGCCAGCAGGACGGCGGCGACGAGCGGCCCCGTCTTCACGAGGCGAGCACCTCCCCGGCGTGCGGCCCGACGGGGCGCGTCACGACCGCGCCGGGGAACCGCTGCACCGCCGCCTCGCCGGCGTCGGGGTCGTGGAAGAGCCCCAGCACCGTCGGTCCGCTGCCGCTGACCATGGCGACGTCGGCCCCGGCCCCGCGCACGGCGTCCAGGGTCTCGGCGAGCTCGGGGCACAGCGACAGCGCGGCGGGCTCCAGCTCGTTGACGCACAGCGGGTCGGCCAGGTCGGGCAGCCCGGCGCGGACGATCTGGAGGGCCTGTTCCAGGCCGGCGTGGTCGCGCCCGAGGCCGAGCCGGTCGGCCTCGCGGTAGACGTCGGGGGTGGCCAGCGGACGGCCGGCGGGCACGACGAGCACGGCGTAGCGCGCGACGCCGGGCACGCGCTCCAGGCGCTCGCCGGCGCCCGTGGCCAGCACGCGGCCCGGGAGCACCTGGGCGGGCACGTCGGAGCCCAGCCCCTCGGCGATCGCGGTCAGCAGGTCGGGGTCCTCCCGGCCGGAGGCCCGGCCCAGCAGCCGCAGCGCGGCGGCGGCATCGGCCGACCCGCCGGCCATCCCGGCGGCGACCGGGATCCGCTTCTTGATGCTGATCCGCACGGGATCGCCGTCCCAGCCCGTCTGCGCGCGGAAGCGGGCGATCGCGGTCCCGACGAGGTTCTCGCCGTCGACGCCGGGGCAGACGACCTCGTCGCGCTCCGCGGCGTGCTCCAGGCGCACGCGGTCGGTCAGCGAGACCGACTGCATGACCGACACGAGCTCGTGGCGGCCGTCCTCGCGCGTCGGGCCGAGGTAGAGGCAGACGTTGATCTTCGCGGGCGCCCGCGTCTCCAGCAGGGTCATGACCGGAGCTGCTCCCACAGCCCGCGGAACTGCGCGGGCGTCAGCCGCTCGGCCCGCACGTCGACGGGCAGCCCGAGCGCCTCGAGCGCTTCCCGCGCCCGGTCGCGGGCCCCGGGCTCGCCCGTGTGGAGCTGCAGCGAGCGCGGCAGCGCCTTGCGCCGGTGGGCGAATGCGCCGTGGACCAGCCGTCGCAGACCAGGGTCCGGAGCGGGGCGGGTGCGGTGCAGCACGAGCAGGACGGAGTCGACGTTGGGCACCGGGTGGAAGACCGTGCGCGAGACCGCACGGTGCACCCGCACCTCGCAGGCCAGCTGGGCCAGGACGCTCGGCACCCCGTAGGCCGGCGTGCCCGCCCCGGCCGCGAAGCGCTCGCCGACCTCCCTCTGGACCATGGCCACCCAGCGGGTGACGGTCGGCAGGTCGAACACGGTGTTCAGGATCGCGGTGGCCGCGATCCCGTAGGGCAGGTTGGCCACGACGCACGTCGGCGCCGGGTCCAGCGCGCCGAGGTCGAGCGCCAGCGCGTCGCCGACGTGCAGCGTGGTCGCCGGGAACGGCGAGAGCGCGTCGCGCAGGGCGGGCTCGAGGTCGCGGTCGACCTCGACGACGTGCAGGTGCGCCGTGCGGGCGGCCAGGTGCTCGGAGAGCACGCCGAGGCCGCCGCCGATCTCCAGCGCGACGTCGCCGGGCGTGAGCTCGGCGGCGCGCTCGATGACCCCGAGGATGTTGGAGTCGATGAGGAAGTTCTGCCCCAGGTCGCGCTTGGGGCGAACGTCGAACTCGCGCATCCGTCGCAGGCTGGGCTGGGTCGGGGCGTCGCGCATGCGAGGTCCGGTGGCGGGGCCGGCGCCTACCACCCGAACAGCCGGGCGGCGTTGCGCTCGACGATCGTGTCGAGCTCGTCGTAGGCCTGGCCCCGCAGGTCGGCCACGAAGCGGGCCGTCTCGGTGACGAAGGCCGGCTGGTTGCGCTCCTTGCGCATCGCCTGCGGCGTGAGGTAGGGCGCGTCGGTCTCCACGAGCAGGCGGTCGTCGGGCACCCGCGCGGCGGCCGCGGCCAGGTCCTCGTTGCGCGGGTAGGTGACGTTGCCCGCGAAGGAGATCCACCAGCCCTCGGCCAGGCACTCGTCGAGCCGGTCGGCCATCGAGAAGCAGTGCAGGATGACCTCGAGGCCCTGCGCGCGCCGGCGCAGCGTGGCGATCGTCTCGTCCTCGGCCGCGCGCGTGTGGATGACCAGCGGCTTGCCCATCGCGCGGGCCAGCTCGATCTGGGCGGCGAACGCGCGCTCCTGGTCGGCACGCGGCGCGTAGTCGCGGAAGAAGTCCAGCCCGGTCTCGCCGATGGCCCGGCAGCGCTCGTGCGCGGCGAGCGCCCCGATCGCGGCGAGATCGCCGTCGTCGAAGCCGGTGGCCTTGTTGGGGTGGTGTCCGATCGCCGCGAAGACCTCGGGGAACGCCTCCGCGGTGTCCAGCGCCGCGCGGCCCGTCGGGCCGTCCTGGCCCACGGTGAGGATCCGGGTGACGCCGCACTGGCGCGCCGCCGCGACGAGCTCGGCGTCCGGCGGGGCGCACGAGTCCAGGTGCGTGTGGGAGTCGATCACGCGGCCTCGGGCGGCTGGTGCTTGGGGAACAGGGGCGCGATGTCGGCGACCGCGGTCGGCACGCAGGCGCCCAGCGTGGCGCCCGCCATCGCGACGTCGGGGGTCCCGAGCGCGTCGAGCAGCGTCGCGGCCCGGCCGGGGATCCACGGATGCAGCAGGACGGTGACCACGCGCAGGCCCTCGATGAGGGTCGTCAGGACGCGGTCCAGGTCGGCCTCGCGGCCCTCCTCCTTGGCCAGCTTCCAGGGTGCCTGCTCCTCGACGTAGCGGTTCAGCCGCCGCACGCGCAGCCAGATCTCCTCCAGCGCGGTCGTCAGCTCGGCGCGGCCCAGGAGCTCGCACACGCGCTCGGCGAGCCCGTCGAAGTCGGCGGCCAGCGCCGGGTCCAGCCCCGTGGCGGGCACGGCGCCGTCGCGGTAGCGGAGCACCATCTTGATCGTGCGGCTGGCCAGGTTGCCGTAGTCGTTGGCCAGCTCGGACTCGTAGCGCTGCTCGAAGTCCAGGGCCGAGACCGAGCCGTCCTGGCCGAAGCTCACGTCGCGCAGCAGGTAGAAGCGCAGCGCGTCGGAGCCGAAGGTCTCGATGACCGCGAACGGGTCCAGGACGTTGCCCAGCGACTTGGACATCTTGTGACCGTCCATGAGCAGGTAGCCGTGGACGAAGACGTGCTGGGGCAGCGGCAGGTCGGCGGCCATGAGCAGCGCGGGCCAGAAGACGCAGTGGAACTTGAGGATGTCCTTGGCGATGAAGTGGTAGGTCGCCGGCCAGAAGCGGTCGGTGAGGTCCTCCCCCTCGCGGGCGAACCCGAGCGCCGTGTAGTAGTTCAGCAGCGCGTCGAACCACACGTAGAACACGTGGCTGTCGTCCCACGGGACCGGGACGCCCCAGGTCAGCTTGCCGCGCGTGAGCGACACGTCCTGCAGGCCGCCGCGGATGAACGAGAGCGCCTCGTTGCGCCGGGAGGCGGGCGCCACGAAGTCCGGGTGCTCCTGGTAGAAGGCCTCGAGGCGATCCTGGAGCTTGGAGAGCTGGAAGAAGTAGTTCTCCTCCTGACGCCACTCGAGCTCGATGAGGTGGATGGGGCAGCGGTTGCCCTCGACGATCTCGTTCTCGACCTTGAAGTCGGCGCAGCGCGGGCAGAACGGCCCCTCGTAGACGCCGAGCTCGACGTAGCCGTTGTCCTTGACCTTCTGCAGCACGTCCTGCACGGCCTTGACGTGGCGCGGGTCCGACGTGCGGATGAAGTAGTCGTTGGTCGCGTCGAGCACCGGGGCCAGCGCCCTGAAGCGCTCGGCGTTCTTGTCGGCCAGCTCGCGCGGGGTCACCCCCGCCGCCTTGGCCGCGTCGGCGACCGGCTCGCCGTGCTCGTCGGTCCCCGTGAGGAAGAAGACGTCCTCGCCCCGCTGCCGGTGGTGGCGGGCCATCACGTCCGCGGCGATCGTCGTGTACGCGTGCCCGAGATGGGGCGCCGCGTTGACGTAGTAGATGGGCGTCGTGATGTAGAAGGACATCGGCGCCCTACGCTATCGAGGCGCCGCCGCCACTCGGGCGCGCGCACGCCGCCGGCGCCGCCGGCCGAGGCCCGCGCCGCCCGCCGCGCCGCCGGCCACGAGCCCGAGCCCGGCCCAGGCCGGCCAGGGCAGCGGAGCCGCCGGCGCTCCCGCCCGCTCCGGCCCGACCTCGCGCCGCGACGGCACCGGCGCCCGCGGGCGCCGGCCGGCAGGCGGGGCCGCGCCCGGGGCGCGCGGCGGGCGGGGCCGTCGACGAGCTCCAGCGGATCGAGGTAGCCCAGCCGGTCGCCGGCGCGGCGGGCGCCCAGGCGCAGCACGCCGCGAGCGCCGAGCCGGCCGACCGTGGCGCCCGCGCGCACCCGCGCCCCGGGGCGCACCGCGATCGCCGCCAGCCCCAGCTCGGTGGCCACGAGCGCACCGCAGCGCAGGGAGACGCCGCGGCCCCAGCGCGGCACGCGGCCGGCGTGGCGCACCCGGCCGTCGCAGACGGCCCGCACCGCGGCGCCGGGCCGCGCGCGCAGGTCGACGCCGCGCCGGCGCCCGCGCTCGAACGGCGCGTCGCGCCCGTAGGTGAAGGGCCCCGCGAGCACGGCGCCCGGCAGCGGGCGCTGCCAGCCGCTGCCGGCCGCCGCCGCCGCGGGCGCGGCGCCGGCCAGGACGACGGCCAGCGCGGTCAGCAGGACGGGGACGGGTCGGGGCATGGCCGCCGATGCTCGCGCCCGACGGTCCGGCGCGGGCCGGCGACGCGCAACCGGCACCGTCCCGGCTCGCCCGCGTGACGATCGGCGCGCCGGTCGTCGCTAGCGCGCCATGAGCGCGCGGTAGAGCTCGTTGGCCGCCACGCCCGTGAGCTCGGAGACGACGGTGGCGGCGGGCCGCGGCTTGGCCCCGGCCTCGACGAGGCGCACGAGGGCCGCGAGCGCCGGGCCGGCGTCGGCGGCCTCGGGCGGAGCGGCGCCGATGACGACGACGACCTCGCCGCGCGGCTCCTCCGCGGCGTAGCGGCGGGCCAGCTCGCCGGCGGTGCCGCGCACGACCTCCTCGTGGAGCTTGGTCAGCTCCCGGCAGACCGCGACGGGGCGGTCGGGGTCGACGTCGGCCAGGACCGCGAGCGCGGCGCCCACGCGCCGCGGCGACTCGAAGGCCACGAGCGTCTCGGCCGCCCCGCGCAGCAGCGCCACGAGCTCGCCCTTCTTGCGCGGCAGGAACCCCGCGAAGCGCCACGTCCCCGCCGGCAGCCCCGACACGACGAGCGCGGCGAGCGCCGCCGAGGGCCCCGGGAGCACCTCGACCCCCACGCCCGCGGCCACGCAGGCCTGCACGAGGACGAAGCCGGGATCGGAGACCAGCGGCATGCCCGCGTCGCTGCAGAGCGCCACGGTCGCTCCCTCCTGCATGCGCGCCACCAGCTCGGACGCGCGGGAGGCCTCGTTGTGCTCGTGGTAGCTGACCGTGCGCGCCTTGACGCCGTAGCGGTCCAGGAGCACCCGCGTGCGGCGGGTGTCCTCGCAGGCGATGACGTCGGCCTCGCGCAGCGCGCTGAGCACCCGCAGGGTCACGTCCTCGAGGTTGCCGATCGGCGTCGGGCACACCACGAGCCGGCCGGTCACGCCGCCTCCGCCGCGGCCGCGGGGTCGTCGAGGAGATCCATGGCCAGCAGGGCGGCGCCGATCATCCCCGACGCGTCGCCGAAGCGGGTCGGCACCACGCGGACCTGGTCGCGCGACGGCGCCAGCGCCCGCTCGGCGAGCACGCGGCGCGCGGGCTCGAGCAGCAGGTCGCCCGCTGCCACGACGGCCCCGCCGATGGCCACGACCTCCGGGTTGAGGATGTTCACGATGTTGCCCAGGCCGATGCCCAGGTAGGTGCCCATGAGCGCGACGACGTCGCGCGCGGCCTGGTCGCCGTCGTGCGCCAGCTCGGTGACGAGCATCCCCGTGACCTCGCGCCCCGACGCCAGCGCCCGTCCCAGCCCCGACTCGGGCGCCCCACGGGCGACGCGCAGCCCGCCGCGGCCCAGGGCCGAGCCCGACACGAACATCTCCAGGCATCCGGCGTTGCCGCACGAGCACTGCGGCCCGTCGATGTCGACGACCATGTGCCCCCACTCGCCCGCGCCGCCGTGCGCGCCGTGCACGACGCGGCCGTCGACGACGATCCCCCCGCCGATCCCCGTGCCCAGCGTCAGCAGCGCGGCGGTGTGCGTCCCGCGCGCCGCGCCGTGGCGGTGCTCGGCGAGCATCGCGGCGTTGGCGTCGTTGTCGACGACGACCGGCAGGCCGAGGCGCTCGGCCATCACGTCGCGGAACGGGAGGTCGTGCAGTGGCAGGTGCACCGTCGTCGCCGCGACCCCCGTGCGCCGGTCGACGAGCGACGGGATGCCGAACCCGACCGCGCGCACGTCGGCGTCGGCGGCCTCGCGGGCCTCGCGGACCGCGTCGACCAGGGCGTCCAGGAGCGCCTCGGCGGTCGTGCCGTCCCGGGAGTGACGGAGCACGCGGTGGTGCACGTTGAGGTCTCGGTCGACGACCCCGGCGAGCAGCTTGGTGCCTCCCAGATCGACGCCGATCACGCACCCGGCGGCCATGCGCGTCACCCTACCCGGTGCATGTCGATGCCTCCCGACCCCCGCCGGAGTACACGAAGTACCGGACCGCGCCGCGCCTGCTGCGCCGCGGGCCCCGCGACGGGGGGTCGCTGCTGGACGAGCTGCGGCGCGGCCGCGGCGCCGACGCACCGCCCCTCGGCGGGGCCCCCGCGCCGCAGCCCGGGCCGGCGGGGCCCGGCGCGCCGCCGCCCGAGGCCCCCGGTCGCCGCCGCCTGCCGCTGCCCTGGCGGCCCCGCCGGCGCGGCCCGATCAGCGTCGGGCGGGTCGTGAAGTGGATCGTGCTCGCGGTCCTGGGCTGGCTCGCGCTCTCGCTCGTGCTCTTCCTCATCAGCGCCCAGCTGCAGCAGGGCGACCTCAGCGGCAAGGTCAGCCTCGCCGGCGCCGGGTACCCGCTGACGAGCGCCAACACGATCCTCGTGCTCGGCTCCGACCAGCGCACGAAGGGCTCCAAGGAGCCCGGCGCGTCGACGAGCGGGCCGAGCCGCTCGGACTCGATCATGCTCATGCGCGTCGGGGGCGGCAGGAGCGCCCGGCTCTCCATCCCGCGCGACACCGTCGTCGACATCCCCGGCCACGGCCGCAACAAGATCAACGCCGCGTACGCGTTCGGGGGACCGGCCCTGGCCGTGCAGACCATCGAGCAGTACCTCGGCATCAAGGTCAACCACCTCATCGAGGTCGACTTCGCGAACTTCCCGCAGCTCATCGACGCCATGGGCGGCATCGACTACGAGGGCGGCTGCGTCGTCTCGCGCATCAACGGCGGCTTCAAGAACGGCGGCTACACGCTGCGCCTGAAGAAGGGCAAGACCCACATCGACGGCAAGCAGGCCCTGGCGCTGGCCCGCACGCGCCACAACGACTGCAACGCCCGCGAATCCGACCTCACCCGCGCCCGGCGCCAGCAGAAGATCCTGTCGGCGATGAAGTCGCGCCTGGTCTCGCCCTACGCGTTCCCGCGGCTGCCGTTCATCGCCTGGAACACGCCCAAGGCCCTCAAGTCCGACATGGGCGGACCGACCCTCCTGGGCCTGTTCGGCGCCCTGGCCACCGGCGGCTCGCCGCCGACGCGCATCCTCAAGCCCGACGGCTTCGAGCAGGCCCCGGGGGGCGGCGCCGGGCTGCACGTGTCCGACGCCGAGAAGCAGCGCGACGTCGCGCGCTTCCTGAAGGGCTGAGCTACTTCTTCTTCGAGGACGACGAGGACGAGGACTTCTTCTCCGGCTTGGACGAGCCGGAGTCCTTGGCCTTGGACTCCGCCTTGGGGGCCTTGTCCGAGGAGTCCTTGCTCTCCTTGGCCTTCTCGGCCTGCTTGGCCTCGTGCTTGTCGGCGCCGGACTCGGCGGACTCGCGCAGCTCGCGGTTGCGGCGTTTGGTCCCGTAGTCCGTGTTGTAGAAGCCCTTCCCCTTGAAATGGATCGCGGGGGCGTGGAGTACGCGCTCGACCGGGACGCCGGTCTCCGGATCCTCCGTGAGCGGATCGTCCGCCATGGACTGGAGGACCTCGAACGTCGTGCCGTTCGGGCGCCGGTATTCATAGATCGGCATTGGCACTCTCAGTATACGAGTGCCAGGGAAAAGACTCGCCCGGCGGCTCGTCTTCCCTTCCGCGAACCCGCCCGGGGGCTCGTTCGCGGGGCGCGCGTGGCTCGATGGCACGGGTGGACGATCCCCTGCGGCTGGCTAGAGTCCGGCGCGTGCCTTCCGCCGACGTCGTGACGATGGACAAGATCGTGGCGCTCTCCAAGCGCCGCGGCCTGATCTTCCCCGCCTCCGAGATCTACGGCGGCATCGCGAACACCTACGACTACGGGCACTACGGCGTCCTGCTCAAGCGCAACGTCGTCGACGCGTGGTGGGACGCGATGCTCCAGGAGCGCGACGACGTCGTCGCGCTGGACTCCGCGATCATCCAGCACCCGAAGACGTGGGAGGCCTCGGGCCACCTCGCGGGCTTCACCGACCCGCTCGTGGACTGCAAGACGTGCAAGCGCCGCTTCCGCGCCGACCACCTCGACGAGGCCCGCGCTGACGCCGACGCCCACCCCGACGTCCGCTGCGGGCGCAGGCCCTCGCGCCTCCCCGGCGAGACCGATGAGTGCGAGCTCACCGAGCCGCGCGCGTTCAACCTCATGTTCGAGACCTCGGTCGGGCCGGTGAAGGACACGGGCTCCACCGTGTTCCTGCGCCCGGAGACCGCACAGGGCATCTTCCTGGACTTCAAGACCGTGCTGACGTTCGCGCGCCGGCGCCCGCCGTTCGGCATCGCCCAGGTCGGCAAGTCGTTCCGCAACGAGATCACCCCGGGCAACTTCATCTTCCGCACGCTGGAGTTCGAGCAGATGGAGATGGAGTTCTTCGTCCCGCCCGAGCAGGCCGCCGACTGGTACGCCCACTGGAAGCAGGCCCGGATGGACTGGTACGCCGAGCTCGGCATCCGGCCCGACCACCTGCGCCTGCGCGACCACGACCCCGACGAGCTCAGCCACTACTCCAGCGGCACGGCCGACGTCGAGTACCTCTTCCCCATGGGCTGGTCCGAGCTGGAGGGCATCGCCAACCGCGGCGACTTCGACCTCACCGCGCACGCCGCGGCCTCGGGCAAGGACCTCGAGGTCGTCGAGCCCGACGGCCGCCGGTACGTGCCGCACGTCATCGAGCCGGCCGCCGGCGTCGGGCGCTCGCTGCTGGCCTTCCTGGCCGACGCCTACGACGAGGAGGCCGTCGAGGGCGAGTCGCGCACCGTGCTCAAGCTGCACCCACGGCTGTCGCCGGTCAAGGTCGCGGTGCTGCCGCTCGTGCGCAAGGACGGCCAGCCCGAGCTCGCGCGTGAGATCCACGCGACGCTCAAGCGCCGCATGCAGGCCGAGTACGACGAGGGCGGCTCGATCGGCAAGCGCTACCGCCGCCAGGACGAGATCGGCACGCCGTGGTGCGTGACGATCGACCACGAGACGCTGCAGGACCGCACGGTGACGGTCCGCGACCGCGACACGCTGGCCCAGGAGCGCGTCGCGATCGACGCGCTGCCCGAGCTGCTGTCGGCGCGGCTGGCCGCGCCGTGGCGCTCGCCCAAGCTGCTGGAGGACTAGGCCGCGGCCCAGGTGGCGTCGGCGGCGTCGCGCAGGCCGCCGGCCGCCGCGGCGGCGCGGGACGAGCGGCGGGCGATCATGAGGCCCAGCGTGGTGGGCCGGTAGGTCGGCTCGAGCGGGTGCTCGGGGCACGGCACGGTGCGCACGAATCCGGCGACCCGCGCGACGGAGAGCTGGCGAGTGGCGGCGGCGCGGCCGAGGCGATCGCTGTCCTCGAGGTCGCGCAGGCTCATCGGGCGACCCTCGTCGGCCAGTACGCAGAGCAGCTCGCAGGCGACGGTGCGGAAGGGATCGCCGTGATCGTTCATCTCCGAACCACACCCTTCCGGGCGGGTGGGACCCTGTCCACGGGCGCGCAGCATCTGCACGGGTTCCCGCACCCGTACCGCAACTTCCGGCCCGGGATGCGCAGGTTTGCCCGAGGACACGCCGCGCCCAACGCGCGGTCGCAGCTCAGCCGATGAGCGCACCGACGGCCAGCACCCCGGCCGCGACGGTGGCCCGGTGGTCGTGGCCGGGGTCGCCGAGCATGCGCAGCGCCAGGCCGTCGCCCAGCCCGAAGAGGACCTCGGCGATGGCCTCCGGCTCGGCGCGCAGGACGAGCACGCCCTCGGCCTCCTTGGCCCGCAGGACCTGCGCGACCTGCGCCCGGGTGCGCCGGACGAGCTCCCCGAACTCCGCCGCGATCTCCGGGTTGCGCCGCGAGAGCGTGAAGACCTCGAACGACAGCGCCAGGAACTCCGTGTCCTGCGCGACCAGGTCCTCCAGCGTGCCGCGCAGCAGCGCGATGAAGTCCGCGGCGCTGGAGGCCCGTGCGAGCTGCTCGTCCAGCGCGGCCATCCGCAGGTCGGTGTCGCGGCGCACGACCTCGGCCAGCAGCCGTTCCTTGGAGCCGAAGTAGTAGTGCAGCAGCCCGCGGGACACCCCGGCGTCGCGCGCGACGTGGTCGAACGTCGAGCCGGCGACGCCCCGCGCGGCGACGGAGGCGCGCATGGCGTCGACGATGCGCTGGGCCCTCTCGCCGCTGAGCTGCGAGCGCTGGGAGGCCGCCTCCATGGCCGACGATGCTAGCTGGCCGGCCAGCACGCGGCGGGCGACCCCCGGCACGAGAAGGGCGCCCCGGAGGGCGCCCTGGTCGCTGCCGGGTGTCCGGGCGCGGGCCGCGCTAGGCGGCGGTGCCGCTCGCCGGGGTCGACGACGGCGTGGTGGTCGACGTGTAGTCGAACTCCTCCTCGGCGCCGAAGAGGGCGTCGAGCAGCTTGGAGCGCAGGTCGGAGCTGATCGCCAGGGCGGCTCCGCCGGCGACCAGGAGGAAGAGCAGCTTGCGGCCGAAGCCCCCGCGCTTCTTCTTCTTCGGACCGTCCTTCAGCGCCGAGCCGGCGTCCTTGAGCGCCTCGGCCGCGGTCTGCACGTTCTTGTGGAACTTCTTGTCGTCCGTGAGGACCTTGGCGGGGGTCTTGCCGTTGTTCAGCCGGTCGAACGCGTCACGGGCGGCCTCGAACGCGACGCGGACGTTGTCGCGCAGGTCGTCGTCCTCGACGACACGCTGGACATACGGGTTATGGCGCGCCGCGGTGACAGCGCCGGCGGCCGCGGCCGCCTTCTTCTTCTTGGCCATACAGCTTCCCTTTGTGGTCGGGGGTCCTGCGGCGAGCATACCCGGACCCCACCGGATGTCACGCCGGGGATTGCAGCGCCGCGGCGAGGACCTCGCCGATCTCGGTCACCCACACGAACGCCAGGCGCCGGCGCAGGTGCTCGGGGACGTCCTCGACGTCGGCCTCGTTGAGCGCCGGGGCGATGACCGTGCGCACGCCGTTGCGCTGGGCGGCGAGCACCTTCTCCTTCAGGCCGCCGATCGGCAGGACCTGCCCGGTGAGCGTGATCTCGCCCGTCATCGCCACGTCGTCGCGCACGCAGCGGCCCGTGATGAGCGAGGCGAGCGCCGTGGCCATGGTGATCCCCGCGCTCGGGCCGTCCTTGGGCGTGGCGCCCGCGGGGACGTGGACGTGCAGGTCGTGGTCGGCGAACCAGGCGCCGGGCAGGTCGGGGGCGATCTCGTGGGCGTGCGCCTTGACCCAGGTCAGCGCGGCCTGCGCCGACTCCTTCATGACGTCTCCGAGCTGGCCGGTGAGGACGAGGTGGCCCTTGCCCGGCGTGCTGCTGGCCTCGATGAACAGGACGTCGCCGCCGACCGGCGTCCACGCCAGCCCCGTCGCCACGCCCGGCCCCTGGGTCCGTCGCTGGACGTCGGGGTGGAAGCGCGGGCGCCCGAGCAGCTCGCGCACGCGCTCGGGGGTGATGGCGGTCCGATCGGGCTTGGCCGCCGTGCCGTCGGCGCCGACGGACTCCGCCACGCCGCGGGCGACCTTGCGGCAGATCGTGCCGAGCTCGCGCTCGAGCTGGCGGACGCCCGCCTCTCGCGTGTAGTCGGCGATGACCCGGCGCAGCGCGCGGTCGCCGATCGACAGCCAGGAGCGGCGCAGGCCGTTGCGCTCGATCTGGCGCGGCACGAGGTAGCGCTTGGCGATCTGGAGCTTCTCGTCCTCGGTGTAGCCGGCGAGCTGGATGATCTCCATGCGGTCGCGCAGCGGTCCGGGCACGCGGTCCAGGTCGTTGGCCGTGCAGATGAAGATGACCCGGCTGAGGTCGAACGGGACGTCGAGGTAGTGGTCGCGGAACGTCGAGTTCTGCTCGGGGTCGAGCACCTCGAGCATGGCGCTGGAAGGGTCGCCGCGGAAGTCCGAGCCCATCTTGTCGATCTCGTCGATCATGAACAGCGGGTTGTTGGATCCGGCGTCGCGGACCGCGCGGATGATCGTCCCGGGCATCGCGCCGATGTAGGTCCGGCGGTGGCCGCGGATCTCGGCCTCGTCGCGCACCCCGCCGACGCTGATGCGCTCGAAGCGCCGCCCCAGCGCGCGCGCCACCGAGCGCCCCAGCGACGTCTTGCCGACGCCGGGCGGCCCGGCGAAGCAGAGGATCGTGCCGCGGGCGTCCGGCTTGAGCTTGCGGACCGCCAGGAACTCGAGAATACGGTCCTTGACCTGCTCGATGTCGTAGTGGTCGGCGTCGAGCACCTCGCGGGCGTGCGCGAGGTCGAGGTCGTCCTCGGTGGCGGTGTCCCACGGCAGCGACGCGATCCACTCCAGGTAGGTGCGGATGACGCCGTGCTCGGCGGCCTGGGCGGGGAGCTGCTCGAGGCGGCGCAGCTCGCGGTCGGCCTGCTTGCGCACCTCCTCGGGCAGCTCGAGGTCGGCGAGCTGCTCGCGCAGCTCCCGGGCCTCCTCGGCGGACTCGTCGAACTCGCCCAGCTCGGCCTGGATCGTCTTGAGCTGCTGGCGCAGCACGTACTCACGCTGGCCCTTGTCGATCTCGGACTGGACCTGGTCCTGGATCTGGGTGCCGATCGTGATGACCTCGAGCTCGCGCGCCAGCAGCTCGGCCAGGCGGCGCAGCCGGCGGGCGACGTCGGCCTCCTCCAGCAGCGCCTGGCGCTCCTCGGAGGGCATGCGCAGCGAGCCGGCGATGAGGTGCGTCAGCGCGGACGGGTCGTCGATGTTGGCGACGGCGGTCTGGAGCTCTTCGGGCAGGTAGGGCACGCGCTCGACGATGCGCATGAACGTCTCCTGCACGTTGCGCATGAGCGCGGTGAGCTCGGGCGACTCGCGGACGACGTCGGGCAGCTCCAGCACGCGCGCGACGAGGTAGGGCGTCTCGCGCTCCCAGTGGGTCAGGCGGACGCGCTGGGCGCCCTGGACGAGCACCCGCAGCGTGCCGTCGGGGACCTTGAGCATCCGCGCGACCGCGCCGACGACGCCGACGTCGTAGAGGTCCTCAGGGCCGGGCGCCTCGAGCTCGGGCCGCCGCGAGGCGACCATGACGAGCAGGCGGTCGCCGGCCAGGACGTCGTTGACGAGCTGGATCGAGCGCTCCTGGCCGATCGCCAGCGGCGTCAGCGTGTCGGGCAGCGGGACGGCCTCGCGCAGTGGCAGGACGGGGAGCAGCTCGGGCACGCGGTTGCGCGCGCCCACCTCGACCGGACGTCCCGCCCCTTCGGAGCTGATCTCGATCACGGCCGGACTCAGCGCCCGGGCTCGTCGGGGTCCGGGATCTCGATCGGGACGCGCCGTGCGCGGGCGTCGGCCGAGACCAGCGGCAGCTCGACGCGCAGGATCCCGTCGCGGTAGGTCGCGCGGGCCTCCTCGGCCACGACGTCGGCGCCGAGCGGGATCACGCGCCGGAACGGCCCGAAGTCGATCTCGAGCTGCTGGTAGACCCGGCCCTCGGCCTCGGCGTCGGCCGGGCGGCGGTGGCCGGCGATGACGAGCTCGCGGCCCTCGATGTCCAGGCCGATCTCGTCGGGGTCGATGCCCGCCAGCTCGGCGTGGACGACCGCGCGCGGCGGGTCGGGGCCGGGTGGGGTCTCGTAGAAGACGTCGACCGCCGGGGAGAAGCCGCCGCGGTGGCGGGCACCGAGCACGCCGGTGCCGAACACGTCGCCGAACAGCTCGTCCATCTCGCGGCGCATCCATTCGAAGTTGGCGAAGAGGTCACGCTCGGGGGCCACGGCACGAATGTACCGCGCCGGGCTCAGGCGACCGCGGTGAGCGCGCGGCCACCCGGCAGCGCCCGCGCCGCGGCGCGCAGCGCCTCGATGACGTGGTCGACGAGCGGGTCGGCCTCCCCCACGCGCACCGCCGCCTGGATGCGGCGCTGCGGCGCCCGGCCGCGCAGCGGGCGAACGGCCACGTCGGAGCGGATGTTGGCGGTCGACAGGCTCGGGATGAGCGCGATGCCGACGCCGGCCGCCGCCATGCCCTGCAGCGCGGAGTAGTCGTCGAAGGCCAGGCGCACGTCGGGCTCGAAGCCCGCGTCGCGGCAGGCGCGCAGCACGATGTTGGAGTCCGCGCAGGTGCCGCCGACCTCGGGCAGCAGCCACGGCTCCTCCGAGAGCTCCTCGAGGCCGATGCTCGCCCGGCCGGCCAGGGGGTGCTCGGCGGCCATGACGAGCAGCAGCGGGTCGTCGCAGAGGTGCACGTGCTCGACGCCCGGGCGCACGCCCATGGGCTGCAGCTCGGAGTCCACGAGCGTCGCGAGGCCGAGGCGGCCGACGACGAGCTCGTCGATCGCGTGCGCCGGCTCGAGCAGCCGTACGTCGAGGCGCAGGTCGGGGCGCCGGGCGCGCAGGTCGCGCGTGGCGCCAGGCAGCAGGCCGGCGGCCAGCGTCGGGAACGCCCCGATGCACACCGTCGCCCGCCCGATCCCGGCGGCCGAGCGCACGTCCTCCTCGGCGCGGCGCGCGGCGTCCAGCAGCGTCGCGGCGCGCAGGAGCAGCAGCTCGCCGGCGGGGGTCGGGCTCACGCCACGGGCGTCGCGGTCCAGCAGCCGCGCGCCCAGCGCGGCCTCCAGGCGGGCGACGTGCTGGGACACGGCGGGCTGGGTGTACCCCAGGGCGGAGGCCGCGTCGCTGAAGGAGCGCCGCAGCGCGACCTCGCGGAAGGTCGTCAGCAGCTTGAGGTCGAGCATCACGGATGATTATTCCATCCCCGGCGATCTCATCACCCCACATGATCGGGGCCCGGAGCGAGCGGGCCCTCGCGGCGCCCTCAGAACGACGTGATGACCGTCCGCACGCCCTCGTGGCGGTCCATGGCCGCGAAGGCGTCGTTGACCTCGTCCAGCGCGATGCGCCGGGTGACGAACGCCTCGAGGTCGAGGTCGCCCTTCACGTACAGGTCGACGAGCTCGGGCACGCGGTCGCGGCCCTTGGCCCCGCCGAAGGACGCCCCGGCGATCCGCCGGCCGGTGATGAGATAGCGCGGGATCACCTCGAGCACCTCGCCGCGCCCGGCGACGCCCGCGACGGTGCACAGGCCCCAGCCCATGCGCGCGGACTCGACGGCCTGGCGCATGACCTTCACGCTGCCGGTGGCCTCGAACGTGTAGTCGGCGCCGAAGCCGCCCGTCATCTCGACGATGCGCTCCACGGCGTCCTCGCCGCCGATGAACGTCTCCGTCGCGCCGTGCTCGCGGGCCGACGCCAGCCGCCCCTCGTCGAGGTCGACGCAGATGATGCGCTCGGCGCCCGCCAGCCGCGCCCCGGCCACCGCGCCGAGCCCGACGAGACCGGCGCCGAACACGGCCACCGTGCTGCCGCGCTCCACCTTGGCCACGTAGAGCGCGGCCCCGATCCCGGTCGTCGCGCCGCAGGCCAGCGTGCACACGACGTCCAGCGGCGCCGCCGGGTCGATCTTCGCCAGCGCGATCTCGGGCATGACGGTCGCCTCGGCGAACGTGCTCGTGCCCATGAAGTGGCGGATGCGCTCCTCGCCGCGGTGCAGGCGCGTCGTGCCGTCGGGCAGGTGGCCGAGGTTCTGCTGCTCGCGGATGGCCAGGCAGAGGTTGGTCTTGTCGCTGCGGCAGTGCAGGCACTCGCGGCACTGCGGCGAGAACAGGGTGACGACGTGATCGCCGACGGCCAGCGACGACACGCCCTCGCCGAGGGCCTCCACCACGCCGGCGCCCTCGTGGCCGAGCACCGTCGGCGCGTAGCCCGACGGGTCGGCCCCGCTGGCCGTGTACATGTCGGTGTGGCAGACCCCGCAGGCCGCGAGGCGCACGAGGACCTCGCCCGGCCCCGGCCCGTCGAGCTCGACCTCTCCGATGGCCAGGGGCTGGCCGAACTCCTCCAGGACGGCGGCGCGGATCTTCATGCCGGGGACCCTAGCCCGACGCGGCGCGGGCGGGCTCAGGCGTGCAGCGAGGCCTGCTCGTCGGCGCTGGGGAACGCCCACGCCGCGGTCGTGCGCCCGGGCTGGCGGAAGTGGAAGCGCAGCTGGCGCGGCGGGCGCAGGCCCTCGGGATGGTCGGGACGGAACGTCGCGCAGGGATCCTCGAGGTCGAGCGCGCACAGCAGGTTGCGGCGGAAGAAGCAGTCCTCGCAGCTTGCGACGGGAGCCCGCCCACGCCCCTTGGCCTTCGTCGCCCGCACCTGCTCACGCTCGATCGTCTCGGTCGCCACGACGAGCATCGAAACACGTCCGCGGGATCGGCCGCAACGTCGATTCCCGCAAATCGCACGGATCGCCTCGGGCCGTTGTCGCAAACGCCGACAAACGGGTCGAAATACCTGTACGGAGCGGGAATCGGGCGCCGTTTGCCGGTGTTTGCGGGGACGTCGGGCCGATGCCCGCCACGCACCGCGCCGACCTGCTACCCGACCCCTGCATCTTGGCCGCCGCCGCTGCGGCCGGACGGCTGCGGGGACGCCAGGTGCGCCCGGCGCGGCTCCGCGTCGGTCACCATGGCCCGCTCATGACCGTCCTCGTCACCGGCGCCAGCGGCTACGTCGGGGCCGCGCTGGTCCCCCGCCTGCAGCGGGCGGGGATGGACGTGCGTGCCTTCGCCCGCGACCCGGGTCGCGTGGCCGCCGCGGGCGTGACCGGCGTGCCGGTCGTCGTCGGTGACGCCGTCAGCGGCGCGGGCCTCGCGGAGGCCCTGGACGGCGTCGAGGTCGCCTACTTCCTCATCCACTCGATGGAGGCCGCCGCGGGCGGGGGCGGCTTCGAGGCGCGCGACCGCGTGGCCGCCGCGCGCTTCGCCGCGGCCGCGCGCGCCGCCGGCGTGCGGCGCGTGGTCTACCTCGGCGGCCTGGTGCCCACGCAGGGGCCGGCCTCGGCGCACCTGGCCAGCCGCCTGGAGGTCGAGCGCACGCTGCTGCAGGCCGCGCCCGAGGCGCTGGCGCTGCGCGCCTCGATCGTCATCGGCGCCCGCTCGCGCTCCTTCCGCTTCCTCGTGCGCCTCGTCGAGCGGGTGCCCGTCATGCCGCTGCCGTCGTGGCGCGAGCACCGCACGCGGCCGATCGACGGGCGCGACGTGCTGGCCTTCCTCGTCGCGGGCGCGACGTCGGACGCCGTCGACGGGCCGGTGTCGCTCGACATCGCCGGGCCCGACACCGTGACCTACGGCGAGCTCATCACCCGCATCCGCGACGCGCTGCTGGTCGGGCGCGCGCCGATCCCCCTGGGCTTCTCGCTCACGCCGATCGCCAGCCGCGTGGCGGCCGCGATCGCCGGCGAGGACCACGCGCTCATCGGACCGCTCATGGAGGGGCTCGACGGGGACCTGCTGCCGCGCGACGACCGCGCGGCGCCCACTCTGGGCGTCCGGCTGCACCGCCTGAACGCCGCGATCGAGCGCGCGCTGCGCGACTGGGAGGCCGTCGAGGAGCTCCGGGCGCGCTGAACGGCGGGCCCCACGGGTAGATTGGCGGACACGTGAGCGAAGTGCTGGCCAGCATCGACATCGACGCACCCGTGGAAGACGTCTGGGCGACGGTGATGGACCCGCGCCGCCTTCAGGACTGGGTGACGATCCACCGCAAGCTGGTGTCGCACTCCCCTGACGAGATGGAGCAGGTCCTGCACCTGCGGGGTGCCAACTTCAAGGTGAAGTGGTACCTGGCCACCAACGACGCGCCCCACCACGCGGAGTGGAAGGGCCGCGGGCCGGCGCGCTCGCACGCCGAGACCGAGTACCGCCTGGCCGACAACGGGCGGGGCGGCACGCGCTTCGACTACCGCAACGAGTTCAAGGTGCCGCTCGGCCCGCTCGGCGCCGTGGCCAGCCGCGCGATCGTCGGCGGCCTGCCCGCCAAGGAGGCCAACGCCTCCCTGCTGCGCCTCAAGCGCCTGATGGAACACGGCGACGGCCGCGGCTGACGGTCACACCCGCGTCGCGCAGTCACCGCTTCACCTGTTGGCCTTCAGCGGCGAGCTGTGACACTGTCGTTAACTGAAAACACGACGGCAGTGGCGGGAAGGCAACACCCATGGCGGATTTCCTGGACGAGAAGCGGCGCGAGATGCAGGAGCGCATCAAGGAGCTGCGGCCCCTGGTGGACGAGTACCACCGGCTGGAGGCCGCGGTGCAGGCGCTCGACGGCGTCGGCGCCCGGCCGGCCGCCCCGCCGGCGCCGCGTCGGCGCGCGACCGCCGGCAACGGGTCGGGCGGCGACGGCTCCGGGCGCCGCGGGCGCCCGCGCGGCTCGGGCACGCGCGGCCGCCAGGCGCTGGAGCTCGTGCGGGCCACGCCGGGCATCACGATCCCCGACCTGGCCGAGCAGATGGGCATCCAGCAGAACTACCTCTACCGCGTGCTGCCCGCCCTGCAGAAGGAGGGCATGGTCCGCAAGGAGGGCCGGGGCTGGCACCCCATGGAGGCGGCCTAGGACTCGCGCAGAGCGCTTGCCCAGGCTCACCGGGTGTTCGCCCCAGGGGGCGAACACCCGCGCCTCGGTCGTCCGCCGGCCCTAACCGATCAGGCCGAGCGACTTGACCGCGGCCTGCTCCTCCTTGAGCTCGTTGACCGTGATGTCGATCTTGGACTGCGCGAACTCGCCGACCTCGAGGCCCTCGACGATCTCGTAGTCCCCGCCGCTGACGCGCACCGGGAAGCTCGAGACCAGACCGTCCGGCACGCCGTACTGCCCGCCGGAGGGCACGGCCATGGAGACCAGGCCGTCGGCGCCCAGCACCCAGTCGTGGATGTGGTCGATCGCCGCGTTGGCGGCGCTGGCCGCCGAGGACGCGCCGCGCGCCTCGATGATCGCGGCGCCGCGCTTGCCGACGTTGGGCAGGTACTCGTTCTCGTACCAGGCCATGTCGTCGACGGCGTCGACGGCCTTCTGGGAGGGCGGGCCCTTGATCTTGGCGTTGAACAGGTCGGGGAACATCGTCGGGGAGTGGTTGCCCCAGATCACGAGGTCCTCGATGTCGGTCAGCGGGATCGCCAGCTTGGCGGCGAGCTGGCCGTAGGCGCGGTTCTGGTCCAGGCGCGTCATCGCGGTGAAGCGCTCGCGCGGGACGTCGGGCGCGTTGTTCATGGCGATGAGCGCGTTCGTGTTGGCGGGGTTGCCCACCACGAGCACCTTGATGTCGTCGGCCGCGTGGTCGTTGATGGCCTTGCCCTGTGGCTGGAAGATCGCGCCGTTGGCCTCGAGGAGATCGGCCCGCTCCATGCCCTTCGTGCGCGGGCGCGCGCCGACGAGCATGGCGATGTTCGCGCCGTCGAACGCCTCGTTGGGGTCGGCGGTGATGTCGATGGCCTCCAGCAGCGGGAAGGCGCAGTCGACGAGCTCCATGGCGGTGCCCTCGGCGGCCTTCAGCGCCGGCTCGATCTCCAGGAGGCGCAGGCGGACCTTCTCGTCCGGCCCGACGAGCTGGCCGGAGGCGATGCGGAAGAGGAGGGCGTATCCGATGGCGCCTGCGGCGCCGGTCACCGTGACAGTCTTGGACATGCCTCCAAACCTATCGGTGCCGGCACCGCAGCGGCGTCGAGGCCCCCGCCCGGGTCAGGCGAACTCGGCCAGCGCGGCGTTGAGGGTCGCGCTGGGCCGCATGGCCGCCTCGACCCGCTCGGGGTCGGGCCGGAAGTAGCCGCCGACGTCCACCGGCGAGCCCTGGACGGCGTTGAGCTCCTCCACGATCGTGGTCTCGGCCTCGGCCAGGCGCCGGGCCAGCGGCGCGAAGCGCGCGGCCAGCTCCGCGTCCTGGTCCTGGCCCGCCAGCTCCTGGGCCCAGTACAGCGCGAGGTAGAAGTGGCTGCCGCGGTTGTCGAGCTCGCCGCAGCGCCGCGACGGCGAGCGGCCCTCCTCCAGCACGCTGCCCGTGGCCCGGTCCAGCGTGTCGGCCAGCAGCTGGGCGCGCGCGTTGCCGGTCTTCTGGGCGAGCATCTCCAGGGAGACCGCGAGCGCCAGGAACTCCCCGAGCGAGTCCCACCGCAGGTGGTCCTCCTTGAGGAACTGCTGGACGTGCTTGGGCGCCGAGCCGCCGGCCCCGGTCTCGAACAGCCCGCCGCCGTTCATGAGCGGGACGATCGAGAGCATCTTCGCGCTCGTGCCCAGCTCGAGGATCGGGAACAGGTCGGTGAGGTAGTCGCGCAGCACGTTGCCCGTGACCGAGATGGTGTCCTCGCCGCGGCGGGCGCGCTCCAGCGTGAAGCGGGCGGCCTCGGCGACGGGGAGGATCTCGATCTGCAGGCCGTCGGTGTCCAGCGCCTCCAGGGCCGGGCGGACCTTGCGGAGCACCTCGGCGTCGTGGGCGCGGGTCTCGTCGAGCCAGAACACGGCGGGGGCGCCGGTCGCCCGGGCGCGCCCCACCGCGAGGGCGACCCAGTCCCGGATCGGCGCGTCCTTGGTCTGGCACATGCGCCAGATGTCGCCCGGCTGCACGTCGTGCTCCAGCAGCGTGGCCCCGTCGGCGTCGACGACGCGCACGACGCCGGCCGCCGCGATCTCGAACGTCTTGTCGTGCGAGCCGTACTCCTCGGCCTTCTGGGCCATGAGGCCGACGTTGGGCGTGGTGCCCATCGTGGCCGGGTCGAAGGCGCCGTGCTCCCTGCAGTGCGCGATCGTCTCGGCGTAGAGCGCCGCGTAGCTCGAGTCGGGGATGACGCACTTCGTGTCCTGCTGGGCGCCCGCGGCGTCCCAGCCCTGGCCGGAGGCGCGGATGAGCGCGGGCATCGAGGCGTCCACGATCACGTCGCTCGGGGCGTGCAGGTTCGTGATGCCGCGGTCGGAGTCGACCATGTAGAGCGCGGGGCCGTCGGAGAGCGCGCGGTCGACGGCCTCCTGGGCCTCGGGATGGGCGCCGAGGAGGCTGGCCAGCCCGTCGTTGGGACTGACGTCGCCCAGGCCGGCGAAGACCTCGTCGCCGACGAACGCGCGGACGGCGTGGCCGAAGATGATGGGGTCGGACACCTTCATCATGGTGGCCTTGAGGTGCACGGAGAAGAGCACGCCCTGCTGCGCGGCGTCGGCGATCTGCTGCCGGAAGAACGCCTGCAGCGCGGCGTGGCGCATGACGGAGGCGTCGATGACCTCGCCGGCCAGCAGCGGGGTCGAGGCCTTGAGCACCGTCACGGCGCCGTCGCCGTCAACGTGCTCGATGCGCACGTCGGTGGCCTGCGCGACGGTGACCGAGCGCTCGGTGGAGCGGAAGTCGCCGTCGTCCATGGTGGCGACGTGGGTCCGGGAGTCGGCCGACCATGCGCCCATCGAGTGCGGGTGCTTGCGGGCGAACGCCTTCACCGACGCGGGCGCGCGGCGGTCGGAGTTGCCCTCGCGCAGGACGGGGTTGACCGCGCTGCCCTTCACGGCGTCGTAGCGGCTGCGGACGTCGCGCTCGGCGTCGGTGGACGGGTCCTCCGGGTAGTCCGGGATCGCGTGGCCCTGCTGCTGCAGCTCGGCGATCGCGGCCTTGAGCTGGGGCACCGAGGCGCTGATGTTCGGCAGCTTGATGATGTTGGCCTCGGGCGTGCGGGCCAGCTCGCCGAGCTCGGCCAGCGCGTCGGGGACCCGCTGATCCGGGGCCAGGAGGTCGGGGAACTGGGCCAGGATGCGGCCCGAGAGGGAGATGTCGCGCAGCTCGAGCTCCACGCCGGCCGTGGCGGCGAACGCCTCGACGATCGGCAGCAGCGACCTCGTCGCCAGCGCCGGCGCCTCGTCGGTGTGGGTGTAGATGATCTTCATGGGGACCCTGGTTTCGCTGTCGGAGGGCGGCGAACGCTATCGACCGGGTGGCCCGGGCCGGGTCCCGGCGGAGGTTGCGGGCGAGGTCGCGCAGCGTCAGCTGCTCCGCACCGGGGTGGGTCCGCTCGAGCTGGCCCGGTATGAGCGCCGCGCCGTACGTCGCTGCTGGCCGGTGCCGGAGTCCGGCGCCCCGGAGAAGTCCGGCTCGCGGCGCTGAGCGCGCCGGGCCTTGACGGGAAGGAGTGAACCATGGTTCACTCCTTCCCGTGCCGTACCGCCCCACCGAGCGCACGGAGGCCCGGCGCGTCGCCGCGCGCGGCGTCATCGTGGACGCGGCGACCGAGCTCGTCGCCCATGGCGGCTATCGCGAGGCGCAGGTCGCGGCCGTCGCCCGCCGCGCCGGCGTGGCGACCGGCACGGTCTACCGCCACTTCCCGTCCAAGGCCGACCTGCTCGTCGAGGTCTTCCGGCGGGCCGCCCGGCGCGAGGTCGACGCCGTCGCCTCCGCGACGGCCGGCCGCGAGGACGCGCGCGACGCGCTGGCCGAGGCCGTCCGGACGTTCGCCCGCCGCGCGCTGCGCAGCCGGCGCCTGGCCTGGGCGCTGCTCGCCGAGCCCGTCGACCCGGCCGTCGAGGCCGAGCGCCTGGCCTTCCGCCGCGCCTACGCCGCCGTCTTCGCCGCCACGATCCGCGACGGGATCGCCCGCGGGCAGCTGCCCGCCCAGGACGCCGGGCTGACCGCCACCGCGCTCGTCGGCGCGGTCGGCGAGGCGCTCGTCGACTGGGTCGCCCCCGCCTCCCCCACCACCCCGGCCCGCGACGCCGGCGCGCTCCTGCAGGGGCTCGTCACGTTCTGCCTGCGGGCCACCACCGACCAGGAGCACGACGCCGATGTCCACCATCACGCGGCCTGACGCCCTCGGCGCCACCCACGAGGTCCTCAACCAGGTGCCCCCGATGGAGGGGCGCAACCTCTACCTCGACCACGCCGCGCTCGTCGAGGGCCTGGAGCGCGAGGGCGGCGGCTGGGCGCACGCGCGCGCCGCCGAGGCCGGCGCGTTCTGGGGCGCTGAGCCGATCCGCTGGGGCTTCGAGGCCAACGAGCACCCGCCGGTGCTGCACACCCACGACCGCCAGGGCAACCGCCTGGACGCCGTCGAGTTCCACCCCTCCTGGCACCGCCTCATGGCCCGAGGGGTGCACGACGAGATGCATGCGCTGCCCTGGAACGACCCGCGGCCGGGGGCCAATGTCGCGCGCGCGGCGATCTACCTCAGCGGCACCCAGGCCGAGGCGGGCTTCGGCTGCCCCATCACGATGACCTACGCCGCCGTCCCCGCGCTGCGGGCCACGCCCGAGGTCGCGCAGGAATGGGTGCCGCGCCTGACCGCCCGCGGCTACGACGGCGCGCTGCGGCCCGCCGACCAGAAGCCCGGAGCGATCTGCGGGATGGCGATGACCGAGAAGCAGGGCGGCTCGGACGTGCGGGCCAACACGACGATCGCGCTGCCCGCGGGCGCCGCCACGGGCGCGGGCGCCGAGTACCTGCTCGTCGGCCACAAGTGGTTCTGCAGCGCGCCGATGAGCGACCTGTTCCTCGTGCTGGCCCAGACGGACGAGGGCCTGTCGTGCTTCGCGGTCCCCCGCTTCCTGCCCGACGGGGCCAAGAACGCCGGCTTCCAGCTGCAGCGCCTGAAGGACAAGCTGGGCAACCGCTCCAACGCGTCGTCGGAGGTCGAGTTCCGCCGCGCCTGGGGCCGCATGGTCGGCGAGCCCGGCCGCGGGGTGCCGACGATCATCGAGATGGTCGGCCACACGCGCCTGGACTGCGTCATCGGCGCGGCGGGCGGCATGCGCGCCGCGGTGGCCGCGGCGACCTGGCACGCGCAGCACCGCGAGGCGTTCGGGCGCCGCCTGGTCGACCAGCCGCTCATGCGCAACGTGCTGGCCGACCTGGCCGTGGAGAGCGAGGCCGCGACGGTGCTCGCGCTGCGCCTGTGCCGCGCCTACGACGAGGCCGCCGCGGGCGACGAGGGGGCCGACCACCTGCGCCGGCTGGCGACCGCGGTGGGCAAGTACCACGTCTGCAAGCGCGTGCCCAACCACGCGTTCGAGGCGCTGGAGTGCCTGGGCGGCAACGGGTACGTCGAGGCCTCGGGCATGCCGCGCCTGTACCGCGAGGCGCCTCTGTGCTCGATCTGGGAGGGCTCGGGCAACGTCATGGCCCTCGACGTCCTGCGGGCGCTGCGGCGCACGCCCCAGGCCCTGGACGCCTACCTGGCCGAGCTCGACCTCGCCGCCGGCCACGACGACCGCTACGACGCCTTCACCGAGAGCCTGCGCGACGAGTTCACCCGCCCCGACGACCTCGAGCACCGTGCGCGGCTCGTCGTCGAGCACCTCGCGATCGCCCTGGAGGCCTCGCTGCTCATCCGCCACGCCCCGGCCGCGGTCGCCGACGCGTTCACGGCCACGCGGGTGGCCGGCGGCGGCGGCTTGCACTACGGCACACTGCCCGCGGGCACCGACGTCGGCGCCATCATCGAGCGCCACGCGCCGCAGGCGGCGTAGCGCACCACCACGGGAGACCTCCATGACCGCGCCCGCACCGCACCCGTTCCGCGCCGCCGTCGAGGCCGGCGACATCGAGGCCGCGATCGCGACGCTGGCGCCGGGCATCGTGTTCCACAGCCCGGCGGTCTTCCACCCCTACGTCGGGCGCGACACGGTCGCCGCGCTGCTGCGGCTGGTCTTCGAGACGTTCGAGGACTTCCGCTACACCGACGAGATCGGCGGCTCCGACGGGACCGAGGCGCTCGTCTTCCGCGCCGCGGTCGGCGGCAGGGAGCTCGAGGGCCTGGACCTCCTGCGCACCGGCTCCGACGGCCTCGTGCAGGACTTCACGGTGATGATCCGCCCGCTCTCGGGGCTGCTCGCGCTGGCCCAGGCCCTCGGCCCGAAGGTCGAGGCCGCGGGGCTGAAGGCCACCGGGGCCTGACCTCAGCCCAGCGCCGCGCACAGGCGCCGCTCGTACTCCTCGCGCGGGATCTGGACGGCGCCGAGGAACAACGTGTGGTCGGTGGCGGTCTGGATGTCGCACAGCTCGTAGCCCGAGGCCGCCAGCGCGTCCAGCGTCAGCGAGACCAGCACGTTGCCCGCGTGCGGCACGCGGTGGAACATGGACTCGAGCATCGCGGCGCGGCCGATGGTGACGCCGACGAGCCCGGCGGCCAGCCCGTCGTCGAGCCAGACCTCGAACGTGTGGGCGTGCCCGGCGGCGTGCAGGGCCCGGTAGAGCTCGTGCATCCGCGGCGTCAGCCAGACGCCGTCGTGCGGTCCCCGCGGGCGCGCGCACGCGGTGACGACCTCGTCGAAGGCGCCGTCGACGCGCAGCTCCCAGCCCTCCCGGGCGGCCAGCGAGCGCCGAACGCGGCGGCGGACCCCTGCCCGCGCCGGGGCGTCGAGCCCGAACACCGTCCGGGGATCGGCGGCCCACCACGGCAGGTCGGGCGCCCCCGGCTCGTCCATGGGGAACAGCCCCTGGGCGTAGAGCCCGAGGATGGTGGCGACGTCCACCCCCACACTGTGGCGCAGCGGTGCGCCCCCCGGCCCCGCCCACACGGTCCTGGTCGCACGCGGCACAATGTGTCCAGATGTTCAGCGGCAGAGGATCAGTGCAGCTTGCGCGGGTGTTCGGCATCCGCATCGGGGCGAGCCCGAGCTGGTTCGTCGTGCTCTTCGTGATGATCTACTCGTTCTCCGGGTTCTTCGACTCGGTGCTGGACGTCTCGAACTCGGTCGCCTACCTCGTCACGGTGGCCGCCGTCCTGCTCTTCTTCGTCTCCCTCGCGCTGCACGAGCTCGGCCACGCGCTCGTCGCGCGGCGCAACGGCATCGAGGTCCTGGGCATCGACCTGTGGATCTTCGGCGGCCTGGCCAAGCTCAGCCGCGACTCCGAGACGCCGGGCGAGGAGTTCCGCATCGCCGCGGCCGGCCCGGCCGTCACCGCGCTCATCGCGCTGATCTGCCTCGGGGGCGTCGCGGCGACCTCGCACCTCGGCGAGGCCGTCGACAGCTACACCCACGGCGACAGCACGACGCCGCTGCTGGCGCTGCTGTCGTGGCTGGGGATCGTCAACCTCTGGCTGCTGGCCTTCAACCTGCTGCCGGGCTTCCCCCTCGACGGCGGCCGGATCGCGCGCGCCGCGATCTGGCGGGCGACCGGCGACCGCCACCGCGCCACCCGCGCGGCGGGGCGCATCGGCCAGGGCCTGGCCTACCTGCTCATGGGCTTCGGCCTCTACCTGGCGCTGGGCGGCGGCGATCCGTTCGCGGGCATCTGGCTGCTCATCCTGGGCTGGTTCATCAGCAGCGGCGCCCGCGGGGCCATCGCGGCCAGCGCGTTCTCGGACCGCATCGACGGCGTGACCGCCGCCGACGTCATGGACGCCGAGCCCGTCGCCGTGCCCGGCACGACGACCGCGCTGGCGGCCCAGGACGAGTTCTTCCTGCGCTACCGGCTGCCGTGGTTCCCCGTCACCGACGCCGCCGGGCGGGTCCTGGGCCTGCTGCGCGCCGAGCTCGTCGACGGGGCGCTGGCGTCCGGGCGCCCGACGCTCCCGGTCGACGACCTGCTCGACGCCGCCGCCGACGGCGACGCCCACGTGGCGCGCGACACGCCGCTGGAGTCCCTGCTGAGCTCGGAGGCGCTGCGGCGCCTCGGCGCGCTCGTCGTCGTCGACGCCGACGGCCGGCTCTGCGGGCTCGTCACGCTGGACCACGTGCGCCGGGCCCTGGCCGCCGGCCTCGAGCTGCGCCCCTGAGCGGCGGCCGCCCGCCCGCGCGAGCGGCACGACGCCGGCCCACACGTCCAGCGCGTGGTCCTCGTCCTCGTCGACGGGGTCCCCGTCGACGACCTTGGCCGAGACCTCCGCGAGGTCCATGACGAGGATCCGCGTGCCCTTCAGCTCGCCACGGCGCGGGCGGGCGTGGACGCGGTCCCCCACCCGCGTGTGGAGGGTGGGGGATGACGTACGGCTGGCCGTCGACGGCGATGCCGAGGTCGGCGACCGGGCCCTCGTCGAGGATCGCGTGCAGCGTCGTGCGCCTCGTGGTCGGCGCACGCGGGCCCGCGGCGGACCCGGGCGCGCTCGGAGGGTGCGGTGGCGCCGGGACGGGGCATCCCGGGACCCTGGGGGCCGGGCGGGCGGCGGCCCGGGCCGACCGCCGAGCGTCATCTGCCTGACGTCCCAACCGACCGGCTCTCGCGCGGGCCCCCGGGGCACCGCCCGGACGCCAACCGTGCGTCCGACGTGCGCGTGGCCGGGCGGGTCCGACGTATAGAGTCCGTCACCCCGAACTCGAGACGAAGAGCCTGATACATGCCTGCACATGACGTTCTCATCCTCGGCGCCGGCCTGGCCGGACAGCGTGCTGCGCTGGCCGCCGCGGACGCCGGAGCGTCGGTGGCGATCATGAGCAAGGTCCACCCGGTCCGCTCGCACTCCGTCGCCGCCGCCGGTGGCATCAACGCCGCCATCAACCCCGCGGACGACTGGCGGTCGCACGCGTACGACACCGTCAAGGGCTCCGACTTCATCGGGGACCAGGACGCGATCGAGGTGATGTGCCGCGAGGCGCCGCACGAGGTCATGCACCTCGAGCACATCGGCGTCACGTTCCACCGCAACGAGACCGGCGCGCTGGACCTGCGCGCCTTCGGCGGCGCCTCCACCAAGCGCACCGCCTACGTGGCCGACATCACCGGCCAGGCGATCCTGCACGTGCTCTACGAGCAGCTCATGAAGTACCACGAGCGCGTCGACCGCTACGAGGAGTGGTTCACGACCTCGCTGCTGCAGGACGAGACCGGCGCGGTGTCGGGCTGCATCGCCCGCGACATCCGCACGGGCACGCTGGAGATCTTCACCGCCAAGAACGTCATCCTGGCCACCGGGGGCGCCGGCCAGTGCTTCAAGCCGACGACCAACGGCCTGATCTGCACCGGCGACGGCATCGCCCAGGCCTACCGCCTCGGCGCGCCGCTCATGGACATGGAGATGGTGCAGTACCACCCGACCTGCCTGGTCGAGAACGGGTTCCTCATCACGGAGGGCGCACGCGGCGAGGGCGCGCATCTCCTCAACGCCAACGGCGAGCGCTTCATGGAGAAGTACGCGCCGAACAAGATGGAGCTGGCGTCGCGCGACGTCGTCTCCCGCGCCGAGCAGACCGAGATCAACGAGGGCCGCGGCGTCGGGCCCGGCGGTGTCGGCATCTACCTCGACATCACCGTCGTCCCCAAGAAGCGCACGCTCGAGGCGCTGCGCGAGATCGTCAACATCGGCAAGGACTTCGCCGGCGTCGACATCACCCGCGAGCCGATCCTCATCCGCCCGGGCCAGCACTACATCATGGGCGGCGTCAAGACCGACATCGACGGCGCGACGCCCATCGAGGGCCTCTACGCCGCCGGCGAGGTCGCCTGCGTCTCGGTCCACGGCGGCAACCGCCTCGGGGCCAACTCGCTGCTGGACACGCTCATCTTCGGCCGCCGGGCCGGCGAGCACGCCGCCCAGCGCGCCGCGGGGATGGCGCAGCCCAAGCCCGCCGCCCAGCAGGCGCGCCTCAACGACGAGCAGGCCTGGGTCAAGTCGATCATCGACCGGCCCCAGACGGGCCGCCGGATCGCCGAGATCAAGGACGAGCTCGGGACCGAGATGAACCGCAACGTCGCGGTCTTCCGCGAGCAGGCCGGGCTCGAGCACGCGCTCGAGGTCGTGCGCCGGCTCAAGGAGGAGGCCAAGACCGCCTACGTCGACGACAAGGGCTCCGTGTTCAACCAGGACGTCCTCGGGGCGATCGAGCTGGGGTACATGCTCGACTGCGCCGAGTGCACCGTCGTCGCCGCGATCGAGCGCAAGGAGTCGCGCGGGGCCCAGTTCCGCACGGACTACCCCGAGCGCAACGACGAGGTCTGGATGAAGCACATCACCCTGTCGCGCAACGGCGGCGACAGCCCCGAGATCGACTACGCCCCCGTCACGATCACCCAGTGGCAGCCCGAGGAGAGGAAGTACTAGCCATGGCCGCCGAACCGACCACCGCGCACTCCCCGACCCGCAGCGACGTCTCCGAGAGCTTCACGCTCCGGATCCGCCGCTACGACCCGGAGTCCGGCGAGGCCCCGTACTGGGTCGAGCACACGATCGAGCTCGAGCCGCACCGCTCCGTCCTCGAGGGCATCCTGCAGGCCAAGGGCCGCTTCGACGGCTCCATCGGCATCCGCTGCTCGTGCAAGGCCGCGATCTGCGGCTCCTGCGGCGTGCGCGTCAACGGCCAGCCCGGCCTGGCCTGCCACACGCACCTCGACCGGGCGAAGGCCACGTCGCGCGACGGGGTCATCGAGATCGAGCCGATGGGCAACATGCCCGTCATCAAGGACCTCATCGTGGACATGGACGCCGTCCACTGGAAGAAGGTCCAGCGCGTCACGCCGTGGCTCATCAACAAGACGCCGATTCCCGAGCGCGAGTACATCGTCGACCGCGAGTCGATGGTCGACGTCACGCAGTCCATGGCCTGCATCCAGTGTGGCGCCTGCGTGTCGGACTGCCTGGCGATGGAGGTCGACCCGCTGTTCATCGGGCCGGCCGCGCTGGCCAAGTCCTACCGGTTCGTCGGCGACCCCCGCGACGCCGAGCAGCGCGAGCGCCTCATGGACCTCGCCGAGGACCCGCACGGCATCTACGACTGCACGCACTGCTTCAAGTGCATCGAGGCCTGCCCCAAGGGCGTGGCGCCGATGAACCAGATCATGCGCCTGCGGCGCCGTGCCACCGGCGACCACCACATCGTCGACCGCAACAACGGCGAGCGCCACGAGGCCGCCTTCGTCACGCTGATCAAGAACTACGGCCTGCTGTGGGAGGCCGAGCTGCTGCCCCGCTCCTACGGCGGCAACTCGTGGTTCGGCAAGTTCGCGCCGCCCGCCGGACTGGAGCTCGCCAGCTCGCTGCCGGCGATCACCAAGGCCGTCATGCGTCGCAAGGTCACGATCATGGGCGCCGTCAAGCCCCACAAGATCCCGCCGGCCGACCTCAAGCAGGTCCAGGCGATCTACGACGAGATCGAGGGCCGCGACAAGCGCATCGAATACAACCTGTACATCTCCGGCCGCGACGAGGACAACGAGGACTCGCCGCAGGAGCGCGTCGAAGCCACCGGGGACGCGAAGTCGGAGGACAACGCCTGATGAAGGTCGCCGCCACAACCACGGGTCGGACGCCCGAGAAGGACCACCGCTCATGAAGGTTGCGTACTGGCCCGGCTGCGTGAGCCGTGGCTTCACCCCGGAGCTGCACGGATCGATGGCCGCGGTGGCGCCGCTGCTCGACATCGAGCTCGTGCCGCTGGACCGTGCCTGCTGCACGGGGGCCGGCGTGATCGCCGAGCACAACACCGAGCTCGCCGACACGCTCAACGCCCGGACGTTCGCGCTGGCCCAGGCGGTCGAGGGCGCCGACCTGATGATGAACATCTGCTCGACCTGCCAGGGCGCGCAGGGCGAGTGCCAGGAGCGCCTGGACGCGTCGGCCGAGTACCGCGGGCACATCAACGGCACGCTGGAGAAGCACGGCCTGCACTACGAGCCGGGGATCAGCAACAAGAACTTCCTCTGGGTGCTCGTGGAGGAGCTCGGCCTGGACGAGCTGCGGTCACGCGTGCGGCGGCCGCTGACCGACCTCAAGGTCGGACCGTTCTACGGCTGCTACATCGTGCGGCCGACCGACCGCCTCGGCATCGACGACGAGCATCCGCGCGACACCTACCTCGCGCAGGTCATCGAGGCGCTCGGCGGCACCGTGATCGAGTACGCGGGCTCGCACAAGTGCTGCGGGTTCCCGATCATCACGATGAACAAGGAGGCGTCGCTGCGCCAGACCGGTCGCCACATGGGCGACGCGGCCGACGCGGACGCCGACTGCGTCGTCACCCCGTGCCCCCTGTGCCACCTGAACCTGGACCTCCAGCAGCCGCTGGCCCAGCGCCTGGTCGGCCGCGAGATCAACATGCCGGTGCTGCACCTCCCCCAGCTCGTGGGCCTGGCCCTCGGCCTGGACCCCAAGGAGCTCGGGCTCAACAAGCACGTCGTCAAGCCGACCTCGGTCATCGACTGGACCACGTCGGTCGTCGCGGGCGTGGGCGCCGGCGACGGTCGGTGAGGCTGGGACGGCTCCTGCGCGGAGCGCCGGGGACCCCGCCCACGCGGCGGCCCCGGCGCACGGTCCGTCCCGATGCGCCGCGCACGATCGTGCCGGACTCCGGGACCGAGGCCGCGGCGGGCGCGGGACCCTTCGACGCACGCGTCGATGCGGCCCGCGAGCGCCTGCGGCGGGCGATCCCGCCCGTCCCCGACACCGAGCTGTAGGGCCCGGCTCGCGGCTCGTCCGCGAGGGCCCGATGGCGCGAACGTGGGGTCATGCCCCGCGTCTGCGCCACCCGACGGGCGTACCGCGCGCGCCGGCACCGCCGCGCCGCATGGCGCGAACGTGGGGTGATGCCCCACCTTCGCGCCACCCGCCGGTCATCGAGACACAAGACCCCCGGCGCCGGCGAACGACCCCGCGCGCCGGCACCGCCGCGCACCCCGTCGCCGACGTCCCGCACCGCCACCGCAGGCCGCGCGGAACGCCACTGGCGATGGCGCCCGCCCCCGCGCCCGCCCTCAGGCGGCTGCGCGGGCGCCCAGCAGGCCGCGCTCGTGCAGCAGCTCGGCGATCTGGACCGTGTTGAGGGCCGCGCCCTTGAGCAGGTTGTCGCCCACGACGAACAGGTTCAGCGCGAACGGGTCGCCGAGGTCCAGGCGCACGCGGCCGACGGCCACCGGGTCGCGGCCCGCCCACTCCAGCGGCGTGGGCACGTCGTCGAGCTCGACGCCCTCGTGGGCGCCCATGACCTCCAGCGCCCGTGCGACCGTCGGCTCGCGCTCGAACTGCGCGCGGACCTCGATCGAGTGGCCGACCATGACCGGCACGCGCACGCACGTCGGCGAGACGGCGAGGTCCTCGATGCCGAGGATCTTGCGCGACTCGTTCTGGAGCTTCATCTCCTCGTCGGTGTAGCCGTTGCCCGTGTCGGTCCCCAGCAGCGGCACGACGTTGAAGGCCAGGGGCTTGCCGAACACCGGCGTGTCGGTCACCGTCGCGGCCGCCTCGGCGCCACGCCTCTGCAGGGCCAGCGGGTCGGCGAGCAGGCCGGGGACCTGCTCCATGAGCTCGTCCATGCCCTTCTGCCCGGCGCCCCCGGCGGCCTGGAAGCTCGTGGCCACCATCGCGCGCAGGCCGAACTCCACGTGGAGCGCGTGCAGCGGCGGCATGATCGCCATCGTCGTGCAGTTCGGGTTGGCGACGATGCCCTTGCCGATGTGGTCCAGCGCCTCGGGGTTGACCTCGGAGACGACGAGCGGCACCTCGGGGTCCATGCGGAACGCACTGGAGTTGTCGACGACGATCGCGCCGCGCGCGGCGAAGCGCGGCGCCCACTCGCGCGAGATCGACCCGCCGGCCGAGAAGATCGCGACGTCGAAGCCGCCGATGGAGTCGTCGTCGGCCAGCCCGCGCACGACGAGCCCGTCCTCGAGCTCGCGGCCCGCCGAGCGCTGCGACGCGAAGGGCACGATCTCCGAGGCCGGATACCCCCGGTCGCGCAGCAGGCGGCGCATCTCGGTGCCGACGGCGCCCGTGGCCCCGACGACGGCGACGCGGTAACGGCTCATGAGAACTCCCCGAACGGCTGCTCCGGGCGGATCGTGTCCGCCCCCTGGAGCTCGAACGCGCTGTGCAGCGCCTTGACGGCATCGGCGACCTTGTCGCCGGGCACGACGCACGAGATGCGGATCGGCGACGTCGAGATCATCTCGATGTTGATCTCGTGCTCGCCGAGCACGGTGAAGACCTTGGCCGCGACGCCCGGGTGCGACTTCATCCCGGCCCCGACGATGGAGACCTTGCCCATGGCGTCGTCGGTGTCGACCTCGATGCCCAGCTCGCTGGCGATCGGCGCCAGCGCGGCCTGCGCGGCGGCGACGTCGTCCTGGGGCACCGTGAACGACAGCTCGGCCAGCGCACCGGCCGACCGCGGCTCGTTCTGGATGATCATGTCGATGTTGACGTTGGACGCCGCCAGCGCGGTCGTCACGCGCCCCGCGATGCCCGGGCTGTCGGGGAGGCCGATCAGCGTCACCCGGGCCTCGCCGCGCGAGTGGGTGACGGCGGTGATGAGGGGGTTCTCCATGTCCTGGTCTCTCCTGGCGTCCTCGGACGCCACGCGGGTGCCCTCCGAGTCGTCGAAGCTCGAGCGGCAGTGGATGCGCACCCCATGGGTGCGCGCGTACTCGACGCTGCGCAGCTGCAGCACGCCGGCGCCGGACGCGGCCATCTCGAGCATCTCGTCGAACGAGACGACGTCGAGCTTGCGCGCGTCGGGGACGATCCGCGGATCGGCCGAGAAGACGCCGGGAACGTCGGTGTAGATCTCGCACTCATCGGCGCCGATCGCCGCGGCCAGCGCGACGGCGGTCGTGTCCGACCCGCCGCGGCCCAGCGTCGTGACGTCCTTGGCGGTGCTGACGCCCTGGAAGCCCGCGACGAGCACGATGCTGTCCTCGTCCAGCGCGGAGCGGATGCGGTCGGCGCGGACCTCGAGGATGCGGGCCTTGGTATGGCTCGTATCCGTCACGATGCCCGCCTGCGATCCCGTCAGCGAGATCGCCCGATGCCCCAGGTCGTTGATCGCCATCGCACACAACGCACACGACACCCGCTCGCCCGTGGACAGCAGCATGTCCATCTCGCGCGGGTCGGGCACCGGCGAGACCTCCAGCGCGTCGGCGATGAGCCGGTCGGTCTCCTTGCCGCGGGCGCTGAGGACCGCCACGACGCGAAAGCCCTGCTCGCGCTTGGCCACGATGCGCCCGGCCGCGCGCTTCAGGCGTGCTGCGTCCGCGACCGAGGTGCCCCCGAACTTCATGACGATGGTGCCCGACATCGACGGGCCATGCTAGTCGCTGTGGGCGCACCGGCATGAGGCGGTGGATCCTGCTCGGCCTGACCGGGTGCCTCGGCGCGGCGATCGTCATCGCGGTGGCGTTCACGCTGTCGGGCGGCGGCGACGCCCACGGCCCGCAGCCCGTCGCGCCGTCGCCGCGGGCCGTCGTCACCGCGCGGCCCAGCACCGCCGCGCCGGTGACCGTCACGGCCCCGGCCGCGCCCGCGCCCGCGACGACGACCACCACCCGCGCCAGGGCCCCGGCGCCCGCGGCGCCCGGCCGGCCCCTGAGCGCCGCCGAGGCCGAACAGGCGGCCAGGCTCTTCCTCATCGGCTTCGCGGGCGACACGCCGACGGCCGCCGTGCGCGCGCGCATCACCGCCCACGACTGGGGCGGCGTCGTCCTGCAGCACGGCAACGGCGGGACGCCCCAGCAGGTCGCCGCGCTCATCGGGCAGCTGCGGCGCTGGGCCGTGCGCGCCGGCCACACCGCCCCGCTCGTGGCCGCCGTCCAGCCCGGCGGCGCGGTCGACGCGGTGCCCGTGGGCACCCCGGCGGCGGCCGCCCAGTCCGGCGTGGCGGCCGCGCGCCGCATCGCCGCCGCGACCGGGCGCGTGCTGCACGCGCTGGGCGTCGGGCTCGTGCTCGGCCCCGTGGCCGACATCGCCACCGCGGGCGGCCCATGGGAGGGCCGCGCGTTCTCCGACGACCCCACGGTCGTCACGCCCATGGTCTCGTCCTCGCTGGCCGGGTTCAAGGCCGCCGGGATCGCCGCGGCGCCCGGCCACTTCCCCGGGGAGGGCGCGGCCTCGGGCGACCCGGCCGACGGGCAGGCGACCGTCGGCGAGTCCGAGGGCGACCTGCAGCGCCGCGACCTGCAGCCGTTCCTCCAGCTCGCCCTGCACGCCCCCGCGCTCCAGCTCAGCTCGGCGACCTACGTGGCCTTCGACGGCGTCACCCCGGCGACGCTGCTGCCCGGCGTCGTCGACCTCCTGCGCGGGCCCCTGCGCTTCGGCGGCGTGGTCGTCTCGGGCGACCTCGCGGCCGCCTCGCTGGCCACAGGCGACTCCGTCGCGGCGACCGCAGTCGAGGCGCTGAAGGCCGGCTGTGACCTGCTGTGGATCCCCGGCGACGCCGCCGACCAGGACGCCGCGTGGCGCGCGGTCACGCAGGCGCTGCGCACGGGGCAGATCCCGCCCGCGCGGCTGCGCGACGCCCTCGCCCGCGTCGCCGCGCTGCGCGCCCGCTATGGCGCGGCGTGAGCGCCGCCGCGCCGCACCGGCGTGCCGGGCGGTGCGCCGCGTCACACTGGTGGCCCGGGCATGGTCGACGACCACCTCACCTCCGACGTCGTCCTGCGCGCCCGCGGCCTGGTCAAGGTCCACGGCGTGGGACGGGGCGAGCGGCGCATCCTCGACGGCGTCGACCTCGACGTGCACCCCGGCGAGCTCGTCGCGATCGTCGGGCGCTCGGGCAGCGGCAAGTCCACGCTGCTGCAGCTCCTGGGCGGGCTGGATCGCGCCGACGCGGGCAGCGTCGAGGTCGCCGGGCGCCCCGTGGCCGGCCCCCGCGCACCCGGCGAGCGCGAGCTGAGCGCGCTGCGGCGTACGGAGATCGGCTTCGTCTTCCAGTTCTTCCACCTGCTGCCCGAGCTCGACGGCGAGGCCAACGTCCTGCTGCCCACGACGCTGCCGGGCGCCGACCGCGCGTCGGCCGGGCGCGGGCGCGAGCTCATCGACCGGCTCGGGCTGCGCGACGTCGCGGGGCTGCGCCCGCACCAGCTCAGCGGCGGCGAGCAGCAGCGCTTCGCGCTGGCGCGCGCGCTCGTGGCCGATCCGGCGCTCGTCCTGGCCGACGAGCCGATCGGCAACCTGGACGCCGAGGCGGGCGACACCGTCCTCGACCTGCTGCGCGGCGCGGCCGACCACCGCCGCGCCGTCGTGATGGTCACCCACCAGGCCGAGGCCACCGCGCGCGCCGACCGCGTGCTGCGCCTCGAGGAGGGGCGCCTGGTGCCCGTGACCAGCAGCGACGGCGACGTCGCCGTCCACGCGGCGGGATGAGCTTCGCGCTGCGCACCGCCTGGGCGTCCCTGCGGGCGCGGCCCGGGCGCACTGCGCTCACCGCGACCGGCATCGCGGCGGCCGGGCTCGTGCTCGGCGTCGCGCTGACCGTCGCCTACGCGCTGTCGACGGGCTTCGGGCGCGCCGCCGACCGGGCCGGCCTGCCGACGATCGAGGCCCGGTTCGGCGACCGCGACCCGGCGGACGTCGACCGGGTCGTGCGCTCGCTGCCCAACCTGGAGGCCGCGTCCTACCGCTTCGAGCGCACGGGCCTGCGGCTCGAGGCGCCCGGCCACGATACGCGCCAGGGTGTGCTGCAGGTCGTCGCCGGCGGCCGGCGCGGCTACGCGATCGTCGACGGCCGCGACATCGCCGACCGTGCCGGGCCCCCCGAGGTCGTCGTCGAGCGCGGGCTCATGACCGACTGGGGGCTGAGGGTCGGCGACGACCTGCACGTCGGGCGCCTGGGTCCCATGCGGATCGTCGGCGCGTCGGTCGCCCCCGACAACGTGGCCTGGCCGCTGGCCAAGACGGCCAGGGTGACGGTCTCCGAGCAGGCGCTGCTCGCGCGCTTCGGCGCACGGCCGGGCGAGCGGTTCCCGGTCAACACCGCGCTGCTGTGGGCCCGGGACCCGTCGCGCGCCGACGTGCTCGTCTCCGCCGCGCGGCAGTCGTCCTATGGCCTGCGCGGGCTGCGCTTCCTGACCCGCGGCGGCGTCGAGGCGCTCATCGGCCAGGCGGCCGGGATCGTCGTCGCGCTGCTCGTCGCGTTCGGCGTGGTGGCCGCAGGCCTGGCCGGGGTCCTGCTGGTTGCCGGCGCCCAGTCCGAGGTCCGGCGGGCGCTGGACCGCATCGGCCTGCAGCGCGCGATCGGGGCGGCACCCGGCGCCGTCGTCGGGGTGCACGCGGCCCGCGGCGCGCTCGTCGCCGCGCCGGCCGCCGCGATCGGGCTGGTCGCCGGAGCGCTGGCGGGCGCTGGGCCGACGCGGCGCGTGCTGGCCTCGCTCAACGAGCTGGCGCCCGGCGCCGGGACGGTCGCTCTGCTGCTGGCCGGCCTGTGGGTCGCGGCGGTCGGGCTCGTCACGGTCGCCTCGGCGCTGCCCGCGTGGCGCGCGGCGCGCCGGCGCCCGGCCGAGCTGCTGCGCGGCGGCGACGTCGCGGGCGGCCGCCCGCGGGCGGGTCGCACCCGCGGCGGCCTGGCCGCGCTCGGCGCGCGCCTGGTCGCCGCCCGGCGCCTGCGCTTCGCCTCGGTCGTCGCGGTCCTGGGCACCGCCGCGGGCGTCGTGCTCCTGCTCCTGGCGCTGGCCACGCTGCTGACCCGGCTGCGCGACGACCCCGCGACGCTGGGCAAGCGCTACCAGCTCACGACGCGGCTGCCGCCGCAGGACACCGGCGCCGTGGAGGCGATCCCCGGCGTGGCGGCCGCCGCGCTGCGCTACTCGATCGACGCGGTCAGCGCGACGTCGCTGGGCTCCCCGCTGAAGGTCATCGCCTACGCCGGCGACCACACGCGCTTCGAGGCGCCGCCGCTGGCGTCGGGGCGCCGCGTGCGCAGCGCCGGGGAGGCCGAGGTCGGCGTCGGCCTCGCCGACGCCCTGGGCCTGCGCCCCGGCGCCACGCTGGTCATCCAGCCCCGGTCTCCGCGCGAGGCGCGCTTCCGCGTCGTGGGGGTGGTGCGCACGCTGCAGGACGAGGGCCGCGTGGCGTTCGTGCGCCCCGACCGGCTCGTGGCCGCGGGGGCCGCGCTCGACGGCCCGATGGTCCTTGCGCTGCGCCCGGGCGCCGATCGCGCGCGGATCGCGCAGGGCCTGCGCGCGCTCGGCGCCCGGGCCGACGCGGTCCGCGGCGCGACGGGCGACAACGGAGCCTTCCTCGGGGTCCTGGCCGGGCTGCTGCGCGTCGTCGCGGGCGCCGTGGCGCTCGTGTGCCTGCACGCGCTGGTCGGCGCGCTGGCCCTCACGGCGCGCGAGCGCCGCGGCGCGGTGGCGACGCTGCGCTCCGCCGGCGCCGACGCCCGCGCGCTGCGCCGGCTGCTGGGCGGCGCCGCCGCGGTGGTCGTCCTGCCCGCGATCGCCGTCGCGGTGGCCCTGGAGGCCCTCGTGCTCTCGCCGCTGGTCGCCCGCCTGGCCGCGGGCTACGCCGACCTCCCGCTCGGCGCCAGCGTCGCGCAGATCGCGCTCCTGGCCGGCGCGCTGTCCGTGCTGGCCTGGGTCGCGGCGTGGGTGACCGGGCGCCGCCTGGTCCGCGAGCCGGTGCTGGCGGGCCTGAGGGAGGAGTCATGACCGCGCACGGCCGGGCAGCGTCATGAGCCGCGGGCGCACCCGCCGCGAGCTGCTCGGCGCCGCCGGCGTGGCCGGGGCCGCCGCGCTGCTGGGCTGCGGCGGCACGGCCGGCCCTCCCGGCTCGACGCTGGCGCGCACGCTCGTGGACCCCGATGGCGACGGGCTGCTCAGCCGCGGGCCGGGCGTCGCGCTGGCCGACCGCACCGACCTGGCGCCGCGTGCGGCGGCCTCCGGCGCGGTGGCCACGGTCGCCCAGGTCTCCGACCTGCATGTCCGCGACGCGCAGTCGCCCGGCCGCGTGGCCTTCCTGGACCGCCTGGGCCCGCGCCTGGGCTCGGCGTTCCGCTGGCACGAGACGCTGACCGCGCAGGTCGTGGCCGCCACGGTCGCCTCCGTCAACGCCGCGCGCCCCGACGTCGTGCTCGTGACGGGCGACCTCGCCGACTCGGCCCAGCGCAACGAGCTGGAGTGGGCCGTGACGCTGCTGGGCGGCGGGACGGTCGTCCCGGACTCGGGCCGCCGCGGCTACCAGGGCGTGCAGGCCGAGACGATCGCCGACCCGCTCTACTACCGGCCCGACGTCGACGCCCCGCGCCACCCCGGCCTGCTGGACCGCGCGGTGGCCCCCGTGCGCAGCCCCGGGCTCCGCGCCCCGTGGCACGCGGTCCTGGGCAACCACGACATCCTGGTCGCGGGCGAGCTGGCCCCGACCGAGGCCACGCGCGCGGCCGCCACCGGCGACCGGCTGCTCGTGACGCCGGCGCCCGCGCTGCTGCAGCAGCTGCGCGGCACGCAGCTCACCCGGTCCCAGGTCGACGACCTGCTGCGTGCGGGTCTGGACGGCGACGCGCTGCGCGTCGCGCCCGACCCCGCGCGCACCCAGCTCGGCGCCGACGACGTCGTGGGACGGCTGCGCCGCGGGGCCGGCAAGCGGCTCGACTACGCCGTGAACGTCGGCGCCGACCTGCGCATCGTGGTGCTCGACGTCGTGCGCCGCGACGCCGGCTCGGGAGGCGTGGTGGTCGCCTCCACCCTCGCGTTCCTGCGGCGCGCGCTGGCCGCGGCGGGCAACCGCTACATCATGGTCGCGCTGCACCAGCCGCTGGACCAGACCGCCGGCGCGGACTCGGTCCTCGACGTCCTGGACGCCGACCCGCGCGTCGTGGCCGTCCTGGCCGGCCACACCCACCGCAACGCCATCGCGCCGCGGCGCACCGCGGCGGGCGGGCACTGGCACATCACGACGGCGTCGATCGTCGACTGGCCCCAGCAGTGGCGCATGCTGCGCCTCGTGCACACGCGCGGCGGGGCGACCGCGCTGGAGACCTGGCTCGTCGACCACACGGGGCGCCCCCGCGACGAGGGCGACCTGGCCGGGATCGCCCGCGACCTCGCGTTCCTGGACCCCCAGGGCGGCCGGCCCGCCGGCGCCGCCGGGCCGCCGGGCGCGCGCAACGTGCGCCTGCACCTGCCCGCCCGGCCACCGCGACCGCCGGCGCGCCCCGGCGTGCCGCGGCCCCTGCCGGCCCTCACGGCGCCGGCGACGCTCGGGGCCGGCGACGCGGTGGCGTGACGGAGGCGGGGGCGCCGCCCGGGGCCGGAGGTCCTCGGCACCGGGGTGTGGCCATGGGCCATCCACGTGCCCACGAGCGCCGCAGGTGGCGCGTCGGCGCTCATCAGCCCATCGGATGTCGCGAACGTGGGGTCATGCCCCACCTCCGCGCCATCGACGGCCCCCCGCGCCTCGAGCGGGCCGCGGAGCATCTGAGAACCGCCGGGCGGGCGGCGCCGCGGCGACGCTCAGACGATCTCGCGCCGCCCGGAGAACGCCCGGCCGAGCGTGACCTCGTCGGCGTACTCCAGGTCGCCGCCCACCGGAAGCCCGGACGCCAGCCGGGTCACGGCCACGTCGGGCGTCCGCTCGCGCAGGACGCCCGCGATGTGGTGCGCGGTGGCCTCGCCGGTGGTCGTGGGGTTGGTGGCGATGACGACCTCGCGCACCTCACCGCCCTCGACGCGCCGGTAGAGCTCGGCGAGCTTGAGGTCCTCGGGGTCGACGCCGTCGATCGGCGACAGCGCGCCGCCGAGCACGTGGTAGCGGCCCCGGAACTCGTGCGTGCGCTCGACGGGGAGCACGTCACCGAACTCCTCCACGACGCAGATCACGCGCGGGTCGCGCCGCTCGTCCTGGCAGATGCGGCAGCGCGGCTCGTCGGCCAGGTTGAAGCAGATCTCGCACTGGCGGATGCGCAGCTTGACCTCGCGGATCGCGTCGGCCAGCGCGTTGGCCTCCTCACCGTCGACGCGCAGCAGGTGGAAGGCCAGCCGCTGCGCGGTGCGCTGGCCGATGCCGGGCAGCTTGCCCAGCTCGGTGACCAGGCGCTGGACGGGCGGGGCGAGCACCGCCCGGCTACCGGTTCTTCTTGGCGGCCGCGCGGCGGGCCGCGCGGTTGAGCTGCGGCCCACCGCCCCCGGCCCCCGGCCCGCCCGGGCCGCCCAGGCCGCCGAGCGCGCCGCCGAGGCCGAGGCCCTCGAGTGCCTGCATCGGGTCGAACCCGCCGGCGCCGGCGGCGCCCTGCATGGCCTTCTCCTGGAGGTCGACGACCTGGCGCAGCGCCTCGTTGGTCGCCGCGAGCACGAGGTCCTGGAGCATCTCGACGTCCTCGGGGTCGACCGCGTCGGGGTCGATGGTGAGCGCCTCGATACGCAGGTCGCCGGTGACGACGACCTTGACCATGCCGCCGCCCGCCGAGGCCTCGACGCGCTGCTCCTTGAGCGCGTCCTGGGCCTCCTGCTGGGCCGCCATGGCCTCCTGGGCCTGCTGGAGCATCTGCTGGATGTTGGGCTGGGGCATCAGGCCGGGCCTTCCTCGTCGGGCTGGTGGTCGACGGCGTCGAACTCTGCGCGCAGGCGGGCGATGAAGTCGTCCTCGCCCAGCACCTCGGGCTCGACGCCGAGCTCTTCGGGCTCACGCGTCTCGTACAGCAGGCGCGGCGGCACGCCGGTCAGCGCCTGGAACGCCGCGCCGAGCACCCGCCGCGAGGCCGCGTCCTCGGCCTTGCGCTTCTGGAAGGCCATCGCCGGCGTGAACGCGAGCGTGACGTCGCGGCCCGCGACGGTGATCGGGCGGGCCTCCGCCAGGCAGCCGGCGAGCATCTGGTTGGTCTCGGCGACGCCCTGCAGGACGGCGGGCCAGAGCTCCTGGACCATCGCGAGGTCCAGCTCGCCCAGCGGCGGCGGAGCGGGCGCCGGCGTGGGCTCGGCGACCGCGACGGCAGACGGCGCCTCCTCACGGGCGGGCTCGGGCGCCGCGGCGCCCGGCTCGGCGACGGGCGCGTGAGGCGCGGGCGGGGCCGGCGGCGCGGGCGCGGGCGCGGCCGCGTGCGGCACAGCGGCGGGCCGCGGGGCGGGCGCGGCGCCCGACAGCGCCTGCTCCAGGCGCTCCAGGCGGGCCAGGAGCGCCCGCGTGGAGGGGTCGACCTCCGGGGCGGCGGCCTTGACGAGCGCGACCTCGAGCTGGGTCTGGGCGTCGGCGCCGTCCTTGGCCAGGCGCATCCCGGCGGCCAGCAGGTCGAGCAGCCGGACGGTGTCGGCGCCGGTCAGCCGGCCGGCCTGGTCGGCGAGCCGGGCGTCGCGCTCGGCGGTCATCGCCAGCTGCGAGGGCACCTCGCCCAGCGTCTGCACGACGAGCACGTCGCGCGCGTGGGTCTCCAGGTCGCGCAGGAACTGCGCCGCGTCGCGCCCGGACTCGGCCAGGCGCGCCGTGACCTGCCAGGCGGCCCGCGCGTCGCGCGCGCCGACGGCGTCCAGCGCGCCGAAGAGCAGGTCGTCGTCGGCGACGCCGAGCACCGCGAGGGCGTCGTCGGTGTCGATGGACGTGCCCGAGTAGGTCACGAGCTGCTCGAGCGTGCCGAGCGCGTCGCGGTAGGAGCCCGTCGCGTTGCGCGCCACGAGCGCGACGGCGTCCGGGGCGATCTCGATGGCCTCCTTGCCCGCCACGCGCTGCACGACGGTCGCGAGCTGCTCGACGGTCGGGCGGCGGAAGTCGAAGCGGTGGCAGCGGTCGACGACCGTGTCCATGATCTTCGCGGCCTCCGTGGTGGCCAGGACGAAGATCGTCGACGGCGGCGGCTCCTCCAGCGTCTTGAGGAACGCGTTCCACGCCGCCGTGGACAGCATGTGCGCCTCGTCGAGGATGTAGACCTTGTAGCGGCCGCCGACCGGGGCGTACTGGACGGAGTCGCGCAGCTCGCGGATGTCGTCGACCGAGTTGTTGGAGGCGGCGTCCATCTCGATGACGTCCATCGACGACGCCGAGGCGATCGACACGCACGACTCGCAGCGCCCGCAGGGCGTCACCGTCGGCCCCTGCTCGCAGTTCAGGCACGCCGCCAGCATCTTGGCCATCGACGTCTTGCCGGTCCCGCGCGAGCCCACGAACAGGTAGGCGTGGTGGACCTTGCCCTGCTCGATCGCGTTGCGCAGCGTGCGCACCACGTGCTCCTGACCGATGACGTCGTCGAACGTCCGCGGGCGGTGGCGGCGGTAGAGCGAGGGTCCGGCGGGCACGGGCAATCGAGTGTAGGGCGATCGCGGCCCCCGAGCCGGACCGCGGCGGGTGCCGGCACGGGGCCGGCTCCAGCGGTCCGCGTAGTCTGCCAGCCATGGCCGACACCCTCCTCGACGAGCTCTTCACCTGGCTGCGGATCCCCAGCATCTCGACCGGCGGCGGGGACCCCGCCGACCTGGAGCGCGCCGCGCAGTGGGCCGTCGACAAGGTCCGCGCGGCGGGCGGCGAGGCCGAGCTGGTGCGCATCGGCGGCGGCAACCCGCTCGTGATCGGCGAGCTGCGCGCGGCGCGCGAGGATGCGCCGACCGTGCTCATCTACGGCCACTACGACGTCCAGGGCGCCGAGCCCCTGGACCTCTGGGAGAGCCCGCCGTTCGAGCCCGAGGTCCGTGACGGGCGGGTCTACGCGCGCGGCGCCGCCGACGACAAGGGCAACTTCCTGCCGCTGCTGCACGCGGCGTGCGGGCTGGCCCAGGCCGGCGAGCTGCCGGTCCACGTGCGGGTGGCGATCGAGGGCGAGGAGGAGGCCGGCGGCGAGTCCATCGCGGCCTGGCTGGCGGCCGACGAGCGCGGTGCCGACGCGGCGATCGTCTACGACAGCGGCATGGTCGGCCCCGACCTGCCGGCGATCTGCGTCGGCCTGCGCGGCGTGGTCCTGCTGACGTTCGAGGTGCGCGCCGCCCGGCGCGACCTGCACTCGGGGATGTACGGCGGCAGCGCGCTGAACTCCCTGCACGCGCTGCACGCCGCGCTGGCGGCCGTGCTGCCGGGTCCCGACGGCCGCGTGCGCGACGAGCTGCGCGTCGGCATCGCGCCGGTCGCCGACGCCGAGCGCGCCACGTGGGACGCGCTGCCCTCCGGGCAGGAGGCGCTGGACGCCGCGGGCGCCCGGCCCGCCTACCCCGCGGCGGCGGCCGAGTACATCGAGCGCAACGGCAGCGACACGGCGGTCGACGTCAACCAGATCGTCGCGGGCGACGCGCGGACGGTCATCCCGGCGGTCGCACGCGCGACGATCTCCATCCGCCTGGCCCCGGGCCAGGACCCCGACGCGATGGGCGCCGAGCTGCTGCGCCTCCTGCGCGGGGGGCTGCCCGAGGGGGCCGAGCTCGAGGTCGTCAGCTCCCACAGCGCCCAGCCCGCGCTGTTCGGCGTCGACACGGCCGCGATCCGACTGGCCGGCGAGGCGATCGAGCGCGCCTGCGGGGTGGCCCCGGCGTTCGTGCGCAGCGGCGGATCGATCCCGATCGTCGCCGACCTCGGCGCGAAGGGCATCCCGACGATCGTGACCGGCTTCGTCCTGCCCGACGACCCGTTCCACGCGCCCAACGAGTCGTTCTCGCTGCGCGGCCTGGAGCTCGGGGAGCGGGCGGCCCGCGAGCTGCTGGCGGCCCTGGCCGCGCTGGGCGACGGCGCGCCACAGTAGCGTGCGCGGCCGCATGCGGCCGCGCCCTCTCGTCGTCCCCGCCGCCGTCTCGGTCGCCCTCGCGGCGCTCGTGTGGCTGGCGTGCACGCCGGCGCGCTTCGTCAACTACGACACGGAGTACGCGCTGCTGTGGGGCAACGACCTCGTCCATGGGCGCACGCCGGACTACAGCGTCGCGTTCGCGCCGACCCCGCACCCGCTGGCCACGCTGGTCGGCGCGCTCGGCGCGTTGGTCGGCACGGGGTTCGGCGAGGGCCTCTTCGAGGTCCTCGCGTTCCTGGCCCTCGGCGTCCTGGGCTGGCTCGTGTTCGCGCTGGGGCGCGCCTGGTTCGGGACGGCGGCCGGGGTCGTCGCGGCGCTCGTGGTCCTCACGCGCGAGCCCGTCCTGAGCTACGGCGTCCGGGCCTACGTCGACATCCCCTACCTGTGCCTGCTGCTCGGCGCGCTGCTCGTCGAGACCCGGCGACGGCGGGCCGGCACGCCGGTCCTGGTCCTCGTCGGCCTGGCCGGGCTGCTGCGGCCCGAGGCCTGGCTGTTCGCGATCGTCTACGGCCTGTGGCTCTGGCGCGGCGGCGCGCTGCGCCCGGTCCACGTCGCGCTCATCGCGGGCGCGCCGGCGCTGTGGGCGCTCAGCGACCTGGCGATCACGGGCGACCCGCTGCACTCGCTGACCGGCACGCGGTCGACCGCGGCCGACCTCGGCCGCGTGACCGGGCTGCAGCACGTGCCCTCCACGCTGCCGCGGAGGCTCGGCGAGATCCTGCGCGAGCCCGTGCTGCTCGGCGCCGCCGGCGGCGGCGTCCTGACGCTGTGGCGCCTGCGCGACCGCGCGGTGCTCGGCGTCACGGCCGGCGTGGTGGCCGTCGTGGCGTTCTGCGTGCTGGCCGCCGCGGGCCTGTCGATCCTCACGCGCTACCTGCTGGGCCCGGCGGCGATCCTGGCGATCTTCTGCGGCGCCGGCGTGGCGGGCTGGACAGCGCTGGCGCGCGACGACCCCTGGCGCGTGCGCTGGATGGCGTTCTCGGCGCTGACGGTCGTGGCGCTGGCCGCGTTCGCCCCCTCGCAGGTCCACCGGCTGCGGAGCACCCGTGGGGCGCTGATCACGCAGACCCACATCCTCGACGAGCTGCACGACCTCGCGCCGCAGACGGCTGGGCTGCGCTGCCCGCTGACCGTGCCCAACCGCCGTGCGGTCCCCCAGCTCGCGCTGTGGACCGACCGCCGGCCCGCGGCCATCCTCAGCGCCCAGGAGCACGGGCGCTACGCGCGCCCCGCGTTCGTCCCCGCCTCGCCCGCCGTGGCGGAGCAGTTCGTCCTGGACAAGGGCGATCTCGACCGCACGCTGCCGCCCGCGCCCGGCGGCGCGCCGACGGCCCGCGGCCGCTTCTGGCTGCTGTTCGGCGGCTGCGGCTGAGCGACCACCCTTGACATCGTCGGGTGAGTGAGTACATACTCATTCCTGCATGACGCCCGCAGCCGCCACCAAGCGCACGCTGTCGACGGCCGAGGAGCGGCGCGAGGAGGTCCTCTCCGCCGCGATGCAGGTCTTCGGCGAGCGCGGCTTCCTGGGCACGCCGACCATCGACGTCGCCAAGGCCGCCGGGATCTCGCAGGCCTACCTCTTCCGCCTCTTCCCGAGCAAGCTGGACCTCATCCTGGCCGTCGTGCAGCGCTCCAACGAGGCGATCCGCTCCGCGTTCATCGAGGCCGCCGCACAGGCCCGCGCCGACGGCCGCGACGTCAAGGAGGCGATGGGCGAGGCCTACGGCGAGCTGCTGGCCGACCGCCGGCTCCTGCTCACCCAGATCCACATGCACGCCGCGGCCGCCGCCATGCCCGAGGTCGCCGAGGCCTCGCGCGCCGGCTTCGCCGACCTGTTCGCCGTCGTCGAGCGCGAGACGGGTCTGCCCCCCGAGGGCATCCAGAGCTTCTTCGCCCACGGGATGCTCATGAACGTCATGGCCGCCATCGGCGCCGACGGCACCCACGGCCGCTGGGCCGAGGTCCTGCGCGTCTGCTGATGCGGTCCCCTTTTTTTGCCCACCGAGTGAGTAAGCACTCACTCTCACCAACCACGGTCCGGGAGGCCGAGATGACCCCTTCCCCCGAGTCCGCGCGGCCGCGTGCCGGCTGGACCTTCGCGATCGTCAGCGTGGCGCTCTTCATGGTGACGCTCGACAACCTCGTCGTCACCACCGCGCTGCCGACGATCCGCACCGACCTCGGCGCCTCGATCAAGTCGCTGGAGTGGACGGTCAACGCCTACACCCTGGCCTACGCCGTCCTGCTGCTCACCGGCGCCGCGCTCGGCGACCGCTTCGGCCGCCGGCGGATGTTCTCCCTCGGCGTCCTGCTGTTCACCGTCTCCAGCGCCGCCGCCGCGCTCGCCCCGACGACCGGCGCGCTCGTGGCCGCGCGTGCCGCGCAGGGCCTCGGCGCCGCGATCGTGACGCCGCTGACGCTGACGCTCCTCTCCGGCGCCGTGCCCGCCGCCAAGCGCGGCCTCGCGCTCGGCGCCTGGTCGGGCATCTCCGGCCTGGGCGTCGCGCTGGGCCCGGTCGTCGGCGGTGCCGTCGTCGACGGCATCTCCTGGCACTGGATCTTCTGGCTCAACGTGCCGACCGGGCTCGTCCTCGTCCCGCTCGCCGCGCGCTACCTCGGGGAGTCCCACGGGCCCGCGAGCCGCCTCGACCTCCCGGGCATCGGCCTGGCCGGCACCGGCCTGCTGGGCATCGTCTACGGCATCGTGCGCGGCGAGGCGCTCGGCTGGACCTCGACGACGATCGTCGCCTCCATCGGCGCCGGCGTCGTGCTCCTGGCCGCCTTCGTGGCCTGGGAGGGCCGCGCCAAGGCGCCGATGCTGCCGCTGCGCTTCTTCCGCTCCCGCGCGTTCAGCGCCACGAACGGGACGTCGCTGGCGATGTTCTTCGGCGTCTTCGGCTCGATCTTCCTGCTCTCGCAGTTCTTCCAGACCACGCAGGGGCTGTCGCCGCTGCAGTCGGGCCTGCGCGTGCTGCCGTGGACGATCATGCCGATGGTCGTCGCGCCGGTCGCCGGGCTGCTCAGCGACCGGATCGGCGCGCGGCCGCTCATGGCCGGCGGCCTGGCCCTGCAGGCCATCGCCATCGGCTGGCTCGCGGCGGTGACGACCCCGACCGTCGCCTACTCGGCGCTGCTGGTCCCGTTCGTGCTGGCCGGCACGGGCATGGCGCTCGTGTTCGCCCCGGCCGCCAACGCCGTGCTCGGCGCCGTGCGCCCGGAGGAGGCCGGCCAGGCCTCGGGCGCGACGAACGCGATCCGCGAGCTCGGCGGCGTGCTGGGCGTCGCGGTGCTGGCCTCCGTGTTCACCCACGACGGCGGCTACACGTCGCCGCAGGCCTACGTCGACGGGATGACCGCCGCGCTGCCCATCGGCGCCGCGGTCCTGGCCCTCGGCGCGCTGCTGGCGCTGCTCATCCCGGGCCGGCCGCGCACGGGGGCCGCCACGGCCGAGGCCGATCCGGCGATGGTCGCCGTGGCGCCCTCCCCGACCGGCGCCGCCTGAGCGGCGGCGCGCGGCGCGCCGCCCCCGCGGCCGTGACGACGAAGGCCCCGCCGGATCCCGGCGGGGCCTTCATGCTGCAGATCAGCGGACCGTGCACCCGACCTCGACATGCGTCCCTCGGGCGCCACACCGGAGGGCGGCTCCGGCACCGGGAACTCCCGCTGCGCTCGCCGGTGATCGCTTAAGGCTGCTTCCTTCCGGACCTGACCTGGTTCACGAGCCGACGCCGCGCGGGACCCGGGCCATCAGCGCCGCCACGGCGCGCAGACCCCGTTGGCCACACCCCTCAACCGGGGATTCAGCCTCGCTAGAGCGGATTGCGAGCGACAGGGCACCGCTACCTCCCCGCCTAGCACGGTCCGCGACGGAGTCTAGCCGTCCGCGGCGCGCGCGGCCGCGTGCGGCGCTCAGACCGTCTCGCGGCCGTGGTCGCGCCAGAGGTCCAGGGCCGGCCCCTTCGGGACGATGCCGGTCGGGTTGATCTGCGGGTGGGTGCCGTAGTAGTGGCGCTTGATGTGGTCGAAGTCGACCGTGTCGGCGACGCCGGGCTGCTGGTAGAGGTCGCGCAGGTAGCCCGAGAGGTGGTCGTAGTCCTCGATGCGGCGCAGGTTGCACTTGAAGTGGCCGACGTAGACGGCGTCGAAGCGCACGAGCGTGACGAACAGCCGCCAGTCGGCCTCCGTGATCTGGTCGCCGAGCAGGAACCGGCGCGTGGCCAGGAGGTCGTCGAGCCAGTCCAGCGTCGCGAAGAGCTCGTCGAAGGCCTCCTCGTAGGCCTCCTGCGTCGAGGCGAACCCGGCGGCGTAGACCCCGTTGTTGACCGTGGCGTAGATCCGCTCGTTGAGCTCGTCGATCGCGTGGCGCAGGTCCTCGGGGACCAGGTCGGGGCCGTCGTCGCTCCAGCCGTCGAGCATCCGGATGATGTCGGCGCTCTCGTTGTTGACGATCCGCCCCTCCTGCGTGTCCCACAGCACGGGGACGGTCACGCGCGCGTCGAAGCCGGGCTCGGTGGCCTCGTAGGCCTCCTGGAGGAACGCGAAGCCGTTGACCGGGTCGGGGCGCTGCGGATCGAAGCGCCAGCCGCGGTCGTCGCGGATCGGGTCGAGCACGGTCATCGGCAGGTCCTCCTGCAGGCCCTTGAGCATGCGCACGATCACCGCCCGCGAGGCCCACGGGCAGGCCAGCGAGACGTAGAGGTGGTAGCGGCCCGGCTCCGGCCGCTCGTCGACGCGCTCGCGGAAGCGGCTGTCCTGGCGGACGAAGCGGCCGCCGCCGTCGCTCTCGCCGGCGAACTGCGGGGTCGCGCTCACGGGCGGATGGAGCTCGGGGGGATGGGCACGAGGATCGGGCGTACCCGCAGGGCGCGTGCCCTGATCGCCGGTGGGCGTCAGGAGCCCTGCCCGGGCGCCTGGCCCTGCGCCGGCGGCCCGGTCTGCCCGCCGCGGGGGTCGGCGGGCCGCCGCCGAAGCGGCCGCCGGGACCCTGCTGGGTCGCCGACGAGGAGCCGAACGAGGGTGGTTGGCCGCGTCGGCGACGGTGGCGCCGCCGGCGCCAGGGTCCGGGTCCGACTCGATCGCCCGCGCGACGAGGTGGGCGGACAGGGCGAGCAGGAGCACGAGCAGCGCGTCGGGGTTGTTGACGCGGGCCACGGCGATCGACACGGGCGACACGGCCAGCGCGAGCGCGGCCGGCAGGGCGGCCCGGTGGCCGAGCGTCGGGCGGACCGTCGCGTGCAGCACGCCGACGGCCGCCGCGCCGCAGGGCGCCTGCGGCAGCAGCATGGAGAACGACCAGAAGCCGAGGATGCGACCCGAGGCGCGTCAGGCCCAGCCGATCAGCAGGGCGGGCCAGGAGCAGCGTCCCGAGCAGGGCCGGCCGCGACCACGCCAGGTCCCCGGGGGCGCCGCGCGCGCGGCGTCAGGCCGGCGGCTCCGGCGCCGCCGCGAGCGCGTCGAGCTCGGGCACGTGGGCGCGCAGGCTCGGGAGGTTGATGACGATCCCCTCCTGCGTGCTGCGCGCGATGACGACCACCGCCTCCTCGTCGGGCGACGGGTTCTCCTCGCGGTGCGGCACGTAGGGCGGGACGTACATGTAGTCGCCGGGCTCGGTCTCGATGCGCCGCTCGGCACCGTCCTCGAGGAAGACGAACACGGGATGCCCGCTGACGACGTAGATGCCGGTCTCGGCCTCGCCGTGATGGTGGTCGGCCGAGACCATCCCCGGGCCGACGTGGGTGCGGCCCATCCAGAGCTTGCGCGAGCCCGTGCGCGCGCCGGAGATCGCCTCGTAGCGGCGCATGCCCGGCGTCTGGGCGGTGTCCTCGCTCAGCGCGTCGTGCCCCGTGTGGTGCAGCCGCAGGTGCCACGCGGCGGTGCCCGGATCGTGCGAGCCCTCCATGGGGGTGCAGCCTACCCGCCTCGGGACGGCCCGGTCCCCGTGTGCCCCTCGGAGCCGATGAGCAGGACGCGCGTCCCGGCGCGCGCCCCTTGGGGGGCGCCGGCCGCGGTCAGCGACCCGACGCCGACCGGGACCAGGACGCGGTCGTGGGCGCCCTCGGCGAAGAGCGTCGCGTAGCCGTCGATGCCCCACTCGGCCGGGCCGCCCGCCGCGCCGACGTCGGCGACGAGCACGGCCCGTCCTCCTGCGCCGTGCGCTCGGCCTGCGCGACCGCGTCCTCGTGGGCTCCGTCGACCACGACGACCTCGGCGCCCTCGCCGGCGATCGCCCGGCGCCGCGAGGTCAGGGCGCGTAGCCGGGCAGCCGGCGGTGGAACGCCGCGGCGCCGTCGTCGGGCGGCGGCACCGCGGCCGGATCCCACGCGGGGTTGACGAGGGCCCTCACGGATCGGCCTCGGCGTGCACCGGAGGCAGGGCGCTGCGGGTGCAGGTCATGCCGGTCATCTTCGCCGCGTCTCCGGCGTCGGGGCTACCGCAGTGGCTCGGCGGCATCCGCCCGGCTGGACCCGGGCGTGACGTGGTGGGTTCTGCGGGCCGACGGCGCGGCGCCGGGGACGCCGGTGCGCTGCCGGGTGCGTTCGGCCCGCCGCGCCAGGTCCTGCTGCGCGAAGCGCGCGGAGAGGTGATGCAGTGGAGTTGACATCGATCGTGATCCGTTCGGTGCTCGGGTGATGATCCGGTTCTGTCGGCGCCGCGGCGCCCGGCGCCGTCAGGCCCCCAGGGGCGGGCCGACGACCTGCGTGCCCAGCCGTGCCTGCTCGGCCATGACCCGCTCGATGTCGAACGCGACGACGCCGGGCGCGGGCAGCGTGCGCTCGGCGGCCGGGACGCCGAGGTGGCGGAAGAGCTCCTCGAAGGTCCCCGGGGTCATGACCCCCAACATCACCGCGACGGGGCTCAGCACCCGGAAGGTGTGTGGCACGCCGCGCGGGATGAACCCGCTCGTGCCCGGGCCGGCGACGTGCGTCCGGCCGTCGAGATCGAAGCCGGCGTCGCCCTCGAGCACCAGGAAGGCCTCGTCCTCGCGGGTGTGGATGTGGCGCGGCGGGCTGAAGCCCTCGGGCATCGTGGCCCGGAAGACCGTCATCCGCCCGCCGGTCGCGTCGTTGGGCACCAGGAACTCGAAGAGGCTGTTGCCGTACCACCGCGGCTCGCTCTCGCAAGCGACGTAGGGGTGGCCGGCCGGGATGGTGGTGGCTGTCATGGGGGCAGCGTGGGACAGCCCCTTGCCTGGCGCGAATGATTCAACGAGCATCGAATCCGTTGCCGGGACCGCCGACCCGCCCGACGCTGGATCCATGAACGTCATCCGCATCGACCACGTCTCGCTCAACGCCTCCGACCGGACCGCGTCGCTGGCCTGGTACGCCGAGGTCCTCGGGCTGCGCGCCGGCGACCCGCACGACGTCCCCGACCAGCCGGTCTTCCTGGGCCCGGCGGGCGCGCGGCTCGGGCTCTTCGCCGACCGTGCGGCCGGCCTGCGCCATGTCGCGCTGGCGACCACCGCGCCGGTCCAGGCCGCGCTCGCCGCACGGCTGGACCAGCTCGGCATCACCTATCACCCCGAGCGCCACCGGGACAGCGACTCGATCTACGTCCCCGATCCCGACGGCACCATGTTGGAGGTCATGGTCCCGCGGACCTGACCGCCGATGGTGCGCTTCGTCTTCTCGGTCGAGGACCTCGCCCGCACGCGCTTCGCCATCTCGCCGATGCTCGAGCTCGTGCACTCGCTCGTCGCGCTGCGCGATCCGGCGCATGCCGCGCTGCACGTGCCGTGGCTGCGGTCGCTGAGCGGACGCCTCGACGGCCTGGCGCTGCAGGACGCCGTCGCGCTGCTGCCGCCGCGCGGCTTCACCCCCGACTTCCTCACGCCGCCGCCCAGCGGTCCGCTGGGAGGCATCGAGGAGGACCTCGCCGCGCTGCGGGCCACGCGCGCCGCCCAGATCCGTGAGGAGATGCGCCTGTTCGCCTCCCAACACCCCGGGGCGCGCGAGACGGCCGAGCGCTGGATCGCGCACCCTCGCCGCGAGGTGCGCGGGCTCGCCGACCTGCTCGAGGAGTACTGGGAGCGCGCCGTGGCGCCCGTCTGGCCGAGGGTGCGCGCGTTCCTCGACGCCGACGTCGCCCACCGCGCGCGACGACTGGCCGAGGGCGGAGCCGCCGGGCTGTTCGCCGACCTCGCCGACGGCGTGAGCTGGGACGAGCGCCACGTCGAGGTCGACGTCCCGCGCCACCAGGCGACGATCGCGCTCGGCGGCCGCGGGCTGCTGCTGATGCCCACGGCGTTCTCCGCGGTCCGCCCGTTCGTCATCGATCGCGGGCCGTGGCAGCCGACCGTGATCTATCCCGCGCGCGGCATCGCCACGCTGTGGGAGGACGCGGCGCCGGCGCCCGACGGGCTCGCCCGCCTCCTCGGCGTCACGCGCGCGGCGGTCCTGGCCGACCTCGCCGCGCCGCGTTCGACGACGCACGTCGCCGAGCGCCTGCGGATCAGCCCCGCCAACGCCTCACACCATCTGACGGCCCTGCGCGACGCCGGCCTGGCGACCGGACGGCGCGAGGGCCGCAGCGTGCTGTACGTGCGCACGCCGCTCGGCGACGCGCTCGTGGCCGGCTGACCGGCCCTCCCCGGGGGTCACGCGGAACCGGCCCGCGTGGCGCTCACCGCCGCGTGACCCGCCGTCAGTCCGCCGCCTGTCGCCTCCGGCTAAACTGCCGCGCTGGACAGTCCGGCGCCAGCCGATCCCTGCGCCGTGGGCAGGAGGCAGCACAGGGCGGTCCGAGTAGGGCGCGTAGCTCAGTGGGAGAGCGCTCGCTTCACACGCGAGAGGTCGCAGGTTCGAAACCCGCCGCGCCCATCGCCATAAGGCCTGCAAATTGGGGCCTTATGGCGCAGGCGGATGTGGCGCGCCGGCGAGGTGGGACGCGGGCGGTCCATCGCCCGGTGGAGCGATCGTGAAGGCGCGGGCGGTCCCGAAGATCCTGGGATCGACGCGACCGAGTAGGTCCTCGCCGCGGAGCTCGCGGCGCAGGTTCTCGCTGGGATGCGCTCGTTCTCGCGCACCGACAGAGCGGCGGTGTGTGGGCTGATCAGCACGCTGGGCTCAAGCATGGCGGGCAGCAGGTCGGGGTCGTCGAGCGGGTCGATCCCGTCGCCGACCGACCGGATCGCATCCATCAGCTCGGCGGCCGGTGGCGTCGTGGCGGCAACCGCCAGCGTGCTGCTCGTGACGTGTGGCGCAGGGCGGGGCACACCGCTCTAGCGTCCACCGCCCGGCGATTCTTACGGCTGCTCTCGGGTGGTTCGCTGCGGGAGACCGCGCCGGAGGACCTCGGCGAGGACGACGGCATCGTTGTGCTCGGTGTCGTGAGCAGCGAAGACCAGGGTCAGCGTGCCGTCGCGCGCCCGACGGCGCAGCGCCGTCAGCAGCGAGGGATGCTCACGCAGCTGATCGATGTACCGACGGCGAAACTCCTCGAAGCGACTCGGCTCATGGCCGAACCACTGCCGCAACTCCGTGGTCGGCGCCAGCTCCTTCTCCCAGCCATCCAGCCTTGCCCGATCGCGTGACACCCCGCGCGGCCACAGCCGATCGATCAGCACTCGATACCCGTCCGCGTCTTCGGCGGGGTCATACGCGCGCTTCAAGCGAATATCCATCAGAGCTCCTCGCGGGACCGTTGCCGTATGCCCCTAGCGTCGCAACATCGGCGGATCGACACCGCGGACGAAGAGGATCAACGTGAACGTATGGCGCAACTTGTGGACGCTGACGCCCTTGGGCAGCGGCGGCTGCCCGCCGAGGTCGAAAGCCGAGGTCCTCCCGCCCGGCGCGCGCGTTTGCATGGTGGATCGCGGGCTCGTCGCGCAGCGCCGCGAGCATGTCGACGTCGCGGATCCCGGCCTCGGTCTTGGAAGCGCGGACGGTGATGCGGCCGTGGGGGAGGCCGACATGTCCCAGCGCAACGCGGTCGCCTCGCCGATGCGCAGGCCGGCGTGGCGATCAGCGCGCGGCGGCCCGCGGTGCGCGCCTGCGGCGCGGCGTCGAGCTCGGTGGCCGCGTCCAGGAGCGCGATGATCTGCTCGCGCTGTCGAGGAAGACCGGCCGGGCCCGGCGCGCCTCTCGCCCCAGACGTTCGGAACGTCCCGAGGCACGTCAGCTAGCCGCCGGGCGGCGGGCCGAAGCCCTGAGGCGCGCCGGAGGGCGCCGCGCTGTTGCCGGGCGGCGTGCCGCCGCCGGTGCCGAACAGCGCGCCGAGGCCAGAGCCGGCGTTGGCGGCCGTCGCGGTGACCGAGGTGGCCTTCAGCGTGCCGTCTGCGGCGGTCGTTCCGCGAACGATCACCGTGTCGCCCGGGTGAACCGCGGAGGCGTGGCTCTTGGTCGTGCGGGTGACCGTCGAGCCCTTCTGGGGGCGTACGCGGATCGTTGTGCCGGCGTTCGTGACGACGTACAGCGTCGAACCGCGGGTGTTGGCGACCGTGCCGACAGTCGGGGTGGCGCCGGCGTCGCCGCCAGCGGCCTGCGTGCCGGGCACGGCGCCCTGCCGGCCCTGTCCGGCGCCGGGGGCCGCGAACGCTCGCAGCCCACTGGGTGCGCCGCTTGCCGAGGACTCCTGGCCCTTCTGCACCTGCACGCCGGCGATGAAGCCGGCGGCGACGAGCACGACCGCTGCCAGCGCGCCGGTGACCGGCGTCACGATGCGGCGGCGCGGCCGCGGCGGCGGGAGCGGCTCCTCGTAGCCGTCGGCGTAGGGGTCGTCGTCGAGGACGAGCGTGGGATCGGTGGTCTGCGGATCGGTCATTCGAAGCGGAGGGCGTCGATGGGACGCAGGCGCGCGGCGCGGCCTGCCGCGTAGGTGCCGAAGAACAGCCCGGCCAGGACGGCCGCACCGAACGACAGCGGGATCGAGTACAGGGCGATCACCGGCTGCACGCCGGCGATCTGGAAGCGGCTGCCGACCACGCCGACGACGACACCGGCGATGCCGCCGAGCATCGAGACGAGCACCGCCTCGGTCAGGAACTGGCTCAGGATGTCAGAGCGCCGCGCGCCGACGGCCTTGCGGATGCCGATCTCGCGAGTTCGCTCGGTGACGCTGACCAACATGATGTTCATGACGCCGATGCCGCCGACGAGCAGCGAGATCGCGGCGACGGCGCCCAGCAGCGTGGTGAACACGCGGGTCGCCTGGTCGGAGGTCTCGAGGATCGACCCCTGGTTGATGACTTGGAAGCCCGGGTTGGTGGGGTCGCTCACGTGGTGACGACCGGAGAGGATCGTGGTGACCTCGGACTGCGCGGCGTTCAGGGCACCCTCCGAGCGGGCCTGCACGACGATCTGATTGATCGATCCGTACCCGGTGAGCGTGTCCTGGACCGAGGTGAGCGGCGCGATGACCACGTCGTCTTGATCCTGGACGCCGTTCGACCCCTTGGACTTGGTCACGCCGACGACGGTGAACGACGTGCCGTTGACGCGGACGGCCTGGCCGACGGGATCGGTCCCGGAGAACAGGTTGCTGACGACCGTGGGGCCGATGACCACGACGCGCCGGTGGTGCGTGACGTCGCTGTTCGTGAACATCGCACCGTCGGCGACGCTGTAGTCGCGCGCCTGGGCATAGGCGGGCCGCGTGCCGACGAGCGAGGACGGCTGGTAGCTGACCGAGCCGGCCACGAGCGTCGCGGAGCCGTTGACGACCGGCAAGGCGCTCTTGACGTCGGGTGCCTCGAACCGGTCCTGGAGAGCGGTCGCGTCCTTCTCGGTGAGGGTGATCCCGCCGCCGCCGAAGAAGCCGGGCCCGCCGCGAACACCGCCGGCCTGCACCAGCAGGACGTTGCTGCCCAGCGCCTGGATGCCCGCCTGCACCTGGTGCTTGCTGCCGTTGCCAACCGCGACGAGGATGATCACTGCCGCCACGCCGATCGTCATGCCGAGGATCGTCAGGCCCGAGCGCAGCTTGTTGGCCAGGATACCGCCGAGCGCGACCCGCGCGATCTCCGCGACGCTCACGCAGCCGCCTTCGCCGTTCGTTGGTCGGAGATAACGCGGCCGTCGGCCAGGTGCACCACGCGGTCGGCGCGCTCGGCGACGTCGTGCTCGTGGGTGATGAGCACGATCGTTCGGCCCTCGACGATGAGCTCGTCGAAGACGCGCAGCACGTCCGCCGTGGAACGCGAATCGAGGTTGCCGCTCGGCTCGTCGGCGAGGATCAGCGAGGGGTTGGTGACGATCGCCCGGGCGACCGCGACGCGCTGCTGCTGGCCGCCTGACAGCTCTGAAGGCAGGTGGTGCACGCGCGGTCCCATGCCGACCGTCTCCAGTGCGTGGAGCGCCCGGCGGCGGCGCTCGCCGCGACCGAGCCCCGCGTAGGTCAACGGCAGCTCGACGTTGGCGAGCGCCGTCGTGCGCGGGACCAGGTTGAAGGCCTGGAAGACGAACCCGATCTTGCGGTTGCGCAGGTCGGACTGCTCGTCCTCGTCCAGTACGCGTACGTCGACGCCGTCGAGGAGGTAGCGCCCGGACGTCGGCACGTCGAGGCACCCGAGGATGTTCATCAACGTGCTCTTGCCCGAGCCCGAGCTGCCCATGATCGCGACGTACTCGCCCGTTGCGATGCGCAGCGAGACGCCGTCGAGCGCGTGGACGGCCAGGTCGTCGGTGACGTGGTAGGTCCGCCGGACGTCCTCGACGGCGATGACCGGCGGGGGCGCGCTCACCGGACCCCTCCCCGGAAGCCGCCGGGCGGCCCGGCGCCGCCGCCGAGGCCGCCGCCCAGCCCACCGCCGCCGAAGCGGTTGCCGAAGCCGGTGCGGCTGGCGCCGCTCGTCGCGCCGGTCGCACCGGCCGCACTGGCCGTCGTCGAGGTCACGACGACCTGGTCGCCCGCCTGCAGCCCGCTGAGGACCTGCGTCGTCGAGTCGCCCGCGATGCCCGTCTGCACCTGGCGCGCCGCGCGCTTGCCGCCGCTGACGACCGTGACGCTCGAGCCTCGCAGCGCCTGCGTGGGCACGACGACGCCCGAGACCTGCGAGGTGACGATGTCGGCCGTGGCGCTCATCCCGGCCTTCAGGCCGCCTGTGGTCTGGGTGAGCACGATGTCGACCGGGTAGCTGACCGCGCCGCTGGAGGTGCTGCTCCCGCCGAGGGCGCCCCCCGCCCCGGACGAGGAGCTCGAGGAGGACGACAGCACACCGATTGAGCTGACCTTGCCGGCGACCGTCTCGCCCGACGCGGCGTTGATGGTGATCGTCGCGGGCTGGCCGACCTTCACCTTGCCGATGTCCGACTCGCTCAGGCTGACCTGGAGGTGCATCCGGCTCAGCTGCACGAGCGTGATGAACGCGCTCGACGAGGACGAACTGCTGGCCGCCGCGCCGCTGGCGGACGAGCCGCCGACCTGGTCGCCGACGGCACCGTTGATCGCCGACACGGTTGCGGCGGCGGGCGCGCGCAGCTGGGTGGCCGTGACCGCCTGTTCGGCCTGGTCGACCGCGACCTGCGCGCTCTGCACCGCCGCAGCCGCCGATGCCTCGCTCTGGCCCGAGCCGCCGCCCGACGCGGAGCCGCTTCCCGGGGAAGCGGCAGGGTTGGCCGAGCCGCCCGAGGACCGGGCGCTCGGCGCCGCCTGCGGCGCGCTCGATGTGGTGGTCTTCGTCGTCGTGGCCGGCGCCGGGGTCTCCGTGCTCACCGGCGTGCTGGTGCTCGCGGGCGTCGCGGACGACGACGTGTAGGCGGCGGCCACAGCGATCGCCGCCGCCGTGCCGGTGCTCGTCGCCGACCCGGTCTGCGTCGACGACGACGACGAGGACCCTGACTGCACGTCGGCCAGCGTCGCCTCCGCCTCGGCGAGCTTGGCCCGGGCGGTTGCGAGGTCCGCCTCCGCGGAAGACGGATCGATGCGAGCGAGCAGCTGACCCTGGGTGACGTGCTCGCCCTCGTGCACGTAGATCTTGGTGACCTTGCCCGAGGCGCCGAAGTCCAAGTTCATCGTGCTGGCCGGCGCGAGGTTGCCGCTGCCGGAGACCGTCGACTGCACGACGCCCTTGCTCACGGTCACAACGCGCTCGCGCGTAGCGGACGCTGTCGTCTCGGGACCGACGACGATCACTGCCACGACGACGAGCCCAACGGCCGTCGCGAGCAGGACGAGGGTGAGCGGGGATCGAAGTGCTCGAGCCATGCGAGCCGGCACGCTCGCCCCCGACCATGAGCGGGACCTGACAGGAGCCTGAGAGCTTCCTGAGGATCCCCCAGCGAACTCTCAGGCTGCTCTCGGGAACGCGCGGCTCACTCCATGGATCATGGTCGTCCGCCTCGTGCCCCTGTCCGTGCTGGCCGTCGCCGCCGTCGCGCTCACCGCCTGCGGCGGCTCGTCGTCGTCCTCTTCATCGCAAGCCGACGCCTCCACGACCACGGGCGGCAACGCGTCGCGCGCCAAGTTCCGCCAGTGCCTCGCCGACCAGGGCGTGACGCTTCCCGACCGCACGCCGCCCTCCAGTGCCACGCCACCGCCAACCGGCGCGCCTCCGAGCACCGGTACGCCGCCGGGGCCGGGTGGCGGCGGGTTCGGGGCCCAGGACCCGAAGACTCGCAAGGCCTTTCAGGCTTGCGCGAAGTACCGCCCACGGGGCCGGGGCCGCCTCGCCGGCCCCGGCAACGGCCAGGGACCCAACGCGCAGGTCTTCACTGCCTACCTGAGCTGCATCAAGAGCAAGGGGTTGAAGATCGACGCCTCGCAGGGCTTCCGTGCGCTCGGCTCCCTCGACCGCAGCGACCCGAAGGTCACCAAGGCTCTGAACGCCTGCCAGTCCAAGCTGCCGCAGGGGCCGCCCGCTGGTGGCGCGCCGCCCGCGAACGCACCTGCCGGCCAGACCTAGACCGGTCGTCCGCGGCGGCGCGTCCAGCCGCCGGGCGGCAGGCCGGCTGACCTCTCGTGTCTTCTCGGTCCGTACGCGTTTGGGCAGCGGTGCCGTAACGCGGTCGAAATGGCCCCATTGCGGCGGACCGGCCGCAGCGGACGCCAACAGCGAGCGCCGGCGAACCCACCGCGGCGCCCATCGCCGTAAGGCCTGGAAATACAAGCTTTACAGCTCGGCCGGTGCTCGGAGTGGCGATGACGGCGGCATGATCCGTCGTTCGGATCCGTCGTTCGTTCCGTGGCCTGGCCCGCACGGCCGACCGCAGCAGGTCCGACCGCCGGCCAGCGCGCCCGAAAAGCCCGCAACGCAAGGCGATGGGACGCGTGCGCGCCATCGCCCTATGGGGCGATCGCGAAGGCGCGGGCGGTCCCGTCATCCGTCTTTCGTGCCGGGATTGGCTCGGCGACGTCGCCATGCCACGACCGCTCACCGGCCGCATCATCGAACGCCACCTCGTGGGTGGACTGGCGCCCAGATGCGTCGGGCACCGACGGAGTGGCCGGCCGGACCTGTCAGTGCCCACGTGCGCGGCTCTTCAGGACGAAGCCGAATCAACGGCCATAGACGGCATGGCACGCCGATGGATTAGACGAATTGCTGCGACGGCATCGTCCGCGGCCGTCGTTGTGGTGCTGAGGGGAGCGGTGCCGAGGTCCTGGGCCGGCTTGGAGGCGACCGGCGGTCGCCCGGGCGGCGCGATCGGCCGACTCGATCCGCCACCTCGCTCCGGGACCGAGTTCCTCCTGGCTCCGCCCGACCCGGGGGGAGCCGGTGGTGCGGCCGGCGTTGGTCGGGACCGGGCGGACGTCGAGGCGACGGTGGTCCGGCCGGCGCCGCGGTCACCAGATCGGCCCGTCAGGCGCGACCGGATCACGAGGGGCCCAGGACGTCTTTCCTGGTGCCGAAGGGCTTCGGGCCCGGGCCGCGTCCGTCTGCATGTCGAACCTGACTACGGGTTGGCGGCGACGTTGCCGATACCGTGAGGTGTGTCGTCGTCCTCGATCGCGTCGCCTGCTTTGGCGCCGGTGGTTCTTCGCCGTCGTGGCGATGGTGCGCTGCGATCGCGGGCAGCGAGGGGCAGCGAGGCGGCCTTCGCCGTCGTCTACGAGCGACACCATCAGGCGCTCTATCGCTACTGCCGGTCGATCGTCGATCACGACGAGGACGCCTGCGACGCGCTGCAGAGCACGATGGCGAGGGCGTTTGCGGCGCTGCAGCACGAGGACCGCGACTTCGAGTTGCGGCCGTGGCTGTTCCGGATCGCGCACAACGAGTCGATCTCGTTGCTGCGCCGACGCCGCAGCACGTGCGAGTTGGGCGAGGCCGGCGAGATCGGCGGCGATGCCATGGAGCGGGTGGTCGAGCTCCGGCAGCAGCTGGCCGAGCTGCGCGGCGATCTCGACGAGCTGCCCGAGCGTCAGCGAGAGGCGTTGGTGCTGCGCGAGCTCAGCGGCCTCAGCCACGAGGAGATCGCGGTCGTGCTTGAGTCCTCGCCGCGCGCCGTGAAGCAGACGATCTTCGAGGCCCGCGTCGCGCTCCTGGAGCACCGCGAGGGACGCGAGATGGAGTGCGAGCCGTGCCGGCGCGCGCTCTCTGACGGCGACAAGCGCGTCCTGCGAGGACGCCGTCTCCGCTCGCACCTGCGGTCCTGCGTGATGTGCCAGGCCTTCCAGTCCGATCTGCAGCGACGCCCAGGAGAGCTCGCCCTGCTTGCTCCGCCCCTTCCGCTGGCCACAGGCGCCGCCATGGCCGCTCATCTGCTGGGCGCCGGTGCGAAGAGCTCGGGCGCTCTCGGTGCGTCATCGGCCTCGACCGGCATGGTGGCGACCGTGACGGGGAAGGTGGCGTTGGCCGCAGCGGTGGCGGTGACGGCCACCGGCGGGGCCATCGCCGCGCCGCCCGTCTCACAGATCTTCGGCTCTGCTCCAGCCGCCGGCGCGAAGGCTCCCGTCGCCGCGCCGAGCGGGACGCGCCCTCATGCATCAGGCTCCGAGTCCGGGCCGGCTGGGATCACCTCTGCGCACGTGCGCGACTCGCTCGGCAGGGGTCAGCGCATGGGTCCGCCGGGCGGTGTGCCGCAGTCCGCAACGCGCTCGGCGCCCGGCCCGGCAGATGCTGGTGGAAACACGATGTCGTCGCGTCCTGCCACCCGGAGTTCAACCCCGGTCGCGACCATCCCCGGCATGCATGCCGGCTCTGGCCACGACGGCGCTGAGGCCGGTCGGACGGCCCGCGCCGTCGTGCCCGGCTCGCAGCGCTCACCGGCCACGACGACGTCTCCGTCGGGACGCCGCGCCGGCTCGGCAGGCAACCGTCACGCGCCGGCGCAGAGCACCGCCCCGACGGACGGCGCAAAGGCCCAACATGCCCCGCCGGGTGCGCCCGCCGGCGATGATCACGGCACCGGGAGCGGCCTCCAGGCTACGGCGGGGAGCGACCACACCCCGGCTTTGACGCCGTCTGGCTCGGCCCGGGCTCCACAGGGGTTCCAGCCCGGCGCGGCTGTCCCCGCCTCGCCCGCGGTGACGACGCCGACGGCAGCACCACCCGGGCCTCGGCGTCCCAAGGGACTCACCCGCCGCCCGCCTCGGGCCCCGCGACGCCATAAGGACCCATAGGCGCTCACGACGGCTCCTCGACCACCGCCGGACGACGCCGCGGAAAACACCGGCGGATCCGTCGGCCCAGCACGTAACCCCGGCCTGCTCGATGGCAAGCGGACCGGCGTCACGGCGACTACGGAGTGGATTGGCGGTTATGCTGCCGCGACATTGAATCCGGGGGGTCCCTGTGTGAGGGGCTGAGAGGGCGCTTCCTAGCGTCGACCCGCCGAACCTGCTCTGGGTCATGCCAGCGAAGGGAGCCCGATGCCGTATCGCACGTCGTTTGTGGTCGAGACCGAGTGCCGCACGCAGATGCGTCTGGCGCGCGAGGGGATCGTCAGTGCGGAGATGCGCCGCGTGGCCGAGCGGGAGCATCTGGCCGAGCACGTCGTTCGTGGTGAGGTCGCACGGGGACGGATGGTCATTCCCGCCAACGTGCATCACGCGGCGCTGGACCCGATGGCCATCGGTCTGCGGGCTCGGGTCAAGATCAACGCCAACATCGGCAGCTCTCCGACGACCTCGTCGACGGACGAGGAGGTGACCAAGTTGGTGCTGTCGGAGCGCTGGGGGGCCGACACGGTCATGGATCTGTCGACGGGCAGGCACATCGACGCGACGCGCGAGGCGATCTTGGCTCGCGCGACGGTGCCGATCGGCACGGTGCCGATCTATCAGGCCATGGAGCGCGTCAACAGCGCCGAGGACCTCACGGCCGACCTGTTGTTGGAGGTCATCGAACACCAGGCCCGTCAGGGCGTGGACTATATGACCGTCCATGCGGGTCTGCTGCTGGAGCACCTGCCCCTGTGCCAGCACCGGGTCACCGGGATCGTTTCGCGCGGCGGGGGGCTGCTGGCGCGCTGGATGGTCCACCACCGGCGCGAGAACCCGCTCTATGAGGTCTTTGACGAGATCCTGGAGATCTGTCGCGCACATGACGTGACGATCTCGCTGGGCGACGGGCTGCGTCCCGGGTCGATCGCTGACGCCAGCGACGCGGCGCAGTTTGCCGAGCTGGCCACGCTCGGGGAGCTGACCGAGCGGGCCTGGGCACGCGATGTGCAGGTGATGGTCGAGGGCCCCGGGCATGTCCCGATCGACCAGCTGGAGATGAATGTGGCTCGCCAGCAAGAGGTCTGCCATCAGGCGCCGTTCTACACGCTCGGCCCGCTGGTGACCGACATCGCCCCGGGCTATGACCACATCACCTCGGCCATCGGGGCGGCCATCGTGGGCTGGCACGGCACCTCGATGCTCTGCTACGTCACGCCCAAGGAGCACCTCGGTCTGCCCGATGCCCAGGACGTCAAGCAGGGTCTGATCGCCTATCGCATTGCCGCACACGCCGCCGACCTGGCCCGCGGCAACCGCCGCGCCGCCCAGTGGGACCGCGAGCTCTCCCAGGCGCGCTTTGCGTTTGACTGGAACCGCCAATTCGAGCTGGCGCTGGACCCCGATACCGCGCGGTCGATGCACGACGCCACGCTGGCCGACGACTACTTCAAGACCGCCGAGTTCTGCTCGATGTGCGGCCCGAAGTACTGCCCCATGCACAACTTCCGCAACGTCGACTGGGAGGCCATCCAAGCCGTCGTCGCCGAGCGCAAGCACCAGCGTGCGCTGGCCACCGACTGACCCACAGCCCCTGTCCAGACTGCCCAACCGACCCCGTCTGCTGTTGCAGCACGTAGACGACGTCGACACCGTCACAGGCCGCGGCGAACGCCGCCACGAGTACACCCGATGAAACGACCTTCTCTGATCTCTGTTCTCGATGCCGATCCGGAGATGGGCGCCGGCCTGGATGGCGATGCGCGCGAGATCGCCCGCCGCCATGTGGTGGTGACCCTGCAGCGCCTGCCCACGGGATCGCTTGCCGCGAGGCTGCCCGAGCACGCAACCATCCCCCCGGCTGTCGGGCTTCTCGTTCTGGACGGCGTGATCACCCGCGACCTCCATCTGGCCAACCGGTCAACCACAGAACTCCTGGGCCAAGGCGACATCATCCGTCCCTGGGACGACGACGCGACCCGCGGATCGGGCACCGTCCGGGCGTCATGGACGGTGCTGGAGCCCGCCAGCGCCGTCGTTCTTGACCGGCGCTTTGCCGCGATCGCAGGACGCTGGCCGTCGATCTTGGACGTGCTGGTCCAACGCATGGTGCGCCGCTCACGACAAGTCTCCATGCAGTGCACCATCGCGCAGGTACCCCGGATTGACGCGCGGATCCTCACCCTGATGTGGATGCTGGCCGATCGCTGGGGTCGCGTGACGCCCCAGGGCGTCCACGTGCCACTTGAGCTGACCCACGAGACCATCGCCAAGCTCGTGGCCGCCCGCCGACCATCGGTGACCACCGCCATCGGGATCCTCACCAAGCAGGGAGATCTACAGCGCCACGACCACGGATGGCTACTGCACGGCGATCCACACACCACACTCCCTGAACTCCTGTGACCAAGCATGCCCCATTCTGCGCGCCCGTAGCGACACCGATGGGTCACCGACGAACAGCGTCACGGCCGGACGACCTGACGCTGGTCACTTCGGGCGATCGTACATCCACGTCCACACACTGATTCCGGCCTCCGCCGGTCCGTCGCCGGTCCAGGATCTTCGTGTCACGCGCGATCAGGCAGACCGACTGCTCGGCCAACAAGCCCGGCGGTACGAGCGTGAGCCAGTTCTGCTGGCAGCAGGTCGGCATCGAGCGGCTCGGCAAGACCGGCCTCACGCCGGCTGGGCAACGGGACCGCAGGGCAGGTCGACGCGATCGACCCGTCCGGCGCGGTCAACCACTTCGGCCCATGCACCGAGTCGACCGCTGCCGAGGGCACGTGCACGCTCAACAGGGATCGGATCTTGGAGATGGCGCCTGGGTGCCAGTCGCCTGAAGCGTTCGACGGGCCAGTACCACTTGACTGGACGAATGGTCGAGTTGCAGCGCAGCCTGGGAGACCGGTCCTGACCCTCGGCTCGGTGGGGCGTTGTAGATCCAGAGGCATCAAACCTCGGAATACAAGGCAAACCCGTCGTGAGGCGGGGACGCAAAGCCAGGGACCTTTCCTACGGAAGGTCGCCCAGTCACCCAGGAGCACCTCGTGAAGACCACGTACCTCGCGGCGGCCGCACTGTCCGCGGCGCTCGCCCTCCCGCTCGGTGTCGCCAACGCCGCCGGACCGCCCGCGACCCTCCCGGCGGCTGCGCAGGCCCATGCTCCCGCCGGACTGCCGTCGAGTCCGCCGTCCACCCCGGTCCAGCACCCGGCCGCCGACGGTCACCCGTCGCAGGGCGACCATCCCACCGGCACCGACAACCCCGGATCCACGCAGCTGGCGACGAACGCCCCCGCGTCGTCGGTCTCCTCGGGCGCTGGCGCGGCGACCACCGGTGCAGCGACCACGGCCTACGGCAGCTACTGCAAGGCGGCGTCCAAGAAGCACGTCGCCGGCCAGAAGGGCACGGCCTTCAGCCAGTGCGTGACCGCGTTGGCCAAGATCGCCTCCGGCAGTGCCGTCTCGCCGACAGCCGCGTGCAAGACGGCGTCCAAGAAGCACGTCGCCGGCCAGAAGGGCACGCCGTTCAGCCAGTGTGTCAAGGCCGCGGTGCGGCTCTTGGCCGACCGCCCGGACGAGACGACGCCGGCACCCGATCCCAGCACGACCGCTCCGGCCACGGCCGATCCCGCCACAAGCGACCCCAGCACGACTGACCCGGCGACCGCCGCGCCGCCCACCAGCACGGCGAGCTGACGCGCGTGAGCCCGACCGCGGCGACGGCCCGGCGCCGTCGCCGCGGCCCCCAGCCGACGCGGCGGCGCAGCCGCCTCGTCGGGGGCCTGATCGCCCTCTTCGGGGGGTTGCTCGTCTTCAGCGACAACGCTGCCGCCAGCCGACGCCTGATCGTGCGCTTCGATCCCGCCGCTCGTGCCGATCAACGCGTCGAAGCCCGCTCGCGTGCCGGTGCCGTCGCGCTCAAGGCGTTGGCGCTGCCCGGGGCCGAAGCGGTCCTCGCCGAGGACCCCGCCGGCGCACTGCGCGCGCTTCGCCGCGACCCGAGCGTGCGTTACGCAGAAGTCGACGAGCGCGTCGCCGTGACGACAGCGGCCCCCAACGATCCGGCGTTCTCGAGCCTGTGGGGACTGTCGAACACGGGCCAGACGATCAACGGCCAACCCGGGACGCCCGGGCAGGACATCCGCGCACTCGACGCGTGGGACCGCACACGGGGCGCCGGCGCCACCGTGGCCGTGCTCGACACCGGCGCCGACCTCACGATCGGCGACCTGGCCACCAACGCGTGGACCAACCCCGCCGAGATTCCCGGCAACGGCATCGACGATGACGCCGACGGCAAGGTCGATGACGTCCACGGCTGGAGCTTTGTCACCGACACCACCAACATCTCCGACGACAACGGCCACGGGACCCACGTCTCGGGCACCGCCGTCGCGGCCGCCGACAACCGCTCCGGTATCGTCGGCGTTGCGCCCCAGGCCAGATTGCTGACGGTCAAGGTGCTCGACGGTTCCGGCTCGGGCTACGTCAGCGCTGTCGCCGACGGCTTCGACTATGCCGCGCGCGAGGGCGCGCAGGTCGTCAACGCCAGCCTCAGCGGCACCACCGACAGCACCTACCTCCGTGACGCCATCAGCCGCCATCCCGACGTGATGCTGGTCACCGCGGCCGGCAACGACGCCGCCAACGTCGAGCAGACGCCGCACTACCCGTGCTCCTACACCTTGAGCAACGTTGTCTGCGTCGCCGCGTCGACCAACACCGGCGGCCTCGCATCGTTCTCCGATTTCGGCGCCACGAGCGTTGACCTCGGCGCGCCCGGTCAGGACATCCGTTCCTGGACACCAGGCGGGGGCCTGGTGTACATGAGCGGGACCAGCATGGCCAGCCCGCACGTCGCCGGCGCCGTCGCGCTGGCCAAAGCCCTCGCGCCCTCCGCGACCCCGTCGGCCATCCGCAGCGCCCTGATCGCCTCCGCCCGACCGACTGCCGACATGGCGGGACGGACCGTCGCCGGCGGCACGCTCGACGCATCAGCGTTGCTGTCGCTCATCTCCGGACAGGCCGCGGCCTCCATGCCTCTGCCCACCATCACCAGCATCCCGACCATCGCGGGCGAACCGGTGATTGGTCAGACGCTGACCGCCCAGGGCGGAAGCTTCCAGGACGCCACCAGCACCACGTGGAGCTGGCAGTCGTGCAGCCCGCAGGGCGATGACTGCCAGACGCTGACCAGTGCGACCGAGCCCACGTTGATCCTCGGCCCCGAGCTGTCCGGCCGGACGCTGCGGGCCGCGCTCAACGGGTCCAACGAAGCAGGCACCCGGCAGGCCTTCAGCACCTTGACCGGTTCCGTCTCGGCCCCCGTGCTGCCGTCCTCCCCGTCGCCGACAGCCGACCAACCGACCGAGACGCTCTCACCGTCCACGCTCATCTGGCCGACTCGTGATGCCGTGCCACGGCAGGCACTGCGCCCCTCCACCATCCGGCTGCTGATCGTGCGGCGAACTCATCCGCGAGGACGAACCGCCCTCCGCGTGGCGGGAACCTCCAGCACCGCCGGACGCCTGACCGTCCGCGTGTGCGCCCCCGGGGCGGCCAGAAGCTGCGCAACGATGCGAGGCAGATCGCGTCAAGGCTCGTGGACCTCGACGGTCGCCCTCGGCCCCAGGCTCCGCTCAGCACCAGCCCTGCTCGTCACCGCCACGCTGCGCCCACTGGCGCACGAAGCCTCAGCGATCGCTCGCCGCCGCGTTCGCACGCCGTGAACCATCGGGTCAATCGGGGGCCAGCACACCATCGAGATCGCGACGCCCGCAACCCGGGCGTCTGGCCCGCACGTCCGCGTGCCCCTGCCGGCCACCTCGCCGCCGCCACTCTCGCCGTCGACCCCGCGCGACGCCAGCAGCATCGACGTCACCGTCACCGACACGACGACGGACACGACCGTCAGCCTCGACCCCGTCGCCGTGTCCTGCCCATCGTCGTCCGTAACCACTCCAGCCGAGATCGACGCGCGCAACCGCTCCGGGTCAGGACCAGCGCAGAAGGCCGCCCGGCGGCTGGTGACGATCGGGTGGGAGGTCGCCTCGGTCCGCGCCTCGCGCGCGCACCCTTTGGGAGTGGTCCGTTGCTTCGCACCGTGCGTGCGATGCCGGTGACCTGCCTGCCCGCTCGGCCGCCGATCTTGCCCAACGTCTTGATGAGCCTGGGGCTTCAGCACCACCCAGCCTCCAAGGAGGCCCTCACCCGCCCTGGTCGCACGCCGGCAGCGCATCCAGACCATCGAGCGCGCCCGTCTGGTCAACCACCGCAACGCCCCGACCACGAGGATGAGCATCGCCGCGGGCCGGGCGCGCCCGACCACGCCCGCGACCAGATCGACCTGCTGCTGCGCTCCGCGCGCGCCTGAGCTCCGGCCACGAGTGCGTCGCCGTCGGTGCTGTGTCCCCGCCTTCGACGGCCTCCGCGCGGTCACCCGCCAGGATCAGACGCCCATGTATGCCCGCCGGACGGAGTCATCCGCCGCGAGCTCGTCGGACGTGCCTCGGGCGCTGACGTGGCCAGACTCGAGAATCACGGCTCGGTCCGCGAGCTCGAGACCCAGGTGCGTGTTCTGCTCAACAAGCAGGACGCTCAGCCCGGTGCGTCTCAGCGCGAGGATCACCTCGGCGACCTGATCGACCATGATCGGCGCCAGCCCGGTGGACGGCTCGTCCAGGAGCAGGAGCTTTGGCTCGGCCATGAGGGCGCGAGCGATGGCCACCATCTGCTGCTCACCGCCGCTGAGGGTTCCGGCGCGCTGACCGCGCCGCTCGGCGAGACGTGGGAACTCTTCGAAGACGCGGTCCATGCGCTCGCGCAGCACCGTGCGCGCCGGGTTGTCGGCAGCCCCCAGCTCGAGGTTCTCCAGGACGGTGAGGCTGCCGAACAGCTCGCGATCTTGCGGGACGTGACTGATGCCCGCGTGGACGATCTGGTGGGGCGGCACGCCCTGGATCTCGCTGCCATTGAACGTCACCGTCCCGCCAGCGACAGGCACGAGACCCGACACGGCGAGCAGGAACGTGGACTTCCCGGCGCCGTTGCGCCCGAGCAGGGCGACCATCTCCCCCTCGTCGACCGACAGCGAGACGCCGTGCAGCGCCTGTGCCTTGCCGTAGCGGACGATGAGATCGTCAACCTTGAGCATCGCGCCGGGCCCCCAGGTAGGCGGTGACCACGGATTCGTCGGCGGAGATCTCGGCCGGGGTGCCGTCGGCGATCTTGCTGCCGAAGTTCAGGACGGCGATCCTCGTGCACAGTCCCAGGACCATGCGCATGTTGTGCTCCACGAGGATGACCGTGATACCGCGGTCGCGAAGCTCCGTCACGACGCCCTCAAGCTCCTGCGTCTCCTCGATGTTGAGGCCGCTCGCCGGCTCGTCGAGGAGAAGCAGCCGGGGATCGGCGGCCAGGGCCATCGCCACCTCGAGGCGGCGCTGCTCGCCGGCGCTGAGATTGCCGGCCAGGACATCGCGACGTTCAGGAGCCAGCCCGACAAGCTCGAGCAACTCATGTGCACGGGCTCTCAGACGGCGCCGCTCAGCGCGATAGCCGGGCGTCTGGAAGATCGAGCTCAGTACGGAGTCCGATGCGTGCAGATGCTGCGTGTGGCGGACGTTGTCCAGCGCCGTGAAGGTGAAGAACACGTTGGTGAGCTGGAAGGTCCGCACGAGACCCTGGGATGCGCGCACCGACGGACGCAGCCGCTCCACCTCTCGGCCCTCGTAGCGGACCGTTCCCCCGGTGGGCCGCAGGAATCCGGTCAACAGATGCAACGTCGTTGTCTTGCCCGAGCCGTTGGGGCCGATCAGCCCGAAGATCTCCCCTTCGTCGACGCGAAGATCCAGGTCGTCGACGGCCAACAGACCGTCGAAGCGCTTCGTCAGCCCATGGGTCTCCAGCAGCGTCGTCACCCCAGATCACCCCGCGCGCCGGTCGCGGCGACTGCCCTCGTCCCGTCGGCCGACGTCGGCGACACGTCGGCGCCCGGCGGTCCCGGCGGCGGTGCAACGAGATCGATCAGCCTCACCACGCCGCTCTTCAGCGTCGGGTACAGGCCACGAGGCAGGAACACGGCGACGAAGAACAGGATGACCCCGAAGATCAGCAGTCGGCTCTCCTCGGAGATATTGCGCGAGATCTCGGTCACCGCCACGTAGAGACCAGCGCCCAGAATAGGGCCGCCCAGCGTCCCGGACCCGCCCACCACGACCATGATCAGGAACTCGAACATGAACGTGAGGTTGAAGAACGTCGGCGAGACATAGCCCAGCGTGTGCCCGTACAGTGCCCCCGCCAGCCCGCCGAGCGCCGCCGCCCCCGCGAAGGCCAGCGCGTACGTCGGCGCCACACGGATCCCGATCGACGCCGCGAGATGCTCCCCCTCCCTCAGGCTGTGTACGGCGCGACCGAACCGCGAGGCCGATACGCGCGACATGAGATAGACCACGACGACGAGGATCACCAGGACGAAGAAGTACTGCCGAGTCGGCGTGATGGCATCGAACCCCAGGAACGTCAAAGGCGGGATGCCGAGGATCCCGGCCTCACCGCCCGTGAAATTGAACTCCAGGCCGGCGACCGTGGCCAGCAGCACGCCGAGCCCCAGCGTGACCATCGCGAGCTCGAGGCCGCGATTGCGCTTGAGCACCACCAGACCCACGACGAGTCCGGCCAGCCCACTCATCAAGATGGCGCACAGCACACCGAGCCACACCGGGAAGCCCTCGTTGTAGGTCAGCTTTGCCGAGGCGTAGGCCCCGATACCCCAGAATGCCGCGTGGCCGAAGGAGAACTGACCCATGTGCCCGATGACGATGTCGAGGCTGAGCGCAGCGATGGCCACGACGACGAACGTCACCAGCAGGCTCACGTAGTAGTCCGTTCCCACGATCGACGGCGCGAGCAGAGCAAGGACGGCAACCACCACAACCGGGACCGCCGCGGCGATGCGCCTCATGCCGCGATGAGCGGGTTGGCGCGGCGCTGGCCGAACAGACCGTGGGGCCAGAGCAGCAGCACGACGATCATCGTCGCGTAGATGTAGGCCTCGCTGTAGGTCGATGATACGTACTGCCCGAACATCGCCCCGGTGATCCCGAACCACATGCCCACCACCACGGCGCCGCTGATGCTCCCGATCCCTGCCACGATCACCGTGGCGAAGCCGATCAGCAGCAGCGGCTGGCCGAGCGTCGGGGTCGCGTCAGACGTCAGGATCACGGCGACACCGGCCAGGCCAGCCAGGAGGGATCCGAGCGCGAGGGTGTAGTCGTAGACCCGTCGCGTGTTGATGCCCACCACCTGGGCACCGAACGTGTTCTCTCCGGTCGCCCGGGCCATGCGCCCGAACCGCGTCCGGGCCAGGAACAGGAAGAGCCCGGTCATCGCCGCCACCATGAGGATCAGCACGAGGATGCCCGACATCGGGATGTTCAATCCAAACGGATGGAACACGTGACGGTACGGGACCTTGATCCCTTTGGTATCGCTTCCGAGGACGGCGGTGGCACCCTCGACGAGCACGATGCTCAACGCCAGCGTGGTGAGCAGGACGTTCAGCTGCGAGCTCTTGACGACGGGCTGGACGGCGATCCGATTGACGACCGCCCCGATGACCCCGGCCGCGACCAGCGTGATCACGACCGATGGCCAGAACCCGAGCCCGACCTTGGCCATGAGCTCGTACATGCTCATCGCGCCGAGCATGGCCACCTCACCATGTGCCATGTTGATCACGCGCATGACCCCGAAGATCAGGCTCACCCCGCTGGCGAACAGCACGTAGATGGCACCATTGAGCACGCCGTTCCAGAGCTGCTGACCGAAGATGTGCCAATTCATGGAGTCATCTCATGGGATGGGTGTATTGAACGTGAGGGTACGGTGCCCTCCGCCCGGAACCTGCCGGATGGAGGGCACTCGACACGCGATGACGCCCTTCCGGCTCAGCAGGAGGCCTGACACGTCAGGGGAAGGGTCGCCCCGAGTCCGATCTTTCCGTTGGTGCTCTTGAGCAGGTACCAGTTCTTGGCGATGCGGTTGCCGTCGGGCCCGATCGTCACTGGGTCGCCATTGACGGTCTGGATCTTGATCTTGCGCAGCTCCGGGCCGAACTTGTTCGGATCGGTGGACTTGGCCAGATCCATGGCGGCGATCAAGGCCTTGCCGGCGGTATAACCGTTCTCGGCCAGCCATTCGGCATCGGTGCCGAATTTCGCCTTGAAATCTGTGGCGAACTTCTTCGCCGTGGCGCTCTCGTGACTGGGATCATTCACCCAGCCCGTTGAGCCGTAGACGTTGTTGCCATCCGCTCCGAGCGCGTCGGCCTCGGGCTGCAGGAAGGCCGCCTCGTTGATCACGATCGGCCCCTTGTAGCCGGCGGCCCGTGCGTCCTTGACACCGTTGACCACGATGTCGTGCCCGAAGATGCCCATGTAGAGCAGATCCGGCTTGCTGGCGACCGCCTTCGTGATCTGGACACGGTTGTTGGCCGAGGAGAACGGCGCGAAGATCGGGTTGGCAAACGTGATGCCGCCCTTCTTCTGAAAGACCTTCTTGAACATGTCGATGGTCAGCCGGTCGAACGCGGTGTCGGCGCCGATGAACTGGACCTTCTTGTACCCTTGGTCGGCGATCCACTGGCCCAGAGCGGTCAGGCCGCCCTCGCCCGGGACGCGCATGAGGATCGAACGGTCATACCCGTCCATCGTCTTACCGGCGCTGCCGCACACCGAGGCGATGACCGGCACGTTCTTCGTCCGCGCAACCTGCACGATGGCCGAGCACGCTGCAACCTCCTGCCCTCCGATGAGCGCGACGTTGCCATCGGCGATCGCCTTGCGTGCCGAAGGGATGAAGGTGTCAGCGGCATAGCCCTCGTCGTAGCGCTTGAGCACGATCTTCTTGCCCTGCACGCCGCCCTTGGCGTTCTGCTCGTCGAACGCGAGCTGGATGCCGTTGTTCTCGGCGTCGCCGAGGTCCTTGACGGGTCCTTCGGCCCAGTTGATGGCCGCGACCTTGACCGTGCCGCCCCCACCGCCGCCGCCGCCCGAGCCGCCCGAAGAGGATGAGCTCGAGCCGCCGCACCCGGCCGCCATGAGCGCAACGGTCGCAGCAGTAACCGACAACACGGTCGTTGGACCGGTTCGCAGACGCATAAGAGCAATCCCTCTTCTGTTCGAACGGTGAATGCACCGACCGTGGAGGGCGCAGTGCGCCGCCTCCGGTAAGCACCTTCGAGGCATACGACTTCATGGACCACGCCTCGATCTCGAGGCTATGCCCGCTCCGAATCGCAAGTCAAGGAGCACCGGACCCGATCAGCAGTTCCACTAGTCAGCAACGTGCAGAATGCCCGGACAGCAGTTCGGCGACCGACACCGGTAGCCGGGAGCGATTCAACGATCGACAGATGTCGCGGCACCACCCGGAGCGCTTGAGATGCTTGGGCGGTCAGCGGGGCGGCTGCTGATACGTTCCGCCCGCCCCGGGGCTCGGACCGACCTCGGGTATGACCGTCCCGGACATGGGAGCACGATGCAGAGCAGCGCAGACGGGTTCTTTGCCGCCTCCGACATCGGAGGTACGTTCACTGACACGGTGGTCGCCGACAGCAACGGCGCGGTCCGCCGGTTCAAGGCGCCCACGACCCCGGACGACCTCGTTCGCGGCGTCCTGTCGACCTTCGAGCTGGCCGCCGGCGAGCTCGGCCTTTCGGTGCAGGAGTTCATCGGGCGCCTCCGGGTGTTCTCCCACGGGACGACCGTCGCGACGAACGCGCTGATCGAGCGGCGCGGGGCACGGACCGGCGTCATCCACACGGCGGGCTTCGGCGACACGCTGTTCATCATGCGCGGCTACAAGGGGTTCGGCCTCGACGAGGACGAGCTCAAGGACTTCCGGCACTTCGTCAAGAAGCAGCCGCTCCTAGGGCGTGAGCTGGTCCGGGAGGTGTCCGAGCGCGTCGACGCGAGAGGCCGTGTGCTGATCGAACTCGACGAGGCGGGCACGCGCGTGGCGATCCGTGAGCTCGTCCAGGCCGGCGTCGACTCGATCGCGGTATGCCTGCTTTGGTGCACGGCCCACCCCGCGCATGAGCAGCGCGTGGCCGAGCTCATCCGCGAGGAGGCGCCGCACATCTACGTCTCGACCTCGTCCGAGGTGCTCGCCCGGATCAACGAGTACGCGCGCGGCGTGACCACGGTCGTCAACGCCTACCTCGGCCCACTCGTGAGCCGTGTCACGGCGTCGATCACCGGCCGCCTGACGGACGAGGGCCTCGCGCACGAGCCGCTGCTCATGCAGTCCAACGGCGGCGTGACGTCGGTGTCACGCGCCGGTGAGCATCCGGTGTCGTTTCTGCTGTCCGGCCCTGTCGGTGGGGTCGTCGGCTCGCGCTACGTCGCTGACACGATCCGTGAGCCCAACGTCGTGACGACGGACATGGGCGGTACCAGTTTCGACGTCGGCCTCGTCGTCGACGGCCGGCCGCTGCTGCAGTCAAGCTCCTTCATCGACAACCAGCCGATCGGCATCCCGACGGTGGCCGTCGAGACGGTCGGGGCGGGCGGCGGCAGCATCGCGCGGGTAGAGGGCGGGGCGCTCATGGTCGGCCCGACGAGTGCGGGAGCGGTCCCCGGGCCGGCCTGCTACGGCGCAGGCGGCACCGAGCCGACCGTCACCGACGCCGACGTGGTGCTCGGCTTGATCAACCCCGACTCCTTCCTGGGCGGGCGCAAGCGACTGGATCGAGATGCTGCGGTGGAGGCGGTCCGCTCGCGCGTCGCCGTGCCCCTCGGCATCACCGTCGAGGACGCGGCCGAGGGCATCAAACGCATCGTCGATGCCCGTATGGCCGACCTGATCCGCACCGTCACCGTGCACAAAGGCTTCGACCCACGTGAGTTCGCGCTCGTGGCGTTCGGCGGCGCGGGCCCGGTCCATGCCTACTCCTACGGCGCCGGCCTCGGGGTCAAGAAGATCATCGTCCCGGTGACGGCGTCCGTGCACTCGGCCTTCGGCATCCTGGCCTCCGACCTCGTCGTGACGCGCGAGCTCTCGCGCTCGTTCATGACTCCGGCGGGAACGTCGGACGCCGCGCCCTATGTCGACGCGTCCGACGTCAACGCGATCGTCGGCACCCTGGAGCGGGATGCCGTTGCGCTGCTCGAAGAGCAGGGCCTGGGCGCCGACGACATCAGGATCGACCGCTTCGTCGACATGCACTTCCGCTTCCAGATCCACGAGCTGACGGTGGAGATCCCGCACTTCCCGCTCGAGCCCCCGCACCTCGACCTTCTCGTCCAGCACTTCGTGCGCGACTACGAGCTGCGCTTCGGCGAGGGCTCCGCGTTCACCGCCGCCGGCGTCGAGTTCGTCAACTGGCGCGTGGTGGCCACCGGCCGGCTCTCGCGGCCCGCCTTCCGGGAGACGTCCCAGAGCGGCGGCACCGCCGTCGCGCCGATCCGACGGGACCGGATGTACGAGGGAGGCTGGCAGGACGCCGACGTCTACGACGAGGGCGCGCTGCAGGTGGGCGCGCACCTCAACGGCCCCGCCATCGTCGAGATGAAGGACACGAACATCGTCATCGGCCCCGGACAGGTGGGCAACGTCGACGATCACGGCAACGTCGTCATCACCCCGCGGACCTAGGGAGAACGTCATGGCTTCACTGGACACCACCACGGTCGACCCCATCACCTACGAGGTCATCTCGCACCGTCTCTGGTCGATCAACGAGGAGGGTGCGACGACGATCGTCCACGCCTCGGGCTCGCCGGTCGTCCACGCGACCGACTACAACTTCGGGATCTACTCGGCCACGGGCGAGCTCGCCGTCTCGGGCGTCTTCTACACGATCCCCATCTACGTCATGCAAATGGTGATCGCCGAGGTCCTCGATCGGTTCCCCGACGACGTCGGTCCCGGCGACGTGTTCGTCACCAACGACCCGTTCATCGCGGGGATCCATCAGTCTGACGTCCAGTTCGTCGCCCCGTTCTTCCATGATGGTGAGCTGGTCGCCTGGACAGGATGCATGGCCCACCTGATGGATGTCGGCGGCATGCTCCCCGGATCCTGGTGCCCCGGAGCCACCGAGGTCTTCCAGGAGGGCATGCTCATCCCGCCCGCGCGGATCGTGACCGGCGGCGACCTGAACCGCGGGCTGTGGGACATGATCCTGTCCAACTCACGACTCCCGGCCATGGTCGCCAACGACATGTCCGCCTTCCTGTCGGCCCATCGCGTCGCGCAGGCGCGACTGACCGAGGCCATCGACGTGTACGGAGCCGCGGCGGTCATCCAGACGATGGAGACGTCGATCGACCGCACCGAGCAGCAGATGCGCGAGTGGCTGCTCGAGCTGCCTGACGGTCGCTTCCAGCACCAGGTCTTCATCGACCACGACGGCCACGAGAACCGGCTGTTCAAGATCAACTGCACCCTCATCAAGGAGGGCGACCGGATGATCTTCGACTTTCACGGCTCCGATGACGCCATCGTCGGTCTCGGCAATGCGAGCCGGTCGGGGACCTACGGCTCGATCGGCTCGGCGATCCTCGGCATCTTCGGCTCGCGGCTGCCGTGGAACGGCGGTCTGGTCCGGATGCTCGAGGTCCGTTCGCCTGACAACTCGGTGGTGAGCGCCGAGAAGCCCATGCCGATCTCGGCCGGCTCGACCGGCGCCGCCTACCTGGTGGAGTGCCTGGCGCTGACCTGCTTCGGCAAGATGCTGGCCTTCTCGGAGAAGTACCAGGACTACGTCTGTGGTCCCGCGGACGGCTCGTGGCTGCTGACGGTGCTCGGCGGCAAGAACCAGTTCGGCGAGGCGTACGCGGCGATGCCGATGGACGCCCTCGGATGGGGCGGTCCGGCGTTCCGGTTTCGCGACGGCGTCGACACCGGCGGGGCGATGTTCGTCCCAGGCGGCGGCTTCAACGACGTCGAGCTGACCGAGAGCCGTGACCCCCTGCTCTTCCTCTGGCGACGCGAGAACCTCGACTCCGGCGGCGCCGGTCGCCAACGCGGCGGTAACGGCATGGACATCTGCTTCTCCCTGTACGACACCGACGAGCCCAGCAAGGTCGCCGGCGCGCTGCAGGGGATGGTCGTGCCCAACACCGTCGGGGTCTTCGGCGCCTATCCCGGAGCCACCTCGCACTACGAGCAGGTCAAGGGCTCGACCTGGCGCCGCCAGTTCGCCCGCGACGGTCACGTCGCCGAGATCAAGGCGATCGAAGGCGAGCACTTCGTGCCCGAGGCCAAGGCGACGCTGGTCATGCAGCCCGAGGACGTCTTGCACCTGCTGACCCAGAACGCCGGCGGATACGGGGATCCGCTGGAGCGCGACCCACAGCGTGTCCTGGCCGACCTCATCGGCGGCAGCGTAAGCGCCCCGTACGCCGCCGCCGTCTACGGCGTCGTCATGACCGAAGGTCCAGAGGTGGACGGGACCGCGACGGCCGCCAAGCGCGACGAGATCCGTGCGCACCGTCTTGCCTCCGCGCAGAACCTGCAGCCGCACTACGACACCCGCGATGACCTTCCTGTCGCGGCCCGATGGGCCGACACGCTGATCCTGCTGCGAGACGGAGAGCAGATTCTCGTCCAGTCGGCGTCGAGCGGTGCAGTGCTCGGACCCCTCGGGGAGAACTGGCGCGACGTCGCACCCTGGCGCTCGGTCCCGGCGGCGGAGGTCGGGCCGGGCGTCGTGCTCGACGAGCGCCTGGAACTGCTCCAGTACCTGGACCCGCTCACCGGTCGCTCGCTGTGGATGGATGTGCACCTCAAGGGCGACCCGCTGCCCGTCGACTTTGTCCTGCCGGCGTCGGTCCTGGCGGGCGACGCTTGACCGACGCCGCACCGTCGGAAGATCCCGGGCCGAAACTGCGGGGTCTCAAGGTCATCGACTGCGCCACGCTGTTCGCGGGACCGATGATCGAGACCCTGCTCGGCGACTTCGGCGCCGATGTCCTCGAGGCCGAGCATCGTCTGGCGAAGGGCTGCGCACGATGAGCACGACCCCCCGAGGGCCACTCGCTGCAGTGGGCGTTCGTCGCCCGGAACAACGCTGTGTGACGGCGGAGCTCTCGGCGCCCGAGGGGTCCGAGCTGATCTCCGACCGCTGCACGAGTTGGGAGTGATCTGTGTGAAGGGACGCATCGCCTTTTCGCCTGGGCCGAACACGCCGTTTGAGATCGACGAGTTTCCGGTGCTCAGGCCCGAGCCCGACCAGGTGCTCGTGCGCGTGCTGGCTGCGGGGATCTGCGGCTCCGACGTGCACATGTACCGTGGTGAGCTCGGGATGCTGACCGCGCTGCCGTGCGCGTCGGGGCACGAGATGATCGGCGAGATCGTCGAGCTCGGCGAGCGGCGCAAGCGCGACACGCTGGGCCGCGAGCTGCGTGAGGGCGATCGGGTGGCCTATGCGTACTTCCGGGTCTGCGATGGCTGCCCGACCTGCGCTGCGGGCTCGGTGGCCTGTCCCAACCGCTACGCGGTGCGTGCGCCGTTGACCGTGTATGACCCGCCGCACTTCCACGGTGCGTTCGGCGACTACTACGTGCTGCGCGAGGGCCAGTGGATCTACAAGCTGCCCGAGGCGACCAAGACCGAGCACGCCGTTCCGGCCAACTGCGCGATCGCCCAGGCTCTGGCCGGTGTGCACGCCGGCCAGATCCGCTTCGGCGACACCGTCGTCGTCCAGGGCCTCGGCGGTCTGGGCATCTATGCCGCCGCGCTGGCCCGCGACTCGGGCGCGGGCCTGGTCATCGGGATCGACATGGTGCCCGAGCGCCTCGAGCTGGCCCGGCGCTTCGGTGCCCACGAGACCATCGACATCTCGCAGCTGACCTCGCCCGAGGAGCGGATCGCCGAGATCCAGCGGCTGACGGGCGGCGCCGGGGCCGACGTCGTGATCGAGATGGCGGGCGTGCCCGCCGTCGTGCCCGAGGGCATCCAGTCCATGCGCGCCGGCGGCCGCTATGTGCTCATCGGCAACACGATGGCCGACCGTGCGACCGAGGTCGTGCCCCAGCAGATCGTGCGCTCCAACCGCACGTTGGTCGGGATCGTCAACTACGAGCAGTGGATGCTGCCGCGCACGCTGGACTGGCTGGCCCGGCGCCGCGACGAGCTGCCGTTCGACGACCTCGTCTCCCAGGTCTATCCCCTGGAGCAGATCAACGACGCCATCACGGCGTCTGACTGGGCGGGCTCGAAGGCCAACCTCGGCCGCGCGCTCATCTCCATGACGGCATGAGCCGGGACGGCCGCGCGGCCCGCGTGATCCCAGAACTCGGCGTCGGCAGCCTGGCTCGTGCGAATGTCATGCGCACCACAGCGGCCCGCGGAACCGCCAGCCGCGGGCGCGGCTGACACGTCACTGCGACGCCGACGGCGTAGCCGCCGCCACGCGGCAACCCCACCCGCTCGGCGGTCGACGGGTCGGCGTGACGCACGACGCGCGCCACCACGCGCTGGTCACCGTCGATGAGCCGCGCGATGTTCGTCGCATCCGCGACCACCACGACGATGAGGTGCTCCTCGCCGGCCAGCGAGCCGGTGACGATCTCCTGCACCGTCGGATGCGCCCGCTCACCCGCGCGCCCGCTCGCCCCCGACATCGATCGCCGGCGATCCGCGGCGCGTCCGGCAGCGGCCGAAGGCCTCCTTGAGGATCACCGGCGTGTGGGGGAAGTGCCGCACGCTCATGCCGGTCGGCGATCGCGCTCGTGCGTGTGAACCGCGGGTCGGGTCAGGATGGGTCGGGGTTCCGCAGATCCTGCTGGAACGTGGTGGCGCCGCCGCGCCCGAACGAGATCACCAGACCGGCGACCGTGCTCGGGTGTCATATGCGGGCCTGGTTCTCGATGGACACCGCCCCGGCAGCCGTGAAGCCCTTCTTGATGAGATCGTTCTCCTCGGTGTCCGGCCTCGCGCCGCCCCAGCCAGCCATGCCGAGCGTGCGCCTCAGCGGGCGTCCGTTGGCGTCGTGGGCCTGCCAGGTGCGGGCACGGGTCTCGACCACTCGCTCGGCGATCATGTCCATCGCCGTCCCGAGGTCCGATCGGCGCGGACGTCGTGTCCACCCCGCTCGATGTCGGTGCGCACACCCCGTCGTGCGTCCACCGTGACCTCGATCGACGTCATCGCGCGACAGGCTGCCGTACAGCGCGTTGCCGGCCAGCAGCAGCGCGCCGCCCTCCCCTGCGAACTGCTCCTGGCCCGTGCGTCGCGCGGAGGCCGGCGCGAAGCGGCCGAAGCGCAGCAGTTCCATGGGCCCAGGTCGGCCAGCACCGCCCGGTGGCGGGAAGGAGCCGGAAGACGCCGCAGCGCGGCCTCTGGGCCCCCACGCCACCGCAAGTGCCGGTAGCTCCGCAGGGCCTCCACCCACAAGATCGGAGCACCCTATGGCTTCCAGGACAGATCAGCGCTCCGCGCGGCCCGCCGACGGCCGTCCGCCGGCAGCCGACGACGTCACTGGCCCCGATGCTCAGCCTTGCGCGAAGCGGGCAATCACCTCACGACGAGGCCGAAGGCCCAAGCCGGGGCGGTCCAGATCCGGCACGAGGCATCCCTCCTGTGGCGACAGCGTGCCGTCGAACAGCATCGACTCGAGCCGAACATGGTCGTGGAAGTACTCCAGGTGGGCCAGCGGTTGCACGGCGGTGCAGGCGTGGGCGCTGATGGCCGGCGCGCAGTGCGCCGAGAACGGCACCTGGTGGGCCTGGCACAGCGCTCCGACGCGCAGCAGGCCGGTGATGCCTCCGCAGCGCGTGACGTCGGCCTGCTGGACGTCGACGGCCGTGACCATGTCGCGGAAGTAGGGCAGGTCGAAGCCGTACTCCCCCGCCGCGATCGCCATGCCCCCCGGCGCGCGGCGGCGCAGCAACGCGAGGCCCTGCAGGTCGTCGGAGGACACCGGCTCCTCGAAGTAGCGCACGTCGAAGCCGGCGTAGACCTCGGCCCAGCCCAGGGCGGCGTTGCGGTCGAAGGCGCCGTTGGCGTCGACGAACAGTTCGACGTCGGGCCCGATCGCGTCGCGGGCGACCTGCAGGCGCTGGCGGTCGCGCTCGGGCTCACGCCCGAGCTTCATCTTGACGCGCCCGATGCCGTCGGCCGCCCAGCCGCCCAGCTGCCGGGCCAAGCGCGCGTCGGAGTAGGAGCAGAAGCCGCCCGAGCCGTAGATCGGCACACGGTCGTGTACGCGGCCCAGCAGCGAGCACAGCGGGAGCTCCAGGGTCTGGGCGGCGAGGTCCCACAGCGCCACGTCCACCGCCGAGATCGCCATGGCCGACGGGCCGACCCCGCCGAAGTTGCGCACCGCCCGCCGCATCGCCAGCCACGAGGCCGGCACGTCGAGCACCGGACGTCCCGCCACGACCGCCGCCAGCTGACCCTCGATGATCGCGGCGATCGCCGGCGGCCCGTAGCTGAGGCCCAGGCCGCTGCAGCCGCCGCCGTGGGCCTCGACCAGGACCACCGTCGTGGCGTCCCACGCCAGCGTCCCGTCGGACTCGGGCGCGTCGGTCGGGACCGTGCACACCGTGACGTCGAGCGTGCCGACCGTCGCGCGAACGGCCGCGCCGCTCATCGGCCCGACCCGCCGGCCCGGGCGCCCGCGACGGCGCGAGGCGTCGTGCGCGGCGCACGGGCCACCCGCTTGTCGCCCAGCCGCTGCGCCAGCCGGGAGGCCAGCGCCATGATCGTCAGCGCCGGGTTGGCCGCACCCTCGGTCGGCATGACGCTGCCGTCGCAGACGAAGAGGTTGTCGATCCCCCACGCGCGGTGGTCGGAGTCGATGACGCTCTCCTCAGGCGTCGTGCCCATGCGGCAGCCGCCGACCAGATGGGCGTAGCGATCGACGCGCAGCGTGTCCTGCGCTCCCGCCGCCTCCCATACGCGCTCCAGCACGTCGGCGCCATAGGCGATGTTGGCCCGGTCGTTGTCGCACTGGGTGTAGTCAAAGCGCGCGACCGGCATGCCGTGCGCGTCGACCTCGTCGGCCAGCGTGACGCGGTTGCGCGCCTGGGGCAGCAGCTCGCACAGCAGCCCGAGCGTCGTCCAGTGGTTGTAGTCGCGCATGTACTCGCGCAGCCCGTGTCCCCAGTGGCCGTCGGCCACCACGTGCTCGGCCCAGCCGATCGGCAGCGGGCCGACCGTCTGGATCGAGAAGCCGCGCGCGAAGCCGCGCGACGGGTCGGTCTCGTAGAACTGCTCGGAGGAGATCTCCGGCGGCGGCGCCTTGTACTGGCGCAGCGGCTCGGGGAAGCGTCCGGCGATCTGCGTGGCGCCCTGGACCATGATGTAGCGCCCGACCTGGTCGTGGCCGTTGGCCAGCCCGTCGGGGTGACGGGCGCTGTGGGAGTTCAGCAGCAGCCGCGGCGTCTCGATCGCATAGCCGCAGACCGCGACCGCGGCGGCACGCTGGAAGCGCTGGCGGCCCTCGTGCTCGTAGGTCACGCCGGTGCAGCGCCCCGAGGACGGGTCGGTCTCGACGCGGAGCGCGTGGGCGTCGGCCCGCACCTCGACGCCGTGCTCGATCGCGTCGGGGAGGTGGGTCACGTAGGGCGACGCCTTGGCGTTGACCTTGCAGCCCTGCAGGCAGAAGCCGCGGTAGATGCAGTGCGGGCGGTTGCCGAAGGTGCCGTTGGGGATGCCCACCGGCCCGATGCGGACCTCGATCCCGGCGCCGATCATGCCGCGGCGCGCCTGGTCGGCGGCGCCGGAGATCGGGTGCGGCGCATGGGGATAGCGGTGCGGATCGCCCCACGGCCAGTCCTGGCCGGCGACCGGCAGCTCGCTCTCGACGCGCTCGTAGTGCGCCTTGAGGTCGGCATAGGAGATCGGCCAGTCGGCGCCGACGCCCTCGCGCGTGCGGGTGTCGAAGTCCGAGGGATGGAAGCGGGGCGTGTAGCCCGCGTAGTGGATCATCGAGCCGCCGACGCCGTGGCCGGAGTTGTTCTTGCCCAGCTCCACCGGGTCCTCCCCGCCGATGACGCGCGGTGCGGTCCAGTAGATCTTGTGCTGGCCGGCTTCGTCAGAGACCCAGTCGGCGTCGGGATCCCAGAACGGCCCCGATTCGATGATGGCGATCCGCCACCCGCGCCGGGCCAGGCGCTGAGCGAGCACCGACCCTCCGGCGCCGGCGCCGACGATGAGCAGGTCGATCTCGTCGTCGTCGGCGAAGCGCTGCATCCGCTCGCGACCGGGGATGGCCCGCCGGTGGACGTCCAGCAGGAACGCCGAGTCGTTGTCCTTGGGGAAGCGGGAGCCCTTGGCGAGCCGACGCCGGTCCTCACCGCTCACCGCAGACCTCGCCGTGAGACGTCGGTGACCGGGTCCAGGCCGAAGGCCTCCTCGGCCTCGAAGGGCTCGCGGCCGCGCGGGCCGGGCGCCAGGCGCATATAGCCGCGCGGGTAGGCCGGTCCGCCGAAACCGATCTCGTTCCATGCCCACGGGTGCGAGTAGAACTCCGCCAGCGCGGCCCGTGTCACGACCGACCAGGCGGTCGATGGCGCGATCCGCTCCCACACCCCGCCGGCCAGATCCCCGCGCGAGAACGCGTCGACGATGTCGTACTGCGTGCCGTCGGGGGCGGTGGCGAAGTCGTTGGCGCCGAGGCGCCGAGCCGCCTCGTCCAGCCCGGCGGCGACCAGGCGCCAGGTGACGGGGTCCTCGGGCATCCCCGCGTGGCGGTAGCCGTCGAGCTTGCCCTCGTGCATCTTCTTGTCGACCATCTCCAGCACGGGGATCCGCGGCTCATGGTCCTGCGCCAGCAGGAGATCCAGGAAGGGGCGCAGGCAGCGCACCTCCTCATCGGTGAAGAACCGGATCGGCGGGACCTCGTGCACCCGCTTCAGGACGACCGCGCGGGTGACCTCGTCCCAGTGCTCGGCCTCGGCCAGCACGTCGAAGTCGGGATAGCGCCCGTGACCCTGCGGGGTGGTGCCCCGGCGCTGGCGCGGCAGGCCTGCGGGGTCAGCGGCCGGGCGTCCGGCGCGGTTGTGAGGCAGATGGTCGGCGCCCGCAAACGAGTGAGCCATCTAGTGCTCCCTCCGTGCGGCCGCGGCCGCCAGGCCCATGCCGCCGATGAGCGTCAGCGAGCCGGGCGCAAGCGCCGGCGGCCCCATGACGAGGTTGTAGGTGGCCTCCTTGAAGCCGCCCGGCTTGCGCGCCGCGCCACGCAGGTGGAAGAACACGCCGAGCGCGCCGTCCAGGAAGAACACCGCCGAGACCGCCGGCAGCACCGTGCGCGCCGCCCGCTCGTTGACGACGCCCGCGATGCCCGCCGCCGCCAGCGCCGGCGAGAGGAGGACCGGCGTCCACATCCACTTGTTGCCGAACGACCCGCCGTAGTGGTTCATGTAGATCTCGGCGCCCATCGGCAGCGCGGTGGCCGCGGTGGCCGCGGCCAGCATCCGCTGCATGCGCCCGCGGCGAAAGTTGCGCACCATCCGGCGCCTCGCACTCATCGGGTCACGAACTCCGCGAGCTTGCCCTTGACCGAGCCCTTGATGATCCGCCCGGCATGCGGCTCGCCGGCGCGCAGGGCGCTGGCCAGGCCCTTGGCCTGCTCGAAGCGGATGTGCGGTGGCAGCGGCGGGACCTCCGGGTCGGTGATGACCTCCAGGAGCGCGGGCCTGCCGGCGCCCAGGACCTCGTCCCAGGCCGCGCCCAGATCCTCGGGCCGGTCGACGCGCACGCCGTGCAGGCCGAGCATCCGGGCGTACTCGGCATACGGGAAGTCGGGCAGCGCCTGGGACGCCTCGAGCCTGGGGTCGCCCGACATCACCCGCTGCTCCCAGGTGACCTGGTTGAGGTCGTTGTTGTGCAGGACCACCACGACCAGCTGCTGATTGGACCAGCACTTGGCGTAATGAGCGAGGTCGATGAGCGCCGCGTTGCCGATCATCTGCATGGCGCCGTCGCCGCTCGACGCGATCACGGGCCGGTCCGGAAAGGCGAACTTCGCCGCCAGCGCGTAGGGCAGCGCCGGGCACATCGTCGCCAGCGTGCCGCTCAGCGCGGCGTCCATCCCCTTGCGCATGCGCAGGTGCCGAGCCCACCAGTTGGTGGCCGAGCCCGAGTCCGTCGTCAGGATGCAGTTATCGGGCAGCCGCTTGCTGAGCTCGTGGAAGACTCGCTGCGGGTTGACCGGGTCGGCCGACTGATGGGCGCGCTCGTCCAGGATGGCCCACCACCGCTCGACGTTCTCCTCGATGCCCTGCCGCCAGGAACGGTCCTCCTTGCGCTCCAGCCGGCCGATCAGCGCGCGCAACGTCTCAGTCGCGTCGCCGACGAGGTTGACCTCCATCGGATAGCGCATCCCGACCAGCCGCTGGTCGATGTCGATCTGCACGCCGCGCGCCGAGCCCGGCTCGGGCAGGAACTCCGCATACGGGAAGCTCGACCCGACCATGAGAAACGTGTCGCAGCCCTCCATCATGTCGTAGGAGGGCTTGGTGCCCAGCAGCCCGATCGAGCCCGTGACGTAGGGGAGGTCGTCGGGCACCACCGCGCGGCCGTTGAGCGCCTTGGCCACACCGGCGCCCAGCAGCTCGGCGACCTGCTCGACTTCGGCGGCCGCGCGCTTGGCGCCCTGCCCGACGAGGATCGCGACCTTCTCGCCGGCGTTGAGGATCTCGGCGGCGCGTTGCAGCTGGCTGTCGTCGGGGCCGATGTGGACGCGGCCGGCCGCCACGTCGGAGGAGAAGACGGCGCCGTGCTCCCGCGGCGGCTCGGAGTAGGCCATCTCCTGGACGTCGTTGGGCACGATGATGCACGTCGGCGTCCGCGAGGCCTTGGCGACCCTGATCGCGCGATCGACCAGGTGGGGCATCTGCTCGGGGACCATGCAGACCTGCACGAACTCCGACGCGACGTCCTTGTAGAGCGAGGTGAGGTCGACCTCCTGCTGGTAGTTGGATCCCAGGCCCATCCGCGCCTGCTGCCCCACGATGGCCACGACCGGCTGGTGGTCGAGCTTGGCGTCGTACAGGCCGTTGAGCAGATGGATCGCGCCGGGACCCGACGTGGCCATGCAGACTCCCACCTCCCCGGTGAACTTCGCATGAGCACATGCGGCGAAGGAGGCGATCTCCTCGTGGCGGACCTGGGTGAAGGCGATGCGGTCGCCCACCTCGTGAAAGGCGCCCAGGAAGCCGTTGATACCGTCGCCGGGGTAGCCGTAGATGCGCTTGATGCCCCAGTCGGCGAAGCGGTTGAGAGCGAACTGCGCAACGGTGCGGCTGGCCATGAGGGCTCCTTTTCGGACAGACGGTCACGTGTGGGACTCCCCGGCGGCCGGCCCGGCGGGACGGCGACCGTCATCTCGATGACGGCGACGCCGTGCGCCGAGGATTGAGGCTTGCGGGCCGCGGGTGGCCGGACGCGGCGGTGACTTCTCAGGGCCGACCGTCGGTCGTCTGGTGGATGCCCTGCATCGGCCTGGGGCTCGATGGGCGCCCGCGACCGGGCTCATCGCAGACCCTGGCATGGACGGGGTCCCGGCTCGCCGACACCGTCGGACCGCCGCTGCGCCGGCGCCACGACGCCGCCTGGCGGTCGGTCCCCGCAGACGCCACCAGGACCGTGGTCCGTGGGGCCGGCTGGCGCGGGGCGTCGCGCGATGGCAAGCTGCGCCGATGGGCGTCATCGAGGATCGCTTGGACGAGCTGGGCCTGCGGCTTCCGGCGCCCCCCGCCGCGCCCGCCGGCCAGCGGCTGCCGTTCGAGCTCGTGCGCGTCCACGGCGACCTGGCGTTCGTTTCGGGTCACGGTCCGTTCGACGGCGCGCGGCTGCTGACCACGGGCCGGGTCGGCGGCGAGGTCTCCCCCGAGCAGGGCTACGACGCGGCCCGCGCCACCGCCCTCTCCATGCTCGCCTCGCTGCGCCAGGAGCTCGGCGACCTGGACCGCGTGGCGGCATGGGTCAAGGTGCTCGGCTTCGTCACCTGCGCCGAGGGCTACACGGCGACGCCGGCCGCCATCAACGGCTTCAGCGACCTGATCCTGCAGCTGTGGGGCGACGCCGGCCGCCACGCGCGCTCGGCGATCGGCGCCGGCGAGCTGCCGTTCGGGATGCCCATCGAGGTCGAGGCCGTCGTGGCGCTGGCCTGACGCCGAGGCGGCGGGGTCCGGGGTCTCCACGGCCGGCCGGCGGGGACGTACCGTCGGACGACCCGCAGGCCGCCGGCCCGGCGCGCGGGGAGTCGCGGATGGCCGCCCCGCGAGCCGGATCTAGCGTCCCGGCATGCTCTCTCCCACCGTCACCTGCCTCGGTCCCCGGCCAGCGCCCACCCCGGCCGCGCCCGGCAGACGCCCGGCCCCGGCGGCTGTGCCGAGCGCGTCGTTGCACCACGCCCGGCCCGGCCGGCGACCGGGTGAACCCCGGTCACCAGGCCGCGGGCTCGTAGTCCTTCAGGAACACGCCGTGGAGGTCCTCGCCGGCCTCGCCCCGGACGATCGGGTCGTAGACGCGCGCGGCGCCGTCGATGAGGTCCAGCGGCGCGTGGAAGCCCTCCCCGGCCAGCCGCATCCTCGTCGGATGCGGGCGCTCGTCGGTGATCCAGCCCGTGTCCACGCTGGTCATCAGGATGCCGTCGGAGAGCAGCTCGCTCGCGCTCGTGCGCGTCAGCATGTTCAGCGCGGCCTTGGCCATGTTGGTGTGCGGATGGCCGGGGCCCTTGTACCCGCGGCCGAACTGGCCCTCCATCGCCGAGACGTTGACGACGTAGGTGCGGCGCGCCGGGGACGCGGCCAGCGCCGGTCGCAGCCGGCTGACGAGGATGAAGGGCGCGGTCTGGTTGCAGAGCTGGACCTCGAGCAGCTCGACGGGGTCGACCTCGCCCAGCACCTGGCTCCAGCTGTTGTGCGGGTCCAGGTCGGGTGCGAGGCCGCCCGCATCGATCGCGGTGCCCGCGGCGACCCGTGCGGGCGACGCGGAACCCGACGTGAGGGCCAGCGCGGCGAGGGCCTGGGGCGTCGGCGCCCAGTGGCCGCCGGGCTGCTGGGTCCCGTCGGCCGGCCCGCGGCGCCCGAGGGTCACCAGCTCGGGCAGCGGGCCGCCGGGCAGGGGCGCCTGCGCGGCCGCGACGAGGTGGGCGTAGGCCTCCGGCGAGCGGCGCACGGTCTGCGCGGCGTTGTTGATGAGGATGTCCAGCGGCCCCCGCGCGGCGACGTCGTCGGCCAGCGCGATGACCTGGCCGGGGTCGCGCAGGTCCAGGCCGACGATGCGCAGGCGGTGCAGCCACTCGCCGCTGTCGTCCATCGCGGCGAAGCGCCGGACCGCGTCGTCGGGGAAGCGCGTCGTGATCGTCGTGTGCGCACCGTCGCGCAGCAGCCGCAGCGCGATGTACATCCCGATCTTGGCCCGGCCGCCGGTGAGCAGGGCGCGGCGTCCGGTGAGGTCGGTCCGCGCCGTGCGGCGCTCGTGGTTGCGGGCCGCGCAGGGGGGACAGAGCTGGTGGTGGAACGCGTCGACGTCGACGTAGCGCTGCTTGCAGACGTAGCAGGAGCGCGCGCGCCGCAGCGTGCCCGCGCGCTCGCCCGCCACCCGCGAGGTCAGGGCCAGTCCCTGGGTCTCGTCGTCGATCCGGTCGGGCGCGCCGGTGGCCGTCGCCGCGGTGACCGCGTCGTCGTGCGCACGGATCGCCGAGCGCCGCTGCGCGCGGCGCTGCTCCTTGACGGCCTTGAACAGCCGGGCCACGGCACGGCGGACGGCCACCGCATCGGGGTGGTCGTCGGGAAGCGGCTCGACCTCGGCGATCACGCGGAGCGCGTCGGCGAGGCGGTCGGGGTCGATGCGGTCCATGGTCGTCAGGGAGCGTAGGGCGGCCGGGGCGGCCGGGTTCGCGCCAGGGCCGCTCTGTAGTTCGCCGCGCCGCCCCGGCGCCGGACCCGGACGCGACCGGCGGCGCGCTGCCGATGGCCCCGGCCTGCCGCGGTGCGACCGTGCGCCCATGACCAGCCAGCTCCTCGAGACCATGCGCGAGCTGCACAGCCGCACGGTGGACGGCATCCACGTCCGGCTGCTGTGGCGTCCCGATCCGGACCTGCTCGCGGTCGCCGTCACGGACGCCCGGTCCGGTGCGTCGTTCGCGCTCGACGTGCGCGACGGCGAGCGCGCGATGGACGTCTTCCGTCATCCGTTCGCCTACCACGCGTGGCGCTGCACGACCTGACGGGCGACGGGACGTGGAAGGCCGCGTGACCCCCACACGATCCGGCCGGAGGCCCACCGGCCCTGACCACCGGCCACGTGGACGCCGCGCGGCACGCGCGTACGCCATGCTTCAGGGGCCGCCCGACCCGACCTCCCTGGAGCCACTTCCCCCATGACCTCCGAGCCGTCCGCGCCCGATTTCGCCATCTCCACGCACAGCGACGACACCGCGCACGTCGTACGCGTCGAGGGCGAGCTGGACCTCAACACGCGCGACCAGCTCGTGGCGGTGCTCGACGGCCTGTCCCGGCCGCCGCAGATCGTCGTCCTGGACGGCTCGGCCATGTCCTTCGTGGACTCCACCGGCCTGCGGGTGCTGCTCTCCGAGCACCAGCGGGCTCGCGCCGAGGGCTACGAGTTCGTGATCGCCGGCGCCACGCCGCCGGTGCGTGAGACCCTGCGCCTTACGGCGCTGGACCTCACGCTCCCGCTTGCGCCCGACGTCGAGTCGGTCACGCGCGGCTGACCGGCCGGGCCCGCGCGGCGGCGCTCAGTGCGCCATCGCCGCGGGCGCGTGCCCGCTCGCGGCGCGGCCCAGCCGGCGCACGGTGAGCGCGCCCAGCGCGGCGACGACCAGGCACGTCACCGCGCCGAGGCCGAGCCCGGCGCGCGCGCCAGCGGCCGCCATGACCCACCCGACGAGCGGCCCGCCGATCGGGGTCGAGCCCTGGAAGGCGACGAACCACAGCGACATCACGCGGCCGCGCATGCTCGGCTCGGCGTTGAGCTGCATCGTCGCGTTGCCCGTCGACATGAAGGTGATGCTCGCGCCGCCCACGAAGGCCATCGCGACGAGCTCGAGCGCGAGGCCGGGCGCCAGCGTGGCGCCCAGCATCGCGACGCCGAGCGCGGTCGCCGCGGCCACGAGCCGCCGTAGGCCGATCTCGCCGCGCGCCGCCACCAGCAGGCCGCCCGCCACCGCGCCCACGCCCATCGCCGCCGTCATGAAGCCGAAGCCGGCGGCGTCGCTGTGCAGCGCGTCCTTGGCCATCACCGGCAGCGACACCTGGAACTCGTAGGCCAGCATCCCGGCCAGCGACATCATGAGCAGCGGCACGCCCAGCTGCGGCGTGCGCGCCACGTAGCGCAGTCCCTCGCGCAGCTGCCCGGGCGTCCGCGGGGCCGGCGGGCTGGGCGCCAGCGCCGTACGGTCCAGGCGCCGCAGCGACGTGACGACCGCGACGAAGCTCGCGGCGTTGACCAGGAAGCACACGCCGTCGCCGACCGTCGCGATGAGGATGCCCGCCACGGCCGGGCCGACCGACCGCGCCACGTTGACGAACACGGAGTTCAGGCTGACGGCATTGCGCAGGTGCTCCGGCCCGACCATCTCCAACATGAACGACTGGCGGGCGGGGTTCTCGAAGGCGTTGTTGAGGCCCAGCAGCGCGGCGAGCAGCCCGATCTCCCAGACGCGCACGACGCCCGTCACGGTCAGCAGGCCGAGCACGAGCGCCTGCACGCCCATCGCGGCCTGCAGGATCGTCATGAGGCGCAGCTTGTCGACGCGGTCGGCGATGACGCCGCCGTAGGGCCCGAGGAGCAGGACGGGCAGGGTCTGCAGCGCGACGACGACGCCGAGCGCGGTGCTCGAGTGCGTCAGCGTCAGCACGAGCCACGACTGCGCCGTCATCTGCATCCACGTCCCGACGAGCGAGACGGCCTGGCCGCTCATGTAGCGGCGGTAGTTGGGCACCGACAGCGCGGCGAAGGTCACCCGGCCCGCGTGGGCCATGCGGTCCGTCACGCGCGCCGGTCCCTGAGCAGCTCGACGAGCTCCTCGAGCACGGGCAGCGCCTCCTCCAGCGTCCGCCGGTCCTCGTCGGAGAGGCGCGCGAGCTGGACGGCGAGGACGTCGTTGCGCTCGCGGTGGATCTTCTGGCGCAGCCGGCGCCCGGCGGCGGTCGCCTCGACGAGCGCCGCACGCCGGTCCAGCGGGTCGGCGACGCGGCGCAGCAGGCCGTCCTGGGCGAGCGAGCCGACGACGCGCGAGAGCATCGTCGGGTTCAGCGCCTCGGCCTCGGCCAGTTCGGAGAGCCGCAGCGGGCCGTCGCGCACCACGCTGAACAGGACGGAGATGCTCGTCGGGGTCAGCCCGGTCCCCGCGACGGTGGGTCGCAGGCGGCGGGACAGCTTGCCGATGACGAGCCGCAGCCGGGCGGCGGGCTCGATGGTGGTGTCGACCATGACGTTGGACCCCGGGGAGGATTACGTGCTTGCTGGCAAGCATTTTAGCGCGCGAGCGAGGTCCAGGCCGGCCATGTCGGCCGACCGGCCGAGCTCGAGCACCGCCCCCGCCCGTGCGGCCTCGGGCATGAGGAACACGCCGAACTGCAGCTCGTGCCCGTCGTCGGCCATGGCCGCGGGTCGCTATCAGCCCGCGGCCATGGCGTCGCGATCAGGCCGGCGGGGCGTAGAGCTGCAGGTCGTTGCCGTCGGGGTCCTTGAACGGCACGATCCGGCCCCAGGCGTGCTCGGAGATCTCGCCCGCGAACGCGACGCCCTGGCCCTTGAGGCGCTCGACCTCGTCCTCGAGCTCGCCGTCGGTGCCGAAGGCGATCAGCGCGCCGCCGTCCCCCGCGGGCGACTCGGACGGCTTGGCGTTGAGGCCGATCGTCGTGCCGTCGGACTCGACCTCGCTCCAGTCACCGTCGTGCTTGGTGACCTTCAGGCCCAGCGTCTCGCCGTAGAAGTCCAGCGCGCGGTCCATGTCGCTGACGGGCAGCCAGACTGCGGAGACACCCTTGATCATCTGCTCCTCCTCGTTTCGCCGTGAACCTTCTCCCCTGGCGCTTCCCGCTCCCCGCCGCGTTCACGCCGGGGTTCCGCGCGGTTGGCGCGTGCGCCGCCGGCGCCGGGCCCGGCGCAGCTCGTCACTGCCCCACACGAGCACGGGGAAGGCCACGAGCAGCCCGAGCTCGGCCGGGCCGAGCGCCGCGGTCCCGAACAGGTGCTGCAGCGGGGGGAGGTAGACCAGCGCCGCCGCGAAGGCCAGCTCGAACGCGATGCCGCCGAGCAGCAGCGGGTTGGACCACACGCCGATCGTGCGCAGCGAGGCGTGGTCGGTGCGCGACGCGAACGCCGTTCCGACCTGGCAGGCGGTGATGCCCGCGAACGACATCGTCGTCGCCACGAGGTAGCTGTGGTGCAGCGGCGTGCCGGCGCCCGTCGCATCGCCCGGCGACCAGCCCGCGCGCAGCAGCACGAAGAAGAAGCCACCGGCCACCAGCGCGGCCTCCAGGAGGCCGAGCCACAGCCACGCACGCACGAGCATCGTCCTGGTCATGATCGTGGCGGTCCGCGGGCGCGGCGGCTCCTCCATGAGCCCGGGCTCGGCGGGCTCGCGGCCCAGCGCGAGCGCCGGCAGCGTCTCCGTCCCGAGGTCGATGGCCAGGATCTGCAGCGCCGTCAGCGGCAGGGGGATGCTCCCGCCCGACAGCGCGTAGATGAGGAAGGGCACCATCTCGGGGGTGGCGTGGGCGAAGATGTAGGTGACGAACTTGCGGATGTTGGCGTAGACCGTGCGGCCCTCCTTGACGGCGGCCACGATCGAGGCGAAGTCGTCGTCCTGGAGGACCATGGCCGCGGCCTCGCGGGCCACGTCGGTGCCCGAGGCGCCCATGGCGACGCCGATGTCGGCCCGTCGCAGCGCGGGCGCGTCGTTGACCCCGTCGCCCGTCATGGCCACCGTGTGGCCATCGGTGCGCAGCGCGTCGACGATCCGCAGCTTGGCCTCCGGCGAGCTGCGCGCGACGATCAGCCGCGGCGAGGCGCGCAGCATCGCGTCCAGCGCGTCCTCGCCCAGCGCGTCGACCTGCGGCCCGGTCACGACCTGCGCGTCGGCCTCGATGATGCCCGCCTCCCGGGCCACGGCGGCGGCGGTCAGGCCGTCGTCGCCGGTGATGACGATGATGCGGATGCCCGCCCGGTGGCAGTCGGCCACGGCGGCGGGCACGTGCTCACGCAGCGGGTCGCGCATCGCGACGAGCCCGGCGAAGCACAGGCCGGCCTCTGCGGCGTCGCGGTCGTCGGCGTGGTGCTGCGCGACGTCGGGGGCGGGCCGGTCGGCGACGCCGAGCACGCGCAGGCCGTCGGCGGCGTAGCGCTCGAACGCCTCGCGCACGCCGGCGGCCCCCTCGGCGTCCAGCGGGCGCCGCGACCCGTCGGCGTGCCGCAGGGCGGTGCAGCGCGCCAGCAGCTCCAGCGGGGCGCCCTTGCGTGGATCCAGGGCTCGGACCCGGGCTCGACGTCCAGCGTCGCCATGCGCTTGAGCCGCGCGTCGAAGGCGAACAGGCGCCGCCGCCACGTCTCGCGCCCCGCCTGCAGCGCCGGCACGTCGACGCCCAACGCGGCCGCGGCCAGCAGCAGCGCGCTCTCGCTCGGATCGCCGCTGCGCGCCCAGCCGCCGCCCGGCACCGCGGTCAGCGTCGCGTTGTTGCACAGCACCGCGCTGCGCAGCAGGTCGGCGACCGCGCCCGTCGCCGCCGGCGTGCCCGCGCCGATCGCCACGGTCCGCCCGCCCTGCCACAGGGACGTCGCCGTCATGCGCCCCTGGGTCAGCGTGCCCGTCTTGTCGGTGCAGATGACGTCGGTGGAGCCCAGGGTCTCGACCGCCGTGAGCTTCTTGACCAGCGCGTGGCGCCGGGCCATCCGGCGCACGCCGACGGCCAGCGCGAGCGTGATCGTCGGCAGCAGCCCCTCGGGCACGTTGGCGACGAGCAGCCCGATCGCGAACACCCCCGCGTCGGAGAGGCTGAGCCCGGCCACGACGTGCCCGACGGCGAAGAACGTGATGCCCAGGCCGACCGCCACGCCCGCGATGAGCTGGGCGGCGCGGTTGACCTGGCGCTGCAGCGGCGAGGACTCCTCGGCCACGGCCTGCGACAGCGCCGCGATGCGCCCGAGCTGGGTGTGCATCGCGGTGGCCACCACGACGGCGTGGGCGTCGCCGCCCGTGCACAGCGTGCCGGCGAACACGCGGTCGGGCGCGGCCAGCGGCGAATCGGGCACCGGGCCGTCGGCGTCGCCGTCGGCGCTGCGGGTGACGGGGCGGGACTCGCCCGTCAGCGGCGACATGTCGACCTCGACGGCGCCGGCGGTGAGCCGGGCGTCGGCCGAGAGGCGGTCGCCCTCGGCGAGCAGCAGCAGGTCGCCGGGCACCAGCCCGGTGGCCTCGATCTCGACCAGGGCGCCGCCGCGACGTACGCGCGCCCGGGGCGGCAGCAGCTCGCGCAGGGCCTCCGTGGCGTGCTGGGCCTGGCGCTCCTGCGCGAACGCGAACGCGGCGTTGAGCACGATGACGACCACGATCGCGACGGCCAGGGCGAGCACCCCGGTCGCCAGCGAGAGCGCCGCGGCGGCCCACAGCAGCAGCGCGAGCGGATGGGTGAACTGCCCGAGCAGGCTGCGCCACCAGCGCGGTCCCGACTCGCGCCGGATCTCGTTGGGGCCGTACTGCAGCAGGCGCCGGGCGGCCTCGCGCGCGTCGAGGCCGCCGGGCGGGGTCGCGGTGGGGCCGGGGGCGGGCGCAGGCATGTGGTCGGGCACCGACCGTACGCACCGCCGGCCGTCGCGCCCTCCGGACGGACTACGGAACCCCCGGCGTGGTCGTCCGCGACGCTGTCGCGCGGAGCCGCGGGGCAAACGCGGAGATCCTCGACCTCCGGCCAGATTCCGGCCGGGGTCCTCGATTCCGTCTCGGCCGGTGGCCCGTGTACGAGGGCGGCGGCCAGGTCGTGCATGACCCGTCGGGCAAGGGGACAACGGCACGCTGGGCTCGACGCCCGGCGTCGACGCCAACGACCCCTCGTGGATCCGCACCTGGTGGCTCGGGACCGCTGCACTTCGACGGCAACGACTTCCCGGTGGGCGACAGCCGGCCGATCGACGACAACCGGTCGACGACCGGCGACGCGTCGCTGGGCGGGGTCCTCGGCACGTGCGACCTGTGCTGCACGGGCGACATCGACGACGTGGCGATCTTCGACCAGGCGCTGCCCGTCGACGGGGACCGGTCCGCGATCTCCGCGCCGGCTGGGCTGCGGACGAGACCGTGCGGATCACCGGGTCGTAGATCTGCTTGTACATCTCCCGGCCTCCCCGGTCCGACGGCGGTCCTCCACCGGTCAGGCCGGGCGCCGGAACACCTCGGCCGGCAGCGCGGGCGGCCCGAAGTCGAACGCCGCCAGGGGCGGGCGTCCCTCGCGCAGCTGCGCCCGGCGGGCCTCCGTGGCCGGGCCGTCGACCTCGCCGTCGGCGCCGAGCACGACGCCGTACTCGGCCTCGGCCGCGGCCACCGACACCACCAGGTCGCTGACGTCCTGGCGCACGCGCTCGGCGGGCCGCTCCAGCGGATCGCCCCAGCCGCCGGCCCCCGCCGTGCGGAACACGAAGCGGTCGCCCGCGCGCACGGCGAGCGCGTCGAACTTGGACGGCAGCGGCACCTCGGTGCCGTCGGCGCGGACGAGGTGCTTGGACCCCCGCCCGCCCGCCCGGCCGCCCGCCACGCCCCACGGGCTCGTCAGCGTCCGGTCGTCGTTGACGGAGAAGACGCCGTCGGAGAGGAACTCGTACTCCTTGTCGACGCCCGCGCCGCCGCGATGCAGGCCCGGGCCGCCCCCGTCGAGCACCGGCGCGTAGCGCCGCACCCGGATCGGGTGGTGGCTCTCGGCGTACTCGACCGGCGTCGTGCGGAACAGCGGCCACCACGAGTGCCCGTCCAGGCCGTCGCCGCGCGCCCGGGCCGGCAGCCCGCCGAAGAGCAGCTCGACGAACTGGAAGTACTCCCCCTCGGCGTCCTCGCCCGAGAACACGAAGTACGGGCTCGCGCCGTAGCCGGCCGCCATCGCGAGGTCCGGCGCCCGCTGGCCCAGCGCCCCGCTCATGCAGTCGAAGAAGCGCACGTGCACGTTGAGGCGGTTGGAGACCGGCGCGGGGAAGCGCGGGTTCAGCACGGTGCCCTCGGGCAGCGTGACGTCGAAGACCTCGTAGACCCCGTCGTTGAACAGGATCTCGGGGTCGAAGGCCATGATGAGGTAGATCCCGAAGAAGAGCTTGCACAGCCCCTCGTTGATGCGGAAGTTGATCGGGCCGGGGGCCTGGGCGGCTGTGCCGGTCCAGTCCACGTGGCACACGTCGCCCTCGCGCCACAGCGTCAGCACGATGTCGAAGGGCCCGTTGCCGCGGCCGTCGTCGTCCACCTGGTCGGTGAAGGTGACCTTCTCCTCCGGGATGTAGCGCCGGATGAGCTGGGCCATCGCGTCGCGCGTACGGACCAGCAGCGCGTCGCACGCGGCCTCGAAGGCGCCGACGCCGAAGCGGTCGCACAGCTCCTGCACGCGCGTCTCGGCGGTGCGGCAGCCGGCGATGAGCGCCATGAGGTCGCTCTCGTTCATCTCGGGCGCGCGGCAGTTGTTGAGGATCACGTCGAGCGCCGTGCGGTTGAGCCTCCCGCCCTCGACGATCTTGACCGGCGGGATCCGGATGCCCTCCTCCCAGATCGAGTCGGCGTCGTTGACCTGGCTGCCCGGGACCTTGCCCCCGACGTCCATCATGTGCCCGAACATCGACGAGAACGCGACGTGGTGGCCCTCGTGGAAGATCGGCAGGACCAGGCACCAGTCGTTGAGGTGCGTGATCGAGCCCTGGCTCAGGTAGGGGTCGTTGAACAGGATGACGTCGCCGGGGGCGAGGTCGCCGCCGAGGTGCTCGACGACGCCCGGGATGTAGGACCCGAACTGGCCGACGACCATCTGACCCCGCCGGTTGCAGATCATGGGGAACTCGTCGTGCTGCTCGCGGATCATGGGCGACATCGCGGCGCGCCGGACGACCTCGTCCATCTCGAAGCGCACGTTGAGCAGCGCGTTCTCGATGAGGTCCAGGGTGCGGCGGTCGATCGTGGTGGCCGGCTCGGTCATGCGTGGGCCTCCGGGGTGATGAGCAGGTTGCCGTGGGGTCGACGGTCGCGGCGTGGCCCGCGAGGACGAGGGTCGTGGCGTCGTACTGCTCGACGATGGCGGGGCCGGGGACGACCATGCCCGGGCGCAGGCGCGCCCGGTCGTAGGTGGGAGCCGCGACATAGGCCCCCTCGTGCCAGAGCGGGTGCTCGCCCGCCCGGGCGTCGGACGGGTCGGCTGGGCCCGACGGCTCGGCGCGGTGGTCGACGGTCGGCACGCGGCCGATCCCCACCGCGCGCAGCGTCACGATCTCGGCGCCCTCCGGGCGGCTGAAGCCGTACAGGCGGTCGTGGGCCGTCGTGAAGTCCTCGACGATCCTGGCCAGGTCGCCGGGGTCGCCGATCGGCACCGTCAGCTCATAGCCCTGGCCCGCGTAGCGCATGTCGGCCGAGAAGGCGACCTCGCGGCGCGCGGGGTCGACCTGCTCGCGCTCGAGGAAGTCGCCCGCCTTGACCTCCAGCGCGCGCAGGCGCTCGGTCAGCTCGGAGGCCTGCAGCCCGGCCAGCGGGCGGATGAACGTCTGGCTGTGCTCGCTGCGGATGTCGGAGACGACGAAGCCCAGCGCCGACAGGACGCCGGGCTCGGTGGGCACGATGACGGGGAAGCAGCCGAGCATCGCGGCCAGCGCGTTGGCGTGCAGCCCGCCCGCTCCGCCGAAGGGCACGAGGGCGAAGCGCTCGGGCGACAGGCCGCGCTGGACGGTGACCAGGCGCAGCGCGCCGAGCATGTTCTCGTTGACGAGGTCGACGATCCCCTCGGCCGCCTCGGCCACCCCGACGCCGAGGCGGTCGGCGACGCGCGCGACCGCTGTGTGGGCGGCGTCGGCGTCGAGCTGCATCGCGCCCCCGAGCAGGCGCGGCGGGAGCCGGCCGAGCACGACGTTGGCGTCGGTCACCGTCGCCTCGGTCCCGCCGGCGCCGTAGCAGGCCGGCCCGGGCACCGAGCCCGCGCTGCGCGGCCCGACGCGCAGGCCCCCGGTCATCTCTGAGATGGAGGCGATCGAGCCGCCGCCGGCGCCGATCGTCTCGACCTCGACGGACGGCGCGCGCATCGGGTAGGGCCCCACCTTGGTCTCGCGCGTGATCGTCGGGGTGCCGTCCAGGCAGACCGCCACGTCGGTCGACGTCCCGCCCATGTCGACGGTGAGGATCGCGTCGTGCCCGGCGCGCACCGCGACGTGCGCGGCGCCGTTGACGCCGCCGGCGGGCCCGGAGAGCATCGTGTGCACGGGCGTCTCGCGCGCGGCGTCCAGGCTCATGAGCCCGCCGTCGGAGCGCACGACCTGCAGCTCGGCCCCCGTGTCGAGCTCGGCCATCCGGCGCTGCAGGCCGCCGAGGTAGCGGGCCATCTCGGGCGCGACGAACGCGTTCATCGTCGTCGTGACCGCGCGCTCGTACTCGCGGAACTCGGCGAGGACCGCGCACGACAGCGACACCGGAACGTCCGGGGCGACCTCGGCCACGACGCGGCCGACCTCGCGCTCGTGGCGGTCGGAGGCGTAGGAGTTCAGCAGGCAGACCGTGATCGCCTCGGCGCCCTCGGCCACCAGGTGCTCGACGGCGCGCCGCGTCGCCTCGAGGTCCAGCGGCTCGACCTCGGCCCCGGCCGCGTCCAGGCGCCCGGGACCTCGGCCACGAGGCGGACCTCGACCAGCGGCGGCGGGCGGTCGTAGACCATGAAGCCGAACAGCGGGCCGGGGGTCCAGGCCTCGGCGAGGTGGAAGAGGTGGCGGAAGCCCGTCGTGACGACGACGCCGACGCGAGCACCGCGGCCCTCGAGGACCGCGTTGGTGGCGGCCGTGGTCCCGTGCAGCAGCGCGGTGATGTCGCGGGGGGCGATGCCGGCCTGCTCGCACACGAGCGCCACCCCGCGCGCCACGCCCTCGGACTGGTCGGCGGGCGTCGACGGCGTCTTGACGAGCTGCACGCGCCCGTCGGCGTCCTGGATGAGGACGTCGGTGAACGTGCCGCCGACGTCGATGCCGAGGCGGTGGCTCATCGCCGGCCCTCGGGCCGGCTCGCGGGATGGGTCATGGCGGTCTCCTCGGGGATCGGACAGGCGGACACTAGGACAAGAAGTAGGCCCGCTGCATCGGCAGCTCGGCGGCCGGCGCGGGGTCGGCGGCGACGCCGTCGACGCGGACCTCGCGGCGCACAGGGTCGACCTCGACGGCGGGCGTCGCGGCGTTGTGCACCATGTCGGCCTTGCCGATGGTGCGCGTGCCGGTCACGACGGCCACCGGCCCGGCGCGGCGGGCGCGCACGCGGGCCTCGCCGGCGGCGCTGGTGAAGACGGTGCCCAGCTGCTCGGGCGCGCGGCCCAGGCCGCCCCACAGCGGGCCCTGCACGATGGGCTCGGCGATGCGCGTCGAGCCCGAGCCCGAGCCGCGCTGGCCCCAGGCCGGGAAGCCGCCCTTGATGACCAGGTGGGGCTTGACGCCGAAGAACGCCGGGCGCCACAGCACGACGTCGGCCAGGCGGCCGGGCTGCAGCGAGCCGACGTCGCCCGCGATGCCGTGGGCGATCGCCGGGTTGATCGTCAGCTTGGCCAGGTAGCGCAGCACGCGGGCGTTGGCGTCGCCCTCCTCGCCCGTGGCGCGGCGCATGACGTGGGCGGTCTGCCAGGCGCGCAGGCCGACCTCGCCGATGCGGCCCATGCCCATGGAGTCCGAGCTCATGATGCTGATCGCCCCGAGGTCGTGCAGGACCGACTCGGCGGCGATCGTCCACGCGCGGATGCGCGCCCGCGCGGCGCGCGCGTCGTTGGGCAGCGCCGGGTGCAGCCGGTGGACGGTGCGGATCATCTCCTCGTGCTCGTCGCAGACGTTGACGCCGAAGGGCACCGTCGGCGTCGTGGAGGACGGCAGCACGTTGGGGTGCGAGACGACCTCGAGCAGGTTGACGGGCCCGCCCCCGCAGCCCTCCACGTGGTAGGCATGGATCGCGCGGCCGGCGATCGCCGCCAGCGTCTCCTCCAGCGTCGCGGTCTCCCCCAGGCCGTCGGCGTGCAGCGCGACCTGGACGTCGTGGCGGTCGGCGACGCGCAGCACGGCGTCGACGACGTCGGGGTAGGCGCCGACGTCCTCGTGGATCTTGAAGCCGCCGCCCCCCATCTCCAGCAGCGCGTCGAGGAAGCCCTCCTCCGTGGTGCTGCCGCGCACGAGCGGCAGGAGGTTGAGCGGCACCGCGGCCCACGCGTCGAGCAGCCGGTCGAAGTTGCCGGTCGGGTTGATGCCGAGGTCGAAGGCCCCCGAGTAGCTCATGGCCGCCACGGTGGTGATGCCGCCCGCCAGCGCCGTGGGCACGAGCTGGGGGCCGATGAGGTGCACGTGCGTGTCGATCGTGCCGGGGGTCGCGATGAGGCCCTCGGCCGCGTAGATGCCCGTCGCGGCGCTGATCGGAACGGTCACCCCGGGGTCGCGGTCGGGGTCGCCGGCGCGGCCGACCGCGGCGATCCGCCCGTCGCGGATGCCCAGGCACGTCTTGCGGATCCCGAGAACGGGGTCCATGAGCACCACGTTGGTGACCACGCCGTCCATGGCCTCCTCCAGCGCCATGCGCCCGCTGGAGAGCTGCCCGTCGCGGATCGTCTTGCCGAAGCCGACGACGGGCTCGTGGCCCGGCGCCGTGTCGTCGGCCTCCACGGTCACCACGAGGTCGGTGTCGGCCAGCCGCACGCGGTCCCCGGTGCTCGGGCCGTACAGCGCGGCGTACTCGGCCCGGCTCAGCTCCACGTGACCTCGACCTCCACGGTCTCCCCGGCGCCGACCCGGGTGCTGGCGCCGGCGGGCAGCAGCGGCCGCGCCCCGGCCACCGCGTCGCGGTCGAACTCCAGCGCCGCGCTGGCGCGCTCGAGCCGGACGTGCGACGTGAGGTAGGCGTCGAAGCGCCCCGCGTTGCGGATCGCGATGGTCGCGGTGCGCCCCCGCGCGGCCCGCGGCGCGGGCGCGTCGGCGGGCAGGATCTCCCCCGGCCTCACGGCGCCACCAGGTCCTCGAGCGCGACGAGGCGGCTGCCGTCGCCGAACGTGGCCTCGACCTGCAGGGGCCCGTGGAGCAGCTCGGCGACGCCGGGGAACAGCTGGTCGGCCCGGACGATGCCGCGCACGGACGCCCGGACCTCGGCGTAGCTGCGCCCGGCGCGGGCCGCCTCCAGCGCGATGTCGCACGCCAGCGCGACGCAGTCGGGGTGGCTCAGCGGGACGCCCTCGCGCAGGCGACGGCGCGCCAGCTCGGCGGCCGTGAACAGCTGGAGGCGCTCGAGCTCGCGCGGCGACAGCTGCATCAGGACGGCGTCGGCACGGCCGCCGTGGAGGGCTCGGGTCGCAGGTGGACGCCGTCGCCCGGCGTGCCGAGGACCTCGCCGTCGCGGACGATGACGCGGCCGCGCAGGACGGTGTGCAGCGGCAGCACCCGCAGCGTGCGGCCGTGGAACGGCGACCACTTCTCCTGCTGGTGGTATTCGAGCTCGGCGGCGTCCAGGACCTTGGAGCCGTCGGGGTCGACGACGACGAGGTCGGCGTCGGAGCCGATGCGGATCGCGCCCTTGCGCGGGTACAGGCCGAACAGCTTGGCCGGCGTCGCGCTCATGAGCTCGGCCACCCGGCCGAACGTCAGGCCGTGGGTGTGGATCGCGTCGGTGGCGAACACGGGCAGCACGATCTCCACCGCGTTGCCCGCGCCCGGGAGCTGGTCCCAGACGTCGGCGCCCGCGACGTTGGGCAGCGGCGCGTGGTCGGTGCCGATCGCGTGGACGTCGCCGGACTTCACGAGCTCCCACAGGCGCGCGACCTGGTCGGCCTCGCGCGTGGGCGGGTTCCACTTCAACCGCCCGTCCTTGCGGGCATCGTCCTTGGTCGAGCACAGGTAGTGGTGGCAGGTCTCCGACCACACGTCGGCGCCCTGGCGGCGCATCGCGGCGACCATCTCCACCGTCTGCGGCGAGCTGGCGTGGGCGATGACCACGCGGGCGCCGGTGACCTTCGCCAGCAGCGCGACGGTGTGCGCGGCGGCGACCTCGGCGAACCACGGGCGCGCGTCGTCCCAGGCGGCCATGTCGGTGCGGCCCTCGCCCTGCAGGCGGGCCGTCTCGAAGTCGACGATGCCCGCGTTCTCGCAGTGCACGGTCGTCGTGAGGCCCAGCGCGGCCGCGCGGCGCAGCGCGTCCAGGAGCTGGCCGTCGTCGACGCCGGGGTACATGCCGGGGGGCGCGACGCCGCCGGTGAACAGCTTGAAGCAGCCCGCGCCGGCGGCGGCCATCGCGGTCATCTCGTCGGGGTCCTCGGGCAGGTAGCCGCCGAACGTCGCGTAGTCGACATGGCAGGCGTGTTCGATGGCGGCGAGCTTGTCCTCCAGCGCGGCGGCGGTCACCGTCGTCGGCTGGTCGAGCGGCATGTCGACGACCGTGGTCACGCCGCCCTTGGCCGCGGCGCGCGTGGCGTTCTCGTAGGTCTCCCACGGGTAGCCGCGGAAGACGTGGAAGTGCTCGTCGACGACGCCGGGCAGGACGATGCGGCCCGTGGCGTCGAGCTGCTCGTCGGCGTCGATGGGCTGGTCGGTCAGGGTCGCGATCCGCCCGTCGACGACGCCGATGTCGACGCGGGTGGGCTCCCCGCCGTCCAGCACGACGTCGCCACCGGTGATCGCCAGGTCGTAGCGCTGCGGGGTCATGCGGGTGCTCCTTGGGTCGGGGTGCCGGCGATGGTGTCGATCGGCCGGCCGGAGAGGAAGGCCAGGACGCGGTCGACGAGGCCGTCGAACTGCCGCCGCAGGGTCTCCTCGGTGTGCCAGGAGATGTGCGGGGTGATGAGAAGGTTGGGTACGTCGGCGAGGGCGTGCAGGCGCTGCGCCGCGACGGGCTCGCCCTCGAGCACGTCGAGGCAGGCGCCGGCGAGGTGGCCGCTGCGCAGCAGCGCGCACAGGGCGTCGAGGTCCAGGACCTCTCCGCGCGACGTGTTGACGACGTGCGCACCGCGGGGCAGCCGCCCCAGCTCCCCGGCGCCGAGCAGGCCGCGGGTCTGCGGCGTCAGCGGCACGTTGACCGACAGCGCCGAGGACCGCTCCAGCAGCTCGGGCAGCGCGACCTCGGCGACGCCCGGCAGGCCGCGCGGCGTGCGGGTGAACGCCAGCACCTCCATGCCGATCGCGCGCCCCAGCTGCGCGACGTGGGCGCCGATGTGGCCCAGGCCCAGGACGCCGAGCGTCGACCCGCCGAGCTCGCGGCCCCGGAAGCCCGTGAACTCCCAGGCCCCCGCGCGGGTGCTCGCGGCGGCCTCGGGCAGGGCACGCCGCAGCGCCAGCAGCGCGCCGAGCGTGAACTCCGCGACGGCCTCCGTCGGTGCGTCGGGCACCGTCGCCACGGCGATGCCGCGCGCGGCGGCCGCCTCGGCGTCGATGTGCGAGTGGCCCGCGGTGCGGGTGATGATGAGCCGCAGGTCGGGCAGCGCGGCGATGACCTCGGCGTCGACGGCCGTGTAGGTGTAGAGCGTGACGAGCACGGCGGCGCCCGCCGCGCGCCGCACGATCTCCGCGCCGCCGGCCGCGCCGTCGGCGGTGCTCGTGGGCACGGCGTCCTGCAGGCGGCGCAGGCGCTCCACGTCCCCCGGACCGCAGTCGACGACCGCGACACGCGCCGCGGGGGCCGCCTCGGTCCCGCTCGCGGGTGTCGTCGGGGTCATGCGGGTCGCTCCTTCGGGGATCGCGCAGGCCGGTGCAGCGCCATTCTCGGCGGCGCCCGGTGCGCCCGGAACTGGAGATCGGACGAACATCGACCCCGCCCCGCGCGCATCGGACAACGCGGCGATCCTCTCATGCGGCCGGCCCGCCGCGCAGGACGCCGACGGCGGCGTGCAGGAGGCCGATCGTCCCGGGATCCTGCAGCGAGCACCCGAGGCGCTCCTCGATGCGCGCCAGGCGGTAGCGCAGCGAGTTGGGGTGGATGCTCAGAGCGCGGGCCGCGCGCACGGCGTTGAGGTTGTGGGCCAGGTAGGCCGACAGGCTCTCGAGCAGCACCCCGTCGTCGGCGAGCGGCGCCAGCAGGGCCGCGGCCTTGGCCTGCACCCCGGCGGGGTCGGCGGTCGTCAGCGCCCACGCGACGAGGTCGAGGTCCTCGAACCAGCGCACGGGCGCGCCGCCGGGTCCCGCGCGGCGGGCCAGGTCGGCCGCGGCCCGGGCGTCGCGCACCGACGCGCGCGCGGCGGCCACGGCGGCCACGGGCCGGCCCACGCCGATCGCGGGGCGATCGGACCGCCCGCGCCGGCCAGCTCGGCCAGCCGGGCGGCCAGGGCCTCCGTCTCGCCCTCGACGAGCCCGACGACGGTCCCCTCGCGCACGGCGAGCACCGCGCGCAGGCCGGGCGCGGGCTCCAGCGCCGCCTCGAGCTCGGTCAGCAGGCGCTCCGCCGCGCCGGGAGCGGCCGCCGGGGCGGGGACGAGGACCACGCCGCGCAGCGGGGTGGCGCCGAGGCCGAGCCCGAGGCCGGCGGCCCGGTGGGCCCAGATCGTCTCCTCGGCCTCGCCGAGCGCCAGGAGGTCGTCGACGAACGCGGCCTGCGCCGCGCGCTCGAGGTCGCGCGTGAGGTGCTGCAGCCCGGCCAGGCCGGCCAGCACGATGCCCGCGGTCTCCACGAGCGGCCGCGTGAAGCGGTCCGACGCCGCCGTGCGGCGCCCCGCCACCACGAGCCAGCCCTGTACGCGCCCGCCGTGGCGCACCGGCACGACGGCGGGGACGACGCCGCCGACCTCGGGGACCGGCGCGTCTCGCTCGGCGGCCTGCACGCACGCCCACAGCCCCTCGGGCGCGAGCGGCCCGGTGGCGTGCTCGGCGCGGCCGTCGCGCGAGAAGAGCACGGCGGTGCCGTCCAGCAACGAGCCGACGCGCCCCACGACGGTCTCGGCGGCCTCGGGATGCTGCAGCGCGTCGAGCAGGAACTCGCGCATCGAGGTCAGCCGGCGCATCGTGTGCAGGTCGGTGCTCAGCAGCGAGCGGTTGACGAACGCGATGATCTCGCGGAACGGCGTGCGCAGCGGGATCTCGAAGACGGGGAAGCCGCGCTCCTGCGCGGCGTCGACGAGCGCCTCGGGCACGGTCTCGAAGTCGATGCCCACGCCGAAGCCCAGCGCGGCCAGGCCGCCGTCGGCCAGCTCGCCCACGAGCGCGCGCTGCAGGTCGGGGCGGTCGACGAGGCGCACGCCGGTGATGAGCAGCGCCCAGTCCTTCTGCATCCAGGGGACGGGGTGCAGCGCCTCCGTGCCGTGGGCGCCCATGACGACGGTCGCCAGCGCCGCGTCGGTCTCCGGGGTCCGCAGGCGCAGGTCCAGCGACTCCTGGGCGAGCAGATCTCGGAGGGTGAGGCGATCCATGCGGGAGGGCGGTCAGTCTACGCGCGGCGCGCTCCGCGCCCGGCCGCGGCGCTCAGCCGCGCAGCGGCCAGCGCGGCGACGTGGTGCGCGGCGGCGTCATCGCGCCGGCGACCTCGACGAGGCAGGGGCCCGTGACGTCCAGGCCCTGAGCCAGCGCGCCGGCCAGGCCGGCCTCGCCCAGCCCGATCCGGTGGGCCGGCAGCCCGAAGCCGCGGGCGACGGCGGGCAGGTCGGGCGGGCGCAGGTCGACGGCGAACGTGCGGCCGAACGCGCGCTCCTGGTCGTAGCGCAGCATGCCGTAGCCGCCGTCGCTGGAGACGACGACGGTGACGTCCAGGCCCTCCTGGGCCAGCGTCGCCAGCTCGCCCACCGCGAACAGCACGCCGCCGTCGCCGCAGACCACCACCACGCGCCCGCCTCCGGCGCAGGCCGCGCCGATCGCGGCGGGCAGCGCGAAGCCCAGGGTCCCCCAGCCCATCGGGTACAGGATGCGCCGCGTCGGGGCCAGCGGCAGGTAGGCCGCCGTCCAGTAGGCGGCGATCGCCATGTCGCAGACCACGACCGCCTCGCGGTCGCCCAGCGCGGCGTCCAGGGCACCGACGAACGCCAGGCCCGGCGCCGCGTCGTCCTCGCCGGCCAGCGCGGCGGCGGCCTGCGCGTCGGCGTGCGCCACGGCGCCCGGGCCCCAGCCCTCGCGGTCGGTCTCGGCCACGAGCGCCAGCAGGCCGCCGACGACCTGCCCGGCATCGCCGAGCACCGCCACCTCGGCGGGGTAGGGCACCTGCAGGCGCAACGGGTCGACGTCGATGCGCAGCACGCCGGCCAGCGGCAGCCGGAACTCCTGGGTCATCATCCCGTCGAGGTCGCTGCCCAGGACGAGGACCGCGTCGGCCTGCGCGCACAGCGCGGTGACCGCCGGCTCGTGCGGCGGGTGGCCGGGCACGAGCGGGTCCCCGCCGCCCGCCCAGGCGCGCTTGGCCGAGTGCGTCAGCACGACGGGCGCGCCCAGGCGGCGCGCCAGCGCGAGGATCGGGCCGGCCTGCCCGGCCGCGCCCGAGCCGACCCAGACCAGCGGGCGCCGCGCCGCCTCCAGTCGCGCGGCCAGCGCGCGCAGCTCGGGCCGGCCGGGCGCGGGCGGGCGGGCGGGCGGGCCACCGGCGTGGGGCTCGGGCGCGGGCTCGCCGAGCACGTCGGTGGGGATCTCGACGTAGGCCGGCGCGGCCGGTGCCGCGGCCGCGGCACCCAGCGCCTCGTCGACGGCGCCCGCCACGGCGCCGGACTCGGCGACGTGGCGGGTCAGCTTGGTCACGGGCGCGAACAGCGCCTCCTGCTCGGGGTGCTCGTGCAGCACGCCGCGCGAGGGGCCCGCGCCGAGGTGGCGGCGGGCGACGGTCGTCGTGAGGTGCAGCATCGGCGAGCGCGACGCCTGCGCCTCCCCCATGGCCGCGACCGCGTTGGCCGCCCCCGGTCCCGAGGTCGTCAGGCACACCCCCGGGCGGCCCGTGAGCCGGCCGTGGGCGTCGGCGGCATAGGCGGCCGACGCCTCGTGGCGGACGACCACGACGCGGATCGGCGAGCGGTCCAGCGCCTCGAAGAGCGCGAGGTTGTGCACGCCAGGGATGCCGTGCACGGTCTGCACCCCGTGGGCGAGGAGCACCTGCACGATGCGGTCGGCGACGGTCGGCGCCACGGGTCAGCCCTTCTTGCCCGGGTTGAACAGGCCCTTGGGGTCCAGCGCGTCCTTGATCGCCCGGTGCACCCGCAGCCCGGCGGGCCCGAGCGCGAGCCCGAGCTCGTCGCGCTTGACGTGGCCGATGCCGTGCTCGCCGGAGATCGAGCCGCCCAGCGCGACGGCCTCGGCGTGCAGCTCCCCGCCGGCGAGGCGGGCCCGCCCGTGCGCGTCGTCGCTGCCCGGGTGCAGCAGGAAGCTCACGTGCAGGTTGCCGTCCCCGGCGTGACCCCACGTGCAGACGGGCAGGCCGTGGCGTCCGCCGATCGCCTCGGCGGCGGCCAGCAGCCCGGCGATGCGGTCGACGGGCACGACGACGTCCTCGCTGAGCTTGGCCCCCAGGACGCCCGTCACCGCCCAGGACACGCCGTCGCGCCAGCGGGCCAGCGCCTCGAGCTCGGCCGCGCCCGTGGCCGCGTAGGGGTCCATCGCCGCGGGCGCGACCGCCTCGCGCACCTCGCCGACCAGGCGCTGCACCTCGGCGGGCGCTCCGTCGAGCTCGACCACGACGAGGAACCCGGCGCCGTCGGGCAGCGCGGCGGGCACGGGGAACGCCGCCCGGGCGGCCCGGAGGGCGCCCCCGTCGACGAGCTCGATCGCCGCCGCCTGCACGCCGGCGGCGAACAGGGCGGCGATGGCCTCGCAGCCCGCGGCGGCGTCGGCGCACGGCACGGCGACCAGGGCGCGGGTCTCGGGGCCGGCAGCAGCGAGAGCCACACCGCGGTGATGACGCCCAGCGTGCCCTCCGAGCCGCAGAACAGCCCGACGAGGTCGTAGCCCGTGACGTCCTTGCGCAGCGGGCCGCCGGCCTGCAGGACCTCGCCGGGCGCGACGACGACCTCCAGCCCGGTGACCCAGCGGCGCGTGACGCCGTACTTGAACGCCCTCGGGCCGCCGGCGTTCGTGGCGACGTTGCCGCCGATGAGCGACTGCTCGGCCGCGCCGGGGTTGGGCGGGAAGAAGAGGCCGCTCTCGCGGGCGCGGCGCGCGACGGTGCCCGTGCGGACCCCCGCCTCGGCGTGCATCCGCCAGGCGCCGGGGTCCAGCGCGCGCACGGCGTCCATCCGCTCCAGGGACACGACGACGCCGCCGTGGACCGGGACCGCGCCGCCGGCGAAGCCCGTCCCGCCGCCGCGCGGGACCATCGCGACGTCGTGCTCGTGGCAGTAGGCCACGACACGTCGGACCTCCTCGGTGCTGCCCGGGCGCACGACGGCGTCGGCGACGCCGTGCAGCCCGAGCGTCGCGCCCGTGGCGTCCTCGCCGTAGGGCGCCGGGCTGCCGGCCAGCACGTGGCCGGCGCCGACGATGCGCCCGAGGTCGGCGGTTAGGCCGGGCCGGGCCCGGGTGCGGGTGCGGGTGCTCATGGCCGTCCCGCGGCCGCGGCCCCCGGGGCCGCCGCCGGCAGCGTGGCCAGGCCGGTGTCCAGCGCCTCGCGCAGCAGGCCGACGTGCTCGGCGGTGGCGGTCAGCGGCGGGCAGACGGCGACGGTCGCCGGACCGGTGGCCCGCGTGATGACGCCGGCCGCCCGCACGGCGGCGACCAGCCGCGGGCCCGGGGCGGGCTCCTCGGGGGTCACGGCGAGGTCCAGCGCCGCCATGGCGCCGGTGCCGCTGCGGACCTCGGTGACCGCCGGGTGGCCGGCCAGCGGCGCCAGGGCGCCGGCCAGCAGACCCTCGAGCTCGGCCCCGCGCGCGAGCAGGCCCTCGCGCTCGATGACGTCGAGGTTGGCCAGCGCCGCCGCGCAGCAGGCCGGGTGCCCGGCGAACGTGAAGCCGTGGCGCACCATGGTCCCGGGCTCCTCCCAGAACGGGCGCGCCACGCGCTCGCCGACCAGCACGCCGCCGAGCGGCAGGTAGCCGCTCGTGACGCCCTTGGCGAAGATGATGAGGTCGGGGACGATCCCCCAGCGCTCGATCCCGAACCACGTCCCGAGCCGCCCGAAGCCGCAGATGACCTCGTCGCTGACGTACAGCACGCCGTGCTGCGCGCAGATCTCGGCGACACGCTCGAGGTAGCCCGGCGCGGGCGGCCGCACGCCCCCGGCGCCGATGACCGGCTCGCAGAAGAAGGCCGCGACGGCGCCGGCGCCCAGGCGGGCGATCTCGGCCTCCAGCGCCTCGGGGTCGGCGTGGTCGATCTGCGAGGTGCCCGACAGCAGCGGGCCCCAGCCCTCGCGGTTGGCCGGGATGCCCGACAGGCTGGTCCCGGCGCCACCGACGCCGTGATAGGCGTGCTCGCGGGTGATGATGTGGGTGCGCCCGGGCTCGCCGACCTGCGTCCAGTAGCGGCGCACGAGCTTGACGGCGGAGTCGATGGCCTCGCTGCCCCCCGCGCCCAGCAGGACGCGCGTGCCCGGCATGGGCGAGAGGTCGGCGAGGCGGTCGGCGAGGTCGAGCGCCGGGCGGTTGGCGTAGTCGAAGAAGATCGTGAACGCCTCGAGCGTGCGCATCTGCGCGGCGACGGCATCGGCGATCTCGGCGCGGCCGTGGCCGATGTTGGCGTACCAGAGGCTGCCGAACGCGTCGAGGTAGCGCCGCCCCTCCTCGTCCCAGACCCAGACGTCCTCGCCGCGCGCGATGACGAGCTCGGCGCCGCGGACGGCGGCCATGTCGGCGAACGGGTGCCAGAGGCGCGTGTCGCGCCCGGCGGGGGCCTCGGCGGAGGTGCTCATCGCACGAGTATGTGCCGACCCCGCCGGCCGGCCCACTGGAGATCGTCCAAATCGGGGCGGGCGCTTCGTCGCCCGGCGGGTCAGCCCGGGCTGCGCCGGGCGGGCGCCTTGCGCCGCGGGGCGACCCGGCGCTCGCCGGTGCCGCCGGCGGCCTTCTTGCGGGCCGCGGACGCCGACGCGCGCGGCGCGACGATGCCGTACAGGACGATGTCGGCGTAGGCGTCGGCCAGCGCCGCCGGGGTCCGGGCGCCGCGGACGTCCATCCACTGGTAGGTCGAGTTGACCATGCCCACGATGCCGCGCATCGTCGTGCGCTGGTCGAGCTCGCGGAACACGCCGGAGTCCGTCCCGCGCCGGATGCAGCCCGCGAAGAGGTCCTCGAACTCGCGGCGCGCGCGGCGGACCTCCTTCCACTCCGGGCCGTCGGCGATGATCCGCCACTCGTGCAGGAAGACGGTCACCGCGTCGCGGTACTCGGCGATGTCCTGCATGAGCGCGTGGACCAGGAGCCGCAGCTCGACCTCGGGCGGCTCGTGCCGCGCCGCGATCTCGCGCGCGTTCTCCAGCAGCGGCTCGATGAAGCGCTCGTGGATCCGGATGAGCAGATCCTGCTTGCCCTTCATGTAGTAGTACAGGCCGCCGCGCTGCAGCCCGGTCGCCTCGACCAGGTCGTCGACGGAGGTCGCGTGGAAGCCCTTGCGGGCGAACACGGCGGCGGCCGCGTCGACGACGGCGTTGCGGCGGGCCTCGTAGCGCGCCCGGGGGGGCTTGGGGGGATCGGCCATCGGTGTGAGGGGGGGGTCACGTGCCGGCGGTCGGGCCGCCGGCACGCTGCCCAACGCTAACGGTCCAGCCGGATCTCGACGAACGGCGGGTCGTCCGGACGCGCCACCTCCGTCGCCAGCCGCGTCGCGCAGCCGGGGCAGAAGTACTCGCGCCAGACCATCGGATCGTCGACGAACGCCGCCGGATCCACGAACCGAGGGCCGATCTCCTCCATCGCGTGCTGGTGGACGAGCAGCTCCTCCTTGGGGTGGCCACCCGACAGCGCGCCGGTGCGCCGGCCGCAGTGCGCGCAGCAGTACGCGTCGTCGTCGGCGTTGACCCAGATGTCCTCGCCGATGACGACCGCGCCCGCCGGCAGCTCGAGGTCCAGCGGACCCGCCTCGTCGCCGCTGCCGGCGGCCCGCAGGCGCGCCGTGCGCAGCTCGGCGCGCCGGGCCTCGGTGGCGGCCGCGTCGACCTCGCCGGCCTCGCTCGCGATGACGCCGTAGGTGTCGGAGGCGCTGGCGACGCCGACGCTCCCGGCGGCGACGTCGGCCCCGACGCGGGCCGGGTCGCGGGTCAGCGGGTCGCCGTAGCCCGCGCTGCCGCCCCAGTTCCACTCGAGGACGGCGTCGTGGTCGACGGGCAGCGCGACGCCCTTGTTCTGGACGGGCTCGACGGTCCCCTCGATCTCGGCGGCGCTGCCGGGCAGCTCGCCGGCCGCCAGGCGGGCGACGACGTCGCTGCCGCGCAGCAGCGTCGTGGCGCCGACGCTGCCGGGGTTGCCGCCGAACAGGCCGGCGGTCTTGGGCACGCCCTCGGCGCTGTAGACGCCGACCGCCACCTCGCCCTTGTAGGGGATGTAGGCCAGGCGCCCGCCGTTGCCGCCGCGGAACCGGCCGGCGCCGCCGGAGTCCTGGTCCTCGCCACGGTAGAGGTACAGGATCGGCCAGTCGCGCTCGTAGGTCTCCACGTTGGGGCCGCGGCCCTCGGGGATCCACCACACGCCGTTGGCGAACGTGCCGTCCGCGCTGCGCGTCGCGCCCGTCGTGCCGATGATCGCGTCCAGCATCGGGCCGACGTAGTAGGCGCCGCGCTGGTTGACGCCCGCGTGGATGTGGATGTGCCACTGCGCCGGGGTCGTCGAGAGGGCCTTGTCGCGCACGGCCTCGTCGGAGGAGCACAGCAGCATCTTGCTCAGCACGGCGTTGGACATGGCCATGCTCAGCTCGGTCGAGTAGATGCCCGCCGGGCTGACCGCGACGCCGTAGTTGGGGCACGTGAGCGTGCCGGGCACCGGCTCGTAGGACACCTGGCGCGCCGCACCGCCGATGACGCCCATCTGCTCGGCGAGCATGAGGACGTTGATGGCGGCCAGCGTCGTCCCGCGCAGCGCCGCGAAGGGCAGGTTGATCGCTCCGACCTCGGGGTCGGTGCCCTCGTTGGTGAACGTGATGGACCGCCCCTGCTTCTTGAGGTGCAGCTCGATGCGGTACGTGCCGCGGTCGCCGGTCACGGCGACCTCGTGGTAGCAGCGCTCGCTCCACTCCCCGTCGGGGATCGTGTCCAGCAGCGCGGTGAACGCCGACTCGCTGGCGTCCAGGATCCCGTTCATCACGCCCTTGACCGTCCGCGCGCCGTAGCGCTCGATGAGCGTGTAGATCCGCTGGCGCGCGGCGTGGTTGCCCGCGATGCACGCGCGCAGGTCGAGCGCGAGGTTGATCGGCGTGCGCGACTGGCGGCGGTAGAAGGACTCGATGTCGACGTCGATCTCGTCGTTCTTGACGATGCGCACCGGCGGGATGACCACCGGGTCGTAGTAGATGTCCTGGGCGTTGGTGCAGAAGGACCCGGGGACCGTGCCGCCGATGTCGTTCTGGTGGACGTTGTTGGCCACCCAGCAGAACAGCTCGCCGTCCTGGAACACCGGGCACATGAGGTTGACGTCGGGCTGGTGGGCCGTCCCGATCCACGGGTCGTTGACCAGCCACATGTCGCCGGGCCGGATGTCCTCGCCGCGGCGTTCGATGATGAACTTGGCCACCATGTCCATGAACCCGGCGAGGTACTGCAGGTAGGGCCCGAAGAACAGGATCTCGCCCTCGGCGCTGATGATCGCCGTCTGGAAGTCGCGCGTCTCGAGCGAGATCGGCGAGACCGACAGGTTGGCGATGATCGATCCGTGCTCCTCGTTGGCGTTCCAGAGGCTGTGGCGGATGACCTCGAAGGTGATCGGGTCGATGTCCTCCTCGGCGTCGTCGTACAGCTTCAGGCCGGGGGGACGCGCAGCTCCTGCGCGGGGATGTAGGCGTGGTTGACGCCGTCCCAGAAGGCGCGGTGCTCCTCGTCGGTGAGGGCGGCGCGGGTGGAGTCGACGGTGGAAGCCATGGTCGTGATCTCCTGGGCTAGCGGTTGAAGGTCATGATGAAGTTGCCGCCGTCGGAGACGGCGACCTGCGCGCCCGGGGGCACGACGATGCCCGTCGTGGGCAGGTCGATGACGGCCGGACCCTGCACCACGTCGCCGAGCGCGAGGGCGCGGCCGTCGTGGATCGGCGTGTCCTGGCCCGGCTCGCCGCGCACGAAGTGCACGACGCGCGAAGCGCGGTGCCCGTTGGACGACGGCGCCGAGGCCGGCGTGTGCGAGGAGGCCCGGGTGCCCGAGGGCAGCACGGCCTCGACGCGCAGGGCGACGATCTCCAGCGCGGCCTCGGGCAGCAGCGCCGCCGAGCCGTAGCGGCTCTCGTAGGTGCTCTCGAACGTCCGCAGCGCCTCGTCGAGGCCGGCCTGGTCCAGGGCGTTGGGCACCGCCACCTCGAGCTCGTTGCGCTGCCACTCGTAGCGGATGCGGGCGTAGCGGCGCAGCTCGGGCGCGCCGTGCTCGGCGGCCTGCTCGGCCAGCGAGGACTCCATCTCGGCGTACATGCCCTCGAGCTCTGCGGGGTCGAACGGCGAGACGAGCTGCGCGTCGCGCTGGCGCTGGTAGCGGATGTCGGACAGGCCGATGCCCAGCGCGCTCCACACGGAGGCCACCTCGCCGGGCACGATGACCTGGTCGACGCCGAGCTCGTGCGCGTAGCCCGCTGCGTGCAGAGGGCCCGAGCCGCCGTAGGACAGGATCGCGAAGTCGCGCGGGTCGAACCCGCGGCCGACCACCACGCGCTCCAGCGCGTTGGCCATCTTCGCGTTGATGATCTCGACGATGCCGAGTGCCGCGTCCTCGACGGAGAGGCCGAGCGGGTCGGCGACGCGCTTGACCGCGGCGTAGGCGAGGTCCTTGTCGGGGTGGATCTGGCGGTCGCCGGAGGTGCCGAACACCGCCTTGGGGTCGAGGTAGCCGAGCACGAGGTTGGCGTCGGTGACCGTGGGCTCCTCGCCGCCGCGGCCGTAGCAGGCGGGCCCGGGGTTGGAGCTCGCGCTCTGGGGGCCGACCCGCAGGGTGTTGCTGTGGGGCTCGATCCAGGCGATGGACCCGCCGCCGGCCCCGATGGACAGCACCTCGACGGCCGGGATCTTGTAGGCGTACTTGCCGATGACGGTCTCGGCCGCGGTCTCGGGCTCGAGGTCCTTGACGATGCCGACGTCGAAGCTCGTGCCGCCCATGTCGGTGGCGATGATGTCGCGCACGCCGAGGTCCTCGGCCAGGCGCTGGGTGCCGACCATGCCGCCGACCGGACCGGAGCCGATCGTGAGCACCGGGTGCTGCGTGCCGTGCTGCAGCGGGACCATGCCGCCATGGGACTGCATGAGCATCAGGCTCGAGCCGAAGCCCAGGCCCTCGAGGCGCCCGTCGAGCTTGGAGAGGTAGTGGTGGGTGCGCGGGCCGACGAACGCGTCGATGACCGCGGCGACGGTGCGCTCGTACTCGCCGACGGCCGTCGTGAGCTCGTGGGACACCGAGACGAAGACGTCGGGCGCGACGCGCTGCACGACGGCCTTGGCGCGCTGCTCGTGGTCGGGGTTCTGGATGGACCACAGGAAGCAGATGGCGATGGCCTCGCAGCCGGCGTCGATGAGCTCGCGAACCTGGCGCTCGAGCACCTCGTCGTTCAGCGCGACGACGACGTTGCCGGTCGAGTCGACCCGCTCCGGCACGCCGCGGATGAGCTCGCGCGGGACGATCGGGTCGGGCTTGGCGGTCTCGACGACGCGCAGGATGTTCTCGGGCGGTTCGCCGGTGACGCGGCCGAGGCCGCGCATCATGAGGATCGTGTCCTCGTGGCCGCGGGTCGTGAGCAGGCCGACGCGCGCGCCCTTCTGCTCCACGACGATGTTCGTCGCGACGGTCGAGCCGTGCGAGATCAGGCGCGTGAGCTTCCGGTACAGCTCATCGGTCGAGTAGCCCGCCTGGGTCGCCGCGGACTCGATGCTGCCGAAGAACCCCGACTGGAAGTCGTCGGCCGGCGAGCTCAGCGCCTTGCCGTAGGCGACGCTGCCGTCGCCCGAGATGACCACACAGTCGGTGAACGTCCCGCCGATGTCGATCGCCGCCACAACCCCGGCGGTGTCGCGCTCTGCACTCACGTCTCTCTCCTCGGTGACCCTGCGTACGACAGCCCCTCGACGAGGCGGTCTCTTGATGCTGCTCCCCGTGCCGCTCGCGCGGCAGGGGCGCAGTTTTATACCGGTGGGTCGGTACATGTCAACCGGCGCCGCGCGCTCGGCGGGGCGCCGAGCCCCACAGCAGGCTCCCAGGAAACGCCAAGCACCGGTCCAGCCGCGGCGGCGACCCTGCGGGCATGGACACCGAGCCCGGCACCCCCACCGACGACCCGCAGGCCCGCAAGGCCGCCGCCCGCGCCCGCGCCGCGCAGCTGCGGCAGGCCAAGCAGCGCCGCGCCCGCGGCCTGCGCCGCCGGATCGCCGCCGGCGCCGCGACCCTCTTCGTCGCGACCTACGGCGTCATCGCCGTCGGCGGCACGAAGACCTCCACCTCCAGCGTCGCCTCCGGCGTGCCGGTCGCCTCGACCTCGGGCAGCACGACGGGGTCGAGGACAAGCTCCGCCGCCGGCTCCCCGACGTCGGCCTCCACGGGCTCGACCTCGTCGGGCTCGACCTCCTCCTCGAGCGCGTCGGACTCGACGTCGTCGTCGTCCTCCTCGTCGTCGCCGGTCACCACCCAGGCGTCATGAGCACCGTCCTGGCCACGACGCACGCGTCCTGGTACGCCAGCCGCGCCGCGGGCACCGCGGCGCTCGCGCTGGCCAGCGCGTCGGTCGGCTACGGCCTGCTGACCGCGGGCCGGATGCTGCCCAGGAAGCTGGGCGGCCGGCGGATCGTCCACGAGGCGCTGTCGCTGGCCACCCTGGTGGCGATCGCCGTCCACGGGCTCGTCCTGCTGGGCGACACCTACATGAACCCCTCGCTCGCCGACGTCCTCATCCCCTTCGCCTCCTCCTACCAGCGCTGGTGGACCAGCCTGGGCATCGTGGCGGGCTGGACGCTCGTGGTGCTCGGGCTCTCCTACTACGTGCGGGCGCGGATCGGCGTCGCCCGCTGGCGGGTGATGCACCGCTTCACGCTGCTGGCCTGGCTGGCGGGCATCGCCCACAGCCTGGGCGAGGGCACCGACGCCGGCAAGGCGTGGTTCGTGGCGATGCTGGCCATCGCGATCGCCCCGGCGCTCGCCATGGCCGTCCTGCGCCTGGCGGGCCGGGCCCCGCGCGGCCCCGGGGCCACGCCGGCCCCACCGGCGGCGCCCAGGCGCCGGGTGGCCGCCTGAGGGCGCGCGGCGCCTGGGGTGCCAGCGACGTGCGGAACCGGCGCGTCCGCGCTCACGTCGACGCCCGATGGCGCGAACGTGTGGTCATCCCCCACCTTTGCGCCATCCGACCGCACTCCAGGCCCCGAGGACGACCGCGGGCGCGCTGGGTCAGGGCTGGGGGTCCTGGTCCAGCGGGGGGTCGGTGGCCAGCGTCGCGCCGCCGTCCAGGGCGAGCTGCCCGGGCGCCGGGCCGGCGGGATCGCCCCACCAGTTGCGCGTGGCGGCGATCGCGAAGGACCCCGCGGCCCGCACGTCGAGGCCGTTGCCGAAGATGCGGTTGCGCCCGCGGCTGCCCAGGTCCCCGCCGCCGAGGTCGATCGTGCTCGCCGCGGTGGCCCCCGGCGCCGCGTCGAGGAGGGCCAGGCCGGTCGCGTTGCCGGTGACGGTCGTGCGCGCGGCGCGCAACGCGAGGTCGCCGATCGTCCCGACGTCGTCGACGAGCAGCCCGGCGCCGCCGTTGCCGGCCAGGACCGTGTCGCGCACGTCGATCGACAGGTCGTCGACGGCGGCGGCCACGACGTCGCTCAGCGTCGCGGGGCCGTTCCAGACCTGGACGCCGTTGCCCGTGCAGCCGTCGAACCGGTCGCCGTCCAGGGTCACGGCGTAGTCGCTGCCCGACGCCGGGTTGCGCGGCGTGATCTCCAGGCAGTCGGCGCGGCCGAGCGGGTGCTCGGCGGGGTCGGGCGTCTGGCTGAGCCCGACGTGGCTGATGACCGTGTCCAGGATCTTGATCGTGACGTCGCCGCCCTTGGAGAAGTCGTCGATCTGCAGGCCCTCGGCCTGGGCGTCGCGGATGTCGCTGTCGGCGACCCGCAGCGAGAACCGGCTGCCGGACGTGGCGGTGGGGATGCCGGTGACGAACTCGCCGCCGCTGGCGCGCGGGCCGCCGACGCCGGAGCTGTCGCGGAACGTGTAGTTGCGGATGTCGACCCGCTGCTGCGAGATGCCGTCAAGGGTGCTGAAGATCGCGTCGGCGTTGGACGTCGTGCCCGACCCGATGTCGTCGACGCTGAGGCCGTCGACGCGCAGCTTGAGGCTGCTCGTGTCGGAGCTGTCGAAGAAGATGGCCTCGACGAAGCCGAAGTTGCCCTGCGGCAGGACGGAGGCCAGGCCGAGGTCGTGGATGCTGTTGCGGCCCAGGCGCGCGTTCATCGTCGCGCTCCCGGACGTCCGGAAGATGGTGCCGTTGCCGTCGGCCGCCGCGATCTCGTTGTCGTGGATGTCGAGCACCGATCGCGTGCTGCCCGCGGCGCGGATGTCGATGCCGGCCTCGGCGAACTGGAGCCCGAGCCAGCCGACGGCCGCCACCCGCTGACCCTGGTCGAAGCCGGTGATGAGGTTGCCGTCGATCTCGACGTCGTTGACGTCGCGGCCGCGGATGCCGGGCCCGTAGGCGCCGTCGATGCGCAGGCCGCGCACGACGGTGTGGTCGGCGACGACGACGGCGGCGCCGTCCAGGTGACCGGCCGTCGAGTTGGTGATCGTGGGGGCGTCGCCCGCCATGCGCGGCTGGATCCCGCCCGGGGCCGCGGCGAGGGTCTGCCCGGGCTTGAGCGCGATCCCGCCGTCCAGCGCGAGCGCCGAAGGCAGGACCTGGATCGTGGACCCCGGGGCCGAGGCGGCCTCGACGTCGGCCAGCGTCGCGAACGGGTGCTGCGCGCTGCCGTCGCCGCCGGGCGTGGCGCCCGCCTGGACCCACCACACGACCGGCGGCGTGCCCGCGGAGGCGGCGGGAACGCCCAGCACCACAGCGCAGAGGGCGGCGATGGGCAGCGACAGCCAGCGATGAACAAGCATTGGAGGGCAGGGTCTCCCGTCGTCGACACGTCACCGTCGAGGCGACGGAGACGAACCCGCCCGAACATGGCAATTGGGACCGGACCTGTCAACGCGCGGGCGCCGGCGCCCACGCCGCGGCGCTCAGGTCAGCGTGAGGCTCACGCTGCCCATGCCCGGCGCGCTGACCGTCGTGTGGTCGCCCGCGGCCACGGGCACGGCGGCGATGACCGACCCCGTGATGACGACGTCGCCGGCCCGCAACGCGTCATCCGCGGCGGGCAGCAGCCCGGCCAGGTGGCGGACGACCTCGGCGAGGTCGCCGAGGTTGCCCGACGGGTCGACGGCTCGCTCGGAGGTCTCGCCGGGACCCTCGACGTCCAGGCGCACGCCGCCGAGCGCGATGTCGCCGCCCACGGGCGTGAACGCGCCGAGCACGACGTGGCGGTGGAACACGTTGCCCGACAGGACGGCCTCCAGGTCGGTCGGGGCGAACGTGAGGTCGATGAGCTCGATCGCGGGCGCGACGGCCTCCACGGCGTCCAGCGCCTCCTCGCGCGTGGCGCCGGGCGCGACGTCGCGGCCGAGCCGCACCGCGACCTCCGGCTCCATGTGCGGCTTGGTCCAGCCGTCCAGCGAGCACTCCGCGCCGTCGGCGAGCAGGTTGCGGTCGGTGATGAAGCCGACGATGGGCCCGGAGATCCCGAAGCCCTCCTTGGCGGCCCGGGTGCCGAACCCGGCCTTCCAGCCCAGCCGCTGCGCGCCGTCGTCCAGCGCCTGGCGGCGCAGGCCGGCCTGGGCCTGCAGGCCCGCCGCGATCCGCGGATCCGTGGCGTCCATCACGCCACCCGGCGCGGCGTCGAGGGGGCGGCGGCGAGGGGCGTCGTGCAGGCGGGCATGGTCCTAGTAGTACTGGAACGCGGTCCGTGGCGCCGTGCCGGACCGGGCGGGGCGGCACAGGCCGGGGTCACGCGGGCAGGCCGGGGTCGGCGCCCAGCAGCGTCGGGGCGCCGCGCAGCAGCGCGAGCGTCGTGTGCAGATGCGCGTCCACGCGCGTGCGCGCGAGGCCCTCGTCGCGGCGCGCCACGGCGGCGGCCAGGCCGCGGTGCTCCTCGAGGATCTGGCGGGTGCGGCGCTCGTCGCGGGCCAGGGCCGCGAGGTTCATCCGGCTCTGGCGGTCGCGCAGCGAGTCGTGCAGCCCCAGCAGGATCGGGTTGCCCGCCGCGGCGACCAGGATGCGGTGGAACTCGCGGTCGGCCTCGACGAACGCCCGCGAGTCCTCCGAGGCGGCGACGGACTCCTGGTGGGCGATCGCGGCGGCGAGCTCGGCCTCGAGGTCGATTCCGAGGCGGATGACCTTCTCGATCGCGAAGCGCTCGACGAGCAGCCGCGTCTCCATGACGCTCTCGACCTCGGCGGCGGACACGGGGATGACGAGCGCCCCGCGTTTCGGGTAGAGCCGCAGCAGGCCCTCGGACTCCAGGCGCAGGAAGGCCTCGCGCACCGGGGTGCGGCTGAGGCCGACACCGGCCGCGACGTCGCCCTCGCTGATGAGGTCGCCGCCCGCGAAGCGCCCGTCGAGGATGCGCTCCTTGGCGAAGGCATAGGCACGCGCGGTCGCGGTCATGTTGCATCTATATCGCATCCTTGACAGGGGGCGCCAGGGGTGGCATAGATGCTCGGATGGCCGACATCGTCTCCGCGCTGGGAGAGCTGGACCTCGGGCGCCGGCTGCTCACGAGCCCCGCCGAGCTGGCCGCGTTCGGGTCCGACGCGCTGACGGCCTTCCACCAGCGGGCGCTGGCCGTCGTCGTGGTCGAGACCGTCGAGGAGGTCGTCGCGACGGTGCGCCTGTGCCACCGCGAGGGCGTCCCGTTCGTGGCCCGCGGGAGCGGCACGTCGCTGTCGGGCGGGTCGCTGCCGGTGGAGGGCGGGATCGTCATCGCGCTCAACCGCCTCAACAGGGTCCTGAGCATCGACCCCGACACGCGGACGGCCGTCGTGGAGCCCGGGGTCATCAACCTGCACGTCAGCGCGGCCGCCGCGCCCTACGGCCTGGCCTACGCGCCCGACCCGTCGAGCCAGTCGGTCTGCTCCATCGGCGGCAACCTCGCGTTCAACTCCGGCGGCGCGCACTGCCTCAAGCACGGGATGACGAGCAACCACGTCATCGGCCTGAAGGTCGTCCTGCCCGACGGCGAGCTCGTCGAGCTCGGCGGCGAGTCCACCGAGCCGGTCGGGCCCGACTGGGTCGGCATGTTCGTGGGCTCGGAGGGCCTGTTCGGCATCGCCGTCGAGGTCACCGTGCGGCTCGTGACGCTCGCGGAGGCGACGCGCACCTCGCTCGCGGTCTTCGACAGCCTGCAGGCCGCCGGCGACGCGGTCGCCCGCATCGTTCGCGCGGGCCTGCTGCCCGTCGCGATGGAGATCATGGACGCGCTGGCCATGGAGGCCGCCGAGGCGTCCGTCAAGCCCGGCTACCCGAAGGCCGCCGCCCTGCTCATCGTCGAGCTCGAGGGCGAGCGCGAGGTCGTTGACGCCGATGCCCTGCGCCTGGACGAGCTGCTGCGCGAGGCCGGCGCCGGCGAGCTGACCGCGACGGAGGACCCCGACGCCCGCGCGCTGATCTGGAAGGGCCGCAAGAGCGCGTTCTCGGCCGTGGGCTGGCTCGCGCCGGACTACATCGTCCAGGACGGCGTCGTGCCCCGCACGCGCCTCGGGGAGGCGCTGGCCGAGATCGGCCGCATGAGCGCGGAGACCGGCATCCGCGTCGCCAACGTCTTCCACGCCGGCGACGGCAACCTCCATCCGCTCATCCTCTTCGACGGGCGCGAGCCCGGGGCGATCGAGCGCGCCGAGCGGCTCGCCGGCGACATCCTGCGCCTGTGCGTCGAGCTCGGCGGGTCGATCACCGGCGAGCACGGCGTCGGCGTCGAGAAGCGCGCCTACCTCAAGCTCATGTTCTCCGAGGACGACCTCGAGCTCATGCGCCGCGTGCGCCTGGCCGTCGACCCCGGGGAGCTGGCCAACCGCGGCAAGATGCTCGAGCCCGCGCCGGCCGTCGCATGACGGTCGCGCTGCCCGAGGACGTGCAGGCCCTGCAGGAGGCGGTGCGCGACCGGCCCGAGGGCGCCCGGGTGCTGCCCGTCGCCGGCGGCACGAAGCCGGCGCTGTCGACCCCACCGGCCGACGACGTGCTCGCGCTCGACGTCTCCGGGCTGCGGGGCATCACGGAGTACGACCCGGCCGAGCTGACGTTCACCGCGCTGGCCGCCACGCCCGTGGCCGAGGTCGCCGAGGCGCTGGCCGAGCACGGGCAGTACCTCCCGTTCGACCCGCCGCTGGGCGACGCCGGCGCGACGCTGGGCGGCGCGGTGGCCGCCGGCACCGCGGGCTCCAACGCCCTGCGCCACGGCGGCGTGCGCGACTTCGTGCTCGGCGTGCGCTTCATCGACGGCACCGGGCGCCTCATCTCCGGCGGCGGCCGGGTCGTCAAGAACGCCGCCGGCTTCGACCTGCCCAAGCTCATGGTCGGCTCCATGGGCCGCCTGGGCGTGATGGTCCAGCTGTCGCTGAAGGTCTTCCCGCGGCCGCGGGCGACGACGACGCTGCTGTTCGAGCTCGGCGACCGCGACCGCGCGGTGGAGGTCTCCTCCGCGCTCATGCGCGGCCCGCTCGACCTCGACGCGCTGGACCTCGAGCCCGTCGGCCGCCTGCTCGTGCGCCTCGGCGGCGACCCCGACGCGCTCGACGCCCGCACCCAGCGCGTCGTCGACGCCGTCGGCGAGCTTCCGCGCGACCACCTGCACGACAAGGACGACGAGGACCTGTGGCGCACGGTGGCGGCGCTGACGTGGGTCCCCCCGGACACCACGTCGTGCGCGCCGGCCTGACGTCGCGCAGCCTCGCCGCGCTCGACGCGGCGCTGATCGCCGCGGGCGCCGCCGTGCGCTACGCGCAGGCGGCCAACGTCGCCTGGATCGCGTGGCCCGAGGACCGCCCGCTGGACGACCTGCACGACGCGCTGGCGGGCCTCGGCCTGGCCGGCATGGTGCTGCGCGGCCCGCCCGGCCGCCCGCTGCTGGGCACCCGGCGCGGCGGGCTGTTCGCCGCGCGCGTGCGCGGCGCCCTGGACCCCTACGGCCGCTTCCTGGAGGACTGAGCACGTGCAGCACCGGATCCCGGTCGAGGACCTCGGCCCCCAGGCCCCCGAGATGGCGGGCGCGATCGGCGCCTGCGTGCACTGCGGCTTCTGCCTGCCGACCTGCCCGACCTACGTGACGATGGGCGAGGAGATGGACTCCCCGCGCGGGCGCATCTTCCTCATGAAGGAGGTCCTCGAGGGCCAGATCGAGCTCGAGACCGCCCTCCCCTACATCGACAACTGCCTCGGCTGCCAGGCCTGCCAGACGGCCTGCCCGTCCGGCGTGCAGTACGGCGACCTCATCACGCCGTTCCGGGCCTACGCCGACGCCCACCGCCACCGCGAGCCGATCGACCGCGTCCAGCGCGAGATGATCCTGCGCACGCTGCCCTACCCCGGGCGCTTCCGGGCCGCCGCGCGCCTGGGCCGCCTGAGCCGGCCGCTGGCGCGCCTGCTGCCCGAGCGGATGGCCGCGATGCTGCGCCTGCTGCCCGCCGCGCTGCCGCCCGCCAGCCCCCTGCCCGAGGTCTTCCCCGCGCGCGGCGAGCGCCGGGCCCGCGTCGCGCTGCTGGCCGGCTGCGCCCAGCAGGTGCTGGCCCCCGACATCAACTGGGCCACGCTGCGCGTGCTGGCCCGCAACGGCGTCGAGACGGTCATCCCGAGGGACCAGGGCTGCTGCGGCGCGCTGCCGATGCACACCGGCGCGTCGGACCGCGCCCGCCCGATGGCCCGGCGCAACATGCAGGCCTTCCCGGACGACGTCGACGCCGTGGTCACCAACGCCGCGGGCTGCGGCTCGGGCATGCGGGAGTACGGCCTGCTGTTCAAGGGCCTGCCGGAGCACGACGCCGCGCAGGCATTCGCCGACCGCGTCGTCGACGTCAGCGTCTTCCTGCAGGCCCTGGGGCTGTCGGCGCCGCCGCCGCCCGCGCCGGCCCCGCTGAGGATCGCCTACCACGACGCCTGCCACCTCGCCCACGCCCAGGGCGTGCGCAGCCCGCCGCGCGCGCTGCTGCAGGCCATCGGCGACGTCACCCTCGTCCAGGCCGCCGAGTGGGAGCTGTGCTGCGGCTCGGCCGGCACCTACAACGTCGAGAAGCCCGACACGGCCCACGAGCTCGGCCGCCGCAAGGCGCGCAACCTGCTCGACACGGGGGCGGGGCTCATCGCCACCGGGAACATCGGCTGCATGACGCAGGTCCAGACGCACCTGCGGGCCCTCGGCCACGAGATCCCCGTGCTGCACACCCTGCAGGTCCTCGACCGGGCCTACGCACAGACCCTCAAGGAGCACACCGCATGAGCACGACCTCCATCCAAGACGCCGGGCTGGACGAGCGGTCCCGCACCGAGATCCTCAGCGCCGACGCCGTCGCCTTCCTCGCCGAGCTGCACGCGCGCTTCGGACCGCGGCGCCGCGAGCTGCTCGCCGCGCGCCGCGAGCGCCAGGCGCAGCTGCGCAACGGCGGCACCCTGGACTTCCTGCCCGAGACCCAGGAGATCCGCGACGGCGACTGGCAGGTCGTGGCGCCGCGCGCCGACTACGCCGACCGCCGCGTGGAGATCACCGGCCCGACCGACCGCAAGCTCGTCATCAACGCGCTGAACTCGGGGGCCCGCGGGTTCATGGCCGACTTCGAGGACGCCAACTCCCCCACGTGGGCCAACCAGGTCTCCGGCCACGCCAACCTCATCGACGCGATCGAGGGCACGATCGCCTACGAGAGCTCGGACGGCAGGCAGTACGCGCTGGGCGACGACGTCGCCACGCTGCTGGTCCGCCCGCGCGGCTGGCATCTCGACGAGAAGCACCTGCGTTTCGACGACGATCCGCTGGCCGGCGCGTTCCTGGACTTCGGGCTCTTCGCCTTCCACAGCGCCGCCCGCCTGCTGGAGCACGGCTCGGGCCCCTACCTGTATCTGCCCAAGATGGAGCACCACCTCGAGGCGCGGCTGTGGAACGACGTCTTCGTCTGGGCCCAGGACGCGCTCGGGATCCCGCAGGGCTCCTTCCGCGCCACGGTGCTCATCGAGACGCTGCCCGCGGCGTTCCAGATGGACGAGATCCTCTACGAGCTGCGCGACCATTCCTACGGCCTCAACGCCGGCCGCTGGGACTACATCTTCTCCATGATCAAGTCGTTCCGCGACCGGCCCGAGTTCGTGCTGCCCGACCGCAACGACGTCAAGATGACCGTGCCGTTCATGAGCAGCTACGCCCAGCTGCTCGTCAAGACCTGCCATCGCCGCGGCGCGTTCGCGATGGGCGGGATGGCGGCGCTCATCCCGTCGCGCAAGGACCCCGAGGCCAACCAGCGCGCGATCGACGCCGTCCACGCCGACAAGGAGCGCGAGGCGGGCCTGGGCTTCGACGGCACCTGGGTCGCGCACCCCGACGTCGTCGGCGTGGCCATGGACGCCTTCGACAAGGTGCTCGGCGACCGGCCGAACCAGATCGATCGCCGGCGCGACGACGTCTCGGTCTCGGCGGCCGACCTGCTCGACGCGGGCTCGACCCCCGGGGCGATCACCGAGGCCGGCCTGCGCGGCGACATCAGCGTGGGCTTCCAGTACGTGTCCTTCTGGCTCGGCGGCCGCGGCGCGGCCGGCATCAACAACCTCATGGAGGACGCCGCCACCGCCGAGATCTCGCGCTCGCAGATCTGGCAGTGGATCCACCACGGCGCACGGCTCGAGGACGGCCGCACGGTCACGCGGGAGCTCGTGCGCGAGATGCTCGACGAGGAGATGCAGCGCATCCACGACGAGGTCGGCGACGAGGTCTGGGAGAAGGGCCGGCCCGACGACACCCGAGCCGTGTTCGAGCTCGTCTCGCTGTCCGACGACTTCCCCGAGTTCCTGACGATCCCGGCCTACGAGCTGCTGGACTGAGCGCGGGCTAGTCTGGAGTGCGCACCCATCGAGTGCGCACCAACCCTTCCGGGAAGGATCTGGAGCATGAGCAGCAAGTGGAAGCAGCTGGCGGCGCTGGGGCAGAGCGTCTGGTACGACAACGTCGCCCGCCCGGCGCTGGCCGACGGGCTCCTCGAGCGCCTGATGCGCGAGGACGCCATCACCGGCGGCACGTCGAACCCCTCGATCTTCTCCAAGGCGGTGCTGGGCTCCGACCTGTACGACGACGACATCGCCGGAGCGCCGGCCGACGCGACGCCCGAGCAGGTCTTCGAGACGTGCGCGATCGCCGACATCCAGGCGGCGTGCGACCTCGTGCGCCCGATCTGGGAATCCACCGACGGCGCCGACGGCTACATCTCGATCGAGGAGGAGGCCGCCATGGCCTTCGACGCGCCCGAGGCGGTCCGCCGCGGCCACGAGCTCCGCGCGCTCGTCGACCGGCCCAACGTCATGATCAAGGTCCCCGGCACGCTGCCCGGCGTCGAGGCGTTCGAGCAGCTGACCCGCGAGGGCGTCAGCGTCAACGTGACGCTCCTGTTCTCGCGCGAGCGCTACCACCAGGTCGCGGGCGCCTACGTCCGAGCGCTCCAGGCGCGCGTCGACGCCGGCGAGGACCTCCACGCGATCGCCTCCGTCGCGAGCTTCTTCGTCTCGCGCATCGACTCCAAGGTCGACGACGCGCTGCCCGAGGACTCGCCGCTGCGGGGCCGCATCGCGGTCGCCAACGCCAAGCTGGCCTACGCCGACGTCTTCGTGCCGATCTTCGGCGGGGCCGAGTTCCAGCGCCTGGCCCAGGCCGGCGCCAACGTGCAGCGCCCGCTGTGGGCGTCGACGGGCGTCAAGAACAAGGCCTACTCCCAGACCCTGTACATCGACGAGCTCGTCGGACGCGACACGGTGACGACCGTGCCCGACGCCACGATCGACGCGTTCCGCGACGCCGGCGGCGAGGTGCGCGCGACCCTGCGGGAGGGCGTCGACGAGGCCCGCCGCCAGCTCGACGAGCTCCGCGCGGCCGGGGTCTCCCTGGACGAGATCACCTCCGCGCTCGAGCACGACGGCGTCAAGCAGTTCGCCGACGCCTACGACGAGATGATCGACGCCATCGCGCGCAAGCGCGACGAGATCGGCGTGGCCTGAGCCACCCCCTCCGTTCCCGGGCCGCCAGGCGATGACCTTCCTCCTGGTGGCTCTGGGCACGGGCGTCGCGGTCGGCGTCGAGCTGCTGGAGGCCGTGGCGATCGTCCTCGCCGTCGCCGCCACGCGGCGTCCGTCCGACGCGCTGGCGGGCGCCGCGGCCGCGGTCGTGGCCTGCGCCGCGCTCGCGGCGCTGCTGGGTCCGGTGCTGCTCGGGTCGGTACCGCTCGACGCCCTGCGCGTGGTGATCGGGTGCCTGCTCCTGCTCTTCGGCCTCGAGTGGCTGCGCAAGGGCACCCTGCGCCTGGCGGGGCGGCGCGCACGGTCGTCCTCGCTGGCCGAGTACCTCGAGACGCGCGAGGATCTGGCCGGCGCGCCCCTGCCCGAGCCGGGCCGCCCCGACTGGGCGGCGCGGGTCGTCGCGTTCAAGGGCGTGCTGCTGGAGGGCATCGAGGTCGTCGTGATCACGACGGCGCTGGCGGCGCGTCCCAGCGGCCCGGCTCCGGCCCTCGTGGGCGCGGGCGCGGCGGTCGTGGCCGTGGCCGGCCTGGCGGTCGTGCTGCACCGCCCGCTCGCCCGCCTGCCCGAGACCGAGCTCAAGTGGGGCGTCGGGGTCCTGCTGAGCGCGTTCGGCGTGTTCTTCCTGGCGGAGGGCGCGGGCGTCCACTGGCCCGGTGGCGACGCCGCGGTCCTCTACCTCGTCGCGACCCTGGCGCTGGTCAGCCAGGCGCAGTCGCACGTGATCGCACGCGGGGCGGCGCCGTCGTGAGCGCACTGCGGACCGCGCGCAGGCTCCTCCTCGGCGAGACGTGGCTGCTGCCGTGCGGGCTGACGCTCGTCGTCGCCGGCGCGGTGGTCCTGGTCCGGCCGCTGCTGGGGACCGGCTGGCGCCACGCCGGCGGCTTCGTGCTGCTCGCCGGTGTCTGCGCGGTCCTGGCGCTCAGCGTGCGCGCCGGGGCACGTCAGTAGACGTCGCGCTCGCGGACCACGGGGCGCTCGCGCACGACGGTCGCGTCGCGGCGGCCGGCCCACATCGTCATCCACAGGACGCTGAGCACGAGGCCCACGACGCCGACGACCATGAGGATCGTGCCGGCCGTGTGGATGCTGAAGCCCGACGCGTGCACGGTCACGGCGAAGCGCATGATCGCGCCGACGGCGATCAGCAGGATGGAGGTACCGATGCTCATGGCACCGCGTGGTACCCGGCCCGTGCGCCTGTCATCCGCCACGCGGCCCCGTCGCGCGGCGGCGGACATCGGTGCGTGATGTTCGCCGCCCGCGCGTGTCGGGACGTCCGAAGCGGTTCTCGGACCGTGAGGCTGCTCCGCGCCGCTCCGACATCCTCAGCCCAAGGTCGGGGCGGCGCGGCAGCCGGTCCTGCGGCCTCAGCCCCTCGCGCCGGCGGCGGCGCGCAGCGGCAGCAGGCCCGCGCCCGCGCGCGCCGGGTCGTCGATGGCCAGGATCGCCTCGGCGACGTCGGTCGCGGCGTCCCCGAGGACGCCGACGGCGTTGGCCGTGAACTTGCGCACGACCGCGTCGGTGTCCAGCGGCGCCTCCGGCGTGCCCGACGGATGCGGCACGTCGACCGTGTCCGTCGCGCCGTCGGCGCGCTGCACGGTCAGCTCGGTGAAGAACGGCCCGCGCCCGTCGGCGGGCACGACCGTGTAGGTCACGCGGCCGGCCAGGTCGAGCACGCGCTCGTCGCCCAGGCGGTCGGCGCCGTAGCTGTCGAGGTCGACCGCCCCGTCGACGAGCATGGCCGCCACGGAGAAGGGCAGGCTGAACTTCGCCTCGTAGGGCGTGTCGGGCCGCGCCTTGCGCGCGGCGGGCTCGAGCACGATGCCCACCGCCGCCTCGGGCACCCGGAGTTGCACGGACGCCACGTCCTCCGCGCGCAGCCCGCGGCGGTGCAGCTGCTGGGCACCGTCCATCGCGGCGTGGGTCAGGTGGCACGCCGGGTAGGGCTTGATGGCCATCGCCAGGGTCTCCCAGCGCTCGCCGAGGTCGGCGACCTGCTCGCGCAGCGCCTCGTCGGCCTCCTGGCCCAGCACGGCGCGGAACAGGCCGAAGCGCCCCTCCAGCACCGAGGCGGGGCCGGTCGCGCCCAGCCGCGCCATCCCGGCCGCGACGACCGAGGCGTGGGCGGCCCAGCCCGCGTGGAACGGCTTGGTCGCCGACCCGTCGGCCAGGAACTCGAACAGCCCGGAGGCCGTGCTGCCCGCGATGCCCAGCGCCGCGGTGGTCTGCGCGCGGTCCAGCCCGAGCAGGCCGGCCACGGCCAGCGCCCCGCCGAAGACGCCGCACACCGACGTCGGGTGCAGCCCGCGCTCGTGGAACGCGCCCGGCGTCGCGAGCCCGAGGCGCGTCGTGGCCTCGGTCCCGGCGACGAGCGCGACGACGAGGTCGCGCCCGGTGGCGCCGCGGGCCTGGCCGACGGCGACCGCGGCGGGGGCCACGACCGTCGAGACGTGGATCATCGCGGCCGGGTGCGTGTCGTCGAAGTCCAGCGCGTGGCCGAGCATGCCGTTGGCCAGCGCCGCCCCCGACGGGGTCGTGCCGGTGCCGGTGTCCCACAGCTCCGCCGGCCCGGCGCCCTGCTCGTCGAGGACGAGCGCCTGGGCCTGGGTGCCGGCGCCGGCCGCGCTGGCGGCCAGCGCGCAGCCGACGACGTCCAGCAGCCCCAGCTTCGCGCGGTGCGCGACCTCCGGCGGAACGGCGTCGTAGGTCAGCGCCTCCCCGAAGCCGGCGAGGGCCTCGGCGGCGGTCATCCCGGCTCTCCCACGGTCCAGTCGGACTCGACCTTGGGGAACTGGTCCTGGACCTCCGGCGCGTCGCGGCGGTAGCACATGAACGTGCGCAGGTACTCCATGATGACCACGCCGTCCTGGTTGATCCCGCGCGTGCGCAGGGAGACGATGCCCACGTTGGGCCGCGAGGAGGACTCGCGCAGGCCCAGGATCTCGCTCTCGGCGTACAGCGTGTCGCCGGCGAAGACGGGGTTGGGGAGCTTGATGTCCGTCCAGCCCAGGTTGGCGGTGCCGTTCTCGCTCGTGTCCGGGACCGAGAGGCCGGCGATGATGGCCAGCGTCAGGCACGAGTTCACCAGGGGCTTGCCGAAGCGCGTGCCCTTGGAGTAGTCGGTGTTGAAGTGCATCTGGTTGGTGTTCATCGTCAGGCACGTGAACCAGATGTTGTCGACCTCGGTGACGGTGCGCCCCAGGCGGCTGCGGAAGACGTCTCCGACCTCGAAGTCCTCGAAGAACCTCCCGCGCCAGATCTTGGGGGCTTCCTGCGGTTCGGCGGTCATGTCTGTCCTGCTCCTTGTCGTGGTGGGAACCCGGTGCCGCCCTGTGGCGGCGCCTCAGATCGTGCGGCCGCCGTCGACGGGCAGGACCACGCCCGTCAGGAAGGCGGCGTCGTCGGAGGCCAGGAACGCCGCCGCGGCGGCGATCTCCTCCGGCTCGGCGACCCGGCCCAGCGGGGTCGCCGAGGTCAGCAGCGCGGCGGTCTCCTCGTGGGTGCCGTAGCCGAACTGCTCGAGCATCGGCGTGTTGGCGGCCACGGGGCAGATCACGTTCGCGCGCACGTTGTCGCCGCCGGCCTCGATGGCGATCGAGCGGGCCAGGCCGATGACGCCCGCCTTGGCCGCGTTGTAGGCCAGCAGGTTCGGCCGTGGGCGCAGCCCGGCCGTCGAGGCGTTGACGATGAAGACGCCCGCCTTCTGGGCGCGCATGTGCGGCAGGACCGCACGGGCGGCGAGGAACGCGGCGGTCAGGTTGACGTCCAGCACGCGGTACCACTCGTCGACGGCGGTGTCCTCCACCGGTCGCGCCCGCTGGGCGACCCCGGCGTTGTTGAAGTACACGTCCAGGCGCCCGTAGCGCTGGACGGTCTCGTCGACGACGGCCTGGACCTGGCCCACGTCGGTCACGTCGACGACGGCGGTGTGGCCGCGGCCGTCGGGGATGGGCAACGTGGCCAGCCCGGCGGAGGCGATGTCGACCGCCACGACCGTCGCCCCCTCGTCCAGGAACCGCTCGACGGAGGCGCGCCCCATGCCCGAGCCGGCGCCGGTGACGATCGCGGTCCTGCCAGTCAGTCGCTGTGCCGGGGCCATCGTGCGCTCGCCGTCACTCCGCGGCGGGAGGCGTCTGGCCGACGGCCGCCGCCGGCCGCGCCGCCGGGCCGGCGACCGCCCCGCCGGCCAGCAGGCGCTCGACGACCTCCTCGTCGTAGCCGCACAGGTCGGCCAGCAGCTGCTCGGTGTGCTCGCCGCGGAACGGCGCACGGCCCGCGGGCACGCGGCCACCCTCGATGCGCAGCGGGCTGCCGATGTGGCGCACGGAGCCCAGCGTGTCGTGCTCGAGCTCCTCGATGACCTCGCGCGCCTGCACCTGCGGGTCGGCGAGCGCGGCGGCGACGTCGTTGACCGCCGATGCCGGGATGCCCGCCTCGCGCAGGGCCGCGACCCACGCCGCCGTGTCGTCCTTGGCGAACTCGGCCTGCAGCTCGGCCTGGACCTCGGCGCGGTGGTCGCGGCGGTCGGCGAACAGCGGGTAGCGCTCCCCGAGGTCGGGGCGCTTGAGGATCGCCACCAGCCGCTGCCAGAACTTCTCCTTGGCACAGGCGATGACGAGCCAGCCGTCGCGGGTGGAGAAGACCTGGAACGGCACGATCGACGGGTGGGCCGAGTTGGCCAGGCGCTCGAGCTGGTAGCCGCGGCTGGCCGACCACGTGCCGACGTAGGTCGTCAGCGAAAGCGCCGTCTCGAACAGCGACAGGTCGCAGTCGCCGCCGATGCCGTCGCGCCGGGCGCGCCACACCGCCCCGAGCATGGAGATCGCGGCGACGTAGCCGCCGGCGAGGTCGACGAGCGAGAGCCCGCTCTTCATGGGCGGCTCGTCGGGTCCGCCGGTGAGGCTCATCCAGCCGGCCAGCCCCTGGATGACGTAGTCGTAGGCGCCCTCGCTGCGCCGCGGCCCGGTCATGCCGAAGCCGCTGAGCGAGCAGCACACGACGCGCGGGTTGACCTCGCCGAGCGTCGCGTAGGTCAGGCCGAGCTTCTCCGGGCCGTCGCCGCGCAGGTTGGAGAACACGACGTCGACCTCGCGGACGAGGTCCTCGAAGATCGCGCGCCCGTCGGGGTGGCGCAGGTCGAGCGAGATGCTCTTCTTGTTGCGGTTGAAGGACTCGAAGAAGATCGAGTCCTCGCCCTCCTGGAACGGCGGGACGTAGCGGGAGACGTCGCCGCCCTCGCGCGGGTCCTCGACCTTGATGACCTCCGCGCCGAGATCGGCGAGCTGGAGCGTCCCGAACGGCCCCGCCCCGAACTGCTCGATCGCCAGGATCCGCAGGTCGGCCAATGGAGCGCGGGCGCGGTCAGGCAAAGAGTCTGACATAAGCAGTTCCGAGTATATGGGCGGCCCGACGGACGGGTCAACCGCCGCGGTGGCGCCCGGGGGTCATATGCCCGACTCTTGGAACTCGTGCCAGATCCGGCGGTACTTCGGGCTCAGCCAGGCGAGGTGCTCGCGCATCTGGCGCTCGGACTCGCCCGCGTCCCCGGAGGCGATGGCCGCGTGGATCGCGCGGTGGTGGACGTTGATCGTCCGGTGGAACGCCGGCCCGATCTCCGACCGCGACAGCCGCGTCTGCAACACGGAGAAGATCGGCTCGGCCGCGATGGACAGCAGCGTGTTCTCCGAGGCGTGCAGGACCGCCTTGTGGAAGTCGCGGTTGTGCACGAACTGGGTGCCGAGCGAGAGCTCGAGCGGGCTCTCGGGGATCGCCTCGGCCATCTCGCGCAGGGTGTCGCCGGTGCGCCGCAGGGCGGCCAGGCGCGCGGCCGGGATCTCGAGGTACTCGCGCACCTCCAGCAGCTCGTCCAGCGTCACGCCGTTGGTCTGCGACAGCAGCGTCACCGCGAGGTTCAGCGCGTCGCGGACCCGGTCGGGCGACGGGGTCGTGACGAAGCTGCCGCCGTTGACGCCCTTGACCGTGCGCAGCAGGCCCTCCGTCGACAGGCCGGTGAGCGCCTCGCGCACCGTGGCCCGGCTCACGCCGAACTCGGTCGCCAGGCCCTGCTCGGTCGGCAGCTTGGCGCCGGCCGGCAGATCGCCGCCGATGATGAGCGCCCGCAGCTGGTCGGCGACCTGCTCGGAGGCCTTGCGGATGCGCCGCACCTGCACGCGCGGCATCGTGGCTCTCGGGGTGACGTCGTCGTCGTCGGTCATCGGTGCGGACTCCCACGCCCCCGCCCGCCCCGCCGCGGGCGGGGCGGGGAGGCGTGACGATGCTCTCAGGCCAGCGACGCCAGGCGGAAGTCCACCGGGACCGGGTCGCCGATGCGCAGCAGGTCCACCCACAGGGAGCGGCCCGTGATCGGGTCGAGGTACTGGCGCACCTCGAGCCGGTCGTCGATCCGCGCCTGGGGACCGACGTCCCAGGCGCTCAGCGTGCGGGACGGCACGAGGTGGCGCCAGCCCTCGTCGCTCAACGGGCCCAGGACCGCGCCGCTGTCGGCGGCCTGGACGACGATGCCGTCGCCGGAGCGCAGCAGGTTCAGGACGCCGCCCCAGCGCTCGACCACCGGCAGGTCGCTGCCGACCTCGTAGTCACCGGCGCCGCCGGTGGCCTCGGCCAGGCGCGCCCTGCGCAGCTCGTCGCGCTTGGCCGTGGTCGCCGCCTCGTCGACCGCGTGGCCGTCGACGACGACGCCGTAGCGCTCGCGCGCGCCCTCGAGCGTCACGTGGCCGCCGAGCACGTCGTCCAGGACCTCGGCGGGCGGGCGGTCCAGCGGGTCACCGTGTCCGCCGGCATTCTGGGTCAGGTTGTTGACGACGTCGGTCGGGCCCATCATGACCGTGGTCTTGGCGTCCGGAACCGACCGCGTGCCCGACATGTCGTCGAGCGTGTGGATCGACTCCCCGGCGGCGTAGCGCTCGCGCCAGTCGCTGTCGGCGACCACGTCGTACAGGCACGTCGAGCCGGGCAGGGCGCCGAACACGCCGATGCACGAGGGGACGACCGCGCCCTGGGTGCCGCAGATGGACATGATCCCGGGCGAGTCGTACACGGCGAGCGCCAGCTCGATGCCGTTGCCGCCCCGGTAGCGTCCCGCGCCGCCGGAGTCGGGGTTCTCGCGCCGCCAGAGGTACAGCAGCGGGTGCTGGCTCTCGTGCAGCTCGACGTCGTTGAAGCCGCCGCCGAGCGCGGCCAGGCAGCCGCCGGTGCTGACGCCGTCGCGCGTGCTCATGGCCGGGCCGCCCCAGGCCAGCGGGTCCATGAACATGACCGCGAACGGCTCGCCGAACTGGTTGACGCCGCCGAACTGCGTCAGCAGCCACGACCCGTCGGGCGGCCCCATGACGAACTCGTGGTACTCCTCGCGGAAGGCCAGCATCTTCGAGGTGCACGCCATCGCGCCGGCGGCCGCGATCCACGCGGCGGTCACCGAACCGCCCGAGATCGGGCGCGGCGGCTCGGCGCTGATGACCGAGTTCTGCGGGGTGTTGACCACCACCGGCCGCATGAGCCCCGCGTTCCAGTTCAGCTTGGAGCCGAAGATCGCGATGATCGCCGTGCCGATGGCGCCGTAGGTGCCGGGCGCCGACGCGTTGCCGAAGCCGATGATGGCGTCGTCGGTGCCGGTGAAGTCGAAGGTGAGGGTGTCGTCCTTCTTCGTCAGGCGGCAGGCGACCTTGTACAGGTTGTTGGCCTGGCCGTCGTGGTCGACGAAGCCGACGTGCTCGAACTCGCCGTCGGGCAGCTCGCGCACCCACTCGCGCATCTGGGCCTCCGTGCGCTCGATCGCGTGCTGCATGACGTCGACGATCGCGTCGGCGCCGTACTGGTCGCAGGCCTCGGCCAGGCGGGTCTGGGCGACGCGGTGCGAGGACAGCATGGCCGAGAAGTCGTTGGCCAGCATCGCGGGCAGCCGCGAGTTGCTCATGATGAGATCCCAGAGGCCCTGGACGATCTTGCCCCGGTCGACGATGCGCTGCAGCGGGACGAGCAGGCCCTCCTGGGACAGCTCGGTCGCCGTGGGACACCAGGAGCCGGGGTTCATGCCGCCGACGTCCATGACATGGGCCATGCAGCCCGTCCAGCCCACCAGGCGGTCGCCCTCGAAGAAGGGCGAGACGAACTGCACGTCGGACTGGTGGACACCCGCCGTGAACGGGTCGTTGGTGATGAAGACGTCGCCCGGCCGCAGCTCGTCGCCGTAGAGCTCGATCGTCTTCTTGATCATCATCTGCATGACGAAGACGGGCAGCATGTAGAACACGCCGCTGACGGCGAGGTCGCCGTTGGGGGCGTAGAGCGCGAAGTTGTAGTCCGTCGCCTGGACGACCGGGGAGCCGGACGCGTGGGCGATCGTCGTCGAGCCCTCCTCGTTGATCGACCACAGGCGGTGGGAGATCACCTCGTAGGTGATGGGGTCGAAGGCGACGTCGGGGGTGATGGCCATGGTGCGCCTCTCTCTCAGGTGCCGGGGACGATGAGGACGTTGCCGAGACCGTCCACCGAGGCGGACTGGTCGGGTCCGATGACGATGTTCGTGTCGGGCAGCTCGACGATGGCGGGCCCGGCGAACGTCACGCCGGAGCGCAGCGCGTGCTCGTCGTAGACCGCCGCGTCGTACCACGCGCCGTGGTAGACGCGGTCCATGCGGATCGGCTCGGGCGTGCCGCCGCCGTCGACCGCGGGCTGCTCCTTGAGCTCGGGCCGCTCGAGGCGCCCGCTGGCCACCACGCGCCAGTTGACGAGCTCGACGCCGGCCGCGGTGAACGCCGAGCCCTCGCCGAAGCGCTGCTCGTAGGTGTCGATGAAGCGGGTGACCAGCGCGTCGAGCTTGGCGGCGTCCAGCGGGACCTCGGGGATCTCGATCGTGAGCTCGTGGATCTGGAAGCGGAAGCGCATGTCCACGAAGCGCGTGACGTCGATCGTCGTGTCGTCGAAGCCCTGCTCCTGCAGGAACGCGACCGCGTCCTTCTCGACGCCGCCCAGGACGTCGTTGATGACGTCGAGGTCGAGGTACTGGGAGGCCTCGCTGCTGCCCGGCGGGGTCTTCATCGCCAGGGAGCGCTCGCGCGTGACCACGACGTCGGAGGCCGCGATGCCGAAGGCCGAGTGCACCGAGGCCGTCACCGGCACGATGATCTTGCGGATCGACAGGCCCGAGCCGAAGGCGTGCGCGTGGACGGGCCCGGCGCCGCCGAAGGCCACGAGGCTGAACTCGCGCGGGTCGAAGCCCTTGTGGATCGTGACCTGGCGCACCAGGTCGACCATCCGGGAGTCGACGATCTGCTTGATGCCGTAGGCCGCCTCCTCCACCGTGATGCCCAGCGGCTCGGCGATCCGGGTGGCGATGGCCTGGCGCGCCGCCTCGGGGTCGAGCTTGCGCCGCCCGCCGAGGAACGTCTCGGGGTTGATGAGCCCGAGCACGACGTCGGCGTCGGTGACGGTCGGCTCGGTGCCGCCCGCGCCGTAGCAGGCGGGCCCGGGCACGGCGCCCGCGCTCTCGGGGCCGACGTGCAGGATCCCGTCCTCGATGCGGGCGATGCTGCCGCCGCCGGCGCCCACGGTCTGGACGGCGACCGACGGCACGCCGATCGGCTGGTAGTCCATGTTCGTGGTGGCCTGCAGCAGCGGCCGGCCGTCGACGATGAGGCCGACGTCGAAGCTCGTGCCACCCATGTCGGTGGTGACGACGTTGGGCTCGCCGAGGCTCTCGGCCGTCAGGCGCGAGCCCACCACGCCGCCGACCGGGCCCGAGAGCAGGAACTCGACGGGCTTGTCGGCCGCGTGGCGCACGGAGGCCAGGCCGCCGTTGGACTGCATGAGCAGCGGGTGGTGCTCCAGCCCGGCGTCGGCGAGGCGGGCCTGCAGCGACGCGGTCGTGCCGGCCACCTCCGGCCCGAGGAACGCGTTGACCGCGGTCGTGACGCTGCGGGCGTACTCGTTCGTGCGCGGCAGGACCTCGGAGGAGAGGCTCACGTAGAGGTCGGGCGCCTCCTCGCGCACGATCTCGGCGACCCGCTGCTCGTGCGTCGGGTCCATCGTGCACCACAGCAGGCAGATGGCGATGGCCTCGACGCCCTCGGCGATGAGGTCGCGGATGGTCGCGCGGGCAGCGTCCTCGTCCAGCGGCCGGATGGTGCGGCCCAGGTAGTCCACGCGCTCGGGGATCTCGCGGACGAGGCGCTGGTCGACGATCGTGTGGCGCTTCGTGAGGTTCTGATAGCTCTTGAGCGCCTCCTGCTCGAGCCCGAAGCCCTTGTAGCCGCGCATGATGGACAGCGTGTCGCCGAAGCCCTCGGTCAGCAGCACGCCGGTCCGCGCGCCGCGGCGCTGCAGCAGCGCGTTGGTGGCGACGGTGGTGCCGTGGGAGAACAGGCGGATGTCCTCGATGAACGCCGTGGGCTCGACGCCGCGCTCCGCGGCCGCCAGCGCGAAGGTGTCCAGCACGCCGCGGACGAGCTCGTCGGGGGTGGTCGGCGCCTTGTAGCGCGTGACCTCGCCGTCGGCGTCCATCACCACGGTGTCCGTGAACGTCCCCCCGATGTCGGACGCCACGAAGATGCCGCCGGACCCGTTCTTGCTCATGACCCTCTCTCTACGGTTGACCGGGGCGAATCTAGTCCCGGCCGCGGAGCGGAGTCAAGCCGCCCGTCTAAGTCTGACCTAACGATTCCGCCAGTCCCGCCGCATCGCGGCACGGTCTGTCGTACCACGTGCGCGACCCGAGCGAAAGAGACAGACCCATGTAGACTGGCCCGCCTCGGGTCCGGCGCATCCCGCGCCGACGAGCACCACCCCGCGCGATGCACCGCGCCGAGCCACCCACCGGAGGTTGATCATGGACTTCTCCCTCGAGGACGACCTGCAGAGCGTCCGCGCCGCCGTACGCGACCTGTGCTCCAAGTTCCCCGGTGAGTACTGGCAGGAGAACGAGCCCGACCGCTACCCGACCGAGTTCGTCGACGCGCTCACCGAGAACGGCTGGCTGGCGGCCCTCATCCCCGAGGAGTACGGCGGCTCCGGGCTGTCCATCACCTACGCCGGCGCCATCCTCGAGGAGATCTGCGCCTCGGGCGGCAACGCGGGCGCCTGCCACGCGCAGATGTACGTGATGGGCACCGTCCTGCGCCACGGCAGCGAGGAGCAGAAGCGCGAGTACCTGCCCAAGATCGCCAGCGGCGACCTGCGCCTGCAGGCCTTCGCGGTCACCGAGCCCAACGCGGGCTCGGACACCACGAAGATCCAGACGCGTGCCAAGAAGGTCGACGGCGGCTGGAGCGTGTCGGGCCAGAAGATCTGGACCTCGCGCGCCGAGCACTCCGACCTCATGCTGCTGCTGGCCCGCACCACGCCGGCCGACGAGGTCGAGAAGAAGACGCAGGGCCTGTCGACGTTCCTGGTCGACATGCGCGAGGCCGGCGACGCGCTGACGATCAAGCCGATCAAGACGATGGTCAACCACTCGACCACCGAGATCTTCTTCGACAACCTGTTCATCCCCGACAGCGCGCTGGTCGGCACGCTGGACAACGGCTTCCGCCAGATCCTCGACGGCATGAACGCGGAGCGCATCCTCATCGCCAGCGAATGCATCGGCGACGGGCGCTTCTTCCTGGACAAGGCCACGGCCTACGGCACCGAGCGCGTGATCTTCGGGCGCCCGATCGGGTCCAACCAGGGGATCCAGTTCCCGCTGGCCAAGGCGCACGCCTCGCTCCAGGCGGCCGACCTCATGCGCTACAAGGCGGCGTGGCTGTTCGAGCAGGGCAAGCCCTGCGGCGACGAGGCCAACATGGCCAAGCTGCTGGCCTCCGAGGCCTCCTGGGCCGCCGCCAACGCGGCGATGGACACGTTCGGCGGGTTCTCCTTCGCCCACGAGTACGACATCGAGCGCAAGTTCCGCGAGACCCGGCTGTACTCCATCGCCCCGGTCTCCAACAATCTCGTGCTGACCTACATCGGCCAGCACATCCTCGGGATGCCGCGCTCCTACTGAGCCCGCGGCACGAGCGGCTCCGCGAGCGCCAGGCCGGGCGGCAGCACGACCGGCCACGGCGCTCCGGGGCGCCCGTAGTGGAAGCCCTGGACCAGCGGGACGCCGAGCCGGCGCACCGCGTCCAGCTCGGACCGCGTCTCGACGCCCTCGGCGACGAGCAGGCCGCCGGTGCGCCCGGCGTAGTGCAGCAGCGCCTCGATGAGCGCCGCACGGTCCGGTGAGGCGTCGACGCCCCGGACCAGCGAGCGGTCCAGCTTGAGGTAGGCGGGGCGCAGCGCGGTGATCTGGCGCAGGCCCGAGTAGCCCGCCCCCATGTCGTCGACGGCCAGGCGCACGCCGCGGGCCACCAGCGGCGCCAGCGCGGCGTGGAACCCGGCGTCGTCCTGGACGAGCGCGTCCTCGGTGATCTCGACGATCACCCGGTCGAGGGCGGGCTGCTCGAGCAGGAGCGCGAGCGTGCGCTCGTCGAGCAGGACCGGGCCCGAGACGTTGACGCTGAGCAGGCTGCCCTCCGGGAGCCGGGGAACGAGCTCCAGGGCGGCCCGCAGGCAGGCCAGCTCGAGCTGCCCGCGCAGGCCGAACTCGTCGGCCAGCGCGAACCAGTGCAGCGGGCTGTCGGTGCCCGGGTGCGGAAGCGCGCCAGCGCCTCGAACGCGTGGATGGTGCCGTCGGCGGGCTCGACGATCGGCTGGACGACCATCGTGATGCCCTCGCCGGCGATGAGGCGGCGCAGCGCGCCCTGGGCGCCGCCCGGGCCGGCGTCGGTCAGCGACTGGCCCGCGTAGACGGCGACCTGATGCTTGCCGCTGCGCTTGGCGACCCGCAGCGCGATGTCGCCCGCGCGCAGGAGCGCGTCGGCGTCGTCGCCGTCGCGCGGCGCCGCCGCGATGCCGACCGACGCCCGCAGCGCGTTGCCGTGCTCGTCGGGCAGGGACAGCGCCTGCAGCGCGCGGGCGGCGAGCTCCTGGGTGCCGTCGGCGCCGGTGATCATCGCGAACTCGTCGCCGCCCAGGCGACCGACGGGCCGGCCGGCGCCGGCGACCTCGATGAGGCGCGCGACGGCCGCGACCAGGACGCGGTCGCCGGCGGCGTGCCCGCTGACCTTGTTGATGTGGCCGAAGTTGTCGAGGTCGACGAGCAGGAGGCCGACGGGGCCGTCCTGCACGCGCGAGGCCAGCTCCCGGCGGAACGCCGCGCGGGAGAGCGCGCCCGTCAGGCCGTCGTGGTCGGCGTCGTGGCGGGCGAGGGCCAGGAGTCGGTTGAGCTCGGTCGTCAGGCGCCCGCACGTCAGCAGGAGCCAGATCACGCCGACGACGAGCCCGGCGTGCTGGTGCTCGATGCGCCCGAGGCGGACCACCGGCAGCGCCAGCGCGCCGAGCAGCACGGCACGGCCGATCCAGTGCACGCGGCCGCCGCGTGCGAGCACGCCGCTGGCGACCGCCGAGAGCCACAGCACGCTGAGGACGGTGACCCGCTGGTCCCCCAGGCCGATGATGAAGACGCCCGCGAGGCCCGCCAGGGACTCCTCGATGGTCAGCCAGCGCAGCCGCGGGGCCAGGAGCTGGACCAGCGCGGTCGCCAGGATGATCGCGAAGCCCGCCGCGGCCAGCACCGGGCCCGACGACAGGCTGTGCCACCCGGCGATGAGCGCGATGCCCGCGATGCCCACGGCGCCGCGGGCCCGCGCCGCGGTGCGCCGCGCCCGCAGCACGTGCTCGGATCGCTCGATCGTCTCGGCCATCGTTCCGGTAGATCGGCCGCGTCCGCCGATCCCCGGAGCGCCCGCGCGCCATGCGCGTCCGCGCGCCGCCGGCCCCGGATCGGCCGCTCGGGACGATATAGTTGACACTGCAACCATCACCGTCCCGGCTCAGCCCATGACCTCTCCCCCTTCCGCTCCCATCCCGGCGCCCGACCGCCTCCAGCCCGAGGAGCTGCAGGCGTGGCGCGGGATGCTCCAGGTCCACGCCCGCCTGACCGCCGCCCTCGACGACGACCTGCGCCGGCAGCACGGGCTCTCGGTGCCCGGCTACGAGGTGCTCATGTTCGTCGGCGACGCCGAGGAGGGCCAGGCGCGGATGGCCGACCTCGCCGACCGCGTGCTGCTTAGCCGGAGCGGGCTGACGCGGCTGGTCGACCGCCTCGTGGCCGACGGGCTGCTGCAGCGGCGCGCCTGCGAGGACGACGGCCGGGGCTCGTTCGCGCAGATCACGCCCGACGGCCGCCGGCGCCTCCAGGACGCGCGCCGCACGCACCTCGACGGTGTGCGCCGGCTGTTCCTCGAGCACGTCGGCGCCGCCGAGCAGCGCCAGCTCGGCGCACTCTGGGAACGCGTCCTCGCCGCCATCTAGTTGCGCTCGCAATCATACGGTATAGTTGCGGACACAACCATTTTCTGCCACCGAAGGAGCGCCGGACGATGAAGCTCGAGGGCCTGCACCACATCACGATGATCACCGGCGACGCGCGCGGGAACGTCGCGTTCTACGCGTACGTCCTCGGACTGCGCCTCGTCAAGAAGACCGTCAACTTCGACGCGCCCGAGGCCTACCACCTGTACTTCGGCGACGAGCAGGGCTCGCCCGGCTCGATCCTCACGTGGTTCGAGTTCGCGGGCGCCGCGCCCGGCCGCGCCGGCGCCGGGATGATCCACACGCTGCAGCTCGGCGTGGCCGCGCCGGAGGCCCTCGAGTTCTGGCAGTCCCGCCTGCACGACGCCGGCCACCGCACGCGCCGCGAGCCGGGCGTGCTGCGCTTCGCCGATCCCGACGGCCTCGTGCTCGAGCTCGTCGTCGCCGACGACGGCAACCCGCCGCTGCGGGCCGTCCACCCCGACGTCCCCGCTGAGCACGCGATCACGGGCCTGGAGGGCGCGCGCGCCTACACCCACGACGTCGCGACGCACTCGCCCCTGCTGACCGAGGTGCTGGGCTTCGACGACCTCGGCGGCGGCGAGTTCCGCCTCCAGGGCGACGAACGCCACCTGCACTGGGCCTACGACCCCGCGCCCGAGGCGCCGGGCCGCCAGGGCGCGGGCACCGTGCATCACATCGCCTGGGCCTCCCAGGACGCCGACCACGACGCCTGGCGTCGTCGCGTCGGCGAGGCCGGCGGCCACGTCACGCCGGTCATCGACCGCGACTACTTCCTCTCGATCTACTTCCGCGAGCCCCGGGGCATCCTGTTCGAGATCGCGACGCTCTCCCCCGGCTTCGCGGTCGACGAGGACCCCGAGCACCTCGGCGAGGCCCTGCGCCTGCCGACCCAGCACGAGCACCTGCGCGCCGAGCTGGAGCGCGTGCTGACGCCTCTGGTCAACCCGCGCGCCGCCCGCGCCGCGAAGGCCCGCTCGTGAGCGCGCTGACGTTCCTCGAGCGCCCGGCCGTCTCGGAGGCGGCCGGGCTGCTGGTCCTGCACCACGGCCGCGGGGCGGACGAGCACGACCTCCTCGGCCTCGGCGACGTCCTGGACCCGCAGCGCCGGCTGCACGTCGTCACGCCGCGCGCGCCGCTCACGCTGCCGGGCTGGCCCGGGCACCACTGGTACGTCGTGCCGCGCGTCGGGTTCCCCGACCGCGACACGTTCGCGGCGGCCTCGACCGCGCTGGCCGCCCTGCACGACCAGCTGTGGGAGCGCACGGGGCTCACGCCCGCGCAGACCGTGTTCGGCGGCTTCTCGATGGGCTCCGTGATGAGCTACGCGCTCGGGCTGGACGGCGGGCGCCCGGCACCGGCGGGCATCCTGGCCTTCTCGGGCTTCGTGCCCACGGTGGAGGGCTGGGTGCCGTCGCTGGACGACCGCCGCGCGCTGCGCGCGTTCATCGCCCACGGCCGCAACGACCCCGTGATGGAGGTCGGCTTCGCCCGGCGCGCGCGGGACCTGCTGACCTCGGGCGGCCTGCCCGTGGAGTACCACGAGTCCGACGCCGCCCACCACATCGACCCCGCCCACGTCCCGGCGGCGGTCGACTGGGTCGCCGCGACGCTGGGGACCTGACCCCGACTCAGGCGCCGATCGGGTGCCAGGCCGTCTTGAGCTCGGTCAGGGCCTCGAGACGGCCGAGCGCGCCGTCGCCGATCCCGTCGCCTGCCGCCGGGCGCAGCACGCGCTTGACGGTGTCGGCGGCCAGCGTGTCGACCGTCGCCGCCAGGTCGGCCCGGCCCGTGGCGTCGACGATCGCGTTGACGTCGCGGTGCCCGCACAGCGGCTCCACCAGCTCGTCGAGGCGCCCCGTCAGGAGGTTGAGCACGCCGGCCGGGACGTCGGAGACGCCGGCGATCTCCCCGAGGTCCAGCGGCCGCAGCGGCCAGCGGCGCGAGACCACGGCCACGACCGCGTTGCCGGCCGCCAGGGCCGGGGCGATCTCGCGCACCAGGCCCAGCAGGTCGGGGGCGTCGGGGGCCAGCACGGCGACGACCCCGGTGGCCTCGGGTGCGGAGAACGACAGGTACGGCGCCGCCACGGGGTTGATCCCGCCCAGGACGGCCGCGAGCTTGTCCGTCCACCCGGCGTAGTGCACGAGCGTGTCGACGGCGGCGCCGACCTCGGCGCGGGCGGCCGCCGCGGCGACGTCCTGCTGGGCCACGGCGGCCCGCACGAGCTCCTCGGAGCGCGACTCGAGCGCCTCGGCGAGGCGATAGAGCACCTGGCCCCGGTTGTAGGCCGTGGCGGCCGCCCAGCGGCCCGCGCCGCCGCGTGCGGCCTTCACCGCGTCGCGGACGTCCTTGCGCGAGCCCCGGGGGACGTTGGCCACGTGCTCGCCCGCGTGGTCGGTCGCCGTGTCGCTGCGGCCCGACTCCGACCGGGCGAACGCCCCGCCGAGGTACAGCTTGTACGTCTTGGCCACAACCGCGCGGCGCGTCATGACATCACCAGGTAGGGCAGCAGGCCGGCGGGCCCGCCCTCGCGGCCGAAGCCGCTCTCCTTGTAGCCCCCGAACGCCGCCGTCGGGTCGAACTTGTTGTAGGTGTTCTGCCAGACGACGCCGGCGCGCAGCGCCGCGGCCACCTCGAACGCCTTGGACCCCATGTCGGTCCACACCCCGGCCGCCAGACCGAAGACCGAGCTGTTGGCGCGCTCGACCGCCTCGGCCGGCGTGCGGAACGTGGTGACCGTGACGACGGGGCCGAAGATCTCCTGCACCGAGATGCGGTGCGCGGGCGCGACGCCGGTGAACAGCGTCGGCGCGAACCAGAAGCCGCGGGCGGGCAGGTCGCACGCGACGGTGCGCCGCGCGGCGCCCTCGGCCTCGCCGGCGGCCACGAGCTCCTCGATGCGCCGCAGCTGCTCGGCGCTGTTGATCGCGCCGACGTCGGTGTTCTTGTCCAGCGGGTCGCCGACGCGTAGGCGCTGCATGCGGTCCCACAGCTTGCGCAGCACCTCGTCGGCGACGCTCTCCTGCACGAGCAGGCGCGAGCCGGCGCAGCAGACGTGGCCCTGGTTGAAGAAGATGCCGTTGACGATGCCCTCGACGGCCTGGTCGATCGCGGCGTCCTCGAAGACGATGTTGGCCGACTTGCCGCCCAGCTCCAGCGTCAGCCCGACGCCGCGGCCGGCCAGCGCGCGCTGGATCTCCTTGCCCACGGCCGTCGAGCCCGTGAAGGCGACCTTGTCGACCTCGCCGCGCACGAGCGCCGCGCCGGTCTCCCCCGCCCCCGGGATGATGTTGACCACGCCCGGCGGCAGCTCGGCCTCCTGGCAGATCTCGGCGAGCAGCAGCGCGGTCAGCGGCGTGGTCTCGGCGGGCTTGAGCACGGCCGTGTTGCCCGTCGCCAGCGCGGGCGCGAGCTTCCACGCCGCCATGAGCAGCGGGAAGTTCCACGGGACGACCTGCCCGACGACGCCGCGCGGGCGGAACGGCCGGCCGGCGACCGCGTAGGAGAGCTTGTCGGCCCAGCCGGCGTAGGAGAAGAAGTGCGCGGCGGCCAGGGGGACGTCGACGTCGCGCGACTCGCGGATGGGCTTGCCGCCGTCGAGGGTCTCCACGATCGCCAGCTCGCGGGCGCGCTCCTGGATCAGGCGCGCGATGCGGAAGAGGTGCTTGCCGCGCTCGAGCGCGGGCAGCGCGGCCCAGGCGGGCTGGGCGGCACGCGCCGCCTGCACGGCGCGGTCGACGTCGGCCGGCCCGGCGAAGGCGACCTCGGCCAGCGTCTCCTCCGTGGCGGGGTTGACCGTGGGCACGACGGTCCCGTCGCCGGGCGGGTGGAAGGCCCCGTCGATGAACAGGTCGTAGCGGTCGGCCAGCGTCGCGGCGTCGCGGGACTCCGGCGCGGGGGCGTAGTCCCAGCGCAGCGCGGTCCGCCCGGGCGCGGCGGGGTCGTCGGGGCGTGCGGTGACGGAGGTCACGGGCTACTCCTTGGAGAAGTCCTCCGGGCGGCCGTAGTGCCCGGAGTCCAGCTTGGCGTACTGCATGAGCAGGTCGTTGAGCAGCGACGAGGCGCCGATGCGGAAGCGGTCGGCCGTCAGCCACTCGTCGCCCAGGGTCTCCTTGACCAGGACGAGCATGTGCAGGGCGGCCTTCGTGGTCGAGACGCCGCCGGCGGCCTTGACGCCGACGAGCTGGCCCGTGCGCCACGCGTGGTCGCGGACGGTCTCCAGCATGACGAGCACGACGCCGGGCGTCGCGCCCGTGGCGGCCTTGCCCGTCGAGGTCTTGATGACGTCGGCCCCCGCGTCGATCGCCAACTGCGAGGCGTGGCGGACGTGCGCATAGGTCGGCAGCTCGGCGGTCTCGAGGATGACCTTGAGGTGCGCCGGGCCGCAGGCCTCCTTGACGCGCTCGATCTCGTGGGCCACGCGGGCGTCGTCGCCGCTGAGGTAGGCGTCGCGCGAGATGACCATGTCGATCTCGTCGGCGCCGGCGGCCACGGCCTCGCGGGTCTCCTCGACCTTGACCTCCAGCGAGGTCTGGCCGGCCGGGAAGCCCGTCGACACCGACGCGACCGCGACGCCGCTGCCGCGCAGCGCCTCGGCGGCGACGCCGACGAGCGCGGGGTAGACGCACACCGCCGCGCAGGACGGCAGCTCGGGCCGAGCCGGGTCGGGGCAGACCGCCTTGGCCGCGAGGTGGCGCACCTTGCCCGGCGTGTCGGCGCCCTCCAGCGTCGTGAGGTCGATCATCGACGTGGCCAGCGCGATGCCCAGGCGCTTGGCCTCGTGCTTGATGGACCGCCGGCCCAGGGCGGCGGCGCGCTCCTCGATCCCCACGCGATCCACGCTGATCAGCCGGCGGCTCATGGCACGCGAGGATAGGCAACCGGGCGGGGCCCGGCGGCCCGCCGGGTCAGCCCGTCGCCGGGCGGGCGACCGCCGGGTTCGGCAGGTCGGTGATCGTGCCGTCGGCCAGCTCGGCGGAGAGCATGAGCGTCTCGCTCAGCGTCGGATGGGCGTGGATCGTCAGGGCGAGGTCGGCGACGTCGGCGCCCATCTCCAGGGCGAAGCCGGGCTCGGCGATGAGCTCGCCGGCGTTGGGGCCCACGATGCCCGCGCCGAGCACGCGCCCGGTCTCCGGGTCGCGCAGGAGCTTGGTCAGGCCCGTGGAGCCGTCGACCGCCAGAGCGCGGCCCGAGGCCGACCACGGGAACACCGACGTCTCGTAGGCGACGTCGCGCTCGGCCGCCTCGGTCTCCGTGAGGCCGACCCAGGCGACCTCGGGATCCGTGTAGGCCACCGACGGGACGCCGCGCGGGTCGAAGGCCGATGCGTGGCCTGCGATGACCTCGGCCGCGACGTGGCCCTCGGCGGTCGCCTTGTGGGCGAGCATCGGGCCCTCGGCGACGTCGCCGATGGCGAGGATGTGGGCGACGTTCGTGCGGCGCTGGGCGTCGACGGGCACGAAGCCGCGTTCGTCCACCGTCACGCCCGCGGCGTCCAGGCCCAGGCCCGCGCCGTTGGGGATGCGGCCCACGGCGACGAGCACGCGGTCGAACACCGCGTCGGGCACGTCGCCCGAGAACGTCGCGTGCAGGCCGTCGTCGCGCGCCTCCACGCTCTCGACGCTCGTGCCCAGGTGGATCGCGGCGTAGCGCTTGCCGATGCGCCGCGCCAGCGGCTTGACGAGGTCGCGGTCGGCGCCCGGGATGAGGCCGTCGGCCAGCTCGACGACCGTGACCTCCGAGCCCAGGGCGTCGTAGACCGTCGCCATCTCCAGGCCGATGATGCCGCCGCCGACGACCAGCAGCCGCCCCGGGATCTCGGCGAGCTCCAGCGCGCCGGTGGAGTCCATGACGCGCGGGTCCTCGTGCGGGATGCCCGGCAGCTGGACCGAGCGCGAGCCCGCGGCCACGATGGCGTGGTCGAAGGAGATCGTCGTCGTCGTCCCGTCGGGCCCGGCGACCTCCAGCGTGTGCGGGCCGGTGAACCGGGCCTCGCCCTGGACGACCTGGACCTCGCGACCCTTGGCCATGCCGGCCACGCCACGCGTCAGGCGGGCCACGACGCCCTCCTTCCACGCGCGCAGGGCGTCGAGGTCGACCTGCGGCGCGCCGAACGTCACGCCGTGGGACGCCGCGCTCTGCGCCTCGGCGATGACCTTGGCGATGTGCAGCAGGGCCTTGGACGGGATGCAGCCCACGTTGAGGCAGACCCCGCCGAGCGTCGCGTGGCGCTCGACCATCACGACGTCGAGGCCGAGGTCGGCGGCGCGGAACGCGGCGGCGTAGCCCCCCGGGCCCGAGCCGAGCACGAGGACGCCGGCGTGGACGTCGCCGCGCTCGAAGCCCTCCTCGCCGGCGGCGGGCGCGTGGTGGTCCTCGGCGTCGTCGGCGGGCGCGGGCCGCGGCGCGGACTCGGTCGCCGCCGGCGCCCGCGACGCGTCGGCCGGCTCCGATGAGGCGGCCGCGGCGGCGACCTCGAGCACGACGAGCGCGGTGCCCTGGGCGACCTTGTCGCCGACGGCGACGCGCAGCTCCCTGACGGTGCCGGCCTCGGGGGCCGGGATCTCCATGGAGGACTTGTCGGACTCCAGGACGACGAGCGGGTCGTCGGCGGCGACCTCGTCGCCCACGGCGACGAGGATCTCGGCGACGGGCACGTCGGTGAAGTCCCCGATGTCGGGGACGAGGACGTCCAGGGTGGTCATCTGGTCTCCTCGGGCCGCGCGAGCGAGCCCCCCTGGGCGAGTTCGCGCTCGGAAGCCGGTCCCCCCGGGCGAGGTCTTCCGCGTGGTCAAAGCAGGATCCTCCGCAGGTCGCTCAGGACGCCGCTCAGGTGGGCCGTGAAGCGGGCGGCCGCGGCGCCGTCGATCACCCGGTGGTCGTAGGACAGCGACAACGGCAGCATGAGGCGCGGCACGAACTGCGTGCCGTCCCACACGGGCTTGGTCGCCGTGCGCACGGCGCCGAGGATGCCGACCTGCGGCGCGTTGACGATCGGCGTGAACGAGGTCCCGCCGATGCCGCCCAGGCTCGAGATCGTGAACGTGCCGCCCGCCATCTCGGCCGGGCCGAGCTTGCCGGCGCGGGCCTTGCCCGACAGCTCGGTGAGCTCGGCGGCCACCTCGAGGATCCCCTTGCGGTCCACGTCGCGCACGACGGGCACGACGAGGCCGTTGGGCGTGTCGGCGGCGAAGCCCAGGTGGTAGTAGTGCTTGCGGACGAGGTCGTCGCCGTCCAGCGACGAGTTCATGTCCGGGAACGCCTTGAGCGTCGCCGCCGAGGCCTTGAGCAGCAGCGCGACCATCGTCACCTTGACGTCGGACTGCTCGGCGTTGAGCTGCTTGCGGAAGGCCTCGAGCTCGGTGACGTCGGCCTCGTCGTTGTGGGTGACGTGCGGGATGTACACCCAGTTGCGCGCGAGGTTGGCCGCCGAGATCTTCCGGATCCGGCTCAGCGGGACGCGCTCGACCTCGCCGAACTTCTCGAAGTCGACGGTCGGCCAGGGCAGCAGGTCGAGGCCCATGTCGGACGCGCCCTGCGCCGCGGCGGCGGGCGCGCCGCCGTCGGCGAACGCGCGGACGTCCTCGGGCACGATGCGGCCCTTGCGCCCCGAGCCGCTGACGGCGTGCAGGTCGACGCCGAGCTCACGGGCCAGCCGGCGCACGGAGGGGCTGGCGTAGACCTCGTCGGCCGTGCCGGAGGGCGTGGGGGCCGCGGGCGCGGGCGGCTCGGGCGCCGGCTGCGCCGAGGCCTCCGCGGAGACCGCCGAGCGCACGGTGTCGGCCTGGGCCGCCTCGGCCGGGGCGCCCGCCGCGGTCGGCGGTGAGGCCTGGACGGCGTCCTGCTCGGGCGCGTCACCCCCGGCCGCCGCCAGGGCGACGACCGGCGTGCCCTGCGAGGCGCGGTCGCCGACCTTGAGCAGCACGGCCTCGACAACGCCGCCGAACGGCGCTGGGACGTCCATCGTCGCCTTGTCGGTCTCCAGCGTCACGAGCGGGTCGTTCTCGGCGACCTCGTCGCCGGCGGCGACGTGCACCTCGACGACCTCGACGTCGCTGAACTCACCGATGTCCGGGACGGTGACCTGCTTCATGTCAGCCACGGGGCCTCCACATCGGGATCGATCTCGTACCGCTCGATGGCCGCCACGGCGTCGTCGTCGCGGCCCAGCGCGCGCAGCGCGGCCACGACGACGTGGTGTCGGTCGACCTCGAAGAACCGGCGCAGCGCCGTGCGGTAGTCGCTGCGGCCGTAGCCGTCGGTGCCCAGCACGGTGTAGGGCGCGTCCACCCACGGGCGGATGCCGTCGGGCAGCGCGCGGATGTAGTCCGTGGCGGCGACGACCGGGCCCGTCCGCCCCTCCAGCGAGGACCGCACGAACGCGTCTCGGGGCTCGAAGCCCTTGCGGCCGGCGCGCAGGCGGTGGTGGCGGTCGGCCCCCATGCCGTCGCGGCGCAGCTCGGTGAACGAGGTCACGCTCCACACGTCGGCCCCGATCCCGAACTCCTCGCGCAGGAGGTCGGCGCCGGCGAGCACCTCGCGCAGGATCGTGCCCGACCCCAGGAGCTGCAGCTGCGCGTCGTCGGCCTCGGCCACGACGTGCATGCCGCGCAGGATCCCCTCCTGCGCGCCCTCGGGCATCGCCGGCTGGGCGTAGTTCTCGTTCATGACCGTCAGGTAGTAGAAGACGTCCTCGTGCTCGCCGACCATCCGGCGCAGGCCGTCCTGGATGATCACGGCCAGCTCGTAGGCGTAGGCCGGGTCGTAGGCGATGCAGTTGGGGATGAGCGAGGCCTGGATGTGGCTGTGGCCGTCTTGATGTTGCAGGCCCTCGCCGTTGAGCGTGGTGCGCCCGGCGGTGCCGCCCAGCAGGAAGCCGCGAGCGTGGCTGTCGCCGGCGGCCCAGGCCAGGTCGCCGACCCGCTGGAACCCGAACATCGAGTAATAGATGTAGAACGGGACCATCGACACGCCGTGGTTGGCGTAGGACGTGGCGGCCGCGATCCAGGACGAGAACGCGCCGGGCTCGTTGATGCCCTCCTGCAGGATCTGGCCCCTCTTGTCCTCGCGGTAGGACATGAGCTGCTCGGCGTCCTGCGGGACGTAGAGCTGGCCGACCTGGCTGAAGATGCCCAGCTGGCGGAACATCCCCTCCATCCCGAAGGTGCGCGACTCGTCGGGCACGATCGGGACGATGTGCGGGCCGAGCTCCTTGTCGCGCACGAGCGTCGAGAGGATCCGCACGAAGGCCATCGTCGTGGAGATCTCGCGGTCGGCGGTCCCGTCGAGCTGGGCCTTGAAGGCCGACAGCTCGGGCACCGGCAGCGGCGGCGCCTCCGTACGGCGCTGGGGCAGGCTGCCGCCGAGCTCGGTCCGCCGCTCGCGCAGGTAGACCATCTCGGGCGCGTCGTCGGGCGGCCGGTGGAAGGAGACGTTGCGGACCTCGTCGTCGGTGAGGTCCAGGCCGAAGCGGTCGCGGAAGGCGAAGAGCGCCTTCTCGTTCATCTTCTTGGCCTGGTGGGTGATGTTCTGGCCCTCGCCCGACTCCCCCATCCCGTAGCCCTTGATCGTCTTGGCCAGGATGACCGTCGGCTGGCCGGTGTGCGCGACGGCCTGCGCGTAGGCGGCGTAGACCTTCTGCGGGTCGTGGCCACCGCGGTTCAGCGACCAGATCTCGGCATCGGACCAGTCCTCCACCATCTTGGCCAGCTCGGGGTCGGCGCCGAAGAAGTGCTCGCGCACGTAGGCGCCGTCGCGCGACTTGAACACCTGGTACTCGCCATCGACGGCCTCCTCCATGCGCCGGACGAGCCGGCCCTCGGTGTCGGCGGCCAGCAGCGGGTCCCAGCGGCGGCCCCAGACGACCTTGATGACGTTCCAGCCCGCGCCGCGGAAGTTCGTCTCGAGCTCCTGGATGATCTTGCCGTTGCCGCGCACCGGGCCGTCGAGGCGCTGCAGGTTGCAGTTGACGACGAAGATTAGGTTGTCCAGGTGCTCGCGGCCGGCCATCGAGATCGACCCCATCGACTCGGGCTCGTCCATCTCGCCGTCGCCCATGAACGCCCACACCTTGCGACCCGAGGTGTCAGCGATCCCGCGGCCGGTCAGGTACTTCATGAACCGCGCCTGGTAGATCGCCATCATCGGGCCCAGGCCCATCGACACGGTCGGGAACTGCCAGAAGTCCGGCATCAACCACGGATGCGGGTAGGACGACAGCCCGGGCTCTCCGCCGGTCCCGACGCCGGTCTCGGTGCGGAAGCGGCGCATCTGCTCCTCGGGGATGCGGCCCTCGAGGTAGGCGCGCGCGTAGATGCCCGGCGAGGAGTGACCCTGGATGAACACCAGGTCGCCGCCGTGCTCGTGGGAGGGCGCGTGCCAGAAGTGGTTGAAGCCCGTCTCGTACAGCGTGGCCGCCGACTGGAAGCTGGCGATGTGGCCGCCGAGCTCGGAGGACTCCCTGTTGGCCTGCAGCACCGTGGCGATCGCGTTCCAGCGCACGAGCGAGCGGATGCGGTGCTCGAGCTCGGCGTCGCCGGGGATCTGCGCCTCGGCCTCGACCGGGATCGTGTTGACGTAGGGGGTGCTCAGGTCCTCGGAGATGTGCAGCCCGCGCAGGCGGGCGTCGGCGAACACCGCCTCCAGCAGCTCGCGGGCGCGCTCCGGGCCGTCATGGCGGACGACGGCCTCCAGGGCCTGCACCCACTCGGCGGTCTCGGACGGGTCGACGTCGTGGTGCAGGGCCATGATCTAGGCCTCCTCCTCGAAGTACTCGGGATGGGACTTCTGGATGTCGGGCAGGCTCGACAGCGCCATGCGCAGGTGACGGCGCAGGCGCTGCTCGGCGGCATCGGGGTCGTGGGCGGCGACGGCGTCGACCACCTCGCGGTGCTCGGAGATCATCTGCGCGCGGAAGCCCGCCTCGGGCAGGCTGAGGCGGCGCACGCGGTCCAGCTGCCCGCGGGCGCGCTGGCTGAGGCGCCAGGCGACCTCGCGCCCCGACAGCGCGCAGAGGTCGCGGTGCAGCGCCTCGTCGAGGCGGTCGAAGGCGTCGGCGTCGCCGGCGGCGTCGGCGCGCTGCTGCTCGGCGATGGTCCGCCGCAGGCCCGCGACGTCGGCAGGTGCCGCGCGTCGCGCGGCCAGCCGGACGGCGGCGCCCTCCAGCGCCTCGCGGACGAAGTGCGCATCGGCCACCGCCGCGGGGTCCATGAGCGTCACGAAGGTGCCCAGCTGGGGCACGATGGCCACCAGGCGGTCCTCGCGAAGACGCACGAGCGCCTCGCGCACGGGCGTGCGGCTCACGCCGAGGCGCTCGGCGAGCTCGTTCTCCGAGAGCCGCCGACCGGGCGCCAGCTCGGCGCTGACGATCGCCTCACGCAGCGCGGTGTAGACGCGCTCGCGTGCGGTGGTCCCCAGCGCCCGCTCTGCGAGGGAGATCCGCATGTGTCGGCTAGTATACAAGTACGGTAGTCTCGCGGACCGATGTCGCATTCGTGTGGTCACGCACCACCTTCGCGCCATCCGCGCCCGCGACGGCGGCCAACCGCCCGCGCTGGGAGCCCGCGCGAAGCATCCGTTAAGTGGAGACGGAATCTCCAGTTCCGCTGGTACGCTGCCGGACAACTCCCGTCTCCTCCCTCCCCGGTCCTGCATGCGCTCTCTCGCCCGCTGGTGCTACACCCACCGCCGCATCGTCCTGCTCGGCTGGATCGGCGCGGTCGTCGCGCTCTCCGCCGTCCACGGGGCGGCCGGCAGCGACTACCGCGACACCTTCAAGCTGCCCGGCACCGACAGCGCCGACGCGCTGAACCTGCTCAAGAGCAGCGCGCCCAAGGCCTCCGGCGACACGGAGCGCATCGTCGTCGCCGTACGCAGCGGGTCGGTGACCGACGCCGCCGTACGCGCGAAGGTCGAGGCGATGCTCGCCCGCGTCGCGAAGCTCCCGCACGTCGCGACCGTCACGTCGCCGTACGGCGCCGGCGCCGGCGCGCAGATCTCCCGCAGCGGCCGCATCGCCTACGCAACCGTCACCATGGACGGCGACCCGGTCTCCGTCCCCGTCAGCGCCGGCAAGAGGCTCATCACGACGGCCCAGGACGCTGCGGGCGGCGGGCTGCAGGTCGAGCTCGGCGGCCAGGTCATCCAGCAGGCCCGACAGCAGGGCGTCGGCGGCACCTTCATCGGGTTCGTGGCCGCGCTGGTCGTCCTGCTCCTCGTGTTCGGGTCGCTGCTGGCCGCGATCCTCCCGCTGCTGGCCACCGGCCTCTCGCTGGCCGCCGGCATCGCCGTCATCGGGCTGCTGTCGCACATCCTGCAGATGGCGTCGTTCAGCTCGGAGCTGTCGCTGCTCATCGGCCTCGGCGTCGGCGTCGACTACGCGCTGTTCATCGTGACCCGGTTCCGCCAGGCCCTCATGCGCGGCAAGACGCCCGAGGAGGCCGTGGTCCAGGCCATCGACACGTCGGGGCGCGCGGTCCTCTTCGCGGGGATCACCGTCTGCATCGCGCTGCTGGGCATGTTCGCGCTGGGCGTCAGCTTCCTCTACGGGGTCGCGGTCGCCGCGAGCATCGTCGTGGCCTGCACGGTGATCGCCGCGCTCACCCTGCTGCCGGCCCTGCTGGGCTTCTTCGGCCCCAAGGTCCTCACCCGGCGCCAGCGCCGGTCGCTGGCCGCCGGGTCCTACACGACGACCGACGAGTCGCCGGCCTGGGCGCGGTGGGCGGGCCGCCTGCAGCGGCGCCCGCTGCCGGCCGCGATCGTCGCCGCGGTGGCCATGCTCGTCCTCGCCGCACCGTTCCTGTCGCTGCGCACGGGCTCCTCCGACCAGGGCTCGGACCCGGCCGGCTCGACGACGCGCAAGGCCTACGACCTGCTGGCCGAGGGCTTCGGCCCCGGCTTCAACGGCCCCCTCCAGCTCGTTGCCCGCGTGAACACGGCCGCCGACAAGGCGCGGTTCGACAAGGTCCTGGCCGCCGTGGGCCGCACCGACGGCGTGGTGGCCACCGGCCGCTCGGCGGTCGTCGGCGGCACGGGCGACCGTGGCGTCGCGCTGGCCCAGGTGTTCCCCAAGGGCTCGCCTCAGGACAAGTCGACGAGCGACCTGGTGCGCAGGCTGCGGCGCGACGTGGTGCCCGCCGCGGCGGGGACCGGCGGCGTGCACGTGCTCGTCGGCGGCCAGACGGCGATCTTCATCGACTTCTCGAAGGTCCTGACCGGCAAGCTGCCGTTGTTCATCGGGATCGTCGTGCTGCTGTCGTTCCTGTTGTTGATGGTGGTGTTCCGCAGCCTCGTGATCCCCGCGATGGCCGCCGTGATGAACCTGCTGTCGATCGGCGCCTCATTCGGGATCGTCGTCGCGATCTTCCAGTGGGGCTGGGGCGCCGAGCTCATCGGCATCAGCCGCGAGGGCCCGATCGAGGCGTTCCTGCCCGTGATGGTCTTCGCCATCCTCTTCGGGTTGTCCATGGACTACGAGGTGTTCCTCGTCTCGCGCATCTACGAGGAGTGGCACCGGCGCGGGGACAACCGCGAGGCGGTCAAGCACGGCCTCGCGGCCACGGGGCGCACGATCACCGCAGCGGCCGCCATCATGGTGCTGGTCTTCGCCGCGTTCGTGCTGGGCGGCGAGCGCGTCATCAAGCTGTTCGGCATCGGGCTGGCCAGCGCGGTGCTGTTCGACGCCCTGGTCGTGCGCAGCGTGCTCGTGCCGGGGATGATGCTGGCCATCGGCGAGGCCAACTGGTGGCTGCCGTCGTGGCTGGAGCGGATCCTGCCGCGCCTGAACGTGGAGGGCGCCGTCGACGACGACGCCCCGCCGCCCCCGGTCCCGGCCCCCCTCAGGCCGGAGGCGCCGGTGCCGTAGACGACGGGGCAACGGCTCAGCAGCCCAGCGGCCGGCCGGAGGCGTCGCCCGCGCGCTGGGCGCGGATGTGCACCTGGGTCTTGGCGACGAGGTCGCCGTCGGTCCCGCGCGCGGCGACCTCCAGCGTGTGCCTGGTCCCGAGGCGGGCCGACGAGCCGCCGCCCGGCAGGTGGCCGTCGACCACGTTGGTGTAGATGACGTAGCAGTGCCGGGACGTGCCGTGGCGGCCCTTGACCGAGCCGACCGAGTGGCCGACGCCGTCGAGGAACCCGCTCGCGCGGATCATGCCGTCGTAGCGGCGCGGCAGCTCGGACGCCGTGCGGAACACGGTGGCGATCGTCGTGCGGCCCGGGTTGATCCTGGTGTCCTTGACGGCGTAGGCGCCGACGAGCTTCAGGCTGGGGACGGTGGTCGGCGCGGTCTGCGCCAGGCCGGCGCTCGCGGGGACGAGCCCGGCCGCGGCGCCCAGCGCGCCGATGCAGGAGAGGAGCTTGGCGTTCATGCCCACCCAACGGGGCCGCCCGGCGCCGGGTCACCCCACCTTGGTGCACAGGTCCCACACCTCCGGCGGCCCGGGTCAGCCGGCGCGCAGGTAGGTCAGCACCGCGAGCACCCGGCGGTGGTCGTCGTCGGTGGCGGGGAGGTCCAGCTTGCCGAAGATGCTCGAGATGTGCTTCTCCACCGCGCCGGGCGTGACGACCATCGCCCGGGCGATGGCGGCGTTCGTGCGGCCCTCGGCCATGAGCTCGAGCACCTCGTGCTCGCGCGGGGTCAGGCCGTCGAGCGCCTCGGAGCCCTCGCCGCCCGGGCCGCCGCGGACGAGCTCGGCGACGACCTCGCGGTCCAGCGCCGTGCCCCCGGCGGCCACGCGCCGCACGGCGTCGATGAAGGCCGGCACGTCGCCCACGCGCTCCTTGAGCAGGTAGCCGATCCCGCCGCCCGCGGAGTCCAGCAGCTCGGCGGTGTACACCGGCTCGACGTACTGGGAGAGGATGAGGATGCCGAGCTCGGGGTGGCGGCTGCGGGCCTCGAGCGCCGCGCGGATCCCCTCGTCGGTGAACGTCGGCGGCAGCCGGACGTCGACGATCGCCAGCTCGGGCCTGTGGCCCGAGAGGATCCGCAGCAGGCCGGGGCCGTCCTCAGCCTGGGCGACGACGTCGATGCCCTGCTCGCGCAGGAGCGCGACGATGCCCTCGCGCAGGAGGGCCTGGTCCTCGGCGATCACGACTCGCACGGCAGCTCCGCCCTGATGGTGGTGCCCTCGCCGGACGGGCTGGAGACCTCCAGCGCGCCGTCCAGCGCCTCGACGCGGTGGCGCAGCCCCGTGAGCCCGCCGCCGTCGGTGTCCGCGCCGCCCGGCCCGTCGTCGGAGATCACGATGACCAGGCGCCCGGATTCCTCGGCGACCCGGACGCGGGCCGACGCCCCGCCGGCGTGCTTGGCCACGTTGGTCAGCGCCTCGGCGACGACGAAGTACGCGGCGGTCTCCACCACCGGCAGCGGGCGGCGGGACAGCTGCACGTCGACCTCGACCGGGATCGCCGCGCGGCGGCCGAGGGCCTCGATCGCCGCGGCCAGGCCGCGGTCGGCGAGCACGGGCGGCGCGATGCCCCGGGCGAGGTCGCGCAGCTCGGCGATCGCGGCGCTGGCCTCGCTGCGCGCGGCGCGCAGCAGCGCGGCGACCTCGGGCCGGTCCTCCAGCCGCGCCTCCGCGCGGCCGAGCTGCATGCTCAGCGCGACGAGGCGGGCCTGCGCGCCGTCGTGCAGGTCGCGCTCGATGCGCCGCAGCTCGGCGGCCTGGACGTCCAGGGCGCCACGGCGCGTGCGGGTCAGCACGTCGACGCGGTCGGCCAGCTCCTGCTCGCGCGCGCCCGGCAGCTCGTCCCACTGGCGGAAGATCACCACGTGCACCGAGAGCACGGTGCCGAGCGCCAGCAGCGGCCAGACCGGCCAGAACGCGCCGCGCCCCGTCATGCCCCACAGGACGATGAGCACGCCGCAGACCACGCCGGTCGTCGCCGCGTGGACGGCCAGGCCGCGCGGCTGGCCGGGCTCGACCTCCAGCGCCTGGCGCAGCGCGAGGTGCATCGCCAACGGCGCGCCGACGGCCAGCCAGACCCACATGGGCCAGAAGTAGCCGGCGCCCGTGACCGCCCAGGCCAGCAGCGCGACCACCGAGAAGACGCCCGACAGCGCGACCTGGAGCGCGAGCACCGCGCTCTGGTCGCCGTTGTCGCTGAAGTGGTCGGCGGACTGCATGCCCGTGGCGGGCGCCTGGCGGCGCCCGAGCCGGCCCAGTATCCCAGCGGCGCGCACCGTCAGCCCCCCGAGGCGGGAGCGCCCGTCCGGTCGGCGCCGCGGGCCAGCTGCAGGAACGCGCGGGCCGCCGGGGTGTGCCGGCGCGCCTCGCGCCAGACGAGCGTCACGTCGCGCGTGATCGCCGGGCGGTGCAGCGCGACCGCCACGACCGGCGGTCCCTGGCGGTCTCCGTCGGACTCGGGGACGATCGTGACGCCCAGGCCGCGCGAGGCCAGCGCCTGGGCGCGCTGCACCTCGTTGGTCTCGAACGCGATCTGGGGCTCGAAGCCCGCCTCGAGGGCGGCCGCGTCGAGGATGCGCCGCAGCCCGGCGCCCTCGCGGAAGGAGATGAAGCGCTCGTCGCGCAGCTCGGCGATCCGCAGGCGGCCCCGGCCAGCGAGCCGGTGGTCGGGCGCCAGGAGCACCACGAGCGGCTCGGTGACCAGGCGCTGGGTCGCCATGCCCTCCTGCCCGCCGCCCTCGGTCAGCGAGGCGAACGCGAGGTCGACCTGGTCGCTGCGCACCATCGCCAGCAGCGCGTCGCTGACCTCCTCGAGCACCGTGAGCTCGACCGCCGGGTGGCGGCCGTGGAACTCGGCGAGCAGGCGGGACAGGTCGAACGGCCCCAGCGACTGCATGGCGCCGATGACCAGGTGCCCGGCCCGCACCCCGGCGAGGTCGGCCAGCTCGGCGCGGGCGGCGTCGATCTCGCCCAGCGCGCGGCGCGCCCGCGCGACGAGCAGGATCCCCGCGTCGGTCAGCGCAACCCGGCGGGTGGTCCGGTCCACGAGCGCGAGGCCGAGCTCGTCCTCCAGGCGCCGGATCTGCTGGGAGAGCGCGGGCTGCGCTATGTGCATGCGGGCCGCCGCACGAGTGAAGTGGCCCTCCTCGGCCAGGGCGACGAGCGAGCGCAGCTGGCGCAGGTCCATGGTCTCAGCTTATGACTGCCGGTCCGAGCGCGCCTTGGACGCATGAATGCCCGGGCGCCCATGATCCCCGGGGCCTTCTCTCGCCCTGGTCGCACGGGCCGCCCTCGGCGCCCCGTTCGCCGACTCAGGGGACGTCGACGGCGTGTGCGGCGCGCAGCCCGCGGGCCAGCTCCAGCGTCGCGTCGTCCAGGGCCGCCGGCTCCAGCGGCCCGCGCCGGCGCAGCGCGTCCAGCACCGCCTCCTGCACGTCGCCGGCCCCGACGCCGGCGGCGACGTCCTCCACCGCCCCCGCGGTCGCAGGGTCCCACGACAGCCCGAGCGCGGCGTAGACGTCGACCAGCGCGGCCCGGAGGCGGTCGCCCCCCTCCACGACGATCGCCGCGGCCACCAGCGACGCCCCCCGGATCGACCGCTGCGCGGTCCCCGCGACCTTGATCCGCCCGCCGGCGTGGATCGAGAACCGCCCGGGACAGTACTCGCCGGGCAGCTCGCCGACGGCGGGGTCGGCGCCGACGGCCTCCAGGGTCGCCACCAGCAGCGCGGTGGCGTCCTCGAAGCGCTCCTCGATGCCCGAGGCGATCCGCTCGGTGGGCGTCGTGATCTCCACGAGGACCGACCCGTGGTCGTAGCCGGCGGCCCGTCCGCCGCCGAGGCGCAGCACCGGCGTGAAGCCGTGCGCCGCGGCGGCCGCGGCGGCCTGCCCATAACCCGGCCGCAGCGCGTCCAGGCGCCCGAAGGCCATCGTCGGGCCGGGGCGGCAGACGCGGACGACGGGTCCCAGGGCGCCCGCGCCGACCCGGCGCAGCAGCGCGTGCGAGACGGCGAGGTCCAGCGCCGGGTCCTCCGGGTGCGCCACATCGAGGAGGAGCACGTCAGGCGGTCCGGGGGCGGGCGGGCAGGGCGACGGCCGGCAGCGGGTCGCGCGCGGCGTCGGCGGGCTGGCCGGCGAGCTGGCCGCCGGGACAGTCCTCGCAGCGCACGACCCGGCGCGGGTTGACGATCCCGGCCAGGCCGAGCAGGCCGCCGAGCGCGACCAGGCCGGCGGCGATCCCGATGCCCAGGCGAAAGGCGTGCACGGCCGCGTCCGTGACCGCGGAGGCCACCGCCGCGCCTTCGGGCCCCGGGAGCGCGCCGGTGTCGGCGCGGGCCAGGGTGCGCCGCTTGGCCTCCTGGACGACGCGCTGGGCCTGCGGATCGAGCCGGCGGCCGTCGAGCCCGCGGTCGACGGACGCCGTGAACGACGCCGCGCCCACCGCGCCCAGGGCGGCGACGGTGAGCAGGCCGGCCACGCGCGCCACCGCGTTGTTGACCCCCGAGGCGATGCCCGCGTTGCGCTCGTCGGCGTCGGCGAGCACGGTCGCGGTGAGCGGCGCGACGGTCGCCGACAGGCCGAGCGAGAACAGCAGCAGCGCCGGGAACAGGTCGGTCCAGTAGTCCAGCCCCGCGTCGAGGCGGAGCATGAGCGCGAGGCCGGCCGCCGCGACGATCGGCCCCAGGCCCATGAACAGGCGCGGGCCGTGGCGGTCGGCCAGTCGCCCGGCGCGCTTGGACAGCGAGAACATGATGATCGTGGTCGGCAGCGTCGCCACGCCGGCCTGCAGCGCCGCGTAGCCCGCGACCTGCTGGAGGAAGAGCACCAGGAAGAAGAACGTGGCGCCCAGCCCGCCGTACATGGCGAACGTCTGCGCGTTGCCGACCGCGAAGTTGCGCCGGCGAAACAGCGACAGCGGCAGCATGGGGTGCTCGGCGCGCGCCTCCCACGCCAGGAAGGCGCCGAGCAGCGCGAGCCCCGCCAGGCCCGGGATGAGCACGTCGGGCGCGCCCCACCCCGACGCCGGCTGGCGGATGAGCGCCAGCACGGGGCCGGCGAGGCCGAGCACGCACAGCCCCGCGCCGGCCCAGTCGACCGGGACGCGGGCCCGGCCCGGGTCGCGCGCCGGCACCGCCCGGAGCACGAGCGTCACGGCGATGGCGACGAACGGCACGTTGATGGCGAAGATCCAGCGCCAGGAGGCGGCGTCGACGAGGTAGCCGCCCGCCAGCGGCCCGACGACCGTCGCGATGCCCGCCCACGCCGTCCAGGACCCGATCGCGGCGCCGCGCTCGCGCTGCGGGAACGCGGACACGATGACGGCCAGCGAGCTCGGCGTCAGCAGCGCGCCGAACACGCCCTGCAGCGCGCGGCAGGCGATGAGCACCTCGATCGACGGGGCGGCCGCGCACAGGACGGAGACCACCCCGAAGCCCGACACGCCGAGCACGAACATCCGTCGCTCGCCCAGCAGGTCGCCGAGCGAGCCGCCGACGAGGATGAGCGACCCCAGCGCCAGGAGGTAGGCGTTGGCCACCCACTGCTGGCCCGCCAGGCCGCCGCCGAGGTCGGCGGAGATCGAGGGCAGCGCGACGTTGACCGCGCTGGCGTCCAGGCCCGCCACGAACGAGCCCATGATCGCCGCCAGCAGGGCGAGGCGCTTGGCGGTCACAGCCCGAAGTCGTTCCTGTAGGCCTCGGGCACCAGGTCCTGGTCGTCGGGGTGGCGCTGGAGGTAGGCGCTGACGAACGGGCAGAACGGCAGCACGGCCAGCGAGCGGGCGCGCGCGTCCTGCAGCGCGGAGGCGATGAGCGTGCGCCCCAGGCCCCGGCCCGTCATCGCCTCGTCGACCTCGGTGTGGATGAACGCGATGAGCCCGGGCCGCAGGCGGTACTGCGCGAACCCGGCCACGGCGCCGTCGGCCGTGATCTCGTAGCGCTGCGACCCGGGGTTGTCGCGCACCGCTGGGTCCATGCCCCGATCTTACGCACGTCCCATCGTCGTCCCGCATGGCCGAGTGCGTGCTGCCGTGAGCGGACACGCTTGGCCCGATCGGGTGATCCGCCGCACGGGCCCCCTCGTGCCCGGCGGGCGCATCCGGCATGCTCGGAGGCGACCAGTCGTCGGTCTCCTCGGGACAGGGTTCCGGCGTCCGCACCGTCGCTCAGGCGTCCAAGCGAGCTGGTCCTTCTCCAGGCGGGCCGGTGGCACTGCACGTGCCGCCGGCCCGTCGACGTTGACGGGGCCCCGCTAGGCGCCGGCGCCCTCTCGGGGCGCCCACCGGCGCAGCTCGGTCCGGGCGATGGTGCGCTTGTGCACCTCGTCGGGGCCGTCGGCCAGGCGGAGCGTGCGCACGTGCGCGTACATCGCGGCCAGCGGGAAGTCGTCGGTCACGCCGCCGCCGCCGTGCACCTGGATCGCCCGGTCGATGATCCGCAGCGCGACCTCGGGGGCGGCGACCTTGATCGCCGCGATCTCGACGCGCGCGTGGCGGTTGCCGACGGTGTCCATGAGCCAGGCGGTCTTCATCGTCAGCAGCCGGAGCATCTCGAGGTCGATGCGCGCCTCGGCGATCCAGTCCTGGATGTTCGCGCGCTCGGACACGGGCTGGCCGAACGTCACGCGCGCCTGGGCGCGCTTGCACATGAGCTCCAACGCACGCTCGGCGGCGCCGATCGTGCGCATGCAGTGGTGGATGCGGCCGGGGCCGAGCCGGGCCTGGGCGATCATGAAGCCCTGGCCCTCGCCGGCCAGGATGTTCTCCACGGGCACGCGGACGTCCTTGAAGTCGACCTCGCCGTGGCCCTCGGGGTGCACGTAGCCGAAGACCGGGAGGTTGCGCAGGACCGTGACGCCGGGCGTGTCGAGCGGCACCACGATCATCGACTGCTGCTGGTGGGGCGCCGCGCCGGGGTCGGTCTTGCCCATGACGATGAGCACCTTGCAGTTGGCGTGCAGGGCGTTGGTCGTCCACCACTTGCGGCCGTTGAGCACGTACTCGTCACCGTCGCGCTCGATGCGCAGCTCGATGTTCGTGGCGTCGGAGGAGGCGACGGCCGGCTCGGTCATGGCGAACGCCGACCGGATGTCGCCGTCCAGCAGCGGGCGCAGCCAGCGGTCCTGCATCTCCGGCGTGCCGAAGAGCGTCAACACCTCCATGTTGCCGGTGTCCGGGGCGTTGCAGTTGCAGGCCTCCGGGCCGAGGATGCTGCGGCCCATGATCTCGGCCAGCGGCGCGTACTCGACGTTGGACAGGCCCGGGCCCCACTCCTCGTGGGGGTGGAACAGGTTCCAGAGGCCGCGGCGACGCGCCTCGGCCTTGAGCTCCTCGATCACCGGGGCGTGGTGATGGGGATCGCCCGCGGCGCGCAGCTGGTCCTCGTAGACCGCCTCGGCCGGGTAGACGTGCTCGTCCATGAACGCCCCCAGCCGCTCCTGGTAGTCCTTGCACCGGTCGCTGAGCTCGAAGTTCACCGGCGCATCATGACAACGCGGCGGGCCGCGCGGCGCTCACTTCGCCGCGTGCACCTTGATCGTGGCCCTCACCGTGCGGCCGTCGGTCGCGGTGCCCGTGACCCTGAACGCGACGGTGGCGCCCGCCCGGATGGCCCGGCGCGTGCGCAGCACCCCGCGCGGCAGGGTGATCTGCAGCGCCTTGGCGCTCTTGCCCTTCGGCGCGGTGAACGTCACGCGGCCCTTGGCGTAGCGCACCGCCGAGCCGGCCAGCCGCCGGCCGCCCATCACCAGGCGCCCGTGGGCGCGCACGCTGCGCGCCGAGGCGGGGCGAAGGGCCGCGGGAAGCGTCACCGTCAGCCGCCGCAGCGCCTTCGTCGAGGTCATCTTCAGGCGCAGCGTCGGCCGGTGGCGGGCGACGCCGTACAGCTCGCCCAGGCCGCTGAGCGGGCCGCACCCCACGAGCTCGGCGTAGACGTTCGTGCTCACGCGCCGGCCCGGCTGCGAGCCCAGCGTCAGCCCGAACTGGGGGTCGCGGCCGCACTGGTCCACCGTGGTGACCAGCGCGCCCTTCGGGCCGCCGGCCAGGTCGAGCGCCAGCGAGGTCAGCGGGACATCGGGGATCGCCGCGAACGTCGTCGTCAGGCGCTTGCCGACCGTGACGCTGCCGCGCAGCCGGACGATCCCGAGGTCGAGCCCGAGGTCGGGCAGCCCCGGCCTGGCGGGCGCGGTGAGGTACGCCCCGCCCGAGAGCGTGGCCGGCAGCAGCGGCGACTGCGCCGTGACCGTCCCGATCCGCGAGATCGCCGGGCAGGTGCGCGACGCGAACTGGTCGGCGGTGCAGATGGCGCCGGTGTTGCGCAGGTCGACGCCGATGCGCGCGGGCAGCGTCACGACCGTGCTGCGCATCGCCGACTCACCGGGGGCCTGGCGGATCACGACGCGCAGCGGCGGGTGCCTGCCCCGGCCGACCTGGCCCGGCGACCCGACACGCGTCTCGATCTTCGGCGCGAAGGCCAGGCGATCGCAGCCCGTCGCCTGGTACGGCGCCTCGGCGGTGGCCGTCAGCTCGCCCCCGACGGCGGAGAACGCGCCGCGCAGCGTCTGCGGCGCGCACGAGGTGGCGTTGCGCATGAAGCCCTTGCGGTCCAGGCGCAGGTCGATGCTGCGGTAGACGGTCGGGATGCCCTGCAGCTGCTGGGGCAGGTCCTCGCTGACGACGTCGATGCCGGCGTCGTCGGGGCGCAGCGAGAGCTTCTGCATCACGGTGATCTGCCCGAGGTCCAGGGCGGGCAGCCGGCTGTCGACGACGACCGCCATCCCGGCCAGCGCGCCGTCGAAGCCCGACGTCAGGTAGAGCTTGCCGGGCAGCTCGAGCGGCGCGGGGCCGGTGCCGACGCTCACGGTGGCCGTCCCGACCTGCGAGGCGTCGGGGCAGCGCTGGGCCCGGGCGTCGGCGACCGCGCAGGGCGGCACGGCGGTCAGGTCGCCGGTGAGGCCCGGCGGCAGCGACACGGAGAGCTGCTGCAGGCGCAGGTTCTTGTCGGGGCGCTCGACCCGGACATCGACCGCGGCGTCGGCGCCGGCCTGCGTCGTGTCGACGCCGGCGGCCAGCGTCGGGGCGAAGGCCGGGGGCAGGCAGCCGACGACGGCGAACGTCTTGGTGGGCGCCTGGACGGCGCCGCCGCCCCACGGCGTCATCGCCGCGGTCACCGGGTAGTCGCCGCAGGCGACCGGCGAGGTCAGCGCCGCGCGCCCGTCGCCCGGGTCGGTGTAGGTGAACTCGAAGGACTCGAACGGCACCTGCGGCTGGTCCTCGAAGTGCGCGGTGACCGCGGTCGTGACGGGGTCGATGGTGGCGTAGCCGACGAGCTTGATCCGCAGCCGGGGGTCCTCGACCGAGATGTAGTTGACGAGCGGCCGCCCCGGCTGGGGCTGGCCGAAGTACACCTTCCCGCCCAGCGTCTCGCCGGGGAAGATGGGGGTCTTGAACGCCACGCTGCCCATCACCGTGTTGTCGGGGCAGCCCGGGGCCGAGTCGCTGTCCTTGGCGAACTGCTCGGGCGTGCAGGGGACCAGGCCGTTGGCCAGCGGCGGGTTGAGGGCCAGCCCGGCGGGCAGCTGCAGGGCCACGTCCTTGAGGTAGGCCTGGCGACGGGCGTCGTCGCCGGTGCCCGTGTCGGTCGTCGGGAGGATGAGCTTGGCCGAGGCGGCGCCCGGCGTGTCGGCCGGGGCGGTGGCCGGCCCGACCTCCAGGCTCGGGGTGAACGGCACGTCCGCGCAGCGGTCGGGGCGGAACGCGGTCGAGGCCGTCGACACGGCGCCCGCGTCGGACGTCAGCCGCACGGAGGTGACGGCGTCGACGTCGCAGCGCGTGGGCAGCGACATGAAGGCCTTGGCCAGCGAGGCGTGGTGGTTCTGGCCACCCCACAGCGTGAGCACGAGCGTGTGCACGTGCAGCGGGCCGCCGAGCGCCGTGTTCGGGATGCCCGTCGTCACGGAGTCCAGGCCCGCGTCGGGGACCCGCACGCGGATCGGGACCGTGAGCCGCACGGGCGCCAGCGCGCCGATGCCCTGGTCCAGCGCGATGCCCAGCCGGGCGGGCTCGCCGGGGCCGGGGACCAAGTTGTAGACCTCGCCCGTGATGGACTGGTCGAACGGAATGCCGAAGAGCGACGCCGTGACGTCGGAGGCGACGTCGCCGACGCGGGTGGCCGCCGCGCACGAGCCGGCGGTGAAATCCGCCGCCGAGCAGCGGCTGCTCGTCGCGCCCGGGTCGCCCACGACGCCCGCGGGCAGCGAGATCGTCAGGTCGCGCACGTCGTCGGAGGCGGTGTCGATCGCGATCGCGACGCAGACGTCGCGGTGGGCGCCCGCGGGCGCGTCGACCGCGCTGGGCGTCGTGCTGCACGTGCCGCCCGGCGCGATGGGCTGGGCGACGAGCTTGGTGATGCCGACGGTGGCGCCCGCCCCGACGGGCAGCGCCAGCGCTGCGGTGATCGCCACGACGACGATGAAGACCCTCCGACCCATGACCGTTCTCCCCTACGTCCCTGATCCCCGGATGCGCGCCGCTCGTCGAATGAACGTCGGCGGTCACGGGCGCGAGCCTAACCCAGATGCCCGGAAAGCCGCAAATCCGAACCTCCCGAGAAGCACGGGGAGACCAAGCTGCCGGTGAGCTCTGGCCGCGATGACCGGGGTCGGCCGGAGCCGGGGCGACGGAGGAGGCCGCGCGGGGCGCGGCGGGGCCAGGAGCAGCGGGGGCGCCGGCGAACGGCGGCGGCCCCCGCCCCTCCTGCGGCGAGCTACTTCTTGCGGGCGCCGTTGACGGCGGTCTTCAGACCCGCGCCGGCGGTGAACTTCGGGGCCTTGCTGGCCTTGATCTTGACCGCCTCGCCGGTCTGCGGGTTGCGGCCCGTGCGGGCGGCGCGCTTGGACACGGAGAACTTGCCGAAGCCGGTGATCGCGATCTCATCACCCTTCTTGAGGGTCTTCTCGACGGTGGAGATGACGGCCTCGATGGCCTTGCGGGCGTCGGCGTTCGTGAGCCCGCTCTCCTTCGCGATGGCCTCTACGAACTCAGTCTTGTTCATGCGGTTGCTCCTGGATCGACGGCAGACAGTGGGCGCAGCCTAGACCAGCCGGCGTACGGCATGCCCGCCGCAGGGGCCGCGGCGGCCCCGCGGCCGCCGCGACCCCGCCCGGTTCAATCCTTGTGGAGCAGGTCCTTGACCTTGTCGGCGGTGTCGTCGACCTTGTCCTTGACTGAGCCCGAGGCGCGGTCGACCTTGCCCTCGTTCTTGAGGTCGCGGTCCCCGGTCAGGTCGCCGGCGGCCTCCTTGGCGCGGCCCTTCAGGTCATCGGTCGTTCCGTCGCTCATGGCGTTCCCTCTCGGTCGTTGGGTGCGTCGAGAAGGTCGTACCCCGCCCGGCGGGGCGATCACGCGCGGCGATCGCGGCCGCGATCCGCGAGAGGACGTCGGGGCGCAGCTCGAAGAACCGCATGCGCCGCCCGTCGGCCGTGCGCAGGCGCAGGTGCCCGGCGCTGCGGAAGCGCCCGCCCGCCCGCGCCTCGACCTCGGTGATCTCCCGCAGGCGCAGGGAGCGCACCCGGCCCATGATCGCGTCGTCGCGCAGCCAGAGCAGCCGATGATCGGTGACGACGAGCTGGACGTCGTGGCTGTCGGCGGTCGCCGTGAGCACGACCTCCTCGACCAGCTCGCCCGGCTCCAGCGCGGCCAGCAGCTCGCGGGCCAGGACGCGCCGCACGCCGGGCGCCAGCCACGCGCCCTGCAGCTCGGGGTCGGCGGCCGGCGCCAAGGCGGGGTCGGGCGCCGTGGGGTGCGGCCCGGGCTCGGCGCCCTCGACGAGCTGGTCGCGAAGCAGGTCGTAGGCGGCGTTGATCGACATCATCAGCTCGCCCGCGCCCTCGCCGGCGTGGTCGGGGTGGAAGCGCTTGGCCAGGTCCCGGTAGGCGCGCTGGACGTCGCGCGCCGTCGCACCGGGGTCGAGGCCGAGGACGGCGTGCGGATCCACCCCCGCATTCTCGCGAAGGCACGCGTTGCGGCGCGCCCGGTCGGCCTGCCGCGGCTGCGGCCGGACACGGAGCGCTCAAGCCCGGTCGCGGGCGTGCCGATGCCGTGCTGGTGATGCAGACCCGTCAGGAACGCGTGTACCTCGAGACCCCCCGACACCGGATCGCCGGCACGCTGACGCTCGCGCGCGACGGCTACCGCAGCCGCGTCTCCGACGTCCTGAACGCGTCGGAGCGCGACTTCATCCCGCTGACCGACGTCACCGTCGAGCTCGTGGGCCACGAGGGCCCGGGCACCCACCACGAGTTCCTCGCAGTCTCCCGCCACCACGTGGTCATCGCCATCCCCGAGCTCCCCGAGGACGGCGAGCTCTCCCCGGCCGCCGCCGCCGTCCCGCCCGCCGGCGCCGTCTAGCCGACCGGGGACCCCGCGAGTCGCGGCAGGGTGTTGCCCGCCGCGCCGCACCGGAGTACCGTCGGCAAGGGTTCGATGGCCGCCTGGATGGATCTCGTTCTGCGCTCGTGGCAGGACCGCGCCGCGGTCCGCGCCGAGCACTGCCTGGAGCCGACGCTGCGGCGGCGCATCGACCGCATCCCCCAGCGCCTGTCCGATCGCCGGCGCCTGCGCCGCCAGCGCCGTCAGGTGCCGCGCGACGTCGGCACGGCGATCGACGACGCCAGCCGCCGCATGTGGGGCCAGACCTACCGCCCCTAGACGACGTCGGGCACGAGCGTCAGCGTCACGGTCGCGCGCCCCGAGCCCGGCGGGACGAGCACGCCCGGGTGCCGGTCGTCCCGGGAGAGGACGACGCCCGCGTCGGCAGCAGCCGCCGCGCGGTCCGCAGCCCGCCGCCGCGTGCGCCGTGGGCCGGGACCGTCACCGCGGGGCGGCCGCCGAGCGGAGAGAGAGGGATTCGAACCCTCGGTGGACCGTGAAGCCCACACACGATTTCCAGTCGTGCCCGTTCAACCACTCCGGCACCTCTCCTAGAGCGGGCGAGGATAGCGTTCCCCGGGGCCCGCGGCGGGTCAGACCTGCCAGGCGCCATCGGTCAGCACGGGCGTCTCCGCGCCGTCGGTACCCACGCCGAGGACGCGCACCTCCGGCGAGCCGATCATGAAGTCCACGTGGATCGAGGACTGGTTGATCCTGGCTTCGTCGGCCGGGTCCTCGACGCACATGGCATAGGCATGGCCCAGCGCGATGTGGCTCGCGGCGTTCTCGTCCAGGAGCGTGTCGAAGAACACGGTGTCCAGCGCGCCGATGCGCCCGTCGCCGTCGACGAGCGCGGCCTCGCCGAGGCGGTCGGCGGTCTCGTCGCGCGCCGCGTAGGAGCGCAGGACCTCGGCGCCCTCCTCGGCGTCGATGCGCACCGCACGGCCCTCGCGGAACTCGACCTCGAGCCCGCGGATGATCGAGCCGCCGAGCACGAGCGGCTTCGTCGCGCGCACCACGCCGTCGGCGCGGGCGGGGTCCGGCGCGGTGAAGATCTCCTCCGAGGGCAGGTTGGGCAGGTGCTGGATGCCGTCGACGGTCTCGAAGCGAGCGGCCAGGAACTTCGAGGTCGGCAGCAGCCCCACGGTCAGGTCGGTCCCGGGCCCGACGAAGCGCAGCGCGTCGAAGCGCCGGTCGGTCACGCGCGCGGCGGCGCTGACGAGCGTGTCGGCCCGCTCGCGCCAGGCGGCGATCGGGTCGTCGGTGTCCAGGCGGCAGACGTGGACGATCTGCTCGCACAGCGTGACCCAGGCCTCCTGGGGATCGACGTCGGGGTGCACGAGCGCGGCCCACGGGCGCGTCGGGCAGGGCACCGCCGTCCAGTTCGTCGTGCGCGCGTTGACCACCGGGCCCGTCTCGCGGACGGCGGGCAGCTGGTCGCGCCCGACGCGGTTGGGGTCCAGCCCGGCCAGCAGGCCGGGATGGGCGGGGCCGGTCAGGCCGATGCGCGCCGCGTGCATGTTGCCGAGCTCGACGATCCGCTCGCCCAGCCACGGCGGTACGAAGTCCAGCGTGTCCTCGGCGGCGTACTCGATGCGCGCCCGCTTGATGTGCAGGTCGAAATAGGAGACGTCGACGTAGCGCGCACCGTGGCGGTAGGCGCTGCGCGCGAGCGCGCGCGTGACGTCCTCCTTGCCGATCTCGGACCCGATGGCCATCACCTGCCCCGGCTGGAGGTTGGCGCCGAAGCCGACGACCAGGTCCGCGAAGCGCTCCACGAGCTCGGGGTCGTCGAACGCGGCGCGGGGCTCGGGGCTCATGGGCGCACCATAGCGGCGCAATCCGTCCGAAACGGACCATGGCCCGCGCCCGAACGGACGGGCGCTCAGGCGTCGTCGACCTGGTGCAGGACGGTGTCCAGCCCCGAGATCTCCAGCACGCGCTGCACCGGCGAGCCCTCGGCGAGACGCACGAGCGAGAGGCGCCCGCCGTGCTCCTCGGCGGCCAGGTGGGCCGCGACGACGACGCGCACGCCGCTGGAGTCCATGAACGCGAGGTCGCGCAGGTCCAGCACGACGTGCCGGGCGTCGCGCACCGGGTCCATCACGGCCGTCTCGACCTCGCCGGCCGTCGCGAGGTCGAGCTCACCGGCCACGGCGACCAGCACGGCGTCGTCGCGCTGACGGACGTCCACCGAGAACGGGGGTGGTTGGGTGCCCTCCACGGCGCCTAGCCTAGCCCGCCGGACCCGGAACGTCATCGTGCTGACCAGGGGAGGTCGAGCGCGTCGCCGCCAGGGCCGCCGCACCCCGTCCCCTGCCGGGTGAGAGGATGCGCGCCATGATCGCCCTCATCACCGGTGCGTCGAGCGGCATCGGCGAGGCCACGGCCCGGCGCCTGGCGCGCGAGCCGGGCTCGCAGCTCGTCCTCGTCGCCCGCCGGGGCGAGCGGCTGCGCGCGCTGGCCCAGGTCCTGGGCGGCGCCCTCGTGCTCGCCGAGGACCTGACCGACGAGGGCGCCGCCGCCCGGATCGCCGAGGCCGTCGAGGCCGAGCACGGCCGCCTGGACATGCTCGTCAACAACGCCGGGGCAGGCTGGAGCGGGACCTTCGCCCAGCAGGGCGCGGCCAACCTGCGCCGGACGATCGAGATCAACCTCCTGGCCCAGGCCCGGCTGACCGAGGCGTTGCTGCCCGCGCTGCATCGCAGCGCGCCGAGCTGCATCGTCAACGTGGCCAGCACGTCGGGCCGCGTCGCGCGCCCGGGCTCCAGCGCCTACTCGGCGAGCAAGTTCGCCTTCATCGGCTGGACGGACGCGCTGCACCTCGAGGAGGCGCCCCACGGCGTGCACGTCGGCCTGGTCAACCCGGGGTTCATCGCGACGGAGGGCTTCCCGCAGCGCGAGCTGGTCGGGCGCGCCTCCACGCGCTGGATGGTCTCCACGCCCGAGAAGGTCGCCGAGGCGATCATCGACGCCGGCCCGGGCGGGCGCGCGGAGCGCTACGTCCCCCGGCCCTACGCCCTGGCCGCGGCGGCGAGGCTGCTGCTGCCCGGGGGCGTGCGGCGCGTCCTGGCCTCGCGCGACGGCACGGCGCTGAGCACCACGACGGCGGCCGGGACCCACGCCGCGAGCGCCGCCGGCGACCAGGAGCGCGATCGCGCGGCGACGGGCGCCGACCGCTAGCTGCCGGCGCGCTCGCGCAGCTTGGGCAGCACGTCGGCGCCGAACTGCTCGAGGAAGCGCGCCTGGTCGTCGCCGGGCGCGTGCAGGACCAGGTCGTCGAAGCCGAGGTCGAGGTAGACGCCGATCTTCTCGATGACCTCGTCGGGATCGTCGGAGACGATGAAGCGGGTGTGCGCGCGGTCGGCGTTCTCGTCGGCCAGGCGCTCCATCTCGATCGGGTCCTCGACCCCCTCCTTCTGCTCGGGCGTGAGCGCCAGGGCCGCCCAGAAGTGGCACGCGTCGTGCGCGTACTGGCGGTCGCGGTCGTAGGAGACCTTGATCTCGATCATCCGCCGCAGCGACGACGCGTCGCGGCCGGCCTGCTCGGCGCCCTCGCCGACCTTGGCCAGCAGCTCCTCGTAGAGCTCGGGCTTCTTGCCCGACGTGCAGATGAAGCCGTCGCCGACGCGGCCGGCGAGCTTGGCCGCCAGCGGGCCGGAGGCCGCCACGAAGATCGGGACCTCCGTCTCGGGACGGTCGTAGATCGTGGCGCGATCGGTCTTGTAGTACTCGCCCTCGAAGTCGACGCGCTCCTCGCGCCACAGGCGCCGGATGAGCTCGATGGCCTCGGCCATGCGCACACGGCGCTCCTTGCGCCCGGGGAACTCGCCGCCGGTGACCGGCGTCTCGTTCATCGCCTCGCCGGTGCCGACGCCGAGGAACACGCGCCCGGGCGCCAGGCACCCCAGGGTCGCGAAGGCCTGGGCGATGATCGCCGGCTCGTAGCGCAGCGTGGGCGTGAGGACCGACGTGCCGAGCGTGGCCGAGCCCAGCCCGCCCGCGGCCGCCCCGAGCCAGGGCAGCGCGGCGGGCGAGTGCCCGCCGTTGTGGCGCCAGGGCTGGAAGTGGTCGGAGATGGCGACGATCTCCAGGCCCGAGGCCTCCGCCAGCCGCGAGTACTCCAGCAGCGTGGCGGGGTCGAACTGCTCAGCGGACGCCTTGTACCCGATGCGGACAGCCATGTCCGCACCCTAGTTGGTGCGTTGGCGCACCGGCGCGCCCGCGCACCTCACGTCGGCGGGCGCCGAACCGTGATGCCCCTAGCGTTCTGCGACCCATGGACACGGCGACCCCCACCCATCCCTCCCGCGCGACCGCGCTGCCGCTGGCCGCGGCGCTGCTGACCGTCACGCTCTGGGCGTCGGCGTTCGTCGGCATCCGCGCGGCCGGGCGCCACATCGGCCCGGGCGAGTTGTCGCTGGCGCGCCTGCTGGTGGGCGCGGTGGCGCTCGGCCTGCTCGTGCTCGTGCGCCGCGAGCCGCTGCCGCCGCGCGCCGACGCCGCGCGACTGGTGCTGTGCGGCGTGCTGTGGTTCGGGATCTACAACGTGGCGCTCAACGCCGCCGAGCGCCGCGTCGACGCCGGCACGGCCGCCATGCTCGTCAACGTCGGCCCCGTGCTGATCGCGGTGCTGGCCGGGGCGCTGCTCGGCGAGGGCTTCCCGCGCACGCTCCTGCTGGGCTGCGGCGTGGCCTTCGGCGGGGCGGTGCTCATCGGCGCGGCGACGTCGCGCCACGGCGTCCAGGCCGGCTGGGGCGCGGCGCTGTGCCTGGTGGCCGCGGTCACCTACGCCGGCGGGGTCGTGGCCCAGAAGCCGCTGCTACAGCGCTCGTCCCCGCTGGCGGTCACCTGGCTGGCCTGCTGCGTGGGCGCGGTGTGCTGCCTGCCGTTCGCCCCGTCGATGGCCGGCGACCTCCGCGACGCCGGTGCCGGGGCCCTGGCGTGGACGGCCTACCTCGGCCTCTTCCCCACCGCGGTGGCGTTCACGACGTGGGCCTACGCGCTGTCGTCGACCAGCGCGGGGCGCATGGGGTCGACGACCTACCTCGTGCCGCCGCTGGCGATCCTCATGGGCTGGGTCGCGTTCGGCGAGAGCCCCGCCGCCCTGGCGCTGGCCGGCGGCCTGCTCTGCATCGGCGGGGCCGCGCTCGCACGCCGCTCCCCCGTCCCTGCACCTCAGGTCGAGCCCGAGCTCAGGAAGTCGCGGACGATCTCGAGGTAGTCCGGGACGGCGAGCAGGAACGAGTCGTGCCCCCAGGGCGAGTCCACGAGTTCCTCGACGACGGTCCCGGCGCCCGCGGCACGCAGGCCGGCGGCCAGGCGGCGCCCGTGCTCGGGGCCGAAGCGCCAGTCCGAGGTGAACGACAGGCACAGCGCCCGCGCGGCCGGATCGACGCGCGCGGCCGGACCCAGCGGGTCGAACGCGTCCATGATCCGGGTCAGGTAGAGGTAGGTCAGAGCGTCGAAGCGCGCCAGGAACGCCTCGGCCTGGTGCTCGAGGTAGCCCTCGACGTCGTAGGCGGGCCCCAGCCAGCGCGCCCCGTCGCCCTCGCGCTCCCACCCGGGGGGCTCGGCGCGGGCGAACTTGCGGGCCATGCCCTCCTCCGAGAGGTAGGTCACGTGGGCCAGGCGGCGCGCGAAGGCCAGGCCGCGGTCGGGCCGCACTCCGTGCGCCGCGTAGTCGCCGCCGCAGAAGTCGGGGTCGTCGAGGATCGCCCGGCGCGCGACCGCCGACAGCGCGAGGTTCTGGGCCGTCAGCCGCGGGCTCGTGCACACCATGACGGCGTTGGCGATCTCCCCCGGCGCGTCGAGCAGCCACTGCAGGACCTGCATGCCGCCCAGCGAGCCCCCGATCGCCGCGTGCAGCCGCTCGATCCCGAGGTGGGCCAGCAGGCGCCGGTGCACGGCGACGAGGTCGGAGACCGCCAGCGGCGGGAAGCGCAGCCCGTGGGCCGCCCCGGTCCGCGGGTCGATCGAGGACGGGCCGGTGGTGCCCTGGCAGCCGCCGAGCAGGTTGGGGCAGATCACGAAGAAGCGGTCGGTGTCGACGGGCCGGCCCGGCCCGACCATGACGTCCCACCACCCGTCGGGCCCCGCGGGCTCGGCGTCCCCCGTCAGCGCATGGCAGACGAAGACCGCGTTGGAGCGCGTGGCGTCCAGCGTCCCGTGGGTCGTGAACGCCACCTCCACCGGCGCGAGGGTGCGCCCGCACGCCAGGGCAAGCGGGTCGTCCTCCGGGTGGAGGACGACCCGCTGCACGCCGTCGACGGCGAGCCCCGCCACCTCAGGCCGCGCCGGCCGGGGTCCGGGCCTTGGCGAGCGCCTGGCCCAGGTCGGCCAGGAGGTCGTCGATGTGCTCGATGCCGACCGACAGGCGCACGGTGTCCTCCGTGACGCCCGCCGCGGCCAGCTCCTCGGGCGAGAGCTGGGAGTGCGTCGTCGTGGCGCTGTGGATCGCCAGCGACTTGGCGTCGCCGATGTTGGCCAGGTGGCTGAACAGGCCCAGGGACTCGATGAACCTCCGCCCGGCCTCCAGCCCGCCCTTGACGCCGAACGTGACCAGCGCGCCCGCGCCGCCGCGCAGCACCCGGCCGGCGACGTCGTGGTAGCGGTCGCCCTCCAGCCCGGGGTAGGACACCCAGGCCACGGCGTCGTGGTCGGCCAGCCAGCGAGCGACGGCCAGGGCGTTCTCGTTGTGGCGCTCCATCCGCAGAGCCAGCGTCTCGATGCCCTGCAGGAACAGGAACGCGTTGAACGGCGACAGCGCGGCGCCCGTGTTGCGCAGCAGCACGGTGCGGGCGCGCCCGATGTAGGCGGCCGGGCCGAGCGCGTCGGACCAGACGACCCCGTGGTAGCTGGGGTCGGGCTGCACGAGGCCGGGGAAGCGGGCGCCGTTGGCCACCCAGTCGAAGTTCCCGCTGTCGACGATCGCGCCGCCGATCGACGTGCCGTGGCCGCCGATGAACTTCGTCAGCGAGTGCACGGCGACGTCGGCGCCCTGCTCGAAGACGCGCGCGCCGAGCGGCGTGGGCACCGTGTTGTCGACGATGAGCGGCAGGCCGTGAGCGTGAGCCGCCTCGGCCCAGGCCGGCACGTCCAGGACGTTGAGGCGCGGGTTGCCGATGGTCTCGCCGAACACCAGGCGGGTGCGGTCGTCGACCAGTTCGGCCACCGCGCCCGGGTCGTCGGCGTCGGCCCAGCGCACCTCGACGCCGTACTGGGGCAGCGTGTGCGCGAAGAAGTTGTAGGTCCCGCCGTAGAGCTGGGAGACCGAGATGATGTTGTCGCCGGCGCGCGCGACGTTGAGCACCGCGTAGGTCACCGCGGCCTGGCCCGAGGCCGTGACGAGCGCCGCGATGCCGCCCTCGAGCTGCGCCAGGCGCTGCTCGAGCACGTCCCACGTCGGGTTCATGATCCGCGTGTAGATGTTGCCCGGCACCTTCAGCGCGAAGAGGTCGGCCGCGTGCTCGGTGTCGTCGAAGACGAACGACGTCGTCTGGTAGATCGGCACCGCGCGGGCGTTGGTGGCCGAGTCGGGCTCCTGCCCGCCGTGCAGCGCGATGGTCTCGGGGTGGAGGGCGATGGGATCGTCGGACATGCGGGCTCCTGGAGCGAGGGGTGGTGACTTCACGTAAAAGGCTACCGGGGATCGGGTGTTTGAGGCCGAGGGATCTCGTCGTGTCAATCAGATACGCGGCGCTCCCGCACCTGCGACATCGAGCTGCCGACCATCAGGCCGCCCAGGGTCCAGGGCAACGCCGACCCAGGGGGCCGGACCCGCGCGTCGTTGCACCGACGGGCGTCTCCTAGCTCTCGCGCTGCGCGGCGGCCGGGGCGCGGACCCGGCCCCGGACGAGGTCGGCGGCGCGCTCGGCCACCATGATCGTCGGCGCGTTCGTGTTGCCGCCGGGGATCACGGGGAACACCGACGCGTCGACGACGCGCAGGCCCTCCACGCCCCGCACGCGCAGCTCGGGGTCCAGCACGGCGTCCTCGCCGCCCATCCGGCAGGTCCCGGACGGGTGGTAGAGGAGCTCGGCGGTGCGGCGGACGAACGCCTCGACGTCGGCGTCGTCGCGGGTGCCGGGCCCCGGGTAGATCTCGCGCGCGGTGATCGACGACAGCGGCTGCGCCGCGGCGATCTCCCGCGCGAGCTCCACGCCGGTCACGAGCGCGGCGACGTCCTCGGGCTCGGCGAGGGTGTTGGTCAGGATGCGCGGCTTGTCCGCCGGGTCGGCCGAGCGCAGGCGCACGCTGCCGCGGCTCTTGGGGCTCACGAGCACGGGCCCCATCGTGAAGGCGTGGCCGTCGAACTCCTCCGCGCCGTTGTCCACGAAGTACGCGGGCGCGAAGTGGTACTGCAGGTCGGCCGCGGGCAGGCCCGGGCGGCTGCGCACGAACGCGAAGGCCTCGGCCACCGTGGAGGTCAGCGGGCCCGATCGGCGCAGGAGCCACTCCAGCAGCGGCTTGGGCCTGTCGGCGCCGTAGAGCGACTCGGCGACCGTCGCCTCCCAGACGCAGACCACGTAGGGGTGGTCCTGGAGGTTCTCCCCCACCGCGGGCGCGTCGACCGCGACGCCGACGCCGTGGGCGCGCAGATGCTCGGCGGGCCCGATGCCCGACAGCATGAGCAGCTGCGGCGAGCCGATCGCGCCGGCGCACAGCAGCACCTCGCGCGTGGCCGCGATGACCTCCTCGCGCCCGCGGCGGCCGCGGAGCACGACGCCCGTGGCGCGGTCGCCGTCCAGGGCGATCCGGGCGACGTGGGCGCCCGTGCGCACCTCGAGGTTCGGGCGCCCGAGCGCGGGGCGCAGGTAGGCGTCGGCGGTGCTCCAGCGCCGGCCGTTGCGCTGGGTGACCTGGCAGAGCGACGCGCCGTCCTGCTCGGGCCCGTTGTAGTCGGCGATCCGCGGGATGCCGGTCTGCTCGGCCGCGGCCAGGAAGCGGGCGGTCAGCGGTCGCGGCGAGCGCTCGTCGGCGACGTTGAGCGGGCCGCCGACGGCGTGGTGCTCGGAGGCGCCCCGCTCGTTGTTCTCCGCCTTGAGGAAGTAGGGCCGCACGGCGTCCCAGCCCCAGCCCGCGGCGCCGTCGCGCTCCCACAGGTCGTAGTCCAGCGGGCGCCCGCGGACGTAGAGCATGGCGTTCATCGAGCTCGAGCCGCCGAGCGCCTTGCCGCGCGGCACGAAGAGCGAGCGCCCGTCGCAGTGCGGCTCGGGATCGGTCGCGAAGTCCCAGTCCAGGTTGGTGTGGAACTGCTTGGCGAAGGCCGCGGGGATCTTGATGTTCGGGTGCCGGTCGCGGCCGCCGGCCTCGACGAGGATCACCCGGACGGAGGGATCCTCGGTGAGGCGGTTGGCGAGCACGCAGCCGGCCGAGCCGGCTCCGGCGATGACGTAGTCCGCGGAGGCCATGCGGCCGATCGTCGCGACCCCCGGCCCGCGATGCAAGCGCGGGCCGGAAGTCGGCGGGCCGGCGGTGGCTCAGGCCCCGGTGGCGGCCAGCGCGTCGGCCTTCCCCTGCAGGTCGTACAGCCCGATCACCGAGGTCTGCGTGCCGACCTTCTGCACGGCGGTCATCAGGGCGCCGGCGCCGACGCGGCCGTCGTTGCCCATGCCGCCGCTCGTGCCGTCGGTCAGCACGTAACGGATGCGGCCGTCGCGGACGGCCTGGGCCAGCCACGCCGCGGAGACCTGGCTCTCGCGGCCCGAGAAGCCGCCGATGCCCGCCACGCCGGCGCCCGAGGCGATGATCGCGTCCGACGCGCTCTGCTGGCCGGCGACGCCGATCGTCCCGCCGCCGTGGGCCTTGGCGTAGGCCAGCGCGGCCGCGAGGTTCCTGTTGGAGCCGAACATCCCGCCGCCGCGGCCGAAGCCGCCCGCGGGGCCCGCTCCGGCCGTGGCACCGCGGGGCGCGGCGGCCGTGCCGCCGCCGTGCGGCGCGGCGAAGCCGGGCGGCAGCGCCCGCATGGCGCCCGTCATCGCGCCCGGGGGCCCGCCGAAGCCGCCACGGGCGCCGCCCGGACCGCCGAAGCCGCCGGACGAGGCCGGCCCGCCCGCGGGGAACGTGCCGCTCGTGGCGTGGCCGATCGTCTCCTGGGCCCACGTGGCCGGCGCGATGAGCAGCGCGCCGAGGGCCACGGCCAGCACGGCGCCGCGCGCCAGGCGCGGCATCTGGGCGATGAGCGCGGCCGCGGCCGCCAGGCCGGCGACGATCAGCACGGGCACCAGCCAGCGCTCGTCGGTCGCGTCGCGGTGGATGACGAGGACCTCGGTGGCCACGCCGCCGCCGATGGCCAGCGGGGCCACGATGCGCGCGGCGACGTCGCCGCGCAGGATGACCCCGGCGGCGGCGCCCACGAGCACCGCCGTGAACGGCGCGAGCATCGACACGTAGTACGGGTGGAAGATGCCCTTGGCGAAGCTGAAGGCGACCGCGGTCGTGGCGAACGCGCCGCCGGCGGCGATGAGCCAGCCCGTGCGGGGGTCGGTCCTCCGCAGCCGGGTGATCACCACGAGCGCCAGGCCGCCGACGAGCGCCATGCCCAGCAGCCATCCGGCCTGGCCGCCGAGGCTGGCGTCCAGCAGGCGCAGCGGACCGGTGGCCCCGCCGAACACGCCGCCGGGGCCGCCGCCCGGCCCCCCGGTCGCGCCGCCCGGGCCGCCGAGCTGGCCGTCGAGCCGGCCGAGCCCGTTGTAGTTCATGATCAACGACCAGATGCTGTTGTCGGCCGTGCCCGACACCCATGGCCGGTCGGCGGCCGGCGTCAGCCAGACGAGCACGGGCCAGGCCAGCGCGACGACCGCCAGCGCGGCGCCGGCGGTCAGCAGCTGGCCCACGGCGACCAGGCGGCCGCGCGGCCCGACCCACAGGTAGGCGGCCGCCAGGGCGGGCAGCACGAGCAGGGCGGTGCCCATCTTGGTCTCGAAGCCGAGCCCGACGCAGATCCCGCCCAGCACGAGCCAGCGCGTCCGGCCGTCCTCCAGCGCGCGGACGATCGCCCACAGCGCGGCGACCGAGCAGAGCACGACGAGCGCGTCGGGGTTGTTGTGGCGCGAGATGGCGACGGTGATCGGGGTCGTGGCCAGCACGAGGCCGGCGACGAAGCCGGCGGGGCGGCCGAAGCGCCGCCGCGTGAGGTCGTAGGCCAGGCCGACGGTCGCCACGCCCATCAGCGCCTGCGGCACGAGCATGCTCCACGAGCTGGAGCCGAAGGCCCGCACCGACAGCGCCTGGACCCAGAGCGCGAGCGGCGGCTTGTCGACCGTCATGACGCCCGCAGGATCGAACGCGTTGTAGAGGAAGTCGTGCCAGCTCGTGCTCATCGAGCGCACCGCGGCCGAGTAGTACGTGTTGGCCCACCCGTTGCGGTCCAGGGCCCAGAGGTCGAGCACGGCGGCCAGGACGAGGAGGCCCAGCAGCTCGGGGGCGGGGATGCGCAGCGCGCGCAGGCGCTCGCGGGCGGGGCTGATGGCCTCGGGGAGGCGCAGGCCGGGAGAGGTCGTCGTCGACATGGCCCCAGCATCGGCACGCCCCCTGGGCGGATCCCCGGCGCTTGCTCAGACCTTCCTGAGAGGCGGGCCTCCCAGGGAGCTCTCAGCCGCATCCCACGGCGCTCTTGTGGGCGGCGTGGACAGTGCCCCCATGCCCACCGGAACCGCGGCCCTCGCCCCGCCCCCTGCTCCCGGCGCCGGCCGCGCCGGTCGACGTCGACGTGGTCGTCCCCGTCTACAACGAGCAGGCGGCCCTGGAGCCCGGCATCCGGCACCTGCACGCCCACCTGTCCGAGGCGTTCCCCTTCACGTGGCGGATCGTCATCGCCGACAATGCCAGCACCGACGCGACGCCGGCCATCGCCGCCCGCCTCGCCCGCGAGCTGGCCGGCGTGACCTCCCTGCGCCTGGACCGCAAGGGCCGCGGGCTGGCGCTGCGCCAGGCCTGGTCGGCCAGCGACGCCCGCGTCGTGTCCTACATGGACGTCGACCTGTCGACCGACCTGCGGGCGCTGCTGCCGCTCGTGGCCCCGCTGCTCTCGGGCCACTGCGACGTCGCGATCGGCTCGCGGCTGGCCGCCGGCGCGCGGGTGCAGCGCGGCCCCAAGCGCGAGCTGATCTCGCGCACCTACAACATGATCCTGCGCACCACGCTGCGCGCCCGGTTCTCCGACGCCCAGTGCGGCTTCAAGGCCGTGACCGCCGTGGCCGCCCGGCAGCTGCTGCCCGAGATCCGCGACGACGGCTGGTTCTTCGACACCGAGCTGCTCGTCCTCGCCCAGCGCCACGGGCTGCGGACCCACGAGGTCCCCGTGGACTGGGTCGACGACCCCGACTCGCGCGTGGACATCGTCCGCACCGCGGTCGACGACCTGCACGGCGTTGCGCGGCTGGCCCTCTCGGCCCCGCTGGCGCGCTTCATGCTCGTCGGAGTCGCCTCGACAGTGACCTACGCGCTGCTGTACCTGGCGCTGCGCGGCCCCATGGGCGCCGGCGGCGCCAACGCGCTCGCGCTCGCGGTCACCGCCGTCGGCAACACCGCCGCCAACCGCTGGCTGACCTTCGGGCTGCGCGGGCGCCGCCACCTGCTGCACCACCACCTGCGCGGCGCCGCGGTCTACGCGCTCACGCTCGGGCTCACCGCCGGCGCGCTCGGCGTGCTGCACGGCCTGGACCCGGCGCCGCCGCGCGGCGTCGAGCTCGCCGTGCTGATCGCCGCCAGCCTCGTGGCCACCGTCACCCGCTACGTGGCGCTGAAGACCTACGTGTTCGTCAATGCGGGTCCCGAGACCCCGCCCGCGGCGCTGCGGGCCGCCTCGGCCAGCGCCGCGAACGCCTCGCGGCCATCGGCCACGCCGACCGACGCGTAGGCCGCCAGCAGCACGTCGCGCAGCAGGCGCGCCACCGCCTCGCGGTCGGCGCCGCCCTCGGCCAGCCAGCGCGCCGCCACGCCCTCGCAGAACGAGAGCCAGCCCTCGATCGCCAGGTCCAGCCCGGGCGAGGCCAGCTGCTCACGCGGGCGGCCGGCCAGCGCGGCGGCGAAGTCGACCATGGTCGCCACGCGCCGCCGGCGGCCCTCCAGCAGCACCGCGCGGATCGCGGCGTCGGCGCCGCCGCGGGCCCGCACGACGGCCAGGAAGCCCTGGGCGTGCTCGTGGGCGTAGCCGAGGAAGCCGTCCAGGCTCTGGTCCAGGATCGCCACCGGGCCGCCGCCGAGGTCGGCCGGCCGCATGCGCCGGTCCAGCTCGTCCATCGACCGTCGCAGCACGGCCACGACGAAGTCGCTCTTGGTCGGGAAGTAGTGGTACAGCAGGCCCTTGGAGATCCCCGCGCGGCGGGCGATCTCGCCGATGGAGACCTGGCCGTGCGGGCTGGAGCCCAGGAGCTCCAGGCCGAGGGCGACGAGCTGCTCGCGGCGCTCGTCACGGTGCAGCCGGATGCCCTTCGGCGCGCTCACGTGCCGGGCACGCTACGCGCAGTTGACCGGGTGGTCAACAAGGCGCTACGCTCGCGTGGCCCTGCCGACCGCCCGGTCACGCGACCGGCTGGCCCGAGGACCCGTCCCGTCCCATGCTGCCCCGCCCGCTCCGCGCCGGCATCGTCGCCCTGTCCGCCGCCCTCATCGTCCTGGCGGCGGCCACCGTGCCCGCGTCGGCGGCCGCCCTGCCCGGCGCGCACATCTCGGCGGTGCAGGTCGTGCCCTCGGCCGACTACCCCGGCCTGCAGCACCTGACCTACCTCTACGGGCCGATCCGGATCACCCCCGGGCAGAACACGATCGAGGCGCGACCCAACGACCAGCGCCCGCAGGTCCCGGGCTACATCACGCGCTTCAGGCCCGACCTCGTCTACACCAAGGTCAACGCCCAGGGCGGGCACGACGTGCCACGCGTCGACGTCATCCACCTGCACCACGGCGTCTGGCTGAACAACAACTACCCCACCTTCGCGGCCGGCGAGGAGAAGACGGTCTTCAACCTCCCCGAGGGCTACGGCTACCACTACGACCCGAGCGACAGCTGGATCATGAACTACATGATCCACAACCTGACGCCGAACCCGACGTCGGTCTACATCAAGTACGACATGGACTTCCTGCCCGACAGCGAGCCGGCGGCCCAGTCGCTGATCCCGGTGCACCCGCTGTGGATGGACGTCGCGGGCATCGCGGCCTACCCGGTCTTCGACGCCTACCAGGGCACGGGCACCAAGGGCCGCTTCACGTTCCCCGACCAGGCCAAGGGCGCCCAGAGGCGCGACATCGGCGTCGCGCACCAGTGGACCGCCCCCAGCGACGTCACGCTCGTCGGGACCGCCGGCCACCTGCACCCGGGCGGGCTGTGGGACGACCTGAGGGCCACGCGCGGCGGGGTCAGCAAGGAGCTGTTCCGCTCCGAGGCCAAGTACTACGAGCCGGCCGGGGCGGTCTCCTGGGATGTGTCGCTGACGGCGACCAGGCCCGACTGGCGCGTCGCCGTCCGCGCCGGCGACACGCTCGACGTCAGCACGACCTACGACACCGGCAAGGCCTCGTGGTACGAGTCCATGGGCATCATGGTGGTGTGGTACGCCGACGGCATCCAGGCCGGCGCGGCCGACCCGTTCACCACGCCGATCGACTGGCACGGCCTCGTGACCCACGGCCATCTGCCCGAGAACGACAACCACGGCGGCGACCCGTCCTCGGGCCTGCCCGACGCCCGCGACCTGCTCGACGGCTCCGCGCCGTCCAACGTGGATATCAAGGGCTTCATCTACGGCAACGGCGACCTGAGCATGACCGGCCGGGCCGGCCGGCCGCCCGTCGTGCGGGCCGGGCGGTCGCTGACGTTCACGAACCTCGACGCCACGCGGGCCATGAAGCCGCGCGCCTCCGCCTACCACACGATCACCGCGTGCAAGGCGCCCTGCACGGCCACGACGGGCATCGCCTACCCCCTCGCCGACGGCCCCGTGCGCTTCGACTCCGGCGAGCTGGGCTACGGGCCGTCCTTCGGCGGCGGGCGCGCCGGCAGGTTCACGCCGGCGGCCAACCGCAACACCTGGAAGACGCCCAGGAACCTGGGCGCCGGCACCTACACCTACTTCTGCCGGATCCATCCGTTCATGCGCGGGGCGTTCCGGGTGGTGGGCGCCGGCGGCAAGGGCAGCGTCAAGCGCGCGAAGGCCTCGCCCTAGAGCGTCCCGTCGCGCAGCCGCTCGCCGACGAACTCGGCCTGGCGGATGGCCAGCGCGACGATCGTCAGGGTCGGGTTGGCCGCCGCGCCCGTGGTGAACACCGAGCCGTCGGAGACGAACAGGTTCGGCACGTCGTGCGCGCGCCCCCAGGCGTCGACGACGCCGTCCTGCGGGCACTCGCTCATCCGGCAGGTCCCCAGGTTGTGCGTCGAGGGGTAGGGCGGGGTGCGCGAGCTGGCCCGCGCCCCGACGGCGGCGTAGACCGCCTGGCCCTTCTCCCACGCGTACTCGCGCATGGCCACGTCGTTGGCGTGGTCGTCGCAGTGCACGTTGGGCGCGGGCAGACCGTGCTGGTCGGAGACGTCGGGGTTCAGCGTGACGCGGTTGGTCTCCTGCGGCATGTCCTCGCCGACGAGCCACATCCCGGCCGTGTGGGCGTAGGCGTCCATCGCCGCCGTGAAGTCGGGGCCCCACGCGCCGGGGTCGATGAACGCGGCCAGGAACGACGGGCCGAGCGAGAGCGTCTCCATGTAGAAGCCGCCGGCGAACCCGCGGTCGGGGTCGTGGCCGGACTCGTCGGTGATGATGCCCGCCATCGTCTCGCCGCGGTACATGCGCACGGGCTTGGGGAACCGTCCGTAGACCGAGGCGGTCAGATGGCGCATGTAGTTGCGCCCGACCTGCCCGGAGGAGTTGGCCAGGCCGTCGGGATGCGACGGCGAGCTCGACAGCAGCAGCAGCCGCGCGCTCTCGATCGCGTTGCCCGCGACGCACACGGCGCGAGCCCGCTGGCGGTGCAGCGCCCCGTCGCCGTCGAGGTAGAGCACGGCGTCGGCGCGGCCCTGGGCGTCGTGGGTGATCTGCACGACGTGGGCGTCGGCCCGGAGGTCGAGCTTGCCGGTGGCCGCCGCCTTGGGCAGCTCGGCGACCAGGGTCGACCACTTCGCGCCGTGCTTGTCGCCCTGGAAGTTGAACCCGTCCTGCACGGACGCCGGGCGCCCGTCGAAGGGCTCGGCGTTCGTGGCGTAGGGGCCGGTGGCGTAGCCGTCGTAGCCGACGCCCTTGGCGCCGTTGGCGAACACCGTGTAGTTGTTGTTGGCCGGCAGCGGCGCGCGCCCGTGGCGGTGCGTGACGCCCATCTTGACCTCGGCCCGGTCGTAGTAGGGCTCGAGGTCGGCCAGCGTGATCGGCCAGTCCAGCAGCGACGCGCCGTCGATCCCGCCGCCGTACGTCGTCGCCGCCTTGAACTCGTAGTCCTTGAAGCGCGGGCAGGCGCCGGCCCAGTGCGTCGACGTGCCGCCGACGGCCTTGACCGTCCACGCCGGGAGGTTGGGGAAGTCGCTCGCCACGCGCCAGGAGCCCGACGTCGTGCGAGCGTCCAGCCAGGCCATCTGGTTGAACGCGGGCCACTCGTCCTGGTGGTAGTCGTCGGCCGTCAGGTGCGGCCCGGCCTCCAGGACGACGACCTTGACGCCCTGCCGGCACAGTTCGTGGGCCAGCGTGCCGCCGCCGGCTCCGGAGCCGACGACGACGACGACGTCGCCGTCGTCGTGGTCGAAGTGGTTGCCGCTCTGGGCCGCGCGGCCGAGCTCCTGCGCGGTGCGCACGCCGCCGGCCCCGTTGGCGGAGCCGTTGACCGCCGCGCCGCTCACGACGCCTCCTCGATCCGCGCCGCGGGGAGCCAGTCGAGGTCGGCGAACCCGCGCTCCAGGTAGCCGCCCTGGTCGTAGGACGCGCCCTCGTAGCCCAGCAGCGCCCAGACCTCGCGGTCGTCGTAGAGCGTCGTGACGGTCTTGGCCCGCACGGCCTGGAAGAAGACCGTCCCGCTGATCTCCCGCAGGAGCGCGAGCGCGTCGTCCTCGGAGAGGTCCGCGAACCCGCGGGCCTGCAGCTCGCGGATGCCCTGGCCGAGCTGGGCCCGCAGCCGCGGGTCGTCGTCGCCCGCGGCGTGGATGGCGGCGGCGCACCGCTCGTAGGGGGCATCGGGGAACGACGCGTGCGGGAACATCCGCCGCACCAGCGTCGTGAGCACCTCGATCTCCGCCGCGACCTCGGACGTGACCGTCGCCATCGAACACCGACCTTCCACTTGTTGACCCTCGACCGCCGCCGACCATAACGCCGGCGGAGGTGAGAAACAATTCGCGGAAGCGCCAGCGGCGCCGCGGCGTCAGGTCGTCGAGGGGTGCGGGCCGTCCTGGGGCGTGTCGAACCGGCCCCCGTCGATGAGCTCGATGCGGTAGCCGTCGGGGTCGGCGACGAACGCGATCCGCGGGAGGTCGTCGCGGCCGCCGGGGCGGTAGGGCGGCTTCTCCGGCTCGACGCCGAGCTGGGCGTCGAGGTCGGCGAGCACGGCGTCGATGTCCTCGACGGTCACGGCGATGTGGTTGTAGCCCTCGCCGAGGTCGTAGGGCTCGTCGCGGCCCACGTTCACCGTGAGCTCGAGCTGATCGCCGGCCCCGGGCAGGCCGAGGTAGATGTTGTAGGCCGAGTCGAAGTTCAGCGCGCCGCGACGCTCGAAGCCCAGCACCGCGTAGAAGCGGGCCGAGGCCTCGGGGTCGCGCACGCGCATGCAGGTGTGCACCAGGGATCGCGTCATCCGGCGATCCTCGCACAGGCCTTGGCTACCATCCCGGCCCATGGCCCGGCTCGTGGCAGCGCTGTCCGCCTCGCTCGTCCTCGGGCTGGCGGCGGGCTGCGGCGGCGGGTCGTCCTCGGGCGCCTCTGACGCCTCCGGTCGCCTGCCCGTCACGAGCGGCACGCCCGCGCGGCCGGCCGCCGGCGCGACGCTGCCGTCGCCGGCGACGGCGACCGCCGAGCCCGCGGCGGGCACGACCACGACGCCGAGGGCGCGGGCCGCGTCGGGCACGTTCACCTCCGAGCAGGTCGTCGCGCACTTCAAGCGCCGGACCGGCGCCGCGCTGACGCGCAGCCCGACCGACCCGCCGCAGTACACGACGCTGGACCTGGGCGACGAGCCCACCGCCGAGGTCGCCGAGTTCGGGACCTTCACGATCTACGTGGTCAAGGGCTCGCGCCCCGGCCGGGAGATCGCCGCGCTCCTGGCCGCCGACGACAACCCGACGGCCAAGGTGGCGGTGGCGCCCGCCGACGCGCACGGCATCTCCTGGGAGCAGCTCTCGTTCAAGGCCCTGCGGTCCCAGGCCCCCGCGTTCATCGCGCGCAAGCGCTACGGCCACAACCTGCTGCTGACCTGGGTCGCGGGCAACGAGCGGGCGACCGACGAGCGCTGGGACAAGCTCGACCGCGTGCTGACCGACCTGGCCGCCACGTAGGGCGCCCGCAGGGCAGGTCCGCCGGCCGGCGTGAGCGACCGAGGCGCCCCGGCGGGAGCTGTCGTGTCCCCCGCCAGGGGCCTCGGCCGACCTCACGTTGCCGATGCGGCCGGCCCGCTGGGTCAGGGCGGGAGCCGGCTGCGCCCCCGGGCCGCTGGGTCAGGGCGGGTCCGGGTCGTCCGTCCCCCGGCCGACACCACCGGAGGAGAGCCGGCTGGTGTGTCGGCCGTCGGTGGTGACGGCGTGGACACAGCCTAGGTGCGCGACCGCCCCCGCGGGACCGACAGGTGGTCCCCGATCTGCGGTCCGCCGTTCGCCGCACGGTCGAGGACGTGCGCATGCGCACGTGGATCGTGTGCGCCGGCGCACACGACGGGCCGGCAGGGCTCACTCGGGCGCCGCGATGCGCCCGTGCACGGCCGGGAGGACCTGCTCGCCGTAGGCCCCGAGCGTGGCGTCCTTGGCGTCGTGCTGCAGGTAGACGGCGAACTGGTCGACGCCCAGGGCGGCGAGCTCCCGCAGCCGGGCGACGTGCTCGGCGGCCGGTCCGATGAGGCAGAAGCGGTCGATGATGGCGTCGGGCACGAAGGCCGTGTGGGGGTTGTCGGCGCGGCCGTGGTCCTTGTAGTCGTAGCCTTCGCGCCCGGCGATGTAGTCCGTCAGGGCGGTGGGCACCGCCGCGCCGCCCGCGCCGTAGCGGGCCACGATGTCGGCCACGTGGTTGCCGACCATGCCGCCGAACCAGCGGCACTGGTCGCGCCCGTGGGCCAGGCCCGCGTCGGTGCCGTCGGTGACGTAGGCGGGCGCGGCGACGCACATCGTGATCGCGTCGGGGTCGCGTCCCGCGGCCGCCGCGGCGCGCCGCACGGCCGCGATGCTCCAGGCCGCGATGTCGGGGTCGGCGAGCTGGAGGATGAAGCCGTCGCCGACCTCGCCGGTCAGCGCCAGGGCCTTGGGCCCGTAGGCCGCGACCCAGACCGGCAGGCGGCTGGCCGGGTTCCAGGACAGCCGCAGCGTGGTGCCGCGGTACTCCACCGCCTCGCCGTTGGCCAGGCCGCGGATGACCTCGATGCTCGCGCGCAGGTCGGCGAGCCGCACGGGCCTGCCGTTGATGACGCGCACCGCCGAGTCGCCGCGCCCGATGCCGCAGATCGTCCGGTTGCCGTACATCTCGTTCAGCGTCGCGAACAGCGACGCGGTGACCGTCCAGTCGCGGGTCGCGGGGTTGGTCACCATCGGCCCGACGATCAACTTGTGGGTCTCGTCGAGGATCCGGCTGTAGATGACGAACGGCTCCTCCCACAGCAGGTGGGAGTCGAACGTCCACGCGTGCGAGAACCCGTAGGCCTCGGCGCGCTTGGCCAGGTCGATGACCCGTGCCGCCGGCGGGTCGGTCTGCAGCACCACGCCGAAGTCCATCATCGGGCGGCCTCCAGGCCGCCGGCGGCCACGAGCTCCAGTGCCCCGCCGACCGTGGCGCCGTAGGCCTCGATCGCCACGCGCAGAGCCTCCTCGGAGGAGTCCTCGACCTCCGTGTGCGAGATCGGCGGATCGGACTGGGCGAAGATCATCACGGTCGGCACGAGGCGCCCGATCTCCGTCGCGTCGTGCAGCGGCCCGCTCGGGATGGGGGGCCCGTCCCCGCCGCCGGCGGCGTCGACCGCCCTGCGGGCGAGCGCGACGAGCTCGGGATGGAACGGGGTCGGGGTGGCGCCGAACACGCGCCGGAACGCCACCTCGCAGTCGAACGTGCGCGCCGCGTCCTCGCAGGCCGCCCGGCACTCGGCGAGCATCGTGGCGAGGACCTCCGCCTCGAGGTGGCGCAGGTCGAGCATCATCTCCGAGGCGCCGGCGATCGCCGTGATGACCCCGGGCGAGCTGGCGATGGAGCCGACGGTCGTGACGCCCCCGTGGCGGATGCCGACCTCGCGGATCTCCAGCGCGGCGGTCGCCGCGGCGGCCAGCGTGTCGCGGCGCAGGTGCATCGGCGTCGAGCCCGCGTGGGCGGACTGGCCGGTGAAGCCGATGAGGTAGCGCTCGTCGCCGAACGTGCCGCTGACGGCCGAGGCCAGGCGCCCGGTGTCCAGGAGCACCGGGCCCTGCTCGATGTGCAGCTCGAGGTAGGCGCGGGCACCGTCCAGGCGCGAGCGAGCGCCCGCCGCGGCGTCGAGGTCGACGCCGACGGAGGCCAGCGCGTCCTGCAGCGTGGTGCCCTGGGCGTCGAGGAGCCCGCGGACGTCGTCGGGGTCCAGTGTGCCCGCGACGGCCGAGGAGCCGACGAGGCTGCGGCCGAAGCGCGCGCCCTCCTCGTCGGCCCAGTCGACGAGGCGCACGGTCACGGGCGGGGGCGCGTCGGCCGCCGCCAGCGTGCGCAGCACCTCCAGCGCGGCCATGACGCCGAGGCAGCCGTCGAGCCAGCCGCCGGAGGGGACCGCGTCGATGTGGGAGCCCACGACGACGAAGCCGTCGGTGCTGCCGTCCCCGTCGAGCTGGGCCCAGAGGTTGCCGGCCTCGTCGCGGTCGACGGTCACGCGGTCGCCCAGCTCGGCGAGCTTGCCGCCCAGCCACTCGCGGGCGGCCGACCAGTCCGGCGACCACGCCAGCCGCTTGGCCCCCGCGTGCTCGCCGCCGCTGGCGGCGGCGAGCTCGCGCAGGTCGGCGATGACCCGGCCGGCGTCGATCTGCAGGCTCACGCGGCCACCCCGGCCCCGACGGCCGTCGACCGCGCGACGAACCGGCCGTGCCCGGGCTCGGTGAGGATCTGCCCGCGGTCGTAGACCAGCGTGCCGCGCGAGAACGTGTGGCGCACCGACCCGCTGGCCGTCTCGCCCTCGTAGACGTCGTAGTCGACGTTCATGAACGACGTGTGGGTGCCGTAGTCCCGCGGTGCGGCCGGGTCGAAGACCACGACGTCGGCGTCCTTGCCCGGGGCGATCGCGCCCTTGCCGGCCAGGCCGAAGCGCCGCGCGATCGTCGTCGACGTGCGGTCCACGAGCTGGCTCGGCGTCAGGCGGCCGGCCACCACGCCCTCGTCCCACAGCTTGGCCAGGCGATGCTGGATGACCGGCATGCCGTTGGGCACGAGGCTGAAGTCGTGCAGGCCGCGGGACTTCTGCTCGTTGGTGAACGGGCAGTGGTCGGTCGAGACCGACTCGAGCACGCCGCGGCGCACGTAGTCCCAGAGCGGCTCGTGGTTGGACGCGTCGCGCAGCGGCGGCGAGCAGATGTAGTGGCAGCCCTCCACGCCGGGGCGGCGCAGGTCGTCGATCGTGTTGACGAGGTACTGCGTGCACGTCTCGGCGCTGACCGCGATGCCGCGCTGCTGGGCCGCCTCGATCTCGGCGGCCGCCGCGGCGCACGTGACGTGCACGACGAACAGCGAGGCGCCGGTGTACTCGGCCAGGCGCGCGGCGCGGCTCGTGGCCTCGGCCTCGACGAACTCGGGCCTGGTGAGCGCGTGGTGGATCGCGTCGGTCTGCCCCGCGTGCAGCGCGCGCTTGACGAGCAGGTCGATGACGTCGCCGTTCTCGGCGTGGACCATCGTCAGGGCGCCGAGATCGCGGGCGCGCTCCAGGCAGGCGGTCATCGCGTCGTCGCGCGTCATGAGCTCGCCCTTGTAGGCCATGAACAGCTTGAACGAGCTGACGCCGGCGTCGGTCATCGCCTGCATGTCGTCGATCGTGGCCTCGTTGGCGTTTGTGATCGCCATGTGGAAGCCGTAGTCGACGTGGGCGGCGCCCTCCGCGCGCCCCTGCCACTCCTCCAGGGCCGAGCGCAGCTGGTCGGGCTCGCGCTGGATCGCGAAGTCCACGAGGCAGGTCACGCCGCCGGCGGCGGCCGCGCGGGTGCCGGTGTCGTAGTCGTCGGAGGACATCATCCCCATGAACGGCATGGAGAGATGGGTGTGGTTGTCGATGAGCCCGGGCAGCACGCGGCAGCCCGACACGTCGATCACGGTGGCGCCGGGCGGCGCCTGGACGTCGCCGACCGCGGCGATCCGCTCGCCGACGACCAGGACGTCGGCGTCGTACTCGCCGTCGGCGCTGACGACCCGGCCTCCCTGCAACAGCGTGGCGCGCTCTTCGGTCATGCAGCGGTCCTCCTCGTCGTGAGCTCGGTGCCGCATCGTTCCACCACGACACGACGGGCGTCAACGAGCCGCCTGCCCACCCGGCGCTCGGGCAAGCTGTGGCCATGGACATCCTCGGCCTGCAGCTCGGCCCGGTCCGCCACACGTGGACCGAGCGCGACGCGATCCTCTACGCGCTGGGCATCGGCGCCCGCCTGCCCGAGGACCTGCCGTTCCTCTACGAGGGCGCCGGCGCGGACGGGCCGCTCGTCGCCCCGACGTTCGCGCTGACGGCCGCCACGCGGATGCTGCCGCCCCTCATCGAGGCCGCCCGGCTCGACGTGCGCACGCTGCTGCACGCCACGCAGGCCATCGAGCTGCTGCGCCGCCCGGCGCCGGAGGGGGCGTGCAGCGTGACCCGCACGGTCACCGGGGTCTGGGACAAGGGGCGCGCGGCGCTCGTGGACTGCGTGGACGCCATCGGCGATGACGACGGCCCGCTGGCGGTCGCGCGCAGCTCCTGGTGGGTCGAGGGCGCCGGGGGCTTCGGCGGGCCACGGTCCGACCCCTCGGCGTCGGCGCCACCCGTGTTGCCCGAGCGCAGGCCCGACGTCACCCTCGCCGTGGCCACGACACCCGAGCAGGCGGCGCTCTACCGCCTCAGCGGCGACCGCAACCCGGTGCACATCGACCCCGAGGTCGCGCGCGCCGCCGGCCAGCCGCGCCCGTTCCTGCACGGGCTGTGCACGCTGGGCATCGCCGGCCTGGGGATGGCCCGCGCCGCCGGGGCCGGCCGGCGCCTGACGTCGCTGGCCGGCCGGTTCACGAGCCCTGTGTTCCCCGGCGACGACGTGACCACCGAGGTCTGGTGGACCGGCGAGGACACGGCGCTGGCCCGCGTGACGTCCGCGGGGACGCCGGTCATCGCGCCGGTGCAGGCGACGTTCGCCGACTAGCCTGCCGCCCCATGACCCTGCGCGAGCGCCTCAACCAGCCCGAGATCCTGATCGCGATGGGCGCCCACGATCCGCTCACCGCGCTGCTGGCGCAGCGGGCCGACCTCGAGGCCGTCTACCACGGCGGCTACGCGGTGGCCGCCCACCAGTACGGCCTGCCCGACCTCGGCCTCGTCGGGCTCAGCGAGATGGTCGAGTCGGTCACGCGCATCCGCGCGGTGGCCGGCGTGCCGATCATCGCCGACGCCGACACGGGCTACGGCAGCGAGCCCGGCGTCACCCGCGCGGTCCGCGAGCTCGAGCGCGCGGGCGCCGGCGCGGTGCAGATCGAGGATCAGGTCTTCCCCAAGCGCTGCGGCCACATGGAGGGCAAGCGGGTCATCCCCGCCGAGGAGATGGCGGCCAAGGTCCGTGCCGCGGTGGCCGCCCGGCGTGATCCCGAGACGGTGATCATCGCGCGGACCGACGCGCTGGCCGTCACGGGCCTGCCCGACGCCATGCACCGCTGCCTGACCTACGCCGACGCGGGCGCCGACGTCGTCTTCGTCGACGCGCCCCGCGACCGCGCCGACCTCGCCGAGATCGCGCAGCACGTCGGCGACCGGGCGCTGCTCATGGCGAACATGACCGAGACCGGCAAGACCGAGCTGCTGCCCGCCTCCGAGCTGCAGACCCTGGGCTACGCCCTGGTGATCTTCCCCTCGACGCAGACCTGGCTGTTCTCGCGTGCCTACACCGAGGTCTGCCGGGAGCTGCTGGCCACGGGCACCACCGCACACCTCCTGGACCGGTTCGACAGCTTCGACGACATCAACGAGCTGCTGGGCAAGTCGGCCTGGGAGGCCACGGCGCAGGCCGGATGAGGGCGGCGGAGCCCACCGGAATGACCCGGTCCGCCTCCGAACCTCAAGATTTCGTCACAGGGGGCGCAAGTAGTTGCGTCTCGGGCCGACTACCCCAGCCATGGGGATGGGCAACCCGACATACCGAGCCGCCGGGGCGGATCGGGGCGACGACCTCGCGCGCCACCCGCTCGTCGACGCGCTGCGCGGCGAGATGCTCGCACTCCAGCGCGATCTCGAGCGCTGCGCCGGTCTGCACCGCGCCATGGCGCGCCAGACGCCCAACGGCTTCGTGCTGCTGTTCGACGGCGAGCTGCGCCACACGATGGCCGACGGCGGCGCCCTGGAGGCCTACGCCGGCCCGGCGGCCCAGCTGGAGGGCCGCACGCCCGCCGAGGCGCTGACCGACGAGCTCGCGGCCGAGCTCGAGCCGCGCTACCGCGCGGCGCTGGAGGGCCGGACGCTGAGCTGGGAGTGCCGCCGCGGCACGCGCACCTTCACGATGACGGCCGGGCCGGTGCGCGACCGCGCCGGCGAGATCTTCGCCGGCATGGTCTCGGGCACCGACGTGACCCAGGTCCGCCACGGCGAGGCCATGAACATGGCCCTCAGCCAGCTGGCGACGGCCGTCGCGCGCAACGCGTCGCCCTCGGTCGTCTTCCGCCAGCTCGCCGAGAGCCTGCGCGACCTCTTCGACGTCACGAGCACCGCCATCGCCCGCTTCGAGGGCCCCGGCCGCGCGACGGTCCTCGCCGCCGCCCCGCACCAGGCGGCCGAGCTGCCCGCCAGCGTGCGCTTCGCCGACGGCGACGAGCGCCACGCCGCGCTGGCCGCCGTCCAGCACAGCGCGCGCGCCGCGCTGCGGGAGCCGGGCGGGGCCCCGGGCTCCTACGGCGCCGCGCTGCGCGACGAGGGCGTCGTACGCACGGCCGCCGCGCCGATCCGCGTGCACGACCGGCTGTGGGGCGCCCTCGTGCTCAGCACGACGGAGGCCGGCCAGCTGCCGCCCGACACGCTGTCCGGCCTCGGCGACTTCGCCGAGCTGGCCGAGCTGGCCATCGGCAACGCCGACGCCTGGGAGCAGCTGCGCCGCGACGCCAGCACGGACGCCCTGACCGGCCTGGCCAACCACCGCTCCTTCCAGGAGCGCCTGCGCCAGGAGGTCGCCCGCGCCGACCGCCACGGCCGCGCGCTGAGCCTCGTCCTCTTGGACATCGACCGCTTCAAGCTCGTCAACGACACCCACGGCCACCAGGTGGGCGACCGCGTCCTGGCCGAGGTGGCGCGCCGCATGCGCGTCCGCCTGCAGGAGGGCGAGCTGCTGGCCCGGATCGGCGGCGAGGAGTTCGCCTGGATCCTGCCCGAGACCGACGGCGACGGCGCGCTGCTGGCCGCCGAGCGCCTGCGCCGGGAGATCTCCGGCGACCCGATCGACGTCGCCGGCACGATCACGGCCTCCGCCGGCGTGTGCGACCTCGGCGCCGCGGGCAGCGCCGAGCGCCTCAGCCAGCTCGCCGACCGCGCGCTCTACGCGGCCAAGCAGCTCGGCCGCGACCGGGCCTGCCACCACACCGCGGTGGCCGGGCTGCACCCGGTGTCGCACGGCATCGCACGCTGACCGGCGACGCCGGGTCAGTCCGTCACCCGGCGGATGAACGAGCGCGTGCCGGCCATGGTCAGGGCCGCCGTGATGGCCGCCGGCGCACCCGGGACGGCCGCCACCGGCATGTGCGCGACCCCCGGCGCTGCGGGTCCAGCCCGGCGGTCGGCTCGTCGAGGAAGACGATCGTGGGCCGGTGGGCGATGGCACGTGCCACCTGCAGGCGCTGGGCCAGACCACCCGACAGCGCCGTGCCTGCAGGCCTTCACCAGCCCGCGGATCTCCAGGGGCCCCGGGGCACCTGCGGCGGCCCGCCGGCCCTCGCCACCCTCCGGCACCGCGGGAACGCCGCAGGGTGGCGCTCGACACGCGGCAGGGCATCGGGGAACCTGCCGGCATGTGTCGTCTCTTCGGCCTGACCGGCGGCGACCGCGCGGTCCGCGCGACGTTCTGGCTGCTGGAGGCCCCCGACAGCCTGGCCCGCCAGAGCCGGCGCGAGCCCGACGGCACCGGGGTCGGCTGGTTCGGCCCCGACGGAAGGCCGGAGGTCGCCAAGCAGCCGCTGGCCGCCTACGCCGACCAGGCGTTCGCCCGGGAGGCGCGCGAGCTGGAGTCGACGACGTTCGTCGCCCACATCCGCTACGCCACCACCGGCACGGTCCAGGCGGCCAACACGCATCCGTTCGCCCAGCGCGGCCGGCTCATGGCCCACAACGGCGTCGTGCAGGACCTCCCGCGGCTCGAGCGCGAGCTGGGCGACGACCTCGCGCTCGTGCAGGGCGACACCGACTCCGAGCGCCTGTTCGCGCTCATCACCCGCGAGATCGGGCGCCACGACGGCGATGTCGGGGCAGGCATCGCGTCGGCCGCCCGCTGGGTCGCCGCGCACCTCCCGGTCTACGCGCTGAACCTGGTCCTGGCGACGCCCGCCGGGCTCTGGGCCCTGCGCTACCCGGCGGTGCACGAGCTGTGGGTCCTGCGGCGGGCGGCCGGCGGAGCCCGCGGGGACCGCCACCTCGACGCGGCGAGCGCCGGCGGCACGGTGCGCGTGCGCTCGGCGCACCTGAGCCGCCGCCCCGCGGTCATCGTCGCGAGCGAGCCCATGGACGCCGATCCCGGCTGGCGCCTGCTCGAGCCCGGCGAGCTCCTCCACGTCGACCACGGGCTCGCCGTGCGCTCGACGATCGCCGTGCCCGAGGCGCCGGCCCGGCCGCTCACGCTCGGCGACCTCGACGAGAAGGCCGCGGCGGCGCAGGCGCCGCGGACCGGCGCGGCGACGTCGCAACCACGCGAGCCCGCCTGACCACCTGCCCGGGAGGGTGTCGGGCTGCTCCGGGAACCAGCGCAGGCCCGAGCCCAGGGGGATCGGGAAGGCCATCGGGTTCGCCCGGTCCCCGGACCCGAGGCCGAAGAGCGCGTCTGCACGACCCGTCACCGACTCCCGCCGGGGACCGACATCGTCGAGCCACGGCACTCAGCGGAGGGGGAGGGATTCGAACCCTCGGTACGACGAAGCCGTACAACGGTTTTCGAGACCGCCCCGTTCAACCACTCCGGCACCCCTCCGAGGCCCGCAGGCCCAGAGACTAGCGGCGCGCCCTGAAGAACGACCGCAGCAGCTCGGCGCACTCGGCCTCGAGGACGCCGCCCGTCACCTCGGGCGGTGGTTGAGCTGCGGCTGGGCCAGGACGTCGAGCACGCTGCCCGCCGCACCGGCCTTGGGGTCGGGCGCGCCGTAGACCACGCGCGGGATCCGCGAGAGCACGATGGCCCCGGCGCACATGGCGCAGGGCTCCAGCGTGACGTACAGCGTGGCGTCCAGGACCCGCCAGGAGCCCAGCGCGGCGGCCGCCCGGCGCAGCGCCAGCACCTCCGCATGGGCGGTCGGGTCCTGATCGCGCTCGCGTTCGTTGCGTCCGCGGCCGATGATGTGACCATCGGCCACGACGACCGCCCCGATGGGCACGTCGCCGTGCCCGACGGCGGAACGTGCCTCCTCCAGCGCCTCCCGCATCCAGTGCTCGTCGGCCGATGTCCCCATACCGACGCGTCATCATGGAGGAACTTCCGCCCTCCGCGGGCGTTCCTGTAGCGAGTCCTTGCCCTCCCTCCCCCGCCTCCCCGCCCTCGGCGCCCTCCTGCTGGCGCTGCTGGCCGTGCCCTCGGCCGCCCACGCGGCGCCCGCCGCGCGCGCCGGCGAGGTCGTCGTGGCCTATCGCGACCCACCGGGCGCGCATGCGGCGCGGATGGCGCAGCCGCGCGCGCCGCACGTGCTGCACGTCCGCGACGTCGCCGCGACGATCCGCCGCCTCCGCGCCCGCCCCGACGTGCGCTACGCGGTGCCCAACGTGGTGGCCCACGCCGCGGAGGCCTTCGTGCCGAACGACCCCGGCCGCACGCCGGACCCAGCGGGCTGGCAGCAGACGCAGTGGAACTTCACGGGTCCGGCGAGCGTCGACGCGCCGGATGCCTGGGGCAATCTGATCGCCGCCGGGCGCCCGGGCGGCAAGGGCGTCGTCGTCGCCGTGCTCGACACGGGCGTCGCCTACCGGCGCTTCGGCCGAACCCCGGCCGACCCCGACCTCGCGGCCACGAAGTTCGTCGCCGGCTACGACTTCGTCGGCCGGGACCCCTACGCCAACGACCACAACGGCCACGGCACGCACGTGGCCTCGACGATCGCGGAGTCCACGAACAACGCCATCGGGCTGACCGGCCTGGCCTACGGAGCGTCGATCATGCCCGTCAAGGTCCTCGACGACCTCGGCTCGGGCGACGCCGCCGAGATCGCCCGCGGCGTGCGCTTCGCCGCACGCAAGGGCGCCAAGGTCATCAACCTCAGCCTCGAGTTCTCCTCCGACGTGACGTCGTCGGAGATCCCGCAGCTCCTGGACGCCATCGCCTACGCCCATCGCCGCGGCGCGATGGTCGTCGCCGCCTCGGGCAACGAGGCCGTGACGAAGGTCGCCTACCCGGCGCGGGCCACGTATGTGGTCTCCGTGGGCTCGACGACCGAGCACGGCTGCCTTTCGGACTTCTCCAACCAGGGCAGCGGCCTGGACCTCGTCGCCCCCGGCGGCGGGCCGGACGCCTACCTCACCGATCCGGGCTGCGTGCCCGACGGCACCCCGGGGCGCAACATCGCCCAGATGACGCTCATCGGCCTGCACCGGGACACGTTCGGCATCCCCGGCGGCTACGAGGGCACGTCGATGGCGGTGCCGCACGTGTCGGCCGCGGCGGCGCTGGTCATCGCCAGCGGCGTGCTCGGCCCGGACCCGACGCCCGACGCCGTCCAGCGCCGCCTGGAGGTCACCGCGCGCGATCTGGGCGCGCCGGGCTACGACACCCGCTACGGCTACGGCCTCATCAACGCGGGCACCGCGACGGACCCGGCCGTGCCGGTCGGCTGAGCATGCCGACCGACCTGCACTGCCACATCCTCCCCGGCGTCGACGACGGGCCCGAGACCCTCGAGGACGCGCTGGACCTGGCCCGGGCGCTCGTCGACGGCGGCGTGGACCGCGTCGTCGCCACCCCGCACGTCAACCGGCGCATCCCGACGGCGCCGGAGACCATGCACGAGGGCGTCGTCCGGCTGCGCGCCGCGCTGGCCGACCACGCGATCCCCCTGACGGTCGAGCCCGGCGCCGAGATCGCCGCCGCGCACCTCCTCGAGCTCGACGGCGACGAGCTCGACGCGCTCACGCTGGGCGGCGGGGGCTGGATCCTGCTCGAGCCGCCGCTGACCTCGGAGTTCCCGATCGAGCGCGCCGCCCAGGAGCTGCTCGACGAGGGCTTCGGCGTCGTCCTGGCCCACCCCGAGCGCTGCGCGCTGTTCCTGCGCGCGCCCGAGCGGGTGCGCCCCATGGTCGAGGCCGGCGTCCGCGTGTCTATCACCGCCGCGGCGCTGAACCGGGCGTTCGGGCGCCACGCCCAGGAGCTCGCCCGGACCCTCGTGCGGTCCGGCCTGGTGCACAACGCCGCCTCCGACGCCCACGGCCTGGGGCGCCGGCCCCCGCGCCTGTTGGCCGAGCTGCACGCCGCCGGCCTGGACGATCACGTCCAGGCCTGGTGCGAGGCGATGCCGGCGGCCGTGCTCAGCGACGCGCGCCGACCGTCCGCCCGTCCCACTGGCGGCGCAGCGTGACCTTCATGTGGCCCGTGCCCAGGACGGCGGGCAGCGTGACCGTGAAGCGGTTGAGGCGGTTGGGCCGGATGATGGCCCGGTAGCGCAGGACGCCGCCGATGCTGACCTTCATCGTGTAGATGTCGATGCCCGGCGCGGTGCCCGCAACGCGGATGCTGCGGCCCCGGCGGGTCAGGTGCATCCGCTGTGTGCGCAGCCTGCGGGCCTTGCCGGCCCTGGAGACGACGGAGTAGGACGGCTTGTGGCGGCCCTGGCGGTCGATGACGCCGAACTGGTAGGACGAGGACTCGTCGTACAGGGCGTAGACGACCGTGGCCTTGACCCACGACGTGCGCGAGACCGCGGCGAACACGTCGCCGAGGTTCTGGGCCTGGACGGCCTGCGTGACGCAGGGATGGTCGGCGGCGTGCGTCGGGCGCCCGTTGCGGCCGCTGCAGCTCGTGTAGCCGAACTCCGTCATCCACAGCGGCGCGGTGTCGCCGTACTTGCGCTGCACCGCGCGCGTGGTGCGCAGCGCGTAGAGCGGCAGGTCGTAGAACTGGACGGCGATCCCGTCGTAGCTGCCCTTGATGCCCGCCTTGTAGAGCGCGGTGAGCCAGCGGCCGTCGGCGCCCACGAAGGAGCCGGCGAGGACGGGGACCGTCGGGCTGACGGCCTTCAGCGCGGGATACAGCGCCTTGGCGAACGCGACGTAGCCCGCGATCTTGTTCGGGCCGGCCCAGTACTTCTCGTTGGACTGGTCGGGCTCGTTCCAGAGCTGGAACGCGGCCAGGCGCGTCCCGTAGCGCTGCGACAGGAACGTCGCGACGGGCACCGCGCTGACGGGGTCGGCCGGCGCATACCTCCAGACGGCATCGCGGTTGGCGTCCGGGCCCGAGCAGTCGCCGCGCACGTCGGCGGGGGCCGAGGAGGCCCAGCACGGCGTGCGGTCGATGAAGAGGATGGGCCGGATGCCGCGTCGTGCCGCACCGTCGACGAACGCGTCGATCTTCGCCAGCACCGCGGGGTCGCGCTCGCCCGACGCCCGCGGCTCCAGCGCGGCCCAGGAGACCTCGAAGCGCACGACCTTGACGTGCAGGCGCGCCTCGGCCGCCAGCTCGCGGTCGTTGGCCTCCGCCGTGTCGGCCGAGGAGAGGATGCCGCCGCTCTGGATGCCCACGAGCGGAGCCGCGTGCGCCGGGGCGCCCGCGGCCAGCGTCGTCACCATGCCGGCGAGCAGCGCGAGGACGATCCCCCGCGCGCGCCGCCCCGTCCTGACCCGCCCGTCTGTGGCTAGCACGTGCCCCATGATGCCGCACCCGACTCCGGTTCGTCGAGGCAGGCGGGGCGCGCGGCCGTCAGGACGGGCGGGCCTGGACCGCATCAGGGAGCGATGACGCGCATCTGGTCCCACGGGATCGTTCGCAGCGAGGCGTCGGTGACCCCGACGGGGCTCCAGATGTCCGACGGACCGCCGGTCGAGGCACGGCCGATGCTGGCCTCGCCGCGGACCGCCAGCGAGCCCGAGGAGTCCACGAGGTAGGCGCCGTAGTCCTTCAGGGCCTGGGCCATGATCTGCTGCGGGCGCGGCAGGCGGGAGATGTCGGCGGCCGGGTCGAGCTGGATGTGCGTGCCCATGGGCATCGCGTCGGGGTCGCTCTGGCGGCCGTCCCCGTGCACGGCCGGTGCGACGAACGTGTTGCGCACGTACGGGGAGGTGAACACGAGCGCGTGGTCGATGCGGCCCGCCTTGATCTCCTCGGGCCGGATGACGCCGGCGGCGAGCGCGAACCCGGCGGCGTTGCCCGAGACGGGACCGGCGATGCCGCTGCCCGACGCCGAGGTCGCCGCGCGGGCACCGGCCAGCCACGAGCCGTCGCCCTGCTGCTCGGCGACCCACATGTCCATCTCGCGGTCGCCGTCGAGGACGACGAGGTGGTGGTCGCTGCCCAGCGTGGGCTTGGCCCCGTCGGGGATGTGGACGGCGGGCTGGGCCAGGTCGGCGCCATAGCCCCAGCTGAAGACGCCGACGTTGCGCAGCGGGTCGGCGGCGCGGGCCGAGACGATGGAGATGCCCCAGTCGTCGGAGTTGGCGAAGTTCGCCGAGCCCAGGTAGGGCAGCAGCGACTTGCCGACCATGGCGGCCGAGTTGTCGGCGATCCGCGGCGTGGCGGGGATGCGCGTGTTGAAGGGGCTGGAGGCGCCGTAGAGGCGCGCGGGGCCGGTCGTCGTCGTCGTGGCCGGGGGGACGGGCGCGGTGGCGGTCGTGGCCGTCGCGGCCGGCGCGGTGGCCGACGCCGGCACGTTGGCGACGGGGGTGTTGTCCATGCTGGCCACGGTGGTGGCCGGAGCGGGGGCCGCGGGCACGACGACCTTGGCCTTCCTGCGCTTCGCGCGGGCCAGCCTGGCCCGCAGCGTCGAGCAGGTGCGCCGCGCGAACGCCGAGTGCGTGCGCTGCGCCACGGCGCAGGCCTTGGCGACGCGGCGCTCCTGGGTGGTGTGGGCCCGGGATGACGTGGAGGCCTGCGCGGCGGCGACGCCGGCGAGCAGGGCGGTGGCGCCGAGGAGGGCGCAGAGGATCGCGAGCAGCGCGAAGCGCCCTCGTGCAGGATGGGGAACGACCATGTGGATGGGGGCCTTTCGGTAGCTGGGCTGCCTCGGTGAGGCCCCTGGCTTTGCGACCCCGCCTCGCGACGGGTGTGCCGTTTTCGGTGTGCGCCCCGGCGGAGAAGCGGGACGGCGGTTGCATGACTCCTATCGACGGTCTGCCAGCGTCCATGTGCGTGTGGCCGGATCCCTCAACATTCGTTCGGGTCTGCCGAAGGCGCTGTCCGCCTCAAGACACTGGTTTCTGTTCATTCATGGACGTCCGCAGGCGTGCCGATCATCAGGGACGATGCGGCTGGCCGCCTACAGCGACGACCCCTACGCGCGCGCCGACGGCCCCGTCGGCGCGGAGATGCCCTTCGCGCTGTTCCTGGCCGGCCTCGGCGACGCCGCCGACGGCCTCGTGCTGCTCGGCCGGGTGCAGCCCGGCCACCATGAGCCCCTCGTGGCGCTGCCCGACGGCCTGCGCTTCGTCGAGCTGCCCTGGTGGGAGGACCTCTCGCGTCCTGCCGGCATGCTCCGCGCACTCCCCGGCTCGCTGCGGGTCTTCTGGCGCGTCGCGGGCGAGGTCGACGGCGTGCTGCTGTTCGGCCCCTCCCCGCTCGGCGTGGCCTTCGCCCTGCTCACGCGCCTGCGCGGGCGGCGGCTGGCGCTGGGCGTGCGGATGGACTACGTCAGCTACGTGACGCACCGCCATCCCGGCCGCCGGTCCCTGGCGTGGATCGCGGGCACCCTGGATGCGGCCTGGCGGCTGCTGGCCCGCCGCACGCCGACCATCGTGGTCGGCGCCGGCCTGGCGGCCCGCTACCGGCGCGCCCCGCGGCTGCTGGAGGTCTGGGTCTCGCTCGTGCGCGATGCCCAGGTCCACGCGCCCGCGCGTGAGGAGCCCGGTGCCACCGGCCCGATCCGGGTCCTGACCGTCGGGCGCGTCGACACGGAGAAGAACCCGCTGCTGCTGGCCGACATCCTGGCCCGCCTGCGCGCCGGCGGCGCGGACTGGCGCCTGACCGTGTGCGGCGACGGCCCGCTGCTGGGCGCGCTGCGCGAGCGCGCGGAGGCGCTGGGCGTCGCCGAGCACCTCGATCTGCGGGGCTTCGTCGGGCCGTCCGACGGGCTGGCCGACCTGTACCGTGACGCCGACATGTTCCTGCACGTCTCCTGGACCGAGGGGATGCCTCAGGTGCTTGTGGAGGCCTGGGCCGCCGGCCTTCCGGTCGTGGCGACCGACGTGGGTGGCGTCGCGGCGGCCGTCGGCTCCGACGGCGGGCTCCTCGTCGCCCCCGGCGACGCCGGGGCGGCCTCCGCAGCCCTGCAGCGCATCGCCGGCGATGCCGGCCTGCGCGCGCGCCTGGGCGCCGGCAGCCTGCGGCGCGCACGGGAGCACACCCTCGAGCGCGAGACCGCGCGCATCGCCACGTTCCTGGCCGGGAGCCGCTGAGCGTGGGCGTCTCCGGCCTCGGCCACACCGCCTTCCTCCCGCTGCGCCGGCGGCCGCTGGTCCTGGGCAGCGCCTGGCTGTGGGCTGCGATCGCGGTCGCCCTCGGCGCGATCATGGGCGTGGCGATCGGGCTGGGCGGCGCCCAGGCCGGCATCCTGGTGGCGCTGCTGCCGATCGGCGTCGCGCTGCTGGCCCGCCCGGACTGGCTGCCCGTCGCGCTCGTGGTCACGGTCTTCGCCGAGGCCTACAGCATCGGCGGCGTCTCGATCTCGCGCGTCGCCGGGCCGCTGGCCCTCGCGCTGCTGCTGCTGCAGGTGCGCCACGACAGCCCCGCCCGGCTGGCCGGGCTGAACCGCCCGCTCATCGCGGCCGTCGTGGGCTATGCGCTGTGGGCGTTCGCGAGCACGCTGTGGAGCGTGGACGTGACGATGGAGGGCTTCTCCAACGGCACGGGCACGCCCTACGCGCTGCTGTCGCTGTCGCTGTCGGCGATCTACCTCATGGCGATCGCGGCGCTCGTGCGCACCGAGCGCCACGTGCTGGCCGTCGTCGTGGTCGTCTGGCTCATGTCCTCGGTCATGGGGCTCGTCGCGATCGGTGAGTTCCTGACGGGCACCGCGCGGGCCGTCGGCGTCAGCGGCGACGCGAACTTCTTCGCCTCCCTGCAGATCGTGGCGATCCCGCTCGGCGCCGTGCTGGCCGGCCACGTCCGGTCGGGGCTGCAGCGCGCGGTCGTCCTGGCGGGCGTCGGCATCGCGGTCGGCTCGGTCTTCACCTCCCTGTCGCGCGGCGGCATCCTGGCCCTGTGCGGCCTGACCCTGCTGCTGGCCTTCCAGCCCGCGCGGGCGTTCTTCCGCACCCGTGCGCGCAAGCGCCTGTTCCTCGCCGCCCTGGCCGTCGGCGCCGGCGTCCTGCTGACGCTGTCCTTCAGCGCCCTGTCGGCCCGCACCTCGTCGCTGTTCACGACGGCCGACGGGGGCTCGGGCCGGGCCAACCTCTGGCTGGCCGCCGGGACCGGGATCGGCCAGCACCCGCTGACCGGCCTGGGCTTCGGGGCGTTCCCGAGCCGGGCCAACGACCTCATGCGCATGACCCCGGGCGTGGACTTCAGCGCCTACGCGCTGCGCCCCGGGGGCCAGCCCGTCCACAACGCCTACCTCGAGTCGCTCGTCGAGCTCGGCCCGTTGGGCCTGGTGCTCTTCCTCCTCGTCCTCGGGCTGACGCTGCGATCGTTCCGGCGCAGCGCGAAGCTCGCCGACGAGCGCGGATCCCCGCTGCTGACGGGCGTGGCGCGCGCGCTACAGCTTTCGCTGATCGGCTTCGCCCTCACCTCCATCCTCTTGTCGACCGAGACCGACCGGACCCTGTGGGTCCTCATGGGTCTGGCCCTCACCCTGCCGCGCATCGTCGCGGCAACCCCGGCGCCAAGGAGGCGCACGGCATCATGAACGACGCACTCGACCCCAGCCCCTCGCGCACCACCCTGCAGAGCTACCTGCGCATCCTGCGCCGGCAGTGGTGGGTCCCGGCCGTCACGACGGTCGTCGCGCTGCTGGCCGCGATCGTCTACACGCAGACGGCGACGCCCAAGTACTCCGCCTCGACGAAGATCGTCGTCGGCCAGGGCCGCGCGCTGTTCGGCGCGGACGCCTCCGGCGCCGTGCAGCCGTTCACCCAGACGATGACCGACCTCCTGCAGAGCGACGTCGTGGCGCGGGAGACGATCAGCCGGCGTCACCTGGACCTGACGCCCCAGCAGCTGCTCAGCCGCCTGTCGGTGACGAGCAACCCGGACACCTCGGTCCTGCAGGTCTCCTACGAGGACACCGACGTCCGGCGCGCCACCCGCACGCTGGCGACCATCGCGGGCGTCTTCGTCGACCTCGTCGACCGCCAGCAGGGCACCGCGTCCTCCTCGGGCGCGTCGAGCACGACGCCGTCGGCGTCGCAGTCGGCGGCCGTCAGCGCGACGGTCTTCGACCCCGCCCATCCCAACCCCGACCAGGTCTCACCGCACGTCAAGCGCACGCTCGCGCTGGCGCTCATCCTCGGCGTGATCGCCGGCGTGCTGCTGGCCTTCCTGCGCGACGTCCTGTCGGGCCGGATCCGCAGCCAGGAGGAGGCCGGCGAGGCGTTCGGCGCCACCGTGCTGGCCACGCTGCCGCCGGCCGTGCTGGGCACCAAGCCCAGCCAGGTCGCGTTCCTGCCCAAGGCCCTGTCGGGCCAGGTGGCCGAGTCGGTGCAGCTGCTGGCCGCGTCGCTGCGGTTCTCGGGCCCGCGCAAGGAGAGCGGCGTCATCGTCGTCACCAGTGCGCGGCCCGAGGACGGCAAGAGCACCGTCGTCGCCCACGTCAGCTCGGTCCTGGCGCGGACCGGCGCCTGGGTCATCGCCGTCGAGGCCGACATGTACCGCCCGACCCTGCACCGCCTGCTCGACGTCGAGGCCGCCGGCGAGGGCCTGACCGACGTGCTCAGCGGCCACCGCCAGCTCGAGGACGTCCTCGTCGAGGTGCCCGCCGTGCAGCTGGCGCCCGTCAACGGCAACGGCCGCCCGCCCGCGGCCGAGGAGGTACGGCTGCAGCTCCTGCCCGCCGGCACCCCGCACCCGCTGCCCGCCGAGCTGCTGTCCCTGGGCACGACGGGCGAGCTCGTCGCCCACCTGCGCAGGATCAGCGAGTACGTCGTCATCGACACGCCGCCGATGCTGCTGTCGGGCGACTCGTTCCCCCTGCTGCAGCTCGCCGACCTCGTGATCGTCGTCTGCCGCGAGGGCGAGACGTCGCGCGACGAGGCCCAGTCGGTGCGCTCGCGGCTCGCCGGCCTCGGCGTCGAGAACTACCACATCGTGTTGACCAACTCGTCCCAGGCCGAGCAGCGGACCTACGGCTATTCCTACGCCGACTGACCCGCCGAGCGTGTCGGTCGTGGTCCCGACGCACCAGCGCCGCGACCAGCTCGACGCCGTCCTCGACGAGCTGCTGGCCAACGTCGCGCCCGCCGAGCTCGTGATCGTCGACGACGGCTCGACCGACGGCACCGCCGAGATGCTGGCCGCCCGCGCGGCCCGCGAGCCGCGCCTGCGCCCGATCGCGCAGGCCAACCAGGGCGCCGGGGCCGCGCGCCTGGCCGGCGTCCGCCACGCCCGCGGCGAGGTCGTCGTGCTCCTCGACGACGACGTGGTCCCGGCCCCGGGCGTCGTGGCCCGCCACGCCGTCCGCCACGCCGCCGACCCGTCCCTCGTGCTCGTGGGCTACATGCCGGTCGCCGCCGGGCCGCGCGACGCCCGCTCCTACCCGCGCGAGGCCTACGCGCGGACCTACGAGGCCCACGTGCGCGGCTGGGAGGAGGCCCCCGGGTCCGTCCTGGGATCCCTCTGGGCCGGCCACCTGTCCGTGCGCCGCGACGCCTACCTGGCGGTCGCGCCGCAGCTCGAGCAGGACGTCGCCTCCTACCACACCGACCTGCTGCTGGGCCTGCGGCTGGAGGCGGCCGGCCTGCACGGCGAGTTCGACCGCACCCTGACCAGCGTCCATCACTACGTCCGCTCGCCCGAGGGCTTCGTGCGCGACGCGGCCAGCTCGGGACGGGGCCTCGTCGACGCCCACGAGCGCCACGCCGACCGCCTCGGCGCGCTGGACCTCGCCGTCCTGACCGACGACCTGCCGCGCCCCGCCGCCTGGCTCGTGCTGCGCGCCCGCGTCGCGTCCTGGCCCCGGCGCCTGCTCGACGCCGCGATCGTCGCCCTGGGCCTGGCCCACGCCTACACCCTGCAGCGCTTCGCCGGGCGGCTGCAGTGGCGCATGGTCCAGCAGCAGGAGATGCTGGCGCGCCTGCGGGAGCTGCACGGATGAGAGAGCCGATCGTCCTCTGCTACCACGCCATCAGCCGCAGCTGGAACGTGCCGCTGACCGTCACCCCGGATCGTCTCGCCACGCAGCTCCGGGCGCTGCTGCGGCTGGGCTACGTGCCCGCGACGTTCTCCGACGCGCTCCTGCGCCCGCGCCACGAGCGCACGTTCGTCATCACCTTCGACGACGCCTACAGGTCGGTGCGCGACGAGGCCCTGCCGGTCCTCGAGCACTTCGGCGTGCCCGCGACCCTCTACGTGCCGACGGGCTGGGTCGGCCGCCGCGCCGAGTGGGAGGACATGGACGCCTGGCGCCGCGAGGGCGAGCTCGAGGAGCTCGACCTGATGACCTGGGACGAGATCCGGTCGTTGGCCGACCACGGGTGGGAGATCGGCTCCCACACCAACGACCACCGCCGCCTGCCGACGCTTGACGACGCGACGCTGGCGCACGAGCTCGTGCTGTCGCGCGAGCTCGTCGAGGCCGAGGTGGGCCGGCCGTGCCTGAGCATCGCCTACCCGTTCGGCGACGTCGACGCCCGCGTCGTCGCCGCCGCCCAGCAGGCGGGCTACCGGACCGGGGCGGGCCTCCCGTCGGCCAAGCCGACGACCACCCACCCCGTGTCGACGCCGCTGAACTGGCGGCGGCTGGGCGTCTCGCCGTCCGACCACCTGCTGCGCTTCGCCACCAAGCTCGTGGTCAACCGCTCGCCGCACACGGGCCCGGGGCCCGCTCGGCCCGACCCCAACCCGGCGTCCGTGCCCGCCAGGCCCGATGCGCCGAGTGCGGCGTCGCCCCGCGTCGCTGTGATCATCCCCTGCTTCAACGATGGCGTCCTGGCCAAGGAGGCCGTGGCCTCCGCCCTGACCGGCGAGGCCGTCGAGCTGGTCGTGATCGACGACTGCTCGACCCAGCCCGAGACCGCCGTCGCGCTCGACGAGCTGCGGGCCGAGGGCGTGCGCGTGATCCGCCACGAGGTCAACCAGGGCCTCTCGGCCGCGCGGCGCACCGGCCTGGCGGCCACGACGGCGCCCTACGTGTTCCCGCTGGACTCCGACGACCTGCTCGTCGACGGCGCGCTGACCCGGCTGGCCGACCGCCTGGACGCCGACCCCGAGGCCGTGGCCACCTGGGGCGACGTGGTCGAGTTCGGGACCCGCCAGCGCCGGGGCGTCGTACCGCTGCGCCTGGAGGGCTACCGCGTGGCCTTCCGGAACGACTACCCCGTGTGCTCGCTGTTCCGGCGCGACGCGCTGGTGCGCGTCGGGGGCTGGAACGACGTGGGCGGCATGGTCGGCTACGAGGACTGGAACCTCTGGATGACGTTCGCCGAGCGCTGGGACCTGGCGCTGCACGCCGGACCCGGCGTCGTCGCGGTGCGCCGCCGGCTGCACGGGCCGCGCATGCTCGGCGACTCCATCGGCCGTCACCGCAAGCTCTACGCCGAGCTGAAGCGGACGCACCCGCGGCTGTTCGCCGAGATCGGGCGCCATCGCCGCCACTCCAGCCTGTCGCCGCTGAAGAAGCTGGCCTACCCGGTCGTCTTCGGCGCGCGCCCGCCGCTCGGGCTGCGCAACGCCGCCTGGGCCGCGGGCGAGGCCCTGCAGCGCCGGCTGGGCAAGTAGGAGCGGAGCCCGTCGATGGAGGAGAAGGCCGTCCGCGGGGTGCCCTGGACGTTCCTGGGCCTGGCCGTCAGCAAGACGGTGACCACCCTGACCACGCTCGTGCTGGCCCACCTGGTCGCACCGTCGGACTTCGGGCTCATGGCCATCGGCCTCATCGTCGTCAACTTCCTGTTCTGGTTCGGCGGCATCTCGTTCGGGGCGACGCTCGTCGTCCACCAGGAGCTCGACCGCCGCGGGCAGGGGACGGTCTTCTCGCTGGCGCTGGCCGGCGCAGCCGGCGCCACGGCGGTGGCGGCGGGGCTGGCCCCGGTCGGCGCCTCCGTCATGCACCAGCCGCGCCTGACGAGCGTGCTGCTGGCGCTGTCGGCCGCCGTGCTCATCAGCGGCGTGGGCTCGTTCTACGAGTCGCTGCTGCAGAGCCAGCTCGAGTTCCGCCGCCGCTTCGCCGGCCTGGCCGTGCAGACCGTGGCGTTCTCGGGGGTCTCCATCACGCTGGCCGCGCTGGGCGCGGGTGTGTGGAGCCTGGTCGCCGGCCAGATCGCCTCCATGGGCCTGTTCGCGGCCGTGCTGTTCGTGCTGGCGCCCTACCGGGTGGCGCCCGCGTGGGACCCGGCGGTCGCGCGCACGGTGTTCGCGACGGGCCGAGGGTTCTTCACGCAGGGCATCACGGTCTTCATCCGCCAGAACGCCGACACGGTGATGGTCGGGCGCACCTTCGGCGCCGCGCCCATCGGCTACTACTCCATGGCCTTCCGCTTCGGCGACCTGACCTACTCGGCGCTGGCCGACCCGATCGCGCGCGTCACGTTCCCCGCCTTCGCGCGCAGCCGGGCCAACAACGACGACGTGCGCCCGGCCTTCCTGACCGTCCTGCGCCTCGTCGCGCTGTTCACCGTGCCGGCCGGCGTGCTGCTCAGCGCAGCCGGCGGCCCGTTCACGCACGCGTTCTTCGGGGCCGACTGGTCACCGATGATCGGCGTGCTGGGCGTCGTCGGGCTCTGGGCCGCCGTGCGGCCCGTCGAGTCGACGCTGAGCTGGCTGCTGAACTCGCTCGGGCGCGCGGGCGCCGTGGGCTGGGTCGCGCTGTTCGTCCTCGTGCCGCTCGTCGTCGGCCTCGTGTTCGCCGTGCGCTCGCACGAGCTCGCGCTCGTGGCCTGCGTGCCGCTGGCCGACACGTTGATCTCCTTCTCGGTGCTGACCGCGCTGGTGCGCCGCCACGCCGGCGTGCCGGCGCTGGACCTGTGGCGGGCGCTGCGCTGGGTCGCGGTGTGCGGCGCGGCCGACTGGGTCGTCACGCGGCTGGTCGTCGAGGCCCTGGGCTCCACGCCCGCCCTCGTCGCCCTGGTGCTCAGCGCGACCGCCGGGCTCGGCGCCTTCGTGCTGGGCCTGGCGATGTGCGACCGCGGGCTGCTGACGTCGGCCCTGCGCCAGGTCGCGCGCGTCGCCGGCCGCGCCCCGGCGCCGGCCCCTACGGCCTGACGGCGGCCTGCAGGTCGCGCTCGATCGCCGCGTCGAGGCGGGCGTGGACCTCGCGCTGCAGCTCGCGCGGCTTGAGCTCGTGGACGTCGCGCAGCTCGGGCAGCGTCTCGAGCACGAGGTTGGGCCAGCGGTCCAGGCGCGTCAGGTGGCCCGTGCGCTCCAGCTCCTCGTGGACGGGCTCGGCGCCGGTGAAGAGCAGGTAGCCGCGCTTGCCGTCGTCGCGCAGCCGGTCCAGCACGGCGTCGACGGGATCGGCCGGCGGCGCGGCAGGCTCGCGCCTGGCCGCGCGCGCGGCCTGGCGGCCCAGCGCCCGCAGGAGCCGCCAGGCCATCGCCCGGGCGATCTCGGCGCCGCGACGCAGCGGGATGTCGCCGCGCAGCACCCGGCGGTAGGTGGAGGCCTTGGCCAGGTAGCCGAGCTTGCGCGTGTCGCGCAGCGTGCCCAGGTCGGGGTCCCAGACCAGCGCGCGCGTGTTGAGCAGGTAGGCGCGGTCGATGCGCTCGTCCTCGATCGCGGCCTGCAGCGACCAGTACGCGCCCGAGCACAGCCCGATGGCGCCGAAGCGCCGGGAGCCCTCGCGCGCCGCCAGGCGGTCCAGGACCTCGTGCAGCGCGGCGACGAACTCCGGGCCGTAGTAGGCGCCGACGTCGCCCTCCATGCTGTCGGGGCCGTCGGCCTCGCCGATCCCCGGGAGGTCCAGCCGCACCGACGGCACGCCGCGCGCCGCCCAGCGGCGCGCGAGCTCGACCCACATCCGGTTGGGCCCGATGCGGCGGATGGACCCCGCGTTGAGCAGCAGCAGCGTGACGGGCGCCGGCCCCGTGGCCTGCGCGGGCTCGGCCAGCACGCCGTCGACGCCGCCGACGCGCACCGGCGTCTCGCGCACGCCGTCGATGATCGCCTCGGCCGCCTCCGCGGGCGCCGCGCTGCGGGCGCGGTGCCCCGCCGGGCCGGCCGGGCCGGCGTCCAGGAACGCGTCGACCGCGGCGATCGCCGCCCACGGCGGCGTCGAGCTGCCGGGCTCGGCGACCATCGCCCCCCACCCGGGGCCGTCGGCGTGGGCGACCTCGGCGCCCGTGGCCCGGGCCGCATCGACCAGGCGGGCGTCGGGCTGGGCGCCGTCGCGGCCGAGCACGAGCACGCGCCGGTCGGCCCACGGCGCGCCGGGCGCCCGCAGCTCGGTCGCCTCGAGGACCGCGATCGTCGCCGCCGAGAGCACGAAGCCGCCGGCGGTGATGGCGCCGTCCTCGTCGCCGGCCAGCTCGCGCCCCGGGTTGAGCTCGGCCAGCCGCGAGCGCTCCAGGCGCGAGAACGCCTTGACCTCGCGCACGTGGGAGCGACCACGGGCGGTGACGCCCCAGAGGACCAGGTCGTCGGCGGCGGCGCCGGCCGCCACGGCCTGCCAGCCCACGAAGCCCCCGAGCCCGAGCCCGACGAGCGTGATGCGGTCGGTGCCGTCGTCCTGGCCGGCCATCCAGGCGCACGCGGCGGTGACGGCGGTCGTCCACGCGCCGAGGCGGTCGTCGTCGGACGGGCCGCCGGCGCTGTCGCCGCCGCCCGGCAGGTCCAGGCGCACCACGCCGGTCCCGCGCGCGGCCAGGTGGCGCGCCCACGACCAGCGCGGGCGGTAGGAGCACACCTCGTCCCAGCCGAACGGCGGTACGAGCACGACCCCGCGGCCGCTCGGCGCGCCGGCCGGCGCGTCGTGGCGGACGAGGACGGCCTCGCCGCCGGCGTCGAGGTAGAAGGCGCGGCTGGCCGGGGCCACGGTCAGGTCAGGTCGTCCGGATGATGAGGACGCTGCACGGCGCGTGATGGCTGATCTTGTTGGGCACGGAGCCCAGCAGGAAGCGCTCGGCCCCGGTCATCCCCTTGTTGCCGACGACGATGAGGTCGGCGCCCTGCTCCTCGGCGACGTCGAGGATCGCGTCGGCCGGGTCGCCCTGGCGTGCGAACACCTCGACGGGCACGCCGCGCTCCTGCGCCGGGAGGGCCGCGTCGCGCAGCGTCGCGTCGACGTCCTCGCGCGGGTTGATCGTCCACTGCAGGTCGGCCGGGACCTGCTCGGCCTCCTGGCGCAGCCGCGCGCCGGCCACCGGCTCGAAGGCCGAGACGATGAGCAGCCGCCCGCCGTGGGACTCGGCGAGCTGGGTGGCGTCGGCGACCGCGCGTCCCGCGGTCTCCGACCCGTCGGTGCCGACGACGATGGTGGAGAACATCAGATCAACCGGGTGGCCGCGATGATGATGCCCGCCAGGACGAACACGACGATGAGGGCCTGCGTCCAGATCCAGAAGGGAGACACGCCTTCCATCCTAGGCCGCGCCCGGGCGCGGCACGGTCAGGCCCCGGGCGCCGTGGGCTCGGGCAGCACCCAGTTGCGGCGCTCCATCGCGTCGCCCTCGGCGCGCAGCGCGCGGCGCTGGCGCCGCCACTTCCACTGGAAGTAGGCGAAGCCCTGCAGATGCTGCAGCGCCTCCTTGGACACCGGGCGGCTGGCGGTCGTGCGCCGGTAGACGTGGATGACGACGGCGGCCGGGTGGTAGGCGATGCGGTAGCCGGCGCGCCGGATCGCCACGCACCAGTCGATGTCCTCGGGGGCGAACGGGATGCGCGGGTCCAGCTCGCCCGCGGCCTCCTGGGCCTCGCGCGAGAACATCATGGCCGCGCCGATGACGTACTCGGCCTCGCGCGTGCGGTCGTGCGGCGCGTCGAGCTGCAGGTGGCGGCGCACGACGGCGCCGTCCTCGAAGAACCGGCTCAAGGGCGGGCGGCGCAGGAGCGGCAGCAGCACGGGCGGCAGCCGCCGCGCCGACGGCTGGAAGCCACCGTCGGGGTACTGCAGGCGCGGGCCGACGAGCCCCACGTCGGGGCGCGCCTCCAGGAAGGCGACGAGCTCGGCCAGCGCGCCCGGCGTCAGCAGCGCGTCGCTGTCGAGGAACATCCGGTAGCGGCCCGTCGCGATGCGCAGCCCGTGGTTGCGCGCCGAGCCGCCCTCGTTGCGGTCCAGGGCGACGACCTCGGTGCCGGGGAAGGCCTCGCGGACCGCCGCCACCGTGCCGTCGGACGAGCCGTTGTCCACCACGATGGGCTGCACGGAGACCGGAGCGGCGTGCTCGGCGATCGCGGCCAGGCAGGACAGGACCTCGTCGCGCACGTCGCGGGCGATGACGATGATGGAGACGTCCGTCACGGGTGGTGCGCGCGGAGGGGACTACTCGGCCGGGCGCAGCACGGCCAGCACGGTGAGGACCAGGATCTTGAAGTCCAGGCCCAGCGACCAGTGCTCGATGTAGTAGTTGTCCCACTCGACCCGGTCGCTCAGCGAGGTCTGGCCCCGGAGGCCGTGGACCTGCGCCCAGCCGGTCAGCCCGGACTTCACACGGTGGCGATCGCCGTAGCGCCGGATGTCGGTCTCGAAGAGCTCGACGAACTCCGGACGCTCGGGCCGCGGGCCGATGAGGCTCATCTCGCCGCGCAGCACGTTGAAGAACTGCGGCAGCTCATCGAGCGAGGTGCGGCGCAGCAGGCGGCCGATGAGCGTGCGCCGGTCGGCGCCCTCGACGCCGCCGGGGGCGCTGCCCTCACCGGGCCGGAAGCCCGCCGCGGCGGGGTCGGGCATCCGCATGGAGCGGAACTTGTACAGGTCGAAGACCGTGCCGTCGCGACCCACGCGGCGCTGGCGGAAGATGGTCGGGCCCGGCGAGCTGAGCCGCACGGCCATCGCGATGGCGGCCATGAGCGGGCCGAAGAGCACGATGAGCAGCAGGGCGCCGAGGCGGTCGAAGCCGTGCTTGACCGCGAACTGCCAGCCCTTGGGGTGCACCGTGCGCAGGCCGACCAGCGGCGTGCCGCCGAGGGGCTCATAGGTCGCGCGGTGGTTGAGCGACTCGAACAGCCGCGGCACGAGCGAGACCTCCAGGCCGAGGGCCTCGCAGCGGCGCACGAGGTCGACGAGCCGCTCGTCGGGCTCGGAGGAGAAGGCGATGACGACGTGCTCGGCGCCGGTGATCTGGGCCACCCAGTCCAGGTCGTCGGGCGAGCCGAGCACCGGGATGCCGGAGACGTCGAGCGTCTCGAGCGGGTCGGCGTCCAGGAAGCCGACCGGCGTGAGGCCGTACTCGGGCTGGTCCTCCAGGCGCCGGGCCAGACGCGTGCCGACGGCGCCGGCGCCGACGATGAGCGTCGGGCGCCCATCGAGGCCGCGAGAGCGGGCCAGGCGCTGCACGCCGAGCAGGGCGGCGCGCGTGCCGCCGACGGTCACCATGGCCACGGCCCACAGGTGAGCGGTGACGGCCGGGGCGAACTGGGACCGGACGAGGTAGGACTCGATGACGACGGCGGCCATGGCGGCCACCGAGACCGAGCCCGCGATGGGCACCACGCCGTCGAGGATCGTGGGGCGCAGGCGCCGCTCGTACATGCCGCGCACGAGCAGCAGCACCATGACCAGCGGGGGGAAGACCAGCAGCGGCCAGCCCTCGGAGAAGGGCACGGGCTCCTGCGGCCAGCGCAGCGCGACGACGACGGCGAAGACGAGGCCCAGGAGGTCCAGGCCGGGGCGCAGGGCCGTCGCCTGGAGCAGGCGGTGGGCCGCGGAGCGCTCCGGGCGGCGCAGCAGCAGCGGGGCGTAGGCGCTCGCGGGCACGCCGGCGGGCGGCACGTGCAGCGGCACGGCCTCGGCGCTCTGGCGGCTGAGCTCGATGCGGTTCACGACGAGATCCGACTCCACCAGGATGTCGGCGCCATCAGGCCGTCACTTGAGCGCCGCCGGGGTCCCGAGGGCCGCCGTCAGACATTCGGCGCAGCGCGAGCCCGACGAGCACGAGCGCCCCGATCGCCAGCAGCGCGACGAGCACGTCGCCGCCCGACAGCAGGCCGCCGGCGTCCGAGGAGGAGGACGAGGGGTAGGCGCGCACGGGCGGGGCACCGGTGGGCGTCGCGGTGGGGGCCGGAGCGGTGGCCTCCGGCGTCGAGGTCGTGGCCCCGGAGCCCTTCGTGGCCGGGCTGTGATGCGGGCGCCGCATGGGCCTGGAGCCCGAGGACGACGTCGACGTCTGCGGGGCGGTGGCGCGCAGGCTCGTCCCGGCGGGCGCCGCCGGGCCGCTCGTGCCGCCGCCGGATGGCGGATCGACCAGCGTCGAGCCCAGGACGACCTGCTCGCCGCCGCCGGGGCCGCCGTAGCCGCTGAGCAGCGGATCCGCGGCGCGGCTCGCGGCCGGGAGCAGGAGCGCGGCGGTGAGCATGAGCAACAGGGTGCGGGCCATCACGCTGGTTCTCGAAGCCGTGCCTAGGTGGCGTCCGAGTGGTGCCGAGGCATTCCCTGCCGGATCGAGCTTGCGGATCATCCTTGCGCCTTGTCCGTGGACTGACGCCCCTCAGGTGAGGAGCATCGCGCTCCGAACGTAGCACGGTGTCGCGTCAGACCCCACCGCCTCCCCTGACCACTCCACCAGTTCTTACGTGATCACCGGCCGCGTTGTCCGCGCAGGGCCTCCGATCAGGTGCCGCCCCCGCCGGCGAACCGCTGGCCCTCGGTGAGGATCCGCCGGTTGAGGGCGGGGATGTCGACCGTGCCGCCCGCGCGCACGACCGCCAGCGCCTCCTTCGCGGTGGCGTCGCGCGGGGCCAGGGCCACCGCCCGGGCCAGCAGCCGGCGGGCGTCGGCCGCCCGGCCCTGGACGGAGGCGATCGCGCCGAGCTCGAGCGTCGCGTACTCCCCGCGGCGGTTGCGCGACAGCGCATCCTCGAAGGCCGCGCGTGCCCGTGCGAGGTCGCCGTAGCGCAGGGCGATCGAGCCCTTGACGAGCGCCGGGCGGTCCCCGAACGGGTCGAGGTCGCCCGCGCGGTCCAGCCGGGCGTAGGCCTCCAGCGGGCGGGTGCCGAAGATCGCGCCGGCGCGCTCGACGTCGCGCTCGGCCAACCAGGGCCCGGCGATGACCACGCCGCAGGCCACGAGCACGAGCGCGGCGGCGCCGCCCCCCAGGAGCGCGCGCCGGCGCGACGGCGCGCGCCCGGCCGCCGGGGGCGCCGCGCGCCGCGGAGCCGTCGCGCACGCCAGCCCCAGCAGGGCGAACGCGGGCGCGCCGAGGCCCGCCCATTCCCAGAACCAGTCCGTCATGCCGTGCACGACCCAGTAGGCGAAGCCCATGACCGCGCCGCCGGCGACCGCCGCGGCGAGCGGGTCGGCCAGCCGCAGTGCCCGGGCGGCCGCCGCCAGCGCGGCGCCGAACGCGGCCAGCAGCAGCAGGGCGCCGACGATGCCGGTCTGCTGCAGCGTGCGCAGCGCCAGGTCGTGCGGGTAGCTCGGGGTCTCCGGGCTGGTCCCGCGCACGAGGTAGTCCTGGAAGAAGTTGTCGGCCCCGACGCCGGCGATCGGGTGGTCGGCGAACACGTCGATCGCGACGCGATAGAAGTCATAGCGGTTGGAGCCCAGCCCCGCGACGAGGCGGTTGCCCGAGGCCTTGTTGTCCTCGTAGCCGCCCTTGAACGAATGCCAGGCGTCCTTGAGCGGGTGCACCGGGCCGCCGACGACGACCAGGCCGGCGGCGCCGCCCACGATGAGCCCGGTCACCACGGCGACCGCCCAGGCGCGGCGCACCGTCCGCGCGGCGCCGGGGGCCAGGGGGCGACGGACCTCCCAGGCGGCGACGGCCGCGACGACCGCGCCGCACAGCACCGCGGCGATCAGCACCCCGCGCAGCACGGCGTGCACGGCGTCGTGGATCCGCGAGGCGTCGCCGGCGTTCACCGCCGTCCCGACGTCCAGGCCCGTGGGCACCACGGCGCCGGCGGCCAGCGCGATGGGCACGAGCACGGCCAGGTGGCGCAGCCGTCCCGGCACCAGGGCGACGAACAGGACGGCGCAGATCGGCATCGCCAGGACCGAGCCGCGGCTCTGGCTCAGCAGCGCGACGTCGATGAGCACGACGGCCGCGGCCGCCAACAGGCCGCGCAGCGCCCAGGGCACGCGCGGCGAGGCGGCCAGCGTGACGGCCGGCCACAGCGGCATGAGCCACAGCGCCGCCGCCGCGTTGGCGTAGCCCGCGGGGTCGACGAGGCGGCCGTCGAGGAACAGCCGCACGGGGTCGGCGACCGTCCCGACGCGCACGAGCGTGATCGTGGCCAGCACGCCCATGCCCAGCGTCCACGTGCCGAGCACGACGGCGGCGGTCGACGGACGCTGCGGCCAGAGCGCGAACAGGACCATGACGGCCAGGTAGAGCAGGGTGCGGTCGGCGCCCTCCAGCGCGGCGCCGCGGTCGTCGGCCCAGGCGATGGACAGCAGGCTCCACGCCGTGAACGCGGCGAAGGCCGCCAGCGCGACGCGGACCGCGACGGGCACCTGGGCCCAGCGCAGCGGCGCGGCCGCCAGCGCGAGGCCGAGCAGGGCCAGCACGCCCAGCGCGCCGGGGCCCCAGCCCGTGATGGGCTGGCCGCCGTCGATCGGCACCCACGCGAGGAAGATCCCGACCGCCAGCAGCGTGGGCACCACGACCGGCGCCGCGCGCAGGGAGCGGACCACCCCTAGCTCTCCAACCGGCCGTTGATCGCCTGGATCGTCGCGTTCAGGCGACGGCCCGCGTCGGCGATCGTCGTGCGCAGACGTCCCTGCGCGGCCAGGATCTTCTGCGGGTCGGTGCCGCGCAGCTCGGCGCGCGCCCGCCGCAGCGCGGCGCCGTACTCGGCGACCCCGGCGACGAGGCGCGCGTGGAGGTCGCGCAGGTCCGACGGCGGGCGAACCGACCGCAGGTCGGCGATCGCGACCCGCACGGCGCCCTCGTAGGCCCCCAGGGTGCGGGCGTCCTGGGCCGGGGTGCTCGTCGGCGTGATCCGGCGCCCGAGCGCACCGAAGCGCTGCGCGAGCCCCGACTGCGCGCGGTTGAGCGCCTGGACGTAGTCCGTGCGCTCCCGGGAGCCGCCGCCGCCGCCGCAGCCCGCGGCCAGGACGGCGAGGAGCACCGCGAGCATGGTGGCCGCCGGGGCGCGCATCGCCCGCGACCATAGCGGGGGCACCGGCCTCCACGGCCCCGGCGGCGCCTAGCCTGTGGACCGTCATGGCCCGGCTCCCCGACGGCGAACGTCCGCCCGCAGATGGCAGGCTCCCGCCCGCCGCGCTGGAGGGCCTGGGCGCCCGGCCGTTCGGCGTCTACGTGCACGTCCCGTACTGCGCGCACGTCTGCGGCTACTGCGACTTCAACACCTACGTGCCGGGCGCGGGCGGCACGGCGGGCTACGTCGACGCGGTGCGCGCCGAGCTGGCGCTCGCGCGCGAGGTGCTCGGCGACGACGTGCCGCCCGCCGAGACGGTCTTCGTCGGCGGCGGGACGCCGACGCTGCTGGCGCCCGGCGAGCTGCACGCCGTGCTGGACGCGGTCCGCGAGCAGTTCGGGCTGGCGCCGGGCGCCGAGGTCACCACGGAGGCCAACCCGGAGACCGTCGACCCCGCGACCCTGGCGGCGCTGCGCGAGGCCGGCTTCACGCGCATCTCGCTCGGGATGCAGAGCGCGGTCGGTCACGTGCTCGAGGTCCTCGAGCGCCGCCACTCCCCCGGGCGCGCCGTGCAGGCCGCGCGCCAGGCGCGCGAGGCGGGCTTCGCGCACGTGAGCCTGGACCTGATCTACGGCACCCCGGGCGAGGACGCCGGGGACTGGCAGCGCACGCTGGAAGCCGCGCTGGACGCCGCGCCCGACCACGTCTCGGCCTACTCGCTCATCGTCGAGCCCGGGACGCGCCTGGCCGCCCGGGTGCGCCGCGGCGAGCTGCCGGCGCCCGACGACGACGTGCTGGCCGAGCGCTACGAGGCGGCCGAGACGCTGCTCGGCGGGGCCGGGTTGCAGTGGTATGAGATCGCCAACTGGGCGCGCGGCGACGACGACCGCTGCCGCCACAACCTCGGCTACTGGTCGGGCGCGGACTGGTGGGGCGCGGGCCCCGGCGCCCACAGCCACGTCGGCGGCGTGCGCTGGTGGAACGTCCTGCGCCCGCAGCGCTGGGCCGCGCTGGCCGGCGCGGGCGCCTCGCCCGCCGCGGGCCGCGAGGAGCCCGGTGCCGAGGCCGCGCATCTCGAGCACGTCATGCTCGCCGTGCGGCTGCGCGACGGCCTGGCGCTGGACGACCTGACGCCGCAGGGGCGCGACGCGGCGCGCGCGGCGGGCGCGGACGGCCTGCTGGCGCCCGGCCCGCTGGAGGCCGGGCGGGCCGTGCTGACGCTGCGAGGGCGCCTGCTGGCCGACCGCGTCACGCTGGCGCTCGCGGCCTGAGCCAGGCCGCGGGCGTGTCACTCCGCGGCGTCGCCGATGAGGCGCTCGACGAGCACGCAGTCGCGCCAGCGCCCCTCGAGCAGCCCGTGGCGGCGCTGCGTGCCGACGACCGTGAAGCCCGCCGCCTGGTGCAGCGCGATGCTCCCCGTGTTCGTCGTGAAGATCCGCGAGGTCAGCTTGTGCAGCCCGATGCCCTGGGCCGCGCCGGCCAGCGCCTCCAGGAGCGCCAGGCCGACGCCGTGGCGCCGCGCGGCCCGGGTGACGTAGACGCCGTGCTCGCCGATCCCGGCGTAGACCTCGCGCTCGGAGTAGGGCCCGATGCGCGCGAAGCCGACGATCTCGCCGTCGAGCTCGGCGACGAGCACCGGGTAGAGCCCGCGCAGCCACTCCCGGACGTCGTCGGCGTCGCGCAGGCGCGTCTCGAACGTCGCCTCGCGCTCGGCGATGCCCTCGTTGTAGATCGCCGCGACCGCCTCGGCGTCGGCGGGCTGGGCGTCGCGGATCGTCAGCGCGGCGGGCAGGGCTCGGATTCTAGGCGGCCGTCCCGCACGCCCGCCGCCGCCGCGGATGTCTGCACGGTGACATGCGCGGCCCGTGCCGGCCGGGGGCGCCGGTATCACCGCGGCGTGACGACCGATCCCCCGCCCGGGCCGGGCGAGCTCGCGGCCGAGCAGGACGAGCGCGCGTGGGAGGAGGCGCGCGCCGCGCGCGAGACGCCGCAGGAGGCCGAGGCGCGGGCCCACCTGCGCCGATCCGAGAAGGCCGCCTACCTGCGCGACAAGCTCGAGGAGGCCGAGCAGGCCGACGCCGAGGCGGCGGCCGAGGCCGACGGCTAGGGCGTCGTCGCCGCCGGATCCGCCGGGGCGGCCGACGCGCCGGGCGCCGCGGTCGACGGCGCCGCGGTGGCCGGCGGGGTCGTGGCGCTGGGCGCCGGGGTGGCGGGCGCCGGGGTCGTCACGGTCTGGGTCACGGTCTTCGTGGGGCCGGTCGACGTCGTGCCGGGGGTCGTGGCGGTGGTGGTCGGCGTGGTGGTCGTGCCCGTCGTGGTCTTGGTCTTCGTCGTGTGGTGGCCGCCGCCCCAGAGCGTGGTCTCGTGGCCCGGGCGGCCGACGGAGCCACCGACGATGACCTCGGGAACGGTGTAGACGACGACGCAGATCACGAAGCCCAGCAGGCCGGTGATCACGGCCAGCCGCCAGCGCAGGCGCCGGCTGCGGGTGGAGTACACGCGCACGGGCCCGGCCGCCGCTCCCGCCTGCGGCGGCGGGTACGCCGGGGGCGCGCCGGCCTGGAGGCGATCGGGCAGGTCGTCGGACAGCGCGGCGGCGTCGATCGTCGCCCCGGTCGCGCCGCGGGAACGCACCCGCGGGACGACGGCGGGCACCGCGGACGTCACGACGTGGGCGGGCTTGCGCAGCGCCTCCTTGACGAGCGCGACGACGACGGGCGTGAACGCCGCCGAGGCCAGCGTGCCCGGGGACCAGACCTTCGCGGTCACATAGGCGGCCGCGGCCGAGGCGATCGCGGTGATGAGCAGGGTCTGGAGGTCGACCCCGCCACCCTGGGACGGAGGCGGTGTGGGCGGTGCCGACCGGACCGGCGTCGGTGAACCCTTCGCGGCCATGGCCCTCGACGCTAGCGAACGCGAACGCGCCCTCCCGGGCGCGGTTGCTCAGCCTTCCTCGGCGGTACGCTTGAGGCCCTCGGCCGCCTTGCCGAGCAGGAAGTCGCGGACCTGGTGCTCGACCGGGCCCCGCAGGAGCAGGCCCAGCACGCGGCCCGGGTCGACCTCGAGGCCGTAGCTCGCGCGGGTCTGGTCGTTGCCGAGGTCCTCGAGCCGCCACCAGCCGTGAAGGGACTTCACGTCGCCCTTCTCCTGCACCCAGTGGATGGCGCCCGGCTCCTCGTAGGTGAAGCGCAGGCGCGTCGTGACGTGCTTGACCTTGGCGTCGCTCTTGGTGTCGGCGACCGCGGCGCGCCCGGCGCCGTCGCGCTCGAGCACGTCGACGTCGAGCAGCGTGCCCTGCCACGCCGGCGCGTTCTGGATGTCGGCCGCGATGTCGAAGCACCGCTGGATCGGCGCCTCGATGTCGACGGTCCGCTCACCGTGGATCTTGCCCATGGGCGGGACCGTACCCCAGCGGGGCCGGGTCCGGTCAGCCGTAGCGCTCGGCGGCGCGCCGGACCGCGGCGCCGTAGCTCCCGCCGAACAGGATCGCGTGCACGAGCAGCGGGAACAGCTGCCAGAGCGCCACCCGCTCGCGGGCGCCCTCGGCGCGCGGCCACACCTCGTCGTAGGCGGCGTACAGCGCCGGCCCCGGCGACCCGAACAGCTCGAGCATCGCGAGGTCGACCTCGCGGTGGCCGCCGTGGGCGGCGGGGTCGATGAGCCACGGCCGCCCGTCGGCGCCGGCCAGCACGTTGCCCGTCCACAGGTCGCCGTGCAGCCGCGCGGTGGGCTCGGCCGGCCCGGCCAGCACGTCGATGCGCGCCGCGACGGCCTCGACGGCGCGCAGGCCCGCGGCGTTCAGCGCGCCGCGCCGCGCGGCGATCGCGGCGGGCTCCAGGAGGCGCCGCTGCGCGTAGAACGCGGGCCAGTCCCCCGCCGGGTCGTTGGGCAGCTCGAGGGGCCCGAGGCGCAGCGGGCCCTCCGTGCCGGGCGGCGGCGCGCCGGGGCCGGGCGCGCCGGCGCGGTGCAGGAGCGCCAGGCTCCGGCCCAGGGCCTGCTCGTCGAGGGTCCCGCCGCCCGGCACCCACCCCAGCGCCAGGAAGCGCTCGTCGACGGCCAGCACCTCCGGCACGGGCGGACCGCCCCGCGCCTCGGCGATCCAGCGCAGCCCGGCGGCCTCGGCCGCGTAGGCGCCGGCGACCGCGTCGGGCGCGGTCTTGACGAACACCTCGCGCCCGTCGGCCAGGGTGGCGCGGTAGGCCGCGTTGAGGTCGCCGCCGGCGACGGGGACCAGCTCGGCGACCTCCCGACCCAGCGCCGCGGCGAGGGCCTGCCTCACACGCGGCCCTCCGCGCGCAGCGTGGCCAGCAGCCCGCGGCAGGCGGCGTCGACGAGGTCGAGGACGTGGTCGAAGCCGTCGGCCCCGCCGAAGTAGGGGTCGGGCACCTCGAGGTCGCCCGCGATGACGGCGGCCGGGTCGTACTCGCGCAGCAGGCGCACGCGGCCGGCGGCGTCGCCGGGCGCGACCGCCCGCAGCGCCTCGAGGTTCTGGCGGTCGGCGGCCAGGATCAGGTCATAGGCCTCGAAGTCGGTCGCGGCGACCTGGCGCGCCGCGCCCTCCATCACGATGCCCCGCGCGCGGGCCGCGGCCGTCGAGCGGCCGTCGGGCGGCTCCCCGATGTGCCACGAGCCGGTCCCGGCGCTGTCGAGCTCGACGACATCCTGCAGACCCTCCTGGACGAGGAGGTGCCGCATGACGGCCTCCGCGGTCGGCGAGCGGCAGATGTTCCCCATGCAGACGAAGAGCAGGCGCACGGGGTCCACGCTAGTCGGCGGGGCGCGGGTCTGGGTCGCCTGGGCCCCGCATGGAGCGGCGTGGACGTGGGCGTCGGAGCCGGGGTGGGCGCCGGGCTCGGCTTGACCTCGATCGTGACCGTGTACCGCGGGGACGGGCTGGAGGTCTGCACCCCGGCCGTCGGAGGTGTCGGGCGGCTGGAGGACGAGCGATCCCTGCCACACCGCGGCCTATGATCGCGGCTGCCGTGACCGAGCCGTTCTCCCTCCCCGTGCGCGTCCGCTACGTCGAGTGCGACATGCAGGGGCGCGTCTTCAACGCGCACTACCTGACGTGGTTCGACATGGCCCACACCGACGCGCTGCACCAGGTGACCGGCCTGAGCTACGCCGAGCTGCTGCGCACCCACGGCATCGACTTCGTCGTCGCCGAGTCCAACGTGCGCTACCGCGCCCCGGCGCACTACGACGACCGTCTCGACGTCGTCGTCGCCTTCGACCCGCCGACGACCTCGTCGCTCACCAGCCGCTTCACCGTCGTGCGCGACGGCACGACCCTCACCGAGGGCATGCTGCGCCACGTGTGCGTCGACGCCGCCGCATTCACGAAGGCGCCGTGGCCCGACCCGGTGCGCGAGGCGCTCGCCGGCTACGCCGCGGGGGTGTCCTCCGAGCGGCCGTCGCGGCCGACGTAGCCGCCAGGCCGCCGGGCTCCAGCACGTGCGAGGTCCCGTCGCCGAACGCGATGCGCGCCCGCCCGCGGTGGACGAAGCAGACCTCCTCCTGGCGGTCGTGCCAGTGGCGGTTGGTCGTGTGGCCCTGGGGCAAAACGATGGCGTTGATCCCGAACACGGTCACACCGAGCTCGCCGCGAACCTTGCGGAAGCCGGGGCCCTGGCCGGGGTCGTCGAGGTTCGCGACGGCGTAGACGGGGTGCGGCAGGCCGCACCCCGGGCCGGGGGCCACCTCGCTCGCCGGGCCCGCGGGCGGGTGCGAGGTTTGCGCCATGCCGTCGCCTGATCACCATCGCGAGGCGCCCGCCGGCCGAGGACGGGTCCGCACGTCGATGGTGTGGCAGGGGGCGGCCGGCCCGCGTGGCGCCTCGCCGCGCGCGGACGTCAGGCGGGCCGGCGCCAGGGCACGGATGCCCCGCTAGGCGCATCGGCGAGCGCGATGGCGCCGGCGGCCATGACGGCCGCCGCCACGGCCACGGACGGCCAGGCGCCGATGGCGTGCGCCAGGCCGTGGGAGCCCGCGAACACGGCCAGGTAGAGGCCGAGCAGGCCCACGGTGCGTCCCGTTCCCACGCGCGCCTGCCAGTGGCGCGCGCACCAGCCCGCGCCGGCGACGAGCACGATGCCGCCCAGCGGCCGCACGCCGGTGGCCTGGGCGACGGCGAAGCCGGCGACGAGTGATCCGGCCGCCACGGGCCATGTCTGCGGGGTGCGCATGCCCACAACGGTAGTGACCGCCGCCTGGGGATACGTTGAGGACATGAGCACGGTCGTCGGCGTCGACATCGGCACCACGAGCGTCAAGGCGACCGCGTTCGGGCTCGGCGGCGACCGCCACGGCCACGCCGAGATCGCCTACCCGCTGCTCGAGCCCGCGCCCGGCGAGGCCGTCCAGGACCCCGCCGTCGTCGTCGCAGCGGTGCTCGCCGCCATCGGGCGCACCGTCGCCGCGGCCCGCGCCGCCGACCGCCCCGCCGCCGGGCTGGCGTTCAGCAGCGCCATGCACTCGCTCGTCGCGCTGGACGCCGGCGACGCGCCGCTGACGCCGCTGCTCACCTGGGCCGACACGCGCGCCGCCGCCCAGGCCCGGCGCCTGCGCCGCGACCACCCCGGCCTGCACGCGCGCACGGGCACGCCGCTGCACCCGATGTCGCCGCTGGTCAAGCTCGTCTGGTTCGCCGAGTGCGACCCGCAGCTGGCCGCCCGTGCGCGCCGATGGTGCGGGATCAAGGAGCTCGTCCTGCACCGCCTCTGCGGGCGCTGGGTCACCGACCACTCGACGGCCTCGGGCACGGGCCTGCTGGACCTCGCCCGCCTGGACTGGGACGCGGAGGCGCTGCGGATCGCCGGCGTCACCCGCGAGCAGCTCTGCGCGCTGGTCCCCGCGACGGAGGTGCTCGCGCTGACGCCCGAGGGCGAGGCCGCGGTCGGCGCCGCGCTGCCCGTCGTCGCCGGCGCGGGCGACGGGCCGCTGGCCAACCTCGGCGTCGGGGCGACGGCCCCCGGCGTGGCGGCCTGCTCCATCGGCACGTCGGGCGCCCTGCGGCTCGTTGTGGACCGCCCGGTCGCCGACGAGCGCGGGCGCCTGTTCTGCTACGCCCTGACCCCGGGCGCTGGGTCGTCGGCGGCGCGGTCAACAACGGCGGGCTCGTCCTGGAGTGGGCGGGCCGGGCGCTGGCGCCGGACCTGGGCGAGCATCCCGAGGAGGCGCTGCTGGCGCTCGCGGCCCAAGCCCCGGCCGGCAGCGACGGGCTGCTCATGCTCCCCCAGCTCGTCGGCGAGCGCGCCCCGGACTGGGACGCCGAGGCCCGCGGGGCCTACGTCGGGCTGACCCGCGCGCACGGACGAGCGCACCTCGTGCGCGCCGCGCTGGAGGGCGTCTGCCAGCAGCTGGCGCTGGTGCTCGCCTCGATGCGCGAGGCCGGCGACGAGGTCCGGGAGGTCCGCGCCACGGGCGGCTTCGCGCGCAGCGCGCTGTGGCGCCAGATCCTCTGCGACGTCCTGGACATGCCCGTGGCCTTCCCGAGCGACTACGAGGGCTCGGGCCTCGGCGCCGCCCTGCTGGGCCGGCAGGCGCTGGGCCTGCCGGCCGCCCCGCCGGCCCCCGCCGCGCTCGCCGACGTCCTGCACCCCGACCCGGCGGCCGCGGCCGTCCACGCCCGCATGCGCCCGGCGTTCGCGGCCCTGCACGACGCGCTCGGGGCCGCCCTGGCGCAGCTGCGCGACCCTGGGTCGAACGAACGTCCAGGCTGACTCGTCGGACGCGCCCGCCGGTGCCGATCACCGGCCTATGGAGGCAGGCCCCACCGAGGCGATGCCCGGCGGCCGTCACATCAGCTGCTCGATGACGACCGTCATGCTGCGGCTCGTCGGCCAGGAGCACGGCACGGCGGGCATCGAGGAGCTGCTGGCGGCGGCCGGCGTCCAGCAGACCCGCGAGGACCTCGAGAACGAGGAGAACTGGGTCACCCTCGACGAGGCCATCGCCCTGCTGTCGGCGTGCGTGCAGGTCACCGGCGACCCCGGGTTCCCGCGGCGCATCGGCGAGCACACCGTGCGCCAGCACGCGGGCACGTCGGTCTCCACGCTGCTGCGCTCGCTCGGCTCGCCCGAGGCGGTCCTCGGCGCCATCGCCCAGGCCGCGGGCAAGCTCAGCACGGTCAGCGACCTCGACGCGGTGGAGGTCGAGCCGGGCCGGGCGGTCGTCCGCGCCGTGGCGCGCCCGGGCCACGTCCGCCACCCCCTGCAGTGCCAGTGGACCACCGGCCTGCTGGCCACCCCGACCGAGCTCTTCGGGCTCCCGCGCGCCGGCGTGCGGGAGCTCTCCTGCCAGGCCAAGGGCGACCCCGAGTGCCGCTACGTCGTGACGTGGGACGCCGGGCAGGCCGCGGCGGGTGCCGACCCGCAGCAGCGCGTCACCGCCCTCGAGGCCCAGCTCCTGGCGACCCGGGAGGGTCTGCGCGGCGTGTTCGCCACCGCCGCCGAGCTCCTGTCGACCGACGACATCGACGTCGTGCTGGCCCGCATCGTCGACCGCGCCGCGCTGACCGTGCGCGCACCGCGCTTCGTGCTCGCCGTCCGCCCCCGGACCGGCGACGAGGTGCGCATCTATGCCGAGGGCGTGGCCGACGGCGAGGCGGCCGCGATCGCGCAGGCGCTGGAGGCCGGCGACCCGCTGCCCGGCTCGGCGCTCGTCGCCGACGTCGCCTCCGAGCGCCGCGCCTACGGGCGCCTGTGCGCGCTCAACCCCGAGGGCATCCACTTCTTCGCGTCCGAACAGGAGCTCTTCTCGCTCTACGCCGCCCACGCCGCCGCGGTCCTCGACATGGCCACGGCGCTGGCCGAGGCCGACCGGCGTCACGACCACGTCAGCGCCCTGCTGTCGCTGGCCCAGGCGCTGGCCCTCGGCGGGTCCAGACAGGACGTCGCGGACTCCATCGTGCGCACGGTGCCGGCCATCGTCGACTGCGACCGCCTCAGCGTGTGGCTGTGGGACGACGAGGCGGGCTGCCTGCGCGTCGCCTCGACCGCGGGGCCGGCCGACGGGGACATCGGGCTGCTCGACGACCGCATGCTGCTGCCGAGCGGCTCTCCCGCGCTGGCGCGGATGCTCGGCCATCCCGGGCCCCTGCACGTCGAGCGCGGCGACGCCGGGGACGCGCAGGTCCACGCGCTCATGGAGCTGCTCGACGTCCTCGTGGTCGTCGCGGTGCCCATCATCGCGCGCGGCGAGTTCCTCGGCATCGTCGTGGTCTCGGTGGCCGAGCGCCCGGAGCGCCTGGACCTCGATGCGTCGCTGCTGCAGCGCCTCAACGGCATCGCCTCGCTGGCGGCCCCGGCGATCCAGAACGGCCGCCTCGTCGACGAGCTCCAGCACCAGGCCTCCCATGACCCGCTGACCGGCCTGGCCAACCGCACCGGGTTCTCGCGCCGCGTCGACGCCGTCCTCGACGGCGCCGGGCACACGGAGGTCGGCCTGCTGTTCTGCGACCTCGACGGCTTCAAGACCATCAACGACCGCCACGGCCACACCAGCGGCGACGCGCTGCTGCGCGAGATCGCCGACCGCCTGCGCAGCGTCGTGCGCTCCGGCGACACCGTCGCGCGGCTGGGCGGCGACGAGTTCGCCGTCATCCTCGCCGACGTCCGCAGCCCCGACGAGATCGCCGCGGCCGCCGCCCGCGTCCGCGCCGTGTGCGCCGAGCCCTTCCGCGTCGGCGACAGCGAGCTGCGCGTCGGGGTCAGCGTCGGGCAGGCGCAGTGGCCGCAGGACGGCCGCGGGGCCGAGGAGCTGCTGCGCGTCGCCGACGCCGCGATGTACCGCGAGAAGACGCGCTCGCGCGCCGCCTGAGCGGCGAAAGCCCTGCAAGTTCGGCTGCAGGGAGCAGGACACGGGGTCGCTACGGTGACGGTTCGGCGCTCCCGCGCCGGTGCCGTCGCATGTCCTGCCGCCGCTCCGCCCTCCGTGGCCTGGCCACGCTCGCCGCCCTGCTGCTCGCCGGGCTGGCGCTCGCGTGGACGATGGCGCCCCGCGAAGCCCGCGGCGCCGACGAGGGACGGCTGCGCGGCACGATCGCCGCCGGCAAGGCCCGTGAGCGGTCGCTCGCCGACGCCGCGGCCCACCTGGCCCGGCTCGAGCGCGCCAGCGCGCGGGAGCTCGCGATCGTCGAGGGGCGCCTGGCCGACGCCCAGGCCCAGCTCGACGCCTCGCGCGCCCGGCTGGCCGCCACCCGCGTGCGGCTGGCCGCCGAGCGCCGCCGCCTGGGCCGCCTGCGCACCCGGCTGGCGGAGGGCCGCACCCAGCTCACCGAGCTGCTGCGCCAGCGCTACATGAACGGGCCGCCCGACCTCGTCACCGTCGTCCTGGACGCCCACGGCTTCGCCGACCTCGTCGAGCGCATGGACTTCCTGCGCCGCGTGGAGTCCAGCGACACCGAGATCGTCGGCGTCGTGCGCCGCGCCCGCGCCGACGCGACGCACGAGACGCGCGTGCTGGCCGACCTCGAGGCCCGGCGGACCGCCGCCACCGCCGAGGTCCTGCGCGAGCGCGACGCGCTGGCGGGCATGGAGGCCGCGGCCGCCCAGCGGCGCGCCGCGATCGCCCAGGCCCACACCGCCCGGCTGGCGGCGCTGCGCGCGACGCGCGCCGACCGCCTGAGCGCGGAGCGCACCCTGAAGCGCCTGCTGGCCCAGCGCGCCCGCCAGGCGGTGGACAAGGCCGGCCCCGGCGGCCCGTGGGCGATCCCGTGGGCCATCGTGCAGTGCGAGTCCGGCGGCCAGAACCTGCCGCCCAACAGCGCGGGCGCCTCGGGCTACTACCAGATGATGCCCGACACCTGGCGCGGCCTGGGCGGCTCGACGCCGGCGGCCTACCAGGCCTCCAAGGCCGAGCAGGACCGCCTCGCGTCCACGTTGTGGACAACGGCGCCGGCGCGTCGAACTGGGTCTGCGCGGCCCTGGTCGGCGCGATCTGAGCCCGCGGCTCAGGGCCGCCCGTCGAAGCTGACCGTCGTCCGCGCCCGCCGGCCGCCGAGCTCGCGCGTGGTGACCGACACGTCCAGCGGCACGGGCTCGGCGCCGCTGAGGCTCGAGGCCACCCGGCGCCCCGCCGCGCGCAGCCCGGGCGTCGGGACGACCGCGCCCTTCGACAGCGCGACCGCGATGCGCTGCGCCCCGCCGTGACCCGGCACGTGCACGGTCATCGTGCCCCGCGCCGACAGCGCCCAGTGCCGGCGCGACAGGCGGTGCCCGTCGGCGCGCACGACGATGCCGGCGCCCCGCGCCGGGCGCGCCCTCAGCCCCGCGGGCAGCCGAAAGGAGGCGGCGCGCAGCGCGTGCGCGCCGGTCGGGTTGCGGGCGATCGTGACCGCCAGCACCGGGCGTGCGGTCGCCAGCCCGGAGGCGTCGGCGCGCACGAGCGCGCCCTTGCGACAGGCCGCCGCGTCGAGCACGGGCTGCTGGGTCGTCGTCTTGCCGTTCTGCCCGGTGAACGTGACGTCGGAGGGCGCGAACTCCGCCGCGCACAGGTCGGCGGCCGCCGTGAACGGGCCTGGGTGGCCCGCGCGGCCGGCGTCGATGTCCAGCGTGAGGTTCGACAGCGGCACGTCGGGCAGGTCGTGGAAGTGCGCCTCCAGCCGCCCGGCCTCCGGGCTCAGGCGCAGCTCGCCGTCCAGGCGCAGCCGCACGCCCGGCCCCGCGAGCACGGCGCTGAGGTAGGGCAGCTCGATGCCGGGCTCGTCGTCGGGCAGGCTGCCGTTCAGCGCGAGGTAGACCGGGCCCGACAGGCGAGTGCCCAGCAGCGGCGTCACCGCGCTCACGCGGCCCAGCCGGGTCGACGGCGGGCAGCGATTGGCCGCGAGCTGGTCGGGCTGGCAGACGGAGGCCAGCGCGTCGGGGTTGGGGACCAGGCCGCCGGAGACGAGCAGTTCGATGTCCTTGAGCGCCGTGTCGGCCGGCGGCTTGGTGATGGCCGTGCGCAGCGGCGGCTGGGTGCCCGCGGCCCGCAGCCTGGGCGCCTCGATCGACGTCGCGGCGCCGGGCCGGAACGGCAGGGCGTCGCAGCCCGAGGCCTGGAACGGCCCGCTGCCGGCGCCCTGCGTGCCGTCCACGGCCGTGATCGCCACGTCGAACGTGCGCGCGTCGCAGCCCGACGGGTTGCGCAGGAAGCCCTTGCGGGCGATCGTCATCTGCAGCCGCCGCAGGCCGAGCGGGAAGCCCTTGAACGCGTCGGGCAGCACGGCGCTGACGTGCACGCGACCGTCGGTCTGGTCCAGCGTCAGCGGGTTCTGCAGGACGAAGGAGCCGAAGTCGAACGGGCCGACGTCGACGCGGATGGCCAGCCAGAGGCGCGCGACCGCCGTGGCCGTCGGGGTGCCGAGGAAGGCCTTGCCGCGCAGCGTGATGGGCTGGGAGCCCGAGCCGATGGTGCTGGTCACCGTGCCGAGCTGGGTGCTCGCCGGGCACGCCGCGGCGATCGCGCGGGCCGTCGGGCACTGCGGGGTGGCATCGACCTGGCCGAGCAGGCCCTTGGGCAGCGCGACGTCCAGGCGCGCGGGCCGCCGCGAGCCGGCGTCGCGCTGGAGGTCGAGCGTCAGCGCCGGGCTGGCCAGCGCCCGCGTCGTCGAGACGGACCCCGAGATCGCCGGCGTCTCGCGCGGCGCGCAGCCGCCCTGGTCGTCATCGGCGATGGCGAACGTCGTCGTCGGCGTCTGCGGCGGGCCGCCGCTGTAGGGCGTGGCCGTGATCGAGCCCTGGTAGGTCCCGCAGGCCGGGGGCGTGACCAGGACGCCCGTGGGCCCGCCGGTGAACGTCAGGTCGAACTTCGTGAACGGGACCTGCGGCAGGTTGTCGAAGGTCGTCGTGATCTGGGCCGTGTCGTCGTCGGGGTGGACGCTGGCCTTGATCTTGACCGTGACCCCCGCCTTGGCGCCGACGATGAGCAGGCGGTAGGGGTCGTCGTCGGTGCGCCCGAAGTACACGTCGCCGGGCACGGAGCCCAGCAGTGGATTGTCGAACGCGACGTGGCCGATCAGCGACGCCGCCGGGCACCGGATCGGCCCGCCGCCCGGCGGGCCGAACTGCGCGTCGGAGCAGACCTGCAGGCCCGGCGCCAGCGACGGGTTGAACGACGTGCCGACCGGCAGGCGCACGACGGCCTTCTTAACGTGCGACGGCTGGCGCCCGCCGACGTCGGCGGGCTGGGTCAGCGCGATGGAGTGCGCCGTCGGCGTGTCGGGGGTCGGCTGGTCGATGCCGATCTCCATCCCGGGGGCGAACGGCTCGCTGTCGCAGGCCGTGGGCCGGAACGTCCCCGTGGCCGTGACGGGCCGCGACGAGGCGTAGGAGTCGGCGGTGATCCTCGTCGTCGCCGGGGCGCACTGGGTCGGGTTGACCATGAACGCGCCGCCGGCCGGCGCACGGCCGTCGAGCGTCAGGGAGAGCGAGTTGATGGTGAACGGGAGCCCGGCCTGCGTGCGCGGGATGTCGGAGATCGTCGTCTGCAGCCCGTAGTCGCTCTCGTCGCGGACGCGGATCCTGACGATGAGCGCGATCTTGCCCAGCACGCCGCCCAGCGGGCGCAGCACGATGCCCAGGCGCGCGGGCTCGTCGGCCGGCGGCTGCACGTTGTAGACGGTGCCCGTGACCGTCAGCGGCGCGGGCACGCCGAGCACCGACGCGGTGATGGCCGTCGACGTCGTGCCGACCTCGGTGTCGGGCGCGCAGGCGTCGGCGCGCAGCGCAGCCTCGGGGCACTGGGGCACGGCCATCGGGTTGCCGAGCAGGCCCGTCGGCAGGTCGACCTGGAGGTCGCGCAGGTCGTCGGTGGCGCCGGTGAGCGAGAAGGCCAGGCGGAAGTCGCTGTGCGCGCCCGACGTGGTGTCGGTGGGCGCCGCCGTGACGCCGGTGATGCCGATGGCGCGGGCCGGGGCGGGCGCGCCGGCCAGGACCGCGAGCGCCGCGAGCACCGCGGCGAGCACGACGACCGACCGGCCCGGACCAGCCTCCCCAGAACGCACCTGAATCCGGTACCCCGATGGACGCGGCTGAAACGTCGGCGTTCAGCTGCGCGTCCGCGCGCTCACTCCTCGTCGACGAAGAGGTCCATCTGCAGGTCGGCGTCGGGCACGTAGGCGTAGGACGCGAAGTCGGTGACGCCCTCGGCCTCGAGCACGTCCTCGACGAGGTAGAGGTTGCCCGTGCACTCGCGGCTGTCGCGCGTCAGCACGGCGTGGGCGGCGTCGGCCACGATCTCGGGCCGGCGCGAGCGGGCCATCGCGGCGTCGCCGCCGAGGAGGTTCTGCACCGCCGCGGTCGCCACGAGCGTCTTGGGCCACAGCGAGTTGCAGGCGATGCCGTCGTCCTTGAACTCCTCGGCCATGCCGAGCGTGCACAGGCTCATGCCGTACTTGGCGATGGTGTAGCCGATGTGGGCGCCGAGCCAGCGGGGCTTCAGGCTCAGCGGCGGCGACAGCGTCAGGACGTGGGCGTTGGACGAGGCCTTGAGGTGCGGGACGCACGCCTTGGTCACCGAGAACGTGCCGCGCGTGTTGATGTCCTGCATGAGGTCGTAGCGCTTCATGTCCAGGGCCTCGGTGCCCTGCAGGCTGATCGCGCTGGCATTGTTGACGCAGATGTCGATCCCGCCGAAGCGCTCGACGGTGGCGGCCACGGCCTCGGCGACCTGCTCGTCGTTGCGGATGTCGCCGACGATGGCCAGCGCCTGGCCGCCGGCGGCCTCGATCTCGGCGGCCGCGGTGTGCACCGTGCCCTCGAGCTTGGGATGCGGCTCGCCGGTCTTGGCGATGAGCGCGACGTTCGCACCGTCGCACGCGGCGCGCAGCGCGATCGCCAGGCCGATGCCGCGGCTGGCGCCGGAGATGAACAGGGTCTGGCCTTCGAGCGTTCGGGACACGCGCGGGATCCTACGCACGGAAGGCCGCGGCGTCGCCCCTGTCCCGCCGGAGGAAGGTTTGCTGAACGGTCCTTCACCGTTGATACGCTCGCGGCGACGGACTGTGCGCCGGGACGCCTTGCGGCGGACCGGACGCCATGACGATCGATGACATCCGAACGTCAACTGGACGGAAGCCGATGGCCCACCCACCCGACGATCGCTGCGAGTCCCGGCAGCGTCGCCGCCCCATCGATCACGACCACCCCGGCCCGGTCGCCGACGACGAGGTCGGCCTCTCCCCGCTCGGCCGGGCGTTCCTCGACGCCCTGCGCGACGACGACCGGTTCCGCGACATCATCGCCGACCCGTTCGGCGAGCGCGCCGCGCTCGACAGCGACGCCGCCTGACCGCCGCCCCGCCGCGCACCTGGGTCGCGCCCGGTCCACTGAACGCCTACGATCACGGGCTGATGCCCGAGATCTCCCCCGCCCTGTACCGCGCCGGCAGCGGCGAGCCGCTTGTGCTGGTGCACGGCTTCACGGCCACGTGGCGCTGCTGGCTGCCCGTGCTCGCCGAGCTCGTCCCGCGCTTCGAGGTCATCGCGCCGACGCTCGACGGCCATGACGGCGGCCGCCCGCTGCCCCCGCGCGACACGGCGCACACCATCCCCCACGCCGCCGACCACCTCGAGGAGGTCCTCGACGGCCTCGGCGTCGGCACCGCGCACTTCGCGGGCAACTCGCTCGGCGGGGCGCTGGGCCTGGAGCTCGCCCGGCGCGGCCGTGCGCGCAGCGTGGTCGGCATCTCCCCCGCCGGCGGCCTGGAGCCCGGCGACCGGCGGTCGGCCGAGGCCATCATGAAGGTCTTCCGCCGGATGCAGAACGTCACCCGGGCCTCCGAGCGGCACCTGCCGCAGATCATGAGCCGGCCGGGGCTGCGCCGCCTCGCGCTGCGCGACGTCATGACGCGCGGCCACCTCGTCCCGGCCGGCGAGGCCCTGCGCCTCGCACGGTCCTCCCTGCGCTGCGACATCGTCGACGACGTCTTCTCCGTGCTGCGCGACGGCAACGCCGCGCTGACCGGCCTGGGCGACATCAGCTGCCCGGTGCTCGTGACCTGGGGCGACCGCGACCGGATCCTGCCGGTGGAGCGCCACTCGGCCCGGCTGCGGGCCGAGATCCCCGGGGTGGAGTTCCGGCTGCACCGCGGCATCGGGCACACGCCGATGTGGGATGACGCGGCCCTCATCGCCTCGACGATCGCCGACTTCGCCGGCGCGGCGTCCGGGCCACCCGCGACCGCGACACCCGCACCCCCCACCACGGCCCCGGTGGCGGCATGAGCCGGGTGAGCGGCAAGGTCGTGCTCATCACGGGCGGCGCGCGCGGCGTCGGCGCCGCCACGGCGCGCCGGCTCGTCGCCCGCGGCGCGAAGGTCGTGCTCGTCGACCTCGACCGCGGGCCGCTGGCCGAGCTGGAGGCCGAGCTCGGCGCCCATGCCACGTCGATCACCGGCGACGTGCTCAGCCTGGAGCAGATGGAGGCCGCCGTGGCCCACGGCGTGCAGCGCTTCGGCGGCATCGACGTGTGCGTGGCCAACGCCGGCATCTCGAGCTACGGCTCGGTCCTCGCGGTCGACCCCGCGGCGTTCCGCCAGGTCGTCGACGTCAACCTCACCGGCGTCTTCCACACCGTCCGCGCCGCGCTGCCCCAGCTCATCGAGCGCCGGGGCTACGTCCTCGTCGTCTCCTCGCTGGCGGCCTACGCCGCCGCCCCGGGGCTCGTGGCCTACAACGCGAGCAAGGCCGGGGCCGAGCACTTCGCCAACGCGCTGCGCATCGAGGTCGCCCACCGCGGCGTCAAGGTCGGCAGCGCGCACATGTCGTGGATCGACACGCCGCTGGTCCGGGACGCCAAGCAGGACCTGTCGGCGTTCCGGATGATGCTCGACCGCCTGCCGGGGCCGCTCGGGCAGACGACGTCGGTCGAGGCGTGCGCCGACGCGTTCGTGGCGGGCATCGGCCGGCGCGCCACGCGGGTCAGCGTGCCGCGCTGGGTCAACGCGATCCGCTGGCTCAAGCCGGCGATGACGACGACGCTGGGCGAGCGCGAGGCGCGCCGCCACGCCCCGGAGATCGTGCCGCTCATGGACCAGGAGGTCGCGGCGCTGGGCCGGTCGATGAGCGCCCGCACCGCGGCGCTTCAGTCCGAGGCCGAGCCGGAGCGCACGCCCGCGCCATGACGCGCGCCCGGCGTGGGCGATGACAGACGTCACCGCGGCGCCGGGGGGTGGCCCCCGCCCCGGCGCGCCCGCGGTGCGCCAACCTGCAGCACATGATCGCCAGCGCTGCCGCTCCGCCTCAGGCGGGCATCGACCTCCACGGCCTGACGAAGACGTTCCGCACCCCCAACGGCCCCGTCCGCGCCGTGCGCGGCATCGACGTCGCGATCGCCCCGGGCGAGACCGTCGCGCTGCTGGGCCCCAACGGCGCGGGCAAGTCCACCACCATCGACATGCTGCTCGGCCTGGCCCGGCCCGACGCGGGCAGCGTCTCGCTCTTCGGCGGCACGCCGGAGGACGCGGTGGCCGCCGGGCGCGTCGGGGCGATGCTGCAGACCGGCTCGCTGCTGCGCGACCTCAACGTGCGCGAGCTCATCGCGATGATGGCCTCGCTGTACCCCGACCCGCTCGACGTCGACGAGGTCGTCGAGCTCACGGGCCTGGGCGCCCTGGTGGGCCAGCGCACGCAGAAGCTCTCGGGCGGCGAGACCCAGCGGGTGCGCTTCGCCGTGGCGCTGGTCAGCAACCCCGACCTGCTCGTCCTCGACGAGCCGACGGTCGCCATGGACGTCGAGGGCCGCCACGCCTTCTGGCAGACGATGCGCGGCTTCGCCTCACGGGGCAAGACCATCGTCTTCGCCACGCACTACCTCGAGGAGGCCGACGACTTCGCCGACCGGGCGGTCCTGATGGCCCACGGCCGGGTCGTGGCCGACGGGCCGACGACGGAGATCAAGGCGCGCGTCGGCCGGCGCACGATCCGCGCCACGCTGCCCGGCGCCGACCGCGACACGCTGCGCGCGCTGCCCGGCGTGGCCGCCGCCGAGCTGCGCGGCGCGGCGGTGATCCTGAGCTGCACGGACTCCGACACGGCGATCCGCGCGCTGCTGGCCCGCGAGCCGCAGGCGAGCGACATCGAGATCAGCGGCGCGGGCCTCGAGGAGGCCTTCCTGGAGCTGACGGGCGGCGACGACCACGACGACGAGGAGCTGGCGGCATGAGCACCGCGCTGACCTACACCCGCTTCGAGCTGCTGCGGACGTTGCGCAACCGGCGCTTCCTCATCTTCTCGCTGTGCTTCCCGCTGGCCCTGTTCTTCCTGATCGCCGGCCCCAACCGCGGCGACCGCGACCTCCAGAGCACGGGCCTGTCGGCGCCGTTGTACTTCATGGTGAGCATGGCGTCGTGGGGCACGATGACCTCCATGCTCAGCACGGGCGCGCGCATCGCCGGCGAGCGCCAGGCGGGCTGGAACCGCCAGCTGCGCATCTCCCCCCTGAGCCCGCACGCCTACCTGCGCGCCAAGGTGCTGACCGCCTACTGCATGGCCCTGCTCAGCCTCGGGCTGTTGTACGTGTCGGGGGTGATCCTCGGCGTGCGCCTGCCCGCCGGCGAGTGGCTGGGCATGACAGGGTTGATCATCGTCGGGCTCATCCCGTTCGGCGCGGCGGGGATCCTGCTCGGCCACGTGCTGACCACGGACTCGATGGGCCCGGTGCTCGGCGGCGGCACGGCGCTGCTGGCGATCCTCAGCGGCACGTGGTTCCCGCTGAGCGACCACGGGTTCATCCACGGCGTCGCGCAGTACCTGCCGTCCTACTGGCTCGTGCAGGCCAACCGCGTCGCGCTGGGCGGGCACGCCTGGAGCGCACACGCCTGGGCCGTCGTGGCCGTGTGGACCGCGGTGCTCGGCGTGCTGGCGATGCGCGCCTACCGGCGCGACACCGGCCGCGCCTGACGGCCGGGGTCGTAGAGCAGGCGCGCGTAGTCGGCGAGCATGCGGGTGGCTGAGAACCGCGGCGCCAGCGTGCGCAGCGAGGCGCGCATCATGTCGACCCAGCCGTTCTCGGTGTCGTAGAACGACGGCAGGATCTCGCCCTCCAGCAGCTCGTAGAGGCGCGCGGCGTCGCGGGCGTCCTGGGCCTGGTGGTCGGCGTCGACGTCGCCGGGCAGCGCCCAGCCGTTCGTGCCGTCGTAGGCCTCGGCCCACCAGCCGTCCAGGACGCTGAGCTGCAGCCCGCCGTTGAGCACGGACTTCATGCCGCTCGTGCCGCTGGCCTCCATCGGCGGGCGCGGGAGGTTGACCCAGACGTCGCAGCCCTGCACGAGCTTGGCCGCGATCGCGACGTCGTAGTCGGCGACGAACACCACGCGCGTCGCGGTGCCGGGGGCGCCGCGGACGTGCAGCAGGTGCTGGATCAGCTCCTTGCCGGGGTCGTCCTTGGGATGGGCCTTGCCGGCGACGACGAGCTGCAGCGGCTGGTGGCCGCCGACGATGCCGACCGCGCGCTCGACGTCGTGGACGAGCAACCCCATGCGCTTGTAGGTCGCCACGCGGCGGGCGAAGCCGATCGTCAGCACGTCGGGCTCGAAGGCCTCGGCGCCGGCCTGGGCGAACCCTCGCTCCTCGCCGCGGGCCAGGCGGTCGCGCGGGATGCGCTCGCGGATCATCGCGATGAGCGCCTCGCGCTGGCGGCGGCGCACCGCGCGCAGCTCGGCGCCGTCGAGCGCGTCGATCGACGCCCACGTCGCCGGGTCGGCGGCGTGCTCGATCCACCGCGGGCCCAGGTGCTCGTCCAGCAGCGCGCGCATCGGCCCGCCGACCCACGTCGGCACGTGCACGCCGTTGGTGACGTGGCCGATGGGAATGTCCTGGGTGAGGCGGTCGGGCCAGATGTCGGCCCACATCTCCCGCGCGACGTCGCCGTGGCGGCGGCTCACCGCATTGGCCGCGCGCGACGTGCGCAGCGCCAGCTGGGTGATGCCGAACGGCTCGTGCTCGGCCTCGGGGTGCGTGCGGCCCAGGCGCAGGATCTCGTCGAGGTCGAAGCCGCGCTCGCGGGCCAGCGGCTCGAGCAGCTCGGCGATCTCGGGGCCCGCGTAGGCGTCGTTGCCCGCCGGCACCGGGGTGTGGGTCGTGAAGACCGTGCGCCGGCGCGCGTGCTCGACGACGTCCTGCAGCGTCGCGCCGGGGCCGTCGAGCGCCGCGTAGGCCGCGTGGCCCTCGTTGAGGTGCACGACTACGGGATCGACCCCGAGGGCGCCCAGCGCGCGGGCGCCGCCGATGCCCAGCAGCGCGTACTGGGTCAGGCGCACGGCGGGGTCGCCGACGTAGAGCTGGGCGGTGGAGAAACGGGCGAACGCGGAGTTCTCGGGCCGGTCGGCGTCCAGGAGGAAGAGCGGAACGCGGCCGACGTCAACGCGCCAGATCTGCACGACGATCGTCTCGTCGCGGACGGGCACGGAGACGGTGACGGGCTCGCCGTCCTCGCCGCGCACGAGCGCCATCGGCAGCAGCGCCGGGTCGTTCTCCAGCCAGTACTCGCGCTGCCAGCCGGTGAGGTCGATGCGCTGACGGAAGTAGCCCTGGCGGTAGAGCAGGCCGACGGCGACCATCGGCAGGGAGCGGTCCGCAGCCTCCTTGATGAGGTCGCCGGCCAGCGCGCCCAGGCCGCCGGAGTAGACGGGCAGCGAGACGTGGACGGCGTACTCGGCGCAGAAGTAGGCGACGGGGTCGACGGCGCCGTCGGGGCCGCCCTCGCGGTGGGCGCGCAGGCGGGCGTCGATGTCGGCGGCGCGAGCCAGGAGCGCGTCGTCGGCCGCCGTGCGGTCCAGGCTCTCCTGCGGGGCCTCGCGCAGCAGGCGCACGGGGTTGTGGCCGCAGGCCGCCCACCGCTCGGCGTCGACGGCTTCGAAGAGCGCCGGGCCGTCGGCGTGCCAGCACCAGGAGTAGTCATAGGCGATGCTCGCCAGGGGTGCCAGCTCGGCGGGCAGCCGGGCGGCGAGCCCGCTGACGGCCCGTTCGATGTCGCGTCGTCCCGCATCGACCATGTGATCGGCTTTCCTTCCCCAGGGCGCCGGAGGTGAACCCGGCAGGAGCCCACATCTTGGCGCGGCGGCCGGGTGCGTGCGAGGCGGGTCAGACGTTGGCGCCGGAGCGCGCGATGCCGCGGCCGGCGACCTTGGCGCGGTACAGCGCGGTGTCGGCGCTGCGCAGCAGCTCGCTGAGCTCGGGCGCCGGCGACGGTCGACTCGGCGATCCCGATCGACAGCGTGACGCCCAGGGCGGAGTCGGCGAAGGCCTCGCGCATCGCGTCCTGGAGGGCGTGCGCGGCCTCCTCGCCGCTGCGCGGCGCGGCGACCAGGAGGGCGAACTCGTCGCCGCCCAGGCGCCCGGCGACGCCCTCGCGCTGCAGGATGCGGCCGATCTCGCCGAGCACGAAGTCGCCCGTGTGGTGGCCGTGGAAGTCGTTGATGCCCTTGAAGTGGTCGACGTCGCAGATGAGGACGGTCGCGCCGGCGTCGGCCAGACACGAGCGGGCGACCTGCGACCAGTAGCGGCGGTTGAGCAGGCCGGTGAGCTCGTCCTCGCGGGCCTCGCGCTCCAGGCGCTCGACCTGGGCGGCCAGGCCGTGGCCGGCGCCCGTCGCGCTCGCGGCCATCGCCGGCAGCACGGACATCGTGATCTCCTCGAGCTGGACGTGGTCGATGTCCAGGATCTCGAGGGCGTGCTGCAGCAGGGTGGCATCGGCGTGGTGGCCGTTGAGCAGGGCCACGGCGGCGTTGGCGGCCTGGACGCAGAGGGTGACGGCGTCGTCGGGGGCGTCGGGCGCGTGGTGGGCGCCGATGGCACGGGCGACGTCGGCGTCGAGGCCCGCGTCGGTGGCGAAGAGCGCGCCGGCCTCGCCGTGGTCGATGCCGAGCTGCTCGCGCTCGGCACGGACGCGCAGCGGGCCCGCGGGGGCGTTGACCGACAGGGCGTCGACCCGGTCGGCGCCGAAGGCGGCCGGGAGGACGAGCTTGCCGAGGTCGTGCAGGAGGCCGGCCAGGTGGGCGGCGCCGGCGTCGACGCCGGCGCGACGGGCCATCTCGGCCGAGCAGGCGGCGACCTGGACGGCATGGACGTGCAGCTGGCCGCGCGCGACGCCGCCGGCGCCGGGGGCCTGCTCGAAGAAGTCGCAGACGGCGGCCTCCATGGCCAGGCGGCCGACCGCGCGGCGGCCGACGAGCGTGACGGCCTGGTGGAGCGTCGCGGCGCGGACGGGCCGCGCGTTCATCGCCGAGTTGGCGTAGCGCAGGACGTTGACCGCGAGGTTGGGGTCCTCCTCGAGGGCCGAGACGATGTCGGCCGTGGTGGCGGCCGGGTCCTCGGCGATCTCGCGGACCTTGATGACGCTGCGCCGGAGCACGGGCAGCTCGCCCAGATCCGCGATCGCCCGAGCGACCGCGACCCGCGGTTCCTCAGCGATGTCCGCAATCTGACGTTCAGCCATGCCTTCCTGAGGTCGGCCAGGAGGCGGGGGGCTTGAGCGGCGGAGGACGGGTGTCGGTCGGAGGCAAGCGGGGGCGCGGTCCGGCGGTCGCGCGGACGGCTCCGCAAGGCCCGGGGCACCCGGCTAGACTGCGGGGTCGCTGCGCCCGTAGCTCAGCTGGATAGAGCGTCGGTCTACGGAACCGAAGGTCAGAGGTTCGAATCCTCTCGGGCGCGCTTACGAAAGTCCCGCATGCGGGGCTTTTCGTGTTCTATCGCCCTCTCGCTGGAAGGCAAAAAGGTCCCCAAACGGGTCCCAAGATTCAGCGAGGTGAAGGACAAGTGGCGTTCGATGAGGTCCCGCGTGGTTCGGGTCATGTGTTTCGCGTGGACCGGGCCAGCGGGCCGGCGTGGTTTGCCAAGTACCGCCCACCGGGTGGACGACAGACCAAGAAGAAGATCGGGCCGGCGTGGACGGGCCAGGGGCGGCCGGCGCCGGGCTTCTTTGACAAGCGCTCCGCTGAGGCGTGGTTGGAGGACCGCTTGGAGCAGGCGCGATTCGGTTTCTTATGTGGTGGGTCGACCGGCGCGGATGCGACGTTCGTGCAGGCGGCGCGTGAGTGGCTGCGCTATGTCGAGCAGGACCGGGGCTGCAAGCCCTCGACGCTGCGCGGCTATCGCAACAGCGTGCAGAACCAGCTCATCCCGGCGTTCGGGGAGATGGCGGTGCGCGACATCACCTCGGTGCACATCGAGCGCTGGCGCGCGTCGCTGACCACGGGGCCGCGGACGCGCAACAAGCTGCTGGTCGAGCTGTACGGGATCTTCCGCCGTGCGCAGCGCATGTATGGGCTGGAGCACAACCCGGCCGCCCAGGTCGAGCCCCTGCGCGTGGCGCGCAAGCTCGAGATCGACGTCTTCTCGCCCGACGAGGTCCGGGCGCTGGTGCGTGCCGCCGCCGGCAAGCAAGACGCCGCGATCTTCCTGACGGCGGCGTTCACCGGGTTGCGGCGTGGCGAGCTGCTGGCGCTGCGCTGGCGCGACGTCGACTTCGTGGGCTCGGTGGTGCGGGTGCGGGCCAGCTATGCCGCCAACGCCCTGACGACACCCAAGAGCGGCAAGGTCCGCGGCGTGCCGATGGCCGGCGAGGTCGCCGCCGCGCTGGCCTCGCTGGGCCAGCGCCGGCGGTGGACCGGCGAGGACGACCTTGTCTTCCCGGGTGAGACCGGCGGCTATCTGGACGGGTCGGCGCTGCGCCGGCGCTACCTGGATGCCCTGGAGCGCGCCGGTCTGAGACCGCTGCGCTTTCATGACCTGCGCCACACGTTCGGCACGACGCTGATCGCCAAGGCCGACATCCTGCGCGTCAAGGAGTGGATGGGCCACGCCGACGTGCAGACCACGATGCGCTACCTGCACTACGCACCGCGGCCCGAGGACGCGCTGATCGTCGACGCGGCGTTCGCGCCCGCGACCGCGCGCCTCGAGCTGCCGCCGCTTCACGAGCGCATCGACGCGAGCCAGGTGCCGACGTCGCTGCGATAGAAGCGGCGGTGGCGGCCGACGCCGATCGACGGGAGCGGGTTGTGGGCGCGCCGCGCGTACTCATAGACGCTGGACCGCGGGACAGCGAGCAGGTCGGCGACCTGGTCGGCGGTCAGCAGCGGCTCAGTGAGGTTGACGGAGACGGCGATGGTCTCGTCGAAGTGGGTGGGGGTGGGCATGCCCGGTAGGGCGCTGCGGGCCGCAGGGTCCCGCACGGGCTCCACGCTCGCACGTGAATCGGCGTGGCGTCGTCCCCCGCGCCCGGGCAACGCTGGATCACCGGGCACCCCTCGGGCGCGGAAGCCCGATGCCCTCCCTCGCTGCCCCCGCGCCGGCTCGCAGCCCTACGGCACGGCGCGCTGGGCACCACTCGGACGCAGTTCAGCGCCCGAGCTGCAGGCGCCGATGAATCTCGTTGCGCACGGGTTCGGGGGCGCCGTGCCAGGCGGCGATCGTCACGGCCGTGCTCGGCGTGATGCGCTGATTCACTAGGCGACCGCGTTCGATGACAACGAGGCTCGCGAGCCGTGCGGCCAACGCCGGCGAGGCCACGAGGAACCGGACCTCGGCTAGCGAGCTAGCGAGATAGCTAGCAACGATGCTCGCTAGACGGCTAGCAGCCTTACTCGCGAACTCGATCTCGATCGCCACCCTTCGCCCTTCATGACCGACGATGAGATCGGGCCAGCGGCGACTCGTGATCCCGCGGTCATCGACGATGTCGACGCTGTAGCGGCCCAGGCCGTCGACCTCGCGGCCACGGCAATCACGCTCGGTCAAGACCTCCACTCGCCCGTCGGCGGCGAGCTCAAGCTGGGCGGCGAGCTCGACGATGGCCAGCTCGTGCTCGCGCTGCACCGCGACGCGCGGCGGCTTGCGCTTCGGCCGCCGGCCGATCAGCCGCGCGCCCTTCGTGCTCAGGTAGATCGCCCGGGTCTGCGAGACATGCTCGCGCACCGCGACTACCAGCCCCTCGCCCTCCAGGCGCCTGACCCGTCCCCGCGCGGCCTGCACGCTGACCCCGAACCGCAACGCCAACAGGTCCGTCGTGACAAACCGAAACCGGCCCGTCCACCCAAGCCACTCCTGATCCCGCTCTGCCTCTACTACGTCACGCCGACCGCGCTGAACCGGCCACCCCTCACCCGCCGCCACCGCAGCGTCCGCTCGCTCCTGCGCCGTCGCCCGTCCCCTCGCGTCCATGCGCCGCTTCCCGCCTGTTGTTCATGTTGTTGTTCTGTTCTCTCTGTCTCCTGGGTTCCTGGTCTGGTACTCGTACTGACCTCTAGTCCTGCTGGGCCCACCACCGCAAGCCCCTGGCCTCCTGCCATCCCTGGGACTGAGTCCGACCACCCGAGCCCGCTCGTCTCTGTTCTCATGGAGGGCGCGGGTGGTCGGGGTCAGGCCCAGGTCCAAGAACCCTGTGAACACTGGGCGATCCGCAGTGGTGGGCCCCTCGACAGACGAAAGGAGTCAACGAAAGGACAGCCCTCACCCGTAACCAGGTGCGGAGGAGCAGCGAGCAGGCGAGAAGCCCAAACCGTTCAACCCGAACCCAAGCAAGGGCTCATCCTGGCACGGACACCAGTCAGTCGACCGTGGGCGCTGGCGAGATAGGCTTCCCGCGCCGTGCTGACGGCCTGCGGCAGCGGACTGGTGGCACCGGTGGCCCGCGAATCGATCGCCCGTTAGCGCCGGCGATACTCGGTACTGAGAGCACCCAAGGCTACGAAGACACACAGACATGTTCGGCCGTGCCACGCCAGCGACTCAGATGCTTGCCCCCACGCGGGACACCACGACCCTGTTTCGCGGCCGTCACGGCTTGAGTTGGCCTTACGCCCCTGCACGCGCCCCGATCGTTAGCGGTGGTTGCCACTGCGCCACTCGCTTATTTCGGACTGCCGGCACCTCGGTTCGCGCACGGAGGTCCACCAAAATGCCGATCGACTGATGGCGGAAGCTGCGGCCACTGCCGGGTCTAACAGCTCACATCGGCTGAACAACAGCGCGCTGGTGCCGACGTGGCGTGACGTGGCGCGTCAGGTCTGCTGCCCATGACACGACTGGATACGACGCGCACCGCCGGCGCTCCGAGAGGAGTGACGGCGGGACGTCTTAGCGGGTGGAGATGCATGGGCGCGAGGCCAGGGCCAAGACACGCGAGCAAGTTCGAAACTAGGAGAGGATGCTAGGCCCGTGTCGAGGTTGAGTACCCCTACAGCTGCGATCCCTCTCCTTGCCGCCGGCGCGCGTGTTGAGGTGCGCGACGAGGACTGGCTGATCACCCGCGTCCAGCAGACGAAAGCGGATGGTCTCTTGGTCCGCGCCACCGGTCTCTCCGAGCTTGTGCGCGACCAGGAGGCGACGTTCTTCACGAACCTCGACGACATCAAGCCGCTGCGGCCCGAGGATACAACGCTCGTCCATGACGATTCGCCCGGCTTTCGCCGCGGACGCCTTTACCTCGAGGCGCTATTGCGACGGACTCCCCTGCCCGTCACCGAGATCCGCCCGGCGATTGGGCATCGCCAGCTGCTCGACCCACTCGACTACCAGGAGCGCGCGGTAGCTCTGGCGCTGGAGCAGCCGCGCCCTCGGCTGCTCATCGCTGACGCGGTGGGGCTCGGCAAGACGCTCGAGGTCGGGATGATTCTGTCCGAGCTCATCCGGCGCGGCCGCGGCGAGCGGATCCTCGTCGTCACGCCGAGGCACATTCTCGAGCAGTTCCAGCATGAGCTCTGGACGCGGTTTTGCCTCCCCCTCGTCCGCTTGGACTCCCAGGGCGTTGAGCGCGTGTGGCAGAAGATCCCGCGAACGCGGAACCCGTTCAGCTTCTACAAGCGGGTGATCGTCTCGATCGACACCCTGAAGAATCCTGGGCAGTACGGACCGCACCTCGAGCGAATCCACTGGGACGCGGTCGTGATCGATGAATGCCACAACGTGGCGAACCGCTCGGCGTTTCGAAACCGCCTCGCCCGCCTCTTGGCGCCGCGCACGGATGCACTGCTGTTGACGAGTGCCACGCCGCACAACGGCAAGCGCGAGTCGTTCGCTGAGCTGATCCGCATGCTTGATCCGACTGCCATCGCCGACCCGAAGTCGTACAAGCGCGAGGACATTGAGCACCTCTACATCCGTCGCTTCAAGAAGGACGTTGCAGCGGAGGTTGGCCACCAGTTCCCCGATCGCCTTCCGCCGAAGCCGATTGCAGTGCCCGCGAGCCCACGCGAGAACGCTGTGATCGCCGAGCTGGCGGGCGCCTGGCTGTACCCCGGCGCCGGCGGGTCGCCGGTGAGCGGCAAAGGAAGCCGCCTATTTCCGTGGACCCTCCTAAAGGCATTCCTGTCGTCCCACGTCGCTCTGCGAGACACCATTCTCGAGCGGCGCAAGAAACTGAGCCCAGCGGTGGGGCAGACCGAGGAACAAGAGCGCGAGGATGGCGCTCTCGCCGAGCTCGCCGCCCTCAACGACCAGATCGACGATGACTCCAGCGCCAAGCTTCGGCGCCTCATTGACGAACTCAAGACGCTCGGAGTGGGTCCTCGATCGACGGAACGAGTCGTCGTGTTCTCCGAACGGATCGCCACGCTGCACTGGCTCGCCGAAACCGTGTCGAAGGCCTTGAAACTGCCCGACAAGGCCGTGGCTGTCATGCACGGCGGCCTGCCCGACACCGAGCAGATGCGAATCGTCGAGGAGTTTGGCCAGGACTCCAGACCGCTTCGCCTACTGTTCACGGGCGACGTTGCCTCCGAGGGTGTGAACCTTCACAAGTCCTGCCATCACTTGATCCACTTCGACCTTCCCTGGAGCGTGATCCGCATCGATCAGCGCAACGGGCGGATCGATCGCTACGGGCAGCGACACGCGCCTGAGATCCGCGCGCTCCTGCTCCAACCCGACCACGACAAGGTCCGGGGCGACCTCGCTGTCCTGAAACGGCTGCTCGAGAAGGAACACGAGATCCATCAGACGCTCGGCGAGGCCGCCGCCCTCATGGGGTTGCACGCGGTCGACCTCGAGGAGGACGCGATAGCCAAGGCGCTGGCTGCCGGCGAGAGCGCGGAGAGCGCGGTCCCTGAGGAGCCCGACCTCGACAGCTTCGACCTTCTGGCTCTCATGGCAGGCGGAACCGACAGCGGGCCCGTCGAGGTCGCAGAGCCGATCACGCTGGTCGAGGACCACGCCACGTTCGTCCACGAGGCTCTTGAGGAGGAGTCGAAGAAGCCCCACACGGAACTGAATATCGCGATCGAACCCGAGAACTCGTTCTTGGCATTCGATCCCCCGCGTGACCTTCAGCGTCGTCTGAGCGTGCTCCCGCAGAGCTACCTCAACGAGCGCAAGATCACGCAGCGTCTCAAGCTTACGACCGACAAAGACGTCGCCACAGCGCAGCTCGTCGCAGCGCAGCGGGCCGAGGGCACGATGTGGCCAGAGACGGGATACCTCGGCGAGCAGCACCCGGTCGTCGAATGGCTGGTCGACAAGGTGCTCGCCAACTTCGGGCGCGGTGAAGCTCCTGTATTTATCGGTGACGTCGCCAGCCCTGTCGTGCTTCTGCTGGCGATGTGTTCCAATCAACGCGGGCAGGCCACGGTCGTCGAGTGGCTCGCGGCTGAGCGAACAGCGTCAGGAGATGTGCACGTTGAACCCTTGCCGGCCGTCCTGAAGGCCGCCGGCATCGGCCCAAGCATGGTGAACACCGGTGCCGAGCTCGACATCACGGCGGCGCAGGCGCTGATCCCAAAGGCCGTCGATAAGGCCAAGGCGTACGTGATCGAGCGTCGCGCCGAGCAAGAATCACGACTCGAGCAGGAGCTCGCGCGGATGCGCGCCCGAGCCCAGTCGTGGGAGCAACTCACCCTCGAGCTCGCCACGAAGACGACCGAGCGCGAAAAGGCCGCTCAGGTGCGCACCGATGCCGAGCTGCTGGCTGACCGGATGTCCAGTCACGGCCAACCGCTGCTTCGCGTGGTCGGCGCGATCCTCCCAGCCGCATGAGCTTCCCGTCGATCACCAACAACCAGGAGTTCTTCTCCGATCATTACCTCGAGGCGATCATCGCGACCGATCTCAAGGGCTTGCGCGCCGACTGGGACGCGCGGGAGCAACTCGACGAGCAGACATCGCGCCGTGGCGTTCGCTCACTCCGTGCCCCGTTCGCCAAGCTCAAGCTGGACGCCGAGACAGCCGAGGTAGGCCGCGACTTGGAGCCACTTCGGGCCCTCCACGACGCCGTCCTCACATCTCTTGGGTTCAAGCCAGCGCGCCACGCGATCGAGACTACGCGGGGAGAGGTGGTCCCCGTCGCTCTCCCGGTGGCGCACGACACCACTCTGCCCACGGGTTTGCGCCTTGTTGCGCTCGAAGCGCTGTACGCGACATCGCCGGATGAAGCACTCGGGGCCGACTCGAGGCTCGTTGAGCCGCTCATCCTGGACGGGGCCGAGATCGCGGAGCCCACGAAGGCGATCAGTCTTGCATTCACGGTCGACGATCCGCCGCGCCATATTCTCCTGCTGGCCGGCGCGACTCTGGTGCTGTGCGCGAGGGACTCTTGGCCCGAAGGACGGTTCCTCGCTGTCGATCTCGACCTCGCTCTAGGTCGCAACGACGTCAGGCCCAAAGGCGAGCTCGACACCATTGCGGCGCTGTTCTCGCGCGACGCCCTCGTTCCCGGGGAGACCGGTGAGGCGATCATCGATGAACTCGGGACGAGTTCCCTCAAGCAAGCGATCGGCGTCTCGGAGGATTTGCGTGAGGGCGTCCGACGCTCCATCGAAGACGTGGCAAACGAGATCGTTACACAGCGCCTCGCGAAGAACCTCAGGATCTACAACGAGCCGGACGTGGCGCGTCGCCTCACCCGCGAGTCCCTCCGCTTCCTCTACCGAATCCTCTTCCTTCTCTATGCCGAGGCACGGCCCGATTTGGGCATCGTTCCCAGCCTTGGCGAGGGCTATCGGGATGGATACGGCCTCGACCGCCTTCGCGAGCTCGCGCTCACCGAACTCACGACCGACCACGCAAACGATGGCACCCACCTGCACGACTCGCTCGACATCCTGTTCGAGCTAGTAAACGATGGCTATCACTACGAGTTCGCGCAGCAGCAGTTCACCGAGCCCGGCGACGCGATCGACGACACGGGCCTGATCTTTGAGCCGCTGAACTCTGAGCTGTTCGGACCGAACGCCACACCGCTGCTCGACTCCATCAGGGTGCGCAACGAGGTCGTACAGCGCATCCTCGCGCGGCTGTTGCTGACTGAGGAGAAAGGGGGCCGGGAACGGCGCTTCGTCTCCTACGCGACGCTCGGGATCAACCAACTCGGTGCCGTCTACGAGGGACTCATGGCATACACCGGCTTCTTGGCGGACGAGGACCTGCACGAAGTCCGCAAGCCCGGGTCGGAGGAGAAACACGGCACGTGGGTTGTGCCCGTCGGCATGTCCGACAAGTACGACGACGACGTGTTCGTCACCGAGATCGGCGAAGACGGCGTCTCACGCCGCGTCACCCACAAGAAAGGCTCGTTTGTCTATCGCCTCTCGGGTCGTGATCGCCAGCGCTCGGCCTCGTATTACACGCCGGAAGTTCTGACGCGCTGCGTCGTCAAGCACGCGCTTGAGGAACTCCTCGATCAGAACGGGCAGACGACAAGCGCTGACGCCGTTCTCGATCTCACGATCTGCGAGCCGGCGCTCGGCTCCGGCGCCTTCCTAAACGAGGCGATCAACCAGCTCTCGGCCGAGTACCTGGCGCGTAAGCAGACCGAGCTCGAGGACACGATCGATCCAGAAAAATACGCGACCGAGCTCCAGAAGGTCAAAACGCACTTTGCACTACACCAGAGCTATGGCGTGGACCTCAATGCCACCGCGGTCGAACTCGCGGAGGTCTCGCTGTGGCTCAACGCTATGCACCCGGGATTGCGCGCGCCATGGTTTGGCCTGCACTTGCGTCGCGGTAACTCGCTCATCGGCGCGCGTCGCGCGGTCTATTCCGGTGCCCAGCTCGAGGGGAGGAAGTGGCTCAAGGCGATCCCTGAGGATCGCGCCCTAGCGGCCGACGCATTGGCCTCAGGGGAAGTCCACCACTTCCTGTTGCCCGCCGAGGGGTGGGGCGCCGTGGCGGGCACGAGGGAAGCGCAGGAGCTGCGAGCCGACGCAGTTGAGACGCTCAAGCAATGGCACAAGGGCGTCACCGACAAACTCAGCGAGAACGACATCGCTCGATATGCCGCGCTGGCCGGCCGCGTTGAAGCGCTGTGGGAGCTCGCGACCGTACGGCTCAAGCTCGCTGAGCAAGACCTGCGCCGACCGCTCGCGCTCTACCCGGACACCAAAGCAGGAGAGGGCGGTGGACGGACGACGCGGGCTGCACTCGAGGTCTCGCTGGGCGACGAGAACACCCCGCTGGCGCGACTGCGGCTGGCGATGGACGCCTGGTGCGCAATGTGGTTCTGGCCACTTGAGCCAACCGGCGAGATCTCCCCGCCTACACGCACCGAGTGGCTGTCAGCGCTCGAGGGGCTTCTTGGCATCGACCCAGCTGACCATGCTGTGGCTCGGCCAGCACAAATCGACCTGTTTGCTGATCTCGACGCGCTCGAGGCGCGCGAGGCTGAGCTCGCGGCCGGGTTGTTGATGCCGACGGTCGATCAAGTACGTCAACAGCATTCATGGCTCGGGATCGCGTGCGACATCGCCAGCCGTGAAGGCTTCTTTCACTGGGAGCTTGAATTTGCGCCCGTGTTTCAGCGAGGCGGCTTTGACCTGCAGGTCGGAAACCCGCCCTGGGTAAGACCCGAATGGAATGACATCGATGCACTAGCCGAGTTCGATCCGTGGTTCGGATTGACCAATCGCCCAGCCGCCGACGTCATCAAGCAGCGCCGAGGGCTGACGCTAGCGGTGGAAGAAGACCGGCGGGCGTACTTGGAGGAGGTTGCCTCTGTCGAGGCGACAGCAACGTTCTTGTCCGATCCGCCTCTGTCACCGCTCACGGTCGGGCTTCACAACAATCTCTTCCTGGGCTTTCTTGTGGCGGCTTGGCGCCACCAGCGCGCATCGGGAATCTCGGGTCTGGTGCATCCGAGCGGATTCTTCTTCGATCCCCATGGCGCTCGACTCAGAGCCGCCGCGTACGAGCGGATCCGCAGGTTCTGGCACTTCAACAACGGCGACAAGCTGTTTGAAGAGATAGGCAACACGCGACCCTATGCGTTGATGGTATACGGGGACGCGGGGCCAGTTGGGTTCAGGTTCATCGCAAACGCGCGTGTGCCTTCCACAGTCGACCTATCGTTGGTCCACGACGGAGAAGGCGAGCCGCCGGGCATGAAGACCGCCGAGGGCGACCCCGATCGTCGGCCGCATTCGGCTCGAGTAATCCACGTTGATGAGGGAGTCATCCGCTCGTGGGCTGAACTCTTCTCCGAGGAGAGCGATGCGCTCGACGCCCGGCTGGTATTGCCGTACACGATTGACGACCTGGAAGTGCTTGCAACTCTAGCCAGGAGTCCCAGTCGACTAGGGCAACATCATTTTTGGCTCAGTCGTGGATTGGACGAAACTGGTGCAGTCCGAGACGGTGACATCGTTCGGACGAGCACGAGTCCGGCGTCGTGGCACGAGGCCATTCTCCAAGGGCCACACATTCACGTATCGCTTCCGTTCTACAAGGAGCCCAATGTCCCGTGCCGGAACCACCGCGACTACACCGCAACCGATCTCGAATCGCTTCCAGCTACGCATGTCCCACGAACAAACTTCGCGCTTGTTGGACACAAGTCGACCGTGTCGCTGGCGGAGGATTGGGACGGTCGCCCATCGACTGAGCGGTATCGGTGCTGCTTCAGTCGCCGAGTCGATCCTCTGGGTGAGCGAACGCTCCAAGCCGCGCTGATTCCCCCCGGGCCTCTTCACGTCGACGTGTGCAACTCGCTGGTGGGGCGCGATGATGCGTGGACTGTCAGAATCGTCGGTCTTTGGTCGTCGCTGCCCCTCGATTTTCTCGTCAAAGCGTCCGGTAAGGACAACGTCCGCGGCGAGCTGATCCGGCCCTTCCCTCTACCCACGGACGACGCATTGTTTCGTCCGCTCATGGCGCGCACCTTGCGACTTAACTGTCTCACGGCCGACTTTGGCGAGATTTGGGCGGACCTCTTCGCCGAGGCAAACTTCGCACAGGACGCCTGGACAAGTGACGACGCACGCCTCCCAACATTCGAAGACGCCTCGAGGTCGTGGTCCGTCAACACTCCGCTACGGATGGCCTACGCGCGTCGGCATGCGCTGGTTGAACTCGATGCCCTGTCGGCACTGTTGCTTGGCCTGTCTGCCGACCAGCTCTGCGGGATCTATCGCACGACCTTCGGTGTACTCCGCAAGTACGAGCACCTCATGCGGTATGACCAGAGCGGACGCGAGGTGCCCCGTGACGTCTGGCGAGCGTACGCGGCCGACCCGGATGGCACTAGCGTTGGGCGCTTCGATCCACCGTTCACGAAGCCAGACCGTGAGGCTGACATGCGCCGGGCATACGTCGTATTCGCCGAACGGTACGGGGGCGGTGTCGAATGATTCCGAGTCTGGCGGCGACGGAATTGCGGGAAGCTATCGTCGAGTACCTGTCCACGACGTTTGCAATCGGAGACGAGGAGACGCGGGGCGCGCTGATCGACTTTCTCACGGATGACACCGACGGGATCTTCCGCGGTCCCTTCCTGCGGGTGCGGACGCCGTTCAAGCGCGTTGATCCGGCGTGGCTTCAGCGATCGCCACTTGATTGGATGCCAAAGGACTTCCAGCCATTCGAGCATCAGGCGAAGGCGTTCGAACGGCTGGGATCTCGCGACGGTGAGCCACAGCCGACGCTGGTTACAACGGGGACGGGCTCCGGCAAGACCGAGTGCTTCCTGACGCCGATCCTCGACCACTGTGCGCGCGCGGTCCACGCCGGTCAGCCCGGGATCAAAGCGCTGATCCTGTATCCGATGAACGCGCTCGCCTCTGACCAGGCGGGTCGCATTGCGCGCACAATTCATGAGCACTCGGAGCTCGCGGGGGTGCGCGCGGGGATCTTCGTCGGCGGGGAGAGCAGCGGCACCTCGGTGATGACGGAGTCGCGCATCATCGACGACCAGCACACCCTGCGGTCGGCCCCGCCCGACATCCTGCTGACGAACTACAAGATGCTGGATTTCCTGCTACTGCGGGACACAGACCGTGAGCTGTGGGCGGAGACTGGAGCGGGGGTGCTGCGTTACCTCGTCCTTGACGAGTTCCACACATACGACGGCGCACAGGGGACCGATGTCGCCATGCTGCTCCGCCGCCTCGGTGTGACTCTAGGCCTCGGCGATTCCTCGCATGGACCCTTGGGTTCGGTCGCCCCAGTGGCGACGTCGGCGACCCTCGGCGACTCTGCCGCCGGCGCGGACGCTCTCCGTGAATTCGCGGAGTCCGTGTTCGGGCGCCCGTTCCAAACCGACTCGGTCATCGTCGAGCGCAGAGAGTCGGTCAACGACTGCTGCAAGCCCGTCGACTGGGACTTGCCCGCCCCGGAAATCGATGACTTGCGCACCCTTGACGGTACGGACATGGATGACGTTGCCGCAGCGTTCATCGGGCGCACGCCGGGAAGCGCGGTCGACCTGGGTGACACGCTCCTTGCCCACCGCATGACGCGCGCGGTCCTCGGAGCTGTCGGCGGGCGGCCGACGCCAGTCGCAGACGCAATCGAAGAGATCGCCCTTCGCGTCTCGGAGTGGGGTCCGCATCTCGGTCGCGATCGCCGAGCCGTGGAGCACGCCGTCGCTCTCTACTTGGGGCTGCTATCGGTAGCTCGTCGGCCCGGGCCCTCTGGGGGATCTCCGGTTCCCTTGTTCTCGGTTGAGGTCCAGCTGTGGATCCGAGAGGTCTCACGCGTAACGCGGCTCGTTCAGGCAGCACCCGAATTTCGTTGGCTCGACGGCGCCGCGCCCGAACCAGAGGAGCTCCCGGAGGAGGAGCCGCCACCGACGGCGCCCGCGATCTACTGCCGGCTGTGCGGCAGAACGGGTTGGATGGCGCGTTCGTCGGAGATGAATGCCTCCTTGTCGTTCGTCGAGTCCGGTGTCTACGAGGACAGCGTCCGCAGCAGTCCACGGCTCCGGGCGCTGATCCGGTCTTCATCCGAGGAGGCAGGCGTGCAGTACCTCGACCCCGATCATGTCGCGCTGCACGTCAAACCGCGGCCGGCGTGCTTGCCCGTTCTTGTGACGCCCGGCGACGACGAGGCACGCCGGAGCGAGTGTCCGTCATGCGGCGGCATCGAAGGGATCCGGTTTGTCGGAAGTCGTGTCGCGAGCCTCGCCTCGGTGTCGATCTCGCAGCTGTTCGGCTCGGAGCTCGTCGACGACGGCGAGCGCAAGCTGCTCGCCTTCACCGATTCCGTTCAAGACGCAGCGCATCGAGCAGCGTTCTTCAACGGGCGAACACATCGCTTCAACCAGCGCATCGCGATCACATCGATCGTCAAGGATTCGCAGGATGGCCGGCTTACTCTGGCGGAACTTGGTCCCGAGCTAATGCGCGCGGCGGCGAGTTCCTCGACGCCAGCGGAGGAGTTTTACGAACTCGTTCCGCCGGATCTCCTGCGTCACTTCGGCATCCGAACGCTGTGGGATGGCGAGCCCAAGGCGCCGGGGGCAAGTCAGATTCTCGGCCGACGCGTTGAGTTCGAAACCCACCTCGAGTTCGGACTGCGGGCACGGCTCGGACGGACAATTGAACTCACGGGGGCACTCGCCGCGGAGGTGCCGGTCACTGACATTGATCACCTGGCCGCCCTGGTGATCGAAGCACGAGACGACCTGGTCGCACAGATCGAGCTGGTCCCTGAGACGGAGAGCTTCGAGGATCCGAAGGTCTACTTGCGCGGCCTCCTCGAGCGGACACGACTTCAAGGAGCGATCTTCCATCCTTGGCTCAAGAGCTACGTGAAAGACGAAGGGCGTCGCTACCTGATCTGGGGCGGGCGTCCGGATGGGTTGCCGGCGTTCCCGAGTGGCCAAAGCGCGCCGACGTTTCTGATCGACGCGCAAGGATCGCCGTTTGACGCGCTTGAGAGTCGAGGTGGCAGTCCTGTCTGGACCGCGGACTGGGCCAGCCGGACGCTGAGACTTCCGTTGGGCTATGCCCGCGACTTCACTCGCGTCGTGCTCACGCTGCTCGCCGCGGAGGACGTGATCTCCACGCAGAAGAGCACGAAGGGCAATACGATTTACGGACTTGAGCCATCCGGGATCGCCGTGCACGACGTCCCCACCGGCGACAGCCCAGTGCTCCGATGCCGAGTCTGCGCTCACCGCCATGCCGCCCCGCTGCAGAACGTCGCGATATGGGACAACGCGCCGTGTCTGCGCTACCGCTGTCCCGGACGGTACGAGCCGATCGCACGCGAGGCCAGCGCCTATTACCGGCGGCTCTATCGAAGCGGCACGCCGCGGCGAACGGTGGCCGCCGAGCACACTGGGGGGCTTGACCGCCAGACGCGGGAAAGACTAGAGAATGCGTTCAAGCACGGGCATGCGCCCGGGACGCCAAACGTGCTCGCATGTACACCGACGCTCGAGATGGGAGTCGATATCGGGGATCTGTCCGCGGTGATGCTGACTTCTGTTCCGAGATCGTCCGCGTCGTACGTGCAGCGTGTGGGTCGCGCCGGTCGCGCGAGCGGGAACGCGCTCGTGACGACCTTCGTGCGGACGGAACCTCGGAGCCTGTACTTCCTCACCGATCCCCGGCACATGATCGCCGGCGTCGTGCGCCCGCCGAGTTGCTGGCTTGACGCGATCGAGATCCTGCGCCGCCAGTACGTCGCGTTCGTGCTGGATCGTGCCGCCGACGGCAGCATTCCGGTGGCGGCGATGCCGCAGCGTATCGGTGGGCTTGTGAAGGACTCCGCGGACATGAATGGCGTCCTCAGAACGATCCTCGCGACGCACCATGCCGATCCCGCCTCGTACGTCAATACGTTCCTCAAAGGGTTCGGCAGACACGTATCGAAGGCGACCGCTGAGCGACTCCGTGACTTTGCCAAGGACGGGTTCGACGACCGCGTGCTGGGTCGGCTGGGTGAGTGGGATGCCGAGTACAAGGACCTCCAGCTTCGCCGCGATCGGCTCACCAAGCGCATCAAAGACCTGCAAGCAAGGTCGACCAGGACTGAGGACGAGGAGTTCGAGCTTAAGTCGCTCTTGGGTGAGCGAAAGGCGACGATCGGCCGGTTTCAGAAGCTGCGTGAGGAGTACACGCCGACGGCGCTCGAGCGACTCGGGCTGCTCCCAAACTACACGCTCGTCGACCATGGCGTCACCCTGAACGTCGCGCTTTGGGCGCCGACCGCCGACGGTGACTACAGGACGGAAAACATCGAGTACAAGCGGCCGGCGACGCTCGCGATCCGCGAGCTCGCGCCGGGGGCGCGGTTCTACGCGGGTGGACATCGTGTGATCGTGGATGCCCTCGACCTCGGTCCGGCGAGCGAGCCGGCGTATGAGCGATGGTGGCTCTGTCCCGAATGTGGGTACGGCACCGCAGACCAGGGCGCACCTGGTACTTGCCCGCGTTGCTCGAGCCCCTCGATCGCCGACGCGCAATCACGCCACTTGGTCCTCCCGTTCACCGGCTCCTCTGCGCAGTCGAGCGAGGAGAACGCCCGAATCAGCGACGACACCGAAGACCGTGAGCGAACACCGTTCACGATCGTCACAACCGTCGACGTCGACCCCGATGATGTCCGTCCCGAGCGTGCCTGGCGCGCAAGAAACGAGGACCAGCCGTTCGGGTTCGAGTATGCCGTGGCGACTTTGCGCTGGCTGAACGTCGGTCACCGCGACAAGCCGGGCGACAGCGTGAGCCTCGGGGGGCGCGACGATATTCGTGCGTCCCGGTTCGAAACGTGTCGGTACTGCGGAGTCGTGCAGAGCGTTCCAGAGACGTTCGGTCGTACTCCTCCCGCGGAGGGCTTCCATCGTGGCTGGTGCCTCACGCGTTCGAGCGCTCGGAATCCGGAATACGACCGGCCGATTCTGGCTCATGAGCTGCGCACCGATGTCGTCCGAATCGCGCTACCGCTCGCCGACTTCGAGGTCGACGAGCGGCTAGCGAGCTTCCGGGCCGCCCTTCTGTTCGGACTGCAGCTGCATTTCGGCGGCACTCCGGATCACCTACGGGCCGTCGTGAGCGATGCTCCCGGCGGATCGGATGGCGGCCGGAGACGGTTCCTCGTCATTCACGACATCGTCCCCGGTGGAACCGGCTACCTAGAGCGTCTTGCCGACCCCGAGGCGCTCAAGGGGATCCTCGAAGTTGCGCGGGGAGAGATTGCGCGTTGCCCCTGCAAAGATGAAGGGCGGGCCGCATGCCACCGCTGCCTTCTCGGTCATGCCGACCACGGCGAGGCGGACATCGTGTCGCGGCGCCTGGCGCTCGAGCTTTTGGATGAACTGCTACGCGACTGGGACCTCATCCCCGTCCCGACGATCGGCAATCTCCCCATCGGCGCGGTCGAGGAGAGCGAACTCGAACGGCGGCTTCGCGCGGCCCTCATCGCCTGGGGCGAGCGCACCGAAGGAGCGTCGGTCACGAAGCAACCGGGCGCGGCTCAATACCCTGATCTCGAACTCCGTGTCCCATCCGTCGATGGCGAGCAGCTGCTTCGTTGGCGTATCCGGGAGCAGCACGACCTCGACACCTCGCCGCCGACCCGCCCCGACTTCCTGATCGAGCGCGTCGACGGCAATGCCCGCGCTATCGCCCTGTACTCAGACGGGTTCCAATACCACGCCTCGCCGGCGAAGCGGACGACGCTCGCGGACGACGCACGGAAGCGACACGGCGTTCGGGCCAGCGGGCGTTTGGCGTGGAGCATGGACTGGAAGGACGTCGAAGACTTCCGCAGGGCCGTGACCGCGGACATCGCGAAGCAACCTCCGAACCTCGAACTGCTCGACTCGAGTCGCCGCAAGACTGCCGAGACGGTCCAACACCAGCGCGGCGGAAAGCTTTCGATTGACACCCTCGAGCGCAACCCGCTTCGCATGCTCTTGAACTACCTGGCGGACCCCGTGGAGGAAGACTGGCGACGCTTGGCGCGTAGCGCCGTTGCCGGCGCGATGTCAGGACTGACCCCCGATACAGGCGAGGGAGTCGCTGCGTTCCACAGCTCCACCATGAACGGAGCTCGGTTTGACGCAACGCTGAATACCGCAGGCGTCGCCGGGGCGAACGGGGAGGCATGGACGGTGCGGCTGGTACTCGCCGACGATGCGGACGGGGTGCACGACACCGACCACCGCGACCGGTGGCGCGACTGGCTTCACTGGGGCAACGTGCTCCAGTTCCTCGACGGCGACGGCTGCCAGGCCCTGATCACGACGGCGAGTATCGAGCCAGATGTTGCAGTTGATCTTGACGCCGTCGGTCCGACAGCGCCCGAGCCCGCCGTAGCTGACGACGTCCTCCCCGACGACGTCGAGGCGGAGATCGCGCTGGCCGATGGGTCGGTCCAGTCCCTCTTGCGGGCCGTCGCTGCCGACCCGCGAGCACGTGGCTTCGTCGTCGGGGAAGAAACCGACGATGGAGGCTTGATCGAAGTCGCATGGCCTGACTCGAAGGTTGCGGTGCTCATAGATGGACAGGAAGCGCCGGAAGGCTGGACGGCGCATCCGGTCGCTGAGTGGGACCCGCCGACGCTGGTTGAAGCCGTCGCTATTGGACAGCCCTGATGGCCCAGATCGCGCTCGCAAAGACGTTCATGGAGGACCTCGTCAAGCTCGACCGTGGCCTGCAGCGCAAGGTGCAGGAGATGATCGGGCGCCTGCAGCGCGATCACAGCTCGAAGGGTCTCAATCTCGAGCGCTACAACGCCGCCGAAGACAGCCGTTCGAGGACCGCACGGGTGGATATCCACACCAGAGCGATCCTCGCCGCGGGCGGGAGCGACACCTACATCCTCGTCAAGGTACTTCCGCACGATCAGGCAGATCGGTGGATGGAGAACAACAAGTTCAACGTCAACCAGCTCACGGGCGCCCTTGAGGTCATCGACGTCACGGCGGTTGAGAATGTGCCCGCGGCGATGGCGGTTACGCCTGAGCGGGCGGCGCGACCGCTTGACGACGTTCCCGACAAGGCATTCGCGCAGCTCGGGATCACCGACCAACGCGTCATCGACGTCGCGCGCAGGATGGCGAGCGCGGAAGAAGTCGAGTTGCTTGCGAGCGCGCTTCCCGACGATCAAGCTGAAGCACTGACGGGTCTCGCCATCGGCATGAGCGTTGACGAGATCTACGCCGGGATGGTCGCGCGGCTCGACGAGCCCTCCAAACCTGTCGCGCCCGATACCGACGACCTGGCCGCCGCGGTGAAACGTCCGGCGTCGCGTGGTGCTTTCTTGGTCCTCGATGACGAGGACGCGCTTGTCGACGTACTCACCCGCGACTTCGAGGCGTGGCATGTCTTCCTCCATCCGAGCCAGCGAGCCGTTGTCGAGAGGCAATTCAACGGGCCCGCACGCGTCACGGGTGGCGCTGGAACCGGCAAGACCGTCGCGCTTCTGCACCGCGCGCGTCATCTCGCCGAAGCCGCCGGGGTCGACGGTCCTCGGGTTCTCGTCACCACGTTCACCACCAACCTTCAGGAGTCCCTCGTCGAAAGCCTGCGCGCTCTCGGCGGCCCGGAGCTGCTGGAGCGCATCCACGTGACGACCGTCGACGCGCTTGCTCGGCGGACTGTTGCTGACGCCGAGCAGGTGGTGAATGTCCGCGTCTTGGTCGGGCGCGGTGTTGACGAGCTCTGGCAAGACGTCATCGACGAAGAGGGCTTCCCCTTCTCGAAAGAGTTTCTCTCCCAGGAATACGAACAGGTGATTCTCGCGCGCAACATCCAGACCAGGGACGAGTACTTCGGGACCCCTCGTCCGGGTCGCGGCGTGCGCCTCCCGCGCCGTGATCGCGCCGAGGTGTGGCGTGCGGTCGAGGCCTTCGAGGCCGCGCTCCAGCGATCCGGCAAGCGAACCTTTCTTCAACTCGCCGCGGCGGCGGCAGGCTATCTCGATGCCGCGGTCGTCAAGCCGTACGATCATGTGCTCGTTGACGAGGCGCAGGATCTCCATCCCGCCCAATGGCGTCTCTTGCGCGCGGCGGTTGCCCCCGGCCAGAACGACCTCTTCATCGCCGGCGATGCGCACCAGCGCATCTACGACCACCGGGTTTCATTGAGCGCCTTGGGCATTGAGACGCGTGGCCGCTCGACGCGTCTGCGCGTGAACTACAGAACGACCCATGAGATCCTCCGCTGGTCGCTTGAGCTGCTTGCAGGCCAGGCCTTCGATGACCTCGACGACGGCGAGGACTCACTCGATGGGTACCGGTCGGTCACCCGCGGGGCGGGCCCGTGGTCAACGGTTACGCGACTCGCCGCGAAGAGCTCGATGCCTTGACCGAGCAAGTTCGAGCGTGGCAGGTCGACGGGATCAACCTGGACGAGATCGGCATCTGCGCGCGTACCAGGCAAATCGCCGAGGTCGCCGAACAGCACCTGCGGCAAGCCGGTCTCCTGCCGGCTGACTCCCACGGCGCGATCCGCGGGCCCTACGTCGGAACGATGCACGGGATGAAGGGTCTGGAGTTTCGCTCCGTGGCGATGCTCGACGTCGGGGCGACGTCGGTGCCACTGCCCATCGCCGTTACTGACGAGAGCGAGGATGCCGTCCGTCACGCGCACGATCTGCAACGGGAGCGGTGCCTGCTGTACGTGGCAGCGACGCGAGCGCGAGAAGCGCTGGCGGTGTCGTGGACCGGGCAACCGTCTCGCCTTCTCGTGGCTAACGCCGCGTCGCGCGGTCGAACGTCAGATCCACAGCTTGGTAGTCAGCGCCGGGACACAACTCCTTGAGTACGCTGCCACATCCGCTGCCGGTCACGCGGCTGAGCGAGTAGGCGCACGGCATGCTATCCGCGCTCGCCCCATAGCCGCTGGCGCAATCCCGACGCCCGTGCGACGGGCCGCGCCACCGCATCCCGGATCGTCGCCTCGAGGCCGACGAGCACGAGGTGCTCTTGGGCGCGCGTGACCGCCGTGTACAGCAACTCGCGGGTCAGGATTCGGGACTCGGGGGCGGGAGAAGGACGGCCGCGGTCCCTACCTGGGAGCCCTGCGCCTTGTGAATGGTCATCGCGTAGAGCGTCTCGACCGCCTCCAGACGAGTCGGGCTGACTTCCAGCACCGCGCCGCGCCGCTCGAACGCCACCCGGAGGCGTTCCCCTTCCGCTACCGCCACGCCGGCGTCGCCGTTGTAGAGGCGCAGCTCGTGGTCGTTGGCGGTGACCAGGACCGGCCGGCCGACGTGCCAGCGGGTGGTTGCGTCAAAGCCTTCCACCGTCGCTGCGAGCCAGCTCTCCACGCGACTGTTCCAGAGCGCCACGCCGTGGTCCCCGCGGCGGTGCGCGCACAGCATGCGGAATGCGCGCTGGGCCTCAAGCGCCGCGCGGGGATCGCCGGCGCGTGCGGCGTCATAGACCGCGCGCCCGGTCTGCACCGCGGCCTCCCGGACACAGTCCAACGCAGCCGGGTCCCGCGGGGCCGCCACGTCCTCGGCGATCCACCGCACGTCGACGGCGTCGGCCTCCAGGGCGGCGATCGTCGCGTCGGCGTCTCCGTGGCGGATCGCCTCTGCCACCGCAGCGATTCCGCCCCCGTAGCGGCGCACACGGTCCAGCACGACGATGCCGTCGCCCAGCACCACACCCGTGGGCGGATCGTCCGCCACCACCTCGTGGCCGACCACCCCCGACAATCGAACGCGGGTCCCCTCCCCCATGCGCAGCGTGTCCGCGGCAGGCCCGACGACGTCGCCGAGCACCGCGCCGGCCTCGACGGAGGTCAGCTGGCCGGGGTCACCGAGCAGGACGAGTCGCGCGTCGCGTCGCACGGCCTCGGCCAACCGGGCCATGAGCGAGAGCGACACCATCGATGTCTCATCCACGACAACAACCTCGTAGGCCACGCGGTTGCCACGGTCGTGGCGGAAGCGGATCTCACTGTCGAAGCGCCATCCGAGCAGGCGGTGCACCGTTACGGCGTGCAACGCAAGGAGCTGGTCGCGGATTGCGGCCGCCACCGGCAGCCGGGCCGCCTCCTCGTGCACCGCCTCCTGGAGACGAGCAGCGGCCTTGCCGGTCGGCGCGGCTAGCGCGATCAGCGGCGGCGGCGCGCCTGCCGCGACGGCCTGCTCGGAGAGCAGCGCCAGGATCCGCGCCACGGTCGTGGTCTTCCCAGTGCCGGGACCGCCGGCGACCACCGAGACCCGTGCACACACGGCCGCCGCCGCGGCCAGCGCCTGCCGACCTGACACCTCGTCGCCGAAGAGCCGACGGATGCCCTCACCGAGCAGGGCATCATCGACGGCCGGCGCCGGACCACCGGCGAGCGCGATCAGGTCGTCGGCGATCTGGCGCTCTTCGCCGAGGTACCGATCCAGATAAAGGCGCGAGCCGTCGAGGCATAACGGCGCGGGGCCGCCGGCCCCGCGAGCGGGCTCCCGGCAACGTCCGCCGCCCAGCCGGCCGGGTCCGGCCACGGGAGCTGCGAGACGTCGACCAGATCGTCGGTGTCGACCGTCGCCGTGTCGCGGATGGTCGCCAGGTCGACGAACACGTGCCCCAACCGGGGCCCACGCACGGCCAGCGCGGCTGCGAGCGCCACCGGCCCGTCCGGGGGCTCGTCGCACAGCACGGCGAGCCGCCGCGCCACATGAACGTCGGCGGCGGCGAGCACGCCCGCGTCGTTGAACGCGGCGAGCAACCCCGTCGCGGCCGTGGAACGGCGGACGTCGAAGGGGTCGGCGTACGTCATGCCGTGACCGCTCCGCGGTCCAGGACGTCGCTCAGTGCGCGGACCAGGACGCCGCTGGGCTGCCAGGTGAACACGCCGCACCGCTCCCCGTTGACCACGGGCGTGTCGGTCCCGACCATGCCGCGCACGAAGAGGTAGAGGACGCCGGCGAGGTGCCGGTCCGGATCGTAGTTCTCCAGCCGCCAGCGCAGATACCGGTGCACGGCCACGGTGTAGAGCAGCGCCTGTAGGCCGTAGTGCGAGTCCTGCATCGCCGCGTCGAGGGCTGCCGGCCGATAGTGCCAGGCGGTCAGCGGAACGTCCGGCCCGCCGAGGCGGTTGGTCTTGTAGTCGACGATGGCGAAGCGCCCGTCGGGCAGGCGCAGCACGGCATCGATGCTGCCGGTCAGATAGCCGCGGAGGTCGTGCTGCAGCCGCTCGTCGCCGAGCCGGTCGGCATAGCCGTGCAAGGGCGTGCCGGTGGGGACGTGTGCACGCAGCAGATCGGCGAGGGCGTCGAGGGTCAGCCGCCCGCTCGGCGCGTCGCCGCCGACGAGCGGCAGCTCGAACTCCAGCTCGTCCAGGCGATCGGGCACGGCGATGTCGGCCAGCCGGACGTCACCGACGGCACTCCCCAGCGGCGTCTCCAAGACCGCACCGAATCCGGCCCGGGCCACGGCGGGATCGCCGACGTCGAGCGGGCGGCGGGCGAGCTCGTGCGTCATGGCCGACTGGAGCTCGGCGTCGAGGTCGGCCGCCGCGAAGTCCACCGCCTCAAGGATGTGGTGCACGAACGTCCCCACTCGCGTCCCGCCCGGCATGTCGGCGAGGAGCAACGGCACGTCGTGCAGCGCCACTTCCTGGTCCGTTGCTTGCGTCGTGGCCGGTGGCCCATCGGGCGTCTCGTCGTCGCGCAGCCGCGCCTCGGGCTCGCTCGTCACGACCGGGTCGTGGGCGGCGCCGGTGATCCCGCTGTAGGACGTGCGGCGCCAGCGGCGGTCGATCTCGCGGTCGAAGCGCGCGGTGCAGAGGTCGCGGTCGGGCGGCGCGGGCCGCTGCCACTGCGTGAGCGGGCGCGGCGCACAGCGCTCGACGGCGATGCACCCGGCCGCGGCCTCCCCCAGCCGGCGAAACCGCTCGGCCGCCTCCGCGTCGGAGGGCACGTCGGACTGTGGGCGCACGGTCCCGTCCTCCTCGCGCGCGAACCCGAGCCGGCTCAGTGGCGACGAGCGCGTGTCGCGTGTGCCTGCCCACCAGATCACCGCCTGGTGACGCGCGCGTGTAAGCGCGACGTAGGCGAGGCGCAGTTCCTCCCCCTCTTCCTCTGTCGTGGCGAGCGCGGCGTGCGCCGCATAGGCCGAGCCCTCGAGCGCGACGTCGACCTTGCGCGCGTCGTCAACGTCGTCGTGGAACACGACCGGGTTGGCCACCTTGTCGTCGCGCCAGATCGTGTCCCACAGGAACGGGCAGTAGACGATGGGGAACTCGAGGCCCTTGCTGCGGTGGATCGTCAGAACCTGCACCGCGTCGGCGTCGGACTCCAGCCGTCGGGTGCGCTCCTCGTCGCCGCCTTCGGCGATGGCGGCGCGGATCCGGGCGCGCAGCCACCCGGCCAGCGCCGTGGTACCGAGGCGCTCGTCCACCGCGGCCTGATGCAGGAGCTGGCCGACGTGGCGCAGGTCGGTCATCCGGCGCTCGCCGTCCTCGATCTCCAGGACCCGCTCGGTCAACCGCTCCGACGTGGTGATGACCTCCAACAACGAAGCGACGCCGCGGGTCCGCAGGACGCGCGCCCAGCCGTGCAAGCGACGGTGGACGGACTCCCAGGTCTCGTCGTCGGCCTCGGCCACGCGCTGGGCGGTCCAGCCCAGGAACGGCGTCAGCGCGGCGGCGTGGGCGCGCGGCCCCGAGGTGGGGCGCTCGAGCGCCTGGAGGAGATCCTGCCAGGCCTTCGCGCCGTCGCCGGCAAAGACGCTCCCGGCGCCGTTGATGACCACGGGCACACGGACGCGGCGCAGCGCGTCGTGCACGAGCGTCGCCTGGCTGTGCTTGCGGACGAGCACCGCGAGATCACCCGGGCCGACACGGTGCGTCCCGGTCGTCGCGCCCGACGGCGAGCGCTCTTCGATCTCCGCGTTCGAGGTCAGAACCGCCACGATGTCGGCGGCGACGTCGTCCGCCACGTGCTCGCGTGCGCTCTGGGCCGACGCCATCCCTTGCTTGGTGACCGCCACCGCTGGGTTGTCGCGCTGCACGATCCGGATGCGCAGCGCGGCGTCCGAAGGCGTGCCGTGCAACCGGCGGTCGCGGTGTGCGGGGACGGCCTGGACCGTGCGGTAGAGGATCTCGTCGTGGCCGAGACGGGCGCCGCCGAACATGGCGTCCAGGGCGGAGATGAGGTCCTGGTCGCTGCGCCAGTTGGTGGCCAGCGTCTGCTGGTCGCCCGCCACGCGCGCCGCCTCGAGGTAGGCGTGGACGTCGGCCCCACGGAAGGCGTAGATCGCCTGCTTGGGATCGCCGATCAGCACGAGTGCGCGCTGCGTCGCCCCCGCGTCCTCGAGGTTCTCGGCGAACGCGCGGCGGACGATGTCCCACTGGATCGGGTCGGTGTCCTGGAACTCGTCGACCAGGGCGATCTTGTAGCGGTCGCGCAGCTTGGCGACCGCGAACCCCCCGGTCGCGGGATCCGCGAGCGTGGTATTCAGCCGGGTCAGGAGGTCGTCAAAGGTCAGGACACCGAACAGTCGCTTGCGCCGTTCGAGTTCCTCGCGCGCGACGCCGGCCAGCCGCGCCCGCATCGCCGGCCGCCCATCGCCGGTGGTGTCCAGCGGCAAGATCGTGGCCTTGAGGTTGCCGACCGCGGCTCGTGCGATCTCATGGGCCTCGTGCCGGCTGAAGGCCGGCGAGCCCTTGGGGCCGAACCGGCGGACGTAGAGGTCGTCCACGACGTCCTCGAGCAGATCGAACGCGTCCTCGGTGACATCGCAGCCCTGCTCGACGTCGCCGACGATCCCCAGACCGCTGAGCGCCTCGAGGCAGAACCCGTGCGTCGTGGCGATGGTGGCGGCGTCGAAGTCGGCGAGCGCATGGGCCAGCCGGTCCCGCCGGGCGCGCACCTCGTCGACGGGGCCGGCGGCCAGGAGCTGCACGACCGCATCGTCGGGGGCAGCCTGGCCGTCGAGCACGTGCGTGAGCCGTTCCTCGGTCTGCAGGAGCCGCTCGCGGACCCGTTCGCGCAGCTCGCCCGTGGCCAGCCGCGTGAAGGTCACGAGGAGGATCTCGTGCAGCGGGATGCCGGACGCAACGTACCGCGCCGCGAGCGCGGCGATGGTGTACGTCTTGCCCGTCCCCGCGCTGGCCTCCAGGACGGTGACCCCTGTGGGCAGCGGCCCGCGGACGTCGAAGCGCCGGGGCTCGCTCACCGGGTCTCGATCTGCTCGTGGGCGAAGACGCCGGACCACAGGCGGCGGGCGTAGACGCCGAAGCGCGTCTGCTCCTGCTCGTGCCAGGCGCGCTCGTCGGTGCGCGGCGGCGGTGCGAGCAGGAAGCTGATTGGCTGTTGGCCGCCGAAGGCGAGCAGGTGCTCGGGCTCTCGGTCCTCCTTGTCGAAGCGGAACTCGGAGACCCACTCGCGCGCCGCCGATGTCCCCGGCGCGCCGAATCCTCTACTCACCGCGTCAGCGTAGGCGTGGGAGGTCTTGCAGGCGATGGGCAGCGGCTCACGCAGCCCGCGGTCCATGAGGTCGGAGAGCGCGGCGAGGTGCTTGAGCGCGGTCGCGGACCGGGTCTGCGGGTCGTCGCCGAGCGGGCCGATGCGTGAGACGCAGGCTTGCGCCTTGCGGCGTCCCACGGTGATCGCCTGAAAGGGACGCTCGGGGTGCGCTGCGGTGAGCGCGACGAGGCGCACCCATGCGGCGATCCGGTGCTGTGGGCCGAGGGTGGCGTAGGAGACGGAGCGCAGGACGTCGCCGGCGACGCCCGCGACCGTGCCGCTGAGCGTCTGGCCGTCGGCCAGAACCGCGCGGACATCGAGGGACTCCGGCTCGCTCTCCAGGTCCAGGACGTCGCGCGCGCAGGCGAGCACGGCGTCGACCTTCGGCCAGACCTCGTTGATGACCGCCTGCCCGAGCGCCCCGGGCGGCAGGAACCCGCGTGCGCGCTCAGCGCTCACGGCGTCCTTCGGCGCGGCCCCGTGCAGGAGCATGTCGAGCAGCCGGCTGCCGACGCCGTATTTCTCGAGGTCGTCGAGCTCGATCGGCAGCGCGTCGTCGATCTCATCGTCGTATTCACCGACCGTGATGCCCAGCCGGCGACGCAGGAACGTGCGCACCGGCTTCTGCACGAACCGCACGAGGTCGTCGACCTCGAGCGACCGACTAGCGATGCCGGGCAGCGGCCCCGGCAGGAATCGGCCCGGCGAGGTGCGCGGCCCGTCCAGCGCCCGGGCGCCCGCCAGGGTCGGCGCGTCAAAGCCCCACGGCGTGTCGCGCTGAAGCTCGCCGGCCGTGAAGTTGCGGGGGTCAAACGGCTGCAGCGGGTGCTCGACGACGATGCGATCGCGCGGCCGGCCGGTCGGGACGCGGACGGTGCGATCGACCACATCGAGCAGCTCGCCCACCGGGACCGCTGGGGGACGCTTCGCGTTCGTGCGTTCGTCACTTCCGCTGTAGGTGATGAGCAGCCGGTCGCCGGCCGACATGAGCGCGTCGAGCAGCAGCTGGCGGTCCTCGAGGCGGGCGTCGCGGTCGCCCACGTGCGGGTCGTGCAGCACGAGGTCGTCGCCGTCACGTGTACCGGCGCGTGGGAAGACCTCGTCGTCGAGGCCGAGCAAGCAGACCACGCGATGCGGGACCGCGCGCATCGGGACAAGCGTGCAGATGGTCAGATGACCGGTGCGGAAGTTCGCGCACGTCGGGCGGCCGCGGAGGCGGTCGGCCAGCAGCGCGCGGACATCGGCGAGGGTGAGGACCGTGGTGTTCTCGGTGTCGCCCGTCGTCGCCTCATCGACGAGGTCGGTCAGGATGGTGGCGAGCTCCTGACGCTGCCAGGCGTCAAGCGGACGGGTGGAGGTGAGGGCATCGGCGGCGCCGAGGAGCGCGTCAGCCCAGGTGCTCAGTGGCTGTGCGGCGGTGAGGGCGTCGAGCGCCACCGTAAGCCGGTGGACCAATTCGGCCAGGCGGCCGGCGAGGTCGATGTCAGAGCTGCCGACATCGTCGAGGGGCAGGACGCCGCCGACCAGCCGGTGCTCGTCCTCGGTCGTGGTGACGCCGATCAGGACGCGGTCCAGGCCGGCCTGCCAGGTGCCGCGCGACAGGTGTTGGAGGTCGAAGGGCCCGCGGTGGGGCGCGTCGAGACCCCAGCGGACCCCGGAGGCCGCGACCCACCCTTCCGCGCGCGCCATGTCATCGTCGTCGAGGCGGAAGCGCCGGCGGACCGGCTCGCGGTCGGCCAGGTCCAGGACCTCCGATGCCGTGACGCGCGCGCCCGCGAGCTCGAGGAGCCGGGCGACGACGCCGAGCACCGGGTTGGTCTGGCGCAGTGCGCGGTCGGCCAGACGCACGCGGAGGTCCGGACGGTCCGGCAGGCCAGTGGGCTCCTCCACGTCGTCGGCGATCTCCTCGAGCACCTCACCCGAGCCGAACGTCGCGTGGATCAGCGGCGCGTAGGCCTCGATGTCGGGGCACAGCACGATGATGTCGCGGGGCTCGAGCGTCGGGTCGTCGGCCAGGACGTGGAGCAGCGCGTCACGCAGGACATCGACTTGGCGCGCGCGGCCGTGGCAGGAATGGACAAGCAGGCTGTCGTCCTTGAGACCTAGCGGTGCGCGTTCGGCGGCCTCGTTGGAGGGCGCGGCGTCGGCACGGACGGCAGTCTGCAGGCGGGCGAGGAGGGTCGTAGGTTCGGTGGGCTCGCCATCGTGCTGCACATCGGTGCGAGGGCCGCTGGCGGCGAGCACGACCTGGAGCTCGCGCGCGTCCTGGCCCCATGAGGCGAGCAGGCGGTTGTCCGGCAGGGCAGCGGTCGGGTCGTCGCTGCGGCGGGGTGCGGACGGCACCTGAGCGCCCAGTGTGGCGGCGGCCTTTTCCCACAGCGCAGGCGATGGGTGCAGGAGGTGGAGGTAGACGTCGCGGTGCGCGGCAAGCGCGGCGAGCACCTGCAGGCGCGCGGCCGGCAGGCGCGTGAGGCCTAGGATGGTGAGGCGCTCCGGGAGGTCTGCGAGACCAGGCTCGTCACGAAGGCGGGCGCACGCGGCGGCCAAGCGCTCGGGCGGGCTGGGCGTGTCCAGGCGCGCACGCAGTCGCCGCCAGAGCTCGGCCTGCCACGCGGCGTCAGTGGGGACGCCGGTGTCATCGCCCGAGGCCCACCGAACGAGCATCTCGGGCCGGTGCAGTGCATAGCTGTCGAACAGCCCGGCGATGTGCCGCACGGCGCCGAGCCTCCCGCGGGAGCGTTCGAGGTGCGCGTGCAGGGCGCCGAGCCACGCCTCATCGCGGCATACGTCGACCACCTCCAGCAGCGGCCAGACCGCACGGCCCGGACCCCACGGGTCTTCGTCGGGGTCGATGTCCGCCGCGCCGGCGAGCGCGCCATCGATGACCGCACGTGGCGACGGGAACGCCACGTTGGCGCAGATCCCGTCCAGGCGGCCGGTCGTCGCTCCTAGATGCAGCGACAGCCGCTGAGCGATCCAGCGCTCGACCCCTTTGGACGGCACGGCGATGACCTCGGTCGCGAACGGCTCCGCTGGCGGTGTGGCGAGGGTCTCGCGGAGGGCGTCGACAAGGGCGTCGGCACGGGTAGCTCGATGAAGGTGGAGCATCTGCCTAGTGGAGCGTGCCTGATTGGGCCACTGCACATCGCGGAGGGCATACGAGTAGGCGATCGTCTGAAGCCAACTGGGACCGACGCGGCGATGACTTCACGTAGCTCATACCGCGGCCCTGACGACCGGGCGTCACAACTGTTCGAGCCACGTTCCGCCCGTGTGGCGCCGTCGCGCGGATTTCTTCAAGCGAGCGCTGCCCTGCGTTGTCCCGCGATGGGGTACGACAAGTCTGGACACCACATCAGCCCTCCCGCGACCTCTGGCTAGGAGCGGGCAGCACCGAAGCGATGGCCACAAGCGCGGCATTGCGTCCCCGGATCGCCGTCGCCGACCAGACATCCGCCGAGCACAACGCGGCCTGCCGCGGCATCGTGCTCGGCTTCCTCTGTGGGCATGCCCCAGCTGATCGGGACCGTTTGCACGCTCCTGCACCGCGGACATGGTGCCTGCTGGTCGAGCATCGGACCTGTCATCTGCACTGTCGTCTCCTGGTTGAACCTCGACGCATCGCCGGCGGCTTGCGTCGTGTTGAGCTGGTCCTTCTAGGTCGTGGCCCATGCGTCGTTCTGACACGCGAGCCTCGTCTGCGGCGAGCGAGCCGCACCAGGAGAGGGGCGGGATTCGACCCGACCTGCGCGATACGGTCAGACGATGACACCGGTGACGACGCGCCACCCGTGCGGATACCCATGGCAGTCCGACGTTGGCCCGGCGGAACAGGTCGCCGGCGGCGAAGGGGGCGCGGTCTACGCGGCCGAGAACCGAACGACGCAGGAGCTGTGGGTCATCGTCGACGAGAGCTCGATGGCAGACATGCTGCCTGCAGACGAGCGGCAAGAGCTCGTACGCCTGACGCGCTACTCGGCGCGACGTGACCGACGCCAATGGGTCATGGACGTCACGGCGATTCGCGAGCGGCTCCAGTGCCTATCCGGCGGCGAAGGCGATCGCTGGGCCGTCGACGAGATCCTCGTAGAACTGGTGGACCAGACCGCCGTCGACCTCCAGGCACGAGCGCGGGCAGAAGGCCTCACCCACGTCAACGAGCGTGACCATCTGCAGCCTGCCTGTGCCCAGGCCGCTGCGCGTCTGGCAGCCTCGCGGGAGCCGGAGACCGCTGTCTCAACCCAGTTCGGCCTCAAGCTCGATGCCTGGCCGCGGCTGGGCAACGTTGACGTGACACTCCACCGGCCTGGCCGGCAGCCGGTCATGATCGAACTGAAGGCCGGCCGCGGCAACGATGCGGCCGTCCAGTGCGTCTGGGACGCGCCGAAGCTCGCCTTCGCGCTCTTCGAGGGGCGCGCCGACGCCGGCTATCTCCTAGCTGCAGCGCCCGTGAAGGACTGGCAGCGGCCGGCCCGCGGTACCGAATTCTTCCGCGACCTGGACCACGACAGCCGTGTTCTCGGACTGCTCTACGACGACCACTGGCGGTGGTGGCGGGAAAACGAACACGGCATGGGGCCGAGCAGTCTCCCGGCCCGCTTTCGGACGCGACCGTTGCACACCGCGGCACTGACAGTCGCCAGCACCGCGTGGGAACTCCGGCTGGCAGCAGTTCACGACGTCAGCGCCGAGCTCATCGCCTGGCCCTCACCGCGATGACGTCCGCGGGCGCGGAGATCAACGCCTTCTTGCAGCGGCGGATCCGGCGTGCCGGAGTGGACGAGGTGACGGCCGTGGAGGCCGCCCGTTGGCTCGACGCCGCGGGCTTGCTGCGCGACAGTCCATCTCGTCCGGGTCTACCTCTACGCAACATGTTGCGGTCGGGGCAGATTCTCGGCGCCGACCAGCGGCCGCAGGGCGCCTACGGCAGGTGGTTCATCATACGTTCTCTTTCATGCGGCGAGCGTCGCACGATGGGCGGCGGACCCGACGCCTCCAGGGCCACGACCTAGCGGATTGGACAGGCGAGACAGTCAGACGGCGATGGTGCTCTCGCGCGCTCGAGTGCATGCGACATAGATGAGCCGATGCGCTGTGACTTCATGGCTCAGACCCTGGCTGAGAGAGCCATGGTGGTCGTCGGTGAGGGCGACGCCCACACGGTCCCATTCTCGACCTTTCGCCTGATGGACCGTGAGACCTGGGATCGGGTCGATAGGTTGGACAATCCGTTCGCGAAGCCAGCCCAGACGCTTGGTGTAGTTCCCGCGGACTTCCGGGAACACGGCGCTGGACTCAGTAGCCAGTGCGGCGACGATGCCGTTGTAGGCGGCCACGAGCCCGGGCTTACCGGGCGTACGTAGCCGGTCGAGCACGTCCGGCCACAGCAGATCGAGCCGGGCGCTGACTTCCGGATCTTCGATGCCCAGCGTGCTTAGGGCGTCGTCGCGGTACACCGCCGGCAGGGCGAGGACGGCTCGCGTCACGTAGTCCAGCAGCAGCGTTGCGCCAGCTTCGGGGATGTTCCACTTGGCCGATCCAAAGGCGAGTGGCAGGACCGAAGCGTTGAGATCCCAGAGATGCTTCCACTCGGCTGCGAGAACGACATCCAGGACATCGGACGCGTCGCCACGTACGACAGCGATCGGCTTGGAGGCCCGGAGGTCTGCGGCCAACTGCGCCTGGGCGCTGGATCGCCACCGGAACGATGTGGTGAGTTGCGCACTCTCAGCATGAAGGTCGGCCACGAGAGCCGGCACGAGGTCGGGGCGTGCGCCCCGGAACCGATAGAGGGCCTGCCACGGGTCACCGATGAGCGTGACTTCGGCGTTGGCGTCGGCCGCAAGCCTCACCACCTCGAGGTCCAGATCGTTGGCGTCGAAGACCTCGTCGACGATGAGCGCACGGGTCGTAGCCTCGAGACGCTCAACGGCAAACTGTCGGAGCTCGGGCTTCTGCAGCGCGAGGGCGAGCAGCTCGCGCACGTCCTCGTGGGTGCACATTCCCGCGTTGATGCACTTCGCCACACCGGCCGGCTGCGGCTGGCTGAATGCCTTCTCGTAGATCCGAGGAACGGCGACGGCCCTCGACCCGAGCAACGTGATCCGCACCCCGCGGTTCGTGAAGGAGGGTTCCACGACCGATTTCCACGTGTCTCGTACGTCGAGCTCGATGTGCCCTCCAGGCCATAGGAGGTGGCCGCCGCGCAGAAGAGACACGAGGAGGTCGTAGATCAGCGTGTCGAGAGTGATGACGCGGTGGGGTCGAGTCACGCCGATGCGACCCCAGTGTCGACGAATTCGCGTGGCGAGCTCCCAGGTCGCAGCTCGTGTGAAGCTCACGGCCACGACCGCTCTAGGGTCGATCACAGCGGTGCGCTGGAAGCGCTGGACCGCGAAGCGATGAGCGGCGACGGTGGTTTTGCCGGATCCGGGGGCGGCCTCGATGTACAACCTTGACGCCCGCGCGCCAACGGCAGCGCGCTGCTCCGCAGTCAGAGACGCGCCGAGCGATGTCGCCGGCAGGCGAATCATGTACTGGTTGTGCCTGCCGCGTGCATAGCCTCAAGCGGGCCTTCGTACAAAAACGCCAGCAACTCGGCGACTTCCTTGGGGACGTTGACGACCTCGCCCTTGTGTCGAGCGAGTCGTACGCGCGCTGCGAACTCGAGAGCGAACTCGCCCTTACGCCTCGCGCCGGCGCCCGCCGGAGTCGCCGGACGGTCGTCGCGGGCTGCGCGGGAACCGCGGAACATCGCCTCGACGTTGTCGACCGATGCCGGCTCGTCGGACGCCAACCCCATCGTGTCCAGCACGCTTGAGACGAGGGCTTCGTTGCGTTCGGTCAGCGCTGGCTCAAGCGTCGGACGGCTGAAGAAGATCCGCGCGATGTCACCGTCGTGGTCGGCTAGCCAATCAGGAACGCTCGGCTCGATCTCACGGGGCTTGTCACTGTCGGACAAGATGGCGAGCCGCGAGCAGATCTCAGACCCCGGTGTCGCAAGTAGTCGGACCGGCCAAGCACCAACCTTCGTGCCCATTGGAACGATGGTGAGGGAATCCACGAATGCCTGCTTGTCCGGATCGCCAGCGGCCCAGACGTGGGCGAGTTCGCGGAGGACGGCGACTTCGGTGACGCCTTCGACCAGGACCAGCCGATCTGCGAAGAGTGCTGCCGAACGGCTTGCGTCGAGATGCAGCCGCGTCTTGCGCAGTACATCGTCGCGGTCCGTGATCGGCACGCTGGCAATCGCCACGGACCGGCGATCCCCGGCGCCGCCTCGCCGCAGAACAACGAGGTCCTCAGGGTCACACGCCGAGACGATGTCGGGTGCGTGCGAGGAGACGATGACCTGTAGTTCTCGGCGACGCAGCGTGATTGCACGGAGATAACGGATGAGCGAGTGCTGCAACTGCGGATGCAGATGAGCCTCTGGCTCCTCCAGGATCAAAGTCGCGTGGAAGACGCCGGCAGGGAAGAACGAATCCTCCTCAGCCTGCGCCTCCGCGGCGACATCGTCGAGGTCGGCGTCAGCCTGCGGCGCCGCCCGCGCCTGTTGGTCCGATTCACCCGGGCCACGCTCGTCGGTCGGGCCGGTGGGCTGCAGGGGAATACTCAGGTCCGGGATGGCGGCGAGCGTGATCGCAACGTGCAGCAAGTTCACGTAGCCGAGACCCGACACATCCAGCGCTCGCGCATGCTCGCGGCCTTCAAGAGTGGCGAGCATCAACTCGAGTACGCGTGCGAGATACAGGTCGTCGACCACTTGTCCGCGGACATACGGCCACTGCCGGGTCACGCCGGCTGACAGGGACGCGAGATGCGTTGCGATGCGCTCTTCGATCGCCTTGATCAGATCGTGCTGGGCCAAGGCTTCCAGAAGATTCGTCGCGCTGGCCCGGAGGCCACCGAGATCGCGGCCGCCGGTTGCGCGTTGCTGCTGTGCCCGGAGAAGCTCAACGAGAACCCGGGCCTCACGTCTGGCGAGTTCGTCCAGGGGATTCCGGTGCGCGGGAAGGTGCACGAGCCGCAGGTGCTCAAGGAGCGAGGAATCGGACGGCTGGCCCGGGCGGACGACGCCGAGCTGACGGTTGAGGTCTCGCGTCCACTCGCCCGCCGACCCGCCCGGCGCTTCATGTCCGCTTGCGATCTGGAGCGCGCGCCCGAGAGGACCCTCATCGGATAGATCGGCTTCGTAGCTGTACGCCGCCGAAACTGAGCGCGGTCGAGCGCCGAGCGCCTCGGCGGCGAAGGTTGGCGATCGTGGAAACACCGACCGATGTGCGAGGACGACGCCGTCACACACCGTCGTCTTACCTACGCCATTGGCGCCCACGAGAACACTGAATCGCCCGGGGAGCGATACCTCCAACTCGCCGTCGGCTGCGGCGCGATATCCAGCGACTTTCAGAGTGCTGAGGAACATCGGCTCATTCTCCTATGCGAGCAGGACACCGGTGACAGTCTGACCCGCGCGCCTCTCGGCATCACCTCACGCCGGACCGCCCGTGACCGCGATCGCTATACCGCGATGTGCCATGGGCCCCGAGCGGTTGCAGCGGGGCCGCGATGGCGAATGGGTGGTGGGCAACGACATGCCGCCCGACATCCTGACGCGCGTCGCGTTCATCACTGTGCCCATGCAGGACGTTGGGGCGACGGCTGGCAACTCACGAACTACAGCGCGGGTGGGCCTGTTCATCCGGCGACGTCCAGCCCTCGCGGTCGCCCACTCGGAATCGTCAATGTGCGCACCGCTGAAGTGCACCGCGCACGACGCCCTCGTGCTGGATCTGAGCGACCCCGTATCCCTTGGGTTGTCAGCCGGCCTTGTAGCCGAGCCTCGAGTAGGCACGTTGGCGTTTTGCGTCCATGCGTCGGAGCACTGGGACGAACTGGTCGACGTAGTCGACGATGTGGGCGGGTTCTCAGCGTGCCCACCCGGTGTCGCCCCGGGTGCGGTCACCGTCCGGATTGCAGGTGCTCACGCAGCGAAGGGGAGGCGACGTAGCGCGTGCTGCGGGTCCGTCCTTGCTGATGGATGAGCGCGGCGTCGACGAGTCGCCTGAGGTCGGTGGTCGCGGTGGCCAGGGAAACACCGGCTTCCAGGGCGTAGGCCTTGCGTTCGACGCCGTCGAAGAGGCTCTGCTCGAGGGCGATGACGAGCCGGTCCGGCCAGCCTCGGGATTCGACGAGCTCTTCGAGCGCCGCCCAGCGCGCGGATGCGGCGGCGATCTGGTCCAGACGTGCTCGCGCCTGTTCGATGTGGGCGGTGATGCAGAAGCGGATCCACGGCGTGGCGTCGCGGTCGGGCTGGTAGCTGCCGCCTTGGACCTGCTGCAGGACGCGGTAGTAATCGCCGGTATGACGACCGAGGTGCTCCTCGATCGAGCTGAACTCCGGCGCGAGCAGCCCGGCGCGCGCGAGCACGAGCGATTGGACGATGCGGGAGATGCGCCCGTTGCCGTCGGCGAAGGGATGGACCGAGACGACGTGCAGGTGCGCCATCGCGCCACGCACCGCGACGTGGCTGTCGAGGTCGCCGTCCTGAAGCCAGCCGACGACGTCATCCATGAGTCCAGGGACCTCATCGAAGTCCGGGCCGGTGTAGGCCGGTGGTCCGCCGCCTGGGCTCGTGACGTAGATCGGCCCGGTGCGCCACAACCCGGGCGAGCGGTCGCGCTGGAAGAGGCAGGCATCGAAGTGCAGGTCGAGGATCACGCGATCCAGCCACCGGAAGTGCGGGTCGATGGCCAGCGTGCCGACGTGGTCCATCGCACGCGCGTAGCTGGCCAGCGCCATGCGATCGGTGTCTGCCGGATCGGGGACGTCGGAGCCTGCCACGATCCCCGGGCCGTCGCCCCTGGGCACGTGAAAGCCCTCGATCGAGACCGAGCTCTCCATCGTGCTCGCTCGCACCTGGCGTCGCAGCTGACCCAGCCACGGACCCGCGACTCCGGTCGCGTCGCCGAGACGAGCGCGCAGCCCATCGAGCTCGCGCAGCTGCGAAGCAAGTGCCTTGCTTGGTGTCGGCGTCGAAAACAGCACTCCAACAGACTAGTCGAGTATTCGCCTAATCGCCAAGTCTGACGCGGAGTCCGTGACCGCGCGGCACCGCACCCGAGGCCAGATCGCGGAGATCGTCAAGCAGGTGACGACCGAACCCGCCCGGTGTCCACCACACACTGCCGCTGTCATTGATTAGTGTTCTTGTGCATTCATCCCGCGGGTCCCCGATAGGTCCCACAGCCCGCAAATGAGTACTTTTTGCAGCCAGATCGTACTTGCGCTAACTTGCGTGAAGTCAGGTCTTTCAGCGAGCGGGCAGCCCCTACGGAACCGAAGGTCAGAGGTCCGAATCCTCTCGGGCGCTCACGACATGTCGGCGTCCATCGGGCGCGGAAACTCGATGCTCTCCCTCGGTGACTCCGGGCCGGCTCGCAGCTGCGCGGCGCGGGCGCTGAACACCACCTGCCCGTCGACGCGCGGCGTCGGCAGCTCGACTCAGCGGCCGAGCTGCAGGCGCCGGTGGATACGTGCCAGGCGGCGATCGTCACGGCGGTGGTGGGTGTGATGCGCTGGTTGGCCAGGCGACCGCGGTCGATCACGGTGTCGAACCTCGACTTCGGCGTCGCGGACCGCGTAGGCCGCGCAACGAGGCACGCCGTCCGGCCGCCCCGGTACGCGCGACCTTCTGGCGCGTTCCGGTGACACGAGGTAGAGACTTATCGGATGAATCCTCTGCGGCGGTCGGGATCTGGCGGCGGTGTCAGCCGCCCTTCGGAAGCGCCCGAGGCACCGGGCGTGACGGCGTCCGCCGCCGGCAGCGAGCCGCCGGCCCGGGCCACCGCGAGGGGCCGACGGCGCCGCGTCGCCGCCGTGGCCGTCGTCCTCGTCCTGCTCGGGCCTGCGCTCATCTCCTATGCGGTGTGGATGTTGCGGCCGACGAGCATGGCCTTCGGCGTGCGCAGCGTCGAGTGGGTGCGAGCCGACGTGCCGTTCGGCAACGCAATCGTGGACGTGACCGAGCAGGCCTACTACGGCGCGCACGCCCCGAGGAAGGGCGGTCCGCAGCTCAAGCGGCTGCCGCTCGTGGGGCTGGGCGGCCCCGCGGCCGGCCCCACGCCCGCCGCTGGGGCCCCCTCCCGGCACGCGGCTTGGCCACGCCCCATCCGGCCCGTCTTCGCGCAGCCGCTGCCGGGCGAGGGCGTCTGGCATCCGGCCGGCCCACCCGTTGCCAGCCACCCGCCCGTGCTCCTGACGACCTTCCGCCCGGAGGTCGACTACCCGCGCGTCGTCGCCTACGTCGCCTGGTTCGACCACGCGCGCACGGCAATCGCCTACTACCCGGGCCGCTACGAGCCCCCGCGCGCGGCGGTGCGCGGGCCGATGATGGTTCCCAGCAGCCAGCGCGGGCGCCTGCTCGCCACCTTCAACGCGGGCTTCATCGCCACCGACGTCCACAACGGGTCGACCGACAACGGCCGGGTCAACGAGCCGCTGACCGACGGCAACGCGACGCTCGTCGGCTACCGCGACGGGCGCATCGACATCGTGAGGTGGCGGGGAGGCCCGAACGCCGGCACCGACGTGGCGTGGTCGCGACAGAGCCTGCGGCCGATCGTCTGGAACGGCCACCTGAACCCCGAGCTCAACAGCAACCCCGACAGCCCGCAGTGGGGGTTCTCGCTTGGCCACGCCACCCGCGTCTGGCGCACCGGCGTCGGCATCGACCGCCGCGGCAACCTGCTCTTCGTCGCCGCCGACGGCCAGACGGTGATCACGCTGGCGAAGATCCTCCGCCACATCGGCGCCGTCCGCGCGATGCAGTTCGACATCAACCCCGAGTGGCACACGCTGATCACCTACAGCCACGGACACGACGTCGTCCCCAGACTGGTCGAGCCCCAGCCGCAGCAGTCGGCCAACCGCTACCTGGTGCCCGACGACCGCGACTTCTTCGCCGTCTACCGGCGCCTGTCCGGACCGGTCACCGTCCCCTTCAAGTAGCCGCGTGGCCGCGCTGCTCGGCGCGCCGGCTCAGCGCCCGATGTATCGGGCGGCCGTCGCCGAGGATCGGCCGAGGTGAACTCGGAAGATCTGCCGACCGACTCTGCGGATCTGCCGGGCGAGGATGCGAGGTTGGGATCACTGTGATCGAGCGCCACATGTGTCCGAGGGCGCTCGAGGCCCTCGACGACACGCGGGTGCTCGTCGTGGTCGGGCCTCGCCAGGTCGGAGCGCCCTCTCGCTCATCCGCCGCGTTGTCGTCGGTGGACGCATCGCGCTGTTGGCGGCGGTCGAGGATCCTTCGCGCGCCGCTGCAGACCCTCACGAACGAGAAGCAGTGGTTGGTTGACGACGTCCGCGCGTGGCGGCGACGGTCGGGGGCGCCGGCGCCGACGATCCGGCGCCTAGAGAGCCGGCGGACCGGACGCGCCCGAAGCGCCGGCGGGCGGATCGCTCCAGATGCGCCTGTAGATGGTGACCTGCCAGTTCAGGTGGGCGCGCATGAGGCGGGCGGCGCGCGCGGAGTCCTGATCTCTGATGGCGTCGTAGATGTCTCGATGCTCGTCGTGGAGCTGGCAGCCGAACGCATCGTTCAGCGGTTCACGGCTCATTCGCTGCTTGAGCACCATGTAGATCGGCGCCGCCTGAAGGGTCAGCAACGAATTGCACGCTCCGGCAAGAACAGCCATGTGGAAGTCCGCACTGAGCGATATCCGCTCTGCCGTGCCGTCGCTGGGCGGCTCTGCGCTCAGGGCGCGTCGCATCGCATCAAGCTGCTCGGGCGTTCGCCGCTTGGCGCTCTGGCGCGCCGCGTAGACCTCGAGGAGCCCGCGTACCTCCAGGAACTCCTCGAGCGCGAGGTCGTCGGCCTCCCACAACATCATGATGTTGGCGCCGATGTCACCTGTCACCTGCGCGACCGTCGGTGTCGTCACCACGTTGCCGCCCCCGACCCCGCGCGTGGTGTGCACGAGGTGCTGCATCTCGAGGGCGCGCAGCGCCTCGCGCATCGTGCCCCGGCTGACGCCGAACTGCCCTGCCAGCTCGGCCTCACTCGGAAGGCGAGCCCCGTTGGGGAGCGCGCCGCTCGCGATCCGGCCGCGGAGTTGCTCGTAGACGTGCTGGTGAGCCTTCTTGATCCGGGTCATCCGTGGTGCAGGGCCGGCCGATGGGGAACCGGCGCGAGTGTATCCGTGAGTCGCGCACACGCTCGGCCCACTGCATAGATCCGATCTGGATGGCGCTCGATGCCCGGCAATGGCGGACAATCTGCGCATATCCGGTCAAAGATCGGATCTATTGACCTGGAGCCCACGGCGCCGTTACGGTGATCGCGAGCCGGGCCTCCTCCGCCGGCCGCCACGCCCACCGAGTCGAGAGGCAAGCCCCTTGTCGTTCAAAGCCGGCGCGGACGACCCGCCAGCGTCTGAGACCCCAGGGAGATACCTGGTCGGTGTCGACGTGGGCGGAACGTTCACCGACGTGCTGCTGGCCTCCGTCGACGGAGAGCCCCCGACGCTGGCCAAGGTGCTGAGCACCGCCGACCCTGCGATCGGGGTAATCGCGGGTGTTCGAGAGGCGGCGCGGCGCGCGGCCGTCGACCCGGCGGCGGTCGAGTTGATCCTCAACGGCACGACCGTGGTGACCAACACGGTCGTCGAGCGGCGCGGCGCGCGCGTCGGGCTGCTGACCACCCGTGGCTATCGCTACGTCCTGGAGATCGCTCGCTCATGGACCCCCGGACCGGTCAGCGGGTGGATGGTGTGGGACAAGCCCGCGCCGCTGGCCGACACCCGGGACGTACGCGAGCTGAGCGGGCGGATCACCGCCGATGGCACGGAGCTCTTCGCGCACGACGAAGGGGGGGTTCGTGCGGCGGTTCGCGAGCTCAGGGACGCCGGCGTGGAGGCCATCACGATCGCGATCGTCCACGGCTATGCGCGGCCCGACGTCGAGCAGCAGATCGGCGAGTGGGCCGCGGCGGAGGCATCCGACCTGCCCATCTCGCTGGCATCGAGCGTCCTGCCGGAGATGCGCGAGTACGAACGTACTCTGGTCGCCGTCGCCAACGCCTACGTGCAGCCGGCCATGCGCCGTTACGTGCGGTCGCTCGAGCAGGAGCTGCGTGCGTCGTTCCCGACCACCAACCTCAACATCGTCCGCTCAGACGGCGGCGTGATGAGCGGCGAGGACGCGGTTCAACGTCCTATCGAGACGGTGTTCTCCGGACCGGCCGGCGGCGTGCGCGCGGCCGTGCACATCGGCAGGCTCATCGGACATCCCGACGTGCTGAGCTTCGACGTCGGCGGCACGAGCACCGACGTCGCCCTGAGCCGAGGGGGGCACGCCGCGGTGGCGCGACGCAGCTCGCTGACCGAGTACTACAAGGTGCGGGTCCCCTCCCTGGACGTCGTCGCCATCGGCGCCGGAGGCGGTTCGCTCGCACACGTGCCGCTCACGGGCGCGCTGCGCGTCGGGCCCGAGAGCGCCGGATCGAACCCGGGCCCAGCGGCGTATGGGCGCGGTGGCGGCGAACCCACGGTGACCGATGCGAACGTCGTGCTCGGCTACCTGCCGAGCCTGCTCGCGGGCCAGATGGAGATCCGCCACGACCTGGCCCGGCAGGCCGTCGGCCGGGTCGCCGACCGGCTCGGCGTGTCGGTCGAGCAGGCCGCGCGCTCCATCATCGAGGTGATCAACGACCGGATGCTCGGCGGCCTGCGCCTCGTGTCCGTCCAGCGAGGCCACGATCCACGCCGGTTCGCGCTGTTCGCCTTCGGCGGGGCGGGGCCGCTGCACGCCAACGCGCTGCTCGAGCTGCTCGGCAGCCCGGTTGCGGTGGTGCCGGCCGCGCCCGGCGTGTTCTCGACCTACGGGTTCCTCGTCGCCGACGTCCAACGCGAGTTCTCGCGCAGCTACGTGCGGCGGCTGTCACGCGTTGACGAGGCGGAGTTGCGCGGCATCGTAGGCGAGCTGGCCGCCGAGGCGAACGCGTGGCTCACCGATCGCGGCTTCGACGCCGCCGACCGAGACCTCGGCTTCCAGATCGGCATGCGCTACTTCCGGCAGGGTTACGAGCTGCCCATCGTCCACGCCGACCCGGCGGGCGACCCTCACCTGCTGGACACCATTGCCCGGCGCTTCGTCGCCCAACATCGGCAGACGTACCAGTTCGAGCTCGAGATCGAGCCCGAGGTGGTGGTCGTCCGGTGCGTGGCTGCCGGGCGTAAGCCCGTTCCCGCGACGCGACCCGCGGACGCCTCCATCCGCGAGGGATCGGCTCAGGCGATAGCCGACGGCGACCACCAGATCTACTGGGACCGCTCGTGGACGATCGCCCCCCGGTACGACCGGACGAAGCTCGAGCCGGGACACCACCTGGCCGGGCCCGCGGTGATCGAGCAGGAGGACTCGACCACGCTCGTGCATCCGGGGTTCGGCGCGCGAGTGGATGCGCTGTCCAATCTGCTGATCGAGAGGTTGCCATGAGCGTTGACACCGTCACCCTGGAGATCATCGAGAACACGCTGCGCGGGATCCGCCATGAGATGGACGCGGTCATGTTCCGCACGTCGCTGTCGCCGGTGATCCGCGAGACGCATGACACCTACCCGCTGGTGGCCGACCGCGACGGCAGGATGCTGGTCGGGCAGTTCGGCTCGCATCTCGCCTCGTTCCTGGACGAGCTCGACGAGGACCTGGCGCCCGGAGATGTGATCCTCCAGAACGACCCGTATCTCTGCGGCGGTTCGATCTCGCACGTTCCTGACCTCCTGGTCACCCGACCGGTCTTCCACGAGGGCGAGCTCGTCGGCTTCACCGCGCAGTTCGGAAACCTGCTCGACGTGGGCGGGACGGTCTTCGGCTCGATGCCGACGTCCGCGCGCTCGATCTTCGAGGAAGGGATCCGCTTTCCCCCCGTCAAGCTGTACGAGGCGGGCGTGCTCAACCGGTCGCTCGTGAAGGTGCTCGCGCGAAACTCGCGGGCTCCGGAGGAAGCGGTCGCAGACCTGATGGCCCTCTGCACGGCGACCGCCTTGGGCGAGCGGCGCGTCGTCGAGCTGTGCGACCGGTTCGGTCGCGACGTGTATCTCGAAGCGGGCGACCTGCTGCTGGAGCGCACGCGTGCCGCCGTCCAACGGCTGATCGTCGACAAGCTGCCGACATCACCCCAGGCGTTCGAGGACTTCGTCGACGACGACGGCCGCGGGAACGGGCCGTTTCGCATCAAGCTCGCGGTCTGGCGCGAGGACGACCGAGCGATCTTCGACTTCGCCGGCACCTCCCCACAGGCGCCCGGACCCATCAACTTCTACCTGCACGACGGCATGATGAAGATGGTGATCGGCGTCTACCTGATCATGGTCTTCGACCCCGACGTGCTGTTCAACGAGGGGTTCTACGACCTGATCGAGATCCGGATCGAGGACGGCACCCTGCTCCGGCCGCGATACCCGGCGCCGCTCGGAATCCGGCACAGCACCATGTCGCGCTGGATCGACGTCATCGCCGGCGCCCTTGGCCGCCACGTGCCCGAGACCGCGGCGGCCGCAGGCTACGGGTCGAGCCCGCACCTCCTGTACTCGGGAACGACCCGTGCCGGCGAGACGTTCGGGATGCTCGAGATCTTCATGGGCGGCATCCCCGCCCGTCCCGCCGGCGACGGCCTCGATGCGCACAGCTGGTACCCGCAACTCGAGAACACGCCGGGCGAGTACCAGGAGACCTACTACCCGGTCATCGTGGAGGAGTCGGGGATCGTTCCCGACTCAGGCGGCGCCGGCTACCACCGCGGCGGCTGCGGCGTACGCAAGATCGTCCGCTTCCTGGAGCCCGGCGAGCTGTCGATGTTCGACGATCGCCACGTCTCGCACCCGTGGGGCATCGGCGGCGGACGGCACGGCGGACGCTCGCGCAAGGAGCTGGTGCGGGCCGACGGCGAGCGCGAGGCGCTGCCCGCCAAGGTCGACTTCGTGGAGGTCGGCCCGGGCGACGTCCTGATCTACGAGACCGCCGGCGCGGGCGGATGGGGCGACCCCCTCCAGCGACCTGTGGAATGGGTCCTCGACGACGTGGCCAAGGGGTTCGTCTCCCAGGAGGCCGCGCTCGACCACTACGGCGTCGTGCTCGACGATCTCGAGGCGACACGTCGTCTGCGCAGCGCGCGAGCCCGTGCCGTCGTGCCGCTGTTCGACTTCGGGCCGCGTCCGCCCGGGTACGAGGCGACGCTCGACGTTCCCGAGCGCGCACCCTTGGGCGCCGCCGAGGCCATCGAGCCTCGCTCGATCGACGTGGGGCTGCTGGATTCCCGCGAGTAGCGGCCGACGTCACGAGCCGCGACGGGCAGCGCAGCGCCGACCGTGATGCCCCCGAGCCGTCAGCGACGCAGCCGATCGCGCAGCAGGCGCGTCGACGCCGACGGCTCGGCCCCGACCTCCCCCAGCGACCGTTGGCAACGCAGGTAGATGCCCATGACGGCGTCGTCGTCGCCGAGCGCATTGGCGATCTGCATCCGGACCCGCCATGCGACCTCGCGGAACGGATCGATGTCGAGCACGCGGTCGGCCAGGCGGCCGGCGACGTCGTAGCGTCCGAGCGCGAACGCCAGCTCGGCGGCCTCCGCCGCGGCGTCCGCCGTGACCTCGTCGAGGTGTTCGCGGCGGGCCTCGGTCCAGGCGGAGGGGCGGACCGCCTGCAGGTACCGGCCACGGCCGGCGAGCTCGAGGGCCTGCAGCGTGCAGGTCAGGCGCTCCTCACCGGAGAAGCGTGCGGCCTCGGCCAGCATGGCCTCGTAGCGCACCGACTCGCTGCTCACCCGCACCGAGTCGGCGAGCTGGATGCGGCCATCGACGAGATCCGGGCCGACGCGGTCGTCGAGCGCCTGGCGCAACCGGTGGGCCGCCTGACGCAGGTAGGCGCGCGCCGAGGGATCTGTGCGGCCCTCGAAGAGGGCCTCGAGGAGCTCGTCGCGCGACGCCGCGCCGCCGTGGGCGGCCAGGTAGGCGAGCACCTCGAGCGACTTGCTCAACCCGGGGTGGACCTCGTCGCCGTCGATGACGACGGCGGCGTCGCCGAACTCGCGCAGCTCCACGACCGTCTCCATCGCCGCAGGGACCGCGACGCCCTGCGCGCGCAGCGACCGCCCGATCTCGCGCCACGCCGAGCTGGGGTCGGCCTCGGCGTCGATTCGGCGCGACGCCACGGCCGGGAAGTCCGTGAGCGCCTGGAGCAGCAGATGGCGCGACCCCTGGCGGTCGGCGGCCTCCAGGGCCGCGTCGGCGGCCGAGTCCGCCCGGTCCTCGTCATCGCAGCGCCACGCCGCCTCGGCCAGGTAGACCGCCGCCCGCGGCAGGTCCATGATCCGGTCGGCCCGGCGCATGGACTCCGTCGCGCGCTCCAGGCACGCACGAGCGGTGACGTTCTCGCCGAGGCGCAGGAGAGCAAGTCCGTACCACGTGTCGGCCATCTCGCCGACGTAGCGGTAGCGGTCGAACGCCGGCCGGCTGCGGACCTCCTCGAGGATCTCCCGGGCGGCCTGTGCGTCCTCGTCGAGCTGCAGGTGGAGTTTGGCCTCGACGATGCGGCTCTGCATGTCGAAGATGAGCGATCCGCTGCGGGCGATGATCTCGCGACCACGTCGCAGCGCCTCGAGGGCCTCCTCGCGGCGCCCGAGGTCGATCAGGATCTCCACGGCGACGATGGCGTGCAGGCCGCCCTCGGGCGAGCCGCCGTCGTGCGCGGAGCGGTACAGCTGGTACGCCTGGGCGGTGTGACCCGTGGCGCGCAGTGCGGAGATCCGCCAAGGTGCCAGGACCGCCTCGGCCCAGCGCGAGTCCGGTGTGTCGCGCAGCAGCGCGAGATGGCCCCGCACCGAGTGCACCCGCATGACCAGGGCGTCGAGGGGGCCGCCGCTCAGCCGCGGCGGCGGATCCGGCGAAGGACCCGCGTCGGCGAGGCCGAGCAGGTATCGCGCGGCCGCGACGTCCGGGTCGGTCGTGTCCTGGCGCAGCACCGCGCGCGCTTCGTCCAGGCGCCCGACGTGGAAGTAGCTCCAGGCCATCGTCGCCGCCGCGCGGCCCGAGGCGGCGGCCAGGCGCTCACGCTCACCCAGATCCCTGAGCCGATCGGCGATCCGTGCGCCCCTCGCGTACTGCTCCTGGCCCACCGCGACCATGAGCTCCGCCGTGGTCAGCGCACCCGTGCCGGCGGCCGCATGCGGCCCGAGGCGGGCGAACCACCGCTCGGCGACGTCGACGTCGAGGCGCTCCATCACCCGCTCGATCGCCCGCTCGGCGCAGGCTCGGGCGTCGTCGAGCGCCTCGGCGGCCAGCAGCTCCTCGACCGCCTCCTCGTGATGGCCCTCGCCGGTCAGCAGCAGCCCGAGGGCTCGGCGCTGCGCAGCCGTGTCGCCGCGGCGGTCCAGGCACTCCAGCAGGTACTCGCGGAAGCGCGTGTGGCAGCGCATCGCGCGGCCGCCGTCATCCCATGAGACCGGGATGTGCGCGCGCCGCAGCGACGCCAGCCGCTCGGCGCCCGCCGGCTGCCCCAGCGCCTGCGCGCGCTCGGCCGTCACGCGATCCAAGACGGCCGTCCCGATCAGGAAGTCGCGGTCGGGCTCGACGAGCCGGCCCATGATCTGCAGGGCCAGGTAGCCGTTGAGCGGATCCTGCTCGCCACCGGTCCCGATGACATGGTCGGCGGCGCCCCAGGCCTCGAACAGCACGCCGGTCACCCATCCGCAGGTCACCGCGACCGCGCGGTCGGGGTCGACGTCGGTGCGCCCGAGCTGCGCAAGGGCCTCCCCCGCCTCCTCGACGGTGAAGGCGAGGTCCTCCTCGCGCACGGCGCCGGCCACATGGTCGGTCACGTCGAGGCGCAGATCGTGCCGGCCGACGAGCACGATGCGAGCGGCGGGCGCGGCGTGGCGGGCGAAGCCCGCCAGCACCGCCAGTGCGTCGGGCGCATCGGTGATCCGGTCGACCTCGTCGACGACGACGGTCAGAGGCGCGTCGCCGAGCGCCTCGGCGAGCAGACCGGCGGCCTCGACGTGCGTGATGCCGGCGGCCAGCGCATCCGCCACGGCGCCGCCCACCTCGGGCCGCTCGCGGGCGATCGCGGCCTCCAGGTAGGTCAGCAGCCGGCCCGGCGCGCTGTCGGTGCTCTCGAGCGTCAGCCACGCGACCGGCACGGTCGTCGTCTGGAGCGCCTCGACGACCGCCGTGGTCTTGCCCGCCCCCGCGGTCGCCGTGACCATGACGATCCGGTGCCGCGCCGTGAGGGCGGCGATCAGCCGCCCCAACCGTGGCCTGCGGACGAACCGCTCGGGCGCCGTCGGGACCGTGATCTTGCTCTGGAGGATTCGGGCTCGGGGGTCCAACGATGGCTCGGCGTCTGCTCCGATCGGGCAACCCCCGCGAGCATATTCCGACCCGGACCCGACCGGGCGGGCATGTGGCGGTTTCGCCCGGGTTAACGCAGCAGCCGGTTGCCTTGTCCCATGTCTGACGCCGGAGCCGCCGTCCGCACGCGTGTCGCCATCGTGGGTGGTGGGATCGCCGGCTGCAGCCTGCTCTACCACCTCGCCCGTCTCGGCTGCACCGACACCCTGCTGATCGAGCAGAACGAGCTGACGAGCGGCTCGACGTGGCACGCCGCGGGCCTCTGCACCCAGTACAACGGGAACCGCAGCCTGATGCGGCTCCTGAAGTCCAGCGTCGAGATCTACTCCGGACTCGAGCAGGCGACCGGCCAGCCCGTCGACTTCCACGCCAGCGGGAGCATCCGCCTGGCCACCGATTCCGACCGCGTCGACGACCTCCTGCACGTCAAGGGGATCGCCGACCATGTCGGCCTGCCGCTGGAGATCATCGACGCCGACCGCGTCCTCGAGCTCTTCCCGCTCGTCTCGCCGCACGGGATCCTGGCGGCCGCGCACCTGCCGACCGACGGCCACGTCGATCCGAGCTCGGTGACCCAGGCGTTCGCCGCGGCCGCCACCGACGCCGGCGCGCAGATCCGCCGGCACACCACGGTCATCTCCATGAGCCCGCGGTCGGGCGGCGGCTGGCACGTCGAGACCACGCGCGGCGCGGTCGAAGCCGACCGCGTGGTCATCGCCGCCGGGCAGTGGTCCCGTCAGGTCGGCCTGCTCGCTGGCGTCGACCTCCCGATCCGACCGCTGCAGCACCAGTACGTCGTCACCGAGGCGATGCCCGGGCTGCGCGAGCGTGCCACCGAGCTGCCGGTCCTGCGCGACCCGCAGGAGTCGTTCTACGTCCGTCAGGAGATCGACTCGCTGCTCATCGGGCCGTTCGAGCGCAACGCGCTGACCTGGGCGCTGGACGGCATCCCCGAGGGGTTCCACGGCCGCCTGCTGCCGGGCAACATCGACCAGCTCGAGGAGGTGCTGCACGGCGTCGCGCGCCGCATCCCCGGGTTCGACGAGATCGGGCTCAAGCGCGTGATCAACGGGCCCGACGGCTACACCCCCGACGGCCGCTGCCTGATGGGTCCGATCCCGGGCGGGCGCGACCTGTTCGCGTTGTGCGGGTTCTCCATCTTCGGGATCGTGTTCGGCGGCGGCGCAGGGCGACTGGCCGCCGAGTGGCTCGTCGACGGTCGCCCGAGCGAGGATCTCTGGGCGCTCGACGCACGCCGGTTCGGCGAGTACGCGCGATCGACGGCCTACGTCGTCGAGAAGGCCCGGCAGGTCTACACGCGCGAGTACGCGATCCACTACCCCCACGAGGAGCTGCCGGCGGCCCGCGGCCTGAAGACGACGCCGATCCACGACCTCCTCAAGGCCAACGGCGCGGTCTTCGGAGAGCGCTTCGGCTGGGAGCGGCCCCTGTACTTCGAGCCGGAGCCCGGCGGGCCGGAGGTGGACTACAGCTTCCGGCGCCCGTCCTGGCACGACCAGGTCGGTCGAGAATGCCACGCCGTGCGCTCGGCGGTGGGCGTGCTCGACCAGTCGAGCTTTGCGAAGTTCGAGGTCTCGGGGCCGGGTGCCGAGCCGTTCCTCGACCGGCTCTGCGCCAACCGCCTGCCGGCCGAGGCGGGACGCATCGCGCTGACCCAGGCGTGCAACGAGCGAGGCGGGGTGGAGTGCGACATCACGGTCACGCGGCTCTCCGGCGACCGGTTCTACATCGTGTCGGCCGCCGCGACCGAGACGCACGACCTCGAGTGGATCACGACCCATGCGCCCGCCGAGGGCGTCCGCGTCGAGAACCAGACCGCGCGGCGCGGCGTCCTGACGATCGCCGGGCCACGCTCACGGGAGCTGCTCTCCCGCATCACCGAGTCCGACCTGTCCAACGACGCGTTCCCGTTCTTCTCGGCCCGCGAGCTGTTCATCGGGATGGCGCCGGTGCGTCTCATGCGCCTGTCCTACGTCGGCGAGCTGGGCTTCGAGCTGCACCACGACATCGAGTACCAGCGCTACCTGTACCAGGTGGTCCACGACGCCGGGTCGGACCTCGGCCTCATCGACTTCGGCTACCACGCGCTGGAGTCCATGCGCCTGGAGATGGCCTTTCGGCTGTGGGGCGCCGACATGTCCCCGCAGTTCTCGCCGCTGGAGTCGGGCATGGAGCGCTTCGTGGATCTGGACAAGGACTTCATCGGTCGTGACGCGCTCGCCGCCTCGGCCGCCGCGGGCGTGGCCCGGCGAATGTGCGCGCTGCTTGTCGACGCCGACGACGCCGACCCGCACGCCTTCGAGCCGGTGTTCTGCGACGGCGAGGTCATCGGGTCGGTCGACGCCGGCGGCTACGGGCATGTGATGGGGACGGCGCTCGCGCTCGCCTACCTCCCCGTCGAGCACACCGTGCCGGGCACAGAGCTCGAGGTCGAGGTGCTCGGCGTGCGATGCCGCGCCGTCGTCTCCGAGGAGCCACCGATCCGCCGCCACCACCGCGCCCCTGCCCCGATTTCCCCCGGGTTAACGCAGCACGACTTGACTTCGGCCATGACCGACCACGCTGGACTGGAAAGGACCTGACGCATGAGCACCACCCCGTACGGTGAGGCGACCTGGGACCTGGTCCCCGGCCATACCGCCCTCGTCCTCATCGATCTCCAGAACGACTTCCTGCATCCGGAGGGCTGGTACGCCACGAGCGGGGTCGACATCTCGCACATGCGCCGCGTCATCGAGCCGACGCGTGAGCTCGTGGCCGCAGCCCGCGCCGCCGGTGTGCCGGTCGTCTGGACCCGGCACGGGTTCCGCGAGGAGACCGCGGGGACGTTCCCCACGCTGCGGCCCTTCCTGCGCGACGGCGGCCTGCGCCAGGACACCTGGGGCTATGAGATCTGCGAGGAGCTGCGCGCCGACGGCTTCGAGGACGGCGACTTCCTCTGCCACAAGAGCCGGCTGAGCGGCTTCTACCTCACCGACCTCGAGCTCATCCTGCGGGGCCTGCACGCCGAGACGGTCCTGTACGGCGGCGTGCTGACCAACCAGTGCGTGGCGGCCACGTCCAAGGACTCCAACTTCCGCGACTTCAAGACGATCGTCGTCGAGGAGGCCACGGGCACGACCATGCCGCACCTGCACGACCCCGCCATCGAGATGATGCGTGTCGGGTGGTGCCAGGTCTCCGCGCTGGCCGACATGACCGCCCAGCTGCAGGCCATGACGGCCCCGGCCGTGACCTGAGGGCACGTCCGTGAAGATCGGCGCACACTTCAAGCCCGAGGACTTCCCCACCTACCTCGAGTCGGTCCGCAAGGCCGACGAGGCGGGGTACGACCGGGCCTGGCTCATCGACAGCCAGATGCTCTGGCAGGACGTCTACGTGTACATGGCCCAGGGGCTGGCGAGCACGCGGAGCCTGACGTTCGGCACGGCGGTGACGAACACGCTCACGCGCCACTTCTCGATCGCGGCGAGCGCGAACGCCACGCTGGCCGAGATCTGGCCGGGCCGGGTGATCCTCGGTCTCGGCCGGGGGGACAGCGGGGTCCGCACCCTTGGGCTCAAGCCGGTCAAGACGAAGGACCTCGCTGCCGCCGTCCCGCTCGTGCGGGCGCTCATGGCCGGCGAGGAGGTCCAGGTGCCGGGCGGCGGGATGACCCATCTGCGCTGGGCGGAGGGCGGCCGGGAGGTCCCGATCATGATGGCGGCGACCGGGCCCAAGAACCTCAGCCTGGCCGGTGCGCTGGCCGACATCGTGATGCTCTACGTCGGCACCAGCCCGGCCGGCGTGGCCTGGGCGATCGACAAGGTCCGCCAGGGCGCCGAGGAGGCCGGGCGCGACCCGGCCGAGGTCGAGATCTCGCTGCTGTGCGCGATGTGGGTCTCCGACGACCAGCAGGAGGCGTGGGACCGCTGCCGCTGGGCGCCCGCGGCCTGCGCCAACCACCTCGCCGACGCCGTGCGGTTCAACCCGGACCTGGACATGCCCGAGGAGGTCCTGCGCCTGCTCAAGGCCCGCGACGACTACGACTACTTCGCGGGTCACCTGGACTCCTCGGCCGACCACGCCGGGTATCTCACCGGCGAGCTGATCGACGACTTCGCGATCGCCGGCGACGCGGAGAAGTGCCTCGCGCGGATCCGCGAGCTCGGGGACCTCGGCGTGCAGGAGATCTCCTGCGCCTACCTCAACGGCGAGGCCGCGCAGATGGAGCGCGTGGGCAGCGACATCGTCCCGAGGGTCAACGCGATCCATCCCGTGCGCTGAGCACCGGATGACTGAGAGGGCGAGCCGCCAATGAAGCGCATCGGAGTCGACGTCGGTGGGACGTTCACGGACCTCGTGCTGGTCGACGAGGAGCAGGGGAGCGTCGTCGTCGACAAGCTGCCCTCGACGCCCGACGACCCCTCCCGCGGGGTCGTCGAGGGGATCGGCCAGCTCTGCGCCAAGGCGGGCGTCGACCTCTCGGAGATCGACAGCATCCTGCACGGCACGACGGTCGCGACGAACATCGCGCTGACGCACACCGGTGCGGAGGTCGGGATGCTCACGACCGAGGGCTTCCGGGACATCCTGCACATCGCCCGGCACAAGAAGCCCTTCAACTTCTCGCTGCAGCAGGAGCTGCCGTGGCAGTCGCGCCCGCTGGTCCGGCGACGCAACCGGCTGACCGTGCCCGAGCGGGTCACGGTGCCCGACGGCGATGTCCTCGTGCCGTTGGACGAGGACGCGGTCCGGCGCCAGGTCCGCCGGCTGCGGGACGCCGGCGTCGAGGCGATCGCGGTCTGCCTGCTGCACTCCTACGTCAACCCGGCCCACGAGCAGCGGATCAAGGAGATCGTGCTCGACGAGTACCCGGGCGTCTACCTGTCGGTCTCGCACGAGGTGCTGCCGCTCTATCGCGAGTTCGAGCGGTTCTCGACGGTCTGCCTCAACGCCTACGTGGGACCCAAGGTGTCGCGCTACATCGCGCGCTTCGGCGACTCCATGCGCGAGGCCGGCTTCAGGCACGGCATCCAGCTCATGCAGTCCTCCGGCGGCATGGCGACGGTCGAGGCCGCTGCGCAGAAGCCGGTCAACCTCCTCATGTCGGGACCGGTCGCCGGCCTGCTCGGCGGGATCTGGGCCGGCAGGACCTCGGGCTTTGACTCCGTCGTGACGCTGGACATCGGGGGCACCTCGGCCGACATCGGCGTCGCCGCCGACGGCGTCGTCAGGATGCGCCACCTCCTGGACACCAAGATCGGCGACTACCAGGCGATGGTGCCGATGGTGGACATCGACACCATCGGTGCCGGCGGCGGCAGCATCGCCTACGTCGACGCCGGCGGGGTCTTCCGTGTCGGGCCGCAGTCGGCAGGCGCCGACCCCGGGCCCGCCTGCTACGGCCGCGGCGGCACCCAGCCCACCTCGAGCGACGCGCAGGTGGTCCTGGGCCGGCTGCGCCCCGACCGCGGCCTGCTGGGCGGCAAGATGGAGCTCGACGTCGACCTCGCCCGCACGGCGCTGGCGCCGCTGGCGGACGAGCTCGGACAGAGCGTCGAGGCGACCGCGCTCGGCGCGCTGCAGATCCAGAAGTTCGGGATGACGCAGTCGATCGAGCTCAACTCGGTCCGCCGTGGCTATGACCCGACGGACTTCACGCTGGTCGCCGCAGGCGGGGCGGGGCCGCTGTTCGCCTGCGACATCGCGCTCGAGCTCGAGATCCCGCGGGTGCTGGTCCCGCCCAACCCCGGGACCATCGCCGCCGCCGGCCTGCTGACGACCGACGCGCAGCACGAGTTCGTCGCGACCGAGCGCCACCGGCTCGCCACGCTGCAGCACGAGCGCCTGCAGGTCCGCTACGAGGAGCTCGCCGGCGAGGCGCTGGCGCAGCTGGCGGCCGACGAGATCCCGGAGGACCGGCGGGCCGTGCTGCGCCTGGCCGACTGCCGCTACTCGGGGCAGGGCTACGAGGTGCGCTTCGAGGTGCCCGCGGGCACGATCGACCCGTCGTGGGCGCGGGCCACCGAGGAGGCGTTCCACCGCGCGCACGAGGCCGAGTACGGTCATCGGTTCGAATCCGAGATCGAGATCATCAACATCCGCATCGTGGCGATCGGCCGCACGGAGCACCTGCGCCCCACCGAGGTGGAGCAGGGTGACGGCGACCCGCAACGGGCGCTCACCGTCACGCGCGACGTCGTCTTCGACGTGGGCGGGCGGCCGACCGCCCTGGAGACCAGGTTCTACGAGCGCAGCGGGCTGCGGGCGTCCGACCGGCTCGAGGGCCCGGCGATCATCGAGCAGTACGACACGACGACGGTCGTGCCGCCCGGCCTGGTGGCCGAGGTCGACCGCCACGGCAACATCGTGATCGACTGCCGGCGCACGCAGGAGGCCTCGGCCGCCGTCGCCACGCTGGACACGCCGGTGCTCATGCGCGTGATCGGCGGCGCGTTCTCCTCGATCGCCAAGGAGATGGCCAGCGTCCTGTACCGCATGTCCTACTCGTCGATCATCCGGGAGTCCGAGGACCTGGGGGCCGGGATCTTCGACCGCGACGGCAACGAGCTCGCCGAGTCGGACTCGACCCCGATGTTCATGGGGGCGATGCCCAAGATCGTCAAGGGCATCCTGTCGCTCCTGGGCGACGACGTCCACGAGGGCGACATCATCCTGCACAACGACCCGTATCTCGGGGCCACCCACTCGCCCGACGTGGCGATCGTGATCCCCATCTTCCACGAGGGTGAGCTCGTGGCGTTCTCCGGTGCGTCGGCGCACCTGCTCGACATCGGCGGCGCATACCCGGGCATCGCGATCGACCTCGTCGACAACTGGGCCGAGGGCAGCATGTACCGCGCGCTCAAGCTCGCCGACAAGGGCGTGTGGCAGGAGCGGCTGTGGGAGCACGTCCTGGGCAACACCCGCACGCCCACGCACAACCGCGGCGACATCCAGGCGATGATCGCCGCGTGCCAGCTGGCCCGCCGTCGGATGCTCGAGCTGCTCGGCCGGTACGGCCGCGACACGGTGCTCGGCGCAGGACAGCACTGGATCGACTACTCCGAGCTCATGCTCCGCCAGGAGATCGCCAAGGTCCCCGACGGGGTCTACGAGACCGACGTCGGGTGGCTGGACGACGACGGTCGCAACCGCGGCGTGCGCCTGCCGGTCAAGGTCAAGGTGATCATCGAGGGCGACGAGCTGACCATCGACCTGACGGGCTCCAGCGACGAAGTGCCCACGGGCTACAACTGCCCGTTCGAAGGCACGACCGTATCCGCGATGACCTTCATCACGCGGATGATCTTCCTCGACGAGGTCACCTACCCCGTCCACGTGCCCCAGAACGAGGGCATGCTCAAGCCCGTCAAGGTGGTCGCGCCCGAGGGCTCGATCTTCCACCCCAACTTCCCGCGCGCATGCTTCGCGCGGTTCTGCCAGGTGCAGCGCGCCGTCGACCTCGTGCTCAAGGCGCTGGCCCCCGTCGTCCCGGAGAAGATCACGGCAGGCAACTCGGCGCACCTGACGTTCATCGCCTACTCCGGGTTCGAGGCGGCGACGAAGGAGTACTGGGTCTACCTCGAGGTCGACGAGGGCTCATACGGCGGCCGGCCCGGTCGCGACGGGCTGGATGCCGTCGACAGCCTGATCGCCAACACGCGCAACAACCCGATCGAGGAGCTCGAGTGGCGCTTCCCGATGCGGACCGAGCGCTACGAGTTGCGGGACGAAGCGTGCGCGGCCGGCGAGTGGCGCGGCGGCGTGGGCATGGTCCGCGTCAACCGGTTCCTCGTCGACACGATGGTCAGCTGCGAGGGCGACCGCCACGAGTCCGACCCGCCGTGGGGCATCTTCGGCGGCCATGAGGGCCTCAACGCGTCGTTGACGCGCAATGCCGGGCGGGCGGACGAGGAGAGCTGGCCGGCCAAGCTCAACGGCTACACGTTGAAGGCCGGGGACACGCTGGAGATCAAGGTGCCGAGCTCCGGGGGCTACGGCGATCCGCTGCAGCGCGACCCAGAGCTGGTGCGCGCCGACGTCCTGGACGAGCTGACCACCGCCGAGCGCGCCGAGCGCGACTACGGCGTCGTCCTCGATCCCGCGACGCTCGAGGTCGACCGCGAGGCGACCGGCCGCGCGCGGTCCGCCCGATCGACGGTGCAGGTCGTCCCGGGCTGATCCGGACGCGATCCCCGGCTCCGTCGTGCGGCTGACGCGTCTGCTCATCTCCTGCCGCGACCGCCCGGGGATCGTGGCGGCGGTCTCGCAGTTCCTGCACCGCGTCGGGGCGAACATCGTCAGCTCCGACCAGCACAGCACGGACGCCGCGGGCGGCGGCCCGTTCTTCATGCGCATGGAGTTCGCGCTGCCCGCCGCCGTCGACCTCGAGCCGGTCGCGCGCGCGTTCGGGTCGGAGGTCGCCGAGAACCTCGCGATGGACTGGACGATGTGGCCGGCCGAACGCCCTAAGCGCCTCGCCCTCCTCGCCTCGCGCCATGACCACTGCCTGCTGGACCTCCTGTGGCGCGAGCGCCGGGGCGAGCTCGAGGCCCGGACCGAGCTCGTGGTGTCCAATCACCCCGACCTGGAGGCCGATGTCGATCGCTTCGGGGTGCCCTACCACCACGTGCCGGTCGTCCGCGAGCACAAGGCCGAGGCCGAGCAGCGGCTGCTCGAGCTGCTCGCCGGGCGTGTCGACCTGGTCGTGCTGGCGCGCTACATGCAGATCCTCACCGGCGGCTTCCTCGAGCGCGTCGGCGTCCCCGTCATCAACATCCATCACTCGTTCCTCCCCGCGTTCGCCGGCGCCGATCCGCACCAGCGCGCCAAGGACCGCGGCGTCAAGCTCATCGGGGCCACGGCGCACTACGTCACCGAAGAGCTCGACGCGGGACCGATCATCGAGCAGGACGTCATCCGCGTCGACCACCGTCACTCCGCCGCGCGCCTCGCCCGGCTGGGGTCGGACATCGAACGGGTCGTCCTCGCCCGTGCCGTGGCGTGGCACTGCGAGGACCGCGTGCTGCGCTACGGCGCCACGACGGTCGTGTTCGCCTGAGGTGCCGCGGCGGACGATCCGGCACGGGAGTCCACCGTCGCCGATCCCGAGGGCAACCGCTGGACGTTCTTCACGTTCGCCGGCTGACGCGTGCGCGCCTCCGGTGCGCCGGGTCCCACAGCCACCACCCCGCTTACGCGCACACCGTCACCTTGGCGTAGATCGACTTCTTGGGCGGCTTGCCGTGGTGCACCTTGATCGTGGCCCGCGCGCGCACGCGAATCACGGCGCCGCGCCTGGCGGTCGCCCGCAGCGTGAAGGTCGCGCGGAACGGCGCGTGCGACACCGTCTTCAGTGGCGAACCGGCCAACGAGAAGTCCGTCCGCGTGACCTTGACGTAGACGGCGCCCTTGCGCTTGGAGCGCTTGAAGCCGAGCGTCACGGTGAACTTCGCACCGGGCGCGACGCAGCCTCGAGGGCTGCCGAGCGACACCGTGCTGCCGTCCGAGAGCGCCAGGTTCGTCGTCCTGGGGATCGGCGTGATCGGGACCGCGTGCGCGGTGCTCGCGTCGTCGGTCCACGTCACCCAGCCGGCGCCGGCCGCGTTGACGGCAATGGCGGGGAAGTCGACGGTGTTCGAGCCCGTCGCGAGCATGATGGGGGCGTCGAACCTCGTCGCCATCGGGTCAGACGCGATGCGATACTGCAACTTGCCACTGGGCTGGTCCTTGTAGATGACATAGACGCTGCCGCCCGGCGTCTCGGTGATCGCGAACCGCGTGCCCGCGGGCGCGGTCGACACCGTCACCGGAGGCGTCCAGCCCGTGCCGGTGAATCGCTGGACGCCGAGATTCTCGCCCGTGGCGCCCGCGGCGATGCTGCGGATCATGAAGATCCCCGACGGCCCATCGGCCAGCTGGACGCCGCTGTCCAGCGACGGCATGGGCGACACGTCCTGGGGCGCGGTCCAGCTGGGCGCGGCGTTCGGGTCACCGCCGGTGTCCGCCGTCCACGACACGCGGTAGTCGGGGCGCGTTGCCTGCGTGTAGACCACGACGAGCGTCGAGCCCTGGCGCGCGACGCTCTCGCTGAGCGTCCCGCCGTCGTTGGGCGGTGTGAACCAGCCGGGGTCGGTCGCCGCCGGAGCCAGCCCAGTGGCCTGGATCGAGCCGCCGTACGTCACCGCGCCGTCGTCGGAGGTGACGAGCTGCTCCGGGCTGCCCGGCGCCAATGCGCCCGACGGGACATCGATCAGCCGCCCCGGCATCCCCGTGGCGTGGTCGACGGTCAGCGCGACCGGCGCCGCGAACGTCTGGCCGCCGTCAGGCGACACGTACAGGAACTTCTGGTTGCTGTCCTGGCAGCAGCGCACGTCGACCAGCGCGACCTGCCCGGACTCCAGCAGCACCGGCGAGTTGCCCGAGTCGGTGTCGAGGCCCGGGCCGGGCGCGTAGGAGAACGTCTGCCGGTTCGCGCACGCGGCGGTGGGCACGGTCAGCCGGCAGAAGTTCAGCGTCGCGCCGGTGTCCTGGCCGACCCAGCTCGTGTAGCCCTGCCCATTGGCATCGACGACGAGATGCGGCGCCTCGACGACCCCTCCCGATGGCCCGAGATCCACGACCGCCGCCTCCGCCTGGACCGCGCCGAAGCCCAGGACGAGCAGGCAGATCATCAGCGGCAGACAGCGGACCGTGCGGAACATCCGCGGAGTCTCCCAATCCCAGCGCTCGCGAGGCAGATTCTTCTCGGAGTGCGTGGCGCCGTGGCCATCGCGGCAGGCAGGTGCTCCTCGTCGCGCACGCGCACCTGATTGTTGAGCATTGCTGGGTGCCTGGACCTCCGAGTCCTGGACAGGTCCCACAGCCCGCAATATCGTCGGCCGATCGGGGAGAGCCGCCAACGCCAACCGCACCAGGACGTGCCCCAGGCACGCGGTCCGCGCGCGCCGCGCCATGGGACACCGGCCGCGGCGCTCCTCCGGCTGCACCACCAGGCCGGCAACCGGCAGGTCGCGGCGCTCGTCGCGCGCCGGCAGCTGGCCCGGCGGTCGGCGGCTCCGGCCACGAAGGCGACCTGGGCCAGTCAGACGACCGTCCCGAACAAGGCGCTCGGCGGCGAGATCGACCAGTTGGAGAAGCTGGACGAGCAGGGCCTCGTGCGCCGGCGCGAGGAGTTGCTGGCCGACGCGTCCAAGTGGAACGACGACAAGCACAAGCAGTACGAGCGCAGCCTCGAGGCGATCGAGTTCGTGGCTGCGCAGCGTGGCCTGAAGCCCATCGGGCTCACCGGCGACTACCGGATGGCCTCGGACAAGCTGACGGCCCGACGCCGCACCGTCCGGCTGCTGATCGAGGAAGGGATCCGCCAGACCGGGTCGCTGGAGGCCTCGATCGACGGCCTGACACACGCGCCGAAGGAGTTCGAGGCCGACTTCGACTTCTTCCGCAAGGAGGCCAAGGAGTTCGGCGACGACTTCACGCGGCAGGCCCGGGACATCGCCCAGCAGATGCTGGGCAGGAGCGCCTCCGAGATCCTGGACACCATCGAGGACTACGGGCTGCGGCGGTCCACCGCCGTCTACTCGGCCAACGAGATCCTCCGCGGCCGGCCGGTGGACAAGGTGGTCGAAGAGGTCATCAAGGTCGCCGACACGCAGTCCAAGGACGACCCGATCTGGACACCGGACCCGGAGAACCCCACCAACGACCCGAAGAAGATGTCGCGGCCGCGGAAGATGCGGATCTCGCTCGGGCAGTACGTGCGGAATCTCAAGCGCCAGCAGAAGGTGGTCAAGCAGCTGCACCTGAACGCCAACGACATGAACGAGTGGGACGCCTGGCAGAAGGCCAGCAACCACCTCGCCGAGATGTGGGCCCACGCCGAGGCCGTCCATCCCGTGCTGGCCGCCTTCCGCGGGGGACACGAGCTCCTCGAATACGCCGACCTCGAGAACCTGGACGTCACCAAGGTTGGGTCCGACCAGCAGATGACCTCGGTGCTGACGAACCTGTTCGACAAGCTGGCCGACATCGGGCGCATCCAGTCCCGGATCAGCAACGGCACGCTCAGCCCCCTGTCGCTGCCGCCCGTCGTCGCGCTGACCAAGACGACCATGTTCGTGCCCGAGGGCTCGATCCGGGCCGGCAAGGTCAACGACCTGGTGGACAAGGCGCAGGACGAGGACGTTCTGCACTACATCGCCGAGGGCCTGCTGGCGGTGATCGTGCTCGCCACGCTGATCCCCTCCGGCGGAGCGTCGCTGGGCGTCGGGATCGGCCTGGTCAGCGCCTCGCTCTCCGCCGCCTACGCCGTCCAGGACTGGGAGAGCTACAAGAAGCAGAAGATCCTCGCCAACACGGCGCTGGACCGGGCCAAGGCGCTGTCGACCGTGGAGCCGTCGCTGCTGCCCTTCGCGATCGATCTGATCTCGCTGGGCTTCGACGGCCTGCCGCTCGTCAAGGTGTTCGCCAAGGCCGTGGAGCTGCGCAACCTCGTGCGCGCCAGCGCGGACTCCAAGGCGGTCAAGAACGCGGTCGCCGAGCTCAACGACCTCGGCAAGGCGCGGGGAGAGGCCCACCTGGGCGACAAGGCGCTGGAGGACGTCAACGCGGCCGAGCGCGACGCGAAGGCCGGGGCACGCGTCCCCGATCCGGCGGTGCCGGCGGTGCAGGCGCTGGCCAAGACCGAGAAGGAGCTGAGGGCGGCGGTCTCCAGCGAGCTCCAGCAGCTGGCCAAGACGGCGGAGAACCCGGAGTGGACGAAGGTCTGGGCCGGGATGGATCGCGCGAAGTTCCTGGAGAAGTACCCCACCAACAAGAAGCTGTTCGGGATGATCGACCGCAACTGGCGCCTCGTCCGCAGCCCGAAGGTCGCCGAGGACGGGATGGTGAAGCTCCTGAAGCTCGCCCAGAAGGAGAAGATCAGCGCGCAGGAGGCGCTGGAGCGCTGGGCCGGCGGCAAGCCGTTCAACGAGGTGTTCGGCCAGAACCCAAAGGAGTTCCTGGAGGCGGCGCGCAGGCCCAAGCCGATCGTGGACCGGTTCTTCGACTCGGGCACGGGACACGGGCAGTGGACGCACGTCTTCCAGGAGTTCGCCCTCGCCCAGGAGATCGGGGAGGACGCGGCCCGGGAGTTCCGCCAGCTGCTCGCGACCGCCCAGGGCCCCGAGCGCGAGTCGCTGTCGTTCGCCTCGCAGATGTGGGACGCCGTCTTCGACGAGTACGCCGAAGGGCATCTCAACAGCCCCGAGGAGCTGGGCCCCCTCCTGCAGAAGTACCTCGGGCTGCTCTGAGCCGGCGGCGCCGTCGAGCGCGCGCTAGGCGCCGACGACCCCACCCGGCAGCGCCCGCCCCACCCGCAGCGGGCGCACGATCGGCGGCATGGCCCGCCACGACGCCCGCTCGACCCCTTCGAGCTCCAGCCCGCAGCCGGCGATCAGCTCCGCGATCGCGCGGTTGCATCGGCACCCTCGGGCGAAGCGGCGCCAGGGTCCGGCCAGGCGGTCCTGCCAGGAGGCCAGGGCCGGGGACTCCGAGCGCACGTGCTCGAGGAAGAGCAGCTGACCGTCGGGGCGCAGGACCCGGGCGATCTCGCGCAGCGCGACGTCGGGGGCGTCGACCGTGCACAGCACGAAGGTCGAGACCACCGTGTCGACCGACGCGTCGGCGAAGGGCAGCCGCTCCGCGCTCGCGTCGAGCAGCTGCGCCGGCCGGCCGCTGCGCCGCAGCCGCCTGGCCAGCCGGGCGCGCATCGCGGCGTCGGGCTCGAGCAGCACCAGCTCGTCGAGGTCCTCGGGGTAGTGCGCCAGGTTCAGCGCCGTGCCGCACCCGATCTCCACCGTGCGCCCGCGCGCCCGGCTCAGCAGCTCCCTGCGCCGGGCGCGCACGCCGGCCCGCTCGCCGATCCACAGGAACGGGTCGTACACCAGCGCGAAGGCGCGCGCCCACACATCCGACATCATGATGTTGTCGTCCATGACCGCGACGGTACGGACGCCCCGCGCACGCCACATCGCCCGCCCGGGTCATCTCCCGAGGATGGCCCGTTCGGGTCAGGGCCTCACAGCAGCCCCAGCCGCGCGGCCTCGGCGACCGCCGCGGCCCGCGACCCACGCCCGAGCTTGCGGCGGATGTTCGCCACGTGGCGGTGCACCGTGTGTTCGCTGAGGACCAGCTGGCCGGCGATCTCACGGTCGCTCAGCCCATTGGCGACATGCGCCAGCACCTCGCGCTCCCGGGCCGACAAGAGCGCCTCGGGCGGCTCGCCGGCCACGCGGGCGACCCCGGCCCGGGGCGACGGCGCGGACCGCAGCGCCCGCGCGACCGATCCCGCGTCCCCCATCCACGGGAAGTGCGCGCTCCCGTCGAGCGGCACGAGCCGCGCGCCCGGGATCCCCGCCGCCAGCGCCTGCCCCTGCTCGTAGGGGATCGCGCGGTCGGCGCGGCGGTGCACGACGACCGTCGGCGCCCGCACCCGCTCGAGGTCCGCGCGGACGTCGTTGCCATAGATCGCCTCCAACAAGGACGCCGCCGTCTCGGCGCTCGCCGCCGCCTGCTGGAAGCGGGCGAACCGCTCCTGCTCGGCGCTGTCGGTGTCGCCGAGGAAGATGTCGGCCAGCATGCGCGACCCGAGTCCCCAGTGGGAGCGCACCGCGGCGACGATCGCCTGCCGCGCCGCCGGCGAGGCGATCGCCGATCCATCCGCGTAGGCGCCATACAGCAGAAGGCGATCGACCCGCTCGGGGAACCTCGCCGCGCACGCGACAGCGGCGCACCCGCCCGACGAGCCCCCGATCAGCGTGACCCGCTCCATCGCCAGCTCGTCGATCACGGCCAGCAGCAGCGCGACCTGACGCTCGATCGTCGACGCCTCCGGTGCGGCCCGGCGGTCGGACATGCCGACGCCGGGAGCGTCGTAGCGCACCAGCGTGTGACCCTCGCCGACCGACTCCCAGAACGAGCGGAACCGTCCGTCGAGCCAGTCGCGCTCGAGGTGGCTGACCCACCAGGCCGGCGCGACCAGCCCCGGCCCGCCCCCGCTGACGGCGTACGGCACGCGACCCGTGCCGAACCGCAGGAACCGGATCTCCAGGTCGCCCGCCATCCCCGCGAGCCTAACCGCGTGGTGCGGCCTCGCCGCATGGCCGCGCGACCTCCCTCTCCCCCTAGGCGAGTTGTGGTCGACGGAGATGCCCTCCCGCCGCGAGCAGCGCAACGGCCCGCCCCTCCAGCCGCTCCTCAGTGCAGCCGGTGGTCATGGCCGAGCGCCACGTCGGCGAGGAAGTCGTAGGCGCGGTTGGCGCCCAGCGGATGCATGAACGCGCCCGCGCGCACGTCGCGGTAGGCACGAGCGAGCGGAGAGCCGTTCAGATAGCCCGATCCGCCCGACAGCGCGAGCGCCCGGTCGACGACCCGCGTGGCGGCCTCGTTGACGAACGTCTTGGCGGCCTGCGCCTCGGCGAACAGCATGGTGATCGCCTCGTCGGTCCCAACCTCCGTCGGATGCCCGGCGTCGTGATCGTCGATGAGCCTCGCGGCCCGCGCGATCGCGGCGCGCGACGTCGCCAGGTCGATCGCCGACTCGGCGACCAGCATCCGCGCCCGCGCGTCGCCACCGACGCGCTCGGGACTGGCGGTGCGGACGAAGGCCGCCTCGGCGATGCCCAGCGACGCCGAGGCGTGGAAGAGCCCCGAGGCGACGTTGCGCTCGAGGTAGGGCACCGGCTCGCCCGCCGGGAAGCCGCCGCGCACCGCGGACTCCGGCAGCTCGACGCCGTCCAGCGTCACCGAGTGGCTGCCCGAGGCGCGCATGCCCAGTGCGTCCCAGTCGTCGTTGATGCGCACGCCCGGCGTGGCCGCCGGGATCTCGACGTAGGCGTAGCGCTCGACGCCCGTCTCGTCGGTGAAGCACACCGACGTCAGCAGGACGGTCGCGGCCGGCGACATCGTGCAGAAGATCTTGTGCCCGTCGATGCGCCATCCGTCCCCCGTCCGGACGGCCTGGGTCCTCGGCCGCGTGAGGTCCTGTCCGGGCTCGCTCATCGCGGTCGCGATGACCACGCGGTCGGAGGCGATCCGCTGCAGCGAGCCGCCGAAGGCCAGCTCGCGGCGCCGGTTGCGCGCCGCGCGCGCCATCCGCCAGCGGCGCGCGAGGCCGGCGACGACGACCAGGTGCATGTTGACCCCGATCGCGATCGACGCGTCGCCCCGGGCCAGCCGGCCCGAGGCGACGACGAGATCGTGGATCGAGCCCACGCCGAGGCCGCCGAGCTCCTCGGGCACCGGCGCGGCCAGATACCCCGCCCGCCACAGCGCGTCGATGCTCTCGAACGGGTAGCTGGCCTCACGATCGTGCGCCGCGGCGCGTCCGGCGAAGTCCTTCGCGAGCCGCTCGGCGGTCAGGACGAGGTCCCGGCCGGCGGCGGTCTCGGCGGTCAGCTCGATCGGCATGGCTACCCGACCTCGGCCTGCAGCTCGATCGCCACCGGGTTGGCGATGATGTCGTAGACGACGGAACGGGCCTTGGCCCGCTCGACGATCTCACGGAGCTTGGCCGGCGAGGCGTCGCCCTTGATCGAGAGGCTGACGCGGACGGCCTCGAAGCCGTTGCGACGGGTCTCGTCGACCCCGGTGGCGCCGCGGGCGTCCAGGACGCCCTCCAGGGTCGAGCTGACCTCGGTCAGCGTGACCGAGCGTGCGGCGGCGACGTTGACGATCGTCAGCGTCAGGCAGCCGGCGAGCGCGTGGAGCACGAACTCGGCCGGGTTGGGCGCCTCGTTGTCGCCGAACAGCACCGGGGGCTCGCTGGCGTCGACCTCGAACGGCGCGTCCCGAGAGGTGTCCTCCTGGCCGGCTCCCCACAGGCCCTGGATCGTGGAGCGGCTGTGGGTGCCACCGATCCAGCGGTTGGTGGCGCGGAACTCGAAGCGGGCGAGCTCGGGCTGGGTGCGCAGGGCGTCGAGCGTGCCGTAGACCTGCGCGGTGTCGATGCCGTTGCGGATGGTGGTGGTGTTGGTGGTGGTCATGGCGGTGACTGTCCGGGCGGCCGGTCGACGACCGGTAAACGCCCGGCAGCCCAGGGCGCCGCAGCGCGAGCGCCCGCGCCGGGCCGGCACCTACCGAGGACCTACCCGCGGTTGGACGCCGTGTCGTCCCCTGGGCGCCATGCCTTCCCTGCACCGTCTGGCCACCCGCCCGAGCCCGGTCCTGTTCCTGTGCCTGTTCACGTCGCAGGCCGGGCTCCTCGTCCTGTCGCCGATCCTCGCCGCCGTCGCCCACGAGTTCGGGACGACGACGGCCGCCGCCGGCCAGCTGCGCTCGGTCTCCGGCGCCTGCGGCGGCGTGACCGCCCTCCTGCTGGCCGTCTCCCCGCGCCGGCCCGGGCTGCGCGATCTGCTCAGCATCGGGGCGCTGCTCGTCGCGCTGGGCTCCGCCGCCAGCGCCGGCGCCCCCACCCTGGCGGTCCTCGCCGCGGCCCAGGGCGTCCTCGGGATCGGCGTCGGACTGCTCGTCTCGGCGGGGATCGCCGCCGCGGGCGACTGGCCGGCGCCCGGCCGGCGCCCGCACGTGCTCGCGTGGGCGATCGCCGGGATGCCGGCCGCCTGGATCGCGGGCATGCCGCTCGTCGGCGCCGTGGCCGCGATCAGCTGGCGTGCGGCGTGGCTCGCGCTGCCGATGGTCGCCGCCCTCGCGGCGCTGGCCCTGCTGCGGATGCGCCCGGCCGATCCTCCCGCGCGGCGGACCGGCGTCGCGATGTCCTCCTGGCTGGGACCCGAGGTGTGGCGCTTCATCGCCGGCGAGCTCCTCGCCAACGCCGCCTGGGCCAGCGTGCTCACCTACGCGGGCGCGCTGCTCGTCGCCAGCTACGGCGCGTCGCCGGGCACCGCCGCGCTGGGCCTCGGGATGTCCGCCGCGGCGATGGTGCCCGGGACGTTCGCGGCGCGCCGCCATGCCGCCCGCGCCACGCCCGGCCTGCTGATGGTCCTGACGGCGCTGCAGGCCGCCGGCGTGCTCGCGCTCGGCGTGGTCCGGCCTGCTTCGGGAGCGACGCTGAGCGTGCTCGCGGTCATGGCCTTCGTCAACGGCTGGCGCTCCATGGTGGCCAGCGCCCTGGGGATGGACGCCGCGCCGGAGGACAGGGTCGCCGTGATGTCGCTGCGGGCCGCCGCCAACCAGTTCGGCTACATGCTCGGCGCACTGGCGGGGGGCGCGGCGATCGCCGTCGCCGGCTTCCCCGGCCTGGGGATGGCGCTGGCGGCGATGTTCCTCGCCGCGGTGCTCGTCCACGCGCGGCCGGTGGTGTCCCTCCCGGCCCTGACCGGCCGCCGCGCCCGGACCGCCGAGCGCCCGTGACGGGCCGGCCACGGCGCTTTACCGGCCGCCTGCCGGCGCGCAACCCGGCCGCGGTGCACTCGGGGTCCATCCGACCCGAGGAGCCACCGATGCGCCACGCAGCAGTTGCACGCCATGACGAGACCGCCACCGCCGCCCCGACGTGGCTGGGACGGCTGGGCGGCTGGGCCGCCGATCACCGCCGGCCGATCGCCATCGTCTGGTGCGCGATCGCGGTGGCGCTCGGCGCGTTCGCGCCGTTCGCCGACCACGCCCTCTCCGGGGCCGGCTGGGAGGCAGAGGGCTCCCAGTCGGTCGCGGCCCGCCACACGCTCGAGTCGTCCTTCCCCGGGCGCGACAGCTACGCGCTGACGGTCGTCGTCGCCGGTCCACGCGGCGGCCTCGGCGGCCCCGCCATGCGGCGCACCCTCGCGCGCGTGGCGGCCGTCCTGCACACCGACCCCGCGGTGTCGGGCGTGCTCGGCCCGCGAGCGGGCGTGACGACGTCCCGGGACGACGGCACCGCCGTCGTGGTCGGGTCGGCCGGTGCGCCGCCGGACGGGATGGTGGCCGCCGCCGGCCGGTTGAAGGCCCGCCTGTCGGCCCTGTCGACGCCCGGCGTGACCGTCCGCCTCACGGGACCCGCCGCGATGTGGTCGGACTTCAACGCCGACAACAAGGCGGCGATGCTGCGGTCCGAGATGCTGTCCTGGCCGCTGACGCTCGCACTGCTGCTGGTCGCCTTCGGCACGCTCGTCGCCGCCGGCCTGCCGCTGCTGCTGACCATGACGGGCCTGCTCGGCGCCGGCGGGCTGCTGTTCGCCCTCGGCCACGTCACCGACATCTCGATCTGGGCCATGAACTTCGCGATGATGTTCGCGATCGCGCTCGGGATCGACTACGCGCTGTTCATCGTCGTGCGCTTCCGCGCCGCCCTCGCCGCGGGGCTCGCGCCGCGCGAGGCGACCGTCGTCACGATGGCCACCGCGGGCAAGGCCGTGCTCGTCAGCGGCCTCACGGTCCTGGCGGCGCTGCTGGCCCTCACCGTCGTTCCCGTCCCGGCCTTCCGCACGGTGCCGATCGGCATCGGGCTGGCGGTGCTCATGGTGCTGGCCGCCACGCTGACGCTGCTGCCGGCGGCGCTGTCGCGCCTGGGGCACGGCATCAACGGCGGCCGCGTGCGCCTGCGCGGCGGGGTCGACCACCGCAGCGAGCGCTTCGCGGCGTGGGGCCGGCGTCTGTGGGCGCGACCCCTGCCCTACGGGATCGCGGCCGTGGCGATCCTCCTGCTGCTGGCCACCCCGGTCCTCGGCCTGCGGACGGGCATGCCGACCGCCGCCGGGCTGCCCGGCGACGCCGCCTCGGGCCAGGGGCAGCGGCTGATGGAGCGGGCGTTCGGCGACGGCGCCGCGAGCGCGCTGCAGGTCGTCGTCGGCCCCCGCGACGCGGCCGCCGCACGCTCGGTCCTGCAGGGCGACCGGGACATCATCGCCACCGTCGCGCCCGCCGAGCGCTCGCGCGGCCGGGTGCTGCTCACGGCGATCCCGAAGAACGCGGGCGGCGCCGGCACGACGATCGACCGCCTGCGCCGCGAGCTGCCCGCCGGCGCGCTGGTCGGCGGGCCCGCCGCCGAGAGCCGGGACCTCGAGCACGCGCTCGGGGCGCACCTGCCCATCGTGATCGGCGTGGCCCTCGGGCTCGGCTTCCTGCTGCTGCTCGCCCTCCTGCGGGCGCCGCTGGCCGCCGCGGCGGCGGTGGCGATGAGCGTGCTGGCGACGGCTGCCGCGTTCGGTGTCGCCCGCCTCGTCTTCCAGGACGGGGTGCTCGACCCGGTCCTCGGATGGCACGCCCAGGGCTTCGTCGACGCGTGGGCGCCGATCTTCTTCTTCGCGCTGATCTTCGCGCTGGCGATGGACTACACCGTGTTCCTGCTCGCCACCGTCAGGGCGGCGCACGACCGCACGCACGACAGCCGCCACGCGCTCGTCGAGGGGCTCGCGGGGACCGGCCGCGTGATCAACGCCGCCGCCGGGGTGATGGTCGTGGTCTTCCTGACGTTCGCGCTCTCGGGCCCGATCGCGCCGAGGGAGATGGGGGTCATCCTCGCGGTCGCCGTCCTGCTGGACGCGACGCTGATCCGCCTGCTCCTGCAGCCGGTCATGCTGCGCCTGCTCGAGGCGTGGGCGTGGTGGATGCCGGCCTGGCTGGACCGCCTGGTCCCGCGCGTCGGCCTGCCGCACGGCGAGCCCGCCGGCGAGCCAGCGTCGGGCTAGCGGCAGGACGTCATCGGGCCGGCGGGCGGCTGGTAGCGTCGCGTTGGTCGCATGGACTTCCGCCTGCTCGGCCCGATGGACGTGCTCGACGGCGACACGCCGCTCGTGCTCGGCGGCCGCAAGCAGCGGGCGCTGCTCGCCCGCCTGCTGCTGTCGCCCGATCGCACGGTCGCGGTCGACCGCCTCGTCGACGACCTGTGGGGCGACGCCGCTCCCGACTCCGCCACCAAGATGGTGCAGATCTTCGTCTCGCACCTGCGCAAGGTGCTGCCGGCCGGCGTGCTCGTGACGCGCCCGCCGGGCTACCTCGTCCAGGTCGCGCCCGAGTCCGTCGACATCGGTCGCGTGGAGCGTCTGCGTCGCGCGGGCCACGCGGCGCTGGCCGCCGGTGAGCCGGAGGTCGCCGGCGATCAGCTCCGCGAGGCGCTCGGGCTCTGGCGCGGCGAGGCGCTGGCCGAGTTCCTCGAGCCGTTCGCCGACGCCGAGCGCCCGCGCCTGGACGAGCTCCGCGTGGCCTGCTTCGAGGACCGCGTCGAGGCCGACCTCATGGCCGGGCGCCACGGCGAGCTGATCGGCGAGCTGGCGGCCGAGACCGCCCGGTTCCCGCTGCGTGAGCGCCTGCATCGCCAGTCCATGCTCGCGCTGTACCGATCCGGCCGGCATGCCGACGCCCTCGCCGTCTCCCAGCAGCTTCGCCGTCGGCTCAACGACGACCTCGGCCTGGAGCCGTCGGCCGAGCTGCGCGAGCTGCAGGGTCTGATCCTCAACCAGGACCCGTCGCTGAGGCCGCCGCCGGTCGCGCCGGCGACCTCCCCCTCTGCCGGCCCGGACACCCAACACCATGTCGCGGCGGGCCTGGAGGCGCTCGGTCGCGGCGCATGGAACGACGCCAAGACCGCCTTCGGCCGCGCGCTCGAGGGCGGTGAGCCGGCCGAGGCCCTGGAAGGCTGGGCGCAGGCGACCCGGTTCCTGGGCGACGGTGACGCGAGCCTGGACGCGCGGGCGCGCGCCTTCCGCGCGTACCGCCGGCGCGGCGACGTGCGGTCCGCGGCCCGCGCCGCCGCGTGGCTGGCCTACGACACGGTGGTGTTCCGTGGCGACGCCGCGGTCGCGCAGGGGTGGTTCGGGCACGCCCACCGGCTGCTGGGCGACGAGGACGACGGCGAGGACCAGGGGTGGCTGGCGTTCCTGGAGGGCGAGGTCGCGCTGGTCGCCCACGGCGACGCCGCCCGCGCGGCCGGCCATGCCGCGCGGGCGCTCGAGGTCGGCCGGCGCACGGGCCTCATGGATCTGGAGATGCTCGCGCTCTCGCTCACCGGCCTGGCCCGGGTGGCGGCCGGTGAGATCGGCGAGGGCATGCGCGAGCTCGACCAGGCGACGGCCGCCGCGGTGGGCGGCGAGCTCTCCGGCCTGCACTTCGCCGGGGCCGTCTGCTGCCACATGATCTACGCCTGCGAACGGGTCCACGACGTGGACCGTGCCGCCCAGTGGTGTGACACCGTGCGCGGCTTCTGCGAGCAGTGGAGCGTCCCCCAGCTGTTCGGCTTCTGCCGCTCGCACTACGCGTCCGTGCTGATCCGGCGCGGCCGGTGGAGCGACGCCGAGGCCGAGCTCGACGCGGCCTCGCAAGCGTTCGAGCGGGGCGCGCCCGCGCTGGTCTTCGAGGGCATCCTGCGCCTCGCCGAGCTGCGCCGGCGCCAGGGCCGGCTCGAGGAGGCCGCCGAGCTGTGCGAGCGGATCGCCTGGCATCCCGGTGCGCAGCTGTGCCTGTCGGAGATCACGTTGGATCGCGGCGATCCGGCCGGCGCCCGGGACCTGGTGGCCCGCCACCTGCGCGCCGTGCCGCCGGGTGAGCTCCTGGGCCGCGCGCCCGGGCTCGACCTGGCGATCCGCACCGACCTCGCCCTCGGGGACGTGCAGGCCGCCGAGGCCGGGGTGGCCGAGCTGGCCGAGCTGGCCGATGCCGCGGGAACCGCGCAGCTGCGGGCGTCGCTGCGCTTCGTGCGCGGCCTGCTCTGCCGCGCGCGGGGCGACGCGACGACCGCGAGGCGGGACCTCGAGGACGCCGTCGACCTGTGGAGCCGCATGGGCGCGCCGTATGAGATGGCCCGCGGCCACATCGCCCTGGCCGAGCTCGCCCTGGACGGCGGTCGCCCCGAGGACGCCGAGCGGGAGCTGGGGCGTGCGCGCTCGGCCCTCGACGGACTCGAGGCCTGCGCCGAGCTCGACCGCGTGGCCGCCCTGACGGGCCGGGTGCAGCGGGCCGGCAGCCCCGAGTAACGGAACCGACCTCGGCGCTGACCAACGCACAGCGTCACACACCAACCTGAGGGAGGGACCCAGATGTCCACCACGCCCGCGATCGACGAAGCCAAGCTGGAGGCCTTCATGGAGCGCTTCGTCGGCGACCTCGGTGCCTGCGCGACGGCGCCGCTGGTCGTCATCGGGGACAAGCTCGGCCTCTACAAGGCGATGGCCGACGGCGAGCCGGTCACGCCGGCCGACCTGGCGCAGCGGACCGGATGCCGCGAGCGCTACCTGCGCGAGTGGCTGTGTCAGCAGGCGGCGAGCCGCTACGTGGAGTACGAGCCCACCGCCGGGACGTTCCGGCTGCCGGCCGAGCAGGCGATGGCGCTCGCGGCCGACGACAGCCCGGCCTTCATCCCGGGCGCCTTCCAGCTGCTCTCGGCGATGATCAAGGACGAGCCGCAGATCACGGAGCGGTTCCGCTCGGGTGAGGGCATGGGCTGGCACGAGCATGACCACGACCTCTTCGAGGGCACGGAGCGCTTCTTCCGTCCCGGCTACCTCGCCAGCCTGACCACGGCCTGGCTGCCGGCGCTGGACGGGGTCACCGAGCGGCTGACCGACGGCGCGCGGGTGGCCGACATCGGCTGCGGCCACGGCGCCTCGACGATCCTGATGGCCCACGCCTTCCCGGCGTCGACCTTCGCCGGCTCCGACTATCACGAGGACTCGATCGCCGCCGCGCGTGCCGCCGCCGAGCGCGCCGGGGTGAGCGACCGGGTCACGTTCGAGGTCGCCGACGCCAAGGCGTTCGCCGGCGGCCCGTACGACCTGATCTGCGTCTTCGACGCGCTGCACGACATGGGCGACCCCGTCGGCGCCGCCCGCCACGTGCGCTCCCAGCTCGCCGACGACGGCGTCTGGATGGTCGTCGAGCCCTACGCCGGCGACAGCGTCGAGGAGAACCTCAACCCGGTCGGCCGGGTCTTCTATGCGGGCTCGACGATGCTCTGCACGCCGGCCTCGCTCAGCCAGGAGGTGGGCCTGGCGCTCGGCGCCCAGGCCGGCGAGCGACGTCTGACCGAGGTCCTCAACCAGGGCGGCTTCAGCCGGGTGCGGCGCGCGGCGGAGACGCCGTTCAACATCATCCTCGAGGCGAGGCCGTAGCGGGCCGCCCCCTCAGACCCCCACCGCCGGCGTCGGGGCGATGCCGTCGCTCCCGGTCGCGCCGGCCTCGCCCTCCGGGCCGCCCATGTCCAGGCGCAGCGGCGGGTAGGCGTCGGTCATCAGCGCGGCGTAGGCGATGACCCGGTACACCCAGCGGTTCATCCCCATGATGAAGTCGAAGAGGCTGCGCGGGTAGCGGCCCGTGAACAGCAGGACGACGGCGGAGATGAGCACGAGCAGGCCGATCAGGCCGCCGCCGGAGGTCCATCCGCCCTGGTCGCCGGCCGCGTTGAGGCCAGCGACCGTGCCGCCGGCGAACACGCCGACGATGAGGTACTGCGGCAGGGCGAGCAGCCACCACTTCACGAGGACCAGGCCGCGTGAGAGGTGCTGCGGGTAGGCGACGTCGAGGCGGGCCGGGTAGTCCGGGACGTCGGCGAGCGTGAAGGGCGGGTAGCGGTCGGTGGCGAGCGCGTTGTAGGTGTAGAAGCACACGCGCCAGGACCAGCGCAGCACGCCGACCTTGAAGGTGAACAGCCCCCGCGGGTGGCGGCCGGTGACCAGGATCGCGAAGAACGCCACGACCGTCGCGACGACGAACGCGAGCCAGAGGAAGGCCAGCACGATGAAGTGGGGGATCGCCAACAACCACTTGACGAGCCACCGCCATCGGCTGAGGTCGTCTTCGAGCCGGCCTTCGATCTGCAGCGGATACGCCGACGAACCCATGGGGTCCCTTTCGCTTGCGGTGTACGGTGTACACCTGTCGTCGAGACTGTAGGGTGTACGGCGTACACCTGTCAAGGGCCATGACGAGACGCACGCCATCCTCCCGCATCCCCTTGAGCCGGTCCCGCGTGCTCGAGGCCGCCGTCGCGCGCGCCGACCAGGACGGGCTCGAGGCGTTCAGCATGCGTCGGCTGGCCCAGGAGCTGGGCGTCGTGCCGATGGCGCTGTACAAGCACGTCGCCAGCAAGGACGAGCTCCTGGACGGCATGGTGGACCTGGTCTTCGCCGAGATCGCCGCCCCGGAGATCGGCGGCGACTGGAGCGCGGAGATACGCCGGCGGGCGCTCTCGGCGCGCGACGCGCTCGGGCGCCACGGCTGGGCCATCGGGATCATGGAGACCCGGTCCCCCGGGCCCGCGAACCTGCACAACCACAACGCGGTCATGGGCTGCCTGCGGGAGGCGGGGTTCCCGTTCGAGGCTGCGATCCACGCCTACTCGGTCCTGGACGCCTACACCTACGGCTTCGCCCTGCAGGAGAAGACGCTCGGGTTCGAGACGCCCCAGTCGGCCGGCGAGGCCGCACGGCGCCGGGCGCAGGCCAACGCCGCGCTCCTGGACGTCTATCCCCATCTCGCCGAGATCGTCACCCGGCTGCCGGAGACCGGCTACGACCCCGCCGTCGAGTTCGCGTGGGGCCTCGACCTCATCCTCGACGGCCTCGAGCGGCGCCGCCACGCGGGCCGGCGGTGAGCCAGGGGGTAGGCTCGGGCCGCCATGGGCACGTCGCGCGTCACCGTCCTGTACGAGCTCGCGGACCCGGTGCAGGCCGCCGCCGTGGCCGACGGCGACCGGCTGTGGCTGGCGCCCGGCGACCTCGCCGCGGCCACCGGGTGGTCGCTCGAGCCCGAGGGCCTGTGCCACGGCCAGGCCTGCGTCCCGCTGCCGGCCGACGGCTCGTGGCGCGACGCCGCGGGGCGGGTCGACCTCACGGCGTTCGCCGCGCGCCTCGGTCGGCCCGTGGCCTGCGACGAGCAGCACGCGATCTGGGCCTTCGGCGCCCCCGCGCGGGACGACGCCGCCGGGCCACCGTCCGCGCAGGCCCCGGACTTCACGCTGCCCGACCTGCACGGCACCCTCCACGCGCTGTCGGACCATCGCGGCACCAAGGTGCTCCTGCTGGCCTGGGGCTCCTACTGCGGCTGCAGCCTCGACCTGCCCGTGTGGCGGGTCCTGCACGAGGAGCTGCGCCCCCTCGGGCTGCAGATCGTCGCCGTGGCCATGGACGCCGGCGGCGCCGCGGCCGTGCGCGCGTCGGTGCGCCCGACCCCTGACGAGCTCGCCGGCCGCGACGAGATCCTGCGGCGCATGACGGGCTGGAGCGAGGACCTGTGGAACGCCAAGGCCGCGCCGACCTACCCGTGCCTCATCGACGAGGCCCACGTGCTCGGGCCGCTGTACGGGATCGTCAACGTCCCCACCGCGGTCTGGATCGACGAGGAGGGCACGATCGTCCGCCCGGCCGAGCCCGCCGGCCACAGCGACTACATGCGCCGCCGCGACCTCGAGACGTGGGCGATCCCCGACGAGGACGTCGACCGCCTCGTGGCCAACCACACGGTCTACGTCGACGCCGTGCGCGACTGGGCCGCCCGCGGCGCCGACAGCCCGTTCGCGCTCGCCCCCGAGGAGGTGTGCCGGCGCCGGCGGCGCCCCGGCGAGGCCGAGTCGCGTGCCGCGGCCCATGCGCGGATCGGGTGGTACCTGTTCGGCGCCGGGGACGTCGAGGCGGCCAAGGGTTACTACCGCGCCGCGGCCGATCTGCACCCCGGCCACTGGACCTACCGCCGCCAGGGCATGGTGCTCGACCCCGACCTCATCGGCGCGCTGAACACCGCGCCGGAGTACTACCGGGCGCGCGAGGCGCTCGGCGCCGACCTGTACTACCCGACGATCGACCTGCCCGGGATCGCGCCGCCGCCGCCGTGGCTGCGAGCCGAGGGCTGAGCCCGATGCCGGCCCCCACCCTCACGCTGCTGCGCCACGCGACCGTGGTGATCGCCATGGGCGACCAGCGGATCCTCGTCGACCCGATGCTCGACGACGCCGGAGCGCGCGAGCCGATCGCCAACTCGCCGGCGCCGCGCCGCAACCCGCTCGTCGGCCTGCCCGCAGGGTGGCGCGCGACGCTCGCGCCGGTCACCGCCGCCGTGGTCACGCACCTGCACGCCGACCATCTCGACGACGCCGCCACGGCGTACCTGCGCGAGGCCGGCGTCCCCGTGTTCGGGCAGGACGAGGACCTCGGCACGCTGCGCGGCCGCGGCCTGCCCGACGTGCGCCCGATCGCCGGCGCGCGCAGCGGCGGCGTCGGGCTGCGGCGCACCGGCGGCCGGCACGGCACCGGCGAGCTGGCGGACCTGCTCGCCCCGGTCAGCGGCGTGGTCCTGGACGACGGCACCGCGCGCGTGTACGTGGCCGGCGACACCGTCCGCTGTCCCGAGTTCGAGGATGCGCTGCGCGCCTACGACCCGACCACGATCGTCCTCAACGCCGGCGGCGCGCGCTTCACCGAAGGCGACCCCATCACGATGACCGCCGCCGACGTCGCCGCGGTCGCCGGCGCGCACCCGTCGGTCCCGGTCGTGGCCGTCCACACCGACGCCATCAACCACTGCCTCGACACGCGTGAGGTGCTGCGCTCAGAGCTCGCGCGCGCCGGGGTGCGCAACGTCCTGGTCCCGGACGACGGCGAGACGGTCGCGCTGGCCTGAGCCGCTACACCTCGACGCGCCTGGTCACCGACAGCGAGTTGTTCTTCGGCGCCCAGGCCGGGATGACCGCCGACCAGCCCGCCCCCGCCCCGCCCGCGCACACGAGCAGGATGTCGTCCGGGTCACGGAACGTTGAGTAGCGCCCGTCGGCCTCGGCGACCATCGTGTGCGCGCCGGTGGACTCCAGCGGCTGGCCCCCGGCCGCCAGCTCCTCCGCGGTGACGCGCGTCTGCTGCACGAGGTACTCGCGGGCCTGCGCGCGCGTCCACCCCGCGTCGCGGACCGCGCCGGCGTGCTCGGGCCCCAGCAGGACGACGGCCTGGCCGCCCTTGCCCGCGATGTAGGTGTGCGCGGCGCGCAGCGAGGAGGCCGCGATGCGCAGCACGGCCTCCGGGTCGCCCGTCAGCACGTTGGCGATCTGGCGCGGGCCCTCAGTGGCGAGGATCGTGACCGTGGTGTCCTGCGGCGCGAAGCCCAGCTCGACGCGCAGCGGCCCCCACGGCGAGATCGGCTCGGCCTCCGCGAAGCACAGCGAGTACTTGCCCGGGTTGCCGATCGACGCGCCGTCCAGCGCGCCGGGCTTGGCGCCGAGCACGTTCTGGGCCACGAGCCGCAGCGCGCGGCCGATCGTGGCGTTGGCGCGGTTGCCCTGGCCGAGCACGTTGTGCGCGGAGTTCATGCCGACCTGCGCGGCCAGCGGGCCGCTGACGATCGTGCAGATCGCCGTCCCGCCCGTGCTTGTCAGCGCGCCGTTGGCGTTGTAGGCCGGGTCGGCCAGCGCCCGGACGCCGGCGACCACGATCGGGAAGTACTCCGGCCGGCACCCGGCCATCACGGCGTTGATCGCGGTCTCCTGGGCGGAGATGCTCCGGCTGCGGGCCGCGACCGCGCCCAGCACCTCGTCGGGATCGAGCCGGGCGGCCGCCAGGAACGCCTGCACCCGCTCGGGCGTCGGCGGGACGATCGGCAGGCCGTCGGTCCACCCGCGCTCGAAGTACTCCTCCTGGACCGCGGACTCCTCGAGCTGCAGGGTCTCGCTCATGCGACGCGGGGATCGTCGACGACGACCGCGCTGACCGCGTCGTCCTCGCGGCGCAGCCGCTGCAGCAGCACCGTCTCGAGCATGTCCTTCGGCAGCACGCACTCCTCGCAGGCCTCGGGGCCGAGCACCAGCCGCAGCGACACCGTGCCGCCGTCGACGCCGACGACCTCCAGGTCGGCGTCGTCGAGCCGCAGCGTCCGGCGGAACTCGTCCAGCGCGGAGGCCACCTGGCCGGTGTCGCTCATGCCGCCGAGAGCTCGCGGGGCGCGGCCTCGGCACCGCTCGCCGCGCCGGTCAGCTGCTGCACGATCGCGCCGGCGACGCCGGCCACGAGCGCCCGGACTTCGGCGTCCTGCCGCGTGGCGACCGGGTGCGGGAGCGTCACGTGGTGGTGGCCGGGCATGCCCGCGGTGATCGCGAACTCGGCGACGAGGCCCGCGAACGGCTCGGTGATCACCGCCGTGGCCGGCACGCCGAGCCGCTCGAACGTGATGGCGTCCAGGACGCTGCACGACGAGCACGCGCCGCAGTCGCCCAGGCCGGTGACGACGAGCGTCGCCTGCTCGGCGAGCCGGCGCGCCTCGTCGTCGGTCACCGTCACCGCCGCCGACGTCTTGCTGAACACCTCGACGTGCTCGATCTCCGGCAGGCGCCCGCGGAGCTCCTCGGCCACCATCAACAACACGATCTTGGCGTGCGACTTGCCGTTGTCGATCAGCAGGAGCGTGGCCCCCGGGCGGACGGGCACCCGCCCCGCGGGCTGCGCGGCCGCGGCGGCGCGCTCGGCCTCGGGCTTGTCGGGGCGCAGGACGGTGATGAGGCTCATGCGGCTGCCCTTCCTCGGGTCGGTCGGATCGACACCCCGACGCTACCAGCCGGTCCCCAGCCGGGTCGATGCCTACGGCGGCGGGTCGGACCCCGTGAGCCGCACGCCGCCGTCGGCGCCGACCACCAGGCCCGCGGCGCCGAAGTCCGCGCGCGCCAGGTCGGAGACCAGCGCGGCAGCCTGGCCCGCCCGGTCGACGTGCGGGATGTCGGACCCGTCGAGCGTCAGCGACGTGAAGGAGCCGGCCAGGAACGCGCCGTCGGCCGTGACCGTGACGCGCAGGATCCCCGAGAGCGACAGGGTGCCGCCCGTGGCGAAGGTGTGGAAGCCGGCGAGGTTGCCCAGCGAGTAGGCGATGAGCCGGCGGCGGTAGAGCTCCATGCCGCGCAGCACGTGCGGCCCCGAGCCCAGGACCAGGTCGGCGCCCGCGTCGACGGCGGCGTGGGCGAACGCGCGGACGTCGCCGCGCTCCTCGCCGAGGTAGGTCTCCGGGCCGGCCGGGGTGTGCTCCTGGCCGGCGCCCTCGGCCCCCGCGTGCACGAAGACGACGACGACGTTGGCGTGCCGGCGGGCGTCGCGCACGTAGGCGGCGATCGCGGCCGGGTCGGCGATGGGCGACGCCCACGGGTAGGGCGCGAAGCCCAGGAACGCGACGCGCGCCCCGGCGATCGTCCGGTAGGCGATCTCCCCCGGGCGACCCGTCGGGGTGACCCCGTGACGACGCAGCGCCGAGACGGTCTGGCCCAGGCCCAGCGCGCCGAAGTCGAAGGCGTGGTTGTTGGCCAGGTTGACCACGTCGACGCCGGCGCGCCGCAGCGCCGCAGCGTTGGCCGGCGGGGCGCGGAAGGCGAAGCACGTGTCCGTGTCGCCCCCCGGGCATTTGGAGGACCCGCCGGTCGCGAGCGTCCCCTCGTGGTTGACGGCCGTCAGGTCGGCGGCGCGCAGCACGCGCGCCACCGGGGCCAGCACCGCCCAGCCGTGCTGGGGCGGCAGCCCGTGCGACGAGCCCAGCGTCGTGTCGCCGCCCCACGCGATCGTCAGCGGCCGGCCGATGGGCAGCTCGGCGCGGGCGGCCTCCGGACCGTCGCGTCCTCCCGCCGCCAGGGCGACGCAGACCGCGCCGACGGCGGCGAGCAGGCACGCGGCGACCACGGCCGTTCGGTGAGTGACCCTCACGGACTGCGGGTTCGCCGCGGCGGTCCGCGCCCCTGCCGGTCCGCGTCCCAGCCGCCTCCCTCGCGGCCTCGCCGGCATCGCCGCGGCTCGGGCAGGGCACCCGCGTCAGCGCCGGCCTGCCCCTGGACCCGGCGCCGCGACGACCTCGGCGCGCGGCACGCCGACGACCGCCAGCGCCAGCTCCACGTAGACGGCGCTGACCTCCTCGAGGCTCAGCCGGCCGTCGGGGCGGTACCAGTCGCGCACGCCGTTGAGCATGTCCATCATCGCCAGCGTCGCGATCGTCACGTCGGCCACCCGGAACTCTCCCGAGGCGACGCCCTCGGCCACCGTGGCGCGCATGGCGTCGTGGTAGTCGCGCTTGCCGCGCAGCCAGCGCTCCTTCTGGGCCGGGCTGAGCGCGTGGTCGATCGGATGGCCCAGCAGCAGCTCGGCGTGGCGCGCCGCGCTGATCGCGATGTGCGCGTGGACCGCGTTGCGGACGCGCTCGGTCGGCGACGCCTCGGGGTCGCGCACCGCGGGCAGCATCGTGGCGACGAAGTCGTTGGCGAAGCGGGTGAGCACGGCGTCCAGCACGCCCTGCTTGCCGGGGAAGTGGTGGTACAGCGTCGAGGAGGAGACGCCGACCGCGTCGGCGATCTGGCGGATCGACGTGGCGCTGAAGCCGCGCTCGTAGAACAGGCGCGCCGCGGTGTCCAGGATCTGCGTGCGCACCGCGGGTCCGTCGTCCAGCGATCGCTTCCGGGCCACACCGCGGAGTCTACGGAGCGCGGCGCCGGTGTCGATCGCCCGATCGACACCGGCCGCCGCGCTTGACAGCTCCCGCGGAGCGCCACTACGGTCCGTGTCGATCGTTTGATCGACACGGCCTCAGGTCCGGCTCGTCGATCGCACCGGCGAGGAGGGGTCGTGGAGATGCAGCGCAAGGCCGAGGAGACGCACGATCGCGGCACCGACCCGCCGCCGCGCTCGCTGTGCGCGCTCTTCCAGGCGACGGTCGCGCGGCACCCGGACCGGCCGGCGCTGCGCTGCGCCGGAGGCGGCGGGGAGCACACGTGGGCACAGTACGGCGCGCGGGTGCAGCGCGTCGCCGGCGGGCTGGCCGCGCTGGGCGTCGGCCCCGGCGACACGGTGGCGCTCCTGCTGCGCAACCGCCCCGAGTTCAACGTGCTCGACGCCGCGATCATGCACCTCGGCGCCGTCCCGTGGTCGATCTACACCACCGCCGCGCCGGAGCAGATCGGCGACGTCGTGCAGCGCGCCGGGAGCCGCGTCGCCGTCGCCGAGACCGACTTCGCCGAGCGTGTGCGCCGGGGTGTGGGACCGGGCGTGCTGGACCACCTCATCGACGTGGAGGCGCTGGACGACGCGCTGCCCGGCGCGCCCGCGGGCTTCGACTTCGAGGCCTCCTGGCGGGCCGTGGGTCCGGGCGACCTGGCGACGATCGTCTGGACGTCGGGCACGACGGGCGCGTCCAAGGGGGCCGAGCTGACCCACGGCGGCGTGCTGGCGCTGCTGCGCGCCCTGACCGAGGTCAGCCGCGTGCCCGAGGGGGCCGCACGACCTCCTACCTGCCCGCCGCGCACACGGCCGACCGCATCATGGGCCACTGGTGGCCGATGCTGCTCGGCGCCGAGGTGACCTGCGTGCGCGACGGGGCGCAGGTCGTGGCGACCCTGCCCGAGGTGCGACCCACGATCTGGGGGTCGGTGCCGCGGGTGTGGGAGAAGCTGCGCTCGGCGCTGCAGGCCCAGGGCGTCACCGATCCGGCCGGGATGCCCGCGACGGCGCGCCGCGCGGTCCTCGAGCGCCTCGGCCTGGACCAGGTCCGCTGGATGTACTCCGGCGCCGCGCCGGTGGCCGCCGAGACGCTCGACTGGTTCCTGGCGCTGGGGCTGCCGCTGTGCGAGGTCTGGGGCCTGACGGAGTCCAGCGGCCTGCTGACCGTCAACCCCGTCGGCGCGCAGCGGACCGGCACGGTGGGGCCGGCGCTGCCCGGCTCGGAGCTGCGGCTGGCGCCCGACGGCGAGGTGCTGGCGCGCGCGCCGCAGGTCATGCGCGGCTACCGCGACGACCCGGTGCGCACCGCCGAGGCGCTCGACGACGAGGGGTGGCTGCACACGGGCGACATCGGCACGTTCGACGAGGACGGGTACCTGACGATCGTCGACCGCAAGAAGGAGATCATCATCAACGCGGCGGGCAAGAACATGGCGCCGTCGGCGATCGAGAACGCGCTGAAGACCGCCGGGCCGCTCATCGGCCAGGCGTGCGTGATCGGCGACGCGCGGCCCTACGTCTCCGCGCTGCTCGTGCTCGATCCCGAGGCGACCGTCCCCGGCGACGAGGCCGAGCTGGAGGCGGCCGTCCAGCGCGAGGTCGACGCCGCCAACGCACGGCTCTCTCGGGCCGAGCACGTGCGCCGCTGGACGCTGCTGCGCGACGAGTGGCTGCCCGGCGGCGACGAGCTGACGCCGACGATGAAGCTCAAGCGCAGGCCGATCGCCGAGAAGTACGCCGCCGCGATCGAGGCCCTCTACGACACCGGCGGCCCGGGCGATGACGGGCGTCCGTCGCGGGAGGGCCTGCGCGCCGTGCTGGACGAGGCCGACATCCCCGTGTTGCTCATGGTGCTCGTGCACCTCACCGGCGACCGCCGCTGGATGCAGGCGCCCTACCTGCCCGAGCGCGACATGCGGATCATCCCCGACCCCTCGGGCGGGCTGGCGCCCGAGCGCCAGGACGAGGTCCGCGCCGCCGCCCTGGAGGTCCTCGCGGCGGCCCGGCCGCACGACGCGCTGCCCGACGTCTCCGAGGAGCAGTTCGCCGAGATGCTGCGCGTGTGCGTCGCCGACGACGTCCCGCAGGAGTACGTCCCGATGCTCCTGGAGGACATGGGCTTCCGCGCGCGACCGCGGCCCGAGCCCGTGCACGTGCAGCCGGGCACGTTCTCCGTCCTGGTCATCGGCGCGGGCTTCTCGGGGATCGCGACCTCCATCGCGCTCGCCGAGGCCGGCATCCCGCACACGATCGTCGAGCGCAACGACGACGTCGGCGGCTGCTGGCTGGAGAACACCTATCCCGAGGCCGGCGTCGACACACCCAACCACTGGTACTCGTTCAGCTTCGCGCGCGAGCACGACTGGCGCCACTACTTCTCCAAGCAGCCCGAGATCCTCGACTACGTGCGCGGGGTCGCCGACGCGCACGGCGTCCGCGAGCGGGTCCGCTTCGGGACGACGGTCACGGCCTGCCGCTACGACGACGCGACCCAGCGCTGGCACACGGAGGTCATGCGCCCCGACGGCACCCCGGAGACGCTCGTGTCCCACGCGGTGGTCACCGGCGTCGGCGCCTTCCACGAGCCGAAGATCCCGGCCTTCGACGGCCTGGAGCGGTTCGGCGGGCCCGTCTTCCACACCTCGCGCTGGCCGGCGGGCCTGGACCTGCGGGGCCGGCGCGTCGCGCTGGTGGGCACGGGCGCGAGCTGCGTGCAGGCGGCGCGCACGGTCGCCGAGGACGCCGAGCACCTGACGATCTTCCAGCGCTCGCCGCAGTGGCTCTCGCCCAACCCGTACTACCGCGCCGAGGTCGGGGAGGGCAAGCGCTGGCTGCTGCGCAACGTCCCGCTCTACGCCTCCTGGTACCGGTTCACGCTGTTCTGGCGCTACGGCGACAGCCTGCTGCCCCACATCCAGGTCGACCCGGAGTGGGAGCACCCGGAGCGCGCGGTCAACGCGAGCAACGACCGCCACCGCCGGTTCTTCACGCGCTACATCGAGCGCGAGCTCGAGGGGCGACCCGACCTCATCGCCAAGGCGCTGCCGAGCTACCCGCCCTATGGCAAGCGGATGATCATCGACAACGACTGGTACCGGACGATCCGCCGCGACGACGTCACGCTCGTCGACCGGGCCGTCGCGGGCCTGGACGAGACCGGCATCATCGACGCCGACGGACGCCACCACGAGGTCGACGTCGTCGCGATGGCCACGGGCTTCCACGCCACGCGCTTCCTGTGGCCCATGGAGATCACCGGCGCGGGCGGGCTCACGATCGACGAGGCGTGGGACGGCGACGACGCCCGCGCCCACCTGGGCATCACGATGCCCGGCTTCCCGAACCTGTTCATGACGCTGGGGCCCAACACGCTGCTGGGCCACGGCGGCAGCGCGGCGTTCGTCATCGAGGCCCAGGTCAACTACATCGTCCGGTGCCTGGCGTGGATGGCCCGGGAGCAGATCGGGTCGATCGAGCCGCGCCAGGCACCCTTCGAGGCCTACAACGCCGCGGTCGACGCCGCCCACGAGCGGATGGTCTTCGCCCACCCGGGCATGGACAACTGGTACAAGAACTCACGCGGGCGGGTCGCGGCGCTGACGCCGTTCCGCCTCGTCGACTACTGGTCGATGACCCGCGAGCCCGACCCCGAGGACTTCGACGCGCGACCGCGCACCGCCCCGCCGGCGCCGGTGGCGCCGTGAGCTACGTCCTGGGCGTCGACATCGGCGGGACGTTCACCGACTGCGTGGCCATCGCCGACGACGGGACGGTCGTGCACGCCAAGGCGCCGTCGACGCACGCGACGAGCCCCGTGCAGGGCGTCCTCGCCGGCCTGGAGCTGCTGGCCGAGGCCGTCGGCCGCGACGTGCCGGGGCTGCTGGCCGCCGCGCAGCGCATGAGCCACGGCACGACGATCGGCACGAACCTGGTCGTCGAGCGCAAGGGCGCCCGCGTCGGGCTGCTGGCCACCGCGGGCCACGGCGACGCGCTGCTCATGATGCGCGGCAGCGGGCGTACCGCGGGCGTGCCGATCGACCAGGTCTACAGCGTCCACAGCACCGACACCCCCACGCCGCTGGTCCCCCGCCGCCGGATCGCCGAGATCCCGAGCGGCTCAGCGTCGACGGCACGGTGCTGGCGCCGCTGGACGAGGAGGCCGCGCGCGCGGCGATCCGGGCGCTCGTCGCCGGCGACGACGGCGTGGAGGCCATCGCGATCGCGCTGCTGTGGGCGTTCCGCCACCCGGTGCACGAGCAGCGCCTGGCCGAGCTGGTCGCCGAGGAGGCGCCCGGCGTGTTCGTCACGCTCTCCAGCGAGGCGGCGCCGCGCCAGGGCGAGTACGAGCGGACGGTGGCGACGGTCATCAACGCCTACGTCGGGCCCGCGTCCAGCGCCTACCTCGACGAGCTCGCCGACGCGATGGGCGAACGCGGCCTGCCCCGCGCGCCGATGATCATGCAGGGCAACGGGGGCGTGATGCCCGTCGACGTCGCGCGCCGCCTGCCGGTGACCACGATCGGCTCGGGCCCGGCGGGCGGGCTGGCCGGCGCCGCCGCGATCGCCACGGCCTCCGGCCATCCCAACGTCATCGCCACCGACATGGGCGGCACGTCGTTCGAGGTCGGCCTCATCGTCGACGGCCGGCCGCTGCTGACCGGTCAGGAGATCCTCGACCAGTACACCTTCCACATGCCGCGCCTGGACGTGCGCTCGATCGCCTGCGGCGGCGGCTCGATCGCCGCCGTCGACCCGCACGGCGGCGGCCTGCGCGTGGGGCCCGAGTCGGCCGGGTCGGACCCGGGGCCCGCGTGCTACGGCCGCGGCGCGCAGCCCACGGTCACCGACGCCGACATCGTCCTGGGCCTCCTGGACCCCGACGCGTTCCTCGGCGGCCGCATGACCCTGGACCGCGGCGCCGCCGAGCGGGCGGTGGCGGGCCTGGCCGAGCAGCTCGGGCTCTCCGTCGACGAGGCGGCCGCCGGGATCCTGCGCGTCAACGCGTTCCAGGCCGGGACGCTCATCCGCCAGCGCACGATCGAGCAGGGCCTGGACCCGCGCGACTTCGTCGTGTACGCGTTCGGCGGCGCGGGCCCGCTGCATGCGTTCGCGTTCGCCGAGGAGCTCGGCGTCGGCGAGGTGGTCGTCCCGCTGGGCAACGGCGCGTCGACGCTGTCGGCCTACGGCATCGCCGCCAGCGATCTCGTCCGCACCTTCGAGCAGGAGTGCCGCATCCGCACGCCGCTGGACCCCGACGCACTCTCGGCGGTGCTCGGCGACGTGTCGGCACGAGCGCGGGCGGCGCTGCAGGACTCCGGCCACGACCCCGACACGGCCGAGTACCACGGCACCGCGCTCATGCGCTACGCCGAGCAGTTCGTCCAGGAGCTGCCGATCGAGCTGCCCGAACGGATCGACGCCGCGGCCTGCGCGGAGGTCATGGCGCGCTTCGACGAGGAGTACGGGCGCCTGTTCGGGGCCGGGGCGCGCGCCGTGTTCCAGGCGGCGGAGGTGTTCACCGTGCGCCTGACGACCCGGATCCCGCTCGGGTTCACCCCGTCGCCCGCGGCCGGGCCCGCGGCGCCCGAGGCCGCGCCGGCATCCCGGACGCGCGACGTCTACTGGCCCGCGGAGGGGCGCCGGGTGGCGACCGCGATCGTCGCCGGCGCGGCGCTGCCGGCCGGTGAGGCGATTCACGGGCCCGCCGTCATCGAGCTGCCCCACACCGCGGTCGCCGTCGCCCGCGGGCAGCGCGTCACGCGCGACGCGCTGGGCAGCTTCGTCCTGACCATCGCCGACCACGACCCGGGAGCCCACCGATGACGACCGCCGATGCCGCGCTGCCCGCCGTCCGCGAGCCCGGGTTCTGGGACGGGGTCGCCCACGCCTACATCCCCGCCGGCGACCTGCGCGTGCCGGCGGCGGTCCCGACGTGCGATGCGGCCGCCGACGACGTCGACCCCGTCACCCGCGAGGTCGTCCGCTACGCGTTGATGAACGCCAACCTGGACCACTCGGCGCTCATCCAGCGGCTCTGCGTCTCGCCGGTCACCATGCTCACCCGGGACTACCAGACGTCGATCCTCACCGAGGTCGGCGACCTCGTGTTCCTGGGCCCCAACCTCCAGTACTTCTCCAACAGCCACGCGCTGGCGATCAAGTGGACGCTCGAGCACCGGGCGGAGGCCGTCGGCATCGCCGACGGCGACATGTTCCTCAGCAACGACCCCTGGGTCGGAGCGCCCCACCAGCCCGATACCGCGCTGCTGACGCCGGTGTTCGTCGACGGCGGGCTGTTCTGCTGGGTGGCCAACACCCTGCACTACTCCGACGTCGGCGGCTCCACCCCGGGCTCGTTCTGCATCGACGCCGCCGACACGTGGTCGGAGCCCGCGAGCTGGCCGCCCATCAAGATCGCCGAGAGCGGGCGGCTGCGCGACGACGTCATCGGCGCGTTCGCCCGCCAGAGCCGGCTGCCCTCCGCGCTGCACATGGACCTGCGTGCCGCGGTGGCCGGCAGCGAGACGACGCGCGCGCGGATCCTGGCCCTGGTGGACCGCTACGGCGCCGGCGTGCTCAAGACGGTCATGCGCGACACGATGGACGCCGCCGAGGCGCTCTTCGTGCAGCGGCTGAGCAGCGTCCCCGACGGGACCTGGAGCCACCGCGGGTTCGCCGAGGGCGCGGTGCCCGGCGATCACGAGGTGTACGCCTACCAGCTCAACCTCCACAAGCGCGGCGACCGGCTCATCGTCGACAACCGGGGCACCGATCCGCAGACGGGGTCGATCAACATCACCTACGCCGCCCTCTCCGGCGCGGTGCTCGCGGCGATCACCCAGAGCATGACGGCCGACCTGTCGGGCGCCTACGGCGGCGTCTACCGCCGGGTCGAGTTCCGCCCCGAGCCGGGCCTGCTGAACTGCGCCGACCACCCGGCGGCCGTGAGCCCGTCGGGCATGCTCACCACCGAGCTGACGCTGAACATCGCGATCACCGTCGTCGCCAAGATGCTCAGCTGCGGCGACGAGGCGGCCCGCGCGCTCGTCGTGGGGCCGAGCCTGCCGCACTTCTACGGGACGATCCAGGGCGGCGCCGACCTGACGGGCGCGCCGTTCATCTTCCCCAACACCGACGGGATGATGGGCGCGCTGGGCGGCATGCCCACCCGTGACGGCGTCGACGCCGGCGGCCATTTCTGGATCCCGGAGGGCATCGGCAACAACGTCGAGGACGTCGAGGCGCAGTTCCCGCTGCTCATCCTGCACCGCCGCCTGCTGCCCGGCGGCGCCGACGGCGCGGGCCGCCGCCGCGGCGGCCTGGGCTTCGTGGAGGCCACGACGCCTTGGCGCGAGGCCGTCTATCAGATGGCGATCTCCATGAACGAGTCCTTCGCCAAGGGGATGGGGCTCGTCGGGGCCAACCCCGGCAGCCGCGCCGCCACGACCGTCAAGCTGAAGACCGACGTCTTCGACCGCATGGCCGGCTCGGAGGTCGGCACGCGGCTGGCCGACCTGGAGGGCGACACGCACCCGCTCGACAGCAAGCCGCCCGCGTTCCTCATGGCCTCCGGGGACGTCGTGGAGTGGGTGTCGCCGACGGCCGCGGGATGGGGCGACCCGATCCGGCGCGATCCGCAGGCCGTGCTCGACGACCACCGCGCCGGGCTCGTGACCGCGCAGGACGCCGGGCGGGTCTACGGCGTCGTGCTCGAGGACGACGGTGCCGCGGTCGACGTCGCGGCGACCGAGCGCGCGCGGACGGCGGTGCGCCGCCGGCGCCTCGGCGGCGAGGAGCCCCGGGACGAGGTGGCCGCGCCGGCCGCGGCGATGCGCGTCGGCGACCTCCTGCACGTCGTCGACGGCCGCTGGTGGTGCAACGGCGCCGACCTCGGGGCCGCCGGCGAGAACTGGAAGGCGCGCGCGCGCGTCATCGAGGGGCCCGCGCGGGCGTTCGCGGCGGAGTTCGAGGTGTCCGACCCCGTCGACGTGGCGATGGCCGATCGCATGGTCCTGCGCGAGTACGTCTGCCCCGTGACGGGGCTGCGGATCGACATGGAGCTCGCGCGCCGCGGCGAGCCGCCGCTGCAGGACGTGCGGCTCGACTGAGCCCGTAGTAGGCTCGCCCCGTGGACCAGCTGCAGCGGCTCTGCAACATCGAGGAGATCGGTCGCGTCAAGCACCGCTACTTCCGGCTCATGGACGAGAAGCGCTGGGACGAGTGGGGCGACGTGTTCACCGAGGACTGCCACTTCACCGTCGGGGCCGGCGACGGTCCGGTCGAGACGACCATCGACGGCCGCGAGAACATCGTCGCCTTCTGGCGCGACGCGCTGAAGGACGGGCTGAGCCTGCACCACGGGCACATGCCGGACATCACGTTCCCGACCGAGTCCACCGCCCACGCCCTGTGGACCTACGAGTACTACGGCGAGCTGGGGCCCGGCAACATGGTCCGGATCTACGGGATCTACGACGACGACTTCGAGCAGGCGCCCGACGGGGCGTGGCGCATCAGGCGCCTGCACATCAACCGGCTGCGGCTGGACGAGGTCCCCTCCTAGGCGGAGCTCGCCGCGACCCGCATCTCGGGGAGCGGCTCGCCGGTCTCCAGCAGCGTCTTGAGGTTGGCGACCACGCGCGGCCAGCCGCCGGAGATCAGGTCGCCGAGCAGGCCGCCGGGCTCGAGGTCGTCGTGGACGACGGTGAGCCGGACCTGCTCGTCGTCGACGGCCTCGATCTCGAAGGTGACCTTCGAGCGCCGCTCGGAGGCCAGGCGCGCGCGCCGCTCCTCCTCGATGTCGACGGTCTGCGCCCACTCCGGCGTGAAGCTGTGCCAGGTGTAGGAGAGGCGGGTGTAGGGGTCGGACTCGATCACGCGCTGCGCGTCGTCGGCGATGCTGACGTCGCGCTGCTGCCAGGTCATCGGCGAGCCTGCCCTCCAGTCGGTCTCGAAGGCGATGTTCCAGTAACGCCGCGTGAACGCCGGATCGGTGAGCCCCTGCCAGAGGCGCTCGGGGGTGGTGCGGATGAACGTCGTGTAGACGAACGATGGCCTGGCCATGGTGCTGTCCTCCAGGGTGGTCTTGAGGTCGGCGAGCGCGCGGACCGGGCCGCGGTCGTACTGGCTGATCCAGCGCCCGGCGATCTCCTCGATGGGCGCCGCGTTGAGGTAGTGCAGCTTCTCCCGTCCGCGGCGGACGGTCGTGACGAGGTTGGCCGCCTCCAGCACCGCGAGGTGCTTGCTCACCGACTGCCGGGCCATGTCCAGGCACGAGCACAGCTCGCCCAGGGTCTGGCCGCCGCGGGCGTTCAGGCGGTCGAGCAGCAGGCGCCGGCTCGGGTCGGCCAGCGCGCGGAACGCGTCGTCGAGGGAAGGATATGCAGCCATCTTGCTGCATAATATACGCAGGCGCTCGGCTGCCTGTCAAGGGCCCGGCGGTCCTTTGCCAAAGCTTGGTGTCGCCCCTCCCGGGGCTTTGCGGCGACCACGGAACACTCCAGGGTCCCCGACCTCCGAACCGCGGGCAACCGCCACGAGGAGCTCCCCCATGACCTCGTTCGACCCCAATCCCCCCCGCTCCATCGACACCCACTCCGCCAACCCCGCGCCGCACGTCGTGGCCGAGGACGAGCTCGATCGCCTCCTGGCCCACGACGCCGAGCAACGACGCCGCGAGCGCGAGGAGACCCGCAACTGGATGTACGGGTTCTCGGTCGCCGGCGTGCTGCTCGGCGTGATCGCCCTGGTCGCGTCGCTCTTCGCGGTGACGCGCAGCACCGGCACCACGACCAAGACCGTCGTCGCCACCACGCCCGCGGCCGCCGGTGCCGCCGCAGGCGGCGCGTCGTCGTCCGCGGCGGCGCCGCCCGGCCACGAGGTGACCGCGAGCCTCACCGAGATGAGGATCACCGACTCGGTCGCCAAGGTCGCGGCCGGCAAGGTGACGTTCAAGGTCACCAACAACGGCTCGGTCGCCCACGAGTACGTGATCCTGAGGACCTCCCAGCCGGCGTCCGGCCTCCCGATGGCCGGCGGCAAGGCCAGCGAGGCCGGGCACGTCGGCGAGATCGGCGACCTGCCGGTCGGCGCGACCAAGTCCGTCACGCTCAACCTCAAGCCCGGCCACTACTCCATCATCTGCAACCTGCCCGGCCACTACACGGGCGGCATGCACACCGACCTCACGGTGACCTAAAAACCGGTCACCGGACGGAGGCACGCGGAAGGCCCGCCCTCGGCGGGCCTTCCGGCGTCAGGCGTAGGGCGCGTAGCGGTGGTGCAACATGAGGTCGTTGCCCTCCGTGTCGGCGAAGAACGCCATGTGGCACACGCCGGTGTCCATCGTCTCGCCGAAGAACGTCACGCCCCGGGCCTCCAGGGCGGCCCGGGCCGCGGCGACGTCCTCGACGCCGAGCGGCAGCGGGTTGCCCTTCTGCGCGACGAACCGCATGCCGACCCTGGCCGGCTCCCAGATGCCCAGGCAGGTCTCCCCCGCCCAGACCTCGTACTCGGCGTGGTCGTCGGGCCGCAGGCCGAGCACGTCGCGGTAGAACCCGCGCGCCCGGTCGGCGTCCTGCGCGGGATCCCGAGGAAGTCGAGGCGCTTGATCTCGCTCATGCGTCCTGGATACCGCATCGCCGGGACGGTGGGCACCGCGCCGCGCCCGGTCAGTCGCGCGCCACGGCCGCCAGCGCCAGGTCCCAGCAGGAACGAGAGCCCGGCCGCGAGCAGGAACCGGATCACGCCGAGGTGATGATGGCTCATCGTGCGCTCGCCGCGTCCCACGCGTCACCGGCACGACGCGCCGTGGTGCCCGGCGCGGTCACGGCGGCGCGCGCACATCGTCCCCCGGGCGAGCCAGGCGCCGCGGCTCAGGCCGCCTCGCCGACGAGCTCCTCGCGCAGCGTCCGGCGCAGCACCTTGCCCATGGCGTTGCGCGGCAGCTCGGCGACGAAGCGGATCTCGCGCGGGCACTTGTAGTCGGCGACGCGCTCACGGCAGAAGCGGACCAGCTCGTCCTCGTCGATCCCGGCGCCGTCACCGAGGACCACGAACGCCACGACGCCCTCGCCGAGCACGGCGTGGGGCGCTCCGACGACGGCGACGTCGACCACGCGCGGGTGCGCGATGAGCGCCGCCTCGACCTCGGCCGGGTAGACGTTGAAGCCGCCCCGGATGATCACGTCGTTCATCCGGTCCAGCACGTGCAGGAAGCCGTCCTCGTCGATGCGCCCGACGTCCCCGGTGCGCAGCCAGCCGTCGTCGTCGATCGTGCGGCGCGTGGCCTCGGGGTTGTCGAAGTAGCCGAGCATCCGGGACGGCGTGAGGATCGCGATCTCGCCCTCGGCGCCGGCCGGCAGCGGGCGCCCGTCGTCGTCGACGACGCGCACGTCGCACTCGGCCATCGGCCGCCCGACCGAGTCCAGCCGGCCCATCCCGTCGGCCGGGCGCAGGGCCGCTCTCGGTCAGCCCGTACACGTTCCACAGCTCGGCCCCGGGGAACGCGTCGACCAGCCGGCGCGCCAGGGGCCCGGGCATCGGCGCCGCGCCCCACAGCAGGTCCGGGCCGTCGTGCATCGGGGGCGCCTGGGCCGCATCACGCGCGGCCATGATCAGCGCGTACATCGCGGGCACGCCGAGGTAGTAGTCCGGGCGCTCGGTGGCGACGTGCTCGGCCCACGACGCCGGGTCGAAGCGCTCCTCGAACAGGAGGGTCATGCCCGTCAGCAGCGCCGGCAGGAAGAACGAGCGCGACCCCGTGCTCGTGTAGACCGGCGAGGCGAGCATGAGCGAGCGCTGCGCCCCGAAGTCGATCGTCCCGCACCACACCCGGCCGTGGGCGATGCCCGCCTCGTGGGTGAACGTCGCGCCCTTCGGGGTGCCGGTCGTGCCCGACGTGTACAGGATGTCGCTCACGTCACCGGGCGAGCAGCGCGGGACCATCGGCTCGCCGGCGCCGACGGCGTCGGCCAGGCCGGCGGAGGGCCGCGGCCAGGAGGCCGAGCCGCCGACGGCGAGGATCGACCGCAGCGCGGGCAGGCCGTCGGCGATGGCCGTGACGGCGCCGGCGAACTCCGGCGTCGTGACGAGCACGACGGCGCCCGAGTGCCGCAGCTGGTAGGCCATCTCGGGCGGCGCGAGCCGCGCGTTGACCGGGACGCTGACGAACCCGCCGATGTAGCAGGCGGCGAGCACGGTGAAGAACGCGCACGCGTCCGCGTTGGTCACCAGGACCGCGACGCGCTCCCCGCGGGCCACCCCGCCCGGCCCGGCCAGCCATCCCGCGAGCCGCGAGCCCTGGTCGAAGAGCTCGGCGTGGGTGATGGCGCGCCGCCCGGCGGCCGTGAGCGCGACGATCGCGTCGTCGCGGCCACGCTCGTGGGCGTGGCGCTCGAGCAGATGCCCGAGGCTCTGCACGCTGCTCATGGCGGCGACCCTAGCATCCGGGTTATGGTCGCCCCATGAGAGTCGTCGTGCTCGGGGGCGGGTTCGGAGGGCTGGAGCTGACGGCCAGGCTGTCGGCGGAGTTCGGCGACGCCGTCGACATCGTCCTCATCGACCAGCACGACGCGTTCGTGTTCGGCTTCTCCAAGCTGGACGTCATGTTCGGCCGCACCGAGCCCCCGTGGGTGCGCCACCGCTACGACGAGATCGCCAAGCCGGGGGTGCGGTTCGTCCAGGCCACGGTGCGCTCCATCGACCCGGCGGCCCGGCGCGTGGAGACCGACGCGGGCCCGTTCGAGGGCGACGTCCTGGTGGTCGGGCTCGGCGCCGATCTCGACATCGCCGCGACGCCCGGGCTGGCCGAGGCGGGCCACGAGTTCTACACCGTGGACGGCGCGTTCTCCGCGCGCGACGTGCTCGCGGGCTTCGAGGGCGGCGACGTGCTCATCGGGGTCCTCTCGACGCCGTACAAGTGCCCGCCCGCCCCGAGCGAGACGGCGCTGCTGCTGCACGACCAGCTCGTGCGGCGGGGGCTGCGCGGGCGCAGCACGATCTCGCTCGTCGTCGACTTCCCGCGCCCCATCCCGCCGTCTCCGGAGGCCTCCGACGTGCTCCTGGCGGCGTTCGAGGAGCGCGGCATCGCCTGGCACCCCCGGCGCGAGGTCTGCGCGCTGGACCCGGCGCGCGGCGTGGCGACGCTGCGCGACGGCGCCGAGATGCCGTTCGACCTCTTCCTCGGCGTGCCGGTGCACCGGGCGCCGGCGGTCGTCGTCGAGTCGGGACTGACCGAGAACGGCTGGATCCCCGTCGACCCCCTGACGCTCGAGACCGCGTTCCCCGGGGTGTACGCGGTCGGGGACGTCGCGGCGGTCGGGACGCCACGGGCCGGGACGTTCGCCGAGGGCCATGCGGCGGTCGTGGCCGATCGCCTCGCCGCACGGATCCGGGGCGACGAGCCGTCGGCCGAGTACGCCGGGCGCGGCGTCTGCTACATCGAGTTCGGCGACGACCGGATCGCCACCGTGGACATCACGTTCTTCGGCGACCGGCGCACGGGCGAGCTGCGCGGGCCGTCGGCGGAGTACGTCGCGCACAAGGCCGAGTTCGGCTCGAGCCGGATCAGGCGCTGGTTCGACCGCGAGTGGACCGCGACGTGAGCACCGCGCCGGGCTGACGGGGGGCCGCGCCGCTGCTCGCCGAACCCATCGCGCTTCCCGGCGGCGCCGTGCTGCGCCGCCTGACCACGGCCGACGCCGAGGCCTTTGCCGCGCACGTCGAGGCGGACCTCGAGCACCTCGGCGCCTACCTGCCCTGGCCGGCGCGGACCGCCGACGCGGCGGGCGCCGCGGACTGGCTGCGCCCCTACGAGCACGCCGAGGACGGGCGCGTCGTCGCCGCGGGCGCCTGGCTGGAGGGGCGGCTGGCGGGCGGCGGCGTGCTGTTCCACCACGACGCCGCGCAGGCCAACATGGAGCTGGGGATCTGGATGACGACGGGCGCCGAGGGACGGGGCGTGGCCGCCGCGGTCTGCCGCGCCCTGCTGCGCCTGGCCCGCGACGAGCTCGGGGCGCGGCGCCTGGAGTGGCGGTCGGCGACGGCCAACGTCCGCTCGCGGCGCCTGGCGCAGCGGCTGGGCTTCACGCACGAGGGGACGCTGCGCTCGAGCTACGTGCTGCGCGGCGAGCGGCTGGACGTCGACGTTCTGTCGCTCGTGGGCACCGAGATCGACGCGGCCGCCGGCGTCACGGCACCCACTGGTCCAGCGCGGGCGTGACCTGCAGCTCGTGCGTCATCGCGCGCGGGCTCTGCCCCGCCAGGTAGGCGACGGCGTCGGCCAGGCTGGCGGGGTCGGCGCTGCCCGCGTCGTCGCCGCCCGAGCGGTCGATGACCGCGTCGACGACGAGCAGCGCGACGTGGATGCCCTGCGCGCGCAGCTCGAGCGCCGCGGCCTGCGTGAGCGCGCGCACGCCGAAGGCGCCCGCGGCCCACAGGCCGCGCCCGGCCATCGCGCGCCGCGACGACCCGCCCGTGACCTGCACGACGGTCGCCTCCCCGCCCTGGTCGGCCAGGAAGCGCGCCGACGCGCTGAGGAACGCGAAGGCCCCGCGCACCGGCATCGCCGACCAGTCCTCGAAGCCCGAGGGGCCCGCCTCGGCGAGCGGCCCGCCGCCGAACGGGCCCGAGCGGCTGCCGCCGTAGGGCGATGCGGCGTTGACCACCAGGTCGACGCGCCCATGGCGCTCGGCGACCTCGCGGAGCGCCCCCGCGACGGAGGCCTGGTCCGTGACGTCGACCTCCAACGCGTGGGCCCCCGCCCGCGCACGCGCTCCAGCGTCGGCGCCGAGCGTGCCCCGCCGGTGACGTCCCAGCCGTCGGCCAGCAATCGCGCGATGACCGAGAAGCCGAGGTTGCGAGCGCCGATGACGAGTGCGGTGGGCATGGCGCCAGCGTGCCAGAGCCCGCCCGGTGGCGCTGGTTTCACGCTGGGCGGCACAGCGTCCTGGACCGAGGTCCTGGAAGGAGATATCCGGTCTCGGGATGCGCCGCTCACCGCCCGTGAGAAGCTGGCGCGATGACCGACGTCCTCATCCTCGGCCAGGCCGAGGTCGCCGCGCTGCTGGACCTCGACGAGCTCCTCCCTGCGCTCGCCGACGCCCTCCGGGCGCTGAGCGCCGGGCGCGCGTCGGTCCCGCCGCGCGTCGGAGCGAGCGCCGCGCAGGGCCTGCTCGCCGCGATGCCCGTCGCGCTGGCCGGCGTCGCGCTGGCCACCAAGCTCGTCAGCGTCTTCCCCGCCAACCACGAGCGCGGGCTGCCCTCCCACCAGGCCCTCATCGCCGTCTTCGACGAGGAGACCGGCACGCTGCAGACGCTGATGGACGGCACCCACATCACCGCCGTGCGCACGGGCGCCGCCGCCGCCGTGGCGGCCGACGCGCTCGCCCGGCCCGACGCAAGCGTGCTGGCCATCCTCGGCGCGGGCGTCCAGGGCCGGTCGCACCTCGAGGCGTTCACGCGGATCCGCGGGTTATCCGACATCCGCGTCGCCTCGCGCACCGCCGCGCACGCCGACGCGCTCGCGGCGGCCCACCCGGCCGCGCGCAGCGTCGCCACGTTCGAGGCGGCCGTCCGCGGCGCCGACATCGTGTGCTGCTGCACCGACGCCCGCGCGCCGATCCTCGACGCGGCGTGGCTGGCCCCCGGCACCCACGTCAGCTCGGTCGGCGGGACCTTCGGGCCCGAGCTCGACGCCGCCACCGTCGCCGCCGCGCAGGTCTTCGCCGAGTGGCGCGGCGCCGCCGAGCACGCGCCCCCGGCGGGCGCCCACGAGCTGCAGGGCCTCGATCCCGAGGCGGTCACCGAGATCGGCGAGGTGCTCGCGGGCACGCGTCCCGGCCGCGCCGACGCCGCCGCGCTCACCGTCTACAAGTCCACGGGCCACGCCGTGGAGGACGCCGCGGCCGCCGCGCTCGTCGACCGCCGCGCCCGGGCCTCCGGCGCCGGTCACACCGTCGTCCTCTGAGCCCGGCCCCGCCGGACACCGGCTCATCCCGTGGGCCTCCGAGGCCGGCCGGTGGTGCGGGCCGGGCGCCAGAGGGAGTACCTTGGGCCGGCAGCGATCCGGGGCGCAGGGTGACCAAGGCCCACCATTCCAGCCAGGACCACGGTGCCCAGATGACCATGATGCAGCGACTCGCGCGGCGGTCCCGCTCAGCGCCCGCCGCGATGCCCGCCCCCGAGGGTCCCGCGTTCACCGCCCTGCTGCACGACGGGCCACTGCGCGGCCTGCGCGTGCCGACCGAGATCGTCCAGGGCCGCCCGCCGTGCACGATCGACGTTCCCAACGGCAGCGCCGGCGTGTGCCGGTACTGCCTGAAGGAGTGGGGCGAGACCGGCAGCACCGCCGGCTACACCTATCTGTACGCCGTGTAGCGCGAGCCCGGGACCCCTCCCCCGGCGCCCGGGCCACCGCCCGCCCTGTGCGAAGATGCCCGGCACCGAGATGGCCGACGACGACGACCCCCGCTTCGGGCCGGGCCCGTTCGCGGGCCTGCTCGGCTTCCGGATCCTGCATGCCGACCGCGACGGCGCCACGGTGGAGGCCGACCCGGGGCCCGAGCACGGCAACCGCATCGGCATCGTGCACGGCGGCTTCCTCAGCGCGCTGCTGGACACGACCACCGGCTGGGCCGTCCAGGCGCACCTCCCGCCAGGCATCGGGGCACCGCACGTCCAGATGAGCATCCAGTACGTGCGCGCCGCGGCGACCGGCGCCACGCTCTCCTGCCGCGGGCGGTGCGTCAGCGCCGGGCGCAGCATCTGCTCGGCCGAGGCCGAGATCACCCAGGGCGACCGCGTCATCGCGCGCGCGGTCACCAGCCACGCCGTGCTGCAGGCCTCCTAGCGCCCGCGCTGACACGGCGGCGGCGACCGCGGCCGGGCGACTACCATCACGCCCATCGCCCGCGCCATCGCCATCCGCTGGGCCTCCAACGTCGCGGCGCTCTTCGTGGCCGCGTGGCTGCTGTCCGGCGTGACCTACGGGGACCGCTGGTGGACGCTGTTCGTCGCGGCCGCCGTCTTCACCGTCGTCAACGCGTGGGTCAAGCCCGCGGTGGCGCTGCTGTCGATCCCGTTCATCATCGTGACGCTCGGGGTCGCCTACCTCCTCATCAACGTCCTGATGCTGTACGTCACGGACTGGATCGTGCCCGCGTTCGACATCCGGACGTTCTGGTGGGGCGCGCTGGCCGCGATCGTGGTCAGCGCCGTCAACGGCGTGCTGGGCCTCGTCCTGCCCGACCGGCGCTAGCCGGCCGGGTCCGAGGACGTGCCGGCGCCGGGGTCAGGCGGCGGCGCTGTGCTCGCGGTCGGCGACCTTCAGGACGCCGGCGCGCTGCTTGTGGGAGCGCTCGTAGGCGCGGACCTTGCCCGCGCGATCGGCGTCACCCTCGGCGAGGACGGCCTGCACCTCGGCGACGTTGAGCTCGTCGTAGCCGGCCCACGGCTCGTCGCCGCGCAGCGCGGTGATGCGGCCCAGGACCGTCGTGCGCCGCTGGTTGCGCCGCTCGTAGGCGTCGATCTTGGCGAGGTCGATCTGCGACAGCGCCGGCAGGCGGCCGGCGATGTCCTCGGCGGTCAGCTCGTCGTAGCGCGGGATCGCCAGGTCACCCTCGGAGGCGACGGCGCCCTTGACGCGGCCCTCGGCCTGCGCCACGCCGGGGACCTTGCGGGCCTTGCGCGCCGTGCGCTTGGTGGCGGCGGTCGCCTTGCGGGCCGCGTCCTCGGTGGCCTTGGCGGCGTCGCGGACGGTGTCGGCCGCGCCCGTGGTCATGACGTCGAAGGAGCGGTCGCCGCGGACGTCGGCGCCGACGACGGCGTCGGTCAGCTTGGGGATCTCGCGCAGGACGCGCTCGAGCATCCGCTGCTCGTCAGCCAGGATCGACGCGGCGAGGTCGGCCGTGTCGTCGTCGCCGACGGCGCGGGCCAGGCGCTCGAGGGCGGTGTAGGTCGCGATCTCCAGCGCCTCGGTGGCGCAGGCGTCCTTGGCGTTCTTGAGGACCTTCTCGTCACCACCGGAGCCGCGGACGAGGTCGAGCGGGGTCTTGCCGAGAGCGAGGGCCTGCCCGACGACGGTCTCGGCGAAGCCGACGATCGCGGCCAGGGGGTTGGAGCCGTGGCCGAGCTCGTCCAGGCGCCAGGCGACGCGACCGGCGTGCGAGCGGGTCTCCTGGAGGTGGGTCTCCAGGCCCGTGCGGTAGGTGCCGCGCGGCGTCATCGCGATCTGCGACTGGAGCACGCGGGTGAGGGCCTGCTCGCTGGCGTGGGCCTCCTGGAGGTACTGCACGACCTTCTGCTGGGCGGCGTTCATGGGACGTCCTGTGGGTTCGCTGGCGGAGGATCCGCGGGCGCTGGGCCGGCGCGGGGGGAGCCCGGGGTGTGCCCGGTGGGCGCGACGGCCAACCGGCGTCTCCGTACTTGCGGGCAGCGTCTGTGCGGACTGCCACAGATGCGCCGGAGGGCCCGGGGGTGGTTCCCCGCCGCGGCCACGCGGGGCGCTACGGCTGATCGGCGCGCGGAGAGTGCATAGCTTCGGGCCATGCGCTCCTTCCTCACCCGCATCACCACCCTCACGCCCATCGCCGTGGGCCTCGCGCTCGGCATGGTGGCGGCCGGCGTCCTGGCCGTCGTCGGCGGCAGCTACGCCTGCGCGGTCGTCCGCGACCAGCTGGCGCCCCAGAAGATCACGTTCCCCCAGAACCAGGCCCAGGGCCTGTTCCCCGACCTCAAGCAGTACGCCGGCCAGACGGTGGACAACGGCGCCAAGGCCAAGGCCTACGCCGACAAGTTCATCAACCGCCACCTTCAGGAGGTCGCCGGCGGCCAGACCTACGCCCAGGTCAGCACGAAGGCGCTCGCCGCGCCCGACGACCAGAAGCTCGCCGCCCAGAAGGCCACCCTGTTCCAGGGCGAGACGCTGCGCGGCCTGCTGCTGAGCGTGTGGGGCTGGAGCGTGGTCGCCACGATCGCCACGATCGGCGGCATCCTGCTCATCGTGCTCGGCGCGATTCTCGCCGGCCTGCCGCTGACGGCGCTGGCGCTGGGACGCGAGCGCAAGCTCGTCGCCGCATGAGGGAGCCGGCGGGAGCGCCACGGCGGCGACGCCGTCACGCCGCGGTGCGTGCGGCCGTCCGCCAGCGGCCGGCGCCGACGTGGCGGCGCTTGAACGCCGCGGCGAACGCGGGCTCCGACGCGTAGCCCGGCGAGCGCGCGATCGCCGCCAGGCGCTCGTCGGTGCGTGCTCGAGCGACTCGCGCACGAGGACGGCGTCGCCCGCCACCATGCGCATGGCGCGGGCGGGCTCGTCGGCCCACCCGTGGGCCTCCCCCGCGTCCACGACGGTGGACGGGCAAGATCGTGCTGCTGCCGCCGGGATCCCCCGTCAGCGGTGCGTGACGCCCCGCCTGGCCCCCGGCGCGAGGCGCGGCTCGGTGAGCGCGACGCCCTCCAGGGCCGCGTCCATCGCGGCGATGACGTCGTCGCCGAGGTCGATGTCGGCCGCCTTGGCGTTGTCGTGGACCTGCTCGGGCCGCGACGCGCCGATGATGGCCGACGCGACCTCGGGCCGGCGCAGGACCCACGCCAGCGCGAGCTGGGCCGGCGTCAGGCCGGCGCCCTCGGCGATCGGCAGCAGCTCCTGCACGGCGGTCAGCGCCGCGTCCTCCAGCCGCGGGCGGATGAACGTGCTCATGGCGTCGCTGGCGGCGCGCGAGCCCTCCGGCGGCGGCTCGCCCGGGCGGTACTTGCCCGTGAGCACGCCCTCGGCCAATGGCGACCAGACGATCTGGGAGATGCCGTGCTCGGCGCACAGGCCGAAGACCTCCCGCTCGGGCCCGCGCCACAGCGCCGAGTACTGCGGCTGCGAGGACACGAACTTGGCCGCGCCGGGCACCGCCAGCCCGGCGCGGATCTGCTCCGGGTCCCACTCGGAGAAGCCGATGGCCCGGGCCTTGCCCGAGCGCACGACCTCGGTCAGCGCCTCCATGGTCTCCTCGACGGGCGTGTCGACGTCGAAGCGGTGGCACTGGTACAGGTCGACGTGGTCGGTGCGCAGCCGGCGCAGCGAGCCGTCGATCTGCTTGGCGATCTGGGCGGCCGACAGGCCGTTGTCCTCGTCGGTCATCGGGAAGAAGACCTTGGTGGCCAGGATGTAGGAGTCGCGCGGATAGCCCGACAGGATCTCCCCCCAGGCCTCCTCCGCGGCGCCTTTGCCGTACATGTTGGCCGTGTCCAAGAACGTGATCCCGGCGTCGAAGGCGGCGCGGGTGCACGCCTCGGTCTGCTCGCGCTCGATCCCCCCTGCGTAGGTGAGCCAGGAGCCGAGGGAGATGGCCGAGACGTCGATGTCGGAGTCGCCGAGCTTGCGGAAGCGCATGGGCCTAGTCCTACCAGCTTGCCGCGCGCTGCCGAGCGCCCCCGGCGCGATCGGAGTACCGTCGGCGTGGATGGCCGACTCCGCCGACATCGAGCAGCTCCGCGCCGAGGCGCGCCATCACCGCCAGCGCCTGGAGCTCTACGAGGCCCGGTCCTACGGACCGCGGCCGACGAGCGCCGTGCGCCTGCGCGAGTACCGCCGCGCCGCCGAGGCCGCCGAGGCGCGCCTGCGCTTCGCCGAGGAGCAGGCCCGCGCCGCCGGCGAGGATCCTCCCCGCGCGCCCTGAGCCGCCGCCCGCGGCATAGGCTGCGCGCGTGAGCGCCCGCCGGACGATCACGTCGCGTCTCCTGGCCGTCCTGGCCGCGGGTGACCGGCGCGTCGCGGTCTACACGGAGCGCAACGGCGGCGGGGCGCCGTCAACGTCCGCGACGTGCCGCTGCGCAGCGTGGCGGCCTGCCGGGCCTAGATGGCCTGGACGACCTCCACGTTGTACTGGGAGAAGTGGCGGGCGAACTCGCCGGCGTCGGCCGCCGTCTCGGCGAACTCAGGGCTCTGGAGCGCCGCCTCGTAGCCCGCGCGGTCGTCGAAGTCGAAGATCGCGAAGCCGGCGATCTCCTCGCCCTCGACGCCGGCCGCCTCGGTGACCGGGCACAGGCGATAGCCCACGACGTGCGGGATCTTCATCCCGAGCTCCTTGTGCACCCCGAGCCAGTGCTCGCGCATCTGCTCCTGCGTGCGGTCAGCACGCCGGTAGATCTCGAAGATCACGGTGAACATCGGCAGGCTCCCCTTCGTCGAACGCAGGCTGGCGCCACCCTCCGTGCTGCGGACGCCGCGGGCAACTGGCGCATCCGCCAGCCTGCGGCGCCGTCAGTCGGCCCGGGCCGCCGCGCGGCGCAGCTCCTCGCGCAGCTCGCCCTTGCGGATCTTGCCGATCGAGGTCTTGGGCAGCTCGTCGCGCAGCTCCACGATCGACGGCACCTTGAACCGGGCGAGCCGGTCGCGGCACCATGCCTGGAGCTCCTCGGCGGTCACGGTCGCCCCGGCGACGGGCACGACGAGCGCGACGACGATGTCGGTGCGCACCGGGTCGGGCACGCCGACCACCGCGCACTCCTCGACGGCCTCGTGGTCGGCCAGGACGCCCTCGACCTCGCTCGCCGCGACGTTCTCGCCGTTGGGCTTGAGCATGTCCTTCATGCGGTCGACGAAGTGGAACTGGCCCTCGTCGTCGCGATAGCCGACGTCGCTCGTGCGCACCCAGCCGTCGACGAGCGTCGCCGCCGTCACGTCGGGGTCGCGGTAGTAGCCGCGCATGACGCCGGGCGAGCGCACAACGATCTCGCCGGGCTCACCGTCGGGCACGGGCGCGAGCTCCTCGTCGACGACGGCGACCTCCCAGCCCTGCAGTGGCGGCCCGAGGTGCTGGTGCCCCAAACGCGCCCCGACGTCCAGAGGAGTCAGCGTCGCGCCGCAGCAGGTCTCCGTCATGCCGTAGATCATGATCGGGCTGACCCCGAAGCGGTCGGCGAAGGCCAGCAGCTCGTCGCGGTCCAGCGGCATGCCGTAGCTCATGACGCGCAGCGCGTGCTCGCGGTCGTCGGGCCGGGGCTCGGCGCCGAGCAGCACGCGAATCGGGCCGTTGATGAGGTGGCCGATCGTGATCTCGTGGTCGCGCACCCAGCCCCAGTACTGCGAGGCGCTGAACCTCGGCACGAGCACGAACCGCGCGCCGCCGAGGACCGCAGCCATCATCTGGAACATCATCGCGTTGATGTGGAACAGCGGCATGCACGTCAGGACCCGGTCGGCCGGCTGCATGCGCAGGTGCTCGGCGAACGACCGCGCGGTGTAGGCCGACTCGCCGTTGCCGAGCATCACGCCCTTGGGGCGCGACGTCGTGCCCGACGTGTACATGATGATCGCGAGGTCGCCCGGTGCCCCGCCGCCCGGGGCCCGGGCCGGGTCGCCCGCGGCGATGAGGTCGTCCAGCGTCGGCGTCCCGTCGCCCTCCGGCCCGTCGATGATCAGGTGGCAGCCCACGCCGTCGACGGCCTCGCGCGCGACGTCGAGCAGGTCTGGCGCGGCGACCACGCCCCAGGCGCCGGAGTGCTCGACGACGTAGCGCAGCTCGTCGGGCGCGTACTGGGCGATCGTGGGCACCGTGGTGGAGCCCACCTCCTGCAGCGCCCAGAACGCGAGCATGAACCCGAGCGTGTTGCCCGTGTGCAGCACGCAGCGGTCGCCCGGCTTCAGGCCGGCGTCCAGGAGGCCGGCGGCGAGCCGGCGGACGCGGTCGGCGAACGCGCCCCACGTCAGCGACGTGGTGCCGGCGGGGCCGGCGAAGTCGATGAACGGCCGGTCCTCGGCCGTCCGCGCCCAGTGGTGCAGCGAGGTGATGAGACGGCGCGGGTCGCCGTCGGGGCGCAGGCCGGGATCGAAGACGCTCATGCCCGGGATCACATCAGATGTCCGCCAGGCGGCGCAGGAGCACCAGGCCGGCGTGCAGCGTCTCGCGCTCGCCGGCGTCGAGCTCGCGCTCCAGCGCCTCGGCGAGCCAGCCCTCGCGGCGCGCCCGCGTGTCGCTGAGCATCACGTGCCCGGCCTCGGTCAGCTCGACGAACGCGCGGCGGCGGTCGTCGGGATCGGGGCGCCGGGACACGAGGCCGGCCCGCTCGAGGTCGCGGACGGTCTGGGCCATCGACTGCGGGCGCATCCGCTCGGCCGTGGCCAGGTCGCTGATGCTGGCCGGCCCGAAGCGGTCGAGCCGGGCCAGGAGCGTGAACTGCGCCACGGGCGGGCCGGGCTCGGCGCGCAGGCGGCGCACGAGGCGGCCGACGGTCGTCCGCAGCTCCTGCGCCAGCTGGGCCGTGGTGGTCTGCTCGGCCTCCATGGCGGCAGTGTAGAGGACGATTGGACAGGTCACCTGTACAGGTACCCTGTAGGGTTGATCGGCGTGACCACCGACCGCTACAAGTGGACCGCGCTGGCCAACGCGACGCTGGCGGTGCTGCTGGCCACGCTGGACGGGTCGATCACGATCATCGCGATGCCCGACATCTTCCGGGGCATCCACCTCGACCCGCTCGTCCCCTCCAACTCCTTCTACCTGCTGTGGATGATCCTGGGCTACCTCGTGGTCACGAGCGTGCTCGTCGTCAGCCTCGGCCGGCTGGGCGACATGGTCGGGCGCGTCAGGATCTACAACCTCGGCTTCGTCATCTACACGGTGGCCTCGCTGCTGCTGGCCGTGGACTGGATGACGGGTCGCAGCGGCGCCGCGTACCTCATCGGCTTCCGGATCGTGCAGGGCATCGGCGGCGCCTGCCTGCTGGCCAACGCCGCGGCGATCATCACCGACGCCTTCCCCGCCCACCAGCGCGGCATGGCGCTCGGGCTCAACAACATCGTGGGCGTCAGCGGCACGTTCGTCGGGCTCGTGCTGGGCGGCATCCTGGCCCCGATCGACTGGCGCCTGGTCTTCCTCATCTCGGTGCCCGTCGGCGTCCTGGGCACCGTCTGGGCCTACCGCAGCCTGCGCGAGATGAGCGAGCCGCGCCCTGCGCCCATCGACTGGGCCGGCAACGTCACGTTCGCCGCCGGGCTCATCCTCGTGATGACCGCGGTGACCTACGGCATCCGCCCGGCCGGCGGACACCCCATCGGCTGGGGCAGCCCGCGGGTGCTCGGCCTGCTGGCCGGCGCGGCGGCCTGCCTCGTCGCGTTCCTGCTCGTCGAGCGGCGCAGCGCGCATCCGATGTTCCGGCTGCCGCTGTTCCGCATCCGTGCGTTCTCCTTCGGGACGCTGTCGACGTTTCTGTCCTCGGTCTCCCGCGGCGGCCTGATGTTCATGCTCATCATCTGGCTGCAGGGCATCTGGCTGCCCCAGCACGGCTACAGCTTCACCGAGACGCCGCTGTGGGCGGGCATCTTCATGCTGCCGCTCACGCTGGGCATGCTCGTCGCCGGCCCGGCCTCGGGCTACCTGTCGGACCGCTTCGGCGCCCGCCCGTTCGCGACGGCCGGCATGCTGCTCACCGCCGTCTGCTTCGCGCTGCTGCTCCTGCTGCCGACGGACTTCGCCTACGCCCAGTTCGGCGCGATCCTGCTCCTCATCGGGATCGGCATGGGCATGTTCGCCTCACCCAACCGGGCCGCGGTGATGAACAGCCTGCCGCCCGCCGACCGCGGCGCGGGCGGGGCGATGAACCAGACGTTCCAGAACTCCGCGCAGGTCCTGTCGATCGGCATCTTCTTCACGCTGATGATCATCGGGCTGTCGGCCACGCTGCCGGCGACGATGAGCGCCGGGCTGCAGGCCCACGGCGTGCCCGCCGCCACGGCGCACCAGGTCGCCGGGCTCCCGCCCGTCTCCATCCTGTTCGCCGCCTTCCTGGGCTACAACCCGGTGCAGCACCTGCTCGGCCCGCACGTGCTGGCCGGCCTCTCGCCGCACGACGCCTCGGTGCTGACGGGCAGCACGTTCTTCCCCGGCCTGATCTCGGGACCGTTCCGCGACGGGCTGCACGCGGCCTTCGCGTTCGCGATCGCCGCCTGCCTCATCGCCGCCGCCGCGTCGTTGCTGCGCGGCGGGCGCCCGGTGGCCGGCGACGGGCCGGAGCCCGCCGCCGCGCCCCGGCGCCGGGGCCTGCCGGCGCCCGAGCCGCTCAGCTCCCCCCGGTCAGGGTGACGAAGCCCTCGCTGAGCACGCGCTCGCCCTTGTCGTTGTGGGCCTCGAACTGGATCTGGTCCTCGCCCTCGACGGGCGCCGCGGTCACCGTCACCGTGGCGCCCATGGTCACCGTGCCCACGAAGCGCGCGCGGATGCCGCTGACACGCGACGGGTCGCCGTCGGCGTGGGCGCCGACGATCGTCGACACCACGCGCGCCAGCGTGGCCGTCCCGTGCAGGACCGGGGCCTCGAGGCCGGCGTCGCGCGCCGCGCGCGGGTCGGTGTGGATCGGGTTGTAGATCCCCGAGCACTCGCTGTAGAGGATGGCCTCGCTGGGCGGGATCTCGAAGCTCCCGATCGTGTGCAGCGGCGGCGGCTCCAGGGGCTGGTAGTGCTTGGTCATCCCCTCGCTGATGCCGTCGATGAGCTGGACGCCGATGTAGAGGATGCCCTCGCGCGTCTCGGCGACGAGCTCGCCGTCGGCGTCCTTGGTCGTGAAGCCCATGCCGGCGTAGATGCCGACGGAGCGCTGCAGGGCCGTCTCGAGGTGGGCGGTGGTGACCAGGTGGTCCCCGGGCCGGATCGGCCGGTAGAGGCGCACGTCGTGGCTGACGTGCAGCCCGGCGTGGGCGCGGGGCTCGAGCCCGTGGATGTTCGGGGCTCCCTGCGAGAACAGCGGCCACTCCACGCAGGCCGGGAACATGGGATGGGCGATGATCCCGCCTGGACGCTCGAGGTCCACCAGGGCCGGGCTGTCGTCGTGCACGGCGGTCGCGAACGCGACGAGCCAGCGCTCGTCGATGAGGTGCTCGACCGGCTCGGTCGGATCGCCGAGCCTGGGCTCGTCGACCTTGACCATCAGGGGCGGCGGCAGGTCGGGGACGCTGATCGGCTCGGACGTGCTCACGTGGTGACTCCTCCATCGATGTTGAGGACGGCGCCGGTCATGTACGTCGCCTCCTCGGACAGGAACACTGCAGCTCTGGCGATCTCCTCGGCGCGGCCGAAGCGCCCCAGCAGCGTGAGGGCCAGCAGCCGCTCCCGGGCCCGGGGGGAGACGCTCGCGTTGGCGTCGGACTCCACGAAGCCGGGGGCGAGGATGTTGACACGGGTGCCGTCGCGCGCGAGCTCGCGGGCCAGCGACTTGCCGAGGCCGACGAGGCCGGCCTTCGCGCTGGCGTAGGCCGTGTCGCCGGGGAAGCCCGCGATGCCCACCATCGACGACATGAGGACGATGCTGCCCTCGGGGCTGCGCCGGATCACGGGCACGGCCGCGCGCACGCAGCGGTACACGCCGCCCAGGTCGATCTCCACGACGTTCCACCACGCCTCGGGGTCGAGCTCGTCGATGCGGCCGCCCGCCCACATGCCGGCGTTGAGGATCGCACCGTCCAGGCGGCCCCAGCGCTCCAGGATCGCGTCGACGACGGGCTGGGCGTCGTCGCGCGCCTGGTCGTAGCGCAGCACGAGCGTGTCGGCGCCTGCGGCACGGGCCTGGGCGGCGACCTCCTCGGCCGCCTGCTCCTGCTCGCGGTAGGTGAAGCACAGGTTCAGGCCGCGCCCGGCGAGCTCGCCGACGATCGCCCGGCCCAGCCCGCGCGAGCCTCCCGTGACGAGGACGACGCGGCCGGCGCCGCCGGCCGTCGGGTCTTCGGATGCCGCGGCCATGGTCAGTCCCTCGGTCGGTGGCCGCGCAGGCCGTCGAGCAGCACGGTGCAGAAGACGTCGGCCAGCTCGTCGGGCGACAGCCGGCCGTTCTGGCGGATCCAGAGGTAGGCGTAGTTGTGCATGCCGAGCATGCCCTTGACGATGACGGGGTCGACGGGCGCGAACTCGCCTGCGGCGACGCCGTCGGCGATCACCCCACGCCAGATCGCCTCGTAGCCGGCGCGCTGGCGCACGAGCAGGCGGCGGTACTTCGGCGACATGAGGTCGACCTCGCGGAAGTACACCGTCAGCGCCGCCAGGTTGTCATACAGGTTGTTCATGAGCACGCGGCTCATCGCGCGCAGGCGGCCGGCGGCGTCCAGCTCCGGGTCGGCGAGCACGCCCTCGGTGTCCTCGAAGAGCTCGTCGAGGCCCAGGCGGCTGATCTCGAAGAGCAGCTGCTCCTTGCTGCCGATGTGGTGGTACAGCGCACCGCGCCCCAGCCCGACGGCGCGCGAGATGTCCTCGACGCCCGTCGCGTGGTAGCCCTGGCGCGCGAACAGCTTGGCCGCCTCCTGCCGGATGAAGCGCTTCTGGTCCGGCCGGACGGTGGAGGTCGGCGCCGCGCTCACCAGACCTTCTCGAGGAGCTCGTAGACGACCTGCTCGTCGACCTTGCGGGGCGCCTCGCGGACGACGAGGTCGCCGAGCGTGGCCTTGGCCACGGCGTCCATCTTCTCGCGCGGCACGCCGAAGTCGCTGACGCGGCGCGGCACCCCGAGCTCGTCGAAGAGGCGCTCCATGTGGTCGGCGGCCGGCGCGGAGGGATCGCCGCCGCGCGCCAGGACCTTCGCCATCGCGGCCTGCTGGTCGCGGGTCACGGGCTCCAGGAAGCGCATGACGTGGGGCAGCATGATGCAGGACGTCACGCCGTGCGGGATGCCGACGGCGCCGAGCTGGTGACCGATCCCGTGCGAGAGGCCCAGCGAGACGTTGTGGACGCCGATGATCGACATCCACGCGGCGATCTGGCACTGCAGCGCGGCCTCGTGGTCGTCGGCGTCGGCGACCGAGCGCGGCAGGTTCTCGGCCAGGATCCCGAGCGCTCCGGTGGCCAGCCACGTCGTGAAGGGGTGAGCGTTCTTGGCGTAGGCCGTCTCGACGGCGTGATCCAGCGCGCGCACGCCGGTGGTCGCCCACAGGTCGCGCGGCGTGAGCGCGGCCAGTGCCGGGTCCAGGACCACGGTGGTCGGCGTCAGGTTGAGGAAGACGTGCAGGTCCTTCGTGTCGCGCTCGTGGTCGACCGAGCCCGCGAACCCGTCCCACTCGGCGGCCGACAGCGTCGTCGGGACCGCGATGACCGGCAGCGGCTCGGCGGTCTGCGGGCGGATCTTGATGATGTCGGGATACTCGAACTTCACGGCGTACTCGGCCAGGCCCGCCGTGTCGTCGATGCCCTCGCTGACGCCCAGCGCGGCGAGCTTGGCGGCGTCGACCGGCGAGCCGCCACCGACCGCGACGAACACGTCGGCATCGGCCTTGCGGGCCTGCTCGATGAGCTCGACGACCCGCTGGACGGGGTTGTGGGCCTCGACCTTGTTGTAGACATCGACCACGCGGTCGCCCAGGCTCTCCACCAGCGCGGCGAACCCCTCGCCCGCGCTGACCGAGCGGCCCGTGACGAGCATCGCGCGCTTCAGGCCGCGCTCGTCGAGCTCCCCGGCGAGGGACGCCGTCGCGCCCGATCCCTGGATCACCCTGCGGGTGCGGGGCATCTCGAACACGCGCAGCTCGGTCATGGTGGTGGCTCCCATCGTCGTGGTCATCCCTTCACAGGTTGGTGATCGCTGGTGCCCTGCGACAGGCGCTCGCCGCGCAGGATGATCCCGGCCGCCTCACGGTCCCAGGTCTCGGCCGTGATCGCCTCCTCGCGCAGCAGCGTCTTGCGCACCTTGGAGGTCGGGGTCTTGGGGAGCTCGTCCAGGATTCGGATGTAGCGCGGGACCATGTAGTAGGCCATGCGCGGGCGCAGGAACTCGATGAGCTCCAGCGGGTCGATCGTCGCGCCGGGCACGGGGGCCACGGCGGCGAGGACCTCGTCCTCGGAGATCTCGCTGGGGACCGCGATGACGGCGACCTCGCGCACACCCGGGAAGGCGGCGATCTCGACCTCGACCTCCATGGAGGAGATGTTCTCGCCCCGGCGGCGGATCGCGTCCTTGAGCCGGTCGACGAAGAAGTAGTTGCCGTCGGCGTCGCGGCGGGCGGCGTCGCCGGTGTGAAACCAGCCGTTGCGCCAGGCGGCGGCCGTCGCCTCGGCGTTGGCGTTGTAGCCGTGGTTCATCATCCACGGCCCGTCGGTGCGGACGATGATCTCGCCGACCTCGCCGACCGGCACCTCGCAGTCGTTGGCGTCCACGAGGCGGATCTCGTGGCCCGGGCGCACCCTGCCGCACGTGCCGCGCAGCGTGGGGTTGACGTCGCTGAGGATCGGCGCGCCGAGCTCGGTCATGTTGAAGATCGTGTAGACGTCGCAGCCGAAGCGTGTGCGGAAGCCCTCGACGTCGTCGATGAGGGGCACGATGTAGGCGGTCTTGAGGGGGTTGTCGGCGTCGTCGGGCGCGGGCGGGCGGCTGGCCACGAAGTTGCCCATCACCCCGAGCAGGAACACGACGGTGCTCTGCGTGTCGCGGATCTGGGACCAGAAGCGCTCGCCGCTGAAGTGGCTGACGACCGCCACCGAGCCGCCGTTGATCAGCATGGCGTACAGCAGCGTGGCGCCACCGACGTGGAACATCGGCATGTTGATCATGTACCGCTCGGTCGGCCCCATCCCCGGCATCTCGGGGTGGCCGAACATCGCCCGGGCCTGCGCGTAGGAGGACAGCACGCCCTTCGACGGCCCGGTGGTGCCCGACGTGTAGAGGATGGCCTGCGTGTCCCAGGGCTCGGTCGGCCGCGGCGGCGGCTCCGGCGCGTCGGGGCCGGGCAGCGTGGCCGCGTCGAGGTGCTCCAGGCCGGCGACGGGCTCCTGCACCGCGCCGACGGTGATGACCGTCCGCACGGCGCCGCGCTCCTCGATCTCGGCCAGGCGCGGCAGCAGCTCGGCGTGCACCACGGCGATCGCGGCGCCCGAGTTGACGAGCACGTGGCTGAGCAGGCCGCCGCGGTAGGCGGTGTTGATCGGGACGTACACCGCGCCGAGGTAGTTCAGCGCGAACCAGAAGCGGACCATGTGCGGGCCGTTGGGCAGCCAGCAGACCACCGTGTCGCCCTGGGCGACGCCGAGCGCCTGCAGGGCCGCGGCCGTCCGGCGCACGTCGGCGAGCATGCTCGCGTTCGTCCACGGCGGGTCCTCCTCGAACAGCGCGAAGATCTCGTCGGGCGCCTCCTGCGCGCGACGGTGCAGCACGTCATAGAGAACGCAGGCGTCCCGGGAGGGGACTCGCGGATCCATGGTCACGGCTCCTCGACCCGAGCCCGGCCGCGGCCGGGGATGTGAACTGGAACGATCGGTACACTCCCATCGTCTGCGCCGCCGTGTCAAGTGTGGCGTGGACGGGTCGCTCAACCGGCTGCGCGGCGGCCGCGCAGCAGACGCTCGAGCAGGTCGAGCTCCTCGCGGTACCCCGTCAGCGCGGCCGCGCCCTCGGGCCCGCGGAAGATGCGGCGCGCCTCGCGCACGGCGTCGGGATCCAGCGCCGCGAGGCGGCCGGCGACGTCGAGCGCGAGCGCCAGGAGCGCGTCGCGGTCGTCGGCCAGCGCGGCGACGGTGCCCGCGGCGTGGGCCTCGCCGGCCTCCAGGCGCTCGCCGAGCAGCAGCATGCGCTGGGCCTTGAACCAGGGGGCCAGGCGCTTGATGTGGCTGCCGCCGCCGGTGAAGCCCAGCGCCACCTCGGGGATGGAGAAGTGCATCGTGGGCACGGCGACGAGCACGTCGCACTCGGTCGTGATCGCACAGCCGCCCCCGACGGCAGGGCCGTTGAGCGCGCCGACGACCGGCTTGGGCATCGCGCCCAGGGTCGTGAACATGCGCCAGCCGGCGGCGGTCGCGGCCGACGCGCCGTCGCCGCTCTCGAAGTCGCGCATGTCGGTGCCCGCGCAGAACGCGCGCTCGCCCGCCCCCGTGAGCACGACGGCCCGGACGCCCGGATCGGCGGCGACGGCCTCCAGCGCGTCGGCCAGGTCGTGGTAGCCGGCCGCGCCCAGCGCGTTGACCGGCGGGCGGTCGATCGTCAGCAGCGCGACGCCGTCGTGCTGGGGGTCCGCCTCGATGCGGACGGCGCCCGCGGTGGAGGCCACGGCCGCCCCTCAGGCCCCGGCCTGCGGCGCGCCGGCCACCTCGAGGGCCTGCTCGCGCAGCACGAAGCGCTGGATCTTGCCGGTGGCGGTCATCGGCCACTCGTCGACGAACACGAACGTGGCGGGGATCTTGTAGTTGGCCAGGCGGTCCTTGCAGAACGCGCGCAGCGCGGCGCTGTCGACCTCGGCGCCCTCGCGGGCCTCGATGAACGCCAGCCCGACCTCGCCCAGGCGCTCGTCGGGGATGCCGACGACGTAGGCCTGGCGGACGGCGGGGTGCTCGGCCAGCGCGGCCTCGATCTCGGCCGGGTAGGCGTTGCTGCCCCCGACGATGAACATGTCGCTCATCCGGCCGGTGATGGCCAGGTAACCCTGCTCGTCGAAGACCCCGAGGTCGCCCGTGTGGAACCAGCCGTCGGCGTCGATCACCTTGGCCGTGGCCTCGGGGTTCTTGTAGTAGCCCTGCATGAGCAGGTGCCCGCGGACGCAGACCTCGCCCTCAACCCCGGGCCCGAGCTGCTGGCCGCTGTCGGGCGAGACCAGCGTGACCTCGAAGTCCGAGACGGGCAGCCCGACGCCGCGGTAGATGATCTCGCGGGGGTCGCCGGGCCGCGGGCTGGTGGTCACCGACGTCGTCTCGGTCATCCCGTAGACCGGCAGGAGGTTGGCGATGCCGAGCTTCGTGATGACGGCGTCGATGACCTCGCGAGGGTTCGAGGCGCCGCCGATCCACCCCGAGCGCAGCGTCGACAGGTCGAAGTCACCCAGCCGCGGGTGGTTGATGAGGTCGATGAAGTGCGTGGGAATGCCGCTCATGACCGTCGCGCGCTCGGCCTGGATGAGCTCGAGCGCCGCGGTCGGGTCCCAGCGGTCCATGAGGAGCATCGCGCCGCCGGTGATGAGCGGCGGCAGGATCCCGGTGAAGCCGCCCGCCACGTGGAAGAACGGCATGTGGTTCATGATCCGGCAGTCGACGTCGAGGTCCATCGTCTCGGAGATCGAGCACTCGTTGCGCAGGATGACGTGCGAGTGCACCGCGCCCTTGGGGTGGCCGGTCGTCCCCGACGTGTAGACGATGATCGTCGGCTCGTCGTAGGCGCCCTCGTCGCGGCGCGCGTCGAGCTCGGCGTCGCCGATCGCCTCGCCGGCCGCCACGAACGCGTCCCAGCCCTGGGTCCCGTCGGGCACGCGATCGCCGTGGACGACGACGCGCTCGAGCTCGGGGAAGCCCTCGGCGTTCGGCGGCCCCTCGCCCGCGAGGTCGGGGCACAGGCGGTCGAGCATGCCCAGGTAGTCGATGCCGACGAACTCGCCGACCATGACGAGCAGCCGGGCGTCGCTCTGGTGGACGATGTAGCGGACCTCCTCGGTCTTGTAGCGCGTGTTGACCGTGACGATCACCGCGCCGACGTGGGCGGCGGCGAACCACGTCAACACCCACTCGACCGTGTTGGGGCACCAGAGCGCGACGTGGTCGCCGCGCTGGAGGCCGGCGGCCATCATCGCCTTGGCGACGCGCCGCGAGGCGGCCTCGGTCTCCGCCCACGTCATCCGCACGCCGGGGGCGACGATGGCCTCCCGGTCGCCGTGCTCCTGCGCGGCGCGCTGCAGGAGCTGGGCGATGGTCAGCGGCTCCCACGGATAGCGGTCGCCGGACTCCCCCTTGACGATCACCTCAGTACCCCTTGCCGCTGACCCAGCCGCCGTCGACGCACAGGAACTGCCCGGTGACGTAGGCCGCCGCGGGGCTGCACAGGAAGATCGCCGGCCCGGCGAGGTCCTCCGGGTGCCCCCACCGGCCGAGCGGGATGCTGTCGACGATGAGCTTCGTCCGGTCCGGGTCCTGGAAGTAGTGGGCGATGAGCGGCGTCTCGATGACGCCCGGGCCGATGGCGTTGACGCAGATGCCCTGCTCGCCGAGCTCGAAGGCCATGGCCTTGGTCAGGCCGATCACGCCGGCCTTGCTCGCGATGTAGGCGGCGCGGTTGCGCAGGGCCAACAAGCCGGCGATCGACGCGATGTTCAGGATCCGCCCCGGGCGGTCGACCATGCGCCGCGCGACGGCCTGGCCGACGATGTACACGCCGGTAAGGTTGACGTCCAGCGTGCGCTTCCACGGCTCGAGCTCGTGCTCGAGGAACGGCGCCTCGTGGCGGATGCCCGCGTTGTTGACGAGGAAGTCGAGCTGGCCGAAGCGCTCGTGCGCGGCGCCGACCGCCGCCTCGACCGCCTCGGGATCGGTCACGTCGACGCCGCCGTAGGCGACCGCCGACGCGCCGAGCTCCTCGGCGGCCTGCTCAGCCGCCGCCGCGTCGGCCTCGAGGATCGCCACCTGCGCGCCGGCGGCGATGAAGGCCTCGGCGAGGCCGCGCCCGATCCCGGACCCGGCCCCGGTGATGATGCCGCAGTGGCCCTCGAGGGCCACGCTCACGAAGCCGTCTCCTGGCCGGCGCCGACCGGCTCGGCGTCACCGTGCGGAGGCTCGGTCACGTAGTCCTCCATGTCGGCCTTGCGCGTGCGGTACCACGAGTCAATGATCCGGAACGGGGTGTTGACGATGACCCGGCCGCGCGAGTTTCGGTAGTAGGTCGTCATACCCTGATGGGTCCAGACCATCTGCTCGTGCGCGGCGTCGACGCGGGCGTTGTGCTCCTCGTAGGGCTCGGGCCGCACCTCGGCGACCGCCTGGCCTGCGTCGAGCATCTGCTCGAGGATGCTCATCGTGTAGTTGAGCTGCTGCTCGGCGGTGCCGATCAGGCTGCCGCCGTGGCCGGCCTGCGTGTTGGGACCGTAGATGATGAAGAAGTTCGGGAAGTCGGGGACCGCCGTGCCCAGGTAGGCGCGCGGGTTGTCCTCCTCCCAGGTGTCGCGCAACGTCGTGCCGGAGCGCCCTCGGACCTCGATGGGGCCGAGGAACTTCGCGACGTCGAAGCCGGTGGCGGCGACGAGCACGTCGGCCTCGTACTCCTGGCCGTCGACGGTCACGACGCTCGTCGGCGTGACCTTGGCGATCGGCTCGGTGACGAGCTCGACGTCGTCGCGCAACAGCGTGTCGTACCAGCCGTTGTCGAGCAGGATCCGCTTGCCGTAGGGCGGATAGGTCGGCGTGACCTTCTCGAGCAGGTCGGGCCGGTCGGCGAGCTTGCTCTCCATGTAGCGGATGAAGAACTTGCGGTGGCCGTCGTTGATCTCGTTGACCGAGCGCTCGGGGTGGGGCCAGTCCGGGTCCTTCTGCAGCGTGACGTGGATGCGGTCGTTGAACGTCCAGCCCGCCCGCAGGCGATACCAGAGGCGATACAGCGACACGCTCTGGGACAGCTGGCGCAGCGGCTCGGGCACGTCGGCGTGGAAGAGCTCGAACGGCGCCGCCCACTGCGGCGAACGCTGGAACTGGGTGACCGACGCGGCGGTGCCGGCGATGGCCGGGACGAGCTGCATCGCGCTCGCGCCGTTGCCGATGACCGCGACGCGCTTGCCGGTTAGGTCCAGGTCGGCGGGCCAGTCGGCCGTGTGCACCAGCGGGCCGGCGAAGTCGTGCAGGCCCGGGATGTCGGGCCACTTCGGCGTGCGGAACGCGCCGACGCAGCTCACGATGACGTTGGGCGTCGCCGTCTCCGTGCTGCCGTCGGCCTTGCGCAGGGTGACCTCCCAGCGCTGGGCGTCCTCGTCGTAGGCGGCGGCCGTCACGGTCGTCTCGAACGAGATCGAGTCGCGCAGGTCCTTGTCGGTGACGATCTCCTGCAGGTAGCCGTACAGCTCGTCGCGCAGGGCGAAGTACTTCGTCCAGTCGTGCGGCGCGAACGAGAAGGAGTACAGCGCGCTGGGCGTGTCGACGCCGCAGCCCGGATAGCGGTTCTCGTACCACGTGCCGCCCACATCGTCGTGCTGCTCGACGATGCGGAACGGGATCCCCGCATCTCGGAGCCGCAGCGCCGCGGCGATGCCCGAGACGCCCGCGCCGATCACCAGCGCGTGGAAGCCCTCGGGCACGTTGGGGAGGCGGGGGCCGGTGGTGTCGGCATCCTGCGCCTCGCGCTCGGCCACGAGCATCTCGCCGTACTCGGGCGCGACCTCCTCGCCCATGGCCCAGGAGAGCATCCGGACCATCATCTCGGGCGAGGGATCGGGCAGCGCGACGGGCTCGCCGTCGCGCCACGCCTTGATCGCCTCGAGGGCCGCCTGGCGGATCTCCGTCTGGAGCTCCTCGGGCAGCCCTCCGTCCGTGTTGTCGTCCAGCCCGCGGTTGCGTGAGGGCTGGTAGGGGGGCTCCAGCCATCGGGTGTCCCCGGTGAGCTGGACCAGGACGGGCAGCAGGGTCGGCACATTGGCGATCGCCAGGGCGTCGGCCAGCTGCTCGTCGTTCATGGTCGTCGGGGTGATGGACATGGAGCCCCTCCTCTTCCTGTTAGGCGGCGCTGCGCATCTCCTCGCGCAGCTTCTCGGTCGCCGCCGTGTCGACGGTCAGGCCCTCGGGATCGTTCTCGGGATCGCCGTTGACGATCACGCCGTAGTCCCGCTTGGCCCCCTCGATGGACACGTAGCCGTCGCGGACGTCGACCATGACGCGCTCGGGCTCACGGTCCAGCGCGGTGCCCCAGCCGCCACCGCCGTTGGTGAGGTAGCGGAACACCGTGTTCGGCTTGGTCTTCCAGATCGGCACGCGGGCGAAGTAGTAGTACTCGCCCTCGGGATCCGGGAGCTTGGTGTCGGCGTTGAGCACGCCGGCGACCGGGATCGCGTCCTTCGGCGAGGCCGCGCCCTTCGGAGGCAGGTTCTGCTCCTTGGGGACGTCGAACACCTCGGGCTCGATCACCCATGCGCCGCCGCTGCCGGCCGAGCCGCCGCCGTTGACCCCGGTGCCCGAGGGCTCCTTGAAGTGCAGCGGCATCGAGTAGTGGTCGGTGTCACGCGAGAACAGCGTGTCCTTGAGCACCGCGGCACCGCCGCGGTTGTACCCCGGGCCGCCGGAGTCCGGCATGTACTCCTTGCGCAGCACCACCGCGGGGATGTCGGCCTCGATGGCCTCCGTCGCCGGGTCGATGTTGTTGGCCAGGTAGAACACCTGGTACGAGTCGGCGTCGCCGTGGCTCGTCGCCCCCCAGGGCCCATGCTCGCCGCCGCACTGCGCGGCCGTCAGCCACGGCGTCCCGTCCTCCAGCACGCCGTTGGCGTTGTGGATGGACAGGCAGTTGAAGTCCGGCGCGATCGCCTTCTCACCGAGCGCATCGCCGAGGGCCCTGAAGATCGTGTTCAGGACCGACATCGAGCTCTCCCAGTACAGGAAGATGGCGCCGTCCATCGGGTAGGCGTTGCAGATCGACGCCTCCGGGATGACGATGTCGATGTCGCGGTAGGCGCCCGAGGTGAACGGCGACACCGGATCGAACAGGTACTTGAACGCCACCCCGACCGCCGTCTTGGTGTCCAGGTAGCCGGCGTTGATCGAGGTCCGGGCCTGGCGCGAGCTGCCGCTGAGGTCGACCTCGACGCGGCGGCCCTTCTTGACGATCTTGACGTGGATCTTCAGGCCGCCCTCATCGTCGGCCTGGCCGTCGGCGTCGAGCGCCAGGTCCTCGGCCTCGTAGACGCCGTCGGGCACCGCGTCCATGACGGCGTCGCCCATCGTCTCGGCCGAGACGTCGCACGAGTAGCGCATGGCGCCATGGACGGAATCCAGGCCGTAGCGCTCGATCGTCTCGAGCATCTGGCGCTCACCGAGGCGGAGGTTCTCGCAGGTCGTCTTGATGTCGGGCAGCAGGAGCCCGCCGAAGCGGGCGTTGTCGAAGATCATGCTCCACGCATGCTTGACCGGGACGTCCTCCCGGTAGAGCAGCTGGGGGGCGATGACCAGGCCGTTCTCGAAGACGTCCTTCTTCGTGCCGGCGAAGCCGCCCGGCACGACGCCGCCCATGTCGAGCATGTGGGGCTGCAGGTTGACGAACGCGACGATCTCGCCCTCGTAGAACACCGGCCGGATGAAGCAGACGTCGTTGACGTGCGTGCCGCACCGGTACGGGTCGTTGACCATGAGGATGTCGCCCTGGCGCAGGTTCTCCGGGCCGTACTCGGTCACGGCGTTGCGCACGGCCTCACCCATCGTGCCGATGAACAGCACGAGCGAGTTCGACACGGCCGGCATCGGATAGCCCATCGAGGGCGGACCCGAGATCGTCGCCGCGAAGTCGTACCAGTCGCGCAGGATCACCGAGAAGGCGTTGTTCAGCAGGCCGGTGCACATGTGCTGCACGAGGTAGCGGAACCGGCTGCCCAGCACCGAGGCCGTGAAGCGCTCGCAGTTGTAGCGCGCCTCGAACTCCGCGTCCGAGAGGTCCTTGATGCGAGTCTCGGGGGACTCAATCAGATCGGTCATGGTCTCAGCTTCCCTTCGTGATGATGATCTCGCCGTACTGGCCGATCGTGGCCGTCTGGCCGGGGCAGACCTGCGTCGTCGAGAGCTCCTCGCGGATGATCGCGGGGCCCTGGATGACGTCGCCGGACTGCAGCTCATGGCGGTGGTACTCCAGCGCCGTGACCTCGTCACCGTAGATGTAGCGGAGCGTGATCTCACGGCCCGCCTTGGGGGCGCCGCCGTTGCGGGCCTCGATGGGCTGGTAGGCCACCTTCTCGATGGCCACCTTCGCCTGGGCGCGGTAGATGACCCCCTGGACCGGGAGCGCGTCGAAGCGGTTGCCCGAGCGCGCCACGTACGCGACGTGGAAGCTCTCGATCATCTCCTCGATCTGCTCCGGGCCGATCTTCCCGTCCGGGACCTCGATGAACGGGGTCTCCCAGGTCTGGCCGACCAGGCGGGCGTCGAACGTGCGGATGAACTCCGCCTTGTCGGCGTCCTCGCCCAGCTCCTTGCGCAGCCCCGCCTCCATCTCGCTGAACAGCGCGTCGATCGACTCGGCGCTGTCAGGGGTGAGCACCTTGTAGGAGGTGCGGGAGTCCGCGTAGACCAGGTCGGAGCTCAGCAGGCCGAGCGCCGAGAACAGGCCCGGGTGCGGCGGGACGATGACGCTCTTGACGCGCGTCTCCTCCAGCAGCGCCGGGAGCATCATCGGGCCGGCGGCGCCGAAGGCCAGCAGCGAGTAGTCACGCGGGTCGACGCCGTGGGCGATCGAGATGTCGACGATGCCCTCGGCGATGTTGTTGAGGCCCATGCGGTAGGCGTAGGCCACGCGCTGGCTGAGGTCCAGCGTCGTGTCCAGGTCCATGAAGGCCTTCTCGGCCAGGGCCGGGTCCAGGCTCAGGGTCCCGCCCGCGAACTCGCCGGGGTCCAGGATGCCGATGAGCAGGAACGCGTCGCTCATCGTCGGGATCGTGCCGCCGCGGCCGTAGGCCGCAGGCCCCGGGTCCGCACCGGCGCTGCCGGGGCCGACCTTGACCTCGCCCGCGGGCGAGATGGAGATGAGCGAGCCGCCGCCCGCGCCCAGCGACGCGATCTCGGTCGACAGCGCGTTGACCACGAGGTCGTGCTCGAGCTCGAACGTCGTGTTCACGGTCGGCTGGCCCTCGGTGACGATGCTGATGTCGCACGAGGTGCCGCCGACGTCGGCGCACAGGAGGTTCGAGGCCTGGATGCGCTCACCGAAGTGCGCCGAGGCCACCGTGCCCGCCGAGGGGCCCGAGAACACGACCCGGAACGGTGCGGCCATCGCGACGTCGCGCGCCACGAGCTGCGCCGCGCAGTCGGCGAAGTTCAGCTGGCCCGGGAAGCCGAGCTCGCTGAGGCCGTCGGACAGCCGCGTCGAGTACGCGTCGTAGATGAGCTTCATGAAGACGTCGACCGTGGTGGTCGACGCGCGCGGGTACTCCTTGGCCAGCGGGGAGACCTCGGCCGAGATGGAGCAGGCGATGTCGCTGCCGAGCTCCTCGAAGACGAGCTCGCGGAGGCGCATCTCGTGGTCGGCGTTGACGTAGGAGTTGAGGAGGCAGATGGCGACCCCCTCGATGTTGCACTTCTTGAGGATCTTGAGCTGCTCGCGGGCCTGGGCCTCGTCGAGCTCGAACAGGACCGAGCCGTCGTTGCGGATGCGCTCGCGGATCCCGCGGCGCAGGTAGCGCGGCACCAGCGGCCGGCCGGCATCGCCGAACGTCCGCCGCCAGCTCGCGTCGGTCAGGGCCTCGAGGGGGCGCCAGGTGCGCCCGAAGTCGAGGATGTCGCGGTGGCCCTCGCTCGTGAGGAACGCGATCTTCGGCAGCCGCCGCGTGATGATCGCGTTCAGGCCGACCGTGCTCGCGTGGTTGAAGACCGTGGCGCCCTCGACGCCGACCTTCTCCGCACCGGCGAGCACCGACTTCTCGGTGTTCGTCTGCTCGGTGGGCACCTTCGTCGTGATGATCTCGCCGTCTCGGACCGCCACCACGTCGGTGAACGTGCCGCCGACGTCAACTCCCAGCATCGCCATAGCAGTCTCCTAGACCAGGTCGATCAACAGATGGATGCCGCCCAGCAGCGGCCCTTGCTCACGCTTGACGGAGCAGAGGCACTCCTGGCACTTCGTGACGTCCCACCAACCGCCCTCGGACAGCACGGGATAGGTCTGCAGCGCGGACGCGCCGCACTCCGGACACGTGCCGTCGGCCTTCTCGCGGGTGACATGGACAAACGGCTCTGACGGCCGCGGATATGACTGCATGACCTCTCTCGCTCTCCTGGTCTCGGTCGTGCGAAGCCCCAAGGGCTCTGCCCGTCACCCGAACGTAGGCCAGTGTGCGCACCCTGGTCAAGGTGCAATCGCCCCCAGGCCCTGGCGGAACCGACAGTTCAGTACAAGTTTTCGTCCCAGACCGGGCGCAGCGGAGACGATCCGGGGCGATCCGTCTCGGATCGGACGTGCGGCGCCTCGACGTCCTCGCGCGGACGCGAACGCGGCGGGCGGTGAGAATCGCTCAGCGGTCGGCGGGCGGCCGGCGACGACGGAGAGGGAGGGATTCGAACCCTCGATGGAGCTATAAACCCCATACTCCCTTAGCAGGGGAGCGCCTTCAGCCGCTCGGCCACCTCTCCAACGGTCGCGTGAGTGTACGCGCTCGCGCCCCCGCGCCACGCCCGGCGCCCTTGCACCGTAACGGTTCGGGCCCCCGCCGATACCTTGGGGCACATGCTCTTCTCGACACGGACCAAGCAGACCCTGCCGAGCGCGGCCGACGCGCTGCCGGGTCGTGACACCGCGATGCCGGTCCCGGCGCCCCACACGGTGCTGGGCACCCCGCTGTCCCCGCCCTTCCCCGAGGGCATCGAGGTCGCCTACCTGGGCCTCGGATGCTTCTGGGGCGCCGAGCGCGCCTTCTGGTCGCTGCCCGGCGTCTACACCACCGCCGTGGGCTATCAGGGCGGCAGCACCCCCAACCCGACCTACGAGGAGGTCTGCTCGGGCCGCACGGGTCACACGGAGGCCGTCCTCGTGGCCTTCGACCCGGCCAAGCTCTCCTACGAGGAGCTGCTCAAGACCTTCTGGGAGGCGCACGACCCGACCCAGGGCATGCGCCAGGGCAACGACGTCGGGACGCAGTACCGCTCCGCGATCTACACCGTCGGCGACGAGCAGGCCCGCGTGGCCGAGGCCTCGCGCCGCCGCTACGACGACGCCCTGGCCCGCGCCGGGAAGTCGCCCATCACCACGGAGATCGGCCCGGCCGGGCCCTTCTACTACGCCGAGGACTACCACCAGCAGTACCTGTCGCCGAGCAAGAACCCCAACGGGTACTGCTCCATGACCGGCACGGGCGTCAGCTGCCCGATCGGCGCCGGCGTGTCCGCGTCGGGCTAGCAGCACCGTCACAACCCGGGGGGCCACGCGAAGATCCTCGCGTGGCCCGTCCGCACCTCGACGACCAGCACCTCGCCGCGGCCTACCGCCGCGACGCGCGCCGCCTGCTGATCTGGCTGACCCGCCGCACCTACGACGCGCAGCTGGCCGTCGACCTCGTCGCCGAGACCTACGCCCGCGCGTGGGCGGCGCGGCGGCGCTACCACGGCGACCCGCAGGATCCCGAGGGGCTCGCGGCCTGGACGTTCGGGATCGCCCGCCACGTCCTGGCCGACGCGCTGCGCCGCGGGCGCTCCGAACGCGCGGCGATGGCGCGGCTCGGCGTGCAGGCGCCGGTGCTGGCGCCCGACGAGATCGCCCGCCTGGAGGACCTCGCCGAGCTCGGAACCCTGCGCGCCTCGCTGGGGGTGGCGCTGCAGGACCTCTCCCCCGAGCAGCGCCACGCCGTCCGCCTGCGGGTCGTCGACGAGCTCGGCTATCCCGCGATCGCCCGCCGGCTGGGCATCTCGGAGGACGCGGCGCGCGCCCGGGTGTCGCGTGGGCTGCGCACGCTGGCCGGCGCCATGGAGGGCGGCACGTGAGCGGACGCAGCGCCGACGAGCTGCTCGCCGAGCTGGGCGGGACGCTCGAGCGGGCGTGGGGGGCCGAGGGCCGGCGCCGCGGCCGGTGCCTGCCGCGGCCGCGCCTGCGCCGGCGGGGCCTGGTGGCGGGGGCGATCGCCGCGCTGGTGCTCGTGCCGACCGCGGTGGCCACGCGCGAGGCGATCTGGGCCCCGGACCCGCCGCCCATGCCTGCGCAGCTGCGCCCGCGCGACGCCGTGGTGCCCGGCGCCGCGGGGACCCCCGTCTGGGTCGGGTCGGGGACGGAGTCCGGGGTCGCCTGGCGCCTGAGCGCCACGACGTGCCGGTACGGGACCGTGCAGGCGGTCGGGCTCTTCCTGACCGTGCCCGGGGGCGGGGCGGGCGCGCGGTGCGACGTGGCCGCACGCCGGCCCGGCTCCTTGCCGCAGGCGCTGGCCACGCGCCGGGTGCAGACCTACTTCGATCCGCTGTCGGGGATGACGTGGGCCTTCGGCGCGCTGCCCGCCCGCGCCCGGACCGTGTCGGTGACCTCGCGGCCCTACGGCGGCGGCCCGGCGCGCAGCGACCGCGTCACGCCGGGCGCGGTGGCGCCGGCCGCCGTCGTCCAGGGCCACCTGCCGGCCGGGCTGCGCGTGTTCGTCGTCGCGCTGGCGGGCGGGCGCGACGTGGCCCATGTCGAGGCCGCCGACGACGCCGGCCGCACCGTGCTGACCTGCGACGCCGGGCGCTGCGACCGATGACCGGCCGACCCCTCCCCCTCCCCGACCCGAGGACCCGCCCCATGCCCGCCGCCCGCCACACCCCGTCGCTCCCCGTCGCCGCCGCCCTCGCCGTCGCGTCCTGCGCGGCCGGTGCGCTGGCGGCCTTCACCGACGGCGCCGAAGGCGCACCCGTGCGGCGCGCCGCCCCGCCGGCGGTCGTGGTCCGGGTGCCGGTGCCCGCGGCGGCGCGGCCGGGCGTGCGCTCCGTGCTGCGCCCGCTGCCGGCCCAGTCGTGCCGGGCGCGCGCGACGCCCCGGGCGCCCGCCGCCGAGCCCGTCCCCCAGGACCTCCTGGACGCCTTCGGCGTGCTTCGCCGCGACGCGGCCGACGGCGACGCGCTGCCCGCCGAGGCGCTGCGGGCGCTGCGCGCCCGCGGGCTCGAGCCGTTCGACCCCGCCGCGGCGCGGCTGCTGCGCAGCGCCGCCGACGGGGCCCGCGCGTGGGTCGTGCCGGTGCGCGACGTGGCGGCGACCGCCGGCTGCGTCGACGTCCCCACGCTCGTCCCCGGCCGCCCCGCGCCGGCCCGCCCCACGCCGGCACCGCCCCGCCCGGCGCCGGCCCCCACGGCCATCCCGCCGGTCCCGCCCGCCGCGACGGTGCCCAGCACCCCGACGCCCGCCCTGCCCGCGCACGCCGCGCGGCCGGGCCTGGCCGTCGTCGCCCTGGGCGGGGCGCCCGCGGGCGGCGGCGGCGCGTTCGCCGACCTCGTCCGGGGCCGCGGCGCGATCACGACCGACCCCTGCGGCGGGCCGGGCCACGACATGCTCGCGGTGAGCGGCATCGTGCCCGACGGCGTCGCCGCGGCCTTCCTGACGGCGCCCGACGGCACCGCGGTGCGCGCCGACGTCCACGAGAACGCCTACGCGTTCGTCGTCCCGCGCCCGTCGCGCCCCGACCCGCGCTACGTCGTCTGGACCGGCGCCGACGGCACCCCGCACGTCCAGCCCGTGCCGGTCCTCGCCGCCGGCCGGCGCCCGCGCTGCGCGACGCCGCCGGGCGGCACCGCCGTCGTCACCCCGGGCGGCCTCCCGCGGTGCCTGCGCGGCGTCGTCGTGCTGCGCGCCGCGCTCGTCGTGGGGCCGCCCGTGGGCGCCGCCCCGTGCCCGCCCGCACGGATCCTGCCCGTGCCGGCCGCCCCGCCGGCGACCGCCGTCCCCGCGCCCGTGCCGCGCCGGCACCGCTGAGCCCGCGGCGCCGGCGACGGAGCGGGAGGGATTCGAACCCCCGGGCCCCGCGAAGGGCCGGCTGCTTTCAAGGCAGCTGCAATCAACCGGACTCTGCCACCGCTCCATGCCGGTCGAGGCCGACCGGACGCCCATCCTAGGCGCCGCCGCCGCGCGGACCGGCCCGGCGTCGACCCGCGCGCCGGGCGCTAGGGTGCGCGCGGACGAGCGCAGGGCCGCGGGAGCCGGCCGGCGAGACGGGAGAGCAGGTGCGCCACGGGACGATGCTGGGGACGATGACGGCGCTGGTCACGGCGGCCGTGCTGCTGGCGCCCGCCGCCGCCGGCGCGGTGCAGGCGGCGCGCGGCCCGACCGCCGCCGAGCGCTTCCTCGACGTCCGCCAGGGGCTGGCCGTCCCCGCGCCCGCCGCCCCGGCCACGCCCGCCGCCGGCCTCGCGGCTCGCTCGGCGCGCATGGCCGACCGGGTGGCGAGCGCCCGCCGCGACCTCACCGCGTCGCTGGGCCGCCAGGCCGCCCTCTCCGTCGACCCGCTGACGGGCACCGTCCGCGCCCTGGGCCGCCTGGACGGCGCGCTGACCGGGCCCAGCGACGATCCGCCGGCCACCGTCGCGCGCGCCTACGCGGCGCAGCACGCGACCGCGCTGGGGCTCGACGCGGCGACGGTCGCCGCGCTCGGCGCGCCGTCGCAGACGCGGAGTCCGACGGGCCTGACCGTCGTGCGCTTCGGCCAGTCGGTCGACGGCGTGCCGGCGTTCGACAACGACCTGCGGGTGGCCGTCGACCGCGCCGGCCGGGTCCTCTCGGTCTCCGGCGCCCCGCGCACCGACCTGCCCGCCGCCGCCGGCACCCCCGCGCGGCCGGCGGCCGACGCGCTGGGCGCTCTCATGGACGAGGTCGGCGCGCGCCGACCGTTCGCCGTCGTCTCCACGGGCACAGACGCGCGCCGGACCACCCGCTTCGACACGGGCGACAGCGCCCGCCTGGTGCTCTTCGGCGCCCGACGCGTGCACCTGGCCTGGCACCTGACCTACGCCGCGTCGAGCACGCGGGTGTACGACGCGGTCGTCGACGCCGCGACCGGCGAGGTCCTGTACCGGGCCAACCTCGTCAAGTTCGCCGTCGACGCCGGCGTCTACCACAACTTCCCGGGCGCGGCCCTCGGCGGGACGCGCGTCACCGAGGACCTCGAGCCGTTCCTGGCCAGCCCGGGCGTCCAGACGCTCACCGGGCCCAACGTCCACGCCTTCTCCGACGTCAACGACGACGACGTCGCCCAGGCCTCCGAGGAGGTCGTGCCCGGCGACTACGGCTACAGCACCGACAACAACCGCCCGTCGGGCGCCTGCGACGCGACGCACCTGTGCTCGTGGAACCACCTGAGCCCGACGAGCTGGAACACGGGGACCAACCGCGCCGCCAACGTCACCCAGACGTTCTGGTACGCCAACCACTTCCACGACCACCTCGCCGGCGGCGCGATCGGCTTCACCACCGCGTCGGGCAACTTCCAGGGCGCCGACCCGGTGCAGCTCAACGCCCTCGACGGCGCGGCGACGGCCTCCGGCGGCCCCGACGACGCCCATCTGGACAACGCCAACATGCTGACGCCGGCCGACGGCTCGTCGCCCCGGATGCAGATGTACCTGTTCGAGCACGCTACGGGCTCGCCGTTCCGCGACATCAACGGCGGCGACGACGCGGCGGTGCTCTACCACGAGTACACCCACGGCCTGTCGAGCCGCCTGGTGACCAACGACGACGGCACCCAGGCCCTCAACGCGCCGCACGCCGGCGCGATGGGCGAGGCGTGGAGCGACTGGTACGCCCAGGACCTCCTGGTCCGCGAGGGCCTCGTCGTCGACTCGGCCGGCGACGGCGACGTCGACATGGGCCGCTACACCGACTCGACGCCGCACGCCATCCGCTACGAGCCGCTGGACTGCACGGTCGGCCTGAGCTCGGCGGCATGCCCCGGCAGCCCCGGCACCTCGGGCGGCGGCTTCACGTTCGCCGACTTCGGCAAGGTCAACGGCGCGCCCGAGGTGCACTCCGACGGCGAGATCTGGGCCCAGACGCTGTGGCAGCTGCGCCAGCGCCTCGTGGCCAAGTTCGGCGCGTCGGACGGCTCCGACGCCGCCGAGACGATCATCACCGACGCCATGCGCCTGTCGGTCCCCGAGCCCTCGTTCCTGGACATGCGCAATGCGATCCTGGCCGCCGCGGGCAACGACCTGCCCAACTCCGACGTGCGCGACATCGTCTGGGACGTCTTCCGCTCCCGCGGCATGGGCTTCTACGCGGCGGCGACCGACGGCAGTGACCTGAGCCCGGTGGCCGACTTCACCGCCCCGCCGGCGGCCGACGCGCCGAAGGGCGCGATCGGCGGCACCGTCATCAGCGCCAACTCCGGCCTGCCGCTGCCCGGGGCGCGGGCGGGAATCGGCGGCCTGGCCACCAAGCCCACATTCGACCCCGACCTGGCCGCCACGATCGACAGCGCCGGGCACTACGCGATCGGCGCCGTCCCGCAGGGCACCTACCCCAAGCTCGGCTTCGCCGCGCCGGGCTACGACGCGCTCGTCAAGCCCGTCACCGTCGCCGGGGGCCAGACCGCCCAGGCCGACGCCGCCCTGCGCCGCGACTGGTCGGCCGCCGCCGGCGGGGCGGCGATCACGGCGACCAACGACGACCTCGGCGCGCCGTTCGGCTGCGGCGCCGGCGCGCTCATCGACCAGTCCCAGGGCGCGGGCTGGTCGGCCGAGAACCACCTGCACGACCCGTCGCCGCGCCAGCCGACCGCGACGATCCGCCTGCCCCAGGCGATCACCGTCGAGTCCTTCGCGATGGACCCCGCCAACACGTGCGGCGACAACGCGAGCTCGGCGACCAGGGACTACCGCGTCGAGACCTCGCCCGACGGCGTGAGCTGGACCACCGCCGCCCAGGGGTCGTTCGCCCCCGCCGATGCGGGCCGCCTGAACACGGTCACCCCGACCGCGGGCGCCACCGGCGTGCGCTACGTCCGCCTCACGCTGCTGTCGCCCCAGAGCGAGGCTGCGGGCTCCAGCGGCCAGCTCTTCATCGACTTCTCCGAGCTCGAGGTGCTGGGCAACCCGCCCAACGTGCTGCCCTCCGGGACGCTGACCGCCTCGGCGACCGCGATCACCCCGGGCCAGACCGTCGCGTTCGACGCGTCGTCGTTCAAGGACCCCGACAGCGCCATCACGGCCTACGACTGGGACTTCGACGGCGACGGCGTCGTCGACGCCACGACCGCCACGCCCACGGCGCAGTTCACCTACCCCGCGGTGGGGCGCTACGTCGCCGGCGTGGGCGTGCGCGACTTCCGCGGCGGCTCGGGGGTCGGCGCCGTGACCGTCGACGTGACGACCGCCAAGGCCGACGCGCCCTTCGGCCTGCCCAAGCCCGCGCTCTCACGCCCCGGCTTCCTGTTGCCCAGCGTGGCGGGCCGCGGCCGCGTGCCGGTCCGGGTCACGTGCAAGGACACGTGCCGCGTCAGCGGCACCCTGACGATCGACACCGCGACCCGGCGGCGGCTGCACCTGGCCTCCCGCACCGTGGGCCGCCTGATGCCGCGGACGCTGAAGGGCAGGCGGACGCTGCCGGCGACGCTGACGGCGACGGCGCGCCGGGCGCTGCGCCGCCACCACGTGACCCGCCTGCGCGTCGGAGTGCACCTCACCGCGACCGTCAGCGGCGGCGGCCCGCGCCGCACGCTCGCCCGCCGGGTCACGCTGAGGACCTGAGGCCCGGCAGGCCACGACCGGGCGGGTTGACGCGTGACGGCCCACCGGCGAGGGTAGGTCGGCGTCCGGTCCCCCGGCCGCCGCCACCGCCGTGTCCTTCGACGAATCGCGCTTCAGCATCACCGAGCAGGCGCTCGACGCGAGCACGAGCGTGTTCTCCGTGGCCGGCGAGATCCACGTGACCACGGCCCCGCAGTTCGGCGCCGTGCTGACCGAGGCGGTGGCGCGCGGCCGGACGTCGATGGTGATCGACCTCACGGCGGTCGGGTTCATCGACTCGACCGGCCTGTCGGTCCTGCTCACCGCACTGCGCGGCGTGACGCGCGCCGGCGGCCGCATGGCGCTCGTGTGCTCCAACCCGACGGTCCTTCGCCTGTTCGAGATCACCCGGCTGGACGCGACGTTCGCCATCCACGCCGAGCTGGAGCCCGCCTGCCAGGCGGTTCAGGGCGCCGGCAGCAGCACGTCGGGCATCCCGTAGGCGCGCAGCGCCTCGGGGATCACGACCGAGCCGTCCTCCTGCTGGCCGTTCTCCAGCAGGGCGATGAGCGTGCGGCCGACCGCGACGGCCGTGCCGTTGAGCGTGTGCACGGTCTCGGGCCGGGGCGGGCGGGCCCCGGCCTCCCGGGTCGTGGAGTCCCGGTGGCGGATCTCCAGGCGCCGGGCCTGGTAGTCGGTGGTGTTGGACGTCGAGGTCAGCTCGCGGTAGCGGCCCTGGCTGGGCAGCCATGCCTCGCAGTCGTACTTCTTGGCGGCGCTGGCGCCGAGGTCGTCGACCGCGATGTTCACGACGCGGTAGGGGATCCCCAGCGCCTGCAGGATCTCCTCCTCGCGGGCCAGCAGGAACTCATGCTCGTCCCGGGACGCGTCGGGCTCGACGAAGCTGAACATCTCGACCTTGTCGAACTGGTGGACCCGGAAGATCCCGCGCGTGTCGCGCCCCGCCGCGCCGGCCTCGCGCCGGAAGCACGTCGAGAAGCCGGCGTAGCGCCGCGGCAGCTCGCCGGTCTCGAGGATCTCGCCCGCGTGCAGGGAGGCCAGCGCGACCTCCGAGGTCCCCACGAGGTAGAGGTCGTCGTCGGCCAGCCGGTAGATCTGCTGCTCGGTGTCGGGCAGGAACCCCGTCCCGTACAGCGCCTGCTCGCGGACGAGGACCGGCGGGATCACGGGCTCGAACCCATGGGCCCCGAGCGTGTCCATGGCCCAGGACACCAGCGCGAGCTCGAGCCGGGCGACCGCGCCGCGCAGGTAGGCGAAGCGCGACCCCGACAGACGGGCGCCGCGCTCGGCGTCGATCCGGTCGCCCGCCAGCTCGAGGTGGTCGCGGACCGCGAAGCCCGGGACCCAGGGCTCGCCGACGGTCCGCAGCACCGTGTCCTCCGTGGCCGCGGTCTCGTCGGGCAGGTTGGGCAGCAGCGCCAGCGCGGGCGTGAGCTCGGCCTCCACCGCGGCCAGCTCCTCGGTCAGCGCCTTGGCCTCGCCGGCGACCTCGCGCATCCGGGCGATGGCCTCGTCGGCGCCCTCGCCGGACTGCTTGGCCGCGGCGATGGCCTGGTTGGCCTCGTTCTGGCGCGCCCGCAGCGCCTCGAGGCTCGGCAGGATCTCGCGCCGGCGCGCGTCGAGCGCCAGGACCTGGTCGAGCCGGGCGGGCTCGGAGTCGCCGCGGCGGGCCAGCGCGGCGCGCGCGGCGTCGGGGTCACGGCGGATCAGCCTGAGGTCGAGCACGGCGCCGGAGGCTACCCGGGCGGCGGCGCGGCGCGGCCCGACCTAGTTGCGGGCGTTCTTGCTCTTGCCCTTGCCGGCGTAATGGGCCAGGAACTTGGCGACGTCGTCGGCCTCCTTGCCGACCACGATGTCCTGGGGCATGATCGCGCCGGAGAAGCCGCCGTTGCGCAGCGCGTAGAGGATGCTGTTGACGTCCTCCTTGCGCACGTTGAAGTTCGGCCCGTCGACGCGCTCGCGGTCTGCGACCCGCAGCGCACCGCCCTCGGCGCCGACGACGCCGAGGTTGTGGCAGCCGGAGCAGCGCTCGATGAAGAGCTTGGCCCCGGCCTGGAACTGCGCCGGGATGCCGGGCGGATTGACCCCCGGCTGCTTGACGTCATTCTTCTCCGAACCGCAGCCGACGGCGACCGCGGCGGAGGCGACGAGAGCGGTGAGAGCGAGCAGGGGACGGCGGCGATGCATGCGGGCGGGCATCATACGGGACCGTTTCATGCGCTGGTACCACGCCCTCCCCATCTTGGGCGCGACGGCCCTCATGGGATGCGGCGGCGGACCGTCGTACGTCCATGCGAGGGACCGCGTGCTCCGCGTCACGCTCGACGAGTATCGGATCCGCCCCGAGAACATCGAGGTGCGGGCCGGGCGCGTCCATCTGCAGGTGTCCAATGCCGGACGCCTGACGCACAACCTTGCGATCGAGACGTTCAACCCCAAGGCCGGCGAGGAGCCCAGGCTCTACGGCCGGACGAACACCCTGCAGCCGGGCGCCCACGGCACCGAGCAGGCGCCGATCACGCTCAGGCCGGGCAAGTACCGGCTGACGTGCACGATCGGCAACCACGACGACCTCGGGCAGTTCGGCGAGCTGAAGGTCATCGGGTGAACACCGGCCCAGGGGGCCGGGTTCACCACCCGCCGTCAGGCCCCGTCGCGGGTGAGCCCGCCGAACGCGCCGCGGAAGAACGTCAGCGGTCGCCCCTCCGGGTCGGCGTCCATCAGCGTGACGCGCCCGATGCCGATCGTGTGGTCGCCGGCCTCGTGCAGCGCCTCGAGGTCGCAGACCAGCCAGGCCAGCGCCGCGTCGAGCACCGGCACGCCGTGGGCGACGCGGTGCGTCACGGCCTCGAACTTCTCGCGGGCGACGCGCTTGGAGGCGAAGATCCGCGCGAGCTCCTCGTCGCCGGCGCGCAGGACGTTGACCGCGAAGCGGCCCGAGGCCGACACGACCGGCAGCGTGCGCGAGTCGTTGTCGAAGCAGACCAGCAGCAGCGTCGGCTCGAGGGAGAGGCTGCTCACCGCGTTCGTCGTCAGACCGGCCGGACCCTCGTCGTCCTGGGCGGTGACGATCGCGACCCCGGTCGCGAAGCTGCCGATGACGTCGCGGTAGCGGACCGGGTCGATCGCGGGCGCCTGCTCCATCGCACCCAGCGTAGACGCCTCCGGGATCGAGGACGCGGGCGCCGACCAGGTTGCCGCCGTATCGAGAGCGATCGCATGGACTTCGCAGAGTGCGATCGGTTTCGAGGCCGGCGCCCGCGTTCGTGTGCGGAGTTCGCGCCGGGCGACGTGATCCCTTCCCGCCGGCGCGTCCGCGGGGCGCCCCCGGACCCTCAGACGGTCCCGAGCGCCCTCAGGCCCAGGAAGCAGATGACGAGCGCGGCCGCGGCCATCACGCCGAGCTCGCGACGCACGATCTGCAGCACGACCGACCGCTGCTCGTCCTCGCGCAGACGTCCGACGGCCTGCGCGTCCTCGAGGTCGCGCGCGTCCAGCACCGTCTGGGCCGAGGCCAGCCGCAGCTGCTCGGCCACGAACCCGACCGCGACGGGCAGCAGGGCGTAGAGCCAGTAGAGCCCGTCGGCCGGGTGCAGGCCGGCCGCGGCCAGGACCCCGGCGGCCACCGCCTGCACGATCGCCGTCACCTGACCGGCCCGGATGAGCGCCCACGCGACGGGTCGCGGCTCCACCCGCCACCACAGCGCGGCCCCCACCACACCCGCGATTCCGTTGGCGATCGCGACCACCAGCGCGACCCCGTGGGCGACCCCGGTCATGCCGCGACCCGGCAAGTGGCGGGAGCCACTTTGTGGCTGCCAGTCACAAGTTGGTGATAGAACGCAGGATGAGTGCTCCGGACGTACCTTCCAGCCATCGTCTTCTTGGGTCTCGGCACGTTGGTCGGCGCGTTGTTTGTGTCGGTCAGCACGTGGATCGGGCCCAGGCGCAAGACGCGCCCCACGACCCACCAGGCAGACCCGTATGAGAGCGGGATGCCGTCCGAGGTCCAGCAGGGCTTCCGCTTCGGGATCAGCTTCTACCTGATCGCGATGCTGTTCATCCTGTTCGACATCGAGGTGGTCTTCCTCTACCCGATCGCCGTCCAGCTGCGGAACTTCGGCACGTTCGCGCTGATCGAGACCGCGGTCTTCATCGCCCTGCTGGTCGTCGCGTTCGTATACGTGTGGCGCCGCGGCGCCCTCGAGTGGAAATAGGACGGAGCAGCAGGTCATGGAGATCATCAAGCGCGAGAAGGCCGTGACGTCCGAGGACTTCCGCATCCGCCAGCTGCGGGCGCGCGACATGCTGCGCGGCGACCTCGAGGGCGACGACCTGGAGCAGTACGTCCAGGAGCGGATCATCACGACCACGCTCGACAAGGCCACGGGCTGGGCGCGCGGCAACTCGCTGTTCCCCGCGACCTTCGGCCTGGCCTGCTGCGCCATCGAGATGATGTCGGTCGTCGGCGCGCGGCTGGACATCGCCCGCTTCGGCATGGAGGCCTTCCGCGCCTCGCCCCGCCAGGCCGACCTGCTCATCCTCTCGGGCCGCGTCTCGATCAAGATGGCGCCGATCATCCGGCGCATCTACGACCAGATGCTCGACCCGAAGTACGCCATCGCGATGGGCGCCTGCAGCTCATCGATGGGCGTCTTCAACAACTACGCCATCGTCCCGGCCGACAAGTTCATGCCGGTCGACGTCCACGTGCCCGGCTGCCCCCCGCGCCCCGAGGCGCTCATGCACGGCATCCTCAAGCTGCGCTCGATGGTCCAGCACGACCCGGCCATGGGCTGGCGCGAGCGCTACGGCGCGCAGCGCACGGTCGAGGTCCTCCCGGAGGACCACGACCGGCCCGGGCAGGAGGGTGCCGTCAACGTCTTCGGCACGGGGCAGCGACGTGCCTGACGCCCCGGGGCTCGAGATCCTGGCCCAGGAAGTCCGCGACGCGCTGCCCGACGCGGTCCTGGGCACCGAGTTCTTCCGCGACAAGGGCGCGCTGCTCGTGGCGCCGGCCGCCATCGTCGACGTCCTGGAGCACCTGCGCGGCAAGGGCTTCGCGTCCCTGGCCAGCGTGCACGGCGTCGACTACTTCCCCCAGGACCCGCGCCTGGGCGTGCACTACGAGCTGCTGGACATGCGGGCGCTGGATCGCCTGACCGTCAAGCTCCGTGTGGAGATCGACAGCCCGCTCGTGCCCTCGGTCACGCCGCGCTGGCCGACCGCCGACTTCCAGGAGCGCGAGGTCTACGACATGTTCGGCGTGGTCTTCGAGGGCCACCCCGACCTGCGGCGCATCCTCATGCCCGAGGACTACGAGGGCCACCCCCAGCGCCGCGACTTCCCCATCGGCGGCGAGCCGGTGCTGTTCACCTTCAACGAGCAGAAGGGCACGGCGTACACGCGATGAGCACCACGCCGACCTCCGGCAGCGTCACCGAGTACCGCCGCACCGAGGACCAGGTCGACACCTCGCAGCGCTTCCAGCCCGTGCCCGGCGCCCCGGCGCTGGACCAGGAGCTGCTGACCCTCAACATGGGCCCCCATCACCCCGCCACGCACGGGGTGCTGCGCCTGCTCGTCACGCTCGAGGCCGAGGTCGTCCGCGACATCAAGCCGATCATCGGCTACGTCCACACCGGCATCGAGAAGACGGCCGAGGACAAGAGCTACTGGAAGGCCATCCCCGTCATCGAGCGGATGGACTACCTCGCCTACTACTTCAACGCGTACGCCTTCTGCGGCGCGACCGAGACGCTCCTGGGCGTCGAGGTGCCCAAGCGCGCCCAGTACCTGCGCGTCATCCACATGGAGCTCAACCGGATCATGAGCCACCTCGTGTGGCTCGGGACCTCCATGCTCGACCTCGGCGCGGTCACCGTCTGGTGGTACTGCTTCCGCGAGCGCGAGAAGATCCTCGATCTCTTCGAGTACTCCAGCGGCCAGCGCATGCACACGCGCTACATCCAGGTCGGCGGCGTGGCGGACGACATCCCGGCCGGCTGGGAGGCCAAGCTCCGCGAGTTCATCGCGGACATGCCGGGCCGCATCGACCAGTACCTCGACCTGCTCAACCGCAACGAGATCGCGCTGCGGCGGCTGAAGAACGTCTGCCCGCTCGACGAGGAGACGCTCCTGGGGCTGGGCGTCACCGGCCCCCTGCTGCGCGCCTCGGGCAACCCGTGGGACCTGCGCAAGGCCATGCCGTACTGCTCCTACGAGGACTTCACCTTCAAGATCCCGGTCGGCAGCCGCGGCGACAACTGGGACCGCTTCGCCGTGCGCATGCAGGAGATGAAGGAGTCGGTCAAGATCATCGAGCAGGCGCTCGACGGTCTCCCCGAGGGCCCGTGGATCACCGAGGACCGCAAGGTCGCCCTCCCGCCGCGCCACGAGCTGGCCACCTCGATGGAGGCGCTCATCCACCACTTCAAGCTCGTCACCGAGGGCTTCCGGGTCCCGCCGGGCGAGGTCTACTTCCCGATCGAGGGTCCGCGCGGCGAGTACGGCTGCTTCGTGCGCTCCGACGGCTCGAGCAAGCCGGCGCGCGTGCACATGCGCGACCCCTCGTTCGTCAACCTCCAGGCGACCAACCCGATGGCCAAGGACGCCTACATCGCCGACCTCATCGCCACCCTGGCGATGATGGACCCGGTGCTCGGCGGGGTGGACCGCTAGATGTCCTCGATGGAGGTCCGCCGCTTCGCGCAGGGCTCGCGCATCCCGGGCTGGGACGACTCGGTCGACCTCGCCAAGGATCCCCAGGAGATCCCGGACCCCGCGACGACGCCGGTGCCCGCCTCGCTGCGCGAGGAGATCGAGCACCACATGGCCAAGTACCCGGACCGCCGCTCCGCGGCGATCCCGGCGCTGGCCGCCGCCCAGCGGCTGCACGGCTGGTGCTCGCCCGAGGCCGTCGGCCAGGTCGCGTGCGTCATGCGCCTCACGCCCGCCTACCTCGTGGCGGTCGCCAGCTTCTACGACATGCTCGACACCCGGCCGGTCGGGCACCGGCGGGTCTACGTCTGCACGAACATCTCCTGCTCGCTGCGCGGCGGGCGCGAGCTGCTCGGCCGGCTCAAGGACGCCGTCGGCGAGGATCCGGACGTCCAGGTGCGCGGCTTCGAGTGCCTGGGCGCCTGCGACATCGCCCCGATGGTGTCGGTGGACGGGATCTACGTCGGCCCGGTGGCCGACGACGAGGTCGACCTGCTCGCCGCGCAGATCCGCGACGGCGAGGACCCCCTCCCCGCCAAGCAGCTGCTGAGCCGCCCGTCGGCCGACCCGCAGGCCAACACCCGCGAGTGGGACCGGCCGGGGACCGACTTCGCCCAGGTCGAGTCCGAGCTGCAGCGCCCCGCGCCGGGCAGCGACCCACTGCCGCCCGAGCCGTCGAGCTTCGGCCCGCCCATGGGCGAGCCCGTGCACCCCGGCGACGCCGGCCCGCCGGCGCCGCTCGAGCAGGCGCCCACCCCGCCCGACGGCCCTTCGCAGGAGGACGGCACCCCGTGAGCCAGCACCTGATCTTCAGCGACATCGACGAGCCCGGCCTGAACACCCTCGAGGTCTTCCGGCGCCGCGGCGGCTACGGCGAGCGCCTGCGCAAGGCCCTCACCATGCCCCGCGAGGCGCTCGTCGAGGAGCTCAAGGCCTCCGGCCTGCGCGGCCGCGGAGGCGCGGGCTTCTCCATGGGCACCAAGGCGTCGTTCCTGCCCAAGGGCACGATGGACAAGTACCTCGTGTGCAACGCGGACGAGTCCGAGCCGGGCACGTTCAAGGACCGCGAGCTCATGCAGAAGTGCCCGCACCTGCTCATCGAGGGCATGATCATCGCCGCCTATGCGGCAGGCGCGAACCGCTCGTTCATCTACATCCGCGGCGAATACGTCCAGCAGGCGGACATCCTGGACGCCGCGCTGGTCGAGGCCTACGACGCCGGCCTGCTCGGCGAGCACATCCTGGGCACCGACCACTCGCTGTCGCTGGCCGTGCACCGCGGCGCCGGCGCCTACATCTGCGGCGAGGAGACCGGGCTGCTCGACAGCCTGGAGGGCAAGCGCGGCAACCCACGCCTCAAGCCCCCGTTCCCCGCCAACCAGGGCCTCTACCAGGGCCCCACGCTGATCAACAACGTCGAGACGCTGGCCACGCTGCCGCTCATCCTCGACATGGGCGCCGACGTCTACGCCAGGATCGGCACGGACGGCTCGACGGGCACCAAGCTCGTGTCGGTCTCGGGCAACGTGCAGCGGCCGGGCAACTACGAGATCGAGCTCGGCGTGCCGTCGCGCGAGATCATCTACGGCCTGGCCGGCGGCCCCGCCGAGGGCCGCGAGATCAAGTTGTGGTTCCCGGGCGGGTCGTCGTCCCCGGTCCTGACCAGGGACGACCTCGACCTCCCCTACGACTTCAACACGCTGGCCAAGGCGGGCACGATGCTCGGCTCGGGCGCCATCATCGTCGTCGACGACACCAACTCGGTCGTCGACGTCGCGCTGTGGCTGGCCGAGTTCTACCGCCACGAGTCCTGCGGCAAGTGCACGCCCTGCCGCGAGGGCACCAACTGGACGGTGAAGATGCTCGAGCGCATCCAGACCGGCCTGGCCACGCCGATGGACCTCGACATCATGGCCTCGGTCCAGGAGCAGATCATCGGCAACTGCCTGTGCGTGCTGGGCGACGCGATGGCGATGCCCGTCGCCTCGATGATCAGGAAGTTCCGCGGCGAGTTCGAGGAGCACATCGAGCGGGCGCGGGCGGAGAACCCGTTCACGGGCGACGAGGCCGGGCCCCAGCTCGCGCTGCTCCAGGGAGCCGCGTAGGTGCCCCGCCCCGAGCAGCGGATGGTGACCTTCTCGATCGACGGTCGCGAGGTCTCCGCCCCCGAGAACATCATGTTGGTCGACGGCGCCAAGTACGGCGACGTCGAGATCCCCGTCTTCTGCTACGAGCCCAAGCTGGGCCAGCCCGTCGGCGCCTGCCGCATGTGCCTCGTGGAGATCGAGGGGATCCCCAAGCTGCAGACGGCCTGCTCGACCCCGGTCAAGGACGGCATGGTCGTCCACACCCAGACCGAGCGCGTGCAGACCGCCCAGCAGGCCATCGTCGAGTTCCTGCTCATCAACCATCCGCTCGACTGCCCCGTCTGCGACAAGGGCGGCGAGTGCCCGCTGCAGGACATCTCCTTCGGCTGGGGCGGCGGCCGCTCGCGCTTCATCGAGCCCAAGCGCCACTTCGAGAAGCCGCTGGCGCTCTCGCCGCTGGTCGCCATCGACCGCGAGCGCTGCATCCTCTGCTATCGCTGCGTGCGCTTCAGCCAGGAGATCAGCGAGGACTACCAGCTCGTCTTCCAGGAGCGCGGCGCGCACACGTTCGTCGGCACGTTCGACGGCCACCCCTACGTGGCGCCGTTCAGCGGCAACATCATCGAGCTGTGCCCGGTGGGCGCGCTGACCTCCCAGCCCTACCGCTTCCGCGCCCGCCCGTGGGACATCGAGGGCTCCGGCGGCATCTGCACGCTGTGCCCTGCGCAGTGCAACGTCACCTTCACCGTGCGCGACGAGCGCGTGCTCCGCGTCCTGGGCCGCGACCACGCCGAGGTCGACGACGGCTGGCTGTGCGACAAGGGCCGCTTCGCCTACCAGGCCATCCACGTCGGCGAGCGCGTCACGTCGCCCATGGTCCGCGACGGCGGCGAGCTGCGCCCGGTCTCCTGGGAGCGCGCGCTGGACGAGGCCGCCGCGGGCCTGCGCCGCGCCGGCGGCCGCGTCGGCGTCCTGGCCGGCGGGGCGACCTCCAACGAGGAGGGCTTCCTGGCCCAGCGTATCGCCCGCGAGGCGCTGGGAACCGCCGACATCGATTCGCGCACCCACGACGCCTCGGGCCTGGACGACCTGCTGGCCCTGCACGCCCCGGGCCTGCAGGCCACCGTCCCCGACCTCGAGTTCGCCCACACCGTCCTCGTCCTGGGCGTCGAGCCCGTCGACGAGATGCCGATCGTCGACCTGCGCATCCGCAAGGGCGTGCGCCGCCACCGCGTCAACCTCGCGGTCGCCACGAGCCGCCCGTCCTCGCTGGACGCCAACGCCCGCGAGGTCGTGCGCTTCGCGCCCGGCGACGAGCCGCGCGCCGCGGCGCTGCTGGCCGAGGCGCTGGGCCGCGAGGACGGCGGCACCGACGGCGGCGCGCTCGCCGGGCTGGTCGCGCTGCTGCGCGACGGCGGCGAGGACGTCGTGATCCTCTACGGCGAGCGCGTGCTCGCCGACCCCGCCGGCGCCGCCGCGCTCGTCGCCATCGCCGAGGCGCTGGACCTGGCCGGCCGCGCCGGCGCCGGGCTGCTCGGCGTCCCCTCGGCCACCAACGGCCGCGGCCTGCGCGAGGCCGGCGTGCTGCCCTTCGCCGGGCCCGGGCTCGGCGCCGTGGCGGCCACCGGGCGCTCGACGGCCGAGATCGCCGCCGCGGGCGCCGCGGGCGAGCTCGCCGCGCTCTGGCTGCTGGACACCGACCCGGTGGCCACCCACCCGCAGCGCCGGACGTGGGATCGAGCGCTGGAGCGCGCCTCGACGGTCGTCGCCCACGCCGGCTACCTGACGGAGGGCGTGCTCGAGCACGCCACCGTTGTCTTCCCCGCGGAGTCCCAAGCCGAGCACGACGGCACCGTCGTGCACCCCGACGGCCGCGTGCAGCGCCTGCGCCAGGCCATCGCCCGCGCCGGCGACACCCGGCCCGGCTGGTGGATCCTGCAGGAGCTCGGCACGCGCCTCGGCCTCGAGCTCGGCGCGCTGACCGGCTCCATGGTCTCCCGCCAGCTCTTCGACGCCGTCGGCTTCTACGCCGGGCTGTCGCTGGACGCCATCGGCGGCAAGGGCGTGCGCTGGCCCGCCGGCGACGCCGCGGGCGCCTGGCCGGCGCCCGGCGCGGCGCGGGCCGGCGGCGGCGTGCCGGAGGCGGGGCCGGCGGCCAACGGCCGCCTGCGCCTGGGCACCTACCGCTCCGTGTGGGCGGGTCCCGAGGTCGCCGCCTCCCCGGCGCTGGCGTTCCTGGCCGGCGCCGCGCGCGTGGAGCTCTCGCCCGCCGACGCCAAGCGCCTGCAGGTCTTCGACGGCGACAAGGTGCTCGTCGGCTCCGACGGCGCCGCGGTCGGCGCGGTCGTCAGCCTGCGCGCCGCCGTGCCCGAGGGCAGCGCCTTCCTGGAGGGCAACGCCGTCGAGGGCCCGCTCGTCGAGATCCGCAAGGCGACCACGGCGGCCACGCCGCCCGTCATCGCGGTCGGCACGCCCGCGCCCCACGACGCGCCCGACCCCCACTCGTGACCGCTTCTGACCGACCGGCGCCGTCTCGCGCCGGGAGCCGCCGATGAACCCGATCCTCGCCGACATCAACTACTACGAGCCGTGGTGGATGCAGATCATCAAGGCCGTGGTGATCTTCGCCGTCGGCCTGCAGATCATCCCCGTGGCGCTCATGATGGACCGCAAGGTCATGGGCCGCATGCAGAACCGCTACGGCCCCAACCGGGTCGGGCCGTTCGGCATCCTCACGCCGATCGCCGACATCGTGAAGCTGCTGACCAAGCAGCAGTTCCGCCCGCGCACGTCGATCGGCTGGCTCTTCGTGGCCGCCCCGCTGATCTCCATCGCCACCGCCGTCGCGGCCCTGGCGATCGTCCCGTTCGGCGACGTGCAGGACATCTTCGGCACGAAGGTGGGCCTCTACGGCGTCGACGCCTCGGTCGGCCCGCTCTACCTCTTCGCCTTCGGCAGCGTGGCCTTCTACGGGATCATGCTCGGCGGCTGGTCGTCGGGCTCGAAGTACTCGTTCCTGGGCTCCATGCGCGCCGCGGCGCAGCTCATCTCCTACGAGGTCTCCCAGGGCCTCGCGCTCGTCGGCGTCGTCATGACCGCCCAGTCGCTGTCGCTCGTCGACATCGTCAAGGGCCAGGCCGGGATGTGGTACATCGTCCCGCAGTTCGTCGGGTTCATCATCTTCATGGTCGCGTCGTTCGCCGAGACCAACCGCCCGCCGTTCGACCTGACCGAGGCCGACGGCGAGATCATCGGCGGCTACAACACCGAGTACGGCGGTGGCCGGTTCGCCACCTACTACTTCGCCGAGTACCTGAACATGGTCGTCGCCTCGGCGATGATGACCACGCTGTTCCTCGGCGGCTGGTGGCTGCCCTTCGGCATCCACCCGCCCGGCTGGGTCGACCCGATCGTCGTCCTGGGCAAGACGATCTTCTTCGTGTTCGTCTTCGTGTGGGCCCGCGCCACGCTGCCGCGCCTGCGCTACGACCAGCTCATGTCGCTGGGCTGGAAGGTCCTCCTCCCGCTCGCGACCCTCAACGCCCTCGTGACCGCAATCGTCCTGGTGGTGACCGACTGATGGCCTGGCCCCCCTCCGCGGAGGAGCTGCACCACGTCAAGGGCCCCGACCCCGGCGGCGTCGGCGGCTTCTACCGCGCGTTCGGCGAGACGCTGCGCGGCCTGAAGACGACGCTGCGCCAGTCGGTCGCCCCGGTCAGCGTGGTCTCCTACCCGGAGGAGAAGATCCCGGTCTACCCGCGCTTCCGCGGGCGCCACCGGCTGCACCGCTTCGACGACACGGGTCTGGAGAAGTGCGTCGGCTGCTCGCTGTGCGCCGCGGCCTGCCCCTCGGACTGCATCCGCGTGGTCGCCGCCGAGAACACGCCCGAGAACCGGGTGTCGGCCGGCGAGCGCTACGCCGCGGTCTACGAGATCAACCTGAGCCGCTGCATCTTCTGCGGCTACTGCGAGGTCGCGTGCCCGTTCGACGCGATCACGATGGGCAACGACTTCGAGATGAGCGACTACAACCGCTCCGACCTCATCTTCACCAAGGAGATGCTGCTCGCCGAGCCGTTCGAGCGCACGCCGTTGCGTCGAGAGGGCGAGTAGCCTCCGCCGCCGGGTCGGAGGGTCCGAACAACCATGTCTGCTGTCCTGTTCTTCATCGCCGGAATCGGGGCCGTCGCGGGCGCGATCGGCGTCGCGACCGTGCGCAACCCGTTCTATGCGGTCCTTGCGCTGGTCTCGCACCTGCTCTGCCTCGCCGCGCTGTTCCTGCTGCTGCGCGCGGAGTTCGTGGCGGCCGCCCAGGTCGTCGTCTACGCCGGCGCCGTCATGGTGCTCTACGTCTTCGTGGTCGCCTACGTCGGCGGCGCCGCCGATCCCGTCCGGCCCGCGGGCGGCCCCGGCCTGCGCGCCGCGTCGATCGTGTTCGCCGCGCTGCTGTTCGCCGAGCTGCTCATCGCGATCATCGGCAGCGGCCTGAAGGCCATCGATACCAAGGGCGCGGCCTACCAGCCCGGCTTCGGAACGCCGAACCAGATCGGCGAGCTGCTGCTCACGCGCTTCCTGTTCCCATTCGAGACCGCGTCCTTCCTGCTGCTCATCGCGGCCGTCGGCGCCGTCGTGCTGGCCCGCCGCCGCGGCGGCCTGGACCCCGATCACGACGAGCTCATGCGCACGATCCCGGTCAAGCGCCCGCTGGGCACCGGCACCACCCGCGAGGGCGTCGGCGACGTCAACCCGACGCCGGGCATGGGCAGCCTCCCGATCGCCGTGGGCGCCGGCGACGAGTCCCAGGAGCGCGGTCGGTGAACATCGGCTGGTACCTGGCGGTCTCCGCCCTCGTCTTCTGCACCGGCGCCGCCGGCGTGCTCACGCGCCGCAGCCCGCTGGTCATCCTGCTCTGCCTCGAGCTGATGCTCAACGCCGCGAACCTGGCCCTCATCGCGTTCTCGCGCATGTGGGGCAACGGGGACGGCCAGATCTTCGCGATCATCGTCATGGTCGTCGCCGCGTGCGAGGTCTGCATCGGCCTGGGCCTGGTGGTGGCGATCTTCCGCCGCCGCCTGCCGATCGACGTCGACGAGATGCGGGAGCTGCACGGCTAGATGAGTCCCACCACCGCCGCCTGGCTCGCGCTGGCCTGCCCCCTGGCGGGCACCATCGTCAACGCGCTGGGCTTCCGGACCCTCAAGGGCAGGCTGCCCGGCGTCGTCGGCACCGCCGCGCTGGCCGCTGCGTTCGTCTTCGCCGTCATCGCCTTCGTCCAGCTGCAGGGCAACGGCGAGGAGCACCGCCAGCTCGTCTCCTCGCTGTACGACTACGCCGTCGTCGGGACGATCGACGCGAAGCTGTCGATCCTGGTCGACCCGCTGAGCGTCCTCATGATGCTCGTGGTCACCGGCGTGTCGACGCTGATCCACGTCTACTCGTTCGGCTACATGAGCGGCGACCGCGGCTACACGCGCTTCTTCGCCTACCTGAACTTCTTCGTCTTCTCGATGCTGCTGCTGGTCCTGGCGGCGAACTTCTTCCTGCTCATCGTGGGCTGGGCGTTCGTCGGGGCCGCCTCCTATCTGCTCATCTCCTTCTGGTACCGGCGCACGACGGCGACCTCGGCCGGCATCAAGGCCTTCGTCATCAACGTCGTCGGCGACATCGGCCTGACGCTGGGGACGTTCTTCATCCTCAAGCACTCCGGCACGCTGGACTTCCTGGGCACCTTCGCCCAGGCCAAGGAGATCGGCGCCACGGCGCACGGCGACCTCACCGCGGGGCTGATCCTGCTCCTGGTCGGCGCGTTCGCGAAGTCCGCGCAGATCCCGTTCCACACATGGCTCCCGGACGCGATGGAGGGCCCGACCCCGGTCTCGGCCCTCATCCACGCCGCGACCATGGTCACCGCGGGCGTCTACCTCATCGCCCGCATGCACCCGCTCTTCGAGCAGTCGGTCGCCGCGGCCGACGTCGGGACGATCATCGGCGCCGTCACCCTGGTGGTCGCGGCCACGATCGGCCTCGTCGTCACCGACCTCAAGCGGGTGATCGCCTACTCGACGATGTCGCAGATCGGCTACATGATCATGGCCGTCAGCGGCGGCGCCTACGTGGCCGGCCTGTTCCACCTCATGACGCACGCGTTCTTCAAGGCGCTGCTCTTCATGGCGGCGGGCTCGCTGATCAGCGCGATGGGCGGCGACCAGAGCCTCGACCGCATGCGCGGCTTCCGCAAGGCGATGCCGTTCACGTTCGCCTGCTTCGTCATCGGCGGCCTGGCGCTGTCGGGCGTGCCGCCCTTCTCGGGGTTCTTCTCCAAGGACGAGATCCTGCTCGTCATGGGCGAGCGCGGCGGCTGGCACTGGGTCCTCTACGTCGCCGGCTACCTCGCCGCGCTCATGACCGCCGTCTACACGTGGCGCATGATCTTCCGCGCGTTCTGGGGCGAGCCGGTCGAGCAGGCCCGCGAGCTCGAGCACGGCCACCTGTGGCACGCGCCGCAGCCGACGAACCCGGCCAACGGCGAGGTCGAGGACACCGACGTCGGCTTCCCGGGCCCCGAGCACCACGTCGCCGAGCAGTCGGGCCCGATGAAGATCGCCATGGGCACGCTGGCGATCCTGGCCACCGTCGGCGGCGTCGTGCTGATCCCGAAGGTCACGACGTGGCTGGACACCTTCCTGGAGCCCACGTTCAAGGACTCCACGCTGACCCCGACGATCCAGGGCAGCGACTCGCTCCTGGTCATCGGGCTGATCGTCGGCACCGTGCTCGGCGTGCTGGGCATCGCCATCGCCTACCGCATCTGGGGCATGACCAACGGCGAGATCGCCGTGGCCGCGCGCGAGCGGGTCCCCGCGCTGCACCGCCTGTTCGTCAACAAGTGGTACTTCGACGAGCTGATCGGCTGGCTGGTCGTCAAGCCGTTGGGCTGGTTCGGGCGCTTCGGCCAGCAGACGTTCGAGCGGGTCTTCGTCAACGGGACCCTGGTCGGCGGCACCAGCGGCGTCGTGCGGGCCGGCTCGGCCGCGGTGCGCGCGCTGCAGTCCGGCTTCCTGCGCGCCTACGCCGCGCTGCTGCTCGTCGGGGCCGGCGTCGTGATCCTCTACTTCCTCCTGCAGTCCTAGCGAGCCCGTGAGCATCCCCCTCTCCATCCCCCTCTGGCTGCCCGCCGCCGCCGCGTTCGTCGGCATGCTGCTGCCCGGCGTCGCCTCCCGCGCGCTGGCCGTCCTCGGCGCGCTGGCGACGTTCGCCTGGTCGATCTGGGCCATCGCCGACTTCGACCGCGCCGCGCGCGGCCTGCAGGACCTCACCGACCAGATGTGGATCCGCCAGCTCGGCATCCACTACAAGCTCGGCGTCGACGGGCTCAACCTGTTCCTCATCGCCCTGGCCGCGTTCATCTTCCTGATGTGCGTGATCTGGGCCGCGATGAAGTCCGAGGCCGACCTCCCGCGCCCCGGCCTGTTCTTCTTCTTCTTCGGGCTGGCCGAGAGCGGCGTGCTCGGCGCGCTGATGGCCCAGGACCTCGCGCTCTTCGTCCTGTTCTTCGACCTCATGCTCCTGCCGTTCCTGTTCCTGACCGGCATCTGGGGCCCGGAGTCGACGCGGATCGCCGCGATCACCAAGCTGTTCATCTACACGCTGGTCGGCTCGCTGCTCATGCTCGCCGCGGCGATCGCCACGGGCGTGCTGGTCTCCCAGCAGTCCGGCCACGACCTGAGCTTCGCGTTCAGCGACCTCGCGGCCTTTCCGCTGCCCAAGGGCTCGCAGGAGTGGATCTTCCTCTGCTTCGCGGCGGCCTTCTGGGTCAAGATGCCCGCCTTCCCGGTGCACGGCTGGATGCCCGACGGCTACCGCAACATGCCGATGCCGGTGCTGGCGGTCTTCTCGGCCGTGCTGTCCAAGGTCGCCGCCTACGGCTTCCTGCGCATCGTCACGCCGCTGTTCCCCGACGCCAGCGCCCACTTCCAGGACCTCATGCTCGTCCTGGCGCTCGGGTCGATCCTCTACGGGTCGGCGATGGCCTTCACGACCACCGACACCCGGCTCATCCTGGGCTACTCGTCGATCGCCCAGCTCGGCTTCATCACGCTCGGCGTCTTCGCGCTGAACGGCGACGGCGCCCAGGGCGCGATCATCCAGGCCGTCAACCACGGCCTGGTCGTCGCCCCCGCCTTCGTCATCGTCGCCTACCTCGCCGACCGCGCCGGGGGCAGCGAGGACATCCGCGACATGGGCGGGATCGCGTTCCGCGCGCCCGTGCTGGCCGGGCTGTTCCTCATCGTGTCGCTCGCGACCCTGGCCATGCCCGGTTCGTCGAACTTCGCCGGCGAGTTCCTCATCCTGCTCGGCGTCTTCCACTCCAAGCTCGTCATCGCGGCCATCGCGTTCACGGGCGTCGGGATGGCCGCCGTCTACGCGCTGCGGCTCTTCATCCGCGCGATGCACAACCGCGTCGGCACCGAGGTCGCCTCGCGCGACCTGAACCTCCGCGAGGGGCTCGTGCTCGTGCCGCTCGTCGCGGTCATCCTCTTCTTCGCCCTGTACCCGCAGCTGGCCCTGCACAAGGGCGAGCCCGCCATCACGCGGTCGGTGCAGGCCGCGAGCGAGATCTCCGGCTCGCAGCCGCCCCAGCAGGCCGCCGCCCCGACCGCCGCACCCACGCCGTGACCCACGTGTCCCCCATCCTCGCCGCCGTCGTCAAGCCCTCCATCGACTGGGCGGGAGCCTCGCCGGTCCTCGCGCTGCTGGGCGGGGCGCTCATCGTCCTCATGGCCGGCCTCCTGCGCGGCCGCGTCATCCGCGAGCAGGTCGTGCCGCTGCTGGCGATCGCCGCGTTCGGGGCCGCCATCGGCCTCGGCGTCTGGCAGTGGGGCCACCCCAAGGACCTCTTCGTCGCCCAGGGCTCGCAGGGCGCCCTGCGCATGGACGAGCTCACGATCATGATCACCTGGATCGTGAGCGTCGCCGGAATCGCCACGGTGCTGCTGAGCTGGCGCGCGCTCGCCCCGCGCGAGGCCGCCCACGGCGAGTACTACGCGATGCTGCTCGTGTCGGTGGCCGGCATGGTCGTGCTGGCCGCCGGGCAGAACCTCGTGACGGTCTTCCTCGGGCTCGAGCTGCTCTCCGTTCCGCTCTACGTCCTGTGCGCGACGGAGATGCGCCGCGAGCGCTCGCTGGAGTCCGGGCTGAAGTACCTCATCATCGGCTCGGTCGGCTCGGCCACGTTCCTCTACGGCCTCGCCTTCCTCTACGGCGCCGCGGGCGACACCGACTTCCGCGGCATCGCCAACGCCGTCGCCGGCGGCACGGCCCACGACGCGCTGCTGCTGACCGGCATCGCGCTGGCCATCGTCGGCCTCGGGTTCAAGGCCTCCGTCGCCCCGTTCCACCAGTGGACGCCCGACGTCTACGAGGGCGCCCCGACCCCCATCACGACGTTCATGGCCGTCGCGACCAAGGCCGCCGCGTTCGGCGCCGCGATCCGCCTCCTGGACGTCGCGCTCATCGACGCCCAGGCCGACTGGGGCCCGGCGCTGGCCGCGCTGGCCACGGTGACGATCATCGTCGGCAACGTCGGCGCGATCACCCAGTCCTCGCTCAAGCGCCTGCTCGCCTGGTCCTCGGTGGCGCAGGCGGGCTACCTGCTGGCCGGCGTCCTGGTGGCCTCCCAGACCGGCGTCAAGGCCACGGTGTTCTACCTGGCCGTCTACCTCATGATGAACGTCGCCGCCTTCGCGGTGATCATCGCCCGCGAGCGCGAGACCGGCCTGGGCGACGACATCTCCGCCGTCGCCGGGATCGGGTTGAGCCGGCCGCTGCTGGCCTGGCCGCTGACCCTCTCGATGCTCTCCCTGGCCGGCATGCCGGCGACGGCGGGCTTCATCGGCAAGTTCGCGCTGATCAACGCCGCCTCCGACGGCGGGTACACGTGGCTGGGCATCATCATCGTCGTGGGTTCGATGATCTCCCTGGCCTACTACCTCAAGGTCGTCGCGGCGGTCTGGATGCGCCCGGCCGCCGGCAGCGAGCTCGCGACGTCCGACGCCGCGGGCGCGCCGCGCCTGGCGGGCGCCGACCCGGCCGCCGAGGGCCTGGAGCGCCCGCAGCTGGAGGTCACCGCCGTGGCGGTCCTGGCCGGCGCCGCCGTGCTGTTCTTCGGGATCATCCCGTCGCCGTTGCTCAACCTGGCCGCCGACGCCGGCCGGTCGCTCGGCCTGCTCTAGGCCGGCCACCGCCCGCGGCCCTCACCGCGGCCGCCAACGTGCTGGCGCTGCTGGGCGGCCAGGGCCGGCTGCGCGGCCGACGTCGCGGCGTGCGTCCTGTCCGCGGGCGAGCCGCGGCTGCCCGGCGAGGCCGCCGGCGCCGGCGCGCGTGCTGCCCCGGCCACGCCGGGGTAGCACCAGCGCCATGGACGACGATCGCAGGGCCGACCACACCGACGACCCGCGGGACCAGGACACCGGGCAGGGCGGGTACCCCGAGGCCCAGCCCGGCGGTGCGACGCCCGACGAGGGCGAGGGCGGCACGGGCTCGACCGGCGGCGGCGCCGCCGGCTCCGAGGCCCCGTCACCGGCGACCGACGAGGAGTCCGAGCGGCAACGGTCGACAGGCAACCCCGGCGCGGCGGGCTGACCCGCCGCGGCGGCCCTCCGGCGCGTCTGGAACGATGCGGGCGTGCGCATCTCCGCGAAAGCCGACTACGCGGTCCGAGCGGCCATCGAGCTCGCCGTGTCCGGCAACGAGCGTCCGACGAAGGGCGACACGATCGCCCAGGCCCAGGCGATCCCCCTCAAGTTCCTGGAGAACATCCTCGCCGACATGCGCCACGCCGGGCTGGTGACCAGCCGCCGCGGCGCCGAGGGCGGCTACTGGCTCGCGCGCCCGGCGGAGGAGATCAGCGTCGCCGACATCATCCGCGCCGTCGAGGGGCCGCTGGCCTCCGTGCGCGGCGGCCGGCCCGAGGACGTCGACTACTCCGGCACCGCCGAGCCGCTGCAGCGCGTGTGGATCGCGGTGCGCGCCGCGCTGCGCAGCGTCGTCGAGGAGGTCACGCTGGCCGACCTGGCCTCGGGCGACCTCGGCAGGGACATCGAGGGGCTCGCCAAGGACCCCGAGGCCTGGGTCACGCGCCGGTAGCTCAGCCCGCGGCCGGCGCCGGCGCCTCGGGCGCCGGCGCCTCGGGCGCCGGCGCGGCGGGCTCCGGCGCGCCGTCGGCCTGCAGGGGCGCGGTCCCGTCGGGGCGCACGTAGACGATGTCGCCCTCGGCCAGCTCGAGCTCCTCCGCCTCGTGGCGCGTGAGCTGGGCGGCCACGGCGCCCTCGCCGTCGAGCTCGAGCTCGACGCGCACCTCGAAGCCCAGGTGCACGATGCGGGCGACCTGCGCCTCGATGCCGTCCTCGCCGGGCCCGGCGGTGATGATGAGGTCGTGCGGGCGCACGAGGCCCTGACCCAGGCGGGCGACCGGGCCGAGGAAGCCCATGACGAACGGGTTGGCCGGGACGTCGTAGAGCTCGCGCGGAGCGCCGGCCTGCTCGACCCGGCCGCCGTTGAGGACCACGATGCGGTCGGCGAGCTCCATCGCCTCCTCCTGGTCATGGGTGACCAGGACCGTGGTGACGTGGACCTCGTCGTGCAGCCGGCGCAGCCACGCGCGCAGCTCGGCGCGGACGTTGGCGTCCAGGGCGCCGAACGGCTCGTCGAGCAGCAGCACCTTGGGCTCGACCGCCAGCGCACGGGCCAGCGCCATCCGCTGGCGCTGGCCGCCGCTGAGCTGCGACGGATGGCGGCCCTGGTAGCCGGCCAGCCCGACGACGCCGAGCAGCTCGTCGACCTTGGCGGCGATCTCGGCCTTCGGGCGCTTGCGCACCTTGAGCCCGAACGCGACGTTGTCACGCACCGTCATGTGCTTGAACGCGGCGTAGTGCTGGAAGACGAAGCCGATGCCGCGCCGCTGGGGGGCAAGGCGCGTCACGTCGCGGTCCTCGAGGACCACCGTGCCCTCGTCGGGCACCTCGAGCCCGGCGATCACGCGCAGCAGCGTCGACTTGCCCGACCCCGACGGCCCGAGCAGCGCGGTCAGCGAGCCGGACTCGACCTCGACGGAGACCTCGTCCAGCGCGGCGAAGCCGCCGTAGCGCTTGGAGACCGAGGAGACGGAGATCATCGGGCATCACCCTTGCGTTGCAGGAGGGTCATCGCGAGCAGGACCACGAGCGCGATGACGGCCATGAGCGCGGAGGCGGCATAGGCCCCCGCGAGGTCGAAATTCGAGAAGCGGTTCTCCACGAGCAGCGGCAGCGTGATGGTCTCGCCGGAGATCCTGCCCGAGACGACGCTCACCGCGCCGAACTCGCCGATGGCCCGCGCGACCGACAGCACGACGCCGTAGGCCACGCCCCAGCGGACCGCCGGCAGCGTGATGCGCCGGAAGGTCTGCCAGCGCGAGGCGCCCAGCGTCGAGGCGGCCTGCTCCTGCTCGTCGCCGATCTCACGCAGCACGGGCGCGACCTCGCGCACGACGAACGGCAGGCAGACGAAGATCGTGGCCAGCACCATGCCGGGGACGGAGAAGATGATCCGGATCCCGGCGTCGGTGAGCATCGGCCCGAGCCAGCCCTGGCGGCCGTAGAGCAGGAACAGCGCCAGGCCGATGACCACCGGCGAGATCGCGAAGGGCAGGTCGATGAGCGCCTCGAGGAGGCGCTTGCCGCGCACGCGCGAGCGCACGAGCGCGAGCGCCGCCACGATCCCGAAGATCGTGTTGAGCGGGACGGCGACGGCCGCGATCTCGATCGTCAGCCAGAACGCGCTGACCGCGGCCGGCGTCGTGACCGACGCCCACACCGCGCCGACGCCGGGCTCGAACGTCCGGTGGAGCACGACGCCGATCGGCACGAGCAGCAGCACCGCCACGTAGCCGAGCGCGACGACGCGAATCCCGTGGCGGCCGACCGGGCTAGTGGTCATGGCGCGAGCCCCAGTACTCGATGACGCGCAACGCGATCAGCATGAGCAGCGAGACGCCGAGCAGGACGACCGCGACCGCCGCGGCGCCGCGCGCGTTGTCGCTCTCGATCTGCTTGAAGATGAAGACCGACGAGACCTGCGTGTCGAACGGCTTATTGCCCGAGATGAGGATCACGGAGCCGAACTCGCCGACGGCGCGCGCGAACGAGAGCGCGGCGCCCGAGAGGATCGCCGGGACCAGGTTGGGGAGGATGATCCGGCGGAACGTCGTCAGCGGGCCGGCGCCGAGCGACGCGGCCGCCTGCTCCATCTCGTCGTCGAGCTCCATGAGCACCGGCTGCACCGCGCGCACGCCGAACGGCAGCGTGACGAACAGCAGTGCGAGCGCCACGGAGAGCTGCGTGAACGCGAGGTTGATGCCGACGGGGCTCGTCGGCCCCCAGAGCGCCAGCAGCGTGATGCCGACGACGATCGTCGGCATGGCGAACGGCAGGTCGATCACCGCGTTGACGATCCTGCGCCCGGGGAACTCGTCGCGCACGAGCGTCCAGGCGATCGCCAGGCCGGCGACGGCGTTGACCGCCGCGACGATGACCGAGACGATCAGTGTGAACCTCAGCGCCGAGACGGCCTGGCGGCTGGAGACGGAGTCCCAGAAGGCCGAGAGGCCGCCGTCGAGCGACTTGGCCGCCAGCGCCGCCAGCGGCAGGAGCACGATGATGCTCAGCCACAGCATCGCCAGGCCCATGCCGCGGCCGCCGACGCCGCCCGCGCGCGCCGTGGGGTACGGACGGCGCCGGGGGCGCGCCGGGGCGGCGGGGGTGGCGGCCTGCGTGCTCACTTGGCGGTCGAGACCCCGTTGTCGTCCTCGATCTTGGCGACGGAGCCCTTCTCGGGGTCGAACAGCTCGTCGTTGACCTTCGACCATCCGCCGTAGTCGTCGATCGTCCTGACCGTCGGCGGGTAAGGGAACCTGGCCTTGTTCTTGTCGAAGACCGCCTGGTTGACCGGGCGGTAGCCCCAGTCGGCGAAGTGCTGCTGGGCGGCGTCGCTGAGCGCGAACGTCACGAAGGCCCGGCCCTTGGCACCGCCCGCGGTCGTGGCCGCGATCGGGTTCTGGATCAGGAACGTGTCGGCGGGCTGCACGAGCTGCAGGCCCTTCTCGCCCTTCTTGACGGCCGTCGTGTACTCGTACTCGTAGGAGATGAGGACGTCGCCCTCGCCGCCGGTGAAGGTCTGCAGCGCCTCGCGGCCGGACTTGGGCTGGACCGGCACGTGGTCGGTCAGCAGCCGGCGGACGTAGTCGATGCCGCCGTGCTGGTAGGCGCCCATGAGGTTCCACTTCGCCGCGCCCGAGGTGAACGGGTTGGGCGTGACGACCTTGACGCCGGGCTTGAGGAGGTCGTCCCACCCCCTGATGCCCTTCGGGTTGCCCTTGCGCACGACGAAGGACACCAGCGAGGTCGTGACGAAGCCGCCCTTGCCGCCGGCCGCCTCGGTCTGCTCGACCCAGTCGGCGGGGACGAGCTTGTCCGGCACGAGCCTGTCGACGTCGGGCGCGAGCGAGAGCGCGACGACGTCGGCCTTCTGGCCGGCGAGCACCGCGCGGCTCTGGTCGCCCGAGGCGCCGTAGGAGGTCTTGAACGACACGCCCCTGCCCTCGGGGGTCTTCTGGAAGTCGGGGATGATCTCGTCGTAGACGACCTCGGGCGTGGAGTAGGCCACCAGCGACAGCGAGGAGCCGCCGCCCGAGCCCGAGGAGGACGAGCCCGAGGAGCCCGAGGTGCTGTCGGAGGCGCCGCCGCATCCGGCGGCCAGGAGGGCCGCGGAGGCTAGGGCGAGGATCAGGATCTTGAGCTTCACGAGCGGGACGGCCTCCCAAAAGGGTCAAACGCAGTCAGGTTTCGGAGGTTCGACAGTGTACCCCAAGTCGACTGCCCCAATGGGCAAAGTGGTGATTCAGCCGGTGGACAAAGTGCGCAAGCGGGCGTGAGTCCGCGATCGCGCCCCGCCGGACCGGTCGCTAGCATCGCCGCCCCCGTGGACTACCCCGTCGAGACCTTCTCCCCCGCCGAGCGGGCCGTGCTGGCCCCGCACGTGACGAACCTCGACCGTCCCGTCTTCGCACTCGTCAACCTGCCCGAGACCGTCAAGGGCGCGCTGTTCGCCCGCTACTCCCGCTACCAGGGGACCCTGCGCCGCCTCTTCCTGGACGAGTTCGCCGAGTCGCTGCCCGGCCTGCCCGCCTTCGAGTCCGGCGAGGGTCGGCGGGCCGCCGACCTCTACGACCGGATCTTCCTGGGCTACGGCGACGACTCCGTGGCCCAGCTCGGCGGGATGCACGTCGCCTGCGAGTGGACCTCCAACGTGCTCACCAAGGTCCTGCAGCGCCCGCGGCTGGCCTCCTACCTCGAGCAGTCCACGCGCTACATCCCCTACGACGCCCCGATGCCCGCGGGCCGGGAGGGCGAGCCGCGCTACCGCTACTACCGCGACGGCGCGCTGGGGCCCGGCTACGCCGCCGCCATGGACGAGGTGTTCGGCGTCTACGCGGGGGCGCTCCCGCGCGTGCGCGCGTGGCTGGACGACGAGTTCCCCGGCGACCCCTCCCCCGCGCGCACGCGCGCGCTCGGGGCCAAGGCGCTGGACCTCCTGCGCGGCGTGCTGCCCGCCGCGGCGCTGTCGCACATGGGCATCTACGCCTCGGGCCAGAGCTACGAGCAGCTCATCCTGCACCTGCTGGCCCATCCCCTGCCCGAGGCCCGGGCCTACGGGCAGGGCATCCTGGAGGCCGTCCAGGCCGTCATGCCGTCCTTCGTCGCGCGCGTGGAGCGCCCCGACCGCGGCGGCGAGTGGGTCGCCTATCTGCAGGAGCGCGACGCCGCGGCGGCGCGGTGGGCGGCGCGCCTGGGCCTGGAGCGCGGGACCGGGGACGGCGAGGGCGGCTCGTCGGTGCGGCTGCTGCATGTCGACGGCGACGAGGACGCGCTGCTGGCGGCGCTGCTGTTCGAGGCCACCGGCGTCGGGGAGGAGGCCGCGCGGATCCGCCTCGCCGCCCTGGCGGCGGACGAGCGCGCGGCGATGCTCGCCGACCTGGTCGGCACCCGCGCCAACCGGCGCCACCGGCCCGGCCGCGGCTTCGAGGCCCTGCGCTACCGCTTCGAGATCGTCTCGGACTACGGCGCCTTCCGCGACCTGCAGCGCCACCGGATGTTGACCGTCCAGTGGCAGCAGCTCACCCCACACCTCGGGGCGGGCGTGCCCGAGGAGGTCGACGCCGCCGGCTGCGGCGACGACGTCCGGCGCGCCTACGAGACCTCGCGGGCCGCCTGGCAGGCGCTCGCCGACGCCGGGCAGCACCGCGCGGCGCCCTACGCCCTGTGCCTGGGATACCGGATCCGCTACGTCCTGGACCTCAACGCCCGCGAGGCGATGCAGCTCATCGAGCTGCGCTCCGGGCGCGAGGGGCACCCGAGCTACCGCGCCGTCGCGCACGAGATGCACCGCGCGATCAGCGCGGTGCACCCGGCCGTCGGGGCCGCGATGACGCACGTGGACACCGAGACCGAGCCGCGGCTGGAGCGCATCCTCTCCGAGATGCGCACGCAGGCCCGGCTCGACGCTGCGACGTCCTAGCACGGGTTCCTCCACCTGAACGGGTGCGCCAGGCGGGATTCGACACTCTGCACGCCGGTGTCGAGATCGGGAAACCTGGGGCGCAAACCACGCTACGTATGGGCAGTGCCATCGATCGCCGCGATCTTCCCGGGCCAGGGCAGCCATGCGCCCGATATGGACGAGCCGTACCGCGGCCATCCCGCCTTCGAGCGCGGGCTGGAGCTGCTCGGGTTCGACCCCTTCGAGCGCCTGCACGAGGGAACCCGCTTCCAGCAGCCCGCGATCCTGCTCTGCAGCGTGGCCGCGTGGGACATCTGGCGCCACGAGCAGGCCGACGACGCCGCCGAGGTCCGCGCGGCCGCGGGCCACTCGCTCGGCGAGTACGCGGCCCTGGTCGCAGCGGGCGTCCTGCGCTTCGACGATGCCGTGAGCCTCGTGGCTGAGCGCGCCGCCGCCATGGCCGACGCGGGCGAGCTGGCCGAGGGCGGCATGGTCGCCATGCTCGGCGGCGACGACCACGCCGTGCGCGCCCTGGCCGCCCGCCTGCACCTCACGATCGCCAACGACAACGCCCCGGGCCAGCTCGTGCTCTCCGGCGCCGCCGACGCGGTGGCCGCCGCCGAGGAGGCCGCCCGGGAGGAGACCGGCGCCCGCGCCCGCCGCCTGGACGTCTCCGGCGCGTTCCACTCCCCGCTCATGGAGCCGGCCGCCGAGCGCCTGCGGGTGGCGTTGGAGCGCGTGGAGCTGCAGCCCGGCGCGTTCCCCGTCTACGGCAACGGCACCGCCGCCCCGTTCACCGACGTGCGCCGCGAGCTCAGCGCCAACCTCCTGCGCGGCGTGCGCTGGCGCGAGACGCTGCTGGCACTGCGAGCCGCGGGCGTCGAGCGCTTCGTCGAGCACGGTCCGGGCGCCGTCCTGACCGGGCTTGTCAAGCGAACCCTGACGACGGCCTGATGGCGGTCCAGACCTCCACGAGCGCGGCGACGACCACGCCGACCCACCGCTTCGGCCACAGCGCGCCCGTCGGCGTGGCGCCCCGCCGGCGCCTGGGCCGCCCGCTGCCCAAGGGGACGGTCGCCGGGCTCTTCGGCGTCGGCATCGGGCTGCCCGAGGCCGTCGTGGGCAACGACCACTTCGAGTCCACGCTGGACACCACGGACGAGTGGATCGTCCGGCGCACCGGCATCCGCAGCCGCCACTGGCTCGCCGAGGGCGAGCCGATCGCCCCGCTGGCCGCCGAGGCGTGCCTCGCGGCCCTGCGCGACGCCGGACGCACCGCCGACGAGGTCGACCAGATCATCGTCACGACGATCACCCCCGATCGCGTCACGCCGGGCCTGGCCCCCGAGGTCGCCCGGCTCATCGGCGCCCACGGCGCGGCCGCCGTCGACCTCAACGCCGCCTGCGCCGGCTTCCTCTACGCGCTGGACCAGGCCGCCGCGCTCGTCGAGACCGGCCGTGCGCGCGTCGTGCTGGTCTGCGGCGCCGAGGCCCTGAGCCGCCTCACCGACCTCGAGGACCGCGGCACGGCCGTGCTCTTCGGCGACGGCGCCGGCGCGGTCGTCGTGGCCGCGGGCGAGCTGGACCGCGGCTGCCCGCGCTTCGTGCTGGGCTGCGACCCCGAGCAGGGGGACCTGCTCTACGCCGACAACGTGGACCGCAAGCTGCGCATGGAGGGCCGTGAGGTCTACCGCCACGCCGTCGCGCGCATGGTGCAGTCCACGCACGAGGCGCTCGAGGCCGCCGGCCTGCAGATGGCCGACATCGACCTCTTCGTCGCCCACCAGGCCAACTCGCGCATCATCGAGGTGGCCGCCGCGGAGATGGGCCTGCCGCCCGAGAAGGTCGTCATGAACGTCGACCGCGTCGCCAACACGTCGTCGGCGTCGATCCCGCTGGCCCTGGCCCAGGCCGAGGCCGATGGGCGCCTGCGCCCCGGCGCCACCATCGCGATGACCGCCTTCGGCGCGGGCTTCGTGTGGGGCGCGGGCATCGTGAGCTGGAAGGAGCGCCGCGATGTCCGGGCGTGACGAGGGCGTGGCCGTCGTCACGGGCGGCACGCGCGGCATCGGCGCCGCGATCGCGGAGCGCCTGCGCGGCGACGGCTGGACCGTCGCGACGCTCGGGCGCAGCGAGGCCGCCGACGTGCGCGCCGACGTCGCCGACCCCGCCGAGGTCCAGGCAGCGTTCGACGAGGTGCGCGAGCGCTTCGGCAAGATCCTCGCGCTCGTCAACAACGCCGGCATCACCGCCGACGGCCTCGCGATCCGCATGCCCGACGAGGACTGGACGCGCGTCATCGACACGAACCTCAACGGCGCGTTCCACTGCACCAAGCGCGGCCTCGACGACATGCTCAAGGCCCGCTGGGGCCGCATCGTCAACATCTCCTCGGTCGTCGCCGAGCGGGCGAACCCGGGCCAGGCCAACTACGTGGCCTCCAAGGCCGGCCTGCTGGGCTTCACGCGCGTCATCGCCCGCGAGATGGGCAAGCGCGGCATCACGTGCAACGCCGTGACGCCCGGCGTCATCGACACCGAGATGACCCACGACCTTGCCGGGGACCTCAAGAGCGCGGTCCCGGCGGGACGCGTCGGAACGCCGGAGGAGGTCGCCGCCGCGGTGTCCTTCCTCGTCGGCGACGACGCGGCCTACATCAACGGAGCGACCCTCGCCGTCGACGGCGGCCTGGGCGCCTGACGCTCTGCACCCTGACCCCGAACCACCAGGAGCAACCGACACCATGGCCACCCAGCAGGAGATCCTCGAGGCGATCCGCACCGAGCTCGCCGCGATCAAGGTCCCCGACGCCGAGACCGCGCAGCCCGACACGACGTGGGAGCAGCTCGACGTCGACTCGCTCGACCTCGTCGAGCTCGTCAAGGCGCTCGAAGACCGCTTCGACGTGCAGATCGCCGACCCCGACCTCAAGGGCATCGCCTCCGTGGGCGACGCCATCACCCTGGTCGAGCGCCTCCAGGGCGCGACCGCGTAGATGGGCTCGATCGTCGTCACCGGCCGTGGCGTCGTCTCGTCGCTGGGCAACGGGGCCGACACCTTCTTCGACGCGCTGCTGAAGCTCCGCAGCGGGATCGGCGACGAGGGCATCGCCCCCTGCGCCGAGTTCGATCCGGAGACCTCGATGACGCCCAAGGAGGTGCGCCGCAACGACCGCTTCACCCAGCTGGCGGTCGCCGCGACCGACGAGGCCGCGGCCGAGGCGGGTCTCATGGGCGAGGTCGACCCCGCCCGCGTCGGCGTGATCATCGGCACGGGCGTCGGCGGGCTGACGACCATGGCGATCGAGTGCGAGAACTGGCTCACCAAGGGCGACCGCGCGGTGTCCCCGCTCTTCGTCCCGATGATGATGCCCAACGCCGCCGCCGGCCAGGTCGCGATGCGCCTCGGCGCGCACGGCCCCGGCTTCTCGGTCGCTTCGGCCTGCGCCACGGGCGCCCACGCCATCGGCGAAGCCAAGCGCATGATCGAGCGCGGCGACGCCGACGTCGTGGTCGCCGGCGGCACGGAGGCCGCGCTCATCGGCCTGTGCCTCGCCGCGTTCCGGCGCATGGGCGCCCTGTCGCGCGAGGGCGTCTCGCGCCCGTTCGACGAACGCCGCGACGGCTTCGTCATGGGCGAGGGCGCGGCCGTGCTGGTCCTCGAGCGCGAGGAGCACGCCGTGGCCCGCGGGGCCAAGGTCCTGGCGCGGGTCGTCGGCTACGGCGCCTCCAACGACGCCTTCCACATCACGCAGCCCGAGGAGAACGGCCGCGGCGCGATCGAGGCCATGCGCGCCGCGCTGCGCGACGCCGACCTCTCCCCGGCCGACGTGGGCTACGTCAACGCCCACGGCACGAGCACCCCGATCAACGACCGGGTGGAGAGCAAGGCGCTGCGCGACGTCATGGGCGACGACGGCCCGCCGGTCTCCTCCTGCAAGGGCGCGATCGGGCACACGCTCGGCGCGGCCGGCGCGATCGAGGCCGTGGCGTGCGTCGAGGCGCTGCGCCACGGCGCCCTCCCGCCCACCCTCGGCCTCGAGCAGATCGACCCCGAATGCGAGGCCGACCACATCGCGGGCGCGCCCCGCGAGGCGCCCGACCTCAAGGTGGCGCTGAGCAACTCGTTCGGCTTCGGTGGCCAGAACGCAACCCTCGTCCTCCAGGCGGCCTGACATGAGCGCAGTCTTCGACGTCGCACCGGACCACCACCTCGCAGCACGGGCACGGCTCGAGCTGCTCTTCGACCCGGGAACGTTCCGGCCGATGCGCACCGCCGTCGGCGACGGCGTGCTCGCGGGCAGCGGGCGCGTGCGCGGCCGGCCGGTCTGCGCCTGGGCGCAGGACGGCGGCCACAAGGGCGGGTCGCTGGGCTCGGCGGGCGGCGAGACGATCGCCCGCACGATCGAGCGCGCCGACACGCTGGGCGTGCCGGTCGTCGGCTTCCCGCACTCCGGCGGCGCCCGGCTGCAGGAGGGCGTGGCGGCGCTGACGGCCTACGCGCGGATCTTCCGCGCGCAGTCGCTGGCCACCGTGCCGATGATCAGCGTGATCAGCGGCCCGTGCGCGGGCGGCGCGGCATACTCGCCGACGCTCGGCGACTTCGTCGTGATGACCCAGGAGGCCGTGATGTTCCTCACGGGCCCCAAGATCATCGAGCGCGTCACGCGCGAGCAGATCAGCGCGCCGGACCTCGGCGGCCCCAAGGTGCACGGCGCCAACGGCGTCTCGCACCTCGTGGCCCGCGACGACGTGCACGCCGCCGAGCTCACCCGCGAGCTGCTCATGTTCCTGCCCGACCGCATCGGCGCGACGCCGCCGCTGGTCGTGCCGGCCGACGCGCCGGGCCACGACCCGTCCGACGCGCTGCCGGCCTCCGACCGGCAGGTCTACGACGTCCGCGACGTCGCCGCGGCGCTGCTGGACGGCGGCGAGCTGCTCGAGCTGGCGCCGAAGTGGGCGCGCAACCTCACCGTGGCCTTCGGCCGCATCGAGGGCCGTCCGGTCGGCGTCATCGCCAACCAGGCGCGCTACCTCGGCGGCTGCCTGGACGCCGCGGCGGCCGAGAAGGGCGCCTGGTTCGTGAACCTGTGCGACCGCTTCGGCATCCCGCTCGTCGTGCTCTCCGACACGCCGGGCTTCCTGCCGGGCGCCACGCAGGAGCAGGCCGGCGTGCTGCGCCACGGCGCGTCGCTGCTGCGCGCGTTCGCCCGCGCGACCGTGCCTCGGGTGACGGTCACCCTGCGGCAGGCGTATGGTGGGGCGCACATCGTCATGAACTCCCGCGACCTCGGTGCCACCCTCACGCTCGCCTGGCCGGACGCCAGGATCGGCGTCATGGGCGCGCGCCAGGCGGTCGAGCTGGTCCGCCGCCGGGAGATCGAGGCCGGTGCCGACGCCGCGCTGCTGGCCGAGGCCTACGCCGCCGAGCACCTCCCGGTGCGCATCGCCGCCGCGGCCGGGTTCGTCGACGAGGTCGTGGCCCCGCAGGACACGCGCGACCGCATCGCGCACGTCCTGGAGCTGGGCGCGTGATGGAGTGACCCACCCGGCCGGCGAGCCATTGGGCAGTGAGTCGCGCAACGCGACCGAGGAGGCGATCCTCGACGCCGCGCGCGACGCGCTGGCCGACACGCCCTACCGCCGGCTGACGATGGACACGATCGCCCGGCGCGCCTTCACGTCGCGCACGGCGCTGTACTTCTACTTCCCGAACAAGCGCGCGCTCGTCGACCGGCTGATCGCCCGTGCGTTCATGGACATGTACGAGGCGGCGTCGCCGTACCTCGAGGGCACCGGGGACCCGCGGGCCGAGCTGCGCCGCGGCCTGGCCCGCGCCGTCAAGGTCATCGACAGCAACGCGCACGTGCTCACGCTCGCGGCCATGCTCTCCGGCGAGGAGGATCGGCTCCCGCCGCAGTGGGCGCCCTACGTCGTGCGCTTCGTCGAAGGGGCGGTGTCGCGCATCGCGCGCGATCAGGCCCGCGGCATCGCGCCGTCCGACATCCCGCCGCGGCTGGCCGCGCAGGCCCTGCTGGCGATGGTCGAGCGCCACGTCACGCTGGAGCTCATCCAGGGCGGCGGCGACGCCCACCAGTCCATCCGCGTGCTCGCCGAGCTGTGGTGGCGCGCGGTGTACTCCAAGCCCACCGCCGGCCCCGCCGAGGACTGAGCCGAGCGCTCGGGCGCCGGGTTGGCGCCTGCGCCGTTGCCCGGGGCCACGTGCGGGACACTGCAGGACCATGGAGCTGCACGGCATCACCGTCCTGGTCACCGGCGCCAACCGCGGGATCGGCCGCGCCATCGCCCAGCGCCTGGCGCGCGAGCCGGTGCGCGTGCTGGCCGGCGTGCGCGACGTCTCGGCCTACGATCCCATCCCGGCCGGGCAGGGCACGGTCGTGCCCGTCGCGCTCGACCTCTCCTCGCGCGAGTCCATCGACGCCGGGCTGGACGGCCTGGGCGATGACCTGCGCGCCATCGACGTGCTCGTCAACAACGCCGGCCAGTTCACGGCCGGGCTGCTGGAGGAGCAGGACCTCGAGCAGATCTACAGCCTGATCCAGGTCAACCTGCTCGGCACGATCCACCTCACCCACCGGCTGCTGCCGATCATGCTGGCCCGCGGCTCGGGCAAGATCGTCAACAACTCGAGCGTCTCGGGCTACGTCAACTTCCCGGCCGTGAGCACCTACGCGGCGTCCAAGGGCGGCGTGGCGGCCTTCACCGAGTCGCTGCGGCGCGAGCTGGCGCCCACGCCGGTCACGACGCTGCACGTCATCACCGGCGGCATCGCCACCGAGATGCTCGACGACACCAAGCGTCTGCTCGAGCCCCACTTCGGCACGCTCGACGGGTGGGACCGCCAGTCGCCGGAGTCCTGGGCCGACAAGATCGCCCGTGCGATCGCGGCCGACGACGACGTGCTCGGGCCCGGCGGCAAGTCGGCGCTGGGCAAGCTGGCCTCCCACCTGCCCAAGGTCGTGCTGGACACCGTGTCGTCGCGGTCGTTCAGGCGCTGATCAGCCGTCGGCGGCCGCGAGCCCCCCGAGCACGGCGCGCTCGCGCTCGCCCAGCGGCCGCGAGCCGCGCGCACGGCCGTCCCAGGCGACGATGATCGCGCGGCCCTCGGCCGCGACGGTCCCGTCGGGCAGCAGGACGCGCTGGGTCGTCGTCACGCTCTTGGACCCGACGCGCTCGACCCCCGTGACGATCTCGACGTAGCCGTGCTCGCGGCGCACCTCGTGGCGGTAGTCGAGCTCGATGTGGGCCAGCACCCACGGGAACGGGTCGGCCGGGTCGTCGCCGAGCCCGGCGACCAGCGCGCCACGGCCCTCCTCGAGGTACTCGTGGTAGACCGAGGAGTTGAGGTGGCCGAGCGTGTCCAGGTCGCGCCAGCGCACGTGCACGCGCCGGCGCGTGCGCTCCTCGTCGGGGCCCGCCATCGCTCAGGCCGCCGCGCCGGGCGCGGGGGGCGTGACACCGTGCACGCCGAGGGCGTGGAAGCCGCCGTCGACGTGCAGGATCTCGCCGGTGATCGCGCGCGACAGCGACGAGAGCAGGAAGAGGCAGGCGTCCGCGACCGGGTCGGGGTCCTCGAGGTCCCAGCCCAGCGGCGCGCCGGTCTCCCACGCCTGGGCGAGGACGTCGAAGCCCTCGATCGCGCCGGCGGCCATCGTGCGCAGCGGCCCCGCGGCGACGAGGTTGGAGCGGATGCCGCGCGGCCCGAGGTACTGGGCCAGGTAGCGGTTGACGGACTCCAGCGCGGCCTTGGAGACGCCGGCCCAGTCGTAGATCGGCCACGCCCGGGTGGCGTCGAAGTCCAGTCCGACGAGCGAGCCGCCGCCCTCGGCACGCTCCAGCAGCGGGGCGAACGCCGCGCCGAGCGACTTCAGCGAGAACGCGCTGATCTCGAACGCGCTGAGCGCGCTGGCGGCCGGCGCCTCCATGAAGCGCCCGCCGAGCGCGTCACCGGGCACGAACGCGATGGCGTGCAGGACGCCGTCCAGGGCGCCCCAGCGGCCCTCGAGCTCCTGCGCGACGGCGGCGAGCTGCGCGTCGTCGGTGACGTCGAGCTCGAGGACGTCGGGCGGGTCGGGCAGCCGCTGGGCCATCCGCTGGGTCAGCCGCATGGCGCGCCCGAAGCCGGTGAGGACGATCTCGGCGCCCTCCTCCTGCGCCCGCCGCGCGACGGAGTAGGCGATCGAGCGGTCGGTGAGCACGCCGGTGATCAGGAGCTTCTTGCCGTTCAGGAGAGCCATCTCCCCCATCCTTACCGACTCGGACGCCGATCGCGGCCCGGGTTCGACGCCGCCGCGGCGGATGTCGAGGTCGCCGCCGGCGCGCGGACAGGTTCGCCCGCCCCCTCCCAGCGGGCATGATGCACGCGTGGAGCGCGCGGTGGTCCGACGGCGGCGCCTGGCCGCCCTGGCGGTCGTGGGGCTCGCCGCGCTCGGCGCCGGGGTCGCGGTGGGGGCCTCGTCGGGCGGCGGCGGCCGCCCGGACGCCACGGAGCGGACGGCGAGCGAGCGCGCCGCGCCTGCCACGCAGCTGCCCGGGGGCGGGCGGCGCCTGTTCCCCGACCGGCGCGTCGTCGCCTTCTACGGCAACCCGCGCGACCCCGAGCTCGGCGCCCTGGGGATCGGCACGCCCGCCCACGCCGCACGCCGCCTGCTCGCCCAGGCGCGGCCCTACGACCGCCGCACGCGCCACGTCCTGCCCGCCCTGGAGCTCATCTCGACGGTCGCCACGGCCGCGCCCGGGCCCTCGGGGCTGTACCGCGACCGTATGAGCGCGGCGATGATCGACCGCTACCTCGCGGCCGCACGCCGGGTCCACGCGCTGCTCGTGCTCGACATCCAGCCGGGCCGCGGCCAGTTCGGTCCCGAGATCGAGCGCCTGGCGCGCTGGCTGCGCGAGCCCGACGTCGGCCTCGCGCTGGATCCCGAGTGGCACGTCGGCCCCGGCCAGCTGCCGGGGAAGGTCATCGGCAGCACCGACGCCGACGTCGTCAACGCCGCCGCCGGCTACCTGTCTCGGATCGTCCGCGAGCGGGCGCTGCCCGAGAAGCTGCTGCTGGTGCACCGGTTCACCGACGGGATGATCACCCGCGACGAGCGCCTGCGCCCCTCACCGGGCGTGGCGACCGTGGTCAACGTCGACGGCTTCGGCAGCACGGTGGTCAAGGTGGCCAAGTACCACGCCTTCATCCGCCGCACGCCCACGCTGGGGCGCGGGTTCAAGCTGTTCTACAAGGAGGACGTCCGGACGATGGCGCCGGGCGCGGTCATGGCGCTGAGCCCACGCCCGGACGTCGTGGTCTACGAGTAGCGCCGGTCAGGACCGCGCGGCCTCCTGCTCGCGCAGCTCGATGCGGCGGATCTTGCCCGTCAGCGTCTTGGGCAGGTCGGTCACGAACTCGATGCGGCGCGGGTAGGCGTAGGCCGACAGCCGGTCGCGCACGAAGGCCTTGATCTCCTCGGCCAGCGCGTCGGAGCCCTCGTGGCCCTCGGCGAGCACGATGAACGCCTTGACGATCGTGCCGCGGCGCTCGTCGGGCGAGGCGACGGCCGCCGCCTCGCGCACGGCGGGGTGCTCGATGCACGCCGACTCGACCTCGAACGGGCCGATCCGGTAGCCGGCCGAGATGATGACATCGTCGGCGCGCCCGGCATACCAGATGTAGCCGTCCTCGTCGGCCGTCGCGGCGTCCTTGGTGTGGAACCAGTCGCCGCCGAAGGTCTCCCGCGCGGCCTCGTCGTTGTTCCAGTAGCCGAGCGGGTAGTGGGGGTTGGACCGGGCGCGCAGGCAGATCTCGCCGCGCTCGCCCTGGGCGACCTCGCGCTCGTCCTCGTCGAGGATCCGCACGTCCCAGCCCGGCATGGGACGGCCCATGGAGCCCTCGCGGACCTCCATCCACGGGAAGTTGCCGACGAGCGGATAGGACTCGGTCAGCCCGTAGTAGTCCAGCACGGTCAGCCCGTACTGCTCGCGGAACCAGCGGATGGCCTCCGGGTTCAGCGGCTCGCCGGCGCTGCACACGCGGCGGAACTCGCACGGGTAGCGGGTGCCCGCGTCGGCGATCGACATCATGGAGCGCATCGCCGTCGGGGTCGTGAACACGTTGGTGACCCGGTGACGGCTGAGGAAGTCCAGCTGCTGGGCGGGGTCGAACCCGCCCTCGCGCTGGATGACGACCTGCGTGGCGCCCAGGCGCCACGGCCCCAGCAGCGGCGCGATGCCCGCCGCCCACGCCCACTCGCCCATGCCATGGAAACGCTCGCCGTCCTGCACCTCGTGGCAGTAGATGAACTCCTCGTGGGCCAGCAGGTAGCGGTGGGCGTGGACGATGCCCTTGGCCAGCCCGGTGGTGCCCGACGTGTAGTAGAGCTGGGCGGGGTCCTCGGAGGACGTGTCGGCGACGACGGGCTCGGTCGAGGCGCCCGCCAGCAGGCCGTCGTCGGCGTCCAGGATCAGGACTTCGCCGCCCCAGTCGGCGAACCGAGCGGCGTTGGCGGCGTTGGTGACCAGCACCTTGGGGTCGCTGTCGGTCAGGCGGTGGCGGATGCCGTCGTCGCCGTAGAGGACCGACATCGACAACAGCAGCGCACCGAGCTTCCAGGTGCCGAAGAAGATCGCCGCGGTCTCGGGCGTCGGCGGCAGCACGACCGCGACGCGCTCACCCTTGACCACGCCGTGGTCGGCCAGCACATGGGCGGCCTGGTTGGCCAGGTCCTGCATCTCGCCCCAGGTGACGTCGCGGCGCTCGCCGTCGAAGCGCTCCCAGACCATCGCGAGCTTGTCGCGCGGGTGCTTGTCGCACACGTCGTGGGCGAGGTTGTAGCGCTCGGGCACCGTCCACCGGTGCCTGGCGCATTCGTCTTCGTAGCGACCCATGCCCCGACCCTAGGAGAGGGGGCGCGGCGGGACAAGCTCCGCACTGCGGGTTTCGCCCCCTGGGCGAACACCCGCGACCGGATCCCGCCCCCTGGGCGGGCATCCGGCGGCTACCAGGTCTTCGCGCGCTCGCGCTGGGGCGGCGGGGCGATGCGCATCCGCGCCCCGGCCACCGTGACCCCGCCGGGCGCCACCCGGACCGGGTCCAGCTCGGCCTCGGCGAGCTCGGGCAGCGCATCGGCGAGCGCCGCGACGCGCAGGACGACGTCGCGCAGAGCCGCGACGTCGTGGCGGCCCGTCGCCAGCGCGGCGCGCAGCGCCGCCGGGGCGTCGACGAGGTCCTCGGCGTCGACATCGGTCAGCGGCGCCAGCCGGAACGCGACGTCGCCCGGCACGAGCGGGCGCCCGCCACCCGCGCCGACGCCGATCACGGGCCCCAGCTCGGCGTCGTTGACCGCGCCGACGAGCACCTCGACGGCGTCCTCGGGCACGGCCCGCGCGCCGGGCGCCAGCGCCAGGCCCGCGGTGCCCAGCAGCGCCACGACCTGCTCGGCGTCGAGCCGGCCGTCCTGCGCGCCGGCGACCAGGACGCGCGCGGCGTCGGCGTCGAAGCCGGGCAGCTCGGGTGCCTGGCCGAGGCGGCGGCCGAGCCAGTCGCGGCGGTCGGCGGCGATGGCCAGCGCCCGGATGGCGGCCTCGGGGAAGCGGTAGTTGGGCACGCGGCGCTCGTCGCGCTCGGGCAGCTCGCCGTCCAGGCCGACCACGCACGCGGCGACGGGCTTGGACGCGTCGGCGACCGCGTCCTCGAGGGCCGCCAGGCGCATGCCCGGGTCGTCGCCCCCCAGGCCGACGTGGACCACGAGGACCGCGTCGACGCCCTCGTCGTCGAGCAGCGCGCGCACCGCGGCACGCTCGTCGTCGACGGGCGCCCGCACGCCGAGGTCGATCGGGTTGCCGATGCGGTCGGCGGCGGGCAGGTCCGCGGCCAGCCGCGCGCGCGTGGCGTCCGACGTGCGGGCCAGGCGCAGCCCGCGGACCGCGGCCGCGTCGGCGGCCACCGTGCCCAGGCCGCCCGAGTTCGTCACGATGCCGATGCTGCGCCCGGCGGGCAGCGGCTGGCGCTCGAGGAACTCCGCGGCGTCGAAGAGCGTCTGGGTGCTCTCGACGCGCAGCACGCCGGCCTGGTGGAAGAGGGCCTCGGTCGCCGCGGCGTCGGTCAGCGCGGCGGCGATCCGCAGGTTCTGGCGTGCGTCGCCCTCCGCGCGCCGGCTGCCCTTGACGGCCAGGATCGGCTTGCGCCGCGACACGCGGCGGGCCACCTGCGAGAAGCGCCGCGGGTTGCCGAAGGACTCGACGTAGAAGGCCACGACCTTCGTGCGCTCGTCGTCGGCGAAGTGCTCCAGGACGTCGTTGGTCGACACGTCGGCGCGGTTGCCGAGCGCCAGGAAGGACGAGACGCCCATGCGCCGCGCCGCGGCGTGGCCGAGCAGGGCGAGCCCGAGCGCGCCGGACTGCGACGACAGCCCGAGGCCGCCGGCGCGGACGGGCACCCGGCCGATCAGGGCCTGCAGCGCGACCTCGGGGTCCGTGTTGACGACGCCGAGCGCGTTGGGTCCCACGAGCCGCAGCCCGTGCGCGCGGACGGTCGCCAGCAGGGCCTCCTCGCGGGCGCGGCCCTCGGGCTCGTCGGTGTCGCCGAAGCCCGTGGAGACCACGAGCAGCGCGCGGACGCCGCAGGCGGCGGCCTCCTCGGCCACGGCCTGCACGTCACCGGCGCCCACGGCCACGACGGCGAGCTCGGCGGGCTCGGGCAGCTCGGCGAGCGAGCGCACGGCGCGCGTGGAGGCCACGATCCCGCCGTCGCGGTGCACGGGGGTCGCCACCCCCGCGAAGCCGCCGAGGATGATCGCCTGGTAGATCGCCCCGCCGATGCTGCCCGGCCGCGACGAGGCGCCGACGACGGCGACCGACTGCGGGCGCAGCAGCGCCTGCAGGGAGACGACGGTCGCCGCGTGGGTGCGGTCGTCGATGCGCTCGGCCAGCGCCTCGGTCGGGCGCAGGTCGAGGTCGAGGTGCACGACCCCGTGGGAGGTGACGCGCCGCACGCCGAAGCCGACGTTGGAGAACACGTGCAGCATCGCGCGGTTGTCGGCCAGGACCTCTGCGTCGAAGCGCGTGATGCCGCGCCCCGCGGCGATCTCGGCGAGCTGCTCGAGCATGCGGGTCGCCAGCCCGCGGCCGCGCATCTCCTCCGAGACCGCGAAGGCGACCTCGGCCGCGTCGGGCTCGTTCAGGCGGTCATAGCCGGCCACTGCCACGATGCGGTCGCCGAGGTGGGCCAACAGCGGCATCCGGGCCTCGCCGTCGGCCTGGGCGTAGTCGCGCGAGACGAGGTCGGTCCGGCCCGCACCGTGGAAGCGCATGTACCGGCTCTCGAACGACAGGCGGTCGAAGAACGCGCGGATGTCCGCCTCGTCCTCGGGCTGCGGCGAACGGAGCCGCAGGGCGGCCCCGTCCCGCAGGATGACGTCACGGACGGTCGGCGAGGACGGCATGGAGCCACATTGTGGCTCTAGGCGTCGTCGTCGGCGCGCTCCTTGATCTTGCCCTCGAGCTGGGCCATCACGTGGGGGTCGCGCAGGGTCGTCACGTCGCCCAGCTCGCGGCCCTCGGCGATGTCCTTCAGCAGCCGGCGCATGATCTTGCCCGAGCGGGTCTTGGGCAGGTCGTCGGCCCAGATGATGCGCTTGGGCCGGGCGAGCTTGCCGATGCGCACCGCGACGTGCTCGCGGATCTCGGCGACGAGCTCGTCGCTGCCCTGCAGGTCGCCCTCCAGCGTCACGAAGGCCGCCACGGACTGGCCGGTGTCCTCGTCGGCCGCGCCGATGACCGCGGCCTCGGCGACCTTGCCGTGGGAGACGATCGCCGACTCGATCTCGGCCGTGCTCATCCGGTGGCCCGAGACGTTGAGCACGTCGTCGACGCGCCCGATGACCGACACGTAGTCCTCGTCATCCTGCTTGGAGGCGTCGCCGACGAGGTAGGTCTCCGGCCCCCACTTCTCCCAGTACGTGCCGACGTAGCGGTCGTCGTCGCCGAACAGCGTGCGCAGCATGCCCGGCCACGGCCGGCTCAGGGAGAGCAGGCCCTGGGTGCCGCGCGGGACCTCCTCGCCCTCCTCGGTCAGCACGGCCGCCGCGATGCCGGGCAGGGGCGTGCCCGCCACGCCCGGCTTCATGGCCTGGGCGCCGGGCAGCGTGGTGATCATGATCCCGCCGGTCTCGGTCTGCCACCAGGTGTCGACGACAGGGCAGCGCTCGCCGCCGACGACCTTCCAGTACCACAGCCAGGCCTTGGGGTTGATCGGCTCACCGACGGTCCCCAGCAGCCGCAGCCTCGACAGGTCGGCCTTCTCGACGTGCTCGACGCCCCACTTGATGCACGCGCGGATGGCCGTCGGGGCGGTGTAGAAGATCGTCGCCCCGTAGCGCTCACAGAGCTCCCACCAGATGCCCTTGTGCGGGTAGTCGGGGGCGCCTTCGTACATCACCGACGTCGTCGCGTTCAGCAGCGGCCCGTAGACGATGTAGGAGTGGCCGGTGATCCAGCCCACGTCGGCCGAGCAGAAGTACACGTCGGACTCGGGCTTGAGGTCGAAGACGTGCTTGTGCGTCCACGCCACGTGCGTCAGGTAGCCGCCCGTGGTGTGCTGGATGCCCTTCGGCTTGGCCGTCGAGCCCGACGAGTACAGGATGAACAGCGGGTGCTCGGCGCCCAGCTGCGCCGGCGCGCACTCGGGGTCGGCGGCCTCCAGCGCCTCGTGCCACCAGACGTCGCCCTCGCCCATCGGGCACTCCTCCAGCCCCGTGTGCCTGACCACGATGGTGGTCTTGACGGGCATGCCGACCGCGTCGACGGCGGCCTTGACGGCGGCGACCTTGCCCTTGCGCCGCGCGCCGTCGACCGTGATGAGCGCCTTGGCGTCGGAGAACTCCATGCGCTCGCGCACCGACTCGGCGCTGAACCCGCCGAAGACGACGTTGTGCGGCGCGCCGATCCGCGCGCAGGCCAGCATGGCGACGACGACCTCGGGGATCATCGGCAGGAAGATCCCGACGACGTCGCCCTCGCCGACCCCGTGGTCCTTGAGCGCGTTGGCCGCCCGCTGGGTCTGCTCGAGCAGCCAGGCGTAGGTGATCTCGCGCTCCTCGCCCTCCTCGCCGCGCCAGTGGAACGCGACGCGGTCGCCCAGGCCCGCCTCGACGTGGCGGTCCAGGCAGTTGTAGGACGCGTTGAGGGTGCCGTCGGCGAACCACGTGTAGAACGGGGGGTTGCTGTCGTCCAGGGCCTGCTCGGGCTCGGAGAACCAGTGCAGCGCCCGGGCCTGCTCGCGCCACCAGCCCTCCGGGTCGCGCTCGGCCTCCTCGTGCACCGAGCGGTCCTTGATCAGGGCGTCCTGCACGAACGCCTGCGGCGGCTCGAAGCGCTCCTGCTCCAGCAGCTCCGCGAGCTGTCGTTCCAGATCCGTGGTCGTGCCGGCCATATGGTCAGCCGCTCCTCTGCGTCGTCGTGGTCGTTCAGGCGTCCGTCGGCTTCAGCGGCCGCACCGGCAGGACGCTGCGCCCGAAGGTCGCGTCGTCACCGCCGCGAACGAGGCATACCATGCCGCCGCCGCGGTGGCGAGGCCGACCCACCCGCCGGCCTTCGCCATCGACGTGTGGGCGCCCGCGTTGCCGATGCCCAGCAGCAAGAACGTGGCCGTCAGCAGGGCGAAGCCCGCGAGGCCGAGCGGGCCGGAGTCGGCGATCGCCGCCCGGGCGGACCTGGTCTCGGCCGGGGCGGCGGCGGGGTCGTCGCGCCCGGACCACCGCGAACCGGGCCTCTCGTGCGGTCGATGTCTCCATGGTGCGCCCTCTCCTGTCGGCGCCCTCTCCTGTCCGCGGAGCGGGCCCCGGGAGGGGGCGGGCGCCCCGGTATGACGTGGTCGCAGGGAGGGTTCCCGGGTCGGCGCGCGGCGAAGCCCGGGCGCCCCGTCAGCGGACGGACGTGACCGGGCCGGGCGGGTGGATCAGCCGCGGCGCTTGCGCTTGCGGCGCGCGGCCCCGGGCACGCCCGGACCGGCCGGCGCGGGGGCCGCGCGGGCGGGGGCGGGCCCGCCGCCGCCCGCGGCGCGGGCCTCGCGCACCTGCTGCTGGGTCATCCACGGGATGGCGTCCAGGCCGGCCCAGGCCGGCGGCGTGCCGCGCGGCCAGCGGCCCAGGAGCAGCACGCCGACCATGACGAGCCAGAACGTCTGCACGATGAACGTGGAGGACCCCGTGGCCGGGCCGAGGACGAGCAGGACGCCGCAGATCGCGCCGAGCACGCCGACGAAACGCGTCAGCAGGCCGACGCGCATCGCGCCGATCGCGATCATGACGAACGCCGCGGCGAGCGTGAGGCCGCCGAAGAAGCCGATGCCGCTGCCGGCGACGACCAGCCCGCCGCGCACGGCGTCGTGGGCGGCGGCGGTGCTGTGGTCGGACTGGCCGGCGAACGTGCTGGCCTCGGTCATCACGCCGATCTGCAGCAGCAGGGCGCCGACGGCCGACGCCACCGCGCCGACCATCGCCAGCAGCCGCGCCAGGCGCGGCGTCGTCGCGCCGCGCGCCTGCGCGGCGTCGAGCAGGAAGACGAGCACGGCGCCGACCAGCAGGACCATGAGCGCCTGGACGACGCTGGCGCCCAGCAGCGGCAGCGCCTTGTCGTGGATGAACAGGACCTGCGCCGTGCGCAGGCCGTCCCCGCCGAAGTCCTGTCCGGAGGCGGCCCGGATCGAGTCCAGGACGTAGACGCGCGGGAAGCCCGAGTAGATCGCGCCGGGCAGCACGCCGGCGGCGGCCGCCAGGATCGCGGCGGCCAGCGACGCGAGGCCGACGAGCGGGCGCAGCCGGGCCTCGCGCACCAGGACGTCCTGCGCGGGCGGACGGGCGGGGGTCTCAGTCGCGGCCATGGGCCAGCGCAGGCTGGTCGTCGTGGCCGAGGCGCCCGGAGAGCAGCAGCTCGGGCTCCTCGCGGTCGACGACGCGCGACAGGCGGTCGCCGGCGGCGAGCACGACGTCGAGGACGGGCGCGGCGAACCGCAGACCGGTCTCGATCCGGCCACGCCACGCCAACTGGCTGGGGGAGAGCTGCGCCACGGCGCGGATGGTATCGGCGCCGGGGCCGCCGCGGCCCGCGCTCGGCGCGCCCGGGGTCGACGCGGCGCTACTGCAGGCCCTGGCGGGCTTCGCGGACGAGCGTGACCGCCTCGGGGAAGACCGTCGCCATGACGGCGCGGATCTGCTCGGCCTGCTCCTGGGTCGTGCCCTGGATGTTGACGCGGTTGACGGCCGCGACGGTCATCTGGACCGCGAGCCCGATCGCGTTGTCGGCCCAGGCCAGGCGCTGCTGGCCCTGCATCTGCTCGGCGAACTCCGCCATGCGGCGCTGGAGCTCTTCCGGGTCTCCGAACATCCCACCGAAGCCTTCCATGGCTCTACTGTAGCCCCCCGCCCGCCGTCCGCGCGGAGGCCTGGCGCTCGGACTCGCGGTGCTCGCGGCCGGCCGCGAGCACGGCCTTGAAGGACCGGAACTTGAAGATGGTGGCCAGCGCGAAGAAGCCGATGGCCAGGCTGAAGATCGCGATGGCGATCTGCTGGCCCACGGAGTAGGCCGCGACCGTCGCCCCCGACGCCACGCCGGCGAACACCTTGACCAGGAACGCCTGCTGGACCCCCGCGCCGCCGGGCGTGAACGGCACGACCGCCGCGACGGCGTTGACGCCCAGGACGAGCAGCACGTTCTTGACCGACCCGCCGATGTGGAACGCGTCGAGCAGGAACCAGAACGCGGCGAAGCGGAAGCACCAGCCGCCGAACTGCACGAGCCACACCTCGCGGAAGTAGCGGCGGCGGTCGAAGATGATCGTCAGGCCCTGGCGCACCTTGGCCCAGAACGCGCGCACGCGCGTGCTCAGCAGCGCGAAGCCGACGAGGCCGGCGATCGCCAGCACGGTCAGCAGGAACAGCAGGAAGCGCGGGTGCGACGCGAAGAAGCTGAGGTCGAACGCCTGGAGCTTGGAGAAGTCCGGCGGCTTGGGGAACACGCCCTGCGTGAACGCGAAGATGAGGATGAACAAGCCCATCGTCGCGTCGAAGCCGATCTCGACGAAGAAGGCCGCGCCGATCGCCGAGTAGGTCGAGTCGGGGACCGAGGTCTTCGTGAGGAAGAGCTTGATGACGTCGCCGCCGCGGGCCGGGACGACGTTGTTGAAGCCGTAGGCCGCGATGTAGGCGCCCCAGATGCGCTTGAACTCGATCCTCTCCGCCGGGTAGGCGGCGCGCAGCACGTGGTAGAAGGCCCGCGAGCGGATCGACAGGTAGGTGCCGAAGCACAGCATCCCGAGCAGCAGCGGCCCCCAGCTGATGTCGGCCAGCTGGGTGAAGAACTGGCCCACCGCATCGAAGAAGCCGCCGATGCCGGCGACGATCGGTGCGGGGACGGGGGTCACCGGCCAGAGACTACGAGCCCGCAGGTCTCGTGCACGACCGCGTCGGCGAGCGAGGTCGCCAGGACGTCGGCGTCCGGGATGGCCATGTCGGGCAGGTAGGGCACGCCGATGACGGTCAGGCCCGCGGCGCGCGCGGACGCCGCGCCCGTCGGCGAGTCCTCCAGCCCGACGCACGCTGCGGGGTCGGCGCCCAGGCGGCGGCAGGCCTCGAGGTAGATGTCGGGCGCCGGCTTGGGGTGCTGCACCTCGTCGCCGGCGACGGTCACCGCGAACAGCGCGTCGACCCCGGCGGTGCGCAGGACGCGGTCGACGAACGCCCGCGGCGAGTTGCTGGCCACGGCGTACGGGATGCCGGCGTCGCGCAGCGCGTGGACCAGGTCGATGGCGCCCGGGCGCGGCTCGATGTCGTGCAGAGCCTCCTCCAGGACGAGGGCGGCGAGCTCGTCCATGAGCTCCAGGCCCCGGCCGGGGAGGCCGAGCATCGCCTCGATCCTGCCCGCGGCGACGGTGTGCGAGGACCCGATGAGGTCGCGCTTGTGCTCGGCGGTGAACGTGCCGCCGTGGCGGGCGAAGAGCGTCGTCTCCGCACGCGTCCAGGCCTCCTCGGTGTCGAGCAGCAGGCCGTCGTTGTCGAAGACGATCGCGGCAGGGGTCACGGCGGCCAGGCTACGAGGTGGGTCGGCGCGTGGGTGGCGTGCCCCGCCGGCGACCGCGGGGCACGGACGCCGGTCGGATCGGCGAAGGGGCGTGGACCCAGGCGGCACCGCCGGCGCCCGAGGTCCCGTACGCGCCCCGCGGCGTGGGTCGCGCCCGGCGCCGGGCCGCCCGCGCCCCTACCCCGGCTCCCGCCACAGGAACCACACGCGTGGGCCCTTGGGCAGGTCGAGCTCGCCGACGACGGAGAAGCCGTGGCGACCGTAGAAGGCCAGGTTGCGCTCGCGGCCCGTCTCGAGGTACGCCGGCAGGCCCTCGCGGTCGGCGAGCTCGAGCCCGGGCCGGATGAGCGCCGAGCCCAGCCCCTGACCCTGGCGCACCGGGTCCACGCCGAGCACCGCGAGGTAGAGGTGGCGCTCCACGGGGTGGCGGGCCTCGACCTGCCCGAGGCCCCGCACGAGCCGCGGGAGCCGGGGCAGCACGCCGGGCATCGTGCGCCGCAGCAGCGTGATGCTCTCACGGGCCTCCTCGCGCCAGCGGTCGGGCAGGGCCCACAGCGCGGCACCGTCGCCGGCCTCCGTGGCCCAGCAGGCGTCCTGGGGCAGCAGGCGCTCGAGCTGCCAGCGGAAGAACCGCGACGACCAGTGGGCGCGCCGGCGCTCGGAGGCGTAGACCCAGCCCGTGACCGGGTCGTCGTGGAAGGCGCGCGACAGCGCGGCGGCGAGCGGCCGCACGTCCTCCGCACGGGCCGGGCGGACCGACATCGGGCCGGACTCTACGCCGTCGCGCGCCCGCGGACGGCGCGCGTCGCGGCCTCAGCCGTCCTGGTTCATGCGGGCGATGAGCTCGCCCAGGACGCGCTCGGCGTCCTGGTTGGGCACCTGGCAGGTGCCCGCCGCGATGTGGCCGCCGCCGCCGTAGGAGAGCATGAGCTCGCCGACGTCGGTCGTGCTCGAGCGGTCCAGGATCGACTTGCCCACCGCGAACACGGTGGTCTGGCGGCCCCGGCCCCAGAGGATGTGGATCGAGATGTTGCACTCGGGACGCACCGCGTAGACCATGAACCGGTTCGTGGCCAGGATCGGGTCCTCCTCGCGGAGGTCGAGCACCACGACGTTGCCGTGGGTCCGGCTGCAGCGCGCGACCTGGTCGATCGCCCCGTCGGCGTGCGCGCGGTAGAGGTCGACGCGCTCGGCGATGTCGGGAGTCTGCAGGATCTCGTCGATCGACTTCGTCGTGATGTCGTCGATGAGCTGCATCATGAGCTGGTAGTTGGAGATGCGGAAGTCGTGGAAGCGCCCCAGCCCGGTGCGCGGGTCCATGATGAAGGAGATGTAGCCCCACCCCTGGGGCGACACGATGTCGTCCCGGGTGAAGTCGGCGGCGTCGGCCTTGTCGACCGCCGACATGATGTCCTCGCCGATCTGCGTGAAGCGCTGCGCCCCGCCGTAGTAGTCGTACACGACACGCGCCGCGGACTTGGCCCCGGCCACGATGACGTGGTTGTCGGGCGAGTCGGTCACGCGGACGGTCTCGCTGTCGTGGTGGTCGAACGACAGGTGGACGCCCGGGACGTAGGGCAGGTTGGTCGTGATGTCGCGCTCGGTGAGCTCGACGAGGCCGTCCTGCATGTCCTTGGGGTGGACGAACTTGATGTCGTCGAGGATCCCGAGCTCCTTCAGCAGGGCGGCGCACACCAGCCCGTCGAAGTCGGAGCGGGTCACCAGCCGATAGCGCTCGGCCACCTGGGTCGTCATGTCGGGTTGTCCTGTCCCTTCACCGGTCGTTCGCGGGTCGTCGTCCCGGTGATCGACCGGCCGGGGGCAGGATTGAGGCCGGGCGTCGTCCCGCCCGGGCCCGCTCAGGCGTCGGGGTGCTGCTCGAGGTAGTCGAGGTAGACCGGGCGCAGCGCGTCGGACAGCTTGCCGTCGTCGTCGCGGAACGTGTCGGCGACCTGGCCGCTCCAGTGGGCGACGTCGTAGTCGGCCTGGTCGGTCTGCCCGGCGGCCGCGTTGGCCGCGGGGACCACCTGCATCAGGTTCCAGAGGAACTTCACGTCGAGGTGGCGCTCGGCACGCCGCACGGCACGGTCGTGCAGCTCCTTGGAGGACAGGGCGTCGAGGTCGTCGCGGCGGGACATGGCGGCCATGCTAGGCGGCGGGCTCCAGGTCGCGCAGCACGGCGAGCACCTCGTCGTCGTGCGTCGCGGGCTTGACCTTCTTGATGACCTTGCGCACGATGCCCTCCTCGTCGATGACGAACGTCGTGCGGGCGGCGCCCCAGTAGGTCTTGCCGTACATCGACTTCTCGACCCAGACGCCGTAGGCCTCGGAGACCGCGTGGTCCTCGTCGGCCAGCAGCTCGAAGTTCAGCGCCTGCTTCTCGTAGAACTTCCTGACGGCCTTGACCGGGTCGGGCGAGACGCCGAGCACGACCGCGCCCGCCGCCTCGTAGTCGGTCTCGTGGTCGCGCACGCCGCAGGCCTGCGTCGTGCAGCCCGGCGTGTTGGCCTTGGGGTAGAAGTAGAGGACCACCCGCTGCCCCCGGAAGCTCGACAGGCGCACGGGCGACCCGGACTGGTCGGGGAGCTCGAAGTCCGGTGCCGGCTGGCCCTCGTGGATCTTGCCCATGCCCACGATGATATTGCGGCCCTGACCGCGTAGGCACGCTGGGCACCGGCGCCTTCGGCGTCAACGCCCACGCGGCGAAGGCCGCCAACGCGTCGGTGCACTCCAGCCTGGCCTGCTCCCGCGACGACGTCAGGCTCGACACGTCGCCCGGCCGCCACGACGTCCCGCTGGAGCCCGCTACTTGAGCAGCCGCGACAGGCGGCGGTCCTTGAGGACGCGCCCGCCCGTCTGGTCCTGCGGGCAGTAGCAGAGGACGTAGTCCTCGTAGTGCACCGCCTCGATCGTCGTGCCGCAGCGCGGGCACGGCTCGCCCTGGTGGCGGTGGACCTGCAGGGGCAGCGGGAGCTTGTCGGGGATCGGGAGGTGCACGACCTCCTCGTAGTGGTCGATCGCGGCGCCGAGGCGCTCCACGATCGCGCGGCGCAGCGCCGCGGCGTCGTCGGCGTCGAGCTCGTTGGCGCGCTTGAAGGGCGAGAGCTGCGCCGTCCACAGGATCTCGTCGACCCAGGAGCGACCGATGCCGGTGATGATCCGCTGGTCGCGCAGCGCGGCCTGCAGCGGCCGCGCGCCGTGGGGAGCCAGGAGCGCGGCGAGGTCCTCGGGCGGGTCGGGCCAGGCCTCGGGGCCCAGCGTCGCCACCGCGTCGTCGGCGGCCAGGCCCTCCGGCGTGAGCACCTTGACCCATGCGGCCTGCTTGGTGCCGAACTCGCGCAGCCGCAGCTCACGCCCGTCGTCGATGCGGATGAGCAGGCGCGACGTGCGGTCCCGCAGCCCGGCGCGCTTGTCGAACAGCTGCAGGCGCCCGGCGCTCATGAGGTGCACGAGCACGTGCAGGTCGCCGGAGACGTCGACCACGAGATGCTTGCCGATGCGCCGCAGCCCCGCGATCGTGCGCCCGTCGAGCGCGTGCAGCGGCGGGTCGAACGTCTTGAGCGCGTTGATCCCCGGCGCCAGCGTCGACTCGATCGTCGCGCCCGCCAGCGCCTCGCCCAGGCGGCGTGCGGTGATCTCGACCTCGGGCAGCTCCGGCATGGCCCCTGCAGGGTATTGCCCGGCGACGGGGCAGCGGGCCGGACGGGGTCAGGCCCCGCCCGCGGTCAGCAGCACGTCGTAGGCGCGCTGCGTGCGGCGCAGGCGGCACGCGTCGGGCCCGCAGGTCGCGGCCAGCAGCTCCACGGTGACCCGTCCCGACCCCTCCCCCAGCGCGAGGCGCACCTGCGCGGGCAGCGCGGGCAGGGCCCAGCTCGTCGGCTCGCGCAGCAGCGCCGGGTCGGTCGCGACGGCGCGCACGCGCACGGGCGGGCCGCCGGCGGGGTCGAGCACGTCGTCGCCCGTGTCGAGGTCGAGCGTGAGATCCAGCACCGAGCCCTCGGGCTGCACGATCGTCCCTGCGACGGCGGCGGGCTGCGGGCCCGGGGCGTCGACGGACCCGGGGCGCCCGACGTCGAGCGCCACGGCGCCGGCCATGACCGGGTCGACGAGCACGACGCGGTGGTTGCCCGTGTCGGCGACCACGAGGCGCCCGTCGGCCAGCACGGCCAGCCCGCCGGGCTCGGCGAAGCCGTCGATGGGGACCGTCCACAGGTGCGACCCGCGCCAGACGCGCACCAGGCCGTTGAACGTGTCGGCGACGTACAGCGCGCCGTCGGGGCCGGTGGCCAGGCCGAGCGGGTGCTGCATGCGCGCGCGGTCGCGGCCGCCGTCGTCGCTGCCCCAGGCGAACAGCCCCGCCCCCGCCAGCGTCTGCACGACGAACGTGCCCGCCCGCAGCACGCGCAGCGCGCCGGCCTCCGCGTCGAGGAACGCCAGGTCGTCGTCGGCGGTGACCGCCAGCGCCGAGGGCTGGGCCAGCACCGCCTCCAGCCCCGGGCCGTCGTGCAATGCCTCGGCGCCCGTGCCGGCGAGGACCTGCAGCTCGCCGTCGCGGTCGACGGCCCACAGCCGGTGGCGGCCCGCCTCGGCGATCACGAGGTGCCCGCGCCAGCGGATCACGTCCCACGGCGAGGCCAGGCGGTCGGTGACCAGCTCGCGGGTGCCGTCGTCCAGCGCGATGCGCCACACGCGGTCGGCGCCGGTCTCGCAGACGAGCACGTGCGTGGACCCGGCGCCGTCGAAGCGCACCCCCTGGGGCTGGTAGAGGCCGTCGAGCTCGTGCAGGACCTCGCCCTCCAGCGTGGTCACCAGCACGCGGTCGTGCCCCGTGTCGGCGATGGCCAGGCGCGGCGGGCCGTCGGCGCCCTCCTCGACGGCGACCTTGCCGCAGAAGGCCAGCTCCCCGGTGCCCGGCGCCTCGCCGTCGACCTCGACCCCCCGGGCGACAGCGTCCCGGCGGCCTGCGCCTCCTCGACGAGCGCCTCGATCGCCGAGGCCAGGGTCACGGCGTGCCCCTCGCCGGAGACCGTCAGCGCGACGCGGCCCTCGGCGTCGACGAGCACGAGCGTCGGCCAGGCGCGCACCGCGTAGGCGTCCCAGGTCACCAGGCCCGGATCGTCGAGCACGGGATGGCGGACGCGGTGGCGGGCGACTGCGGCGCGGACGGCGGCGTGGTCGTGCTCGTGGGGAACTTGGGCCAGTGCACGCCGACGACGACCAGGACGTCGGCGAAGCGCCGCTCCAGGCCGCGCAGCTCCTCGACCACGCGCTGGCAGTTCACGCAGGCCAGGGTCCAGAAGTCCAGGAGCACGATGCGGCCGCGCAGCCCGGCGAGCGTCAGGCCGTCGGAGCCGATCCACCCGCCGGCGCCCTCGAGCTCGGGCGCGCGGACCCGGACGCGGTCCAGCACGGCTCAGCCCGGGCGCACCAGGGCGCCGACGGCGTGCTGGAGCGCCGCGCGCGCGGCGTCGACCGACAGCCCCTGCTGGCGGCGCAGCGCGTCCCACGCCGCCCACGAGGCCGCGGCGCCCAGCGCCGCCGCCGCGGCGTCGCGTCGTGCGGGGTCCATCGCGTCCAGCTCGGCGGCGAAGACGCCCAGGACGGCGGCGCGCTTGGCGGCGCGGAAGCGCTCGAGCGTCGCCTGGACCGACGGGCTGAGCGGCTCCATGAGCAGGGCCGCGCGCCGCACGGGCGCGATCGCCTCGTACAGCGTCGCGCGCTGGAGGGCGACGGCGGCCGCGCGCTCGGCCAGCGGGCCGCCGGGGGCGATCGGCGTCAGCAGCGCCTCGAGGCTGCGCGCCTGGCGCTCGCCCACCGCGGCGAACAGCGCCTCGCCGTCGGGGTAGTGCCCGAACACCGTGCGCGACGCCACGCCGGCGCGGGCGGCGATGTCCTCGATCTTGGGCTGGACGTTGCCCTCCTGCAGCAGCGCGATGAGCGCGTCGACGATCGCCAGGCGCGAGCGCTGGGAGCGCGCGGCGCGCCCGTCCAGGCGCGTGACGTCGGAGGAGTCCAGCATGGGCCGTGGGCCACAGGCTAGTCGGAGGTGGCGGCGGCCTGGACGGCCGCGGCGCGGTCACGCGCCGCCAGCCGGCTGAGCTCACGCGGGCGCAGCAGCGCGATGAGCGTGCCGCGTGTGGCGCCGGCCAGCCGCACGCCGGCGACGCCGCCCTTCTTGACGTCGATCGCCGCGCCCGTCAGGTCGGCCACGACCTGGGCGAAATCCGGGTTGTGACCGACGACGAGCACCCGCGCGTGGGGGCCGTGGGCCAGCAGGAGCGCGTGGGCCTCGCCGACGTCGAAGCCCTCGGCCAGCGCCGCGTGCTCGACGGGCTGCACGCCGAGCTCGGCGCACGCCATCAGCGCGGTGTCGCGGGCACGGACCTTTGGGCTGGTGTAGACCGCCTGGAACGTCATCTCCAGCGCCGCGAGCCCGGCCCCCGCCGCACGGGACTGCTGCTCGCCCCGCGGCGTGAGGCGCCGCTCGGGGTCCGGCCGCGCGTCGTGCGGCTCGGCCTCGCCGTGGCGCAGCAACCAGAGCTGGGACCCCATCGGCGCAATCTAGCGGCCCGCGGACGCCGCCCGTGCAGGGACTACTTCAGCGCGCGCGTGGCCGGGCCGGTGAAGACGGTGCCGTCGGGCGCCGTCCAGCGCACGCGCCACTCGCGGCCCGAGCCGCCGAGGCCGGCGCGGCCCGTCCAGACGCCCCGCGCGTTCGTGGTCACCGTCGCGATCGTCGCGAACGCCCGGCCCTTGTCGCGCTGCTGGACGACGACCTTGGTCACCGCGCGCGCCGGGCGCACCAGGCCCCACAGCGTGACCTTGGCGCCCTTGCCCCTCTTGACGACGAGCGGCAGCCGGAAGCCGGCCAGGGCGGGCTTGGCCCTGCCGTCCGAGGTGCGCAGCCCGGACTCGAAGCCGCTGTAGCGCTGCTCGGCGGGCACGCCGGTCAGCGGCGCGTCGTCGGTCAGCAGGTACTGGGAGAACGCCGCCACGCGCGGGTTGTCGTAGGCGATCTTCTCCGCGTCGTCGCGGAACTCGTTCTGGCGCTGCAGGCTCACGCCGTAGAGCGGGTCGGGCGTGGACTGCACGCCGAACTCGGTCAGGTACAGCGGCAGGCGGGCCTTGACCGCGCCGGCCCTCGCCGCCTTGTCCAGCGCGCCCGTCAACCGCGAGAGCACGCCGATCGTCACGTTGTTGGGGCCGTCGGGCTTGTAGTACGGGCCCAGGCGCGTGGAGTAGGCGTGATGGGCGTAGCCGTCGATGCGCAGCTTCGCGCACGACCCCTTCTTCTTGTAGGTGTCGCTCAGGCACAGCGCCTGGCGCAGGAACGTGAGCGGGGCCACGTCCCGGCCCGTGCCGGTCGGCGCCGTCTCGCCCATGAGGACGGGCTTGCTGTCGCCGACGGCGGCCAGCCCGCGCAGCGCCGCGGCGTACAGGCCGCGGTAGACCGTCGGCGAGACGGGCCGGTGGCGGCTGTCGTACTGGGGCCCGAGGAACTGCGGGTGGTTGGGCTCGTTCCAGATCGACCAGCGCGAGACCTCGGAGCCGAACTGCTTGGCGACCGCCATCATGAACATGCGGAACTCGTTGGGGCTCGGCCGCGTGACCGTGTCGCGCGCGCCGTTGGTCGCCCAGCGCGGGACCGGGCCCGACACGGTGACCTGCACGGTCCACCCGCGGCGCGCGGCCTCGTCGAGCACGGGCTGGTAGCGCGACCAGTCGTAGGTGGCCGGGTCGGTCATGTCGAGCTTGGGCTTGACGCGGTCGTCGGGCGCCGGGGCGACGTCGTGCCAGTACAGGACGACGCGCAGCGCGTTGGCGCCCAGGCTGTCGATCTCGGAGAACGCGGCATCGCGCTTGGCGACGTCGAAGAGGTCGCGTGGCGCTTCGAAGGTGACCTCCTGCGTGTGCTTGGCCTGGGCGGGCAGCGCGGGCAGCACGAGCAGCGCGAGGAGGGTCAGCGGGAGGAGGCGTCGGAGGAGCGGCATCACGAAGGGGGACACGCTATCGGCCACCGAAGTTGCGCGACGGGTCCGCGCGCGGCGACCGCGAGCGAGCGCCCGACCCCGCGGCATGGGAGAGTTCCGTCCCCTGATGCCCCACGAGATCGCTGCCGACGACATCGTCCGCACCCACGCCGAGGGCGAGGCCAACGCCCGCGTGCCGCTGCTCGTCCTGGACCCCCTGCTCGCGTTCCTGGACCGGTCCGGGCTCGGCGAGGGCGAGCCGGAGATCAGCGCGATCGGCGACGGCCACTCCAACGCCACCTACCGCTTCGCGCGCGGCGGGGCGACCTTCGTGCTGCGCCGTCCGCCGCGGCCGCCGCTGCCGCCCAGCGCGAACGACATGCTGCGCGAGGCGCGGGTGCTGCGCGCGCTGGAGGGCCGCGCGCGCGTGCCGCGCGTCCTGGCCGTCTGCGACGACGACTCGGTCATCGGCGCGCCGTTCTACGTCATGGAGGAGATCTCCGGGCACGTGATCACCAAGACCATGCCCGCCGAGCTCGACACGCCGCAGGAGCGCCGGCGGGCCGGCGAGGAGCTCGTCGACACCCTCGTCGAGATCCACGCGGTGGACTGGCGCGAGGCGGGGCTGGAGGGCTTCGGGCGCCCTGAGGGCTACACGGAGCGCCAGGTGCGGCGCTTCCTCGGGCTGTGGGACCACAACAAGACCCGCGAGATCCCGGCCGTGGAGTCCGTCGGCGCATGGCTGAAGGCCAACCTGCCCGACTCGCCCCCCGCGACCATCGTCCACGGCGACTACCGCCTGGGCAACACGATGCTCGCGCTGCAGCCCCCGGCGCGGGTGGTCACCGTCCTGGACTGGGAGATGTCGACGATCGGCGACCCGCTGGCCGACCTCGGCTACTTCTGCACGATGTACGCCGACCGCGACGACCCGCCGGGCAACACGTTCGAGCTGTCGCCCGTCACCCGCGAAGAGGGCTGGCCGCGGCGCGCGGAGCTGCTGGCGCGCTACGAGGAGCGCTCGGGGCGCTCGATGACCGACATCCGCTGGTACCAGACGCTGGCCCTGTGGAAGTCGATCGTGTTCATGGAGGGCAACTACAAGCGCGCCTCCACCGGCCTGAGCGACGACCCGTACCTGAAGTCCTTCGGCGAGGGCGTCGTCAGCCTCGCCGCGCGTGCCGAGGCGCTGACCCGTCAGGCCTGAGGCGTCGGGCCGGCGCCCGGGCCGCGCTCGATGCGGGCGCGCAGCTCGCCGGCGCGGCCCGCCGCGACGGCTCGCGCCGCGCGCTCGGGCGTGAGGTCGACGCCGCGCGCGGCGGCGAGGTCCAGCAGCTCCTGGCGCTCATCGCTCTGGCGCGCCGCCCGCAGGAAGAGCCAGCAGAACAGCCCGATCGTCAGCAGCGACTCCTCGACCATCATCACCGAGCCGGCGACGACCTGGTCGCCCTCGGCCGAGATGCCGTGGGCGGCCTCGCCGGCGGCGTAGACGTGGTAGAACGCGCCGCCGCCGAACAGCAGGGCGTTGGCCAGCGCGGCGCCCACGAGGCGCACCCCGAGGATGTAGCCCGCCTTCCACCCCGTCCCGAACCACGACGGCATGGGCAGCGGGCCGAACAGGCACATCCAGACGTTGGCGCCGAAGAAGATGAAGCACAGGTGCTGCAGCGCGTGGAGCCCGTCGTGGTGGACGGCGGCGACGTGCAGCACCGGCACGTGCCAGGCGTAGAGGTCGATCGCCCACAGCGGCAGCGCCACGAGCGGGTGGGCCAGCACGCGCAGCCGGTCGAAGACCGGGATCCGCAGGACCGGGGCCAGCAGCGGCCCCGTCAGGCCGAGCACGATGAGCAGGGCGCCGAGGTCGGCGATCACCAGGTGCTCGACCATGTGGGCCCAGAAGAGCTCGTCGCTCAGCCCGGCCAGCGGCGAGACGAGCACGGTGAGGATGACCGCGACGCCCGCGTAGAAGGCCACCTGGCGCTCGCGCGGCACCGCGCGCGGCGTGCCGGCCAGCGTCGCGCAGCGGCGGGCGTACAGCCCCGCGCTGGCCAGCCCCGGCGCGATCTGCAGGGGCGCGAACTCGAACGTCGCGGCGGCGAGCGTGCCGGTCACGACGCCGCCACCGCCGCCACACCGGTCAGCGCCAGGGTCACGCCGAGCAGCTGCGCCGCGCGCAGGCGCTCCCCGAGCACCGCGGCGGCCAGCAGCACGGTGACGACCGGGTACATCCCGCCCAGGACGGCGACCACGCTGAGGTCGCCGTGGCGGTCGGCTAGGCCGATGAACGCCGTGGCGGCGAGGTCGACGAGCCCGACGGCGGCCAGGCCGAGCCCCAGCCGGCGCCCCGGCAGCGCCGGGCGCGTGCGCGCCACGAGCGCCAGGACGAAGGGCAGCGCCGAGGCGCGCGCCAGGACGAGCATCCAGAGCACCGACGCGCGGGCCGGGCTCGCCGTCAGCGCGAAGAAGCCGCCGAAGCCCACGGCGGCCCCGAGCGCCAGGAGCACGCTGAGGCGCCGGTCCGCCGCGCCGGCCGGGTCGTCGTCCGAGGCCTCGCGCGAGGCGAGCACGACGCCGGCGAACACGCCCGCCAGGCCCACCGCGGCGATCGCCGACGGCCGGTCGCCGGCGGCGACGCCGACCACGACCGCGACGGCCGACCCGGCCGCCGAGATCGGCGCCACGATGCTCATCGTGCCGATGGCCAGCGCCCGGTAGAACAGCCCGAGCGCCAGCACGCCGGACAGGCCGCCGGCGATCGCGCCCACCGCGTCGAGGCGGTCGGAGAAGAAGGGCTCGTGCACCGCCAGCGTGACCGCGAGCACGACGACGAGCCCGCCGCCCTCCACCAGCGCGAGGACCACCGGGACGGCCACCCGCCGGCTGGCCAGCCCGGCCAGGAAGTCGGCCAGCCCCCAGGACGCGGCGGCGGCGATGGCGAGCACGACGGTCATCGACCCGCCATCGTGGCAGGCGGCGCGGGACGCCGCGGCGGGATCCGCAGCGTGCTCCCATGACTCCGGGAAGCGGGGCGGGTGTGCAGACCTGCCGAATCCGTGCACGCGCGTCGCCGCCGCCCGGTAGCTTGCTAGCCGTGCGGCGGCTTTCCATCGCGCGTTCGGTCCAACTCGCGCTCCTCGGATTGACGATCGCCCTCACGGCGATCGCCGGCTTCGGCGTGGGGGCCCTCTACTCGTCGCGCCAGCACTACGAGGCCCAGCTCGCCCATGCGTTCGAGGTCAAGGCCTCCGCGGGCAAGCTCCTCGCCGCCTCCGTCGTCGAGGAGGCCACCCTGCGGGCCCGCCGCTCCGGCCAGGCCAGCGCCTCCACGGCCCGCGCGCGCACGGCCTACGAGCAGGCCCTGGCCGACACGCGCGCGAAGGCCGTCGACGACGCCGCCAGCCTCAAGCTCATCCAGCAGGCGAGCGCCGCCCAGGCCGTCCTGCGCCGCCCGGGGGCACCGGCCGCGGCAGCCCTCGGAGCGCGGGCGCCGATCAACGCCCTGCAGCGCCGCCAGGACGCGCGGCTGGCCGCGGCCGACAAGCACGCCCGCGGCGACTCGCGCCGGGCGCTGGCCTCGATCACCGCCGCCGGCGGCCTGGCCCTGGCCGGGGCGATCGCCCTGGTCGCGCTGCTGCTGGCCGGCGTGCGGCGCCCGCTGGAGGAGCTCGTCGGCGCCTCGGCGCGTGTCGCCGGCGGCGACCTCACGGCGCGCGTCGACGAGGAGCGCGGCCCCGATGAGCTGCGCCAGCTCGGCCGGTCCTTCAACGCGATGGCCACCGACCTCGAGCGCGCCAGCGAGAAGCTCGAGGCCGAGCGAAGGCGCCTGGACGTCACGCTGCGCAGCCTCGGCGACGGGCTCGTGCTCGTCGACGACGAGGGCCTCGTCGCCTCGGCCAACCCACGCGCCATGCAGTACACGCCCGAGCTGCGCGTCGGCCACCCGCCGGAGCTCGCCGGCCTCGTCCTCCCCGCCACCGACGAGGCCCTCGGCGTCGAGGTGCTCCTCGACCACGACGGGCGCACGCTGGCCGCCACGGCCGCCCGGCTGGACGAGCACGGCGGAGGCGGCGTCGTGTGGACCCTGCGCGACGCGACCGAGCGCGCCCGCCTGGAGCGGCTCAAGAGCGAGTTCGTGGCCACCGCCTCGCACGAGCTGCGCTCGCCGCTGACCTCCATCAAGGGCTTCGTCGAGCTCCTCAGCGCGGGCGAGGGCCTCGACCCCCGCCAGCGCGAGTTCCTCGACATCGTCCTCGTGAGCACGAACCGCCTCGTCGACCTCGTCAACGACCTGCTCGACGTCGCGCGCCTGGAGGCCGGCCGCGTGGAGGTCCACCGTCGCGCCATCGACGTGCACGAGGCCCTCGACGACGTCGTCACGCTCCTGCACGGGCGCATCGAGGCCAAGGACCAGCGCCTGGAGCTCGATGTCGAGCCCGACACCCCGCGCGTGCTGGCCGACGCCTCGCGGCTGCGCCAGATGCTCACCAACCTCGTCACCAACGCGCACCTCTACACCGACGAGGGCGGCACGGTCGCCGTGCGAGCCGGCGGCTCGCCGGGCGGGGTGCGGATCGAGATCAGCGACACCGGGCGCGGCATGGATCCCGGCGAGCTCGAGCACGTCTTCGAGCGCTTCTCGCGCGGCTCGGGCAGCACGGGGACGCCGGGCACCGGCCTGGGCCTGTCCATCGTCAAGTCGCTCGTCGACCTGCACGGCGGCACGATCGACGTCGCGAGCACCCCGGGCGAGGGCACGACGTTCGCGATCACGCTGCCGGCCGCCCCCGCGCCGGGGGTGGTCACCCGCCCGCGCGACGCGCTGCGCGGGCGCAAGGTGCTCGTGATGGACGACGAGCCCGAGACGGCCCGTCTCATCGCCGAGCGCCTGGAGCCCTGGGGGTGGAGTGCGAGATCGTCCTCGACGGCGAGGCCGCCCTCGCGCGCCTGCGCAGCGGCGAGTTCGACGCGATGACGCTCGACGTGCTCATGCCCGGGATGAGCGGGTTCGAGGTCCTCCGCGAGCTGCGGGCCGACGAGCGCCTGGCCGAGCTGCCCGTCGTCGTGGTCTCCGTCTTCTCCGGCCGCGAGGCGCTGTCGGGCGAGTGGGTCGTCAGCAAGCCGATCGACGCCGACGAGCTGGCCGACGCGCTCGGCGCCGCCGTCATGGCCGGCCGTGTCCGCGTGCTGGCCGTCGGCCGCGCCGGCGTGCGCACCCACCTCAACGACACGCTCGAGAAGCTCGGCATCGAGCACGAGTGGGCCAGCACCCCGCTCGAGGCCGCCCGGCTGTGCGCGAGCCGGCGCTTCGAGGTCGCGCTCGTCGACGCCGGCCTGCCCGACGTCGAGGCCGCGATCGCCGGCCTGGACCTGCGCGGGCGGCGCCTGAAGCGGTCGATCGTCATCGTGTCCGCCGACGACGCGGAGGGCTTCCCGGGCCTCGCGCGGCTCGACGCCGACCCGATCCCGGTCGACGAGGCCGGTGCCGCCGTCCTCGCGCTCCTGGAACCCGCGGCCGCCGCGGACTTGTAGGCTCGTCGGCTGACGACATGGCAGGCGAGAGCATCACCACCGAGATCTCGGTGCTCCAGGGTCGCTTGGCCACCGTCGAGCGCTCGGCGGCCGAGAAGGAGCGCCAGCTCGAGCGCTACGCCGCGGACCTCCGCGAGACCTTCAAGCGTGAGCGCGAGCGCCGCCACGAGCTGCGCCGCTCCTACATGGCGACGGTGCGCGCGCTGTGCAACGCCGTCGAGGCGCGCGATGCCTACACGGGCAAGCACGCCGAGCGGGTGGCCGCCTACGGGATGGAGATCGCGCGCGTCATGGACGCGCCGTTCGCCGACGACCCCGAGGTGGAGTTCGGCTTCCTGTTGCACGACGTGGGCAAGGTCGCGGTGCCCGACGCGATCCTCTGGAAGCCCGAGCCGCTGACGCCCGACGAGCGCGCGCTGATGGAGAAGCACCCCATCGTGGGCTGGGAGATCCTGCGCGAGATCGACTTCCTCGGCGAGGCCAAGCTCGTCGTGCGCCACCATCACGAGCGCTGGGACGGCATGGGCTACCCCGACGCGCTGGAGGGCGAGGTCATCCCGCTGGCCGCGCGCGTGTTCGCCGTCGCCGACGTGCTCGACGCGCTCACCACGCTGCGCCCCTACCGGCCGCCGTCGCCGGTCCAGGAGGCGCGGGCGATGATCCAGGACGCCTCGGGCAGCCACTTCGACCCGCAGGTCGTCACGGCGTTCATGGACATCCCGATCACGACGCTGGACCGCATCCGACTCGAGTCCGACTGATGCGCAGCGTGCTGATCGTCGACGACGACCCGTTCATCCGCAAGCTCGTCTCGACCACGCTGGAGGACGTCGCCGGCTTCGCGCTGCACGAGGCGGCCAACGGCGTCGAGGCCGTGGAGCGCGCGGCGCAGATCCGCCCCCAGCTCGTCTTCCTGGACATCGACATGCCCCGCATGGACGGCATCACCGCCTGCCGCGCCCTGCGCGAGCAGGAGGGCGCGGGCGGCAGCGCGACGATCGTGATGCTGACGGCGGCCGGCGCCGGCGAGAACGAGGTCCGCGCCCGCGAGGCGGGCGCCGACCTCTTCCTCACCAAGCCGTTCAGCCCGCTCGACCTGCTGCGCCTGGTGGATGAGTTGGCATAGGCCCTGCCAGGGCCGCGCGAGCGCGCCCGTGCGCGAGCTCGCGCCCGATCGTCCGAGCCCTCCGGGCGAGGATCAATCGCGCGCCCCGCGCCCGTAGAGGAACGCGAACAGCCTGCCGAGGCGCTTGGTCATCCGCGCGCTGTAGGGGTACATGTGCGGGTCCTTCCTCATCGCGAAGCGCGTGACGAGGATCGCCTGCTGCTGGGTGTACTTGCGGATGCCGCCCGCGCCGTGGCGCGACCCCAGGCCCGACGCCTTCGCGCCGCCCATCGGCAGCTCGAGCGCCGAGTAGTTGACCAGCGCGTCGTTGACGCACACCGCCCCCGCCTCGACCCGCCGCGCGACCGCCTCGGCGTGCTTGACGTCCTTGCCGAACACGGAGGCCGCGAGGCCGTAGGGCGAGTCGTTGGCCAGCCGGATGGCCTCCTCCTCGTCGCGGACCTTCATGATCGGCAGGGTCGGCCCGAACGTCTCCTCGGTCATGCAGGTCATCGTGTGGTCGACGTCGACGAGGATGGTGGGCTCGTACCAGCTGCCGGCGGCGTGGTCGCCGCGCGAGCCGCCCACGAGGACGCGGGCGCCCTTGTCGCGGGCGTCCTGGACGTGACGCTCGACGATGTCGACCTGGGGCGGGAACGTCATCGCTCCGACGTCGGCGGTGCCCGGGCCGCCCGCGCCCTGGCGCAGCTTGCGGGCCTTCTCGGTGACCTTGGCCACGAACGCGTCGTAGATGGGCTCCTCGACGTAGACGCGCTCGACGGAGATGCAGGTCTGCCCGCCGTTGAACATGCCGTAGTACAGGGCGGTGTTGGCGGCGCGGTCCACGTCGGCGTCGGCCAGCACGATCATGGGATCCTTGCCGCCCAGCTCGAGCGACACGGGCGTCAGCGTCTTGGCCGCCTCGGCCATGATCTTCTTGCCGGTGGCCGTCGACCCGGTGAACATGATCATGTCGACCTGCTCGACGAGCGCGGCGCCCGTGGGCCCCTGGCCCGTGGCGACCTGGAAGACGCCGTCGGGCACGCCGCACTCACGCAGGCCCTCGGCCAGCTTCAGCGAGGTCAGCGGCGTGACCTCGGAGGGCTTGAGGATCACGCTGTTGCCCGCGGCCAGCGCCGGGATGCAATCGCCGAAGGAGTTCGTGAAGGGGTAGTTCCACGGGCCGATGACGCCGATGAGCCCGAGCGGCCGGTAGCGCACGAGCAGCTTCTTGCCCTTGACGAGCACGGCCGAGGACCTGACCTTCTCGTCGGCGAGGTAGCCCTCGGCGTTGGCGGCCCAGAAGCCGAACGCGGCGGCGCCGTAGGAGATCTCGGCGATGAGCGCGTCCTCGTAGGTCTTGCCGGTCTCCGAGCGGATGACCGCGATGATCTCCTCGCGGTGGTCGATGACCCACTTCTGCATCCGCCGCAGGATGCGCCCGCGGCCCGCGAAGCCCAGGGCCTCCCAGGCCGGCTGCACCTCGCGGCCCCTGCGCGCCATGGCGGCGACGGCCTCGGGGCCGAGGTCGGGGCAGTGGGCGATGACCTCGCCCGTGGCCGGGTCGCGCACGGCGAACTCGTCGGCGGCGTCGCCCGCGGCGGGCGCCTGCGCGCCGTGGACCTGCTCCTCGGTACCGGCCATCGATCCTGCTCCAAGGTCGTGTTCGACGGGGTGTCAAGCCTACCGGCTGATGTCCTCGCGGGAGCGGGCGTCACCTCCGCGCGCCACACTCGTTGGAGGACCGGAGCCATGCGCCGCAACCTCCTCGCCTTCCTCGTCGGAGCCGCCGCGACCCTGGCCGTGGTGCTCGCGACACGCCCTGACGCCGGCGCCCCCGCGAGCGCCCCCGCCACCGCCACGGTGCGCACCGCCCCACAGGCCGCGCGCGCGGTGCGGCTGCCGCGCCACCGCGACCGGCTGCGCCATCGCCGCACGAGCACCGGGGCCATGGGCACGCCGGACCGTGCGACCGCGGCCGTCCCGGCCCCGCCGGCCCGCGGCGCCGGCGCCGCGCCGCGCACCACGCCGCGGCCGTCAACGACACCGGCGACGACACCCGCCACCGTGCCCTCCGGGGGCGACGGGGGCACCGGCACGACGACGACCGGTCCGCCCGACGGCCCTGCGACGACGCCGTCGTCGCAGGGCGCCGCGACGACGCCCCAGGGCGGCACGTTGACGATTCCCAACCCCGCGACGCCCGACGCCTCCGTGGGGCCTCCGGGCGGCTGACCGATCGCACCGCCGACCGGTGTGGTCCACCAGCCTTGCTGGTCTATACCAGTGGTGCTACGGTGCCCCCATGCCCCCACGTTCAGGCCCCGCGCCGCCGTCGCGCTGCTCGGTGCCCGGCGCCCGATCGCAGCCGCCGCGCGGGGCAGCTCGTCGGAGAACACGGCACGCTACGAGTCCCGGGACAGGCCGTTCCTCGAGGCCAAGGTCAGGGCGCTCTGCCCGTCGTGCCAGGTCATCGCCGAGAGCGCCGACCAGGACGCGGCCCGGCAGCAGCAGGCCGAGGCCGCGATCACCCTCGGCGCCAAGGTCCCCGTGCTCGACGCCGTCGACGTCAAGGTGCCGTCCGTGCTCGTGGACACCGTCATCGGATGACCGCGCACGCCGGGCTCCCGCGCCGGCTCTCGCGCGCCAGCCCGAAGGGCGAGCAGCTGCGCGCGATCCTGGAGGATCTGATCGGGTCGCTGCAGCCCGGCGATCCGGTCCCCTCCGAGCGGGAGCTCGCCGAGCGCTACGACGTGGCCCGGATGACCGTCCGGGCCGAGCTGGGGCGGCTGGCCACCGAGGGCCTGGTCGAGCGGGTGCAGGGTCGCGGCACGTTCGTCGCCGAGGCCCGCGCCGCCCAGGCCGCGACGCTCAGCTCGTTCACGGAGGACATGCGCGCCCGCGGCCTCGTCGCGGGCTCGCGGGTCCTGGCCCACGACGTGCTGCCTGCCGACGACCTCGTCGCCGCCCGGCTCGGGCTCGCCCCGCGCACGCCCGTGCTGCGCGCGCGTCGCGTGCGCACGGCCGACGGCGAGCCCATGGCCGTCGAGGAGGCGTTCCTGGAGGCTGAGCGCTTCGCCGGCCTGGAGGCGGGCGACCTCGAGGAACGCTCGCTGTTCGAGGTGCTGGAGACCCGCTTCGGCGCCCGCCTGGCCTACGCCGACCAGCGCGTGGTCGCCGTGGAGATCGTCGGCGAGGACGCCGACCTGCTGCGCGTCGGCTCCGGCCGCGCCGGGCTGCGGTTCCACAGCCTGGTCCTCGACCCCGACGACGCGCCCGTGGCCTACGCGTGGTCGCTGTTCCGCGGCGACCGCTACGAGATCCGGCTGCGCCAGGTGCGCGCGGCGCGGGGCCGGGCCGCCGGGGGCCGCCCGTGACCGGCGGCCGCACGATGGCGTCCGAGATGGCCGAGCAGCCGCGCGTCCTGGAGGCGCTGGCGGCGCGGCGCGGCGAGCTGACCGCGCGGGTCCGCGCCGTCCTGCCGCCGGCGCCGGCGGGCGTCGTGCTCGTCGCCCGCGGCTCGTCGGACAACGCGGCGGTCTACGGCCGCTACGTCCTCGAGCTCGCCACGGGCCGCCCGGTGGCCCTCGCCGCGCCGAGCCTCGTCACGCGCTACCACCTGCACGGCGACCTCGAGGGCTGGCTGGCCGTCGGGGTCAGCCAGTCGGGGCGCACGCCCGAGATCGTCACCGTCCTGGAGCAGCTCGGCGCCTCGGGGGCGCGGACCATCGCCATCACCAACGCGGCCGACAGCCCGCTCGCCGATGTGGCGCAGGCGACGATCGACACCGCCGCCGGCGATGAGCTCGCGGTGCCGGCGACCAAGACGGTGACCGCGCAGGTCGCGGCGTTCGCCGTGCTCGGCGAGGCCGCCGCCCACGACCCCGCGCGTCTGCCGTGGACGGCCGGCGACTGGGACGGGCTCCCCGGCGCCGTCGCCGACCTGCTCGCCGACCCCGAGCCGGCACGGCGCACCGCGGCGGCGATCGGCGATGCGCCCGGCCTGGTCGTCGCCGCCCGCGGCATCCTGCTCGGCGCCGCGCTGGAGACCGCGCTCAAGCTCAAGGAGACCACGGCGATCCTCGCCGAGGGCGCCTCGGCCGCCGACTTCCTGCACGGCCCGATCGCCGTCGTGCGCGACGGCCTGCCCGTCCTCACGCTGAGCTCGGGCGGCCCGGCCGCGGGCGACCTCGACGACCTCGCCGCGGAGGTGCGGCGCCGCGGCGGCCGCGTGCTGACCTGCGCGGCGCACGCCGGCGCCGACCTGCCGCTGCCCGCGAGCGTGCCCGAGGGCCTGGCCTCCGTCGGGGTGATCGTGCGCGCCCAGCAGCTGGCCCACGCGCTGGCGCTGGACCGGGGCATCGACCCCGACGCGCCGTTCGGGCTCTCGAAGGTCACGATCACGCGCTGACGCGGGCGCGGCGCTGCGCGGCGGGCTCAGGCCGCGGCGGCGAAGCACTCGTCGCCGGCGACGAGCGTGCGGGCGACGCGCAGGTCGTCGTCGAGCACGACGAGGTCGGCCGGGCTGCCCGGCGCCAGCGTGCCGAGCTCGGGGCGGCCGAGCAGGCGCGCCGGGACCGCGGTGGCGGCGTGCAGCGCGTCGGCCACCGAGGCGCCGCAGCCGACGAGGTTGCGCACGGCGGCGTCCATCGACAGCACGCTGCCCGCCAGCAGGCCTCCGGGCAGCTCGGCGCGCCCGTCGTGGACCTCGACCTCCCGGCGGCCGAGCCGGTAGGTGCCGGCGGCCTGCCCGGCGGCCTCGATGGCGTCGGTGACCAGGGCGAAGCGCCCCCGCGAGGCCAGGAACGCGGCGTAGGCGGTCTGGGGGGCGAGGTGCACGTGGTCGACGATGGCCTGCACGACGACGCCGGGACGCACGAGCGCGGCGCCGGCCAGGCCGGGATCGCGCGGGCTCCAGCGGCGGTGGGCGTTGTAGAGATGGGTGACGGCGCGGGCGCCGGCGTCGAACGCCGCGTCGGCGGCGGCCGCGTCGGCATCGCTGTGGCCGCAGGAGACCACGACGCCGCGCGCGACGAGCGCCTCGACGAGCTCGAGCGCGCCGTCGAGCTCGGGGGCCAGCGTCACCATCCGCACCGGCCCGAGGTCGCACAGGGCCAGGGCGCCCGCGACGTCGGGGGCGCGCAGGTGCTCGGGATCGTGCGCGCCCGGCCAGCGCGGCGAGAGCCACGGGCCCTCGAGGTGCACGCCCAGGACGCGCGCGCCGTCGGCGGCGCCGCGAGCGGTGGCGTCGAGCGCCCGGCGCAGCGCGGGCTCGTAGTCGCCCGGCGGCGAGGTGATGAACGTGGGCAGGTAGCCCGTGACGCCGTGGGAGGCCAGCGCGGCACCCGCGGTGCGGTAGCCGGCGGCGTCGGCCGCCAGGAAGTCGACGCCCGCGAAACCGTTGATGTGCAGGTCCAGGAACCCGGGCGCCGCGACGCCGCGGCCGCCGGCGCGGCCCGCCCCGACCGCGGCGATCGCGCCGTCCTGCACGAGGACGTCGCCGGGCACCAGGACGCCGTCGACGAGCGCGGCGCGAACGCCGAGCCGGCGGCCGGCGCGGGGCGAGGAGACGGTCATCTGGTCTAGACCACCATACTCCCCGCGCACCCGCCCCGCCGGGCTAGTCGCTGATCGTCAGCGACTCGATGCGGACGTCGTCGGTGGGACGGTCGCGCCCGTCGGTCGGCTTGGCCTCGATGGCGTCGACGACCTCCATGCCGTCGGTGACCTGTCCGAAGACCGTGTGCTTGCCGTCCAGCCACGAGGCCTCGGGCGTCGTGACCAGGAAGAACTGCGAGCCGTTGGTGTTCGGCCCGGCGTTGGCCATCGCCAGCGCGCCGCGGACGACCTTGTGATCGTTGAACTCGTCCTCGAACGTGTAGCCGGGGCCGCCGGTGCCGGTGCCCTGCGGGCACCCGCCCTGGATCATGAAGTCGCGGATCACGCGGTGGAAGATGAGCCCGTCGTAGAAGCCGTCGCCGGCGAGCTTCTTGAAGTTCTCGACGGTCTTGGGGGCGTCGGCGTCGAAGAGCTCGATCGTGATCGGGCCCTCGCTCGTGGTCATCACAGCCTGGGACATGTCGACCTCCGTAGGGTCAAGGGGGAACGGGAGTGGCGGATCGGGTCCGCGGGACGCTAGCGGCTGCGTCGTCAGCCGAGCAGCTTGAGCTCGGAGATGCGCACGGTGAGCCCATCGGCGGGAGGCGCGGTGAACCACAGCAGGACGCGGCGGTACTTCGTGCTGCCCGAGCCCAGGTCGATCGACTGCCTGCCCGCCGCGCCGTCGGCGGCGCCGACGTCGGTGACGTCCTTGAGGTGCGCCCACCGCGTGTCGAGCACGTCGGGCGGCAGCTCCTCGCTGTCGGTCGCGTAGAGCTCGAGCTTGAAGCCCGGCGTCTTCGTCGTGAGGTCGAGCTCGCGGATGCCGCGCAGCTTGGCCAGGTCGACGACGATGCCGGAGCCGATCGTCGTCGCGCCGTCGGCGACCGTGATCGGGAAGGAGGTGTTGGGATCGCCGTCGATGACCTTGGCGATGTCCCCGCCGACCGCGATGTTGCGCGTGTAGGGGTCGTACGGGGCGGCGGCGCCGTCGGCGAGCTTGATGGCCACCGGCGCCGGGGGCTCGGGCGTCGTGGACGTGCGCGTGTCGGCCTTGGTGCCCGACGAGCCGGTCGTCGTCCCGGTGGAGCCGGTGCCCGTGCCCGACGAGCCCGTCGGCGAGCCGGTCGAGCCGGTGCCCGTCGAGCCCGTTCCAGCGGGCGTCACGGGCGCCGACGGGGCGGGCGGCGTGGACTCGGGGGTCGCCGGGGGCAGCGCCGAGGTCGAGGACCCGGGGGCCGGGGCGGGCGGCGTGGCGGTGCTCGACGGCGGGGCGGCGGGCGCGACCGGGGCGGCGGCGGGCGGCGTTGCCGTCGAGGGCACCTGCGCGAGCTGGACGGGCGTCGGCGCCGGCGCCGGGTCGTCGCTCTGCAGCGCCGCGTAGGACGCGGCGACGGCGCCGCCGACGAGCAGCGCGGTCAGCGTGAGGACCGTCGCCGCGGCGCGCCTGCCCGGCAGGGCGGCCAGGCGCCCGGGCTGGGCCTGCCCGCAGGCCAGGCACCAGTCCTGCCCCTCGGCCAGGGGCGTGTGGCAGGACGGGCAGGAACGGACCTCGGGTGCCGTCTCGGTCGGCGGCGCCTCGGGAGCCTGCTCGCCCTGGCGGGCGTCCGGATCTCGCAGCAGGAGTGTCATCGACTCGTGTCCACCTTACCCCGAACGACATTCGCCGCACCGAGGTTGCGGACCTGCCCGGCCGATGTCGGGCGGGGGGTCTGGGATCCGGTGCGACGCGCCGCGATCAGCCCCGGGCGAGCTCGACGCGCAGGGCCCGGCCGGCGAGCTCGCTGCCGTCGACGGCCTGCACGATGCGGTCGGCCTCGCTGTCGGGGACCGAGAACAGCGTGAAGCGCTCGAGCACGTGGACGTCGCGGACGGCCTCGCCGTCGAGGCCGGCGGCGCTCGTCACCGCGTGGACCACGTCGGCGACCTCGATGCCGTCGGCGCGGCCGGCGGCGGCGAGCACGCGGCGGTAGGTCTCGGCGCCGTTGCGCGACAGCTGCGGCTTGGTGTGGCGCTTGGGCGGCTCCTCGATCTTCGCGGGCGTCGTCTTGGCGCCCGGCGCCCACGGCGTCAGCGGCATGCCGACGTGCGTCTCGATCGCGGCGAGCTCCTTCTGCTGGCGCGGCTCGACGAACGTGATCGCGCGGCCCGAGCGACCGACGCGGCCCGTGCGCCCGATGCGGTGCACGTAGGTGTCGGGCGAGGCCGGCACGTCGAAGTTGACGACGTGGGTGACCGTGGAGATGTCCAGCCCGCGGGCGGCGACGTCGGTGGCGACGAGGATCGGCACGCGGCCGCCCTTGAACGAGAGCATGACGCCGTCGCGCTGGCCCTGGCTCATGTCGCCGTGCAGGGCCTTGACGTTCATCCCCTTGTCCCGCAGCTTGCGGTACAGCTGATCGGCGCGGATCTTCGTGCGCGTGAACACGATGGCCTGGTCGGGGCGCTCCTGGGCGAGGACGTCGACGAGCGTGTCGGCCTTGTCGGCCGTCTTGACCTCGAGCCGGAACTGCTCGACGGTGTCGACCGTCAGGTTGGCCGACTTCACCTTCACCGTCTGCGGGTGGTACAGGTACTGGTCGGCCAGCTCCCGGATCGGCGGCGGCATGGTCGCGCTGAACAGCGCCGTCTGGCGGCCGTTGGGGCAGAGCTTGAGGATCTTCTCGACGTCCTCCAGGAAGCCGAGGTCGAGCATCTCGTCGGCCTCGTCGAGGACGACGAAGCGGCAGTCCGACAGGTGCAGCGAGGCGCGCGACAGGAGGTCGAGCACGCGGCCGACGGTGCCGACGACGACGTGGCCGCCCGCGCGCAGCTGGGCCTGCTGACTGCGGATGGGGGCGCCGCCGAAGACGGCGACGACGTCGACGCCCTTGCGCGCGCCGTAGGTGCGCAGCGCCTGGGTGACCTGGATGCACAGCTCGCGCGTCGGGGTCAGGACGAGCGCCTGGACCTCGCCGACGGACGGGTCGACGTGCTCGACGATGGGCAGGCCGAAGGCGGCGGTCTTGCCGGAGCCCGTCTGGGCCTGGCCGATGATGTCCTCGCCCTGGAGGAGGATCGGGATGGCCTGCTCCTGGATCGGGCTGGGCTGCTCGTATCCGACATCCTGGAGGGCTTGGAGGGTCGGCTCGCTCAGGCCGAGGTCCGCGAAGGCGGTCATGTATCCCTGAAGGGTAGTGCGCTCTGGCATGATTGGCGCGTTCGGCACGATGCCGGCCGCATCAGCCCCAGCCAGACGTGCTTCTCGGACGCCAGCGCGAAGTCGCGCACATCGATGACCTCCTCGCAGGTGCGCTGGCCGGGACGAGCTCGGCGCTGCTGCTCCACGGCGAGCCCGGCATCGGCAAGTCCGCGCTGCTGCGCCACGCGGGCGAGCGCGCGACGGAGCTCGGCTTCGGCGTCGTGCGCACGCGCGGCTTCGAGTCGGAGTCCGACATCCCGTTCGCGGGCCTGCTCGAGCTCCTGACCCCGCTGCTGGCGCTGCGCGACCGCATCCCGGAGGTCCAGGCGCGCGCGCTGGGCTCGGCGCTGGCGCTCGAGCCCCCGGCGCCGTTCGACCGCTTCGCCGTGCCCGCCGGGATGCTCGGGCTCCTGGCCGCGGCGGCCGAGGGGCGACCGCAGCTCGTCATCGCCGACGACGTCCACTGGCTCGACGACGCCTCGCGCGACGCGACGATCTTCGTGGCGCGCCGCCTGGGCGCCGAGGGCGTGGTGCTGCTCTGCGCGTCACGCCCCGACGAGGCGGTCCTCGAGGCGTTCACCGGGGTCCTCGCGATGGAGGTCACGGGCCTGGGCGACGACGACGCCGGCGCGCTGCTGCGCCGCGCCGTGGCGGGGACCCTGGGCGAGCGCGTCGCGGGCGACCTCATCGCCACCGCCCGCGGCAACCCGCTGGCGCTGACGGAGATCCCCCGCGCGCTGACGGCCGAGCAGCTCGCGGGCCTGCGCCCGCTCGACGGCCCGGTGCCCGCGGGCCAGCAGATCGAGCGGGCCTTCGCCCGCCAGCTCTCCGGGCTGCCCGAGCCCACGCGCGAGGCGCTGCTCGTCGTCGCCGCGATGCACACCGCCCGCCACGACCTCCTGGTGGACGCGCTCGCGCGCCGCGGCCTGCCGGCCGACGCGCTGGAGCCCGCGCAGCGCGACGGCCTGGTCGGCGTCGACCGGCTCGTGGAGTTCTCCCACCCCCTGCTGCGCTCGGCGATCTACCACGGCGCCGACCCCGTCCTGCGCCGCGGCGTGCACGCGACGCTCGCGGAGGTCTCGGTCTCCGTCGGCCGCCGGGCCTGGCACCTGGCCGCGGCGGCCCAGGGGCCCGACGAGGCGGTCGCCGCCGCGCTGGAGGCCGCGGCCGGCGAGGCCCGCGCCCGCGGCGGTGTCATCGCCGGCGCCCGGGCGTTCGAGCGAGCCGCCGATCTCAGCACGGACGCCCAGGGCCGCGCCCGGCGCCTGCTGGAGGCGGCCTCGGACTACGTGCAGGGCGGCGAGGCCGACCGCGCGCTCGTCCTGGTCGACGAGGCCCAGGGGCTCGTGGGGGCCGACGCGGCGCTGACGCCCGAGATCGTGCGGGTGCGCGGGCGGGTCGAGATGCGCCGCGGCGCGCCGCTGGCCGCCAACGCGCTGCTCGTCGCCGAGGCCGAGCGGATCGAGGGCGACCAGCCGGGCGTCGCCGCGTCGCTCATGCTCGAGGCCGCCGTGGCGCACATGATGACCGGCGACATGGAGGCCCTGGTCGCGCTCGGCGACCGGGCGCGAGCGCTGTTGCCCGAGGGCGCCGACCCGGCGCTGGGCATGCTTGCGGGCGTCCTCGTCGGCGAGGCCCACGCGGCGCTCGGCCACGAGGACGAGGCCGACGCGCTCCTGGACCCGGCGCTCCCGCTGCTGACGAGCGAGCACGTGCTGACGCTGCCGTCCGAGCTCGTGGGCATGGCCGGCCAGTGCGCCGTCTGGTACGAGCGCTGGGACCGCGCGACGGCGGTGCTCGACCACCTCATCGGCGCGGCCCGCGAGGCCAGCGCGATCAACCAGCTCATCTACCCACTGGCCGCGCGCTCGGGGCTGCACTTCCGCCGCGGCCGCTGGGCGGCGGCGCTGGCCGACGCCGGCGAGTCGGCGCGGCTGGCCCGGGAGACCGGGCTGCTGCCGCTGCTGACCTTCACGCTGTCGGTCCTCGCGCACGTCGAGGCGGGGATGGGCCGCCGCGACGAGGCGCGTGCGCACGCCCGCGAGTCCCTCCAGCTCGGGGAGGCCGCCGGGGCCTCGGCCGTGATGGTCTACGCCGTCAACGCGCTGGCGTTCGACGCGCTGAGCGCGGGCGAGGCCGAGGCCGCCGCCGAGCTGCACGACCGCGTCCACCGGCTCGCGGCGCCGCTGCACATCCAGCGTGGCCTGGTCCAGTACGGCGCCAACCGCGTGGAGGCGCTGGCCCGCGTGGGGCGCACCGACGAGGCGTTCCAGGCCCTGGAGGACTTCGCCGACGCGCCGGGCGGCGGGACCTGGGCGCAGGGGGCGCTGGCCCGCTGCCGCGGGATCCTCGCCGGCAAGGCCTACGAGCAGCACTTCGAGGCCGCGCTGGCCCACCATGGCCAGGACGGCCAGCCGTTCGAGCGCGCCCGGACGCAGCTCTGCTTCGGCGAGCGCCTGCGCCGCGACCGCCGCCGTGCCGACGCCCGCGAGCAGCTCGGCGACGCGCTGGAGGCCTTCGAGCGCCTCGGCGCGGCGCCGTGGGCCGAGCGGGCGCGCGTCGAGCTGCGGGCCACCGGCGGCGCCGCGGCGGCGGCGGCCGAGGCGCCGACGCCCGGGGGCGAGGCGGCACCGGCGGCGGGGCTGGAGGAGCTGACGGCCCACGAGCTGCAGATCGCGCGGCTCGTGGCCTACGGGATGACGAACCGCGAGGTCGCGGCCAAGCTCTTCCTCTCCCCGAAGACCATCGAGTACCACCTGTCGCAGATCTACCGCAAGCTCGACCTGCGCTCGCGCACCCAGCTCGCGGGCCTCATGGCCTCCGAGCTGCCCGAGGGCCGGGCGGCCTGAGGGGCCGGCGAGGCGCCGGGCGCCCGTGGTCGTCCGCGGGCGCGCGGGGGGCCGATGTCGCGAACGTGGGGCATCGCCACACCTTCGCGACATCCGGACGTCGCGAGAGCGCCGACGCGCCACCCCGCCGGCGCGCCCCTACCGCGCCGGGTCCAGCAGCAGCTTGCCGCGGGTCCGGCGCGCGGCGAGGTCCTCCTGTGCCCGCCGCGCGTCCGAGAGCGGGTAGGTCTCGCCGACCACCACGCGTAGGCGTCCCTGGGCGGCCAGCGCGAACAGCTCGGCCAGCGGCTCGGCGAGGTCCTCCCGGCGCTGCAGGTAGTGGAAGAGCCAGAAGCCCACGATCGCCTGCGAGCGCCGCAGCAGCCGCCCGGTGCGGACCGTGTTCTGGTCCCTGGAGGAGATGCCGTAGACGACGAGGCGCCCGCGGTCGGCCATCGCCCGCAGCGCCGCGTCGAACAGCGGGCCCCCGGCCATCTCGAGCACGACGTCGACCTCGCGGCCGTCGTTGGCGGCCAGGATGCGGTCGCCCAGGCCCTCGGGGTCGCCGTCGATCGCCGCGTCGGCGCCGAGCTCCAGGCACAGCTCGCGCTTGTCGGCCGAGGACGCCGTCGCGATGACCCGCCCCGCCCCTGCGACGTGGCCGAGCTGCACGGCCAGCGATCCGACGCCGCCCGCGCCCGAGACCACGAGCACGGACTCCCCCGGCGCCAGGCGCGCGCACGTGCGGTACAGGTGCCAGGCCGTCAGGCCCTGGAGCAGGAGCGCCAGCGCCGTGCCGTCGTCCAGGCCGTCGGGGATGGCGAACACGCGGTCGGCCGCGACGGCGACGTACTCGGCGTAGCCGCCGTGCCCGCACAGCGCGACCACGCGCTCGCCCGTGCCCTCCACCACGCCGGCGACCTCGGAGCCCGGGATGAGCGGCAGCGACTGGCGCTGGACGTAGGCGTCCTCGCGCTGGTGGGTGTCGGCGAAGTTCAGCCCGGCGCGCACGACGCGTACGAGCACCTCGCCCGCGCCGGGCTCGGGCACCGGGACCTCCGCGAGCTCGAGCACCTCGGGGCCGCCGAACGCGGTCTGCTGGATCGCGCGCATCGGGCGGCACCCTACCCACGGGCGCCGGTACCCTCGCGGGCCACATGAGCCTCACTGTCGTCGGATCGATCGCCTACGACGCCGTCAAGACGCCCTTCGGGGAGCGCGAGCGCATGCTCGGCGGCGCCGCCACCCACTTCGCCCTCGCGGCCTCCTTCTTCGACGAGGTGCGCCCCGTCGGACCGGTCGGCGACGACTTCGACGAGGAGTCCTGGCGGATCCTGCGCACGCGCGGCACGGTCACCGACGACGTCGAGCTCGTCGAGGGCGGCAGGACCTTCTTCTGGAAGGGCGAGTACTCCGCCAACCTCAACCAGCGCGAGACCCACGTCACCGACCTCAACGTCTTCGAGACGTTCTCCCCCAAGCTCTCGCAGGCCTCCCAGGACGCCGACGTCCTGTTCCTGGCCAACATCCAGCCCGAGCTGCAGCTCAACGTCCGCGAGCAGTGCACGAAGGCGCGCTTCGTCGCCATGGACTCGATGAACCTCTGGATCAACATCGCCCACCAGGCGCTGCGCGAGGTCATCGGCACGGTCGACTGCCTCATCCTCAACGACGAGGAGCTCGAGATGCTGACGGAGAAGCCGACGCTCCTGCAGGCCGCGCGCGAGGTCCTCTCCTGGGGCCCGACCGCCGTCGTGGCCAAGCTCGGCAAGTACGGCGCAGCGCTGTTCACCGCCGACGACTTCTTCGCGCTGCCGGCCTATCCGCTCAGCGAGGTCATCGACCCCACGGGTGCCGGGGACACGTTCGCCGGCGGCTTCGTCGGCTACGTCGCCGCCCATCCGGGCGAGGCCCTCGACCACGGGCTCCTGGCCCGCGCGATGGCCTACGGCACCGCCCTGGCCTCCTACAACGTCGAGGAGTTCGGCACGGAGCGCGTCGAGCGCCTCACCGCCGAGGAGATCCAGGCGCGCGTCGCCGACCTCTCGCGCATGACGGCCTTCGCGGCCGACCCCGTGGCGCTGCGCGCCTAGCCTCCGCCGCCCCGCCGGGTGACGGCGGCCGGCGCGGGACCATCGGTCATCCGGCCAGACCGGGCGGCGCCATGCCCGGATCCCGGCGCACCGGCCGATGCCAGGGGTGTCCGGCGGGCACCCCGAACCGCCGGGCACTTCGGCTCTGGAGGCCGGATGCCCGTCGTCGCCCGCGCGCTCGCCGTTCTCACCACGCTGCTGCTCAGCGCAGCCACCCAGGCGGCCACCGTGCAGGCCCAGGCGCCGCGTGGGGCCGTCGTCGGCGCCCCCGACGGCCTGGCGACCATGCCCCACGCCCGTCCCGCCCCACGGGCCCGGGCGGCGCAGGCCTCGGCGACCGACCCGCGCATCGCGGAGCAGTGGGCGCTGCAGGGCGACGGCCCGATGGGCGCGGCCAGCGCGTGGCGCCAGACCACCGGCGGCGACGTCCGCGTCGCGATCATCGACTCCGGCGTGGACCTCGGCCACCCCGACCTCGCGCCCAACCTGTGGACGAACCCGGGCGAGATCCCCGGCAACGGCATCGACGACGACGGCAACGGCTTCGTCGACGACGTCCACGGCTACGACTTCGTCGACGGCGACGGCAACCCCCAGGACCTCAACGGCCACGGCACCCACGTGGCCGGGATCGTCGCCGCCCGCGGCGGCAACGGGCTCGGCGTCGCCGGCGTCGCGTGGAGCGCGCAGCTCATGGCGATCCGCGTCCTGGACGCCGATGCCCGCGGCACGACGACCGGCGTCGCGCAGGGCATCCGCTACGCCGTCGACAACGGCGCGCGCATCATCAACCTGAGCCTCGCCGGCCCCACCCCGACGCAGGAGCTCGAGGACGCCGTCGGCTACGCCCGCTCGCACGGGGTGCTCATCGTCGCCGCCGCCGGCAACGACGGCCGCGACCTGGCCTCGACCCCGACGTACCCGGCCGCCTTCGGCGAGGACAACGTCCTCGGCGTCTCGGCCACCACGCCCGACGGCGGCCTCTCCTCCGTCTCGGACTACGGGACGGGCGCCGATCTGGCCGCCCCGGGCCAGGACATCCTCTCCACCGCGCTGGGCGGCGGCTACGAGTGGCGCACGGGCACGTCGATGGCGGCACCGCAGGTGACCGGCGCGCTCGTGCTGCTGGCCGCCGCACGGCCCGACCTCGACTGGCAGGGGCTGCGCGACGCGCTGCTGGCCGGGACGCGCCGCGACGGGCTGCCGGTGCAGACCGGCGCCCTGGACGTCGGCGCCGCGCTGCGCGCTGTCATCCCCGCCGTCGCGTGGCGCGACGCGCCGGCGCCCGCCACGCTGCGCTCCTCGTCGGCGGCGCCGGCGCGCCGCACCGCTGCGCGGACCGCGAAGGCCAACAGCACCGCGAAGGTCAAGGCGAAGGCCAAGGCCGTGCGCGCCAAGAAGGCCCGCGCCCGCCGCGCCAAGAAGGCCCGCGCCCGCAAGGCCGCGGCCCGCCGGGCGGCGACCAGCGCGCGTCCGCGCCGCATCACGCGCGCCTGAGCCGGACCGCACGCGGACCCGGCGCGGACGCGCCCTGGTCGCACGGGGTCCACGCGGGTAGCCTTGGCGGACTGTGACCTGGGGCTTCCTCTGGCTCATGCTCGCGCTCAAGATCCCGGTCGGGGCGCTGCTGTACCTCGTCTGGTGGGCGATCCACCAGGACGTCGAGCCCGACGACGGCGACTCCGGCGGCGACGGCGGCTCCAAGGTGCCGCCCGACCACCGCGGCGGGCGCGACCGCTTCCCGCGCCGTCGCGGCCCCCACGGCGACCCGGCGCCCGTGCCGCCCGCCCGCGTGCGCACCGCCGCCCGCGCCCGCGACCCCGAGCACCACTGAGGCCCGCCCCCACGGGGCGCACGTGGAAGGATGCCCGGCATGCAGCCGGCATCGGTCCTGTCCGACGGCACCATCCGCCGCCTGGTGGCCGAGGGCCACCTGGGCATCGACCCGTGGGACGACCGGCTCGTGCAGCCGGCGAGCGTCGACCTGCGCCTCGGGACGTCGTTCCGCGTGTTCCACAACCACCGGATCCAGGTCATCGACCTCGCCGACCCGCCGACGGGCCTGACCGAGCACGTCGAGGTCGCCGCCGACGAGCCGTTCGTCATCCATCCCAACGAGTTCGTCCTCGGACGCACCGAGGAGCACGTGGCGATCCCCGACGACATCGTGGCCCGCATCGAGGGCAAGTCCAGCCTCGGGCGCCTCGGGCTCATCGTGCACGCCACCGCCGGCTTCGTGGACCCCGGGTTCCGCGGCTCCCTGACGCTCGAGATCACCAACTTCAACAGCGTGCCGATCGTCCTGCGTCCCGGCCTGCCGATCGCCCAGCTGAGCTTCATGACGCTGGACCGCCCGGCGGAGCGGCCCTATGGCCACCCGGACCTGGGCAGCCACTACCACGGTCAGCTCGAGGCGACCGAGTCGCGCTACGGCGCCGTCCCGCCCGGCCCGGCGACCGGATCCTGAGCCTTCCGGCCCGGCGGGCGCTCGGATAGAGTCGCGCCATGCTCCACGCGATCTCAGCCCTGGTCCTCGCCGCCGAGGCCGGCGGCGAGAAGTCCAAGACCGCGTTCTACATCTTCGGCGGGGCGTTCGTGGTGTGGGCGCTCGCGCTCAGCGTCGTCGGCATGACGCAGGCGACGTTCCCCACGACGGCCGCCATCAAGCGCGGCACGATCCTGGTCGGCCTGGTCCTGATGGCGGCGGCGATGGCCACCGCCGTCATCACCGCGTGACCGGGGACGAGGACCCGGCCATCTCCTACAAGGTCCTGCGCCGCGGCACGCCGGTGCGGACCGCCGACGGGCAGGTCCTCGGCAGGGTCCGCCGCGTGCACGAGGCCGCGCGGGAGAACATCTTCGACGGCATCGACGTCGACACCAAGGAGGGCGTGCGCTTCGTCGACGCGCCCGAGGTCGCCCGGATCACCGAGCGACAGGTGACCGTCACGTTCGCGCTGGCCCACGCCGACGACCACGTGCAGGACCGCGGATCGCCGATGGCGCGGCGCCTGCGCAACGCCGGGACGGTCCGCCGCGCCCGCCGCGCGGGGCGCGAGCTGCGCGATCGCTGGGACCGCCGCTGAACACCCGCCGCGCGAGTGACGGGCTCGCCCGCGCAGGAACACTAGTATGCGAGAACGATCCCCCCACCCCGGAGAAGAGGGCATCCGATCGTGAGTGAGACGCAGACGCAGGACGGCGGCGGCGTAGCCGCAGCCGGGAAGGACACCCTGTCGGTCACGGACAACCGGACCGGTCAGAGCTATGAGATCGAGATCAACGACGGGACCGTCCGCGCGATGGACTTCCGCCAGATCAAGACCTCCGACGACGACTTCGGCCTGATGGCGTACGACCCGGCGTTCACGAACACCGCGTCCTGTCGCTCGGCCATCACGTACCTGGACGGCGAGAACGGCGTCCTGGAGTACCGCGGCTACCCGATCGAGCAGCTCGCCGAGCACTCGACCTACCTCGAGGTGGCCTACCTGCTCATCCACGGCGAGCTGCCCACCCAGGCGCAGTTCGACGAGTTCGAGCACCACATCACCGTCCACACGTTCGTGCACGAGAACGTGAAGGAGTTCGTCGGCGGCTTCCGCCACGACGCGCATCCCATGGGCATGCTGCTGGGCTCGGTCGGCGCGCTCTCGACGTTCTACCCGGACGCCAACGAGATCCACGACCCCGAGAACCGGATGATCCAGACGATCCGGCTCATCGCCAAGATGCCGACGCTGGCGGCCTTCGCCTACCGGCACGTCATGGGGATGCCCTACGTCTACCCGGACAACGATCTCAAGTACCCGGGGAACTTCCTCAGCATGATGTACAAGATGACCGAGCTGAAGTACGAGCCGGACCCTCGGCTCGAGCGCGCGCTCGACATCCTGTTCATCCTGCACGCCGACCACGAGCAGAACTGCTCGACCAACGCGGTGCGGGCCGTCGGCTCCTCGCAGGTCGATCCCTACTCGGCGGTCGCCGCCGGCGTCGGCGCCCTCTATGGGCCGCTGCACGGCGGCGCGAACGAGGCCGTCCTGCGAATGCTCAAGCGCATCGGGTCCAAGGACAACATCAAGGACTTCATGCAGGGCGTCAAGGACGGCAACGAGCGCCTGATGGGCTTCGGGCACCGCGTGTACAAGAACTTCGACCCGCGGGCCACGATCATCAGGAAGGCCACCGAGGACGTGTTCGAGGTCACCGGCGTCAATCCGCTGCTGCAGATCGCCAACGAGGTGGCGAAGATCGCGCTCGAGGATGACTACTTCGTCAGCCGCAAGCTGTACCCCAACGTCGATTTCTACTCCGGCCTCATCTACGAGGCCCTGGGCCTGCCCATGGACATGTTCCCGGTGATGTTCGCGATCCCGCGGACCTCCGGCTGGATCGCCCAGTGGCTCGAGATGGTCCAGGACAAGGAGCAGAAGATCGCGCGCCCGCGCCAGATCTACACCGGCGAGCGCACCCGCGACTACGTCGCGCTGGACAAGCGGTCCTAGCGCCCGCAGCTGCGCCCGGAGGCCCGTCACCGTCGGTGACGGGCCTCACGGTGCGTCCCGAGCGGGGTACCGTGTCCGTGGCATGACCGTGCCCGCCGATGCCCAGCTCCCCGAGATCGTCCTGCGTCCCATCCGCCCGGACGACAAGGACGCCCTGGTCGCCGGGCTGGGCCGGCTCTCGGACCGCTCGGTCTACGAGCGCTTCCTCTCCCCCAAGCCGAGGCTGAGCCGCTCCGAGCTGGCCTACCTCACCGAGATCGACGGCCACGACCACCACGCCCTGGTCGCCGTCCTGGCCCGCAGCCCCGGCGTCATCGTCGCCGTGGGGCGCTGGGTCCGCGAGGCCGACGCGCCGCAGCGCGCCGAGGTCGCGGTCGTCGTCGCCGACGACCTGCAGGGCCGCGGCGTGGGCCGGCGCCTGGGCGCCGCGCTGGCGCAGGCCGGCGCCGAGCGCGGCGTCGAGGCGTTCATCGCGACCATGCTGCCGTCCAACACGGCCGCACAGCGGCTCATGGCCGGCATGGCGCGCGACCTCGCCTGCGCCCGGGCGCGCCGGGCCGCGTCCCCCGCGGCCGCCTGACGGCGCCCGGCCGCTAGGCTCGCGCGGTCATGGGGTCCGCATACCGTGTCGTCGTCCGCCGGCGAGGCAAGACGGAGAAGACGCGCCACGACACGCTCGAGGGCGCGCTCGACGCGCTGCAGGCGCGGCTGCAGGAGCTGGCCAACCGGCAGCGGCCCCACGTCGAGCGGGCGTTCCTGCGCGAGGTCGAGCCCGGCGACCAGGTCGCGGTGCGTGGCGAGCTGCGCGGGCCGCGCGGCCTCAACGCGGGGATCGACGTGCGCGGCGACGGCTCCGCGGAGGCCTTCACGGGGAGGCTTTCGCGCCAGGTCGTGCCGCGCGAGGCCGGCGAGGACGTCTATGCCGCCCTGCGGCGCGTGGCGGCGCCGGACGGCCGCTAACGTCGTCTCGATGGCCACCATCTCCGCAGCGGCATCCGGCACGTTCTCCATCGGCGGCGACCTCGAGGTCACCCGCCTCGGCTACGGCGCGATGCGCATCACCGGCGACGGCATCTGGGGGCCTCCGGCCGACCACGACCGCGCCGTCTCCGTCCTGCGCCGCCTCCCCGAGCTGGGCGTGGACTTCATCGACACCGCCAACTCCTACGGCCCCTACGTCTCCGAGGAGCTCATCCGCGAGGCGCTGCTGGCCGACGACGGGACCTACTCCGGCGTCGTCGTCGCCACGAAGGCGGGGCTGACGCGCACGGGCCCCGAGGAGTGGCACCCGGTCGGGCGCCCCGCCTACCTGCGCCAGGAGGCCATCCTCAGCCGGCAGCGGCTCGGGGTGGAGCGCATCGACCTCTTCCAGCTGCACCGCATCGACCCGGACACGCCGCAGGCCGACCAGTTCGCCGAGCTGCGCCGGCTGCAGGAGGAGGGCGTCGTGCGCCACCTCGGCCTCTCCGAGGTCACCGTCGACGAGATCAAGGCCGCCCAGGAGGTCTTCACCGTCGCCACGGTGCAGAACCTGTACAACCTGAACCACCGCAAGGCCGAGGACGTCCTGGAGTACTGCGAGCAGGAGGGCATCGGCTTCATCCCGTGGTTCCCGCTCGCGGCCGGCAAGCTCGCCGAGCCGGGCGGCCCGGTCGCCGAGATCGCCCGGGCCCACGACGCCACGACGGGCCAGGTCGCCCTGGCCTGGCTGCTGGCCCGCAGCCCGGTGATGCTCCCCATCCCGGGCACGGGCTCGGTCGAGCACCTCGAGGAGAACGTCGCCGCCGCCGACCTCCAGCTCACCGAGGCCGAGATCGAGACGCTCGACGCCGCCTCCTCCCGCTAGGCGCTGCGGGCCAGGACGACCGGCGCGGCCAGCCCGCGCCGCAGCAACGCACGGGGCGCCGGGCCGGCCAGCCGCTCGGCGCCCTCCACGCCGGCCTCGCGCAGGACGGCGAGCGCCGCGACCAGGCTCGGCGGTCGGTCGCGGCCGTGGGCGTCCGAGGCCAGGACGGTCGCCACGCCGCGGCGCACGAGCGCCAGCGCGGCCGCCTGCGCCTGCGGACCGTGCAGGCCGGTCAGCGACGTCGCGTTGACCTGCAGCCGCACGCCCTGGGCGCACAGCGTGTCCACGGGCCGCCCGTGCGACCCGCGGGCCAGGAGCTCGGGGCAGCGCTCCGGATGGGCGAGCAGGACGCCGAAGCCGCGGTCGGCCAGCGCGTCGACGGCGGCATGCAGCCCATCGAGGCCGCCCGGCTCCAGCGGGGCCTCCAGCAGCAGCCAGGGCGCGGTCGGTGGTCCCTGGCTGTAGGCGTCGAGCGTGTCGTCGTGCAGGCGCGCCACGTCGGCGGGCAGCAGCTCGGCGCCGGGGCGCAGGTCCATCGCCACGCCGGCATGACCGAGCTCGCGGCGCAGCGCCGCGACCCGGTCGGCCAGGTCGCGCGCGCCGCTCAGGAAGCGCGCGTGCGGGGTGCAGACGATGGTCTGCGTTCCCTCGGCGGCCGCGGCCTGCGCGAGGGCCACGGCCTCCGCGACGCCGGCCGGCCCGTCGTCGAGGTCGGGGAGCAGGTGGAAGTGCAGCTCGGCTCGTCCGTGCATGTCGCCGCCGACGGTAGGCCGCGCCGGCGCCGCGGGTGTGAGCGTCGTGTGACCCGGGCGCGGCTCGGTCAGGGGTCAAGGCGCCCGTAGGCGCGCAGCGTGCGCAGCGCCTTGACCGTGACGATGCCGCGCCACTCGTGGCCGCCCGCCGGGTTCCAGTCCGGCCAGGAGAACGTCCAGCCGCCGTCGTGCGCCTGCGCGCCGGCCAGCGCGTCGAGCTCGCGGCCGATGAGCGCATCGCCGAACAGGCGCCGGCCCGCGTGGCCGGGGTGCGGCGCGATGTCCAGGGCCCGCAGCGTCTCGCCCTCGACGCCGGCGGCGACGCGCAGCACGCCGTCGTCCGGCAGCCGGTCGGCCAGCACGTCGAGCTCGGCGTCGGCGCGCGCCCGGTCCGGGACGGCGTCGAGGAGGTCGACGACGGCGCGCAGGGTGTAGGGCTCGGTCGCGGGCAGCGTGCCGAGGCGCTCCCAGCACCAGGCCGTGGCGGGCCCGATCCAGGGATGCGCCGGCGCCACGCGCAGCGCGACCGCGGCGATCCCCGCGGTCATGAGCAGCGAGGCGGGCGGCGCGTCCTGCGGCGTCCACCACGGCGCGTGCGGGGCGTCGGCGGCCGTGGGCAGCACGAACGTCACGGACCCGTCGGGAGCGGTCACCGTCTGCAGCCAGTCCAGTGCGCCGCTGGCCAGGCCACCGTCGTCGACGGGCCCGAGCTCGGTGAGGATCTCCAGGGCGTACATCACGGCCGACGGCTGGCTGGTGTCCGTGCGCAGGTCGGGCTCCAGCGCCCCGATGCCGCCGTCGGCGTTGCGGTAGGCCGCCAGCGCGGACAGGACGCCGGTCGCGGGGGCGCCGCCCAGCAGGTGGTCCATCCGCCGCCGCTCCAGCAGGCGGCCGTGGCTGCGCACGAAGCGCCGTGCGCCGGCGAGGTCGATGGTCATGCCGCCAGGGTGCCGGGTGCGAGCGCCGCGGGCTTGAACGGTTCGGACCTCTCCCCCGCCGGCCCGGCCCCCGTGGCCAGCAGCGCCGCCGGCGCCAGGCCCGACAGGCGCCGGCATTCGCGGGCCAGGTGGGCCTGGTCGGCGTAGCCGGCGTCGGCGGCCAGGCGCGCCAGGGTCGTCCCGGGCGCGCCGGCGGCCAGGGCCAGGAAGCGCTGGAAGCGCTGGACCCGCGCCAGGGTCGCGGGACCGTAGCCGACGGCCCGCAGCATGCGCCGCAGGAGCTGGCGCTCGCTGAGCCCGACCCCACGGGCCAGCGCGGCCACCGCCGCCTCGCCGCCCGCGGCCGGGGCGGGGCGGCCGAGCGCGCGCGCCACGGCGCGGACCTCCGCGTCGCCTTCGCGCGCGGCGGGCAGCCGTTCGGCGAGGCCGGCGGCGAGCACCTGCACCGCGGCTGCCGCGCCCGGCGCCGCGAGCACGCGGTCCTCCAGGCGCCGGCCCTCGGCGCCCCAGAGCTCACGCAGGTCCACGGCGGCCTCGTCGCGCAGCGCGGCGGCGGGCACGCCGAGGCCGCGGCCGGCCCACCCGACCCGGAAGCGCACGCCACAGCGGTCCTGGCCCGGCGTGGCACCGACGAGCACCTGGCGCGTGGCCGGCCCGGCGACGACGAGCCGGCCGCCGCTGAACACGACGTCGACGCAGGCGTCGGGCAGCACGCGCGCCCCGGCGCCGTCCGCGGTCCACAGGCACGCGATCTGCGCGTCGGTGCCGCGCGGCGGGGCGTGCTCGCGGTAGCCGCTCACCCTCCGCAGTGTGCCACCCACAGCGCTCCCAGGCCGCCGACCGCGGGGGCGCGCTGACACAGCAGCGCCGCGCCGACGCGGGCGGCCAGGGCGCACGCGTCCGCGATCGGGCGCCCGGCCGCCAGCGCGGCGGTCAGCGCGGCGGCGAAGGCGTCGCCGCACCCGTAGTCGTCGACGCGCGCGCCGGGCGGCGGGGTCGCGACCCAGCGCCCGGTCGTGCCGTCCGCCGCGCGCCACGACCCGCCGGCCGCGCCCTCCGTGCGCACGACGTGGCGGGGCCGCGCCGCCGCGAGCAGCTCGTCGTCGATCGCCTCGAGGGGATCGACGGCGCTGCCGACGAGCACGTCGACGGCGACCCCGGCCGCGACGACGGGCCCGCGCGCCCGCGGTGAGGCCACGAGCAGCGGCACCGCCCGCGCGGCGCGCACGGCGCCCGCGTCGCCGGCCATGAGCAGCACGCCGTCGCACCCGGCCAGGGCCGGCCAGTCCAGCGGGTCGTCGCCGCGGGGCACGACGTCCTCGCCGACCACGGTGATCGAGCGGTCGCCGTCTCCGGTCAGCCAGGCCACCGCGCGCCGCTGCGCGACGCCGGCGCGCACCGCGGCGCGCACGTCGATCCCCGCCGCGCGCAGGCCCTCGGCGGTCCGCTCCCCGCGGGCGTCGTCGCCCACGGCGCAGAGGAACGTGGCAACGCCGGTCAGGGCGGCGAGCGCGCGGGCGGCCATCGCGCCGCCCCCGCCCGGTCCCTCGTGGGCGCCGGTCGCGTGGACGATCTCCCCGGGTCGCGGCAGGCGGGGCAGGACGAGGAAGTCGACCCACTCGACGTGCCCGACGACCGCGACGGTCACAGGACCAGCGTCGCCCCGTGGGTGCGCAGCCAGCGCCGCGGCTCCTCGTGGCCGGGCATGAGGCGCTCCATCAGGGCCCAGAAGCGCGGCGAGTGGTCCATGACCACCAGGTGGGCGGCCTCGTGGCGCACGACGTACTCCAGGACGCGCTCGGGCGCGAGCAGCAGGCGCCAGTTGAACGACATCGCGCCGGTCGCCGAGCACGATCCCCAGCGCGTCCGCTGGTCGCGGATCGTCAGGCGCGTGTACGGCCGGCCCACGGCGCCGGCGGCCCGGTCCAGGCGGGGGGCGATCTCGACGCGGGCCTGGCGGCGGTACCAGCGCTCCAGCGCCGCGCCCGGGTCGCCATCGCCGACGAGGAGGACGTCGCCACGGCGGTGCACGCGCGTGCGCCCGGGCTCGGGCACGAGGCGCAGGTCGGTGCCGAGGTAGGGCACGGTGCCGTCGCGCGCCGCCACGCGCGCCCGCGCCGCCGCGGCCTCCGCACGACGGCGGGCGATCCAGCCGCCGAGCTGGGCGACGGCCGCGGCGGCCTCGCGCTGCGCGGCGCGGCGCGGGAGCACGACCTCGACGGCCCCGTCGCGCGGGTCGACGCGCACGCGCACCCGCCGCGCGCGGTCCGAGCGGCGGACGGAGTAGTCGAACGGGACGGCGGCCTCGGGCACGGGCGTGCAGGCTACGGGCAACGCCCGACGCGCCCGCCTAGGTCCGGCCGTTGGTGTGGCCGCGCTCGGCCAGCAGGCCGTCGAGGTTCTGCTGGGCGATCTCGTCGCCCAGGCCGATCGCGACGCGCAGCTCGGCCTCGGCCTCGTCGAGCCGCCCGGCGTCCCAGAGCAGGACCCCCAGGTTGTTGTGGCCGCCGACCTCGCCGTGCTCGATCGCGCGCCGGTACAGCGCCTCGGCATCGGACGAGGCGGGGTCGTCGTCGCTGAGCACGTTGCCGAGCTGCAGCTCGGCCGACGGGACGCCCAGGTCGGCCCCGGCGCGCAGCACGCGGTCGGCCTCCTCGTCCTCGCCCAGGCGGGCCAGGACGGAGGAGAGGTAGACGTAGGCCTCGGTCGCGCCGCCCTCCAGCGCCTCGCGCAGGACGGCCTCGGCCTCGTCGAGGCGGTCCTCGTCCTGGAGCTGGGCGCCGAGATCGGCCAGCGCCTCGGCCAGCAGGCGGGGCTCGGTGTGCCCCGCCGCGACGCTCTCGCGCAGCAGCGGCACGGCCTCGTCGACGCGGTCGCGGTCGTGCAGCAGCAGCCCGAGGTTGTGCAGGCCGGCGGGCTGCCCCAGGTCGGCGGCCAGCCGGAACTGCTCCTCGGCGCCGTCGAGGTCGTCGAGGTCCCACCGCGCGTTGCCCAGCGGGAGGTGGGCGTCACCGTCCCCGGCCGCGGCCTCCAGGAGCGTGATCGCCTCCTCGGGGCGCCCGAGCTCGATGAGCAGCTCGCCCAGGAAGTACCCGGCGTGCGGCTCGCCCCCGTCGAGGGCGCGGCGGTAGAGCGTCTCGGCCGCCTCGGCGTCGCCGGCCTGCTCGGCGTGCTGGCCCCGGATCAGGAACTCGTCGCTCATGACCGGCAACACTCGCAGCGTCTGCAGCGCCGTGTCGCGCGCCACGATCGAGCCGCCCGCCGCGCGGTGGCGGCCACGGCCTCCTCGGCGTGCGGGAACGTCGTGACGAGCGTGATCGCCGGCACGCCGGCCTGCTCGATGACGGTCCCCCGCGGCACGAGCGCGTCGGCCACCTCGTAGCCCGTCAGCGTGACGTCAGGCCTGTCCGCTGCAGGCCGCCGGCGAGCTTGTGGGTCGACTGCACGCAGAGGTCGGCGCCCGCGTCCATCGCCGAGCGGCGCAGCCCGGGGTGGAAGTGCAGGTGCCCGCCCCACGCCTCGTCCACGACGACCTGCAGCGCTCGGAGCGGTCGTGGACCGCGGCCGCGATGGCGCCCGACCTGCTCGTCGAGGACGGCGACGATCGGCGACGGCGTGATCGGGGACGTGATCGGATCCACGAGATCCGCCATCATCCCGCTCCGTGCCCCGCTCGATCGTCCGCCTCCCGCCGCAGGTCCAGCCGCCCTACGAGGTCTACATCTCGGGCGTGCCCCAGCGCGAGGGCGTCGACTACACCCGCGAGGACGACGCCCTGGTCTTCGACCGGGCGCTGGTCAAGGACAAGGTCAGCGGCTGGCGGTGGCTCCTAGGAGCCTGGGGCGTGGGCACCTACCGCCAGAACGACTCCGTCGACATCCGGTACACGCTCAACGGCCGGCCGATGGTCGCCGAGGGCCTGGACATCGAGCCCGACGACGGCTGAGGCCGCCGGCACCGTCGCTCAGGCGACGGCGGGCGGCCGGCGGGGCTCGCCCAGGCCCGTGTGCGCGGCGTCCCACGGGCGCCAGAGGCGCAGCGTGCTGAGGATGGCCCGCGTGGCGGGCGAGCGGTTCAGCGTGCAGAAGTGGATTCCCGGCGCCCCGCCGGCCAGCAGGTCGGCGCACTGCATCGTCGCGAAGGAGACGCCGAAGTCGGCGACGGCCTCGGGGTCGTCCTTGCGGGCGTCGAGCTCGGCGAGCACGTGCTCGGGCATGGTGGCGCCGCACATCGCCGTGATGCGGGCGATCTGGCCGTAGCCCGTGATGGGCATGACGCCGGGGATGATCGGCACGGTGATGCCGATGGCCCGGGCGCGGTCGACGAAGTCCCGGTACAGCGCGTTGTCGAAGAAGAGCTGGGTGATCAGGTAGTCGACGCCGGCGTCGACCTTCTCCTTGAGGTGGCGCAGGTCGTCCTCGGGCGACGTGGCGTGGATGTGGCCCTCGGGGAAGCACGCGGCGGCGATGCTGAAGTCGTAGTCCTCGCGCAGCAGCGCCACGAGCTGGTGCGAGTACTCCAGGCCGCCCTCGGAGGCCACCCATTCCTCCTGGCCGCGGGGCGGGTCGCCGCGCAGGGCCAGCACGTTGTCGATGCCGGCGGCGCGGATCTCTTCGAGCGTGACGCGCAGCTCGTCGGTCGTCGCGCCGACGCACGTGAAGTGCGCCATCGCCTCCAGGCCGAGCTCGTCCTTGATCTGGCGGACGGTCTCGACGGTCTTCTCGCGCGTCGTGCCGCCCGCGCCGTAGGTCACGGAGACGAACGACGGCTCCAGGGGGGCCAGCTCGCGCAGGGCGCGCTGGAAGTTGGCCTCGCCCTCCGGGGTCTTGGGCGGGAAGAACTCGAAGGAGAACGTCGGCTCGTCGCCGCCCAGGAGCTGGTCGATCCGCATCGTCCGCCAACCCTAACACAACTGTGTCAAGGTTCTGGCGGGGCGGCGCTCAGGCCGCGGCGCGCCAGCGCTCGGGCAGGCCGTCCAGGCGGTGCGCACGGCCCGTCAGCTCGAGGTGGCGCAGGTAGCTCAGCGTCTCCGACAGCCACCAGTTCGCCGTCTCGGGCGTGATCTCGCGGCCGTAGATGCGCGGGATGGCCTCGTAGGCGGTCAGAACGTCGCCGGAGGCCAGGACCTCCGCCACGCGGTCCAGGCGCTCGTGCACGAGCGAGCGGTTGGCGTCGACATGGGCCTGCACGTCGGTGAACGTGCGCCCGTGCCCGGCCAGGCACAGGCGGGCGTCGAGCTCCTGGACGAGGTCGAGCGAGTGCAGGAACTCGCCGGTCGGGTCGGGCGAGTAGCCGTACTCGTAGTAGAGCGAGACGCGCCCGAGGAGGTGGTCGCCGGAGATGAGCAGCCGGCGGTCCTCCTGGTAGAGGCAGACGTGCGACGGCGCGTGGCCCGGCGTCTCGAAGACCCGGAAGGTCCCCAGGTCGGTGTGGATCTCCACGCCGGAGACCAGCGGGCGGTCGGGCGCGACGACGGCGGCGACGCCGGAGCGCGCGCCGCCCGAGCGCTCGCCGTAGCCGCGCAGCGCCGCGTCGGGCACACCGCTCTGGCGGGCGATCTCGATCCGGTGCTCGACGGCGGCCTCGGGGTCGCCCGCGGAGAGCAGCATGTGCTGGTGGCGCGGGTGCATCCACAGCTCGCACCCCGTGCGCTCCACGATCGTGGCGGCCTGGCCGTAGTGGTCGGCGTGCGCGTGGGTGCAGACGAGCAGCCGGACGAGGTCCAGGCGCAGGTTGACCTGGGCCAGCGCCCGCTCCAGGTGGCCCATGGACCCGGGCTCGTGCAGGCCCGTGTCGACGAGCACGATGCCGTCGCCGGCGGCCAGCGCCCAGGCGTTGCAGTGCGGGATCCCGGGCCACGGCAGCGGCAGGCGCAGCCGCCACACGCCGGGCAGGACGCGCTCTCCGCGACCGACCTCGCGCTTGCGGCTGGGCTGGGACATCTGAGGGGAATCTAGACTGCCGGCGGCGCGGACCACGGCGACGGAGGGAAACCAGGTATGACCGACGAAGGCGAGCAGGAGGCCGGCACCCAGCCGGCGGGGATGCGCGAGAAGCCCGCGGCCCGGTTCTCGGCCGGCCCCGCCGAGCCGATCGCCGAGGGGGTGTGGGTGGTGCGCGGGGGCTTCCCGCTGCGCATCATGAACGTCTACCTCGTGCGCGACGGCGACGGCGTCCTCGTCTTCGACGCGGGCATCGAGGAGATGGCCGGCGGCATCAGGGCCGCGGCCGCCCCGCTGGGCGGGATCACCCGCGTCGTGCTGGGCCACGCCCACGCCGACCACCGCGGCGCCGCGCCCGGGCTCGGCGCGCCCGTGCTGTGCCACCCCGACGAGCGCGCCGACGCCGAGGGCGACGGCGGCACGGCCGCCTTCGACCTCTCGACGCTGGACCTCGCGGGCCGGCTGCTCATGGCCAGGCTGCTGGCCAAGTGGGACGGCGGACCGGTGGAGATCGCCGGCACCGTGGAGGAGGGCGACGACGTGGCGGGCTTCCGGGTCGTGCACCTGCCCGGCCACGCGCCGGGGCTCATCGCCCTGTGGCGCGAGTCCGACCGCCTCGCGCTGGTCAGCGACTGCTTCTACACGCTGGACCCCCAGACCGCCCGGAAGGGCCCGGCCCGTGTGCCCCACGTCGCGTTCAACCGCGACACCGACCAGGCCCGCGCCTCGATGCGCAAGCTCGCGGCGCTGGCGCCCGCGGCCGCCTGGGCCGGGCACGCCGACCCCGTCACGGGCGACGTGGCGGGGACGCTGGAGCGGGCCAGCCGCGCGGGCTGACCTAGGATCCGGGGATGGGCCGCCGCAGCCGCCAGCGTGGACGCACCGACAAGCTCGAGGCGCCCACGACGGACTACCCGTCGCCCGACGGGCACGTCCTCACGCTGCGCGGGGCGCTGTCGCCGAAGTCGCGCGCCGAGTACGCCCGGGCCGCCGACCCGGCGCAGGCGCGTGCCGCCGCGGGCGTCGAGGACGTCCGCGCCCGGGCGCTGGAGTTCCTCTTCGAGCGCCTCGTCCTGCGCTGGACCGTGCACGACGTGCCGACGGAGGGCGCCAAGCTCCTGCTGGCGCGCTACCGCGCCGCGACGCGCGACGAGCGCGACTGGGTCACCCAGGTGCTCCGCGCCCACTGCGCGGAGTGGTTCCCCGACGTGAGGGTGCCGTGACGATGGACGACGTGACCGCGCACCTGGACCCCGCGGCCTTCGCCGACCTGTTGGCGGGCTACTGCCTGGAGGTCGCCCCGGGGCAGCAGGTGCTCGTGCGCTCCACCGCCCAGGCGGCGCCGCTGCTCGTCGAGCTGCAGCGCGCGATCCTCGAGCGCGACGCCTGGTGCTTCCTGCGCGTCGAGCTGCCCGGCGAGGCCGCCGGGTTCTACCGCCACGCGCGGGATCGCCACCTGGACGGCTACCCGCCGCTGGCCCTGTACGAGGCCCGCAAGATCGACGCGACCGTCGGCATCCAGGCCCCCGACGACGCACGCGCGCTGGCCGGCGTCGACCCCGAGCTCATCGCCCGCGCCTCGCGCGGGCGCCGCGACGTGCGCGAGCAGATGCTCAAGAAGCGCTGGTGCTCGTCGCTGTGGCCGACCCCGGCCGGCGCGGCGCTGGCCGGGATGGAGCTCGGCGAGTTCGCGGCGTTCGTCAACCGCGCGCTCTTCCTGGACCGCCGCGACCCCGTCGCGGGCTGGGGCGAGCTCTCGCAGTTCCACGACGCGCTCATCGCGCGGGTGTCCCGGGCCCGGGAGCTGCGTATCGAGGCCGACGGCACCGACCTGCGCCTGGACGTCTCGGGACGCACGTGGGTCAACAGCGACGGACGGCGAAACATGCCCTCCGGCGAGGTCTTCACCGGGCCCCACGAGGCCTCGGCCACCGGGCGCATCCGGTTCACCGTCCCCTCCTCGCCGGCCGGGGTCGACGTGGCCGGCGTCGCGCTCGAGTTCCGCGACGGCGAGGTCATGACCGCGACCGCCGAGCGCGGCGAGGAGTACCTGCGCCGCGCGCTGGGGACCGACGACGGCGCCCGGCGCCTCGGCGAGGTCGGCATCGGCACCAACTACGGCATCGACCGCGCGATCGGCGCGATCCTGTTCGACGAGAAGATCGGCGGGACGGTGCACGTCGCCCTCGGGCGCAGCTACCCCGAGACCGGCGGGCGCAACGCGAGCGCCCTGCACTGGGACCTCATCTGCGACCTGCGCGAGGGCGGCCGGCTGAGCGCCGACGGCCAGGTCGTCCAGGAGGACGGGCGCTTCGTCCTGTAGGCGCCGGCCCCCGCGGGGTGGTGAGGCGCGCCCAGTACCCTCGCGGGCGTGACCCGTCGCACGAAGATCGTCGCCACCATCGGCCCCGCCTCGGGCAACCCCGAGACGCTCGTGCGGATGATCGAGGCCGGCATGGACGTCGCGCGGCTGAACTTCAGCCACGGGTCGCACGAGCAGCACGCCGAGACGGCCCAGCTCGTGCGCGACGCGGCCAACCGCGCCGGGCGCCCGGTGGCGCTGCTGCAGGACCTGCCCGGGCCCAAGCTGCGCATCGGCGCGCTCGTCGAGGGCACCGTCGAGCTCAAGGTCGGCGACAAGGTCGTCTTCGAGTGCGGCCGCGACGACGGCGCCGGCGACGCGCGGCGCATGTCGATCACCTGGGAGGGCCTGCCCCGCGCCATCGACGTCGGCGAGGCGCTCTACCTCGCCGACGGCTCCGTGCGCCTGCGCGCCACGGCGGTGCGCATCGGCGAGCTCGAGGTCGAGGCCGAGGTCGAGGTCGGCGGCACCGTCGCCTCGCGCCAGGGCCTGAACATCCCCGGCCCCGCCGACGAGCTGCCCTCGGTCCCCGAGGAGGACTTCGCCCACCTCGAGGCCGGCAACCGCATCGGGGTCGACCTCGTGGCGCTGAGCTTCGTCCGGCGCCCCGAGGACGTGCTGACCGTGCGCGAGCACACCCGCGTGCCGCTCATCGCCAAGATCGAGAAGCCGCAGGCCGTCGACCTGGCCGAGGAGATCGTGCGGGTCGCGGACTGCATCATGGTCGCCCGCGGCGACCTGGGCATCGAGCTGCCGATCGAGGAGGTGCCGATCGTCCAGAAGAAGCTCATCGCGCTGGCCGGCGCCCACGCGCGCCCCGTCATCACCGCGACCCAGATGCTCGACTCGATGGTCACCTCCTCGCGCCCCACGCGCGCCGAGGTCGCCGACGTCGCCAACGCGATCCTCGACGGCACCGACGCCATCATGCTGTCCCAGGAGAGCGCGGTCGGCGCCCACCCCGTCGGGGCGATCGAGATGATGGCCGCGATCGCGGTCCACACCGAGCGTCACGCCCCGTACGACCGCTGGCGCGAGACGCGCGTCGTCCGCGACCGCCGCGACCCGTCGTACACCGTCGCCCACGCCGCCTGCCAGGCGGCCAGCGAGCTGCAGCTCGACGCGCTGGTCGTCCCGACGCTGTCGGGCCGCTCGGCGCGCCTCATCTCCGCCCACCGGCCCAACGTGCCGATCTACGCCCTGTCGCCGGGCAAGGAGACCGTGCGGCGCTGCATGCTCATGTGGGGCGTGCGCGCCGCGTCGATGCGCCGCCACGAGGTCACCGAGGAGCTCATCGCCGACGCGGCGGCGCGCGTCGTCGAGCTCGGCTGGTGCGCGCCGGGCATGCGCGTGGGGATCACCGCGGGGCTGCCCAGCGGCCGTCCGGGCACCACGAGCCTGTTCCAGGTCCAGGAGCTGCGCGACCCGGCCGCCCGGCGGCGCTCCTAGGCGGCCGCCCGCCCGCGGCGCAGGTCGCGGCGCGCGAGCAGCAGGCCGCCCACGGCCATCGCCGCCAGGACGCCGACGGCGATCAGCGCCTCAGGCGAGCCGAGGTCGTCGAGGCTGCCGCCCAGCGCGGTGTAGGCGAACGCCCGGGGCGCGCACCCCAGCGCCGTCGCGGCCACGAACGCGCGCAACGCCACGGGCGAGAGGCCGGCCGCGTAGTTGACCAGGTTGTAGGGGACGCCCGGCGCGATCCGCGCGTAGAGGACCGACAGGAAGCCGCGGCGCCCGACGAAGGCACGCAGGGCGGCCACACGACGTCCCTGCAATTGGGTCACCGCGTCGTGCGCGAGGCCGCGCGCCAGGCCGAAGGCGAGCGTCGCGCCGAGCGTGGCCGACGCGATGGACACCGGCGTGCCCAGCGCGGTCCCGAACAGCAGCCCGCTGGCGCCCGCCAGCAGCGGCCCCGGGAACAGGCAGACCGTCAGCGCCGAGGAGACCGCGACGAACACGAGCGGCCCGGCGATCCCGTAGCCGTCGACCCAGCCCTGCACCCGGCGGGCCGACAGCGACCCGGAGCTCGCGACGATCAGGAAGGCCGCCGCCACGAGCGCGGCGAGGACGGCCAGCCGCACCAGTGCGCGTCGCCGCAGCGCGGCCACGGCGGGGTCAGCGCGCGTTGAACTCCGCCTCCTGGCGACCGAGCTCGGTCTGCGGCTCGTCGCCGTAGATCCACTCGCGCGCCACGCGGTGCCAGTTGCCCGAGGCCCGCAGCTGGCTGATGACCGCCAGCGTGAGCATCTCCAGGCGCCGGCCGAAGAGGTGCTCGGGCGGCAGCGTCTCGTGGCGCAGCTTGCCCCACCAGCGCGACCGCGGGTCGCTCATCTGGATCATGACGTCGGTGGCGATCTCGGGCGAGAGCTCGATCTCGGCGTCCAGCGTGTACCAGCCCGTCAGGTCGTGGAACTGCTCGAGGATCGACGCGGCGTCGTAGTACTCGGGCTGGCCGAGCCAGCCACCCTCGTGCAGGTGGGCGATGAGCTCCTCGCCGCGGCCCTCGATGCCCAGCCGCTGGGTCTGCAGCTCGTATTCGGCGACGTCGGCGGAGATGCGCTTGAACAGGCCGAAGTCCAGGAAGGCCATCCGCCCGTCGTCGAGCAGGAGGCAGTTGCCCGGGTGCGGGTCGCCGCTGAACTGGTGGTGGCGGTACATCGACCCGAAGTAGAAGCGGAAGATCATCTCCCCGATCCGGTCGCGCTCGGGCGCGGGGCACGTCTTGAACTCCTCGAACCGGCGACCGGAGACGTACTCGCTGACGATGACCCGCTCGTGCGAGAGCGACGTGTACACGTCGGGGATGACCACGAACGGATGGTCGCGGTAGATGCGCGCCAGGGTGCGCTGGTTCTGGGCCTCGAGCTCGTAGTCGAGCTCCTCCTCGACGCGCCCGCGGATCTCGGCGCCCAGCTCCTTGGGGTCCAGCCCCGGCGCCACGCTCTTCATGAGCCGCAGGATGAGCCCGAGGTTCTGGAGGTCGGAGCGCACGGCGGTCGCCACGCCGGGGTACTGGACCTTGACCGCGACGTCGCGGCCCTCGTAGCGCGCCCGGTAGACCTGCCCGATCGACGCGGCGGCGATCGGCGCGGGGTCGAAGGACTCGAAGACGCGGTCCAGCGGCTCGCCGTACTCGCCCTCCAGGACCTTCTTCATGTCCTTGAACGAGACCTTGGGCGCGGCGTCGCGCAGCTTGGCCAGCTCGGCCTGGAACTCCTCGCGGAACTCCTCGGGGACCAGGCCGACGTCGAGGAACGACATGACCTGGCCCAGCTTCATCGCCGCGCCCTTCATCGTCCCCAGCGCGGCGACGATCTGCTTGGCCGTCTCGGCCTGCCGGCGCGCCATCGCGTCCTGGGACGCCTGCTCGTCGCGCGTCAGGTTCATGGCCCGCGTGCCGGCCTGCTTGGCCCCCTGCGTGGCCGCCAGGCGACCCACCTTGGCCGCCCGCGCCCAGCGCGAGGTCGGGATGCGGTCCTCGCGGGCCATCAGGCGCCGCGCTGCACCTTGCTGCCGGGGACGATGTCGTCGCGGCCGTCGGGCCAGCGGACCCAGGCCTTGTGCCCGCCGTCGTAGTCGTCGCCGAGCAGCACGAGCGTCGCGCGCTCGCCCAGCGCCGTGCACGGCTCGTCGCCCTCGGGGTCCACGCCGCGCCAGACGCGCGCGAACGCGTTGTGCTCGAGCTCCTCGGCCACCGTGGAGGGGTCGGTGTGGCCCGGGCGCAGGATCGTCTCGGGCGGCAGCGCGAGCAGGACGTCCATGACGGAGTGCTTGAGGTCGGCGTAGGAGGTGCTGTCGGGGGCGCGCACCCCGCCGACGGAGTTCTTGAACAGCGTGTCGCCCGTGAAGACGTTGCCGTCGACGAGGAGGCTCAGCATGCCCGAGGTGTGCCCGGGGGTGTGCAGGGTCTGCACGTCGAGCCCGCCCGCGCGGACCGTGGTGCCCGCCTCCATCGTGCCCGTGGCGGTGTCGACGAGGTCGCGCTCGGTGGGGTGGATGAGCACCTGCACGTCGGGCCAGCGCTCGAGGATCGCGGGAACCTCGCAGACGTGGTCGTGGTGATGGTGGGTCAGCAGCACGTGCGTGGGCGTGAGGCGGTGGCGCTCGACGGCTTCGAAGAGCGGCTCCATGGGGCCGCCGGCGTCGACGAAGAACGCCTCGCCGCCCTCTCGGGCGGCGACCAGATAGGTGTTCGACAGGAACTGCGGGTGCATCGATCGCTCGAGGATCATGCCGGGTACATTGACAGTCTCATGGCCGAGCTCATCCACACCTGCTATCGCATCGGCGAGATCGACCGCTCCGTGGCCTTCTACGAGGCGCTCGGGTTCGAGGAGCGCCGGCGCATGGACCTGCCCGACGGCGCCATCAACGTGTTCATGGGGATCCCCGGCGACGGCGACCGCCTCGAGCTGACCTGGAACCCCGGCGTCGAGTCCTACGACCTCGGCACGGGCTACAACCACATCGCGCTGACGGTGCCCGACCTGCAGGGCACGCTGGACGAGCTCGGCGGCCGCGGCATCAGCCCCGAGAAGCCGCCCTACCGCGTCGGCGGCGGCAGCGGGTCGCTCATCTGCTTCGTGCGCGACCCCGACGGCTACCGCATCGAGCTCATCGAGCGGCCCTGACGCCGCGGCGCTTCGACGTCGCGCAGCGCCGGGCCCGGCTCGGCGTGCGCCACCACCTCGCGCCGGGCGCACGGGCGCCGCACGCCGAGGACGTCGCCGCGGGCGTCGTGGCGATCCACAGCACCGACCCGTCGTCGGTCGTCGTCGGCACGTGGGCCCGGCTGGCCGACCGGACCGCCACCGCCGCCGAGCTCGAGCGCGCGCTGTACGAGGAGCGCACGCTGCTGCGGCTGCTGGCGATGCGCCGGACGATGTTCGTCGTCGACCGCGCGGTCGCGCCGATCGTGCACGCCGCGTGCTCGCTGACGGTCGCCGCACGCGAGCGGGCCAAGCTGCTCAAGCTCCTGGAGGAGGCCGGGATCGGCGGCCGGCGCCGCGCCGCCTGGCTGGCCAAGGCCGAGGCGGCCCTGCTCGAGGCGCTGGCCTCCGGCGACGAGCTGACCGCGGTCCAGCTCGCCGACGCCGACGCCCGGCTGGGCACGGAGATCGTCCTGGCCCCGGGCCGCGCCTACGAGGCCCGCGTGCGCGTGGCCAGCCGCGTGCTGACCGTGCTGGCCGCCGAGGGCCGGGTCGTCCGCACCCGCCCGCGCGGCGGCTGGGCCTCGACCCAGTTCCGCTGGGCGGCCCTGCCGGCGTGGGCCGGCGCGCCGCTGGAGGAGCTCGAGCCCGCCCGGGCCGACGCCGCCCTGGCGCTGCGGTGGCTGTGCGCCTACGGCCCGGCGAGCCCCGAGGACCTGCAGTGGTGGACCGGCTGGCCGGCGGCCCGTACGCGGCGGGCGCTGGACCAGGACGCCGTGACGGCGTGCACGCTGGAGGACGGCGCGCCAGGCGTCGTGGCCGCCGACGACCTCGACGACGTCGACGCCGACCCCTGGGTCGCCCTGCTCCCGGCGCTGGACGCGACGCCCATGGGCTGGAAGCGCCGCGGGTTCTACCTCGGCGAGCACGCCGAGCGGGTCTTCGACGCCAACGGCAACGTCGGTCCCACCGTCTGGTGCGACGGGCGGATCGTCGGCGGCTGGGCGCGGCCGCCGGGTTCCGGCGAGCTCGCGTTCACGCTGCTGGAGGACGTGGGCGCCGAGGCCCGCGCGGCGATCGCGGCGGAGGCCGCCGCGCTGGCCCCGCGCCTCGGCGACGCCCGGCTGGCGCCGCGGGCCCGGGGCTATTCGCCGGTCGAGCGCGAGCTGCTCGGTCGATGAGGCCGCGGCGGATCGCCGCCCGGGCCTCGCGCTGCCGGCCGGGCGCGCCTGGACCCCCTCCCGCCGAGCCCGTCTCCTGCTCCCCGCAGCACCCGCCCGGGCCGGCCGCACTCCGCGGCCGGCCCGGGCTGTCTTTAATGGCGTCGGATGCCCGAACGCCGCATCGCCGTCTGCGACCTGGGGTCCAACTCGTTCCGCCTGGTCGTGTTCACCGCCGCGGACACGTGGTGGCGGCGCACGGACGAGATCTACGAGCCGGTCCGCATCGGTGCGGGCCTGGCCGAGACCGGCGAGCTGAGCGAGGACGGCATCGCGCGCGGGCTGGCCACCGCCGAGGTCTTCGCGCACTTCTGCCAGGCCAGCGGCATCGAGGAGGTCGACGCCGTGGCCACGAGCGCGATCCGCGACGCGCGCAACGCCCACGCCTTCCTGGACCACGCCGCGCTGCCCGTGCGCGTGCTCAGCCGCGAGGAGGAGGCCCGCAAGGGCTACCTCGCCGCCGTCAACTCCACGACCCTGGCCGACGGCGCCGTGCTCGACCTCGGCGGTGGCTCGATGCAGCTCGTCCGCGTCCGCTCGCGACACGCCACCGAGCTGCAGTCCTGGCCGCTGGGCGCCGTGCGGATGACCGAGCGCTTCGGCCTCGGCGAGGGAACCGCCTCCAAGAAGGCGCTGCGTGCGCTGCGCGACCACGTCGCCTCCGAGCTGCAGGACGCCCCGTGGCTGCCCAAGGCGGGCCAGCGCCTGGTCGGCATCGGCGGCACGGTGCGCAACCTCGCCGCGGCCGTGCAGCGCGCCGAGGGCGTCCCCGAGTTCGGGGTCCAGGGCTTCGAGATCTCCCGCGGAGCGCTCGACGACCTCGTCGCGCGCCTGGCCGACCTCGAGCCCGCCGACCGCGGCCGCGTTCCGGGCATCAAGCCCGCCCGCGCCGACCTCATCCTCGCCGGCGCGGTCGTCATCCAGACCGTGGTCGAGCTCGGCGGCTTCGACGCCGTCGAGGTCACGGAGGCCGGCCTGCGCGAGGGCGTCTTCTTCGCCCGCCACATCGGCGGCGAGCCCCCGCTGTTCGACGACGTCCGGCGGCGCTCGGTGCTCAACGTCGCCGGCCAGTACCACGTCGACCCGGCGCACACCGAGCACGTCGCGCACCTCGCGCTCGGCCTCTTCGACGCCCTGGCCGAGGCCGGCCTGCACCCCGGCCACGCCCGCGAGCGGGAGCTGCTCTGGGCTGCGTGCCTGCTGCACGACATCGGCGTGACCGTCGACTACGACGACCACCACAAGCACTCGCGCTACCTCGTCTTCAACTCCGGCCTGCCCGGCTGGGACCAGCGCGAGGTCGCACTCATCGGCCAGGCCGTGCGCTACCACCGCAAGGGCATGCCGGATCTCGGCGGCTTCGACGCGCTGATGCGCAAGGGCGACGCGGCGGTGCTCGACCGCTGCGCGCTGCTGCTGCGCTTGGCCGAGGACCTCGAGCGCAGCCGCGACCAGCTCGTGCGCGACGTGGACGTCGGCCTGGACGGTGACACGGTGACGCTCACGCTGCGCGCCGACGGCGACGTGCGCGTCGCGCGCTGGGCCGCCCGGCGCGAGGGCGTGCTGTTCCGCCGCGCCTACGGGCGCGAGCTGGCGATCGCCTGAGCCGGCGGCGCGGCCGCGGGCGGCAGCGCCACCTCGCCCGGTGGGACCGGGCGCCCGTAGAGGTAGCCCTGCACGACGGGGCAGCCCATCTCGCGCAGCAGCTCGTCCTGGCCGGCGGTCTCGACGCCCTCGGCGATGACGGTCAGGCCCATGCGGCGCGCGAGGGTGAGCACGGCCTCGACGACCGCGCGGTCCTGCGTGCTGGCGCAGAGGTCGGCCACGAAGGAGCGGTCGACCTTGACGACGTCGACCGGCAGCGCCTTGAGGTGCGTCAGCGAGGAGTAGCCCAGGCCGAAGTCGTCCAGCGCGACGCGCACGCCCAGGCGGCGCAGCGCGTCGAGGACCTGGCGGGCCACCTCGGGACGGCGCAGCACCGTCGTCTCGGTGACCTCGAGGCAGATGGCGTGCGGCGGCACGCCGGTCTGGCGCAGGGCGCGCTCGACGACGGCGATGAAGTCGGGGTGGCCGAGCTGGCGGGCCGAGACGTTGACCGACACCCAGAGGTCGTGGCCGTCGGCGCGCCACTGCGCCAGCTGGCGGCAGGACTCCTCCAGGACCCAGGCGCCGATGGGGACGATGAGCCCGTCGTCCTCGGCGATGCGCAGGAACGCGCCGGGCGCCAGCTCGCCCTGGGTGGGGTGATCCCAGCGCAGGAGCGCCTCGCAGCCGATGGGGGCGCCGTCGGCCAGCGCGACCAGCGGCTGGAACACGACGCGCAGCTCATGGCGCTGCAGGGCGCCGCGCAGCTGGGCGGCGAGCTGCAGCCGGGCGGCCACCTCGGCGGCCAGCGTGGCGTCGTAGACCTCGGCGAACCCACGCCCGCGGCGCTTGGCGCGGCGCAGGGCGACGTCGGCGTCGCGGATGAGGTCGCCGGGGTCGACGTCGGGCTCGCGGGCGACGGCGACGCCGACGCTGCCCGTGATCCCGACGAGGCCGGTGCGCGTGGGCACGGGCCGGGCGAAGGCGCCGTGCACGCGCTCGATGACGGCCTCGATGCCGTGGGCGCCGCCGTCGCCGAGGCCCTCGGCCACGACGAGGAAGCGGTCGCCGCCGAAGCGCCCCACCGTGTCGGCGGCGCGCAGGCGCTCCACGAGGCGGTCGGCCACGGCGCGCAGCACGGCGTCGCCGGCGGCGTGCCCGTGGGCGTCGTTGATCGCCGCGAGGTCGTCGACGTCGACGAGCAGCGCGACCGCGGCACCGGCCGAGCGCCCCAGCCGCGCGATCGCCGCGCGGAGGCGGTCGGTCGCCAGCGCCCGGTTGGCCGCACCCGTGAGCGGGTCGTGCAGCGTCTGGCGCTCGAGCTCCCTGCGCGTGGTGATGTCCTTGGCCACCGCGGTCCAGCCCTCGCCGTCCCAGCGGGCTCCCCACAGCAGCCAGCGCCAGGTCCCGTCGCGGGCGCGCAGCCGGTTCTCGTAGCGGGTCACGCAGGGTGCCGAGTCGGTGGCGCGCGCGATCTCCTGGCAGGTGCGCTCGAGGTCCTCGGGGTGCACGAGGTTCAGGTAGGGCTCGGCCATGAGCTCCTCCCGGGACCAGCCGAGCACGGCCTCCCACTCCGGGTTCAGGCACGTGAAGTGTCCCCGCCGGTCGGCCGTGGCCAGGAGGTCGGGGGAGCGCTCGAAGAAGCGCTCGACGTGCCCCTGCGTCGGACCCATGTCCCCAGGGTCGGCCGTCGCCGTCGGTGACTTGAACCGCGGGGCGCCGTCTCGTCGGATCGACGGCGCCGCCGCGGGACGGGCCGCTGCTACCAGTCCCGCCGCTCGCCGCCGCCGGGCGCGATCGTGATGCCCCGCTCGGCGGCGACCGCCTCGACCATGTCGGCCTCCTCGGCCTCGCGCTCGAGGTTCTCGTCGTGCTGGCCGTCGCACAGCACGCGGAAGTTGCCGGTCACGCCGCTGTCGGCGTGGATCGTGATGCCCGGCAGGATCTCCTCGCCCTCGTCGAACCCGAGGCGCTCGAGGTCGAAGTGCGCCAGGCCGATCCCGTACGCGTTGTGCGTCGGGTTCTCGCGGTCGTGGGCGTTGATCGCGATCTGGAAGGCCTTGAGGTTCTTGGCGATCTTCGACGTGTCGGACATCGCCCTGGAGGCTAACGCGCCACGGCGCGGGTCTCCACCTGCGCGACAAGCGCCGCGGTGCGGGGCATGGGCAGGCCGTGCCGGGCGCCCGCGCGCAGCACCGCGCCGCCGATCGCGTCGAGCTCGTGGTCGGCGCGGCCCGCGCCGACGTCGGCGCGCAGCGAGGACGACGCGGCGTCGGGCAGGGCCCGCAGCTCGGCCACGACGGCCTCGGCGCCGACGGCCGCGCCCTCGGCCGCCGCGATGGCCGCAACCTCGCGGGCGACGGCCTCGGCGTCGGCGCGCACGTCGCCGAGCGGGGCGTCGGCTGCGGTCGTCGCCAGCGCCAGCCCCGCCAGGCGCGTCAGCTTGCCCCAGAGCACGTCGGCCTCCGGGGCGCCGGTCGCCACCTCGACGCCGGCGGCGCGCAGCGCGTCGGTCAGCGCCGGGGCGCCGGGGGCGGCCACCGCGACCGAGAGCATCGGGGAGCGGTGCACGACGTGCGCGGGCCCGTCGCGGTGGGCCTGCACGCGCACGACGCCGGCGACGACGCGGTCGCCGAAGCGCGCGCGCAGCGCCGCCATGTGCTCCGTGCCGTTGAGCAGCGGCACGACGACCCCGGGCTCGGCGCGGATGCGCTGCAGGGCGGCGGGCAGGTGCGGCGCCTTGACGGCGACCACCAGCGCGTCGGCCTCGTCGTCGAGGCGGGCGGCGACGCGGACCCGGACGTGGTGGTCGCCCAGCAGCGGGCTGTCGACCCGCAGCCCGGCGCGTGCCAGCAGCGCCGCGGTCTCCTCGCGGGTGACGAGGACCGGGTCGGCGCCCCCGCGCGCCAGGGCGGCGCCCAACAGGGCGCCCACGGCGCCGGACCCGAGGATGGCGATGGTCGGCATGGAGCGCGGAACCTAGGTTTCGTCGCCCTCGTGCAGCCAGCGCCGGGCGATCGGCGGCGGCTCCCACGCGTCCATCGCGTCGAGCAGCTCCACGGGGTCGGCACGCGCGAGCAGCAGCCGGCGGTGGTCCAGGCCCACGAAGCGCTCGACGGTCATGTGGTCCAGCAGCGCGACCAGCGGCCCCCAGAACCCGGCGGTGTCCAGCAGGCCGATCGGCTTGCGGTGCAGCCCGAGCTGCGACCAGGACAGCATCTCGGCGACCTCCTCGAGCGTCCCGATGCCGCCGGGCAGCACGACGAACGCATCGGCCAGGTCGGCCATGCGCATCTTGCGGTCGTGCATGGTCTCCGTGACGTGCAGCGCGGTCAGGCCGGGGTGGGCGATCTCGCGCTCGTCGAGGAACCGCGGGATCACGCCGACGACCTCGCCGCCCGCGGCCAGCGCGGCGTCGGCGACGACGCCCATGAGCCCGAGGCTGCCGCCGCCGTAGACGACGCCGGCGCCGCGCCGGGCCAGCTCGCCGGCCAGCGCGGACGCCGCCCGCGCGTAGGTCGGGTCGGCGCCCTCCGCCGACCCCGCGTAGACGCAGACCCAGCGCGAGCTCACGCGTCGACCAGCACGCCGGGGTTCAGCAGGCCCGCCGGGTCGACGGCGCGCTTGGCCGCCCGCAGCGCGGCGGCGAACAGGTCGGGGCGCTGCTCGTCGTACCAGGGCCGGTGGTCGCGCCCGACCGCGTGATGGTGGGTGATCGTCCCGCCCGCGGCGAGGATGGCGTCGGACGCTGCGCGCTTCATCGCCTCCCACTGTGCCAGCTCGTCGCCGTGGCGCGCCGGGGCCAGCACGGTGTAGTACGGCGCCGGCCCGTCGGGGTAGACGTGCGTGAACCGGCACGTCACGCGGCACGGCTCGCCCAGCGCCTCGCGCACCGCGCCCGTGACCGCCGCGTGGAACGCGTCGAAGCGGTCCCACGTCACCGCGGTCTCGAACGTGTCGGCCAGCACGCCGAGCTGCAGCAGGGCGTCGCGGAGGTAGGGCATCGCCAGGAACGCCTCGCGCCAGGCGCCCGCCGCCCCGGGGCCGCCGGCCGCCGTGGGGGCGTCGGGCTCGCCGCCGTGGTCGCGGCAGATCGCCAGCGCCCGCCCGAGCGCGTCCTGCACCTCGTGGTCGGTGGACTCGAAGCCGAGCACGAGCACCGCGCGGTCCTCGCCCGGGCCGGCCGCGGCGCCCGTGCCGCGGGCCTCGAGCGGGTCCAGCAGCCGGCAGTTGGCCGGGTGCAGCCCGGACTGCGCGATCGCGCGGACGCCCTGCGCGCCCGTGCCGAAGCCGGCGAAGCGCACGACGCCGCCGGCGCGGAAGCGCGGCCGAGGCTGCACGCGCATCCACGCCTCGGTGACCACGCCCAGGACGCCCTCGGAGCCCAGGAGCATCCGGTCCGGCGAGGGGCCGGCGCCGCTGCCCGGCAGCCGGCGGCTCTCCCAGGCCCCGGATGGCGTGATCGCACGGACGGACTCGACGAGGTCGTCGATGTGCGTCCACAGCGTGGCGAAGTGCCCCCCGGCGCGGGTGGCGATCCAGCCGCCCAGCGTCGAGAGCTCGAACGACTGCGGGAAGAACCGTAGCGTGAGGTCGTGCTCGGCCAGCTGGGCCTCCAGGCGCGGCCCGGACGCCCCGGCCTGGATCCGCGCCGCCCGCGAGACGTGGTCGACCTCCAGCACGCGGTCCAGCCCGGAGACGTCGAGCGACACCACGCCGGCGAACGCGGGACCGACCCGCGGCGTCACCCCGCCCACCACGCTCGTGCCGCCGCCGTAGGGGACCACCGCGACGTCTTCGGCCGCCGCCCACGCCAGCACCTGCTCCACGTCGTCCTCGCTGCGGGCGAAGGCGACGGCGTCGGGCGCGTCGGGCACCCGCCCGCGCAGGGAGGCCAGCGTGTCGGGGAACGAGCACCCACGGGCGTGCGCGACGCGGTCGCCGTGGTCGATGGAGAACGGCGCGCGGGCCGGGACCGGCACGCGCGGCGCGGGGAGCGCGATCGCCCCGGGGTCGGCCGGCGCCTCGGGCGTGCGGAGCGCGACGCCGAGCTCGCCGGCCACGAGCGGGCCGAGCGCCGAGGGATCGAGCTTGGCGTCGGCGAAGCCCCAGCCCCACGACGCCCGCCGCCGGCTCATCGCGCGCGGACGCGGACCACCGGGCCGCGGCGGCGGCGCGCCGCGGGCTCCGCCGGGCGCGCGACGCGCATGCGCCCGGCCTTCGGCCGCTGCCCGGCGGCCGCCTCGCTGCCCAGCAGGACCGTGCACTGCGTGCTGAGGACGCCGCCGTTGCCGTGGGCCAGCACGACGTCGCGGTCGTGGTGGCGGATCTGGCGCACGGCCTCGACCAGCAGCTGCATCCCGTTCATGCCCGGATGGGCGTAGCTCAGGCCGCCGCCGCTCGTGTTGACCGGCAGCACGCCGTCGGGGGCGATCCGCCCGTCGGCCACGAACGCCCCGCCCTCGCCCTTGGCGCAGAACCCGAGGTCCTCGAGGAACAGGATCGGCGTGATCGTGAACGCGTCGTAGAGCTGGAGGCTGTCGACGTCCTCGGGCCGCAGGCCGGCCTCCTCGAACGCGCGGGCGCCCGACTCCACCGCGCAGGTGCGCGTCAACGACGGCATGGCCGAGATGGCGCGGTGGCTGTGGGCCTCGCCGGTGCCGAGCACGTGGACGGGCTTGCGGCGCAGCGTCCGCGCGCGCTCGGCCGACGTGACGACCAACGCGCCGCCGCCGTCGGTCACCAGGCAGCAGTCCAGCGTGCCGATCGGATCGCAGACGCGCGGGGCGGCGAGCACGTCGGCGATCGTCAGGTCGTCGCGCGACCACGCGTCGGGGTTGCGCTGCGCCCAGCGCCGCGCGCTGACCGCCACCCACGCCAGCTGCTCGGGCGTCGTGCCGTACTCGTACATGTGACGCGAGGTCACCAGCGCGTAGGCGGCGACGGGGAACCACGGGTGGTACGGGGCCTCCCACGGGTCGATCTCCTGGACGGACGCCTTGGAGCGTCCGACGGAGCGCTGCGTGGAGCCGTAGGCGATGAGCGCGACCTCGCAGAGCCCGGCCGCGATCGCGGCGCGCGCGTGCTCCAGGTGCGCCATGGGCGATGAGCCGCCGAGCATCGTGGAGTCCGAGTAGCGCGGCTGGATCCGCAGGTCCTCGCCGAGGTTGACCGTCGCCCAGGGCATCTGCGTGCTCGAGGCGAAGAGCCCGTCGACGTCCTGCGTGGTCAGCCCGGCGTCGTCCAGCGCGGCGAGGGCCGCGTCGGCCATCACGTCGGAGGCGCTCAGCCCGGGCAGCGCCTTGCCGAGCTGGACCTCGGCCGCGCCGGCGATCGCGATCACGCCGCCACCTCGTCGGCCGGCTCGAAGACGGGCACGGGCACCTCGCCGTCCTCGCGCCAGGCCAGGCGCACGCGCAGGCCGACCCGGACGTCCTCGGGCGCAGGCCCGACCACCGTGCTCATCATGCGGAAGCCCTCGTCGACGTCGATGAGCGCCAGGGTGTGCGGGTCCTCGCCGCGACGGCGCACGACGGTCACCGCGTACACCGTGCCCAGGCCGGCGCTGACGCGCCAGGTGTCGTGGCCCACGCGCGGGCGGAAGACCGGATGGCCCTCGCGATCGACCTGGTAGGCCAGCTCGTGACGGCGGCAGTGCTCGGCGAAGACGTCGGCGGGAGAGCGCTCCAAAGCGTCGCGAGCGTACCTTGTAGCGTCGATGACGCAAGCGCCCGCACCCGCGCTGCTGGCCCGCGGCCCCTGGGACGCCGCGCAGGTGCGCGTGGTCTGGCGGCCCGAGCCGTTCGAGCCCGCGGCGCCGACCGTGCAGGCCGCGGACGCCGCGATCCGGGCCCTGCGCGACCGCGGCTCGCCCAGCCACGACGGTGTCGCCGCGCGCCTGGTGGGCTTCAGCGCCACCGGCGCGGGGCTCGAGCTCGAGCTGCAGCCGCTGCGCTGGGCCCTGCGCCTGGTGGAGGGCGACGCCTCCCAGTCGATCTCGGCGCTCTGCGTCACGCGCGACAGCGAGGGCCGCTGGCTGGCCGGGCGGCGGGCGGCGTGGCTGTCGACCTGGGCCGGGCGCTGGGCGCTGGGCGCGGGCGGCGCGGTCGACGAGGGCGAGAGCCCGTTCGACACCCTCACGCGCGAGTTGCAGGAGGAGTGGTCGGTCACGCCGAATCGTGTCGTGGGCGAGGCGCTGGTGCGCCTGCCCCATCAGGCGGTCATGTTCGTGGGCCAGGCCTGGCTGCCCGAGGGCGCCACGGTCGTCCCCGACGACGAGCACGACGAGCATGCCTGGTGGCCGGCCGACATCGATGCATGGCCCCCCGAGGCCGACGAACCGCTGCGCCGCATGGCGCGGCTGCTGGCGTGAGCCTCACCTTCCAGACCCTCAAGCACCTCTCCTTCGCGCACTCGACCGTGTACGCGATCCTGCTCACCGTCTGGCTGGTCCCGGGACTGCACACCTTCGAGTTCGTCTTCGGGCTCGCGCACGGCGTCGGCTGGATCCTCATGTGCGTGCTGTGCCTCGAGGCCCTGCGCTCACGCGTCATCTCCCTGCGCCTCGCCGTCGCCGTGGCCGTCATCGGCGCGGTCGGACCGTTCGTCGGTTCGTGGGAGTTCATCCGGGAAGAGCGACGCCGGAACCTAACCGCCGCTAATACGAACGAGCGCTAGAGTCGAGCAAAGAGACATGGCCGTCGAAGCCGCAGTGATCGAGGTCACCCTCCCCGCCATGGGCGAGTCGGTGACGGAAGGCACCATCCTGGAGTGGCACAAGCAGGAAGGTGACACCATCGAGGCCGACGAGACGCTCGTCGAGATCTCGACCGACAAGGTGGATGCCGAGGTCCCCGCTCCCACGAGCGGGACCATCGTGAAGATCCATCACGCCGAGGGCGACACCGTCCAGGTGGGCTCCGTGCTGGCCGAGATCAGCGTCGGCGACGGCGCGGCGACGGCCAACGGCAACCGCGCCAACGGGAGTGGTGCGTCCGCGACCACGCTGCCCGAGGCCCCGAGCAGGCGGACGGCGACGGCGACGGCGACGCGACGGGCGAGATCGTCGACATCACGACGCCCGCCGGCGGCGAGTCGGTCACCGAGGGCACGATCCTCGAGTGGGCGGTCAAGGTCGGCGACCACGTCTCCGACGGCGACACGGTCGTCGAGATCTCCACCGACAAGGTCGACATGGAGCTGCCCGCCCCCGCCGCGGGCACCATCACCGAGATCCTCGCCGACGAGGGCGAGACGGTCGTCGTCGGCCAGGTCATCGCGCGGATGCAGCTCGGCGCCGGCGCCGGCCCCGCCGTGCCCGGCGGCGGCACCCCGGCCGCGGCCGCCACCGGCCCCGCCGAGACGACCGCCCCCGCCGACCTCTCCAAGGTCTCGGCCGTCGCGGCGCGCGTCGCGGCCGCCGAGGGCATCGACCTCGCCGGCGTCGCCGGCACGGGCCCGCAGGGCCGCATCACCAAGGGCGACGTGCTCGACGCACGGTCGGGCAACGGCGCCGCGGCGTCCGCCGCCGCGCCGGCCGCCGGCTCGCACACGGTGCTCAAGGGCGCCGCGGCGATGCTCGCCAAGTACATGGACGACTCGCGGGAGATCCCGACCGCGACGTCCTTCCGCACGATCACCGTCACGACGATGGACGCGCGGCGCCGCCAGCTCAAGGACGCCGGCCAGAAGGTGTCCTTCACGCACCTGATCGCCTACGCGATCGCGCTGGCCGCCCAGCAGGACATGCCGGTGATGGCCCACCACTTCGACACGATCGACGGCAAGCCGACGCGCATCGACGACGACGCCGTCCACCTGGGCATCGCCGTCGACGTCGAGAAGAAGGACGGCAGCCGCACGCTCATGGTGCCGGTCATCCGCGACGCGGGCCGGCTGAGCTTCCAGGACTTCAAGGCCGCCTTCGACGACCTCATCGCCAAGGCGCGCGAGAACAAGCTGACCGCCGACGACCTCACGGGCGCCAACGTCCAGCTGACGAACCCGGGCGGCATCGGCACGATCGCCTCGGTCCCGCGGCTCATGAAGGGCAACGGCACGATCGTGGCCACCGGCTCGATCGCCTACCCCGTCGGCCTGGGCAACATCGGCGACATGATCGGCGCCGAGAAGGTCATGACCATGACCTCGACGTACGACCACCGCGTGATCCAGGGCGCCGAGTCCGGCCGCTTCCTGCAGGTCGTCGAGGGCTACCTCCAGGGCGAGAACGGCTTCTACGACGGCGTCTTCGCCTCGCTGGGCGCCGAGCTCGGGCCGGTCCCCTCGCCGCCCGCGCCCGCCGCCGCCGCGGCCGCCGCGCGCGACGCCCGCGCCGGCGATCGCCGCGCCAACGTCATCGACGAGGAGCTGCTGCAGGCCGTGCAGGCGGCGACGTCGCTGCTCAAGGCCCACCGCACCCACGGCCACCTGGCCGCCCGGCTCGACCCGCTGGGCACCGAGCCCGAGGGCGACCCGGCGCTGGATCCCGACACCGTGGGCCTCACCCCCGAGCTCCTGGCCAAGATCCCCGCCAAGATCCTGCGGATGCACGTGCCGGGCGCGACGCTGGCCGACGCGCTGCCCCACCTGCGCGAGACCTACTGCGGCACGATCGCCTACGAGATCGAGCACCTCGCCTCCCACCGCCAGCGCACCTGGCTGCGCGAGAAGATCGAGGGCGGCGCGTTCCGCAAGCCGCTGACCACCGAGGAGCAGAAGGCGCTGCTCAAGCGCCTGATCGAGGTCGACGCCTTCGAGCGCTTCATGCACAAGGCCTACCTCGGCCAGAAGCAGTTCTCGGTCGAGGGCCTGGACATGACCGTCCCGATGCTCGACGAGATGATCCAGCTCGCCGCCGCCCACGGGGCGCGCGAGGTCGTCGTCGGCATGGCGCACCGCGGCCGGCTCAACGTGCTGGCCCACAACCTCGGCCGTCCCTACGCGACGATCTTCGCCGAGTTCGAGGGCGCCTCGACGCTCGAGGCGATCACGACGATCCCGCAGGGCGGCACCGGCGACGTCAAGTACCACCACGGCGCGCAGGGCTCCTACCAGCTGCCCAACGGCGAGTCGATCCTCGTCAACCTCGAGAGCAACCCGTCGCACCTCGAGTTCGTCCACCCCGTGGTCGTGGGCGCCGCCCGCGCCGCCCAGACCACGCGCCAGGGCCCGCACGCCCACCGCGACACCGACGCGGCGATGCCGATCGTCCTGCACGGCGACGCGGCCTTCCCGGGCCAGGGCGTCGTGGCCGAGGCGCTGAACCTCCAGGCCATCGACGGCTATAAGGTCGGCGGCACGCTGCACATCGTGCAGAACAACCAGGTCGGCTTCACCACCGACCCGGAGGAGTCGCGCTCGACCCGCTGGGCCTCGGACATCGCCAAGGGCTACGACGTCCCGATCATCCACGTCAACGCCGATGACGTGCAGGCCTCCATCGCCGCCGTGCGCCTGGCCTTCGCGTTCCGCGAGGAGTTCGGCCACGACGTGGTCATCGACCTCATCGGCTACCGGCGCTTCGGCCACAACGAGGCCGACGAGCCCGCCTACACGCAGCCCGAGATGTACGCCCAGATCAAGGGCCACAAGCGCGTCGCCGAGCTGTTCGCCGAGCGCCTGGTCGCCGACGGCACCGTCACCCAGGACGAGGTCGACGGCCAGACCCAGGCGATCTGGGACGAGCTCACCACGCTGCACCAGGACCTCAAGGCCAAGATCAAGGCCGCCGAGGCCGCCGGCGGCGTGACGCAGCAGACCGGCGAGTACCAGCTCGACCGCTCGCCGTCGCCCGAGGTGCCCACGGCCGTCGACGCCGACCGCCTGCGCGTCCTCAACGAGGAGCTGTTGCGGGTGCCCGAGGGCTTCACCGTCCACCCCAAGCTCGTCAAGCAGCTCGAGCGCCGGCGCGTGGCCCTGGGCCCGACGGGGGCATCGACTGGGCCCACGCCGAGGCGCTGGCCTACGCGTCGCTGCTGACGGAGGGCACGCCGATCCGGTTCACCGGCCAGGACGTCGAGCGCGGCACGTTCAGCCAGCGCCACCTCGTCCTGCACGACGCCAAGACCGGCCAGACCGTGTCGCCGATCCAGAACCTGCCCGGCGCGCTGGCCCCGATCGAGATGCACAACTCGCCGCTGAGCGAGACCGCCGCGCTCGGGTTCGAGTACGGCTACTCGGCCGAGGCGCCCGAGACGCTCGTGCTGTGGGAGGCGCAGTTCGGCGACTTCGCCAACGGCGCGCAGGTCATCATCGACCAGTTCATCATCTCGGGCCTGGCCAAGTGGGGCCAGACCTCGCGGCTGACGCTCCTGCTGCCCCACGGCTACGAGGGCTCGGGCCCCGAGCACTCCAGCGCCCGCATCGAGCGGTTCCTGCAGCTGGCCGCCGAGGGCAACATCCGCGTGGCGAACCTCACCACGCCGGCGCAGTACTTCCACCTGCTGCGCCGCCAGGCGCGGATCACCAAGCAGCGGCCGCTGATCATCTTCACGCCCAAGTCGCTGCTGCGCCTGCCGCAGGCCACCAACCGCATCGAGCACCTGGCCGAGTCCAAGTTCTTCCCTGTGCTCGGCGAGCCGCGCGTGCCCATCGAGAAGGTCACGCGGCTGGTGCTGTGCACGGGCAAGATCTACTACGACCTCGTCAGCCACCCGCAGCGCGAGGACAACGAGGCCGTCGCGATCGGGCGCATCGAGCTGCTGTACCCCTTCCCCGAGGGCCAGGTGCTCGAGCTCATCAACACCTACCCGAACCTCCGCGAGGTCGTCTGGGTCCAGGAGGAGCCGCGCAACATGGGCGCCCGTGCCCACATGTCGCCGCGCCTGCTGCAGGTGCTGCCCGACCACCTCGCCTTCGGCTACATCGGGCGCCCCGAGCGCGCGAGCCCGGGCGAGGGCTACCCGGCCGCCCACACCGGCGAGCAGAACCGCATCCTGCGCACCGCGCTGGACCTGTCGGTGCCGGTCTCGATGTACCCCGTCAAGACCCCGGGCGAGCGCTGAGCGCTCGCCCGGAGGACGCGGTCGTCCTCCACATCACGACGCCCGAGGCGTGGGCGCGCGCCCGGGCCGACGGGTTCGTGACCGCGGACTCGCTGGCGACGGAGGGCTTCCTGCACTGCTCGACGCCCGCGCAGGTCGTCGCGACCGCCGACCGCATCTTCGCGGGCGCCGGGGACCTCCTGGTGCTCGTGGTCGATCCGGCGCGCCTGACCGCGCCGTTGCGCCACGAGACCGCCGACGTCGTCGGGGAGGCCTTCCCCCACGTCTACGGGACGATCGACGTCGGCGCCGTGCTGCGCACCGCCGTGCTGCGCGAGGGCCCCGGCGGCTACGCCGCGCCCGACGACCCGGCGTTCCGGGCGTCCCGGCGGTCGTAGAGGCGGCGGGCCCACAGGTACGCGGCCGCGGCGATCGCGACGCACCGGGTGGCCGCCGCCGGCCCGGCCCACCCGACGCGCTCGCCGGCGAGCAGGCCCCCACGGCGTCGGTGATCGGCGTGAAGGGCTGGCCGGCCGCCAGCAGCGCGTTGCATGGCTGAGATCACACACATCTGGCTCATCGGAGCTCCAACGCCGCGTGCACCGCCCCGGCGCCGGGCGCGATGTCCGGGCCCAGGCGGCCGAGCAGCTCGCGCCACCCGGGCTGCAGCGCGACGGCCTTGCGGACCTTGGCCAGCCCGGCCTCGCGGTCGCCCTGCGTGAACTCGGCCAGCCCGGCCCAGAAGAGCAGCTCGTGGTTGCCGGGCGCCAGCGCTGCGGCGGCGCGGTAGCGCTCGGCGGCCTCGGCGTGGCGGCCCTCCCCGGTCAGGTCGTCGCCCTCCGTCGCCAGCGCGTAGGCGTCGTGCAGGACGAGCAGGCGCGCGAGCTCGTCCAGCGGCTCGGGATGGTCCTCGACCCGCAGGTCGACGGTGCGCTGCCACGGCTCGCCGGAGGCCGGCACGACGACCATCGCCGCCGACTGGCGCCCGCGCGCGTCGCCGCCCGCGGCCTCGGCGGCGCGCAGCGCGGCCATCAGGCGGGCCGGGAGCGGCCCGGCCGCCGCCGCGAAGGCCCGGGCCATCGCGGGCCAGACCTCCTCGGAGGCCATCATGTTGGCCTGGGCGCTGAACCCGTCGCCGGTGGCGTGCCCGGCGAACGCGATGCAGGCCGGCCCGGTGTGGACCGCGGGCCCGCCGGCCGGCCCGACGACGGCGATCTGGCGGTATCCGGCTGCGCCGTCGTCGGCCAGCAGCGCGTCGAGCGCGGCCTGCGGCGCCGCCCCGGCGGCCAGCGCGTCGAGCAGGCGCGGGCCGTAGGCGGGCTCGGCGATGGACTGCGTGACGACCGCGCCGACGCCGGGGCGCGCCCACGTCACGATGGATCCGACCGAGAACCAGTGCGACTGCACCGCGGCCCCCAGCTCGCCCGTGTCGGGGTCGCGTGCGACGATCGAGTACGTGCCCGTGCGGACCATCGCCACAGCTTCCCAGGACGTCCTGGACCGCGTGCGGGCGATCCCCGAGGGCTTCGTGCGCACCTACGGCGACCTCTCGCCCGGCGCTCCGCGCTTCACCGGCACGGTCCTGCGGACGACCACCGCGGAGGTGCCGTGGTGGCGGGTGGTGCGCGCCGACGGCTCGCTGGCCAAGGGCGCGCGCCAGCGCGCCCTGCTGGAGGCCGAGGGCGTCCCGTTCGCCGGGGCGCGCGTCGACCTGCGCGTGGCCCGCATCCCCCGCGACGTGGAGCCGGCGTGATCTGCGCCACACTGGCGGCATGTGGACCCGGCGCGAGCTGACCCTCCAGGCCCGCCCGCGCGGCTTCCACCTCGTCACGCGCGAGGTGACCGGCGCGCTGCCCGAGCTGGCCGGCGTCCGCATCGGCCTGCTGCACCTGCACATCCTGCACACCTCGGCGTCGCTGACCCTCAACGAGAACGCCTCTCCCGACGTCCGCGACGACTTCGAGACCTGGGCCAACGCCGCGGTTCCCGAGGACCTGCCCTGGACCCATACGCTGGAGGGTGCCGACGACATGCCCGCCCACATCAAGGCCTCGCTCATGGGCCCGTCGCTGACCCTGCCGGTCGGCGACGGCCGCCTGGCGCTGGGCACCTGGCAGGGCATCTACCTGTGCGAACACCGTGACCGAGGGGGCGCGCGGTCGCTGCTGGCGACCCTCTGGGGCGAGTGAGCGGCGTCCGCGGCCCCTACGCCGGCCTGGTCGCCGAGCACGGCCTGGCCGCCAGCCACCGCCTGACGCTGGCCGCGGTGCCCGACGGCGCGCGCGTGCTCGACGTGGGCTGCGCGACGGGCTACCTGGCCGCCGATCTGACGCGCCGCGGATGCACGGTGATCGGCGCCGAGGTCGACCCGGAGGCCGCGGCCCAGGCCCGCGCCTGGTGCGCGAAGGTCGTCGTCGGCGACCTCGAGGCACCCGAGACGCACGACGCGGTGGCCGCCGCCGCCGCGCCGGGCGTCGACGTCGTGCTCTGCGCCGACGTGCTCGAGCACCTGCGCGACCCGTGGACGGTGCTGGCGTGGCTGCGCACCCTGCTGGCGCCGGACGGGGTCGCGGTGATCTCCGTGCCGAACATCGGCCACTGGACCGCCCGGCGCGAGGTGCTGCGCGGCCGCTTCCCCTACGCGGACTTCGGCCTCTTCGACCGCACGCACCTGCGCTTCTTCACGTACGACAGCGCCCTGGAGCTGGCGCGCCGTGCAGGCTTCGACGTCCGGACGGTGCTTCCGGCAGGCGCCCCGCTGCCCCTGGAGTCACGGGTCCCGTCATTGCGACGGGTCCGCGACCCGTTCGTACGCCGGTGTCCCGGGTTCCTCGCCCTGCAGTTCGTGCTCGTGCTGCGAGCTGTGCCTCAGCGGCCGTAGCGCTGCCTCCTCAGCTCCTGATGCCGTCGGGCATCGGGCGGGTGCCCAGCGGCCCCGCCCCCGGCAGCTCTGGCTCGAGCCGGCGACGCACGAGCTCGCCGCCCACGGCGTCGAGGCGCACGGCCGACAGGCCGCACAGCTTCGCGCCGCGGCGCCACGCGCTTGAGCATCGTGTCCACGGAGTGGTCGGCGTCGCCCGACGCCGTGGGGACGCGGCAGACCTTCGGCCGGTCGGCGCCGGTGATGCCCAGCACGTCGTCGTCCAGCAGCGGGTTGCCGGCCTTCATGGAGAACCCCCCGCCGACGGACGCGACGCTGGGCGGTGGCCGCATCGACATGGCCCCAGGATGCCCGCGACCCACCGGACCCCGCTCATACGCACGGTCCGAACCGGGGCCGACCGGCGGTCCGGGGCCGCCGGCTCAGCGGCCCTGCCAGACGGGCTCGCGCTTCTCCTTGAACGCCGAGGAGCCCTCCTTGGCGTCGGCCGACGCGAAGATCGGGCCGGTGATCTCGGCCTGCTTGTCCCACATCTCCTCCGTGGACCAGTCGAACTGCTCCTGGAGGATGCGCTTGGAGGCCACGAGCGCCAGCGGGCCGTTCTTGCGCAGGGTCGCGGCGAGCTCGAGCGCGCCGTCCAGCGCGCCGCCCACCTCGGTGACGCGGTTGACGATGCCCAGCTCGTGGAAGCGCTGGGCGGGCAGCGGGTCGCCGGTCAGGGCGAGCTCCATGACCACGTGGTAGGGCATGCGCCGGGGCAGCCGCAGCAGGCCGCCGCCCGCGGCCACGAGCGAGCGCTTGGCCTCCGGGATGCCGAGCTTGGCGCCCTTGGCCGCCACGACGAGGTCGCACGACAGGACGATCTCGAAGCCGCCGGCCACGGCGAAGCCCTCGACGGCCGCGATGAGCGGTTTGGCCGAGGCGCGCCGCGTGATGCCGCCGAAGCCGCGCTCGGGGTGGTAGATCGACTCGCCCTTGACGAAGGCCCCGAGGTCCATCCCGGCGCAGAAGTAGCCGCTGGACCCGGTGACGATGCCGATCTGCAGGCCGTCGTCGGCGTCGAGCTCGTCGAGGGCGGCGCCGACGCCCTCCGACACGGCGCCGTTGATCGCGTTGCGGACCTCGGGCCGGTTGATGGTGATGACCAGGACGCCGTCGCGGCGCTCGGTCAGGACGGCGGGCTGATCGGACATGGCGCGCAATCTACCGGCGCCATGCCCGATCCCACCGTCAGCTCAGCGCCCGGCGTCCGGCCTGAGGAACTCCGGCGCCGGGCGGCTGAGGCGCGCCAGGGGCCGGGGCTCGTTCGTCGGTGAGGTCCGTCGGGCGCTGCGCGAGCGTCGCCACGGCGTGGGACGCCGCGTCGGAGAACTCGTCGAACGCCTGCAGGTTCGGGTCGGCCAGCGTGTCGCACGCCTGATGGCGGCACGTGTCGTAGGCCACCCCGGCGGCGCCGCCGTAGGCCTGGGCCTCCTCGGCGGCCTTGATCTCCTCGGCGCCGGAGAACGTGCCGCCGGCGGGGATGCCGGCCTCGATGAACGGCCCGTGGTCCGAGCGGCCGTCGAACACGGTCGGGCTCGGTGGCCAGGCGGCGGCACGAGAAGGACTCCGTGAACAGCGACGCCCCAGACCGCCAAGAGCACGGGCACGTCCTTCGGGGCGCCCAGCGTGCCGCCCTGGCTGGTCGGGACCTGGAACCTCCGGCGCGCCCGGGTCAGGCGACGAACAGCGTCAGGTCCGGCTCGCGCTCGCCGCGCAGGACCGCGAGGTCGACCTCGACGCAGCGCAGCCCGCGCGACTCGGCCAGGACGCGGGCCTGCGGCTTGATCTGCTGGGCGGCGAGGACGCCCCGGCAGTCCGCCAGGGCCGGGTCGCCGCGCAGGCGCTCGAGGTAGCGGGTGAGCTGCTCGACGGCCTCGATCGTGGCGACGCGCTTGATCTCGACCGCGACCCAGCCGTCGTCCTCGTCGCGGCACATGAGGTCGACGGGGCCGATGTCGGTCGGCCACTCGCGACGCACGAGGCGGAAGCCCTCGCCGCAGCGGTGGGGCTGCTCGGCCAGCAGCTCCTGGAGGTGGGCCTCCACGCCGTCCTTCTCCAGGGCCGCGGCCTCCCCCATGTCGTGGGTGACGTCGGAGACGACCTCGAAGATCGCGATGTCGAGTCGGTCCTCGGTGGCCCCGGCGCGCTTGCGCACCACGATCCGCTGCAGCGGATCGCCGTCGAGCTCGACGACCGTGGGCGGGGTCATCCAGTTCTGGGGCTTGAAGCCGCCCGTGTCGGCGTGGACCATCACCGACCCGTCGGACTTGATCATGAGCAGGCGCAGCGCCTCGGGCAGCAGCGCATCCAGGCGGCCCGAGTAGCGGACCTCGCAGCGGGCGACGATCAGGCGCATCGCGGGCGATCGTACGGGGCCGAGCGGATGGCGGGCGCGTGAGCGCCGGCCGGTGCCCGGGCCGCGACAGCGACGGCAACGCCCCCGGCATGGCGCCCGTGGAGGGCATGCGGGTCGCCCTCCGGCCGCCCGTGGCGATGCCGCCGGCCTGAGCCTGCCGCCGCAGGCGCTCTACCGCACGCTGCGGAAGTACGCCGCCCTGATCGACGACCAGAGGCGGCGGTCCCGCGCTGGTCCCCGACGCCGACGGCTCCGTCCCATCGGGCGGGGCGCTCATGCTGCGCTCCGAGCACCCCGTGGGCCGGGATCTCCGGGCCGGTGAAGATGGGCCCCGACGCGCTGCCCGAGCCGCTGTCCTGGCGTCGCCGCGCACCGCATGCGGCCTGCCGCCGCCGGGTACCTGACCTCCGCCGGTCGAGGTCCGTGCCCGGCGGTCCCCGTCCGTCCCCCTCGCCCTCCGGAGGCTCCTGCGTGCCCGACTCCCCCGACCCCGTGGTCCGTCCCGGCCGCGCGTTCCCCCAGGGTGTGTTCGCCGACGCCCAGGGCACGAACTTCTCGCTGTGGTCGGGCGGCGCCGAGCGCGTCGAGCTCTGCCTGTTCGACGACGACGGCCGCGAGACGCGGATCGAGGTGCCCGACCGCACCGCCCATCAGTGGCACTGCCACGTGGAGGGCGTCGGTCCCGGCCAGCGCTACGGCTACCGCGTGCACGGGCCCTACGACCCGGCGCGGGGCCTGCGCTTCAACGCGTCCAAGCTGCTGCTGGACCCCTACGCGGCGGCCATCGACGGGACCGTGGACTGGGACGGCCCGACCCTGCTGCCCTACGTGCCCGGCGAGGGCGACGACGCCGACCTCACGCCGGAGGAGACCGACAGCGCCCCGGCCATGCCCAAGTCCGTGGTCGCCGACCGCAGCTACGACTGGGAGGGGGACGAGCCGCCGCAGCACCGGTGGGAGCAGACCGTGATCTACGAGGCCCACGTCCGCGGGCTCACCATGCGCCACCCCGGCGTGCCCGAGGAGCTGCGCGGCACCTACGCGGGCCTGGCCTCCCCGGCCGTCCTGGACCACCTCACGGGCCTGGGCGTCACGGCCGTCGAGCTGCTCCCCGTCCACCACTTCATCGACGAGAGCTTCCTGGCCGAGCGCGGGCTGACCAACTACTGGGGCTACAGCTCGATCGGATTCTTCGCCCCGCACGGCCCCTACGCGGCCGCCGGGTCACGCGGCGACCAGGTCCGCGAGTTCAAGGACATGGTCAAGGCACTGCACCGCGCCGGCCTGGAGGTGATCCTCGACGTCGTCTACAACCACACCGCCGAGGGCAACCACCTCGGTCCCATGCTCGCCTTCAAGGGCATCGACAACCTGGCCTACTACCGCCAGACCGAGGACCCGCGGTTCTTCATGGACTACACGGGGACGGGCAACAGCCTGGACCCGACCCATCCCCAGGTGCTGCGCCTCATCATGGACTCATTGCGCTACTTCGCCCAGGAGTGCCACGTCGACGGCTTCCGCTTCGACCTCGCCGCGGCCCTGGCCCGCGGCCTGCACGAGGCCGACCGGCTCTCGGGCTTCCTGGACACGATCCACCAGGACCCGGTCCTCTCCCAGGTCAAGCTCATCGCCGAGCCGTGGGACGTCGGCCCCGGCGGCTATCAGGTCGGCAACTTCCCCGTGCTCTGGAGCGAGTGGAACGGCGAGTACCGCGACGACCTCCGCGACTTCTGGCGCGGCGAGCTGCCGCTGGCCACCTTCGCTGAGCGCTTCGCGGGCTCGGCCGACCTGTACGCCGACGACGGACGCCGCCCGGGCGCCTCCATCAACTTCATCACCGCCCACGACGGCTTCACACTGCGCGACCTCGTGTCCTACAACGACAAGCACAACGAGGCCAACCTGGAGGACAATCAGGACGGGGCCGACGACAACCGGTCGTGGAACTGCGGCGCCGAGGGCCAGACCGACGACCCGGAGGTGCTCGCGCTGCGCGCCCGCCAGCAGCGCAACCTCCTGGCCACGCTCGTCCTGTCGCAGGGCGTGCCGATGATCCTCGGCGGCGACGAGGGCGGCCGGACGCAGGGCGGCAGCAACAACGCCTGGTGCCAGGACAACGAGAGCTCCTGGCACGACTGGGACGGCCTGGACGCCGGGCTCGTGGACTTCACGCGCCGTGTCGTGGCGCTGCGCCGCGACGAGCCGGTCTTTCGGCGCCGGGACTTCCTGACGGGCGACGAGCAGCCCGGCTCCGATCTGCCCGACGTGCTGTGGCTGCGCCCCGACGGCCCCGCGCTGTCCGACGGCGACTGGGAGCACGAGGGTGCCCGTGCGCTCGCCGTCTTCCTCAACGGCCGCGGGGCGCGGCGCACCGACGACGGCGACCACGCCCACGCCGGCACGTTCCTCGTGGCGTTCAACGCCCACCACGAGGGCGTGGAGTTCACGATCGACCCGGAGCTCGGCGAGGGGTGGACCGTCGAGCTGGCCTCCGACGACGACGCGCAGGAGGGCGCCGAGGTGCGCTCGATGATCCTGCCGGGGCGCTCGCTGCGCGTGCTGCGCCGTCGCCAGGACTGAGCAGGCGCACCGCCGCCGTGATCCGCCGGGCGGCGGGCGGCGGGGGCTGGTGGCCCCCGCGCCCGCCGCGTGGCGGATGGTCGCCCCGGGCCGGCCGGTGCGGGGCGGCGGCGCGTGGGGGCGACGGGGCGAGGCCGGAGGAGAGGAGGACGACCTCGCGCCTCCCAGCGTGACGGGTCCGGGGCGGGCCGGGGTGAACGTCGTGTTGCCCGCCGGCGATCACCGGATGGCCACGACCGCGTGCCGGTCGCTGGCCAGGGTGACGGCAGCGTGGGCCCTCGGGACAGGGGCCACCACAGCATCTGAGCCCCCGAGAGCAGGGATGTTCTCGGGGGCCCGCTGTGGGCCGGAGCCCGCGGGGCTCCTCGGTCAGGCCGCCCCGCGCCCCGTCTGCTCCTGCTTCGTGCGCCGGGTCGGTGCGGCGCTTAACGGCCTCGACCCCTGCACCGGGAGGGGTGCAGGGGCCGAGGAGCGAAAAGCGTTCATGCCCAGAAAGGCGGCGGCGTCCGTTCCGGGCTTCCGTGCCCTGCCTTCCCCCACCCCATCGACACCTGCGAGCAGAACCTTAGGCCCATATCGGGCATTCGACATTTCGGGCGGAAACGTCGAACCGGTGCATTGCGCGGTTGCGCGGTGCCAGAGGGCGATTCCCGCTCATTGCGGGGTTTTTCCCGCCGTCCGCAGCACGACGTCGGCGCTGCGCGGCCCGAGCCCGTACCGCGTCTCGGGGCTCTCGGAGCCCAGCAGCCAGCGCTCCAGGCGCTCGGCCAGCGCGGGGCCGTGCTTGAACGCGTGGCCCGAGCCGCCGCCCACCAGCCACACCCGGTCGCCGTGCTCGGGGTGCGGCGCGACGATGAACCGGGAGTCCGGCGTCAGCTCGTACTGGCACACCCGCGTGCCGATGATCGGGGCGCCCGCCAGCCCCGGGAATCGGTGGGCGAGGTAGTCGCGCGCCAGCCGCTCGTGCTCGGGGCGGGGGACGCGCTCGGCGGACTCCGGCTCGAACGGCGGCCCGTCGATGTCCGGGGCGACCTTGACGCCGCGCCCGTCGAGATCGCCGAGGCCGTAGGCGGCGCCGTCGTAGTCCACCCAGGCCGGGATCCCGGGGGCGACCCAGCGGCTGTCGGCGCCGAAGTAGAAGACGTCCTGCTGGGTGATGCGCAGCGGCAGCAGCTCGCCGAACAGCGCGGGCAGCCACGCCCCGCAGGCCCAGACGACGCGGTCGGCCTCGAGCACCTCGCCGTCGTCGAGGACGACGCGCTCGCCGTCGGGACGCGCCCGCGCCGCGCGCAACTCGGTGCCGGCCTGCACCGCCCGCCGCGTCAGGGCGCGGACCGCGTCGCGGGCGCGCAGCACGCCGGCCTCGGGCTCCAGCAGCGTGAACCGCAGGTCGTCGGTGCAGACGCTGGGGTAGAGCCCGGTCGCGTCGACGCGCTCGCACGGGATCCCCAGGTCGGTCAGCGTGCGCTCGCTGGCCGCCTCCCAGCCGTCGTCGCGCCGGGCGAACCAGGCGACCCCGGTGGGCGCCACGAGCGCCGGGTCCAGCTCGCGCCACAGCACGAGCGCGCGGCGCGAGAGCTCGGCGTGGAACCGGTCGTCGCCGTGGGCGCTGCGGATGAGGCGCGACTCGTCGCCGCTGCCCGACCGGACATGGCCGGGGCTGTACTGCTCGACGAGCGTGACGGGGTGCCCGGAGCGCGCGAGGCGGTCGGCGAGGGCGGCGCCGAGCACGCCGGCGCCCACGATGACGACGGAGAACGGCACGAGGATTGCGACCCTACCTCGCGCCGTGCGGTCCTTGGGCGCCTCGTCCTCCCCGCGCCCTCCTGGACACCTTGACCTGCATGTCGCCCGTCAATCCGCCACCGACCGTCACAGAACGGCAACCGCGGCGGACGACCGGGCGCGCCCAGGCCCTCAGCGCGATCTCCCCTCGCTCCCCCGCCGCTCCTGGGGCCGAGACCCTGGACGGGCCCGGCGCTACTTCACCCGGAACGTGAGGTAGCGCGAGGTCGTCTTCCTCCAGGGCGCCTGGCCCCGGTAGACGAGCCGCACCCGCCACGCGCCCGCCAGCTTGAGCCTGGCCGAGAACGAGAAGGGCTTGGCGGCCGGCTTGAGGCCGCCGATGAGCTTGCGCCACTTGCCCTTCTTGTTGCGGTACTGCCACTCGACGGCGACCTTGCCGCCGATGGACGGCGTCGGGCCCGCGGCGGCCGCGGCCGAACGCGACAGCGAGCCGGCCACGCGGCACACGCGCTTCCTGCACGTGACCTTCTTCGTCTTGAGCTTGAAGAGCGGCGTCAGCGTCGCGGCCAGCGTCCTGACCTTGACCACCGGGATGGTCTGCGTCGACGTGTTGCCGTTGGCGTCCAGCGCGGTGACCTCGATCGTGTGGTTGCCCAGGCCGAGCTTGCCCGAGCCCTGCCACGGCGCCAGGCCGACCGGGACGTTGCCGGTCAGGCCGTCGGTGAAGTTGCGGATCTCGGTGCCGCCGTCGTAGCTGAACGTGATGCGCGCCAGGCCGACGCCGGTGTCGGTCGCCGCCGCCGAGAGGTCGAGCTTGTCGACGAACTGCTGGCCGGGCACCGGCTTGACGACGCGGATCGACGGCGGGTCGAAGTCGCCGCAGCTGCCGGGCGGGCCGCCGTCGCCGGCGACGATGTCGCGGAACGTCCCGAGCGCCGGCTTGGCCGAGCCGTCGGTGCGCAGCAGGCCGTAGTGGTTGAGCTCGTCGACGGGCTCGGTGCTCGTGTCGCGCATGGTGAACCACAGCGCCTGCGTGACGTAGGGGTCGTTGGCCAGGCAGCCGTAGGCCTTGGCGAGGTAGCCGGCCTGCTGGGCCTCCGTGACCCCCGAGGGCTTGAGCCCGGCCCACTGGCCGCGGGTGCAGGAGTTCGGGACGCCGCCGGTCGACGACCAGCCCAGCTCGCTCATCCAGATCGGCTTGCCGCCGTCGCCGTGGGCGACCATGGTGTCGTGCACGGTGCGGTAGCCCAGGAACGTGAAGCGCGCCAGCTTGCCGTCGTTCTCGCGGTAGAACGCGTCGGGCCCGCGGTCCAGGCACGCCGTGTCGGTGTGCACGGCCACGACGTCGAACGAGCCCTGCGCGCCGGCGGTGTAGAGGTTCTCCAGCCACTGGTAGTCGTTGCCCGTCATCGGGCCGGCCACGACGGTCGCGGCCGGGTCGCCGGCCTTGATCCCGGCGTACGCGGCGCGCAGCATCGCGGCGTACTGGGTCGCGTCGGGGGCCGGGTGCCAGAAGATGTTCTCGTCGGGCTCGTTCCACACCTCGTAACCCGCGACCGCGCCCACGGTCCTGTTGTGGGCCGCGAAGCGCTTGAGGAAGTCGGCGAAGTCCGCCGGGTTGGCCGGCGGCACGTCGACGTCGGTCGACCCGCTGGCCCAGGCCGGCGCCTCCGTGACGACGAACAGCGGCTTGGCGCCCGCGGCGTTGAGCTGGTGGATCGCGTCGTCGTAGACCTTGATCGTGTTGGCCAGGTTGACGTCGTGGGACGGGTACTGCCCGCGCGCGTCGGGCTCGAAGTCCTTCCACAGCGCGAAGATCCGCACGGTCTTGGCGCCGGTGGCGATGGCCTCCGACACGCGGTCGGGGGTCGGCGCGCCGGCGATGTTGATGCCGGGGGAGGCCGCGTGGGCGGCCGGGGCCATCAGCGCGGTGATCGCGGCGGCGAGCGGGAGGATCTTGAGCAGGTTCATGGCAGGCGGAAGCGGAGGCGGGGTCCCTCCAGGAGTCGGAGCGTCGCCACCCTCGCTTGACCCGATTCCGTCCGCCGACGGACACCTTTGGACGCCTCCGGGCGCGCTCCCGCGCCGGTAGCGTGGCCCGCATGCCCACGTCCCCGCCGCTGCGCTCGACGAACCCCGCCGACCTCGACGACGTCGTGCTCGAGGTCGCCGCGGGCGACGCGGAGGCGTTCGCCGCCGCCTGCCGCCGGACCCGCGACGCCCAGGCGGGCTGGGCGGCCACCCCCGCGCCGGTCCGCGGGCGCGCGATCCAGCAGATCGGCCGGATCGTCGAGGCCAACAAGGACGCCCTGGCGGCCCTGGTCACGCGCGAGATCGGCAAGCCGCTGGCCGAGTCGCTCGGCGAGGTCCAGGAGATCATCGACACGTGCAGCTTCTTCGCCGGCGAGGGGCGGCGCCTCTACGGCCAGACCGTCCCGTCGGAGATGCCCGACAAGCAGCTCTTCACGTTCCGCGCGCCCGTCGGCGTGGCGGCGACCATCACCGCGGGCAACTTCCCGGTCGCGGTGCCGTCCTGGTACCTCATCCCCGCGCTGCTGTGCGGCAACGGCGTGGTGTTCAAGCCGGCCGAGTACGCGCCGGCCACCGGCCAGGCGCTCGCCGAGCTGCTCTGAGCCGGGGGCCTGCCCGACGGGATCCTCCAGGTCGTGCAGGCCGACGGGCCGTCCACGTTCGCCGGCCTGGAGCGCGCGCTGCAGGAGGGGACCGTCGACAAGGTCGGCTTCACGGGCTCCAGCGAGGTCGGGCGCGAGGTCGGCGCGCTCTGCGGCCGCCACCTGCAGTCGCCGTGCCTCGAGCTGGGCGGCAAGAACCCCATGGTCGTGATGGCCGACGCCGACGTCGACCTGGCCGTCGAGGGCGCGCTGTTCGGCGGCTTCGGCACATCCTCGAGCGCTTCTGCGACCACGACCTGGGCCTCGTCCGAGACCACCACGCGGTCCACGGGTCGACGGGCACCGGGCGCATCACGACCGCCAACCCGCGCGCGGGCTTCGTGGGCGATGACCCCGAGCGCGGGCTGTTCGTGCACCCCACGCTGGTCACGGGCGTGCGGATCGACGACGAGATGGCCCGGACGGAGACGTTCGGCCCGCTGGTGGGCGTCGCGCGGTTCGGCGACGTCGAGGAGGCCATGGCGCTGGCCGCCCACGGCTACGGCCTGTCGTCGTCGATCTACACGACCGACCCGGGCCATGCCTTCCGCTTCCGCGAGCGCATCTCGGCGGGGATGGTGTCGGTCAACACGTCGACCTCGGGCGCCGAGGCGCATCTGCCCTTCGGAGGCAACGGGCGCTCGGGCAACGGCTCCCGGCAGTCCGGGATCTGGGTGCTCGACCAGTTCACCCGCTGGCAGTCGCTGAACTGGGACTTCTCCGGGCGGCTGCAGAAGGCCCAGATGGACACGGCCGAGATCGAGGCCGACCTGGGCTTCCGGCTGCCCTGACACCGGGCAGACACGCCCGCTACGGCCGCGGTGCGCGGTGCCGATACCCCGGGGCATGGAGCCGACGCAGGGATACGACCCCGAGGGCGTCTCGGGCATCGTCGTGGCCGACGCCACGCAGCCCGGGTACCCGCTGACCTACGTGAGCCCGGGGTTCGAGCAGCTCACGGGCCACGGCGCCGACGAGGTGCTGGGGCGCAGCTGCAACCTGCTGCAGGGCCCGGACACCGACCCGCGCACCGTCGCCGTGCTGCGCGCCGCGCTGGCCGAGGGCCGCGACGCGTACGTCACGCTGCTGAACTACCGCGCCGACGGCACCCCGTTCTGGAACGAGGTCGCGATCTCCCCCCAGCGCGACGAGCAGGGGACGGTCGTGCGCTACCTCGGCGTGCAGCGCGACGTCACCGCCCGCATGCGCGCCGAGGCGCGCATCCACGAGCTCGCCTACTTCGACACCCTCACGGGCCTGGCCAACCGCGCCGCGCTGCACGACGAGCTGCGCTCGGCCCTGCACCGCGCGCGCGTCCACGACCGCGAGGTCGCCCTGCTGTTCGTCGACCTCGACGACTTCAAGCGCATCAACGACGGCCGCGGCCACCACGTCGGCGACGAGGTGCTGCGCGCGGTCGCCGAGCGCCTGCGCGCCGTGGTGCGCCCGCAGGACCTCCTCGCCCGTCCGGGCGGCGACGAGTTCACGCTCCTGGTCAAGGACGTCGGCGGCGAGGCCTCGGCCATCGGCACCGACCTCGCGGGCCGCGTCGTCGCCGCACTGCGCGAGCCGCTGGAGATCGAGGGGCGCCCCCTCGAGGTCCGGGCCAGCGTGGGCGTCAGCACGTTCCCGCGCGACGCGACCTCGGCCGAGGACCTCCTGCGCCACGCCGACGCCGCGATGTACGTCGCCAAGGGCGGCGGCAAGGACGGCTTCCACGTCTACCGCTCGCGCGCCGTGGGCGCCGGCCATCAGCCCGACGACGCGTTCGGCGCCGCCGAGTTCGCGGGCGAGCTGGACCGGATCCTGCGCGACGGCGCGCTGATGACGGCCTACCAGCCCATCGTCGAGATCGCCGGTGGGGCCGTCGTGGCCTACGAGGCGCTCGCCCGCGGCCCCGAGGGCTCGCCGCTGCACCACCCCGACCGCCTCTTCGCGGCCGCGGTCGCGGCCGGGCGCGTGGTCGAGCTCGACTGGGCCTGCCGGGTCGCGGCGGTCACGGGCGCCCTGGAGGCCGGCCTGGGCCGCAGCGCGTCGCTGTTCCTCAACTGCGAGCCGACCACGATCGACGCGCCGTGCCCGCCCGAGCACCTGGCGGTCTGGGAGCGCGGCCTGGCCGAGCTCGACCTCGTCCTGGAGATCACCGAGCGCGCGGTCACCGACCGTCCCGCCGAGCTCTCGCGCGTCGTCGCCGGCCACCGCGACGCCGGCCGCGGCATCGCGCTGGACGACATCGGCGCCGACGTCCGCTCGCTGGCCCTGCTGCCCCTGGTGGCACCCGACGTCATGAAGCTCGACCTGCGCCTCGTGCAGGACCGCCCGTCGACCGACCAGGCCGCCATCGTCAGCGCCGTCGCGGCCGAGCGCGAGCGCACCGGCGCGCTCATCCTCGCGGAGGGCATCGAGACCGAGGCGCACTGCAGCGTCGCCCGGACCCTGGGGGCCACGCTGGGCCAGGGCTGGCTGTGGGGCCGCCCGGGCCCGCTGCCCGGCGCCCCCCGCGACGTGCTCATGCGCCGTCCGATCACGGGTGGCACGCGCCGCGCGATCGCCTACCCGGGCGGCTCGCCGTTCGAGGTCGTCCGCGGCCAGCGCGACATGGCCGAGGCCAGCAAGCGCCTGCTGCTGCCGATGAGCCACCACCTCGAGAACCGGGCGATGCGCATCGGCGAGGGCGCGGTGATCCTGTCGGCCTTCCAGCAGGCTCGGCACTTCACCCCGGCCACCGTCCGCCGCTACGAGACGCTCGCGCGCAGCTCGAGCCTGGTCGCCGCCTTCGGCGTCGGCCTGGGCGAGGAGCCCGTCCGCGGCGTGCGCGGCGCGTGCATCGCGCCCGACGACATCCTCGCCGGCGAGTGGAGCGTCGTGGTGCTCGGCCCGCACTTCGCGGGCGCGCTGGTCGCCATGGACCTCGGCGACGAGGGCCCCGACCGCGACCGCCGGTTCCTCTTCGCGACGGTCTACGACCGCGACCTCGTCATCGCCGCCGCCCGGACGCTCCTGCACCGGATCGCCCCGGCGCGCGAGCGCGACGGGGCCCGCGTCCTGTAGGCCGGCGGCGGGCGCTCAGGCCGCGGGGAGCACCCGCGGCTGGGCGGCATGCAGGCGCTCGAGCAGGTCGGCGACGTCGAGGTCGTCGGGCGCCAGGCGCCGCGCACGCTCGGCCGCGGCGATCGCGTCGCTGACGCGGTCGGTCCGTGCCAGCGCGTGCGCGTAGCGGTTCCACGCCGCGGGGTGCTCGGCGTCCAGGAGCGTCGCCTGCTCGGTCGCGGTGACCTCACCGCCGAGGTCGCCGCCGAGGTGGAGGGCCAGGGCGAGGTCGAGCAGGCCCTCGACGCTGGGGCCCAGGCGCCGTGCGCGCTCCAGCGCGTCCAGCGCGCCGGCGCGGTCCAGCAGCCGCAGCCGCAGCCGGCCGACGCGCTCCCACGCGCCCGCGTCCTGCGGGCCGCGCTCGGCGGCGCGCAGCGCGGCCTCCACGGCGAGGTCGAACGCGCCCATGTCCTCGTAGATGCGCGCGGCGTAGCGGTGCGCCGCCGGGCGCGACGGGTCGGCGCGCGCCCAGTCCCGGACGGAGCGGCCCGCCGCGGGCAGGTCGCCGGCCTGCCAGAACGCCAGCGTGAGCAGGCGCAGCACCGACACGTTGGCGGGCTCGGCGTCGCGCGCGTAGATGAGGCGCTGGGCGGCGAGCTTGAAGTCGTTGTCGTGCATCGCGTGCTGGGCGGCGGTCATGAACCGCTGAACGCGCTCGTGGCCGGGGTCGGGCTTGGAGAAGTCCACGAACTGCAGCGAGCCGGCGGGGACGGTGCGCACGCCGGGCTGGAAGCGCACGCGCGCCCACTGCTGCACGTCGTCCTCGGCGCCGGTGAAGTAGATGCCCGCGACCTCCCCCACGCCCCACTCCGGGTAGGACAGGCAGCGCGCGTAGCGGTGCACGACGGAGTGGTCGGGCACCCGCGTGCCGAACGGGTCGTGGCGCTCGCGCTCGGCCTCGGCGGCCTGGCGGCGCTGCTGCTCCTCGTAGTTGCGCCGGCCGGCCTCGGCCCGCGCCTCGCGCGCGGCCGCCGCGCTGACCTTGACCGCGTTGCGCGACACGCGCCCGCCGCGCGAGCCCTCCGCGAGGCTCTCGAGCTGGTCGGCGGCCTCGTTGATGGCCTTGAGGTGGCGCTCGTGCTCGACCTGCTTGCCCGGCGGGGCCAGGTCGGGGTGCCAGATCTTGGCCTGCCGGCGCCGCGCGAGCTGGACGTCGCGCTTCTCGAACGGCGGGTCGAGCTCCAGCAGGAGCAGCGCCTGTTCGATGTCGAGGACCTGCGGCACGACGATCGAGGGTACCGGCCCCGACGCGGCCAGCCCCTACGCTCCCTCGTCGTGGATCTGTCGCGGTACACGACGCTGCACCTCGGCGGCCCCGCCGAGCGGCTGGTCACGGCCACGACGGAGGCCGAGCTCCTTCACGCCGTCGCCGAGGCCGACGGCGCCGGCGCGCCGCTGCTGCTGCTCGCGGGCGGGTCGAACCTCGTCGTGGCCGACGCGGGCGTGCGGGGCACGGTCGTCCGGGTCCTGACGTCCGGGGTGCGGCGCGACGGCGACGTGCTCGAGGCCGCCGCGGGCGAGTCCTGGGACGCGCTGGTCGCGGCCTCCGTGGCCGACGGCCTCGCCGGCATCGAGTGCCTCGCCGGCATCCCGGGCTCGGTCGGCGCCACGCCGATCCAGAACGTCGGGGCCTACGGCCAGGAGGTCGCCGACGTCATCACCGGCGTCCGGGCGCTGGACCGCACGACGGGCGTCGTCGTCGAGCTGGACCCCGCGGCCTGCGCGTTCGCCTACCGCTCCAGCGCGTTCAAGCGCGACCCCGGGCGGTTCGTCGTGCTGTCGGTGCGCTTCGCGCTGCACGCCGGCGGGCGCTCGCAGCCCATCCGCTACGCCGAGCTGGCACGGGCGCTCGACGTCGGCATCGGCGACCGGGTCGACCTGGCCGCCGCCCGCGCGGCGGTCCTCGGGCTGCGCCGCGCCAAGGGCATGGTGCTGGACCCCGGCGACCCCGACACCGCCAGCGCCGGGTCGTTCTTCACGAACCCGATCCTCACCGGCGAGGCGTTCGCGGCGCTGGCCGCACGCGCGCAGGAGCGCCTGGGCGAGGGCGCGCGGCCACCGGCCTTCCCGGAGGCCGACGGGCGCGTGAAGACCTCGGCGGCGTGGCTCATCGAGCGCGCGGGCTTCCGGCGCGGCCACGGCGATCCCGCCGGCATCGCGATCTCCTCCAAGCACGTGCTCGCGCTCACCAACCGCGGCGCGGGGACGACGGCCGCGCTCGTGGCCCTGGCCCGGGAGATCGCCGCAGGCGTGCACGCGGCCTTCGGCGTGGTGCTCGTTCCGGAGCCGGTGTTCGCCGGGCACGCCTGGCGCTGAGCGCCCCGCGCACCACCACGGCGGCGCGCCTCCTATCCTGAGGGGTTCATGGCGCCTCAGTACATCTTCCAGATGCAGCGGCTGACGAAGGCCTACGGGCCGGAGAAGCCGATCCTCAACGACGTGAGCCTGTCGTTCCTCTCGGGGGCGAAGATCGGCGTGCTGGGCTACAACGGCGCCGGCAAGTCGACGCTCCTGAAGATCATGGCGGGCATCGACACCGACTTCCGCAGCGGCGACGCGCAGCTGGCCCCCGGCGCGACCGTCGGCCTGCTCGAGCAGGAGCCCCAGCTCGACCCCGACAAGACCGCGCGCGAGAACGTCCTCGACGGCGTGGCCGAGGTCAAGGCCCTGATGGACCGCTTCAACGAGCTGTCCATGAACTACTCCGACGAGACGGCCGACGAGTTCGCCGACCTGCAGGCCAAGATCGACGCGGCCGACGGCTGGAACCTCGACACGACCATCGACTACGCGATGGACGCGCTGCGCTGCCCGCCGGCCGACGCCGACGTCACGACGCTCTCCGGCGGCGAGCGTCGCCGCGTCGCCCTGTGCCGGCTGCTGCTCAGCGCCCCGACCTGCTGCTCCTCGACGAGCCCACGAACCACCTCGACGCCGAGTCGGTCGGCTGGCTCGAGCGCTACCTCGCCGACTACAAGGGCGCCGTCGTGGCCGTGACCCACGATCGCTACTTCCTGGACAACGTCGCCGGCTGGATCCTCGAGCTCGACCGCGGCCGCGGCATCCCCTACGAGGGCAACTACACCTCCTGGCTCGCGCAGAAGGAGAAGCGCCTGGAGATGCAGGAACGGCGCGACCTGGCCAAGGAGCGCGTCATCAAGGCCGAGCTCGAGTGGGTCCGCAAGAACCCCAAGGGCCGGCAGACCAAGCAGAAGGCCCGTATCTCCAACTACGAGGCCCTGGTCGCCGAAGAGAAGAACATCAAGCTCGACGACGTCCAGATCCACATCCCCGTCGCGACGCACCTCGGCAACGTCGTCGTCCAGGCCGAGGGGCTGCGCAAGGGCTTCGGCGACAAGCTGCTCATCGAGGACCTGAGCTTCGACCTGCCGCCCGGCGGCATCGTCGGCGTCATCGGGCCCAACGGCGCGGGCAAGACCACGCTGTTCAAGATGATCGCCGGCCAGGAGGAGCCCGACGACGGGACCCTGCGCATCGGCGATACCGTGCAGCTCTCCTACGTCGACCAGAGCCGCGACGCGCTCGACGGCGAGAAGTCGGTGTGGGAGGAGATCTCGGGCGGCCTGGAGCAGATCAAGGTCGGCGAGCGGGTCATGAACTCGCGGGCCTACACCTCGGGCTTCAACTTCAAGAAGGCCGAGCAGCAGAAGAAGATCAAGATGCTGTCCGGCGGCGAACGCAACCGCGTGCACCTGGCCAAGCTGCTGCGCACCGGCGGCAACCTGCTCCTGCTCGACGAGCCCACGAACGACCTCGACACCGACACGCTGCGCGCCCTCGAGGAGGCGCTGCTCAGCTACACGGGCTGCGCCGTGGTCATCTCCCACGATCGCTGGTTCCTGGACCGCGTCGCCACGCACGTGCTCGCGTTCGAGGGCGACTCCAAGGTGACGTGGTTCGAGGGCAACTTCGAGGCCTACGAGGAGTGGCGCCGCGCGACGCTCGGCGACGAGGCCGACCGGCCGCACCGCATCACCTACAAGAAGCTCACGCGCACCTGAGTGTCGCGTGGCCGACGTCTGCATCACCGAGTACACCGACCCCGGCTGCCCCTGGGCCTACAGTGCCGAGCCGTTCCGGCGGCGGCTGTCCTGGCTCTACGGCGACGCGCTGGAGTGGCGGGTGCGGATGGTCGGCCTGGCCGCGTCGCCCGAGGAGTACGCCGAGAAGGGCTTCACGCCGGCCCGGCAGGCCGCCGCGTTCCGCACCATCAGCCGCGAGCACCGCATGCCGATCGACACGCGCGAGCGCGAGCGGATGGCCGCCACGATCCCCGCGTGCCGCGCGGTGATCGCCGCGCGCCTGCACGCGCCGGAGGCGACCCGCGCCCTGCTGCGCCGCCTGCGGATCCGCAACTTCTCCGGCGAGCTGCTCGACACGCCGCAGACGATCGCGGGAGCGGCCGCCGACGCGGGCCTGGACCCCGCGCAGCTGCAGGCCTGGGCCGAGGGCGACGACGTCACCGCCGCGCTGGAGGAGGACATGGCGGCGTCGCGCGCACCGCTGCCGGCCGCACGCATCCTCGACGACAAGCTGGCCAACTGGTCCGGCGGGCGCCGGTACACGTGCCCGTCCTACGAGATCGTGCGGATCTCCGACGGCGTGAAGATCGCCGTTCCGGGCTTCCAGCCCTTCGCGGTCTACGACGTGATCACCGCCAACCTCGTGCCGGGCCTCGAGCGCCGCGAGCCCGCCTCCGCCGCCGAGGAGGTCCTGGCGTGGACGGGGACCCCGCTGGCCACGCAGGAGGTCGCCGTCGTTCGCGACATCTCCTTCGACGAGGCGCACGAGGAGCTCAGCCGGGTGGCCGACCTGCGGCCGCTGGGCTACGACGGGTTCTGGACGCTGCGCGCCGCCGCCTGAGCGGCGCCGTCCGGGATCAGCGTCGCGGGCAGCCCGCCGCCGAGCCGCGCCCGCACGGCCTCGAGCTCGTCGCGCGCCACGGTCGGGACCCCGAGCCGCCGGGCCACGCGTCCGACGGCCTCGCGACGCTCGGGGTCGTTGCGCGGCGGGAGCGCCAGGGCCTCGATGCGCCCGTGCTCGGCGCGCAGGCCGTCGGCGTGGACCTCGACGCGCCCCCACGCCGAGAGCACGCCCTCCGTCCACAGCCACTCGCCGTAGTAGCCCTGCGTGCCGGGACGGTGGTAGGCGTAGATGCCGCACTGGCAGTCGGGGTGGGGCGAGTCGTGCGGCGCCGACAGCCAGCCGCGCCCGCGCTGCAGCACGCGGTTGGCGTCGTAGCACGCGGCGTGCAGGACGCGGCCCTCCCAGCGGCACGGGATGTAGGGGGACATGAGCCGGTCGCCGAGGATCCGCCACGCCCGGAACCCCACGACCGGGGCGGCGATGTCCGGGGCGCGGAGCACGTCAGGTGCGGGCGGGCTCGGGCGCCGGCCGTGCGGGAGCGGTCGGCGCGGGGGCCGGGACGGCGGGCGCCGGCGCCTGGGCGGGGGTGCGCAGGGGCTCGACGACGATGGTGCGCGAGGGGCCGGAGAGCGACATGGCCTACGGGTCGATGGTAGCGCCGGCGAGGCCCTCCAACGCGCCGGGCAGGTCGTGCGCACGGTGCACGACCGCGTCGGCCCCACCGAGGTCCTGCGCCGCGAACGGGCCCGTCGCGATGGCGACCACGCGCACGCCGTCGGCGCGTGCGCAGGCGATGTCGCGCGGCGTGTCGCCGATGACCACGGCGTCCTCGCGCGGCCAGGGGCGCCCGTCGGCACCCGCGCGGGCGCGGGCGATCGCCGGCAGCGCGGCCCGGTCGTCGTCGTCGGAGCCGAACGCGCCCTGGCCGGGGCCGAAGAAGTGGGCGATCCCGGCGCGCTGGAGCTTGAGCCGCGCGACGGGCTCCATGTTGCCCGTCAGCAGCGAGAGGTGCTTGCCCGCGTCGGCGTGCAGGCCCTCGAGCACCTCGACGATGCCGGGGTTGAGGTGGTCGCGAAGGTCGGCGGGACAGCGGCGCGCGAACTCCTCGCAGGTCGCCGCCCGCACGTCGTCGGCGCGGGCGTCGATGCGCTCCGCCGAGACCCCGGCGAGCGTGAGGATCGACTTGGCGATGGCCCCGTCGGTGCGCCCCGCGGCCTCGACGCGCGCCGTCGGGATCTCGATCCGGTGCACGCGGCGCAGCGCGGCGTGCACCGCCTCGGCGTGCTCCCGTGAGGCCTTGAGCAGCAGGGTGCCGTCGATGTCGAAGAGCAGGAGCACTCCGGCGCATTAGAACACGTACGGCACCGCGGCCAGGGCGCCCAGCGCCTTCGCAGCGCGTACAGGAGCGAGTCCCTGTTGCGGACCTTCGCATGGAACCTCAAGCGACAGCGGACGTCGTGGACGCCGTAGCCTGTGGTGTCCACGTCGATGGAGTACGAGGCGCGGTCGTCGAACCGGTACGTCCACCCCTTGCGACGGGCCGGGATGGGGACTCGGATCACGGACGGCGGGCGAACGCCCCGCACCTGCGAGGCGTTCGCGTCAGGGGCGGCCGGCCGCCCGGCGTCAGCGCTCGAAGACCTGGCCCGCGGTCAGGCGCCGGGCGAAGGCCGCGGCCAGGCGGGCCGCGTTGGCGATGTCGTCGAGCTGGACCATCTCCACCGGCGAGTGCATGTAGCGCAGCGGCAGGCCGATGAGGCCCGTGGGGATGCCGTCGCGGCTGACGTGGATCGCGTCGGCATCGGTCCCGGTGTAGCGCGCGGAGGCCGACACGGTGAACGGCACGTCCTCGGCCTCGGCGGCCTCGTGCAGCAGCTCGAAGACCGCGGGGTGCAGCGTTGAGCCGCGCTCGATGACCGGCCCGGAGCCGAACGGGTGCGAGCCGACCTCGCGCTCGTCGATCCCCGGCGCGTCGGTGGCGTGCGTGACGTCGATGACGATCGCCACGTCGGGACGCAGCGCGTGGGCGACGGTGCGCGCCCCGGCGAAGGTGATCTCCTCCTGCACCGCGGCGACGGCGACGACGTCGCCCACCGCACCGCCGGCCTCGGCGACCAGCCGCGCCGCCTCGTGGGCGACGTAGCAGCCCAGGCGGTTGTCGAGCGAGCGCGAGATGACCCGGTCGTTGCGCAGCTCCACGGGCCCGCCGGCGATCACCGCGACGTCGCCGATGCGCACGAGGCCCTTGGCCTCGTCGCCGTCCCTGGCACCGATGTCGATGTGGAGGTCCTTGATCTCGGCCGCCCGCTTGCGCTCTTCGTCCTTGAGCAGGTGGATGGGCTTCTTGCCCACGACGCCGGCCAGCACGCCTTCGCGGGTCGTCAGCTCGACGCGCTGGCCGACGAGGATCACGGGATCCCAGCCGCCGACGCCGGTGAAGCTGAGGAAGCCCTTGTCGTCGATGTGGGTGACGATGAGCCCGATCTCGTCGATGTGCCCGACGAGCGCGACGGTCGGGCCGTCCCCGGTGCCCTTGACCCGGGCGGTGACGCTGCCCATGACGTCGGTCCGGACCTCGGCGAACGGCGCGCAGGCCTCCGCGAACACGCGGGCCGGCGCGGTCTCGTAGCCGGAGGGACCGCCGGCGGTCAGGAGCTGGTTGAGGACGTCGGGGATCGGCACGCCCGGCAGGCTACCGCTGCGTCCCCGCGGCCCTCGGCGTGGCGCGCAGGCGCTCACCCGGACGCCCGGGGTTCAGCCCTGGGCGCGTCGGCCGACTCACCTGAGCAATGAGCGCCCGTCGCCCCGCGCTGCCCCTGCCCGCGGTCCCGCTCCTCGCGGCCGTGGGCGCCGGCCTGCTGCTGGCCGGCGTCGTCGCGGGCGCGGTGCGCGGGATGACGACCGCGCCGGACACGCTGGACCACGTCCGGCACACGCTCGTGCTGGCGCTCGCGGCCGGGCTGATCGTCGCGCGCGCGGTGCGCGTCTCGCGCGACCGGCGGATGTGGATCGCCATGGCCGCCGGGGCGGTGCTCTACGGCGGCGGCCTCGCGTTCTGGGGCTGGTCCTACCACGAGTCGCTGGACACGCCGGCCGACCTCATGTTCTTCGGCGGCGACCTGCTGTTCTGGGCCGGCCTGCTGATCTACCTGCGCCGCCGCGTCGGCGACGCGCTGCCGACGTTCTGGCTCGACGCCGTCGGCGTCGCCGTCTACCTCGGGTCGATCCTCACGGCCGTCCTGCTGACCGACGTGCGCGACCACAGCGGGATCTCGCGCTTCACCGCGGCCGCCAACCTGATCTACCCCGCCGCCGATGCCGCGCTGGCGTCCATCCCGTTCGTCGTGGCGAGCTTCAGCGGCCGCCGCATGCGCGGCGAGGACATCCTCCTCGGCGCCACGTTCGCCGTCGCCGTGGTCACCGACACGGTCTACGTGCTCTCCCTGGCCGGCCACGCCCCCGCCGCGGGGGTCTGGTTCGACACGGGGTGGGAGCTGCAGCTCCTGCTGCTGGGCGTGGCGGCGTGGTCGCGCCCCGGCGCGGCCGGCACGCTGCGGATGGGCGGCTGGTGGGAGTCGGTGCCGACGATGCTGCTGCTCGGCGTCGGCGCGGGCATCCTGACCGTCGGCGAGTTCACCGACCTCGACCCGGTCGCCGTCGGCCTGGCCCTGCTCTCGCTCGCCGGCGGCGTCGTGCGCAGCATGCTCATGCTCCGCGACGTGCGCCGCGTGGTCGTCCAGCGCCGGGAGGCGCTGACCGACGACCTGACCGGCCTGCCCAACCGCCGCGCGCTGTTCCGCGCCCTGGACATCCTGACCCGCGACGGCGGCCGCAGCGGCGAGCGCGCCGACCTGCTGGTCATCGACCTCGACGGCTTCCGCGAGCTCAACGAGACGCTCGGCCACGAGGCCGGCGACGTGCTGCTGCGCACGGCGGCCGACCGCCTCAAGCCGGTCGTCGGCGACGATCTGCTCGTGCGCCTGGGCGCCGACGAGTTCGCCGCCGTCCTGCGCCCGCCCGCCGACACGGCCCAGATCGCCCGCGACATCCGCGAGGCCGTCGCCATCCCGATCGAGCTCGACGACGTGACCGTCGCGATCGAGGCCAGCGTCGGCGTCGCGAGCTTCCCCGACGACGCCAACGACGCCGGGGAGCTGGCCCGCCGCGCCGACGTCGCCACGTCGGACGCCAAGCGCCGCCGCGTCGGCATCGTCCGCTACCACGCCGATCGCGACGAGCACTCGCGCGACCGGCTCGAGCTCGCCGATGACCTGCGCCGCGCGCTGGCCGCCCGCGACTGCGGCGGCCTGTGGGCCGCGTTCCAGCCGCAGGTCGAGCTGGCCACCGACCGCATCATCGGCGCCGAGACCCTCATCCGCTGGCACCATCCGCAGCGCGGCCCGGTGTCGCCCGCCGAGCTACTGCCCGTCGCCGAGCGCAGCGGCCAGATGGCCGCGCTGACCGACTGGATCCTGGACCGCGCGCTCAGCGAGTGCGCCGGCCTGGCCAACCAGGGCTTCGAGCTGCGCGTCGGCGTCAACGTCTCGGCGGTCACGCTCGTCGACATCGGCCTGCCCGAGCGCATCGACACCGCCCTGCGCCGCCACGGCGTCCCGCCCGCGCGGCTCGTCGTCGAGGTCACCGAGGACGCGGTGATGAACGACCAGCGCCGCTGCCTGGACGTGCTCGAGCGGATCGCCCAGCTCGGCGTGGAGATCTCGGTCGACGACTTCGGGACGGGGCAGTCGTCGCTGGCCCAGCTGCGCCACCTCCCCGCCGACGAGCTCAAGATCGACCGCAGCTTCGTCAAGGGGATGGCCGATGACCCGCTCGACCACGAGGTCGTGCGCCTCGTCGTCTCCATGGGCCGCAGCATGGGCCTGCGGGTCGTGGCCGAGGGCATCGAGACCGCGCAGGAGCGCGAGGTCCTGGTCGCGCTGGGCTGCGACGTGGCCCAGGGCTTCGGCCTCGGGCGCCCGATGCCCGCGATCGAGCTCGCCGCGCTGCTCGAGCAGCGCGACGCCGAGCGCTCCCGGCGCGAGGCGGCCTGACGCGCGGCGTGACCTCCGGCGGGCGCCACCGTTGACGGGGGTGGTGCCAGCCGTATCGACACCGTGCCCGGCGCCCACCAGCATGCCGGGGAAGGTCCCATGATCCGCGTCCTCGTCGTCGACGACCACCCCGTCCTGCGCGCCGGCCTGGAGGCCGTGCTCCGCGCCGAGCCCGGCTTCCGCTGCGTCGGCGCGGCGCAGGACGGCGACGCCATGTGGCGCATCCTGCGCCGCACGCGCCCGGACGTCGTCGTCCTCGACCATCGCCTGGGCTCCGAGGACGGCGTGGTGCTGTGCCGCGCGCTGCGCGCCGAGCCCGTGCCGCCGGCGATCCTGCTCTACACCGCCGACCCCACGGCCGCGCTGCGGGCCGAGGCGATCTCGGCCGGCGCCGCCGGCCTGGTCGACAAGGCCGTCGACGTCGACGTGCTCTTCGACGCCATCCGCGTGGCGGGCCGGCGCCACGGCGTGGTCGCCTAGGCCCGGCCCGCCCCGCGGGGGCGGCTAGGTGACGTGCCTCGGGACGTTCCGAACGTCTGAGGGCTGAAGTTGAGGCATCCGGGCTGAGACAGAGGCTGTGGGTCTTCTCAAGGATCCAACGGCCTCGGAGGTCATCAGCCCGGATGCAGTGCAAGCGTAGGTGGCTGCCCAGCTGGCAGCGTGTCGAGCTGGTTGATTGGTGTCTTGGCGAGGGACTTCCTCGACGCCAGGCAGCGGCCCGTCGGCGGGTGAGCGTGTCGACGGTGCAGTACTGGATCGACCGGTACCGCAACGCCTCAGACGCCGAGCGAGCGTCGGGCGCGTGGGCGCAGGATCGACCCTCGACGCCGCATCGCCAGCCGACGCGGTCCAGCGACGAGCTGCACGACCGTGTCTGCCAGGCGCGGACGCGGACGGGCTGGGGGCCGCGCCTGATCGCCTCCGAGCTCGGCATCGCGCACGCGACGGTCTCGCGCTGTCTGAAGCGGCGCGGCATGTCGCGCCAGCCGCCGGCGCCCCGAGAGGCGGTGCAGCGCTTTGAGTGGCCGTGCCCTGGGGCGTTGATCCAAAACGACGTCAAGCGTTTCGCGCGGTTCTCCTCACCCGGCCATGCCGTCACCGGCAACCGTCACCGCACGGGCGCCGAGAAGCGCCAGCGTGTCGGCTACGAGTTCGCCCACAGCGCGATCGACGACCACAGCCGCCTGGCCTACACCGAGCTGCACCGCGACGAGAAGGCCGCCACCGTCATCGGCTTCACCGAGCGGGCGATCGCGTTCTTCGCTGCGCACGGCATCATCATCGAGCGCTGGCAGACCGACAACGCCTGGACCTACACCCACAACAAGGCGCTGGCCGCCCTGTTTGACAGCCACGGCATCCGGCATCGCACGATCGCGCCCCGCACGCCGCGCCACAACGGCAAGGTCGAGCGCTACCAGCAGACCCTCAAACGCGAATGGGGCCTGGGACAGCGCTACCGCTCAAGCGACGCCAGAGCCGCAGCGCTGCCACACTGGCTGCACCACTACAACAACGAGCGGAACCACAGCTCGCTCGGCAACCGGCCGCCCATCACCCGCGTTCGGAACGACCTGAGGCAGAACAGCTAGGACGCCGCGAGCTGGCGCAGCACGTAGCGCAGGATCCCGCCGTGGCGGAAGTAGTCCGCCTCCTTGGGCGTGTCGATCCGCACGCGGGCGGTGAACGTCACGTCGCCGGCGCGCACCTGCACCTCGCGCGGCAGCTCACCGGCGTTCATCGGGTCGGCCAGCCCGGTGATCGTGAAGGCCTCCTCGCCCGTCAGGCCCAGCGAGTCGGCGGTCTCGCCCTCGGGGAACTGGAGCGGCAGGACGCCCATGCCCACCAGGTTGGAGCGGTGGATGCGCTCGAAGCTGACGGCGATGACGGCCCGCACCCCGAGCAGGTTGGTGCCCTTGGCCGCCCAGTCGCGCGAGGAGCCCGAGCCGTACTCGGCGCCGCCGAGCACGACGAGCGGCACGCCCGCCGCGATGTACTGCTCGGAGGCCTCGAAGATCGACATCTCCTGGCCGTCCTTCTTCGTCACGCCACCCTCCGTGCCGGGCGCGAGCTGGTTGCGCAGGCGGATGTTGGCGAACGTGCCGCGGATCATGACCTCGTGGTTGCCGCGTCGCGACCCGTAGGAGTTGAAGTCCTTGGGCTCGACGCCGCGCGACTGCAGGTAGGCGCCCGCAGGCCCGTCCTTCTTGATCGCGCCGGCCGGCGAGATGTGGTCGGTGGTCACCGAGTCGCCGAGCTTGGCCAGCACGCGGGCGTCCTCGATGTCGGTGACCGGCGACGGGTCGGCCTCCATGCCCTCGAAGTACGGGGCCTTGGCGATGTAGGTCGACGCCTCGTCCCAGGCGTAGCGGTCGCCGGTGGGGACCTCCAGGCCGCGCCAGTTGTCGTCGCCCTCGAAGACCTCGCCGTAGGAGGCGCGGAACATGTCGGACTGCACGGCCTCCTCGACGGTGCGCGCGATCTCGGCCGTCGACGGCCAGATGTCCTTCAGGTAGACCTCGTTGCCCTCGGCGTCGCGGCCCAGCGGATCCTCGGTCAGGTTGATGTCCATGGTCCCGGCGATCGCGTAGGCGACCACGAGCGGCGGGGAGGCCAGGTAGTTCATCTTGACGTCGGGGTTGATGCGGCCCTCGAAGTTGCGGTTGCCCGAGAGCACCGATGTGACCGCGAGGTCGCCCTGCTGGACGGCCGCCGAGATCTCGTCGGGCAGCGGGCCGCTGTTGCCGATGCACGTCGTGCAGCCGTAGCCCACGAGGTTGAAGCCCAGCGCCTCGAGGTCGCCGGTCAGCCCGGCGCGCTCGTAGTACTCCGTGACGACCTTGGAGCCCGGCGCCAGCGACGTCTTGACCCACGGCGCGCGCGTCAGGCCGCGCGCCACGGCGTTTCGCGCCAGCAGGCCGGCGGCGAGCATCACCGACGGGTTGGACGTGTTCGTGCACGAGGTGATCGCCGCGATGACGACGTGGCCGTGGTCGAGGTCGAACTCCTGGCCGTCCAAGGCGACGTGCACGGCGCTCGCCGAGCGCTGCGCGATGACGGTCCCCGCGGCCACCGCCGGGGCGTCGATCGGCTCGTGCGGGTCGGGTTCGTGCCCGGGGGCGCCGTTGGCGGGCGGGTCGGAGGCCGGGAAGCTCTCGGCGATCGCCTCGTCGTGGCCGTGGGCGACCTCCTGGCCGGGGTCGTCGCCCAGCAGCTCGCCCAGCGCGGAGCGGAAGCCCTCCTTGGCGTGGGAGAGCGGCACGCGGTCCTGCGGGCGCTTCGGGCCGGCCAGCGACGGCACGACGGTCGACAGGTCGAGCTCGACCACGTCGGAGTAGGTCGGCTCCTCGGCGTGCTCGTCGTGCCAGAGGCCCTGCTCCTTGGCGTAGGCCTCGACGAGGTCGACGAGCTCCTTGGGTCGACCGGAGAACGCGAGGTAGCGCAGCGTCTCGGCGTCGATGGGGAAGATCGCGCACGTCGAGCCGAACTCGGGGCTCATGTTGCCGATCGTGGCGCGGTCGGCCAGGGGCAGGCTCGTCACGCCCGGGCCGAAGAACTCCACGAACTTGCCCACGACGCCCTTGTGGCGCAGCAGCTCGGTGACGGTCAGCACGAGGTCGGTGGCCGTGGCGCCCTCGGGCAGCTCGCCGTGCAGCTTGAAGCCCACGACCTGCGGGATGAGCATGGACATGGGCTGGCCGAGCATCGCGGCCTCGGCCTCGATGCCGCCGACGCCCCATCCGAGCACGCCGAGGCCGTTGATCATCGTCGTGTGCGAGTCGGTCCCGACGAGCGTGTCGGGGTAGGCCTGGTTGTCGCGGTCGTTGACGAACACGACGCGGGCGAGGTACTCGAGGTTGACCTGGTGGACGATGCCGGTGTCCGGCGGGACGACCTTGAACGTCTCGAACGCGTCCTGGCCCCACTTGAGGAACTCGTAGCGCTCGCGGTTGCGCTCGAACTCGCGGGCGGCGTTGAACGCGAAGGCGGTGCGGGTGCCGAACTCGTCGACCTGGACGGAGTGGTCGATGACCAGCTCGGCGGGCACGAGCGGCTCGATCCGGGCGGGATCGCCGCCGAGGTCGGCCATGGCGTCGCGCATCGCGGCGAGGTCGACGACCGCGGGCACGCCGGTGAAGTCCTGCATGACCACGCGCGCCGGGGTGAACGCGATCTCGTTGGCCGGCTCGGCCTTGGCGTCCCAGGTCGCCAGCGCCTCGATGTCGGCGGCGTCCACGGCGCCGTTGCCCTCCGTGCGCAGCAGGTTCTCGAGCAGGATCTTCAGCGAGAACGGCAGCCGGGCGACGTCGTACTTGGACTGCAGCGCGTCGAGGCGGAAGATCTCCAGCTCTCGGTCGCCGACCTTGAGCGTGCCGCGGGCGGCGAAGGAGTCGGGGTGGTCGGTGGGAGCCATGGTCGTGGTCCTTTCAGCGATCGGCGGGGAGGACCACGAAGGCTTCCCCGTCAGGCGTGGTCAATGTCCGGAACTGCTCGTCGAACGTCGCGACGCGGCGGGTGTTGACCCGGCCGGCCAGCGCGACGAGCGACGCGGTCGCCAGCCCGAGGCCAGGATGGTCGCCGGCGATGGCGAGCGTCTCCTTCAGCGCGTCGGCCCACCAGCGCACGGCGTAGGCGCCGCGCTCGAAGTCCCGCCACACGGCGTGGCGTGCCTCGTCGCCCAGCGCGTCGGCGACGCTTCGGTCCAGGTCGGCGAGCGCCAGCGGCGAGGTCACGAGGTCCTCGTCGAGCTCGGCGAGGATGCCGACGGCCTCGGCGTGGCGCGGGTCGCGCCGCCGGGCCAGCGCGAGCACGAAGCCGCTGTCGACGACGACGGTCACCCGGCGACCGTCATCCGTCCCGGCCCGCGGTCCTCGAGGCCGACGGCCTCGGGGCGCGTGCGCTTGGGCCGCTGCACGGCGGCGGCCAGCGTGCGGCGGATGAACTCCGCCTTGGTGATCCCCTCGTCGGCCGCCCTGCGGGCGAGCCGGTGATCGAGCTCCTCGTCGAGGTAGATGCTGGTCTTCTTCAGCACTGCCGACGTAGGGTAGCACCCTACGTCGACTTGGCGAGCTCCGCGTCGATCGTCGCGCCGATCTGCTCGATGCTCGGCGTCTGCTCGGACACCTTGCGCAGGTCGGCCACGTCGCGGCCGATGAGCAGCGTCGGCGTGGAGTCCACCGCGTAGCGGCGCTCGAGGCTGTGGACCGCCCCCAGCTCGGCCTCCACGCGCGGATCGGCACGGTCGGCCAGCGCGCGCCCGGCGTCCAGCCCGCGGACCCCGCCCAGCACCCGGCGCAGGAACGCGTCGGTCACGTAGCCCGTGTTCTCCTGGCCCTGCGCGGCGTAGAAGCGCGCAGCGGCCTCCCACATCCGGTCCTGCAGGCCCGCGGCCTCCAGCGCCCGGGCGCCGCGGACCGAGTCGTGGCCGAGGAAGCCGGTCAGCCGCATCTGCATGCGGATCTTGCCCGTGGCGACGTAGCGCCGGACGATGGCCGGCAGCGTCGTGGTGTGGAACTCGCGGCAGTAGGGGCACTGCGGGTCGGCGACCTCGACGAGCACGACGCGCGCGGCCGGGTCGCCGAGCGTGATGCCCGACTGCGGGATGCCGCGGAACACCGCGGTCACGTCGCTGCGCGCGACGGTGGGCGCGTGGGCGTCGTCCTGGCGGCTGGAGACCAGGATCGCGACGACGACCACGGCGGTGGCGACGCCGAGGAGGCCGGCGAGGGCCGCCACCGGGCGGCTCACGCCGCGATCGTGTCCCGGATGTCGGCGCTGGACACCAGGCGCCACACGCAGACGATCGCCAGGGCGGTCATGAGGATGGCGCTGGCGATGCACCATTGGCAGATCGCGTCGATCGTGAACAGCTCGCGGTAGGTCAGGTAGGCGCTGAAGCCGAAGCCGACCAGGGCGAAGAACGCGGCGGCCAGCCGCCCGAACTCGCCGTCGACGACCAGCGCGGCCAGGATTCCCACGTAGCCCAGGAGGCCGAGCACCGCGACGGGCACGCCGGCCAGGTCGGCGTACTGCGAGGTCTGCACCTTGTGGCAGCCGTGGGCGATGTTGCACACGGGCTCGATGCCGGCGTAGTGGATGTAGGTCAGGTAGCCCGCGATCCCGACGCCGAGCACCGCGAGCACGACGGCGGTGATGCGCAGCGTCCGGTCGCTCACGTGCCCTGGGCCAACGCGGCGTCCACGAGCTTGCCGATCCCGGCCGCGGTGGGCGTCTGCTCGCTGTCGGCCTTCAGCGTGCCGTTCGTCGGCCCCACCAGGATCGTCGGCGTGGCGCTCACGCCGTAGCGGCTGGCCAGCGTCTTGGCCGCGCCGAGGTCCGCGGTCACCGCCGAGCCGGCCGCGGCCGACACCGCCGCCGCGGGATCGGCCCCGGCCCCCTTGAGCACCTTGTCCAGGAACGCGTCGGTGACGTAGCCCGAGTTCTCCTTGCCCTGGTTGCGGTAGAGGAGGTCGGCCGCGTTCCACAGCTTGCCCTGCTGGCCGGCGGCGAGCAGCACGCGGCCCGCGGTCACCGAGTCGGGGCCGATGAAGGTCAGCATCCGCAGCTCCATCTTCGCCTTGCCGGTGCGGACGTACTTCTGCACCAGGGCCGGCATCTCGTTCAACGTGTACTCCTTGCAGAACGGGCACTGCGGGTCGGCGAACTCGACGATGGTGACGGCCGCCCTGGCGTTGCCGAGCGTGATCCCCGACTGCGGGATGCCGCCGATGAGCGCCTGCGTGGCGGCCACGCCGGTCAGCGCGCCGCCGGATGAGGCGTTCTTCTCGCCGCCCCCGCTGGAGACGAGCACGGCGACGACGACCACCACAGCCGCGACGGCGACGAGGCCGCCGAGGATGCCCAGGCGCTTGCGGCGCGCCTGCGCCGCGCTGGCGGCCTGCTCCCGGCGCAGGCGCTCGGCCCGGGCCTCGTCGCGGCGCTCGCGCTTGGTCGGTTGGCTGGGCTGCTGGGGCATGGGGCTCCGTCGCAAGGATACGGGGACGACCGGGCCGGTCGTCGCGCGGCGCGGCGGAGGGTAGGAGGGCGACCTAAAGCGCGGCTAGGTGTTCTGCCTCAGGTCGTTCCGAACGCGGGTGATGGGCGGCCGGTTGCCGAGCGAGCTGTGGTTCCGCTCGTTGTTGTAGTGGTGCAGCCAGTGTGGCAGCGCTGCGGCTCTGGCGTCGCTTGAGCGGTAGCGCTGTCCCAGGCCCCATTCGCGTTTGAGGGTCTGCTGGTAGCGCTCGACCTTGCCGTTGTGGCGCGGCGTGCGGGGCGCGATCGTGCGATGCCGGATGCCGTGGCTGTCAAACAGGGCGGCCAGCGCCTTGTTGTGGGTGTAGGTCCAGGCGTTGTCGGTCTGCCAGCGCTCGATGATGATGCCGTGCGCAGCGAAGAACGCGATCGCCCGCTCGGTGAAGCCGATGACGGTGGCGGCCTTCTCGTCGCGGTGCAGCTCGGTGTAGGCCAGGCGGCTGTGGTCGTCGATCGCGCTGTGGGCGAACTCGTAGCCGACACGCTGGCGCTTCTCGGCGCCCGTGCGGTGACGGTTGCCGGTGACGGCATGGCCGGGTGAGGAGAACCGCGCGAAACGCTTGACGTCGTTTTGGATCAACGCCCCAGGGCACGGCCACTCAAAGCGCTGCACCGCCTCTCGGGGCGCCGGCGGCTGGCGCGACATGCCGCGCCGCTTCAGACAGCGCGAGACCGTCGCGTGCGCGATGCCGAGCTCGGAGGCGATCAGGCGCGGCCCCCAGCCCGTCCGCGTCCGCGCCTGGCAGACACGGTCGTGCAGCTCGTCGCTGGACCGCGTCGGCTGGCGATGCGGCGTCGAGGGTCGATCCTGCGCCCACGCGCCCGACGCTCGCTCGGCGTCTGAGGCGTTGCGGTACCGGTCGATCCAGTACTGCACCGTCGACACGCTCACCCGCCGACGGGCCGCTGCCTGGCGTCGAGGAAGTCCCTCGCCAAGACACCAATCAACCAGCTCGACACGCTGCCAGCTGGGCAGCCACCTACGCTTGCACTGCATCCGGGCTGATGACCTCCGAGGCCGTTGGATCCTTGAGAAGACCCACAGCCTCTGTCTCAGCCCGGATGCCTCAACTTCAGCCCTCAGACGTTCGGAACGTCCCGAGGCACGTCACCTAGGCGCCCGGCGAGCGGTCGAAGCGCCCGCGGCGGCGGTCGACCTCGAACCAGACCCGGCAGCCGCGGGCGGTCGTCTCGACGCCCCAGCGGCTCGCGAGCTTGTCGATGAGCCGCAGTCCGAAGCCGGACGCGTCGTGGCGGATCTCGGGGTCGAAGCCCGGCCCGCGGTCGGCGACCTCGACGCGGACGTGGTCGTCGCTGATCCGCGCGTGGAAGACGATCTTCTCGCCGGGATGCAGCGCGCCGGCGTGGCGGACGGCGTTGCCCATCACCTCGGAGGTCAGCAGCGACACCGTGTGATCCACGTCGGCGCTCAGACCGCGCCGCGCGAGCGCGTGGCGCGCGGCGCGCGCCGCGTCGGGGACGGGTGCGAAGGAGAGCAGGATGTCGGTGGCCGAACGGGTGAGGACCATGAGGAGGACCGGCGAGGACCGGGGAGGACCGGGGAGCCTGCCCAGAGGGTCACCGGCCGGGACGCCTGCTAACCACCGGTGCATCGAGGGATCACCCGGGCGTCTGACGGAGGACCCGCCGCGGGAGCGCCTGGTCAGGTGCCCGCGCGCCTGCGCGCGAGGACGCGCAGGATCGCGTGCATGCCGCGCGCCTCGTGGTCGGCGAGCGTGCAGACGAGCTGGTAGCGGCCGGGCCGGCGCAGCGTGAGGCGCAGCACGCCCGTGGCCCCGGGGCGCACGAGGTCCAGCGTGCCGACCGTCCGGCCGGCGCGGCGGACGACGAGGTCGTGGTCGTCCTCGCCGAGGTTGCGCACGCTGAAGCGCAGCGTCCCGACGCCCACCCGGGGCCGGTAGACCGCGATGGCGAACTCGCGCTCGCCGACGCCGACCGCGGTCGTGGTCGCCGTCGCCGTCGCCGTCGCCGTCGCCGTCGCCGTCGCGGCGTGGGCGACCACGGGCTGGGGTGCGTCGGCGATCACGCGCGCACCAGCGGCACCTGGCCGAAGCCGGCGGCGCCCGGGATGACCTCGGCCGGGTCGGTCCCCAGCCATTGGACGATGAGGCTGCTGTAGACGCGGCGGAAGTCGACGGTGACCTTCAGGTTGCTCTCCGGGTCCAGGTCGGTCACCGACGGGTAGTCGGTGAGGATGCCGCCCAGCGCCCGCGGCCCCTGGACCCAGGCGATGCCGCCGGCGCCGTGGTCGGTCCCGCCCGACTCGTTGAACTCCGGCCGGCGCCCGAACTCCGACCACACGAACGTCAGCACGCGGTCGGCCAGGCCCCGCGCCGCCAGGTCGGCCTGGAAGGCGGCCAGCGCCTCGGCGACGTCGCCGAGGTCGGAGGTCAGGGTGGCGGCCTGGCCCTCGTGGGTGTCGAAGCGCCCGTCGGCGTCGACCGTCGCGAGCCGGATGCCCAGCGGCTGGGCCAGCAGACCGGCGAGCACGCGCAGCCGGTCGGCGGTGTCGTTGCCCGTGGGGTAGGTCACCGGGCCGGCCAGCGGGTCGGGGGCGCTGTCGTCCGAGCGCGCGAACGGTGCGAGCTGCTGGGCGACCTGGTGGGCGAACCGGGCGCCGCGCGCGGCGGCCACCGGCCCCGGGGCGGTCGCGTCGGTGCGCGCCAGCGCCGCGTAGGCCGCGACCGCGGCGTCGCCCCACTCGCCCCACAGCCCCGAGAGGTACAGGCCGGCGTCGCCCGGGTCCGACACGGAGGCCACCGGCGCGCTGACCGAGCTCAGCGTCGGGGACAGGTCGTAGCCCGAGCTGAGCCCCTGCAGTGGGTTGTCGGCGCTGCCGTGACGGTCCAGCCAGCGCCCCAGCCAGCCCGAGACCGACTGCTGGGAGACCATCCCCGTCTCCCAGAAGGCGCGCGAGGCGAAGTGCGACAGGTTGGGGTTGGCGTAGTCGATGCCCGGCAGGAAGCCGACCTGGCCGCGCTCGTACAGGCCCTTGAGGCCGCCGGCGGGACCGCGGGTGAGCGCGGGGTGCACGGCCAGCGACGTGCCGGCCAGCGGCACCGGCGCGCCCGCCGGGATCGACGAGCGCAGGTCGCGCAGCGGGCCCTCCTGGTCCAGCGGGACCAGGGTGTCCAGCAGGTCGAGGCCGCCGGGCAGGAAGACCGAGACCAGGACGGGCGCGTCGGGCGCCGCGGCGGCCTCCGCAGCGGCGGCGTCGAGCAGGTGGCGGGTCGGGAGCCGCTGGGCTCCGTAGACCGTGACGCCGGCGCCGATGCCCCAGCGCAGGAGCTGGCGGCGCGTGAGCACGTCGCGCCGGGCCGTCTCGCTGGCGTGGTGGAAGTCCTGGCAGGCGGTGTGGACGTTGGGGCGGGGCATGGCGTGGTCGTCCTAATGCAGCTGGGCGTCGGGTGCGCTGAGCAGGAGGTGGCGCATGGCGCGCTGGGTCATGTCGGCGGCAACCTGCCTCTGCCAGTCCTGGCCGGCCATGGCTCGGTAGCCGCGGGCCAGCGAGAGCAGCCCCTCGCGCATGCGCCGCGACGCCCACGGGTGCCCGAGGGCCGCCTGGGCGCGCTCGAGCTGCTCGGTCGGCGACAGGTCGACGGGCGTGGACTTGTCGGCGACCTCGAGGCCCGGGGACTGCAGCAGGACGTTGGCCGCGACGATGCGCATGCGCATGGCGTTGGACGACATCCACGCCGGGCCCCAGTCCCAGCCGGCGACCGACGGCGGCGAGAAGAGCTGCTGCCCCATGCCGGCCAGCACCCAGGTCCAGTCCTCGGTGGCCACCGGCGTGCCGCTGGCGCGCAGCATGCCGGCGACGGCGACCACCGGCGCCTTGACCATCGTGGGCGCCTCGAGGTGGGCGTAGAGCGCGGGATGCGCGAGGATGGCGCCGACGAGCGGCTTGACCTTGTGCCCCGAACCGACGTACAGGCGCTGGAGGCGCAGGCGCGTCGCGCGATCCAGCGGCTCGTCGACGAAGAAGGACCACAGCTTGCGAACGATCAGCGGCGCGTGGGCCCGGTGGGCCACGCACAGGCGCAGGACGTCCTGGGGGCCGAGGCGTCCGCTGTGGCCGAAGATGCGCTTGACGCCCGTGTCGTGGCGGTCGCGGTCGAAGCGCACCGACGTCAGCACCCCGCCGACCGTGTCGCCCTCGACGTAGCCCGTGAGCGCGCGGGCCGCCTCGCGGACGTCGGTCTCCGTGTAGCCCTCGCCCTCGCCCAGCGTGAAGAGCTCCATGAGCTCGCGGGCGAAGTTCTCGTTGGGCTCGCCCTTGTCGGACCCGATGATGTTCAGGAAGCCGCCCATCGCGGGATCGACGAGCACGTCGGCCAGCAGGGCGCCGAAGCCGCCGAGCGCGTGGCGCCGGAACATCGCGTTCTGGCGCAGCATGAGCGGCGTGTCCTGGTCGCGCGTGGCGAAGTGGTCGTGCCAGAAGAGCACCATCTTCTCCTCCAGCGGCCGGGTCGTGCGGACCATGCGGTCCAGCCACCAGAGGACGTCGTGGCCGTAGACGTTGACCGGGTCGAGCTTCATCGGCGCGGGCCCGTGCAGGGACGCTCGGCGGCCGTCGGGCTCCAGGAGCCGGGCCAGCGTCGCCGCGCGGCCGTCGCGCACGCAGGCGCGGACCTGCGACGGCGAGCCGCCGAAGCCGGCGCGCCACAGCACGCGCCGGGCGTGTGCCTCGGTGAATCCCCCCACGCCTCGACCGTACCGGCCGGACCGCCCTCCCGAGGGCTACCCGGTGGTCAATGGGCCACTTTGCACAGCTTCGAAGGCGCTTCCGCGCACCCGGTCGAGCTGCCGGAGGTCGGCGTCGTCCCAGCGCGGGTCCGGCGCGCCGGTGACGTGCCAGGCCGGGCCGTTGTCGGCGAGGATGAGCCCGTAGGTCTTCAGGGCCTGCAGGATCACCTTCGCCTGGCCGTGGAACCCGGCCAGGGGGTAGCCGGCCTTCAGCCGCACGCGCAGGCCCATCGGCGGCAGGTCGGGGTCCGTGTCGGGCGTGGCCAGGTGGCGCGCCGGCGCGACGTAGGCGCGCTGGGTGCGCGGTGTCGTGAAGCGCAGCGCGTGGGTGATGCGCCCCGTGGCGACCTCGCCGGCCCGGGCCAGGCCGGGCAGGATCGGCAGCCCCGCGGCGTCGGCCGACGTCCAGCCCTTCGGGCGCAGGGCGTTCGAGCGCAGGTCCCAGGTGGCCCCGGACGACGCGAGCCAGCCCTCGTGCGTGCGGCGGGCCCCGAAGAGCTCGTAGAGCCGGCACGTGCCGCGCTGCAGGACGATGACGTGGCGGTCGCCGGTGCCGCGCTCGACCGGCGCGTCGAGGGGGATTGGGTACGGGCCCGGGTCGCTCTCGTAGCCGTAGGCGTCGAACCGGATCGGCACCCGCCGGCGACCGGGCCCGACGATCGTGAACGGGATGCCGTGGAACGTGGAGGCGAAGCCGGCGTGCAGGTGGCCGTCCAGGCCGATGGAGCGCAGCCACACGGCCGACCGCGGATCGACCGGCGCGCGCGAGACGTCGCGGTTGAACGCGTTGTCGGCGGGCAGGACCGGGCAGCCCGCCAGCACGGTGCCCGGCCCCGGCCGGCTCGCCGCGGCCGTGGTCGTCGGGGGGCGCGGGCCGGCCGCGCGGCCCGTGCCGCCGGATCCGCCCCGCTCCACGAGCAGCGCGACGACCCCGCCCGCGACCAGCAGGGCGGCGAGGATGACAACCGTCGCCCACCGCGGCACGCGCCCGACGGTAGCCGCCGTCCGTCTCCGCCGCGCCGGTGGGCGAGCGGCTCAGCGCCGGGTCAGCGGGCCGGTGCGGACGGCCTCGAAGGCCCGCCCGGGCACGCGGTCGAGCTGGTGCAGGTCGTCGTCGTCCCAGCGCCCGTCGGGCGCACCGGTGATGTACCAGGGCGAGCCGTTGTCGGCGACGATCAACCCGTATGTCTTCAGCGCACGCAGGATTACGCGGGCCTGGCCGTGGAAGGAGCCCAGCGGATAGGAGGCCTTGAGCCGCGGGCGCAGGCCCATCGGGGGCAGCGCCGGGTCCGCGTCGCCCGAGCCGAAGTGGCGCGCCGGGAACACGTAGGCCCGCTGCGAGCGCGGCACCGTCACGCGCAGCGCGTGGGTGATGCGCCCGGCGCCCACGACCTCCGAGGCCCGTGCGAGACCGGGCAGCATGGGCAGCCCGGCGGCGTCGGCCGAGGTCCAGCCCTTCGGGCGCAGGGCGTTGGAGCGCAGGTCCCAGGTCGCGCCGGAGGCGGCGGTGAACCCGCGCCCGGTGCGCCGCGCGCCGAAGAGCTCGTAGAGCCGGCAGGTGCCCTCCTGCAGGACGAGCACGTGGCGGTCCGAGCCGCCCTCGATCGGGGCGTCGAGCGGGATCGGGTAGGGCCCCTTGTCGCTCTCGGAGCCGTAGGCGTCGAAGCGGACCGGGACGGGCGCCTGCGTGGCGGGCACGACGCGGAACGGGATCCCGTACCGGTTGCGCCCGAAGTCGGGGTGCAGGCGCGCGCGGAGGCCGATGGAGCGCACGTAGGCCGCCGAGCGCCGGTCGACGGGGGCGTGCGAGATGTCGCGGTTGAACGCGTTGTCGGCGGGCAGGACGGGGCAGGAGCCCAGCGTCGTGCCGGGCCCGGGCACGCCCGCCGGACCCGCGGCGACCGCCACGGCCGCCCCCGCGGCCGCCGTCGCCGCTGCGCCCACGATCACCGTGCGCAGCATGCGCGCACCGTATCCGCTGCAGGACCGTGCCGGGACGGCCGACACCGCGGGTGGATGCTCCGCCGGCTCGCCCCCCTGCCTGCCGCCGCGGACTGCCTCGACGGTTCCGAGACGTCCGGGACGCTCATGCGCTTCGCGCAGCTACGCGGGCTTCACCGTGCGCCACCCGGCCGGGCTCCAGCGGGCGCACGAGCCTCCGTCGCGGCGGGGGCGGCCAGCGGCGCGGGGGCGCGCAGCGCGCGGCGCAGCCGCACGACCGACCCGTGCGGCGCGAGCTCGAGGCTCACCTCGTCGGCGAGCCCGCGCATGAGGTCGATGCCGCGGCCGCGGTCGGGATCGGCGGCGACGCGGCGCCCGGCGCCGGACGGCAGGCCCGGGTCGCGGATGGCGATGAGGACCTGGCCGTCGCGGGCCTCGAGCTCGATGTCGACCGTCGTGCGGGCGAAGCCCGTCCCGTGCTCCAGCGCGTTCTGCCAGGCCTCGTTGGCCGCCATGACGAGCTCGCCCACCTCGTCGCGCTGCGCGCCGGCCTCGGCCAGCCAGCGCGCCAGGACGCGGCGCAGCGACGTCAGTGCCGCGGGATCGGGTGAGAGCTTGAGCCGGGCCGACGGGCCCATGAGCGCCTCGGCGCGCACGACGACGAGCGTGACGTCGTCGTCGGCACCCTCGGCGTCGACCGCGCGCAGGATGTGCGCGCACAGCTCCTCGGGCGTCCCGGGCCGCACCGCCGCCTCCCGCAGCCGCGCGATGCACGCGTCGAGCTGCTCACCCCGGCGCTCGACGAGCCCGTCGGTGTAGAGCAGCGCGCTGACGCCCGGGCCGAGCTCGGCCGTCCGCTCCTCGTACCGCCACGTGTCCAGCACCCCCAGCGGGGGCCCGGCGCCCCGGACCACCGCGGTGGTCCCGTCGGCGCCCACGATCACCGGCGGGGGATGCCCGGCGGTGACGAACCGCATGATGTTGGAGTCGATCTCGACGATCGCGAACATCATGGTGGTCATGAGGTCGGCGCCCAGCGCGGCGTGGTAGCCGTTCATCCGCTCCACGAGCGCCGCGGGCCCGTGGCCCTCCAGCGCGTAGGCGCGCGCGACGGAGCGCAGCTCGCCCATCCGCGCGGCCGCATCGATCCCGTGCCCGGCGACGTCTCCGACGACGATGCCCAGGCGGCCGCCGGGGAGCGGGATGGCGTCGTACCAGTCCCCGCCCACCCGGGTCCCCCCGCGGCCGGGGGCGATGTGTGCGGCGAGCGTCACGCCGGCGACGGTGGGCAGGCGCTCGGGCAGCAGCGCCCGCTGCAGGGTGGCGGCGATCCGGCGGTCGCGGTCGTCGGTGAGCTGGACGAGGACCTGCTGGACCTCCCGGTGCAGGTCGCACACCGCGGCCAGCCCCACGGTCACGGGCACGGGCAGCCCGCGACCGCCCAGCAGGTGCGCGGTCCACGGCCCGTCGGCGTCGCCGTCGCCGTCGATCGCCCGGAGGCGCTCGGTCAGCGCCGGGCGGTCGCGCTCGTGCAGCAGCCCGGCGACCGGCTCGCGCCCGACGGGGCGGCCCGCGAGCCGCTCCAGGGCCGGGTTGACCTCGAGCACGAGGCCGTCGCGGTCGCAGAGCGCCATGCCGCTCGGCGCGGCGTCGAACGCGTTGCGGACCAGCTCCGTGCTGCGGACGAGCTCGCGCCGCTGGCGGTCCAGGTCGGCGAACACCTGCACCTTGGAGCGCAGCACGAGCGGGCCGAACGGCTTGAGCAGGTAGTCCACCGCCCCGGCGGCGTAGCCGGCGAAGATCTGCGCGACGTCGGCGTCGGCGGCGGTGAGGAAGATGATGGGGATGTCGCGGCTGCGGCCGCGGGCCTTGATGAGCTCGGCGGTCTCCAGCCCGTCGATGCCCGGCATCTTGACGTCGAGCAGGATCACCGCGAAGTCGTGGGTGAGGACCTCGCGCAGCGCGGCCTCGCCCGAATCGGCCTCGACCGCGATGACCGGCAGCGGCTCCAGGACGGCCCGCAGCGCGACCCGGTTCTCGTGCCGGTCGTCAACGATGAGGACCCGGGGTGGGTCGACGGCGACCATCAGCGGTGCAGCCACACCCGCATGAGCGCGAGGAGCTGCTCGACGTCGACGGGCTTGGTGATGTAGTCGCTGGCCCCCGCGCTGATCGACTTGTCGCGGTCGCCCTTCATGGCCTTGGCCGTCAGCTGGATGATCGGCAGCGCCTCGAATCGCGGCATCGCCCGGATGGCGCGCGCGGTCTCGTAGCCGTCCATCTCGGGCATCATCACGTCGAGCAGCACGAGGTCGGTGTCGGGCTGGTCGCGCAGCCGCTCGATGCCCTCCCGGCCGTTCTCGGCGAAGGCGACCTTCATCCCGCGCGTCTCGAGCACGCTGGCCAGGGCGAACACGTTGCGGATGTCGTCGTCGACGATGAGCACCCGCTTGCCCTGGAAGACCTGGTCGGCCGTGCGCAGGGCGGCCAGCAGCTTGCGCGTGGGCTGGGGCAGCTGGGTCTCCAGGCGGTGCAGGAACAGCGCGGTCTCGTCGACGAGGCGCTCGGGCGCGGCCGTGGTGGCCACGACGAGCCCCTCCGACGCGGCGTCGATCGCCACGCGCTCCTCGGGCGCCAGCGGCGCCGGCGTGTGCACCACCACGGGCACCTCGCGCAGCCGCCCCTCGGCGTCGGAGCCCAGCCCGAGCAGGACGTCCAGCGGCCAGCGCGCGCCGGGCAGCACGACGAGCACGACGCAGTCGGCTCGCTCGCCCGCCAGCCGGGCCAACGCCTCGCCGGGGGCCATCGTGACGACCTCGACGTCGGCGCCGGCGCCCAGCAGCTCGAGCGTGGCGTCGTCCAGCGCCGCGCGCGCCTTCACGTCGGCCACGATCGCCAGGCGCCGCACCGCGCGGGTGCGCAGCCGCTCCAGGACGTCGAGGGCGGCCAGCGCGGCGGCGCCGCCGCCCGCGCCCGGCCCGGGCGCGCCTCCGTCGTCGATGTAGGCCGCGGCGCCCGCGCGCAGGGCGGCCAGCCGCCCGCCGGCCGGGCCGGCGACGACGACGGGGCGATGGCGCGTCTCGGGGTGGGACTTCAGCTGGCCGAGCAGGCGCTCGCCACGGCCGTCGCCGGCGAAGACGAGCACGGCGTCGGGCCGGTGCTCGCGCGCGAGCGCGAGCCCGAGCGGAGTGCGGCGGGCCACGAGGCCGCGGAAGCCGTGCTCGCGGGCCACCGCCAGCGCGCCCCGGCCGTGTTCGGCGTCGTGGGCGATGACGAGCAGGACGCGGTCGCCGGCCGCGATGGCCGCGCGGTCGTCCTCCACGCCGTCGTAGGGCAGCAGGGCGGCGGCCTCGGCCGTCACCTCGGGCGGCGCGGCCAGCGGCGGCTCGGACGGGACGTCGCTCGCCGCCCCCTCCCCCGTGCGGTGGGCCAGGGGCAGTACCAGCGTGAACGTCGAGCCGCGCCCGACGGCCGAGGCCACGCGGATCTCGCCGCCCAGCAGCCGGCTGATCTCGCGGCTGATCGACAGCCCCAGCCCCGTCCCGCCGTACTTGCGCGACGTGGTGCCGTCGGCCTGCTGGAAGGCCTCGAAGATCGACGCCAGCTTGTCGGCGCCGATGCCGACGCCGGTGTCCTGGACCGTGAAGGCGATGGTCTGATCGGCCCCCGGGGCGACCACGAGCTTGACGCTGCCCGCCGGCGTGAACTTGAAGGCGTTGGACAGCAGGTTGCGCAGCACCTGCTGCAGGCGCTGCTCGTCGGTGACGATGGACGGCGGCAGCGCGCCGTCGATCTCGATGTCGAAGCGCAGCCCCTTCTCCTCGGCCACGGGCCGGAAGCCCCGCTCGACGTCCTCGCAGACGTCGGCCAGCGCCACGGCCCCGAGGTCGAGCTCCATCTTGCCCGCCTCCACCTTGGACAGGTCCAGGATGTCGTTGATGAGCGCGAGCAGGTCGTTGCCCGCCGAGTGGATCGTGGTGGCGAACTCGACCTGCTGGCCCGACAGGTTGCCGTCGGGGTTGTCGGCCAGCAGCCGCGACAGGATGAGCAGCGAGTTCAGCGGCGTGCGCAGCTCATGGCTCATGTTGGCCAGGAACTCCGACTTGTACTTCGACGACAGCGCGAGCTGTGCGGCCTTCTCCTCCAGGCCGGCGCGGGCACTCTCGATCTCGGCGTTCTTGGCCTGCAGCTCCCGGGCCAGCGACTGCGACTGGGCCAGCAGCTCCTCCGTGCGCATGTTCGCGCGGATGGTGTTGAGGACCACGCCGATCGTCTCGGTGATCTGCTCCAGGAACGCGCGGTTGACCTCGCTGATGGCCTGCAGCGACGCCAGCTCGATGACGCCCAGCACCTGCTCCTCGAAGAGCACGGGCAGGACGATGATGTTGCGCGGCCGCGCCTCGCCCAGGCCGGAGGAGACCTTGACGTAGTCCTCGGGGACGTCCTCGACGAGGATCGCCTTGCCCTCGACCGCCGACTGCCCGACGAGCCCGTCGCCGAGCGGGAGCCGGGCGCCGCGGCCCTCCGGGCGCCGGTAGCCGTAGGAGGCCACGAGCCGCAGGTCGGGGTCCTCCTCGCCCTCGACGAGGTAGAAGGCGCCGTACTGCGAGGTCACCAGCGGGGTGAGCTCGGACATGATCAGGCGCGTGACCTGGCGCAGGTCGCCCTGGCCCTGCAGCATGCCCGACAGCCGCGCCAGGTTCGTCTTCAGCCAGTCCTGCTCGACGTTGATCTGCGTCGTCTCGCGCAGGTTGGCGATCATCTGGTTGATGTTGTCCTTGAGCTCGGCGACCTCGCCCTGGGCCTCGACGGTGATCGTGCGCGTGAGGTCGCCCTGCGTCACCGCCGTGGACACCTCGGCGATCGCGCGCAGCTGCGTGGTCAGCGTCGAGGCGAGCTGGTTGACGTTCTCGGTCAGGTCGCGCCAGCGCCCGCGCACGCCCTCGACCTCGGCCTGACCGCCGAGCGAGCCGTCCGTGCCGACCTCGCGCGCCACGCGCGTGACCTCATCGGCGAACGAGCCGATCTGGTCGACCATCGTGTTGATGGTGTCCTTGAGCTCGAGGATCTCACCGCGGGCGTCGACGGTGATCTTCTGCGAGAGGTCGCCGTTGGCGACGGCGGTCGCCACCTGGGCGATGTTGCGCACCTGGTCGGTCAGGTTGGCGGCCATGGAGTTGACCGATTCGGTCAGCGAGCGCCACGTGCCCGAGACGCCCTCGACCTGCGCCTGGCCGCCGAGCTTGCCGTCCGTGCCGACCTCGCGCGCCACGCGCGTGACCTCGGCGGCGAAGGACCGCAGCTGGTCGACCATCGTGTTGATGGTCTCGGCCAGCGCCGCGACCTCGCCCTTGGCGTCGACGGTGATCTTCTTGGAGAGGTCGCCGTTGGCCACCGCGGTCGTCACCTGGGCGATCCCGCGGACCTGCTCGGTCAGGTTCGTGGCCATGGAGTTGACCGACTCGGTCAGCGACCGCCACGTGCCCGACACGTCCTCGACCTCGGCCTGGCCGCCGAGGCGGCCGTCCGTGCCGACCTCCTTGGCGACGCGCGTGACCTCCGCGGCGAAGGACCGCAGCTGGTCGACCATCGTGTTGATGGTGTCCTTGAGCTCGAGGATCTCGCCGCGGGCGTCGACGGTGATCTTCTTGGACAGGTCGCCCTGGGCCACCGCCGTGGTGACCTGGGCGATGTTGCGCACCTGATGGGTCAGGTTGTCGGCCATGAAGTTGACGTTCTCGGTCAGGTCGCGCCAGGTGCCGCTGACGCCCTTGACCTCGGCCTGGCCGCCGAGCTTGCCCTCCGTGCCGACCTCGCGCGCCACGCGCGTGACCTCGTCGGCGAACGAGCTGAGCTGGTCGACCATCGTGTTGACCGTGCGCTTGAGCGCCAGCACCTCGCCCTTGACGTCGACCGTCACCTCCTGCGTGAGGTCGCCCTTGGCCACCGCGGTCGTCACGCGGGCGATGTCGCGCACCTGGTCGGTCAGGTTGCGGGCCATGACGTTGACCGAGTCGGTGAGGTCCTTCCACGTGCCCGCGACGCCCGGCACGACGGCCTGGCCGCCCAGGCGCCCCTCCGTGCCCACCTCGCGCGCCACCCGCGTGACCTCGTCGGCGAACGACCGCAGCTGGTCGACCATCGTGTTGATGGTGTCCTTGAGCAGGAGGATCTCGCCGCGCGCGTCGACCTCGATCTTCTGCGACAGGTCGCCCTGGGCCACCGCCGTGGTGACCAGCGCGATGTTGCGCACCTGCCCCGTGAGGTTCTCGGCCATGGAGTTGACCGACTCCGTGAGGTCCTTCCACGTGCCCGACACGCCGGGGACCTCGGCCTGGCCGCCGAGCTTGCCCTCCGTGCCGACCTCGCGCGCCACGCGCGTGACCTGCTCGGCGAACACCGACAGCGTGTCGGTCATGGCGTTGATCGTGTCGGCCAGCGCGGCGACCTCGCCCTTGGCGTCGACGGTGATCTTCTGCGTCAGGTCGCCCTTGGCGACGGCGCCGGCGACCTGGGCGATGCCGCGGACCTGGTCGGTCAGGTTGCGCGCCATGAAGTTGACGTTCTCGGTCAGGTCGCGCCAGGTGCCCGACACGCCGCGGACCTCGGCCTGGCCGCCGAGCTTGCCGTCCGTGCCGACCTCGCGCGCCACGCGCGTGACCTCGTCGGCGAACGAGCCGAGCTGGTCGACCATCGTGTTGATGGTGTCCTTGAGCTCCAGGATCTCGCCGCGCGCGCCGACGGTGATCTTCTGCGACAGGTCGCCCTGGGCCACCGCGGTGGTGACCTGGGCGATGTTGCGCACCTGGCCCGTCAGGTTGGCCGCCATGGAGTTGACCGACTCGGTGAGGTCGGCCCAGGTGCCCGAGACGCCCGGCACCTCGGCCTGGCCGCCGAGCTTGCCGTCCGTGCCGACCTCGCGCGCCACGCGCGTGACCTCGGAGGCGAAGGAGGAGAGCTGGTCGACCATCGCGTTGACGGTGGTGCCGATGCGGGCGAACTCGCCCTTGACGGGCTGGCCGTCGATCTCCATGGCCATCTTCTGGCTCAGGTCGCCCTCGGCGACCGCCACGATGACGCGGGCGACCTCGGTCGTCGGGCGCACGAGGTCGTCGATCAGGCCGTTGACGACCTCGACGCGCTCGAGGAAGTCGCCGCTGGCGTCCTCGGTGCGCGCCCGTTCGGTCATCCGTCCCTCGCGGCCGATCTGGCGCGCGACGCGCTGCAGCTCGGCGGTCTGCGCCTGGCTGCGGTCGGCGAGCCGGTTGAACGCCGCCTCGGCCTCGCCGAGCAGGCCCTTGCGCCGAGCCGGAAGGCGGCGGGAGAAGTCCCCGTCGGCCGCGGCGTCCAGCGCCTCGATGAGCCGCTGCAGCGCCGCGGGATCGAGCTGCCCCGGGCCTCCGTCCCTGCGCTTGCGGGTGGCGCCGTCCTCGATCGCAACCGTTCCGGCCATCGCTGCTCCTTGCGTCCGCGCCGGCGCCCCCACGGCGCACGGCCAAAGGCCGGTACCCGGCGCGGAGCACCGTCAAACGGTGTGTGTCCGCCGAGGGGCCGGCGGCCGACGGCGCGTTCGTCGAGGCCGGGCCGGCCGCCTGGACGTCAGTCGTGCGGCGCGCGGCCCTCGAGCTCGTCGAGGCGGCGCGCGGCGTCCTCGGCGCGCTCGTCGTGGCGCTGCGCGGCGCCCTCGGCCCGGTGGAAGCGCTGCTCGAGGCGCTCGGCCTCCTCGGCGTGCGCGCGGGCCTCCTCCTCGTGGCGGCGCGCCTGGGCCTCGTGGTCCTCGGCGGCGCGGCGGTGCTCGCCGGCCTCGCCGGCGACCTCGCCGGCGCGCATCGCGTTGGCCTCGCGCTCCTGGCGATGGCCGGCCAGCTCGGTGGCGATCGCCTCGCGCTCGCGCGCGATGCGCCGGCGCTCGGCCTCGCGGCGCCGGGACGCCAGGACGACCACGCCCGCCAGGGCGACCAGGGCGAGCACCACCAGGACGATGATGAGGATGACCATGCCGGTGTCCTACCCAGCTGCGTCGCGTCCCTCGCGCGATCCACCACGGCCCGCGCACCGCTCGGACCCCCGGCGCGCTCAGCCGGCGGCGGGCGGCTCGGCCTCCTGCTCGGGGTCCTCCTCCGGCGCGCCCTCGCCGAGCGTCACGCGGCGCGGGATGCGCGCCGCGGTCGCGTCGAGGCGGTCCCGGACGGCCTTGGCGGCAGGCCCGACGACGGCGCGCTCGGCAGCCGACATCTCCGGCCAGCGCCCGCGGAGGGCCTCGAGGGCGTCGGCCGCCCGGTCCACCGCCTCGCGCGCCGCGTCGTGGGCCTCCTCCTCGAGGGCCTCCTCGGCGAGCGTGATCTGGTGGCCGGCGTCGGCCGCGAGCTTGAGCAGGGCATCCATGACGTGCCCGATGCTACGCAGCGATCTCACGTCTCCGTGCGACGCGGCGTTCCGACTTCCATGCGGACCTACACCCTGATCGGCGCCGACGGCGCCCCCCACGCGAGCGCGGAGCCCGGGACCCTGGGCGGCCACCGCCGCAGCCGGATCTACGGCACGCTGGACTGCCCCGGCGCGGCGCGCGCCATCGCCCGCGGCGGCTACGTCGCCGACCGCGTGTTCTTCGCCGACGCGGCGACCGCGGTCGCCGCGGGCTACCGGCCCTGCGCCACCTGCCTGCCCGCGGCCCACCGCGCCTGGCGCGCGCAGGACGCCGGCCGCGTGCTCGTGCACGCCCGGGCGGCGACCCCCATCGGCGACGTCCTGCTCGTCGCCGACGAGGCGGCCGGGGCGCTGTGCGAGATCCGCTTCGACGCGGCCGCGGTGCCCGGCGGCTCGCGGCCGGGCCGCGGCGGCGTGCTGGCCGAGGCCGCCGCGCAGCTGGCCGCCTACACGGCCGGCACGGCGACGACCTTCGACCTGCCGCTGGCGCCCGCGGGCGGCGGCCCGTTCGAGCGCCGCGTCTGGGCGCACGTCGCCACCGTGGGGCACGGCGCCACCACGACCTACGGCGCGATCGCCGCGGCGCTCGGCCGCCCGGGCGCGGCCCGCGCGGTCGGCGCCGCCAACGCGCGCAACCCGCTGCCGATCGTCGTCCCGTGCCACCGCGTGATCGGCGCCCAGGGCGCGCTGACCGGCTACGCGGGCGGCCTGGCGGCCAAGCGCACGCTGCTGGCCCACGAGGGCGCGCTGCCGGCCGCCGCGTGAGCACGGGCGGCCGGTCTATCCTCGGGGCCGCCGCCCCGTGACCGAGCCGCCCCGCCTCCCCACCCCGTCGCACGAGCGCTGGCCGCTGGTCGTGGCGCTGCTCGCCCTCCTGGCCGGGGCCGGCCTGCTCGGGCTCGCGCTGGCCGGCGGCCAAGGGCGGGCGCGCGCCGCCAACCCGCCGGCCGCCCCGGCGATCGTCGTGGCGACGCCCACGCCGGCGCCCGCCGCGGCTGCGCCGGCACCGATCATGCGTGCCCCCGCGCCGACGGCGACCGAGCGCACGGGCGACGAGCGGCGCTTCACGGCCAACGAACGCGCGCACGTGCCGGCCGCCTGGGTCTCGGGGTTCTACGACATCTACGCGCAGGCCCAGCGGACGTTCGGCGTCAACTGGCTGCTGATCGCCTCGGTGCACAAGCAGGAGACCGCGTTCTCCACGCACCCGACGACCTATCACGGGCTGAACTTCGCCCGCTGCTGCGCCGGCCCGATGCAGTTCAACGTCACGAACCGGACCGCCGGGACCGGGTCGACGTGGGCGCGCTACCGCGATGCCGGCGCCCCGGCGCAGCGCCCGGCCGCCTACCCGCACGCGACGACGCGGCACCCGTCGGTCTACGACGACTACGACGCGATCATGGCCGCGGCGGCGCTGCTGCGCGACAGCGGCGCCGGGCCGCAGCTCGACGCGTCGGCCTGGCGCGCGGCCTACGACTACTACGGCCACGACCTGACCGGCGTGTCCTACGCCGACGAGGTCCTGGCGCGTGCGATCGGCTGGGGCCAGCGGCGCTTCTGCATCAACTGCGGGACCGACCCGGGGCTGCTCGGCGCCGTCGACGCCGCGTGGGGCGCGCCTCTCCGCGCCGAGGTCACCGCGGCGGCGGCCGCCGCGCAGCGGCGCAAGGAGCGCGACGCGCGACGGACCTCCGACCCGACGGCGCTGGCCGCCCGCGCCAAGGGCTGAGGGCTACTCGGCCGGGGTGCCCGGGGCCGGCAGCGCGCCGCCCTCGCGGGCCAGCTCGACGAGCAGGGCCGCCAGCTCCCGCGGCGCCTCGAGCATCGGGAAGTGGCCCCAGTCGCGCTCCACGGGCACCACCCCGAGCACGTTGCGCGCCGCCCACCGCGACCACGCCGGCTCGAACATCTCGTCGGCGCTGGACACGACCATCGCCGACGGCACCTCGGGCGGCACCGCCGCCGGGTGCGGCGCGCGCCAGATCTGCGCCTGCGGGCGCAGCCGCTGCGCGGTGGCGTGCGCCAGCGCGGGCTCCACCCGGCCGTACAGCTCGGCCTCCGCGCGCTCGCGCGGCCACACCGTGCGGTCCAGCTCGTCGCGCGGCAGGCCGGCGGCCGGCCGGAAGACGTCCGGGCCGCCGGGCGGCCCGCGGAACCCGCTCAGCCGTGGGCACAGGTAGACGAGCAGCCCGACGTCGATGAGCTCGGGCAGCGCGGCGATGACCGCCGAGGACAGCGAGTGGCCCACGACGACGGGCGGCTCGTCGGCCTCGGGCATGGCCTCGGCGACGACCCGCGCGTAGTCCGCGAAGCCCGCCGCGGGCTCGGAGACCGGCAGCTCGGGCGCGATCGCCACGTGGCCGGCGGCCTCCAGCGCGGCCACGACGGCGTCCCAGCACGCAGCGTCGTGCCAGGCCCCGTGGACGAGGACGAACGTGGTCATGCGGCCACCGCCCGGGCGTGCAGCGGCGCTCGGCCGCGGCGGCCTGCGTCGGCCAGGAGCTCCATCGCGCGCAGGCAGTAGACGATGCGCTGGGCGAGCATGACCCGACAGCCCAGGGCCGTGGCCAGCTCGCGCGTGGTGAACGTGCCGGCGCCGGCGCCGAGGCCCGCGGGCAGCAGCGCCGCGACGTCGGCCGGCCCGGCCAGCTCGACGCAGCCCATGACCTCCACCAGGCGGCGCTGCCCGGGGTCGCGGCGGCGGCGCCCCGACCGCGAGCGGCGCGCCTCGGGCGCGCGGACGTGGTCCTCGCGGCACAGCAGCACGTCGATCGCCAGGTTCGGGTGCGCGAGCAGCGAGGGGAAGGAGACGAGCCGGTCGAACACGTCGAGGACGTCGCCGCGCCGCGGCGAGCGGCGCGCCGAGAGGACCTCGCCGTGCTCGTCGACGCGCACGATGCGCCGCTCGGCGGCGACCGGGTGCACGATCCGCATGCGGTGGCCGTCCAGCAGCGCGTCGAGCTTGGCCCCCAGCGGCCCGAACCCGCCCGTCTGGATCTCCACGAGCTCGCCGTCGGCCCGGACGAGGTCGATGACGAAGCCCGCCAGCGGGACCTCGGCGCGGTCGCCCGGCCGCGCGTACAGGTCCTTGACGGCTGCGTGCAGCGGCCCCTCGCGCAGGACACCGATCCCGGTCACCGCCCGCGAATCTACCGGTCGGGCCCCGCGGTCCGCCGACGTGGGCCCCGTCGTGCAGGACCGCGACTTCGCCTCCTCACGGTGTTGGGAACCTCGATGCCGCGCCTGCGACCCCTCCCCGCCCTCGTCCTGACCACCCTCCTGCTCGGTGGCCTGACCGCCGCCGGGGCCGCCCCGGCACAGGCCGACTGCCCGGGCGCGGGCCCGACGTGCCCGTACACGGGCGTGGTCCAGACGGGCCAGCGCGGCGGCGGCGTGCTGCGCTTCCCGCAGGCCGTGGCGATCGGCCCCGACGGCAGCGTCTACGTCGGCGACCAGGGCTCGCACGCCATCCAGGTCTTCGCCCCCGACGGCACGCCGCTGCGCGACATCGGCGCCGCGGGCACCCGCCCGGGCGAGCTCAGCGCCGTCGGGGCCGTCGGCGTGGCCGGCGACGGCACGCTCCTCGTCGCCGACGGCGGCACGAACCGGATCGTGCGCTTCGGCGCCGACGGCGGCCTGCTGGGCAGCTTCGGCGGCAGCGGCACCGATCTCGGGCGCTTCCGCTTCGGCGCCGGCGGCGGCAACGATGCCGCGGCCGGCGGCGGCCTGGCGGTCTCGGGTGACGTCCTGTACATCGCCGACACGGGCAACGACCGCGTCGTGCGCTTCGACACCTCCGGCGGCCACGGCGCCGAGATCGTGCCGCCGGGCACGCTGGCCAACCCGCGCGGTGTCGCGGTGCGCGGCACGCGGATGCTCGTCGCCGACGACCAGCACCACCGCGTGGCGGCGTTTGACACCGGCGGCCACCTGCTGTCGTCGATCGGCAGCGGCCAGGGCGCCGGCCCCGGCCAGCTCAACTTCCCCTACGCCGTGGCGCTGGACCCGCAGGGCCGGCTGTTCGTCGCCGACGACCTCAACCAGCGCATCGTGCGCTTCAGCACCCCGGCGACCGGCTACCGCTACAAGGCGCGCTGGGGCTCCTACGGCACGGGTCCGGGCCAGCTGGCCTACCCGCGCGGGATCGCCGCGGCCGCCAACGGCGAGGTCTACGTCGCCAACACCGGCAACGACCGCATCGACGTCTTCGACGCCAGCGGCACGCTGCGGCGCTCCTTCGGCACGTCGGGGCGCGGCACGGGCCAGTTCGACGCGCCCCAGGGCGTGTCGACCGACGCCTCGGGCGTCCGGGCCGTGGCCGACGCCGTCAACGGCCGCGTGCAGCTCATCAACCCCGACGGGACGATCGCCTCGATCTGGGGCTCCCCCAACCCGGGCCCGACGCTCCTGCCCGACCCGGTCGCCGTCGCGTTCGACGCCGGCGGCAACGGCTTCGTCCTGGACGCCAGGCGCAGCCGCATCGTCGTGTTCGACCGCGCGACGGCCCAGTCGACCCGCACCATCGGCTCGGAGGGCACGGGCCCGGGCCAGCTCCTGGCGCCCTCGGCGCTGGCCATCGACGCGAGCGGCACGATCTCGGTGGCCGACACGGGCAACGGGCGCATCGCGCGCTTCGCGCCCGACGGCGGCTACCTCGGCTCCGTGCCGACCGACGCGCCGCCCCGCGGGATCGCCGTCACCGGCGACGGCGCGCGCACCTACGTCGCCGACAGCGCCAACCACATCGAGGTCTTCGACGCCTCCGGGCGCCAGGTCGGCGACTTCGGCGGCACGGGCAGCAAGCTCGGCAAGCTCAACGCGCCGGCCCAGCTGGCCCTGGACCCTGCGGGCAACCTCTGGGTCGCCGACCGCGGCAACAACCGCGTCCAGCAGTTCGGCCCCGGGGGCGAGCGCCTGCTCACGCTGGGCTCGCGCGGCATCGCCCCGGGCGAGCTCGTCCACCCCACGGGCGTCAGCGTGGACTGCAACGGCGTGCTGACGGTGACCGACACCGACAACAACCGCGTCCAGACGTTCACGCTGGCCAACCCGACCCCCGGCGTGCTGTGCACGCCGCTGCCCGCGCCCGCCCCGCCGCCGGCCCTGAAGTACCCGACGCTGCCCGAGCCGCTGGGCCCCGTGCTGACCGTCCGGGCGCTGCGCACGGGCGGCCTGCTCACGACGCGCACCCTGCCCGTGCGCGTGGGCTGCGACACGACGTGCACGCTGACGGCATCGGCGAGCATCGTGCAGCGCGGGACGCCGACCACGGGCAAGGGCCGCAGGAAGCGCCGCCTCAGGCCGGTGTCGGTCGACCTCGCGGTCCAGAAGCTCGTGATCCCCGCGGGCACGTCGAAGATCGTGCGGCTGAGGATCAGCCGCACCGCCGTCGCACGGCTGCGCAAGGGCCTGCAGGGCCGCCGCGGCCTCGACGTGACGCTGCGCCTGGACGCCACGGCCGCGGCCGGCCAGCCCACGAGCCAGACGTCGCGGCTGCGCGCCACGGCCTGAGCCGCCGGGCGCGCGGCTCACCCCGCGGTTCAGCAGCGCCGCGTGGACGAGGTCGTCGAGCAGCGGGTCGACGGCGGCGTGCGCGTCGCCGGGCGCCAGCGCGGCGGGCACCGCCTCGAGGTCGCTGAACGGCACGACCCTCGTCGTCAGCCCCGGGTCGACGGGTGACCCGACGGTGCCCGGCTTGGCCACGACCCGGCCGTCGCCGTCGAGCACGGCGACCGTCTCGTCCACGGTGCCGTCGTAGGACCGCAGGAACACGAGGACCTTGTCGCGGCGCCGCACCTGCGGCACATGCGCAGGATCAAGCGTCAGGTGCGGCGCAGGGTGCGCACGTCGGCGCCCGTGAGCTCGACGAGGTCGGCGGGCGACAGCTCGATCTCCAGGCCGCGCCGGCCCGCGCTGACGAACACGGTGTCGTGGCGCAGCGCGGTGTCGTCGACGTGCGTGGGCAGGCGGCGGCGCTGGCCGAGCGGGCTGATGCCGCCCGCGACGTAGCCCGTGACGCGCTCGGCGCGGCCGACGTCGGCCATCACCGCGCGCTTGCCGACCGCGCGGAGGTCGAGCTGGTCGGCCGCGCCGACGATGCACACCTCCAGCGCGTCGCCGACGGCCACGACCAGCGTCTTGAACACGCGGGCGGGGTCGAGCCCGAGCGCCTCGGCGGCCTCCCCGGCGTAGGAGGCCGCACGCGGGTCGTGGCGGTACTCGTGCACGGTGAACGCGATCCCCGCGTCCCGGGCCGCACGCGTCGCCGGGGTCTGGAGGGCGGCCATGGGCCGACCCTAGCGCCGCGGTGTGCGCCGGAGGACCAGCGACCCCTCCATCCCCGAGGACCGCCGCCGCGAGCTGGTCGGCGAGCTCATGTGGCGCAAGCCACAGCAGCCCGCGCGCGAACGGCACGCGCTCCCGGGGCGGCACGAGCACCCGGTCGGCGACGATCGTCTCCGGGGGGGTGGAGGACGATGTCGTCCCACGGCACCGCGGGAAACCCGACGCCCTCCAGCCCGGCCGGCAGGAGCGAGAACACCAGGCCGGTGATCGCCGGGTACGGCGTGGCGGTGCCGCGCAGCGCGACCAGGACGCGCCCCTCGACCGCCCGCGCGGAGGCCACGCCGCAGGCCAGCGGCGCCGCGGCGGCCGGGACGTTGGACTCGACGGTGAAGCAGCCGAGGACGTCTGCCGCCCCGCGCGGGGGATACTCGTCGCGTGGGATCCGAGCCGGGCACCCGTGAGGCACAGGACGACGTCGCCGCGGCCGCCGACCGGCCGGTGCGCCCGCCCGTCCCCGGCACCGACCCCGGCGCCGCGCGGCTGCTGGCGCTGCAGTCGGCCATCGGCAACGCATCCGTCGCCCGCCTGGCCGCCGCGGGCCGCCTGGACGCCGCCGGCCGTCCCGTCCTCGCGCGGGACCCCGCCCCGGCGGCCGGGACCGCGGCGGCGCCGGCCGCGCCCACGCGCGCTTCGCGGCGCGGGCTGGCCCGCGGCTTCTGGGGCCGCGTCTGGGGCGGCATCAAGAGCGTCGGCACGACGGTCGGCGGTGCGGTCAAGGGCGCCGCGGTCGCCGTCGGCGGCGCGGTCAAGGACGCGGCGGTGGCCGTCGGCGGGGCGGTCGCCGGCGCCGCCCGCAGCGTCTGGGACGGCGCGCGGGCGGCGGGCCAGTGGGCGGTGGACTGGCTCTCGACGGCGAGCCGCGCGGTGTGGGACGCGCTGACGTGGTTCGGCGCGGGCGCCTGGACGATCATCAAGGCGATCGGGACCCGGCTGTGGGAGAAGCTGTCCCTGCTGGGCTCGTTGTGCTGGGACGTCATCCGCTTCTTCCCGCTGCGGGTGTGGCGGCTGATCGTCCAGGGCTGGGACGTGATCCCCGGGCTGATCGGCTGGCTCTACAAGGGCATCAAGAACGGTGCCTCCTGGGCGTGGGTGTGGTCGGGCTTCAGGCAGGGCCTCAGCTGGTTCATCGAGGTCGCGATCCAGATGCTCGAGCTCTTCGGCATCAGCGACGCCCTGCAGTTCGTGTGGGGCCTGGTCTTCCACACCCGGCCGCTGACCGACGACGAGGTCGCGGCGTCCGAGCTCGTCCACGGCAAGGGCCTCATCCCCTACTGGCAGGTCCGCGTCGACGAGGGCTCCTACATGGTCAAGCTCGGCAGGTGGCTCAACCACTTCAAGGACCCGACGGCCACCGAGCGGGCCATCACGACGATGCACATCATCCAGGCGCCGAAGGGCATCGACCTGGAGACCACCGTGCACGAGCTCACCCACGTCGCGCAGTACGGCATCGTCGGGGCGGTCTACATGCCCCAGGCGCTGCACGGGCAGGCCAGCGACATGGGCTATGACTACGGCGACCTCGCCAAGGCCCGAGCGGACGGCCGGCGCTACCGGGACTTCAACCGCGAGCAGCAGGCCCAGATGGCCGAGGACTACTACGTCGTGAAGACGACCGGGAGCCCGGGACCTACCACGCGACGGAGGCCGACCTCGAGCCGTTCATCGCCGAGCTGCGCCAGGGCGCGTTCTGAGGAGGGTGCCCGGACCGGCCGGCCGACGGCGGCGCGGCCGGCCCGGACCGGGCCTCAGCGCAGGTCGAAGCGGTCCAGGTTCATCACCTTGACCCAGGCCGCCACGAAGTCGGCCACGAACTTGGCGCCGGCGTCGTCGCTGGCGTACACCTCGGCCAGCGCGCGCAGTTCGGAGTTGGAGCCGAACACCAGGTCGACGCGGCTGCCGGTCCAGCGGACCTCGCCCGTGGCGGGGTCGACGCCCTCGTACGTGTCGCCGGAGGCGGGCCGCCACGTCGTCCCGAGGTCGAGCAGGTTGACGAAGAAGTCGTTCGTCAGCGCCTCGGGGTTCGTCGTCAGCACGCCGAGCGGAGACCCGCCCGTGTTGGCGCCCAGCACGCGCAGGCCGCCGACCAGGACGGTCATCTCCGGCGCGCTGAGCGTGAGCAGGTTCGCCCGGTCGATGAGCAGATACTCGGCCGAGAGCTCGTGCTCGCCGCGCGCGTAGTTGCGGAAGCCGTCGACGGTCGGCTCCAGCGCGGCGAAGGACTCCACGTCGGTCAGCTCCTGCGTGGCGTCGGCGCGACCGGGGGTGAACGGGACGCTGACGACGTGCCCCGCGTTCTCCGCGGCGCGCTCCACCGCCGCCGAGCCGGCCAGGACGATGAGGTCGGCCAGCGAGACCTGGCGGCCCCCGGCCGCGGCGGTGTTGAACGCCGTCCGGATCCCCTCGAGCGTGCTCAGCACGGTCGCCAGCTGCGCCGGGTCGTTGACCTCCCAGTCCTTCTGGGGCTCCAGGCGGATCCGCGCGCCGTTGGCGCCGCCGCGCTTGTCGCTGCCGCGGAAGGTCGAGGCCGACGCCCACGCCGCCGACACGAGCTGGGCGATCGACAGCCCCGACTCGAGGATCTGGGCCTTGAGCGCGGCGGCGTCCTCGGCGTCGATGAGCTCGTGGTCGACCTCGGGGATCGGGTCCTGCCACAGCAGGGTCTCCTGCGGGACCTCCGGGCCGAGGTAGCGGGCCACGGGTCCCATGTCGCGGTGCGTCAGCTTGAACCAGGCCCGCGCGAACGCGTCGGCGAGCTCGTCGGGGTGCTCGTGGAAGCGCCGCGAGATCGGCTCGTAGATCGGGTCGAACCGCAGGGAGAGGTCGGTCGTCAGCATCGTCGGCGGACGCCGGTCGTCGGGGTCGATCGGCCCGGGGATCGTGCCGGCGCCGGCGCCGTCCTTGGCCTGCCACTGGTGCGCGCCGGCCGGGCTCTTGGTCAGCTCCCACTCGTAGCCGAACAGGTTGTCGAAGAAGCCGCCGCCCCACTTGGTGGGCGTCGTCGTCCACACGACCTCCAGGCCGCTGGTGATGGTGTCGGCGCCCTTGCCGCTGCCGAAGCTGTTGCGCCACCCCAGGCCCTGCTCCTCGAGCGGGGCGGCCTCGGGCTCGGGCCCGACATAGGCGTCGGGGTCGGCCGCGCCGTGGGTCTTGCCGAACGTGTGCCCGCCGGCGATGAGCGCGACGGTCTCCTCGTCGTCCATCGCCATGCGCCGGAACGTCTCGCGGATGTCCTTGGCCGCGGCGACCGGGTCCGGCGTGCCGTTGGGGCCCTCGGGGTTGACGTAGATCAGGCCCATCTGGACGGCGCCGAACGGATCCTCGAGCTGGCGGTCGCCGTGGTAGCGCGCGTCGCCCAGCCAGGTGGTCTCCGGGCCCCAGTAGACGTCCTCGTCGGGCTCCCACACGTCCTCACGGCCGCCGGCGAAGCCGAACGTCTGCAGGCCCATGGACTCCAGCGCGACGTTGCCGGCCAGGACCAGCAGGTCCGCCCACGACAGGCTCTGCCCGTACTTGCGCTTGACCGGCCACAGGAGCCGGCGCGCCTTGTCGAGGTTGCCGTTGTCGGGCCAGCTGTTCAGCGGGGCGAAGCGTTGCTGGCCGGCCCCGGCGCCGCCGCGGCCGTCGCTGATGCGGTAGGTGCCGGCGCTGTGCCAGGCCATCCGGACCATGAAGGGCCCGTAGTGGCCGTAGTCGGCGGGCCACCAGTCCTGCGAGGTCGTCAGCACGTCCTCGATGTCGCGCTTGACCTCGCCGAGGTCAAGCGCCTCGAACGCCGCGGCGTAGTCGAACGCCTCGCCGAGCGGGTTGGCCACGGCCGGGTTCTTGGCCAGGATCTTCAGGTTGAGGCGGTCCGGCCACCAGCCGCGGTTGCCTCCTCCCTGGGTCGGGTGCGGGGCGCGCCCGTGGGCGACGGGGCACCCACCGGACTCTTCGTTCATCTCGCCGACGACGGCGTCGGGGCTATCAGACACAGGGATTCCTTCCGGGACCGGACATTGGATTCAGGGGGCCGAGCACGAGGAGCAGACGCCCCAGTAGATGACCTCGGCCTCGTCGATCGTGTAGCCGTGCCCGTCGGTGACGGTCAGGCACGGCGACGTGCCGGCGGCGCAGTCGACGTCGGCGATGGCGCCGCAGGACCGGCAGACGACGTGGTGGTGGTTGTCGCCGACCCGTGACTCGTACCGCGCCACGGAGCCCGGCGGGTGGATGCGGCGTACCAGCCCGGCGTCGGTCAGCGCCCGCAGCACGTCGTAGACGGCCTGCTGGGACACCTCGCCGAGGCGATCGCGCACGCGACCGATGATCGTGTTCGTGTCGGCGTGCGGTTGGTCGTGCACCACGGCCAGGACGGCCAGCCGCGGGCGCGTGACCCGCAGGGAGGCCCCGCGGAGCGCGCGCTCGTGGTCGGTGGTGGCCGGCACGGGCCGCACTCTCCCACAGAATCTGGAAAGGGTCCAGATTGGCGGCGTCTTCCGGCAGCCGGCGTCAGCGCGAGCGCTCGACGAGCAGCCGCACGCCGAATGCCCCGAGCGCCGTGCCCATGAGCAGCCGCTGGGCGCGGGCCAGCGCCGGGCGGCGCGCCAGGAGCATGGCCAGCGCGCCGGCGAGCAGGACGAACACGCCGTTGAACGTGACGGCGATGACGATCTGGATCGCGCCCAGGACGAAGGACTGCAGGGCCACGCTCCCGCGGTCGGCGTCGACGAACTGCGGCAGCAGCGAGACGTAGAGCACCGCGATCTTGGGGTTGAGCAGGTTGGTCAGCAGGCCCATGCCGATGAGCCGCCGCGGCGGGTCGACCGACAGCTCGCGGACCGTGAAGATCGGAGGCGCGCCGGGGCGCAGCACGCCCCAGGCCAGCCACAGCAGGTACGCGGCGCCCGCGATGCGCAGCGCGGTGTAGGCCGTGGGGACCGACGTGAAGATCGCCGTGATGCCCAGCGTGGCCGCCGCGAGGTAGACCAGGAAGCCCAGCGCGGTGCCGATCAGCGAGATGAGCCCGGCGCGCCGGCCCTGCGTCAGCGACCGCGACACCAGGTAGAGCATGTTCGGGCCGGGGGTGAGCACCAGCCCGAAGGCGATGAGCGCGATCCCGAGCGCGGCGGACGGGGAGACGGCGTCCATGAGTTCATGGTCGCAGGCCCGGGCGCCATGCCCGGTCCGGATCTGGGCCGACCTGCCGCGACCAGCCCAGCGCCGCGAGGTTCAGCGGAGCAGGCACGCCGGCCACATCGGTGTGGTCGAGCGCCGCGGTCACGGCGGCCGTGGCGTTCGACCCGTCGCTCGCGATCACCGGGCGCCCCCAAGGACATGGGGCGCGTCAAGGCGCCGTCGCTGCGCAACGTCGCGCTGACCGACCGCGACGAGGCCGACCTGGTCGCGTTCCGCGAGGGCCTCACCGACCGCTCGGTGACCACCGGTCCCCGCTTCGCCGACCCGTTGGCCCGCGGGTCCGGGCACGGCTGAGGCGGGGTCGCCTAGGCCGGGCTGTCCTCGAACGGCAGCTCGGTGAGGCGCGAGCTCGCGACGTCGATGAGGTAGACCGTGTTGCCGCGCATCGGGAACGGCCGGCCGACGTACTTATGGGACATCGCGTCGACGATGGCGTCGGCCTCGTCGCCGGTGAGCGTGCCGACCACCCGGCCGCGCAGCATGCCGGTCCGGTACGGGTTGTCGCGGTCGATCATCGAGAGCGCCACGCGCGGGTCGCGCGCGATGTTGCGGCCCTTCAGCGACTGGGGGTTGTTGGTGAAGAAGATCGCCTGGTCGCCGCGGGTGTGGCCCCAGACCACCGTGCTGTGGGGCGAGCCGTCCTTCATGAGCGTCGAGAGGTGGACGAAGTTCACGCCCTCCAGCAGCGCGCGGACGCCGGGATCGAACATGCCCGGAATCTAACCTGCCGCGCACCACGCACCGTGTGATCATGGTCGGCGACGGCAGACGACGCGCCGGCGCTGGGCGCCGGCTAGGGGTAGATCGTTTCGCCACTGGTGCTGTCGACGACGGTGATGGCGGCCGACGGGCAGGCCTGGGCGGCCTTGAGGATCAGGTCGTCGGGACCGGTGCCGATGACGACGGCGATGTCGTCGACGCGGAAGACGTCGGGGGCGATGTCCTGGCAGTCGCCGTGGGCGGCGCAGGCCAGCTCGTCGATATGTGGGACGTAGGTCATGGGGTTGTCTCCAGGGCGTGCTGTTCGAGGGTCTGCTGGATGAGCCGGCGCATGCCGGGCAGCTCACGCGGGCGGCCGACGAGCAGGGCGGCCACCGGCCGGTCGCGGCGGTGCCAGACCGCCGTGAAGTCGCGTGCGGCCGGATCGCCGTCGAGCACGACGGCGTCGGCAAGCGGCGCGTAGCCGCGGTACTGGAGGAGCTCGGCGTCGAATCCAACTGCCCCCGTCGCGGCGCGGCCGCCCGCTCGATCTGGCTCCGTAGTTGCCCGCCGGGTCGGCGGGCGTTGTGCCGATGTGCGGGCACGCGGGGCTCGACAGGCTTCAGCGCATGTCGAACGCGATCACGCCGGAAGACCGACATCCGGAGCCTGTGGGCCGCCCGCTGCTCGTGTTGATCGGCGACGACGGCTCGCAGGAGGCTGCTGCGTCGACGGCCATCGGACTGCGTATCGCAGGACGCACCCATGGCACAGCGATGCTGCTGCACGCCGAAGGGGACCCAGCCGAGCACGATCGCTGGGAGCGTCATCTCGTCAACGCCGCCGACTACGCACCGGTCCACGCGGCGACGCGAACCATCCTCCAGCGGGGCGACCCCGCCGAGGTCATCCTGCGCGTCGCCGAGACCGAGGGCGCGGACCTGATCTGCGTGGGTGCCGCCGGCGTAGACCGGGGAGGCGTTTCGTCCGCGGTCGTCGAGCGCGCCCCGTGTCCCGTGCTCGTCTGCCGTCAGGGCGTCGAGATCTCACCCTCGCGCATCTCTGCCGTCGTGGTCGCCGTCGACCGTTCAGAGATCATGCCGGCTGCGATGCACCTGGCCGAGTTGCTCGCTGAGGTCTTCGATGCCACGGTGGTTGCGCCGGTACCGCCGACGCCCGAGTTGCGCGAATGGCAGGCCGACAGCGCGGCCTCGGACGAGGCCGTGACGCGCGGCGAGGCTGATCAGACGCTCGTCGACGCCGTCCAACGGCACGCGCCGGCCATCCTCATTCTCGACGGCGCGGACGTCGACAGCTCGACGGGACAGCTCCGACGCAGGACGCGGCGCATGCTGGCCACCGCCCCGTGCCCGGTGCTCGTGATCCCGCGTCGACGAGAGCCAGGGCCCGCGGCACGGCCGGCAGATGTTCCGGCAGCCGCGGAGAGCACGGCCGAGAGCCTGCCTTCACCCTGGAAGATGCCCGCCGGCTCGGTGAGATCATCGGCATCGACTGGACAGGGTCGAGGTTCGACATCGACGAGTTCCACATGGGCTTGCAGGTCGAGCTCGAGCACGGCCGTCGCGACCCGGAGACGAACGTCACCGACGACGACCGAACCCTGACCGCCAAGATCGCGCGTGCCCACATGAACGAGTTTCCGGACTACTACACCCGACTCGCTCGCATGGAGGCTGACGCCGAGCGCTTCTGGAAGCACCGATAGTCCCCCGGTCACGATCACACCACCAGAGCGCCTCAGCGTCTCGGGAGGTCCAGCGTCTCGCGCTCGGGCACGCCCTCGCCCAGTTGCTGCTCGCGCTCGATCTCGGCGTTGAGCTCGGCGCCGAGGAGCAGCGCGACGTTCGTCAGCCACAGCCAGACGACGAGGACGATCGCCCCGGCGAACCCCCCGTAGACCGCACCGACGTTGGCGACCCTGCCGAGGTAGACCGAGAACCCCGCCGAGGCGATCAGCCAGAGCGTCACGCCCACGGCCGCGCCCGGGGTCACCCAGCGGAACGAGCGCTGGCGGACATCCGGGGTGACGTAGTAGATGAAGGAGAACACGAGCATCGCGACGACCAGCGCGCCGGGCCAGCGGGCGAGGTTCCAGATCCGGGCGATCGTGTGGCCGAGGCCGAGGAAGCCGAGCAGGTCCTCGGCCAGGTGGCCGCCGACGAAGACCAGCACGAGGCTGACGAGCACCAGGGCCATCAACACCACGGTGCTGACGATGTCGATGGCCTTGCGCACGAGGAACCGCCGCCCGCCGTCGGCGTCGAAGACGACGTTGAGCGCACGGCGCGCGGCCTCGAGCGCCCCGGTCGTGCCGTACAGCGTGACCACCACGCTGATGGCCAGCGTCGTGGCGGCCGTGCCCTTCTGCTGCAGGGCGTTGCGCAGCGAGGTGTCCAGCGGCACCAAGGCCGACGCGGGGACGACGCCCCGCAGGTACCCGAGGATCGCGTCGTAGGTCTCCGGGTACTGGCCCACGAGGCCCAGGATCGAGACGGCGAGCAGCAGCGCCGGAAACAGCGACATCAGCGCGTAGTAGGTCAGCGCCGCGGCGTGATGGGTCATCTGGTCGTCGTAGAACGCCCGCGCCGTGCGCAGCAGGACGACCGGCACGGCACGACGCTTGCGCCGCGCGCTCATCGATGGGTCACGACCGCAGTGTCGCCGATGTCGGCTGCGCGGTCCCTCGCCAGGAGTGTCGCCCTCAGGAGCCCCGAAGGGGCCGTCCCGGCGCTCGGCGACGCCGATGCTCGTGCTCAGCCGCGGCTGCGTCCTCCGGACGGCTGGTGTCGTACGACACGATCACCCTGGGTCGTCGGTCCGCTCGACCCGAGCGTGAGCATCGGCGCAGACGCGCTCGACGCCCGTTCAGGAGGCGATCAGGCGCGGCGCGGGAGTCTGACGGCCATGAGCACCGCCACGCCACGGGCGTCGGACACGCGAGCCGGCCTGGTGGGCCGCAACATCCTCAACAAGGTCCCCGAGGTGACGGTGTACTTCTGGATCATCAAGATCCTGTGCACGACCGTCGGCGAGACGGGGGCCGACAACCTCTCGAGCAGGTACAACCTCAGCGACGCGACGCTGGCCTACTACACGGGGGCGGTGCTCGCCGTCGTCCTGGTCTTCGTCTTCGCGTTCCGGCGCTACATCCCCTTGTTCTACTGGGCCGGGATCGTCCTCATCAGCGTCGTCGGAACGCTGATCACCGACAACCTCGCCGACAACCACGGCGTGGCGCTGCACACGACGACGACGATCTTCGGGATCGCGACGATCGCGAGCTTCGCGGTGTGGTTCGCGGTGGAGCGCACGCTGTCGATCCACACGATCCTCACCCTGCGGCGCGAGCTCTTCTACTGGGTCACGGTGCTCTTCACCTTCGCCCTGGGCACCGCGGCGGGCGACTACATCGCCGAGGCCAGCGGCCTGGGCTACTGGAAGTCGATCCTGCTGTTCGGCGGGGCGATCGCGATCATCACCGTCGCGCACCTGCGCTTCGGCCTCAACGCGATCTTCGCGTTCTGGGCCGCCTACGTCCTGACGCGGCCGCTGGGCGCGTCGATCGGCGACTACCTGTCGCAGGCCAAGAAGGACGGCGGCCTGGCGCTGGGGACCAACACCACCAGCTACATCTTCCTCGGGACGATCCTCGCGCTCGTGCTGTACCTCACGGTCACGCGCGTCGACGAGTCGCCGCCCGACCCGGAGGCCCTCCCGGCATGAGCGAGCAGCCCGCGCGCGTCCTGGTCCTCGCCGACCGCAGCGCCGCCGACCCTGCCCTGCTGGACGCGATGCGCGCCCGTGCCGGCCGCGGCCCCGCGCAGTTCCGGGTGGTCGTGCCCAACCCGGCGCCGGCCGAGTGGCACCCGATGCACCCCGAGCGCCGCGACAAGGCCGCGGCGGCCGAGCAGGCGCTGAACGCGGCGCTGCCCGACATCGAGGCCGCCGCCGGCGGCCCGGTGATCGCGACCGTCTCCATCCGCCACGACCCGATGGACGTCGTCGACGCGGTGATGTTCCACGAGCCCATCGACGAGATCATCGTCTCGCAGGCCCCGCACCCGGTCGAGCGCTGGTTCCATGTCGACCTGCCCCACCGCCTGGCCCACCTCAAGCTCCCGATCACGGTCGTCGACGAGGCGCCCTGAACCCGGCGGGCTCCGCGCGGCATCGCCCCGTGGAAGCTGTTGCCCTGGCTGAGGTGGTCGGAGGCGTCGTCGCCCACGGCCGCGTGGCCCTGGGTTGCGGGCCAGGTGCTCGCCGAAGAAGACCGTGGCCGCCACCTCGCCGCGCGTGCGCGCGCCCGTCTTGTCGTAGATCGCCTCGGCGTGTTCGCTGACGGTGTGCGGTGAGATCGCCGGTCGCTCGGCGACCTGCGCGGTCGTGGCACCGCGCAGCAGCAACTGGGCGACCTTCTGCTCGGGCGCGGTGAGACCCTAGGCCTTCGGCAGCAGCGGAGCCACCGGCGTCGGATGCGCTCGCTGGATGAACACCGCGGCGCCCTGCTCGCCGAGCAGCGCGCCGTGCAGCACGAGCCACGTCCCCGCCACGGCTGGCGCAGTGTCGTGCGACCGCCGGAGCTGTCGGCCCCTCATCTCCCGGCCGGGCGACGGCGCGCGGCGCCTCGCCAACAGAGCAACCCCCAGAGCGCAACGTGGCGCAACACCCCGCGGCGCATGCTCACCACAACAACCCACGCAGCCTCGGCTGATGAGCGAAAGGAGTACATCATGAGGGGAATCGGTCGGTCGGTGGCAGCCATCGGCGTCATCACGGCCCTTCTGGCGGGAACCGGCGTCGGTGTGGCCGGCGCCGCCTCCGGCCATCACACGGCGGCGACCAAGGTGACCGCCCCGAAGACCAAGAGCACCGGAAGCTCGCGGGGCACGGCCACCAAGGCGCGCACCGAGGAGCGGGAGGCGCGCGCGATGACGGCGCGTGAGCGGCGTGGCCCCGGCTTCCCGCGCGAGGATCGCAACGAGTCCCGCGCCGTCCAGCGCAAGGAGCTGCGCAACCACGCCGAGGTCCGGGGTACGTCGGCCGCCACCACGCACAAGACCGCGCCCAAGACGAAGGGCACGGCCACGAAGCACTGACACCGATGTCGGGGCCCGCCGGTGCGGGCCCCGACATCGTCAGGGGACGCGCCCCGGCTCAGGCCGTCCGCGCAAGGTCCACAGACGCGGCGCCGACCGGCGGTTGCGGACCGACGGGCAACGCCAGCTCGAAGCGCGCGCCGCCACCCGGCCCGTCGGTCACGCGCAGATCCCCGCCCATGCGCCGGGCGAGCTCGCGCCCGATCGCCAGCCCCAGACCGAAGCCTGCCGCTCCCTGACCCGCGCTGCCGCGCTGGAAGCGCTCGAAGATCGTCTCGCGCTCCTCGGGTCGAACGCCGGGCCCGGAATCGGTCACCGACACCACGACCTCGTGGCCGCGAGACGCGATCTCCATGTTCACCGAGCCTCCTTCCGGCGTGTAGCGCAGCGCGTTCTCCACGAGTGTCCGCACGATGCGGGCCACGCCGACAGGGTCGGCCAGCGCATGGCCGCGTTCCTGCATCGCCGCCGGAGCCGTCGCCTCCAGACCCAATGCGAGCCGCCGCTCCCGCGCGCGCTCTGCGAACTCGGAGAGGACCGCTCGGCACGACTCCGCCACATCGACAGGCTCGCGCCGCAGCGCCACGTCGGCGTCGAGGCGCGACAGGTCCAGCAGGTCGCGGGCGAGAGCGGCGAGGCGCTCGGACTGCCGCCGCGCCCGGACCACCCCGTCCACCGCCTCGGCGAGGCGTGGAGGCTCCTGTCGCAGGTCGTCCTCGGTCAACTCGAGCACCGTGGCCAGCGAGGCGATCGGCGTGCGCAGTTCGTGCGAGGCGGTGGCCACGAAGGCGCGGCGCGCCTCCTCCTGGCGGCGCACGCGGCCCTGCATCGCCGCGAACGCGCGTGTCAGGGCGCCCACCTCGTCGCGGGCATCGTCGTGGGGCATGTCCTGCTCAAGGCCGCCCGCACCGACGCGTCCGACCGCGTCGTGCAGGCCGCGCAGCCGCCTCGAGAGCGTCGAGGCGATTCCCATGCCGACCAGCAGCGCGGCCGCCAGGCCGATCAGCGCGGCGATCGTGAAGGCGCGGCGCACGACGCCGGCCGCGCTCTGCGCGGTCTGGACGGGTTGGACCAACACCAACGCGCACCTGAGGTCGGCGATCGTCACCGGCGTGGCGACCTCGGCCACCGATCCGTCCGGCGACGACGTGACGCGGCGCACGGTGCGCGCGCTGCGCACGGCGTCGAGGGCGGGCGCGAGGACGGACGGCCCGGGACTGCTGTCGGCGAGCACCCGACCGCTGCCGGCGACGACCAGAGCCCGTGCGCCCGCGCGCCGCTCCAGAGCCTCCACGATCCGCCGCAGCGATGGGGATCCCGGGCGCGCCCCCGCTCGATCGATCTCGACGAACGACGTGCGCGCCGTCTGCGCGGTGGTGGTCAGCGACGCCAGCTGATCGGTGCGCAGACGCTGCTCGAGGGGCGGCAGGAGGAACAGCGCTGCGGCCAGCAGCGTCGCCGCGCTGGTCAGCAGCAGGCCTCCCACGAGGCGGGGACGCAGGCCTAGCGGGATGCTTAGCCGCATGCGCCTACGAGGGCCCGAGGCGGTAGCCGGCGCCGCGGACGGTGACGATGAGACTCGGCTCCTCGGGGCGCTCCTCGATCTTCTCGCGCAGGTGGCGGATGTGCACATCGATCGCCCGCGGGTCCCGATAGGCGCTGTCGCCCCAGATCGCCCGCAGGAGCTCCTCACGGCTGAACAGCCGGCCCGGCGCCGATATCAGCGCGTCGAGCACTTGGAACTGGGCGAAGGTCAGCCGGACCGGGCGCCCATCGAGGCGGAGCTCATGCTGCTGGCGGTCGAGCGTCAGTGGGCCGAACGACAGGACCTCCTCGCCCAGCGTGCGGGGGCCGGCGCGCCGCAGGACCGCGCGGATGCGGCTGCGCAGCTCGGCCAACCCGACGGGTTTGGCCACGTAGTCGTCGGCGCCGGCCTCCAGCCCGAGCACAGTGTCGGCCTCGGAGTCGAGGGCCGTGAGCATGATGATCGGGACGAAGTTGCGACGGCTGCGCAGCGTGCGGCACACCTCGTAGCCGTCCGGGCTCGAGCCGAGCGCCACGTCGAGCAGCGCGATGTCGAAGCGCTCGGTGCTGGCGCGGTCGATTGCGGCGCGGCCGTCGGCCACCGCGACGACCTCGTGTCCTTCGAGCATGAACGAGCGTTCCAGCGAACGGCGCAGATCGGGCTCGTCGTCGGCGATCAGGATGCGCAGCGCTCCGGCGGGGCTCACGACGCTGCTCCGTCCAAGACCGCGTCGGCGCGTTTCATGGCCAGGACGGTACGGACGACGCGGGCGTACGTCGTCCGCGCTCTCTACCACAGTGTCCCGTGGTTTCCCGCACGAGGTTGTCCCGCGCTGGGCTCTCTGCACTACCCGCTGACGGAACTCGACGGCCGAGGGCGCCAGCTCGCCGGCTCGAGCGAGCTCCGGCGGCCCGGCGATCGCGCTGTCGTCGAGGCGTCTGGACCACGACCGGGCCAGAAGTCACACGGGTCCGTGGCCGCGGTCGACCCGGACCCGCACGCGTGCAGGCACTCCGTGAAGCGGGAGCGACGGGACTCGAACCCGCGACCTCCGGCGTGACAGGCCGGCGCTCTAACCAACTGAGCTACGCCCCCGAGCGGATCGGGACGGTCATTATGGCAGCCCGCCGGCGGGCCCGTCGTTCGGCCGGCCTCGGCGTCGGCGGAAACTGGCTGGCCGGCCAGTCGGGCGCTACGCTCCCCGGCGATGCCGCCCGTCGTCGCCGCCCCGCCCCCGCCGGCGTACACCAACCCCGTCGGCAAGATGCTGCACGACGTGCGCCGCGAGCGCGCGGCCGAGGTGCCGTTCCCGGCCGGCGACACGCGGTTCTCCATGGCGCGGACGATGCGCTTCACCCGCGACCCGCTCGGCCTCCTGCTCGACGCCTACGAGCGCTACGGCCCGGTCTTCACGCTGCGGATCTTCCACAGCAACGTGGTGTTCATGCTCGGGCCCGAGGCCAACCACTACATGCTGGTCTCCCACGCGCGCAACTTCACCTGGCGCGACGGCCACATGGGCGACCTCATGCCGTTCCTCGGCGACGGCCTGCTCACGATCGACGGGCCGTTCCATCGCGCCTCGCGCATGGCGATGCTGCCCATGTTCCACCGCGAGCGCATCGTGGCGATGCAGGAGCTCATGGTGCAGGAGGTCGACGCCGCCCTGGAGACCTGGCAGGACGGGCAGCGCCTGGACCTGTACGCCTGGACGCGCGACCTGGCGCTGCGCATCGCGATGCGCGCGCTGTTCGGCATCGACCCCGAGCACCACCGCGGCCGCATCGACGCCGCGCACGAGTTCGAGACCGCCCTGGGCTACTGGTCCAAGGACTACGTCCTGCAGATCCTCCGCGGCCCGGGCTCGCCGTGGAGCCGCATGCTGCAGGCCCGCTCGCGGCTGGACGAGATCGTCTACGGCGAGATCGCGCGCCGCCGGCGCACCGGCCGGCGCGGCGAGGACCTGCTCTCCCTGCTGCTCGACGCCCAGGACGGCGACGGCGTGGAGCTCACCGACCGCAACATCCGCGACGAGGTCATGACGCTGCTGTTCGCGGGCCACGACACCACGACCTCGACGATCGCCTTCCTCTTCCACGAGCTGGCCCGCCACCCCGAGCTCGCCGAGGCGCCGGGCTTCGACCTCGACCTCGCCGTGGAGGAGACGCTGCGCATGTACCCGCCGGCGTGGATCGGGCCGCGGCGCTCCGTGCAGACGTTCGAGCTGCACGGCGTCACGGTCCCCGGCGGCGTGCCCGTCGAGTACAGCTCGTGGGCCAGCCACCACCTGCCCGACGTGTGGGACGAGCCCGCCGCGTTCCGGCCGCAGCGCTTCGCGCCCGAGGCCCGCGAGCGGCTGCCCAAGGGGGCCTACGTCCCGTTCGGCGGCGGCTCGCGCACGTGCATCGGCATGCGCTTCGGGCAGGCCGAGATCGGCATCATCGCCCGCCGCATCCTCGGGCGCTTCCGCCTGGACCTCGAGCCCGGGTACGTGCTGCGCGTGCGCCAGAGCCCGACGATCGGCCCGCGCGACGGGCTGCCCGTCCGGCTACGGGCCGCCGCGCCGGCGGCGGGCACCGGCTCGGCGCCGGTGCTCGCCGCCTGACCGCGGCGCCTACTTCCTGGTGGCCTTGCCGACCTTGACGGTCAGCACCTTGGAGCCATCGCCGTGCGAGCGGAAGTCGCCCTGCCACTGGGCGACGAACAGATTCGTGCCCTTCGCCAGGTTCCAGCTCGAGGTGAACGACCCGTTGGCGCTGACGGTCACCGTCTGGGCGTGCCAGCGGGTCGAGCCCGGACGGCGCCACGAGACCGTGACGCGCTCATTGCCCTGGGCCGGCTTGAGCTTGCCGGTGACCACGATGTGGGCGGGCTTGGTGTAGCGCGCCTTGGGGGCCGTGATCGTCAGGTCGCTCGCGCTGCCCGAGTCGCCGCCCGCGGTGCTGTAGAGCAGCGACTGGGCGCCCCCGAGCAGGTAGTCGGTGCCCGCGCCGGCGGCCACCCCGCCCTGCGCGATCGGCGTGGAGACCACGAACTGCGGGTGCCACGTCGTCCCGCCGTCGTCGGTGCGCAGCAGGAAGCCCGTGGGCCGGCGCACGTCACCGAAGCGGTTGATGACCAGATACCCGCGACGGGCCGAGGAGAACGACATGCTGGTGGCCTGGTCGGTCCCGACCCCCGGCAGCTCCTGCCAGGACTTCCCGCCGTTGGCCGTCCGGTACAGCCGCCCGTTCGTGTCGAGCATGAACCCGTGCGTGGCGTCGGCGAAGTCTGCGCCGCGGATCCCGAGGCGGTTGACCAGCTTCCTGCCGCGCCGGACGTAGCGGCCCGGCTTGCGCAGCGCCGCCCACGTCTTGCCCGCATCGGTCGAGCGCAGCAGGTCCTGCGGCCCATAGACCACGACCGCCGTGCCCGCGCGGTCGACCTCGGCCAACGGCGCGCGGGCGACGGCGCCCTTGACGTTGTCGAAGGAGCCCCCGGCATCGACCGAGCGCCGCACGCCGGTGGGCCCGATGACCATGACGGTCTTCGCGTCGGGCGCGTAGACCGCGTTGGGCCGCGCGGTGGATCCCGTGTTCAGCGTCGCCCAGCTGCCTCCGCCGTCGTTGGTGGTGAACAGGCCACCGGCCACGTCCAGGGCGTAGCCGTCGGTGTTCGTCGGGAACGAGACGTCGCGGACGTCCTGGGAGGTCGTCACGTTGCCGCGCGTCCAGGTCTTGCCGCCGTCGATCGTCCGGCCCAGCGTGCCGTCCGGGCCCGGGGCGAACGCCGAGCCCGGTACGCGCCCGGCGCGCACGCGGGTGAAGCTGCCGATGAGCCGGCCGCCGACGCCGTGGTAGGTCACGCCGGCGTCGTCGGAGACGACGGTCGAGCCCTGCTCGCCGACGGCCGCCAGGCGCGTCGGGGTCGCGAAGGCCGCGGCGTGGATCGGGTCCGTCGACGGCGAGGAGAACGTCAGCGGCGTCTCGGCGCCGTCGGTGGTCACGCCGACCGACGTGCCCGTCGACGTCGTCACGACGCAGAGCTTGTCCGTCGCGCAGCGGATCGACGTGAGGTTCTGCGGGCCGGGGCCGCCGACCGCCTTGGCGTTCCAGGTCGCGCCGCCGTCGGTCGTCTTGAGCAGCAGGGACTGGTCGCCGACCGCGTAGCCCGTCGACGGGCTCACGAAGACGATGGCGTTGACCGAGCGGTTGGTGTTGGACACCGAGCGCCAGTTGACGCCCGAGTCGACCGTGCCGTAGATGTTGCCGTCCGAGGTGGTCGCGAAGCCGGCCGTGTCGCTGACGAAGACGATGTCGGTCGGGGCCGCGCCGCCGCCGACGGTCCGGGTGCCGGGCAGCGCCGTTCGCGCGGTGAAGCGCGAGCCGCCGTCGGTCGTCTCGAAGACGAGGCCCTTGGCCTCGACGACGTAGCCGTGGGTGGCCGACGTGAACCACATCGCGGCGAGGTTGGAGTCCGCGGGGCAGTCGGACTCGACGGGGGTGAAGGCGATGCGCGAGAACGTCGCACCGCCGTCGGTCGACAGCCGCGCCACGCAGCCGCCGCCGGCGACCACCGTGTTGGCGTCCAGCGCCTGGACCTCGCTGAGGTTGGAGAACGTGCCGGCGGGCAGACCGCTCCAGGAGGCGCCGCCGTCGGCGGTCTTGAGCAGGGTGCCGAAGTCGCCGACCGCGAAGCCGGTCGTGCCGGCGAACGTCATGGCGCGCAGGGTGTTGCCCTGGGGCAGGGGGTTGCCCCAGAGCCAGCCCGAGGACCCGACCTGCACGTTGGCGGAGGCCCCGCCCGGAAGCGCCGCCAGCGCGCCCGCGACCACGGTCAGCGCCGCTCCCCATCGCAACGATCTCATCCCTTGCCGTCTCCTGAGTCGGTGGTGCATGTGCCGCTCGAACGCACCAGGCGCGGGGAAGTTACGCGCCACCGGCGCTGGACACCGGGCCTAGGATCGTGGCCATGGCGCGCATCGGGATGCTCACGGGCGGCGGGGACTGCCCCGGACTCAACGCGGTCATCCGGGCGGTGGTGCGCAAGGGCCTGATGGATGGGCACACGGTCTTCGGCTACCACTACGGATGGGCCGGCGTGCTGGCGGCGGAGGGGCGCGAGCTCACGCAGGCCAGCACGAACGGGATCCTGCCCCGTGGCGGCACGATCCTGGGCAGCTCGCGCACGAACCCGTTCTCGGAGGGCGGTCCGGGGATCGACGGCGTGCGAGCGGGCCTGGAGCGCCACGGCGTCGACGTCCTGGTCCCGATCGGCGGCGAGGACACGCTCGGCGTGGCCGCGCGCCTGGCCGAGGCCGGCATCCCGGTCGTCGGCGTGCCCAAGACGATCGACAACGACCTCAAGGGCACCGACTACACGTTCGGGTTCCAGACCGCGGTGCAGATCGCCACCGACGCGATCGACCGGCTGCACACCACCGCCGAGTCGCACAACCGCGTCATGGTGCTCGAGGTCATGGGCCGCCACGCCGGGTTCATCGCCGCCCACGCGGGCATGGCCGGCGGCGGCGACGTGATCCTCGTCCCCGAGCGGCCGTTCGGCATCGAGGAGGTCTGCGGGCACCTGCGCCGCCGCCACGCGCTCGGGCACACGTTCTCGATCGTGGTCGTCTCGGAGGGGGCCACGCTGAAGGAGGGCTCGCTGTCGACGGCGGGGGCCGGCCAGATCGACGCGTTCGGCCACGAGCGCCTGGGCGGCATCGCGGTGACGCTCGAGCGCGAGATCGAGGAGCGCACTGGCTACGAGACCCGGATGACGATCCTCGGCCACGTGCAGCGCGGCGGCACGCCGACGGCGTTCGACCGCGTGCTGGCCACGCGCTTCGGGGTGGCGGCCGCCGAGGCCGTGACCGCCGGGAGCTCGGGCGTGATGGTCGCGCTGCACGGCACCGACATCGTGCAGGTGCCGATCTCCGAGGCGCTCGGGGAGCCCAAGACGCTCGACGACAAGTTCTTCGCCGACGCCGCGGTGTTCTTCGGCTGAGCGGCGGAGCCTCGCCCCCGGGGGCTCAGGCGGGCTGCAGGGCGCCCGGCGCGATGTCCCAGCGCGCGCCGACCGCCTCGAGCTCGGCGTCCAGGGTCCAGCGGTCGGCGACCGCCGCGCCCTCGTGGTCGGGCACGCCGCCCTTGAGCGCCATGCAGCGCGTGTTGTCGCCGATGGCGCGGATCTCCGCGACCTCCTCGGGGCTCAGCACGACCTCGGTGGGCGTGGCCGCGAGGTCCTCGCGCTGGGCCTCGACGGGCTTGGCGCCGTCCCAGGCCTCCTGGATGAGCGTCGGCACGACGCACGCCACCGCCGGATGGGCGAGGTTCCACTGGGCCGCGAGCTGCAACGTGGAGAGGCCGTGGCGCTCGGCGATCGGGCGCAGGCGCTCCAGGCGCTCCGTGCCGGCCTCGATCCAGCCGGCGGGGCGGAACGCGCGGTGGTCGCGCGGTGCCAGCGGCAGGCCGGGACGCAGGTCGTCGTGGAAGATCCCGCCGTAGTCGGTGACGCGGGTGATGACCTGCACGTCGTGGGCCTCGGCGGCCGGCAGGACGAGCTCGCCGGGCCAGGGCTCGAACGGGTTGAGGATGACCATCGCCCAGTCGATGAGGGCGCCGTGGCGCTCGAAGCAGTCGATGACGTCCAGCGTGAAGCCGTTGGCGGGGCCGGGAGCGATGCCCAGGCGGCGGGTGAGGCCCGCGTCGCGCAGGGCGGCCATGCCCTCCCAGACCGCGTCGTGCGTGTAGCCCGTGCGGTCGGGGTTGTGCAGCAGCAGCACGTCGAACGCGTCGGCGCCCAGGCGCTGGAGGCTGCGCTCGGCGGCCATGCGCAGGTAGGCGCCGTACTCGCCGGGGCCGCGCAGGCGCGGGTCGGTGAAGCGCGGGAAGCCCTTGGCCCCCTCGCGCTCGCCGTCGTAGAAGTCGTGCCCGACGGCGCCGACGAGGCAATAGGCGTCGCGGTCCAGCCCGGCGAGCGAGCGACCGAGCAGCGCGTCGGCGGCGCCGGCGCCGTAGGCGTCGGCCGTGATGACCGTGGGGATCCGCTCATCGGGGCGCAGGAGGTCGAGCAGGCGCGCCTCCTCGATGGGGGCGCCGAAGTGCATGAAGTGACCGCCGGACCAGGTGCCGAGCGCGGTGTGCGTGGGTTCGATGGGCATGCACCTGGAGGGTACGCCCGCAGGCTCCCGGGCGGTCGACAGATCGTCCGTTATCGCATACGGTTGTACGTCATGTGCGACAGCCCGTCCGCCGCGCCCACGTTCGAGGCCCACGCCGCCGGCTACGACGGCCCCCGCCGCAAGCTCATCCCGTCCTTCGACGCGTTCTACGCCACCGCCGTCGCGGCGCTGGACCTGCTGCCCGCGCCGCCGCGCCGCGTCCTGGACCTCGGCGCCGGCACGGGCCTGCTCGCGGGCTTCGTCGCCGCCGCGCACCCGGGCGCCGAGCTGCACCTGCTCGACGGCGCCCCCGCGATGCTCGAGCAGGCCCGCGAGCGGCTGGGCCCGGACGTGGTCCTGCACGCCGGCGACCTGCGGGCGCCGCTGCCGGCCGGGACGTTCGACGCGGTCGTCTCGGCCCTGGCCATCCACCACCTCGACGACGCCGCCAAGCAGGACCTGTTCGCGCGCGTGCACGCCGCGCTGGCGCCCGGCGGCGTGTTCGTCAACGCCGAGCAGGTCGCGGGGCCCACGCCGCGCTTCGAGGCCCACTACCGCGCCTGGCACGAGGCGACCTCGCGCGCGCTGGGGCTCACGGAGCAGGAGTGGGGCCGGGCGCTGGAGCGGATGGCCCACGACGACTGCGCGCCGGTCGGCGACCAGCTGGCCTGGATGCGGGCGGCCGGCTTCGACGCCGACTGCCTCATGCAGGACGTGCGCTTCGCGGTGCTGGTCGGCGTCCGGCCCTAGCCGCCGGGCAGGCGCGAGGTGTCCAGACCCTCGCCCTGGAAGCGCAGCGCGGCCGTGCGCTCCAGCGCCAGCGCCTCGGCCAGCGGGAGCCCGGCGCCCTCGCGCATCAGCGCCACCGTGGCGCGGACGGCCGCCTGCCCGCAGTCCGAGATGGCGGCCGCCATCGCCAGCGCGCGGTCCAGGAGCTCGTCGTGGGGCACCACCGCGTTGACCAGGCCGATGGCCAGCGCCTCGGGGGCCTCGACGAAGCGGCCCGTGAGCAGCATCTCGGCCGCCCGCCGGTCGCCGACCGCACGCGGCAGCCGCGCGCTCTGGCCCCAGCCCGGGAGGAACCCGAGCCGCGCGTGGGTGTCGGCGAAGCGCGCCCGCTCGGAGGCCACGAGCAGGTCGCACATCATCGCGAGCTCCAGGCCCCCGGTGACCGCCGCGCCGTTGACCGCGCCGATCAGCGGCTTGCCGATGACCGGCAGCGGCGACGTGTACTCCGGCATCACGCCGGTGCGCGCGAGCTCGCCGGTGTCCACGCCGCCGCAGAACGCGGGGTCGGCGCCCGTGACGACCACGACGTCGACCGCGTCGTCGGCGTCGGCCGCGCGCAGCGTCGCGTGCAGCGCGGCCAGCAGCTCGGCGCTGAGCGCGTTGCGCTGCTGCGGGCGGTTGAGGGTGACGAGCAGCGCCCGCCCGTGGGTCGCGGTCTCCAGCACCATGGCCCGGGCGTCAGAGCATCTGCGCCGCGAACTGGCGCACGACGTCCAGCGCGTCGGACGCCGGGAACGGGAACACGGCGAACAGGTCGGCGCCGGCGCCGGCGTACTCCTGCACGGTCGGCGCCATCGTCGAGGCGGTGATGTGGGGCGGCGGCTTGCCGTGGGCCATCGCGATGTCGGGGTCGTCGCGCATCCGGTCGGGCAGCACGAGCACGGCGGTGCCGTAGGTGATCTGGTCGGCCCGGCCGAGCGCCTGCGCCGCCTCCTCGATGAGGGCGCGGTTGGCGGCGTAGCGGTCGGGATAGAGGTTCCACGGGATCCAGCCCTGGCCGACCTCGGAGACCGCCGAGCGCGCGGGCTCCTTCCAGCCGCCGACCCACAGCGGCGGGTGGGGCTGCTGCACGGGCTTGGGGGCGACGACGGCGTCGTGGGCCTTGTAGTACTGGCCGTCGAAGTCCACGCGGTCCTCGGTCCACAGCCTCAGCATGAGGTCCACGCCCTCGCGCATGCGCGCGATCCGCGACTCCTGCGTGCCGAACTCGGTGTCCAGCACGCCGTAGGAGCCCTCGGACCAGCCGACCCCGACGCCGACGTCGATGCGACCGCCCGAGAGGTTGTCGATCGTCGCGATCTGCTTGGCCAGCAGCGCCGGCGGGCGCAGGGAGATCGGCGTGACGGCCGTCCCCAGGCGGATCGTCGAGGTCTTCGCCGCCACGTGGCTGATGAGCGACCAGCTCTCGACCGTGGTCTCCTCGAGCCCCTGCTTCTCGGCGTAGGGGTTCATGATGTGGTCGGTGTAGAAGACGTGGTCGTAGCCCAGCGCCTCGGCCTCGACGGCGATCTGGATCATCACGTCCTGGGTGAACGGCGCCCAGTTCGGTACGACGACGGCGTAGCGCATGCGTCTCCTCGGCTCGCGGAACCCGCGCGAGCCTAGCCGCTCACAGGCCGAGCGCCAGGGCGATCGACTGGCGGTACCGCCAGCCCGCGCCGAGCATCCGCGCGGCCGCCCGCGCGCGCCGCAGGTACAGGTGCGCGTCGTGCTCCCACGTGAAGCCGGCGCCGCCGTGCAGCTGGATCGCAGCCTCCCCGGCCGCGATCCCCGCCGTGGAGGCCTGCAGCAGCGCCGCCCGGGCCAGGACCGGGGCGTCCGGCGCGCCGGCGTCGGCCAGCCGCGCGGCCTGGCGGACCGCGGCGCGCGCGGCCTCGACCTCCAGGAGGAGGTCGACGCAGCGGTGCTTGACCGCCTGGTAGGCCCCGATGGGCCGGCCGAACTGCGTCCGCGTGCCCGCGTAGGCGACGGTCTCGGCCAGACAGTGCGCCGCGCCGCCGGTGAGCTCGGCGGCGATCGCGATCGCGCCGACGGTGACGACCTCCTCGACGACGGCCCGCGCCTCGTCGCCGGCGGCCAGCAGCTCGACGGGCCCGTCGAGCACGACGGTGGACGCCGGGCGGGCGGGGTCCAGCGCGGCCTCGGCGACGAGGCGGGCCACCCCACCGGCCGCCGGCCCCGCGGTGACCAGGAGCGCGTCGCCGTGCTCGTCGGCCGCGGCGAGCACGAGCAGGTCGGCGCCGACGGCACCCACGACGCCGGCGGCGCTGCCGGTCGCGCGCGGCGCACCACCGTCGCGCGTGACGACCGGGCCCTCGCCCAGCGAGACCGCGACGCGCAGCGTGCCCGCCGCCAGCGCCGCCAACGGGTCGGGCTGGGTCGCACGCAGGGCCACGGCGCCGAGGACCGCCGTGGAGAGGTAGGGGTCGGGCAGCAGCGCGGCGCCCATCGCCTCCATGAGCAGCGCGGCGTCCAGCACGGACCCGCCGGCGCCGCCCGCCGCCTCGGGGACGAGCAGCCCGAGCCATCCCATCTCGGCCAGCTCGGCCCAGACCGCCGGGTCGAACGGATCGTCGCGCTCCATCGCCGCGCGGGCGCGCGCGGTCGGCGGCTGGCGGGCCAGCCAGCGCTCGGCCTCCTCGCGCAGGACGGTCTCCTCCCAGCTGAGCGGGAGCTGCAGGTCGCGGGTGATCGGACGGACGGTCATGGTCAGCGCGGGAGCCCGAGGATGCGCTCGCCGATGACGTTGCGCTGGATCTCCGAGGTCCCGGAGTAGATCGTGGCGGCACGGGCGGCGAGGTAGTCGTGGGCCCAGTCGCGGTGACCGGCACAGCCGGCGCCGACGACGTCGAGGCCGAACGCGGTGACGTCCTGCAGCAGCTCGCTCCACAGGAGCTTGAGGTAGGAGCCCCAGTGGCTGATCTGCTCGCCGCGGTCCAGCGCCAGCGCCCGGCCGAGGTTGAACTGGCCGAGGGCCTGGCAGCGGCCCCAGAGCTCGACGAAGCGCGGCCGCAGCTCGGCGCGCGCCCCCGGCGCCAGGACCCCGGCCGCGTCAGCCTCCCGGACGTGGCGGCGGATGGCGTCCAGGCGGGCGACGAGCCGCGAGTGGTCGGTGAAGCCCTGGTCGGAGCGCTCGAAGTCGAGCATCGTCATCGACACCGCCCAGCCGTCGTGCGCGTCGCCGATGAGCGCGTCCAGGGGGCCGTCGCCCCGGCGAAGAACACCTGGGCGAACTCCGGGTCCCCGGTCGGCTGGGGCAGGCGCGTGATGACGACGCCGGGCTGGGCGAGCTCGCAGATGATGAGCGACAGCCCGTCGTAGCGGCGCTCGCCGGCGGGGTCCGCGGTCCGGGCCAGCACGAAGCAGTACCGCGCCCAGTGGGCGTGCGTGGTCCACACCTTCTCGCCGTCGATGACCCAGGACCCGGCGCCGTCGTCGACCGCGCGGGTCTTGACGGAGGCCAGGTCGGAGCCCGAGCCGGGCTCGGAGAAGCCCTGGCACCAGATGTCCTGGGCGGTGAGGATCCGCGGCAGCAGGCGCCGCTTGAGCTCCTCGGTGCCGTGGACCATGAGCGTCGGCCCGGCGAGCAGCAGGCCCGGGGTGTTGACGAGCTCGGGCGCCCCGGCCCACGCGAGCTCCTCGTAGTAGATGAACTGCTGCAGCGCGTCGGCGCCGCGGCCGCCGTAGGCCTCGGGCCAGGCGATGCCCGCCCAGCCCGCCTCGGCCAGCTCGCGCTGCCAGGCCCGACCCCAGGCGAAGCGCTCGTCGGGGTCGGCCGGCGGGGGCTCGCGCGGCACGTGCTCGCCCAGCCAGGAGCGCAGCTCCCGGCGGAAGCGGTCGTGCTCGCCGGTGAACCGGAACCCCATCTCCGCCAGCGCCGGCCAGCCGTGCGGTCGGTCAGGACTCGTCGCGGTCGCCATGGGCGCGCCGACGCTAACAGAGCGCGCGCGGGCGACGGTAGGCTCGCGCCGCGAGGAGGCGCGGTGACGATCGCCAACGACCATCAGGCCGTCCGGGTCACGGACATGGAGCGCTCGACGCGGTTCTACGTCGAGGCCTTCGACGCGACGGTCCTCACGCGGCCGTTCGTCATCGAGGGCGACTTCGCCGAGGCGATGATGGGCGGCCCGCCCGGCGTGCGCTTCCGGATCCGCCACCTGCGCTTCGAGCAGGGCGTCGTCGAGCTGTTCGAGTTCCTCGAGCCGGTGGTGCGTGCCGAGCCGGCGCACGGCAGCCGCGCGAGCATCCTGCACCTCGGCTTCCGGGTCGACGACGTCGACGCCACCGTCGCGCGTGTGCTGGACGCCGGCGGCCGGCTGCTGCTGCCGGTGACCGCGTGGGGCGGCGCGCGCCTGACCTTCTGCGCCGACCCCGACGGCAACGTGGTCGAGCTGGCCGACGCGTCGATCGAGCAGCTTGTCACGGCCACGGTCGCGGCCTTCCCCGAGGCGGCGCCGGACGCGCCCGACGCGGTCGCCTAGGGCCCCTCCGCCGGCGCCCGCTCGGCATCGGCGGCCGGCTGCTCCTCGCCGCGGACGAACAGCGACGCGCTCGCGGCCCGCGAGCCGAACCCCGACAGCCGGGCGAGCAGCGCCATCGCCCGGTATCGCCCGGGCGACCGCCGCGCCGTCGGGCCCGCTACGCGAGCGCGGTGCGGTCCACTACGGAGCGACCGGCGCCACGACGTCCAGCAGCGCGCCCAGGTGCGGGAGCTCCTCGAGGCGCTCGACGAGATCGACGCACGTGGCGACCTCGTCCGCGCTGAGGATCCCGTCCGTGTAGAGGGCGAACAGGTCGACGAACTCCTCGTGGGAGAGCGGGTCGGGCCGCGAGCCGTGGATGTGCTCGCGGATGCGCTGCAGCTCGCGGCCGTCCCTGAGCCGGACGGTGACGCCGTTGGGCGCGGCGAGCATCAGCGGCGACCAGTCCTCGTGGACGTTGATGGAGACCTTGGCCCGCGCCTGCACGTAGCGCGGCTCGTCGATCGCGCCGATGTTCGCGAACGTGATGTCGCCGTCGACGAGCACGGCGCCCAGGCAGTGCTGGTAGCTGAACTTGGCGTCGCCCATCGACAGCGGGTCGGGCCGGTCGTTGAACACGTCGTACGGGCTGATCTCCGTGACGAGCGACTCGACGTCGTCGGCGCCGAAGCCGTGCTCGCGCATGAGCTCGCGCAGCGCGTCGGCGGGCTTGTGGATGCACGAGCAGGCCGGGTACTTCTTGACGCAGATGTCCATCATCGACCACGTCTCGCCGAGCCCGGCGAGGATACCGTCGGCGAAGACGTTCTCGGGGCCCACGAGCTTGTCCAGGTAGCCGCGCAGGTCCGGGTTGGAGCTCAGCCCGGCGGCGGCGGCCTCCACGGCCATGATGGCCTGCAGGCACTGCATGGCAGACTCCAGGCAGTGGGCGTCGTAGCCGAAGTTCGTCTCGGTGACCATCGCGGTCGAGAGCACCATGCCCATCGCGTTCACGGTCTGCTCGTGCGTGAGCCCCATGACGCGGGCGGCCGCCGCGGCGGTTCCCACGGCGGCCGGGACGCAGTAGAGCCCGCGCGCCGCGGCGTCGAAGTCCGAGCTGCGGGAGTGGACCTCGAGCCCGATGACGATCGCCGCCAGCGTGTCGCGCCCCGAGAGCCCGAGCTTGTCGGCGAGCGTGAGGATGACCGGGACGATCGCGATGTCCCAGGCCACCCCGTGCTCGAGCCGGTCGTCCTCGGTCTCCGTCGCGTGGGCGACGAAGTTGCTGAGGAACACCCCCTCCCAGAGCGACGTGCGGAAGTCGCAGCCGACGACGCGCACCTCCTCCGGCAGCCCCTTGCGGCGCACGAGCTCGACCATCTGCGGGCCGGGCGAGAACCGCGCGCCCGCGACCATGCCCGAGATCGTCTTGAGCGTGAGGTGGCGCGCGTACTCGACGACCTCGTCGGGCACGTCCTCGAGCCTCGCGTCGAGGACGAACCTCGCCAGGGCCTCCAGCTCCGTGATCGTCGCCGTCTCCGCGTCCGCCATGTCCCCTCCTGTCCGCCGGCCTGCCCCGGTGGGGCGGCGCCGGTCTACCGGAGGGTCGGTGGGCGTGTCAAGGAGACCGGACGGTCCGCGCCGGCGCCCGGGCTCAGATCGCCGCGGTGAACGACTCGCGCAGCGCGTCGTCGACCTCGCCGTGGGCGACCGGCTCCAGCCGGCTGCTCATGAGCCCGATGACCGCGGCCGGGACCAGCGTCCACAGGCGGATGGCCGTTCTCGTGTAGTCCAGGGCGCGCATGGGTGGTCCGATCAGCAGGAGGGTCGACTCGTCCGGGGCTCCCGCCGCTCCCGGACTCGTCCAGGCCGCCTGGCGGCGACGGACCACCGAAGCATCACAGACCGGCGGCCGCGGCGACCTGGCAGGGCGGCCAGGTCCGCTCCTGCACCGCCTCGGCCTCGTCCAGCAGCGCGAGCAGGCCGGCCTCGTCCGGGGCGGCCATCGCGTCCAGGCGCGCCGCGAGCCGCAGCAGGGCCGGCGCCGCGACGCGCGGCGAGGCCGCGGCGCCCAGCAGGCGCGCGATCAGCTCGCGGTCCAGCTCGTCGATCGCATCGCGCCAGGGCGCGCCGGTGCCCAGGGCGTCGGGCACGAGCGCCACGCCGTCCAGCGTCACGGTGTGCAGGCCGGGGCCGCGCAGCGCCGCGGCGGGCGCGACGCCGTCGACCGCCAGGCCGGGCGCGGCGACCGGGACGAGCACGTGGGCCCGGCAGGCGCCGTCGTCCTCGCCGGTGTAGGTCACCGGGATCGACAGGACGCTCGCCACCGGCCCGATCGCGCAGACCAGCGCACGCCCGTCCACGCGCCAGCCGCCGTCGGTGCGCGTGGCGACGGGGATCGGCCCGGGCGCCGAGCGCCCGCTCGCGCCGAGCGCGGCGGCGAGCACGACGCCTCCGCGGGCGACGAGCCGCATGGGCGCCTCGAAGGCCCGGGCACGGGCATGCTGGTCGGAGCGGATGGCGCGCCGCCACGAGCGCGCGAGGCCCAGCACGGCGACGAGGTGCGGGGTGACGCCGCGGGCCAGCGCGGGGTCGCCGCGGGCCAGCGCGGGGTCGCCGCGCGCCAGCCGCGTCGAGGCCAGCACGACGTCGTGCACCGACGTCACGCCCAGCCCGCCGCGCGAGGCGGGGATCGGCGCGCTGAGGTAGCGCGCGTCGCGCAGCGCGGCGGCGTGCCCGCGCGTCCCGTGGCCATGGACCGCCGCCGTGATGGCGAGCTCCTCGGCCAGGGCGACCAAACGCGCTCCGCGCCGTGTCGCGGCCCGGCCTGCCGTGCCGGGCCGCCGGCCGCGTCGCGGCCAGCTCTGCGGGTCCGTCGGATCCGTCCGTCGGTCGGTCTCGATCATGGGCGCAAAGGTACGATCGGCCTGCCTTCCCGGACATCGGGAGACTTCCCTATCTTTGGCGCGCCCAGGGGGTGGGGAATGTCGAGGGACGCCGGCCGGCTCCGCTCACACGGTGAAGGGCCGCCACGGGCGCGGCCCACGACGCCAGGAGACCCACGATGCCCAAGTACCTGCTCCTCAAGCACTACCGCGGCGGCCCGCAGCCCCACCACCCCTTCCCGCCGATGGACCAGTGGGCCCCGGAGGACGTCGAGGCGCACATGGCCTTCCTGCGCCACGTCAGCGCGACGCTCGAGGAGCGCGGCGAGCTGGTCGGCGTGCAGGCGCTCACCCCGGAGCGCACCTGGGTCCGCTACGGCGGCCCGGGCGCGGCGCCCGTGACCACCGACGGCCCGCACCCCGAGACCAGCGACCTCATCGCGGGCTGGTTCATGATCGACGTGGAGTCGCGCGAGCGCGCGCTGGAGATCGCGGCCCACGTCTCCTCGGAGCCGGGCCCGGGCGGCGGGCCGCTGTACGAGTGGATCGACGTGCGCGAGATCATGTCCGGGCGGCCCGCCGACGACTGACGCCGGCGTGCGCGACGAGCCGACGGCACCGCTGGACGAGGGCGCCCTGCGCGCGCTCGTCCCCCGGGTGCTCGCGGGCCTGGTCCGGCGGGGCGAGGACTTCGACGCCGCCGAGGACGCCCTGCAGGAGGCGCTCCTCGAGGCGCTGCGCGTGTGGCCCGGGCACCCGCCGGGCGATCCGCGTGCGTGGCTGACGACCGTCGCGACGCGGCGGCTCGTCGACGCCCGCCGCAGCGAGGCCGCACGGCACCGCCGCGAGGAGGCGGTGGCCGCGCAGCCGCCGCCGGGCGAGGCGGCGCCCGGCGAGGGCGACGACACGCTGTTCCTGCTCTTCTGCTGCTGCCACCCGGACCTCGCGCCCGCCTCGCAGGTGGCGCTGACCCTGCGCGCGGTCGGCGGCCTGACCACCCGCGAGATCGCCGACGCCTTCTTCGTACCCGAGGCGACGATGGCGCAGCGGGTCAGCCGCGCCAAGCGCACCCTCGCCGGGCGCCCGCTGGACCGGCCCGGCGACCTCGCCGTCGTGCTTCGGGTGCTCTACCTCGTCTACACCACCGGCCACACGGCTCGCGTGGACCTGGCCACGGAGGCGATCCGGCTGACGCGCCGGCTCACGCTCGCCACGGAGGAGCCCGAGGCACGCGGGCTGCTGGCGCTCATGCTCCTCAACCACGCCCGGCTGCCGGCGCGGTTCGACGCCGAGGGGCGCATCGTCACGCTGGACCGCCAGGACCGCAGCCGCTGGGACACCCGTCAGATCGCCGAGGGCGTGCGCGTCCTGCAGTCGGCGCTGGCCGTGAGGCGCCCCGGCCCCTACCAGGTGCAGGCCGCCATCGCCGCCCTGCACGACGACGCGGCGAGCGCCGCGGAGACCGACTGGCCGCAGATCCTGGCCTGGTACGACGACCTCGTCGCCCTGACCGACGACCCGGTGCGCCGGGACCCCGCCGCGGTGCTGGGGCGCGCGGTCGCGGTCGGCCACGTCCTCGGCGCCGCGGCCGGTCTGCGGGAGACCGACCGCCTGCGCGACGTACTCGGCGACCGCCACCGCTGGCACGCGGTCCGCGGCCATCTGCACGAGCTCGGCGGCGACCCGGCGGCCGCCGCCACGGCCTACGCCGAGGCCGCGCGGCGGGCGACGGTCGTCGCCGAGCGCGACCACCTCGTCCGCCAGGCAGCCCGGGCGCGGGCCGCGGTCTGACCGACCGCACAAGCGCTCAGGGGGTCGTCCCCCGCGGGCCGCCGGCGCCGAGCTGCTCGGCGGCCCAGCGGCGCAGCTCGGCCGTTCGGATCTTGGTGCCGTTGGTGCCGACGGTGACCGGGAAGGCGTCGATGACGTTGATCCTCGCCGGCACCTTGAACGGGGCCAGGCGCTCCGTGGCGAAGGCGCGCAGCGCGTCCTCCTCGAGGACGGCACCCGCGCGCGCGGTGACGTAGGCGACCGCGAGGTCCTCCCCCGTGCCCGCCCGCACCCCGACGACCTTGGCCACGTCGACGGACTCGTGGGAGGCGAGGAAGCGCTCGATCTCCGCGGGCTCGACCAGGAACCCGCGCAGGCGCAGGGCGTCGCCCGCGCGGCAGGTGTAGACGAAGTCGGCGCCCTCGCCCGTCAGCGCGCCGAGGTCCCCCGAGCGAAACCAGCCGTCCCCGGTGAACGCGGCCCGCTGCGCCCCGGGGCGGCCGAGGTAGCGCTGGAGCACGTTGTAGCCGCGGAACTGCAGCTCGCCGACCTCGCCCGGCCCCAGCGCCGTGCCCGAGCCGGGATCGGCGACCCGGACCTCGATGCCCGCCGACACGGGGCGCCCGCCGGGACGCCCGCGCTCGGGCGCCGGCAGGTCCTCGGGCCAGATCGCCGTGAGCGCGAAGAGCTCCGACGACCCGTAGAGGCCGCTGATCGACGCGCCCAGCTCGCGCTCGGCCCACGCGACGATCTCGGTGGCCCGGCCCGCGAAGTCGGCGATGCCCCCGCGACGGAAGGCGCGCAGCGGGCGCGGATCGGCGGTCCAGGCGTCCTTGAGGGCGCCGAGCAGGTCGTCGCCGCCGACGGCGTGCGTCACGCCGAGCTCGTCCATGCCCGCCAGCACCGACGCCGCGTCGAACACCGGCTCGAGCAGCACGGTTCCACCGGCGGCAAGGCAGCCCATCACCGGGTTGAAGCCGAACACCCCCGACAGCGGGAGCACCCCGAGGAAGACGTCGCCGGGCCGGAAGCCGATCGCCTCGGCGTCGTTGCGCGCGTGGTCGGCCACCGCCGCCTGGTCATGGCCGGCCAGCTTGGGCACGCCGGTCGAGCCCGAGGTCGTGAAGCAGTTGAGCAGGTCGCCCGGCCGGCCCACCGCGGGCGGTGCGGCCGTGCCCGCGGCGGGCTGCAGCGCCCAGGCGCCCGCGCCGGCGTCGAGCCCGGGCGCGTCGCCTGGCGTGCCGCGGACGACGGCGACCCACGGCGCCGCGATGCCGTCGTCGCGCTGGGCCAGCTGCGCCATCGCGCCGCGCAGGCGCCCGGCGAAGTCCAGGTCCAGGAACGAGGCGGGCGCGACGATGCCGACCGGCCGACCCTGGGCGAGGAGGTCGGCGACCTCGTGCACGCCGTAGCGGGTGTTGACCCCCAGGTTCACGGCGCCCAGCCGGGCGAGCGCGTACTGCACGACGAGCGCCTCGGTCCAGTTGGGCAGCCACACGGCGACCACGTCGCCGCGGCGCACGCCGTGCTCGGCCAGCTGCGCCGCCGCCGCCCCGGCCGCCGCGCGCAGCTCGGCGTACGACAGCCGCGCGACGCCCTCGGCGTGGTCGCGCTCGATGACGGCGGGCGCGTCGGGCGTCCGCCCGGCGACCTCGTCGAGCAGCGCCGTCAGGGTGCCGGCGGCCGCGGCCGTCATCCGCCCGCGGCCCTACGTCCCCTTCGGGGCGTGCACCTGCAGCCGCCGCGCGCTGAACTTCCAGCCCTCGTCCGTGCGCACGAGCTCGTCGGCGTAGATGCCGAAGATCGCGACCTTGAAGCCCGCGTCCACGTCGAGGTAGATCAGGTGGCTGCTCGACGTCGCGCGGTCGCCGTCGACCTCGATGATGAAGTCGCTGGTGACGTGCCGGCCGTCGACGCCGAACGTGGTCAGCAGCTCCTCGAGCTCGGCGTGCCCCTGGAAGCTGCGCCCCGCGTTGGAGCGCTCGAAGAACCCGTCCTCGGTCCACGTCGCCAGGTAGCCCGGCACGTCGACGCTGTCGAACGCGCGGTTGTAGCGCGCCGTGAGCTGCTTGATCGCCTCGATGTCATCCATCGCCCGTCTCCTCCTCGGTCGGACCGAGCGCCCGCAACCAGGTCGCGAGCAGCTCGGGGAACCCCTCGATCTCCTCCATCGGATAGTGCCCGACGCCCGCCAGCTCCTCATAGGCGGCGCCCGGGATCCGGCCGGCCGCCCAGCGCGTGTCGGCCAGGTCGATCCAGAAGTCGTCCTCGCCCGCCACGAGCCGGACCGGGCAGGCGATCGCACCGAGCCGGTCGCGCAGGTCGTGGCTCGTCCACGCGATCAGGTCCGCCGCCGAGACGACCGGGTCCTCGCGGCGGTGCATGGCCGCGATGCGCGCGGCGCGTTCGGGCCCGACCGCGCGGCCCACGCAGGCCAGCGTGCCGAGGTAGGTGCGGTCCGAGCGGCTCGGCGACGCGGCGTCCTCGAGGCTGCGCTCCAGGCCGCGGACCGACAGGCGGCGGTTGTGGGCGTCGGCGGCCATCGCGACCACGCCGCGCGGCGCCACGCCCGGGTCGAGCGCGAGCTCCAGCGCGAGCTTGCCGCCGATGGAGCATCCGACGACGAACGGGTGCTGCGCGCCGAGGCGATGCAGCAGCACCGCGAGCCACCGGCCGTGGCGGCGCAGGTCGCGCACCGGGCCGCCGAGCGGGCTCTCCGAGCGCCCGTGGCCGGGGAGGTCGGGCGCGATGACGCGGTAGCCGTGGGCAGGCAGCGCGTGGAGGACCTCGCGCCACTGCGCGCCGGTCTGCCCGGCGGTGTGCAGGCAGAGCACCGGCGGCCCGTCGCCGGCGACCTCCGCGAAGCCGACGGCACCGTCGATCTCGTGGTACTCGGCGCGGATCATGCGACGCCCCCGGGTGCGGCGAGGGCGCGTGTCGCGTCGACGATCGCGACGAGGGCCTTCGTGAGCCGCAGGTACTCGTGGGCGTTGCCCGACACCGAGAAGCGGCCCAGGGTCGCGCGCGCCATGAACTCGTTGCGCGCGGCGAGCGCCAGCTCCGTCCACTCGAGCTCGCTCGCGGCGAGGGTGAACGTCGCGCCCAGCGGCGTCGAGCGCGCGGCCTCGAGCACGCGGCCGCGGTACACGCGCAGCTGCACCTCCTCGCTGCCGGCGCGCAGCCCGAGCGCGCCGTCGAAGGTGCGCGTGGCCTCGGCGAAGGCGGGATGCGCGTCCAGCGCCGGGACGAGGAGGCGCCCCCAGCCCACGGAGCAGAAGTCGAGGGCGACGGCGGGATCGGGGTCGGGCGCGAGCCCGCGCGCGGGCACCAGCGCGGTGCTCGTCGCCTCCTGGACCACGGTGCCGTCGCGGTCGCGCACGAGGCGATGGCGATGCACGTGGCCCGCCTGCTCGGTGCGATGGCGCCGGCAGCGGGTGACGATCGTCTCCACCGTCGCCGGGTCGCCCTCGGCCACGAGGCGCCAGCTCAGCTCCAGGGTCCCGGGGTCGTCCGGGAGCCGGCTGGCCTCCGTGTCGGAGATTGACCGCCGGCCGACCTGGTAGTCCTCGAAGCGCTCGCTCACCGCCTGTTCACGGCGGTCACCGTAACCCAACCCGACTGGCGCATCTGCCACTTGCCCGGCGGCGCGACGGCTGCTGGGGTGGGGGTCATGTCCGCCGCCCCCAACGTCCACCTTCCCGAGGGCTTCGTCCTCACGCCCGAGGACGAGTCGATGCACACGCCCGACGACCTCGTGAACTTCAACGAGAGCGTCTACTGCAGCGGGTGGGACCCGAAGCTCAAGGCCGGCGTGTGGATGCGCCTGGGCAACCGCGTCAACGAGGGCCACGCGGAGCTCTCGCTCGTCGCCTACCTGCCCGATGGCCGCCTGGCCTGCCAGTTCAAGCGGCCCAAGATCTCCCACAACGACGCCTTCGACGCCGGTGGGCTGCGCTACCGCTGCCTCGAACCGTTCCAGCGGATCGAGATGGTCTACGAGGGCGAACTGCTCGTGCTCGAGGATCCCGAGCTCCTGCGCGACGCCAAGGCCCTGTTCGCGTCGGCCCCGCGGGTCCAGGGCTCGATGCGCCTCGAGGCCACCGCCGTCTCGCCTGCCCACGGCGGCGAGCCCACGTCGCGCGAGTACGCCGACCACATGCTCTACGGCTACGACTTCTCGCGCGGGCACTTCAACCAGCACGTGCGCTCGGTGGGCGAGATGGTCGTCGGCGACGAGCGCATCCCCATCGACGGCTTCGGCTGGCGCGACCACTCCTGGGGCCCGCGGTTCTGGCAGGAGATCTGGTTCTACCGGCTGTTCATGGTGAACTTCGGCGCCGACCGCGGGCTGATGCTCCTGCGCAACAACCTCGAGAGCGGGCGCACCAAGCGGCTGGGCGTCGTGCTCGTCGACGGCGAGTACGAGGAGGTCACCGACCTCGACGTCACGACCGAGTGGTCCGACGATCAGGAGCCCGTCAGCGTCACGGTCGGCTTCTCGACGGCCAGGCGCCGCGAGCTCGTCCACGGGCGTGTGCTGCGCATGGCGCCGCTGCGCAACCGCCGCAAGGCGGGCGATGAGACCCTCGTCTCGCGCGTGGCCGAGGGCTTCAGCGAGTGGACCTGGGGCGACCGCGTCGGCTACGGGATGATCGAGTACATCGAGCGCGTGCAGGACGGTGTGCCGGTCGGCTACCCCACCTGAGGGCCCGCGCCTCACCCGGCAGGCGCGAAGTGGGCGGTCCCGGACTTGAACCGTCCGGACGACGTCCCCGGTCACGGCACGGACGCCATCACCAGACGCGCATGGGCGGTCCCGGACTTGAACCGGGGACCCCTCGCTTGTAAGGCGTCGTGTCTAAACCTCTGGGAGTGCCCGGGTTGGGCCCTCAGAGCACGTCAGAACGGCGTCAACGGCACCTCCAAAGTCCCCTGCTGATCTCGCGCGGTTCGGGCCCGTGGGGGCCCGTTGGGCCACGTTTGACACAACGAATGACACAACGTCACCAACAGGGAGGAGTGGAGATGAAACCCGACGACCCGCTGCCCGCGCTCGTGGCCAGCATCGACCAGCTCGTCGCGCTCGCGCCGCATGCCGCCCGCGCGGCCCGCGGCCTGTTCGACGCGTTCCGCGCCGAGCAGTTCAGCGACAGCCAGGCGCTGTACCTGACCGCGGCCAGCACCCAGGACAACCCGCTGGAGGCTCCGTGAGCGCCGCACCTCATGTTGACAACGTTCCGGTGCGCGGCGTGGAAGTCGCCCTGGCACCTGGCCGCTAATGGTGGGCCAGGATGACGCTCGCCAGGGCTTGGACGGTGCACTGGTATGAGGACGACGGGTGGGGCAATGCGGTCCGCGAGCGGCCCACCTCCCTTTCCGAGCTGCTCGCCCTCTACCCCGGGGCCCGTGATCTGCTCATCGAGCGGCACGTCGAGGTCCTTCGGAACGCGGAGCGGTCGGTGGCCGTCGCCGCCGAGCACATCGCTCGGCACCGCGCAGACCTTGAGGGTCAGGCGCGATGACGGACGACGCCTGGGAGGCCAGGCAGCGCGCGATCGCCCGTGACCACGCGATCCCGCCGACGCCCGGCGTCAAGCCCGCGACCCGGCCGCAGCCGATGAACCCCGACGAGGTCCGCGTCGACGGCGTGCGCTACCCGGTGATCGGCGACGAGGAGCGCGAGTTTCGCTCATGCGGGGGCTCCTTTCGGCAGCTGGCCGGGAGTCAAGTCCCTGGCCGGGCTTGAGAGGGCGGACGCTTGTCGTGCCGACCCGCGGACGTCGGGTCGGGTCGCTCCGCGGATGAGTCACGACGAAGCCCTCATCAGACGTTGTCGGCATTGCGCGCGTCGCCCTGAAGCCGAAGTACCGCGAGCTGATCAAGGCCGCCAACAAGCGCACCCACACCGAGCTGGCGCAGAAGCTCAGCGACCGGGCCGCCGAGCGCAAAGCCGTGACGGCGTCCACGACGCCGGCCGACCCCGTGACGACGGCCAAGCGCGACCGCGACGCCCAGCTGCCCGAGCTCACCGACCAGGCCCACGGCGCCAACACCGACCTCGGCCACGCCCTGATCAACAACCTGGCCTTGGTCGACCCCGCCGACCTGACCGTCGCGCAGTTCTTTGTCTACGCGCTGCTCGGCGCCGACCACGCCAGCTCCCCATACACCCAGACCGGCGAGCGCGTCGCCCACATCGCCGCGGCCGGCGTGCGCCTCGTCGTCGAGGACCTCCGCGCCGACGTCACCAAGACGCGCAAGGACGGCACTCGAGGACGCCTGCGCTACGACTACGGCGACCACCGCGATCCCCAGGCCGCGATCGCCTGGATGTGGAAGTTCATCGACGCCGCCAAGACCGCCAGCGAGCTCTACGGCCGCGCGCTGGTCGTCATCGCCGCCGAGCAGCACGCCAGCCGACTCGTCGTCGCCGGAAGCCAGCGCACCCCCGCCAGCCGCTGGCCCTCGCACAAGGACCACGCCGCCAAGGGGTGGCAAGCTCGCCGGCCCCCACGTCCCCACGGTGCTGACGCAGCTCGAGCGCGCGGTCAAGCGCGCACACGACGACTACGAGCAGGCGCTGGCCGCCTCGCGCTTGTCCGAGTCCGCCGACGTTGACGTCGAATAGCCGTCCAGCGCGGGAGCGCGGGCCAAGCCGCCCCCGAGGGTGGCACGCCCTGACAGGCGTGCGGATGGCGGCGCACCGGCCCGCGCACCCGGCGCGGACCACCACAAGCAAGGAGACGACCATGCTTGGTCGCACCGCCCGAACCCCGCTGAGCCCGGTCCAACGCGAAGCACGCCGGCAAGCCGACCGCGACCGCCTCGAAGACGCCGCCCGCGCCCTGCTGACCAGCGACGGCTGGCAGCGCTGGATCCGCGTGCGCTCCAAGAACGGCCTCTCCCGATACAGCATCAACAATCAGCTGCTGATCGCGATCGACTGCTGGAGCCGCGGCATCACCCCGACCTAACGTCGCCGGGTTCGGCGCCTTCCTCACCCTCAACCGCTGCGTCCGCAAGGACCAGAAGGCAATCACGATCCTCGTTCCCGGCGCCATCAAGCAGCGCGACAGCAGCGGTGAGGAGACCGGCGAGAAGAAGGTGTTCTTCCGAACCGTTCCGGTCTTCGACGTCAGCATGACCGATCCGCTCCCCGGGACGGAGCCTATCCCGCTTGAACCACCATCAGAACCGATCGCCGGCGACACTCACACGCACCTGGTGGGCCCGCTGATCGCGCTCGCCGGCGAGCTCGGCTACCGCGCCGAGATCCGCGACCTGCCCACCGACGGGCCCGGCGGATGGTGCGACCCCAAGCACAAGGTCATCGTTGTCGCCGCCGGACCGGCCAACGCCCAGGTCCGCACCCTGGTCCACGATATCGCGCACGCCCTCGGCATCGGATACGCCGACTACCGCCGCGAGCAGGCCGAAGTCCTCGTCGACTGCGTCACCTACATTGCCTGCTCGTCAGCGGCCCTCGACATGGGAGGCGAGTCGATCGCCTACGTCGCCGGTTGGGGCGAAGACGGTGCGCTGGACGCGATCCGCGCCTATGCCGACATGGTCGACACTGTCGCACGTCGCATCGAGGACGCCATCGCGGCGCGGCCCGACCGCCGGGTCCACCGCGGACTGACGCGCGTGGGCCAAGGACTGCTGGCCCGCGATGACCGGGCGAGCCGGGCCGGTGCCAGATATGACCTGACGGTCGCCGCTTCGCGGCCGGCACCGGGCCCCGCTCACCCGGGCGGGGTCATGCAGCCCTCGACCCACAACGAACAGCCGACCCGCCGAGGCGACGAGGACTCGCTCTACCGTCGACATCACCGCAGTCTGCAGCGCTCCGTCGCGCGCGTCGTTCGCGCATCCCCGGAGCTGATCGAGGACGCCTGTCAGATGGCGTGGATGATGCTGCTGCGCAACCAGCCCGAACGCCACCGCATCTTCGCGTGGTTGCGCCGTGTCGCGATCAACGAGAGCTACCGACTCTCCGCGCTCGAACGCCGCACGACGAACCTCGACTACGCCGAGGCCACCGCGTCGCACGCCCTCGTTGGCGATGCCGAAGCACTCGACAGAGCCTGCGAGGCACGCGAAGCGCTGCGTGCGCTTGCGGCGCTGCCTGAGCGCCAGCGGCGAGATCTCACCCTCAAGGTCGCTGGGTACACGTACAAGGAGATCGCGCAGCTCACCGGGGGATCGCACCTACACGAACATCGACAAGACGATCGGCAAGGCCCGCGCGCACGTCCGACTCGAGCGTCTGCGGCAGCTACGGCCGACCAGTGGTCAGACCGCGAGCGAGGACGGCATCCAGGGGGCCAATAGCACCAGGGGAACCTCTTGAGGTCTGAGATGACCGACGCGATCGCGCACATCGACGGGAGGCTCCGTGCGACGCCTGCTGATTGACCTCGAAGTCCTGAGTTCCGGCGAGCAGCGCGATCTCGCCAACGCGTTGCTGCGCGCCGCGTGGAGCGCTGCGCTCGAGGAGACCCGGGTCATGCTGCTCGACCTGTTCATCGAGGTCGATCAGGACGTCCCCGACACAACTTCGTGACGCACGGAGCGCCGGCCGTCTAGCGATACAGCGGGTCGTCCTCAAGTTCGCAGGCGCGAGCACCGCCGGTCTTCGCAACGTGCTCGCTCGCGACCCAGAAGTAGCGGCCGTTCGGGCGACGGTTGTCGGCCAGGGCCGAAAGAACCTTCTCGGTGAACCCCGCGAGCGTGACTCCGCGGCAGCCGCGGTGGTGGTACTTCGGGCCGTCATTGACGGTGTCGGAGATCACGATGAAGCCTCCGAGTTGCCGGACGCGCTCCCAATCCGCGTAATGCCTCGGCCAGGAGAACTTCCGCGGAAGTGGTGGAGGCAGACGGCATTTGGGCGACCCCGTGCCCGCCCGACACTCGACGCGGGCGACATCTCACCCGCCCAGTCCGAGACCCCGGTGGCCGCGGTTGCGGCCTTCGGTTGCCACTCCGTCGGCCGAGTTGTCCGCCGTCGCCCGATAACCGCGGCCGCGATCGCAGGCGACACTGGCGGTCTTCGCCCACCCCACCGGGTAGGCGTGGGAACTTGCCCTGGACGCTGCAGGCGTCAACCTCTCGCGCGGCGATCGGGATGGGCTCCTCATTGTCAAAGATCCGATCCCGGCGGTTGCGGTCGCGAGTCCGATGGCTATGATGCGCCAGCGTGTGATGGGCGAGGAAGCCGGTGAAAGACCGGCGCGGTCGCGCCACTGTGATCCGCTCCGAGCTCGGGAGCGGGAAGCCAGACACTCGGACATATCACGCGAGCCGATCACCGACGACGGGACGCAGAATCCCGTAGGAAGGCACCGCATGTCCGATGTCACCCTCGATCGCCGGGGCAGCACTCCGGCGGTTCCCATCGTCTCCCCGCGCGAGTTGCTGCCGTACGCGCTGTTCGCGGGCGTCCTGATGATGCTGCTGATCTTTTTCGTCGGTGCCGAGGAAGGCGCGACGTCGATCATCGGTGGACATTCCGTGCACGAGTTCGTGCACGACGCGCGTCACCTCCTCGGATTCCCCTGCCACTAGGGGCCCGTCATGACACGGTCGCTCCTGATCAGGGGCATGATCATCGGCGCCTGCGCCGGCCTGCTCGCGTTCGCGTTCGCTCGCGTCTTCGGCGAGCCCCAGATTCAGCACGCCATCGACTTCGAGAGCTACCTCGCGCGTCTGCACCACGAGCCCGAAGGTCCCGAACTGGTCTCTCGCGGAGTCCAGCGCTCGTTCGGCTTGCTGACCGGGACGCTGTTCATGGGCGTTGCGCTCGGCGGGATCTTCTCGCTGACCTACGCATGGGCCTATGGCCGCATCGGCAACATGAGCCCGCGATTGACCTCGCTGGTACTCGCCGCTGCGGCGTACCTCACGATCGTCCTCGTGCCGTTCGCCAAGTACCCGGCCAACCCGCCGGCGATCAGCAACCCCGACACGATCAGCAAGCGCACCTTGCTGTACTTCACGATGATCACCATCTCGATCCTCGCCGCGATCGCGGCGAGGCGGATCTGGCGGGCCGGCATCATGCGCCTCGGAATGTGGAACGCGACGCTGGTCGCGGCCGCCGCGTTCCTGGTGGTCATCGGGGCCGCCGAGCTGATCCTGCCGCGCATCCTCGAGACGCCCCAGGGCTTCCCGGCCGACGTGCTCTATCGCTTCCGCCTCGCGTCGCTGGGGATCAGCCTCACGCTGTGGACGACCATCGGGCTCGGCTTCGGCGCCGCCGCCGACCGACTGCTCGCGCCGGCCGTGCGGCGAGCGGCCGAGCCTGACTCGACAGCCGCGCCGGTCGGCTGACGGCCACGCTGTCCTCGGGCCCGATGTCGACGCCGATGGCGCGCGCGCCCGCCGATCGCTGCCCCGGGGTGCTGCGTCTGCACCCCGCGGGCGACGGCGGGCTCGCGCGCGTCCGGCTTCCCGGCGGCATCCTCACCACCCGGGGGTTGTCGGCCGTCCGGTCCGCGGCCGCTCTGGGCAACGGGCTCGTCGAGATCACCTCGCGAGCCAACGTCCAGGTGCGCGGCCTTGATCCCGCCGCGGCCACCGAGGTCGCCGACGTCCTGTGGTGCGGCGGGCTGCTGCCCTCACCGGAACACGACCGCGTGCGCAACATCGCCGCCGCGCCGTGGGCCGGACCCGAGGTGCAGGCCTTGGTCGGCGAGCTCGACCGGCTGCTCTGCGCCGACCCCGCGCTCGTCCAGCTGTCAGGCCGGTTCCTCTTCGGCGTGGGCCCCACGACCGGGCCGGTGCCCGACGTCGCGGTCATCGACGACATCCTGATTCTCGACGGACGCCCGACCACGCTGCGGGGCGACGCGGCGTCGATGCTCGACGCCGCGCGGACGTTCCTCGCGCACGCCGACGGAGCGTGGCGGATCGCCGACATCCCCGACGGTCCGCAGCGGGTCGCCAGGCGGCTCGGCGGCCGTGTCGTCCCGGGAGCCGCGCCGCGAGCGCCGGCGATCAGGCTCGGCGTCCACCACGACGCTGTCACGGTGCTGCCGCCGCTCGGACGGCTCGACCTTCGGCTCCTCGACGTGGTGGCCGCCCACGGCGAGCCCGACGTCCGGCTCTCCGCCCGCCGCACGGTGACGTTCGCGGGCGACCGCGGTGGCGACCTGCTCTCCGTGCTGGACCGCAAGGGGTTCGTGACCCAGGAGTCGTCAGGCTGGTGGGGGCTGTCGGCGTGCGCGGGGATCGGGGCGTGCCCGCGCGCCGAGCTCAACGTGCGCGCCGAGGCGACCCGCCGCGCGGCGCAGCGCGCGCCGGGAGCCCCGCCCGAGCACTGGTCGGCCTGCGAGCGCGGCTGCGGTCGTCCGGACGCAGCGATCGAGCGAGGCATCGCCAGGAGCCCGAGATGATCGACTACATCCGAGACGGCGCGGAGATCTACCGGCGGTCGTTTGCCACCATCCGCGCCGAGGCCCGGCTGGACGGCCTCGACCCGGTGCTCGAGCGCGTCGTCGTGCGCATGATCCACGCCTGCGGCATGGTCGACCTCGTCGACGACATCGCGGCCTCCGACGGCTTCGGCGCCGCCGGCGAGCGGGCACTGCGCGCGGGAGTCCCGATCCTCTGCGACACGTCGATGGTCGCGTCTGGTGTCACCCGCTCGCGGCTGCCTGCAGGCAACGACGTCGTGTGCACGCTGTCGGATCCGTCGGTCCGCGGCCTGGCCGCGGAGCTCGGCACGACCCGGACGGCGGCGGCGCTCGAGCTCTGGCGCGAGCTGCTGCCCGGATCGGTCGTGGTGGTCGGCAACGCGCCGACGGCGCTGTTCCGGCTGCTCGAGCTCGTCGAGGACGGCGTCGCGCCGCCGGCCGCCGTCATCGGCATCCCGGTGGGGTTCATCGGGGCCGCCGAGTCCAAGGCCGCCTTGGCCGAGCACCCTGCGGCGCTCGAGCACGTGGTCGTCCACGGCCGTCGCGGGGGCAGCGCGATGGCCGCCGCGGCCGTCAACGCCCTAGCCAGCGCCGCCGAATGACCGCCGGGCGCCTATACGGGGTCGGGGTGGGGCCGGGCGACCCCGAGCTCGTCACGCTGAAGGCCCAGCGGCTGATCGCCGCGGCCGACGTCATCGCCTACCCGGTGGCCAAGCGCACCACGAGCCCGACGACGAGCCGGGGCGTCGCGCGGACGATCGCCGACCCGCACCTTCGCGAAGGGGTGCTTGAGGTCAAGCTCGTCTATCCGATGACGATCGAGCCGGCCGACCACCCAGGCGGCTACGAGGCGGCGATCGCCGAGTACTACGACCGGTCGGCCGCCGAGCTCGCCGAGCACCTCGACGCCGGTCGCGACGTCGTGGTCCTGTGCGAGGGCGACCCGTTCTTCTACGGCTCCTACATGTACGTCCACGAGCGCCTCGCGCATCGCTATGAGACCGAGGTCGTGCCGGGCGTGACATCGTTCAGCGCGGCCGCAGCCGCCGCGGGCGTGCCGCTGGTCAAGCGCGACGACGTCCTCACCATCATCCCGGCGACGCTGAGCCGCGACGAGCTCGCCCAGCGCCTGCGCGACAGCGACGCCGCGGTCATCATGAAGCTGGGGCGCACCTTCCCGGGCCTCGTCGAGGCCGCTCGCGATGCCGACGTAACCGACCGCGCCATCTACGTCGAGCGGGCCAGCTCGGCCGTCCAGCGCGTCGTCCCGCTGGCCGATGTCGATCCGGAGAGCGTCCCCTACATGTCGCTCGTGTTGGTCCCCGGAACCTGGGGCACCGAGCCCGCCGTGATGGCCGCCGGCTCGGTCGCCGTCGTCGGCCTCGGGCCCGCGGGGCCGCAGTGGCTGACGCCCGAGGCCCGCGCTGAGCTGGCCGCCGCGGACGTCGTGGTCGGCTACAAGACCTACGTCGACCGCATACCGGCGCGAGCCGGGCAACGGCGGTTTGCCACCGACAACCGCGTCGAGGCCGACCGGGCCCGCCACGCGCTCGAACTGGCGGCCGATGGCTCGCGGGTGGCCGTCGTCTCCTCCGGTGACCCGGGGATCTTCGCGATGGCCTCCGCGGTGCTCGAGCAGCTCGAGGCGGCCGACGGCGCGCTCGGGCACGTCGACGTGCGCGTCGTGCCGGGGCTGTCGGCGATGCAGGCCGCGGCGGCCCGCGTCGGCGCGCCCCTCGGGCACGACTTCGCTGTCGTCTCGTTGTCGGACATCCTGAAGCCGTGGCCGGTGATCGAGCAGCGCTTGGACGCCGCGGGCGCCGGCGACCTCGTGCTCGCGCTCTACAACCCGGCCTCGCGCACGCGGCGCGACCAGCTGGTCCGGGCCCTCGACGTCCTGCGCCGCCACCGTACGTCCGAGACGCCGGTGGTCATCGCCCGCGCGGTCGGCTCGCCTGAGGAGGTGGTGACGATCACGACGCTCGGCGCCGTCGACGTGCACCTGGTGGACATGCGGACGCTGCTGATCGTCGGCTCGTCGACGACGCGCGTGATCGCCGCGTGCAACGGCCACGCGGCGAAGGTCTACACGCCGCGCAGCTACCCCGAGACCTGAGCCACGGCCCAGGCGGCGGCGCGGGCGACATCGGCCACGGTCGACGTCACGGGCCGCGGTGGGCGGCGCACGACGACCACCTCGATCCCGGCCTCGCGCGCGGCCTGGAGCTTGGGCGCGGTGTGGTCGCCGCCGCTGTCCTTGGTGACGAGCAGGTCGACCTCGTGCTCGCGCAGCAGCGCCCGCTCGCCGGCCAGCGTGTACGGGCCGCGGTCGAGCACGACCTGGTGCGCCCGCGGCAACGGCGCATCGGGCGGGTCGACGCAGCGGATCAGGCACCAGGCGTCAAGCGCGGCGAAGGCGGCCAGGCCCTGGCGTCCACTGGTTACCAGGACCCTGCGCGCGGCCGCCGCGTTGACGGCGCGTGCGGCCTCGTCGAGGTCGTCGACCCAGGTCCAGTGGTCACCGGAGCCGGCGGTCCAGCCGGGGCGCTCGAGGCGCAGCAGCGGCGTCCCGGTCGCCGCGGCCGCGGTCGCGGCCGACGCGGAGATGCGCTGGGCGAACGGGTGTGTCGCGTCGACGACGGCGGCCACTGCGTGCTCGCGCAGCCACGTCGCGAGTCCCTCGGTCCCGCCGAAACCGCCGATCCGGACCTCGCCGACGGGGAGCCGCGGACGGGCGACACGGCCGGCCAGCGACGAGACGACCGCGATCCCCGCGCCCTGCAGCTCGGCGGCCAGTGCACGCGCCTCAGCCGTCCCGCCGAGGATGAGGACGCGTCCGCTCATCGCTCGCGGCGCAGCAGGTAGGTGTCGAACATCCAGCCCTTGCGCTGCTTGGCCTCCGTGCGGACGCGCACGATCTCGCCGGCGACCTCGCCCAGCGGGCCGGCGATGAGCAGCTCGTCCTCGGTGCCGAGGAAGGCGCCCCAGTAGATCGTCAGGCCATCCGGCGGGAGCGTCGCGAAGGCCGTACCGGCGTCGAGCATGACCACCACGTCGTCGACGTCGTCGGGCAGGCCGCCGGCCAGCAGCCGGGCCGGCGTGATGAGGACCGGCCGGCCGACACGGTTGAGCGGGATGCGGTGGCGGGCGGTGAGCGCGTGGACGGCGCTGACGCCCGGGATCACGTCGTAGGTGATGGTGTCGTCGGCCAGCTCGGCGACGACGGCGAGCGTCGACTCGTACAACGACGGGTCGCCCCAGACGAGGAACGCGCCCGTCTGGCCGTCGGCCAGCTCCGAGCGGACCTCCGCGCCCCACACGTCGCGCCGCTGCTCGCGCCAGTGCGCGACGGCGGCGCGGTAGTCGGGCGCGTCCCGCCACGGGCGCGGCGGGTCGGCCAGCTCGACCGCGCGGTACGGGCCGGTGGTGCGATGGCGGGCGACGATCGCGCGGCGCAGAGCGACGAGCTCGTCCGTCCCGTCCTTGGTCACCAGGAAGAGCACGTCGAATCGGTTGATCGCGGCCACGGCCTGGATCGTGACGTGATCGGGATCGCCGGCACCGATGCCGATGAGCAGCAGCTCCCGCATCACTCGCGCGCGCGGGCCTTGGAGTACAGGTGACTGTTGCGGAAGCCTGCGGCGGCCAGCGCAGGGCCGACGAGGATCGTGGCGGTGCGCCGCACGCCCGCGTCCTGGACGCGCCCGGCGATGTCGGCGAGCGTGCCGCGCAGCACGAGCTCATCGAGCCAGCTCGCGCGGGCGACGACCGCGGCGGGGCAGTTCGCGCCGTAGTGGGGGATCAATGCCGTGGCGATCTCGTCGATGGCCTGTGTGCCGAGGTGGATGACCAGCGTGGCGCCGTGGGCGGCCAATGAGCCCAGCTCCTCGCCGGGTGGGATCGCCGATGCCCGCCGGCCGTGGCGGGTGAGGATCACGGTCTGGGCCACCTCGGGGATCGTCAGCTCGGTGCGCAGGGCCGCGGCGGCGGCGGCGAAGGCGGGCACGCCGGGCGTGAGGTCCCACGCGATGCCGAGCTCGTCGAGGCGGCGGGCCTGCTCGGCGACCGCGGAGTAGATGGACAGGTCACCCGACTGCAGGCGGGCGACGTCAAGGCCCGCCTCGTCGGCGGCGACGTACTCGGCGACGATCTCGTCGAGATGGAGGTGTTGGGTGTCGACCAGCCGGGCGCCGGCCGGGGCGTGGGCGAGGATCTCGTCGGGCACCAGTGCGCCGGCGTACACGCACACGGGCGCGGCGGCGATCAGTTGCGCGGCGCGGAGGGTGAGCAGGTCCGGGGCGCCCGGGCCGGCCCCGATGAAGTGCACGACGGCGGGCACGGTCAGGCTCCCTTCACGGTCGCCCATTGGATGACGGTCATCTGCGCTCGCCAGCCGGTGAACGTCCCGACGGGTTCGGCGTGGGCGAGGTCGATGCGGGTCAGCGTGCCTCCGTGGACGTCACGGGCGGCTGCCGCGGCGCGCTCGCCCTCGAGCGTGACGGCGTTGGCGACCAGGCGACCGCCGTCGGGCAGCGCCGACCAGCAGGCGTCGAGCAGGCCCGGCGTGGTGATGCCGCCGCCGACGAAGACGACGTCGGGACGGGGCAGGCCGGCGAAGGCGCCGGGGGCGTTCCCGGTCACGATCTGCAGCCGCGGGACCCCGAGCGCGAGCGCGTTGGCGGAGATGTTCTCGGCACGGTCGGCGCGGGCCTCGACGGCGATGGCCTCGGCGCTGGGCTCGATGCGCAGCCACTCGATGGCCACCGAGCCCGATCCGGCGCCGACGTCCCACAGCCGCTCACCGGTCCGCGGGGCCAGCGCGGCGACGGTGAGCGCCCGGATGTGGCGCTTCGTGATCTGGCCGTCGGAGCTGTAGGCGTCGTCGGGCAGCCCGGGCGTGCGCGGGTGCCCGGCCGCTCCGGTGACGGTAACCGCGACGAGGTGCAGCGCGTCAGCGACCAGGCCGGTGGCCTCGCCCGCCGTCGTCTCGACGCGGCGCTCGGCCGGGCCGCCGAGCTGCTCCAGGACGACGAACGGGCTCGCGGCGAAGCCGTGCTCGGCGAGCACGCGTGCGAGGCGGGCGGCCCCGTCGCTGCCGGTGACCAGGACGACGAGGCGCCGGCCGGGCTGCAGCGAAGCGATGACGGTCTCGGGCGGGCGGGCGACGAGGCTGACGAGCTCGACGTCGGCCTGCGACCAGCCCAGGCGGGCGCAGGCCAGCGAGAACGACGACGGGTGGGGCAGGACGTGCACCTGGTCGGTGCCGGCCTTGCGGACTAGCGTGGCTCCGATGCCGTGCAGCGTCGGGTCGCCGCTGGCGAGCACGACCACGTCGCCCAGGCTTCCCGAGGCGACCTCGTCGACCGCGGTCTCCATGGGCGAGGGCCAGGCCCGGCGCTCAGCCGCGATCTCGGGTGGCAGCAGTCCGAGTTGGCGCTCGGCCCCGAGTATCATGCGAGCGCGCGCGAGTGCATCCCGTGAGGGCCCGGCGAGGCCGGCCCATCCGTCGGCGCCGATACCCACCACCGTGATGGTCATGCGAGCGCTCCGGCGACCGCGTCGGCCAGCCGCGCGTTGGCTCCCGGGTCGCGAGCGGTGACCCGGACGTGGCGGGCGTCGAGGCCGGGAAATGAGGCGGCGGGCCGCACCGCGATCCCCTGAGCGCGCAGGGCGGCAACCAGCGCCTCGCCGTCATCGACGGCGATGAGCACGTAGTTGGCCGCGCCCGGCCAGATGCGCACGCCGTCGATGGCCGCCAGGCGCGCGTGCAGGTCCTGGCGCTGGTCGGCGGCACGCCGGGCGATGGCACTGAGCTCGGACGGCGCCGCGGCGGCCGCAGCCAGGGCCGTCAAGGCCAGGGTGTTCGCGGACCATGGGGGCCGCACGGCGCGCAGGCGCTCGGCGATCTCGGCGTGGGCGATGGCGTAGCCCGCGCGCAGGCCTGGGATGCCGAGGACCTTGGTGAGCGAGCGCACGACGATGACGTCGGGCAGTGCCCGGCGCGCCAGGGTGCCCGGCTCGCCGGGCACGAGGTCCATGAACGCCTCGTCGACGACGACGACCCGTCCCGGACGGCGCAGGGCCAGGACTGCGGTCGCGGGATCCAGGGTGCCGCTCGGGGAGGCGGGGTTGCCGACGACCACGAGGTCGGCCGCGTCGGGCACGCGGTCGGGCTCGAGCGCGAAGCCTCGGTCGGGGTCACGCTGCACGCGGACGGTGGGTACGCTGTGGGCGCGCAGGCCGGCCTCGGCCTCGGTGAAGCCCGGGTGCACGCAGGCGGCCAACGTGGGGCGCAGTGCCGGCCCGAGCAGCCACAGCGCCTCGGCGGCGCCGTTGGTCGGCACGATCTCGCCCGATGCGCGGCCGTGCAGCGCGGCGATCGCGGCGATCGCCGGTCGCTCGTCGGGGTAGCGTCCGACCTCGGCCAGGGCGCCGTTCAGCGCCGCCTGCAGCCAGCGCGGCGGCCCGCCGGCGACGACGTTGACGGCGTGATCGGCATCACCGGGCCGCACGTCACGGTCGCCGTGGCGCCGTAGCGCGGCATCGGCAGGGCCGGGAGCGGAGCCGGCGACCGGCACGACGCGTCCGGCGACGATCAGGTCGACGCGGTCGGCGTGGGCGGCGAGGCGCTGCGTCGCATCGCCGAGCAGGTCGAGCCACGCCCGGGATGCGGCGTCGGGCGGCAGCACGCCCTCACCGGCCTGCTCGGCGACGACGATGGCGTGCGCGGCCGTGGTCAGGGTGGCGGTGGTACGGTCGAGGTCGTCGGCGATCTCCTGCGCGATCGCCGGCAGGCGCGACGGGTCGCCGAAGCCGCCGCCGCGATGGATCCGGGTGGCGATCCACGGCCCGAGGCCGTCGACCAGGACGCAGTCCTGCGCGCCGGAGACCGCCTCGGCGAGGCTGCCGTCGGCCTCGACGGTCGACCACGACCCTGGGCGCCGGGCCACGTGCGCGTCGATGCGCGCGCGCATCGACGCGTCGCTGCCGTCGGCCGTCGCCACGTAGCGCACGGGCAGACCCGTCGCGGCGGCCAGCGCCTCGGCGTGCGCGCTCTTGCCCGACCGGGTGCCCCCGAGGACGAGCGTCAGGGTCATGCGGCCGCGTCGCGTGCCGAAGCGGTCGCCGCCGCGCGGGCGAAGGCGTGCGCGATCGCCGGGTGGGCGGCCCAGTGGACGTGCAGATAGGACGCCTGGACGGCGCCGCGGACGATCCCCTCGGGCTTGGAGACCGCGCGCGTCGAGAGCCGCCACGCCGCGGGCGCGCGCGGATCGCGGGCCTGCACCTTGGAGTAGTGGAACTCGTGGCCGCGGACGCGCTGACCAGGGGTCAGCCAGGGGGTGGCGGTGGCGACCTCCGCCTCGCGGTAGCCGAGGGTCAGAGGGCCCTCCGTCATCGTGCCGCGCGCGGGCAGCACGCCGCACATCGCGTGGCCGTCGAGCTCCTCGCACAGGTACAGCAGCCCGCCGCACTCGGCCAGGATCGGCCGGCCGGCGGCGGCAAAGCGGCGGATGTCCTCGCGCAGCGTCGCGTTGGCCGCGAGCTGCTCGCCGAAGATCTCCGGAAAGCCGCCGGCGAGCACCAGGGCTCCGGCGCCGTCGGGCAGGTGCGCGTCGGTCAGCGGGTCGAACTCGGCCAGCTGCGCGCCGGCGCCGGTAAGCAGCTCGAGGTTCTCCTGGTAGTGGAAGGAGAACGCCGGCCCCCTGGCGACGGCGACGCGGACCTGTCCCCGCTCACCCACTCTCGGCCCGTCGGCGTCGGGGCGCCACGCAGGGCCGGGCGTCTCGGGCGCGCTGCCGGCCAGGCGGACGACCGCATCGAGATCGGCGTGGCGCGCCATCGCCTCGGCGAGGGCGTCGAGCGCGGCGCGGGCCTTGGGCTCGCGCTCGGCGACGGGCACGAGGCCGAGGTGACGCTCGGGCGTGACGACACGCTCGTCGCGGCGCAGCGCGCCGAGGACCGGAAGGCCGCTGTCGGCGACGGCCTCGCGCAGGAGCTGCTCGTGGGTGTCGGAGCCGACCTTGTTGAACACCACGCCGGCCACGTTGACGTCGGGGTCGAAGGTGCGAAACCCGTGGACCATGGCGGCTGCGGAGCGGGCCATGGCCGAGGCGTCCAGGACGAGCAGGACCGGGGCGTCCAGGAGCTTGGCGACGTGGGCGGTGGAGGCCAGCTCGCCGCGCCCGGAGGCGCCGTCGAACATGCCCATGACGCCCTCGATGATCGCGATGTCGGCGCCGGCACCGCCGTGGCGCAGGAGCGGAACCATGAGCTCGGGGCCGCTGAGGAAGGCGTCGAGGTTGCGGCCTGGGCGCCCGGCGGCCAGCGCGTGGTGGCTGGGGTCGATGTAGTCGGGGCCGACCTTGAAGCCCTGGACGGTGAGGCCGCGGTGGCGCAGCGCGCCGATCAGGCCGCAGGCGACGGTCGTCTTGCCCGCGCCGCTGCTGGTGCCGGCCACGACCAGGCGCGGGATCACGCGGGCACCGCCGACCGGGCCGGTCCCCAGCGGACGTGAGGGACAGGCACGGCGTCGTGGCGCCCGGTGTCCGGGTCACAGCCGTGGTCGGGGCAGATGCGCAGCGTGCCGTCGGCGTCGTCGACGAGCGCCGCGAGCGGCCCGATGAGCTCGGCGTCGACGCGCTCGAGGAAGGCGACCTTGGCGGCGCGGTCGCGCCGGTGGGCGGCCTCGTCGGCGCCGCCCACGTGAACGACGACGCGGTCGCGACGCTCGGCGACGCCCGCGCGGGCGGCGTCGAGCTTGGCGGCCAGGTCGGTGTCTACGTCGCCGGTCGCGGCGTCGGGGACGACGGTGTCGGCGCCGAGCAGGCGCGCGATCCCGATGGCCGCGCCGCGGGCGCCGATGACGAGCGTGCGCGCGTCGAGCACGCGCGGGAGCGTCGCGCCGCGCGGCCAGACGACCAGCTCGTCGGTGGCCACCGGAGCTGCGCCGGCCACCAGCAGGCGGTGGCCACGGAGGTGGTGGACCCGGTGTCCGGCGTCGCGCAGCCTGTCGGCGGCATGGGCCGTGGCCGTCGCGTCGGCGCGGGTGCCATCGGCGGTCCGGACGTCGACACGCCAGGCCTCGCCGATGTCGATGCCGTGCGCGGCTGCCTCGATCGCGGCGCGGTCGACCGGCGCCGCGGGCGTGTGGCCGAGCAGGACGGGGATCGCGCTCTCCGAGCCGGGTTGCAGGCCGGGCGGGACGGTGGTCAGGCGCGTCACCTCGCCCGCCCGCGACAGCGCGTCGAGGTGTGGCATCCGGGCCTGGGCGAGGCTCTCGCCGCACGGGTCGCTGGCGCCGTCGAGGATGAGCAGGACCTCTACCACTCGATCCCCTGCTGGCCGCGGATGCCCTGCTCCATCTGATGCTTGACGAGCGTCACCTCGGAGACGAGGTCGGCCGCCTCGATCAGCGCCGGTGGGGCGTCGCGACCCGTCACGACGACGTGCTGGAAGCCCGGCCGGTCGACGAGCGTCTGCACGACGTCGTCGACGTCGACCCAGCCCCACTTCATGGGGTAGGTGAACTCGTCGAGCAGGAGGAACTCGTAGCGCTCCTGCGCGATGAAGGCCTTGACCTGCTCCCAGCCGGCGCGGGCGAGGTCGGCCGACTCGGTGAGGTCCTTGGAGATCCACGACCAGCCGTCGCCGGTCTTCATCCAGTCGATCCCGCCGAGCGCCTCGGCGGCGCGCTGCTCGCCGACCTTCCACTTCCCGGACTTGATGAACTGCACAACCCCGCAGCGGTAGTCGCGGTTCCAGGAGCGCAGGAGCATCCCGAAGGCCGATGTGCTCTTGCCCTTGCCGTCCCCTGTGACCACGACGAGCAGCGGGCGGTCGCGCGGCTTGCGCCGGCGAGGCTCGGCGGTGCCCCGGTCGTCGGCCGAATGCGGGACGTCGACCCCCGGCGCCGTGTTGCGCAGCAGCGCGATCGGGTGCTCGATCGGGGCGTCCTCGGGGTCCTGGGAGGAACCGGCGCCGCGCAGCGAACAGCGCGCGACGTAGCCCGGCGGGCGTTGGTCGTTGGTGGTGTCGCTCATGCGGCCCTTTCGGGGATGACGAGGCGGGTCAGGTCGGCGCCGGCGGCGTCGGCCAGCGCGGAGGCCAGGCCCAGACGGGCACGGCCCTCCTCGAGGTCGACGACGACGGTGCGGTCGGCGGCCGCCACGACGCCGGCCAGCGCGCGCCGGGCGTGGCCGTCGGGGTCGGCGGCGCGGCCGTCGGTCAGCAAGACGGCGATGCGCGTCCGACCTGCCGCGCGGCCGTGGTCGGCGGCGCGCAGCAGCGCGGCGGCGTGGTCGAGGCCGGCCGCGAGCGGGGTCCGGCCGCCGACGGGCAGCTCGCGGGTCGCGCCGGCGGCGCACTCGAGCGGGTCACCGGGTGCGACGAGCGTGCGCGCGCCCTCGCCGCTGAACGCGACGACGGCGACGAGGTCGCGGCGGGCGTAGGCGCGTCGCAACGCGACCTCGAGCGCGCCCTTGACCCGCGCGAGACGGCGATGCGCGGCCATCGAGCCGCTCGTGTCGACGATGAGGCACAGCAGCGCGCCGCGCCCGCCGCCGTGGACCGGCGTGCGCGGGCCGGGGTCGCCGCGTAGCGCGGCGAGCAGCGTGGGCAGCGCCGCGATCTCGTCGTCGCCGTGCGCCGGGCGGCCATCGACGACGGCGAGCCCGCCGCGCGGACGACGGATCGGTCGCAGCGCGGCCTCGGGCAGTCGCGACGGCACCGGCGCCGGCGTGGTCAGGTGGGGCGGGAGCCCCTGCGGCTCGAAGGGCGCCGGCGGCGGTGGCGGTGTGCCGCCCAGGTCGGGATCGGGCGACCACGCCGGTGGCTCGCTCGCGCTCGCCGGCGCCGGGTCGCGCTCGGCCCGCGGTGGCGGTGCGGGAGGTGGTGGCGCGTCGTCGGCCTCCGCCAGCGCCTCGTCGATGGCCGGGTCGCGGTCGCCGCCGTCGGGCGGCGGCGCGAGCGGGTCGCGGCGCAGGCGGTGGCGCAACGCCAGGTGGGCGGCGCGGTCGACGTGCGTGTCCTGCACCGCGTCGTCGCCGTCGAGTGCGGCCAGCGCGCACGCGGCCTGGGCGCAGACGAGGTCACCGCGGATGCCGTCGAGGTCGAGCTGCGCGCAGACCGCGGCGATGCGCTGCAGCTCGCGGTCGCCGAGCCGGACGCCGGCGACCCGCGCGCGAGAGGAGGCCAGCCGCGTGGCCAGTGCGGCCTCGGCGTCGGCCCACATTGCGGCGAAGGCGATCGGGTCGTTGTCATAGGCCATGCGCCGCCGCACGATCTCCACGCGGGTCGCCACGTCGCGCGGTCCGGTGATCTGCACGCCGAGCCCGAAGCGGTCGAGCAGCTGCGGGCGCAGCTCGCCCTCCTCGGGGTTCATCGTCCCCACCAGCAGGAAACGCGCGTCCTGCACGGCGCTGACGCCGTCGCGCTCGACGGTGACCTCGCCTGCGGCGGCGGCGTCGAGCAGCGCGTCGACGAGGTGGTCGCCCAGCAGGTTGACCTCGTCGACGTACAGCAGGCCGCCGTCGGCGCGCGCCAGCAGCCCGGCCTCGAGCCGGTGCTCGCCGCCCAGCGCCGCGCGCACGTCCAGCGCGCCGACGAGGCGGTCCAGCGTCGCGCCTAACGGCAGCTCCACCAGCGGCGCGTCGGAGCCGAGCATCGGCGCCAGCGCCCGCACGGCCGTCGACTTGGCCGTGCCGCGCTCGCCACGGACGAGCACGCCGCCGACCACCGGGTGCACGGCGCAGACGAGGAGGGCCTCGACGAGGTCCTCCTGGCCGACGATCGCCGACAGCGGAAAGGCAGGTGCGCGGCTCATGACGTGGCCGCGCCTTCCAGCTGATCTTCGAGCGCCAGGTACCGCGCGCGGATCGACTCCAGCGTCCCGCCCTCCGGCTCGGCCCACAGCCCGCGCTCGGCGGCCTCCAGCAGCTTCTCAGCGATGCCCCGCGCGGCCCAGGGGTTGGCCTGGTCCATGAACGCCGCGACCTGCTCGTCGAGCAGGTACTTCTCGGCCACCTGCTCGTACATCCAGTCCGACGTCGTGCCGGTCGTGGCGTCGTAGCCGAACAGGTAGTCGACGGTCGCGGCGAGCTCGGCGGCGCCCTTGTACCCGTGGCGGACCATCGAGCCGATCCACGCCGGGTTGGCGACGCGGGCGCGGAAGACGCGCCGCGTCTCCTCGGCCAGCGAGCGGACCTTCACGCGCTCGGGGTCGGCGCTGTCGCCGAGGTACGCCGCCGGCTCGCGGCCGCCGCGCAGCGCCCGCACGGTGGCGACCATCCCGCCGTGGTACTGGTAGTAGTCATCGCTGTCGAGGTGGTCGTGCTCGCGCGAGTCGACGTTCTTGACCGCGACCTCGATCTGCTCGAAGCATGCGCGCATCGCGCCGGCGGCCGGGACGCCATGCAGTCCGCGGCCGTAGGCGAACCCGCCCCAGGCCTCGTAGACGGCGGCGAGGTCGCGGTCGTCGCGCCAGTCTTGGGTCTCGAGCAGTTGGCTCAGCCCGGCGCCGTAGGTCCCGGGCTTGGAGCCGAAGATCCGCGTCGTGCTCAGCCGCCACGCCTCGGCGGTGTCAAGCTCGCCGGCCAGGCGTGCCGCCTGCGCCCGCGCGTGCTTGGCGACGTAGTTGTCCGCGTCGCGCTCGTCGAGGCCGGCGACCATGGTCACCGCGTCGTCGAGCAGGCCGATGAGGTGGGGGAACGCGTCGCGGAAGAACCCGGAGATGCGCAGCGTGACGTCGATGCGCGGCCGGCCCAGCTCCTCGAGCGCCACGACCTCCAGGCCGGTGACGCGCCGCGAGGAGGGGTGCCACGTGGGCCGCACGCCAAGCAACGCGAAGACCTCGGCGGCGTCGTCGCCCTGGGTGCGCATCGCGGCGGTGCCCCAGGCGACCAGCCCCACCATCTCGGGCAACGCGCCGGAGTCGGCGACATGGCGCTCGAGCACGGCGTCGGCGAGCTTGACCCCGGTGGCGTAGGACAGCTCGGACGGCAGCGCGCGCGGGTCGACCGAGTAGAAGTTGCGCCCGGTCGGCAGCACGTCGAGACGCCCGCGCGTCGGCGCGCCTGACGGCCCGCTGGGAACGTGATGGCCGCGCAGTGCCCCGAGCACGTTGTCGAGCTCGTCGGTCGTGCGTAGCAGCCGCGGGACGATCTCGGTCGCGGCGAAGCGCAGCGCGCTGACCACCCCGACGTCGTCGAGGCCGAGCACCGAGCGGCAGACCTCCTCGGGGCGAGCGGGATCCCAGTCGTGCTCCGACAACGACACCAACAGCGCGTGCTGGGCCTCCTCGAGGCGATCGATGAGGTCGCTGCCGCGGTGCGCCGTGCCGCGGAAGCGGGCGACCAGCCGCTCGCCCCCGGTCGCCCGTGCGCCGGGCGCGGCGACAAGCGCGGGCTCGTCCAACCCGAAGGCCGCGCCCACCGCGCGCCGCAGGCCGGGCACGTCGCCGACGCCGTGGCGGCCGATGGCGGCGACCAGCCCGCGCAGCTGCGGGCCCTCGGGCGCGGCGCCGAGGATGTGCAGGCCGTCCTTGATCTGGACGTCCTTGACCTCGCAGAGGTAGCCGTCGAGGTGCTCGACCAGGGCGCCGGCGTCGTCGGGCCGGTTCTCAATCCCGAGGTCCTCCTGGAGGTTGGCCTGCTCGATCGCCTCCCAGATCTGGGCGCCGAGACCGGGCAGCTTGGAAGGGTCGAGCACCTCCAGGCGCGCGTACTCGTCCATCAGCGCCTCCAGGTCGGCCAGCTCGTCGTAGCTCTCGGCGCGACGCATCGCCGGCACGAGGTGGTCGATCACGACGGCGTGAGCGCGCCGCTTGGCCTGGGCGCCCTCACCCGGGTCGTTGACCACGAAGGGGTAGACGAGCGGCATCGAGCCCAGCGCGACGTCGGGCGCGCACGCGGCCCCCAAGGCCAACATCTTGCCCGGCAGCCACTCCAGCGTGCCGTGCTTGCCGAGATGGACGATCGCGTCGGCGCCCCAGTGGGCGTCGAGCCAGCGGTAGGCGGCCAGGTAGTGGTGCGCCGGCGCGAGCTCGGGGTCGTGGTAGATGCCGACCTGATCGTCGCCGTAGCCGCGCGGCGGCTGGATCAACACCACCACGTCGCCGAGATCGAGACCGGCGATGACCAGGTCGCCGTCGTCGCGGTAGCGGTCGCCCGGCGCCGGGCCCCAGCGCTCCTCCATCGACGTGGTCAGCCGCGGGTCCAGCGTGCCGTACCACTGCAGGTACTCGGCTACGGGGAGCCGCAGCGGCACGGCGGCCAGCACCTCGTCGGTGAGAAACTCGGGGTCGTGACCGCCGCCGGCGATCAGGGCGTGCATGAGCGCGTCGCCGTCGGCAGGGATGTCGCGGACGTCGATGCCGTCCTGGCGCAGCCGGTGAAGCAGCCGGATGGCGCTGGCCGGGGTGTCAAGGCCCACAGCCATGCCGATGCGCGCGTGCTTGGTCGGGAACGCGGTCAGGACGATCGCGATCTTGCGCCGCTGCTGCGTGCGCAGCCGGGCGTGGCGCACGACGAGCTGGGCGAGGCGGTCGCAGCGCTCCGGGTCGGGGACGTAGTGCGGGACGGGCACGCCGACCGGCGAGTCCTCGAGATCGCGCTCCTTGAACGAGATCGGCCCGCCGATGATGCGCCCGTCGAACTCGGGGATGGCGACCTGGGTGGCGGCGTCGATCGGCAGCAGGCCCTCACTGCCCTCGTCCCAGCGCGCCCGCGACATCGTCACCGTCAGGGCCTGGATCACCGGGACGTCGAGCGCCTCCAGCGCCGAGGCGTCCCACGACATCTCCTCCTCGGTCGCCCCGGCCGCATCGCCGCGGTTGGAGCCGCCGGTGGCCAACATGGTGGTGATGAGCGCGTCGACGTGGCCCGCGAAGAGCTCGAGCGCGGGGACGCGGCCGTCGGTGTGGTCGCGGCGCAGCGTCTGCGACCAGACCGCGACGGGGTGGCCGCCCGCGCGGCGCACCGCGGCGCACAGCTCGTCGACGAACGCCGTGTTGCCGGTCAGGCGGTGCGCGCGGTAGAAGGCGATGCCGACGACGGGAGCGTCGGCCGCACGGCCAGCCAGCGCCTCCTCGATGGTCACGTCCCCGCGGCCGGGGAGGTAGACGCCGAGGTCGCCGGCCGCCTGCGGCTCCTCGAAGCCGAACCCGTGCAGGAGCAGCGTGTCGGCCAGGAACCGCAGCATCTGCTCGATGTTGTCCACGTCGCCGGCCAGCAGGTACTCGCCGACCTGGGCCACCACCCCCGCCGGCACCGTCGACAGCACGGTCATCTCGGCGTCGGGCCGCGCCTCGCCGCCGAGCGCGATCAGGGCGATGCCGTCAGCCCGGCAGCGCTCGGCCAGGCGGTCGACGCCGCCCTGCCAGCCGCGCCGGCCGCCGAGCACGCGGATGACGACGACGCGGGCGCCGTGCAGCACCTCGTCGAGGAACGGGTCGAGATCACGCGTGCCCTGCGGGTTGGCGCACCTCACCGTGGGAAAGGCTTCGGGCAGGCGCCGGACGGCGGAGGCGGTGGCCAGGATTTCGGTGTCGGCGGTGGTGATGAACCTCAGCACGTGGCGCCCTCCAGCAGCAGGTCGGGGAGTCCGTCGGGCACGCCGCCGTCGATGAGCGCGGCGAGCCGATCGGTGTCGAGGTGGTGCTCGACGAGGTCGCCGAGCGCGTCGAGCTGGCGCTCACGCTCGGCGGCGAAGGTCGTGTGGGGGGCGGGAACGAACGGCAGCCCCCGGCGGGCGGCGACCCAGCGCAGCAGCGCCCGCCGGGCGTCGTCGTGCTCGAGCACGCCGTGCCAGGAGGTGCCGAGCGTCGCGCCCGCTACGCACCCCTCGGGCGTGCCGTCCGCGGTGACGATGAGCGGATTGCCACCGGCGGCCACGGGGCGGCCGTGGCGGATCTCATAGCCGCCGACCGCGCTGTCCAGCAGCGCGCTGTGGCCGGTGACGGGGCGCAGGACCTTGTCGGCGACAAAGGTAGTGGTCACCGGCAGCAGGCCGAGACCGTTGACGCGGCCCGTGCGTGACTCGACGTCGTCGTCGATCGTCCGGCCCAGCAGCTGGTAGCCGCCGCACACGCCGATGATTGGGTCGCCGGTAGAGGCGCGGGTGGCCAGTGCGTGGTCGAGGCCGTCGGTGCGCAGGCGCTCGAGGTCCTCGACGGTCGCCTTCGTGCCGGGTAGGACGACGAGGTCGGCGCGGGCGATGTCGGCCGCCGCGCGGGTGAAGCGCACGCGTACGCCCGGCTCGTGGGTCAGTGCGTCGAGGTCGGTGAAGTTGCTCATCCAGCGCAGGCGGACGACCGCGACGTCGAGCGTGCCGGTCGCCCCCGGCCGGTCGCGACGGGCGGTCTCGATGGCCAGCGAGTCCTCGGCGTCGACGCCGAGGTCCTCGACGAACGGCAACACGCCGAGCGTCGGGCGGCCGGTGCGACGCTCGAGGTCCTCGAGTCCGGGCGCCAGGATCGACTCGTCACCGCGGAACTTGTTGATGATGTAGCCCGCGAGGTGGCGCTGGTCCTCCGGGGCGAGCGCGACGAGCGTCCCGATGAGCGACGCGAAGACCCCGCCGCGGTCGATGTCGCCGACGAGCAGCACGGGCAGGTTGGCGGCCCGGGCCAGGCCCATGTTCGTCAGGTCGGCAGCGCGGAGGTTGATCTCGGCCGGGCTTCCGGCGCCTTCGCAGACGACGACGTCGTAGCGCGCGCGCAGGTCGGCCAGCGCCTCGGCGACGACCGGGCGCAGCTCGTCCTTGAGCTCCTGGTAGCTGCGGGCGCTGACGTCGGCGTACGGGCGACCCATCAGGATGACCTGGCTCTGCCGTGCCCCGGACGGCTTGATCAAGATGGGGTTCATGGCGACCTCGGGCTCGATCCCGGCCGCCGCGGCCTGCATCGCCTGCGCGCGGCCGATCTCGAAGCCGCCACGCGCGACGACCGAGTTGAGCGCCATGTTCTGGGCCTTGAACGGCGCGACGCGCACGCCTTGGCGACGCAGCCAGCGGCAGATGCCGGCGGTGACCATCGACTTGCCCGCGTCGGAGTGCGTGCCAGCAACGAGCAATGCGCCCTTCATCGCAGCACCGCGCAGGTCAGGAGAGCGGCTGCGCCGACGGCGTGCGAGAGGCGGATCGCGCGCCGCAGGTCGGCGACGGTCGGGGCGCGCCCGTCGCCGAGGGTGGGGCGCTCCTCGGCGACACGACCGTAGGCCAGAGGCCCACCGAGGCGCACCGTCAGCGCGCCGGCGAACGCGGCCTCGACGCGACCGGCGTTCGGACTCGGGTGGTGGCGGCCGTCGTTCCAGGCGGTGCGCGCCGCGGCGCTCGGCGAGCCGCCGACCAGCGGCGAGCAGGCGACGGTCAGCAGGGCGCACACGCGAGCGACGGGCAGGTTCAGGAGATCGTCCAGGCGGGCCGAGGCCCACCCGAACTCGCGGTAACGGGCGCTGCGGTGGCCGACCATCGCGTCGAGCGTGTTGGCGGCGCGATAGCCGAGGACGCCGGCCGGCCCCGCCGCCGCGCCCCAGACGAGCGCGCCGACGACGGCGTCGGCCGTGTTCTCCGCGACCGACTCGAGAGCCCCGCGCACGAGTCGGTCGGCGTCGAGCGCCTCGGGGTCGCGGCCGCAGAGCGAGGGCAGCGTCGCGCGGGCGGCGGTGAGGTCGCCGCGTTCGACCTCGTCGGCCAGCCGGGCGGCGACGCGCGTGAGCGAGCGGCCACCAAGCGCGATCCAGGTCGCGGCCGCCAACGCGGCGTCCCGGCCGAGCCGGCGGCCGGCCAGGCCGCCGACGGCGGCCGCGCCGCCGACGAGCGCGGTGGCGTAGGCGGCGCCCCGAGCGCGCGACGGCGCGTAGGTCATCGCCTCAATTCGCTGGGCCAGGCGGCCGAAGCCCGCGACGGGATGGCCGCGCTGGGGGTCGCCGAGCACCAGGTCGGCGGCGTATCCGCCCGCGAGGGCCACGGCAATCACGCCGCTGCCGCCGTCGGAGAGGTGGTGTTGGTGCGCGTCAGCGTCCAGCGCCCGTCGTGCGCGTGCAACTCGGTGACGGCGAGCGGGGCGACGTCGATGCGCCAGAACGCCTCAAGCGGCGCGCCGAGCGCGTGGACGACCGCGGCCTTGGCGACGCCGCCGTGGGTGATGACCACAGCGCTGCCGTCTCGCTGCGCCTGATCGTCGAGCCAGCGGGCGATGCGCTCTGCGAACTCGACGAGGCTCTCGCCGCCGTGCGGCGCCGCGCCGGGGTCGGTCATCCAAGCGCGGACCGCGTCGGGATCGGTCGCGGTCAACGTGTCGAGGCTCTGTCCGGCCCACGATCCGAAGTCACACTCGGCCAAGGCGGGGTCGACGGTCGGCGCCGCCAGCCCGGCGCACTCGATCGTCTCCAGGCAGCGACGTGCGGGGCTGCTCAGGATGTCGTAGCCCGACGGCAACGACGCTGCGAGCGCCGACGCCGCAGACCGACCGCGGTCGTCGAGCGGCTCGTCGGCCGGGAATGCGAACGCGCGCGTCGCCTCGGTCGGTGCGTGGCGCACCACCACCAGCCGTCTCACGCTGCGATCACCGGGTGCATCGTGTCCTCCACGGGATCGGGCGTCCCGTCATCGAAGGGTCCGCAGCGGCCGAGTTTCTGACTCCCAGGCCTGACGGCCCGGTCACAGTGGCGCGACCGTCCCGGACTTCCACCGGATTCCTCGTCCGCCGCGCGTACCAGGCGCACTCTACTGTTCGACGCCGTGGATGCCGAGGACCGCCTGCTCCGACCGCCGACGCCGTCCGGCTTCGACGCCTCACGCGCCGCCGAACGCGCGGCCGATCCGACCGGCTGGCGCTACCCCGATGCGGTACGCGACGCCGTGCATCAGGTCATCGCCGAGCGACGGGACATCCGCCGCTTCCGTCCCGACCCGGTGCCGGCCAACGTGCTGCAGCGGATCCTCGAGGCCGCTCACCGGGCTCCGTCCGTCGGGTTGATGCAGCCGTGGCGGCTGATCCTCGTGCGGGACGTGGCCACGCGAATGGAGGTGCGCCGGCTGACCCAGCGCGAGCGCTTGCGCCAGGCCGACCGCTTCGACGCCCAGGCCGGGCAGTTCCTGGACCAGAAGATCGAGGGCGTGGTCGAGGCGCCGCTCGGCGTCGTGGTCTGCTGCGATCACGGCGATCCCGGGGTCGAGATCTTGGGTCGCGGCACGATCCCCGAGACCGACGTCTACAGCACGGCCTGCGCGATCGAGAACCTTTGGTTGGCCGCCCGCGCCGAAGGTGTAGGTGTCGGCTGGGTGAGCTTCTACCGGCCCGCCGACCTGCGTGAGCTGCTGGGCATTCCGGCACGGGTCGAGCCGCTGGCCTACCTCTGCCTCGGCTGGCCCGACGAACGGCCCGTCCGGCCGGGCTTGGAATCCGCGGGCTGGGGCGCACGCCTGCCGCTCGCCGACGTCGTCATGGAGGAGCGCTGGCGCGACGACGACGCCGCACCCCTTCTCGATGCGGCTCGGGGACCGAACCGCATCGCGGCGATCGCCGCGCGCGACCGCTCCGACCAGCTCATCAAGCCCGCCGGCAGCCTCGGGGCGCTCGAGGCGCTCATCGAGCGCTGGGCGGCCATCACGGGCGCAGCGCCGCCGCCCGCATTGCGCGCGGGCGTCCTGGTGTGCGCCGCCGACCACGGGCACATCATCCACGGCACCAGCCTCTTCGATCGCGACGTCTCGACGCAGGTCGCAGCGGCCACCGCCCGCAGCGAGAGCGCCGCGGGCGTGCTCGCGCGCCAGGGCGGCCATACCCTGCTCGTGGCCGACGTGGGGCTCGCCCGTCCGACGCCGCCCGGCGTCCGCGACCTGAAGGTCGCCGCCGGCACCGCGGACTTCCTCGCCGGTCCGGCGCTGAGCCCCGGACAGGTCGATGCGGCGTTGCAGGCGGGCGCCGACTTGGCGGCCGAACTCGCCGACGATGGGGTCGGCTGCCTAGCCGTCGGGGAGATCGGCATCGGGAACACGACGACGGCCGCCGCGCTGCTCTGCGCGTTGACCGGCGCGGACCCGGCCGCCGCCGTGGGGCGCGGCACCGGCGTGGACGCCGCCGGGCTTCAGCGCAAGCGCGCTGTCGTTCGGGACGCTCTGGAGCGCCACGGCGCCGGCCTCCACGTGCGTGAGGCGCTAGCCGCCGTCGGCGGTCTGGAACTCGTCGCGCTGACCGGCGCCGTGCTCGAGGCCACGCACCGGCGCCTTCCGGTTCTGCTCGACGGCTACGCGACGGCCGTGGCCGCCCTGGCCGCCACGCGGCTCGACCCCGCCGTGGCCGAGGGAGTGTTGGCCAGCCACCGCTCGGCCGAGCAGGGCCACCGCCTCGCACTCGACGAGCTCGGGCTGGAGCCCCTGCTCGACCTCCGGCTACGGCTCGGCGAGGCCTCCGGCGCGCTGCTCGCGCTCCCGCTGATCGCCGCCGCCGGCGCGCTGCACCGCGAGATGGCGACCTTCGCGGAGGCCGGCGTGTCGGGACCGCGGTGAGGCGACCCCTTGCCGCGCTTGGCCTGGCGATCACGTTCCTGACGATCGTGCCGGTGCGCCTGCGCGAGCCCGTCCCGCCACTGGGGACGGCGGCGGGATGGTTCCCGGCTGTCGGCGCGGCCGTCGGCGCACTGGCCGGCGTCGTGTCCTACCTGGCCGAGCCCCCGCTCGGGCCCCTCGTCGCCGCCGTCCTCGCGGTCGTGATGCTCGTCGTCATCACCGGCGCGCTGCATCAGGACGGCCTGGCCGATTGCGCCGACGGGCTCGGCGTTCGCGGCGACCGCGCACGCCGCCTGGCCGTGATGCGCGAACCCACCGTGGGGACGTTCGGGGTTCTCGCGGTCGCGTTGTGGTTGTTGTTAGTTGTCGCGGCCGTCTCCGGGCTCAACCGCACGCACATGGTGCGTGCACTCGTCGTCATGGCCGCGACCGGTCGCTGGGCCGCGCTGCTGCACGCAACGGCTACGCTGCCGGCCCGACGCGACGGCCTCGGGTCCGGCTTCGAGGTCGGGGTTCTTGGCCTGGCGGCCGGCACGGTCCTCGCTGTGACCGCAGCCGTCGTGCTTGGCGGCATCGGTCCCGGGCTGGGCGCACTCGCGGCGAGCGCCGCCGTCGCCGTGCTCGTCACCGCGTGGTCGCGCGGACGGCTCGGCGGGCGTACCGGCGACACCCTCGGAGCCACAGTCGCGCTGGCCGAGGCCGCGGTCGCTATCGTCCTGCTCGGCGTCTGGTGAGCCGTTTGACGAGGACTCGTGGCGTCCCTCACCTACCTCCGCTGCGGGCATCTGGTCGATCTGACGAGATCGCCCCAGGGCTGCGAGCCGGTCAGGAGTCCGACTCGGCAGCAACGATGGAGTCGACCCGCTCGCCGATGTTGGGCTGTTCGCGGCCGCGGTCAGTCCGAACGAGCGGCTCCCTGCTTGCCCCTCGTCAGGGCCGTGGCCAGGCGTGGACTGACTCCCCCGCGCTGTAGGCGACGATGACCAGCGCTGAGATCGGGTCGGCCCACCACCACCCGATTAGCGCGTTGAGCGTGATGCCGACGAGCACCGCTGAGGCGAGCAGGCCGTCGATGATGGTTACCCGCGCCTCGGCGAGCAGCACGGGGTGATCGAGCTTGACGCCCACCTTCCGCTTGTCGGAAGCTAGTGTCGTGATTCGTTAATTCGGTGGCAGTTGCGGGTGATCGAGTCGGGGATCTGGTCAGCGGTCTTGGTCCAGTCGAAGGGCTTGGGATCGTCGTTCCAGGTGTCGATCCAGGCGCGGATGTCGGCGTTGAGCTGAGCGACCGAGCGGTGTGCGCCGCGGCGTAGCTTCTTGGTAACCAGCGCTCGACGAGATTCAGCCACGAGCTCGAGGTCGGGGTGAAGTGCAAGACGAACCGCGGGTGGGCGGCCAGCCAGTTGCGGATCGCCGGCGTCTTGTGCGTCGAGGAGTTGTCGAGGACCAGGTGAATGTCGAGGTCGGCGGGGACCTCGCGGTCAATGGTCTGCAAGAACTTCTTGAACTCGATCGCGCGATGGCGGCTGTGCAGCGCGCCGATCACCTTGCCGGTGGTGATGTCCAACGCGGCGTAGAGGCTGGAGGTGCCCGAGCGCTTGTAGTCGTGCGTGGCGCGCTGTGGGGTGCCCGGAAGCATGGGCAGGATCGGTGCCGTGCGGTCCAGCACCTGGATCTGGGACTTCTCATCGACACAGAGCACCACCGCGCGCTCGGGTGGGTTGAGGTAGATCCCGACGACGTCGCGGACCTTGTCGATGAACTGCGGGTCCTTGGAGAGCTTCCAGGTCTCCTGGCGGTGGGGCTGCAGCCCGAACGCCTTCCAGATCCGCAGCACCGCCGACTGCGTCAGCCCGACCTCGCGGGCCATCGATCTGGTCGACCAGTGCGTGGCGTCCTTGGGCGTGGTCTCCAGGGTCTTGACGATCACCTCCTCGACCTGGTCGTCGGTGACCGTCCTGGGCCGCCCGGGCCTGGGCTCGTCAGTCAGACCGTCGAGGCGGTGCTCGACAAAGCGCGAGCGCCACTTGCCCGCGACATTGCGATGGATCCCCAACTCACCGGCGATCTCGGTGTTGTTGAGCCCATCGGCGGCCAGCAGCACGATCCGCGCCCGCATCGCCAGCGCCTGCGCACTCGTGTGCCGTCGCGTCCACGACTCCAACTGCGCACGCTCTACGGCCGACAACTCGACAGGCACAAGCACGGAGGAGGGCATGATCACACCCTCCCCACATGCACACGAATTAATGCATCACGACACTAGGTGGCGGCTGGCAGAGGGGCTGGCCGCCACCGCATACGAGGGACGCCGGCACCGACCCGGCCGGAGGTCATCGGTGCTGATCCGGCCTGGTCCGCGCGTCCTGCGCGGTCGCGACGCGGCATAGGCCGACATCCAGGCTCTGCTGCATCTCGGGTGCGCTCGCGACATGGAGACGTGGAACGAGGACGGGCTCGGTGGTCGGACTCAGTCCCAGGAGATGGAGGAGCCAGGGGCGTGCGGTGGTGGGCCCGACACAGAGGAGGCGGTCAACGTCGAGATCAGAACAGACCGAGAGCGTTGGATCTGTTGGCGATGCGGTGAGCAAGCCGAGGACGGCCATGGGCCGGGGAGGACTCGAACCCCCATCAGACGGATTATGAGCGCAGGAATGGATCATTCCGCTTACTCTCATTCGATCCGATTTGGCTCTACAGAGCCGATCCTAGCACCCGTTCCGTCCCGCGAGGCGACGACAAGACCGAGGACAGAGGCACATCGGGGACAGAGTTGGGGACAGAGAACGGGCTCATCGTTCACCATCACCATTCCTTGGTTTGCGGTCAGGACAGAGCGCGTCCGTGCCCCAGCGGACGGCACGACGCCGCCGCCGAGGTCCTGGTGTCTTGTCTGGGCAGCAGGCCGGCGTGCTCTGGGCACAGTTAGCCGGCCGGACCTCCTGGCCCGAGTCCGGCGCGCGCTGTCAGGCGCTTCGGCGGCGTAGCCTCCGCGCCGTGTCGCATCTTCATCTCCTGCAACCGCTGCACGGCGGCGTCGCGCTGCCGGGGAGCCATGTGGCCAGACGCCGGGAAGCCGTTGACGGAGCCGACATCGACGCACTCGATGTGCAGGTCGCCTCGGCGGGAGGGTGGGTCGAGCGGATCGCGATCGAGTCTTCCACCCTTGGCCGGCAAACGCCGGCGTACTTCACGTACTACTACGTCCTGCCTGCGACAGCCGTTGCGCCCTAGGTCATCGCTGCCCACGCACCCCGGGCGCGACGTCAAGACGTCTTGGTGGCAGCGTCCTGGCCGCGCTTCCACGCCGCCGAGCCCTGCGGCTGGTGAGCGATCCCGAAGAACCGCGCGGGAAACCACCACTTGATGGCCCGGCCGATCGCGGTCCGCTGACACCAACACCGCGGATCACAACCACAGACGCGTTCGCGCGGATTGTGAAGCCTGCGAAGTGCCGCCGACGTCATGAGCAAACACTACTCCTGCCGGTCAGAGAGCCCGAACGCTTCCCGTCTGCTCCGGCGAGGTCGTTCGGGCCCGTCTGACGCGCGCATCGCTCCTCCGGCTCCCGCGGCCGGAGCAACGCCCGCGGACGTTAGACGCCGGCGCTCCCAGGGCCTATCGCCCAGATGCGGTAGCCAACACCGGCCAGGCAGACGAGCAGCATCGGAACGGATCATTCGGCTCGCTCTCATTCGATCTGGCTTGCCCCAAGAGGCGATTGTCTGGCCCCTCAAGGCGGGACCAGTCACCCCGATCAAGCACCGCGGGGACAGATCATCCGCCCCCAAGGCGCCGTGCCTGCACGCGGCCTGCACGCGCGGCATCGCCCTTCTCGACCAAACGCGCTGTGGTGCTCGCGACACACCGAATCAGACCGTCAGCTGCTTGCCGCCTTGTCGCACCGGCACTTGGGCGTCTGGCGACCCGCGCGGGTCGCCATCCGGGCAGAGAAGCGTCGTCGGCGGCGGCCCCGAGCACGCCATCCGTGCCGGCAGGATCCGCGACCCCGGGCGGCGGCCTATGCTGCCGCCCGACATGCCAGAAGCGGTCAAGGCGACGGTGCGGCGCCACCCTGGGGCGGCCGCGCTGGCGCTCGGCGCGCTGGGCGTCGTGTTCGGCGACATCGGGACCAGCCCGCTCTACGCGCTGCAGGCGGTCTTCGCGGCCGACCACGGGGCGGTCAAGGCGACCCAGGGCGACGTCTACGGGATCATCTCGCTCGTCGTCTGGTCGATCACGCTGATCGTCTCGGTCAAGTTCGTGACGTTCATCATGCGCGCCGACAACGACGGCGAGGGCGGCATCATGGCGCTCGTCGCGCTCATCCGGCGCGTGCGGCTGGACCGGCCCGTCATCAAGGCCGCGCTCGTCGCCGCCGGCCTGTTCGGGGTCGCGCTGTTCTACGGCGACGGCATGATCACCCCGGCCATCTCGGTGCTCTCGGCCGTCGAGGGCATCAAGGTCGCGGCGCCGAGCCTCTCGTCGGTCGTGCTGCCCGTCACCCTGGCCGTGCTCGTCGGGCTGTTCCTCCTGCAGCGCTACGGCACGGAGACGATCGGACGGCTCTTCGGCCCGGTGATGGTGCTCTGGTTCGCCGCGCTGGCCGCGGCCGGGGTCGCCGAGCTCGCGGTCCACCCCCAGATCCTCCGGGCGTTCTCCCCGCACTACGCCGTGGACTTCTTCGCCGCCCACCCGGGCATCGCGTTCGTCTCGCTCGGCTCCGTCGTGCTGACGGTCACCGGCTCCGAGGCGCTGTACGCCGACATGGGGCACTTCGGCCGCAAGCCGATCAGCCGGGCATGGTTCTGGGTGGTGTTCCCAGCGTTGATCATCAACTACATGGGCCAGGGCTCCCTGATCCTCCAGGACCCGGGCGCGATCACCAACCCGTTCTACCTGCTGCTCCCTGACTGGGCCCGGGTGCCGATGATCGCGCTGGCGACGCTGGCCACCCTCATCGCCTCCCAGGCCGTGATCTCCGGCGCATTCTCGGTGACCCGGCAGGCCGTGCAGCTCGGGTTCCTTCCGCGGCTGAACATCCGCCACACGTCCGACGCGACGATCGGGCAGGTCTACGTGCCCGCGGTCAACTGGGCGCTGTTCGCGGCGGTCCTCGCGCTCGTCATCGGGTTCGGGTCCTCGGCGCGGCTGGCCACGGCCTACGGCATCGCGGTGACGGGCACGCTGCTCATCGACTCGATCCTGTTCCTCGTCGTCGCGCGGCTGCTGTGGGGCCGGCCGCGCTGGGCCATCGCGGCCGGCGTGCTGGCCTTCGTCACCGTCGACGTGCTGTTCCTCGCCGCCAACGTGACGAAGATCCTCCACGGGGGCTGGTTCCCCCTGCTCGTCGGCGCGGCGGTCTTCACCGCGCTGTCGACGTGGGACCGAGGCCGCGAGGCCGTCACCGCCGCCCGCATCGCGGCCGAGGGGCCGCTGCTGGACTTCGTCGAGCACATGCACAACCGGTTCCCGCCGATCACCCGCCTGCAGGGCGTCGCGGTCTACCTGAACCCGAGCCGCGACACGACCCCGATCGCGCTGCGCGTCGGGGTCGAGCAGATCCACGGCATCCCCGAGAAGGTCGTCATCCTCACGATCGAGACGGCCAACACGCCGCACGTGCCCGAGGAGGAGCGGCTGCACACCGACGGCCTCGGCTACGACGACGACGGCTACAGCCACATCACCCTGCGCTTCGGCTACCAGGACCGCCTCGACGTCCCGGCCGAGCTGGCCCGCCGGCGCCGGGGCGGGCGGACGCGCGAGGCCCACTTCAACCCGTACCACGCGACGTACTTCCTGTCGCACATCACGATCGTCGCCGACCGCCCGCACGGCATGCCGCGCTGGCGCAAGCGGCTCTTCGTCGCGATGGCGCGCAACGCGGCCAGCCCCGCGGACTACTTCAACCTGCCGCCCGAGCGCGTCGTCACGCTCGGATCCCAGATCCACATCTGAACTGGCCCGTTTAGGCTAGGCCCAGCCGCCGCTCGACGTCGGCCACGGCCCCGGGAAGGTCCAGGCCCCAGATGTACAGCGGACCCGCACCATCGGTCAGCAGCGCATGGACGGCCTCCAGGCCGTCGACCGGCAGATCCCGGCCCGAGCGCAGCACACCGGCCAGGGCCAGCAGGTCGGGCTCGCACATCAGCACCCGGTCGCGCGCCACCGGGATCCGGCTCGTGAAGTACCCGCTCTGGACGTGCGCGTCGCGCACCGCCTGCTCCAGGCCACTGGCCAGCATGCGGCGCCGGCGGCTGGCACGGCGCGGGGTTAGGGACTGCAACAACATGGTGTCCACACGATCGCCCCGGGACCGTGCGGGCCGCATGGAGATCCCGGACCACGGCGTACAGATCTCGCACCGATGACGACGCCGACTTCCGGGCCGCGGGTATGTTCGGCTCGGTGATCGTGGATCGCGCCATCTATCGCGATGGTCGGCGCGTCGCCGAGCCGGGCGAGCTGGCCGACCTGGCCGACGCCTGCCTGCAGGGCGACGGGATCGCGTGGATCGGCCTCTACCGCCCGACGCTTGAGGAGTTCGCCGAGGTCACCCGGGAGTTCCACCTGCACGAGCTCGCCGTCGAGGACGCGGTCAACGCCCACCAGCGGCCCAAGCTCGAGCGCTACGGCGACACCCTGTCTGCGTCCTGAGACCGGCGCGCTACATCGACGAGACCGAGACCGTCGAGTTCGGCGAGGTCCACGTTTTCGCCGGCCCGCAGTTCGTCATCACCGTCCGCCACAGCGAGGCGCCCGACCTCGGCGAGGTGCGCCGCGACCTGGAAGGCCGCCCGGACCTGCTGCGCCGCGGACCGGTGGCGGTGCTGCACGCGATCATGGACCGCGTCGTCGACGACTATCTGCCCGTGGTCGCCGGCGTCGAGAACGACATCGACGAGATCGAGGACGAGGTCTTCGACGGCAGCACCGACGCCTCGCGCCGCATCTACGAGCTCACACGCGAGGTCATCCACTTCCAGTGCGCCATCCGCCCGCTCATTCCCATGCTGGAGTGCCTCATGGCCGACCCCGGCGTCGACGACGAGGAGCGCCGATACCTGCGCGACGTCGAGGACCACGCGCTGCGCCTGCAGGAGCAGGCCGACGACTTCCGCCAACTGCTGCAGAACATCCTCAACGTCAACCTCACGCTGGAGACCAAGAGCCTCAGCGAGGTCTCCAATACCCAGAACGAAGAGGTCAAGAAGATCCCGGCCTGGGCCGCGATCCTCTTCGCGCCCTCGGTCGTCGGCACCGTCTACGGCATGAACTTCGACCACATGCCCGAGCTGCACTGGTACTACGGCTACGTCTATGCGCTGGGCCTGATGGTGGCGATCTCGCTGATGCTGTACATCGTCTTCCGCCGCCGCGCCTGGATCTGAACACGGCGTTCCCGACGCCGCCGCCACATCGTCGGCCAGTGGCCGCACGCTGCACACGGCCGCGCACCTGTCGCTGGTGGTCGGCAGCGCGCTCGTGGACGCCGACGGCGGTCGCCTGGGCCGCGGGATCCCGAACGCAGATGGTCCGCGGGGCCCCGATGGTCCCGGGAGCGCAGCGCGGCGTGTGACCTCCTCGCCGATCTGGACCATGGCCAGCGCTGGGCGGTTGCGCTTTCCCTTCGCCCACCGCCTTCGTCAGGTGACGCGCGATGGTTTCGCGCCTTTCGCGAGGCGCCTACGCGCGCATGAGAGCGACCGCTCGCGGGCTGAAGGCCCCGGCGGGCGGCTGGGGGGCCCAAGGCGTTTTACGGATGGGAGGGAAATGCGGAGGGAGTGCAGGCGCACTGCCCCCGTTGCGGGGAGCAGAGCGCCTGACGGGTCACGTCCCTAGTGTTGGTGTAGGAGCCGGTCGGACGGAACGGACGTAGGTCCGGCCACCGCGGCGCTCATTCTTCGTCGGAGTTCTCACGCAACGACGAGGAAGGGAGGCCGGCGATGGCCGGTCAGGACAGGATGACGATCGTGGAGGTCGTCAGGCAGGTGCTTCGTGATGAGCACGCAGACGTGATCCGCGAGTCGGTCAAGGCCGTCGCTCAGGAGTTGATGGAGGCCGAGGTCTCCGAGCTCATCGGCGCTCAGCGCGGCGAGCGGACCGAGGATCGCGCGACGCATCGCAACGGCTACCGGCCGCGGCGTTGGGACACGAGGGCTGGGGAGATCGAGTTGCAGATCCCCAAGATCCGTCAGGGCAGCTACTTCCCGTCGTTCTTGCAGCCGCGCAAGCGCAGCGAGCAGGCGCTGGTCGCGGTCGTCCAGCAGGCCTATGTCTGCGGCGTGAGCACCCGGCGCGTCGACCAGCTCGTCGAGAGCCTCGGGCTGCGAATCAGCAAGTCGGAGGTCTCGCGGATCGCCGGCCTGCTCGACGAGCAGGTCCAGGCGTTCCGCCAGCGGCCGCTCGAAGGCCGCTACCCGTACTTGTTCGTCGACGCCAAGATCGAGAAGGTCCGCGACGGCGGACGGGTGCAGCGCAAGGCCGTTGTTGTCGCGCATGCCGTCCACGAGACAGGCCGCCGCGAGATCATCGGCCTAGACATCGGCGCCGCGGAGACCGAAGCGTTCTGGACCGAGTTCCTCAGGTCCCTGGTCGCCCGCGGGCTGCTCGGAGTCCAGCTCGCGATCTCCGACGCCCACGAAGGCCTCAAGAACGCGCTGGCCAAGGTGTTAGGGGCGCCCTGGCAGCGCTGCACCGTGCACTTCCTCAGAGACCTCCGCGGCCACGCCCACCGCGAACAGCACGACGCCTTGGGCGCCTTGATCCGCTCGATCTTCACCGCGCCCGACGGCACCGAAGCTCGCAAGCGGCTGGCCGACGCCGTTTCTCAGCTCGAGCCCAGGCTGGGCAAGGTCGCCCGGCTACTCGAACAGGCCGAGGACGACGTCCTGGCCTTCTACAGCTGCCCGAAGGAGCACTGGCCCAAGATCCGCTCGACCAATCCGCTGGAACGGTTCAACCGCGAGATCGGCCGCCGCACCGACGTCGTCGGCATCTTCCCCGACGACGCTTCGGTGATCCGACTGGTCTCGATGCTCGCGATCGAAGCCAACGACGAATGGCTCGTCGGGCGAAGCTACATCAGCCAGAAGTCGATGACCCCTCTCTTCCAATCCCAGGATCAGACGACCATCACCACCAACAATCAGGAGGAGGTCGAAGAGCTCCTCGCGGCCTGAGCCGCCGACCGCAGCAACGACAAGAACGAGCTCCGACTCCTACACCACGCCCTGGGACTTGACTGCCTGACGATCTACGGCCGGGTGGGGTTCCGGTCGGTCGGTTGGCACGCAGACTTCGGCGAGCCCAGGTCGTGCTTTGCCTCGCGGGCCCGGCCTTCATCTTCCGGACCACTCGTCTGCGTCTGCCCCGCCCACAGCGTGGGCGGCACGTACGGTGAACATCTGGGGATGAACCCGCCGGGCGGTTCTCAGCCGACGCCCGTTGCCGCGTGCGCTGCGTTAATGGTGGTGGGATGCTTGCGGGTCCTCTCAGAGCCCACCACGCGCTGAGCAGACAGCGCTATGGCACGGGGCCTCCCTTGGTCGCACTGAGCGCGCCGAAGCAAGGCTGTTCGTGCTTGAAGTGTTCGCTGACGCTGCGATAGGCGGCAACCGGCGTGATGTCCCCATCGTGAGCGGGCGGACTCTCGTAACGGGTGGGCCAAGGGACAGTTCGCCAAGAGATCGCACGAGTCCCGGCGTCGCCACACCCCTGAACACGGCTTGAAACCGGGCATCCGCTTCTACCCGCAACATCCATGTAGCGGACGGCGACACACCACTACACGTCTTCGGCTTCCGAACCCGGTCGCGAGTCCGAGGTAGCCAGCCGGCGGCGCTCAGCGCACGGCCCGAGTGGTCCGAGCGCGCGCCCAGCTGCTGCCTCCCGCCTCGCAGGGGAGTGCCACAGCCGCCATCCGCTGGGCGTCGCGCGACAAGCCCCCTGGACACGCGCGCTACGGTCCTGGTCGGGATGCCTCGACCGGCGACGGGAGCGATCGAGTCCCACCACTGGAGGGACCACACCACGGTCACGTGGCGACTCCGGGTGCGCGCCTACGGGCGCCGCTGGTGCATCGACCTGGGCACTAACCACGAGGGCTGGAACGAGGAGCGCGCCCAGGTCGAGCTCGACCAGGTCCAGGCCCAGATCGCCCGCGGCACCTGGCAGCCCCCGTCCAAGGACGACGTCGCGGTCGCCGCCCCCGACCCGGAGTCCGAGACCGTGCACGTCACCGCCTCCCGGTGGTGGCAGCGCCACCGCGGCGAGCTGCGCCCCAACACGCGGGCCGACTACCAGTGGCGGCTCGCCCACCTGCTCGCCATCCTGAAGGACACCCCGACCAGCGAGCTGGACGCCCGCCGCGTCGACGAGCTGCGCGACGCCCTCGTCGCCCGCGGCCTGAGCGCCCGGTCGGTGAACATGGTCCTCGGCCTCCTCGCCCAGATCCTCGACGACGCCGTCGACTACGGCCTGCTGGGGTCGAACCCCGCCCGCGGCAGGCGCCGGCGGATGAAGGTCAAGCCCGCCGCCCGCTCGTTCCTCGAGCCCGACATGATCGTCGACCTGCTCGACGTCGCCGGGGAGTGGGAGAACGAGCTGCGCCCCCACCAGCGCTACGGCCGCCGCGCGCTGCTGGCATGGCTATGCCTGTCCGGCCCGCGGATCAGCGAGGCCGTGCTGGCCGACCGCGGCGAGCTGGACCTCGCCTCCGGGCGCTGGCGCATCCCCGCCGCCAAGACCGACGCCGGGCGCCGCGACATCGACCTGACCGCGTTCGTCGCCGACGAGCTGCGCGCCCACGCCGCCAGCCGCGACCTCGACCCCGCCGGGCCCATGTTCCCCACCCGGACCGGCGGCCGGCTCAACGACCACAACCTGCGCGCCCGCCTGTTCCCCGAGGTCGTGAGCCGCGCCAACGAGCGCCGCGCCAAGGCCGGGAAGCTGCTGCTGCCCGAGCGCGTGACCCCGCACACGTTGCGCCGCACGTTCGCCAGCCTGTGCTTCTTCGCCGGGCGCGACCCCAGGTTCGTGATGAGCCAGCTCGGCCACGCCGACGCCCGGCTCACCCTGGCCGTGTACGCCCAGACGCTAGAGCGCCGCCGCGTCGACCACGAGCTGGTCTGGGCCCTGATGCGCTTCATGGACGAGCCCGAGCAGCCGCCGAATGGCCCCACGGGACAACGCGCCCCAGAGGGGTTTGGCACAACGAATGACACAACGCCCTCCGATCCGGTGTCCGATACGAGTGCGACACTGGACCCGTGATCGTCGTGAGCCCTTGCGGGAGAAGGGGAAACGGAGGATGGGCGGTCCCGGGATCGAACCGGGGACCCCTCGCTTGTAAGGCGAGTGCTCTGACCAGCTGAGCTAACCGCCCGCGGGAGGGCCACAGGCTACGGCAGTCGTTCGGGGTGTGAACCGCGGTGACCGCGGGTACCCGCCCGGCCACGATGCTCGACCAACGCCAGGCCAAGCGCGACGTCTTCATCCTCGACGGGACCTTCGGGCTCGTCGGCCGCCTCGACGGGGTCCATATCGACCCCGACGGCGAGGCATGGGGCACCGTGCACTGCGGCACCTTCGGCGCGCGCACGCGGCTCGTGCCGCTGCGTGGCTCCCAGTGGTGGAGCGGCTACCTGCGGGTGACCTGCTCGCGCCACCAGGTGCGCAACGCGCCGGAGTCCGGCGCCGACGTGCTGCTCGACGCCGACGACGCCGAGCTCCTGCGCGAGCACTACGGCGCCGTCGACGACGGCGCCGAGTCGCGCTTCTACCGCCCCGAGTCGTAGGCCTCCGCCGCGCGAGCGGCGCGAGGGTCAGGCGGCGGGAGCCTGGTCGACCGGCGCCGGAGCATTGTCCGCGTCCGCGTCTCCGGACACCGGGGTGGGATCGGTCGCCGGCGCGGGCGTCGGATCGGTCGGCGCGGGCGTCGGATCGGCCGGCGCGGGCGTCGGATCGGCCGGCGCGGGCGTCGGATCGGCCGGCGCGGGCGTCGGATCGGTCGGCGCGGGCGTCGGATCGGTCGGCGCGGGCGTCGGATCGGCCGGCGCGGGCGTCGGATCGGTCGGCGCGGGCGTCGGATCGGTCGGCGCGGGCGTCGGATCGGCCGGCGTGGGATCGGTCGGCGGCGCCGGGTCGGCGGGCGCGGAGGGCACCTGCGGCGCGGGCGCGGTCACCGGGCCCTGAGCCGGGGCCGGGTCGGGCGCCGGATCGGCCGGCGGCGTCGGATCGGCGGGCGTCGCCGGGCTCGGCGGGGTCGGATCGGCGGGCGCGACGACGGCAGGGGCCGGGGCCGGCGGCACGGGCGCGGTGGGGTCGGCCGGGGCCGAGGCGTCGTCGGCCGTGGCGACGACCGGCGTGAGGTCGGCGGGGGGCGTGGCCTCGGCGGCCGTGGGCACGACGATGCGCGGCAGCGCGGGCAGCATGGGCAGCGCGGCGACGGGAACGGTGCCGGCCGGAACCGGGGTCACGGCCGAAGGGTCGGCGACGACCGGTGCCGACGGCGACGCCGGGATGGTGGGCACGGGCGCGGCCGGCGTCGGCATCGGCGTGCCGGCGGCCGGGCCGGTCGTGGTGGGGGCCGTCGTGCGGTCGGGCGCCGTGCGGGGGCCCGTCGGCGCGGAGGCGCCCGGCGCCGTGGCGGCGGGCGCGCCGCCGGCCGGCGTGGTGGTCGCGGGCGCCACGTCGACCGTGTTCTGCAGGCCGAGCAGGATGCGCGCGGTCGTCTGCTCGGCCGACGAGCCGGGCAGCGTGGCGGCGACGGTCGCCGGGACCTCGCGCCGCGGCTCGGCCATGCGCGGGATGACGATCTGTGTGCCGCCGGCGTCGCGCGCCTCGGGCCAGGAGGAGAAGGAGAGGATCGTCCCGCGCAGCAGCGCGGTCGCCGAGGCCATGACGGCGCAGGCGATCAGGACGCCCAGGGCGAGCGTCGTCGTCTGGCGGTGCATCAGCACCGCGGCCGTGCTCCTGCTGTCATGACCGCGCCCATGACCTCGTCATCGGCGGCGCGGCCTCGGCCCTGGAGGGGAGGAGCGCAAGTCGGACGCAGACACCCCGCAAGTTGGGGGCAAATCCGGTACACCGCAAACCGGTGTCGTCGGTCACGCACCGGCTCACGTGTCGATCCCCATGTAGGTGAAGCGCGTGGCGGGGGGATCGACCTCGTTGGCCGGATCGACGTTCGCCGGGTCGACGCCGACGCGGCACGCGATGAGCCGCAGGACGTTGTTGGCGCCCGGGTTGCCCGACACGGTGATGAGGTCCGACCAGCCCGGCTGGGGGGTGACGATCACGATGTCGTCGTTGATCTGGGCCGCGAGGTTGCCGACCGGCGTCGGGGTGACCTCGGCCTTCTGGCACTCGTTGATCTTGAACGGGGCGAAGTCGACGACCACCGAGCCGTAGACGTCGGCCAGGTCGGTCACCTGCAGGCCGCCGTCGGCGATCGCCGCCGAGCCCACCGCCCCGTCGGCGATCTTCGACGACGTCACCGCCGAGGCGCCGAGCTGCACCGGGCCGACCGCGCCGTCGCCGAGCTTGGACCCGTCCACCGCGCCCGGCGCGATCGCCAGCGGGCCCACCGCGTTGTCGGCGAGCTTCGTCGCGTCGACGGCCTTGGCCGCCAGCTGCCGCGTGCCCACCGAGCCCGCCCGCGTGGCCTGGAGCGTCTTGACGGCCGTCCTGGAGAGGTCCTGGGTCCCGAGCGAGCGGTTGCGGATCTGCGCCGACGTGATCGAGCTCTTGCGGATCGAGCGGCCGTCGATGAGCCGTGCCGCGGTCGCGGGGCCGCCGAGGGCGATGAACAGGGCTAGGAGAGCCACCCCCATCGAGGCGGAGGGGCGGCGCAGTCGGAGCTTCATGCGGCTGAGATGACCAGGGAGGATCGCCGCGGGCCGAGACGGTGCCCGCGTGGAGGGCTGCACTCTGCCACGCGCGCGGCCGTTTTGGGGCCTCTCGACAGATGGACGATGCCGCGCGGGCACCCTCCCCCGTCCCGCATACCCCCAAGGGGAATCGAACCCCTGCCTCGAGCGTGAAAGGCTCGCGTGCTAGCCGCTACACCATGGGGGCCCGGGGCCCAGGAGTCTAGGCTGAAGGGTGCCCTCGTAGCTCAATCGGTAGAGCGCGCGCCTTTTAAGCGTTGAGGTTGTGGGTTCGAGCCCCACCGGGGGCATCGGGCCGTGCGCCGGAGCCGGCCCACCTGCCCGGTCTTAGGCAATCGTTACCCGACGCTCAGGCTGGCTTGGGGTTGGGGGCTCACCATGGTGGATGCGGAACGCGGGCGATCGGCTCTTGGACCGGCCGGCCGCCCCTCACCCCTCCGCACATCAGCAAGTGCAGTTCCTCCCCACCTGCCCGGCGGGGCGCCCCCGGGCGCCTCGCCCGGGTGCGGGAGGGGCGCGCCGGCGTCAGTCGGCCGATGGGCGGTATCCGAGCTCGTCGGCCGGGGCGCCTCCCTGCAGCAGCTGCGAGGCCGTCCGGGCCAGGGCGGCCAGCGCGGCGCCCATCGGCCCGGGTCCGAACGAGACGCGCGCGACCCCGAGCGCCTCCAGCTCGCTGACCGACGGCGCGCCGGGCCGCGCCAGGACGCTCACGGGCGCCGGGATGCCCTCGACGAGCGCCCGGATCGTCTCGCGCTCGATCACGCCCGGCACGAAGACGCAGTCGGCGCCCGCCGCGGCGTAGGCCCGGCCCCGCAGGAGCGCGGCCTCCGCGTCGTCGGCCCCGCGCAGATAGACGTCGGTGCGGGCGTTGATGACGACCGGCACGCCCTCGCGGTCGGCGCGCTCGCGGGCGGCCTGCACGCGCCGGGCGGCGTCCTGCGCGTCGCGCAACAGCGTCGCGCCGGGGACCCCGTCCTCCAGGTTGCAGCCCACGGCGCCGGCGGCGATCGCGCGCCCGACCGTCTCCCCCACCTCGGCAGGCGTCTCGCCGTAGCCGCTCTCGAGGTCGGCGGTGACCGGCAGGGCCACCGCGCCGGCGATCTCGCCGACGAGCTCGAGCATCCGGTCGCGCCCGATCGCCTCCCCGTCGGCGATCCCGTGGGCCGCGGCCATCGCCCAGGACGCCGTGGCGATCGCGCGGCAGCCCGGCACGGAGGCGACGGTCTGCGCGCTCGCGACGTCCCAGACGTTGACGAGCACGAGGATCGCGGGGTCGGCGTGCAGCCGGAGCAGCTCCTGCGCCCGGGCGGCGGCGGTGTCGAGGTCGGCCACGGCCGCGGACCCTAGCGGCGCACGACGCGACCCGACAACGCGTCGAGCAGGAGGTCGACCGAGCGCTCGAGCTGCTCGATCGTGGCGTCCTGGACGCGGGTGACGCCGACGGCGTCGTTGAGCCACGCGTTGATCTCGCGATGCGGGCGCCGGTCGCGGCGGCCCAGGTCGGCGACGAGCCGGTGGCGCTTGTCGCGCAGGATCGTGCGGCGCTCGAACGCCGACAGGCGCGACGCCGGCTCGGGCACCGCGTCCGGGACGGCGGCGGTGAACGACGCCATGGGCGCCACCGGCGCGTGCGCCACGGCCGGGCCGCCGCCGAACAGCGACATCTGCGAGGTCGGCGACACGTCGGCCGACAGCGCCACGAACTCGACGGCCTCCGACGGCTCGGTCTCGCGGCGCTCCTCGCGCTCGTCGAAGAGCTCCTCGTCGCCGTCGCCGCGGCGCAGGACGTGGCGCAGCTCGCCCTCGACGTCGGTGGCGTGGCGGCGCAGCACCGGGTCGCCGGGCAGGTAGAGCCACGACATGTCGGCCGGGCGCCCCGCGATCGTGCGCACGAACCGGCCGACGACCTGGCGGAAGATGAGCGGGGTCTTGGCCGCGCTGGCGTAGACCCCGACGCGCAGGCGCGGGATGTCGACGCCCTCGCTGACCATGTTGACCGCGACGATCCACTCCTCGCGCGAGGCGGTGAACGCGGCGAGCTTCTTGTGCGCGCCGGCCTCGGCGTGCAGCACGACGGCCGGGCTGCGGCCGCTGACGTCCTTGAGCAGCCGGGCGATCTTGCGCGCGTGGTCGGAGTCGGCCGCCACGACCAGGCCGCCGGCGTCGCGATGGCCGGCGGCGCGGGCCTCCTGCAGCCGCGCGTGCGCCGCGGCGAGGATCCGTGGCAGGCCGTCGCTCAGCTCGGCCGAGATCGCGGTGCGGTAGCGCCGGGAGGCCTCCCGGGCCGTGAGCACCGTGTCGAAGCCGGCCTCGATGACGTCGTCACCCGAGCGCCAGGACAGGGTGCCGTCGTAGGGGATGAACGTCACCGGGCGGCAGACGCCCTCGCGCACGGCCTCGGCGTAGGTGTAGGAGATGTCGGCCACCGCGACGCCCTCGGCGTCGTAGCGCACGCCGGGGATCGGGGTGGTGTCCGAGCGGAACGGCGTGCCCGAGAGCAGCAGCCACCGCGCGGCGTTGCGGAACGCCAGCGCGAAGCCCTCGCCCCAGGCCAGCTCCTCGCCGAGGTGGTGGGCCTCGTCGGCGATGACGAGCGTCCGCCCCGTGCACTGCGACGTCCAGCGCGAGGCGACCATCGCGATCTTGGCGTACGTGACCGCGACGCCGTGGAAGTCGCGCGGCGCGACGAGCTCGGCGGCGTCGGGGACGAGCTGCAGGCCCAGGCGGCCGGCGGCCGTCGCCCACTGGCGCGTCAGCGGCGTCGTCGGGCAGGCCACGACGACGCGGTCGATCTCGCCGCGGGCCAGCAGGCGTCGCGCGATCTCGATGGACGGGCGCGTCTTGCCCGCCCCGGGCGCGGCGGAGATCAGGAACGCGCCCGACTGCCATGTGCCCATCGCCTCAAGCGCCGCGACCTGCCACGCCCGCAATCCGTCGCTGGCAGGGGTCAACAGGGCAGGCACGCGGCGGCGAAGGTTGCGCGAAGGACCGGACGGAAGGGCAAGCCCCTGCTCAGCGCGGGAAACCCGCCCCGCCGGCCCCGCCGGAGGCGGCGACGAACGCGTCGGCCTCGACCTCCACGAGCATCCGCGGGTCCAGCAGGCCGGAGACCTCCACGAGCGTGGTGACCGGCCGGATGTCGGCGAACACGTCGCCGTGGGCGCGCCCCACCTCCTCCCAGCGGGAGGCGTCGGTGACGTAGAGCCGTGTGCGCACCACGTCGGCCAGCGAGGCGTCCACGCGCTCCAGCGCGCGGCCGACGTTGGCCAGCGCCAGCGCGGTCTGCTCGGCGGGCGAGATGCCCTGCACGACGCCGTACTCGTCGACCGACGTGCAGCCGGCGACCCAGACGTGCGCGCCCGCGCGGACGACGCGGGAGTAGCCGATCGCGGCCTCCCACGGGCCCGGCGGCTCGGAGCCCAGGCGACGGATCTCCATCAGTGGCGGAAGTGCCGGCGCTTGGTGAAGACCATCGCGACGCCGGCCTCGTCGGCGGCGGCCACGACCTCGGCGTCGCGGACCGACCCGCCGGGCTGGATCACCGCGGTCACCCCGGCCCGGATGGCCAGCTCGGGCCCGTCGGCGAACGGGAAGAACGCGTCGGAGGCCAGCGCGGCGCCCTTGAGGTCGGGCACCTGGGCCTTCTCGACCGAGAGGCGCACGGAGTCGACGCGGCTCATCTGCCCGGCGCCGATGCCGACGGTCGCCAGGCCGCGCGCGAGCACGATCGCGTTGGACTTCACGTGGCGCGAGACGCGCCAGGCGAACAGCAGGTCGCTCCACTCGTCCTCGCTGGGGCGGCGCGCGGTGACGACCTCCATCCCGTCGCGCTCGTCGCGGCCCGAGTCGCGGTCCTGGACGAGCAGGCCGCCGGTGACCTGGCGGATCTCGGGCTCGCCGAGCACCGGCAGGCGGCGCTCCTGGTCCTCGAGGATGCGGATGTTCTGCTTCTGGGTCAGGACCTCGAGGGCGTCGTCGTCGTAGCCCGGCGCGATGAGCACCTCGATGAACTGCTCGTGCAGGCGCTGCGCCGTCGCGCGGTCGACGCGGCGGTTCAGCGCGATGACGCCGCCATAGGCGCTCATCGGGTCGCACGCGAAGGCGCGCTCGTAGGCCTCCTGCGCGGAGGCCCCCAGCGCCGCGCCGCACGGGTTGTTGTGCTTGACGATCGCGCACGCCGGCACCTCGTACTCGCGGACGAGCGCGCGGGCCGAGTCGAGGTCCAGGATGTTGTTGTAGGAGATCTGCTTGCCGTGGTGCTGCTTGACCTGCGACAGCACGTTCATCCGGGTGCCGACCTGCGCGTAGAACGCGCCGCGCTGGTGCGGGTTCTCGCCGTAGGGCAGGTCGACGACCTTCTCGAAGGCCCGGATGAACAGCGGCGGGAAGTCCTCGTTCTTCTCGGCGAACCAGCGGGCGATCGCGGTGTCGTAGCGCGCGGTGTAGGCGAACGCCTCGGCGGCCAGCGACTCGCGCGTGGGCATGGAGAGCGTCCCGCCGGCGTCGCGCAGCTCCTCGAGCACCGCGTCGTAGGACTCCGGCTTGACGACCACGGCGGCGAACGCGTGGTTCTTGGCGGCCGCGCGCAGCATCGTCGGGCCGCCGATGTCGATGTTCTCGATGACCTCGGCCTCGGACACGCCGCGCCGGGCCGCCGTGCGCTCGAACGGGTAGAGGTTGACGCAGACGAGGTCGACGAACTCGATCTGCTGCTCGTCGGCCTGGGCCAGGTGCTCCGCGTTGGAGCGCACCGCGAGCAGACCCGCGTAGAGCCTGGGGTGCAGCGTCTTGACGCGGCCGTCCATGATCTCGGGGAAGCCCGTGAAGTCGTCGATGGCGCGGACGTCGAGGCCCGCCTCCTGCAGCGCGGCGGCGGTGCCGCCCGTCGAGACGATCTCCACGCCGAGCTCGGCGAGGCCGCGGGCGAAGTCGACGATGCCGCGCTTGTCGGAGACCGACAGCAGGGCGCGCTGGATGCGCACGGCGCCGGGCGCCGTCGGAGCGGCGGGCGAGGTCTCGGAGGCCATGACCGCAAGGGTATTGGCTCTGCGGCCTCACCCGCCCGCCCGTCGGCGGGCGGGCGGGGTGCTTGCGATCCGCACCGTGCGGGAAGCCCGGGGCCATGGACGAGCACCGCCCCGACGAACAGGTCGCCCAGCGGCTCGAGCACGAGGCCGACGTCCTCGACGACCGGCTCGACCTCCTCGGCGACCACATCGACGACGCCGCCGGCAAGGCCGACGCGGCGCGGCGCGACGCGGAGGCCAGCCGCGTCGTCACCGGCGACTGGAAGGACACCGCGCCCGACCGGCCCGGCGGCGACGACCCGGAGGGCGCCGTGGACGACGCGCCCGACCCGGCCGCCTAGCCGCCGCCGCGGCGCGGCGCGGCGTCAGGCGTCGACGAGCAGGCGCCGGGGGTGCCCGGGGTCGCGGCGCACGCGCCCCGCGGCCAGCAGCCGCACGGCCTGCGGCAGCAGCGTGTGCTCCAACGGGCGCAGCGCCCGCAGGGCGGCCGCGGCGTCGGCGCCCGGGGGCAGCTCGATGGCCCGCTGCAGCAGGATGGCGCCCGTGTCGACGCCCTCGTCGACGAGGTGCACGGTGACGCCGAAGACCTTGACTCCGTAGTCGATGGCCTGCTGGACGGCCGCGATCCCCGGGAAGGCGGGCAGCAGCGACGGGTGCACGTTGACGATGCGGTCGCGGAAGCGGGCGATGAACGGCGCCTCCAGCAGCGCCATGTAGCCCGCGAGCACCACGAGGCCCACGTCCTGGGCGTGCAGCCAGTCGGCCATCGCGGCGTCGCGCGCAGCGCGGTCGGCGTGCTCCTCGCGTGCGAAGACGGCGGTCGGCACGCCGGCGCGTCGGGCCCGCTCCAGGGCGCCGGCGACGGCGCGGTCGGAGGCCACGGCGACGACGAGCGGCCCGACCTCGGGGTCGTCGAGCAGCGCCTGCAGGTTCGTCCCGGCCCCGGAGGCCAGGACGCCGACGCGCAGCGGGGCGGCCATCACGCCGCCCCGATGGCCAGCGAGCCCTGCCCCGCCCCGGCGCCCGCGACGACCCGCAGCACCGGATAGGGACCGCCGGTGGAGGCCAGGCGCCCCGAGCCCAGCAGCGCGTCGATGCGCGCCAGCACGGCGCCCGCGGTGAGGTGGGCGTAGGTCCCGTACTCGGGCAGGCCGTCCCACGAGTTGCGCAGCAGGACCTTGGCGCGACCGCCGCGCAGCACCTCGGCCACGCGGGTGCGCCCGATGGAGGGGCGCGCGCCGTCGACCACGGCGAGGATCGCATCGTCGATGCCGGGATGGCGGGCGGTGCCCGCCGCCCCGCCGGCGCCGGCGGCCATCGCGCGCTCCGGGCGGGCCGGCACGAGCGACGGGTCGCACACGTCGCAGCACGGCACCTGCGGGGCGGGCACGGAGTCGTCGCCGAAGTGGCGCAGGATCGCGACACGCCGGCAGCTGTCGCCCTCCACGAACGCCCACGCCGCCCGGTACTGGCGCCAGCGCGCCCGCTGGCCCTCGGCCGCCGACGTCCGCGCCGCCGCCCGGGCCCGGCCGTCGTAGGGTCCGGCCAGGCGCCCGCGCACGCGGTCCATCGGCGCCGGGGCGGGCTGCACGACGCCGGCGCGGGCCAGGTGGCCGACGATCGCGCGCACGCGCTCGGGCTCGTCGTCGAGCTCGGCCACCGCGACGTCGAACCGGCCCTCGGGGGAGGCCGCGATGAGGCGCCGGGCGACTCCGTCCAGCAGCGTGTCGGAGACCTCGGCGCGCTGGATGAAGAAGACGTGCAGACCCTTGTCGCGCGGCTCGGCGAACAACAGCGCCCGGGCGGGCTCTCCGTCGCGGCCGGCGCGCCCGGCCTCCTGGTAGTAGGCCTCGACCGACGGCGGCACGACCTCGTGGGCCACCGTGCGCACGTCGGCCTTGTCGACGCCCATGCCGAACGCGTTCGTCGCGACGACGACCTCGACCTCGCCGGCCATGAAGCGCCGCTGGGCCTCCGTGCGCTCGGCGCGGCCCAGGCCCGCGTGGTAGGCCAGGACCTCGATCCCCAGCTGCGCGGCCAGCCGCTCGGCGAGCCGGTCGGCGGCCTTGCGCGTGCCCGCGTAGACGATGGCCGGGCGCGCGCCGTCCTGCGCCAGCGCCGCGGCGATCCGCGCATGCTTGTCGGCGGTCGTCGCGCAGGGCACGACCGCGAAGCTCAGGTTGGGCCGGTCGAAGCCCGTCGTGACGATCGCGGGGTCGTGCAGGCCCAGGCGCGCGATGATGTCGCGAGCGACCTCGGTCGTCGCGGTCGCCGTCGAGGCCACGAGCGCGCGGGCGCCGAGCCAGCGGGCGGCGTCGGCCAGGCGGAAGTAGTCCGGGCGGAAGTCGTGGCCCCACTGCGACACGCAGTGGGCCTCGTCGACGACGAACAGCCCGATGGGCACGCCCTCGATCGCCTTGAGGAACACGGGCGACGAGAAGCGCTCGGGCGCGACGTACAGCAGCCGCAGCGAGCCGTCGCGGGCACGCGCCAGGGCGCCGGCGTTGGCGGCCGCGTCCTGCTGGGAGTTGACGATGGCCGCCATCCCCGGGGCCCGCCGCTCCAGCGCGGCGACCTGGTCCTGCATGAGCGAGACCAGCGGGGAGACGACGATCGTCAGGTCGGGGCCGACCAGGGCGGGCAGCTGGTAGCAGAGCGACTTGCCGGCGCCCGTCGGCATGACGACGAGCACGTCCTGACCCGCGACGGCCGCGCGCACGGCCGCCTCCTGGCCGGGGCGGAACTCGGAGAAGCCGAAGTGCTGGTGGAGGGCGGCGCGCAGATCCATGCGGGCGCCGGACCATAGCGCCGCGCCCGGAGGCTGCCGCCCGGCGACGCGATCCCGTCACACCCTCGTGACGTCGGCGACCGGGGCACAGCGGTCGCCGAGGCGATGCGCCTCGGCCCGCTGCGCTAGACGACGGGGGCGGGGCCCGGCGCGGCGGCCGGGGCGGCGGCCAGCACGGGCAGGCCGCGCTGCTCGAAGGCGTCCTTGTGCTGGGCGTCCTCCGTGCCGGCCAGGGGGTACTCGCCGGAGAAGCAGGCGTCGCAGTGCGTGGTCCGCTCGCCGCGGACGGCCTCGTAGACGCCGGCCAGCGACAGGTAGGCCAGCGAGTCGGCGCCGAGCTCGGCCGCGACCTCCGCGGGCGTGCGCCCGTGGGCGATCATCTCCTCGCGGCTGGACATGTCGATCCCGTAGTGGCACGGGTGCTTGATCGGCGGGGCCGAGATGCGCATGTGCACCTCCAGCGCGCCGGCGTCGCGCAGCATCTGCACGATCTGGCGCGTCGTGTTGCCGCGCACGATCGAGTCGTCGACGACGACGAGGCGCTTGCCGCCGACGATCTCGGGCAGCGGGTTGAACTTCAGCCGCAGGCCGTGCTTGCGCAGCTCCTGGCCGGGCTGGATGAACGTGCGCGCGACGTAGCGGTTCTTGATGAGCCCGTCGTCCTGGGGCAGCCCGAGCGCCCGGGCGAAGCCGCGCGCGGCGGGGTTGCCCGAGTCGGGGACCGCGATGACCAGGTCGGCCTCCGCCGGCGCCTCGCGCGCCAGGATCTCGCCCATGCGCCCGCGGGCGGCCTGCAGGAGCTGGCCGTTCATCCGCGAGTCGGGGCGCGCGAAGTAGATGTACTCGAAGACGCAGAAGGCCTCGCGCTCGCCCGAGACGACCTGCCGGGCGCTGAGCCCGCGCTCGGACAGGGTGACGACCTCGCCGGGGGCGACGTCGCGCATCGCGGTGGCGCCGATGATGTCGAACGCGCACGTCTCCGAGGCGACGCAGAAGCGGTCGCCCAGGCGGCCCAGCGACAGCGGGCGCAGGCCGGCGCCGTCGCGGAAGGCGACGACCTTGTCCTTGGTCATGACGACGGTGGAGAACGCGCCCTTCAGGCGCGGCAGGACGTCGGCGACGGCGTCCTCGATGCGCTCCGCGGGGTGCGTGGAGATCATCGCGGCGATGATCTCGGAGTCCGAGGTCGAGCTGAACTGGACGCCGCGGGCGCGCAGCTCGGCGTGCAGCTCGACGGCGTTGATGAGGTTGCCGTTGTGGGCCAGCGCGAGCTCCCGGTTGCCGCCCGACCCGGCGCTGCGGTGCACGGGCTGCGAGTTCTCCCACTCGTTGGAGCCTGTCGTCGAGTACCGGACATGGCCGATGGCGAGGTCGCCGGCCAGCGCGCGCAGGTCGTGCTCCTTGAAGACCTGGTTGACCAGGCCCAGCGAGCGCTGCGTGATGATGTAGCCGCCGCGGTCGGCCGCGGCGATGCCCGCCGACTCCTGGCCGCGGTGCTGGAGGGCGTACAGGGCGAAGTAGGTCAGGCGGGAGACGTCGTGCTCGGGGGCGTAGATCCCGAAGACGCCGCACTCGTCGCGCGGGCCGTCGCGCTGCTCGAGAGGGGTGATCAGCTCGGTCATGGAGGCCGCCTCGTGCAGGACGAGGTGACGCGGCGGCGTGACGGAGGGTAGCAACGGCACCGGCCACCGCCGTTGCCTCCCGCTACTCAAGGCGCGCCTCCTGGAGGTCGAGGTCGCGCTCGACGGTGCGCAGCGCCTCCTCGGAGATCTCGCCACGGGCGTGCAGATCGTGCAGCGCGCCGCGCTCGGAGCGCAGCAGCTCCTCGCGCAGGCGCTGGAAGGTCTCGACGTGCTCGCGCTCGGCGTCGCCGGTCTCGTCCCCGGGGGCGCTGGCGTGGCCCAGCCGGGCCTCGTAGAGCTCACGCAGGTGGTCGCCGGCGCGCCCGCCGCCGTCGCCGTCGAGCTCGTCGAGGCGGGCGAGGGCCGCCTCGGCGGCGGCGGCCCGCGCCCGGGCCTCGTCGCCGGCGTCGTCGGCCGCGTCGCGCCCGAGCCCGGTCGCCCGGACCAGCAGCGGCAGCGTCAGGCCCTGGAGGAGCAGCCCGAGCACGATGACGCAGAAGACGACGAAGATGATCAGGTTGCGCTGGGGGAAGTGGGCGCCGCCGTCGATCGTGGCCGGGATGGCCAGCGCCGCGGCCAGGGAGACCGCGCCGCGCATGCCCGCCCAGCCCGCGACGAGCCGCGCCCCGGCGCCGAGCTCGGGCGGCTCCTCTCTCGGCTCGCCCGGGATGAGCCGGCGCAGCAGCGGCCCCACCGTGAACATCCAGGCGACGCGCAGCACGACCACGGCGGCCATCGTGACCCCCACGGTCAGGGCGACGCGCCCGGGGTCGAGGTTCTCGATCGCGCCCGCCACGCGCCGGAACTGCAGCCCCATGAGCAGGAACAGCGTCGACTCGAGCATGAAGGTCAGCGCCTTCCAGAACCCCTGGGCCTCGATGCGCGCGGTCGCCGAGAACAGGCCCTCGCCCCGCGAGCCGAGGTAGAGCCCGACGCTGACGGCGGCCAGGATGCCTGACACGCCGAGCGCCTCGGCCGCGATGTAGGCCGCATACGGCGTGAAGAGCGACAGCGTGATCTCGACGACCGGGTCGTCGATGCGCCGGCGCACGTGGCTGATGGCCCAGCCCACCGCGAGCCCGATGGCCACGCCGCCCACGCCCGTGCTCACGAGCGTGACCGCGCCGTCCACCAGCGAGAACGTGCCGCCGACCGTGGCCGCGACGGCCAGCCGGTAGAGCACGAGCCCCAGTCCGTCGTTGACGAGCGACTCGCCCTCGATGATCGCCGAGAGCGTCGGCGCCACGCGCAGCCGCTGCAGCACGGCCACGGCCGCGACGGGGTCCGTCGGCGCCAGGATCGCCCCGAGCACCAGGCCCTCGGGCCAGCCGAAGCCCGGCACGACGAGCTTGAGCGTGAGGGCCACGACGACCGTCGTGGCCGCCACCAGCCCGATGGCCAGCACGCCGATGCGGCGGGCCTGCTGGCGCAGGTCGCGCGGCGAGGAGTTGAAGCCCGCGCCGTAGACCAGCGGCGGCAGGAAGATGAAGAAGATGAGGTCGGGGTCCAGCGCGGCCGACGGCAGCCCGGGGATCAGCCCGACGGCCACGCCGCAGACCACGAGCACGATGGGCGCGGGCAGGCCCAGACGCCGCGCCAGGCCCGCCAGCACGGTCACGGCCCCGAGCAGGCCGACGAGGATCTCCGCAGAGGTCACCTGCCGGTCCTACCCCGGACCGGCGCCCAGGCCACGGCCGGATGGATCGGCTCAGGGGAACAGCGGCGCCAGCGCGCCCGACGCCGCGCGCAGCTCGTGAAGCGTCCAGCGCTCGCGCAGCGAGCCGATCGCCAGCTCCAGGCCGTCGCCGCCCACGGTCCCCACGACCTCGACGGCGACGCGCTCTCCGAGGCGGTGCAGCGCCTCGCGCGGGCCCGACACGACGAACGCGCCGGAGGCCTCGCCGAACAGCGCCGCCCAGACGTCGTCGGTGTCGCCGAGGTCCAGCGCGGCCCCGCGGCCGCCGGCCAGGCAGCACTCGGCCAGGGCGACGATCGGGCCGCCCTCGGCGATGTCGTGGGCGCTGGACAGCTCGCCGGCCGCGACGGCGTCGCGCACGGCCTCCAGGACGATGCGGACCCCCGCGATGTCGATGGGCGCCAGGCCGTCGGGCAGCGGCTCGCCGCGCAGCTTGGCCAGCTCGGAGGCGGCCAGGGCGGCCGTCGCGTCCCAGCCCACGAACGCGACGGCGTCGCCGTCGCGGGCGAAGCCCAGCCGGCCCGCGCGCTCGGGGTCGGCGAGGACGCCGACCATCCCGACGACCGGGGTCGGGTAGATCGGGCCGGCCGCGCCCTCGTTGTAGAGGGAGACGTTGCCGCCCACGATCGGCGCGTCGAGCGCGCGGCAGGCGTCGCCGAGGCCGCGGACGGCCTCCGTCAGCTGCCAGGCGACGTGCGGCTTCTCGGGGTTGGCGAAGTTGAGGTTGTTCGTCGTGCCCAGCGGCCGCGCGCCGACGCAGGCCAGGTTGGCCGCGCACTCCAGGACGTTGCCGACCGTGCCCCAGTAGGGGTCGGCCGCGACGCGGCGGCCGTTGCCGTCGATCGACGTCGCGATCGCCGGGGCGCCGTCGCCCATCTCGCGCAACCACAGCACGGCGGCGTCGGCCTCCTCGGGGCGGCGCACGGTCCGCGACTGCACGATGGAGTCGTACTGCTCGAACAGCGGGCGGCGCGAGGCGAGGTTCGGGCTCGACAGCAGCGCGACCAGCACGCCGTGGACGTCGTCGGGCAGGCCGGGCAGCGCGACGGGGGCCGGGTACAGCGAGCCGCCGCCGGCGACGGGCCGCTCCGGCGCGAGGTCGTAGAGCGGCGCGTCGTCGACCAGGCCGCTGACCGGCATGTCGCCGACGACCTCGCCGTCGCGCAGCACGCGGAAGCGCCCGGTCGCGGTCACCTCGCCGATCGCGGTGCCGTTGACCTCCCACTTCTCGCACAGCGCCAGCACGGCGTCGACCTTGTCCGGCTCGCAGACGCAGAGCATCCGCTCCTGGGACTCGGAGACCATGATCTCGAAGGGCTCCATGTCGGCCTCGCGCAGCGGCACCAGGCCGACATCGAGGTCCAGGCCGACGTCGCCCTTGGAGGCCATCTCGCTCGCCGCCGAGGTCAGCCCGGCCGCGCCGAGGTCCTGCAGCGCGACGAGCAGGCCCGCCGACAGCAGCTCGAGCGAGCACTCCAGCAGCTTGCTCTCCTCGAACGGGTCGCCGACCTGCACGGACGGGCGCTTGGACTCGTCGGCGGCGTCGAGCTCGGCCGAGGCCAGGACGGACGCGCCGCCGATGCCGTCGCGCCCGGTGGAGGCGCCGAACAGGACGAGCACGTTGCCGACGCCGGCCGCCGCGCTGCGGATCATGTCCTCCGTGCGCGCCAGGCCGAGCGCCATCGCGTTGACGAGGCAGTTCGTCTCGTAGGGCGCCTCGAAGACGACCTCGCCGCCCACGGTGGGCACGCCGATCGAGTTGCCGTAGTGGCCGATGCCGGCGACCGCGCGGTCCAGCAGATAGCGCGAGCGCTCGCTGGTCGGCTCGCCGAAGCGCAGCGAGTCCAGGACCGCGATGGGCCGGGCGCCCAGGGCGAAGATGTCGCGCAGGATCCCGCCGACGCCGGTGGCCGCGCCCTGGAAGGGCTCCACCGCGCTGGGGTGGTTGTGGGACTCGACCTTGAAGGCCACCGCCCACCCGCCGCCGACGTCGACGGCGCCGGCGTTCTCCCCGGGGCCCATGACGACCGCGGGGCCCTCGGTGGGCAGCGTGCGCAGGAGCTTCTTGGAGTGCTTGTAGGCGCAGTGCTCGCTCCACAGCAGCGAGAACATCGCCAGCTCGACCTCGTTGGGCTCGCGGCCGCCGAGCTCGTCGCAGACCAGCGCGTACTCGTCGCGAGTCAGCCCGAGGGCGACCGCGCGCTCGATCCCCGGCGCGGCGACGGTGTCGTCCGACCCGGGCTCAGGCGACGGCGACACGGGTCATCCCCTCGAACAGCGCCAGCCCGTCGGCCGACCCGCCCGTGAGCGTCTCGACGGCGTGCTCGGGATGCGGCATGAGGCCCATGACGTTGCCGGCCGCGTTGACGACGCCGGCGATGTCGTCCTGGGAGCCGTTGAAGTTGTGCCCGTGCGCGTAGCGCAGGACGACCTGCTCCGGGGCGACCTCGCCGAAGTAGCGGCCCGTCGTGTGCTTGGCCGGGATCGACAGCACCTGGCCCACCGTGCAGGTGGAGGTGAACGGCGTCGCGGTGGTCTGCACGACGAGGTCGACCTGGCGGCAGACGAAGCGCAGCCCCGTGTTGGGCAGGAGGGCGCCGGGCAGCAGGCCGGCCTCGCACAGGATCTGGAAGCCGTTGCAGATGCCGAGCACCGGGCCGCCGTCGCGGGCGAAGGCCACGACCGACTCCATGACCGGCGAGAAGCGCGCGATGGCGCCCGCCCGGAGGTAGTCGCCGTAGGAGAAGCCGCCGGGGACGATGATGCCGTCGACGCCGCGCAGGTCGGCGTCGCGATGCCAGAGCGGGACGGCCTCGGCGACCATGCCGGCCGCGATGCGCGCGTCGGCGTCGTCGCAGGTGCCGGGGAACGTGACGACGCCGAGCTTCACGCGGCGGCCGGCGCGTCGGAGATCATCTCGATCTCGTAGTCCTCGATGAGCGGGTTGGCCAGCAGCCGGCGGCACATCTCCTCCAGCTGCGAGGCGTCGGCGACGTCGAGCTCGACCATCCGGCCGACGTGGACGTTGCCCGCGCCGGCGAAGCCCAGCGCCGGCAGCGCGCGCTCGACGGCGACGCCCTGGGGGTCGAGGATCCCCGCCTTGGGCCGGATGAGGACGCGGGCCCTCACGCCGACGTCCGCGACAGCCAGCCGTCGAACGGCTCGCCCGTGATGAGCTCGTAGGCCTCGACGTAGCGGGCCCGGGTCCCGGCGACGACGTCGGCCGGGATCTCGGGTGCCGGCGGCGCCTTGTCCCAGCCCGTCGACGACGCCCAGTCGCGGACGTACTGCTTGTCGAAGCTCGGCTGGCCGTGCCCCGGCTCGTAGCCCTCGACGGGCCAGTAGCGCGAGGAGTCCGGCGTCAGGACCTCGTCGCCGAGGACGAGCGGGCGGGCGGGGTCGGCCTCGTCGATGCCGAACTCGAACTTCGTGTCGGCGAGGATCACCCCGCGCTCGGCGGCCAGGCCGGCCGCGTGGCTGTACAGGGCGATGGACACGTCGCGCAGCCGGCCGGCCAGCTCGCGGTCGCCGAGGATCTCGGCGGCCCGCTCGAGGTCGATGGGCTCGTCGTGCCCCTCGTCGGCCTTGGTGGACGGCGTGAAGATCGGCGCCGGCAGCTTCTCGGACTCGCGCAGGCCGGGCGGCAGCTGGATGCCCGACACGCGGCCGGTGGCCTGGTAGTCCTTCCAGCCCGAGCCGGTGATGTAGCCGCGGACGACGCACTCGACGGGCAGCATCGTCAGCTTCTTGACGACCATCGCGCGGCCGCGGACCTTGTCCGGCACGCCGTCGGTCGCCGAGATGTAGTGGTTGGGGATGATGTGTGCGGTCTTGTCGAACCAGAAGACCGAGATGCCCGTCAGGACCTTGCCCTTGTCGGGGATCCCGTTCGGGTGCACGACGTCGTAGGTCGAGATCCGGTCGGAGGCGACGAGCAGCAGGCGGTCGTCGAGGTCGTAGAGCTCACGGACCTTCCCGCTGGCGATGAGCGGCAGGTCGAGATCGGCGGCGGTCACGCCCTGACGGTATCGAAGCGCCCGGGCGGCACGGGCGCCGGTTCAGGTGGACGTCGCGGAGACCTCGCGCACCATCGTGCACGGGTCCGCCGCGATGCCGGGCAGCGGGTCCTGCCCGGCCCGCAGACCGGCCAGGACGATGTCCAGGTAGCGCGGCCAGGCGGCGGCGGGGAGCAGCACGCCCGGCATGGGCCGGATCGCGGCGCCGAGCATCTTGGCCACCGTCGAGAGGTCGCCCGCCTCGACGCCGTCGCGCAGGACGCCCGCGGCCCGCGCCGGCTCCAGCACGCGGCCGATCGCGGCCAGCATCCGGTCCGTCAGCTCGACGGGCGGGTTCTCGCCGGTGAAGCGCGCGGAGACCGCGTCGAAGAAGGCCGTGTTGTTGGCCTGCAGCGTCATGTGGTGCAGGAGGAAGTCGCGCAGGCCCTCGAGCGGGTCGGGCGCCGCCGCCGCGTCGGCCGCCGCCGCCTCGATCTCCTCGATGAAGCCCTCCAGGACGGCGAGCACGAGCGCGTCCTTGCTCGGGAAGCGGCGGAAGAACGTGGCCTTGCCGACGCCGGCGCGGCGGGCGATCTCCTCCACCCCGACGTCGAGCCCGCGCTCGGCGAACGCGGCGCGCGCCGCCTCGAGGATCCGCTCGAGGTTGCGGCGCGCGTCGGCGCGCAGGGGGGTGACATCCGAGACCGCCATCGCCCTCAGGGTATCAGTTCGAGGGGGTCAAACGGACCATTCGGTCCGTAAATACGGACCGTACGGTCCGGTTGTGCTACGGTCATCCGGACCGCTCGGTCCGCTTGCTCCCGACCCACTCCCCATCTCCTCCTCCATGTCTTCATCTCCCCCGCAGGACGCCCCCGTCGCCCGCCACTGGCTGCCCGTGGTGGTCGTCGTGTGCCTCGCCCAGTTCATGGTCGTCCTCGACGCGACGATCACGAACGTCGCGCTCCCGGCCATCCAGGCCGACCTGCAGTTCTCCGCCACCGACCTCCAGTGGGTGGTCAACGCCTACACGCTGGTCTTCGGCGGCTTCCTCCTGCTCGGCGGCCGCGCCGGCGACCTCCTCGGCCGACGGCGGCTGTTCGTCGCCGGCATCACGCTGTTCACGTTCGCCTCGCTCATGGACGCCCTGGCGACGTCCCCCGGCTGGCTCGTCGGCGCTCGCGCGCTGCAGGGCCTGGGCGCCGCGCTCGTCTCCCCCGCCGCGCTGAGCATCATCACGACGACCGTGCCCGAGGGCCCCGACCGCGCCAAGGCGCTCGGCGCGTTCGCGGCGATCTCCGGCGGCGGCGGCGCGGTCGGCCTCCTGCTCGGCGGCTTCCTCGTCGACGCCCTGTCGTGGCAGTGGGTCTTCTTCATCAACCTGCCGGTGGGCCTGGCCACCCTCGTCCTCGCGCTCCGGGTCGTCCCCGAGTCGCGCGCCGGCGACCGCGCCGGCGGCTTCGACCTGGCCGGCGCGACGCTGGTCACCGGCGGGCTGGGCCTGTTGACCTACACCATCGTCAAGACCCAGGAGTTCGGCTGGACGAGCGCGCGGACGCTGGCCTTCGGGGCCGCCGCCGTCGCCCTGCTGCTGGCCTTCGGGGCGCTGCAGACCCGGCGCGCGGCGCCGCTCGTGCGGCTCTCGATCTTCCGGGTCCGGACGCTGTCGATCGCCAACGCCGCGACGCTGCTGCTCATGGGCGGCATGTACTCGCTCTTCTACTTCGGCTCGCTGTACTTCCAGCAGATCAAGGGCGACAACGCGCTCGAGACCGGCCTGGCCTTCGTGCCGATGACGGTCGGGATCATCGCCGGCTCGGTGCTCTCCCAGCGCCTGCTGGTGCGCTTCGGCGTCAAGGCGGTCCTGGCCGCGGGCCTCGGCCTCGGCACGCTGGGCCTGCTGTGGATGACGACGCTGACGCCGGACACCGCGTACTTCACCGGGTTCCTGCCCGGCCTGGCGCTGCTGGCGATCGGCATCGGCAACGCGTTCGTGCCGCTGACGCTCATCGCCACGGGCGGCGTCGCGCCCGAGGACCAGGGCCTGGCCTCCGGGCTGTTCAACACGTCCCAGCAGATCGGCGGCGCCCTCGGGCTGGCGATCCTGACCACCGTGGCCAACTCGGCCACCGACGGCGCCGGCGGCGTCCGCGCCGACGCGCTGGTCCACGGCTACACGACGGCCTTCGCCGTCGGGGCCGGGCTGCTGGCCCTGGGCGCGGTGACCGTCACGGTGCTGCTGCGCTCGCGGGAGGCCAACGCGAGCGCCGCCTCGGCCGAGGGCGTCGAGGCCCTCGCCGTGGCGTGACCGCTTCGACGGCAGCCACGTCAGAACGCCAGGCGCCCGACGATCTCCTGCGCGTGCCGCACGTAGTGGCCGAGGTCGAAGATCACGTCGAGATCGAGGTCGAGCTCCGGCTCGGCCTCGAGCAGCTCCCGCAGCGGCGTGCGCGTGTCCCACGCCTGCTGCGCGGTGCGCTGGGCGATGCGGTAGGCCTCGTCGCGCTGCCGGCCGCCGGCGACGAGCGCCAGCAGGACCCGCTGCGAGAACAGCGCGCCGTAGGTCAGGTCGAGGTTCTCGCGCATCCGGTCGGCGTGGACGACCATGCCGCGCGCCAGCCGCGTGGCCAGGGCCTGCATGTAGTCCAGCGCGATCGTCGCGTCGGGCAGCACGACGCGCTCGGCGCCCGAGTGCGAGATGTCGCGCTCGTGCCACAGCGCCACGTCCTCGACCCCGACCTGGGCGTAGCCGCGCAGCACGCGCGCCAGGCCCGTGATGCGCTCGGAGACGATCGGGTTGCGCTTGTGCGGCATCGCGCTGGAGCCCTTCTGGGCGCCGGCGCGGAACGGCTCCTCGACCTCGCGGACCTCCGTGCGCTGGAGGTGGCGGAACTCCGTCGCGAAGCGCTCCAGGCCCGCGCCGGCCAGCGCGATGGCCTGCAACAGCTCGGCATGGCGGTCGCGGGCGACGACCTGCGTGGAGACCGGCTCGGCCTCCAGGCCCAGGCGGGCCAGCACGCGGCGCTCGAAGTCCGGCGACGTCGCGCTGTAGGTGCCCACCGCCCCGGACACGGCCCCGACGGCGACCTGGTCGACCGCGCGGGTCAGCCGCGCGAGGTTGCGATCGGCCTCGAAGGCAAAGCCGGCCAGCTTGACGCCGAACGTCGTGGGCTCGGCGTGGACGCCGTGGGTGCGCCCGACGCACACCGTGTCGACGTGCGCCCGCGCCTGGTCGGCCAGCGCGTCGCGGAACTCGCGGGCGCCGGCCAGCAGCAGGTCGCCGGCCTTGCGCAGCTGGAGCCCGAGCGCGGTGTCGAGCACGTCGGAGGACGTCAGGCCGTAGTGGATCCAGCGCCCGGCCTCGCCGGCGCTGGCGCTCAGCACGTCGACGAACGCGGCGACGTCGTGGTCGGTGACCTTCTCGCGCTCGAGCACCGCGTCGACCGTGAAGGTCGCGTGGCCGATCGCCTCGAGCTCGGCGGGCGTGGGGCCCGTCGTCTCCAGCGCACACGCGACCTCGACCTGGCGCCAGCTCTCGAGCTTGGCCTCGTCGGTCCAGACCGCCCCGATCTCGGGCCGGGTGTAGCGCGCGATCACGCGTTCAGGATGCGCAGCGCCAGGTGGCCGGCGTTCTTGGGGTTGTCCAGGCCCACGGAGGCCACGGGCACGCCGGGCGGCATCTGCACGACCGACAGGATCGCGTCCAGCCCGCCGGCAGCCGACAGGCGGCTCGACAGCGGCACGCCGATCACGGGCAGGTCGGTGTGCGCCGCGGCCACGCCGGGCAGCGCCGCCGACAGGCCGGCACCGGCGATGAGCACGCGCAGGCCGCGCAGGCGCGCGTTGCGGCAGTAGTCGGCGACGGCCTCGGGGTCGCGGTGGGCCGACATGACGCGGACCTCGACGCGCACGCCGGCGTCCTCGAGGACCTTCGCGGCGCCCTGCATCGTGTCCAGATCGGACTGCGAGCCCATGATGATCCCGACCTGCGGCGAGTCGGTGCCGGCGTCCTCGAGGGCGACGAGCGCCTCGGTCTCGATCTCGGTCGGGCCGGCCGGTCCGGTCGTCTCGGCGGGGGCGATGTCGGGCTGCTCGCTCATGGGGTCACGCGCTCCACGGCACGCTGCGCGATGTCCCGGCGCAGCTGCCGTCCGTCGAAGTGGATGTGGTCGGCGCCAGCATAGGCGGCGTCGCGGGCCGAGCGCGGGTCGGGGCCCAGCCCCGTCACGTTCAGGACGCGTCCGCCGGCGGTGACGATCGCGCCGTCGGAGGCCCGGACCGCGGTGCCGGCGTGGGTGACCTCGACATCGTCGCCGACGTCGCCGAGGCCCTCGATGACGTCCCCGGACGCCGAGCGCTCGGGGTACCCGGCGCCGGCGAGCACGACGGTCACGGCCCAGCGCTCGTCGAACTCCATCGCGACCGAGGCCAGCCCACCCGGGCGGGTGGCGGCCATCAGGAGCTCGAGCAGGTCGCTGCGCAGGCGCGGCAGCACGGCCTGGGTCTCGGGGTCGCCGAAGCGCACGTTGAACTCGATGACCTGCGGGCCGTCGGCGGTCAGCATGAGCCCGGCGTAGAGGACGCCGTGGAACGGCGTGCCGCGCTCGCGCAGCAGGTCGACGACGGGCTGGTGGACCGCAGCGCACAGCTCGTGGGGGTCGGGGGCGCCGGGCACCGGGCTGTAGGCGCCCATGCCTCCGGTGTTCGGGCCCGCGTCGCCGTCGAAGATCCGCTTGTAGTCCTGGGCGGGCACCATGGGGACAGCGCGCTCGCCATCGCAGATCGCGAAGAGCGACAGCTCCTCGCCCTCGAGGAAGTCCTCGACGACGACGGGGCCGTCCCCGAAGCGCCGCGCCTCGAGCATCTCGGTCAGCGCGGCGCGGGCCTGCGCCGCGTCGGGGGCCACGACGACGCCCTTGCCCGCCGCGAGCCCGTCGAACTTGACGACCGCCGGGTAGGACGTGATGGCCTGGAGGCCGTCGGCCACGGTGGTGACCTCGTGCCAATGCGCGGTCGGCACGCCCGCCGAGGCCATGATCTCCTTGGCGAACGCCTTGGATCCCTCCATCCGCGCCGCGGCGGCGCTCGGCCCGAAGTGGGCGATGCCCGCCGCCTCCAGGCGATCGGCCAGGCCGGCCACGAGCGGTGCCTCGGGGCCGATGACGACGAGCCCGACCGCCTCGGACCGGGCGAGCTCGACGAGCCCGTCGAGGTCGTCGACGGCGACGTCGGCCAGTCGCGCGCGCTCCGCGATGCCCGGATTGCCGGGCGCCGCGATCAGCTCGGGCCGCTGCGGCGACCGCGCGAGCGCGTTGACGATCGCGTGCTCACGGCCGCCGCTGCCGACGATCAGGACCCTCACGTGCTGGTGATCCCGACGCCGTTACAAGGACGCGATGAAATCGTCGATCGGGATGCCGCTGAGCGTCTCGAAGCGACCCGTCCCGCGCGAGCCCAGCTCCAGCGACACGCGCGCCATCGTCGACTCGTCGGGAGCCTCCACGATGCTCACGAAGTCGAAGCGCCCGAGCACCGCCCACTGGGCCTTCACCGTGGCGCCGAGCTGCTCGACCTCGGAGTTGACCTCGCGGATGCGCTGCGGGTTGTTCTTGACCGTCTGCACGCCCTCGGGCGTGAGGGTGGACAGCATGATGAACGTCGGCATGCGCTCCTTCTACCCGATCGGCGTGTTCGGGCGAAGTACGACCCCTACGCTTGGAACCGCATGCGCCGCCTCGCCGTCGCCCTCCCCATCGTCCTCACCAGCCTCACGGCCGCCTCCGCGCAGGCGGCCATCATCACGACCGACCGCGCCTGCTACCTGCAGACGCCGTCCACGGTCGTGACGGTCCGCGGCTCCGGCTTCGGCCCCCTGAGGCCGTACACCGTGCTGCTGGCCGCCAAGCCGCTTCCCGCCGCCGGGGCCATGACCGACGACATGGGCAGGATGCAGGGCACGGTCCAGCCTCCGCTGCTGGCCAGGTCCGAGCAGGAGCACACGTCGACGATCTCCGTGACGTCCGACGACCAGACCGCCTCGGCGGCCTTCACCGTGACGCGCTTCCTCGTGAACTTCTCGCCGTCGCGCAACGTCGCGCCCTCCAGCCGGGTCCGCTTCTCCGTCTACGGCTTCGGCATCGGCACGCAGAGCGGCGGGATCCCGCCCGACGTCTACCTGCACTACGTATCTCCCGCCGGCCGGCTGCGCCACACGGTGCGCCTCGGCCGGTCGCGCGGCCAGTGCGGCAGCATCGTGCGGACCGCCCGGCGGCGGCTGTTCCCGTTCCCGGCGCCCGCGCACGGCAAGTGGCGGCTGCAGTTCGACACGAGCCGCGCCTACCGGCGCGGCGTGAAGGGCAGCAAGTTCCTGTTCTTCACCGTCGGCGTCGACGTGCGCACGGTCCCGGCGTCCCGGAGGACGAGCCTCAACGGCTCGGCCGGGTCGCCGGGACCGCGCGGCGGCGGCGCCTACGCCCGCTAGGCGGCCGCGGGCGCGGCGGCCGGGGCCTTGGCGAACGCCAGGTCGCCGTCGACCGCCTGCACCCGCACGGTGTCGCCCTCGCGGAACTCGCCCTCGAGGATGGCCAGCGCGAGCCGGTCGACCAGCCGCTTCTGGATGACCCGCTTGAGCGGCCGCGCCCCGTAGGTCGGGTCGTAGCCCAGGTTGCCCAACAGGGTCTTGGCCTCGTCGGTGAGCTGGACCTCGACCCCGCGCGCCCGCACCCGCCCGAGCACCCGCGCCACCTGCAGCTCGACGATCTCCCCGAGCTGCTCGCGCGCCAGCGCGTGGAACTCGACGATGTCGTCCAGGCGGTTGATGAACTCGGGCTTGAAGTGCGCCTCGGCGCCGACCCTGCCCCCGGGGATGTTGGAGGTCATGATCAGCACGGTGTTCTTGAAGTCGACCGTGCGGCCCTGGCCGTCGGTCAGCCGCCCGTCGTCCATGACCTGCAGCAGCACGTTGAAGACGTCGGGATGGGCCTTCTCGATCTCGTCGAGCAGCACGACCGTGTAGGGCCGGCGGCGGACCGCCTCGGTGAGCTGACCGCCCTCCTCGTAGCCGACGTAGCCGGGGGGCGCGCCGACGAGGCGGCTGACGGCGTGCTTCTCCATGTACTCCGACATGTCGATGCGGACCATCGCGTCGGAGCTGTCGAACATGAACTCGGCCAGCGCGCGGGCCAGCTCGGTCTTGCCGACGCCCGTCGGGCCCAGGAACAGGAAGCTGCCGATCGGCCGGTCGGGGTCCTGCAGGCCGGCCCGCGACCGGCGCAGCGCGTTGGACACCGCGGTGACCGCCTCATCCTGGCCGATGACGCGCAGGTGCAGGCGGTCCTCCATGTGGATGAGCTTCTCGACCTCGCCCTCGAGCAGGCGGCTCACGGGGATCTTCGTCCAGCGGGCGACGACCTCGGCGATGTCCTCGGCGTCGACGACCTCCCGCAGGAAGCCGGCGTCGCCGTCGGTGCGCTCCTCGCGCTCGGCGAGCTGACGCTCGAGCTCGGGGATCTCGCCGTGGCGCAGCCGGGCGGCCTCCTCGAGGTTGTTCTCGCGCGAGGCGCGGTCGAGCTCGCGGTGGGCCAGCTCGAGGCGCTCGCGGACCTCCTGGACGGAGTGGATGGCGTCCTTCTCGGCCTGCCACTCGGCCGTCATCGCGGCCGAGCGCTCGCTGAGGTCGGCCAGCTCGCGGTCCAGGGCCTCCAGGCGCTGGACGGACGGCTCGTCGGTCTCCTTGTCCAGCGACGTGCGCTCGATCTGCAGCTGCAGGATGCGCCGGTCGACCTCGTCGATCTCGACGGGCTTGGAGTCGATCTCGATGCGCAGCGACGAGGCGGCCTCGTCGATGAGGTCGATGGCCTTGTCGGGCAGGAAGCGGTCGGCGATGTAGCGGTCGCTCAGCGTCGCGGCGGCGATGAGCGCGGAGTCCTGGATGTGGACGTTGTGGTGCAGCTCATAGCGCTCCTTCAGCCCGCGCAGGATCGCGATCGTGTCCTCCACCGAGGGCTCGCCGACGAGCACGGGCTGGAAGCGGCGCTCCAGCGCGGCGTCCTTCTCGATGTGCTTGCGGTACTCGTCCAGCGTCGTGGCGCCGACGGCCCGCAGCTCGCCGCGGGCGAGCATCGGCTTGAGCAGGTTGGCGGCGTCGACGGCGCCCTCGGCGGCCCCGGCGCCCACGATGGTGTGCAGCTCGTCCATGAAGAGCACGACGTTGCCGCCGGCCTCCTTGATCTCGGCCAGCACGGCCTTCAGGCGCTCCTCGAACTCGCCGCGGTACTTCGAGCCGGCCAGCAGCGCGCCGATGTCGAGGCTGATGACGCGCCGGTCGCGCAGCGACTCGGGCACGTCGCCGTCGACGATGCGCTGGGCCAGGCCCTCGACGATGGCGGTCTTGCCCACGCCGGGCTCGCCGATCAGGACCGGGTTGTTCTTGGTGCGGCGGCTGAGCACCTGGATCACGCGGCGGATCTCGTCGTCGCGGCCGATGACGGGGTCCAGCTCGCCGCGCTCGGCGCGCTCGGTGAGGTCGATGCCGAACTTCTCCAGGGCCTGGATCTTGTCCTCGGGCGACTGGTCGGTCACGCGGTGCGCGCCGCGGACCTCGTCGATGGCCTTGCGCAGCTGCTCCTTCGTGGCGCCGGCGCCGCGCAGCAGGCTCCCGGCGGTCCCGCCGTAGCCGGCCAGCGACAGGAGCAGGTGCTCGGTGGAGATGTACTCGTCCTTGAGGTCGCGCATCTCGACCTCGGCCGCGCGCAGGACGCCGAGCAGCTCGGGCGACGTCGACGGCTCGGCGGGGCTGCCCAGCGTGGGCAGCGCGTCGAGGGCGGCGTCGGTCTCGGCCCGCAGCGCCGGGCTCGCGACGCCGAGCTTGCGCAGCACGCCGGGGACGACGGAGTCGGCCTGGTCCAGCAGGACGGAGAGGAGGTGCTCCGGGGCGACCTGCGCGTGCCGGCGCGCCGCCGCGAGGCTGATGGCGGCCTGGAGGGCCTCCTGGGTCTTGATGGTGAAGCGGTCGGCGTGCAAGGTGCGTTCTCTTCCGGTCAAATCTCAGTCGGGGTGACTAAGATCTTAGCAGCGCGCGTCCGAGCGTCAAGGAGGCGGGTGCGGGGTAACGCCCCGACATGACCGAGTCCCACGAGCGCGTCCCCGAAGAGCCCCATGACGAGCCCTCCCCCCACGACGGGCACGCCCCCGAGCCCCTCGGGCCGGTGACGCCCGACGACCAGACCGACCTGGGCGACACGCCGGAGGCCCACGACGAGATCGTCCCGGAGGACCTGCCGAAGGACCACCCGGGCCGTCGGGAGGCCGAGCGCCTGGCCGCCGAGGGCGACGGCGTGGTGCAGGGCAACACCTGAGGCGGCCGTCCGCCGCCGGCGTCAGTCGCCGGAGAGCGGGCGCTGCGGGGGCGGGGCGACCGGCGGCGCCCAGCCGCCCGGCGCGGGCGGCGGGACGGAGACCGGGGCGTCGTCGCGCCCCACGACGGGGTTGCCGAACGCGTCACGCGGCACGTCCTGGGGCCCGCCCGCCCCGTAGGTCCGCCGGTCGGCGTCCTCCCCCGGGCCCATGTCGCCGGCCAGGCGCGTGAGGTCGAAGCCCTCCTTGCGCACCCGCAGGTCGAAGTAGACGAACGTGGTGACCGCGGCCAGGAACGGCGTGGTGACCAGGGAGACGACGAGGTTGGCGGCGTGGTCGAGCGCGAGCGCCGCGAACGACGTGTCCGAGACCACGGCCAGCGCCGGCACGAGGATGATCGCCGACGCGACCGCGGTGACGACCGTGACCAGGATGTAGGCCACCGCCAGGCGCCCGAGGGTCGCCCACCAGCGGCCCTGCACGAGCCGGTAGGAGCGGGCGAGCGCCGCCCTGCCCACCTTGCCCTCGACGAGCAGCACGGGGAACGCGACCGACCACGCGATGACCAGGAAGATCCCCGGGACGACGAGCGCCAGGAACGCGCCCAGCAGCCCGACGACGAGCATGATCGTCAGCCAGAGCGCGGCGCTCAGCCGGCGCGCCGCGAAGCGCAGCGACGCGCGGGCGCTGGTGGGCCGGCCGAGGTGGGTGTCGGCGATCGCCCGGTAGCAGGCGACGGTGCCCAGCAGGTAGCCGACGAGGCCGAGGACCTGGATGACGACCTGCCCGGCGGCGTAGGCGCCCTGGTCGGCGTAGGTCGTGTTCGAGCCCGCCCCCGTCAGCGAGGACGAGCCGACCTGGTAGCTGTCGGTCGTCGCGCTCACGATGGCGATGTCCACGAGCTGGATCGGGACCGCCATGACGAGCATCACCGCGGCCAGCGTGCGCCAGGACGCCCGCACGACGTTCAGGCTCGCGTCGAGCGTCTCCCCCAGGTTCAGCGGCCGCATCTGCGCCCCAACCTACCCCGAGGGCGGGTCAGCCGGCCGGGCGGGTGTCCTCGCGCTGGACGCGGATCCGCCGCCGCCCCGACGGGGGGGCGGGCGCCGGCCGTGGGGCCGGGACGGCCTCGTGCGCGGGCAGGATCGACCTGGTGTGCTTGAGCGGCACGAGCTCCGCGCGGTGCTCGCGGCGGACCGCCTCGACCTGGGCCTCCATCTCGGCCTGCAGCTCCTCCGTGCGGCGCTCGAGCGCGTCGAGGCGCCGGCGCGCGCGCTCGAGCTCCTGCTCGAGGCGCAGGACGTGCTCGACGCCCGCCAGGTTGAGGCCGAGGTCGTTCGTCATCTCCTGGATGCGCCGCAGCCGCTCGACGTCCTCGTGGCTGTAGAGCCGCGTGCCCTTCGGCGAGCGCTTGGGCTCGATGAGGCCCCGCTGCTCGTACATGCGCAGCGTCTGGGGGTGCATCTCGGCCAGCTCGGCCGCCACGGAGATCATGAAGACGCCGCGGTCGGAGGAGACCGTGACGCGCGTGGTCGTCGTGCGGGTGCGCCTCATGAGAACAGCTTCGCTCGGGGATCGTCGCCCATCACCGCCGACAGCTTCTCCACCGCCTCGGACTGCTCGGCGCTCAGGGTCGCCGGGACGTCGATGACGAACCGGTAGAGCAGGTCGCCCTTCGTGCCCTTGCCGAGCTTGGGCGGGCCCTCGCCGCGGAGCTTGACGACGGTCCCGTGCTGGGTGCCGGGCGCGACGCGGATCTTCTTGCGCCCGTTGAGCGTGGGGACCTCGACGTCGGCCCCGCGGATGGCCTCGGGGATCGTCAGCGGCACCTCGACCTCGAGGTTGTCGCCCTTGCGCACGAAGATCGGCGACGGCGCGACGTGGGTCACGACGTAGAGGTCGCCGGGCGGCCCGCCATGGCGGCCCGCCTCCCCCTTGCCCGCCAGCCGGACGCGGCTGCCCTCGCGGACCCCGGCGGGGATGTTGACGCGGTACTTCTTGACGGTCTTCTGCGCGCCGGCGCCGTTGCAGGTCGCGCACGGGTCCTCGATGACCGTGCCGGTGCCGCCGCAGCGCGAGCAGGGCTGCGTGATCGAGAAGACGCCCTGGCCCTGGGCCTCGATGCCCCGCCCCTGGCACTTCGGGCAGACCTTGGGGCTCGTGCCGGGCCTGGCGCCGGTGCCGCGGCACGTCGGGCAGGGCTGGGTCGTGGCGACGCTCAGCGGGATCTGGGTGCCGCGCAGCGCCTGCTCGAACGTGATCGCGACGGCCGACTCGAGGTCGGCGCCGCGCTCGGGCCGCGGGCCCTGGGGCCCGCGCGCGCCGGCGCCGCCCCCACCGCCGAACAGGTTGGACAGGATGTCCTGGAAGCCGCCGAAGTCACCGGTCGTGAAGCCGCCGCCGGGACCGCCGGAGCCCGCGCCCCCGCCCATCCCGAACATGCTTCCGCGGTCGTACTGCTTGCGCTTGTCGGGATCGCCCAGGATGTCGTAGGCCGACTGGATCTCCTTGAAGCGCTCCTCGGCCTTGGCGTCGCCCGGGTTGTGGTCGGGGTGGTGCTTGCGGACGAGCTTGCGGTGGGCCTTCTTGATCTCGTCCTGGGAGGCCTTCTTGTCGACCCCGAGGATCTTGTAGGGGTCGCTCGGGCTCATGCCTGGTGCCTCGTCATGCCGCCACCACGACCTTGGCCGCGCGCAGGACCTCGTCCTTGTAGCGGTAGCCGGGCTGGTAGACCTGGACGATCGTGCCGCTCGGGGTGCCCTCGACGGGCATCTGCGACAGCGCCTCGTGCTGGTGGGGGTCGAACGCCTCGCCGTCGGGCGTGTAGGGCTCGATGCCCACGCGCGTCAGCGCGGCCAGCAGCTCGGCCTGCACGAGGCGGATGCCCTTCGTCAGGTGGTGCTCGCTGTCGCCCTCCTCGGCCTCGGCGTGCGCCAGGGCGCGGTCGAGGTTGTCCAGCGAGGGCAGCAGCTCGCGCGCCAGGCGGCCCACGCCGCGGGCGTTGGCCAGCTCGACGTCACGCCGGGCGCGCTTGCGCACGTTCTCGGTCTCGGCCGCCGCCCGCAGGTACAGGTCCTTGTAGTCGGGCTCGGCCGGGACCTCGGGCTCGTCCGGCGCCGCGGCCTCGGGCCCGGCGCCGCCGGGCGCCGCGGCGGCCTCGGGCTCGTCCGGCGCCGCGGTCGGCGCCGGAGCCTCCTCCGGCGCCGCCTCGGCCACGGGGTCCTGCACGCCGTCGGCGGTGGTCTCGCCGTGGTCGCTCACGACGACCGGCCCTCGTCCACGACCTCGGCGTCCACCACGTCCTCCTCGGCCGCCGCGCCGTCGGCGCCGGCGCCGTTGGCCGCCGCGCCCTCGCCGCCGGCCTGGGCCGCCGCGGCCTGCTGCTGGGCCTTCTCGTACATGGCCTCGGAGACCTTGTGGAAGCTGACCTGCAGCGCCTCGGACTTCGCGTTGATCTCGTCCGGGTTCTCGCTGGTCAGCGCCTCGCGGACGGCCTTGACGTGCTCCTCGATGTCGGCCTTGGAGGCGTCGTCGACCTGGTCGCCGAGGTCCTTGAGCTGGCGCTCGGCCTGGTAGGCGGCGTTCTCGGCGTTGTTGCGCGCCTCGGCCAGCTCGCGGGCCTTGCGGTCCTCCTCGGCGTGCGCCTCGGCGTCGCCGACCATCTGCTTGATCTCGGACTCGCTGAGGCCCGACCCGGCCTTGATCTCGATCTTCTGCTCCTTGCCGGTGCCCAGGTCCTTGGCGGACACGGCGAGGATGCCGTTGGCGTCGATGTCGAACGTGACCTCGACCTGGGGGATGCCGCGCGGGGCCGGCGGGATGCCCGTGAGCTGGAACTTGCCCAGCGACTTGTTGTAGGTGGCCATCTCGCGCTCGCCCTGCAGGACGTGGATCTCCACCGACGGCTGGTTGTCCTCGGCCGTCGAGAAGACCTCGCCCTTGCGGGTCGGGATCGTCGTGTTGCGCTCGATGAGCTTGGTCATCACGCCGCCCTTGGTCTCGATGCCGAGCGTGAGCGGGGTGACGTCGAGCAGGAGGACGTCCTTGACCTCGCCGCCCAGGACGCCGGCCTGGATGGCCGCGCCGACGGCGACGACCTCGTCGGGGTTGACGCCGCGGTGGGGCTCGGAGCCCGTGAGCGCCTTGACCTTCTCCTGCACGGCGGGCATGCGGGTCATGCCGCCCACCAGGACGACGTGGTCGATCTTGTCGGCGCCCTTGGCCTTGGCGTCGTCGAGCGCCTGGCGGACCGGCGCGACGACGCGGTCCAGCAGCAGGGAGGTCAGCTCGTTGAACTTCGCGCGGGTGATGCGCACGTCGAGGTGCTTGGGCCCGGACTGGTCGGCGGTGATGAAGGGCAGGTTGATCTGCGACTCCTGCGCCGTGCTCAGCTCGATCTTGGCCTTCTCGGCGGCCTCGTAGAGGCGCTGGAGGGCCATGGGGTCCTGGGTGAGGTCGATGGCCTGGTCGCGCTTGAACTCCGCCGCGAGCCAGTCGACGATCGCCTTGTCCCAGTTGTCGCCGCCGAGGTGGTTGTCGCCGGCGGTCGACTTGACCTCGAAGACGCCATCGCCGATCTCCAGCACGGACACGTCGAACGTGCCGCCGCCGAGGTCGAAGACGAGGATCGTCTGGTCGGTCTCCTTGTCGAGGCCGTAGGCCAGCGACGCCGCCGTCGGCTCGTTGATGATGCGCTTGACGTCGAGGCCGGCGATCTTGCCGGCGTCCTTGGTCGCCTGGCGCTGGTCGTCGTTGAAGTAGGCGGGGACGGTGATGACCGCGCCGTCGACGGTCTCGCCGAGGTAGGCCTCGGCGTCGGCCTTGAGCTTGGCCAGGATCATCGCGGAGATCTCCGGCGGGCTGAACTGCTTGCCGCCCGCGTCGATGCGCGCGTCGCCGTTGGGGCCCGAGACGACCTTGTAGGGGACGATGGACTCCTCCTCGCGGACCTCGGCCTCCTTGCGGCCCATGAAGCGCTTGACGGAGAAGACGGTGTTCTGCGGGTTGGTCACCGCCTGGCGCTTGGCCACGGTGCCCACGAGCCGCTCGCCGCTCTGGGCGAACGCCACGACGGACGGGGTGGTGCGGCCGCCTTCGGCGTTCTCGATGACGGTCGGCTCGCCGCCTTCCAGGACGGCCATGCACGAGTTCGTCGTGCCGAGGTCGATGCCGATGGTCTTGCCCATGCTGTTCAGGTCTCCCGTTGTTCGTCTACGCAGGTGGAGGGGGAAAATCTGAGCGACATGATAGTAGATCTATGGCCGTACCGGGAGTCCGCCCGGTCCGGTCGCCGCGACGGGGGGCGCAGGCGGCTACGCGGCGCGGGCGGCGCCCTCGGCCACGACGCGGTCGCGGCCGGCGGCCTTGGCGGCGTAGAGCGCCCGGTCGGCGCGGTGCACGAGGTCCTCGAGGTCGGCCCCGCCCCAGGCGGCCACGCCGATGCTGACCGTCATCCGCAGCGACGCGCCGTTGGCGTCGATCGGGGTGGCGCCGACGGCCGCGCGCAGCGCCTCGGCGACGGCGGTCGCCGCCGCGGGCGCCGTCTCGGGCAGCGCGACGAGGAACTCCTCGCCGCCCCAGCGGCCGACGAGGTCCTCCCGGCGCACGCGGTCGCGCAGGCGGCGGCCGAGCTCGCGCAGCACGACGTCGCCCGCGGCGTGGCCGTGGTCGTCGTTGACGAGCTTGAAGCGGTCGGCGTCGACCACGAGGACCGCGAGCTGCTGGCCGTGGCGACGGGCGCGGCTGAGCAGCACCTCGAGCTGGCGCGTGGTCCCGCGGCGGTTGGGCAGCTCGGTGAGCTCGTCGCGGTAGGCGAGGTCCTCCAGGTCGGCATAGCGGCGCAGGGCCAGGTCGAGCAGCTGGCGCGAGCGGAAGGCGGCCCGGACGCGGGCGATGAGCTCGGGGCGGACCTCCGTGCTCGTCCAGACGTCGGCGGCGCCGGCTCCGAGGGCCTCGACGACGGGGCCGACGTCCGAGCACGGGCGCAGGAGGATGACCGCGGTGCTCAGCAGCTCCGGGTCGCCGGCGACGTCGCGGACCAGCGACCGGCGCTCGTCGTCGAGCGCGTGGTCGAGCAGCACGACGTCGGGATGGTCGCGACGCACGGCCTCCGCGGCGCTGACGCGGTCGCCGGCCTCGCCGACCCGCGCGCCCACGGCCTCCAGCAGCGAGCGCGCCTGCGTGCGCAGCCCCGCGTCGCGCAGGGCGACGAGGACCCGCACATGCTGGAGGGGACCGGAGCCGGACATCCAGCCTTCCATTCCCCGCGCCGGGCAGCGCGAACCTCGACCTTGCGTCCAGGCACCCCTGGGCGTCGCCGGCGGCGGACAGGCCGGCCGCGGCCGGCCGCCGCTCGGCGCGCCGGGCACGCGCGAGGAACAGCGACGGCTCCGTGAGCCCGAGCTCGAGCAGCAGCGGCGCGCGGTCGGCGGCACGTTCTCGCAGGGGGTGGGCAAGGGCCCGCCGAGAGCTGGACCATCACCGTGCGGCCCGAGACGTGGATCGCCGCGGCCGGCGTCGCCGCGCGCGGCCTGCCCGGCGCCGAGGCGCGCCGTCCCAGACCACCACGTCGGCGCCGCCGCAGGCGCCCGGCAGCCCGGCGTCGTCGGGGTCGCCCTGGGGCAGCGCCGCGCAGGTGGCCAGCGCGACGCGGGTCACGTGCCGGCCGTCCCGCGCGCGTACGGGCACATGCGGCGCAGCGCGCAGCCGCCGCAGGCCGGGCGCTGGGCGTGGCACGTGCGCCGGCCGTGGCGCAGCAGGTTGATGTGCAGCTCGAGCTCGGCGCCGGGCGGGGTCAGGGCCAGCATCGCGTCGTGCAGCTCCTCGAACGGGGCCCCCGGGCGCAGCAGGTGCAGACGCATCCCGACGCGGGAGACGTGCGTGTCGACGGGCACGTCGCGCAGGCCCAGCGCGAAGAGCAGGACGCAGGCGGCGGTCTTGCGGCCCACGCCGGGCAGCGCGACGAGGAACGCGCGTGACGCCTCCACGGGCGCGTCGCGCATCCACCCGAGGTCCAGGCCCTCGCCGCCCGGGTTGGCGGCCTCGATCGCGGCGAGGATCGCGACGATGCGCGCCGACTTCACCTTGGAGATCCCGCCGGGGCGGATGGCCTCCTCCACCTCGGCGACGGGCGCGTCGCGGACGGCCTCCCACGTCGGCAGGCGCTCGCGCAGGCGCAGGAAGGCGACGTCGCGGTTGCGGTCGTTGGTCGACTGAGACAGGACGGTGAGCACGAGCTCGGCCAGCGGGTCGCCGTGGGGCGGCGCGCACGGCACGCCGTAGACATCGCGCAGCCGCTCACGGATGCGGCCGACCCGGGCGGCCGCCGGGGCGCGCCACGCGCTGCGCGCGACGGCCGCGCTCACGCCGCCGCGGCCTGCGCCGCGTCGGGCAGCATCGCCGCCAGCGCGGCCGGGTAGAAGCCCGTGCGCACCAGGGCGGCCAGCAGCACGCCGGTCAGCGCCGCGCCGCCGTCGGGCCCGGGCACGGGACCGGCCACCTCGCGGTCCACCCCGCCACGGAGCAGCGCCCCGCCGGCGTCCAGGCGCACGACGACATGCCCGGCGCCGGCCGCGCGCAGCGACGCGGTCGCGGCCTCCACGTCGCGCTCACCCGTCAGCGCCCGAGCCTCGTGCTCGGTGCAGCTGACCAGGAACGCCCCGGGCACGCAGGCCCCGAGCACCTCGACGGCCGCCGACGTCGACCGCCAGTGGGCGGGCTGCAGGTCGGGGTGCAGGATCACCGGGCGCCCGGCGGCCAGCGCCCGCTCGCGCACCTCCAGCGTGCGCTCCCGGTCGTCCTCGTCGACGAGCGTCTCCGAGCTCAGCACGAGCGCGGCGGCGGCCTGCACGGCGTCGCCGAGCCCGTCGGCCACGCCCCGTGGCGCCCCGCCGTACCGCACGGCGCTGCGCTGCCCGCCCGGCGTGACGGTCACGAAGCTGACCGGCGTCGGTGCGTCGGTCGTCGTCACCCAGGCGAGGTCCACGCCCTCGGACTCCAGGCGCGCGCGCAGCCAGCCGCCCCAGGCGTCCTCGCCGACCGTGCACGCCATCGCCGTCGGAGCGCCCCGTCGCGCTGCCGCCACCGCGAGCAGGGCGACCGCGCCGCCGAGGCGCGGCACGAAGCCGCCCGCGTCGGCCAGCGTCGCCACCGGCTGCTCGCACACCAGGTCCACGAGAGCCTCTCCGAGGCAGAGCGTCAGCATCCGGCGCCCACCGTACCGCCGGGCGGCCAACGGACAGCACCCCCCGACTGCGGGATGGCGTGCGACGTCGGAGCCGGATAAGGTGCCCGCACCGGTCCCCGGGCGATCGTCACGCTCGGAGTTCGGCATCGGCCGCCATCGGCCTTCAATCAAGGTCCCGGGCACGGACTGCCCGCTTCCCCTGATCCGCAAACCACGGACCCGGAGAACGAGTCATGCCCGTCACCGCACCGCCTCCCACCGCCGTCGCCGCCGCCACACCGGTCGACTCGGCCATCGTCCGCGCCATCAACCGCGTCCGCCGGACCCACGGCCTGTGCTCCGTGCGCTTCAACCCCGGCCTCGCCGGCGTCGCCCGCGCGCATTCCGTGGACATGCTGCGCCACAACGTCCTGAGCCACGCGTCGTTCAACGGCTCGTCGTTCACCGCGCGCCTCTCGCGCGCCGGCCGCCACCGCCGCTACGGCGAGACGCTGGCCTGGGCGCCCAACGGCGCCGGCGTCACCCCCAGCGTGCTGGTCCAGCTCTGGATGAACTCCGCGCCGCACCGCGCCGTGCTCATGGACGGCCGCCTGCGCCGCATCGGCGTGGGCTCTGCCGTCGGCATGATGGGCGCCCAGGCCGGCGCGGCCATCACCGCCGACTGGTCCTCGTAGCACCCACGGGGCCGGCGGTCGTGCAGGCGGCGAGGATCGCGCAGCCGCCCGCATGGCTGCTGGCTGCGGCGCTCGCCGGGCTCTACCTGCTCCTCGATCCGCCGAGCGCCGACCTCGCGGCCCAGACCTACCGCACCTGGCTCTTCCACCACGCGGGGTTCACGATCTGGGACAACGGCTGGTACGCCGGGCACCACGTCCCGGCCTACTCCGTCCTCTTCCCGCCGCTCTCGGCGCTGCTGGGGCCGCGCGTCGTGGGCGCGCTGGCCGCCGTCGGGGCCGCGTGGGCGTTCGAGCGCCTCGCCGCGACGACCCGGCCCGCCGGAGCACGGCCCGCGGCGCTGCTGTTCGCGGTGGCCACCGCCGCGCCGCTGGTCTCCGGGCGCCTCACGTTCGCGCTGGGCGTGGCGACGGCGGTCGCCGCGGCGCTCGCGCTGGCCCGCGGGCGGCTCGGGCTCGCCGCCCTGGCCGGGACCGCCACCGCCCTGGCCAGCCCGGTCGCCGCGGTCTTCCTGGCCCTCGCGCTCGTGGCCCGCGGCGCCGGGCACCGCGACCGCCGCGGGCTGCTGACCACGCTCGCGCTGCTCGTGGCCACCCTCGCCCCCGCGGGGGTGCTGAGCCTGCTGTTTCCCGAGGGCGGCGACTTCCCGTTCGCCGCCTCGGCCCTGTGGCCGAGCCTGGGCGCCACGCTGCTGGTCGGCGTGCTGCTGCCACGCGGCGAGCGGGCGCTGCGCCTGGGCGTCGGGCTCTACGCCCTGCTGCTCGTGGCCGCCGCGGCCCTCTCCACCCCGATGGGCGGCAACGCCGTGCGGCTGGGCGCCGTGATGGCCGCGCCCGTGGCGGCCCTGGTGCTGTGGCCGGCGCGGCGCGGCGTCCTGCTCGCCCTGGCTCCGCTGCTGCTGTACTGGCAGTGGACGACGCCGGTCAACGACTGGGTCCACGCGGCGCGCGACCCGTCGGTGCGCGCGCCCTACTACGCCGGGCTCCTGGCGCGCCTGGCCGCGGCCGGCGGGCCGCCCTTCCGCCTGGAGATCCCGTTCACCGACAACCACTGGGAGTCGGCGCGCGTGGGCACCCACGTCCCGCTGGCCCGGGGCTGGGAGCGCCAGATGGACCGCAAGGTCAACCGGCTCTTCTACGACGGCCGGCCCCTGACGGCGGCGCGCTACCGCCGCTGGCTCGACGAGAACGCCGTGCGCTTCGTCGCGCTGCCCGACGCCCCCCTGGACCCCTCGGCCGCCGCCGAGGCCGCCCTCGTGCGCCGCGGCATCCCGTACCTGGACGAGGTCTGGCACGACGCCCACTGGCGCCTGTTCGCCGTCCGCGACCCGGCGCCGCTGGCGCGCGGGGCGCGCGCCACCGCGCTGGGGATCGACAGCGTCACGCTGGACGCCCCGCGTGCGGGGCGCGTCGCGCTGCGCGTGCGCTGGACGCCGTACTGGCGCCTGGTGGCGGGCCGGGGCTGCGTCGTGGCCGACGGCGACTGGACCGCGCTGCAGCTCACGCGGCCCGGGCCGGCGCGGATCCGCGCGGACTTCGCGCCGGGCCGGGCCAGGGCGCGGACGCCACGGTGCACGCCCCGGTGACGTGGTCCGGTTAGGGGGTGTTAGGTACGGGCAACCCCCCTGCGTGGCACCGAGACGGCCGATAGGATGAGGCGTTCCATGCCAGTCGCCCTCCAACGACTGATGGGAAGGGTCTTCCCGCACGGTCCGCTCGATGTCCTGCGCCAGGTGGTGCTCTTCGCCTCGGCGTACTACATCTACCGCCTGACGCGCGGGGCCATCGACGACCCCCAGGGGACGACCACGGCGTTCCAGCATGCGCGCCACCTCATCTCGATCGAGCAGGCCACCGGCCTGTTCGTCGAGCCGACGGTGCAGACCTGGACGAGCGGCTGGTCCTTCGCGATGGACGTCGCGAGCTGGATCTACATCAACGCGCAGACCACGATCTGCCTGGCCGCGCTGATCTACATCTACCTGTTCCACAACGAGCGCTTCTACTTCGTGCGGAACATGTTCATCGTCGCGATGGCCGTCGCGCTGGTGGGCTACCTGCTCTACCCGACCGCGCCGCCCCGCTTCTTCCCCGAGCTCGGCTTCCAGGACGCGGTCGCCGACTTCACCGGGGTCGACCACAACAGCGTGGCCGTCAACTCGCTGTTCAACCCGTACGCCGCCGTGCCGTCCATGCACTGCTGCAACGCCCTGCTCATCGGCTGGTCGCTGGCGCAGATGGTCACCTGGCGGCCCGCTCGCATCTTCTGGGCCGCCTACCCGCTGCTCATGCTGTGGGTCGTGGTCTCCACGGGCAACCACTGGATCCTGGACGCCGTCCTCGGCGCGGCGACCGCGGCGCTGAGCTTCTACGCTGCCCGGTGGCTCGCGCAGAGGCGCCCCGAGGCGTGGGCCTTCTCGCCCATCGACGCCACGGCCTGAACCGCCCTCCCTCCCTCGCATGTCCACCCCTTCCCCTGAGCGCGGCGGACGCCGCACGGCGGCCTCCGACCAGCGCCTCGAGCTGGTGCGCAACCGGCTCATCGAGTCCCGCCTGACGCCGAACGCGATCTCGCTGACCGGGTTCGTGCTCTGCGTCGCCGCCGCGGTGCTCGTCGCCGAGCGGCTGTTCTTCCTCGGTGGCCTGACGTTCATCGTCGGCTCGGTCTGCGACACGCTCGACGGCCGCTACTCGCGGATGTCGGGCAAGGGCTCGCCGTTCGGCGCGTTCCTGGACTCGACGCTGGACCGGATCGAGGAGGGCGTCGTCCTCACGACGGTCGCCGCCTACTTCGCGTCGCGCGACATGCAGTTCGCCGTCGCGGCCTGCGTCGTGGCCGTCCTGGCATCGCTCATGGTGAGCTACACCCGGGCCCGCGCCGAGGCGCTGGGCGTCGAGTGCAAGGTCGGCATCGCCACCCGCGCGGTGCGCGTCGTGATCCTCAGCGCCGGCCTCCTGTTCGCCAAGGGCGCGTCTCTGGCAGACTTCGAGCTGCTCGCCCCCGCTGTGTACGTCCTCGCGGGGCTGAGCACGATCACCGTCCTGCAGCGGATCCTGCACGTCCGCAAGGCTCTCACCGAGCCTGCCCCTGCGGCCTGAACCCCTTCGCCAGGACACCGGATCCTGTAACCGCAGGCCCTCTGCGGGGTGGATGATTCCGGACTTCGAGAAAGGCAACTCTCCCTTGAGCACCAACGGCACCAACGGCGTCACCGCCCCCGACAAGACCGGCTCCGCCCCCGCGACCAACGGCTCCGCCCGCTACCAGCGCGACAAGGTCCGCGTGGCGATCATCGGCGTCGGCAACTGCGCCAACTCCCTCGTCCAGGGCGTCTACCACTACGCCGACGATGACCGCAACGAGACCATCCCCGGCCTCATGCACAACGATCTCGGCGGCTACCACCCGCGCGACATCGAGTTCACCTGCGCCTTCGACATCAACAAGACGAAGGTCGGCAAGGACCTGGCCCAGGCGATCTGGGCGGCCCCGAACGACACGATCAAGTTCACCAGCAAGGTCCCCAAGAGGCTCAACGTCCCGGTCTACCGGGGCATGACGCACGACGGCCTGGGCAAGTACCTCTCCCAGAAGATCACCAAGGCGCCCGGCGAGACCGCCGACATCGTGTCGATCCTCAAGGAGACCCACACCGACGTCGTGGTCTCCTATCTGCCGGTCGGCTCCGAGCAGGCGACGAAGTGGTACGTCGAGCAGGTCCTCGAGGCCGGCTGCGGCTTCGTGAACTGCATCCCCGTCTTCATCGCCCGCGAGGACTACTGGGACAAGCGCTTCAAGAAGGCCGGCCTGCCGATCATCGGCGACGACATCAAGTCCCAGGTCGGCGCGACGATCACCCACCGCGTCCTGGCGCGCCTGTTCCACGAACGCGGCGTCAAGCTCAAGCGGACCTCGCAGCTCAACGTGGGCGGCAACATGGACTTCTTCAACATGCTCGAGCGCGAGCGCCTGGAGTCCAAGAAGATCTCCAAGACCAACGCGGTGACCTCGGTCGCCGGGCTGGACATCCCCGCCGACGACGTGCACGTCGGCCCCTCGGACTACGTGCCGTGGCTCACCGACCGCAAGTGGGCCCACATCCGCCTCGAGGGCGAGGCCTTCGGCGGCGTGCCGCTGACCGCCGAGCTCAAGCTCGAGGTCTGGGACTCGCCGAACTCCGCCGGGATCGTCATCGACGCCGTGCGCCTGGCCAAGCTCGCGCTGAACAACGGCATCGGCGGCCAGCTCGACGGCCCGAGCTCCTACCTCATGAAGTCGCCGCACACCCAGCGCCCCGACGACGAGGCGCGCGACGCGACCGAGAAGTTCATCGCCAGGTATGCCAGGGGCAAGGCGCTCACCACGCCCAAGGGCCGCAAGGCCCCGGCGCGCAGCGCCGCCCGCGCCGCGAAGTCCTAGGACCCGCGCCGGCATCGCCGTCTCCAGCGGCCCGCCTCCGGCGGGCCGCTCAGCGTTCTATGCTCATGGCGTGGACCCCATGGCGATCGCCCAGGTCTCGCCCTACGCGTGGGAGGACCGGCACGAGGTCAACACCTACGTCGCGCGGCTGAGCGCCGAGCTCGCGGCCCGCGGCCACCGCATCGTCGTGGCCGCCCCGTCCCGCGACGAGGCCGCCGTGCGGGCCACGCGCAAGGCCATCCGCGCCGGCGACATCCTGGGCCCGCCGGGCGAGGTCCGCGTGCTGGCCGTCGGCGAGGCCCTGACCACCGTCTCGCCGGCCCGCCCGGGCCGCGGGCGCCCCGCGGTGCCGATCGACGTCGCACGCACCGTCGAGCAGCTCCTGACGGAGACCCCGTTGGACATCTGCCACGTCCACGAGCCGTTCGCGCCGTCGGTCGCCTCCGTCGCACTGCGCCACTCGCGCGCGCTGAACGTCGGGACGTTCCACGCGCCCGCCGAGCGCGTCGTGGCCACCCAGGTCGCCCGCAAGCTCGTGACGCTCGTCTTCGGCCGCCTCGACGCCCGCCACGCGGCGTTCGGCGCCACGCGCGACCTCATGACGCGCTTCTTCGCCGCCCCCTACGAGGTCATCGGGCCGGGCACCGACGCCGTGGTCGCCGGCGCGGGCCCCGCCGACGCCGGCGCCCCGGTGCGCCTGCTGTTCGTCGACGTCGAGGAGCGCGGTGCGCTGCGCACCTTCCTGCGCGCCCTGCGGCGCCTGGACCTCGCGCTGCCCTGGGAGGCCCGTGTCATCAGCGCCCGCGGGCCGTCGTCCTCGACGCCGCTGCGCGCCGAGCTGGCCGCGCGGGTGCACTTCGCCATCGACGGCGAGGACGAGGCGCTGGCCTGGGCCGACGTGCTCGTGGCCGCCTCGGCCGGGACGCTGACGGCGCCCGGGCTCGTCCTGCGCGCCACCGCCGCGGGCGCCGTGCCCGTCGTCTCCCGCCTGCCCGTCTACGAGGGCCTGGCTCAGGACCACGGCCTGCTCTTCGAGGCCGGCGACGTCGAGGTGCTCGCCGCCCAGCTCACGCGCCTCATCGATGACCCCGGGCTGCGGGAGCGCCTGTGCGCGGCCGCACCGGCGCCGCGGGCCTGGTCGGAGGTCGCCGACGACGTGCTGCGGTCCTACGAGGCGCTGCTGGCCCGCCGCCACGACGAGACGGGCTCCCCGGAGCTCTGGGCCCGGCTGGAGGGCCGGCGCACCATCGAGGTCGACCTGCACATGCACACCGACCACAGCCACGACTGCGCCACGCCCGTCGAGCACCTGCTGGCCACCGCCCGCGACCAGGGCCTGGGCGCCATCGCGGTCACGGACCACAACGAGGTCTCCGGCGCCCTGGAGGCCGCCGCCAAGGCCGCGGAGTTCGGCGTGAAGATCATCGTGGGCGAGGAGGTCATGACCGCCTCCCAGGGCGAGGTCATCGGCCTGTTCCTCACGGAGCGCATCCCGCGCGGGCTGACGCTGGAGGAGACCGTCGCCGAGATCAAGCGCCAGGGCGGCCTGGTCTACGTGCCCCACCCGTTCGACCGCATGCACGCGGTGCCCGACTACGAGCACCTGCACAAGATCCTCGACGACGTCGACCTCATCGAGGTCTACAACCCGCGGGTGGCGATCGGCTCCTTCAACGAGGAGGCCCAGCGCTTCGCGGCCAAGTACCGCATCGTGCGTGGCGCCGGGTCCGACAGCCACGTCGCGGCCGGCCTGGGCTCCGTGCGGATCCGGATGCGCGACTTCGACGGTCCGCAGCAGTTCATGGAGTCCCTGCGCCACGCGGACATCGTCACGAAATCGGGCACCCTGCTCTACGTGCAGGCGCTCAAGTTCCTCGAGACCCGGGCCACGCCCCGGGCCGCGCGGCGCGCGCGGCGCGAGCGGCGGGTCCGGCGCGCGACGCGCAAGGGCTGATGCAGGCGCAGGGCCCTGATCCGGGGGCGTCGAACCTCGGATCGTCCATGCCGGCAACCGATGACGAGATCCGCGAGAAGTACCTCGAGCGCGCCATCCGCGAGCTCAACACCCTGACCCGGGAGCTCCAGGGCTGCGAGGCCTGTCCGCGCGGCGGCATCATGCCGGTGCTCGGGTCGGGCCACCCCCAGGCCGACGTCTTCCTGCTCAAGCACGCCCCCATGCCCTCGGAGGTCGAGGAGGGCGTCGCGTTCTACGGACGCTCGGGCTCGGCCCTGATGAAGGCGCTCAAGCGCCTCCAGGTCGACCCGCTGGCCGTCTACGGGACGCTGGTGGCCAAGTGCCCGGTCGGCGACCCGTCGCTGGCCGACCCCGGCTGCGTGGCGCGGGTCGTGGAGGAGCTGGCGATCGTCCAGCCCAAGATCGTGGTCGTGATGGGCTCCGACGCCGTGTCCGCGCTCAACGACCTCGACGTGCCGCTCGGCCGCCCGGTGGCCGACCGCCCGGGCGAGATCCAGCAGCTGACCCCGTCCATCGACGCCCTCGTGACGCCGAACATCGACGAGGCGCTGGACGAGGAGTCGGCCAAGCGGGCCTTCTGGTCGGCGTTCCGGGTCCTGGGCGAGTGGTACGCGGACCTGCCGCCGTACTAGGCCTGCTCGCGGCGGCCCAGGCCTACGTCTTCGTCGCCCCGGAGCTGCCGATCGTCACGCCGGTGGACCTGTCCATCGTCCTGGCGTGCGCCGTCGGGGCGGCGGCGGTCGTCGCGTGCGCCTCGGCGGTCCCGCCGCTGTCCGACGTCCCGCCGCTGCTGTGGCTCGTCGTCCTGGGCGCGGGGATCCTCATCACCGCGCTCAACGTGTCCGACGTCGGCGCGGGCGCCACCCCGATCGAGACCCTCGGCTACGCAGGGATCGGCGCGGTGTTCGCCGCCGGGCTGCTCTCGCCGTCGCTGGCGATCGGGCTGCCCCTGTTCGTCGCGGTCGTCGACGTCGTCAGCACGCTGGGCGGCGGGCCGAGCGAGACGCTGGCCAACGCCGGCACCACGCGGCCCGGCGACCCGCTGTCGCTCGAGCTGCCCGACTGGGGCACGGGGCTGCCCGCCGGGCGCCTGGGGATCTCCGACGCGGTCTTCATCGGCGTGTTCCTGGTCTACGCACGGAAGTTCGGGCTGCGGCCGCGCGCCACGGCCGTGGGGCTGTGGGTGGCCTCCGTCGCCGCCGTCGCGCTGAAGGTGTGGCTGGACACCGCGATCCCGGTCCTGCCGCTCATGGCCGCCGCGTACTTCCTGGTCAACGCGGACCGCATCCCGGCGCTCGTGCGCCGCGCCACGGCGTCCTAGGCGCCGCCGTCGCCGAGCTCGTGGCGGCGCCGGAAGCCGGGGACGGCGCGCCCGCCCTCCTCCGTCCAGACCTCGGTGGCGTGGGCGATGCGCGTCTCCTGCAGCTCGTAGACGGCGGCGCCGTGCCAGCGAGGGCCGCCGTCGGCGTAGGTCAGCACGACCCAGACCCCGATGTCGCGGCCGTCGCGCACGACGCGCCGGACGTCGATGGCGCGGCGGTCGACATCGAGGCGGTGGGCGGTGACGTAGTCGATCGCGCGGTCGAAGCGCTCGCCGGTGTGCGGCCAGCGGACGACCGCGTGCTCGTGCAGCTGGGCCTCGGCGGCCTCCCAGTCCTCCTTGCGCAGGGCGCGCCAGAGGCGCTCGACCGCGTTCATCGGCCCATCGTCAGCACGATCTTGCCGAGCTTGCCTCCGGCGGCGAAGCGCTCGTAGGCCGCGGCGACATCGTCGAGCGCGAAGGTCTCGGCCACGGGCACGCGCAGCGCGCCGCGCTCCAGCAGCGGCAGCACGTGGCGCTCCATGAGGCGCGCCGTGGCCGCCTTCTCCTCCAGGGGCCGCGCGCGCAGCGTGGAGGCGCTGATCCGGCCCCGCCTGCCCATCAGCGCGCCGAGGTTGAGCTCGGCCTTGGCGCCCGCCCCGATCCCGATGACGACGATGCGCCCGCCGGTCTCCAGCGCCTTGACGTCATCGGGCAGGTTGGGGGCGCCGACGAGCTCGAGCACGACGTCGAAGGGCCCGTGGTCGGCGAAGCCCTCGGGGTCCAGGACGGCCGCGGCGCCCAGGGCGCCGACGGCGTCGCGCAGGTCCGGGTTGCGCACCGTGGCGGTGACGCAGGCCCCCGCGGCGGCGCCGAGCTGCACGGCGGCCGTGCCGACGCCGCCCGCGGCGCCGTGGACGAGCAGGCGCTCCCCGGCGGCCAGGCCGCCCTGGGTGAACACGGCGTCGTAGGCGGTCGTGAAGACCTCGGGCACGCCGCCGGCGGCGTCCCAGTCCAGGCCCTCGGGCACGGGCATGAGCTGGCGCTCGTGTACGCGCGCCAGCTCGGCCTGGCCGCCGCCGCCGGTGATGGCCATCACGCGGTCGCCGGGCGCCCAGCGCGTGACCGCGTCGCCGACCGCGGCGACCTCGCCGGCCAGCTCGAGGCCGGGGATGTCGGCCGGGGCGCCGGGCGGGGCTGGGTACAGCCCGCGCCGCTGGAGCATGTCGGCGCCGTTGAGGCCCGCCGCGCGGACGGCGACCAGGACCTCGCCGTGGCCGGGCTGGGGATCGGGGTGCTCGGCGACGACGACCTCGCCGTCGCGGATGGTGGCGGCGCGCATGGCACGCAACCTACCCAACGCCCGGCGGGGCCCATCGCCGGGCCGCCGGGTCGTTACCTGCCGGGGAATCGACCGCGGCGCCGGGCCCTGATGGGCTGGGGCCATGACCACGACACGGACCACCGGCGGCGCCGCCGCGGCGCTCGCCGTCCTGCTGGCCGGGACCTTCATGGCGAGCCTCGACACGGCGATCGTCAACGTCGCCGGCCCGGCCATCCAGGCCGACACGGGCGCCTCGGGCAGCGCGCTGCAGCTCATCGTCTCGGGCTACGCGCTGGCCTACGCCGCGCTGCTGGTCACCGGCGCACGGCTGGGCAACGACCACGGCCACCGCCGGCTGTTCCTCGCGGGCCTGGCGGCCTTCACGGCGACCTCGCTGCTGGCGGGGCTGGCGTGGTCGACGCCGGTGCTGATCGCCGCGCGCGTCGGCCAGGGCGTCGGCGCCGCCGCCATGGGCCCGCAGGTCATGACCGTCGTCCAGCTGCAGTACGCGGGGGCCGCGCGCCTGCGGGCGATGGCGCTGCTGGCGACGGTGGTGGCCGGAGGCGTCGTCGCCGGCCAGGTGCTCGGCGGCGCGCTCGTCGACGCCGACCTGCTCGGCGCCTCCTGGCGCCCGGTGTTCCTCGTCAACGTCCCGGCCGGCATCGCGCTGCTGGCCGCCGGCCCGCGCCTGCTGCCCCGCACCCGGCTGCCGAGCCGCGAGGGCCTCGACGTCGCCGGGGTGCTGCTGCTGACCGACCTCATCGTGCTCGTGATGGTGCCGCTGGTCTTCGGCCACCAGACTGGCTGGGCCTGGTGGACCTGGGCGTGCCTGGGCGCCGCGGTGCCCACGGCGCTGGCGCTGGGGCGCCACCTGCGACGCACGGCGCACCCGGTCGTCGACCTCGCGCTGCTGCGCGGCGGCCCCTTCCCCATCGGGCTGGCCGTCACGACGGCGCAGATGGTCGCCTACGGCGGCTTCCTGCTGACGTTCACGCTGCACCTCCAGCAGGGCCTGGGCGACAGCCCGCTGCGGGCGGGCCTGACGTTCGCGCCATACGCCGCGGGCTTCGCGGTGACGAGCCTGGTCGTGCCGTCGCTGCCCGCCGCCCCGGCCCGCCGGCTGGCCCCCGCCGGGATGCTGGCGGCCGCGGCGGGCTACGCGGGCCTCGGGCTCCTCGCCGGCCGCGGGCCGTGGCACGAGGCGCCGTCGCTGGCGCTGCTGGCCCTGGCGGGCGCGGGGTTCGGCGCCGGCTACAGCCAGGTCATCACCCGCTCGATCGCCGAGGTGCCCGCCGCGCATGCGCACGAGGCCAGCGGTGTCGTCAACACGACCAACATGCTGGGCTTCGCGCTCGGCGTCGCCACGCCGGGCAGCCTGTTCCTGTCGCAGGCCGGCGGCGGCGGGCGGCCGGGAGGCGCCCACAGCGCCACGGCGTTCGAGGCCGTCGCGCTGGGCTGCGCGGCGCTCATGGTGGCGGCCGTCGCCCTGACGCGCCTGCTCGCGCGCGCCGAGGGTCAGGCGGACCGGCGCCGCCCACGGCGCCGAGGTCCACGCACGACGACGCGCGTGGCGGCATCGGCGGCGACCACGCGCGCACCGCGCGCCGGGCGCGCCACGCCGAGCAGCGTCCGGGCAAAGGGCACGAGGGGCAGGCCCACGACACGCTGACCAACGCGCTCGAGCTGCCCGACATCCTCGGCCCCTGACGATCGAGCACTTCGGCGGCACGGCGGCCAACCCGTTCGTCGCCGTGTACGTCAACGCCTGCCTCGGCCCCGGGATCAAGAACTGCGTGGCGCAACGCCGCCTGGTCCCGGACGTGTCGGGGCCGGCGGACCGGAAATCCCATCGAGGGCCTCGCACCTGGTAGGAACCCGGCCAGCATTGGGCTCCCGTCCCGAGGGAGCCCGAGAATCCGGGAGGATCCATGACATCGCTCCGACGCAGCCTGCGGGCTGCGTTCCTCGCCGTGGGGACGGCCGCGCTGCTCGCGCCCGCCGCACACGCCAGGACCTCGGTCCCCAGCCTGGACTGGCAGGACTGCCAGGACGGCCTGCAGTGCGCCACGGCGACCGTCCCGCTCGACTACTCCCGCCGCAGCAAGGGCGACTACCACGTCGCGCTCATCCGCAAGGTGGCGACCGGGCCCGGCCGCCGCATCGGCTCCCTCTTCACCAACCCCGGCGGCCCCGGCGCCTCGGGGGTCGACTTCGTGCGCGCGACGGCCGACTCCCTGTACGCCAAGCTCAACGAGCGCTACGACATCGTCGGCTTCGACCCGCGCGGCACCGGCGTCGACGACGGCTCGCCGCTGGACTGCAAGGTCAACCAGGAGACGCAGGGCATCTACTCCGAGCCGTTCACGACGCCGGAGAACCTCGACGTGAACGCCCTGGTCGCCAAGGACCAGTTCTACGTCAACCGCTGCAAGCAGCTCAACGGCGCGATCCTGCCCTACGTCACCACGGGCAACGTGGCGCGCGACCTCGACCTGCTGCGCCGCGCCGTCGGCGACGACAAGCTCAACTACCTGGGCTTCTCCTACGGCACGTTCCTCGGGGCGACCTACGCCAGCCTGTTCCCGGACAAGCTCGGCCACGTCGTCCTCGACGGCCCCGTCGACGCCACGAGCTACATCAACGACCCGCAATCCGACCTGCAGGCCCAGACCAGTGCGTTCGAGCGGGCGCTCGGCCGTTTCTTCCAGGCCTGCGCGGTGGACCAGGCCGACTGCCTGGGCTTCGGCGGAGGCGACCCCTGGGACGCGTTCGACGAGCTCGTCGCAGCGGCCAACGCCAACCCGATCCCGGCGGACGGCTACACGCCCGACCCGCGCCCGGTGACCGGCGACGACATCATCAACGCGACGCTGTACAACCTGTACGCCAAGCAGTTCTGGCCGTACATCGCCCAGGACCTCGCCGCGGCCGCCGCCGGCGACGGCTCCCTCATCCGGCTGGACTCCGACGGGGCCTACGGGCGCCAGGACGACGGCAGCTACGACCCCGGCACCGACGGCTACTTCCTCATCGGCGCCATCGAGCAGAAGTACAAGAAGGGCGACGTCGACCGCTACGTGAGGGCCGGGAAGACCTCCTACGACACGTTCGACCACTTCTGGCTCAACAACGGCTACGTCGAGTTGAACTACAGCCTGTTCGACGTCCGCCCGGACGGCCGCTACAGCGGGCCGTTCACGGTCCCCGAGGGCGCGAGCACGCCGCTCGTGGTCGCCACGACCTACGACCCCGCGACGCCCTACCGGGGCGCCAAGGCGCTGGTCCGTGACCTGGGCAACGCCCGCCTGCTGACGATGCTCGGCGACGGCCACACGGCCTACGGCGGCAACTCGCCGTGCATCGACTCGGCCGTGGAGGGCTACCTGTTCGACGGCACGCTGCCCGCGGCGGGGACGACCTGCCGCCAGGACGTGCCGTTCGCCCAGCCCCAGCCCCAGGCGCAGGCCGCGCCCCAGGGCGCGGCCAAGGCCCTGGAGCTGCCGGCGGCCGGCGGCCGTGAGGCACGCGCCGGCGGGCTGCACGTCAAGCCGGCCACCGTCCAGCCCTAGGGCATCACGGGACCCCGGGGCGGCGGCCGTCTGCCGCCGCCCCGCGCCGTCCCGGCGTCAGCCCAGGTCGCGGACGTACTGGATCGTGGGCATCCCGAAGGCCTCGTCCTCCGACGGCGGCCCGTCCGCGCGCCACCCCTCGCGCTCGTAGAACCGGCGCGCCCGGCCCTGTCCGCCCGGCGTCGTGAGGCGCATGCGCTCAAAGCCGTGGGCCCGGGCGTCCTGCACGGCCACGGCCAGCAGCCGCCGGGCCAGCCCGGCGCCCCACCAGCCCGGGTGCACGAACAGGCGGCGCAGGTGCGCGAGGCCGGGATCGTCGGACCCCAGGCGCGAGTCCACCGCGGGCCACCACGCGACGTGCCCGGCCAGCACGCCACCGGGCTCGGCCAGCACGCAGCGGTAGGCCGGCCGGCCGAGCAGGTCGGCCTCGTCGTCGTCGGGCGCCGGCGGCGGCGTCCAGCCCGGCGGCGAGAAGTCGATGTAGCGATCGAACGCGGCGCGCACGTCGGCGGCGATCCGAGGACCGTCGCCGGGGCCGGCGGCCCGGAGCGCCAGCGGCGCGTCGCCCGGCGGCCGCTCCAGCATGTGGCGCACCGCCCGCGTGCCGAGCAACTCGACGGTGTCCTGCGCGACGTGGCCCAGTCGCGCGGCCAGGCGCGCCGAGGGCGCGTTGTCGGGCACGATGAGCGAGATGAGCCGAGGCGCCTGCAGCGCGGTGAACGCCCAGCCGATCGCCGCCCGCGCGGCCTCCTCGGCATAGCCGGCGCCCCAGGCGTGGCGGGCCAGCTTCCAGCCGATCTCCAGGCCGGGCCAGCCGTCGGGCTCGTACAGGCCGACCCGCCCGAGGAAGGCGTCGTCGCTCGCCCGCCGCACGATCCACTGACCGTAGCCCCGCACCGCCCAGTGCCCGGCGTGGGAGGTCAGGTTGACGAAGGCCTCATGGGGGCCGACGGGACCGCCGAGGAACCGCTGGACCTCGGGGTCGGCGCACATGTCGCGGTTGGGCGCGACGTCCTGCGGGCCGGCGGCGCGGAGCACCAGGCGCTCGGTGCGCAGCGTCGGGGCGCTCATCCCAGCGCGGCGATCTCGGCGTCGCTGGGGGGCGTCATCGCCGGCTCTCCTGCGGTCACCCCGCCGTCGACGGGCAGCACCTGGCCGGTGACGAACCCCGCGTCGGCCGACAGCAGGAACGCCACGACGCGGGCCACGTCGACCGGCTGGCCGAAGCGCGCGGCCGGGGTGCGCGCGAGGATCGAGCTGCGGTAGGGCTCGACCCGGAAGATCCTCGCCGACAGCGCGGTCTCGATGAACCCGGGGCTGACCGCGTTGACGCGGATGCCGCGCGGGGCCAGCTCGACGGCCAGGCAGCGCGTGAGCATCGCCACGGCGCCCTTCGTCGTCGAGTAGGAGGCGTAGTTGCCCGCGCCGAAGTGGGCCAGCAGCGACGTGATGTTCACGATCGCCGCGCCAGGGTGCGGGTCGGCGTCCAGCTCGCGCACGAAGGCCTGCGAGCACAGCAGCGTCCCGTCCAGGTTGGTGCCCTGCACCAGGCGCCAGTCCTCCGGGGTGACGTCGAGCAGGCTCGCGCGCCGGTTCAGCCCGGCGCAGTTGACGAGTTGCGTCGCCGTGGCGCCGCGCTCGCGCAGCCCCGCGAAGACGCGGCCGCACGCCTCCCGGTCGCCGACGTCGAGCGCCGCGGCCTCGGCGCGGCCGCCGGCGGACGCGATCCGCCCGGCCACGGCCTCGGCCCCGGCGAGGTTGACGTCGGCCACGACGACGTGGGCCCCGCGCTCGCCGAGCAGCTCCGCGACCCCCGCGCCGATCCCCGAGGCGCCGCCGGTGACCAGCGCGACCGGGGCCGCCGCGCCGTCGGACTCCAAGCTTGCGTTCATGGGGCCATCCTCCCCGACCGGGCGGTCGGGCGCGTAGAGTGGCGCCGTGCCCAGACCAGACCCCATCGAACTCGAGCCCTGGAAGGCCGTCGCCGGCCGCCAGCTCGAGCTGTTCACCGCGCAGCTGCAGGGCCTCCGCGAGCGCTCCGCGTTCCACCGCCGGCGCCTGGAGGCGGCCGGCATCGGGCCGGACTTCGCCGCGCGGTCCTGGGACGACCTGCGCCGCGTGCCGTTCACCGAGAAGGCCGACGTGCGGGCCAGCCTCGCCGCCGATCCGCCGCTGGGCTCGCACCTCGGCGTGCCCCTAGACCAGGTCGCCCAGGTCCAGGCGACCTCGGGCACGACGGGCTCGCCGTCCTACATCGGGCTGACGGACGCCGACGTGCAGACGTGGGCGCAGCTCGGCGCTCGCGCGTTCCGCGCGTCGGGCGTGCGCCCGGCCGACCGCGTGCTGCACGCGTGGTCGATGAGCAAGGGCTTCGCCGGCGGCGTGCCCGTCATGCACATGCTGCGGACCGCCGGCGCGACGATCCTGCCCATCGGCGCCGAGGCCGGCGTGGAGCGCCTGCTGGTCGTCGCGCGCGACCTCGGCGCCACGGTCGTGTGCACCGCGCCGAACTTCGCGCTGTACCTCGGCGAGCGCGCGCCGGACATCCTCGGGGTGGCGGCCCGCGACCTGGGCGTCCGGGCGCTCGTGGTCGGCGGCGAGCCAGGCGGGGGCATCCCGGCCGTGCGAGAGCGCATCGAGGAGACCTGGGGCGCGACGTGCCGTGAGGTCCTGGGCAACTCGGACATCGCCACGATCATCTGGGCCGAGTGCGAGGCCGGCGACGGGATGCACTTCATCGGCCACGACCTCGTCCTCGCCGAGCTCATCGACCCCGTCACCGGTGAGCACGTCGAGCCCGAGGCCGGCGCCGTCGGCGAGATCGTCTACTCGGCGCTGCAGCGCGAGGCCTCGGCCCACCTGCGCTTCCGCAGCCGGGACCACGTCGAGGTCCTGGGCACCGGCCGGTGCTCCTGCGGGCGCACGAGCTACCGCCTGCGGTGCTTCGGGCGCACGGACGACATGCTGCTCGTGCGCGGCATCAACGTCTGGCCGACCGCCGTCCAGGAGATCGTCACGGCCTTCCGCCCGCGGACGACCGGCGCGATGCGGATCGTCGCCGACTTCGAGGGCCACTCGACGCAGCGTCCGCTGCGCGTCGAGGTCGAGCGCGCCCCGGGCGAGGGCGAGGCGGCCCTGGCAGACGACCTGACCCGGTCGATCCACAGCCGCCTGGTCTTCTCCGCCGACGTCGCCGTGCTCGAGCCCGGGACCCTGGCCCGCCCCGGGGCGGCCAAGGTCCAGCTCGTGCACCGCGTCGCCGACGGCGCCTAGGGGTTGACGAGCGGCTCCGTCGCGTCCCAGGTGAAGAAGCGGTCGATGCCGTGGTCGGTGACCACGCCGACCTCCTCGATGTAGTGGCGGATGTTCGGCCCGCCGGGCGACGCGACGTGCGCGGAGATCACCATGTTCTTCTCCATCGTCCAGTCCAGCTCGCCGCCCCACTCGCGGTCGCTGTTCTCCAGCCCGACGCCGTGGAAGAAGATGTAGGCCTTCTCGGACATCTCGCGGTCCGTCTTGGCCATCACCTTGCGCGCCGCACGCGAGAGGTCGCTGAGCTTCATCCCCGGCCGGCAGACGTCCATGAGCTCGAGCATGGCCATCGCCGTCGCCTCGGCCACGGCCTTGCCGCGTCCCTGGGGCTCGCCGTCGACGATCCACGTCTTGCCGCCGTCCCAGCAGTAGCGGTTCCAGCGGCCGTGGCAGTCGAACATGACGTGCGTGCCCTGCTCGAGGGTGTAGTCGGTCTCCAGGCCCGTGGAGATCTGCAGCGTGGGGTCGGTGCCCTTGGGGTTGAAGAGCACCATGCTGCCGCGGTCGAAGACGAAGCCGCCGAGGTCGATGACGTTGCGGAAGTAGGCGTCGTTGAGCTCGAACCACGTCATCCCCGCGCCGCCGGCGGCGACCGTGCGGGTGATGGCCTCCTGGTTGAGCCGCTGGGACTTGCGCATGAGCGCGATCTCGCTGTCGCTCTTGATCATGCGCACCCACTTCAGGCCGCGGTAGCCGTCGACGACCTCGATGCCGGGCAGGCGCTTGGTGACCTCGGGCGCGTAGGACAGGTTGTCGAAGCCGATCCGCGCGTTGGCCAGGCCCAGGTCCTTCAGGGCGTCGACCGCCGCGGTGATGAGGTTGGGCGCGTACTTGTCGCGCAGCTCCAGGACCCAGTCCTTGGTCTTGAGCTCCTCGGACAGGAAGATGTCGATGCTCGTGTCGGGCCGGTCGGCCAGCGCCATGAGGCTGCGGTAGGGCCGCAGGTCCTTGATCCACGTCGGCTGATAGTTGAAGTAGTTGATCTCGAAGTCGGGGAAGATCAGGATCGGGTGGTCGGGCTGCGTGCGCGAGAGGATGACCACGCAGTAGCTGTTGAGCTCGTCGAGCACGGCGCTGGAGGCCGTCGCGTAGTTGCTCAGGTAGGTGACGTTGGGCGCGTAGTAGGAGAAGATCGCGTCCATCCCCCGCTGCTCCATCATGTCCAGCAGGCGCGGCAGGTTGCACAGCTGCGCGGGGCGCGGCTCGTACGGCGGGGCGACGAACGGGTTCGAGGACACGGGGCTCCTGTCGGATGGGTCGGTCGGGGGCCGGCTCAGAGCCGGAAGTGGGTACGGGCGTTGTCGGCCATGACCAGGCGGTGCGCGGACGGCGGCAGCGCCTCGAGCAGGACCGAGACGTCGCGCTCGTGGCCGTGGGGGTGGTCGGTGGAGAACATGAGCAGCTCGTCGGAGCCCAGCCACTCCACGGCGCGACGGAAGGCCTCCGGCGGCCCGGCGTCGATGGGCTGCACGCTGAAGCGGATGTGCTCGCGGACGATGGCCGAGGGCGCGCGGTTCAGCCACGGGACCTCGCGCCGCAGCCCCGGCCACTCGCGGTCCAGGCGCCAGAGCAGGGGGCCCAGCCAGCTGAAGCCGGACTCCAGGAACGCGACGCGCAGGCCGGGGCAGCGCTGGAACAGTCCCTCGATGACCAGGCTGGCGAGCTGGGCCTGGAAGGCGGTCACGTGCGCCGCGACGTAGTCCTCCATGAACCACGACTCCGCCCCCGCCGGCCCCGGCGCGTCGGGCGTCCCGCCGTAGTGCAGGCACGCGACGAGGTCGTTGCGCACGATGGCGTCGAACATCGGCTGCCACGGCCGCTGCCCGTACAGCCGGGTCGAGCGCGACGGCAGGAACACGCCGACGAAGCCCGGGTGGCCGCCGACGCGGTCGATCTCACGCGCCGCCTCCTCCGGCACGAAGGCCGGCACGACGAGCGAGGCGCGCAGCCGCGGGTCGCGCTCGAGCCACTCCGCGATGAGCCAGTCGTTGACGGCCGAGGCCAGGCCGGCGGCGAAGTCGGGGTGGCGGATCGTCTCGATGCCCCACGAGCAGTGCAGGATCGCCGCACTGGGCGCCAGGGCGTCGAGGACCTGGCGCTGCGTGCCGGCCAGCGTGGTCCCGGGCGGCTCGCCGCCCGGCTCCCGCCACACCGGGTCGACCGTCGTCTCGGCGCCCGGCGGGTAGAGCGCCCCCTGCCACGGCGGGGCACGGAAGCCGGTCTCGTCGATCCACTCGATCCACTGCGGGGCCAGGTGGGGGCGCAGCACGTCGGCCGAGCCGACCACCGCATGCAGGTCGGCGTCGACGACGTCGCCGGTCCAGCCGCCGCGCAGGTTCCCGGCCGCGCGGCCGTGGTGGCGTGGGGCCCCGATCATGCCGCGGCGGTCGAGCCGGGCAGCCGCCCGTAGAGCGCCAGCGCGTTGGCGCCCATGATGCGCCGGCGCAGGTCGGGGTCGGCGATCGCGCGCATCGTCTCCGTCGGCGAGTCGAAGTCCCAGTGCGGGTAGTCGCTGGCGAACAGGAGCCGGTCGGGGCGCCCGAACACCTCCAGCGCCTCGCCGTGCTGGTGGGGGTGCTCGCCGTCCTCCCAGGGCTGCGTCGTGTACCAGAAGTGCTCGCCCACGTACTCCGACGGGGCGCGCTCCAGGTGGGTGAGCTCGTGGCCGAACTGCCGCCAGGCGCGGTCGAAGCGCCAGGCGAACGGGGCCACCCACGTCCACCCGGCCTCCTGCAGCACGACCTTGAGCGTCGGCCAGCGGTCGAAGACGCCCTCGCAGATCAGGCTGGCGACCTGCGTCATGACCGCGTGCGGGAAGTTCACGTGGTCCTCGAAGTAGAACGAGGGCCAGCCCACGCCGGTCAGCGGGGTCGTCGAGCCGTACCCGACGTGGAACGTCAGCGGCAGATCGCGGGCCACGCACGCCTCGATGAGGTCCCAGTAGCGGCGGTTGCCGATCGGCCGGTGGGTGCGGACGGGCAGGCCGACCGTGACCACGCGCGGGTCGTCGCCCCAGCGGTCCAGCTCGGCCAGCGTGGCGGCGGGGTCGTCGTAGGGCACGAGCAGCGTCATGCGCAGCCGCTCGTCGCTGGGCAGCCAGGCGTCCATGCCCCAGGCGTTGCCCGCGGCCATGAGCGCCGCGGTCAGCCCGTCGGGGGCGGCGCCGCCGACGTACTCGCCGGCGTGGCCCATCGTGTTGTTGAGGATCGCGAGGTCGATGTCGTAGGCGTCGAGCAGCTGCGTCCGGGTGAAGGCCGGCGACGAGCCCGGCGGGTCGCCCTCGGGCGTCCACGCGTCGGTGCGGCTGCCCATCCAGCGCGCGCGCACCACGCTCTGCTCGCCGTAGGGCGTCCGCAGGCCGAAGTCGTCGGCGTAGCGCCGCCAGCGCCCCGGCATGTAGGCCTTGATCTGCTCGAGCGTCGGGAACATGTGGACGTCGGTGTCCACGATGAGCGTGTCCTTGACCAGCGTCGCCGTGCCGTCGGGATGGGGGTGGGGTGCGGACGTCATCACGTACCGATGCGCACGAGCGCATCGGTCCAACCTACTCGCGACCGGGCCGGCGTGTCGACCCTCGTTCCTGCCAGTCGGCTCCCGCCGGGCGCTTGACCGCCACCCCCTCAACTGCCAGGGTCCGTGCCATCCGGAGCCCCCTCCTCCCCCTGCCCGACGTCTCGCCCCGACCGCGCGCGTGAGCGCGTCCCCCGCCCTGGGCATCGCGCTGCCGCTGGCCGCGCGCGACGCCGACCCCGCCGACTTCATCGCCGAGGTCCTGGCCGAGGCCCGGGCGGCCGACGCCGCGGGCTTCGAGGTCTGCCTCGTGCCCGACCACCATCGCGGGCCGCCCGCCTCGGTCGTCGCGCCGCTGGCGCTCTGCGCAGCGCTGGCCGCCGTCACGCAGCGCATCCGGGTCGGCCCCGGCGTCCTCGTGCTGCCCGTCCACGCGCCGCTGCACGTGGCCGAGCAGGTGACGCTCATCGACCAGATCTCCCGCGGGCGCGCCGTCCTGGGCGTCGGCGCCGGCTACCAGCACGAGGACTTCGAAGCCTTCGGGATCGACCGCGCGCAGCGCGGACCGCGGTTCGAGGCCGGCCTGGCCGAGGTCGGCCGGCTGCTCGGCGAGCCCGGGGCGCTGGACCCCGTCCCCGTGCAGCGGCCGCGTCCGCCGGTGTGGGTCGGGGCGTGGTCGGGCGTGGGCCTGCGGCGCGCCGCCCGTCTGGCCGACGGCTGGATCGCCGATCCCGTGCGGTCGGTCACCGAGGCCGCCGCGATGGCCGACCGCTACCGCGCGGCGTGCGACGGGGCGCCCGGCGACGTCGTGCTCATGCGCGAGGCGTGGGTCGACGGCGCGCCGGGGTCCGCCGAGCGCTTTGCCGACGCGATCATGCCGGTGTTCCGCTACTACGGGCGCCGCGGCGCCGCCGAGTTCCCCGACACGTTCGCCGCGTTGGCCCGCGACCGCTTCGTGCACGGCTCCGCGGCCGAGTGCCTGGACCAGGTCGACGCGATGGCCGCCGCCACCGGCGCCTCCGTCGTCGTCCTCACGCTGCGCCAGCCCGGCGGCCCGGGCCACGAGGCCGCGCTTCAGGCCATCCGGGCGATCGGCGAGGCGCGCGCGGCGCGCGGCTGAGGCCGGCGCGAGCCGCCCTCAGCTCCCGTAGCGGGCTCGCAGCGACGTCTCGTCCAGCGCGATGTCGTGCAGCACGGGCGCACCCGCTCGCGCCACCTCCGTCTCGATGACGCTGCCGGTCTGCGGGCACAGGAAGAGCCGGAACTGCATCTCGGCGTCGACGAACTCCGCGGGATCCACCGCCAGCGGGCTCGAGGCGGTGATCGGCAGGTCGAGGCGCGCGCACGCCTCGCGGTAGTTGTCGGCCACCCGGCACAGCGGCTCCCCGCTGTGCCGGCTGCAGAGCACGAGCTCGCCGGCCGCGTCCTCGCCGAGCGTCAGCGCGCCGGTGATCCCGGCCAGCGCCCGGACGCCGCCGGGGCCGTCGTAGCGCACCGTGGGCGCCCCCGCACGGGCCAGCCGCTCGCGGCGGACGTCGCTGCGGCGCCGCGCCGTGCGCTCGGCGTCCGGTGCGTCCCCGTCGAGCACGACGCCGAACAACTCCTCGGCGGCGGCCGCGCTGAAGCGCATGGTCGCGACGTCCTGCGCGACGAGCGCCGGGTCGCGGTCCAGCGGATCGCCCAAGCCCGCCGCGCCGCAGCAGATGACCTCGTAGACGTCGCCGGGCCGCTGGACGAGGTTGGCCTCCTTCGGGCTGAGCGCGCGGACGCGATCGTCGGCCAGGTCCAGGCGCCCGTCGCGGGCCAGGATGTCGGCCAGCGGCTCACCGTCGGCGGGGCGGAACCGGTAGGCGTTGGGCGGCCCGGGCATCCCGCCGTAGAGCCCGGGACCGGTCGGCTGGGTCACCCCGCTCGTGGCGACCTGGTGCAGCACGCTCTCGGTCTTGTGCGCCGTGAACGCGATGCCGATCGTCGCGCCCCCCACGAACGTGCCCGCGCCCGCGGAGTCCTCGACCTCGCTCTGCCACAGGTACAGCACCGGCATGAGCTGCTCGTTCTGCTCGACGTTGGGCGCCACGGTCTTGGCCATCCAGTACGGGCTGCCCGTGTCGACGCCGTCGCGGAAGGTGAATGCCCCGAGCGGCGCGGCATAGAAGTCCAGGAAGATGTTCTGGAAGGGCTTGCCGCGCTGGGTCAGGCCGCCGAGCGACACGATCGGCCACGACGTGGCACCGCCGTTGGCGGTGTACATGCGCCGCAGCTGCGGCGCGGTGTCCATCGCCCGGGCGACCAGGTTGTTGCACATCCCCACGGTCGCCTCGACGCCGATCCCCGAGCCGTTGGCCACGGCGGCGGGCGGGCTGGCGTTGAGGATCGTCCCCGGCGTGGGGCGGAACACGATGTCGCGCAGCGGGCCGCCCACCGCGTAGAGCGAGTCGGGCACGAGGAACGCGTTGATCACGCACATGATCGCCCCGCGCCACCCCGTGTAGGTGACGTTGATCGCACCCACCTGCGGATCGGTGCCCTCGGAGTCGAACGTGAGCGTCCCGCCCTCCTTGCGCATGGTCAGCGCGAGCTCGTACATGCCGCGGTCGCCCGGGTTGGCGATCTCGAGGTACACGCGCTCGCGCCACGTGCCGTCGGGGATGAGGGCGATCCGGTCGCAGAACAGCTGGTGGGAGTCGGCGACGATCCTCCGCATCGCCGCCTTCACGACGCCGGCGCCGTAGCGCGCCACGAGGCCCTCGATCCGCCGCGCCGCGACCTGGGCGCCCGCCACGACGGCCCGCAGGTCCAGCGCCGTGAGGTCGGGCAGGCGCGAGCGCCGGCACCACATGTCCTCGATGTCGCGGCGCATCACGCCGCCCTCCATGAGCTTGATCGGCTGGAAGGCGGGCGGCTCCTCGAACCACGTCTGCCCGCTCGGGTTCCAGCCGCCGGGGACGCCGCCGCCCAGGTCGGCGAAGTGCAGGGCGTTGGTCACCCAGCAGAAGATCGCGCCCTCGTGGAACACGGGGCAGGCCAGCATCACGTCGAGCTGGTGGTTCGTGCCGACCCAGGGGTCGTTGGCGATGAACATGTCGCCCGGCCCGATGCCCGGGTTGGCGCTGCGGTTCTCGAGGATCCACTTCACGTTGAGGTCCTGCATGCTCGAGAAGAACTGCAGGTAGGGGCCGGAGTAGACGAACTCGGCGTCCTCGGTGAGCAGGCATGGGTTGAAGTCGCAGCCGAACGCCGCGATCGGCGAGCCCGAGACCCGCAGCATGGTGATCCCGTGCTCCTCGTTGACGCTCCAGAGGTTGTGGCGCAGAACCTCGTAGGTGACGGGGTCGATCGCGTCGGCCGCCTCGGTGTGCAGCCGCACGGAGGGGTCGATCGTCAGGCGGGCGGGAGGGACGTAGGCGTCGAGGTAGCCGTCGAAGCGTGTCGCCTCGGCCGCCGCGGCGGGCAGGGTCTCGGTCATCGGGTGGCCTCCTGGTCGCGCACCTGGGTCAGGACGAAGCTGCCCGTCACATGGCGGGTGGCCTCGTAATCGGGTCCCACCACGACCGTGGTGCCCGGCAGCTCGATCACGGCCGGGCCGGCGATCCGCGTCGCGGCGGGGATGGCATCGCCGTCGTACTGGGGCGTGGAGATGGGCTCGGGCGCGCTGCCCGGGCCGAGGCCGACGAAGCGCACCAGGCGCTCCCCGCGCGCGGCCGGGCCGTCGCCGACGTCGTGCTGCAGCGGAGGGCGGTCCACGGCGTTGACCGTCGTCAGGCGGAAGTCGACGTACTCCACGCCGGCACGCCGGAAGCCGGTGCCGACGCCGAAGACCCGCTCGTACTCGCGCTCGAAGGCCTCGATCACCTCGACCAGCGCCGCCTCGTCGAGCTCCTCGGGCTCGGGGACCGCGACGTAGACCTCGTGCAGCTGCCCGGCATAGCGCAGGCCGCCCTGGTAGCGGAAGGACGTCTCGGCGACAGGGATGCCCTCATCGGCCAGCCGCTCGCGGGCCGTCGCCCCCAGGCGCCGGTACACGGCGGCGATCTCGCCCGCGTCCAGCGGCTCCTCGAACACCGTCGAGTACTCGTAGACGTGCTTGATGTCGCTCGTCGCGACCCCGTAGGCCGACCACACCGACGCCCCGTTGCCGGCCGGGATCACGACGTTCGCCAGGCTCAGGTCGCGGGCGAACCCCGCGGCATGGACCGGGCCGGCCCCGCCGAATGCGAACAGCGAGAAGTCGCGCGGGTCGTGGCCGCGGGAGACCACCATGCGCCGGACGAGGTCGGCCATGTGGGCCTCGGCGATGCGCACCACGCCGGCGGCGGTCTCGTCCCACGTCAGCCCGAGCCCGGCGCCGAGCTCCTCGAGGGCACGGCGCGCGCCGCCGACGTCGAGCTCGCGATCGCCGTCGCCCAGGAACGACGTCGTCGAGAGATAGCCGAGCGCGAGCGCCGCATCGGTCAGCGTCGGGCGCGTCCCGCCCTGGCCGTAGCAGACGGGCCCGGGGTCGGACCCGGCGCTCTCGGGACCGACCCGCAGGGTCTGGCGCACGGGATCGATCCAGGCGATCGAGCCGCCGCCGGCGCCGATGCCCTGCACGTCGATGGCGGGCACGGAGAACTCGAAGCCCCCGAGCTCGGTCTTGCTCCCGGTGTGGACGGCGCCGTCCTCGATGACGCTGACGTCGAAGCTCGTGCCGCCCACGTCGGCGGTGATCACGTTGCCGATGCCCATCGTCGCCGCCAGGGACTCCGAGCCCGTCACCCCGCCGGCCGGCCCGGAGTTCAGCGTGACGATCGCCTCGCGGGCCGCGAGGTGGGCGCTGCGCACGCCGCCGTCGCAGCCCATCACGAGCAGGGTCTCGTCGTAGCCGCGCTCGCGCAGGGAGCCTTCGATCCGCTCCAGGTAGCGCGACGTCCTGGGTCCGACGTAGGCGCTGATCGTGGTGCCCGCGAACCGTTCGAGCTCGCCGAGCTTCGGCGCGACCTCGTGCGAGCAGGCGAGGTAGAGGCCCGGATGCTCCTCACGGATCCAGTCGCGGATCGCGAGCTCGTGGGCGGGCTCCTTGAACGACCACAGCAGGCAGATGGAGATCGCCTCCACGCCCTCAGCGACGAGCTCGGCCACCTGGCCCATGACCTGCTCGCGCTGCACGGGCACGAGGATCTCGCCGTCGGAGTCCACGCGCTCGTGCACCATGCGGATCAGGGACTTGGGCACGAGCGGCTCGGGCTTGCGCGTCGTCTCCAGCATGAGCATGTCCTCGGGCGGGCGCCCGATGACCCGCCCGCCGGCACGCATGATGAACAGCGTGTCGCGGAAGCCCCGGGTGGTCAGCAGCCCGGTCCTCGCCCCCTTGCGCTCCAGGAACGCGTTGGTGCCCACCGTGGTCCCGACGATGATCTGGTCGGTGCGGGCCATGACCTCGTCGACGGACAGGTCGATCTCCCGCGCGGCGCGCCCGATGCTCTCGAAGAGGCCGACCGCGAAGTCGTCCGGGGTCGACAGGGCCTTGCTCGTGACGACGCGGCCGCCCGGGCGCTCGATCACGACGCAGTCCGTGAAGGTCCCCCGGTGTCGATCCCGATGATGTAGGTGGATGCGCCCATCGATCTCCCCGTCCGGCCTCGGCGACCGGCGCGCGCAGCGCGGGCGATCGCCCCGGCCACGCTGTATACGGCCGTGCCGGGGCTCACGACAGCCCTGACTAGTGGAATCGTCAGTCCGCGCGACTCCGCCCCACGACGCTCCGCGGCGTCGGGGATGCTGCGCCCACCCCCACGAGAGGACGACGGGCATGGCCGGCAGCATCGAGGAACGAGTCGCGAGGCTCGAGGACGACGCGGCGATCCGCCGCACGTGGTGCGACTACCTGTTCGGGCTGGACGCACTGGACTGGGACGGGCTGGCCGACGTCTTCACGGAAGACGCCGGACTGGAGATGGTCGGCCTGGAGAGCTACCAGCCCGGCTCAGACCGCAGCTACCGCGGGCGCCCGTCGATCATCGAGGACTTCTACCGCCCGGTCATGGAGGCCACCGCGGCCCCCGCCCGCGGGCAGTTCTACACCGGCCACCACGGCACGAACATGAAGATCGAGCTCGAGGGCGACGAAGCCACGACGCTGGCCTACTTCTTCGAGATCCTCGGCAACACCCAGCTGCTCGTCGGGACCTACCAGCACCGGATGCGACGCGAGCCCGACCGCTGGCGCATCGCCCACCTGCGCATCGCCATCCGCTACCGGGCCCGCATCGAGGCCGAGGACTTCGGCGGCCTGTCGCTGGCCGAGGTGCGCGCGATGGCCGGGGTCTGAGGGCGGGCTCAGTCGGCCGCGAGGGCGGTGTCGTGCGCGGGGGCGACGGGCTCCCGCGCCCCGGGCCCCTCGACGTGGCCGGAGCGGACCTTGGGGATGACGAGCGCCGAGACGGCGCCGGCCAGCGCGACGGCGGCGCAGAGCAGGAACGCCGTGCGGAACCCGTCGGCGCTGGGCAGGCCGCCGCCGGCCCCGACGCTGCCGGCCAGGACGCTGCCGCACACCTGGGCGCCCAGCGCGGTCCCGACCAGGCGCATGACGACGTTGAGCCCGGTCGCCTCGCCCGTCTCGTGCGGAGGCGCGGCCTCGATGATGAGGTTCGGCATCGCCCCGTAGGTCAGCCCGACCCCCGAGCAGGCCACCACGGCCAGGAGCAGGACCACGAGCGGGCCGCCGTGCACGACGCCGAGGCCCGCGTTGCCGGCCGCGGTGACGAGGCCGCCGAGCGCGAGCGGCATCCGGGTGCCGAAGCGGTCGCCCAGCGGCCCCGACAGCGGGCCGACGGCCATCATGAGCAGGGCCCCCGGGAAGATGATCAGGCTGGCCGCCGTCGCGCTGACCCCGAGGCCGTAACCCGTGGCGTGCGGGGCCTGCACCATCTGGGGCACGAGCAGGAAGACGGTGAACATCCCGAAGCCGGTCAGGATCGTCACCAGGTTGGTGACGAGCACCGGTGGCCGCGACAGCGTGGCGATGTTGGCCAGGGGCTCCGGCGTGGCGCGCTCGACGACGACCCAGACGGCCAGGATCACGAGGCCGGCCGCGATGAGGGCGAGCGTCCGCAGGCTCGCCCAGCCCCAGGCGTGGGCCTGGGTGACGGCCAGCAGCGGCAGGACCAGGCCGGCGGCGAGGACGACCGCTCCGCGCACGTCGACCCGTCCGGGCCGGCGCTCCGGGGACTCGGGCACGAGCCACCAGGCCGTCAGCGCGCCGGCCAGGGCCATGGCGCCGGTGACCCAGAAGACCCAGTGGAACGTCGCGTGGTCGACGAGCAGCGCGCCGAGCAGGAGCCCGCTGCCGGCGCCGATCCCCGCCGTGGCCGAGATCATGCCGATGCCCCAGCGCACGCGGGCGGGCGGGAACTCGTCGCGGATGATCCCGAACGCCAGGGGGAAGACGCCGGCCACGGCGCCCTGCAGCGCGCGCCCGGCGATGACCACCGGCATCGCGCCGGCCACGCCGCACAGCAGGTTGCCCGCGGCCACGAGCACCAGCGCGATCACGAGGACCCGCCGCTTGCCGAACATGTCGCCCAGGCGCCCGAGGAGCGTGGTGAGCACGGCGGCCGAGAGCAGGAAGCCGGTGAACGTCCAGGCGACCGTGCTCGCGTTGGTGTGGTAGGCCGCGACGAGCTGCGGGACCGCGGGCAGGAGCGCGGTCTGCGCGACCTGGTAGGTCAGTGCGCCGAGCGCGAGCACGAGCAGGCTGCGCGTGGGGCTCGGCCGCGCACGGCCGGCGCCCGGATCCCCCGACACGACCGAGGCGGGCTGCACGGTCCGCGAACGCTACCCCGCCGCGGCCCTCGGCGATCCCCGTCGGACGCGCGGACGCACCGGGCTGGGTCCCGGGACTAGCGGATGTCGGGGTGCCGGGCCGGTGGTGGGATGGTCTACTGGCCCCGCCATGGACTTCGATCTCAGCCCCGCGCAGCAGGAGCTCGTCGACCTCATCGACGACGTCGGCATGCGGGAGTTCCGGCCCAAGGCGTTCGAGCAGCGCTTCCGGCGCGAGGTGCCGCGCGACAACCTGCGGCGCCTGGGCGAGCTCGGCGTCCTCGGCGTCTGCCTGCCCGAGGCCCACGGCGGCTCGGGCCGCCCCTACCTCGACGGGCTGCTGGCCATCGAGCGCATCGCCCACGCCTGCCCGGTGACCGGCGACCACGCGGTCATGGCGATCTGCGGGCCCGCGATGTTCATCGCCGAGTGGGGCACGGAGGACCAGAAGGCGCGCTATGTCCCGCCGGTGGCGGCCGGGCGCTCGGGCTGCTGGATCTCGCTGACCGAGCCCGAGGCCGGCACGGCGCTGACCGACCTCACCACCCAGGCGACGATGACCGCCGAGGGCTGCCGCCTCAACGGCTTCAAGCGGCCGGCCGGCCCGGCCGAGGACGCCGACTTCTACCTCGTCTTCGTCCGGTTCGGGCCCGGCGCGAAGGGCATCGGCGCCGTGATCGTCGACCGCGACACCCCCGGGCTGACCCTGAGCGAGCCGCGGCGCTGGATGGGCGACGCGCCCTGGTGCGAGCTCACGTTCGCCGACGCGCTGGTCCCTGCCGCCAACGTCCTGTTCACCGGCGAGGCGATGCGCAAGCTGCTCGGGTCCTACACCGTCGAGCGCTGCGCGGCCGGCGCCATGGTGCTCGGCATCGCGCAGATCGCCTTCGAGCAGTCCGTCGCCTACGCCGAGTCGCGCACGCAGTTCGGCCGGCCGATCGCCGACTTCCAGCTCGTGCAGGCCAAGCTCGCCGACATGTACATCCGACTCCAGAGCGCGCGCCTGCTGCTGCATCGCGCGATCTCGGCCGACACGGAGGACGGCCTGCCCGACCGGGCGCTGTCGTCGGCGGCAAAGGTGGCGACCGTCGAGACCGCGTGCTTCGTCTGCGACGAGGCCATGCAGATCCACGGCGCGATGGGCATGTCGGTCGACACGGAGCCGCTCGAGTGGCTCTACCGGTACGTCCGGCCCTACGCGGTGGCCGGTGGCACCTCGGAGATCCACCGCAGCATGATCGCCGCCGAGCTCGTCGGGCGGCGCTTCGGGCACCGCCCATGAGGGCGGCGCCGGTCAATCGGCAGGACAGGAGCACGGCATGGGCGTAGTGCTGGGTGTCGACATCGGCGGCACGTTCACCGACTGCATCGCGGTCCAGCCCTCGGGCGAGGTCCAGATCGGCAAGGCGTTCTCGACCCCGCCGGACTTCCACGACGGCTTCATCGCCTCCATCGCGTCCGTCGCCCAGCACCTGGGCACGACGGGCCCCGAGCTGCTGGCCGGCGCCGACGGCGTCTACCACGGGTGCACCGTGGGGACCAACGCCCTCGTCGAGGGACGCACGGCGAAGGTCGCGCTGCTGACGACGCGCGGGCACCGCGACTCGCTCTTCCAGATGAAGGCCGGGCGGCGCCTGCAGAACGCGTCGCCTGCCTACGTCGCCGACGTCGCCCACCACCACAAGCCCGCGCCGCTGGTCCCCCGCGACCTCGTCCGCGAGGTCGACGAGCGCATCGGCTCCGACGGCGACGTGGTCGCCGCGCTCAACGAGCCCCAGCTGCGCGAGGCCGTGCAGGAGCTGCTGGACGCCGGTGCGGAGGCCATCGCGATCTCGCTGCTGTGGTCGATCCGCAACGACGCCCACGAGCTGCGCGCCGCCGAGATCGTCCGCGAGATGGCGCCGGGGATCTTCGTGTCGGTCGCCTCCCAGGTCGTGCACCGCTCGGGCGAGTACGAGCGGACGGTCGCCACCGTCATGAACGCGCTCATCGGGCCGGTCATGGACCGCTACCTGGCGGTCCTGCAGGAGCGCTGCACCGCGCTCGGCTTCCCGGGCCAGGTCCAGATCATGACGTGCTCGGGCGGGCTGATCTCCACGACGGAGGCGCGCCGGCTGCCGGTGCTGACGATCGGCTCGGGGCCCGTGGCCGGGCTCATCGGCTCCCACAAGGCCGCGACCGCGCCGGCCTCCGGCAACGGCCACGCCGCGGCCGCCGCGCCCGACGTCATCACCGCCGACATGGGCGGCACGACGTTCGACGTCGGCCTCGTGCACAACGGCGTGGCCCTCAGCCGGCGGACCTCCTGGCACGACCAGTACGAGTACTGGGTGCCGACGCTGGACGTGCGGTCCGTCGGCGCCGGGGGCGGCTCCATCATCCGCTTCGACCCGGCGATGGGCAGCCTGCGCGTCGGCCCCGAGAGCGCGAGCGCCGTGCCGGGCCCGGTGTGCGTGGGCCGCGGCGGGACCGAGCCGACGGTCACCGACGCCAACCTCGTCGCCGGCATCCTGGACCCCGGCTACTTCCTGGCCGGCGAGGTCGAGCTCGATGTGGAGGCCGCGCGGGCGGCGCTGGCCGAGGCCGGCCGGCCGCTCGGGCTGGGGCCCGAGGAGACCGCCGCCGCGGCGCTGCGCATCGTCGACAACGGGATGGCCGACGCGATCCGGCTGGCCAGCGTGCAGAAGGGCATCGACCCGCGCGGCTTCACCCTGTACGCCTACGGCGGGGCGGGCCCCGTGCACGGCGCCTCCGTCGCCCGCCACGTCGGCATGTCCAAGGTCGTGGTCCCGCTCGGGGACTTCGCCTCGGGCTGGTCGGCGTTCGGCATCGCCGGCGCCGCGCCCCTCGTCGTCCAGGAGGTCGCCCAGAGGATGCGCAACCCGTTCGACGCCGCCGCGATCACCGCGGTGTTCGACGAGATCGAGGCGCGCGCCGTCCAGCGCATGGCCGACAACGGCATCGCCCGCGAGGACCTCATCGTCACCCGCCACGCCGACATGCGCTACTCGCTGCAGGTCAACGAGATCGAGATCGATGCGCCCGCGGGCGACTACGACGACGCCACGCTCGAGCACCTCGTCGACACGTTCCAGACCGACTACGAGCGCGTGTACGGCGAGGGCACCGGCTACGCCGACGCGGGCTTCGCCGTCACCGGGCTGCGCGTGCGGGCCCGGGCGCGGCCCCGCGAGCACGCCGCCGAGGCGGGGGTGGCGCAGCAGACGGCGGCCGGGGCGGAGCCGTTCGCCCATCGCGACGTCATCCTCTACGAGGCCGGCCTGACGCCGCGGTCGGTCGCCGTGTACCGCTCGGAGGCCCTGTTCGCCGGGGCCATGTTGGACGGCCCGGCGATCGTCGAGCTGCCCAACACCACGATCGTCGTCCCCGGCGGGGCGACCGCCGCCGTCGACGCCCGCGGCAACGTCACCATCTCCCTGGAGGACTGACCCATGGCCATCGCCCCGGACGTCGAGCCGCAGCCCCCGATCAGCTGGGACGGCAAGGTCCACGGCTACCACCCCGGACCGGACTGGCACGAGAAGATCGCCGGCACGGTGCCGCTGCACACGGAGGCCGTCGAGGACCTCGACCCCATCACCTACCAGGTGATCCGCAACCGGCTGTTCACCATCAACATCGCCCATGGCGAGACGGTGACGCGGGTGTCGGGCTCCCCCGTCTTCCAGTCGCTGGACTTCAACATGTGCATCCTCACCGAGGATGCCGAGTTCATCATGAACGCCCCGTTCGTGCAGTTCCTCAACGCCGGCGCCACGTTCACGATCCGCTACGTCATGGAGCGCTTCGCCGCCGACCCGGGCATCGGCGAGGGCGACCTGTACATCTGCAACGACCCGTGGATCGGCGCGGTCCACGAGATGGACGTCACGTTCGCCCAGCCCGTCTTCGTCGACGGCCGCATCTTCGCCTGGGTGTCCAACGCCGGCCACCAGTACGACCTGGGCGGCACGGTGCCGGGGGCTGGCCGCAGAACGCGCCCGACGTCTACAGCGACCCGACCATCTTCGGGGTGATCAAGCTGCTCGAAGGCGGCCGGATGCGCCCCGATCTCGAGCTGATGTACAAGCGCCAGTCGCGCATGCCCGACATGGTCGCGCTGGACATGCGCGCGCAGATCGCCGGCTGCCGCTATGCCGCGCAGGCCATCGGGGAGCTGTGCGAGGACTTCGGCGCGGCGACCGTCAAGGCGGCGATGCGCCGCGTGCTGGACACCTGCCAACAGTCCTTCCGCGAGAAGCTCGCCAAGATCCCCGACGGCACCTGGTCCGAGCGCCGCTACGTCGACGAGAAGCTGCCCGGAGACCGCGGGACCTACGCCGTGCAGGTCAACGTCACCAAGCGCGGGGACCGGATCACGATCACCAACACGGGCTCCGACCTGCAGATGGAGGGCCCCAACGGCATCGGCCTGGTGTCGTTCACGGGCGCCGCCGTGGCGGCCATGAACCCCACGCTGTTCCCCGAGCACCTGCTCGCGATCGGCGGGGCGATGCGCAACATCGACTTCGACCTGACGCCCGGGCTGCTGAACTGCGTCGACTACCCGGCGGCCGTCGGGGCCGGCGTGCTGACCTGCGTCAACCAGGTCGGCGCCGTGCAGAACTGCATCAACCGGATGCTGGCCACCGACGCGGGGCTGGCCGACAGCATCCTCGCCTCCCCGCCCGACTACGCGGTGCCGGTCGTCACCGGCCGCAACGCCGACGGCGACTACTACGGCTCGGCCGTGCTGGACTCGTTCTCCGGCGGCCAGGGCGCGCGCTCCCACAGCGACGGCGTCGACAGCGCCGGGCTCTCGTTCAGCCCATGTCGCTGCTCATCAACGTCGAGGACGTCGAGAACTGGTACCCGTTGATGTACCTCTACCGGCGCGACCTGCCCGACTCGGGCGGCGCCGGGCGCCAGCGGGCGGGCACGGGCTTCGCCTACGCCTTCATGCCCTACAAGGCCCAGACGATGAGCGTGGCGAACTTCGGCGCGGGCATGACGCTGTCGGCCACCTGCGCGCCGGGGACGCAGGGCGGCCTGCCCTGCCCGTCCAACCACGCCCTCGTGCGCCGCGACACCGACATCCACGCGCGCTTCGCCGAGAGCCGGCTGCCCACCGACGTCGCCGACCTGCAGGCGGGCAGCACGTTCACCCGGCCCAAGCAGGGCAACGAGATGCCCCTCGGCCCCGACGACGTGATCGAGTACATCGTCGGCGGGGGCGGGGGCTACGGCGACCCGCTGGAGCGTGAGCCCGAGCGGGTGGCCGCCGACGTCCACGAGGGCCGGACGTCGATCGAGGCCGCGCGGCGCCACTACGGCGTCGAGCTCGACGCGACCGGGGCCGTGGACGCCGACGCCACGGCCTGCGCGCGGACCGCGATCCGCCGCGCGCGAAAGGTGTGGCCGCGGGCGGCCGACCGCTTCCCCGAGGCGGACCCCGCCGATCCGGTGGCCGCCACCGGCGGGCCGCCGCGGCGCCTGCACGAGGCGATCGTGGCCCGCGACGACGGCGGCCGGCGCGTCCTGGCGTGCGCGCGCTGCGACGCGGTGCTCTGCGACTACGCGGCGGACTTCAAGCGCCACGTGCTGCTGCACGAGGGCCCGACGACCGAGCTCGTCGGCGCCAAGGCCGACCCGGTCGATCGGCTCGACGTCCCCATCGTCCTGCGCCAGTACTGCTGCCCGGGCTGCGCCGTGCTGCTGACGACCGACGTGTCGCGCGCCGCCGACGAGCCGTGGGCCGACATGAGGCTGGCCGGCCCGGGCTGAGCCCGGCGCCGGCGGGCACCCGCAGGCGTCAGGCCGGTGGCCGCGCGGCCTTGGCCTGCACGCCGGCGGCCACCATCGCCTGCACCACGTCGAGCAGCTCGACGTTGGGCCGCGGGTACGCCGTCCGGCTCTGGCTCAGGCCCAGCCCCAGCACGGCCTCGGCCAGCTTGTAGGTCAGCGGCCCGGGGTTGATCACGGGGACGGGCAGGTGCTCGCTGAGGTGGGCGTGGGCCTGGTGCATCGTCGTCGACCCCAGGCAGATCACGTCGGCGCCGTCGGCCACGCACTGCAGGCCGGCCTCGACGAGCAGCGGGAAGACGACCTCCTCCTTGCCGCCGAGCAGGTTGGAGACGTCGGGCAGCAGGTTGATGGAGCGCAGCGACGCGCACAGGTGCGTAAGGCCGTACTCCTGCAGGCCCTTGCGGTAGAGCGCAAGCCACCCGTCCCACTGGGTCAGCACGGAGAACTTGTGGCCGAGCAGCAGCGCCATGAGGTAGGAGGCCTTGCCGGGCGCGATGACGGGGATGTCGAGCACGGAGCGCAGGGCGTTGACGCCCGAGTCGCTCATCGTGTCGATGCAGACCGCGTCGAAGCCCTCCTCCGCGGCCTCGACGCCGGCCTCGAGCATGCCGAGGTCGGCGAGCACGTAGTCGTGATAGCTGTCGTAGAACTCCGGCCCGGCCTTGACGGGCTTGTAGACGAACTCCATGTCCGGGCCCAGGTCGACGGACTCCTGCTGGAGCCGGCGGTTGGCCATCCCCTGCTCATCGAGGGCGAACGGCACGAGGACACAGACCTTGGGCATGGGATCTCCGATGTCGGACTTACGACGTTCCGGCGCCACTCTGCCACATCGCGCGGCCGCGGGAAAGGCGTGCCCCGCCGCGGCCGGACGGCCCTTTGACGCCCGGCAACCGACCTGGGAGGGTGGCGCTGTGCCGACCGGGCCCGAGCATGCCGCGCCGGAGGCCGCCGCCGAGTCCGAGCGGACCCGAGCCGTGGGCGGTCCCGCGCAGGCCCCGGCGTCGGGATCGGCGCTGCAGGCACGCGCCCTGGCACTGCAGCGCACGGTGGGCAACCGCGCCGTCGCCGCGCTCGCCCACCGGGGCCGCGCGCCGCAGGCCCTGCTCCAGCGCCGCCGGGCCTCACCGCGGCCGGCGCCCAACCCCAACCCGTCGTGGGCGACCAAGGGCCTGGACAACCCCGAGCACGACTGCAAGCCCTTCCCGCCGTACAAGGACTACCACGACGCGAAGCTGACCTGGGACCTCTACGCGGCGATCGTGCCCGACAAGCTCACGGAGCGCTGCCACTGCGACCTGGTCGGTGAGGCCTACGCCAAGTACCTCGAGGCGCAGCGCACGAGCTACGCCTACCCGGACACCGACAACTGCATCAGCCGCCAGCTGGCCCAGGACGACATCACGCACGACACCGACGCGATGACGAAGCGGTCCGATCCCCGGGCGATCGGCATCGAGCAGGTGCTCATCGACCGCTGGCGCCGGCGCGAGGCGGGGATCCTGTGGTACTCGCTCACCGGGGCGACCCGCTCGATGGAGATCGACTACGTCGAGGCGACGCAGGGCAGCATCCAGCCGGCCGACCGCGGCCAGCTGACCGAGACCGAGATCAGCAACGACCTCACGTACGTGCGCAACGACCTCGCGGGCGGGCTGCTCTTCGGCTCGGGCACGGCCGACCACGTCACGCCCGACTCCGAGTTCGGCTTCGACACCCGGCACGTGTCCGGCACGATCAAGATCACGCGGACCGACGACGGCTCCAACCCGAACTTCATGGACGTCGACGAGGTCTTCACGTTCTACTACCGGGTCCACGACGCGCTCGACTTCTGCCCGGGCAACACCCTGCGCAAGGACGACTGGGACGTGGACTCCATCGCCTACAACACGGTCCTGTCGGACCTCAGCCGGCTGGAGGCGACGGGCATGGCCCGCGACGTCGAGTTCACCGTCAACTACCACACGACCAAGACCGTCAAGGGCTGGACGGTCGGTCGCCCCCGGCAGTAGCCCCCAGGGGTCAGGCCCGCTCCAGCACCGCCACGCACTCGATGTGCGGTGTCTGGGGGAACATGTCCACGGGGCGCACGCTGCGTAGCGCGTAGCCCTCCGTGGCCATCTGCGCGGCGTTGGGCGCCAGCGTCGTCGGGTTGCATGACACGTAGACCACGCGCCGGGGCGAGGCCTCCAGGATGCGGCGCACGACCTTCTGGGAGAGGCCCGCGCGCGGCGGGTCGACGACGAGGACGTCGGGCCGGCCGGCCTTCTCGACGAGCTCGCGCAGGGCCAGCCGCACGTCGCCCGCGAAGAACTGGGCGTTGGTGATCTCGTTGACGCGGGCGTTCTCGATCGCGTCGGCGATCGCCTCCTCGACGATCTCCAGGCCCCAGACCTCGCCGGCGCGCGGCGCCAGCGACAGCCCGATCGTGCCGATCCCGCAGAACAGGTCGTAGACGCGCTCCCAGCCCTGCAGCCCGGCCGCGTCGGCGGCGATCGCGTAGAGCTGCTCAGCCATCTCGGTGTTCGTCTGGAAGAACGCCTGGCCCGAGAGCCGGAAGCGCAGGCCGCCGAGCTCCTCGGCGATGGTCGGCGCGCTGCCGGTCACGAGCTCGGTCTGGCCGCCGGCGGTGGTCTCGCCCACCGTGTCGATGCGGGTGACGAGCAGGCTGTCGGCCGCCACGGCGGCGGCCAGCGACGTGAGGTCCAGGCCGACGTCGCCGCTGACGACGAGGCGCACCTGCAGCTCGCCCGTGCGCCGCCCCTCGCGGATCACGACGTTGCGCAGGGCGCCGACCTGGGTGCGCCGATCATAGGCGCCCAGGCCCTGGGCGCGGGCCCACGCGAGGACCTCATGGCGCGCGCGGTTGCCGCGCTCGGACTGCAGCAGGCAGTCCTCCACGGCCACGATGTCCTCCCACGAGCCGGGTGCGTGGAAGCCGCAGATGAGCTCGCGGTCAGGCCGCGGGCCGGTGCCGAAGGAGAACTCGAGCTTGTTGCGGTAGCGCCACTGCTCCACCGCCGGCACGATGTCGTGCAGCTCGAAGCCGTCCAGGCCGCCGAGGCGGCGCAGCGCGTCGTCGACCTGGCCCTGCTTGATCTCCAGCTGGCGCGCGTAGGGAATGACCTGCCACGGCGCGCCCGGGTGGTCGGCCAGCGGCGCGAGGCGGTCGGGCGCGGGCTCGAGGACCTCGACGGTGCGGGCCTCGCCGTAGTGGCGCTTGCGCTTGGTGACCACCGCGCGCACGCGGTCGCCGGGGATCGCGTCGCGCACGAAGAGCACGTAGCCGCCCTCCGTGCGGGCCACGCCGGCGCCGCCGAAGGCGAGCGAGTCGATGCGCAGGTCGATCTCCTGCCCGCGCTCGGGGCGAGGCGGGCGGGCGGAGGCCGGGGCGGGGACGTCGGTGGACACGCACCTAGGATGGCACCGCCATGGACCTCGACGCCTACCGGGCCCGGGCTCAGGCCTTCGCCACCGAGCTCAACGGCGCCCACCACCGGCGCTTCGCCGGCCTGGACGCGCGCTGGGACCCCGAGGCGCTGCATGCCCGCCACGCGGGCCTGTTCTCCGACGCGGCCATCGACGGGCTGCGCACGGCGACCGCCACCGACCCCGCGCTGCGGCCGCTGCTGCGCTTCGCCGTCGAGGGCCGGCTCGGGGCCGCCGCGGCGCCCGCCGACGCCCGGCGCGCCCAGGCCGAGACCGACGAGGGCGTGGCGGCGATGGGCGCCGCGCTGGAGGCCGAGCCCGACCCGGGACGCCGCGCGGCGCTGGAGGAGGACCGGCTCGACGTCGTGGCCCGCCGCCTGACCGCGCCGGCCGCCGAGGGCCTGGAGCGCGTACGGGCACAGGCCCGCGCCCTGGGGTGGCCGTCGGCCCGCGCGCTGCTGTCCGAGCTGCGCGGCGCCGACCTCGGCGCACTGGCGGCCGAGGCACAGGCGCTGCTGCGCGCGACCGCGGTCCCGGTGCTGCCCGGCGCGCACGCCCGCCACGACCTCCCGCACGTGCTGCGCGCGGCCTGGGCCGACGCGGTCCTGCCCGCCGACCCGGTCGCCCACCTGCGCGCGGCCCTGCGCACCGCCGGGCTGCCCGAGCGCTTCGCGATCGACGCCGCGCCGCGGCCGGGCAAGTCCCCGCGGGCGTTCTGCGCGGCCGTGACGGTGCCCGGCGACGTGCACCTCGTCGTCGCGCCCCGCGGGGGCCTGCCCGACCTGCTCGCGCTGTTCCACGAGGCCGGCCACGCCGTGCACCTGACCCACCGCGATCCGGCGGCGCCGTTCGAGGCGCGCCACCTCACCGACCGCGCCGAAACCGAGGCCCTGGCCTTCGCGTTCGAGCGGCTGGCCACCGCGGGCACCGGAGACGACCGGGTGGCCGCGCACCTGGAGGCCGTCGAGCTGCTGCGGGCCCGGCACCTGGCCGCGACGCTGCTGCACGGGCTCGACCTCCTCGACGAGGGCCCGCACCCGGCGCTGCGAGAGCGTTACGCGCGCCGCATGGCCGCCGCCACCGGCCTGGACTGGCCCTCGGCGCCCTGGCTGGTGACGGCCGACCCGCTGCTGGGCAGTGCCGACTACCTCCGCGCGCTCGGCCGCGCCCGTGGGCTGCGCGACGCACAGCTTTCGGCAGCCCTGACGGGCTGATCGTCCACCGCCGCTGGCTCGCCGCGCCGGACGCAGGTACGCTCGCGCACGCCTCCTCCAAGAAAGGTCCAAGGGCAATGAAGCTGAGAGCAGCCGCCACCATCGCGGCGTTCGCCGTCGCCGCCGTCGCAGCCACCGCGGGCACCGCCTCCGCCGTCCCCGCGATCCAGACGATCGCCTCCTCGCCCATCACGGTCTACATCGGCGATCAGGGCCAGATGCAGGCCCATCGTGACGGCGACCAGTCCAACATCTTCTTCGCGCCGGGCAACCAGGCCGGCGACGCCGGGTTCTTCCTGGCCTTCCCGACCCTCCCCTCCGGCCCGGCACAGCAGGCCGACCTGAGCGGCAAGGTCTTCGGGTTCAGCGGCTCGGCCGGGCCGTTCCTCAGCAGCACCGAGTACGTGCCGCGCTCGCAGGCGGCGCCCACCGGGAGCGGGTCGGCGGCCGACCCGTTCCGCCAGGTCACGACCTACGCGATCAACACCCAGGGCGCACCGACGCCGGCCAACGACAGCGTGCTGGTCACCCAGACGACCACGTACGTCGCCGGCTCGCAGACGTTCGGCGTCAGGTGGGACGTCCAGAACAAGAGCGGCGCGGTGCTGCGCTTCAAGGCCATCACGGGCGCCGACTTCTACTTCGAGGGCAGCGACGTCGGCACGGGCATCTTCACCCAGGGACCGCCGCGGTTCATCGGCGGCACGAACGCCGACACGGGCCGCTCCGGCGGCTTCGTCGAGGTCGGCGCCCCCTCGGCCTCGCCGCCGTGGTCGGCCTACCAGGCGCTGCGCTACTCCGACCCGACGGGCAACGACGTCTGGAGCAAGGTCGAGCACTCGGCCGACGCCGCCACCGCGTCGCTGGACGACACGGTCGTCGGCGATCCCGTCGACAATGCCGGCGCGGTGGAGTGGGACCAGTACCTGGACCCGGCCCGGACGCTGGCCAACGACGCCACGGCGACGTTCGAGCTCAACGTGCGGACCTCGGTGCCCGCGGCGCTGCAGTTCGACCAGACCAACGCGGGCGCCCCGCAGGGCGTGCCGATCACGATCACCGCGACGGCCAAGGACACGTCCGACACGCCCTACACGGGCAAGCCGCTGCGCTTCTCGATCACCGGCGCCAACACGCTGAGCGGCCAGGTGGCCATCGACGCCAACGGCAACGCGCCCATCACCGACCCGGGCACGAACGCGGGCGCGGACACGATCGTCGCCTTCGTCGACCTCAACAACAACGGGGTGCGCGAGGCCAACGAGCCCCAGGGCTCGGCCCTGGCGACGTTCGTCGACCACACGCCGCCGTCGTGCAAGGTCTCGGTCTCGGGTGACCGCCCGGTCAGCAGCGGCGGCTCGGGCCGGCCGCTGATCATCACGGTCAACTGCGACTCGCCGGCCACGGTCGTGGCGACCTCGTCGCTGACGATCACCGTGCCGGTCGCGCGCCGCGCCTCGGCCTCGGCCTCGGCGACCGACGCCAAGGCCAAGAAGAAGAAGAAGAAGACCAAGAAGATCGTGGTCAAGCTCAGGACCGCGACGGCAACGGTGCTGCCCGGCCAGGCGCTGCCGGTGAAGTTCGCGATCCCGAGCTCGGTGACCAAGAAGTACCCGGGCGCACTGGTCAAGGCGACGATCAAGGTCACCGCCACCGACCAGGCCGGCAACGTGGCGACCACGACGACGGTCCGCAACATCCGGATCGCCAAGCCCAAGCCCAAGCACAAGGCCAAGAAGAGGAAGTAGCACCGGTGGGCGGCGCCGGCCTTCCGGCCGGCGCCGCCGCTCACCGGCAGCCGGACCTGAGCTCGGTCGCCCAGGGCGGGCTGGTGCACCCCGCCCTGGGGGCCGATGGGCTACGGCATGACGGCGTCGCTCACGCCAGCAGCCACTCCAGCATCGCCTTCTGGGCGTGCCGGCGGTTCTCGGCCTGGTCCCAGATGCGCTGGCGGTCGCCGTACAGGACGTCCTCGGTGATCTCCTCGCCCGGGTGGGCGGGCAGGCAGTGCAGGGCGATCGCGCCGTCGGCGGCGGCGTCCAGCAGCGCGTCGTCGATGCGGTATGGACCCAGCGCGGCACGGCGCGCGTCGGCGGTGCCCTCGTCGCCCATGGAGACCCAGACGTCGGTGTAGACCGCGTCGGCGCCGGCCACCGCCTCCCGCGGGTCGGCGACGTTGGGCACGCCGGCCAGGGCGAACTCCGGCGGCGAGCTGACGGTGACGTGCACGCCGGCGATCGGGCCCATCGCGGCCAGTGTGGAGGCCATGTTGTTGCCGTCGCCGACGTAGGTCACGCGCAGCCCCTCCAGCGCTCCGAAGGCCTCGCGCAGCGTGAGCAGGTCGGCGAGCACCTGGCAGGGGTGGTGGCCCTGGGAGAGCATGTTGAACACCGGCAGGCTGTCCTCGGCGGCCAGGCCCTCGAGCTCGGCGTCGGCGTGCGTGCGCACCCCGACCGCGGCGACGTGGCGGCCCAGCACCCGCGCGGTGTCGCGCAGCGACTCGCCGCGGCCGAGCTGCGTGTCGCCCGGGCGCAGGACCATCGGGTGGCCCCCATCTCGACGATCCCCGCCTCGAAGCTGACACGCGTGCGGGTGCTCGGCTTCTGGAAGACGAGCGCGACGGTGCGCCCGGCGAGCAGGTCCGAGGAGCGCGGGGCGCGCTTGAGCGCCGCGGCGCGGTCCAGGATCCGGTCCAGGTCGTGCGGGGTGAGTTCGGAGCCGGTGAGCAGATGGCGCATGGGAGCGGGGCATCATAGGCACCGCATGCGCGCGCTGAGCTGGAACCTCTTCCACGGCCGGGCGGTCCCCGACCGGCCCCGATCCCTGCTGCCGGAGTTCTCGGCGGCCATCGCCGGCTGGGACTGGGACGTCGCCCTCCTGCAGGAGGTCCCGCCCTGGTGGCCCGAGGCGCTGGCCGCGGCGGCCGGTGCCGACCACCGCCTCGTGCGGACCTCGCGCAACGCGCTGCTGCCACTGCGCAGGGCGCTGGCCCAGCGGCGCCCGGACCTCATGAAGTCCAACGGCGGCGGGGCCGACGCGATCCTGGTCCGCGGCGCCGCGATCGCCGAGCACCGCACGTGGCGCCTGCGCCTGCATCCCGAGCGGCGCTTCGTGCACGCGGTGCGCCTGGCCGACGGCCACTGGATCGGCAATGTCCACGCCCAGGCCAACCCGAAGCCGCTCGCGCACGCCGACATGGCGGTCGCGGGGGCCACGCTCGTGCGTTGGGCCGGTCACGCGCCGGTGCTGCTGGGCGGCGACTGCAACGTGCCCGACCCGGTCGTCGCGGGCTTCACCGACGCGGGCGGTCACGGCATCGACCGGTTCTTCGTGCGCGGCGGCCTGAACCCCGAGGGGCCCGTGCGCAGGCTGCCGCGCGAGGGCCTCTCCGACCACGCGCCGGTGCTGGTCACCCTGCGCAGCTCGTAGGGTGCAGGACGTGCCCAGGCCCGCGTTCCCGTCCCTGACCGCCCTCGTGCTCGCCGGCGCCGTCGCGGCGCTGACCGCCGGCTGCGGGGGCTCGGGCGGCGGCGGGGCCGTGACGCTCAGGCCCGGCGAGGCCATCGGGATGAAGTCGCTGCGCTTCAAGCCCGACCACGTGCAGGTCACCGTCGGCCAGACCGTGACCTGGCGCAACGAGGAGGGCATCGGCCACGACGTCAAGGCTGACAGTGGTGCGACGTTCAGCTCGCAGACGTTCGGCAAGGACGGCACGTTCCGCTGGACGCCGGCGAAGGCCGGCACCGTGAAGTACGAGTGCACGCTGCACCCCGGGATGGACGGGACGATCGACGTCGTCGCGAACTAGGCCGAGGGTGGCCGCCGCCGCGGGTTCGACGGGCCGACACCCGCCGAAGGAACCCCGCCCCCTGGGCCGGCGGTTCTCAGGACCGAGCGCGCAGCCCGAAGCCGCGCAGCATCCACAGCGCCTTCTCCCCCAGCCCGCCGTGCGTGGGCAGGATGCCCAGCTGCACGCACGTGTCGTAGAGGTCGAAGAACGCGCGCACGCGCCACAGGCGCTCGCGCGGCGGGTCGAGCTCGCAGAAGAGCATCGCGTGCACGCCGAAGGCCCGGCGCGTGGCGGGCAGCCCCGGCAGCTCGCCGCTGTGAGTCCCCTCGAAGCGGACCGGCGTGGCGACGAAGCGCCCGTCGGTCAGGCGCTCGCCCGCGCGCAGGACGCGCGCGTCGGGCGCGGCGACCCACAGGCGCGCGACGTGGTCGGCCAGCGCCTCGCACCCCCGCACGGGCGCCTCGGTGAACGGGTCCTCGTAGTGGACGTCCAGGGCGCAGACCGTCGGGAACACGGCGCGGTCGCGGCCCACCAGCGCCGCCTGGAAGGTGTCCAGCAGATCGTCGGCGCGGCTCACGCCTGCGGGGCGCGCGCCGGGTCCGACGGATGGACGAACTCGGGCGCGCCCTCGTGCTGGGTGCTGGCCTCGGCGTACCGGCGCTGCGGGATGCGCCCGGCGCCGCGGGCGAGCACGCCGGCCTCGATCGCCAGCCGGATGGCCCGCGCCATCGCGACGGGATCCTCGGCGCGCGAGATCGCGCTGGCGCACAGCACGGCGTCGCAGCCGAGCTCCATGGCCAGCACCGCGTCGGAGGCCGTCCCCACCCCGGCGTCGAGGATCACGGGCAGCGCGGTCCCCTCGCGGATGAGGCGCAGGTTGTACGCGTTGTTGATGCCCATGCCCGAGCCGATCGGCGACCCCAGCGGCATGATCGCGGCGCAGCCGACATCCTCCAGGCGGCGGGCCAGCACCGGGTCGTCGGTCGTGTAGGGCAGGACGATGAAGCCGTCGTCGACGAGCTGCTCGGCGGCGGCGACCAGCTCGACCGCGTCGGGCAGCAGCGTGCGCTCGTCGCCGATGACCTCGAGCTTGACCCACTCGGTCTCGAAGGCGTCGCGGGCCAGCTTGGCGGTGAGCACGGCGTCGCGGGCGGTGAAGCACCCGGCGGTGTTGGGCAGCACGCGGACGCCGCAGGCGTCGAGGACGTCGACGAGCGAGCCGCGCGCGGCCGCGTCGATCCGCCGCAGCGCGACGGTGACCATCTCGGTGCCCGAGGCGCGGATCGCCTCGTCGAGCGTCCCCAGGCGCGGGAAGCCGCCCGTGCCCAGGATGAGGCGGGACGTGAACTCGTGGCCGGCGATGCGCATCGGCGTCATCCTCCTTGGACGGCGGTCAGGATCTCCACGCGCGCGCCGTCCGGCACGCGGAACACGTCCCACTCGCCGCGCGGGACGACCTCGGCGTCGACCGCCACCGCGACGCCGCGCCCCGGCGCGCCGACCGAGTCCAGCACGCCGCGCAGGGTGATGCCCGGTGACAGGTCGGTGTCCCGGCCGTTGACGACGATCACGGCGCGCCCCCCTGGACGGCGGCGGCCGGGCGCTCCGCGCCGAAGCGCCCGCGCCCGAAGGCGCCCGGCGGGGCTTCGCCCGTGAGCGCGCCGACGACGAGGTCGGCCGTGATGGGGCACAGCAGGATCCCGTTGCGGAAGTGGCCCGTGGCCCAGACGATCCGCGGGTCGTCGGGGTCGGGCCCGATGACGGGCGCGTTGTCGGGCGTGCCGGGGCGCAGGCCGCTGAAGGCCTCGTCGATCTCGAGCTCGAGCAGGCCGGGCACGACCTCGCCGGCCTCGCGCAGCAGCTCGTACACGCCGAGCGCCGTGACCGCCGTGTCGAAGCCGCGCTCCTCCATCGTGGCGCCGAGGTAGTAGCGCCCGTCGCCGCGCGGCACGAGGTAGCCCGGCGTCGGCGGGCCCCAGCGCAGGACGCGGTCGCACAGCCCGGGGCCCGCGGGATCGCGCAGGCGCAGCGCCTGACCCTTGACGGGCCGCACGGGCACGGGGCCCAGCCCGGCCGACCAGGCGCCGGCGGCGACCACGACGCGCTCGGCGGGCAGCGCCGCGAGGTCGGTGACCTCCGTGTGGGGGTGCAGGCGCACGCCGCTGTCGGTGCAGGCCCGCACGAGCGCGGCGACGAGGCGGGCGGGCTCGACGGCGTGGTCGTCGGGCAGCTCGAGCGCAAGGCGCAGGCCGGGCGCCAGCGCCGGCTCCAGGCGCCGCGCCTGCGAGCCCAGCAGGCGCCGGACGGGCAGCCCGAGCCGCTCGCGCGCGTCGCGCTCGCGGTCGACGTGCTCGGCCCCGTCGCGGTCGCGGCCCAGCAGCAGCGTGCCGCACGTGCGGAGGCCGACGTCGATGCCGGTCGCCTCGGCCAGCTCGGCCGCGAACGCGGGCCAGCGCCGGGCGCTCTCGAGGTTGGCCGCCAGCAGCTCGCGCTCCTGCAGGTCGGCCTCGGCGACGGGGGCGAGCATGCCGGCCGCGGCGCGCGAGGCGCCCTGGCCGAGGTCGCCGCGGTCGGCCACGACGACGTCGAGGCCGCGCTGCCGCACGCGCCAGGCGGTCGCCAGGCCGATCACTCCGCCGCCCACGACGGCGACGTCCGCGTTGCCGAAGGGGGTCGTCACGCCCTCCGAGCGTATCGCGGTGCGACACTGGGATCCGTGCCCCTGACCGACCGACGCGACCGCCTGCAGCGGTGCCGGCTCTACCTCGTCTCCGGCGCGGCGCCCGGCGGGCGCCCGCTGGCCGACGTCCTGCCCGCCGCGCTGGCCGGCGGCGTCGACGTCTTCCAGCTGCGCATGAAGGACGCCCGCGACGACGAGATCCTCGCCGCCGCGGCGGTGGCCGCCGCCGCCTGCCGCGACGCCGGCGCCCTGTTCATCCTCAACGACCGCCCCGACCTCGCGGCCGCCGCGGGAGCCGACGGCGTGCACGTCGGCCAGGACGACCTTCCGCTGGCGCGGGCGCGCGAGCTCGCCGGCCCCGACCGCCTCGTCGGGCAGTCCACGCACTCCCCCGCCCAGGTCGACGCCGCCGCCGGGGCCGACTACATCGGCGTCGGCCCGGTGCACGCGACGCCGACCAAGCCGGGGCGCCCGGCCGTCGGCCTGGAGCTCGTCGGCCACGCCGCGGCGCACGCGGCGCTGCCGTGGTTCGCGATCGGGGGCGTGGACGCCGCCACGCTGGGCGCCGTGCTCGCCGCGGGCGCGCGCCGGGTCGCCGTCGTGCGCGCGGTCGCCGACGCCGCCGACCCCGCGGCCGCGGCCCGCGGGCTGCGCGCGATCCTCGACGCCGAGGCGCTCGATGGCGCAGCCGCCTAGTCCGCGCCCAGCCCGGCGCCGGGGCGCCGAGCGCGACGAGGCCATCCGCCACACGCTTCGCCCGCTGGCCGAGGGCGAGCGGCCCGCCCCGCTGGTCGTCGCCACGCTGGCGGCCGTCGCGCTGGGCCTCGTCAACCTCGGGCTGCTGGCGGCCGGGCAGGCCGGCCGCACCGGGCCGCTGGCCGTGTACTGCGTGCTCATGCTCGCGCTGGCCGCGGGCATGTGGACCCGGCGCTACGGGGCGGTGCTCGCGTTCCAGTGCCTGCTGGCGATCGCGGTCGCCACGGGCGTGCTGTTCCTCCTGCGCGCGTCCAGCCTGGTGGACCTGCTCATCTGCTTCGGGCTCATCGTGCCGCCGGGCTGGCTGTTCTGGAAGCTCATCCGCGTGCTCGCCCGGATCCAGGCGCCGCGGGAGCCCGGGACCGACCCGGCCGACGAGGCGTAGGGCGTCACCACCCGTTCGGTAGGCTCAGGTCATGGCCGACACGTTCGATTGCATCGTCATCGGCTCGGGTCCTGGCGGTTACGTCGCGGCGATCCGGGCTGCCCAACTCGGCATGAGCACGGCGGTGATCGAGCGCGACGACGTGGTCGGCGGGCGCTGCCTGAACTATGCGTGCATCCCGGCCAAGGCGGTGCTGCGCAGCGCCGACATCCTCACGGAGGTCCGCGAGGCCGACGAGTACGGCATCGTGGTCTCCGGCGAGCCGACGGTGGACTTCGGCGCGATCGGCGAGCGGCGCAAGAAGGTCATCTCGACGCTGACCGGCGGCGTGTCGGGCCTGTTCAAGAAGAACGGCATCGAGCTCATCGTGGGGGAGGGCTCGCTGACGGCCGACGGCGACGTGCAGGTCGGCGACACCACCTACAAGGCCAACAAGGCCGTGGTCCTGGCCACCGGCTCGGTCAAGAAGCCGATCCCGGGCCTTCAGTTCGGCGGCAACGTGATCGGGACCGAGGAGGCCTGGGCGCTGACCGAGCTGCCCAAGACGCTGATCGTGATCGGCGCGGGCGCCTCGGGCTCGGAGATCGCCTCGGCCTACCAGCGCCTGGGCACCCAGGTCACGCTGTATGAGGGCCTGGACCGCGTCCTGCCCACGGAGGACTCAGACATCTCCAAGGTCGCGCTGCGCGGCTTCAAGAAGCAGGGCATCGAGGTCAAGACGAGCACGTTCTACGAAGGCCAGGAGGCCGACTGGGTCGTCATCGCCGCCGGCCGCGCGCCCGACGTCGCCGCGCTGGGCCTCGACAAGGCCGGCATCGAGCTCACCGAGCAGGGCCTGATCAAGGTCGACGGCGCGCTGCGCACCTCGCGCCCCAAGGTCTACGCCATCGGCGACCTGGTCCCCGGGCCCGCGCTGGCCCACAAGGCCTCCGACGAGGGCATCATCGCCGCCGAGGACGCCGCCGGGCGCAAGACGCACCCGATCAGCTACATCGACATCCCGCGCGCCACGTTCTGCACCCCCAACGTCGGCTCGTTCGGCCTGACCGAGCAGCAGGCCCGCGACGCCGGCCACGACGTCGTGATCGGCAAGATCCAGTACGGCGCGGTGGGCGCAGGCACCGTCTACGGCGACCGCACGGGCGTCATCAAGATCGTCGGCGACAAGACCTACGGCGAGATGCTCGGCGGTCACATCGTCGGCACCCGGGCGACCGAGCTCATCCAGGAGCTCGTCAACGTCAAGCTGCTGGAGGGCGGCTACCCCGAGGTCGCGCGCATCATCCACGGCCACCCGACCCTGTCGGAGGGCGTCATGGAAGCCGCCCGCGCCGCGGACGGCTGGCTCATCCACGGCTGAACCCCGCCCGATGAGCCTGCAGGTCTCCCAGCACGACGGCGCGCAGGCGCCGCGGGCGGCCTTCTACTTCGACTTCAGCAGCCCGGAGGCCTACCTGGCCGCCGAGCGCGTGATCGGCGTCCTCGCCGACCGCGGCGAGGTCGCCGAGTGGACGCCGATCCGCGCGCCCCGGGACTGGCACGCGTTCGGCTGCGCGGAGGAGGAGCGCATCGCCCACGAGGCCGTCGAGCGGACCGCGGCGCTCCGCGGGCTGCAGGAGGTGCGCTGGCCGCCCGCGTTCGACAGCGAGCTCGCGCTGCGTGCCGCGACGTTCGCCAAGCAGATCGGCCGTGTCGTGGCCTTCACGCTCGCGGCGTTCCGCCAGGCCTACGCCGGCGGCCACGACCTCGGCGACCGCGACGTGGTCCTCATCGCCGCGGCCGCCTGCGAGATGCACCCGCGCGCGGTGCTGCAGGCGATCGAGCGCGATGCGATCGCCCGTGCGCTGGACGACGCCACGGCGCAGGCGCTGGCCCGCGGCGTGCTCGACGTGCCCGCGGTGTGGACCCCGGCGGCGCGCTGCTGGCCGGCGACGCCGCGCTGGACGGCGTGCCCGCATGAGGGCCCGCACGCGCTACGAGCTCAAGGTCGTGCGCGCCACGATCGAGGTCGTCGACGTCGCCCAGGGCGAGGGCGTCCTGTTCTGGGACTGCACGCCGCGCCAGCGGCGGCGGATGGCCGAGGCGCTCATCCGCGACCTCGACCGCCTCAGCCCGGAGGACTTCCTGTACCAGTGGGCCGTGGCCGAGCCCGAGCACTTCGACTGACCTCGCGCCCGGCCGCGCGGGCCAGGTTGGCGACCAGCAGCGCGACCGCCGGGCCGTAGCCGACGCGCAGCGCGGCCTCCACCGGGCCCGGCGCCCGCAGGACGACCGCGACGGTGCAGCCGCCGTGGGTGCCCGGCGTGACCGTGTGGTCCATCTCGACCAGGCCGCCGACCCGCCACGTCCAGGAGCGCCCGGGCACCTTGGCCGTCACCCGCACGGGCACGGGCACGACGCCCAGCAGGCGCGCGGCGCCGCGGGCGCCCTCCTGCACCTCGGACTCCCCCAGCCCCCACGCCCCGCGGATGTGCGGCGCCCAGGCCGGCCATGCCTCGGGCCGGGCGATGAGCGCCCAGGCCACCTCAGGGGGTGCGGAGCAGGGGGCGGTGTAGCGGAGCATGGACCCATCGTCCCCGCCCCGCCACCGTGGACGCGCCATGTGCGCCCAGCGCTGAAGACGCCCGGCCCACGGGCGATCTCCGGGGGCGTGCGCCATCCGACCGCCTTTCTGACCGGTGCGTTCGTCCTGGGCGCGACGGTGCCATCGCGCTCGCCGACCCGCGTGCGCCGGGCGCTCCCGCGCCCGCACGGGTGGATGGGCCGGTCTCGCCGCGGGCGCCGCTAGGCTCGCGGCGCATGGACGACCGCGCGCTGCCCGACGCCGACGTCGCCCGGGAGTGGCTGGCGGCGATGCTCCTCATCCGTCGCTTCGAGGAACGCGCGTCGGAGCTGTACGCCGAGGGCCGCATCGGCGGCTTCCTGCACCTGGCCATCGGCGAGGAGGCCGTCATCGTCGGCTCGGTGCGCGCGCTGCGCGCCACGGACTGGCTGGCCTCGACCTACCGCGCCCACGGACATGCGCTGGCCCGCGGGACGGAGCCCGAGCGCGTCATGGCCGAGCTCCTCGGGCGCACCGGGGGCGTGAGCGGCGGGCGCGGCGGCTCCATGCACATGGCCGACGTGGCGCGCCGGTTCATGGGCGGCTTCGGGATCGTCGGCGGCCACCTGCCGATCGCCGCCGGGTTCGCGCTGAGCGCGAACGTCCGCGGCAGCGACGAGGCCTCGCTGTGCCACTTCGGCGACGGCGCGGCCAACCACGGCACGTTCACCGAGACGCTGAACCTCGCGGCGCTGTGGTCGCTGCCCGTGGTCTTCCTGGCCACGAACAACCGGATGACGGCCGACGGCCCGGCCGAGCGCCACGCCAGCGCCACCGACCTGCTCGTCCGCGCCGAGAGCCTCGGCGTCAGAGGCCGGCGCTGCGACGGGATGGACGTCGCCGACACGCACGCCGTGCTGAGCGAGGCGCTCGCCGTCGCCCGCGACGAGCGCCACCCGGTCCTCGTCGAGGCGATGACCACCCGGTTCCGCGGCCACTCGGCCGCCGACCGCGCCGAGGACCGCACGCCCGAGCAGGAGGCGCGCTGGCGGCGGACGGACCCGGTCGTGGCCTTCGGCGACCGCCTCGTCGCCGAGGGCGTCCTGGCCGAGGAGGCCCGCGCCGGGCTGCAGGACTCCGTCGCCGACCGCGTCCAGGCCGCCGTGTCCGCGGCGCTGGCCTCGCCGCCGCCGGACCCCTCGACCCTGGCCGACCACGTGCCGGCGCCCTGGGCGGTGGGGTCGTGAGCCGCCTGATCACCTACCGCGAGGCGCTCAACGAGGCCCTGGCCGAGGAGATGGAGCGCGACGAGGGCGTCATCCTCATGGGCGAGGACATCGGCGTCTTCAACGGGGCCTTCAAGGTCACCGAGGGCCTGCACGCCCGGTTCGGCGCCGCCCGCGTGCGCGACACGCCGATCGCCGAGAACACGATCGTCGGCATGGGCATCGGCGCCGCGATGTCGGGGCTGCGCCCGGTCGTCGAGATCATGACGATCAACTTCTCGCTGCTGGCCTTCGACCAGATCGTCAACCACGCGGCGCAGGTGCGCGCCATGTTCGGCGGCCAGGTCTCCGTGCCGCTCGTCCTGCGCATGCCCCAGGGCGGCGGCCACCGCCTCGGCGCCACGCACTCCCACAGCTGGGAGGCGCTGTTCTGGCACGTGCCGGGGCTGATCGTGGCCGTGCCGTCGACGGCCGCCGACGCCAAGGGCCTGCTCAAGGCCGCGATCCGCAGCGACGACCCCGTCGTGTTCATCGAGCACGAGCACCTCTACGCCCAGCGCGGCGAGGTCGCCGACACCGGGGCCGACGACGTCGGCGAGCTGGGCCGCGCCGCCGTCCGCCGCAGCGGCGACGACGTGACGCTGATCGGGGTCTCGCGGATGGCGGGCACGGCGCTGGCCGCGGCCGAGACCCTCGCGGCCGAGCACGGCGTGCAGGCCGACGTCCTGGACCCGCGCACGCTGCGCCCGCTGGACCTCGGGACGATCCTGGCCTCCGTGCGGCGCACGAACCGCTGCGTGGTCGTCGAGGAGGGCTGGCCGACCGGCGGGGTCGGCGCCACGTTGGCCGCGCTGGTCGGCGAGCATGCGTTCGACCACCTCGACGCGCCCGTGGCGCGCGTGACCGGCGCCGACGTCCCGATGCCCTACGCGGCCGAGCTCGAGCGCGCCGCGGTGCCCGACGCCGCCGCCGTCGTCCGCGCGGCGCTCGGCACGCTGCGACAGGCCTAGGATCCGGCCGTGCCCGACGTCACCATGCCGCGCCTCTCGGACTCGATGGAGGAGGGCACGATCCTGCGCTGGCTGCGCCACGCGGGCGACCCGGTGCGCCGCGGCGACGAGCTCGTCGAGATCGAGACCGACAAGGCCACCGAGACCTGCGTGGCGCAGGCCGACGGGATCCTCGAGGTCGTCGCCCGCGAGGGCACGACGCTGCCCGTCGGCGCGGTGATCGCGCGGCTGGCCGACGCCGAGCGCGCGCCGGCCTCCCCGCTGGCGCGCCGGCTGGCGCGCGAGGGCGGCATCGACCTGCAGGTCGTGCGCGGCACGGGCCCGGGCGGGCGCATCGTGGGCGCCGACATCGCCGCCGCCGCCGCGGCGGCCGCCGCCGCCGAGCCCGAGCGGCACGAGCCCGCCGCCGCCTCGGCACCGGCGCCCGGCGCCGAGGGGGCGGCGGGGGCAGGTTCCGGCGGCGCCAAGGGCGACGTGACGATCCTCGAGCCGAGCCGCACGCGGGCGCTCGTCGCCCGGCGCGTCGCCGAGGCGCGCGCCACCGTGCCGGAGTACACGCTGCGCTGCGAGGCCGACATGGAGCCCGCGCTGGCGGCGCTGGCCCAGCTGTCGCTGCTGGCGCTGCCCGTCGTGCCGGGCATCGCCGACGTCGTGCTGCGCGCCTGCGCGCTGGCGCTGCGCGACGTCCCCCAGGCCAACGCGAGCTACCGCGACGCGCGCTACGAGCGCTACGCGCGCATCAACGTCGGCATGACGATCGCCGCGCAGGGCACGCTCGTGAGCCCGACGATCTTCGACGCCGACCGCAAGGCGCTGGCCGAGCTGGCCCGCGAGGCGCGCGTCCTGGCCGCCGGGGCGCACGACGGCAGCCTCGCCTCGCCGCAGCTGGGCAACGCGACGTTCAGCGTCTACGACGCGGGCCCGGACGGCCCCGACGAGCTGACGCCGGTCATCGTGACGCCCCAGGCCGCGACGCTCGGGGTCGGCGCCGTGGCGCCGCGCATCGTCGCGCGCGACGGCGCGCCGGCGGTCGCGCACACCGCGCGGCTGACGCTCGTCTGCGACCACCGGATCCTGCACGGGGCCGACGCCGACCTGCTGCTGCGCCGGATCCGCACGTGGATCGAGCACCCGGCGGCACTGCTGGCCGCGCGCTGACGGCGCGTCAGCCCGCGCCGTCGCCGCGCAGCCCGCCGACGACCTGCCCGGTCTGGCCGAGGAGCGTCCCGACGTCCTGGCCGACCTGGTCGACGGTGGCGGCGACGGGCGGGGCCACGGGCGCGACGACGCCGGCGACCGTCGAGGTCGCACCCTGCACGACGCTGCCGGCGGCCTGCGTGGTGGCCGTCACGACCGGCGCGACGCCGGCGACGGCCGGCGCGGAGGCCGCGGGCGCCGGCGGGACGACCGGGACCGGCGGGCGCGACGGGACGGTCGCCGAGGGGACGGACGCGGCCGGCGGCGCCCAGGGCCTCGCGGAGCCGGTGCCGCCGGCCGGCGGCGGGGCATCCCCGGCGGGCGCGGCGGCGGGTGCCCCGGAGGCGGCGGAGACCGGCGCGCCGCCGGCGGCGGCGGGGGCCGGCGGGGCGGCGGGCGAGACCGACGGGACGCCGCGCGTCACACGGTGGGAGCGCACGACGCCGGCGCCGGCGCCGCGGCGCACGGCGCCGCGGCGCACGGCGCGGCGCCGCGCGGGCGCCGGGCCGCCCCCCGTCGCGACGGATGCCGTGCGCCCGGCGGCCGGGATCGCCGGGATCGCGGCGCGCGCCGGGTGCGGCGCGGCGGCCAGCTCCGTCGCGCGCGAGCCGCGCACGCCCGGCAGGCGCAGCCCGGCCGCGCCCTGGAAGGCCAGCGCGGCGCCCAGGACGCCCACCGCGACGACGGCCGCGGCCGCCCAGGAGACCGACCCGCCGATCGCGGTCGCCCATGCCCTCACCACACGCATGGCCCGCCCATCGGCGCGAGGCGCGCAGGGCTTGAGCCCTGACGTCAGGCCGGTCAGGCGCCTGCCCGGCCCGGGTTGTCGGGCCCGGCGATCGTCGCGTTGGGTCGCTGGTCGGGGTCGCGGCGCACGACCGGCGACGGCTCGTCGGTGCGCACGATCACGCACCAGTCGCGCCGTGGGTCGGCCCCCGGGAAGCACGTGCGGTAGAGGTAGGACGCCTGGGTCCAGGTGTCCGAGCGCCCGAGGTTGCCGGCGTACTCGGCCGGCGCGTGGTGGGCCGCGTACGCGCGGGCGGCCGCGACGGCCTCGGCCCGCGTGGCGTCGCCGGCGGTCAGCGCCGGGCGGTGCAGCAGGCCGCCCACCACGAGCAGGACCGCCAGCCCGGCGAGCCCCGCGGTCCCCGCGTGGTCGGCGGCGATCTCGCGCGGCAGCTGCGGCCGGCGGCGGCGCAGGAGCGCCCCGCCGGCGCGCGAGACGACCGCGATGACGATGAGGTTCATGAACCCAGCGGCCAGCACGGACCCGAGCAGGTCGCTGCGCCCGCCGGCGAAGGGCAGCCGGGCCAGCACGACCGCGTCGACGACCGTGGCCACCACGAACACCGGCCACTGCCACGCGCCCCGCAGGCGCCAGCGCAGGCGGGCCCCCCACATCGCGATCGCATCGCGCTCGGGCATCGGCCCCGAGTGTCGCAGGCCGCGCGCCGCCGACCGAGCGGCCCCGCGCCGGGCCGGGCGTGTGCCACCATCCGGTCGTGGATCTGTGGACCGTGCAGCTGGGCCGCGTGCCCTACGCCGAGGCGCTTGCGCTCCAGGAGCGCCTGCGCGCCGCCCGCCAGGCCGATGCGATCCCCGACACCGTCCTCATCCTCGAGCACCCGCCCGTCTACACGCGCGGCAAGCGCAGCGACCCCGCCGAGCTGCCCCTCGGGGAGGCCTGGTACCGCGACCGCGGCATCGAGATCGTCGACGTCGACCGCGGCGGCAAGGTCACCTACCACGGCCCCGGGCAGCTCGTGGCCTACCCCATCGCCCGCGTGACCGACGTCCTGGGCTTCGTCTCCCGCCTGGAGGAGGCGATGGTCGCCGCGCTGGGCCAGGAGGGTGTGACGGCCCGCGGGCGCGCGCGCGACGGCCGCGAGTTCACCGGGACCTGGGTCGGGGACCGCAAGATCGGCAGCATCGGGCTGCACGTCTCCAAGGGCGTCACGACCCACGGGCTGTCGGTCAACGTGGACAACGACATGACGCCGTTTGAGTGGATCGTGCCCTGCGGCCTGGGCGGCGTCGCGATGACCTCGGTGGCCATGGAGACCGACGCGGAGGGCGCGCGGCTGCCGTGCTTCCGCAAGCGGATGGGCCACGAGCTGGCGCGCGCGCTGGGCGCCCGCCAGCGCCTCGTGACGCCCGCGCGCCTGGCCCGCGAGCTCGCGGGCCTGACGGTCGGCTAGGAACCGGCCCTCCGCGTCAAGCGCCCGGGCCCGGGCGCCGATCCACTCCGGGCCCATGGACGGCGTCCCTCTGATCCTCCTCGTCGCCCTCGCGGCCTCCGTCCCGGCGATGCTGGCCCAGGAGCTGGCCCGCGCCGCCGCCGCGCTCCTGCTGACCCGCGGCCGGGTGTGCGTCCTGCTCGGCGCCGGGCGGCCGGTGTTCGCCGTGCGCCTCGGGCGCCTGGTCGTCGGCCCGACACGCCGCTGGCTGTGGGGCGGCGAGTGCCTGCACGCGCCGTCGGTGTCGCGCCGGCGGGCCACCGCCATCCTGCTCGCCGGCCCGCTGACCGGCGACGCGTGCTTCGCGCTGGCCGCGGCGCTCGCCCTGTCCTGGCGCGGGGCCGCCACGCACCATCCACACGAGCAGGTCGCGCTCTGGGTCTTCGCCCTCGTCGCGCTGGCGCGGGCCAGCCTCGACCTGGCACGCCTGCGCGGCCGGTGGCCCGGGGCCGCCGACGCGGCTCGATAGCCTAGGCCGGCGATGGCCGCCGAACCCACGACGCAGCGCGAGCACAAGACCCGCAGCCGGGCCAACCCCGGCGGCATGGACGTCCTGACGGTCCTCGGGCCCGACGTCCTGGACTTCAAGCACCGCAAGCCCAAGTGGTTCAAGGTCCCCATGCCCGGTGGCCCGAGCTACCGCGAGCTCACCACGCGGATCAAGGACGACAACCTGCACACCGTGTGCCAGGAGGCCGCCTGCCCGAACATCGGCGAGTGCTGGGAGCGCGGCACCGCCACGTTCATGATCCTCGGCGACACGTGCACGCGGCGCTGCGGGTTCTGCCACGTCAAGACCGGCAAGCCGACCTGGAACGACCCCCTGGAGCCCGCGCGCGTCGCCCGCCAGGTCGCCCGGATGGGCCTGCGCCACGCCGTCATCACATCGGTCGACCGCGACGACCTGCCCGACAAGGGCGCGCACGCGTTCGTCGGCGTCATCCGCCAGATCCGCCGTCAGGCGCCGCGCTGCAAGGTCGAGGTCCTGACCCCCGACTTCCAGGGCCTGGACATGCCGCTGGCCAAGGTCATCGCCGAGCGCCCCGACGTCTTCAACCACAACGTCGAGGTCGCGCCGCGCCTGTACCCGATCGCGCGCCGCGGCTCGACCTGGCAGCGCTCGCTGCGGGTGCTCGAGACGGCCAAGGACCTCGGCGGTGACGAGGTCGTCACGAAGTCCGGGCTCATGGTCGGACTGGGCGAGAGCTTCGAGGAGATGGTCGACGCCCTGGGCCAGCTGCGCGAGCGCGGCGTCCAGGTCATCACGATCGGCCAGTACCTGCGGCCGACCGAGCGCCACCTGCCGATCGTGCGCTACTGGCACCCCGACGAGTTCGACGCGCTCGCCGCGGCCGGCATGGAGATGGGCTTCGACCACGTCGCCGCCGGCCCGCTCGTCCGCTCGAGCTACCACGCCGACGAACATGTGCCCCAGCCCGAGCCCGGCGTGGGACCGCTCGCCGCCGGATAGCCTCCGGGCTGTCCCGTGTTCCCCATCAAGGACAACATCCCGACGAGCCGCCCCGCGGTCGTCACGATCGCGCTGATCGTCCTCAACACGCTGGCCTACTTCCTGTGGCAGAAGGGCGGGATCCTGCACGGGCCGGCCGACAAGGGCGTCGTCGACTACGGCTGGATCCCCTACGAGATCAAGCACCCCGGGCAGCAGTGCATCGCCCAGGGCGGCGGGATCGCCTGCGGCACCGGCGTGCACGGCCAGCCCTCCATCGTCGTGACCGCCCTGACGTCGATGTTCATGCACGGCTCGATCCTGCACCTCGCCGGCAACATGCTCTTCCTCTGGATCTTCGGCAACAACGTCGAGGACAGCATGGGCTCGGTGAAGTTCATCGTGTTCTACCTGCTCGGCGGCGTCGCGGCGCTGGCCGGCCAGACGCTCGTCGCCACCGGCACCGACGCCGCGGTCCCGCTCGTGGGCGCGTCGGGCGCGATCGCCGCGGTCCTCGGCGGCTATGCGGTCCTCTACCCGCGGGCGAGAGTGCTGACGGTCGTGTTCATCATCCTGTTCTTCACGATCATCGAGATCCCGGCGCTGCTCGTCCTCGGCCTGTGGTTCCTGGAGCAGGTCGCCTTCGGCGCGTTCGGCCTGACCAACCCCACCGGCGGCGGGGGCGGCGTGGCGTACTTCGCCCACGTCGGCGGCTTCGTCTTCGGCCTGCTGCTCATCCGCGCGTTCGCCCGGCGGACCAACCCCGCCTACGTCGGCGGCGGTCCCCGGCACCCGGTGTACTGACGCGGTGGTGCGCGCCCGCCCGACGCTCTGCGCCCTCCTCGCCCTCGCGGCCGGCGCCGCGGGCTGCGGGACGGCGTCGACCCGGCCGGCCGGCGGCGCGGGGAGTGCGCCGGCCGGGCCCCGCCCCCCGCTGCAGACCGCCAACGGGCCCCTGGCACCGGCGGCCGCCACGTCGCCCCTGACGCTGCAGCTCGGCGGCGTGCCCGACGCGGTGCAGATCCGCTTCGGCCGGCCGCCGCGCAGCGGCCTGCTCTTCGACCTCGACACGGGCCGGGTGCTGTGGCGCAAGGACCCCACGCGCGTGCTGCCGATCGCGAGCCTGACGAAGATGATGACCGCGCTGGTCGTCGTCGCACGGGTGCCCGACGGCGCCAAGGTGAAGGTCACCAAGGAGGCGCTGGCCTACCAGGGTTCCGGCGTCGGCGTGCTGCCCAAGGGCAAGTCGGTCGGGCTGTCGGCGATGCTCCACGGGCTCCTGCTGCCGTCGGGCAACGATGCGGCCATCGCGCTGGCCCAGCGCGCCGACGGGACCCTGCCGCGCTTCGTCGCCGACATGAACGCCCGCACGACGGCGATGGGCCTGAGCTGCACGCACTACTCCTCGCCCAGCGGGTTCACCGACCGCGGCAACCACTCCTGCGCCGCCGACCTGGCCGTCGAGGCCCGCGCGGTGCTCGACCAGCCGCGCCTGGCCAGGATCGTGCGCCGCCGCCAGGCCGTCCTGCCCTTCCCGATCAAGGGCGGCAAGCTGTACCTGTATAACAACAATCCGCTCCTGCGCATGCGCTACCCGGGCACGCTGGGCATCAAGACCGGGTTCACCGACGCCGCGGGGCGCTGCCTGGTCGCCGCCGTGCGCCGCGGCGACCACCGGCTCGGCGTCGTGCTCCTGCACTCGCCCGACCCGGGCGGGCAGGCGGTCAAGCTGCTGGACCGCGGCTTCCGCGCGCTCGGCTGACCCGGCGCCCGGCGCGCCGCCGACGTCCGCGCGCGGTCCCCGGGGCTGTGCCCGGCGGCCGGGCCGCCGATCTCACCGCCTGATGTCCGCCCTCCCGATGCCCGCCGACGAACGGGCGCGGCTCGCCGCGCTGCGCGAGCTGCGCCTCCTGGACTCGCCCGCCGACCACGCGCTCGACGAGCTCGTGGCGCTCGCCGCGCGGCTGCTGGACCTCCCGGTGGCGGCCGTCAACCTCATCGACGCCGACCGCCAGTGGACGAAGGCCGGGGTGGGCATGCAGCTCGGCGACCAGGCCCCGCGCGAGGACTCCCTGTGCGCCATCGCCATCGCCTCCGGCGAGGACCTGTGGGTCGTGGCCGACCTGGCCGCCGACCCGCGGCTGGCCGACAACCCGTTCGTCACCGGCGGCCTGGGCTTCTACGCCGGCGCCCCCGTCCGCACCGCCGAGGGCCACGCGATCGGCACGCTCTGCGTCGCCGGCCCGCAGCCGCGGGCCTTCTCGGTCCAGGACCGCGACACGCTGCGTACGCTGGCCGCGTCGGTGAGCGCGCACATCGAGCTCGCCCGCCAGCGTGCGCTCGCGGCGCGGCGCTCGGCCGAGCTGTCCGCCGTCCTCGAGCAGGCCCCCGACGCGTTCGTGGCCATCGACCTCGACGGCCGGATCACGGAGTGGAACGCCAAGGCCCACGAGCTCTTCGGCCGCCCGCGCGCCGACGCGCTGGGCCGCGACCTCGCCGACCTCGTCATCCCGCCCGAGGGGCGCGCGGACCATCGTCAGGCGCTCGCCCGCCTGACCGCCGGCGAGGCCCCGCGGCTCATGCACCGCGCCCTCGAGCTGCCCGCGCTGCGCGCCGACGGCACGCTGGTGCCGGTCGAGATCACGCTCGCGGCGGTCGGCAGCGTGCAGGACGGCGACCGGCGCTGCATCGCCTTCGCCCGCGACATCACCGAGCGCCGCGAGCACGAGCGCGAGCGGCGCGCCGACGCCGACGCGCTCGCGCTGCTGGCCGGGGTGACGAGCCGCCTGGCCGCCGGCCACGACGACGCGGTCCTGCGCGACGACCTCTGCGAGGCCGCGGCCCAGATCGCCGAGGCCGACTCCGCCGTGCTCTTCGGCGCCGACGAGGACGGGGGGCTGCGCGCCACCGGCGCGAGCGATCCGCGCCTGCGCGACCTGCGCATCCCGGCGGCCAGCCGGTCGCTGGCGCTGGAGGCGTTCACCTCGTGCGTGCCGCGCTTCGCCGGCGACGCCGCGGCCCAGGGCTGGCCGCTGGCCGCGCGACACGGCGCCCGCGCCGTCGCCGTGCAGCCCGTGCTCGTCGACGGGCAGGCGGCCGGCGTCCTGGCCGTCTTCTGGCGCACGGAGCGCGCGGCCCTGGGCACGCGCGTCGGCCGGCTGCTGCCGCTGCTGGCCCACGAGGGCGCGACGGCCATCGCCCGCGCCGCGCTGGTGTCCGAGCTGGCCCAGCAGTCCCGCCTGGACCCACTGACCGGCGTGCTCAACCGGCGCGCGCTGGACGCCGAGCTGCGCCGCGCGCTGCACCGCGCCCGGGTCACCGATCAGCCGCTCTCGGTCGCGGTGCTCGACCTCGACCACTTCAAGGCCTACAACGACAGTCACGGCCACCCGGCCGGCGACGCGCTGCTGAAGTCCTGCTGCGCGGCCTGGACCGGCGAGCTGCGCGGCGGCGACGTGCTGGCCCGCTTCGGCGGCGAGGAGTTCGTCATCGTGCTGCCTGCCTGTGCCCGGCCCGACGCCGTGGCGCTGCTCGAGCGCCTGCGGCGCGTCATGCCCGCGGCGCGCACGTGCTCGGCAGGCGTGGCCACGTGGGACGGCGCGGAGGCGGTCGAGGTGCTGCTCGCCCGTGCCGACCGCGCGCTCTACGACGCCAAGGGCGCCGGGCGCGACCGGGTCTGCGCCGCGGCCTGAGGCCCGCGCGCGCGCCGATCTGCGCCACGGCGGCGCGTCGCGCCGCTAGAGTCCACGCTCCACCGACTGGCTGGTCAGCCAAGAAGGAGCGAGCGTGGACCTCAACGACACGCCCGAGCAGGCCGCATACCGCCAAGGGGTGCGTGGCTGGCTCGAGCAGCACCGGGCCGCGGCCCCCGAGACGCGCAGCACGCGCGCCGGGGCCGAGGACGAGGCCTACCTGCAGGCGCGGCGCGCCTGGCAGGGCGAGCTCGCCGCCGGCGGGCTGGCCGGCGTCACCTGGCCCAAGGAGTACGGCGGCCAGGGCCTCGGTCCCATCGAGCAGGTCATCGTCAACCAGGAGCTCGGCCGCGCCGGCGTCCCCGGGATCCTCGACGTCATCGGCATCGGGATGCTCGGGCCGTGCCTCATCGCCCACGGCACCGACGAGCAGAAGACGCGCCACCTCGGGCCCATGCTCCACGGCGACGAGGTGTGGTGCCAGCTCTTCTCCGAGCCGGCCGCCGGCTCCGACCTCGCCGCGGTGCAGACCCGCGCCCAGGTGCAGGACGACGGCAGCTTCGTGCTCAATGGCCAGAAGGTCTGGACGACCAACGCGCAGTTCGCCACCTACGGCCTGCTGCTGGCGCGCACGAACCCCGACGTGCCCAAGCACAAGGGCATGACGATGTTCATCGTCCCGATGGACGCCCCGGGCGTGACGATCCGCGGGCTGCGCCAGATCTCCGGCGAGGCCGAGTTCAACGAGGTCTTCTTCGACGACGTCCGGGTCGGCCCCGAGAACGTCGTCGGCGGGGTCGACAACGGGTGGGGCACCGCGCTCACCGTGCTCATGTACGAGCGCGTGACGATCGGCCTGGGCTCCGAGAGCATGGGCTACCGGCCCGACCGCTTCGCCCGCGCCCTCGCGCAGGAGCCGTCCGTGGCCACCGACACGTCGGTGCGCAAGGCGCTCGGCGAGATCGGCACCGAGCTGCTGGCCCTGCGCTTCGCCAGCTACCGCGCCCTGTCGGCGCTGGCCAAGGGCCAGATCCCCGGCCCCGAGGCCGGCCTGGCCAAGGTCACCACGGTCAACGCGGCGATCGCCGCCGGCGACCTGATCGCCGACGTCCTCGGGCCCGACGCGCTGGAAGACGACAGCGAGTGGGCCTACATGATCTCGTTCCTCCCCGGCCTGAAGTCCGCCGGCGGCACGGAGCAGATCCTGCGCAACACGATCGGCGAGCGGGTCCTGGGCCTCCCGCCCGAGCCGCGCCTGGACAAGGGCGTCCCGTTCAACGAGCTGCGGGCGCAGGAGAAGGCCGCGGTGGCGTCGTGAACCTCGCCCTGAGCGACGAGCAGGAGTTCCTGCGCGAGGCCGCCCGCGGCACGCTGTCGCGGTTCAAGACCGTCGAGGCCGCGCGCACCGCGCTCGACGACGGCCTCGGCGCACTGCCCGACCTGGGCGCCGCGGCCCGCGAGGCCGGCTGGGCCGGGCTGCTGATCGGCGAGGCCGCCGGCGGCGCCGGCCTGGGCGTCTTCGACGCGATGCTCGTCGCCGAGGAGCTGGGCCGCGTCCTGGCCCCCGTGCCGCTGCTGGGCCTGCTGCCGGCCACCGCGATCCTCGACGCCGCCGGGCACGAGGCGCTCGGCGCGATCGCGGCGGGCGACGTGCGGCCCGTGTGGATCCCGACCCGCCCGCCGGGCGACCTCGAGGACCGCTGGACCGTCGACGCCCATGGCGCGACCCGCGCGCAGGCCCCGGCCGTCATGGCCGGCGGCGGGGCCGTGACGGTCACCGGCACCGCGGCGTTCGTCCCCGACGCGCCCGGTGCGGATCTCATCGTCGTCGTCGGGCCCGACGGCGCCGCGACGGTCGTGGAGGCCTCCGCCCCCGGCGTCACGATCGAGCGCGTCGTCCGCTACGACATCACGCGGCCACTGGCCCACGTGACGTTCGCCGGCGCCCCGGGCACGGCGCTGGGCACGACGGCCGACGTGGCGCAGGACGCCTGGTACGTCGCGCAGGCGCTGCTGGCCGCCGAGTCGGTCGGCACGGTCCAGACGACGCTGGAGATGAGCGTGCAGTACGCCAAGGAGCGCTTCACGTTCGGGCGCGCCATCGGCTCCTACCAGGCCGTCAAGCACGAGCTGACCGAGGTGCTGCGGCGCCTGGAGAACGCGCGCTCGCTGCTGTACTACGCCGGCTGGGCCCGCGCCGACGCCCCGGCGGAGTTCCCGCTGGCGGCCAGCGCGGCCCGCAGCGCCGCCGGCGCGGCGCTGGACTTCGCCGCCCGCTCGAACATCAACGTGCACGGCGGCATCGGCGCGACGTGGGAGCACGACGCGCCGCTGTACTTCCGCCGCGCGCAGCTCTCCCGGCGGCTGCTAGGCGGCCACGGCGACGCCACCGACCGCGTCGCGGAACGCCTGCTCGCAGGCTGATTCCACGCCCCCGCCGAGCCTTGGGAAAATCTCCCGCAGGGCTCGGCGGGAGTGCTACGGTGCCCGCGTCCGAGCCGGTCCCGCGAGGCCGGCAGCAAGAGTGTGTTGGCGCCGCAGTGGTTGGTCCGAGGTACCTCCCGCGTCCGCAGCACCAGCTCGTAGGAGGTGCCGAGATGGCACAGGGCGTCGTGAAGTGGTTCGGCGACGAGAAGGGCTTTGGCTTCATCACCCCCGATGAGTCGGGCAAGGACCTGTTCGTCCACCACTCCGACATCGTCGCCGAGGGCTTCCGCACCCTCGCCGAGGGTGCGCGGGTCGAGTTCGACACCGAGGCCGGCAACAAGGGCCCCAAGGCCGTGGGCGTGCGCGTCGTCTAGACGCCCGTGCGCCGTCGCGCGCGCGGCGCGTGCAGCAGCGCGCGCATGGCCCGCCAGCCGCGCGCCGTGGCCTCCGGGTCGGCGAGCAGGCGGCGGGCCTGGTTGACGCCCATGGCGACGGCGTTGAGCCCGAAGGCCACGTCGGCCGGATCGGTGGCGCGGGGCAGGTCGCCGGCCCGGAGGGCGACGCGCGCGTCGGCGGCCAGCGCGCGCAGCCAGCGCGCCTGGTGGCGCGCCAGGGCCTCGCGCACCGGCCCCGGCCGGTCGTCGAACTCACAGGCGGCCGCGGTCACGAAGCAGCCGCCGGGGAACACGTCGCGCTCGAGGTAGGACAGCCAGCCGTCGGCGACGGCGAGCAGCCGGGGACGGCCGGGGGTCGCCCCGGCGGCCGGCTCCCACACCTCGTGCGTGAACGTGCCGACGGCCGCCTCCAGCGCGGCGAGCTGCAGGCCCTCCTTCGTGCCGAAGTGCCCCAGGACGCCGGCCTTGCTCATGTGCAGCTCGCCGGCCACCCGGCCGATCGTCAGCCCGTCGAGCCCGTCGACGGAGGCGACGGCGACCGAGCGCTCCACGATGGCCGAACGGGTCTGCAGCGCCTCGGCGGCCGAGCGGCGTGGCATGGCCGCGATGGTAGCGACCGGTCGGTCGCTATTGACTTGACGACCGGTCGGTCGCTATACCTCGTCCATGGAGATCGTGCGACTGGGTTGGGCCGGCCTCGAGCTGCAGGCCGCTGGCGAGACGGCCGTCATCGACCTGTTCCAGCACCCTGGGCGGCTGGTCGACTTCGTCGGCGAGCCCCACACCCCGCTGCCCGGGCCGTCGCGCCCGGGCACCGCCGTGCTGGCGCTCGTCACGCACCTGCACGAGGACCACGCCGACCCGCAGGCCATCGCCGCGGCGCTGGGACCGGACGGCGTGCTCGTGCGGCCGGCCGCCGCGCAGGGCTCGGCGCTGGAGGTCGCCGGCGTCGCGCCGACGGAGGAGGGGTTGCTGCGCCTCGGCGTGCCCCAGCGGGTCGTCGCGCCGTGGGAGACCGTCGAGGCCGGGCCGTTCCGCGCCACGGCGGTCCCGGCGGTCGACGGCCTCGGCGACCCGCAGGTCTCCTGGGTCGTCGAGGCCGGGGGGCTGCGGATCCTGCATGCCGGCGACACGCTCTTCCACGGCTCATGGTGGAGCATCCGCGAGCGCGTCGGGCCCATCGACATCGCGTTCCTGCCCGTCAACGGCCCCGTGGTGCGCCTGCCCCACCGCCGGCCCGCCTCGCCGCTGGTCGCCGCGATGGGCCCGCGCGAGGCCGCGACGGCCGCCCACCTCCTGCAGGCCGCGACGGCGGTGCCCATCCACTACGACGCGCTGCACCGGGCGCCGGCCTACGTCCAGGCCACGATGCCCGCGCAGGCGTTCCTGCGCGAGGCGGCCGGCGCCGGGGTGCCCGCGCGGATCGTGGAGCCGGGCGCCGTCGTGTGATCGGCGCCGTTCACGCGGCGCGGGCCCCGGGTACAGGTCCCCCATGGCCACCGACGTCTCAGAACGCGAAGCACGACAGGTCGCCGAGGAGGCCCGCGAGGGCGAGTGGTCGCTGCCGAGCTTCGGCAAGGACCTCTTCCTCGGGCGCCTGAACCTCGACCTGATCCACCCGCAGCCGCGGCTGGACCCGGAGGCCGTGGAGCGGGGCGAGCGCTTCCTCGAGCGCCTGCGCGCCTTCCTGGAGCACGAGGTCGACCCGCTGGCCATCGAGCGCGACGCGAAGATCCCCGAGGCCGTCATCGACGGGCTCAAGGAGCTCGGCGCCATGGGCATGAAGGTGCCCGAGGAGTACGGCGGCCTGGGCCTGTCGCAGGTGTACTACAACCGCGCGCTCACGCTCGTGGGCTCCTGCCACTCCTCGCTGGGCGCGCTGCTCAGCGCCCACCAGTCCATCGGCGTGGCCGAGCCGCTGCTGCACTTCGGGTCCGAGGCCCAGAAGCGAGAGTGGCTGCCCAAGGTCGCCACGACCCACATCTCCGCGTTCCTGCTCACCGAGCCCGACGTCGGCTCGGACCCCGCGCGCGTCGGGACGACCGCCATCCCGACCGACGACGGCAGCGCCTACGTGCTCAACGGCCGCAAGCTGTGGGCCACCAACGGCGCGATCGCCGACGTCGTCGTCGTGATGGCCAAGGTCCCCCCGGGCGAGGGGCGCAAGGGCGGCATCAGCGCGTTCATCCTGCCCTACGACACCGAGGGCGTGACCGTCGAGCACCGCAACGCGTTCATGGGGCTGCGCGGCATCGAGAACTCCGTGACGCTGCTGCAGGACGTCCGCGTCCCCGCCGAGAACCTCATCGGGCGCGAGGGACAGGGGCTCAAGATCGCGCTGACGACGCTGAACACCGGGCGCCTGGCGCTGCCCGCGATCTGCCTGGGCACCGCGAAGTGGTCCACGAAGGTCGCCCGCGAGTGGTCGGCCGAGCGCGTGCAGTGGGGCCAGGCCATCGGCAAGCACGATGCGGTGGCCCAGAAGGTCGCGTTCATCGCGGCCTCGGCGTTCGGCATCGAGGCCATGCTCGACGTGGCCAGCCGCATGGCCGACGACCGCCAGCGCGACATCCGCATCGAGGCGGCCATCGCCAAGCTCTACGCCTCCGAGCTGGGCTGGAAGGTCGTCGACGAGCTCATGCAGGTCCGCGGCGGCCGCGGCTACGAGACCGCCGACTCGCTGGCGGCCCGTGGCGAGAAGCCGATCCCCGTCGAGCAGGCCATGCGCGACATGCGCATCAACCGCATCTTCGAGGGCTCGACCGAGATCATGCACCTGCTCATCGCGCGCGAGGCGGTCGACCAGCACCTCGCGGTCGCCGGCGACGTGCTCGAGCCCGACGTCGCGATGAAGGACAAGGCGCGTGCGGCGGTCGAGGCGGGCAGGTTCTACGCGAAGTGGTTTCCGCAGCTGGCCGTGGGCGAGGGGCAGCGGCCCGGGGCGTTCGCGGAGTTCGGCTCCCTGGCCCGCCACCTGCGCTACGCCGAGCGGGCCTCGCGCAAGCTCGCGCGGTCGACGTTCTACGCCATGGGCCGCTGGCAGGCCAGGCTGGAGCGCAAGCAGTCCGTGCTCGGCCGCGTGGTCGACATCGGCGCCGAGCTGTTCGCGATCTCCTCCGCGGTCGTCTACGCCGACACGCTGCAGCGCGAGCGCCCGGGCCACGCCGACGAGGCCGTCGCCCTGGCCGACCTGTTCTGCCGCCAGGCCCGGCGGCGCGCCGACGCGCTGTTCGCCGCGCTGTTCGACAACGACGACGACGCGGCCTACGCGCTGGCCCAGGACGTGCTGGCCGGCGACTTCACCTGGATCGAGGAGGGCATCTCGGATCCGTCGGGCTCCGGGCCGGAGGTCGCCGGGCAGGCCTGACCGCGGGCCGCCATGCGGGTCAGGCGGCCCGCGTCACACGCCGGCGATCAGTTCGGCCCGAACGATCGCCCGGCGCCCGGGCCCCGCGCGCCCTCACCCGCCGGATGGGGTGCCTCCGGCGCCCCGTCGAGCATGAAGATCTCGGCCCCGAGGTCGGGGTCGACGTGGTTGGCGCTCATCATCGCGGTCACCCGCCGGCGGGTCAGCCGCTCGATCATCGCGGTCGCGTCGTCGCGCATGGCCTCCTGGAAGGAGTGCCGGTAGGCGAGCACCGTGTCGGCCTGCCCGGTGCGGACCAGTGACTGCTCGCCCTTGGTCAGCGTGTCCTCCAGCAGGACGACGACCACGCTGTCGCGCAGGATCACGCGGGCCTTCGTCGGCCCGCGGCCCGTGTAGTCGCGGACGAGCTGGACCATCGCCGTGGCGATCGCGGCGCTCAGGGACCCGCGCTGCGGTGTCGCCGGACCCTCGTGGTCGGTCATGGTCACCCTCTCGGCGTCTTCCCGGTGAGGTCTCACGCAACAGGAGTAAGACGGCGAAGCGCCGACGCGCGGGAACCGTCCCGAGCGCCGTCCCTCCGGGGGAGGTCCGCGTCGGGCTGATGCACCGAGTGTCGCAGGTCCGCCGCCGCGACCTGCGGCGTCGTCCCCTGGCGGCCCGCACCCGCCGCGTGCCAGACTGCCGCGGTCCATGTCCGCCGCGGCGCACCACTACCTGCTGCCCGACGGCGCCGGCCTGGCGGCCGCCCAGGCGCTGCTGGCGGGCCACCTCCGCCTCGATGCGGACCCGACCGAGTCGGTGTCGTGCACGTGGTACGACACGTTCGACGGCCGGCTGCACGCCCGCGGCCTGCAGCTCGTCGCCCAGGACGGGCGCCTGCTCCTGCTCGACGCCGCCGGCGTCCAGGTCGCCGCGGGCCCGCCGCCGGCGCCCGGCGCCCCCGCCCCCGCCGAGCACCTCATGGCGGACGACCTGCCCGCGGGCCGGCTGCGCGACGCGGTCGCGCCGCTCATCGCCATGCGGGCGCTGACGGCCATCGCCCGGACGCGCAGCCGCCGGCGCGCCCTGCGCGTCACCGACGATGAGGCCAAGACCGTGGTGCGTCTCGTCGCCGAGGAGCCCTCCGTGCTCGCCGGCGGCGGCCCCCCGCGACGGCTGGCCGGCCGGCTGACGGTGGCCGGCGTGCGCGGCTACGACCGCGCGCTGGCGGCGGCGCGCGCGGCGATCGAGGACGGGGCGGGCCTGCGGGCGGCGCCCGAGTCCCTGGCCGACGAGGCGGTACGCGCCGGCGGTGGTGTCCCGGGCGGCGTCTCCTCCAAGCTGCGGGTCGCGCTGGACCCCTCCGAGCGCGCCGACGCCGCCGCCGTGCGCCTGCTCGCGCCGCTGGTGACCGTCATCCGCCTCAACCTGCCCGGGACGCTGGCCGACGTCGACACGGAGTTCCTGCACGACCTGCGCGTCGCCGTCCGGCGCACGCGCTCGGCCCAGCGCCAGCTGCGCCATGTCTTCCCCGCCGGCGAGCTGGACGCGCACCGCCGGGCGTTCCGCCGCCTGCAGCAGGTCACCGGGCCCAGCCGCGACCTCGACGTCTCCCTGCTGGACTTCGACCACCTCGTGGGCGGGCTCCCCGGCTCGGCGCCCGCCGACATCGAGCCTCTGCGCGGCGTCCTGGCCGACCGGCGCGAGGCCGAGCGCACGCGGATGGTCCGGGCGCTGCGCGCCCCGGCCACCGCCGCGGCGCTCGACGGCTGGGAGGCGCTGCTGGAGCGGCTCGTCCACGCGCCGGAGGACGACCGCCGCGATGCGGCCCGCCCCATCGTCGCCGTGGCCGGACGGCGGATCGCCAAGGTCCACGGGCGCATGGTCCGCGACGGCCGCCGGATCGACGCCACGAGCCCGCCGGAGGCGCTGCATGAGCTGCGCAAGAGCGGCAAGGAGCTGCGCTACCTGCTCGAGTTCTTCGCCAGCCTGTTCCCGCCGGAGGTCGTCAAGCCGATGGTCCGCGGACTGAAGGACCTGCAGGACACGCTCGGGCGCCACCAGGACCGCGACGTGCAGGTCGCGATGCTCCGCGGCCTGGCCGGCGACGTCTCCGCGGCGCCGAGCGGGACGGCGGCGCTCATCGCCATGGGCTCGCTGATCGACCGGCTGGCCCACGAGCAGGTGCTGGCCCGCGCGGAGTTCGCCGAGCGCTTCGCCGCGTTCTGCGAGCGGGCGCCCCGGTCCCTCGTCCGGCGCACGTTCCGATGACGCTCGTCCTGGCGACCTACAACATCAAGGGCGGGGTCGGCAAGACGTCGGCGGCCGTCAACCTCGCGCACCTCGCCGCGCACGACGGCGCCCGGACGCTGCTGTGGGACCTCGACCCGCAGGGCGCCAGCACGTACCTGCTGCGGGTGCGGCCGAGGGTCAAGGGCGGCGCGGAGCGGCTCGTGCGCGGGCGCACCGAGATCGGGCGCCTGGTCAAGGGCACCGACCACGAGCGGCTGGACCTCCTGCCCGCCGACTTCTCCTATCGCCACATGGACCTCGCGCTCGACGCCGCCAAGCGCCCGACCCGGCGCCTGGCCCGCCTGCTGGCCCCGCTGGCCGGCGAGTACGACGTGGTGTTCCTGGACTGCCCGCCGAGCGTCTCGCTCGTCTCCGAGAGCGTGTTCCAGGCCGCCGACGCGCTGCTGGTTCCGATCATCCCGGCCACGCTCTCGGCCCGGACGTTCGCGCAGCTGCGCGACCATGTCGCCGCGCAGGGCGGGGCCGCCCCCCAGCTGCTGGCGTTCCTGTCCATGGTCGACCGCCGGCGCCGGTTGCACCGGGAGGTCTCCGACGAGCTGACCGGCGGCGCCGAGATGCTGCGGACCGCGATCCCGGCGTCCAGCGTCGTGGAGCGGATGGGCCGCGAGCGCACGTCGATCGCGGCCTTCGCGCCCCGCAGCCCGGCCGCGAAGGCCTACGAGGCGCTCTGGCTCGAGGTGCGCGAGCGCACCGGCCTGCAGGCGTGAGCGAATCGAGATGCCAGCGTCGCGCTTTCCCCGAGGTGCGCCGGCGCATCGCCGCGGCCGCTCAGCCCTCCTCGACGTGCTCGCGGTCGCGCAGCGTGCGCTTGAGCACCTTGCCCGACGGGTTGCGCGGGAGCTCGTCGAGGATGCGGAAGCCCTTCGGCGTCTTGTAGGACGCCAGCCGCTGCCGGCAGAACGCCTCGAGCTCCTCGTCGGTGGCCGACACGCCGGGCCTGAGCACCAGGTAGGCGACGGGCACCTCGAGCCAGCGCGGGTGCGGGCTGCCGACCACGGCGGCCTCGAGCACCGCCGGGTGCTCGTAGAGCACGCGCTCGACCTCGAGCGAGGCCACGTTCTCCCCCCCGGTGATGATGATGTCCTTGAGCCGGTCGACGATGAACAGGCAGCCGTCCTCGTCGAGGTAGCCGAGGTCGCCGGTGTGGAACCAGCCCCCGCGCTTGGCCGTCGCGGTGGCCTCGTCGTCGTGCCAGTAGCCCTTGAAGATCTTCGCGCCGCGCAGGCACACCTCGCCGACCTCGCCGGCGGGGACGGGCGCGTCGTCGAGGTCGACGATCTGCACCTCCACCCCGATGACCGCCTTGCCGACGGAGCCGAGCTTGTCGATCGAGCGCCCCTTGTCCAGGAACGTGTCGCCGCCCACGGACTCCGTCAGCCCGTAGGCGTCGGCGAACCACGCGCTGGGGAACGCGTCGAGGAGGCGCTGGATGAGGACGAGCGGCATCTTCTCGCCGCCGTCGATGATGACCCGCATCGACGTCGTGTCGTAGTCGCCGAGCGTCGGCTCGGCGAGCACCATGTTGACCATCGCGGGCGCCAGCCAGACCGTGGTGATCCCGCGCTCCTGGATCTCGCGCAGGACGCCGACGGCGTCGAAGCGGCGCATGATGTGCGTCGAGCCGCCGAGGTAGAGCATGTTCGTCAGCGTCAGGTCCAGCGCGCCCACGTGGTAGAGCGGGCCGCAGATGAGGCCCCGGTCGTCCTGGGTGAGCCCCATCTCCACGCAGTGGCCCGCGCACTTTGCGGCGACGTTGCCGTGGGTGAGCATGACGCCCTTGGGCCGCGACGTCGTGCCCGACGTGTACATGATGCGCGCGACGTCGTCGAGGTCGACGGGCTCGGCGGCCGGCACGGGCTCGGCGGCCGCGACGAGGTCGTCCAGCGACCGCCACGGGTCCGCGGCCCCCGGGCCGGCCTGCAGCCGCGGCAGCGCGGGGTCCAGCAGGCTGGTCTGCGCGAGCAGCTCCTCCTCGCTGACGATGAGCTTGGCGCCGGAGTGCTCGACGACGTACTGCAGCTCGGCGGCGGCCAGGCGCCAGTTGACCGGCATCCAGATCGCGCCGAGGTACGCGCACGCGAGCATGACGTCGGTCAGCTGCAGCGAGTTGTGCAGCAGCATCCCGACGACGTCGCCCTTGCCGATGCCCTCCGCGCGCAGCACCGCGGCCGTGCGCTGCACGCGGTCCAGCAGGCCCGCGTAGGTCACGCGCTCGTCGGCGTACGTGAACGCCGTGCGGTCGCCGAAGCGATCGGCGTGGTGCTCGATGATGTTCCCGAAGTTCATGCCTGCCCCTGGCTCATCGGCCGCATTCAAGCGCAACCGGGCGCCGCGGGGCCCCGAGGGCGACCGCCGCGATCACGCCGCCGGGACGGAACCGCTCACGTAGCCCAGCTTCCGCAGCCGCTCGCCGATCCGGCGCACGGTGGCGACCTGGTCGCCCTGGCCGATGAGGAACTGGATGCCGGTCCAGCCCTCCTCGGCGAGGTCGTCCAGGGTGGCGGCGAAGCGCTCCTCGTCGCCCCAGATGCAGAACTGGTCGATGAGCCAGTTGCGCAGGCGGTCGCCGATGACCGTCGCGTTGCGCGCGCCGCGCGTGTTGTCGGCGTGGAACCCGTAGTCATAGGCCTTGCGCAGCGCGAGGATGTCGGCCTCGATCTCGGGCGAGATGTCGCGTTCGGACAGGTCCCCGCGCATCGCGCGGTTGCACATCGCCACGACGACGGCGCCGAGGTCCTCGTTGACGTCCTCGTAGGTCTCGAACATGGAGACCGACGGCGCGATCCACGCCTCGCGGTCGCCGGTGATCTTCGCGGCCGCCAGCCGCCGGCGGCGCACGCCGGGGTCCAGGACGCCGCCGTAGAGCAGCCCGTCGCCGACCTGCCCGGAGAGCTCGGCGGCCTTCGGGCCGTCGGCGGAGACGAGGATCGGGCAGCCCTGGCGCTCGATGCCGGTGGCGGGGATCCGGGATTCGCCGAACGTCCCGCCCTCGCCGCGCCAGTAGCCCTGGATGCACGTGATGGCCTCGGCGACCTCGGCCAGGCGGGCGGGCTTCATCCCCAGGCCGCGCGCCGCGCTGTTGCCGGTGGCCAGCGTGCCGATGACGCGTCCGCCGGTGAACTCGTTCAGGGTGGCGAGGAGGTTGCCGACGATGACCGGGTGGCGGACGACGACGTGGCTGACCAGGGGGCCGATCATCGGGCGCTCGGCGATGCGCGCGATCTCGAGCTGGTGCAGGAAGGACTCCTGGTAGACCGTCGGCGAGTCGGCGACGCTGATCCAGTCGAAGCCGTAGTCCTGGCCCACCACGGCCAGCTCACGCGACTCCTCCATCGACCGCGGGAGCGTCATGAAGCCGTACTTCAACGTCTTGCCCTGACCCATCGGGTTCTCCTCGTGTCGGCGACCGGCCCGGCGACCGGCTCACCACCGACCCAACCAGAGCGCGGCCCCGCGATCAACCGCGGGCGGTCCGAGCGCGGTCGCGCCGGGCCGGCCCGGCGGTCAGGTGCGACGCCCGAGGCGCCAGACGGTGCGGGCGCCGAGGCCGGAGCCGGCGTGGAGGAGGCCGTGGGCGTAGACGCGTCCGGCGAACCGGACGAGGCCGGAGATCGACGCCAGCACGAGGATGACCGCGAGCGCGTGCTGCCACAGCGGCACATCCCCGAGCGCGCTGCGCGCGGGAAGCACGAGCGGCGCCGACAGCGGGAACACGGTCAGCACCTGCGCGAGCGTGCCTTCGGCGTCGGCCGACACCGCGACGTAGCCCGCGAAGTAGGCGGCCACCAGCACCAACGTGACGGGCTGGGCCGCGGTGTCGGCGTTCTGCTGCCGCGAGGCGAGCGCGCCCGCCGCGGCGAAGGCGACGGCGTAGAGCGCGAAGCCCAACGCGAACCACGGGACCACGAGGGCGACGCTGCCGCCGAGCGTCGCCGGGGCGTCGAACGCACCGGCCGCGAGCAGGGTGGCGGCGAGTCCCGCGACGACGCCGAGCTGCAGCAGCCCGAGCACCCCGATCCCGATCACCTTGCCCGCGAGTAGGTGCCTCGGCTGCACGGCGGACAACAGCAGCTCGGCCACGCGGTTGCTCTTCTCCTCCAGGACGCCATTGACCACCCACTGCCCGTACACGGCCAGCGACGTGAGCAGGAGCAGGGCGCCGACGATCGCGACGATGGTCGCGGCGTCGCTGGACCCGGCGTCGGGAGGCTCGAGCGTCGCGACCGTCAGCTCGGGCGCCGGTGGCAGGTGGCGACGGAGAGCCCGCACGGCCGTGTCCGTGAGGGCTGCGAGCTCGGTGTCGACGTTCGCGCGGAACACGAGCCGGTCGTCATCCAGGACCAGCAGCGCGTCCGCGTCCCCGGCCGTGAGGGTCCGGCGCCCGGCAGCCTCGGAGGCGACGACCCGCAGGCGCACGCGGGCGTGCAACGGGTCGGCGGTGCGCGCCAGCGCCGCCTCGAGCCCCGCGGGCATCCGCCCGGTCACCGCGACGCGGTAGGTCGTCCGTCCCGAGAGCGAGCGGTCCAGCGCGGTCGAGCCGCCCACGAGCAGGAGCAGGACGAGCGTCGCCACGAGGAACGCCCGGCTGCGCAGGCGCTCGCGGATCTCGCGCCCGGCGACCAGGGCCACGACACGCCACGCGCTCATCGGCCGACCATCTCCATGAAGAGCTCCGCGAGCGAGGGCGGGCCGTAGGAGAACGCCGCGACCCGCCCCGCTCGCTGCGCGGCGTCGAGCACGCGCGCCGGATCCACGTCGCCGCGCGCCACGATCCGCAGGCGTCCGTCCTGCTCCTCGACGAGCTCGACGCCGGGGACCTCCGGCCGCCAGCCGGGCGCGGCGCCCTCGAGCCGCACCTCGATCCGGCGCCGTGTCGAGGCCTGTCGCAGCGCGTCGATGTGCCCCGCGACGACCAGGCGGCCCTCGTCGATGATCGCGACGTCCTCGCACACGTCCTCGACGAGGTCGAGCTGGTGGCTCGAGAAGAGCACCGCGGCGCCGCGGTCCGCCTCTCCGCGCAGCACCTCGGCGAGCGTGCGCACGGCGAGAGGGTCGAGCCCGGCGAACGGCTCGTCGAGCACGAGCAGCGCCGGCTCGTGCAGCAGCGCCACCGCGAGCTGGGCGCGCTGCTGGTTGCCGTGCGAGAGCTCCTCGATCCGCGCCCCCGCGCGATCGCCGAGCGAGAGGCGCTCGATCCAGCGCGCCGCCGATCCGCGTGCCGCCGCTGCGCCGAGGCCGTGGATGCGGCCGAGGTAGACGAGCTGGTCCAGCAGGGCCATCCGCGGATAGAGCCCGCGTTCCTCCGGCATGTACCCGAAGCGCAGCCGCTCGGACGGCCCGACCGGCCGCCCGCCCCACCGCACCTCGCCGGCGTCGGGGACGACGAGCCCGAAGACGGTGCGCATCGCCGTCGTCTTGCCGGCGCCGTTCGGACCCAGGAAGCCCAGCACGCGACCGGCCGGGACCCCCAGCGAGACGGCGTCCAACGCCACGATGTCCCCGAAGCGCTTGGTCACCGACGTCAGCTCGAGGCCTGTGATCTCCATGCCACGGCCACCGTCGCAGGCCGCCGGGCGCCGGCCATCGGGGCTTGGGCCGGTGGCCGCTCGCGGTGAGCTCGCCGGCCACGTCCGTAGTCCGGCGCAACGACATCCGTGCCGGGCCCGATGCGCCGCGGCGGCGGCCGGGGCACCATCGCCGCATGCAATCGATCAAGGACGCGGCCGCGGCGTTCCTGGCCCACCGGCGCATCGCGGTGACCGGCGTCTCGCGGCAGCCCAAGGGCCACGGGGCCAACGTCGTCTACCAGCGCCTGCGCCAGCGCGGCTACGAGGTCTTCGCGGTCAACCCCAACGCCGAGGAGGTCGAGGGGGACCCGTGCTTCGGCGACCTGCGCGCGATCCCCGGCGGCGTCGAGGCCGTCGTCATCGGGACGCGGCCGGAGGTCGCCGAGGCGACGATGCGCGAGTGCGCCGAGCTCGGGATCGGGCACGTGTGGATGCACCGCGGCCCGGGGTCCGGGAGCGTGTCCCCGGCCGCCGCCGCCGCGGGCCGCGAGCGTGGCATCGCCGTGATCGACGGCGGCTGCCCCTGCATGTTCGGCCCGACCTCCGACCCCGGCCACCAGGCCATGCGCGCCGTGCTCACGCTCACCGGCAACGTGCCGCGGCGCGTCTGAGCGCCCGGGGCGCGCGCTCCGATGACCGCCGTCGTACAGACCGATCGCCTGACGAAGCGCTACGGCGGCGCGCGCGGGATCGAGGACCTGTCGATGACCGTGCGACCCGGCGAGATCTTCGGGTTCCTGGGACCCAACGGGGCCGGCAAGACGACGACGATCCGCACGCTGCTGGACCTCCTGCACCCGACGAGCGGGAGCGCCCGGCTGTTCGGCCTGGACAGCCACCGCGACAGCCGGGCCATCCGCGCGCGGCTGGGCAACCTGCCCGGCGACTTCTCCTACGAGCCGCGCGTCACCGGCCGCGCCGCCCTGGAGCACGTCGCCGCGCTGCGGGGCGTGCGCGACCTGCGCCGTGCCGACGCCCTGGCCGAGCGCTTCCGCGCGGACCTGTCGCGCCGCATCGGGGACCTGTCGCGAGGCAACCGCCAGAAGGTCGGGCTGATCCAGGCGCTGTTCCACGAGCCCGAGCTGCTCATCCTCGACGAGCCGACCGGCGGCCTCGACCCCCTGATGCAGGAGGAGTTCCTCGCCGTCATCGGCGAGGAGCGCGACCGGGGCGCGACGGTCCTGCTGTCCTCCCACGACCTCGACGAGGTCCAGCGCGCGTGCGATCGCGTGGCGATGGTCCGCGACGGGCGCCTCATCGCCGTCGAGGACGTCGCCGCGATGCGCGCGCGGGCCCACCGCGAGGTCAGCGTGCGATTCGCCGGCCCCGTCGCGGCGGCCGAGCTGGCCGCCCTGCCCGGGGTGACGGACCTGCGCACGACGGCCGACACGGTGCACTTCCACGTCAGCGGTCCGATCGACCCGGTCATCAAGGCGATCGCGCGCCACGAGGTCGGCGACCTCGAGGTCACCCGGCCCACGCTGGAGGAGCTGTTCCTGTCCTACTACCGCGCAGGCACGGCGTGAGCGCCGCCGCCCACCCCGTCGCCCCGCCCCGCGCGCCGGGCGGCACGCGGCCGGCCGCCGCGCCGGCGGTGCCGCCGGGCACCGCGCGCTCGCTGTGGGCGCTCGTGCGCCGCGGCGTGCGCGACCAGGCCCGCGCGCCGCTGACCTGGGGCGGCGGCCTGGGCGCGATGGGCGCCCTGATGGCGGCGCTCTGGCCGTCGATCCAGGGGTCGATGGACCAGCTCATGCGCAGCTACCCCGAGGGCCTCAAGCAGGCCTTCGGCATCGAGGAGCTCGACTCCGTCGAGCGCTACGTCGACGCGGAGATGCTCAGCCTCATCGTGCCCTTCGTCGCGGCCTTCTTCGTGATCCGCTGCGTGACGCGTGCGACGGCGGGCGCCGAGGAGCGCGGCCACCTCGACACGCTGCTGTCGCTGCCCGTCTCGCGGCGCGTGCTCATGGCCGCGGCGTTCGGCGTCGCCGGGATCGCGCTCGCCGCGATCCTCGCGGTGTTCTTCGCGCTGACCTGGCTGGCCGGGACGATCGCGGGCACCGGGATCTCGGCGGCCACGCTCGGTGCGGGCGTGCTCAACGTGTGGCCGATCGCGATGGCCTTCGGCGGCCTGGCGGCGCTCTTCGCCGGCGTGGCCCACCGGCCGGGCGTGGTCACCGGGGTCGCCTCGGGCGCGATCGTGGCGATGTACGTCGTCGACCTCGTCGGCAAGCTCTCCGATCCGCTGCGACCCGTCCGCGCGGTCTCGGCGTTCCGCTACTACGGATCGGCGGTGCAGGACGGCCTCGACGTCAGCCACGCCGTGGCGCTCACCGCCGTCGGCGTGGCGCTCGCGGCCGCCGGCGCCGTGCTGTTCGACCGCCGTGACGTGCTCTGAGGACGAGATGCACGAGGACCTCACGCTCGGGCCGATCGAGCTGCCCTCCCGCCAGGACGACCGCGCCCAGCCCCCGCGGCGGAGCGACCAGACGTTCGTGCCCGCCGTCTACCGAGCGCGCCGCTAGCCTCCGAGACGTGCGCCCGCGCCCCTTCGTGCAGGTCGACGTCTTCTCCGCCGAGCCCCTGGGCGGCAACCCGGTGGCCGTCGTGCTCGACGCCGGGGACCTCGACACGGAGGCCATGCAGCGCCTCGCGCGCTGGACGAACCTGTCCGAGACGACGTTCGTGCTGACGCCGACCACACCGGAGGCCGACTACCGCGTCCGGATCTTCACGCCGTCCCGCGAGCTGCCCTTCGCCGGGCACCCGACGCTCGGCACCGCCCACGCGTGGAGCGCAGGCGTGCCCGGGCGCGAGGGGCGCGACCGCCTCGTCCAGGAGTGCGCGGCCGGGCTCGTGCCGCTGCGCCGCGACACCGGCGGCCGCCTGGCGTTCGCCGCCCCGCCGACGCTGCGCTCGGGCCCGGTGGAGCCGGCGCTGGCCGCCGAGGTCGTCGCCGCGCTGGGCCTCGAGCGCGAGCGGGTGCTCGACCTGCAGTGGGCCGACAACGGCCCGGGGTGGATCGCGGTGCTGGTCGACTCCGCCGCGACCGCGCTCGCCGTGCAGCCGGCGCCGATCGGCCAGGACGTCGGGATCGTCGCGCTCTGCGCGCCGGGCGACCCGGAGGCGATCGAGGTCCGCGCGTTCTTCCCCGGCCCGAGCGGGGCGATGCTCGAGGACCCGGTGACCGGGAGCTTCAACGCGTCGGTGGCGCAGTGGCTGCTGGGCTCCGGGCGGCTCGCCGCGCCCTATGTCGCGCGCCAGGGCACCGTGCTCGGCCGAGCCGGCCGCATCCACGTGGACCGCGACGAGGACGGGACGGTCTGGATCGGCGGGGACACCACGACGGTGCTCGCGGGCACCGCGACGGTCTAGGGCGTCTCGTCGGCGGGCGACGGCGCCGGCAGCCGGACCGGGGCGATCGCCCGGTCCACGACCCACGCCGACGCCGCGCCGAGCGCCCGCTCGACGCGGGCGATCGCGTCCTCGGCGTCGGCGGCCCAGACGAGCAGGGCGTGGGCGGGCGGTGCCGCGACGAACCCCTCGGGGACCGGGGCGCCGCCGGCGTAGCTGGCGAGATGGTCGATCCTCGCCCGGTCGAGCCGGCCGAGCTCCTCGACGCTGGCCGGTCCGCGAGCCACGACACGCCAGCTCACCACGGTCCCCATGGCCGCGACATACCCGGAAGCGGCGCGTCATACGAGGAAGTGGAGCCAGGGGCGATCGAACCCCCGACCTCCTGCCTGCAGAGCATCCGCTCCGCGGCTGCTGCCCAGGTCGGCCGCCACCTGCGCCGCATCACCCCTCCACGGCGTGGCCTCAGTTCGCAGGGCCCTCGGGTGAGGATCCCCAGGCGCTGACGGTGCGCAGCAGGTGCAGATAGGCCAGCGCGCCGGGGATGATCGGCAGCCAGTAGGCGAACGCGCGGTAGCTCAGCACGACGGCGAGGGCGAGCCCGCCGTCGACGCCGAATGCCAGCAGCGCGCCGATCATGCCGCCCTCCACGCCGCCGAGCCCACCGGGAAGCGGCAGCAGGTTCCCGAGCATCCCGGTGAAGTAGGCCATGACGATGACGCCCCCGGACGGCGTGTCACCGAACGCATGGAAGCACGCCCAGAGCACGGCGATGTCCAGCGCCCACCAGCCCAGGGCGCCGAGGAGCGCGGGGTCGCGTCGGCGCAGCAGCAGGATGGCACCGCGCACCCCGTCGCCCACGGTGGCCATCCACCCGGCGGCGGCACGGGGCCAGCGAGCGGCGCGACCGGTCCCCGGGAGGCGTCGTCCCACGCGGCCGCCCAGGTCGCGCGGCAGCGTGGCCGCCAGCAGCGCGGTCACGATCACCAGTCCTCCGAACAGCGCAGGGACGACGGTCAGCCCGGTGGGCGCGGGCCCCGCCAGCACTCCCGTCCGCAGACCGGCTCCGACCAGCACCAGCGCCGCCATGAAGACCCCGTAGAGCGCCACGTAGAACGTCGTCAGGCCGGCGACCATGTCGCCGCGCCGCATGCCGCTGCGACGCAGCGCCCACGCGCTGAGCACGATCCCGCCCGCCCCGGCAGTCGCGAGCAGCCGCGAGGCGGCCACGCCCGCCAGGGCGATGTCGTAGCTCTCACGCCAGCCGATCCGCGACCCGGGACGCGCGAAGGCCCGGTGGAACGTCCAGACGTACGAGCCGTAGGACCCGACCTCGAACAGCGCGGCGGCGACCAGCCACCGCGGGTCGCCGGACGACAGCCGGCCCCAGCTGTCGCCGAGCCCGGCCAGCTTCGGCAGGCCGAGGTAGAGGGCCACGGCCGCCGCCGCCGCGATGATGATCGACCACCATGGCGGGCGCCGCGGACTATCCGGGGCTCGGCCCGCCATCGCCGACGACCGTATCTCGATCGGCAGGACCGATCGCGCCTAGGATCCGGAGATGCGCCCCCGGCGGCACTCCTCGGACCCGCCCTCCCCCCTGGCGCCGCCACCCGACGCACCGCCGGGCGCCCCGACCGGCCGCTCGGGGCTGACCGAGGCCGAGGCGCACCGGCGACTGCTCGAGCGCGGTGAGGTGGCGCCACCGGCCACCAGCCGCTCCTACGCCAGCATCGTGCGGGCCAACACGCTGACGGTCTTCAACCTGATCCTGATCGTGTTCGGCGCGATGACGCTCGCGTTCGCCGACTGGCGGGATGCGCTGTTCCTCGGGGTGCTGGTCGCGAACACGACGATCGGCATCGTCCAGGAGGTCCGCGCCAAGCGCGCGCTCGACCGGCTCGCCGCGCTCGTCGCGCCGACCGCCACCGTGGTGCGCGACGGACGTCCGCGCGAGGCCGCGGTGGCCGAGCTCGTGCCCGGCGATCTCGTGCGCCTCAAGCCGGGCGACCAGGTGGTGGCCGACGGCCGGCTCACGGAGGCGGAGGGACTGGGGATCGATGCGTCGATCCTCACCGGCGAGGCCGAGGCGGTCGCGGTGCGGACGGGCGACGAGGTGCGCTCCGGCTCGTTCGCCGTCGAGGGCGGCGGGGCCTTCGTCGTCGAGGCGGTCGGCCCCGACAGCTACGCCGAGCGGGTGGCCGGCGAGGCACGGCGGTTCCGCCATCCCCGCTCGCCGCTCGAGCAGGCCGTCAACCGGCTGCTGTTCGGGCTCGTCGGGCTCATGCTCGTGCTCGGTGGGATCCTCGGCTACGCGCTCTGGCGCCGTCACGCGGGGCTCTCGGACGCCGTCTCGACGTCGACCGCGGCCGTGCTCAGCATGGTGCCCGAGGGCCTGGTGCTGCTCGTGAGCCTGACCTACGCCGTGGCGTCGCTGCGCATGGCCCGTCGCGGGGCGCTCGCGCAGCAGCTCAACGCGATCGAGTCGCTGGCGGCGGTCGACGTGATCTGCACCGACAAGACCGGGACCCTCACCGAGGCGGCGCTGCGTGTGGTGGAGGCGATGCCCGCCCCGGCGTTCGAGCGCGACGCCCTCACGGTGGCCCTCGCCCGGTACGCCGCCAGCACCCCCGAGCGCAACGGCACGCTGGCGGCGATCGCGGAGGCCTTCCCGGCCGAGGCCGAGCCGGTGGGCAGCCGGGTCCCCTTCTCCTCGCAGCGGCGCTGGAGCGCCCTCGAGCTGTCGGGCGAGACCCTCGCGCTCGGAGCGCCCGAGCGCTTCGAGCTCGGGTCGCTGCGGGCCGCCGCCGAGCAGCACGCGGCCGAGGGCCGCCGCGTGCTGGCGCTGGCGCGCGGGGAAGGACGGCTCGACGGTGCGCGGGGCGACACGCCGCCTCCGGTGGGGCTGCGGGTCATGGGCCTCGTCGTCCTCGGCGAGCGGCTGCGCCCCGACACGCGCGAGATGGTCGCCTATCTCCTGGCCCAGAACGTGGAGCTCAAGGTGCTCTCCGGCGACGCTCCCGCGACGGTCGCGGCCATCGCCCGGGACGCCGGCATCCCCGTCGGCGGCCCGGCGCTCGTGGGCGCCGACCTCCCCGATGATCCGGTGCAGCTGCGCGCCGTCGTGCTGAGCACGACCGTCGTCGGACGGATCTCCCCCGACGACAAGCGCCGCTTCGTGCAGGCGCTCGCCGATGCGGGCCGCTACGTCGCGATGGTGGGCGACGGCGTCAACGACGTGCCCGCGCTCAAGGCCTCCCGGCTGGCGATCGCCCAGGGCACCGGCGCCCAGATGGCCCGCAGCGTCGCGGATCTCGTGCTCGTCCGGGGCAGCTTCGCCGTCGTGCCGCCGATGATCGAGCAGGGCCGCCAGGCGCTGCGCAACCTGCAGCGGGTGGCCAAGCTGTACGTGACGAAGTCCGCGTTCGCGGCCTTCCTGATCCTGTTGATCGGGACCACGTCGACCGCCTACCCGCTGCTGCCACGCCACTTCAGCCTGGCCGCCGGGCTCACGATCGGGATCCCGACCTTCTTCCTGGCGCTGGCGCCCAGCAGCGGGCCGTGGCGCTCGGCCAGCTTCTCGCGCGACGTCGCACGCTTCGCCGTCCCGGCGGGGACGCTGGTCGGCGTCGGCGTGCTGGCGAGCTACCTGTTCGGCCTGCACACGCTCGCGATGCCGGTGATCGAGGCCCGGACCGTGGCGATCACGGTCCTCATCGTCCTCGGCCTGTACCTCATCGTCGTCCTGGAGGCCACCGGTGCGCAACGCCTGACCATCGTGTCGATGGCCGTCGCGGCCCTCGCCGCGCTCTACGTCGTCGCGTTGCTCACGCCGCCGGTCCGCCGCTTCTTCCTCCTCGCACCGCCGAATGCCGGGATCATCGCCACCGCGGTCTGCGGCAGCCTCCTCTCGCTGTTCGCGCTGGCGCTGAGCGGCTTCACCCCGGGAGCCGCCGCCCTGCTCACGCCGCCCGAGTCACCGGCGGCACCGCAGGGCTGAGCGCCGCGGCCGAGGGCGGCCGTCCTCGTATCGCGGTGTCAGGGCCGCCGGTCCTCTGGCCGGCGACGCCCCGCGTCGCGCTGGGTTGTGGGTGACTACGGTCGTCGACGTCATCGGAGCACGGATGGCGACGGGCTCATGAGGCGCAAGGCTGCTCCCGACAGCAGAACGAACGACCGCTACAGGACGGAGGGTCCCATGAGCCCGGCACAGAGGCTTCGCGCGAGGGTTCGTCGGGTCGTCGCCGGATCGCTGCTGGCCGCCGCGGTGTGCGCGCCCGCGCCGACCCTGGCCCAGGTGCCGGGGGCGGAGTACAGCGGGACCATCAACGGCGGCGGCACGGTGAAGCTCTCCGTGGGGTCGAACGGGACCGAGATCCAGAGCTTCCGAGCGTTCGATGTGCCCGGTCAGGACGGCTCCGGCGCCTGTGGCATCAGCCTTGCCGGGCTGTACGCCCTGAGTGTGCCGATCGTCGGCAACGCCTTCTCCAGACCCGACCCCACGGGCGGGTTCACCTTCGACGGCGTCTTCCCCTCCCCGCAGCAGGCCCAGGGCACGCTGAACATCACCTACCAGGGCTGCGTCACCGGGACCCGCTCGTGGACTGCCGGGACGACGGCCACGGCGCCGACGCCCAGTCCCACACCGGGCCCGACGCCAAGCCCCACGCCCGCCCCGTCCGGCGGGTCGGTGTCGGGTTCCATCGGCAACGTCCACGTGATCTCCGGCGGCCGCGTGTCGGCCACGTACACCACCACCTTCAGCCTGTGCACCGCATCCGGCTACTGCGGCTGGTACGCCCACGCGTGGCAGCTGCCCGCCTCCCAGCCGTGCTCGGAGGACACGTCCCACCTCACCTACGTCGGGGATCTCCACAGCACCTCCGGGACCGAGACGGAGACCGACACCTTCTCGCCCGCGTTCTCCGGCAGGATCCGCCTCTGCCTCTACGCCCGCCAGGCGAGCGTCGAGCACCTGGTCGCCGAGGCCGTCTTCGCGCCGGGCGGGCCGACCTCGTCGCGCCCATTCTCGATGACCCGCGCACAGAGCGAGGTGCGCCGGGCCCTGACACGACGCTTCGGCACGCGCTTCACCCGGGGGCTCGGATACCGGCGCGCGTGCAGCCGCCGCTCGGCGCTTCGCGTGCGCTGCGTGGTGTCCTGGCGCTACGCGCGCGACCGCTACCGCGGGAGCGTGACCGTCTGGGTCCACAGCATCACCTCGACGCACACGCACTACAGCATCCGCATCGTGCGCACCCGCGGGGCCTGAGCCCGCCGCTTCTCCGTCGCGTGCAAAGCAGGCCGACAGGTCGGCGAGAACCCCGAGAATCCGCGGTCTTCATGGGGATTCGTCGTTCATCCTGCGCATCGCCACCCGGGATCGGAGCGGGAGCGACCGACGCGCCGGTGCGGCTCAGGCGTTACGGCTGGACGCGCTCCCAGCTGAATGGACCGAAGCTGCTGCTCGAGGGCGGGTTGAATGCCCACGGGTCGTCGGTCAGGCGCGTGTACTCGAGCGGCTGGGCCGGGAACGTGGTGCCGCCGTGTACGACGATCCGGTGGAAGTTGGGCACGTCGTAGGCGCCGCCGTTGGCCGCCTGGTTGGCGTAGGCATCGTCGGCGCACGGCTTCGTCGAGGCGTCAGGCGCTCCGGTCTCGACGACGCACGGCGCGCCGGGCATCAGCGGGTTGTCCGAGCGGTAGGCGTGCGAGTCGCCGTTGAAGAGCAGCACCGGCTTGCCGAACGACATCGTGTTCGCGGCGATCGCGTCGATGAACGGCTTGTAGTCCGCGATGTGCGAGGGCGCCTTGCCGTCGAGGTCCCACATGTCGGCCTGCTCGAGGATGACGACGCTGCCGGCGCCGTCGGCGCTGGCCTGGGCGAACGCCTGGGAGAGCCAGTCGAGGTCGGCCTGCGTGCGCTGGGCGATCTCGTCGGTCTGCGCCTGCGTGCGCGACTGGCCGAACCAGTTGTCGGCGTCGTTGTTCGAGCCGCCTGGGATGTTCAGCGTCACGAACAGCGTCTGCGACTGCTGCCACATCACGTTCTCGGCGTAGGCCACGTCGGTGCCCGTACCAACCTGCGCCTGCGAGAGCACCTGCTTCGGGCGGCCGCCGAGCGTGTACCCGGTCCGCGGGAAGAAGATCGAGCGCACCGCGGCCAGGTTCGGCAGCGGGTTCCCGCCGAAGTCGCTGCCCGGCAGCTCCTTGTTCTTCTGGCAGTCGGTCCACTCGTTGTCGCCGGGCGTGTAGATCAGCGGATCCTTGAACGCCGTCCACATGTCGGCGACCGACTGGTCGTACGCGACCGTGCACTTCTGGCTGCCCGAGTGGAGGTCCCCGACGTGCGCCACCAGGCTCACCTCCGGGTCGCGGTTGACCCCGTCGACGAACGCCGGCGTCGCGTCGAACGCCGCGGTGTCCGCGTTGCTCGCGCCGTACGGAGCGTCGCCGAAGACCGCGAGGGTCAAGGGGTTCGCCGACCCGGTGTTGACCGGCGTGCCGTTCCCCGCCATCGCCGCCCCTGGCACCGACAGCAAGCCGACAACGACGAGTCCTGTGAATACGGCCCTGTTCATGGAATCTCCTGACGCGAGTGGGCGGCCGAGGCTAAGCACGTCAGCGAGCGGACGGGTGAACAGCATGTGACGGGCGCTGCTCGGCGCATGCCCTCCGGAGCCGCACGTGCGCGGCACCCACGTGGGCGACGAAGCTGCTCGGCATCGACGTCGACGATCGGTGCACGATGGCCGGACGCGCTGCTCGAGCCCGACCCGTAGCGGCCCGAACGGCGCTCTGCCGGCCCCCGAAGCGCTCTCCGCCTGAACGACGAAAGCCCCGCATCATCGGGGCTTTCGTGGAGTGGAGCCAGGGGGGATCGAACCCCCGACCTCCTGCTTGCAAAGCAGGCGCTCTCCCAGCTGAGCTATGGCCCCGGACGGCTCGGAGTCTAGCCCGGCGAGGAGGAGCGCGAGCGCGCCGAGGCGAGGGCCTCAGGCGCGCTCGCGGCATCCTTCGTCCCCCGCGGGGCGAGGGAGCGTGCGCGCCGGAAGTGTTCCCCGATGCCGGCGCGCTGCCTGTGTCACGGTGGGTGTCGGCCGGTGCGCGCCAGGCCTCCAGCGGCGGTCGGTGCGCCTGGACGCCTGGACGAGCGGCGCGCCGATCAGATCCGCAGCTCGCCCTGCAGGACGACCACGCACTCACCGCCGACGCGGAGGCGGTCGCCGTCCATCGCCGTGTCGATGCGGCTGGGCCGGCCCATGGCCAGGCCCTGGTCGACGCGCAGCGCGGTGACGCCGGCCAGGCGGTGCAGGAAGGCGCACAGCGATCCGGCGGCCGACCCCGGCGGGCTCCTGGAGCATCTCGGCCCGCGCGCGGTCCCCAGCGACGGGTGCCCCGCGAACGGAATCTCCTGGGCGGTCGTAAAGGTCCGGTGGCGGTAGTCGGCGCCCTCGCGGGTCGCCGTCTGCAGGAAGGTCGCCTCGGAGAGGTTGGTCTCCCGCGCGACCCGCAGCATCGTGTCGGCGTCCAGCCCGTCGCGTTCGTGGACGACCGCCAGGCCGTCGCCGGTCGGCGGGGTCGAGGTGAAGACGTCGAGCCAGGTCAGCCGGCGGCGGGTCGCCACGCGGCTAGAAGTCGAAGTCCTTGGGCGGCTTCTGCTCGAACCAGAGCCGGTCGTGCTCCGGCGTCTCCTGCAGGAAGTCCGGCGTCTCCTCCAGCACGTCCTCGGCGTCGTCGTCGGCCGGCACGACGTCGGGGTCCGGGCCCGCGGCGGGGGGGCGCGGCGCCTCCTCAGGCGGCTCGGGCCCCGCCTCGCGGCGGCCGCCGCCGCGGTCGCTGAGCGCCTGCCCGAGCTCCTCGGAGGAGAACTCCCGCGTGGCCTGCTGGGTCCACGGGTCGCCGTGGGGCGGCGTGGCGGTCTGATCCTCGGCCTCGGCGTAGGGCGCATCGTGGTGCACCAGCCCCTCGTCGGGCACCGGCTCGTCGTGATCGTGCCCGACGTGCACGGACTCGGGCTCGTCGTGGGCGGCCGGCTCCAGGTCGGCCTCGTCGGGCGGCGCGCCCGGGCCGTCGGCGAGGTCGACGTCGCCCCGGCGCACGGGGCCGAGCGCCTCGACCTCCTCGCGTTCGATCTCGGTCGGGTCGGCGCCCCGGCGGCGCTTGAGCTCGAGGTGCTCCCGGATGGCGTCATCCAACAGGCCCATGGTGCCCTTAGCGTAACGAGCCAACGGGCCGGACGGCGACGGGCGGCGGCCCGCCGGTCATGGCGCGCGCACCGTCTGGTTCTTGCCGGCCCGCTTGGCCTGGTAGAGCGCCTCGTCGGCGGCGGCCACCAGCCCGCGCACGCTGTCGGCCGACGTGGGCAGCGCCGCCGCGCCGAAGCTGGCCGTGATCTGCAGGGGCTCGGCGCCGGGGTCGCCGACGATCGGCAGGCGCAGCGCCTCGATGCCCTCGCGGACGCGCTCGGCCAGCTCGTAGGCGCCCGGCAGCCCGGTCCCGGGGAGGATGACGGCGAGCTCCTCGCCGCCGTAGCGGGCGGGCTCGTCGATCTCGCGCGAGGAGGCCCGCAGGATCCGCGCGACCTCCCGCAGGACGAGATCGCCCTGCTGGTGGCCGTAGCTGTCGTTGACGGCCTTGAAGTCGTCGATGTCGAGCATGACCAGGCCGAGCTCCTGCCCGAAGCGCTTGGAGCGCTCGACCTCGGCCGACATCGTCTCCTGGAAGCGCCGCCGGTTCGACAGCCCCGTGAGCTCGTCGGTGACGGCCTGGCGCTCGACGGTCTCGTGCAGGCCGACGTTCTCGACCGACACGGCGGCCTGGCCCGCCAGGTAGTGGAAGAGCTCGCGCTCGCGGTGGGTGAACGCGCGCTCGGGGCGCCACACGGAGATCAGCCCCGTGACCACGTCGGCGCGCTCGCCGGCGGCCGGCCCGGCGCGCAGCGGGTGCGCGAGCGCATGACCGCCGTCGACCTCGGCCAGCGACGGCTGCCCCGTGGCCAGGACCTCGCGCTCGGCCTCGGCGACCGCGGCGGGCAGCGAGCCGTCGCCGACGCCCGCCACGGGGACGAGGTCGCCGTCGATCTCGCGCTGGGCCAGCGCGTGGCCGCCGACGGCGTCGACGGCGTCGACGGCCGTGCGCACGACGATCTCCAGCAGGCCGTCGCGGTCCAGGCTGGAGGCGAACGTCTCCCCGATGCGCCGCAGGGAGAGCTCGAGGCGCAGGCGCTCCTGGGCGAGCTCGCGCAGCCGCCCGTCGAGCTCGGCCGCCATGTTGTTGAACTCGCCGCCGAGCTGGGCGAACTGGTCGCGGCCGCGGGTCGGCGCCCGGGCCGAGAAGTCACCGGCGCCCAGGCGCCGCGCGGCCGCGAGGAACTCCTCGATCTGGCGGTTCAGCGACCGGGAGACGACGAGCGCCGAGACGAGCGCCAGCAGGAAGAAGCCCGCGAGCACGACGCCGGCCTTCAGGCGCCCGCGCCGGATCGCCGAGGCCGTCTGGGCGTGGGGCTCAAGGACGGTGACCTGGACGCGCTCGCTGCCGAACCCGGGTGCGGCGAAGCTCGCGGCCTGGAACTCCTGGCCGCCCACCTCGACCTTGCCGCTGGCCCCGCTGGGCGGCAGCCGCGGTGATCCCGGCGCGGGGATCGTCGAGGCGATGATCCGGTCGTTGCGCAGGACGAGCGTCTCCAGGCGCGTGACCCGGCGCACGAGCGTCGCGTAGGTCGCCGCGTCCTGGACGGAGACCTCGAGGTCGGCGACCGTCCTGCCGTCGGCCACGAGCGTCCGCCGCGCCGGGAACGACGCGCCCGGGTCGCCGGCCTGGGCCAGCACGGTCCCCGAGCGCTCGAGGACGATCCGGTCGGCGCGCGTGCTCGCGCGCAGCCGGACGACGGCGCGCTGCACCGCCGCGTCGTCGCCGGCCCGCAGCGCCGAGGCCAGCCCGGGGTCGCGCCCGATCTGCGCGGCGATGCGGTCGGCGCGCGACCGCGCGTTGTAGTACAGGCTGATCGCCGCCTCCTGGCGGCCGGCGACGCGGGCGTCGGCCTGGCCCTGCTCGCTCTCGGCGATGAGCTTGAAGACGACGAGGGTGACCGCGACCATCGGGACGATCACGATGAGCAGGAAGAAGAGTCGCAGCCGGGTGCGAAAGCTCGACAGGCGATCCCGGAGGTCGCCGAAAGGGCCGCGGTCGGACATCTCCCGCCCCGCAGCGTACTCGCGGGGCCGGGCAGCCCGACCCGCCTGGACCGATGGTGGGTGGCTACACTCCAGGCACCTCGGGGCTATAGCTCAGTTGGGAGAGCGCCTGGATCGCACCCAGGAGGTCGGGGGTTCGAGTCCCCCTAGCTCCACTGGAACGGAAGCCCCGCCTGTGCGGGGCTTCTGCGTTGCGGGAGGGCCGGGATCCGCCGCCGCGCCGGGGCCGCCGCAGGTGCGCGCTCGGTGGCCGGCGCGGGCTCGACCGGGGGCGGGGGCGTACGCAGCTCGACGGTGGCCGGGCCGCTCGGCCCACGCCCGGCCGCCAGGCCCCTCGCCAGGCCCGGCGGCGCGCGGCGCGACCGTCCCTCAGGAGCGCGTCCCGACGCCGAGCAGGTACTCGAACGCGTAGCGCGAGTCGCCGCCGCCGCCGAGGTCGGCGTCGTGGAACACGCCGGCCAGCGCGGCGTCGAAGTCCGCCTCGCGGCCGTTGGCCGCGGCGTTGCGCCGCGCGGCGATCGTCGGCCCGTAGCGCTCGATGAAGTGCGTGGCGATCGCCTCGCGCTCCGGGAAGGCGGTGATGTCCAGGGTGTGGCGGGTCATGGGCGACCACGTCACGGTGTCGCCGAACAGCTCGCGGACGTGGTCCTCCGAGCCCCACAGCGGCGCGGGCCGGGCGCCGGGCGGGGGCGCCGGGGCGAACGGGCCGATGGCCCGGAACAGCGCGCCGATCGTGCCCTCCGGGGTCCAGCTCAGCAGCGCGACGGTGCCACCCGGGCGGCAGACGCGCGCCATCTCGGCGGCGGTCCGTTCGTGGTGGGGCGTGAACATCGCCCCGATCGCCGACATGACGACGTCGAAGGACGCGTCGGCGAACGGGAGGTTCTCGGCGTCGGCCGGGACCCAGTCGAGCTCGACGCCGGCGGCCTGGGCGCGGGCCCGGCCCGCCTCCAGCAGCTCGGGGGTCAGGTCGGAGGCCACGACGTCGGCACCGCGCAGGGCCGCCGGGATCGAGGCGTTGCCGGTGCCGGCGGCCACGTCGAGCACGCGCCGGCCGGGGCCGGCGCCGGCCGCCTCGGCGAGGTGCGGGCCGAGCGGTAGCAGGAACGCCTCGACCATCGAGGGGTAGTCGCCCGAGGCCCACATCGCGCGATGGCGCGCCTTGAGCTCGGTGTCTTCGGGAGCCTTGAGAGTGGTCATGGCGCGACGGTAGGGCGACCCCCGCACCGGGACATCGGGAGAACTCCCTATCTTGGCCGCCCCGCCGCCGCGGCCCGCGGCTCGGCGCGACGATCACCGTCGAGCCCATGGGCATGCCCATCGGCGCTTCGCCGACCTGGCCGACCCGCAGGGCGCCACGTTCTCGGTGATGCAGATGATGGCGGGCTGACCCCGCCCCGGCACGTTCGCCGCCCCTTGTCGATTCCGCGGTCCCCCGTTCGTCTCAGCTGCGACCATCCCGGACAGGAGGACCCTGTGAAGTACATGCTGATGATCCACCACGGCAGCACCCCGACCCCGCCCTCGGAGGCGTGGGACCGGCTGCCGGATGAAGAGAAGGCGCAGATCGCCGAGGACTACCGGGCCGTGAGCGAGACGCCGGGCGTCACCCCGGGCCAGCAGCTCCGGTCGCCCGACTCGGCCACCACCGTGCGCGTCCAGGACGGCCGGACGCTGACGACCGACGGGCCGTTCGCCGAGCTCAAGGAGGCGATCGGCGGCTGGCTGCTCTACGAGGCCGATGACCTCGACGCGGCCATCGAGCTCGCCGGCCGGATCCCGGCGGCGCGGCTGGGCGGCGCGGTCGAGATCCGGCCGATCGTCGAGTGGTAGCGCCGGCCGAGCAGGCCTTCCGCGACCACTGGGGCCGCGTGCTCGCGGCCCTCATCGGCCTCCTCGGCGACTTCGACCTCGCCGAGGAGGCCGCGCAGGAGGCCTTCACGATCGCCGCCGAGCGGTGGCCGCGCGACGGCGTCCCGGCCAGCCCGGCCAGCTGGCTGGTGGCGACCGGGCGCAACCGGGCCATCGACCGGATGCGGCGCGAGCGCACGCTGGCCACCAAGCTCCCGCTGCTCGACGTGCCCGAGGCCTCCGAGGACGAGATGGACGACGCGACGTTCCCCGACGAGCGCCTCGAGCTGGTCTTCACCTGCTGCCACCCCGCGCTGTCGACGGAGGCCCAGGTCGCGCTGACGCTGCGCACGCTCGGCGGCCTGGGCACGGAGCAGATCGCCCGCGCGTTCCTGGTCGGCGAGGCGACGATGGCCCAGCGCCTCGTACGGGCCAAGCGCAAGATCCGTGAGGCCGGCATCCCGTTCCGGGTGCCCGCCGACCACCTCCTGCCCGACCGGCTCGCCGCGGTGCTCGCGGTCGTCTACCTCATCTTCAACGAGGGCTACACCGCCCCGCCCGGCCATGACCTCGCCGCCGAGGCGCTGCGGCTGGGCCGCGCGCTGGCCGAGCTCATGCCCGACGAGCCCGAGGTCCACGGCCTGCTGGCGATGATGCTCCTGCACGACGCGCGGCGGGCCGCCCGCGTGCGCGACGGCGACCTCGTGCTGCTCGCCGACCAGGACCGCGCGCTCTGGGACGCCGCGCAGATCGCCGCCGGGCGCGCGGCGCTGGGGCGGGCACTGGCGCTGCAGGGCGACGGCCCCTACGTGCTGCAGGCCGCGATCGCCGCGCGGCACGCCGACGACCCGCGCGACTGGGCGGCGATCGCCGTCCTCTACGCCGAGCTCTCGCGGCGGACGGGGTCCGCGGTCGTCGAGCTGGGCCGCGCGGTCGCCGTCGCCGAGGCCGACGGACCGGAGGCGGGGCTGGCGATCGCCGACGCCCTGGACCTGGGCGACTACCGCTACCTGCACGCCACCCGCGGCGAGCTCCTGCGCCGGCTGGGCCGCACCGGCCCGGCGCGCGCGGCCTACGGGCGCGCGCTGGAGCTCGCCCACGACGAGGCCGAGCGGCGCCTGCTGCGGCGCCGCCTGGCCGAGCTCGGCGACGGCTGAGGTCAGGCGGCCAGCGCGGGCGGCGCGTCGGCCACGCCCGCCGAGTGCGAGAAGCGCAGCGCCGGGTCCTCCACCGGGCCGCGGCGCAGCTTCTCGACGTCGGCGGCGTAGCTCATCGCCAGCGTCCACGGCCCCTTGGAGCCCTGGCGCGGGAAGGCGTGCACAGCGCGCTGGACGTAGCCCGCGCCGAAGTCCAGCAGCGGCCGCGTCTCGATCATCGGGTCGTCGTCGTGGGGCACGCAGGTGTCGTGGCCATGGCGGTCCATGTACTCCAGGATCCGCCCGAGGTGCTCGCACACCAGGTCGACCTTCAGCGTCCACGACGAGTTCGTGTAGCCGATCGCGAACGCGAAGTTCGGCACGTCGCTGAGCATCATCGCCTTGTAGGCCATGGTCTGGGCGAGGTCGACCGCGCGGCCGTCGACCGTCAGCGCGATGCCGCCGAGCGCGAGCAGGTTCAGCCCCGTCGCGGTGACGATGACGTCGGCCGGCAGCGTGGCGCCCGAGGCCAGGCGGATCCCGTCCTCGGTGAACGTGTCGATCCGGTCGGTGACGATCGACGCGCTGCCATGGCGGATCGCCTTGAACAGGTCGCCGTCGGGCACCGCGCAGAGCCGCTGGTCCCAGGGGTCGTAACGCGGGTTGAAGTGGGTGTCGACCGCGTAGCCCGGCGGCAGCTGCCGCTTGACGCCCGCGCGCAGCAGCCGGCGCAGCAGCCGCGGGCGGCTGCGGCTGAGGTTGTAGATCGTGCGCTGCATCCAGATGTTCTTGCGGCGCGTGAGGCGGTAGGCGGTCTCGGCCGGCAGCACGCGCCGCAGCGCGTTGGCGATCGGGTCGCGCTCGGGCACGGAGACCACGTAGCTCGGCGAGCGCTGCAGCATCGTCACGTGCGCGGCGCTGCGCGCCAGCGCCGGGACCAGCGTCACGGCCGTGGCCCCGCTGCCGATGACGACGACGCGCCGGCCGGCGCAGTCGAGGTCCTCCGGCCAGTGCTGCGGGTGCACGATGGGACCGCGGAAGCGCTCCGCGCCCTCGAAGTGCGGGGTGTAGCCCTCGTCGTAGCGGTAGTAGCCGCCCGCGCAGAAGAGCCACCCGCAGGTCAAGCGGACGGTCTCCCCGGTGTCGGAGCGCACCGCCTCCACGGTCCAGCGCGCGTCGGCGCTCGACCACGCGGCCGACACGACGCGGTGGCCGAGGCGCAGGTGGCGGTCGATGCCGTTCTCGCTGGCGGTCTCCCGGATGTAGCGCAGGATGGACGGGCCGTCGGCGATCGCCTTCTCATCCCGCCAGGGCTTGAACGCGTAGCCGAACGTGTGCAGGTCGGAGTCCGAGCGGATGCCGGGGTAGCGGAAGAGGTCCCACGTGCCGCCCGTGGCCTCGCGGCCCTCGAGGATGGTGTAGGTCTTGCCGGGCTGCTCGGTCTGCAGGTGGTAGGCGCAGCCGATGCCCGACACGCCGGCGCCGACGATGAGCACGTCGACGTGCTCGTGGGGCGCGGCGGTGGGCGGGGGCTCGGTGGACGGTGCGGTCATGGCTGCATGCTCCTCGGTCGGCCCTCACTGTGCCCGGTCCGGCCCCTTGGAGGCCAGGGCAGACCGCACAGGAATGCCGCTTGTGACTGGGCGGATCGCCCAGGTCAGGATATCGTGGGGCGATGGTCGTCACCGCGCGCTGGGAGCCGCCGTCGCCGCGGGTGACCGCGCTGATCCGCGCGGCGGCGCAGGCGTTCGTCGACGACCCGAGCGAGCTGCTGGACGAGGTCGACGCCGCCGTGCTGGCGGCCGCGCCCGAGCGCATCGCCGGCGACGCGGTCATCACCGCCGCGACCGTCGCGACCAACCACGCCAACATCCTGCACTGGGCGCAGGCCAACGTCCGCCGGCCGGGCGCGCCCGTCCCGGCCAACCTGAGCGCCGAGGTCCTCGACCTGGCCCGCGACATCGTGCGCCGGGGCCTCGACGACACGACGCTCAACACGTACCGGATCGGCCAGAACGTCGCGTGGCGGGCCTGGATGGTCCGGGCGTTCACCCTCACCGACGACCCCGACGAGCTGCGCGAGCTGCTCGACGTCACCGCGCGCTCCATCTTCGCCTTCGTCGACGCGACGGTCGCGGGCATCCAGGAGCGCATCGACGCCGAGCGCGAGGGCCTGGCGCGCGGCACGCACGCCGAGCGCCTGGAGACCGTCAACCTCATCCTCGAGGGCGCGCCGATCACGAGCGCCCGCGCGTCGGCGCGCCTGCGCTACGAGCTCGATCGCCGCCACACCGCCGCGATCGTCTGGGGCGACGGCGAGGCCCGGGACCCCGGCGGCCTGGAGACCGCCGCCGACGCCCTGGCGCGCGCGGCCGGGGCGCGCCGGCCGTTCACCGTCGTGGCCGGGACGCGGACGCTGTGGGCGTGGTTCGCCGACGGCGGCGCGCCGCAGGCCGAGGCGGTGCGCGCCCACCTGCAGGAGGCGCCCGGCGTGCGGATCGCGCTCGGCACCACCGCGGAGGGCATGGAGGGCTTCCGCCGCAGCCACCTCGACGCGCTGGCGACCCAGCGGCTCATGCACCGCATGCCCGGCGGCCCGCGCCTGGCCGGCTACGAGGACGTCCAGCTCGTGGCGCTGACCGCCGCCGACGAGGAGGCCGCCTGGGAGTTCGTGCGCCGCACGCTCGGCGATCTGGCCGCCGGAGACCCCGAGCTGCGCGAGACGCTGCGCGTCTACATCCGCGAGGAGTTCAGCGCCTCACGGGCGGCCCGGGCGCTCTACGCCCATCGCAACACGGTGCTCAACCGCCTCGGGCGCGCGCGCGAGCTGCTGCCCGTCGCGCTCGAGCACCACGGGCTGCAGGTCGGGCTGGCGCTGGAGATCGTCGCCTGGCTGGGCCCGGCGCCCGGCACGCCGCTGCGCGCCGCCGCGCCGGCGGCGCGCTGAGGTCGGGCACACCCGCGACGACGTGGACATCGTGTCGGCCCAGCCGCGCTGCTGGCCGCCCCTGCGGTCCATCGTCGACCTGGCGGTCCTGCGGGAGCTGGGGACGTGGAACTGCGTCGCGCACCGGCGCAAGCGCGGTCGACGCCCGGCGCCGCGTAGGCTCCCGGGACCGATGAGTTCCGCGGAGGTGCCCGGTCCGTACCGGTGACCCCACCCACGAGGAGCCGTGACCGTGACCGAGACCGCCACCCCGCCTGCCGCGCCGCCGCGCGACCACGACCGCTCGCGCTGGATCGACCTGTACGTCCTGTGCGTCGGCATGCTCATGATCGTGCTCGACGCGACGGTGGTGAACGTCGCGCTGCCGACGATCCAGGACGACCTGGGCTTCTCGAGCTCGAGCCTGGCCTGGATCGTCAACGCCTACCTCATCGCCTTCGGCGGCCTGCTGCTGCTCGCCGGCCGGCTCGGCGATCTCCTGGGCCGGCGCACGATCTTCCTGGCCGGCCTCGCGGTGTTCACCACCGCGTCGCTGGCCTGCGGCCTGGCCGAGAGCCAGGGCGTGCTCGTCGTCGCGCGCTTCACGCAGGGCATCGGCGGCGCGCTGACCTCCGCGGTCATCCTCGGGATGATCGTGACGATGTTCCCCGACGCCCGCGAGCGCGCCCGCGCGATCGGGGTCTACGCGTTCGTGGCCTCGGCCGGCGGTGCCGTCGGCCTGCTCGCCGGCGGTGTGCTGACCCAGACCATCAACTGGCACTGGATCTTCTTCATCAACATCCCGATCGGCCTGGGGACCGCGGCCTACGCCCTGCGGCGGCTGCCGCGCGACCGGGGCCTCGGCCTGGGCGCGGGCGCCGACATCCCGGGCGCCGTGCTCATCATCGGCGCGCTCATGCTCGGCGTCTACACGATCGTCGGCCCGGCTGCTCAGGACGGCTGGGGCGCCGGCACCACGCTCGGCCTCGGCGCGGTCTCCCTCGCGCTCCTGGGCGCGTTCATCGCCCGCGAGGCGACCGCCGCGACCCCGCTCATGCCGCTGCGCATCTTCCGCTCGCGCAACGTCGCCGGCGCCAACCTGGTGCAGGTGCTCAGCGTCGCCGGGATGTTCGGGGTGTTCTTCCTGGGGTCGTTGTACCTGCAGCGCATCCTGCGCTACGACGCCCTGGAGATCGGCTTCGCCTTCCTGCCCGTCACCCTGCTCATGGGCACGCTGTCGGTGCGCTACTCCGAGCGGCTGGTCATGCGCTTCGGCGCACGGACGACGCTGCTGCCCGGCCTGGTGCTGATCGTCGTCGCGCTCGTGCTGTTCACGCGCGCGCCGGTCGGCGGCGGCTACGCCGCGCACGTCCTGCCGACGATGGTGCTGCTGGGCACGGGCGCCGGCCTGGCCTTCCCGGCGCTCATGACCCTGGCGATGTCCGGCGCCACGCCCCAGGACGCGGGCCTGGCCTCGGGCCTGGTCAACACCTCCGCCCAGGTCGGCGGCGCGCTGGGCCTCGCCGTGCTCGCCACCCTGTCGGCGTCGCGCACCGACCACCTGGCCGGCGGCGGAGCCCCGTCGGCCCAGGCCCTGACCGACGGCTACCACCTGGCGTTCTGGATCGCGGCCGGGCTCGTCGTCGCGGCGATCGGCGTCGCGCTGACCGTGCTGGAGCCCGAGGCGCGCGCCCGGCAGGCGGTCGCCGAGGAGGCCGGCGGCCGGCCCGCGTACTCCGAGGCCGGCTGACCCATGGGCGCGTCCGCCGGCGACATCGCCCCCACCGATCGGGTCGAGGCCTACCGGCGGCGGTTCGACGCGTTCCTGGCCGACGAGGTCGCGCCGGTCGAGGAGGCGCTGGCCGGCCGCGGGGCCGGGACGCCGTGGCAGCCCGCCAAGGACGCGCAGGGCCGCATGCACCCGGAGGTGTGGGAGGCGCGGCGCGAGGTCCAGCGCCGCGCCGGCGCGGCGGGCCTGTACTCCCCGCACATGTCCGCGGCCGTGGGCGGCGGCGGCCTGGGCCGCGTGGAGATGCACCACGTCGAGGAGCACGTCTACCGCGCCTCGGGGCTCGGCCTCGGGCTGGCGGCTCTCGGCTGGACCGAGGGCGCCGCGCCGCCGATCGAGCACGCCTCCGGTGCGGTGCTCGAGCAGTACGTCCGGCCGCTGGTCGAGGGCCGCATCACCGCGGCGTTCGCGAACACGGAGCCCGGCGTGGGGACCGACGTGCTGGCGATGACCACCCACGCCCGGCGCGACGGCACCGACTGGATCCTCAACGGCCACAAGGCATGGATCACCAACGCGCACTTCGCCGACGTCCTGCAGGTCGTCGCGGTCACCGAGCCCGGCGCGGGCACGCGCTCGTTGTCCATGTTCCTGGTCGACGGCGCCGCGCCCGGCCTGCGGCGCGGCCCCGACATCCCGACGATGATCGACGACGGGCTCACCGGCGAGCTCGAGCTCACCGACGTGCGCGTCCCGGCCGAGCACGTCGTCGGCGAGATCGGCGGCGGCTTCGCGCTGGCGATGGGCTGGATCAACTGGCGGCGCCTGTGCCGGGGCGGCATGTGCGCGGGCTGGGGCGCGTGGCTGCTGGACCGCTCGGTGCGCCGGGCCCGCACCCGGATGTCGGGCGGGCGGCCGATCGCCGAGCTGCAGGCCGTCCAGCACCTGCTGGCCGACATGGACGCCGACGTCTACGCGGCGCGGGCCACGTCGCTGGTGGCCCAGGCCGAGCTCGACGCGCTCGGGCCGTTCGCGATCCCGCTGCACCGCGATGCGCCGCGGCTGGTCAGCCTCGTCAAGGTCGTCAACGACGAGGCCTTCCAGCGCGTCGCCGACCGCGCGGTCCAGGTCCACGGCGCGACGGGGCTGCTCCGCGGCTCGCCCGAGGAGAAGCTCTTCCGCATCGCCCGCAACCTGCGCATCCCGGCCGGCACCGTCGAGATCCAGCACAACGCGATCGCCCGCAGCCTGCTGCGGGCGGCGGCCGGCGCCGACCCCGACGCCGGCGCCGCGGCGTGAGCGCCCTGGCCTGCGTCACCGGCCGCTTCCAGCCGCCCCACGCCCAGCACCTCGAGCTCTTCGCGATCGCGCTGCGCGACGCCGAGCGCCTCGTCGTCGCCGTGACGAACCCCGACAGCGCGGCGCGGCGCCCCGAGCCCGCCTCGGCGCACCGCCACACCCCGGCGGCCAACCCCTTCACCTACTTCGAGCGCGCCGGCCTGCTGGGCGCCGCGCTGGAGGCCGAGGGCCTGGGGCCGCGCACGACGATCGTGCCGTTCGACCTCACCCGCCCCGCGACGTGGCCGGAGTACGTGCCGCTGCACGCCCGCCAGTACGTGCGCGCCTACGGCGACTGGGAGCGCGACAAGGCCGCGGCGCTGGCCGTCGCGGGCTACGCGGTCACCGTGCTGGAGGGCGACCCCGCGGGCCGCCTGAGCGCCTCGGACCTCCGCGTCCTGCTGGCCGGCGGGGACGAGGCGTGGCGCGCCGCGGTGCCGCCCGCCACCGTGGGGCTGCTGGCGGAGCTGCTGCAGGCGTTCCCCATGGCGCAGCGGGGCGGCGGATGACCCCCGCCGACGACCGGCTGCCGGTCGTGCTCGTCGTCCTGGACGGGCTCGGCGACCGCCCGCTGCCCGAGCTCGGGGCCGCACCCCGGCCGAGGCCGCCGACACGCCGATGCTCGACGCACTGACGCGTGCGGGCGCCAGCGGCTGGCACCTGCCGTTCGGCTGGGGGCGCGCGCCGGCGTCGGAGGTCGCGCACTGGGCGATGTTCGGCTACGCCGGCGAGCCGTTCTGCGGCCGCGCGGTCCTCGAGGCGCTCGGCGGGGGCCTGGAGGTCGCCGCGGGCGTCCCGACGCTGCACGCGGCGCTGCGCACCTCGCGGGCGGAGGGCGACCGGGTGTGGCTGACGGGCCGCGCCGGGGCCGGCGATGCCGGCGACACGGCAGCGCTGCTCGCCGCGCTGGACCCGCTCGCCGCCGCCCACGGCGCGCGGCTCGCGCCGCTGGGCCTGCGCGGCGAGGCGACCCTGTCGCTGCCCGGCCTGTCCAGCGCCGCGGTCACCGACTCCGACCCGTTCTTCGAGCACCTGCACCCGTGGCTGGCCGTCCTGCCCACCGAGCCGGCGGGCGAGCCCGTCGCCGGGGCCCTGACCGCACTGCTGCTCGCGGCCCGCGACGCGCTGGCCGCCCATCCCGTCAACGCGGGGCGCACCGCGCGCGGCCTGCCGGCCCTCGACGTGCTCACGACGAAGTGGGCCGGGGTGCGTGCGCCGCTGCCGTCGTTCGCGCAACTGACCGGCGTGGCCGGCGGCGCCGTGCCCAGCTCACGGCTGTACCGCGGGCTCGCGGTGCTGCTCGGCCTGGACCAGGAGCCCGTCGCCGCCGACGACGACGTCGCCACCGACCTGCGGGCGCGCTTCGCGGCCGCCGAGGCGCTCATCGCCCGCGGCGCGCGGTTCGTGCACGTGCACAGCAAGGCCACCGACGAGGCGGGGCACACGAAGGAGCCGCGGGCCAAGCTGGGCGTCCTCGAGGCGGCCGACCCGGCGCTGGGCGAGCTGGCCGGCCTGGCGCGGCGGGCGATCGTCGCGATCACCGGCGACCACGCCACCCCGTCGTCGGGCGGCCTGCTGCACAGTGGCGACCCGACGCCCCTGCTCGTCCTCGGGCCCGGCGTGCGCCCGGACCGTGTCAGCGCGTTCGGCGAGCGCCACGCCCGCGAGGGCTGGTACGGCGCCGTGGCGGCCGCCGACCTGCTCCCGCTGCTGTTCGGCCACGCCAACCGCCCGGACTTCATGGGCCACCGGCCGACCCCGCGCCGGACGATCGCGCTCCCCGACGACCCGCCGCCCATGCGGGTCGCGCCGGCGCTCAGCCCTCCGGCAGCACCCGGAACGTGATGCCCGAGCGCTCGAGGCGCGCCCGCAGCGGCTCGCCCAGCGCCTGGGCCGTGGTGACCTGACCCGCCGTGGCGGGCAGGTCGTCGAAGGCCAGGCACAGCGCGGCCTCGGCGAGCATCCGCGACGTCTCGCGGTAGCCCGGGTCGCCACCGGCGACCTCGGTGACCACGCGCCGCCCGCCGCCCTCGCCGACGAAGCGCACGGAGAACCAGCCCGCGTCCATCTGCGCCTCCGTCGGCCCGTCGCCCGGCGAGATGCGCGAGAGCAGCGCCCGGCGCACCGGGCCGATCTGGGCCAGGCCGAACAGCGCGCCGACGCCCGCCGCGCCACCGACGGCGACGGGCAGGTGCTTGACCGCGGCGTAGTGGCCGTAGGTGAAGTCGGGGCCGTAGCGCTCCAGCGCGCGGGCCGAGCGCCCCACGATCTGCGGGTCGATCGTCGGCAGCGGCACCGCCCACGCGTCCAGCGCCCGGTGCGGGGTCCCGGCCTCGACGTGGACGCGCCGCGAGGGGTCGCGCGGCTCGACGGCTCGCCGGGCGCGGGCGGCCCGCAGACCCTGGCGGGGCCGCGACATCGCGGTCATCGCGGAGTGGAACGTGCCGCCGGAGAAGCGGCCGGCGGCCCGAAGGTAGCCGCGCACGTGCAGCGGCACGCCCTCGGGCAGCTGGGCAACGGTGAACTGCGCGCCGAGGTCGTGCGGGATGGAGTCGAAGCCGCACGCGTGCACGAGGCGGGCGCCGGTGGCCTGCGCCTCGGCATGGTGGTCGAGGTAGGCGCGGTCGACGAACTCAGGCTCGCCCGTGAGGTCCAGGTAGCCCGTGCCCGCCTGGGCGCAGGCCGCGACGACGCCGGCGCCGTGCTGCAGGTAGGGGCCCACGGTGGTCACGAGCACCCGCGTGGCCTGCGCCAGCGCGCGCAGCGACGCAGCGTCGGCGACATCGGCCGCCAGCAGCCCGGGCGCGGGGGCCTGCGGATGGGCGGCGGCCAGCGCGGCGCGGGTCGCCTCGAGCTTGCCCGGGTTGCGGCCCGCCAGCGCCCAGCGCAGGCCCTCCGGGGCGCGGGCGGCCACCTCGGCGGCGGTCAGGGCCCCCGTGAAGCCGGTCGCCCCGAGGACGACGAGATCGTGGGGGCGGGGGTCGGAGGCGTCCATGCCACCAGCCTCGCATGTCGGCGCGCGCACCCGAGGCCGGCCCGGGCCGCGGTGCGCTCGCGGCCGCGAAACGCCTGCAGGATCGTGTGCAGCGGCGTGCCGTCAAGCTCCAGCGGGATCATGCGATACCTGTGCAGAAGGTCAGGGATCGGCCGATCAGGGTGCAATGGCCGCGTGACCGGTTACGATCCGCAGTCGTCCACCCGACCGAACCAAGGACTTTCGATCGTGCGTATCCGCTTCGCCCTGGCGCTGATGGTCGCCGGTCTGCTCCTCGCGGCCGGTGTCGCGTCCGCTCAGACGACGACCACCGACCCGACCAGCAGCTACACCACCACGACCCCGACCACGACCACGCCCAAGACCACGACGAGTCAGGGCGTCACGCAGTCCAAGCCCACGACCGAGGGCCAGACGCAGTCGAGCGTCGCCCCGTCGGTCGCCGCGCAGCCCGCCGGCTCGGCTCCCAGCAGCCTCGCCTTCACGGGCGCGGACCCGCTGCTGCTGATCGTGCTCGGCCTCGGTGTCGCCGGCGGGACGGGCGCGCTGCTGCTGCGTGACCGTCGCCGCTCCGCCCAGGACCGGTGACCCAGGGATCTCCTGACCCACAGGCCGGCGACGGCGGGCGCGTCACCCCCATCGGGACGCGCCGGACGTCCGTCGCCGACCTGCAGCAGGAGATCGAACGCCTCACCGCGGCGCTGCAGCAGGCCGAGCAGCGCCGCCGTGAAGCCGAGCGCACCCTCTTCGACGTCGCGCGGCTGGCCGCGGCCGACGCCGCGGACCTCCGCGCGCGCCTGGCCGAGGCCCAGGCCGGCCTGACCGCCGCGCCCGAGGCGCCCGCCGATCCCGGCCCGCAGGAGACCGCCGAGGTCACCGCGGCCGCCGCGACACCGCCCGTGACGCCCCGCCGGGGCGGCCGTGCACGCCGCATCCGCCGCGTCGTCCTCGCCGCCGGGCTGACCGCCGGGCTGCTGGCGTGCGTCGACGGCGTGCTGACGATCTTCTGGCAGGAGCCGCTGACCGCGCTGATGCAGTCGCGGTCGCAGTCCTCGCTGCGCAGCGACCTCGGCCGGCTGCAGCAGACCTTCGCCGCGGCCCCGCGCCTGCAGCGCGAGAGCGACGCCCGGCGGATGGTGCGCCAGGCCACCACGCTGCTCGAGCACCCGCGGCCCGCCGGCTCGGCGCTGGGCAGCATCGACATCCCGCGCATCGGGCTGAAGACCGTCTTCGTCGAGGCCACCGACCACGACGCCCTGACGAAGGGTCCCGGCCACTACAAGGGCACCGTGCTCCCGGGCATGACGGGCACGGTCGGCCTGGCCGGGCACCGCACGACGTACGGCGCGCCGTTCCGTCACGTCGACAACCTGCCCCCGGGAACGCGGATCGACATCCGGATGCCGTACGGTCGTTTCGTCTACCGCGTGACGGGCACGCAGATCACCACGCCCGACGACGCCGCGTCCCTGCGATCCCAGGCGGGTCTGCACCGTCTCGTGCTCACGGCATGCCATCCCCTGTACAGCGCCGCCAAGCGCATCGTGGTCACCGCCCGCCAGGTCTACGCGGCACCCGCCTGACCCCGCGCGGCCGGCGCGTCGCGCTCTTCCTGGTCGTCGTGGCGGTCGCCGCGGTCGTCGTCCTGCTGCTCGCGGGCCGCGACCAGCAGGCCGGGCCTCGGCACCTGGCGCCCGGCCGGGGCCGCACGGACACCACCGCCGACCCGCTGGCCTACGACAGCCGCCGGCGCGCGGAGTTCGAGGCGCGCGCCGCGGCCGGGCTGTCGCACGTCCTCTACGACAAGAGCCCCGGCGGGGTGCCCGCGACCGCGCGGCGCGTGGCTTCCCTGCGACCCACGATCGACGACGTCGCCCGGCGCGCCCACCAGGACCCGGACACGCTGGAGGCCATCGTCTTCCTCGAGAGCGCCGGCCGGCCCGACGTGGCCGCCTCCGACGACCTCAGCTCGGCCGCGGGCCTGACCCAGATCCTGGCCCAGACGGCCACGGGCCTGCTCGGCCTCAAGGTCGACGTCGCCGCCTCCGAGAAGCTCACGCGCAGCATCGGGCGCTCCACCAGCCTGGCGCACCGGCGGCGGCTGCTGGCCCAGCGCCGGCGCGTCGACGAGCGCTTCGACCCGCGCAAGGCGCTGGAGGCCACCACGCGCTACCTCGAGTTCGCCAAGGGCCGCCTGGGCCGCGACGACCTCGCCGTCGAGAGCTACCACATGGGCGTCGGCAACCTGCAGAACGCGCTGAAGGCCTACGGCGAGGACGGCATCCCCTACACCCAGCTCTTCTTCGACAGCACGCCCCTGCGCCACGCGGCGGCGTGGCGGATCCTCGCCGGCCTGGGCGACGACTCCTCGACGTACCTGTGGCGCATCGGCGCGGCCAAGGCGATCATGGCCCTGTACCGCCGCGACCCGGCGGCGCTGGCCCGCCAGGCGCGGCTGCAGGCCGCGCCGTCGGCCGAGAACGTGCTGCGCCCGCCGGCGTCGACGCCGCGCTTCGGCGACGACGCCGCCCTGCGCTCCGACGCGCTCGTCGCCCTGGACCCGCCGGTGCTGGCCGCCGCGCGGGTGCGGCTCTCCCGAGCCCTGGCGGCGGCGCCGGCCGGCACGCGCACGCTGCGCCCTCCGGCGCTGGCGCTGCTGCGCTACCTCGGCCAGGGCGTCGCCGCGATCGCGCGGACCTCGCCGCTCGTGCTCAGCGCCGCGACGCGCAGCGTGGCCGGCGAGGCGACGTCGGGCGAGGGCGGCGCGGGGATCGAGGCCTCGCCGTCGCTGCACACGACGGGCTACGCTTTCGACGTCAGCCGCGCCTACCGCACGCCCGCCCAGGCGCAGGCCTTCCAGTTCTGGCTCGACCGCCTCACGGCGCTGGACCTCATCGCCTGGACCCGCGGGCCCGACAGCATCCACGTCGCCGTCGGGCCGCGGGCGGGCGCGCTCGTCGGGCCGATGCTCGGCGCGACGAGCGGCTAGGAGCTCACGGCGCCCAGCAGGTCCTTGGCGACCTGGGCGACGTGCTCGCCGGTGATGCCGAGGCGCTCGAGGACCTCGGGCCCGGGCGCGCTGGCACCGAAGCGGTCGATCCCGACCGCGCGGTCGACCCAGCGCTCCCAGCCCATGGTGATCGCCGCCTCGACGGAGACGCTGGGCAGCGTCGCCGGCAGCACCTCGTCGCGGTAGGCGTCGTCCTGGCCGGCGAACAGCTCCCACGACGGCATGGACACGACGCGCGCGGCGATCCCCTCGCCGGCCAGGATGGCCTGCGCCTCGATGGCGGTGTGCACCTCGGCGCCCGTGCCGACGAGCGTGATGCGCGCCTCGCCGGAGGCGGGCGCCACGACGTAGGCGCCGCGGCCGACGCCGTCGGGGTCGATCTCGAGGATCGGCAGGTCCTGCCGCGAGAGGGCCAGCGCCGCCGGACCCTCGAGGTCCTCGAGGATCACGCGCCACGCCTCCGCGGTCTCGCGCGCGTCGGCCGGGCGCAGGACCGTCAGGCCCGGGATCGCGCGCAGCCCGGCGAGGTGCTCGACGGGCTGGTGGGTCGGGCCGTCCTCGCCGAGGGCGACGGAGTCGTGCGTGAACACCCATGCGGTGCGCAGGCCCGTCAGCGACCCCAGGCGGATCGAGCCGCGCATGTAGTCGGCGAACTGCAGGAACGTCGAGCCGTAGGGCCGCACGATCCCGCCGTGGGCGGCCAGGCCGTTGACCGCGCCGCCCATGCCGTGCTCGCGGACGCCGAAGTACATGTTGCGCCCGGCCTTCGCGCGGCTGTAGCGCTCGTCGTCGCCACCCGGGAACTCCGTCTTGGTGGACTCGCTGAGGTCGGCGGCGCCGCCGACCATCGTGGGCACGAACGGCGCGAAGGCGGCCATGACCTTCTGGCCCGCCGAGCGCGTGGCGATCTTGTCCTTGTCGCTCCAGTCCATCGAGCGCAGCGCGTCCTTCAGGCCCGGCAGCGGCCGCCCGCCGTAGGACCCCCCCTCCCACGCCAGGTCCCACTCCCGCGCCAGCTCGGCGTTGGCCGAGCGCCAGGTGGCCAGGCGCTCCTCCCACTCGGCCTGGGCCGCGGCCCCGCGGCCGTCGCCGGCGAACTGCTCGTAGACCCCGTCGGGGACGAGGAAGTGGGCGTCGGGGTCCCAGCCCATGACCTCCTTGGTCGCGCGGACCTCGTCCTCGCCCAGCGCGGCCCCGTGGGCCTTGCTCGTGCCCTGCTTGTGCGGCGAGGGGTAGCCGATGATCGACGTGACGCGGATGAGCGAGGGCTTGTCGGCGATGCGCTGGCCCTCGGTGATCGCGGCCTCCAGCGCGACGACGTCGTTGGCGTCGTGCACCTCGGAGACGTGCCAGCCGTAGGCCTCGAAGCGCTTGGCGACGTCCTCGCGGTCGAAGCTCAGCGACGTCGGGCCGTCGAGCGAGATCGAGTTGTCGTCGTAGAGGTAGATCAGCTTGCCCAGCCCGTACTGGCCGGCCAGCGACGCGGCCTCGGAGGCCACGCCCTCCATGAGGTCGCCGTCGGAGACAATCGCGTAGGTGAAGTGGTCCATGACCTCGGAGCCGTAGCGCTCGCGCAGGAAGCGCTCGGCCAGCGCCATGCCCACGCCGTTGGCGAAGCCCTGGCCCAGCGGGCCCGTCGTCACCTCGACGCCCGGCGTGACGTGCACGCGGTCGCGCTCGGGGTGGCCCGGCGTCAGCGAGCCCCACTGGCGGAACTTCTTGAGCTCGTCCAGCGGGAGGTCGTAGCCCGAGAGGTGCAGCACGCTGTAGAGCAGCATCGAGCCGTGGCCGGCCGACAGGACGAAGCGGTCGCGGTCGGGCCAGTCGGGGTCCTCGGGGTTGTGGCGCATGACCTTGGCGAACAGCACGTAGGCCGCCGGGGCCATGCCCATCGGCAGCCCGGGATGCCCGCTGTTGGCCTTCTGGACCCCGTCCATGGAGAGCGTGCGGATGGTGTCGACGCTGAGCTGGTCGATCGAGGCGGATGAGGTGGCGGCTTCCATGCGTGACACGCTACCCGCATGCGCGCCGTCGACCATCCCCTGCAGGGCTTTCCGCACCCGAGCCGCTACACCGAGATCGGAGGCGTCCGCCTCGCCTATCTGGACCTCGAGCCCGAGGGGGCGGGCGACGCCGGCCCGCCCGTGTGGTTCATGCACGGTGAGCCGACGTGGTCCTACCTCTGGCGCGAGGTCATCGGCCCCGTCCGCGCCGCCGGCCACCGGTGCATCGCGCCCGACCTGGCGGGCTTCGGGCGCTCGGACAAGCCCGAGGACCTCGAGTGGTACACCTACGACCGCCACACCGAGCTCATGGGCGCGCTGCTGGAGCAGCTCGACCTGCACGACCTCACGATGGTCGTCCACGACTGGGGCGGTCCCATCGGGCTGCGCCTCGCGGTGCAGCACCCCGACCGCATCGCCCGCCTGGTCATCCTCGACACGGGGCTGTTCACCGGCGAGCAGCGCATGACCGACAACTGGCTGCGCTTCCGCGACTTCGTGCGGCGCACGGAGGACCTGCCGATCTCGTTCCTCGTCGACGGCGCCACCCTGCGCGCGCTGGGCGACGAGGAGAAGGCGGCCTACGACGCGCCGTTCGAGACGCCGGCGTCCAAGGCCGGCGCGCGGGCCTTCCCGCTCATCCTGCCCACCGACCCCTCGATGCCCGGCGCCGAGGCCGGCCGCCGCGTGCTGGACGCGATGCGCGCCGACACGCGCCCCAAGCTGGTGCTGTGGGCCGACCAGGACCCCGTGCTGCCGCTCGAGGGCGGCCGCGCGTTCGCCAAGGCCCTGGGCGCTCCCGAGCCCGAGGTCATCGCGGGCGCCGCGCACTTCCTGCAGGAGGACGCGGGCGCGGCGATCGGGCAGCGGATCGCCGCCTGGCTGGGCGACGCTCGCCCAGGGGGCGCGGGCGCCTAGCCCGTCAGTTGGCGCGGGTCGGCGCCGGCGTCCAGCGCCGGGTCCGAGCTCGCGGCCCGCAGCTCGTAGGCCGCGCGCTTGCCCGCGTCGACGTTGGCGAGGACCTGGTCGGCCTTCAGCGCCCGGCTGACCGCCTCGCGCCCGCCGCGTGGCAGGACGTTCATCACGCGGGTGATCTGCGCGACCGAGCGCGGCACGAACACGTCGAAGCGGTTCTCCTTCAGCGCCGTGACGATCTCGTCGGCCACGTCGGAGGGCTGCACCTGCTTGACGCCGCGCGACTCGGTCAGGCCCGCGGCCAGCTCCGTGTTGACGACGACGGGCATGACGCACGAGACGTCGACGCCCGTGCCGCGCAGCTCGGCCCGCAGCGCCTCGGAGACCCCGACGACGTAGTGCTTGGTGCCGCAGTAGGTCGCGCCGCCCGGGAAGCCGCCCTTGCCGGCGGTCGAGGCGATGTTCACCACGTGGCCGCGACCGCGGGCCAGCATGCGCGGGACGATCTCCTTGATCCCGAACATGACGCCGTTGACGTTGATGTCGATCATCCGCTGCGTCGTGGCGTCGTCCTCCTCCCACACGCGATGGCCGACCTGCATGATCCCCGCGTTGTTGACGAGGACGTCGATCGGGCCCAGCTGCGCCTCGACGTCGTCGACGAACGCGTGGACCGAGGCGCGCTCGGTGACGTTGAGCGGCAGGGCGATCGTCCCGTGGCCCAGCTCGGCCGCGGTCTGCTGCGCGACGGCGAGGTCGAGGTCGCCGATCGCGACCTTCATGCCCTCGCGCAGGAAGGCCTCGGCGGTCGCGCGGCCGATCCCGCGGGCGGCGCCGGTGACGGCGGCCACCTGACCGGCGAGGATGCGGTGCTGCTTGGCCATGAGACGGTCCTCCGGGACAGAGAGACAAAGATGACGGGGGCGTCACGATATCACCCTCGGGGTGACTGCGCCGGTTGGGCTGACACCGTGTCAACCCCCATCGGCGTCGCCTTCTCCGAGCCGCCGCCGGGCGGCGCGGGCCGGATCCCCACCGCCGTCTGAACGTCCGGCGGGCGCGACCGTCGGTACGAGGCGGTACCGTCGGCGCTGCCATGGCGACCTTCCTGCACGCGGGCCACCGGCTGGCCTACACCGTCTACGGGGACGGGCCCCGCACCGTCGTCCTGCTGCACGGGCTGCTGCTGAGCCAGAAGATGCACAAGCCGCTGGCCCACGCCCTGGCCGCGCGGGGCAACCGCGTCATCACGATGGACCTCCTCGGCCACGGCGAGTCGGACCGCCCCCGGGACATGGCCAAGCACTCCATGATCTTCTACGGCGAGCAGGTCGTGGCCCTGCTGGACCACCTCGACGTCGACGAGGCGGTCATCGGGGGCGCGTCGCTGGGGGCCAACACGGCCCTGGAGGTCGCGGTCGCCGCGCCCGAGCGCGTGCGCGGCCTGGTGCTCGAGATGCCCGTCCTGGACCACGCGCTGCTGGGCTGCGCGATCGCCTTCACCCCGCTCATGTGCTGGCTCACGTTCGGCGAGCCCGTCATGAAGGGCGTCTCCTGGATCACCCGCCGGATCCCGACGGGCCGGCTCTGGGGCGCCGACGTGCTGCTGGACACCGTGCGCCAGGCCCCGAGCCCCAGCGCCGCGGTGCTGCAGGGCCTGTTCTTCGGCCGCGTCGCGCCCCACGCGGCGCTCCGGCGCGGGATCGCGGCGCCGGCGCTGGTCATCGGGCACGAGCTCGACCCGGTCCATCCGTTCACGGACTCCGACGCGCTGGCCGGCGAGCTGCCCGGCGGGCGGCTGGTGCGGGCCCGCTCGGTGCTCGAGCTGCGCACGACGCCCAGGCGCCTGACCGAGGAGATCGCCGGGTTCCTGGACGAGTGCTGGATGCCCCGGGGCAAGGGCCGCGCCCGCGCTCCGCGGGCCCCGCGCGCCGCCGGCGCCGCGTGACCGCCCGGCGCAGCCGACGCGGCGGCCCGGGGACGTCGCTACGCTCACGGCCGTGTCGAGCCGCCAGGAAGAGAAGGACCGCCGCCGCCGCGAGCGCGAGGAGCGCGAGCAGGCCGAGCGCACCAAGGCGTCGTCGCGGCGGCGCCTGCAGCTCGTCGCCGGCGGCGTGCTGGCCGTCGCGGCGATCGCCGCCGTCGTGGCCGCGATCGTCTCCGGGGGCTCCGACAACAAGGGCAACGCCTCGGCCGACATCGGAGCCGCCGCGATCCCGGCCCAGAAGATCACCGGCTTCGACGCCGCGATCAAGGCGTCGGGCTGCTCGTTCAAGACCTACCCGAGCGAGGGCCGCGAGCACCTGGCCTCCAACACGGCCGTCTACAACCGGTACAGGACGAACCCGCCCAACTCCGGGCCGCACCGCCCGGTGTGGGCGCAGGACGGCGTCTACACGATCGCCAACACGCCCGACAAGGAGAACACGGTCCACGCGCTCGAGCACGGGCGCATCGAGTACCAGTTCGCCGTGGGGACGCCGGAGAAGACGATCCAGCAGCTCAACGCGCTGTTCAACGAGAAGCTCAAGGGCGTCGTGGGCTACCACCAGCTCCTGTTCCAGAACCAGACGAAGATGCCGTTCGCGGTGGCCGCCGTGGCCTGGACGCACGTGCTGGGCTGCAAGACGATGAACCCGCAGGTCTTCGACGCCTTCCGCGCGTTCCGCGAGCGGTTCGTCGACAAGGGCCCGGAGCTCATCCCGTAATCGCTCCGCGCCTCAGCGGGGCGCGGGCGGCCCGGGCGGGCTGACGATGTCGCGCCCGGTGGGCTGCAGGTCCTCGTCGAGCTCGAGCTGCCAGAAGTAGCGCGTGAACGTCCGCCCCGCGGTGAAGTCTCCGACGTGGGGCTCGATCGTCTCCCCCGCGGCCATCCGGACGATGAGCTCGGGGTAGGTGCGACCGGGCAGCGCCGCGTACATCGGCGCCGGGAACGCGCCGCCGAAGCGGGTGTTGACGTCGGTGATGCCCAGGCCGAGCTCGCGGTCGCGGAAGGCCTGGATCGTCGCCGGCCCGCGCACGCCGAAGGCCTCCATGACGCGCCGGCCGAGGTCGACGAGCTCGTCGTCGGCGATGACCGTGCCCTTGATGGACTCGCCGCCGCGCGACTCGAGCATGGTCCGCGGGATCGCATTGAGGCAGTGGCCGTCGGGATCGCCCAGGCAGTCCACCGAGAACTCCGGCCCGTCCATGAGCCGCTGGAGCATGACCGGCTCGTCGATGTAGTCGATGAAGAACGCGGCCTGCTCCGGCGTGTGGGCGACGAAGATGTTGCGCGCCCCCGAGCCGTGGATCGGCTTGACCATCACGGGCCAGGACTCCACGTCCTCGACGGCCAGCACCGTGGGCGGCGAGGGCAGCCCGTGCTCGCCGAGCAGCTCGTGGCAGGCGTACTTGTCGTAGGTGCGCCGCGCGATCTCCGGATCGGGCACCAACGCGGGCAGCAGCCCGTCGGCGCGCGCCTGGGCGAGCACGTCGATGTCCAGGTCGGTCAGCGGCACGATCGCGCCGACGTCGTGGCGCTCGACGAGCTCGGCCAGCGCCGGTACGTACTGCGGGTCCTTGATCATCGGCACCGACGTGCGCACGGTCGCGGCGTACTGCGCGGGCGCCAGCGGGTTGGGGTCGCACGCCACGAGCGTGGCGTGCTGGGCGAAGGCCGAGACGATGTCATAGCGCTTGCCTGTGCCGGTCAGCATCACGGCCCTGCTCATGCCTGATCCACCCATCCGCCGGTGTCCCCCTTGTAGAGGCCGTGGCCGGTGACGAGCATCCGCGCGGTCAGCCACAGGATCCGCAGGTCCAGCCACAGGGACCGGTGCTCGACGTACCAGAGGTCCAGCTCGATGCGCTCGGGCCAGGGCAGCGACGCGCGGCCGTTGACCTGTGCCCAGCCCGTGATGCCCGGCTTGAGCGCCAGGCGCCCGCGCTGGCGGTCGCTGTACTGCGTCACCTGCACGGGCACCGTCGGGCGCGGGCCGATGATCGACATCTCGCCGCGCAGGACGTTGACGAGGTTGGGCAGCTCGTCGACCGACGTGCGGCGCAGCAGCGCGCCGACGCGGGTGATCCGCGAGTCCCCGTCGTCGACGGCCAGCCCGGCGCCCATCTTCTCCGCCCCGGAGACCATGGTGCGCAGCTTGAGCACGTCGAACGGGCGGGCGTCGCGGCCCACGCGGCGCTGGCGGTAGATCGGGTGCCCGGGCGACTCCAGGCGGATCGCCACGATCGCGGCGGCCAGCAGCGGCGAGGTGATCACCAGCACGGTCGCGGCGACCAGGACGTCGAAGACGCGGCGCAGGGGCTCGGCCATCAGCGTGTGCCTTCGGGCGGGTCCCAGCCCGCCGCGGTCCCGTGGCGCAGGTGGTCGGCCAGCCCGAGCGCGATCGAAGCCTGCGTCAGCACGTAGTAGCGGGCCAGCAGCAGCGGCCGCACGCGGGCGGGCACGAGCGCGAGGGCGATCCCGGCCAGCTGCAGCCGGCGCAGCGCGCGCGGCGCGGTGGCCAGGGCGGCGAGGTGCAGGAACGGGCCGAAGTAGCGCAGCCAGCGGTGGCTGACCATCATCACCAGGTAGCGCGGCGGCCAGCCGCGCGGGTCCAGCAGGCCGCCGTGCAGGACGATCGCCCATGCGTGGCTCATCATCCGCCGCTTGCGGGCGGCCTCGCCCTCGACGTCGGGGACCATGCGCTCCGTGGCCCGCGCCAGCGGCTGTTCGACGCAGCGCCAGCCGGCGCGCACGAGCGTGAACGGCAGCTTGAGGTCGTGGCCCATCACCGGGTCGACCTCGACGTAGGCCGCGCGGCGCACCGCGTTGATCGCCCCGTTGCCGGCGGTGACCGAGCACAGCGCGCTCTCGCGCTCGCGCAGGAACATCTCGTAGTGCCAGTAGACGCCCTCCTGGTTGGAGCCGCCCTCGGGGTTGACGAACCTCACGCGCCCGCAGACGTAGCCCACGCGCGGATCGGCCAGCGGGGCGACGAGCGCCCGCAGCGCGCCGGGCTTCCACAGCGCGTTGGCGTCGGAGAAGGCCACCACCTCGGCATCGGTGCGCGCCACCGCTGCGTCCTGGGCGCGGACCTTGCCGCCGCGCGGCAGGTCGAGAACGACGTCGGCGCCCGCGGCGCGCGCGGCCTGCACGGTCCCGTCCGTCGACCCGTCGCAGGCCACGACGATCTCGAGCCGGTCGCGGGGGTAGTCCAGCGCACGGGCGTTGGCGATCCGCGCGGCGATGACGTCGCGCTCGGCGTGCGCGGGCACGATGAGCGCGACCGACGGCAGCGCCGCGTCGTCCTCCGGCGGCGCGACGGGGTAGGCGGAGGCCACCGGGCCACGGCGCAGCGCCGCCAGGGCCACGCCGTAGCCCGCCTGCGCCCAGGCCAGCAGGGCCGCAGAGGTCCAGAAGATCGCCTTCCTCACGAGCCGGTCAGCATGCCGTACAGGGCGCGGTGGCGCCGGGCCGCCTCCGGCCAGGAGAACGTCGTGGCGGCGGCGTGCGCCGCGCCCGCGGCCAGGCCGGCGCGGCGGGCCGGGTCGTCCAGCAGCGCGCGCAGCGCGGCGTGCAGGGCGGCGGGGTCGCCGGGCTCCACGAGCTCGGCGGCCCCCGCGGCGGCGACCTCCGGGAAGCCCCCCACCGCGCTGAGCAGCAGCGGGCGTCCGAGACCCAGGGCGGCGTAGAGCACGCCCGACTGGTCGATCTCGCGGTAGGGGAGCACGACGAGGTCGGCGCGGCGCAGCACGCCGGCCAGCTCGGCGTCGGCCACGAAGCGCCCGACCAGCCGCACGCCGGGGGGCAGGCGCACGGGCAGCGGCATGCGCGGCAGGCCGACGATCCACAGCTCGGCACCCCCCATGCCCTGCCAGGCCTCCAGGAGGACGTCGAGGCCCTTGTAGGGACGCAGGAGGCCCGTGAGCGCCACGACCGGCACGTCGGGCGGTGCGGCGGCCAGCTCGGGCGGCAGCCGCGCGGGCAGCGCGGCCAGATCGGTGAACGCGCCGTGCGGGATGACGGTGACGCGCGCCGGATCGAGCCCGAGCTCGCCCGTCAGGCGGTCGCGGCCGTGGGCGGAGTGCACGACGACGTGGTCGACGCGCCCGTAGAGCCGCCGCTGGGCGGCGAGCTGGCCGCGGCGCGGCTCGCGCGGCAGGACGTCGTGCGCGGTGAGCACGACGGGCCGCCCGCGCGGGAGCAGGTGCACGTCCAGCGGCTGGACGGTGAGCCACTGGAAGTGCACCACGTCGGCGGCGCGGGCCGCGCGCGCGTAGCCGAGCATGCCCGGCACGTGGCCGGCCAGCTTGGCCGCCAGGCGCAACCGCGAGCCCGGCGCGCCGACCGCGGCGCGGTAGAAGCGCTCGTCGACCGCGTAACCGCGCGCCGGCGCGACCTCCCCGTAGGCGAAGCGGCTGGTCACCAGGGTGACGTCGACGCCCACGGCGGCCAGCGCCGCCGCCAGCGCGCGGTCGTAGGGCGGCGTGAACGCGGAGGGATCGACGAGGTGGACGCGCACGGGCGCCGAGCACGCTAGCCCCCCGCCGCCCGTGGGGCTGGCACCATGGGCCCATGGGGATCCGCGTCGGCATCGACCTCGTCCGCGTCAGCGAGGTGCGCGATGCGCTCGCGGCGCACGGCGAGCGCTACCTGCGGCGCGTCTACACCGACGCCGAGGTCGCCGACGCCCACCGGCGCGGCACGCCGGACCCCCTGCGCCTGGCGGCGCGGTTCGCCGCCAAGGAGGCCGCGATGAAGGTGCTGCGCGTCGGCGACACGGCGCTCAACCTGCGCACGATCGAGGTGGTGCGCGACCCCGGGGGCTTCGTGGAGCTGGCCCTGCACGACGACGCCGCGGCCCTGGCGCGCGACGCCGGCATCACCGACCTGGCGGTCAGCCTCACCCACGAGGAGGAGTACGCGTCGGCCGTGGTCGTGGCCCAGCTCTGACCGGTCCGGTCAAGGGTGGTGCGCGATCACCGATAATCGGGATGTATGTCTGCCGCAGTCCGAGAGATCCTGAAGGAGCACGGCCGGCTGGCCGTGGACCTCGACAGCCTGGCCGACGATGCGAGCCTCTACGAGGCCGGCATGACGTCGCACGCCAGCGTGAACGTGATGCTCGCGCTGGAGGACGCCTTCGACATCGAGTTCCCCGACGAGATGCTCAAGCGCAGCGTCTTCGAGAGCGTCGCCAGCATCACCGACGCCCTGCAGGCGCTCGACGCGCAGGCCGCATGACCGTCGCCGACGAGCGCGGCCTGGCCTTCCTGGCGGACATCCGCCGGATCGCCGATGAGGTTGCCGCCCCGCACGCCGACGAGGTCGACCGCGAGGCGCGCTTCCCGGCCGAGGCCCTCGACGCGCTGCGCGAGACGCGCGCGCTGTCGGCCGCCGTTCCCGAGCACCTGGGCGGCGACGGCGTCCCCTTCGCGCTCATCGCGCAGGCCTGCTTCGAGCTCGGCCGCCGCTGCGGCAGCAGCGCCATGGTCTTCGCCATGCACCAGATCCAGGTCGCCACGATGGTCCGCCACCTCGAGGGCGCACCGTGGTTCGAGGAGTACCTGCGCGAGCTCTCAGCCGGCCAGCGCCTGGTCGCCTCGGTGACCTCCGAGGTCGGCACGGGCGGCGACATGGGCCGCTCCATCGCCGCCGTCACCCCGGCCGGCGACGGCCGCCTCACCTTCGAGAAGCAGGCCCCGACGGTCTCCTACGGCGCCTACGCCGACGACCTGCTGACCACGACGCGGGCGAGCCCCGGCAGCGAGCCCGGCGACCAGGTCGTCGTGCTCACGCGCAAGGACCAGACGACCCTGGAGCCCAAGGGCACCTGGGACCCGATGGGCATGCGCGGCACCTGCTCGCCCGGCTACGTCGTGCGTGCCGAGTTCGGCCCCGAGCAGATCCTCGCCGCGCCGTTCTCGACGGTCATGTCCCAGACGATGGTGCCGGTCTCGCACCTGCTGTGGGCGCACCTGTGGCTGGGGATCGCCACCGACGCCTTCGACCGCGCCCGCGCCTTCGTGCGCGCCGCGGCCCGCCAGAAGCCCGGGGAGCCCGTGCCCGCGGCGCTGCGCCTGTCGCACGTCATGAGCGACCTCTCGCTGCTGCGCGCCGAGGTGCGCGGCGCGCTGGAGGAGTTCGTGGCCGCCGACGACGACCGCCAGCGCCTGGAGACGATGGCCGCGATCCTGCGCTTCAACAACCTCAAGATCGCCGCGTCCGAGCAGGCGCCCCGCATCTGCCAGGGCGCGATGGGCGTGTGCGGCATCGTCGGCTTCAAGAACGACACGCCGTTCAGCGTCGGGCGCCACCTGCGCGACTCGATGTCGGCGTGCCTGATGGTCGCCAACGAGCGCATCCACCAGACCAACGCCGGGCTCCTGCTGATCGCGAAGGACGTCTGAGCGTGGCCGGCTATCGCGAGGCCACGCCCGACCAGGCGCAGTACCTCGACGAGCTCGTCGAGGCGGGCCTGCTGATCCCCAGCGGCGTGCCGGGCGTCTACGGACGCGGCACGACGTTCGAGGACATCCGCACGCGCTTCGACGACCACGTCTCGCGGGCCGCCGCGTTCGAGGGCGCGGAGTCCCTGCGCTTCCCGCCCGTGCTGCCGCGCCGCCAGCTCGAGGCCTCGGGCTACCTCAAGAGCTTCCCGCACCTGACCGGCGTGGTGTACGCGTTCGAGGGCAGCGAGATCCAGGCCCAGGAGCAGGCGCGCCTGGCCTGCGACCACGAGGACTGGTCCGAGCACCAGCACATGAGCGACCTCGTGCTCATGCCCGCGGTCTGCTACCCCGTCTACCCCGCGATCGCCCGCCGCGGCCCGCTGCCGGCCGGCGGCGTGATCATCGACCCGGGCGCCTCCTACGCGTTCCGCCGCGAGCCGTCGGGCGACCCCGCCCGCCTGCAGATGTTCCACATGCGCGAGCTCGTCCGCATCGCCGAGCCCGACACCGTCCAGGCCTGGCGCGACGGCTGGCGCGATCGCGCGCTCGAGCTCCTGCGCGGCCTGGGCCTCGACGCGCGCTTCGACGTCGCCAGCGACCCGTTCTTCGGGCGCAGCGGCCGCATGATGGCCGCCAGCCAGCGCGAGCAGGAGCTCAAGTTCGAGATCCTGGCCCCGATCGCCGGCCCGGAGCCGACCGCGATCGCGTCGTTCAACTATCACCAAGAGCACTTCGGGGCGCTGCACGGCATCACGACCGCGACCGGTGAGACGGCGCACACCGCGTGCCTGGGCTTCGGCCAGGAGCGGATCGTGCTGGCGCTCCTGAAGACCCACGGGCTCGACCCCGCCGGCTGGCCCGCCGAGGTGCGCGACGCGCTGTGGCGGGCCTGATCGCCCTCCTGGGCGCCGATCCGGCGACCCACCGCCCGCACCCGGTCCACGTCGCGGGCGACCGCACCTACGTCGAGACCAACTGCTACGCCGACGTGCTCATCGAGCTGCTCCACGCCCACGGCGACGAGCCGCTCGCCGCGCTGGGCTCGCTCGTGCGGATGGACTTCGAGGGCGACCAGTGGACGTTCTTCAAGCCGGCGCCCGCCGACCTCGAGCGGCTGTTCGGCATCGATATCCACGAGATGCAGCCCTACCGGCCCCTGCCCGGCCAGATCGCCGGCCAGCTCGCGGCGGGCCGCACGATCCTCGTCGAGCTCGACGCCTGGCACCTGCCCGACACCGCGGCGACGAGCTACCACCGCGAGCACGTCAAGACGTCGGTGGCCGTCGAGGCCATCGACGCCGAGGCCGAGGTCCTGCGCTACTTCCACAATGCCGGGCTGCACGAGCTGTCGGGCGCCGACTACCGCGGCGTGTTCCGCCTCGACGGCCCGGCCGACCCGGCGATCCTGCCGCCCTACACCGAGATCGTGCGCTTCGACGCCGGCCCGCGCCTGGAGGGCGACGCGCTGCGCGCGCGGGCCCGCGAGCTGCTGGCCGGCCACCTGGCGCTGCGCCCGGCGACCAACCCGTTCGAGCGCTTCGGCGCCGCCCTGGCCGCCGACCTGCCCGCGCTGCTGGCCGGCGCGCCCGAGGACTACCACGCCTACGCGTTCGCGACGGTGCGGATGGTCGGCTCGGGCTTCGAGCTCATCGGCGCCCAGGCCGACTGGCTGCTCGGGCCGGAGGGGGCGCCGGTCGCCGACGCCGCCGCGCGGATCGTCGCCGCGACGAAGCTGCTGTCGCTCAAGCTCGCCCGCCGGCGGGCGTTCGACCCGGGGCCGGTCATCGCCGAGCTGGCCGACGCGTGGGAGCAGGCCACCGGCGGCCTCCATGCCGCGCTGGCCTGACATCCCGGGCCACGACGTCCGCCGCCTCGAGGGCTTCGAGGCCGACGGGCCGCCCGACGACGCCTGCGACCGCACGTTCCGGCTGCGCTTCGACGCCGAGCCCGCCTCGCCGGGCGAGGAGGTGGTCCTGGCCCTCGACGGCGTCGCGACCGTCTTCACCGCCACGCTGAACGGCACGCGGGTGGCCGAGGGCTCCTCGATGTTCGTCGGCGTGGAGGCCGACGTCGGCGGCCTGCTGCGCGCCGGCGGCAACGAGCTGGTGATCCACTGCCGCGCGCTGGCCGACGTGCTCGCCGGGGCGCCCCGGCGCCCGCGGCAGCGCTGGCGCACCCGCGTCGTGGCCGACGGCGCGCTGCGCTTCGTGCGCACCGCCGTCCTGGGGCGAGCGGCGGGCTTCGCGCCCGGGCCGCCGATCGTCGGCCCGTGGCGCCCGGTGTGGCTCGTGCGCCGCCGCGGCGTCGTGGTCTCCGACGTGGCGCTGCGCCCGCGCCTGGAGGGCGACGACGGCGTGCTGGAGATCGCGGCGCACGTGCGGATGGCCGGCGGCGGGGCGGTCCCCGGGCCGGTCTCGGTCGTCGTCGGGCGCCCCGAGGGCGTGCACGCCGGCGCCCCGCTGACCCTGGAGGCCGACGGCACGCTGCACGGCGCGGTGCGCGTCCCGTCCGTCGCGCGCTGGTGGCCGCACACCCACGGCGCGCCGGCCCTGCACGACGTCGCGCTCGTGGTCGGCGCCATGCAGGACACGACGGTCGCCGGCCTGGGGCGCACGGGCTTCCGCGACCTCTCCCCCGGGCCCGGCCACGACGTCGACGCCGAGGGCCTGGACCTCGCGGTCAACGACGTGCCGGTCTTCGCCCGCGGCGCGGTGTGGACCCCCGTGCCCGCCGACGGGCTGCGCGCCACGCTGCAGACCGCCCGCGACGCCGGGCTGAACCTCGTGCGCGTCCCCGGCATCGGCGTCTACGAGGACGACGCGTTCCACGACCTGTGCGACGAGCTCGGCCTGCTGGTCTGGCAGGACTTCATGTTCGCCAACCTGGACTACCCCATCGCCGACGAGGCCTTCCGGGCCGCGGTCGTGCAGGAGGCCGAGCAGGCCCTGGCGCGGGTGGCCGGACGCCCGAGCCTCGCCGTGCTGTGCGGCAACAGCGAGGTCGAGCAGCAGGCCGCGATGTTCGGCGCCGATCCCGCACTGGGCCGCGGCGAGCTGTTCGGCGAGCTGCTGCCGGCGCTGGCCGCCCGGGCCGGGGCCGACGTCCCCTACGTGCCCTCGGCCCCCTGCGGCGGCGCGCTGCCGATGCAGCCGTCGCGCGGCGTGGCCAACTACTTCGGGGTCGGCGGCTACCGCCGGCCCCTGGACGACGCCCGGCGCGCCGGCGTGCGCTTCGCCTCGGAGTGCCTGGCGCTGGCCAACCTCCCCGACGGCCCGGTCGCCGACGGCGAGGGCGTCATGCGCGACGTCGGAGCCCCGTGGGACTTCGCCGACGTCCGCGACCACTACCTCGCGCTCCTGCACGACGTCGATCCCGCCGCGCTGAAGGCCGCCGACCGCGAGCGCTACCTCGCGCTGTCGCGGACGGCCGGCGGCGAGGTCATGGCCGCGGTGATGGGCGAGTGGCGCCGCGCGGCCTCGCCGTGCGCGGGGGCGATCGTGCTGTGGCTGCGCGACCTGGCGCCCGGCGCGGGCTGGGGCCTGCTGGACCACACGGGCGCCCCCAAGGTCGCGCTGGCCCACCTGCGCCGGGTCCTGGCGCCGCGCGCGGTCTGGATCACCGACGAGGGCCTGGGTGGGCTGGACGTCCACGTGGCCAACGACGGCCCGGAGGCCCTGCGCGCCCGGCTGCACGTCGCGCTGCTGGCCGGCGGCGCGCACGTCGTGGCCGAGGCGGAGGCCGACCTGGAGGTCGGGCCCCACGCCGTGGCGTGCCGCAACGCCGAGGGCGTTCTGGGCCGGTTCGCCGACGCCGCCTACGCCTACAGGTTCGGGCCGCCGGCGCACGACGTCGTCGTCGCCACCCTGCGCGACGGCGGGACCGTGCTCGGGCAGGCCTGCCACTTCCCCGCCGGACGGCCGGGGGCACCCGTCGAGGATCTCGGGCTCACCGCGGTCGCCGCGGCCCCGGCGCCGGACGGGACGATCGCGGTGACGCTGTCGGCCGCCCGGCTGGCCTACGGCGTCCGGCTCGCCGCCGCGGGCCTGCTGCCCTCCGACGACGACCTCGTCCTCGTGCCGGGCACGCCGCAGACCGTGGTGCTGACCCCGCGCGGCGGCGTCGCGACGGGCGCGATCACCGTCACCGCGCTCAACGCGGCGGGCGGGACGGCGGCCGTCGCGCCCGCGCACTAGCCTCCCGCTCCCCGGTGGGCGTCGAGGTCTCCTTCTGCGTGGTGAACACCGACCAGCGCGAGCTGCTGGTCCGGTGCCTGGACGCCATCGCGCGCGAGCGCGATGCGCTGCCGTTCGAGACCGAGGTGCTCGTCCTGGACAACGCCTCCACCGACGGCTCGGCCGGCGCCGCGCGCCACCATCCGACCACGACCGAGGTCGTCGTGCTCGAGCAGCGCCGCGGCAAGGGCGAGAACGACAGCCACCTGCTCCAGCGGGCGCGCGGCCGCTACTGCCTGCTGCTCAACGAGGACTCCGAGCTGCGTCCGGGCGCGACCGCCGCGCTGCGCGACGCGCTGCTCGAGCATCCGCGGGCCGCCGCGGCCGGGGCCCGGCTCCTGCGCCCCGACGGCCGCGTGCAGCCGTCGGCCTGGCGGTTCCCGACGCCGGCGACCGCCGCGATCGGCGCGCTGTTCCTGCACCGGCACTTCACCGTGCAGAGCCGCGGCCGCGGCACACGCGTCGTGGACTGGGCGCAGTCGGCCGCGCTCATGGTGCGCCGCCAGGCCGCGCGCGACATCGGGTGGTTCGACCCGCAGTTCTTCGTGTACTCCGACGAGGTCGACTTCTGCAAGCGCCTGGCCGACGCGGGCTGGGCGACGCTGTGGGTTCCCGGCGCCGAGGCCGTCCACCACGAGCAGCTCTCCACGGGCGCGGTGCCCGAGCGGCGCATCGTCGAGCTCTCGCGCAACCGCGACCGCTACATGCGCAAGCACCACTCGCTCGGCGCGGCGCTCGTCGTGCGGGTCCTGACGGCCTGGGCGTATGTCGTGCGCGCCGCCGCCGCAATGGTCATGCCGGGCCACGACCCGCGCCGCTACTGGTGCCACGTCACCGCGACGCTGCGCCCGGGCCGCGGCGAGGGGCTGCGCGAGGCGGCGCACGAGTTCAACCGCGGTGGGCCGACGTTGTAGGGCTCGGGCGCCGGCGCGCCGGAGCGACACCCGTGCCCGCCCGCTACAGCCCCGCCGGCGCCGCGCGCCGCAGCGCCGCCAGCGCCCGCAGCTCCCCCAGGGTGACCACGCGCGCGGCGAGCAGCAGCAGCGGGGTGACGGCCAGCAGCGCGAGGCGCTCGGCCAGGCCCGCCGCCCCGTGGGTCGGGAGCAGGAGGTCGCCGCCGGCGGCCACCGCCCCCATGACCACGACCGCGCTGACCAGCCGCCGGCGCTCGAAGCCGACGACGAACAGGCGGCGGGTCAGCAGGTGCAGGACGACGATGATCACCACGTAGGCCCCGCACAGCGCGATGCCCGCGCCCGCGATGCCCAGCGGCCCGACGAGCACGACGAGCAGCACGACGTTGACGATCAGGCCCGCCGCCGTCGCGGGGAAGTTGCGCGTCGTGACCTTCGCCCGCCCGGCCACGGTGACGAGCACGAGCACCAGGCCGTACAGCGCCCACCCCAGGGCGACCCACGGCAGCGCCTGCGAGGCCGGGTAGTAGGACGCCTGGGCGGCCAGCGCACGCACGACCCAGCGGCCGGTGAGCGTCGCCCCGACGACGACGAGGCCGGTGACGACGACATAGGCCGTCGTGACGCGCGCGTACAGGCGCGCGGCCTGGGCCTCGTCGGTGACGGAGTAGGCCAGCGGCGGCCACGCGGCCTGGAACCCGCGCACCGCGACGATGACCACGGTCGAGAGCTTGGCGGCGAACGCGTAGCGTCCGGCGGCCGCGGCGGAGTCGGCGTGCAGCAGGTAGGTCCGGTCGACGACGTTGAGGCCGAAGGCCGCCGCGTCGGCCGGCACGGTCGGGCCGCCGAAGCGCAGCAGCGGCGCCAGGGCCCGCGGCGGCCGGAACGACACGCGGTCGCGCTGGCGGATCCACAGGCCCACGAGCACGACGGCCGACGCGCCGTAGTTGCCCAGGACGTAGCCGCGCGCACCGCCGTCGAGCACGACGACGAGCACCACCGTCAGCACGACGGTCAGCATGACGTTGGCCAGCCCGGCCACGACGTAGTCGCGCCGGCGCTCCTCGACCCGCAGCAGCGCGTAGGCCACCTCGAGGTTGGTGAACGCCCACAGGCCGAGCAGCCCGCAGGCCATGAGCGTGGCGTCGTCGACGTCGAGGATCAGCCGCGACAGCGGCCCGGCCAGGGCCAGGCCCACGAGCGCCACGGCCGTCGCCGCCCAGAACGCCCACGCCGTCGTCGTGCGCGCGAGACCGACGCGGCGCCCGTGGTCGTCGTCGTCGAACCAGAAGCGCACGAACGCCTCGCCGATCCCGAAGCGCAGCAGGATGCTCGTGAAGATGATCGCCGTGAGCAGGTTCTCGGCGTAGCCGTAGTCCGTCGTGGTCAGGTGGCCCGTGTACAGCCGGATCGTCACCAGCGCCAGGACGCTGGAGAGGATGCTGGGGGCCTGGTAGGCCGCGGTGCTGGCGAGCAGTCGGCGGAGGAGGCCGGCCATGAGCGCGGCACGCTACCGCGCACCGTCTACATTGCAGCGCCGTGGACGCCGACGACCACCTGCGCCCCCTGTGCCTGCTCCTCCTCCCCCGTGAGCTCGAGCAGTTCATCCTGCGCGACCAGGTCGAGGACCTCATGCAGGCCCAGCAGGTCGTCGCGGTCGACCCGCCGCGCATCCCCTACGGCGCGCTGGTGCGGATGCCGCCCGGCGTCGGCGAGCGGCTGGCCGACGGCGTGGCCAAGCGGCTCGTGCGCGCGCTGCGGCGCAACGGCGACCGGCCGCGCGTCGTCGTCATCTTCCACCCGGTCCAGATCCTGCTCGGCCACGCGATCCTGCGCCGCGTCCCCGGCTGCGAGCTCTGGTACGGGCGCTGGGACCGCTACGAGCACGCCTACGACGCCGGGCCGGCGCGGCGCCGGCGCCTGGAGGTCCTGCACGACGCCGCCGCCCGCATGTCGTCGCTGACGTTCGTGGCCAGCGAGGAGCTCGCCCGCCTCGAGGAGCAGGAGGGCCGCCGCGCGACGCTCGTGCCGCTGTCGGCCGACACGTTCCCGGCCCCGGACCCGGCGGGTGCGGTCGTCGCCGTGTCGCTGGGCCACCTCGGGTGGCGCACGGACTGGACGCTGCTGCGCGAGGTCGCCCAGCGGATGCCCGGCCTCGTCCTGCTGCTCGTCGGCGCCTGGCACGACGACGAGTGCCGCAAGGACCCCGACTACGCCTGGTGCCGCGCGCACCCAGGGTTCGTCTGGCTCGGGCCGCGTACCGACGAGGAGGCCGCCCGGCTCATCCTGTGCGCCGACGTCGGGATCGTGCCCTTCAAGGTCGAGCCGTTCAACGACGCCGGGCTGCCCTACCGGATCCTGAAGTACGCGCGCCTGGGCCGGCGCACCGTCGCGCCGGACCTGGCCGGCGTGCGCACGTGGGAGCGGGCCGTGACGACCGCCGCCGGCGCGGACGCGTTCGCCGCCGCGCTGGCCGCGCAGGCCGGGCGGCGCACCGACCCCGACGAGGCCCTGCGCATCTGGGCGCTGGAGCAGACCGCCCGCGCCCAGAACGGGCCGCTGTGGGAGCGGCTGTGGGCCCTGGGCCTGTCATGAGCTGCTCGGCGAGGTCGCGCCGGAGCAGGACCCCGTCCGTGGCGACGAGGGGACGTGGGCGCGGCCGCGGCGCGGCGACCTGGCACCCGGCTGCTGGCGCTCGTGCGCTGCGCTTCCACGAGCGCGAGGGCTTCCCGCCCGCCTTCCTGCGCCTCACGGGCAGCCGACGTAGGCCGTGAAGCCGCCGCGCCGCACGGCGCGGACGAAGCCGTCGGGCGGCGCGTTGGTCCTCGGGCTGGCGCCGTCGGCGAAGCCGTAGCGGCGCAGCAGCTTGTCGCCCACGAGCAGCAGCGCGACGCCCGACGTGCGCGTCCGCGCGCTGCGCGATCCGACCTGGCGCTGGGTGGCGTCCAGGATCCAGCGCGTGTCCGGCACCAGCCGGTAGTTGGGCAGCGTCACCGCGCCACACCGGCGCCCGGCACGCACCTGCGGCGTGTGCAGCACGGCCGACAGGTCGTCGTGCGTCGAGCGGATGAAGCGCAGCTCGGTGGCCAGCTTGCCGAACGCGTCGGCGCGCACGACGACGAACGCCACCCCCGCGACGACGGCGACCGCCAGCAGCCAGCGCGTGCGCGTCACCAGCCAGCCCGCGGGCAGGCAGAGCGCCACCGCGGGCACCGTGAGGTAGCGCGGCAGCACCGACAGCCCGGCGATCGACGTGACGAAGAACGTGAACGTCCCGGCCGCGAACAGCGCCAGGGCGACGTGGGTGCTGCGCCCCTCGCGCCGCCGCCACGCCCACAGCGCGCCGAGCACGCCGGCCACGGCCACGGGCAGGCGCGCGGTGTCGGCCAGGAACGAGACGAAGTCGCCGGGGACCTCGGAGAACGACCGGCTGCGGTTGAGCTCGTCGGCGAGGTCCGAGGTCGCGTGCAGCGAGAACAGCGGGTCTCCGGTGACGACCGCGTCGACCACGCACCACAGCACCGGCGCCACCAGCACGAGCGCCAGGCGCCGCGGCCGTGGGCCGACCCACAGCCAGTACAGCCCACCCAGGACCCAGGCCTCGGGCCGCAGCAGGCCGGCCAGGACGAGCAGGACCCAGACGGGCCCGCCGCGCCGCGGGCGCTCGGCCTCCAGCGCCGCGGCCCACAGCACGAGCGCCAGGAACGGCTCGTCGACGTAGGCCCGCGCGGCGTAGAGCAGCAGTGCGAACGACGAGCCGGCCAGCAGCGCCGCGGCCAGGCCGGCGCGGCGGTCCCAGATCGCGGTGCCCAGCCGGTAGACGGCGTAGGTGAACGCGACGTGACACAGGCAGGTGAGCAGCACGAGCAGGCGGTCGGCGTGCTCGCCGACCAGGCCGAGCACCGCGCACAGCGCGAGGTACAGCGGGTGCTCGGTCGGCGCCTGGTAGGCGCCGAAGGTCGGCAGGTGGCCGCCGGTGATCTCCCGCCCCCAGGCCAGGTGGTAGTAGGCGTCGTAGTTGGGATAGGTCGGGACGAGCGCCCAGGCGAGCACGGCGATCAGCGCGAGCGCCGCGACGACCGCCAGCTCGGTCCGGCGCGCGCTCACGACGGCGCCACGCCGGCGGCCCGGGCCCTCCGCGCGACGTCCAGCGCCAGGCCCACGCCGAGCAGCGCCCACGTCAGGGGGTCCTCCAGGAACGAGGCGTAGCTCCAGGTGTGCAGCACGAGCGCGATGAAGGCGGCGGCGATCGTCGCCCGGACGGGATCGCCGCGGGCGCCGCGCAACAGCATGACCGCCGCGGCGGCCAGGAGCGCCAGGTAGACGAGCAGGCCGCCGATCCCCTGCTCGGCGGCCACGGTGATCGGGATGGTGTGCGACGCGGAGACCGCCCGCTCCTGCGAGCCCTTCTCGGCGCGGCGGTAGGAGCGCGAGAACGAGCCCGACCCGTGGCCCTGCAGCGGGCGGGCGATGAACAGGCGCAGCCCGCCCTTGACGAGGTCGTAGCGCCCGCTCGTGGCGGTGTCGGCCGACTTGGAATTGTTGAGGTTCAGGTGCAGCGCCGACGGCGCGGCGACGACGAAGACGGCGCCGACGACGAGCGCGGCCACCGCGGTGGCCACCGCCCAGCGCGGGCGCCAGCGCGCGCCGGCCAGGACGACGAGCCCGAGCAGGAGCGCCGCGAAGCTCGACTGCGACAAGGTGAGCAGCAGCCCGGCCCAGAGGACCGCGAGCACGGCCGCGGCGCCCCAGACGTCGCGCCCGCGGCGCGCCCACAGCAGCACGGAGGCCACGCCGATCATCACGACGGCCAGGAAGCGCCCGTAGATGTTGGGATCGAAGAACAGCGAGTTGACGCGGAACGAGGACTCGAACTGGTTCGACGCGATGACCTTGGGGTTCAGGAGCAGGTGGCGCGTGGCGTACTCGACGAAGCCGACGGCCGCGAAGACCAGCGCGAGCGCGGCGAGGACGCCGAGGACCTGCACGGCCAGGCGCCGCGTCCACGCGATGCGCGCCACCAGCGCGAAGAGCAGCGCGAACGGCACGTAGAAGAACACGACGTTCTCCAGGGCCTTGCCGAAGTCGTCGGAGTAGGAGGACTGCACGGCGTAGAGGACGACGGAGACCGCCAGCAGCCACTCGATCGCGCCGGCCGCGCGCTCGCGCCCGTCGTCGCGGCCGGGCAGCAGCCGGGGCACCGCGTAGGCCAGGGCGCCGGCGCCGACGACGACGTAGAGCGGGACGAGCAGGTTGGCCGTCGAGCCGCCCGAGGCGATCGGGACGCGGAACGGGATGGCCGCGGCGGCCGCGATCGGGAACGCCGGGGGCCGGCGGGCGAACAGCACGGCCAGCGCCGCGAGCACGACGACCCCGGCGGCCACCCCCGCGACGGCCACGGACGGGTGGTCGCGCAGCGGGCGCACCTGGTCGGTGTCCCAGATGTCGGACACCAGCAGGACGGGCGCGAGCACCAGGGCGCCGAGGGTCGCCAGCGCGCGCAGTCGCACCCCGGGCAGCAGCACGGCGCCGGCGGCCAGCAGCGCGCAGAGGATCAGCGGGACAGGAGCGTCCACATGCGGGCCATCAGCGCGGTGACGGCGGGGTCGTTGGTGGACAGGCGCGGGGCGAAGGCCGGGAAGCCGGGCCGGATGACCAGTCCCTTGCCGAAGCGCACGGCGACGATGACGTTGAAGCCGGCGGGGTCGACGGTGACCGCACGGGCCACGAGGTCGGCGTCGGGGCCGGCGCTCATCGTCGGCTCCCAGGACGGCACCGCGCCGAACAGCCCGTCGCCGCCGGAGAACAGGCTGACGTCGGCGTCGTCCTGGAAGTTCTCCAGGTCGCTCGTGTGCTGCACGAGCGGCCGCAGGCGCGCGCCGAACAGGTCGGTGGCCCGCTCCGCCGACGGGTCGGCCAGACGGCCGTTGTCGTCGATGCGCACCGTGCGGCGCAGGCTGTCGATGCCCGCGGAGACCACGGTGCCGCCCTCGCGCGCGAACGTGCGCAGGTTGGTGCGCACCCGGCTGGGCAGCCAACGGGCGTCACCGGGGATGAGGACGCCGTGGTGGCCCGTCAGCCGCGGGCCGCGGCCGAGCATGAGCGCGAGGTCGGTCGTCACGTCGTAGCGGCGCCCCGTGCGGTCCAGCCAGCGCAGGATGGGCGCCTCGCGGTCGGTGAACCCGGCGGGCAGGCCGCCGCCGCCCATGACGCGGAACGGCCGCGAGGGCACGCCGAGCGCCAGCGTGTTCGGCGCGCCGTCGCCGTCGTCGTCGACGGGGTTCAGGCCCTGCCAGGTGATGACGGGCAGCACCACGAGCACGCCGCGCGGCCGGGCCGCGGTGCCCGCGACGGAGCGGCGGGCCTGCACGGCGAAGACCACGCGCGTCGTGTGCGTCCGCGTGCGCGCCTGGAAGACGTAGGCGCCCGAGGTGCCCCCAGGGGCGGCGAACACGACGCGCGGCCTGGTCTTCGGCGCGCCCGAGCGCTTGACGGCGGTGCCGCCGACGCGCCGGACCTCCCACGTGTAGCGCTGCCGCCGGCTGTCGACGTCGATCGTCACCCGGTCGCGCGCCAGCGCCGGCGTCACGGGCGGCCGGGCCCCGAGGTAGCGGACCGTGATGCCGCCGCGGCCGCGCAGGCGCCCGTGGCCCAGGACGGGCAGGCCGGCCTTGTCCAGCGGGACCGACGTGCCGATGTTGCCGGCCACGTCGCGCCACTCGGGCACCGCGAGGTAGGTGCCGGGCGACACGCGGCGCCCGGTGTCGTCGGTGCCGTCCCAGTCGAACTCGCGGGCGCCCGGCTTGAGGTCGGCCGTGCGCACCACGCGGATCGTCCCCGGCGCGGTGCGGAAGATGTGCAGGCGCGCGAAGGCCAGCGCAGGGCCGAAGTGGATCTGCGCGGGCCGGTCGCCGGCCTCGGGCAGCAGCTCGGGGCCGTAGGCGGTCTCGGGACCGATCGCGGTGACCAGCGGCGTGGGCGGCTTGGTGTCCTTGAGGATCGACCGCGGCACGACGACCGAGCGGCCCTGGTTGCGCAGCGTGATCCGCAGCCGGTAGCGCCCGTCGGGGACGACGCGGCCGGCATCGTCGCGGCCGTCCCACGGCACGCCCGGCAGGCCGATCGTCTCGTAGGCCCTGACCGGGCGGTCGTCGACGAGCGTGCGCACGACGTCGCCCCGGGCGTCGAGCACCGCCAGCGTGACGCGGTCGGCCTTCTTGAGCTTGAGCGCGATGCGCACGCGCTCGCGCCGCCCGTCGCCGTTGGGCGAGAACACGTTGCCGGGCCCGGCGCTGTTGATGCGCAGCGACTGGATCACGCTCGGGGCGTTCTTGAGCCGCTGGGCGACGAAGAACGCCGCGAACGTCGCGGCGACGAGGATCCCGAAGAGGACGACGACCGTCGTGGGCCGGGGTCTGGCCCCGACCGGGCTCACGGCAGGTCCACCAGCGACGCGTTGGGGACCTCGGCCGTGCGCTGCGCGTCGTCGGCGTGCAGCGCGGCCAGGGCCAGGCGGATCGAGCCGCGGTGGCAGACCACGAGCGCCGGCAGCGGGCCCTGGCGCACCGCGTCGATGCCCTCGAGCACGCGCAGCTGCTGGGCGGCGAAGGACTCGCCGCCGGGGAAGGCGAAGGCCGGGTCGGCGCGCTGGTAGGCGGCGAAGAGCTCGGGCTCGGCGGCCTGGACGTCGGCGAAGAACCGGTCGGTCCAGTCGCCGCAGTCGGTCTCGGCGAAGCGGGCGTCCTCCATCGGGTGGTGCCCGATGGCCGCGGCGACGATGTCGGCCGTCTCGCGGGCGCGGGCCAGGGGCGAGCAGTACAGCGCCCCCCAGTCGCGCGTGGCGGCCGCACGGGCCAGCTCGTGGGCCTGCTCGCGCCCGCGCTCGGTCAGGGGCACGGGGAGGTGGCCCTGGAAGCGGTGCTCGGCGTTGTAGGGCGTCTCCCCGTGCCGGGCCAGCGCGATCTTCATGCGTCCTCCATCGTGTCCGAGCGCAGGCCCAGGCGCAGGGTCTCCAGCGACAGGACGTCGGCCGGCGCGATGTTGCCGAGGTTGACCTCGCGCCCGAAGCGGCGCAGGAACCACACCTGCTGGACCTTCTGGGGCGCCTCGAAGACCAGCCGCGCGGGGTCCACGGCGTGGACGATCTCGTCGATGAGGCCCATGCGCACCTCGCCGTCGGGGCGGAAGATGCCGGCGGTGCCCGACTCGCGCGCCTCGGCGATGACCTTCCAGGCCCCGGCCGCCAGCTCGGCCTCGATGTCCTGCACCCAGCGGTAGGGGGCCATGATCCGCTCGGCGTCCTTGGACCCGACCTCGGAGAACACCGTGAAGTCACGCGCCAGCCGGGCGATGATCTCGCGCTTGCGCTCCGGCTCGAGCTCGATCGTGCCGTCGCTGACCTCGACGTGGCCCAGGCCCAGCTCCTTGAGCCAGGCGACGAGGCCGTCCAGGCGCCCGTCGCGCAGCGCGATCTCCGTGAGCGTGCCGCCGAGGACGACCGGCACCCCGTGGGCGCGGTAGCGGGCCAGCTTGGCGTCCAGATTGCCCGTGACCAGCGCGGTGCCCCAGCCGAGCTTGACGAAGTCCACGGCGGCGCCCGCGACCTCCATGAGGCCGTCGACCTCGGCGGTCGACAGGCCCTTGTCCAGGACGTTGGTCAGTCCGTGCTGGCGCGGCTTCGGGCTGCGCTCGGGAAGGTCGAGGAAGCCGGCCACGGCGTGCGAGGTCAGCTAGGGCTGCTGCTGGGGTGACTGGTTCTGGTCGTTGCCGACCGTGACCACGACGAAGGCCTCGGCGCCGGCGATCGCCCGCGAGGCGGGGGTCAGCGCCTGGACCGCGTCGGGGCTGACGTCGATCGCCTTGGCGACCTCCAGGCCCTCCTTGCGGTGCTTGGGCGCGTACTCGACGATCGTCGCCGAGTGGCTCTGGTCGGTCGCGTTGGTGACGTTGCCGATCTTGAAGTCGGCGTTCTGCAGCCGCACGGCCACGCCACGCGCCAGGCCCGGCGTCGTGGTGCCGTTGAGCACCGCGGTCGTGAACGCGCCGGGCTTCAGCGCCGCGGCGGTGCTGGTGTCGGGCGCCGCGGTGCTGGCGCTGGACTGGCCGGCCGCCGACTGCGAGATCGTGTTCGGCTTCTTGGGGCTGTGCGAGCTGCCACCGCCGACGAGCAGCACGACCGCCACGACGACCACGGCGAGCACGGCGGCGACCGCGCCGCCGATGAGCAGCCGGTTGCGGCCGCCCTCGGCCTCGGGCGGCTCGGGGGTGACGGGTCCACGGGCGGCCGCGGCGGTGGCGGGCGGCACGCGCAGCGGCTGCCCGGGACGGACGACGGGGCCGGAGCCCGTGCCGTTGGCGGGCGCCGACGCGGCGGCGGGCTGCACCGTGGTGGACTGGCCGGGGACGGCCGGAGGCGTGCCCGGAGCGGCGGGAGGGGTGGCGACGCCGGCGCCGGCGGCCGTCGCGGCGGCGGCCGCACCGGCGGCGGTGGTCCCGGCGGCCGCGCCCGGTGCGGCGACCTGGGCGGCCTGGCCGGCGGGCGTGGCGGGCACCTGCGCGCCCGGCGTGGCCGGGATGACGCGCGAGGGCTGGACCTGAGGGACGACGGCGGCGCGCCGGGCGGCGTCGGCCTGCACGCGTTCCTGCAGCTCGGCCGCGCGCTCGGGCGAGCGCCCCGCCCATTCGCGCAGGCGCTTGAGCTCGCGGGCCTGGGCGAAGTAGAGCAGCGAGAGCACGGCGAGCCCCAGAACACTGGCGAAGCCCGCGTAGGCGCCGTACTGCTCGATCTTGCCCGTAACCGAGAAGGCCAGGATCGAGACCATGGAGGGGGCCATGCTAGAGAACGGCCCGGCCTGCCTGGGGTCCGGGCGCGTCGGGGGGGTCGGCCAGCGCGGCGGAGGCCCGCATCCCGGTGAGCTCGGAGACCTTGGCCGCGAGCGCCGCCGCGTCCCCCTCGAGGACCAGCAGCCCGACCTCGTCGAACATGGCCTCGACGACCGCGGGGTCGAGGCGGTCGCGCTCGGCGCGGGTGATCTTCTCGGCCGGGGTGGGCTGCGTGCGCTCGTAGGGGTTGAAGAGGTCCTCGTGGAGCTTCTCGCCGGGGCGGCGTCCCACCTCCTCGATGGCGATGTCCTCCCCGGGACGCAGGCCCGAGAGCTCGATCATCGTCTCGGCGAGGTGGCGGATCGACACCGGGTCGCCCATCTCGAGCACGAAGATCTCGCCGCCCTGCCCCAGCGACCCGGACCGGATGACGAGCTGCACGGCCTCCGGGATCGTCATGAAGTAGCGCGTCATCCGTAGGTCGGTGACGGTGACCGGCCCACCGCGGGCGATCTGGCGGCGGAAGATCGGCACGACGGAGCCCGAGGAGCCCAGGACGTTGCCGAACCGGACGATCGCGAAGCGCGTGCGCGGCCAGCGGTCCTGCGCGGCCTCGACGGCGTACTCGGCCAGCGCCTTGGAGGCGCCCATCACGGTGGCCGGCGCGACGGCCTTGTCCGTCGAGATGAGCACGAAGCGCTTGACCTCGTGCTCGCCGGCCACGCGCGCCAGCAGCCGCGTGGCGACCGCGTTGTTGCGCACGGCCTCGACCGGGTTGAGCTCCATGAGCCCGACGTGCTTGTAGGCCGCGGCGTGGAAGACGACGGTCGGGCGGTGCTCGGCGAAGACCTCGCGCATCCGCTCGCCCTCCTTGCAGTCGGCGAGCACCACCGCCAGCGTGGAGGGGTGGACGTGACGGTCGTCCTCCAGCTCGCGCTGGATGCGGAAGAGGTTGTCCTCGGCGTGGTCGAGGAGGATGAGCTTGCGCGGGGCCACGCGCGAGATCTGGCGGCACAGCTCCGAGCCGATGGAGCCGCCGGCGCCCGTGACCATGACGACCTCGCCGTCGAGGTAGCGCCCCACGCGGTCGAGCTCCATCCGCACGGGCTCGCGGCCCAGGATGTCCTCGACCTCGACGGGGCGCGCCTGGCGCACGACGTTGGCGCCGCCGGTCTGCAGCAGCTCGAAGACGGTCGGCAGCGTCCGGACCGGGATGCCGCGGGTGCGGCAGGCCGACACGACGCGGGCGCGCAGGGTGCCCGGTGCCGACGGGATCGCGATGGTGACCTCGTCGGGCTCGGCCTCGTCGAGGATGCGCGGCAGCTCGTCGGTGCGTCCCAGCACGCGGACGCCGTCGATGCGCACGCGGTGCTTGGTCGGGTCGTCGTCGACGAAGCCGACGGGGTCCAGGCCCAGGTCGCGGTTGCGCAGGATCTCGCGCAGCACGAGGCGGCCGCCGTCGCCGGCGCCGACGATGAGCACGCGGCGGGCGTCCGAGCGCGCGCGGAAGCCGCCCGGCGGGCGCTCGTAGACGGCCCGGCTGACGAAGCGCGCCCCGCCCACGAGCGTCAGCGTGAGCAGGAAGAACAGCGCCAGGACGCCCGTGGGCACGGTCAGGGCGACGTCGCCCCGCCCCGAGCGCACGATGACGGGCTGGGTCAGCGCCACGAACGCCGGCACGAACAGCGTGCCGACGGTGACGGCCTCGACGATGTTCACGTAGTCGCGGTGGCCGGTGTAGCGCCACCACTTCTCGTAGAGCCGGAACAGCGTGAACACCACGACGCTGGCGCCCACGACCCAGGCGATGGTCGCCGCCTGCAGGTCGGCGTAGTCGTCGGGCACGCCGTTGTCGAACCGCAGGCGGAACGCGAGGAAGTAGGCCAGCGCCACCAGCGCCGCGTCGATGCCCACCTGCGGCATCGAGTGACGGTGGAGGGGTAGCGCGACCGAGCGGAGGCGCCGGCGCATCGCCGCATTGTAGAGCGCCTCCCGGTCTCAAGCGGCCGTCTCCGGGACCGATCACCCGGTGGGAGATGGTCAGGGTCCTCATGCTCGGTGCCGGCGAGGCCGGCGAGCGCCACGGCCGCGCGCTGCGCGGTCTCGCGGACCGCTGCACGCTCACGGGCGTCTACGACCACGACCCGGCGGCCGCCCGGGCCACCGCGCAGGCCCTCGGCATCCCCGTCGCCGACGAGCTCGAGCCGGCCCTGGAGACCGCGGAGGCCGCCGTCGTCGCCGGCGCCCTGGAGCGGCGCCCGACCCTCATGCGCACGGCGCTGGAGCGCGGGCTCGACGTGCTCGTCGAGCCGCCGCTGGCCACGACGCCCGACCTCGCCCACGGCCTGCTGTCGGCCATCGTGCGCTCGCCGCGGCGCCCCGTCGCGATGACCGCCTTCGACGAGCACTTCGACCCGACCGTGCGCGAGCTGCGCGTCCTCGTCGCCGAGCAGGACGTGATCGCCGTCCACGCCGAGCGCATGGACCCGGCCGTCGCGGGCCCGATCCCGCCGGGCGACGTCGTCCAGGACCTCATGCAGCAGGACCTCCAGTTCGTCCTGGCGCTGTCGGGCGAGACGATCGCCGCGACGCAGGCCGCCGGGCGCCGCACCCGCCGCGGCGGCCCCGTCGACCACGCCCACGCGCTGCTCGTCATGGAGGACGACCTCGTGGCCACGCTCGTCGCCTCGCGCGCCAGCGGCACGCGCGTACGCCGCATCACCGTCACGACCCAGCAGGCCCGGGTCTGCGCCGACCTGGACACCCGCACGATCGAGGCCGTGCGCACGACGGTCTCCGACGCCGGGCGCCACGAGGCGTTCACGCACCGCATCGAGGTCCCGCCGCGCGAGGCCGTCGTCGTGCAGGCCGAGGCCTTCCTGCAGTGCGTCCAGCGCCGCACGGCCCCGCAGGTCGGGATCGGCGCCGCGATCGCCTGCCAGGAGGCCGCGCTGGCCATCCTCAAGCGCATCGAGCTCGTCGCGCACCGCCCCGCGGCGCGCCGCGGCCCCCAGGCCGCCTGACGCCGCCCCGGCCTAGCCGCCGCCGCGGCGGCGCGCGCGCAACGGCGCGGTGGCCAGGTCCAGCAGGATGCGCGGGTCGCGGCGAATCCGGGCGGCGGCCGCGCCGGCGGCGTCGGCCCGCTTGACGACGCGCAGGGCCTCGGCCGACTCCAGGCGGGCCATGCGCCCCTGCGCGATAAGGCGCTCGTCGACGGCGCCCAGGCGGCCCTCGAACGTCGTGGCCACCGGCGTGCCCAGCGCGACGGCCTCGCGGTTCATCGTCCCGCCCGCGCTGACGACGAGGTCGGCGCAGGCGATGAGCGACTGCGCGTCGATGGCGCGCTCGGGCACGATGAACCCGCCCGCGCGCTGCAGCTCGGCGCGCTGGGCGTCGACGCGCGGCAGCACGACGACCTGCGCCTGCTCGCGCAGCGCGAGCAGGACCTGGGCGAAGAGGTCGTTCTCGAAGCGGTGGTACAGCGAGACCGACGGCGGGGTGCGGACGACCGCGATGGGCCGTGCGACGTCGAGGCCGAGCTGGGCGGGCACGGCCGGGTCGGGCTCGAAGTCGGCCAGGTAGTACTCCTCCTTGAGGCCCGGGTAGCGCCCGAGCTTGCCGCGGGCGCCGTAGCGCTCCAGCCGCTGCGGCGGGATCGCGTCGGGCACGACGACCGCCCGGCACAGCCGGCAGTTGACCGAGTGCTGCACGGTGGCCCACTCGTAGTCGAACATCGTCGTGGCCGGGATGCGCAGGGCGAACGCGGCGACGCTGACGTCGTTGGACCCGTGCCCGATCGCCAGGTCGAACCGACGCCCGCGCGCGAAGCGCGTCAGGGCCAGCGAGCGGTCGGCCAGCCCCAGGGCCTTGGCGCCCAGCCGGGCGCCGCGATGGCGGCCGATGACCTCGCAGTCGATCCCGAAGCGCTCGCACAGCGCGACGGTCTGCGCGAAGTCGCGCGCGGTGACCGCCACCTCGGCGCCGTCGGCCTGCAGCGCCGCGATGAGCGGGCGCAGGACGAGGACGTGCGGGCTATTGGTGAGGTCGAACCAGACCCGCATCGCGCACGGCGGCCGCGACCTCATCGACCTGCTCGGCGCGCAGCGCCGCCGACATGGGGATCGCCAGGTGCGTGCGGGCCGCCTCGGCGGTCCCGGGCAGGTCGTGGGCCGGGGCATAGGACCGCATGGGCGGCTGCTCGTGGATCGGGCGCCGGTAGTACGGCGCGCAGGCCACGCCGCGCTCGGTCAGCGCCGCCTGCAGCGCGTCGGGGTCGGGGTGGCGGACGACGTAGAGGTGCCACGCGGGACGCGCGCCCGGGGTCGCGCGCGGCAGGCCGACCAGGCCGTCCAGCGCCTGCTCGTAGCGGTCGCCCGCCTCGACGCGGGCCTGCGCCCAGCGGTCGAGCTCGGGCAGCTGGACCCGCAGGATCGCGGCCTGCAGCTCGTCCAGGCGGCTGTTGTAGCCGACCATGGAGTAGTCCTTCTTGTCGGCCGAGCCGTGGAAGCGCAGGGTGCGCACGCGCTGGGCGACGTCGTCGTCGCGCGTGGTGATCGCGCCGCCGTCGCCGAAGGCCCCGAGGTTCTTGGAGGGGTAGAACGAGAACGTCGCCACGGTGCCCAGGGCGCCCGGGCGCCCGGCGGGGCCGATGGAGCCCGCGGCCTGCGCGGCGTCCTCCAGGACCGGGACGCCCAGCGCCTCGATCTCGGCCACCGGCGCGACGTTGCCGAACAGGTGCACGACGATGACGGCCTTCGTCCGCGGCGTCATCGCGGCCTTGACGGTCTCGGGCGTGACGCAGAACGTCTCGGGGTCGATGTCGCAGAACACCGGGGTGGCGCCCGTGTGGGGGATCGCCTCGGCGCTGGCCCAGAACGTGAAGGAGGGCACGACGACCTCGTCGCCCGGGCCGACGCCCAGCGCGCGCAGGGCGATCGTGATGGCCTCGGTGCCGTTGGCCACGCCGATCGCGTGCGCGGCGCCGAGGTAGGCGGCCCACTCGCGCTCGAAGGCCTGGACCTCGGGGCCCAGCACGAACCGGCCCGCGTCGAGGACGCGGTGCACGGCGCTGCGCAGATCCGCGCGCAGGGGTAGGCGCGGCGTCTCGGTGTCGAACAGGGGGACCGGCACGCGGCAAGCCTATAGTCCGGCCATGGCCGAGCCCCGAAGCGCCCTCCCGGACGCGCGCGCCTGGGCCGGCCGGCGGGTGCTGGTCACGGGCCACACGGGCTTCAAGGGCGCGTGGCTGTGCCTGTGGCTGACGGCGATGGGGGCGGAGGTCAGCGGCCTGTCGCGCGGGATCCCGACCGACCCCGCGCTGTTCTCGCTGGCGCGCGTCGGCGAGCTCGTCGCCCACCACGAGGGCGACGTCCGCGACCCCGCGGCCGTCGCGCGCGCCGTGGCCGCCGCGCGCCCCGAGGTCGTGCTGCACCTCGCCGCCCAGCCGCTCGTGCGCCGCTCCTTCGGGGACCCCGCCGGCACCTACGCCACCAACGTCATGGGCACCGTCCACGTGCTCGACGCCGTCCGCCGCGCGCCGGCCGACGTGCGCGCGGTCGTCGTGGCCACCTCGGACAAGTGCTACGCCAACCGCGAGTGGGAGTGGGGCTACCGCGAGGACGAGCCCATGGGCGGTGCGGACCCCTACTCGAGCTCGAAGGGCGCCGCCGAGCTCGTCGTCGCCGCCTACCGCGCCTCGTTCTTCTCCGGCCCCGGCGCGCCCGCGGTGGCGACGGCCCGCGCGGGCAACGTCATCGGCGGGGGCGACTGGGGCGCCGACCGGCTGCTGCCCGACCTCTTCCGCGCGGCGCTGGACGAGGCGCCGCTGCGCCTGCGCAACCCCGACGCCGTGCGCCCGTGGCAGCACGTGCTCAGCCCGCTGGCCGGCTACCTGCGCCTGGCCGAGGCCCTGGCCGACGGCACGCCCGGTGCGGCCGGGGGCTGGAACTTCGGGCCGGCGGAGGACGACGCGCGGCCCGTGCGCTGGATCGCCGAGCGCCTGGCGGCGCTGTGGGACGCCCCGCTGCGCTGGGAGGCCGACCCGGGCCCGCACCCCCACGAGGCCCACTGGCTCAAGCTCGACTCCTCGCGCGCCCGCGCGCGTCTGGGCTGGGCGCCCCGCTGGGACCTCGGCGAGGCACTGGCGCGCACGGCGGACTGGTATCGCGCCCACCGCGACGGCGCCGACCACCGCGAGACGACGCTGGGTCAGATCCGGGCGTACGGCGCCTGAACGGCGCGCCGGCGGGCATGAGGAGCCGGTCGCGGTGGGATACTCGGGCCGGATGAGGCGACGACGGTGAGCGAGGCGGCGCAGCCGCTGGTGTCGGCGATCGTGGCGGCCTACAACTACGGCGACTTCCTCGCGCGGACCCTCGACAGCGCGCTGGCCCAGGACTACCCCGCCGACCGCCTCGAGATCGTCGTCGTCGACGACGGCTCCACCGACCACACGCCGGACGTGCTCGCCGAGTACGCCGCGCGCCACCCGGGGCGCATCCGGGCCTTCCGCCAGGACAACGCCGGCTACGTGGCCGCGACCAACCGCGCATTCTCCGAGGCCCGGGGCGAGCTCTGGGCCCTCCTGGACGCCGACGACCTCTGGCCGTCCGGCAAGACCGCGGCCACCGTGGACGTCTTCGCGCGCCGGCCCGAGGTCGGCGCCGTCTACGGCGACCTGACGCTGATCGACCGCGACGACGCGGTGCTCATGCCCTCCTACTGGGAGTCGATCGGGCTCAAGCCGATGCGGGGCGCCGACGTGTTCCCCCACCTGCTCGTGCACAGCAACGTGGCGACCGCGTCGTCGATCACCGTGCGTGCCGCGCTGGCCGGGCGCTTCCACCCGATCCCGCCCGACGTCGCGTTCGTCGACTGGTGGTGCGTGATGCAGATCGCGGCCGTCGCCTCGATCGACTACCTGCTGGAGCCCAAGGTCGGCTATCGCCAGCACGGCGCCAACCTCACGCTGAACGCCAGCGGTGCGGGCCTGGCTCGGGAGAAGCTCAAGGAGGCCATGACGCGCCGGTGCGCCATCCGCCACGGCGGCGCGGGCGCCCTGCCCGCCGAGGCGCTCGTGGCGGCGTGGTCGGCCGTGGAGCGCGACGGGGCCGAGGCCGTGCAGGCGGCGGGCACCGTTTACCTCCAGTACCCGCCGGCCTGGCGTGAGGACGCCGCTGCGGCCGCGCAGGCGGCGGCGCGGTCCGCCGCGCTGGCGGCGCGCGGCGCGCTGGAGCCCGCGCTGCGCGAGGCGCTGGTCGCCGCCGCCCACCGGCCCAGCGACCCCGACGCCCGGCGGCGGCTGCAGGACCTGCAGGCGGCCCTGGCGTCGGGCGACGCCCCTGCCTCGCACCCGCTGGCGGGCGCGCGCACCGTCGTCGTGCTCGCCGACGCCGACGAGCTCGTCGCCGACGTGCGTCTGCTGGCCGCCTACGGCGCGGCCCTCCTCGACCACGACGATGTCACGCTCGCCATCCACGCCGCGGGCTGGGATGCCGGCCGGGTGGCGACCGACCTCGGCGCGCTGGCCGCGGCGGCAGGCCTGCCCGACGACGGTGGCCCGGACCTCCTGGCGCTGCCCGATCCGGGCCGGCACCTGGCGCGCGCCGAGCTGCTGGCCGCCGCCGACGCGGTGCTCGGCACGGGTCCCGAGGCCTCCGGCCCACCGCGGTTCGGAGCCGGCGACGTCGCCGCGCTCGCGGCACACGCGCGGCGCCTGGCGGCCGCGATCACGCCGCCCGGGCGACCGGGCGGCGGGCCGACGCCGCGATGACCGCGGCCCGCTCGGCGAAGGTCGCCAGCGCCTGCCCGGTCACCTGGTCCATGTTGAGGTACTGGTAGCGCGCGAGGCGCCCGACGAACGTTACGTCGGACCGGGTGCGCGCCAGGACCTGGTACTGGCGGTAGCGCTCCCGGTTGGCCGGCCGCGGGATGGGATAGAACGGGTCGCCCGTGGCGCTCGGGTACTCGAAGGCCAGCGCGGTCACCGCGCGCGGCTCGGCGGGCTGGAAGTGGCGGAACTCGGTCACGCGCGTGTGCGCGACGTCCTCGGAGGGGAAGTTGACCTGGCCGACCGGGAGGACGGTGGCCCCGCCGGGCGTCGGCTCGTGGCGCAGGTCGAACGTCAGGCTGCGGTAGGGCAGCGCGCCGAAGCGCCGCTCGAAGAACTCGTCGATGCAGCCGGTGTAGACCAGATGCCGGTGGCCGGCGTGGGCCGCGGCCTCCGCGTACTCGGTCCCGAGCCGCACCTCGATGTTGGGGTGGTCGAGGATGCGGGCGAACATCGCCGTGTAGCCCTCGGCCGGCAGCGCCTGGAAGCGATCGGTGAAGTAGCGGTCGTCGCGATCGGTCCGCACCGGGATCCTCGCGGTGACGCTCGCGTCGAGCTGCCTCGGGTCCAGCCCCCACTGCTTGCGCGTGTAGCCGCGGAAGAAGTCCTCGTAGACGGCGCGGCCCATCCGCGCCACCACCGCGTCCTCGGCGGTGCGGACGTGGCTCATCGGCTCGGCCTGGGCCGCGAGCCAGGCCTCGACGTCGCCCTCGGACAGCCCGGCGCCGTAGCGCGCGTTGATGGTGTCCAGGTTGATCGGGACGGGCAGCAGCTGCTCGCCGACCGACGCCCGGACGCGGTGCTCGTAGGGCCACCAGTCCGTGAACCGCGACAGGAACGCGACGACCTTGTCCGAGTTGGCGTGGAACAGGTGCGGCCCGTAGCGATGGATGCGGATGCCGTGCTCGTCGAGCTCGTCGTAGGCGTTGCCGGCGATGTGCTCGCGACGGTCGACGACCAGGACTCGCAGGTCCAGGACGCTGGCGATCCGCTCGGCCATGATCGCGCCGGCGAACCCGGCGCCGACCACGAGGACGTCCGCGGGACGGGAGGGGAGCGAAGGGGCCATGCGCGGTCCCGCGCTAGGCGGACAGCACCGGGTTGGGGGCCGCCGCGCGCGTGGCGGCGGTCGCGGCCACGACGGCCCGCCGGTTCCAGCGCTCGGCGTGCTCGCCGAGCTCCAGGACCGCGTCGCGCACGCTGTGGTAGTTGACGTGGTGGCAGAAGATGCCGGTGTCGACGACGTAGGTCGCGCGACCCTCATACACCGCGCCGGCCAGGAGGACCTCCTCGATGCCCGCGGCCCGGCCGCACATCGCCACGTAGTCGTCGCTGCGGAAGGCCATGACCGTGCTCGAGATCCCGCGACGGTCGCCGTTGGCGGGGTCGGTCATGAACGCCTCGCCGTCCCAGTCCTCGCGGCCGTAGCGCCGGCGGTCGCCATGGCGGCGGCAGTGCTCGACCAGCGCCTCGGGCTCGGCGCCGTAGACGGCGCGCAGGGCGCGCCCCCGGGTCTCCTCGCCCGTCCGCGGGTCCGGGAGGTGCCAGAGCCACGCGTGGCGGTCGGCGATGTCGGCCAGCTCGGGATCGAGCTCGCGCAGGAAGAAGCGGGAGGTGTGGTTGTTGATCGTCACCGCGGGGACCAGGAGCTCCATGGGGCCCACGTCCCAGTCCTCCGGCCGCGAGACGAGCAGGATGTCCTCGTCGAGCTTCAGGACGGTCTCGCCGGGCCACATGGCCGCGACGTCCTTCAGCGCCTCGTGGATGTGGACGAGCGTGTTCTCACCGTTGACCAGGTCGTGGCCGCGGCCCGTGCTGACACTCCACCGTCGCGCCGTGCGCTCGATGGCGCCGACGCGCTCGAGGGTGTTGGCGTTGTTGATGACCAGGATGTCCTCGTGCGGGAGCCAGCGCAGCAGCGCGTCGAGGCACAGGTCGAGGTGCTCGGGCTCGAGGCAGACGACGACGACGGCCTTCACGGCGTGTCCCGGAGGAGGGAGGACATGGCCCGGTGATCGGTCGGCGACGGCCCTGCTTGAGGGGGCGCTCAGGCCGCGACGGCCGGGCGCAGCACCGCGCGCAGATGCTCGGGGGCGAGCAGCAGGCGCAGCCCGGCCGCGCGGACCTCCGTCTCGCCGAGCAGCAGCACCGAGCCCGAGAGCTCGCCGAGCGCGTCGGCGGCGACGATGCGCAGGCGCGGGTCCAGCGTGGACGCCGCGACGACGTCGAACGCCTGCTCGAGGCGCAGGTCACCGGACAGGGCGATGAGCCGCAGCAGCCGCCCCGCGGCGGCCGACGCCGTGCCCATCAGCCGGCCGCGGTCGATGCCGTCCAGCGCCGCGGCGTGCCGCGCGCGCTCGATCCCGCACGCCATCGCTCGGTGGGTCAGGAACGGCTCGCTGATCCGCGCGGGGTCGATGCGATGGCCGACGGCGGCCGCGGCCACGTACCGGGTCGCCCCGAGCCCTGCTCGGTGCAGCCGCCACGCCACGGAGACCTCGTCGCCGCCGATCCGCACGTCGGGTCCGACGCCGAAGGCCGGATCGAAGCCGCCGGCGGCGTCCAGCGCACTGCGGCGCACGCCCCAGTTGGCCCCGTAGACGACGTCGGGCGGGACGAGCGTGCGGTCGGCGTCGCCGAGGTCCAGCACGCTCAGCAGCGGCTCGAGGCCCGGGGCCGGCCAGTCCGCCGGGCGCTCCGGCGGCCACAGCGCCGCGATCGGGCCGCCGACGTTGGCGACGCCCGGGCGCGCGAGCTCGCGAGCGGCGGCGGCGGCCCATCCGGGAGCGGGCCGCGCGTCGTCGTCCAGGTAGAGCAGGAGGTCGTGCCGGGCTGCGGCCGCGGCCGCGTTGCGCGCGTGGCCCAGGCCCCCGCGCTCCTCGACGACCACGCGCACGACGCCGGGGTGGGCCGCCGCGAGCCGGGCCGCGACCTCCGGCGTCGCGTCGGTCGAGGCGTTGTCGACGACGACCACGTCGCGGGCGCCGGAGGCGACGAGAAGGCCGACGGCGTCCTCGAGCTCCTCGGCGCGGTTGCGCGTGCAGATCAGGACGGAGGCCTCGGGCGCCGGCGCACGCCCGACGCGCGCGCCGGGCGCCACGGTCAGCGGACCACGCGCCGCGGCCCAGGCGGCGAGCTGGGCCTCCGCGTGGCCCTCGCGGGACGGGAGGACCGCGGGAGCGTCCAGCCACGTGCCGCGCGCGGCCGCCAGGCAGTCCATCGCGAGGGCGTCGGGAGCCGTGGTCGCATCCGCCAGCGGCCACAGCGCGCCATCGGCGGCGACCCGCAGACCGTGCGCGCCGGCGACGACGGGGCCGGCCAGCGCGGCACCGGCGGAGATCGCGTCGAGCAGCGGTGCCGCGAAGCCCGGGCGCGGCAGCGCGTGGGGCTCGAGCATGACGATCGTGGGCGCCCGCGTCGCGGCGGCGGCGCGCTGCCACGCGGCGCGGCGCCCGAGATGGGCGCCGATGCGGACGACGCGCGCGCCGGAGGCGGAGGCGAGCACCGCGTCCAGGCCGGCGTCCTCGGCGGCCACGAGCACGATCTCCACGTCATCGGCCACGCGGGCCCTGGCCAGGGCGTCGACCTGCGTGGCGGCGGCCGCGGCGTCCTCGGGGAGGCGGACCACGATCGCGGCCGCCGGCGTACGGCCGGGCCCGCGCGAGGGCTGCGGCGGCACGCGCCACGTCGCCGCGGGCGCCTCCAGCGCCGCGGCGGGCAGGACGGCGTCCTGGGCCCAGGCGACGAGCGCGATGTCGGGGATGTGCTCGGGGTCGTGGCCCAGGCGGTCCAGCGCCCGGGCCAGCGCGGCGAACAGGACCTGCGGATCGCGGCCCTCTCGCACCGGGACGACGAGCGAGACGGCGTCGCCCGCGTCGAAGGCGTCGAGGTAGCCGCCCAGGGTCGCGTCCAGGACGTCCTCGTCCTCGAGCGCGGAGGTGGCGACGAAGAGCTGCGGTGCGGCATCGGCCAGCAACGCGCGCAGGGCGCGGTGCGCGACCGCTGGCGACAGGGCGGCGGCCAGGCGCGCGCGGCCGGCATCGGCCAGGCGGCCCCACAGCCCGGCGTCGGTGTGCAGTGCGACGACCGCGGCGGCCAGCTGCGCGGGATCGTCGGCGACGAGCGCGTGCTCGCCGTCCACCAGCCCCATCCCCTCGGCGCCGATCGTCGTCGTGACGACGGGCAGGCCGCAGGCCATGGCCTCGCCGATCTTGCCCTTGACGCCCGCGCCGTAGCGCAGCGGCGCCACCGACACACGGGCGGCGTCGAGGTGGGGGCGCGTCTCGGGGACCCAGCCGGTCACGGCGACGTCGGGCCCGGCGAGGGCCTGGACCTCGGCCGGGGGCGCGGTGCCGACGAGCGTCAGCCGCGCGCCCGGAAGCGCGTCGCGGACCAGCGGCCACGAGGTCGTCACGAAGTGGACGACCGCGTCGACGTTCGGGGCATGGCGGAAGTTGCCGACGAAGACGACGCCGTGGCGCGCGTCGAAGGCCGGGCCGGGTTCCTCGGCGGCGTGGATGGTGGCGATGACGTGGACGGGGACGCCGGGCGCCAGCTCGGCCAGGGCGGCGCCGTCGTCGGCGCTGACGGCCACCAGCGCGTCGGCCGCGGCGTACGTGGCGGCCTCCCGGGCACGGGTGTGCGCGGCGCGCTCATGGTCGGCGGGGCGGCCGGACAGCGCTGCGGCGCGCGCCTCGCGCACGAAGTGGACGTCGACGGTGTCGACGATCACGCGCGCTCCGGGGGCGTGGCGCCGCACCAGCGGCAGGTAGGCCTCGGCGACGTCGTGGAAGGACATCCAGACCACATCGGGCCGCAGGCGGCGCAGCAGCCCCGGCACGTCGACGGCCGGGGCATCGACCTGCGCCCGCTGCGCCTCGGGCAGCCGCTGCGGGTCGGCCCGCACGGTCTCGATGCCCAGGCGCTCCAGGGCGAGCGCGGCCGGCTCCTGCCCCACGCCGAGCCGCGCGAGCAGGTGGACGCGATGGCCGTCGGCGACGAGCAGCTCCAGCAGCCGGAACAGGCGCAGGGAGCCGGCGTCCCGGTCGGCCGGCGGGACGTCGGGGGTGATGACGAGGACCGACAGGGGTCGATCGCCACCCGTCGGCAGCGGGGTCTGGGACATCCCTCGGGGTGGTCGGCAGCGCGGCGGGCCTGCTTGAGGTCCGGGCGGGCCGGACGGCGACGCTCAGCCGTTGAGGAACGGCTGGTCCTCCCACACCTCGTGCAGGGGCCGGAGGAGCGCCGCAGGCAGGCCGCCCACTTGGAGGTCACCGCCACCGCCTCCTAGCGCGGGTCGCGCTCGAGCGCCTCGAACAGGCCGAGGCGGACGCTGGGCAGCTGGACGTCGTCGAGGACGACGATCCCGCCCTCGCACAGCCGGCCCGCGCCGTAGTACCAGTCGATGATCGCCATCGGGAACGCGTGGCCGCCGTCGATGAACACCAGGTCCAGCTCGGTCGGCTCCAGGCGCGGCAGGACCGCGTCCGACATCCCGATCTCGAACGTCATGGCCCCGAGGTCGATGTCGCGCGCCGCCGCCCACTCGACGAGGATGTCGACCTCGCGCCGGTCGCCGACCACGCACGTGTGGCGCGTCCCCCACACCGCGAACAGCGCGGTGGAGATCCCACATCCGGTCTCCAGCGTGCGCGACCCGGGAGCCGCGTGGCGCGCCAGGAACTCATAGCAGTCCAGGTCGGTGGAGTAGACGCCCTCCTGCGCCCCTGCGTGCTCGTGCACGCGCGGAGGGTCCCCCACGACCGTGAAGATGGCCCGGCTGCGCGCCGCGGGGTCGTCCATGGGCGCAGCCTACGCGCCGGCCCCCGACGCGGCCGCCGGACGCCGCGGCGGGCGCGGGACGCCTAACCTTCGCGCGCGATGCTGCTCGCGCTCCTGGTCCTCGCGTCGGTGACCGACAAGCTGGCCGACTTCGCCACCCGGGTCGTCGGCGACCTCGGCCTGCCCGGGATCTTCCTGCTCATGGTGCCCGAGAGCGCCTGCATCCCGATCCCGTCGGAGGCCACGATGCTCTTCGCGGGCTTCAACGTCAGCGAGGGCAAGTACAGCCTCTTCGCCGCCGTGGCGGTGGGCTCGGTCGCCAACCTCGTCGGGTCGTGGATCGCCTACGCCGTCGGCTACTACGGCCGCCTGGAGCTCCTGGAGCGCCACCGGGTCTTCCACGTCAGGCCCGAGCACCTGGCGCTCACGGAGCGCTGGTTTCAGCGCTGGGGCGCGTGGGCGGTGTTCTTCAGCCGCATGCTGCCCATCGTGCGCACGTTCATCTCGCTGCCGGCGGGCGTGGCGCGGATGCCGTTCTGGCGCTTCTCGGTGCTGACGCTGGCGGGCTGCGTGCCGTGGATCCTCATGCTGACGCTGGTCGGCAAGGCCGCGCGCGACAACTGGGACGTGTGGAAGGACCGCCTGCACTACGTCGACTACGCGGTGGCGGTGCTCATCGTGCTGGGCATCGTGTGGCTCCTGCAGCGCTGGTGGCGCGGGCGCCGGGCGCGGCCGGCGACCGATGCCGCCTGAGACGGCCCGGCTGCCGCTGGCCCACGCGCTCGCGCTCGGGGCGCTGCACGGGCCGGCCGAGCTCGTCCCCGTCTCCTCCTCGGCCCACGTCGAGCTGATCCCGCGGCTGCTGGGCTGGCCGTCGGCGGCCCTGCCCGCCGATGTGCGCAAGGCCTTCGCGGTGGCGCTGCACGCCGGGACGCTCGCGGGCCTGCTCGTGCTCGTGCCGCTGCCCTCCCCCGGCTTCGCCGTGGTGGCCACGGCGCCCGCCGCGGCCGCCGGGCTCCTGCTCGAGGACCCGATCGAGCGCCGCCTGGGCGGCGTGCGCGCCACGGCAGCCGGGCTCGTCGCGGGCTCGGCGCTGCTGGTGGCCGCCGACGCCCGCGGGGCCACGGGCCGCGGCGCCGCCGAGGCCGGGCCCGCCGACGCGCTCTGGCTCGGCGCCGCCCAGGCCCTGGCGCTGTGGCCCGGGCTGTCGCGGCTGGGCTTGACGGTCGCCGCCGCCCGGCTGCGGGGCTTCGACCGCGGCGCGGCGTTCGCGCTCGGCCGCCAGGCCGGGCTGCCGGTCGTCGCCGGCGCGACGGGGCTGAAGGCCTGGCGCCTGGCCCGACGCGGCGTGGACCCGGGGCTGCGAGCCCCGTTCGCCGCCGGGGCGGGCGCCGCGCTGGCCGCGACGCTAGCCGCCGCGCCACTGCGCCGGGTCACCTCGGTGTGGCCGCCGGCCGCCGAGCGCGTCGCGCTGGCCGCCGTCGCGCTGGCGGGTCTGAGACGATCTCCGCGATGAGCGACGCGTACTCCGCAGCCGGCGTGGACACCGACCAGGCCGACGCTGGGGTCGACGCGCTCGTCGGCGTCCTGCGCACGATCGAGCTCGGGCGCCCGTCGCGCTCGGTGCTGCGCAGCGGCCACTACGCCTCCGTGCTGCGGGTCACCGACGAGCTGGGCATCGCGATCTCGACCGACGGCGTGGGCTCCAAGCTCGTCGTCGCCGAGGAGGCCGACCGGCTCGAGACCGTCGGCATCGACTGCGTGGCGATGAACGTCAACGACATCATCTGCGTCGGCGCCGAGCCCATCGCGCTCGTCGACTACCTCGCCGTCGAGCAGGTCGACGCCGGCCGCCTGGCGCGCATCGCCCAGGGCCTGAAGGTCGGCGCCCAGGAGGCCGGCTGCGAGGTCCCGGGCGGCGAGCTGGCCGTCCTGCCCGAGCTCATCCGCGGCCACCCGTCGCCCGGCGGCTTCGACCTGTGCGCGACGTGCATCGGCACCGTGGGCCTCGACACGATCATCACCGGTGAGCGCATCGCACCGGGCGACGCGCTCATCGGCGTCCCGTCCAGCGGGCTGCACTCCAACGGCTACACGCTGGCGCGCCGCGCCCTGCTCGAGGACGCGCCGGGGCTGCCCGCGCTGGGGCTGGACGACCGCCCGGCCGAGCTCGGCGGCGCCAGCGTCGCCGACGTGCTCCTGGAGCCCACGGTGATCTACGTCCGCGCCGTCCTGGAGCTGCTGGCCTCCGACGTGCCGGTGCACGGCCTCGCGCACATCACCGGCGGCGGCCTGACCAACCTGCTGCGCCTCGGCGGCGGCTACGCGATCGAGGACCCGCTGCCGGTCACCCCGGTCTTCGACCTCGTCGCGCGCCTGGGCGACGTCGAGGACGCCGAGATGTGGGAGGTCTTCAACATGGGGTGCGGGCTGGTGGCCGTCGTCCCCGAGGACCGGGCCGACGACGCGGCGGCGATCCTCGCGGCCGCCCACCCGGGCGCCCGCAGGATCGGCACGGCGACCGACCGCACCGGGCGCGTCGACGTGCCCGAGCTGGGCCTGTCCTACCCGCTGCGCTAGGGGCGGGTGGCCACGGCCGCGCCCAGGAACGCGGCGATCGCGCCCGCGCGGGGCTCGAGCACGGCGTTGCCGGCGGCGCGCGCCAGGCGCTCGTGGCCGGCCGAGGCGCCGTGCAGCGCCACGAACGCGTCGGTGGCGGCGTGCAGCGCGGCGTCGCGGCCGAGCACGGCGTGCAGGAAGCGCACCTCGATGTCGGCGCAGCCCTCGAGGTCGGCGCCCGCGTCCTGCGCAGCCGCCAGGATCCGGCCCTCGACGTCGGCGGGCTCGCCGTCGCGCGCGGGGTCGGCGACGAGCACCAGCGTGGCGTCGGTGCCGGCGGGGGCCGCGGTGGCCCAGGCCGCAAGCAGCTCGGAGAGCCGATCGGGACGGGGACCTCGGAAGGCGGGCAGGGCCAGCAGCCGGCGGCCGGGGCCCTCCAGGCCGAGGTCCGTCGCCGCGCGCTGCGCCAGGCGCGGCGGGCGGGTCGCGAGGGCCCGCAGGCGCCGGGCGTACTGCGCGCCGACGGCGTCCCAGCCGAGCTCGAGCGCCGCGGCGCGGGCGGCGGCGCCGCGGCGGGCGCGCTCGGCGGCGGGGGCGTCGGCGGCCTCTCGCAGCAGCGCGGCCAGCGCGTCGCGGTCGGGCTCGAGCATCCACGGGTCGCCGTGGGTCGGCATCCCGCTGACCGAGCGCCCGGGCAGCGTCACGCGCCGCGAGGGGATCCGCCAGCCCGCCGCGGGCGGGCAGAACTCGTCCGTCGGGCCGCCCGCGGTGACGATCGCGGGCACGCCGCAGGCCATCGCCTCCAGCACCGGCATCGCGAAGCCCTCGCCCCGGTAGGGGTGCACGAGCACGTCGCAGGCGCGGTACAGCGCCGCGACGCCGGCGTCGTCGAGCACGTCGGTCAGGTGGATGACACGCGCGTCGGGGTCGGCGGCCGCGCGCTCCAGCGCGGTGCGGTCGGCGCCGCGGTAGACGCCGTCGGCGCCGAAGTCCTTGACGACCAGCGTCACGTCGCCGCGGCCCGCGAAGGCCTGCGCCCACGCGTCGAGCAGGACGTCGATGCCCTTGCGGCCGATCGCGCCGCCGACGAAGAGGAATCGCAGGCCGCCGGCGAGGCCGAGATCGGCGGCCGGGCCCTCGGGGGCGTAGGTGGCCAGGTCGACGCCGTTGGGCACGACGGCGACGCGGCCGGGGTCCATCCCGGCCTCGAGGTACATGCCGCGCACGTGCTCGGAGGGCACCCACAGCTCGTCGACGACCTCGCGCAGCGCGGGGCCCCAGGCGGCGGGCACCGAGCCGAACTCCCAGGGCTGGATGAGCGCGAGGCGCCCGGAGGCCGGCGGCGAGAGGTCCGGCGGCCACTGGTGGCGGACCTCGACGTCGGCGGCGTGGGGCAGCGGCGCGGGCGGCGCCGGGCGGTCGGTGGCGTCGCGGCGCAGGGCGAGGCCGGGCTCACGGTCGAGCACGTCGCCGACCTCGCGGTTGATGCGCGCCAGGCTCGTCGGGGCGTCCTGCTCGCCGACCCAGGCGACGGCGGTCGCCGGCTCCCGCGTCACGCGCGACGGGCGGCCGCCGGCGTAGTAGGCCTCGAGCTCGTCGACGTAGGCGCCGAACCCGCGCGGGGCCTGGATGCCGGCCTGCAGGCGCTCGAGCAGCCCGGGCTCGGAGGCCAGGCGCTCCATCTGGGCGGCCAGCCCGGCGACGTCGCCGCCGTCGAAGGCCAGCCCGTCGACCTCGTCGCGGATCGCCTCGGCCAGCCCGCCCATCCGGGGGCCAGCAGCGGGACGCGCGCGGCGAGGCACTCGCCGGCGGCCAGCGGCGCGCAGTCCCACCACAGCGACGGCAGGGCGGCGGCGTCCACCCCGGCCAGCAGGGCGGGCAGCTCGGCCGGCGAGAACGCCCCGTGCAGCTCGACGACGCCGCGGGTGTCCAGGCGCGCCAGGGCGTCGGCCATGCCGCGCGGCAGCTCGCCGTGGATGCGCACGCGCACGCCGGAGGCCGTGAGCTGGGCGGCCCGCACGAGGACCTGCGGCCCCTTGTGCGCGTAGGCCGAGCCGAAGAACCCGACGACGAGCTCGTCGCCGACGCGGCCGGGCGGGCGGTCACGGCCGACGCGCTCCCAGGTCTCGTCCTGGGCGGGCACGTTCTGGTGCACGACGTCGATGGCCTCGGGCGGGTAGCCCTGGTCGATCAGCGTGCGCCGCACCCCGTGCGAGACGGCCATGCACGCGGTGATCGAGCGCGCGAAGGACTCGCGGATCGCGGCCAGGCGCTCCTGGTAGGCGGCGGGGTCGGGGCCGCCGGTGCAGGCCGCGCAGTCGGCGCCGGCGTCGCCGGGCCCGCCGCACATCGCTCCGTCGCCGCGCAGGAGGTACGCGCGCGGGCAGACGAGCCAGTAGTTGTGGGTCGTGAAGTAGGCGGGCACGCCGCGGGCGGCCGCGACGTCCATGAGCGCGGCGCCGAGGTTGTGCAGGTTGTGGAAGTGCACGACATCGGGCCCGAAGCGGTCCAGGAGGTCGGCGAACGCGTCGGCGACCGGCGGGTCCTCGAGCTCGCGGTCGGGGCGCTGGGCGTCCCACAGGCCCGAGGGCCGGTTGTGGACGCCGACGAGCCGCACGCCGTCCTCCTCCCACTCGCGCAGCGCGTAGGGCACGCCGGAGGGGTCGGGGTCCACGGCGGCGTGGAAGACGCAGACGTCCCATCCGCGGCGCACGAGCTCCTTGGCGGCGAAGCGCGGCAGCATCGTGCCGCCGCCGGCGTCGTCGAAGCCGAACATCGTCATGAGCAGCCGGCCCTTGTCGCGCCGGGGCGCGGGCGCCGGCGGGACCTCGGCGGCCATGGCCCGCAGGCGGGCGCCCAGGGCGGGCAGCGGCAGGCCGCGGCGCTCGACGGCACCGGCCAGGGTCTCCAGCGCGCGGCGGCGCGCGCTGTCGGGATGCAGCAGCGGCCAGTCGAGCTCGGGCACGAGGTCGCTCAGCGGCTCGCGCTCCAGGGACTCCAGCAGCGTGCGCTGGACCTGGTCGACCTGGGTCGCCAGCGCCGCGGCGTCCTCGCCGGAGAAGTTGTCGTCGTGGCGGCGCAGGCGGATGAGCGGGTCGCCGCCGGCGTGGCGGAAGCGGAACCGCGGCGCCGCCCGCAGCCAGAAGTTGAAGTCCTGGGCGAGCGTGTGGGCGGGGTCGTAGCCGCCGACGGCCTGGTACACGCGGCGATGGACCATGCGCGTCGGGTCCAGCAGCGTGTTGTGCTCGCGCCAGAAGTGGTGCATGAGCCGCGCGCCGGTCATGTCGGCGACGCGCAGGCGGCCGTGGGCCACCCCGTCGCCGTCGATGACGATCGCGTCGCCGTGCACGACGCCCGTGTCGGGGTGGGCGTCGAAGACCGCCACCTGGCGGCGGATGCGGTCGGGCAGGCAGACGTCGTCGTCGCCGAGCATGGCGATGAGCTCGCCGCGACCCTCGCGCACGATCGTGTTGTAGGCCTCGGAGATCCCGCGGTTGACGTCGTGGCGCACGACGCGCAGGCGCGGGTCGCCGTCCAGGCCCGCCAGCACCTCGTCGATGCGCGGGTTGGCCGCGCCGTCGACGACGACGAGCACCTCGAGGGACTCGTAGTCCTGGGCCAGGCACGAGGCGACGGCCTCGGCCAGGAAGGCGTCGCGCGAGTACGTCGCGACGCCCAGCGTGACACGCGGGGAGGGAGGCATCCACTCCGGACGATCGGTCGTGCGCGCGGGCGCTTGAGGCCCGCAGGTCACCCGAGCCGCACGAAGCCGCTGGCGCCGTCGCCGTCGGCGCCGTGGGTGCGGCGCGTGACCGCGTTGGAGGAGTTGCCCTCGATGGTGTGGATCGACCCGTCGGGGTCGACGGACTCCACGATGCCGATGTGGTGCCCGCCCCAGACGATGAGGTCGCCGGCCTGCGGCGGCGTACCGCTGCCGGCGGGGTTCCAGCGCCCGGTGCGCTGGGCCCAGGAGGCGACGGCGCCGACCGAGCCGAAGCCCTGGCCGGCCTCGCCGAGCGGCGTGCCGGCCTGCTGGGCGGCCCAGGAGACGAAGTAGGCGCACCACGGGCCGATGCCGCTGCCGGCGGTGGCCTGGCGGTACTGAGCGATCCGCGGCGCGTCGTTGGAGCCCGGAGGCTGCTCGGCCACGCCGACCTCGCCCTGCGCGGCGGCCAGGGCGCGCTGGCCGGCCGTCTGCCCGGCGGCGGAGGCGGTCGGCAGCAGGGCCGCGGACGCGGTCGTCCCGGCCTGGCCGGCCAGCAGCGCCGAGAACGTCGACGCCGGCGCGGCGGCGCCGTCGCTCGCAGGGGTCGACGGCTGCAGGCCCTGCTGCAGCTCGGCGATCCGGAGCATGACGGCGTCGACGCTCATCGCCACGGTGATCGGCCCGGGCCGCCGATCCTTCAGCGGCGCCGGTCAGGCCGACGACGGGAGGGCGGCCCATGGGCCGCCCTCCGATGCCGGGTGTCCTGCCGGTCGCGCTGCCCCGGCCGGACGGTGATCCTCGGTCCTTACTGCAGGAGGCGGAGCACGCTCTGCGGGGCCTGGTTGGCCTGCGAGAGCATGGCCGTGCCGGCCTGCGTGAGGATCTGGTTCTTGGTCAGCGACACCATCTCGTCCGCCATGTCGACGTCGCGGATCCGCGACTCGGCCGCGGTCAGGTTCTCCTGGTAGGAGCCCGCGACGGCCAGCGAGTGATCGAGCCGGTTCTGGACCGCGCCGAACTTGGCGCGAGCCGTGCTGACGTTGGTGATCGCCGCGTCGATGTCGGAGATCGTGGCACCGCCGGCCAGGTTGGAGTACGAGGTGCCGACCTCGGTCGACAGGTTGACCAGGGTCACACCGATCTGCTGACCGTCGTTGGCGCCGACCTGGAAGGACACCGTGGAGGTGCCGCTCAGCAGGTTGGTGCCGTTGAACTGGGCCGAGGAGCCGATGCGGCTGATCTCGGACGCCAGCTGGTTGACCTCGTTCTCGATCGACGTCTTGGCGTTGGTGTCGAGCGTGCCGTTCTTGTACTGCACGGCCAGCTCACGGACGCGCTGCAGCATGCTGTGGACCTCGTCGAGGTTGCCCTCTGCGGTCTGCACCATGGACACGCCGTCCTGGATGTTGCGCTGCGCCTGGGCCAGACCGCGGATCTGCGAGCGCATCTGCTCGGAGATGCCCAGCCCGGCCGCATCGTCGGCCGCGCTGTTGATCCGGTAGCCCGACGACAGACGCGCCATCGACTTCGAGACCTGGGCGGAGGTGTTGTTCAGGTGGCGGTAGGCGTTGAAGGCCTCCACGTTCTGCGTGATACGAAGGGACATCGTCGATCTCCTTGATGACGTTGTGTGAGTGTTCGTCCCGGAGCGACTCCATGTCGCTCCTTCCTGCACCCCGATGATCGGCGCCGCCGCGGGCCATCTTGAGATCCGTCCAGCGGTGGGTGGACGGTGCGCCGCGGGCGGCGCGGGCCTACACGGTCACGTCGACGTGCGGGCGCCCGTCGTCGGGCGGCTGCGGCGGCGGGGGCGGCGGCCGGCGGCGCCTGCGGCGGCCCTCGTCGGGGTCGGGGCGGGACTCCTCGCCGGGGCGCGCCGTGCGGCGGATCGCGGGGATCGGGCGCGCGGCGGGCGGCTGGGGCCGGATGGGCTCGATGCGGTCCACCGGTCAGCCTCTCCGAGGGGTCAGCCCTGGGCGACCGGGTCGCCGGACGAGCGGGAGCCGTCGTGCTTGACGACCGCGCCGGTGGCGGCGGCCGCGGCCTGGGCCTGGGCCTCCATCGACTCCACCACGCGGCGGCGCAGCGCCTCGAGCTCGGCCAGCGCGAGATGGCGCCAGACGTTGACGGCGATGACCCACGCCACGACGTAGCCGGCCAGGCCGCCGAGCAGGCCGCGCAGCACGGCGTTGACCGTCGGCAGCCCCGCCTTGCTGGAGAGGTGGACGACGACGGCGAAGGCCAGCAGCCCGCCCCAGCCCTTGGCCATGGCGATCTGGCGCCGGGCCTTGGGGTGCCGGGTCAGCGTGATGCCGCTGCCGGCCTCGCCGGCGCCGGGATCGGCCTTGGCCTTCCTGGCCATGGCTAGCGGGCCCCTCGGGGCACCGCGACGGATGTGGGGACCGGGCGGGTCACACCCTCTTCATCGGCGGCTGGCCGCCCGACCCTGAGCCCGCCGGCGGTCACGGGACCAGGTCGGCGGCCAGCTCGGCCGGCGATGCGGGGCGCAGCCCGGCCTCGACGGCCTGGCCGCGGGCCAGGTAGGACAGCGGCAGGTTGCAGTCCACGGCCAGGCCGATGACCGTGCCGAGCATCTCGGTCTCGTCGGTGTGGGTGACCGCGACGGCCCCCACGCCGAGCTCGCGGACGCCGCCGACGAGCTCCCGGGCCGCGTCGGGCCCGATCGTCGCCGACACCGTGAGGTGCAGCTCGTCGGGCGCCAGCGCGCGGAGCTCGTCGCCCAGGGCGCGCAGCTCGGCCGCCGACCGCGGGCTGACGCCCGGCGTGTCGACGATGACGAGGCCCTGGCCACGCAGGCCGGCGATGAGCCCGGCGCCCTCCGCGCCGGACTCGACGGTGTGCAGCGTGACGTCGTAGGGCGCCAGCAGGCGCAGCAGCTCGGCGCCCGCGTCGGGCGAGCGCAGCGACAGCACCGTGACGGGGACGGCGCCGTGGCGGGCGTGGGCGGCGGCCAGCCGCGCGACGCAGCGCGTCTTGCCCGCGCCGCCGGAGCCCACGAACCCGACGACCCCGGGGCCGGGGCGCAGCGGGTGCACGGGGATGCGGCGCGCCAGGGCGGCGACGACGAGGTCCTTGGGGTCGGCGTCGGGCAGCAGCGGCGCCAGGCCGGACATGGCCTCCTCGGCGACCGCCTCGGCGAGCCCGCGGCGCAGGCCGCGGCCGACCATCTGCTCGACGGCCGCGCGGGCGGGCTCGGGCAGCGGGCGCGGCCCGTGCTGCACAGGCGCCACGGTGGGCTCGGGCACGAACGCCGGGGCCGGCTCGGGTGCCGGCGTCACGGGCTCGGCTGCGACGGGCTCGGGCGTGGCGGCCTCCGGCTCCGGCTCCGGCTCGGCCTCGGCGGCGACGTCGCCGACGCCGAGGTAGTCGAACACGCCGGTGGGCTGCTCGGCGACGGGCTCGGCGGCCGGCGCCTCGGGCTCGAACGCGGGCTCGGGCTCGTGCCACGGCTCCGGCTCGGGCTCCGCCTCCGCGGCGGGCTCGGGCCGGCGCTCCGCCGGCGGCGGGGGCGGCGGCTCGGCGACCCCGGCGTTGAAGAGCGCCGCGAGGCCATGGGACTGCGAGGCCGGCGAGGGGAAGAGGTCGTCGACGGTGACGTCGGCCGACGAGGGCAGCGCGTCGACCTGCGGGCCCGTGGCGGGCCGCGCCGGCGGGACCGGCGGGTCGTCCAGGAGGCCGCCCTGCTGGCGCTCGTGCGCCTGCGCGAGCTGGTGGGCGAACGCCCGGGCGACCTCGGGCGAGGTCTCGCCGCCGGGGCGCACCTCGATCTCGATCTCGCGCCGTGCGAAGAACCCGCCGACGCCACCGCTGCTGGTCTCCCGGCGCGCCACGATCACGGCGTCGTCGCCGAGCTCGGAGCGGATGCGGGGGACGAGCTCCTCCAGCGAGCGTCCGCGGTAGGTGTAGGTCTCCTGGTGCTGCGGGGTCATCGCGTCCTGCCGTCATCCATCGTCATAGGGCCACCACTCCGATCGTCTCCACACCGATCCCGGGCGCGATCTCGTTGTACGCGCAGACCGAGAGCTGGGGCAGGGCCTGCTCGCAGAGTCGCCGGAGGTGCCGCCGCACGCGAGAGGAGCAGATCAGCACCGGACGACGCCCGCGGGCGACGGCCTGCTCGACATGGTTCGACAGAGAATGCACCAATGCCTGCGCGCGGGTGGGATCCATCGCGAGGTACTCCCCGTCGGGGGTCTGGGCGATGGCGTCGGAGACCTCCTGCTCGAGGTGGGGGTCCAGCGTGATCGCGCGCAGCGTGCGCTCGGCGTCGATGTAGGGCGAGACGATCGTGCGGCCCAGCGCCTGCCTGGCGTACTCGGCCAGGAGCTCGGGGTCGCGGGTGACGCGGGCGCGATCCCCCGAGGCCTCGACGACGGCGCCGAGGTCGCGGATCGACACGCCCTCGCGCAGCAGCGCCTGCAGGACGCGTTGCAGCTCGCCGACCGACAGGAGGTCGGGAATGACCTCGTCGACGACCGCGGCGTTGTGCTCCTTGAGCGTGTCGAGCAGCGTCCGCACGTCCTGGCGGGTGAGCAGGTCGGCCGTGTGGCGGCGGATCGTCTCGGTCAGGTGCGTGACGACGACGCTCTCGGCGTCGACGACCGTGTAGCCCAGCGCCTCGGCCTCGGCGCGCCCGGCGTCGGTGATCCACACCGCCGCCATGCCGTAGGCCGGGTCGGTCGTCGGGATGCCCTCCAGCCGCCCGACGGCGTCGCCCGGGTCCAGCGCGAGCTGGTGGCCGGCCATGATCTGGCCGCGCGCCACCTCGGTGCCGCGGACCTTGATGAGGTACTCGTGGCTCTGGAGGCCGACCTCGTCGTGGATGCGGACCGACGGGATGATCGTGCCGACCTCCGCCGCGATCTGACGGCGCACGGCCGAGACGCGCTGCAGCAGCGAGCCGCCCGAGGAGCCGTCGACGAGCGGGACGAGGCCGAAGCCGATGCACAGCTCCAGCGGGTCGAGCGACAGCGCGTCCTGGACCTGGTCGCGCGGCGAGGCGACCGGCGGGGGCAGCGCGGCCTGCATCGCGGCGGCCTCGGCGGCGGTGGCCGCCGCGGCGTCGGCGTTGCGGCTCATCGCGCGTCCCCCGAAGAAGAACGCCGCGCCGATGACCAGGAAGGGGATCTTGGGCAGGCCCGGGACCAGCGCGAACGCGGCGATGACCGCGCCGGCGACCTGCGGGGCGCGGCGCTGGGCGCCGATCTGGCCGACGACCTGCGACCCGAGGTCCTCGGTGCTCGCGGCACGCGTGACGATGATGCCCGTGGCGACGGAGATCAGCAGTGCGGGGATCTGCGCAGCCAGGCCGTCGCCGACCGACAGCAGCGAGAAGTGCTGCACGGCGTCGCCGAACGAGCGCTTCTGCATCAGCACGCCGACCACGATGCCGCCGAGCAGGTTGATCATCGTGATGAGCACGGCGGCCATCGCGTCGCCCTTGACGAACTTCGAGGCGCCGTCCATCGCGCCGTAGAAGTCGGCCTCCTGGGCGATCTCGGCGCGGCGCTGGCGCGCCTGCTCGTCGGTGATCTGACCGGCGTTGAGGTCGGCGTCGATCGCCATCTGCTTGCCGGGCATGGCGTCCAGGGTGAAGCGGGCGCCGACCTCGGCCACGCGCCCCGCGCCGTTGGTGACGACGACGAACTGGATGACGATGAGGATGAGGAAGACGACGAGGCCGACGACCACGTTGCCGCCGACGACGAAGTGCCCGAACGCGGTGACGACCCCGCCCGCGTCGCCGTGCAGCAGGATGAGCCGCGTCACGCTGACGTTGATCGCCAGGCGGAACAGCGTCGTGATCAGCAGCAGCGACGGGAAGACGGAGAAGTCCAGCGCCTTCTGCACGTACATCGTGGTGACCACGATGGCCAGGGCGCAGGAGATGTTGAGGGTGATGAGGAGGTCGAGCAGGACGGGCGGCAGCGGGATGATCAACATCACCACGACCAGGACCACGACGCCGGCGGCGATCAGGTCGGTGTACCTGCCGAGCTTGCTGAGCATGCCTTGCACGGTGTCCTCTAGGACGCCAGCCGGCGGCGGCCGGCGACGCGGTAGACGTAGGCCAGGATCTGAGCCACGGCCTGGAAGAGCTCTTCGGGGATCTCCTCACCGACCTCGACGGAGGCGTGCAGCGAGCGCGCCAGCGGCGGGTCGGGGACGATCGGGATGTCGTGCTCGGCCGCGATCTCGCGGATGCGCAGCGCGACGATGTCCTTGCCCTTGGCGATGACCTGCGGGGCCGCCGAGGCCCCGTCGTACTTCAGGGCGACGGAGTAGTGCGTGGGGTTGGTGACGATGACGTCGGCCTCGGGGACGGCGGCCATCATGCGGGCGCGCGCGGCCTCGCGCTGGCGCCGGCGGATCGCCCCGCGGACCTCGGGCGGCAGGTCCTGCTGCTTGGCCTCCTCCTTGACCTCCTGCTTGTCCATGCGCATGCCCTTCTCGTGGCGGAAGCGCTGGTAGACGGCGTCGATAACGCCGATGAGCAGGTAGGCCAGGCCGGCCCGCAGGAAGATCGACTTGACCTGCGCCGCCATGGCGCCGGCCAGCTGGTAGGGCGACATGCCGACCATGGCCGCCCAGTCGCCGAGGTGCGGCAGCACCGCGCTGAGCACGATGGTCGCCACGACCGAGATCTTCACGAGGTTCTTGACGAGCTCGACGAGGCTGTTCTTGCCGTAGATGTTCTTGAAGCCCGTGACCGGGTTCAGCCGCTTGGGATCGGGCTTCAGGGCGCCGGTCTTGGGCCTGATGCCGACCTGCAGGACCGAGATGACGATCGCGGCCAGCGCGCAGGCGCCGAGGACCGGCGCTAGCGCCAGGGCGGCCGAGCGCCCGGAGCTCATGAACAGGTCGCCGACGGTGGAGATCGTCACCGGGTCGCGGCCCGAGCCGGCCTGCAGCGCGGAGGTCAGGCCGTCGCCGAGCCGCTGGGCGATCCCGGGGCCCGTGAGGCCGAGCGTGAAGATGCCCACGAGCATGATCACGGCGCCGTTGAGGTCGTGCGACTTGGGGACCTGCCCCTTCTTGCGCGCCTCCTCGCGGCGCTTGGGCGTCGCCTTCTCGGTCTTCTCACCCGCCATGGATCAGCCCACCCGCAGGGTGTTGAGCGCGGCGCCGACATCGGCCTGCAGCTGGCCCGAGAGCCAGCCTGCGACGAACGGCATCGTGGCGCCGATGAGCAGCAGGCCGACGATGACCTTGGCCGGGATGCCGACCTGGAAGACGTTGAGCTGGGGCACGACCCGGCTGACGACGCCGAACGCGGCGTCGGTGAGCGTCAGCGCGAGCAGCACCGGCCCGGCCACCTGGATCGCGCTGGCGAAGATGCCGGTGAACGCCGCGGTGGCCCCGCTGAGCAGGTGGGCCAGCGACGGGTACTGCAGCAGGCCGACGACATCGTAGGTGCGGGCCAGGCCGCGGATGACCCATCCGTCGCCGTCGATGGCGATGAACACCATCAACCCGATCATGCTGTAGGTCGTGCTGAGCACGGCGGACTGGTTGCCGTTGACCGGATCGACGAGCCCGCCGTAGGAGAAGCCGATCGACGTGTCCAGGAACGATCCCGCCACGGCGAGGGCGGCGAACGTGGCCGCCAGGGCGAAGGCGAAGGCCGAGCCGACGAGGATCTCCTTGAACAGCAGCGTCCCGATGCCCAGGACGTCGGTGGGCAGCACCGCGTGCCCGGCGGTGACCACGGGTGACAGGCCGATCGCCAGGCCCACGGCGAGGACGCCTCGGACGCGCGCCGGCACCATCTTGCTCGAGAACAGCGGCGCGAGCAGGAACAGGGGGGAGGTGCGCGCGAGCACCAGGAAGAACGCGAGCACGCGCTGCTCGCCGAACTCGGCGATCAGCTGCTGCGCACCGACCTGGAGCTGCGGTCCCACCTACCCCACCATGTTCGGGATCGACGACCACAGCTCGGCCGTGTAGGACAACAGCTGGTTGAGCATCCACGGGCCGCCCACCACCAGGACCACGGCCATGGCCAGGACCTTGGGGATGAACGACAGCGTCTGCTCCTGGATCTGGGTCACCGCCTGGACGATCGAGATGAGCACGCCGACGACGAGGCCGACGCCCAGCAGCGGCAGGGCGAGCTTGAGCGCCAGGCTCATGGCCTGGGTCGCGAGGGAGACGACGACGTCCTGGTCCATCAGTGAAAGGACTCCACGAGCGATTTGATGACGAGGTCCCATCCGTCGACGAGGACGAAGAGGAGGATCTTGAACGGGAGCGAGATGAAGACCGGGGGCAGCATCATCATGCCCATGGACATCAAGGTGGAGCTCACGACGAGGTCGATGACCAGGAACGGCAGGAAGATCAGGAAGCCGATCTGGAACGCCGTCTTGAGCTCGGAGATGATGAACGCCGGGATCAGGACGTAGGTCGGGACGTCGGCGCGGGTCTTCGGCCGCGGGCGCTTGGAGAGCTTCACGAACAGCGCCAGGTCCTTCGTGCGCGTCTGGCGGAACATGAACTCGCGCAGCGGCAGCTGCCCACGCTGCAGCGCCTCGGTCTGCGTGATCTGGTGCCGGCTCAGCGGGTCGATGGCGTCCGTCTTGACCTTGGTGAAGGTCGGCGCCATGACGAAGATGGTGAGGAAGAGCGCGATGCCGATCAGGACCTGGTTGGGCGGCGCGGTCGGCGTGCCCAGCCCGGTCCGGATGAAGCCCAGCACGATCAGGATCCGCGAGAACCCGGTGACGCAGAACAGCAGGGCGGGGACCAGCGTGACGGCGCCGACGAGGACGAGCAGCTGGACGGCATTGCCGCCGTCGGTCGACAGCCCGTTCTGGGCGGTGGTCAGCGCGATCACCGCGCGGTCCGATCGCGCAGGCGGTCCAGGACGTCGCCGATGCGGGCCCGGGCCAGGGCGGCGGGGCCGCCGGTCGTGGCGTCGATCACGTCGCCGGCCTCGAGCTGGGTCGGGGCCAGCAGCCCGAGCGACCGCGCCTCGTCCTCTGTGTAGGTGCGGATCGGCATGATGCCGTGCTCGGCGCTGCCGACGAGCACGAGCTCGCGGCCGGCGCGGATGAGGTGCACGGAGCGCCCGGGGCCGAGGGGCATGCTGGCCTCCGTGCTGAGGCCCACGCCGTGGGAGCGCTCCGCCTTGGAGGCCTTGAGCTGGCGCAGGACCCAGGTGAGGCCGTAGATGACGGCGACGACCACGGCCAGGCCGATGAACGTGCGGGCCAGCGAGCCGCCGGTGCCGCCGCCGACGCTGGCGTGCGCCGCTCCGCCGGAGTCGGCGGGCAGGTTCAACGGCGTCTTCTCGCCGTAGGGGTCCTTGCTCGTGGCCGCCAGCACGGTGGCCGGGGCGAGCAGGACGCAGAGGAGTGCGGCCGCGCAGGCGGCCGTGAGCAGGCGATGGGGCTTCACTGGAGGGACTCGGTAGGTCGGGAGGGCGACCAGCCAGTCCCTTAGATCGGCGTCACGCCGTTCGACTTGAGTCCCGCGGGCCGACGGTCGTTCGAGACCGAACCAGGGCCCGTCTGCAGGCCCGCTAGGCGGCCTCGGCGGGCGGCAGCTCGCCGACGGGCTGCGGCGTGAAGGCCACGGGCGCGGAGGCCCCGGGACGCTCGGCCCCGACGACCTCGGTGATGCGCAGGCCGAACTGCTCGTCGATGACCACGACCTCGCCGCGGGCGATCGGGCGCCCGTTGACGAGCAGGTCCACGGGCTTGTCGGCCAGGCGGTCCAGCGTGACGACCGACCCCGGGCCGAGGCTCATCGTCTCGCCGAGCGACATGTTCGTGCGGCCGACCTCGACCGTGAGCTCCACGGTGACGTCGGTCAGGCGGCTGAGGTCGGCGTCGCCCACCGGCTGCAGGCCGGCGGCCGGGTCCCCGCCGAGGGGGCTGAACTCGAGATCGCTCATTGCGGGCTCCTGAGGGTCACTACTGGATGGCGACGTCGGTGAAGAGCACGTCGTCGACCTTGACGTCGGTCTCCTTGGTGATCGTCTTGAGGATCGCCTTCTGGAGCCTGACCCGCGAGGCCTCGCGCTGCAGGCGCGCCGCGGAGACGTCGGTCAGGCCATCGGTGATGATGGAGCGCACGACGGCCTCCTGGGCCAGCACGCCGTAGCCCGTGGGCGGCGCTGCGGCGGCCTCGCCGTGGGCGGGCGCGGCCGCGACGAAGCCCTCCTTGAGCACGAGCGCGACGCTGAGCTTCGCGAAGCGCCCGCCCTTGAGGTTGATGAGGAAGTCCTTGGGCAGGACGTACACCTCGCCGGCGATGTGCGGCTTGGGCACGGGCGCGGGCCTGGCGAGCACGAACTTGTAGACCCCGCCGAGCGCGATGAGCAGGACGGGCAGGATGATCTTGATCTTGGACATCAGGGCTTTGTCGGGGTCAGGTCGGGCTTGATCGAGGGGATCGTCGTCGCCCCCGCCGAGGAGGACGAGGTGGCGGCCGCCGCGGTGCGCGGCACGAGGATCTCCACGCGGCGGTTGAGGCTGCGTCCGCCCGCGGTCGTGTTGGGCGCGACGGGGTTGTACTGGCCGCGGCCGGCGGCGGTCATCCGCGCGGGCGAGACGCCGTGCTGGGCGAAGATCCGCACGACCGCGCCCGCGCGCGCCGTGGACAGGTCGAGGTTGTCGGTGTAGCGCCCGGAGTGGATCGGCACCGTGTCGGTGTTGCCGGAGACCACGAGCTGGTGGTCGCCCTCGGCGGCCAGGGTGCCCGCGAGCTCGGTGAGCAGGCCGTCGGAGCCGGCCCGCGGCACCGCCGAGCCGCTGTCGAAGAGCAGGTTGTCGGTCAGCAGCCGGATGAGCAGGCCGTCGTCGGTGATCTCGGTCTTGACCTTGCCCGACAGGCCCTTCTTGGCGACGTAGGCGTCGATCTGGGCCTTGACCTTCTGGAAGTCCTTCTGCTCCTTGGCCGCGCCGCCGGTGCTGGACGCGTTCTTGGGCCGGCCGCCCACGTAGGGCTCCAGGCTCGACCTGGGCGCCGCGACCGAGGGGTTGACGATGTTCGCGCTGCCGCCGGCGTCCTTGATCGACTTGCCGCCGGGCAGGATCCGCCCGGAGAAGGCGTCCTGCAGCGACCGCTGGATCGACTCGAACTTGGACTTGTTGACCGAGGAGATCGAGAAGAGCACCATGAACAGCGCCACGAGCAGCGTCATCAGGTCGGCGTAGGTGACCAGCCAGCGCTCGTCGGGGTGCTCGCCATGGTCGTCATGGCGCTTCTTCTTGCCGTGGGCGGCCATCCGCCCGACCTATGCCGCCTCGGCGGCCGGCTCGGCGACGGCCTTCAGGTCGGCCTTGCCGCCGCCCTCGACCTCGAGACGCTCGGCGGGGGCCACGTAGCTGAGCAGCTTCTGCTGGACGATGCGCGGGTTGTCGCCGGCCTGGATGGCCAGCACGCCCTCGAGGATGAGGCTGCGCTCGTCGACCTCCTTGGCCGACATCATCTGCAGCGAGTAGCAGACGGGCAGGTACACGACGTTGGCCGAGCCGACGCCGTAGAGCGTGGCGATGAACGCGCCGGAGATGGCCGGGCCCAGGGTCTCGGGCGCCGACAGGTTGCCGAGCACGTGCACGAGCGAGACGACGGTCCCGAGCACGCCGATCGTCGGGGCGATCCCGCCGGCCTTCTCGAAGACGGACGAGCCGAGCTTGTGCCGGGCGGCCATGGCGTCGATCTCGGCCTCGAGGATCTCCCGCAGGAGGTCGGGGTCGGTGCCGTCGACGACGAGCTGCATGCCCTTGCGGGTGAACGGGTCCTCGATGGCCTCGATCTCCTCCTCGAGCGCCAGCAGGCCGTCCTTGCGGGCGCGCTCGGCGAAGGCGACGAGCGTCGTGACCCGCTCGGCGAGGTTGGGCTGTTGGCTGAGGATGGCCTTCATGTACAGCTTGGGGATGGCCATGAAGCGCTTCATCCCGACGCCGCCGAAGACTGCGCCGGCCGTGCCACCGAGCACCAGGATGAGGGCGTTGATGTTCAGGAGCGCGGTGGGCGTGACGCCCTCCATGATGCCCGCCATGATGATGGCGATGGCGGCGATCCCGATTCCGATGGCGGTGGCGGCCTTCATGACGTTCACTCACTGTCGTCGGCCGCGCGCCGCCGGACTTCAGGCCATCTGAAGCTCCGAGGACACTTCGGGCACCCGGCCCGGGCGACACGGTGCGCTGGGTGCTAGCCGAGCGCCTTCTGGATCGCCGACAGGACGCGATCGGCCTCGAACGGCTTGACGACGAAGTCCTTCGCGCCGAGCTTGATCGATTCCAGGACCTTGGACTCCTGGCCCAGGGCCGAGCACATCACGACCTTCGCGCCGGGGTCCACCGCGATGATGTCCTTCAGGGCGGCCAGGCCGTCCTTCTGGGGCATCGTGATGTCCAGGGTGATCACGTCGGGACGGAGCTCGCGGAAGCGCTCCACCGCCTCGACGCCGTCGCCGGCCTCGCCGACGACGTCGTGACCGCCGCCGCTCACGACGTCGGTGACCATCTTCCGCATGAACGCGGCGTCATCCACGACCAGGACACGTGCCATCAGACTTCAACCTCCGTGGGAATCGAATCGGGTGGGCAGGGGGGCGGCGCGCCCCGGCCGAGGATCTCCTCGACCCGGATCGCGAGGCCGCCGTCGTCGGTGACGACGAGCCGGCCGGTGGCGAAGCGCATGCCGTCGGCGAAGATGTCGATCGGGGCGTCGACCTCGCGGTCGAGCTCGACGACGGCCCCACCGGGCAGCGCCACGACGCGCCCCGACGACATCTTCGTGCGACCCAGCTCGGCCCAGACGCGCACCTCGACGTCGCGCAGCACGTCGCTGAGCGGGGCGTCGTCGTGGTGGGTCTCGGTCATCCCGTCCAGCGCGCGCGTCATGCGCACGACGAAGGCGTTGGGCACGAGCTGCACGAGGAGGCAGGGGGCGCCGCAGAAGGTGAAGGTGACCGAGATCGCGTGGCCCGCGTGGTCCCAGAGGCCGCCGCCGTCGTGCAGTGACGAGATGTGCCGCACGTCGGGCGGCGCGATCTCGACCGCCTCGCCGAGCACGGCGCCGGAGGCCAGCGCGGCGGCCGACATCATCTGGTTCATCGCCTCTCCGACGGCGGAGAACTCGAGCTCGGACAGCTCGCCTCCGGCCTCGACGGCGTTGGGGTCGGCGCCCATCATCGCGGCGGCCAGGCGCCGTGCGCCCTCGACGCCGATGACCATCACGTTGCCGCCGGTGACGCCGTCGACGTAGGACACGTCGGCGGCGATCGCGGGTAGCGCGACGCCGGCGAACGGCCTCCCGCCGGGCGCCAGCACGTCGACCGAGCCCGGCGAGACGCCGTCGGGGCTGAACATCTGCAGGACGCCCTGGACGGCCTCGGCCGTCGAGGTGCCCAGGTGCAGGAGGGCCTGCTCGGCGTTCATCGGGTGGACCTCATGACGATGGTGATCTCCGTGGTCGGGCCGTGGGTCGTCATGGGGCGGGCTCCACGGGGGCGATGATCTGGACGGCACGGCGCGTGCCGCTGCGGCCGCCGCGTGCGCGATGCAGGGGCGTGCGGTCGGCGAAGAGCGTGACCTCGGCGTCGGCGTCGGCGTCGGCGTCGAGGCGGACGACGTCGCCGGGCGCCAGCGCGAGGACCTGCTCGAGCGTCAGCGTGGTCGAGGCGACCTCGGCCCGCAGGGAGACGTCGACGAGGCTGAGGCCGTGGGTGACGGCGGCCCTCGTGCGCGGGTCGGCGGCCGGCGCCTCCTCCTCGTGGCGCGAGAACGCCGAGGCGACCGGGGCGATCGTCGCGTAGGGCACGAGCAGCGACATCGTCGAGGCCAGGCCGTCGAGGCGGGCCTCGAGCGTCAGCGCGAGCGTGGGCTCGGCGCCGGCGGCGACCATCACGGTCTCGCGCTGGGTGTCGACGTCGGCGATGTCGAGGGTCATCTCGGCCGTGTCGAACCACACCGACGACAGCGCCTCGACGATCGTGGCGAACAGCCGGCGCACGACCATGAGGTCGATGTCGGTCAGCGCGCGGTCGCGCGACGCGGTCTCCGGGCGCCCGCCGAGCATGCCCTCCAGCGTGACGAGCACGATGGGCAGCTCGGCCGTCAGCAGCAGGTGGCCGTCGTGCGGGGCCGTGCCCAGCGTGACGAACACCGAACCGTCGGGGACCTGGGAGAACGCGTTGGCCCATGTGAACTGCCCGACGTCGATGACCTCGAGCTCGATGGAGGTGCGGTGCTCGGCGACCAGCCGCGTGGCGGCGCGCTCGGCGAACGTGTCCAGCGCGCGGCGGATGCGGCGCTCCTGGTCGGTGGAGAACTTCGTCGGGCGCGTGAAGTCGACCGTCCGCAGCCAGCGGGAGCGCCGGCCCGCGGCGGGCGTCTCCTGCTCGACGGGCATCTCGCCCTCGCTGGCGCGCTGGAAGAGCTTCTCGATCTCGCCGGAGTCCATGAAGCCGCCGCTCATGCCGCCACCCCCTCGCGCCGGGCCCCGAAGAGCTGCTCGTCGGTGCCGCCGGCCTCGCGCACCGTGATCGAGGGCTGCTCGCCGACGTGCACGCGGACCGTGCGCCCGCGGCTGCCGCCGGTCGCCGCGGCCGCGACGGTGATCCCGGCCGCCCTCAGGCCGGCGCGGACGGCGGCCTCGTTGCGGGCGCCGATGTCCTGCCCGCCGCCGAAGGTGAACATCGCCGCGCCGCCGACGAGCACGGCGCGGACGCGGGCGCGCCGGGCACCGTGGGCCTCGGCCTGGTCGAGCAGGAACGGCACCGCCAGGTCGGCGAAGCGCGGCGGCTGCTCGGGGTCGGCCTGCGTCGCCTCGGGCAGCATGACGTGGGCCAGGGCCGCGACCCCCCCGGGGGCGTCGACGAGCACCAGGCCGATGCAGGAGCCCAGCCCGATGCAGGCCAGCACGTCGGCGGGCGTGCAGGAGGCGGCGGCCTCGCCCATGCGGACGACGGTCTCCATCTAGAGTCCCAGACGCTCCAGCAGCTGGCGGATCCCGCCGTGGGCGGGGAGCATCAGGAACGAGAGCGAGCACTCCTCGCCCTCGACCATGAGCGCCGAGTCCAGGACGAGCGCGCCCTCGATGTCGCCGCGGCTGACCAGGACGGTCTGCAGGATCGCGCCGAGCATGTCCCGCACCGGCTGGGGCGGGGTGGGCTCGAGGGCCATGGACGTCATCCGTGCCAGCACGTTGATGTAGCTCGTGCCCAGGATGTTGCCGACCTCGCCGAGCAGCGAGAACCCGTCGGGGGTGTCGAGCTCCAGGCCGTAGATCCCGCACAGGGTCTGCGCGTCGGCCTCGGGGAAGAGCAGCAGGACGATCGCGTCGAAGCCGCCGAGGACCCGGACGACCACGCCGTAGCGCAGGTCGTCGGGCTCGCCGGCGATCGCGACCGCCTCGGGCAGCGGGAGCACGGCGGCCGTCGGCACGGAGATGTCGACGGAGCGCCCGAGCATCTGGCTCAGGGCGGTGCCGGCGTTGCCGGACCCGATGTTGGCGAGCTCGCGCAGCGCGTCGAGCTGCAGGTCGGTGTAGGTGTTCATGGGTTCCTCGGCGGTCAGACGGCGGCCAGCGCGACGCGATCGACGCGGGCCTTGGTGGAGTGGGCGGTGCGGATGAGGGCGTCGCAGTCGGCCAGCAGGACGATCGAGCGGTCCGACAGCACGGCCGCGCACGAGACCGCGGCCTCGTGCGCGAGGTTGGGCGGCAGCGGCCGGGCGACGAGCTCGCGCTGGCCGACCAGGCGCGAGACCGACAGCGCGACGCTGCGCTCGGGCCCGCGGACGATCACGACGTGGGTGTCGGGCTCGTCCCCGCCGCCGGCGGCCCGGCCGAAGATCTCGCTGGCCCGCCGCAGCGGCAGCGCCTCGTCCTTGAGGACGAGCATCCTCTGGCCGGCGACGGAGCGCACCGGGTTGTCGTCGAGGCGCATCGTGCGCTCGACGCGCTGCAGCGGGATGCCGAACGGGCGGCCGCCGGCCTCGACGAGCAGGGCGGAGACGATCGCCAGCGTGAGCGGCAGGCGGATCTCGTTGAACGTGCCCTGGCCGGGCACCGAGGTCACGGTGACCTCGCCGCCCAGCTCGCGGATCTTCTCGCGCACGGCGTCCATGCCGACGCCGCGGCCCGACAGGTCGCCGACCTCGTCGGAGGTCGAGAAGCCGGGCGCGAAGAGCAGGTCGATGGCGCCGCGCACGTCGAGCCGGCGCCCCTGCTCGGCCGTGATGAGGCCGCGGCGCTCGGCGACGGCCGCGACGCGCGCGGGATCGATGCCGCGCCCGTCGTCGGAGACCGTGATCGCGATGCTGCCGCCGGCGTGGCGGGCGGCGATCGTCAGGACGCCCGTCGGCGGCTTGCCGGCGGCGACCCGCTCGGCCGGCGACTCCAGGCCGTGGTCGAGGGAGTTGCGGATGAGGTGGACGAGCGGGTCGCCGATGGCGTCGACGACGGTGCGGTCCAGGTCGGTGTCCTTGCCGACGAGCTGGAGGTCGACCTGCTTGCCCAGGCGGCTGGCGACGTCGCGGACCAGGCGCGGGAAGCGCACGAGGACGGCGTCGATCGGGATCATGCGGATCTGCATGACCATGGCCTGCAGCGCCTGCGAGCTGCGGGTGAGCTCCTGCATGGCCTGACTGAGCCCCGGCACCTCGGCCTGGGCCGAGAGCGCCTCGATGTGGGTGCGCTGCACGACGACCTCGCCCATGAGGTGCATGAGCTGGTCGAGGCGGTCGGCGTCGACGCGGACGGTCTGGCGCCCGCCGGAGCGGCGGCCGCCCGCGGGGCCGGCGGTCGCGGCGGCGCCGGCCACGGGGGCGTCGCCGACGACGGTCAGCACGCCGGGCTCGGCGTCGGGGCCGGCGGCGGCCTCGGCCACGCGGGCCTCGGCGACGTCGGGCACGGCGCGGATCGCGGCGGCCACGGCGTCGAGCCCGTGCTCGGTGGCCAGCAGGATCTCGACGAGGCGGCCGTCGAACGTGTCGACGCCGGACCCCGTCGGGGACGAGCGCAGCACGTCGCCGTGCTCGGCCGCGCCGGCCAGCACCTGGAAGGCCCGCACGGCCGGCATCTGCACGTCCTCGGCCAGCACGACGGCCAGCTCGAGCACGACGCGCCCGTCGCCGACCTCGGCGAGCCGGGGAGCGGACGGCGCCTCGGGCTCGGGCTCGGCCGCGTCGGGATCGTCCTGGTCGCGGACCAGGGTGCCGAGGCGCCCGACGAGCTCGGCGGGGTCGAGGTGCTCGGCGCCGTCGGCGTCGATGGAGTCCACGGCGGCCTCCAGCGCGTCCAGGCAGGCCAGCACGACGTCGACGACGGCGCCGGTCAGGCCCGTCCCGCGCTGGCGCAGCAGCTCGAAGACGTCCTCCATCTTGTGGGTGAGCTTCGCCATGCTCTCGAAGCCCATCGTGGCGGCCATGCCCTTGAGCGAGTGCGCGATGCGGAAGATCGAGTCGATCGTCTCGCGGTCCTCGGGCGCCTCCTCGAGGCGCACGACGGCGAGGTTGAGCTCCTGGAGGTTCTCCCGGCACTCGGCCAGGAACATCGGGAGGTACTCGGAGGTGTCCATCACGACTTCCGATAGACGAAGGGGGACTCGGGCTCGAGGCCGTGGCGGGCGGGCTGCGAGACGCGCTCGGTGGCACCCACGACGAGGCGACCGCCGGCCCGCAGGCTGTGGGCCAGGCGGCCGTGCAGGTCGTCGCGCACGTCCTCGTTGAAGTAGATGACGGTGTTGCGGCAGAGCACGAGGTCGAACGAGCCGGCCGCGGGGCGCACCCGCAGCAGGTCGCCCTCCTCGAAGCGCACGAGGCGCTTGAGGTCGTCGCCGGCGTGCCAGGCGCCGCCGACCATCGAGAAGTGCGCCGCCAGCGTCGCCGTCGGCGCGGCGCGGGCGTCGTCGGCCGTGAAGACGCCGGCGCGGGCGCGGGCGACCATGCGGGCGTCGATGTCGGTGCCCAGGATGGAGATCTGGGCGCGGCCCAGGGCCCGGCGGGCGACGGCGGCCAGGGTGTAGGCCTCGGCGCCGTAGGAGCAGCCCGCGCTCCAGGCCTTCAGCCGCGGCGTGCCGCCGGGGGCGCTCGCCGCGAGGTCGGGGAGGATGCGCTCCTCCAGGACCGCCCACTGCTCCGGGTTGCGCCAGAGCTGGGACACGTTGATGGTGACACGGTCCAGGAGCCGCTCGAGCTCGGACTTGTCGGCCTTGAGCTGCACGGTGTAGGACGTGAGGTCGGCCGCCCCGCGCGTGGCGACGAAGGACCGGATCCGGCGCTCCATCTGGCCGCGCTTGTACTGCAGCAGGTCGATGCCGCACAGGCGGCGGACCGCCTCGCAGAAGGGCTCGTAGTCGGAGACGAGGGCCCGCCCACCCTCGGCCGCCGGCCGGCGGACGGCGACGGCGAGGGCCTCGACGGCGTCGATCGCGCTGCCGCGGGGGGCGTGGGGGGTCATGCTCCGACCTCGGTGGCGATGGCGTGGGCGAGCTCGCCGAGCGGCAGGACGTCGTCGGCCAGCCGGGCCTCGACGATCGCGCGCGGCATGCCGTAGACGGTGCAGCTGGACTCGGCCTCGGCGAGGATGCGCCCGCCGCGGGCCCGCACGTCGCGGGCGCCGGCCAGGCCGTCCTTGCCCATGCCGGTCATCACGACGAGCACGAGGCGCTCGCCGAAGGCCTGGGCGGCGTCGGCGATCGTGAGGTCCGCCCGGGGCCGCAGGCCGCCGATCGCGGCCTCGTCGGTGAGGCGCATCGCGCCGTCGGTGCCCAAGCGCAGGTGGCTGCCGCCCGGGGCGAGCAGCAGGGTGTCGGGCGTCAGGCGCTCGCCCCCCTGGGCCTCGATGACGTTCAGGCGGGCGCCGCGGTCCAGGCGCTGGGCCAGCGAGGCGGTGAAGCCCGGCGGCATGTGCTGGACGATCATGCCGCCGCCGCCCAGGGGGCTGGGCAGCGAGGGCACGAGCTCGGCCAGGGCCCGCGGGCCGCCGGTCGAGGTGGCGATGAGGACGATGCGGCTCGACGTCGACGGGCGCACGGCCCGGCGCGGCGGTGCGGCCGCCGGGGCGGTCGCGGCGGGCACGCGGCGCAGGGTCGCCCCCGCCGCGGAGGAGACGGCGGCCGCGACCTTCTCGTGCAGCGCGGCCACGAAGACCTCGAGCGGCTCGCCCATGGCCGGCTTGGCCACGAGGTCGAACGCGCCCTCGGCGAGGGCGTCGACGGCGCGGGCGCCGTGGGCCGGCGAGAACGCGGACACGACGACCACCGGCAGCGACGAGCGCTGCCCGCGCAGGGCGCGCAGGACGCCGATCCCGTCCATGCCGGGCATGGCGAGATCGAGCGTCATGGCGTCGGGGCGCAGCTCGCGGTGCAGCGCGAGGGCCTCGTCGCCGTCGCCGGCCTGGCCGACGACGTCGAAGCCCGCATCGCGCAGCGCCTGCGAGAGCAGGCGGCGCATGAAGGTCGAGTCGTCAGCGACCAGGATGCGCGACGGCTTCGCGGTACGGGGGGAGGGGAGCACGGCGGAGGGGGCCGCTCGTGCTCTATGCGGCGGCGCGCACGTCGTCGGCCGCGGACCGCGCAGCGGCGGCGTCCGCGGACACCGGGCCGGCACCGACGATCCCCTCGGGGTCGAGCAGCACGACGAGGCGGTCGCCGATCTTGGCGATGCCGTCGATGGCGCGGCCGCCCGCGGTCGGGGCGTCCTCGAGGGCCTCCAGGTCCACGGTGATGACCTCCTCGACGTCGTCGACGACCACGCCGGCCATGTCGTCGGCGGTCTCGACGATGACGATCTTGGCGTCGGTCACCTCGCCGGGATGGTCGAGGCCCAGCCGCGTGGCGAGGTCGTACACGGGCAGGATCCTGCCGCGCAGGGAGATGACGCCCCGCACGCTCGGATCCGACGAGGCCACCGAGCGGGGCTCGGTGAAGCGGATGATCTCGTGCACCTGGGTGATCGGCAGGGCGTACTCCTCGTCGCCGAGCGAGAACACCACGAGCTGGCGCAAGAGCGGATCTTCGGACATGGGCACTCCGTGTGGGGGAAGGGTGGGGCAGGGGGGCCTGCCCCGGTGATCGACCGGACGCCCGCCGCTCTTGAGGTGGCGGGACGGGCGCCGTCAGCGGCTCTTGCGCAGGGCCTCGGAGAGGACCTCGACGCGCCACGCCTTGATGCGCGCGATGACCTCGTCGACCGACTCGCAGACCGCGATCCGGGTGCCGGTCGTCAGCGTGACGTGGCAGTCGGGGGACGCGTCGACGCGCTCGACCAGGTCGGGGTTCAGGCGGAACGGCTCCCGCTCGTGCGAGAGCTTGTGCAGCTCGATCATGGGATGGGCTCCTGCTGTCAGGGACACGATGGACGGCACCGTGGCCGGCGTCGCGCCCGCCCGAGCGAAGGCCCTCCACCTTCGCGCGGGCGGCCGCGCCGCCCGGCCACGGCGCCTGCCGGGACTAGCGCTTGAGGTTGACCAGGTCCTGGAGCATCTCGTCGGCCGTCGAGATGACCCGCGAGTTGGCCTGGAAGCCGCGCTGGGCGACGATCATGTTGGTGAACTCCGACGCCAGGTCGACGTTGGACATCTCCAGCGTGCCGCCGATCGTGGCGCCGAACGTCGTGCCGTTGGGCGTGCCCACGTCGGGCGTGCCGGCGGCCGGGTCGGCGGACCAGCGGTTGCCCGACTGGCGCAGCAGGCCCGAGTCGTTGGGGAACTTGGCGAGCTGGATCTTGCCCGCCGAGACGCGCGTGCCGCCGCCGCCCGGCAGGTAGCTCACCGAGCCGTCGGAGCCGACGGAGACGTTGGTGGCGCCGTCGGGGATCACGATGTACGGGCCGGCCGGGTTGCTCGTGATCGGGTTGGTCGGCGTGGTGGTCGGGTCGGCGAGGACGTAGTAGCCCTCCGACGTCGTCAGGTAGCCCTGGTCGTTGCGGATGAAGTTGCCCGCGCGGGTGTAGTTCATGTCCGTCGGCGCGGCGGGGGTGCCGCCGCCGGCCGGGGCCGGGTCGCCGAGGCCGACCTGGAACCACCCGTCGCCCTGGATGGCGACGTCGAGCGAGTTGCCCGTGGACTGCAGCGAGCCCTCGCCCATGACGGGGTCGACGGAGCCGAGCTGGACGCCGAGGCCGACCTGGGCGGCGTTCGTGCCGCCCGTGTTGGCGCCGTTGGACGCCGAGCCGCCGGCCAGCGTCTGCTGCAGCTGGTCCTTGAACGTCGTGCGCGACGCCTTGTAGCCGACGGTGTTGACGTTGGCCAGGTTGTTGGCCGTGACGTCCAGCATCGTCTGGTGCGTGCGCAGGCCGGAGATGGCCGAGTACATGCCGCGGATCATGTGGAGAGACTCCTTGTGGGTCCTCCGGCTTCCCCAGTGGGGTCCAGCCGGTGATGGTGAATCTGGTGGTGGGCCGCCGTCATGGCGCTCAGGCGATGACGGCGCCGTCGATGTTGGTGAAGACGTGGTCCTTCATCTGGTCCCTGCCGACGGCGGTGATGACCGTGCGGTTGCGGACCGAGACCACGAAGGCCGTGTCGTCCACGAGGACCACCGCGTCACGGGCACCCTTGCCCGCGGCACGATCGACCCCGTCCTGGAGGCGCTGCATCGACGTCGGGTCGACGGCGAGGTTGCGGCGCTCCAGGCGCTGGACGGCATGCTTTGAGAACTGGACGGGCTGCGTGCCCGCCGTATCCCGTAGAACGTCCGCGAACGCCGGTCCTTGAGGCGTCTGGACGGAAGGCCGAACCGGCTGCGTGCGGGCACGGACATCGGCCGGAGCCGAGACTCCGGGAGGGACCAGCGCGGGGTTGAAGGACTGGCTCACCTCACCGAGCCGATCTTGTCCATGGTGATGCCCGCCACGCCGTTGATCGACAGCGTCGGCCCGTCGGAGCCGGCCAGCGTCACGTTGTCCACCACGCCGGTCACGGGAGCGCCGTTGAGGTCGGTGTAGGAGACGGTGCGGCCCAGGAGCGCGGTCGCGGAGGCCTGGCGCTGCATGGTCGCCACGTTGGTCATCTGCTCGACCATCGTCATCGACGAGATCGTCTGGAAGTACTGGTTGGGGTCCTGGTTGGAGGACGGGTCCTGGTTCTTGATCTGCTCGGTGAGCATCTTCAGGAACCCGTTCTTGTCCAGGGTGGAGCTCGCCGCGCTCTTGGGCTGCGCCGAAGGCGGCACGTAGCTGGTCGAGATGGGGTTGGTGGCCATGGTGGTGTCCTTGGTCGGGGGTCTAGGCCTGGATGTCGACGAGGCCGGTGGCGGCCCGGGTCACGGTGGCGACCAGGATCTCGGCGCCGGCGGGCTCCTCGCCCACGGGCGTCACGGCCGAGGGGGCCGGGCGGCGCCCGCCGGTGGACGAGCGCCCCGCGCCCCCGTCGCCCGCGCCGCGGCCGTCGGGCCCGGGGCTGAGCTGGAGGTCCAGCCGGTGCAGGGCGACGCCGCGGTCCTCGAGGGAGCGGCGCAGCTCGCCGCCGGCCTGCTGGAGCGCGGCGAGGCCGGCGTGGTCCTGGGCGCTGATCGTGGCGACCAGGCCGTCTCGGGTGGTCCGCAGCTGCACGTCGACCGCACCGAGCTCGACGGGCTTGAGCTGCAGCGTGGCGCGGGCGCCGCCGGAGCGCATCGTCGCGATGCGCACGAGGTCGTGGACGCGCTCGACCGCGCCATGCAGCGAGGCGTACGTGAGCGCGACGGGCGCCGCGGCGATCGGTGCGGGGGCCGAGGGCGCCGGCGCGGCCTGCGCCATCGGCGCGGGGGCGGTGCTCGTGGCCGGCGCGAGGGGCGCGACGTCGGCGGGCGGCGCCGCCGGCGCGGCTGCCGCGGATGGCGGCAGGTCGGCCGCCGGCGCGGCGGGAGCGGCCGCGGCCGCGGCGAGCGTCCCGGGCGCGCGGTCGCCCGGACCATGGCCCTGGTGCTCCGGGCTGCCGGAGGTGCCGGTGCCCGTGCCGGTGTCGGCCCGCCGGCCCGGGCCGGCGGGCGCGGCGTCGGGACCGGCCGGGGACGGGCCTTCGGGACGAGCGGGATCGCCGGCGACCGCCACGGCGGGGGTGCCGCCGCCGTGAGTCGTCGATGCTGCGGCGGCGGGCGCGGACGGCGGCGTGATCGCTGCGGACGTCGCGGCCGCGGCGTCCTGAGCAGAGGTCGTCGCGGCCGCGGACGGCGCGGACGGCAGGGACGGCAGGGACGGCGCCCCGGCCTCGGCCGCCCGGTGCGGCTGGTCGGCCGGCCCCGGGGTCGCGGTCGACGACGACGCCGGTGGGGTCGCGGGCGCCCCCGACGCAGGGGTCACCGGCGCAGGGGTCACCAGCGCGCCGGCGGGGGCAGGCGCCTGGGCGCCGGCCGCCGCGGGGACGGACGCCTGGGCGCCGGCGGGCGGAGCGGGGACGGGCGCCGCGCCAGGCATGCCGGCGTCGGGGCCGGGCACCGCGCCGACCTCGGCCGGTCGGCGGGCGGGAACGGCCGGGGTGGCCAGGCGCGGCCGGGCCGGGACGATCGGCTCGCCGTGCGTCGCGGCGGGCGCCGCGGCGGCGGTCACGGGCGCGGGCACCGCGGCGGCGGGATCGACGAGCGGCAGCGGTGGCGCGACGGGCGGCGCGGGCGCAGCAGGGTCCGGGGCCGCATCGCCCGCGGCCTCGCGGGCGTCGCCGGGCTCGGGCGCCGCGCCGGCCCCGGCGTGCTCGGCGGCCACCGAGGGCGCGACGGGGGCCGCGGCCAGGGCCGCAGCCGCCGCCGTGGCAGCGTCGGGTGCGAGCGCCGCGTCGGCGGCCGCGGCCGAGTCGGCGCGGTCGTGCAGCGCCTGCGCCGGCTGGGTCTGGGGGCCTTCCGCAGGTGCGGTCCGGGCCGTGGTCTGGTGCAGCAGGGCGGCGAAGTCGCCGCCGCCCGCTCCGGGCGGTGAGCCCGTGTCGGGTCCCGGCGGGCGGCTGCGCGCCTCGGCAGAGGGCGTGATGGGGATGGGTCGCATCAGAGGGTGGAGAAGTCCAGGGAGGCGCCGGTCGCGGCCGGGGCGGCCAGGACGGGCGTGGTGGTCGCCGGGAGCGCCGCGACGGGCGCGGCCGTGCCCGCTGCGCGGTACTGGTCGGCGAAGGCCAGGACGTTGCTGACGTAGTCCTGGGTCTCGGCGTAGGGCGGCACTCCGCCGTAGCGCGCCACGGCGCCGGGGCCGGCGTTGTAGGCCGCCAGGGCCTTGGAGGCGTCGCCGCCGAAGCGGTCGAGCTGCTGCTTGAGGTAGCGCGCGCCGCCGTCGATGGCCTGCGCCGGGTCGGTCGGGTCGACGCCCAGGGACGCCGCGGTGCCGGGCATGAGCTGCGTGAGCCCCACGGCGCCGGCGCCGGACCGCGCGGCCGGATCGAACCCCGACTCCTGCCTGATGAGGCCTTTGAGGAGTGCGGGGTCGATCCCGTTCCGTGTCGCTGCCGCATCGATCTCGGCTCCGAAGGGGGTGTCGCCGCCCGCGGTGCCCGTGGCGGTCGAGGTCTGGGTCGCGCCCTGCGCGGACTGCAGCGCGGAGGCGAAGGTGGAGGTCGGCGGTACGACCTGCCCGCCGACGGTGGCGACCATCTGGTCGATCTCGGCGACGCGCGAGCCGATGGCGGTGATGCTCATGCCGCCGCCCGCCTGCGGGAGTGCACGGCCAGCGCCATCTCGTCCAGCGCGGCGCTCTCGCGGCGCTCGGCGGCCTGGCGGTGGGCCTCGCGCTGGCGCTCCTTGAGCTTGTCGAGCACCTCGCGGCGCCGGCTGGCGTCGGTGAGCTCGACGCGGACGCGGCGCAGGTCCTCGTCGGTGCCCTGCAGGCGGCGCTGTGCGTCCTCGCGCGAGCGCTGCAGGCGGTCGACCCAGGCCTGGCGGGCCAGGAGCGTCTGGCCGGAGACCGCCACGGGGGCCGCGGGCGCGCCGGGACCGCGCGCGTCGTCGAGGCGCTCCTGCGCGGCGCGCAGCACCGCCTCGGCGCGCAGCCGCTCGTTGAGGCTTGCGGCGAACCGTTCCTTGGCCTGCTGCTCGTCGTGCGCGCGAATCTCGCGCACCCGCTCGAGGCCGAATCGGAAGGGGGTCTCCATCTCGCCCAGGTGGTCGGCCGGTGCCGTGGCTCGTTGAGGTGCGTGGACGCCTGTTCGGACAGGAGCCCGCTACACCGCGAGGTTGAGGGGCGGGATGGCCGACGGGCCGGTCGCGACCGCGGGCTCCAGGCCCAGGTCGGCGGCGACGCGGGCGAGCGGGATCTCGTCGCCGGCGCCGAGCTCGGCGGCCAGCTCGCCGACCGACGTGCCGACGTAGCCGACCGTGCGCAGCAGCGCGTCGTCGGAGTCGGGGCCGGGGACGGCCTCCTCGGGGCGCTGCTTGAGGAAGCCGTCGATCGCGTCCTTGAGGTCGATGGCCCGGTCGGTCACCGGGTCCGAGCCGCGCTCGTAGGCGCCGATGGCGATGAGGTCGCGCTTGTCGCGGTAGGCGGCCAGCAGCGAGCGCAGTCGCGTGGCGCCCTCCAGCACGTCGGGCGCGTTGATCTCGCGCTCCAGGCGCGAGACGGACTGGAGCACGTCGACGGCCGGGTAGTGGCCGGCGTGCGCGAGCTCGCGCGTGAGGACGATGTGGCCGTCCAGGATCGAGCGCACCGCGTCGGCGACGGGCTCGTTCATGTCGTCGCCGTCGACGAGCACCGTGTACAGGGCGGTGATCGAGCCCTCGGGGCTGGTGCCCGAGCGCTCGAGCAGCTTGGGCAGCAGCGCGAAGACCGACGGCGTGTAGCCGCGCGTGGCCGGCGGCTCGCCGATCGCCAGCCCGACCTCGCGCTGGGCCATCGCGAAGCGGGTGACCGAGTCCATCATCAACATCACGTCGGCGCCCTGGTCGCGGAAGTGCTCGGCGATGGCCGTCGCCGTCAGCGCGGCCTTGATGCGCACGAGCGCGGGCTGGTCGGAGGTCGCCACGACGACGACGGAGCGCTCGATGGCGGGGCCGAGATCGCGGTCGATGAACTCCCGGACCTCGCGGCCGCGCTCGCCGACGAGGCAGATCACGTTGATGTCGGCCGACGTCGAGCGGGCGATCATCCCCAGCAGGGAGGACTTGCCCACTCCCGAGCCGGCGAAGATGCCCAGGCGCTGGCCGCGGCCGCACGGGACGAGCGAGTCCAGCGCGCGCACGCCCAGCGTCACGCGGTCGGTGATGCGCGGCCGCTCCAGCGGGGATGGCGGCGAGCCGACGATCGGCCGGTGCGCGAGACCCTCCAGCGACGGGCCGCCGTCGATCGGGTTGCCCAGGCCGTCCAGGACGCGCCCGAGCAGGGCGGCCCCGGTCGGGACCGACACGCGGCGCCCCGTCGCGGTCACGACGTCGCCGGGGCCGATGCCCTGCATCTCGCCCAGCGGCATGAGCAGCGTGCGCCCCGAGCGGAAGCCGACGACCTCGGCCGGCAGCGTGGTCCAGCCGCCCGTGGCGGCGTCGCGGCCCGTGCGCACGTCGCAGACCTCGCCGACCTCGGCCTCCAGGCCGGTGGCCTCGACGATCAGCCCGATGAGGTCGCTCACCCGGCCGTGCAGGCGGTGGAGGTCGGCGCGAGCGACGGCGCGCCCGGCCTCGCCGAGGCGCTCGAGCAGGGCCTCAGGCACGGCGCAGCTCGGCCTCGAGGACCTCGCGGGCACGGGAGAGCTTGGTCGCCAGCGTCGCGTCGACCTCGCCGTCGACGGTGCGGACGATGGCCCCGCCCCGCGCGACGCGGCGCTCGGCCTGGACGTCGCAGTGCTCGATCCCGCCGAGCTCGGCGACCAGGCGCTCGGACGCCTCGCGGACGAGGTCGAGGTCCTCGGGGTTGACCAGGACGGTGACGCGGTCGCGCTCGACGAGACGGCGCAGCGCGCCGCGCACGACGTCGACGACGACGACGGGGTCGGCGGCGACCGCGGCGGCCAGCGCCTGCTCGGCGATCTTCAGGCCGAGCTGCACGGCGGCGGACTCCACCGCAGCGCAGACGCGGTCGCGCTCGGCGCCGAGCTCGGCGGCGGCCTGCTGCAGCGCGGAGATCGCAGGGGCGATGTGCTGCTGGGCCTCGAGCAGGCCCATCTGCAGGCCCTCCTCGCGGCCGGCGGCGCGCGCGGCCTCGGCCTCGGCGGCCAGGTCCGGCGGGGCGGGGCCAGGGCGGGGCCCGGGTAGGGCTCCAGTCCGGGCGGGGCCTCGAGGGCCGGGAACTCGAACGCGCGCGTGTCCATCAGATGATGTCGTCCTCGGTGGACTCGCCCTCTTCGCCGCCGCGCCCGATCGTGATCGCGCCGGCCTCCTCCAGGCGGCGGATCGAGGCGACGATGCGGCTCTGGGCCTCCTCGACGACCGACCGCCGCTGCGGCTTGCCGGTGTCGAGCTCCTCCTTGAGCATCTCCGTCCCGCGCTGGGACATGTTGCGGAAGATGGTGTCCTTGACCTCGTCGCTGACCCCGCGCAGTGCGAGGGCGAGGTCCTTCTGGTCCACGTCGCGCAGCAGGAGCTGGATGTCGCGGTCGCTGAGGATGATGATGTCGTCGAACGTGAAGAGCTTCTGGCGGATCTCGTCGGCCAGCTCGCCGTCGGCCTGCGCGATCGCCTCGAGCACGGTGCGCTCGGTCGAGCGCCCGGCGCGGTTGAGCAGCTCGGCGAGCGAGTCGACGCCGCCGGCCTGCGAGAACTCCTGGGTCAGGACGTTGGAGAGCTTGAGGCGCAGCCCGCGCTCGATGTCCTCGACCACGCCGGGGTTCGTGTCCTCCATCGTGGCGATGCGCATGGCGACGTCGGCCTGCAGCTCGCCGGGCAGGCAGCCCAGCACCTTCGCGCCCAGCGACGTGTGCAGCGAGGCGACGACGAGCGCGACGGTCTGCGGGGCCTCGTCGGCCAGGAACGTCGCGATCTGCTCCGGCGGGGTGCGTCTCAGGAAGTCGAAGGGCCGCAGCTCGGCCGAGGAGGTGATCTGGCCGAGGATCTCGTCCGCGCGCTCGGCGCCGAGCAGGTGCTCGAGCACCTCGCGGGTGAACTGCGGGCCGCCCATCGCGAAGTCGGTCGCGCTGCCGAAGCGCTCGGCGAGCTCCTGCACGACCTGGTCGGCCGTCTCGGACTTCACGCGCCACAGCGCGGCCATCTCGCCCGACAGCGCCTCGACCTCGCGCTCGCTGAGGTGCTTGAGCACCTCGGCGGCCGCGGCCGAGCCGATCGTGATGAGGAAGACCGCCGCCTTCTGCCGGCCCGTCAGGCCGCGCGCGCCCGTGCGCTGGACCGCGGTGCCCATCAGTGGGCGTCCTCGGTGATCCACTGGCGCAGGTGCGTGGCGACGCGCTCAGGGTCCTGGCTGATGAGCGTCTCGAGCTGCTGGCGGCGCGGGTCGCCGTTGGCGACGGGCGGCATGGCCTCGCCCGCGGGGCTCAGCATCGACTCGGGGATCTCGAGCGTCGGGCGGTGGGCCTCGAGCTGGCGCAGCCAGCTGGGCTCGTCGGTGAGCGTCTCGCGCTCGCGCTTGCGCAGGTGGCGGGTGACGAAGAACAGGAACATCAGCGCGCCGAGGCCGATGCCCACGCCCTTGAGGATGCCGGCGAAGGCGGGCGGGATCGGCAGGCCGGCGGCCTTGGCGGCGGCGGGCTGCTTGGCGAAGGCGACCTGGTTGATCGTCAGCACGTCGCCGCGCTTGGCCTGGATGCCCGCGGCGCTGGACAGCGTCTTGTTCAGCGCCGTGATGTCGGCCGCGGCCAGCTTGGCGTTCTTGTCGACCAGGACGGAGACCTGGAGGTTGTTGACCGCGCCGGGGGCGACCGTCGTCTTCGTGATCTTCTTGTCGATCGCGAACGCGCTGTCGGTCGTCGTGTTCTTGTAGTTGTTCTTGGCCGACCCGCCCGTCGCGCTGCCGGCGGCGTAGCCCGGCAGGTTGCTAGCGGTGCCCGCGGCGCCCGCGGCGGCGCCGGCGCCGGCGCCCGTCAGCGTCTCGGTCTGCTTCTTCTCGGTCTGCGGCACGCCCTTGGTGCCGTAGGTCAGCGCCTGCTGGTCGATCTTGTCGACGTTGAGGTCGGAGTGCACCTCGACCTGGGCCTTGCCGGGACCGAGCGTGCGGTCCAGCAGGCTCTGCAGGTCGGACTCGGAGGCCAGGTTGTAGCGGGTCTCGGCCGCCGTCTTGGCGGGCAGACCGCCGCTGTCGGAGCCGCCGTCGGCCGCGGGCCAGAGCATCGCGCCGCTGCCGTCGGTGATCGTCACGGCCGAGGCCTTCAGGCCGGGGACCGAGGAGGCCACGAGGTTGGCGATGCCGCGCACGGCGTTGCCGTCCAGCGCGCTGCCGTCGTTGGGCAACAGCACCGCGGCGGTCGCGCCGCGCGACTCGTCGGCGAAGAGGTTGTCCTGGGGCAGGGTGAGGTGCACCTGCGCGCCGGAGGCGCCCTGGATCTGGGAGACCGTGTTGGCGATCGTGCCCTCCAGGCCGCGCTGGTAGGCGATCTGCTGCTGCTGGCTGGAGGCGCCGAGCTTCTGCTTGTCGAGGATCTCGAAGCCGGGCTGCGTCGAGGTGCTGTTCAGCCCCTTGGCGGCCAGGGTCGTCGCCGCCAGCGTCTCCTTGCCCTTCTGGACGGCGATCGCGGTACCGCCGTTCTGGATCTCGCTCGAGACGCCGACGGCGCTCAGCGCCGCGGTGATCTGGCTGGCCTTGGCCGGGTCGACCCCGGTCATCACCGTCGTGTACGACGGAGCGCCCGCCATCTTCATGATGAGGACGGCGGCGGCCAGGAAGGCGAGGGCACAGCCGGCAAGCGTCAGCTTGCCCTTCGTGCTCATGGAGTTCAGGAGAGCCATGGAGGGAGGGGCTCCAAGTCGGAGGGTGGGGCGTTAGACCTGCGTGTGGAAGATGTCCTGGAGGGCTTCGACGCCCTTCGTACGCAGCTGGGAGGCCAGCTGCATGGAGAGCTGCGCGCGCTCGACGGCGATGATCGCCTGGGTCGGGTCGGTCGCCGTCCCGTCGGCCAGCGAGCGCGAGGCGCCCGCCGCCGCGCTCTGGGACTGCTCGAGCGCGCTGATCTGGTTGCCGAGCATCGCGCCGAAGCTCGCGCCCGAGGTGCCCGAGCCGACCGGCGTGCCGTCGAGCGCGCCGACGGACCACTCCGGGCCGCCGGTGACGCCCTTGAGCGCCATGGAGGGGTCGATCGGCATCAGCGCAGGATGTCCAGCGTCTTGGTGAACATCTGCTTGGCCGTCTGCATCGCCGTGACGTCGGCCTCGTAGGCGCGCGACGAGGAGATGAGGTCGGTCATCTCCGTCACGGTGTTGACGTTGGGCATGGTCACGTAGCCGTTCTTGTCGGCGTCGGGGTGCCCGGGGTCGTAGATGCGCTTGAGCGGGGTGGAGTCCTGCACGATGCCGGCGACCTGCACGCCGCGCACGGCCGAGGTGCCGCCCATCGCGTTCTGCAGCACGGTGCCGAAGGAGCTCGAGGTGCCGGCCTGCTGGAGGACGACCTCCTTGCGGCGGTAGGGCTGGCCGCTGGCGTCCTTGGTCGTCTGCGCGTTGGCGAGGTTCTCGGCCGTGACGTCCATGCGCAGGCGCTCGGCCGACAGGCCGGACCCGGTGACGTCGATGGCGTCGAAGAGGCCCATCAGTTGATCCCGATCGCCGAGCGCAGGATCGCGTTGCGCGTCTTGAGCACCGTGGTGATCGCCTCGTACTGGAGCCCGTTCTTGCTCTGGGCGGCCGACTCGACGTCGATGTCGACGGAGCTGCCGTCCTGGCGCACCGCGGCGGTCGGGTCGACCGATACCGCGGGGCTCACCGCCTCCACGGCCGACCTGCCCTCGCCCCAGGCGGCCTGCAGGGCGGACTGGAAGTCGACGTCCTGGCGCCGGTAGCCGGGCGTGTTGACGTTCGCGATGTTGGACGCGATCGCCTCCTGGCGGAGGGCGGAGCCCGAGAGCGCGCGCTCCAGGCCGGTCTGGGTGGTGTCGAAGAGCTCCATGAGGGACGTGCGGAAGTTCGTCGCCCGTCCTTGGGCTCTGCCTCGGTCACCGGCCTTGGTGACCCACTCCTGGTTCTCGGTCGATCACCGGCGCGCTTGAGGACGGTGTCCAGAGACGTCTGGACGCCGACGTCGGGGCGCGCGGGCGCCGATCAGCCGGCCCGGTCGAACGCGGCGTGCGCGTGGGGGCCGGCGGGCAGGCCCGTCCCCGCGGCATAGCCTCGGGCGCCGGCGCGCGCCTGGCCCAGGCGGGCCAGCTCGGCGCCGGTGGCGTCGCGCGCCTCGCGCAGCGCCTCGGTGACCAGGCCCGACAGGCGGGCGGCCTCGCGGACGTCGGCGAGGGCCTCGGGCGGCGCGCTGGCGGGCAGCGCGGCCATGAGCCGGGAGCGGCGCTCGTGCAGGGCCGGGAGGTCGTCGTAGCGGCCGTCGACGACGAGCCCGTGCTCCTCGCGGCCCAGCGCCACCAGCTCGGCGAACAGGTGCGCCGAGCCGGTCATGCGGAGGCGGGGGCGGGCGGCCGGGCGGCCGCCTGCTCGGCCAGCTTGGCCCAGGCCTCGCGGAGGCTGGTCAGCAGCGCCGCGACCTGGCCGATCTTCTCGGCGCTGCGCTGGATGCGCGCCTCGATGAGCGTGCGCTTGCAGAAGACGTAGATGGCCTGGAGGCGCTCGGCGATCTCCCCGGTGTCCATGTTCAGGGTGGCCAGCAGCTCGTCGATGATCGCCTCGGCGCGGGTCAGCTTCGCTCCGGCGTGCAGCACGGCGCCCTCGCCCATGGCGACCTCACCCTGGCGCAGGAAGCGCACGGCCCCGTCGTAGAGCATCACGACGAGCTGCTCGGGGCTGGCCGTCAGGACGGCGCTGTCACGGTAGGCCTGGGGGTTGCCGTAGGGGTTCATCGCATCGCTTCTCGAGGGGGACAGATGGTTGAATCGCCGCCCGGAGGCGGATCTTGAGGTTCTAGGCGCCGCTGGAGGAGAGGTAGCCGGCGAGGCTGCTGTTCACCGACTGGCTCTGCTGCAGCACGGTCTCCAGATTGGTGAACTGCTTCTGGAGGAAGTCCTGGCGCGCGCTGATGCGCGTGTCGAAGGCGTCGAGGCGGCTCTTGATGTCGGTCAGCTCCGACGTCGAGGACGACACGCGCTGGGCGATGAGCCCGCTCGTGCCCGCGAACGGCGCCAGGAACGTGTTGAACGCCTGCGAGAAGCCGTCGACGTTCGTGGTGCCGCCCAGCAGCGACCGCACGCCGAGCGGGTTGGCGTCCAGCGCGGCGTTGAGCTTGGTGGTGTCCAGCGTGAGCTTGCCGGCGACGGAGTCGTCGTTGATCGTCGCGCCGGTGTTGGCCGCGCCGGTCGTGATGCCCAGGTCGGCCAGCGACGTCAGCCCGGTCATGCCGGCCACCGTCGAGCTCACCGCGGTGCGCAGCGTCGTGAGCATGCCCGACAGGCCGGAGTCGCCGAAGAGCGTGCCGGCCGTCACGTCGGCGTTGGTCTGCGGGTTCGGGACGGCCTTGTCGGCGAGGTCGGCGCGCGTCGTGTCGACGACGGCGTTGTAGGCGGTGATGAACGCCTGGACCTTGGTCACCACGCCGGCCTTGTCGGGCCCGGGCGCGCTGACGGTCAGGCCGACCGTGTCGGTGCCGGAGGTCTTGGCCTTCAGCGTGAGCTGCACGCCGGGCAGGGCGTCGGTGACGACGTTGCTCGAGCGCTGGTAGCTCGTGGCGCCGATCGTGAACAGCGCGTCGGCGCCGGCGACGGCCTCGAGGTCGCTGCCCATGCCGGCGCCCGAGGCCGAGAACCCGCTGGAGACGCCCGTCGTCTTGGCGGCCATGACGAGGTCGCCGTTGACGTTGACGGCGTACACGCCGGCGTCGGTGCTCGAGTTGATCGCTGCGACGGCGTCGTCGACGCTCGCGCCGGCCTTCAGCGCCACCGACGTGCGGGTGCTGCCGTCCTGGTTGAGGATGGTCAGCGGCCCGTCGGCCGTCGGCGGGGTGAAGGCGTAGGTGTGGCGCTCGGCGCTGGCCAGCCGCTGGATCGACAGGTCGTAGCCGCCGGGCGCCGCGCCGCCCGTGCGCGAGACCGCGACCTTGGAGTCGTCGGTCGTGGTGACGGTCTGCGTGTCGGCCCAGGTGAGGACGGACTTGAGGTCGTCGTTGGCGTTCTTGAGCGCCGTCAGCTTGGTGCCGATGTCCTGGAGCAGGCTCTGGCGCTTGGTCTCCTGCGCCTGCTGCTGGGTGATCCGCGTGCGCGGCTGGGACTCGACCGCGATGAGCTGGCTGATGATGCTCTGCGTGTCGAGGCCCGACACGAGTCCGCTGAGCTGGATGCCGGCCATGGGCTAGGCGGCGGGGGCCGGGTCGGGCTCGGAGCCCAGCAGCTCCTGCAGCGAGACCGGGCGCAGCATGCCGCCCTGGGTGTCGCACAGCGAGGCGACCACGCCGCCGGTGAGCCGGTGGGTGTCGAAGCGGACCTGCTGGCCGCGGGCGGCCAGGTCGTCGGCCAGCTGGCCGGCGCGCGTGATGTCGTCCCAGATCTCGTCCGGGATCTTCTCCGGCCCGGTCATCCGCTGACGACGGGCCTCGGCCAGATCGAAGACCCGCGCGAACTCCCCTGCGTGCGTGCCGTGGACGCCCGGGACCGGAGCGGCGTGCGTGCCCGGTCCGATGCCCTTCGTCGCGTCGATCTCCATGTGCGTCCTTTCGAAGTACGTCCGGCCCGTCCATGGGCCGCCCCTGTCCTCTCCCTGATCGGTGCCCCAGGGGGACCCTTGAGCGGGCCCCTGGACGATCGGCCGAGTTTCCGACGGGGTGGCGGCGCACATGTCAGACGACGCCTCCGAGACGGCGGGCCTCGGCGCGGAAGATCTCGGCGTCCTCGTCCAGACCGCGGGCCTCGGCGACCCGCGCGAGGCCGAGCATGGCGCGCTCGTCGGGGCCGCCGCGCTCCACGACGCCGATCCACTCGGCCGCGGCGGAGTCCAGGTAGCCGCGGCGCAGGTACACGGTCGCCAGGAGCTCGCGCCGCTCGCGCTCGGGGAGCGCCAGCGCGTCGGCCACCGCGGCCAGGCGCTCGAAGCCGTCGAAGTCCTCCAGGCGCGCCAGCGCCTCGAGCATCACCGCGACGAGGCTCGCGGCCTCCGCGGGGACCGACGCGGGCGCCGGTGCGCCGCGGTGCCAGGCGCCGAAGGCGGCGAGCTCGGCCTCGCCGAGGCGCGCCTCGCGGGCATACTGCAGCGCCTCGACGACGAAGGCCTCGGGGACCCGGCCGGCCAGGCGGGCGAACAGCGCGGTGCTGGCGGCCGCCGGGCCGTGCAGCGCCTCGGGGTCGACGGCCAGCGCCGTGCGTGCCGCCTCGTCGAGGCGGTTCTGGCTCAGCAGGGCCTCGGCCAGCGCGACCCGCGCGGCGTGGGCGCCGGGCTGGGCGGCGAGCACCGCGCGCAGCTCGGTCTCGGCGACCTCGACGGCTCCGGCCTCGTAGAGCGGCACGGCCAGCAGGAAGCGCTGGCCCGGCGTGGGCTCGGGCACGAGGGCATGGACGCGGGCGGCCGCCTCGGCGGCGGGCACCCCGCGGCGGATGAGCAGCTTGGCGTAGGGCTCGACGCCGCCGATGAAGTTCGGGTGGTGGACGAGCACGTGGTGCAGGTGCTTCTCGGCCTCGTCCGGCCGGCCCGCGCCGATGAGCAGCTCGCTGAGCAGGACGCGGGCGTGGAAGGTCCCGGCGCCGACGGTCGCGCTGTAGCGCGCGGGCGCGTCGCCCATCTCCAGGCACCGCTCGTACAGGGCTATCGCGCCGTCGCGGTCGCCGAGCCGGCGGTGGGTCATCGCCTGCTCCAGCACGACGTCGGTGAAGCCGGGCAGCAGGCCCAGCGCCTCGTCGGCGACGGCGAGGGCCTCGTCGTGCAGGCCGTTGGCGCCCAGCGCCTTGACGAACCGCGAGCACAGCGACGGGAAGTAGCCGTAGACGGTGCGCTCGCGATCGCCGGCCAGCTGCTCCCACGCCGTGCGCAGGTGCGTCAGCGAGCCCGGGATGTCGCCGGAGGCGGCGCGCTCGGAGCCGAGGTTGAAGTGCAGGAACGGCGTGTCGACGCCGTCGGCGATCTGGCGCTCGAGCAGCTCGAGGTTGCGGCGCGACTTCTCCTTGGCGTCGCGCACGGCGCCGAGGTAGCCGAAGTGCTCGATGCGCACGCCGGAGGGCTCGAGGCGCTCGGGGACGTTCGGCAGGCGATGGGCGAACTGCTCGTGGACGCGGCCCTCGAAGCGGTACTCCGGTCGGTTGCGGAACAGGCGCAGCGCGTTGTGGGTGACCGCGGCGCCGTCCTCGAGGTCGCCGACGTGGTTGGTCTCCGTGAGGAAGAAGCCCTCGCGCCAGGTGTGGCCGAGCAGCTCGCGCAGGCGGGGACCGTCGCCCTCCACCAGGACCTCGTCGGCGTCCAGGTACATGAGCCAGTCGCCCGTGGCGGCCTCGAGGCTCACGTTGCGCGCGGCGGCGAAGTCGCCGTCCCACGTGTGGTGCAGGACGCGCGCGCCGAAGGACTCGGCGATCTCCACCGTCCGGTCCTGGGAGCCCGTGTCGACGACGATGAGCTCGTCGACGTGGCCGGCGACGGCGGCCAGGCAGCGCGGGAGCATGGCCTCCTCGTCCTTGACGATCATGCACAGGCTCAGCGTGAGGCCCGTGGCGGGCACCGCGCGCTGGGCGACGCGCTGGGCGCGCGGGCCGATGGGGCGCAGGGCACGCAGCACGGTGGCGGGCAGGCCCTGGGGCAGCCCGGCGCCCTGCTTGCGCCGGCGCCGGCACTCGCGCAGGTTGCGCGACACGTCGGGCAGCTCGGGGTCGAGGCGGTGGGCGGCGCGGAAGAGCGCCTCGGCGGCGACGAGGACGCCGAGCTCGTAGAGGAGCACGCCGGCGAGGTTGAGCAGGACGGGCTCGCGCGGCTCGAGCTCGAGGACGCCGAGGCCGGCGAGGGCGCCGGCGAGGAACGTCTCGGCCAGGGCCGCGCCCGAGAGCGTGCGCTGGCCGAGCGTGGACTCGAGGAGCAGGCGGCGCGCGAGGTAGCGGTCGTGGACGTCGGGCAGCTCGCCGGCGGCCTGGACCAGGCCGCGCCAGCCGTCGAGGTCGCGCGCGGCGAGCAGGCCGGCGGCGCGGTTGGTGACGTGGGCGACGGCCGGGAGGCCCGTGAGCGGGACGCGTGCGGCGGACGGCTTGGTGGCCGCCGGTCCGTCGACCGGCTGGACGAGGCGAAGCGCCATGGGTGCTGAGGGCTCCTTGGAGGGATCGGAGGACGGAGTGGGTGTCCGCCACCCTCCGTCGTCGGCCGTCGAACAGGGCCCTTGAGCAGGGCGGTCGGCCGGCCGGCGTTCGGGGCCGGCCGGACGACCGCGAGCCCGTACCCGTTCGGGCCGCGGAGGGTTCGGGGCTCGTCTTGTGCAGGTTTTTGCAGGTTCGTTGCAGGTTCGCCGGGGACCATCCCCAGAAGTGGGGAGACCGCGCCTGGCCGCATGTCCCCCCCTCGGTACCGGATACCGGGGATACGGAAGGTTCGGGGGTGGGCCGATATCTCCAGCGTCCCCCCAGTTCAAGGAGCACACCCGTGAGCCTCGCCACCGCCACCACCTCCAAGCGCCGCCTCTCCTCCGAGGACACGCTCGCGCTCTGGAAGGAGTACCGCCGCACGAACGACCGCGCCGTGCGCGACCGCCTCGTGCTGACCTTCGCCCCGCTGGTCAAGTACATCGTCTACAAGAAGGTCCGCGAGATGCCGGCCCGCTGCGAGGTGGAGGACTTCATCTCCTGCGGCCTCGAGGCGCTCATCCAGTCCATCGAGCGCTACGACCCGGCCAAGGGCGCCACGCTGGAGCAGTACGCCTGGACGCGCATCCACGGCGCCGTCCTGGACGAGCTGCGCCGCCAGGACTGGGCCCCCCGCTCCGTCCGCCGCTGGGAGCGCGACATCGAGCGCGCCGCCGACGAGTTCACGACGCTGCACGGCCGCCGGCCCTCGCAGGCCGAGCTCGCCGAGTCGATGGGCACCACGGTCGCCGAGCTGCGCAAGCGCCGCGACGAGATCACCCAGTCCGACCTCACCTCGCTCAACACGCTCGTCCTCAGCGACGACGAGACCACGATCGAGCGCATCGACACCATCGCCTCGACCGACGCGTCGGCCGACCCGCTGCACGCGGCCGCCAAGGAGCAGGCCAAGGACAGGTTCCGCGAGGCCTTCGCCCGGCTGCCCCAGCGCGAGCGCGAGGTCGCGGTGCTCCTCTACGTCAAGAACATGACGCTGGCCGAGATCGGCGAGATCCTCGGCGTCAGCGAGTCGCGGGTCTGCCAGATCCACGGCCAGCTCAAGAAGACGCTGCGCGCGCAGCTCGACGACGACGCGCCGCTCTTCCGCGCCGTCGCGTAGGGCTCCTCCCCGCGGCAGCGGCACGGGACCCCGCTGTCGCGTGGGCGCGCCGGGTCAGGCGCGCCCGCTCCCGGGACCCCGCCCCCTGGGCGGGCGTCCCGCAGCTTCGAGGCCGTAGGCCCACACGAGGACCTCGGCCACGGCGACGAACAGCTCCTCGGGGATCTCCTGCTCGAGCTCCAGCCGCGCCAGGGCCTCCACCAGCGCCGGCTCCTCGCGCACCGGGATGCCCTGCTCACGGGCCAGCTCGAGGATGCGGTCGGCCACCAGCCCGGGCCCCGCCGCCACCACGCGCGGCGCCCCGCCGGCCTCCTGGTCGTAGCGCAGCGCCGCGGCCCGCCGCCGGCGCTCAGGCCCGGACATCCAGCGTCTCCTCCCTGGGGTGGACGGTGACCTGGACGGGCGCGCCGGCCACGCGGCTCAGCGCCTCGCGCAGGACGTCGGCCGCCCCGCGCACGCGGTCGGCCGCCTCGCCCGCGCTGACGTGCACCGCGGCCGCCCCGCGGTCCAGGCGCACGTCCATCCGCCCGAGCGTGGGGGAGTCGTAGCGCACGACCACCGAGCGGGCCGCGGCCCGCCCGCCGCGGCCGGCGGCGTCCTCGCGCTCCTGCACGAAGACCCGCGCCGCCGCGCCGCCGGGCAGCGCCAGCGCGTAGGCGGCCGGCGGGATCGCGGCCGGCGCGGCCGGCGCGGCCGGCGCCTGCTCGACGACGCGCAGGTGGATGCGCTCGCTGCCGGCCTCCTCCACGCGCAGGCGCAGGTGCTGGCCGGCCTCCACGCCCTCGGGCAGCCGGGCGGCGAGGCGCACGCCGGCGAGCACGAGCGTGCGGGCGTCCAGGACGCGGCCGCTGAGGATCGCCCCGGGGCGCAGCGTGACGTCGGGCAGCAGTCCGCGCAGCAGGACGACGTCGACGGGGCCGGGCATCGGGACGGGAGGTTCGCAGGTCGTCGAACATGCTCAAGGATCCCCGACCACGACCGACTGTCCTGATCGATGGAACGAGGCCTCTACATCGCCGCTGCCGGCATGGTCGCCGAGATGGCCCGCCAGGACCAGATCGCCAACGACCTGGCCAACGCGGCCACGCCGGGCTACAAGTCCGACCGCAGCGTCCAGCGCTCATTCGGCGACCTGCTGCTGCAGAACACCAAGACGGGCCAGACCGTCGGCCCGCTCGGCGCCGGCCCGCTCATCACCAAGACCGTCACCGACCTCACGCCCGAGGGGCTGCGCGACACCGGCCAGCCGCTGGACCTCGCCGTCTCGGGTGAGGGTTACTTCGCGATCAAGACCGCCAACGGCGTCCGCTACACGCGGGACGGGTCGTTCCAGGCAGCCCCCGACCGCACGCTCGTCGACGCCTCGGGCCAGCAGGTCCTCGGCACCGACAGGCAGCCCGTCAAGCTCAGCGCCGACGGCACCGTCGACGTCAAGAAGGTCGGCTGCTTCGCCCTGACGGGCGTCACCAAGCAGGGCGACTCGCTCTTCAGCGGCACGGCGGGCTCCGCCGCCGCGACCGGCACCGTCGTCTCCGGGGGCCTGGAGTCCTCGGGCGTCGACGCGGCCCGGACGATGGTCGACATGATGGCCTCCCTGCGCGCCTTCGAGGCGGGGCAGAAGGCCATCCAGACGATCGACCAGAGCCTGCAGCAGGCTGCCGGCCAGGTCGGCAACCTCCCCGGCTGACCCGGCCTCCCCCGACGATCGTCCACCCACGGCCGGCGCGCGCGGGTGCAGAACGCCCCGCATTCAAGTCGGTTCGGTCCTTGCCGATCACCGGGAGGACAGAGGAGCCCCGTTCGGCTGGACCGCCCGTATGGCGGAAGCCGGAGCTCCACCCCTCCTTTCAGGAGACCCGGAATCAAGTGCTAGAAGGCATGTACACGGCGGCCGCCGGCATGGCGGCACAGCAGACGCGTCTCGACGCGGTCGCGACCGACCTCGCGAACACGAACACGACGGGCTACAAGCACGCGCGTGTCGCGTTCCGCGATCTCGTGTACGACGACGCGCAGGGATACGGCGCTGCCCAGGGTGTCCGCATCGGCGCGGGCTCGGCCGCGACGCCCATCGGGCGCGCGACCGGCCAGGGCGCCCTGCAGAGCACGGGCCGTGCTCTGGACATCGCCCTCGAGGGCCCGGGCTTCATCCAGGTCAAGCTCGCCGACGGCACCAAGGCGCTCACGCGCGACGGCAACCTCGACCTCGACGTCACCGGCAAGCTCAGGCTCAGCACGGGCGAGTACGTGGAGCCGCCCGTCACGCTGCCGGCCGGCACCGACCCCGAGAACATCGGGATCGCCCCCGACGGCACGGTCTCCATCGGCGGGCGCAGCTACGGCAGGCTCACGCTGCTCGACGTCGCCGCGCCCGGCGCGCTGACGGGCGGCCCCGACAACACGCTCATCCCCGGCACGGGCAGCGGCGCGGCGCGCGGCGCGGGCAAGGGCACGATCGTCCACCAGGGCACCCTTGAGGCCTCCGACGTCGACGAGGCCACCGCGATGACCGACATGATCGAGGCCCAGCGCGCGTTCCAGCTGGCCAGCAAGGCCATCCAGACGCAGGACCAGATCCTCGAGATCGCCAACCAGGTGAAACGATGAGCGCGCTGCCCCCGATCGACGACCGCGTGCTGCCGGCCGACGTGCGCACCGGCACGCAGGCCGACAAGACGCGGTACAAGACGGCGCTGAGCTTCGAGCGCGAGCTCGTCCAGCAGCTCACCCAGCAGCTTTCCGACAGCGCCCAGCCCGACAGCTCGGGCGGCGCCGACGACGGCTCGGGCGACGGCAGCTCGGCCGCGACGACGACCTACCGGCAGATGCTGCCGGGCGTGCTGGCCGACAGCATCATGCAGTCGGGCGGCCTGGGCATGGCCCGCACGATCGCCGAGAACCTCAAGGAGTCGGGCAAGTGACAGGCTCGACGCTCACCCCGGCGCCCCCGACGGTCTTCGGCGCCGACGTGCTGCGCCACCTCGACGCCCAGCTGGCCTCCGCCCGGCGGCTGCTGGACGCCGTCCTGCGCCAGGGCGCGGCGATCCGCGCCCGCGACGTCGACGGCGTCCTGGCCCGCCTGGCCGAGATGCAGGGCGAGATGGAGCGCCGCAGCACGCTCGAGCGCGAGCGCGTCCGCCTGCTCACCACCGCCGGCCAGGGCCTCGGCCTGCCGCCGCACGCCGTCACGCTCGACGAGCTCGTCCGCCTCCTGCACCCCGACGAGGCGCTCGCCGCCAAGGGCCGCAGCGCCGAGCTGCGCGGCATGCTCGCCGAGGTCCAGCGCGAGCACACGATCAACCGGGCGCTCATGCGCCAGGAGCTCGCCTTCCTCTCGCACCTGACGCGGCAGCTGGGCATCGACGCCGAGGACGTCGGCTACCGGCCGCCCAGCGAGCCCGGCGCCACGATGCGCGCCACGCTCGCGCCCGCCGCCCAGGCGGTCCGCATCCGCCGCTCCCTGGACCTGGAGGCCTAGGCCATGGGCGTCTCGACCTTCAACGGGCTGAACATCGCGCTGCGCGGCCTGACCGCGCAGCAGCGCGCGCTCGACGTCACCTCCCACAACATCGCCAACGTCGAGGCCCCCGGCTACAGCCGCCAGGAGGCCGTGATGGGCGCCGCCCCGACGCTGACCATCCCGGCCGGGGCCAACCAGCTCGGCCAGGGCGCCCAGCTCGGCCAGGGCGTCGACGTGGTGACCTACCGGCGCCTGCGCGACGACTTCCTCGACCTGCAGTGGCGCGCCCAGAACATGAGCGGCGGCCAGGCCGAGGTCGGCGCCCAGCGCCTGGCCCAGGTGCAGACGACGCTCGGCAGCGGCAGCTCCTCGGACCTCGGCGCCCAGCTCGACACGTTCTGGAGCGCCTGGCAGACGCTGTCGTCCAACCCGCAGAGCGATGCGGCCAAGGCCAACGTCGTCGGCACGGCCCAGACCGTCGCCGCCGGCTTCCAGCGCCTGGACACCGACCTCGCGACCCTCGGAGCGCAGGCCACCACGGCGGTCTCCGACCTCCTCGGCAGCCAGGGCCCGATCCGGCCCATCGCCGACGAGCTGGCCAAGCTCAACACCCAGATCAACCAGGCCACGGCAGCCGGCGTCGCCCACAACGACCTGCTGGACCGCCGCGACCTGCTGCTCGACAACCTCTCGCGCTACGGCCAGGTCTCGGTCACGCCCGACCCGACGCTCGACGGCTCGGGCAACCCCGCCTACCCCGGGATGATCCAGGTCTCCTTCGGCGGCGCGAGCACCCCGCTCGTCTCCCAGACGACCGTCACGATGCCGACCGCCGCGACGCTGTCGGCCACCCCGGGCGGCACGCTCGGCGGCCTGCAGGACGTCGCCGCCAAGATCGCGTCCTACCGCACGACCCTCAACGGCGTCGCCGGTTCGGTCATCGGCGCGGTCAACGGCCTGTCGAGCACCCCGATCTTCTCCGGCACGGGCTCGGCCGACATCGCCGTCGTGGCGACCTCGACCACCGTGAGCGCCGGCGCCTCCGGCGGCCCGGCCGGCGACAACAGCGTCGCCACGGCGATCGCCGCGCTGCGCGGCGGCACGGTCGACCGCGGCTACGCCGGCCTCGTGCAGTCCATCGGCGCCGACACCGCCAACGCCGACGCCGACCTCGACACGACGACGCGCGTCCTCGGGTCGCTCACCGAGCAGCGCCAGTCCACCTCCGGCGTCTCCATGGACGAGGAGATGGCCAACATGGTGCGCTTCCAGCGCGGCTACCAGGCCGCCGCCCGAGCGCTGACCACGATGGACGACATGCTCAACACCCTCATCAACAGCACCGGACGGGTGGGGCTCTAGGTCATGCGGCTCACGAACTCCACCATCGGCAACCGCGTGCTGGCCGACCTCCAGGCGTCCTACACGCGCATGGCGACCACCCAGGAGCAGATCTCCTCGGGCCGGCGCGTCAACCGCCCGTCCGACGACCCGGTGGCCGCCGCGACCGAGCGGCTGCGCAACGGCGACCTCGAGGGCATCAGGCGCAGCCAGGAGAGCGTCAACACCGCCACCTCGTGGCTCGGCGCCTCCGAGACGGCGCTGTCGTCGGTCAACGACGTCCTCTCGCGGGCCCGCGAGCTCGCGGTGCAGGGCGCCAACGGCACGAACAACCAGGCCGCGCGCAACCAGATCGCCGACGAGATCGACCAGCTCGTCAAGTCGGCCAAGGACGCGGTCAACGTCAAGGTCGGCGACGCCTACATCTTCTCGGGCACCAGGTCCGACGTCGCGCCCTACGCCGACGCGACCGGGGACGCCTACCAGGGCGACGCCGGCGCGGTCACCCGCGAGGCCGGGCCGGGCGCCACCCTGCAGCTCAACCCGCCGTTCGCCGCGGTCGGCGCGACCCCCGCGGGCTCGACGGAGGCGCTCACCGGCGCCTCGCTGCTGGGCGGCGGCGCCGGCGCCGCCGACGGCCGCGTGCTCGACGTGCTGCAGACCCTGTCGGCGCACCTGCGCGGCGGCACGGCCGCCGACATCACCGCGATCCAGAACAGCGACCTCGGGCGCCTGCAGACCGTGCAGACCGCGGTGAGCAACGCGCGCGGCGCGGTCGGCATCACGCTGAACCGCGCCGAGGCGGCCACGAGCCGCCTCCAGGACCTGCAGGAGCTCACGACCCAGGGGATCAGCGATCTCACGGGGGTGGACCTCGCCAAGGCCCTCACCGACTACACGTCCCAGCAGTCCGCGTACCAGGCCACCCTGAAGGTCGGCGCGCAGATCATCCAGCCGTCCCTCGTGGACTTCCTCCGATGAGCAGGCTGGCCACCCCCACCCATGGAGGCGACTCACCCATGAACGTGATCCTTCAGTCGAGCCGCTTCGGTGAGCTCCAGATCCCCGCCGAGGCGGTCCTCGACTTCCCGGCCGGCCTCATCGGCCTGGGAGGGCGGCGCTTCGCGCTGCTGGCCCGCAGCGAGGAGTCGGCCTTCGTCTGGCTGCACTCCATGGACGACCCCGACCTCGCGGTCCCCGTCACGAACCCCTGGCGGTTCTTCGAGGACTACGAGATCGAGCTCGGCGACGACGAGGCCGAGCGCCTCGGTATCTCCGGCCCCGAGGACGCGTCGATCTACGTGACCGTCCGCTCCGCGCCGGCCCTCGACGACTTCTGCGCCAACCTGCGCGCCCCGATCCTCGTGGTCGGCAACCAGGGCCACCAGGTCATCAACCAGGCCGCCATCGCCCCGGTCCGCGCCCCGCTCTTCGCGGGCCTCCAGGAAGAGCCCTCCAGGGCCGCCTAGCGCCCTCGGTACGCTCGCCCAACTGATCCGTCTCCAAGGAGGAGTCCCCCAATGCTCATCATCACCCGTCGCCCTGGCGAGAAGATCATGGTCGGTGACGATGTCGTGGTCGAGATCATCGAGGTCAGTGGCTCGAGCGTGCGCATCGGCATCGCCGCCCCCAAGTCGATTCCCGTGTACCGGGAGGAGATCTGGGCGGCCGTCCAGGCGGAGAACCGCGCCGCCGCAGCGTCCGACGTCGCCCAGCTCCCGGACGACGTCCCGACGCCCAGCAAGAAGTCCTGAGCAGCACCCCGCAGTTCCAGCTCCCTCACGCACCACTCCCTCCACGGCACCCAGATCGGAGACCCACGGATGTCCATGCGCATCACCCAGAACATCGAGGCGATGAATGCCTCGCGTCACCTCCAGACCACGAGCTCGGCCATCAGCAAGTCGATGGAGAAGCTCTCCAGCGGCTACCGCATCAACAGCGCGGCCGACGACGCCGCCGGCCTCGGCATCTCCGAGTCCATGCGGGCCCAGATCCGCGGCCTGGCCCAGGGCCAGCGCAACATCCAGGACGGCGTCTCGATGGTGCAGACCGCCGAGGGCAACCTCGACGAGGTCCACTCCATGCTGCAGCGCATCCGCGAGCTGGCCGTGCAGTACAAGAACGGCTCGCTGGACAGCAACGCCCGCTCGGCGGTCCAGAACGAGGTCAACCAGCTCGCCTCGGAGATCTCGCGCATCGGCGCGCAGGCCCAGTTCGACAACCTGCACCTGCTCAACGCCACGGGCACCGTGTCGTTCCAGGTCGGCGCCAACGACGGCGAGGTCATCGGCGTCTCGACGATCGACCTGGCCTCCACGCTGGGCACCTCCTACTACCAGCTCGACACGGCCAACGCGGTCGACCTGTCGGAGATCGACGCGGCCATCACCGCCGTCAGCACGGCGCGCGCCGGGTTCGGCGCGGTCCAGAACCGCCTCGAGCACACCCTGGCGCTGCAGGCGACCTACCAGGAGAACCTGACCGCCGCCGAGTCGCGCATCCGCGACGTCGACATGGCCGACGAGATGGTCAACCTGACCAAGAACCAGATCCTCCAGCAGGCCGGCACGGCCATGCTCTCGCAGGCCAACCAGGCCCCGCAGAGCGTCCTGAAGCTGCTGGGCTAGTGCCCGGCCGGCCGTCGCGCCCCGCCACCGACCCTCCTCCGCTGCCCTAGGCGGACGGGCGGGTCGGTGGCCCGCCGCCGGCCCACACGCGTCGCGCCCTGCCGGCGCGCCGGAGCGGGTACGTAGGTGATCCTGCCCTGGGTGGCGAATCCACCCTCCATCACCACTTCCTCCTCCGCGGCAGCACAATAGAGACGTGAGCTCGCAGGTCGGCACCCTGCTCAACGGCCGGTATCGGCTCGACGCCCAGATCGGAACGGGAGGGATGTCGACGGTCTACCGCGCCTTCGACACCGTGCTCGAGCGTCAGGTCGCGATCAAGCTCATGCACCGCGAGATCGCCTCGGACTCCGACCAGCTCGAGCGCTTCCGCCGCGAGGCGCGGGCCGTCGCCCAGCTCAACCATCCGCACATCGTCACGGTCATCGACGCGGGCGAGGACGACAACACGCCCTACATCGTGCTCGAGTACGTCGAGGGCGAGACGCTCAAGGACCGCATCCGGCGCTTCGGGCGCCTGCCGGTCTCGGAGGCCGTCGCCTACGCGATCGAGATCTCCCGCGCCCTGGGCATCGCCCATGAGCGCGGCATCGTGCACCGCGACGTCAAGCCGCAGAACGTCCTGGTCGACGAGGAGGGCTCGGCGAAGGTCACCGACTTCGGCATCGCGCGGACGCTGGACCAGGAGGGCCTGACCGCCGACGGGCGGGTGCTCGGCACCACCGACTACGTCTCGCCCGAGCAGGCGCTCGGCCACCCGGTCACGGGGCAGAGCGACCTGTACTCGCTGGGCATCGTGCTCTTCGAGATGCTCACGGGCGACGTCCCGTTCAAGGGCGACAACCAGGTCGCGGTGGCGATGAAGCACGTCCGCGAGCAGCTGCCCGACGTGCAGATGCGCCGCCCGGAGGTCTCCAGCGCGCTGGCGGCGGTGCTCGACCGCGCCACGGCCAAGGACCTCGACCACCGCTACGCCGACGACCGCGCGTTCATCGCCGACCTCGAGGACGTCCTGGCCATCGAGACCGCGCGCAGCGGCCAGGCGACCGGCCAGGCCACGGCCGTGCTGCGCACGCTGCCCCCGTCGGCGCGGCGGCGCCTGCCCGTGCGGGTCACGCATCCCGTCCGGCTGCTGCTGGCGCTGGCGGCCGTCGCCGGCGTCGTGGTGCTGGCCATCGTCCTGCTGGCCGACCGCACCCAGCGCGGGACGGGCCAGCCGCGCAACGTCGTGGCGCCCCCTGGCCTGCGGTCGGTCTCGCTGGCCCAGAGCGGCGCCGGCGACTTCGACCCACCGCCCGGCGACGGCCAGGAGCACCACGATCAGGTCCGGGCGATCATCGACCGCGACCCGAACTCGACCTGGTCGACCGAGAGCTACCAGAACGGCGTGTTCGCGTCGGGCAAGAAGGGCGTGGGCATCTACGTCGACGCCCATCCGAGCGCCGCGGCGCGGGTCATGGAGATCCGCTCGCCCGTCACGGGCTGGGAGGGCCAGATCTACGTGGCGAGCTCCGGGCCGCCCAAGACGCTCGACGGGTGGCAGCGCGTGGCCGACTTCACGATCACCGCCAAGCGCCAGCGGGTCCAGCTCGACACGGCCCGCCAGCGCTTCCGCTACTACCTCGTCTGGATCACCAAGCTCCCGCCGGGCCGCACGAAGGCCGAGATCTCCGAGGTCCTGCTCTTCCAGTGAGCGCCGTCCGGCTGACGCACCCCGACCGGCTGCTGTGGCCGGCCGATGGGCTGACCAAGCGCGACCTCTTCGACTACTTCGGCGACGTGGCGCCGGTCATGCTCCCCCACGTCCGCGACCGCCCGGTCTCCCTGCAGCGGTTCCGCGCGGAGGTCTCCGAGGGCGGGTTCTTCCAGAAGGAGCTGCCGCGCGGCGCCCCGGACTGGCTGGCCCGCGCCGAGGTCCCCAAGCGCGGCGGCTCGGTGACGATGCTCCTGGCCAACGACCGGCGCACGCTGCAGTGGCTGGGCCAGCAGGGCTGCGTCACGCCGCACGTCTTCCTCGCGCGCGCCGACCGCCTGGACCGCCCGGACCGCCTCGTGATCGACCTGGACCCGTCCGGCGAGGACTTCGACGCCGTACGGCGCGCGGCGCTGGCCTGCGGGGACGCCCTGCGCGCGCGGGGCCTGGAGCCGTTCGCGATGGTCACCGGCTCGCGCGGCGTCCACGTCGCCGTCGCGTTGCGGCGCACCCGCCCCGCCGCCGACGTGCTGGCCTGGGCGCGCGACTTCGCCACGGGCCTGGCCGACGCGGGCGTCGCGGGCGAGGACCTGCTGACCACGGCGTTCCGCAAGGAGCAGCGCGGTGGGCGCATCTACGTCGACGTGGCGCGCAACGGGCCCGCCCAGACCGTCGTCGCGCCCTACGCGCCGCGGCCGCGGCCGCACGCCCCGGTGGCCACGCCCCTGCGCTGGGAGGAGCTCGAGGACCCCGCCCTGCGGCCCGACGCCTGGACGCTGACCAGCGTGCGCGACCGCCTGCACGCGCTCGGCGCGGACCCGTGGGAGGGTCTGCGCGCCACCGCCCGCGCGCTGCCCCGCTGACCCGGGGCCGCCGGCGCCGTCATCCGGCCTACGGCGCGCGTCGACCACCGGGGCCCATGGGCCTCCCTGCCTCGCTCCGCCGGCGTGGCGCCCCCGCCCGCCGCGCCCTCCGCTGACGCCGGCGCTCAGTGGCGCAGCTCGCGCTCGCGCTGCGCGCGGGCCAGCGCGATGCGGCAGAGCTCGTCCATCAGCGCGGGGTACGCCAGGCCCGAGCGCTCCCACAGCACGCCGTAGACCGACGTGGTGGTCTGGCCCGGCATCGTGTTGAGCTCGTTGAGCAGCACGGTCTCGCCGTCGACGAAGAAGTCCGCGCGCGCCAGGCCCGAGCAGCCCGCGGTGGCGAACGCGCGGCGGGCGAGCTCGCCCAGCGTCGCCGTCGCCGTCTCCGAGATGCGCGCCGGCACCTCCAGGCGCATGCCGCCGTCGGTGTACTTGGCCTCGTAGTCGTACCAGCCGCCCGTCAGCACGACGATCTCGCCCGGGACGCTGACCCGCGCGTCGTGGGTGTCGCCGAGCACGGAGCACTCGACCTCGATCCCCGTGGCCGCCGCCTCGATGATCACCCGGTCGTCGTGGGCGAACGCGGACTGCAGCGCGGCGTCGAGGTCCTCGTGGCGCTGCACCCTGACGATGCCGACCGACGAGCCCAGCCGCGCGGGCTTGACCCAGACGGGCAGGCCGAGGGCGCCGACGTCGGGGCACGGACGCCCGGCCTCGGCCAGGGCGTAGCCGACCTGCGGCAGCCCGGCGCGGGCCATGAGCTCCTTGAAGACGACCTTGTCCATGCACACGGCGCTGGCCATGACGCCCGAGCCGACGTAGGCCACGTCGAGCAGCTCGAGCAGGCCCTGCACGGTGCCGTCCTCGCCGAAGGGGCCGTGCAGGACGGGGAAGACGACGTCGCAGCCCAGCAGGCCGCGACCCGCGCGCAGGGCCAGCTCGGCGCCGCCGGACGACCACGTGCCGTCGCGGGCCAGCTCGACGGCGACGACCTCGTGACCGGCGGCGCGCAGGCCCTCGCGCACGGAGGCCGCGCTGGCCAGGGACACCTCGTGCTCGGAGGACCGGCCGCCGGCCAGCACCGCGACCCTCACGGCGTGGTCACCGTGCCGGGCGTCGCCGCGCTCGGGATCGTCCCCGCACCGGGCTCCGGGTTGAGGTTGGGATCGAACTGGCCGACGGCGATCGTCACGGTGGACCCCTTCTTCGCCTGACCCGTCGCGGGGTCCTGCGAGATCACGTGGCGGTCCTCGTCGAGGTTGTTCGTCGGCTGCTGGGTCACGGTCACCTTGAAGCCCGCCTTCTCCAGGGCCCGGGTCGCCGCGTTCTGGCCCTGGCCGGTGACGTCGGGCACGTCGACCGGCTTGGGCTGCTGGGCCACCGTGAGCGTGACCTTGGCGCCCTTGGGCAGGCTGGTGGCCGGCGCCGGGTCCTGGGCCAGGACCGTGCCCGGGTCGTGCTGGTCGTCCTCCTGCTGCTTGGTCGCGACCTGGAAGCCGAGCGACTGCAGCGTCGAGCGCGCGTCGTCCGCGGTGAGGTCGGTGACCTTGGGCACCTGCACGCGCTGGCGCCCGGATGAGATCACGACGACGACCGTCGTGCCCTTGTCGCGCTGCTCGCCCGACGCGGGCCGCGTCTCGATGACGTGGTTCTCCTTGACGGTGTCGTCGCTGGCGCGCTGCTCGGTCGTCCGGAACCCGAGGCCCTGGAGCGCCTTGAGCGCGGCGCTGCGCGGCTGGCCCGTCAGGTCGGGGATCTCGGCGGTGCCCGGGCCCGAGGACACGAAGAGGTCGATGACCGTGTTCTTGTCCACGCGCGAGCCCCCGGCGGGATCCTGGCCGATGACCTGGCCCTTGGGCTGCGTCGCGCTCTCCTTCGGGATCGCGTCGCTGGACAGGCCCTCGTTCTTCAGCCGCAGCTCGGCCTCGGCCTGGGGCGCGCCGACGACAGTGGGGACCTTGACCTGGTCCTTCTGGAAGAGCAGCAGGACGGCGACGATCGCGCCCGCCACGAGCAGCCCGACGAGCAGCGCGACCCACCAGCGGCTCGGGCCGTCGCCGTCGACCGGGGGCTCCTCCACGTAGGGCGGGGGCGGCGCGTAGTACCGCACCGGGTCGGGCTCGAGGTAGGCCCCGACGGGCGGGATCGGCACGAACGGGCCCGTCGGCTGCAGCGCCTCGACGCGCGTCGGCGCCGTCGGGGGCGCGGGGGCGATGCCGGCGGCGGCGCCCTGCAGCGCGGCGATGAACTCGTCGGCGTCGGCGAAGCGGCGCGCCGGGTCCTTCTCCAGCGCGCGCAGGACCACGGCCTCCAGCGCGGGGGGCACGGCCGGGTTGATCGCCGAGGGCGGCACGGGCGCCTCGCCGACCTGCTTGAGCGCGATCGTCACGGCGCTCTCGCCCTCGAAGGGCACCTGCCCCGTGAGCATCTCGTACAGGATGATCCCGACCGAGTACAGGTCCGACGGGGCGCTGACCGCGAAGCCCTGCGCCTGCTCGGGCGACAGGTACTGGGCGGTGCCCATGATCGACCCGGTCTGCGTCATGTCCGACGCGCCGGCCTTGGCGATGCCGAAGTCGGTGACCTTCGCGCGGTCCTCGCCGTCGACGATGACGTTGTGGGGCTTGAGGTCGCGGTGGATGATCCCACGCTTGTGGGCGAAGCGCGCGGCCTTGAGGATCTGGGTCGTGAGGTCGATCGCCCGCTCGGGCGCCAGCGGCCCCTCGTCGAGCACGAGGCGCTTGAGCGAGCGGCCCTCCAGGTACTCCATCGCGATGTAGTAGGTGCCGTCCCACTCGCCGCGGTCGTAGACGGCGACGACGTGCGGGTGCTGCAGCCCGGCGGCCGACGAGGCCTCGCGGCGGAAGCGCTCGACGAACTCCGCGTCCTCGGCGAAGCGGCGGTGCAGGAGCTTGATCGCGACCTTGCGGCCCAGCTGGAGGTCCTCGGCGCAGACGACGTCGGCCATGCCCCCCGAGCCGATGCGCTGCAGCACGCGGTAGCGCCCGTCGATGATCGCCGAGGTCTCGGGCACGTCCGTCATCTCAGCAGCTCTTCCATGATGTCCCGCGCGATCGGCGCGGCGAAGTCGCCGCCGAAGCCGGTCACGCCCGCCACCGTCACCGCGACGGCGATCCGCGGGTTCTCGGCGGGGGCGAAGCCGATGAACCACACGTTGTTGATCTTGTCCCCGAACTCGGTCTCGGCCGTGCCGGTCTTGCCCGCCACCTGCGTGCCGGGGATCTGGGCCTTCGTGCCGGTCCCGCTCTGGACCACCGCGATCATCATGTCGGTCACGGCGGCGGCCGTCGACGGCTTCATCACGGTGGACTGCAGCTGCGCGCCGACGGTCTTGACCGTCCGCCCGTCGCGGTCGACGACCTTGTCGGTCAGGTGCGGCTTCATCAGGCGCCCGCCGTTGGCCACCGCGGCGGCGACCTGGGCCATCTGCAGCGGCGTGGCCTCCAGCCCACCCTGGCCGATGCTCATGCGCCCGACGTCGACGTACTTCGACGTCGGCGGCACGGCGTGGCGCGGCGGATCGGGCGCGACCACGCTCGCGGACATGGAGTCGGCGGGGTAGTCCAGCTGCGGCTTGCTGTCGAAGCCGAAGCGCTCCATGTAGCGCTTCATCGTCGCCTTGCCGAGCTGCTCGCCGACCTGCGCGAAGACCGTGTTGACCGACTGGGCCAGCGCGGTCTTGAGGTCGATCGTGCCGAAGGAGCGCCCGAAGTCGTTGGCCAGCGGCACGCCGGAGATCTTGACGCCGTTCTTGCCGTCGACCTGGGACTGGGGCGTGAAGCGCCCCGTGTCGATCGCGGCGGTCGACGTGACGACCTTGAACGTCGAGCCGGGCGCGTAGCCGAACTGCAGCGCGCGGTTGACGAGCGGCTTGCGGCTCTCGTCGCGGTTGGCGGCGGCCAGCGCCTTGCTGTCCTTGATGACGTTGGGGTCGTAGGTCGGCGTGGACGCCATGACCTTGACCGCGCCGGTGCGCGGGTCCAGCGCCACCGCGGCGCCGCTCCTGCCGGCCTGCGCGATCTCGTCCAGCGCGATGCGCTGGGCCTTGGGGTCCAGCGTCGTGCGGACGTCGTCGCCCTCGGCCTTGTGCCCGAGGAGCTGGTCGACGGTCGTCGTGATCGCGTTGGTCCGGCCCGTCAGCTCGTCGTTGCGCTCGCGCTCGAGCTCGGTCTGGCCGATGCCGGCGTAGGAGTAGCCCACAGGGTGCCCGAACAGCGCGCCCGTCGGGTAGGAGCGGTGGTAGACGCCCTCGGCGTCGCGCGTGGACCGTGCGATCACGGTCCCGTCGTCGGCGCGGATGAGGCCCCGGCGGATCTTCAGCGCACGCAGCACGCCGCGGTGGTTGGCCGTGTCGTGGTCGAGCCGGTCGGCGCGCACGACCGTCCACCACGAGGTCGAGACGAGCAGCGCGCCGAACATGAGCAGCGCCGCGGCGAACAGGCGGCCGATGGGCTTGTTCATGCCCCGGCTCCCGTGTCCGGGCGCCGGGCGCGGTCGCTGACGAGCAGCAGCAGCGCCAGCAGCACGAAGTTGGCCAGCACCGACGAGCCGCCGTAGGAGACGAACGGCAGCGTCACGCCGGTCAGCGGGATGAGCTTGGTGACGCCGCCGACGATGACGAAGACCTGGATGGCGAAGACCGACGTCAGGCCGGTGGCCAGCAGCTTGGAGAACGAGTCGCGCGCGAGCATCGCGATCTTGAAGCCGCGCTGGACGACGAGCAGGTAGACGCCGAGCAGGCCCGCGGCGCCGGCCAGGCCGAGCTCGTTGACGATGACGGCGTAGATGAAGTCGGTGTGCGGCGCGGGCAGCAGGGAGCAGTCGACGGTCGAGACGCACTCGGGGTTGCCCGAGATGCGCAGGACGGCCTGGCCGAAGCCCTGCCCGAGCACGCCGCCGTCGGCCTGGGCCCACAGCCCCTGGGCCAGCTGGTAGCTGCCGCCGGAGGCCCGCTGCAGGAGCTTGGGGTCGAACGGGTGCCGCCAGGCGTCGACGCGGTCGGCGATGTGGCCGATGTGGCCCGCGACGAGGTAGCCGCCCAGGGCGAAGATCCCGACGCCGACCACGACGAAGGACAGGCGGTCGGTCGCGACGTAGATCATCGCCAGGAAGGCCCCGAAGAACATGACCGACGAGCCGATGTCGCGGATGTAGAACAGCAGCAGCATCGACGTGCCCCAGATCACCAGCAGGGGCCCGAAGTGCTTGAGCGGCGGGATCGTCACGCCCACCACGCGGCGCCCGGCGGTCACGAGCAGCTGGCGCGTGTCGCGCAGGTAGCTGGCCAGGAAGATGACCATCGCGATCTTCGCGAACTCGGCGGGCTGCACGCTGAGCGAGCCGATGCGGATCGACAGGTAGGCGCCGTTGACCGGCGGGAACGCGCGCGGCAGCAGCAGCAGCGCGATGCCGCCGATCGCGATGAGGTAGCGGTAGCGCTCCAGCCGCCGGTAGTCGCGCAGCAGGATGATCGTACCGGCGAAGAGGATGAGCCCGATGACGAACCACTGGGCCTGCAGCCGGGCCAGCCCGTCGTCGATCCGGTAGATCTCGACGAGCCCGAAGCTGGCCAGCAGCGCGCAGAGCGGGAACAGGTACGGGTCGGCGTGGCGCAGCGTGACGCGCAGGACCAGGTGCGCGGCGACGCACAGGCCGAGGAAGATCGCACCGTAGGTCAGCGACACGTTGGAGACGCGGTTCGTGCCGCTCAGCCCGCCGAGGAGGTCGTCGCGCGACAGGAACACGGCGGCGAACCCCGCGCTGACCAGCAGGGCCGCGGGAATGAGGGCGAACAGCTCGCGGTTGCGGGCGCTCATCCGGCTAGGACTGCCCGGCCAGGTCGCCGCGCTCGAGCTGACGGACGAGATCGACGGCGTCGTGCTGCGAGCGAAGCTTGTGCGCGGTCACGGTGTCGCGGACGCGGGGCGACAGCGTCTGCACCGGCACGCCGCTGATGAACTGCTGCTGGTAGAGGCTCAGCCCCGGCAGGTCGTAGGGCAGGCCCTGGTAGAGCGCCACGTAGCCGTCGTCGTCGGTGGCGACGAAGTAGACCGCCCGGCTGGCGATCCACGCGCCGCTGGCGACGATCGCCAGGAGCACCACGACGGCGGTCAGCGCCTTGAGCGGCCCGCTCCAGCGCCGCCGCCGGCGCACGGAAGGGCCTCCCGGCCGCCCGCCCTGGGGCGGGCGCGGGGCCCGCGGCGCGACCACGGGGCGCTCGGCGGCCTGCACCGCGCCGCGCGCCGTCGGGGCGGGCGCGGCCGCGCGGATCTCCTCGGCGCTCGGCGCCGCGGCGCCGGCCATCGTGCGCTGGCTGCCCAGCACGCCGCCCTCGCCGGGGGTGATCTCCTCGACGCGGAACAGGACGACCGTGATGTTGTCGCGGCCGCCGGCGCCGTTGGCGGCGGCGACCAGCCGCGACGCCGCCTCGCCGAGGCTGCCGGCCGCGGAGATGATGCGCGCGACCTCGGCGTCGTGCACCATCGAGGTCAGGCCGTCGGAGCACAGCAGGAACACGTCGCCGTCGCGCACGGGCCAGGTGAGGTGGTCCACGACGACCTCGCCCTCGATGCCCAGCGCCCGCGTGATGATCGAGCGCTGCGGGTGGTCCTCGGCCTCCTCGGCGCTGATCTGCCCGCGCCGCACCAGCTCGCCGACGAGCGAGTGGTCGTCGGTCAGCTGGGAGAGCTCGCCGTCGCGCAGGACGTAGAAGCGGCTGTCGCCGACGTGGGCGATCGCGAGGTCGTCCTCGGCGACGTAGGCCGCGGTCAGGGTCGTCCCCATGCCGGCGTGCTGCTCGTCGGCCTGCGCAAGGGCGTGCACCGCGGCGTTGGCGCGCTCGACGAGGCCGGCCAGGCGCTCCTCGGCCGATCCGGGGCCGTCGGGCAGGCCGCCCTTGAACACCTCGACCGCGGTCTGCGAGGCGACCTCGCCCGCCTGGGCGCCGCCCATGCCGTCGGCGAGGACGAACAGCGGGGCGCTCACCCAGTAGCTGTCCTCGTTGGCGGGGCGCTGTCGGCCCGTGTCGGTCCGGGCGGCGTGATCGGCGACGCGGAGCACGGCTACCGGTCCAGGAACGTGAACTCGCTGTCGCCGATGCGCACGCGGTCGCCGGGATGCAGGGGCTGCGGGCCGCTGAGCAGCTCCTCGTTGAGGTAGGTGCCGTTCGTCGACCCGAGGTCCTCGAGCACGATGACCCCGCCCTGGCGCACGAGCCGGGCGTGGCGCGAGGAGGCGAACGGGTCCTCCAGGCGGATCTCGGCCTGGTCGCCGCGGCCGAGCACGGCACCCTCCCCGACCTCGTACTCCATGCCCGCCACGTGCCCGGGCGCGCGCTCGACCACCAGGCGCGGGTCGGGCTCGCCCTCGGGTCCCCGGCCCGCCGCGGTCGGCGAGTAGATGCCCGTCGCGTCGGCCGGCGGCGGCGCCGGCGTGTAGCCCTGGGGCGAGATCGTCGCCGACGTGCGCCGCAGGTCCTTGAGCGCGTTGCGTGAGACCCAGAGCAGGAACAGGTAGAGGATGGCCAGGAAGCCGAACTTCAGCGCGACGGCGACGGGATCCAGCACGGCTACTCGACCTCGAACCCGATGTCGACGGTGCCCAGCTCGACGCGGTCGCCGCTCTCCAGCGGGTGGGGGCCGTCGACCCGGCGGCCGTTGACGCGCACGCCGTTCGTCGACCCGAGGTCCTGGATCAGCCATCCCGGGCCGCTCGGAGAGATCTGGGCATGGCGGCGCGACACGTTGGAGTCGTCGAGGACGATGTCGCACTCGCGGCTGCGGCCCAGCAGGGCGCCCGAGGACGGGACGACCAGCCGCTTGCCGTCGGCGACGACGACCGCGTGGCGGCGGGCGACGCCGGCGCCCGAGCCGACCTCCTCCAGCGCCGACTGGTGGCGGTCGCTGGAGGAGTAGACCATCGTGTGGCCCATGTCCGCGGGCCGCGGGGGCGCGGCGGCGGCTCCGGCCGACGCACCGCCGGCGGGCTCGACCAGGCGCGCCTGGATGCCGAACTCGCCCAGGGCCAGGCGCTCGTCGGTGCGGAACTCGATCTGCGGGCGGCTGACGAGCACGAGGCGCTCGCGGCGGGCGTGCTCGAGCAGGTAGGCGCCGAGCTCGTCGATGACCGACGCCTCGACACCCTCGTAGCGCTCGCGGTCCTGCGGCGAGAGCCAGACGACGTACTCGTTGGGCACGTAGGTGCGCGACACGGAGACCGTGCGGTGCTCGTCCATCTCCTTGGCGAGCTTGCGCGCCAGCTCGACGGGGCGGACCTCCGACCTGAAGACGCGGCCGAACGTCCCCTCGACGAGGCCGGCGATCTTCTCTTCGAGACTGCGGAGGACGCTCATGCCAGGAGGGACGTACTTCCCCGTCGGGGAGACCGCCCACACGGGGTGGGGGCGGTGATCCATGCTACGCAAGCGAAACGTGCGCCGGGCTGGCCACGTGACGTCGCACGACAAGCGCGATCGCGCCCGCCGCCACCGCGCCCGCCACGACCCTGCCCGTCGGCGCCGTGCTGACGGCCTGCACGGCGGCCGCCAGCCCCGCCGCCCAGGCCACGGCGCCGACGACATCGGCCGCCGGGACGCGCCCGCGCACGAACGCCGGGAGCAGAAGCGCGGCGACCGCCCACACGCCCGCGACGGCGACGGTCGGGCCACTGGCCACGGCCGTGACCGCGTCCCAGCCCCCGTGGGCGCCCGCGGGGGCGCCGAGCAGCAGCCGCCGGCCCGTCAGCACCTCGGCCAGCGCGAGCCACCAGGCCCCGAGCGCCCCCACGGCGGCGCGGTGCAGCGGGCGCGCCATCCGCCCCGTCAGGGCGGGGAACGCACCCGCGATCGCCGCCAGCCCGAGCAGCGGGGCGGCCGCCGGCAGCGACCAGGCCGGCGCGGGCGCGCCGCGCAGCAGCATCGGCACGGGCAGCACGGCCGCGCCGACGAGCCAGGCGCGGTCGGGCGCCGGACCCGCGAGCCACCCGACGACGGCCGCCGCCGCGGCCGTCCAGGCCAGGCGCGGCAGCAGGATCGCCGCCAGGGCGGCCACCAGGGCGCCGGTGGCCGGCGCGACGGGGGCGTCGGGGGGAGGCAGCCCGAGCAGCGCCGCGGCCGTCAGGCCGCCCGTCGCGGCCGCGGCGGCCGCGCGGGCGGGCAGCCCGCTGCGCACCGGGGGCGCGACGGCGGCGATCGGCTCCAGCGCCCCGCCGGCGATCGTCCCCGGTTCGTCGTCGACGTCGGCCAGCGCGCGGGCCAGCGCGCGGCGCAGGTCCGCGAGCGTGCCGCGGTCCTCGGGACGGGGCCACACGGCGGCGTCGATGGCCTCGCAGAGCTCGAGCGGGAGGTCGCGGCGCAGGCGGCCCAGCGGCGGCAGGCGCCGGCCGACCCGGCGTGCGGTGGCCCCGGCGCCGCGCGCGCGGACCGGGTTGACGCCCGACAGGCCCTCGTAGAGGCAGAGCGCCAGCGCGTAGAGGTCGGCTGCTGGACCGACGTCGCCGCCGTCGGCCTGCTCGGGCGCCATGTAGGCCAGCGTCCCGACGACGTCGCCGGTGCGCGTCAGCGCGTCGTCACCGGCGATGCGGGCCACGCCGAAGTCGGTGAGCTTGGCCGGTGGCCCGCCGTCGGTCGTGCCGTCGGGCCCGGCCTCGGGGATCAGGATGTTCGCGGGCTTGACGTCGCGGTGGATGATGCCGCGCTTGTGGGCGTGGGCCAGCGCGTCGCACAGCGCGACGCCGATCGCCACGACGTCGCGGTCGGACAGCTCGCCGTCGGCCAGCAGCCGCGCGTAGGTCTCGCCGTGGACGAGCTCGGAGACGAGGTAGACGGCCTCCTCGTCGGCGCCCGCCTCGTGCAGCGCGACGATCGCCGGGTGCTGCAGGCGCGCGGCGGCGACGCCCTCGCGCCGGGCGCGCTGGGCGGTGCCGGCGTCGCCGGTCGGGATCCGCTTGACCGCGACGGCCCGGTCGAGCTTGAGGTCGTGGGCCAGCCACACCACGCCGAACCCGCCCCCGCCGAGCCGCCTCAGCAGGCGGTAACGGTCCAGGACCACCTCCGCGGGCTCGGAGGCGGGGCTCGAGGTCAGGTGCTCGGCGGTCTCCACCGACTCCCCGTTCCGGGCCCGATGCAGGGGTCCTGCGCACGGGCGCGAACTTGCACCAGGGCGTGACAACGGCCGCGCCGGTCATACTGGCCCCTTCGCCCGCGCGACCAGGAGCGGACGTGTCCTTCTTCGACGACGAGCCCGACGAGCCCACCCGAGTCACCAGGCCGGCCCGCCCGCGCCGTCCCGCGCCGCGCGGAGGAGGGACCGCGGCCGCACCCAGGCCCGACGTCGTCGCCAAGCGGCGGATCGGCTTCTTCGCCGTCCTCGCGGTCGTCGCGCTGCTGCTCATCTTCCTCTTCAAGAGCTGCGCCAGCAGCCGCCACAAGACGGCGCTGAAGAACTACAACCGCGACGTCGCCTCGGTCATCCAGAGCTCCGACGACCAGGTCTCCAAGCAGCTCTTCGACGTGCTCGGCGGCGGGGGCCAGGCCGCCGACGTCCAGGTCGCCGTCCAGCAGGTGCGGATCGTCGCCGAGGAGGACGCCAAGCGGGCCCGCGCGCTCAGCCCGCCCGGCGACACGGAGACCAAGGCGGCCCAGCGCGACCTCGAGCTGGCCCTGGACCTCCGGGCCGAGGGCGTGCGCAAGATCGCCGACCAGATCACCAAGGCGCTGAGCAACCAGCCCAGCGCGGTGGCCGCGATCAACACGATCACGGGGCAGATGCAGGCGTTCCTGGCCTCCGACGTGATCTACTCCCAGCGCGTGGCGCCGCTCATCCGCCAGGCGCTGGACCGCAACGGCATCGGCGACCAGACCATCGCCGGATCCAAGTTCCTGCCGAGCATCGGCTGGCTCGATCCCGGCCAGGTCGGCGACAAGCTCAACCCCGACGCCGGGGTCAGCAGCGGCGCCAAGGCCGGCCAGCCCAGGCCGGGCACCCACGGTCACGGCCTCGTCAGCGTCACGGCGGGCTCCGTGACGCTGCAGCCGGGGACCATCGTCAACCGCGTGCCGGCGACCGCCCCGCTGCCCGTCGACGTCACGTTCGCCAACCAGGGCCAGAACGACGAGACCAACGTCACGGTCTCGGTCAAGGTCACCGGCGGCCCCAAGAACATCTCGGTCAAGAAGCGGCTGAACCAGACCAAGGCCGGCACGAACGCCACGGTCACGCTGCAGCTCAGCACGGTCCCGCCGCGCGGCACGTCGGCGACGATGACCGTCGCCGTCGCGCCGGTCCCCGGCGAGAAGAAGACCGACAACAACACCCAGCACTACACGATCCTCTTCACCGGCTGACCGGCCGCCCGCGCCCGCGCGGCGCGTCCTCTCCGGACGGGCCAGTAACGTCGGGAGCGTGGATGCATCGACCGCGGGGATCGTCGCGATCGCCGGCTGCGCCGTCGCGGCCGCCGCACTCGTCGCCGCCCTGATCGCCGTGCTGGCCCTGCGCCGCCTGCGCGCCGACCAGCGGGTCGTGCTCGGCGGCGGCGCCCCCGAGGACCTCGTCGCGCACGCCTCGCGGCTCGACCAGGAGTTCCGGGGGCTGCACGCCTACGTCGGCGACGTGGCGGCGCGGCTCGACGGCCGCCTGGCCACGGCCGAGGAGCGCCTGGACGGCGCGATCGCCTACCGCGGCCTCGTGCGCTTCGACGCCTACAACGAGATGTCGGGCCGCCAGTCCTGCTCCATCGCGCTCCTGGACGCCCGCCGCTCCGGGATCGTCCTGTCGAGCATCCACCACCGCGACCAGGCCCGGCTCTACGTCAAGCACCTCGTCGGCGGGACGCCGGAGCTCGAGCTGTCGCCCGAGGAGGCCGAGGCGGTGCGGGTGGCCCTCGCCGGCGAGCCGCCCCCCGAGCCTCCGCCGCTGCCATGAGGCTGGGCTTCCTCGGTCCGCAGGGCACGTTCACGCACGCGGCCCTGCTGGCCTCGCGCCACGCGGAGGGCGCGCAGGCCGTCCCGTTCGCGACGGAGCGCGAGACGATCCTCGCGGCCGAGTCCGGGGCGGTGGACGCCGCGCTCGTGCCGATCGAGAACGCGCTGGAGGGCGGCGTCAACGCCACGCTGGACACGCTGGCCCTCGACGCGCCGCAGGCCCGGATCGTCGGCGAGGAGCTGCTGGCGATCTCCCACGCCCTCATCGCGCGCCCCGGCGTGGCCGAAGCCGCGATCGAGGTCGTCGTCTCCCATCCGCAGGCCCTCGGCCAGTGCCGGCGCTTCCTGGCCGATGTGCTGCCCGGGCGCCGCGCGGTCGCCGCCACGGCCACCGCCGAGGCCGTCCGGACCGTCGCCGCCGCGACGGAGCCCTGGGCCGCGATCGGTCCCGCCGCCGCCGCGGCACTGCACGGCTGCGTGGTGCTGCGGGAGGGCATCGAGGACGAGCACGGCAACGTCACCCGCTTCATCTGGGTCGCCGGCCCGGGTCCGCCCGAAGCGCCGTTCGCCGCGGGCGCCGGCGGCGCGTGGAAGACCTCGCTCGTGTTCCACGGCGCCGGGGACACCACGCCGGGCTGGCTCGTGGGCTGCCTGGGCGCATTCGCCTCCCGGGGCATCAACCTCGTGCGCATCGAGTCGCGGCCGCTCAAGCGCGGCCTGGGCCACTACCAGTTCCTCGTGGACTTCGAGGGCCGCGCGCAGGACCCCGACGTCGCCGGGGCGATCGCCGCGCTGGCCGCCCACTGCGAGCAGGTGCGCGTGCTGGGCTCCTACCCCGCCGCCGCCTGAGCGGCGGATCCGGCGCGACAAGGCGGCGGATCCCCGCAGGTCCGGGTGGTACGGTTCCGCGTGGAATCGCGGTCCCATGACCCTCCCGCCACCACACCCGATGCGGTCCGCGTCGCCCGACGAGCACCGGCGACGCGGACGTGATGGTGGCCGGGTGCTCGTCCTCAACGCGTCGTACGAGCCGGTCAACGTGTGCACGGTGCGCCGCGCCGTGGTGCTCCTGCTCAAGGCCAAGGCCGAGGTCGTGGAGAACGCGACCTGGGAGCTGCGCTCGGAGCGCGCGACGATGTCGCGGCCCGTCGTCATCCGGCTCGTGACCTACGTCGTCGTCCCGCGCGACACGCACCGGCGCAAGATCACGCGCCGCGCCGTCTTCGCCCGCGACAACTGGACCTGCCAGTACTGCGGGTCGCGCTCCAACCTGACCGTCGACCACGTCATCCCCCGCTCCAAGGGCGGCTCGTCGACGTGGGACAACATCGTCGCCTCGTGCGCGCCCTGCAACCGGCGCAAGGCCGACCACCTGCCCGACAAGGCGGGGATGCATCCGCGGCGCACGCCAACGATGCCCCAGCCCCACGTGTTCATCCACGTCGCGACGCCGACGATCCCGGCGGCGTGGCGCCACTGGCTGCCGGCCGACGCCGAGGCCGCGGCGTAGCCCGCGCACGGCCGGCGGTGCACCGGCCACCGGGTGGTTAAACGGCGAAGGACGCCGCTGCCGCGGCGCCCTTCGCACACCACTGGACTGGACTTTGCTCGCACCGTGACGGTCTGACGGCCGGAGGGACGAAACCCGGCATCACAGGGGCGAGGGTGGCCCGGCGTGGATTCGCTGGATCAACTCCAGCCCCGACCGATCTAGCGGCCGGCCACCTCCAGGGTCCCGCAAGTACTATGACTAGATATTCGGACCACCTCCTTTCTCTGGTAGGCGCAATGTAGCACCCCATTCCGACGACCTGTGACGGTCTTCGGAGGCCGGCGTCGCTGCCCGGACGGAGATGGCCCGCCGCCGCTACGCGTCCTCGGCGAGATCCTCCTCGGCGTCCTGCGGCTCGTCGGTGTCCAGGGGCGCCGGCGGCTCGGTGGCCTCCACCGTCACGGCCTCGCCCTCGACGTCCAGCGTGGTCGCGCCGTCGTCGTCCTCGGACTCCACGATGAGCGCCACGGCGCTGACCTGGTCGCCCTCGCGCGGGTTCATCACCCGCACCCCGGTGGCCGAGCGGCCCTGCTGGGAGATGCCGCGCACGCCCGTGCGCTGGATCATCCCGTTCTGCGAGATGAAGACGAGCTCCTGATGGGGCCGCACGACGAGCGCGCCGGCCAGGCCGCCCTTGGCCTCGGTCAGCTTGATGGTCAGCACGCCCTTGGCGCCGCGTGAGGTCTTGCGGTACTCGTCGATCCGCGTCCGCTTGCCGTAGCCGGCCTCGGTCATGACAAGCAGGTCCATGTCGTCGCGCGCGACGTCCATGGCGATGACCTCGCCCTCGTCGCCGACGTCCATGCCGCGCACGCCGCCGGTGTCGCGGCCCATCGCCCGCGCCTGGCTCTCCTCGAAGCGCACCGCGAGGCCGGCGCGCGAGATCATCATGATCTCGTCGCCCTCGTCGACCCGGCGCACCGCGATCAGCTCGTCGTCGTCGCGGATCTTGATGGCGATGATGCCGTCGGCCTTGATCGGCGTGTTGTAGGCCTGGAACTCCGTCTTCTTCACGACGCCCCTGCGCGTGGCGAAGACGAGGTAGGGCGACTCCGCGAAGTCGCGGGTCGAGAGCACGGACTGGATCCGCTCGTTCTCGCGCAGCGGCAGGATGTTGACCAGCGCCCGGCCCTTGGACTGCCGCGGGCCCTCGGGGAGCTCGTAGACCTTGGAGCGGTACACCTTGCCGCGGTTGGAGAAGAAGAGCAGGAAGTCGTGGGTCGAGCACACGAAGAGGTGCTCGATGTAGTCACCCTCCTTGAGGTCCATCCCGGTGATGCCGACCCCGCCGCGGCGCTGCTGGCGGTAGGTGTCCAGCGGCACCCGCTTGATGTACCCCGACTTGGTCATGGTGATGACCATCTGCTGGTCGGCGATGAGGTCCTCGATGTCGAGCTCGTCCTCCGACGGCGCGATCTCCGTGCGGCGCGGCTCGGCGAAGCGCTCGGAGATCTCCAGCAGCTCCTCCTTGATCAGCGCGCGCACGTTGGCCTCGTCGCCCAGCAGCTCGCGCAGCTCGCGGATGCGCTCGGTGACGTCGGCGTGCTCCTGCTTGATCGAATCGCTCTCCAGCGCGGTGAGCTGCGACAGGCGCAGGTCGAGGATCGCGCTGGCCTGGATCTGCGACAGCGAGAAGCGGGTGACGAGCTCCTCGCGGGCGGACTCGCGGTCGCGCGACTGGCGGATGACCTCGATGACGGCGTCGAGGTTGTCCAGGGCGATGAGCAGGCCCTCGAGGACGTGCGCACGCGCCTCCTTCTGGGCCAGCTCGAACTTCGCGCGCCGGACGATGACCTCGCGCTGGTGGGCGACGTAGGCCGAGAGGACCTCGCGCAGCGACAGCGTCCTCGGGACGCCGTCGACCAGGGCCACCATGTTGACCCCGAACGTCGACTGCATCGGGGTGTGCTTGTAGAGCTTGTTGAGGACGACCTTCGGGTTGACGGCGCGCTTGAGCTCGATGACGAGACGCATGCCGCGGCGGTCGGTCTCGTCGCGCAGGTCGGAGATCTCGGGGATCTTCTTCTCGCGCACGAGGTCGGCGATCTTCGTGATGAGGCCGTTGTCGCCGCCCTTCTTGACCGCGTAGGGCAGCTCGGTGACGATGATCGCCTCCTTGCCCTGGTGGATCTCCTCGATGTGCGCCTTGGCGCGGACCTTGATGCGGCCGCGGCCGGTCTCGTAGGCGTCGCGGATGCCCGAGCGGCCCATGATGATGCCGGCGGTCGGGAAGTCGGGGCCCTGGATGTGGGTCAGGAGCTCGTCGAGCTCGACGGACGGGTCCTCGAGGAACGCGACGGTCGCGCTGATGACCTCCTCGAGGTTGTGCGGCGGGATGTTGGTGGCCATCCCGACCGCGATGCCGGTGCCGCCGTTGACGAGGAGGTTGGGGAACCGGGACGGCAGGACCGTCGGCTCCTGCTTGGACCCGTCGTAGTTGGGCGTGAAGTCGACGGTGTCCATGTCGATGTCACGGACCATCTCCATGGCGATGCGCGTCAGCCGCGCCTCCGTGTACCGCATGGCCGCCGCGTCGTCGTCGTCGATCGAGCCGAAGTTGCCCTGGCCGTCGACGAGCATGTGGCGCATGGAGAAGTCCTGCGCCAGCCGCACGAGCGTGTCGTAGATCGACGCGTCGCCGTGCGGGTGGTAGTTGCCCATCACGTCGCCGACGATGCGGGCCGACTTGACGTAGGGCCGCGTCGGGCCGAGGCCCGCCTCGTTCATGGCGAAGAGGACGCGGCGATGGACGGGCTTGAGGCCGTCGCGGACGTCGGGCAGCGCGCGTCCGACGATGACCGACATGGCGTAGTCGAGGTACGCGTTGCGCATCTCGTCCTCGAGCGCGCGCGGCTCGATGTTGCCGCCGCCGATGACGTCAGTGGCCATGCGTCCTCACCTCCTTGGTGGTGGTAGAGCGGTTCCGTGCCGCGCAAGCGCGGCGCATCAGACGTCGAGGTTGACCACGGCCCGCGCGTTCTGCTCGATGAAGGCGCGGCGCGGCTCGACCACGTCGCCCATGAGCATCGTGAACAGGCGGTCGGCCTCGGCCGCGTCCTCGACGCTGACCTGCTGCAGGGTGCGCGTGGCCGGGTCCATCGTGGTCTCGCGCAGCTGGTCGGGGTTCATCTCGCCCAGGCCCTTGAAGCGCGACACGTTGACGCCGCGGCGCGCGACCTCCAGGACGGCGTGGCGCAGCGCCTCGAACGAGTAGGCCTGCTCGGACTTCTCGCCGAGCGCCACGCTGAACGGCGGCGCGCCGGCCAGCTCGACGAGCTGGGCGTTGACCTTCACGAACTGGTGGTAGTCGTTGGAGTCGAACAGCGAGCGGGCGAGGCGGTGCGTCTGGGCCAGGCCGCTCTGGCGCTCGATCGCCTTGACCACGAGCAGCTCGTCGTCGGAGGTGAGGATCTCCGTCGTGTGCGGGCGCGTCTCGTCGTTGCGCTCCAGCGACGCGACGACGGCCGCCAGGTCGGCGGCCTGGTCGTCGAGCAGGCCGGCCTCGCCGAGGAAGCGCACGGCCTCGTGGCCGTGCTCGGCGCGCAGCGAGCTGCCCCAGCCCTCGAACTGCTTGAGCAGGCGCGAGTAGCGCTGCCATCGGGCCTCGGTGAGCCTGAACTCGGCGCCGGTGCGGTCGGCGACGTGGATCTTCTCGAGCTTGTCGGAGAGCAGGAGGTCCTCGAGCTCGGACTCCTTCTCCAGGTAGCGCTCGCTGCGGCCCTGCTTGACCTTGTAGAGCGGCGGCTTGGCGATGTAGACGTAGCCGGCCTCGATGAGCTCGGGCATCTCGCGGAACAGGAGCGTGAGCACCAGCGTGCGGATGTGCGCGCCGTCGACGTCGGCGTCCGTCATCAGCACGACCTTGTGGTACCGGGCGTTCTCGAGGTTGAACTCGTCGCGGATGCCGGTCCCCAGGGCCGTGATGAGGGCCTGGACCTCGACGTTCTTGAGGACGCGGTCGATCCGCGCCTTCTCCACGTTGAGGATCTTGCCGCGCAGCGGCAGGACGGCCTGGGTGTGGCGGTCGCGCCCCTGCTTGGCCGAGCCGCCGGCCGAGTTGCCCTCGACGATGAAGATCTCGGCCAGCGACGGATCCTTGACCGAGCAGTCGGCCAGCTTGCCGGGCAGCGGCGAGTTCTCCAGCGCGCTCTTGCGCCGGGTCAGGTCGCGCGCCTTGCGGGCGGCCGACCGGGCCTGCGAGGCCTGGACGGCCTTGCGGATGATCGCCCGCGCCTCGCCCGGGTTCTCCTCCAGGAACTCCGCCAGCTTGGTGTTGACGACGTTGGCGACGAAGCCCTCCATGCCGGGGTTGCCGAGCTTGGTCTTGGTCTGGCCCTCGAACTGGGGGTCGGCGAGCTTGGCGGAGATGACGGCCGTCAGGCCCTCGCGGATGTCCTCGCCCGTGAGGTTGTCGTCCTTCTCCTTGAGCTCGCCCTTCTCGCGCGCGTAGCGGTTGACCGTGCGGGTCAGCGCCGAGCGGAAGCCCGAGAGGTGCGAGCCGCCCTCGTGGGTGTTGATGTTGTTGGCGAACGAGAAGACCGACTCCTGGTAGGTCCCGTTCCACTGCATGGCGATCTCGACGTAGCCCTCGTCGGAATCGCCCTCGAAGAAGATGACCTTCTTGCCGAGCGGCTCCTTGTTCTCGTTCAGGTACGAGACGAAGTCCTCGATGCCGCCCTCGAAGTGGAACTCCACGCGCTTGCCGGCCGCGCGCTCGTCGGTGAGCGTGATGCGCAGCCCGCGGGTGAGGTACGCCGTCTCGCGCAGGCGCTGCTCGAGCACGCCGAAGTCGTGCTCGACGGTCTCGAAGATGTCGGCGTCGGGCAGCCACGTGACCGACGTCCCCGTGCCGGCGCCCTTGGGCAGCGGATCGCCCTTGCGCAGGTCGTAGCGCGGGACGCCGCGGTCGTACTCCTGCGTCCAGACGTGGCCCTCCACGTGCACGTCGACACGCACCGTCTCCGAGAGCGCGTTGACGACCGAGACGCCCACGCCGTGCAGACCGCCGGAGACCTTGTAGCCGCCGCCGTCGCCGAACTTGCCGCCGGCGTGCAGGACGGTCAGCACGACCTCGACGGCCGGGCGCCCCTCCTTCTCCACGATGCCGACCGGAATGCCGCGCCCGTCATCGACGACCGTGACGCTGTTGTCGGGGTGGATCGTGACGTCCACCCGCGAGGCGAAGCCGGCCAGGGCCTCGTCGACGGAGTTGTCCACGACCTCGTAGACCAGGTGGTGCAGGCCACGGAGCCCCGTGGACCCGATGTACATGCCCGGGCGCTTGCGGACCGCCTCGAGGCCCTCGAGGACGGTGATGTCCTGGGCTCCGTAGGCGGCCGAGCCCTGGCGCGCATCTTTCTGCTTGCCGTTCTCGTTCGCCATGTTCGTGACTGCGTTCCTGACGCAGAACGCCCCGGTCCCGGGCTCGGTCGAGCCCGACCGGGGCGGGGGAAGTAGTTGTCAGAAGGATAGCACAACGACCCGCCGAACCCGGGCAGCCCGGCCACCGTAAAGACCTGCAAATGCGGGCAAAACGAGGGTGTTCTGCATCGACTTGCCCCGCCGTTCTCCGCCCCGCCAGGGCCGCGCGCCTCAGTCCTCGCCGCGGGCGGCCCACGAGCGGGGCGCGGCGGCGGCGCAGCGCAGGCCCGAGATGCGCTCGGCGCCGAGCGCCGCGTTGATCCGGCCGACGAGCTCGGGGCCCATGAGATCGAGCTCCTGGGCCCACACGGAGGACCGGCAGGTGACGGTCAGCGTGCCTCCGCGCTCGGCGGTCGGCAGCGCCTCGCGGGCGATCGCCGCCCCGACGGCGTCGGGCCACACGCGCTGGACGTCGGCCAGCGTCGTGCGCGGCGCCAGGCGGTCGGTGAGGTCGCCGATGGCCGACGACAGCGGCCTCGGGCTGCGGCGCCTCATGCGGCCCGGCTCGCCACGCCGGCGTCCTGGAGCACGGAGCCCGGCGCCACGGAGAGGCGCACCACGCCGGGGGCATCGGCGCCCGGGACGTGCGCGAGGTCGGTCGTCGTGATGACGGCCTGGCCGCCGTCGTCCAGCCGGGCGACGAGCAGCGCCCGGCGGTCGGCGTCCAGCTCGCTCATCACGTCGTCGAGCAGCAGGAGCGGCGGGGCGCCCCGCTCGGCCGCCAGAGCCTCCCGCTCGGCCAGCAACAGGGCCAGCAGCCCCAGGCGCTGCTCGCCCTGGGAGCCGTAGGCGCGCAGCTCGCGCCCGTCGCGGATCAGCAGGAGGTCGTCGCGGTGGGGGCCGTGCTGGGTGAACCCGCGCTCGAGGTCCGACCCGCGGCGCTCGGCGAGTTCGGCGGACAGGGCCTCGGCGCCGGCGGCCCGCGACCGCGGCCGGTAGCGCAGCTCGGCGGCGCCGGCGAGCCCGAGGTCGGTCGCCTGGGCGCCGAAGCGCTCCGCGACGAGGTCGACCGCCGCCGCGCGGTCGTCGCGCAGGGCCACTCCCCACCGCGCCAGCTCCGCATCCCAGGCGTCGAGGGCCGCGGGCCCGACGCGGCCGGCGCGGATCCGGCCGAGCAGCGCGTTGCGCTGGGCGAGGGCGCGCGTGTAGGCGACTCGGGTCGCCGCACGCGCCGGCCAGAGCGCCGTGACGAGCTGGTCGAGATGCGCCCGCCGCAGCGACGGCGCGCCCTTGACAAGCTCCAGGCGGTCGGGCAGGAACACGCTGATGAGCGGCCGCGCCGGGCTGTCGGCCATGCGCTCGACGGGCGCCCCGTCCACGCGCAGCCGCTTCGGCGCGCCGGGCTCGAACCCGACGCTGAGCTCGTGGCTGCCGTCGCGGTCGCAGACGTCGACCTCGACCCGCGCCGCGGGGGCGCCGAAGCGCACGACCTCGCGCTCGTTCGTGGTGCGGCAGGAGCGCGAGGTGCACCCGAAGTACAAGGACTCCAGCAGGTTGGTCTTGCCGGCGCCGTTGGGCCCGTGGACCACCGTGAGCGACGGTCCGATCGCCACCTCCGCAGCGGCGTAGGTCCGGAAGTCGCGCAGCCGCAGGCGCTCGACCCGCACCGGCGCCTACACGTTCAGGCGGATCGGCATGATCAGGTAGAGGAAGCCGCTGTCGTCGGCGCCCTCGATCAGGCCGGGCCGCAAGGGGCTGATGAGCTTGAGCAGCAGGTCCCCGGACCCGACGCTGTCCAGGCCGTCGCGCAGGAAGTCGGGGTTGAAGCCGATCTCGAACGCCTCCCCGGCGAAGGGCACCGGCAGCGGCTCGCTGGCCTCGCCGACGTCGGGCGTCTGCGCCGACACGGTCAGCTCGCCCTCGGCGAAGCTCAGGCGCAGCGGCGCGTTCTTCTGGGCCATGAGGCTGATGCGCTTGACGACGTCGCCGAGCTCCTCGCCGCTGATCCGCAGCTGGTGCTCGTAGCCCTCGGGGATGAGCTGGCGGTAGTTCGGGAACTGGCCGTCGATGAGCCGCGAGGAGAGCACGGCCCCGCCGACCTCGAAGACGACCTGGTTGGCGCGGACGCCGATGCGGATGGCCTCGGCGCCGGTCGAGCCGACGATCGTGCGCAGCTCGTCGAGGGCCCGCGCCGGCACGTTGGCCTCGAAGCCGCCATCCAGCGGGCTCTCGAGCGTGGTCTCCTTGACCGACAGTCGGTAGGAGTCCGTGGCGACCATACGAAGGTCGGCGCCGGAGGCCGAGACGAGGATCCCGGTGAGGATGGGGCGCGTCTCGTCGCGGGAGGCCGACTTGGAGACCTTCTCGATCGTGGCCACGAAGGCCGCGGCGGGCACGGTGACGACCGTGTCCTGCGCGTCGGAGCCGCCGACGCCGGGCAGTGGCGGGAAGTCCTCGGCGCGCAGCGTGCGCAGGTGGAACTTCGCCGAGCCGGCCACCACCTCGACGTCCTGCTGCTCAGCGCGCAGCTCGAGCTCGACGCGATCGGCGACCTTGGGCAGGCTCCGGGCGACGTCGAGCAGCAGCCGGGCCGGCAGCACGACGGTGCCCTCGCGGGCGACCTCGGCCGTGAGCGGGACACGCAGCGCGATCTCCATGTCGGTGGCACGGAGCTCCACGCCGGTGGAGGTGGCCGCCACCTGCACGCCCGACAGGGCCTGCACGGCGCTGCGGGTGGAGGCCACGCGGGAGACGGCCTGGAGCTGGGCGAGCAGTTCGGCGCCCGACGTCGAAAGCTTCACGATGGAGACCTCAAGACGGATTCAGGAGTCATCAGGCCTGTGAAGATGTGGACAGACGCCAGGATGACCGGAGGTTGCGGGGTTCTCACGCACACGAGCCGATGGAGTCTGTCAACACCGCCGGTTGGACCCGTGCTCATGCGTGAGGCCCTGTGAGTTGTTCGGTGAGGGCCCGAACCGTCTCGTAGGCCTCCGGGTCGCTCCCGAGGCGGTCGGCGGCTCGCTTGCAGGCGTGCAGGACGGTGGAGTGGTCGCGGCCGCCGAAGGAGCGCCCGATGGCCGGCAGGGACTCGCTGGTGTGCTCGCGGGCGAGGTACATGGCCAGTTGCCGCGGCCAGGCCACGCGGGCAGTGCGGTTGGCGGAGATGAGCTCCTCGCGCGAGAGGCCGAACCGGCCCGCGACGAGCTGCTGGATCGCGGCGAGGGTGGGCGGGTCGGTCCTGCGGCGCTGGGCGCCCGGCCCGTAGAGCTGGGCGAGGACCTCCTCAGCCAGGGCGCGGTCGATCCGCGCGTCGGTGAGCGACGCGTAGGCCACGACCCGGATGAGAGCGGCTTCGAGGCCTCGGATGTTCTCGGCGACGCGATCGGCGATGAGCTCGAGCACCCCGTCCTCGGCGAGCTCGATGCCGTCGTGGTGCACGCGTTTGCGCAGCACGGTGAGCCGCGTGGCCTCGTCCGGGGCGCGGATGTCGACCAGGAGGCCGGACTCGAACCGCTGGCGCATGCGCTCCTGCAGGGCGTCCATGTCGCGGGGCGGGCGGTCGGAGGTCAGGACGAGCTGGCTGCCGGTCTCGTGGAGCGCGTTGAAGGTGTGGAAGAGCTCCTCCTCCGTCTTGACCTTGCGCTCGAGGAACTGGACGTCGTCGATGAGCAGCACGTCGTTGTTGCGGTAGCGCTGCTTGAAGGCCTCGACATCGCGGTTCTGCAGCGCGGAGAGGAACTCGTTCGTGAAGCGCTCGACGGTCGTGTAGCGCACGGTCATCCCGCCGCCGTAGGCCCGGACGTAGTTGCCGACGCTGTGCAGCAGGTGCGTCTTCCCCACGCCGGGCGGCCCGACGATGAAGAGGGGGTTGTAGGCCTGCGCCGGCAGCTCGGCCACGGCGAGCGCCGCGGCGTGCGCGAAGCGGTTGGCGTCGCCGATGACGAACTGCTCGAACGTGAACTTGGGGTTCAGGCGTTCGGTCTCGGGCCCGAAGAGCGGCTTGGCGTCGCCGGCGCCGGGCGTCGTCGGTGCGTCGCCGCGGGCACCACGGGGTCGGGCTGCCGCCGCAGGGCCGTCGGCCAGGGGCCGCAGCTCGATGCGCAGGGCGCCGGGCAGCAGGTCGCGGCCGGCGGCCTGCAGCACCGCGGCGAAGCGCTGCTCGATCCACGTACGGACTTCCGCCGGGGCCAGGAGGACGAGCAGGTCGCCCTCGAGTCCGCCGAAGCGCAGCGGCTCGAGCCAGATGTCGTATGTCGAGGCCGGGACCCGGCGCCGGAGCTCTGCCTGCAGGCACGTCCAGATGTGGTCGGGGTCCGTCGTCACGGCAGCGGTCTACGGGCTCCTCGGGAGCGGTGTTGCGAGGATGGGAGAGGAAGCCGGGGGTCCGGACGGCAGGGCCCGGCGCCGACGCGGTGAAAACGTAGCACGTGGTCTGGAGCCGTCAGGTCCGCCCCGGGCGGGCGATCCGAGCGACTCCGCAAATGACGGGAAATCGCGTCCGGAGCGGTGCCGCCGGGCCGTGTGGAAGTCTGTGGAGCCGCGTGGACGAAGCTGTGGAGGGATCGTCGCGGCGCCCGGCCCGCTAGACTGGCCCGCCGGTCACCGGACCCCTTGGAGCACTGACGTGAAGCGCACCTACCAGCCCAAACGACGCAAGCGCGCCCGCGCGCACGGCTTCCGTACCCGGATGTCGACCCGCGCCGGTCGCCTGACGCTCAAGCGCCGGCGCGACAAGGGCCGCAAGCAGCTGACCGTCTGACCGTGGAGGCGCCGGTTCGCGTGAGTGGCAGCGCCCGTCGCCAGAAGCGTGGCCGGCTGTCGCGCAGCGCGGAGTTCGAGCGTGTCTACCGGCAGGGCCGCTCCGTCGGCAACCGCCACCTCGTCCTCTACGTCTTCCCGCGTGGGGAGGCGACGCCGGCCCCTGAGCTGACCGCCGGCCCGCGCGTCGGCCTGTCCGTGTCGCGCAAGGTGGGCGGCGCCGTCGACCGCAACCGCGTGAAGCGGCTGCTGCGCGAGGCGTTCGCGCTCGAGGGGGAGCGCCTGGCCCCGGACAGCGACGCCGTGGTGGTCGCGCGGCCCGAGGCGAGGGAGCTCGCCGAGCGCGAGGGCCTGGAGGGTGTGCGCGCCGCGCTCGCCGACCTCGTCGGCCGCGCCGTCGGCGAGAAGTCCGCGGCAGCGTCGTGATCGCGCGGGTGGCCGAGGCCGCCCGTCGCGTGGCGGTCGCCCCCATCGTCGTCTACCAACGGGTGATCTCGCCACTGCTGCCGCGGCGGTGCAAGTACGAGCCCACGTGCTCGTCCTACGCCGCGCAGGCCATCAGGCGGTTCGGCATACTCCGGGGCTCGGTCCTCGCCGTGTGGCGGCTGCTGCGCTGCAACCCCTGGAGCCACGGCGGCTACGACCCCGTCGACGAGCAGCGCCTCTTCCGTCCGCAGCAGCCTTCAGCGCGGCATCCGCACGCCTAATCCCACATGGTCTTCATCACCGCGAACATCCTCCAGCCGCTCGTCGATGTCTTCGAGAGCATCCTGCGGTTCTTCCACGAGTCGATCGGTGCCAGCTGGGGCCTGTCGATCATCATGCTGACGATCGTCGTCCGCGCGGCCCTGCTGCCGCTGGCGGTCAAGCAGTTCCGCTCGATGCAGGGGCTTCAGCGCATCGCGCCGCAGCTCAAGGAGCTGCAGGCGAAGTACAAGGACGACAAGCAGCGTCTCCAGCAGGAGACGATGAAGTTCTATCAGGAGAACAAGGTCAACCCCTTCGCCTCCTGCCTGCCGCTCGTGGCGCAGCTGCCTGTGTTCTTGTCGCTGTTCTACATGCTGCGCAAGGACCTGCGCATCGACATCTGCCCCGAGATCAACATCGTCAACGGGCACCACCTGTCGAATCCGAAGCCGTGTGGTCCCACGGGCGAGTCGCAGTTCTGGTTCATCCACGACATCACCGACAAGGCGACGGGCACGGTCCTCATCGCGCTCCTCGTCCTGTACGTCGGCACGCAGTTGGTCTCCAGCCTGCTGATGATGACCGCGACGGCCGACCAGAACCAGAAGATCATCATGCTGGTCATGCCGTTCCTGTTCGTCGGCTTCGTGTTCCGGTTCCCGGCGGGACTGATCATGTACTGGATCACGACGAACTTCTGGACCATCGGTCAGCAGCAGTTCCTGCGTCGGGTGATCGGGAAGGGCGAGACGCCGGCGAGCATGGCGGCTGCTCACGCGGCCGCGGCCGCGGCCGGAGGCGGGTCCGTCGCCGCCGGCGGGGGTGGTGCGTCGTCGTCCGGCACCGGTGGCTCGGGCGGGTTGTTCGGGCGGATCGCGGGGGCCCAGGCGAACGCGGCGAAGGAGCGTAAGAGCGCGGCGAAGGCCCCGGAGGAGACGCGCGTGACCAAGGCGCCGCCCCCGCCCCCCAAACAGCGCAAGCGCAAGCGGTCCGGGCGGCGTCGGTAGATGCCCGAGCGGTCGCAGGAGGAGCGGCTCCAGGAGTTGCTCGGCCACATCGCGGAGGGCCTCGGCCTGGAGGCGACCGTCGAGGTCACGTCGGACGACGATGGCCTGGTCGGGACGCTGCACGGCGAGGACCTCGGCATCTTCATCGGCCGCCACGGGCAGACGATCGACGCGGTCCAGCACCTGGCCCAGCGGGTCCTGTTCGCCGATCCCACCGTGGAGCGGCGCCGGGTCGTGGTGGACGCGGAGGGCTATCGTGCCCGGCGGCGCGATGCGCTGGAGAAGCAGGCCGATGTCGCGGCGGACGACGCCATCCAGTACGGGCGGCCCGTCGCCCTCGACGCGATGACCGCGAGTGAGCGCAAGCACGTGCACGAGTACCTGCGGGAGCGTGGCGGTGTGGACACGCACAGCGAGGGCGACGAGCCCGAGCGGCACCTCGTGGTGACTCCCCTGCCCTAGGGGCGGTGCCGCGGCCGCGGGTGTTTCACGTGGAACGGTGGCCGTCGGTCTGGTTTGCGCCGAGGGTGGTCGGCGCGAGCGGGCCCCGTGTCGTCTGCTGGTGCATGGCGCGGAGTTGCCCAGCGGGGTGTTCACGTGGAACGTCGGACGACGGATCGCGATGCCTACGAAGTGGTGCACTCCGTCCCCGCGCTGGGCTGGGTGAGGTGCCTGCGGACTTGGTGAACACCTAGTCCCGGTTTTGCGATGGGAGATGTCCGGGCTCCCGCGCAGGCTGAGAGGTGCGAATCAGCTCACCGCTCCGAGGAGACCGGACATGACAGACCGTAGGTGTCGGTTCGGCCTGGCCGTGCGGGTCGAGATGGTCCAGCGCCGTGAGGCCGTGAATCGTTTCGGGCGAGCGCTCGTCGCTGGCGTGTTCGCCCAACAGGTCGACCGCGAAAGCTGATCGCCGGCCTCCGAGCGCGCCCACGCCGTACGAGCCAGTTTGTTGCCGCGTCGGCCGATCGCGACGTCCTGTCCGCATGCGTTGAGCGCGGCCCAGGCGCAGCAGATCCTTGACGCCCGGGCGCGGAGGAACTGGGGGCCGATGCGTTTGGCCGCGGTGACCGGCCGGCATCGCGCGACGGTGTGGAAGGTCCTCAAGCGCCATGGCGTTTCGCGCGGGCGACGCGGCGAGCGCCAGACGTTCAAGCGCTTTGAGTGGGGCCAGCCCTGCGCGTTGGGGCATATCGACGCCTACAAGGCACCGAAGCTCCCGGAACCCGGCCATCGCACGACCGGGCCGCGCGACCAGCGCGATCGCGTCCGCGGCCCGGGCCACGCGGTCGTCATGGCCGTCCAGGACGACCACTCGCGGATCGTCTACGCCGAGCTTCACAGCGCCGAGAGCGCCGCCAACGTCTCGGCCGGCCTGGCACGCGCGGCGGTCTGGATGCGCCAACAGGGTTGCGGCCCGATCGAGGCGGTCATGTCCGATAACGCCGAGTGCTAGACCGGCAACCTGTTTCACGCCACGCTGGCCCAGCTCGCCGCCAGCCAGATCGGCATCCCGCCCTACACGCCGCGCTGGAACGGCAAGCTCGAGCGGTTCGTCGGCACCCTCGAAGACGCATGGGCTCACCGCCGCATCTGGCCCACCTCAGACCAGCGCGACCGCAAGCTGTCAGCGTTCTTGAGGTACGAGAACCGCTGGCGCCCACACAGCGCCGCCGGCGGCCGGGCACCCATCACCCGCGTTCAGGTCCGCAGGCAGGGACAGCTGGCTCCGGGGCGACGCTTCGGGCCGCTCCGCCCGAGACCTTACGATCACCGGCGTCCCGTCGGCCTCCCGAGCCCCGGGGCGCGCACGCGCGGCCTCCCCTCGACGGTTTCACGTGCAACGGTCGCGTCGGGCACCCGAATGCGGACAGGAACAGCGAGCGAGGCGCGAGCCGCCCCTCATCTCACCGGATGCCATCCAGCCGACCGTCGGGCCACGGCGTTTCACGTGGAACACTCGAGCGGCAGCCGAACATCGGGTTCTCGTCGTCTGCAGCATCAGGATCGTCTCGTCTGGGCGGTCGTCAGGGGCGGTGCTGGGGACCCTCACGGTGTCCTCGGCGGCGGTCGCGCCCGCGGCGCGGGCCGAGGACTTCGGTCGTCACCGGGCGCTCGACGTCCGCCGCGATCCCCCGGGTCGCCCGGGACGACCGGGCTCGGGAACGCGCGGATGAGTCGTTGTCCTGGTGGCACCCTTCCGCGCTCGCGGGCGGGCAGCGCTTCCGCAAGGGCGATGGCGCATGCGGTCGTGCGCGAGTGGACTCCGGCCCGGCTCACGCTGTGGGGCTGGTACGCCCAGGTCGTCCCGGCCGAGCCGTCCCTGTTGCCCGCCGGGACCACGACGTGGGCACGGGTGCGCGCGACCGCGACCTCGCGGTGCGGCCGCCCGCCTGGCACACGGCCGGCAGACGTGGCGCCGACGCAGCCCCTACGCTCCCGCGGTGCCCGCCGCCCACGTCCAGGCCCGCCTGCAGGAGCTCAGTGTGCGCTGGGCGCTGCCCGCCACGGCTCCCGGGCAGCTCGCGACGCTGCTGACCGAGCTCGAGCTCGAGCCGTCGTCGGTCACGTCGGTCCGGGATCCGGCCGTCGCGGTGGACGTCCACGTCGCCGACGCGCTCTCGGGGCTGGCTGTGCCGGAGGTCCGCACCGCCGCGGCGATCGCCGACCTCGGCGCCGGTGGCGGCTTCCCCGGCCTGGCCCTCGCGGCCGCCCTCCCGGCTGCTCGCGTGACGCTGGTGGAGAGCGTCGGCCGCAAGTGCGAGTTCCTCGGGCGAGCGGCGTCGGCCGCAGGGCTCCACAACGTCGAGGTGCGCCACTCCCGCGCCGAGGAATGGCGTGACGGCCTCGGAACCCAGGACGTCGTGACGGCCCGTGCGCTCGCCTCGCTCGCGGTCCTCGCCGAGTACGCCGCCCCCCTCCTGCGAGACGGTGGCGCCCTCGTCGCGTGGAAGGCGAGGGTGGCACCGGCCGAGGCCGAGGCGGGCGCCACCGCGGCGGGCATCGTCGGCCTCGAGCCCCGCCCACCGGTCGCCGTGGAGCCTTACGCCGAGTCGGGCCGACGTGATCTCTACGTCTACCTGAAGGTTCGTTCCACCCCCGAACGATTCCCGCGTCGCCCTGGAATGGCCCGCAAACGACCACTCGCAGGCTGAGGTCGAGGGCCAGGATGATCGTTCGGGCCCGAACGACACCGCGCGTCCGACCGCCGCCGCCGCTACCGTGGGCGGGGAATGGGCACGGTGTACGCGATCGCGAACCAGAAGGGCGGGGTGGGCAAGACGACCACCGCCGTCAACGTCGCGGCCTGCATCGCCGAGGCGGGCTATAGCACCCTGCTGGTCGACATCGATCCGCAGGCCAACGCCACCGTCGGGCTCGGGCTCCCCAAGGACGCCGAGCCCAACATCTACGACGTCCTCTCGGGCGACGCCCGCGCCGAGGAGGCGCTCGTCCCGACGTCCATCGAGAACCTCACGGTGCTGCCGGCCTCGCCGGACCTCGCCGGCGCCAACGTCGAGCTGCCGCGCCAGCCGGGCTCGGAGAACCGCCTGCGCGACGCGCTGGCGCCGATCCGCGACCGGTTCGCCTTCACGCTGCTGGACTGCCCGCCGTCGCTCGGACCGCTGACCGTCAACGCGCTGGTCGCGGCCGACCGCGTCATCGTCCCCGTCCAGACGGAGTACTTCGCCCTGGAGGGCCTGGCCGGCCTGCTCGACACCCTGGCGCTCGTCCAGCGCGAGCTCAACCCGCGGCTGTCGGTCGCCGGGATGCTGCTCACGATGCACGACGGGCGCACGCGCCTGGGCCGCGACGTCGAGCGCGAGGTGCGTGAGCACTTCCCGGACCTGGTCTTCGACACGGTCATCCCGCGCAACGTCCGCATCGGGGAGGCGCCGAGCTACGGGCGGCCCGTCATCCACCACGACCCGCACTGCGCGGGCGCCGACGCCTACTTCGAGCTGGCCAAGGAGGTCGCGGCCCGTGGCTGACCGGGGAATGGGTCGCGGCCTGGCCGCGATCCTCAGCGTCTCGGCTCCCGAGGGCGGCGGTCCGGAGCTGCGCGAGGTCGCCGTCGAGCTCCTGCGCCCCAACGCCGGCCAGCCGCGGCGCAGCTTCGACGAGGAGTCGCTGCAGGCCCTCTCGGCCTCCGTGGCCGACCGCGGGGTGCTCCAGCCCGTCCTGGCTCGCCCGCGGCCCGGCGGGACCTTCGAGATCGTCGCCGGGGAGCGCCGCTGGCGGGCCGCCAAGCTCGCCGGTCTCGAGCGGATCCCGGCCCTCATCCAGGATCGCGACGACGCAGCGTCCCTCGAGGCGGCGCTCGTCGAGAACATGGCGCGCGAGGACCTCAACCCGGTCGAGGAGGCCCGCGCCGTCGCCGCGCTCGTCGAGGAGCTGGGGCTCACACGCCAGGCCGTCGGCAAGCGCGTCGGCCGCAGCCGCGTGGCGATCTCCAACCTGCTGCGGATCCTGGACCTGCCCGACGAGGTCCTGGCCCTGCTCGAGGCGCGTGAGCTGTCGGAGGGGCACGGGCGCGCCCTCCTGCTCGCCGAGGACCACGCCGACCGGCGCCGGCTCGGCCGCGCCGCCGCCGAGGGCGGCTGGTCCGTGCGCGTCACGGAGGCCCGCGCGCGAGAGGCCAACGCCGAGGCCCGGGGCGGCGGTCCGGGCCGGCACCGCTCCGCCGTGCACCCGGACCAGGCCGCTGCGGCCTCCGAGATCGCCGAGGCCCTGGGCGGAGCGCTGGGCACCGAGGTCCGGGTCCGGCCCCGCGGCACCGGGTACCGGATCGAGCTTGCGGTGGACTCGCTGGACGAGGCCCTCGAGCTCGCCGGGCGAGTCGGCCGCTCCGGCTGAGCCGCGCTACACTTCCCGCCCGTTGCGGGCGATTAGCTCAGTCGGTTAGAGCGCTTCTCTGATAAGGAAGAGGTCCCAGGTTCGAATCCTGGATCGCCCACTCACCGCGGCAGCGTGAAGCGCAGGTCCGCGCCGCGGGTGCCCTCCGCGATCCAGATGTGTCCGCCGTGGCGCTCCACCGCGCGGCGGCAGATCGCCAGCCCGAGCCCCGTGCCGCCGCCCTCCCCGCGGGCGAAGAGGTCGAACGCCGTGGCGCGCAGGTCGTCCGGCACCCCTGGGCCGTTGTCGGCCACGGCGATCTCCCACGCCTCCGGGGTCCCGCGCGCCGACACCGTCACGACCGGGTCCACGGCGTCGGCGTGGATCACCGCGTTGCCGAGCAGGTTCTGCAGCACCTGGCGCAGCAGCGCCGGGTCGCCCCGCACCGTGGGCAGCGCGTCGACGCGCACGCGCACGCCCCGTCCGCGGATCGCGCCGGCCAGCGCGCCCTCGGCCTCCGCCGCCACGCGCCCCAGCTCGACCGCCTCACGGCGCACCGCGTCGCCGCCGACGCGGGCGTACCCCAACAGGGCCTCGATGAGGTCGCGCATCCGCCGGGCGCCGCCCAGCGCCTCGGACACGAAGCGCCGGGCGTCGGCGTCCAGCGCGTCGCCGGCCCGCCCCTCCAGCAGCCGCAGGAAGCCCTCGACGATCCGCAGCGGTGCGTTGAGGTCATGCGCGGCCACCGCGGCGAGCTGGTCGAGCTCGGCGTTGGAGCGCTCGAGCTCGGAGGCCGCCCGCCGCCGCTCGCTGACGTCGATGACCTGGGTCAGGTAGTGCTGCGGGCGGCCGTGCTCGTCGCGCACGAGGGAGACGTTGCCCTCGACCCACACGACCTCGCCCCCCGGCCGCAGGTACCGCTTGGCGATGGGGACGTGGTCGACCTCGCCCGCGGCCATGCGCGTGACGTGGTGCAGGTCGTCCTCCTGGTCGGCCGGATGGGTGATGTCGGAGAACGCGAGCTCGCTCAGGTCGTCCTGCGTACGGCCCACGAGCGCGCAGAACGCGGCGTTGACGGCCAGGAAGCGCCCGGCCGGCGAGGTCATCGTCATGCCGGTGGCGGCGTGCTCGAATGCGCTGCGGAAGCGCGTGCGCGCCAGGGCCAGCTCGACCTCGGCGCTGCGACGGCTGCTGATGTCGCGCACGATCCCGACGAGGAACGGCTGCCCGTGGGCCGAGCCGCGGCTCAGCGTCAGCTCGGCCGGGAAGGCGGTGCCGTCGCGCCGCAGGCCCTCGACCTCGATGACGCCCGCGCCGACGAGGTCGCTGCGCCGGCCCTCGGCGGCGTGCGCGAACGCGGCCAGGTAGGCCGAGCGCAGGCGTTCGGGGACCAGCACGGCCAGCGAGCGGCCGAGGATCTCCTGCGAGCTCCAGCCGAACAGGGTCTCCGCGCCGCCCATCCACAGCGTGATCGTGCCCCGCAGGTCACTGCAGACGACCCCATCCTGCACGGCCTCGGCCACGGCCCACAGCGGCGCGGCGAGCGCCTCGGACACGCCCGCGGAGGCTGGGGTGTCGGATGCTGGACCAGGGTCGCTCATGGGTGGACCCCGACAGTCTCTCACCGCCCGTGAGGGGGCGGGGCGGCGCGGGAGGGCCCGCAGGCCGCGCCTATACTGGCGGCACCCCACCGAGGAGCTCTTCTCGTGCAGGAAATGGTCATCTACGGCGTCAGTTTCGACATGGTCGGCAAGCAGCCGATCGTGCTGCTGAAGACCGTCGACAGCAACAAGTTCCTGCCGATCTGGATCGGGCACCCAGAGGCTGCCGCGATCCTCATGAAGCTCCAGGGCGCCACGACGCCGCGGCCGATGACCCATGACCTGCTGTGCGACATGCTCGGCGAGCTCGAGGTCAAGTGCACCCAGGTCTCGGTGACCGAGCTGCGCGACAACACCTTCTTCGCGACGATCACACTGCATGTCGGCGACCGCGACGTCGAGATCGACTCCCGCCCCTCCGATGCGCTGGCGATCGCCGTGCGCTCCGGCGCGCCGATCTTCGCCGCCGAGGAGGTCATCGCGGAGTCCGCGATCGAGTTCGAGCACGAGGTCGAGGACACCGAGGAGGTCGTGGACCGCTTCAAGGAGTTCCTCGACGAGGTGTCCCCGGAGGACTTCGCCAGCGAGGGTTGACCCGGCCCGCCGGCGACGCGCGCGTCAGGCCGGGCGGCCCGCCGCCGAGCGCTCGAGCGCCCGCCGCACGAGGCGCTCGATGAGCTCGTCGAAGCCGATGCCCGCCGCGTCTGCCGCCTGCGGGAGCAGGCTCGTGTCCGTCATCCCCGGGATGACGTTGACCTCCAGGACGTGGAGCCCGCCGTCCGCGTCGCACAGCAGGTCGACGCGCGAGACGTCGCGGCAGCCCAGCAGGTCGTGCACGGCCACCGCCAGCTCCTGCGCGCGCGTGGTGACCTCCACGGGCAGGTCGGCCGGGCAGACGAACGCGGTGCGGCCGATCTCGTAGCGGGCGTCGAAGTCGTAGACGTCGCCCTCGGGCACCGCCTCGACCACGGGCAGGGCCTCGCCGTCGAGGACGGAGACGGCCAGGTCGCGCCCGGCGACGTGGCGCTCGAGGAGCACCTTGCCCGAGTAGGAGAACGCGGCGACCAGGGCGGCCGGCACGTCGGCGACGCCGTGGGCGATCCGCAGGCCCAGAGCGCTGCCCTGGTCGGCCGGCTTGACGACGATCGGGAAGCCCAGGCGCACCTCGATCTCGCCGAGCGCCTCGGCCGCGCCGAGCTGCTTGAACGCCGTCTCGGTGAACGCGACGAAGTCGGGCGTGGGCAGCCCGGCGTCGAGCATGTGATGCTTGGCCAGCACCTTGTCCGAGCAGCGGATGCACGCCGAGACGCCCGAGCCCGTGTAGGGCAGCCCGAGGATCTCGAGCAGCTCCTGGACGGTCCCGTCCTCGCCGTCGCGCCCGTGCAGCGCGAGGAAGCAGACGTCGGGGCGCAGGTCGCGCAGGGTGCGGACGAGGTCGTGGTCGACGTCGATGCCGCGGACGTCGTGGCCGAGGCGCTTCAGCGCGTCCTCGACGCGCGCGCCCGAGCGCAGCGAGACCTCGCGCTCGAGCGAGCGGCCGCCCTTGAGCACTGCGACGACGCTCACCGCGAACCATCCGAGCGCCGCGCGTCGGGGCGCGCGGGCCGCGGCAGGTGCAGCACGTCGGCCAGCGCCGGGTCCGGCGCGGCCGGGGCCTGCGGCGCCGGGTCCGGGCGGGCACCCGAGACGGCGCGGACGAGCTCGAGCTGCTCGCCGATGACCTCGCCGATGCGGCGCACGCCCTCGCGGATGTGGGCCTCGCCGACGCCGGAGAAGTTCAGGCGCATCGACGCGCCGCCGCGGCCGTCGAGGTAGGCGCCGCGGCCGGGGACGAACGCGACGTTGCGCTGCAGCGCCCGCGCCAGCAGGTCGGTCGTGTCGACCTCCGGGGGCAGGGTGACCCAGACGAACAGGCCGCCGTCGGGCTCCGTCCAGGTGGCCTCGGCGGGGAAGTGCTCGCGCAGCGCGTCGAGCATGACGTCGCGGCGGCCGCGGTAGAGCTCGCGCAGCGACTCGAGGTAGGGCTCCCAGCGGCCCTCGGCGAAGTAGGCGCTGACGAAGTGCTGGGTCAGCGAGGACGAGCACAGGTCGGTCGCCTGCTTGCCCAGGTTCATCTTGGACAGCACGGGCGCCGGCGCGACGGCCCAGCCCAGGCGCAGCCCGGCCGACAGGATCTTCGAGAACGTCCCGAGGTAGATCGTGTAGCCCTCCCCGCCGAGCGAGAGCAGCGTGGGCAGCGGCTCGCCGGCGTAGCGCAGCAGGCCGTAGGGGTTGTCCTCGAGCACGAGGATCTCGCGCTCGGCCGCGACCTCGACGAGCCGCCGGCGGCGCGGCAGCGACATCGTGACGCCGCCCGGGTTCTGGAAGTTGGGGATCGTGTAGATGAACTTGGGCTTGCGGCCCTCGCGTTCCAGGCGGTCCAGGGTCTCCTCGAGGACGTCGATCGGCATGCCGTCGGCGTCCATCTCGATCTGCACCACGTCGGCCTGGTAGGAGCAGAACGCGGGAACGGCGCCGGGGTAGGTCGGGGCCTCGGCCACGACGACGTCGCCGGGGTCCAGCAGCGTCTTGCAGACGAGGTCGATGACCTGCTGGCCGCCCGTGGTGACGAGGATGTCCTCCGGGTCGACCTCCGTGCCCTCGGCGGCCATGACGTGGCGGATCGCGTCCTTGGTGATCGCCAGGCCCTCGGTCGGTCCGTACTGCAGCGCGGCTGCGCAGGAGTCGACCGCGACGCGGGCCATGATCGCCGCGAAGCTCTCGGCCGGGAACGTCGACGTGTCGGGGAGGCCGCCGGCGAGCGAGATGACCTCGGGGCGCTCGGTGATGGCCATGAGGTCGCGCATGGCCGAGGACTTCATCTCGCGCGTGCGCGCCGAGAACAGCCCGGCGTAGCGCTCCAGGTCGTGGGCGGCGGAGCGCTGGGCACGGCGCGGCGGAGGCATACGGTGGTTCCCTTCGCCGTCGGGACCTTCGGACCTTCGGTCTGTCATGGTCCCCGGGCACGGTACCGATGAAGCTCGCTCTCGACATCCTCCAGGGCCTGGGCCTCGCCTCGGCGGTGGGCCTGAGGCCGTTCCTGCCCGCACTGCTCGCCGGCGCGCTGGCCAGCGGCAACCTCGGCGTGGACTTCCACGGCACGCAGTTCGCGTTCCTGGAGTCGCCGTGGTGGCTGCTCGCGCTCGCCGCGGCGCTCGTCGCCTCCGTCCTGCTGCGCAGGGTCCTGGAGTCCGGACCCGGCGAGGCCGCGCTGAGCGGCCTGGGCATCGGCCTCGGGGCGCTGCTGTGCGCCGCGTCGATCGACGACCGCCACGGCACCTGGTGGTACGGGCTGATCCTCGGCGCGCTGCTGGCCCTGCTGGCGAGCTCGGTCTCCCGGCAGCTGTTCGCGCGCGTCCGCGCGCGCTTCACCTCGGCCGGGGACGCGGCGGCGGCCGCCGCGCTGCCGTTCTACGCCGAGGCCGCCGGCGTCGTGATCGCCGGGGCCAGCGTCCTGTTCCCGCCGCTGGCGATCCTGGCGATCGGGTTCCTGCTGGCCCTGCTGGTGACCGGACGCCGGCGCGCCGGCCAGAAGTACGCGGGCCTGCGCATCCTGCGGTGATGAAGCTCCTGCTGGCCGTCATCGACGGCTGCAAGCCCTCCATGCTGGAGCGTGCGGTGCAGCGCGGTGAGGCGCCGGTCATCGAGGCCGTGCTGGAGCGCGGCAGCTTCGTGCCCGAGCTGTGCGCCGCGTTCCCGTCGGTGACGCCGGTGTGCGCGACGTCGATCGCCACCGGCGTGCTGCAGGACCGCCACCGCATCGCGGCGATGAACTGGTGGTCGCGCGCGGAGGGTCGCTACGTCGAGTACGGCTCGTCGTTCAAGGCGGCGCGCAAGCTCGGGATCGCCCGCCAGCTGACCGACACGGTGTACAACCTCAACGGCGTCCACCTCGACCCGGACACGCCGACGGTCTACGAGTCGCTCGACGACGCCGGCGTGCGCACCGCCGGCACGACCTACCTCGTCTACCGCGGCCGCCACGAGCACCAGATCTCGCGCGAGACCGCGCTGACGCGCCTGGCCGGGACGCTGTTCCGCCGCTCGGTGATGGGCCCGCGGGAGCTGTTCTACGCCGACATCTTCGCCAGCCGCGAGACGGGCTGCCGCAGCCAGCTCGGCCTGCCGGGCATCCGCGACCAGCACTCGGGGTGCGTGGCGTCCTGGCTGGCCGCACGTGACCTGTACGACTTCCTGCTGCTGTCGCTGCCCGACAACGACACGTGGTCGCACAAGAACGGCCCACACGCCCAGCCGACGTCGATCGCCGCGGCCGACCGCCAGCTCGCGCGGGTCGCCGACGCCGTCGGCGGAGTCGAGCGGCTGCTGGACACCCACGCGGTGATCATCTGCGCCGACCACTCGCACGCCGCGGTGGAGCGCCGCCTCGAGCTGCGCCCGGCGTTCGAGGACTGGGCGGTCGTGGGCCCGGGCGCCAGCGCGGTGGAGGAGGCCGAGATCGCGATCTGCCCCAACCAGCGCGCGGCGATGATCTACGTGCTGGGCGACACCGACCGCGCCGCGGCTGTGCCTCGGATCGTCGCCACGGCGCAGGACGTGGCCGGCGTCGACGTGCTGGCCTGGATGCAGGACGGGCGCGGCGTCGTGCGCGCGCCGGGCCGCGGCGAGCTGCGCTTCGCCCCGGGCGGGGACCTGCGCGACGCGCGCGGCAACGCCTGGAGCGTCGACGGCGACCTCGGCGCGCTGTCGGCCGCCACGGGCGACGGCACGTTCGACAGCCCGGACTACCCCGACGCCCTGCGCCGCGTGTGGGCGGCGCTGACCTGCGCGACGGCCGGCGACGTCCTGCTCTCGGCCGGGCCGGGCTACGAGTTCCCCGACTTCGGCGGCGCCGACCACGTCGGCGGCGGCAGCCACGGCTCGCTGCACCGGTCGGACTCGCTCGGGGCGCTGGCCTACTGCGGCGTGCAGCCCCCGCCGGGCCGCGGGCCGGGCGCGTGGTCGATCACCGACGTCGCGCCGATGGTCCGCGCGCACTTCGGCGCGGACTGAGCGTCGCGTGACCGCGGCACCCCCGCCCCGGAGCCCCGGCGCTCCGGCGGGTGACTCCGGGTACCCTGGCCCGCGTGACCGACGCCGCCCGCGTGAGGACGAGCCGCCGCGATCGCGTCCGCGACGGCCTGCGGCATGCGCACAACTGGTGGCAGCTGGCGCGCTTCACCGCGGTCGGGGCCAGCGGCTACGCGGTCAACCTCCTCACGTTCACGGTCTGCGTGCACCTGCTGGGCGTCGACTACCGCCTGGCCGCCGTCGCCGCCTTCCTCGTCGCGGTGACGAACAACTTCTGGTGGAACCGGCACTGGACGTTCGACGCGGGTGAGGGCCACGCCGGGCGCCAGGCGGTGCGCTTCCTGATCGTCAGCGTCGCCGCGTTCGTCGTCAACCTCGTGCTCCTCGAGGTGCTGGTCAGCGCCGCAGGCCTCGCCGAGGTGCCGGCGCAGGCCATCGCCGTGGCGGCCGCGACGCCGTGCAACTTCATCGGGAACAAGCTCTGGACGTTCGACGGCTGATCTGCGCCGCGCTGCTGGCCGCGACGGCGCTGGTCGGCCTTGTCGCCGCGCCCGCCGCCCTCGCGCAGACCCCGCAGACCACGCAGACCACCGAGGCGGGCGGCAGCCCGGCGTTGCTGCCCCGCGCGCCGAGCGACCCTGAGGCGCTGAGCCGCCCGCAGACCCTGGGCGGTCGCCCGCCCGACCACCGGCTGACGGGTCTGCAGGCCATGGCGATCGCCGGCCGCAGCGCAAAGGTGCAGGCGTCGCTGCGCAAGCACCGCACCGCGCGGCCCGAGGTGTTCCTCAAGGGCCCGTCGCGCTGGCAGGTGAGCTGGTTCACGCCGGGCACCGGCGACGCCCGCAAGGAGATCGCCCAGGTCCTCGTCGACGACCGCTCGGCGCAGATCCTCGAGGCGTGGACGGGGCCGCAGGTCGCCTGGACGATGGCGCGCGGCTACCCCGGGGCGTTCGGGCGCAAGGTCAACTCGCCGTGGGTGTGGATCCCGCTGTCGGTGCTGTTCGTGGTGCCGTTCATCGACCGCCGCCGCCTGCTGCGGGTGCTGCACCTGGACCTGCTCGTGCTCGTCGCCTTCGGGGTGTCGGTGGCGTTCTTCAACGACGCCAACCTCGACGTGTCGGTCCCGCTGGTGGCCCCGCTGCTGGCCTACCTGCTGGCTCGCATGCTGTGGATCGGCCTGCGCCGGCGCGACGAGGATCGCGAGCGCCCCGTGCTGCCGATGCTCGTGCGCACGTCGTGGCTGGTCGTGGCGCTCATCTTCCTGGTCGGCTTCCGCATCGGGCTGAACCTCACGAGCTCGAACGTCATCGACGTGGGCTACTCGGGGGTGATCGGCGCCGACCACCTCGTCGACGGCACCAAGCTCTACAACAACTTCCCGGCCGACGACGAGCACGGCGACACCTACGGGCCGTTCGCCTACGAGGCCTACGTGCCGTTCGAGCAGGCCCTGCCCTGGAGCGGGCGCTGGGACAGCCTCCCCGCGGCCCACGCCGCGGCGATCGCGTTCGACCTGCTGACGATCCTGCTCCTCTTCCTGGCCGGGCGGCGGATCCGCGGCCCGGGCCTGGGCGTCGTGCTGGCCTACGCGTGGACGGCGTGGCCGTTCTCGCTCTACGTCCTGAACTGCAACAGCAACGACGGGCTGGTGGCCGCGCTCGCGGCGCTCGTCCTGCTGGTGGCCTCGTCGCCCGCGTCGCGTGGCGCGGTCGCGGCGCTCGCCGGGTTCTCCAAGCTCGCGGGGCTGGCGCTCGTGCCGCTGCTGGCCATGCACGGCGCGCGCCGCGGGACCTGGCGGCGGATCGTCGCGACGTTCACCGCGTCGCTGGTCGCCGTGAGCGCGCTGGTCTGGCTGCCGATCCTGCTGCGCGGCGAGCCGCTGCACACCATCTATGACCGCACGATCGCCTTCCAGGCCTCGCGCGGCGCCCCGTTCTCGATCTGGGGGCTGTACGACCTCGTCACGCTGCAGCACGCCTGGCAGGTCGTCGCGGTGCTCATCGCGGTCGGCGCGGCGCTCGTCCCGCGCCGGCGCGACATGGTCGGGCTGGCCGCGATGGCGGCCGCCGTGGTCATCGGGCTGCAGCTCGGCGTCACCTACTGGTTCTACCTCTACCTCGTGTGGTTCTTCCCATTCCTGGCCGTCGCGCTCTTCGCGCGCTATCGCGTCCCCGACCCGGCGTAGCGCTCAGCGTCCTGGCGCTCGGCGTCGTCTGGCTCGTGGTCACCAACCACGGCCCGCTGAGCGACACCCGCGTCAGCGACCTGTACCTCTACGCCCAGTACCACGACCTGCTCCACAGCGGCCTGGTCCCGTTCCGCGACTTCTCGTTCGAGTACCCGCCGGTCGCGCTGGCGCCGATCTGGCTCGTGGGCGGCGACGAGACACAGATGTCGCTGCTCATGCTGGGCTGCGCGATCGCCGGCCAGCTCGCGGCCTGGAGCCTCGGCGGCCCGGTGGCCGGGTGGCTGACCGTGGCGCTCCCCGTCCTCGCGGGCGCGCTCGTGCGCACCCACCTGGACCTGCTGCCCGCGGCGCTGACGATGGTCGCCCTGGCGCTCGTCGTCGCCCGCCCCCGCGGGGGGGTGGAGGGCGCGGCGGCGCTGTTGGCGATCGGGACGATGGCCAAGCTCTGGCCGGCGGCCGTCGGCGCCGTCGTGCTCGTCTGGCTCGTGGGCCGCGGCGAGGGCCGCGCGGCGGTGCGCGGCGCCGCCGTGTTCGTGGTCGTCGCGCTGGCGATCGGCGTGCCGTTCGCCGTCCTGGGCGGCTTCCCGTCGGTCATGGTGCGCTTCCACCTGGACCGCCCGGTGCAGATCGAGTCCACGGCGGCCAGCATCCTGGAGGCCGTCGGCGGCACGCACGTCACGGGCCATCCCGTGCTCGAGGACCGCTTCAAGTCCAACGGCCTGGCCGGCGGCCCGGCCGGGGTCGTGCTGACCGGCACGACGCTCGCGCTGGGGGTCGTCGGGCTCGTGCTCCTCGCGCTGGCCCACCGCCGGCGGACCGACCGCGATCTGCTCCTGGCGGCCTTCGGCGTGACGGTCGCGTTCGTGGCGCTGGGCAAGGTCCTCTCGCCGCAGTACCTGTGCTGGATGCTGCCGCCGGCCGCGGTCGTCGCCGCGCGCGGCGCGTGGGTCGGGCCGGCGTGCGTGGCCGCGGCGTCGGCGCTGACGCAGGTGTGGTTCCCCTCGCGCTACTTCGACATCGTCTTCCAGCACGACTGGGCCGTGGGCGCGGTGGCCGTCAGGAACGCCCTGCTGCTTGCGGCGCTGGCCGCCACGGTTGCAGCACTTGCTCGATCGCCTCGGCCTGCATCGGCCGCTCCGCCGCCCGGATGACCACCCCCATGAGCCATGGGTCGTCCTCGCTGGTCTCGAAGCGCACGTTCATGTGCGTGCGCAGCGACGCGATGGCCTGCTCCTTCTTGACGCCGATGACCCCGCCGCGCGGCCCGGTCATCCCGACGTCGGAGATGTAGGCCGTCCCGCCGGGCAGGACCCGCGCGTCGGCGGTCGGCACGTGGGTGTGGGTGCCCACGACGGCGGTGACGCGCCCGTCGAGGTACCAGCCCATGGCGACCTTCTCGCTCGTGGCCTCCGCATGGAAGTCGACGAGGACGTGGTCGACCTTGCCCTCCAGCTCGGCGAGGACCGTGTCGATCTCCAGGAACGCGACCCGGCCGGCCCGCAGGAAGACGTTGCCGCTGAGGTTGACGACACCGAGCCGGATCCCGTCGCGCTCCACGACGCACGAGCCGCGGCCGGGCTGGGTCGTCAGGTAGTTGGCCGGGCGCACGATCGGCTTGCCGCTGTCGAGGTAGCCGTTGATCTCCGCGCGCCGGTAGGTGTGGTTGCCCAGCGTGATCGCGTCGACGCCCGCCGCGAGCAGCTCGTCGGCCAGCTTGGGCGTGATCCCGAGGCCGCCGGCGATGTTCTCGCCGTTGACGACGACGAACGTGGGCTCGTGGCGGCGACGCAGCTCGGGGAGCAGGCCGAGCAGCGTCCGGCGGCCCAGGCCCCCGACGACGTCGCCGACGAACAGGATGGTCGGGGCCGCTGGCACGTCGCATACTCTGGCGGACTCCAGAGATGAGCAGCACCGAGCCACCCACCACCGAGGCCGACTGGGAGGAGCAGGACCCGCTCGACGAGCAGCCGCCGGCCGGGCCGGCGGCGCCCGAGAAGGTCGTCGTGCCCCGGTGGATCCAGCTCGTGGCGCTGCCGCTGCTGGTCATCGCGGTGTTCTTCGTGGCCCGGGCCGCCGGGGTCGTGCTCCTGGCGTTCACGATCGCCGGGATCGTGGCGCTCATCCTCAATCCGATCGTGTCGTTCCTGCAGGCCCGCCGCCTGCCGCGCGGCCTGGCCATCCTGGCCGTCTACGTCGGGCTGGTCCTCGTGGTCGGCGGGGTGGGCGTGCTGCTGGCCAACCCCGTCGCCGACCAGGCCCAGCGCTTCGGCGACGACGTGCCGCGGATCATCGACGACGCCAACAGCCGCCTGGCCGACCTGCAGGCCTACTTCGACCGCAAGGGCGTCAACATCGAGGTCAAGCGCCAGGGCGAGACCGCGTTGCAGACGCTGCAGGAGAAGGTCGTCGGCGGCACGAGCGACATCGTCAACTTCGGCACGCAGATCCTCAAGAGCGTCGTGACGACCGGGCTCGGGCTGCTGCTCGTGATCGTGCTGTCGGTCTACATGCTCATCTACGGCGAGCGCATCGGGGCGATCGTGCGCCGCGTGATGCCGCCCGGCGACGGCACCCCCGCCGACGACTTCCCGACGCGCATCCAGCGCGCCGTCGGCGGCTACCTGCGCGGCCAGACGCTCTTCAGCATCGCGATGGGCTGCGGCGCGGGCCTGGGCATGTGGGTGTTCGGCATCACCGGCGTGTTCCCCGACGGCGGGACCTACGCGTTCGCGTTCGGCGCGTGGTTCGGCTTCATGGAGCTCGTGCCGTTCATCGGGCCGTTCCTGGGCGCGCTGCCGCCGCTCGTCGTCGCGCTCATCCAGGACCCGCTGACCGCCGTGTGGCTGGCGATCTTCTTCACGGCGCTGCAGCAGCTCGAGGGCCACGTCGTCGCCCCCTACATCTTCGGCCACACCCTGCGGATCAACCCGCTGCTGGTCATCTTCGCGCTGCTGCTCGGCGGGGAGGCCTACGGCTTCCTCGGCGCGCTGCTGTCGCTGCCGATCGCCGCGATGCTGCGCGAGACCGTCGTCTACCTGCGGCGCCACCTCGTGCTCGAGCCGTGGGGACGATGAGCCCGCTGGCGATCGCGGGCGGGCCGGAGCGCCCGCGGCCCGCGCCGGCGCGATGTCCGGAGTGCGGCGCGTCGCCGGCACGGCGCGACAGCTTCTGCCGGACCTGCGGCGCGGAGCTCCAGCCCACCGAAGTGGCCTCGCCCCGGTGAGCGCAGCGCAGGCGCAGGCCGTCCCCGCGCTGGCCGCGCGGGACGTCACCCGGCGCTTCGGCGACCGCGAGGCGCTGCGCGGGATCACCTTCCAGGCCGCCGCGGGCGAGACGATCGCGATCATCGGGCCCAACGGCGCGGGCAAGACGACGCTGCTGTCGATCCTGGGCGGGGTGCTGCGCCCGACCTCGGGCGACGTGAGCCGGGACCCGCGCGACGTCGGCTGGGTGCCCCAGCAGCCGGCGGTGTACGCCAAGCTCTCCGTCGCCGAGAACCTCGCGCTGTTCGCGCGCCTGGAGCGCGTGGCCGACCCCGGGGCGGTCGTCGCCCGCATGCTGGACCAGACGGGCCTGCGCGACCGCGCCGGCGACGAGCTCGGCACGCTGTCGGGCGGCAACCGCCAGCGCGTGAACATCGCGGTCGGGCTGCTGGCCGACCCCGACGTGCTGCTGCTCGATGAGCCCTCCTCGTCGCTGGACCCGCGCCAGCGCGCGCGCCTCTGGGAGTTCGTCGGAGCGCTCGCACGCGGCGGCACGGCCGTGATCTTCACGACCCACAACGTCGGGGAGGCCGAGCGCTACGCCGACCGCGTGCTCGTCCTGGCCGACGGCGAGCTGCTGTTCGAGGGCACGCCCGCCGCGCTGCACGAGGCCGTCGACGACGCGGAGGGCCGGCGCGACCTCGAGGCGGCCTTCGTCCGCTTCCTGCACGAGCGGGGCCACTGACCCGTGCGGTTCCTGCTGCTCAAGGATCTGCGGATCCTGCGCCGCTCGCCGCTGCTGGTGACGCTGCTGGTCGCCTACCCGGTGCTCATCGCGGTGCTCATCGGCCTCGCGCTGTCCAAGGGCCCGGGCAAGCCGCGCGTCGCCGTCCTCAACGAGCTGCCGCCATCCTCGGGGCAGGTGTCGGTCGGCGGCACGAAGGTCGACCCGCGCGACTACGCCCGGCGCCTGTTCCAGTCCATCGACCCCGTCACCGTCCACAGCCGCGCCGAGGCGCGCCGGAAGGTCGCCGACGGCGACGTGCTCGCGGCGATCATCGTGCCGCGCGACCTCGTCCAGCGCCTCCAGCAGGAGATCTCGCTGTCGGGGACCGGGCCCAAGCCCACGGTGCAGGTCCTCTACAACGCCGAGGACCCGGTCAAGCAGCAGTTCGTGGAGTCCACGATCGACGCCCGCGTCGGCGACCTCAACCGGGCGGTCACGGGCAAGCTGACCGAGATCACCGGGGGCTACCTGGACATCCTGCTCTCGGGCGGGTCGTTCTCCATCCTGGGCAAGGACTTCGAGATCCTGGGCCTCAAGCGGTCCAAGGCGCTCATCGACTCCGTGCTCACCCGCACGCCGCGGGGCTCGCCCGATCGCGCGGCGCTGCAGCGCGTCTCGACGTTCGCGGGCCTGGCCATCGACAACCTCGACCTGTCCGGCGCCGTGCTGAGCTCGCTCGGGACGCCCGTGCGGGTCGACCGCCAGATCGTGCGGGGCCGCCGCACGCCGCTGGACGCCTACGCGGTGTCCGTGGCGGTCACGCTGTCGCTCATGCTCGTCTGCGTGCTGCTCGCCGCCGGCATGCTCGCCCTCGAGCGCGAGGAGCACGCGTTCGCCCGGCTCGTGCGCGGGCTCGTGTCGCGCTGGGCGCTGCTGGCCGAGAAGGTCCTGCTGTCGGCGGCCTGCGCGGCGGCGGCGACGCTGGTCATGACGGCCGGCGTGTCGATCTTCGTGTCGCTGGACTGGGGGCGGTTCGGGCTCTGGGTCGTCGCGCTGGCGGCCGGGGGGCTGGCGTTCGGCGCCCTGGGGACCGCCATCGGCGCGCTGGCCCGCGAGGTCCGTGTCGCGTCGCTGCTGGCCATCCTGCTCGCGCTGCCCATCGCGTTCCTGGCCCTCGTGCCCAGCGGGACGGTGGCGCCGGGGCTCTTCGACGTGCTGCGGGTGGTCTCGGCGCTCTTCCCCTTCCGGGCGTCGCTGGACGCCGTGGACGCCGCGGTCAACGGCGCCGGCGGTCTGGGCGGCGCGCTGGCGCATCTGGCCGCCCTCGTGGCCGGCTGGGCGGTCGTCGCGCGTCTCGGGCTGCAGCGCTTCGCCTGACGCGCGCCCGCTGCTACGTTCGCGGCGTGCTCGGCCACGTCCCCCCGCGCATCCGGCTCGACGGCCGGACGACCGCCATCCGCCCGCTGAGCACCGCCGACGTCGACGAGTACGCGGCCGCCGTGGCCGCCAACCGCGAGCACACCCAGCCCTGGGAGCCCGTGCACGCCGAGGCCCACTACACCCGCGCCGGCCAGGCCGAGACGCTGCGTCGCGATGCGGAGGCCTGGGACCTGGGCACCGGCTACGCGTTCTCCATCCTGGACCGCGGGGCCGGCGACCGGATCATCGGGCGCATCGCGCTGGGCAACGTGGTGCACGGCGCGTGGCGCAACGCGACGCTGGGCTACTGGGTGGCCGCCGCGGCGGGCGGGCGCGGGCACGCCACGGAGGCCGCGCAGCTCATCTGCGCCTTCGCGTTCGACCACGCCGGGCTGCACCGCGTCCAGCCGGCGGTCATCCCGCGCAACATCCGGTCGATCCGCGTCGTGGAGAAGGCGGGCTTCCGGCGTGAGGGCCGAGCCCTGCACTACCTCAACATCGCGGGCCGCTGGGAGGACCACGACATCTTCGCGATGACGCTCGAGGACTGGCTGGCGCGCAGCGACCGGCCGGTCGGTCGCTGATCGCGGCGCGCCCGGACCGGGGCGGGCGGGCGCGGGTCACGCCCGCAGGGCTACCCTCCGAGGGGCATGTCCGCCTTCCCGAGAACCCGTCTGCGCCGCCTGCGCCGCACCGGCGCCCTGCGCGACCTCGTGCGCGAGACCACGCTGGCGCCCTCCGACCTGGTCCTGCCGCTGTTCGTGGAGGAGGGCCTGGAGGGCCGCACGCCGATCGGGTCGATGCCCGGCGTGGACCGCCACGGTCTGGACTCCGTGGTGCGCGAGGCCGGCGAGGCGCACGCCCTCGGCATCCCCGCGGTCATCCTGTTCGGCATCCCCGCCGCCAAGGACGCCGACGGCACCGGCGCCTGGGACGACGAGGGGGCCGTCCAGCTCGCCGTGCGCGCGATCACCGCCGCGCACCCCGAGCTGCTCGTGCTCACCGACGTCTGCCTGTGCGAGTACACCGACCACGGGCACTGCGGCCGCCTTCGCGACGACGGCAGCGTCGACAACGACGCCACGCTGGAGCTGCTGGGGCGCACCGCCGTCTCGCACGCGCGCGCCGGCGCGGCCGCCGTCGCGCCGAGCGACATGATGGACGGGCGCGTCGGCGCCATCCGCGAGGCGCTCGACGACGAGGGGTTCGCCGACACCCCGATCATCGCCTACAGCGCCAAGTTCGCCTCGGCGTTCTACGGGCCGTTCCGCGAGGCCGCGGGCAGCACGCCGGCCTTCGGCGACCGGCGCAGCTACCAGATGGACCCGGCCAACGGCGACGAGGCCCTGCGCGAGGTGCTGCTCGACGTCGGCGAGGGGGCCGACATCGTCATGGTCAAGCCCGCCGTGCCCTACCTCGACGTGCTCTGGCGCGTCAAGCAGGCGACCCGCCTGCCCGTCGCCGCGTACCACGTGGGCGGGGAGTACGTCATGATCAAGGCGGCCGCCGCGACCGGCCATCTCGACGAGCGCACGGCGGTGCTCGAGACGCTCACCGCGATCCGGCGCGCGGGTGCCGACATCGTCATCACCTACCACGCGAAGGACGCCGCCCAGTGGCTGCAGTGACCCCCAAGATCCGCTCACGCAAGGACGGCTCGGCCGTCCCGCTGGACGCGTTCGACAAGCAGCTGCTGGACCGGATGCAGGGCGCGTTCCCGATCGTCCCGCGGCCCTACGCCGAGGTCGCCATCGCGCTGGGCGTCGACGAGGACGTCGTGCTGCGCCGCGTCCGCGAGCTCATCGAGCAGCGCATCATCCGCCAGGTCACACCGATCTTCGACACGCGCGCGCTGGGCTACTCGTCCATGCTCGTGGCGGCCAAGGTCGACGCCGAGCACCCGTGGCGGCCCGCGAAGATCATCAACGCCCACCCCGGCGTCTCGCACAACTACCTGCGCAACCACGAGTTCAACATGTGGTTCACGGTGGCCACCGAGCCCGACTCAACGCTCGGGCTGGAGGGCACGCTCGAGGTCCTCAAGGCCCAGACCGGGGCCGAGTCGGTGCGCATGCTCCCGACGCTCAAGCTCTTCAAGATCCGCATGGACCTCGAGATGTCGGGCGACACGGAGACGCTGGCCAAGGCCGCGGAGGCCGTCGCGCCGGCCGAGACCGAGGCCCAGCCCTACGACGAGCTCGACCGCGCGGTCATCCGCGCCACCCAGGGCGACCTGCCCGTCGTCTCCGAGCCCTACGCCGACGCCGCCCGCGAGGTCGGGATGCCCGTCGACGCGCTCGTGGCCCACCTCGAGGGCATGGTCGAGCGCCGGCTGCTGCGCCGCGTCGCGGCGATCCTGTTCCACCGGCGCGCCGGCTTCAGCGCGAACGGGATGGGCGTCTGGAAGGTCCCCCAGGACCGCGTGCTCGAGGCGGGGATGCGGATGTCGGCCTTCCGCGGCATCAGCCACTGCTACGAGCGCCCGACCTACGCCGACTGGCCCTACCAGCTCTTCACGATGGCCCACGGGCGCTCCAAGGAGGAGTGCGACGCGATCCTCGACGCCGTGCGCGACGAGGTCGGGTGCGTGGAGGACCGCGCGACGCTCTACTCGTCGACCGAGTTCAAGAAGGTCCGCCTCCTGTACTTCACCGAGGACTTCAAGGACTGGGAGCGGGCCCATGGGTGACGGGCGGGGCCGTCCCCGGTGAGCGTCTCCATCACCGACGCCAAGTCCGCCGAGCTCTACGCCCGGGCGGTCCAGCGGCTGCCCGGCGGCGTCAACTCGCCGGTGCGGGCGATGCGCGCCATCGGCCGCGACCCGATCTTCGTCGACCGCGCCGAGGGCGCCGAGCTCGTCGACGTCGACGGCAACCGCTACATCGACTACGTCTGCTCCTGGGGCCCGCTCGTCCACGGCCACGCGCACCCCGAGATCCTGGCCGCCATCATCGACGCCGCCCACCGCGGGACGACGTTCGGGGCGCCGACGGCCGGCGAGATCGACCTGGCCGAGGAGGTCGGGCGGCGCATGCCGGCCGTCGAGATGCTCCGGATGACCTCGTCGGGCACGGAGGCCGCGATGAGCGCGATCCGCCTCGCGCGCGCGGCGACCGGGCGCACGACGCTGCTGAAGTTCGCCGGCGCCTACCACGGCCACGTCGACGGCCTGCTGGCCCGTGCGGGCAGCGGCCTGGCCACCGCGGGCATCCCGACGAGCCCGGGCGTGCCGCCGTCGGCGGCCCACGAGACGATCATCGTCGACTGGAACGACGGCGAGGCCGTCGCGCGTGCGTGCGCCGAGCACGAGTTCGCCGCGATCCTCGCCGAGCCCTACCCCGCCAACATGGGGCTCGTGCCGCCCGTCGAGGGCTTCCTGCAGCTCCTGCGCAACCAGGCCGACGACAACGGCGCGCTGCTCGTCTTCGACGAGGTCATCACGGGCTTCCGCGTCGGCCCCGGCGGCGCCCAGGAGCGCGACGGCGTCCAGCCCGACCTGACCGTGATGGGCAAGGTCATCGGCGGCGGCCTGCCGGCCGCGGCCTTCGGCGGCGCGCGGTCGCTCATGGAGCACATCGCTCCGGCGGGCGACGTCTACCAGGCGGGCACGCTGAGCGGCAACCCGCTCGCGGTCGCGGCCGGGATGGCGACGCTGCGGATGCTCGACGAGCCGGCCTACCTGCGCCTGGGCGCCACGACCGAGGCGCTGGCCGGCGGCCTGCGCGACGCGGCCGCGGTCGTCGGAGTGCCCGTGTCGGTCGTCTCGGTCCCCGGGCTGCTGACGGTCTTCTTCTCCGAGACGCCGCCCCGCGACTACCCGGCGGCGCAGGCCTGCGACCTCGACGGCTACGCGGCGTGGTGCCGCGCGCTGCTGGCGCGGGGCGTGTACCCGCCGCCGTCGCAGTTCGAGGCCTGGTTCCCGTCGCTGGCCCACACCTCCGAGCACCTCGACCGCACCCTGGACGCCGTCCATGCCGCGTTCGCCGAGCTCGCCGGCTGACGTGACGCCGGCGGGGGCGGGGACGTCCTGGGCCGGCTGGCGGCCCTGGTGCGCCAGGAGGGCGGCCTGCTGGCCTCCGCCCTGTACCCCCGGCCGGCGGGCCCGACGCCCTACGGCGACCTCGTCGCCCACGGACCGCGCGCGGTGGCCCACCGCGCCGACCTGCCGCTGGTGGTGGAGGCCGTCCGGGAGGGCTTCCTGCTGCACCACGGCGAGCCCGGCCTCAGCCGCATCATGGGCCGCGACGACGATGACCTGGCCCTGTTGGCCGGCGACCGGCTCTACGCGCTGGGCCTCGAGCTGCTGGCCGCGGCGGGCGACCTGGAGGCCGTCCAGGCCCTCGCCGACGTCATCGCGCTCGGGGCGCAGGCCTGCGCGGCCGACGACGCGGGCCTGGCCGAGGCGGTCTGGGCGGCGGGTTGCGCCGAGATCGGCTGGGGTCCGGATCCGGCCCTCGAGATGGCCAAAGACGCCGCACGTGCAGGCATTTCTGGCGCCGCGGAGCGCCTCGGAGCAGCGGCGCGCCACATCTCCGGAGACCTGGCGCCGCCCCGCTGAGCGGACGTCCCTGCATCCCGCGGCGCGCCGTACGATGGGCGAGCGATAGATTTCCGGTCCGGCCTGCGGACCACGAACGGTCCCACGCACCCCGGACATCCCCCGCGAGAACCCAGTGCCCAAGAAGCAAGCCAAGAGCAAGTACACCGCCGACCGGGGAATCCCCGGTGCATTCGAGGGCGAGACCGTCACCCGCCGCCGGTTGATGACCGGCGCCGTGCACACGACGGGCGCCATCGCCGCCTCGGCCTTCCTGCTGCCGGCCCTCGGGTTCGCCATCGGGCCGATCTTCGAGAAGCACGAGCAGCGCTGGCAGCCCGTCGGCCGCCCGGACGAGTTCCCCAACGACAACTACGTGCCGAAGGTCATCACGATCTCCGACGGCATCGGGGAGACCGGCAAGTCGACGGTCTACATCCGCAAGCGCAACCCGGCGCTCGACACCGACAAGCTCCCCAAGGGCTTCGAGGGCGAGCAGTTCGTGGCGATCTCCTCTCGCTGCATGCACCTGGGCTGCCCCGTCCGCTACACCGACGCTGCGCAGCGCTTCATCTGCCCGTGCCACGGCGGCGTCTACGACTTCCAGGGCAAGGTCTCCGGCGGGCCGCCGGTCCGCCCGCTGGACCGCTTCTACAACCGCGTCCGCAACGGCCAGCTCGAGATCGGTCCCCGCTTCTCGGTCAACAGCCAGCTGCGGCGCTTCTCTCCCCGTGATCCCGGCGAGCCGCTCGATGGGATCGGCCAGTACCTGTACCCGTCACGCCCGTCCATCCGCAAGCTCGACAAGCTGCCGACGGAGTAGTCCTCATGCCCAAGCTCAAGCTCCCCGCCCCACCGCTCCCGCCGCCGCTGCGCCCGGCCCCCAAGCGCCCCGGCGTCCCCAAGCAGGGACCGCTGGACGCCGCGGCCGATGCGGGCGCCCACGTCGTCGACTGGGTCGACGAGCGCACGTCGCTGTCGGGCGGCCTGCGCTGGATGATGTTCCGCAAGGTGCCCAAGGGGACCAACTGGTTCTACACCCTGGGCTCGGCGACGATGTTCGCCTTCCTGTCGCAGGCGGTGACCGGCGTCTTCCTCGCGATGTACTACCGGCCCGACGCGGCCGGCGGGGCCTACGAGTCGGTGCGCCACATCAACGACGACGTCTTCCTCGGCGAGTTCGTGCACGGCATGCACAAGTGGGGCTCGTCGGTGATGGTCATCCTCATCTTCCTGCACATGGCCAGGACGTTCTTCTTCGGGGCCTACAAGTACCCCCGCGAGCTGAACTGGGTCATCGGCGTGGCGCTGCTGATCCTCACGATGGCCATGTCGTTCACCGGCTACCTGCTGCCCTTCGACCAGCGGTCCTACTGGGCGACGGTCGTCGGCGTGAACATCAACGGCACGGGCCCGCTCGTCGGCCCCTACCTCTCCGACTTCCTGCGCGGCGGCGCGGAGTTCGGCGCGACGACGCTGTCGCGGTTCTACGCGATCCACATGATGCTCATCCCCGGCGCGCTCGGCGCGCTCATCGGGGCACATCTCTACCTCGTCGCCAAGCTGGGCACCACGGCCCCGCCGTGGATCAAGGCCCAGCCCGCCGAAGAGCTGGTCGAGGAGCGCGCGTGAACCGCCAGGAGAAGGAGGCCTACCTCCGCGAGTACTCGGTCCTGAAGGCCCAGGGGAAGCCGTTCTTCCCCTACGCGGTCGCCAAGGACAGCGCGATGGCGTGCATCGTGATGCTCGCCATCATCCTGATGTCGATCCTCCTCGGCGCCGAGCTCGGGCCGAAGGCCGATCCGACGACGACGACCTACACGCCGCGGCCCGAGTGGTACTTCTTCTTCCTCTTCGAGCTGCTGCGCGTCATCAAGCCGTCCGAGCTCGTGCCGTTGGCGACGATCGGCGTCCCGACGGTCTGCATGATCCTGCTGTTCCTGCTGCCGTTCTACGACCGCGGCGCCGAGCGGCGTCCCGAGCGCCGGCCCATCGCCACGCTGGCGGGCATCTTCACTATCGCCGCCATGGGCTACCTGACCTACATGGGTGCGTCCGCCGGCCCGCCGACGCAGATCGACATGCCCACGCCCGCGGCGATCATCGCCCAGGGGCCGAAGGTCGTCCAGCAGTACGAGGCGGGGCGGCAGGTGGTGGCGCAGTCCGGCTGCCTTGCGTGCCACAAGATCGGTGAGAACGGCAACGACGGCCCTGGGCCGCCGCTGACCGACATCGCCGACCGGCTCCCGGCGGCGGGCATCCAGCGGACGCTGCTCAACCCGACCGCGCCGATGCCGTCGTTCGCCCGCCTGCAGAAGGACCATCCCGAGAAGTTCAACGCGCTCGTCGCGTTCCTCGGCCGCCTCAAGAGCGGGTAGATGTCCGACACGACCACCGCTGCCGGCCCGGCCGGCGGCGGCGATCGGGGCACCCTCCCCGAGCCGCAGGTCCGCGCGATGTTCGACCGCATCGCGCGGGTCTACGACCGTATGAACTCGGTCATGACGGCCGGGCTGCACCACGCGTGGCGTCGCCGCGCCGCCGACCTCGCGGCGGTCGGGCCGGGCGACCACGTCCTCGACGTGGCCACGGGAACGGGCGACCTGGCCATCGAGCTCGCCCGGCGCGTGACGCCGGGCGGCAGCGTCATCGGCTCGGACTTCTCCGAGCAGATGCTCGCCACCGCGCGCCAGAAGGTGTCCGGCCGCGAGGAGCGCGAGGGCAGCGGGATCCGCTTCGAGTGGGCCAACGCGCTGCAGCTGCCCTACGCCGACGGCACGTTCGCCGCCGCGACGGTGGGCTTCGGCGCGCGAAACTTCTCCGACCTGGACCGCGGGCTGGGGGAGATGGCCCGTGTCGTGGCCCCCGGCGGCCGCGTCGTCATCCTCGAGATCACGACGCCGCAGCGCCCGCCGCTGTCGACGTTCTTCTCGCTGTGGTTCGACCGCGTCGTGCCGCTCATCGGCAAGGTCGCGGGCGACAGCGACGCCTACGACTACCTGCCCAACAGCGTCAAGCGCTTCCCGGGCCCCGAGGGGCTGGCCGCCGCGATGGAGCGCGCCGGGCTCGAGCGGATCCGCTGGGTCCTGACCGCGGGCGGGATCATCGCCCTGCACGTGGGGAGCAAGCCGCAGGCATGAGCAGGGCCCGGTCGCCGGCAGGCAGCCCGGAAGCACCGGCGGCCGCCGGGCCCGAGATCACCCTGGTCGCCCACGCGGGCGGCGACCACGTGCTCGGCCTGCTGGCGCGCGTGGAGGACGTGCTGCGCGACGTGGTCTCCGGCCACGGCGCTGCGCTGGCCGGCCACGCGGGTTCGACGATCGCCGCCGGCGGCAAGCGCCTGCGCCCGCTGCTCGTCATCCTCGCCGCCGGCCGCGAGCCCGACCCGCCCGACGGGCTCGTGCGCGCCGCGGCGGCCGTCGAGCTCGTCCACAGCGCCACGCTGGTCCACGACGACGTCCTGGACCTCGCGCCGCTGCGCCGCGGCCGGCCCACGGTGTTCGCCACGGCCGGGCGCCGCGCCGCCACGCAGACCGGCGATCTGCTGTTCTCGCGGGCCTTCGCGCTGCTGGCCCGCAACGGGCTGCCCGCCCAGGTCCGTGCGCTCAGCGACGCGGGCTCGGCGCTGGCGCGCGGCGAGCTGCTGCAGCGGGCCGACGCCTGGGACGCCGGGGTGTCGCTGGAGCGCTACCTCCTGCGCTGCGAGCTCAAGACCGCCCGGCTGTTCGAGGCGGCCTGCGAGCTCGGCGCGATCGCCGCGGGGGACACGTCGGGCGTCCTGCGCGAGTTCGGGCGGCGCATCGGGCTGGCCTTCCAGATCTTCGACGACGTGCTCGACGTCGCCGGCCCCGCCGACCGCACCGGCAAGCACCGCGGCACCGACCTGCTCGACGGGACCGTCACGCTGCCGTTCATCCTCGCCCGCGCCGCCGACGAGGGGCTCGGGGCGCTGGACCCGCGCTCCATCCGCGAGCCCGCCCAGGCCGAGGCGGTCTGCGACCGCATCGCGGCCACCGGGGCCCTGGAGGCCGCACGCCGGGCCGCCCTGGAGCACGTCGGGGCGGCCAAGGACGTCGTGCCCGTCGGCATGGACGCCCGCCAGCGCCGGGCGCTGCTGCTCGTCGCCGACAGCGTCGTCGCCCGCTACTCCTGAGGCGCCCCGCAACGACGGCGGGCCGGCATCCCAGCCGGCCCGTGTCCTGTGCGGCGCGCCGGACGCGCCGGGTTCTGCTTCCTAGAAGTCCTCGGGGACGATGTGGCCGTCGGCCAGCGCCGTGCAGAAGCGCTCGATCTCGTCCTCCATGTTGGCGTGCGCGAGGCGCTTGAGGTCGCGCACGAGCGCCTCGGTGCCGCGGTCGAGCTCCTCGTCGAAGCGCTCGACGAGCTCCTGCTCGAAGATGCCGGTGCCCGACCACTCGCAGTTGGGGCAGCGCAGGGTGACCTCCCAGTGCGTCATCCCGGCCTCCTCCCACTCGGTCGGGTAGACCAGCGTGGAGGCGCAGGAGCCGCACACGTGCAGCTCGGAGACCGACTCGTCGGCGGGGGCGGCGCCGGGGCCGGCGGCCGCGGCGGGCGGTGCGGTGGCCTGCTGGTCCTCGAAGTAGACGACCTCGATGGTCTTGCCCGAGGGGAGGACGACGCGGCGGACGTAGTGGCGGGGATCGTGAGGGGTCATCGGCTCAGGAGAAGGCGGGGTGCTGACAGTCCCGGTGATCGGTCGTGCGATTTGCGAACTTGAACCCCCGGTCGACCATCCGTCCGCCTGCGATCCAGGCCGCCCGCCGCGACGGTTGATCGGATGCGCGAGGCCGTGCGTAGGTACCCTCTGCGGACCCGCAACGGAGGCTCACCGCCCATGCCCCTCGGCTGGCCTGAACTACTCGTCATCCTCGTCATCGTCCTGCTCGTCTTCGGGCCCAAGCGGCTGCCCATGCTGGGCCGCCAGCTCGGCGGCGGCATGCGGGAGTTCAAGGACTCGATCACCGGCAAGGACGAGGACGACGACGACGCCGAGCCCGCGGCGAAGGCCCCCGCGCGCCCGGAGCTCAACCGGGCCCAGCAGGCCGACGTCCTCGATCCCCAGCCCGACACGACGCGGGTCCCGACGGGCGGCCGCGACGAGTCGGCCACCCGCGCGGGACGGGACCCCGCGGCCTAGCCCTTGCCCGCGATCCGTCCTGTCGCCCACGAGGAGCGCCTCAGCCTCGTCGAGCACCTCGATGAGCTGCGCACGCGGCTCATCCTGTCCATCGTGGTCTTCATCGCGGCGTTCAGCCTCTGCTACTGGCAGAACGACCGCATCCTGCACTTCGTCAACCAGCCGCTCGAGCACGCCCACCGCGTCGACTGCACCAAGACGTCGAAGGCCAACGACGCGCTGGAGCGCTCCGGCTGCTTCGACGAGGCCGCGGGCGCGTTCTTCAAGGCGGCCGGGCCGGCGCTCGACGCCGCGGGACGGGCCATCGGGCAGCTCGCCAACGTCAACGGCGTCCCGGCCTCGGCGCGGTCGCAGACCGCGCTGGCGATCACCCAGCTGCGGGCGGCCACCGCGCAGGCGGCACGGACCGCCGCGCTGACCCCGAAGGCCACGACCGGGCGCCAACCCGTGACGCTCGGGGTCACGGAGCCGTTCATCACGACCGTGACGGTGTCGGCCTACGCGGCGATCCTGCTCGCGCTGCCCTTCCTGCTCTGGCAGGCCTACGCGTTCGTGCTGCCCGCGTTCAACCGCCAGGAACGCCAGATCGCACTGCCGCTGATGATCATGGTGCCGGTCCTGTTCATCAGCGGGGTGCTGTTCGGCTACTACCTGGCGCTGCCACGTGCCGTCTCCTTCCTGCAGAACTACAACGACGGCGCGTTCGACATCCTCGTCCAGGCCAAGGACTACTACCGCTTCTGCGTGGTCCTGCTCGGGGCGATGGGCATCCTCTTCCAGATCCCCGTGGGCGTGCTGGCGATCGTGCGCCTGCAGATCATGAGCGTCAAGCAGCTGCGCAAGGCGCGCGGCTACGCGCTGATCCTGTTCGCCGTCGTGGCCGCCGTGGTCACGCCCACGCCGGATCCGTTCACGATGCTCATCGCGATGGCGCCGCTCGTGGTGCTCTACGAGCTGAGCATCGTCCTGGCCCGGGTGTTCGAGCCCCAGGGCCCCTCGCGCTGGTCGTTCTTCAGCCCGGACGAGGACGAGGACGACCAGCCCGACGTCCTGGTGGGCGTGACGAACGCCGATGAGGACGACCTAGACTAGATCGCATGCTGTTCGATCTCCGCGGACGCGGACGACGTCGTGCCGTCAAGTTCATCTACTTGGGGCTCGCGCTGCTCATGGGCGGCGGGCTCGTCCTGTTCGGGGTCGGCGGCGCGACCAGCGGCGGCCTGCTCGACGCGTTCAAGAACGGCAGCGGCTCCGTCAACGTCAGCGACGCCTTCAAGAAGCGCGTCGACGCCGCCGAGAAGGCCGTCGCCGCGCGCCCGCAGGACGCCGCGGCCTGGGCCGCGCTGACGCGCGTGCGCTACCAGCAGGCCGGCAGCGGCGACGGGTTCAACCAGAACACGGGCGTCTTCACCGACAAGGGCAAGGCCGAGTTGCAGAACACCGACGCGGCGTGGACGCGCTACGTCAAGCTCGCCGGCGACAAGCCCGACCCGAACCTGGCGATCCTCATGGTCAACGCCTACAGCGACGCGGGCCTCAACCAGCCCGCCAAGGCCGTCGACGCGATGGAGATCTACCTCAGCGGCCGCTCGCCGACCGCGCAGCTCTACGTGCAGTACGCGGCGCTGGCCTACGCGGCCGGCCAGACCCGCAAGGGCGACCTCGCGTCCGCCAAGGCGCTGTCGCTGGCGCCCAAGGACAGTAAGGAGCAGATCAAGGGCCAGCTGGACTCGCTGAAGGCCGCCGCCGCGAGCAGCGCCACGCCCTCGACCACGACGACGCCGTCGTCCTGACGGGAGGGCGGCCGGGCGGCGGGCCCCGGTCGCTCGCTATCCTCTCGACGCCCGCCCCTATAGCTCAACTGGCAGAGCAGCGGACTCTTAATCCGAAGGTTCTAGGTTCGATTCCTAGTGGGGGCATGCCGAAGGGCCTGCGACGAGTGGCTGAGCTCCTGCCTCGAGGACCGCGCTTGCAAGCCCTCGACGAGGGTCGACTACCGCGACTCGGTCCACCGGTACCTGCGGCCGGCCTTCGGCCACGTGACGCTGGACGACATCACGGCACCATGATCGAGCGCCGGCGGGCCGGGCTGACGATCGCGCCACGCTCCGAGAGCAAGGTGCTGACCCAGGAGCTCGCCCGGCTGGGCAGTGCCCGGGCGGGGTCGGTCGGCGACAACGATCTGGTCTTCGTCGGCCCGGGATGGCGGCGACGTCGACGACTCGGCCCTGCGGCGGCGCTACAAGCTCGCGCTGGACCGTGCCGGCCTGCGGCCGCTGCGCTTCCACGACCTGCGCCACCCGCCCCCGGGCCTTTCGATGTGGCTCGACGGTCGGACCTCGGGCGGCTTGTCGTGGCGGATGGTCCTACAGCTGCGTGCTGAGGACGACCTTGCCTGTCGCCCGACGTTGAGCGATGGCGCGTAGCGCGCCCTGAGCGTCGAAGAAGGGGTAGGCCTGGACGGGGGGATCGGGCAGCTGTGCTGTCTGTCGGAGGTCGATCAGGCGCGCCCAGAGGTCGGCCACGCTGTCGGGGTGCTGCTCGAAGTACTCGCGCGAGGCGGCACCGATGACGGTGATGTTGGCGAGCAGCAGCCGGTTGACCTTGACGGTCGGGATCTCACCGGCGCTGAAGCCGACGACCAGCACACGACCTTGTGGTGCCAGCGATCGCAGGCTGTCGGTCATGCGCTCGCCCCCGACCGGGTCGAGCACGATGTCGACGGCGCGGTCGCCGGTCAGGTCGCGCACCGCAGCAAGCCAGCCCTCGTCCAGCACGGCGTGCTCTGCCCCGGACTGCAGCGCGAACTCCCGCTTGGCCTCATCACCGACGACCGCGATCGTCCGCAGCCCGAGCGCGCGTCCGAGTTGGATGGCGGCCGTGCCGACGCCTCCCGCCGCACCGTGGACCAACAAGGTCTCGCCAGACTGGGCCCGTGCGCGCGTCTCCAGGGCGAACAGGACGGTCAAGCCGTTAAGCGGCGTGGCTGCGCCCGCCTCGAAGCTCATGTCGTCAGGGAGCCGCAGGATTCGCTCGGGCGGCACGCTGAGGACCTCCTGCCAGCCGCCGTGCGACACGAGCATCGCGACGCGTTGCCCGGCGGCAAGGCCGAGGTCGGGCCGGTCAGACCGCACGAGGCCGGCGGCCTCCATGCCCGGCGTGTAGGGGACGGACACCTGCATCTGGTACAGGCCCTGCGTCTGCAACAGATCGGCAAACGACACACCGGCGGCCACCACGTCAACAACGACCCCGCCATCGACAACCGGCTCCGGCGCCTCGATCCACCGGACATCATCCGGGCCGGTGAACCCGTAGATCATGTGGGCAAACACCCCTGCTCCCTCCGGCTCCAACCCCCCGGGCAGCCGATCCTGACAGACGCCCACCCTGCCGAGCGGACGCGCGTCGACCGCGCCCGCTCGGGACGACAAGCGCTCGTGCAGGCTCGGGGCTTGTCGGTCGTACGCTGGCAGGATTCAGCTCTGAACGCGACCGGTGGCTGCACGCGCTGCAGGCTCAGCGCGCTGACCCGCTGGCGCCCGGTCAAGTCCTGGGACTTGACTCTCGTTCTCGCGCCGCCCCTGAAGCCGCGGACGTGTGCCGCCTATGTCCGGAAGGGGTGGGTGGTGGTGTCGCACGAGCGGTTCGGTCAGGCACGGCCGGTCAGCGGGCACGTGGTTCAGGGTCGACCGCGTTCGCGGCCAGGTCTGGAGCGCGAAGTAGGCGGACTGCGGTCCGGCGGCCGCGCCGCCTCGGCGGCGCGGCTCGAATCGGGTCCCCTCGATCATGGTCGCTTAACCTCCATGTGCTGAGGTGACGGGATGCGATTCCCGCGTCTGCGTCGACGGGTGGCGGAGCGCAAGCGACTGCGCAAGCTCCAGGCTCGCATCGCTCGGCGTTTCGGCCACACCGCATAGCACTCGCCGGCCGCCGAGGCCCGCGTCTCCCCGACTCGCACCCGCCTGCGAGGCGGTACTCGCTCGCCTGACCAGGGCGGATACGGCACCGTCGACGTCCGCCGGGAGACCTTCCTGGCGATCGCCGGCGCAGCCACGCCATCGCCGGGCCCGCCCGCAGCGGTGCTCAACCGAGTCGCGGCACGCCGCCGAGCGCAGCCCGCCTCACATGCGGCGATGTCGATCGCCGGGTGGGGGACCAGGAACGACTCGGCCTCGAGCGCGGCGACGTTCTCGCCACAGACCTTCAGCATGTCCTTGATGCGCCCCGCCCAGGTCAGGCGGCCCTCCGGGTCCATGACCCGAGGTCGCCGGTGCGGAACCATCCGTCGGGCAGGAACGCCGGGAAGACGAGCTCGCTCGCCGTCCAGCGCGCCGCCGCCGCGCGCAGCAGCGCATCGAGGTCCGCCGGGGCGGCACCGGTCACCGCCGTCCCTCGCCACGGGCGGCCGGCGGGAACTCCGGGCGCCGGCGCTCCTCGAACGCCGCGAGCCCCTCGGCCAGGTCGGGCGAGTCGGCGTAGGCGCCGAACGCCTCGTGCTCCAGGCGCAGGCCCTCGGCGACGGGGAGCTCGGCGGCCCGTCGCGCGACGCGCTTGACCTCGGCGAGGGCTCGCGGGCTGAGCCGGGCGATGCGCTCGGCCAGCTCGGCGACGTGCCGGTCGAGCCGGTCGGCGTCGACGACCTCGTTGACCAGGCCGTGGTCGCGGAGCTCCTCGGCCGGGACGAGGTCGCCGGTGAGCAGCAGCCGGGTCGCGACGTTGGCGGGCACCTTGCGGATGAGCCGCACCGCCGAGCCGCCCCCCGGGAGCACCCCGTAGGTCAGGTGCCCGTCGCCGATCATCGCCCCGCGCGCGGCGACGACGATGTCGCAGCACAGGATCAGCTCCAGCCCGCCGGCGACCGCGACGCCGTTGACCGCGGCGATCACCGGCCGCGGGTTGTCCTCCAGCCGCGACAGCGTGCGGGTCACCTGACCCACGAACGCCGTGAGCCCGGCCGGGTCGTTGGCCCGCAGGCGCCCCAGGAACTCCGTCAGGTCGCCGCCGGCGCTGAACGCCCGGCCGTTGCCCCCGAGCACGATCACGCGGCAGTCGGGCTGGGCGTCGATGACGTCCAGCGCGTCGCCGAGGGCGTCCATCAGCGACTGCGAGATCGCGTTGAGCCGCTCCGGCCGGTTCAGCCGGAGCGTCGCGACGCGGCCGTCCAACGAGAGCTCGACCTCCCGCGGCCCGGGCATCGCCCGCGGCCTCAGGCGCCCTCGCCGGCGAGCCGCTCGCTCGTCTCGGCGAAGTCGGAGAACGACAGGATCGCGTGGTACTCGTCGAGGCTGAGCATGCGGTCCAGGCTGACCGCGCGTCCCCGGGTCAGGAGCTCCCCGTACGCGGTCCGCACGGCGAACGCCGCGGCCAGGAACCCGATGCTGGGGTAGATCGCGACCTTGACGCCGAGGGCGCCCAGCTCGGCGGTCGACAGGTACGGGGTGCGCCCCGTCTCGACCATGTTGGCGAGCACGGGGGCGTCGATCTCGCGCACGGCGCGGCCCAGCTCCTCCACGGACTCCGGGGACTCGACGAAGATGACGTCCGCCCCCGCCCGCGCATAGGCGTTCCCGCGCTCGATGGCCGCGTCGAGGCCCAGGTCGGTGCGCGCGTCCGTGCGCGCGATCACCGCGAAGTCGCGCGACCGCCGCGCCTGCACCGCCGCGGTGATCCGCGCGACCATCTCGCCGACCTCGACCACCGCGCGGCCGAGCTCGTGGCCGCAGCGCTTGGGATCGACCTGGTCCTCGATCTGGATCGCGTCGGCACCGGCGGCCTCGTACTCCTGCACCGCGCGCTGGATCATGAGGAGGCTCCCGAAGCCGGTGTCGGCGTCGGCGATGATCGGGACCGAGACCCGCGCCCGCGTCGCGCGGATCCGCTCGCGCATCTCGCTCAGGGTGATCAGGCCCAGGTCGGGCAGGCCCAGGGCCGACGAGGCCTGGCCGTTGCCGGTCATGTAGAGCGCGCCGGCACCGGCCTGCTCCGCGATGATGGCCGACAGGACGTCGTACACCCCGGGGGCGACGATGATGCCGTCCTGGGACAGCAGCTTGGGCGGCATCGCCCTGCCTCCTCCAGGTCGTTGACGATCGGCCGGGACACTACCGGGCGCCCCGGCGCGGCCGGGGCGGATCCGATCGCATAATGTGGCCCGCCTGATGGGCTCCCACGCGGTCATGCTCTACGTCCCGGGCAGCGACGCCCGCAAGCTCGCCAAGCTGCCGGAGCTGCCGACCTCGGCGTTCATCCTCGACCTCGAGGACGCGGTCGCCGAGCGCGCGAAGCCTGCCGCGCGGGTGCGGGTCGCCCAGGCGCTCGCCGACCACGGCGCCGGGCTCGAGCTGCACGTCCGGGTCAACGCCGTCGACAGCACGCACCTGCGCGCGGACCTCGAGGTCGTCGTGCAGCGCGGGCTCAGCGGCATCGTCCTGCCGAAGTCCGAGGGCGCCCGCGAGGTCGGGATCGCCGACTGGATGATCGGCGAGCTCGAGCGCGAGCGCGGCCTGCCGCCCGGCGCGATCGCGATCCTGCCGACGATCGAGACCGCGGCGGGCGTCGCCCAGGTCGACGCGATCGCCACGGCCAGCCCGCGCGTCACGTCGCTCGGCTTCGGGGCCGGCGACATGAGCCTGGACATCGGCGTCGCGTGGCCCCCGCCCGGCGGCCGCCTCGGCGCCACGCTGCTGGCGGCCAAGACGGCGATCGTGCTGGCCTCGCGCCGCGCGGGGCTCGACGCGCCCCACGACGGGTCCTACGCCGTGGTCGACGACCTCGAGGGGCTGCGCGTCGAGGCCGACGAGGCCCGTGCGCTCGGGTTCGGCTCCAAGCATGCGATCCATCCGGGGCAGGTGCCGGTCATCGCCGAGGCGTTCGCCCCGGGCGCCGCGGAGCTCGCGGGCGCCCGCCGCATCCTCGACGCGTTCGAGCAGGCCGAGGCCGCCGGCGTCGCGGCCATCACCGTGGACGGCAAGCTGATCGACTACCCCGTCGCCGAGCGGGCGCGGCGCGTGCTCGCCGGCTCCGGCCCCGAGCGCCCCGCGCCGGCACAGGGCACGGGGCCCGCCGGCCGGCCCCGCGCGCTGCACGGCGTCCGCGTCCTCGACCTCTCCAGCCTCTACGCCGGGCCCCTCATCGCCACCAACCTCGGCGACTTCGGCGCCGACGTCATCAAGGTCGAGCACCCGCGCGGCGACGACCTGCGTCGGTGGGGCGAGGCCAAGGACGGCGTGCCGCTGTGGTGGAAGGTCGTGTCGCGCAACAAGCGCGTCATCACGCTCGACCTCGGCCGGGAGGAGGCGCGCGACACCGTCCGGCGCCTGGTGGCCGAGGCCGACGTGGTGATCGAGAACTTCCGCCCCGGGCGCATGGAGGCCTGGGGCCTGGGGCCCGCCGACCTGGAGGCCATCAACCCGGGCATCGTCATGGTGCGCGTCACGGGCTTCGGGCAATACGGGCCCAAGAGCTCGCAGCCCGGGTTCGGCACGCTCGCCGAGGCGTTCTCGGGCTTCGCGTTCATCACGGGCGCCCCCGACGGACCGCCGACGCTGCCGCCGTTCGGCCTGGCCGACGGCATCACGGCGATGGTCGGCACGTCGGCCGTGCTCACCGCGCTGTACTGGCGCGACGCCGGCGGCGGGCACCTCGGGCAGGTCATCGACCTCAGCCTGTACGAGCCGCTGTTCAGCCTGCTCGGGCCGGTGCTCACGGAGTTCGCCCACCTCGGCGTCGTGCAGCAGCGCCAGGGCAACCGGTCGCCGCGCACCGCGCCGCGCAACACCTACCGCACGGCCGACGGCCACTGGGTCGCCATCTCCGCGGGGACCCAGCGCATCGCCCAGCGGGTCCTGGCGGCGATCGAGCGCCCCGAGCTGGCCGACGACGCGCGCTTCGCCGACGCCGCGGCCCGCCGCGCGCACGCCGACGAGATCGACGGGCTGGTCGCCGCGTGGATCGCCGAGCACGAGCGCGACGCCGTCCTGGAGCGCTTCGCGGCCGCCGAGGCGCCGATCGCGCCCGTCCAGGACGCGCGGCAGATCAGCGAGGACCCGCACTTCCAGGCGCGCGGCACGTTCGTGGAGGTGCCCGACCCGGACCTCGGGACGCTCGTCATGCCGAACATCGTGGCCCGGCTGAGCCGGACGCCAGGCGAGATCCGGTGGACGGGGCCGGCGGAGGTCGGCACGACCGCCGACGCGGAGTTCGAGCGGCGCGGATGACCTCGCCGTTCCCGCATCGCTACGGCGCCGAGGACCGGCTCGGCGCGGTCAACGAGATCGGCGAGGCGCAGGTCCGCGACGCGGGGGCGCTCATCCGGTCGGGCCGGCGCTACGGCCTGGCCCAGACGCTCGACGCCGCCTCGCCGGCGCGGATGTGGCGCTACTGGCGCCACTCCCTGATCCTCGACCGCGTGCTCCCGGGCCGGTTCCGCGGCCCCAACGGCGTGGCCTCGCTGGAGGAGAGCGTCTCCGGTGCGCTGCACAGCGGCACGCACCTGGACGGGCTGGCCCACGTCGGGATCCGCGACCACGCCTACAACGGCGTGCGCTACGACGCGATCGTCGGGCCCGACGGGCTCACCGAGCTCGGGATGGAGGGCCTGCCGCCGCTCGTGACGCGCGGGGTCCTGCTCGACATCGCGGCCCTGCGCCGGGTGCCGATGCTCGGCGACAGCGAGCTCATCACGGCCGCCGACCTCGAGGCGGCCGCGGCGCGGGCCGGCGTGGAGGTGCGGGCCGGCGACGTCCTCGTCCTCCACACGGGCTGGGGGTCGCTGTGGGCGCAGGATCCCGGCCGCTACGCGACGACGGAGCCCGGGATCGGCATCGAGGCGGCGATCTGGTGCACCGATCGCCGCGTCGCGGTCATCGGCGCCGACACCTGGGCCGTCGAGGCGGTCCCGGGGGATCCGCCCGACGAGGTGTTCCCCGTGCACCAGCACTGCCTGGCGCGCTACGGCTGCTACCTGCTGGAGAACGTGCGCACCCAGGAGCTCGCCGCCGACGGGGTCACCGAGTTCTGCTGCGTGATCGCCCCGCTGCGGTTGCGCGGGGCGTCGGCCTCGATGGTCAACCCCGTCGCGGTGGTCTAGGTGGCCCCGCGCGCCTGGGAGCACCTGCTGGGCGACGCCGACCGCGAGCGACTCGCCGGCGCGCGCTTCGGCCGGCGCGTGGGCATGGGCGAGCGCTGCGCGGTGCTCGTCATCGATGTCCAGAACTACATGGTGGGGCCGCCGCCCGGCTCGACGCACGCCTACCCGTCGGCCTGCGGCCCCGTGGCCGAGCGCGCGCTGCAGCGCATCGCGCCGCTGCTCGCCACCGCCCGCGCGGCCGGCGCGCCGGTGGTCTACACGCGCATGGAGCTGCGCCGCGACGGCAGCGACGGCGGCGTCTACCTCCGCAAGCGCGAGCCGCTGCAGACCGAGGGCTGGCTCTGGGAGGGCTCGGAGGGCGCCGCGATCCACGCGTCCGTCGCGCCCCAGCACGGCGACATCGTGCTCGTCAAGCGCAAGCCCAGCGCGTTCTTCGGCACGGAGCTGATGAGCCTGCTCGTCGACCGCGGGATCGACACGGTGGTGGTCACGGGCGGCTCCACCGCCAACTGCGTGCGCGCGACCGCCGTCGACAGCGCGTCCTACAACTTCCGGACCGTCGTGGTCGAGGACTGCGTGTTCGACCGCTTCGAGGTCTCGCACCTCGTCGCGCTGTTCGACCTCGACCGCCAGTACGCCGACGTGCGCGCCAGCGACGAGGTCCGCGCGCACCTCGAGCGCCGGTCCTGACCTACGGGGCGGTGCCCGAGGCGAGCAGCACGACGTTGGTGAGCGTCACCGGTCCCGGGCCGCCCGCCGCCTCCGCCGCGGCCTGGGTGATCGCGTCCCAGGCCTCCTCCTGGGCCTCGCCGGCGTGCTGCTCGACCATCGCGCGGATCGGGGCCGAGATCGCCCGGACGTAGGCGGTGAACCGCTCCGGGGCGTCGAAGACGAACGTCACCGCGTCCCGCTCGACCGCGACGTCGGAGAACCCGGCCGCCTCGAGCAGCCCGCCGAGGGCCGCGGGGGTGGGCCGCGACAGGGGCCCCGGCGTCCCGGGCGGCGGCGGGGCCACGCCGAACCGCTGCATCGCCGTGCGCATCGGGATCGCGAGGAAGGGGACCTCCTCCGGCTCGCCCCAGGAGCTGATCGCGATCCGCGCACCCGGCTTGAGGAAGCCCCGGACGCGCCGCGCGGCGGCCTCCGGGTCGGGCTCGAAGATGATCCCCCAGCGCGAGACGGCCGCGTCGAAGCTCGCGGACGGGAAGTCGAGGCTGCAGGCGCCGCACGCCAGGAACTCCACGGTGTCCAGTCCGGCCGCCGCGGCGCGCCGGCGCCCGGACGCGAGCATCTCGGCGGAGAGGTCGGTGGCCACCACGCGGCCCTCCGGGCCCGCCCGGCGCGCGGCGGTCAGCGCCGGCTCGCCGTAGCCGGCCGCGACGTCCAGGACCCGGCTGCCGGGCCGTACGCCGGCGAGCTCGACCAGCCGCGCGCTGATGTGCGCGTCGGCGCGGTCGTTGAACGCGCTCCACTGCTCCCATCCCACCGCCGCCGCGTCCCAGTGGCGGTGCTGGGCCTCGCGGAAGGCCGCCGGGTCCATGGGCTGCCCGCCTTCTGTCCGGTTTCGTGACATGGCCGTGACGGCGACGTTAGCCGAAACGCCATGATGCGCGGATGACGCAGGCATCCAGCGCAGGGGGCCGGCTCGCCGGCAAGGTGGCCATCATCACGGGCGGGGCGTCGGGCATCGGCGCCGCGACGGTGGCGCGGTTCGTGGCCGAGGGCGCGTCGGTCGTCGTCGCCGACCTCGACGGGGACCGCGCCGCGGAGGTGTGCGCGCCCCACGGCGACCGCGCGATGGCCCGCGCGGTCGACGTGACCGACGGCGACGCCGTCCGCGCCCTGGTCGACGCGGCGCGCGAGCGCTTCGGCCGGCTCGACATCTACCACAACAACGCGGGGGTGGCCCTGATCCGGCCGCTGCTGGAGATCACGCGCGAGGAGTGGGACCGGACGCTGGCGGTCAACGTCACCGCCCTGTTCCTCGCCGCCCAGGTCGTGGCGCCGGTGATGCGCGAGCAGGGCGGCGGCTCGCTGCTCGTGACCGCCTCCATCGCCTCGCGCCGGCCGAGGCCCGACATGGCGGCCTACGTCGCGTCCAAGCTCGGGGTGACCGGCCTCGCCCGCCAGCTCGCGCTGGACCTCGCGCCGGAGATCCGGGTCAACGTCATCAACCCCGGGCCGGTGCCGACGCCGATGCTCCTGCGCTTCGGCGGCGACTCGATCGACGCGGTCGCGTCGGCGATGGGCGACGTCCTGCCCCTCGGCCGTGCCGTGCAGCCCGACGACGTCGCCTCCGCGGCGGTCTACCTCAGCAGCGACGAGGCGTCGGCGGTGACCGGCGTCGTACTCAACGTCGACGCCGGCCGCGACCTGTAGGCCGGGCGGTCTACGATCCGCCGGACTCCAGTTCACTGCTGAAAGGCTCACCCATGGACGTTTCCCAGGACCTCCAGGACCTCCTCGCCGAGCGCGCCATCCGCGCGAAGCTCGCCCAGTACTGCCAGGGCGTCGACCGCAAGCAGTGGGACCTGGTCCGCGACTGCTTCCACGACGACGCGATCGACTCCCATGGAGCCTACGTGGGAGACCGCGACGGCTTCCTGGCGTTCGTGCAGGCGCGGCACGAGCACATCGGCTCCTCCATGCACGACCTGGGGACGACGACCGTGACGTTCTCCGAGGACCGCCGCCGGGCGCGGTCCGAGGCCTACTGCATGACCTACCAGAACATCCTCGGCGGCGCCGACGACCCGTTCGCGGGCAGCGGCGGCGGGAGCACGTGGCTGACGCTCGGCTGCCGGTACGTCGACACGTTCGAGTTCCGCGACGGGCCGGGCTGGCGGATCCTGCGGCGCACGGTCGTCTTCGAGTGGATCAGGACCGAGGACGCGTCGAGCTACCAGCCGCTGGATCCCAGCTGGGCGCTCTTCCGCCGCGACGACTCCGACCTCGTGTTCTCGTCGCTGACCGACCTGTCGGGCTGAGGCGGGTCAGCGGCGCCCGGCGGCGTCAGCGCTCCACGAGCGCCCGCGCCGCCGCGGCGACGTCGGCCGCGCCCACGCGGATCTCGGCCTCCAGCGGCTGGGAGTAGGGCATGGGCACGCGCGGACAGCCGACCCGGCCGATACGGACGCCGGTCTCCTCGGCCACGGTGGCGGCCACCTCGGCGCCGAAGCCGGCGACGCGCACCGACTCCTGGGCGACGAGCAGGGCGCCGGTCCGCGCCGCGCTCTCCAGCACCGCCGCCTCGTCCCACGGCCACAGGCTGCGCAGGTCGAGCACCTCGGCGGAGATCCCGTCCTGCGCGTGCAGCGCCTCCGCGGCGGCCAGCGCGTCGGCCACCATGCTCGACCATGCGACGATCGTGACGTCGGTGCCCTCGCGCCGCCGGGCGGCCCGGCCCACCTCGATCGGGGCCGCGTCCACGTCGACGTCGCCCTCCACGCCCCAGAGCAGCTTGTGCTCGAAGTACACCACGGGGTCGTCGGAGCGGATCGCGGTCTTCAACAGGCCGAACGTGTCGGCGGGCGAGGACGGCGCGAGCACCACCAGGCCCGGGACGTGGCAGTACCAGCTCTCCAGGCTCTGGGAGTGCTGGGCGGCCGTCGAGCGCCCGATCCCGCACGGCTGGCGCACGAGCAGCGGCACCCGGCCCTGGCCGCCGAACATGTAGCGGTTCTTGGCGGCCTGGTTGACGAGCTCGTCCGTCGCGCACACGGCGAAGTCGCAGAGGCGCATCTCGGCCACGGGGCGGCCGCCCATGAGCGCCGAGCCGACGGCCACGCCCATGATCGTGCTCTCCGAGATCGGCGTGTCGACGATGCGGTCGGGCCCGAAGGCGTCGACCATCCCGGTGTACTGGCCGAAGAGCCCGCCGCGGCCGACGTCCTCCCCGAGCACCCAGACGCGCGCGTCGGCCTCCATCTCCTCGGTCAGGGAGCGGCGCGCGGCCTCGCGCACCGTCATCGTCTCGGCGCTCATCGCGCCGCCCTCGGCTCGGGGCGCCCGAGGTCCTGCACGTCGTCCCAGGCCCGCTCGGGCGCGGGGAACGGGCCGGCCGTCGCGGCCTCCAGGACCTCCTCCATCGCCGCGGTCTCCTGGGCCAGGACGTCCTCCCACAGCGCGCGGGGCGCGCCGCCGCGCGCCAGCCCGTCCTCGGCCAGGCGCAGCGGATCGCGCTCCTGGGCCTCGGCCACCTCGGCGTCGGTCCGGTAGCGCGCCGGGTCGTTGGCGGTGTGCCCGCGCAGGCGGTAGGTGCGGGCCAGCAGCAGGCGCGGGCCGCCGCCGGCGCGGATCTCGCCGAGCAGCGCGCCGGCGGCGGCGTCGACCGCGGCGACATCGTTGCCGTCCACCGCCACGGCCGGCACCCCGAGCGCGATGGCGCGGGCGTCGGCGCCGGGCCCGGCGCTCAACGTGCTCGTGCGCGTCGTGGAGGCGAAGCCGTTGTCCTCGCAGACGAACAGCAGCGGCAGCGCGAACGCCGCGGCCCAGTTCAGCGCCTCGAAGAACGGCCCGCGGTTGATGCCGCCGTCCCCGAAGAACGCCACGGCGACGTGCCGGCCGCCCGCGCGCTTGAGCTCGTGGGCGGCGCCCGCGGCGATCGTGATGCCGTCGGCGACGATGCCGTTGGCGCCCAGCAGCCCCCTCCGCAGGTCGGCGAGGTGCATGGACCCGCCCTTGCCGCCGCAGGTCCCGCCCGCGCGGCCGAGCAGCTCCTCCATCATCGCCTGGGGGTCGAGCCCCTTGGCCAGCGCGTGGCCGTGCCCGCGGTGCGTCGAGGTGATGACGTCGCCGTCCTCCAGGTGCGCGCACACGCCGGCGGCGACGGCCTCCTGGCCGATCGAGACGTGCAGCGCGCCGAGCATGAGGCCCTGCTCGAAGGCCCGCTCGGCCGCCTGCTCGAACGCGCGGATCCGGCACATCGTCCGGTGCAGCGCGGCCAGCCGCGCGAGGTCGGCGGCGGGCGCCGGTGGGGTGCCGGGAACCGTCATCAGGTGATGCGCACCGCGGGGACCTTCCCGTCGGCGATCGCCTCGGCGACGGCGCGGACCTGGTCGGGCTCGAAGACGGAGCGCCAGTCGGGGGCCAGCAGCTTGTCGCGCGCCTGCTCCACGGCGTAGTCGGCGCTGATGGAGAACGACGCGTCGAGCTCGCCGAAGAAGATCGCCAGCTCGATCATGATGTGGCCCTCCATGAACGCCTTGGCCACGTCGGCCGGCACGCCGCGCGCGACCGCCTCCTCCATGGCCTCGCGGATCGTCAGCAGCAGCGTCGCGGCCGTGGTCTCCGAGAGCGTGGGCTCGAGCAGGATGAACTGGTCGAGCGTGATCCGGAACGAGCGGGCCACCGGCGCGAACATGTCGCGCGCCAGCTCCTCGCCGACGGCATAGGCCGACTCGTCGCCGGACGCCAGGCAGCACACGATGTCCTGGGGCACGATGCCGCCGTTGTAGTCGCGCCGCCCGTCGGGCCCCAGCGCGGTGGTGAACATCGAGGGGTGGCAGGGGTGGGCGACGAAGACCGACAGGTCGTCGCGGGCGCACAGCGGGGCGGCGAACGGCGCGGCGGCGTCGAGGGCGACCATGACGGTCCCCGGCGCCAGGGCCTGCTCGATCGCGGCCGCGACGGTCTTGATCGCCCCGTCGGGCACCGCGAGGATCACCGCGTCGGCGTCGCGGCCGGCGTCCTCGAGCGTCGTGGGCTCCAGCCCGCGGTCGCGCAGCTTCTGCACGCCGTCGCCGGTCTCGACCAGGCGCACGTCGTGGCCCGCGGCGCGCAGCCGGTCGCCCACCTGGGCGCCCTGCACGCCGGCGGCGCCGATGATCGCCACGGTGCTCATGACGACGCCTCCGCGGTGGGCGTCGCGTCCGCGACCTGGGATGCCGTGTCGTCCATGGTGCCTCCTGATGGGGTGCTCATGTCAGCGCCGCCTCGGCCAGCGCGACGTCGCGATAGGACGGGTCGCCGGGCCGGCAGATGTCGGAGTCCAGCAGCGCGGCGCAGCCCGGGCAGACGTACTGGCGCAGGACGAGCGTCTCGCGCAGCTGCGTCGCGGGGGCCAGGAACAGCTCCGGGTCGATCGCGTCGGGCGCCATCTCCAGGCGCCCGCAGCCGGCCCGGTAGCCCTCCTGCACCGTGCCCAGCACCTCGCCGCACGCGGCGCAGCACAGCCGCGGCGCGCCGTCGACGGCCCGGACGTCGACGGTCTCCAGCGCGAAGCAGATGACCCGGGCCTCGGCGGCGCTGCCCGCCCGCGTGGCCGGCAGGTCGGTCAGGGCGGCCAGGCGCAGCGCCCGCAGCTCGTCGCGGCGGGCCTGCGTGGCCTCGCCGTCGGCGGCCCCGTCGCGCAGGACGACGCCGTAGATCCGGTCGGCGTCGGCGGTGGTGAGCCGGCGCCGGCGGACGTCGTCGGCGACGAGCGCCGGCTCGCGCAGCAGCGGGTCGCCGTGCCCGGCCGCCAGCGGCGGCACGACCTCGAAGACGTCGCCGTCGGCCAGGCGGTTGTCGAACTTCTTGGCCGGCGGGAGGTCGCCGTGGGGGGCCATGGCCCGCAGCTCCTGCCCGTCGGCCGGCCACGTGCCGGCCGCCAGCCGGTCGCGGACCTCGGTGTCCAGGGCCGACCAGAACATCCCGGCGCTGCCCGGCAGCGCGCCCGACAGGCCGTTGGCCTGCGTCGCCGCCTGCATCATCCCGCCCGACGCGATGAACGAGGCGTCGGTGCCCCAGCCCGTCCAGCCCGTGGCCAGGGTCGTGCCGCCGCGCCAGCGGCCGTGGCCGCCGCTCGTCGGCAGCTCGCGCCGGTAGAGGTACAGGAACGGGATGACCCGCTCCCACTCCTCCGCGTTGCCGATGCGCAGCTGCGTGGAGATGAGGCCGCCGCCGTGGTCGATGCCGTCGCGGAACGAGCACGCGCCCGACCCGCCGCCGATCCCGTCGAACGGGAAGTTCGCGTACGGCGCGCCGTGGCGGTCGGTGCCGAACATCTGCGTGTAGGTCTGGGTGTGGATCGCCGAGGAGCCCAGCATGCTGCGGCGCTGCTCCGGCGCGCTGCCGAGCATCTTGCTCAGCAGGTACTGGGCCTGGGTGACCGAGTTCGTCGTACCCAGCGACGTGCTGCACGCCGCCGGGTGGCGCGCGGTGGTGATGGCCCCGAGGCTCGGCCGGAACTCCAGGCAGGCCAGGACGCCCGCGCCGCACAGGTACTGGTCCCAGGCCAGCAGCGGGAGGGCCGCGTGCAGCAGGGTGGCCCGCCACACGCCGGGGGTCATGTTGAAGGAGCCCACCGCGGGGTCGGTTCCGTCGTTGTCGAAGACGAGCGTGCCGCCGTCCTTGGTGATCGCGAGCTCCAGGCGGTAGAGCTCGGGGTCGCCCGGGAGCGCGCCGGCGCACAGCCGGACGTCGCGCCACGTGCCGTCGGGGACCGACTCCAGGCGCGAGCGGACGACCTCCTTGGTGTTGGCGACCATCGTGTGCATGACGCCCTTGACGGTCTCCGCGCCGTAGGTGGCGATGGTCTCCTCGAGCCGCGCGCGGGCGAAGTCCACCCCCGCGACCTGGGACTTGAGCTCGAGGTGGTTGAGCTCGGGCAGGCGCGAGCGGCGGATCCACGCGTCGACGAGGTCGGCGCGCCACTCGCCGGCGTCGATGAGCTTGAGCGGCGGGAAGCCCGTCGCCTCGTAGTACGTGTCCTTGGCCTGCTGCACGAAGCCGCCGGGCTCGATGCCGCCGACCTCCTGCTGGTGGACGCAGTTGTAGACCCAGCAGAACAGCTTGCCGTCCACGAACACGGGCGCGTAGACCGCGGCGTCCATCTGATGGTTGGTCCCCACCCACGGGTCGCACTGCGCGAACACGTCGCCCGGGTTGATGCCGACGTTGCCCGAGCGGTGCTCGAGCGTCCACTTGACGACGAGGTCGGCGCAGCCCGCGAAGAACAGGATGCCGGGGCCGAAGACGACGCCGTCGCCGAGCTCGGTCTGGATCGACACGCTGAAGTCCCAGGCGTAGACGGTCACCCCGGATCCGGAGATCCGGCGGATCGTGTGCATGTGGTCCTGGTTGATCGCCCACAGGCGCGAGCGGACGACCTCGTAGGTGATGGGGTCGATGTCGGTCGCCGCGGCCTCGTGCAGCGCCAGCCCCGGGTCGATCTCCAGCGCCCGGCCGTCGGGCAGGTAGCCCTCGTTGAGCGAGCGCCAGCGCTCGGAGTACTCCGACATCACACGTCCTCCTCGAGACGGCCGGCCGCGACGGCGGCCGGGCCGGTGGGGCGCACGGCGTCCACCTGGACGACGGCGTTGCCGTACTCGTCGATGCTCGCCCGGTGCCCCGGCCGGACCACGATCGTCGTGTCGGGCAGCTCGATGACCGCCGGGCCCTCCAGGGTCGTCCCGGGCTGCAGCCGCCCGCCGTCCCAGATCGCGGTGCTCGCGCGCGCGCCGAGCTCCTCCCAATGGACGTCGCGATGACCGCGCCGGGCGGCGCCGGCGTCGGCGCCCTCGGCCGGCGGGCGCCGCACGACCGACGGCTTGCGCACGACGCCCGAGACCTTGACGCGCACACCGGTGATGACGATGCCCGCGTCGGCGTAGCCCGCCTCGGCGCCGAACTGCTGGGCGTAGCGGCGCTCGAAGTCCTCCAGCAGCGCCGCGACGCTGTCGTCGGTCACCGGGCCGAGCGGCATCGCGGCCTCGACCTCGAAGACCTGCAGCCCGTACTTGCAGTTGGCGTGGCGCTCGAGGGTGATCTCCTCGGCGAAGCGCTTGTCGCCGACGGTGGCCTCGCGCGCCTGCTCCTCCAGCGCGGCGAACGCCGCGTCCAGCGCGCCGAGATCGTACGGCGCGGTGAGGTACAGCGCCTGGTCGAACGTGGCGGCCAGGTCGGCGACCGCGACGCCCAGCGCCGACCAGACCGAGGCCGTGTCGGCCAGCGGGACCACGAACTCCGGGACGCCGAGGCCGCTCGTGTAGATCCCGGCGTGCGCGCCGCCGCCGCCCCGAAGGCGTAGACGGTGAAGTCGCGCGGGTCCAGCCCGCGGCGCACGGTCATCGAGCGCATGAGGTCGCTCATGCGCTCGTCGGCGATGCGCACGATGCCGGCGGCGCACTCGTCGATCCCGAGGCCCAGCCGCTCGGCCAGCCGCCCGACCGCCGCGCGCGCGGCCTCGGCGTCGAGCTGCAGCCGGCCCCCGAGGAACGTCCCGGGGTCCAGGACCCCGAGGACCACGTCGGCGTCGGTGACCGTCGGCTGGGTCCCGCCGCGCCCGTAGCAGACGGGCCCGGGGTCGGCCCCGGCGCTCTGGGGCCCGACGCGCAGCGTGCCCGTGGCCTCGTCGATCCACGCGATGCTGCCGCCCCCGGCGCCGATGGACTGGACGTCGACGACGTTGAGGTAGGCCTCGTGGCCCTCGATGACGACGCCGTCGTTGACGACGGGCCGGCCGCCGACGATGACCGACACGTCGAGCGTCGTGCCGCCCACGTCGGTCGTGATCGCGTTGGGGCGGTCGATGACGGCGCCGAACTCGCTCGTCCCGATCACGCCGCCGACGGGCCCGGACTGCAGCGTGGAGACGGGCTGGCGCCGGATCCGCTCGCCGCGCGCCAGGCCGCCGTGGGACTGCATGAACAGGACGTCGCTGGCGTAGCCGCTGCGCTCGGCCTCGGCCTCGATGCGCCGCGAGTACTCGGCCATCTTCGGCGCGACGTAGGCGTTGAGCACCGTGGTCAGCATCCGCGGGTACTCGCCGACGCGCGGCGCGATCTGGTGCGAGAGCGACACGTCGAGCCCGGGGTGGCGGTCGCGCGCGATCTCCGCGACGCGCAGCTCGTGGCTCGGCTCGACGACCGACCACATGAAGCACACCGCCAGCGCCTCCACGCCGCGCTCGACGAGGGCGTCGATCGCCGCCGCGACCTCGTGCTCGGGCAGCGGCGCGACGATCCGGCCGGTCGTGTCGATGCGCTCGGCGATCCCGACCACGTCGTCGGGGTCGATGAAGGGCAGCGGCGGCTGGGAGCCGGGGAAGTCCAGCAGCTGCTCGACCGACAGGCCGATGCCGCGGCCGGCGTTGTCCATGATCCGGATCGTGTCGGTGAAGCCGCGCGTCGTCAGCAGCCCGACCCGGGCGCCGGTGCGCGTGACGACGGCGTTGATGGCCACCGTCGTCCCGTGGGCCAGGCGGTCGGTGGCCGCCAGCAGCGCACGGCGCTCCAGCCCGATCGCGGCGGCCGCCTCGTCGATGGCGGCGAAGAAGCCCTGCGAGGGGTCGGCCGGCGTCGTCGGCGCCTTGCCGACGGTGACCGCCCCGTGGTCGTCGACCACGGCGCAGTCGGTGAACGTCCCGCCGATGTCGACGCCGATCAGATAGCCCATGCCGGCGATCTCCTGGGGTGGCGGGGGCCGCCGGTGCGCGTCGTCGCGCTCATGCGGGCCGGTCCCCGGGGACGAAGCGTGCGGTGCGGCTGTCGACGCCGGGCAGCATGCGGGACGGGTCGCGCGTGACGACGACGTCGAGCACGGTCGGCACGCCGTCGCGGCGGGCCAGGTGCTCCTCGATCGCGCCGCGCAGGTCGGCGGGATCCTCGATGCGGCGCCCGTGGCAGCCGTAGGCCTGCGCGATGCGCCCGTAGTCGAGCTCGGAGAGGTCGCTGGACTGGTAGGCGCCGGCGCCGTAGACGCCGTGCTGCAGGGCCTTGACGTAGCCCGACGCGGCGTTGTTGACGACGATGAGCAGCACGCCCGCGCCGACGCGCCGCGCGGTCTCGAGCTCGCCGGCCGACATGTTCATGCCTCCGTCGCCGGTGAGGCCGACGACCGGGACGCCCGGCGCGGCGGTCGCGGCGCCGATGCTGCCGGGCAGGCCGTAGCCGATGGAGGCGAAGCCGCGGTCGGAGATGAACGTGCGCCCGCGCCGCCGGCTGTCGTAGAGCAGCCCCGTCCAGTGGCTGGCGAAGCCGCCGTCGGCCACGACGATCGCCTCGGCCGGCAGTGTCGCGTTGAGCTCGCCGATGAGCCGCGCCATGCCGATGGGCTGCTCGTCGCTCTCGTAGCGCGGGCGCGTGCTCTGCGCCCACGCGTCGCGGCGCGCCGCGACGTCGGCCAGGTACGCCGCGCGGTCGGGCCGGCGGTCGCCGAGCTCGGCGTCCAGGGCCAGCAGGCCCTCGCGGGCGTCGCCCCAGAGGCCCACGGCGGTGCGGGCCCAGTGGCCGATCTCCTCCGGGAGGATGTCGAGGTGGATGAGCGGCACGTGCGCCGGCGGCAGCGCGTAGCGGCGCGTGGCCACCTCGCCGAGCTTGCAGCCCACGACCAGGAGGCAGTCGGAGGCCTCGATGAGCTCGTTCGCGATCCGGCTGTAGCGGCCGAAGAGGCCGAGCGACAGCGGGTTGTCGCTGCGCAGGACGCCGGCGCCGCTCAGCGTGTGGGCGACGGGCAGGCGGTGGCGCTCGGCCAGGGCCTCGAGCGCCTCCGTGGCGTCGGAGAGGTGCACGCCGCCGCCGGCGAGGACGAGCGGGCGCTCGGCGGTCGCCAGCAGGGCGGCGGCCGACGCGACGTCCTGCGCGGCGGGCCGGGTGCGGCGCGCGGGCGCGCGCAGCGTCGCCGGGTCGCTCCACAGGTCGTCCTCGGCCAGCGCGACCTCGCCGTGCGAGACGTCCTCGGGGAGCGCGAGCACGACCGGGCCGGCGCGGCCCGAGGTGCTCAGGGCGAACGCGCGGCGCACGTGCTCGGGGATGCGCTCGGCGACCTCGACGCGGATGACGGCCTTGACCGCGGGCGCGAGGATCTCGAGCTGCCGCGCCTCCTGGGTCATGTGCCGGCCCGCGTGCGCCCGGTGCGGCTCGCCGACCAGCACGACGAGCGGGACGCCGGCGTTGAGCGACTCGACCAGGCCCGTCACGAGGTTCGTGGCGCCGGGGCCGAGCGTCGCGTCGCAGACGCCGGGCCGGCCCGTCACCCGGGCGTAGGCGTCGGCCGCGAACACGCCGGCGCGCTCGTCGTTGACGAGGTGGTGGGGCAGGCCCAGGCGGCGCACCGCGTCGTAGAACGGCAGCAGCTGGAAGCCGCCCATGCCCCACATGGGGCCCACGCCGTGGCGAGCGAACATCTCGGCGACCGCCTGGCCGCCGCTCATCGTGCGCGCCGCGCCTGGCTCGCTCATCGCACGCTCTCCGCCGCCGCCGCGGCGGCCGCCCGGGCCCGGACGAGGTCCGCGAACGCCCGGGCGTCCATCCCCGGGGACCCGCCGAGCGCGGCGGCCGCGTCGTTGACGGCCGAGAGCACGCCGTCCTCGTAGGTCGACCGGCCGTCGCCGATGCGGGCGCTGGCGGCGCTGACCGTGGCCGCCGCGATGCCCCGCGCCTGCAGCGCGCCGAGGCGGGTGGTGCCGGCCCCGCCGCCGGCGTCGTTGAACAGGGCCGCCCGCGCCGCGACGCGCAGCGCCGCCTCGGGCCGGCCGCCGACCAGGCCGCCGTGCGAGCCCGTGGCGACGATGGCGCCCGCGTCGGCCTCGCGGACCAGCGACGCGCTGTCCAGCGCCCAGATCTCGACGGGGCCGGGCGCGATGAGGTGGCGGCCCTCCTCCGGCGGCTCGGGCGCCGGGCGCGCGGTGGCCGCCGGCCGGCCGGCGGCCACCGCGACCGCGCGCTCCGTCCTCATCCCGGGCTGCCAGCCGCGCTCGCGGCCCGCGGCGTTGACGACGGACAGCTCGCCCCGGGCCAACGCGTCGGCGGCGTCGCCGATCCGCGCGCTGCGGTGGTCGACGGCCGCACCGGGGACGCCGGCGGCGTCGAGCAGGTCCAGGCCGGCGACGCCGGCGCGGTCGCGGCCGATGCTCGCGTCGTTGAAGATCACCGCCGCCACCCCGGCCCGCAGCGCCAGGGCCGCGGCGTAGCGGCCGCCGTGCGAGCCCGTGACCACGATCCGCCCGGCCGCCTGCGGCGACGCGCTGGTGATGCTGTCGAGGAGCAGCGCGTCCCGGCCGTCGGTCGCGCCCGGCCCGGCGGCTGGGGTCGTCGTGCTCACCCCGCCAACGTCTCACCCGCCGCGGCGTGGGCGCAACCACCACGTTCCTATCCGGCGATAGGGTTTTCCGATCGACGATGGATCTCCGGCAGCTGACCTACTTCCGCGCGGTCGCCACCCTCGGCGGCTTCCGGCGCGCCGCGGAGGAGCTGCGCATCGCCCAGCCGGCGATCTCGGAGCAGATCCGCCGCCTCGAGGCCGAGCTGGGGACCACGCTCTTTGACCGCAGCACCCGCCCCGTGGCGCTCACGCCCGCCGGGGAGCGGCTGCTGACCCACGCCAACCGGCTCCTGAGCGAGGCCGCGGCCGTGCTCGAGGACATGCGGGGCTTCGCGACGGAGCGCAGCACGCTGCGCGTCGGGACGCTGCAGTACCTGACGCTGCTGGACATCCCGGAGGTGCTGTCGCGCTTCGGAGCCGCCCACGCGGGGATCGAGCTCAACGTCACCGTCGGCAACACGGGCGAGCTGGAGGCGCTGCTGCTGCGCGGCGACCTCGACGTCGTCATCGTGCACACGGAGGGCGGCGTGCCCGGCGATCGCCTGACCGGCGAGCCGTGGCGGCGCGAGGAGGTCGCCGTCGCCGTGTCGCTCGAGCACCCGCTCTCGGGCCGCGAGGACGTCGCGGTGCAGGAGCTGGCCGACGCCCGGTTCGTGACCTCGCGGGTGGGCGGGCTGATCCGCGAGACGTTCCGCGCCCGCGCCCGGGCGGTGGGCTTCGATCCGGAGGTGGCGTTCGAGGCCTCCGACGTGGCGACGACGCTGAGCCTCGTCGGCCGCGACCTCGGCGTGGCGATCGTCCCGCGCTCGGTCCAGGCGCTGCACGCCGACAACGTCGTCGTGCTCCCCCTGCGCTCCACGACCGCGCTGGACGTCTGCCTGCTGCGCGACGCGCACCGCACGCCGACGCCGGCGATCGAGGCGTTCATGGGCTTCATGGCCAAGACGGGGAGCAACGCGCCAAGTTCCGGGGCCCGCTGATCCGATCGTCGGGCCATCGAGTAGGCCCGCGTATGACCAACATTCGTATCGAGGACCTCGATCCCTCGGGCGACCTGCGCCAGTCCGCGGACGACGCCGGCGCCTGGGATCCCACCGGGACCCGCCGCAACCTGCTGCGCCAGGCCGGGATCGGCGGCGCCGCGGTGTTCGGTGTCGGCGCCCTGCTGTCCCCGCTCGACGCGTTCGCCTCCGCGAGCGCCTCGCAGAAGGGCGAGTACTCCACGTCGGGCTCCAGGTCGATCCGTCGCGGCAGGCCCAACGCCAACGACGTCAAGATCGGCAACTACGCGCTGACGCTCGAGTACCTCGAGGCGGCCTTCTACGCGGCGGCCGACAAGGCCGGGTACCCCGACGCCGACATCGCCGCGGCCGCCAAGACGCTGGCCGCGCACGAGGCGGCCCACGTCGCCGCGCTGAAGAAGGTCCTCGGCAAGGCCGCCGTCAAGGCTCCGACGGTGAACCTCGACACGGTCGGCAAGCTCCTGGCCGACCAGAACACGTTCATCAAGACGGCCGCCTCCATCGAGCCGGTGGGCACCGCGGCCTACGCGGGCGCCGGTCCGTACCTGAACAACCTGGCGATCGTCAAGGCGGCGCTCTCGATCCACTCCGTCGAGGCCAACCACGCCGCCTACACCGCGGCGCTGGTCAAGTTCAAGGGCATCGACCCGTCGATCGACCCCATCCCGAACTCGTTCAACCCGGCCTACTCGTTCAAGAAGACGGTCAAGATCGTCTCGGGCCTGAACATCGTCACGGGCAGGCTGCAGCCGTAGCACCCCGCCGGCACCGTGGCCCCGTCGCCATCCGCGGCGGGGTCACGCCCCGGCCGGCTCGTGCACGGTCACGTGCCGGGCCATCACCGCGTCGTCGAGCTGGAGGCCGTCGCGGTAGGGCACCGAGAACCCGTAGTGCGCGGCCTCCGCGCCGGGATCCTCCTCGCCGGCCAGCATCCCCAGCGCCTCGGGGACCCCGATCCGGCGCAGGGACTCCTCCACGCGGCCATCGCGCGAACGCGCGGCGCGGGCCGCCAGCACCCGGTCGCGGTCGGCCTGCGCCACCGTCGTGCTCGACTCGGCGGCCAGCCGGACGAGCTCCTCGGCCGCCGGCGGGCAGCTGAGGACCACGTCGGCGCCGGGCGTGGCGCCGTCGGCGCCGAACGCCACCGCGGTGCGGATCCGCGCCAGGGCCGGCGCGATCGTCTCGCGCAGGCACGGCCGTGCACGCACGGGGCCGTCCTGCACGACGAGGCGGGTGACCGCGCGGTCGTTGAGCGCCGCGATCAGCGACTCCGAGTCGCCGTCGGCGACGACGACCTCCTTGTGCTCGGGCCAGATGTCGAGCTGGCCGTGGAAGCCGTGCACGGCGCCGGCGTGCAGGACGTAGAAGTCGGGGTAGACCCAGAACGGCTCGCCCCGGTCGCGCCAGAACTCGTAGTGCCGGGTGATCGCGGCGAGGATGAGCCCGCCGATCGCCAGCCCGGCGGCGGGTGTGCGCAGCACGAAGGCGAAGCGGTCAGCGACGTCGAGCCCGGGGAAGACGTCGTCGAACGTCGCAGGCGTGCCGCCGACCGTGATCCCGAAGTCGCCGCCCCTGAGCATCCCGATGGTGTGCAACGGTCCCTCCCGTGTCGTGCGACCCGTCGCGCCGAGCCTACCCCGCGCCCACCGGCGCGTGGCGCGGACCGCGGCGGCGGCGATTGCGCCATGCTCCCGGGACCGCCGGACCACCGCCGACCGAGGAGAAGCATGGCCGACAGCCGATTCGCCGTCACCGAGCTCGAGGACCTGCCGCCGGACCTGCGCGAGCGGGTCGGCGTCATCCACGAGAAGTCCGGGTTCGTGCCCAACATCTTCCGGGCGCTGGGGCACCGGCCGGACGAGATGCGGGCGTTCCTGGACTACCACGACGCGCTCATGGAGCGCAGCGACGGGCTGAGCAAGGCCGAGCGCGAGCTCATCGTCGTCGTCACCTCGGGGGCCAACCACTGCACGTACTGCGTGGTCGCCCACGGTGCCATCCTGCGCATCCGTGCCAAGGACCCCGAGCTGGCCGACCGCGCGTCCACGAACCCGTGGAGCGTCGAGCTCGACGACCGGCGCCGAGCCATGGTCGACCTCGCCCTCGCGCTGACGCGCGAGCCCGAGCGCTTCGGCGACACCGACCTGGACGCGGCCCGCGCGGCGGGCCTCACCGAGGACGAGATCTGGGACGTCGGGTCGATCACCGCGCTGTTCGCGCTGTCCAACCGCCTCGCGCACCTGACGGCCCTGCGGCCGAACTCCGAGTTCTACACGATGGGTCGCGCGCCCCGGGCCTAGGCCGCGCGAGCGAGCGGTGGCGCCGGACCGCGGCGCGGGTGGATGGGAGCGCCAGGATCGCCGTGGACCCGCAACGGCGGGTCAAGAGCCCGGCTGAGCGTTGCGTGAGCGCGGCGCTCAGGCCGGTGCGGCGCCGATCTCGGCCAGCGTGAGGGCCAGGACGGGGGAGATGGCGGCCTTCTGCCAGTGCATGCCCGCGCGCCGCGAGGCCCACGGCCCCGCGTCCAGCGCGCCCTCGAGCACGAACTTCAGCGCGAGCAGGCCCGGCACCTCGTGGCGCACGGCCCGCGGCGCGCCGAGCAGGCCGGCGACGAGCTCGGCACCCAGGTGGGCCTCCAGCGTCGCGTAGGCGCCGGCGTCGGCTGCGACGACCGTCAGGTCCAGCGTCGTGCCCTTGTCGCCCGAGCGCCCGCAGGCGATGTCGCCGACCGTCAGCCCACCCATACGATCTCCTCCCGGACCTCGGTGCGGTCGATGCGCCCGTCGACGACGGCGACGTGGTCGCGGCGCTCGGCGCGGATCCCGCCGCCGGCCGCCGGCCCGGCCATCGACAGCCAGTAGAACTCGTCCTCGACCGCCCGCGCCATGTCCTCGTCGGCGCAGGCCACCGAGGCGTGCACGCGCACCTCGGGCGGGTCGCAGCGCAGCGGCGCCGACGCCGGGCCCAGCAGCGAGTCCACGCCGACGAGGTCCAGGGTCGGATCGGCGGCGCCCAGTGCGGCGAAGCGCAGGCGCAGGACCTCGGCCGCCTCCCGCGCACGGGCCAGGGCGTCCACGCAGGCGAAGCCGATCTCGACGTCGACCATCGCGCCGGGCAGCGCCACGAAGCCCGAAACCTTGAGCTGCGGTGGCACGCCGCGGTGGCGCGCCCCGGAGACCCGGACGCGGTCGGGGCCGACCTCCTCCACGGAGATCCGCGTCATGTCGATGATTCCGTCGGGCGTGATGTAGGCCGACGGGTCGTGGACCTCGTAGAGCAGCTGCAGGGTGACGGTCTCGCGGTTGACGCAGCCCTGCGCGCCCGGCAGCAGGGCGATCTCGGCGCTGCCGTCGCCGGAGACGTGCGCGACCGGGTAGCCCAGGTCGGCGAGCTGCTCGGGCGTCAGGCGGCGCCCGCCGGGGCCGGTGTAGTTGCCGCCGGTGACCTGGCCCGTGCACTCGAGCAGGTGGCCGACGACCAGGCCGCCGGCGAGCGCGTCGCCGTCGTCGGCCAGCGCGTCGCGCAGCGTCCCCGCGGCCAGCGCGCTGTCGGCCACGCGGCCGGCGATGACGATGTCGGCACCCTCGCGCAGCGCGCGGGCGATGCCCTCGCTGCCCGTGTAGGCGTGGGCGCCGAGCCACTCGCCCTCGGCCGGCGCGTCGCTCCAGGCCACGTCGCCCATGCGGTCGCCGAGGTCGTCGCCGACGACGGCGGCCACCCTGAGGCGCCCGTGGCCGAGCTCGCCGGCCAGCGCCGCGACCTCCTCGGCCGCGCGCTCGGGGTCGGCGGCCCCGAGGTTGGCCACGATGCGGCAGCCGTGCTCGGCGGCGGGCCCGAGCAGCGGGGCCAGCCGCAGCCGCAGCCGCGGGTCATGGCCGGCCACGCCCCGGCGCCGCTGGCGCAGCGCGTGGACCATCGTGCGCTCGGCCAGGCACTCGAGCGTCACGTACTGGACCAGGCCCGAGGAGGCCAGCGCCACCGCGGGGTCCAGGCGGTCGCCGGCGAACCCCGCGCCGCCGCCGACCGTCGCGACGGGCGCGCTCACCGCAGCATCACCCGGCCAGCGTGGGGTCGAAGACGGGCTTGATCTCGCTCATGCTGAGCATGGCCTCCAGGCCCTCGGTCACGTTGTGCAACCCATAGCGGTTGCCCAGCATGCGGTCCCAGCCGAAGCGGTCGCGGTGGTCGCGCAGGAAGACGAGCGCCTTGGAGTACACGTCGGTGTCGCCGCTCATCGACCCGATGACGCTGAGCCCCCGTGTGACGATCCGCGAGGGGTCGATGCTCTGCGGACCGCCGCCGAGCGTGCCGACGACGACGTAGCGCCCGTTGGCCCGCACGATCTCCACGCCCTCCGCGAAGGCGCCGGGCGCCCCGGACAGCTCGAAGGCCAGCCGGGGGCCGCCGCCCGTGATGGACCGGATGGCCTCCAGCCGCGCCTCGGGCGTCGGGTGCTCCTGGATGGAGATCGTGTGCGTCGCGCCCCACTCGCGGGCCAGCTCGAGGCGGTCGTCGGGCGCGCCGACGACGATGAGCTGCCGCGGCCCGTGGGTCGAGAGGATCGCGGTGGCGAACAGGCCCAGGGGGCCCGCGCCCTGGACGACGACGGAGTCGTTGAAGTCCACGCGCCCGGCCTTCTCGACGGCCTGCACGCACGTGCGCAGCGCGCAGCTGCCGGCCGACGCCCACTCGCTGGCGACCTCGTCGGGCACGCGCAGGCGCCCGGCGCCGGGCGAGATGTAGCCGTACTCGGCGAACGCGCCGAGGAAGTGCGGGGGCCCGGCGCAGCTGCGCAGCGGCGCCATCTGGCGGTTGGCGCACAGCGTGGTGGCGTGCTCGACGGTGCAGAGCTCGCAGTGGTGGCACGGGACGCCGGCCCAGATGATCCGGTCGCCGATGGTCAGCGGCGTGCCGACCGAGTCCAGGTCGGTGCCGGCACCCATCGCGATGATCGAGCCGACCATCTCGTGGCCGAGGATCAGGGGCAGCGGGATCGTGTAGGACTTGCCCAGCTCGCCGCGCCAGATGTGGAGGTCGCTGCCGCACATCGTGCCGGCCTCCATGCGCACCAGGATCGCGCCCGGCTCGGGCTCGGGCAGCGGGAACTCGCGGATCGCCAGCGGCTCGTGGTAGGTCTCCAGGACCGCGGCGCGACCGGTCTGCACGGACAAGGGACGATGACCTCCGGGGCACGGGGGGCGGCGCCGGCGGCGCCGGGTGAAGGCCCATCCCACCACGGGCCCCACGGCCGGGCCACTGGCGCAAGCACCAGTCCCGCGGGCGACGCGGCTCGACGCCGCAGGGTCCGGTGGGTCAGGATCAGCACCGGTGCTCGAGCTGATCCTCACGAACCTGCGCCGGCGCAAGGCACGGACGGCCGCCACGGCGCTGGGCATCGCGCTCGGCGTGGCGACGATCGTCGCGCTGCTCTCCATCGGCTCGGGCATCAAGCGCACCGCGGGCGAGCTCGTCCACCTCGGCCAGGCCGACCTCGGCGTCTTCCAGTCCGGTGTCACCGACCCGACCGCGTCGCTGCTGCCGCTCTCGCTGGGCGCGCGGCTGGAGGCCCGCCCCGACGTCGCGGAGGCCACCCCGCTGCTGCTCGTCATCGAGGGGGTGCGCCAGGACCCGGCGGCGGTCGTGTTCGGCGCCCGCCCCGAGGGGTTCTTCGCCCGCCGGCTCGTGGCCGTGCAGGGCACGTCGCGGCTCGGCGGGCGCTCGGTCGCCGTGGGCGACCGCCTGGCGCGCGAGCTGCGGCTGAAGCCCGGCGGGACGCTGACGGTCAAGCGCCGGCGGTTCACCGTCGCCGGCATCTACCACACGGGCGTCTACTTCGAGGACACCGGCGCGGTCATGGACCTCGTCGCCGCCCAGCGGCTCACGGACCGCCGTGGGGAGGCCACGACGTTCGCCGTCCAGCTCGCGACGGGGGCCCACCACGCCGCCGCGGTCAAGGCGATCCGCCGGGCGCTGCCCGGGCTGCAGATCATCGGCACCGCCGATGACGCCGAGCGCGCGGGCGCCAACGGGGAGCTCGTGCGCAACACGGTGTCGATCGTCGCGACGCTGGCCCTCATCCTCGGCGGCCTGGGGGTGACGAACACGATGGCGATGGCCGTCCTGGAGCGCCGGCGCGAGCTCGCGCTGCTCAACGCCCTGGGGTGGCGCCGCGGCCGCGTGGCGCTGCTCGTCCTGGCCGAGGGGGTCATCACGAGCATCGGCGGGGCCGCGGTCGGGCTGCTGCTCGGCACCCTCGGCGCCGGCTGGCTGGCCCAGGGGCTCGGGGTGTCGGCGGTCGTCACGCCGCACGTCACGATGGCCACCATCGGCCAGGCCGTGCTCATCGGCGGCGCGGTCGGCGTGCTCGGCGGCCTCTACCCGGCCTGGCGCGGCACGAGCATCTCAGGCGCTGAGCTGCTCGCTGCCGGCACGTAGCTCGGCCGGCCGGTCCACGAGGCGGCCGTCGTGCAGGTGCAGGACGCGGTCGGCGCGGGCGGCCACGAGCGGGTCGTGGGTCACCACCAGGACCGTGGTGCCGCGGCGCGCGCGCACGTCGGCGATCAGGTCCAGGACGCGGTGGGCGGCGGCGCTGTCCAGCGCGCCGGTCGGCTCGTCGGCCAGCAGCAGCCGGGGCTCGTTGGCCAGCGCCCGCGCGACGGCCACCCGCTGGCGCTCGCCGCCGGACAGGTGCGCGGCCAGCTCGCCGACGCGGGGGCCGAGATCGACCTCCTCCAGCAGCTCGGCCGCGCGCGCCCGGCGCGCCGTCCGGCGGTGCATGGTGGGCACGAGCGGCAGCTCCACGTTGGCCCGCGCGGAGAGGTGCGTGAGGAGGTGGTGGTGCTGGAAGACGAAGCCCACGACCTCCTGGTGGTAGCGCGCGCGGTCGAAGTCGTGATCGTGCAGGGCGACGCCGTCGACGGCGATCGACCCCGAGGTCGGGCGGTCCAGGGCGCCGATGAGCGACAGCAGCGTCGTCTTGCCCGAGCCCGACGGGCCCGTCAGCGCGACGAACTCACCGGGCTCCAACGTGAGGTCGACGCCGTCGAGCGCCAGGATCCCGTGGCCGTGGTCGCGCCGCAGCCCTTGGGCGACGACGCGCGCCCCGCCGGGCGGCGGCCCGTCCGCGCCGGGAGAGGCCTCCTCACCGTCGGACACGGATCTTCCGGTCCACCTTCACGGTGCCCTTGCCGGCGACGCGGATGACGACCCGCAGGGTCAGCGGGATGCCCGCGGCCCGGGCGGGGAACAGGAGCGTGTCGCGATAGCGGCCCGTGAAGCCGTAGGGCCGGTGCGCCGTGCCGGCCCGCTTGCCCGGGCTCGGGTACTGCGTCGAGACGACCTGGCCGTCGAAGAGGAACTGGTAGAAGGCGGTCGCCCGCAGGTTGCGGCCCGACGCGGTGCGCGCGGTGACGGTGATGACCCAGCCGTGGTCCGCACGGGGCTGCGCCTTCGGCGTGCTGACCCGTCCGACGAACGGCGCCGCCTGGGCGGGCGCGGCGACCGCGAGGGTGGCGGCGAGGGCGGCGAGCCCGAGGATGGGGGAGCGGGAACTCATCGGGAGGGTCTCGACATCACGTTCCGGGGTGTGGCCCAGGATACGCGGGCGGCCGGAGGCCCGTCGGCGCCGCGCCCGCGACCGCCTCGGCCAGCGCCTGCGCCGCGGGGCGCGAGACGTGGCCGAGCTCCTCGCGAGCGCGGCGGTCGTCGAAGCGCATGGGCACGCGCGCCAGCCGGACCTCGTCGAGGACGAGCAGCCGCGGCTCGCGGCCCAGGGGCCGCAGGGCGGCGTCGGCCACACGCGCGGCGCCGTAGGCCACCCCCCACGGGACGGCGAGCCGCGGGGCCGGGCGTCCGGCCGCCCGCGCGACGGCGGCGAACACGTCGCGCATCGCCAGGTCCTCGCCGCCCAGCAGGTAGCGCCGTCCGCTGCGGCCGTGCTCCAGCGCGCGGAGGTGCCCGGCGGCGACGTCCTGGACGGCGACGACGTTCAGCGCGCCGCCGGCGAGGTAGGCGCGGGCCCGGCCCGAGGCGACGTCGCGGATCATCCGCCCGGTGGGCGTCGGGCGGTGGTCGCCCGGGCCCACGGGCGTCGTGGGGTTGACGACGACGACGTCGTGGCCCTCGGCGGCGGCGGCCAGGGCCAGGCGCTCGCCGTCGTGCTTCGTGCGCTTGTAGGGGACCGCGAGCTCCCATGCCGGCGGGGTGTCGTCCTCGTCGGCGGCGCGCCCGGGGACCGGCCCGCATGTCGCGCACGAGCTCGTGTGCACGACGCGCACCCCGGTGCGGGCGGCGGCGTCGAGCACGCAGCGCGTGCCCTCGACGTTGACGGCCTGCATCGCGGCGGCGTCGGCGCGGGCGTAGGAGTAGACGGCGGCGAGGTGGAACACGGCATCGCAGCCGTCCAGGGCGCGGCGCACCGCGGCGGGGTCGAGCACGTCGCCGGCGATCGGTTCGGCGCCCACGGGCACCCGCCCGGCGTCGCGGTCCAGCCCGCGGACGTCGGCGCCCGACGCCAGCAGCGCCCGCGTGACGTGTCCTCCGATGAAGCCGCCGGCGCCGGTGACCAGGGCCCTCACGCCGCCGACCGGCGGCGCGAGCGCGGCAGGGCGTTGCCCGCGAACGTGCGCATGAGCCGGCCGTAGGCGCCGGCGGGGCGCTCGGCGCGCGCGACGACCTGCTCGAGCGCGGAGGCGAACGAGCGGATGTCCTCCTCCGTGGCCACCAGCGCGGGCAGCGCCTTGACGACGTTCATGCGGTGCCCGGCGACCTGGCAGAGGATGCGGTGCTCGTGGAACAGCGGAACGGTGAGCAGCTGTGCGGCGATGCCGGGCTGCAGGCGCTCGGCGGCCTCCCAGACGCGCAGCGCGGCGCCGCCCGACGGCGGGCCGAGCTCGATGGCCCACATGAGCCCGAGGCCGCGGACGTCGTGCACGATCTCGTAGCGGTCCACCAGCGGGCGGGTCAGCTCGAGCAGCAGCTCGCCCAGCCGTGCCGCGCGCGCGACGAGGTCCTCCTGCTGCAGGACGCCCAGCGTGGCCAGCCCGGCCGCCGCGGCGAGGTCGTTGCCGCCGAAGGTCGAGCCGTGGCGGACGCCGCGCTCCATGCCGTCGAAGACCGCGTCCATCGCCGCGCGCGAGGCCAGCACACCGCCCGTCGGGATGTAGCCGCCCGACAGCGCCTTGGCGACGCAGATGAGGTCGGGCTGCAGATCCCAGTGCTCCAGGGCGAAGAACCGGCCCGTGCGCCCGATGCCGGTCTGGACCTCGTCGCAGACGAACAGCGTGCCCGCGGCCCGGCACGCGGCCTGCGCGGCCGGCAGGTAGCCCGGCGGGGGCAGGTGGACGCCCTTGCCCTGGATGGGCTCGACGATGAACGCCGCGACGTCGCCGCGGGCCAGCTCGGCCTCCAGGGCGGCCAGGTCGCCGAAGGGCACGGCGTCGCAGCCGTCCAGGAGCGGCCCGAAGCCGGCGCGGAACTCGTCGTTGCCGTTCAGCGACAGCGCCCCGAGCGTCAGGCCGTGGAACGCGTGCTCGGCGAACAGGATCCGCGGGCGCCCCGTCGTGGCGCGGCTCAGCTTGATCGCCGCCTCGACGGCCTCGGCGCCGCTGTTGGCCGGGACCATCGCGGCGATGCTGGCGGGCGCCCGGGCGACGAGCTGCTCGGCCAGGACGCCGGGCAGCAGGGACACGCCGAGCTGGGGCAGGTTCGGCGTCGCGGCCTCCAGCGTGTCGCGCAGCGCCCCGATGACCGCGGGGTGCGAGCGTCCGACCGCGAACACGCCGTAACCGCAGAGCAGGTCGAGGTACCGCGCCCCCGTGTCGTCGACGAGGTGGGCGCCCTCGCCGCGGACCCACGTGCGGTCCAGTCCCAGCGTCCGGACGATGCGGCCGAGCTGCGGGTTCAGGTAGGCGTCGTTGAGCGCCATCGTGTCCGGTCGGCGTTCGGACAGCACCTCGGCGACGCTGGGCACCCGCTCGGTCATGGGATGAAGCCTAGGCGTCCGCGCCATCTGGCGGCCCGAAACCGTTGGGGCGCCACTCTTCCACCGCGGCCACGTCGAGCTCCTTCGGGTTCTCCGAGGTCCTGGTCGTCGCGACCGTGCTCCGGCGGCGAGGACGACAAGGGCAGGGGCCAGGGCGACGGGGACGGCGGCTGAGGCGGGGCTACACTCGGGGGACGGGCGTCTACCGGGAGGGTCCGCGTGATCCGCAGCTGCTGTCCATCATGTCGCCTGCGCTTCTCCGACGCGGCTCCCGAGGTGCGCCTCGTCGCCTGCCCGTTCTGCGCGCAGCCGCTGCAGCAGCGCCCGATCGCCGAGACCCTGGGCTTCCGGCTCATGGCGCTCGACGAGCCGGCGCCGACGCCCGCGCCGGCCCGGCGCAGACCCGGCGTCTGAACCCACCGCACGGCCCGCCCCGTACCTCCCGCATGGTCGAGCACACGGAGACCTCCGGGCCGGAGACCTCGCCGCTGACCGGCGGCGAGCAGGGGCTGCCCGCCGACCTGCCCACCCATGAGGGCCTGCCGCGCGACCGCGCCTCGCGCGAGCCGCACGCTCGCGCGGCTCCGGGTGCCCGCTTCGACCGTCGCGGAGGCCACGCTTCGATAGAAAGGACCGATGCCCGCGCCCGCGCTCGCCGTCCTGGACGGCCAGGTCCTCCCCGCCGACGAGGCTCGGCTCCCGGTCACCGATGAGGGGCTGCTGCGCGGTGACGGCGTCTTCGAGGTCCTGCGGGTCTACGGCGGGCGGCCGTTCGCCGTCGAGGACCACCTGCGCCGCATGGCCCGCTCGGCGGCCAACCTGCGGCTGGAGCTCGACACCGAGGCGCTGCGCGCCGACCTCGTCGCGCTGCTGTCCGCGGCCGGAGCGCTGGACGGGTGCGTGCGTCTGCTCGTCACCCGCGGCGGGCGGCGGATCGGCCTCGTCGAGCCGCTGAAGGGCAGCTCGCAGCCGCTGGCGCTGGCCTGCATCGAGTACGTCCCGCCTCGCGTGCTCGACGAGATCAAGTCGCTGAGCTACGGGGCCAACATGCTCGCCACGCGCCTGGCGCGGGAGCGCGGGGCCGACGAGGCGCTGCTGGTCAGCCCGCACGGACGCGTCCTGGAGGGCCCGACGTCGACCCTGTTCGCCTCGCTGGACGGCACGTCGCTGGTGACGCCGCCGCTCAGCGACCGGGTCCTGGACTCCATCACGCGGCGGCGGCTGCTGGCCGTGCTGCCTGTCGCCCGTGAGGAGGTCGTCACGCGCGACGAGCTGCGCGGGGCGCGCGAGGCGTTCCTGGCCTCGACGACGCGCGAGGTGCAGGCGATCGCCACCATCGACGGCGAGCCGCTGCCCTCCGTGCCTGGTCCTTTGACCGAGGCGGCGGCGCGCGCGTTCGCCGACCATGTGCGCCATGAGCTGGAGCACTAGGTGAAGATCGTCACCGTCATCGGCAACCGCCCGCAGTTCGTCAAGGCCGCGGCGGTGTCGCGGCTGCTGCGCGAGCGCCACGACGAGGTGCTCGTCCACACGGGTCAGCACCACGACGACGAGCTGAGCACGATCTTCTTCGAGGAGCTCAGCGTGCCGCGGCCCGACCTCGAGCTGCACATCGCCGGCGGCACGAACACCGACCAGACCGGGCGCATGCTGGCCGACATCGGCCCGCTGCTGGCCCGCGAGCGCCCCGACGTCGTCCTCGTCTACGGCGACACGAACTCGACGCTGGCGGGTGGCCTGGCCGCCGCCCAGGCCACGATCCCGGTCGTGCACATCGAGGCCGGGATGCGCTCGTTCGACCGCACGATGCCCGAGGAGCTCAACCGCGTCCTCACCGACCACCTCTCCGACGTGCTGCTGTGCCCGTCGCAGACCGCGGTGGACAACCTGCGTCGCGAGGGGGTCGCCGGGCGCGTGGAGCTCGTCGGCGACGTCATGGTCGACGTGGCGATGCTGTTCCAGCCGCGGGCCAAGGCCGACCTCGGGCCGCTGCGCGACGCCGGCGTGGCGCCGGGGGAGTTCGTGCTGGCCACGTCGCACCGCGCGGCCAACGTCGACGATCCCGTCCGCCTGCGCCGCCTGGTGGACCTGCTGCTGGCCGTCGGCGAGCCGCTCGTGCTGCCCCTGCACCCGCGCACCGGGGCACGCCTGGACGCCGCGGGCTGGCTCGACGAGCTGCAGGCCGCCGAGCACGTGTCGCTGACGCCGCCGCTGGGCTACATGGCCTTCACCTCGCTGCTGACGAACGCCCGGGCGGTCCTCACCGACTCCGGCGGGGTGCAGAAGGAGGCCTACCTGGCCGCGGCGCCGTGCGTGACGATGCGCGACACGACGGAGTGGGTCGAGACCGTCGAGGCGGGGTGGAACGTGCTCGTCGACCTCGACGCCGACGCCGCCCTGTCCGCGCTGCACCACACGCCGCCGTCCGAGCGCCCGCAGCTCTACGGCGACGGACGCGCGGGCGAGCGCGTCGTGGCCGCCATCGGCTGACGACCGCTGCGGCCCGCCGGCACTCGGCGATCTCTCAGGCGATGTGGGGGCCCGTGCTCAGGGTCGCCGGTCACGCTGGGCGGCGTCCCGCGGGGTCCCTCGCGGGACGAGCCAAGGAGAACCACACGTGTCCCAACCCATCAAGAAGGTGCTGGCCGGGGTCGCCGGCCTTGCGGCCCTCGCCCTCGGCGGGGCGGCGCTCGCCGGTGCCGCGACGTCGTCGAGCACCACCACGCCCGGCGGCACCACGACCCAGGGGCGCCCGAGCTTCCCCGCGCCCGGCACGGCGACGCACGAGGACGCCGAGAAGCCCGTCACGGGCGACGCGGCCGACAAGGCCAAGGCCGCCGCGGTGACGAGCGTCGGCAGCGGCAGCACCGCGGGCGCGGTTACCACCGACTTCCCCGGCACGGGCTACGAGGTCACGGTCACCAAGGCCGACGGCGCCAAGGTCGAGGTCCACCTCGGCAAGGACTTCACGGTGATGCAGCGTGGTCCCGGCGGCCGCGGCCCCGGCCGGCCGCACGGCCGCCCCGACGGCGATGGCCCCGGCGGGCCGGGCCTGTCCTCGGGGTCCTATCCGGGCCCGGGCTCGGGCGCGAGCGCCTCGGGCTCGACCACCTGACGCTGATCGGGACGGATCAGGCAGGCGGCTCGACGTGGGGCCCGGTCCGCCGGGCCCCACGTGCGCCGCTCCCTAGGGCCGTGCGTCCAGGGCGCCGGCGCCGGGGGCGATGACCGACCCCGGGTCGCGCCCCGCGCCCTCGGGGCGCCCGATGCGCCGCACCGGCACGCCCTCGAAGCGGGCGGCGTCCAGGATGCCGCGGCCGTCGACGACGACGGTGACGCCCGGCAGGTCGGCGGCCGAAAGCTGAGCGTAGGCGGAGTGGTCGGCCTGCACGACGGCGGCGTGCACCGGGCCGCCGTCCCAGGGGGCGAAGCCCAGCGCCGTCAGGTCGCCGTCGTCGTAGAGCGGGTCGGCCGCCACGACGTCGGCGCCGCGGTCGGCCAGCACGTCGCGCAGCGCGAACGCGCCCGAGAACGCGGTCTCCCGCACGCCGCCGCGGTAGGCGACGCCGAGGATGAGCACGCGGCGCCCGGTCACCTCGCCCAGCAGCCCGGCGGCGTAGGCGGGCATCTCCTCGTTGATCTCCCGGGCGGCCAGCGGCAGCCGTGCGCCGGCGTCGCCGGCCAGCAGGAAGCGCGGGTACACCGGGATGCAGTGGCCGCCGACGGCGATCCCCGGCCGGTGCACGTGGGAGTAGGGCTGGGAGTTGGCCGCGTCGATGACCGAGAGCACGTCGATGCCGAGCCGGTCGGCGTAGCGCGCCAGCTCGTTGGCGAACGCGATGTTGATGTCGCGGTAGGTCGTCTCGGCGAGCTTGCTGAGCTCGGCGGCCTCCGCGGAGCCCAGCCCTCGCACCTCGGCGTCCAGGAACGCCGCGTAGCGGGCGATGCCCTGCGTCTCGCCCTCGGGCCCGAGGCCGCCGACGAGCTTGGGGTAGGCGTCCAGGTCGGCGATCGCCCGGCCGCTGAACACGCGCTCGGGGCTGAAGACGGTGTGGAAGTCGCGCTCGCCGACCAGGCCGCTGCGCGCCGCCAGCGCGGGGGCGACGCGGCCGCGCGTCGTGCCGACGGGCACCGTGGTCTCGACGGAGACGACGGGCGCGCCGCCGATGGCCCGGGCGCCCGCGGCCAGCCCGCGGCCGATGTCCTGCACGACGGCGTCCAGCGTGCGCCAGTCCGGCCGCGCGGCGCCGTCGACGAGCAGCGGCGGCACCGCGACGATCAGGTCGGCGCCCTGCGCCACCGCGGCGGCGGTGTCGGCCACGGCGCGCAGGCGCCCGTCGCCGACGGTGGCCTCCAGCGCCTCGGCCAGCCCGGCCTCGTTGGGGAACGGCGGGCGCCCGGCGTTGACGGCCTCGACGACGCGCGGGTCGACGTCGGCGCCGACGACCTCGTGGCCGGCCAGGGCGATCCGCGCCGCCAGCGGCAGCCCGACCTTCCCGAGGGCGACCACTACCGCGCGCATGTCGGGCCCTCCTCGGCGCGTGTTGCCCCGGCGACGACGACCGCCTTCATGCGGCGGCCGGCGCCAGGGCCACCGTCTCGCCCGTCGCCGCGCTGGCCAGGACAGCCTCGGCGACGGCGACGGTCTCCAGGCCCTCCTCGAGGGTCACGGTGGCCGCGCCGGGGTCGCCGGCGACGAGCGCGCAGAACGCCTCGAGCTCGACGACCAGCGGCTCGCGGCGCGTCAGCGCGTAGCGCGTCATGTCGCCCTCGGCCACGCCGCGCATGGCCTGCATGGCCGGCCAGCCCGTCGTGGCGACCTGGCCGTTCTCGTAGAACGTGAGGTCGGCGGTCAGCGTGTCGGCGACGAGCATGCCGCGCTCGCCGAGCACGCGCGTGCGGCGCACCTTCGTCGGCGAGAGCCAGTCCACGACGCTGCTGAACGCCACGCCGCCCTCCAGGCGCCCCGTCACGAGGACGAGGTCCTCGTGCTCGCGGCCCATGCGGTGCTGGGTCTCGGCCGCGACGCGCTGCACCGGCGAGCCGCCGAGCCAGCGCACCAGGTCGAGGTCGTGGGTGGCGAGGTCCTTGACCACGCCGATGTCGCGCACGCGGTCGGGGAACGGGCCGACGCGCTCGGTGGCCACGACGAAGACCTCGCCGAGTTGGCCGGCCTGGACGCGGCGGCGCAGGTCCACCAGCGCGGGGTTGCAGCGCTCGACGTGGCCGACGGCCGCCCGGACCCCGGCGGCGCGGACGAGGTCGATGACCGCGCGGGCCTGCTCGGTCGTCGCCGCGACGGGCTTCTCGACCAGGACGTGGACGCCGGCGGCCGCCAGCTCGCGCACCGCGGTCAGGTGCTCCTCGGTGGGGACGGCGACCACCGCGAAGTCCGGCGGGCCGCCCGGCGCGGCGAGCAGCCCGGCGACCGTGGCGTGCAGCAGCGCGGGGTCGCGCAGCGTCCCGTGGCGGTCGCCGCCGGGATCCACGGCGCCCGTGAGGCGCATGGCGGGATGGGACTGGAGGATGCGGGCGTGGTGGCGGCCCATCATGCCGAGGCCCAGCACCGCGCCGCGAAGCGGTTGGTGGCTTCCCACGGCCCGACTAGGGTATCCGGCATGATCGACGGCGCCGTCCCCGGACTCGTGCTCAGCCCGGAGGCCCGCATCGGACGCGACGTGGCCTTCGGGGCCAACGTCGTCGTGCACGCCGGCGTGGTGCTCGGCGACGGCGTCTCCGTCCAGGACGGGGCGATCCTGGGCAAGCCGCTCGTGCTCGGCCCGACCTCGACCGCCTCGCGCGAGGCGCCGCCCCCGCTGCGCGTCGGCGACGGCGTGCGGATCTGCGCCGGCGTGATCCTCATGGAGGGCGCCGAGCTGGGCGACGGCGTGATCATCGGCGACCAGGCCTACGTGCGCGAGCGCGCGCGGATCGGCGCGGGCTCGATCATCGGCCAGGGCTCGACGGTCGACAACGACACCGTCGTGGGCGAGCGGGTGCGCATCCAGTCGCGCGTGTACGTCACGGCCTACATGACGATCGAGGACGACGTCTTCATCGGCCCCGGCGCGGTCATGACCAACGACGACGCGATGGGCCGCCACCCGCGCGGCGAGCCGCTGCGCGGCCCCACGCTGCGCCGGGCCTGCCGCATCGGCGGCGGCTCGACGCTCGTGCCCGGCGTGGAGATCGGCGAGGAGGCGTTCGTCGCCGCCGGCGCCGTGGTGACCAACGACGTCCCGCCGCGCGCGCTGGTCATGGGCGTCCCGGCGCGCGTCGTGCGCCAGGTCGCCGACGCCGAGCTCGTCGAGAACTGGCGCCGGTAGGGGAACGCCGGCCCAGGGGCCGGGCTCCCTCACAGCGGGTGTCGGCCCATGGGGCCGGACCCGCGGCTGCGTCACCTGTGTCGCTAGGAGGTGGCCGACGCCGCGCGCATGGCGTCGGCGGCCAGCGCGGAGTCCTTGGCGGCCTCGGTCCAGATGATCTGCTCGCGGCCCGGCCCCACGCCGATGAGGACGATCGGCACGCCGACCGCCGCCTCGACGTAGGCGAGGTAGTCGCGGGCGGCCTGCGGGAGGTCGGCCTCCGCGCGGATCTCGCTGAGGTCCTCGCTCCAGCCGGGCAGCGACTCGTACTCGCCCTTGGCGTGGTGCAGCACCGACTGGTGGTAGGGGAAGGTGTCGGTGACGAAGTCCTGGTCCTTCGTGCCGCGGTAGCGCGTGCACACCTTGATCGTGTCGAATCCGCTCAGCACGTCGAGCTTGGTGACGGCCAGGGCCGACAGCGAGTTCAGCCGCGCGGCGTAGCGCAGCGCGACGACGTCGAGCCAGCCCGTTCGGCGCGCACGGCCGGTGGTCGTGCCGAACTCCGCGCCCTTCTGGCGGATCTCCTCGCCAGCCTCGTCTTCGAGCTCGGACGGGAACGGCCCGGCCCCGACGCGCGTGGCGTAGGCCTTGGTCACGCCCCAGACCTCGGAGATGTCGCGCGGGCCGACGCCGGCGCCGACGGCGGCCGCACCGGCCACCGGGTTCGACGAGGTCACGAAGGGATAGGTGCCGTGGTCGATGTCCAGCAGCGCGCCCTGGGCGCCCTCGAAGAGGACGTGCTTGTCCTCGTCCAGCGCCCGCCAGGCCAGCGCGGAGGTGTCGGCGATGTGCTGCTCGAGGCGGTGGCCGTAGGTGAGGTACTCCTCCGTCATCGCCTGGAGGTCGATCTCGCGCGAGAACGGGCGCAGCTGCTGGCGCTTGGGCTCCAGCGCCGCGGCGATCTTCTTCTTGAGGATCCGCTCGTCGAGCATGTCCTGCACGCGGATGCCCAGCCGCGCGGCCTTGTCCGCGTAGGCCGGGCCGATGCCGCGCTTGGTGGTGCCGATGAGGTTCTTGCCCAGCTTGTGCTCGCCCTCCATGTCCAGGAGCAGGTGGTAGGGCATGATCAGGTGCGCGTTGGCCGACAGCTTCAGCCCGCCGACGTCGACCCCGCGGGCCCGCAGGTCGTCGATCTCCGAGCACAGGACGGCCGGATCGACGACGACGCCGTTGCCGATGACGCAGGTGCGCCCCGGGTACAGGATCCCGGACGGGATGAGGTGGAACTTCCACGTCTCGCCCGCGTGGATGATGGTGTGGCCGGCGTTGTTGCCGCCCTGGAAGCGGACGACGACGTCGGCCCGCTCGGCGAGCAGGTCGATGACCTTGCCCTTGCCTTCATCGCCCCACTGGGCGCCCACGACGACGGTGCCTGGCATGTCCGGGGAAGTGTAGGCGGCGCGGCCGTCAGGCCACGTCCCACCGCGCGGGCGAGACGTCGGCCGGCTCGGGCTCGGCGAGCCCGAACGTCTGGCGGCGCAGGTCGGCGCCGGTCACCGGGAGGACCTCGCACATCTCCTCGAGCCGGGAGACGGTGCGCTCGTTGATCTGCTCGGCGAGATCGTCGCGCTCCAGGTTGGTGGTGATGATCACCGCCCGCTCGTCCTCGTAACGGGTGTTGATGAGCGCGTAGAGCTGCTCGAGGACCCAGGCGCTGGTCTTCTCGGCGCCGACGTCGTCGATGTGCAGCAGGTCGACGGAGGCCAGCCGGTCCAGCAGGTCGGTGTACGTGCCGGGGCTGTCGTCGTCGAAGGTGGTGCGGATCTCGGCCAGCAGGCGCGGCAGCGAGTAGATCGCGACGGAGCGGCCGGCGTCCAGCGCGGCGCTGGAGACCAGCATGGCCAGCGACGTCTTGCCCGTCCCGACCGGCCCGTAGAGCCAGAGGCCCTCGCCGGCGTCCAGGCGCGCGTCGAGGTCGCGGACGTAGGCGCGGACGCGCGCGACGATCCCGTCGCGGATCGTCGTGATCGGCGGGCGGTCGAACGAGACTCCGCGGTACTTGCGCGGGATGACGGCCGAGAGCCCGCGGGCGCGGGCGGTGGCGACGACCTGGCCGCGGCAGCGGCAGAACGACGCGGTCCGCGCGGCCTCGTCGACGAGGATCCCCGAGCCGTCGCAGGCCCCGAACGGGCAGGAGCGCGCCACTACGCCGCCCGCTGGAGGCCGAGGAACCGCGGGTACTCGCCCTGGAAGGTCAGCGGCACGTCGCCGAGGCCGCCGTTGCGGTGCTTGGCGATGATGAGGTCCGCCTCGCCCGGCCGGTCGGTGTTCTCGTTGTAGTACTCGTCGCGGTAGATGAACATGACGAGGTCGGCGTCCTGCTCGATCTGGCCCGACTCGCGCAGGTCGGACAGCATCGGGCGCTTGTCGGTGCGCGACTCCACGCCGCGGGAGAGCTGCGACAGCGCGATGACGGGGACCTCGAGCTCGCGGGCGAGGATCTTCAGCCCGCGGGAGACCTCGCCGATGGCCTGCACGCGGTTGTCCTGGCGGGCGTCGGTGCGCAGGAGCTGGAGGTAGTCGACGATGATCATCCCGAGACCGCCGTACTCGGCCATCGTCTGCTGGTGCAGGCGCCGCGCCTTCGCGCGGACCTCGAGGATGCCGATGTCCGACGAGTCGTCGACGAACAGCGGCGAGGTGTCGTAGCGCGCCGCCGTCTCCAGGACGCGCTGCCACTTGCGCTGGTCCTTGAGGCGGCCCTTGCGCAGGTCGTCGCCCTTGATGGAGGCCTGCGACGCGATGAAGCGCTGGGCCAGCTCGGACTCCGACATCTCCAGGCTGAACAGGGCGACGGGCCGCGGGCGGTCCTGGCTGAGCGCGACGTTCTCGGCGAAGTTGGTGACCAGGGCCGACTTGCCCATGGACGGTCGGGCGGCCACGATGATCATGTTGCCCGGCTGGAAGCCGCCGGTGATCTCGTCGAGGTCGTGGAAGCCCGAGGGGGTGCCGGTCAGCGAGCGGCCCTCGGTCGACAGCTCGTGCCAGCGGTCCAGCTCCTCGTGGAGCACCTCGCCGACGCGACGGAAGTCCTTCTGGCGGTCGTCGCGGCCGACCTCGAGCATCGCCTTCTCGGCGAACTCGACGATGTCGCGCGGCAGGCCCTCGTGGTTGTGCACCGAGGACTGGATCTCGTAGGTCGCCGTGAGCAGCTTGCGCAGCAGCGACATCTCGCGGACGATCTGGCCGTAGCGGCGCAGGTTGCCGACCGCGGGCACCGCGGCGGTCAGCGCATCGATCTCCGCGGGGCCGCCGGCGTTGTCCAGCGCGCCGCGGGCCCGGAGGTGCTCGGTGACCGTGACGACGTCGATGGGCTCGCTCTCGTTGTAGAGCTCGAGCATCGACCGGTAGATGACCTGGTGGCGCTCCCGGTAGAAGTCCTCGGGCCGCAGGCCCTCCTCGATGACGTAGGCGTAGTGGACCTTGTCGGAGAGCAGCACGGCGCCGAGGACGGACTGCTCGGCCTCGATGGAGTGCGGCGGCGCCATGCCCTGGGTGGTCATGGCCGGCACGTCTTGGGGGTAGGCGCTCACGGGGCGATCGAACGTAGCGCGCCGGCAGGCGGCATGGACGGGCCCTTGCCGCAAACACGAGCGATTTCGTGACGGGCCCGCCGGCGGGCGCCGCGGAGCCGTCGCACAACGACGACGGCGCCCCGTGGGGCGCCGTCGGCCAAGCATGGTGCGGCGGGAGGCTCAGGCCTCGGTGACCATCACCTTGACGGTGGCGGTGACGCCCTCGTCGACCTCGAGCACGACCTGGTAGGTCCCGACGTTCTTGATCGGGTCCTCGAGGTGGATCTTGCGACGGTCGACCTCGATGCCGCGGGCCTCCTTGATCGCCTCGGCCAGGTCCTGGTTGGTGACCGAGCCGAACAGGCGGCCGTCCTCACCGGCCTGCTGGGCGATGGTGAGCACGGTCTTGTTGAGCTGCTCGGCGTGCTCCTGGGCCCGGGCGCGGCGGCCGGCGGCCTCGCGGTCATGGGCCTCCTGGGAGCGGCGCGCCTCGTTGACCGCGCCCTTGGTCGCCGGGGCGGCCAGCTTGCGCGGGATCAGGAAGTTGCGGAGGTAGCCCTTCGACACGTCGACGACGGTGCCACGGGCACCGACGCCCTCGACGTCCTTGAGCAGGATGGCCTCGGGCACGGCTAGTCCCGGTCCCGATCCCGGTCGCGCCCGCCGCGGCGGCCGCCGACGCTCTCGGAGGCCGGCTCGGCCGCGTAGGGCAGCAGCGCCAGCTCGCGGGCGCGCTTGACGGCCGTCGCGATCTGGTTCTGGTGCCGGCGGCAGGCGCCGGTGATCCGCCGGGAGCGGATCTTGCCGCGCTCGGAGACGAACCGGCGCAGCTCGGTGACGTCCTTGTAGTCGACCTGCTCGATCTTGTCCTTGCAGTACGGGCAGGGCTTGCGCCGGCCGCTGCCGGGGCCGCCCTTCTTGTCCCTGCGTCGGGACGGCTTCGTAGCGGTCTTGCGCTGCTTGGCCACGGTGCTTGAAGTCCTCTGTCGGTGAAGTCCGAACGTGCGAAACGCGCCTTGGGGCAGGCGCGCGAACCCACAGTGTGACAAACCCGGAGCCGTGCCGGGTTTCGGGTCGGCCCCGAACCGGCCTCAGGCGTCCCCGTCGTCGGTCAGCACGCCGATGCCGAGGGCGGCCGCCAGCAGCCCGGCGTGCTCGACGAGGTCGGGCCAGGGCAGGGCCGCGCCGCGCAGGTCGGCCGCGGAGCGCAGGCCCGCCAGGCGGCAGCCCTCGAGCTCGACGCGGTCCAGCCGCGCCTGCCCGAACGCCGCCTCGGTCAGGTCGCAGCGCTCGAAGCGCACGTCGCGCAGCCAGGCCTGCTCGAACGACGCCTCGCGCAGGTCGCAGTCGCGCAGGAGCACGCGGTCCAGCCGGGCGCCGGCCAGCACGGCGTAGGACAGTCCGCACCCGTCGAGCAGCACGTCGCGCAATCGGGCCTCGACGAGCTGGGCGCCCGTGAGCCGGCTGCGGCGCAGCTCGGTGCGCGTCAGCTCGGCGCCCTGGAGGTCGGCGTTGGCGAGGTCGGCGTCGGTCAGCTCGGTGTCGGAGACGTGCAGCGCGTGCAGGTGGGCACCCGCCAGGCTGCCGAGCACGTGGCAGGCCTCCAGCGTGGCCGCCCGGGCCCGCAGGGGCTCGGGCGGACGGCCCGTGAGGGCCAGGGCCTCCCAGAGCCCGTCGTCGGCCAGCGGGGTCACGGCGAGGTCGGCCGCCTCCAGCGCGACGGCCGGCCGCGGCGCCGCCGGCGCCTGCGCGCGCGTCAGGCCGCCCATGACGCAGCGAGCCCCCGGCGCGCGTGGCGCCGGGGGCTCGGGTGCGACGTCGCGTGGGCGATGGCGCTCAGAACGGGATGTCGTCGTCGGCCGGCGCCGGCGCCGGGGCGTTGCCGCCGCCGGTCGACGCACCCGCCGGGGCGAAGTCGCCCGTGTCGACGGGGACGTCGGAGCGCGGCGTGAACCCGCCGCCACCACCGCCCGCACCGTCCTCGCGGCCCCCGAGGAACTGGACGGAGTCGGCGATGATGTCGATGGCCTGGCGCTTGTTGCCCGCCTGGTCCTGGAACTCGCGCCATTCCAGGCGCCCGTCGACGGCGACGGGACGGCCCTTGGACAGGTAGCGCGCGGCGTTCTCGCCCTGCGCGCCCCAGACCGTGACGTCGAAGTAGTTGGGCTTGTCCTCCCAGTCGCCGGTCGCGTTGTTCTTGCGACGGGTGTTGCAGGCGACGCGGAGCTTGCAGACCGAGGTGCCGCTCGGCAGCGAGCGCAGCTCCGGGTCGGCGGTGAGATTGCCGGTCAGCACGACGCGGTTGATGTTCGTGGCGGCCACGCTGTGGCTCCTTTCGGGGGCGAACTTCGAAGTGTGCGGCGAGTCTAGGGGCCGGTCCGGACCGGACCGCCGGACTCCGTGGAGTTTGGGGGCTTTCGTTGCAGGGTCGCCGCGGACGGCGGCGATCTGACGCGCCCCAGGACGACGACAGCGCCGCGGAGGCGGCGCTGCGGGTCCTGCCGGGGTGGGCGCTGGCGCTACAGGCGCTCGACGGGCGCCGACTCGGCCGGCGCCTCGGCCACGGGCTCGGCGGCGGCGCGCAGGTCCGGCGGCGGCGGCGTGCCGGCGCGGAGCTTGATGACGCGGAAGCGCACGACCCCGTCGGTGATCCGCAGGTAGCGGCTCAGCGCGGCCGGGACCTCCGGGCCGCCCTGGAACTGGAGCAGGTGGTACTCGGCGTCGTTCTTGTGGCGGATCTCGAAGGCGGTCCGGCGCACGCCCCAGTCGTGCGTGCCGACGACGGTGGCGCCGTTGGTCTGCAGGATGCGCTCGGCTTCGGCGAGCACCTTGCTCTTCTGGTCGTCCGGCGCAGCCGTGTCGAGCAGGAGCATGAGGTCGTACGTGGGGTTCTGAGCAGGCATAAGAAGTCGCCCCGAGGGCGGCGGACGACTATAGCGGCTCGCGTCCGCCCGGCGACGCCCGGGGGGCGGGAACGTGCTCGGCCGGCCCTGTGGAGGTCGTGCTCGATCTCCTGCATCGCATCCGCTGGTCCAACGTGGGCCGGGCCGCCGCCGTGCTGACGGCGATCGCGCTCGTCGTCGCCTGGCCCCGCCTGCGCTCGGCGCCGCTGCTGCCGCCGGCCGCCCCGCCCCCGGTCGCGGGGGCCGCCCAGCGCGCGGCCCCCGTGGCCCTGCCGCCGTCCTCGCTCCCGTCGCGCCGGCGGCCCGCCGCGCGACGCGCCCGGGGCGCCGCGCCGCGGCCCGCGCCCCATCCGCGGCGCCACCGGCGCCGGCGCCACCGGCGCCACCGGCGCGCTCCGCCGCCGCCGGCCGCCGCGCCCGCCGTCGCGGCGCCGCCGGCCGCCGCGCCGCTCCCCGACCCCGGCGCGGAGTTCGCGCCGTGACCGCGCTCAGGCCTCGACGCCCGCCTTCTTGCGGATGTCGGCGATCTGCTCGTCGATCCAGTCGCCGGGGTCGCGCGAGGTGATGATGGCCTGCAGGCCCTCGGCCCTGCGCGCGCGCTCGCCGGGGCCCATCGTCAGGGCGGCGTGGATCGAGTCCGCCAGCTCCTGGATGTCGAACGGGTTGACGCTCAGCGCGAACTCGCCGAGCTCCTCGTGGGCGCCGGTGTTCTCCGACAGGATGGAGACGCCGTGGCGCTCGTTGACCATCGGCCCCTCCTTGGCGACCAGGTTCATGCCGTCGAACATCGCGTTGACGAGCAGGACGTCGTAGTTCTTGTAGGCCGCGACGGCCTCCTCGAGGTCGTCCTTGAGCTTGAGCTGGATCGGCATCCAGTCCGGCGTCCCGTGGCGGTGGTTGACGACGGCCACGATGGCCTCGATGCGCTCGAGGTACTCCGCGTACTCCGGCACGTCGGTCCGCGACGGCATGAGCTGGGCCACGAACGTCACGCGCTCGCTGAACTCGGGGTGCTGCTCGAGGAACAGGTCGAACGCCGTGAACCCGCGCAGCACGTTCTTGGACAGGTCGGCGCGGTCGACGCGCAGCACGAGGTGCTCGCGGCGCCGGCGCAGCAGCTCGCGCTCGAGCTCGTCGACCCGCGCGGACTGGGCCGTGCGCCGGATCGCCTTGGCGTCGATGGGCAGCGGGTAGGCGCGGACCCACACCTCGCGGTCCTCGAAGCGCACGATGCCGGCCTCGAAGTCGACCTCGACGTTGTCGAGCAGGTCGCGGCAGCACTGCAGGAAGTTCCACCGGTAGGAGCGCGTGTGGAACCCGATGATGTCGTTGGCCAGCAGGCCCTCGTAGATCTCGCGGCGCACGCCGCGGGGCAGCACGCGCCACGCGTCGGGCTGGGTCCACGGGATGTGCACGAAGTGGTGCAGGAACGCGTCGGGGCGCGCGCGCCGCACGAGCGCCGGCAGCGTGTACAGGTGGTAGTCGTGGACCATCACGACCGGCTCGTCGATGCCCTCGATCTCCTCGACGACGGCCTTGGCGAGGTCCTCGTTGACGACGTTGTAGCCGAACTCGAACGCCTCGATCTCGTTGCGGCGCACGTCCGGGGCGTTGGACAGGTCCCAGAGGTAGTGCTGGATGAACCACAGCATCGGGTTGGCGAAGATGTTGTAGAAGCGGTCGTAGGCCTCGGGGTCGCTCTCGACGAGGCGGACCTGGAAGTCGCCGTCGTCGGCCTCGATGCGGAACGACGTGCCGTCGGACTCCCGGGCCTTGCGGGCGTCGCCGTCGGTCAGCGCCGACGCGATCCACACGACCTCGCGATGGGAGGCCAGGCCGGTCAGGGCCGTGACCAGGCCGCCCGTGCCGCGCTTGAACCCGCCGTCGTCGCCGAAGGTGACCGGTCCCCGGTTGGAGACCAGGACCAGGGGTCGTCGTTCCTCGCTCATGGCTGCCACCCGCGCTTCATCGTCATCAGCTTCCCATCTTCGTGGCTCGGTGCGGATCGGCCGTACCCGGACGGGGCGCTTTCCACGGCCCCGGGGCCGGCGTGCGGCTCAGGGCGACTGCAGCGGCCGGGTGCCGAGCGTCACGGTCACCGTCCTGACGTGCCCGTCGCGCACGATCCGCATCCGGATGACGTCGCCCGGGTCGTGGGCCAGCAGGGCGGCGCTGACGTCGGAGTCCACGTGCACGGCGCGCCCGTCGACCTCCGTGATGATGTCACCGCCGATCCGCCACGGGGCCTCCTGGAACGTGCGGCGGTCGGTCCCCGCGCGCAGGCCCGCCCGGTCGGCGGGGCCGCCGGGGACGACGCCCTGCACGTAGGCGCCGCGGTCGGTCCCCAGGTCGAACTGCTCGGCGAGCTGCGGATAGACCTCCTTGGTGGAGACCCCGAGGTAGGCATAGCGCACGCTGCCGCGGGCGCGCAGCTGGTCCAGCGAGCGCCGCACGGCGTCGACGGGCACCGCGAAGCCCACGCCGCTGCCCTCGCCCGAGGTGGTGCGGATCTGCGAGTTGATCCCCAGGACGCGCCCGCGGGCGTCGAGCAGCGGGCCCCCGGAGTTGCCGCTGTTGATCGCGGCGTCGGTCTGCAGCGCGCCGGAGGTCTGGAAGCCCGTCAGCGACTGGATGTCGCGGTCGGTCGCCGAGATCACGCCGGTCGACAGCGACCGCTCCTCGCCGAACGGCGAGCCGATCGCCGCGACGGGCTCGCCGACCCGCACGTCGCGCAGCGAGCCCAGGACGAGCGGGTGCAGCGTGAGGCCCGCGGGGTCGACGCGCAGCAGGGCCACGTCGGCGAACGGGTCGAAGCCGACGACCCGGGCGCCGACCTGGTTGCCGTCGCCGAAGCGCACGAAGACCACGCCGGCCTTGCGGATCGCGCGGCCCTCGCCCGTCGTGACGACGTGGGCGTTGGTGGCGATCTCGCCGCCGGCGTCGAGCACGAACCCCGAGCCCAGACCGCCCTGGTCGGAGCCGCCGAAGCCCGACGCCACGATCGTCACCACGCCGGGGGATTCGCGGCGGTAGATGCCCTGGGGATCGAAGCCGGCCGGCGCGTCGCCGGCCTGCTGGACGACCTCCACGCGCGTCGTGCGCTCCAGCGTCCGCGGCGCGCCGCCCCCGCGGTCCGCGTCGCCCCCGCAGCCCGCCGCGGCGGCGGCCGCCGCGACCGTCGCCGCCAGCGCGGCCGCCCGGGCCGCCGCGCGCGTCATGCCGGCAGCTCCAGCGTGAACGTCGTGCGCCCGGCCTGGCTCTGGACGGCGAGGCTGCCGTTCATGCGCTCGGCCAACTCCCGGGCGATGGCCAGCCCCAGGCCCGACCCCTGGGCGTCGTCGGTGGTCACGAACGGCTCGAAGATCCGCGGCAGCATCGTGCGATGGATACCCGGTCCGAAGTCCCCGACGCCGAGCCGGGCGTGGTCGGCGCGCCGCGAGGCCGACACGACGAGGTCGGTCCCGGCCGGGGTGTGGGTGATCGCGTTGTCGATCAGGATCCGCATGACCTGGGCGACGCGCTCGGGATCGCAGTCGACGCGCACCGCGTCGCGCGGCAGGCGCAGCTCGACGTGCGAGCCGTGGGCGGCCAGTGCGGGTGCGAACTCGCCGGCGACGCGCCGGGCGATGTCGCCGAGATCGGTCTCCTCCGAGCGCAGCTCGAGCGACCCGGCCTCCAGGCGGGAGAGGTCGAGCAGGTCGGTGGCCAGCTTCTGCATCCGCAGGACCTGCTCGCGCAGCTGGGTGACGAACCGGCGCCGGTCGGCCTCGTCGAGGTCCTCCTCCTCGAGCAGCTCGAGGAACCCGCCGAGGCTGAACAGCGGGGTGCGCAGCTCGTGAGAGGCCGTGGCGATGAAGCGCTTGCGGGCGTCGTCGAGCTCGGCGAGCTGGAGCCGCATGGCCTCCAGCGTCCTCGCCAGGCGCCCGATCTCATCACGCGTGTCGACCGGGAAGCGCGCCGCCAGGTCGCCCTCGGCGACGCGGGCGGCGACGCGCTGCAGGCGGTTGACGCGCGCCGACAGGGCGCGGGAGACCGCCATCGCGGCCAGGGCCGCGGCGACCAGCGCGATGACGGCGGCGGCCAGCAGCCGGTTGCGCACGACGGCCACCGTGTCGGCGATGTCGTCCAGCGGACGCGACCAGACGATGACCGAGCCGATGACCCAGCGCCGCGTCTGCGGGTCGCGGTAGCGCAGCGGCAGCGCCGCCTCGCCGATCCGTCCGGCGTCCCCGGCCTCCGTGCCGACCGCTGGACGGCCCGTCCGCGCCGCCTGCACCGCGACGTCGAACTGCAGGTCGCGGATCTCGACCTCGGCGGTCGAGTCGGACTTCAGGAACGTCTCGACGTCGCCGGGCGTGCGCGCCACGCCCAGCAGCGTCACGCGCGAGGTCGTCTGGTCGGCCGCGTCGCGCACGAGGCGGTTGATGCGCCCCGCGGTGTCCCCGCGGTCGATGGCGGCGTCGATGGCCGCCGAGTTCTGGCGGGCCGTTTCGCGCAGCCCGCGCAGCTGGCGGTCGCGCAGCGCGCCGTCCAGCGACTGCAGCACCCCGAGCGCGACGACGCCGACCGCGACGGCGACGATCACGAAGACCAGCAGCGCCAGGCGGGTCCGCAGCGATCTCATGTCAGCGTCATCGGTGCGCTGTCGGCGCCCGTCAGGCGGCTGCGGGCGTGCGCCCGGGCGGCCCCGCCGCGGGCCGGGTCATCGCGCCTCGTCGCGGAACCGGTAGCCCACGCCGCGGACCGTGAACAGGTACTCGGGGTCCTTGGCGTCGGTCTCGAGCTTCTCGCGCAGATGGCGGATGTGGACGTCGATCGTGCGCGGATCGCGGTAGGCGCTGTCGCCCCAGATGCGGGTGAGCAGCATGTCGCGGGTGAACACGCGGCCCGGGTTGCGGGCCAGGGCGTTGAGGATCTCGAACTCCACGAACGTCAGCTCGACGGGCGTGTCGCGGACGCGCACGGCGCGCTTGGCGGGGTCGATCGACAGCTCGTGGACCGTCAGCGGCAGGTCCTCGGCCTCGGGCGGGTCGGTGACCGTCTGCATGCCGGCGCGGCGCAGGGCAGCCCGGACGCGGCTGCGGAACTCGCGCAGGGAGAACGGCTTGGTGATGTAGTCGTCGGCGCCGAGCTCCAGGCCGAGGACCTTGTCGATCTCCTCGGCCTTGGCGGTGAGCATGATGATCGGCACGTTGTGGCGCGCGCGGATCCGGCGGCAGACCTCCAGGCCGTCCATCCGGGGCATCATCACGTCGAGCACGACGAGGTCGAAGCGGCCCTCGCCGAACCGCGCCAGGGCCTCGCGGCCGTCGGCGGCCGTGGTCACCTCGTAGCCGTCCTTGCGCAGCGGGAAGCTCAGGAGCGTCTGGATCGACTGCTCGTCGTCCGCCAGGAGGATCCGGGGGGCGCGTTCGGCCATCGTCTGAGAGACACTGTAGGCGGATGCTCGACCCGCGCCTCTATCGCGTCGCGTTCGTCCCCGTGCTCCTCGCGCTGCTCGTGGCGGCGTTCTCCCTGCAGGATCGCCCGCGGGCGGTGGGGACGACGCTGGTGCCGGACGCCTTCGACGGGGTGCGGGCGCAGCAGACGCTCGACGACCTCGTCGCCCGCTACGAGCGCCGGCGCCCCGGCAGTGCGACCGACGACGCGATGGCCTCCGAGGTCGCACGGCGCCTGCGGGCCGTCGTCCCCGGCACGGTGGAGCAGCACCGCTACCAGGCCGACACGATCGACGGACGGCGCACGCTCGTCGACGTCGTGGCCACGCGCCCGGGCGCGCCGGGGCCGCCGCTGGTCGTCGTCGCCCACCGCGACGCCGCCGGCCCCGGGGCCCGCGCGGAGCTCTCGGCGACCGCGGCGCTCATCGAGCTGGCGACGATCGCCGCCGACGGCCGGCTGCGGCGCACGATCACGTTCATCTCCACCAGCGGCGGCAGCGGGGGCTTCGCGGGCGCCCGCGAGGAGGCCCGCCGGCTCGGCGGCCGCGCCGACGCGGTCCTCGTGCTCGGTGCCGTCGGCGCGACCGGCAGGCGCCGGCCGTTCGTCGTCGGCTGGTCCGACGGGGTGGGCCAGGCGCCGCTGCAGCTCCTGCGCACGGTGCAGAACGCGGTGCGCGCCGAGGTCGGGACCGATCCCGGCGGCCCGCGCGCGGTGACGCAGTGGCTGCGGATGGCCGTCCCGGTGACGGTCGGCGAGCAGGGCGCGTTCCTGCGCGCCGGCCAGCCCGCCGTGCTGCTGTCGGCCACGGGCGAGCGGGCGCCGGCGGCCCGCGCCCCGGTCAGCCGCGAGCGCCTGAGCGCGTTCGGGCGCTCGGCGCTGCGGGTGCTCTACGCGCTGGACGACTTCCGCGACGCGGCGCAGCCGCCGCGGGCCGACCTCGTCATCCGCGGCAAGGTCCTGCCCGAGTGGGCGGTGCGCCTGCTCGTCGGCACGCTGCTGCTGCCCGTGCTGGTGGCGGGCGTCGACGCCCTGGCGCGCACCCGCCGGCGCAACGAGCCCGTGCTGCGCTGGGCGGCATGGACCCTCTCGGCCGCGGTGCCGTTCCTCATGGCCTGCGTGTTCGCGGTGCTGCTGGCCCTGGTCGGGCTCATCGCGGTGGCGCCGGGCGGGCCGATCCCGGCGGTGGCGCTGCGCCTCGGCGCGGGGCCGGCCGGGGCGCTGGCGGCGATCGTGCTCGTCTTCGTGCTCGGCTGGGTGCTCACGCGGCCCGCGCTGCTGCGCGTGGTCGCCGGCGGCGGCCATCCCGACACGCCGGGGGCGGGGATCGCGGTCGGGCTGGTCACGTGGGCGGTCGTGGCCGGGCTCTGGCTGGCCAACCCGTACGCGGCGGCGCTCGCGGTCCCGGCGCTGCACCTGTGGCTGTGGACGTCCTCGCCCGACCTGCGCCTGCCGCGGCCGGCGGGCCTGGCGCTCGTGCTCGCCGCGCTGCTGCCCGTGCTGCTCGTCGGGCTGGCCGACGGCCGGGCGTTCGGCCTGGACGTCCCGCACTCGGTGTGGTTTTGGACGATCCTCGTCGCCGGCGGGCACGTGCCCATCGGCTCCTGGGTGCTGTGGAGCCTGTTCTGGGGCTGCGCGGTGTCGGCGGCGCTCGTGGCGGTGCGCAAGCGCCGCCCGCGCGACGAGGGACCCCAGGACGTCACGGTCCGCGGGCCGGTCAGCTACGCCGGTCCGGGCTCCCTCGGCGGCACCGAGTCGGCGCTGCGGCGGTAGGCGCGCGTGCCGGCGCCCACCGCCTCCCCCCGGCGCCGCCGCGCGCTGCGGGCCGCCTCGACGGTCCTCATCGTCGCCGGGGCGCTCGTCCTGGCCGACGCCGTGCTCACGCTGCTGTGGCAGGAGCCGGTAACCGCGCTGCAGACCCGGCTGCGCCAGGACGGGCTGCGCGACGACCTGCGCCGGCTGCAGCGCGCCGGCCCGACGCGGCTGGAGGCGCGGGCCCTGGCCGGCCTGGCCGGCGACCGCCGGCGCATCGCGTTCCTCGCGCGCTCGCTGCGCCGGCGCACGGCCGAGGGCGACGCCGTGGGCCGCATCCGCATCCCGCGCATCGGCGCCGACTTCGTGGTCGTCAAGGGCTCGAGCGCCGCGGCGCTGCGCAAGGGTCCCGGGACCTACGACCAGACCGCGCTGCCCGGGGTGCCGGGCACGACGGCGATCGCCGGGCACCGCACGACCTACCTGGCCCCGTTCCGGCACATCGACCGCCTGCGCGCGGGCGACGCGATCACCATCGAGATGCCCTACGCGACCTTCACCTACAACGTGGAGCGCACGCGCATCGTCGACCCCGACGCGCTGTGGATCCTGGGCCGGGCCCGCACGGACACGCTCGTGCTCAGCGCGTGCCATCCGCTGTTCAGCGCCGCGAAGCGGATCGTCGTGTTCGCCCGGCTGGCCCGCGTCATACCGCAACCCATCGTGCGGGGTGGACAAGGGTCCGATCGGCTCCCCGCGCCGCTCACCCCCACGCCCGCCTGACCCGATGGTTCCCCACCGGGCCATGCACGTCCAACAGCTCAAGACGCAGGTCCAGCTCGACACCTACGTCGTCGACTGCCGGGCGGTCGCCGAGGCGTTGCTGCTCCGCGCCGCCGGACGTCGCCGGCGGCTCAGCCGACCTCGTGCTCGTGGCCCCGCAGGGTCCGGCCCGGGCGCGCTCCCGCGAAGCTGACCTCGGGCACGCCGCCCGGCGCGACCTCGGCGACCCGGCCGATGACCGTCACCCGCACGGTCAGGCCGGCCAGGGCGGCCGGGGCGACGCAGGCGCACAGCTCGTAGTCCTCGCCGGCGGTCGCCGCCATCTCGCGCGGGTCGGCGCCGAGCTGCGCGGCCACCTCGGCCACGCCGTCGGCCAGCGGCAGGGCGTCGAGGTCGAGCTCCAGGTGCACCCCGCTGCTGCGGGCCAGGTGGGCGGCGTCGGTGGCGATGCCGTCGGAGACGTCGATCATGGCGTGGGCCCCGGCCCGCGCGAGGGCCAGGCCGTCGGCGATCCGCGGCTCGGGACGCAGGTGGCGCGCCACGAGCGCGGCCGGGCCGGTCGCCCGGCCCTCGAGGATGGCCAGCCCCGCGCCGGAGCCCCCGAGCGTGCCGGTGACCACCACGGCGTCGCCGGGCCGCGCGCCGTCGCGCCCGACGAGGGCGGCCTCGTCGTCGGCCCAGCCCACGACGGTCACCGAGATGGTCAGGACCGGCGCGCGCGTGACGTCGCCGCCGGCGATCGTCGTGCCCGTGGCGCGCGCGACGTCCTCCATGCCGCCGGCCAGCGCGGTCGCGTCGTCGGTGTCGAAGCCGGGCGGCAGGCCGAGCACGACGTAGGCCTCGCCCGGCTCGGCGCCCATGGCGGCGAGGTCGCTGAGCGCGGCGGCCATCGCGCGGTGCCCGGCGTCGGCGGGCGTGACGCCGGGGTGGTCGAGGCGGAAGTGGACCCCGTCGACCATGGCGTCGACGCTCACGGCCTGCACGGCCCGGGCGCGCACGACCGCGCAGTCGTCGCCCGACCAGCGGACGATGCGCTGCGAGCGGTTGGTCAGCAGCTCCTGGAACGCGGCGATGAGCGCGAGCTCGCCCATGAGCGCCACGACGCTAGCGGAGACCGCGGGCGGCGAGCGCGAGCCCCTGGCGAGCTCTCGCAGGATGCACCCGGCCCTCCGGGCCGGCGTTCATCGATGGCGGTACACGATCCGCGCCCGGTTGAGGTCGTAGGGGCTGAGCTCGACCCGGACGCGGTCGCCCGGGAGGATCCGGATGCGGAAGCGGCGCATCTTGCCGGCCACGTGGCCGAGGACCTCGTGGCCGTTGTCGAGCTCGACGCGGAACATCGCGTTCGGCAGTGCCTCGAGCACCTCGCCCTCGAACTCGACCTTCTCCTCCTTGGGCATCCCGGGTGACCGTACCAGTGCCGGGGGTGCGCGAAGGAGGGGCCCGCCCCGCTCCTAGGGCGGCGGCGCGGTGCCCCCGCCGGCGCCCGTCGACGGCGCGGGCGCCGGGGTGGGCGTGGGGGCCGGCGTGCCGGTGGCGGGCGTCGTCGGCGTCGCGGCCGGGGCCTGCGTGGTCGGCGTGCCCTGCGGCGGGTTCGCGTAGGCGTCGGGCGGGTACTTCGTCGAGCCGTTGCCGGTGCCCTTGCCGTCCTTGGCGCCCGTCTTGCCCTTCTTGCCCGTCTCCAGGCTCTGGCCGCCGTTGGCGTCGGTCTGGTAGGTGCTCGGGTCGACCTGGTTGCCCTGGACACCGGTCTTGGCGTACTTGCCGAAGAACGGCGTGGACTTGAACGGGACCTTGGGCGCGGCGAAGTCGCCGCAGTAGGAGCCGTGGGCGGTCTTCATGTAGGCGCCCCAGATCGGCGCGGCGACCTCGCCGCCGGCGGCGCCGGCGCCCAGGGTGCGGCGGTCGGTGGCGTGCCCGACCCAGACGGCCGTCGACAGGCGCGGGGTGAAGCCGACGAACCACGCGTCGGTGAAGTCGTCGACCGTGCCGGTCTTGCCGGCCGCCGGGCAGCCGTACTGCGCCTTGGTGCCCGTGCCGGCCTCGACGTTCTTCTTGAGGATCTCGGTCGCCTTGGCGGTGACGCCGTCCTCGAAGGCCTTGTGGCGGTGGATCTTCTCCTGCGTGCAGGTGAACCCGCTGACCGCGTTGACCGCCTTGGGGAAGCAGACCTTGCGCACGGCGGTGACCCGGTTGCGCCAGCCGCCCGACGCGATCGTCGCGTAGGCGTTGGCCATCTCCAGCGGCGTGACGCCCTTGGTCAGGCCGCCCAGGCCCTCGGCGGGGTAGCCGTCGAGGTGGGTCTTGATGCCCATGTCGATCGCGGTCTGCTTGACGTTCTCGGGGCCGACGTCGAGGTCGAGCTGCTCGTAGATCGAGTTGTCGGACTGCAGCGTCGCCCGGACGAGGTTCGCGCGGCCGATGTAGGTGCCCGAGTAGGTGTGGACGTCGATCGGGCCCCACTTGGGGTCGTTGAACTTCAGCGGCATCGACGTGTAGGTCGTGGTGTCCGGGTCCACGCCCATGCGCAGCGCGGTCATCAGGACCATGACCTTGAACGTCGAGCCCGCGGCGTAGTGGCCCTGGGAGGCGAGGTTGAACTTGAACTGGCCGTACTGGGCGTTGGACGCCATGGCCTTGATCTCGCCGTTGCGCGGGTCGACGGAGACGATCGCGCCCGAGCGGTCGGTGCCCGCCAGCGCGGTGTCGATCGACTTGCGCGCGGCCGTCTGCATCTTGAGGTCGAGCGTCGTGTAGATGTGCATCCCGCCGGCGCGCACCTTGTCGACGCCGTACTCGTCGATGAGCTGCTGGCGGACGTAGTCGAAGAAGTAGCTCTCGCGGCGCTTGGAGTAGTAGCCGTTGTCCTTGACGTCGATCTTCGTCGCGATGGCCTTGGCGGCCTGATCCTGGGTGATGTAGCCCTGGCCGGCCATCGCGCGCAGGACGTCGTTGCGACGCTGCGTCGCGCGGGCGCGGTCCAGAAACGGGTTGTAGAGCGAGGGCGCCTGCGGCAGCCCGGCCAGCAGCGCGGCCTGCGAGAGCGTCAGCTCGGAGGCCGACTTGTTGAAGAAGATGCGCGCGGCGGCCTGCACGCCGACTGCGGTCTTGCCGCCGACGGTGCCGTAGGGGACGTTGTTGAGGTACTGGTCCAGGATGTAGCGCTTGCCCTTGCGACCGGGGTGGAGGTTCTCGAACTCCTCGGCCAGCTTGGCCTCGCGGATCTTGCGCTTGTAGCCCTCGATGCCGCTGCGCGTCGTGTTCTTGGTGTACAGGTTGCGGATGAGCTGCATCGTCAGCGTCGAGCCGCCCTGGACGTCGTTCTTGGACTCCAGGTTCTTGACCGCGGCGCGCACGACACCCTCGAAGTCCACGCCCTTGTGGTCGAAGAACCGGCGGTCCTCGATCGCCACCGTGGCGTCGCGCATGACCTGCGGGATCTGGGTCCCGGTGATCGGGGTGCGCAGGATGTCGGTCGTGATGAAGCCCAGGCGGGTGCCGTCGGCGGCGTAGACGACGGAGGCCGCGCCCTGGTCCTGGGGCTTGAGGCTGGAGAGCTCGGGCCCGGAGGTGGCGACGGAGACGACCCAGCCGACGGCGCCGAGCACGGCGAGCGCGGCGAGCGTCGTCAGGACGCCGAGCGCCAGGAAGACGGGGCGGGCGGGTCCACCCTTGTTGCGACTGCGGCGGCGCTGACGTTCGCGGCGGGACATGAGGTGGAGGCGGGCGCTGGTCAGCCCCTCCCCAGAGGCGCGCACGCGAAGTGCTGATTCTAGCCCGGTCCCGAGAACCCTCCGCCGGTCCGACGGCGCGGGTCCGCAGGTGCGGCCCCCGGGGCCGACATCCGCAGCCAACCCGGCCCCTGGGCCGGCGTTCGCCCCTCAGCGCACGCCGGACGCCCGCAGCGCGCCGAGCGCCGCCGCCCGCAGGTCGCCCTCGCGGGCGATCCGGTCGCCGGGCGCGGCCGGGTCGCCGACGACCACCAGGCGCAGCCCCTCGTGGGTGCTCTCGGCCAGCCGCGCGCGGACGCCGAGCGCGCGCAGGGCCTCGAGCGCCACGGCCTCGTCGGCGTCGGGCGCCAGCCACACCGAGACCTCGGTGGAGACCGTCGGCGAGCGGATGGAGTCGTTGCGCAGGATCCCACCGGCCAGGCGCTCGTTGGGGATGAGGATCCGGGCGTCGGCGCCCGTGCGCAGCCACGTGTAGGTCAGCCCGACGTCCTCGACGGTGCCCGTCTCGCCCTCGAACGTGATGAGGTCGCCGATGCGGATCGGCTGCACGACGGCCAGCAGGATCCCGGCGACCGCGTTGGCCAGCGTCTGGCGCGCGGCGAACCCGACGACGGCGGCGGTGATCGCGCTGGAGGCCAGCAGGGTGCGCCCGACCTTGTCGAGCGAGTCGAACTGCGACAGCGCGATCGCGATCGCGATGACGACGATGACCGCCTCGACCGTGCGCCGGGCGAAGCGCAGGCGCGTGGCGGCGTCCTGCGACAGGCCGTCGTAGCCCGTCACGGCACGGGCCAGGCGCCCGGCGCGGCGGACGAGGAAGCGGTCCAGGACGAGCACGATGAGCGCTGCGGCCAGGAGCGTCCCGAGGGCCGTGAACAGCCCGCTGTGGCGGTGGAGCCAGGTCTCCGCGACGATGTGGGTCACGTGGCGCTGACCGTACAAGAGCAGGGGGCCGCGACGAGGGCTCGCCACCGGGCCCCGCTCGCCGATCGCGCCGACCTGGCCGCGGCGTGGCGGGCGTTCTGGATCTCGCGCGTCGTGGTGTGGGCCGCCGGCCTGGCCGCGATCGGCGTCTGGGGCCAACAGGCCGCCCATCGCGTCGCGTTCGACCCGGCCGGTCTCACGCGGCCCTATGGTCCGCTGGCCGACCTGCTCGTCGGCCCGGCCGCCCGCTGGGATTCGGTGTGGTTCCTGGCCATCGCCGGCTCGGGCTACGACGGCGGCGACCGCACCGCGTTCTTCCCGCTCTACCCGCTGCTGGTGCGCGTGGGCGGGATCCTCTGCGGCTCGCCGCTGCTGGCGGCGATCGCGATCTCCTGCGCGGCGTTCCTGGCCGCGCTGGCGGTGCTGCACCGGCTCGCGGTGCTCGAGGTGGGCGACGAGGCCGCGCGCTGGGCGGTCCTGGCCCTCGCGCTGTTCCCGGGCGCGCTCTGGTTCTCGGCGGCCTACTCGGAGTCCCTGTTCCTGCTCGTGTCGGTCGGCGCTGTGCTCTGCGCCCGCACCGGCCGCTGGGCGGCGGCGGGCGTCCTCGGGGCGCTGGCGGCGGCGACGCGCAGCGCCGGCCTGCTGCTGCTCGTGCCGCTCGCGCTGCTGTGGCTCGACGGGTGGCGGGCCCGCGGTCCCGGGCGCGCGCGGGTCGCCGACCTGGCCTGGCTGGGGGTCGTCCCGCTCGGCCTGCTGGCCTACTGTGGCTTCCTCGCACTGGGCGGCCACGGGTTCACGGCCCCGTTCTCGGCCCAGGACACGTGGCACCGCAGCCTGGCCGGCCCCTGGGCCGGGGTGCGCGACGGCGCCGTCGCCGCGTGGGACGGCGCGCGCCAGGTCGTCCACGGCGCCGCGCCGCCCGTGTACTTCCGGCCGGCGGGCGGCGACCCCGTCGAGGTCGGGCGCCACAACCTCATGCTCTTCGGGTTCCTCGTGGCCGCCGTCCCGGCCCTGGCCGGCGCGCTGCGGCGGCTGCCGCTCGCCCACGGCGCCTACGCCGCCACCGCGCTGCTGCTGCCGCTGTCCTATCCCGTGGGCCCGCAGCCGCTGATGTCCCTGCCGCGCTTCGAGGCCGTCCTGTACCCGCTGTTCCTCTGGATCGGCCTCTGGCTCGCGCGCGGGTCGGCGGCGCGCCGCGCAGTCGTCCTCGGGCTCTTCGCCGCCGGCCTGGCGGCGTTCAGCGCGCTCTTCTCGACCTGGCACTGGGTGGCCTGAGCGTGGGCGCCGCACGGGGGCTGGCCGACGGCCGCGACGCCGTCCTGCTCGACGCGATGGGCACGCTGCTGGGCTTCGACCCGCCGGCGCCGCTGCTGTGCGCCGAGCTGGCGCGGCGCGGCGTCACGATCGGCCGCGACGAGGCCGCGGTCGCGCTGCGGGCCGAGATCGCCTACTACCGCGCCCACCACGACGAGGCGGTCGACGGCGCCGCGCTGGCCGACCTGCGCGACCGCTGCGCGGGCGTGCTCGACGCGGCGCTGCCCGAGCACGCGCGTGGCCTGCCGGACCTCCGCGACGTCCTGCTGGCCAGCCTGCGCTTCCGGGCGTTCCCGGACGTCCCGGGCGTGCTGGCGCAGCTGCGCTCGCGCGGCGCGGCGCTCGTCGTCGTCAGCAACTGGGACGTCTCCCTGCACGAGGCCCTGGCGACCACCGGCCTGGCGCCGCTGGTCGACGCGGCCATCAGCTCGGCCGAGGCCGGCGCGGCCAAGCCCGACCCGGCGATCTTCGCCCGGGCGCTGGAGCTGGCCGGCGGCGTGGCGCCCGAGCGGGCGCTGCACGTCGGCGACAGCGTCGAGGCCGACGTCGCCGGCGCCCGCGCGGCGGGGATCGCGCCCGTGCTCGTGGACCGCACCGGGCGCGCCGCGGCCCGCGGCCTGCGCGCCATCGCGGACCTGCGGGCGCTCGTGGGGCCCGAGGGCCCTACCCTCCAGGGCGCATGACGAGCGTCCCGGCCGCGCCGCACCCCTCCCCGCCCGAGCACCCGGAGCTTCCCGCGGGCGCGCCGCCGCGCCGGGCCATGCCCGCGTGGCCGGCCTGGTCGGGCCCCGCGGCCCTCCTCGCGGGCTTCGGCGCGGCGACGCTCCTGGCCATCCTCATCGGCGGCATCGGCGCCGCGTTCGGGGCGAGCCTGAGCGACCCGCCGCCGTCGGTGAGCATCGCGTCGATCGTCGTCCAGGACGCGTGCCTGGTCGGCGCCGCCCTGCTGTTCGCCCGCATCATCGCCCGGCCGCGCCCGTGGCAGTTCGGCCTGCGCCCGCCGTCCAGCGTCCGCGCGGCGATCGGCCTGACGATCGGCGGCTACCTCGCGTTCATCCTCGTCAGCTACCTGTGGCTGACGGCGATCGGCCGGTCCAGCGAGCAGGACACGATCACGAAGGACCTGGGTGCCGACCGCAGCACGATCGCGCTCGTCGCCGTCACGTTCGTGGTGTGCGTGTGCGCGCCGCTGGCCGAGGAGTTCCTGTTCCGCGGCTACTTCTTCGGCTCGCTGCGCCGGCTCGGCCTCTGGCCGGCGGCCGTGCTGACCGGCCTGGCGTTCGGGGTCGTGCACGTCTTCGGCTCGCCGATCGCCTTCCTCGTGCCGCTCGCCGTCCTGGGCACCGGGCTGTGCCTGCTGCGCGACCGGACGCGCTCCCTGTATCCCGGCATCGCCCTGCACTGCATCAACAACTCCTTCGCCATGGCCAGCAGCGAGCACTGGGGCTGGGAGATCCCCGTCGTGCTGATCGGCGCCCTGGGCGGCATCGCGCTGTTCGTGGCCCTCGGGCTGCGGGCCTGGGGTCCAGAGCCGGACCTCGCCGCCCGAACCGCCTGATCCTCGTACCGGACCGCGGTCCTGCTCAGTACGATGCGCGCGCCCATGCGCCGCCCGATCGCCCTCGTCGTCGCCGCTGCCGCCGCCGTCGCCGCGCCGGCCGCGGCGCAGACCCCGGTCCCGTCGGGGACGACGCCGCCCAGCACGACCACGCCGCCCCCCGTCGCCCCGCCGGTCCCGCCGGTCCCGCAGGTCCCCGCCCCGGGCGCCCTGTCCATCGTGCTCAAGAAGGTCACGGGCTCGCCCGCTGCGGTGCTGTCGGGCGATCGCGTCCGCGTCGAGGGGACCGTCGCGCCCTACGTCGCCGGCCAGCAGGTCGTCGTGCGCCTCTACCGCGGGACGACGAAGGTCGTCAGCCGGCGCGTCGCGGTGCGGCCGGGCAGCGACGGGGCCACGGGCACGTTCCTGCTCGGGCTGCGCACGACGGGCCGCGGCCACCTCGTGGTGCGCGCCAGCCATCGCGCCACGGCCGAGCAGGCGACGATGGTCGCCAAGGCCCACGGGCTCGACGTGCTGCCCCGCAGCGTGGCGCCCGGCGCCCGCGGCGCCGGCGTGCGCCTCCTGCAGAGCCGCCTGCGCCGCCTGGGCTACGTCGTCGGCGCCCGCGGCCTCTACGACGCGCGCACCGCGCGGGCCGTCCTGGCCTTCCGCAAGGTCACCGGCCTGGCGCGCACGGAGACCGCGACGAGCGACATGATGCGCCGCCTCGTGCGCGGCGCCGGGCGGTTCAAGATCCGCTTCCCCAAGCACGGCAAGCACGTCGAGGCGGATCTCTCGCTGCAGGTCATGGCGCTCATCAAGGGCGGCAAGGTCGACCGGATCTACCCGATCTCGTCGGGCAAGCCGTCGACGCCGACGGTCCTGGGCACGTTCCGCGTGTACTCCAAGACGCCCGGGACCAACGCCAAGGGCATGGTCTTCACGTCCTACTTCCACGGCGGCTACGGGATCCACGGCTACGCCGAGGTCCCGGTCTACGCGGCCAGCCACGGGTGCCTGCGCGAGCCGGTGCCCGACGCCGTGTCGATCTTCCGCTGGATCTCCTATGGCGACCTCGTGGACGTCTACACCTAGGCCTAGCCCCTAGGCGAGGTCGTGCGCAGTCTCCGCGGCCAGGTGGCGCAGGAGCCCGGGCATCCCGCCGCGGGCGTGTGCCGCGCGCTGGCGGTCGGCCCCGCCCCCCTCGGTCAGCAGCCGCTCCACGAGGCCCAGCTGCTCCTCGGAGCCCAGCTCGGCGGCGAACGGGCGGGCGCGGGCCACGGCGGCGCGCGCGATCTCGGGCACCGGGCGCAGCGCGCCCTCGTGCAGCAGCGTGGCGCCCAGCCCGTCGCGCGCGGCGCGGAAGCTCGACTCCATGAGGACCGCCCGCGGCGTCCAGGAGAGCCGGTCGTCCTCGGCGGCCGCGCGCGCCAGCCCGGCGACGAGCGCGGTGAGCGCCGCGACCGACCACAGCGACGACTGCGCGTCCATGGCGCGCAGCTCGACCGTGCCCAGGCGCGGGTGGGGCCGCAGGTCCCACCACAGGAACGTGTAGTCGGGCGCGTCGCCGGCCGCCACGAGCTGGTCGACGAGATCCTCGAACGCGGCGAACGACGCGAACGCCGGGGGGATGTCGCCGCGCGGGTAGCCTCGGAAGAGCTGGGCCCGCGCCGTCGCCAGCCCGGAGTCGTGTCCGTGCCAGAACGGCGAGTTGGCCGCCAGCGCCTGCAGCAGCGGCAGGTGCTCGCGCAGGCCGTTGTACACGCGGATGGCCGTCTCGGCGTCCGGCATCCCCACGTGCACGTGCAGCGCGCACGTCGGGGTGCGCCGCAGCAGGCCGCGCAGCTGCGCGTGGATCTCGTCGTAGCGCGCCTCGGGCACGTGCACCACGTCGCCGAACGCGCCGTCGGGATGGATGCCGGCGCCGATGAGCGTCGCCCCGGCGGCCCGGGCCCGGGCGCGCAGCGCGGCGATGGACGCCACGCCCTCGCCCGCCGAGTGCACGACGGGCGAGGCGAGCTCGACGAGCGCGGCGTAGGTGTCGGGGTGCGCCGACCCCGTCCCCTCCGGCACCTCCATCCGCTCCAGGACCTCGACGCCCGTGTGCGACAGCGCGAGCGTCACCGGGTCGACGACGATGAGCTCCTCCTCGACGCCGAGGGCGAAGTCCCGCCCGGCGCCGCCGAAGGCCGTGGCCGTCATCGTCCGGCGGCGAAGCGGGCAAGCAGGCCGAGCCCGAAGCCGTAGACCAGCAGCGCCAGCAGCGCGGGCACCGTCCGGCGCACCCACTTGCTCGAGCTGCTGCGGGCGACGAACGCGAACGGCTTGAGCAGGACGTCGTTGGCGTCGTCGATGGCCTCGTGCACCTTGCCGTTGACCCGCTCGCGCGCGCGCTCCTGGTCCGGGCTGGGGTCGGCGACGCGGGCCGCCTGACGCCCGGCGATCTCCTGCTGGGTGTCCTGGGAGGCCGCGTTGGTCTCGTTGGCGGCGAACCACACCCACCCGGCCGCGACCAGGAGGCTGCAGATGATCGCCGCCAGTCGCAGGACGCGCTCCAGCACGTCCTTAGACTACGGCCGCTCATGGACGCCACCCAACGCCTCGTGGACGAACTTCGGATCCACGCCCTCGTCATCGGCGAGGTCGTGTTAACCAGCGGAGCCACCGCCCAGTACTACGTCGACGCCAAGCGCGCGATCCTGCGCCCGCCCGGCTTCGCCGCGCTCGGCGAGATCGTCGCCGGCCACGCTGCCGGCTGGGGCGCGACCGCGGTCGGCGGCCTGACCATGGGCGCCGACCCCGTCGCGTGCGCGGCGCTGGCGGGCGGGTTCGACGGCAAGGCCTTCTTCGTGCGCAAGGACGCCAAGCAGCACGGGCTGCAGCGGCGCATCGAGGGCCCGCTGCTGGAGCCCGGCGACCGCTGCGTGATCGTCGAGGACGTGGTGACGACCGGTGGCTCGACCCTGCAGGCCATCGAGGCCGTCCAGGAGGCCGGCCTGGAGATCGTCGGGGTCGTCTCGGTCCTGGACCGCCTCGCCGGCGGCGGCGCGGCCATCGAGGCGGCGGCCGGGGCGCCCTACGTGGCCTGCGCCACGATCGACGACATCCATCCGGATCGCCCGGACCGCGGGTAGGCGCGCCGCCGGGGTGTCCGCGATGCACGCGCCGGCCGACGGTGACGACCGGCCTGCCCTCCTGGGCGGCCCGCACCTGCAGGTGCTGCTCGTCGAGGACGACGACGGCGACGCGTTCCTCTTCGAGGACCTCCTGCAGGACTCCGATCTCGAGGTGACGGTCGTGCGCCGGCGCAACGTCGCCGACGCCGTGCAGGCGCTCTCGGCCGAGATCTCCTGCGTGGTGCTCGACCTCGGCCTGCCCGACGCCGACGGGCTCACGGCCCTGCACCGCCTGCGCGCGGCGGGGCCCGGCGTCCCCATGCTCGTGCTGACGGGCCTGTCGGACGCGGCCCGCGGCCTGGAGGCCGTGGCCGCCGGCGCGCAGGACTACCTCCTCAAGGGCCGGGTCGACGGCGAGCTGCTGGCCCGGTCCATCCGCTACGCCGTGGAGCGCCAGCGGGCCGAGCTCGTCCACGACGAGCTGCGCGCCGCGCAGCGCGACGCCGAGGAGAGCGCCCGCCTCGAGCGCGGGCTGCTGCCGCGCCCGATCGTCTCCGACCCGCGCCTGCAGGTCGCGACGGGCTCGCGCCCCGGACGCGCCCGGACGCTGCTGGGCGGCGACTTCTTCGACGTCGTGCAGTGCGGGGACGGCACGCTGCACGCCGTCATCGGCGACGTCTGCGGCCACGACCCCGACGCGGCGGCGCTCGGCGTGTGCCTGCGCATCGCCTGGCGCACGCTCGTCCTGGGCGACCGCCCGGCCGCCGAGGTCCTGCCGACCCTGGAGCAGGTGCTCGTCCACGAGCGCCTGGGCGACGACGCGTTCGCCACGGCGTGCATGGTCAGCGTCGCGCCCGACCGGCGCAGCGCCGAGGTCCGCGTCGCCGGCCACCCGGCCCCGGTCCTCGTCGACGACGGCGGCGCCCGCGAGCTGCCCGCGCCGCCCGCGCGCCCGATGCTCGGCATCGGGTCCGGGCCGGGGTCCTGGCCGGCCGCGGCGATCGCGCTGCCCGCGTGCTGGGACCTGCTGCTCTACACCGACGGCCTCATCGAGGGCCGTGTCGGCCGCGGCGCCGAGCGGCTGGGCGCCGAACGCCTGGTGCAGCTCGTCGGGGGCCGGACGCCGTGCCGAGCGGCGAGGCCGGCCACGCGCTCATCGACCGGCTGGTCGGCACGGCGCTGGAGCTCAACGGCGGCGACCTGGCCGACGACGTCGCGCTCGTGGTGCTGTCGGTGGACGCCGATGGCTGAGCCCGCTGCGGCGCCCGTCATCGCGCCGTCGCGCCTGACGCGCCGGACCAGCGGCCAGTGGCTCGGCCTGGGCGCGGGCGCGCTCGTGCTCGCCGCGCTCGCGGGGCTGCTCATCACGCTGCTGGCGCTGCACCGCCTCGCGGGGGCCCGCACGCAGGTCGTCGACCGCGTGGACCCCGCGCGCATCGCCGCGCAGCGCTACCTCATCGGGATGGTCGACCAGGAGACCGCGGTGCGCGGCTACGTCCTGTCGGGCCAGGCGTCGTTCCTGCGGCCCTACCGCACGGGCGCGGCCGACGCCGGGCGGGCGCGCGCGGCCATCGCCGCCGTCGCGGCCACGGGCTCGGTCGACCGCCTCGGCGCCGACCTGGCGGTCGTGCGCGCCCGCGAGCGCGTGTGGGTGGACGGTTACGCGCGACCCGTCATCGCGGCCGTCCGCGACCGGGGCCCCGACCCGGCGTCGGCTCCGTCGGTGGCCGACGGCAAGGCGCGCTTCGACGCGCTGCGGACCGCGTTCGGCCGCCTGGACGCCGACCTCGCGGTCCTGCGCGCTCGTGAGCGCGCGCGCCTGCGCCACGCCGCGACGGCGGCCACCGTGGCCGTGCTCATCGCGGGCCTGCTGCTGCTGGCCGCCGCGCTGGCCGCCTCGGCGACGCTGCGTCGCGTCGTCACGACGCCGCTGGCGCGGCTGGCCGCCGACGCGCGCCGGGTCGCCCGCGGGGCGTTCGACGCGCCGGTGCGCGTGCAGGGCCCGCGCGACATCGCCGGGCTGAGCACCGACGTCGACTCCATGCGCCGCCGCATCCTCGCCGAGCTGGAGGAGGTCCAGGCCGCGCGCCGCCGGCTCGAGGCCCAGGCCCTCGACCTCCAGCGCTCCAACGCCGAGCTCGAGCAGTTCGCCTACGTCGCCTCCCACGACCTCCAGGAGCCCCTGCGCAAGGTGGCGAGCTTCTGCGGGATGCTCCAGCACCGCTACCACGGGCAGCTCGACGAGCGCGCCGACCAGTACATCGACTTCGCCGTCGACGGCGCCAAGCGCATGCAGGGCCTCATCAACGACCTGCTCGCGTTCTCGCGCGTGGGGCGCATGGCCGGCGAGATGCGCCCGGTGGACATGGGCGACGTCGCCGCCGAGGCGCTGTCCAACCTGGAGACCGCGATCGCCGAGGCCGGGGCCACCGTCGTGGTCGCCGGCGACCTCGAGCGGGTGCCCGGCGACCGCAGCCTGCTCGTGGCGCTGCTGCAGAACCTCGTGGCCAACGCGGTCAAGTTCGCCGGCGACGAGCCGCCGCAGGTCCGCATCTCGGCGTCCGGCGGCGAGGGCGACGGCGTCCGCACGTTCGCCGTCGACGACAACGGCATCGGCATCGAGCCCCGCTACGCCGACCGCATCTTCGTGATCTTCCAGCGGCTGCACCCCAAGGAGGAGTACGAGGGCACCGGGATCGGCCTGGCGATGTGCCGCAAGATCGTGGAGTTCCACGGCGGCCGGATCTGGCTCGAGCCCGTCGGCGCCCTCGGGGGCGCCTCGTTCCGATTCACCCTGCCCCTCGTCCAGGAGGACGACGCATGACCCCCAAGCCCGCAGGCCAGCCGATCGAGGTCCTCCTGGTGGAGGACGACCCCGGCGACGTCCTGCTCATCCGCGAGGCGTTCGAGTTCAACAAGCTCCTCAACCACCTCACCGTCGTCAGCGACGGCGAGCAGGCCCTGGCCTACCTGCGCCGCGAGGGTCCCTACGCCGATGTCGGCCGCCCCGACCTCGTGCTGCTGGACCTCAACCTGCCGCGCAAGGACGGGCGCGAGGTCCTGGCCGAGGTCAAGGGCGACCCCGATCTGCGGACGATCCCGATCGTGGTGCTCACGACGTCCGAGGCCGAGGAGGACGTGCTGCGCAGCTACCAGCTGCACGCCAACGCCTACGTGACCAAGCCCGTGGACTTCGAACGGTTCGTCGCGATCGTGCGCCAGATCGACGACTTCTTCGTGTCCGTCGTACGCCTGCCGTCGTAGGCTTCGTTGCTCCGCCCCGATAGCTCAGATGGATAGAGCGTCCCCCTCCTAAGGGGAAGGCCGCTGGTTCGAATCCAGCTCGGGGCGTCCGCCGTCGCGGCCGTGTGCCGAACCGGATGCGCCGATTCGGCACAGCATTGCATCACTGGTTGGCCGACCTGGAGTCATTTGGCTCCAGAGCTTGCGTGAACATGAGGTTGCGTGTGGTCAAGTCTCCTGACATATGCCGGGCATAAGGAGTAGCCTGCGCGCGGTTCTGTCGAAGGGCACTCCCCATCCGGGGAGGTTGCAGGGACCCGACGGCGGACATCGAACAGCCTTGGGAGAGGGACCCATCAAGCAGGACGAGACCACCCGCGGGGAGGGCAGGGCGTGAGCACCGGCGCTTCCGAGACGCTCCTCGAGAGCGAGCCGATCGATGCCGGCGGCGAGTCCGCGGCCGAGATCGCCGCACGATCACCGCTGGAGCTCTTCTGGCGCCGGCTGCGACGCGACAAGGTCGCGCTCGTCTCGCTGGGCATCGTGCTCTTCATGGTGTTCGTCGCGATCTTCGCGCCGCTCATCGTCAAGCTCTTCGGGTTCCCGGACCCGAACACGCAGAACGAGAACCTGCTCAGCGACTTCGGGCAGCCCACGGGGCCGAGCGGCGCGCACCCGTTCGGGGTCGACAGTCGCGGCCGCGACATCCTGTCGCGCGTGATCTACGGCTCTCGCGTCTCGCTGGAGGTCGCGTTCATCGCGACGGCGCTCATCGTGATCATCGGCGTCACCGCCGGGCTGGTCACGGGCTACTACCGCGGCAAGGTCGACACCGGCATCAGCCGGCTCATGGACCTGTTCCTGGCCTTCCCCGTGCTCGTGCTCGCCGTCGGCCTCGGGGTCGCCTGCGCCGACGGCTGCCTCGGCGGGGTCATCCAGCCGGGCCTGATGGTCGTCATCTTCGTCATCACCCTGACGACATGGCCGTACATGGCGCGCATCGTGCGCGGTCAGGTGCTGTCCCTGCGCGAGCGCGAGTTCGTCGAGGCGGCCCGCTCCCTGGGCGCCAGCGATCGGCGCATCATCTTCAAGGAGATCCTTCCCAACCTCGTGGCGCCGATCATCGTCTACGCGACGGTCCTGATTCCGCAGAACATCCTGTACGAGGCCGCGCTCTCGTTCCTGGGCGTCGGGGTCGACCCGTCCAAGCCCAGCTGGGGCGCGATGATCTCCGACGCCACCGACATCTTCCAGGACGCCTGGTGGTTCATGGTCTTCCCTGGTCTGGCGCTCCTGATCACGGTCCTCGCCTTCAACATCGTCGGCGACGGACTCCAGGACGCCCTCAACCCGCGGACGTCGAAGTAAGTGCACGTGCGACGCCGCCCCGTCCCGACGCCGGTGCTTGAGGAGCGCCGGCCGTCACGTCAGAAAGGACCCCACATGACTCGGAGTCACCTCCGATTCCTGCTGGCGGGTGTGCTCGGCATGCTCGCGTTCGTGGTCGCCGCCTGTGGCGGCAGCTCTAGCAGCAGTTCCTCGTCGTCCGGTTCGTCCGCGAGCAGCAGCGCTGCCGCGACGAAGAAGGCGGCCGAGGCCCCGGCCAAGAAGGGCGGCAAGATCACGATGCTTGCCTCCTCCGACGTCGACTACGTCGACCCGGGCCACACCTACTACACGTTCGGCGAGATGATCACGCTGGCGACCAACCGCCCGCTGTACTCGTTCAAGCCGACCGACGCCAACAAGCCCGTGCCGGACCTCGCCGACGGCGAGGCCCAGGTCTCGGCCGACAAGAAGACCGTCACGGTCAAGATCAAGTCGGGCATCAAGTACGCCCCGCCGGTCAACCGCGAGGTCACCTCCAAGGACGTCAAGTACGCCATCGAGCGCTTCTTCTCGTCCAACGTCGGCGGCCAGTACCCGGGCTACTTCCAGGTCATCGAGGGCGCGCCCAAGAAGCCCACGACCGGCGTCAAGCCGATCTCGGGCATCACGACGCCCGACGACCACACGATCGTGTTCAAGCTCACGGAGCCGACGGCCGTGTCGTTCATCGCCGCTCTGGTCATGCCGATCACGGTCCCGGTGCCGGAGGAGTACGCCAAGCCGTTCGACGCCAAGGCGCAGTCGACGTACAACACGCATGTCGCGTTCACCGGCCCGTACATGATCCCCAACGACAGCTCGGGCAACCTGACGGGCTACAAGCCGGGCAAGAGCATCACGATGGTCCGCAATCCCAACTGGGATCCCAAGACCGACTACCGGCCGGCCTACGCGGACTCGTACTTCATCCGCACCAACGCGTCGGACGCCAACGTGGCGGCGCGCCAGGTCATCGACGGGTCGAACATGCTGCTCGACACCAACCCGCCGTCGAACATCCTCAAGGACCTGGTCACCAAGGTGAAGGACCAGTACACCTCGGTCCCGTCGGGCGGCTACCGCTACTTCCCGCTGAACACCGAGGTCAAGCCCTTCGACAACATCAACGTCCGCAAGGCCGTGATGGCCGGCTTCGACCGCAACGCGGCCCGGCTGGCGCGTGGCGGCAAGTACATCGGCGACATCGCGACGCACTGGCTGCCGCCGGACTTCCCGGGCTTCCAGGAGTCGGGCGGGTACAAGGGCTTCCCCGACATCGACTACTTCAACGCGAACAACGAGTCGGGTGACATGGCGCTGTCCGCCAAGTACTTCAAGGCTGCGGGCTACGCCTCGGGCAAGTACGAGGGCAACAACGAGCTCCTGATGGTGGGCGCCAACGCCGACCCGGGCAAGGCCCAGGCCGAGGTCGCCAAGAACCAGCTCGAGAAGATGGGCTTCAAGGTGCGGCTGCGCCTCGTTCCCCAGGACTCGGTCTACACCGACTGGTGCCAGGTCCCGTCCAAGAAGGTCGCCATGTGCGGCGGCGCCGGCTGGTTCAAGGACTTCGCCGACCCGCAGTCGATGCTCGAGCCGGTCTTCAAGGGCTCGCTGATCAACCGCTCCAGCGGCAACATCAACTACTCGATGCTCAACGATCCCAAGGTCGACGACGCCATGAACAAGGCGGCGCTGCTCGAGGGTGAGCCCCGCCTGAAGGCGTGGGCGGCCATCGACAAGATGATCATCCAGGATGCCGCCGGCATCCCGTTCATCTGGGACAAGACCACGCTCGTGCGGTCGAAGAACATCAACGGTGTTCCGAACCCGTACATCGCGCTCTGGGACCTGTCCTTCACCTCCGTCAAGTAAGCACCTGATGCGTCACCGCCGCCCCGGGCCCGGCCCGGGGCGGCGGCCGCATCGCTAGGACCTTTCCTCCTCACATGGCCGCCTACATCGCGCGACGTCTTCTCTGGACGATCCTGCTCCTGCTGGTGATCTCCGCGGTCACCTTCCTCATCTTCTACGTGCTGCCGTCGGGCGATCCGGCGACCGCGCGCGCAGGCCGCGATCCGTCCCCGGCGCTCGTCGCGTCGATCCGCCACCAGCTCGGGCTGGACAGGTCCCTGCCGGCGCAGTACTGGGACTACACGAGGAAGCTGTTCTTCCACTTCGACTTCGGCCACAGCTTCACGAACAACACCTCGGTCAAGTCGCTGATCTTCGACCGGCTGCCCAACACGGTCTTCCTCGTCGTCGGAGCCGCGATCATCTGGTTCCTGGCCGGCGTGGGCATCGGCATCGTCTCCGCCGTCAAGCGCGGATCCTTCTGGGACCGCGCGCTCATGGGCGGTGCGCTCGTGCTCATCTCGGCGCCCGTCTACTGGATGGGGCTGGTCTGCCTGTACCTGTTCTCCAACGACATCGGGCGGTTCAAGATCTTCCCGGGCTCCGGCGCCTACCAGGACGCGCACGGGTTCTTCAGCAAGTGCTGGACCCTGGTGATGCCATGGCTCGTCCTGGCCGCCGCGTTCGCCGCCATCTACGCCCGATTGCTGCGCTCCAACCTCCTCGAGACCATGAACGAGGACTACATCCGGACGGCGCGGGCCAAGGGCCTGCCGGAACGGCGGGTGATCCTGCGCCACGGTGTGCGCTCGGCGATCACGCCGGTCATCACCGTGCTCGGGCTGGACATCGGCATCCTCATGGGCGGCGCGATCCTGACCGAGACCGTGTTCAACATCGACGGCATCGGCCGCCTGTCCTTTGACGCGATCCAGCGCGGGGACCTCGCCACGATCCAGGGCACGACCATGGTGCTCGCGGCCGCCGTGGCGATCATGAGCCTGGTCGTCGACATCCTGTACGCCTTCCTCGACCCACGCGTGCGCTACTAGATGCCTGAGCCGCTGCTCGAGGTCAAGGACCTCGCCGTCCACTTCGAGACCGAGGACGGTCTCGTCAAGGCCGTCGACGGCATCAGCTACAGCGTGCAGCGCGGCAAGGCGCTGGGGATCGTGGGCGAGTCGGGCTCGGGCAAGTCCGTGTCGAGCATGACCGTGATGGGCCTGACCCGCGCGAGCAACGCGCGCATCACCGGGTCGATCACGTTCGACGGCCAGGACCTGCTGGCGGCCTCGGACGCCGAGATGCGCAAGGTGCGCGGCGGCGACGTGGCCATGATCTTCCAGGACCCGCTGTCCTCGCTGCACCCGTTCTACAAGATCGGCCACCAGCTCGTGGAGGCCCGTCGCGCCCACCACCACGAGGAGTCCAAGGCCAAGGCGCGGGACCGCGCCGTGGAGATGCTCGGCCTGGTCGGCATCCCGGAGCCGCGCCGGCGCATCGACAGCTACCCGCACGAGTTCTCGGGCGGCATGCGCCAGCGCGTCATGACCGCGATGGCGCTGATCAACGACCCGAAGCTGCTCATCGCCGACGAGCCGACGACCGCGCTGGACGTGACCGTCCAGGCGCAGATCCTCGAGCTGATCCAGCGCCTGCAGCGCGAGCTCGACACCGCCGTGGTGATGATCACCCACGACCTCGGCGTGGTCGCCGAGGTCACCGAGGAGATCGCGGTCATGTACGCAGGGCGCATCGTGGAGTTCGGCGCCGTCGACACGATCTTCGCCGCGCCCGAGCACCCGTACACCTGGGGCCTGCTCAAGTCGATCCCACGCCTGGACACCCCGCGCGACGAGGAGCTCGTGCCGATCTTCGGCCGCCCGCCGTCGCTCATCACCAAGCCCTCGGGCTGCGCGTTCCACCCGCGCTGCCCCTACGTGCGCGAGGCGCACAAGACGGTCGACCCGACGCTGGAGCCGACCGGCGGCGCCGACCCGATCCACAAGGTCGCCTGCCTCCTGCCCGCCGAGACGCGCCGCTCGCTGTGGTCGGCGCTGCGCAGCGGCGACAGCCCGGACGCCGCCGTGCAGGGCGTCGACATCCCGAGCAGGCGATGTCGTCCTCCGCCCGCGGCGCGCCCGCCCCTGCGCCGGGCACCCCATCCGAGGAGGTCAGCGGCCAGTGAGCGCCACGTCCACCGAACCGCTCGTCCAGGTCCGCGACCTGGTCAAGCACTTCCCGATCAGGGCCGGGTTCTTCCAGCGCCAGGTCGGCGCGGTGCAGGCCGTCGACGGCGTGAGCTTCGACGTGCGGCCGGGCGAGACGCTCGGCCTCGTCGGCGAGTCGGGCTGCGGCAAGTCGACGACCGCCCGCCTCATCACGCGCCTGCTCGAGCCCACGGCGGGCTCGATCACCTGGGAGGGCCGGGACATCGCCGGCCTCTCGCGCCGCGAGCTCAAGCCGCTGCGCCGCGAGATGCAGATGATCTTCCAGGACCCCTACTCCTCGCTGAACCCGCGCAAGACGGTGGGGTCGATCATCGCGGAGCCGTTCGTCATCCACGAGGTCGAGACCGACCAGCGCAAGCGCCGGGTGCGCGTGCAGGAGCTCATGGAGCAGGTCGGGCTCAACCCCGAGCACTTCAACCGGCTACCGCACCAGTTCTCCGGCGGGCAGCGCCAGCGCATCGGCGTCGCGCGCGCCATCGCGCTCAAGCCCAAGCTCATCGTCGCCGACGAGCCGGTCTCGGCCCTGGACGTGTCGATCCAGGCCCAGATCCTCAACCTCCTGCGCGACCTGCAGAGGGAGCTGGGGCTCACCATCATCTTCATCGCCCACGACCTGTCGGTCGTGCGCCACACCTGCGACCGCGTCGCGGTGATGTACCTGGGCAAGATCGTCGAGCTCGCCGAGTCCGACGACCTCTACGGGCACCCGCGCCACCCCTACACCGGCGCGCTGCTCAGCGCGGTGCCGGTGCCCGACCCGCGGCTGGCGCGCAACAAGCAGCGCCAGGTGCTCGGCGGTGACGTCCCCTCGCCGACCAACCCGCCGAAGGCCTGCCGCTTCCACACGCGGTGCTCGAAGTTCGTGCAGGGCACGTGCGACGTCGACGAGCCACTCCTCGAGCCCAAGGACGGCGGCAACGTGGCGGCCTGCCACTTCCCGCTGACCGACGAGGAGATCGCCCGCCGCGTGCCCACGGCCGCCGCCTGAGCGCGCGTGGCCGGCGTGGACTACCCCGGCGCGCGGGAGCTGGGCGCCAGCGCGCACACCGCCGCGCAGGCGGCCGCCGCGCTGGGCGTGTCCGTCGCCCAGATCGTCAAGTCGCTCGTGTTCCTGACGCGCGACGACCCGCCGGCACCCGTGCTCGTGCTGTGCAGCGGCGCCAGCCGCGTCGACGAGGCCGCGCTGGGCGTCGTCAAGGCCCGCGCCGAGACGGTGCGGGAGGCCACCGGCACGTCGATCGGCGGTGTCGCGCCCTACGGGCATCCCGCGCCGCTTCACACGATCGTCGACGAGGACCTCATGGCCTTCGACGTCGTGTGGGCCGCGGCGGGGACGGCGACCCGCGTCTTCCCGCTGACGCCCGCCGAGCTGCTGGCGCGCACGGGCGGCACGGTCGCGCGGGTGGCGCCCTAGTCCAGGTAGGCGACGACCTCGCCCACCGGGGCGCGGTCGGGCACGCGCTGCTCCTGGCGGGCGGCGCCGAGGTGCAGCAGCGCGATGCAGCGCTCGTCCTCGCCGATGCCCAGCGCGGCCCGGCCCGCGGGTTCGCGCAGGATCGCCGGGGTGCGCCAGTAGCCCGCCAGGCCGCGCGCGTGGGCGCCGAGCAGGACGGCGTAGGCGGCGCAGCCGGCGGCCAGGAGGTCCTCCTCGTCGGCGACCGGGTCCTGCGGCGTGCGGACGTAGGAGACCGCCACGAGCGTCGGGGCGCGGTCCAGCTTGCCCGCCCCCTCGGCGCCGATCGCCGCCTTCAGCGCGGCCAGCGCGGCGGGGCCCACGACACGGAAGCGCCATGGGTTGGTGAGGTGATGGTTCGGCGCCCAGCGCGCCAGCTCGAAGAGCGCGTCGAGCACGTCGCGGCCGACCGGCTCGGCGCCGTAGGCCTTGTGGGTGCGGCGGGTGCGGATCGCGGTCTCGAGCTCCATCGCGCTCAGGCGCCCTCCTCGTCGTCGGCGTCCTCCTCGCCGGCCCACAGCGCCTCGCGGCCCAGCTCGCGCCCGCCGGCGTCGTAGACGGCGACCTCGAGCGTGTCACCGCGGTAGTCGTCGGGCGCCACGAGCGTGAAGCGGTTCTCCACGAGCACGCACTGGTCGACGGTCAGGCCCGCGAGCTCGGCCGTGACGATCGCGCCGCGGTCCACGAGCGGCGTGCCCCAGATCAGCGTCATCGCCGCGACCTTGCCGGCCTCGCCGCGCCAGCCGCCGATGACCTCCTCGCAGAGGTCGATCGACCAGTCGGGGTTGGCCTCCGCGGTCTCCTCGGTCCAGTCCGCCGTGGCGCGGAAGTGGTCCTCGGTCTGGCCCTGCTCGACGGCCGGGGCGTAGGACACGGCGCCGAAGAGCTCCAGCCCGCGCTCGGTGCGGCAGGTCACCGGGACGTAGGTGCGCCCCGCCCACGTGCGGTCGGGGAACCAGACCGGCGCGCCCGGCGCGCCCAGGTCGTCGTCCAGCAGCAGGCAGGCGGCCAGGAACTCCTCGTGCAGCTGCTCGGCGCGGCGGCCGTAGGGCAGCAGCTCCTGCGGGGGCTCGGCGGCGAACCGGGGGACCAGATGCTCCTCGGGCGGCATGGCCCGCACCTTAGGAGGTCGGCGCCCGCGGGGCGATCTCCAGCAGCAGCGTGACGGGCCCGTCGTTGACGAGCTCGACCTCCATGTGGGCGCCGAACACGCCGCCGGCCGCGTCCAGGCGCGCCCGGAAGCGCTCGTAGAGCGGCTCGGCGTGCTCGGGCCTCGCCGCGGCCACGAACGACGGGCGATTGCCCCGGCGCGCGTCGCCGTACAGCGTGAACTGGCTGACGACGAGCACGTCGCGGTCGCCCAGCGCGTCGTTCATCCGCCCCTCGGCGTCCTCGAAGATCCGCAGGGCGGCGACCTTGTCGGCCAGCCGATCGGCGACGGCGGCGTCGTCGTCGTGGGTGACCCCGAGCAGCACGAGCAGGCCCGGGCCGGTCGACGCCACGGGCGCACCGTCGACGACGACGGCGGCCCGGCTCACGCGCTGGACGAGGGCTCGCATCGCGCCATCACAGCACGAGCGACAGCACGACGGCGGCCGTAACCGCGAAGGCCGAGGTCCAGGCCACGGCGCTGGCCGCCAGGCGGACGTCCAGGCCGTAGAGGTGGCTGACGATCAGGCTGTTGATCGCCGAGGCCATGCCCGCCTCCACGATGTAGGCGTCGGGAACGTCGACCGTCAGCGCCGAGAGGCCGACCAGCAGCGCGGGCGCCGCGGCGTGGCGCAGCACCATCACGACGAGCACCGGCCGCGTCAGCGGCGGCGGGAAGGCCAGGGCCCCGCCCTCGCGCTCCACGGTGAGGTGGACGCCCAGGACGAAGAACCCGATCGGCAGCAGCGCGTAGGTCGAGTTCTTGGCGATCTCCACCAGGGCGTCGGGGGCCAGGGCGTCGGGGGCGACCAGCGCCGCCACCAGCGCCCAGAGCACCGGGTTGCGCGTCAGGAACGCGCGCACCCGGTCGCGGGGCCGCTCGCCGGCCTTCGTGCCGAACGCGGCGCCGACCGCGAAGCCGACGGTGAACGTCATGACGAGGCTGACGAGCGTGTCCCAGGCGACCGCGGGCGCCAGCGCGTCGTGGCCGAGCAGCGTGGCGGTGAGCGGGATGCCCAGGAAGCCCGTGTTCACGAGCACGGTGTTGAGCACCAGCGTGCCGGTCGAGGGGCGCGACAGGTGCAGCACGCGCGTCCCGATGAGGTAGGCCAGCGTGCCCAGGATGGCGTGCCCGGCGTAGCCGAGCACGAGGCCGATGCCCACGCCGCCGCCGAGGTGCAGCCGGGCGATGACGAAGAACGCGATGAAGGGCAACAGCCCCCACACCATGATGGTGATGAGCCGGTGGGCCAGGGCGACCGCCGCGGCGCCGTGGCGGCGCTCGGCGGCGACCCCCACCGCCGTGGCGGCGATGATCGCGAGGACGACGAGGGCCATGGGTCAGCCGCTGTCGCGCAGGTCGGCCGCGGCCTGCTCGGGCGAGACGATGTTGAGGTGCAGGCCGGTGCCGAGCTCCAGACCGGCCAGCGGGGTCAGGCGGGGGACGATGTCGATGTGCCAGCAGAAGTGCTCGGCGCCGCGAGGCGCGGTCCGCACCCAGAGGTTCAGCGGCGGGACGACGCCGCCGAAGCGCCGGCGCAGGCGCTGCAACGCGTCGTGCAGCAGGGCGGCGGCCACCGGCCCGTCGTCCTCGAAGCGCGCCCGCGGCACGCGCGGGGCCAGCAGGAGCTGGTAGGGCAGCGCGGCGGCGTAGGGGGACAGCAGCACGCCCTCGTCGTCGACGGCGACGAGCCGGTCGCGCTGGCGCACCTCCTCCTGGACGAGGTCCTGGAGCAGGTTGCCGCCCATCGTCCGCGTCGCGTGGGCCGTGAAGCGCTCGCGCTCGCGCGCGATCTGGGAGGGGACGAAGTCCAGCGCGAAGAGCTGGGTGTGGGTGTGGGGCAGCGACGCGCCGCCCGCGGCGCACTCGTTGACGGTGACGTGCACGTAGGCGGCGTCCGCGTGGGCGCGCATGCGCGCGCGCCAGACGTCCATCGCGACCGCGACCTGGCCGGCGGTCAGGTCGGCCAGCGAGCCGACGGGATCGGGGGCGTTGACGACGACCTCGTGCGCGCCGCGCGCGGGCGCGGCGGTGAACAGGTCCGGGGCGTGGGAGGGCTCCGGTTCGACGCCGCCGGCCTCCAGCGCCGGGTAGAGGTTGGGCACGACGCGGACCGTCCAGCCCGGGGTGTCGGGCGGCCCGCCGCCGGGGCGCACCGCGAAGAGCTCGGGCGGCGTGCGGTGCTCGTGTCCGGCGGCGAACGGATCGCTGTCGGCGTCGATGGGCGGGGGCGGCTGCGGGATCGCGAGGCCCCCGCCGGGCCGCTGCGCGCGGTGCTGCGCGATGATGCCGCGCAGACCCGTCAGCGGGTCGACGCGGATCTCAGGCACGGCCCAGCGCGTACCGGCGGATGTCGCGCTCCAGCGTCGCCTCGTCGTTGTAGGGACCCTGGTGGACGGTGCGGCGCCCCCGGGCATCGACGAACACCGTCGTGGGGTAGAACGCACCGGCCTGCAGGCTGTGGGCCGTGCGCTCGTTGGGGTCCTCGTAGCTGGGGTAGCTCAACGGCGTCCGGGCCAGGAAGGCGCGCGCGTCGCCGCGGTTGTCGTGGCCGTCGAGGCCGATGAACGCCACCCGCTTGCCCAGCGCGACGCTCACGCGCTGGAAGACGGGGAACTCCAGCCGGCAGGGCCCGCACCAGGCGGCCCACTTGTTGATGACGACGGGGTAGCCGGCGCGCTGCAGCGCGGCCATCCGGGCCCCGACCGCCGTCGTGCCGCCCGTGAGCAGCTCGCTGGCCTGCGCGTGCAGCCCGGCCAGGGGCGCGGGCGCCCCGGCGAGGCGCTCGCGCTGCTGGGCGAGCGACAGCGTGGCGGGCGCCGGCGTCTTGGACTTCGAGCCGGCCTGCGACAGCCCGATGACGACCATCGCGATGACGGCCACCACGGCGCCGAGCACGAGGAGGAGGCGTCGGGACATGGGCACAGGGTCGCAGGTTCCTGTGGATCCGCCCCCCGATCCGATATCCTTGCGTCAACGAGGCGAGGGTGCGACTGCTGTTCAGTTGGAGTCCCCTCGATCCTCCCGGTCCCTGAGGACCGCGCAGCGCGTACCACCGCCGCTGGTCCTCCGCGGGCGCTCCTCCTTCAGAGCGAGCCGATCCATGGCTGATCCCACGTCGCCGGCCGTCGAGGCCGCATCCCTTCCCGAACCGTCGCTCGTCGCTCGCGCCGAGGCGTTCACCCGTGAGCGGTTCGTCCACGAGGGCGAGGAGCCGGCGGTCGCGCTGGCCCCGGGCGGGGCGCGACGTCAGGCGCTGGACGACGCGCTGGCCGAGATCGACGCCGGGGCGAAGGTCCCGTCGACGCGCTGGCGGCGCCGCTACTCGCTCCTGCTGGGCCTCGAGCGGGTCCTCAGCGACCAGGAGCCGCGGCTGGCCGACGGCACGCTGCTCAACCCGCATCAGGTCGATGCGCTGTCCGGCACGCTCGTCGCGCTGCTGGCCTCGGCGCAGAAGGGCGCCAACGGCGGTGGTGCGGCGGCTGCGCCGGTGCTCGCCGTCGAGGAGCCCGAGCCCGTCGAGGACGAGCCGGCGGTCGAGCCCGAGGAGCCCGACGAGCCCGAGCCCGAGCCCGACGACGACGAGGACGACGACGATCCCGACGACGAGCCCGAGGACCGCACGCCGGTCGACGTCGACATCGACATCGACCTCGAGGAGGACGACGAGCCCGAGGAGCCCGCCGAGGAGGAGTCCTACGACGACGCGACCGAGGATGACGTCGACGAGGACGTCCAGGAGGGCGCCGCCGACGACCCGAACGCCGGCAAGCGCTTCTGGTTCGAGCACGCCACGGGCGCCGGCAAGACCGTCGCCGCCATGGGCTTCGTCGACGCGTCCCGCACGGGCGGCGTCCTCATCCTCACCCACCGCCGCAACCTCGTCGACCAGTTCCTCGGCGAGCTGCACCAGCGCGGCTACGGCAAGCGCGAGTCCCCGCCGCTGCTGGACGGCGCCGGCACGGACCGCACGGACGGCCCGGTCACCGTCGAGACCTACCAGTGGTTCGTGCGCAACGCCGGGCGGATCTCCGACGCCTACACGATCGTCATCTGCGACGAGGCGCACACCGCGCTGGGCGAGAAGACGTCGGCGGCCATCCGCGCATGGACCGGTCCGATCTTCGTCGGCATGACCGCGACGGGCGCGCTCATCGCCCGCCACGTCACCGACCTCTTCCCGACGCAGACCTCGCGCTTCGACCTCGCGCAGGCCGCGCGGCGCGGCGTCATCGCGCCGCTGCGCTCCATCCGCATCCCGCCGGGCCCCGGCGTGCGCACGATCGCCAAGGTCCCGCTGCGCAAGGGCGAGGTCGATGTCGAGTTCGACCAGGAGATGCTGGCCGAGCTGCTGGACCAGCTGCCGTTCAACCTGGCGATCGCCGACCTCTACAAGACGCGCTTCAACGGCGTGCCCGGGGTCGTCTACGCCGCCGGCGTGCGCCACGCGATGAACGTCGCCGAGGCCTTCCGCCAGGAGGGCATGAAGGCCATGGGCGTGTCGGGCGAGACGCCCAAGCGCGAGCTGGCCGAGATCCTCGCGCGCTACGAGCGCGGCGAGATCGACGTGCTCGTCAACGCCCAGCTGCTGGCCGAGGGCTGGAACTCGCCGCGCGCGACGATCTGCATGCACCTGGCGCCCACGGCGTCCAAGCGCATCTACCAGCAGCGCGTCGGCCGCGTCACGCGCCGGCACCCCGGCAAGGAGTCGGGGATCGTCGTGGACTTCGTCCACCCGGCCACGCGCCACGACGACCCCGTCGTCACGCTGCACTCGCTGCTGGACCGCGACGTCTACCGCGGCGGGGCGATCGTCGTCGGCCCGGTGCGGCGCGGGCGCGGGCGCCGGGTGCGCGTCGAGCGCCGCGTCATCCCGGTCACCGCCGATCCGGACACGCGCATCGAGGTCTTCGAGCGCGAGCTCTGGCGCATCGCCGTCGAGTTCCTGGACTACGGGGAGCAGGTGCAGTGGGCGGCCCTGGCCGGCGCGCGCGTCGCCCCGAGCGGCTGGCGCCGCGCCCGGGCGATGCTGCACTTCGACAAGACCGGCGAGCTGAAGCGCAGCTTCCTGCTGACCGCGGTCGAGCGCAACAAGAACTCCCAGCTGCGCCTGCGCGCGCTGCAGGAGATCGCGCAGTCGCGCGACGCCGACGCGTTCGAGCGCGCGGTCGACGTCGTGCGCACGTGGTCGCGCGACGAGCGCCGCGAGGGCGTCAAGATCCTGCTCCAGGCCCTCGCCGAGCGCCGCATCGGCCGCCGCGACCAGGCCAGCCACTGGATCTGGGACCTCGCGGACATGACGCGCGAGGTCCACGAGGAATACGCGGTCCAGCGCTGGCCGGAGACCAAGCGCCTGCTGGGGCTGCTCGTCAACTCCTCCGGCGGCGCGCACGCGCGCAACGCCCGGCGGCTCGTGCACGCGGCACGCAAGCAGGACCGCCGGCTCAGCGCCGCGCTGCTCGCTGCGGCGGTCGCGCACACGCCCGAGGCGATGGAGGTCGTGCGCGGCGCGCGCACGCGGATGGCGCGCAAGCCCAGCGCCCTGTCGCGCGAGCTTCTGCGCAACTTCCCCAAGCGCAAGAACCGCTCCCGGCGCCGGCGCAAGAAGGGCGAGGAGGGCCGCGCGCCCGAGCTCGAGCCGACGCTCGTCGTCGCCGGCGTGCAGGCTCCGCCCGACGGGGCGGAGTCCGAGCCGGGGTCCGAGGCCGCCGTCGCCGAGGGTGACGCCGGGGCCGAGGCCGGCGGCGAGGCCGCCGGCGGGAGCTCGCGCTCCAAGCGCCGGCGCTCCTCGCGGCGCCGCAAGGCCGCCGCCGCGGCCGAGCGGCGCGAGCAGGAGGCCCGCGGCGAGGTCGCCGGCGAGCCCTCCGACGGGCCGTCCGGCGACGAGGACGCCCGGGACGAGGCGCCGCGCCCGGCGCCGGCCGCGGCGCCCGCGCCGCTGGACGAGGAGGAGGTCGCCGAGGGGATCGCCGCCGCGCTGGCCGCGATGCGCGCGGTCGCGCCGGCCCCGGCCCCCGCGACGCCCGCGCGTCGCCGGCGCACCCCCGCCAAGGCGCCCGCCCAGTCCGCTCCGGAGGCCGGCGCGGACACGGAGCCCGCCGAGCCCGCCGAGGCGCCCACCGGCGACGCCGTCGCCGAGGAGGAGGCCCCCGCCAAGCCGGCGCGGGCCCGCCGCGCCACCGCGCCCAAGGCCGCCGCCAAGCCGAGGGCCGTCGCCAAGCCGAAGGCCGCGGCCACGAAGGCCAAGGCCGCCGCCAAGCCCAAGGCCCCCGCCAAGCCGCGCACGACCGCCGCGGCGCGCAAGGCCAAGGCCGCCGCCGAGGAGGCCGGTGCGCCGCAGGCCGAGGAGACCCCGGCCGCCGAGGCCGCCCCCAAGCCCCGGGCGCGTGCGAGCACGGCGGCCAAGCCGCGGACCCGCCGCGCGCCGGTCAAGGCCGCGCCCGCCGAGGCCGCGCCCGCCGAGGCTGCGGCCCAGGACGGACAGCTCACGCTGGACGGCGCCGAGGCCGAGCCCGCGCCGAAGCCCAAGCGCCGCCGCGCGACGAAGAAGGCCGAGCCCGCCGAGCCGGAGTCGCCCGTGGGCGGCGACGCGCTCGACGACGCGGCCTAGGTCTGCTCGGCCGCGGGCCTGCGCCGGCCCAGGTGCACCTCGCCCGCGTTGAGGGCCGTGCGCCCGCCGTCGGCCAGCTCGACGACGAGGCGCCCCTCGCCGTCGATGCCGCGGGCCACGCCCGCGCCCGCGCCCCAGGTGATGGCCTGGCCGTGCAGCGCGTCGCGGGCGCGCCAGGCCTCCAGCGTGGCCTCGACGGGGCGCTCCAGGGCCTCCTGCAGGCCGGCCAGCAGCCGCGCCAGGAACGGCTCGACCGCGCCGCGCCCCAGCCCGAGCGTGGCGGCCGTGTCGCGCAGCTCGGCGGGCAGGTCGTCCGGGGCCACGGCGACGTTGACCCCGATGCCCAGGACCACCCACCCCTCGGCCGGGCGGCCCTCGGCCAGGATCCCGGCGACCTTGCGGCCGTCCAGCAGCACGTCGTTGGGCCACTTGATCGTCGCCTGCGGCCCGCAGGCGTCGGCCACGGCCACGGCGGCCAGCAGCGGCAGCAGCGGCGGCGCGTCGCGCAGCACGAGCGACATGAGCAGCGCGGCGCCCGCCGGGGCGCTCCACGTCCGGCCCTGCCGCCCGCGCCCGGCGGTCTGCAGCCCCGCGGTGACCAGCGCGCCGTGGGGCGCGCCCAACGCGGCCAGCTCGCGCGCGCGGTCGTTCGTCGAGGCCGTGACGGCCAGGTGCAGGCGCGGCGTCCCGAGCAGGGCCGGCTCCTACGGCGCGCTGATGCGCAGGTCGTCGTCGGTCTCGACGCCCAGCAGCTCGCGGGCCGAGCCGCGGTTGACCGCCAGCGAGAGCGTCCGGTAGGCGTCCTCGTAGAGGATGAGCTCACCGGGCGGCACGTCGGAGAACGTGGTCGCGTAGACCCCTTGGCGGCCGTTGACGACGACGGCATGACCGAGGCGGAAGCCCGAGTCGGCCAGCTCGGCGTGCTCGACGTCGAGCATGATGTTGCCGAAGCGGTCGAAGGCGACGGCGTGGGCCCACAGCACCGCGTCCTCGAGGATGGCCAGCGGCATGTCCAGGCGCACGATCTCGTCGGGGTCCATCGGGTCGCCCGCGTCGCCCAGCGGGGCGCCGGCGGCCAGGTGGGCGGCCACCGGGGCGAAGATGTCGCGCCCGTGGAACGTCGCCGAGACGGGCTCGAGCCGGTGGCGCGAGCGGCCGACGTCGACGACCTCGGCGATGCCGCCGAAGCGCTGCGCGGCCAGCGACAGCAGGCCGTTGTCGGGGCCGACGAGGATGCGGTCCTCCTCCGTGGTGCGCAGCGCGATCGCGCGGCGCTCGGCGCCCACCCCGGGGTCCACGACGGCCAGGTGCACGCCGGGCGCGCAGTAGGGCAGCGCCCGCCGCAGCACCAGGCCGGCGGTGCGCACGTCGTGGCGGCCCAGGCCGTGGTTGAGGTCGATGACCCGCGCGTCGGGGGCGATGCGGGCGATGACCGCGTGACAGACGCCGACGAAGTCGTCCTCGAGCCCGTAGTCCGAGAGGAAGGTGATCGGCCTGGCCATGCCGTCGGCAACGTTAGCGGCGCGCCCGTGCGGGTAGCGCGGAGGCATGCCCGACGACCCCGAAGACGACGACATTCCGACGGGGATGCCCGACGGCCAGCCCGAGGAGGCGCCGCTCGGCGTGGCCGAGGCCGACCCGGAGGGCGAGCACACCGAGCCCGGCCCCGGCGCGATGCCCGGCATCCCGACCGAGGGCGAGCCGCCGGCCGTCGGCTGACCCCTCAGGCCGCGGGGGCGGTCGCGCCCACGAGCGCGGCCACGAGGCCGTCGGGCGTGTGCTCGGCGGCCTCCAGCGTGGGCTCCAGGCCGAGGTCGCGCAGCGCCTGCGTCGTGATCGGCCCGATCGAGGCCAGGCGCAGCCCGCTCTCGCGCACGGCCGCCGCACCGCCTGCGGCCTCGCAGAAGAAGCGCGCCGAGGACGCCGAGGTGAACGTCGCCCAGTCGGCGGCCAGCGCCCGTGTCAGGGTGCGCTCGTCCAGCGGCTCGGCCACCGTGACGTAGGGTTCGAGCACCTCGACCTCAGCGCCGCCGGCCGCCAGCGCGTCGCGCACGACGTCGCGGCCGCCGCGCGCGCGGACCACGAGCGCGCGGCCGACCTGCAGCGGCCCGACGAGCTCGGCCAGCGACTCGCCGACGGCGCGCGTCGGCACGAGGTCGGGCTCGATGCCGTGGGCGCGCACGGCATCGGCGGTGCCCGGGCCGATGACGGCCACGCGGGTGCCCGCCAGCGCGCGGGCGTCGCGGCCCTGGGCGCGCAGCGCGTCGAAGAAGCGCGCGGCGCCGTTGGGGCTGGAGAGCACGAGCAGGCCCACGTCCGTCAGGTCGGGCACCGCGAAGTCCAGCGGCTCGGGCACGATGACGGCGGCCTCCACGACGCGCGCGCCCAGGTCGCGCAGCCGGCCGGCCAGGCCGCTGGCCTGGGCCTTCGGGCGCGTGACGACGACCGACGTGCCGCCCAGCGGCCCGCGGTCCAGCCACGCCAGGTCCTCGCCCAGCGCGGCGACGGGCCCCACGACGGTCACCGACGGCGGCCTGACCCCCGCGGCCTGCGCGCGCGCCGCGATGTCGGCCAGCGTGCCGTGCACGACGCGCTGGTCGGGCAGCGTGCCGCGCTCGACCACGGCGGCGGGCTCGTCCTGCGGGCGCCCGCCGGCGACGAGCTGTTCGGCGATGCGCGCCAGCGCGCGCACGCCCATGTAGAACACCAGCGTGCCGGGGAACGCGGCCAGCGCCGGCCAGTCGATCTGCGTCTCCGGCTTGCCGGGGTCCTCGTGGCCCGTGACGAACGCCACGGCGGCCGCGAGGTTGCGCTGGGTGACGGGGATGCCGGCGTAGGCCGGGCCGGCGATCCCGGCGGTGACGCCCGGCACGACCTCGTAGGCGATGTCGTGCGCGCGGCAGAGCTGGGCCTCCTCGCCGCCGCGGCCGAAGACGAAGGGGTCGCCGCCCTTGACGCGCACGACCAGCCGCCCGGCCTGCGCGTGCTCCAGCAGCAGGCGGTGGGTCTCGGCCTGGGGGACCTGCTCGCCGCCGCCGATCTTGCCCACGTCGACGAGGATCGCGTCGGCGCGCGCGCCGTCCAGCGCGGTCGGCGGGATGAGCTTGTCGTACAGGATGACGTCGGCGCGGGCGATCGCGTCCAGGCCCCGGACGGTCATCAGGCCCGGGTCGCCCGGCCCGGCGCCGACGAGCACGACGCGCCCGCCGGCGCTCACGCGAGCTCCCCGGCCCGCGCGAGCAGGTCGTCGGCGCCCATCGTGCGCAGGCGCGCCACGAGCGCAGCCGCCGGGTCGGGCCCGGTCACGGCGTCGCGCAGCCACTCGCTGCCGTCGGGCAGCCCGACGAACGCGTGCAGCGCGGTGCCGTCGTAGTGGCAGCCGACGGGGGTGTCGCATGTGGCGCCCAGCGCCTCGACGACCGCGCGCTCCAGCCCCAGCGCCGTGTCGGCGGGCGCGTCGACGATCCCCTCGGGGATCGCACGTCCCTCCAGCGCCAGCGCCCCCTGGCCGGGGGCGGGCACGAACACGGCGGGGTCCAGCAGCACGCCGATCTCGTCCCCGCGGCCCAGGCGGCGCAGTCCGGCGGCGGCGAGCACGAGCGCGTCGCAGGCGCCCTCGGCCAGCCGGCGCAGCCGCGTGTCGACGTTGCCGCGCAGGTCGACGATCTCGAGGTCGGGGCGCACGGCCAGCAGCTGGGCGCGACGGCGCAGCGAGGCGGTGCCCACGCGCGCGCCCTCGGGCACGTCGTCCAGCGCCGCGGCGCCCACCAGCGCGTCGCGCGCATCCTCGCGCGGCAGGACCGCCGCGACGGCCATCCCCGGGCGCAGCAGCGACGCGGCCGGGACGTCCTTGGCCGAGTGGACGGCCAGGTCGATGTCGCCGCGCTCCAGCGCGTCCTCGATCGTGTCGATCCAGCGCGCCTTGTCGCCGGCGACCCCGCGGTCGCCGCTCGTCGTGATCTCGACGATCTCCGCGCCGCCGAGCGCGCCGGCGACGGCGTCGGCCTGGACGCGGGCCAGGGCGCTGCCGCGCGTGCCGAGCCTCACCGGGCGTCGCGGCGTCGCAGCGGCCGGACGTCGGCGGCTGCGTCCTGCGTGGCGGGCGCCTCGTCGGTGCCCTCCTGCAGGCCGAAGAGCTCGCGGGCGAGCTGCACCCGCCCGTGGCCGCCGTCGCGGTCCAGCGACTTCAGGCGGATCGTCGGCTCGTGCAGCAGGCGCTGCATGACCGAGCGCGCGATGGCCTCGATGCGGGCGCGGTCGCGCGGCGACGCGGTCTCCCAGCGCCCCGCGTTCTCACCGAGCACCTGCTCGACGATCGCGTTGCCGTGCTCGCGCAGCGCGCCGATGGTCGGCATGACCTCCAGTGAGCCCATCCACCGCGCGAAGCGCTGGATCTCGTCCTCGACGACGTCCTCGGCCTGCGTGCGCTCGTCCTCGCGGACCTGGCGGTTGCGCGCCGCGGTCGCCTGGAGGTCGTCGATGTCGTAGAGCGCGACGCCGTCGAGGTCGCCGCACTCGGGCTCGACGTCGCGCGGTACGGCGATGTCGATGAGCAGGAGCGGCCGGCCCGCGCGCTCGCGCATGACGAGCTCGAGCTCCTCGTAGCCGATGATGGGGTGCGGTGAGGCGGTGCTGGCCACGACGATGTCGGCGGCGGCCAGGCGCTCGGGCAGCTCGTGCAGCGACGACACCGTGCCGCCGAAGCGGTCGGCGATCGACCGCGCGCGATCGGCGTGACGGTTGGCGAGGAAGATCGTGTGCACGCCCTCCTCGGCCAGCGCGCGGGCGGTGAGCTCGGAGGTCTCGCCGGCGCCGATGATGACGACGTTGCGGTCGGCCAGGTCGCCGACGACCTCACGGGCCAGCGCGACGGCGACGGTCGAGACGCTGCCCTTGCCCGCGCCGATGGCGGTCTCGCTGCGCACGCGCTTGCCGGTCTGCAGCGCGGCGGTGAACAGGCGGTTGGTCATCGGCCCGGTCGTGCCGGCCGCCAGCGCGGCCTCGTAGGCGCGCTTGGCCTGGCCCTGGATCTCGGCCTCGCCGACGATCATCGACTCCAGCCCGCTGACGACGCGGTAGAGCTGGCGCGCGGCGTCGCAGTTGCGCGGCGCGTACATCGCATCGGTCAGCTCGGTGGGGCGGATCCCGGCGCGCCGGGCCAGGTGGCGCAGCAGCTCGCCCTCGGCCTGCACGGGGTCGGAGGCGACGAGGTAGACCTCCGTGCGGTTGCAGGTCGAGATCGCGACGGCCTCGCGCACGTCGTCGTGGGCCACGAGGTCCCGGCACAGGGCCTCGGCGTCCTTGGTCGACAGCGCGAGGCGCTCGCGCACGGCGACCGGGGCGGTCTTGTGCGAGATGCCCAGGCAGAGCAGCTCAGACATGGCCGCCGACCTGCCCGGAGCGTGCGCCGGACGCCGGGCCGCGCGCGTCGTCGTCGCCGGCCTGCTGGGCCCGGCGCTGCTCGAGGTCGTCGATCTCGGCGACCTCGCGGCCGACGCGCGCCAGCTTGGCGGCCATGATCGCGACGTAGACCAGGATGAGCGCGAGGAAGACGAGGTAGGCCGCGACGACGTAGCCCGAGTTCGTGGGCAGCGTGTTGGAGGCCGCGACGAGCATCTAGGCCCCGAGCTCCGGCGCGGCCGAGCGCCGCGGGCGCAGGACGTCCTCGCCGCCGAGGCGGCGCTTGAGCGACTTGAGGCGGGCGGTCGTCTGCTTGTGGGCGATCTCGTACTGGAAGAGCGTCACGTACAGCAGCGCCATCCCGATGAAGCAGACGATGAACGCCGTGCGCATCGCGCCGGGCAGGTTGCCGGCCGAGTCGAACGTGCGCGGGTGCACGAGCGACGTCGCGGCGCGCACCGCGATGAAGTTCAGCGGCACGAACGCACCGGCGGTCACGGCGAAGACCGAGGCGTAGCGCGACTGGCGCTCGCGGTCCTCGATCGAGAAGCGCAGCGGCGTGTAGGTCGCGTAGAGCAGGAAGATGATGAGGAAGCTGACCAGCGTCGGCTCGTCCCACACCCACCAGTGGCCCCAGGAGGCCTTGGCCCAGATCGCGCCGGTCAGGAGCACGCCCACCCCGAGGATGACCGAGATGTGGATCGCCACGTAGGAGCGCAGATCCCACTTGGCCTCCGACGTGCGCAGGTGCTGCACGGCGCAGATCCCGCCGAAGATGAAGCCGCACAGCGCGACGATGGCCATCGGCACGTGCAGGTAGAAGATCTTCTGCAGGAAGCCCTGATCGGCGTCCATCGGCGCCACGTAGGCGGCGAGGGCGAACCCCCCGACCAGCGTGACGACGGTGAGGAGGGACAGGGAGCGGAGACGGGTTCCGGACATCGGGGGGCGTCCTTGGGGCGCTCAGTCCTCGAGCAGGAAGTCGAAGACCGCGTAGGCGAGCAGCGTGAACACCAGATCATAGAGGCCGAGGATCGCCAGCCAGCGTCCGGGCAGCGGCCCCGCGCCCGCAGCCGCGAAGGTCGGCGCGAGGGCCTTCGCCGTGCCGATGACCACCGGCAGCAGCAGCGGCAGCGCGACGAGCGGCACGATGAGGTCGCGCGCGCGGGTCTGGATGGCCAGCGCGCCCACGAGCGTCCCGACGACCGCGATCCCGACGTCGGCCAGCGCCAGGACGAGGACGGCCTGGCCCAGCGCCTGCCCGTCCAGGCCCGGCTCCAGGAGCATGAGCGCGAACGCGGGCACCGCGATGACCTCGAGGACGACGAGGAACGCGCCGAGCGCCAGGGCCTTGGCGACGAGCATCGCCGTGCGGTCCACGGGGGCCAGCATGAAGCCGTCGAAGCCGCCCTCCTCGTGGTCGGCGACGAACAGGCGGTTGATGCCCAGGATCGCGCTGAACAGGAGCGTCACGGTGAGCACGCCGGCGGCCAGCGCCCCCTCGACCGTGTTGGCCTGCAGCGAGAAGTGGAAGACGACGAGCGTCGTGATGCTGAACAGCGCCATCGCCGGGATGACCTGCGGCGTGCGCAGCTCGAGGCGCAGCTCCTTGCGCAGCAGGGCTCCCACGGCGCGCCTCATGACCGGTACAGCGCCCCGATCTGCTCGCGGTCGACCGCCGACGCCGCGGCCAGCAGCTCGGCGCGTCCGGCCCGCAGGCCCAGCGCCACGTCGGCGCCCTGCAGCCCGCCCACGGGGTCGTGGCTGGTGACCACGCGGGTGCGCCCCGAGGCCGCGCCGATCAGCGGCTCGACGAGCTCGGCGGCGTGCGGGTCGAGGTTGGCGGTCGGCTCGTCGAGCAGCAGCAGCTCTGGGTCGTGCAGGACCGCGCGGGCCACCGCGGCGCGCTGCACCATCCCGCGCGAGTAGGTGTTGACGGGGTCGTCGGCGCGGGCGCGCAGGCCGACGGCCCCCAGCAGCTCGTCGATGCGGGCGGGCGCGACGCCGTGCAGGCGGGCGTGGAAGCGCAGGTTCTCGCGCGCCGTGAGGTCGCGGTACAGCAGCGGCGCGTGGCCGAGGAAGCCGACGCGCCCGCGTACGGCCCAGCCCTCGCTCGGCAGCGCGCTGCCCAGCACGCGCACGGTCCCCGCGTGCGGGCGCAGGAGCGTGGCCAGCACGCGCAGCAGCGTCGTCTTGCCCGCGCCGTTGGGGCCGAAGACGACCAGCGTGGTGCCGGGGGCGACGTCGAGCGTCAGGTCGGAGAGGGCCTCGCGGTCGCCGTAGCGGCGGGTCAGGCCCTGCAGCTCAATGGCGGGGGCCGTCATCGGCTCGGCGCAGCGTGCGCACGGCGTGCTCGAGCACGGGCGCGATGACCGGGAAGAGCTGCCCGACGGCCTTGGGGCTGCCCGGGAAGTTGACGATGAGCGTGTGGTGGGAGATCCCCGCGACGCCGCGCGAGATCATGCCCATCGGCGTGTGACGCAGCGACTCGGCGCGCATGGCCTCGGCGATGCCGGGCGCGTCGCGCTCGATCACCGCGCGGGTGGCCTCGGGCGTGACGTCGTCGGGCGTGAAGCCCGTGCCGCCCGTCGTGAAGATGAGCGCGAAGTCGTCGTCGACGAAGTGGTGCAGGCGGTCCTCGATGAGCGAGTAGTCGTCGGGCACGACCTCCATCGCCTCGATCTCGGCGCCCGCCTCCTCGGCCAGGTGCGCCAACAGCGGGCCGGACTCGTCCTCGCTCTCGCGGCGCGAGACCGAGGAGGACACGGTGAGCACGCAGGTGCGCATCGCGGTCAGCGTACGGCTCAGCGGCGCCAGATGCCGCTGCGCCCGCCCGACTTCTCCAACAGTCGCACGGCCTCGATGCTGACGCCGCGCTCCAGGCCCTTGACCATGTCGTAGACCGTGAGCGCCGCGACGGCGGCGGCGGTCATGGCCTCCATCTCGACGCCGGTGCGCGCGGTCACCGCCGCGGTGGCGGTCAGCGTGACCGTGCCGGCTTCGGCGTCGACGACGGCGTCGAGGTCCAGGAGGTCGAGCCCGATGGGATGGCAGAGCGGGATGAGCTCGTCCGTGCGCTTGGCGGCCTGGATGCCCGCGATGCGCGCGGTGCCCAGGACGTCGCCCTTGGGCGCGTCGCCGGCGGCGACGGCGCCGGCGGTCTCCGGGAGCATCCGGACGACGGCCTCGGCGACGGCCCGGCGCTCGGTGACGGGCTTGGCGCCGACGTCGACCATGCGCGCGGTGCCCTGCGCGTCGAGGTGGGTGAGGCGGTCGGGCATCGGCCGCGGCCCCTAGGCCGTCGCCGGGGTGTGCGTGCGCTGAGCGGCGGCGATGAGGTCCAGGACCGCCGGCTCGTCGCCCGCGCGCAGCAGCGCGATGGGGTCCGGGTCGCCGTTGACGATGGACTCGAAGAAGTCCTTGCGCTCCTGGTAGGTGGGCAGCGTGCCCTTGGCCCAGCCGCGCACCTGGTTGAGCAGGATCGCCAGCCGCGCGTACTCCTCGCCGAAGTGCTCGGCCATCTCGCGCTTCATGCGCTTGGCCAGCGCGGGTGAGGCGCCCGCGGTCGAGATCGCGATGGCCAGCGGGCCGGTGCGCAGGATGGCGGGCAGGATGAAGTTGCACAGCGGCGGGACGTCGACGACGTTGACGAGCATCGCGCGGCGCTCGGCGTCCTCGTAGATCGCGATGTTGACGTCGGTGTCGTCGGTGCAGGCGATGACCATGAAGACGCCCTCGAGGTCCTGGATCCCGGCGTACTCGCGCCGCTCCCACGTGATCGAGCCCTCACGCGCCAGCTCCTCGAGCTCGGGGCCGACCTCGGGCGCCAGGACCGTCACGTCGCCGTCGCAGGCCAGGATGCCCTCGGCCTTCTCCAGGCCGATGGCACCCCCGCCGACCACGAGGCAGCGGCGGCCGCGCAGCTTGAGGCAGGCGATGTAGAAGGGCGTGTCCAGCATGTCGCGCACGCAGGTCTGGTCGCAGACCCCGCGCTTGAACTGGCAGACGCACTCCTTCCCTTCGTAGGCGGCGGCAGGCATCTCTGAGAGGGTAGACGGCCGTAGGTGTCCTCGAGATCACCGTGACCAAGACACCCGCCTCCTACTTCACCGACGACTCCCTGCTGCGCCGCGTGCACCGCGAGAAGGTCGTCGCGCTCTCGGGCCCGCGCGCCCTGCTCATGATGGCCGCCTACCCCGTCGCCTTCGAGGGGTTCTTCATGGCGACGGGCGCGCTCGGCGACCCCTACGTCCGCCTGCGCCGCACGGCCGAGGTGATGGACACGATCGCCTGGGGGTCCAGGGCCGACGCCGACCGCCAGACCCGGCGCGTACGCGCGATGCACGCCAGGGCCCGCGGGGTGCTGCCGCGCGCGGCGGGGCCGTTCCCGGCCGGGACGCCCTGGGCCGCCGACGACCCCGACCTGCTCCTGTGGATCGTCGCCTGCCTCGCGGACTCCGCCGTCCTGGTCTACGACCGCTACGTCGAGCGCCTCTCCTACGCCGAGCGCGACGCCTACTGGGCCGACTACCGCGTCATCGGCCGGCTGTTCGGCCTGGCCGACGAGGACATGCCCGCCACGTGGGGCGACTTGCAGGCCTACATGTCGCGCATGCTGGCCTCGGGCGACCTCGTGGTCACCCCGACCGCGCGCGAGGTCGGCATCGATGTCGTCCTGCGCCCGCCGGTCCCGGCGCGCGTGCGCCCGCTCGTCGAGCTGTCCAACGTCATCACCGTCGGGCTGCTGCCCGCGGGGATCCGCCGCGGCTACGGCTTCTCGTGGGACCCGGCGCGGGCGCTGGCCATCCGCGGCGGCGCGGAGTACGTCAAGCGGGTGCTCGTGCCGCTGCTGCCCGGACGGCTGCGCTACGTCGGCGCGCGCGCCCAGGCCGCCGCCTGAGGGCGCGGCGGTCCGGCACCCGGACCGCTCTGCGCCGTGGAGCGTTGGTGCAGCTTCACCGCGGGAAGCGCTGCATTTGCCGCGCACGCGCGTCTCCTGCCTGACCGCCTCCTCTACGGTCCGCGCTCAGTCCGGGCGACGGGAGGCGCCGGGCGACGCCGCGAGGCGTGCCCGCCTGCGGTGGCCGCGCGCAGATCTCAGGGTGCGCGCGGCCACCGACAGCACCGACGGCACGCCCTCGCGCCACGCGGCCTCGCGGTCGGCGTCGCGGGCCGAGCGCAGCTGGGCGACGGCGCGGCCGGTCCGCGCCAGCGCCGCGTCGTAGGGGAACCACCAGAACGCGCCCGCCGCGCCCGGGTCCCAGGTGATGACCTTCGGCTCGGCGCAGGTGCGCAGCGCGATCGCGCCGCGCGCGCGGCCGATGCCCGACCCGCGCACCCCGCCCCAGGGCAGCTGCGGGGCGCTGCGCGCGACGAGGTGGTGGTTCATCCACACCATCCCGACGCGCAGCTCGCGCGCGATGCGCTGCCCCTTGTAGCGGTCGGCCGTCCACACGGAGGCCCCGAGGCCGAGGTCGGCGTCGTTGACGGCGGCGATCGCGTCCTCCTCGCGCGCGACGACGGTGACCGCGACGACGGGGCCGGGGACCTCCTCGCGCGCCATCCGGGCGCCGGGCGGCACGCCGGTCAGCACGACGGGCGCGCAGAACGCGCCGCTGAGGCCCGCGACCTCCCGCGGGCCGCCGCAGTGGATCGTGGCGCCGAGCGCGACGGCCTCCTCGAGCAGCTCGGTCAGCCGGTGCAGCCGCTCGCCGCCGACGAGCGGGCCGATCTCGGTGGCGGGGTCGGCCGGGTCGCCGACGCGCAGGCTGCGCGCGCGCTCGGTGAGCGCGGCCAGGAACGGCTCGGCGACCTCCTGCAGGACGTAGACGCGCTCGACGCTGCCGCCCGACTGCCCGGCGTTGGTGAACGCGGCCCAGGCGATGCCCTGGGCGGCGCGCGGCACCTGGGCGTCGGCGCAGACGATCGCCGCGTCCTTGCCCCCGAGCTCGGCCACAACGCGCTTGACTCCGCGCGCGCAGGCCTCGAGCACCTTGCCGCCCGCCACCGCCGAGCCCGTGAAGCGCACCTGGGCGACGCCGGGCGCCTCGACCAGCGCCCCGCCCGTCGCCGCGTGGCCGTGGACGACCTGCAGCAGGCCCTCGGGCAGCCCCGCGCGGGCGAAGACGCGGGCGATCCGCTCGCCGGCCAGCGCGCCGTGCGGCGAGGGCTTGAGCACGACGCCGTTGCCGGCCATGAGCGCCACCGCGACGTCGCCCAGCGGCGTGGCGAACGGCTCGGCCGCCGGGCCCAGGACGGCCACGACGCCCAGCGGCTCGTAGGTCCAGCGCGCCCGGGTCAGCGGGTGCAGCACGCGGGAGATCCCGGCGCGCTCGCCGGCGAGGATCTGCGGCCCGTTCTCGGCGAGCCACTGCAGCGTCTCCACGGCGGGCAGCAGCTCGCCGATCTCGACCTCGGCCCGTGGGCGGCCCTGCTCGGCGCCGACGAGCTCGACGAGCTCGGGCGCCTCGTCGATGACGGCCTGGGCGGCGCGCGCCATGTAGCGCGCGCGGTCCGCCAGGCGCAGCTGGGCCCACAAGCGCTGGACCTCGCCGCTCTCGCGCACGGCGGCCTGCACCTCGCGCGGGCCCGCGACGGCGACCGTCCCCAGCGGGCGGCCCGTCGCGGGGGCCACCGCCCGCATGCGCGGTACGTCGTCGTGCTCGCCGGCCATGGCGCCGATGGTGGCAGGCCCCGGGGTCGGTCAGTCGGGGTCGGGCGGCCGGCGCTCCCAGCCGCGGTCGACCTCGGTGCCGCGCCGGTGGGCGCTGTAGGTCCGGGCGTCCTGCAGCTCGTCGGGCAGGAAGCGCACATGCCCGGAGCCGGGCGGCAGCCGGCTGGCGTGCTCGTAGCCCTCCCCGGCGCCCTCGGCCCGCGACACCTCGTCGCTGGGGTTGCGCAGCGCCAGCGGCACGGGGTAGGCCGGGCTCTCGGCCACGATGCGGCGCGCCTCGGCCAGGCCCATGTAGGACGCCCAGCTCTTCGGGCTGACCGCGAGGTAGCAGGCGACCTCGGCCAGGACGAGCCAGCACTCGGGCGGCCCGAGGTTCATCGTGGCCTCGAAGCCCGCGTTGGCGACGGCCAGCGCGCCGGGCGCGGCCATCCCGACCTCCTCGGCGGCGCCGATGAGCAGCCGTCGGGCGATGAAGCGCGGCTCCTCGCCGGTGGCCTCCATGCGCGCCAGCCAGTACAGCGCGGCGTCGGGGTCCGAGCCGCGGATGCTCTTGATGAGCGCCGAGGCCAGGTCGTAGTGCTCGACGCGCCCGGGGAACGAGCGGGCGCCGAGCGCCTCGAGCATGAGCGCCTCGGAGATCTCGTCGCCCTGCTCGGCCAGCGTGGCCGCGTACTCCAGGCCGGTGAGGACCGCGCGAGCGTCGCCGTCGGCGTGCTGCAGCAGCGTCGTGCGCGCGTCGGGGTGCAGCGTCAGCTCGCGGGCGCCGAGGCCGCGGGGGCGGTCGGTCAGCGCGCGATCGGCCAGCTCGGACAGGTCGCCCTCGTCGAGCCCGCGGACCATCTCGATCTTCAGCCGCGAGCGCAGCGCGCGGTTGAGCTCGAAGCCCGGGTTCTCGGTCGTGGCGCCGATGAGCACGACGGTGCCGTTCTCGACGTAGGGCAGCAGCGCGTCCTGCTGGGACTTGCTCCAGCGGCTGATCTCGTCGAGGAAGAGCAGCGTCCCCTCCCCCATGCGGCGGCGGTCCTTGGCCCGCGCGATGACCTCGCGGAGGTCCTTGACGCCGTCGGTGACCGCGTTGAGCTGCTCGAACGCCAGGCCGAACGCCCGCGCGGCGGCCATGGCGATCGTCGTCTTGCCGGTGCCCGGCGGGCCGTAGAGGACGAACGAGTACGGGCGGTTCTCGGCCACGGAGCGCGCCAGCAGCGCGCGCTCGCCGGTGAGCTGGGGCTGGCCCACGACCTCGTCGAGGGTCTGCGGGCGCATGCGGTCGGCCAGCGGCGCGTTGCGCGTGGCGACGACCTCTCCGAGTCCCATCTGCTCTTCCATCGTGGCGCAGACGCTACGAGGTGCGCCAAGGCGCCGGGTGGCGGGCAGCGCTCCACTAGCCTGCACCGCCATGGCCCTGGAGGAGCGTGCCGTCGAGCTGCTGCAGCAGCTCATCCGCCACAAGACGGTCAACCCGCCCGGCGAGGAGCGCCCGCTGCAGGAGGAGCTGGCCGCCGAGCTGCGCGACGCGGGCTTCGAGGTCGAGCTCGTCGGCCGCACGGAGTCGCGCCCGAACCTGGTCGCGCGCCTGCGGGGCCGGGCCGGCGGGCCGGTCCTCACGCTGCTCTCGCACGTCGACACGGTGCTCGCCGACCCGTCGGAGTGGCGGTACGACCCGTGGTCGGGCGCCCTGATCGATGGGGAGGTCTGGGGTCGCGGCGCGCAGGACATGAAGTCCCAGACCGCCGCGGAGGTCGCCGCCGCGCTGGACCTCGCCCGCTCGGGCTGGCGGCCGGCCCACGGGGACCTGCTGGTCGTGGTCGTCGTCGACGAGGAGACCGGCGGCGCCGACGGCGCGATCTGGCTGACGGAGACCCATCCCGATCTCGTGCGCAGCGACTTCCTGCTCAACGAGGGCGCGGGCACGGTCATCCCGCACGGCGACGAGCGCCTCTACGGCGTCTGCACCGCCGAGAAGGGCGTCTTCCGCTTCACGCTGACCACGCGCGGCGCGGCCGGCCATGCGTCGATGCCCAACGTGGGCGACAACGCGCTGCCCAAGCTCGCGCCGCTGCTGGCCGCGCTGGGCTCCCGGCGGCCCGAGCACGACCTGACCGACGCGCCGCGCGCGCTGCTGGCCGCGCTCGGCCTGCCCGACCTGGCGGCGCTGCAGGCCGCCAACCCGGCGCTGGCCACGTTCGTCGAGCCCATGTCGTCGGTGACGTTCGCGCCCACGATGATCAGCGCCGGCCGGAAGATCAACGTCATCCCCAGCGCGGCCTCGCTGAAGGTCGACTGCCGCGTGCCGCCCGGACACGGCCGCGACACCGCGCTGCGCCGCATGACCGAGGTCCTCGAGGGCCTGGACGGCTACGAGCTGACCTGGGACGAGGAGGTCGTCGGCAACGGCTCGCCGGTCGAGTCGCCGCTCATGGACGCGATCGGGCGCTGGGTGCAGGCCGAGGACCCCGGCTCCCGGCTGGTGCCGGTGATGCTGCCGGCCTACACCGACTCGCGCGCCTTCCGCGACGCGTTCCCCGAGTGCGTGGCCTACGGGTTCTTCCCCCAGCGCGAACGCAACCTCTTCGAGATGTGGCCGCTCGTGCACGGCAAGGACGAGCGGATCACCGCCGCCGACGTCGGCTTCGCCGCCCGCGCCTACCGCGCCATCGCGCAGGACCTCCTGGGATGAGCGGCGAGGCCGTCGCCCGTCGCGCCAAGCCGCTGCGCCTCGGCGGCATGGCGCTGCGCAACGGCCTGCTCGTGCACGGCCCGGAGCACTGGGCGGTCGCCGCGCGGCGCACGGACGGGACGATCGGCGTGGCCTCCGGCCGCAAGCCGCGCGTTCGCGGCCCGCTGCAGGCGCTGCCCGGCGCCCGCGGGGTCGCCCGCCTGGCCGAGGCGATGATCGTCATCCCGCTGGCCAAGCGCGCCCTGCCGGAGGTGCGCCTGCCCTGGCAGGACTCGCGTGTGCTGGCGGCCTCGGCCGCGGCGATGCTCGGCTCGGCCGCGCTGCGCCGCCGGGTGCGGGGCGCCGGCGGCGAGGTGGCGCTGGCCGGTCTGTCGATGCTGCCCTCGCTCGTGGCGCTGCGGGGCGGCGACCTCGCGGCCTACCACGGCGTCGAGCACAAGGCGATCGCCGCCTACGAGTCCGGTGCGGACGACGCGCGCGAGGCGGCCAAGGAGCACGACCGCTGTGGCTCGCACCTCATGGCGCCGCTGCTGGCCTCCAACGCGGCGGGCACCGCGCTGCTCAAGCGCGTCGTCCAGCGCCCCGGACCGCTGGCCGGCGCGGCGGTGTCGCTGGCCTCGATCGGCATGGCCGTCGAGGTCTTCGCGTGGTCCGAGCGCCACGACGACTCGCCCGTGTCCCGCGCGCTGCGCCGGCCGGGCCACGAGCTGCAGCGGGTGGTCGGGACGCGCGAGCCCACCGAGGACCAGCTCGACGTGGGGCGTGCGGCGCTGGCGGAGATCCTGCGGGTGGAGCGGCGCCCGGAGGGCTAGGACCCGCCGACGATCGCGTCGGCCAGCCGGCACCAGCCGGCGCGCATCTCGTCCAGCGTCATGCCGCGCACGTCGCGCTGGTAGAGGAACGGCTCGGCGCCCAGCGGCGCCAGGAGGCAGTCGGTGAGGTACTCGGTCTGCGGGCCCGGTCCGAGGATCTGGCCGAGCAGCATCGCGACGTGGGCGCGGTAGCCCTGGTAGACGGGGTGCGTGTAGCGCTTGACCCCGCCCAGGCTCTCGGCCTGGCGGATGAAGCGCGCGTGGCTCTCCAGCAGGCCGATCATCCCGCCGCCGAACGCGTGCAGTCGCTCGACGGGATCGGCGCCCGGGCCCAGCGGTGGGGCGCCGCGGATGAGCGCCTCCTGGAATGCGCGCTCGGGCTCGTCGATGAGCGCTCGCAGCAGGGATCCGCGGTCGCCGAAGCGGCGGTACAGCGTGCCCTTGCCGACGCCGGCCTCCGCGGCGACCTCGTCCATGGAGACGCCGTCGACCCCGTGGGCCTCGATGAGCCGGGCCGCGGCGCACAGGATGCGCTCGCGGTTGCGCCGGGCGTCGGCGCGCTCATGCTCGCCGCCGGGGGCGGCCGCCATCGGGAGCTCGTGGGGTGCCACGGTGGGCACCCTACGCCGCCTTGGCTTCTGCGGCCCCCGCCCGCGCGGCCAGGACGCTGACCAGGTCGGTCAGCGCGTCGCGCAGCTCGGGCTCGGCCAGCTGGCCGTCCTCGCCGAAGGCGTGGTGGGCCTGGCCCACCGGGATCTCGCCGTCGAGGACGTCGGCGCCGATGATGCCGAGCACCTTGCGGGTGTCGGCCTGGGCCCAGACCGCGCCGAACAGGCCGGTCGAGGCGCCGACGACGGCGACGGGCTTGCCCCGCAGCGCGTTGTCGGGGAACGGGCGCGAGGCCCAGTCCAGCGCGTTCTTGAGCACGCCGGGGATCGACCCGTTGAACTCGGGCGTCGAGATGAGGATCCCGTCGGCGTCGGCGATCGCCTCGCGCAGCGCGGCCACGGCCGGCGGCGCGGGATCGACGTCGAGGTCGGCGTCGTAGGGCGGGAGGTCGCGGAGGCCGTCGAAGACCTCGAGCTGCACCCCGGACGGCAGCGAATGCGCTGCCGCCCGGAGGAGGCCCGTGTTGTGGGACCCGCGACGCAGGCTCCCCGACAGGCCCAGGATGTGCATCGCGGGCATCGGGGCTAGGCCTGCTTGACGAGCTGCAGGTCGACGGTCAGCGTGACGTCCCAGGCGAGGGAGTCGGCGCCGGAGGGCAGCGGGTTCTGCCAGTTGAGGCCGAACTCGCGGCGGTCGACGGTCGCGGACAGCTCGAACGCCACGCGGTCGTTGCCGAACGGGTCGGGGCCGGCGGCGTAGGTGCCGGTGGCCGTGACGGGCTTCGTGGTGCCGCGGATCGTGAGCTCGCCGTCGACCTCGGCGCTGCCGTCGTCGTCGACGCGGATGTCGGTCGAGCGGAACGTGACGGTCGGCGTCACGTCGGCGTTGAAGAACTCCTCGGACAGCAGGTGGCCCTTGAAGTTGGGCTCGTCGATCTGGATCGAGGCGACCTGCGCGCTGCCGGTCAGCTCGCCGCCGGCCAGCTGGGCGTCGAAGGTCTCGAACGCGCTGCGGAACGTGGCAAGACCGTTGTACTTGACGCCGAAGCCGATCGAGGAGTGGACGGGGTCGACGGCGTAGGTGTCGGTGGGGACCTGCTGGGCGGTGGTGCTCATGACGACGATGAGGCTCCTGTGGAGAAGAGGAAATGGACCGAAGTCCGCTTACAGGAGGGGATTATAGCGGACTGCGGTCCGCTTTGACGGCACATGTCAGCGGACCGACCGGTCAAGTCGCCGCCCCGAACAGCCGATGGAAGGGGCGTGTCCTTCGCTGCGATGACGGCCGCCCTCACGACCGCGACGACGTCGACGACGTCGGTCGATCCCTCGAGGTTCACGAAGATCCCGACGGCGCCCCTGCCCGTCCATCACGCCACGCTCACCGAGCGCCTGCAGGACTTCGGCAACAACTGGTCGGGGTTCGCCTCGATCATCTTCATCGTGATCTTCGGCGTCGTCATGTGGCGGATGCTCAAGACGATGCCCAAGACCAAGCCGGTCGAGATCAAGCCCGACGCCGGCGTCGAGGTCAACTGGGAGGACATCGCGGGCGTCGACGAGGCCAAGCGCGAGCTGCAGGAGGTCGTCGACTTCCTGCGCGACCCCAGGCCCTTCAAGCGCCTGGGCGCCAGCGTCCCCGCCGGCGTCCTGCTGCACGGGCCGCCCGGCACGGGCAAGACCCTGCTGGCCAAGGCCGTCGCCCACGAGTCCGGCGCGACGTTCTACTCCCAGTCGGCGTCCTCGTTCGTCGAGATGTTCGCCGGCCTGGGCGCCGCCCGCATCCGCCGCCTGTTCCGCGAGGCCCGCAAGAGCGAGCCCGCGATCATCTTCATCGACGAGCTCGACGCCGTCGGCGCCCGGCGCGGCAGCGACAACAACTCCGAGCGCGAGCAGACGCTCAACCAGCTGCTCGTCGAGATGGACGGCTTCGCCTCCTCCGGGCGGCTCGTGGTCATGGCCGCCTCCAACCTGCTCGACAAGCTCGACCCCGCGCTGCTGCGCCCCGGCCGCTTCGACCGCCAGGTCTTCGTCTCGCCGCCCGACGTCGACGGGCGCCGGCGCATCCTCGAGGTCCACACGGCCAACAAGCCGCTGCGCGCCGACGTCGACCTGCACCTCGTCGCCCAGCAGACGAGCGGCCTGACCGGCGCCGAGCTGGCCAACCTCTGCAACGAGGCCGCGATCTTCTGCGCGCGCCGCTCGGGCCAGGCCCTCGGGCGCGAGGACTTCGACGGGGCGCTGGAGCGCGTCGTCGCGGGCGTGCAGACCAACACCACGCTCAACGAGCACGAGCGCAAGGTGGTGGCCTACCACGAGGCCGGCCACGCCCTGTGCCGCGAGCTGCTCATCGCCTCCGAGCGCGTGCACAAGATCTCGATCGTCCCGCGCGGCCAGGCCCTCGGGTTCGTCATGAACCTGCCTGACGAGGACAGCTACCTCAAGACGCGCGAGGAGCTCGTCGACCAGATGACCGTCCTGCTCGGCGGCCGCGTCGCCGAGGCCATCGTCTTCGGTGTCGTCACGACCGGCGCCGCCAACGACCTGCATCGCGTCGCCGAGATCACCCACTCCATGGTCCACGACTACGGCATGGGCACCGCCACCGCCGGCGTCCGCGCGGTGACCGACGCCGACATCGTCTCCGACCTCACGCGCCGCATCCGCGACGAGGAGCAGCAGGAGCTGGCCTTCGAGGCCCAGCGCGCCGCCTACGACCTCATCACGCGCCACCGGCCCAAGCTCGAGGAGCTGGCCCAGGCGCTCATCGAGCGCGAGACGCTCGACCGCGGCGAGATCGACCAGATCATGGACGGCGTGGACCGCACCGCGCACCGCCGCCCGCGCGGCGTGCCCGCGCCCCCGCCCGAGCGCCCCCGCATCGCCGCCGTCACCCCGCTGCCCCACCCGGGCGGCGAGGACGACGACAACACCGCCGCCTAGGGCCCTCCGCCGCCCTGGGCGGCGCCGACGGGCTCGATCCGCAGGACCCACGGGCCCGCCGCGGCGATGCGCACGTCGTGGTAGAGCGCCGGGCGGATCGTCGCGGTGGTGGTCGGCCCCGGCCGGTGGGCCACGAGCAGGCTGCCCGAGGCCGTCAGGGTCACCGGGCCGTCGGAGCGCACGGTCGCCCGGGCGGCGCGCGGGATGTAGAGGACCGACAGCGTGCGCGACGTCGTGCCGCGCAGCAGCACGGGCGCGAACGTGCGCGGCGGGCGCCGCGACGGCGCGTGGGAGCGGTCGATGACCAGCAGGCGCCCGGCGCGCCGCACGCCCGGGCCGGCCACGTCGACGCGCAGGTAGGAGACGCCGAGCGGGATCGAGCGCAGCGAGACGCGCACGGTGTCGCCCCGCTGATCGATGCGCCAGGTCGCCGTGCTGCGGGCGCGGTCGCCGGGGCGCGAGAGCGTCACACGCGCGCCCGAGGGGCTCACGCGCCCGACGAGCTCGATGTCGGGGCCGGCCACCTCGAGGCCGAGCGGCCCCTTGCCGCCGGTGACCGGGAGGGCGAACTCGACGTGGGGCCGCCGGGCCACGGATGGGATGTCCGCGAGGCGCTCGGCGACCGCCGTGCAGCCCTCCTGCAAGCTCTGACCGGCATGGCCGGCGGCCGCGAACCAGCGGTCCAGCGCGGTGGTCAGCGTCGACTCCTGCAGGCGCTGGATGGCCCGGTAGCGGTCGCTGAAGAAGGCGGGCCCGGAGCCGCTGGCGGTACTGGCGGCCACCGCGGCGCCCAGTCGGCAGTCCTTGACCGCGTCGAGCTGCTGGGCGGGCGTCAGCGCCCGCCACGCCGAGCCGGGGCGGCCGAGCTGCAGCGCCTGCTGCGCGGTGTCGGTCCGGCCCGAGGAGCCGCCGCCGCACCCGACGGCCACCGCGACCAGCGCGGGCAGGACACAGAGCACGACCGACCGCATGCCTGGACAGTAGCCGCCGCCCGGCGGCGCGTGCCCCGGTCCGGCGGGTAAGGTCGCGCGCCATGTTCGCGCGCATCGACCACGTGGGGATCGCCGTCGAGGACCTCGACGCCGCCATCGCCCTGTACGAGTCCACCTACGGGATGGAGCTGGTGTACCGCGAGGCGGTGATCGACCAGGGCGTCGACGCCGTCCTGCTCGACGTGGGCGAGAACCACGTGGAGCTGCTGTCGCCCCTGGGCCCCGACACGCCCGTGGGCAAGTTCCTGGCCCGCAAGGGGCCCGGCATGCACCACATCGCCTACCAGGTCCCCGACATCGAGCGGGCGCTGGCCGACCTCAAGGCCGCCGGGATGCGCCTCATCGACGAGGAGTTCCGGATCGGCATCCGCGGGTCGCACGTCGCCTTCCTGCATCCGGCGTCCACCGGCGGGGTGCTGACGGAGATCGTCCAGCCCGTGGATCACTAGTCGGGTCTGAAGGCAAGTAGGCTCTGGGCATGGCTCAGCGCATCTCGATCGGCTTCCAGGCCAGCCCCCGCTGGCGACCCGCGTCAGCGACGCTGAGCTGTCGCGGCTCCGTGACGCCCTCGGGACCGAGGGCTGGCACGACGTCGACGCCGAGGACGGGTCGATCCGGCTCAACCTCGAGCACGTCCTCTGGCTGCGCGTCGAGAAGGACGAGCAGCGCGTGGGCTTCGGCATCGGCTGAGCACCCACGGCGGCGGGTGCCGCCTCACCCGACCGGGTCAGCTCGCGTGCCGGCGCGAGCGCAAGTTCTGGTCATGTTCAGGTTGGTATGGCGCGCTCGTGGCCGGGGTGGGCGGAGATGGCCGTGGAGGATCGGCGGGCCCGGCTCGGCAGATTTGCTGCGGTCCGGCGGCGGCGACCTGTGCAACGTCGCACGAACTGACCCCGAGAAGGTCCTGACGCAGACGGTGAACGCACGGGATCGGTGACATGACCCTCCCGTCCCCGGTCAGCGTCGGATGCGCAAGAACGCTTGCAACGCACCCGGGCCCTGTGCAGACCGGGGACCGATGGGGAGGTTTGGTGTCACCTGGGGTCAAGTCACCGCAAATGTGGCTGGACTCGGGGTCTATCGGTGCTCTAGGAAGGGGCGACAGCATGTAGCTGGAGAACCCCGCCGGGCCTCGATACCTTGGAGCACGAGGTCTGGCGTGCGCCCCCGAACGGCGACGCATGTGACCAGTCGTGGCCGAGGGGGCCGGTGTGACCGAAGCTCCAGGAGGCGCAACACGGCACGTCCAAGCGCAAACGAACGGCAGAACGATTTCCTCGCGAGTTGATCTTCGCGTGCCCGACGTCCGACGTCGGCGCACGGTGACCCTGCGTCGCATCACCGGCCTCCGGCCGCTTCCCCGACCCATCGAAGAGGCGCCCCGGCCGAACGCCGCCGTGGCGCATCGCGATCGCCACTACCGGCTGTGGCTCGCCACCGCCGACGCGCTCTCCGCCCTCGTCGCCCTGGTCGTCTGCGTCGACCTGCTGGGCGACGACCACCTCAGCGTCACCGTCCTGGTCGGCCTGCCGCTGGTGATCCTGGCCTCCAAGCTCAGCGGTCTGTACGACCGCGACGAGCTGCTCGTCCACAAGACGACGTTGGAAGAGGCCCCGGCGATGCTCGAGCTGGCCACGCTCTACACGATGGCCGTGTGGATGGTCGACGGCATCGTCATCAACGGCACCCTGGGCAAGTCCCAGGCCTTGGTCCTGTGGGCCACGCTGCTGGCCTTCGGCCTCGGCTTCCGCTGGGTCGCCCGCGCCGTGGCCTCGCGGGGCGTGGCCGAGGAGCGGCTGCTGCTCGTCGGCGACGCGGTCACCTACGGGCGCGTCCAGCACAAGCTCGAGATGGCCGGCATCCACGCCAAGCTCGTGGGCCGCATGTCGCTGCAGCGCGTGTCGGACTTCTCCTCGGAGGAGCGCCCGGTCGACCAGGACACCTTCGGGCACCTCATCCACCAGCTCGACGCCCACCGCGTGCTCGTCGTGCCGAGCCAGACCAACCCGCAGGTCACCGTCGACCTCATCCGCGCGGCCAAGGCGCTCGGCGTCCGGGTGAGCATCGTCCCGCACGTCTTCGACGTCGTGGGCAACACGGTGGTCTGTGACGACCTGGGCGGCATGACCCTGCTCGGTGTGCGCGAGTTCGCGCTGTCGCGCTCCTCGCGCCTGGTCAAGCGCGCGTTCGACGTGGTCGGCGCGCTCGTGGGCCTCGTGTTCCTCGCGCCCCTGTTCGCCGTCATCGCAGCGCTCATCAAGCTCGACTCGCGCGGGCCGGTCTTCTTCCGCCAGGAGCGCATCGGTCGCGACGGCCACCTCTTCCGCATCTTCAAGTTCCGCTCGATGGTCACCGACGCCGAGCAGCGCAAGGACGATCTCATGGCCCACAACGAGGCCGACGGGCTGTTCAAGATCGCCGACGACCCGCGGATCACCCGCATGGGCCGCCGGCTGCGCCAGTCCTCGCTGGACGAGCTGCCCCAGCTCATCAACGTGCTGCGCGGCGAGATGTCGCTCGTCGGGCCGCGGCCGCTCATCCGCAGCGAGGACAAGGTCATCACGGGCTATGACCGGCGGCGGCTGCACCTGACGCCGGGCATGACGGGTCACTGGCAGATCATGGGCTCCTCGCGCGTGCCGATGCACGAGATGGTCAAGATCGACTACCTGTACGTGACGACGTGGAGCCTGTTCCAGGACTTCAAGATCCTGGCGCGGACCGTGCCCTACATGTTGGCCCGTCGCGGGCTGTAGCGACCACCGCGGGGCCTCCGGCTGAGGCGGGGTCTAAGCTCGCGGATCTCCATGCCGGCCATCCGCGAGCAGTCGCCCGACCCGCTGCCGGGTCCGCGCGGGGCCGCCCGCGACGATGCCGAGATCCTGGTCGTCGAGGGCTTGACGAAGCGGTGGCCGCGGCTCGAGCGCCCGGTGCTCGACGCCGTGTCGCTCACGGTGCGCGCGGGCTCGCGCACGCGGATCGTCGGCGCCAACGGCGCGGGCAAGACCACGCTGATCCGGGTGATCGCCGGGCTCGTGCTGCCCGAGGCGGGCACCGTCCGCGTCGAGGGCCACGACCCGGTCCGCGACCGCGAGGCCGTGCAGCGGCGCGTCGGGTTCCTGTCGGCCGGCGACCGGGGGCTCTACGCGCGGCTGACGGTCCGCCAGCACCTCGACCTGTGGTCGCGCCTGGCCCTGCTGCCGGCCGCGCGGCGCCGCGCGGCCGTCGAGCGGTCGATGGCCGACTTCGCGCTGCACGACCTCGAGGGTGCGCGCACCGACCGCATGTCGATGGGTCAGCGCCAGCGGCTGCGCGTGGCGATGGCGTTCCTGCACGAGCCGCGGCTGACGCTGCTCGACGAGCCCATGAACTCGCTCGACGACGCGGCGGCCGACCTGCTGGCCGCGGCGATCGCCCGCACCGCGCAGGTCGGCGGCGCGTGCCTGTGGATCTCGCCGGGCGACGACCGCGCGTCGGTGGACTTCGACGCGACGCTCGTGCTGGCCGGCGGCCGGCTGGAGCCGCGGTGAGCCTCCCGCCCCGCCTCGCCGCGACGGTGGCGCTCATCCGCCGCGATGCGCTGATCTACACGAGCTACCGCGGGCGGCTGGTGACCCAGAGCGTCGGCACGGTCTTCACGCTCGCGCTGTTCTACTACGTGTCGAAGCTCGTGCGGGTGGAGCCGTTCCACTCCCCGAAGGAGTACTTCGGCTTCGTCGTCGTCGGCCTCGTGATCCTCCAGGTGCTGCAGTCCACGCTGGAGAGCCCGATGCAGCTGCGCCAGGAGCTCGTGGCCGGAACGTTCGAGCGGATGGCCCTGTCGCCCTTCGGGCCCACCGCCAGCGTCGCGAGCCTGATGATCTTCCCCTTCGCGCTGGCCTCGATCATGTCGGCCGTCACGCTGGCGCTCGCGGTCGTCATCTTCGGCGTGCGGCTGCACTGGGCGACGGTCGCGCTGGCGATCCCCGTGGGGCTGCTGGGGGCGCTGTCCTTCGCGCCGCTGACGCTGCTCATGAGCGCCGTGATGCTGCGGTTCAAGCAGGCGCCGGGAGCCAGCTACATCATCGCGTTGGTCTCGCTGTCGGCCGGGCTGTACTTCCCGACGAGCCTGCTGCCGGGCTGGATCCGCTGGGCCTCCGAGGTGCAGCCGTTCACGCCCGCCGTCGAGCTGCTGCGCCACCTGCTGCTCGGCCTGCCGCTGACGGAGAGCACCTGGGTGTCGCTGGCCAAGATGGTGGGCTTCGCGATCGTCGGGCTGCCGCTGGCCGGCGCCGCGGTCGGCATGGCGATCAGGAGCTGCCGGCGGAACGGGACGCTCGTGGAGTACTGACGCGGGCGCCGCGACGCAGCGGCGCCATCCAGCGCAGCAGCGTGCTCGGCGCGTGCGCGAGCTGATGGCGGCGGCGGATCGGGCCCGGCGCTGCGTCGCCGATCATCCAGCGCAGCTCCTCGAGGCTCGGGAAGAGCTGATGGCGCAGCGCCGCACCACGCTGGTGCCTGGGTGCGACCAGGACGTCGACAAGCCGCTGCTCGGCGTGCAGCTGCACCGTGTCGCCGAGCAGGCGCCAGTCGGCCAGCCGCGTGACCAGCGGCGCCGGGCGGGGGCGGCGCCGGGTCCACGGCGCGGCGGGCATGCCGACGATCCGCTCCGCGGTCAGCGCCGCGGCCGCCAGGGTCCCGGCCAGCTCGGGGACGCGGTCGACGACGGACGCGATCGCGCCGTCGGGGAGGGCCCGCGCCCGGTCGCTGTCGGCCAGCGTCGCGAGGTCGCAGGCCATGCGCAGCCCGGCGAACCCGTCGCGCGCGTAGATCAGGAGCAGCGTGGCGAGCTCCCACTGCACCGGCGCGCGGCGCCCCCAGGCGGGATCGGGGAGCGCGTGCGCCAGCAGCTGGGGCGAGAAGGTCGTCTCGTGCCAGTGCACGCGCCAGTGCAGCTCGACGTTGGGCGCCGAGCCGGCGGCGGGCCGCAGGCACCAGTGCAGCGGTGGCAGGCCGTCGGGGCCTGGCGGATCCTCGGGCGCGCGGTAGGCGTGCGCCCGCACGACGTCGACCGCCCGCGCCAGGTCGTCGCGGCCGACGAGGAGGTCGACGTCGCTGGACGGCCGCGCGCCGGCGTCCCCGTAGAGCGCCTCGCCCAGCAGCGGGCCTTTGAGGGCCAGCGCCGCGATCCCGTGGCGCTCGAGCTCGAGCAGCAGGCCGAGCGTGATGAGCTGCAGCCGTCCGCCCTCGGCGCGCTCGTGGCGGGGCACGTCGCCGAGCAGCGCCTCGAGCTCGGCCGCCGGCGCGCCGAGGCCGGCCTCCCGCAACCGGCCAGGGACGATGCCCAGCAGGCGCTGGCGCGCGGCGAGCGCGGCAAGCGTCGGCGCGTCGACCACGGCGGCCAGTCGGCCGGCCTCCTCGGCGCGCGCGGCGCGGCGCTCCTGCGTGCTGCAGAGAAGGCGCAGGAGCCGATGGGCGGGCTCGTCGCCGCTGACCGCTCGGCGCTCCCTCGTCAAGAGCAGGGCCGGCGACCGCAGGCTTGCCGGGCGAACATGACCGTAGTATCACTGCTCGCGACCGATGTCCGACGATCCATCCGTGATCCGCCTGCGCTCGGGCGACGTCCCATGGCGCGAGGTCGACGGCCAGATCGTCGTCCTGGACTCCTCGACCTGGAACTACGTGGGCCTCGGCGGCAGCGCGACCGAGCTGTGGCCCCTCATCGTGCAGGGCACCACGCTGCCCGCCATGGCCGACGTGCTGTGCTCGGCCTACGACGTTGATCGCGCACGGGCCGTCACCGATGTGCAGGGCTTCGTGGAGCGGCTCGTGGCCCTCGACCTGGTGGAGCAGGGGGCATGAGGCCGGGGCTGCGCCGTGCGGCGGCGTGGCATGGCGTGCCCGCCGGCACCGTCTGGGCCTGGCGGTCGCTGCGGTGCCTGCGGCGCGATCTGAAGCGCATGGGGCTCGAGGCCGCGGTGCCGCCTTGCCCGCCCGCGGCGCTGACCCGGCCCGGGCGCTGGTCGGTCGCCGGGGTCCTGCGCGCCGGGCGCGCGACGTGCCTGGAGCGGTCGCTCATCGTTCAGCGCCTGCTGGCCGGGGCGGGCCGCACCCATGACGTGGCGATCGGCGTGCGCGGCTCGGAGGGGACGTTCCGGGCGCACGCCTGGGTCGTCGGCCACGACGTCGCGCCCGAGCAGGAGCGCTTCACGGTGCTGACGCGCATCCCGCCAGGATGACGCTCGGGCGGCTGGCGCCGCGGCCCCTGGAGCTGCTGTGGTCGGTCCCGTTCGGCCACGACGCGGCGACCGCGCCGCTGCGCCCGGCCGCGCAGGAGCCGCGCGCCGCGTTCGAGGACGTCGTGCTGGAGGCGCTGCGCCGCCCGCCGTGCACGGTCAGCTTCTCAGGTGGACGGGACTCGAGCGCGGTGCTGGCCGTCGCGGCGCATGTCGCGCGGCGGGAGGGCCTGCCCGCGCCGATCCCGGTGTCCAATCGATTCCCCGCGGTTCCGGCATCCCACGAGAACGACTGGCAGGAGCGCGTCGTCGCCCATCTGGGGCTCGAGGACTGGATCCGGCTGGAGCTCGGCGGCGAGCTCGACATGCTCGGCGGCCACGCGACCGCGCTCCTGCGCCGCCACGGCGTGCCGCCGCTGTTCAACGTGCACTTCCACAGCCCGGTGGTGGCGCAGGCCGCCGGCGGCACCATGCTCACCGGCGCCGGGGGCGACGAGCTGTTCGCGGGGGTCGAGCGCGCGCGGCTGGCGCGGCTGCTGTTCGCGCGGCGCCGGCCGGAGCCGGGACAGTGGCGCGCGACCGCAGGGGAGGCGCTGCCCGCGGCGCTGCGCGCCCGGCGCGGTCGCCGCACGCTGCCGTTCGCCTTCCCGTGGTTGCGACCGGAGGGCGTGCGGGAGCTCGCGGAGGCCTACGCCAGCTGGCTGGCCGCAGAGCCCTTGTCGTGGCCGCGCGCGCTGACGAGATGGTGGTGGCCCAGCCGCCGCCTGCAGTGCACGATCGCCGCGCTGGACCTCCTGGGACGCGATGCCGGGGTCCTGGTGCGCCACCCGTTCTCCGACGCGCGGACGCTCGCCGCCTACGCCGGGGGCACGCCGCGCGGCGGGGTGCCCGGCCGGGTGGCGGGCCTGTCCGGCCTGGTGGGCGACCTGCTGCCGGACGGCTGCCTGCGGCGCACGAGCAAGGCCTCGTTCAATGCGGCGATCTGGGGTCCGCGGGCCCGGGCGTTCGGAGCGTCCTGGCCGGGCACGGGCATCGAGGACGACCGCGTCGACCTCGACGCCCTGGCGGCCGAGTGGCGCAAGGACGACCCCGACCCGCACTCATTCGCCCTGCTGCAGACCGCCTGGCTGGCGGCCGGCGGCGCGCAGCGCGTCGAGCAGGACGTCGAGCCCGGGCTCCAGCGCTGACCAGTCCGCCTCGCGCGTCAGGCGCACCATGGCCGGCGTGGCGGCGTCGAGCAGCGCCTGCGGATGCCGAGGCGGGGTCCTGAGGGTCAGCGATGCCGTCAGCGCCCGCAGGCGCCCGGCCAGCGCGACCGGCTCGGTCCGCGGCGGGCCATCCCCCCACCCGAGCGCGACCCAGCCCGCGAACGGCGTCTCGGCCGGTGCGGGGGCCAGCGCCAGGCGCCAGCGCTCCCGGTCGCCGATCATGCCCAGCGGCGTGGCGCCCGCGAAGCGCTCGGCCGCACCCTTCCGCAGATCGAGGCAACGGGGGCCCGCCAGGGCGGTGTCGGCGGCGCGCAGCACGAGCGCGTCGTCGGCCAGGACGGGCACCCCGCGGCCAGCCAGGCCGGCCAGCAGCGTGGTCTTCCCGCCGTCCTTGGGGGCCAGCACGCCCCACGCGCGACCGTCGAGGACGAACCCCCCGGCGTGGAAGCAGACGTCGCCGCGCCAGTGCGCCGCGACGGCCGCCGCCGGGACGAGGTAGGGATGCACGAGCGCATCGGCGCCGACGGGGTGCGGCAGCATGTAGACGGCCGTGGCCTCGCGCCGGTCGAGGGCGATCACCCCGCCGGAGTCCAGCACCAGGCAGGCCTCGTCGTCGGTGAGGCGCGAGCGCCCTGCGGGCGATGGTCCGGTCCGCTGGGTGACCTGCCAGCGCGGCCAGGAGGTCGGCGCTGGGCCCAGCAGATCGTCATGGGCGGCCAGGTGCAGCCGCAGTCCGTAAGCCCCCGTGGCGCTTTGGTGGGACAGATCGTGCAAAGCCGACGCAGCTTGCCACGCCCGACACCACCGCCTACCCTCAGCGATATGGAGAACACCCCCGCCGCGCAGCGCGTCTACGAGGCGCCGACCGTGACGATCATCGGTGACCTGCACGACCTGACGCTGGCCTCCAACAAGGACTTCACGGCGCCGAGCGACGGCGTCCTGTTCAAGGGCAACCCCACGCTGGGGAGCATCTGAGCGGCACGAGCGCCCTCGTCGCGCTCCGGGCCGACGTACGGCGCTACGCGCCGCGTGAGCTGCTGACCGAGCCGGCCCTGTGGGCCATCGCCGTCTACCGCCTCGGGCGCTTCACCCTGGAGCTGCCGCGACCGGTCCGGCTGGCGCTCTTCCCCGTCTACGGGGCGCTGCACCTCGCGGTCTCGCTGCTGACCGGGATCAGCATCCCCAAGTCGGCCGAGATCGGCCCGGGCCTGCGGATCTTCCACTTCGGCGGGATCATCATCCACCCGGCCTCCCGCATGGGGGCCAACGTGACGATGGGCCACGGCGTGACCCTCGGCGTGCGCGAGCACCGCGACGGCGCGCCGGTCATCGAGGACGACGTGGTGCTCAGCGCCTATGCCCAGGTCCTCGGCGGGGTGCGGGTCGGCCGCGGCGCGAAGGTGGGGGCGATGACCGTCGTGCTCGACGACGTCCCCGCGGGCGCGACCGTCGCAGGCATCCCGGCGCGGGTCGTCGGCCGGCGCGACCGGACGGCCGATCCCGCGGAGCAGTTCTGAGTGACTCCCGGCCCAATGGCAGCGCGGACACCTCGCCGCGGCATCACCTCTGGTGCACTCAGCGCACTGATCATCGCGTTGGTGAGCGTTGTCGCGTTCGCGGCGTTCGGTGATCGCTATGTGAACGTCGACGCGGTCCACTCGCTCGTGTGGGGGCGGGAGATCGCTCACGGTCACCTCCCGCACTACGCGCCGGGTCCCACCCCGCATCCGCTCAGCAACCTCATCGCGGCGGCGCTGTCACCACTCGGCCCCGGGTCCGAGGACGGCCTGCTGGTCATCGGCTACCTGGCGACGGGCGTGCTCGGCTGGGCGACGCTGACCATCGCCCACGAGGCGTTCGGCCTCGCCGCCGGCGTGGTCGCCCTCGCCCTGCTCCTGACCCGGGAGGTCGTCGCCGGGTCCGCGCCGGTGGCGTCGGCCGACGGCCGCGCTGGCGGTGACGGGTGCGGTGTTCGGCGTCCTGACCGCGCCTCGGCGTACCTGGCCGGCGCTGGCGATCGTCGCCGCGCTCGGCGTCTCCTTCCTGCTGCCGGTCGCCGGCGGCACGCTGCTCCTCGCGCGATACGCCCTGCCGTTCGAGGCGATGGCGTGCGTCCTCGCCGGCGCGGGGCTGGCCGGCTGGATCGGAATGCGACGCCCTCGCGTCTGGCCGGCCGTCGCCGCAGTCGGGCTGGTCGCGGTCGTCGCGACCGCTCCCGCCCAGGCCACGCGGCTGTCGAACCTCCGTGATGCATCGGCCCAGATCGCCCGCACGCGCGCGGCGGGCGAGCACGTCGTCCGGTCCCGCCTGCCGTGTGGGCCGCTCGTGGTCCCCAACGAGCGGCTCCAGGCGCTGGCGGCCGTGTGGCGTGACGCGCCACGCGCGAGCATCGTGGACTCCAGTCACGGCGCCCCGGCCTCCGGGAGCTTCGTATGGGCACGCCGGACGCGTTCGCGAACCTCGTGGTCGTTCCCTCACGGGATCGCGGCCGGGTGCTGCGCCCGCCGCCCTCCGACGCGCGCGTGGTCGTCGCGACGCGGGGGTGGACCCTGGCGTCGACGTGCACATAGCCGCGCGCCGCGGCACGCGCGATGGACCCGTTTGTGACGCTGATGCGTGAGTACGATGACCGTGTGACCACAACCGCCGAGTACTACGACACGTATTGGTCGGAGGGCGGAGCCGGGTACGTCGGCCGCGAGAGCGACGCGGTGGCCGAGGTCTTCGCGCGGTTCGCGTCCAAGGGCGCCGACACCGACGTGCTCGACATCGGCTGCGGCGACGGCCGGGTCGCCGGCCCCTACATGCAGGCCCACGCGCGCTCCTACGTCGGCGTCGACGTCTCGGCCGCGGCGGTGGAGCGCGCCCGCTCGCTCGGGCTCGACGCCCGGGTCATCGAGGACGCCGCCGTGCTCCCCTTCGCGTCCGCGTCCTTCGACCTGGTGCTCTGCTTCGAGGTCTTCGAGCACCTGTTCCGCACGGAGGAGGCCGCCGCGGAGATCCTGCGCGTCCTGCGACCAGGCGGCCACGCCGTCATCCAGGTGCCCAACGCGGCGCACTGGCGCGCCCGGGCCGACCTCGCCCTGCTGGGGCGCTTCTCTCCGCTGGGCGACCAGGAGTCGGGCACGCGCCCCTGGCGCGACCCCCACATCCGGTTCTTCACCCTGGACTCGCTGGCCGGTCTGATGCGACAGGTGGGGCTGCGCGTCGTCGAGCGCAGCGGTGGGGGCGTCACGCCGCTGCTCGACCTCCCGTTCCTGCGCGACCGCGTGACCGATCGTGCCGCCGGGCCCGTGGCCACTGCGCTGATGCGCCACCGCCCGGAGCTGTTCGCCAATCGCATCCGCGTTGTCGTCACGCATCCCTGAGGTCGCCTCGCCGGCCGTCGCGCTGCTGCTGAGCACCGACGTCTTCGAGGAGTTCTACGGGCGCGGCCTCGGGCTGACGCGGGAGGCGTTCGTCGAGACCTATCGCAACGACTGGTCCTGGGAGTACGCCTATGCCTTGCGCGACCAGGGCGTCAGGGCCACGATCTACATCCCCAGCGAGCGCGGCAGCGCGGTCATGGCCACGCCGGAGGGGGTCGGCATCCGCTTCGTGGGGACCGGCGTCGTCGACGCCCCGTGGCGGCGGGTGCGATCGCTGCGTCGCACACCGCCGGGACGCTACGTCCACCAGGTCGCCAACGCCCTGAGCATCCTGCCCGAGCTACGGCGCGGGTTCCGCGAGGACCGCATCACCACCATGATGGTCCAGGAGTACTGGACGGGCCGGTGGGACGTCCTCTCCGGACTGCGCCTGCCGGTCATCGGCATCGACCAGGGGATGCCGGACCGCCACGAACTCAAGACGTTCAAGCGGCGCACCCTGCCGCGGGCGCGGGCGATCGTCGTGCAGACCTCGGCCGAGGCCGACAAGGTCCGTCGGCACGGCGGTCACCCGACCCGGATCCCCAACGGCGTCGACGTCGGCCGCTACGCCCCGGCGCCGGCCACGGCGGCGGGGCCGGGCAAGGAGATCGTGATCGTCGCGCGCCTGCTGGACGTGCAGAAGCGGATCTCCGACCTCATCCACGCGCTGGCCCGCCTGGACGCCGGGTGGTCGCTGCGCATCCTGGGGAGCGGACCCGACGAGCAGATGCTGCGCGAGCTCGCGCGGGAGGCCGGCGTGGCCGACCGCTGCCGGTTCGACGGCTTCGTCATGGACCGCTCCGTGATCGTGGAGGCGATGCGCTCGGCCGCCGTCTTCGCCCTGCCGTCGGCCTACGAGGGGCTGCCCATGTCGCTCCTGGAGGCGATGGCCTGCGGATGCTCGGTCGTCGGGTCCGACATCCCGGCCATCGCCGAGGTCGTCGAGCACGACCGCACCGGGCTGATCGTGGGCGTGGGGGACGTCGGGGCGCTGGCCGAGGCGATCGTGGAGGCGCACGCCCGGCGGGCCGAGCTCGGCGCGGCCGCCCGCGCCGCCGCGGTCGCGACGTACTCCCGCGAGAGCTGCGGACGCCGCCTGGCCGAGCTGGTGGTCAACTAGCGGCGCTCGGCGTCGCCGGCGAGGGTCGCATAGAGCTCCACGGTGCGTGCGCCGAGCACGCCCCAGTCGAACTCCTGCTCGACCCAGGCGCGGCCCACGTGGGCTCGTCGAGCCCACGAGGCCGGGTCGTGGAGCACCGCCCGCATCTGGTGCGCGAGCCCGGCGACGTCGTCGCCGGCCACCAGCTCGTCGCGGTATTCCGGCGGCATCACCTCGCGTGTGCCTCCCGTGTCCGTCGCGATGACGGGCACGCCCGTCGCCAGGGCCTCCTTGAGCACCACGGGCGAGCCTTCACCGGAGCCGCTAGGCAGCGCCCGGCTGGGCATGACCATCAGGTGGGCACCTCGCAGGACGTCCCGCACCCCGTCAGGACCGAGCGCGCCGTGGAACCGGATCTCCTCGAGGCGGTGTTCGCGGGCCAGAGCCTCCAGCGCCGAGCGCTCGGGCCCATCGCCGACGAGGTGCACCTCGACCGGCGTCCCGTCGGCCCGGAGGCCGGCGGCGGCCCGCAGCAGCACGTCGGCGCCCTTGCGCTCCACGAGGCGCCCGACGAACGCGACGCGGGGGGCGTCACACGCGGCCGGCGGCTCGCGGAACGTGAATCGCCGGACGTCGACGCCGGCGGGAACGATGTGGGTCGGACCTGCCCACCCGAGGTCCTCGAGCGCGCCCTGCACGTATCGGGAGACGACGATGGCCGCCGTCATGGTGCCGAAGAGGCCGGTGTACACGCCGCGGTGCTCGGGCTGGAGCGGCAGTACCGTGACGTCGCTGCCATGAAACGTCGTGACGAGCGGTATGTCCATGAGCTGCGCCAGCGGTGCGGCGTACAGCGCGGACCATCCGAAGTGGGCGTGCAGCAGATCGGGGCCGGCCGTGCGGGCGTCCGCCAGCACGCTGCCAGCGAACCGCCGGCGGGGGTCGGCGCCCCGGAGGCGATCCACGATCCGGCGCGCCGTCGATGGCACGGGGGCCACGATCCGTCGCTCCGGCGGGGGAAGAGGGAACCTGTCCTCATTCTCGCTCCGCCCGCAGATGACCCAGGACTCGGTGCCGTGCGCATCCACCGCGGCGATCGCGTCCGGGATGAACGTCTCGGAGACCGTCACGTAGGTGTTGACCACGTGGCCGACGACGACGTGGCTCATCCGCCGCTCCGGAGCCGGCGAGACGCCAGCACGCGCGCGACGGGCGCATGCACTGACGGATCGCGCACCAGACCTGAGAGCAGAAGACGCAGGGCCGAGAGCCGGTGCCCCTGTGCGATGCGCCGCTCACATTCGTTGAGCGCCAGCCGACGGTGGAACGCGCGCTCGGACCACCACGGCTGGTCCCGGTAGCGCTCGAGTAGGCCGCGCTGTGCCGCCCGGGCCTCGGAGACCTGACCGGTCTTCTGACCGTCGTGACGGTAATAGATGCAGACCGGGTCGGGCACCGCGACGCCCGGGTGGCGGGACAGCACCCGCAGCCACAGGTCGAAGTCCTCCGCGAAGCGTAGGCCCTCGTCGAAGCCGCCCACCTCGCGCACGGCCGCGCGGGACACCAGGACGCCGCCCGAGCTGACGAAGTTGTCGGGGAACACGAGCGCGGCGGGTGAATACAGCTCCGTGCGCCGTGCAACGCCGGAACGCTTCGTCACGATCGAGGAGGCCGACTTCACCAGCGAGGCGCCCGTGACCAGCTCGTAGTCCTCGGCCAGGGGCCAGAGGGTGGCGAGATGACAGGGCAGCCACTCGTCGTCGGAGTCCAGGAACGCAATCCAGGGCTGCGTTGCCGCCTCGACGCCCATGTTGCGGGCCGCCGCGGCGCCGCCGTTACGCTCCCGGCGCAGAACGGTCGCACCGGCGGCCTGCGCCCGTTGGATGGTCGCGTCGGTCGAGGCGTCGTCGACGACGAGCACCTCGGCCGGAGGGCGCGGCTGCGCCAGGACGCTCCGGACGGCACGCTCCACAACGTCGGCCCGGTTATAGGCAGCAATGACCGCGGTCACCGGAAGCGGAGCCTCGCTCATTGACGTGGAGGCTAGCAACGGCCGCCCCGGGCGCCGGGGTGTACCACGCTACAGTCGGCGGCCGATGCCGGGGACACCTGATGAGGAGCACCAGGGGTCCGTCGGCGCATCCGGTGAGACCTCGACGCACGCAACGCTCGGGGATGCGGCCGTCTCGGGCGTCCGCTGGGTCGGTCTGGCCCGCGTGGTCTCCGAGCTTGCCGCGTTCGGGGGCATCGTGGTCACCTCGCACCTGGTACCTCCGGCGGAGTTCGGTCGTGCGGCGATCGCGCTGTTGGTCAATGAACTGGCATCCGGTGTGGGGTCACAGGGGATCGCCACGCCGCTCATCCAGCGCCGCCAGGTCGGTTCCGTGGAGCGGGGGACCGCGATGGTCCTCAGCATCGTGTCGGGGTTGGTGCTCACCGTGCTCACGGTGCTCGTCGCCGTCTTGGTGATGCCGTTGGTGTTTGACGATCAGACCGGTCGCCTGACCCTGATCATCGCCCCCATCTTCCTCATCAGCGCTGTCGCGGGTGTGCCGTCGAGCTTGCTCCAGCGTCGGTTGGACTTCCGGTCTGTCGGCTTGGCCGATGCGGCCGCCGCGGTGATCGGCACCGCCGTGATGGTCGCGCTGGCGGTCGCCGGCCTAGACGGCGAGGCGATCGTCCTCGGGGCGGTCGCCACCGCGGTCGTGACGCTGGTCGGGACCCAGCTCGCGGCGCCGCGACCCAACCTGGCCTGGGACCCGGGCGTGGCCCGGGACATCCGCCGGCTCGGCCTGCCCGCCCTCGGCTCCGGTCTTCTGTACTTGGGGTTCCGCAACATCGACTACATCTTCGTCGGCGCGCGCCTCGGCCCGACGGTGCTCGGCTACTACTCGCGGGCCTATCGCATCGGCGTGGAGTACCAGTCCAAGCTCAGCGCCATCATGTTGCGGCTGTCTCTCCCGCTGTTCTCGCGCGCGGAAGACCTCGTCGAGCTGCGACGGATCCGCGGGCGCATCGTGCGCGTCCACGCGCTGCTGCTATTCCCACCCATCCTCCTGGTGACCGGCGTGGCGCCGATCCTCGTGCCGTTCGTGTTCGGGTCGCGGTGGGAGCCGGCCGTCGAGCCCACGCAGATCCTCACCGCCGCCGGCCTGGTGGCCACCATCATGACCGGGGTCGGCCCGCTGCTGGTCTCCCTCGGGCGCGCCTCGACGCTCGTGTGGCTCAACCTGGTGTCGTTCGTCGCGTTCGGCGTGACGGTGGCGATCGCCGCGCCGCACGGGATCATCGCGGTAGCCGCGGCGGGGGCCGCGATCCAGGTCGTGCTCATGCTGTTCACGCACGTCACCGTGCTGCGTCCGCTTGTCGGCATCACGGTCAAGAGCATGTTCGAGGACATCCTGCCGCCGCTCGTGGCCTGCGGGCCGCTCCTGGGGCTCGCGTTGGCCGGGACCCGTGTGCTCGACGACACCTTCGCTCCGCTGGCGCTGCTGGCGATCTCCGCCGCCGGGCTGGTCAGCTACCTGGCCACACTGCGGGTCGTGTTCCCCTCGGCGTACGACGAGCTCATGGGGTTCATGCGGCGTCTGGCCGGTCGCAGCCGCCGCTGACAGGGCATCTCGCGGCCCTTGTCCCGCCGCGAACACCCAATGGACGTCTGTTTGAAGGGCCGCGGGATCGGCCAAAGACTGGGGGAAGCGGACCGACTCCTATGGGTAGTCGCCCGGCCGCGGCCGCGACCCGTTCCGAGCTTCCCCGACTCTCCGCGGCCATCCGCCTGCCTCATGCCGCTCCTTCCCCATCGTACGCTCACCCGGGCGGCCTGCCTGGCCGTCGTGCTTGCCGGCCTCGCCGGTCCCGCGCACGCCGCTCCGCTGCCCAAGGGCTTCGTCCCCTTCGCGCCCGACTCGGTGTGGAACCTTCCGCTGCGCGCCGACGCGCCGCTGCAGCCCGGCAGCTCGCGCTACATGGCGTTCTTCAACCAGCAGGTGGCCCGCTACGGCGGCTACATCAACAGCCCGCAGTGCGGGACGCCGATGTTCTGGGCCCCGGCGGGCACGCCGCACACATCGGTGACGCTCGATCATCCGTCCTACACCGATCCCGCGCTGGTCCAGGCCTGGTCGTCGGTGCCGATCCCGCCGGATGCCCGGCCGGCCAACTGCAGCGACCGGAACTTCGCGGTCCTGCAGCCCCAACCGGACGGGACCATCAAGGAGTGGGAGTTCTTCGGTGCCGTGAAGTCCCCGACGGGCGCGTGGTCCGCGCGCTGGGGCGGCGTCACGGAGGACCTCCAGCACGACCGCGGCGTGGCATCGTCGCTGTCCTGGCGCAATCCCCAGGGCGATCGCTCGTCGCGGTTCAACTGGAACGTGACGGCCTCGTCGATGTCGACGATCGCCGGCACGGTGACTCTGGACGAGCTGCGCGAACGGCAGATCCACCACGCGCTCGCGTTGGCGATCACCGCGTCGGCCAAGGGCCGGTGGAACTGGCCGGCCCAGCGGGCTGACGGATGGCTGACCGACCGCTGGGCTCTCCCCGAAGGTGCGCGCATGCGACTGGATCCCTCGGTGGACCTGAGCCGGCTGACGATGACCCCCATGGTGCGCATGCTCGCCGAGGCGGCGCAGAAGTACGGGATCGTCGTGCGTGACCAGACGGGCGGCGTCAACACGTTCATCGCACAGGAGCCGCCGGCCGGCACCCCCAACATCATGGCACCGCTGCTCGAGGGTCAGTACACGATGAAGGCCATGGCGGCCTTCCCGTGGCAACACCTCCAGCTGTTGGCGGCCAAGACCTGCCAGGGCTTCTCGGTCGAGTGCGTCGTGAGCGATCGGGCTGCGCTCGACGTCGACGTGGCCGCCCACGGTGGCCTGATCCGCCTCGACACCTCCAACTCGGTGCTCAACCAGCCGCGGGCGGCCGTGTCATGGGATCTCAACGGGGACGGGTCGTTCGAGACGGCGGGCGGTCGGGCCGTGGTCCGGACCGTCCCGATGGATGCCGCGGGCCGGCGGGTCGGCGTACGGATCACCACACGCTCGGGCTCCACGGTTACCGCCTACGCAACGGTGGCGGCGCGGGCGCGGGCGGGGAAGAGCCGCCGCCCGGCCTAGCGGCCACGGGACAGGACCGCAGAGCGGCGCTACGGTACGCCGATGGCGCTCAAGACCGACGCAAGTCATGCGGAGAGCCACCGCTACTACGAGGAGTTCTCCTTCGCCGTGGGGATGCGGGACTGGCTGCAGCCCAACCTCCGGCACGAGCAACTGCGGCTGCTGATCGAGGACGTGGTCACGGGCCGCGGCCTCTCGCTGCTCGACGTCGGCTGCGGAGCGGGCGTGATGACCAGCTTCCTGACGCGCTTCGGCCAGGTAACCGGAATCGACTTCAGTGCCAAGGCGATCGACGCAGCACGGCGCATCGTCTCGGACGTGAATTTCCATGCCGGGACCGTCGACGTGCTTCCGCCGGAGGCCCGTTTCGACGTGATCACGCTATTCGACGTTCTGGAGCACATCCGAGCCGAGGATCGGCCCGGGCTCCTCGGCGACCTGCGCGGTCGCCTCACCGAGGACGGCGTGCTGTTCATCTCGACGCCACATCCTCGATTCACCGGTGCGCGACGGGCTGCCTGCGACGAGACCCTCCAGATCGTCGACGAAGAGGTCGAGCTGCATGACGTACTCCGCGAGGCGCGCGATGTGGGGCTCGGTCTTACGCGTTACCAGGTCTACGACGTGTTCGCGGGAAGCCCCGAGTACCAGATGATGGTCTTCACTCCGGACCGGGTCGTCGGGGGCCCGCCGTCGAAGGTCGACCCGCGGCTCAGGTACCCGGGACGCCGACGCTGGCGCATCGCCAACGCGGCACGCACCGTCCGGCACAACCCGCGGGTCGCTCGCTGGTTCCTCACCGGGCGGCCGCCCACGATCAGGAGCTAGACGAAGGGCCCGTCGTCACCACCTGGCCGTCGCCAGGTGGTGGGGCGCCGGCGGGTCCGCTTAGACGGCCACGAGCTCCGGCTCCGGCGCCGGGTCCGGCGGCCTCGACGGCGTGCCGCGGTGCACCAGGATCTCCTGGACCGGCAGGGTCCGGGCGCTGGCGTACAGGATCCCGAGCCAGACCCACACGATGTAGTTGCCGAACGGGAACGTCAGCGGCGCGAAGTTCGACAGCACGATGAAGTTGAGGAGCACGGCGAGCAGGCCCATGCGCCACCTCTCCAGCTCGGGCGGACCGCGGCGCGACAGCGCCCGCCAGGCCGCTCCGAGGAACGCCGAGATCCACAGCACGAAGCCGGCCACCCCGAGCTCGGCGAGGATCGAGAGGGCGACGTTGTGCAGCTGGGCCACGCTGGTCACCGGGTAGGTGGCCGCCTGCGTGTAGAACGGCGGGCTGGCCTCGGCGAACGTCCCCCACCCGAAGCCGAGGGTCGGCCGGGCGTCGATCATGTGGATCGCGGCCCGGTTGCTGTTCAGCCGGTCCCAGACCGAGGTCTGGACCTTGGTGCGCTCGTTGGCGCGGGTCGAGAGGCCCGGTACGAGGGCGAGGCTGCCGGCGACCACGAGCGCGCCGGCCAGCAGCGCCGGGACGAGGAACCGGCGCAGCGGGCGGAAGGCCGCCAGGGTCACGAGCCCCGACACGGCGGCGGCGAGCCACACCTCGCGCGTGACGGTCCCCACGATGCCGATGGCGCACAGCAGCGCCACGGCGAGCGCGATCCGACGGTAGGCCACCTCGCGCCAGCTCGCGAAGGCCATGATCGAGGCGATGAGGCAGACGGTGAGGGCGCCGCCGTTGGCCGAGGCCTCGACGAAGGGCCCGCGGGCCCGGCCGAAATGGATGCCGACGTTCGGGTCGGCGATGTAGCGCGGGAACAGCAGCTGGGTCGCACCGATCGTCTCGAACACCGCGGTGACGCCGAGGTAGCCCCCGAGCGCGACGAGCCCCACGAGCAGCCCCCGGCGCTGCGCCGGATGCCCGTAGATCACGGGCGCCATGACGAACAGCAGGAACGGCAGCAGCCCCAGCTGGTCCAGGAGCGCGAAACCGCTCCGCTTCTCGACGAGGTGGCCGCTCCAGGTCGCCGAGACGATGGCGTAGCCCGCCAGCAGCGCCAGGATGAGGGGTACGCCGTCGAGGCGCAGGCCGCGCCAGCCCTCCTTCCGCCACTTCAGCAGCGCCAGGAAGATGCCCCAGACGACGAAGAACCGGTCGATGCCGATCGGCAGCCCGAGGTTGCGCCAGTTGCCGGAGAACACCCCGAGCACCAGGCCGACCGTCACGACGTGGCCGGGATCGACCCGTGTCGAGATGCTCGCGACGGACGCGACGGCCAGCGCGCCGAACGCGGCGAGCAGGATGAGCTGCGGCGTGAGCACGCCTCAGTACGCCTTGCGCCGAGCGCGCGCCTCCAGCGCGGAGGCGATGGCGACGCCGACCAGCAGGCCCACGAACGCGCCGAGGATGCCGAGCTTCTGCATCCACGACCGCTGGTCGCTCGTGGCGGCGACGGGCCGGGTGATGACGCTCGCACCCTGGTACTGCCTGGCGGAGGGCAGCGAGCTGTTCTGATACTGCTGGCTGTAGGTCTGCGCGATGAGGTCGAACTTCGCGGCGTCGGCGTTGAGCTTGGCCAGCTCGGCATCCGTGACGCTGTTCTTGTCCGCGGCGCGCTGATCCTCCAGTCGCTGGGCCTCGGCCCGCTTGAGCGCCGCGGTGTTGGCGGCCGCCTGGAACTTGGCGAACGCCTGCTTGGCGTCGTTCTGGCCGTTGTTGCCCAGCTTGACGATGTAGGCCTGGGCCGCGTTGACGGTCAGCCGGTTGAGCCGCAGCGCGGACTGCGCGTCGGGCCCGGTGGTCTTGATCCGGAACGTGCTGCTGTCGGGCGTCGGGCTCGCCGAGATCCGATTCCGCAGCTCGACGGGGCCGAGGTGCTCGCGCCGATCGACCTGGTTGATGACCGTCGCGCTGACGACGAGCCGGCTGTAGACCCCGGCCAGCACCTGCACCGCGGCGGCGTACCCCTGCAGCGACTGGGTCGCCAGGTCGGCCTGGCCGACCGTGAGGTCCGCCTGCGCCGTGTACTGGGGCTTGCGGACGATCCCGCCGGCAACGCCCGCGCCGGCGAAGACCAGCACGAAGAAGAGGATCAGGAGCTTGTGGCGCGAGACCGCGCGCGGCACGACGCCTGGGCTCTCGGCCACCGGAACGTGCTGCTGTCGGGCGAGCCAGGTGGGCAGAAGTTCTTCGCTGGGTCTGGGTGTCATGTCGTCGTCGGCCCCTTGAGAAGCTCGAGGTGATGCCTGTGGCGGAAACGCGGACCCGCAGGCAGACTAGCGAGAGGGTCAGACTCCGAGTCCCGCTTCGTCATGCGATGGTGGGTTCCTGGGAGATTCGTGCTCCCGGGCGGTTCGTACCCACTCCGTCGGCGCTCCGCGGCGGACCATCGATGTCATCACGGCCAGCCTCCGCAGCACGAGCCGCGGGGCGTGGACGAGCGCTCGCCACACAGCCGAGGGCGCTCGGGCGGCGACCAGGCCACCCACCACGTACAGGCCCTGCCCGGCGAGGGTAGCGAGACCGAAGCGCCGCCCGCGGGAGGAGCCGGAGACGGCCGAGCCGGCGGTCGCCGCCAGCGTCGCGGCCAGCAGCAGGCTCTGAGGCGGGACCCACCGCTCGAGGGCGGCATGTACGTGCTGCGGGCTGCGGTTCATGATGCCCTTGGCCAGGAGCCGTGGTGCGGTGCCGCGGGCCAGGGCGGCGTTGCCCCCCTCCCACCGCAGGTGCTGCTCGCGCGCCGCCGCGGCGCTGGTCGGCATCTCGGAGGCGACGTGGGCGTCGCCGGCGTAGGCCACCCGCAGGCCGGCGTCGATCAGGCGCAGGTGGTACTCGGTGTCCTCGGTGATCGACGTGCTCTCCCACGGCACGCGTCGCAACGTGGTCATGGCGAAGGCCATCCCGGTCCCGAACAGGCCGGTCGAGAGGCCGAGGGCCTGCTTGCCGCCGGCACGCACGTCGTGCATGAGCAGGAACCCCGCCGTGCGCAGCGCGGACTCCGGTGAGGCCTCGGCGTTGGCGACCACGTAGCCGCACTGGACCGCCGCGTCGGCGGCGGCCAGACGACCCGCCATGACGCCGAGGAGGTTCTCGGAGGCGATGCAGTCGGCATCGACGATCGCCACCGCGTCGGCGGCGGGCCGCTCGGTCGTCAGGCGGCCGATCGCCCAGGCCAGCGCCTGGCCCTTGCCGCGGCGCTCCGGGTCGATGCGCTCCCACACCGTGGCGCCCGCGTCGGCCGCGACCCGGGCCGTAGCGTCCGAGCAGTTGTCGGCGATCACGATCGTCTCGCGGAGATCGGCCGGGTGATCCTGAGCGGTGAGTGACCGTACGGTGTCAGCGATCCCACCGGCCTCGTCGTGCGCCGGGACCAACACGATGATGTGCACCGGCCGCGTGGCGGGGGGCGTGGCGCCGGATCCCCGGGACGGGGCGGCGGCGGCGAGGGTCAGGAGGTATGCGGTTGCTGAGGCGGTCCAGGCGTGTCCGGCGGAGAGGACGGCCCGGGCGAGAGCTCTGACGATGACCGCAGTCTGGCACACGCTGCGCGGACCGCCACGCGTCACGGGTGATCCATCGTCGTCCGCCGATCTGCAGGTCACCAAACCGGTGTGTCGATCGGTCGGTTACCGGACGATGAACAAGGCTCCAGTTCCCCTTCCAAGCCAGTGACCAACGGGAGGATTTCTGCCGCCTGGTCCGTACAAACCTATGACCTTGACAAGCACGACCGGACAATCACCAGCGCGGGTCTAACCTCAGGCTGGCCGAGCTGTCCGGGTCGTCAGCGCGCGGCACATCGACGACATGGACTTCGCCCCGGAAGGACCCTCGGCCGTGATCACCCCGCAGACCCAGACCCACCGCTTCAGGCGAGCGAGGGCCCAACGCGAGGCTTGGACGCAGCCGCTGTTCCGGGCCAAGGCGCCGCTGCGCGTGTCGTTCGCCGGCGGCGGCACCGACGTCCCGCCCTTCCCGGAGCGCGAGGGCGGCTTGGTGTTGTGCGCCACGATCAACCGCTTCGCCCACGGCACGCTGCGGCCGCGCGTCGACGGCCGGGTGCGGGTCGAGTCCCTGGACCTGGGCATGGCCATCGACTACGGCGCCGACGAGCACGTCGACTACGACGGGCAGCTGGATCTGGTCAAGGCCGGCATCCGCCGCGTCTCGCAGCTGGAGGAGCCGCGCGGGATCGACCTGTTCCTGCACACGGCCGCACCGCCGGGCTCGGGCCTCGGCGCCTCCTCCGCGCTCATGGTCGCGCTCATCGGCGTCCTGCGCGATCACCACAAGCTCGCGCTGACCGACTACGAGATCGCGCGGCTGGCCTGGGAGGTCGAGCGAGTCGACCTGGGCCTCAAGGGGGGCCTCCAGGACCAGTACGCCGCGACGTTCGGCGGGTTCAACTTCATCGAGTTCGGCCCCGGGGACGTGCTCGTCAACCCGCTGCGCATCCGCCCGACGACGATGTACGAGCTGGAGTCCAACCTGCTGCTGGTCTTCACCGGCAGGACCCGGGCCGGCGACCACATCATCGAGGACCAGACGCAGCGATACGAGGACAGCGACGAGGACGCGCTGGCCGGGCTGCGGATGCAGAAGACGCTGGCGCTGGAGATGAAGGAGGCGCTGCTGCGAGGCAAGCTCGCCACGTTCGGCAGCCTGCTCGGCGTCGCCTGGGAGGAGAAGAAGAAGATGTCACCGCGCATCTCCACCCCGGTGATCGACGAGGCCTACGACGAGGCGATCCGCGCGGGGGCGCTCGGCGGGAAGGTCACGGGCGCCGGCGGGGGCGGCTTCATGTTGTTCTACTGCACGCCCGGGACCCGTCACAAGGTCGCCGCGCGCTTGGCCCAGATGGGGCTCGAGGAGGCCGAGTTCGCCTTCGAGGAGACCGGACTGCGGACGTGGACCTATGTCGAGGGTTGAACTGCTGGCCGGCTCCCGCGCCGAGCTGCTCGCGGAGCGGATCGACGAGGCGATCGGAGTGCTCGAGCTGCTGCGGTCCCCGCCGGTCGCCGAGGCCGTGGACCGCATCGCGGGCGCGGTGGTCGGCGCGCTGCGCGGCGGCGGACGCGTCCTGCTCTGCGGCAACGGCGGCAGCGCCGCCGACGCGCAGCACCTCGCGGCCGAGCTCGTGGGCCGCTTCCAGCTCGAGCGCCAGCCGTTCGCCGCGATCGCGCTGGGCGACAACGTGGCCGCCGTCACCGCCATCGGCAACGACTACTCCTACGACGAGGTCTTCTCGCGCGCGGTCCTGGCCCACGGCCGCCCCGGCGACGTTCTCATCGGCCTCTCGACCAGCGGCCGCTCGGCCAACGTCGTTCGCGCCCTAGAGGCCGGGCGGTCGCGTGGGCTCGTCACCTGCGCGTTCGTCGGTGCGCCGGGATCGCCGATGGCGGCGGCGGCCGACCTGGTGGTAGCAGTCGACGGCCCCGGCACCGCCCGCATCCAGGAGGCCCACAAGCTCCTGGGCCACACGATCTTCGAGATCGCCGAGCGCGAGCTGTGCTGAGGCCGGGCGGTGCGGCGTTCCTGGACCGCGACGGGACGATCAACGTCAAGGCGCCCGAGGGCGCCTACGTGGAGCGGCCCGAGGACCTCGTCCTGCTGCCCGGGGCGGCGCAGGCGATCCGCAGCCTCAACGACGCCGCGATCCCGGTCGTGGTGGTGACCAACCAGCGCGGCATCGCGCTCGGCCGGATGGACGAGGTCGACCTGGCGGCGATCCACGTGCGGCTCGTCGACCTGCTCGACCGCGAGGCCGGCGCGGCGGTCGACGACATCCTGCACTGTCCGCACGACCGCGGCCCGTGCGGCTGCCGCAAGCCGGCGCCCGGGCTGCTGCTGGCCGCGGCGCAGCGCCACCCCCACATCGAGCTCGGCCGGTCGGTGGTGATCGGCGACCGGCCGAGCGACGTCGAGGCGGGCGCGGCCGCCGGCGTGCCGGGGCTGCTGCTGGGCCGCGACGCCGAGGACCTCGCCCACGCCGTGCAGCACCTGCTCGCGCCCGTCAGCGCGATCTGAGCCGGAGGCTGGACAGCGCCAGGCGGGCGGCGAACGGCAGGCCGTCGACCAGGTAGCGGCGGCCGAGGCGCCGCGGCTCTTGGATCATGCGGGAGACCCACTCCAGCCCGAGCCGCTGGACGAGGACGGGCGCCCGCTGGATCTCGCCGGTGACGAAGCTGAAGGAGATCCCGCACGAGACGAACCAGGCGCCGGGCAGCACCGACCGCAGGTCGACGATCAACTTGTCCTGCTTGGGGAAGCCGAGCCCGACGAACACGATGTCCGGGTTCGTGCGCCGCAGGTCGCCGGCGATCGCCTCGCGTTCACGGGCGTCGCGCTCGAAGCCGAAGGGCGGGCAGCGGTGGCCCGCGATGCGGAGGCCGGGGTAGTCGGTGCGCAGGCGGACGGCCGCCTCGGCGGCCACGCCCTGGTTACCGCCGAGCAGGTAGACGGAGCGGTCGCGGGCCGCCGCCCGCTCGCTCAGGGTGCGGACCAGGGTCGAGCCGGCGACGCGGGCCGGCAGCGGCTGTCCCTGCAGGCGCGAGGCCCAGACCAGCGGCATCCCGTCGGCGACCGCGAGATCGGCCTGGGCGACCAGGCGGTTGAGTGCCGGGTCCTCAACGGTCTGGCGCAGCACATCGAGGTTGACCGGGCACAGCCATCCGCCGTCGCCACGGTCCAGCGCATCGAGCACGTGCTCGATCGTCTGCTCCTCGGTGAGCGGTGCGAGGCCGAGGCCCATGAGCGTGGTGGTCCTGGGCGGAGCGTCACCGGCGGGTGCGTGGCCGACAGTCATGGAGGGCGCGAAGGTCACTCCTGCGCCGCCGGGACACTATCGCAAGGTGAGCCTGTCCTCCATCGGCTCCAGTGGGCTCGTGGTGCATGACCGTTGGATCGGTGGGTCAAGGTCGCTGAGCCCGTGCATGGTGTCACCAACGTGGCGACGATTGGTGACATCCGCCACGTGGTCGGCTAGCATCGCCGCATCCTCACGGTCCTCAGACAGCTCCAGGTCACGCTGAGACGCGACTTCGGGCGGACAACGAGCAAGGACGATCGGCGGACTGTGGCCGTCTTCCGCCTCGGGCAGCAGCTGACCGCCGCGGATCGCCGCCCCATCGGCCTGTACATCGTCTGGCGGATCCTCGACCGGGTGTACCTGCGCTGGATCGTCGGCTCCGAGCTCCCGCGGGAGGTCGTCTGCGGGCCGGGCCTGCTCCTGCATCACGCCGGCCGCGGCATCGTGCTCCACCCGCATACGGTGCTGGGCGAGGACGTCAACATGTACCACGGCGTGACCATCGGCCAGCGTGGGCCCGGGCGACCGCCGATCATCGGCGACCGGGTGTACCTCGGCGTCGGCGCCACCGTGATCGGGCCGATCACCGTGGGCGACGACGCGAAGATCGGCGCGGGCGCCGTCGTGGTCACCGACGTCCCGGCCGGCGCCACCATGGTCGGCGTCCCCGCCGTGCAGGTGAGCCTCCGTGCGCCGGTCGTCACCGTGGCGGCTGCCGGTCCGCAGCCGGCCGTGCGGGCGGCACCGGCGCCGCTGTCCTGAGCCCCACACGCTTGCTAGCGTCCCCACGGACTTGCCGGACGAGCCCGCCATCGCCTACATCGTGGGTCTGTATCCCGGTGTCTCGCACTCGTTCATCCTGCGGGAGGTCGAAGGGCTCCGCGCCCGCGGCGCGCGGGTCGAGACCTTCTCGCTGCGCCGGGTTCCGGACGATCAGCTGCTCACCGACGCCGATCGCCGGGCCGCCCGCGAGACGTCGGTCATCCTGCCGCCTCCGCCGGGCGAGCTCGTCGGGGCGCATCTGCGTGCGCTGCGCCGCCGCCCGGGCACGTACCTGCGGACGCTGGCGGGCACGCTGCGCTCCAGCGCCGGAGGCGCGCGCAACGGCGCGTGGAAGGTCTTCTACTTCACCGAGGGCATCCTGCTCTGGGACCGCCTGCAGCGTCGCGGCATCGGCCACGTGCACGCCCACTTCGCCAATGCGGCGAGCGACGTCGCGATGGTCGCGGCGCAGTTCGGCGCCGACGACGGCGTGGGCTGGAGCTTCACGATGCACGGGCCGACGGAGTTCGACGACGTCACCCGGTACGGGTTGCCGCGGAAGGTCGCCGAAGCGCGGTTCGTCGCGTGCATCGGCGACTACTGCCGCTCGCAGCTCATGCGGATCTCGCCCCCGCAGGACTGGGCCAAGCTGCAGATCGTGCGCTGCGGCCTGGACGTCGAGCGGTTCACCGCCACGGAGCGGCCCGACCGCCCCGGGGGCCGGCTCGACGTCCTCTGCCTGGGGCGCCTCGTGCCCGACAAGGGCCAGCGCACGCTCGTGCACGCCGTCGCCGCGCTGCGCCGTGAGGGCCTGGACGTGCGCGCCACGCTGGCCGGTGACGGACCGGACCGCCCGGCGCTGACCGCGCTGGTGCAGGAGCTGGGCCTGGCCGGCGTGGTCACCCTGACGGGTCCGGTGGGCCAGGACGACGTCGGCGACCTCTACCAGGCGGCCGACGTCTTCTGCCTGCCGAGCTTCGCCGAGGGCATCCCCGTCGTGCTCATGGAGGCCATGGCGATGGAGCTGCCCGTGGTGACCACGCAGATCATGGGGATCCCCGAGCTCGTCGACGACGGCGTCCACGGGCTCCTGGTCGAGCCCGGCCGCCCGGACGTGCTGGCGGCCGCGCTGCGCGCGCTGGCCGCCGACCCCGCGGCCCGCCGCGAGATGGGTCGCCGCGGCCGTGCGCGGGTCGCCGAGTCCTTCAGCGCCGCGGAGGCTGCCGAACGGATCCACGCCCTGCTCGGCGGGCCAGCCGCGTCCGCGCCGCGGATGTGACGAGCGTCGCGAAGGCGGGCGGTCCGTCGACCAGGTAGCGCCGGGCCAGGCGGCGGGGCTCCTGGATCAGGCGCCAGAGCCACTCGAGCCCGACGCGCTGGAGGGTCCCCGGCGAACGCTGCACCTCCCCGGTCACGAAGCTGAAGGAGATCCCGCAGTTGACGAACCAGATCTGTGGGAACAGGGGTTGCAGGCGGGCGATGAGCCGCTGCTCCTTCGGCGACCCCAGCGCGACGAACACGATGTCGGGCCGCGCCCGGCGCAGGCGCTCCTCGATGAGTTCGGTCTGCCGCGGGCTGTGCTCGAAGCCCAGCGGCGGGCAGTGGGTGCCGGCCACCCGCAGGCGCGGATGGCGTTCGACGATGGTGTGCGCCGCCTCCTCCGCCACGCCCTCGTTGCCGCCGAGCAGGAACACGGAGGCGCCGTCGCGCGCGGCCGCCTCCGGCAGCGTCCAAACGAGCGACGAGCCGGCCACGCGCTCGGGCAGCGGCGTGCCGGCGATGTGGCTGGCCCAGATGAGAGGCATGCCGTCGGCGACCCGGATGTCGGCCGAGCTCACCAGGTCGTGCAGCTCCCGGTCCTGGCGGCACTGGCGCAGGATGTCCAGGTTGACGGTGCACAGGAACCCGCCCGCGCGCGACGCGGAGGCCTCGAGGACCTCCTCGATCGCCTGCTCCTCGGTGACGGCGTCCACGCGGACGCCCATGAGCTCGACCTCGGTCTCCGGGCTGGGGTGCGCGGTCACGTGCGGGGATCGCTCCTCGTGCTGGTGTGGACGTGGTCGCGTGCGATCACCCCGCCCGGCCGGCGGCGGATGACCTCTGCGCAAGGTGCTGGGGTGCGGGGCGCTCGCGCGGTCCGGTCCATCGGCCGGCGATGTGACCCGGCGCGCGACGCGTGCTCCCGCCACCGGCGGCTGCTGACCACCGGCGCCCCCACGGTAGCCGGGTCCTGCCCGCGCCGGCCGCTCGGCGATCCCGGCCGACCGCCGGTCGACCGTCCGGGCCGCGGACCGAGGTCACACACCGATCCCGGTGACCAATCCTGCGCAAGTCGCTCATCGATGGTCATCGCGTGCATGAGTCGTTCGTGCTCGGACGCCGTCCCCCTGCCCGCCCCCGCGCCGCCGGGTCGCCCCGGCGACCACTACCGTTGCGCGTCGATGTCCGCCGCCACCTCCAACCGCCTGGACCTCGCGATCCTGCGCGCCGCGCGCACCCACGGTCACGCCCGCCCGGTCGAGCGCGCGGTCATGGCCTTCTCGAGCACGGGCGAGCACGCGGCGCTGTGGCTCGTGGGGGCGCCGCCGGCGCGGTGCTCGACGCCCCGCGCCGCGACCGCTGGCGGCGTGCGATCGCCGGCGTCGCCGTGACCCAGGTCGTCAACAGCGCGATCAAGCTCCTCGCCCGCCGCGACCGGCCCGCCCTCGACGGCCTGCCGCACCTGATCGCCACCCCGACGCAGCTGAGCTTCCCGTCGGCCCACGCGTCGTCCTCGTTCGCCGCGGCTCGGGCCTACAGCCCGCTGGTCGGCTCGCGCGTCGTCTACCCGGTGGCCGCCGCGATGGCCGCCAGCCGCGTCTACCTCGGCGTGCACTACCCCTCAGACATCCTCGCCGGCGCCCTGCTCGGCACGTTCATCGGAGACCGAGCCAGATGAAGGTCGGCATCGTCGGCATGCCCAATGCCGGCAAGTCCTCGCTGTTCAACGCGCTGACGAAGGCCGGCGCGGAGGCGGCGAACTACCCGTTCACGACCATCGAGCCCAACGTGGCGATCGTACCCGTGCGCGACGAGCGCCTGGAGCGCGTCGCCGCGCTGCTGCACGCGTCGGAGATCGTCTGGGACACCATCGCCTTCCACGACATCGCGGGCCTGGTCAAGGGCGCCTCGGAGGGGGAGGGGCTGGGGAACAAGTTCCTGGCCAACATCCGCGAGACCGACGCGATCGTCCACGTCGTCCGGGCTCACACCGACGAGTCGATCCTGCACTCTGAGGGCTCGGTGGACCCGGCGCGCGACGTCGACACGATCGAGACCGAGCTCGTCTACGCCGACCTCGAGCAGGCCGAGCGCCGCGTCGAGCGCGTCGCCAAGCAGGCCAAGAGCGGTGACAAGGAGGCCGCCGCCGAGGAGGCGTGGCTGCGGACCGTGGTCGCCGCGTTGCAGGAGGGCCGGCCCGTCCGTGGGATCCCGGTCCCCGACGCCGCGCCCAACGCCCTGCGCAACCTCAGCCCGCTCACCGCCAAGCCCGTGCTCTTCGTCGTCAACGTCGACGAGGGCAGCGACGAGATCCCGGCCGTCATCGCCGAGCACGCCGCCCGGCAGGGCGCGGGCGTCGTCGCGCTCTCCACGCGCCTGGAGGCCGAGCTCGCCGAGCTCGACGAGGAGGACGCCGCTGCGATGCGCGCCGACCTCGGCGTGAGCGAGTCCGGACTGGACCGGGTCTCCCAGGGCGCGTTCGCGCTGCTGGAGCTCAACTCGTTCTTCACGGCCGGGGAGGGCACGATCGCCCAGTCCTGGCACCTGCGCAACGGCCTGACGGCCTGGCACGCGGCCGGCCAGATCCACACCGACATCCAGAAGGGCTTCGTCCGCGCCGAGGTCATCGCGTGGGATGCGCTGCTGGACGCCGGGGGCTTCGCCGGCGCCCGCGAGCGCGGCACGCTGCGCCTGGAGGGCCGCGACTACGTCATGCGCGACGGCGACGTGATCAACGTGAAGTTCACGCCCTGAGGGAGCTGCCACGATGGACCTCCCGCGCCGCGTCGAGAAGCCCTGGGGCCACGAGCTCTGGTACGCCCTGACCGACCGCTACGCCGGCAAGATCCTGCACGTGGAGGCCGGACACCGGCTGTCGCTGCAGTACCACCAGCACAAGGACGAGAGCAACTACCTGCTCAGCGGGCGGCTCCGGCTCGTCAAGGGGCCGTCGGCCGACGCGTTGACCGAGACCGAGATCGGCCCGGGGCACACCTGGCGCAACGTGCCGGGCGAGATCCACACGATCGAGGCCATCGAGACCGCCGACGTGCTCGAGGTCTCCACGCCCGAGGTCGATGACGTCGTTCGCCTGTCCGACGCCTACGGCCGTGAGGGCACGACGGCGCATTGACCGCGGCGCACCCACCGCGCCCGCGTCCCCGGCGCCGCCTGCGGCGCGCGGCCTTCGTCGTCCTGCTCCTGCTCGTCGTCCTGGCCATCGTCGCGTTCTTCGTCGCCTCGGCCGGCAGCTTCAAGACCTATCCGCGGGCCGGCCTGACGAACCCGGCCCTGCAGCGCGCCGCGCCGGCCTGGACCCGGCCGTGCGACCGCAGCGCCCCGTACGTGCCGGCCGATCAGACCACCTGTGCCCACGTCCACGGGCGCGTGGTCTGGATCCAGCACCACGACCCCGATGGCGACGGCGACCGCCACCTGCTCGTCCTCGCCCACCGGCGCATCCACATCGTCAAGGTCCCGATCTCGCTGCGTGTGGCGCACCTGCCCGGCGTCGGCACGAACATCGACGCGGTCGGCTTCGTCCTGCGCGGCGCCAGCGGCCACGACGAGATCGACGCGGTGCGCCTGGTCCCCGGCGGCCCCACCGGCACCTGACCGCCATCACGATCCCTTAGTTGGCCCGAAGCCGTCGTGGGTACGCTCACCGGACCATGGGCGTCCTGCTCTACCTGATCCTGCTCTTCGTCTCCGGCCTGATCGTCGGCGGCCTCGGTCGTCTCGCGCTCCCGGGCCCGGACCCGATGAGCATCTGGATGACCGTCGGCATCGGCCTGGCGGCGTCCTTCATCGCGGGCCTGGTCATGTGGGCGATCACCGGGGGCCGCTACGGCGCCTCGTTCATCGTCAGCGTGCTCGTCGCCACCGGCCTGGTCTACCTCGTGCGCCGCTCGCGCGGGCAGACCGCCTGGTCGACCCGGCGGCCCGACAACCGGCCCCGCCGCCCCGTCTAGGCCAGCACGCGCACGGCGGACTCGTCGCCGTCGTGCCCGGCGCGGGCGCGCAGGCGCCGGGCGCGGCGCTCGTCGCGAGCCTCGCGCTCGTCGGCCAGCGAGGCCGCGCGCCAGCCCAGGAACGCCCAGACGTCGACGGCGATGAAGATCGCCACCGCGGCGAGGATGGCGATCGTCAGGCCCATGCCGAAGCCGCCGCGGTCGCGGACCGCCACACGCGTCCCGAGCGCGAGCGCCACGGACTCGTCGCTGCGCTGCACCGGCGTCCTGCGGATGTCGTCGCGCAGGACGTCCCACGCCGGCTTGGGCCGCCCGTCGTAGGTGATGAGGCCCTTGTGGTGGATCGGGCTGCGGTCCACGCTGGGCAGGCCGGCGCCGCCGTCCCACGCGGGCTTGACCGCGAACTCGCGCAGCGTCCAGTAGATCGCCCCGCTCAGCGTCGGCGACGACGCCACGGTCTTGAGCACGTCGCGGGTGTAGACGGCCTGGAACTCGTAGGTCTGCTTCTCGGTCGACGGTCCCGTGATCGAGGACTCCGCGCCGAACTCGGTCAGCACGAGCCCCGAGTTGGGATACATCGCCCGCATGGACTTCAGGTAGGGCGCGAGCGCGTTGATGTCGGCCGTCGAGTGGCCCGGCTTGCCCGGGTACCAGCCGAAGTAGCTGTTGACGCCCAGCAGCGCGAACTGCGCGTAGGCGTTCTGGCGCGGGTAGCCGGGATAGCTCAGCGTGTCGACCGAGGACGGCAGCGTCGGGTCGAGGTCGAGCGTCAGGGCCCGGGCGTCGCGCAGGAAGGCGGCGGTGGCGGGGACCTGGTCGGGGATGACCGACAGCTCGTTGGCCACCGAGTGCGTCAGCGTCGAGGGGTGGTTGCGCGTGGCCAGGACGGTCGCGCGGACCGTCGACAGCGCCGCGTTGCGCTGGGCGACGGTCTTCAGCAGCGCGTCGCGGTGGTAGATCGGCGCCTGGGTCCAGACGAGGATGCCGGCCTCGTCGAGCTTGGCCTGCAGGCGCTCGTCGAGCGCGTAGTGCGCGCGGGTCACGTTGGCGCCGACGGTCCTGAGCTGGTCGACGATCCCCGCGATGTCGGCGTCGGTCAGGGCCGGGCCGTGGCCGTCGACGTCCTCCTGGATCGAGGCGCCGCGCAGCTCGATGGGCCGGCCGTTGAGCTCGAGCAGCCCGTGGCGGACCGCGACGGTGCGCAGCCCGATGCGCGTGTGGTCGACCTGCTGGACGCCTGAGGCGTCGGCCGTCTGGAGCGTCGTGCCGTACAGCGCGGGGTGCCCGGGGCCCCAGAGCACAACGTCGCCGGTGACGGGGACCGAGAAGCGCACGCGGGCGGTCTCGCCGGGGGCCAGCGGGCGGGCGGTGGCGCTCGCGCCGCCGGCGCGCACGCCGTCGGGGTCGGTCAGCCGCGCGGCGAGCCTGGGGACCACGGTCGTGGTCCCGCGGTTCGCGACCTCGGCGTCGACGAGCACGCTCCAGCGACAGCCGGTGCCGTCGGCGTCGCACACGCGGCGCGGCAGGAAGCCGGGGTCGTGGGTGACCAGGCCGCCGAGCGGGACGAGCTGGGCCGGGCGCGTGATGCCGCCCCAGTTCCACCAGCCCTCGCGCGGCTCCTTGCCCTTGCGGTTGTCGGCGCGGACGACGAGCTCGTGCGGGCGGCCGTCGTCCAGCGCGGGCAGCGCGACGGTGAACGGCGCGTAGGGGTCGGTGTTCGTCGCCAGGTGCCTTCCGTCGAGCCACACGTCGGCGACCCGGCGGATCTGCTCGAAGTGCACGGCCCAGGTGAAGCCCGGCGCGCTCGTGGGCGCGGTGATCGGCACGCGGTACCAGCCGACGGAGCCCGGGAACGTGTCGGGGTCGGGTTTGGGATCGAAGACGTGCGGCAGCCGGACGGGCCTGAACGCCGCGTCGGCGCCCGCGGCGCCCGTGGCCCAGCGCTCGGCCAGCCCGCGGTCTCCGGGGTCCGGCGCGTACTCCCAGGCGGCCCGGTCGAGATCCACGGCGCGGGGCGGCGCGGTGGCCGCGTGCGCGACGCCGCCGCCCGCCGCGCCGGCCAGCGCGGTCAGGGTCAGGCAGACGACGAGGCGTCGCACCACGGCAGGGATCACCGCGCAAGCATCGGCAATCGGCCCCGGGGCCTGGAGACCCCTGTTCGCACGGCCACGGCTCAGGCCTGCCCGGCCAGCGCCTCCAGGCGCCCCGCCAGCCGCCCCATCCCGCGCTCCGAGGCGGCCCGCGCGGCGGCGGCGGCGTCGGTCGGCGCGTCGGAGGGACATGCCACATCGATCGGCTGCAGCGTCGCGATCTTGCGGAACGCGCGCAGCTCGTCGGCCTGGTCGCGCAGCGCGGCGGCCACCCGCGGGCGCTGCGCGTCGGCGGCCGCGATGAGGCCCTCGAGATCGCCGTGGGCGCGCAGCAGCTCGCCGGCGGTCTTCTCGCCGATGCCCTTGGCCCCCGGCAGCCCGTCGGACGGGTCGCCGCGCAGCGCGATGAAGTCGGGCACCTGACCGGGGTGGATGCCGTAGCGCTCGCGCACGCCGTCGACGTCGACGAGCTCGGGGCCTTCCTTGCCGCCGCGCGGGAAGAGCACGCGCGTGTGCTCGTCGACGCACTGGAACATGTCGCGGTCGCCGGTGAACAGCAGCGTCTCGCCGCCCGCCTCGGCCTCGGCGAGCGCCAGCGCGCCGAGCAGGTCGTCGGCCTCGAGGTCGCCGGCATCCAGCCAGGTCCACGCGAAGGCGCCGAAGAACGCCGGCGCGTCGGCCCACTGCGGCGCGAGCTCGTCGGGGACGGGCGGGCGGTCGGCGTGGTACCCGGGGTACAGGGCGGTGCGGTAGGTCGCCGCCTCGGCGCCCGTGCACAGCACCACGGCCCGCGGCGCATGGCGCTCGACGACCCACAGCACGAGGTTGGCCATGCCCAGCAGGGCGTTGACCGGCCGGCCGTCGGCCCCGGTGATCGACTTGGGCAGCGCGAAGAACGCGCGGTACAGGAGGGACGGGGCGTCCACGACGAGCAACGGGGCGGGCATACGCGCCCTACTCTGGCATGAGCCCCCGTCACGTCTGCCCCGTAACCCCGCACGGATGCCGAAGATCCCCAAGAGCCGCATCGCCCGCACCGCCCGCTTCGGTGGGCTGGTCGCCGGGCAGAGCGCGCGCTGGGCGGGCACGCAGGTCGCCAACCGCGGGCGCACGCCCGAGCGCGCCGAGGCCGCCGACGCCAAGCGGGCCCTGGCGCTGGCCGACGAGCTCGTCACCCAGCTCGGGCAGATGAAGGGCGCGGCCATGAAGCTCGGCCAGGTCCTGTCGACCGTGGACTTCGAGATGGTGCCCGAGGGCGAGCGCGAGGCGTTCAAGGAGCGCCTGGCCTCCCTGCGTGACGCGGCCCCCAACGTCCCGTTCAAGGGCATGCGCAAGGTCCTGGCCGACGACCTCGGCGGCGACCTGGACGAGCACTTCGCCGCGTTCGCGCAGGAGCCGATCGCCGCGGCCTCGATCGGCCAGGTCTACCGCGCCACGCTGCACGACGGGCGTGACGTCGCCGTCAAGGTCCAGTACCCCGGCGTCGCCGAGGCGGTCGAGACCGACCTGCGCAACGCGGGGATGCTGCTCCCGCTCGTGCGGCGGCTGGCCCCGGGCCTCGACGCCCGCGCGATCATGGACGAGCTGCGCGAGCGGATCGGCGAGGAGCTCGACTACGAGCTCGAGGCCCAGAACCACCGCCGCGTCGCGCGCGCCTTCCGCGAGCACCCGTTCATCCTCGTTCCCGAGGTCGTGACCTCGATGTCGACGCGCCGCGTGCTCATCACCGAGTTCGTGGAGGGCCGCGGCTTCGGCGAGGTCAAGGCGCTGCCCGAGGCCGAGCGCGACCGCTTCGCCGAGATCTGCTTCCGCTTCTTCTACGGTCTGGTGCGCCGCGAGCGCATCGCCGCCGGCGACCCGCATCCGGGCAACTACCTGCTCGCCGCCGACGGGCGCGTGTGCTTCCTGGACTTCGGCCTCGTGCGCCGCATGGACGCCGACTACCTCGACGGCGAGCGCGCGCTGGCCCACGCCGTGGTCTCGGGCGACGCCGAGGGCGTGCACCACTGGCTGGCCACGCTGGGCTACCTGCCCGAGCCCGACGACTTCTCCCCCGACCGCGTGCTCGACCAGCTCGCCACCGCGGGCGAGTGGTACTTCACCACGGGCTTCCGGCGCCTGGACCCCGAGTACGTGCGCAACGCCATGGAGATCTCCAGCTCGCCGGCGTCGCCGTTCTTCGACGAGATGCGCCGCCAGACGATCCCGCCCCAGGCGCTGCTGCTGCGCCGCATGGAGGGCCTGTTCTTCAGCGTGCTCGGCGAGCTGCGCGCCGGCGCCGACTGGGGCACGCTGGCGCTGGAGTACATGGCCGACGCGCCGCCGTCGACCGAGCTCGGCCGCCAGGAGGCCGCCTGGCTTGCCGGGACCTAGACTGCCCGGCCATGGCAGCCACGACGGTCATCAACGGGCTCGAGGAGCTCAAGAGCAGGGTCGGCGAGGAGCTGGGGGTCAGCGACTGGTTCGAGGTGACCCAGGAGTCCGTCGACGCGTTCGCCGAGACCACGGGCGACCACCAGTGGATCCACGTCGACCCCGAGCGCGCGAAGGACACCCCGTTCGGCGGCACGATCGCCCACGGGCTCTACACGCTCAGCCTCGGCCCGCGGTTCTCCTACGCGCTGTTCGAGATCCGCGGCGCGGCCTTCGGCCTCAACTACGGCTACGACAGGGTGCGCTTCCCCGCGCCGCTGCCGATCGGGTCCCGGGTGCGGATGCGCGCGACGCTGAGCGCGGCCGTCGAGGTCCCCGGCGGGGTGCAGTTCACCGTCACCCAGACGTTCGAGCGCGAGGGCGGCGACAAGCCGGTCTGCGTCGCCGACGCCGTCGCCCGCTACTACGGCGGGTAGCCGATCAGGCGACGGCCAGGATGCGCTCGCGCGTCTGGTCGAGTTCGAAGTACGGGCGCTCGGGGAAGCGCTCCATGCCGACGAGCACCACCGGCGGGAACCGCCGGCGCCGCGTCAGGTAGAGGCGCACATCGGCGTTGTAGAGCCGGCGCGAGGCCTGCAGGTCGTCGTCGATGCGCGCCAGGCGCGTCTGGAGCTCGACGAAGGTGCCGCCGGCGCCCAGCGCCGGATGGGTCTGCACGAGCGCCCCGAGGGCGCCCAGCGCTGCGGCGACCCGCCGCTCGGCGTCGGCGCGCTCGAACGCCGAGCCCGCCGACTGCGCGGCCAGGCGCGCCCGCTCCAGGCGGCCCAGGACCTCGGTCTCGCCCGGGGCCAGCGCGGCGACCGCGTCGGCGAGCTCGGGCAGCAGCGCGTGGCGGCGCTGGAGCTGGGCCTCGATGCCGTTCCAGGTCCCCTCGGCGCGGTTGCGCGCGGCGACCAGGCCCTGGTAGCCGGTCACCAGCCACGCCGCGACCAGCGCGAACGCTCCGAGCCCGGCGTAGACGGCGACCATACCCCGCGGATCGGCAGGTCGATCGCCGTCTTGAGGCCCTGGGGCCCGGTTCAACGGACGTTGACCGACGGCCCGGCGATGTCGCCGAACGCGACGCGGTACTCACCGGGACCCGGCAGCGGCGCGCGGTAGCGGCCGCCCGTGCGCACGCGGGTCGTGGCGACCGTGCGCCAGGTGGCCCCGTCGCGGCGCTCGATGCGCACGCGGCGCCCGCGCCGAGCGCGGTCGATCGAGCCGGTCAGCTCCGACGGCCGGCGGCGGGCGATCGACGCCGCCTGCCCGCCCGTCGTGTCGACCGGGGTCCCCGCGGTCGCCGCGCCGTTGTCGATCGGCGCGCCGGGCACCGCCGGGGCCTTCGGGTCCTTCGGGGCCTTCGGCGTCGCGGGCTTCTTGACCTTCGAGGAGATGTACGTGAACGTCGCCCACGTGTCGTAGAGCCCGAAGCGCTGGCGCAGCTGCGGGCCGGTCACCTCCGTGACGCCGTTGCTGCCGACGACCTCGGCGCGGACGATGCGCGGCGACGTGCCGCGCTCGAGCACCTTGATGCCCCGGAAGCTCCCGCGGACCAGGCCGTGCAGGCGCTGGCGGACCTGCGTGCCGCTGAACGTGAACGGCGTCCACGTGTGGCGCGGCGAGACGCTGTCGAACGGGTCGTCGACGCCGCGCAGCCACGTGCGTGGCAGCGCGCCCAGGAACGAGAACTCGACGTTCTCGGTGTGGCCGCCCGAGGTCGAGAAGAAGTAGGTGACGACCGGCTTGCCGTCCTGGGCGACGACCTGGCCCGCCGTCGCGGCGACGGCCGCGTCGGTCGACGGGAACTCCGCCGCGACGCCCTTGTACATCTGCGAGCGCGTGTCGGCGTATTGGTCGATGCCGTCGGTGGTGCTCCCGACGTTCGTGGTCACCGCGTAGCTGCGCGCCACGACGGCCTGGGCCTTGAGCTGCTCGGCGAGCCAGTTGGCCGGGCTCTCGGCCGAGACGACGCCGCGGACGTAGTCCTCGAGGTCGACGGCGTTGATGGCCTGCACGCTGCCGCCCGCGGGGCGGATCTCCAGGGCGCCGCGGTAGCGGCCATCGCGAAGGCCGTTGGCCGCCATCCCGCGCAGCTGCACCGCGCCGCCGGCGGGTGCGCTCAGGCGCAGCGGCGCGGCGTAGACGCCGACGCGCTTGCCGCCGGTGGCCAGCGCGACCTGCCCGGCGCTGCTCGTCGCGACGTAGGTCTTGGCCGGGTCCAGCGGCCCGTCGGGGCCGGCGACCGCGCCGGTGATCGTCGCGCGCCGCGCGGTCTGCAGCAGCACCCGCACGTCGGGCTCGGAGGCCAGCGGCACCACCGAGGTCTGCTCGTAGTAGTGGCTCAGGATGTCCGTGTAGGAGAACCCGTGCTCGGCATAGCCCAGGGCGCCGTACTGGCTCATCCCGATGCCGTGGCCGAAGCCGTGGCCCTGGACGACGAGGCGGCTCGCGGCATGGGCCCCCGGCGCGCACGCCAGCCCGGCGAGCAGCGCGGCGACCGAGGTGGTGACGATCCGGCGCATGCCTCGATGGGAACGCGGGCAGTGGAGGGGAGTTGCGGTGCTGAGTTCGATCAGGCGGGACATCAGATGCTCAAGCGTGTGAGGGTACGGGACTGACATGGGCCGGCGCCGAGCCTCCGACCTGTTCGTCGAATGCCTCGAGGCCGAGGGCGTCAAGTACGTGTTCGGCATCCCGGGCGAGGAGACGCTGGACCTCAACCAGTCGCTCGCGAACTCCTCGGTCTCCTTCGTGCCCGTTCGACACGAGCAGGGCGGGGCCTACATGGCCGACATGTACGGCCGCCTGACCGGGCGTGCGGGTGTCTGCCTCGGGACGCTGGGACCGGGCGCCATGAACCTGGTGACGGCCATCGGCGACGCGTTCCTGGACCGCGCGCCGCTCGTGGCGCTGACGGGGCAGGCCGACCTCGAGCGGATGCACAAGGAGTCCCACCAGTTCATCGACCTCGTCGAGCTGTTCCGCCCGATCACGAAGTGGAACGCCCGCGTCACGAGCCCCGACATCGTCCCCGAGGTCGTGCGCAAGGCGTTCAAGGTCGCCGAGTCCGAGAAGCCCGGTGCCACGCACCTCGAGTTGCCCGAGGACGTCATGGCCGCCGACGTCGACGCCATCCCGCTGCCGCGCCGCCGGCCCGTCAAGCCCGAGCCCGCCGCGCGTGAGCTGCTCAAGGCCGCCGACCTCATCCGCAACGCGATCAACCCGGTCTGCCTGGCCGGCAACGGCGCGGTGCGCGCCGGGGCGGCGCCCGCCCTGCGCGAGTTCTGCCGGGCGACGGGGATCGCGGTGGCCGAGACGTTCATGGGCAAGGGCCTGCTGGACTACACCGACCCCAAGGCGCTGGGGACGGTCGGGCTGCAGGCCCGCGACTACGCGATGGCCGGCTTCGAGGACGCCGACGTGGTCATCGCCTGCGGCTACGACCTCGTCGAGCACGCGCCCAAGCACTGGAACCCGCGGCGCGACAAGAAGATCGTCGTCGTGGACTCCGAGCCGGCCGAGATCGACGCCTACTTCACCCCCGAGGTCGAGCTCGTCGGCGACATCTACCACGTCATCGCGCGGCTGGCGGAGGAGTGCCGCGACGTCCCGCACAGCGGCGGCTCGCCCCGTCTGCGCGACGTCGTGCTCGGCCGCCTGCGAGAGGCCCGCCACGACGAGCACTTCCCCATGCAGCCGCCCCGCGTCCTGTGGGAGATCCGCCAGGCGCTGGGCCGCGAGGACATCCTCATCTCCGACGTGGGCCTGCACAAGCTGTGGATCGGCAGGATGTTCCCGGCCCATGAACCCAACACGGTGATGATCGCCAACGGCCTGGCGGGCATGGGCTTCGCGGTGCCGTGCGCGGTCGCGGCCAAGCTCGTGCACCCCGACCGGCGCGTCGTGACCGTCAACGGCGACGGCGGGATCCTCATGAACTTCCAGGAGCTCGAGACCGCGACACGGCTGGGCACGGCGTTCGTCAACGTCGTCTGGGAGAACCGCCAGTACGGCTCCATCGTCTGGAAGCAGGACAAGAAGTTCGGCGAGCACTTCGGCGTGGACTTCACGAACCCCGACTTCGTCCGGCTGGCCGAGTCGTTCGGGATGCCCGCCTGGCGCTGCGGCGCGCCGGAGGACTTCGGGCGCCACCTGCGCCACGCGCTCACGCTGGACCGCCCGTCGCTGATCGTGGTGCCGATCGACTACTCGATCGATGTCGCGATCGCCCATGAGCTGGGCGCCGAGACGGTCACCAACACGTAGGTCTGGGCGGCGTCGGCGCGGCTTGGCGGTCCGCCTGACGCATCTTCATCTCCAGGGGTCGAATCCCGCGGACGAACGTCCGATGAGGGGGACGCGAGGCCCTCCGCGGTTCCCCTCCTCCTCCTGCTCGCGCTGTCGGTCCCGATGAACGCCGCGCTCGTCGCTCGCCGTACCGTCGCTCAACGTCTCCGTCGCGTTCGAGGCCAAGTACCTCACCGTCCGCTGCCTGGCCGTCGGCGCCCTGGTCGTCCTCGCGCCGCTGCTGCTGGCCATCGCGCTGGCCGTGCGCTGCTCCTCGCGCGGGCCCGTGCTCTTCCGCCGGCGCTTCGCCGTCGAGGTCCCCGGCTACGGCCACCGCCACCGCGTGCGGGTCGGGCTCACCGGCCTGGCCCAGGTGCGCGGCTCCCGCGGCGCGGTCGACATCGCGCGCCGCGCCGAGCTCGACAACGACCACATCGACAACCGGTCCCTGGCCCTCGACCTGCGCATCCTCGGCGCCCCCGCCGGCGCGGTGCTGCGCGAGGCGGAGCAGGACGGGCCGGTCGTTTCGCCATCCCGGCGCGTCGGGCACTCGTATGCTCGACACGGCACCGACCTGGGAAGCGACGGAGGACACACGAGATGGCCGCGACGGCAGACGAGACACGCGTGGTGCAGGGCGTCAACCAGCAGCTGTTCATCGGTGGGCAGTGGCGTGAGGCCACCGGCGGCGGGACGCTGGACGTCGAGGATCCGGCGACCGGCGAGACCATCGCCTCCGTGCCCGACGCGACCGCGGCCGACGCCGACGCCGCGCTGGCCGCCGCCGACGAGACGTTCACGACCTGGCGCAACGTCGCGCCGCGCGACCGCGGCGACATCCTGCGCCGCGCCTACGACACGATCATCGCGCGCACCGACGAGCTGGCGCTGCTCATGACGCTGGAGATGGGCAAGCCCGTCGCCGAGTCGGCCGCCGAGATCGTCTACGCCGCCAACTTCTTCCGCTGGTACTCCGAGGAGGCCGTGCGCATCAACGGCCGCTTCACGATCAACGAGTCCGGCAAGGGCCGCGTGCTGACGATGAAGCAGCCCATCGGCCCGTGCGTGTTCATCACGCCCTGGAACTTCCCGCTGGCCATGGGCACGCGCAAGATCGGCCCGGCGCTGGCCGCCGGCTGCACCTGCGTGGTCAAGCCCGCCAAGCAGACGCCGCTGTCGATGCTCGCGCTCGCCCAGATCCTCGAGGAGGCCGGGCTGCCCGGCGGCGTGCTGAACGTGATCACCGCCAGGAAGTCGGGCGAGATCATGGAGCCGCTCATCAAGGACCCGCGCACACGCAAGATGTCGTTCACGGGCTCCACGCCGGTGGGCAGGACGCTCATCCAGCTGGGCTCGGAGCAGATCCTGAAGATGTCGATGGAGCTCGGCGGCAACGCCCCGTTCCTCGTCTTCGAGGACGCCGACCTCGACGCGGCCGTCGAGGGCGCGCTCATCGCCAAGATGCGCAACGGCGGCGAGGCCTGCACGAGCGCCAACCGCTTCCTCGTGCACGCGTCGGTGGCCGACGCGTTCGCGCAGCGGCTGGCCGAGCGGATCGGCGCGATGAAGGTCGGCCGCGGCACCCAGGACGGCATCCAGGTCGGCCCGCTCATCGACGAGGCGCAGCGCAGCAAGGTCGCCGAGCTCGTCGACGACGCGGTGGCCAAGGGCGCCAAGGTGCTGACCGGCGGCTCACGCGTCGACGGCGCGGGCTACTTCTACGCCCCGACCGTGCTGGCCGGCGTGCCCGACGGCGCCGACCTCCTCGGCGAGGAGATCTTCGGCCCCGTGGCGCCCGTGACGACGTTCTCCAGCGACGAGGAGGCCGTCGCGAAGGCCAACGCCACCGAGTACGGCCTCGTGTCCTACATGTACACGACCGACGTCGACCGGGCCTTCCGCGTCATCGAGGCGCTGGAGACGGGGATGATCGGCCTCAACCAGGGGCTGGTCTCCAACGCCGGCGCCCCGTTCGGCGGCGTCAAGCAGTCCGGGTTCGGCCGCGAGGGCGGGCCCGAGGGCCTCGAGGAGTACCTCGAGACCAAGTACGTGGCCATGAACGTCGGGACCCCGCCCGTGGCGCTCTGAGCCGGCCGGCCGGCCCCGGGAGCCGGTGGTCAGCAGGAGGACAGCCATCCTCGGACGCGAACACGCCTTCGCCGATGCCTCGGATCGTGGACCTCAGCGCCCCCATCGCCCCGTCGCCCCCGGCGTGCCGGACGAGCTGCGCACCGACATCGCGTTCGCCGACCACGCCGCGGGCGCGTCGGCGATCTCCGGGCGCTTCGGCGTGGGCGCCGACCTGCTGCGCGACGGCGAGGGCTGGGCCGTCGAGACGTTCCTGCGCTTCGGCACCCACACCTCGACCCACGTCGACGCGCCCTGGCACTACAACTCGACCGTTGCGGGCGAGCCGGCCCGCACGATCGACGAGCTGCCGCTGGAGTGGTTCTTCGGCCCCGGGGTCGTGCTCGACCTGCGCGACAAGGCCGACGGCGACCCGATGACCGCCCCCGAGGCGCAGGCTGCGCTGGACGCCGCCGGCCACGAGCTGAGCCCCGGCGACATCGTCCTGGTCCACACGGGCCGCGACGCGTTCTACGGCGCCGACGACTACATCGCGCGCGGCTGCGGCGTGACGGCGGAGGCGACCCGCTGGCTGCACGACCGCGGCGTGCGCGTCATGGGCATCGACGCCTGGGGCTGGGACGCGCCGCTGCACCTCCAGGCCGCCGAGGCCAACGCCCGCGGCGAGCGCGGGATCTTCTGGGCCGCCCACCAGGCCGACCTCGAGTACTGCCAGATCGAGCGCCTCGTCGGCCTCGGCGCCCTGCCCTCCACCGGCTTCCAGGTGGCCTGCTTCCCGCTGCGCATCGTCGGGGGATCGGCGGGTCCCACCCGTGCGGTCGCCATCATTCCGGAGTGACGTGAGACACCGAGGCCTGCGCCTCGTCGCCGTCGCGGCGCTGGTGATCGCGGTGCTGGCCGCCGGGTCCGTCGTCGTCGCCGGCGCCATGTCGGCGCGCACGCAGGGCGAGTCGCTCGTCCCGCCCCAGGCCTACGGCGGCCCCGCCGGGCGCCTCGAGGTCGCCGGGCCGTGGGTCCAGGCGCTCGATCCCGGCGACCGGGGCGAGCGGGCCGGCTTCGCCGCGGGCCACTTCCCCGGCGCGCTGGTGACCGTCCCGCACGTGGCCAACGCCGCCCAGGTGACCGGGGCGGCGGGGGTCAAGGCCTACGCCGGCGGCATCGCCTGGTACCGCACGACGCTGACCGCGCCCGAGACGGGCTCCTACGCGCTGCGCTTCGAGTCGGTGCACCACGTCGCCACGGTGTGGCTCGACGGCCGGCTGCTGGGCTCCCACACGGGCGCCTACCTGCCGTTCGAGTTCACGCTGCGCCTGCGCGCCGCGGTGCCGCACACGCTGGTGGTGCGCGCCGACTACCGCCACCCGTCGCACCAGAAGCGCGAAGGCTGGCACCGCACGTGGTTCAACTACGGCGGCATCAACCGCGAGGTCACGCTGCGCCCGCTGGCGCCCTCCGAGCTCGAGGCGCCGACGCTGCGCACGGTGCTCTCGGGCGACGACGCGAACGTCGACGTCTCCGTGCTCGTGCGCAACCGCGCCGACGCCGCCCGCCAGCTGCACGTGCGCGGGACGCTGCGCCACGGGTCGTCGTCGATCGCGCTGGCCTTCCCGGCCGTGCGCCTGGCGCCCGGGGCGTCGCAGCGGGTGAGCACCTCCGTCGTCGTCCGGCGCCCCGCGCTGTGGGCCCCGGGCACGCCCAACCTGTACGCCTTCCATCTCGAGGTCCCCGGCGAGGGCACCTGGAACGACCGCGTCGGCCTGCGCGAGATCCGCCGCTCCGGCGACGTGCTGCTGCTCAACGGCAAGCGCCTGCGCCTGCACGGCGCCTCGCTGCACGAGGACGCCGACGGTCGCGGCGACGCGCTCACGCCCGCCGACATGGACGCGATGGTCGCAGACCTCAAGGCCGTCGGGGCCAACGCCACGCGCGCGCAGCATGGGCTCAGCACGCCGCTGCTCGAGCGCCTGGACCGCGCGGGCATCCTCGTGTGGCAGGGCGTCGGGCCGGTCGACGCTCCGGGCGCCTGGACCTCGGACACCGCGGCGCTGGGGCACCTGGCCCGCGAGCGCGTGCGCGCGACCGTGCGCCAGGAGCGCCTGCACCCGTCCGTCATCGCCTGGAACCTGGTCAACGAGGTCGCGGGCAACGGCCACGACGCGACCGAGGTCTCCTACGTGCGGGACATGGCCCGTGAGCTGCACCGCACCGACCCCGGCCGGCTCGTCGCGCTGGACGTGTGGGGCCCGCACCCGCCGAAGGTCGCCGGGCACATCTACGCCGACGTCGACGCCGTCGGGCTGACGAACTACATCGGCTGGTACCAGGACCCGCTGGCCTCGCGCGAGACGATCACGGCGGCGCTGCACGCCGCGACCCTGTCGTTCACGCGCACGTTCCCCGGCAAGGTCCTCATCGTCAGCGAGTTCGGCGCGGAGGCCAACCCGCAGAACGCGGTCGACGCGCCCGGCGGCTACGGCTTCCAGTCCTGGCTGCTGCGCCGCCACATCGCGACCTACCGCTCCGTGCCCGAGATCAGCGGCATGTTGGTGTGGAACCTGCGGGACTTCGGGGTGTCCCCGGACTTCGCGGGCGGGTCGATCAAATCCGAGGTGCCCGGGATCCACGTGGAGCGCGGCCTGAACACCAAGGGGATCTTCGCCTACGACGGCAGGCCCAAGCCGGCGGCCGCGGCGGTCCGCCGGGCCTTCGCGCCCCTGGGCGACGGCCTGTCCGCCCCGTGACGTAGCGGGGGTGGATCGGGGGCCCGGGTCGCCTGGACACTCAGATCGACCCAGACCACACGCTGGCCGCGCTGGCCGACCACCAGTGGGGCATCGTGACGCGCCGCCAGCTGCTGGACGCCGATCTCAGCCCCACGGCGATCGTGGGCCGTCTGCGCCGGCGCCGCCTCGTCCCGTGCTACCCCGGCGTGTACGCGGTCGGCCATGTGCGCCTCAGGATCGAGGGTCATTGGCTGGCCGCCGTGCTCGCCTGCAGATCCTCTGCGGTCCTGAGCGGCGCGGAGGCCGCGGCGGCCTGGGGATTCGGACCGACGCGGGCGGGCCGCATCGACGTGACGACCCCGGCGCGCTCGGGCCGCAGCCCGGATGCGCGGATCAGGCTGCACCGGGTCCGCTCGCTGCCGCCCGACGAGGTCGCCGTCCACGATGTGATTCCAGTCACCACACCCGCGAGGACCCTCCTCGATCTGGCGGCGACGATCCGCGGGCGCCGCATGGAGGACCTCATCGCGCGTGCAGACCGGCTCGAGCGCTTCGACCTCCTCGACGTGCGCCGGGTGCTGGCGGCCCACCCCACGCGCCGTGGCGCGCCAGGGCTCTCGCGGTTGCTGGATCGCCTCGAAGGGCGCGGCACCGCCGATCTGCGCAGCCCGGCCGAGGTCGCGCTCCTCGATCTCTGCGACCGCCACGGGCTCCGCGCGCCGATCGCCAATGCCCGGATCGAGGGCTTCGTCGTGGACTTCCACTGGCCCAGCGCAAGGCTGATCGTCGAGACCGACGGCTACAGCTTCCACCGGACCCCGTCGGCGTTCGACGGCGATCGCGATCGCGACCAGGTGCTGACCGTGGCGGGGTGGCGGGTCGTCCGCTTCAGCAGCCGTCAGCTCGTGCGCGAGCCCTCGCGCTGTGCCGACCGCCTGCGGCGGCTGCTCGCGACCTCTGGGTCGCGATGAGTGTCCATGAGACACCCAAGGCGACCCAGAGTGCGGACGGCCCCTACGCCTGGTTGCCCGCCGCGATCCGGCGCAGATCGATCGTGTCGTCGTAGAGCTTGGCGTCGACGCCCTGCTCCAGGGCCACCTCGCGCAGCGGGCGCCCGGACTTGGAGGCGATCTGCACGATCGTCGTCGCCTTGTCGTAGCCGATCGCCTCGTTGAGCGCGGTCGCGACCGCCAGCGTGCCGCCGGCCGACGCCGCCGTGCCCGCCTTGTTGACCTCGATGCCGTCGATGCACTTCTCGGCGAACGCCACCGACGTCGTCGAGAGCAGGTGGATCGACTGCAGCAGGTTGCGGGCGATGAGCGGGATGCGCACGTTGAGCTCGAACTGGCCCTGCATGCCGCCGATCGTGATCGCGGTGTCGTTGCCGATGACCTGCGCGCTGACCTGCAGCACGACCTCGGGCAGCACCGGGTTGACCTTGCCCGGCATGATCGACGAGCCCTTCTGCAGCTCGGGCAGGAAGATCTCGCCGATGCCCGCGCGCGGGCCCGAGCCCATCAGCGCGATGTCCTGGGCGATCTTGGTCAGCGACACGGCCACGACCTTCAGCGCGCCCGACAGCTCGACGAGCGCGTCGCGGTTGGCCTGGGCCTCGAACGGGTCGGCCGGCGGCGCGATGAGCTTGAGCTTGCTGTCGCGCGCCAGGCGCTTGCGCACCTCGGCGGCGAACTTGGGGTGCGTGTTGAGCCCGGTCCCGGTCGCGGTGCCGCCGAGCGGGATCTGGCCGACGTGCACCAGCGCGCTCTGGATGCGCTCCTGGCCGAGGCGGACCTGCGTCGCGTAGCCCGCGAACTCCTGGCCCAGCGTGACGGGCACGGCGTCCATGAGGTGCGTGCGGCCGGACTTGACGACGTCCTTGAACTTCTTGGCCTTGCGGTCCAGCGAGCGCTCGAGCTGCTTGAGTGCGGGCAGCAGCTGCTTCGTGGCCTGGTCCAGCGCGGCGAGATGGACGGCCGACGGGAACACGTCGTTGGAGGACTGGCCCATGTTCACATGGTCATTGGGATGGGCCGCGCCGCCGGTCAGCGCCGACAGCACCTCGTTGGTGTTCATGTTGGACGACGTCCCCGACCCGGTCTGGAAGACGTCGATCGGGAACTGGCTGTCGTGCTCGCCGGAGGCGACGGCCTCGGCGGCGGTGGCGATGTCGGCGGCGAGCTTGGGATCGAGCTTGCCGAGGTCGGCGTTGACCAGGGCGGCGGCGCCCTTGATGCGGCCGAGCCAGTGGATGACCGACGCGGGGACCGTCTCACCGGAGATCGGGAAGTTGTCGACGGCCTTCTGGGTCTCGCCGCCGTACAGCGTCTTGTTCGAAGGGGGCATGCACGGAACCCTACGACTCGGGCGCGCGACGGGCTCAGCCGCAGAACGCGATGAGCTCGCGGGCCACGCCGACGGGGTCGTCGTAGGCGATGAGGTAGCCCGTGCCGGGCAGCACGCGCAGGATCGCGTCGGGCAGCAGGTCCATCGCCTCCTCGGCCCCGCGCAGCGGATGGTGGCGGTCCTCGTCGGCCCACAGCAGCAGCACCGGAAGCTCGAGCCGGGGGAGCAGGTCGAGGACCTCGCGGCGCGGCTCGCGCGGCAGCTCGCGGGCCAGCCGCGCCCACGAGCGCGCGAGGTTCGCGTTGCCGCCGATGTCGGCCATCGCGTGGCGCACGAGGTCGGCGGCCTCCGGCACGCGGCGCGCCGAGAGCGCCAAGCCGCGCTCGGGGCGGAACGCGATCCGCGCGGCGTGGCCGGCCACCCGGTCCAGGCCCGGGACCCCCGCCGCGCGTGCGGCGCCCATCCACGCGCTGTGCACCCGGGCGTGCTCGGGCGGGCGGTGCAGCCGGCAGGGCATGAGCACGAGCCGGCCGGGCGCGAGCAGGTCGAGCTCGATCGCGCGGATGAGGACGTCGGCGCCGAGGCCGTGGCCGCCGACCAGCGGCCGCCGGCCGCCGACCTCCGTGCAGAACGCGCCGAGCACCTCGGCCAGCCAGTCGAAGGTGTACGGGTGGCGCGGGCGGTCCTCCGAGTCGCCATGGGCGGGCAGGTCGGGGAGGATGAGCCGGAAGCGGTGGGCCAGCCCCTCGACGGCGGGCTCGAACTCGCGGTGGCTCAGCCCGGCGGAGTGGACGAGGATCAGCGGGGGGCCGGTGCCCACCTCGCGGTAGGCGATGCGTGCGCCGGCGGCCGTGTGCCACAGGCGCAGCCTCACCCCCGGGCCTGCCCCGCGTCCTGGCCCTGCGTGAGCGCCCGGCCGACCGCAGGCGACACGTCGCGCACCGACTCGGCCGCCACCGCGACGCGCCGCGCCAGCTCGGCCGCGATGCCGTTGGAGTGCACGGCGCCCGCGGCCACCGCGCCGCTGAGGTAGCCCAGCTGCCGGGCGGCCCCCGGGTCCGACGTGGCGCGCACGCGCTGGGCGAGGTCCTCGGCGACGACGTGCACGAGCGTGCCGAGCGTCTGCAGCTCGGCGTCGCTGCGCACCCGCCAGGCGCACTGCGAGATCGGGGTGCCGCCCGGCAGCCGCACGGCGCCCGGCACCGCGCCCAGCGCCCGCTGGTAGCCGGCCTGGTCGGTGTCCGTGCACGTCGACGGCATGCGCGGCTCACTGCTCCCGCACGCCGTGAGGGCGAGCGCGAGGGCGAGACCGAGCGCGGCGCGGCACCTCATCGGCCCCATCGTATTGTGGGCGGCGTGCCGGCCGACCACGCTGCCACCGCGCTGCGCCGCGCCCGCGACCGCTGGGCCGCCGTCCGGTCCTCGCCCTACGACCGCCAGATCGTCGTGCTCGCCCTCCCCGCGCTCGGCGCGCTGGCGGCCGAGCCGCTGTACCTGCTGGCCGACACCGCGATCGTCGGCCACCTCGGCACGCCGCAGCTCGCGGCCCTCGCGCTGGCCGCCGGCGTGCTCGGCAGCGTCGTGTCGCTGTGCAACTTCCTCACCTACGGGACCACGGCGCAGGTCGCCCGCCTGCACGGCGCCGGCGAGCACGCGCGCGCCGGCGAGATCGCGGCTCAGGCCCTGTGGCTCGCGATCGGCCTCGGCCTCGTCCTGGGGATCGCCTGCGCCGCGCTGGCCGGACCGATCATGAGCGTGGTCGGCGGGCACGGCCATGTCGCGGCGCTCGCCGCGCGCTACGTGCGCCTCAGCGCGATGGGCATCCCGTTCGCGCTCATCGCGCTCGCGGCCCAGGGCTACCTGCGCGGGATCGGCGACCTGCGCACGCCGCTCATCGTCGTCCTGGCGGCCAACGTCCTGAACATCGCGCTCGAGCTCGTGCTCGTCTACGGGGTGCACGAGGGGCTGGACGGCTCGGCGCTGGGCACCGTGATCGCCCAGGCGGCCATGGGCGCGGCGTTCACCTGGCTGCTGCTGCGCCGCGCCGTGCGCGCCCACGGGTCCTTCGCCCCGCGGGCCGCGCTGCTGGCCCGCCTGGCGCGCATGGGCTCCCACATCCTCGTGCGCACGGGCTCGCTGCTGTTGTCGTTCATCGTCGCCGGCGCGGTCCTGGCGCGGATCGGCGCCGACAGCCTGGGCGCGCACCAGATCGCGTTTCAGACCTTCATCTTCCTCGCGCTGGTCCTCGACGCGATCGCGATCGCCGGCCAGGTCCTCGTGGGCCGGATGCTCGGCGCCGGCGACGCCGAGGGCGCGATGGCGGCGGCGCGCCGGATGTGCGGGTGGTCGCTGGCCGCGGGCGCGGTCATGGGCCTCGCGCTGTTGGCGACCCGCTCGATCCTGCCGCGCGCCTTCACCGACGACCCCGACGTGCTCGCGCGGGCTCGCGAGCTCTGGCCGCTGTTCGCGCTCATGCAGCCCGTCGGAGCGCTCGTGTTCGCGCTGGACGGGATCCTGCTCGGCGCCGGCGACACCCGCTACCTGGCGTGGGCGATGGCCGCCTCGTCCTTGTTGGTGTTCATCCCGATAGCGTTGCTGGCGCTGCATCTGCACTGGGGCGTGATCGGCGTGTGGTGGGGCATGAACGCCCTGATGGCCGCGCGCCTGCTGACGATCGGCGTGCGCTTCCGCGGGCGCCGCTGGCTCGTGCTCGGCGCGGCGGCCTGACGGCGCCTCAGGCGCCGGCGGCCGCCTGCTCGCCCTCGCCGGACTCCTGCAGGAGTCGGTCGTGGAGCTCCTGCGGCAGCTGCCGGGCGCTGTCGCTGGTGTAGTCGAAGCCGACGAGCACGCCGTAGCCCTCGGCGACCAGGCGGCCGTCCACGCGCATCTCGAACTGCACGCGGAACGAGGATCGGCGCACGGTGCCGATGGAGCAGCCCACGTCGACCTGCTCGTCGAAGCGGACGGGCGAGCGGTAGTTGATGTGGCACTCGGCGAAGATGACGCCGTACTCGTCGGTCTGGGGGTTGGACGGGTCGTGGCCGGGGACGAGCTCGCGGAGGTAGGCGATCCGCGCGGTCTCGAAGTAGCGCAGGAAGACCACGTTGTTGAGGTGGCGGTTGGCGTCGAGGTCGCCGAAGCGCACCCGCTCGCTGTGGACGTAGCTCATACCGTGCTCTCCTTGGCGTCGATGGGGTCGGGGAGCGCGAAGCCCCGGGCGGCGCATCCGCGCTCGATCTGGTCGATGAGCGACTCGAGCACCCTGACCCGCGCGTAGCGCTTGGACTCGGCCTCGACCAGGATCCACGGCGCCTCGTGCAGGTCGGTGCGCACGAGCATCTCCTCGACCGCCTCGACGTACTCGGGCCGCTTCTCGCGGTTGCGCCAGTCCTCCTCGGTGATCTTCCAGGCCTTGAGCGGGTCGCGCTCGCGGCGCTGGAAGCGGCGCAGCTGCTCCTCGGCGGAGATGTGCATCCAGAACTTGACGATGATCGTGCCCTCGGCGGCCAGGGAGCGCTCGGCGCCGGCGATCTCGTCGTAGGCGCGGCGCCAGCGGTCCTCGGAGGCCAGGCCCTCGACGCGCTCGACGAGCACGCGGCCGTACCAGGAGCGGTCGAAGATCGTGAAGCCCCCGAGGCCGGGGACCGCGGAGGCGAAGCGCAGGAGGTAGTGGTGGCGCAGCTCGTCGTCGGTGGGCGCCGCGTAGGAGGCGATGCGGACGTGGCGGTTGTCGATCGGCGCCACGATGCGTTTGATCGCACCGCCCTTGCCCGAGGCGTCCCAGCCCTCCATGACGACCGCCAGGCCGGGCCCGAGGCGCCCGCTGCCGTCGAGCCTGCCGCCGAGCGCCAGGCGCAGCTGGGCCAACCGGCGGCCTCCGGCGGCGAGGCGCTCGTCCTGCTCGGACCGCTTCAGCCGGCGGGTGAGATCGAGCTCGTCGAGGCGACCCATCGGGCAAGGATGCTCTCAGATGGGGCAGGAACCATCGTGCCGGGGGTCGAAACCTGCGCAAAGGCACGCGACGCGCCCCGAATCGCCCCCCCACCCCTTAAGACTCCGGAACATGCCACGGTCCACCCACACCAGCCGCCTCGGCCTCACCACCTCCGAGGCGGCGCGCCATCTCGGCGTCTCGTTGTCCACGGTGCGCCGGTGGTCCGACATGGGCTACCTCCGCGGGTACCGGACGCCGGGCGGTCAGCGACGGTTCCCGGTCCAGGAGCTCGACGAGTTCGTGCACTCCCTCGAGGAGCCGACGGCCACCGGCCGCTTCGTCCGCAGCGACGCGCTCGAGGGCGACGGCCCGCAGTAGCGCGGGCCGGGGGCCACTCAGCCCCCTGCGGCCTGGTTCATCCGCCGCTCGATCGCCAGCTCCTCGTCGTAGTCGGCGGCGTCGGCGTGGCGGTACTCGGTGCCCTGCCCGGCCAGCAGCTCGGCCAGGGCCTCGACGTAGCGCTCCTCGAGCTGCGTCCCCGAGACGCGGCGCAGCTCCGTCAGCGCCTCGAACGAGCTCAGGCGCGTCCGGTAGGTGTCGGGCGCGGTGAGCGTGTCGTAGACCTCGGCGACCGCGATGATCTTCGCGATATCCGGGATCTCGCCGCCCGTCAGCCGGCGGGGGTAGCCCTTGCCGTCGGGGCGCTCGTGGTGGGCCACGATGATCTCCGACAGCGGTCCGTAGACGCCGATGTCGCGCAGGAGGTCGGCGCCGAGCTCGGGATGGCGGCGGATCGCCACCCAGTCGTCCTCGGTCAGCACGACGCCGCGCTCCATGACGCGGTCGCTCAGGGCGAACCGGCCGATGTCGTGCAGCAGCCCGGCGGTGTGGGCCAGCTCCTGGTCGCGCTCGGACATGCCGACGTGGGCGGCGATGTCGCGGGCGAAGCGCGCGACGGCGGCGCAGTGGCGGGCGGCGCGCTGGTCGCGCGCGTCGAGCGTGCGGATGAGGCCGCTCAGCACGCCCCATGAGAGGTTCGCGTACTCGCGGGCGCGGTCGCGGGCCAGCATGACCAGGCGCGCCATGTACCCGAAGGCCACGACGGCGACGAGCACGAACACGAGCACCGCGTAGCCCGTCTGCTCGTAGACGGCCGCGGCCGCGGTCACGAGGGCGATGTTGACGGCGGCGGTCCCCAGGAGCTCGAGCGGCGGGCGCAGCGCGGGGGCGAGCCGGTGGCCGTCCAGCAGCGCCATCTCCGCGCTCATCATGAGGAAGTTGCCCGCCAGGATGACGAAGCTCCCCAGCGCCACGGCCAGGAAGAACCCCACGCGGTCGTGGTCGAGGTCCAGCGCCTGCAGGGCGGCCGCGACGGCCACCGTCGGCAGCGCCGAGCTGGCGAGGTTGAGCGGCAGGACCGACCGCCGGTAGCGGTCGACGGTCCACCCGGCGAGCTCGGTCGCCACGGGGATGACGAACGCGGCGGCGGGCCCGACGAGGCCGGCGGCCAGGGCGCCCGAGAGGAACATCCCGGACACGATCATCCGGGACGAGACGTCGGTGGTGACGAAGCGCGACGCGATCGCGCAGCCCAGCAGGACGATCCACAGGGGATCGGCCAGCGACCCGGGATCCGCGACGGCCACCGCCGCGCTGAGGGCCAGCGCACTGGCCGCGATCGTGGCGACGAGCCGCGGTCGCTGGGCGGGGTCCTGCCCAGTCACGGCAGGGACGCTACACGGCGTCCCGCCGATTCTCCACGCGCGGGTCCCTAGCGGCCGGCGAAGTACCCGGCCATCGACGCGATGGCGGTGAGGGCAGCGGCGTATGGCAAAGCGCGGAGCTTCAGGGACTGCATGTTGTGCCTCCCGGCGGTCATGCTGGACGAACGACTAGGCCTGAGCGTAAGCTTGCTCCGTGGCTCTGCACAGAAAGCTGCGCAAAACCGATGCAGTTTGCTCCGTAGGCGGGACAGATCCTGTGCTCCGTGATCCCGTTCAACGGCCTTGCGCACGCTGAAGACCTCTGAAGCGGCTGCCGTCCTGAACGTCAGCCCGAACACGCTCCGAGCGTGGGAGCGCCGGTTCGGCTACCCCAAGCCACAGCGTTCGCCGGGCAAGCACCGGCTCTACACCCACGGCGAGATCGCCGCGCTGCGCGACGCGCTGCAGGAGGGGCTGTCGATCTCGTCGGCGATCTCCCGCGCGCGTGAGTCTGTGTCGGCCGACACGCACGTGCTCGTCGGGGCCCTCGCGGCCTACGAGCTCGAGCGGGCCGACGCCGCGATGGAGGGCGCCCTGGCGCTGCGCTCCGTCGAGCGCTCCGTCGAGGAGGTGCTGATCCCCTCGCTGGAGGAGATCGCCGACCGCCACGGGACCGACTCCGCCCCCTGGGCGCTGGCGGCCCGGTGGGCCAGCGAGTGGCTGCAGCGCGCCCAGCGCCTGTCGCCGCCGGCGACCCGCCGCCCGACGGTCCTGCTGGGCGACGCCACGCGCGACGCCCTGGACCCCGACGCGCTGGCGCTCCGCGCGTTGGAGCTGTGCATCACGCGCTCCGGCGTCCGGGCGCTGACCCTGCCCGTGACCGGCCTGGCCGGCCTGGGCGACGTGCTGACGAGCTACGCGCCGCGCGTCGTCGTCATCGCGGGCGGCGACGAGGCCGACGACGCCGTGGCCCGCTGGGCCTACCGCGTCCGGGCCGGCGCCGGCGCCCTGCCGATCCTGCTGTTCCGCCGTCGCGGGCGCGACGAGCGCACGCGCACCACCGGGGCGCGCCACCTGCCGGCCTCGCCGACCCTGGCCTCCAGCCAGCTCTCGGACTTCATCGAGGGCGGCGCGCGCGATCTGTCCCTGAACGAGCCTCTCGACCTCGACCTCGACGACGACGTCGCCGTTCCGCCGGGGAGAGGCCGGCTGACCGCTTGAGGCCGAGGAGATGCCCGTGAGCTTCGCGCGCCCGACGCTTCGCCTGGTCCCCGACCCCGTCGCGCCTGCCCCGCTCGTCCAGTTCTGCGGGCACTGCGGCGAGCCGCCCCCGACCCCGATGGCCGCCCGCTCGCGCGTCTGCGCGCTCTGCGGCCTGGGGGTCGTCATCGAGGCCTCGCAGGACCTCGCCCCCGACCCGGGCGGGTCGTTCCTCATCGTCGACCGCCGGCTCAAGCTGTGCGGCCTGTCGCGCGGCGCCGAGAACCTGCTCGGCCTCGTCGAGCCGACGGCCGTGCACCGCCCGATCACCGACTTCCTCGAGCCCGCCGACGCGGAGGCCGCCTCGGCCGACGCGCTGGCGCAGAGCATCGTCGCGACCGCAGGAGGCCACGCGCCGGTCCAGAGCATCGTGCTGCGCCCCGCAGGCGAGTACGGCGTGCGCTACGCCGCGCGCGTCGGGTCCTGCGGTTCGCCGACCGGCGCCCTGATCGTGCTCGACACCGTCTGAGCGTCGCCGGCCGGCGGGCGTCTCCTCCCGCTGCAGGGCGTCGTGCACCATGCACCGCGCTTTGCGGAGGTTGTGAGAGGTCTTCCGAACTGCGATGACTCCCTGACCATGGCCGGATCGATCCGCACCAACGCCGCCGCCGCGATGCTGGGGGTGAGCCCGAACACCCTGCGCTCGTGGGAGCGCCGGTTCGGCTACCCGGAGCCCACACGGACCGCCGGCGGCCACCGGCAGTTCGACCTGGCCGAGATCGAGGCGCTGCGCGCCGCGTTCGAGGAGACCCAGAACATCTCCTCGGCCATCTCCGTGGCCCGCGAGCGTGGCCTGGGCCCCGCCTCGCCCGCGCGGCTGCGCTCCGCGTTCGGCCGCTTCGACGAGGACGGCGCGAACCGCCTCATCGAGGAGAGCCTGACCGTGCGCTCCGTCGAGCGGACGATCGAGGAGGTGCTGCTGCCGTCCGTCGAGGCCCTGTCGGGCGAGGAGGGCGCCGCCGCCACGCCGGAGTTCGGCTTCGCCTGGCGCTTCACGACGGGCTGGCTGGCCGCCACCCAGCGCGTGTCGCCGCCCGCGTCGCGTCCCGAGGGCGTCCTGGTCTTCGACGCCAGCCGGCCGCCCGACGTCGAGGCGCTGCACACGCAGGCGCTCGAGCTCGTGCTGCGCCGCGGCGGCCTGCGCACGCTGACCCTCAGCGCCGACTGCGACCCGTCGCGCCTCACGCACGCCATCAGCGCGCTGGATCCGCGCGCCGTGGTGCTCACGGGCCGCCGCGCATCGCTCGACGCGCTCGGCCGCCTCGTCTTCAGCGCCCGCCGCGTGGCGGGCGAGTCGGTGGCCATCCTGGACTTCCGCGGCGCGATCCCGCACGCGGGCAGCAGCACCGTCGAGCGGCTCCCCGACGGCGCCCTGGCGGCGCGCGAGGCGATCCTCGCGCGCGTCGAGGGCCGCGTGGTCGCCGGGCGCTTCGGGCGCGGCCCGTCGACGGCCATCAACCTCTGAGCGCGGCGCCGCGCGACACCGTCCGAGCGGCAGGGCATGATGCCCGCGCGATGACGCTTCCCCAGCTCGGCGACCCTCTGGCCCATCGGGCGCTGGACTCCCTCCTGCGTGCCGAGACCAGCGTGCGTCGGCGGCTCTCCGCCGACCTGGAGCGAGAGGGCCTGTCGGCCTCGGGCTTCTCGGTGCTCGTGGTCCTGTCGACCGCGGGCGGCGAGCTCGAGCTGCGCACGCTGCGCGCCCGCCTGCGCACCTCGAAGGCCAACGCCACCGAGGTCGTGACGACCCTCGAGACGCGCGGCATGGTCCAGCGCTTCCGCCTGGCCCACGACCGGCGCGCCGCGTCCGTGCGGCTGACCGTCAAGGGCCGCGAGCTCATCGACCGGCTGTTCCCCGAGCACACCCGGCGAGTGCAGGACGCGTTCTCGGTCCTCGACGAGGCCGAGAAGCGCATCCTCGCCGAGATCTGCCGCAAGCTGGCGGCGTAGCGGGGGCCCGGGGGGCGCCCGGCCCCGCGCAATATCCTGCGGCCAGATGTCCCGCCGCCCGGTCGACCCGAACCAGTCCTTCCCCGCGCTCGAGGAGCAGGTGCTCGAGCGCTGGCGCGAGCGCGACGTCTTCGCCGAGTCGCTGCGCAACCGCGCCGCGGCGCCCCCGTGGGTGTTCTGGGAGGGGCCGCCGACCGCCAACGGCAGGCCCGGCGTCCACCACGTTCTGGCCCGCGCGTTCAAGGACATCTACCCGCGCTACAAGACGATGCGCGGCCACCTCGTGCAGCGCAAGGGCGGCTGGGACTGCCACGGGCTCCCGGTCGAGATCAACGTCGAGCAGCAGCTCGGCCTCAACAACAAGCACGAGATCGAGGCCTACGGCATCGCGGAGTTCAACGCGAAGTGCCGCGAGTCGGTCTTCGAGTACCTCGAGGACTGGAACCGCCTCACGGAGCGCATCGGCTTCTGGGTCGACCTCGAGCACGCCTACCGCACGCTGGACACCGACTACGTCGAGTCGGTCTGGTGGTCGCTGCGGCGCATCTTCGACAAGGACCTGCTCTACGAGGGCCACAAGGTGGTGCCCTACTGCCCGCGCTGCGGCACGGCGCTGTCGAGCCACGAGCTCGCGCTGGGCTACAAGGACGTCGTCGACCCCTCGGTCTACGTGCGCTTCGCCGTCGTCCAGGACGGCGGCCCGCTGCAGGCCGGCGACGAGCTGCTGGTGTGGACGACGACGCCCTGGACGCTGGTGTCCAACGCGGCGGTCGCCGTGGACCCCGAGCTGACCTACGTGCGGGCCAAGACCGGCGCGCTGGAGGCGCCCGTCGTGCTCGCCGAGGCGCTCGTCGATCGGGTATTGGCGCCCACCCATCCCGACGTCGAGGTGCAGATCCTCGCGCGCTTCCCGGGAGCCGCGATGGACGGCGTGCGCTACGAGCCCCCGTTCCCCTACATCAAGGGCGCCGAGTACGGCGAGCGCGGCCACACCGTCCTCCTCGGCGACTTCGTCACCGCCGAGGACGGCACGGGCCTCGTGCACACCGCGATCGCCTTCGGCGAGGACGACTACCGGCTCGGCGCCCGCTACGGCCTGACCGTCGTCAACCCCGTGCGCCTGGACGGCACCTACGACGAGCGCATCAAGGGCTACGAGGGACGCTTCGTCAAGGACGCCGACGCCGACCTCGTCGAGGACCTGCGCCGCCGCGGCCGGCTGCTCAAGGCCCAGGACTACGAGCACAGCTACCCGCACTGCTGGCGGTGCGGCACGCCGCTGCTGTACTACGCCAAGCCGTCCTGGTACATCGCGACCTCCAGGCTGCGCGACCGCCTCCTGGCCGCCAACGACCAGGTCACCTGGCATCCCGAGCACGTCAAGACCGGCCGCTTCGGCCGCTGGCTGGAGAACAACGTCGACTGGGCGCTGTCGCGCGAGCGCTACTGGGGCACGCCGCTGCCCATCTGGCGCTGCGAGAACGACCCGTCCCACATCCACTGCATCGGGTCCTTCGCCGAGCTCGAGGAGCTGTCGGGCACGAAGGTCGACGACCCGCACCGGCCCTACGTCGACGACATCTCGTTCCCGTGCCCGCAGTGCGCGGCGCGGATGCAGCGCGTCCCCGAGGTCATCGACGTCTGGTTCGACTCCGGGGCGATGCAGTTCGCCCAGTGGCACGCGCCCTTCGAGAACCAGGACCAGTTCGAGCGCTCGTGGCCGGCCGACTTCGTCTGCGAGGCGCTGGACCAGACCCGCGGGTGGTTCTACTCGCTGCTGGCCGTGTCGGTGCTGCTCTACGACGAGTCGCCCTACAAGGACGTCGTCTGCCTCGGGCTGATCCTCGACGAGGACGGCCAGAAGATGTCGAAGTCCAAGGGCAACGTCGTCGATCCGTTCGCCGTGCTCGACGAGTTCGGCGCCGACGCGCTGCGCTGGTACTTCTTCTCCTCCAAGCAGCCGTGGGACGGCTACCGCTTCTCGCTGGAGACGATCGGCGAGGGCGTGCGCCTGTTCCTCAACACCCTGTGGAACACGTACGGGTTCCTCGTGTTGTACGAGAACGCGGCGGGCGGGGAGACGGTCGGCGAGCCCGAGACGCCTCCGACCGCGCTGGACCGCTGGATCCTGTCGCGGCTGGGCGGCACGGTCGAGGTCGTCGGCGAGCGGATGGACGCGTTCGACGCGACCGTCGCGGCGCGCGAGATCGCCGGGTTCGTCGACGATCTCTCCAACTGGTACGTCCGCCGCTCGCGGCGGCGCTTCTGGGAGGGCGACCCGCGGGCGTTCGCGACGCTGCGCCACTGCCTGGTCACCGTCGCCCAGCTCCTGGCGCCGTTCACGCCGTTCGTGGCCGACGAGATCTACGACAACCTCGACGGGTCCGCCGGGTCGGTGCACCTGACCGACTGGCCGGAGCCGTCGCCGCGCGACCTCGCGCTCGAGGTCTCCATGGCCACGGCGCGCGAGGCCGTGGCGCTGGGGCTGCGGGCGCGGGCGGGCGCGAAGGTCGGCCTGCGCCGCCCGCTGCGCGAGGCCGTCGTCGTGGCCGCCGGACGCGAGCGCGAGGCGCTGGAGGCGATGGCCGACGTCGTGCGCGAGGAGCTCAACGTCAAGGCGCTGCGCTTCGTCGACGAGGCCGACGAGCTGGGCAACTACGACCTCAAGCCCAACTACCGCGCGCTGGGCCCGCGGTTCGGCAAGGCGATGCCCCAGGTCGCCGCGGCGATCGAGGCGCTCGACGCCGACCACGTCGCCGTCACGCTGCGTGAGGGCCGCACGGTCGGGGTCAACGTCGACGGCCACGACCACGAGCTGGCCGATGGCGACCTGCTCGTCGGGCTGCAGCCGCTGGAGGGCTTCCAGGTCGAGCGCGAGGGCGGCCACGCCGTGGCGCTGGACCTCGCGATGGACGACGCGCTGCGCCGCGAGGGCTGGGCGCGCGAGGTCGTCCGCGCTGTGCAGAACGCGCGCAAGGAGGCCGGCCTGGAGGTCAGCGACCGCATCGCGCTGGTGCTCGGCGGCGACGGCGAGCTGCTCGAGGCCGCGCGCGAGCACGAGGCGCTCGTGGCGGGCGAGGTCCTGGCGCTGTCGGTGCGCTACGACGGCGACGGCGACGGCGCGGCGGCCACCGTCGACGGGCGCCCGCTCTCGATCGCGGTCAGCCGCAGCGCGTAGCCCGCGCTGGACGACCCGGAGCGGGTGCGCCCGGCGCTTGAGGAGGAGGGCCTGCGGTTCGACGCCGGCCGGGCCGATCCGGCGGCGCGCATCGAGGTGGGCCGGCCGCCGGAGGGCGACCGGCCGGAGGGGGCTAGGCCAGAGGGGCTAGGCCAGGGCGGGCTCGAGCTCGGCCTCGAGCTTGCGCTTGGGGTAGGCGCCGATGACCTTTTTGGCGACCTGGCCGTGCTTGAAGAGGATGAGCGTCGGGATGCTCAGGACCTCGAACGTCGCCGCCGTCTGCTGGTTCTCGTCGACGTTGAGCTTGACGATCTTCAGGTCCGAGCGCTCGGCGGCGATCTCCTCGAGGACCGGTCCGACCACACGGCAGGGCCCGCACCAGGGGGCCCAGAAGTCGACGAGCACAGGCTGATCGGCCTCGAGGACCTCGGCCTGGAAGTTGGTGTCGGTGACGTCGGCGAGGGTGCCGGCCATGTCGGTCTCCTTCGAAGGGGTAGATCCTGCACTATACAAAGTGAAGTGCAGGTCCCGGGCGGGGGCTCGAGCGTTACGCCCGAGCCTACCCTCCCGGACCCCCGCGACTCGCGTGCGGGGATGCCGCGCGCCGGGTCAGGCGGGCGGCAGCAGCACGCGGTTGATGACGTGGATGATGCCGTTGGAGGCCTTGACGTCGGTCTTGACGACCTTCGTCGAGCCGTTGAGGTAGACGCTCTTGCCCTTGACGGAGATCTTGACCGAGGCGCCGTTGAGCGTCTTGGCGCTCTTGAGCTTGACGACCTTGGTGGCCGGCACCCTGCCCCTGACCACGTGGTAGAGGAGGACGGCCTTGAGCTTGGCCTTGTCCTTGCCCAGCGCGGTGAGCGTCGCCTTGGGGACCTTGGCGAACGCGGCGTTCGTCGGCGCGAACACCGTGTAGCTGCCCTTGGACAGGGTGCCGGCCAGACCGGCCTTCTTGACGAGGGACACCAGCGTCGAGAACTGAGGATCGGAGCTGGCCACGCCGACGATCGTCTTGTTCGCCGCGGTGCTCGCGGACGGCGAGGCGTTGGCCGCGGCGACGGCGAACGGGGTGGCGGCGATGCTCACGGCGGCGAGCGAGGCGGCGATGCGGTGCTGCTTCATCCTGGGTGCTCCTCGGTGGGGGTTGAGGTTGTGGCAGCTACGACGCGGGCCCCCGCGGCGGTTGAGCGCCGGGGCGCCAGGCTCGGCCGGGGGGTCCGTGGGTGCAACCGAACGGCGGCGGCCCCCGTATCCAGCGTGTGAGATGGCCACCGTCGCCGAGCGCCCATTGAACGGGGCCCCGCCCGCCGAGGCGCGCCGGGGCGCGGGGCCCTCCCGCGCCGAGCGCCGGCTGGCCGCGCAGCTGCGCGCCGGTGACGCCCGCGCGCTGGAGGCGGTGCACGCGCAGTATGGAGCGACCGTGTTCGGCTACCTGCAGCACACGCTGCGCGACCGCGCCGCCGCCGAGGACGTCTTCCAGCAGGTGCTCACCGAGGTGTGGCGCCGCGGCGCGCAGTACGACCCGTCGCGGGCCTCCGTCGTCACGTGGATCCTGACCATCGCCCGCTCGCGCGCGATCGACGAGCTGCGCCGCCGGCGCCCGGAGCCCCTGGCCCCCGACGAGCTGCCCGACGGCCGGCTCGACGCGCCGCAGGACCTCGTGCTCGACCGCTGGCGGATGAGCCACCTGCTCGCGCAGCTGCCGCTCGAGGAGCGTCGCCTGCTCGAGCTGCGCTTCTACGGCGAGCTCTCGCAGAGCGAGATCGCCGAGCGCACCGGGCTGGCGATGGGGACCATCAAGTCGCGGATGGTGCGCGGCCTGGAGCGGCTGCGCGCGCTCATGGACGCCGAGGCGCAGCGATGAGCCCGCGCTGGTCGATCCGCCCGGCCGCCGTGGCCCTCGACCTCCTCGACGGCGCCGAGCGCGAGGAGGCGGCGCGCCTGCTGGCCACCGACGTGCAGTTCCGCGCCGAGGTCGACCGGCTGCGCGGCACGACCCAGGCGCTGGGCGACCTGGACCTGCAGTCCTGGCGCCCGGCCCCGCCGCCTCCGCTGGACGACGACCGGGCCGTGACGCTGCGCCCGCCCGCCGCGCCGCGGCGGCGCACCCGCCGGCGCCTGGCCCTCGGCGCCGGGGCGCTGGCGGCGGCCGCGGCCGTCGCGGCCGCCGTGCTCGTCGCGGCGGGCGGCGACGACGGCGGTCCGGCCGGTCCGGACCCCACGCTGCAGGCGGCGCTGACGCTGCACACCGTCGGGGGCGCCCACGGTGCCGCCCGGCTGGCGATCCACGGCGCCGACGCCCGGCTGCAGGCCCGCGGGCTGGCGCCCAACAGCGCCCACGACTACTACGAGGCGTGGCTGGCCGACGCGCGCGGCCGCATGGTCTCCATGGGCACGTTCCACGTCGGGCGCAGCGGGCGCGTGGACGCGCACATGCCGATCGCCGTCGACGTGCGGCGCTATCGCGTGGTCGACGTGTCGCTGGAGCCCGACGACGGCAACCCGGCGCACTCCGCGACGTCGGTGCTGCGCGCGACGATCCCGCGCACGCTCTGACCCGTCAGCGCAGCGCGAGGATCACGTGCGAGGACACGTAGACCTCGATGAACGCGGCGAGCACGACGAGCGGGATCGAGAAGGCCAGCGTGGCGAACGTCGCCGCCAGCAGCTCGTTCCACGCGCCGCGGCGGCTGGCGATCGTCCAGGCCGCCAGCGGCAGGAACAGGCCGACGAGCTCGGCCACGGCGTGGGGGAGGATCGCGACGACGAGCAGGGGCCGCGACATGTGGCCCTGCGCCGCCAGCGTCGCGGCGCTCTGGCCCAGGATGTAGGCCTGCGTGCACAGCGAGAACGTCGTGGCGCCGATGACGAACGCGATCGCCAGCGTCCCGGCCCGGTCGTGCACGGCCCGCCACCAGCCGCGGTAGCGCTCGGCCTCCAGCGGCATCGAGCTGCTGGCGATGAACCCCGCGACGCACGCCATCGCGTGCAGCGCCAGGACCAGGCCGTTGCGGAACAGGATCCCGCCGACGGCGTCCAGCGACGCGCGCTCCGTCAGCCCCGGGAACAGCAGCGGCGTGGCGTCCGGCGTGGAGAGCATCGCCACCACCAGCACGGCGACCAGCAGCCCCGCGCAGACGACCGCGGCGCCGGCGAACCACGGCACGAGGACCCGGGCGGGCTGGGTGTTCCAGCGGCGCAGCGTGCCGCGGGTGTCGCGCAGGCCTTGGACGACGACGAGCTCAGGAGCCATCGTCCGAGGGGATCGGCCGCGTGGGCACCGCCCTTGAACGTCGGCGCCGCGGCTCAGCGCCCGGGGCGGCGCAGCTGGGGCACGAGCCACATCGCCTCGATGGCGATGCGCGGCGACATCTTCGACCGCCCGTGGAGGCGGTCGCGGAACGTGATCGGCACCTCGTCGACGCGATAGCCCGCGCGCAGCGCCCGGTTGGTCAGCTCGACCTGGAACGCGTAGCCGTGGGCGCGCACCGTCGGCAGGTCGATCGCCCGCAGCACCTCGGCGCGGAAGCACTTGAAGCCGCCGGTGAGGTCGCGCACGCGCAGGCCCAGCACGGCCTGGGCGTAGAGGCAGCCGCCGCGGCTGACCAGCCGGCGCACGAGCCCCCAGTCGCGGACCCGGCCGCCGCGGACGTAGCGCGAGCCCAGGGCGACGTCGGCGCCCTCGTCGCGGACGCGGCGCAGCAGGCGCTCGAGGTCGGCCGGGTCGTGGGAGAAGTCGGCGTCCATCTCGAACACGTAGGCCGCGCCGTGGCCCAGCGCGTGGGCGAAGCCCGCGAGGTAGGCCGGGCCCAGGCCCGTGCGCTCGGCCCGGTGCAGGACCTCGACGGCGTCGTGGGCGGCCGCGAGGCCGTCGGCGAGGCGCCCGGTGCCGTCCGGCGAGTCGTCGTCGACGATCAGGATGCGGTGCGCCCCGGGGGCGGCGCGCTCCAGGACGGCGAGCGCCGCGGCCACGATCGCCTCGACGTTCTCGGCCTCGTCGTAGGTCGGGAGGATCAGCCAGGCGGTGTCGGACGACGTCATGGGGGCGGGGGCCGCCGGGCGTGGGCCGGGCGTGCCGGCCGCGTACCCTAGGGTGCGCAGCGCCCGACCGGCGCCCGACCGTCCGCCGTCCCCTCCGTGCCCGACCCGTCCAACGCCGTCATCGCCGCCGCCTTCGACGAGCTCGGCGACCTCTACGAGCTCGACGGCGCCGTCATCCACCGCGTTCTGGCCTACCGCAACGCGGCCAAGGCGGTCCGCGACGCGCCGACCTCGGTCAGCGCGCTCACGCGCGAGGGCAGGGTCACCACCGTGCCGGGCATCGGCAAGACGCTGGAGGAGAAGCTGCGCGCGCTGCTGGAGACGGGCACGATCCCGGCGGCCGAGAAGCTGCGCGCCCGGTTTCCGGCCGGCCTGATCGAGATGACGCGCCTGCCCGGCCTCGGCCCCAAGCGCGCGCGCAAGCTGTTCGACGAGCTGGGCCTGGACTCCCTCGACGCGCTGCGCGAGGCCGCCGAGCAGCAGCGACTGCGCGGTGTCAAGGGCTTCGGGCCCAAGTTCGAGGCCTCGGTCCTGGCCGCCTTCGAGGCCGGGGTCGCCGAGCGCCCCGCCCCGCGCCTGGTGCTGCACCGCGCGACGGAGCTGGCCGAGGCCATCGCCGAGGGCCTGCGCGCGCACCCGGCCGCGGTCCGCGTCGAGCTCGCCGGCGGCCTGCGGCGCGGCAGCGACAGCGTCAAGGACCTCGACCTCGTCGCGGCGGCGACCGACCCGGCCGCGCTGGCCGGCGCCCTCGCGGACCTCGACCTCGTCGAGAGCGCCTCGTCGGCCGGCGAGAACGCCGCGCGCGCCCGGACCCACAGCGGCGCTTCGGTCGACCTGCGGGTCGTCACGCCCGACCAGTTCGGCAACCTGCTGCAGCACTTCACGGGCTCGCGCCAGCACAACGTGCGCCTGCGTGAGCGGGCGGTCAAGCGCGGGCTGCACGTCTCGGAGTACGGCATCCTCGACGACGCCACGGGCGACACGCTGCGCTGCGCCACCGAGGAGGAGGTCTACGCGCGCCTGGGCCTGCCGTGGATCCCGCCCGAGCTGCGCGAGGACCGCGGCGAGCTCGACAAGGGCTTCGTCGTGCCCGACCTCATCGTCCAGGACGACCTCAAGGGCGATCTGCACTGCCACACCGTGGCCTCCGACGGGCGCGACACCGCGCAGGAGATGGCCGCGGGGGCGCTGGCGCGCGGGCTGCAGTACGTGGCGATCACCGACCACTCCGCCACGCACGGGTTCGGCAACGACGTCAGCCCCGACGCGCTCCGGCGCCAGATCGAGCTCGTCCACGACCTCAACGACCGCACGGACGGCATCGAGGTGCTCATCGGGACCGAGACGAACATCCTGCCCGACGGCTCGCCGGACTACGACGACGACCTGCTCGCCCAGCTCGACTGGGTCGTCGGCTCGGTCCACACGAGCTTCGGGATGTCGCGCGCGGAGATGACCCGGCGGATCGTCGCCGCCACCGAGCACCCGTGGATCGACTGCATCGGTCACCTCACCGGGCGCAAGATCGCCGCCCGCGCGCCCTACGACGTCGACGTGGAGGCCGTCTTCGAGGCGGCCGCGCGCACCGGCACGATGCTCGAGATCAACTCGGCGCCCGACCGCCGCGACCTCAACGACGTCCACGCGCGCCAGGCCCACGCGGCCGGCGTGCGGATCGTCATCAACACCGACGCCCACGGCGTGTCGACGCAGGGCATCGCGCGCTGGGGCGTGCTCACCGCCCGGCGCGCGGGGCTCACGGCGGCCGACGTCGCCAACACGCTGCCCTGGGCGCAGTTCGCCCCGCTGCGCAAGCGCGCCGCCCGCTGAGGCGCTCAGCGCCCGGCCAGCAGCGCGGGCAGGAGCCGCTCGGCGACGACGCGGTCCACGGCCGCACGGCGGAACGGCGCGATCGCCGCCAGCGCGCGCGCCGCGTAGCCGGGCTCGTCGGCGTCCAGCGCCGAGCGCAGCGCGCCGGGCAGCAGCGCGTCGTCGGCCACCCACCCCACGCCGCCCGCCAGCAGCGGCAGCGCCGCGTAGGGCCCCGGTGCCGGCGTGGTCACGACGCGGCACCCGTCGGCCAGCGCCTCGAGCTGGGCGATCCCATAGTCCTCGCGCCGCGGCGCCGTGACGTAGACGCGGGCGCGGCGCAGCAGCGCCCGGAACGCCGGCCCGGGCAGCGTCCCGGCGTACCGGACGCCGTCGCGGTCGGCGCCGTGCAGGCCGGCCACGACGAGCGTCTCGCCGGGCGCGCGGGCCACGTCCCAGGCGGCCAGGACGCGGTCCAGGCCCTTCTTGGCGGGGTTGGCCGCGTAGGTCACCGCGGCGACGTCGCGCTCGGGCGCTCCGGCGCCGTCCTCCGGCGCCGAGGGCTCGACGGGGATCGGCACGACGATCGCCGGCGTGGGCGGCGCGCCCGCCTCGGCCAGCGCGCCAGGGTCCTGCGGGACGAGCAGCGGGGCCTGGGCCAGGCGGCGGCGCTCGAGCGGGCGCTGCCAGATCCCGTGGCGGCCGGGACGGTTGGCGGCGGCGGGGGCGTCGAAGCGGATCGCGCCCGGGCGCGGCCACAGCAGCGCCGCGGTCGTGGTCAGGTAGAGCACGGCGCGCGGGTCGTCGCGCGCCAGTGCGCCGGCGGCCGCCCTGCGGGCCGCCAGCGCCCAGCCCAGGTCGGTGAGCGCGAACGTCCGGACCTCGCGCGGGCGGCGCGCGCGGGCCAGCACGACCTCGGCGCCGGCGCGGTGCAGCGACCCGGCCAGCTCGTCCTCGGCGACCCGTAGCCCGTGGGTCGACCCGAGGCCGACGAGCAGGACGTCGGGGGAGGGCATCGTCGCCGGCTAGGCGCCCGTGCCGTTGACCGTGGGCCGCTCGCGGCGGAAGCCGGGCAGCCGGCTGAGCTGGATCGGGCGCACCGGCGACGTGCGCTCGACGAAGAACGAGACGCCGTCGCGCTCCTCGATGGCGGCGACCGCGGCCTCCTGCCGGCGCCAGGCCAGCGCCCAGATGATCATGAACCCGGTCGCGATCGCCGGGATCTGCGGGCCGACGACCGACAGCGCGCCGGCGGCGAGCGCGCACAGCAGCAGCGGCCACAGCCGGTTGAGCATCGTCGTGCCCGGGCGGATGTCGGGCATCATCGTGCCCGCCTTGGCGTCGGCCAGCAGCCGGGCGATCGGCGGGTTGACCTCGTTGCGCCGGCCGACGAACGTGCCGATGACCGCCGCGAGCACCCACCAGCCCATGGCGTAGAAGACGCCCTGGTCGTCGCCCGAGCGCGTGGCCGCGGCGAGCGTGAGCACCGCCAGCGCCGTGGCCGCGCCGGCGCTCAGCAGGACCGTCCCGCGCAGGAAGTCGACGAAGCGCATCCGGGCGCCGCTACGCCGCCAGGCGCTCGAGCACCGCGCGGACCCCGAGCGGGCCGTCGACGAGCAGGTCGGCGGCCTCCTCGAGCTCGGGCGGCGTCTCGTCGGAGCGGACGCCCAGGCAGACGGCCTCGCGCAGGCGGCCGTCGGCCACCGCGGTGCGCAGGGCGGCGAACGCGTCGATGTCGGTGCGGTCGTCGCCCACGTAGAGGGCCACGTCGACCTCGACGCCCAGCAGCAGCCGGTCGATGCCCTTGCCCTTGTGCAGGTCCACGGGCGGGCGGACCTCGAGGACCTTGCGGCCCCAGTGCGTGGCGAACCCGGCCGCCTCGGCGCGCTGGGCGAGGGCGCGCACGCCCTCCTTGGCGGCCGCCTCGTCGGGAGCCCCCCGCCAGTGGTAGCCGACGATGACCTCCTTGTCCTCGGGCCGGATGCGCAGCCGGTGCAGGTCGTCGCGATGCTCCTCGCCCGCGGCGAAGTCGCGGACCCGGCGGCCCCAGGCGGCGACCTCGGGGTCGACCTCGGGATGTGTCTGGCCGCCGCGCAGGATCTCCGTGCCGTGGTTGCCGACGTAGGTGATCGACCCGAGGGAGACGATGCGCCGGGCGGTCGCGGCCCGCCGGCCGCTGACGCAGGCGACCAGGCCGTAGCGCTTGGCGATCGCGATGAGCGGCAGCCGCGTGGGCTCGGGGACGTGGGCGTCGTCGGCGTGGCGGACGATGGGCGCCAGCGTGCCGTCGATGTCGAGCAGCACGGCGGCCCGCCGGGGATCCGCCCGCAGCGGGGCCAGCGCTTCGTCGAGGGTCGCGGTCGAGGGCACGGTCCTATCATCGCAGCATGCCGAGCCGGGACCCGGCGGTGGCCGGGCGGGCGCAACGGACGTTGCGGCTCGCCGCCGGCGAGGGCGGGCAGGCGAGCGTTGTTGATGTCCTACGTCGTCGTCGGCCTCAGCCGTCGAGGCCGAGCCCGTGCTCCAGCGCGCCCTTGACCGAGGCGTCCAGCGCGTTGAGCCGGTAGAGCGTCAGCGCCTCGGGGGAGCCGAAGCGCCCCGCGCCACCGCGGCCCGTCGCGTCGGGCCCGTGGTGGGTCAGCACGCAGTGCGCGAGCGCGAGGCGCCGCTCGTCGTCCAGGCCGGCGACGCGGCCGGCGCGCGCGTCGAGCAGGCGCAGGCCCAGCTCGACGTGCCCGAGCAGGCGCCCGGCATCGCTGAGCCCGATCTCGGCGGCGTAGGTGAACTCCTCGGTCTTGCCCAGGTCGTGGACCAGCGCGGCGGTGATCAGCAGGTCGGAGTTCAGCCGCGGGTGCAGCTGGGCGGCCTCGAGCGCCAGGGTCCCCACCGCGACGGTGTGCTCGAGCAGGCCGCCGAGGTAGGCGTGGTGGCCGCCGCGCGTGCACGGCGCGCGGCGCCACGCGGCCCGCAGGCCGGCGTCGCCGAGCAGGGCCGCCAGCAGGCCGGCGAACCCGGGGTCGTGGACCTCGCCGGCGAGGTGCTCGAGGAAGCCGTCGAGCTCGTCGAGGTCGCGGTAGGCCACCGGCAGGAACGCGGCCGGGTCGGCCTCTCCGGCCTGCGCGCGGGCGATCGCGGTGACGTCGAGCTGCAGCTCGTCGCGGAAGCGCTCCACGCGGCCGGCGACCGTGACGAGGTCGCCCCGCTCGAAGCGGCCGGCGGCGACGTCGGCGTCGCGGAAGACGCGCCCGGGGATCGCGGCGCTGCGATCGCGCAGCTCGAGCGCCAGGTAGGGCGTCCCGGCGCGCGACATCAGGCGCTCCTTGCGGGTGCAGGCGTAGACCCCGCGCAGCTCGTCGCCGGCGCGGAGCGTGGCGATGGCGGGCGCGGTCGGCGCTGTGGTGTCCGGGGCGGCGGCCACGGCCCCATGATGGAGCGCGGCCCGGATGGCGCTACCGTCCTCGTGATGCAGCCGCTCATCTGGGAGAGCCGGCCCGACGGCTTGCGCGCCCCCGCCCTCGTCTGCGCCTTCACGGGCTGGAACGACGCGGGCGACGCCGCATCCGCCGCGCTCCGGTTCTTCGGCGCATCGCTGGGGGCCTCGCGCTTCGCGCAGATCGACCCCGAGGAGTTCTTCGACTTCCAGGCCAGCCGCCCCCGGGTCCAGCTCGTCGACGGGCTGACCCGCGAGCTGCAGTGGCCGTCCGTGGAGATCTACGAGGCGCGCGTGCCGCGCGCCCCCCGAGACCTCGTCCTGCTCTCGGGGCCCGAGCCGAGCTTCCGCTGGCGCACGTTCACCAAGCTCATCGTCGACCTCGCCGAGGCCCTGGGCACGCAGATGGTCGTCACGCTCGGCGCCCTGCTGGCCGACGTGCCGCACTCGCGGCCCGTGGGCATCACCGGGCTCTCGAGCGACGCCACGCTCGTCGAGCGCCTCGGGCTGGCCCCGACGAGCTACGAGGGCCCGACGGGGATCGTCGGCGTCCTGCACGCGGCCTGCCAGGAGGCCGGCGTGCCGTCGGCCTCCTTGTGGGCCAGCGTCCCGCACTACGTCGCCGCGGCGCCGAACCCCAAGGCGGCGCTCGCGCTCGTGCGCAAGCTCGAGTCGCTCGTCGGCGTGACGGTCGACGCCGAGGAGCTCGAGCTCGCCGCGGGCGACTACGAGCGCCAGGTGTCGCTGGCGGTCCAGTCCGACCCCGACGTCCAGGCCTTCGTCGAGCGCCTGGAGAAGGCCGCCGCCGAGGAGGAGGAGGACGCCGACCCGACCGACCTGCCCTCCGGCGACGTCATCGCCCGTGAGTTCCAGCGCTTCCTGCGCCAGCGAGGCCCCGAGGGCCCCGACGTGGCCGGCCGCTGACGAACGCCGGCCCCGGGGGCCGACACCCGCAGACGGACCCTGGGCCTGCATGCCGGCGACGAGGTCGTTGGTCGACGCGGCGGCGGTCTGGAGCTCCTCGGCCGGCTTGCGGACCTCGATGCGCTCCAGCGCGGCCGGCTCAGGCCGCGCCCGGCTCCGCGGCGCCCCAGATCCCGGGCCCGCGGCGGTGCTCGTAGATCAGCGACGTCTCGGCGTGGGCCACCGCCGGGTCCGTCGCGAGGTGGCCGACGACGAACTCGCGCAGGTCCTGGGCGTCGGCGGCCGCCAGCCAGACGAGGTAGTCCGTCGCGCCGGCGAGGTGGAAGACCGACAGCACGCCGGGCAGCCCGCGCACGCGGTCGGTGAACGTGTCGATCTGCTCGCGGTGGTGGACGGCCAGCCGCACCGCGACCATCGCCTGCAGCGGGCGCCCGAGCGCGGCGAGGTCGACCTCGGCGTGGAAGCCGCGCAGCACGCCCGCCGCCCGCAGCGCCCGCACCCGCTGCAGCGCCGTCGACGGCGCGACGCCCGCCCGCTCGGCCAGGCGGTTGTTCGGGATGCGGGCGTTCTCGCTCAGCGCCTCGAGGATCGTGCGGTCGACGTCGTCGAGCTGCAGGTCGTTCGGCATGACCTCCATTCTTCCACACGGCTACGAAGTATCTGCGAGATTGCACGGTGAGCACCGAAGGATCTTCGGTGGTCTGGCGGTCAGGCCGCATGAGTGCTTCACTAGGCCCATGGAACCGGCACTCGAGACGCGCCCCGACATCCGCGACTCGATCCTCGAGGCGATCGGCGGCACGCCCCTCGTCCGCCTCTCGCGCCTGGGCGCGGGCCTCACGCCGCAGCTGGTGGCCAAGGTCGAGGCGCTGAACCCCGGCGGGTCGATCAAGGACCGCGCGGCGATCGCGATGATCGAGGCCGCCGAGCAGGACGGGCTGCTGCGCCCCGGCGGCACGATCGTCGAGCCGACCTCGGGCAACACCGGCACCGGCCTGGCCATGGCCGCGCGGCTGAAGGGCTACCGCGTCATCGCGGTCATGCCCGACAAGATGTCCAAGGAGAAGATCGACCTCCTGCGCGCCTACGGCGCCGAGGTCGTCGTGTGCCCCACCAACGTGGAGCCGTCCTCGCCCGAGTCCTACTACTCGGTCTCCGACCGCCTGGCCGCCGAGATCCCCGGCGCGTTCAAGCCCAACCAGTACTTCAACCAGCACAACCCGGAGGCCCACTACCGCAGCACGGGCCCCGAGCTGTGGGAGCAGTCCGGCGGGCGCATCACCCACCTCGTCGCGGGGGTGGGCACGGGCGGCACCATCACCGGGATCGGCCGCTACCTCAAGGAGCGCAACCCGGACATCCAGGTCATCGGCGCCGACCCCGTCGGCTCGATCTACAGCGCCGCCTCCGACGACGGGGTCAAGGGCTACCTCGTCGAGGGCGTGGGCGAGGACTTCTGGCCCGAGACGTTCGACCGCGACATCGTCGACCGCTGGGTCGCCGTCACCGACAAGGACTCGTTCCTCATGACGCGCCGCCTGGCGATGGAGGAGGGCATCCTGGCCGGCGGCTCGTGCGGCACCGCGCTGGTCGCCGCGCTCGAGGTGGCCAAGGGCATCGACGATCCGGACGCGATGGTCGCCGTGGTCCTGCCCGACGGCGGCCGGTCGTACCTGAGCAAGATCTTCAACGACGCGTGGATGACCCAGTACGGGTTCCTCGAGCGCGCCGGCGACCTGGCCGTCGGCGACGTGCTGGCCCGCAAGGAGGGCCTGGGCGGCGTGCCCAAGCTCGTCACCGTCGCCGCCCACCAGCAGGTCAGCGACGCCGTCGCGCTGCTGCACGAGCACGGCGTGTCCCAGCTGCCCGTCGTCTCGGCCCACGACCCCGGGACGGTCATCGGGTCGGTCGGCGAGCGCGGCCTGCTGGCCCGCGCCGTCGACGAGCCCGCGCTGCTGGCGGCCGACATCACCGCCGTCATGGAGCCACCGCTGCACGCGGTCTCGGCCGAGGACCCCGTCCGCGAGGCCGTCGCGCTGCTGGCCGGCGACCGCCAGGCGCTGCTCGTCATGGCCGGCGGACGCCCGGCCGGCGTCGTCACGCGCGCCGACCTGCTCGAGGCGCTGGCCCGGTGAGCGGCTCCGACGGCGGGGGGGACGATGCCTGGCGGTTCGGCACCCGCGCGGTGCACGCCGGCCTGACGCCCGACCCGACCTACGGCTCGGTCATCCCGGCCATCCACCAGACCTCGACGTTCGCGCAGCGCGCGGTGGGCGAGTTCGTCGAGGACTACGACTACGCCCGCAGCGCCAACCCGACGCGCTCGGCGCTGGAGCTCGCGCTCGGCGTGCTGGAGGGCGGCCTGGGCTCGGCGTTCTCCTCGGGCATGGCCGCCATCCACGCGCTGATCACCGCCGTGTGCTCGGCCGGCGACCACGTCGTGATGCCCGCCGACCTCTACGGGGGCACCTACCGCCTGATGGACAAGGTGCTCACGCGGTTCGGGCTGACCTACACCCTGGTCGACCAGACCGACCTCGACGCGGTCGCCGCCGCGGTCACCGAGACCACGCGCGTGGTGTGGGTGGAGACGCCGACCAACCCCATGCTCAACGTCGTCGACATCCCGGAGATCGTGGAGCGGGCGCGGGGCGCGTTCGTCGCGGTCGACAACACGTTCGCCACGCCGGTCAACCAGCGCCCGCTGGAGCTCGGGGCCGACGCGGCCGTGCACTCGGTGACGAAGTACCTCGGCGGGCACTCGGACACCGTCGGCGGCGCCGTCGTCGTGCGCGACCCGGCGGTGCACGAGCAGGTGCGCTTCGTCCAGAACGCGATCGGCGCCGTCCCCGGCCCGTTCGACTGCTTCCTCGTGCACCGCGGCCTGCGCACCCTGCACCTGCGGATGGCCGCCCACGCGGCCGCCGCCGAGGCGGTCGTCGGCTTCCTGCGCGGCGCGCCGGGCGTCAGCGACGTCCGCTGGCCCGGGTTCAGCGGCATGGTCAGCTTCCGCCACCCCGACGCGATCGGCATCGCCGGGCGCGCGCGGCTGTTCACGCTGGCCGAGTCGCTGGGTGGCGTCGAGTCGCTCATCGAGGTCCCGCAGGCCATGACGCACCAGTCCGTCGAGGGCTCGGCCGCCGCCGTGCCGGCCGACCTCGTCCGGCTGAGCTGCGGCGTCGAGGCCCCGGAGGACCTCGTGGAGGACCTCCGCGCGGCCATCGCCGGCGCCCCCTGAGCGCCGACCGGGTGTCTCCGGCCGCACCGGAGGGGATGATGGTCGCATGCCTCGACGGATCGACCTGGGTCGCGCCGTGCTCGTCGCCGGCGCCGCGCTGCTCTTCATCTCGCTGTTCCTGAGGTGGTATGACACCGGCCCCACGGGGTGGCAGGTCTTCGAGACCCTCGACCTCGTGCTCGCCGGCCTCGCCGCCGCCGGGGTGGCCGTGGCGCTGCGCCCGGACGCCGCTCCGCGCTGGGCGGCCTGGGGCGTGCCGGGCGCCGCGATCGTGATCGTGCTCGTCCAGCTCGTCGACGCGCCGCCCGCGGCGGGCGACGGCGACCCGGCCACGGGCGCCTGGCTCGCGCTCGGCGCCGGGTTGGTCATGGCCTGCGGCGCCGTCCTCTCACTGGCGACGATCTCCATCACCGTGCAGGTGCGCCCGGAGGACCCGCGCCGCCGGGTGCCGGCCGTCGACCGGCGCGACGCCGGCGGGCCGGATCCGGGGGCGGGCCCCGACGTCGCCGTCGACCCCGCCGACGCGCTCGTACCCGACGTCCCGCGGCGGGGGCGCTTCCTGCCCCGCGGCGCCGCGGCGCCGGAGCCCGCGCCCGCGCCCGAGCCGGCGGCCGAGGACCCGCAGCGCACCCAGCCGCTCGCCGCGCTGGAGGACCCGGCCCCCGACGCCGAGCGCCCATGACGCCGGAGGTGCGCCACCGCGCGGCCTTCGAGCTGCTGCGCTTCACCGCGGCGCCCGTGAGCGCCGACCTCGCCGTCGTGGAGCTCGACGGGCGCTTCGCGGCGCCGGCGGGGCGCTTCACCCGCCGGCCGGTGCTCGTCGTCGAGCACGACGACGCGCCCCGGCTGGAGCTCGCGCCCGTCCGCGCGGCCGAGCAGGACGGGCGCTGGCACAGCTCCTACGCCGTCCCGGTCACCGCGCTGCGGGACGGGCGCTTCGCGCTCGGGGTGCGTGGCACGCTGCTCGACCTGCCCCTCCCCGACGTCGTCGAGGGCGGCGACCGCGCGGCGGCGATCGCGCGCGAGGCCAACCGGCTGCGCCGCCGCATCGAGGAGCTCGAGGACGAGGCCGCGGCGGCGCGTGCCGACGCCGAGGCCGCGCGCGCGGGGCTCGACGCCGCCGTCGACCAGGCGCGGGAGGCCGAGCGCACGGCGGCCGCCGAGCAGGCCGGGGAGGCCGCCCGTGCGGCCGAGGCCCGGCGCCAGGAGGCCGAGGCGGCGGGCGACGCGCGGGTCGCCGAGGTCCAGGCGCGCCTGGAGGCCGAGGCGGCGCGCACGCGCGAGGCGCTGGACCGCGCGCAGGCCGCCGAGGACCGCGCGCGCACCGAGGCCGAGGGCGTCGAGGTCCTGCGCGCCGAGCTGGCCGAGGAGCGCCGCCGCTCCCAGGAGACGATCGCCGAGCTGCGCGCGGCCGCGCCGCCCGCCGGCGACCCCGAGCCCACCCTGGCCCTCGACGCGCTGGCCGCGCCCGCCGGCGACGAGCCGACGACGGCCGCGCCGGCCGACGACGCCACGCAGCGCCTGCGCCTCGAGCCGGTCGCGCGGGCGGCCGGAGGGCTGGCCGACGCCGCGGTGCCCGACCCGCCGCGCCACCACGCCAAGGGTCCGTCGCTGAGCCCGTGGTTCGCCGTCGGCGCGCTCGTGCTCTTCGCGTTCCTGGTGCTCGGCCTGCTGCTCGGCTTCCTGGGCTGAGCCGGGACGCTCAGCGCTCGGAGGCCGGACAGGCGATGCGGTAGTCGCAGATCGAGCAGGCCGCATAGGAGGGCGTGGGCTCGAAGCCCTGCCCGAGGATGCCGTCGCCGACCTCCAGCACGGTCTCCGAGATCCACTCGGCGTCACCGCCGTCGTCGGGCAGCGGGACCTTCCGGTCGTCCAACACGTACAGGTAGGACTGGCGGGAGGCCTCCAGGCCCCAGGCCTGCGTCGCGGCCACGGCGTAGAGCGCCAGCTGCACGTCGTCGCGCAGCTGGGCCGCCGTCCGCGGGCGCCCCGTCTTGTAGTCGATGAGCTCGTAGCGGCCGTCGGGCAGCCGGTCGACGCGGTCGACGCGGCCGCGCAGCACGTGTGGGCCGATCTTGAAGGTGAAGGACTTCTCGAACCACATGGGCTCGGCGTCCTCGGCCTGGAAGCGCTGGTGGTAGCGGCGCAGCGCGGTCTCGGCCTTGCCGCGCAGCTGGCGCTCCTCGTCGGTGGCACCGAAGCCGCTGCGCCGCCAGCCCGCCTCCAGCAGGCCCAGCAGCTCGTCGATCGACCGCGGCTGATGGGGGTCGGAGCCCTGGTGGTAGCGCTCGAGCACCTGGTGGACGACGATGCCGAAGCGCTGGTTGATCGTCGGCTCCTGCGGCACCCGGAACACGCGGGCGAACTTGTACTTCAACGGACAGGTGCGGTAGGTCTCGATGTCGGAGGCCGACAGCGCCAGCCCGTCGCCGCGGCGCGGCAGGAACGGCGCGAGCGAGGGCTCGTGGCGCGCGGCGGTCGCGGCGGCGCGCACGCCCGCGTCGCGCTCGGCCCCGAGGAGCACCTCGTCCAGCGACGAGGTCTGCAGGATCTCGCGCTGCTGGCCGGTCGCGGCCTGCAGGATCGCGGCGTTGATGCCGGGCAGCGCGTCGGCGACGGGCTGGCCGGTGGGGCGCGCCAGCAGCGCCGAGAGCTTGAGCAGCTCGAGGTAGCGCGTGACGCCGTGGGCCACGTCGAGGTCGGTGTCCAGGCGCAGCTCGCCCAGGCGCGTGCCGATCTGCTGGACGTCGGCCAGCAGCTCGTCGCGCAGCTGGCCGATCGTGGCGTGCAGCGCCTCGTCGGGTCCGAAGAGCTGCTCCTCGACGTCCTCCCACTCGGCGCCCAGGGCGGCCCGGGCCTCCTCGGCGAACGGCGAGGGATGCTGCGGCGAGCCGCGCTCGGAGGCCACGGCGTAGGCGAGGACCAGGCCCTCCCGGGCGCGCGTCATCGCGACGTGCAGGACGCGCCGCATCTCGGCGAGGTGCTCCTCGCGCGAGTCGCCCTCGCCGGCGTCGCCGAGCAGCTCGGCGGGGATCGGCTCGATGAGCTGGCGCCGGGCGCCGGGCATCCGCGAGGCCTGCAGGCCGCAGACGAAGACGTGGTCGAACTCCAGGCCCTTGGCGGCGTGCAGCGGCAGGACCGCGACCGCGTCGTCGCGGGGCTGGCCCTCGTCCTCGTCCTCGGCGTCGTGCATCCCACCGGCCTCGGCCACCGCGGCGAGCCAGCGCGCGAACTCCCGCGGCGTGGCCTGCGGGGCGCGGCGGGCGTAGGAGGCGGCCAGCTCGCCGACGCGGGCGAGGCTGACGAGGCGCTCGACGACGTCGGCCTGGGCGGCGAAGACCTGCTGGCGGCGCAGGCCCAGGCGCTCGATGAGCCGGTGGACGAAGAGGTCGGGGCGCGTCGTGTCCAGCGCGGCGGCGGCCTGGCGGTGCAGCTTGAGGAAGGCGAGCACGCGCTCGCGTGCCTCGGGCGGCAGCTGGGGCGACTCGGTGGCCGCCACCAGGGCGGACACCATGTCGAGCTTGCGGCGCCGGGCGATCTGGATGCAGCGCGCGAGGTCGACCGCGTGCAGCTCGATCGGCGGGCGGGCGAGGGCGCGCACGACGGCGCCGGCGTCGCCCGGGTCGACGAGGAGCCTCAGCCACGCCAGGACGTCGCGGACCTCGGCCTGCCCGAAGAACGCGGCGGCGCCGGCCAGCCGGTAGGGCAGCGCGCGCTCCTCGAGCGCGACGGCGAGCTCCTGGCCCTCGTTGCGCACGCTGCGCACGAGCACGCCGATCCGCCCGGGGCGCGTGCCCTCGCGCACGAGCCGCTCGACGGCGGCGGCCACGCCCTGGGCCTGGGCGCGGCCCGTCGCGCAGCGCCACAGGCGCACGTCGCCGGCGGCGCCCGAGCCGATGCGGTCGGGCGCCTCGTCGAGCCGGTCGGCGATCGGCGCGACGACGGCCTCGGCGGCGGTCACGATGCGCTCGGGGCAGCGCAGGCTGCGCGAGAGGCGCACGACGTGCACGGGGCGCCCGCCGACCGCGCCCCCGACGAAGGCCTGCAGGCGCGCGGCGACCGCGCGCGGCTCGCCGACGGCCTGGTCGTCGTCGGCGGTCGCGGCCAGGTCGCCGTGCTCGGCGGCGAGCAGCGTGACGACGTGGGCCTGGGCGGGGGTGAGGTCCTCGAGGTCGTCGACGAGGACGTGGCGCCACCGCGCGGCGGTGCGCTCGCGGACGTGAGGCCGGCGCTCGAGCAGCTCCTGGCTGCGCAGCACGAGCTCGCCGAAGTCCAGCAGCCCGTGGGCGAGCAGCAGGCGGTCGTGGGCCTCGAACAGCCCCGCGAACTCGCGCTCGCGCTCGCCGCGCTCGGTGTCGGCGGCCAGCGTCGCAGCCCACTCGGCGAAGCGCCCCGCGCGCACGCCGGCCTCCTTGAGGCGGTCGATCCGGGCCAGCACGGCGCCCAGGACGGCGGCGGGACGGCCGCGCAGGTCGTGGCGGCGCAGCGTCAGCTCGTCGACGCGGTCCAGCAGCAGGGCGAGGCGGTCGGCCGGCGTGGCGGTCACCGCGAACGGGTCGATGCCGGCCTCGAGCGCCTCGTCGCGCAGCAGCCGGGCGCACATCCCGTGCACGGGCAGCACCGGCAGCTCCTCGAACGGCCGGTCGCCCAGCGCGTCGTGGACGCGGGCGTGCAGGGCGTCGGCGGCGGCGGCCGTGCGGGTCAGCAGCAGGATGTCCTCGGGCGCGACGCCCTCGGCCACCAGCGCGGCGAAGCGGGCCACGAGCGCCTGCGTGCGCCCGCTGCCGGCCCCGCCGAGGATGACGAGCGGGCCGCCGCGATGGTCGACCGCGCCCTGCTGGTCGGCGGTCAGGGCCGGGGTGCCCGAGGCCGCGGCCGCGGCCTCCGCGGGCCCGGTCGCAGGCGCCGGCTCGCCCAGGGGCGGGCCCATGGCGCTGCGGGCGTGATGGTCCTCGGGCGTGAACGCACCGGGGGAAGCGGGCACGACCCTAGGATATGGCCCTCATGACCGCCCACCCCGTGCTCGCCCACGACTGGCTCGGTGCCTGTCGGCGCGCGGCCGAGGGACTCAGGTCCGTGCTCCGCGAGCACCCCACCAGCACCGAGCGGGTGGTGGAGACCGGCCTCACCGGCGGGGGCGGCGACCGGACGCTCGTCATCGACGCCGAGGCCGAGCAGCGCGTCATGGACGAGCTGCAGGGGTTGTACGACGCGGGGGCGCGCTTCACCGTCGTGGCCGAGGAGCGCGGCGTGGTCGACTTCGGCGACCCGGGCGTCCTGGTGGTCGTCGACCCCATCGACGGCTCGCTGAACGCCAAGCGCGGGCTGCCGCACCACGCGCTGTCGGTCGCGGTGGCCACCGGACCGACGATGGCCGACGTGGTCTTCGGCTTCGTCCACGACCTCGGGCCGTCGGAGGAGTGGCGCGCCGAGCTCGGCGGCGGCGCGTTCCTCGACGACGTCCGCATCGCCCATCCGCCGCCCGAGCGGCGGCTGCCCGATGGGCGCCTGGAGCTGCTGGCCGTCGAGTCGGCCGACCCGCGCTGGCTGGCGCGCTCCTCCGACGAGCTCGTGCGGTGCACCCGGCGGGTGCGGGCGCTGGGGACGATCGCCGTCTCCATGTGCCAGGTGGCCACGACGCGCGTGGACGGGATGGCCTCCCTGTGGAACTGCCGCGCCGTCGATGCCGCCGCGGCCCAGCTCATCGTGCGCGAGTCCGGCGGGCACGTCGCGTTCGTCGGCTGCGAGGACGGGCCGCTGGCCGCGCCGCTGGACCTCGAGCCCCGCCATCCGGTGGTGGCCGCGCGCTCCCCGGAGTCGCTGGCCCGCCTCATGACCCTGCCGGCGGCCTGAGCATGGACGTCGACTGGAAGCTGGCCGCCCGGATCGCCCGGAGCACCGCGGGCCAGGCGCCCGCCTCCGTGGCGCCCGCGATCCTGCAGGAGCGCGCCGATGCCGCGCGCGACCAGGTCGTCGCGGCCACCGGGCTGGTCCCCGCGGGCGCGCTGCCCACGGTGGAGTGGGTCGACCGCGGGGCGTGGATCGACGCGAACCTGCGGACGATGCGCTCCACGCTGGGTCCCGTGCTGGACCGGGCGCCGTCCACGGGCGGGCCCGCCGCGCTGCAGGCCGCCGTCAGCGCGGTCGTCGCCGCCGAGGTCGGCGGGATGGTGGGGATGTTCGCGCGCCGGGTCCTCGGCCAGTACGAGCTCGACCTCCTCGACGCCTCCGTCGCGCCGCGGCTCATGCTCGTCGGACCCAACCTGGACCGGGCGGCGACCGAGCTGAAGGCCGACCGCGACGAGCTCGTGACGTGGGTCACGCTGCACGAGGTCACCCACGCGGTGCAGTTCGGCTCGGTGCCGTGGCTGCGCGAGCGCCTCGGCGGCACGCTGCGCGAGCTGCTGTCGGCGCTCGACGTGCGGCCCGACCCGCGCGCGCTGCTGCGCCTCGGCGTCGACGACCTCAAGGCGTGGGCCGGGTCGGTGCGCGAGGGCGGCCTGCTCGGCGCGGTGATGGGCAGCGAGCGGCGCCTCCTGCTCGACCGCGTCCAGGGGACGATGGGCCTCGTCGAGGGCCACGCCGAATGGACGATGGACCACGCGGGCGCCGGGGTCCTGGACGACGTCGAGGGGCTGCGCGCGGCGATGGACCGCCGGCGCGAGGACCGGCCCCCGCTGCTGCGGATCCTCGACCGCCTGCTGGGCATCGACCTCAAGATGCGCCAGTACGCCGAGGGCCGCGTGTTCTGCGACGCCGTCGTGGAGGCGCGGGGCACCGACGGCCTGCGCGACGCCTGGGCGGCGCCGGAGCTCGCGCCGTCCAAGGCCGAGCTGGCCGCGCCGGCCGAATGGCTGCGGCGGACCGCGCCGGCGGCCTGAGCCGGGGGCGTCGGCGGCGGGGCGGGCAGGAATGGTCGTCGGCGGGTGACGTGGGTCGTCTCATCCGACTCGGTGGCGGACCAGGCGCCCTGCGTCGACTCCGTGGGTCGCGTGGGGTGTCATATGCACGCTCGGTTCGACCCAGAGTGGTTGGGCCCCCGCGCGCCGCACCGAGAAACGCCCGTTCGCCCCCGAACTCCACCCGAACATCGGTTCGGCCCGTAACCTTCACGACCGCCATGCGTACAAACAGGTGTTCGCTGCTACAGTCTCAGGCGAACGGCACTTAGTTCTAACTTCCTTAGCCCCAGGAGCACACCATGGCCACCACCGCCACCACGCAGCGCAAGACCGCCGCGACGAAGCGCTCGACCGCCGCCAAGAAGGCCGCGGCCACGCGTTCTGCCAACCAGGCCGCCGAGGCCCGCAAGCGCACCACGGCCGCCAAGATGGCCGCCGAGACCCGTCGTGAGCTCGCCAAGACCCCGGTCGACCGCGTGCAGGAGTACGCAGAGCGCGCTGTGCTCGTGCCGCTGGGCGCCACCCTCGTCGCCCGGGACGCCGTCGTCGGCGCCGTCGACGGCCTCCGCACCTCGCTGGGCTCGCGCGCCGCGGCCGAGAAGGAGCTGCAGGTCCGCCGCCGCCGCCTCGAGGCCGAGCTCAAGCGCTTCGAGCGCCGTGGCAGCACCGCCCGCACCCGCTTCGAGCGCGACCTCAAGCAGCGCCGCACGCGCCTGCAGCGCGACGCCAAGTCGCTCGGCAAGCAGGTCTCGACGACGGGCAAGGACGTCACCGCCCAGGCCGACTTCGTCACCTCGCGCGTCGAGAACCTCGTCCAGACGGGCCGCACGGCGGGCCAGAAGGCCGCCACGACGGTCCAGGAGCGCATCGCCTCCGTCGTCTAGCCGCATCCCGCGCCCCGGCGCGGACCTCCTCCCCCCGACGAGCCGCCCACCCGGGCGGCTCGTCGCCGTTGCGGACCTCCGAGCCGCGCCCGCTCACGCCACGGCGCGCAGCAGCGCCGCCGTCGCCGCCGCGACGATCACCACGACCAGGAACGGGGCCCGCAGCAGCAGGGCTGCGGCGGCGGCCGCCAGGCCGGCGGCGCGGGCGTCGAGGGCCAGCGCCGCGCCCGAGGTGAACGTCTGCACCACGACGAGCGCGGCGAGCAGGCAGGCCGGCAGCAGCGTCAGAACGTGCGCCACGGAGGCGCGCGACAGCCATGCGGCCGGCACGAGGTAGCCCGCGAGCTTGAGCCCGTAGCAGGCCGCCGATGCAGCGATGATGGCGCCCAGCGCCGTCATCGCCGCCGCAGCCCGGCCGCCACCGCCACCAGCGCCGCCGCCACGACGGGCAGTCCCACGGGCAGCACGGGCACCAGCGCACCGGCCACGAGCGCCGCCGCGACCGCCACCGCGATGGGCTCGCGCGCCCGCAGCCGCGGCCACAGCAGACCCAGGAACGCCCCGGAGGCCGCGGCGTCCAGCCCATAGCGCCGCGGGTCCCCCAGCGCGTCGCCGGCCAGCGCGCCGACCAGCGTCGCGACGTTCCACCCCGCGTAGATCGTCGCCCCCGTGACCCAGAACCCCAGCCGCCGCGCCGGGCCCGGGGGCTGGGCGACCGCGACCGCCGTCGACTCGTCGATCGTCAGCTGCGCCGCCGCGAGCCGCCGCGCGCCGCGCGGGTGCAGGATCGTGGCCATCGTCAGCCCGTAGATCATGTTGCGGATCCCCAGCAGCGAGGCCGCGCCGACCGCGGCGGCGGCGCTGCCCCCGCCGCCCAGCACGCCGACCAGCGCGAACTGGGAGCCGCCGCTGAACAGCAGCAGCGAGGTCAGGCACGTCTGCCCGACCGACAGCCCCGCCGCGACGCCGAGCGCGCCGAGGCTGACGCCGTACAGGCTGGTCGCCAGGCCGACCGACAGGCCCTGCCGGACGACCGCGCGGCGGGCGAAGGGGTCGATGGTGGGCTCCGGCCCGGCACTGGCCGCCATGCGGGCGGCATGCTAGGCGCACCGGCGGCGTCTGGTGGTGCCCGAGCTTTGCGACAATGGTGCACATGCCGCTTCCCTCCCGCGACGAGATCCAGCAAGCCCTCACGGCCGTCATCGATCCCGAGCTTCACGAGAACATCGTCGAGCTCGGCATGGTCCGCTCGATCGACATCGCCGCCGACGGCGCCGTCGCCGTCACCGTGTCGCTCACCACGCCGGGCTGCCCGATCCGCAGCCACTTCCAGAACGGCGTCACCAAGGCCGTGCAGGACCTCGGCGTCGCGAAGGTCAGCGTGGCCTTCGACGTGCTCAGCGACGCCGAGAAGGGCGACCTGCAGCGCAAGCTCGGCCGCGGCGGCAACCTGCCCAGCGGCGCCCTCGCGCAGGTGCAGAACGTCATCTGCATCGGCTCGGGCAAGGGCGGCGTGGGCAAGTCGACGCTGACGGCCAACCTCGCCGCCGCGCTGGCGGCCGACGGCAAGAAGGTCGGCATCCTGGACGCCGACGTCTGGGGCTACTCCATCCCGCGCATGTTCGGGCTGGGCAGCGACCGCCCGCCGGTCTCGCCGGAGCGCAAGATCCTGCCGCTGGAGTCCCACGGCGTGAAGATCATGTCCATCGGGTTCTTCGTCGCCGAGGACAGCGCGGTGGTCTGGCGCGGGCCCATGCTGCACAAGGCGCTGACCCAGTTCCTGGAGGACGTCGACTGGGGAGAGCTGGACTTCCTGCTCGTCGACCTGCCCCCGGGCACGGGCGACGTCTCGATGACGCTGGCCCAGCTGCTGCCCGACGCGAAGTTCCTGCTCGTCACCACGCCGCAGCCCACGGCGCAGAAGGTCGCCCGGCGCGCTGCCGAGATGGCCCACAAGGTGTCGCTGGACATCGCGGGCGTCGTCGAGAACATGTCCGCGTTCACCACGCCGTCGGGCGAGCGCTTCGCGATCTTCGGCGAGGGCGGCGGCCAGGAGCTGGCCGACGAGCTCGACGTCCCCATGCTCGGCAAGGTGCCGCTGACGATGCCGCTGCGCGAGCAGGCCGACGCGGGCGCGCCGCTGGTCGGCACGAACCCCGACGACCCGGCGGCGCAGGCGATCCGCCAGGCCGCCCGCGGCCTCATCGCGCTCATGCCGATCGCCCTGCCGGTCCTCGCCGCCGCCGCGGCGCCCACGTTGGACGTCATCCCCCCGAAGCCCTCGGGGATGTCGCTGCCGATGGCCGGCTGACACCGCGGCCCCGCCCGGGGCGATCGGGACCGCGTGGCGCCTTGTGTCCCCATCTGGGGACCCAACGCGCCGCGGACTCGGCGATCTGCGACCTGGCGGCAGCCCGGCACGGGGTGGCGGTCCCCCGTGCGGCGCATTGGTGCGGAGGGGACGCCGACCGTCACCGTGCGCCGGCGCGGCGACGAGCTCGATGTCGCCTGGCCCCGAGCGCCCGCGCCCGGGACCCACGGGCGCCCCGTGCGCGGCGTCAGGCCTTCTTGAAGTAGTCCGCGTTGATCTGGACGAACTTGCCCCACTCGTCGGGGACCTGGTCCTCGGCGAAGCAGGCGTCGACCGGGCAGGCCTCGACGCACGCGTCGCAGTCGATGCACTCCTCGGGGTCGATGTAGAGCATCTCGACCGAGTCGTAGTCGGGCTCGTCGGGCGTCGGATGGATGCAGTCGACCGGGCAGACCTCCACGCAGGAGTTGTCCTTGGTGCCGATGCAGGGCTCGGTGATGACGTAGGCCATGTCTCGCGGTCCTCGTGCGGGTTCGACGGGGTGGACGCGGCATTCTGCCAAAGCCGGCCCCGACCGGTCGGGGCGGGGGCGCTGCACAGGTTCCGCCGAGCTTTGACCCCGAGAGCGAGGACTTCGCACCGTCCCCGGCATCCGCCGCGGCGCCGCCGCACAATGCGCGGCGGCCGAGGGAGTCGGCCGCCCTCACCGATGCACGCAACGTCACGAACCTTCACCGAGCCCGTCGCCCCGACGTGCCCGCCGCCGCCGTCACCCCGCGCCGCGCCGCGCCGCCTCGCCACCCGGGCGTGGCTGCTCGCGGACCTGGCCGCGGTCGCGGGCTGCGTCGCGCTCGTCGTCCTGCGCTGAGCGCCCGGCGCGCCGCCTACCCTTGCGGCGATGCTCCTGCTCACGGGTGCCACCGGCCTGGTCGGCTCCACGCTGCTGGCGCGCCTGCTCGCGGACGGCACGCCGGTGCGCTGCCTGGTGCGCGACCCGCGCCGTCTGGGCGCGGACCGCGTGCGCGTGCAGATCGCGCTCGGGGACCTCGCCGACCCGCCGTCGTTCCGCAACGCGCTGCGTGGGGTCACGACCGTCGTGCACCTCGCCGCCGCCATCCGCGACCAGCCGCGCGGGTCCATCGAGGAGCTCAACGGCATCGCGACGTGGCGGCTGGTGCAGGCCGCCGAGCGCGCAGGGGTCCAGCGCTTCATCCACTTCTCCGCGCTCTCGGCCAGCGCCCACGACCGCACGCGCTTCCTGCGCGCCAAGGCCCTGGCCGAGCAGGCCGTCCTGGCCTCCGACCTGCAGCGCCTCGTCCTCGCGCCGTCCCTCGTCTACGCCCCGGGCGACGTGTTCATGACGTTGCTGGGCCACATGGCGCTCGCCCCGGTCGTGCCGGTGAGCGGGCGCGGGCGGGCCCGGTTCGAGCCCATCTGGGCCGCCGACGTCGCCGCGTGCGTCACCGCGCTGATCGCCGGGGGCGGCGACGGGCGCGAGCGCTACGAGCTCGCGGGTCCCGAGGTCGTGACCCACACCGAGCTGGTCCGGCGCCTCCTGCAGGCCGCGGGCCGCCCGCGCCCGCTCGTCCACGTCCCGACGGCGGTCGTCTCGCGGGTCCTGCGGGCGACGGAGGCGATCCTGGGGTCGCGGGCCCCGGCGACGTGGGACCAGGCCGAGCTCATGGAGGTCTCCATGATCAGCGCATGCGGCGTCGCCGACGCCCGAGCGCTCGGCGTCGACCCGCGGCCGATGACCGCGGTGCTGGGCGACAGCTGCTACTCGTGATGGGGTGACGTCCATCCCTCCTCGCTCCACACGCGCGGCGCCGCCGTGCTCGCGGCCCTGGTCATCGGGGCCGCCGGCGGCGCGTTCGCGGGCTGTGGCGGCAGCGATCCGTCGCCCGCCGGCGATGCCGCCGCCCCGCCACCGCCACGACCGCGACGGCGCCGGCCGGGACCGGCACGGCGCCCGCCGGTCCGGCGACCGACATGAGCGCGACCACGCCCGGGGCCGCGACGACGCCCTCGTCGGCGGGTGGCACTGCCGCGCCCACCGCGACGATCACCGCCCCGACGACCCCCGCCACGGGCGGCAGCGCCGCGCCCGACCCGTCGGAGACGACGACCGCGACGAGCCCGACGACGACCGCGACGAGCCCGACGACGACGTCGACCACGGCCGCCGGCAAGCAGGATCCGACGTGCCGGCCCGGCACGGGCCCCGGCCAGGCCGACCCCCAGTGCGAGCCGATCGACGGCCCCGACGCCCAGAACGAGGACCCGCGCTGAGCGACCCGGTCGGGCCGCGGCGCGGGCGCGGGCGCTAGAGCGTCGGGCGCCGGTCGGCCCAGGGGTGGGCGGCCTCGACCTGCGCGGCGAGCGCCAGCAGCTCGCCCTCGCCCGCGGGCTGGCCGATGAGCTGCACGGCCAGCGGCAGCCCGTCCTCGCGCTGGTAGAGCGGCAGCGAGATCGCCGGCTGGCCGCTGATGTTCAGCGCCGGCGTGAACGGCGTGAAGCGCGCCGCCCGCGCCATGGCGCCCAGCGGGTTCTCGGCGTCCATCGGGTCCAGCGTGCCCAGGGGGACGGGCGCCTCGGCCAGCGCGGGGGTCAGCAGGGCGTCGTAGCCCGCGACCCAGCAGATCAGCGCGCGGCCGGCGGCGTGCAGCTGGAACTCGGCCAGCAGCGCGCTGATCGAGTCCACGCTCTTGCACAGCTCGTACAGCGCCCAGCTCAGCGGCTCCATGTCGGCGGCCGTCGGCTCGCGCCCCGTGATCATCGCGGCGAGCCGGATCTGCGTGCACACGGCCGGGCCGAACGACAGCACGAAGGCCTGCTCGAGCGTCGCGTCGACCCACGGCGGGTCGGCCTCGACGACCTCGTGGCCGAGGGACTCGAGCAGCGCCGCGGCGTCCTGGACGGCCTGGACGGCCTCGGCGTCGACCTCGACGTCGGGCACCGGGGGCAGCGTGGTCATCGCGATGCGCCGGCGGCCGGGCTCGCGGCTCGCGGCGACCGCGAACGGCTCGGCCGGCGGCGGCGCCCAGCTCATGTCGCCCAGGGTGGGCCCGGCGAGGAGGTCGAGGAGCTCGGCGGTCTCGCGCACGGTCCGCGTCAGCACCCCGTCCTGGACCAGGAAGGCCTGGCCGATCTCGGGCGCCAGCGAGATGCGCCCGCGCTGGGGCTTGAGCCCGACGAGCCCACAGCAGGCGGCGGGGATGCGCGTCGAGCCGCCGCCGTCGTTGGCGTGGGCGATCGGCACCATGCCCGCCGCCACGGCCGCGGCCGACCCGCCGGAGGAGCCGCCCGTCGTGCGCGACTGGTCCCACGGGTTGCGCGTCGGCCCGAAGCGCGCGGTCTCCGTCGTGGGCAGGATGCCCCACTCCGGCAGCGTCGTCGTGCCGACGATGACGAAGCCCGCCGCCTTCAGGCGTGCGACGACATTGTGGTCGTAGGGCGCGATGAAGTCGCCGGCGAACGCCGAGGCGAAGGTCAGCCGCCGGCCCTGCACGGCGCGGTTGTTCTTGACGGCGATGGGGACGCCCGCGAACGGGCGCGAGTCCTCGGGGCCGATGGCGTCGGCCTCGGCGAGCGCGTCCTGGGCGAACACGTCGACGAAGGCGTTCAGCGAGGGGTTGAGCTCCTCGATGCGGTCCAGCGACGCCTGCACGAGGTCACGGGCGCGCAGGTCGCCGCCGTGGATGAGCGCGGCGAGCTCGTCGACGGGGCGGAGGAGCAGGTCGGACCCTGCGGCGGCGGACATGGGCGGACCCTACCCCGGCGACGTCGGCACCCGCTCCGGGCAACCGTAACCCCATGGAGCGCTATCATGGGGTTATCACCGATCGCGACCTCCCCGCCGACCTCGTCCTGCCCCTCGCCTCCGGCGCCCCCTGGTGGTACTGGTCGGGCGGCCGCCCGGCGGTCGACTTCGTCAACACGCACCGCGAGCGCTGGCGCCGCAGCGTCGAGACCCTCGTCACGCCGGAGGACCTGTCGGCCTGGCTCGTGCGCGCCGGGGTCATGGAGCACCCCGTGGCCGTGCCCGGGTCCGTGCTGCTCGGCGCCCGCGAGCTGCGCGAGGCCATCGACACGCTCATCGTGGCCGGCATCGAGGGCCGCCCGCCGCCCGCGCCGGCCGTGCGCGTCGTCGACGACTGGCTCGTGTTCGCGGGCGCGCGCCCCCAGCTCGTGGCCGACGGCGGCGCGACGCTGTTGACCGAGCGCGCCGCCGCCGACTCGCCCCGCCGCGCGCTGGGCATGGTCGCGCTGGACGCGGCGCGGATGCTCGGCACCGGTGAGCGCGACCGCATGCGCATCTGCGAGTCCGAGACCTGCAGCGGGCGCTTCTTCGACCGTTCCCCGGCGGGCCGCCGGCGCTGGTGCTCCATGCGCACCTGCGGCAACGAGGCCAAGGCCCGCCGCCACCGCGCGCGTGAGCGTCAACGAACCCAGGAGCCAGCATGAGCAACGTCATCGAGGGAGTGCAGTCGGGTCTGGAGGGCGTGGTCGCGTTCGCGACCGAGATCGCCGAGCCCGACAAGGAGGGTGGCGCGCTGCGCTACCGCGGGGTCGACATCGAGGACCTCGTCGGCGCCGTGCCCTACGAGCAGGTCTGGGGCCTGCTCGTCGACGACGCGCTCGCACCCGGCCTGGCCCCGGCCGAGCAGCATCCGCTGACCGTCCGCTCGGGCGACTCGCGCGTCGACGTCCAAGCCGCGATCGCCGCGCTGGCCCCCGAGTGGGGCTTCCGCCAGCTCATCGACATCAGCGACGAGCAGGCGCGCGACGACCTCGCCCGCGCCTCGGCGATGGCCCTGAGCTTCGTGGCCCAGAGCGCCCGCGGGCTCGGCCGCCCGTGGGTCCCGCAGTCCGAGGTCGACCGGGGCTCGACGCTGGCCGAGCGCTTTCTCATCCGCTGGCGCGGCGAGGCCCATCCCGACCACGCCAAGGCCATCGACGCCTATTGGATCTCGGCCGCCGAGCACGGCATGAACGCCTCGACGTTCACCGCGCGCGTCGTGGCGTCCACGGGCGCCGACGTCGCCGCGGCCCTGTCGGCCGCCATCGGCGCGCTGAGCGGTCCGCTGCATGGCGGTGCGCCCTCGCGCGTGCTGAAGATGCTCGACGAGGTCCAGGAGCTCGGCGACGCCGACCGCTGGGTCAAGGACGCGCTGGATCGCGGCGAGCGCCTCATGGGCTTCGGCCATCGCGTCTACCGGGCCGAGGACCCGCGGGCCCGTGTGCTGCGCCGCACCGCGCAGGAGATCGGCTCGGAGCGCTACGCGGTCGCCGAGGCCCTCGAGAAGGCCGCCCTGGCCGAGCTGGCCGCGCGGCGCCCCGACCGCGTGCTGGCCACGAACGTCGAGTTCTGGTCGGCCGTCGTGCTCGACACCGCCGAGGTGCCGCCGGAGCTGTTCACCCCGATGTTCACCTGCGCGCGCGTGGCGGGCTGGTCGGCCCACATCCTCGAGCAGAAGCGCGAGGCGCGGCTCATCCGCCCGACCGCGCTGTACGCCGGCCACGCGCCGCGGCCGCTCCCGGCCTAGGTAGGACCCTCCGGCGTTGACATACCGGACGGTATGCGAATACCGTCCGGTACGTCATGGCAACCGCGACGATCCCCGGCCCGCGCATGCCGCGGGCCATGCAGACCCTCGGCTGGACAAGCCGCCCGCTCCCGTTCGTGGAGCGGGCCCACGCCGCCTTCGGCGACGTCTTCCGCATCAAGATCGGGCGCGACACGTTCGTCGTGCTCGCCGACCCCGCCGACGTCAAGCAGGTCTTCACCGGCGACCCGGCCGTCTACCACGCCGGCGAGGCCAACATCATCCTGTTGCCCTTCCTGGGGCACAAGTCGGTGCTGCTCCTCGACGACGCCGCCCACCTCTCGCAGCGCAAGCTCCTGCTGCCGCCCTTCCACGGCGGGAAGATGCGCCGCCACGTCGGGCTCATGCGCGAGATCGCCGAGCGCGAGATCGCCGGGTGGCCCACGGGGGTGCCGTTCGCCGTCCAGCCCCGCATGCAGGCCCTCACCCTCGAGGTCATCATGCGCATCGTCTTCGGCGTCGACGAGGGCGATCCGCGCCTGGCCCGCCTGCGCACCCGGCTGACGCACTTCCTCGAGACGACGGCCACGCCGAGGGAGATGCGCCGGCTGCTGGTCAACGGGCCGATCCGGGCCGAGCGCCGCCGGATCTTCGCCTCCCTCCTGGACCCCGTCGACGCGGTCATCGCCGAGGTCATCGCCGACCACCGCCGCCGCGACGACCTCGCCGACCGCGACGACGTCCTGTCCATGCTGCTGCTCGCCCGCCACGACGACGGCAGCCCGATGGACGACGCCGAGCTGCGCGACGAGCTCGTCACGCTGCTCGTCGCCGGGCACGAGACGACGGCGACCGCGCTGGCCTGGGCGGTCGAGCGGCTCACGCGCCACCGGGCAGCACTCGAGCGCCTGACCGAGGAGGCGCGCGCCGGCGGCGAGGAGTACGTGGACGCCGTCATCCGCGAGACGCTGCGCCTGCGCCCGGTGCTGCCGTTCGTCGGGCGCCGGCTCACGCAGCCCCAGACCATCGGCGGGATCGCGATGCCGGCCGGCACGAAGGTGGCGCCGAGCATCCACCTCGTGCACCGGCGCGGCGACCTCTACCCCGAGCCGATGGCCTTCCGGCCCGAGCGCTGGCTGGGGGTGCGGACCAACCCCTACACCTTCCTGCCCTTCGGCGGCGGGGTCCGCCGCTGCCTGGGCGCGAGCTTCGCCGAGACCGAGCTGCGGGCGGTCCTCGGCGTCCTGGTCTCGCAGGTCCGGCTGGCGCCGTCGCAGCCGGCCAACGAGCACGTCGGGCGCCGGGTCATCACGCTCGTGCCCGACCGTGGCGGCGAGGTCGTGGCCACGCGGGTCGCGCCGGACGTCGCGATGCCGTCGGCCGCGTGACCCGCGCCGCCGGGGTCCCGACCCGCAAGCAGCGCCAGGAGCACACGCGGCGCTGCCTGCTCGACGCGGCCGCGCGCGTCTTCGCGCGCCGGGGCCTCGCGCAGGCCTCGGTCGACGAGGTCGCCGCCGACGCCGGCTTCACCAAGGGGGCCGTGTACGCGAACTTCGCCTCCAAGGAGGAGCTCTTCCTGGAGATGATGGACGTGCGCTTCGCCGCGCGCCTGGCCGAGCTGGACCGCGCGCTGTCGACGGACGAGGCGCCCGTGGAGCAGGCGCGCGCGGCGGGGCGCGACTTCGTGGAGCACCTCAACCTGGACCCCGAGTGGTCGCGGCTGTTCATCGAGGCCGGGCTGCACGCCTCGCGCGACGCGACGTTCCGCGCTCAGCTCCTGCCGCGCTACGCCGCGATGCGCGAGCGGATGGCCGAGCTGCTGCGCCGGCGCGGCGAGGCCGGCGGCCTCGATCCCGGGGTGCCGTACGAGCAGCTGGCGACGATGGTCCTGGCGATGGCCAACGGGGTCGCCTTCGAGCGCCTCGTGCAGCCCGACACCGTGCCCGACGAGCTGTTCTCGTCGATGCTCGGATTGTTCACGATCGGGGCGGCCGGGGGCGCGCGGGCGCCGCGCTAGGGTTCGCAGGCATGCCCGGTCCCGACAACGGCATCGAGGTCCGCGGACTGGTTCGGGAGTTCAAGGGCGGCATCCGCGCCGTCGACGGGATCGACCTCGAGGTCGCCCCCGGCGAGATCTACGGCTTCCTGGGGCCCAACGGGGCGGGCAAGTCCACGACGGTGCACATGCTCACGACGCTGCTGCCGCCCACCGCGGGCAGCGCACGCGTCGCGGGCCTCGACGTCGCCACCCAGGGCCCCGCGGTGCGCCGGCGCATCGGCGCGGCGCTGCAGGAGGCCGCGCTCGACGCCTACCTGACCGGGCGCGAGCACTTCGACCTCCAGGGCGGCCTGCACGGCATGGGCCGGGCGCTGCGGCGCAAGCGCGCCGTGGAGCTGCTCGCGCGGGTCGGGCTGACGGAGGCGGCCGACCGCAAGGTCGGCGGCTACTCGGGCGGGATGAAGCGCCGGCTGGACCTCGCGCTCGCGCTCGTGCACCACCCGTCGATCCTGTTCCTCGACGAGCCCACCACGGGCCTGGACCCCCAGAGCCGCAGCGCCCTCTGGGAGGAGGTGCGCCGCCTGGCCACCGACGACGGCGTGACCGTCTTCCTCACGACGCAGTACCTCGAGGAGGCCGACGTCCTGGCCGACCGCATCGCGATCATCGACCGCGGCCGCATCGTCGCCGAGGGCACGCCCGAGGCGCTCAAGGCCGAGATCGGCGCCTCGACCGTCGAGGTCCGGCCCGCCGACGCCGCGCGCCGCGCCGACGCCGCGCGCGTCCTGGCCGGCTTCGGCGACGAGGCCGGCGCCTCGCCGGCGGGCGTCGCGGCTCGGCTGGCCGGCGGCCCTCAGGCGCTGGCCGAGGTCGTCCGCGCACTGGACGCCGAGGGGATCGTCGTGGCCAGCCTCGCCCTGCACCAGCCCTCGCTGGACGACGTGTTCCTGGCCAAGACCGGCCGCTCGCTGGAGGGCGCCGGGGCCGCGGCGGGCGACGAGGACGGCGAGCAGGTGGGGGCCGCGTGAGCGGCGGCCTGCTGGGCGAGGTCGGGCTGCTGGCGCGCCGCTCGGTGCGCCGCACGCTGCGCCAGCCCGCGCTCGTGGTGCCCACGATCGTCTTCCCCCTGTTCCTGCTGGCCGTCAACGCCAGCGGCCTGTCGTCGGCCACGAAGATCCCCGGGTTCCCGACGAAGGACTACCTGGACTTCGCGATCACCGTGCCGTTCATGCAGGGCGCGCTGTTCTCGTCGACGACCGCCGGCACCGAGCTGGCCAACGACATCGAGACGGGCTTCCTGAACCGCCTGCAGCTCACGCCGCTGCGCGGCGGCGCGCTGCTCATCGGCCAGATGGCCGGAGCGCTGCTCATGGCGCTCGTCGGGTCGCTGGCCTACCTCGCCGTCGGCCTGGCCCTCGGCGTCGACTTCCGCTCGGGCGTGGCCGGCGTGCTCGTGCTGCTCGTCCTCGCGCTGCTCGTCGCGCTCGCGTTCGCGTCGATCGGCGCGTTCTTCGCCGCCCAGAGCGGCTCCTCGCAGGCCGTGCAGGGCCTGTTCCCGCTGATCTTCGTCCTGTTCTTCCTGTCGTCGATGAGCCTGCCCCGCGACCTCATCGCGGTGGGCTGGTTCCGCACCGTCGCCTCCTGGAACCCCGTGTCCTACCTCGTCGAGGGGCTGCGCAGCCTGGTCATCACGGGATGGGACGGCACCGCGCTGTGGCGCGGGTTCGCCGCCGGGATCGCCATCGCGGTGCTGGGCCTGTGGGCGGCCTCGCGCGGCCTGGCCACGCGGATGGAGCGCACGTGACGGCGCTGCGCGGGTCCCTGCACGTGGCCCTGGCGGTCTTCCGCCGCTACATGCTCACGGCCATCAAGAACCCGGCGCTGTTCATCCCCGCCATGCTGTTCCCGCTGTTGTTCCTGGTGTCCTTCGCCGGCGGCCTGTCGCGCGTCGCCGACGTGCCCGGCTTCGACTTCCCGTCGGGCTACACGTCGTTCCAGTTCGTGTTCGTCTTCCTGCAGTCGGCCGCGTTCGGCGGCGTGTTCACCGGCTTCGCGGTGGCCTTCGACTTCGAGAACGGCTTCGCGCGGCGGCTGCTGCTGGCCGCGCCGCACCGCTCGGGGCTCGTGCTCGGCTACGTCCTGTCGGCCATCGGACGCTTCGCGCTGACCGGCGTGGCGGTGACGGTCGCGGGCCTGGTCGGCGGGATGCGGATCGACGGCTCGGGCGTCGACCTCGTGGGGCTGCTGGGCCTGGCGATCATCCTCAACGCCGCCGCGACGCTGTGGGCCGTCGGCATCGCGCTGCGGGCCAAGACCGTGCAGGCGGGGCCGGTCATGCAGATCCCGATCTTCCTCGTGCTGTTCCTCGCCCCGGTGTACGTCCCGCTGGACCTGCTGACGGGCTGGATCGAGGCGGTCGCCTCCTGGAATCCGCTCACGGCGATCGTCGAGGCGGGCCGGGGCTTCATCTCCGGGCAGCCCACGAGCGTCGCGCTGTCCTTCGGATGCGCCGTGGGGCTCACCGCGGTGCTGACGGCGTGGGCGATGACGGGGCTGCGCCGCGTGGAGCGCGGCGTATGACTCGCCCAGAGCCCTACAGCAGCGCCACGGGGTCGCCGACCGCGACCCGCCCGGGTCCCCGGGCCCGCGCGTTGATCCCGAACAGGCCCGCGCGCTCGCGCGTCAGCCAGCGCAGGATCTCGGCGTCCTTGGCCGTGGTGTCGGGGTCGCGCGTGGGGATCACACAGCGCTCGCACGGGTGCAGCAGGTCGAGCACGGCCTCGCCGACGCGCAGCCGCCGGCCCGGCCAGCGCTCCTCGGCGTAGGCCTCGGCGTCCAGCACGACGTGGATGTTCGTGCGGAAGCGCCGCAGGTCCAGCGGGCGGCCGAGCGCCTCCGACACGGCCTCCAGCGTGGCCCGGGTCGTGACGAGCACCGAGTCGCCGAGGTCCTGCATGAGCGCCTCGTCGCGGCGCAGCGCGACCGCGCGGCCGAGGTCGTCGGCCAGCGCGGCGGGCAGCGCCGGGTCGTCCCAGGCGTAGGTCGCGCCGCCGGGCGCCGTGATCTGCGGCAGCGGCACGGCGCAGGGGTCCAGCGCGTCGCCCGGCAGCCCCGGGTAGGCGGCGGCCCAGCGCAGCATCCCGGGCGCCTGGCGGACCGTGAGCCGCCGCGGCGCGCCCTTGTGCTCGTCGAACAGGGCGTGGGCGCGGTCGCCGGCGATGCCGCGCCGGTCCAGCCGCAGGCTCTCGGCGGGCTCCCCCGCCAGCGACTTCACCGGCCAGCGGGCGAGGCTCACGACCGTTCCCTCGGGCACCGGCCTATCGTAGGCGACGCGTGCCCAAGCTCCTGATCACCGGTGTCTCGGGCCACCTCGGCGGGGCGCTGGCGCCCGCCGCGCACGCCGCGGGCTGGGAGGTCGTCGGGACCTGGCTGCGCCACCGGCCGCCCGGCGGCGCGCCGTGGCGCACCGCGCCGCTCGACGTCCGCGACGCCGCGGCGGTCCGTGCGCTGCTGACCGCCGAGGCGCCCGACGCGGTGATCCACACGGCCTACGTCCAGGACGGCGACCAGGCCGCGGCGGTCACCACCGGCGGCGCGCGCCACGTCGCGGCCGCGGCGGCGGCCTGCGGGGCGCGGCTCGTGCACCTGTCCTCCGACGCCGTGTTCACCGGCGACCTCGGGCGGCCGCTGCGCGAGGAGGACCCGTCGCGCCCGTCACCGCCTACGGCCGGCTGAAGGCCGACGCCGAGGCCGCCGTCGCGCACGAGCACCCCGGCGCGCTGGCGGTCCGGACCTCCCTGCTCTACGGCGGCCCGGGCGCGCCGCGCTCCAGGCACGAGGAGGTCGCGCTGGCCGCGGCCGCCGGCCGGCGCGACGTGACGTTCTTCGCCGACGAGATCCGCTGCCCGGTGCAGGTCGGCGACCTGGCCGGTGCGCTGCTCGAGATCGCGGCGCGGTCGGAGGCCGGCGTCCTGCACGTCGCCGGCGCCGACGCGGTCGACCGCCATGCGTTCGCGCGGCTGGTCGTCGTCGCCGCCGGGCTGGATCCCGCGGGCCTGGCGGCCGGTTCGCGGCCCCCGGGGCGGCCCGGCGACTGCACGCTGGACTGCACGCGGGCACGCGGGCTCCTGCGGACGCGGCTGAGGGGCGTCGGCGAGGTGCTGGGAGGCGGCTGAGGCGATCGGCGCCGGTCTGCCACCATGGCGCCATGTCGTCCGAGCCCGAGGGACCCGTCACCATCGACGCCGACGCGCTGCTGGGCACGCGCTCGGTGGAGGCGGGCGTCGCCGCGCTGGCGGCGCGCAACCAGCACCACCTCGCCGGCATGGGCGCCGACGAGCAGGCCGAGGCCGTCGAGCACTGGCGCGAGCTGGCCGTCGAGGTGCTCAGCGCGGCGCGGGTCGCGCTCGCCGACGCCGCGGCGCTGCCCGGCGCCGGCCGCGCGGTCATCGTCCTGGAGGACTCCGGCGGCGACGAGGTCAGCGTGCACGTGACGTTCGCGCCCCAGCTCGAGGAGATGGCCGACGGCTCGATCGCGGGCACGCCGGCCCAGCTCGCGGCGATGTCGCTGCTGGAGGCGATGACCGCCGAGGACCACGGCGGCCACGACCACGACCACGGCGGCCACGGCCACGAGCACTGAGGGCGCGGCCGGCCCAGGCGGCGGCGGGCCGGGCCCCCTGGGCCGGCACCCGCCTAGGCCCAGAAGTCCCCTTCGACGATCTCGCCGTCCTTGTCGACGTGGGGCCCGAACACCAGGAGCTCGAGACCGTCGTCGCCGGCCTCGAAGGCCCGCGCCACCGCCGGCGCGACGCGGATCGCGTCCAGCGGGCGCACCGGCGTGATGTCGTCGCCGAGCTTGACGCGGCCGCTGCCCGACAGCACGACGTAGATCTCCTCCGCCGCCTCGTGGCGGTGGGCGAAGCCCTGGCGGCAGCCCGGCTTGACGCGGTGGAAGGCCAGGCCGGTGTCGCTGGCGCCGAGATCCTCGCGCGCGAAGCGGGCCTCCTGGACGCCGCCGAAGCCGAACTTGGGCGCCATGTCGTCGACGTCGCGCAGGTTCTTGATGGTGTAGTCCATGGCGGTCGAGCCTACGCGGCGGGCCGGGCCATGGAGAAGAACGTGTCCGCCACCGCGTAGCGGTCGGTGTAGCCGCAGCGCGAGATGGGTCGCAACGCCGCGGTGTCGACCATCCCGTCGCTGATGCAGGCCTCGTCGAGGTGGACACCGACGACCTGCCCGAACACGACGTGGTGGTCGGCGCTGGCGCCGTCGACGTCGTGCAGCTCGACGGTGTGGACGACCCGGCACTCCAGCGCGCACGGGCTGGCGGCCACGCGCGGCGCGGCCACCAGGCGGCAGGGCGCGAGCTCGAGGCCGGCCCGTGCGAACTCGCTCTCGCCGCGCGACAGCGCGGCCGAGGTCTCGTTCATCGCCTCGCGCAGGTCGTAGGTCGGCAGGTTCCACACGAACTCGCCCGACTCGGTCGCGAAGGTCATGGAGTCCTTGCGCCCGGCGCTGGAGAAGGCCAGCATCGGGGGCCGGTCGCACACCGCGTTGAAGAAGCTGTAGGGCGCGAGGTTCACCGCGCCGTCGCGACCGCGCGTCGAGACCCAGCCGATGGGCCGCGGGGCCACGAGCGCCTTGAACGGGTCGTGGGGCAGCAGGTCGCGTGGGCGGTCGGCCGGTTCGTAGAAGAGCACGCCCCAGTCCTACCCCATCCACGAAACGACGGAGGGCCCGGCGCGAACGCCGGGCCCTCCAGAGCCGTCGCGAGCATGGCGGCCAGGCCATTGCTCGCTGAGCCGATTCCCGTCAGGGAATGGGTCTACATCATGCCGCCCATGTCGGGCATCCCGCCGCCCCCGCCGCCGTCCTTGTCGGGGATCTCGGCGACGATCGCCTCGGTGGTCAGGATGTTCTTGGCGATGGACGCCGCGTTCTGCAGCGCCGAGCGCGTCACCATGGCGGGGTCGATCACGCCGGCGGCGACGAGGTCGACGATCTCACCGGTCGCGGCGTTGAGGCCGTAGCCCTTCTTGGCCTTGCGGACGTCGGCCACGACGACCGAGCCCTCGAGGCCGGCGTTCTCCGCGATCTGACGGAGGGGCTCCTCCAGCGAGCGCAGGATGATGCGGGCGCCGGTGCGCTCGTCCTCGTCCTCCACCGAGTCGGCGTTGACGCCGACGGAGGCCTGCAGCAGCGCGACGCCGCCGCCGGGCACGATGCCCTCCTCGAGGGCCGCGCGGGTGGCCTGCAGCGCGTCCTCGACGCGGTGCTTCTTCTCCTTCATCTCCGTCTCGGTGGCCGCGCCGACCTTCACGACGGCGACGCCGCCGGAGAGCTTGGCGAGGCGCTCCTGGAGCTTCTCCCGATCGAAGTCCGAGTCGGTGTTCTCGATCTCGGCCTTGATCTGGTTGATGCGGCCCTTGATGGCCTCCGCGTCACCCGAGCCGTCGACGATCGTCGTGTTGTCCTTGGCGACGACGACGCGGCGGGCGCGGCCGAGCTGTGAGAGCTGCGTGTTCTCGAGCTTGAGGCCCATCTCCTCGGTGATGACCTCGCCGCCCGTCAGGATGGCGATGTCCTCGAGCATGCGCTTGCGGCGATCGCCGAAGCCGGGGGCCTTGACGGCCACGCCGGTGAACGTGCCGCGCAGCTTGTTGACGACGAGCGTCGCGAGGGCCTCGCCCTCGACGTCCTCGGCGATGATGAGGATCGGACGGCCCGACTGGATGACCTGCTCCAGGACCGGCAGCACGTCGCGGACGGAGCCGATCTTCTGGTTGGCGATCAGGATGTAGGGGTCCTCGAGGACCGCCTCCATGCGCTCCTGGTCGGTGACCATGTAGGGCGAGACGTAGCCCTTGTCGAACTGCATGCCCTCGGTGAACTCGAGGTCCATGCCGAACGTCTGGCCCTCCTCGACGTTGACGACGCCGTCCTTGCCCACCTTCTCGATGGCGTCGGCGATGACGTCGCCGATCTCCTCGTCGCCGGCGGAGATGGTCGCCACGCGGGCGATCTGCTCCTTGCCCTGGACGGGCTTGGAGAGCTTGCGGATGTTGTCGACGATCTGCTCGACGGCGACCTCGATGCCGCGCTTGAGCGCGATCGGGTTGGCGCCGGCCGAGACGTTCTTGAGGCCGTTGCGGACGATCGCCTGGGCGAGCACGGTCGCGGTCGTCGTGCCGTCGCCGGCGACGTCGTTGGTCGCCGTGGCGACCTCGCGGACGAGCTGGGCGCCCTGGTTCTGGAAGACGTCCTCGACCTCGATCTCACGAGCGATGGTCACGCCGTCGTTCGTGATGGTGGGGGCGCCGAACTTCTTGTCGAGGACGACGTAGCGGCCCTTGGGGCCGAGCGTCACCTTGACGGCGTTGGCGACGGCGTCGACGCCGGCCTCGAGGGCCTTGCGTGCCTCGCCGCTGTACTTCAGTTCCTTGTGAGCCATGAAATCTCCTAGTTCTCGACCTTGGCGAGGACGTCGGACTCGCGAAGGACCAGCAGGTCCTCGCCGTCGACCTTGATCTCCGTGCCGCCGTACTTGCTGTAGAGGACCGTGTCGCCCTGCGACACGTCGAGGGGGATGCGCTTCTCCCCGTCCTCGTCGTAGCGGCCGTCGCCGACGGCGATGACCTCGCCCTTCTGGGGCTTTTCCTTGGCCGTGTCGGGGAGGACGAGGCCGCTGGCGGTCTTCTCCTCCTCCTCGATGGCCCGCACGATCAGACGATCGCCGAGAGGCTTGAGCTTCATTCTGGTGACCTCCGTTGAGGTGACGGACAACTGCAACGATGACGCCGTACCGATTGGCACTCGCATCGGGCGAGTGCCAGCGTCCTGCGACCATCCTAGCGTTCGCGAGGCCGTCGTCAACTGCTCGCTGGCACTCTTCACATCTGAGTGCCAGGTCGTCGGCCATTCGTCCGCCCCTCTGGTCCTCACACGCTTCCGCGCCGATGGGTGTCCGCATGAGGACGCAAGGACTGCGCGGAGGGCACATCGTGGCGCTCGCGGGGGCGTTCGTCGCCCTCGCATCCCTCTGGCGGCCGTGGTATCGGATCGAGCTTACGCAGGCCTTCCGCGACACCCTGGGCGGCCAGCTGGACCAGACCCCGTCGCCGCTCAACGCGTTCGCCAAGGGCCTCCTCGCCGTGCTGCCGTCCCGCCTGGAGGCCTCGGGGTGGCAGGAGCTCCGCGGGGCCGACGTCGTGCTCTGCGTCGCGGCGATCGCCGTCGTGGCGCTCGTCGTGGGGGCGGCCGGCGCCTTCGGCCCGTCGGTGAGCGTCGACGCGACGGCCGCCGGCCGGGGGATCGCGGCCGCCGCCGCCGTCGGCCTGGCCGTCTCGGTCGAGCACGTCGTCGTGCGCCCCGGCGGTGCGGCCGCGGCGGACGTGATCAAGGTCGGCAGCGGCCTGTGGATGGCCGTCGGCTCCTGCGGGTTGGCGCTGGCCGGCGGGCTGCTGGCCTGCCGGCCGGGCAGCACGGCGGCCGGGCCCGCCGTCACCGCCCCGGCGGGCGGCCATCTGGCCGCGGCGTTCCCGTCGGCACCGGCGCCGACGACCTCGGTCGCCCCGCCCGGCGAGCGCTGAGCGGACGCGCCGCCGCTCCGGCGCGGTCAGGAGGGTGCCGGGCCGGGGCCCCGGGCGGCCACCCGCCGGACGGCCTGGGTGAGCGCCTCGGCGTTGGCGGCCTTGCTCACATGCCCGTCGGCTCCCGTCCGCGCCGCCTCCTGGCCCAGTTCGTCGTCGGGCATCCCGGAGACGAGCAGCACGGCGGCGCCCGGGAGATGCCGGCGCACGTGGGCGAGGACCTCCAGCGAGTGCTCGGGCTGGGGCAGCAGGCGATCCAGGATCACGACGTCGGGCGCCGCCGGCACGACGGCCTCGAGGGCCTCGGCCGCGCTGCGGACCGCGCCGACGACCTCGATGTCGTCGTGGACCTCGAGCCAGGCGGCCGCGAGCGTCCCGAACCCCAGCGAGTCGTCGGCGATGAAGACGCGTAGCACGGTGCCCCGCCGTGCCGTGCCGAAGCTAGTTCTGGGCCCCGCCGATGCCGAGGCGGGCGTCCGTGAAGGACGGGGGGTGGACGATGATCTGCGAGAACCGCACGACCGTGACGATGTCCTCCATCGTGACCTTCTTGCCGTAGATCTGCTCGAGGAAGTGGATCATCTCCTCGTGGCGGCGGAACTCCGGGTTGTCGTGCTCGATGTCGCGCGGCGTCAGCTCGCGCACGCGCTTGACCTCGACCTGGTCGATGACCGCGTCGAAGATCTTCTCCCGCGGCGAGTGCTGGTAGCCGATCGTCACCATCACCGCCTGGTTCTTCTTGTACTTGTGGGACTTGTCGCCCAGGCGGATCGTCGCCGTCTTGCGCCCGCGCTTGAGCTGGTCGGCGAAGATCGTGGAGTAGAAGTTCAGCACCTGCATCCGACGGCGGAGACTACCCGTCGGGGACCATGCGCGACAGGGCACGGGCCGCCATCTGGCGCTCGCCCTCGTAGGAGAGGGCCTGTGCCGCCTCCTGGAGGGGCATCCAGAACGCCCGCTCGACCTCGTGGTCGTGGTCGCCGACGTCGCCCCAGACGTAGGCGAACAGGAAGAAGTCGACGCGCTTGGCGATGCGGCGCCCGTCCCGCATGTACCAGTAGCGCACCGAGCCCAGGGGGTCGACCAGGCGCGCGTGGACGCCGGCCTCCTCGCGCACCTCGCGCGCAGCGGCCTGCGGCGGCGTCTCGCCGGGGTCCACGTGGCCCTTGGGAAGCGCCACAACACGTGACCCGCTCGCCGCGCGGCGTGTCGGGACGATGACCACGCAGTCGGCGCCGTCGCGGACCACGACCCCGCCGGCCGAGTGCTCGGACGGTGCCGACGCCCCGCCGGAGCGCGCCATCAGTAGACGTAGCGCTCGAGCGCCGGGGGGTCGTGGACGGTCAGGCGCCCGCGGCCCTGCGACACCACGCCGGCCCGCTCGAGCACGGCGAGGAAGCGGCTGGCCGACTCGCGCGAGGACCCGGCGAGCTGGGCGATCTCGGCCTGGGTGATCGTCACGAGGACGTCGGTCTGGCCGGCGCCCTCGGCCTGGGCCTGGCGCACGAGCTGGCCCAGGACCCCGGCGACGCGGCTCTGGACGGTCTGGAAGGACTGCCGGGACAGGCGCTCGTTGGCCTCGCGCAGGCGCCGGCCCAGCGCGATGACGAGCTTGACGGAGATGTCGGGGTGCTCGCGCAGCAGCCGGCGCATGTCCTGGCCCAGGATCCCGATCGCCTCGACCTCGTCGAGCGTCTCGATCGTCGCCGAGCGTCGTTCGTCGTCGAACATCGCCAGCTCGCCGAAGATGTCGCCGGGACCGAAGTGGGCCAGCGCGATCGTGCGGCCGTCGATGTTCTCGCGCACCGCCCGCACGTGGCCGCGGCTGAGCACGTAGCACGTGTCGCTGGAGTCGCCCTCGCGGAAGATGACCTGCCCGGCGGGGAACTGGCGGGGGACCGCGACCTCGGCGACCGCGAGCAGGTCGGCCGGGGCCAGGGCCTCGAACACCGGCACCTGGGCCAGCAGCTCGATGCTCTGCGCGGTCGTGGACACCCCGCGCAGTCTAGTTGCGCACCGCGCGCCGGCCCTCAGGCCGCGCGATCCAGCGCGCCCTCCCGGCGGCGCCGGCGCACGCCGTGCCCGGCCATCGCGGCCGCGGCGGCCAGCAGCCCCAGCGGCACGAGGACGGCGCCGGTCACGAGCGCCACGCCGGCGGCCACCTGCAGGACGCGGCCGGCGTCGCGCAGCGCGTCGCGCGGCGTCCACGCGCCGCCGCCGTGGTGGGCCGGTGCGCCCGTGCCCTGCACCTCGACCTGCACCGTCGAGAGGTCGGCGCGGCGCCGCACGGCGTCCAGCGCGGCCTGACGGCGGCTGATCTCGGTGCGGCTGTCGCGCAGGCGGGCCCGCAGGGCGGCCACCTGGCGGTCGGTCTGCGCGCGGCCGAGGGCCTGCAGGAGCGCGGCGCGCTGGGCCCGGGCATCGCTCAGGCGCGCCTGCGCCGACGTGAACGCGGCCGTGATGTCGGCGCCGTCCTGCGTCAGCGAGCCGACGTGGGCCAGCTTGGACAGGCGCGCCAGGGCCGCGTCGAGCTGCGCGGTCGGGATCCGCAGCGTGAACGACGCGCTGCCGCCGCCGTCGCGCGTGTCGACCTGCGAGGCCTGGACGTAGCCGCCGGAGGCCTGCGTCTCGCGCACGACGCCGTCGGCCGTGCCCTGCACGTCGGCGGCCGCCGGGGTCAGCGTGAGCTGGACCGCGCGCTGGACCTTGCGCGACGCGACCGGCGGCGCCGACGACGACGGCGCGGGGGCGGCCTTCGCCGTGCCGGAGGACGCCTGGGGCGCCACGGACGCCGAGCTGCTCGCCGAGCCCGACGACGACGCCGCGGAGTCGGCGGCCTCGGGGGCCACCGCGGTGCCCACGGCGGGGCGCGAGGACGACGCCTGGTCGCCGCCGTCGCCCGGGCTCGGAAGCAGGATGACCAGCGCGACGATCGCGGCGGCCAGCGCGGCGCCCACGCCGGGGACGAGGATCCGCGGCCGGCGCCAGCCCGCGGGCACCCGCAGGCGGCGCGGCCCCCGCGACGCCGGGGACGCGGGGTCCGGGAACCCGGCGTCGACCCGGGCCTGCAGGGACGCCAGGAACCCGGGGTCGGGCTGCGGGCGCAGGGCCCGCAGGTCGGCGGCCAGGAGCTCGAGCTCGGCGTCGGGGGGCGGCTCAAGCGGGCTCATGGCAGGCCTTTCGCAGCTTGGAGACGGCGCGGTGCACGCGCGTGCCGGCGTTGGTCTCCGAGACGCCCAGGACCCGGGCGATCTCGGCGTTGGACAGGCCGGCGTGGAACTTCAGGGCGATGAGCTCGCGGTCGCGCGCCTCCATCCCGGCCAGCGCGGTGCGCACGGCGGCCCGGCGCAGCGCGACCTCCTCGTCCTCGCCGGCGGGCGCCGGCGCGCCGGGGTCGGCCGGGTCGGCCGGGTCGGCCAGCAGCGCCGCCGCGCGCCGCCGACGGCGCAGCTCGTCGAGCGCCGCGTGGCGCGCGATGCCGAACAGCCAGGCGCGCCGGGTGCCCCGGCGCGCGTCGAACGTCGAGCTGCGCCGGAACGCCCGCTCGAACGCGGCCGCGGTGACGTCCTCGGCCGCCGCGCGGTCGCGCAGCAGCGTCATGACGTAGGCGAACACGTCGGACGCCGTGGCGCGGTACAGCGCATCGAACCCGGCGCCCGGCGGTTCGGAGGTGGAGAGCTCCATGACTGATCCCACGACGACACTACGGCCGCGCGGGCGATCCATCACACCCCGGTACATTGCGCGCGTGCCCGCCCGCCGCCGCGCCCTCGCCGTCGCCGCCCTCCTCGGCGTCGCGGCGCCGGCCGCCGCCGGGGCTGCGACGGACCCGCCCACGTCGGCGCTCACGCACTCCAGGCTGCTGTGGGCCACGATCAACGTCTGCGACACGGCCAAGCACCCGGACACGATCGGCATCCGCGCGTCCATGCCCGGCTCGGGGCGCCTGGGCGAGCGGATGTACATGCGGTTCATGGTCCAGTACTTCAAGGTGTCGGCCGGCCAGTGGGCCAACGGGGACGCCACCGCCGACTCGGGGTTCCGCTCCGTCGGCCCGGCGAAGTACCGCCGCCGCGAGTCGGGGTGGAACTTCGCGATCACGCCGCCGCCGGCGGGGCAGACCTACCGGCTGCGCGGCGTGGTCAGCTTCGAGTGGCGCAAGGGCAAGAAGGTCGTGCGCAAGGCGCGCAGGGTGACCTCGGCCGGGCACCGCGGCACGATCGGCTCCGACCCGGCGGGCGCCAGCGCCGCCGAGTGCGTCATCCAGCCCTGAGCCGGCGGCCGAGCAGGGCCAGGACGCGCATGGGGACGCGCTCGCGGCGGCGCCCGGGCGCCAGCGTCTCGGCGAACTCGAACATGACCATGGAGACGTGGAGCGCGATGCGCGGGTCGCGCCTGCGGCGCACGCCGGCCTCGCGCAGCGTGGTGCTCGTGCGCTCGATGTAGTCCTCGAAGCGCAGGGCCGGGCGGTGCCAGTTGCGCACGCGGACCGTCCTCCCGGAGCGGTTGGCGAACGTGTGCAGGGCGGCCACGGGCACCGTCGCGCGCTCGCCCTCGCGCAGGGTGGTGCGGTGCCCGTCGACGATGACGTCCAGCGTGCCCTCCAGCACCTCGTACTCCTCGGTCTGGCTCGGGTGCACGTGCGGCGGCGGCGCCACGCAGCGCGCCGGCAGCACGAACTCCATCTCGACGGCCTCGCCGCCCGTCTCGGCCGCGGGCCGGCGCACGATGTACACGCTGCCGTCGGGCATCCCGAAGCGCTGGTCGGCGGTCGCCATGTGCGGAGCCTACGCGTCGAACAGGCGCGGATCGTTGGTCGTGATGCCCGTGACGCCCATCGCCTCGAGGCGGCGGATGCGCTGCGCGTCGTCGACGGTCCACACGTACAGCTCACCGCCGGCGGCGCGGACCGTGCGCACGAAGTGCGGGGTGACGAGCGACCAGTGCGACATCGCGGCGTCGATCTCGCCGGCGCGCATCGCGCGGGCCACGGCCCGCGGCACCGTGCGCTGCAGCACGCGGATGTAGAGCAGGGCGGCGAGCTTGGTCGCCCGGTTGGCCAGGTAGTCGCGGCGGGCGCGGGGCACCGACCAGCCGAGCCGCACGGCGTCGGAGGCGGCGCGCACGACCGGCAGCGACTCGACCTCCATCGTGGAGATGAGCGTCCGCGCCTCCATGTCGCGCTCGCGCAGCGCGGCGATGACCCGCTCCTCGTAGCCGGCGAGCTTGAGGTCGAGGTTGAGCTCGATGCCCTCGAACGGCGCGGTGCACAGGTGGTCGAGGCCCTCCTCGAGCGTCAGGGGGGTCCGCTGGGCCAGCGCCTTGAAGTCGTGGGCCAGCACGAGGCCGCCGCTGCGGTCGGGATGCTCGGGCAGCACGTCGAACTCGACCATGTCGCAGCCGTGGGCGATCGCGGCGTCGAAGCTCGCCGTCGTGTTGCCGGGCGCGATGTGGTCGGCCCCCTTGTGGCCGATGCGACGGGTCGGGCGGGGGGTGGGCGTCATCTCTGGCATGCGGGACACCAGTATGTCCGGCGGTTGTCGTCCCACTGCCCGCGCTGCTGGATCTTGGCCTCGCCGCAGCGCGGGCAGACCTGCCCGGCCTTGCCGTAGATGGCCTTGAAGCGCGTCTGGTTGCCGTCCACCGCCGAGCGCTGCATCCGCGGGCGCGCCTCGTGGACGATGCGCAGGGCCTCGTCGTCGCTGACCTCGCCCGACGGGCGCCACGGGTCGATCTGGGCCAAAAAGCACGACTCGGCCTTCCACAGGTTGCCGATCCCGGCGATCGTGCGCTGGTCCAGGATGGCGTCGCCGATGGGCCGCGTGGGGTCGTCCTCGCGCAGGCGCCGCAGGAAGACGCGCTCGTCGAAGTCCTCCTTGATGATGTCGGGCCCCAGCGTGGCCAGGCGCAGGTCGAAGCGCCGCCGGGTCTCCGACAGCAGCTCGAGGACGGGGCCGTCGAACTGCACCACGTCCTGGCCCCGCGCGCGCAGCACGAGCCACGCGCGCCGCGGCGCCCGCGCCCAGCGTGCGCCGTCGGCGTGTACGCGCCACGCTCCGGTCATGCGCAGGTGCGAGTGGATCGTCAGGTCGCCCTCGAAGCGCAGGAAGAGGTGCTTGCCGTGGGCCTCGACGGCCTCCACGACCCGGCCCTGCAGGCGCTCCGGCCAGCGGTCGCGCCCGAAGCGCGCGTGCGGCGTGCGGACCTCGTCCGGCGCGACGCCGGCGAGGATCGGGCGGATCCGGTTGGCCGCGTAGTGGATGGTGTCGCCCTCCGGCATCGCCTTCGAGGGTACGGCGGGGGGCCGCGCGCCGATCGCCGCCGCGCGGACACGCCGGTACGGTGCGCCCATGCGTGCCGTCGTCGTCGGAGGGGGCATCGTGGGGACCGCCTGCGCGCTGGCCCTCGCGCGCCGCGGCGCCGGCGTCGAGCTGCGCGAGGCGGCGCCCGCGCTGGGCCTGGGGGCCAGCGGCACCAACTCGGGGATCCTGCACACCGGCTTCGACTCCGTGCCCGGCGAGCTCGAGACCGAGCTGATCCTGCGCGCCGCGGTCCTGCGCCCGCCGGTGCTGGCCGCCCTGGGTGTGCCGTTCGCCGCCACGGGCGCCGTCCTGACGCCGCGCGACGACGCCGAGCGCGAGACGGTCGCGACGCTGGCGCAGGGCGCCGCACGCAACGGCGTGACGGTCGTGATCGGCGACGACGGGCGCCTCGAGGTCCCGGGCGAGGGCCTCACCGACCCCGTCGCGTTCGTGCTCGCGCTGGGCGCCGCGGCGCAGCGCCACGGCGCGCGGATCGCCACCGGCACGGCCGTGACCGGGCGGGTCGCCGACGCCGACCTGGTGGTCAACGCGGCGGGCCTGGGCGCCGGCCGGGTCGCCCGCCTGCACGGGGACGACAGCTTCGACGTGCATCCGCGCAAGGGCGAGTTCCTCGTGTTCGACGTCACGCCGCCTCCGCAGATCCTGCTGCCCGTCCCGACGAAGCGCACGAAGGGCGTGCTCGTCTTCGGGACGCTGGACGGGCGCACGATCGCCGGGCCGACCGCCGTCGACCTCGACGAGGAGGACTGGTCGGTCCGCCCGGAGGCCCGCGGCGAGCTGCTCGGCCAGGCCGTCTCGCTGTACCCGGCGCTGGACGGCGCCGAGCCCGTCTTCGCCTACGCCGGCCTGCGTCCCGCGGGGCGTGGCGGCGCCAACTACGTCGTGCGCCGCTCGGAGGCCGACCCGGCGCTCGTGCACGCCGCGGCGATCCGCTCGACGGGGCTGACGGCCGCGCTGGCCATCGCCGAGCGCGTCGCCGCCCTGGCGGGCGCCGACGGCCCGGAGGCCGAGCTGCGCGGAGGACCGGGTGGGTGGGGCCGGGTCCCGGCCGGGCCGTGGTACCGGCGCGCGGCCGAGCACCGGGCGCTGGGATGAGCTCCGACGGGCTCGTCCTGGGCATCGACGACGGGACCACCGCGGTCAAGGTCGCGATGTTCGACCGGCGGCTGCGCCCCGTGGCCATGACGCGCCGGCGCGTCGCCGTGGCCCATCCCTCGCCCGGGCGCGTCGAGCAGGACCCGCTCGAGGTCCTGGAGGCCGTCGTCGACGCGGTCGCCGAGGTCCTGGAGGCCGCCGCCGGGCGGCCCGTGGTCGCCTGCGGCCTGGACCACCAGGGCGAGTCCGTCCTGGCCTGGGACGCCGCGACGGGCGCGCCGCGCTCGCCGATCGTCGTCTGGCAGGACAAGCGCGGCGCCGAGGCCTACGACGCCGTCGACCCGGCGCTGCTGGCGCGCACGGGCCTGCCGCCCGACCCCTACTTCTCGGCGCCCAAGCTGGCCTGGCTGGCGCGCGAGGCCGGCCCCGCGGTGCGGCTGGGGACCGTCGACGCGTTCCTGTGCGACCGCCTCGGCGCGGGCTCGGGGACCGACGCCGGCACGGCGTCGCGCACGGCGCTGCAGGTCCTCGGCGAGGTCGGCTTCAGCGCGGAGCTGTGCGCCGCGTTCGGGGTTCCGCGCGACGCGCTGCCCGCCGTCGCGCCGACGGCCGGCGACCTGGGCGTGCTCTCGCACCCGCGCTGGCCCGTGGACCTGCCGCTGCGCGCCCGCGTCTGCGACCAGCAGGCCCCGTTGGCGGGCGCCGCGTGCGTGACGCCGGGCGCCGCGAAGGCCACCTACGGCACCGGGGTCTTCGTCCTGGCCCACGCGGGGGACCGGCCGCGCCGCGCGCCCGGTCTGCTGCCGACGGTGGCCTGGGAGGCCGCCGGCCGTGTGGAGTACGCGCTGGACGGCGGCGTGTTCGCCGCCGGGGCGCTGCTGGACTGGATGAGCGCGACGCTCGGCCTGGCCCCCGACGCGGCGGCGCTCGCCGCCCTGGCGGCCGGGGTGCCCGACAGCGGGGGCGTGCGCCTGCTGCCGGCCCTCGCGGGCGCCGGGGCGCCGTGGTGGCAGCCGCAGGCCCGCGCCGTGCTGGCCGGGATGACCGCGGGCACGACGCCCGCGCACCTCGCGCGCGCCGCGCTGGACGCCGTCGCGCACCGCGTCGCGGACATCGTCGAGGCGCTCGGGGGCGTCGAGGTCCTGCGGATCGACGGCGGCCTGACCAACGACCCGCTGCTGCCCGGGCTGCAGGCCGACCTGCTCGGCGTGCCCGTCGAGCGGGCGGGCGCCGACGCCACGGTCGCCGGCGCGGCGGGCCTGGCGCTCGTGGGCGCCGGCCTGCTGGCCGACCCGCGCGACCTCGCCGCGCTGCTGCCGGCGACGCAGCGCATCGCGCCGCGGCTGGACGCCGTGGCGCGGGAGGCCCGGCGCGCGGCCTGGAGGACGTTCGCCGCCGCGGCGCTGGAGCTTCAGTGACCGCCGGCCCGCGGCGCGGCCCCGGCGCGGCCCAGCGCGAGAACGAGGCGGCGGTCGTGCTCGTAGGTCAGCAGCGCCGCCGCGTCGGCGGGGGCCAGCCAGCGCAGCTCGTCGACCTCCTCGCCCGGCACGAACCCGAGGTCCTCCAGCACCGACATGCGCCACCAGCGCACGGTCTTCGGCCGGCCGCGGTGGTCGATGTAGGCCTCGGGGGCCAGCTCCTGCACCAGCGCGCAGCGCAGCGCCGTCTCCTCGGCGACCTCGCGCAGGGCGGCCGCCTCGTGGTCCTCGCCGCGCTCGAGCTTGCCCTTGGGCAGCGACCAGTCGTCGTAGCGCGGGCGGTGCACGACGACGACCTGACCCGCGTCGTCGACGACGAGGCCGCCGGCGGCCCGCACGGGCTTGCGCGACCCCATGGCGCTAGGCGCTCAGGGTCAGCTTGCGGGGCCCGGCCCGGAAGCCGACCTCGATGAGCACGGCCTCGAGGTCGGACCCGACGACCGGCTCGCCGTCGACGCGCTCGAGCGAGAGCTTGTGGCGCCGGTCGGCGGTGACGAACGCCGCCAGCGCCTCCAGCGCCGGCCGCAGCCGCGGGTCGTCGCGCTCGGTCAGCACCTGCAGGCCGCGGCCGCCGCGCTCGACGTACAGCGCGGGCTCGGCGCCGGCCAGCACGACGTAGGCGCCGGCCGCGCGCGCCGGCTTGGCCCGGTCGCCGCCGTCGCGGCGCGCCGGCCACGGCAGCGCGGCCCCGTAGGGCTGGGCGGGGTCGGTGGCGGCGAGCACGATCGGCGGGGCCTCGTCCGCGCGATCGGCCTGGGTGCGCAGGCGCTCGACCGCGCCCGGCAGCGCGAACTGCGCGCCGCCCAGGCCCTCGACGAAGTAGCCGCGCCGGCAGACGCCGAGGGTCTCCAGCGAGGACAGGGCGTCGTAGAGCGAGGAGAACCCGCCGGGCACGCCCTCGGCCAGCACGTGCTCGCGCGTGACGATCCCGTGGCGCTCCAGCAGCAGCTCGGCGGTCGTGCGCCGCCGGTCGGCGCCCGCCGCGGCGCCCTGGGCCCCGAAGAGCGGCGCGGTCAGCGACCAGCGGCCCTGGACCTGGGCGGCCGAGCCCGTGCCCCGGCGCGAGCCGAAGCGGGTGCCGGCGCGCCTGCTGCGGCGTTCGAGCGCCGTGCGCTGGGCGCGGGCGAGCGTGAGGCGCGGCGCGCGCAGCGGCGCGAACGCGTCGTTGGTCACCTCGCCGGCCCACACGAGATCCCAGAGCGCCTCCTGGACCTGCTCGGGCGCCAGCGGCAGCTCGGCCAGGAAGTCGGTGAAGAAGCACGGCGAGCGCTCCAGGCGCTCGCGCAGCAGGACGTGCTCGGGGCCGTCGGGCGCCTCGAGCGCCGCGCTGCGCCCGCGCGCCGACGGCGGGCCGAGCGCCTCGGCGTCCTCGCGGAAGTACAGGGCGACGCGGCCCGAGTTGCGCCCCAGCGCGCCGGCGCCGACCCAGACGACCTCGCCCGAGGCGCAGAGCTGGTCCATCCACGTCGGCGAGTACGCGCCGCAGCGGCGCGGCAGCACGTCGCGCTCCCAGGCGTCGGCGGGCAGCGCGAGGCCCTGCAGCGGCACGAGGATCTCGCGCAGGCGGTCGACCCCGGCACCCGCGGGCGGGTGGCGGTCCACGCCCTGCCACGACGGCAGGAAGGCGGCCAGCGCGCGCTGGTCGGTCGCCTCGATCTCCTTGCGCAGGACGGCGAGCGACGCGCGCCGGACGCGGCGCAGGATGTCGGGGTCGCACCACTCGCGCTCGGTCCCGCCGGGACGCAGCTCGCCGCGCAGCAGGTCGCCGGCGGCCTCCAGCGCCTTCAGGGCGCCCGACGGGTCGACGCCGTAGCGCGCACGGACCTCCGCGGTCGTGAACGGCCCGTGCGTGCGGGCGTAGCGGGCCAGCAGGCGCTGCATCGGGTCCTCGACGGACACGAGGAACGCCGCGGGCAGCCCGCCGGGCGGGACCGCGCCGAACGCGTCGCGGTACAGCCCGGCGTCGTCGGCGGCGATCCAGCGCGGCTCGCCGCCGACGCGCAGCACCACCGCGCGGCGCTCGTCGACGAGCGCCGCGAGCATCGCATCGGCGTCCAGGTCGGCCAGCACGCGCGTGCGGACCTCGTCGCGCGACAGGTCGCCGACGCGGCGCAGCACGTCGGCCAGCCCGTCGCGGTCGGTGGCCTGCGTGCGCTGCGAGCGGTGCTGGAGGTCGTCCTCGACGGCGACGAGCGCGTCGGCGTCGATGAGGTCGCGCAACTCCTCCTGCCCGAGCAGCTCGCGCAGCAGGTCGCGGTCCAGCGACAGCGCCGCGGCCCGGCGCTCGGCGTTGGGCGTGTCGCCCTCGTACATGTAGGTCGCGACGTAGTCGAACAACAACGACGAGGCGAACGGCGAGGCGGTCCGGGTCTCGACCTCCACGAGCGAGAGCTCGCGGCTGTGCAGCGCGCCCAGGAGGTCCTGCAGGCCCGGGACGTCGAGGACGTCGCGCAGGCACTCGCGATAGGTCTCCAGGATGATGGGGAAGTCGTTGTACTGCTTGGCGACCTCGAGCAGGGACTGGGCCTTCAGGCGCTGCTGCCACAGCGGGGTGCGCTTGCCGGGGTAGGCGCGGGGGATGAGCAGCGCGCGGCCGGCGTTCTCGCGGAACCGCGCGCCGAACAGCGCCGAGGAGCCCAGCTCGGCCACGACGCGGTCCTCGATGTCGTCGGGGTCCAGCAGGACCAGCTCGGCGCCTGGGGGCTCGTCGGCGTCGGGCAGGTGGACGATGATGCCGTCGTCGGACCAGATCGCGTCGGACTCCAGGCCGACCTCGTCGCGGATCTTCGCGCTCAGCGCCAGCGCCCAGGCGGCGTGCACGCGGCCGCCGAACGGGCTGAGGACGCACAGGCGCCAGTCGCCGATCTCGTCGCGGAAGCGCTCGACGACGATCGTGCGGTCGCTGGGGATGACCCGGGTGGCCTCCTGCTGCTCGCGCAGGAAGTCCAGGAGGTTGCGCGCGGCGAGCGGGTCGAGGTCGTAGTCGGCGACGAGCAGCGCCTCGGTCTGGTCGACGGCCCAGCGGCTGAACGCGCCGATCGCGCGGCCCAGCTCCTTCGGGCGCTCCACGGAGTCGCCCTTCCAGAACGGCACCGCGCCCGGGACGCCCGGCGCCGGCGAGACCACGACGCGGTCGCGCTGGATCTCCTCGATGCGCCACGAGCTGGCGCCGAGCAGGAACACCTGGCCGGGCCGCGCCTCGTAGACCATCTCCTCGTCGAGCTCGCCGACGCGGCGGCCGTCGGGCAGCACGACGGCGTACAGGCCGCGGTCGGGGATCGTGCCCGCGTTGGTGACCGCGAGCTGGCGCGCCCCCTTGCGGGCCCGGATCGTGCCCGCCACGCGGTCCCAGACCACGCGGGCGCGCAGCTCGCCGAACTCCTGGCTCGGGTAGCGCCCGTCGAGCATGTCCAGGACGTTCTCCAGCAGCTCGCGCGACAGCTCGGCGTAGGTGTAGGTCCTGGTGACCAGGGCGTACAGGTCGTCGACGAGGACCGGCCCGTCCTCCTCGACGGAGGCCGCGATGGCGACGATGTGCTGGCACAGCACGTCGAGCGGATTGCGTGGCACGACGGTGGGCTCGATGCGGCCCTCGCGCATGAGACGCACCACGACGGCGCACTCGAGCAGGTCGGCGCGGAACTTGGGGAAGATGCGGCCCTTGGACGTGTCGCCGACGGAGTGCCCGGCGCGGCCGATGCGCTGCAGGCCGCGGGCGACCGACTTGGGGGACTCGACCTGCAGCACGAGGTCGACGGCGCCCATGTCGATGCCGAGCTCCAGCGACGAGGTCGCCACGAGGCAGGGCAGCTGCCCGGCCTTGAGCTGCTCCTCGACGATGAGGCGCTCCTCGCGGGCCAGGGAGCCGTGGTGGGCGCGTGCGATCTCGGTGAACGCTGCCGACGGGCCGCCCTCGCCGGCGGCCTCCTCGTACTCCTTGGCGGCCAGCTCGTTGAGCCGCAGCGCCAGGCGCTCGGCGCCGCGGCGATTGTTGACGAAGACGATCGTCGAGCGGTGCTCGCGGACGAGCTCCAGGATCTGCGGGTACATCGCCGGCCAGATCGACTTGCGGGTGCTCTCGCCGCCGACGACCGGGTCCAGCGGGTCGAGGTGGCCCGTGGACTGCTCAGGCTCGATCATCGACTCGACCGGCACCTGGATGCGCAGGTCCAGCGGCTTGCGGATCCCCGTGTCGACCACGGTGCACGAGCGCCGCGGGCCGACCATGAAGCGCCCGACCTCCTCCAGCGGGTTCTGCGTGGCCGACAGCCCGATGCGCTGCGGGTCGCGCCCGTGCTCGGACTGCACGCCCGCGGCCAGGCGCTCGAGCGTGAGCGCCAGGTGCGCGCCGCGCTTGGTCGAGGCCACGGCGTGGATCTCGTCGACGATGACCGCCTCGACGTCGCGCAGGATGTCGCGCGCCTGCGAGGTCAGCATGAGGTAGAGCGATTCGGGCGTGGTGATGAGCACGTCGGGCGGCGTGCGCCGCATCTGCGCGCGCTCCTTCTGCGGCGTGTCGCCCGTGCGGATCCCGACGCGCAGGTCGGCGCCGATGCCGACCAGCGGCGCCTGGAGGTTGCGCTCGACGTCGTAGCTCAGCGCCTTGAGCGGGGACACGTAGACGACCCGGACGCCCGTGCCGTCCGCGCGCGGCGTCGTGGCCAGGCGATCCAGCGACCACAGGAACGCGGCGAGCGTCTTGCCGCTGCCGGTCGGCGCGCTGATGAGGACGTGCTCGCCCGTGGCGATCGCCGGCCACGCCTGCTCCTGCACCGGGGTCGGTCCCGCGAAGGCGCGCGCGAACCAGTCCTGCGTGGCGGGGCTGAAGGCGGCGAGGGACACGGGCCACCCAGGGTAGAACCCCTACCCGGCCACGTCGCGTGCGGTGCGCAGGACGTCGTCGAGCATGCTCTCGGTCAGGACGCCGGTGAACGTGTTCTGCTGGCTGGGGTGGTAGGTGCCCAGCAGCGCCGGGCCCGTGCCGGCGTCGTCGTACCAGAGCGCACCGTGGCCGAACTTCGGGCGCGGGCGCGCGCGCGGGTGGCCGAGCGCGACGCGCAGGCGCAGCGCGGCGTCCCACGCGAACGCGCCGAGGCAGACGATCACGCGGACCGCGGAGACGTGCCCCAGCTCGGCGACCGTCCACGGCAGGCAGGTGTCGCGCTCCTGCGGCGTCGGCTTGTTGGCCGGCGGCGCGCAGCGCACCGCGGCGGTGATCCAGGCGCCCGTGAGCCGCAGGCCGTCGCCGCGGTGCGTCGACGTCGGCTGGTTGGCGAAGCCGGTGCGGTGCAGCGCGGCGAACAGGAAGTCGCCCGACCGGTCGCCCGTGAACACCCGGCCCGTGCGGTTGGCGCCGTGGGCGGCGGGGGCCAGGCCCAGGATCAGCACCCGCGCGGCGGGGTCGCCGAAGCCGGGGATCGGCCGGCCCCAGTAGATCTGGTCGGCGAACGCCGCGCGCCTGACGGCGGCCACCTCCTCGCGCCAGGCCACGAGGCGCGGGCAGCGCCGGCAGGCCGTGACGTCGGCCTCCAGCGCCTCCAGGGTCACGCGCCGGCTTGCTCGAGGATGCCCAGCATGAGCCGGTCGATGACCGGCTCGAGCTCGCGGATGTCGGCGGGCGTGCCGGTGCGCAGCTGGCGCGAGGCGAGCTCGACGATCGCCCCGACGCACGCGAACGCGTCGTCGCGCGAGGCGAACGTCGGCGCGCCGTAGCGCGGCGCGACCGTCGCGTTGTTGTGGTGGATGGCCTCGGCGAACTGGTCGAGGATGGCGTCGCGACGCTCGGTGGCGCGCGGGCCGGCGCCGATGATCTCCACCAGCAGCGTCTGCGCGGCGTCGGGCCACTCGGCCAGCGTGCGCAGGAACGCGCGCGTCCCCTGGCGCAGGTGCTCGGGGTAGCTCGTGGTCTCCTGGTCGGCGGCCAGCGCCATCTGGCGCATGACCTCCGTGGCGGCCTCGTCGAACAGCGCGAGGATGCACTCCTCCTTGTTGGCGAAGTGCTCGTAGAACGTGGCCTTGGACATGCCGGCCTCGCGGCTGATGGCCTCGGCCGTGGCCTCGGCGAAGCCCCGGCGCGCGAACACGGTCGCGGCGGCCTCGAACAGGCGCCGGCGCTGGACGTCCAGGCGGACCTCCAGCGGCGGTGCGTGGCGGCCGCGCGGGACGACCGTTGGCGGGCGGGGGACGTCGGAGTCGGCCATGCCAGCCACGCATCCTAGATAGGCTCTTGCCCCGATGGCCGCACCCCGTCTCCTCATCGCCCTGCTCGTGGCGTCCGCCGCCGCGCTCAGCGCGTGCGGTCAGACGACCAAGGACTCCGCCAAGGACTTCCAGGGCGACCAGAAGGCCGTGGCCCAGACCGTGGAGGACCTCCAGAAGGCCGGCGCCAAGCGCGACTCGGGCAGGATCTGCAGCCGGATCCTGGCCCCCGCGCTGGTCGACACGATCTCCAAGGTCACCAGGAGCTCGTGCGAGTCGGGGCTGAAGACCGCGCTGGACGATGCCGACACGTTCGAACTGCAGGTCGAGAAGGTCACCGTGAGCGGGAGCACCGCCAGCGCGCTGGTGACCTCCTCGGGCGGCGGTCAGGAGCGCACGGACACGCTGACCCTGCAGAAGGTCGGCTCGGCCTGGAAGATCAGCTCGCTGGGCCGGCGAGCGCCCAACCCCTAGCCCCCCTGGGGTCAGCCGAGCGAGCGCCCGTAGTGGCGCTCGTAGTACTCGCGGTACTCCCCGGAGCGGATCGGCTCCCACCACCAGGCGTTGTCGCGGTACCACGCCACGGTGCGCCGCAGGCCCTCGGCGAAGCGCACCTGCGCCTCCCAGCCCAGCGCCCGGACCTTCTCGGAGCCCAGGCTGTAGCGGCGGTCGTGACCGGGACGGTCGGTGACGTACTCGATGAGCGACTCGTCGTTGCCGGTCTGGGCGAGGATCTCGCGCACGACCTCGATGTTCGTGCACTCGTCCGGGCCGCCGACGTTGTAGACCTCGCCCGGCGTGCCGTGGGCCAGCACGTGGGAGATCCCGCGGCCGAAGTCCTCCACGAAGAGCCAGTTGCGGACGTTGAGCCCGTCGCCGTAGACCGGCAGCTTGTCGCCGTGCAGGGCGTTGAGCACCATGAGCGGGATGAGCTTCTCGGGGTACTGGTAGGGCCCGTAGTTGTTCGAGCCGCGGCAGATGACGGTCTCGAGCCCGTAGGTGTGCAGGTAGCTCTGCACGAGCAGGTCGGCGCCGGCCTTCGACGCGCTGTAGGGCGAGGAGGTCACCAGCGGCGACTCCTCGGTGAACGAGCCCTCCTCGATCGACCCGTACACCTCGTCGGTGGAGATCTGGACGTAGCGCCCGACGCCGTGCTCGCGCGCGGCCTCCAGGAGGACGAGCGAGCCGCGCACGTTGGTCTCCACGAACGCCTCGGGGCCGCTGATCGAGCGGTCGACGTGGGTCTCGGCGGCGAAGTTGACGATCGCGTCGACGCCGTCGCCGATGGCCTGGGCCACCTTGGCGGGGTCCTCGATCGCGCCCTGCACCAGCGTGACGGCGTCGCCGAGGTCCTGGAGGTTCTCGGGCCGGCCGGCGTAGGTCAGCTTGTCGAGGACCACCACCTCGTCGCGGTGGTCGTTGACGCGCTGGCGGACGAAGTTGGAGCCGATGAACCCGGCTCCGCCGCTGACGAGCAGCTTCACGTGGTCTCCCTCTCGGACAGGAACGCCGCGACGCCCTCCTGCCACGGCGGCAGGCGGGGGGTCTCGTCGCGCTCGGTGCCGAGCACGCTCCACGCCGGGCGCGGGGCGGGCCGGCGGAACTCGGCGGCGGTGGTCTCCTGCACGCGGCAGGTGACGTCCGCCGCGCGGAACAGCTCGACGGTCAGCTCGTGCCAGGAGCACCGCCCGCCGCCCGCGGTGTGGAACACGCCGGTCGCGGTCGCGGCGGCGAGGTCCAGCAGGGCGGGCGCGAGGTGCCCGGTCCAGGTCGGCGACCCGACCTGGTCGGTCACGACGGCGACGGCGTCGCGGTCGGCGGCCAGCGTGAGCATCGTCTCGGGGAACGACCTGCCGCCGGCGCCGAACAGCCACGCGGTGCGGGCGATGGCGTGGTCGGGGTTGTGGCCGGCGACGGCCTGCTCACCCGCGAGCTTCGTACGGCCGTAGACGCCGAGCGGGGCGGTGGGGTCGGACTCGACGTAGGGGCGGTCGGTGAGCGTGCCGTCGAAGACGTAGTCGGTGGACACCGCGACGATGCGGGCCCCGAGCATCGCGGCCGCTGCGGCGACGTTGGCCGAGGCGTCGACGTTGACGCGCCGCGCGGCGTCCTCGTGCTCCTCGGCGCCGTCGACGTCGACGAACGCCGCGCAGTGCACGACGGCCTCGGGCGCGTGCTCCTCGACGGCGTCCTGGGCCTGGGCGGGGTCGGTGAGGTCGGCCTCGGCGAGGTCGATGCCCACCGCGTCCCAGCCCCGCGCCCGGGCCTCGGCGACGACCCGGTGGCCGAGCATGCCGGCCGCGCCGGTCACGAGGAGCTTCATGCGCCCCTCGTCGCCGTGGAGGTGGCCGCTGCGCTCCAGTCCTCACGGCTCCGGCTGCGGGAGGGCAAAGACCGCTCCGCCGTTCGTCCACGAGTCATCACAGGATCTCGATGTCCGAGTTGTCGCCGACCATGAAGCGGAAGGCCTTGGGCTGGCGGTCGCCGCGCGAGATCGTGACGTTGCGGCCCAGCAGCGAGGACTCCATGCGCCCGTCGAGGTGGCGGACCGAGGAGCCGGCGAGCAGGATCGAGTGCTCGATCTCGGCGCGCTCCACGACGCAGTCCTCGCCGATCGCCGAGTACGGGCCGATGTAGCAGTCGGTCAGCCGCGCGCCCGCGCCGATGACCGCGGGCCCGCGGACGGTGGCGCGCTCCAGGCGGGCGCCGGCCTCGATGACGACGCGGCCCTCGACCTGCGAGTCGACGAGCTCGCCGTCGACGCGGTGGGCCAGGCGGTCGAGGATGAGGCGGTTGGCCTCCAGCATGTCGTCCAGGCGGCCGGTGTCCTTCCACCAGCCCTGCACGATGTGGGGCTCGACACGGCGGCCGGTGTCGACGAGGTGCTGGATGGCGTCCGTGATCTCGAGCTCGCCGCGGGCCGACGGCTCGATCGCGCGCGCCGCCTCGTGGATGAGCGGCGTGAACATGTAGACGCCGACGAGGGCGAGGTCGGTCTTGGGCTCGGGCGGCTTCTCGGCCAGCGCGACGACCCGGTCGCCGTCGAGCTCGGCGACGCCGTAGTGCTCGGGGTCGGGCACGGGCGTGAGCAGGATGAGAGCGTCGGGCGCGTTGGCCCGGAACGCCGTGACCAGGTCGTCGATGCCGCCCTGCAGCAGGTTGTCCCCGAGGTACATCACGAACGGGCTGTCGCCGAGGAACGGCTCGGCGGTCAGCACCGCGTGGGCCAGGCCGGCGGGCTCGTCCTGCAGGATGTAGGTGATCTGCACGCCGAACGCGGAGCCGTCGCCGGCGACCTCGCGGATCTCGTCGCCGGTCTCGGGGGCGATGATGATCCCGATCTCGCGGATCCCGGCCTGCGCCATGGCGTCGATGCCGTAGAAGAGCACGGGCCGGTTGGCCACGGGGACGAGCTGCTTGGCGCTCGTGTGGGTGATGGGGCGCAGGCGGGTGCCCTTGCCCCCGGAGAGGATCAGGCCCTTGAGCGGCAGCATCAGTACACGTTCCCCAGCTTGCGGTGGTCCCAGGTGGCGCGGCCGCGCTCGACGAACTCGAGCCCGACCCGCTTGGCGGCCTGCTTGCGCACCATCGCGCGCGCCCCTTCGTCGAGCTCGCCGGCGGGCGCGCCGCTGTAGCGCTGCAGGATCTCCAGCCCCAACGCCCCGACGGCCTCGACGTCACGGTGCACGACGACCTCGGTCTCGAGCATCACGCCGCGCAGCAGGTGGTACTCGTCGCCGGCCTCGACCTGCAGCGTGGCGCGCGGGTCGCGCTCCAGGTTGCGGACCTTCTGGGACTTGGCGAACGTCCAGGCCCAGATCCGCGGCGGATCCGGCGCGGGCGACGGCCGCACGACGTACCAGAGCGGCATGAGGTGCGGGAAGCCGCGCGGGCCGTTGGTCGCGCACGTCACGACGCGCTCCTCGCGCAGGAACGCGAGCACCTCGTCGTCGTCCATCGTGATCTGGTCGCGGCGGCTCACCGGCGAGGCAGGGTAACGAGCGTGGGCGCGCCGCCGCGTGCGCCCTATGCGGCCGGCCAGGGGCCGTCGGCCACGGATCGGGCCGCGGGATCGGCCCTCCGGGCCGACACCCGCCGAGCGAACCCGGCCCCTGGGCCGGCGTTCGCCGCTAGCGAACCGCGAGCCGCAGGCGATCGACCGCGGTGCGGACGGCCTCGCGCGCCTCGGGCGGCGAGATCACGGCGGCGTCGCCGGCCTCGGCCAGGACCTCGCGCACGAGCCAGTCCGTGCCCTTGTAGGGCAGCTCGACGACGATGGAGCCGTCGGCCAGCTCGTGGGAGACCCTGCGCTGCTCGCGCGACCAGCGCGCGCGGTCCGGCGAGATCCACACGCGGGCCACGCGGGAGGCCTCGACCTCGCCCGTGCGCGGCCAGCCCTCCACGTCGGCGGCGGGATCGACCTCGGGGCGCGGCGTGAACGTCTCGCCCGTCGCCTCGGCCGTCTTGACGCGGTCCAGCCGGAAGTGGCGGACGGCCTCGCGGGCCGGGTCATAGGAGGCGACGTACCAGCCCTCGCGCCCGTTGATGAGCGCGTAGGGCTCCACGACGCGCTCGGAGAACTCGTCCTCGTTGGCCTTGTAGTACTCCAGGCGCAGGAGCTGGGAGCCGGCGATGGCGCGCGACACGACGCGGGCGATGGCCGAGTCGTCGCCGGCACCCGAGGCGACCTGCAGCCCCTGCTCCATCGGGTCGGCGCCCAGCGCCGCGACGATCTTGTCCCGCGCCGAGTTCAGCGCCCCCTCGGGCAGGTGGTCGCCGATGAGGTCGATCGCGGCGACGAGGGCCTTGGCCTCGACGGGCAGCAGGCGGGCGGGCCGCGCGAAGTTGTCGGAGTACGGCTCGGGATCGACCTCGATCGTTCCGTCGTCGTGGACCTCGGCGTACAGGACGTAGGAGCCGCCGCCGAAGTTGACGACGTTGAGCACGGCGACGTCCTCGCGCAGCTCGGCGTCGGAGATCTGCAGCGCGTCCATGACCTCGGTGAGCTCGAGGCGGCGATCGGCGCGGCCGGCCTCGATGAGGATCGAGGCGAGCGTCACCAGGCGGGCGAAGCGCTCGGGCCGGATCGCCGTCTCGCGGCGCGGTGGGCCGGGCGCGTCGGGGGCCTCGTCGTCCGCCGAGGGAGGCACGGCCGCGGCGAGGTCCAGCTCGCCCGTGTGGCGGTCGTGCAGCAGCTCGACGCGCTCGGCGACGTCGCGCACGAGCTCGTCGGGCCCCAGGACCCGGGCGTGCTCGCCGAGGCGCAGGACCCAGGCGGCCAGCTGGCGCACCGACGCGTACTCGGTGGCGAAGACGATGTCGCCCGTGCCGTCGTCGGCCGGGCGCACCGACCCGAAGCGGCCGAAGTGGCGCTCGACCTGCCAGGCGATGCGATCGGAGACCCAGATCTCGGCCTCGCCCTGCGTGGTCCCGAACTGCCAGTCCGCGCGCGTGGCGTAGGAGCGCGGGTCGAAGTCGGTGGGGCGCTTGAAGTCGTGCTCGGCCTTGGTCGCGTAGGCGACCTTGCCGCGGATGCGCGACAGCCGGAAGACGCGGATCGCGTCGCGCTCGTGGGCACGACCCAGGAGGTAGAACTGACCGCCCTGGAACAGCAGGTGGTACGGATCGACCTTGCGCGCGCCGACCGTGTCGCGCTCCATCGTGTAGTAGTCGAACGTGATCGTCTTGTTGCGGAAGATCGCGGTCTCGATCTTGGCCAGCCGCTGGGACAGCTCGTGGCCGCCGGCCGAGGCCGTGACGCCGAGCGCCACCGACCCCTGGTCGGGCGCGTTGAGCGGGCTCGGGCGCCCCCAGGAGATCTGCTGCAGGGCCAGGCGCAGCGGCTCGGCGTAGGCGAACTCGCCGTCGAGCAGCGTCAGCGCGAACTGCAGGCCGGCGAGCTCCTCGTCCGTGAACGCGATCGCGGGCAGGTGGAAGTTCTCGGGCCGCAGGGAGTAGTTCTCCTGCTCGGCGACCCCGTCGGCCGGCTTCTCGACCGTGAGCTGGATGCCCAGGGACTCGAGCTCGGCGCGGTCGGCGTAGAAGCGACGGGCGAAGGCGTCCTCGTTCATCCCGCTGTAGCCCTCCACGTCCCTGCGGATCTCGAGCGCGGTGACCGGCCGGCGCTCGGCCATGAGGTACGAGATGAGCGAGAGCTGCCGGATGAGCTTCTCGGTGTCCTTCGCCATAGACCGACGAAGATACGACCCCGGACCCCGCGATGGGCCGTTCGTTGCAGAACTCCGCCCGCTCTTTCCGCGATTCGTCGCGAGGAGCGCGTCCGGCGCGTCCGGATCCACCACCGGCCCCGGGCGCCGTGTACGGTTCGCCCCTCATGACCAAGCTCGTGATCGTCGACGACCACGAGGCCCTGCGTGAGGGCCTGGTCGCGCTGCTGCAGCACGGAGGCGTCGAGGTCGTGGGCGCCGCGGGCAACGTGGCGGCCGGGGTGGACCTCGTCGACCACGCCGAGCCCGACGTCGCGATCGTCGACATCCAGCTGCCCGACGGCAGCGGCATCGACCTCACGCGGGAGCTGCTGGCCCGCCGCCCCGACCTCGGCGTCATCCTCTACACGGGCGACGCCGACGCCGAGCTGCTCTACGACGGGCTGGACTCGGGTGCCCGCGGCTACGCGCTCAAGGCCGGCTCGATGGACGAGCTCATGGCCGCGATCGAGCGGGTGGCCGGCGGCGGCTCCTACGTCGACCCGCGGCTGGACCGCATCCTGCTCTCGCCGCGCGCCACGGCCCACGTCCCCCAGCTCTCGCCGCGCGAGCGCGAGATCATGCACCTCATGGCCGAGGGGATGACCGCCGAGGCGATCGGCGACAAGATCACCGTGTCGGTCGAGACCGTCCGGACCCATGTGCGCAACGTGATCCGCAAGCTGCAGGCGCGCAACCGGGTGCACGCGATCGCGATCGCCCTGGAGCGCGGCGAGATCGCCCTGGACTCCACACGCGACGAGCGATGAGCCCGGACGGCGCCGGCGGCTGGCCCATCGACCCCGACGAGCGCCTCGCCCGGCTGGTGCACGACCTGCGCACCCCGCTGACCATCGTGCAGGGCTTCGCCGAGCTGCTGGACCGCAGCGCCGCCAAGCTCGATGACGCCAAGCGCACGGAGTACCTCGGGCGCATCGCCGCGGCCGGACGCGAGATGAAGGACATCCTGGACTCCGAGCGCGAGGACCGGCTGTCGCGCTGAGCGACGGGCGCGCCGCGGCTCAGGCCGCCTCGGCAGCGCCGGGGCGCCGGTCCTGCGCGGTGATCGCCTCTCCCGAGCCGAAGTAGGCGCCCGAGCCCAGCGCGCGGTCGTAGGACGACCACGCGGCGCCGGGGGACAGCTCCTTCTCCAGGCGGTCGAACGAGCCCAGCCGCCCGCCGAGGTTGTCGATCATGTGCACGAGCGTGGCCTCGCGCGTGCACGGAACCACCGGCGAGCCGTGGGCCAGCGCGCCGTGGTGGGCCAGGATGATGTGCAGCACGCTCTGCGCCAGGCCCGCGGGAAAGCCCACGAGGTCCTCGATCACCCGGCGCACGCGGTAGTAGCCCAGCGGGATCTCGCCCTGCAGGCGGCCGGCGTCGGTCATGTCGATCGGCGCGTCGCAGGTGTAGGCCTCCAACTTGCCGATGTCGTGCAGCAACGCGCCCGTCACGGCGACGTCGCGGTCGATGCCCGGGAACGTCGCGCTGATCGCGCTGACGGCCTGCGCCACGGTGAGGCTGTGCTCCAGGAGGCCGTGCAGATAGGCCTGGTGGTAGTGCTTGGCCGCGGGCGCGATCCGGTACAGCGCCCACGTCTCGGAGCCCTCGCCGAAGAAGGCGTCCAGCAGCCGACGCAGGTAGGGGTCCTGGACCGTGCCGACGAGCTCGCGCAGGTCGGCCTCCATCTGGCCCACCTCGCGCGGCGGGCCGTCCTTGAGCTCGGCGGGATCGAACGTGCCGTCCAGCGCCGGGCGCAGCGCGCGGATCGTGATCTGCGCGCCCCAGCGCTGGTGGACCTCGAAGCGCCCGACGACGTGCACGGGCGATCCTGCGCGGCACAGCTCGAGGGCCGGCGCGATGTCCTCCCAGATCATCGCGGCCACGCCGCCCGTGCGGTCGCCGAGCGTCAGCTTCAGGAACTCGCCGCCGTCGCGGCGCTGCCGCCGGTCGGCCTCCCGGACCAGCAGGACCTGGTCGAGGTCGAGGCCGTGTTCGAAGTCGCGGACGAGCACGGCGGGCAAGGTGACACGGAGAGCGGACGGACCCGGCATGGTGGGCAGAGGGGTCGCACCGGCGCCGCAGATCTGACACTCGGCGCCGCGATCCCGCCGGATCTCCCGAGGGTCGTCGCACGATCCGCATGGATTGTGGAACAATCGCCGGATCCCGGCCGCACGCCTCAACGTCCTGCTCGCCGCGCTCTGCTTCGGCACCACCGGCACCGCCCAGGCCCTCGGGCCCGACGCCTCGGCCGTGACCGTCGGCGCCGCGCGCATCGCGGTCGGCGCCGTGCTCCTGCTGCTCGTCCGGCGTGCGGTCGCGCGCGAGCCCGCGGCCCGCTGGGCACGCGGGCCCGCCGCGGTCGCCGCGCTCGGGGTCGCGGGCTACCAGCTCTGCTTCTTCGCGGCCGTCAAGGACACCGGGGTGGCGGTCGGCACCGTCGTCGCGCTGGGCAGCGCCCCCGCGCTGGCCGGCGCCGGGGGGTGGCTGCTGGACCGCCGCCCGCCCGGGCGCGCGTGGCTGGCGGCGACGACCCTGGCCTGCGCCGGCGTCGCCCTCCTCGCCCTGGCCGGCGGCGGGTCGCAGGTCTCGGCGCCGGGCGTCGCGCTGGCCGTCGGCGCCGGCGCCTCCTACGCGCTGTTCACCCTGGCCGCCAAGCGCCTGCTGGACGCCGGCCACGCCGTGGAGTCCGTCATGGCCTGCGCGTTCGGCTGGGGTGCGGTCCTGCTCGTGCCCGTGCTCGTCCTCGGCGACCTCTCCTGGGTCGCGAGCGCCGGCGGCGCGGCCATGGCGCTGTGGCTCGGGGCGATCCCCACCGCCGTGGCCTATCTGCTCTTCGCGCGCGGGCTGCGCCACCTGCCGGCCAGCGAGGTCGCCACCCTCACGCTCGGCGAGCCGGTGACCGCCGCGGTGCTCGGCGCCGTCGTGCTCGGCGAGCGCCCCGGCGCCCTGGCGGTCGCCGGGATCCTGGTCATCCTCGGCGGCCTGGCCGTGCTGGCCCTGCCGCGGGCGCGGACGGCGCCCGCCCCGGCCGAGGTGCCGGTGTGAGCGCCCCGGCCCTGGCGGCCGAGCGCGTGGCCGGGCTGCTGCGCGAGCAGATCCTCGACGCCCAGCTGTCCTCGGGGGCGCGGCTCGTCGAGGCCGAGCTCGTGACCCGCCACGGCGTCGCGCGCCACACCGTTCGCGCGGCGCTGCGCACGCTGGCCGACGAGGGCCTGGTCGAGATCCGGCCCCACCGCGGCGCGCGGGTCGCCGGCCTGGACGCCGAGGCGATCATCGCGCTCTACGAGCTGCGCACCGCGCTGGAGGTCGAGGCCGCGCACCTCGCGCTGGCCCGCAACGACGGGCGTCTGCCGGGCTCGGTGCACGAGGCCGCCGAGGTCCTCGCGCGCGCCGCGCGGCGCGCGCGGCCGCGCTGGTCGACGGTCTCGCGCGCTCACGCCGACCTGCACACCGCGCTCGTGCGGGCCGCGCGCTCGCCTCGCCTGGAGGCCGTGCACGACCGCCTCAGCGCGCAGACGCGCCTCTTCCTCCTGCGCGTCCGCCCGCACTACACCTTCGCCCGCCTGGCCGCCGAGCACCTCGAGCTGCTGGAGGCGATCGAGCGCGACGGGCCCGAGGCGGTGCGCGCCCACCTGCGCGCCTCCGCGGCGACGGTCGTCGACGGGATGCTGACCGCGGCGCGCTGAGCCGGGCGGCGCCGTGGACATGGCGTCCGGCCGGGCCGGGTAGTTGACTGGCCCGATGAGCCACGATGTCGCCGCCCCGGGACCCGGCGGGCGCGCGCCCGCGCAGGACGGCCCGGACCCCATGCGCTGGTGGACGCTGGGCGCGGTCTGCGTGGCCACGTTCATGCTGCTGCTGGACATCACGATCGTCAACGTCGCGATCCCGACGATCCGCGACGACCTCGGCGCGTCGTTCCAGGACCTGCAGTGGGTCGTCGACGCCTACGCGCTGACGCTGGCCTCGTTCCTGCTCACCGCCGGCTCGCTGGCCGACCGCTTCGGGCGCCGCCGGGTCTTCGTGCTCGGCCTCGGCCTCTTCACGGTCGCCTCGCTGCTGTGCGGGCTCTCGACGTCGCCGCTGGCGCTCAACCTCTCGCGCGGCCTGCAGGGCATCGGCGGGGCCGCGATGTTCGCCACCTCGCTGGCGCTGCTGGCCTCCGCGTTCCGCGGCAGGGAGCGCGGCACCGCGCTGGGGATCTGGGGGGCGACGACCGGCGCCTCCGTCGCGGTCGGCCCGCTCGTCGGCGGGGTCCTCGTCGAGCACGTCAGCTGGCAGTCGATCTTCTTCGTCAACCTGCCGATCGGCGTCGCGGCGATCGCCGTGTCGCTGCGCACGGTCACCGAGAGCCGGGACCCGAACGCCGCGCGGATCGACTGGGCCGGCCTCGTGACGCTCTCCGGCGGCCTGTTCGCGCTGATCTTCGCCCTGGTGCGGGGCAACAGCGAGGGCTGGGGCAGCGGGCTCATCCTCGGGCTCTTCGCGCTGGCGGCCGTCCTCCTCGTCGCGTTCGTGGCGGTCGAGGGCCGCCAGGAGCGGCCGATGTTCGACCTCTCGCTGCTGCGCAAGCCGACGTTCGTCGGCGCCTCGCTCGTGGCCTTCTGCCTGTCGGCCTCGATGTTCGCGATGTTCCTGTACCTGACGCTCTACGTGCAGAACAGCCTCGGGTACGCGCCCCTGGACGCCGGGCTGCGCTTCCTGCCCATCACCCTGCTGTCGTTCGTGTTCGCCGCCGTGTCGGGCAACCTGACCGAGCGCGTGCCGGTGCGGCTGCTGCTCGGCGGCGGCCTCGGGCTCGTCGGCCTCGGCCTGCTGCTGATGACCGGGCTGCACGCGGGCTCCTCCTGGACGCACCTGCTGCCCGGCTTCCTGGTCGCCGGCGCCGGGATCGGGCTGACCAACCCCGCGATCGCCTCCAGCGCGGTCGGCGTCGTCGATCCGCGGCGCACGGGGATGGCCTCGGGCGTCAACAGCACGTTCCGCCAGGTGGGGATCGCGACGGGCATCGCCGCTCTCGGCGCGATCTTCCAGTCGTCGGTGACCGGGCGCGTCACCGACGCGCTGGCGGCGTCCGGCCGGCCGCCCGGGAGCGTGCGCCTGCCCCCGCCCGAGATCCTCGTCCAGGGCGACCCGCGGGTCGTCGGGCCGCTGCGCGAGGCGTTCCTGACGGGCTACACGGGGGCGCTGAGCGAGATCCTGCTCATCGCGGGGATCGTCGCGCTCGTCGGCGCGGTGGGGGCGCTCGTGCTCGTCCGGCGGAAGGACTTCGTCACGCACGGGCACTGACCGGACGGTGGTCCGGCGCGCAGCGCCGCTTGCGCACGCGCGGGGGCTCCGCCGCTAGCCTGGGCCGCCATGTCGCGCGCCCGTGCCCTCGTCCTCCTGGCCCTCGCCGCCGCCGCGGCCCTGCCCGCCTCGGCCTCCGCGGCCGATCCGAGCAATGTCCCCGCCGGCGTCAGCGCCGGTGGCGTCGACCTCTCCGGTGCGACCCTGGCCGACGCCCAGGCGCGGCTGGAGGCGGCCATCGCGCCGCGCGTCAACGCCGATCTCGTGCTCGGCGCCGCGGGGCGGCCCTTCGCCCTGAAGGCCGCCGACGCCAAGCTCACCTTCGACTCGCTGACGACGGCCAAGCGCGCGCTGCGCGCCAAGGCGCCCGGCGATGTGGGGCTCAAGCTCACCCACTCGCGCCTGGCCGTGCGGGCGTTCGTCGCCGGCGTGGCGGCCAAGGTCGCCAAGCCGCCGCGCAACGCGACGGTCCGGATCACCCTGACCCACATCTACCGCAGGCGCGCCGTCCACGGCCGGGCGCTGGACCAGAAGACCGTCGCCGCGCAGATCGACGCTGCGCTGGACGACGGGGTCGCGGCCCCGCGCCACGTCCACGCCGTCCTGCAGAAGGTCTCGCCGAAGATCAACGCCAACGACCTGGCCCGCGTCTACGGCACGGTCATCACGGTCGACAAGGCGCACTTCAAGCTGCGGCTGTTCAAGCGCCTGAAGTTCTTCAAGGCCTACAGCGTGGCGGTCGGCCAGCCGGCCTACCCGACGCCGTCGGGCCTGTTCCACATCGCCGACAAGCAGGTCGACCCGGTGTGGTCGGTCCCCAACAGCCCGTGGGCCGGGGAGCTGCAGGGCACGACGGTGCAGGGCGGCTCGGCCGCCAACCCGCTCAAGGCCCGCTGGATGGGCATCGTCAACGGCGTCGGGATCCACGGCACGGGCGAGGACTACTCCATCGGCTCGGCCGCGTCGCACGGCTGCATCCGCATGCACGTCGCCGACGTCAAGGACCTGTTCCCGCGCGTGCCCGTCGGCACGCCGGTGCTGATCCGCTAGGACCCACGCGGCCGCGGGTTCGGGCCCCGGGGCCGACACCCGCTGAACGAACCCGGCCCTCTGGCCGGCGTTCGTCAGGCGTTCGCGTTGGCCTCGGCCGCGCGGTGGCGGGCGATCGCCTCGCGCGCGGTGGCCAGCGCGTGGCGCGGCGAGCGGGTGTCGAGCTCGGCGCCGAGCGCTCCCATCGCGACGACGAGCCCGACGACCATGAGCAGCGCGCCCACGCCGAACGTGAACGTGGTGATCTCGGCGATGTCGACCGCGTGCCCCGTGGTCTCCACGAAGCCGTAGCTCAGCATGGCCAGGCGCAGCCCGGCGCTCGCCGGCGCCAGCGGGATGATGCGGCCGCCGCCCTGGGCGGCCATGACGAGCACGACGGTCTCCGGCGTCACGGGCAGCGAGAAGGCCTGCATGAACACGGCGAGCGACCCGAGGCGGATGAGACGCGCGAGGGCCTGCCAGGTCGCCACGCCCGTCACGAAGTCGCGGGGCCGGCGCAGGATCGCCACGCCCTGGGCCAGGCGGGCCGCGAGGTCGGCGACGCGCCGGCGCAGGAGCCGGTAGAGGCCGTACCCGGCGCCCAGGACCGCGGCGCCGACGATCGCCGACAGCACCGGGTGCTCGATGATCAGCGACACGTCGACGTGCGGCAGCTCGCCGGGCGAGACCGGCACGGGCAGGAAGCCGCGGGTGAGCGCCCAGACGACGAGGGCCGAGCCGAACGCGGTCTCGAAGATCGTCTCGGGGACGAACGTCGCGGCCAGGGTGGGGTAGCGCGCGCCGGGGATGCGGCGGTGCAGCAGCCAGAGCTTGACGATGTCGCCGCCGCGGGCCGGGATGATGCCGTTGAGCCCCGCGCCCGCCAGGTAGGCGGCCATCGTGTTGCGCCGGCGCAGGGTCGGCACGCCCGGGTAGGCCGCCCGCAGGATCGTGTGCCAGCCCAGCGTGCGCACGGCCTGGGCGACGAGGTAGAGGACGACGCCGAGGAGCGCCAGGAGCGGGTCGACGCTGGCCGCGCGGTGCAGCAGCAGGTCGAGCGCGTGGTTCGCGGAGCGGACGGCGTCACCCAGCATGGGACATCCCGATTAACGACACCTGAGGCCCGAAGTGGAGCGGTTCCGTCGCCGGCCTGACGCGCCCGGGACCGCGGTGCGCCACAGGACGGGTCAGCGGCGTGGCGGCGGCTCCTCGTCCGGCCAGTGGCCGTGACGGTCGAAGTAGGCGCGGGCCCGGTCCTCGTCGTCGCGCGTGCGGTCCCCGGCGACCCCGACGCGGTGCAGCCAGTTCAGCAGCGCGACGCTGAGCCCGGCGCCCCAGAGCGCCGACGCGCCCTCCAGGGAGGTCTCGTCGCCGCCGCGCGCGATGACCAGCGCCACCCCGGCCACGAGGATGGCCACCGGCAGCCAGATGCGCACGGCGTTCATGACCCCGTCACGGTAGCCCTTCCGATCCCCGCAGGGAGGCGGCTCGCCGCCGCGTGGCCAGCACGAGCCCCGCGAGGATCGCCACCACCCCGCAGAGCTGCAGCGCGCTGGGGTGCTCGCCGAAGATGACGGCGGCCAGGACGACGGAGCCGACGGGCTGGATCGTGAGCAGCAGCGAGGTGATCGCGGCGGGCAGGCGCGGGAGCGTGGCGGAGATGAGCAGCCACCCGACGACCTGGGCGCTGAGGGCCAGCAGCAGCAGCCACCCGTGCGCGGGCCACGACGGCACGACGTCGAGGTCGCCGATGGCCAGGCCGGCCAGGATCGCCGCCACCGTCGCCACCGCGGTCGCGTCCAGCAGCGGCCCGGCCGGCCGGCGCAGGTCGGCCCCGCTGGAGCGCAGGAGCAGGATGAAGCCGGCGTAGGTCAGGCCCGTGGCCACCCCGAACGCCACGCCCTGCGCCGGCCGGTCGCCGTAGGCGCCGGACTCCAGTGCCCCCGAGATGAGCAGGATCCCCGCGAGCATGAGCGGCAGCAGCGCCAGGAGGCGGCGGCCGGGGCGCTCGCCGAGCACGGCCCAGGCGATGAGCGGCACGAGCAGGACCTGGAGGTTGGCCATCACGGTCGCCAGGCCCGCGCCGACGTCCTGGATCGCGTAGTCCCAGAAGATGAGGTCGGCGGCGAACAGGACGCCGGCGGCGGCGGCGGCCCAGCGCGTGCGCCGCGGCCGCACGCCGAGCCGGCGGTCCTCGGCGCGGGCGACGACGACCAGCACGGGGAGCGCGTAGCCACAGCGGAACACCGCGGCCGTGGACGGCGCCACGTCGGCCAGGCGCATGAGGATCGAGGACCACATGATGGTCAGCGCGCCGAGCACGGCCATCGCGCGCGGGCGCGCGGCGAGCCGCTCCAGCGGGGTGGCGGGGGGCGCCGTGGTGACCACGGCGCCCCACGGTAGGCGTCCCGGCTTGCCGGGCGCGATCTCGTCGGCGCCCGCGGCGCCGTGACCGGCCGCAGGATCACCCGGCCCAGGCCACGCGCCCGGCCTCGCGCTCCCGCCCCGGCGCGCAGTGCACCGACGCCGCGGCGCGGTCCTGGTCGCGGGTCCATGCCGGCGCGGCCGTCCGCGCATCTGGTACAACCAGTCGATGGCACTGGTTGGACCAGTCGCGACCGCGGGGCCGCGCACCCGCTCCTCGGAGATCCATCGCGAGCTGCGCCGCGCGATCCTCGACGGCACGCACGCGCCCGGCGATCCGCTGCCCTCCGAGCGCCAGCTCAGCGAGGGCCTCGGCGCCAGCCGCCACGCCGTGCGCGAGGCGCTCAAGCGCCTTCAGCAGGCCGGGCTGGTCGCGATCAGCCAGGGCGGCGCGACGCGCGTCCGCGACTGGCGCCGCCACGGCGGCCTGGAGCTCCTGCTCGCCCTCGGCGCCGACGGCGAGGCGCCGCCCGCCCTCGGCCTGCCGCGGGCCACGCTGGAGATGCGCGCCTGCATCGGCGCCGACGCCGCGCGCCTGTGCGCCGTCCGCGCCGACGCCGCCACGCGCGCCGCGCTGGTCGCCCGCGCCGAGGCGCTGGCCGCCGCCGGCGACCCTGCCGTGCGCACCGCGATCTACGACGTGCTGTGGGACGCCATCGTCGAGGGCTCGGGCAACCTGGCCTACCGACTGGCGCTGAACACGCTCGTCGCCGGTCAGCGCCTGCTGTCCTTCGACGCGGCGCTCGTCGGCGCCGAGGTCGCCGACGGGGACGCGGTCCGCGCCCTGGCCGCCGCCATCGCCGCCGGCGACGACGGCGCCGCGCACGCCGTGGCGCGCGACCTGCTCGACCGCTCGATCACCAAGGTGTAGGTGAATCGTCGTGGCCGAGGTCCTGTACTACGCGATCCCGTTCTTCGTCCTGCTGCTCATCGTCGAGTTCCTGTCCTACCGCCACCTGGAGGAGGACGGCCTCATCGGCTACGACCTGCGCGACACGCGCACGTCGCTGCTCATGGGGATCGGCAACGTCGCGATCAACGTGGTGTGGAAGCTCGTGGTGGTCGCGGCCTACGCCGGGCTCTATGCCCTGGCGCCGTGGCACCTCTCGGCCGACAACCCGCTCGTGTGGGTCGCGCTGTTCTTCGCCGACGACCTGTCCTACTACTGGTTCCACCGCGTCTCGCACGAGAGCCGGCTCTTCTGGGCCAGCCACGTCGTGCACCACTCCAGCCGGCACTACAACCTGAGCACCGCGCTGCGCCAGACCTGGGTGCCCATGACCTACGCGCCGTTCTGGCTGTGGCTGCCGCTCGTGGGCTTCGCGCCGTGGATGGTGCTCCTGGCCCAGGCCTGGAGCCTCATCTACCAGTTCTGGATCCACACGGAGCGCATCGTGCGCCTGCCGCCCCCGCTGGAGGCCGTCCTGAACACCCCGTCGCACCACCGCGTGCACCACGGGTCCAACGAGCAGTACCTGGACAAGAACTACGGCGGCATCCTCGTGATCTGGGACCGCCTGTTCGGCACGTTCGAGCCCGAGGGGGAGCGCGTCCGCTACGGCCTGACGACCGACATCGACACCTACAACCCGGTGCGCGTCGCGTTCGGCGAGTACGCCGGCCTGTGGCGCGACGTGCGCCGCGCCCGGTCGTGGCGCACGCGCTTGGCCCTGGCCTGGCACGGGCCGGGCTGGCGGCCGGCGGGCGAGCCCGACCTCGACCTGTCGTCCTCCACGCGCGGCTGACCGCGCTCAGGCGGCCTCCAGGATCAGCGCGCCCCAGTCCTCCTCCGCGCCCAGCCGCGCCAGCAGCGCGGTGAGCTGCGCGACCGAGCGGACCGGGCCGAGGTCCGCGGGCGCCGGGCGAGCGGCCGCCGCCAGGGCGAGGCCGCCGCGCACCTGCCCGCCGCCGCGGCGGCCCGCCTCGGCCAGGGCGGCGGCGTCCAGCAGCGCGCGGCCCGTGAGCAGCTCGCCCGCGACCTCGCCGGTCAGGGCGTAGGCCTGCAGCGCCTCCGCGGCCGGCAGGACGCCGAGCGGCCCGGCCAGCACCGCGGCGAACGCGTCCTGGTCGCCGGCGCGCAGGTGCAGGAGCGCCTGCAGCGCGGCGTCGACCCGCGACCGGTCGGCGGTCCGCCCGACGCCGGTGCCCAGGAGGCCGACGCGGCCGTCGTCCAGCAGCACGACGTGGCTCGGCCGCGGGTCGGTGAGCGCGAGCCCGGCGCGGGCGGCGGTGACGTGCGCGGCCACCAGGGTCCGGGCCACCGCCGCCGGGTCGGCCGGGCGGGTCGTCACGAGGGTCGGGCCCTCCAGCAGCTCGGTGGCCAGCACCTCGGGGCCGCAGAGGTCCATGACCGGGGCCGGCACGACCAGGCCCGCGACCGGGCGCAGGATGCGGCGCGCCGCCCGCTGGGTGGAGGCCTCGTGCTCGAGGTCGAGCTCGTCGAGGGCGGTCTCGCGCAGCTCGCGCAGGACGGCGCCGGCGTCCATCGCCCCGAAGACCTGGCGCAGCGGGGTCGCGAGGAGGTCGAGGAGCGCCAGGTCCGAGCGCACCGCGGCGGCCAGCCCGGGCCGCAGGACCTTCAGCGCGACGTCGCGGCCCTCGTGGGTGGCGCGGTGGACCTGGGCGGCGGGGCCGACGGCCAGTGGCTCGGGGTCCAGCGCGTCGAGGACCCGCCGGGGCGCGGCGCCCCAGGCGGCCTTGAGCGTGCGCTCGATCTCTGCGGGGCGCAGGGGGGCCGACACCTCCGTGCGGGCCTGCTCCAGGCGCGCCGCGAGCTCCGGGTCGGCGCCGGGCAGCGCGGCGGCGTCGGCGATCGCCGCCGTCCGCGCCAGGATCACCCGCCCGCTGGAGGACCGGCGCACGAGCGCGGCGGCCGCGTCGACGAGGCCGCGCAGGGCGGGAGGCGTGTCGGCGGGCGCGGGCACGCGGTGGGTCTACCCCATCGCGGGCTCCGGCGTCGCCCGGTCGCGGTCAGCCGGCCAGCGCGGCCAGCGCGGCGGGGATCGGGTCCGGGCCCGAGACGAGCTCGAAGGCCAGGCCGGAGGTGGCCGGGGTCGCGAGGACCTCGGCCACCACGGCCGCCACGTCGGCGCGGGGGATCTCGCCGCCCCCGGTGCCCGTCGCGGCCCGGACGTGCCCCGTCGGCCCGTCGTCGGTGAGGCGCCCCGGGCGCACGATCGTGTACGCCAGCCCGCTCTCGGTCAGCTTCTTGTCGGCCTGGCCCTTCGCGCGCAGGTAGGTCCCGGACCCGCCGTCGTCGTCGGCCTCGGGATCGGCGTTGATCGAGCTGACGATGACGTAGCGGCCGATGCCGTTGCGTCGGCAGGCCTCCATGCCCTTGACCGCCCCGGCGTAGTCGACGGTCCACTTGCGCTGCGGGCCGCTGCCGGGCCCGGCGCCCGCCGCGAAGACGAAGGCGTCGGCCGTGCCGATGGCGGCGGCGATGGCGTCGACGTCGAGGGCCTCGAGGTCGCACACGCCGGCCTCGGCGCCCCTGGCCTGCACGTCGGCGGCGTGGGCCGGGTTGCGGATGAGGCCGCGGACGCGGTCGCCGCGCTCGGCGAGCAGGCGTGCGAGGTGCAGGGCGATCTGGCCGTGGCCGCCGGCGATGACGATGTCCATGCCGGCACGCTAGCCGCCGGCGTGCGCCTCGTGCTGGGCGCAGGCCAGCGCCCACAGGCGCGCGAGCCGCCGTGGGCCCAGCGCCGCCGCGGGGATCCCGAAGTCGTCGCGCAGCGCGGCCGTGAAGTCCTGCGGGCCGGCCAGCACGGCGCGCTCGTCGTGCCCGGGGCCGCGGACGGTGCGGGTGCGGGCCCGCAGGGTCACGATCCGGTCGGCGTGCGGGCGCTGGACCACCAGCGTGCGCACGAACGGCGAGTCCGGCCGGGCCGAGAGGCGCTCGTGGTGGGGCGCGAAGGCCGCGAGGTCCAGCGCGCCGTCGGCGAACCGGAACCCCGGGCTGGACCCCCAGCGGTGCTGGCCGACCCACCAGCCGCCGTCCTCGCGGGCGACCTCCCAGGCCAGCGGGCCCACGCGGAAGGCGCCGGGGCGCAGCGGGACGGGGTCCAGGGGGCCCTCGCCCCACCCTGCGTCGGCGAGGTACTCGCCGCCGGCGGCGGTCACCACGAGCGCCAGGTGGTTGACCGGCTCGCCGCGGGCGTGGGCGCCGCGGTCACCGACGATCGCCGCGCGGCGCTGCACGGCGAAGCCCAATGCGGTGAGCAGGTCGTGCAGCACCGTGTTGACCTCGAAGCAGTAGCCGCCGCGGCCGCTCAGGATCCGGGCGGCCAGCGCCTCGGGGTCCAGCGGCCCGGCCTCGCCGAGCTGCACCGCGAGCGCCTCGTAGGGCACCCGCGACACGTAGGCGCGGTGCACCGCCCGCAGCCCCTCGGCGTCGGCGGCCGGGCGGTGGGTCAGGCCCAGGTGGGCCAGGAGCGGTCGGGGGTCCGGCACCGGCCCAGGATGCCAGCGCCGGACCCCGTCGCGGTCAGCGGTGGGTGTGGATGGTGACCTCGCGCCCCGTGTTGGGCACGTAGCTGCCGTTGGCCACGCCCGCGTAGACCCGGTAGGTCCCGCCGCTGTGGATCGTGACCTTCTTGCTGTAGCGCGACGATGACGCGCTGTGGTGGCGCGCCACCGTGCCGGCGACCGTCACCCAGGTCGTGCCGCGCTTCTTCTGGATCGCGATCGGCGTGCCGTCGGCGGCCGGCGTGACCGCCCCGGAGAACGTGAGCTTGTGCCCGCGGGTCACCGTGGTCGTGCCGAGGTGCGTGCTCACCTTGACCTGGACGCTGACGACGACGATCGGGCTGACGACCGACGGCTTGTCGGGCAGCGTCACCCGGTACTGGGTGTTGAACGGCACCTGCAGCAGGTTGAAGGTGAAGTTGCCCGCGGCGTCGGTCACGACGCGGTTGCCCACGTCCTTGAAGCCCTGGGTGTAGGGGAACGGGTTGCTCTGCAGCAGCACGTCGCGACCGGCGTTGCCGGTCCCCGTGAGCTGGCCCGCGAGCACCGTGGTGCCGCCGAAGGGCTCGGGGTTCGGCGTGGCGGCGAACGTGACGCCGAGCGGCTGGATGCGCGTCTTGAAGTTGCGGTCCAGGCCCTTGGTCAGGCCCTTGGCGTTGCGGGCGATCAGCCGGTAGTGGTAGACCGTCGCGGGCGCGAGGTTGGCCAGGTCGGCCGTCACCGTCCGGCGGCCGTCGCCGCTGATGGTGACCGGCGGGGTCACGGCGCCGTAGGCGGTCGTGGTGCCGTACTGGAACTGGTAGCTGGTCTGCGCGCCGTTGGGGTCGACGGCGCCGATGAGGCGCGCGGTCTGCTGGGCGACGTTCGCGGCGCTGCCCGTCGTGGCGCCGGGAGGCGTCGCGGCCGCCTGTGCCGCGGCGGCCGGCACGGCCAAGATCATGATGATGAGCGCCAGGGCGCGCCCTGCGCGTCTCGAGGTCCTGTGGTGCATCGTGCCTCCCGATCGGGGTTTCATCCGAACCTGCCAACACGGCATGGGGGCCGGTGTCGCGGTGCCAGCACCGATATGTCAGCCGGGCCCCGCCGCGTCCAGTGCTGGGCGCGGCGTTGCGGGGCCGCGGCGCGTGACGGCACGACGCGCGGCGTCCTGGTAAGTACCTGGGTACGGCGTGGTACCGCGCCGGCGCATCGACAGGAGACGCTGTGCCCGAGACCAACCGCCAGATCCGCCTCGCCGCCCGCCCCTCCGGCGAGGTCAAGCCCAGCGACTGGGAGCCCGCCGACGCCGAGGTCCCCGAGCCCGGAGAGGGCGAGTTCGCGGGACGCACGCTGGCCATCTCGCTCGACCCGGCGATGCGCGGCTGGCTCGACGACCGGCCCTCCTACGTCCCGCCCGTCGGCCTGGGCGAGGTCATGCGCGCTGGGTCGGTCGTCGAGGTCACGGCGTCCCGGCATCCCGACTACGCGGTGGGCGACCACGTCACGGGCCTGTTCGGCGTGCAGACCCACGTGGTCTCCGGCGGGCGCGGCACGCTGAAGGTCGACCTGGACCGGGCGCCGGCGGCGACCTGGCTCGGCGCGCTGGGCCTCACGGGCATGACGGCCTACTTCGGGCTGCTGGACGTCGGCGCCCTGGCCGAGGGCGAGACCGTCGTGGTCTCCGGCGCCGCCGGCGCCGTGGGCACGATCGTGGGCCAGATCGCCCGGATCAAGGGCTGCCGCGTCGTCGGGATCGCGGGCGGCCCGGAGAAGTGCGCGATGCTCGTCGACGAGCTCGGCTTCGACGCGGCGATCGACTACCGCGCCCAGGACGTCCGGCGCGCGCTGCGCCCCGAGGTGGGCGACGGCATCGACGTGTACTTCGACAACGTCGGCGGCGAGATCCTCGATGCCGCGCTGGCCAACCTGCGCCGCGGCGCGCGCGTCGTCATCTGCGGCGCGATCAGCCAGTACAACAGCGCGACGGGGGTCAAGGGCCCGTCGAACTACCTGTCGCTGCTGGTCAACCGCGCGCGGATGGAGGGCTTCGTCGTGTTCGACTACGCCAAGCGCTACGGCGAGGCGGCGGCCGAGATCGCGGGCTGGATCGCCGACGGGTCGCTGACGACCAGGGAGCACGTCGTGCAGGGCACCGTCGACGACTTCCCCGACACGCTGCAGATGCTCTTCCGCGGCGAGAACGTCGGCAAGCTCGTGCTGGAGCTGGTCTAGATGGCCACGGAGGTGGACCTGCGCGACAAGGTCGCGATCGTCACCGGCGGCGCGAGCGGGATCGGGCGCGCCACGGCGCTCGCGCTGGCCGGCGCGGGCGCGGAGGTGGTCGTGGCCGACCTCGACGCCCGCGGCGCCGATGAGGTCGCCGCCCTCGTGGGCGGCCACGCCGTCGTCTGCGACGTCTCGGACATGGAGGCCGACCGCGCCATGGTGCAGTTCGCGGTGGACCGCTGCGGCGGCGTCGACATCGCGTTCCTCAACGCGGGCGTCATGACCGGGTGCGGCGTCGGCGAGGACTTCGACCTCGCGCTGTACCGGCGCGCCAACGGCGCCAACCTCGACGGCGTGGTGTTCGGCACCCACGCGGTGCTGCCCGCGCTGAAGGCGCGCGGCGGCGGCGCGATCGTGGCCACCGCCTCGCTGGCCGGGCTGACCGCGGTGCCCTTCGACCCGCTCTACGCCGCCAACAAGCACGCGGTCGTCGGGCTGGCCCGCTCCCTCGGGCCTGTGCTGCAGGCCGACAACATCACCTACAACGCGCTGTGCCCCGCCTTCGCGGAGTCGCGGATCATCGACCCGATCCGCGACATGCTGTCGAGCACCCGGGTCACCCTGATCCCCGCCGAGGAGGTCGCCGACGCCGTGCTGCGCATCCTCGCCGGCGGCGGCACGGGCGAGGCGTGGTTCGTCCAGCCCGCGCGCGAGCCCGGGCCGTTCCGCTTCCGCAACGTCCCCGGCCCGGGTGCGGCGGCGCGCGCCGACGCCCCGCCCGGGTCCTGACGCGCCGAGGTGGGGCAGAGGTGGAGGTAGCCCCCTGGTGGCCGACGGGTCGTGTGCGAGGGTCCCGGGCCGATGACGACCACCACGAACGCGATCGAGGCCCACGGGCTCGTGAAGCGCTACGGGGACAAGCGCGCGCTGGACGGCGTGGACCTAGACGTCGCCCGCGGCGCGGTGTGCGCGCTGCTGGGCCCCAACGGCGCCGGCAAGACCACGGCCGTGCGCGTCCTGACGACCCTCACCAAGCCCGACGCCGGCACCGCGAGCGTCGCCGGCCATGACATCCGCACCGACCCCGTCGGGGTGCGGCGCAGCATCGGCCTGGCCGCCCAGGACGCGACGGTCGACGGCCTGCTGACCGGCCACGAGAACCTCACGATGATCGGCGAGCTGCACCACCTCGGGCGCCGCGCGTCCCTGCGCCGCGCCACCGACCTGCTCGCGCAGTTCTCGCTGACCGACGCCGGGGACAAGCTCGCGCGCGACTACTCCGGCGGCATGCGCCGCCGGCTCGACCTCGCCGCCACGCTCGTCGCCGAGCCCGAGATCCTCTTCCTCGACGAGCCGACCACCGGCCTGGACCCCCGTGCCCGCAACGACCTGTGGGAGGTCCTCGACGGCCTGGTGGCCGGCGGCGCGACGATCCTGCTGACGACCCAGTACCTCGAGGAGGCCGACCGGCTGGCCGACGACATCGTCGTCGTCGACCACGGCCGGGTCATCGCGCGCGGGGACGCGCGCAGCCTCAAGCGCCAGGTCGGCGGCGACCAGCTCCACGTCGTCGTGGTCGATCCCGGCGACCTCGACGACGTGGCGGAGATCCTCGGCCGGGTCGCCGGCGCCGCCCCGGTCGTCGACCGCGCGGGGCGCTCGGCCACCGCCCCCGCCGAGGGCGGCGTGGCCGCCATCGCCGAGCTGGCCTCGGCCATCGCCGACGCCGGCGTCGAGATCGAGGACCTCGGCCTGCGCCAGCCGACGCTGGACGACGCGTTCGTGATCCTGACCGGCGCGCCGGCCCCCGACGAGGTGGAGGGGCGCGCATGAGGTCCAGCACGTTCGTGTCCGACACGTGGGTCATCGCGCGCCGCGGCCTGAAGCACATGCGCCGCCAGCCCGAGGCGCTCTCGGACGCCACGATCCAGCCCGTGATGTTCGTGCTGCTGTTCGCGTTCGTCTTCGGCGGTGCGATCGCCGTCCCCGGCGGGGGCAGCTACAAGGAGTTCCTGATGGGCGGGATCTTTGCCCAGACGATCGTGTTCGGCGCCTTCGGCGTGGCGATCGCGCTGTCCAACGACCGCAACAACGGGGCGATCGACCGCTTCCACTCGCTGCCGATCCCGCGCAGCAGCGTGCTCGCCGGCCACGCGGTGGCCAACCTCATCCGCGCACTGCTGCCCATCGTCTTCATGTCGGTCACGGGCTACATCGTCGGGTGGCGCATCCACTCCGGGGTGCTGGACATCCTGGCCGCCTACGGGCTCATGATCGTGTTCTCGTTCGCCGTGATCTGGATCGGCGTGCTGCTGGGCAGCTCGGTGCCGACGCCGGAGGCCGTGCAGGGCGTGGCCTTCGTCGCGATCTTCCCCATCACGTTCATCGCCAGCACGTTCGTGCCGACGAGCACGCTGCCCGGGGTCCTCAAGACGATCGCGGAGTGGAACCCGACGTCGGCCCTGGCCAACGCGCTGCGCCACCTGTTCGACAACCCGGGCGGCGTCGCCCCGCCGGGGGCGGCGTGGCCGCTGGCCCACCCCATCGCCTACACCCTGCTCTGGGCTGCGGCGATCGTGGCGGTGTGCGCGCCGCTGGCCGTGCGTCAGTACCAGCGCTCGATCCGCAGCTGACGGGCGAGCACCGCCGGCGGGCCGAAGGAACGGAACAAGTGTACCGATAATGGTACACTTGTATCAACATGTTCGTCGCCTGGATCGCGCTCGCCGTCGCCATCGCCTCCGAGATCGTCGCCACCCTCTCCCTGAAGGCGGCCGGCGGTGGGTCGGTGGGCGCCGTGGCGCTCGTCGTGATCGGCTATGTCGCATCGTTCGCGCTGATGCTCGTCGTGCTGCGCCGCATCGAGGTCTCCGTCGCCTACGCCATCTGGGCCGGCGCCGGCACGGCCGCGATCGCCGTCATCGGCGTCGCGTTCCTCGGCGAGCAGGCCGACGTGCTCAAGTTCGCGTCGATCGCCCTCGTCATCGCCGGCGTCGTCGGGCTGAACCTCGGCGGCGCGCATTGACCGCGCGCCCGGTGCGCGGCGAGGCGCGCCGGGAGCTCATCCTCGACGCCGCGATCCGGGTCCTCGGCCACGAGGGGCCCGGGATGCTCACCCACCGGCGCGTGGCCGCGGCGGCGGGACTGCCCCTGGCTGCGACCACGTACTGGTTCGCCTCCAAGGAGGAGCTGCTGGTCAGCGCCTACCGCCGGGCCGCCGACCGCGACATCGCGCGCGTCCGGGCCGTCGCCCTGGCCCACGAGCGTGACGGCCTGGACGTCGCCGACGCGCTGGCCGACCTGGTGGCCTCCGAGCTCCAGGACGGCCGCTCGGCGCTCATCGCCTGCTTCACCATGTCGCTCGAGGCCGCGCGGCGCCCGCAGCTGCGCGACATCGAGGCCGAATGGACCGAGGCCTACGTCGAGGCGATCTCCGCGATGCTGGTGGCCGCCGGCTCGCCCCAGCCGCGCATCGACGCCGAGGTCCTGACCGCCGCGCTGGACGGCCTCCTGCTCGCCCACCTGGCGCGCGGCGGCGGCAGCACCGACGCGCGCGACGCCGTCCTCCCGCACCTCCGGCGCCTGGTCGGCGCGCTCACCGCAGGCTGACGCTCACGGGCGCCGGTGCAGCAGGCGGGCGAAGACGTCGGCCTGCTCGTCGAGCCAGCCCAGCAGCGCCAGGCCGGGGCGCACCGAGGCGGGCGGGTCGCCGATGAGCGCATCGCGCTCCACCAGCCGCGCGAGGTCGACCCGCACCGGCCCGTGGCCCGCGCCGCCCGGCCGCCCCGGGAACGCCACGCCCGCGCGCGCCATCACGTCGACGAGCTCCTGGGCGATGACGCCGTAGGCCACGGTGGTCGGATGCACGCCGTCGAGGGAGAAGATGCCGCCCTGCGCCCGTCCTGACGCGCCGGCGAGGAGCATCCGCGTGTCGGGCGGCGGGTCCAGCGCGGCGAGCTCCGGCGGCAGCGGGTAGGGCGTCCACCAGTCCGGCCGCGCGGCCGGGTCCTGGACGTAGCGGCGCGACGCGAGGCGGTCGAGGATGCCGCAGAGCTCGACGAGCCACCAGTCGCGCCCGTCACGGCGCGCGGCGGCCACGGCGGCCGTGATCGCCGTGTTGTACTGGTCGATCGCGGCGTCGACGGCCCGGGCCTGTGCGGCCGTGACGTGCGGGTCCTGCGCGGGGTCGAAGTCGGCGTCGGCGATCCACGGCCGCGTGTAGTGGGGGAAGTAGCGCGAGCCGGGCCGCCCCTTGCCGCCCACGCCCCGGGCGATCGGCGCGATCGTCACGTGCGGGACCGTCGCCCAGAGGACGTGGCGTGCGTCGATCGCGCGGACCTGCGCGACGACCTGCTCGAGCTCGCGCGCGAAGTGCACCGGCCGCCACACGGTGAAGCGCCGCTTGGCCTCCAGGTCGTCGTAGCCGTCGTCGCTCCAGGTCACGTCCAGGCGCGTCACGGTCTGCAGCGCGTTGTTGGCGCCGAGCATCACGACGAGCGTCTCGATCCCGCCGTCGCGGCCCAGCGCCCGCGCCGCGCCCAGCGGCGTCAGCGCGCGCCCGTCCGGTCCGCGCGCGGCGTGCAGCACCCGGATCGCGGCCCGCTCGCCCGCGTGCTCGACGACCTGGCGCAGCGCCGCGTCGACGGGCGTGCCGAGCTGCCGGCGGCAGCCGTCGGCGGTCTGCGACAGCACGTCACGCAGGTCCCAGCCGAAGATCCCCAGGTTGTGCGGGATGCCGGTCGCCGGGCCCGGGTCGGTGCCCGGCCCGCGCTCCCACCAGTCCTCGATCGCGTCCATCTCCCGGCGCAGGGAGACCGCGGCGGCCGGGAGCCGCCACCACTCCAGGCGGCTGCCGTGGCGGGCCTCCAGCGCCCGGATGACGTGCTCGAGGTTGAACGGCAGGCCGCCATGGCCGGGGTAGGTCGGGTGGCGGAAGCGCCCGGTGATCCCAAGGGTGTGGGCGATGATCGCGGGGTAGGAGAGGTCGGTGCGGAACACGGCCCCGCTCTGGAAGCCGTGCGTGAGCGAGTCGCCGATGGCCACGAGGCGGTGCCGGGGCTCCCCGCCGGGCGCGAGGGCGACCGGGATGCCGAGCGCCGGGTCGGGCGCCGGCTCGCGGGCCTCTGAGCGGATCTCGACGTCAGGCGGTGTCCGCGGGTCGCGCAGCTCGTCGGCGACGGCGCCGGCCATCGGGCGACGGTACGCCCGCCCGGCGCGGGCGGTCAAGGCGCCGCCGCGTTTGGTGCACGCGCAGGCGGGCACCGCATAGGCTATGACCTTGTCCGCGAACCCCGTCCCCGCCGTCACCCTCCGCGATGACGAGAAGATCCCCCAGCTCGGCTTCGGCGTGTGGCAGGTCCCGCAGGACGAGACCGCCGACGTCGTCACCCGCGCCCTGCTGGCCGGCTACCGCCACATCGACACCGCCTCGGCCTACGGCAACGAGGCCGGCGTGGGCCAGGCGATCCACGCCGCCGGCCTCCAGCGCGAGGACGTGTACATCACGACGAAGTGCTTCAACGACGACCACGGCTTCGACCAGGCCAAGCGTGCACTGCGCGCCAGCCTCGACCAGCTCGGCATGGAGCACGTCGACCTGTACCTCATCCACTGGCCGGTCCCGGCGCACGACAAGTACGTCGAGACGTGGAAGGCGCTCATCGAGCTGCAGGCCGAGGGCCTGGCGCGCTCCATCGGCGTCTCGAACTTCCAGCCCGCCCACCTCGAGCGCATCATCGCCGAGACCGGCGTCACGCCCGCGGTCAACCAGATCGAGCTGCACCCCTACCTCCAGCAGGTCGGGCTGCGCCGCGAGCACGACGCGCTGGGCATCGTGACCGAGGCGTGGAGCCCGCTCGCCAAGGGCGCCGTGGCCGACGACCCGGCGATCGCCGCGATCGCCGAGGCCCACGGCAAGTCGCCGGCCCAGGTCACGATCCGCTGGCACCTGCAGCTCGGCAACGTGGTCATCCCCAAGTCGGTGACCCAGGAGCGCATCGAGGAGAACTTCGACGTCCTGGACTTCCACCTCAGCGCCGACGAGATGACCGCGATCGGGGCCCTGGACGCCGGCCGGCGCACGGGACCCGACCCGGACACGTTCATCCGCCCGTAGGGCGCCTCAGAACGCCGACAGGCCGCCGTCGACGGTGATGGCCGCGCCGGTCATGTAGGGCGCGGCGTCGCTGGCCAGGAAGGCGGCGACGGCCGCGAGCTCGGGCGGCCGCCCCAGGCGGCCCATCGGCACCATGCCCTGGTAGCGGGCCAGGGCCTCCAGGTACTCCGGGTCCTCCTCGGAGCGCGCGGAGAAGAACGTGGGCAGCATCGGCGTCTCCACGAGCCCGGGCATCAGCACGTTCGCGCGGATCCCCTCGGGCGCCAGCGCCACCGCCACCGACTTGGCGAACATCAGCACGCCGGCCTTGGAGGCCGAGTCGGTCGGGCTGTTGGGCGAGGCGATGACCGCCGCCGTCGACGCCGTGTAGATGATGGAGGGGGAGCGGTCCGAGCGGCGCAGCAGCGGCAGCGCGCCCTGCGTCATGGCCGTCGGCGCCCACAGGTTCAGGCGCACGCAGCGCAGCCACTGCTCGTGGGTCAGCTCGAAGCCCTTGGGGCCGGGTGCGCCGGCGTGGTTGAACAGGACGTCGACCCGATCGTGGGCGGACGCGAGCGCGGAGAACAGCCCGTCGACGGCATCCTGGTCGAGCAGGTCGACCACGTGGCCCTCGGCCGAGCCGCCGCCGGCGTGGATCGCCTCGACGACCTCCGCGGTCCGCGGCCCGTCGATGTCGACGACGATGACGTGGGCGCCGTAGGCGGCGAACGCCTCGGCCGAGGCGCGGCCGATGCCCGACGCGGCGGCCGTGATGATCGCGATGCGCCCCTCGAGCGTGAGCATGGAGCGCGGCGCCGGCATGCCGGCGTCAGGCGCCGGCGGGCGCGTCGAGGAAGTCCATGACCGTCGCGGCGAAGCCGTCCGGGTCGTCGACGGGGCCGAGGTGGCCGTGGCGCTCCATGACCTCCAGGCGCCCGGCGGGCAGCAGGCCCGCGAGCTCGCGGCAGGCCTCCAGGCGCCAGGCCGGGCTCATGTCGCCGACCATGACGAGCGTCGGAACCGCCAGCGCGGCGAGCGCCTCGCGGTCCATGACGTAGCCCGCAGCCGTCCGGCCCTGGCGCGGCAGCGTGCCGATGTGCGCGGCGGTCTGCTTCCAGCCCGGGCGCACCTTCGCCGCCGCGAGGCGGTGCGGGGACATGCCCATGCGCTCGGTGAGCAGCAGCCCGACGGCCTCGTCGACCTCGCCCTCGGCCACGAGCGCCTCGATGCGGTCCAGCAGGCCGTCCATCGCGTCGTCGTCGCCGATGGAGGGCTCGTAGAGCACCATCGCGCGCAGCGGCGCCCCGCGCAGCGCCGCCTCCAGCGCGACGAGGCCGCCGTAGGAGTGGCCGACGAGGTCGACCGGCGCCGGCGTGGCGGCCAGGACCGCCAGGAGGTCCTGCGCCTCGTCGGCCAGCGCGTAGGGCCCGCTGCTGTGGCCGCTGGCGCCGTGGTCGCGGCGGTCGGGCGTGGAGATCGTGCGGTCGGCCTCCAGGCGGGCGCGCACGGGATCCCACCAGCGCCCGTCGCACATCCCGCCGTGCACGGCCACCAGCGACGGCCCGTCGCCGCCGGTGCGCACGGCGATCGGCACGCCGCCGGCTCCGGTCACCGTCGTGGTGGGCAGGTCCTCGCTGGGCACGTCCACCCCGGCAGCATCCCCGATCGGCGGGTCCGGAGGCGCGGCGGCGTCTCCCTACGCGGCCGCGGCACCGTCCTGCGGCGGCGGCTCCAGCGTCGTCCAGCGCGACGCGCGGTGGTGGATGCGGCGCTCGCGCGGCGGCCGGGGGCGGGCGACCGAGGGCCCGGCCTCCTCGAGGCGGTAGAAGCGGCGCTTGCCCAGCTCGATGAGCAGCAGGTAGACGAGCAGCATCCCGGCCAGCGCCACCAGGAACGCCGGCGGCAGGTGGCGGAAGCCGAGCACGCCGGCCAGCGGCGAGAACGGCAGCGCGATGCCGATCGCCACGACGACGAGGGTGGAGACCAGCAGCGGCAGGCTCGGGCGGCTGTGGAAGAACGGGACCCGGCGCGTGCGGATCGCGAAGATGATCAGGCTCTGGGTCGCCAGCGACTCGACGAACCAGCCCGAGCGGAACAGGTCGGCGCCGGCGTGGAAGCCCCACACCATGATCCCGAACGTCGCGAAGTCGAAGATGGAGCTGATCGGCCCGAAGAACAGCATGAACCGGCGGATCATGAGCGTGTCCCAGTGGGCGGGGCGGCGCAGCTGCTCCTCGTCGACGTGGTCGGTCGGGATCGTCATCTCGCTGCAGTCGTAGAGCAGGTTGTTGAGCAGGATCTGCGTCGGCAGCATCGGCAGGAAGCTGAGCAGCAGCGACGCCCCGCCGGCGCTGAACATGTTCCCGAAGTTCGACGACGTGCCCATGAGCACGTACTTGATGGTGTTGGCGAAGATCCGCCGGCCCTCGACCACGCCGCCGGCGAGGATGTCGAGGTCCTTGTCCAGCAGGACGATGTCGGCGGCGTCCTTGGCCACGTCGGTGGCGTTCTGCACCGAGATCCCGACGTCGGCGTCGTGCAACGCGACCGCGTCGTTGACGCCGTCGCCCAGGAAGCCGACCGTGCTTCCCAGCCGGCGCTGGGCCTTGATGACCCGCGACTTCTGGTCGGGCGTGACGCGCGCGAAGATCGTCGTGGCCGGCAGCGCGGCGGCCAGCTGCGTGTCGTCCATCGCGTCGATGCGGGCGCCCGTGAGCATGCCGGCCACGGGCAGGCCGAGGTCCGTGCAGACCTTCTCGGCGACGCGGTCGTTGTCGCCCGTGATGACCTTGACCTCGACGCCGAGCCGGGCGAGACGCCGCAGCGCCGCGCTCGCGTCGGCCTTCGGACGGTCGGAGAACGTCAGCAGCCCCGAAAGCCGCAGGCCGTGCTCGTCGGCGGCGTCCAGCGACGTCGCGCCGCCGGCGTCGCGTGTCGCGACCGCGATGACCCGCGCGCCGGCGGCGAACTGCGCGTCGAGCGTCGCCCGGGCCTGGGCGGGCACGTCGACGCAGCGCTCCATGACGGCCTCCGGCGCGCCCTTGACGATGACCCGGCGCGTACCGTCGGCCTCCTGCACGAGCACGGTCGACAGCCGGCGCTCGTGGTCGAACGGCAGCGTGGCCAGGCGCCGCACGCCGGCGACGGCGGCGGTGCCGGCCCGGGAGCGCGCCACAGCGCCTGGTCGAGCTGGTTGCCGCCGACGACCTCGCCGCCGGCCAGGGCGGCGTCGTTGCACAGCAGGCCCTCGCGCAGGACCGCCCCGGACTCCGCCCCGCCCGCGTCCCGGGCCGCCGAGAACGTGATGCGGCCGTCGGTCAGCGTCCCGGTCTTGTCGGTGAACAGCACGACGATGTTGCCGAGGTCCTCGATGCTCACCAGCCGCTTGACCACCACCTTGCCCGCCGCCAGGCGCTTGGCGCCGGTGGCCAGGCTGATCGTCACGATCGCGGGCAGCAGCTGGGGGTCAGCCCGACGGCGATCGCCAGCGCGAAGAGCGCGGAGTCCAGCAGGGAGTGCCCGATGGCGATGTTGATGGCCAGGATCGATCCGGCCAGCAGCGCGGTGACCCGCACGAGCAGCAGCGAGAACTCCCGGAGCCCGAGCTGGAAGGCGGTCTGGGGCTGGCGGTCGCCGAGCTGCAGCGCGATCGCGCCGAAGTCCGTCCGCGCCCCGGTGCGCACGACGACGCCGAGCCCGCTGCCCGCGCGCACCACCGTGCCCATGAACGCGCACGACGGGAGGTCGAGCGGCGAGTCGGGAGCCGGCACGGCGTCGGCGCGCTTCTCGGCGGGCAGCGACTCGCCGGTCAGCACGGCCTCGTCGCACTCCAGGCCCTCGGCGTGCAGGAGCCGCAGGTCGGCGGCCACGACGTCGCCGACGGCGAGCAGCACGACATCGCCGGGGACGACGTCGGTGACGTCGACGGGTCCGGGCCGGCCGTCGCGCAGCACGAGCGAGGTGTGGCGCAGCTGGGAGTGCAGGGCCTGCACGGCGAGCTCGGAGCGGTACTCGTTGAAGAACCCCAACCCGACGCTCAGCACGATGATGAGCAGGATGATCGCCGCGCTCGTCTGCTCGCCGACCGCGTAGGAGATCACCGCGGCGGTGACCAGGAGGACGAGCAAGGGGTTGCGCAGCTGGCGGGCCAGGACGGCCAGCGGACGGGCGCCGTGGCTGCGCAGCGCGTTGGGCCCGGCGACCGAGAGCCGGCGCGCCGCCTCCGCGGCCGTCAGGCCGCCCGCCGAGCTGCCCAGCAGGCCCAGGACGTCGTCGGCCGGCGCGACCGCCGCGCCGACGAGGTCCAGCGATCTCCAGTCCACCGCGTCGCGTGACGGCGAGCGCTCGGTGGTCTGGACCATGACGCCCATCGTGCCACACGGCGCCCTTCCGGCCGCCGGCCGGCTCGCGGACGGGTCTGTCACGATCGCCGTCCTGACCGCAACGACGAGGAGCGACCGTGATCCTGCTGTGCTACGACGGGTCCGACGACGCCAAGGCCGCCATCGAGCGTGCCGGAGTCCTGTTCGGGGGCCGCCCGGCGACCGTCCTGGCCGTGTGGGAGCCGCTGGTCGAGACCCTGGCGCGCTCCGGCGCCGGCTTCGGCTACGGGTCCGGGACGCTCGACTTCGAGGCCATCGATCGGGAGACCGAGCAGGCGGCGCTCGCCCGCGCCCAGGAGGGCGTCGAGCTGGCCACGGCCGCCGGGCTGAACGCCCAGCCACGAGCCCGCTCGCGCTCCATGGCGATCGCCGACGCCATCCTCGACGAGGCCGACGACGTCGCCGCCGACGCGATCGTCCTGGGCACCCGCGGGCTCGGCGGCCTGAAGTCGCTGATGCTCGGCAGCGTGTCGCACGCCCTGCTCCAGCACGCCGACCGCCCGGTGATGGTCGTCCCCTCCGCCGAGGTCGCCGCGCAGCGCGCGGCGCACCGCCGGGGCTGAGGCCGGGCCCGACCCGGTAGTTCTCCCCGGGGCGCCCCGTCACGCGTACGGATGACGGGGCGCGTGCGGGCTGGTGTGCTGGATCGATGTCCTCCACCCTCCCGCACGAGGCCCCCGCGGCGGCCACGCCCGCCGGCGCCGCCACGCACCTTGCGGCCGTCGTGCACGACTTCGAGGCGCCCCTGCGCGTCGAGCAGGTCGCCCGCCGGGAGCTGGCGCCCGGGCAGGTCCGCGTCGCCGTCGAGGCCTGCGGGCTCTGCCACACCGACATCCACGCCGCCCGCGGCGACTGGCCCGTCAAGCCGTGCCCGCCGTTCGTGCCCGGCCACGAGGGCGTCGGGCGCGTCACCGAGATCGCGCCGGGCGTCACCGAGGTCGCCGTCGGCGACCGGGTCGCCATGCCCTGGCTCGGCTACGCCTGCGGCGTCTGCGACCACTGCGTCTCGGGCTGGGAGACCCTCTGCCTCGAGCAGCAGAACATGGGCTACTCCATCGACGGGGCCTTCGGCGAGGAGGCCGTCGCGTACGCCCGCTACGTCGTCGCGGTACCCGACGGGGTCGACCCGCCGGACGCCGCGCCCCTGACCTGCGCCGGCGTCACGACCTACAAGGCCGTCAAGGTCGCGGGGACGCGCTCCTCCGACCTCGTCGCGGTGTTCGGCGTCGGCGGCCTCGGCCACCTCGCCGTCCAGTACGCGGCCATCGCCGGGGGCCGTGTCATCGCCGTCGACATCCACGACGGCAAGCTCGAGCTGGCCCGTGAGCTCGGCGCGGAGTTCACCGTCAACGCGGCGGAGGAGGACCCCGTCGCGGCCATCCAGCGCCTCGGCGGGGCCGACCAGGCGATCGCCCTCGCGGTGTCGCCCAAGGCCTTCGAGCAGGCCTACGGCTCTCTGCGCCGCGGCGGCACGCTCGTCTTCGTCGCGCTGCCCGCCGACAACGAGGTGAAGATCCCGATCTTCGAGACCGTCCTGAACGGCATCACCATCGTCGGCTCGATCGTGGGCACCCGCACCGACCTGCGCGAGGTGTTCGCGCTGCACGCGGCCGGGCGCACCCGCGTCATCCGCGAGACCCGGTCGCTGACCGACGTCAACCAGGCCATCGACGACGTCGAGGCCGGCCGCGTGCCGGCCCGCGTCGTCTTCGCGTTCTGACCCCGAAGGAGACCACCATGGCCACCATCCAGCAGACCCCGTCGGCCATCGTCGACCCCGCGAGCGCGGGCATCGGCGCGCGCTACGAGAACTTCATCGGCGGGGCGTGGGTCCCGCCCAGCACCGGCGAATACCACGACGACCCGACCCCCGCCACCGGCGAGGCGTTCACGCAGGTGCCCGTGTCCGGCGCGGCCGACATCGAGCTCGCGCTCGACGCCGCCCACGCCGCCAAGGACGCCTGGGGCGAGGCCTCGACCACGGAGCGCGCCCGCGTCCTGAACCGCATCGCCGACGTCATCGACGACAACCTCGAGACGCTGGCCATCGCCGAGAGCTACGACAACGGCAAGCCGATCCGCGAGACCCGCGCGGCCGACGTCCCGCTGGCCGCCGACCACTTCCGCTACTTCGCCTCGGTCATCCGCGGGGAGGAGGGGGCGATCTCCGAGATCGACAAGGACACCATCGCCTATCACTTCCGTGAGCCGCTGGGCGTCGTCGGCCAGATCATCCCGTTCAACTTCCCGCTGCTCATGGCCGCGTGGAAGATGGCGCCCGCGCTGGCCGCCGGCAACTGCACGGTGCTCAAGCCCGCCAGCCCGACCCCGTGGTCGATCCTCAAGCTCGCCGAGCTCATCGCCGACGTCGTCCCGCCCGGCGTGGTCAACATCGTCAACGGCCCGGGCGCCGAGATCGGCAAGGCGCTGGGCACGAGCAAGAGGATCGCCAAGATCGCCTTCACGGGCGAGACGGTGACCGGCCGGCTCATCATGCAGTACGCCGCGCAGAACCTCATCCCGTCGACGACCGAGCTGGGCGGCAAGTCCCCCAACATCTTCTTCGCCGACGTGATGGCCGCCGACGACGCGTTCCTGGACAAGGCGGTCGAGGGCCTCGTGCTCTACGCCTTCAACAAGGGCGAGGTCTGCACCTGCCCCTCGCGCGCCCTGATCCACGAGTCGATCTACGACGCGTTCATGGAGCGGTGCCTCAAGCGCATCGGCGAGATCCGCCAGGGCCACCCGCTGGACCCGTCGACGATGATCGGCGCGCAGGTCTCGACCTCCCAGCTCGAGAAGATCGAGCGCTACTGCCAGGTCGGCACCGACGAGGGCGCCGAGCTGCTCATCGGCGGCCGGCGCTCGGACCTGCCGGGTGAGCTGGCGGGCGGCTACTACTTCCAGCCGACCGTCTTCAAGGGCCACAACAAGATGCGGATCTTCCAGGAGGAGATCTTCGGCCCGGTCCTGGCCGTGACCACGTTCGCCACCGACGCCGAGGCGCTGGAGATCGCCAACGACACGCTCTACGGCCTGGGCGCCGGCGTGTGGACGCGCGACGCCAACCGGGCCTACCGGATGGGTCGCGCGATCAAGGCCGGCCGCGTGTGGACCAACTGCTACCACCAGTACCCGGCCCACGCGGCGTTCGGCGGCTACAAGGCCTCCGGCGTCGGGCGCGAGAACCACAAGATGATGCTCGACCACTACTCGCAGACCAAGTGCCTGCTGGTCAGCTACGACCCTGAGCCCCTCGGGCTCTTCTAGGCTCGACCGCGGCGATGACCGGACGGATCGCGGTCACCGACGCGGCGCGGGAGGCGATCGCCCGGCTGGAAGAGGTGCACGGACGGCTGATGTTCTTCCAGTCCGGCGGTTCCTGTGACGGCAGCTCGCCCCTGTGCCTGCGCGAGGGCGAGCTCGTCCTGGGCCCCCACGACCGGCTCCTCGGCGAGGCGGCGGGCATGCCGGTCTACATCGACGAGGAGCAGGACGTCCGCTTCGGCCGGCCGGAGTTCGTGCTCGACGTCGCCTCGGGACCGGCCTCGGAGTTCTCGCTGGAGGGCTCCGAGGGCGTGCACTTCATCCTGCGCCCCTGAGTGCGCCGGTCCTCGGCGCCAAGCGCTCGAGCAGCTGCCCGCGCGCACCTCGCCGCCGACGCGCCGTGGTCGACGCAGGGCGCGCGCGGGCAGGGTCCGAAGTGGGGAGTCCGCGGGGGCGATCAGTCCAGCCAGGCGAATGCGCCGAGGGTCACGTACATCCCCACGAGCGCGACGCCCTCGAACACCGTCGCCTCGCCGTCACCCGTGATCTGCCACAGCGCGAGCGCGGTCAGGACGATCGCGCCGACATAGACCGGGGCGAGCTGGAACGTCAGGTGGTGGCTGAACAGTAGCGACACGAGGACGAGCAGCGGGAACAGGAAGACCGCGACCTGGGCCACGGAGTTCTTGACGACGGAGATGGCCAGGTCGGCCTGGCCCTTGGCGGCCAGCACGACGCCGACGACGTTCTCCACCGCGTTGCCCGCCATCGCGACGATCACGAGGCCCGCGAACGCCTGCGAGATGCCCAGGGTGTCGATCGCCGGCTGCAGGGCCGAGACGAACCAGTCCGAGGCGAACGCCGCCCCGGCGCCCGCGACGGCCAGCAGCACGACCGAGACGGCGAGCGGCACGGCGGCGCGGTGGGCCGCCGGCGCCGCCTCCGCGCCCGCGGGCGTCGCGCCCCCCTCCTCTGCCGCCGGCCCGTCGGAGCGCAGGTAGGACCACAGCCACGCGCCGTAGATCGCCAGCAGGCAGACCGCCGCGACGGCCGACAGCGCGTCGACGTGGTGCGAGGCCTTGTCCCCGGTCGCCACGGACAGCGCGACGAGCGCGATCACGAACGACGCCGAGAGCATGAGCGTGGCGGTGTCCTGGGGCAGGCGCGGGCGGAAGCGCATGACGCCGTCGCGGCGGGCCCCGACGATGATCACCACGCCGAGGACGAGCAGCGCGTTGGCGAACAGCGAGCCCACGACGGAGGTCTGGGCCACGACGACCTGGCCGTCGGCGAGCGCGAAGACCACGATGAAGAACTCGGGCAGGTTGCCCAGCGTCGACTGCAGCACCCCGGTCACCGCGGGGCCGAAGCGCGCTCCCACCTTCTCGGTCGCGAAGGACACGATCGAGGCCAGCGTGGCCAGCGACACGGCGGCGATCGCGAACGCCAGGACGCTCGCGGCGCCGGCGTAGTGGGCGACCCCGGCGCCGGCGGTCGCGAGCACGGCGACGAGCAGCGTCAGCCGCTGGCCGGTGGAGAGGGCGGACATGACCGCCATCCTGGCAGCCGCGACGGCGGCCGGCGGCCCCGGGCGGCGCAGCCGGGCTCAGCCCAGGTGCTCGCCGTGCCAGCCCGTGATGACGGGCAGCAGCAGCAGCGCCAGCGCAACGCCGGCGCCCAGCGAGGCCGCCACGAGCATCGCCCGCAGCGAGGAGCCGGGCACCGTCTCGCGCCGGGTCGCGCGGACCCCGCCGGCCAGCGCGGCCAGCAGCCGCGGCAGGTAGGACAGGAAGTGCACGGCGAACAGCGCGCCCCAGACGATGAAGCTGCCCTTGTGCACCGTCATGAGCAGGTCGGAGCGGTGGCCGACGGCCAGCAGCGCGACGCCGCTGGCGAAGATCCCGATCGTGGCGGCCACGAGCACGGGGGCGATCAGGCGCAGCGGCAGGGCCGGCGGCCCCTTCTCGCGGTAGGCGCCGGCCCCGGCGTAGTAGCGGACCATGCGGTAGCCGGTGCTGCCGACCTTGACCCCCAGCGGCGGGATCAGGACCAGCCCGATGAACATGTGCGGCGTCAGCAGGCCGCCGACGTTGAGCACCGTCACGCCCTCGGCCAGCAGCAGGAGCGTGAGCACGCCGGCCATCATGAGCGTGAGGGCCTCGTTGCCGGCCGTGCCGCCGAGGGCGGACCGGCGCCGCGTGGCGGTGGCGCTGGCCTCGGACGTGCGGGGCAGGACGTTCATCGCGGGCGGATCGTGGTCGCCGGCCATGAGGTCGGGGTGAGACCTGCGTGAGAGAGGCCTTATCCGTACGTCTCTTGCCCGGCCCGGCGCCCGCCCCCACCGGATCCTGGATCCAGGATAGGGTGACGATGTCCGAACAAGGAGACCGCGGTGCGCTTGGGAGTCGATGTCGGCGGCACGTTCACGGATCTCCTCGTCATCGACGAGGAGGCCGGCGAGGTGCACGTCGAGAAGGTGCCGACGACGACCGGCGACCCGGCGGCGGGCGTCCTGGACGGGGCGACGCGCCTGCTGGAACGTGCGGGGCTGGACCCGGCCGGCCTGGACCAGTTCCTGCACGGCACGACCATCGCCACCAACATCGTCCTCGAGCGCGACGGGGCACGGACGGGGATGATCACCACCGAGGGCTTCCGCGACATCCTGCACACGGCGCGCCACCGGCGGCCGCTCACGTTCTCCATCCACCAGGAGGTCCCGTGGCAGGAGCACCCGCTCGTGCCACGTGAGAACCGGCTGCCGGTCGCCGAGCGCATCGTGCCGCCCACGGGCGAGGTCGAGATCCCGCTCGACGAGGACGCCGTCCGGGCGGCGGCCCGGCTGCTGGCCGCGCGGGGCGTCGAGGCCGTGGCCGTGTGCCTGCTGTTCTCGTTCCTCAACCCGGTCCACGAGCAGCGCGTCGGCGAGATCCTGCGCGAGGAGCTGGCCGACGACGTGTACGTGTTCCTGCGCAGCGACGTCGCCCCGCGCTACCGGGAGTACGAGGCGTTCTCCACCGCTGCGCTGTGCGCCTACGTCGGCCCGAAGACCAACCGCTACCTCGAGCGGCTGTCGGCGGGCCTGGCCGGGCGCGGCATCCGAGCCGAGCTGCAGATGATGACCTCGGCGGGCGGGGTCGCGACGGTGGCCGGCGCCACCCGCCAGCCCGCCAACCTGCTCATGTCGGGTCCGGTGGGCGGGCTCATGGGCGGCCTGTGGGCGGCGCGGCTGGCCGGCTTCGACAACGTCATCACGCTGGACGTCGGCGGCACGTCGGCCGACATCGGCGTGGCGCCGCGCGGAGAGCTGCGGCTCAAGCACCTCCTCGACACCCAGGTCGGGGGCTACGCCGCGATGATCCCGATGGCCGAGCTGGACACGATCGGCGCGGGCGGCGGCTCGCTGGCCTACGTCGACGAGACGGGGATGTTCCACGTCGGCCCGCAGTCGGCGGGCGCCCACCCCGGGCCCGCGTGCTACATGCGCGGCGGCACCCGGCCGACGGTCACCGACGCGATGGTCGTGCTCGGCCGCCTGCGGCCGTCGACGTTCCTGGGCGGCGCGATGGTCGTCGATCCCGCGCTCGCCGAGCAGGCGCTGCGCGAGCACGTCTGCGGCCCGCTGGGCATGGACGTCGAGGAGGCCGCGGCAAGCACCGTCGGCGTCATCACGCACTCGATGATCCAGGCCATCGAGCTCAACTCGGTGCAGAAGGGCTACGACCCGCGGGACTTCACGTTCGTCGCCCTCGGCGGCGCCGGCGCGCAGTTCGCCTGCGAGATCGGGCAGGAGATGGGCATCCCGCGGGTCCTCATCCCGCCGCGGCCGGGCATCACGTCGGCCCTGGGCCTGCTGGCGACCGACACGCTGTACGAGTTCTCCGCCACGGAGATGCAACCGCTGGCCGAGCTGGACTGGGACCGGCTCGTCGCCCACTACACCGAGCTGGACGCCTCGGCGCTGCAGGCGCTGCGCCGCGACGCGATCTCCGAGGAGGACATCGCGCTGCGCCGCTACGCCGACTGCCGCTACGCCAACCAGGGCTACGAGCTGACCGTCGAGATCCCGGCGCTGGAGGGCGACCCGGCAGCATGGGCGGCGGCCGTGGAGGAGGCCTTCCACGCCGAGCACGAGCGCACCTACTCGCGGCGCTTCGACGGCGCGATCACCGCGGTCAACATCCGCGTCATGGGCGTCGGGCGCCGCCCCGAGGTGCGCTGGCCGCTGCTGGAGCAGGGCGACGGCGACCCGTCGCGTGCCGTCGTGCACGAGCAGGACGTCGTCTACGTCGTCGCCGGCGAGCGCCGGCGCCACCCCACGAAGTTCTACGACCGGGCGCTGCTGCGGGCGGGGGACCGCATCACCGGCGCGGCGGTCGTCGAGCAGTTCGACTCGACCACGGTCATCAACCCGGGGATCCCGTGCACGGTCGACCCCCACGGCAACCTGATCCTGGAGACGGCATGAGCCAGACCGGCACCACCATCGACCCGATGACCCTGCGCGTGCTGGGCGGCGCCTTCGGGTCCATCGCCAAGGAGATGGCCCAGGTCATCTTCCGCACCGCCTTCTTCCAGATCATCCGCGAGGCCGAGGACCTCGGCGCCGGCCTGTACACCGCGGCCGGCGAGGAGATCGCCGAGAGCGAGACGACCGCGATGCACTGCGGCTCGATCGGCGCCTACCTCAAGGGCATCCTGCAGGTGTGGGGCGACGACATCGTCGAGGGCGATGCCTTCATGCACAACGACCCACACAACGGCGCGTCGCATCTCGCCGACATCTGCATCGCGGTGCCGATCTTCTGGGAGGGCGAGCTCGTCGCCTGGGCGGCCGACACCGCGCACCTGGCCGATCTGGGCTCGGCCTCGGCGGGTCTGTGCACGGACGCCTTCGACGCGTTCGCCGAGGGCCGCAACTACAAGGCGCTGAAGTTCGAGGTCGGCGGAGAGCGCAACGCCGAGCTCATGCGCCACGTCTTCGACAACGTCCGCACGCCGGAGATCAACCGCGGTGACATCGAGGCGCTCTACACCGCCTCGCAGCTGGGGGCCAAGCGGTTCGGCGCGCTGCTGCAGAAGTACGGGCGCGACACCGTCCTCGGGGCGGCCGACGCGTGGATGGACCACTGCGAGCGGCTCCTGCGCACCGAGATCGCCAAGATGCCCGACGGCGAGTACGTCGCCCCCGTGCAGTGGATGGACGACGACGGCCGCAACCGCGACGTGCACCTGGCGATCCGCCTGAAGGTCGTCAAGCAGGGCAGCGACATCACCGTCGACCTGACCGGCAGCCACCCCGAGGTCGACACCGCGGTCAACGCGCCGCTGGAGGGCTCGACGAAGATCGCCGCGTACTTCGCGGTGCGCTCGATCTTCCTCGACCAGGCCCGCCACGACACCTACATCCCCAACAACGAGGGGATGTTCCGGCCGGTCCACGTCATCGCGCCCGAGGGCTCGCTGTTCAACCCCCGCTTCCCGCGCGCGACCTACGCCCGGTTCTGCGCGTGCAACATCGCCGCCGACAGCATCCTGCTCGCGCTGGCCGACGCCCTGCCCGACAAGGTCTGCGCCGGCACCGGCGCGGAGGTCCACGTCATCGCGTTCAGCGGCCTGGACGAGGAGACGCGCAACTACTGGGTCTACATCCAGGTCAACGAATCCAGCTGGGGCGGGCGCCTGGGCAAGGACGGCATGGACTCGATCGGCTGCCTCATGGAGAACATCCGCAACAACCCGATCGAGGAGGAGGAGCTCTCCTTCCCGGTCCGCGTCGAGCGCTACGAGCTGCGCGACGAGGCCCCGGCCCCGGGCGCTGGCGGGGCGGCCTGGGGATCGTGCGGACCACGCGCTTCCTCGGCGAGGGCTGGGTGACCTCGGAGGCCGAGCGCCAGTTCGACCCGCCCAAGGGCATCTTCGGCGGCCATAACGGGCGCACGGCGCGGACGATCGTCACCACCGCCGACGGCGTCGCGGCGCCGCTGCCCTCCAAGTTCACCTCGCACAAGCTCAACCCGGGCGACCGCGTCGAGTTCCACACCGCCTGCGGCGGCGGCTACGGCGACCCGCTGGAGCGCGATCCGCAGCTTGTGGCCCGCGACGCGCGCGACGGGCTGATCACCGTGCAGGACGCCCGCCGCGACTACGGCGTCGTGCTCGACGACGAGCTGCGCCCGGACGCCGAGGCGACCGACGCCGCGCGGGCGGCGGCCCGCGCGACCTGACGGGCGGCCCCGCGGCGACGTGCTCACGCGCAGCCAGCTCAACGACGACGTGGTCGCGCTGCTGCGCGACCGGATCTACCGCGGCGACTACCCGCCCGGCACGCCGCTGCGCCAGGAGGGGCTGGCCGAGGAGCTCGGGGTCAGCCGCACGCCGCTGCGCGAGGCGTTCCGCACCCTGGCCGGCGAGGGCCTGCTCCAGGTCGTGCCGGGCCGCGGCGTGCGCGTCACCTCGCTGGACCTGCCCCGCGTCCGCGCCGCCTACGAGGTTCGCGAGGTGCTGGAGGGGCTCGCCGCCCGCACCGCGGCCGGTCGCGGCGCGCCGGGCCTGGCCCCGCTGTTCACCGACACGCTCACCCGCCAGCACGAGGCGATCGCCCGCGACGACTTCGCCACGTACACGAACGAGAACGTCCGCTTCCACCACGCGATCTGGGCGGCGGCGCGCAACGAGTTCGTCGACGCCCAGGAGCACATCCTGCGCCTCACGGCCCAGCTCCTGGTGCCCGAGCGCGTCGTGCCGATCACGATCGCCGGCGACGCCGTCGGCCACCACGAGCGCATCGCGGAGGCCATCCTCGCCGGCGATGCGAGGCGGGCCGAGGCCGAGGCCCGGGGCCACATCCGCAACACCATCAGGTTGCTCGCCGAGGCGGGTGGGGACTAGCGGGCGGTGGCGGCGGCGCTCCGTGGGCAGTGGCGCTCCGTGCGGGGCGCTCGGCCGCCCCCCGCGGAGGACCCCGGCGCCGGCATCGCACCAGACGTCCTTCCCCTCGCCGCCCCGGACCACGCCGGACCGGCCCCCGGCGCGCGCGGGCGCGCCATGCGCGCCCGCCCGCGACCGCCGAGGACCTGTCAGCTGTCGGCCCGCGGCAGCACGCGGCGGCCGATGAGGTCCTGCAGCCAGAAGCGGAAGGTCTCCTGGGTGTCGTAGACGTCGGTGAAGCCGGCCTGGCTGAGCTTGATGCGGCTCGAGAACGCCGGCGGCGGCGCCTCCGTCGCACCGAAGGCGAAGCAGAAGTCGGCGTAGTAGTGCGACTCGCCGAGGATGTCGGAGAGCGGGATGTCGCGCAGACCGTGCTTCTTGACGATCGTGCTCCACACATCGCCCTTGGACTCCAGGAACTCGGCCATGGAGAACGCGTCGTCGGGCGCCGGCTCAACACCGAGCACCTCGGCCATCCCGGGCCACAGGTCGCGCCAGGCGAACACGTCGCCGTTGGTGACGTTGAAGTGCTCGTTGACCGCCAGCGGCGAGCCGCCGGCCCAGTGGATGACGTCGGCGACCAGGCGCGAGTCCACGGCCTCCCACACGTAGGGCACGCCGCCCGGGAACGCGAACGGACGGCCCTCCTCGCGGCAGATCGCCGCGTAGGCGCCGATGATCGGCGCGAGGTTCATCGCGACGCCCCAGGAGCGGCCGATGATGAGCTGCGGGCGCAGGATCGTCCACGCGAAGCCGGTCTCGGCCGCCTTGCCGCGCAGGTAGTCCTCCTGCAGCCAGTAGAAGTTGGCGTGGTCATCGCGCGGGGCCTTCTCGCGCGCGGGGATCGGCATCGGGTGCAGGTGGATGCCGTAGGCCTTCGTGCCCTGCAGCAGCGTGACGTGGCGCAGCGCGGGGTTGGCGGCCAGCAGCGGCTCGAGCGTGTTCTTGAGCATCTGCAGGTTGGTGTCCATCTGGTCCTGCTCGCTCCAGCCGGGGATCAGGCCCGGCTTCTCGTAGAGCGCGGCGTAGACGAGGTGGGTGACCTCCTTGAGCCCGCCCAGCGCCGACTTGGCGGCGTCGGCGTCGCGCAGGTCGACCGAGAGGTGGGTGTAGGCCCGGGTGCTGTCGATCTCCGGGCGCCGGCGCGACAGCGCGACGACGTCCCACCCGCTGTGCTCGAGGAAGCGCTCGACCGCCGCGTTCCCCACGACCCCGCTGGCACCCGCGATGACGACTGAGGGCATGGACCCGTTCTCTCCTTGTGGACGGCGCCGGAGACTCCGGCGCGACTCGGAACCCCGATGACCGACCGATCGCTCGGTAAGCTATCCGCGCCGTCGCGGTGAAGTCAACCGCAACGGGTCACGGACGGTCGCCTTGCCCGGTCCCATCTCCCACCTGGTCACCATCCCCGACGACGCGGGCCTCCTGGGCCGCGACAGCACCACGCTCAGCAGCCGGGAGCAGGTGCTCGTCGCCGCGCTGGAGTCCTTCGTGCAGCGCGGCTACCACGGCACCACGATCCGCCAGGTCGCCGCGCGCGCGGGCGTGAGCGTGCCGGGGCTCTACCACCACTTCCCGTCCAAGCTCGCGCTCGTCGAGACGCTGCTCGAGGGCACGATGGACGACCTGATCGCCGGGACCGAGGCGGCGCTGGCCGAGGCCGGCCCCGACCCGGTCGATCGCTTCTCGGCCGTCGTGGTCGCCCACGTGCGCTTCCACACCGACCGCCCCGAGGAGAGCTTCGTCGGCAACACCGAGCTGCGCAGCCTCTCGCCGGCGTCCCTGCGGCGCGTCGTCGCCAAGCGCGACCGCCAGGAGGAGATCTTCACCGCGGTGGTCGCCGAGGGCGTGGCCGCCGGCGCGTTCCACGTCGACGCCGTGCGCGAGGCCTCCCGCGCGGTGGTGACGATGTGCACCGCGGTGGCCAACTGGTACCACCGCGACGGGGCGCTGGACGCCGACCAGATCGTCGAGATCTACCGCCGTCTCGCCCTCAACCTCGTCGGCGTGGCGCCGCGGTGAACCCCGAGCACGTCCGCATCCTCGTCGTCGACGACCACGCGCTGGTGGTCGAGGGGCTGCGTGCGGCGCTCGCCGCCGATCCGCGCCACGACGTGGTGGCCACGGCGCTGACCGGGCGAGGCGCGCTGAGGGAGGCGCGGCGCACGCGCCCCGACATCGCGGTGGTCGACCTCCGGCTGCCCGACACCTCGGGCGAGGAGCTCACGCGCGCGCTGCTGTCCGAGCACCCGCGGATGCGCGTGGTCGTGCTCACGGCCTACCTCGACGAGGAGACCGTCCGGCGCGCGCTGGAGGCGGGGGCGGCCGCCTACGTCACGAAGTCCGCGGGCCTGCAGGAGCTGCGCTCGGCCCTGGATCGGGTGGCCCGCGGCGAGCGCGCGCCGTCGACGGCCGCGTCGCGCGTCGTCAAGGACCAGCACGAGCGCAGCCTGGTCATGGCCTGCGCGAGCGTGGCGACGCCGCGCCAGGTGCGTGTGCTCGAGCTCGCGGCGCGGGGGCTGACCAACGAGCAGATCGGTCGGCGCATGTTCATCTCGGAGTCCACGGTCCGGTTCCACCTGCAGAAGCTCAAGGCGCGATTCGACGTCACGTCGAAGACCGAGCTCGTCGCGGTCGCCATCCACGCCGGCGTCATCGCGCCCGCGCCCGAGGCGCCGGCCCCGGGCGACGAGTGGCTCGAGCCGGCCTCCGGCCTCTAGAGCGCCAGCCGCAGCGGCTGCTCGAGCAGGTCCCGGACCTCGGCCAGGTAGCGCGCGCCCTGGCTGCCGTCCAGGACCCGGTGGTCGCAGCACAGCGTCAGGCCCATCGTCGGGACCGCCACCAGCGCGCCGTCGCGGACCGCCGGCACCTCCCGGACCGCGCCGACGGCGAGGATCGCCGCCTGCGGCGGGTTGATGACCGCGGTGAACGCCGAGACTCCGAACATCCCGAGGTTGGACACCGTGAACGTGCCGCCCGCCAGCTCGGGCGGGGTGATCTCCGCGGCGCGCACGCGCTCGGCCAGCGCGCGGGCCTCGGCGGCGATCGTCCCCAGCGATTTGCGGTCGGCGTCGGCGATGGTCGGGACGACGAGGCCCTGCTCGGCGGCGACGGCCACGCCGACGTTGACGCGCGCGTAGAGCTCGACGGCGCCGTCGCGCCAGCTCGCGTTGACGCGCGGGTGGCGCACGAGCGCCAGCGCGGCGGCCTTGACGACGAGGTCGTTGACCGACGGAGGGTGGTCGCCCAGCTCGCGCAGCCGGTCGCGCAGCGCCAGCAGTGCGCTCGCGTCGACGTCCATCTGCAGCGAGAAGTCGGGGATCGTGGCGCGCGACTCGGCCATGCGGCGCGCGACGGTCTGCTGCAGCCGCGAGAGCTCGACGGTCGTCGTCTCGCCCTTGATCCCGGCGGTGGCGGGCTCGGGCGCCGCGCCGGCCACCGGCTCGGGCGCCGCGGCAGGCGCGGGCGCCGGTGCGGCCGCGGGCTCGGCGGGGGGCGGCCGTTGGGCGCGGCCGCCGCGGCGGCCTCGGTGACGTCGCGGCCGAGGATGCGGCCGCCCGGCCCCGTGCCGGCCACCGACGTCAGCTCGACCCGCAGCGCGCTGGCCGTGCGGCGCGCCAGCGGCGAGGCCTTGGGGCGCCCGTCGCGGCGCAGGCCGTGCGGCGCGGCGGGGGCCGCCGCGGTCGCCTCGGCCGCCTCGGGGACGACGGCCGCCCCGACGGGCTCGGGCGCCGGCGCGCCCTGCTCCTGCAGCCGGGCGATGGGCGCGCCGACCGCGACGGTCTCGCCCGCGGCGGCGACGATGACCAGGACGCCCGCGGCCGGCGACTCGTACGTCGCCGTGGCCTTGTCGGTCTCGATCTCGGCGAGCTCGTCGCCGGCGGCGACCTCCCGGCCCTCCTCCACGAGCCAGGTGATGATCGTGCCCTCCTCCATCGAGTCGGAGAGCCGCGGCATGGCGATGTCGGTCATCCGAGCCGCCGGACCGCGTCGACGATGGCGTCGGCCTCGGGCATCGTCGCCCGCTCGAGGTCCTTCTGGTAGGGCATGGGCCGGTGCGGTGCGCTCACGCGGAGCACCGGTGCGTCGAGCTCGTCGAAGGCGTGCTCGGAGACCAGCGCCGCGACCTCGGCGCCGAAGCCGCAGAACCCGACGGCCTCGTGTGCGACGACGACCCGGTTCGTGCGCGCCACGGAGGCGACGATCGTCTCGAGGTCCAGCGGGTAGATCGTGCGCGGGTCGATGACCTCGGCCTCGATCCCGTCGCGCGAGAGGCGGCCGGCGGCGCGCAGCGCCTGGGTCACCATGCCCTGGGTGGCGATGATCGTCACGTCGGTGCCCGCGCGCTTGATCGCCGCGGTGCCCAGCTCGATCGCGTAGCGCTCCTCGGGCACCTCCTCCTCGCTGAAGAGCAGGGACTTGGACTCGATGAAGATCACCGGGTTGTCGTCACGGATCGCGGCCGCCAGCAGGCCCTTGGCGTCGTAGGGCCCCGACGGCACGACGACCTTCAGGCCCGGGATATGGGCGAACCACGCCTCGAGGCTCTGGGAGTGCTGCGCGGCGAGGCGCACGCCCCCGCCGCCCGGCCCGCGGACGACCATCGGGATCGTCGTCTGCCCGCCGGTCATGAACCGCATCTTGGCCGCCTGGTTGACGATCGCGTCCATGGCCATCGTCACGAAGTCGAAGATCTGGATCTCGACGATGGGGCGCAGGCCGGTCATCGCCGCGCCGACGGCGGCGCCGGTGAAGCCGCCCTCCGAGATCGGCGTGTTGCGCACCCGCGCGGCGCCGAAGCGCTCGTGCAGGCCCTTGGTGGCCTGGAAGATGCCGCCCAGCCGGGCGACGTCCTCGCCGATGACCACGACGGACTCGTCGGCGTCCATCTCCTGGGCCATCGCCTCGTTGACCGCGCCGAGGTAGCCGAGCGTCCGGCCGCCGCCGGGGCCCGGCTCGGCGGGCAGCTCCGGCGCCGGCGCGTAGACGATGGCGTCGAGCTGGTCCTCGGCGAGGACGGCGTCGCCGCGCGCCGCGTCCAGCGCGTCCTGGAACTCCGCCTCGACGCGCTCGCGGATGGCGTCGAGCTGGGCGCGGTCGGCGTCGGAGAGCTGCCGCTCGAGGCGCACGAGCGGGTCGCGCTCCCACCACGAGCGCACGACGTCCTCCGAGCGCAGCTCGGGCAGGTTGGCCCGCATGGAGTGCTGCTGCAGCCGGAAGGTCTTGGCCTCCAGCAGGTAGGGGCGGCCGGTCGCGCGGGTGTGGGCGACGGCCTCGCCCATCGCGTCGAGCATGGCCTGGACGTCGTTGCCGTCGGCGATGGCGCTGGGCATGTCGTAGGACGCGGCGCGGGCGGCGACGTCCTCCAGCGGCCGGATCTCCTCCCACTCGGCCGAGAGCTGGAAGCCGTTGTTCTCGCAGACGAAGACGACGGGCAGCTTCCAGACCGCCGCGAGGTTCATCGCCTCGTGCGCCAGGCCCTGGCCGGCGGCGCCGTCGCCGAAGAACACGACCACGACCTGGTCGGTGCCGCGGACGCGCGCCGAGAGCGCCGCCCCGACGCCGATCGGCAGGCCCGCGCCGACGATGCCGTTGCAGCCCAGGATCCCGAGCGAGACGTCGGCGATGTGCATCGAGCCGCCCAGGCCCTTGCAGTAGCCGGTCTCGCGGCCGAGCAGCTCGGCGACCATCCGGTAGACGTCGGCGCCGCGGGCCACGAGGTGCCCGTGGCTGCGGTGGTGGCCGACGATGTAGTCATCGGGCCGCAGCACCGCGCCGGCGCCCACCGCCACCGCTTCCTGGCCGATCGCGCTGTGGGCCGTGCCGACGACCTCGCCGCTGTTGAAGAGCTCCTGCGTGTGCTCCTCGAAGCGCCGGATGCGCAGCATCTGCTCGTAGAGCGCCAGCAGCGGCGGGCGCTCCAGGGTCGCGTTCTGATCCACCGTTGAGGCCATGACCGTCTCTCCTGTCCAGGGAAGCAAGGATTGTCACAGGTGGGCGATGGGCGTTTCCGCTCACGCGCCGGGATCGGACGGGGCCGGCGGCGCGCCGCCGTCCAGTGCCGCGAGGATGCGGTCCGAGGCCGACCACGGGTCCAGGTCGCGAGCGCCGACGCGGGAGCGCACCGACGCGATCCCGTCGTCGGTGAGCATCCGCTGGGCGCGGCGGCGCAGGCGCGCGGCGAGGATCGACTCGACCTCGTCCCACAGGCGCGCCGCGCGGGCGGCGGCCAGGCGGTCCTCGCCGGCCAGCCAGGCGCGGTGGCCCTCGATCGCGGTGAGGAGGTCGTCGACGCCGCCGCCGTCGGCCGCGACGGTCGCCACGACCGGCGGCCGCCAGCCGTCGCCGGCGGTCGTGCTCGTGTCGAGCATGTTCTCGAGGTCCATGCGGGTCTCGTCCAGGCCCGGGCGGTCGGCCTTGTTGACGACGAGCACGTCGGCGATCTCCAGCAGCCCGGCCTTGGCCGCCTGCACGTCGTCGCCCCAGCCCGGGTTGACGACGACGATCGTCGTGTCGACGGTCTGCGTCACGTCGAGCTCGACCTGGCCGACGCCGACGGTCTCCAGCAGGACCCAGTCGTAGCCGGCGGCGTCGAGCACGCGGACGGCCTCGGGCGCGGCGAGCGACAGGCCGCCGAGGTGCCCGCGGGTGGCCATGGAGCGGATGAAGACGCCGTCGTCGAGGACGTGGTCGTGCATGCGCACGCGGTCGCCGAGGATGGCGCCGCCCGAGTAGGGCGAGGAGGGGTCGACGGCCAGCACGGCGACGCGGTCCTCCCGGGAACGCAGCGCGCCGACGAGGCGGCCGGTCAGCGTCGACTTGCCCGCGCCGGGGGCGCCGGTGATGCCGACGGTGTAGGCGGCGCCGCTGAGCGGGTAGGCGGCGCGGGCCACGTCGCGGGCCGCGGGGCCGCCGCGCTCGACGAGGGAGACGAGCCGGCCCAGGGGCGCGGTGCGTCCGTCTCGCGCGGCGTCCAGCAGGTCCTGCGGCACGGGCGCCGTCACGGGGTGGCGGGCTCGGGCTCGCCGTCGCCGGTCAGCCGCGCGATCCCGGCCAGCAGGTCGTCCAGCGGGGTGCCCGTCGGGAACACGGCGCTCGCACCGGCCTCGAGCAGCTTGGGGACGTCGGTGGTCGGGATCGTCCCGCCGACGACGACGTGGACGTCGGTCGCCCCGGCGTCCTGGAGGGCGGCGATCGTCTTGCGCGTCAGGGCGAGGTGCGAGCCGCTGAGGATGCTCAGGCCGAGGATCTGGACGTCCTCCTGGGCGGCGACGCGGGCGACCTCGTCGGGCCGCTGGCGGATCCCGGTGTAGATGACCTCGTAGCCGGCGTCGCGCAGCGCGCGGGCGACGAGCTTGGCGCCGCGGTCGTGGCCGTCGAGGCCGGGTTTGGCGACGAGGATACGGGCGGGCATCAGGCCTCCGTGGGGTTGCGGGCGGGACGCGGGCGTTCGGCGGCGGCCCAGTGGGCGTCGCCGACCCACAGGCGGGCGAAGTGGCGGACGGCCGGGCCCTCCAGCGTGGGGTGGTGGCTGGGATGGGCGGCGGCGAGCACGTCCTTGACCGAGCGCCCGGTGCCCGGCGGCAGGTCGACGAACGTCTGGGCGAGCTCGCGCCAGGCCGCGTCGAACTCCGCCCGCGGCGCCACGACGTCGACGAGGCCGAGCGCCTCGGCCTCGCCGGCCGTGAGCGTCGTGCCGCGCGCGATGAGCAGCAGCGCGCGGCTGCGCCCGACGATCTCCGCCAGGCGCTCCGCGCCGCCCCAGGCGGGCATGATCCCAAGGCGCACCTGGGTGAATCCGACCTTGATGTCGTCGGCGGCGACGCGCAGGTCGGCCGCCACGGCGACCTCGGCGCCGCCGCCGAGCGCGTGGCCGTTCATCGCGGCGATGACCGGCGCGGGGAACGTCGCGACGCGGTCCAGGAGGCGGCGCATGCTCGTGGCCATCGCGATCGCGCCGTCCTCGTCGCGGATCGCGCTGAGCTCCTTGAGGTCACCGCCGGAGACGAACGCGCGGTCGCCGCCGCCGCGGATGACCAGGACCTCGACGGCCGCCTGCTCGAGCTCGTCCAGGGCGCGTCCGAGGTCGTCGATGGTCGCCAGCCCGATCGCGTTGCGGGCGTGCGGGCGGTCGATGGTGATGACCGCCAGACCTGCGTCGACCTCGACCGTGACCTCGCCCACGCGCAACCCCGTTCCCGCTGAAGAGATGCTGCGATATGATATCGGAATGGCGACCAGGAAGTCCGGGACGACCGCGCCGGCCACCGACTCGGGCATTCCGGTGGCCGCCGTCTACGGGCCGGAGGACCTGCCCGCGCAGGAGCGCATCGGGCGCCCGGGGGAGTTCCCGTTCACGCGCGGCAACTTCGCCGGCGGCTACCGCGACCGGTTGTGGACGTTCCGCCAGTACTCGGGGTTCGGCACCGCCGAGGAGTCCAATGCGCGCTACCGCTACCTGCTGGGCCAGGGCGGCACCGGGCTGTCGGTCGCGCTGGACCTGCCGACCCAGTGCGGCTTCGACTCCGACGATCCCGACGTCGAGGAGGAGGTGGGCCGCGTCGGCGTGGCGATCGACACGCTGCGCGACGCGGAGATCCTGTTCGACGGCATCCCGCTCGACGAGATCAGCACGAGCTTCACCATCAACGGCACCGCCGCGATCCTGCTGGCCTTCTACGTCGCGGCCGCCGACAAGGCGGGCGTGCCGCGCGCCGCCCTGCGCGGCACGATCCAGAACGACATCCTCAAGGAGTACGCCTCGCGGGGCACGTGGATCTGGCCCGCCGTGCCCTCCATGCGGCTCATCGCCGACACGATCGAGTTCTGCGCGACGGAGGTCCCGCGCTTCAACGCGATCTCCGTCGCGGGCGCGCACTTCCGCGACGCCGGCGCCACCGCCGCGCAGGAGATGGCCTTCACCCTGGCCGACGGCATGGCCTACGTCGACGAGGTCCTCGCCCGCGGGCGCATGACGATCGACGAGTTCGCCCCCCAGGTCTCGTTCTTCTTCTACACGCACGGCGACTTCTTCGAGGAGGTCGCCAAGTACCGCGCCGGTCGCCGGCGCTGGGCGACGATCGTGCGCGACCATTACGGCGCCAAGGACGACCGCTCGGCGATGTTCCGCTTCGGATGCGTCTGCGGCGGCGCCTCGCTCTACGCGCCGCAGGCCCAGAACAACGTGGTGCGCGTCGCCTACGAGGCCATGGCGTCGATCTTCGGCGGGGTGCAGTCCATGTTCACCGCTGCATGGGACGAGCCGTTCGCGCTGCCCAGCGAGGCCTCCACGACGCTCGCGCTGCGCACGCAGCAGGTGCTCGCGCACGAGACCGGCGTGGCGCGCGTCGTCGACCCGCTCGGCGGCTCGTACTACGTCGAGGCGCTGACGGACGAGATGGAGGCACGGATCGTCGCGATCATGGACGACGTCGCCGACCACGGCGGCATGGTGCGCGGGGTCGAGGAGGGCTACGTCCAGCGGCTCATCGCCGACGAGGCCTACGCCGTGCAGCACGCGCTGGAGTCCGGCGAGCGCAAGGTCGTGGGGCTGAACTGCTTCCAGACCGACGAGCCCACGCCCGAGCCCGAGGGCTACGAGATGGACGAGGACAACCGGCGCCGCCAGCTCGACCGCCTGGCCGAGGTCCGGCGCACCCGCGACGCCGGCGCCGTGACCGCGGCGCTGGACGAGCTCGGCCGCGCGGCCCGCGTCCCCGACGTCAACCTGATGCCCCTGCTGGTCACCTGCGCGCACGCGTACTGCTCGGTGGGCGAGATGGTCGCCGTGCTCAAGGACGCCTGGGGGGAGTTCCGCCAGCCGGCGGTGTTCTGATGCCCGCGGCGCGACGGCAGGCGCGGCCGGCGCCCCGGCCCGTGCGGCGGCGCACGCTGGCCGTCGAGGTCGCCGACTCGCTGCGCGACATGATCCTCACCGGCGAGCTGACCGCCGAGCAGCGCATGACCCAGGACGAGCTGGCGACGCTGCTGGGGGTCAGCACGATGCCGGTGCGCGAGGCGCTGCTGCGCCTCGCCGCCGAGGGCTTCGTCGAGGTCTCGCCGAGCCGGTCGTTCAGTGTCGTGCCCACCACGCGCGAGGACGTCCACGACGTCTTCTGGATGCACGCGACGCTGGCCGCGGAGCTGACCCGGCGGGCCTGCGCGAAGGGCGACCCGGCGCTCGCCGCGCGGCTGCGCGACATCGAGGCCTGCTTCGCCGCCGCGCGCGGCGCGGGCGACCCCGCGCAGCTGGGGGCCGTCAACTGGGAGTTCCACCAGGCCATCAACGAGGCGGCCGGGGCGCCGAAGCTCCTGCGCGTCCTGCGCTCGACGCTGCGCTTCATCCCCCAGGGGTTCTACGCGCTGGTGCCCGAGTGGTCGGGCGCCTCCGAGCAGGGCCACGAGGCGATCGTGCGGGCCTTCGAGGACGGCGACCCCGACACGGCGGCCCACGCGGCCGAGACCCACGTCCAGGAGGCCGGCGAGATCCTCATCCGCTTCTTCACGGGTCGCGGCGCCTGGACGCGGCCGGACGGGGCGTAGGGCGCTCGCGGTGGTCATGCGCCATCCAGGCGCCCATCCGTTTCGGAACGGGCGCCTCCGCGCTCAGCGGCTCGCCGGATGGCGCAGACGTGGGGGGATGCACCACCAACGCGACATCCGCGTGGGCTCGGGGCCGGCGGACGACCCCGGGCGCCCGCGCCCTACCCCAGCCCGTCGGCTCGCGCGGCCTCCTCGTCGGTGAGCCCCGCCTCGCGCAGGACCTCCCGGGTGTGGGCGCCGAGGTCGGGGGCCGCCGCGTACTCGGGGTCGTCGTAGCCCGAGATCTTCACGGGGTTGCCGACCATCTGCACGCCGCCGGCCTCCACGAGCATCCCGCGGTCGGCGACGTGCGGGTCGGCGAGCGCCTCGGCGACGGTGCGCACCGGCGCGGCCGGGACCTCGTTGGACGCCAGGCGCGCCAGCGCCTCGGCGGTGGGCAGCGCCGCGATCGCCGCGCCCACGCCGCGCACGACGCGCTCGCGCTGGGCCAGCCGGCCCTCGGCGTCGTCGAGGGCGGGGTCGGCCGCCAGCTCGTCGAGCTCCAGCGCGGTGCAGAGCTTCTTCCACATGTGCGCGGCCAGCGGCATGACCACGATGTGCCCGTCGGCGGTCTCGAAGAGCTGGGACGGCACGATGTACGGGTGCGCCGAGGACGCGTGGCGCACCGGCGCGGTGCCGCCGTTGAGGTAGTCGGCGGCGAGGTAGGTGAGCATGGACAGGTGCGTGTCGAACAGCGACACGTCGACGTGGCGTCCCTCGCCCGTGCGCTGGGCGTCCTGCAGCGCGGCCAGCACGCCGAGCGCCCCGAACGTCCCCGCGACGTGGTCGACGATCGACACGCCGTACTTCGCCGGCGGGCCGTCGGGCTCGCCCGTGATGCTCATCGTCCCGGCCAGCGCCTGCACGAGGTAGTCGTAGGTCGCCTGGTCGCGCGCGCCGGCGCCGGCGCCGAAGCCCGAGATCGAGCACAGCACGATGGCCGGGTTGACCTCCCGCAGCGCCTCGAAGCCGACCCCCAGCCGGTCCATGACGCCCGGGCGGAAGTTCTCGACCACGACCTGCGCGGAGGCCACGAGGCGCAGGAACGCCGCGCGCCCGTGCTCGTCCTTGAGGTCGAGCGCGACGCTTCGCTTGTTGCGGTTCAGGCAGGCGAAGTACGCCGTCTGGTCCCCGACGCGGACGGTGGGCATGGAGCGCGCCCGGTCGGGGCGCCCGGGCGACTCGATCTTCAGGACGTCGGCGCCCAGGTCGGCGAGCAGCATGGTGGCGTAGGGCCCGGCGAGCGTCTGCGTGAGGTCGACGATGCGGACCCCCGCCAGCGGGCCCGCCGTCATGCCGTGGCGTCGCGGCCGCGGAGGCCGCTCGGGATCGTCGGGATCGCGTGTCTCATGGGCAGCTCCGATATCATATCGGAAGACCATCGGAGCCCCCAGGCGACCCGCCGTGGGGTAGCGTGCGCGCCGGCGCCGCCGGCCACCCCGCGCAGCGCCCCGACCCGACGACCTCAACCCAGAGCGGGAGCCGCAACCATGGCCAAGGACATCCTCGTCTGCTTCGGCATCGACATCGACGCCGTCGCCGGGCAGATCGGCTCCTACGGCGGGGGTGACTCCCCCTCCGACATCCAGCGCGGCGTGTGGGCGGGCGAGGTCGGCACCCCGCGCCTGCTCAAGCTGTTCGAGCGCTACGACCTGCGGACGAGCTGGTTCATCCCCGGCCACTCCCTGGAGTCCTTCCCCGACCAGACGCGCATGATCGCCGAGGCCGGCCACGAGATCGGGGCGCACGGCTACACGCACGAGAACCCGATCGCGATGACGCCGACCCAGGAGGAGGACGTCCTCAAGAAGTCGGTCGAGCTCATCCACGAGGTCGCCGGCGTCGCGCCCGAGGGCTACGTGGCGCCGTGGTGGGAGATGTCGTCGGTGACCGTCGACCTGCTCCTCAAGCACGGCTTCCGCTACGACCACAGCCAGGGCTACCGCGACTTCGTGCCGTTCTACGCCCGCGTCGGCGACGAGTGGACGAAGATCGACTACTCCCAGCCCGCCGCGACGTGGATGCGCCCGATGACGCACGGCACCGAGATCGACCTCGTCGAGATCGGAGCCAACTGGTACATGGACGACCTGCCGCCGATGATGTTCATGAAGAACGTCCCCAACAGCCACGGCTGGCAGAGCCCGCGCGATATCGAGCAGATGTGGCGCGACCAGTTCGACTGGGTCTACCGCAACCTCGACTACGCGGTCTTCCCCTTCACGATCCACCCCGACGTCAGCGGCCGCCCCCAGGTGCTCATGGTGCTCGAGCGCATGATCGACCACATCAACCAGCACACCGGCGTGCGCTGGGTGACGATGGGCGAGATGGCCGAGGACTTCCGCACGCGGTTCCCGATCGACGCCCCCGAGCGCCCGCGCGATGTCTGAGTCGCTGCGGCCCGGGCGGCGGCGTTAGCGCCCGCGCGATGTGCGGCCTGTGCGGCACACCCGCGCCCCCCGGCGACTGGATCGAGGCGGGGATCCCCGACACGCCGGCCGACCGCATGCAGGCGCGGCTGGGCTGCGCCGCGGTGCTGGCCCGCGTGGGCCGGGCGACGGGCGTGACCGTGCGCGAGGGCCTGGCCTTCGGCATGTGGACGGTGTCGGCGCCGACGGGCGCCACGGCGATCGCCGGCGACCTCGCCGAGGTCTGGCCGACCGTCACGCGCCTGGCCGGCCGGCCCGCCGACCCGCTCGACGCCGGGCTGCTGCACCGCCTGGAGGCCGGGGGGTGACCGTGCCTGAGCCCGGCGCGCTGCGCCTCACCCTGCTCGGCGGGTTCCTGGGGTCGGGCAAGACCACGTGGCTGCGCCACCGCCTGCGAGGGCACGACGACACGCTCGTGGTCGTCAACGAGTTCGCCGGCTGCGCCGTCGACGACGTCCTGCTGGCCGCGGTGGCGCCGACGACGGTCATCGCGGGCGGCTGCTGCTGCTGCACCCACCGCGACGAGCTCGTCGCGGTCCTGCGCGACCTGGCCGAGCAGCGCCACGCGGGGCTCTCGGCGGGCCTCGGCGCCGCACGGCGCGTCGTCCTGGAGACGAGCGGGATGGCCGACCCCGCCGCCGTGGCACAGGCCATCGCCGGCGACCCGGTGCTCGTGAGCAACCTGGTGCTCGACGAGATCGTGGTGACCGTCGATGCGGTGCACGGGGCCGACCAGCTCGAGGCCGAGCCGCTGGCCGTCGCCCAGGCCGCCTGCGCGGACCGCATCGTGATCACGAAGGCCGACGCCGCCGGCACGGATGACGTCGCGCGCCTGGCCGGCCGCCTGGCGGCGCTGGCCCCGCGGGCGCGCCTGGAGGCCGCCGTGCTCGGCGAGGCCGTCGCGCTGCCCGAGCCCGTCGCCCCGGCGGGCCCGGCCGCGGCAGCGGCGGCGCCCGCGGCCGGCGCCACGGCGCCCGCCGTCCCGGTGGCGGTGACCCTGACGCCCGGCCCGGAGACGGGCTGGCCCGAGCTGGCGGTGTGGCTGAGCGCGCTGCTGCACCACCACGGCGACCGCATCCTGCGCGTCAAGGGCCTCGTGCGCACGGAGGCCGGGCGCATGGTGCTCCAGGCCGTCGGGCCGTCGGTGCAGCGCCCCGAGCTCGCCCGCCCAGGTGCCGACGGCGACGACGGCCTCGTCCTCATCGGCCGCGACCTCGACGCGGCACTGCTGGCCCGGTCGCTACGGGCGTTCGCGGCTCCGGCGCGCGTCCTGGCGGAGGTGCCGGGCCGATGAGCGCCGGGCTGCCGCGCGTGGACTACCTGGCGCTGGGCGGCACGATCGCCAGCGTCGTGCCGGAGGGCGCCGCCGGCGCGGTCCCGACGCTGACGGCCGCCGACCTGGTGGCCTCCGTCGACGGGCTGCTCGACGTCGCCGACGTCCGCGCCGTCCAGTTCCGCCAGACCTCCTCGGGCTCGCTGACGTTCTCCGACCTGCTCGAGCTCGTGGCCGAAATCGAGCGGCGCGTCGCCGACGGCGCGGCCGGGATCGTCATCACGCAGGGCACCGACGCGATCGAGGAGGTCGCGTTCGCCGTCGACCTGCTGTACGCCGGCGAGGCGCCCGTGGTCGTCAGCGGCGCGATGCGCAACCCGTCGCTGCCCGGCGCCGATGGCCCGGCCAACGTCCTCGGAGCCGTCCAGGTGGCGATCAGCCCCGCCGCCCGCGGCCTGGGCGCGCTCGTCGTCCTGGCCGACGAGATCCACGCCGCGCGCTTCGTCAAGAAGAGCCACGCCTCGAGCGTCACCGCGTTCCGCTCGCCCGCCACGGGCCCGATCGGGTGGCTCAGCGAGGGGCGCCCGTTCATCGCCACCCGCCCGGTCGGGCGCTCGACGCTGCACGTCGCCGCCGACGCCGAGGTCCCGCCCGTGGCGCTCGTGCGCCTGACGCTCGGCGACGACGGCCGCGTCCTCGACGCGCTCGAGGGGCTCGGCTACCGCGGCGCGGTCATCGAGGCCTTCGGCGGCGGCCACGTCGCCCCCGTCACCGTCGAGCGGATCGAGCGCCTGGTGGCGGCGATGCCGGTCGCCTACGTCACCCGCACGGGCGCGGGCGAGGCGCTCGCGGAGACCTACCGCTTCCACGGCAGCGAGATCCACCTGCTCGAGCTCGGGCTGTTGCGCGCCGGCGGCCTCGACGGCCTCAAGGCGCGGCTCGTGCTCGCCTTCGCGCTGGCCGCCGGCCACCGCGGGCCCGGACTGGCCGACGCGCTGCAGCGCCACGCCCAGACGGCCGGCGCGGTCGCCGGGCCGCCGGGCGCCTGAGGCGTCCTCAGCGCACCCGGACCACGTCGGGCGGGCGCCAGGCGCCCGAGCGCGCCGCCGCCGCCGGCTCGTAGAGCCGCAGGTACAGCGAGAACGGCCCGGACGGCGCCGGGAGCCAGTTCGACCGCCGCGCCGCACCGGGGTCGGCGTGCGAGACCAGGATGGTCAGGCCGCCGTCGGCGTCGCGCCGCAGCCCCTGCGTGCGATCGCCGATCGCGTAGCGGTCGAGCGGGTTGTCGTAGAACAGCACGTTGCGGTCGTACAGCGTCAGCGACCAGAACGGGCGGACGGGCGGCAGCTGCCCGGGCGCGAAGTGCACGCGGTAGACGTGGGCGCCGTTCAGCGCCCGCCCGCGGTCGTCGGTGCGGGTGTTCGGGTACAGCGCCTTGTCCACCGTGTTGGCACCGAGCCCGACGCGGGCGACGACCGCGCGGCCCACGTAGTCGGTCCCGAAGCGCGCGATGTCGGTCGGGGTGCGGGTCCAGGCGCCGTGGCGGCCGGGCGCGACTGCGCCGACCAGCGCATCGATGACCGCCCGGCCGTCGGCCGCGGCGGCCCGCAGGGCCGTCGCCGTGGTCCCCGTGGGCAGGGTGGAGGGCGTACGGCCCGCGCCGATGCCCACGGTGGCGAACGCGCGGATCGCGCAGGCGTCGGGCGCCGGCGGCGGGTCGGCGCCCAGGTCGGCGCCGAGCTCGTCGAAGAAGGCCAGGCCGGTCGGGGCGACCACGGGATCCTGGGCCGCCGGGAAGTCGGCGAGCGTGAGCGGCGCGTTGCGCGCCCCCGCCAGCCAGTCGGCCAGCGGCGTGACCGAGTAGCCGCGCAGCAGCGCGGTCGCGGCCGCCTGGTCGGCGGGGTCGGCGGTGGCCAGCGTGCGGCCCAGCAGCCACAGCAGCCGGGTGGCGGGGCGGATCACCCGCACCTCCGCGGGCAGGTCGCCGGCGTAGCCCGGCGGCACGACGACGGCGGTCTCGCCCGTCGCCGCCGCGGCGCCGTCGCCGAGGTAGGCCGCGGCGTTCGTGAAGCCGTCGGTGAGCTGCAGCACGGAGTAGCGGCCGCCCGTAGGCGCGGTCTGGATGACGATCGGGCCCGCGGTCAGGTCGAGCTGGCCGATGGAGTACAGCGTGTCGTGGTTGGGCGCCACGATGCTGCGCGTGGACGCGCCGGCCAGCCGGGAGATCGAGACCATCAGGTTGCGCGGGAACCGCGCGATGGTGCGCCGGACCATGATGATGGGGAACCCGTAGACGTAGGCCTCGACGGCCGTCGCGTACTGCGCCCCGGCGGCCCGGCGGCTCGCGGGCGTCACGCCGTCCAGCGTGTGCTCGAAGCGCGCACGGCGCGTGGCGAGCACGTCCCGCAGCCGCTGCGCGACCGCGGCCGACGCGGGGCGACCCGCCGCGCAGGACGCCGGAGCGGCGGGCCGGGCCTGCGTGCCGGCGGGCCACAGCGCGGCGGTCGCCGCGAGGGCCGCGACCATCGCGCGGCGGGTCGCGGCGCCGCTCATGCCGCGTCCTTCAGGCGCACGACGCCGCCGATGACGCCGAGGTAGGCGCTGCCGTCGGGCCCGAGCGCGATCCCGGCGTAGTTGTTGTTGAACGCCAGGCCCGAGCCGGCGTAGCGCGTGAACGCGGTGCGGCCGGTGCGCGCGTCGATGGCGGTCCAGAACCAGGGCTGCTCGCCGTCGGGCGCCGGCACGCGCTGGTAGGTGTAGATGAGCCCGGTGATCGTCGAGAGCTTCGGGACCACGGTCGGCGCGCGCACGTCGGTGTTCGTCCAGCGCCGGGTGCAGCCGCGGCCGCCGGCGTCGACGTCGACCCGGGCGAAGCCCGCGGTCGTCAGGGCTCCGGCGGAGGCCCCGAACGGGTCCTGGTAGCCGTGGTTGTTCTCCACGTAGAGCGAGCGGCCCGAGCCGATGAGGGAGTTCTCGGTGGCGCCCACCCCCTTGCCGAACACGGGCACCTGGCAGACGACGCGGCGCTGCCCGCGGGGCAGGCGCGGGGCGGTGCGGTAGACGACGACCTGCATGGGGTCGGCGTTGTCGGTGATGGCCACGTAGCCGCCCTTCATGATCGTCGGCGTCGTCCCCGAGCCGGCGTCGACCTGCCCGGGCTTGTGGATCCCGGAGTTGGCGTAGGTCATCTTCCAGTCGACGTGGGGCCGGCCGCCGCGGTCGCTGAAGCGGTACATGCGGCGGTCGGAGACGATGTAGACCGCGTCGCGGTCGACGGCGAACGAGTTCTCGATCTCTTCGCCGAGGGCCAGGACGCGCGTGCGGCGCGTCGTGGTGTCCAGGATCCCGACCTTGCCCCCCTGCTTGGAGACGAACCAGATCCGCCCGTGGAAGTCGGGGAGGGCCGAGGTCACGCGCTGGCCCGCCGCCAGCGCCCTCGTCAGGTCGTAGTCGGCGACCTTGACGAGCTTCGTCGCGTTCTCGCGCTCGGCCAGCACGACGAGGTGCCTCGTCTTCGTCGCGCTCCAGATCCGGTCGTGGCGGTCCAGGAAGAAGTAGCCGCCGCCGGTGAAGTTCTGGAAGGCCGTGGGCCCCGCGGGGTTCGGGTCCCCGAGCACGTAGGTCGCGCGGATCGCCAGCGTCTGCGGATCGATGATGCGCGCCGTCACCGGCTGGGCGCTGGAGGGGCAGATGGAGACGATGCGGCCCTCGGCGTCGAACGTCAGCGACCCGCACAGCGCCGGCGGCATGGCGCCGGAGGTGGCCTGCAGGCCCGCGCCGAGCGGCCCGGTGCGCGCGTAGGCGTCGGTCATCCACGTGTCGTCGTGCAGGTTGTTGTAGGGGTTGGGCGCCATGAACGGGTTCTGCGGCGCGAGCGTCGCCGTGAGCGCCCGGGCGGTCGCCGGCGCCCCGGTGGCCCGGGGGAGCGTGGTCGGCGCCGGATCGAGGATCGGGTCGGCGCGGGCCACGGGCGCCAGGGCGCCGGCGAGCAGGAGCGCGAGGACCAGGGCGCGCCGCATGCGGGACATGGCGCCACCGTACTTCGCCGCGGCCGGGCGGCGCGAGCTCGGCCGCCGGGCGATGCCCAGCGGCCGGGTCTCGATGAGCGTGCCCGCGCCCGTCAGCGATCCCCGGATCCGCCAGGTCGTGAACGCCTGGCCACCCTTCCGGGCGATGACCGCCGCGGCCCCGCGCTCACTCGACGGTCTGGGGCAGCAGGCCGTGCTCGTCGCCGCCGCGCCACTGCACGAGCAGCGCGGTGGCGTCGTCGGCCAGGTCGTCGGTGGCGTGCAGGAGCGAGCGCCGCAGCCGGCGCAGCGTCTCGGCGACCGTCAGCCCGGCCGCCGCCTCGCGCTCGATGAACGCGCCGAGCCCCTCGACCCCGAGGCGGGTGCCGTCCTCGCGGGAGGCCTCCGACAGCCCGTCGGTGAAGAAGAGGACCAGGTCGCCGGGCTGCAGCGACTCGTGCGCCACCTCGGCGGCGGGACCGCCCGGGACCCCGAGGGGCGTGCACGGCGTCGCGATCAGCGACCGCGCGCGCCGGCCGCCACGGACCACCAGCGGCCGGGGGTGGCCGGCGCTGATCCAGGACAGCACGCCGGTGTCGAGGTCGAGCTCGGCGATGATCGCGGTCACGAAGCGGTCGTCGGGGAACTGCTCGCCGACGGCCTGGTCCATGGCCAGATGGGTCGCCACGAGGTCGCGCCCGTCGCGGCGGCTGTGGCGGTAGGCGGAGATCGCAAAGGCGGCGACGCCGGCGGCGGCCAGCCCGTGCCCCATCGCGTCGAGGACGGCGGCGTGCAGCGTCCTGCCGTTGACGGCGTAGTCGAACGCGTCGCCGCCGTTGTCGTAGCAGGGCTCGAGCATGCCCGACACGGCGAGGCCGTCCGTCGCGAACACCAGCGGCGGCGCCAGCGCCCAGACGAGCTCGGAGGCGATGGTCATCGGCCGCCGCCTCCGGGTCCGCTCGATGGCGTCGCCGTAGGCGCCCTTGGCGACGAGCAGGATCGCCGCGAGGTGCGCGTAGCGCTCGCACAGGGCCAGCAGCGGCTCGTCGAGCACGCCGTCGGGGAACGTGAGGCCGAGGGTCCCGAGCCGTTCCGTGCCGTCGACGAGCGGCATCCACAGCCGCTCGCCGGAGCCCTCGTCGGGGCTTGCGCGCAGCGCCGTCGTCGTGCTGAACGCGCGCCCGGCCATCGTCCCCGTGACCGAGAGCGGCACGCCGCCGGCGGGGGCGAGCGCCATGAGGCTGTCCAGCTCGTAGTCGATGACGTGGACGGTGACGTCGGCGGCACCCAGCGCGGCGGCCTGCTCGGCGATGACGCCGCCGACGTCCGACGGCGCGCTCAGGTGCGTCCGGCGCAGCAGCTCGGAGAACGGGTCGCGGTCCACCCGCCCATCGTGCCCCACCGGGCGGGGCGCGGAAACGCGCGCCGGGCGCCGCCTATCCCTCGGCCGGCTGCGCCTGCGGGTGCCCGTGGGGCAGGTGCGGATGCGGGACGTGCGGCAGGTGCGCGTGCGGCTGGGGGACGTCGGGGCGCTGGATGTCGCGCCGCGTGACGGCGACCCATGCCACGAGGGCCACGAAGACGACCAGGGTCCCTGCGCTGACCACGCCGTCGCCGAGGTCCAGGCCCTTGTTGCTCTGGGGCTTGGCCAGCCAGTCCACCACGGACGCGCCGAGCGGGCGCGTGATCACGTAGGCCGTCCAGAACGCGACGACCGGGTTGAGCCGCAGCTGCCACCAGCCCAGGGCGGGCACGAGGAAGAGCACCCCGAAGATCGCGATGGACTCGAGGAAGCCGAGGTGCAGGGTGAGGGCCGTCAGGTCGCCGGCGGCGGTGCCCAGGGCGAACGTGGCCAGGACGGCGATCCAGTAGTAGGTCTCGCGCCGCGCGGTGGTGATGCTGTGGATGTCGAGCGTCCCCTCGCTGCGGTGCCAGAGGACGAACACGACCGCCACGACGGCGGCGAAGAAGGGCGTGGTCACCGCGTAGGAGAGCCCGGCGCCGTCCTTCAGCCCGTCGGCGGCCATCGTGCCGAAGATCGCCACCATCATCACCGCGAACCAGTAGACGACGGCGCGGTACTCCGTCGTGCGGACCTGCAGGCGGATGGCGTAGGTCAGGCCGAAGATGCCGATCGCGCCGGCCAGGGGCACGCTCTGCTGGCCGAGGAAGTCCGACATGGACTCGCCCATGCCGGTGGTCAGGATCTTCAGGGCCCAGAAGACGGCGGTGATCTCGGGGACCTTGGCGGCGAGCGGGGCGGGGCGGCCGGAGCGGGTCTTGGCGGTGGGCAGCATGGGTCCGGGCATGGTGTGGGGGCTCACCTGAACGGCTCCTGACCGGCCGCCGGATCCTCGACGTTCGTCTCATGCCCGGGCGAGCAGCGTCCGCAGCCGCCGCGCGTTGCGCGGTGCGAAGCCCTCCCAGTCGTTGTTGAAGTAGGCGAAGACCTCGGCCTCGGCCTTCAGGCGCCGCAGGCGGCCCGCCCACTCGCGCAGCTCGGTGTCGCTGTAGTTGCCGCGCCGGCCCCGCGCGCCGTGGTGGAAGCGGACCATCGTGAAGTCCGCGGTGAGCACGTGAGGCTGGAACGGCCGGTCGGGACGGTCGCCGATGCACAGCGCCACCGCGTGCTCGCGCAGCAGCGCGAGCACCTCCGGGGCGAACCAGCTCGGGTGGCGGAACTCGAAGGCGTGGCGCTCGCCGCGTCCGGTGGGCAGGCGGTCCAGCGCGGCGGCCAGCCGCGCGTCGTCCCGGGGGAAGCGCTCGGGCAGCTGCCAGAGGACCGGTCCCATGCGGTCGCTGCCCAAGAGGGGGTCCAGGCGCGCCCAGAGGCGCTGCACCCCGCGGTCCATGTCGGCCAGACGCCGGACGTGGGTGAGGTAGCGGCTGGCCTTGACGGCGAAGCGGAAGCCCGGCGGGGTGCGCCGCACCCAGCCCTGGACGGTCTCGAGCGCTGGCAGGCGGTAGAAGGTCGTGTTGAGCTCGACCGTGTCGAACACCGTCGCATAGTGCTCGAGCCAGCGGCGCTGCGGGCAGCCGGCGGGATAGAAGTCCCCGGCCCAGCCCGCGTAGCTCCAGCCCGAGCATCCGATGTGCACCGCCGCCATGGCACCAGGGGTACCCGCGAGCGCGCGCGAGGCGCCACCGGACCGCGGAGGCGCCTCCGCTATGGTGCCCGGAGGCGCCTCCGGCTCGCGTGCGGAGCGACGCCGAGGTCCTCGTCCGCCCGACCGTGCCAGGAGCGCGCACCGTGAGCACGCAGCACCCCGCCCGTCCGCACTACACCATCACCTTCGTGGTGCTCGCGGTCGCCGCGACCGCCTACGTGCTGCTGCAGTCGCTGGTCCTCCCGGCGCTCCCCGACTTCCAGCGCGACCTGCACGCGTCGGAGACCTCGGTGAGCTGGATCCTCACCGCCTACCTGCTCAGCGCGTCGATCGCCACGCCGATCATCGGCCGCCTCGGCGACATGTACGGCAAGGAGCGCGTGCTGCTCATCGTGCTGGTGATCCTCGCCGCCGGCACGCTGCTGTCGGCCGTGGCGACGTCGATGAACGTGCTCATCGCCGGCCGCGTCGTGCAGGGCGTCGGCGGCGGCATGTTCCCGCTGGCCTTCGGGATCATCCGCGACGAGTTCCCGCGCCAGAAGGTCGCGGGCGGCATCGGCCTCATGTCGTCGCTCATCGGCATCGGGGGCGGCGCGGGCGTCGTGCTCGCCGGGCCCATCGTCCAGAGCATGTCCTACCACTGGCTCTTCTGGTTCCCGCTCGTCGCGATCGTCATCGGCGCCGTCGCGACGCACTTCTTCGTGCCCGAGTCGCCGGTCAAGACGCCCGGCCAGATCAACTGGATGGCGGCGGTGCTCATGTCGGCCGGGCTGGTCGCCGTGCTCGTGGCCGTCAGCGAGACCACGCTGTGGGGCTGGGGCTCGGTCAAGACCCTGGGCCTCATCGCGATCGGCCTGGTCATCCTCGCCGGCTGGGTGGTCACCGAGGCGCGCTCGCGCGAGCCCCTCGTCGACATGCGGATGATGCGGATCAAGGGCGTCTGGACCACCAATGCGGCCGCGTTCCTGTTCGGCCTGGGCATGTACTCCGCGTTCATCATCATCCCGCAGTACGTCCAGGAGCCCACGTCGACGGGCTACGGCTTCGGCGCCTCGGTCGTCGAGTCGGGCCTGTTCCTGCTGCCGTCGACCGTCGCCATGCTGCTCATCGGCCAGTTCTCGGGCACGCTGGACCGGATCATCGGCTCGCGCCCCGTGCTCATCCTCGGCGCCGCCTCCACCGTCGGGTCCTTCGCGGTGCTGACGTTCGCGCGCTCGCACGAGTGGGAGATCTACGCCGCCTCGGCGCTCATGGGCGTGGGGATCGGCCTCGCCTTCGCGGCGCTGGCCAACCTCATCGTCCAGAACGTGCCCCAGGAGCAGACCGGCGTCGCGACGGGCATGAACACGGTCATGCGGTCGCTGGGCGGTGCGCTGGGCGGCCAGGTCGCCGCGACGTTCATCGCCAACAGCGTGACGAACGGCAGCCCGACCGACCACGGCTTCACGCTGGCCTTCGGCGTATGCCTGGCCGGGCTGGTCGCCAGCCTGCTCGTGTCCTTCCTCGTCCCGCGGCGCGGCATCGTCGGCGAGGTCGACCCGCACCGCCCGCCGGTCCCCGGGGACCTGGTCGGCCAGGAGGTGTAGCGTGCGCGCGCCCGTGGACGCCGCCCCGACAGCCCCCGAGGCATCGCCGGGCGCACCGCAGCGCTCCGACGCGCGCCGCAACCGCGACAAGCTGCTGGCCGCTGCGCTGGATCACTTCGAGCGCCACGCCTCCGAGGCCTCGCTGGAGGCCATCGCCCGCCAGGCCGGCGTCGGCATCGGGACGCTGTACCGGCACTTCCCCACCCGCGACGCGCTCATCCTGGCGGCGCACGAGCGCTGGGTCGCCCAGCTCAGCGAGGCCGCGCCCGAGCTGCTGGCCGAGATGGAGCCCGTCCCGGCGCTGCGCACATGGATGGAGCGGCTGGCGACCCTCGGCATCCAGCGGCGCTGGATGGCCGACGCGATCAGCGCGGCCGCCGAGGCGCGCGGCGGCGCGCCGTCGCCGGCCTACCTCATGCTCCTGGAGGCGCTGGGGCGACTGCTGGACGACGGGCGCGCGGCCGGCGCGATCCGCGGCGACATCTGCGCCGCCGACGTGTTGCTGGCCATCAGCGGCTTCTGGCACGTCAACCTCGCCGAGGACTGGCAGGCCCAGGTCCAGCGGCTGCTGGACCTGCTCATGGACGGCCTGCAGACGCTGCGCGCCTAGGTGACGTGCCTCGGGACGTTCCGAACGTCTGAGGGCTGAAGTTGAGGCATCCGGGCTGAGACAGAGGCTGTGGGTCTTCTCAAGGATCCAACGGCCTCGGAGGTCATCAGCCCGGATGCAGTGCAAGCGTAGGTGGCTGCCCAGCTGGCAGCGTGTCGAGCTGGTTGATTGGTGTCTTGGCGAGGGACTTCCTCGACGCCAGGCAGCGGCCCGTCGGCGGGTGAGCGTGTCGACGGTGCAGTACTGGATCGACCGGTACCGCAACGCCTCAGACGCCGAGCGAGCGTCGGGCGCGTGGGCGCAGGATCGACCCTCGACGCCGCATCGCCAGCCGACGCGGTCCAGCGACGAGCTGCACGACCGTGTCTGCCAGGCGCGGACGCGGACGGGCTGGGGGCCGCGCCTGATCGCCTCCGAGCTCGGCATCGCGCACGCGACGGTCTCGCGCTGTCTGAAGCGGCGCGGCATGTCGCGCCAGCCGCCGGCGCCCCGAGAGGCGGTGCAGCGCTTTGAGTGGCCGTGCCCTGGGGCGTTGATCCAAAACGACGTCAAGCGTTTCGCGCGGTTCTCCTCACCCGGCCATGCCGTCACCGGCAACCGTCACCGCACGGGCGCCGAGAAGCGCCAGCGTGTCGGCTACGAGTTCGCCCACAGCGCGATCGACGACCACAGCCGCCTGGCCTACACCGAGCTGCACCGCGACGAGAAGGCCGCCACCGTCATCGGCTTCACCGAGCGGGCGATCGCGTTCTTCGCTGCGCACGGCATCATCATCGAGCGCTGGCAGACCGACAACGCCTGGACCTACACCCACAACAAGGCGCTGGCCGCCCTGTTTGACAGCCACGGCATCCGGCATCGCACGATCGCGCCCCGCACGCCGCGCCACAACGGCAAGGTCGAGCGCTACCAGCAGACCCTCAAACGCGAATGGGGCCTGGGACAGCGCTACCGCTCAAGCGACGCCAGAGCCGCAGCGCTGCCACACTGGCTGCACCACTACAACAACGAGCGGAACCACAGCTCGCTCGGCAACCGGCCGCCCATCACCCGCGTTCGGAACGACCTGAGGCAGAACAACTAGCCCGCGGGCGCCATCTCGACGACGGCGCGGCCGACGATCTCGCCGCGGGCGAGCAGGCCGTAGGCCAGGTCGGCCTCGTCGAGCGTGAAGCGGCGGCTGATGACGCTGTCGAGGTGCAGGCGGCCGTCGACGACCATCTGCATGAGCTCGGCCAGGTCCGTGCGCGGACGGCCGCCGAAGGACCCCAGGAGCTGGAGCTTGCGCCGGACCAGGCGCGTGATCTCGACCTCGCCGAGCGTTCCGGCCGGGGCGATCCCGACGAACACGCAGCGGCCGCCGTCGGCGGCCATCTCCGTCGCCTGGCGGAACGTGGCGGGGTGGCCGATGGCCTCGAAGACGACGTCGGCGCCGCGGCCGTCGGTGAGCTCGCGCAGCGTCGCGACGGCGTCGGCGTCGCCGGCGTTGATCGTCGCCGTGGCGCCGCTGCGCCGTGCGCCCTCGAGCTTGTCGTCGGCCAGGTCGACCGCGATGACCTGGCCTGCCCCGAGCGCGCCGGCGAGCTGCACGATGCTCTGGCCCACGCCGCCCGCGCCGACGACGCACACGGTCTCGCCGGGCTGCAGGCCGGCCACGTGGCGCACCGCGCCCATGGACGTCAGCAGCGCGCAGCCGAAGATCGCCGAGTCGGTGAGCGGCAGCCCGTCGGGGATGCGCGCCGCGGCCAGGGCGGGCATGACGGCCAGCTCGCTCAGGCCGCCCATCGAGTACATCCACACGGGGTCGCCGGCGGCGTCGTAGAGCCGGGTCGTGCCGTCGTACAGCGTGCCCTTCAGGCGGTTGTGGGCGAAGAACGGCTCGCACAGCTCCTCGCGGCCGGCACGGCACATCGCGCACGTGCCGCAGGGCATGATGAAGGCGCCGGCGACCCGGTCGCCCGGGGCCAGCGCCTCCACGCCGTCGCCCACGGCGCGCACCGTCCCGGACACCTCGTGGCCCAGGACGCAGGGCAGCGGGAACGGCACGGAGCCGTCGTGGATGTGCAGGTCGGTGTGGCAGACGCCGCACGCCGCGACCTCCACGAGGATCTCGCCGGGCCCCGGCTCGGGGTCGCGCAGCTCCTCGACCCTGAAGGGTCCCGACCGCTCCCGCACCACCGCTGCCCGCATCACCCAGACTCCTCCTGTCGTCGTCGGGCGACCCTAGTGGATCGCCGGCGCGCGGCGGCCCGCGGGGCCGCCGGCAGACACGGCGCCGCTGTGCCGGGGCCGCGGCAGCCATCCCGACCGAGCCGACAGGGCCCGCCGCGCTGCCGGCCGCCCGCGCGGACCTTTACGGTCGCGCTCGGCCGATGGTAGGTTCGGCGACCGGTCGGTACAACGGCGGCGTTGCGTCGCGGCACGCCGGATCGAACCCAGGGCACCCGCAGGGGACCGAGAGGACGGTGGCGATGTCGGACTGGAGCGTGCTCGAGACGAGCCGCGAGCTGAGGCGGCGCTGGGACTCGGGTCAGGCGACGTTCGGGGCGTGGGTCGCCTCGGGGAGCCCCCACGTCGTCGAGCTGCTCTGCGCCGCGGGCCCGGACTGGATCGTCCTCGACGGCCAGCACGGCTACGCCGACGCCGCGACGCTCCCCGGGCTGCTGCGCGCGGCGGCCATCTCGCGCACGCCCGCCATCGTCCGGGTGGCGAGCAACGACGGGCCGGCGATCGGCACCGCCCTGGACCTCGGCGCCAACGGGGTCATCGTCCCCATGGTCGACGACGCCGAGCAGGCCGCCCGCGCCGTGGCGGCGTGCCGGTACGGGCCGGCGGGCACCCGCAGCTTCGGGCCGACGCGCGCGGCGCTGGCGTCGCCGCCGTTCAGCACGGCGGTCGGGGACGACACCGCGATCTGCATCGTGATGGCCGAGACCGTGCGGGCCGTGGAGAACATCGAGGCGATCGTGGCCGTCGACGGCGTCCATGGGGTGTTCATCGGCCCGCTGGACCTCGCGATCTCCATCGGCCGGCCGCCGACGTTCACCATCGACGACCCGGAGGTCCGGGCGTACATGCTGACCGTGCGCGACGCCTGCCGCGCCGCCGGCTGCGCCGTCGGCACGTTTCCGGCCACCGCGCACATCCCCGACTGGGCCGCCGAGGGCTTCGAGTTCCTCGGGCTGGTGGCCGACGGTGAGATCCTGTCCCGGGTCCCGCGCGAGATGCTCGCCGCGGCCCGCGGCGCGTGAGGAGGAGACGAGGATGAGCACCATGACCCCGCCGCCGGCGATCGCGGACAAGTACGCCGGCGAGGGCACGACGTTCATGACCGGCGTCCAGGCGCTCGTGCGGGTGCCGCTGGAGCAGCGCGCCGCCGACGAGCGCGCCGGCCTGGACACCGCGCTGTTCATCTCGGGCTACCCCGGCTCGCCGCTGGGCGGCTACGACCTCGAGCTCGCCCGCGCCGGCGCGCTGCTGGCCGAGCGCGGCATCGTGCACCGCACGGCGGTCAACGAGGAGCTCGCGGCGACCGCCATCCTGGGCAGCCAGCGCGCGCACACCGTGCCCGGGGCGCGGCACGAGGGTGTGGTGGGCCTCTGGTACGGCAAGGCGCCGGGCCTGGACCGCTCCGGCGACGCCCTGCGCCACGGCAACATCGGCGGCGTCGCGCCGGCCGGCGGCGTGCTCGTCGCGGTGGGCGACGACCCGATGGCCAAGTCCTCGACGGTGCCGTCGGCGTCGGAGGCGACGCTGGCCGCGCTGCTCATGCCGGTGCTCTACCCCGGGGACCCGCAGGAGGTCTTCGACCTCGGGCTGCACGGCATCGCGATGTCGCGCTGCAGCGGCCTGTGGGTCGGCATGAAGATGGCCAACGACGTCGCCGACGGGTCGGGCAGCGTCCAGGTCGGCCCCGGCCGCGTGGCGCCCGTGATGGTCGAGGCGGTCCTCGACGGGCGCCCGTACCGCCACGAGCCCACGCGCGTCTTCCTCGGCGCCCAGCTGCACGCCGCCGAGCACTCGCTCGTCCACGCGCGGCTGCCCGCCGCGATCGCCTACGCCCGGGCCAACGGCCTCAACCGCATCACGCAGTCGGCGCCCGGCGACACGCTCGGCATCGTCGCGGCGGGCAAGACGTACGTCGACCTCCGCCAGGCCATGGCCGACCTGGGCGTCGACGACGACGACCTCGGGCGCCTGGGCGTCCGGCTCTTGCACGTCCGCATGCCGTTTCCCCTGGACGGGGAGCTCGTGCGGGAGTTCGCCGAGGGCCTCGACGAGCTCATGGTCCTGGAGGACAAGCAGCCGCTGCTCGAGCGCCAGGTCAAGGACGAGCTCTACGACCTCCGGCAGCGGCCCGCCGTGGTGGGCAAGCGCGACCGCGACGGCTCGCCGCTGGCCCGGGCCGACGGCGAGCTGGACGCCGACGCCGTCGCGCTGCTGCTCGGCGACCGGTTGGCCGGCCGCGGCGCGCCGGCCTCCGTGGACCGTCGCGTGGGGCAGCTGCGGGGGCGGGCCGTCCTCGAGCCGCTCGCTGTGACGCGCGGCGCGTACTTCTGCTCGGGCTGCCCGCACAACTCGTCGCTGAAGGCCCCGGCGGGCGCCCTGGTGGCCGCCGGGATCGGCTGTCACGGGATGGTGCACTTCATGGGCGGCGAGCACGACGGCGTCGGAACCGTCATCGGCATGACCCAGATGGGCGGCGAGGGCGCGCAGTGGATCGGCCAGGCGCCGTTCACCGACACCCGCCACATCTTCCAGAACCTGGGCGACGGCACGTTCCACCACTCCGGCAGCCTCGCGGTCCGCGCCGCCGTGGCCGCCGGCGTGACCATGACCTACAAGCTGATGTTCAACGCCCACGTCTCGATGACCGGCGGCCAGGCGGCCACCGGCGCGATGGCCGTGCCGGACGTTGCGCGATCCCTGCTCGCCGAGGGCGTGCGACGCGTCATCGTGACCACGGAGGACCCCGGCCGCTGGGCGGGACGCATGCCCGAGGGCGTGGAGGTCCGCCATCGCGACGGCCTCGTCGCCGCGCAGTCCGAGCTCGCTGCGATCGACGGCGTCACGGTGCTCATCCACGACCAGGAGTGCGCGGCCGAGGTGCGGCGCGCGCGCAAGCGCGGCACCGTGCCGGCCACCACCCGCCGCGTGCTGATCAACGAGCGCGTGTGCGAGGGCTGCGGCGACTGCGGGACGAAGTCCAACTGCCTGTCGGTGCGCCCGGTCGACACGGAGTTCGGCCGCAAGACGCAGATCCACCAGGCGTCCTGCAACCAGGACCTGTCCTGCCTGAAGGGCGACTGCCCGTCATTCGTGACGATCGTCCCGGCGGCCGCGCGGCCGCGCGCGGCGCGCGGGGCCGACCTCGACGCGGGCGCGCTGCCGCCGGTCGCCGCCCCCTCCGTCCGCGGCGAGTTCGCGCTGCGCCTGTGCGGGATCGGCGGCACGGGCGTCGTGACCGTCGCCCAGGTCCTGGCCACCGCGGCGATCCTCGACGGCTGGCACGTGCGGGGCACCGACCAGACCGGCCTGGCCCAGAAGGGCGGCGCCGTGGTGTCCGACCTGCGCCTGGGGCCCGAGCCCCTGCAGCGGGCGGGACGGCTGTCGGCCGCGGGTTGCGACCTGTTCCTGGCCGCCGACGTCATCGCCGCCGGTGCGCCCGCCAACCTCGCCGCGGCCGATCCGGGCCGCACGACCGCCGTCGTCTCCACGACGAGCGTCCCGACGGGGCGGATGGTCGCCGACGTGGCGGCCGGCCGGCCGCCCACCGACGCGCTCGTGCAGCGCATCCTGGACCGCTGCCGGCCGGGGGAGGCCGTCGTGCTCGACGCCGGCGCCGCCGCCGAGCGCCTGTTCGGCACCGACGTCGTGGCCAACATGCTCATGGTCGGCGCGGCGCTGCAGGCCGGCGCGCTGCCCGTCGACGCCGCGTGCATCGAGCAGGCCATCGCGATCAACGGCGTGGCGATCGACCTCAACGTGCAGGCGCTGCGCCGGGGCCGCCAGGCCGTCGCCGATCCCGCCGCCTTCGCGCGGGCGATCGCGCCGGCGGCGGCCGCGGCACCGGCGGGGCCGGCCCTGGGCGCGGCGCAGCAGCGCGTCGCCGATCGTGTCCGCGCCGCCGCCGGCGGCGACCTGGCCCGCAGCGTCGCGCTGCGCGTCGCCGAGCTCGACGCCTACCAGGACCTCGCCTACGCGACGCGCTTCGCCGACCGCGTCGAGCGCGTGCGCGCGGCCGAGGAGCGGGCCGTGCCCGGTGAGGATGCCCTCGCGCAGGCCGTGGCGTTCTCCCTGCACAAGCTCATGGCCTACAAGGACGAGTACGAGGTCGCCCGGCTGCACCTGGACCCGCGGCTGCGCGAGGAGGTCGCCGCGGAGTTCGGCGACGGCGCGCGGATGAGCTACCGCCTGCACCCGCCGCTGCTGCGCGCCCTGGGCCACGAGCGCAAGCTCGAGCTCGGGCCGTGGTTCGACCCCGCGCTGCGGGCGCTGCGGGCGGGCCGGCGCCTGCGCGGCACGCCGCTGGACGTGTTCGGCCGCACGGAGGTGCGGCGGGCCGAGCGCGCCGTGCTGGCCGAGTACGAGGCGCTGGCCGACGAGCTGGCCGCCCGGGTGACGCCCGAGACCCACGCCGTCGCCGTGGAGCTCGCGCGCCTGCCCGACGCGATCCGCGGCTACGAGTCGATCAAGCTGGCGGCCATCGCCCGCCACCGGGCACGCGTGGCCGAGCTGCGCGGCCTGCTGGACGCCCCGCCCATCCTCGACGTCGTGCACGGCTGAGCCGGCCGGAGCGGGAGCGCGACCACGATGGACCTCAGCAGGCTGTTCGTCCTGGACCCGAAGCGGTCGCTGGCCCGCGGGCCGGCCACCGCGCACACGATCGACGACCTGCGCCGGCAGGCCCAGCGCCGGCTGCCGCGCATCATCTACGACTTCGTGGAGGGCGGGGCCGAGGACGAGATCACCGTCCGGCGCAACCGCGCCGCCTTCGGCGAGATCGGCCTGGAGCCGGAGTACCTGCGCGACGTCGCCACCCGCGACCTGTCCACGACGATCCTCGGCACGCGGGTCGCGTCCCCCGTCGTGCTCGGCCCCACCGGCCTGCAGCGCCTGGCCCACCTGGAGGGCGAGCTCGCGGCCGCACGGGCCGCCTCGGCGCTGGGCTCGATCTACGTCGCCGCCACCGCCTCGAGCTACACGATCGAGGAGATCGCGGCCGTCTCGTCGGGCCCGCTGTGGTTCCAGCTCTACCTGTGGAGCTCGCGTGAGGTCCTCGCCGCGCTCGTGCAGCGCGCGAAGGCCGTCGGGTGCGTGGCGCTGTGCCTGACGATCGACGTCCCGGTCATCGGGCGCCGCGAGCGCGACCTGCGCAACGGCATGGCCGTGCCGCCACGCATCGGCCTGTCCAACGCGCTGGACGCCGCGCGCCGGCCGCGGTGGCTCTACGGCATCGCCCAGCGCGACGAGCTCACCTACGTCAACCTCCGCGGCGCGCCGGGCATCGACGGCCACGGCCTGTCGCTCATGGAGTACATGGACCAGCGGCTGACCAACCCAGGCGCGACGTGGGCCGAGCTGGACTGGCTGCGCGAGCTGTGGGACGGCCCGCTCGTCGTCAAGGGCATCACGAGCGTCGCCGACGCCCGCCGCGCCGTCGACGCGGGGGTCGACGGCGTCGTGGTCTCCAACCACGGCGGCCGCCAGCTCGACGGCGCCCCCGCCACGATCGAGCGCCTGCCGCGGATCGTCGACGCGATCGGCGACCGCGCCGAGGTCTTCCTCGACGGCGGCGTTCGCCGCGGCACCGACGTGCTCAAGGCGATGGCCATGGGGGCGCGGGCGTGCCTGATCGGGCGCCCGTACTGGTACGGGCTGGGCGCCGGCGGCGAGGCCGGCGTGCGCCGCTGCCTGGAGATCTTCACCGCCGAGCTCGACCGCGCGCTGGCGCTCGTGGGGCGCGGCTCGCTCGCCGAGCTGGGGCCCGACGTCGTCCGCGTCCCGCCCGCGTGGAGCGCCCCGTGAGCACCGCCCGCGCTCCCCAGTTGTGAGGATCCCCCGGCACCACATCGGTCCACAGGGCACCAGGCCGGCGCGGCCCGGCCGATCCCGTGGTCATGACCCAGGCGTCATCCACGGACCTGTCCGCGTCCGCCCCGCCGCACGCATGGGCGCCGGCACCGGCGCCGTCGGCACCCATCGCCGCCGCCGCCCGGGCCTTCGGCGACGACTACCCCGGGCTGACGGGCCAGTGGCGGGTGAAGGTCGCGGGGCTGCTGCTGCTCCTGACCACCGTGCTGTACGTCCCCTGGATGCTGCGGTCCCTGGACGCCCACCTGCCCTGGCTGGCCTACCCGTTCGCCGCGGCCAACCTGTACTCGCTGCTCTATGGCCTCGTCTCGGTCGCCAACGCGTGGCAGCGGCGCGTGCCGCCCCGGCGCCCCCTGCCGGCGGGCGACGAGCCCGGCGTCGCGGTGATCATCCCGACGTGTGGCGAGTCGGTGCCGATGATCCTGCGCACCATCGTCTCGGTGCTGGGCCAGGACTGGCCCGCCGAGCGGCTGACGGTCATCGTCAGCGACGACGGCCACGACCCGGCGCTCGAGGCGGCGCTGGCCGCCTACCCCGTGCGCTACCACGAGCCCCCGCCGCGTGACGCACCGGGCCGCGACGGCGCCGCCAAGGCGGGCAACCTCAACTCGGCCGTCGCGCTGCTGGACGCCGAGTACCCGGACATCCGCTACATCGAGACCCGCGACGCCGACGACGAGCTGGGCAGCGACGGCTTCCTGCGCCAGGTGGTCGGGCAGCTCGAGGCGCGCTGGGGACTCGCGTTCGTGCAGACGATCAAGGAGGCCCAGGTCAGCGCGGGCGACCCCTTCAACAACCGCGAGTCGATGTTCTACCGCGGTCAGATGCTGGCCCGCAACGCCGCCAACGCCGTGTTCCCGTGCGGGTCGGGCGTCGTGTGGCGCCGTACGGCGCTGCGGGAGATCGGCGACTTCCCGACCTGGAACCTCGTCGAGGACCTCCAGTCGGGCGTCGAGGCGCTACGGCGTGGATGGTCGGGGATGTACCTGCCGATCGTCGGCGCCGTCGGCCAGCACTCGCCCGAGGACGTGCCGAACGTCTACAAGCAGCGCGGTACCTGGGCGATCGACACGGTCCGGTTGCTGATCTGGGGCCGCCTGTCGGGCCTCACGCTGCGCCAGCGGCTGCACTTCGCCGAGATGTTGATGTTCTACCTCAACGCCTTCACGGTGCTGGTCTACCTGCCCAGCATCGCCTGCTCGCTGCTGGGCTACACGCCTCTGGCGGCGACGCGCGCCGGCTACCTCGGGCACATGCTGCCGCTCGTGCTGGCCACCGAGGTCTGGCTCCTGGTGGTCAACCACCCGTTCTACGATCGGCGGCGGCGGCAGCGCCGACGGCTGCGCGCCCTGTGGCACGTGCGGATCATGTGGACGGGCATGGCACCCATCTACATGCGGGCCACGGTCCAGGCCGTCCTCGGCGGCCGGACCCGCAAGCCGGTCTACCGCGTCACGCGCAAGGTCGACGACGTGCGCTGGCACTGGCGCCACACGCTCCCGCAGACCGGGCTCGTGCTCGCCGTGTTCGCGGTGCTCGTCTACGCGGTGGGCCACCAGCGCGTGCCGAGCGTGAGCGTGCTGGCCGGCGCGGTCTACTGGGGCGGCATGAACATCATCCTGCTGACCGGCTTCGTGACGCGCGGGTGGCACGGGCTGGGCCGCGTCCGTTCGGCCGTGCACGGCCCGTCGCCGTTGGAGGGTGTGATCCGGGCCACGCCCGAGGTCGTGCCCGAGGCGTCCTGACCCGGGCACGACCGGCGCGGCGCTCCGTGACTCAGACCTTGCGGTAGCGGGCGTCGGCGATCGAGTAGGCGGCGAAGCCGACCAGGCCGGCGGCCACCAGCCCGAGCAGCCACGGGCCGTAGGACGCGTTGGCCAGGTTGCGCAGCGCCCCGTCGAGGCCGACGGCCTTCTGCGGGTCGTACTCGATGGCCGCGCGGATCATGCCGTAGCCCATGAGGGCGAAGACGACGGCGCGGGCGACGTGGCCGAACACGCCGAGCGCGGTGAACGCGCGCTTGACGCTGCGGCTCATCTCCCCGGTCTTGGAGTCCTCGAGGAACTTCTTGGCCAGCCCCTTGTAGGCCTGGTAGCCGGCGACGCCGATGAGGATCGCGCCGGCCAGCGCGACGAGCACCGGGCCGCCCGTCCAGTCCAGGACCCCGCCCGTCGCCTTCTTGGGCGTCCCCGAGCCGGCGTGCGCGCCGGTGACGATCTTGACCGCCGCGACGCAGAGCACCGCGTAGGCGATGCCGCTGGCCAGCGCGGAGACGCGGTCCATCGTGTCGTCGTGCTGCTCGGCCCCGTGGCCGAGCGCCGCGCGCGTCAGGCGCCACAGGGCGTAGCCGGCCAGGCCGATCGCCATGACGATCAGCAGCGTCGTGCCGAACGACCCGTGGGCGATCGTGCGCAGCGCGCCCTGCTGGTTGGTCGCCTTGCCGCCGTCGCCGAGGGCGAGCTTGAGGGCCAGGACGCCGATGATCGCGTATACCACGCCGCGGGCGACCAGGCCCGCGCGAGCCAGGCCCTCGAAACCCCGCGTGTTGGCCATGCGCTCGCTCTGCCGGCGTGCGTCGCCGAGGCCCGGGGCCCCGGCGCTGCGGATCAATGCCATTGCCGTTCCTCCTCCACCGTGGTCATGTGGCGTGCGGGACGCACACCGTGACGGCGCCGGGCTCGACGGCGATCTTGAAGGACTTGACCTTCTTGCGATCGCCTCCGTCGAGCTCGTAGCGCACCTTGCGATCCAGCTTGACCTTCACCTTGCGCGCCTTCGTCACGCGGACGAACGGCGACTTGTGGGCGGTCCCCACCGCGGTGCGCAGCACCGTGCGCGCGAGCTGCACCGGCCCCTCGGCCGTCACGACGCCCAGGTCGAGCAGCCCGTCGTCCGGGCGGGCGTCGCCGAAGACCTCCACGCCGCCGAACAGGTCGCCGACGTTGCCGAGCAGGATGCAGCTCGCGGGACCCTCGTACCAGCCGACGCCGTCGACGGTGATCGTGCCCGAGAACGGCTCGGCGCGCAGGTTCCCCGCGCCCGTGAGCACGTAGGCCGCCCGCCCCAGCCGGTCCTTCAGGGCGCCGTCGGCGTCCTTGATCATCTCGGCGTCGAAGCCCGCGCCGGCCATGACGGCGAAGCGCTCGCCGTTGAAGCGGCCCAGGTCGACGCGGCGGCGGTCGCCCCGCAGGCCGATGCGCACGGCCTCCGTGATGTCCTTCGGGATGCCGAGGTTGGAGGCGAAGAGGTTGGACGTGCCGGCCGGCAGGATCGCCAGGGCCGTGTCGGAGCCCGCGATGACGTCGACGCAGCGCTGGACCATGCCGTCGCCGCCCCAGGTGAACAGGACGTCGGGGGCGTCGCCGAGCAGGCGGCGCACCTGCGCCGGGGCCTTCTTGCTCTTGGGGACCTCGCACCAGACCGGGTCGGCCACGCCCTCGGCGGCCAGCACGCGACGCAGCTCGGGAAGGCCGCCGCCGAACGTCTTGCCGGCGTGCGCGATGACCGCGACCTTCATCGCGGGCCCCGGGCCGCGCGGGCCTCGGCGGCGGCGCCGGCCGCCCGGCAGGCGAAGAGGACGACGAGCACGGCCGCGATGCCGACGAGCACGCCGCCCGCGACGTCGAGCGGGTGGTGCATGCCGCGGTACATCCGCGACAGGGCGACGAACGTCGTCATGAGGATCGCGAACGTCCAGGCCAGCGCGCGGAACGTGCTCTGCGTGAACCGCGAGGTGAGCAGCAGGACGAGCCCCGAGTAGACGGCGACCGAGGCGGCCGTGTGCCCGGAGGGGTAGCTCGCGTCGACCGGCAGGTTCTCGAGGCGGTGCACGCCGGGGCGGTGCCGGTGGATGACGAGCGTGGTGATGCGGTAGGTCGCCGACTCGGTGACGAGCGCGAACAGGGCGAACGCCGCGACGCGCCAGTGGCGGGTGAGCGCGCACGCGAGCGCGATGACCCCGACCAGGATCGGCAGGACGGGCGCCCCGCCGACCTGGGAGCCGATGAACGAGATGTCGGTCAGCGTGCCGGTGCGGTGCCGCGCGAACGACACGTCGACGCTGTTGTCGGGGCCGCCGAGCCCCAGGCCGCCGATGAGGACGTGCATGACGAACAGGCCGAGCAGGATGGACAGCCCCGCGATCACCAGCAGCCCGGGGATGAGGGCGGCGAGGAAGATCGCGACGGGGTGGCGCAGCCCGAGGGCGCGCGCGAAGCGCTCGGGCGCGCTGCCCGGACGGGCCTCCAGGACGGGGATCGCCGTGGTGGCCGGTGCGCCGTCGTCGCGGCGCGGCGCGGCGGACCGCCCCTTGCGAGACGTCGTCGGCGCCGCGGTCAGCCCGTGTCCTCCGGAAGACATGCCGGGCAGCGTTCCCGGAAATCGGCGACTTGACGCATGCCCGCTCACGATGCGTGGAACGCCCCGTCGCGATGCCCTTCATTCTGCTCGTCGTGGTCGCCTGCGTGGCCGGCGCCCTGGTCGCGCTGGCCACCGCCCGGCTGCATCGGCCGGCGGCGCTGCCACCGGTGGACCGGGCGCCCTCGCGCCTGCGCGACCGGCTGGCGCCGCGCCTGGACCGCGAGCAGGCCACGGGCCTCGCGCTGACCGTGGCCGTCGTCGTCGTCCTCGCCGGCGGCGTCGTCCTCGCGGTGCTCGCCGTCGTCGTGCGCAGCACGGACGCCCTCTCCGGGATCGACTCGGCGGTGGCCCGCTGGGGGGACCGCCACGCCACGGGCGGCTCGACGCAGGGCCTCAAGCTCGTCACCGACCTGGGCGAGACGTGGCTGGTCGTCCTCGCCGCCGTGCTCGTCGCGGCGGTCGAGCTGCGCCGCCGCGGAGACCGCAGGGTCGTGCCGTTCCTCGTCCTGGTCATCGGCGGCGACAAGCTCGTCACGACGCTGGTCAAGACGCTCATCGACCGCGCGCGGCCCACGCTGAACCCCGTCGCCGAGACGCTGGGCCCGTCGTTCCCCAGCGGCCACTCCTCGACGGCCGCGGCCTTCTGGGCGGCGGCCGCGCTCGTCGCGGGCCGGTGGTGCGCCCGCCGCGCGCGCCCGGCGCTGGCGGGCGCGGCGGCCGGCATCGCGGTCGCCGTCGCGGCCAGCCGCGTGCTGCTCGACGTGCACTGGCTCACCGACGTCCTGGGCGGCCTGGCCCTGGGCTGGGCGTGGTTCGCCGTGTGCGCCGTGGCCTTCGGCGGCCGGCTGCTGCGCCCCGGCGGCGCCCCGGAGGTCAGGCCGGCGTCGGGACCACCGCCGGCCGCGCGACCTGCTTGGCCTCCTCGCGCTGGATCGCCTCGCCGACGTCCTCCAACGCATACTCCCGATCGGTGAGCTCGTCGAAGGGGTGGTCGGCGTGGCGGCGCGACAGGAAGCCCAGCGCCTTGTGCAGATACCACGGCTGGTAGCGGACGAGGCCGCGCACGGTCAGCGCCTTGCGCGTGATGAGGCCCGGCGCGAGCGCGACCTCGTGGCGCGCACCCAGGCTGACGTTGCCGATCTCGACGACCTGGCCCGCCGGGCGCGCCAGCAGCAGCGCCTCGGGGAACGCGGCGGCCACGCCGGTGAGCTCGAGGACGATGTCGGCGCCGTCGCCGTCGGTGAGCTGCGCGACGCGCTCGGCGCGCGCCTCGGCGGTCTCGTGCTCGGCCATGTCGACGATCTCGTCGGCGCCGAAGCGGCGGGCGAGCGCGATGCGCTCCGGGATCCGCTCGACCACCGTCACGTGCGCGCCCGCGTCGTGGGCGACGGCGGTGGCGTAGAGCCCGAGGCCCCCGGCCCCCTGGACGACGACCCGGTCGCCCGCCGCCACCCCGGCCTGGGCCAGCCCGAAGAGCACCTGGGTCAGCCCGCAGTTGGCCCCGGCGACCGTCGTGTCGGGGATCCCGTCGGGCACCTTGTAGAAGTACTGCTCGGGGTGCACGTAGTAGTGCGTGCCGAAGGCGCCGTGGAAGTGCGGCGCGACCTCGGCCGGCTGGGACCAGAACGCGTAGGCGTTGCGGCAGAGGTTGAAGTCGCCGCGCAGGCACGCGCGGCAGCGGCGGCACGTGAGGAAGTACGGCGCGACGATGCGGTCGCCCACCGCGACCTCCTCGCCGGCATAGTCGCTGGTGACGCCCTCCCCGAGCGCGACGATCTCGCCGACGAACTCGTGGCCCAGCACGCACTCGCGGATGAGCGGGTGCTGGTGGTGGAAGATGTGGACCTCCGAGCCGCAGATGTTCGCGCGCCGGATCCGCACGACCATGGCGCCCGGACCCGGCTCGGGCACCTCGAACTCCTTGACCTCGACCTGCGCTGGCCCGACGAGGGCGGCGACGCGACCCTGCATGACGATCCTTTCGGAGGGGCGGCGAGCATGCCACGGCGGCGCGCCGCGCGCCACCGGGAAGGTTCGGCCGGGGCCACATCGGGAACCCCCGCGAGATGCCGCGTCGCGTCGTCCTGCTCGCCCTGTCGCTCCTGGCCCTCCTGCCGGCCGGGGCGTGGGCGCGCGCCGGCGGCGGATCGCACGGCTTCACCCCGCGCGGCGGCGGTGGTGGCGGTCTGGGCTCCCGCGGTCGCGGGTTCGGCGGCGGCCACGTCCTGTTCTTCGGCGGCGGCGGCGGCGGTGGGGGCCTGCTGCTGCTGGTCGTCGTGGTCATCGTGATCGTCCTCATCCTCCGATCGCGGCGCGGGCGCAGGCCACGCTGGTGAGCGGGGGCTGAGGTGGGCCTGCGCTCGCTGCTGCGCCGGCCGGGCCGCGACCGCGCGGGCCGCGAGTCGGCCGTGCGCCTCGCCGCGGCGGAGGCCGCGCAGGACGATCCGCTGTTCGCGCCGGAGGCCGTCGTGCGCCGCGCGGCGGCGCTGTTCGTCGCGATCCAGCGCGCCTGGAGCGCCGACGACGTCGCGGGTCTGGGCCGGATGGTCGGTCCCGAGCTCATGGTCGAGTGGGAGGCCCGCCTGGGCGACCTGCGCCGGCGCGGCTGGCGCAACCGCGTCGACGTGCTCGAGGGCCCCGAGGTCCGCTACGTCGGCCTGACCAACCGCGCGGGCGACGCCGAGGACCAGGTCGTCGTGACGGTGACCGCGACCCTGCGCGACGTCGTCGTCGACCGCCGCGGGGACGTCATCCCCAGCGACGACGGCGAGATCGCGCGCATCGGCGAGTTCTGGACCCTGGGCAAGCGGGCCGGCGACTGGGTCCTGGTCTCCGTCGAGCAGGAGCGCGAGGGCGCCCACCACCTCGCCTCGCCGCTCGTCGCGGCGCCCGAGGGCGATGACGCCCGCCTGCGGGCCGACGCGGTGATGGAGCTGGCCGCGGCCGACCGCGTCGACGCCGACCGCGTCGCCGGGCTGCTGTCGCCCGCCTTCTCCGGCGACGCGCGTGCGGCCGCGCTGGACCTGTCGACCGTCGACGCCCGCTTCGCCCCCGACGTGCTGGCGACGGCCGTCGGCGAGGTCGCCGAGGCCTGGGCGCGGGCCATCGACGGCCCCGACGAGCCGCTGGCGGCCCGCACGACCCCGGCCGCGCTGCGCGCGCTGCTGCACCCGACGGGCGACCGCGGCGCGCGGCTGGTCGTCCGCGGCGCGCAGGTGCGCGCGGTGACCATCGCTGCGGTGATGCCCGGGCCGCCCGCGGAGGTCCGGGTCCAGGTCGACGTGGAGGGGGTCCAGTACGTCGAGGACCGCGCCACAACCGAGGTGCTGGCGGGCAGTCGGCGGCGCCGGTCCCGCACGCGGCAGTCCTGGACGCTGCGCCTCGCCGACGATCCCCGCCGCCCCTGGGTCGTCGTCGACGCGTCGGGCGCGCTGCCGCGCTGACGCCGTGCCGGCCCGGCGTGACGGGCACTACCGTGTCGAGGATGCGAGCGCCGATCACGCTGGACCTCCACCTGCCGAACTTCAACTACCCCGACGTCGGCCCCGAGGCCGTCTTCGAGCGCCTGGTGGACATCGCGACGACGGCCGAGGCCTCCGGGTTCACCTCGATCTCGCTCATGGACCACTTCCACCAGATCCCGCCCGTCGGCCCGGCGGAGAACTGGATGTTCGACGGCAGCACGATGCTCGCCGGCCTGGCCGGCCGCACGTCGACGATCGCGCTCGGGCTGCTCGTGGGCGGCGTGACCTACCGCAACCCGGCGCTGCACGCCAAGATCACCACGACCTTGGACATCATCTCCGGCGGCCGTGCGTTCCACGGCATCGGCGCGGGCTGGTTCGAGGACGAGCACAAGGCCTACGGGTTCGCCATGCCCTCGCTGGGCACGCGCTTCGAGATCCTCGAGGAGCACCTGCAGATCGCGCGCGCCATGTTCACCCAGCCGCGCGCGACGGTCGCCGGCGAGCACGTGCACGTCACCGAGGCCTACAACAATCCCAAGCCGCTGCGCGGCGACATCCCGATCCTCATCGGCGGCAGCGGCGAGCGTAAGACCCTGCGCCTGGTCGCGCAGTACGCCGACGGCTGCAACCTCTTCGGCGACCCGGAGCGCGCGAGGCACCTGCTCGGCGTGCTCGAGGGCCACTGCGAGACCGTGGGCCGCGACCCGTCGGAGATCACGAAGACCTCGATGGCGACGATCGTCATCGGCGCCACCCACGAGGCCGCGCAGGCCAAGCTCGACTGGATGCGCTCGGCGGGCGTGCCCGAGGAGCGCGTCGCCGCGGCGATCGCGGGCGACCCGGACACCGTCGCCCAGCGCGCGGCGGCATTCCGCGAGGTCGGGATCGAGGGCCTGACGTTCTCCATGCCCGACGCGCACGACCTCGAGGCGGTCGCGCTGGCGGGCAAGGCGCTGGCCCCGGTGTTCGCCGCCTAGCGCCGCATGGGCGTCACCGACTTCGACACGAAGATCGCCGTCGTCGTGCGCGAGGACCTCGCGGCCTGGCAGCGGCTCAACGTCACGGCCTTCCTGGTCAGCGGGATCACCGCGCAGGCCGGCGCGGAGGCGATCGGCGAGGACTACGTCGATGCCGACGGGGAGCGCTACCTGCCGCTGCTCGTCCAGCCCGTGCTCGTCTACGAGGCGCCGTCCGGCCGGCTGCAGACCGTCCGCGAGCGCGCCCAGCGCCGCGGGCGGCGCGTCGCGATCTACACGCACGACATGTTCTCCACCGGCAAGGACGAGGACAACCGCGCCGCGGTGCGAGCCGTCGCCACGGCCGACCTCGACCTGGTCGGGCTGGCCGTGCGGGCGCCCCACCGCGACGCCGACGCGATCGTCCGCGGCCTGTCCCGCCACCCCTGACCGCGGGCCGCTTCTCGGGCCCGCAGGTGCCACGCGCCGGCGGCCTCATCGTCGCCCGGGGCCAGGACGCCGCGGCCGCCCTCGTCGCGACCGACCCCTTCGTGCGCGAGGGCGTGGCGACGTACGCGATCACGGCGTTTGCGGCGACGTCCGTGGCCGACGGCCTGCAGGCGCTGCGCGAGGCCTGGGCGCCTACTCGCACACCGGCACCGACGGGACGGCCACGGCGGCCAGGGTGCAGCGGGCGATGGTGTGGCGGGCCACGGCGCCGCGCCATCCGCTGCACGGGGCCGTGTCAGGCCGGCTGCGGCAGCCCGTTGTCCTCGTGGAACCAGACGACGTGGGCGGCCTCGGTGCCGACGGGTCGCAGGGCGTGCGGGTGGCCCGGCGGCACGACGAGGACGTCGAGGCGCTGCAGCACGCCGAGCTCGGGATGGCCGTCGACGCGGACGCGGCCCTGCACGACCTGGATGTAGCGCACGGTCTCCCAGCGCTCGGGCACCTCGGCGTTGGCGGCGCTGATGACCGTGGCGCCCATCGCCACCGTGTCGCTGTGGGCCGCCACGCCCGGGTTGCGGTTCGCCGTCCCGGCGCCCCCACCGACCCAGCTCACCGACCAGCGCAGGTGGCCGGCCTCGTCGGCCTGCGGCGCGCCCCACCACGGGTCGAGGTCGTCCCAGCGCACGAGCTGGGGGTGGGGCTCGGGCACCGTCAGCGACGGGTCGTCGTCGGGGACGTACTTCGAGGCCCCGAGCTCCTCGTGCTCGTCGTGGACGTACATGAGCAGGACGTCCTCCGTGCCCACCGTGCGCACGCAGTGCGCCGCCTGGGCCGGGATGTAGAGGCAGTCCATCGGGCCCGCGAGCTGCCGGACGCCCTGGCCCTCCAGCGACTCGACCCGGCCCTGGAGGATCAGGTAGATCTCCGTCGTGGTGTGGCGGTGCAGCCCGTACTGGCGCTGGCCCGCCGGCAGGCCCATGATCCCCATGACGCTGTGGCCGCCGACCAGCCCCGTGGCGGGGTGCTCGTGCAGGAAGCCGGGCGGGCCGCCGACGTAGGTGCTCAGCCAGCGGAAGTACCCTGCCTCGGTCGAGTGCGGCGCCTCGTGCCAGCCCGGCTCGAGGTCCTCGAAGCGCACGACCCGCGGCGCGGTGAGCTCGGTGGTGCTGATCGTCGGCGGTGCGGTCTGGGGTCCGGTGGCCATCGGCCGATCTTGCCCGCCTGCGGGCCGCGCCGTCCAGGGCGCCGCGGCGAGACGGGCGCATCTGCCAGCCGGTGTGAGAGGCTGGGCGATCGTGGCCATCGACGGCGAGATCGGCCCCTTCCGGGTCAGCGTCGACGCGCGGGGGATCGCGTCGGTGGTCTTCTCGCGCCCGCCGGTCAACGCCGTGTCGATCGACGTCTACGAGGCGATCGGCCGGCTGGCCGACGCGATCGCCGCGACCGACGAGGTGCGCGTCGTCGTCCTCAGCGCGCCAGCCGGCGCGCGGGCCTGGTGCGGCGGCGCCGACCTCAACGACTTCGTGGGCATCACGCCCGAGGGGCGCACGGAGCGCTACGACTTCATCAACCGCACGCTGCCGCGGCTCTATGACCTCGACCGGCCGGTGATCGCCGCGATCAACGGCCACGCGGTGGGCATCGGCGTCATCCTCGCCGCGACGTGCGACCTGCGCGTCGCCGCCGACGACGCGTGCTTCTCGTGCCCGGAGATCGACTTCGGCCTGGTCGCCGGCGGCGCCGGCCTGATGGCCTGGCTCAAGATGCCCGAGGGCGTCGTGCGCGAGATGCTCTACACCGGCCGGCGGTTCACCGCCGGCGAGCTCGCCGGCACCGGGTTCTTCAACTACATCGTCGCCCGCGAGGAGGTGGTGCCCAAGGCCATGGGCATCGCCGAGCTCATCGCGGCCAAGAGCCTGCCGGCCATCAAGGCGCGCAAGGCCACGTCCAACGCGCTGGAGGGCCTGGGCTGGCACGACGCCTACCTCCTGGCCCAGCGCGCCACCGCTGCGCTGACCGCCGGCGAGGACGGCCAGGAGGGCGTGCGCGCGTTCCTCGAGGGGCGCGCGGCGCAGGTGCGCGACGCGTGACCGGCCGCGCCCCCGCGCTGCGCGGCCGCGGCGTTTCGGAGATGATCGCGCCGTGACCGAGCATGGGAGCAGCAACGCAGCCTGGGGAGCGCGCGCCGGCAACGTCGCCCCGCGCCGCCCCGCGCCGGTGGCCGACGCCGCCGGGCTGATCGACCGCCAGGCGATCACGGAGGTCATCGCGTGCTACGCATGGGCCTACGACGAGCGCGACGCCGGGATGCTCGGCGACGTCTTCGCGCCGGACGGCGTCTGGCGTGGGAGCATCCAGGGCACCCAGGACGTCGGGCCGTTCGAGGGGCGCGCCGCGATCGTCGAGTTCCTGACGAGCTTCTGGGACATCCAGAGCGACCAGCGACGCCACAACTTCATGAACGTGCTCGTCCTCGAGCAGGACGCCGAGCGGGCGCAGGCGATCGCCTACATCCTGCTCACGGCGGGCGAGGGGACCGACGTGCAGGTCGTGACCACCGGGCCCTACCGCTTCACGCTGGCCAAGGACGGCGGCGTCTGGCGGGTCACCGAGCTGCTGGCGGGCTTCGACGTCCCGTTCTGAGCCGATGGGCGACGTCGCGTTCGACGACCTGCGCTTCGTGGAGAGCCTGGGCCTGCACTGCTCGTGGGACGTGCTGGACCACGACCTCGGCACGCTGGCCCGGATCGGCCCCGAGCAGGTGGCCGCCGCCGCGCGCCTGGTGCGCACGGGCGACGTCTTCGCGCTCAACCTGCCGCTGACCGAGCCCGACCCGCCGCTGTTCCGGCGCGACCCGCTGCGGCACACGATCTTCGCGCTGGACCGCAACAACCTCGACGACCGCCTCGACAGCTTCCACCCGCAGGGCTCCTCGCAGTGGGACGGCCTGCGCCACGTGCGCGCCCGCGAGCACGGCTACTTCGGCGGGTACACGGAGGACTTCACGCCCGGCGCCGGACCGCTGGGCATCGAGCACTGGGCCGCGCGGGGCATCGTCGGGCGCGGCGTGCTGCTCGATGTCGGGCACCACCGCGAGCTGCTCGGCGACCCGCTCGACGCGTTCGCCGGCGACATGATCGGCGCCGCCGAGCTGCAGGAGGTCGCCGACGCCCAGGGCGTCGCGCTGGTCCACGGCGACATCGTCCTGGTCCGCCTGGGATGGGTGACGGCCTACCGCCGCCTCGACGGGCCTGATCGCGAGGAGATCGCGCAGCGGCCGCGGGCCAGCGGCCTCCGCGCCGACGAGGCCGTCGCGCGCTGGCTGTGGGACTCGGGCGCCGCCGCGCTGGGCATCGACAACCCGACGGTCGAGCCGATCCCCGGCGACGCGGCGATCGGCTCGCTGCACCGGCGGCTGATCCCCATGCTCGGCTTCGCGCTGGCCGAGCTGCTGGACCTCGACGCCCTCGCGCAGGCGTGCGCCGACGACGGGCGCTGGGACTTCCAGTTCGTCGCCGTGCCGCTCGGCGTGCCCGGCGGCGTCGGGTCGCCGTCCAACGCCGTGGCGATCCGGTGACACTCGCGGAACCGCCCATCCGGCGCGGGTAGATTCTGCGCCATGAGCGCCGCCGCCCCCGATGCCGCACGGCGCGTCGCGGTCGTCTCCAGCGCGCAGACCAGCCTGCGCCCCGGCCGCGCCGACGTCCAGCACATCGACCTCATCAGCGAGGCCGTCAACCGCTGCCTGGCCGGGGCGGGGATCGCGTGGCCGGACATCGACTTCGTCATCGACTCCGGCAGCGACGTGCTGGACGGGCGCAGCATCTCCAACTGCGGGTTCCTCGGGGCGCTGGGCGCCCACCACAAGGAGGAGTCCCGCGTGGAGGAGGACGGTCTGTGGGCCGCGCTCTACGGCCACCTGAAGATCTCGTCGGGGCACTCCGACGTCGGGCTCATCGTCGCCTACTCCAAGCCCTCGGAGTCCGACCTCGACGCGTTCTACTGGAGCCAGACCGAGCCGTTCTTCCAGCGCCCCCTGGGCATCGGGCGCGCGACCGCACTCGGGCTGCAGGCCGGCCAGTACCTCGCCGCCGGCGGCCACGGCGAGGACGTGCTGGCCGAGGTCGCCGCCCACGACTGGGCCGCGGCGGCGGGCAACCCGCGCCTGGCGCTCGCCGACGTCCCCTCGCGCGACGACGTCGCGGCGTCGGCCCCGGTCGCCACGCCGCTGCGCGAGCTCATGCTCTCGCGGCCGGTCGACGGCGCCGTCGCCGTCCTGCTGGCCACGGAGGAGATCGCGCGGCGCAGCGACACCGCGCCGGTCTTCATCGACGGCCTGGGCTGCGCGATGGACGAGCACATGCTCGCCCAGCGCGAGGGCGGCCGCCTGGACGCCTGCGCGGCCGCGGCGGCTTCGGCCGCGCGGATGGCCGGGCGCGCCGACCTGCGCGGCATCCCGCTGGCGGAGGTCAGCGCCTCCTCGGCGGCGGGCGAGCTCATGGTGCTCGAGGCGCTGGGCCTGGCCGACGGCCCCGCGGTCGACCTCTACCGCGACGGCAGCCCGGTGGCCGTCAACCCGTCGGGCGGCGCGCTGCCCGCCGATCCCGTGATGGCCACCGGCCTGATCCGCCTGGCCGAGGCCGCCGCGCAGCTCTCGGGCCGCGCGGGCTACGGGCCGGCCGGCGCGGAGGCCGCCGTCGTGCACGGGTCCGGGGGCCTGGGCATGCAGAACCACTGCGTCTTCGTCCTGGGGAGGTAGAGCGATGCGCCCGGTCGCCATCGTCGGATGCGGGCAGACCCACCACGCCCGCCGGCGCGCCGACGTCAGCCAGGCGGGGCTCGTGCGCGAGGCCGTCGACCGCGCGCTGGCCGACGCGGCGCTGACGATCGCCGACATCGACTCGGTCGTCGTCTGCTCGGGCCCGGTGCTGTTCGCCGCCGTCAACCAGCCCGAGAAGTGGATGGTCGACGCCTGCGGCGGGCGCGGCAAGCCGGTGATGCGCATCACCAGCGGCGGCGGCACGGGCTTCGCCGGCGCGCTGGCCGGCCTGCACCAGGTCGCGTCGGGCTTCGCCGATCGCGTGCTCGTCGTGGCCTACGACAAGCTGTCGGAGGGCGAGCTGCAGTACTCGATCTCCACGCTGTACGACCCGTTCTGGGGCCGCGAGTTCGCCGTGGGCATCATGGGGTTCTCGGCCGCCTACTGGCGCGCGCGCATGGACGCCCTCGGCCACACGGAGGAGGCCGCGGCGATGGTGTCGGTCAAGAACCACGCCAACGCCATGCGCAACCCCTACGCGCACGTGCGCCGCGAGGTGACCGTCGAGGACGTCCTCTCCTCGCGCCCCCTGGCGTGGCCGATCAAGCTCCTGGACTGCCCGCCGATCTCCGACGGCGCCGCCGCCGTCGTGCTCGCCGGCGCCGGCACCGCCGAGAAGATCACCGCGACGCCCGCCTGGATCAAGGGCATGGCCTACTACTGCGAGGCCGACAACGGGCCGACGCGGACGCTCCTGCAGTCCGAGCCGCTGCAGCTCGCCGCGGCCCGCGTCTACCAGCAGGCCGCCATCACCAACCCGCGCCGCCAGTTCGACGTCGTCGAGCTCCAGGAGCCCTACACGTGCTTCGAGCTCAGCTACTACGAGGGGCTCGGACTCTGCCGGGAGGGCGACGCCGCCCAGCTCATCGCCTCCGGCGCGACGCAGATGGACGGCGACATCCCCGTCAACCCGTCGGGCGGCTCCATGGGGGCCAACCCGATCGGCGCCGTCGGCCTGGTGCGGCTCATCGAGGCCGCGCTACAGGTCACCGGGAAGGCCGGCGACCACCAGGTGCCCGGCGCCAGGCTCGGCCTCGTGCAGTCCGGCGGCGGCTGGGCCAACCTGCGAGGCGTCGCGGTCGTCGGCGCGGAGAAGGGCTGAGAGAGGAGCCGCGACGATGACCGACGCGCACGCCATCCCGGGCACCGGGGCGCTGGACGCCACGATCGCCATGCCCTACACGCTGACCGCCGGCCCGGCGGCGGGGCAGTTCCTCGCCGAGCTCGCCGCTCGGCGGATCGTCGGCTCGCGCTGCGCGGGGTGCGCGCGCGTCATGGTCCCCGCCCAGGACTTCTGCGGCCGCTGCGGCGGCGCGGCAGGCGAGGACCTCGTCGTCGTCGCCCCGACCGGCGTGCTGACCGCGATCACGCACGCCGGCCAGGACACGCTCGTGTTCGTCCGCCTGGACGGCGCCGGCGCCGACCTGCTGCACCGGCTCGTCGGCGCGACGGGCGAGGAGGCCATCGGCACGCGCGTGGAGGCGGTGTGGGCCGACGAGCCGGCGGGCGGCATGCTCGACCTCGCCGGGTTCCGGGCCGCCGAAGCGCCGGAGGAACCGGCGGCGATCGCGCCGCTGACCGGCGGCGCCGAGCGCATCGTCCAGCTCGACGAGAGCATGGAGCTGCACTACCGCCACGCCTACGGCCCGTACTACGGGCGCCTCTTCGACGAGCTCGGCGCCCGGCGGCGGATCATGGGCGTGCGCTGCCCGAGCTGCCAGGCCGTGCTCGTCCCGCCGCGCCCGCGCTGCGACGTCTGCCACGTCAAGACCGCGACCTGGGTCGACGTGCAGGACACGGGGACGTTGAAGGCCTTCTCGGTCATCCACCTCGCGTTCGTCGGCCAGCGCCGCGAGCCGCCCTACATCTACGCCGAGATCGTCCTCGACGGCGCGTCGACCAAGCTCATCCACATGCTCTCGGGCGTCGACATCGACACGGCGCCGCAGACCCTTCGGCCCGGGGCGCGCGTGCGGGCGGTGTGGAACGACGACGCCGATCCGACCGGCACGCTGCAGGACATCCTGCACTTCGAGCTCCTGCCCGGGTCGTGACCCTGCGCACCGGCTCCGAGCTGCTGGGCCTGGAGGTCGACGGCGGGGTCGCGACGCTCACGCTGAACCGCCCGGCGGCGCGCAACGCGCTCAACATGGAGGTCAAGGCGGCCCTGGCGCGCGTCCTGGCCGAGCTGCCCCGCCACCCCGAGGTCCGCGCGCTGGTGCTCACCGGCAGCGGCCCGGCGTTCTCGGCCGGCGGCGACGTCAAGGAGTTCGACCCCTCGCGCACGGGCGACCAGGTGCTGGCCCGCCACCGCTGGCTGCTGCAGTCGGTCTACCTGCCGCTCGTGCGCCTCGGCCTCCCGACCGTGGCGGCCGTCAACGGGTTGGCCTTCGGCGCCGGCGTCAGCCTCATGCTCTCGTGCGACATCGCGATCGCCTCCGAGGACGCCACGTTCTCGCTGGCCTTCTCGCGCATGGGCCTCGTGCCCGACTGCGGCGCCCTGTGGCTGCTGCCGCGGGCCGTCGGCCCGCGCCGGGCCCGGGAGCTCCTGCTGACCGCGCGGCGCTTCGGCGCCGCGGAGGCGCTCGAGCTCGGCCTGGTCGAGCGCGTGGTGCCGGCCGGCGAGCTGACGGGCGCGGCCGCCGAGCTGGGCGCGGCGCTGGCGCGCGGCCCGCGCGGGGCGCTGGCCATGACGAAGCGGCTGCTCGAGCAGACCGGGCCGGTGGGCTACGCCGAGGCGCTGGAGATCGAGGCCCAGGCCGTCGCCGTGGCGATGGCGTCGGCCGAGCACGCCGAGGCGCTGGACGCGTTCCTGGGCAAGCGCGACGCCGACTTTGCCGGGCTGCCCTCCGTCGAGCCCGTGGTCCCTGCGGGCTCGTGACCGGCACGGCGATCCTGCCGGGCAGCGTCCTGGGTCCCGAGATCGCGATCGTCGCCGACGACGACCCCTTCCGCCGGGAGTTCCGGCCGTGGCTGGCCGAGCACGTGCCCGGGCCCGAGCCGCTGGACCAGGACGCCAAGGTCGCGCTGCGCCGCGCGTGGCAGCGAACGCTCTCGGCCGGCGGATGGGCCGGCCCGGCCTGGCCCGCCGAGTACGGCGGCCGCGGCGCCGGGCCGCTGCAGCAGTTCATGTACTACGAGGAGCTGGCGCTGGCCCGCGCACCGTGGGCCGCCAACGCCCCCGGCACGATCCTGCTGGGCCCGACGCTGATGGTCCACGGCACCGAGGAGCTGCGCACCCGCTTCCTGCCCGCGATCCTCTCGGGCGACGAGCTGTTCTCCCAGGGCTTCTCCGAGCCCGAGGCCGGCTCGGACCTGGCCTCGCTGCGCACCCGCGCGCACCGCGACGGCGACGACTGGGTCATCACCGGGCAGAAGATCTGGACGACCTGGGCGCAGTACTCGGACTGGTGCTTCGTGGTGTGCCGCACCGACCCGGAGTCCAAGCGCCACCGCGGCCTGTCCATGATCATCTGCCCGATGGACCAGCTCGGGGTCACGGTCCGCCCGATCGAGCAGATCAGCGGCGACCCCGAGTTCGCCGAGGTCTTCTTCGACGGGGCGCGCGCGCCCGCCGGCCACGTCGTCGGCGAGGTCGGCCAGGGCTGGGCGGTCGCGATGACGATGCTGGGCTTCGAGCGCGCCGACCAGGGGTTCAGCGACCACGCCCTGCTGCTCGTCCACCTGCACGACCTCGCCGCCGAGCTGCGGGCCGCGCAGCGCGACGGGCGCCTGGGCGCCGCCGAGGCCGCCGAGGCCCGCGCGCGCCACGCCGACCTGTGGATCCGCTGCCAGCAGCTGCGGCGCTTCAACCTGTCGATCGCGGTGCGCGGCGAGGCCGGCGAGACGCCCGGCGACTTCGGCTCGGTCGTCAACCTGTTCTGGGCCGACCTCGAGCAGGGCATCGCCGAGCTGGGTGTCGCGGTGGCCGGCGCGCGCGGCCTGGCGCTCGGCGACCACCCCGCGCACTTCCTCATGTCGAGCCGGTCGGCGACGATCGACTCGGGCTCGAGCGAGATCCAGCGCAACATCATCGCCGAGCGGACGCTGGGGCTGCCGCGGTGACGATGCGCCGCAGCCTGGTCTTCGCCACGAGCGAGCTCGAGCCGCTGGCCGGCCTCGCACAGGCCGCCGAGGCGGCCGGGATGCACCGCGTGTGGACGACGGAGTACCTGCACCGCGACGCGGTCGTCCGCGCGCTGGCCGTCGCGGCCGCCACGCAGCGCATCGGCGTCGCCACCGGCATCGCCTACGCCTTCACCCGCCTGCCGCTGGCCATGGCGGCGGCGGCGGCCGACGTCCAGCGCCTGTCGGGCGGGCGCTTCGGCCTGGGCATCAGCAGCGGGACGCGCGGCGTGCGGCGCTGGTACGGGGCCGAGTTCGACCCGCCCGCGCCGCGCATCGCCGGGTACGCCGAGGCCCTGCGCGACGCCTGGGAACAGGACCCCGACCTGGCCTCGCCCCCGCCCATCTACGCCGCGGCGCTGAACCCGATCATGGCCCGCACCGCCGCCCGCACGTGCGACGGCGTGCTGCTGCACGCGCTGGCCCTCGGGCGCACGCACCTGCACGAGCGCGTCCTGCCTGCCCTGCAGGCCGGCGCGGCCGACCGCGCGGCGCCGCCCGAGGTGGCGATGTGGTGCATCACCTCCGTCGACGACGACGAGGGGCGGGCGCGCGAGATGGCCCGCGCGCAGCTCGCGTTCTACCTCTCGACCCCGAGCTACGCCGGGGTCGCCGCGGGCACGGGGTGGGAGCACGTGGCCGGCGACGTGCGCGACACGTTCGCCGCGTCGGACCGCAAGGCGCGCTGGTCAGACCTCGCACCGCTGATCCCCGACGCGACCGTCGACGAGCTCACGCTGAGCGGGACGCCGGCCCAGGTGCGCGAGCGCGCGCAGGCGCTGGAGGCCGAGCTGGCCGGGCTGGGCGTCACCGAGCTCGTCTTCCAGACCGTCGGCGCCGACGTGTCGGCCGCCGAGGTCGTGGCCAACTGCGAGGCGATCGCCGCCGTGCTGGGTCCGGGGGCCGCATCGTGAGCACCTCCGTCGTGCTCGGCGACGACCAGCGCGACATCCGCGACGTCGCCCGCCGCTTCCTGACCGCGCGCTACCCCGCCGACGTCGTGCGCGCCGGCCTGCGCGCCTCCGGGTCCCCGGACCCGTCGGGCTGGCGCGAGCTGTGCGAGCTGGGGTGGCCGGGCATCGCGCTGCCCGAGGACCGCGGCGGCGCCGGCTATAGCACCGTCGAGCGCTGCCTGGTGCTCGAGGAGGCCGGGCACGTGCTGCTGCCCGAGCCGCTGCTGTCCTGCGGCGTGCTGGCCGCCGACGCCCTCGCGCTGGCCGCCGGCGGCGCCGAGGCCGACGCGCTGCTGGCCCGGGTCGTCGACGGCGACGTCCGGGCGGTGCTCGTCGCCGCCGGCGACCTGCTCGGGGGCGCCGAGCCCCATGGGGCGGTGCACGCCGACGGCGGGTCGCTGCAGGGCGACGGCGGTCTGGTGCCCGACGCCGACCGCGCCGAGGTGCTGCTCGTGGCCGCGCGCGGCGCCGACGGTGCGACGGGCCTGTACGCGGTCGCGCGCGATGATCCCGGGGTGACGGTCGCGCCGCTGCCGCTCGTCGACGAGACGCGCGGCCACGCCGTCGTCACGCTGCAGGGCGCCGCCGCGCAGCCGCTGGGCGACGGCGACGCGACGTCCGCGCTGCGCACCGTCCTGGACCGCGGCGCGATCGCGCTGGCCGCCGAGATGATCGGCGGGGCCCAGCAGGCGGTGCAGATGACGCTGGCCTACCTGCGCGAGCGCCACCAGTTCGGCGTGCCCATCGGGTCCTTCCAGGCGCTCAAGCACCGGATGGCCGACCTGCACGTCGCGGTCGTCGCCGCGCGCGAGTCGGTGTACCTGGCGGCGGAGGCCGACGACGGCCGGCAGGACGCCCTGCTCGGTGCGCTGGCCTCGGCGGCCAAGGTCGCCGCCGGCGAGGCGTTCGTCCGCGCCGGGGCCGAGGGCATCCAGATGCACGGCGGGATCGGGATGACGCACGAGGCCGACCCGCACCTCTACTACAAGCGCGCCCTGGTCAGCGCCGCCACGCTGGGTACGACGGCCGGCCACCGGGAGCGCGTCGCCCGGGCCCTCGATGCGTGACCCGTCCGCTGCGCCGACGTTCGGGGAGCTCGTCACGCTCGGCGCCCGGCGCTCCCCGGAACGCATCGCGGCCAAGGAGCGCGACGGGCGCACGCGCTCCTACGCCGAGCTGGACGCGCGGACCAACCGCCTCGCGCAGGCGCTGCTGGGCGCCGGGCTGGTCCGCGGCGACCGCGTCGCGGCGTGGATGGAGGACCGCCTGGAGTACATCGAGCTCTACGTCGCGGCGGCCAAGGCCGGCCTGGTCATGGTCCCGGTCAACGCCCGGCTGCAGCCCGCCGAGGCGGCCTACCACCTGACCGACTCCGGGGCGCGCGCGCTGGTCTGGACGGGCGGCCTGCAGGAGCAGGTGGAGCGCCTCGGCGATCTGGGCTCCGACGTGCTGGCCGTCGCGACCGACCCCGGCGTCCGGGCCGGCGTGCAGGACTACGAGGCGCTGCTGGCCTGCGGCGAGGACCGCCCGCCGGCGCCGCCGGCAGCGGGCGACCTGTACATCATCGGGTACACGAGCGGCACGACCGGCCGGCCCAAGGGCGCGATGCTCACCCACGGCGGCGTCGTCGCGCTGGCCCGGCTCAACGCCCTGTCCTATCGCCTGCCCTACTTCAGCGTGGGCGCGCTGACGGGGTCGATGTCGTTCGTGGCGACGGTCCCGGCGCACATCGTCACCCACGCCTACCTCGGCGGGACCGTCGTGCTCATGGGCCAGTGGGACGTGGCGCTGCTGTTGGACACGGTCGCGCGCGAGCGCGCGACGTTCACCTACGTCCCGTCGCCGCTGCTGACGGAGTTCACGCAGGCCGCCGCCCGCGACCCGCGCCCGTGGTCGACGCTGCGCTGCATCCTGCACTCCGCCTCCCGCGCGGACCCCGACAAGCTGCGCGCGCTGGCCGCGGTGGTCGGCGAGCGCCTCGTCGAGGGCTGGGGCATGACGGAGCACTCCGGCGGCCTGATGACCGCCACCACCGCCGACGACGTGACCGGCGGCGCGCAGACGGCCGACGTGTTCGCCACCGTGGGGCGGGCGGTCGCCGAGTGCGCCGTCGAGGTCGTGGGCCCCGGCGGCGCGGCGCTGCCCCACGACGGGACGACCGTCGGCGAGCTCGTGTTCCGCTCCCCGGCGCTCATGACGGGCTACTGGAACCGCCCGCAGGAGACCGCCGCGGCGCTGCGCGGCGGCTGGTTCCACAGCGGCGACCTCGGCGCGATCGACCCCAAGGGCTACGTCTCGATCGTCGAGCGGCGCACCGACCTCGTCGTCACGGGCGGGATGAACGTCTACCCCAGCGAGGTCGAGGCCTGCATCCTCGAGCTCGACGGTGTGGCGGAGTGCGCCGTGGTCGGGCTGCCGCACGAGCGCTGGGGGCAGACCGTCGCCGCCGCCGTCGTGCTGGACGGCACGCGGGAGCTGGGCGCCGAGGACGTCATCGCGCACTGCCGCGAGCTGCTGGCGAGCTTCAAGAAGCCGACCGAGGTCGTCTTCGTCGACGCCCTGCCGCGCACGGCGAGCCTCAAGATCCAGCGGTCCATCGTGCGCGACCGGCTCGCCGCCCGCTGAGCACGACGCGGCGCCGCCCGGGAGGCCCGGGCGGCGCCGATCGGCCGGTGCTCACGGGGTCAGGGCCTGACGGTGAACCCGACGTGCTGGCCGGCGGCGTAGTGCCCGGTCATGGTGCAGTAGAGCGTGTAGGAGCCGGGCTTGAGGTCGGCCTTGACGACGGCCTTGGCCCCGGCGGCGAGCATGGCCGTCCGGGCGATCGCGGCCGCCGGCGCGGGCTCGGCGCCGGTCATCGCGACCGGGTCCTTGGCGATGGCGAACTGGTGCATCGAGCCGCCCCCGTTGGACACCATGAACGTGACCTGGCCGGCCTTCGTGCTGGTGACGGAGGGCTTGACGAACATCTCGCCGAGGCTGACGTCCACCATGCCGGCGGTCGTCGCGGCCGCGGGCGCCGCGGCCGCCGGGAGCTTGGGCATCGGGGCGCCCTGGGTGTGCAGGATGCCCGCGGCGCCCTTGACCATGTCGCCGAAGGCGTGGTCGACGAACGGGTAGTTGCCGGGGTGGTCGAGCGTGAACTCGGCGTAGGCGCCCTGCGAGGGGGCCAGGCTCATCGTCTGGCTGTCGTGGAAGACGGTGTTCTCGACGACGGCCCTGTCGAAGACGGTGCCGATGACGTGGAAGGCGCTCCACTTCGTCGGGCCCGCGTTGAGGACGTAGAGGCGGACCCTCTCGCCGGTCTTCACGGTGATCGGCTGCATCTTGTACTGGTTGGCGTAGCCGTTGAACGCGACGACGTCGGGCTTCTCGGCGGTGAGCTTGGCCATGCTGGCCGGGGCGCCGGGCGCGCCGAGGTAGAACTCGCTCTGGGTGACCCACAGCTCGCGGTCGACGCGCGGCAGGTTCCGCGGCTTGACGACCATCATGCCCGCCATGCCGTTGCCGACGTGCATGAGCACGGGCTGGGTGGCGCAGTGGTACATGAACACACCGGGGTGCTCGGCGACGAAGCTGATCGTCTCGCGCCGGCCGGGGGCGACGTCGACGTAGTACCTGCCGGGGTTGACCTCGGCGGAGTGGAAGTCGATGGAGTGGGCCATCGTGACGTTCATGGCCTTCGAGGCGCCGTTGACGAAGGTGATCTGCACGCGGTCGCCCTGGTCGACGACGATGGGCGGCGAGGCCGCCGTGCCCGGGTAGGACTTGCCGTCGACGGTGTAGGTCCAGGCCTTGGTCGGCGCCAGCGCGGGGTCGACCTGGACGGTGTGCTCGTCGACGCCGACCGTGAACCTCTTCACCGCGCCGGCGGGGACGGCCGGCAGGGTCGGATCCACGGGGGCGAACTTCTCGAACGCGATCCCCTTGGCCTGGGCGAGCGTCGGGGCGGGGGCGTCGGCGGCGGAGGCCGCCGGCGCGGCCACCCTGGCGGTCGTCGGGGCGGGGCGGGCGGCGACGGTCGTGGTGTGGCCGCCGGCGCCGGCGACGCCCACGAGGGCGACGACGAGGCCGAGCACGGCGACGAGGGCCACGAGGCCGATGCCCACCGCCAGCCACTCGCGCCGGACGGCCTCCGGCGTCTCGGGGGTCCCGGCGCGTTCGCGCGGCTCCCCCTGCGGGAGAGGGAACTCGTGGGTCGTGTCGTGCGTGTCGGGCGGGATGAGCGTGGTCGGGGTCATGACCGTGTCTCCGTGGTGATGGACCTTGGGATCTGTTGCGATCTTCGGCGCCCGTGGGCCGTCCGTGGGCGCCGGCGGCGAGAAAGGCATGCGCGCTGCTCGGCGGAGGCATTCCGCCCGGTGATGGGACCGTGCCAACCACGGAGCGCCGATCAGGGGTTCTCCGTGCACTACCGTCCGCGCATGGCCGCAGCCGCCCGGACGCCCGACCTGACCGAGCTGCGCAGCCTGGTGGAGGCCGCCGACTCCGGGACGCTCGGCCGGGCCGCGCTGCGCCTGCACATCTCCCAGTCGGCGCTGACCAAGCGCCTGCAGGGCCTCGAGCAGCTCGTCGGCACCGAGCTGCTCGAGCGCTCCCAGCGTGGCGTGGCGCTGACCCCCGCCGGCCGCCGGCTGTACGAGCACGCCCGGCCGCTGCTGGCGGGCGCCGCGGCGCTGGACGCCGTCGTCGCCCAGCTGCGCCGCGAGAGTGCGCCCGTCCGGCTCGCCGCCAGCCACTCGGCCATCGAGGCGTTCGTCGCCGCCGCGCTGCAGGCCGCCGACGCCAGCCAGGGCGGGCTCTCCGTCGAGCTGGTGGCGGCCAACAGCATGGTCGTGCGGTCGATGGTGGCCGAGCGGCGCGCCGACCTCGGCGTGTGCGCCAGCCGTCCCGGCGCCACGCCGAACCCGGGCCTCAAGGAGGTCCCGCTCGCCGCCGACGAGGTCGTCTGCGCGGTCCCGCGCGGACACCCCTGGGCCGCGCGCGGGACGATCTCCAGGGCCGAGTTCCTGCGCACGCCCGTCGTGGCGCGCGACCCGTCCTCCAACGCCCGGTGGACCGTCGAGCACGCCCTGCGCCGCGCGGGCCTGGCGATGCCCGAGATCCTCGCCGAGGCGCCGACGCCGGCGATCGCCCGTCAGCGGGCGCTGTCGCTCAACGTCCCGGTGCTGCTCTCGCGCCACGTCCTCGGCGAGTTCCTCGTGCCCCTCGAGGTGACCGGCCTGCGGTTCGTGCGCACCTTCGAGCTGGTGATGGCCGCCGACCTGGGTCCCGACGCGGCGGCGCGGATGCTCATCGGGCTCCTGGAGGCCGCCGCCGAGCGGTCGGGACACGATCGATCTGGGAGCATGGACGGCGTGGACGATCCGGCGAGCACGGCATGACCGGCATCCTCGACGGCCTCACGTTGGTCGAGGGCTCGGCGTTCGTGGCGGCGCCGCTGGGCGGCATGACCCTGGCCCAGCTCGGCGCCGACGTCATCCGCTTCGACGACCTCGGCGGCGGCCTGGACCACACACGCTGGCCGCTGGCCGCCAACGGGCAGTCGCTGTTCTGGGCGGGGCTGAACAAGGGCAAGCGGTCCCTGCGCGTCGACCTGCGCTCCGATGTCGGACGCGAGCTGGTCTCGGAGGTCATCGCCACCGCCGGCACGTTCCTCACCAACTTCCCGGCCCGCGGCTGGCTGGCCTACGACACGCTGCGGGCCCGCCGCGACGACCTCGTCATGGTCCACCTCAAGGGCAACCGCGACGGCAGCAGCGAGGTCGACTACACCGTCAACCCGGCGACCGGCTTTCCGTGGGCGACCGGCCCCCGCAACCTCACCGAGCCGCTGAACTCCGTGCTGCCCGCCTGGGACATCGCGATGGGCGAGCTGTCGGCCGTCGGGCTGCTGGCCGCCGACCGCCACCGGACCCGCACGGGGGAGGGTCAGCTCGTGGAGATCGCGCTGTCGGACGTCGCGTTCGCGGTCGTCGGGCACCTGGGCCGCGTCGCCGAGGCGCAGCTGGCGACGCGCGACTCGCCGCGGCGCGACGGCAACTACCTCTACGGCGCGTTCGGTCACGACTTCCTCACCCGCGACGAGCGCCACGTGATGGTCGTCGCCCTCACCCACCGCCAGTGGAAGGCACTGCTGGAGGTCACGGGCACCCAGCAGCAGATGGCCAAGATCAACGAGGCCACGGGCGTCGACCTCGACACGGAGTCCGGGCGCTTCGAGGACCGCGACCTCATCGCGGCGATCCTGCGCCCGTGGTTCGAGTCGCGCGACCTGGACGAGATCCGCCTGGCCTTCCAGGGCACGGGCGTCTCCTGGGGCCCGTACCAGACGTTCCGCCAGCTCGTGGAGGACGACCCCCGCGTCTCGACCGAGACGGCGATGTGGGAGGACGTCGAGCACCCCGGCGTGGGCCGCCACCGGATGCCCGGCACGCCGCTGGACTTCTCCGCCGTGCCGCGCGAGCCCGTGCGCCGCGCCCCGCTGCTGGGCGAGCACACCTCCGAGATCCTGACGGGCATGCTCGGGCTGACCGACGCCGAGGTCGGCCGCCTGGCCGACGCCGGAACCATCGACCTCGGGCCGCGGGCGTGAGCGGCGCTTGCCGCCCCGCGCCCCCGGGTATGTCCGCTGCGCTGTGACCATCCTCGCCCCCGACCCGGCCCCCGACGCGCGGCCCGGCCTGCGGGGCACCCCGCTGCGCGGCGACCTCGCCGAGGACGACACGCGGCGGCTGCGGCGGGCCGTGGTCTCCGTCGCGCGGCAGGGCCCGTTCCTGCTCAGCGAGCTGCGCCGGCACGTCCGCGCACAGGGGATCTGCGCCAGCCGCGCCGACGTCCTCGCCGTGCTGGACGAGATGGTCCGCCTGGGCTACCTGCGCCGGACCTGAGCGGCGGTTCGACCGGGCGGTCGAATCCACGCGACCGCGGTGCCCGAGGAACCAGACCTTGCCGGGATTGGGATTCGAAGCTCCGCCGGCGCCGGAGTCGACCCGGCGGTTGACTCTCGATGCGGCGCTGGGATACGGTGCCGACCAGCCTACGAACGGACGTCTCCGCATGAGCCCCGCACCGTCGATCCCGGCCGCCTCCGGGCCGGGCTACGAGCTCGACGACGACCACCGCGACTTCCAGGAGGTGTGCCGGGCCTTCGTCGACCGCGAGGTCCGGCCGCTCGTCCGCGAGGCCGAGCGGTCGCAGACCTTCCCCGCCCAGCTGTGGCCGGCGATGGCCGCCGCGGGCCTGCTCGGGGTCGGCCACCCCGAGGAGCACGGCGGCACCGGCGGCGGGGTCCTGGCGCTGACGATCCTCTCCGAGGAGCTCGGACGCTCCTGCGGCGGCATCGCGATCACGCCGCTGGTCAGCTCCTACATGGCCGCTCCGCACCTGGCCCGGTTCGGCACCGACGAGCAGCAGCGCACCTGGCTGGCGCCCGTGCTGGCCGGCGAGCACGTCGCGGCCATCGCGGTCACCGAGCCCGGCGCCGGCTCCGACGTGGCGGGGATCCAGGCCACGGCCCGGTCCGCCGACGGTGGCTGGACGCTGCACGGGACCAAGATGTTCATCACGAATGCCGGGCTGGCCGACGTGATCATCGTGGCCGCCCGCACCGAGGCCGGCGGCGAGCGCCGGCACGCGGGCATCTCGACGTTCCTCGTGCGGCGCGGCGCCGAGGGCATGTCGATGGGCCGGCCGCTGGAGAAGATGGGCTGGCACTCCTCCGACACCCGCGAGGTGCACTTCGACGGCTGCTTCGTCGGCGAGGACCGGCTCCTGGGCGGCGAGGGCCGCGGCTTCCAGCAGATCATGGAGGCCTTCCAGGTCGAGCGGGTCCTGCTGGCCGGCATGGGCCTGGGCCTCGCCGAGGAGGCCATCGCCGACACGGTGGCCCACATGCGCGCGCGCAGCGCGTTCGGCGGGCCCATCGGCCGGATGCAGGCCCTGCGCCACCGCGTCGCGGAGATGCGCGCGGCGGTGGACGCGGCGCGCCTGGTGACCTACCAGGCCGCCGCCCGCTGCGACGCGGGCCACCCCGGGGCGGGCACGAGCGTGGCCATGGCCAAGCTCGTGGCCGCGCGCGTGGCCTGCGAGGTCGTCGACGAGGCCGTGCAGCTGTTCGGCGGCTACGGCTTCATCGAGGAGACGCCGATCGCCATGCACTACCGGGACGCGCGGATCCTGCGCATCGGCGGCGGCACGGACGAGGTCCAGCTCGAGATCATCGCCAAGCGCATGGACCTCTGACGTGGACGAGTGCACCGCGCTGCGTCAGGAGGCCCGTCGCGAGGTGGTGCGCGAGGCGGCGCTGCGCGTGTTCTCCCGGCAGGGCTACCGCGGCACCTCGATGCAGGACCTCGCACGCGAGGCCGGCATGGGCAAGGCCTCGCTCTACCACTACTTCAACAGCAAGCAGGAGGTCCTCACCGAGCTGTACGAGGAGGTGCTGCGCGAGAACGTCCGCTCCGCGCTGCGCATCGCCGACGCCGACCGCTCTCCGGTCCAGGCCCTCACCGACGTCGTGGTCGACCGCGTGGCCTACACGTGTGAGAACCGCCGCCTGCTCAACGTGTTCTTCGAGGAGGAGGCCGAGCTGCCCACCCGGATGCGCGCGCGGCTCATCCGCGTGCGGCGGGAGTACGACGACGCGATCCTCGCGATCGTCGAGCGCGGCATCGCCCGCGGCGAGATCGTCCTGGCGACCACCCCGCGGGTCTTCGTCAACACGGTCCTCGGCGCCGCCAACTGGGTGTACAAGTGGTACGACCCGCGCGGCCCGATGAGCCCGGAGGAGCTCGGCCGCGACATGGCCGGCGTCCTGCTGGGCGGCGTCGTGCCCGCCCCCGTCCCGTCCCCGCCGTCCCCCGCCTCCCGCGGCAGGAGTCCCTCGTGAACGACCTCACCGCCCCCGGCGCCGGCCCGCCGGCCGTCGCGCCCGACCCCGCCCAGCGCCTGTCGGCGCTGCACGCGACCGCCCTGGCCGGCGGCGACCGGTCCCGCCTGGGCACCAAGCTGCCCGCGCGCGAGCGCCTCGCGCTCCTGCTCGACGAGGGCTCGTTCGCCGAGGACGGGCTGCTGGCCAACGCGCTGGACGAGGGCCTGCCCGCGGACGCGGTGATCACCGGGTCGGGCACCGTCGACGGGCGGCCCGTCGCCGTCATCGCCCACGACCCGACCGTCAAGGCCGGCTCCTGGGGCCGGCGGACCGTCGACAAGCAGATCCGCATCCTCGAGCGCGCCGACCGCGACCTGCTGCCGGTCTTCTACCTCGTGGACTCCGCGGGCGGCCGCCTCACCGACCAGCTCGGCTTCCACCCCGGCCCGCGCGGGGCGGCGCGGATCTTCCACCTGCAGGTGCGGCTCTCGGGCCGGGTGCCGCAGCTCTGCTGCCTGTTCGGGCCCTCGGCCGCCGGCGGCGCCTACATGCCCGCGTTCTGCGACTGGGTGGGCATGGTCGACGGCAACGCCTCCATGTACCTCGCCTCGCCGCGCATCGCCGAGAAGGCCATCGGCGAGGTCGTGACCCTGGAGGAGATGGGCGGCGCCCGGATGCACACGAGCGTCTCGGGCTGCGGCGACCAGCTCTGCGCCGACGACGCCGAGGCGATCGCCGCCGCGCGCCGGCTGCTGACCTACCTGCCGAGCTCGTGGCGCGAGCGCCCTGCCCGCGGGCCCGCGCGCCCGCCGGCCCGCACCGACTGGGACGGCGTGCTGCCGGCGAGCTTCCGCTCGGCCTACGACGTCGGCGCGGTCGTCGACCGCATCCTCGACGAGGGCACGTTCTTCGAGATCAAGGCCCGCTGGGCCAAGGAGATCGTGATCGGCCTCGGTCGGCTCGACGGCCACGTCGTCGGCATCGTGGCCAACCAGCCCAAGGTGCGCTCGGGCGCGATCCAGGTCGACTCCTCCGACAAGGCCGCCCGCTTCATCGCGTTCTGCGACGCGTTCAACGTGCCGCTCGTGTTCCTGGCCGACATCCCCGGGTTCATGATCGGGTCGGTCGTCGAGCGCCAGGGCATCATCCGCCACGGCGCCAAGATGGTCGCCGCGATGTCCAGCGCCGAGGTCCCGCGCTTCTGCGTCGTGCTGCGCAAGGCGTTCGCCGCCGGCTACTACGCCATGTCCTGCCCGGGCTTCGAGCCGCGCGCCACGATCGCCCTCGCCGGCGCGCAGATCGGCGCGATGGCCGGCGAGGCGGCCGTCAACGCCGTCTGGGCCAACCACATCGCGGCCATCGAGGACCCCGCCGAGCGCGCCGCGTTCATCGCGGGGCGCGTGGAGGAGCTCGACGCCGAGCTCGACGCCGTCCGCCTGGCCGACGAGCTGCTCGTCGACGCGGTCGTCGACCCCACCGCGCTGCGCGGAGAGCTCGAGCGCCGGCTGGCCGCCGCCCAGGGCTGGGAGCGCTCACAGGACCGCCGCCACCACGGGGCGTTCCCGGTATGAGCGCGCGCCCCGTCTCGGGCCGGTGGTTCGAGGACCTCCACGAGGGCCTGACGGTGCGCCACGCCGTCACGCGCACGATCACCGAGGCCGACAACACCACGTTCTCGGTCATGACGATGAACCCGCAGCCGCTGCACCTCGACGCGGAGTTCGGCGCCGCGTCGGAGTTCGGCGAGCGGATCGTCAACAGCCTCTACACGCTGGGCCTGCTCATCGGGCTGACCGTCTACGAGCTGACGCTGGGCACGACGATCGCCAACCTGGGCTTCACCCGCGTGGAGTTCCCGCGCCCGGTCCTGCACGGCGACACGATCCACGCCGAGACGACCGTCGTCTCCGTGCGCGCGTCGGCGTCGCGCCCGGCCGCGGGCGTCGTGGAGTTCGAGCACCGGGCCTACAACCAGCGCGAGGAGGTCGTGGCGGTGTGCGTGCGCGCGGCGCTCATGCACCGTCGGCCGGCCGATGCGTAGCCTGCTGTTCGCCGGGGCCACCCGCCCGGACCTCGTCGCCAAGCTGCCGCGCAGCCGGCCCGACGCGGCGGTCGTCGACCTCGAGGACGCGGTGCCCGCCGACCACAAGGAGGCCGCGCGCGAGGCCGCGCGGCGGCTGGGGCGTGAGCTGGCGGCGGCGCATCCGTCGCTGGACGTCTACGTCCGCGTCAACGCCGTGCCCACGCGCTGGTTCGCCGGCGACGTGGCCGAGGGCGTCGACCCGACGGTCGCCGGCGTCGTCATCCCCAAGCTCGAGGAGCCCGCGCAGCTGGCGGCGTTGCGCTCGGCGCTGGCCGACCACGGCCTGGGCGGCCTGCGCGTGGTGGCGGGCATCGAGACCGCGCGCGGCGTGGCGCACGTCGAGCGGCTGCTCGACCTCGGCGTCCACGCCGCCTACTTCGGGGCCGAGGACTACATCGCCGACATGGGCGGCGTGCGCACCGCGGACGGCGACGAGGCGCTCTACGCGCGCTCGCGCGTGGCGCTGGCCGCGCGGGTCGCGGGCGTCATCGCCGTCGACCAGGCCGTCGTGGACGTCCGCGACGAGGAGGCGTTCCGCCGGGACGCGGAGCAGGGCCGGGCGATGGGCTTCGGCGGCAAGATCTGCGTGCACCCGCGGCAGGCCGAGCTGGCCAACGCGGCGTTCGGCGCCGACGCGGAGCAGTGCGACCGCGCGCGACGCCTGCTCGCCGCCTGGGAGGCCGCCGCGGCCGGCGGCGTCGGCGCGATCGAGTTCGAGGGCGCCATGGTGGACGAGCCCGCGCTGCGCATGGCGCGGGAGGTCCTGGCCCGCGGCGGGGCCTAGAGCAGAAAGCGGAACAGCGGGCCGCCGGGGTCGACGCGCTCGATGTGCATAGGGGAGGCGTCCATCCGCGCGGTCAGGGCGGTCAGGTCCTCGGGGCGGCCGATCTCGATGCCGACCAGGGCGGGTCCGGTCTCGCGGTTGTTGCGCTTGACGTACTCGAAGAGCGTGATGTCGTCGTCGGGGCCCAGGACGTCGTCGAGGAAGCGGCGCAGCATGCCGGGCTCCTGGGGGAAGTCGACCAGGAAGTAGTGCTTGAGGCCCTCGAAGATCAGGGCACGCTCGAGGATCTCGCTGTAGCGGCTGACGTCGTTGTTGCCGCCCGACAGGATGCACACGGTCGTGGCGCCGGGCTCGGGGACGACCTCGGTGCCGAGGGCCGCGGTGGCCAGCGCGCCGGCGGGCTCGGCGATGATCCCGTCGGTCTGATAGAGCGCGAGCATCTCGACGCACACGCGGCCGGTCTGGACGCTCACGATCCGCGCGCCGGCGTCGCGCACGACGGGGAACGTGGCGTCGCCGACCCGGCGCACCGCGGCGCCGTCGACGAACGGGTCCAGCTCGTCCAGCGCCACGGGCCCGCCGGCGGCCAGCGCCGCGGTCATGCTCGCCGCGCCCTCGGGCTCGACGCCGGTCAGCACGACCTCGGGCCGGCGCTCGCCCAGCCACGACGCGACGCCGGCCAGCAGGCCGCCGCCGCCGACGGGCACGACGACGTGGTCGGGCGCGCGGCCCAGCTGGGCCACGATCTCCGGTGCGACGGTGCCCTGCCCGGCGATCGTGCGCGGGTCGTCGAAGGCGGGCACGAGCGTGGCGCCGCTGGCGCGGGCGTCGGCGGCCGCGGCGGCATGGGCGTCGTCGTAGGCGTCGCCCTCGATGATCACGTCGACCCAGGGCCCGCCGATCGCCGCGATCCGCGCGCGCTTCTGGCGCGGAGTGGTGCGCGGGAGGTAGACGCGCCCGCGGACGTGCAGCGCCGCGCACGCGTAGGCCACGCCCTGGGCGTGGTTGCCCGCGCTGGCGCACACGACGCCCGCGGCCGTGTCGCGAAGCTGCGACATCAGGTTGTAGGCGCCGCGCAGCTTGTAGGAGCGCACGGGCTGCAGGTCCTCGCGCTTGACGAAGACCTCGCCGCCCACCAGGGCCGACAGACGCTCGCTGCGCTCCAGCGGCGTGCGGGCGGCGATGCCCACGAGCCGCGCCGCGGCGTCCTCGACGAGGGCGGCCGGGTGACGGTCCACGGGGGCAGGTGAGTGGTCGTGCGCGGCGGCCATCCCGGCACTGTGGCGCATCGGCGGCCGCGCCCGTCGCACCGTCGCGTGCTCAGGCCGGCGGCCGGCGGTGCACGGTCGTCGGCAGGCCTGTCGAGCCGTGGCTGACGCCGGTCAGCCCACGGGCGCGCGGGTGGACGAGGCGCTCCATGACGACCGCCGGGCCGGCGGCGGTCTGCCCGCCGTCGACTGCGATGGTCTCGCCGGTCACGAACCCGGCGTCGGGGCCGGCCAGGAAGGCGATCACCGCCGCGACGTCCTCGGGCCGGCCGGGGTCCGGCCACGGCTGCGTCGTCTCCAGGATGTCCCGCATGTCCTGCACGCGGTCCTCCGTGCGCGCCAGCAGCGGCGTCAGCACCGGCCCGGGCGCCACGGCGTTGACGCGGATCCGCTGCGGGGCCAGCTCGACCGCCGTGGTCTGCGTGAGGCTGATCACCGCGGCCTTGGCCGCCGAGTAGGCCTGCGGGCCGGCACCGCCGCTGAGCCCGGCGACGGACGCCACGTTGACGATCGCGCCGCCCTCGCCGGCCTGCTCGAAGGCGCGCACCGCGTGCTTGATGCCCAGGAACACGCCGCGGGCCATGACCGCGAACGTGTAGTCCCAGTCGGACTGCTCGATCGTGCTGATCGCGCCGAACGCCCCGCCCACCCCGGCGTTGTTGACGATGCAGTCCAGCCGTCCGAAGCGCGACACGGCCAGGTCGACCGCGGCCTCGACGTCGGCCTCGGTGGCCACGTCGCACGTGGTGAAGGCCGTGGCCGCCTCGTGCCCGAGGTCCGCCGCGGCCTCGAGAGCCGCCGCGCCGTTGGCGGCGTTGCGGTCGGCGAGCAGGACGGCCCAGCCGTCGGCCAGCAGCCGCAGCGTCGTGGCCAGGCCGATGCCGCTGGCCGCACCGGTGACGACCGCGACGCGTGGAGGTGTCGTGCGCATCGGTGCATCATGGCGCAGGCCGTCGACTAGGCTCGAGCCGTGTCCCACGATCGCGCGATCACGCTGGGCCGCCTGACCGTCCAGCGCATCCCCGACATGGAGCGCTGGGTCGTCCCGCGCTCCGGCGTGTTCCCGACGCTGTCCGACGAGGCCCTGGCCGAGGCCCGCGAGCGGTACGGAACGGCCTTCGTCGATGCCCACGGCAACATCATCCTGTCGGTCCACTCGTGGCTCGTCCGGACCCCTCGAACGACGATTCTCATCGACACGTGCCACGGCAACCACAAGGACCGCCGCTTCTACCCCGAGACCGGCAACCTCGTGACGCCCTACCTCGAGCGGCTGCGGGCCGCCGGCGTCGCGCCGCAGGACGTCGACCTCGTCCTGTGCACGCACCTTCACCCCGACCACGTCGGGTGGAACACGCAGCTCGTCGACGGCCGCTGGGTGCCCACGTTCCCCCGCGCGACCTACCTCATGAGCGAGACCGACCACACGACGTTCTCCGCGCTGCACGCCTCCGCACCGGAGGGGCCCGCGGCCGACGTGGCACGGTCCTTCGCCGACAGCGTCCTTCCGGTCGTGCAGGCCGGGCAGGCCCGGTTCGTCGCCGCCGGCGAGCGCCTCGAGGAAGAGCTCGACACGGGCCTGTGGCTGGAGGGCGCCCCCGGCCACACCGCCGGCCAGGTCGCCCTGCACCTGGAGAGCGGGGGCCGGCGGGCCATCGCCTCCGGCGACGCGATCCACCACGTCCTGCAGCTCGCCGACCTCGACCTGCCCGCGCTGGGCGACGCCGATCCCGTCACCGCCGCGCTCACCCGCCGCCGGCTCATCGAGGGCATTGCCGACACGGACACGCTCCTGCTGCCGGGCCACGTCGTCGCCCCCTCCTTCGGCCGCGTGGTGAACGAGGGCGGACGGCTCGAATACGCGTTCGCATCGGGCCACTAGCGGAACCGCCCAACCGGGGCCCTGGACCCTGGCGCCGCGCGGGGGCGCGCCTCTATGGTGCCGCGAGACCCGGCGGGCCCGACGAGGAGAGGCATGTCTTCAGCACCAGCAGCGGCGAAGGACGGGGCGCAGGCGTACATCGGCGTCGACGTCGGCGGCACGCACACCGACGTGTCGGTCGTCTACGGCGATCGCGTCGAGCGCGGCAAGGCCCTGACGACCTACGACGACTTCAGCCGCGGCGTCCTGGAGGCCGTCGAGGTCGCCGCCGCGCGGTTCGAGCTCGAGCTGCCCGAGCTGCTGGCCCGGACCCGGCTGTTCATCAACGGCACGACCGTGGTGACCAACACGATCACGACGCTGCGCGGGTCGCGCGTCGGGGTCCTGGTCACCGGGGGCTTCAAGGACACGTTCCGGTTCGCCGGCGGGCCGCGCCTCACCGAGCCCGACGACCACCTGCAGAAGAACGTCCCCGACCTCGTCTCCCGCAAGGCGATCGCCGAGATCGACGAGCGCATCGACTGGTCGGGCGCCGTGCTGGCCCGCATCGACCCCGAGGAGGTCAAGGCCAAGGTCCGCCACCTCGTCGAGGACGTCGGGATCGACGCCCTGGCCATCTGCTTCCTGTCGAGCTTCGTCAACGGCGAGCACGAGCTGGCCGCCGAGGCGGCGGTCAAGGAGATCTACCCGGACCTGTTCGTCACGCCGTCGCACCGGGTGTTCCCCGTCGCGGGGGAGACGCGGCGTTGGACGACGGCGGTGCTCAACTCGTTCGTCCAGGACAAGGCCGAGGTCTACCTGACGTCGCTCAACGACAAGCTCCGGGAGGCCGGCCTGAAGGGGGGCCTGGCGTTCTTCCAGGGCCTGGGCGGCGGCATCAGCCTCAACAAGGCGCGCCAGTACCCGCTCGCGCTGCTGGGCTCGGGACCGGCCGGCGGGGCGATCGGCTCCAACGACCTGGCCAAGCGCATGGGCCACACGCGCGTCCTGCTCGGCGACATGGGCGGCACGAGCTTCGACACCGGGATCATCAGCGACAACGAGATCCACATCGAGAAGAACCTCCAGCTCGGGCCGTTCCAGACCGGGGTCAACCTCGTCGACGTCGTCTCGGTCGGCGCCGGCGGGGGCTCGATCGCCTGGGTCGGCGAGCGCGGCGTGCCGCAGGTCGGTCCCCAGAGCGCCGGCTCGACGCCCGGCCCGGCGTGCCTGGACCGTGGCGGCACCGAGCCGACCGTGACCGACGCGATGGTCACCATGGGCTTCATCGACCCCGAGCGATACCTCGCGGGCCGCGTGCAGCTCAAGCCCGAGAAGGCCGGCGAGGCGCTGGACGCCGTGCTCGGCGAGCGCTTCGGCTGGTCGACGGAGGAGTCGGCCGCCGCGGTCCACGACCTCGTCGTGGTCAACATGGCCAACGCGGTGCGCGAGGTCTCGGTCGGCAAGGGCCATGACCCGCGCGAGTTCCTGTTCCTGGCCTACGGCGGCACGCTGCCGCTGTTCGCCTCCCAGATCGCCGAGCGCCTGAACATCTCGACGATCGTCATCCCGTCCAACAGCTCGGTGTTCTGCGCCATGGGCGTGCTGGCCTCCGACTACGTGCTGCGCACCGACCAGGGCGTCGGGTGGGACCTGTCCCGGCCCGAGGGTGTGGACCGGGTGAACCAGATCGCGGAGGAGATGGTCGCCAGCGCCCACGCCGAGATGACCGCCGAGGGCTTCTCGGACGCCGACATCGAGATCCAGCGCTCCGCGGACTTCCGCTTCCAGGGCCAGGAGTACGAGCTGCCGATCCCGATGCCCGACCGGCCGCTGACCGCCGAGGACGCGCCGCGGCTGGCCGACGAGTTCCTCAAGCTCTACGAGCGCACCTACGGCGAGGGCACCGCGTGGAAGGGCGTGCCCGCGACGCTGGTCAACTACAGCGTGACGGTCATCGGCCGCCACGAGCGCCCCCAGATGGGCACCACCGCCTCGGCCAACGGCGCGACCGAGGTCGCCCCGCGCGAGCAGCGCGAGATCTTCCTGCCGTCGGAGCGGCGCAAGGAGCAGGTGCCGATCTACGACGGCGCCGCCGTCACCCCGGGGATCCACATCTCCGGGCCCGCCATCGTCGACGAGGGCGATACGACGATCTACGTGCCTCCGGGGGTCACCGCGGAGCGCGACGAGTACATGAACTACGTCCTGACTCGATAGGGGAGCAGCGCACATGGCCACTCGCGACTACGACGTCATCGCCGCGGAAGTCCACCGCAAGGCGCTGGAGAACCTCACGCAGGAGATGGCGATCACGCTCGTGCGGACCTCGGGCTCGCCGATCGTCACCGACGCCAAGGACTTCTCGACGTGCCTCATGGACCGCAAGCCCGAGCACCTCGGCTTCGCCGCCTACGTGCTGTTCCACCTGGGCTCGTCGCTCATCGGCACGCAGGTCATCGAGGAGCTCGTCGCCGGGGGCCACGACCTGCGGCCGGGTGACGGCTGGGTGGTCAACGACCCGCACACCGGCGGTGCCATGCACCAGGGTGACGTGTCGATCATCATGCCGACCTTCTACAAGGGCGAGCACCTGGGCTGGTCCTTCGCCAACATGCACGTCCTGGACGTGGGCGGGGTGGGCATCTCGGGCTACGCGCCGGGCGCCCACGACGTGTGGCAGGAGGGCATGCTCTTCCCGCCCGTGCGGATCATCCGCGACGGCGCGATCGACCAGGAGTGGGAGCACTACATCGCCGCCAACGTGCGCGCCCCCGGCCCGGTGCTCAACGACATCCGCTCGATGATCGCGGCCAACAACACCGCCAACACGAAGCTGAACCAGATCGTCGACGAGTTCGGCCTCGAGGCCCACCAGCAGTACTGCGAGATCAACAAGGACCTCAGCGAGCAGGTGCTGCGCGAGCGGATCGCCAAGATCCCCGACGGCGTCTACGAGGCCGTCGACTGGAACGAGTTCGACGGCCACGACGGCCCCGACCACCTGCTCGAGCTGCGCCTGAAGATGGAGGTCGACGGCTCGACCCTGCGCCTCAACTACTCCGGCGTCCCACAGGTCGACGCGTTCGTCAACTCCGCCAAGGGCGCGATGTACGGCTCGGCGATGACCGGGCTGATGACGATGCTCACCTACGGCGACCTGCCGATCAACGGCGGGATCTGGCGCCCGGTCGAGGTCGACCTCGGCGAGCCGGGCACGATCGTCAACTCGGTGCCGCCGGCGCCGGTCTCCAACGCGCACTCCGAGGTCGGCATGCGCGCCTGCAAGCTCGTCAAGGACGTGCTCAACCAGGCGCTGTCGCTCAGCGACGACCCGGTCCTGCGCGGTCGCGTGGCGGGCCAGTGCGTCGACGGCTTCCCGGCCAACGCGCTGTTCGGCGCCAACCAGCACGGCGGCACGTCGGTCATCTTCTACATCGACAACGCCAGCGGCGCGGGCGGCGGAGCGCAGAGCATCCAGGACGGCCAGGACTCCTACGGCCTGACGTGCATGACCGGCTGCGGCATCGCCGACGTCGAGGTCCACGAGGCCGCCGACCCGGTGCTGTTCCTCTGGCGCCGCCTGGTGGCCAACTCCGGCGGCCCGGGCCAGATGCGCGGCGGCCAGTCGCTGGACCAGGCCTATGCCATCCACTACTCGGACTCGATGGCCGGGCCCGGGTTCAATGCCTGCGCCGAGGTGCCGCCGCGGGGCTTCGGCGGCGGCTACCCGGCGTCGGCCGGCGACTGGCACCCCGTGCGCGGGACGAACGTCACCGCGCTGCTGCAGGCCGACCGCCTGGCCACGCCCGACCGCCTGGAGGGCGTCCACGAGGAGGCCCGCAACAAGGTGACCCACCTCAGCCTCGGGCGCGATGACGTCTTCATCGCCCGCAGCGGCGGGGGCGGCGGCCTCGGCGACCCGCTGCTGCGCAGCGTCGAGACGGTGTTCGAGGACCTCGACGCCGGCTACGTCACGCCCGCCCACGCCCGTGCGATCTACGGGGTCGTGCTCGACGACCGGGGCGCGCTGGACGAGGCCGCGACGGCCGCGCGGCGCAAGGAGATCCTCCGCGAGCGCATCGGGGGCGAGCCCGAGCGCGAGCTGCGCGAGCCGGCCAGCGTCGGCGTCGCCGTCGTGCGCGACAACGGCTCCTGGGCCTGCGGCTCGTGCGCCGAGACGCTCGCCCCCTCGGGCGACAACTGGCGCCAGGGCAACGTCGTCATGGCCGAGTACGGCATCAGCGAGCGCTACGCCGAGCTCGAGATGCGCGTGCGGGCCCGGACGGAGAGCCCGAAGGTCGTGCTGCGCGAGCACTTCTGCCCGTCCTGTGCGCACGCGCTCGGGGTCGACGTGGTCACCGACGACCTCGAGACGCTCCCCTCGCCGCAGGTCGGTGTCGGCGCCGGCGTCCCGGCCTGAGGCCCCGCCTGCCGGAGGGCGATGACGGGGTGACCACCCACCACGAGGGCCCGTGCACCCGTGGGTCGAATCGAGCGTCATACGGACGCTCAACTCGACCCACGGCAGATCCGGGGCGTCCGGCCCTCATAGGCGAGGGCCAGGCGCCCTCGCTCAGGGGCGCTCCACGGGGAACTCGTGGTGGTGCTCGTGCCACCACTCCGCGATCTGCAGCCGCGTGGCGAACCACACGTCGCCCTTCTCGTGCGCGTACTCGAGGAAGTCGCGCAGGGCGCTCGTGCGCCCGGCCTGACCCACGATCCGGCAGTGCAGGCCGATCGACATCATGCGCGGGTGGGTGGCGCCCTCGTCCCACAGGTAGTCGAACCCGCGCTTGAGCGTGTCGAAGAACGACGTCGGGTCCGAGTAGCCCTGGGGCAGCACGAACTTCGCGTCGTTGTAGGTGAAGCTGTAGGGCACGATGAGGTGCGGGGTGCCCTTGACGTCGACGTAGTAGGGCAGGTCGTCGTTGTAGACGTCGGAGTCGTAGGTGAACCCGCCGTCCTCGACCAGCAGCTCGCGCGTGTGGATCGACGGGCCGTAGCGGCAGTACCAGCCGCGGGGCCGTTCGCCGCAGGTGCGCTCGATCGAGGCGATCGCCTCGGCCATGTGCTCCTGCTCCTCCTCGCGGCTCAGCAGCCACGGCTCCTCCCAGCGCCAGCCGTGCGAGCACGGCTCGTGGTGGGACTCGCGCACCCAGGCGGCGACCTCGGGGTTGCGCTCCCAGGAGATCGCGGCGCCGAAGAACGTGATCGGGATCCCGTAGGAGTCGATCAGGCGCTGGATGCGCCACACGCCGGCGCGCGACCCGTACTCGTAGACCGACTCGGAGGCGAGGTCCCGGTACTGGGCGTCCATGACGTAGGGGATCTCCGTGAGCGCCGCCTCGCTGCGCCCGTCGCCGACGACGTTCTTGCCCACCTCGGAGCCCTCCTCCCAGTTGAGCACGACGCTGACCGCGATCCGGGCCCCATTGGGCCAGGTGACCTTCGGGACGTGCCGCCCGTAGCCCACCAGGTCCCGCTTGGGGCCCGGACCGTCGGCCTCCTCGAACTTGATGCCCATCTTCTGTCCCGCCTCTCCTCTGTCGGTGTGCCGGAGAGGCGAGCCTAGCCGCCGAGGCGGGCTGCACCACCTCGCTGAGGACGACGCCGTGGCAGGCGCCGGCGTGCGTCGGCCCAGCACGAAGATCACGAGGCTCGAGGCGGGCGCGGCGCGCTTGTGGAAGATGCCCGTGCCGAACAGCATCGCCCGGCTCGTGACGGTTCCCGGGCGCGGGGCCCTCGGCGACCGCGGCCCGCGCGACGCGCTCGGGGAGCTGTCGGCGACGCGGTGCGGCAGGCTGCCCGCTCACAGCACCTGGCCGCTGGGCCGGATGAGGATCTCGTTGAGCGACACGCCGGGCGGCCGCGAGACCGCGAACGCGATGACCTCGGCGACGTCCTGGGCGGAGATCGCGTTCTCGGCGTACATCTTCTCCGAGGCCTCCTTGGAGGCCGTGTGGGTGATGTGGTCGGTCAGCTCGGTGCGCACCGCGCCGGGCTCGATGACGATGACGCGCACGCCGGGCTGCAGCTCCTGGCGCATGGCCTCCGACCAGCCGTTGAGCCCCCACTTCGTCGCGTTGTAGACCGACGCGCCGGCGCGCGCGCGGCGCCCGGCCACCGACGAGATGTTCACGAGGTCGCCGCCCCCGTCGCGCAGCTGGTCCAGGAAGACCTCCGTGGCGGTCATCGCCCCGAGCAGGTTGGTCTCCACCATGCGCCGCGTCTCCTCGACCTGGTCGGAGGAGAACGGCGCCAGGAGCATCTGGCCCGCGTTGTTGACGAGGATGTCGGCCCCGCCCAGCTCGCCGGCGACGCGCTCGGCGGCCGCGAGCATCGTGTCGCGGTCGGTGACGTCGCCCGGCACGGCGATCGCCGTGGCGCCGCCCGCCGTCAGCTCCTGGGCCAGCGCCGCGACCCGGTCGGCGCGCCGGGCCAGCAGCGCGAGGCGATGCCCGTCGGCGGCCAGGGCGCGGGCGGTGGCCTCGCCGATGCCCGACGACGCTCCGGTGATGACCGCGACGCGGCCCCCTGCAGGTTCGGTGCTCATGCCCGGCATTGTCCCCGAGCGCGTGCGAAGCTGCGCCCATGTCCTTCGCCGTGCCCGCCGAGACCTACGACCGCTTCATGGGCCGCTACTCGCGCCGCGTCGCTCCGGCCTTCGCCCGCTTCGCCGGGATCGAGGCGGGGATGCGCGTGCTCGACGTGGGCTGCGGCCCCGGCGCGCTGACCGGCGTGCTGGCCGGGCTGGTGGGCGCCCCGCAGGTCGCGGCGGCCGACCCGTCGCCGGGCTTCGCCGCGGCCTGCGCGGCGCGCGTCCCCGGCGCCGACGTGCGGGAGACGCGCGCCGAGGCGCTGCCCTGGGCCGACGCGACGTTCGACGCGGCGCTGGCCCAGCTCGTCGTCGGCTTCATGGCCGACCCGGAGGCCGGCGTGCGCGAGATGGCCCGTGTCGTCGCTCCGGGGGCCACCGTCGCCGCCTGCACGTGGGACTCGGCGGGCGCGATGCGCATGCTCGACCTCTTCTGGGCCGCGGCGCTGGCGCTGGACCCGGCCGCGCCGGCCGAGGCCGGCCGGGTGCGCTTCGGCGCCCGGGACGAGCTGCACGAGCTCTGGTCGGGCGCGGGCCTGGCCGACGTGGAGGTACAGCCGCTGGACGTCTTGGCCGGGTACGAGGACTTCGACGACTTCTGGGAGCCGCTGACCGGCGGCGTCGGGCCCGCGGGCGAGTGGTGCGCCTCGCTGGCGCCCGACGCGCAGGTCGCGCTGCGCGAGGAGTGCCGCCGGCGCCTGGGCGACCCGCAGGGCCCGTTCGAGCTGCCGGCGCGGTCCTGGGCCGCACGCGGCCGGCGGCCCGCGTAGGGCTGCCGGCGCGGCGTCAGTGGGTGAGCACGAGCGCGGCGTCGGGCATCGCGCCGGCGCCGGGGTCGTCGGGATCGTCGACCGGCTCGGGCTTGTCGCGGGGCAGCAGGATCACCGCGACGACGAACGCGAGGACCACGAGCCCCAGCGCCCACCAGAACGTCGCGGCGAACGCGTCGGCCATCTTCGGGGCGACCGCCGCGCGCCGGTCGGCCGGCACGGCCGTACCGCCGATGCCCCCGCCGCCGCCGAGGCGGGCGGCCAGCTCGTGGGCGAGCAGGACGCTGAGCACCGCGGTGCCGACGGAGGCGCCGACCTGCTGGTTGATGTTCAGCGTCGTCGAGGCGCGGGCGATCGCCGCGCGGCGCAGCGTCTGCATCGCGCCGGAGAACGTCGGCATCATCGTGGCGCCCAGCCCGACGCCGAGCAGGAACAGCTCGGCGCCCAGCAGCCAGTAGGACGTGTCCTCCTGCAGCTGGGTCAGCCCGACGAACGACACGCCGACGAGGACCAGGCCGACCGGGACGATCCGCCCGATGCCCGTCGTGTCGGCCAGCCTGCCGGCCACGGGCATCGCGAGCATGGCGCCGACGCCCTGCGGCGCCAGCAGCAGGCCGGTGCTCAGCGCCGACTCTCCGCGGACCGCCTGGAGGTAGAGCGGCAGCAGCAGCATGCCGCCGAACACGGCGATGATGACCAGGATCAGCGTGATCGACGCGGCCGAGAACGTGCGGTTGGCGAACAGCCGCAGGTCGATCAGCGCGGCGTCGGCGTCGCGCAGCGCGTGGCGCACGAAGAGCGCGAGCATCACCACGCCGGCGACCATCGGCGCCCACGCCTTGGCGGCGCCGAAGCCGCCGGAGGAGCTCGACTCGGCCAGCCCGTAGATCAGCAGCGCCAGCCCCGGGGACAGCAGCCCGAGGCCCAGCCAGTCCAGGCGGTGCTCGGGGGTCGGGACGTCGCGCTCGAGCACGCGCAGCGACAGGACGAGCGCGGCGATGCCGATCGGCACGTTGATGAAGAAGATCCAGCGCCAGCTGAACGCGTCGACGAGCCAGCCGCCGAGGATCGGGCCGCAGATCGGCCCGAGCATCATCGGCACGCCGATGATCGCCATGACCCGCCCCACGCGGTGAGGGCCGGCGGCGCGGGTGAGGATCGTCATGCCGGCGGGCATGAGCATGCCGCCGCCCAGGCCCTGCAGCACGCGGAAGACGATGAGGGCGTTCGCGCTCCAGGCCAGGCCCGACAGGACCGAGCCGATGACGAACAGCGAGATCGACATGAGGTACAGCCGCTTCGTGCCGAAGCGGTCCGCCGCCCAACCGGTGAGCGGGATCACCGTGGCGAGCGCGAGCGTGTAGCCGGTCGCGACCCACTGGATCGTCGCCAGCGACGTGTCGAACTCGCGAGCCAGCGTGTTGATGGCGACGTTGACGACCGTCGTGTCCAGGATGGACATGACGGCGCCGAGCACGACGACCGACGCGATGAGCATGAGCGCACGGTCGAGGCCGGCGTCGGCGCCCGCGTCCGTGGGCGTGGGCGAGGGAAGGGAGGTGGCCATGGGGTCCTACGGTCGACGGTGGGGAGGCCGCCAACGGTATCGGCGGACCCGCCCACGGTCAGGCCCCGTCGTCCGCGCGGGCCCATCGGTCGCGCTCAGCGCGAGGGCGGCACCGGCCGCAGCGCGCCGGCGGCGGCCTTGATCTCGCGCGTCAGCGTGTCGACGTCGTAGACGCCCTGGTGGCGGCGGCCGTTGACGAAGAACGTCGGCGTCCCCGAAACGCCGCTGGCGTCGGCGCCCGCCACGTCCTCGGCCACGCGCGGCGCGGTGCGCCGGCGGCCGAGATCGTCGGAGAAGCGCTCGAGGTCGAGCTCCAGCGCGGCCGCGTGGCGGTACAGGTCGCTGACCGCCAGGTCGTCCTGGTGGGCGAGCAGGCGGTCGTGCATCTCCCAGAACGCGCCCTGGCGCGCCGCGGCCTCGGCCGCCTCGGCGGCCAGCTGGGCGTTGGGGTGGACGTCGGTGAGCGGCAGGTGGCGCCACACGTAGCGCAGCTCGGCGCCGAAGGCCTCCAGCAGCCGGGCGATGACGGGCTCGGCGGCCGCGCAGTACGGGCACTCGAAGTCGCCGTACTCGATGAGCGTGACGGGCGCGTCGACCGGGCCGCGGATGTGGTCGCGGCCGGGGTCGACGTCGTCGGCGAGATCGACGATCTGCCCGGCGACGGCCCCGAGCTGGCGCGCGCGCAGCTCGTCGGGCAGGTGGCGCACGATCGCGAAGGCGACCCACGACACGGCGGGCGAGGCCAGGGCGGTGACCAGCACGCCGATCTTGGCCTCGTCGAGCGTGGGCCCGGTGAAGGCCAGCGACGCCACCAGCAGCGACACGGTGAAGCCGATGCCGGCCGCGGCGGCGCCGCCGACCAGGACGGGCCAGGTCACGGTCGGGCGCTGGCCGCCCATCGCCCGGCGGGTGGCGATCCAGGCGGCGCCCGTGATGCCCAGCGGCTTGCCGACGACGTAGGCGGCGACGATCCCGATCGTCACGCGCGAAGCGGCCGCGCCCGACAGCAGGTCGCCGTCGAAGTGCACGCCGGCGTTGGCCAGCGCGAACAGCGGGACGATGACCTGGCTCGTCCACGGCAGCAGCCGGTACTGGAGGCGCTCGTTGAGCGAGATGGCCGAGGTGAGGCTGGCCCGCGCCTGGTAGGCCAGCTCCGGGGTCGGCTGCTCGCGGAACGAGCGGGCCCGCTCCGTGCTGCGCTCCAGGTCGTCGCGCGACGGCGGGTAGGCCGTGCTCACCAGGCCGACGAGCAGCCCCGTGATGACCGGGTCGATGCCGGACTCGAACAGGGCCAGCCACATGCCCACGCCCGCCGCCGCGGCCGCCGGGCCGCGCCACGAGCCCGCGTAGCGCAGTGCCAGCAGCACGGCGAAGAAGCCCACGGCGACGGCCAGGGCGACGGGGTCGATGGCGTCGGAGTAGGCGATGGCGATGACCGCCAGCGCGACGAGGTCGTCGATGACCACGACCGTGAGCAGGAACACCCGCAGGCGGATGGCGCGCCCGTGGGTCAGCAGCGCGAGCGCCCCGAGCGCCAGCGCGGTGTCGGTCGACACCGCCGCGCCCCAGCCCGCCGCGCCGTCGCCGCCCGCGTTGATCGCCAGGTACACCGCGGCCGCCGCGACCATGCCGCCCAGGCCCGCCATGACCGGGACGGTCAGCCGCCGGCGCTCGCGCAGCTCACCGAGGTCGAGCTCGCGCTTGGCCTCCAGGCCGACCACGAGGAAGAAGAGCGTCATGAGCCCCTCGTTGACCCACCCGCGCAGGTCCGTGGCGATGGCGTGGTCGCCCAGCGAGATCGCCAGTCGCATCCCCCACACCGAGGCGTAGGAGTCGCTCCACGGCGAGTTGGCCCACAGCAGCGCCACCAGCGTGGCGCCGACGAGGACGATCGCGCCGCCGGTCTCGGCGTGCAGGAAGCGCCGGATGGGCGCGGCGAGGTTGCGCGCCCAGGCGGTGCGCCCGCCGTCGGCGCCGGAGGGGATGGGTGGGTCGGCCGCGGCGCTCAGTGGCCGGCAGCCTACGCCGTGGCGGGCCGTGCGGCCAGCCACGGCAGGCGCCACGCGCGGCGCGGTCTACGAGGCGGCCGGGGCGGCGGCCCCGTCCTCGACGTAGTGCAGCACCGTGGCGCCGACGCTGATGTCCAGCGAGGCCGAGCCGCCGGCGATCCGGACGGCGGAGCCGTCGTCGCTCATCGTGGCCTGCCAGCCGTGCAGGTCGACGTCGCGGATCGCGGCCTCGAGCACCTGGGCCAGCCGCGTCTCGCGCGAGGGATCGGGGGTGGCGCGGTCGAGCACGAGCTCGAGCGCGGCCCCCAGCTCCTCGGGGGTGCGGGTGCGCAGGAAGCGGAGGTTCTCGTCGACGGCGACGGCGACCGGCGCCAGGGCCAGGTCCTTGAGTTCCTTGGGAGTGCGAGCCATGGCCCGATTGTGCGTGGCGCCCGGCCGCCCACCATCCGTAGAGCCCCGCAGACGGGCGCCGGAGGTCCCGCCGACAGGATCCACCGCCCGTCACCGCCGCGCGCCCGCCGGCCGCCGGGACGGCGGTCAGGAGCGGTCGATGATCGGCAGCACCACGTGCGACGGGTGCTCGTGGTCGTGGAAGACGCGGTTGACGGCCTCCACGAGCGCCTCGGGACCCTCGGTCGCGATGGTCCCGCCCGTGTTCGTGTTGCGGTCGAAGCGCGGGAAGTTGCTGCTCGACACGTCCAGGCGGATCCGGTGGCCGGCCTTGAACACGTTGGCCGTCGCCCACAGGTCGATCCGCAGCTCGTAGACCTCGCCGGGCTCCAGCGGCCGCGGCTCGCTCATCGACTCGCGGTAGCGCGCGCGCAGGATGCCGTCGGTCAGCAGCTCGGCGCGCCCGTCGGGCGCGACGTCGACGAGCTTGCCGGTGAAGTCCGTGTCGCGCGCCGAGGACGACGCGTGGAGCACGAGCTCGATCGGCCCGGTGACCTCGACGTCGTGCTCCAGCGGCGGCGTGACGAACGTGAGGACGTCGGCCCGGCCGTCGATGAGCCGCTGGTCGCGCGGGCCGGCGTTGGCGGCGACGAACAGGCCCGGCAGGAACGTCGCGCCGCCGGTGGTGGGGACCGGGTCGCGCGGGTCGTAGAGGTAGGTGTCGTGTGGCTCGGCGCCGGGCGCCTCGGTCGACAGCGTCCCGTCGCCCGAGGCCGTGTTGGCGTGGCCGCCGCTGTGGAGATAGTACGGCGTGAAGGCCGTGTCGGGCAGCGGCCAGTCCTGCTCGTCGCGCCACTCGTCGATGCCCATGACGAACAGGCGCACCGGCGGCTCGTCGTCGAGTCCGTTGTCCATGTCCTTGAGATGGCGGTCGAACCAGCGCACGTGCAGCGCGGTCGGGTCGATGGCGAGGTAGTTGGAGGCGAAGCCGTAGCTGCGCCCGGCATACCAGCCGAAGGAGTCGCCGTGGGCCCAGGGCCCGATGACCAGGTGCGGCCGCCGCGCGGCCTCGGTGGCGCCCTGCTCCTTCATCCCCAGGTAGTTGGCGATCGTGCCGCCGAGGAAGAGGTCGTACCAGCCGCCGATGTTCAGCGCGGGGACCGTGACCTGCGCGTGGCGCTCCTTGGGGGCGATCGCGCGCCAGTAGTCGTCGTAGGCGGGGTGGTCGAGCCACGCGCGGTAGTACGGCGCCAGCTCGTCCAGCACGGGCATGTCGGTCAGCGGCAGCCGCTCGTACAGCGCGTCGTTGTCGTCGACGGCCTGGACGAGCGCGCCGAGTTCGGCCATAGCGTCCTGGCCGGCGCCGAGCCGCCGGACCACCTCGCCCACCGCCAGGAACCCCAGCGTCCAGTGCAGGTTGAAGCCCAGCTCGAACGCCCCGCCCTGGTAGGTCCAGCCCTCGTGGTAGTCGGCCGCCGTGACGAACGGCACCATCGCCTTCAGCGCCTCGGGCACCTCGCCCGCCGCGCGCCACTGCGTCGCGCCGAAGTAGGAGCCGCCCGCCATGCCGACCACGCCCGAGCACCACGGCTGGGCCGCGACCCAGGCGATCGTGTCGGCGCCGTCGGGGCCCTCGTCGAAGAACGGGTCGAAGTCGCCCTCCGACAGGAAGCGGCCGCGGACGTCCTGCACGACGCACACGTAGCCGGCCTGGACGGCGCGCATGACCTCGAAGCTGTAGTTGCGCAGCGCCGCGCCCTCCTTGTCGTAGGGCGTGCGCTGGAGGATCGCCGGCAGCGGCTCGGAGCCGCCGGGGCGGTAGACGTCGGTGGCCAGCGCGACGCCGTCGCGCATGGCCACCATGATGTTCTTCTCGACGACGATCTCGCTCGGCATGGGTGGCGCTCCTGGGTTGACGGGCGGTGGCGGGCTACCAGCTCGACGGACGACCGGCCTCGCCGCCGGGCTGCGGGGCCTGCTCGAGCGCGCCCGGCGACGCGGGCGCGGCCTCCCCGAGGCCGACGACGACGAGGATGCCCAGGAGTCGGCGGCCCAGTCGCCGGTCGGCGGTCATCGTGCCACCCAACCAGAGCCGCCCGTCGGCGGCAAGCGCGGGCGGCGGCCCGGGTGTCAGCCGGCCGGCGGCCGGTAGCGCAGGCCGTCGAGCACGAGGTCGAGGCTGCGGTCGATCGTCGCGGGGTCGGCGCCCTGCATGGCCGCGATGCCGCCGAGCAGCGGCGCGAGGTCGGCGAACGCCACGTCGTCGCGGACCTCGCCGGCGGCCCGCGCCCGCTCCAGCAGCGCGTCGCCCGCCCCGAACACCGCGCCGCGGCAGGAGCGGAAGACCTCGGAGTCGCGGTCGATGTAGGTCAGCAGCGCGCTGCCGATGGCCCGCTTGGTGGTGACGTAGTCGACGAACTGGCGCGTCCAGCGCCGCAGGGCGTCCCACGGCTCGTGGTCGGCGAGGGCGTCCGCCGCGCGGGCGATCGCCTCGACCTCGTCGACGTAGACGGCCTCGAGCAGGTGCTGGCGCGTCGGGAAGTTGCGGTACAGCGTGCCCGGCCCGACGCCGGCCCGCTTGGCGATGTCGTCGAGCCTGGCACCCTCGCCGTCCTGCGCGAAGGCCTCGCGCGCCGCGGCGACGAGCTTGTCGTAGTTGCGGGCCGCGTCCGCGCGCTTCGGGCGCTGGGAGAGGCCGGTGAGGCGGCTGTCGGCGTCGGTCGCGGGCATCGTCGTGGCAAAGCGGAGGTGATCTCCGCTACAGTGTGACATGTAAGCGGAGAGCATCTCCGCATTCTCTTCTGGAGAACGTCTCCAGTTTAGCGCTCCTGCCCCACCCGAAGGGACGCCCTCCCCATGCCCGCCACGTTCACCCGGCCCGCCGCCGCCCGCCGCCTGTCCGGCACCCGCCTCCGCCTCCGGCGCGCGGGCGCCCCGCGGCGCCCCTCCCATCCCCAGATCGTCCTGGGGATCATCCTCACCTGCCAGCTCATGCTGATCCTCGACGTGTCGATCATCATCACGTCGCTGCCCCGCATCCACCGTGCCCTGGGCTTCTCGCCCACCGGCCTGTCGTGGGTCCAGAACGCCTACGCCCTGACCTTCGGCGGCCTGCTCCTGCTCGGCGCCCGCGCCGGCGACATCCTCGGGCGCCGGCGCATGTTCGTCGCCGGGCTGACCGTGTTCACCGCCGCCTCCCTGGCCGGCGGGCTGGCCCAGTCGCCCGGCTGGCTGCTCGGCGCGCGCGCCGTGCAGGGGCTCGGCGCGGCCGTCGCGGCCCCGTCGACGCTCGCGCTGCTGTCCATCACGTTCCGCGAGGGCCGCGAGCGGACGCGGGCCGTCGCGTCCTACAGCGCGGTCTCGGCCGCGGGCGGCAGCATCGGCCTCGTCGTCGGCGGCATGCTCACGAGCTGGGCCAGCTGGCGCTGGGGGCTGTTCATCAACGTGCCGATCGGCATCGTCCTCGTCACCCTCGCGCCGCGGTTCCTGCCCGAGAGCGAGCGCCACGACGGCCGCTTCGACCTCACCGGCGCGATCACCTCGACGCTCGGCATGACCGCGATCGTCTACGGCTTCGTCCGCGCCGCCTCCGACGGCTGGGGCGACCTCGGCACGGTGGCGTCCTTCGCCGCGGGCGTCCTGCTGCTGGCCGCCTTCGTGCTGACCGAGCGACGCGCCGAGCAGCCGATCACGCCCCTGCGGATGTTCGCCAGCCGTGAGCGCTCCGGGGCCTACGTGGGCCGCCTGCTGCTCGTGGCCGGCAACTTCTCGTCCTTCTTCTTCCTGACCCAGTACTTCCAGGGCGTGCGCGGCTTCAGCGCCGTGCAGACGGGCATCGCGTTCCTGCCGATGACCCTCGCGATGTTCGCCTCGGTGCGGATCGTCCCGCGCCTGACCGCGCGGTTCGGCACCGCCCCGCTGCTCATCGGCGGCCTGACCGTCGCACTGGCCGGGATGCTCTGGCTCACGCGGATCACGGAGGACTCCTCCTATGTCCCCGGCGTGGCCGTCGCCATGGTCGTCTTCGGCGCCGGGACGGGCATCGCCATGGCCCCGCTGACGTCGGTCGGGATGGCCGGCGTCCCCGCCCGCGACGCGGGGGCCGGCTCCGGGCTGCTCAACGCCGCCCAGCAGGTCGGCGCGGCGCTGGGCCTCGGGATCCTCGTGACCGTGTTCGCGTCGTCGAGCCGCTCGGCCGCGCAGCACGCGGGCGCCACGCCCCGCAGCGAGCTGGCCCATGCGGTCGCCTCCACGCTCGTGGGCTCGGCCGGGTTCCTGGTCGCCGCCCTGGCGGTGGCCGTGGTCATCATGTGGCCCCGCATGGCCGCCGCGCGGGCGACCGCGGCCGCCGCCGAGCGCGCGTCCTGACGGACGCGCGTCTGCGCCGGGTGGGCCCCCCGGCTGATCGGGCCGGGTTGGATTCGAACCAACGCCTCTGCGGCCCCGTGGGCCGACCCGACTGAGATCGGCGACCCCGGCGCGATCGGGCGCCGGGGTGCGGTCGCCACCGTACTCCGGCGCACCGGGCGCTGTGAACTCCCCGAGGGGCTAGGCCTCGGGAAGGTGTGGGGACCACCCTCGCACGACGTGCGAGTGGGCTCGCGGGCTGAGGCCCCCGGCCGCCGCTGGTAGGTTCGGGGCCCGTGACGTCCATCCCGCCCGCCGGCCCGCTGGAGGGCATCACCGTCGTCGACCTCACGACGACGTTCATGGGGCCCTACACGACCCAGATGATGGCGGCGATGGGGGCCGACGTCGTCAAGGTCGAGGCGCCCGGCGGCGACATCATCCGTCACATCGGCGACGGCCGGCACCCCGGGATGGGCCCGATCTTCCTGGCCGCCAACCACGGCAAGCGCAGCATCGCGCTGGACCTCAAGGACCCCGGCGCGCGCGACGTCGTGCTGGCGCTCGTCACCCGCGCCGACGTGTTCGTCACCAACATGCGCCCCGCCGCGCTGGGCCGGCTCGGCCTGACCCACGACGCGCTGCGCGAGGACCACCCCCGCCTGGTGCACTGCACGCTGCCGGGCTTCGGCAGCGCCGGTCCCTACCGCGACCACGCGGCCTACGACGACGTCATCCAGGCCATCAGCGGCACGGCGGCCGTCCAGGGCGGCGACGGCGAGCCGGCCTACATCAAGTCCTCGATCGCCGACAAGATCGTCGGGCTGGTGGCCCTCGGCGCGATCAACGCCGCGCTCGTGCAGCAGGCGACGACCGGGCGGGGCCAGGCGGTCGAGGTGCCGATGTTCGAGGCCATGGCCGCCTTCACGCTGCTCGAGCTCCAGGGCGGCCACGTCTTCGACCCTCCGCGCGGGCCCACGGGCTACGCGCGGGTGGCCTCGCCCAACCGCCGCCCGTACCGCACACAGGACGGCCACATCGCGGTGATGATCTACACCGACAAGCAGTGGCTGGCCTTCTTCGACCTCATCGGCCGGCCCGAGCTGGGCGACGACCCGCGCTTCCGCACCATCCGGGAGCGCACGGAGAACATCGACGAGCTCTACGGGCTGCTGGCGGAGGCCCTGCCGTCGCGCACGAGCACGGCGTGGCTCGAGGACTTTCAGCGGCTCGGCGTCGCCGCGGTCCCCGTGCTCGGGATCGACGAGCTCCTCGCCGACCCCCACCTCGAGGCCGTGGGCCTCATGCAGGAGATCGAGCACCCCACCGAGGGCCGGCTGCGCCTGGCGCGGATGGCCCCCTCGTTCTCGGCCACCGAGCCCGTGCCGCTGCGCCCGGCGCCGCGCCTGGGGGAGCACAGCCTCGAGGTGCTCGGCGAGCTCGGCCTGGCCCCCGACGCGATCGACGCCCTCGTGGCGCGCGGCGCGGTCGTGGTCCCGGAGCTCAGCCGGCCGCCGCGGGCGTGAAGCGCAGGATCGCCGGGTCGCCCGCGGCGGCCGCCTCGAAGACCGCGTGCACGGGCAGGTCCACCGTGATCTCCTCCGGGGCGCAGCCCACGATGTTCGCCGCCACCGTGAGCCCCTCGGCCAGCGTGACGTAGGCCAGGACGTAGGGCACCGCCTGCGCCCACGCCCCACCCGCGCGGCGCACGACGCTGAAGCTGTAGACGACCCCCTCGCCCGACGCCGGCCGCCAGCTCAGGTCGGTCGCGCCGCAGCGCGGGCAGGCGCCCCGCGGGTACCAGAACAGCCGATCACATCGCGGGCAGAGCGGGAGGACCAGCTCGCCACGCGCGGCGGCGTCCCAGTACGGCTGGGTCTCGGGGTCCAGCCGCGGCGGGGGCGTGGGCAGGGAGGCCGGGCGCACCCCGGGGCTCATGCCGCGCGCTCCAGGACGAGCACCGAGCTGTAGTGACGCGAGGACAGGCGGACGCCCGATCCGAAGACCAGCGCCAGCTCGCACCCGGGGACCTGGACCTCGAGCTGCGTCTCGCCCCGCAGCTGGCGCACCGCCTCGATGACCTTGGTCATGCCGCCCCGGTTGCCGGGGTGGTTGCTCGAGAGCCCGCCGCCGTCGGTGTTGACCGGCAGCCGCCCACCGCGGCTGCGCAGGCCCCCGTCCTGCACGAAGGGCCCGCCCCGGCCCTTGGCGCAGAAGCCGAGGTCCTCCAGCGCGATGAGCACGGTGATCGTGAACGAGTCGTAGATCGAGGCGTATTGGATGTCGGAGGGCCGCACGCCCGCCTCCGCGTAGGCCAGCTCGCCGGCCCGGCGGCCGGCCGTGTAGGTCAGGTCGACGTCGCCGAAGTTGGGGTCCTTGTGCGCCTCGCCGTGGCCGCGCAGCATCACGCCCGTGCGCTCCAGGCCGCGCGCGACGTCGGGGTGCACGACCACGAGCGCACCGCCGCCGTCGGAGACGATGCAGCAGTCCAGGCGATGCAGCGGGTCGGCGACCAGGGGCGAGGCTAGGACGTCGTCGACGGTGACCGGCGTGCGCAGCATCGCGTCGGGGTTGTGCTGGGCGTGCTCGGAGCTCGCGACCTTGACCCAGGCCAGGTGCTCGGAGGTCGTGCCGAACTCGTGCATGTGTCGGCGTGCGGTCAGCGCGTAGTCGGCGACCGGCCCGTGGCCGCCCCAGTAGCCGTTGACCTCGAAGGCCGCCGACGGCCCGGGCACCAGCTCGCGCCCGGCGATCGAGGTCCCCTCCGCCCGGGGCAGCCCGGCCAGGACGATGAGCGCCACCCGGCACTTCCCCGCGGCGATGGCCGCCGCGGCATGGCCGACGTAGGCGACGTAGGTGGCGCCGCCCATGTCGCCCGACTCGGTGTAGGTGCACCGCAGGCCGAGGTACTCGAGCATGTCCACCGGGCCCATGCCCGGGCTGTTGGCGTCGCAGAAGAAGCCGTCGACGTCGGCGATCTCCAGCCCGGCGTCGGCCAGCGCCCCATGGGCCACCTCGCGCTGCAGGCGCGGGATGGTGTGGCCCGGCAGGTCGCGGCCCGGGTGCTCGTAGGCGCCGACGATCACGGCACCCGGCTGGTGGCTCATATAGCCTGACCCTAACCATGGTTCACTTGGTCGACAAGCGCGCGGGCCGCGCGTGAGCGCGCCGGTCGCGGGCGCCCCGCCCCGGCGCGGGACGCGGCCGAAGAACCGCCGGGCGCTCATCGTCGACGCCGCCGCCGACCTCTTCTACGAGCGCGGCTACGCCGGCGTCTCGATGAACGACGTGGCCGGCGCGGTCAACGTCCGCGCCTCGAGCCTGTACCGCCACTTCTCGGGCAAGCAGGAGCTCCTGCGGGCCGTGATCGCCGCCGAGCTGGAGCCCTTCGGCGCCGTGGTCTCCGAGGCCGCCACGCTGCAGGACGCGATCCCCGGCCTGGCGGCCGCCGCCGCGGGCCGGCCGCGCCTGGGCGTGCTCTGGCAGCGCGAGTCGCGCGCGCTGGAGGGCGACGAGGTGGCCCCGCTGGCCCGGGAGGTCCACCGGGTGACCGCAGGGCTGACCGCGCTGCTGACCGCGCAGCGCCCCGGCCTGACGGCCGGCGACGCCTCCCTGCTGGCCTGGTGCGCCGTCTCCGTGCTGCGCAGCGTCCCCAAGGGCGGCGCTCGGCCGGGTCGCGCCGACCACGAGGACCTGCTGTCGCAGACCCTCACCCGGCTCCTGGCGCTCCCCGTGCGCCGCGCGCCGCAGCCGGCGCCCGCGCCGTGGGATGCGACGACGACGTACGCGCCGCAGTCCACGCGCGAGCCGCTCCTCGCGATCGCGGTGCCGCTCATGGCGGCCTCGGGCTATGCCGGCACCAGCCTGGAGGAGATCGCCGCCCGGGCCGGGATGGCCGGGCCGAGCATCTACCCCTACTTCGACTCCAAGCAGGACCTCCTCTTCGCCGCGCTGGGCCGTGCGGCCGACGCCGTGCTGCTCGACCTGTACCGGTCGCTCGGACGGGCGCAGGGCCCGGAGGACGCCCTGCGGCGCCTGACGACGTGCTACCTGACGCTCGCCGGGACCCACAGCGCCCTGATCGACCTGCTCATCACCGACGTCCACCATCTCGACGACCCCCAGAGGTCCTACGTGCTGCACACCCAGGAGAGCGTCCGCGCCGAGTGGGCCCACGTGCTCGCCGTCGCGCGGCCGGGGCTGCGGCCGGTCATGGCCCGGGCGGTCGTCCGCGCGGCGCAGGCGATCGCCGACGACCTGGCTCGGTCGCCCGGGCTGCGCCGCATGCCCGGCGCGTTCGCCACCGTCGTCGACCTGCTGCTCGAGGTCCAGGCGGCGCCGGCGCCCGCGGGGGCCGGGGCATGAGCCTCCGGCTGGACGGGCGCGTCGCGCTGGTCACCGGCGCGGGGGCGGGCATCGGCGCCGCCGTCGCGCGGCGCCTGGCGCAGGAGGGCGCGGCGGTCGCGGTCGTCGACCGCGACGAGGACGCCGCGGCACGCGTCGCGGCGGAGGTCACGGCGGCGGGGGGGCGGGCGGCGGCCGTGGGCGCCGACGTGTCCGACCGCGCGCAGGTCGCGGCGGCCGTGGCGGTGGCCGCGGGGCTGGGCGACGCGGTCCACATCGTCGTCAACAACGCGGGCATCATCCGGCCGGCGATGTTCCCCAAGCTGGACGAGGAGAGGTTCGCCGCGGTCCTCGACGTGCACCTGATGGGCACCTACCGCGTCGCGCAGGAGGCGCTGGCCCACCTGCCCGACGACGGCCGCGGGCGCATCATCAACTCCACCTCGGCCGCCGGGCTGGTCGGGACGATCGGCCAGGCCAACTACGCCGCGGCCAAGGCCGGCATCGTCGGGCTGACCAAGTCGCTGGCCAGGGAGCTGGCGCGGCGCGCGATCACCGCCAACGTCGTCGCCCCGCTGGCGGCGACCGCGATGACCGAGACGATCCGCACCGACCCGCGCTTCGCGGAGAAGCAGCTGGCCAAGGTCCCCCTGGGCCGGTGGGCCGAGCCCGACGAGATCGCCGGGGCCTTCGCGTTCCTCGCCTCCGACGACGCCTCCTACATCACCGGCCAGGTGCTCTGCGTCGACGGCGGCCTGGTGATGTGAGCCGGCCTGGCGGCGGCCCCGCGGCCCGCGTCGGCATACTCGCCCCATGAGCTCTGGGGGGTACGTGGCGATCGAGGGCTGGGAGCAGCTGCCCGGCGGATGGGCGCATCCCGACGTCCCGGGCGTGGCCGTCGACGCCGAGGACCGGGTGTACGTGTTCGCCCGCGGCGAGCACCCCGTGATCGTCTACGAGCGCGACGGCACGTTCGCCGGCTCCTGGGGCGAGGGGGTCTTCGACAACCCGCACGCGATCCGCATCGACCACGAGGGCTTCGTCTGGTGCGTCGACAACGGCGACCACACCGTGCGCAAGTTCACCGGCGCGGGCGAGCTCGTGCTGACCCTCGGCGAGCCCGGGCGCGCCTCGGAGACCGGGGCGCGCACGAGCGGTGCGGACTACGGGGAGTTCCACTACCGCCAGGTCGCGCACGGATCGGCGCCGTTCCACGGCCCGACCGACGTGTGCGTGCTCACCGACGGCAGCGTGTTCGTCGCCGACGGGTACGGCAACGCGCGGGTGCATCGCTTCTCGGCCGACGGGACGCTGGAGGCCTCCTGGGGCGAGCCCGGCCGCGGCCCCGGCCAGTTCCACATCCCGCACGGCCTCGCCGCCTCGCCCGACGAGCGCCGCCTGTTCGTCGCCGATCGCGAGAACGATCGCATCCAGGTCTTCGACCTCGACGGCGGGCTGCTCGACCAGTGGGCCGGCGTGTCGCGCCCCGACGGCCTGGCGCTGTCCCCCGACGGCCTGCTCTGCGTGACCGAGCTCGGCGGCCGCGCCGGGCGCTGGCCGGACATGGACCCCGTCACGGACGCCACGCCGCACTCCGTCTGCACGCTGCTGGACGCCGGGACGGGCGCAGTCGTCGAGCGCTTCGGCACCGACGAGCCGTGCGCGCCCGGGTCCTTCTGGGCGGCTCACGGCGTCGCCTTCGACAGCGCCGGCGACCTCTACGTCGGCGAGGTCACATGGTCGGCGGGTGCCAGGAACGGCGACGTGCCCGCCGACTGCCACACGCTGCAGAAGCTCACGCGCGGCGTCTGACCCGCCCGCTCACCCCTCCGCGTACAGCCCCGCGTGGGTCGCGCGGAGCTGGTACTTGAGGACCTTGCTGCCCACGGTGACCGGCAGCGCCTCGACGACGACCACGCGCTTGGGCGTCTCGAAGCCGCCGAGGCGCTCACGGGCGAACGCGATGAGCTCGTCGGGGTCGGGCACCGCGCCGTCGGCGGCGATCACGAACGCGGTCACCGCCTCGCCCCACTGGGGATGGGGCAGGCCGACGACGGCCGCCTTGACGACGTGGGGGTGCTGGACGAGCACGGACTCCACGCGCATGCTCGACACGTTCTCCCCGCCGGACTTGACGATGTCCTTGGAGCGGTCGACCATGACCCGCAGGCCGTCGGCGTCGTACTCGCAGAGGTCGCCGGAGTGGAACCAGCCGCCGCGGAAGGCCTCGTGCGTGGCCTCCACGTCCTGGTAGTAGCCGGCGGTCATGACCGGTGAGCGGTAGACGACCTCACCGGGGACGCCGGGGCGGTCGCGCAGCGACGCGCCGTCCTCGTCGACGACGTCGCTGGCCAGGATGGGCGACGGCACGCCGACGTAGTTGCGCTCCGGCGCGTGGCGGTGGAACGTCTCCGGCCACTGCCCCGGCCAGAAGCGGAAGCAGGCCATGGCCTCGGTCTGGCCGAGGATCTCGAACGTCACGAGGTCCGGGCCGCAGAGGCGCTCCAGCGCCGCGATGAGCCCGGGCGGCGCGCTCGTCCAGCCGTAGAGCGCAGTCGTCACGCTGCTGAAGTCATAGGACATGGGCTCGCGCGCCACCGCTGCGACGATGTCGGTGAGCATCGCCGGGGCGCCGCCCCACAGGCACGTCGCGCGCTCGCGGGTCACCGCCCGGGCGACGTTGGCCGCGTCCAGCCCGCGGCCCATGATGAGCGTGCCGCCGGCGAAGAACGCGGGCAGGCCGACGATCTGGTGGGCGCTGTGGAAGACCAGGGGCAGGAAGCCGCAGAGCTTGAGGTCGCACTCGAAGGCCAGCCGGCGCGTGAGCGACAGCGCGAACGACGCGCCCGTCATGTGGCTGTAGGCGTGCGAGATCATCGCGCCCTTGGGCAGCGCGGTCGTCCCCGAGGTGAAGACGATCTCCCAGATGTCGTCGGCGTGGATCTCGACGTCGGGCTCCGTCGCCGGCCGGCCCTGGACGAACGCGCCGAACCCGGTGCTGCCGGGCACCGGCGGCCCGCCGATCTCGATGGTGACGTCCGGGGTCATGCCCTGGGCGCCGAAGGCCCCGGCGGCCCGCGGCCACAGCTCCGCGTCGACGATCGTGAACGCGGGCTCGGTCCGGGCGAGGAGGTGCCCGATGACGTCGGGGGCCAGCATGGTGTTCAGGGGCACGACCGTCATCCCCGCCTTGGCCACCCCGAACTTGAAGACGTAGGCCTCGGTCGTGTTGTCGCAGAACATGATGACGCGGTCGCCCCGCTGCAGGCCGCGCTCGAGCAGGCCGTGGGCGACGCGGTTGGCCAGCTCGTCGGCCTGGCGGTAGGTGAGCCGCTGGTTCTCGGGGTGGGCGAACGCGCCCTCCCAGGCCACGATGGCCTCCTTGTCGGGGTAGCTCCACGTGACGCGTTCGAACAGGTCGCCGACGCTCATGCGCTCCCAGCGCTGCGTCGCCCGCCGCCCGTACAGGCTCGTCACGTCCATGCGCCAACCTAGCCCGGGGCCGCCACGGCCGTCCATGGCGCATGTGCCAGTCGGTCATTCGGGGAAGCCCCCTGATCCGGCCCGATCCGGGGGGGAGGGTGGGTCAGGGTGCGCGATCCACGAGACTGCCGGCATGCACATCGGATACGGGATGCTGACCTGCCAGCGCTATCCCGGCGACCCACGGACGGATCACGACCTCTACCGCCAGGCCCTGGAGCTCGCCCAGGACACCGACCGGCTCGGGTTCGACTCGGTCTGGGTGGCCGAGCACCACTTCCTCGACGACAGCCACATGTCCTCGCTGCTGCCGGTGTGCGCCGCGATCGCCGCCCGCACCGAGCGCGTCCTCGTCGGCACCGGGGTCGTGCTCGCGCCGCTGATCGACCCGTTCCGGCTCGCCGAGGACGCCGCCACGGTCGACCTCATCGCCTCCGGGCGGCTGCTGCTCGGCCTGGGGCTGGGCTGGCGCGAGGAGGAGTTCGAGGTCCTCGGCGTCCCGATCGCCGAGCGCGTCGCGCGGCTGCGCCGCTGCGTCGAGATCCTCCGCGGCGCCTGGTCCGACGGGCTCGTCGAGGGCGTGTCGGTGACGCCCAAGCCGTTCCGGCCCGGCGGCCCGCCGATCTGGATCGGCGCCGGCGCCGAGCCGGCCGTGCGCCGCGCGGGCCGCATCGCCGACGGCTTCTTCGGCGCCAACGTCACGCCGGCCGAGTTCGGCGAGCGCGTCAAGTGGGCGCGCGACGCCCGCGAGCAGGCCGGCCTGGACCCCGAGTCGATGACGGCCGCGCTGCACCTGCCCACGTTCGCCTGGCCGGACGAGGACCGCTGGGAGATCATCCGCGACAGCGTCTGGTACCTGCACTGGAAGTACGAGGACATGCTCGCCCGCGGCCGCCGGCCCCCGGCGCCGCCCGCGCCCCCGATGCCCGCGACGCTGGAGGACGGGCTGCGCGACTCGGTGGTGCTCGGCGCCCCCGAGCAGGTGGCCGAGCGGCTGCTGGCCTACCGCGACGCGGCCGGCCCCAACTTCCACTTCGTCGGCCGGTTCTGGATGCCCGGCGTCGAGCACGCCGTCATGCGCGAGTCGGCGGCGATCTTCGCCGAGCAGGTCATCCCGCACCTGCTCGACGGCGCGCCGAAGGTTCCCCAGACGCCGCGGCGATCGGCGTAGCATCGGCCGGGCGGGAGCACCGTCCCACGTACGAAGGAGGACCCGGTGTTCACCACCATCCGCCAGTACCACTGCCGGCCCGAGGACGTCGAGGAGGTCGCGCGCGCCGCGGACCGCCACTTCGCCGGCCCGCTCTCGGAGATGGACGGCTTCATCGCCTACCAGCTGATCGACTGCGGCTCGGGGCACCTGTTCACGACGACGGTCTTCAGCGACCGCGAGGCGTCCCTTCGGTCCAACGACCTGGCCGCGGACTTCATCCGCGACCAGCTCGGCCACGCGAAGATCGACCGGACCTCGACCACCACCGGGAGGGTCCTGGTCCATCGCGCCACGTCCGACGCGATGGAGCTCGTGCACGCATAGCGCCGTCAGGCGCGGGCCGTCGCGTCCTGCGCGGCGGCCGCGCGCCGCCGCGCGGTCGCGTCGTCGTCGACGGTCATCGTCGCGGCGTCGATGACCACGCCGTAGTCGCGCGCGGCCAGCTCGAGGGTCGTGAAGCCGTCCAGCACGTCGGACAGCACCCGCGCGGGGTCGCGCGTCAGCGGGTCCCCGTAGCCGCCCGAGCTGGGCGTGGTGATCTCCAGCGTGTCACCGGCCTTGAGCGTGTAGCCGGTGATCTTGGCCGGCCAGGCCTCCTCGCCGGGCTGCCCGGCGTTGCGCACCAGGGAGGCGTTGTGGCCCTCGTGGCCCCCGAAGATGCCCCACGGCGGATCGGACTCCTGGCGCTCGCCCTCGCAGCTGACGACGGTGTCGACGAGGAACCGGTTGACGCGCACGACGCCGATGCCGCCCCGCCAGCGGCCCGCGGCGGCCGGGTCGTCGCGCAGCTCGTAGCGCTCCGTGCGCATCGGGAAGCGCCACTCGAGCTCCTCGATCGGGTTGTTGCGCGTGTTGGCGATGAGCGAGTCGACCGAGTCCAGGCCGTCACGGTGATGGCGGCCGCCGTAGGACCCCTCGTTGACCTCGAGGTAGACCCAGTACTCCTGCTCGGCCTCCAGGAAGCCGGAGTAGGACAGGAAGTGCAGGTGCGCCGAGTTGCCGGCCGTCACGCGCTCGGGCGCGACGTCGGCCAGCGCCCGCAGGGCGAGGTCGACCGCCCGCTGGACCTGGCAGAAGCGCGCGAAGCACGCGCGCGGGAAGCGGGGGTTGAAGATCGAGCCCTCCGGCGCGATGACGCCGACGGGGCGCAGCATCCCCTCGTTCTGGGGCACGAAGACGGGGTGGGCCTCCTCGTCGAGGAACACCATCCGCGCGATGAACGTCATCGCCGAGATCGTCGTGCCCTCGAACGGGCAGTTGAAGCCCGTCATGACCTCGTCGGAGGAGCCCGTGAGGTCGAAGGTGATCTCGTCGCCGGCGACGATGACCTTGATGTTGACGGGGAGCTTGACGCCGCGGTTGCGCCCGTCGTCGTCCAGCCAGCCCGTCCCGGTCTCGTAGGTGCCGTCGGGCAGCTTGGCGATCTCCTGGCGCAGCATGCGCTCGGAGTACTGCAGCCATGCGGCCGCGGCGTCGAGCACGGTGTCCGCGCCGTAGCGGCCGACGAGATCCACGAAGCGGGTGCGCGCGAGCTCGCACGCGGCGATCATCGCCTCCAGGTCGCCCTGGTTCTGCGTCGGCGTGCGCATGTTGGCCAGCAGGTGGCGCCACATGCCCTCCTGCCGCACGCCGCGGTCCGACAGCTTGACGGCCTGGAAGACGCTGCCCTCCGACCAGCGGTCGACGAGGTCGATCGCGATGCCCGGATAGGCGCCGCCGATGTCGAGCAGGTGGGCCGACGCGCCCGAGAACCCGACGAGCTCGCCGCCGGAGAAGATCGGCACGACGATCGCGAGGTCGGGGGAGTGCGTCGCCCCGCCGTAGGGGTCGTTGTGGACGACGATGTCGCCCTCGTGGATGTCGTCGCCCAGCAGCGCGATGACGTTCTTGACGATCTTCGGCATCGCGCCCATGAACATCGGCGTGGAGTCCGACTCGGCCAGGACGTTGCCCTCGCGGTCGAACAGGCCCGCGCCGAGGTCCTCGGACTCGCGGATGATCGAGGAGTAGGACATGCGGAACAGGACGCCCGCCATCTCCTTGGCGATCGAGGTCAGCGCGCCGCCGATCACGCGCATGAGGATCGGCGTCGAGAGCGCGGTGGAGGGCTCGGCGGCCGCCGCCCGCTCCAGGGCGGGAACCGTGATCACGATGGTGCCGTGGCGGTCGATCTCGGCGTCGAAGCCGGGCGGGACGACCGTCGTGGAGTCGTACTGCTCCACGACCGCCGGGCCCTGCAGCCGGTCGCCGGCGCGCAGCGCGGCGCGGTCGTAGAACGGGGTCGGCAGGTGGGCCGGCACGCCGTCGACGTCGAAGACGACCTCGCGCTCCAGGGTCCGGGCGGCCGACGGGTCGCCGTCGCCGGCCTCGATGTCGGGCCAGACGAGCTCGTCGATGCGGCCGATGCCGAGCGCGCGGATGTTGATGAGCTCGATCGGGCCGTCGAAGCGGTGGCCGTACTCGGTCTCGTGCGCGGCGTGGAAGCGCTCCTCGAGCTCCTGCACCCAGGCCGCGTCGATGGAGCCCGCCGGCGCCTCGCAGCGCACCTCGTAGCCCTGGCCGGCGTATCGGCACTCCGCCAGGCGGCGGATGAGCCGGCGCTCCTCGGGCACGCCGTCGTCGCCGAGCTGCTCGACGGCCTGGGCCTCGACCTCGGCGAAGCGCCGCGCGAGGCGCTCGAGGTCGACGGTGGCCAGCGTGTGGCGCTCCGTCGCGACGAACTCGTGCTGCAGGTCGGTGGTCAGCAGCCCGGTCGCCGACGTGATGCCGGGGTGCGGGGGCACGAGCACGGTGGGGATGTCGAGCTCGCGCGCGATCTCGCAGGCGAACAGCGCGCCCGCTCCACCGGCGGCGACCAGGGCGAAGTCGCGCGGGTCGTAGCCGCGGCGCACCGAGTTGAGCTCGATGGCCTGCGTCATCCCGAAGCGCTGGACCTGCAGCGCGCCGAGGGCCGCCTCCTCGACGGTCATGCCCAGGCTGTCGGCCAGCTCGGCGAACGCCGCGCGCGCCAGCTCGACGTCGAGCTGCATGTCGCCGCCGAGCAGCCCGCGGTCGGGCCGCAGCCGGCCGAGCAGCAGCTGGGCGTCGGTCGTCGTCGGCAGGCTGCCGCCGCGGCCGTAGCAGGCCGGCCCGGGGTCGGCGCCCGCCGACTGCGGGCCGACGCGGAACACCCCGCCGTCGTCGACGTAGGCGATGGACCCGCCGCCCGCGCCGATCGTGTCGATGTCGACCATGGGCACCATGGCCTGGTAGTCGCCGACCTTCGTGTCCAGCAGGTGGCGCATGCGCACCGCGCCGCCGGCCGCCACGCCGATGTCGGCCGAGGTGCCGCCGATGTCCAGCGTCACGACGTTCTCGTGGCCGGCCATCCGGCCGACCCAGATCCCGCCCATCAGGCCGGCGACCACGCCGGACATGAGCATGGTCACGGGGCGCTGGGCGGCGCTCTCGACGGTGGTCAGCCCGCCGGAGGACTGCATGAGGCGGACGCCGTGGCGGTAGCCCTCCGCGCGCAGCGCGTCGTCGAAGCGGGTGACGTAGCGCGCGACCTTCGGACCGACGTAGGCGTTGAGGCACACGGTCGAGAAGCGCTCGAACTCGCGGTACAGCGGCAGGACCTCGTGGGAGACCGACAGGTAGGCGCCGGGATGCTCCTCCAGGACGATGTCCTTGATCCGCCGCTCGTGCTCGGGGTTGAGGTAGGAGTGCAGCAGGCACACGGCGATGGCGTCGACGCCGGCGTCACGCAGCTCGCGCACCCGGGCGCGGACCTCGTCGTCGTCCAGGGGCGTCAGGACCTCGCCGTCGGGGGCGGTGATGCGCTCGGCCACGGTGAGGCGGTGGCGGCGCCGGACCAGCGGACGCGACTGCCACGGCAGCTCCTGCTGCAGCGAGAAGTTGTAGGGGCGCTTGTGGCGCGCGATGTGGAGGATGTCGCGGAAGCCCTCGGTGGTGATCATCCCCACCTCGGCCCCGGTGTTGGTGAGCACGATGTTCGTCGCGACCGTCGTGCCGTGCAGGAAGCTGTCGACGTCGGCCAGCGCCACGCCGGCCTTCGCGCAGATCTGGCGCACGCCCTCGACGACGGCCCTCGACGGGTCGTCGGGCGTCGAGGCGACCTTGTCGACGGTGATCCGCCCGGCCTCCTCGTCCACCAGGACCAGGTCCGTGAACGTCCCCCCGACGTCGACCCCAAGTCTCCGCACGTGCCGACTCCCGTCTCCGACTGCTGGCTGGTCCCGCAACCGGCCGTACGCTATCCGGTGCGGCCGCCGCGCGGCCGCGCGGGCTAGCGCACCAGGCGCCCGAGCGCCTGCATGAGCTCGTGCGTCATCTCCTCGCGGCGCTCGGGCGTGCCGGAGGCCATGCAGTGCTGGACATGGCCCTCGGCCAGCCCGAGGGCGACCTTGTCCAGCGCGGCCTTGACCGCGGCGACCTGCTGGAGGACGTCCGGGCACCAGCGGTCCTCCTCGATCATGCCCTGGATCCCACGGACCTGGCCCTCGATGCGCCGCAGGCGCTTCTGGAGGTCGTCCTTGGAGGCGGTATAGCCGCGGGTGATGTCGGGCGCGTCGGGCATGAAGGGGGATGATACCTGGGGGGAGTACTGGGTCGCCCGACGCCCTCTGTGCTCAGGATCACAGGCTTCCGGGCGTGCCGGCCCTTGCGCCGACACCGGGTGGGTGTATGCTCCTAAATACTCCCCCAGGGTATCTGAGCAAAGGATCGCGATCATGGCCCCCTCCTCCCCCGCCCCCTCCACCCGCGTGTACCGCGTCGCGGGCATGACGTGCGAGCACTGCGTCCTGTCGGTCACCGAGGAGGTGGCCCGCGTCGACGGGGTCGACGCCGTCGACGCCGAGCTCGCCGACGGCTCGGTGCGGGTCACGGGCGAGGGCTTCAGCGACGCCGACGTCGCCGCGGCCGTCGCTGCGGCCGGCTACGAGGTCCTTCGATGAGCGTCACCGCGCGGCTCGCAGGTTTCGCCGCCGTCCTGGCCCTCGTGTTCGGGGCGACGATGGCCGTCGGCAGTGTCGCCGGCACCAAGCCCGGGCGCGCCACCGAGCCGCCGGCGATGACCGGGATGGCCGCCGGGCACGGCGCCGCGGAGGCCCCGCGCGGCCTGGGCGTCGCCGACGACGGGCTCCGCCTCGTCACGGAGGGCCCGGCCACGCGGCGCCCAGGCGAGACGCGGCCGTTCACGTTCCGTATCGTGGATCGCGACGGGGCGACCGTGCGCGACTTCGACGTCGAGCACACCAAGCGCCTGCACCTGATCGCCGTGCGCCGCGACCTCACCGGCTACCAGCACCTCCATCCCGTCCAGACCCCGGACGGCTCGTGGTCGGTCCCCCTGGGGTTCGCGGAGGCCGGGGTGTACCGCGTCTACGCCGACTTCACCGCCCACGGGCGCGAGAAGACCACGCTGGCCACCGACGTGTTCGTCCCCGGCGACTTCCGGCCCCGCCCGCTGCCGGCCCCGGCCACCCACGTCGCCGCCGACGGCTACGACATCACCCTGGAGGGCACGCCGAGGGCCGGCGCCGAGGGCGACCTGCGCTTCTCGGTCTCCAAGGACGGCCGGCCCGTCGCCGTGCAGCCCTACCTGGGCGCCGACGGCCACCTCGTCGCCCTGCGTGAGGGCGACCTGGCCTACCTGCACGTCCATCCGCAGGAGTCGCCGGGGTCCGGTGGGCCGATCCGGTTCATGACGGAGTATCCGTCGGCCGGCCGGTACCGCCTGTTCCTGCAGTTCCGGCACGACGGCGTCGTCCACACCGCCGCGTTCACCCAGGTGGTGCGCTAGCCATGGCCGCCGATCCCGCCACGACCGCGACGGCCGTCGAGCACGTCGAGCTGCCGATCACCGGCATGACCTGCGCCTCGTGCGCGAACCGCGTCGAGCGCCGGCTCAACGGCCTCGAGGGCGTCACGGCCACCGTCAACTACGCGACGGAGAAGGCCGCGGTCGCGTTCGACGCTGCGACCGTGGCGCCGGAGGACCTCGTCGCCGCCGTCCGGGCCGCGGGCTACGACGCCGCGCTGCCCTCGGCCGGCGACGACGAGCCCGCGCAGGCCGGCGCCGAGGCCGACGAGACCGCGCCGCTGCGTCGCCGGCTGCTCATCACGGCCCCGCTCTCGCTCGTCGTGCTGGTGCTCTCCATGATCTCCGCGCTGCAGTTCGACCACTGGCAGTGGCTGGCGCTCCAGCTCGCCACGCCCGTCGTCGTCTGGGGCGCCTGGCCGTTCCACCGCGCCGCCTGGGTCAACCTGCGCCACGGTGCGGCCACGATGGACACGCTCGTCAGCCTCGGCGTGCTCACGGCCTTCGTGTGGTCGATGTACGCCCTGTTCCTCGGCGACGCCGGCACGACCGGCATGAAGATGCGCCTCAGCCTGTCGGCGTCGGGCGGCGACGAGCTCTACCTCGAGATCGCGTCGGTCGTCACCTCCTTCCTGCTGGCCGGCCGCTACTTCGAGGCGCGCTCCAAGCGCCGCGCCGGTGCCGCCCTGAAGGCGCTGCTGCAGCTCGGCGCCAAGGACGTCTCGGTGCTCGGCGCCGACGGCGGCGAGCGGCGGATCCCCGTGCAGGAGCTGGCGGTCGGGCAGCGGTTCGTCGTACGGCCCGGCGAGAAGGTCGCCACCGACGGCGTCGTGGTCGAGGGCGCCAGCGCCGTCGACCAGTCGCTGCTGACGGGCGAGTCCGTGCCCGTCGAGAAGGGCCCGGGCGACGAGATCGCCGGCGCCTCGGTCAACGCCGGCGGCCGCCTGGTCGTCCGCGCGACGAGGGTCGGCGCCGACACGGCGCTGGCCCAGATCGCGCGCCTGGTCACCGAGGCCCAGACCGGCAACGCCGCCGTCCAGCGCCTCGCCGACCGGATCTCCGGCGTGTTCGTCCCGGTCGTCATCGGGATCGCCATCGCCACGCTGGGCTTCTGGCTGGGCTCGGGCGCCGACGTGAAGTTCGCGCTGACCTCGGCCGTGGCCGTGCTGATCATCGCCTGCCCGTGCGCGCTCGGGCTGGCGACCCCGACCGCGCTGCTGGTCGGCACGGGGCGGGGCGCCCAGCTGGGGCTGCTCATCAAGGGCCCCGAGGTGCTCGAGTCCACGCGCCGGGTCGACACGATCGTGCTCGACAAGACCGGGACGGTCACCACCGGGCGCATGTCCCTCGTCGACGTGGTCGTCGCCGACGGGACCTCGCGGGCCGACGCGCTGCGGATCGCCGGTGCCCTGGAGGACGCCTCCGAGCACCCGATCGCGCAGGCCGTCGCCCGAGCCGCCCGGGACGAGCTGGGCCCGCTGCCCGCCGCCGAGGGCTTCGCCAACCGCGAGGGCCTGGGCGTCGAGGGCGTCGTCGACGGCCACGGCGTGCAGGTCGGCCGGCCGTCGCTCGTGGCCGAGTGGAGCCTGCCGGTCCCGTCCGGGCTGGACGCCGCGCGCCACGCCGCCGAGCAGCAGGGCCGCACCGCGGTCCTGGCCGCCTGGGACGGTGCGGTGCGCGCGCTGCTGGTCGTCGCCGACACCGTCAAGCCCAGCTCGGCCGAGGCCGTCGCCCGGCTGCGCGGGCTCGGCCTGCGCCCGGTGCTGCTGACCGGCGACAACGCGGCGACCGCCCGCGCGGTGGCGGCCGAGGTCGGCATCGACGAGGTCATCGCCGAGGTGCTGCCCGCCGACAAGGCCGCGGTCATCCGCCGCCTGCAGGACGAGGGCCGCGTCGTCGCGATGGTCGGCGACGGCGTCAACGACGCTCCCGCGCTCGCCCAGGCCGACCTCGGCCTGTCGATCGGGACCGGCACCGACGTGGCGATCGAGGCCAGCGACCTGACGCTGGTCTCCGGCGACCTGCGCGCGGCGGGCGACGCGATCCGCCTGTCGCGCGCGACGCTGCGCACGATCCAGCAGAACCTGACCTGGGCGTTCGGCTACAACATCGCCGCGATCCCGCTCGCCGCCGCCGGGCTGCTCAACCCGCTCATCGCCGGGGCCGCGATGGGCCTGTCGAGCCTCTCCGTGGTCGCCAACGCGCTGCGGCTGCGGCGGTTCCGGTCGTCCTACGGGGCGGCCCCGGCGGAGCGCGCGTCCTAGAGGTCCTTGTTCTCGGGCGTGAAGCGGCTGGCGGTGAACGTCGCGCCCTGCGGATCGGCGAGGACCGCCATGCGGACCCAGGGCGCGTCGAAGGGCGCGACGACCACGCGGCCGCCGAGCTCGGTCGCCCGTGCGGCCACCGCGTCGGCGTCGTCGACGCCGAACGTGACGGCCCAGTGCGCGGCGCCGGGCTCGTCGTCGCCCATGACCAGCAGGCTCGCGACGACGTCCTCGAAGCGGGCCGGCGCCCCCATCGCGGCCATGCCCTCGCGCATGCCGGGGTTGCGCTGCTCGAGGACGTCGCCGTACCCGGCCAGCGCCCAGGCGGTGCCGTCGCCGACGGGCAGCGGCTCCCAGCCGAAGACCGCGCCGTAGAACGCGGCGGCGCCCCCGGCGTCGCGCGTGTGCAGGACGTTGAAGTTCAGCGAGCCGGGCTCGTTGACGACCGCGGCGCCCCGGTGGCGGCGCGCCTGCCACAGCGAGAACACGGCGCCCTCGGGATCGGCGACGACCGCGGTGCGGCCGGCGTCGCCGACCTCGAAGGGCTCGGTCAGCACGCGGCCGCCTGCGGCGCGCACCCTCTCGGCGGTCGCGTCGGCGTCCTGCACCCAGATGTAGGTGTTCCAGGTGGCGGCGGCCGCCGCGCCCTCGGGCTGCGAGCCGACGGCGCCGACGTCGCCGCCCGGCAGGCGGGCCATGAAGTACCGGCCCGGGGCCTCGGGCGGCGCGACGTCCTCCAGCTCCCAGGCGAACAGGCCGGCGTAGAAGGCGGCGGCGGCCTCCGGGTCGGGCTCGGTCGCGTCGATCCAGCACGGCACTCCGGGGATGTAGCGGTCCTGCTCGGTCATCGTCGCTCCCTCGGTCTCGCGGTCGGAGCCACGGTACGAGCGGTCGAGGTCAGGTTCGGTCCGCGGGGATGCGGCGGCCGTGGCGTGCGGCCGCGGACCACCCGGGTGTCGGGATCCCCACATAGGATCCGTCCATGTCCGACGACGCCATCCCCGCCCCGTCGCTCCCGCTGACCGGCGGCTGCGGATGCGGGGCCGTCCGCTTCGAGATCGACGAGCCGCTGGTGGGCGCCGCCTACTGCCACTGCACGCGCTGCCAGCATCGCAGCGGGACGGGGTTCCAGGCCTCGGCCCGGGCCGCGCCGGGATCCGTGCGCCTCACGGCCGGCGAGGAGCATCTCCGCGCCTGGTCGCCCGGCGGCCTGGACAAGGTGTTCTGCGCCCTGTGCGGATCGGCGGTGCTCGCCCGTCAGGCGGGGAGCGGGGAGATCGAGATCGTGCGGATGGCCGCCATCGACGGCGACCCGGGCATCAGGCCCTCGGCCCGCCAGTTCACGGCCTACGCGGCACCGTGGGAGCCGATCCCCGACGACGGGCTGCCGCGCCACCCCGAGCGCCTCCCCGCGTGACGATGCCCGACGTGCAGCCCGCCTCCGAGGTCCGGACGGCCGTCGACGCGCCCGTCGGGCGCATCACGCTGAACCGCCCGAAGGCCATCAACGCGCTGACCACGGTCATGGTCGGGGCGATCGCCGCGGCGCTCGACGCCTGGGAGGCCGACGACGCCGTCTCCGTGGTCGTCCTCGACGGCGCCGGCGAGCGCGGCTTCTGCGCCGGGGGCGACATCCGGATGTTCCGCGAGAGCGCGCTGGCCCGCGACGGGGCGGCGCTGGAGTTCTGGGCCCGGGAGTACGCGCTGGACGCGCGGATCGCCGGCTACCCCAAGCCGGTCGTCGCGATCATGGACGGCATCGTCATGGGCGGGGGCATCGGCCTGGCCGGCCACGCGAGCCACCGGGTGGCGACCGAGCGGCTGCGCGCGGCCATGCCCGAGGTCGGCATCGGCTTCTTCCCCGACGTCGGCGGCACGCACCTGCTCGCCGCCGCGCCCGGCCGGACGGGCACGCACCTGGCGTTGACGGGGTTGCCGATCGGGGCCGCCGACGCGGTCGCCATCGGGCTCGCCGACGCCGTCGTCGACCACTCGCGCCTGGACGAGCTGATGGCGGCGCTGGGGAGCGACACGCCCGACGCGGCGATCGCCACCGTGGCCGCGGCGAGCGCCGAGCCGCCGCCCGGCGGGATCGCCGCCGACCGCGCCTGGATCGACGCGTGCTACGCGGCGGGGTCGGTGGCCGAGATCGTCGGGCGCCTGGAGGCGCGCGAGGAGGACGCCGCGCAGGCCGCGGCCGCGACGATCCGCACCCGCTCGCCCACGGCGCTGGCGGTGACGCTGCGCGCGCTGCGCTCCGACGCTGCGCGCTCCTCGCTGCAGGCCTGCCTGGAGCAGGACCTGCGCATCGCCGAGGCGTTCCTGCAGACGCCCGACTTCGTGGAGGGCATCCGCGCCGTCGTGATCGACAAGGACCACGACCCGCACTGGGACCCGCCGGGCCTGGGCGACGTGACCGACGTCGACCGGTACTTCGCGCCGCCGGCCTGACGACTGGCGCTTGGGCCAGTCGTCACGTGCGATCGCCCGGAGGAAGGTGGGGCGACCACCGCGACGGAGGCACGCAATGAGGATCGGGTACCTGATCGACACCAACCGGGGGCCTACGACCAGCCCATGCCGGGCCGCGAGGACGTGGCCGACACGATGGACGGGATGATCGAGGAGGGGATCATCGCCGAGAAGGCCGGGTTCCACTCGCTCCAGGTGCCCCACCGCCACGGCCGGACCGAGTGCTACCTGCCCGGGCCCGAGCAGTTGCTGACGGTGCTCGCGCGCGAGACCTCGAAGGTCGCGATCGGCACGTTCACGCACATCAACACGCTGTATCACCCGATGAAGGCCGCCGAGCAGTACTCGGTCATCGACAACCTGTCGCGCGGTCGGCTGTACACGACGGTCTCGCGCGGGTTCCACCCGGGCTACTGGCAGCAGTTCGGCGTGCCGCAGGAGCGCATGCTCGGTCGCTTCAAGGAGGCCATGAAGGTGTGGCAGCTCGCGTTCGAGGGGGAGCGCTTCGACTTCGACGGCGACTTCTACCAGGTGCAGCAGGGGCTGCTCGCGCCCCAGCCGTGGCAGCGGGGCGGCTGGCCGATCTGGGGTGGCGGCAACGCCAGCCCGGCGGCGATCCGGCGCTCGGCCGAGTTCGGTGACGCCTGGACCTGCGACCCCGGCCCGCTGATGAAGCCGCAGTGGGACGAGCGCACCGGCGCCTACCGCGGGTACGCCGAGGAGCTGGGCAAGACGCCCTTCATCGTGCTCATGCGCGACGGCTGGGTCGCCGACAGCTTCGACGACGCGGCCAGGGCGTTCGGCACCCACTTCGTCAACGAGATGCGCTTCTACGTGCGCCAGGGCATCTACACCCAGCACCCGGACTTCCAGACCGAGGACGACATCACCGCCGAGCGCGTCGCGCCGCACCTGATCATGGGCAGCCCCCAGCAGTGCATCGAGCAGCTCGAGCGCTACCACGAGGAGTTCGGGGTGGACTACTTCACGCTGCGCTTCCGCATGGTCGAGGGCCCGCCGCTGGCCGAGGTCGCCGAGCAGATCCAGCGCTTCGGCGAGGAGGTCGTCGCGCCGATCCACAAGAAGTACCCGGCGATCGACCACCCCGCGATCCCCGAGGCGTGCCGCTGGTGAGCGTGGCGGTCACGGCGCGGCCGCTGCGGCCCCGCCGGCGAGGTCGCGGGCCGGGCTGCGGCCCAGCGTGAAGCCCTCCTGGCCGTTCCGGGCCGGTGATGTCGCGTGCAGGCCGAACCGGTCGGCGACGTGCTCGAGGTTGACGACCGCGGGCGGCTCTGGTGGCATCCGCGCGCATGTCGTCCGCCGAGCCCCTCGCCGACACGATCGGCGGGCTGCTGCGGGCCGCGGCGGACCGGTGGCCCGGCGCCGAGGTGGTGGTGGCACCGGGCGCGCCGCTGACCTTCGGCGACCTCGACGCGCGGGCCGACCGCGCCGCGCGCCTGCTGCTGGCGGCGGGGGTCCGGCCCGGCGACGCGGTCGGGATCCTGCTCGGCCCGGGCGCCGACTTCCTCGCCGTCGCGTTCGGGGCCCTGCGCGCCGGCGCGACCGTGGTGCCGGTCAACGAGCGCTCCAAGGCCCACGAGCTGCGCCACGTCGTGGCCCATGCGCAGCTCCGCGTCCTGGTGACCTCCGGGCCGACGGCGGAGAACCAGGACTTCGTCGCGCTCCTGCAGACCGCGTTCGGAGGCGGCGAGGACCGGTGGTCGGACGGCGCGCCGCTCCTGCGGTCCGTCCTCGTGCTCGACGCCGACGGCCCGGGATGCGGCGCGGGCTTCACCCCGGCCCACGCCCTGGCGGAGGCGGCGCACGCGGTGACGCGCGAGGAGCTCGCGGCGCGCGAGCGGGGCCCGGCGGGCGGCGACATCGCGATGATCATGTACACGTCGGGCACCTCGGCCGAGCCCAAGGGCTGCATGGTCCCGCACGGGGCATTGGTGCGACAGGGGTGGGCGCTGGCCGCCGCGCGCTGGTCCCTCGGGCCCGGCGACGCGATCTGGTGCCCGCTGCCCCTGTTCCACAACGGCGGCTGGGCCGCGCTGGTGGCCTGCCTGAGCTCGGGCGCCGGCTACTGCCACACCGGCCGCTTCGAGCCCAGCCGCGCGCTGCGGCTGCTGGCCGAGCACCGCTGCACCCACGCGGTCCCCGCCTTCGAGACGATCTGGCTGCGCATCCTCGAGCACCCCGACTTCGCGGCGGCCGACCTCGGCGCGCTGCGGATCGTCGTCAACGTCGGCACGCCCGAGCGCCTGCGCCAACTGCAGGAGCGGATCCCGCACGTGGTCCAGCTCTCGAACTACGGCGCGGCCGAGGCCACGGGCTACTGCACGATGACGCTGCCGTCCGACCCGCTGGAGCTGCGGCTGGCCTCGGGCGGCCACCCGCTGCCGGGCATGGAGGTCCGCGTCGTGGAGCCCGGCGGCGACCGCGACGTCGCGGCCGGCGTCGAGGGCGAGATCCTCTTCCGCGGATCGATGCGGTTCGCGGGCTACTTCCGGGCCCCCGAGCTCACCGCAGCGGTGATCGACGACGAGGGCTGGTTTCACTCCGGGGACCTCGGCCGGCTCGACGCCGACGGGCGGCTGACCTACACCGGCCGGATCAAGGACATGATGAAGGTGGGCGGCGAGAACGTCTCGGCCGCCGAGGTCGAGACGTTCCTGGCCACCCACCCCGCGGTGGCGATCGCCCAGGTGGTCGGCGTGCCCGACCGGCGCTACGTCGAGGTCTGCGCGGCGTTCGTGCAGCTGCGCCCCGGGGCGGCGTGCACCGAGCGCGAGCTCATCGACCACTGCCTCGGCCGGATCGCGACGTACAAGGTCCCGCGCTACGTGCGCTTCGTCGAGCAGTGGCCGATGTCGGCGACCAAGATCCGCAAGGGAGCGCTGCGCGAGCGCCTGCAGCGCGAGCTCGACGCCCTGGGCGTCGTCGAGGCGCCGGCGCCGCGAGCGGCCGGCTAGGCCATCAGCCGCGTCTCCTCCGACCACTCCAGCGCCGGGAAGGCGGCCATCCGCTGCCGGGCCGACGCGAGGCGCAGCTCGCGCACCGAGGCGTACTCGGGCGATCCGTACCAGGCGTCGAGCTGGGCCTGGGACGGGAACCGCAGCAGCACCACGCGCTGATAGGGCCAGTCGCCCTCCATCGGCGCGGGGGTCTCGCTCTTGATGACGATCTCGCCGCCGTGGGCGGTGAAGGAGTCCACGTCGAACTGCTCCTCGTAGCGCCGGTAGGTCTCGCGGTCGTCGATGCCGTCGACCAGCAGCAGGGCGTACACGTCGGGCACGGAGGCCTCCTCGTGGTGGTGGGGCCTCGACCGTCGACCATTCCCCGGGCGCGTGCAACTGGTGGATCCGCCAACGCCGCCGCGGCGCCGGGCGACCGGGCGGGATCCTCCGATAGATTCGCGACCGTGGACCACGACACGCTCGGCGAGTTCTATGCGAGCCGCAGGATCGGACACCGCACGGGGTTCGGCGAGCGCGCCGCGGTGGTCGTCATCGACATGTCCGAGGCGTTCTGCGACCCGGCCTACGACGTCGGCGCCCCGATGGACGCCACCGTCGAGGCCATCGCGACCCTGCTGGAGCACGCGCGCGCCCGCGGCGTCCCCGTCGTGTACGCCACGATGGCCTTCGACGCCGCCGACCCCGAGGCCAGCGCCGGCATGTGGGGCCGCAAGGTCCCGGCGCTGCTGCAGCTCGTCGACTCCGACCCGCGCGCGACCGGCGTCCACCCGCGCCTGGCCCCGGCGGAGAGCGACGCGTCGTTCATCAAGACGCGCTCGTCGGCGTTCTTCGGCACGCCGCTGGAGGAGCTGCTGGAGACGATGGACGTCGACACGCTGATCGTCACGGGCTGCTCGACGTCGGGCTGCATCCGGGCCACCGCCCTGGACGGCGTCTCGCTCGGCTACCGGATCGTCGTGCCCGAGGAGTGCGTCGCCGACCGCGCCGAGGCGCCGCACCGCGCCAACCTCGCCGACATCGACGCCAAGTACGGCGACGTCCTGGCGCTGTCGGAGGTCCTCGAGCGCCTGTGAGGATCGCGATCGTCGGCGTGGGCGCCATGGGCGCGGTCTACGCCGGCCTTCTGGGCCGGGCGGGCAACGAGGTCTGGGCCATCGACGTCGACGAGGAGCACGTGGCCGCGATGCGCGAGCGCGGCCTGCGCGTGGAGGGCGCCAGCGGCGACAGCACCGTGGCCGTGCACGCCACCACCGACGCCGGCGAGGCCGGCGAGGTCGACCTGGTGGTCATCGCGACCAAGGCCCATCACGTGCAGGATGCGGCCCGCGCCGCCGCGCCGCTGCTCGGCGACGACACGCTCGTGCTCTCGATCCAGAACGGCCTGGGCAGCGCCGACCGCGTCGCCGCCGTCCTCGGCGAGGACCGGGTGGCGATGGGCGTCGTGGGCGGCTTCGGCGCCTCCATCCGGGGACCGGGGCACGTGCACCACCACGGGCTCGAGCTCGTGCGGCTCGGGGAGCGCCGCGGACCGGTCAGCCCGCGGATCGAGCGCGTGGCCGACGTCTGGCGCGCGGCCGGCTTCACCGTCAACACCTACGACGACGTGCACAAGCTCGTGTGGGAGAAGCTCATCTGCAACGTCGCCTTCTCCGGGCCCTGCGCGATGACGGGGCTCACCATCCAGGGCATGCTCGACAGCCCGAGCGGCTGGTGGGTCTCGTCGTCGTGCGCCGAGGAGGCCTACGCCGTGGCGCGCGCGATGGACGTCGACCTCGGCTTCGACGACGCGTCGGCCTACGTCCGCGCCTTCGGGGAGAAGATCCCCGGCGCGCGGCCCTCCATGCTGCTCGACGTCCTGGCGGGACGGCGCACCGAGGTCGACGTGATCAACGGGGCCATCGGCCCCCTGGCGCACGAGCACGGGGTGCCGGCGCCCGTCAACGAGACGGTCACGGCACTCGTGCGCGTCAAGGACGACCAGGCCGGGCAGGGCCACGGTGGCTGAGCCCCTCGCCGAGCTGCGGTCCGAGGTCGCCGCCTTCCTGGCCGCCGAGCAGGCCACCGGGCGCTTCGCACCGCGCTGCGACGCCTGGATGCGCGGCGTCGACCGTGGGTTCTCGCAGGACCTCGGGCGCCGCGGCTGGCTCGGGATCACCTGGCCGACGGCCTACGGCGGCCGCGGGCAGCCGCACCTGGCGCGGCTGGTGGTCACGGAGGAGCTGCTGCGCGCCGGCGCGCCCGTGGCCTCCCACTGGATCGCCGAGCGCCAGATCGGCCCCGCGATCCTCCGCTACGGCACCGAGGCGCTCAAGCACGAGCTGCTGCCGCCCATCGCCGCCGGCGAGCTGACGTTCTGCCTGGGGATGAGCGAGAGCGAGGCCGGCTCCGACCTGGCCGCCGTGCGCACCGTCGCGCAGCGCGACGGCGACGGCTTCCGCGTCACGGGCACCAAGATCTGGACGACGAACGCCCACCGGGCCGAGTTCGCCTACGTACTGGCCGTCACCGACTCGGCGGCCGGCAAGGCCGGACGGCTCAGCGAGTTCGTGGTCGACATGCGCACGCCCGAGGTCGAGGTCCGGCCGATCTACGACCTGGCCGGCGAGCACCACTTCAACGAGGTGTTCTTCGACGGCGCGTTCGTCCCCGAGGGCCGGGTGATCGGCACCGTGGGACGCGGCTGGGAGCAGGTCACCGCGCAGCTGGCCTTCGAGCGCGGGGGTCCCGAGCGCTTCATGAGCACCTACCCGCTGCTGCAGGCGCTCGCCGCCGGCGCCGAGCGCGACGCGTCGGCGGCCGAGGCGATCGGCGGCCTCGTCGCCCGCCTGCGCGGCCTGCGGACCCTGGCCTGGGAGACCGCGCGGCGCATGGACGCCGGCGAGGCGCCCGCCCAGGCGGCGGCGATCCTGAAGTTCCTGGGCACAAGCTACGAGCAGGACCTGCTCGAGACGGCCCGGCGGCTGCTGGAGCCCGGCTCGGAGGCCACGGCCGCCATGCTCGCCGACGTGCAGCTCGCGATGCCCGGCATCTCGCTGCGCGGCGGCTCCACCGAGATCCTGGCCGGCATCATCGCCAAGGACGCGGAGGTGGCCCGGTGACGCGCGAGGAGGCGCTGCTGCTGGAGCGGTCGCTCGAGGAGGCGCTCGCGCCGCTGCACCCGGCCGACTGGGATCCGCCCGACGACGGCAGCCTCGCCGCCGAGGCGTGGGCGCTGTGCGCCGAGCTGGGCTGGGATCACGCCGGGCTGCCCGAGGACCTGGGCGGCATGGGCGACGACGTCGGCCCCCTGGTGATCCTCGCGCAGGCCGCGGGCCGCCATCCGCTGGCGATGCCGCTCGTCGAGACGGCGCTCGCGCGCTGGGCGCTGGCCACCGCAGGGCTCGAGCAGCCGCCGGAGGGCGCGATCCTGACGGTCGCCCACGACGGCGATGCCCTCGCGCTGCGCCCCGCGCCCGGCGGCCCGGAGGCGACCGGGCGGCTGGCCCGCGTGCCGTGGGCGCGCCACGCCCGGGCGCTGGTGGCGGCCGGGCCGGACGGCGCGCTGGTGGTCGTCGACCTCGAGGGCCCCGGGGCGGCCGTGGAGCCGCACGTCGACCTCGCCGGTCAGGCGCGCGACGACGTCGTCCTGGACGCCGTCGCGGTCGCCGCGGCCGACGGCTCGGAGGGGCGGCGCGCGGCCGCGCTGCTGGCGCCACGCGCCGAGGTGCTGCGCAGCGCGCAGATCGCCGGCGCTCTGGGCCGCGCGCTGGCCCTGACGCGCGAGCACACGTCGCGGCGCAGCCAGTTCGGGCGCCCGCTGACGCGCTTCCAGCTCGTCGGCGCGCACCTGGCGACGATGGCCGCCCACGCGGCGCTCGTCGACGCGATGCTCGACGACGCCTGCCGCGCCGAGGACGACGCGGCGCTGGCCGCGAGCGCCGGGAGCCTCGCGCTCATCGCCGCCGAGGCGGCGACCGAGGTCGCCCGCAGCGCGCACCAGTGCCACGGCGCGATCGGGGCCACGCGCGAGTACCAGCTGCACCACTTCACCCGGCGGCTGTGGTCGTGGCGCTCGGACGGCGGCGGCGAGCGTCGCCGCGCGCGCACGCTCGGCGAGCGCGCCCAGGCGGCGTCGGCCGCCGAGCTGTGGGCCGGGACGGAGCCCAGCCCGCTGCGGGGCTGACCGGGCGGGCGCTCAGGCCGCGGCGCGGCCGGCGGGCTCGGCCGCGGCGAGCCGGGCGAGCTCGTCCGCAGGGACCGGGCGCCCGAGCAGGAAGCCCTGGCCGCGGTCGCAGCCGCCGGCGCGTAGGTGCTCGTAGACCGCGGCGGTCTCGATGCCCTCGGCGACGACAGAGACGCCGAGGTCGTGTCCGAGCCGGGTGATCATCCTGACGATCGCGCCGTCGTGGGCGTGGCCGTCCATGCCGAGCACGAACGACTTGTCGATCTTGAGCTCCTGCACGGGCAGCCGGCGCAGGAAGCTGAGCGAGGACGACCCCGTGCCGAAGTCGTCGAGCGACAGCCGCACCCCGAGCGCGTGGAGCTGGCCCATCACCCCGATGACCCGCGGCGGGTCGGCGGCCACGATCGTCTCGGTGACCTCGAGCGTCAGGGCGCGGGGCGGCACGCCGTGCTCGCGCAGGAGCGCGTCGACCGCGGCGGCGAAGCCGATGTCGATCAGGTTGGGCGCGGCGAGGTTGACGGCCACGTCGAGGTCCAGGCCCGCGGCGCTCCACGCCGCGCGCTGGGCCAGCGCGCGATCCAGGACGCGCCCGGTGAGCAGGGACATCAGGCCGCTCTGCTCGACGAGCGGCAGCAGGACGTCGGGCCCGAGCAGCCCGTGGACGGGGTGCTGCCAGCGCACGAGCGCCTCGGCGCCGGCGATCGCGCCCGAGCGGAAGTCGATCAGCGGCTGGTAGAGCACGACGAGCTCGTCGGACTCGATCGCCTCGGGCAGCTCGCCCATGAGCGCCAGGCGCTGCGTCGAGGAGCTGTCGCGGGCGGGGTCGTAGACGCTGTGACCGAGCCCCTCGGACTTGGCGCAGTACATCGCGATGTCGGCCCGCTGCACCAGCGCCGTCAGGTTCGGCGCGTGCTCGGGGTACATCGCGATGCCGACGCTGGCGCGCACCCGCAGCGTCAGCCCGCTCAGTGCCACCGGGCGGTCGATGATCGCGCGGATGGCGCAGGCGGTGCGCTCGGCCTCGGTCAGCGTGACGCCCGGGCCCAGCACCACGGCGAACTCGTCGCCGCCGAGGCGCGCGACGAGGTCGGCCGCCGGCGCACCGGCGGCCAGCCGCGGGCCGATCTCGCTCAGGAGGCGGTCGCCGGCCTGGTGGCCGAGGGTGTCGTTGAGCTCCTTGAAGCCGTCGAGGTCGATGATGAGCAGGGCCACGGCGCGATCCTCGCCGACGGCCGCGGCGATCGCGGCCTCCAGGCGCTGGAAGAGCTTGCGCCGGTTGGCCAGCCCGGTCAGCGGGTCGTGCAGCGCGTCGTGCTCGCGCTCGGCGGCGAGGTGGCGCAGCTCGCGCTCCAGCCGGCTGCGCTCGGTCGCGTCGCGCATGTTGAGGACCAGGCCACGGACGCTGGGGTCGCCGAGGCGGTCGGAGACGACGACCTCGAACTCCCGCAGCCCGCCGTCGGCGTGGCGCAGGTGCAGGGGGATCGTCCGCACGAGGCCATGCTGCCGGGCGGCGTCGTCGACGAAGGTGTGCAGGGCCGCGTGATCGTCCTCGTCGACGAGGTCCAGCAGCGACGTGCCGCTGAGGTCGGCGGGGTCGTGGCCCAGGACGGTCCGGATCGGCTCCGCCTGCCAGGTGATGACGAGGTCCTCGCCCAGGACCGTCACGACGTCGGTGGAGTTCTGCACGAGCGAGGCCAGCCGCTGCTCGCTGGCCTGGAGGCGGCGCAGGGCCGCGAGGAGGACCTGGAAGAGCGGAGGGGCGATCGCGAGGCCGAGCGCGCGGGCCAGGTCGGCTCGGATCTCGACCGCGCCGCGGGTGGCGTGGGCGAGCAGCAGCGCGGCGACCCACAGCGCGTAGCGCGCCATGGCGCCGCGCGGGCCGCCGTACAGCGAGCGGAAGGCCAGGCCGAAGAGCGGCACGAACGGGCTGCCGGGCGCGATGTGCATCAGGACGAGCAGCGCGGGCACCTCGACGAGGTCGGCCGCCCGGCGGAACGCGCCGCGCCGGGCGCCCGACAGCCAGCTGGCGCACAGCACGAGGGCCGCGGCCGCCCCCAGCGCCCGAACGGCCACGGGCGCGTCCGCGCCGGCGATCATCACGGTCGCCTGGACCAGGCTGGCCAGGGCGGCCCCGAGGAACATGCGCCGCAGCCGCGTCAGCGGGGACGTGGGCGTGCGGCCGGGGCGATGGAGTCGGGCGGGGAGGGGCATGGCGGGCGACCGCTCGACGCTGCCCAGCGGTCACCCCTGAGGTCGGCCACGGGCGCCAGACCTGTATGCCGCAGCCGTGGGATGGCGCACACAGGGCGCGGCCCGCCGGGGCGCCCGAGGTTGGCCGCGGGGCCCCGAGATGGCATGCTGGACGGTGCCGCAGCCCCCAGGGGTCCACATCCCGATCCGCAGCAGGAGTGAAGCATGAGCGAAACAACCCTCGCGCCAGGTTCACCGAGCTCCCTCGCCCAGCGCGACTTCGTGGTGGACTGCGACTCCCACAACCTCCCGATGCTCGACGACCTGCGTCCGCACCTGCCGGCCCGCTGGCGGGAGTACCTGGACACCTACGGCCTGCGCACGCTCGGCGAGATGGGCATCGTGCGCGCCCGCTGGATGGCCTCCCGCGCCGACTCCTGGTCGCCCTCCGGCAAGCTGCCCGGCTCGGACCCCGAGTTCTTCATCGAGCAGCTGCTCGACCGCGAGCACATCGACATCGCGATCCTCAACTCGATCATGATGTCGGTGCAGATGTTCGTCGGCGGCAACCAGCCGCAGGAGTTCACCAACGCGCTCATGGCGGCCACGAACGACTGGGTCGCCGAGCAGTGGCTGGATCGCGACGACCGCCTGCGCGCGTCGATCTGCACCCCGTTCGAGGACCCCGAGTCGCTCGTGGCCGAGGCCGAGCGCTGGGCCGACGACGATCGCTTCGTGCAGATCCAGATCCCGTTCCGCACGCAGAAGCCGCTGGGCCACCGCAAGTACTGGAAGCTCTACGAGCTCTGCACGGGGCGCGGCATGCCGCTGGCGATGCACCCGGGCTCGACGGGCAACAACCTCATCACCGGTGCGGGCTGGGTCTCCTACTACTACGAGGACCACGTCGGGCTGCCCCAGGCGCTGTTCAACCAGATGGCCAGCATGGTGTGCGAGGGCGTCTTCGAGCGCTTCCCGGACATGAAGATCGTCATCCAGGAGGGCGGCTGGTCGTGGGTGGCGCCGTTCCTGTGGCGCTTCGACCGCGCGTTCGAGCAGCTCAAGGGCGAGGTGCCCCACCTGCAGCGCCGGCCCTCGGAGTACATCCGCGAGCACTTCTGGTTCACCACGCAGCCCATCGAGGAGCCCGAGCGCCCCGAGCAGTTCCACGAGGCCCTCGCGGCGCTGGACATGCCCGGCCGGCTGTTGTTCTCCAGTGACTACCCGCACTGGGACTTCGACCCGCCCTCGGCCCTGCCGACGTCGCTGGACGACGACCTGCGCCGCGCGATCCTCGGCGGCAACGCCAGGGCCGTCTACGACCTTCCGGGCGCCCGCTGACCGCTGCGGGTCCCCCGGAGTCCGCGGCGGTCGCGTCGCTCGGCGCCGAGCTCGAGGCGCTCGGCCCACCCGGCGGCGGGATCATCGACGCCCACACCCATCTCGGCCTCGACGAGGACGGGCGGTCGCTGGACCTCGCGAGCCTGCTCCGGCAGCTCGACGAGGTCGGCCCGGACGCCGCGGCCTGCGTCTTCGCGCTGCACGACCCCCAGCGCCACCCGGCCTACCGCGCCCCCAACGACCGGATCCTCGCCTGGGCCGCGGAGTCCGGCGGCCGCCTGTTCCCCTACTGCCGCCTGGACCCGGCCGACGACCCGGTCGGCGAGGCGCAGCGCTGCCTCGGCCTCGGCGCGCGCGGCATCAAGCTGCACCCGCGCGCCCAGGCCTTCGGCTTCGGCAACGCCGCCGCGGAGGCGATCTTCGAGGTGGCGCGCGACGCCGGGGTGCCGATCCTGATCCATGCCGGCCGGGGGATGCCGCGGATGGACCCGCTGGCCGACCTCGCGCTGCGCTTCCCGGAGGTGGCGCTCGTGCTCGCCCACGCGGCGATCGCCGACCAGGGCATGTTCGCCAGCCGCCTGGCCGGCCACCCCGCGGTCCTGTACGACACGTCGACCCTGTCACCGGCCGACGTCGTCGAGCTGTTCGCCCGCGTGCCCGCCGAGCGCATCGTCTTCGCCTCCGACGCCCCCTACGGGCAGCCCGACGCCGGGCTCTTCCTCACCCTGCGCGCCGCCGCCTACGCGGGACTGGACGCCGGGGAGCGGGCGCTGGTGGCCGGCGGGACCATGCGCGCGGTGCTCGAGGGCGGGCCGCCGCCCTCGGCGACCGCGCCCCGGCTCGCGCCCGACCGGCTCGTCAACGGCCGCCTGGCGCGGGTGGGCACCTATCTGGCGATGGCCTTCGGCGGGGCCATGGGCGCGGGCCCACCGCTGCGGCTGCCTCCGGCGATGCCCGGCGTGGTGCTCGCCCGCGCGGCGTGCCGCGACCCCGACCCGGGGGCCGCCGGCCCGGCGCTGGAGCGCGTCGACGGGCTGCTCGCCGCGGCCGAGCAGCTCGCGGCGGCCGACGCCGACTCGATGCCCGCGTTCTTCCTGCTGCGCGCGGCCGCGGTGATCGCGGCGACCGAGCCGCTGCCGCAGCCCTGACCCGCCGCCGCGTGGCCGCCGGTCCGTCGGTCAAGATGGCGGGATCGCTGAGCCCGACGATCCCCAGGCGGTCCGATGACGACGCTGGCCAGCGCGGTGGACCTCGCGTCGGAGGGCTACGCCCGGCGGCGCCAGGCGATGCTCGGCCTCGTCGCGCGGCTCGACGAGTTGCTCGCGCAGACGCGCGCCGGCGGGGGCGAGCGCTACGTGCAGCGCCATCGCGAGCGGGGCAAGCTGCTGCCGCGCGAGCGGATCGAGCTGCTGCTCGACCGCGACACCGCGTTCCTCGAGCTGCAGCCGTTCGCCGCCTACGAGACGCCGTTCGCGGTCGGGGCGAGCACGGTGACGGGGATCGGCGTCGTGGAGGGCGTCGAGTGCGTGATCGTGGCCAACGACGCGACGATCCGCGGCGGCACGATGAACCCCTACACGCTGCGCAAGGCGATCCGCGCGATGGAGATCGCGATGGACAACCGGCTGCCGTTCATCTCGCTCGTCGAGTCCGGGGGCGCCGACCTGCCGACGCAGGCCGAGCTGTTCGTCCCGGCCGGCGAGGGGTTCCGCCGCCAGGCCCAGATGTCGCGGGCGCGCATCCCGAACATCGCCGTCGTGTTCGGCAACGCCACCGCCGGCGGCGCGTACACGCCGGGGATGGCCGACTACACGATCTTCATCGAGGACCGCTCGAAGGTGTTCCTCGGCGGGCCGCCGCTCGTCAAGATGGCCACGGGGGAGGAGTCCGACGACGAGGCGCTCGGCGGCGCCGGGATGCACTCGCGCGTCTCGGGCCTGTCGGACTACCTGGCCCTCGACGAGCGCGACGCGCTGCGGCTGTGCCGCCAGGTCGTGCGGCGGCTCAACCGGCGCAAGCACGGGCCGGGCCCGACGGTGCTGCCGGTGCGCGAGCCGTGTCACGACCCCGAGGAGCTCGCGGGCATCGCCGCCACCGACCTGCGCGAGCCCTTCGACATGCGCGAGGTGCTCGCCCGCGTGGTCGACGCCTCCGACTACGACGAGTTCAAGCCCGCGTACGGCACGTCGCTGACGACGGGCTGGGCGGCGATCCACGGCTTCCCGGTCGGGGTCATCGCCAACCAGCGCGGCATCATCTTCAGCGAGGAGGCCCAGAAGGCCACGCAGTTCATCCAGCTGTGCAACCAGGCCGACGTCCCGCTGCTGTTCCTGCACAACGTCACGGGCTACATGGTCGGCCGCGAATACGAGCAGCGCGGGATCATCAAGCACGGCGCGCAGATGATCAACGCGGTGTCCAACTCGACCGTCCCGCACATCTCGGTGATCTGCGGCGGCTCCTACGGCGCGGGCAACTACGGGATGAGCGGCCGCTCCTACCGGCCGCGCTTCCTGTTCGCGTGGCCCAACGCGAAGGTCGCGGTCATGGGCGGCGCCCAGCTGGCCGGCGTGCTGTCGATCGTCGCCCGGGCCGCGGCGGCCGCCCGCGGCGAGGCCGTCGACGAGGCCGCCGACGCCGCGATGCGCGAGGCGGTCGAGGCCCAGATCGAGGCCGAGTCGCTCGCGCTGCCCATGTCGGGGCGCCTCTACGACGACGGGATCATCGACCCGCGCGACACGCGCACCGTCCTGGGCCTCGCGCTCTCGGCCGTGCACGCCACCACCGTGGAGGGCGCCGAGGGCTTCGGCGTCTTCCGCATGTGACGATGGCCGCCCCGCGCGACATCACCCGCCTGCTCGTCGCCAACCGCGGCGAGATCGCCTGCCGGATCATCCGCACCGCGCGAGCGATGGGCCTGCCGACGGTCGCGGTCTTCTCCGACGCCGACGCCGACGCGCCGCATGTCGCGCAGGCCGACGTCGCGGTGCGGATCGGCGCCGCGGCGCCCTCGGCCTCCTACCTGCGGGCCGAGGCGATCGTCGACGCCGCGCGGCGGACGGGCGCCGACGCGGTGCACCCGGGCTACGGCTTCCTGGCCGAGAACGCCGACTTCGCGCAGGCCTGCGCCGACGCGGGCCTGCTGTTCGTCGGCCCGTCGCCGCAGGTCATCCGCGACATGGGGTCCAAGCTCGGCGCCAAGCGGATCATGGCCGGCGTCGGCGTGCCCGTGCTGGCCGACGCCGATGTCAGCGGCCTGGACGGCGAGGCGCTGGCGGCGGCGGCCGCCGGGGTCGGGTACCCGCTGCTCGTCAAGCCGTCGGGGGGCGGGGGCGGCAAGGGCATGGCGGTCGTCGGCCGCCCCGAGGAGCTGGCGGCGGCGGTGGCGGGCGCACGGCGCCTGGCGCGTGAGGCGTTCGGCGACGACGCGCTGCTGCTCGAGCGCTACGTGACGGCGGGCCGGCACGTCGAGATCCAGATCCTCGGCGACCACCACGGCACGGTGACCCACCTCGGCGAGCGCGACTGCTCCCTGCAGCGCCGCCACCAGAAGCTCCTGGAGGAGGCGCCGTCACCCGCGGTCGATCCGGCGCTGCGGGCCCGCATGGGCGCCGCCGCGGTCGCCGCGGGGGCGGCGATCGGCTACGTCGGGGCGGGCACCGTCGAGTTCCTGCTCGCCGACGACGGGAGCTTCCACGCGCTGGAGGTCAACACGCGCCTGCAGGTCGAGCACCCGGTGACCGAGATGGTCACGGGCACCGACCTCGTGCGCCTGCAGCTCGAGATCGCGATGGGGGTGCCGATCCCGGAGGCCGCGACCGCCCCCGCGCCGCAGGGCCACGCGATCGAGGTGCGGCTCTACGCCGAGGACCCGGTGGCCGGCTTCCTGCCCCAGACGGGGACGCTGACGCGCCTGGAGGTGCCGGCGCGGCCCGGCCTGCGCGTCGACGCCGGGGTGGCGGCGGGCTCGGAGGTCTCGCTCCACTACGACCCGATGATCGCCAAGGTCATCGCCCACGGCGCCACGCGCGCCGAGGCGACCCGCCGCCTGGCCGCCGCGCTGCGGGCGGCCGAGATCGACGGCGTGCGCACCAACCGCGACTTCCTCGTCCGCGTGCTGGAGTCGCCGGCATTCGCCGCCGGCGCGATCGGCATCCACCACCTGGAGCGCGACGACGCGCAGGCCCTGCGCGCCGACCTGCTCGACGGGGCGGCGCGGCGTGCGGCGGCCGCCGCCGCGGCACTCGCGGGCCAGGCCGCCCGCCGCGCGGCGGCGACCGTGCAGCGCACGCTGCCCAGCGGGTGGCGCAACAACCCGGCCGTCGACCAGGAGGCGCGCTTCGCCGACCGCGACGACGAGCTCGTGGTCGCCTACCGCTTCGGGCGGGGCGGGCTCGAGCACCTGCTCGTCGACGGCGAGCCGCTGGCCGCCGACGTGCGCCTGGCGGGCGCGGATCCCGGGGCGGTCGTGCTCGAGCTCGACGGCGTGCGGACGCGCTTGGGGGTGCGACCCGGCCCGGAGGGCGCCGTGCACGTCTCCGGGCCCACGGGCGCCTGCACGCTGCGCGAGCTCGAGCGCCTCCCCGACCCGGCCGCCCAGGCCGCGCCCGGCTCGCTGCTGGCGCCGATGCCGGGCAACGTGGTGCGCGTCGACGTCGCCGTCGGCGACGCCGTGCGCGCCGGGCAGGCGCTGCTGGCGCTCGAGGCGATGAAGATGGAGCACGAGATCGTCGCCCCGGCCGACGGCCGCGTCGCCGAGCTGCCCGTCGCCGTCGGGATGCAGGTCGACGCCGGGATGCTGCTGGCGGCGATCGAGGAGCCGGGGTGACCGGGTTCGACGTCACGAGCCTGCACCACCGGCGCCCGGTCGACCGCGTCAACCGCGTGAGCATCGGCGACCTGCTCGAGCGCGTCACGTGGAGCTTCCCCGACAAGGAGGCGATCGTGACGTGGCCCGGCGCGTTCGCCGACCCCGCCCACGAGCGCCTGACCTACCGGCAGGCCGACGCGCTGGCCAACCGCGTCGCCAACGCGCTCCTGGGCCGCGGCCTGCGGCAGGGCGACACGGTGCTCATGTTCTGCGAGAACTCCGTCGAGGCCTACATCCTGAAGTTCGGCGTCGCGAAGGCGGGGCTCACCGTCGCGCCGCTGAACCCGATGCTCGCCCCCGACGTCGTCGCCCACCTCATCGAGCGCCTGGAGCCTGCGCTCTGCGTCGTCGACGCCGAGCTGTGGCCGCGCTGCGAGGTGGCGTTCGCGCAGGCCGGCACGCGGCCCGACGTGACGATCGAGATCGGCGGCGGCGCGGTGGCCGGGAGCGCGTCGTTCGGGACGTTCGTCGCCGGGGCCGCGACCACCGAGCCCGACGTCGAGATCCACGGCGACGACATCTGGGAGATCGTGTTCACCTCGGGCACGACGGCGATGCCCAAGGGCGCGATGATCTCGCACACCTACAGCCACTTCGCCGCGTTCACGTTCGCGCTGACCTACGGGCGCGGCAACCGCATCGAGAGCGACATGAAGCTCTTGAGCTTCCTGCCGGTCGTCTTCCACATCTGCGACACGATCATGAGCTTCCCGGCGTTCGTGGTCGGCGGCACGCTCGTGCTCGGGCGGCGCTTCGACGCGGCGGGCATCGCGGCGGCCGTCGAGCGCGAGGGGGTCACGGCGCTCTGGGGCGGGTCGCCCGCGATGCTCGCCGAGCTCGCCGACGCGATCGAGGCCGGCGGCCACGACGTGCGGTCGCTGACCTCGGTCGTCTACGGCTGGACGAGCGCGGCACCCGCGCTCATCGACCGACTCAAGGCGCTCGCCGGCCCCGACCTCGTCACCTGCGAGGCCCTCGGCCAGACCGAGGCGATCTCGGCCCACCGCTTCTGGCCCGACAAGTGGCCCGAGGTGTTCCGCGCCACGGCGCCCGAGCTCAACTACGTCGGCGTGCCCAACCCGCTCCTGGCCGCCGACCTGTGGGACGAGGAGGGCGGGTCGCTGCGCGGCCGGCCCGGCGTCCCCGGCGAGATCGTCTACCGCTCGCCGGTCGTGACCGCGGGCTACTACAAGGACGAGGAGGCGACGGCCGAGGCGTTCCGCGGCGGCTGGTTCCACTCCGGCGACGTGTGCGTCTACGACGAGGACGACCTGAAGATCATGGTCGACCGGTCCAAGGACATCGTGAAGTCCGGCGGCGAGAACGTGTCGAGCATCCGCGTCGAGGCCGTGCTCCTGCAGCACCCGGCCGTGCGGCGCGCCGCGGTCGTCGGGTTGCCGCACGAGCACTGGGGCGAGGCAGTCACCGCGTTCGTCATCCCGGCCGAGGGGCAGGACGTCGACGCCGACGGGCTCATCGGGTTCTGCCGCTCGCGGCTGGCGGGTTTCGAGACCCCGAAGGCGATCATCGCCGTCGACAGCCTGCCGACGACCGTCGGCGACAAGGTCCGCAAGTACGAGCTGCGCACCCGCCACCGCGGCCACTACACCGGCTAGCTGCGCGCCGTCCCGGACGCCTCCCACGCGCCGTCGGGCGCGGCCGCGAACTCCTGCGCCCCGACGACCTCGAGCAGCCGCAGCTTCTCGGCGTCCTCGGTCCCGGGCGTCGCCGTGTAGACGAGCAGCACCTGCGCCTCGCTCTCGGCGACGAGCGTCTGGCAGTTCACCTCGATCCGGCCGACCTGCGGGTGCATGAAGCGCTTGCGCTCGTCCGAGGGCCGGGCGGACACGTCGTGCTCGGCCCAGCGCGCGCTGAACTCGGCGCTCGCCGCGTGCAGCGCCGCGATGAGCGCCAGCCCGCGCTCGTCGCCGGGGTGGCGGGCCATGGCGATGCGCAGGCCGCCGACGAAGCTGCGGGTGAGGCGGTCGTGGTCCTCGGGGGCGTAGCGCGCCCGCGCGGCCGGGTCGGTGAACCAGCGGTAGTGCAGCGAGCGCGCCGGGTCGCCGGGTGCGTAGTGGGTCTGGTCGCCGAGCAGCGCGACCGCCGCCGGGTTCTGGACGAGCGTCTCGCCGAGGTCGGTCGCGACCTGGGCCGGCGTGTCGAGGCGATCGAGCACGCGCAGCAGCGCCGGGCTGACGTGGTCCGAGCGCGAGGCCCGCGCCGGCGGGGTGTGGCCCGCCAGCCGGAAGAGGTGGTCGCGCTCGTCCTGGCTCAGGCGCAGCGCGCGGGCGATCGCGGCCAGCATCGGCTCCGACGGCTGGGGCCCGCGGCGCTGCTCCAGGCGCCCGTAGTAGTCGGTGGACATGCTGGCCAGCAGCGCGACCTCCTCGCGGCGCAGGCCGCTCGTGCGGCGCCGCGCGCCGCGCGCGAGCCCGACGTCCTCTGGCTGCAGCGCCTCGCGGCGGCGGCGCAGGAAGTCGGCGAGCTCGATCCGGTCCATCGCCCCAGTATGCGACGCCGCGCGCGGCGCAGCCAGGGATCGCCGATCCGGGGCTCGGCGGGTCCCTTTCGCCGACGGCGCCGGCGCGCGACCGTGCCCGCCATGACCCCTGACACCACCCCCACCCCGATCGCGCTCGTGACCGGCGGCAACCGCGGGATCGGGCGCAGCACCGCGCTCGCGCTGGCCGCCGAGGGCGCCGGCGTCATCCTCACCTACCGCGCCAATGCGACCGAGGCGCAGGACGTCGCCGCCGCGATCGAGGCCGGCGGCGGCCGCGCCGTCGCGCTGCGCCTCGACGTCGGCGAGGTCGCGTCGTTCGGTGCGTTCGCCGACGCCGTCGGCGCCGCGCTGCGCGAGACCTGGGACCGGTCCGCGTTCGACATCCTGGTCAACAACGGCGGCACCTCGCTGCACGCCTCCATCGCCGAGACGACCGAGGACCAGTTCGACGCGGTCGTCGACGTCCACTTCAAGGGCGTGTTCTTCCTCACCCAGGCGCTGCTGGGGCACATCGCCGACGGCGGGTCGATCGTCAACATCGGCACGGGCCTGACGCGCTTCACGTTCGCCGGGTCGGCCGCCTACGCCGCGGCCAAGGGCGCGGCCGACGTGCTCACGCGCTACCTCGCGCTCGAGCTCGGCGGGCGCGGTATCGCGGTCAACACGCTGGCCCCGGGCGCGGTCGCGACCGACTTCAGCGGCGGCATGGTCCGCGACACCCCGGAGCTGCAGGAGCAGATCGCCGCCCAGACGGCGCTCGGCCGGGTCGGCCTTCCCGAGGACATCGGGCCGGCGATCGCCGGGCTCGTGCTGCGCTCGGGGCACTGGATCACCGGGCAGCGGATCGAGGCCTCGGGCGGGACGCGCGTCTGAGGAGGGCCCGGGGCGCCGCTGGGGCGGTGACGACGTCTTGGCCGATCCTCGGCGCGATCTCGGCCGCCGCCCAGGGTCGACGGCCATCGTGCGGCTCACCCCCTCCCACCCAAAGGAACCCAGCATGTCCACGCTGCGCACCAAGCTCACCACCGCCGCCGCGATCGGCGCCGCCGCCCTCGGCGGCGGGGCGATCGCCAACGCGGCGACGTCCTCCTCCTCGACGACGTCACCCTCCGCGTCGGGCTCGTCCTCCGCCACGGCCACCGGCCCGGCGCAGCGCGACCCCTCCAAGGGGAGCCACACGCTCAACGGCAAGACCGAGACACTGCTGACCGGTGACACCGCGGCCAAGGTCAAGGCCGCCGCCCTGGCCAAGGTCTCGGGCACGGTCGAGCGCGTCGAGACCAACGTCGACTCGAGCGCCCCGTACGAGGCCCACATCAAGAAGGCCGACGGCACCGAGGTCGAGGTGCAGGTCAGCAGCGGCCTCACGGTGGCCGCGGTCAACACCATGCCCGCGCACCCGTAGGCCGCATCTGCGCCCGGTACCCCTCGCGGGGCCCCGGGCCCCGGGCACCGTGGCGCCCCGGGGCCGACCTCATCGTGCCGCTGGCCAACGGTGAGCCGGTCACGCTGGTGGACGTGCTGGAGCGCGAGCACGAGCAGCTCGACGGCATCCGGATCTACCAGATGCACGCCGTGTGCGAGCGGGCCTACATCCGCGGCGAGTGCAGCGAGCACACGGCGTGCTCGATGGCCGTCGCCGCGGCGAGCCCGCCCGACCGCCGCGGCTACCTCACGCTCGGCATCAGCGCCGACGACGTGGCGCCGCTCATCGGCGAGGTCCCCTTCCTCCTCGAGGCCACGCCGCCCATGCGGCGGACGTTCGGGCTCAACCAGATCCACGTCTCCCCGGTCGTGGGCTGGACGGAGAGCGACCAGCCTGCCTGACGGGCCACGCCGACCTGGGGATCCACACCGAGCTGATCTCCGACGGTGTCGTCGACCTCGCCGGGCGCGGCAAGGCGTTCATCGTGCTCGCCGCGCGGCCGTTCGCTGTCGGCGCTGACCGGCGCTGATCGCCGTCGCCCACCCCGACCACCGCGAGGAGCTCGAGCGCGAGGCAGTCGCCGCGGGGATCCTGCGGCGACCGCGGCCGGGACGATCCGCCCGCCCCTAGGCCCGCTGGGCCACGAGCGCGAGCTTGCGGACCCGGCCCGTGCGCAGCCAGTCGATCCACAGGCGGTGCGCGGCGAGCAGGTCGTCCAGCGCCCGGCGGCCGAGCTGGGCGGCGATGTGCGCGGCGTCGGCGGCGAACGCCTCGGCCAGCGCCTGGGCGGTCGCGCGGTGCGCGGCGCTGCGATCCTCCTGCCAGGTCAGCACGAGCCCCGCGGCCTCCAGCAGCGCGGCGACCTCGGCCAGCGGGGCGGGCCAGACGGTGTCGGCGGCGGGCATCGCCTCCCGCTCGGCCGCCGTGAGCGGCGCGCCCTCCTCCAGCGTGAACGCGAAGCGCCCACCGGGCGCCAGCGCCGCGGCGACCGCGCGCAGCACGGCGTCCTTGTCCTCGAACGCGAGCATGGTCTCCAGCAGCAGCACGACGTCGAAGGAGCCTGCCGGCAGCGCAGGGACCTGGCCGACGACGAAGCGGCACGGCAGGTCGCCGGCGCGGCTGCGGGCGACCGCGAGGGCGCTCGCGCTGGCGTCCACGCCCAGGTAGTCGCAGCCCAGCTCCCGTGTGACGAAGCGCCCGGGCCCGGCCACGCCGCAGCAGAGGTCCAGGGCCGCGACCCCGCTGGAGATGCCGGCGCGCAGCGCCAGGGCCCGGATCTCGCCGGCGGTCATGAAGCTCTCCTGCCCGACGAACTCGCCCGGCGGGTAGGCCGACAGGCGCGCTCGCCGCAGCGTGTCGTCGAACCACGCGCGGTCGTCCTGGCGCACGGTCAGCCCGTCGCCGGCGTCGAGCCGAACGCGGTCAGGAAGCGGTCGCGGAACGCCTCCATCGGCCAGACCGGGGCCTGCGGGCCGGGCAGCAGGCCGTCCTGCCAGTCCCAGGCCGAGATCCGCCGCAGCACCTCGGGATCGTGGGCGATGACCGAGATCGGGACGTCGTGGCTGGCGCCCAGCCCGCTGACGGTCGTGGCGGGCTGGTGGTCGCCGAGGACGACGAGAACCGTGTCGTCGTCGCCGTAACGCCGCACGAACGAGATCAGGGTGGCCAGCGAGTACTCGATGGACTGCCCGTAGGCCCTGCGGGCCCGTGCGGAGTCGCCGATGAGCGCGGCCCGCGAGGTCGCCGCGGGCGGGATCCGGGCGAAGACGGAGCCGTCGCCGACCTGGTCCCAGGGGACGAGCCGGGGGATGCTCGTCCATGGCGCGTGGCTCGAGATGAGGTCGACCTCGGCGAAGAGCGGTGCGCGATCGCGGGGTGCCAGCTCGCGGCGCTGCAGGGCGGCCAGCGCGTACTGGTCGGGCATGGGCGGCAGCCCGAAGCCCGGGCCGCGGTAGCCGAGGTTGCGCCGGTCGTAGACCTGGTTGTAGTGGTAGAACGTCGAGCCCTGCGGCCACGCCCGGTGGTTGGCGGGCATGATCCCGACCGTCCGCCACCCGGCGCGCCGGAACGCCGCGGTGAGCGTGAGGCGGTCCTGGGCCACGAGCTGGTCGTAGCGCCGCTGGCCGTCGACGCGGACGCCCGACTGCAGGGTGGAGTGCGCCAGCCAGCTCAGGCCGCCGAACGTCGGCGAGGTGAGGAACGCGCTGCGCGCCGCGAACCCGGCGGCCCGCAGCTGCGCGGTGCCGCGGTTCACGACGGCGTCGACGCCGGGCGAGAACGACGAGCCCTGCAGGGCGACACGGCCGTAGCTCTCGACGAACACGAGCAGGACGTCCTTGCCGCACAGGCCGGTGAGCAGCCGGTCGCCCGGCGTGGCGCGGAAGCGGTCGTGGGCGATCTGCCGGGCGAGCACGGCGCGGTCGGCCAGGCCGGTGCGCACGAGGTGCACCTCCCGCACGGCCAGGGAGGCGGCGCTCGAGGAGGCCGCCGGCGCGCCGGCGATCCGCAGGACGACCCACAGGACGCCGAGCACGGCGGCGGCGCGCAGGACCACCGGGCGGTGGTCGGCCGCGACCCGGGTCACGCGCAGCAGGGCCAGCACCGGGATGGCGAGCAGGACGACGCCGAGGAGCGCGGCGCCGGCGACGACGAGGTCGGCGTAGGACCGTCCGGCCCCGTCGCGGAGCGTCTCGATCCCGATGCCCAGGTAGCCCGAGTCGTCGACGGGCCTGAACGGCCGGTCGAACGCGGTGAAGAACCCCAGGTCGAGGATCGTCACGAGCACCAGCGCGCTCAGCAGCACGCCCGCGACGACGGCGAGCGCGCGGCGTGGGCGGGCGGGCAGCAGGACGGCCAGCGCGACGAGGACCAGGAGCTCCAGCGGGACCCGCGCGAACGCGCCGGGCGTGAGCAGGCTCGGCTGCTGCGGCGCGACCGAGGCGGCCCAGGTGAGCAGGAGGGCGAGCACGGTGAGCGCCACCGCGATGGCCGTGCGCAGCGGCCCGCGCGCGGACGGGGCGCCTCGGTCCCCGCCCGTGACCTCCGGGACGGGCTCGCCGGGAGCGACGTGCCGGCGGCGCCACAGCCACCGCACCGAATCGGCGAACGAGGCGGCCAGCAGGACGAGCGCCGCGGCCAGGACGGCCTGCATGACCCCGCGCGGCAGCACCCCGGCGGCCGCCACCGTCAGCACGAGGCCCTGGGTCGCCGCCGCGACGCGGCGCCACAGGCGCCGCGGCAGCGGTGCGCGCATCCACGGCGCCAGCCACTCGCCGGCGGCGAACGCGTAGCGCGCGGCGCCCCCGCGAGCACCCACGCGCCGTAGGCCGGCGCGACGTAGACGCACAGGGCCAGGATGAGCAGCGCGTCGACCTCTCCGTCGAAGCGCGCGCCGAGCGTCGTCGCCGTCCCGCTGAACCGCGCGACCGCGCCGTCGACGAGGTCCAGCACGAGCGCGACGGCGGCCAGTGCGACGACGACCGCGACGGGCGGGTCGTGCGCCAGCGCGTCGACCGCCAGGGCGGCGACGCCGACGGCCAGCGTGGCCCGTGCCAGCGTCACCCACGACGCCGGCCCGAGGCGCTCGCCCGGGCGGCGTGCGAGGCCGCAAGCCAGCGCCGCGGCGACCGCCAGCGCGCACGCCGAGCCGGCCAGGCAGCCGGCGACGCCGAGCCCGGCGGTCCCCGCCAGGACGGCCAGCAGGAGCACCTGGGCGAGCAGCCCGGCCGCCGGGCCCGTCCGGCTGGCGTGCGCGCGCGCCGCGATCATCGGTCCTCGAACCGCGGGGACAGCGCGTAGCGCAGGAGGACGACGTCGCCGATCTGCCGCGTCTCGGCCAGCGTGGCGCGCCGCCCCGCGTGCCACGGGAAGCGCCCGTCGGTCACGAAGCGCGGCGCGCTGGAGTCGCCGACGAACAGCGGGGCGATGACGAGCTGCAGCTCGTCGACGAGGTCGTCGGCCAGGAACTGGGTGTGCACGACGCCGCCGCCCTCGACCATGAGCCGCTGCACACCCCGGTCGGCGAGGTCCTCGCTGAGCCGGCGCATCCGCACGCGGGGGCCGCCGTCGACGATCGTCGCCACCGGGCCGAGCCGCGCGCACGCGTTGCGCACGCGGGCCGTCGAGGTGTACACGAGCTTCTCGGCCTCGCCGGTGGCGAAGAAGCGCGAGCGCGCGTCGAGGTCGGCCCGCTCGGTCACGGTGATCTTCATCGGCGACGACGGCAGCCCGCGGGCGGTGCGCCCGTCGCGCAGCGCCGCCGAGCGCACGAGCAGGCGCGGGTTGTCGGTGCGCACCGTGACGGCGCCGACCATGATCGCGTCGCACGACGCGCGCACCTCGTCGACCCGGTCGAAGTCGGCGGCGTTGGACAGCGCCAGGCGCGGCGTGTGGTCGCCGAGGTAGCCGTCCAGCGACACGCTGCAGCTCAGCATGGTGTAGGGACGCTCAGGCATCCGGGACTCCCTCCGGTCGCGCGGGGACGACGAGCCCGCCGCGCACGGTCCGCTCGATCGCCGGCGCCGGCCGGGCGCGGCGCGCCCAGGCGACGACGAGGACCGCGGCGCCCGGCAGGCCGGCGACGAGCACCATCACGCCGTAGACGACCGCGGTGGCCACCCCGCGCGGCGCGCCCAGGCCGGCCGCGGCGAAGGCCCAGGCGGTCACGCCCTCGCGCGGCCCCCAGCCGCCCACGTTGGGCAGCGCCGCGCCGAGCAGGACGAGCAGCGCCAGCGGCAGCATCCGCGACGGCGGTGCGCCTGCACCGGCGGTACGGGCGGCGATCAGGAACGTGGCGGCGTGGCCGGCGACGACCAGCGCGGACGCCACCACGATGGCCGGCCAGGCGCGCCGCGCGAACAGGCCGGCGCGCAGGTCGCGGGCCGCCGCACGCCGCAGCCGCGCCCACCGGGTCGGGCCCTCGCCGCCGGGCCGCGCCCGCGCCGCCACGACGACGATCGCCACCGCGGCGACCAGCCCGGCGGCGACGAGCGGCATCGCCGGGCGCACGGGTGAGGGCAGGACGAGGAGCAGCACGACGGTGAGGACGGCCTGCACGGCCTGGCCCGCGGCGCGCTCCCAGGCCACGGCGCGCAGCCCGCGGCCGACGTCGTCCGTGTCGCGGCCGTGGCTGATGCCGCGGTGCACGTCGCCCAGTACGCCGCCGGGCAGCGCGACGTTGAGGAACAGCGAGCGGTAGCAGGCGGCCACCGCTGCGCCCATGGGCAGCTCGACGCCCAGGCCGCGCGCCACGATCCGCCAGCGCCACGCGCAGCACACCGTGGTGAGCATGGCCAGCCCGGCCGCGGCCGCCAGCGCCCCGCCGTCGACGGTGCGCAGGCCGTCGAGGAACGGGTCCGTGCCCAGCCGCCAGACCAGGACGGCGAGGATCGCCGCCGTCGCCGTCAGGCGCGCCCACGTCACGGCAGCACCAGCACGTCGGCGTGGTCGACGATCACGGCCAGCCCGCCGGCGGCCGCCTGGGCCAGGCGGCGATCGAGGTAGGCGCCGGCGGGGACCGTCAGCGCGGGCTCCTGCTCGCAGGCGGCGGCGACCCACCCGCGCAGCCACTCGGCCGCGAGGTCCGCCTGGGCCGCGCCCAGGCGCCACGGGCTCGGGTCGCTGAGGACCTCGGCGCCCGCGGCCCGCAGGTGCGCGGTGGCCGCCGCCACCGCGTCTGGCCCGAGCAGGCGTCCACCCGGCGTGCTGCGGCGCTGATGGGCGTCGAACGCGGCGGCGATGTGTGCGTCCAGGTCGTCGGCCGGGCTCAGGGCGACGCGACCCACCACGGTGAGCGCGAGCAGCAGCGGGCACGCCGCCGCGGTGCAGGCGTCGAGCATCGCGGCCAGCTCGCCGGCGCCCAGGATGTCCAGCAGCGCGGAGGCGACGACGAGATCGGCGCCCGCGAGGTCCGCCGGCCCGAGCCGGGCGAGGTCGGTTCGCCGCGCCTCCGTGGTGACCGCCGGGCCGTCGGCGGTCGGGACTGGGGGGTGCGCAACGGCGAGGTCCAGGAGGTCGGCGTCGCGGTCGTGCACGATCCAGTGCTGAGGGCCGGGCAGGCGGGGCGCCAGCCAGCGGCCCATGGCGCCGCTGCCGCCGCCGAGGTCGTGGATGGCGAGCCCGCCGCGGGCGGGGAGGTGGCGCGCGAGGCGCCCGGCCAGGCGCGCCGAGCGCGCCGCCGCGTCGGCGGGCTCGCGCAGCACGAGCCACTCGGGGCTGACCCGGATGCCCGTCGCGCTCACCGGCGGGCCTCCGCCAGGACGCCGGCCACGACGGCGGTGGTGTCGGGCCACCGGGGCAGCGCGGCGCGCCGCCGGCGCGCGGCTCGCCGCAGGCGGCGGCGCAGCCCGTCGTCCAGGAGCCAGGCCCGCAGCGCGGTGCCGAGGGCGGCCGGATCGCCGGGAGCGACGAGGAGGCCCGGCCGCGTGCCGTCGTCGGCATGGCCGAGCGCCTCCGGCACGCCGCCGACGTCGGTGGCCAGGACCGGCACGCCGCGGGCCAGGGCCTCCGTGACGACCATCCCGTAGGTCTCGGCGTGCGAGGCGAGCACGAGCAGGTCCGCGGCGGCGTAGGCGCGCTGCAGCTGCGGGCCCGTGCGCGGGCCCGGGAAGCGCACGCGGTCGCCCAGCCCGCCGGCCCGCGCGCGGCGCCGCACGCTGTCGGCGAAGGCCGGGTCGCAGACCAGGCTGCCCAGGCACGAGCAGCGCCAGGGGAGGTCCTTGGCGGCCGCCAGCCCGTCGAGCAGCACGTCGTGGCCCTTGCCGGGCGTGACGGCCGCCACGCAGAGCAGCGCGTCGCCGGCCTCCGTCCCGGGCGCGAGGTCGGCCTCCTCGACGCCGGGCTCGGCGACGTGCACCCGTCCGGCCGGCAGCGCGTACAGCTCGGCCAGCCGGCGCCGGCTCCAGGCGCTCGTCGTCACGACGGCGGCCGCCGCCGCCAGGACGGCGTGCTCGCGTGCGCGCACCGCGGCCGCCTCGCCCTCCGGCGGACGGTCGCCGAGCGGCATGTGGACGAGCACGACCTGCGCCAGCCGCCCGGCCTGCGGCACGAGCATCTCGGGGGCGGCGCAGGCGATGAGCCCGTCGAGCAGCACCACGGCGCCGTCGGGGATCCGCTGCAGGGCGTGCGCCAGCGCGGTGTGCCCGCTCGCGTCGCGTCGCGGCCAGGCGCCGGCGACGGGGTGCTCGCGCACGGCCGTGCCGCGCGCGGCGAGCTCCCGGCACACCTGGCGGTCGTAGGTGTTGCCGCCGCTGGGCCGCGCCGGGTCGTCGATGCCCTCCGGGACGATGACGTGGACCTCCGTCACAGCGACCGCTCGTAGCCGGCCCACGCGACATGGGACTCGTGCAGGGTCACGGCGAGCCCGTCGAGACGGCGCCCGCCGTCGCCGAGGTCACCGGCTGCGGCGCGGTCGGCGAGCCGGTCGGCGACGACCCGGGCGAGCTCCTCGGTCGTGGTGTTCAGGCCGGCCAGGGCGGGCTCGTCGTCGAGGTTGCGGTAGCCCAGCTCGGCGACCACGACGTGCAGCGCGCCGGCCGCCCGGGCGATGTCGACGACGATCCCGTCCTCGTCCAGGGTCGCGCGGCGGAACGTGGCGTCGACGACGTACGTCGCGCCGTGCAGCCGCTGCGCGGGCCCGAACGTCGCGCCCCGCAGGCTGTGGGCGATCATCATGTGGTCGCGGATCGTCACGCTGAACATGGGCCGGTCCCGTCGTAGGTGATGGTGTGGCACAGCGCCGGCAGGCTCCCGTCGGCCAGCCGCGGCATGACCGCGGGCAGCTCGTCGAAGTGCGACGCGCCGGTCACCAGCGCGTCGAACGCCGGGTCGCGCAGCAGGTCGAGCGCGAGCGCCAGCCGGGCGCCCGTGCCGCGGCGCGCGCTGCGGGCCGGGGAGACCGTCCCGACCTGGCTGGCCCGGATCCCCAGGCGGCGGGCGTGGAACGCGCCGCCCAGCGAGAGCCGGACCTCGGCGTCGCCGTACCAGCTCAGGTCCAGCACGGTGCCCTCGGGGGCGAGCAGGTCCAGTGCGGTCTGCAGGCCGGCCGATGTGGCGCTCGTGTGCACGACGAGGTCGCAGCCGCCCGCGGTGTCCTGCGGCGCGGCGAACCCGACGCCCAGCGCGGCCGCGACCGGGGCCCGCGCAGCGTCGACCTCGACGAGCGTGACCTGCACCGCCGGGAACCGGGCGAGCAGCCGCGCGACGCAGCAGCCCACCATCCCCGCGCCGACGACGGCGACGCGGTCGCCGACCAGCGGCGGCGCGTCCCACAGCGCGTTGACCGCCGTCTCGACGGTGCCCGCCAGCACCGCGCGCGCCGGCGGCACGTCGTCGGGCACGACGGTCACCGCGCCGGCGGGCACGACGTAGGCCGTCTGGTGCGGATACAGGCAGAAGACCGTGCGGTCCAGCAGCTCCGGCGGGCCGTGACGCACGCTCCCGACGCTGAGGTAGCCGTACTTCACGGGGCCCGGGAAGTCGCCCTCCTGGAACGGCGCGCGCATCGCGGCGCGCTGGCCGGCGGGCACGCCGCCGCGGAACACGAGCGCCTCCGTGCCGCGGCTGACGCCGGACCGCAGCGTCCGCACGACGACGTCGCCGGGGCCCGGCTCGGGCAGCGCGACGGGCCGGATCTCGCCGTGGCCGGGCGCGCGGAGCCAGAACGCCTGGGCGCCGTCGGGCACGTCCTCGGTCTCGGCTCGGGAGGGCATCGCGCGGGTCCGGGCGGCGCCCGGACACCCATGCATGACACCGGCCGTGGGCGATCCTTCCCGCCCGGCGGGCTAGGATCGGCGCGCGACGCGGGACCCGCGGGGAACGGCCCCGTGGGCGGATGCGTCCCGGCGCCGGGAGGTCGGGCATGGGCGGTTCCTTTGTGAGCTTCGAGGACTACCGGGATCGCTACGAGACGATCCGCATGGAGCGCCACGACGGCGTCCTCGAGCTCACCTTCCACACCGACGGCGGCCCGCTGCAGTGGTCGGCGGCCGGCTCCCACGCCGACTGCGCGGACGCGTTCGCCCAGATCGCGCGCGACGAGGGCAACGAGGTCGTGATCATGACCGGCACCGGGGACGCGTTCTCCGGTCCGCTGGGCGACACGACATCGGTGCCGCGGCTGTCGCCGCGCGGGTGGGAGACGATCCGCCGGCACGGGCTGCAGCTGACGCGGGGCCTGCTCGACATCGAGGCCATCGTCATCAGCGCGGTCAACGGGCCGGCGATCCGCCACCCCGAGATCCCGCTCGTGGCCGACATCGTGCTCGCCGCCGACACCGCGACGTTCCAGGACTCGGCGCACTTCCGCGCCGGCGTCGTGCCGGGCGACGGCCTGCACTACCTGCTCCCGGCGCTCATGGGCCCCAACCGCGCGCGCTACTTCGCGCTGACCGGGCAGGTGCTCGGCGTCCAGGAGGCCAAGGACCTGGGGCTGGTCGCCGAGATCCTGCCCCGCGAGCAGCTGCTGCCCCGCGCGCGTGAGCTCGCCGAGCTCGTGCTGCGCCAGCCGCTGCTGACGCGGCGCTACACCAAGCTCGTGATGACGGAGTCGCTGCGCCGGTCGACCCAGGAGCTCCTGGGCTACGGCCTGGCGCTCGAGGGGCTCGCGATCGCCGACGAGGTGGCCGGGCAGGGGTGAGGCGCGCCGCCGGCGCGCGCAGGTCCGTGGATGGCCTGTGCCCCGGCCGGGAACGTCCCGGACATGCGAGTCGCGATCGTCGGGGCAACGGGCAACGTGGGGACCGCCGTGGTGCGGGCGCTGCAGGACGACGACCGCGTGGGCGAGATCGTCGCCGTCGCGCGCCGGCGGCCGGCGACCGAGGCGGGCAAGGTGCGTTGGGTCACGGCCGACGTGACGCGCGACGCCCTCGCCCCGGCCCTGGACGGGGCCGACGTCGTCGTCCACCTCGCCTGGCTCATCCAGCCCGACCGGCACCCGCGGATCATGGAGGCCGCCAACGTGGACGGCTCGCGCCGCGTGTTCGAGGCGGCGGTGCAGGCGGAGGCGGGCGCCCTGGTCGTCGCGTCCTCGGTCGGCGCCTACTCGCCCGGGCCCAAGGACCGCGCCGTCGATGAGTCCTGGCCGACGGACGGCATCGCGACGAGCATCTACTCCCAGCACAAGGCGCGCGTGGAGCGGCTGCTCGACGCCCTCGAGGCCGAGCATCCCCGCCTGCGGGTCGTGCGCCTGCGCCCCGGCCTGATCTTCCAGCGCGACGCCGCGAGCGAGATCCGCCGCTTCTTCCTCGGGCCGCTGGTCCCCACCCCGCTGCTGCGCCGCGGCCTGATCCCGGTCGTCCCGCGCACGGACCGCCTCGCGTTCCAGGCCGTGCACGCCGACGACGTCGCCGACGCCTACCGGCGGGCCATCATGGACCCGGGCGCGCGCGGCGCGTTCAACGTCGCGGCCGACCCGGTGCTCGACGCCGACGCGCTGGCGGCGACGCTCGGGGCCCGGGCCGTGCCCGTCCCGGCCCGTGTCCTGCGCGCCGCGGCGTCGCTGACCTGGCACGCCCATCTTCAGCCGACCTCGCCGGGGTGGATCGACCTGGCCCGCGGCGTCCCGACCATGGACATCACCCGCGCACGGACCGAGCTGGGGTGGACGCCGCGCCGCAGCGCCGGTGACGCGCTGCTCGAGCTGCTCGACGGGCTCGGCCGCGGCGCCGGCGGCGCGACCCCGCCGCTGGACCGCCACGCCGGCGGCCGCTTCCGCGGCCGCGAGCTGCGGACGGGCGTCGGCTCGCGGCCGTAGGGCCCGGGCGCCGGGGGCCGTCCGCCGGCGCCGGGCGCGCCGATGGCGCGGAGGTGGGGCAGGACCACACCTATGCGACATCCGCCAGGCCGATGAGCGCCGGCGCGCCACCCCCGGCGCCGGGGCCCGCCCGAACGCCCCGCCCTCAGGCGCCCCGGCTGCTCAGCGGCTCGGAGAGCTTGCCGATCGCGAAGCCCCACGCATCCGACGCGGTCGTCTTGGGCGGCAGCGCGACCTCGTCGGGGTTCGTGACGACGTCCAGGAGCACGGGGCCCTGGTGGGCCAGCGCCGACGCCACCGCAGCGTCGAGCTCACCGGGCGCCTCGACGCGGATGCCGTGCAGGCCGATCGCCCGGGCCACCGCGGCCAGGTCGGGGTTCTGCAGGACCGTGCCGAACTCGGGCAGGCCGCCCTGCTCCTGCTCGAGCTTGACCATCCCGAGACGCCCGTTGTCGAAGACGACCAGGCAGACCGGCAGGTCGTGCGACACGGCGGTGATGAGGTCGCCGAGGAGCATGGTGAGCCCGCCGTCACCGCAGAAGGCCACCACCTTGCGCGAGCGGTCCAGGGCCTGCGCGCCCAGGGCCTGGGGCATGGCGTTGGCCATCGACCCGAGGTTGTAGGAGCCAAGCAGCCGGCGCCGCCCGTGCATCGTCACGAACCGTGCGAGCCACACGGTCGACATGCCGGTGTCGGAGGTGAAGATCGCGTCGTCGGGCGCGAGGCGGTCGACGGCCGCGGCCAGCGCCTCGGGGCGGATGCGCTCGTCGGGGTTGTCGAAGCGCGACCGCACCCGGGCGACGAGCCCGCTGCCGTCGAACCCCGGCTCGGTCAGCCGGGCCTGGCTCTCGCGCCACGTCCCGTAGGCCGCGACCGACCCGTCGAGGTGCGAGCGGTCCGCCTTGGCCGCGACGAGGCCGGCCAGCGCGGCGACCGACAGCCGGGCGTCGCCGACCACGCCGTGGTGGACCGCGGTGCGCCGCCCGATGTGGGCGCCGAGGCGGTCGATCTGGACGACGACCTTGCCCTTCGGGTACCAGTCGCTGTACGGGAAGTCCGTGCCGACCATGAGCAGCACGTCGCCGCCCTCGAGGGCCTGGTGGGCGGCGGGGTTGCCGAGCAGGCCGCTCTGACCGACCTGGAACGGGTTGTCGCCCTCCAGGCCCTCCTTGGCCTTCAGCGTGAGGACCATCGGCGCGGCCAGGTGGTCGGCCAGGGCGAGCACGGGCTCGCGCGCCTCGCGCGCGCCGATGCCGACGAGCATCGTCACGGTGCCCGCGGCGTCGATCGCCTGCGCGGCGGCCCGCAGGGCGTCGGGATCCGGCGTCACGGGTCCGGACGTCGCGGTGAAGTGGGCCGCCGGCGTCGAGCGCGGCAGGTCCTGGCCGCCGACGTCGCCGGGCAGGGTCAGTACCGCGACGCCGGACTCCTGGATCGCGCTCTGCACCGCACGCTCCAGCAGGCCGGGCATCTGCTGCGGGCTGGAGACGGTGCGTGCGAACACCGCGACGTCGGCGAACAGGACGTCGTTGTCGACCTCCTGGAAGTAGTCGCTGCCCAGCTCGGCCAGGGGCACCTGCCCGCAGATCGCGAGGAGCGGGGCGTGGGACTTCTTGGCGTCGTAGAGGCCGTTGAGCAGGTGGATGGAGCCCGGTCCGACGGTGCCCATGCAGACGCCGAGGGTGCCGGTCAGCTGGGCCTGGGCGCCGGCCGCGAAGGCGGCGGTCTCCTCGTGGCGCACGCCGATCCACTCCATGTCGTCCTGGCGGCGGATCGCGTCGGTCACGGGGTTCAGGGCGTCGCCCACGACGCCCCAGATCGTGCGGACGCCCTGCGCGTGCAGCGCGCCGACGATCAGCTCGGCAACGGTGGTCATCGTGGTGTCTCCTGGAAGGAATCGGGATCGGCGCGGGCCCAGTCGGCCGCCCAGTCCTCCGGCGGGTCGGCCAGCAGCTCGCCGGGCGCCAGCCAGCGGTACAGGTCGGCGTAGGAGCGGACCGTCGCGTGGTCGACGCGGCGGATGAGCATGCGGGGCGAGAGCTGGCCGGGATGGTGGACGCCCATGGAGGCCATGATCTGCACGGCCTCGGCGACGGCCGCCTGCTGGTAGTTGCGGACGCGCATGGTCTTGCTGGGGACGTCGAGCGCGCGGCTGCGGCGAGGATCCTGGGTGGCCACGCCGACGGGGCAGCGGTTCGTGTTGCAGCGCTGGGACTGGATGCAGCCGACGGCCATCATCATCGCCCGGGCCGCGTTGGTGTAGTCCGCGCCCTGCGCGAGGCGCTTGACGATGTCCGAGCCCGTCGCGACCTTGCCGCTGGCGCCGATGCGCACCTGGTCGCGCAGTCCGACACCGACCAGGGCGTTGTGGGCGAGCATCAGCCCCTCGGTCAGCGGCGTGCCGACGTGATCCTCGTACTCCATGGGCGCGGCGCCGGTTCCGCCCTCCGAGCCGTCGACGATGATGAAGTCCGGCGCCACGCCCTCGTCGACCATCGCCTTGCAGATGGCCAGGAACTCGTGGCGCGCGCCGACGCAGAGCTTGAAGCCGGTCGGCTTGCCGCCCGCGAGCTCGCGCATGTGGGCGATGAACCGCACGAGCTCGCGCGGCGTCGAGAACACCTTGTGCGACGCCGGGCTGACGCACGTCTGGCCCTGCGGGACGTCGCGGGCCTGGGCGATCTCCGCGGTGACCTTGGGTCCGGGGAGGACCCCGCCGATCCCCGGCTTGGCGCCCTGGCTGAGCTTGAGCGACACGCACCGGACGTTGGGGTGCGCGGCCTTCTCGCCGAACTCCCCCTCGTCGAAGCCCCCGTCCCTGGTCCGCGCGCCGAAGTAGCCGCTGCCGATCTCCCACACCACGTCGCCGCCCTGGAGGTGGTGGTCGGTCAGGCCGCCCTCGCCGGTGTCGTGGGCGAAGCCGCCCAGGGCCGCGCCCCGGTTCAGGGCGGTGAGCGCGGCGCCCGACAGGGCGCCGAAGCTCATGGCGCTGACGTTGAGCAGGGCCATGTCGTAGGGCTTGGTGCAGTGCGGGCCGCCGACGGTGACGCGCGGCGGCTCGGCCGGGGGATCGATCGGGGCGGTGGAGTGCAGCAGCCACTCGTAGCCGGGCTCGGCGACGTCGCGCTCGGTGCCGAACGCCTGCTCGTCCTTGATGCCCTTCGCGCGCTCGTAGATCGACGTGCGCGTGTCGCGGTCATAGGGGCGGCCGTCGTAGTTGCGCTCGATGAAGTACTGCTGCAGCTCGGGGCGCACGCGTTCCAGCAGGAAGCGGCCGTGGCCGAGGATGGGGTAGTTGCGCAGGATGCTGTGGCGCCGCTGCACGAGGTCGGCGACGCCGACGGCCAGCAGGAGGACGGCGACGGCCGCCAGGACGATCCAGGCGACACCGCCGGTCAGGGCCGACAGCAGCACGAGGGCGGCGGCGGCCGACGCCACGACGACGAGCGCCGCGTAGCGTGTCACGGGCGCGCGGGTGCGATGGCGGGGAGACCCATGGACCGGACGGTACCCTGCCCGGGCGCCGCGCAGCGCGATCGCCCGGCGGGGGTCCGCGTGGGCCCCGCCCGGCGCCGGGTCATCCCTCGTTGTCGGTCTCGGAGACCGCGGGGACGTGCGTCGCGGCGCGCTGCCCGCACCCGCGGCGGCGGGTCCCGATCATCGGCGCCGTCGCGGTGGGCTTGCTGGCGGGGATGCTGCTCCCGGGCACCGGGGTCGAGGACGACCGCCTGGGCCCCATGGCCGACCAGGTCAAGGAGCAGCTCAAGGACAGCGGCCAGGAGGCGCTGGAGCACGGCAAGGCCGTGGTCTCTGAGACCGCCTCGACGGCGGTGCACGCCGCCAGCCAGACCGCGCAGGAGCACGGCGCCGAGCTGCGCCACAGCGCGCAGGGCGACGCGCAGACCGCACGCGAGGGCATCAGCAGCCGCTGATCCCCGGCCGGACGCGACCCGGTCGCGCCCCGCCCCGCGTCATCCCTCGCCCAGGCGCCTCCCGGCCCGGGCCAGCGCGGCGCGTGCCTCGTCGGCCAGCGCCCGCGTCAGCTGCGCGGCCGGCAGGTCGCGGGCCAGGACGTGGGCCTGGCCGGCCCAGAGGTTGATCACCTCGCCGTCGCCCTGGGCGCGGGCCCGCGCCCGCAGCGGCGCGGTGACGTGGTGGATCTCGGGGTAGGCGCTCGGCGCGTGGGCGCCGTGCTCGGCGTGCAGGCGGTTGACGATGCCGCGCGCGGTCCGGCCGCTGAAGGCGCGGGTGAGCACGGTGGGCGCGTCCTGCGCGGTGGCCGCACGCTGGACGGGCGACGTGCCGGCCTCCGGCGTGCGCAGGTAGGCCGTGCCGAGCTGGGCCGCGGCGGCCCCGGCCGCGAGCACCGCCGCGACGGCGCCGCCGGTCATCAGCGCGCCGGCCGCCACGAGCGGCAGGTCGACCCCGGCGCCGACGAGCTGCAGCGCCGCCAGCAGCGTCACGTCGGCGGCGTGCTCGTCGTCGCAGAAGACGCCCCGGTGGCCGCCGGCCTCGACGCCCTGGACGACCAGCGCGTCGACGCCGAGCGCGGCGGCCCGCTGCGCCTCGTCGGGAGCCGTCACGGTGGCCCACAGCTCCGAGCCGGCGGCCCGCAGCCGCGCGGCCACCTCGCCGGAGGGCAGGCCGAACGTGAACGACACGACCGCGACCGGCTCGGCGCACAGGTGGTCGACCTTGGCCTCCAGGTCGTCGTCGTCGAAGCGCGGCGCGCCGAGCTCGACGCCGAGCCGCTGCGCCTCCGGCGCCAGGCGCGCCGCGTAGCGGGCGACGAGCGCGGGGTCGGCACGCGCGCCGCCGGCGGCGAACAGGTTGACCCCGATCGGCCGTGCCGTCAGCACCCGCACAGCCGCGAGGCGCTCGGCCATCTGCCCGGCCGTCAGGTAGCCGGCGGCGAGCACCCCCAGCCCGCCGGCCTCGCTGACCGCGGCCGCCAGCTCCGGGGTCGACGGGCCGCCGGCCATGGGCGCGCCGACGATGGGGAGCTCCAGCTGCTCGAGGACGGTCATCGCCGCATCGTCGCTCCCGCGGCGACGGATGTCCACGGGCGCCGCGCCTGCCGCCGGCCCGCGGTTGCAGCGTGGCGAATCATCATGATAGATAGAGCCCGGATGATGTCCTCGACGACATCGGATGACCCGCCCGCGCGCCGCGACGACCTGCGCGCCGGTGATCGCCTGGACCGGATCGGCGCCTGGCTGGTCGAGCACGTCACGCCGGACTGGTCGGCCGCACGCTTCACCGCGCTGGCCCGCACCTCGGGCGGGGTCTCGTACGAGACGTGGATCGTCGACGCCGAGGACCCCGCCGACCCGCAGGACCGCCGCGCCCGGTTCGTGCTGCGCCGCCAGCCGCTGCGCGGGCCGGTCGAGCCCTACGACGTGCTCGGCGAGGCCGCGGTCTACGCCGGCCTGGCGGACACCGGCGTCCCCGTCCCGCGGGTGCTGGGCACCTGCGCGGACCTTGCCGTGGCCGGGCGCCCGTTCGCGGTGCTCGAGTACATCGACGGCGAGGTCCCCGACTACCGCACGCTCATGCAGCGCGACGAGTGGATCGACCCGGCCCGCCGCGCGAACATGGCCCGGCAGTTCATGGGGGTGCTTGGTGCCGCGCAGCGCGTGGACTGGCGCCGCTTCGAGCGCTTCGCCGCGCTGGCCTCCGGGCCGCGCCCGCGGGAGCCCGAGCGCCTGCACGCCCTCATCGAGCACATGCTCGCGACCGCTGCGCACCGCATGGCCGACTGGGTGCCGCACCCCATCTTCCGCGATGCCGCGCGCTGGTGCCAGGAGCACGCGCCCGACGGCGACCCGGACGACATGGTGCTCATCCACGGCGACTTCAAGGTGGGCAACTTCATCTGGCGCGACGAGCGCATCGTCGCCTTCCTGGACTGGGAGGGCGCGATGGTCGGCGACCCGCTGCAGGACCTCGGCTACGCGTGCCATCCCGCGATGCGCGAGCCGCGGCCCGACCTGATGGCCATGCTCGCGCCGCTGGACGACCTCATCGCCTACTACGAGGCGGCCTCCGAGCGCACCGTCGACCGCCGACGCCTGCACTACTACGTGGTCTACGCGCTGCTGTTCCACACGTGGACGCTCACGATCGGCCTGCCGAGCATCGCCGAGTGGGACGGAGACATGCGCATGGCCACCGGCTACAAGAAGCTCAACCAGGTCACGCGTCTGCTCACGGCGCAGATCGAGGCCTACGAGGCGGGCCGCGGTGTTCTTTGACACGCTCGGGCGCATCCTGCAGCGGTCGGCCGAGGTCCTGGAGACCGAGATCCGCCCCGTGGTCGACGACGGGTTCCTGGGCCAGCAGGTCGACGCGATCGCGCTGATCGTGGGCGAGATCGGCGCCGCGTGGCCCGAGCTCTTCGCGGCGCTGGAGCGGACGAACGCCATCCTGGAGTCCACCCTGCGCGACGTGGCCCCGGGCGCCGCGGCCGACCTGGCCGCCGGCGACCTGCTGCGCCGCAACCGCGAGCTGCTGGTGGCGCTCGACGCCGCGGTGGAGCCGCTGCACGCCGGCGGCGAGGGCGCCGCGCTGACGCGGCTGCGCGCCGGGCTGCGCGACGCGGCCGTCGTGGAGCACGACCTGCTGGAGCGCGCGGTGCACCGCGCGGGTCTGACATCGACGAGGAGGTTGTGACCATGATCGAGCCGGTCCCCGCGCGCGAGGCGTTCCTGCACACGCCGGTCTACGGCGACCCCACGTGGCTGGAGACCAACTGGTTCCCGTTCATCGTGCCCGAGCGCAACCTGCGCGGGTACGTGTACGCCTGCTTTCGCAGCAACCTGAAGGTCGCCATGTCGATCGTCGTGCTCTGGAGCGGCGAGGAGGTTCTCAACGTCCTGCAGACCGACTACTGGGACCAGCGCGTCCACCTGCCGTTCCCGTCCGGCAACCTCGACGACTACCGGCTGGACAACGGGCTGCACGTGCGCATGACCGAGCCGCTGCAGCGCTGGGAGATCAGCTACGACGGCTTCAAGGACATGCACCTGGAGCTGGAGGCCACGGCGATGATGCCCGCCGTCACCAGCCACATGACCCGGCTGCCCGAGGGGGGCGACTTCAGTCACTTCCACAACGTCGACCCGAGCCTGGCGGCCGCCAGCGGCCACATCGACCAGACGATGATGATGCGCGGCGAGCTGCACCTGCGCGGCGAGCGCATCGACATCGCGTTCGCGTCCAACCGCGACCACTCGTGGAGCCCGCGGCCCGAGTTCGGCCACGGCTTCGGGTACTTCGACGAGGGCTTCTTCGGCGAGGAGTTCTCCTTCCACGTCCAGACGCGCAGCCGCCACCTCGACGTCTCGCCGGTGTCCAACGGCTACCTGCTCGAGCACGGCGAGGTCATCCTGCTCAAGGCCGGCACCGGCCGCTACGAGACCGACGGCTGGTTCACCCGCCGACTCGTCTACGAGCTCGAGGACGAGCGCGGGCGCTCGCACCGCATCGAGGGCCGGCCGACGTCGCAGTTCATCTTCCCGAGCTGGCCCAACCAGTTCAACATCGTCGGCCTCACGCAGTGGATCTACGAGGGCGAGACCTCTTGGGGCGAGTACAAGTGGCACTGGGAGACCAGCGAGATGCAGGCCCGCGGCGGCGACCGCCCGACGGACCCCGCGCTGTGGTCAGGGTCCTGAGCGCCGCGGCGCCGCTCACATCGTGAAGGGGACGACCGCGTCGAGCAGGCCTGGGAAGCGCTCGTCGACGTAGGCGAGCATCTCCCGGTTGTGCTGCTCCATGAGGCGGTAGGCCAGCTCCCCGTCGCCGTCGCGCACCGCGCGGACGATCTCGTGGTGGGCGTCGGAGACGCGCCGGCGGCCCTCACCGGGGAACGTCAGGCCGCGCGTGTGGATCTTCCAGATCTCGGCGAAGGAGACGGCCCACAGGTCCAGCACGCGGTTGCCGCTCAGCGCGCTGATGGTGGTGTGGAAGTCCGAGACCGCCGCGACCCACGTCTCGTCGGCCGAGCCGTCGACCTCCTGCGCGCGCGCGACGGCGGCCAGCAGCCGCTGCGAGGCCTCGTCGGCATTGCGTTCGGCGGCCAGGCGCGCCATCACGGCCTCCATGATCACCCGCGCCTCCCAGATCTCGCGGAACGTCGCGCCGGCGACGTGGAAGTGCAGCGTCGACGCCAGCCCGAGCTGGCGGCCGGCCATGCGCTGCACGATCGGGCCGCCCGCCGGGCCCGGCTTGAGCGAGATCAGCCCGTGGACCTCGAGCATCCGCAGCGCCTCGCGCAGCGTGCCGCGGCTGACCCCGAGCTGGGCGACCATCTGGCGCTCGGGCGGCAGCGCGCTGCCGGGGGCGATCCCGTTGGACACGATGTAGCCCACGAGCTGGCTCGCCACGCGGGCCGAGAGCTTGGAGCGCCGGCCGGCGTCGGGCAGGGGCGCCAGCGTCAGCGGCGGCGCGGCCGGCCCGTCGAGGTCATCGTCCTGGCCGTCGGACGGCACGGACCGACGATAGTGGGTTGCGCGGCGATGGCGATCCGAGCGCCGACGCTCGACGGGTGGGTCGATCTCTCACAGCCGCTGTTCAACGGCATGCCCGGGCCGCCGGCCCACGGCGTGCCGCGGTTCTGGGTCGACGCGACCGACGTTGCGGTCACCGAGGGCAGGCTGACCGCACGGGTCACGCCCCTCGAGACGGCCGCGCACATCGGGACCCACATCGACACGAGCATCCACTTCGTGCCCGGAGGCCGGACGGTCGCGGAGGCATCCGGAGGCACCGCTAGCCGGTCGCGAAGCTCGTCCCGGCGCTCGTCGCCTCCCACGCGTCGAGGTCGGCCTCCAGCGCGGCCATCGCGCTGCGGAACAGGCCCAGCGCGTCGGGCCCGAGCACGAGCATGAGCGGCGGATCGTCGCTCTGCACAGCCTCGATGATGGCCTCGGCGGCCTTGGCCGGGTCGCCCTGCTGGGTGCCGTGGGTCGAGTCGTTCTCGATGCGGCGCAGGCCGGCGGTCTCGGCGTAGTCGTCGATCGCCTCGGCCGACTGCGCGAGCGAGCGCCCGGCGAAGTCGGTGCGGAACGCGCCGGGCTCGACGATGACGGCGCTGATGCCCAGCGGCTCGACCTCCTTGCGCAGGGAGCCCGTGAGGGCTTCGAGCGCCGCCTTGGCGGCCGAGTAGTAGCCCGAGCCGGGTGGGCAGATCCGCGCGCCGATGGACGAGATGTTGACGATGGCGCCCGAGCGCCGGGCGCGCATCCCGGGCAGGACGGCCTTCATCATCGCCACGGGCCCGAAGACGTTGGTCGCGAAGAGCTGCTGGACGTCGTCCTCGTCGCCCTCCTCGACGGCGGCGCGGTAGCCATAGCCGGCGTTGTTGACCAGGACGTCGATCGCGCCGAAGCGCTCCTGCGCCCGCGCGACCGCCGCGGTGACCTGGGCGCGGTCGGTGACGTCGAGCGACAGCGCGAGCGCCGCGTCGGGATGGGCGTCGGCGAGGTCCTGGACCGTGGCGGCGTCACGGGCGGTGACGACGACGTTGAGGCCATGGTCCAGCGCGGCCGCGGCGAGCGCGCGGCCGAGGCCGGTCGAGCAGCCGGTGATGAGCCATGTGGGCATGTCGGTGTCCTTTCGTCCCTTCTGGATGGTCACTGCGGGTCGCGCGCCGTGACGAGGGTCACGACGAGCGCGAGTGCGGTCAGCGCGCCGTAGCCGAGGAGGATCGTGAACAGGCTGAACGCGCGCGTGAGCTGCCCGGCGACGAGGGCCGGGACGGCGGTCCCGGTGTAGGCGATGATGTAGATCGTCGACATGACGCCCGCGCGGTCGGCGGGGGCGGTGTGCGTCAGGAGGGACCGGGTGCTGGCGGAGAAGGTCACGCCCTGCATCGCGCCCAGGATCATCGTGGCGACGAGGAAGGGCGCGATGCGGCCGAGGTGCAGCGAGATGAGCATGAGCACGACGCCGGCCATGAACACGCCCATGCCCAGCCGCTGGGTCGGCGCGGGCGCGAGGCGGCCGGAGACCAGGGCGCCCGCGGCGCTCGGCGCGATGAACGCCGCGAAGAGCGCGCCGAGCACCAGCGTGTTGTGCGTGTCGAGCTGGTCGGAGGTGATCGTGGGTCCGAAGGCCTGGTAGAAGCCTCCCAGCGCCCAGGTCGCGACGAAGACGCAGGCCGCCGCGGGCAGGAGCCGGCGGACGGCCGGCGGGACCCGCACGTCGGGACGCAGCGAGGCGCCCGGCCCGGCGGTGCGGACGGCGGTCTCGGGGCCGGCCACGACCATCGCCGCGCTGATGGCGAGCAGCCCGAGGACGATCCAGAAGACGAGGGTGCGCGGATGGGGCCCGTACTCGGCCAGCGCGCCGGAGCTGACGGCGCCGAGCGTGATGCCGACCATCGGTCCTCCGGCCGAGACGGCCGCGCCGAGCCAGGCCGGCCGCCGGGGCGCGCTGTCGACGATGTAGGCCGCGATGGCGCTGGAGGCCAGCCCGCAGCCGAGGCCCTGCAGCGTCCGGCCGACGATGAGCGGGGATGCGCTGGTGACGTGCAGCAGCACGAGGGTGCCGGCGGCCGCCAGCGCCAGCGCCGCCAGGGCGACCGGGCGGCGCCCCACGACGTTCGAGACCCGGCCGAACATGAGCAGGGCGACCATCGCGGCGAGGAAGTAGGATACGGCCGTGAACGACAGGTCGGCCTTCGTGAGCCCCTCCGTGCGCCGGTAGAGCTCGTAGAGCGGGATCGGCGCGCCCGACGCCGTGAAGATCGAGGTGAAGGACAGCGTCGCGGCCGCGAACGCGAGCCAGGCCGGCCGGTCCGGCCGCACACCGTCGTCCGCGCCCGCCTGGTCGCCGGCGGCGATGGCGCTCATGTCCGACACGACAGCAGATCGGGGCGCGGACGAGGCCGGGGCCGCCGGGACCTAGGCGGCGTACTGCTCGTCGGTGACGTGCTCGCCCCAGGTGACCGCGCTGCCCGCGTCGTCGTTCTGGTGGATGGCGATGTGCAGCATGAAGCGGGTGGGAGCCGCACCGTGCCAGTGGCGCTCGCCGGGCTCGAAGAAGACGCGATCGCCGGGGCGCAGCTCCTCGACCGGGCCGCCCTCGCGCTGGCAGCGCCCGACGCCCTCGGTGACGAAGATCGTCTGGCCGTGCGGGTGGGTGTGCCACGCGGTGCGCGCGCCGGGCGTGAAGTGCACGGCGGCCGCCGCGAACGTGGAGGTCCCAGCGGGCGCGGCGACGGCGTCGATGTAGACGTCGCCCGTGAACCAGTCGGCGGGGCCCTTCTGGGTGTCGATGCTGCTGCGGGTGATCTGCATGGTCTCCATCATCGCCGAGCGACGGCCCGGGCCGGGCGCCCACGGTCACGCCCTGCGCTTACACGCCCCGATCATGAGGCGGCCCCCCGGCCGCCCATGCCCGGCCGGCCCTCGGGCTCGAACAAGGAGACGAGCTGCGCGCGGCAGGCGCCCCACTGCTTCTCGGCCCGCGCCGAGCCCGTGTGCAGCGTGTCGAGGACCACGAGCCCGCGGATCGTCGCCAGTGCGAGGTTGACCAGCACCTCGAAGTCCGCGCGCCGGGCGGCGTGCGGGAACAGGCGGCGCGAGAGCTCCATCGTCTGGCGGTCCAGGCGGCGCTCGATCGGGATGAGGTGGTCGCGCAGGTCGTCGTCGGTCCGCGCGTGGGTCCATAGGTCCAGCGACGCCTGGTAGAGCGGGGTGTTGTAGCTGCGCCAGAGCAGGTCCAGGCCCTCGGCCACGCGCTCGGGACCGGTCGGCAGCGCGTCGGCCGAGGCCAGCATGTGCTCGCCGCGGCGCCGCGTGAGGTGGTCGGCCGCCGCCGCCAGCAGCGCGGCTCGGGTCTGGAAGTGGTGCAGGTGGGCGCCACGCGACAGGCCCGCGCGCTCGGCCACCCGGGCGGTCGTCGTGTTCGCGTAGCCGTCGCACACGAGGCACTCGAGCGTCGCGTCCAGCAACGCCGCGCGCGTGGTGGCGGAGCGCTCGGCCTGGTTGCGTCGCGCATGGGGCGGGGTGCGCGGTTCGGGGGCCATGGCCGGGCGAGTGTACTTGCGTTCAGGAACGCATGTTTCTGTGGTAGCGTGGCCGTCCCCTCACGGACTTCGAAAAGGACGAGCAATGGCAGCCACCGAGGCGTTGGTCTTCGACGCGATCCGCACGCCGCGCGGTCGCGGCAAGCACACCGGGTCCCTGCACGGCACCAAGCCGGTCGACCTCGTGGTCGGGTTGATGCACGAGATGCTCATCCGCAACGAGCGCCTCGACCCGAACCGCGTCGACGACGTCGTGCTCGGCTGCGTCTCGCCCGTCGGCGACCAGGGCGCCGACATCGCCAAGACCGCCGCGATCAAGGCCGGGCTGCCCGACACCGTCGCCGGCGTCCAGCTCAACCGCTTCTGCGCCTCCGGCCTGGAGGCCGTCAACATCGCGGCGCAGAAGGTCGCCTCGGGCTGGGAGGACCTCGTCTTCGCCGGCGGCGTGGAGTCGATGTCGCGCGTGCCGATGGGCTCCGACGGCGGCGCCTGGGCGATGGATCCCGAGACCAACTACGACACCTCGTTCGTGCCGCAGGGCATCGGCGCCGACCTCATCGCGACCGTCGAGGGCTTCAGCCGCGACGACGTCGACGCCTACGCCGCGCGCTCGCAGGAGCGCGCCGCGGCCGCGCAGGCCGAGGGACGCTTCGCCGGCTCGGTGATCCCGGTCAAGGACCTCAACGAGCAGGTGGTCCTCGACCACGACGAGTTCATCCGCCCCGGCACGACCGTGGCGACGCTCGGCGCGCTCAAGCCGTCGTTCGCCGCCATGGGCGAGATGGGCGGCTTCGACGCCGTCGCGCTGCAGAAGTACCACTGGATCGAGAAGATCGACCACGTCCACACGCCGGGCAACTCGAGCGGCATCGTCGACGGCGCCTCGCTCGTGGCCATCGGCAACGAGCAGACGGGCGCCGAGCTCGGCCTCACGCCGCGGGCGCGCATCATGGCCACCGCGGTCTCGGGCGCCGACCCGACCATCATGCTCACCGGCCCCGCGCCGGCGGCGCGCAAGGCGCTGGCCAAGGCCGGCCTGACGGCCGGCGACCTCGACCTCGTCGAGATCAACGAGGCCTTCGCCGCGGTCCCGATGCGCTTCGTCAAGGACATGGACATCGACCTCGAGAAGGTCAACGTCAACGGCGGCGCCATCGCGATGGGCCATCCGCTGGGCGCCACGGGGGCGATGATCCTCGGCACGCTCATCGACGAGCTGCACCGCACGGGCGGCCGCTACGGCCTGGCCACCCTCTGCGTGGGCGGCGGCATGGGCATCGCGACCGTCATCGAGGCGATCTAGCCATGGCCTCCACGATCCGCTGGGACCAGGACGGCGACGGCGTCGTCCTGCTCACGTTCGACGACCCCGGCCAGTCGGCCAACACGATGAACGCGGCCTATGCCGCGTCCATGCGCGCCACCGTCGAGCGCCTCGAGGCCGAGAAGGACGACATCGCCGGCGTCGTCATCACCAGCGCCAAGAAGACGTTCTTCGCCGGCGGCGACCTCCACGACCTGATCCGGGTCACCAAGGCCGACGCACCTGAGCTGGACGCCGCCCTGCGCGAGGGCAAGGCCCTCCTGCGGCGCCTGGAGACGCTCGGCCGGCCGGTCGTCGCCGCGATCAATGGCGCCGCGCTCGGCGGCGGACTGGAGATCTGCCTCGCCTGCCACCACCGAGTGATCGTCGATGACCCCAAGGCCGTCGTCGGGTTCCCCGAGGTCCAGCTCGGGCTGCTGCCCGGCGCCGGCGGGGTCGTGCGCTCGGTGCGGATGCTCGGCATCACCGACGCGCTCATGCAGCTCCTGCTGCAGGGCCAGCGGCTGCGGCCGGCCAAGGCGCTGGAGCTCGGGGTCGTCGACGAGGTCGTCGCGACCCGCGACGAGCTGGTGCCCGCCGCCAAGGCGTGGATCGCCGCCCACCGCGACGAGGAGATCGTCCAGCCCTGGGAGGTCAAGGGCTACAAGATCCCCGGCGGCACCCCGAGCAGCCCCAAGCTCGCGGCGATGCTGCCGGCGTTCCCCGCCAACCTGCGCAAGCAGATCAAGGGCGCCAACTACCCGGCGCCGCACCACATCATGGCCGCGGCGGTCGAGAGCACGCAGGTCGACTTCGACACGGCGATCGAGATCGAGGGCCGCTACTTCCTGGACCTCGTCACGGGCCAGGTCGCCAAGAACATGATCCAGGCGTTCTTCTTCGACCTGCAGCAGGTCAACGGGGAGCGCGGCCGCCCGTCCGACATCCCGCCGTTCGCCGCGACGAAGGTCGTCGTGCTCGGCGCGGGCATGATGGGCGCGGCGATCGCCTACGTCTGCGCCAAGGCCGGGCTCGAGGTCGTGCTCAAGGACGTCGACCAGGCCGCCGCCGACCGCGGCAAGGGCTACTCGGCCGCGCTGGTCGAGAAGGCCGTGGGCCGCGGCCGTCAGAGCCAGGAGGCCGGCGACGCGCTGCTGGCCCGCATCACCGCCACGACCGATGCGGCCGCGGCGGCCGGCGCGGACCTGCTGATCGAGGCCGTCTTCGAGGACCCGGCGGTCAAGGCCCAGGTCTACGCCGAGGTCGAGCCGCACCTGGACCCGGACGCGCTGCTGGGCTCCAACACCTCGACGCTGCCGATCACCTCGCTGGCCGAGCACGTCTCGCGGCCGGCCGACTTCATCGGCCTGCACTTCTTCAGCCCGGTGGACAAGATGCCGCTCCTGGAGATCATCCGGGGCGAGGCCACCAGCGACGAGACGCTGTACCGCGCGCTCGACGTGGCCCGGCAGATCGGCAAGACGCCGATCGTCGTCAACGACTCGCGCGGGTTCTTCACCTCGCGCGTGATCGGCACCTTCATCAACGAGGGCATCGCGATGCTCACCGAGGGCGTGCCGGCGGCGACGATCGAGCAGGCCGCGTCGCAGGCGGGCTACCCCGCGCCGGTGCTCCAGCTCTCCGACGAGCTGAACCTCGAGCTCATGGCCAAGATCCGCAAGGCCTCCAAGGAGGCCGTCGAGGCCTCGGGGGCGACGTGGGTCGACCATCCGGCCTTCGCGGTCATCGACCGCATGCTGGCCGAGGGCCGCGCGGGCAAGCTGCGCGGCGCGGGCTTCTACGACTACGCCGACGGCAAGCGCACCGGGTTGTGGGCCGGGCTGCGCGAGCTGTTCCCGCCGGTCGCCGACCCGTCGGCGATCGTCCTGCGCGACCTCGAGGAGCGCATGCTGTTCGCCGAGGCGCTCGAGACCGTCCGCTGTCGCGACGAGGGCGTCATCGAGTCGGTCGCCGACGCGAACATCGGCTCGATCATGGGCATCGGCTTCCCCGGCTGGACCGGCGGCGTGCTGCAGTACATCAACGGCTATCCGGATCCCGCCCACCCCGGCGTCGCCGGCTTCGTGGCCCGCGCGCGCGAACTGGCCGAGAGGTACGGCGACCGCTTCGAGCCGCCGGCCTCGCTCGTCGAGCAGGGCGAGCGAGGCGAGCCCTACCGCGACAGGGCCACGGCGCCGGTGGCGGTCGAGCTCCAGGTCACCCGTACTGGATGACCTTGGTCTCCAGGTAGCCGGCGTAGCCCTCGACGCCGCCCTCGCGGCCGAGACCGGACTGCTTGAAGCCGCCGAACGGGGTGCCGGGGCACAGGGACCAGGTGTTGATCGAGATCTGGCCGGTGCGGATCCGCCGCGCGATCCGCTCGGCCAGCTCGGTGTCCTGGGCGTAGACCGCGCCCGACAGGCCGTAGCTGGAGTCGTTGGCGATCGCGATCGCCTCCTCGACGTCGTCGAACGGGATCACGCACAGCACGGGGCCGAAGATCTCCTCCTGGGCGATGCGCATGTCGTTGGTGACGTCGGCGAACACGGTCGGCTCGACGAAGTAGCCGCGGTCCAGGCCGGCCGGCCGGCCGCCGCCGATCACGACGCGGGCGCCCTCCTGGCGGCCGATCTCGATGTAGCCCTCGACCCGCTCGCGCTGGCGCTCGGCGACGAGCGGCCCGATCACGACGCCCTCCTCGCGCGGGTCGCCGACGGTCATCGACTCGATGACGGGGACGAGCGCGTCGAGCAGCTCCTGCTGGCGGTGGCGCGGCACGAGCACCCGGGTCAGCGCCGCGCACACCTGACCGGAGTGGCCGATGCCGGCGGCGACCATGCCGGAGAGCATCTGGTCGAAGGGGATGTCGTCCGCGATGATCGCCGCCGACTTGCCGCCCAGCTCGAGCGTGACGCGGGCGATGCGCTCGCTGCAGATCGACATGATGCGCTTGCCCGCGGCGGTCGAGCCCGTGAAGGTCACCTTGTCGACGTCGGGGTTGGACACGAGGTGCTCGCCGACCTCGCGACCGCCGGGGAGGATGCTCACGACGCCCTCGGGCAGGCCCGCGGCCTCGATGGCCTCGGCGAAGATCATCGTGCCCACCGGTGCGTCGGGGGCGGGCTTGACGACCACCGTGCAGCCCGCGGCCAGCGACGGGGCCAGCTTGCCCGCGAGGGTCGTCACCGGCCCGTTCCACGGGATGACGGCCGCCACGACGCCGACCGGCTCGTGGGTGATGCGCCCGCGGTTGCCCGCGATCGGCACCTCCGTCTCGAGCTCGAAGCGTTCGTGGAACGTCGTCGCGTCGCGCAGCTTGGTCTCCGCGCCGGCCTGGATCAGCGTGGCGAAGGCCTTGGACGCCCCGACCTCCTCGGCGAACACCAGGGCCAGCTCGTCGGCGCGGGCGTGCAGCTCGTCGGCGATCCGCCCGATCGCCTCGGCGCGCTCCGCGGGCGTCATCCGCGGCCACGGGCCGTGGTCGAACGCCTCGCGCGCGGCGGCGACCGCGGCATCCATGTCGGCGTCCTGCGCGTCGGGCACCGTGGCGATGACCTCCTCGGTGATCGGGTTGATCACCTCGATGACCGCGTCGCTGGAGGGCGACACCCACCGGCCGCCGATGAACAGGGAGTCGAAGCTGCGCACGGGGGAGGTCTGCGTCGCGGTCATGGGTCGGGTCCTCGTTTGGTGGTCGCCGGGTCTCGGAGCGGATGGTGCCAGGTGCGGGAGGCGTCGGCCCCGCCGGGCGGCGCGCGCCCGGTCGGTCGCCTCCAGGTCGACGTGCGTGTTGAGCGGGTGACGGCCCCCGAGCTCGAGCGCGCCGTCGCGGATGAGGTCGGCGGCGCCGCCGGGCACGGCGACCTCGGCGACGGCAGCATCGCGGTGCTGGGGCGGGCCCGATGACGCCTCAGCCCCGCATCCCCGAGACGGCCGGCCTGAACGCCGAGTTCCACGCGCGCACGATCGCCGTGGGCCGCCTGACCTTCCAGGCCTGCGCCGTCTGCGGCCGCCGCCGTCATCCGCCGCGCCTGCGGTGCTCGGACTGCGGGTCGTCCGAGACCCGCTGGGGAGCCGGTCGACGGGCGCGGCGAGCTGTGGTCCTGGACGGTCACGCACGCGCCGTTCGACGGCGGCTGGGCGCAGGAGACGCCCTGCATCACCGCCGTCGTCGAGCTCGGCGGCGGCGTCCGCTTCCTCGGGGCGCTGGAGGGGTGCGCACCCGACGAGGCGAGGATCGGCCTCCCGGTCGTGGCCGAGCTGCAGCCCCACGGCGACTGCTTCGTGTTCGTGACGTTCGTCCCCGACCGGGGGTGAGGCGCTCCGGTCCCGGTCGGGGTCGGGACGGGGGGACAGGGGACCGCGCCGAGGCGCCGCGGGGCGCGTGGCGGGCCCGGCTAGGGTTCGGCGGGACAGCCATGACCGTCGCGGAGACCCCAACGCTCCTGGGCCGCAGCCGCGAACTGCGTGAGCTGGACGCGCTGATCGGCCGCGCCCGCACCCGGCGCAGCGGCGCGCTGGTCGTCTCCGGCGAGGCCGGGGTCGGCAAGACCGCGGTGCTCGACGACGCGTCCGGGCGAGCCGCGTCCCATGTCCGCGTCGAGCGCATGGTCGCCTCGGAGTCGGAGATGGGGCTGCCCTACGCCGGCCTGCACCAGCTGTGCGCGCACGTGATGGGTGCCGCGGAGCGTCTGCCCGCCCCGCAGCGCGAGGCGCTGGAGGCGGCGTTCGGCCTGCGGCACCTCCCCGCGGCCAGCCCGTTCCTCGTCGGGCTCGCCGTGCTCGGGCTGCTGACGGAGGCCGCCGGCGAGCGGGCCCTGCTGTGCATCGTGGACGACGCCCAGTGGCTGGACGACGTGTCGGCTCGCGCGGTCGCGTTCGTCGCTCCTCGCCTCGACAGCGAGGGGATCGCGATCGTCCTGGCGATGCGCACCGTCGACGAGGCGTTCGCCGACCTGCCGCAGCTCGTCGTCGGCGGCCTCGGCGACCACGACGCCCACGAGCTGCTGCGCCTCGCGCTGCCCGGTGCCATCGATCGGCGGGTCCGCGACCAGCTCATCGCCGAAGCGCGAGGCAACCCGCTCGCGCTGCGCGAGCTGCCGCGGGCGCTGGGCCCGGCCGAGCACGCCGGCGGCTTCGCCGTCGCCGGCTCCGTGCCGCTCGAGAGCCGCATCGAACGCAGCCTCATCGCCCAGCTCGAGCCGCTGCCCGCGGCGACCCGCATGCTGCTGCTGCTCGCGGCCGCGGATCCGACGGGCGATCCCGGGCTGCTGTGGCGGGCCGGTGCGGTGCTCGGCCTGGGCCCCCAGGATCTCGGTGCGGCCCAACGGGCCGACGCCCTCGCCGTCGGCACGCGCGTCCGGTTCCGCCATCCGCTCGTGCGGTCGGCGGTGTACCGCGCCGCGTCGCCCGAGGACCGGCGGGCGGCGCACGCCGCGCTGGCGGAGGCGACCTCCGTCGACCGCGACCCGGACCGGCGGGCGTGGCACCGGGCCAGCGCCACGCCGGGCCCCGACGAGGAGGTCGCCGCCGACCTCGAGCGATCGGCGCAGCGCGCACGGACGCGCGGCGGGGTCGCAGCGGCCGCCGCGTTCCTCGAGCGTGCGGCCGAGCTCTCGCCCGCGCCCCTGCGGCGGGCCCAGCGGCTGATCGCGGCCGCCGAGGCCAAGCACGACGCCGGCGCCCCCGACGCGGCGCTGAGACTGCTCGACAGCGCGCGCGACGATCCGCTGACCGCGCTGCAGGAGGCGCTCGTCGCGCGGCTGCGGGCCAGGGCGGGATATGCGCTGCGGCGCGACCGCAGCGGGGGCCGCGAGCTCCTCGCCGCCGCGCAGCGCCTCGAGCCGCTCGACCCGACGCTGGCGCGCGACACGTACATGGAGGCGTTGGCCGCGGCGCTGTACTCCGGGCGCCTGGGTGACCCTGACGAGGTGCAGACGGTCGCGCGAGCGATCCTGGCGGCGACCGCGGCCGACGCATCCGAGCGCGCGCGGGACCTGATCCTGCGCGGGCAGGCCCTGCTGGCCGCCGACGGCCAGGTCGCGGCCATGCCCGTCCTGCGGCGTGCGTTCCACGCGTTCACGGCCCGGCCGCCCGACGCGCTGGAGCTGCGGTGGATGTGGTTCGGCAGCCGCGCGGCGCAGGACCTGTGGGAGGTCGACACGCTGCGGACCCTCGCAGGGCGGCAGGTCGAGCTCGCGCGCGCCGACGGCGTGCTCACCGTGCTCCCGATCGCCCTGAGCATGCAGATCCTGGCCCAGACCATCGATGGGGACCTGGACGCGGCCGAGGCCGCGTGCGACGAGATCGACACCATCAAGAGCGTCACGGGCCATCCGCTGCCGGTGTTCAGCCGCGTCTTCCTCGCGGCCTATCGCGGTCAGGCCGATGAGGTCGAGCGACTGGCCAGGCCGCTGCGCGCCGATGCGGAGGCGAGGGGTGAGGGGTACGCGCTCAGCGCGGTCAACTACGCCGAGGCCATCCTGTTCAACGGGCTCGGACGCTACGGCGAGGCGATGGCCTCCGCCCGCCGCGAGCTGTCGCACACGTCCGAGCTGGGCCACGCGATGCGCGCGCTGCTGGAGCTCGTGGAGGCGGCGGTGCGCAGCGGCGAGCCGGCGCTGGCCGAGGAGGCGCTCGCGCGCCTCGCGCGCGTCACCGAGCCGGTGGGCAACACGACGGCCTTGGCCGTCCCTTGCGATGGCCAGGGCCCAGCTCCTCGAGGGTGAGGAGGCCGAGCGACGGTACCTGGAGGCGATGGACGGCTTCGAGCGCGGGCGGATGCCGATCATGGTGGGCCGCGTCCGCCTGCTCCATGGGGAGATGCTGCGCCGCCGGCAGCGGCGGGTCGACGCCCGCGTGCACCTGCGGGCCGCGCACGAGGTGCTGTCACGCGCCGGCGCCGTCGCGTTCGCGGAGCGCGCGGCGCGTGAGCTCGCGGCCACCGGTGAGACGCTGCGCCCGCGCACGCCGGAGTCCATCGACCGGCTCACCGACCAGGAGCTCAACGTCGCGCGCCTCGCGGGCCAGGGGCTGACCAACCGCGACATCGGCGCGCGGCTGTTCATCAGCTCGCGAACCGCCGAGTACCACCTGCGCAAGGTCTTCGTCAAGCTCGGCCTCAGCTCGCGGTCGGAGCTGAAGGACGCCCTGGCCGACCTGGGCTGACCGTCACGCCGACTGGGGACCGGACTGGGGACACATCCTGACGAGAGCGGAGCCCGGTCCCGCCAGGCTCGTCCCCATGAGCACCACCGACACCATCCGTCCGACCGCCGAGCTGACCGCAGATGTGGCGGAGTCCGCCGGCGACGGCCTGCGCGCCGCCGAGATCGGCGTCGTCGTCCTCATCGGGCTGCTGGCCTGCCCGCCGTTCCTGATCCTCGCCGTCGTCGTGGCGGCCCCGCTCGTCGCGGGCGCCGCCCTCATCGCGGCCCTCGTGGCCCCGGTGCTGGCCGTCGGCTGTCTCGTCCGTCGCGTCCGCGCCCACCACCGGGCGCACGGGACGACCCTGTTCCTGCACCGCCTGCGGCGGTCGTGAATACCGTCCGGCCGCCGCGGGCGCAGCGCCTGCGCCCACGGGGCGACGGCGTCACGCAGCCCACGACGACCGTCGAGTTGTTCTTCGACCTGGTCTACGTCTTCGCGATCACGCAGCTCTCCCACCTGATCCTCGACGATCCGTCCGTCGCGGGGATCGGCCGCGCGGCGTTCCTGCTGCTCATCGTGTGGTGGGCGTGGATCTACACGACGTGGATGGTCAACTGGTTCGACCCGGGCTCGCCCGCGGTGCGCGCCGTGCTCACCGGCGTGATGCTCGCCAGCCTGCTGATGGCCGCGGCGCTGCCGGGTGCGTTCGGCGCCGACGGCACGCTGTTCGCCGCCGCCTACGTCGTGCTGCAGGTGGGCCGCAACGCGGCGGCGGCGCTCCTGCTGCGGCGAGGCGAGCCGCTGCGCGACATCTTCGAGCGGCTGGTCGGCTGGAGCGCCGTGTCGGGCGCGCTGTGGCTGGCCGGCTCGGCGCTGCCCGGCGACCGGCGGCTGCTGCTGTGGGTCCCGGCGGTGGTGCTCGACCTGTGCGCACCGGCCGCGGGGTACTGGCTGCCGGGACGAGGCCGGGCCGCGACCAGCGACTACGACATCGAGGGCGGTCACTTCACCGAGCGCTGCGAGGCCTTCATCATCATCGCCCTGGGCGAGTCGATCGTCGTCACCGGCGCGACGGCGGCGGGCGCGGGGCTGGACGCCACGGTGGTGCTCTGCCTGGGCGTCGCGTTCCTGGAGACCGCCGCGCTGTGGTGGCTGTACTTCGGGGTGATGGCCGAGCGCTCACGCGAGGTCATGCGGACGTGCGCGGACCCGGGCCGGCTGGCACGCGACGCGTACACCTACCTGCACCTCCCGATCGTCGCGGGCGTCATCGCCGTGGCGGTGGGCGACGACCTGCTCATCAAGGAGCCGGGACGGGCGCTGCACGGCGCCGGCCTCGCGATGGTCCTCGGCGGGCCGGCGCTCTACCTGATCGGCGAGGCGCTGTTCCGCCTGCGCCTCACGGGGTCCATGAGCACCGAGCGGCTCGCGGTCGCGGCGCTGCTCCTGGCGCTCGCGCCCGCCGGTGGACGACTCAGCGCACTGGCGCTGAGCGCGGTCGTCGCCGCGGTGCTGAGCGCCCTGGCCCTGTGGGAGCTGCGCGGCACCCGGGCGCGGCCGGCTGGGGACCAGACTGGGGCCCGCCACGGACGCGCCCGAGGGGCGTGTCGGAGATCTTCGACCTCATCACCACCAACCGGAGGGAACGACATCATGAAGATCGTGGTCATCGGAGGGAGCGGGCGGGTCGGCGGCAGCGTCGTCCGACGGCTGGTCGCCCGCGGGCATGACCCCGTGCCGGCGTCGCCGTCGACCGGGGTCGACACGATCACCGGCGAGGGCCTCGCAGACGTGATGGCCGGCGCCGACGCCGTCGTCGACGTCTCCAACGCGCCGGTCTGGGAGGACGACGCGGTCCGCGAGTTCTTCACGACCTCGACGCGCAACCTGCTCGCGGCCGAGCGCGAGGCCGGCGTCGGCCACCACCTCGCCGTGTCGATCGTGGGCTGCGACCGGCTGCCTGACAGCGGGTACCTGCGGGCCAAGGTCGCCCAGGAGGCCGAGATCGAGGCGGGCGGCATCCCCTACACGATCCTGCGGGCCACGCAGTTCTTCGAGTTCCTCGCGCAGATCGTCGACAGCGGGGCCGAGGGCGACCAGCGCGTCCGCCTCTCGAACGGCCTGATGCAGCTCGTCGCCGCCGACGACGTCGCGGCGACCGTCGCCGAGCTGGCGACCGGCGGCCCGGTCGGCGGTCACGTGGAGCTCGGGGGGCCCGAGGCGCTGGGCATCGACGCGTGGGCGCGGCGGCTGTTCACGACCACGGGCGACCAGCGCGAGGTCGTCAGCGACCCGCACGCCCGCTACTTCGGCACGGAGCTGACCGGTGACGAGCTGACGCCCGGAGATGGCGCCCGGATCGGGGCGACCGACTACGAGACGTGGTGGGCCGCACACATGGAGACGCAGCGGTGACCGAGATCACGGTGGTCGTCACCGGCCCGGAGGAGGCCTACGACAACGAGGCCGAGTTCTGGTGTGCGAACGAGCTCCTGGGCGTGACCGTCCTGCACGACGGCCGCCTGCACCTGCGGATCGACCCACGGGCCGACGGGGAACCATGGCTGGCCGACACCACCAGCCTCGCCCGCTCCCTGGCCGAGGCCGCCGAGCGGCTCGCGGCCTACTGAGGGCGGACCTGGCCCTCGCCGGCCCCGCCTCGGCCGCCCCGTGGTCGAAGGTCACCGTGAAGCTGAAGGTCACCGGCCACGGCGCGAAGATGACCGCCCGCACCACCGCCTCGCGCCGCGTGGCCGACGAGGGCGTCCTGCGACCAGCGCGCGCCCGGTCATCGCCGGGCGGTCACCGCGGTCAGGCGCTCGGCCAGGCCGCCGATCTGCTCGAGGTGCATCTCGCTGAGCCGGTCCAGGCGCGCCGCGCCCCGCCGCGTGAGCGCGAGCAGGACGCGCCGCTGGTCGTCCTCGTCGCGCCGGCGGACGATGAGGCCCTCCTGCTCGGCGCGCTGGGCGAGCTCGACCGCGGTGTGGTGGCGCACGAGCAGCGCCTCGGCCACCGAGCCGATCGTCGCCGGTCCCGTCGCGTCGTCGTGGCCGCGGATCGCGAGCAGCAGCTGATGCAGCGCGGGGGTGAGCCCGGCGTCCGCCGCCGCGGTCTCGCTCCAGCGGATGAAGCGGCGCAGCTCCGTGCGGAAGGCGAGCAGGCGCCGGTACTCCTCGTCGGTGGGTGCGGTCACGCCGTCGGCTCCCTCCTGGGGCGCAGGCCGAGCAGGCTCCGCGGGTGCAGGGGCGCGGCGCGGCGGCGCTCCTCGACGAGCACGCGCTCGTGCGCGCGCAGCAGGTCGAACTGCGTGACCAGCCCGACCAGGCGCTGGGGGTCGGAGGCCTCGACGACGGGCAGGGCGCCGTGGCCCTCGGCGGCCATGCGGTCGGCGACGTGGCGCAGCGTCTCGTCGGCATGGGCGACCACGGGGATGCGGGCCAGGTCGGCGGCGCTGACGCCGGCGGCCGACCGCGCGGGCATGAGGTCGGAGAACGCGATGACGCCGAGCAGCACGTCGTTGCCCGCGGTCATCGGGTACAGGCGCTGGCGGCGGGCGGGGCTGCCCTCGGGCAGCCGGGCGTAGAGGTCGCGCGCGAGGGCGGTGGGGCTCACGGTCGTCACGTCGGTCTCCATGACGTCGCGGACGAACAGCGCCTCGAGCGGATCTACCGCGTACTCGCGGCTGACGTGGTAGCCGCGGCGGGCGATCTTCTCCGTGAGGATGGAGCGCGGGAGGACCAGCACGCTGACCAGGTGCGCCGCGCCGCAGGCGAGGACGAGGGCGGTGACCGCGTTGACGTCGTGCGTGAGCTCGATCGCGAAGGCGATGCTCGTCAGCGGGGAGCGCATCACGCCGGCCATGGCCGCCGCGAGCCCGAGCAGCGCGTACGTGCCGACCGGCGCGCCGGGCAGCACGTGCCCGACGAGCCCGCCCGCGGCCGCGCCGAGCATCATCAGCGGAGCGAGGATCCCGCCGCTGGTGTTCGAGCCCAGCGCGACGGCCCAGACCACGAGCTTGACGACGAGCACGGCGGCCAGCGCGCCGAGCGCGAGCCGGCCCGCCAGCTCGTCGCCGATCGTGCCGTAGCCGACGCCGAGGACGCGCGGGTCGATCAGGCCGCCCACGCCGACGACCACGCCGCCGAGCGCGGGCCACCACGACCAGTGCAGCGGGAGGCGCGCGAAGAGGTCCTCGCCGGCGTAGACGCAGCGGGTCATCACCCACGCCAGCGCCCCGCCGCAGACGCCCACGGCCAGGCCGCCGGCCAGCACGGCGGGCCCCAGCTGGGCCTGCAGCGTGTGGGAGGCCATCGGGAACAGCGGGATGCCCGGCAGCAGACCGGCGCTCGCGAGCTGGGAGCGCACGACGGCCGCCGCCGCGGCGGCGGCGACCGCGGGCACGACGGAGCGCGGGCGCCACTCGAACAGCAGCAGCTCGACCGCCAGCAGGACGGAGGCCAGCGGCGTGCCGAACACCGCGGTCATGCCCCCGGCCGCCCCGGCGACCAGCAGCGCGCGTCGCTCGGCGGCGGTCAGGTGGAACAGCTGGCCGGTGATGCTGCCCACCGCGCCGCCCGTGACGATGATCGGGCCCTCGGCGCCGAACGGGCCGCCGGAGCCGATGCTGATCGCGCTCGACAACGGCTTGAGCACGGCCAGCCGCGGCTCCATCCTGCTCCCGCGCAGGAGGATGGTCTCGATGGCCTCGGGGATCCCGTGACCACGGATGCGCTCGGACCCGAAGCGCGCCATGAGCCCGACGACCAGGCCGCCGGCGACCGGGATGAGCGCGCTGGCGACGCCGAGGTGCCGGGTGCTCGGCGCCACGGCGCGCACGCTGAGCTGCCCGGAGTACAGGAGGTGCGTGAGCAGCGAGATGAGGTCCAGCAGCCCGAGGGCGATGACCGCCACGGCGGCCCCGACAAGGGCCGCGGCCAGCACGTGGAGCACCACGGCAGGGGATGTGGAGAAGTCGCGCAGCTCGGCGCGGGTCGAAGGATCCGGCATGCAATCCAAAACATATTGGACTCCGATACATTCTGCGGACAGCGAGGGGATCCGACACGCCACTTCCATCCGCGAGGGCGGGGTCCTCGTGCCGTTCCACTACGGCTGCTGGGACACCGACCATCCCGAGGGCCCGGGCGGCGACGACGGCCGCGCCGCCAACGAGCTGACGCCCACCACATGGGACCCCGTCTCCAGGCAGCCGCTGTCCAAGCCCGGCGCGGTCCTCGTGCAGCGGCTGGGGTGGGGGTGCGGCGGAGGGCCGACGCGGCGCTCCATCAGGCGGCCGCGCTGATCGCGAAGAGCCCCGCCAGGGCCAGGGCGTAGAGGACCAGCACGACCAGGGAGTCGACGCCCATCCGTGCGACGCGACGCGTGGGACGGAACAGCAGCCCGGTCACGTAGGCGGTGGTCAGCACGATGCCGACGGCGGTGAGGTAGATGTCGGTGTCGCTGGCCCGGGGCAGGACCGCCTTGCCGGAGAGCAGCGTGGCCGGCAGGAACAGCACCGGGAGGAAGGCGTTGCCGCCGAAGATGTCGCTGACGGCCAGCTGGTAGTCGCCCTGCCTGACCGAGGTGAGGCCGGTAGAGACCTCCGGCAGTGACGTTGCGGCCGCCAGGACCGTCGCGCCGAAGAGCACGCCGGACAGGCCGATGTGGCCGGCGATCGCCTCGCCGCTGCGCTCCAGGACGATGCCGGCGATCAGCGTGACGGCGGCCGCGGCGGCGAAGATGCCGGCGGCCCGGGCTGTGCTGATGCCCTTCTGGGTGGCGGTCTGCTCGGTCCTGCGGCGGCGGTGGCCGCGCTCAGGCTTCTGGCCGTCCGGCGGCTGGCCGGCCTCGTGCCAGGGCAGGCCGCGCCCGGCGCGCTGGACCAGCAGCAGGCTCACCAGCCACAGCACGGCGATCAGCACGCACTCGGGGGTCAAGCGCCAGACGATCACGCCGGCGGGCAGCTGCGTGCCGCCCACCACCGTGGCGAGCACGCCGATGACGGCCAGCCCCTCCACGACCAGGACGAGCGACGCCGCGCGGTAGGTGAGGGGGCGCCCGGCGCTGACCCCGAACACGTCGAGGACGACCAGCACGACGGTCTGGATGGCGATTCCGCCCAGGATGTTGCCGACGGCGACGCCGACGTCGCCCGAGAGCGCGGCGCTGCAGACGATCGCGATCTCCGGCAGGTTGGTCGCCAGCGCGAGGAGGAGCAGGCCGCCGAGCGCCGATCCCAGATGCAGCCGTGTCGCGAGCACGTCGGTCTGGCGCGACAGATGGATGCCGGCGACCCAGACCGCAGCGGCGCCGAGACCGAAGATCAGCACCAACCATGGTGTGGCGAGCTGGGACACAGGCCCGCCGTACCCATCCGGTGGCGCCCGCAGGGCGGGCTGTCAGATCACGCGCGCGAAATCGGGCCCCGGCCCGTTCGCGTGGCATCCGGGCCATCCCGGGCCCCCGTCGGCGACGATGCTGGTTGCGACGACATGACCGCGGACGGGGCCGCCCGGTTCGACGACATGAAGAAGACCAAGGCGGTGAACGTCTGACCCCTCGGCGGTGCTCCGAGCGCCTCGAGGAGCTCGCCGTCGAGCTACGCCAGGCGATCGGGATCGGGACGGATCTCTCCGAGGCGGCGGCGCCCCCTGCCGGTTCGAGGTCAAGGTCCGCCGCTGGACCGATCACCGGCTCGCCCGCCGCGAGCGGCTCCTGCAGACCGAGAAGGCCTGAGGGCGTGCGCGCTGTACGGCGCGAGCAGGCCTTTATGCTGTGGCCGATGTCGTCGACGAGGATCGGGAACGATGACGGATCTGCATAGAGGTCTTGCGCGAGAGAGCATGTTCGACACGGGTGCGCTCAGGATGACCTGGGACGCGACGCTCGACTACGGGTTCAATCCGATCTCGGCCGCCTACATCTCCCACAGGCCCACCTACACGCAGCGGAACGACATGGGATTCGGCAGCCCGTTCCCGGACCTGCACGTCAAGGTCGTCTCCTGCGACGAATTCCGGGCGGATGTCGGCAAGTTGTACGACATCGATTGGGGAGTCCCGGGCCAATCGGCGGTCATGATCCAGCCGCGTCTCGTGCAGGCCATGGTGTGCCTGCCCGTTGGCCTGCATTCACCGCCCACCGTCGTGGCCAAGTACATCGACTGGCACTATCGACGCTTCACCACTCGCGGCCGGCGGGCGCTCACCGCTGTGGCTGATGACCCGAGGGTGTTTCCGGAGATCGCCAAGGACATGCTGATCGACAACGTCGCCTACTTGGCGGTTGCCGGATACCAGAAGTACGCCGAGCAGTTCCCCGGGTCCTCCGACTACGACGGCACCGATCCCGACCAGAAGAACTACGACAAGATCTACACCCGGTCGATGCAGTACGCCAACTACCTGGTGCGACCGGCCGTGAGGACGTTCCTCGACGCCTCCGAGCCGACGGTGCTGGTGGACTAGTCCCGCATCTCCGGGCCTGGCGAAGGCCGGTCGGCGGCCGATCCGGGAGTCCGACGAGCGAGCTGGTGATGGACGGTGCCGCGCGCCAGTCACCGTGAGCTACGCGGACGGCGGTGCTCGGCGGGGAGGAGCGCCTCGTCGGCACGCCTGACGAGGGTGGTGAGCGTGTCATCGGGGGCGTCGGGCGCGTGGTCCTCGTCGAGCTCGGCCAGGCCGGCGCTGATCGTGGCACGCGGGAGCGCATCGTCGACGTCATGGCCCGTGCCACGTCGGCCAGGAGCAGGTCACCGTTCTCGTGGCCGGCCGTGTCGTTGACGACGTCCGGGCGCTCCCAGGGACATGGGGCTCCGTGAGCGGGCAGCCCACCGGCATCACGCCCGCGTCTGCGGTCACCCGCGGCCGAGCGCGGTCAGGGCACCCGGCGACCTCTGACGACCCCGGCCACGGCGAGACTCGTGGCGGCGAGCGCGCTGGCCGTTGCCGGCCGTCGAGACGCGGGGCGCCGGACTGCCAACGCGAGCATCGTGACGGCGTGCGTGCCGTCGACCGCCGCGCCCCTCAGCACCCAGGATCGCGAGCAGTGTCGTGAGGCCAGAAGTCCTTGCAGGAGCTCCCGTCCGCCGAGTACCTGGGTCACGCGGCGCGTGCGAGTGTCCACGCGGCCCTGGCCGATGATGCCGAGCACGACGTCGGGGGCGAGCAGCAATGCGGCACCCCAGGTCGCCCGGATCGCGGGGAGCCTCATCACGGCAGGTCCAGGTCGCCGTATTGGGTGAGCGCGCATTCGAGCATCAGCGCGTGGACGAACGCTTGCGGGAGGTTGCCGCGCAACTGGCGCTGGGTGACGTCGAACTCCTCTGAGTAGAGGCCGGGAGGTCCGCTGGCGGCACGGTTGCGTTCGAACCAGCGGGCGGCGCTGACGTGGTCGCCCTGTTGGGTGTACGCCAGCGACATCAGGAAGCCGCAGAGCAGAAACGCACCTTCTGATGTTCCCAGCGGCCGTTCGTCAGGGCGATAGCGGTAGCAGTAGCCGTCCTGGGTGAGCTCTGAGGCGACGGCTTGGAGCGTGGCGATGGAGCGGGGGTCGGAGGCCGGGATCGCGCCGCGGATGGCAGGCAGCAGCAGGGCCGCGTCCACGCGCACGTCCCCTGGCGAGCGCTGCCAACGTCCGGAGGGGTGGACGGCGTGCGCCGCGGTGTCTGAGACGATCATGTCCGCGAGTGAGACCCAGCGGGCGGCCTGCTCCCCGCCAGGCCCGCATTGCGCGATCTGCCGTAGCCCGGCGGCGCAGATCAGGCGGCTGTGCGTCCAGGCGTCGGGATCGATCTCCCAGATCCCCGCGTCGGTGTCAGGTTCGCGCCAGCGCTGCTCGATGGCCCCGATCGCGGACTCGGCGGCGCGCCAGCCGTCGGCGTCGAGGTGGTCATGACGCGCTGCGGCGGCGAACAGGAGCAGCGCCTCGCCGAAGCCGTCGAGCTGGAATTGCCCATTGACCCAGTTGCCGACGATGTCGGATCCACCTGGGTACCCGGGCAGGTCGAGCTGACGCTGGTCGGGGACGGCGGCGCCGGTGGTGGTGTAGGCGGGCTTGAGCTGGGGACCATCGGCGAGCAGCCGCTCGGCGACGAAGCGAACCGCGTCATCCATGAGCGGGTACGGCCCCGCCTTGGCGACCGCCTGGCCGGCGTAGCACTGGTCCCTGATCCACACGTAGCGGTAGTCATAGTTGCGGCCCTGGCGGGCGCGCTCAGGCAGGGAGGTGGTGGCCGCGGCGACCATTCCGCCGCCGGCGCTCGTCAGCCCTGAGAGCACCGCGTAGGAGTGGCGGCTGTCGCGCGGCGCGCTGGTGCGCTCCAGCTCGGGCACGCGGTCACGCCATGCTGCCTCCACGCCCTGCCAGGCCCATTCGGGATCCGGAGGGGCGCAGTCGGAAGCCTCGGCGGCCAGGACGAGGACGAAGTCGTGGTGGGCTCCTTCGGCGAGCTCCAGCGTGAGGGTCAGAGCCTTCCCGCCGTGGCCATCGGCCTGCGGGCGGGCTCCCTGGCCTCCGACCCAACACAGGTGAGCGCCGTCAAGTTCCCCGGTCCAGGTGCCGTCATCGGCCTTGGAGAGCCTGCGCAGCGCGTGCTTGCCGAAGTCCCCCCGCGGGTCGAGTACGACGTCGACCCGGGCAGTCCCTTGCCTGGCGATCACCCGGCGCAGGATCACTGCCCGGTCGGGACGAGTGGGCAGCGCGAGCGCCTCGCGGCACTCGATCGTCGCATCGTCGGTGACCCATCGACTGCGCCAGATCAGACTCCCAGGCTCGTAGTAGCCACCCCACACGCACCGGTCCCTCGGCGTCACCGCGTACGCACCCGAACCACCGATCAGGGAGGAGAACACCGCGCCGGAGTCCCAGCGCGGGAAGCACATCCAGACGAAGTCACCGCGGGGGCCGACGAGAACGCCCCGCTCGCCGTCGGCCAACAGCGCGTACTCGCGCAGGACGTGTGGACGCTGGGCGCGGGCGGCGGTCTGGGACGCTGTCGGCGCGGTCATCGCGTGCGCCGTGCCGCGGCCGCGAGGGCCGAGATGGCCAACCCCGCCGCCGCCACGATCGGTCGGTGCGTGGCCGCCCACAGCTGCGGGCTGGTGGTCTTGGCCTGGGCGTTGAAGATCCCGTGCGTCGCCGCCTCGTTCTGGACCGGCGCGTAGAGGTTGTCGGGGCGGTCGGGGTCGACGGGATGGTTCTTCATCTGCTGTCCGCTGAATCCGGTCCTGGCGAGGTACCGGTCGGCCAGGCTCGGCGCCAGCTTGTTGCCGAGGATCGCCTGGACGGCGCTGTAGCCGACCCACAGCTCCCGGCGGCGGTGGTGAGCCGCCCAGTAGACCGCCTCGGCGGGAATCTCCGGCTGGTAGATCGGGGGCACCGGCATGGGGTGCTGGGGCAGCTTCGAGCGACACCAGTTGAACTGGGTGGTGTTGACGCCCGGGAGCTGGACCATCGTGATGTGCACGTTGCTCTTGTCGTGCAGGAGCTCGGTGCGAAGCGAATCGGTGAAGCCACGGATCGCGAACTTCGACCCGCAGTACGCCGCTTGCAGCGGGATCGCTCGGTAGGACAACGCTGAGCCGACCTGGACGATCGTCCCGCTGTTGCGCTCGACCATCCGGCTGAGCGCGGCCATCGTCCCGTACACGGTGCCGAGATAGGTCACTTCGGTTGCGCGCCTGAACTCCGCCGGGTCGGTGTCGGCGACGCGGGCGAACACCGTGGCCATCGCGTCGTTGATCCAGACGTCGATCGGGCCGAGCTCCTGCTCGACCCGGGCGGCGGCCGCCTCGACGGCCTCGTGGTCGGCGACGTCGGTCGGGACCGCGATGGCCTTTCCGCCGAGGCCCTGGACTTCGGCCACCGCCTCGGCAAGGCCCTGCTCACCGCGGGCGAGCAGGGCGATGTGCGCTCCCCTCTTGGCGAACGCATGCGCGATCGCCCGTCCGACGCCTCCCGAGGCACCGGTTACGACGACGACTTCAGGACGTGTGTGCTTGGTCATCTGCTGTTTCCTCTTGTGCGGTGGATGGGGCGCGCTCTCGGGTGTCCGAGGCGCGGGCGATGGGCGGCGTGACGGGGACGGCCGGAGCGGCGCGGCGATCAGATCTCATCGCGGTAGCCGTAGAACTCGTGGTCCTCGTTGTAGCCGCCCTCGCCGCCGCCCCGCTCCGAGAAATGGCGGACGAACTCGATCTCCTTGATCCACTTGACGTGCTTGAAGCCGAGCTGGTTCTCAACCCGCAACCGCAGAGGCGCGCCGTGCAGCAGTGGGAGCGGCTCGCCGTTCATCTCGTAGGCGAGCAGGCTCTGCGGGTGACGAAGATCGTCGACGGTGTGCGAGTCGTAGTACTGACCGCCCTCGCCGCCCTCTCCGTAGGAGTAGAACATGACCCACCGCGCCTCCGGCTGCGGGCGTACCAGCTCGATCAGCTTGGTGAACGGCACCCCCGACCACCTACCGATCGCCGACCAGCCCTGAATGCAGTTGTGCATGGTGATCTGGTCCTGGTGTGCCAGCTCACGCAACTGCCTCAGGGACAGCTCTACCGGGTGCTCCACCAAGCCGTGCACGCGCAGTCGGTAGTCGCGGAACTCGCGATCGCGCAGGCCGGTCCACTCATCGCTGGTGGGCACCAGTCCGTTGGGCCAGAAGAACGGGCTGATGTCCTGCTCGCGGTACTCGGCCCGTGGCGCGTAGTGATCGAACAGAAGGTCCATCAGGCGTCCGACCGTGGCATTGGAGACGCGCTGCAGGACCCGGGTATGGGTCCACGAGAAGCGAACCGCCCAGACGTTGAATGCGATCGTGACGCCCAGCGCGACGAACAGCAGCGCCACCCCATTGAGGTCGTGCCCCCGGCTCCCCAGGGCGATCGAGTCGAGGTTGTCGGCGAACCCCGTCGCGGCCACCATCGTCATGTGCACGGCGTAGAAGAGCAGGAACGCGCACATGATCAAGAAGTGCAGCGTGCGTGCGGCCTGACGGTTGCCGAAGATCCGCTGATACCACTGGAACCGGTTGTCCAGCGCAGGCGACATGGCCAGTCCACTGAGGATCGCCAGCGGCCCCAGCAGGAAGACGACACCGAAGTAGCTCAACTGCTGGATCGCGTCGAAGCGGACGTAGCCGCCCGGTGCCGCCGGCAGGTGGAGGGCGGAGTACTGCACGATGCACGACCCCGCGTCGGGAAGGATCGACAGCTCCGTCGGGACGAGCTTGAGGTAGCGGCCGGTGGCAAAGAGCAGCACCACGTAGGCGATCCCGTTGACCACGAACAGGATGTCGAAGATGAAGTGCCAGTGGCGTGCCACGCCGATGGTGTGCCGGCCGCCGGGCATGCCGAACAGCGGGCTCAGCGTCACGGCGTCGTCCTTGGCCGTCCAGACCCGGTCCTTGGGGACCGGTCCACGGAAGCGAAGCACCTCCCGATCGGGCGTGCAGTGCACCTTCGCGTACAGACGCGGATGATCGGCGAGGATCTGCCATCCGGCGCGGATGATCATCACCATGAAGAAGAAGTTGGCCACGTGGGTGACCACCACCCACCACTGGACCCCGGGGCTGACCCGAGGTGTGTGCGGGACGCAGGGGTGGCCATGGATCAACGACTGGCCCGCGCCGGTGGCGATGAACACCTTGCCCGCGGCCACCGACGCCACGGCGAGCATCAGCAGGCCGGGCAGGAGCCACCACACCGAGAAGAAGCGCGAACCCAGTCGCATCTGCACCTGGGACAGTCGCATCCGCGGGTGCCGGCCCTGCTCGCGCGTCAGGGACTGCTCGGCGAACGCTCGTTCGGCGTCGGCCATCGTCCGCTACTCGGGGGCGATGCCCCAGGCGGTCTCGACGCGCTCGCCCGGTTCGAGAGTCAGGAGCCCGTCGCCGGACTGCAGCGCATTGGGTGCGCAGGTCATCGGTTCGATCCCCAGTCCGCGACGCCGGCGACGCGGCTTGGGCAGCGAATCGCCGGTGAACAGCATCAGATAGGGGTAGCCCGCGTCGAGCCACAGCGTGGCCCGTCTCGTCCGGTCCGGGGTGATCACGCGCACCCGCGCGCGGCCGTCCGGATCGCGGAGCAGATCGCCGTAGGCGGTGTCGAGGCGGGCATCGCCGATCTCGCGCGCGCGGAGGAAATCGAACTTGGTCCCCGCCACGGCCGCCGACCCGGTCGGGATCCCTCGCTCGTCGCAGGTCAGATGCCTCTGTCCCGGAGCCTGGAGGAGCAGGGAGTCGATCGTCTCCGTGCCGAGCGTGAGGTAGGGGTGTGCGCCGGCGCCATACGGGCACGGGCCCGAGCCGACATTGGTCGCTCGCGTCCGAACGGTGAGACCGTCGCGCGACAGCGAGTACTCGATCTCCAGCGCGAGGGTGAAGGGCCAGCCGGACTGGGGGTGGAGGAGGTGCGTCATGGTGACGCGGTCCTGCGCCGAGGAGGCGGCGCTCCAATTGGCCCAGCGGACCAGACCGTGGATCGCGTTGTGCTTGGCCGGCTCGGTGAGTGGCAGCTGGTGCTGCCGGCCTGCGAAGCTGTAGCGCCCGTCGCGCAGCCGGTTGGGCCAGGGGATCAGCGACTGCCCCCGGGCCGAGGTGCAGCGCTCCTGCGCTCCGTACCCGTCGAGCAACTCGTGGCCGGCGGCGACGTAGGAGCGCAGGGCTCCGCCCACCTCGACCACGATGGCTCGCTGGTCGCCGGAGCGCAGCTCGAACTGGCTGCCCGAGGGAATCTCGATCGCCGTCATCGGTCGGGCAGGAGCTGCTGGAGCTTCTGCTTGGCCGACTGGGTGATCGTCCGACCGGTGGAGACCGTGTAGGCCGAGACGTCGAGCGCATCGGTCGTCACCTCGTGCGACGGTGAGCCGGATCGCATCATCGGATCCGTCGTGCGTGTGACCTACGCGTTGATGTTGGCCACGATCCGCCGCAGCGGTGCAGCGGAGGAGACAACGTCACCGCCATCGGTGCGCTCCGCACGACCACCCTCTGCATATCAGGCATGCTGAGATTGTATCAGGTTGACTGATATCAGGCAACCTGCGTAGTGTTGCTGTCGCAATGAGCGACCAGCGCCAGCTTGGGTACGAGCTTCGCCTCGCCGAGTTGGCTTGGCGCAAGAGCCTCGAAGGGCCGCTGCGAGAGCTCGGGCTCACGATTCCGCAGTATTCGACGCTCAGGGCGCTCGAGAGGGCGCCGGGGGCCTCGTCCGCCGAATTGGCCAGAAACGCCCTGGTGACGCCGCAGACGATGAACGCCCTTGTGCTCCAGCTGGAGGAGGCGGAGCTGATCGCACGAAGGGTCAGCGCGACCAACCTGCGGGTGCTCAACGCCGAACTGACGCCGGCCGGCAAGGCGCTGTTGAGCAAGGCTCACCGGCTTGTGGGCCGCCTCGAGAGCGTGGCCGTCAGCGATCTGAGCAAGGCCGAGCACCATCAGCTGCTCGAGCTCCTGGCACGCTGTGCCGCTGCGCTCGAACAGGCCGCGCCAAAGCGCGGGTGACGGCAGACGAGGAGGCCTCTCGGCTCCCCGATGCTGCCCACCGCCGCAGCGGCCCACGCGGCCGCGTGGCGCGACACCCAAGCCGCTCGAGCTTCCCGCGCCGCGATGGCCGAGACCCGGACATCCGCGCCGACGCGCGCTGGCGCAACCCCCCTCCGTCATCGACGGTCCCAGGTGCTGAGGTCTTGCACCGGGCCGATCACGAGATGTACAAGGCCAAGGCCCGCGCCCGCCGGGCGCCGGCGTCGGGCGTATCAGTCCGACGGGTCAGGGGGCACCGATGGCTCGACGGCCCTCGGGTCGCGTCGGTACGCACCTTCTCGGCAACGGCGGCGCAAGGCGCACCACGGCCCGCGTGGATGATCGCGGCGGCGACGGGCACCGCGACGGCATCCTTGTGGACACGTCCGCTGGGGATGGCGTCAAACGCGTCGGCGACCGCGACGATCCGGCCGGCCAGGGGGATGTCGTCGCCGCGCAGCCCGTGCGGATGGCCGCCACCGTCGTGGCGTTGGTGGTGCGTGAGCGCGATCCACGCGGCGAGGTCGAGAAGGTCGCTGCCGCAACCGCTGAGCATCTCGTGGCCGACCTGGGCGTGCGTCTGCATCACGGCGCCCTCGTCTGAGGTCGGCGGACCGGGCTTGAGCAGGCTCGCGTCGGCACGGCGACCTCGCCGATGTCGTGCATCGTGCTGGCGAGACGGAGCGGTCAGTCGTGGAGGACGGGGAGGAGCTTGGCGGTATCAATCGGCTTTTCGAACAGCCCGTCGCAGCCGGCGGATTCGGCGCGCTCTTGGGTTTCGCCCATGAGGTAGGCGGTCACGGCGTAGATCCGGACGCCGTCGAAGCGGGGGTCGCGGCGCAGTTCGGCCACGAGGTCCAGCCCGTCCCCGTCGGGCAGGTTGACATCCATCAAGATGATGTCGGGCTGGTGCTCGGCGAGGCGCTGCTGGACCTCGGTGATGGTGGCCGCCGCGATGACGCGGTGGCCCTCCCCCTCGACCAGCATCGTCAGCAGCTGGCGGTTGAGGTCGTGGTCTTCGACGACCAGGATGGTCTTGGTCATCGTGCGCGGGGTAGGGTGACGGTGAAGGTGGCGCCGTGGCCGGGTTCGGAGCTGACGTGGATGCGTCCGCCCTGGGCGTCGATGATGCGGTGGGTGACCGCCAGTCCCAGTCCGGCACCGCCGTTGCGGTGGGCGCCCTGCTCGAAGGGCAAGAAGATCTTGTCGAGGTCGTCGGCCGGGATTCCGGGTCCGTTGTCGTGTACTTCGATGCCCAGTTCCCCGTGGTCGTCTCGAGTCAGCCGCACGGCGACACGGCCACCAGCCTCGGTGAACTTGATGGCGTTGCCGATCAGGTTGTAGAGAACCTGTTTGAACCGCGCGGGATCCAACCGGTAGGCGCCGGTGTCGGGCGCATCGAGATCGATGGTGATCCCGCGGTCGTGGGCGAGACCGCTCATGCCGTTGACCACCTCGAGCGCCAACAAGTGCGGCGCCGCGTCCTCGGGGTGAAAGGTCATGCGGCCTTCTTCGACGCGCGAGAGGTCAAGGACTTCGGAGATGAGCTGGTTGAGGTGCTTTGAGCTCGTGACGATATGGCCGACGATCTCCGTCTGGCGCTGGCTGAGCTCGCCCAGCTTTCCCTGGTGGAGCATCTCGCTGAAGCCGATCACCGTGGTCATCGGGGTTCGCAGCTCGTGTGACATGGAAGCCAGGAAGGCGCTCTTGGCTCGGCTGGCCTGCCCGGCACGCTCCGCGGCACGTCCAGCTCGATCTGCGAGCACGATCACGAACGCGCCGGCGGGCACCAACAGCACCAACAGCAACCATGGGAGCGTGCGCTGCCACCCGTCGACAGGGGAGTACAGGACCGACGCTCGGACCGTGTCGACCAACGTCCATGACATTCCGAGAATCGAGGCGCCTCCGAGATGTCGGCGGTCGCGATCGTAGGACGCGTCGGTCGATGAGCCCTCACCCCGAAGCGCGACAAACAGCGCTCGGTCGCGCGGCGCCTGCGGACGGCTGTCGGCCAGCACCTCCCGAGCCGGACCGAGGATGTAGGCGCGGTGCCCCGTGAGACCGGGAAGGTTGACCAGATAGGGGCCGAGGACCCGCTGGACCTGAGCGACGGGCGTGGGCACCAACAAGACCCGCCGGCCCGTCGCGGAGTCGAACGGCACCGCGACCTCGATCACCAGGCCGCCCTTTGCCGGCAGCGCGCCCGTGATGCTCGGGCGTCCACGCAGCGCCTGGCGTACAAACGGTGCATCGCCTGCTGCCGGCTGCGCCCCGGCGGGAACAGCGGCCAGCGGTCGGCCCTGACCATCGAGGACCATCAGCGATCGATTGCCGGTCTGGGCCGCGACACGCTGCAGAGCGCGCGTGCTCACCGCCGGTGCCCGCAGCGCACGTTGGGCCACGGCGATGTCGTTGCTGTAGGCCTGCGAGACGATCGTCTGCACGAGCGCCGCGGCGGTCTCTGATCCAGACAGAAACCGCTGCTCGACCGTGTGCTTGGCGTCTCGCTGCGTCTTGGCAAGACCCAGCGCGAGACCGACCAAGGCCAGCAAGCCGAGCAGCGACACGGCGCTCAACAGCATCCTGCGGTGGTCGCCGAGTACCCTCATCGCCGGTCAGCCTATCTCTCGACTGGTGACCTCAGCACCGCGCGTGTGCGACGACGAGATCACGCGTCAGGCCGGCGGCGATGAGGGGCAGCGCGAGTTGACGGCTGGCGACGGGCTGTCCGCGGCAGTCTCCGTTCTGGTGACGTCTACAGCGTGATGGCGGCGCCGTCGTTCGTATCCGCCGTCGACTGCGTGGAGCGAGGTGCCGCCAGGAGGCCGACCTTGCGGACAGCGGGGCGGTCGGTGCGCCAGGTCTACGGGCTGACGCCTGTGCGAGGGTTGTCGGATGCGTTATCTCGGGGTCGATCTCGCCTGGGGCGAGGGAACCGACAACAAACCGGCCAACCAGAGTGGCGTCGTGGCACTCGACATGCAAGGGGCCATCCTCGACGCCGGCTGGACGACCGGAGTGGACGAGACGCTTGGCTGGGTCAGCAGCCAGGCCGCTGACGACGCTCTGCTGTTCGTCGACGCTCCGCTCATGGTCGACAACCCCTCGGGCCAGCGGATCGCCGAGCGGCAGGTGGGTCAGCGTTACGGGCGTTGGTGGGTCTCGGCCAACTCGACCAACCTCGCATCCGCCAGGCAGGCGGGCGTCCATCTTCGCCAGCGCCTGGAGCACCTCGGATGGCGATACGAGGACGGCAGAGCCGGACCGCCATCGGCGGGGCGGGTCGTCAGTGAATGCTTCCCGTACACGACGATCGTCGGTGTCGAGGAGCTCGGCTATGAGGAGCGGCGTCCGGCCTACAAGCGGGCCAAGAAGGGCATGCCCGCAGCACAAGCGTGGGTGATCCGAACCTCGGCCTGTGACGAGCTCATCGCCCGCGTCGCGTTGCTACGTGATCACGAGGTGCCGATGGATCTCGCCTCTCACCAGACGACGAGACGCCTGATCGAGACGCCGTCACCGGATCGGGCATCTGAGTACAAGCGACGCGAGGACCTCCTCGACGCCGCCATCTGCGCGTGGACAGCCGCCCTCTGGCATCAGAAGGGCACGGATCGCTGCCAAGTGCTCGGCGTCGAAGACGGCGCACCCACTGATCGTCAGATCCCGACGATCATCGCCCCGGCGCGAGCGTCGCAGCGATTCGCCACACGGTCCTAGGCCAGGTGGCGGTCATGCAACGGTTCTGACGAACAGGTCGCGGGCCGCAGCCAACCGCCTATCGGCCTGGGTGGTGGGACAGGCGGGCCGGCGTGATCGAGTTGCCGGTCCCCAAGAGCGCCGGGGCAGCTGCTTCCCGAGCCTCCTGCAGTCCGCAGCGGCACGTCGCCCTGGCGGTCGATCCTCTCAGCGGGCACGGACGGGTCTGGTCGATGCGGTCGCGCGGCCGGCGGCGTTGCTCGCCGTGACCGTGCAGACGACCCTGTGGTTGCGCACGGCGCCGCGGACCGTGAGCGTGCGCCTGGAGCCGAGCTTGTGGGCATGGCCGGCGAGGTGCCACGTGTAGCGCCTGCTCGTCGGGGTATTCGACCAGGTGCCCGGGTGGCAGGTCAACACGTGTCGCGAGTCGGTGACCCACGGCGGGCGGACGACACGCGGGATCGTCACGGTCGGATTCGCGGGGATCGGCGTGGGCGCGGGGGTCGGCGTGGGCGCGGGGGTCGGGGTAGGCGTCGGTGCGGCGGCGACGACGCCGCGCAGCTCACCGTGGGCCATCGTCGAGAAGTCGCTGTTCACGTACCCGCACAGCAGGTAGTTGCCCGAGCCGCCAAAGGTGATCTTGAAGGGCTGGTTGTAGGTTGGTCCCGTCCCGACCTCGAACCCGGTGCCGGGGCTGATCCAGCGCTCGTTGCCGCCCGAGGACGACGCGGCGGCGCTCTCGGTGCTGAAGTCGGCCGCGCAGGTGGGGTCGTGATCGGCGTCCTTCAGGAAGATGTAGATGTCGAACCCGAACATCGTGTCGGCGGGGTTCAGTGTGCCGCTGGCCGTGAAGTTCGTGGCGTTCCCGACCACCGCGCTGGGGTCGGTCTGCGTCATGGTGATGGACTCGCCATCGGCCATCGCCGCGGCGGCCGACAACCCGAGGGCGGCGCACCCCACCACCGCAAGCGCGGCCAGCCGGCGCAGCGCGGTCAAGAGCCGAGACAGGGGCGTCAGGCGGTGCATGGAAGGGTCCTCCGTGAGTTCCGAGCCGGTGACGAGCGCGCGAACCCTACCCCGGCTTCGGAGCCCCCGGCAAGGACGAGTCGTGAGCGATGTCCGATCAAGACGTGATCACCAGCAGCGGCCGTGGAGCCGCTTTGAGATCAATCAGCTGGGCGCTGCGATGTACCGGGCGGATCAGGGAGTCCCCGCTCCGCGTCGGCCTGAGGTCCCCGCTGACGTCAACTGCTGTGCGTCGCCGATGTCCACCGGCGGACACTCTCCGCGTGGACGGCGTCGTGGGAGATACAGGTTGCCGCCGTCACGCCGATCCACGGACGTGTGACTCCGCGCAAGATGGCGACGCTGCTTGTCGCACTGCTCGCCGGGTGCTCGTGCACGAGCGCCGCCATCGCAGCGCCGACGATCACGGAGTTCGCCGCCGGCGCGGGCCCGGTCGGGCTGGCCGCCGGCGCCGACGGCAACGTCTGGTTTGCCGACCAGCCCAATCCGGGAGCGGTCGGCCGGATCACCCCTGCAGGTTCGGCCACGGCGTTCAGCGCGGGCATCACCCACGATTCCAAGCCCACCGACATCACAGCCGGACCGGGCGGGATGTGGTTCACCGAGAACGCCAAGAACCGCATCGGGCGTATCGCCCCCGACGGGACGGTGAGCGAGTTCGCCGTGGGGAGCAAGGGCAATCCCCTGGGGATCGCCGCGGGCCCGGACGGCAAGCTGTGGTACACGGCCACCGCCAGCGGAGGAGCCATCGGGCGGATGTCGACCACGGGGACGGTGACCCAGTTCACCAGCGGCCTGACCAGCAACGGAAGCCCACAGGACATTGCCGTCGGTGCCGACGGGAACCTGTGGTTCACCGCGCCGGGGACTCGGCGGATCGGGCGCATCACGCCCCAGGGCGTCATCACCGAGTACGGGTCGGGCATCCTGACCGGAACGCCGCAGGAGATCGTCGCGGGTCCCGACGGCAACCTGTGGTTCACCGAGAACGGAGCGTTTGCCTCGATCGGGCGGATCACGCCGGCTGGCGCGGTGACGGAGTACTCGTCAGGACTGCCGCTGGGCAGCGCTCCCAGGGGCATCACGACCGGCACCGACGGCTACCTGTACTTCACCGACAGCGGTGCGAACGCCATCGGCCAGATCAGCACCGCCGGCACCATCTCCGAGTTCAGCGCAGGGCTGACCGCTTCAGCGGGACTTCGCAGCATCGCCTCAGGGCCTGACGGTCGGCTGTGGTTTGCCGAGCAGACGACCGGCCAGGTGGGATGGATGAGCGTGGCGCCGAGCGTCGGCGCGATCGGTGACGCCGATGTCACGGACACCGCTGCGACCATCACCGGCACGGTGGGTCCCAACGCGCAGGCCACGACCTACACCGTGCAGTGGGGTACCACGACGGCCTATGGCCAGTCGACGTCGGCCGCCTCGGCCGGCAGTGGATCGAGCCCGCAGGACGTCAGCGTCGGCCTGACCGGACTCCTGCCCAACACGATCTACCACGTGCGCATGGTGGCCACCAACGCCACGGGGACGACGGTGGGGGCCGATCACGTGTTCACCACGACCGCACCCGGCGCTCCGTCGGCAACCTCGCTGACCGCGACGGTCGTCACCGCCGGGGACGCGACGCTGAACGCCGCCGTCAACCCGGAGAACACGTCCACCACCTACCACTTCGACTGGGGCACCAGCACGACGCCCTACGGTGCCCAGGTACCCCTGGCCGACGCCGCGGTCGGCGCCGATGCCACCGATCATGCCGTCAGCCAGACCCTGCACGGGCTGGCCCCCAACACGACGTATCACTTCCGCGTCGTGGCCACCTCGGCCAGCGGCACCACCTACGGGGCCGACCAGACCCTGACCACCAGCCCCTGGCGCCCACCGCCACCACCGCGACCGCCACCCAGGTGACCGGTGATCAGGTCACGCTCAACGCCACCATCGACCCCAACAACTCCACGACCGCGTACCACTTCGAGTGGGGTCCCACGACCAGCTACGGCGCGAGCCTGCCCGACGACGACGCGATCGTCGGCAACGACCACCTCGCCCACGACGTGGCCCAGATCCTGGCCGGTCTGACCCCCAATACCGCCTACCACTTCCGCGTCGTGGCCACCAACAACACGGGCTCGACACTCGGCAGCGACCAGACCTTCACCACCGCCGAGATCCTGCCCGACGCCCAGACGACGCCGGCCCTGGACATCTCGGACACCGCAGCAACGCTGACAGCCACCGTCAACCCGCACAACAACCCCACCACCTACCGCTTCGAATGGGGCACCACCCCCGGCTACGGGCAGAGCAGCCCCGAAACTGCGCTGACCGCCATCGACTTCGATCCGCATGCGGTCAGCCGACCGGTCACCGGCCTGGCGCCCTCGACCACCTACCACTTCCGCGTGGCGGCAACCACGGCGCGCGGCACCAGCTACGGCCCCGACCAGACACTCACGACAGACGCGGCCGCGACCTCGTCGCCCGACCCGGGGCCCGGACCGGCTGCCACCCCGATCCCGCAGCTCGGACGCACCGCGGTCGGGTCGGTAGCCCACGGAACGATCCGCGTCCGCATGCCCGGTCACCCGAGCTCACAGCTGCTGCGCGGCACCGAGAGCATCCCGACCGGAACGGTCGTCGACGCCACGCACGGCACCCTGCAGCTGCTCAGCGCCACCGACGCCTCGGGCCACACCCAGAGCGCCAGACTGCGCGGAACGGCGTTCCGTGTGTCGCTGTCACACAGGGCCCAAGGCATGGTCGAGCTCACGCTCATCCGGCGACCCACGCAGTGCGCGGCCCACCGTGGCACGGCGCGAACGGCGGCACGCGTGCATCCGCCGGTCACCCTCTGGGGCAAGGACAACCACGGCAAGTACCGCACCCACGGTCACAACAGCGTCGCGACCGTCCGGGGCACGGAGTGGACGACCACCGAGACGTGCGCAGGCACCCTGACCAGGGTCATCAAGGGTTCCGTGTCGGTCTGGGATCGCAGCACCAAGCGAAGCCACCTCACTCGGGCCGGCCACACCTACCTCGCGCGACGCGCGTGAACCCCGGCCGACGGCAGGCCCTCGGGCTGCTGCTGGCGGCGCTGGCCAGCCTGGGGCTGTCCCTTGCGGCCCAGGGCACCGGAGTGTTGCGCGGAGCCGAGCAGCGAACGCTTGCGGCGCGATTCTCGGTACGCGGCGCCTCGACGCCGTCTGACGTGCTCGTGGTGGCCATCGACGATGCCACCTTCTCCGACCTTCACCAGCAGTGGCCATTCCCCCGCTCGCTGCACGCGGAGGCCGTCGACGCCCTGCGCCGCGCCGGTGCGCGCCAGATCGTCTACGACGTCCAGTTCACCGAACCCACCACCCCACGCCAGGACAACGCCCTGTACGCGGCGATCGGGCGCGCCGGCGGGGCGGTCCTGGCCACCTCGGAGTCCGACCGCCAAGGACACACCGACGTCCTGGGCGGCGATGGCAGGCTCGCTGCGATCCGCGCTCGAGCCGGGGCGGCCAACCTGACCGACGGCTTCGGCGGCATCCTGGATCACTTCCCATATGCCAACGGCAAGCTGACGTCGCTGGCCATCACCGCCGCGGCGCGCGGCGGCGGTCCGGCGCTTCCTCGCTCGGCCTTTGCCGGCGCCGGCGCCTGGATCGACTTCCGCGGCCCTCCCGGGACGATCCAGACGGTCTCGTTCTCCTCACTGGTCCTTGGGCACGTGGACCCCGCGCTGATCCGCAACCGGATCGTCGTGATCGGAGCCACGGCACCGAGCCTGCAGGACCTGCACGCCACACCGACGTCGACCGAACCGATGGCGGGCGCCGAGATCCAGGCCAACGCCATCTGGACGGCGCTGCACGGACTCCCGCTGCGGGACGTGGCCGCCGTCATCAACCTCCTGTTGGTCGCGATGCTCTCGTTCGCCGTGCCGCTGCTGCGCATCCGGCTGCGGGTGCTGCCGGCCGCACTGATGGGGCCCCTGCTCGCCCTCGGCCTGCTGGCCGGCGCCCAGATCGCGTTCGACCACGGCGCCATCGTCTGGCTGTCGGCCCCTCTGCTCGCCGTGGCGTTGGGGACCGTGACGATGATCATCGCCAGCCACCTCTCCGAGACCGCCACTCGACGCCGCGTGGCCCAGGACAACGATGTCCTTGAGGCCAAGGTGCGCGAGCGGACCCAGCAGCTGCGCCGCACCCAGCTGGAGATCCTGCAGCGACTCAGTCGAGCGGCCGAGTGGCGCGACGAAGACACCGGGCTGCACATCACGCGCATGGGCAAGCTCAGCGAGCTGCTTGCCGAAGCCCTGGGCCTGCCGGCGCACGAGACCGAGACGCTGGGTCATGCCGCCGTCGCCCACGACATGGGCAAGATCGCCATTCCCGACCGCATCCTGCTCAAGCCCGGACCGCTGACCCCCGACGAGCGGATCGAGATGCAGCGCCACGCCGCCATCGGGGCATCCATGCTCGGAGACTCCGAGTCAGACGTCATGCAACTGGCAGAGACCATTGCGCGAACCCACCATGAACGCTGGGACGGATCGGGCTACCCCGATGGCCTACGAGGTCCGGAGATCCCGCTCGCCGGTCGCATCTGCGGCCTGTGCGATGTGTTCGACGCCCTCGTCTCCGAACGCACGTACAAGCAGCCGTGGCCACTTGACCGCGCCCTTGACGAGATCGCCGCCCAGCGCGGCCGGCACTTCGACCCCGAGCTCGTCGATGCGTTCTTGGAGATTGCCGCCCCCGCCTACCGCCGGCTCTACGGAGCCGGCGTGACGAAACCCCGCGTCGACCGCGCGGCGTGAGGCCATCCACGCCGTCGCGCCAGCGGCGGCGGCCTCGTCGTCGATCCTCGTCACCGGTCGAGCCCCGTCCCCAGACAGGCTCCGCTCCAGCCCAACGTGGTCATGTCACGCCCCGGCACCACCTTGGTGTGGGAGGCCCCGCCGTCCGCCCCCCGGTGCACGCTGGATCTCCAGCAGGAGCTCGACGAGGTTCGGGAACACGTCCGGTACCCGCCGCAGACCGGGCGACCGCGCGAAGTCGTCGATCACGGCCAGCGTCGCTCGGACCGCCGCTCGCGCCGTGACGGGCTTGAACGCCGGGTCGGCCTGCAGCAGCACGTGCGTCCACTCGGCGCGGAAGCTCTCCTGGCTCTGCATCACGTAGGCCTTCTGCGGTCCGCTGAGCTGATGGGTGTCGGTGATGAGGACGTCGATGAGTGCGCTGTTGGTGGTCGCGAAGGTCAGGTAGGACTCGCTGAGCCGCCGTACCGCGTCGGCGGCGTCCCTGGCGTGGCTCAGGGCCCGGTGCATGTCGAGGAGCACGCCCTCGGCCGCCCGGCTCAGCGACGCGAAGAGCAGGTCCTGCTTGGACCCGAAGTAGTGGTAGATGGTTGGTCCCGCTATGCCCGCTCGGGCCGCGATGTCCTCCAGACTCGTCCCGGCATACCCCGACGCGGCGAGCAGTGGGGCGGCCACGCCGAGCAGCCGCTCCCGCGTCGAGTGTGGCGTGTAGACGCGGAGGTCGACCCACGGCGCCTTCAGACGGGCCACCGACGTGCCGTGACGCGGCACGAGCCCGAGGACGCGGGACAGGACGTCGGCGATCAGGGACGTGTGGTCAGCGGGGCTCGGGCGCATGCCGCGGTTCGCGACGCTGCGCAGGATGGAGAGCGCGCACCATACGAGCAGCTGCGCGTCGGCGGCGCGCAGACGAGGGCGCTCGGCACGCAGCAGCACGGTCATCCTGGAGGTGAGCTCGTGCAGCTCGAGGGTCAGCGGCGCCAGCTCCTCGCGGCTGAGCACGCGTGACTCACGCTGCCACAGCACACCGATGCGCGGACGGTGCGCCGCCGCCGTCGCGAGGGCGGCGAGCAGCGCGTCGAGCGACGTGGCGTCGGCGGCGGCCGCCCGGAACGGCGTCAGCTCGGCCTGCAGGACCGCGGACAGCAGCTCGGACTTGCCCGCGAAATGGCGGTACAGGCTCGACGCCCGGACGTTCACCGCATTCGCGACCTCGGACATCGCCACGTTCGCGTATCCGCGCTCGTAGAACAGCTCCGCGGCGGCGTCGATGATCAGCGCCTTGCGGTTGCGGGGCCGGGTGCCTCGGCGCGGCGGGACGCGCGGCCCCGGAGCAGCGTCCGGAGCCCGGCCCACCCCCGGCTCGTCGGCGGGGTCGCCGATGACCGTCAAGCCGGGTCGACCAGTCGGACGCGGTGCGCTTCCCGGTCCCACGCGTCGGCCGGATCCACGTCGCGCGTCAGCGTCACGCGGTCGAGCTTGCCGTTGGGCAGCCGCGGGAACGGCGTCGCGTCGACACGGACGTAGCGCGGCAGCTTCCACGCCGAGAGCTCGTCGCCGATCCAGGCGATGAGCGCCGCGATGTCCGGCGCCCGGCCGTCCCGGCCGCGGACGATCGCGAAGACCTCCTCGGTGCGTATCGGGTCCGGGACGCTGCAGACCACTGCCTCCTCGACATCCGGATGGCGCATGAGGGCGAACTCGACCTCCTCGCCGGCGATGTTCTCGCCCATGCGCTTGATCATGTGCTTGATGCGACCTCGGTAGGTGAGCCAGCCCCGGTCGTCCAGCGTGCCGATGTCTCCGGTGCGCAGCCAGCCGTCACGCAGCGCGGCACCGGTGTTCTCCGGGTCGCGGTGGTAGCCGAGCATGAGGTGCGGGTGCCGGAGGCAGATCTCGCCGCGCTCGCCGCGCGGGACCTCGTCGCCGGCCGGGTCGACGACGCGGATCTCGAGCTCGGGCGGGAGCGCGGGTCCGACGACCCCGGGCGCGACGTTGCGGCTGCCAGGAGGCGTCAGCGCGCCCATCCCGAGCGATTCCGTCTGCGAGAACGTCGTGAGGATCTCCACCCCGAAGCGCTCGGTGAACGCCGGGTTGACGACGTGGGAGATGCTGAGCCGCAGCTCGTTGTCCCGGTCAGTCGGGTCCTCGGGCAAGGACAGCAACATGGACATCTGCGCCGGGAAGAGCAGCGTCAGCGTCGCGTCGTGCGCGTGGACCTGCGGCCAGAACGCCCTGACGTCGAAGCGCGGGACGAGCACGAGCGAGGCGCCCGCGGCGATGGTCGGCGCCAGCATCAGGTGCGTGCCGCCCGCGTGGAACAGCGGCAGCGTGCAGATCCACACGTCGTCGGCGGTGATCCCCATGCGGTCGACATAGGCCTGCCCGGCCGTCTGGTAGCCCGCGTTGGGCTGCAGGACACCCTTCGGGCGGCCGGTGCTCCCCGACGTGTACATCAATGCCATCGGGTCCATCCGGGCGATAACCGGCGGCGGCGGTGGCGTCGCGTCGGCCGTCTCCAGGGCCCGACGTCGTGGGCACAGGTGGGGCCGCCGTCCTCGACGAAGGCCCGCGCCGCCCATCCGGGTTCGGCGAGCCGGTTCCACTGCTCGGCGCCGGCGATCAGCGCGTCGACCCCGGCGTGCTCGAGGACGTAGAGCGCCTCGGACCGGGTGCTCGACGGGATGATCGGGACCCAGATCGCACCGAGCTTCTGCAGCGCCCACTGACGCCGCAGCAGCTCGAACGAGTTCGCGAGGTAGAGCCCGACCTTGCTGCCCGCGCCGATGCCCGCGGCACGCATGCCGTTGGCCAGCCGGTTGATCGACGCGTCGAACCCGGAGTAGGTCCAGGTGTCGGCGTCGTGGTGCACGAACGGTGCGTCCGGGGTCAGCGCCACGCGCTGCTCCCAGAACTCGCGGAAGGTCAGCTCGGTCATGAGGTCCTCCGGGCACCACCGCCCGACCAGTCGACCGGCCCGGCGACGAGGACGTGGCTCGTCAGCGGCCGCCCGAGGAGGGTCTGCACGGCACGGGCCGCGTGCAGCAGGGCGTCGAGGTCGACCCCGGTCGCGACGCCCATCTCCTCGAGCATGCTGACCAGGTCCTCGCTGGCGATGTTGCCCGTCGCCCCGGGCGGGATCGGGCAGCCGCCGAGCTCGCCAAAGCTCGACTCGAAGCTCGTGACCCCGGCGTCCAGCGCGGCCACGGCGTTGGCCAGGCCCTGTCCGCGCGTGTTGTGGAAGTGCGCGGTGAGCTCGATGCCGGGCAGGGTCCGCAGCGCCTCGGCGAAGAACGACCGCACCTGGACCGGGTTGGCCATGCCGGTCGTGTCGCCGAAGCCCAGCTCGTCGCAGCCGGCCTCCGCGAGGCGGGAGGCCAGGTCGAGCACGCGGGCGGGGTCCACGACCCCCTCGAACGGACAGCCGAATGCCGTGGCGACGGTGGCCGAGCACCGCAGGCCCGCGCCCTTGATCACGGGCGCCATCCGCTCCAGTGCGGCCAGCGACGCGGCCACCGGACGATTCACGTTCTTGCGGTTGTGGGTCTCCGACGCCGAGACGAAGATCACCACGTCGTGGAACGTGTCGCGGTGCTCGAGCGCGATCTGCAGCCCGCGCTCGTTGGGGACCAGCACCCGGAGCTCGACGTCGCCCGGCACGTCGACCCCGTGCAGGACCTCGATGGCATCGTCGAGCTGAGGGATGACGTCTGACCGCACGAAGCTCGCCACCTCGAGCCGCCGGAATCCCGCGCGCGCGAGATCCTCGATGAGCCGGATCTTGTCGTCGGTGGGGATGCGCTCCGGCTCGTTCTGGAACCCATCCCGGGGTCCGACCTCGCGGATCTGGACGCGGGCGGGCAGCTCGGCGCCGGTCACCGGGTCACCGTCCCACCCACTCGGGGTCGCGCTTCTCGAAGAAGGCGGTGACGCCCTCCCGGAGGTCGTCCGTGGCGAAGGCGATCGTGAGCTGGGAGCGCAGGAAGGCCCACTGGTCCTCCAGCGCCATGTCCTTGGCTCGCCACATCGCATCCTTGCCCAGCTTCATGATCACCGGGGACTTGGCCGCGAGCTTGAGCGCCCAGTCGTCGACGGCCGCGTCGAACGCCGCGAGCGGGACGACCTTGTTGACGATGCCCCACCGGGCCGCTTCCTCGGCGGTCAGCCGCTCGCCGAGGAGGAGCATCTCGGAGACCTTCTTGCGCCCGACGTTGCGGTAGATGGTGGCGAGGATCATGAAGGGGAACGCGCCGATGTTGATCTCCGGCGTGCCGAACGTCGCCGTGTCGGAGGCGATGACCAGGTCGCACGCGATCGCCAGGCCGAGCGCTCCGGCCAGGCAGTGGCCGCGGGCGGCGCAGATGACCGGCTTGCCGAGCTCGCCGATCAGCGTGAACAGCTCCGGGAAGCGCTCCGTCCCGACGTGCTTGACGAAGAGCGGGTCCTCGGAGTTGAAGGCGCTGAGGTTGCCGCCCGAGCTGAAGGTCGTCTCGTGGGTGGAGGCGAGCACGACGCAGCGCACGCGCTGGTTGCCGCGAGCGTCGGTCAGCGCCTCGATCAGCTCGGACAGCAGCGCGTCCGAGAGCGCGTTGCGGTTGTCGGGCTGATCGAGCGCGACGGTCGCCACCCCGGTGTCGGCCACGTCGTAGCGGATGTGCTGCATGGGGAACCTGCCTTCTCGTGAACGGGTTTGCGCTACATCCGGAAGACCGGCTTGAGACGGTCCTCCAGCGGGGCGTTCGCGCAGGCCGACAGCGCCAGCCCGAGGACGTCGCGCGTACTTCGCGGGTCGATCACGCCGTCGTCCCAGAGCCGCGCGCTGGCGTAGTAGGGATGCGTCTGCGCCTCGAACTGCGCGCGGATCTCGTCCTTGCCCGCCTCGACCTTCTCCGGGTCGGTCTCGCGGCTGACCGTCGCCATGACGTCCGCGGCCTGGTCGCCGCCCATGAGGCCGACGCGGGCGTTGGGCCACATCCACACGAACCGGGGGAAATAGGGACGACCGGACATGCCGTAGGTCCCGGCGCCATAGGACGCGCCGACGATGACGGTGAGCCGCGGGACGCGCGCGACCGACACGGCGGCGATGAGCTTGGCGCCGTCCTTGGCGATGCCGCCCTCCTCGGCCTCCAGGCCCACCATGAACCCGGTGATGTTCTGCAGGAAGATCAGCGGGATCCCACGCTGGTCGCACAGCTCGATGAAGTGCGCGCCCTTCTTGGCGCTCGAGGAGAAGATGACGCCCTGGTTGGCGATGATCCCGACCTGGTGGCCGTGCAGGTGCGCGAAGCCGGTGACCAGCGTCGGGCCGTAGCGGGCCTTGAACTCGTGGAAGCGGCTGCCGTCGACGATCCGGGCGATGATCTCGCGGGGGTCATAGGGCGTGCGGATGCTCACCGGCACGGCGCCGGTCAGGCTCTCCATGTCGACCGCGGGCGGCTCGGGGGCGACCGTCTCCCACGGCGTCTGCCCCCGGGTGGGCAGCGTGGCGACGATCGAGCGCACGATGGCCAGCGCGTCCTCGTCGTCGACGGCCAGGTGGTCGGCGACGCCCGAGACCTTGGTGTGCATCTCGCCGCCGCCGAGGGACTCGGCGTCGACGTCCTCGCCGGTGGCGGCCTTCACCAGCGGCGGGCCGCCGAGGAAGATCAGACCCTGCCGGCGGACGATCACGGTCTCGTCCGACATCGACGGCAGGTAGGCCCCGCCCGCGGTGCACGAGCCCATCACGGCCGAGATCTGGGCCAAGCCCAGGGCCGACATCCGTGCCTGGTTGTAGAAGCTCTGGCCGAAGCCCCGGACGTCGGGGAAGAGGTCGGGCCACAGCGGGATGTACCCGCCGCCGGAGTCCACCAGGTAGATGCACGGCAGTCGGTTCTGCAGCGCGATCTCCTGCGCCCGCGTGTGCTTGCGCGCGGTCATCGGGTAGTAGGACCCGCCCTTGACGGTGGCGTCGTTGCACACGATCACCACCTCGCGCCCCTCGACCCGTCCGATGCCGGTGATGATCCCGGCGCCCGGCGCCTGGTCCTCGTACATGCCGTGGGCGGCGAGCGTCGAGAACTCCAGGAACGGTGAGCCGCGGTCGATCAGGTGCGCGACGCGGTCGCGGGGCAGGAGCTTGCCGCGGCCGAGATGGCGCTCCCGCGACCGCGGACCGCCACCGGTATGAACCCGTGCGAACTGGGCCTGCAGATCGGCGGCGAGCTCCGCGTGGCCGCGCTGGTTGGCGGCGAATGTCTCCGACGTGGGGTCGACGCGTGATCGCAGGACGACGCTCACGAGACCTCCCCGACCACGAGCCCGACCACGAGCTCGGCCACCAGCTCGCCCTGGCGGACGCTCTGCCCACCGATGACCCGCATCGCGGCGACGACCGCGTCGGCGGGCGCCGTGAGGCTGAGCTCCATCTTCATCGACTCCAGGACGATCAGCACGTCGCCCTCGGCCACCTGATCGCCCTCGGCGACGTGGACCGAGAGCACGGTGCCGGGCATCGGCGCCTCAAGCGCGCCGGCAGGTGTGGCGTCCGCGCCGGCGACCGTGGGCTCCACGACGGCGAACATGAACGCCTCGCCGCCGTCGGCGATCCACCGCGTCGTGCCGCGCGCGGCGTGGCCGATGACCGATCGCCGGCCGTCGACGGTCACGGCGAAGCGGTGCTCGTCGACGCGCTGGACCGACGCGGCGACGGTCTGCCCGTCGGCGTCGACCTGCGCGGCGCCGGGCGTGCCGTGGACCGCGATGCGCACCGGCTCCTTGGCCCGGCTGCCCAGGAGCCGCAGCTCGGTGGGCGTGGGCCCCTCGACGCGCCAACCGACGAGCGCCTGCCACGGGTCGGCGCCGACGGCGGACTCGTGCAGCAGCAGGACCTCGATCAGCGCCGCGGCGATCCCCGCCCCCCGGCGGCCGCCGGCCGTGGGTTCGCCCGCGAGCGTGCCGCGCTCGATGATCCCGGTGTCGAGCTCGCCCGCGCGGACCTCGGGCAGCGCAAGGAGGCGCCCGAGGAAGCCGTTGTTGGTCTCCACGCCGAGGATCTGGCTCTCGCCCAGCGCCCGGCTCATCCGCGCGAGTGCCCGGTCGCGGTCGGCAGCGTGGGTGATGACCTTGGCCAGCAGCGAGTCGTACAACGTGGTGACCTCGGTGCCCCGCGCGATGCCGCTGTCCACGCGCACGCCGGTGCCCGATGGCTCGCGGTAGTGCAGGACGGTGCCGGTTGCGGGCAGGAACCCGGACGCCGCGTCCTCGGCGCAGATGCGAGCCTCGATCGCGTGCCCGTGCAGCCGCACCCCGGCCTGGTCGAAGGCCAGCGGTTCCCCGGAGGCGATCCGCAGCTGCTGCTCGACGAGGTCGAGGCCGGTGACGAGCTCGGTGACCGGGTGCTCGACCTGCAGGCGGGCGTTGACCTCCAGGAAGTAGAAGGCGTCGTGCTCGTCGGCGGGCATGATGAACTCCGCCGTCCCCGCTCCGACGTAGCCGGCCTGTCGGAACAGTGCGACGGCCGCGGCGCCCAGGCGCCCGCGCACCGCGGGGGTGATGAACGGCGACGGGCTCTCCTCGACGACCTTCTGGTGGCGGCGCTGCAACGAGCACTCGCGCTCGCCGAGGTGGATGACGCCGCCGTGGGCGTCGGCGAGCACCTGCACCTCGATGTGGCGTGAGCGTGGCACGTACTGCTCGACGAACAGGGTGTCGTCGCCGAAGCCGGCGGCAGCCTCGCGACGGGCGGCCGCCAGGGCGTCGGGCAGGTCCTCGGCGCGTTGCACCACGCGCATGCCGCGGCCGCCGCCGCCCGCGGCGGCTTTGACCATGAGCGGCAGGGCGCCGGCGGTTCGTGCAAACTCGACGATCTCCGTGTCGGTCAGGCCGGGGCGCTGCAGGCCGGGAAGGACCGGGACGCCCGCCTCCCGCGCCGCCTGCTTGGCTCGGACCTTGTCGCCGAGGCGCTCCATGGCCTCGGCCGGCGGCCCGATGAACGTGATCCGGCGATCCGCGCACGCCCGCGCGAACGCCGCGTTCTCCGACAGGAAGCCGTAGCCGGGGTGGACGGACTCGGCCCCCGTCCCGGTCGCCGCCTCGAGCACCCGCTCGATCGAGAGGTAGGACTCGGTCGCGGCGGGACCGCCGAGGCGCACCGCCTGGTCGGCCAGCCGGACGTGGGGAGCGCCGGCGTCGGCGTCGGAGAACACCGCGATCGTGCGGACACCGAGGCGGCGGGCCGTGGTGATGACGCGGACCGCGATCTCGCCCCGATTCGCGATGAGGACCGACTCGAGCATCACGCGGGCGCGGTGCCTCCGAAGACCGGCTCGCGCCGCTCGGCCCAGGACCGGCAGCTCTCGCGGAAGTCATCGGTGTCGGCGCAGATGCCCTGTGCCGCGGACTCCCACTCCAGCGCGTCGGCCAGGCTGCGGTCGAGGTTCGCGTAGGTGACCTTCTTGATCCACTTGAGCGAGACGCGAGGGCCGGCGACCAGGCGGGCCCCGATCTCCACGGCGCGGTCGACGAGCTCGCCGTCGGGCACGACCCAGTTCACCATGCCCAGGTCGAGCGCCTCGCGTGCCGTCAGCCGCTCGTACAGCATCTGCAGCTCGAGGGCCTTGCCGAGGCCCACGAGGCGCGGCAGCAGGTAGGTCAGGCCGACGTCGGGGATGACGCCGCGCTTGACCTGGCCGACCCCGAAGGTGGCGCTCTCGGAGGCGATCCGCAGGTCGGACATCATCGCGACCGCCGTGCCCCCGCCGGCCGCAATGCCGTTGACCGCCGTGATCACCGGCTGGTCGAGCGAGAGGATGAGCCGCACGATCTCCTGGTAGCGCCGCTGGGTGTCGCCCGCCTCGTCGGCCGTTGGGCCGAAGATGGTGGCGAACTCGTTCACGTCGGCCCCGGCGCAGAACGCGCGCCCCGCTCCGGTGAGGATCACGACCCGCGTCGGCGCGTCGTGCAGGCTGCGCAGGTAGCCGATGAGCTCCTCGCGCATCGCGATGCTGATCGCGTTGAGGGCCTCGGGGCGGTTGAGCGTGACCAGGTCGATCCCCGGCGAGGGCTGTGTGACCTCGATGGTGGTGTACGTCATCGTGTTCTCCCGTCGTGTTGCACGTGGCTGCGTCCGGAACCGGCAGCCGCGAGGTCCGACCAGCCGAGGATCTCGGTCAGCGACTGGCGCAGGCCGGCCACGGCGAAGCGCCCCCAGGCCAGCCGCACGTCTGCGCTGCGTCCGTCGTGATGGGCCCGTACGCCCGTGAGCAGGATCACCGTGAGGACGATCGCGCTCAGGGCGGTGTAGGCCCGGACGAGCTCACGGTCGACGGTGCGCCCGCTGAGCTCCTCGTAGCGCGAGTACAGCCACTCGCGGTCGCACATCGCGCACACCAGCGGCGAGGCCGGCCGGAACATCCGCCCGGCGAGGTACTCGAGCGCGCAGTAGCCGAGGTCGAAGTGCGGGTCGCCGACGAAGGCCAGCTCCCAGTCGAGGATGGCCGTGATCCGGCCGTCGTCCAGGAGCATGTTCCCGATGCGGAAGTCGCCGTGGACCAGGGTCGGCTCCTCCCTCGCTCGCGGGGCCGACTCCTCGATGCAGGCCAGCCCCTCCTCGATGACGGGGTCGGGCGCGATCCGCACGTCCTCGTAGATCGCCCGCCACTTCGCGGCGAGGTCGGCCAGCGTGAGGGCCGGGCCGAGTGCCGTCACGGCGGATCGCGGTACGGCGTGCACGCCCACCAGGCTGCGCACGAACTGCTCGGCGAGGTTCCCGCCCGCCTTCCAGTCGGCCTCGAGCGCGACGCGGTCCCGAGCCCGCCAGGTGTTCGGGGCGGTGCCGGCCACCCAGTCGCAGGCGAAGGACGGGCCGACGAACACGTCGGCGTCCTCGTCGAGCCACAGCGGGCGCGGCACCGCCAGCCCGGTGTCGTGCGCTGCCCGCATGACCTCGTACTCGGTGCGGATGTCGGTGGCCAGGAGCCCCGAGGGCGGCTTGACGCGCACGACGATGCGGCGCGACGCCTCGCCGCCCCGCGCGGCGAGGTCGGCCACGTAGGTCCGGCGCGACCAGCCCCCGGTGAGCTCGGTGATCTTCGTGAGCGTGAGCCCCGCCGGGTCGCCGAGCTTCTCGGCGAGGTAGCCGGCCGCGGCCTCGGGATCGACCGTCACGTGTGGGGGCGCTCCACGCGGGCGCAGAACTCGACGGTGCCCCAGCCCTTGGCGCCCGTGGCCGGGTCGGTGAGCCGTGTGAGGCAGCGGTCGTTCCACGAGATGAGGTCGCGGTCGTCGCCGCGCTTCGTGAACAGCACCGGGACGATCCGGACCACCTCGCCGTGCAGCGTGCGCTCGTGGCCGGCGCTGGAGAGCTGCATCTCGAACGAGGTCGGGCGCGGCAGCTCGTCGCGCTCCGTCGTGGTGAGCTGCTCGTCGTAGCCCTCGAGCCGCTCGGGGCCGGTGGTCGCGTACAGCGCTCCGTCGCCGAACCACTCGCCATCGACGAGCGACCGCCAGAACGTCGTGTGCGGCCCGTCGTCCATGACGATGTCCGCCCACCGCCACTCGTCGGGGTAGAACCAATTGCGCACGCCCCAGGAGTGGTCGTTGCCGGCGACGCCATCGACCTGGACCGTCGCGCCGTCGATGGTGACCTCGCCGGTCATGCGGCCGACCATGTCGATGTGCCCGTCGAACAGCTCCCGCCAGCGGTCGTCGGCGGCTGCGTCTTCGTAGAGAAAGGCCCCGCGCTCGCAGGTGAACTCGAGGTCCCAGGACACGGCATGCTGCGCCAGGCCCGGCGCGCCGGCGCGCCGCACGGCCTCCTCCGCGCACTGGACCTCGCTGCCGCCGTCGTTGAGCATCCCGTCGAACGTGACCCGCCAGCGCTCGTGCGGCTGCAGGCACTCATACGTGAGGCCGGCGACGTCGTGGGCGTTGTCGTGGGCGTCGAACACGTCGGTCCCGATCGCGACGAGCGTCGGCCGGTCGGGACCCCAGAGGCAGGCGATGAAGCCGGACTGCCCCTTTGCGGCCCGCTTGCCGATCGAGGAGAACCCGCCGAGTCCCGTCGCCTCGTCGTAGAACGAGAAGTAGTAGCTCTCACGCCAGCGCGGGTCAGCGCCCGGTGGGTGGACGAGGTCCTCGGCGGGGGGTACGACGTGACGGGGGGTCGGGGAACTCATGCGTCTCCTCCTGCTGGGGTGGTTCGGTTCGGTGTGCGCTCGACGGATCCGAAGACGTCCGCCTCGCGCTGCACGACGCCGGCGAGCGCGCGCCGGACGATCCGGCGGGGCTCGGCCGCCGCCTCCGGGTCGTCCATCGACCGCAGCGCGGCGAGTGCCCGCGAGGTGCCCTCGGCGAGGTCGCGGGCGCCGCGCCCGGCGGCGATGCACGCGGCGATCGCCTCGAGCTCGGCGGCCACGGCGGGCGCCGCCCCCGAGGCCGACGCACCGGCGGTCCGCAGCGCGTCGGCGACGGTGCGGCGGCCGGCCTCGTCGAGCTCCTGCTGGTGTTCGAGCTCGGCGGAGAGGAAGTTCGCGATGCTCCCGGCCGACTGGACCTGCGCCCGGGAGACCTCGTCGTGGGCGCCGCCCGCGGCGACGCCGCGCAGCACGGCGCCCAGGGCCCGGACCAGCTCGGCCGGCTCCAGCGGCGTCAGCACGGCGCCGACACCTCCGTGTCACTGGCCGGCGTGGCCAGCCGATCGCGCAGGACCTGCTTCTGGACCTTGCCCGACGCCGTGCGCGGCATGGCCTCCACCAGGTGGATGACGGTGGGCTTCTTGAAGCTCGCCAGGCGCCCAGCACAAAGCGCTGTGATGTCCTCGTCGCGGATGTCGGCACCGGGCTCGGGACGGATGACGGCACACACGCGCTCCCCCCACTTGGGGTCGGGCACCCCGATGACCGCGACCTCCGCGATGGCCGGGTGGGTGCCGAGGACGTCCTCGATCTCCTTGGGGTAGATGTTCATCCCTCCGCTGATGATCATGTCCTTCTTGCGGCCGACGATGTAGAGGAAGCCGTCCTCGTCGGTGCGGCCCAGGTCGCCCGTGTGCAGCCAGCCGTCGACGATGGCCTCGGCGGTCCGCTCGGGGTCGTTCCAGTAGCCCGGGGTGACCGTCGGCCCCTTGACGCACACCTCGCCGACGACGTCCGGCCCGACGAACGTCCCGTCGTCGCTCGCGATCCGTACCTCGTTGTGCACCCCCGCCTTCCCGCAGGAGCCCATCTTGCGGCGCGCATCGGCCCCCGACAGGAAGGTCACGCTGGCCCCGCCCTCGGTCAGGCCGTACACCTGGATGAAGTCGGTGCCGGGAAAGGCGGTCGTGATCCGGTCGATGGTGGCCACCGGCACCGGCTCTCCGCCCGACATGATGGTCGTCAGCGACGTCATGTCGTAATCCAGGAGATCGGGCAGGCGCAGGAGCTCGAAGAGCATCACCGGGAACAGCAACACCTTGGTGATCGCGTTCTCCGACAGGTAGCGCATCACCGCGCGAGCGTCGAAGTTGCCCGACCGGCGGATGTGCACCGTGCCGCCCTGGTGGAGGAGAGGCCACGTGAAGTCGTGCCGGCCGCCGACGTAGTAGAGGTCGTTCAGGACGTAGTTCGAGTCGCGGGACGAGATGTCGTAGTCCATGCACTGCTGGATGGAGTTCCACATCACGCTGCCGTGGGTCCATACGACGCCCTTCGGCGTGTCCGTGGTCCCCGACGTGTACGTGATCTCGTGGGGGTCCTCCATCCGGGGCTCGACCGATATCGGTGGCGCGTCGCCGGCACACAGGTCGTCGTACTCGATGTCCACGTGCTCGGAGGGCGCCTCAGGGAGGCCGACGGCGGCGCTCAGCGCGGCCAGCTGCGGACGAAGCCCGGCGACGACCGACGAGCTCGCGGCATCGACCACGACGACGCGGCTCCGGGACCGTCCGAGCAATGTTGCGATCTCGGCCTCCGCCAGCCGGTAGTTCAGGGGGACCATGATCCCGCCGGCGTGGGCGATCGCGAGCTCGAGCTCGAGGTACTCGAGGCAGTTGCGAGCGAGGACGGCGACGCGGTCGCCCGGCGTCACGCCCAGCGCAGCCAGGCCGCGCCCGGCGCGGACCATGCGGTCGCGGAGTTCCGCGTACGTCCGCGACTCCCCGTCGCACACGACCGCGCGCTTGTCGGCGTCGAGTCCGGCCCGCTCGACCAGGCGGCACAGGTTGAGCGCAGACCAGCGGGGAGCCGGCCCCCGCCCCTCATGGCCTGAGTCCACGTCTGCGCTCATGCCGGCCTTCCGGCCTCGTGGGCGATCGGCCGCGCTGCACGTGCCTCGGCGCAAGAGGTCGCGTCCATGGGTACCGCGCCGACGCCGATCCCAGCAAACGTGGACACCTACGGCTCGCCTCCACTCGTCACTGCACTGTCCTGCGTGCTCAGCCCGGCTGCCGGAGCCGACGCCATACCCGGCGGATCACGCCGCACCAGCGCGATCAAGCATGTGAACCGGCAATCGGGATGAACGTAACAGGATTGCGGAGGCCGGTCAATCGGCGTCAGCGCGAGGCCCTTGCATTGCGGCCATGGGGACGATCTCGAAGGCTCGGAGGTCATCTCGATGTGAACGGCAGATCGGCGGCCGTGCACGTGTACGTGATGCGGCGGGGGCGCTGGCGACGCGGTGCCGTGATCAAGGACCTTGCCACTCCCGGCCAGGGAGGTCGATCGTGGGTCTGGTGGGACGGTTCCTTGGTCGATACCTACTGCGCCGTGTGCCTCGCGGCCAGCAGCGTGGCCGTGGCGGCAACCGTGGCCGGCCGCCTGCTTCGGCGCGTGCGGTAGCCAACGCCAGCCGATCCGGACGCTTCGCGGTCGTTGATCGCAGCCACTTGGCTGGCTGTGGTCCCGAGCGGGTAGGCAGGGCCCAATGCGGCATCTTGGATCCTGGCGTGCCTGACCTGCCCCCCGCGGCGCCTGATGCCACGCCCTCGACGATCGACGGTGCCCCGGAGGAGCCGACTCAGGCGACAATCGAAGACCTTCACGCCGACGCCGCCCAGGAGGCCGGGGCGACGGACGACCGGGAGTATGGCCGTCTCGGTGAGCGCTTCGACCGCAGAGCCCCCTTCTACGTCGGATTCATGGCCGCTCTCGGCGTCGCTTGCGCAGCGGCGCTGGCGTGGACGGTCGTTGCCGCCGGACAAGTTCTGATCCTGATTGGACTGGCGTTCTTCATCGCCCTGGGCCTGGAGCCTGCGGTGCTGTGGTTGTATCGCCGTGGACTCCCTCGGTGGGCGGCCGTGCTGGTGGTGCTGGCGCTGTGCCTTGGAGCCTTCGCAGGGTTCTTGGTACTCGCCGTTCCGGTGGTCGTAACACAGGCCAGCCATCTGGCGGACGAGTTGCCCGCCTACCTGCACACCGCCAAGGATCGAAGCACCGAGGTGGGCAGACTCAACGCCAAGTACCACTTCGTGGCCAGCGTCCAGAGGCTGCTCAACGGCAAGAGCTCGTTCAACACCGCGCTGACCGTCGGCAAAGCGGTGCTCGACTTGGTCGCCTCGGTCGTGGTGGTCGTCGTGGTCACGGTGTATCTCTTGGCCGATCTTCCTCGCGTGCGCCATGGCGTCTACCGCTTGGCGCCACGGAGCCGGCGCGCGCGAATGGTCCTGCTCACCGACGAAGTCTTCGGACGCGTCGGAGGCTACGTGCTCGGCAACGCGACGACCTCGGTGATCGCCGGGGCAGCGACCTGGGTATGGGGCTTGGCCTTCGGCATCCCCTATGCACTGCTGCTTGGACTGCTCGTCGCCATCCTCGACCTCGTGCCGATGATCGGCTCAACGGTCGGCGGCATCATCGTCTCCCTGATCGCCCTGACGATCTCGGTCAAGCTGGCGGTCGCGACCGCCGCGTTCTACACCATGTTCCGCTTGCTCGAGGACTACCTGTTGATGCCGCGCGTCATGGCCCATACCGTCGCGGTTCCCGGCCTCATCACGGTGGTGGCCACCGCTTTGGGGGGCGCCCTCCTGGGCATCGTCGGTGCGCTGGTGGCCATCCCCGTAGCCGCCGCGGTCAAACTCATGCTCGACGAGGTCATGACCCCTCGCTTGGACGACAGCTGACCCGCTGAGCCTGGAGGTCTGAGACGCGTCGACCGATCAACCGTCTCGGCGATGACCATGAGGCCGGCGACGGCGGGACGGCCCGTCCTGGGGCCGGTGTCGCTGATGCTGCCGGGACGCCGGGACGCCTGGGCAGGGCGGTTTCATGGATCACGAGCCCGTCGTGCAGACGGCGACGGCGCGGGAAGCAGGGGTGGGGCACGGTGCCCATCCGGTCGGTTGCGACGGCGCCACCCGTCCCGTGTGCGGCGCGCAGGAGGGGACCGTGGTATCCACACCTCATGAGCAAGGCTCCGATCGGGCAGGCGGAACGCATGACCGATCGCGGTAGGGGCGTCTCGGCCAGCATCCGAATCACTGTCTGCGCGGTCGTCGGCGTCTTGGCCGGTGCCGTGGTCGCGGCACTCGGGATCTGGTGGCTGGTGCCGCTCGCGGTCTGGGACATCGCGGCGGTCGTGTTCCTCGCCTGGATCTGGTGGTCGGTGTGGGCGGTCGACGCCGCTGGGACCGCCAGGCACGCCCGGCGCGATGACCCCCGCCGCGGGGCCTCGGACGGGCTGCTGCTCGCCGCCAGTCTGGCCAGCCTGCTGGCTGTGGGCATCATCCTCGTGCGCGCCAGCCACAGCAGCGGTGCGACCAAGGACCTGCTGATCGGCGCAAGCATCATCAGCATCCTGCTGGCCTGGAGCGTGGTGCACACCGTCTTCTGCCTGCGCTACGCCCGCCTCTATTACCAAGGCGCCCCGGGCGGCATCAGCTTCAATGAGGACGACCCGCCCAGCTATGCCGACTTCGGCTACCTGTCTCTGACCATCGGCATGACCTTCCAGGTGTCGGACACCGACCTGCAGGCAAAGGCGATTCGTCACACCGCCACGCGCCATGCCCTGTTGTCGTACATGTTCGGCACGCTCATCATCGCCACCACCATCAACCTCGTGGCGTCGCTGGGCCAGTAGCCATGCCCCGAGCCGGGGGGGCGGAGCGGCGCACATGGCAGTGCCGGTCCGGTTCGGGGATCGGGTGGAGAGGCCCCTTGTCCGGCGTGGGCGTGGGCGTGGGCGTCGGCGTCGGCGCGGACCGCGATCGCCGTTCACGAGCGCCAGGTCGCGGATTCCTTCGTGGCCTGGCTGCGCACGCGACGCGATGGCCACGCCTCTCCGCTGGACAGGCAACAGGATGCCCACAGCCGTTTCGGCCCCCGGGGGGACCGACATCAGCTCGCACGTTTGTCGAGGTCGGGTCTGCATCCCGTCCCGGAATCCGGGTGAGCGGGTACGGACCGGTCCATGGATGAGTATCCGCCGACCGCGCCCCTGCGTCCCGTCCGTGCTCCGCTGCCGCCGCCTTCGGCCGGCGTTCGCGAGCCCGCGGTCGTCGTTGACCCCATGTGGGTGGGGCGCCTCGTCGACGACGTCCGGTGGCTGAAAGGCTGGCTAGCGGTCATGACCCTGATCGCGGTCGGCGCACTCGGGATGGCGGCGTACGCGCTCATCCACAACTCCGGTGACAAGTCCGGCGGCGCCAGCGAGCAACGTGTCACCAGCCTCAGCCGTCGGCTCAACGAACTCGAACGTCGGTCGGGTACCGCTGCGAGTCGGTCGTCGGTCTCGAGCCTGGACAGCCGTGTGAGCGCGATGGCCAGCCAGCAGCAGCTGCAGTCGCTGCGCACCCAGCTGGAACAACTCACGGCGGCGGTCAGCCGTGCCACGACGGGCACCGGTTCGCCGACCGCCGCCATCGCGCGGCTCGGCACGCGCGTCGATGAGCTGGCCCAGAAGGTCGATGCCCTCAGCGCCCAGGGCACGAGCACCGCTGCCACCCCCTGAGCGCGCCGGTCGCGTCGCTCTCGGGGAGATGAGCTGATCCGCGAAGTCGCCGCGGCCGCCGGTCGAGGAACGCGCTGACGTTCGCGACCGGCCCAGAGCACGGACCCCAGGTTCAGTGCGGCGGGTCCGGCGCCAGGCGGGCGTCATGGGCGGCATGGAATGGTGCCGTGATCCAGGGTCGTGCCGTCTGTTGCGACGAAGGCGTAGTCCGCGCTGTCGTCGTGGAGTGTGAGCCGGAGAGCGCCGTACGCGTGGGCGTCTGCATAGGCCAGGCGGGCGTCTGGTCTGCTGCTCGTGAGGGGTGCGCCGCCGGCGCCGGAGATGAACTCGGTGATGCCGTCGATCGGTTTGAACCGTTGCATGTTGCGGGCGTGGGCGGCGACGACGATGGCAGCGTGGCTGCGCAGGAGGTTCCAGATCGGGGCTATGTCCGTTTGATCGCCGTGTTGGGCGTCGGCGCTGAAGCGTGGGCGATGCCAGAAGGCGAGGCGGCAGGTGCCCGGCCGAGCGAGTTGCGTGCTGAGCCAGCTCAGCTGACTGGATCCGGGGGTGTGGGCAGCTTCGGAGTCCAGGCTGAGAACTTGCCACGTGCCGACGGAAAGGGCGTACCACGGGGCCGGCGGCCCCTCGAGCACGATGTGCCAGTAGGCCTGATAGCCGTCCGCGATGTCGCGGACATCCTGGTCGCCGACCGTCGCCGAGGTGATGGCCGCCAACCGTCCGTATGTCCGCGCGTAGCGAGCGAAGGCCTGTTGGTTGCCTTGGTGGTAGACGTCGCCGAGGAACAACACGTTGCCGGCGCCGCTGCGGGCGATGAGGCGAGCGATCGCGTCGTCGCCGGCTGGTCCGGCGTCGCCGACCGCCCAGATCGTGGTGTCACTCGCGGTCTGCCGCCCTGTTGGGCGTGGAGCCGGCGTCTGCCCGTGGCTGAGCTCTGCGATGATCGCGGCGATCGCGAGCCCCAGGACGAGTCCGAGCACGGGTCCGGCTCGACCTCGCCACCAGGCTGGGCTGTCGAGGCGTTCGCGGAGGCCGTTCAGCATGCCGGGACGGCAGCACGCGCGGCTCGGGGCACGGGAGACGGAGTCAGGTCAGCTGGCCGGACATGAGCAACGCCAGGATGATCAGCACCAGCCAGCTCAGGGCGCTGGCCCCGAACACGGCCGGTCGGACTCGGAACACGACGTCGGGCGGTGCGGAGTGGTGCTGGGGAGCGTTCATGCTGACACCGTGGCACGGCGTACATGACGGCTTCCTGAAGGCCGCTCTCGTGTTTGTCTGGAGGGGGCGATACTGGAGGCGATGAGCCGGCGCATCCTGATCGTCGAAGATGACACAGAGCTGCGAGCGTTGATCGTGCGCGCGCTGCGGGGTGCCGAGCTGGCCATCGACGAGGCCTCGACGGGGGCGCAGGCGCTCAGGCGGGTTGACGAGCATCGCTACGACGCGCTGGTCCTGGACATCGGCTTGCCGGATACCGACGGCCGCGACCTCTGCCAGGCCCTCCGCGCCGGAGGAGTCGAGGCGCCGGTGCTGTTCCTCACCGCTCGTGGCGCGGTCGTTGACCGGATTGCCGGCTTCAGTGCGGGCGGAGACGACTATCTCGTCAAGCCCTTTGACATCGCCGAGCTCGCCGCGCGTGTCGCGGCGCTGTTGCGCCGGGGGTCGTACCCACGCGATGTCGGGGTCGGACGGCTCGTGCTCGATCCGTTGACGTTCGCGATGAACACCGGGAAGGAGGCCGTCACGCTCACGCCGACCGAGTTCCGTCTGCTGGCCTTCTTGGCTTCGCACGTAGGCGTGGCCGTTCGGCGGCACGAGCTGGCCCGGGCGGCTTGGCCCTATGGGGGAATCATCCACGACAACACCTTGGACGTCCACGTCAGTCGCATTCGGCGAAAGCTCGCTCCGTTGCCCGGCGCACCTGTGGTCGACACGGTTCGCGGCGTCGGCTACATCCTGCGATGAACCCGCTGGCTCACTTCCGTGGCCTGCGAGCGCGACTGCTGGCCGTGGTCATCGCGGCGGTCGCGGGCACCGTCGTCGTCTTGACTGTCGGGTTCAACGTTGTCATCGCCCATCGGCTGCACCACGAGATCGCGGCGGTACTCGATGCCCGTGCGGCGGCAGCCCAGGACACCGTGAGATTGGTCAACCGGCGCGTCGTCCTGACCAGCCAGTCCCAGCCCGACTCATTGGACAGCAAGCTCTGGGTGTTCGGGCCACACGCCGTGTCCGAGACGCGAGGCGATCCACGGCTGGGGCGTGCGGCGGCGGAGATGGCGGCCTCCGGGACCCGCAGGCGAAATCTCGCGCAGCCTCCGACGGCACTGCTGGCGGTACCCGTTGTGTCCCATGGGCAGCGTCTGGGGACGTTGGTGGTCGCCGCCTCCTTGGCGCCGTACCAGCACACGCGGCGCATCGCGTTGGCGGTGTCACTGGCTCTGGCGCTCTTCGTGCTGGGTGCAGTGGCGGCGCTCAGTCGCTGGATGCTCAACGCTGCCTTGCGGCCCGTGGCGCAGATGACGCGTTCGGCCGCCGAATGGAGCGCCTGGGACCTCGATCGGCGGTTCGATCTCGGGCCTCCGACCGATGAGCTCAGCCAGCTGGCGGCGACGCTGGACAGCTTGCTGGGCCGGCTTGCAGCCGCCATGCGTCATGAGCAGCGACTCTCGGCTGAGCTATCTCATGAGCTACGCACACCGCTTGCCAAGATTGCGGCCCGCGCCCAGTTGGCGGCGCACGAGCCGGAGACGCCTGAAGCCGTCCGCGCCGACCTCGAGGCCATCACGCATACCGCGGGTCAGATGGGCGTCCTGCTCGAGACCCTGATGGCAGCCGCGCGAGCGGATCCCGGGCCAGATAGCGGCCGGTCAGAACTCGACGAACCCATCGGCCGAGCTGTCGAGAGCTGTAGCGTTGTCGCTGCGCATCGCAAGGTCACCGTTGGTGTTCATCTCGCGTCGCCGTGCCTGCAGGCGCGTGTTGAGTCGGCGCTGGTGGAACGCATGCTCTCGCCGCTTGTCGAGAACGCCGTGCTGTTCGCCCGTAGCTCGGTTGACGTCCGGGCCGCAAGGAATGGCCCATACGCCGAGGTACGAGTCGTCGACGACGGTCCCGGCATCGACGCCGCGGAGCTGCAGGACATCTTCAAACCAGCCCATCGCGGAACCGCAGCCCGGATGCCCGGCGCTCACAGCGGTGCCGGTCTCGGCCTCGCGCTGGCTCGACGACTGGCGCGTTCGGCCGGCGGAGACATCAGCGCCCAGGCGACGGGGGCAGGAGGTTGCTTCACCTTGAGCCTTCCATGTCCCTGACCTGACCCCACCTCTCCGGCCATGCGTGGTGCATGCGGTGGGACCGGCGTCGATGCACGCTTCTCGGCCGCAGGCCGGGCGCCGGGATCAATTCGCGGTTGGAGGGCGTGCGAATCGCGGTCATGGGATCGGGGGCCTGGGTGGGTACTTCGATATCTCCCTCTGAGGGTCGGTGTAGGGCACACTCTGCCCTGGCACCGACGCCTGCGTCATCAATTCATCCACCCTGCTGAACGGGAATGAGCGGGCACTCTTCTACACGAGTGTGTTTGAAGCCTGCACCGAGTCGTCTGCCGAGGGAAGCACCGTGACCACCTCGTGTCAGAAGTTCTGGGCCTGCTGGCGTCAGCATGCGCCCGTGACGACCACGCTGCGGCTCGGCCACCGGCGGTCACGCCCCCGGGTCGATCGCCTGATCGCTGGTCGGCTGCCGGTATTCGTCGCGCTTGTCGGGTTGATGGCCTGGGCCGTTCATGCCCGCACGCGTGATCTCGGTGCGCCGTTGTGGATCGATGAGGGGATCTCGTTCGGTGTGGCTCATCATCCGTTGTGGGCGATTCCGGGCGTGCTGCGCCAGGACGGCGCGCCACCGTTGTTCTACATGCTCCTTCATGTCTGGACCGCGGTGCTGGGCTCGACGGTCAGGTCAGGACATGTGCTGTCACTGCTGTTCGCGGTGCTGGCGATCCCAGCGGCGTTCTGGGCGACGGGCGGCGTATTCGGACGGCGGGCGGGAGTGTTTGCTGCGGTGTTGGTGGCGCTCGATCCGTTTGCCGCGACGTACGCGATTGAAGTTCGCATGTACTCCATGTTGTTGTTGATGGGGCTGCTCGCGACCGGCGCCTTCCTGCGCGCCTTCGTGGTCGCGCCCGGCCATCGGGGCTGGGCGCTGGGTGTCGCCGGGGCGTTGGCTGCGGTCATGTACACCCACAACTGGGGATTGTTCTATGTCGCGGCGGCTGGTCTGGTCTGGCTCTGTTTGGTGGCGGCGAGCGGCCGCCCGTTGCGCCGGCAGCTGATGATCTCGGGCGCGATCGGGTTCGGTGGCGCGCTCGTGCTGTTCCTGCCCTGGCTTCCCATTGTCGTCGTCCAGGCTCAGCACACCGGCGCGCCGTGGTCTCACGCGCCCCATTGGAAGTCGATCAGCACCGCCTTTGAGCGGCTGCTGGGTGGCCGCGTGCCGGAGACCGTGTTGCTGCTGTTTGCGTTGGCGGGCTGTGGCCAGCTGCTGCGTGCAGATCGGTACCCGGCGGTCCGGCGTGCGGCGCTGGCCACCGCGGGCGTGGCCCTGCTGACGTTCGCGGTCGCCTATGCCTGGTCGAACCTCTCCTCCCCGGCGTGGGCGTTGCGCTACCTCGTGATCGTCCTCGCGCCCGTGGCGATCGTGATCGCCGCGGCCCTGTCGCGCGCCGGACCGGTCGCCGTAGCGGTACTCGCCGTCATCTTCGTGGGCTCCTGGTATGGCAAGCCCACCCACGCTGCGATGGCGCACAAGAGCAATGTCGCCGAGGTCGCCCAGCGCCTGGGCCCGGTCTTGCCGGCCGGCGTCCAGGTGTTCTCCACGCAGCCCGAAGAGGTCCCTGTACTGCACTACTACCTGCCGCCAAGCACGCGCTTCGCGACTCCGCTGGGGCGCGTGGCCGATGCCGGGGTCATGGACTGGCGCGACGCGATGGCCAGGCTGGACCGGCCCGAGGCGGCTACGACGTTCGCGCAGGTGCTGCGACGTCTGCGGTCCGGCCAGCAGCTCCTGCTCGTGCAGCCGCGCTTCTCGGCCCCCAGCGCACCGTGGACGCGGCGCATCCGCCAGCTGGCCCGGCGGGTGCAGCACGACCGGCTCGCCGACCCGACCGTGCGGGTCATCGACTCGGTGCTCCCCCAGCATGGCTTTGGACGCGCGACGGTGTCGGCGTTGTTACTCGAGCGGCAGCCTGCGAGCGGCCAATGAATCCTCCAGGCGATGGCCTCGCGATGGGACGTCTCGCACGCCGGGTATCGCGTCGCCCGGCGCTGACGATCGCCCTGGCCATCGCCGTCCTCATGAGCGCCTCCGCCGCGTTGGAGCTGCGATGGGCGCCTCCTGCTCATGGACGTCTGTCGGCCGATGAGCGTGCGTACCTGCGGCTCGCGCGCGATGTCGTAGAGCGCGGGCACTGGGGAGACCTCGGCCTCAAGCAGCCGTTTCGCTGGGCGCCGGGCACCCCACTGCTGTTTGCGGCCGCCGCCGAGCTCACCGGTCAGCCTGTGGATCGGCAGACCGCCGTCGGCGCTCAGGTCGCTGTGGGCACCTTGCTGATCCCGGCCACCTTCCTGCTTGCTGCGGCCCTTGCCGGGCCGCTGGCCGGCCTGGGTGCGAGTGTCGTGGTGACCGTCTACCAGCCGCTTTCGCGAGCCAGCGGGACGACCGGCACCGAAACGCTCGGCGCGCTGATGATCGTGCTGGCCCTGCTCATGCTGGCGTGGTCGATGAGAGACCAAGGTCGCCGGCCGACCCGCTTCCTGGCGGCCGGGGGCACGCTCGGACTGGCGGCGCTGGTCCGTGGCGACCTGGTGCCCGTCGCGGTACTCCTCCCGTTCGTCGTGACGATGGCAGCGAGCCGCATCAGCGGCATGCGCCGTGGCCTCATGTCCGGGGCGGTGATGCTCTCGGGCGCCGTGGCCGTCATGGCGCCGTGGTCGGTCTTTGCCAGCAGCCACGCTCACCATGTCGTCCCGGTGACCGACGGGGGGGCCGCCAACCTGTTCGTCGGCACCGATCTGCCAGCCAACGGCACGATCTTCGGCGTCAAGCGACAGTTCGCCGCTCAGACGCGGCGCGTTCATCCCGCCACACGGCATGTCAGGACCTTTGCGCTGCCCGAGGAGCTGGTCCTGGACGCCGTGGCCGCCCAGTACCCGGGTCGGACGCGCGATGCGGCGCTGCGCGCGGCCGCCCGGGAGAACCTGCGTCGCTACGCGCTCGGGCGCCCGGTGGCGTTCGCCGGCATGGAGGTGCGCAAGCTCTGGCGGATGTGGGGCGGGGCCTACGCCGGGACCCGTCACCGTGCGGGTCCCGGGGCCACCTGGGAACACCGGCTTCTGGCGGGGGTGGCGTTGCTCGGTCTGCTCGGCGCGATAGGCGTCGTCCGCGACATGCGTCTCGTCGTCCTGCTGGCGTTCATCGTGCTGACGACCGTCGTCGACGTGGTGTTCGTCTCCGAGGCGCGACACAACGTCCGCCTGATGCCCGCGCTGCTGGCGGGTGGCAGCGCCGGCTGGTCGATGATCATCCGACGTGTGCACGGGCGAAGAGGAACCTGGCCGTGCCTCGTCCGCGGCAGGTGAGGGCCACCCGCGTGGGCACCGCCCCGCTGGCGGCTGGACCCGCATCGACGCGCCGCTGGCCACCGACGCCGTCACCGACGTAGGTGGCCAGGTGGCCGCCAGGAGCGAGCGTCACCGTCAACTGCACGCGCCGACGGGCGGGCACCGCCACCGATCGGCCCGTCCTTGCGCCGGACGGCGACGCCACGAACGACCGCACACGCCCGTGGCGCAGCTCGACGCCGCGCACCCCGCGGCCGAGATTGACCGCAAGCCCGACGGCCGCATCGCCCATCGGCGGCTCGACGGTGGTCGTTGCGGCGACACGGTCGCCCGCCACCTGCCGAGCGACGAAGCTCAGGGCCCCGGTGCAGCGCTCATCAAGTCCCCCACCGACGACCGACAGATCGGGCCGAGCGTCAAAGAGCCACTCCCACCCAGGCTCCAGGCCGGAGTCGAATCCGTCGGAGAAGCCGCCGGCCGCCGGCTGCTGTGGCTGCCCCAGCGGGCTGTCTGCAGTCGAGACCGAGATGCCGCCGGCGCCGATGACCGGCCATCCGTCGGGTCCGAAGCCCACGGGATCCAGCAGCACGCGGCGTCTGAGGTCCTGGGCATCGGTGGCCCTATAGGCGTGGTGCAGCAAGAACAGCCCCCCGGCCCCGCTGCCCACCACGGTTCCGTGCCCGGGACACGCCCAATCCTCGCCGCTGGCAAGAATCGGATTGGCCGGATCCTTGACATAGGGACCGAGCAGCGACACGGCCTGCGCCACACCCTCCCCGTAGGAGCACGGGACCCGGCAGCAATGCCCGCCGGCGTAGAACAGCAGATAGCGTCCACCGATCCACACCAGCGACGGCGCCTCAGTCACGCCCTGCTCCCACGGGGTGTCGGGCCTGACCAGCGCAACCGACGGCCCGCGAACACGCAGGCCGCCACGACCCAGCCGCTGGATCCGAATGCCGTTGCCCGGCCCCATCTGCTTCCACAGCAACCACCGCCCGCCGTCCACGTCGCGAAACGGAGCAGCGTCAATCGCCCCCGAGGGCGGACAGGTCACCCGGCCGCGATACCGCCACGGCCCTTGCGGACGGGCTGCCGTGCTGAGCGCGATGCACGGCGGCCCATCGCGCCGCGCGGCACCCCAATACGCCAGATACCGACCCGGCTCGTGCGCCAACTCCGGCGCCCAGAACTTCCCATTGGTCCAGGCCGGCGGCACCGGCAGCACCGAACCGATCGGGCGCCAGTTGACGAGATCACGCGACCGATACAGCGGAAACACCGGCGCCCAAGCGCTGGTCGTCACGCTCGCCAGAAACACAGCCCCGACGCGCACGACGCTGGGATCCGGATGATCACCGTCAATCACCGGGTTCGAGTACGTCGGCGCGGAGAGCAGCAGCGCGGCGAGCAGCAGACCCAAGCGTCGCATCGAGGCAGTCTGGCGTCTCAACACGCCGAGCAGCACCAGGGCACACGAGCGACTCGAGCCGTCACGGCGGCTGGGCCCAGGGACCGCCAGGCTCGCCTCTGGCCGCTCGTCGAGGCCTTCCACCGCCGTTGACTCACGGCTGAGGCGCGAGGGGACCGTGGGGCTATCGCCGTGCTTTGCGTCGTAGCCGATCCACGACCGACCGTCGGCTCCTGACCGGGGTCCCTTGCAGGCCGCGGTGAGGTTTGAGTAGGTTTGGCGTGCCGCCCGCAACGCACCCCCTGCATTCGAACGGCCGTCTTGGTCCAGAACGCCCGGCTACCTGCAAGGCCGGGCGTTCGACGTTCGACCAAGGTTCCTCCAGCTTCCGGCGCAGGTCGCCCGTTTGCGGGCGGCAGGGTCCGTACAACGAGCGTCGCACAAAGCGAATGCGGTTGGCGGCGTGGGTCCCGTGATTGGCCGTCCTCGCCAACGCGTCGCGGTCGCGACGGCGAGGAGGTCAGTCGTGGCTGTAGCTCAGCCGCCGATACAGTGCGGCGTTCTGGTGGGGCAGCCTCCACGGATCATCGTCGTGCGGGTCGTTGGAGCGTCTGAGTGTCTCGTCCTGCAGGAGGGCGATAGCCGCGGCTCGCAGATCCACCAGCGACGCCGCCGTCAACGAGGCCACCTGGTACGCCGCGGCTCCCAAGGGGAAGGCCAGAGTGAGTTTGGTCTTCGTGTTCATGGTGATGTTCTCCTAGCGGGCAGCGGCGACCCAGCCCCGGGGCCGGCAAGCCGTGGCACCCATGGTGTTGCGACGACATGGGTGCCTGCCGGGCAGCAAGTGAGCGCCGGTTACCAGGACCCGAGCGACGTCTGGCGGTCGTCTCCGCGACTCTTGCGCAGTGGCGCCAGAAGTCAAGCGTCAGCGTATGGATGATCACACCGACACAACAAAGCATCCGCTCGATGGCGCGATAGCTCGTGTCATCCAGGTGTTGTTCCGCCGCAGCCCTGCACCGTCGCGACGCTCACGCGCCGCCGGGCGGCTGCCTGCGCGTTGCAGCGGCCAACTCGTGCCCTTCGTGGGCCCTGCGCCCGGCCCAGGGTGGGCAGCCCCGCAGCAGTGACGCTGCAGCCAAGACGTGACGCTGCTACGTAGCCCGGCCCGGACGGGACGTCGGGGCCGGGCTGACGGGCCGTCGGCTGGGGCGGCAGCCGGGCTGGAACGCGTGTGCGGACAGCCTTCTTGCCCGCTCTCATCGGGCAGACTTAGGATCGGGCTCCCGCGTCAGCCCGACCTCAGGAGGCCCAGTTGTCTCTGCGCTCTCGTAGCTCTATCGCCGCCGCGGCGGCAGCATTGCTGATGATCCCGACGGCCGCCCAAGCGAAGGTCAAGACGGTGTATATGGGCGTGCCGCCGTCGGCTCAGAAGACGTTGAACGACAAGCTGAACTCGGACGTCAACGACTTCTTTCCCCATAGCATCTCGGTGCGCGTCGGACAGAACGTCCGGTTCGATCCGAGTGGGTTTCATACGGTTGACTTCCCCACCCGCGGCGCCCGTCAGCTGCCGTTGATCAGCGCGACGGGCACCAAGCTGTCGGGGGTTATGGACGCCGCCGGCAACCCGTTCTGGTTCAACGGCCAAGATCAGCTGGGATTCACACCCGCGCTGGGCAAGATGCTCTACGGCAAGAGTGTCGTCTACGACGGCACCAAGCGGGTTGAGAGCGGGCTGCCGTTCGCCAACCACCCGAAGCCCTTCACGGTCCGGTTCACCAAGACCGGCGACTACACCTACTACTGCGACGTCCACCCCGGGATGAAGGGCGTCGTTCACGTGAAATCGGCCAGGGCGAGGGTCGCGTCGGTCGCCGCGGATACGAAGGCGATCGAGCGTCAGGTCAGCGCCGCCGAAAAGCAGGCCAAGCGCAACGCCCACACGATCCCGCCCACTGGGGTCGTGTACGTCGGCAGCTCTGGCCCGCATGGCGTCGAGACATACTCGTTCTTCCCGAGCGCCGTCACGGTGCCGATCGGCACGACGCTGCAGTTCAAGATGAGCCCCAACTCCTACGACGTCCACACCGCGACGACCGGCCCTGGGGACCCCATGAGGGACAGCAACAGCTACCTGGGCAAGCTGGCCGCCTCGATCAACTCGCCGGTGTTCGATCCGGCCGCCGTGTACCCGAGCGACCCGCCGCCGAACTTGCCATCGCTGACGCCGGCAGCGCACGGCAACGGGTTCTGGAACACCGGCGTCATGGACACCAGCCCGCAGACGTCGCGCCTCAACAGCTCGGGCTCCGTGCGCTTTGACGCGCCCGGCACGTACGAGTTCTACTGCCTGATCCATCCCTTCATGCATGCGACGGTGACCGTGCAGTAGACAGCGACTCCTCGACCCGGATTGCCGGGCCAGGAGCTGGGGTCCGGGTGTTGAGCCGGCGGCCGGCCAAGAAGGCCGGCCGCCGTGATCGTCGACCTGGCTTTCGACGCCACGTCGGCGCGCAGGGCAATACATCCCCGATTCAGAGAAGCAGCCTGTTCTTGAAGGTCGCGCGGCGGCCGAGCAGCCCCGCTGCGGTCGCGAAAGTGGCGGCGCAGCCCACCCGACATCGTCGGCAACGCGTAGCTGGTATCGACAGTCGCGCCGCATTGGCGTCGACGGTCATACCCGTCAGCGTTGCCCAAACCGGCCTGTCGCGCTCTCGTTGCGACGCACGACAGCTCCCCAACCTGCAGTGACGGGCAGGTTGCGCTCAGCGCTGCCGCCCAGGACCCGCGGACGTGGGGAGAGAGGGCGGCTACGTGCCGACCATGAGGCCGCCCACGAAGGGCAGGAACGAGCCTGTGAGCGGCGCCGCGCGGCCGGAGGCAAGGAAGGACACCAGGGCGCCCATCTCCTCTTGGGTTCCGAGCCGGCGCAAGGGCACGTCGCGTTCGACGATCGGCATGAACTGCTCCCGATGGACGTCGGGAAAGTACGTGGGGTTCTGAAACCACGCCGGGCCGATCGCGAACACCTGCACGCCGCGGGGCCCGGCGTCGACCGCCAGAGACTGGGCGAGGTTGGTCGCTGCGGTGCGCGCTGCGCTTCCCATCTGCAGCTGGGGGTTGGCGCGGTTGTGCATGCCCGCCGTGATGAAGATGATGATGCCGCCGCCCTGTGCCTTCAACGTCGGCAGTGCCGCGCGGCAGACCGCGAAAGGCCGGACGGTCAGCGCCTCCAGCGTCGCCCGGAACTCCTCGACGCTCGCGTCCTCAAGTGCGGTGGGCCGGAACACCGCCTCACCGGGCTCCGCCGGTTCGGGCGGCTCCCCGTACATGCTGCTGAAGATGAGGTCGTTGGTGACGACGACGTCCAGTCGGCCGTGCTTGGCGATCGCCGACGCGACAGCCGCGTCTGGCTCCTGGTCGGCCAAGACGTCGAGGTCGGGGTGCTGGGCGGCGAAGTGGGCGCGCCGCTCAGGGTCGGCGAACGCCCGATCATGGCAAACGACGAGAAACCCGTCTGCGAGGAGTGCCGCCGACGTCCCCGGCCCGGCGAACTGACGCACGTTGGAGACGAACGCGACGCGGTCGGGCATCGGGTGAACCTACCAGCGGCAGACGCACTGAGGGGCCCGCGCGAGGCGGATGCCTGGGTCGGCGGCCGTCGTCGGATTCATCGGGGTCTGCGACGGCCGGGATGGCGCACGGCAGCAGCAGCTGAGCGCGATGACGCCCGAGCTCGACCTCGCGGCGATGACCTCGTCGACGTCGCGCGATCTGCCCGGCGGCTGAGACGCCACAGAACCGGCGCGTTCGTCGGGTTGGTCCAGCGGAGGCCGACTCGCAGGGTCGCTGACTGCCTGGGCTGATCGATGCTGGCACCCTGGATCTCGGCGCGCTCGACGGGCTGCGGCGCCCTGACGCCGTCGTGCCGGAGCGAACGCTCGACGATGGGCCGCCTCCATTGCGGCGAGGGAGTGCGGGGCGCACGTCTTGGTGACGCTGCCGGCGGCCCGGTCCTGGTCGCGGTGCGTCATACACGTCCGAGGACCCACCGCGGCCGCGACCACTGCTGCCAGCTCTCGAGCTCGGTGAAACCGAGCGCGCGGTAGAACGGCACCCCGACGGCCGACGCGGTCAGCAGGCAGGACCGGGCGCCTTCGTCGCGGGCCCCCGCCAGCGCGCCGCGCAGCAGCCGGGCCGCGTGGCCCCTGCGCCGGTGCGCCTTTGCGGTGGCCATCGACCAGACCGCCACGACGTCCTCGACGACCATCGTCCCCGCGCTGCTCAGCAGCGTCCCGTCGTCGTCGAACACCCCCCACACCGCGCGTCCTGGGGCGTCGGCGGCCGTCTCGGGCAGGGCTGTCCGCGCCGCCTCACGGTCATAGCCGAAGGCCTCCTGCACGAGGCCCTGTGCCGCGGCGACCTCGTCGGGTGCCAGCCGCCGGACGGGCAGGCCGGCCTCGTCTGGCGCGGGCAGTCTGTGGAGGTCGAGGGCCATGAGCGGCATGGCGCCGATGCAGACCCACGATGCCTCGACGAGCTGCTGAACGTCGGCCAGCACGGCAGCGGTGACCATGACGATCGCCGGCACGCCCGCGGCGGCGACATCGGCCAGCGCCTGTGGAATCGCCTGCCCGCCCGCGCGGCCGTGGAGCAGGACGATGTTGAAGTCGATGTGTCGCCCGATGCCCAGCGCGACCCAGCGCTCCTCCTCGACGCGTGCGCTGTCGCCGCCCCACAGGACAGCCGTGGCGCCGTGCAGCGAGCGCAGCCGCGAAAGGTCCTCGAGCACCGGCTCAGCCGATCCGATCCAGGTGGGTGAGCATCGCGCGCGCCATCTGCGGCCGTAGCCACGCACGGTGCATGCCGTGGTCGATCCCGGCGATCTCCTCGACATGCACGAACCCTGTGCGGCGCAGCGTGGCGACTCGGCGGGCCAGGCGGTTGCGCAGGAAGCCCAAGCCGTCGTCGCCTTCGGCGAACAGCAACAGGATCGGCACGTGTGCCTGTGCCAGCTCGTCGAGCAAGCGCCCCGCGGGCGGTCGATGCCCGACGAGGTCCAGCGCCGTCCACAATCGCAGCCGGCGGCCGCGCTCCTCGCGCAGGCGTTGGTCGGTGCGCTCGATCCCCGTGTCCGTCTGCGAGAGCACCGGGTCACCCCAGCGCCAGTACAGCTGCGGGTTGATGGCCAGCACCCCCGCGACCTGCGCCTCGCGCGCGACGCGCAGCGCCATCCACGCCGACCCGCACAGCCCGCAGAGCACGACGCGCTCGTGGCCGAGGGCCTGCAGCGCACCGACGAGCGCGATCGTCTCGGTGTGCGTGTGTGGATCGTAGGGCCGGCCAGGCGCATAACCCTCGTCAGGGCTCTCGCCCCAGCCGCGCCAGTCGACGCGCAGCGCTCGGTGCCCGGCCGCCGCCAGCGACCGCGCATACTCGACCCACGCGCGCGCCGGCCCCACATGCGAGGAGGACCCGGCGTTCAGGAACACGACCGTGCATGCGTCGGCGCGCGGGTTCACGGGCTCGGTGAGCACGCCGGCGAGGCCGTGCACCGACACAATCTCCTCCGACACACGGCGCCCCTGCCACGTCAAGCGCGCGATCGGGCGCGCCGGCGGTTCCGGCAGCGGCGCGGCCGGCTCCGGCGGCGCGACCCAGCCGGCGATCGCCTCGACGACTGACACGGCGACCTGCGCATCCTCGGGCGAGCGGTCCAATGCGACCTGCGAGTCGTCGGCTCCTACGACGTCAAGCTCAACGCCCAGGTCAGACAGGCGTGCGACAGCTCGACGCCCGACGTCGCCGATGACCAGCGCTCGGAGCGCCGGCGCCCGAGCGATCCGGGCGAGGTCGAGCGTCCCGAGCGCCTCGAGCGTCTCAGCGGAGAACAGGACGCCGCCGCTGGTCAGCGACTCCTCGCCGGGCACGGGCTCGCCGAGCAGGCGCAGGGCGCGTACATAACGCCGCCCGGAGGGCTCCGGCGCCCAGGCCACGACCTCGTCCGCGCGAAGGTCGGCGCCATCGAGCAGCGCCAGCATCGCGCCCAAGCGGACGCCGACGACCGTCAGCCGCGTGCAACCGAGCGCACGTAGCTCGCAGGCGCCGGCGGCAGCGCTCGCCCGCCACGCGTTCAGCCGTCCCTGGTCGCGCTGATCGCCCGCGGCATCACCGGTGCCGTCATAGTCCAGGCGCAAGACGGTGCGGCCCTCGCCGGCAAGACGCTCGGCCAGCGCACGCAACGTCCAGTGCGCACTCCAGTACTGCGCGCCGACATCGGGCACGACCAACACACCTGCGGTGGCAAGCCCATCGACCGGGGTGGTCAGCCAGCCGAGCACAGGCCGGTCGGCATCACCGATCCACCGGCCGGTTGTCTTGACCCCGGTCAGCTTACCGGCGGCGGCGATCTCAACGATGGCGGACGACACGACTCACTCGTACCCCGGGACAGCGGCCCCGACGCGACCCGCGACCGTGGCAGGACCTCGTCCCACGGTCGGCGTTCACGGCTGCGAATGGCAGGCGCCGTCGAGGCCGAACTGCGTGGGGCCGGGGCTGAGGCGGTCGGGGACGGGGCCCCGGGCCGGGACGGATTACGGGCCCAGGCGGCCGTCGACCCGGCCCCCGATGACACCATGCACGTCGATGCTCGGCCGGCTTCTGAGTCAGTGGTCCAACTTGCGGCTAGCTGTCCTGCTTGCGGCCCTTGCTGCACTGATGGTCGCCGGCTGTGGCGCCGGCGACCAGGCTCGGCGAGCCACCACCCCGGCGCCGCCTGCGATCAGCGCAGCGCCACCCGAAACCACAACGTCGCCGACGCCTGTGCTCGCCGTCGGCATCACCGAGTCCAACCCCCATCTCCTGGCCCCCGGCCCGCAGCCGACCGGGTTCGGGCCGTGGCGCGACCGGCTCGTCGCGCTGAAGCCCGCGTATGTTCGTGTGCTGGTCGACTGGGCGCGCCTTCAGCCGACCCAGGGCCTGGCGCCCAACGCCGAGATTCCGAGCGACGGGTGCATGCGAGGACAGGCCCCGTGTGCCCCGTACGCTGGTTTGCGCGACACGCTGCGCGCGGTCGCGGCGCTGGGGGCAGAGCCCGTGCTGGTTCTCTTCGGCACGCCGCGATGGGCCGCGCGCCGCGTCGCGGGCTGCGAGCGACCGGGCACCACGTCGTACCAGCGGATGCCCGACCTCGACGCCTACCGGGCCTTCGTGCGCTGGCTCCTGGCCCTCGGTCGTTCGCTGAAGGTCGACCTGCCGTGGTGGAGCGCCTGGAACGAGCCGAACGCTCCGGGCTTCCTGAACCCCCAGCGGACCGGATGCGGCGACGACCGCGCGCCGCCCCGGTCCCCCGGCCTATACGCGCAGATCGTGCAGGCCCTGGCCGACGAACTCGATGAAGCGCCGGGAGCGCAGCGTCTCGTTCTCGGCGATACAGCCGGCGTTCCCGAAGGCCGACCCAAGGCAGTCGGCTCGGCCGAATTCGTGCGCCACATGCCCGACAAGCTTGTCTGTGGCGCTGGCGCCTGGGCTCAGCACCTGCACCTCGTGCGGCCGCGCGGTGGCGGCGTGCGCATCGAGCCGGTGCCCGCGTCCCGGACCGAGGCGCTGCTGGCCGCCGTCGAGCACGCGCTTGATGGCCACGGCTGCCCGAATCCCGTGCCGGTATGGATCACCGAGACCGGCATCGGCGACGCGCCCGGAGGATGCCAAAAGATGGGCTCCCAGCTGGAGCGGTGGGCCGTCGACGGCCGCGTGCGCGCCGCCTTCCAATACACGCTGCGCGAGGATCCGGTCTTCCCTGTCGGACTCGCCGACCCGCATCTCACCAAGCTGTACCCGGCCTATCGCGCCTGGCGCGCGCGGGGAACCACAGGCTGCTGACCGGCGGGGGCTCGTCGCCCGCACCGGGAACCGGTGGCTCGACCGCCTCCAGCAGCGACGTCGGGCGGCTCTATGGGAGCAGGATGGGTGTGTCGGCGAACGACATCCCAGCCGACACGCTGGTCAGGGGTGCTGCGTGCGCGTTGTGGGCGTCCGTTCCGCCGACGATGGCCCGCGAACGCTGGGTACGGCGAAGGAAACACCCCGAGCGCGGAGATCTCGTCTCCGTTGTTCAGCATGTAGACGGCGCGAGGGAGAAGGGTGATGTTGTTGAACGTCCTGGCCGCGGTAGCCGACGCCGCCAGACCGGGTATCGCCTACAAGTAGCCACACCCCGCGCTCGCGCTTCCACCGGGGCGACGTCCTCACCGCGCCGTGGCCGTCAGCTACCTCACGGTGAGCGTGCCCTGCATGCCGCCCTGACGGTGGCCGTCGACCGAGCAGTAGAAGACATACCGGCCGGGCGACAGGGTGACGGTCGCCGTGGCGGTGGCGTCCTGGATCGTCTTGGTCGCCCCCACGACCTTCGCGCCCCGCGCGATCGTCACGTTGTGGGGCAGCGGCGAGCGGTTGACGAACCGCACCGTGTCGGCACCCGCGCTGATGGTGGCCTGGCGCGTGTCGTAGGCGAGCGCGCCGCTGGGATCGGCGCTCAGCGTCAGCGTCGCCGACGCCGTCGGAGCCCCGGCGGGCGCCGCCGCGGCGTGCTGCCCCTCACCGCCCGCGGTGAGCACCGCGGCGGCCATCGTGCCCACCACGACGAGCCCGGTGATCAGCATGACGACCAGGCTGGGGCGTCGCATGCGCGGGAACTCCGGTCGGATCATGCCGAAGGCGGCCAAGGCGACGGCCCAGGCCACCAGCGCGCCGCCCACCGCGTAGAACGGCGTCTTGCTGGTGGCGGCCGCCACCCTCCAGGTCGCGCTCACCGCGTCCACCGGGAGCATGTCGACGAGGCTACTCTCACCGCCGCCCGGTCGCGAGTCGCGTCGATGATCCGGCCGCCGCGCGACAGCGTCTCAGCGCGCGGTGTCCAGCCGCTGGGAGGACTGCGCGGCGGTGATGACCGTGATCGGGATCCCCAGGCGCTGCAGACGGGCGGGGACGTCGCGATGCAACCAGTGCGAGACCCGTCGGGGCAGCGTGGAGAGGATGATCTCGTCGACCGGCGTCGTCGTCATCACCGTCCGCACCGCCTCGACCGGGTCGGCACCTCCGGTGACCGCGTCGACGCGGCGGCCCGCCGCCTGCTCGAGCAGCGGGATGGCGAGCTCGACGACCGCCTCCGCCTCCTCGGTGTCGGGGTCCCAGTAGGGGCGTGGGACGAGCAGCGTGATCCGGCACGGGCCGGTCTGCGCCCGCCGGCGGACCGCCTCCAACAGTCGCGGAGTCGCGGCGGTGCGGTGCGCCACGACGAGGATGTGTGCCGATGGCCCGGTCACGGTTCGATGGTACGCCCGCTGAGGGCAGCGGACTCGAACCGGGGACACCACGATATTTTCAGGTGCATCGAGGTGGTTCGGGCCGTTTCGCTTCCGTAGGCAACCACCTTGGTTGACGGGCGATCCGGCCTCTCGACGAGAGCTCCGCTTCGGCTCTCTCGGGCGTGGCGTGTTTGCCAGTGCGTTCACCGCTCGTGCGGCTTGGGGGCGGCACCGACTCCATGCGCTCCAGCCGGGACAGGACGCATGGTGGACGGCGCAGCACGGGGGGTGGTGCGCCGGTCAGACCAGACACGGGTATCGGTGCGATCCCCGTCGACGAGACATCTGTCGCTTTTCTGTCCTCCGCGGGGCACCTATGGTGCCCTGATGCGGAGACTCGGCGTGGACGTCGGCGGCACCTTCACGGACCTGATCCTGTACGACGAGGCAGGTGAGCGCATCACCGTACACAAGCTCGCGTCGACGCCGGCCGATCCGTCCGTGGCGATCCTTCAGGGCGTACAGGAGGTTTGCGCACTCGCGGGCACCGAGCCGTCGGAGCTGTCGGCGCTGCTGCATGGCACCACGGTCGGTACCAACACGATCCTGGAACGCCGCGGGGCCAAGGTGGGGATGATCACCACCGAGGGCTTCCGCGACATCCTGCATATCGCGCGCCACCGTAAGCCGTACACGTTCAGCCTCATGCAGGACATCCCGCAGCAGGTGCGACCGCTGATCCTGCGCCAGTACCGCCGCTGCGTGCCCGAGCGAATGTTGGTGGATGGGACCGTGCACATGCCGCTGGACGAAGACGCCGTGACCACTCAGCTCCGCTACCTCGCGGACGAGGGCATCGAGTCGGTCGCGATCTGCTTCCTGGGGTCATTCGCCAACGCTGAACATGAAGAGCGCGTCCGGTCGCTTGCCGCCCAGGTGCTGCCCGACGCCTTCGTCTCGGTCTCGAGCGACGTCAGCCCCCAGCACCGCGAGTACGAGCGGTTCTCCACGGCAGCGATCAACGCGTACATCGGACCGCGGGTTGGTCACTACCTGGATCGCCTGCTCGAGCAACTCCGCGATGCGGGGTTGCGCCGTGACCCGCACCTGATGCAGTCCTCGGGTGGGATCACGACGTTCGAGAACGGGCGCAGATATCCGGTCAATCTGGTGCTCTCGGGTCCGGCAGCAGGGCTGCTGGGCGGGATCGACGCCGCGCGGCGCAGCGGGTTCGCCAACACGATCACGCTGGATGTCGGCGGCACCTCGGCCGACATCTGCGTGGCTCCCGCCGGCCAGGCCCGCATGAAGCACCTGCTCGACTCGTCGATCGACCACTACCCGGTCATGGTCCCCATGATCGACATCGAGACCATCGGCGCCGGCGGTGGCTCGATCGCCACGGTCGAGGAGGGACAGATCATCAAGGTGGGCCCCGAGAGCGCGGGCGCCGACCCCGGCCCGGCGGCCTACGGACGCGGTGGGACCGCCGCGACGGTGACCGACGCCAACGTCGTGCTGGGCCGCCTGCGCCCGGGAGCCTTCCTGGGCGGGCGCATGCCCCTTGACGCAGACTGCGCGCGCCGCGTCATGACCGATCACGTCGCCGATCCCTTGGGCCTGTCGGTGGAGGATGCGGCGCTGGGCGTCATCGCGGTCACGGTGCACAACATGGTCAACGCAATCGAGACCAACTCGGTGCGCAAGGGGTATGACCCGCGCGAGTTCGTCCTCGTCGCCGCTGGCGGCGCAGGCCCACTGCACGCTGCGCAAATCGCCCGCACGATCGGGATCCCGCACGTGGTGGTTCCACCTCACCCTGGGGTCACCGCGGCAGCGGGCCTCCTCGCGTCCGACGTTCGCTACGAGGTGGCCGCCAGTGCGTGGCAGGATCTCAGCCGGCTCGAGGAGGCGGACCTCGAGGCGGTGTACCGCGACCTGGAGGTACGCGTCGCCGAGCACATGGAGGATGCCGGGTTCGCCGGCGGCGACGTCCTGCTCGAGCGCGCCGCGGATTGTCGTTACGAGGGCCAGGGCTACGAGTTGCGCGTTCCCGTGCCGTCGACGGCCGTCGACGTCGGCTGGGCGACGGCTGCCCGCCAGGCGTTCGAGGAGCGCCACGAGCGGGAGTATTTCGGCAGGTTCGCCGAGCTCGCGGTGCACGTCATCACCGTGCGAGTCACCGGGACCGGGGGCATGCCGGAGCTGCACTGGCCGGTCCTTGGCGGAGCCACCAGCAACGATGGACCCGCCCCGATCGCCGAGGTGCCAGTCGTGTTCGCCACCGACGACGGGAGCCAGCGGGTCCAGACGCGGATCTACGCCCGCGAGCGCCTGTTCGCCGGGGACGAGCTGTCGGGCCCGGCGATCGTCGAACAACCCGATTCGACGACCGTGATCCCGCCAGGTGCCAGCGCGCGCATCGACGAGATCGGAAACATCGTCCTCACGATCCAGGAGCCCGCGCGATGAGCACGACACCTCAGACCAAGCTTGATCCGATCACGCTGAGCGTCCTGGGCGGAGCCTTCAAGGCGATCGCCAAGCAGATGGCCCAGGTGCTCTACCGGATGTCGTACTCGAGCATCATTCGCGAGTCAGAGGATCTCGGCTGCGGCATCTTCTTCGCCGACGGGTCCGAGCTCTGCGAGAGCGACACGACGCCCATGCACGTCGGCTCGATCCCGGGCTATCTCGAGGGCATCATGTCGGTCGTAGGAGACGACATCCACGATGGCGACGTGTTCCTGCACAACGATCCGTACCTGGGGGCCTCTCACACACCGGACCTGTGCATCGCGATCCCGATCTTCTACGAAGGACGGCATTGCGCATGGGCCTGCGCCAACGGGCATGTGGCCGATCTCGGTGGCATGTCGCCCGGCCTGATGGTTCACACCATCGACGTGTGGGCCGAGGGCGATCACTACACGGCGCTGCGCGTGGAGAGCCGGGGCGTCCGCAATGACGAGCTGTGGAAGCACATCTGGCGCAACACGCGGACAGCCACATGGAATCGTGGCGACACCGAGGCGATGATCGCGGCCAGCCGGCTGGGTCGCGCCCGCTTCCTCGAGCTGATCGACAAGTACGGCTACGAGGCGGTGTTCGGCGCGGGCGACTACTGGCTGGACTACTCGGAGCGCACCATCCGTCGGGAGATCGCGCGGGCGCCGGACGGCGTTCACCGAGCGCCCACCCAATGGCTCGACGACGATGGCGAGCATCTTGGCGAGCCGCTCCGCGTCGAGCTGGCGATCCGCGTCGACGGGGACCAGATCGCGGTTGACCTGACCGGGTCCAACGACCAGGTCTCGACTGGCTTCAACTGCCCCTTCTCGGGCTCGACGCAGGTGATCGCCTACTCGATCATCCGCTCGATTATGCTCGACGAGGTCACGCACCCGACCGTGGCGCCCCAGAACAGCGGCATCTTCCGCGCAATCGATGTGGTCGCACCGGAGGGCTCCATCTTCAACCCGCGCTTCCCTGCGTCGTGCACCGCCCGCATCAATCAGGTCGCCAAGATGGCCGATTCGATGAACCTGGCGATGGCCGACGTCTATCCGGAGCGCATCTGCGCCGGAAGCGCGGGCCACACGTTCTTCGTGTCCTACTCAGGGGTCGTCGAGGGTGGTGACGAGTACTGGGTGTACATCGAGGTCAACGAGACCAGCTACGGAGGTCGCTCAGGCAAGGACGGCATGGACGCCGTGGACTGCATGATGGGCAACACCCGCAACAACCCGATCGAGGAGCTCGAGCTGCGGAATCCCATGCGCTGCCTGCAGTATGAGTTGCGGCCCGGCCCGGGCGCGGGCCAGTGGCGCGGCGGCATGGGCGTCATTCGCACCTGGGAATGCCTGACCGACACGCTGTTCAGCGGGGAAGGCGACGGCGCAACGGGGGTCAGTCCGCCGCGCGGGCTGTTCGGCGGACACGACGGCGTGCCCGGCGAGATCGTCGTCAACCCGGGCCGCGAGGACGAGCTGCGTGTTCCGGCCAAGTCCACCAACTATCGTCTCGCGCAGGGCGACGTCATCTCGTTGCGAACGGCGAACTCGGCAGGCTACGGCGATCCGCGCGAGCGCGATCCCCAGCGTGTGTTGCGAGACGTACTCGACGAGGTGGTGACCATCGCCGAGGCGGAGGCCCACTACGGTGTGGCGCTCGACCTGGATGGCGCGGTGGTCGACGACAGCCGCACCCGCGAGTTGCGCGGGCGATGAAGGGCACGGTCACCGCCGCGGCCGTTCAGATCGAGCCCTTTCCCCCCGCGGACAAGGAGCGCAACGTCGCCGATGTGTGCGCCCGTGTCGCCGACCTCGCCGCCGAGGGCGTGGAGCTGGCAGCGTTTCCGGAATTGGGGCTGACCAACTTCTTCTGCGAGCCCGGCGACCTCTCGGCTGGACGCCGTGACGCATGGCAGGTAGCCGAGTCCCTCGACGGCCCGGCGGTGACCGCCGTCGCCGCGGCCACGCGGAAGCACGGCATCCACGCGGTCATCGGGCTCGCCGAGCGGGGCGACGTGCCGGGCGCGATCTTCAACACGGCGGTGCTGGTCGGTCCCGGTGGGATCGTCGGCGCCACCCGCAAGGTGCACGCCGCGGGCTTCGAGAAGCTCTACTACAGCGGCGGAACGCAGCCCCAGGTGTTCGACACGTCGCTGGGTCGGATCGGGATGGTCATCTGCTACGACCTCTGGCACCCGGAGTCCGTGCGCTGTCTCGGCCGCCTCGGCGCGGAGATCGTCGTCTGCATCAACTCGGCATGGAAGGGCGGTGCGAAGGGTGGGATCGGTGCGCCCAACAAGCAGCGCATGTTCGAGTTGGTGCCGGTGATGCGGGCCTTCGAGAACGGACTCTTCGTGGTGATGTGCAACGGGGCCGGCTCGCACACGCTCGGTGACCGCTACGGCACGTGGGAGCGCATGGGGCTCTCGCGCATCGTCGATCCCCACGGGACCGTGCTCGCCGAATCCTTCACGGACGCCGAGGACGTCGTCACGGCACGGCTCCAAGCCGCAGCGTTGGAAGACAGCCGCGCGGCCTGGCCGCTGTGGGCCGACCGGCGCCCCGAGTTCTTTCAGGCGCTGTTGCTCTGAAGGGCGAGGCGCCTCGCCACCAGGACCCCTTGCGCATCTGGGCGGCACCGGCTCAGTGAGAGGACACGCCTCTCGGACTGGACGGCGCTGCGGGACATGAACTCGCGCGCCGTGACACAGCGCAGGTGCGAAGCGGCGCGCCCTGGACGAGTGCCGCGATGAAATCACCTCAAGCGCAGGCAGTACCGCCGCTTGCGTAACAATCTCCCATCGGCCGGCCGCTACGAACTGTCGACCGCCGACCCTTCGCGCGATAGCACTGCTGCTAGCTGCCAAGGCCGTGCTGTTGAACATCCTCAGCGTCGGCGCCGGGCCGGCGCTTATGGCGGTCGATCCGGGTACCGGCAGCCGAGCTAAAGACGAGCGTGCCGTCGGCGTCGCCGTCGGCGGGTTGGGCGGCGGCGAGCTTGGCGGCCAGGCCGGGCGAACTCACGGGCGACATCCCCGGACAAGCCCTTGTCAGCCGGGGTCGAACGGGGCGGCGTAGATCGTGCGCAGCAGCCGCAGATCCAGACATCGGGCAGCCGCAGATCTGGTATGCTTTTCAGACCCATGAACCAATCGAACGCTGATCCGCCAGTCAGGTGCGGCGCGCCGATGGTCGGTGTCACCGGCCGCCGCTGGCCAGCCGAGACGCTCCACAATGGCGACGTCCCCGCCCTTCGCGGCCTGTGCGTCGATGCGTTCTTCACTGCGTACGCCCGTGCTATCGCGGAGGCCGGTGGACTGGCCGTGTTCGTGCCGCGCGAGTCCGATCCCGAAGTGCTGGCTGGGCGGCTGGATGGAGTCGTGCTGGCGGGTGGGCTTGACGTCGACCCGGCGTTCTACGGCGGGGAGGTGGGGGCCGAGACCACTCTGCTGGATCCGGAGCAGGATGCCTTCGACATCGCGCTCGCCCGCGCGGCCATCGTCCGGGGCATTCCCGTGCTCGGCACCTGTCGCGGCCACGAGGTCCTGAACGTCGCCTTGGGCGGCACGCTGCAGGACCACCGCCGCGACGGCCACAATGAGCGCGGGTGTGCGGCGGCGCAGCGGGTCCACGACGTGTCGATCGCCGACGGCAGCGTGCTGCACGCGCTCTACGGTCCGCGGGTGTCGGTGAATAGCCTCCACCACCAGGCCATCGCGACGGCCGCAGCCGGCGTCCGCGTGGCCGCGCGGTCCGACGACGGGCTGATCGAGGCGATCGAGCTGCTCGACCACGACGCGGTCGGCGTGCAATGGCACCCGGAGTTCCATGATGGGCTCGACCCCATCCTGCTGTGGCTCGTCGTCCAGGCGCGCGAACGTTCCGGCCGACGTGACCGTGGGGCGGCGGGATGAGCGCGGCGAGGCCCGACGTGTTGGTCATCGGCGCAGGAGCCGTCGGCGTCTGCGCCGCATGGTCACTGGCCGAGCGCGGCGTGCAGGTGACCGTGATCGAGCGCTCGCAGCGGCTCGGCGAAGACACCGCTGCCGGATCGGGCGGGCTGATCACGCCGAGCCACTGCATCCCGCTCGCCGGGACACGCGTCCTGCGTGAGCTGCCGCGCCAGCTGCTGGGCCGGGACGGCATGGTCTCGGTTCGGCTGCGGCTCGACCCGCAGCTCGTCCGGTTTGCCGTCCACGCCGTCCGTCACGGCGGCGAGCAGCATCTGCTGTCCGGATTGCGGGCGCTGCGCGACCAGTCCCGCGCCAGCCGGATGCGCTTCGCTGCGCTCGCGGCCGCCGGCATCGACATCGGTCTGCGTCACAGCGGCGTGATGAACGTCTGCAACACCGAGGCGGGCTTCGCGCGACTGCGTCACGAGGCCGAGGTCCTGGCCGCCCAGGGCTTCGAGCCTCGCGTCCTGGAGGGTGCGGCGGCGGCCGCGGTCGAGCCGGAGCTGCGCGAGGACCTCGCGGGCGCGGTGCTCTGGGCCGAGGACGACCAGTGCATTCCCGCGCGCCTCACCCCAGCACTTGCCGACGCCTGTCGCGACCGGGGTGTCCACTTCAAGCTCGGCACGACCGTCACCGGGTTGGGGGTCGGCGCTGCCACCCGCGTCGCCACCACCTCCGGCACGTTCGTCGCCGATCACGTCGTGCTCGCCGCCGGCGCCGAGACGCCGGCCCTTGGGCGTCTGCTCGGGGTCCGCGTTCCCATCGAGGCAGGCAAGGGCCACCACGTGCACCTCCATGACTGGCCGGCGCCCGTGCAGGTGCCGATGATCCTCCACGAGGACGTGCTCGGCGTGACGTCGATGGGGCCGGATCTCCGCGTCGTGGGTGGCGTCGACTTCGCTGGCGTCGGCCGCTCCGTCGATCCGCGCCGCATCGCCGGGATCTACACCCGGGTCGGGCGCTACCTGCGGCGGCCCCCAACCCCGGGCGCCCACCACGCCCCGACCTGGAGCGGGCTCAGGCCCTGCACGCCCGACGGCCTGCCGATCATCGGCCGCCTCAGGCGCACGCCGGGCATCGTCGTCGCAGCCGGCCACGGGATGCTGGGCCTGACGCTCGCGCCGGCGACCGGCGACGATGTGGCACGCCTCGTGCTGTGCGACCCGGACGCGCACGCCGCGGCCCCCTGGCTCTCGACCTTCACACCGGCACGTTTCGGGCTCTGACAAGGAGATGGAGAACATGGCACGGCCCGTGATCGGACGGCGACCGACGGCCGAGGAGGTCCTCGCATCGCTCGGCGACGTGCGCCGCGTGCGCGTCGAGACGCCCGACCTCAACGGCGCGCTCCGCGGCAAGTACGTCGCCGTCGAGAAACTGCGATCGGGCAAGCCCGTCGCGCTCCCCGAGGTCTACCTCGCACTCGACGTCGACGAGGACTTGGTGCCGGCGCCCGTCTCCGAGGAGCGCACGGGCTATCCCGACATCCTCATCGCCCCGGACTGGAGCACGGCACGCGCCATGCCCCACGAGCCGGGGGTCGTCGCGGTCGTCGGTGACGGCCTGACGAAGGCGGGAGACCGTCACCCGCAGCATCCTCGCAGCGTGTTGCGCAACGTCATCGACCGTGCCGCCGGCCACGGGTACGAGGCCGTGTTCGGCGTGGAGTACGAGTTTTGGGCCTTCCGCGACGGCGCGGAGAGCGACGCTGCCCGGCGCGTCGGTGACCTGTCCGGCATGACGCCGCTGTCGTACACGCGCCAGGGCTACAGCATGCTCCGCTGGGCCGATCACGCGGCGTTCGCCGACGACCTCGAGGCGTCCTCCCAGGCCTACGGCGTGCCCATCGAGACGCTGATGACCGAGATCGGCAACGGCCAACTCGAGGCGGCGCTCGCACCTGCGCCCGCGCTCGAGGCGGCCGACATGGCGGCGCGCTTCAAGCTCCTGGTCCGCGACGTCGCCCGCCGCCACGGCATGTACATCACCTTCATGGCCAAGCTGGTGCCCGAGCAGCAGGGCACCTCGGGGCATCTGCACCAGAGCCTGCTGCGCGACGGCCGCAACGCGTTCTGGGACGGGGCGCCGGGCCGGCTCAGCGCCGCCGGCCTCGGCTACGCCGCCGGGCTGCTGCGCGCCACGCGCGACTGCGCAGCGTTCTTCGCGCCCTATCCCAACTCCTACCGCCGGTACGTCCCCGGGCACTGGGCACCGCTGCAACTCTCCTGGGGCTGGGACGATCGCAACAGCGCCGTCCGCGCCATCACCCTCTCAGCCTCGGCGACGCGCTTCGAGCAGCGGCGCTCCGGCAGCGACCTGCAGCCCTATCTCGCGATCGCCGCCTGTATCGCCGGCGGGGTGGACGGCATCCTGGCTCAGCGCGATCCGGGCCCTCCCGGGGAGCCGCTCACCTCCATGCCGCTGCCCGCCGACCTGCGCGCGGCCGCTGCCCTGCTGCGCGGGTCCGCACTCGCGCGCGACTGGCTCGGTGACGAGCTCGTCGAGCTCTATGCCGCGTCCCGTGACGACGAGCAACGTGTCTACGACCAGCTGGCCCGGGCGCACATCCCCGCCTGGGAGATCCGACGCTACTTCGAGGTGGTGTGATCATGCGACTCGAGGGAAAGGTGGCAGCCATCACCGGCGCAGGGTCCGGCATGGGTCGCGCGGCGGCCCTGCGCTTCGCCCAGGAGGGCGCGGTGGTCGTCGTCGTCGACATCGACGGCCCCGCGGCACAGGCGGTCCGCGACGAGGTGGCGGCCGCCGGCGGCCGCGCCATGGCCGTCCGTGCCGACGTCGCGCAGGCATCGGACGTCAAGGGCATGGTGGACGCGGCCGAGTCGACGTTCGGCGGGCTCGACATCCTCTACAACAACGCCGGATACTGGCGCTACGCGATCGACGGCTACGAGCCCGGGGTCACGGACGGACCCTCGCCCCTGCTCACTGAGGACATCTGGGAGACCACGATCAACGTCTCCCTCAAGGGCACGTACCTTGGCGCCCGCTACGGCATCCCGGCGCTGCGCCGGCGGGGGGGCGGCTCGATCATCAACTGCTCGTCGGTCGCCGCATTCCGGGTAGGGCACGGCGCATCGGATGCCTACACCGCCGCCAAGGGGGGCGTCGTGGCGCTCACCCGGAGCCTGGCGGTCGAGCACGGGCCCGAGGGCATCCGCGTCAACTGCATCGTGCCCGGGCCGATCGAGACGCCACTGGTCGACCGCATCCCCCCCGAGGCGCGCGAGGCCTTCGGGGCCAACGTCCCCCTCGGCCGGTGGGGCCGGCCCGAGGACATCGCCAACATGGCGCTGTTCCTCGCATCGTCGGAGTCGGCCTATTGCACCGGCCAGATGTTCGTGGTCGACGGGGGCTACCTTGCCCTCTGAGGAGCAGCTGATGCTGGCTGGCGTCCGGGCCACGGCCGCCGAGGGCACCACGTTCACGGTGCACAACCCGGCGACCGGCGAGGTCGTGGCCGTCGTGGCCGAGGCCGGCCAGGAGGACGTGGACCGCGCGGTGGCCGCGGCCCGGCGGGCCCAGGACGCATGGGCCCTGTGCGGCCCGTCGGACCGCGGCGCGGTCCTGGCGCGGCTGGCGGACCTCATCGAGGCTGAGGCCGAGGCGCTCGCGCTGCTCGAGACCACCGACAACGGGCTGCCGGTCGCCGAGACGCGGGGGATGGCCGCCGGCGCGGCGGCGATCCTGCGCTACTACGCGGGCGCGGCGGACAAGCTGCTCGGCCAGACGATGCCCAACGATGCCGGCGGGCTGCTGCTGACGCTGCGCGAGCCCCTGGGGGTCGCCGCACTGATCACGGCGTGGAACGCGCCGCTCGTCCTGGCGGCGCTGAAGGCCGCACCGGCGCTCGTCGCCGGCAACGCGGTGCTGATCAAGCCGTCCGAGCTCGCGCCGCGCACGACGCTGCGCTTCGCCGAGCTCGCCCACGCCGCGGGCGTGCCTGCGGGATGCCTCAGCGTCCTGACGGGCGGCGGCGCGGTGGGCGCCGCGCTCGTGCGCCATCCCGACGTCGCGAAGGTGAGCTTCACCGGCTCGACCTCGACCGGCATCGCGATCGCCCGAGAGGCAGCCGCCACGCTCAAGCGCGTGACGCTGGAGCTCGGAGGCAAGTCGGCCGCCGTCGTGTTCGAGGACGCCGACCTCGAGCGCATCGGCGAGGTGGCGCCTGGCGCCGCCTTCGGCATGGCCGGCCAGGACTGCTGCGCCCGCTCACGCCTGCTCGTGCAGCGCTCGGTCTACGACGAGGTGCTCGAGCGCTACGTTGCCAGGACGAACCGGCTGATCGTGGGCGACCCCCTCGACCCAGCGACCGACATCGGCCCGCTGATCTCCGCCGCGCACCGTGACCGGGTGGACGCCTGTGTCCGCGAAGGCGTCGCCGAGGGCGCGATCGTCCTCACCGGCGGCGCGCCGCCTGCCCATCTCGACGGCAGCGCGGGCTGGTATGCCCCGACCGTGCTCGACGGCGTGCACCCCGGCATGCGGGTGGCGCGGGAGGAGCTCTTCGGCCCGGTCGTCAGCGTGCTGCCGTTCACCGACGAGGACGAGGCGGTCCGGCTGGCGAACGCCACGCCGTACGGCCTGTCAGGGTCGATCTGGACCCGTGACGTCGGCCGCGCCGTCCGCGTCTCGCGACGGATCCGCAGCGGCGTGCTCGCCGTCAACTCCAACACCTCGGTCTACCTCCAGGCGCCGTTCGGCGGGACGAAGCTCTCGGGTCTGGGCCGCGAGTACGGGCTGGCTGCGCTCGAGGAGAACACCGAGCTCAAGACGCTGTTCCTGGCCGGGACCGCGTAGCCGAAGGGAGGGCGACCTCTACGCTACCCCGGTGCCCAGCCTGGAACCCATCGCCGGCCTCGGGCCGATCGACATCGCCCCGGCGTACGAGGTCGTGGTGGCGTACCTGCGGCGCGGAATACACCTCGGCGAGTTCCCGCCCGGCTGCAAGCTGCCGTCCGAGCGCGATCTCGCCGAGCAGCTCGGGGTCTCACGGGCGACGCTGCGCGAGGCGCTGCGCGAGCTCAAGGGGGCCGGCTACGTGGACATTCGCCGGGGGCCCGGGGGCGGCGTCTTCGTCCGGCAGCGCACGATGTCCGGCGCCGAGCTGCGCACCTGGTTCGCCGAGCAGGGCACGGAGATGGACGCAGTCTTCGAGTTCCGCGCGGTAGTGGAGCCCCTGGCCGCGCGGCGGGCCGCCGCCCGGGCCGACACCGTGCTCATCGCCGAGCTGTCGGCGCTCAACGAGCGCATGGCGACGACGACGGAGGTCGGGGCGTTCCGGCAGGCCGACCTGCGGTTCCACCTGCGCATCGCCGAGGCGGCCGGCGCCGATCTCGTGCGCCATGCCGTCGAGGAGGCGCGGGCCGCGCTGTTCCTGCCGTTCCAGCCGCTGGACCTCGACCAGATGCGCGAGCGCACGGTCCCCGAGCACGAGCGCATCGTGCAGGGGTTGAAGGATGCCGACGCCGCCGCGGCCGCCACGGCGATGGAGCAACACGTGCGCGGGACGGCCCATGCGCTGGCCTCCGGCTCGCGCCGCGGTTGAAGAACTTTCCCCATTACAGCGGCTGAGTAGGTATGTTGATCAGACCCATTGTCCAGAATCGTGTCGATCTCTGATCAGTGCTGCGAAGCATGGAAGGGGCGTTGACTGGGCCGGCCGGCATGGACTACGCTCTAGACCATAGAGTCCATTGGCTCCAGTGGCCTGCAGGTCGGAGTTCCGCGTCGTCAGTTCCATAGGAGAGTGCATGTCCTTCAGAATCGCAGTCGACACCGGCGGGACTTTCACGGACGTGGTGGTCGCCGATGACGCTGGAGTCCTGACGGTCAACAAGGCGCTCACAGATCAGGACCGGGTGTTCTCCGGCATCCGTGAGGCGCTTGAGGTGACGGGCTCCGGCTACGGGACCGACGCGGTCGGTCTCCTGAACGAGACCGACCTCTTCATCTACGCCACTACGCGAGCAACGAACGCCGTGATCGAGGGCAGGACTGCGCGCACCGCGTTTCTCACGACGAAGGGCTTTCCCGACACGCTGGTACTCCGCGAGGGCGGAAAGTTCAATGCCTACGATTTCGCGACGTCCTTCCCGGAGCCCTACATCCCCCGTCGCCTGACGTTCGAGATCGACGAGCGCGTCGACTCCGAGGGTCAGGTGGTCACTGCGTTGGACGAGACTCAGGCACGTGAGGTCCTGCGTCGTCTCGGGCGCCTCGACGTCGAGGCCGTGGCGGTCTGCCTGCTGTGGTCGACGTCCAACGCTGTGCACGAGCGCCGGCTCGGCGAGCTGATGGCCGAGGAGATCCCGGAGATTCCGTTCACGCTGTCGCATGAGCTGAACCCGATCGTGCGGGAGTACCGGCGTGCCTCGTCGGCGGCCTTGGACGCGTCGCTCAAGCCGCTGATGCAGGGTCATCTCAACGGTCTCGAGACCGACCTGCGGGCCAATGGTTTCCGCGGCGAGCTGCTGGCCGCCACATCGTTCGGCGGGGTGACCCACGTCGAGGACATGGTGAAGCGTCCGATCTGCTCGGTGCGCTCCGGGCCGGCGATGGCGCCCGTGGCCGGCCGTACATATGGCGGCGCGGAGGGACGGATCGACAACATCATCGTCTGCGACACGGGCGGGACGAGCTTCGACGTCAGCCTGGTGCGCGACGGACAGATCAAGTTCACGCGCGAGACCTGGCTCGGGAAGCAGTTCACCGGTCACCTGACGGGTCTGTCATCGGTGGACGCCCGGAGCATCGGCGCCGGCGGCGGGTCGATCGCCTGGGTCGATCCCGGCGGGCTGCTGCGCGTCGGACCCCACAGCGCCGGGTCACGGCCGGGGCCCGCATGCTACGGCCGGGGCGGCAAGCAGCCGACCGTGACCGATGCGGCGCTGATCGCCGGCTACCTCAACCCGGACAACTTCCTCGGCGGCCGGATGCACCTCGACGTCGAGGCGGCGCGCGCGGCGCTGCAGCCCGTCGCCGAGCGGCTTGGCCAGAACGTCGAGGACTGTGTCCAGGCGGTCCTGACGATCGCCAACGAGCACATGGTGCAGGCCATCCAGGAGATCACGGTCAACGAAGGCGTCGACCCGCGGGAGAGCCTGGTGGTCGCCGGCGGCGGCGCCGGCGGCCTGAACATCGTCCCGATCGTCGCCGAGCTCGGGTGCCGCGAGGTGCTCGTCCCACGGACCGCCGGCGGGCTGTCGGCGTGTGGGGCGCAGTACTCCGACGTGGTCACCGAGTTCTCGGCGAGCCTGTTCACCGAGAGCTCGTCGTTCGCGTTCGACGGGGTCAACGCCGTGCTCGCCGGGCTCGACCGGCGCATCGACGGCTTCGTGGACGGCCTGCGCGAGCGCGGGATGACCGCGTTTCACCGTGAGTACTTCGCCGAGGCGCGCTACGCCTACCAGGTGTGGGAGTTGGAGGTGCCGTTGCCGTCGGGCCGGTTCGACGACGTCTCCGATCTCGACGCCCTCGTCGCGGGAATGCACGATGCCCACGAGCGCGTCTTCGCCGTCCGTGACGAGCACTCGGCGGTCGAGGTGCTCTTCTGGAGAGCACGGGTCACCGCGACGCTCGACCGTCCAGTGGTCGAGGCCGCCGGCGCCGGCGCGGCCGAGGCGACGGACGCGGCGCGCGGCTCCCGGCGCGCGCTGTTCAAGGATGGGGCGCTGGAGACGGCGATCTTCGACGGCCCGTCGCTGCAACCGGGCGCGGTGATCCGCGGGCCGGCGGTCATCGAGGAGCCGACGACGACGATCGTCGTCTACCCGGAGGCCACGGCCAGGGTGACGGCCACCAAGAACTACCTGCTGGAGGTGTCGTAGATGTCGACGCGAGCATCCGAGACGTTCGACCCGGCCCTGCTGGCCGTCCTGTCGAACCGGTTCGACGCCATCGTGCGCGAGATGACCAACACGCTGCTGCGCAGCGGCCGGTCGGCCGTGCTCAACATGGCTCGCGATTTCTCGTGCACGATCGTCACGGGCGACAACCGGCTGCTGGCGGCGGCCGAGGGGCTGCCGGTGCACATCTCGGGCTCGCACCTGCAGACCGCGGCGATGACGGAGCTGCACCCCGAGTACCGCGAGGGCGACGCCTACCTCCACAACGACCCGTATCTCGGCAACACCCACCACGCCGATCACACGATCCTGGCGCCGGTGTTCGTCGACGGCGAGCACCTGTTCACCGCGGTGGCCAAGGCCCATCAGGCCGACGCGGGCAACAGCCTCCCCACGACCTACATGCCGTTCACCGCCGACATCTACGAGGAGGGGGCGCTGAGCTTCCCCTGCGTCAAGGTGCAGTCCGACTACCGCGACATCGAGGATGTCATCCGCATGTGCCGGCGACGCATCCGCGTGCCCGATCAATGGTACGGCGACTACCTCGCCACACTCGGCTCGGCGCGGATCGCCGAGCGCCGGCTCAAGGAGCTGGCGGCCAAGTACGGGTCCGAGGTGCTCAAGGCGTTCGTGGAGGAGTGGTTCGACTATTCCGAGCGCCGGATGCGCCACGCGCTGTCGCAGATGCCGAGCGGGCGCTACATCGGCTCGGGAACCCACGACCCGATCCCGGCGGTGCCCGACGGCATCCCGGTGAAGGTCATCGTGGAGATCGATGCCGAGGCCGAGCGCGCGACGATCGACCTGCGCGACAACATCGACTGCGTGCCGGCCGGGCTCAACCAGTCAGAGGCCACGGCGATCAACAACGTCACGACCGGGCTCTTCAACGTCCTCGATCCGGACATCCCGCACAACGCGGGCACCTTCCGGCGCATCGACGTGCTGCTCCGTGCCAACTGCGTGGTCGGCATCCCCGAGCATCCGACCTGCTGCTCGATGGCGACGACGAACGTCGCCGACCGGTTGATCAACGCCACGCAGTCGGCGTTCGCCGAGATCGGCGACGGGTGGGGGCTCGCCGAGGGCGGGAACGGGATGGGCATCGGATGGGGAGTCGTCTCCGGCGCGGATTGGCGGCGAGGCGGCGCGCCGTACGTCAACCAGCTGATCATCGGCAGCAACGGCGGTCCCGCCGGGCCGACGTGCGACGGATGGCTGACCTGGGCGCTGCCGTGTGCCGCGGGCCTGCTGTACCGCGACTCCGTCGAGGTCGATGAGCAGAAGTACCCGATCCACGTGGAGTCCCTGAACATCGTCACCGACGGCGGCGGGGCGGGTGAGCACCGCGGTGCGCCCCCCGCACGCATCGTCTACGGCCCCAAGCACGACCCGATGACGGTGGCCTACGTCGCGGATGGGCGGCTGAACCCGCCGCGGGGCGTCCGCGGCGGCCTCGACGGCCATCCTTCGTACGCCGCGCTGCTGGACCTCGATACCGGGGTCGAGCAGGAGCTTCCGACGCTCGGCCAGCGCGAGGTCGGACCACGTGAGCGCGTCGTCGGCATCGACGCGGGCGGGGGCGGCTATGGGTCCCCCCTGCGACGCGATCCCGCTTCTGTGCTGCACGATGTGGTGGAGGGATGGGTCTCGCGCCACGCGGCCGAAGAGATCTACGGCGTGCGCTTCACGGGCAGCGACAGCGACGACACGCTCGCCGTCGATGCCGGCGCGACCGAGACGGCCCGCGGATCGTCTTGAGCGATCTCTCGATCGATGCCGCGTTCGACGACCACGAGGTCGTCGAGCTCGTGCACGATCCGCAGACCGGGCTGCGGGCGATCATCGCCGTCCACTGCACGGCCCCCGGACCGGCCATGGGCGGCATCCGGCGCATGGACTACCGGTCCGTCGAGGACGCGCTGATCGATGTGCTTCGCCTCTCGCGGGCCATGACGGCCAAGAACGTCATGGCGGGGCTGCCACTGGGCGGCGGCAAGACGGTCATGATCGACCGCGGCGACCCGGCCGATCCGCGTCAGCTCGCGGCGCTGGGCGAGGCGATCGGGCGGCTCGACGGCCGCTACGCCGGGGCGGAGGACATCGGGACCGGCCCGGCCGACATGGACGTCATCGCGCGCCACACCCGCCACGTCGTCGGGCGGCCGGCGTCCAGCGGCGGAAGCGGCGACCCGTCGCCGACGACCGCCCGCACCGTCCTGCACGCGTGCCTGTCGGCACTCCGGCGTCCCCGCGAGGCCGGCGCGCTGGAAGGGATCAGGGCCGGCGTGCAGGGCGTGGGGAAGGTCGGTGCCGCGCTCGCCCGCGGCCTGCACGCCCTTGGCGCCGACGTCGTCGTGGCCGACGCATCCGCCGGCCGGGCGGAGCGCCTGGCCGACGAGCTGCAGGCCGCCGTTGCGGCGCCCGCGGCGCTGCTGGACATGAAGCTCGACCTCCTGGCTCCGTGCGCCGTCGGGGGCGTCATCGATCGGCCGGTCGCCGGGCGGATCCGGGCGCGGGTCGTCTGCGGCGCGGCCAACAACCAGCTGACGATCCCCGGCCTGGCGGATGTCCTGCACGAGCGCGGCGTCCTCTACGTCCCCGACTACGTTGCCAACTGCGGCGGCATCATCCAGGTGGGCGGTGAGTACCTCGGATGGACGCCCGACAAGGTGGAGGCCAGCGTCACGGCGGCGATCGCCCGCTGCGACGACCTGCTGTCGGACGCGCGCACCTCCGGTCTGCCGCCGGCCGCCCAGGCCGATCTCGTCGTCGCCCGCCGGCTGGAGCAGCTGTTGGGCGCCGCCGCGTGAGCGACCGCGGCGCGCTCAACCTCATCGACGGCGAGGTGGTGGTGCCTGCGCTGACGCTGGGGCGCCTGGAGGATCCGAGCACCGGCACCCCCGCCGGGGAGATGCGGAGCACGCACGCCGGCGATGTCGAGCGAGCCCTGGATGCCGCCGACCGGGCATGGGGTCATGGCGACGGAGCGTTCAGCACGCGCGGCATCGGGGACCGGCTTGCCGCGCTGCGGCGCCTGGGCGACGCGCTCGACGAGCGTGCCGACGACTTCGCCCACCTCCATGCGCGCGAGACCGGCATCCCGATCGCCGTGTCCCGGCTGTTTGCGGCGGGCCTCGGCGGCATCGCCCGCGGGGTCGCGCAGCTCGCGCCGCCCGTGGTGGCGGGGCGCCGCCTCGACGCCGGCCCGCGGCGCGTCGAGGCGCTGCGGCTTCCGTGGGGCCCGGCCGCGCTGTACGCGGCCTGGAACGCGGCGGCGTTCCTGGCGACCACGAAGCTCTCCTACGCGATCGCCGCCGGCTGTCCCGCGATCCTCAAGCCCTCCGAGTACGCCCCGGCTACGACCGGCCTGCTGGTCGAGGCCCTGCAGGCGGCCGAGCTCGGGTGGGGCGCGGTCCAGGTCGTGTGCGGGGGCGCCGAGGTGGGCGCAGCGCTGGCCGCCGACCGCCGGGTCCGCATGATCAGCTACACCGGCGGCACGGCCGGAGGCCGTGCCGTGGCCGCCGCCTCCATCGGCCGCATGGCCGCGCTCCAGCTCGAGCTCAGCGCCAGCAACCCGGCGATCGTCGCCCCGCGTGCCGACCTGCAGGAGGCGGCCGAAGAGCTCGCGCGCGGCGCACTGGTGCTCAACGGTCAGTGGTGTGAGGCGCCGCGGCGCGTCTTCGTGCACCGGGCCGACCACGACGAGTTGGTCGCACGGATCCTGGGCGAGCTGGGACGCGGTCGGATCGGGCCGGCGCTGGAGGACTCCACCGACATCGGCCCCCTGGCGCACAGGACGCACCGCGACAGCGTCGCTCAGGACGTGGAGCGCCTCGGCCAGATCGGCGAGGTCGCGCGATCGCACGATCAGCTTCCGCCCGAGGGGCTCTTCCTCTCGCCGACCGTCGTCGCCGGACTGCCGACCGGTGCGGTCCGCGGGGAGATCTTCGGCCCAGTGCTGGCCGTCTCGCCCTACGCCGGGCTGGAGGAGGCGCTGCAGGCGGCCAACGCGCTCGACGACGGGCTTGCCGGCTACGTCTTCGCCTCCGATCCCGATGAGGCGTTCGGCATCGGCCTGCGGCTGCACGCCGGTGAGGTCCGGCTGGGGGGCGTCCGCGTGCTCGATCTCGCCGACGGCTCCGCGCAGTCGTTCTGGGGCACGAGCGGTACCGGCGGTCACGGCCGGGCGTCCGTGCTCGCCGCTCACCTCGGCACGCGGATCGTCGGTGAGGAGGATCGCTCGCTGGCGCTCTAGCCCCGGCTACGAGGCGGAGGCGGGAAACAGCGCCTTGATCTCGCCGGTGGTCGTCCGGATGTGCGCGTCCATCGCCGCCCGCGCGGCCTCGGGATCACGATCCTCGATGGCGGTGAGGATCGCCTGGTGTGCTTCCACGGCGCTGGGAAGCACGATGTCGAAGGCCAGGACGTCGAGCGGCTCGAACATCGCGATACGGGCGTCCTCCACCGCACGCTCCAACGGCGGGCAGGCGGCGTTGCGCGCGACGGTGAGGTGGAAGGCGGAGTCCGCCCGCCGGAACGTGCCGATGTCGGACGCCGACGTCAGGTCGGTGACCGCCGTGCGCAACTCCCTGACCGCGGCCGCCTTGCGATGCTGGGCGGCGCGCGCCGCGGCCAGCGGCTCGATTGCGAGTCGGAACTCCTGGGTCGCCAGTACGTCGTCCAGCCGGCGGCGCACCTGGCGGCGCAACTGCGCACTGGTGCCGCGCGCGCGAATCATCGTCCCACCCGTCTGGCCGCGCCGCACGTGGACGAGGCCCTCGCCCTCCAGCACGCGGACGGCCTCGCGCAAGGTCACACGTGAGACGCCGAGCTGCTCGGCGTGCTCGCGCTCGGGCGGCAGCTTGTCGCCCGGCGCGTAGCGACCCAGCTGGATCTCGCGGCGCAGATGCTCGACCACCACGGCGTAGGCGGCGGGAACGGTGACGCGACTCGGGGACACCGGGCAAGGATACGCCGAGAACTCCCTCGCGTGGCCTGTCTTGCAGTCCAGAAGACCAATCGCTTGCCACATCATGGGGCTTTGGACTAAATTCTGATCCATGAGGACCGAGTCCGGGGCGTCCGACCCCGTCCTGATCGGCATCACAGGGGCCCGGGCGCGCGCGTCTCGCGTGATGGGCATGCCCGAGCTGCTGCTGGGAGGCATCGTGGATCTGCACCATGTGCCGTACACCACGGCCGTCGCCGCCGCGGGCGGGACGCCCGTCCAGCTCACCCGAGACGCGCGGCCGGCGGATCTCGTGCGTCGGCTGGATGGTGTGGTCGTCGCGGGAGGCGATGACGTCGATCCGCGCCTGTACGGCAGCCGCCCCGGTTTGCACGCCACCCATATCGACCCTGACCGCGACGCGTTCGAGCTCGAGCTCATCGAGCTCGCCCTCCGGCAGAACACACCGCTGCTGGGGATCTGCCGTGGGTGCCAGCTGCTCAACGTCGTGCGCGGGGGTACCCTCGTCGACCACCTGCCGCTCGACGCCGGCGAAGCGCACGGCCAGTTGGCGTATCCGCTTCACGCGCGCGTTCACGGCCTGGACCTCGTCCGGGGGGAGCTCCTAGAACACGTCCTGCCCGCCGACGTTGGCGTCAACAGCTTCCACCACCAGTCCGTCGCCGAGCTCGGCCGAGGGGTGGTGCCCATCGCCACAGCTCCCGACGGCGTGTGCGAGGCCATCAGGATCGGCTCGCGCGCGCTGGGAGTCCAGTGGCACCCCGAGTACCTGCGCGAGCAGCCCGATCCTGTCTTCACCTGGCTGGTCGATGCGGCGCGACGAAGCGCCCGGGCCGAGACCATGACCATCAACGAGGAACCCGCCCATGTCGCCACATCCTGATCAGGCCGCGCCGGCCGCCGTCCGAGCCATTCGCGATCGACACGCCGGGCGACGGGCGCTCGTCACCGGCGCCGGGTCGGGGATCGGGCGCGCGATCGCCCGTCGCCTCGCGGCTGAGGGCGCGTCGGTGGCCTGCCTTGACGTCGATCGCCGGGCGGCCGGCGAGACCGCCGCGGCGATCGAGGCGGCGGGAGGCACGCCGTTGGTCGTCGTCGCCGACGTCCGCCGTGGCGTCGAGGTTCGGGCCGCGGTCGGCCAGGCCATCGCTGACCTCGGCGGGCTCGACCTCCTGGTCAACGCCGCCGGAATCGTGACGATGTCCGGCTTCGACGACGTCACCGAGGATGAGTGGGACCGTGTCGTCGATGTCAACATGAAGGGGTACTTCCTCGTGGCCAAGGCGGCGGTCGAAGCATTGGCAGTCGGCAACAATCCCGCCATGGTGAACATCACGACCATCGAGGCCGAGGTCATCGTCAGCACGACGGGTCGCTGTCAGGTGCACTACAACGCCTCCAAGGGCGGCGCGCTCATGTTGACCAAGGCGCTGGCCGCAGAGCTGGCGCGCCGCGGCATCCGCGTCAACGCGGTGGCGCCCGGGGCGACGAACACGCTGTTCACCGGCACGAGCTTTGCCGATCCGGATGTGTTCGCCGTGATCTCCGACCGGCTGCTGATCAAGCGTGTCGGCGAGCCCGAGGACATGGCCGCCGCGGTGTCGTTCCTGCTCTCCGAGGACGCCTCCTACATCACAGGCATCCAGTTGCCCGTCGACGGCGGCTGGCTCGTCCGATGAGCGAGGGCAGACTGACGCTCGACGATCTGCTCGGCGGCCGCTTCGAGAGCGTCATCCTCGCCACGGTCGACGTGCAGGGCCGGCTCGTGGGCAAGCGCATGAGCCCGCGGGCGTTCGCGCAGAAGCTGCCGGACGGAATCCACGTCTGCACCTGCACGCTGGCCTGGGACATGGACCAGGCGCTCGAGGGCCTGGCGGTCCCCTTCGCGGGGGAGCACACGGGCTGGCACGACTTCATGGTCAGGCCCGAACTGAGCACGCTGCGCGTGGCCGGCTGGGCGCAGGAGACGGCCATCTGCCTGGGCGACGCCGTCGACGATCGCGGCGGCTTGGTGCCCGTTTCGCCGCGTACCATCCTCAGGCGCCAGATCACGGCGCTGGCCGATCTCGGGCTTCACGCTCGGGTGAGCACCGAGCTGGAGTTCTTCCTCTTCCGGACGACGTACGACGATGCGCGACGCGTCGGCTACGCGAACCTCGAGCCGACGACGCTGACGCATGCGGACTACGCCGTGCAGCAGACCGAGGACCTCGAGCCGTTCTTCCGGCCCGCGCGGCAGGCGCTCGCGGCGTCGGGCCTGGACGTCGAGCTCAGCCAGGGCGAGTGGGGCCTCGGTCAGTGGGAGATGAACCTTCCGCACGACGAGGCGCTGGCCATGGCCGATGCCCACGTGCTCTTCAAGCTGGGGCTCAAGAGGATGGCCAGCCGGGCGGGCCTGGCGGCGACGTTCATGGCGCGCCCGTCGACCGAGGCCGGGATCGGCTCGTCGTGCCACATCCATGTGTCGCTGACCGGCGCCGGCGGCGAGTCGCTGTTCTTCGACCCCTCACGGGAGCGGGCCGTCGGGCACCGGCTGTTGCACGCCGTCGGCGGCGTGTTGGATCGGGCGCCCGAGCTGATGCAGCTCTACGCCCCTACCGTCAACAGTTACCGGCGGACGGCGAGCGACGACTTCGCCGGGCGAGGACGCACCTGGGGCTTCGACAACCGAACCGTCAGCTGCCGCGTCGTCGGCGACCAGGCCGAGAGCATCCGTCTCGAGTACCGAGTGCCGGGCGCCGACGTCAATCCCTACTTGGCGATCGCAGGTCTGCTGGCCTCTGTCGCCGACGGACTCCAGCGGCAGCTGGACCCAGGACCACCGTTGTCGGGAAGCAGCTACGAGCTGGACATCGCGCCCCTGCCACCGACACTCGAGCGTGCCACGGAGCGGTTCGCCACGAGTGACTTCGCGAAGCGCGTATTCGGACAGGACGTCGTGGAGCACTACGCCGTCCTGTCGCGCCACGAGACGCGCATGTTCAACACCTCCGTCACCGACTGGGAGAAGCATCGGTACTTCGAGCTGATCTAGGACCCGGCTGGTGGTGGATCCGTGGGCGCCCCGCCCGGAGGGGCGGCGCCCAGCGGGCGCGGTCGGAGCGTCAGGGCGCGGTCAGGGCTGCGGCTCCCATCTCGTCACCTCCCATCGGCCCGCGGCGGCGACGAGCGCGGCGCGATAGACGCGGTACCGGCGCCCACCCAGGTCGGCATGCTCGTTGGTGGAGGTCTGCTCGCGCGTGACGACGAGCCCGGTCGCCGCTTGTTGGCGCTGGGCCGGGAGGGTCGTCTGCCCAGCCGTACCGGCGAGATCACGCCCACGATCACGAAGGCTTGTTTGCTCATACACACCCCAGCGTCACCCTCACCGCATGTCTTACCGCCGGCCATGTCACCGTCACCGGGCGACGCGAATCACGTCCAGTACGGAGGGCGGCGCCCCAGACGCTGACGTCGGCCTTCTCGTCAGGTCGCTCGAGGCGATAGTCGGCCTGCGACGAGCACTCTCGTCATCGTGATCGACGGGCTGCAATCGAATGGCGGTCGGGATGGGCTTTCCCGTTAGGGCTACATCTCGTCCGAGGCCGTGAGAACAAGAGGCCGAAGAAGGCCGCGATAGGAGGTCACGCACGCAGCGAAAAGAGGGGAGCAGAGGCCGCCCACGCAGCGAAAGAGGGGAGCAGAGGCAACCGGCTGGCTTGACGCACCTCGTGGAAGGGGTGCGGAGCGTGATACCGGCGGCAGGTGCCCAAGCCACCTGCTACCCCAGCGCAAGGGCTGTGGCGTGGGATCATGCCGGCCAAGACATGGTTCATCACCGGGACGTCGCGCGGCTTCGGCCGCGAGTGGGCCGCCGCGGCGCTCCAGCGCGGCGACCGCGTCGCGGCGAGCGCGCGCGACACGGGCGGCCTCGACGACCTCGTCGCCCGCCACGGCGATGCGCTGCTGGCGCTGGCCCTGGACGTCACCGACCGCGACGCCGCGTTCGCGGCGGTCGCCCGCGCCCACGAGCACTTCGGCCGCCTCGACGTCGTCGTCAACAACGCCGGCTACGGCCAGTTGGGCATGGTCGAGGAGCTCAGCGAGCAGGAGGCGCGCGACCAGATCGAGACCAACCTCTTCGGGGCGCTGTGGGTCACGCAGGCCGCGCTGCCGTTCCTGCGCGAGCAGGGAAGCGGCCACATCCTCCAGGTCTCCTCGATCGGCGGCATCTCGGCCCTCCCGGGCATCGGCATGTACCACGCCTCCAAGTGGGCGCTGGAGGGCCTCAGCCAGGCGCTGGCCCAGGAGGTCGCGGGCTTCGGGATCCACGTCACGCTCATCGAGCCCGGCGGGTGGAGTGGACCCCGTTGTTCGGACAGTTCCGGGCTTGCGGGGCTAGCCGTTGATCTTGGGGTTGTTGGATTGGGAGATGTTCTCGAACTGGGCGGGTGAGAGGTAGCCCAGGGTCGAGTGTCGGCGGGTGGTGTTGTAGAAGGCCTCGACGTATTCGAAGACCTCTGAGGACAGCTCGCGGCGCGTGGGCCAGCAGCGGCGGTGCACGAGCTCTTTCTTGAGGGTGGCAAAGAAGCTCTCGGCGACGGCGTTGTCGTAGCAGTCGCCGCGTGAGCCCATCGAAACGGCGATGCCGGCGTCGCGGGCTTTCTGGCCGAAGGCCAGCGAGACGAACTGGCTGCCTTGGTCGGAGTGATGAACCAGTCCGGGTCCGGGCCGGCGGCGGTGAACGCCCATCTGCAGCGCATCGACGACCAGCTCGGCGCGCATGTGGTCGGCCATCGACCAGCCGACGATCCGGCGGCTGAAGGCGTCCTGGACGGCGGCGAGATAGAGCCAGCCCTCCCAGGTTCTGAGGTAGGTGATGTCGGCGACCCACAAGACGTCGGGCGCCGCGGGGCGAAACTGGCGGCGCACGAGGTCGTCGGCGACGCGAACGCCTGGGACGCGGATCGTCGTGCGGCCGCGCTTTCTTGCCACCAGACCGGAGATCTCGGCCTGGCGCATCAGGCGCTGGATGCGCTTGCGCGAGACCGTGATGCCGTGGCCGAGGCGCAGCTCGGCGGCCACCCGCCGCGATCCGTAGACCCGACGGTTGTCGTTGTGGATGTCTTTGATCTTCTCGATCAGCCACGCGTCCGAAAGCGCGCGGTCAGACGGCGCCCGCGTCGACCACGCATAGAAGCCCGACCTCGAGACACCGAGCAGCTCGCAGGCCACAGAGACAGGGGTGCGGGCCTTCTCCGCCGAGATCAACCGGTACATCATCACCGGGTCCCGTTCTCCGTTGCGAAGAAGGCCGCGGCTCGCTTGAGCAAGTCACGCTCCTGGCGCAGGCGCTCGTTCTCGCGGCGCAACCGAGTCAGCTCATCGCGCTGCTCGCTGGTCGGGCCATCGTCGCGCTCGTGGCGATCGATCTGGTCCTGACGCCGCCAGTTTCTCAGCGTCTGCTCCGAGACCCCCAGGCTCTGCGCGAGCTCTCTCGGGGTCCGGCCAGCACGCAGCAACTCGACCGCCTCACGGCGGAAATCATCGGGGTACGCAGGGCGCGTTCTCGGCATCGACAGACACATCCTTTCGCGGCCAAGCCACGAAAGCCCCCAGATGTCCATCAGACCGGGTCCACTCCAAGATGCCGGGGACGCTGGTCTTGGTCGTCTGGCGCTTGGTGATCTTCTCGGGGTCGGGCATCTCGGCCTTTGCGTGTTGGGCCGAGAGGAGCCGTACGGAGGGGCTGGCCATGTCCAGAGTTCGTCGGGTGCAAACGGTCAGGCCGCGCCGCCGGCGTCGATCCAGCGATCCAGCGCCGAGAGCTTGAACAGCAACCGGGTCCCTTCCTTGCGGTGCGGGATCCCGGTCGCGGCTCGTCGGCAGACCAGGTCGTAGATGCGCGGGAGCTTGCAGCCCAGATGGCGGGCGGCCTCGGCCACCCCGACCCAACCCTCCGGTCCGGGCGACAGACGGGCCATGACCTGCTCGCTGACGCGCGCCACCAGCAGCTCAAAGACAGCTGGGGGCAGCGCCAGGACCAGCGACGGATCGGCCTGGATCGTGGGGTCTCGGTGCTCCTGCATCACGCCCAACAGGGCGATGCGAGCGCCCGGATCCCCGGGGCGATGTTTGCCACCCTGTTTGCCACTTGGCACTGGGCGGCAGATCCAGCCCGCGGCCAGCTCGGGCGTTATGCCTGCATATCGACGTAATTCTGGGTGATGGCGAGTCCCGGACTCGAACCGGGGACACCACGATTTTCAGGTGCATCGAGGTGGTTCGGGCCGTCTCGCTCCTGCAGGCAACCAGGTTGATTGTCTGGCGATCCGGCCTCCCGGCGAGAGCTCCGCTTCGGCTCCTCTCGGCGTGGTGCGTTTGCCAGGTGCTTACCGACGTCCGGCCGGCGGTTCAAGCTGAGCTACTGAAGCGTGCACGGGAATGCCGTCCGGTTCGCCCAGGGCATTGTCCGCAGGTCCGGGTGGGCGTGGAGCCGTTGCTTGCGCGGGAGCGGCGCGAGGTTCCGCCAGACAAGCAGGGTGCCTCGCCACGGGGCGCCGAGCGTGGGCCGCGCACCGCGCTCGGTCGACCATCCGGAGCAGGGGAGCGACCGCGTCCTCCATAAGCGCCTTGCCGGCGGCAAAGTCGTCGTCATCGCCGCGCGTCTACCGCGCAACCAAGCATGACGGACTGGCACGCATCTTGCACCGCCTCCCATGGGACGTGTTTGGGCCTACCTTAGGACGCGATGCTCGGTCGGATGCTGGCGGCATTGGGCGCATTCGTCGGCCTGGCGACGGGAGCCGGGACCGGCGCGGCGTGGCTAGCCAAACACACCGATGGGACGACGCTGGGCCTAGTTGGGCTGGGCATCTTCGCGCTGTTCGTCGTCGTGCTGGCGATCCTGGCGCAGCGCAGCGAGGTCGTCGGGGGTATCGCTCCGGTGCTCGTCCTGATCATCGCAGGAGTCCAGACGGCTGGACTGATGGCGGCCACCGGCCTTCCGAACGGAGACCCCGAGGACTACGCGCAGGCCGCCGTGGTCGGGTTGTGCCTTGCCGGCGGTATCGTCCTGGCCGTCTGGTGGGTCGATGTGCGCAGTCACAAGACGTGCCCCGACTGCGCCGAGCGCGTGAAGCTGGAGGCGCGGGTGTGCCGGTACTGTCGACACGCCTTCGGGTCGGGAGCAGAGCGCGATGCGGACGCGGTGCTGCACAGCCCTCTCGGCTGGTAGCGGTCGCCGGACCCTCGCAACAGACCTAAGACGAGACCGTGTCTCGAAGAGGCCCGAAATTTGCGTACTGCGGGACCGTGCTGGGGGTAGTTTGGGCAAGAGGCCACCGCGGCCATGCACATGGTCTTGCTTATCGCTGAGGTTCTGTGGCGTCGGCACATGCGATGTTGCTGTGAGTCTGCTTGTCGCATCGCGCTCCTCGGCGTCTGCGCGGCGCCCGAGTTCGCACGGGGTGAAGCACCACGAGAATTGCAAGAGCCTGAACGCGTTGTATGCGCACGGTCTGGGGCGGGCGGCGGCGCACGATCATGTGTCGTCGGGCACCCCGGTGCTGAACTTCCACGTCAACACGGATGAACACGAGCCTCGACCGCGACAATACGGATCGCGTGCGAGAAGGCTTAGCTGCCATTGCGCGATACCGCGGCCGCGGTCGGTACTCGTGGGGCGCACCGTCGTTCCGATGACGACAGGCCGCGCCTGAATGCGAGACAGCGCGTTCCGGCTAGCAAGAGTCGACCACGGCAAGAACCCCGGTCAGGTCCGGGGTGTTGCGATGTCTTGCTTGGACGGGTGCGCATTCGGGGAGTCCGTCCGCATGGCCACCACACGCACACGCACCTCAAAGCGCGCCGGTGCTAGCAGCCGATTCGGCCGCCCGACGACGGCGCCGAAGCGTTCGATCTCCCGGTCCCCCGGCCGCTCAAGCAAGCGGTCGCACAAGTCGAGCACGAGCGCGGCGCTCAGCGGCCTCGGCGCCCTGCTGGGTTCCTCGGGTGCGAAGGGCCGTCGGACGAAGGGCAAGGGCAAGACCGGCGGTCTTGCGCTCCTGGCCGGCGCGGCCGGCCTGGCCTTCAAGAATCGCGACAAGCTGACCTCTAAGTTCGCCAAGCACGACGACCGTCACGGCCAGGGTGACGCGTACCCGCCGGCCTATGTCGGCGGTGTCAACGAGACGCCGGGGCCGCCCTCGCCCTAGGGGCTCGCGGGACATTCCGGCGCCCCGCTCAGGCGTCGGACGCCGGAACGCAGGACGGGGACTAGGTGGAGGTGCCCGCAGACCTGGTGAGAACCCCAAGAAGACCCTGGTCTAGTACGAAGCGGTGGGGGTTGGGCTGACGGCGCGACAGGAGCCATAACCCACATAGCCCAATGTGCTCCGGGCGATGATGGCGGGAAAGATGGCCAGCAACGACTAGCCGTCAGTGGACGTCGCTTCTCCTGTGTTCCTCTACGCAGGACGAACACCGTTCAGGATGCCCGGTCATGGGGCCTTTGCGAATGGGCACACAAGGTCGTCGGCCTGCGGCGGCCAGCGGGCGATGCTCAGCACGGTGCGGCAGGTCGGCGGTCACTGAGCATCGGACAGCTGATGCTTGACATGGCACACCAGCGGCTACCCCGGATCACAGGTGTATGCCGCGCGCTAGGACCGCCTCTCGGCGCAAGACCGCTCTACACCAGCAGTGTCCAGCCCAGCGACGCGTATCGTCGCTCTCATCCTTGCTGAGGAGCAGCCCGTGTCGAGAACCATGCCCGCCGCACTGTTGGTGTCACTGATCTTCCTGGCCGGCTGCGGCAACGCGACCAAGACGGTGACCCAGACCGGAGCAAACGGTCAGCAGACCACCGCGACCGTGCCCGATGTGCACTTCGCCAAGACCAAGTTCGTGCTGCACACCGGCCTGGCCTTCGGAGCGTTTCATCGCTACATCTACACGCCCTACCGCGCCCACCAGTTCAGCAAGAGCGCGCCGGGCCGCACCAAGGTCATGGTCAAGGCGGGTGCCGCCGGTCTCTTCGCCGTCCACGAGCTCAAGCAGGCCAACAGGGCTGCGCTGTCCGATGACCGCCTGCGGCCGTTGGCTCAGAAGGTGGACGGGCTCGGCGGCCAGCTCGGAGAGCTCGCCACCTCGCTGAAGGGTGGGGTGTTGAACCCGGCGGCGATCGCCGGCGCCGCCAGCTCCGTGGACCGTCTGGGGAGCCAGAGCAGCAGCGCCGGAACCGTCATCAAGGACCTCGCCACACCCGGGCTCGGAGGCTGACGTGAACGTCGTCGGACGGTTCTTCGGCCGGTACCTGCTGCGCCGCGTGCTGCGCGGCCAGCAGCGTGGCCGCGGCTCCTACGGAGCCCGAGGCTACGGTCCGGGCGGGCGGGCAGGTCGCGGCGGGTTCGGACGCATCGGTCCGTTTCCGTCCTACAGCGCGCGCACCCGCCGGGGCAATCGCGTGACCGTCAGCGGGTGCTGCCTTCCGCTCGCCCTGTCGCCGCTGGCCGTGGGCGCCCTCGCCGCCCGCGTGCTCCGGTCCACGCGGTAGCCACAGGGCCGTCACTCCGCATTCACCGCGGTGCAGGTGAGGACTCCGCGGCAGCACGACGGACATAGGCGATCGGCTGCGGGTCCCCCCAGGTGCCGGAGCCGCGCGGCCTCGGACCGAGACTGGGCTGCCAAGGCCGCCGGCGCTAGCTGCCGATGAGGAGATTCCGCCCTCGGATGCGCTCCCGGGTCCGCCACAAACCTGCCGTTTGGGCTTCCGCGCATCGACGGTCACAGAGGCGGCGCACACGCTCGCCAGGCTCAGCACCTGGTCCGGCCGGCACACACGGAGCATCGCAAGCGGCGGTCCGCGGTGAAAACCCGACGGGGGGCTGTCTCCCGGCAAACAACCGCGGATCAGAGCCACGGAACCATGGACACGTTGGCCTCGAACGGGGATGGAGCTGAGAAGCACCATCGCTTATCTCGTTTGAGACCTGAATTGGTTCCCCCGTCTCGGTCTCTGCACGGATGCGGCTAGCTGGCCGTCCTGGAGCCCTCATATCCTGGCCCAGGGCGGCCCATAGCATCGCGCCAGCGGCAGTGCCGTGTGCGTGGCCTACTTGCCCTGGATCTATCATGCCGCTGTCGCGGATCTGTCCGTCTGTGCATGAACCGCAGATCTCCGGTGATCCGTCACTCGGTCCCACCCGTGGCAATCGCAGCCATTAGCGCGGTGGCGATGCCAGACCCACCGCCGTGCATCTGGGCACCGGGTTTCGCGCAAGCGTGACCCGTCTCAGTGGCAGCTGCCGGTGCCGGAGTCGGTGAGCTGGCCGCTGACGCTGGGGCTGGTGTTGTTGGGGGCGTTGAGCCAGGCCCAGCGGTAGCCATCGGAGGCCAGGTTCAGTTTGAGCAGTCCGTAGTTGGCGTTGTAGACGACTTCTTGGCCGGGTCGTCCCGTGTTGGCAGCGGTGATGTTGGCGCCGCCGAGGCCGTTGATGATCTCGCGGGTGCCGCCGGCTTGTGGGAGGCCGTCGGCGCCGAGCTCGGCCCAGCGCTCGTAGGCATGGACGTGGCCGTTGAGCACGAGATCGGCTCCGGCGTCATGCAGGGCGGCGAAGTAGACCTGCATCGTGGGGTCGTCGCCGTGCAGGGGGTCGTTGCTGTAGGCCGGCTGGTGCCACATGGCGGCCAGGCACCGGTTGGGATGGGCGGCGAGATCGTCCTTGAGCCAGGCCATCTGCGTCGAGGTCCTGGCCGCCGCCGGCGAGGAATCGATCTCGGAGTCCAAGGCCACGATGTGCCAGGCGCCGAGATCGAAGCTGTAGTAGCCGCGCCCCGGGGGACCGGCGCGGTCGGCGAAGTAGTTGAAGTAGGCGCCGGCCGGCGTCGGGCAGCCCGGCACGGTCTGACCGCAGCGGTAGTCGTGGTTACCGGGAACCGGGAAGGTGATGTTGCGAAAGGAGCCCCACGTCGGCTCGTAGCAGTCGCGAAACTCCGCGGGGAGGCCTGACTCATAGACATGGTCGCCCAAGGAGAGGATGCCGTCGATGCCGCCGTCAGCGATCTGCGCCCGGATCATCTGTCCGGTGGCCACCGCGCCCCTGCCGGGATGCTGGCCCTGGGACGGGTCCCCGGGCACATTGTTGACGCACTCGGCGATGTCACCGGCCACCAGCACGGTCGCCGTCGTCGCCATCGGGGGAGCCGCCGGACCGGGTGCGGGGAGCGCAGGAGGTACAGGCGCCAGCGATGGCCCGGTCTCAGAGGCCGATACATCCTTGAAAGGCTCCTGGGACTGTGCGGCCACGGGCGCCGCGGACTGCGCACCGAGCACTCCGCCGATCACAGGACCTGCGCTCGGAGCGAGGTGGTGGCCCGGCAGTTTCCAGGCGAAGGCGACAGGCAGCGAAACGGTGATGGCATAGCGCCCGAGACGAGCCGTCGGGGCCAACGCGGCGTCCGGAACGCAGGAGCGCGCATACGCGGCCACAACGCCGTCGCCGGCCACCCGTCCCTCGCGCACCGCGATCAGCCTCAACCGCCCGTCGACCAACGGATACTGGCGGAACTCGTAGGCCTTCCTGCCACGGGCATCGCTGTAACGAAACGCCGCCCAGACCCGATCTCCCGCGCGCACGTATCGCACCGGCTGCAGCAGATAGGTCCCGCCGGCCGCCCGTTGATAGGCCACGACCGGGCACACCGAAGACCCACGTGCCGCTGCCGGCGCGATGGTCGGGCTCACCGCTCCTGAGGCCGTGAGCGCCACCGCCACAGCGATTCCTGACCGGCAGGGAAAGGTCATCCCTCAACACGCTAGCGGTACATCACCCCAACTTTTAGGGGGTGGGCTGCATCGGCGGTCGTTGCGCAGACTATGAAGATGATCGTCCGGGGCCGGATGCGTCGAGTGTCGACGGGAGTGGGCTTTGGCGAAGCGCTGTCGCTGCTGGCCACCTCTGACGTCTCTTGGCGGTAGCCGTGACCTTCCGCGCGGCGTCGAGGAGGCATGGTTCTCGTCGACAAGGGGCGGATGAACGCCACGGTGCCGAGACGTCTGCCGCTCGCAAGTCATACGAGGTCACGCCCCGTCCGAGTAGGGCGATGCTCAGCCGGTGTGGCAGCTCGCTGTCTAGGCCGGAAGACTTGGTCGCGTTGTTTCGGCCGGTGTTGGCGACCGGTCCATTGATGGGCGAGCCGACCTCGCGACGTTCGGCGGACCCCGGACGCCTGGGAACGGCGGCTTGGTTGGATCACCCTGCCGTCGTGTAGGCAGGTGACGCCGCGCGAGCAGCGGTGAGGCACGGTGCCATCCGCCGGCCACGCGACGCGCCGCCGCCGTCCCTTGTGGGGGTGCGCAGCACAGGATCGTGGTATCCACATCACATGAGCAAGGCTCCGATCGGGCAGACGGCGCGGATGCCAGAGCGTGCCCGGGGTGTGTCGGCCAGCGTCCGGATCATTGTCTGCGCTGTCATTGGCGTCTTCGCCGGTTTCGTAGTCGCGGCATTCGGCATCTGGTGGCTGGTGCCGCTGGCCGTCTGGGACATCGCGGCGGTCGTGTTCCTTGCCTGGATCTGGTGGTCGGTGTGGGCGGTCGACGCCGCCGGGACCGCGCGGCACGCCCTGCGCGATGACCCTCGCCGCGGGGCCTCAGATGGCCTGCTGCTCGCCGGCAGCCTGGCCAGCCTGCTGGCCGTGGGCATCATCCTCGTGCGCGCCAGCCACAGCAGCGGCGCGACCAAGGACCTGTTGATCGGCGCGAGCATCATCAGCATCCTGCTGGCCTGGAGCGTGGTGCACACGGTCTTCTGCTTGCGCTACGCCCGCCTCTACTACGAAGGCGTTCCGGGCGGCATCGGCTTCAATGAGAACGATCCGCCCAGCTATGCCGACTTCGGCTACGTGTCTCTGACCATCGGCATGACCTTCCAGGTTTCAGACACCGACCTGCAGGCCAAGGCGATCCGTCACACCGCCACGCGCCATGCGCTGTTGTCGTACATGTTCGGCACGCTCATCATCGCCACCACGATCAACCTCGTAGCGTCGCTGGCCAAGTAGGCCTGCCCCAAGCCCGCGGGCGGGGCGACACGGAACGCGATCTCGACGGTCACCGAGTGGTTCTGATGTCACGCACAGCCCAGGCATGGTCGACTCCGGTGATCCGCGATCTGGTCCGGTGACCTGCTCTGGGCACGGTGGCCCCAAGACGCACGGCCGGACGTCGGGGATCCCGGTTCGCCGCCGCGGCGCTGATGCGCCGGAGGACTCATCGTTGCGCCTTGGACCAGAGGATGTCTTGAGGTCAGGCAGCGGCCCGGCAGGATGAGATACCGATGGCCCGCAGCAGGGCAGGCACGCCCAGCCATTGGGCGATGTGCCAGGGTTCATCTCGTCATGTCGAGGGCCGTGGCGAGATCGAGCGGAGACACGATGTGCTTGCCGAGCCGGCCCGCCCGATGCGCCGAGCATCAGGCCGCCGGGCAGGCCGACGGACGCGGTGACCCGTCGCGTAGGCACAGGTCGCGGCGAGCCGGCGCGCGCCCCTTTCGTAGGCGGAACTCCGTGTACTTGCCGACCGTGCCCGCGCGCGTGACCGACACGCGCAGCACGGTCCCGGCGCGCAGCGTGCGCTCCAGGCGAGCAAGGCGTACGGTGCGGGTGCGGGACCCGGCGCGCTGCACCGAGCGGGTGACTGGGCATCCGCGGCCCGAGCAGCGCACGGTGACCGTCGAACGCGCGGGCGCCCTGACGCTGAGCACCGAGAGGCGCACGGCGGAGCCGATGACCTGTCCGCGGATGCGCACGATCGGGAACGGGGCCAGCAGCGGGGTGCGGGTCGTCCTCGTGGATGTCGTCGGCGTGTTGGTGGCCGCGGGCGTCGGAGCGCCGGAGGCGGCGCCGGCCGGCGCGTCGATGACCGGGACCGTCTGAAACGCCACCGCGGAGGCGCCGCGGTCGTCGGTCACCTTGAGGCTCACGGCCCGGCTTCCGGCAGTGGCGTACGCGATTTGCACCGTCGCGCCCGCCGCATCGTCGAACTGGCCGTCGCCGTCGAGGTCCCAGAGCTGGTGGACCAGGGATCCGTCGGCGTCGCTGGACCCCGAGGTAGATGAGACGAGCGCCCCCACGGTCGGGGCGAACGGCGAAAACGTGAATGCCGCGACCGGCGTGCGGTTCGATGCCGACGGCGACGGACCGGACGCCGGGGTCGGGGTCGGCGTCGGGAGAGGCGCCGGGGTCGGCGTCGGCGTCGGGTCGGGTGGAGGTGCGCTCGTGCCGACCTGGAGGGTGCGTTGAAGAGTGGCGGTCTCCCCTTGGGAGTCGGTGACGCGCAGCGTGATCGTGTACATGCCGGCCGTGTGGTAGGTCCGCTGCACCACCGGTGCGCCGAGCGGATCGCTGATGACGCCATCTCCGTTGATGTCCCATCCGCGCGCCACGATCGTGCCCCCGTCGGGATCGGTCGACGTGTCGGTGAACGTCACCGTCTGATCGACTACCGCGGGGTCGGGGCTCATCGTGAAACTCGCCGCGGGCGGGGTCGCCGAGGCGACGCCGCCGGTGAGGCCCAGCACACAGGCGGCGAGGGCCACCAGCAGCAGGACGAAACGCGGCGCAGCCCAGCGATATGCAGTCATGGCGCCAGTGTGGTTCCGGGACGGGGCAACCAGCGGGGAATCGTCCGCGCAGGGACCCACATCGGGTGGTGGCGCGGAACGCCCCGGCGCACCGGCCGTCGCAGGGAGAGCTCGGCCGCCTGCGCATGATCTTCGCCGCGACCCCCTGAACTTGACCTCTTACCGAGACGTCAGCGCCGGGACGTCGGAGCCCTGACGTCGCGGCCGAGGACCACACGTCTGACGCTCTTAGGGCACTGCGTTCGAAGTACAATTTGGCACGGCGACGTTCTCGGAGCCTCCAAGGACTCCGTCGGATCAGACCGGCACGCGGCCTCACTGTTATTGCAGGCAAGTGGGGAAGCAACGGACACATCACCTCTGGACGTGATCGGAGTTACCGTTGCCTGCGACCTGCGCTGTCTGTCCCACCTGCTTGAAGATCCATGCAGGCGACCCGCGCCCTGACCGCTGTTCGCACTGTCGCCGACGGCTGGCCGAAATGACGACCACCGATGCACTCGCGTTGGTCATGCAACGCCAACGGCATCTGCGGGTGCGCCGTCACATCAATCCCGGCCCGCCCGCGCCAGCATGACCGAGCGCATCGACGAGATACGAAGCCAGCTGACCGTCGAGGGGCATCGACGCTCCATCACTCGACGACACGGCGACCCCGTCGCGGCGCCGGCCCTAGCTCGGATCGTGGTCTTAGTGCGTGAGGCGCTGAACCTCGGCCTGACCACGGCAGAAATCGCCATGCGCCTTCAGGTCGGCAGCACCACCCTCGAGGCGCTGACGGCGACCGGCCCCGACCAACACGGCGCCGCGTCCGACGACGACCACCGCCCCACCGCCTGAGGGGATCCTGAACGACCGTCGGCCCCGATAAGGGGGCCGACGGTGAAACCAGATCCTGCCGAGAGTCCGCGACAGGTATGAGGCCGCGGGCGACAGGGGACGGGAGGAGGGCATTGGAGACGGCCGTTGCCCTTCTTGGTGTCCATGGGCGTCATCGCCGCCGCGACGCCTCGCCATGCGACCCCGCCGGCCGGTGGTCCTGCGCCGGACAGTCGGACCGGCTGGCAGCGTCCATCACCGAGACGCAACGGGAACCACCACGGTGCACCCGGGCCAAGGGGTGGAGGCCCCGTCCGGTGCGAGCGGATGGCCGGTGGCGGCCGGGATGGAGAGAGGCCGACCGCCACCGCCGCAGCGCCACGCCGTCGGCGCCCTCGGCATCCTTGCTCAGCGGGTGGCGCTGACGTGGTCGCCCTGCTGGGCGAACGCGAGCGACAACAGGAAGCCGCAGAGCAGGAACGCACCTTCAGACGTTCCCAGGGGCCGTTCGTCAGGGCGATAGCGGTAGCAGTAGCCGTCTTGGGTGAGCTCTGTCGCGACGGCCTGGAGCGTGCGAGTGAGCGGGGGTCGGAGGCCGGGATCGCGCCGCGGATGGCAGGCAGCAACAGGGCGGCGTCCACGCGCACGTCGCCTGGCGAGCGCTGCCAACGCCCGGAGGGATGGACCGCGTGTGCTGCGGTGTCAGAGACGATCGTGTCCGCGAGCGAGACCCAGCGGGCGGCCTGCTCGGCGCCTGGCCCGCATCGAGCGATCTGGCGTAGCCCGGCGGCGCAGATGAGGCGGCTGTGCGTCCAGGTCTCAGGACACTCCCGCGGATGGTCTAGCCGAGAGGGCCGGCGGCGAGCTGGCCGCCGAGCTGCTGTGCGATCTGCAGGTGCTGGGTAAGCATCGGGATTTCGTCCTTCGCGTCGTTGCGGTTGTCCCTGTTGCGGCCCATGTCGACCTCGTCCTTGGCCTCGGAGATGTCCTGCTGGTGAACCTCACGGTCGGTGTGTTGGGGGCCGAACGTGGCAGCCTTGGACCCGGACTCACGCTGACAGTCATGGACCTCGGCGCCGCCGACGGCGATGCGCTGCTTCGAGGCCGTCAGTGCTGTGCCCGTCGGCGTGGGCGCCCGGGAGCCTTTACTCGGACAGCAGGTACTCCGAGATGGCCGTCAGCTCAAAGAGCCGGGCGACCTGTGGCGATACCTCGCGTGCCACTCTCAGGGACCAGCCGTCCTGCTCGGCGTGCTGCTTGGACCGGATCAGCAGGTTCAGGCCCGTGGAGTCCATGAAGGTGACCTCTCGCACGTTGACCATTACGGTCCGACCCTTTCCGGCCAGCGCGTCGAGCATGTCGCGCAGAACTGGCGTCGACACCACATCCAGCTCTCCCCGGACCCACAGCACAATCGTGCCGTCGCTCCAACGCTCCTGGTCCAGCTCAAACGGGGCGGGATTCGAAAATCGGGCGATCGCTCGCTACCTGGTCTTCCTCTTACCTCGCGACGGTCAACGCGCCTTAAGAAGTGGCGCGTATGCTACCGCCGCCGTCTGTACGCTGACAATCCGTTCGCAACTGCTTCGCGGCGCTCTCCTCGCCGGGCACCACCAGCACATGGAACCGCCTACCGCCGAAGTCTGGCGTTTCTCCGCTGTCCCTGAGGCGGTCCGTCGCGCGCGCCACCAAGTCGTGGCGTATGCCAACGAGCACGGGGCCGCGGACCGAAGGCCTAGCGGTGGCGGTGTCAGAGGCGCTGACCAACGTCGTGATGCACGCCTACACCGACTGCTCCGCACCCGGGGACATCGAGCTGCACGCCTACCGCGTGCCCGATGACGGTCTTAACATCACCGTTTGCGACGACGGACGCGGCGTGCGGCCCCGCGCAGACAGTCCCGGGCTGGGCCTGGCCTGCCGCTAATCGCCTCGCTCTGCGAACACTTCGACGTGCAAAACCGGCCTGAGGGCGGCACGCGCGTGCGGATGAACTTCGCAGCTGGCGCTGAGTAACCAGGCCTGTCACGCGGGCGCCGGTGCTCGCTCGTCGGGTTGGCCCTTGGCACATACGGCTGAGGCCCACGTATTGTGGCGGCGACGTCGTGGCTGCGCGCGCTGGTCCCATCCTGGCTCCGGGCGACCGACTGAGCGGGGCGTAGGCGCGTCGGCGAGTGTCGGATGTGGCATCTAACGAGGCAGCGCTTCTGCCGCTGCCAAGCATCAGGCGCGCCACATGCGCGACTCGGCGCAGGGACTTCCGTGGTGACGTATAGAGAGCAGTGCATGACTCGCCGTCGGGTAGCCCCTCGCCGAGTTGCCCCGGCGTGCACCGTGGTTCTCGGAGTACTGGTGAGGCGCGTTGCTACGCGCTTGGCGCCTTGTCTGGCCCGACGGCGCGGCGAACGATGCACGTAGGACGCGCGAAGGAGATCCGCTCATGACCTTCGAGATGACCCAGCCCGGGTCGAGTCGCCGGCGGGGCGCCCGTCCAACGCGACCGCGCGTCCAGGCGGCGAGCCGGGCCGCCGCGCACCATCGCCGAACACGTCGGGCTGCGACAGGGCTGCGGTTAATGACGGGTATCGACGTCGATGCGCATCACCCCGCCGTGCTCGATCAGTCGCGCCAGCGGCCGTCAAGGGCTCCAAGGCCGCGTCTCGGTAGGTGCTGGGCCGCACAATCTAGGTGACGAAGAGGTTGTCGATCAGACGCCTCTGCCGGTCGCGCCTTCTGAAGGAAGCCGCGTCCGTCGAACTCGGCTTGTGGGTCACATGCACCGGCTACTCCGGGAATCATGGAAGGCGGAATCGCGATCATCGCGTTGGTCCTGATCATCGCCGTCGGTCTCGGATTGGCCTCCGTGTTCGGTGGTCTAGGCGGCGGGCTCGAGGCGTACTGTGCAAGCGCGTCAGAGTTGGTCGGCCGCGGCCGACGCACTAGCGGGAAGCGTCGGTTTGGGATCGCCTCGTCGCTGGGATGTCTGGCGACGGAGTCGCCGCGCCTCCGCACGTCCGCGAACCCTGGCTGAGGGAGCGTTCCGGGCACTGGCCCGCCCGGGCTGAGGCAGCGTTCCGGGCTCTGGCCCAGCCGGAACGCCACTCCCACCAAGGCGCGGTTCACAACTGCCTGAGTTCGATCGCTGCGTCGCTCGGGAATAACGTGTCCATGTCCATTCTTCAAGACAGGGGCGCATCGGTCGCGGCGGTGGACTCGCATTCGAAGCACAGGCTGGCCCGCTTCACCAAGGCACGCGAACGACTCGAGCCGTTACGTGCGGCTGGGCCCAAGGACCGCCATGCCCGCCTCGTGCAGCTCGTCGAGGCCTTCCACCGCCGTTGACTTCACCGCGTAGTCGGCCGGAGCAACCACGGGGCGACCTCCAAGCCGCGGCGAGGTTCTGGTAGTCGCGCACCTCGGCCGGCAAAGCCCGTGCAACGGGCGTCGCACCGGCTTGGCGACAACGTCCAAGGAATGGTGCTCGCGGCCACGTGGATCAGGATCTTCCCGTGGCTTGCCGTGCGGCCGTCCCGGCCCATATCCCCTGCCGGGGCGGGAACGCACCAAGGCCACGGTGACCGCGTCGCCAAACCTCATGGCGGCACGATGCAGCTCTTCAGGCTGTCCCGGCCATGCACCAGACCCTAGGCAGGCGGTCCGAGAGACTGAACCGCATGGGGTGCAGATCATCCCTGCCGTCTGCAAGCCGACCTCGTGCTCGGGGTCCGCATCCCAGACACACGACAGGCATAGAAATGAGGACTGCGGTCGGGGTGACACGCACGCCCGAGGCTACGTCCGACGAAGCCCAAGCCATGACGGCGGCCAGGGATGCAGGGACCCGGCCGCCGCCACGCCCGGTGAACTCGAGGGCTGACCCGGGCGCAGTCGGTGTTCTTCCCGTACCCCTGACGACCCATGCGGTGTGGTGGCCGCGGCGTCGCCAGCCTACGGACCACCAGAGCAGTCGTTGTGGCGCGAACCTAACAGGCCTCGCGGACCGACCTGTGCCGCGACTCAGGACGGCCACGCGAGCCACAGAAGCGACGACCCGTCCCTCCGCAGGTTGCAGGACGCTGAATGTGACAGCGAACTCATACCTGAAGTCGCTGACCGGCGCCGGAGTATGTTGGCGGCGAACCCGGGACAGGGTTTCAGCTAGCGGCCGGCGGTCTTCGGCGTACCCGATGTGCGCTGCGGGCCGCCGGCCGCGCTTTATCCAGACCGATGGCCACGTCTCTCGGTACCCGTCATCGGCGGCTAGGGCTATCGAGCTTACGCGTTGTTCTCGGCCCGGACCGCGATAAGGGGGTTGGCCTCCCTCACGACGGCGTCGCGGTGGTCTCTCCCGCGTGCCGGGGGCACAGGTGGCCGGCCAGGCCCTGACTGCGAAACCGGACGGAGATCACCCAGCCATCCGGCAACGACCCGCCCAGATAGGCAACGAATCGATCACTCGTGCGATCGCACAACGGGTGGTCGCAGACCAGGAACCCCGCGCGGCCGTCCTGGGACACCAACATGCCGCGAACATACCGAGCAGCGCTGACTGCTGAGGATGTCCTCAGCAACTCCGACGACGCGTCCGTCCAGTACGTCAGTTTTCGGACTCTGGCGCAGCAACGCTCATATCGCCCGACCGAACACGACGTGTGGGAGGGACATCCCGGTCAGTACGAGTGCGCTCTGCTCTCTGGGGGAGCAGAGCGCACTCACCTTCCTCGACCCAGACGACGCCATGACCCTCACACGATGCGAATTCCCAGCGTGCGACAAGCTCAGCACCGAGACGCGCTCGGTCCAAGTCGGCACCGCGCACGCGCCGATCTACCTGTGCGACCGCCACACGGCCATCGCTGACGCCGACCTGCGTACGCCGAAGACGCGCGAATTCTGGTCCTGGTACACCGGCGACCCGACCAATCCACGCCGGCCCTGGCAGCCCTAGCTGCTACTCGCCGCTGCGCTGCGCCGCCCGGCGAGCCTCGGCCGCCGCCTCGCGATCGGCGCCAGACGCCATGCGATCCGCCAGCGAGGCCTCGCGATCGGCCCGTGCCTGCTTCCGAGCATCCAACTCGCGCTCGCTCATCGTCGTCTCGTCCATCAGGCCGTCACGAACCGCTGCCTCGGCATCCCGCTTGGCCGCAGCAACATCCCGCGCGTGAGCTCGCCCATCTCGATCGCCGGTCATCGCGCAAACCCTAACGACGGTCCCAGCCAAGTCGTCGGGCCGCGAGCACAGACGGATGCTTCGCACCACCCCGACAATCTGTCCGGATCCAGACACTCCGAGAATCAGAGCCCGGTTCCCCCGGATACGTCGGGCGCAGACGACAACGGGACGGTTCTGAGACGACGCCGTTCTACCACCTCGTCTGAGGCCCGCAGGGTTCCCCCTCTCGGCCTCGCATGGATGCCGCTGCCGGCTGCCCGAAGCCCTCATATCCTGGCCCGGGCGGCCGGCAGCACCCTCTTCAGCGGACGGTGTCTGGCGCGTCGCTCTCGTGCGCGGATCCATCGTGTCGCAGTCGCGGATCCGTCCGTCGGCCGGTGGATGGACGACTTCCAGATCGCCATTCTGGTGGCGCGGGACCTCGCCGCCTGCTCAGCTTCGGCCTGCGTTGAATGCGTGAAAACCGGCTGGTCCTGGACCTCATGCTGGACGGCCCAGCCGCCCTCGCTCTGCCTCGTCGCGTCCACCCGCTCAAGGTCCCGCAGTAGCCGCACCACCTCTCGAGGTCCGAGCGCTTCTCTCTCGACACCGTCGATCGCTGCTGGGCCATCACGTACCCCTCAACGAGTCACGCTGCGCCTCGACGATGCGCTTGCGAGTCCAACGAGCATCCGGAGCGCCCTTCCCGCGCGACCGCCCTCAGGCGCAAGGCGAGTCTCTCAGGACGGTCGCCGGATCGTCGTGGCCGTTACACGCAAGCGCCACCGATGAACGGCCAGCATGGACCTCTCCATGGCTTCTCTCGGCCCCAGGCGGCATTGTCACATCACCATGTCGTGATCTGAAGCTGGCGCGACGCGGAGGACGACGCGTCGCCGTCGATCTGGCTCAGGGCGACTCAGGTGAAGCCCAATCAGGCGGACGGAACCGGAGACCGACCGGAGACCGCCTGATGCTCGATCGGATCGGAGAGCTTGCGGGCCGGCCATTGGGCTGAACCGTCGGCACGCCGGTCGTCCGGGCGCCCGTGTACGCGCAGTGCGTAGACCCGGGCTGTGGACGGGCTGGATGCGGCGATCATGGTGTTGGGCACGGTGGGTCTGCTCGCCCTGATCTTCGCCGCCTCGCGCGGCTATCGCCTGCCGCAGGCGCTGTCCAGGACCAGCACGTGGTGACGGGTCATGGCGTGGACCGCCGCCATCGGCACCGCGTTGGCGGTCGTCGCGAGCCTCGTGGACGGCTCGCTCGGTGGAGCGTTCGCGATCCTGACCGGGTTCCTGCTGCTGACCGAGTTCGCCCATGTGAGCCCGCCGCGGTGCTCAGCTACCTGCCAGCCGGGCGGGAGGGCATCTACGACTAGGAGACGGTCGCAGAAGCCGCGCAGGCGGCTCGTCGGGCTGAGGACTTGAGGACCGTCGCTCATGCGCAACGCTACCGCCGGGCCGCGCTCCTGCCTCCGCAGCAACAGGCGGGAGCGCAGCGGCCGCATGCGGCGCTAGGAGCTGAACTGAACCACCGCGTCACCCTCGGTGATCGCGGGCGGGTTGCCCGGGGCGCTGGCGTTCTCCTTCACGAACTCCGCCGCGCGTCGGGTGGACTCGTCGGTTCCGGCCTTGTCCTTACAGACCGTCACGGTCACGCCGCCGTCATCGCGACGCACGGCCGTGTAGCTGACAAAGCCCGGAACCCCGCTAAGAAGGCTCTCGACGTCCTTCGCCTTCTGCTCGATGAGATCGAACACCTCCGACGCGCCCTGCCCGGAGTAGCTTCGAACGACTGCGTACATGGCGGTCCTTTCTCGTGGCATATGCCACTTGGTTGGTTGCCGCCGAACCTACCCGACATAGAAGATCAGCGCTGGCCTTGCTTGCCAACGGGCGCACGTCGACGGCAAGGCCCCATGGTGCTCCAACTTGCCAAGGGCGCTCGGGTAGGCGAAGTGTCTGCCCGTGAACAACCGCGGATCAGTCTCACGGCCGCTTGGACACTGCCGGTTTCGGACGGCGCCGGTGCTAAGAGCACCGTCGCTCATCTCGTTCGGGACGACGAAACCCCCGCTTAGTGCGAGGGTTCCTGGGTGATGGCGAGTCCCGCCAACGTGGCGTGTGACGGCCAACGTCCTCGCGGTGCATTTCGTGGCTGCCGACGCGGGTGATCTCGCCGAGATGTTCGGCGGCCAGACCGGCGATGAAATCGACAAGTTTCCGCGATGCAGCTGGGAGCTCGGTCCGGAAGCGGTGCCGGTGATCAGTCGTCTTGATCACTGGTTTGCCGGACGCATCTGCCGCCGACTAGACCGCCCCGGCACCGCCGGAGAGCCGCTGCGCCTCGGCGATGCGCTCCTCGGGCGAGGTGTGTTCGGAGCGACCTCGTCGGCGGCTAGATTGGTCGTCATGCCCACGAGATCGAGCTCCGCGGCGCCGCGGATCCGGGCGCGCTGATCGTGCGGTCAGCGCTCGGCGGCGCGCGCTCGGTGACCGGCGAGCTGGCGGGGCTGGCGATCAGTCCGGTGTGGCTCGGTCGAGGGATCGCGTCGGGATACGGCCGGCCGGTGCTGCTCGTGCCGGGGCTGGGCGTCCCGGATGCGTCGCTGGAGCTGCTGGCCAGCTGGGTGGGACTACGGGGGTATCGGACGCATCGGGCGCGGGTGGGCATCAACGTCGGCTGCTCGGAGAAGATCTGTGGCCGTCTGGAGACGCGGTTGGAATCGATCGCCTTTGACGCCGGTGAGCGGGTGGCGATCATCGGCCACAGTCGCGGCGGGGTGCTGGCCAAGGCCGTCGCCGCAGCCCGCCCCGATCTCGTGTCGGGGATCGCCACGCTGGGCTCTCCGACCGTCATCTCGCGGCCTCTCGTGCCGCGCTCGGGCGCCATCGCGCTGGCGGCGATGCTCCATCGCGGACACCTGCCCAATGTGCTGTCGTGGCGGTGCCTGAGCGGCACCTGCGGAACCCGATTCGCGCGTGGGCTGACCGGCAGCTTCCCGGCGAGGGTGGGGTATGTCTCGATCTACTCCCGCAGCGATCAGATCGCTCCGTGGCAGCACTGTCGACACCCGTCGGCCAGGTGCGTCGAGGTCCGCTCGAGCCATCTCGGCATGGCCCACAATGCCGCGGTCTATCCCGAGATCGGGCGCGCGCTCGGCAGCTTCGCCCCACGCCGGCGCGGGCCCAGGCTCTCGCAGGCCGTCAGACAAGCGCAGGCCGTGAGCCGAGCGCTCGCACCGATCTGAGCCCCACAGTCCGGCCCACCCGTTGCCCGCCGTGACGCCGAGGTTCCGCGTGGCGGTCACAGCGCCTCCCGAATCAGCGTGTCCGTCTCGGCGGCCGGTCAGCTCGCGCGCTGCTAGCCCTTGAACATCCCCTTGACGCAATACACCAACAACAGAAACACCATCGCATGTTCACGTCCGTTCCCCTCGCGACGTTGCCTCCACGCTGGTGCGCCGGGGAACTCGTCGGCGCGGACGATGGCGTAGGGCGCCCGAGGGTCAACTCGCTACGCCCAGGTCCTCCCTGTCGTCCGAGCACTCGTGCGCCTGCCGCTCGACCGAGACGGAGAATGGGCCAAGCGACTGGATCGGAGGCAAGGGTGATAACCGATTGTGCCCACTACTGCGACGGGCGTCGCCGGCACGACGGCCCGATGGAGCTGGCCAGCGCGCCGGCATCTGCCAGCACGAGGCTCAGGACTAGGTGTGCGGGCCAGCGCTGCATCTCTCTCGATCCGGACCAAGCTCACGAGTAAGCTCCGTTGAGCAGGCACTGCGCCCGGCCGCCACCACAACGTCGTGACGTCACAGGCCGAAGACAGTGAGGCCGTAGCTCCGTCACCGCCGTGACCGGCCGGCGCGTGCGAGGCACATATCCGCCGGTGCACCAACGGAGAGCGAGCTCGCATGAGGCCTTTCGTGTTCAACGGTCACGGCCGTCTCGTGTTCCCGTCGAACTTCATCGCCGACCTCGATTTCTCGGTGATCGAGACGCTCGACCATCTCGCCGCCGTCATCCGCCGCGACTTCGAGGCCAAGGCGCCGACCGGCTCCGAGATCCTCCAGCGCGTCGAGTCCGGCGGCTACGCCTCCCGCTACGAGCTGCTGCGCGACCTGGCGCTGAACCTCACCTGGGGAAATCGCTACGCGATGACGATGTACGAGAAGCGCCCGACGCGCTGGCGCGACGTCCCGCGCCGTCGCGACGACGTGTTTCTCACGCTGCTGACGCCGTGGGAGGACGGCGAGCGCAAGGTCGCCGCCGTGGGCCGGGTCTGGGAGGAGCTGGATCCGACCTGGGACGCCGCGGCCGAGCAGCGGACCTTTGACGTCCTGTTCGACATCTTCCGCCACAAGCGCCACCACGCGACCGACATCTATGCGATCAAGCCGACGGTGGCCGAGATCGCCCGCGACGCCACCAACCTGACCCTGTGCCTGCCCGGCCACGATCCCGACCGCCCGGTCCACAGCTACGAGGAGATCCTGGACTGCGCCGAGGCAGTGCCCGAGCTCGAGGCACTGCATCGGCTCGCGCTGATCCTCGACAACCAGTACCCGTGGGACCGGTCGGCGGCCCGGCTGGCCACCGTGGCCGAACTCGACGACGACGACTTCGTGGTCGTGCTCGTGCCGCGCAACCACGAGGTCATGGAGTTCATCCGACGGGCCCGGGCCGACGTGCCCGCCCGCACCCGGCCGGCACCCCCGGCCTCGGTCGTGCGGCCCAGCGCCCCGCTCTCGCCGGTCGTCGTCGCCGACCACTTCCGGGTCATGCCGCAGCTCGAGTCGCTGGCCGTGGTCAAGGGCGAGTGCGTCTGCACCAACGAGGACGTCATCCGCAACGCGGCCTACAGCTGGTCGCCGATGTCGGCCTCCGAGATCCAGAGCAAGACGGGCATCGAGTCGCGCCGCTACACCGAGCGCGAGCTCGAGCACATCGGTCTGCAGGCGGCACACGATGCGCTGCAGGGGGCCGGCCGGCGCCCGGAGGAGATCGGCGCCGTGCTGTTCTGCTCGTGCACGAGCCGGCGGCTCATCCCGTCGGTCGCGGCCTGGATCTCGGGACAGCTGGGCATCGCGCAGACCCACGGCAGCTACGACCTCGTCTCAGCCTGCGCCGGCTTCCCCTACGGGATCCTCGAGGCGGTGCGGATCCTGCAGGAGGTCCGGCGCCCGGTGCTCGTCATCTTCGCCGAGAAGTTCTCCGACAAGATCGGCAGCGTGCGCACCTCCCGGATGATCCTGGCCGACGGTGCCGCGGCGATGGTCATGAGCCCCGCCGCCGAGGGGGTCGCCTCCGACGTCGAGGTCGCCCAGGTCTATGCCAGCGGACCGGTCAGCGAGGTCAACTCGATCATCTGGCCCAACCCCGAGTTCGACAACAACATCACGATCTACGGGCCCGAGGTCCGGTCACTTGTCGAGCGCTACCTGCACCAGATGATGGCCGAGCTCGGGTCCTTGCCCGGCCCCGACGGCGGCGCGCTGCTGGATGCCATCGACCTCGTCGTCCCGCACCAGGCCAACAAGACCATGGTGATCGAGATCGCCGCGGCGGCCGGGCTCGCTCAGGAGCGTCTGTATTTCAACATCGAGCAGATGGGCAACGTGTCAGCCGCCAGCATCCCGCTGGCCCTGTTCGACGCGGTGCGCGACGGGGTCGTCGACCGTCCGATGCGCGTGTTCACCCCGGCCTTCGGCGCCGGGGCCGTCGGCGGGTACACGGTCATGCGCTTCGACCCCGCCATCGTGGCGCCTGAGAGCCTGCAGCGTGTCGAGCCCGTGACCGTGGAACAGGAGAACGCGGCGCCGTCGGTCGAGGACGTCCGGGCGGCGTTCGCCGGCTGATGCCTGACTTCAGCCGCATCGCCATCGTCAACCGGGGTGAAGCCGCCGTGCGCCTGATCCGCGCCGTGCGGGAGGTCGCGCACGAGCGTGGGGGCGGCCTGTGCACGATCGCGCTGCACACCGAGGCCGAGCGCCATGCCCTGTTCGTGCGCGAGGCCGACGAGGCGGTCCTGATCGGCGGCCCGGCCCCGTATCTCGACCATGCCGTGCTCGAGCGCGCCCTGCGCGCCGGTGGCGCCGATGCCGCCTGGGTGGGCTGGGGCTTCGTCGCCGAGGACCCCGTGTTCGCCGATCTGTGCGAGCGCATCGGGGTGGTGTTCATCGGGCCGCCCGGCGACGTCATGCGCCGCCTCGGCGACAAGATCGGCGCCAAGCGCTTCGCGGAGGAGGTCGGCGTTCCGGTCGCCGCCTGGAGTCGCGGTCCGGTCGACACCCTCGACGAGGCGCTCGTGCACGCGCGGACGATCGGCTATCCGCTGATGCTGAAGGCGACCGCGGGCGGTGGCGGGCGGGGGATCCGCGTGGCCGCCGCGGAGGCCGAGCTGGCCGACGCCTTCGAACGCGCGCGGGCCGAGGCGCTGCGCTCGTTCGGCGACGCCACGATCTTCATGGAGCGCCTGGTCACCGGCGCACGCCATATCGAGGTGCAGGTCATCGCCGACCACCACGGCGCGGTCTGGGCGGCGGGCGTCCGGGACTGCACGGTCCAGCGCCGCAACCAGAAGGTGCTGGAGGAGTCCTGCTCGCCGGTGCTCAGCGGCGAGCAGGAGCAGGAGCTGCGCGCGGCCGCCGCCCGGCTCGCGGCCGCGGCCGGGTACCGCAACGCCGGCACGGTCGAGTTCCTCTACCAGCCCGAGGAGCGCCTGTTCGCGTTCCTGGAGGTCAACACCCGCCTCCAGGTCGAGCACCCCGTCACCGAGCTCGTCACGGGCCTGGACCTCGTCAAGCTCCAGCTTCACGTCGCCGCCGGTGGGCGCCTGGAGGGTGAGCCGCCCGCGGTCTCGGGCCACGCGATCGAGGCGCGGCTCAACGCCGAGGACCCCGAGCGGGGCTTTGCCCCGGCGCCGGGCACCATCGCGCTGCTGCGACTGCCCAGCGGCCCGGGGGTGCGGGTCGACGCCGGTGTCGCGGAGGGGGACGTCATCGCGCCGGAGTTCGACTCCATGATCGCCAAGGTGATCGGCTGGGGCCGAAATCGCGAGGAGGCCCGTGCGCGGCTGCATCGCGCGCTGCTCGAGACCACCGTCATCGTCCGTGGCGGGACGACGAACCGGGCGTTCCTGCTCGACATCCTCGACCGGCCCGAGGTCGTCGGCTCGACCGCCGACACCGGCTGGCTGGACCGGCTCGTGGCGGCCGAGGGGCACCTGCTGGACCGCCACGCCGACATCGCGCTGCTGTCGGCCGCCATCGACATCCACGACGCCGAGGAGGCGCTGGAGCGCGGGGTGTTCTTCGCCGCCGCCGGCCGGGGCCGTCCCCAGGCCCGCCACGAGATCGGTCGCAGCATCGAGCTGCGCCATCGTCGCCAGGGCTACCGGATCACGGTGGCCCAGGTGGGCCCGCAGCGCTATCGCCTCGAGGTCGACGGCGCCGCCGTGCAGGTCGAGTCCGAGTCGCTGCGCCCGTTCCACCGTCGGCTCACGATCGACGGTCACGTCTACCGCGTCGACTCGGCGATCGACGGGCCCGAGCACCTGGTCGAGGTCGAGGGCGTGGCCCATCGCGTCTCGCGCGACGACGGGGGCATCGTCCGCGCTCCGGCGCCGGCGCTGGTCGTCGCGATCAGCGTCGCACCAGGCGACCACGTCGACGCCGGGACGCCCGTCGCGGTGCTCGAGGCGATGAAGATGGAGATGACGATCCAGGCCACCCACACCGGCCTGGTCCGCGACGTGCTCGTGGCCGGCAACGCCCACGTCGAGGCCGGCGCGCCGTTGGTGCGGATCGAGCCCCACGACGACAGCGAGACGGCGACCGCCGCGGCGACGACGCGCGTGACCTTCGGAGTCGCGCAGGCGGGTGGGCCCGCCGGCGACCCGGCAGGCCCGGACGTGCGTGGTGTGGTCCACGAGCACCTCGCGGCCGCGCGCAGCCTGATCATGGGCTACGACGTGACCCTGGTCGAGGCCCGACGGCTGGTGGCCGCCTTCGAGCGCACGCGCGACGCGCTGCCCGCCGACGACCCCGACCTCCTGCACGCCGAGCTGGAGACGCTCGAGATCTTCGCCGAGCTGGCCGAGCTCTCGCGCAACTGGCCGGCAGCCGAGGCCGACGAGCTCGGCGATGGCGACGGCGACGCCACGCGCAGCCCGCGCGAGCACTTCCGCACCTACCTGCGCTCGCTCGACGCCGAGCGCGAGCGCCTGCCCGAGACCTTCCGGGCCCGGCTGGCGCGGGCGCTGGCCCGCTACGGCGTGCACGGGACCGAGCGGACGCCGGAGCTCGAGGAGGCGGTCTACCGGATCTTCCTCGCACACAAGCGCACCACACCGCAGCTCCCCGCCGTGCGGGCGCTGCTGGACCGCCGCCTGCAGCAGGCCGACGCGCTGCCCGAGGGGCTGCGCGACGAGTTCCGCGCGACCCTGGACCGCCTGATCGTCGCCGCCCAGGTCCGCCACCCGGCGATCGGCGAGCTGGCCCGCAGCGTGCGCTTCCGGCTCTTCGACCAGCCGCTCATCCAGCAGGGCCACCAGCACGTGCTCAGCGAGGCACGCCGGCGGCTGGCCCACCTCGACGCCCACCCCGACGCGCCCGACCGCGCGGCCCACGTCGAGGCCCTCGTCCAGAGCCCACACCCGCTCATCTCCCTGCTCAGCGGGCGCAACGGCGTCGGCCACGCGCCCGATCCGCTGCTGGAGATCCTGGCACGCCGCTACTACCGCGTGCATCCCCTCGACGACGTCCGGCCCTGCACCGAGCAGGGGCGTCCGTTCGTCACCGGCCGCTACGCCTACGAGGGCCGCGACGTCCATCTGATCACCACGATGGCGCAGGCCTCCGAGCTGGCCGGGGCCGCCGAGGGTGCCGCCCGGCTGGCCGCGGCCTCGGGAGCGGGGGACTGCGTGGTGGACTTCTATGTGGCCTGGGGCGATCCACCGCGCGACCTCGACGCCATGGGCGGCGAACTGGCCGGCGCCATCGCGTTGGCCCGGATGCCCGAGACCGTGCGCCGCGTGGCGGTCTCGGTCAGCGCGCGGGGCGGCGCCGAGGTCCATCACTTCACCTTCCACCCGTCGTCGGATGGCGTTTCGGAGGAGCGGGTCCTGCGCGGCCTGCATCCGATGATCGCTCGGCGGCTCCAGCTCTGGCGGCTGTCGAACTTCGACGTCCGGCGCGTCCCCACCGTCGACGAGATCCACGTCCTGCAGTGCGTCGCGCGCGACAACCCCCGCGACGAGCGCCTCGTGGCGCTGGCCGAGATCCGCAACATCACCCCGGTGCGCGATGCGGCGGGCCGGCTCACTGCCCTGCCCGAGCCGGAGCGCGTCCTGGGCGCCTGCCTCGACGGCATCCGCCGCGTCCAGGCCCAGCGCCCGCAGAACCGGCGCCTGGCCGCCAACCGCGTGTTCCTCTACATCTGGCCGGCCATCGATGTCCCGCTCGATGAGCTGCTGGAGGTGACGAGGTCACTCGCCCCGCGCACGGCCGGGCTCGGCCTCGAGGCGGTCTCCATCGAGGCCGTGATCCCGTCCGGAGTCGACGGCGAGCTTCGCCGGATGGCCCTGACGTTCTCCTATCAACCCGGCACCGGCGTGACGCTCTCGGTCAGCGAACCGCCGACCGAGCCGATGCTGTCCGTCGACGCCTACACCCAGAAGGTGCTTCAGGCCCAGCGCCGTGGGACGGTGTATCCCTACGAGGCCGTGCCGCTGCTGACGCGTGCGGGGGGTACCTTCACCGAGCACGACCTGGACGCCGACGGACGGCTCGTCCCCGTGCGACGCGCCCCCGGGGGCAACACGGCCGGCATCGTCGTCGGACTCGTGCGCACGATCACCGATCGCCATCCGGAGGGCATGGTGCGCGTCGCCGTACTCGGCGACTCGACCAAGGCGCTCGGGGCCATCGCCGAACCCGAGGCGAAGAGGATCCTCGGCGCGATCGATCTGGCCGCAGAGCTGCAGGTGCCCGTCGAGTGGCTGGCGGTGTCGGCCGGAGCGAAGATCTCGATGGAGAGCGGCACCGAGAACATGGACTGGGTCTCGCGCGTGCTGCGCCGCCTGATCACGTTCACGCAGGCCGGCGGTGAGGTCAACCTCATCGTGGCCGGCATCAACGTGGGCGCTCAGCCGTACTGGAACGCCGAGGCCACGATGCTCCAGCACACCCGCGGCATCCTGATCATGACGCCCGAGGGCGCCATGGTCCTGACCGGCAAGCAGGCGCTGGACTTCTCGGGCGGCGTCTCGGCGGAGGACAACTTCGGCATCGGTGGCTATGACCGGATCATGGGGCCCAATGGCCAGGCCCAGTACTGGGCGCCCGATCTGGCGGCGGCGGTCGACGTGTTGTTCGCCCACTACGATCATGCCTACGTCCCGTCGGGCGAGCGGTTCCCGCGTTCGGCGCCGACGACCGATCCGCGCGAGCGCGACATCTGCGACTCACCGCACCGCACTGTCGACGGCGGCTTCCGCACGGTCGGTGAGATCTTCTCCCCGGAGACCAACCCCGACCGCAAGAAGCCGTTCGACATCCGAACGGTGATGCGCGCTGTGGCCGACCAGGACCACAGTCCCCTGGAGCGGTGGGCGACCATGGCGGCCGCGCAGACCGCGGTGGTCCTCGACGCCCACCTGGGCGGTCATCCGGTGACGATGATCGGCATCGAGTCGCGCGCCCTGGCCCGTGGCGGCTTCCCGCCGGCCGACGGCCCGGACCAGTGGACGGCAGGAACGCTGTTCCCCCGGTCCTCCAAGAAGGTCGCCCGCGCCATCAACGCCGCCAGCGGCAACCGCCCGGTCGTGGTGCTCGCCAACCTGTCGGGCTTCGACGGCTCGCCCGAGTCGCTGCGCGAGCTGCAGCTGGAGTACGGCGCCGAGATCGGTCGCGCGGTCGTGAACTTCGACGGGCCCATCGTCTTCTGCGTCATCTCCCGCTACCACGGCGGCGCGTTCGTGGTGTTCTCCGGCACGCTCAACGACGAGATGACCGTGCTAGCGGTCGAGGGGTCGTACGCGTCCGTGATCGGAGGTGCTCCCGCGGCCGCGGCGGTCTTCGCCGCGGAGATCGGCAGGCGCACCGACGCCGACCCACGCGTCGTCGACGCGCAGACCCGGCTCGACCGGTCCGAGCCGGAGGAGGGCGCGCGGCTGCGTGCTGAGCTGGCGGAGATCCGGTCGGCGGTGCGCTCCGAGAAGCTCGGAGAAGTCGCCGACGAGTTCGACGGCGTCCACAGCATCCAGCGCGCCCAGCAGGTCGGCTCGATCGACGAGATCGTCCCCGCAGCCCGCCTCCGCCCGCGAATCATCGAGGCTGTCGAGGCGGGCATGCTCCGAGCGCAGAGGCGATGCGAAGCCTGACTGGCGAGCCTGACCGGGCCTTCGGCGACGGGCGCGCACAATGACGATGACCAGCCGGCGTCGGCGTCTCGGAGGCGCCGAGTCTCAAGCTCAGTGCGCCCTCGAGTCCGCTGCGCACCCGCTCGGCTCGCCGTCGCGGTGGCCTTGCCGCCCGAGGCGTCTGGTGTGCTGGCATCTTCCCCGTCCACGCCTTGCTCATCGCCTGCTCGCGCAGCCGGTCGTAGTGCTTGCGTCCCTGGCCCGGACCGGGCGCGATGGGCCTCAGGACGGTCACCGCGTCGTCGACGACGTGGGTGACGGTGCTGGCGCTGGCTCGATCGCGGCGCGTCGTCGAGTACTGCAGGTAAGGCACACGGTAGCCGGACGATCAGGCTACGCCGTGGACGCGAACAGCAGTCGAGGCCGTTAGCTGACAGCAGATCGGCATTCCATACGACCCAGGCGTAGGGTCGGCCAGGATGCGTCCAGTCTCGTGTGACAGCCCGGGATGCCTTCTCCCGCGTGTGGGATCGCGGCTGCTGCGTGCTGGGCTGGAGCCCGTCGAGGTCGCACTCTGTCGCCGGCACTTGGTGCTTGTCGACACCGGTCGTCGAACGCCACGAAACCAGGACTTCTGGCGCTGGGTCGGCGAGATCGCCGGTGACCTGCAGGCGCGTGACGCGCCACCATCGATCGAGCTCATCGCGAAATGAGCGACGACCTCAGCCACGAGGCACTCAGCGACATGGTGGCCGCGCTCAGCGCAGAGGTAGAGGACCGCGTCTCCCTCGACCCTACGCAGCGCCGGGTCGTCCTCACCGCGCTCGTCATCGCTGCCAACAACGGGCACATGACCGGCGCGACCGAGATGATCGCCCAGGCCGTCCAGGGCGGCGTCGACCTGGAGATCGACCTCGATGAGGGCGCGCAGGCACCGGCGACACTCCGGGACGCGCTCGACGGCTAGAGCCCGCGTCGGGCTCGGCACGAGCCGATCGCCTTGTCCCAAGCCCCGACACAGGACTTCGGTGTCGCGCGGCCCGACGACGTCCGGTTACGCGGGATAGGTGGCGCGATGGGTCCCCGCCCCGCCCTGCCGATCGCCGGGCTCGCCGTGGCGCTCAGTGTGGCGGCCACGGCACCGGCAAAGACGATCGCCACCAGGTACACGCCGTCCCGCGTAGACGGATCACTCGCCCCCGCCGTGTCGACAACGTCTAGGACCGGCGGGAGCTGCTTCGAAGAGTCCTCCATCCTCCCTGGCGGCTTCGCTGCGCCGACACAACCCCACTGCGTGAACCGTGCTACTTCGATGACGCCGACAGCCCCCCAGGACCACCCCGTCGTTGGGTGCGTCAACCTCCAGGGGCCATCCGCGTCGTCCGGTTACGCGTGAGCTGGCCGCCAGCCCCGACGTAGCGTTTACGAAGGGACCGCCGGGGGGCGTCCGCCTCGCGTCCGGAGGCAAGTGCCTGTGCATCTCGGGAGCCACAACCGTCGTGGGCGGGAGACGTCTGATCTATGCCTGCGACGGCAGTCGCTGCCTCTTCGGGAACCCGACAAGACTAGGGCACTGAGGCGTATCCGACCGGCGAACAGCTTCGACGGCGCGGCATGCGCAACGTCGCGATCGCCCACGCCTGGACGTTGCCGCCGCGCTATTTGGGTCCGTCGCCACTCGGGTCCCGACCTGCTGTTCACTCCATGGCGCGATGGTGGTGTGATCCGCGCCTACGGACCTGGTCAATCGACCTCCGGCTCATGATGACGCCGCGTCGGCGACCGCAGGGCTCTCCGCCTCTGACCGACACCAACGCCTACACGGTTAGAACGACGAATGGCCCCCGACGTGAGGGCCATACGTGCTGCGCTGCTCGGACCGTATCCGATGATGCGAACCGGGCTGCTGCGGTACCAACCTTCGGCAAGCGAAGGCCGAGTCGTTCTAGTGGTCGTTGTCGTCGGAGTCGTACGGCTCGCGGCTGCCGGACTTGGCCAGGCCGCGGGAGATGAAGTACGAGCCGGCGACGATCGAGACGTAGAGCCACGCCTGGTGGGCGACGAACTCGTCGGTGCCGTTGGTGTCGCCGCCCTTGATGACGGCGGCGCTGATGAGGGTGCCGACGATCACGACGATCATGGCGAAGAACTCGGTGGTCTTGGTCGAGTGCTTGGTCTCGGTCGTCAGGCGGCGCGTGCGGCCTCGCGTGTGGTCACTACGGGTAGTACGGTCTGCTGCGCCGGGGCGCGTGGCTGGGGTGCTCATGGAGTCCTCCAAGGGGACGACTGATGACGGTGGAGTGCCTCTGGGCTGAAGGCGGTGCTACGTAGCACTCCGAGAAGCGCGCGACGTGCTGCTCGTTGTCTATGAGGTCCCCAGGAAACGCTGGCGCGCAAACCCGGACTCAGTGCTCGCGTCCGTTTCCGCTGGGCTTTCCCGGTCATTCAGCCGATTGCCGAGCCACTCCCCCTCCGACGCCGCCGCCTACAGACGAGATCAGCCAACTAACCCCAGCCCGCGTGATCAGCGTTACTGACGGCGACACAATCAAAGCCAGAACCGAGGCGGCCCGACGACCAGCGGTGGGCCTGGTTGCCATCGACACTCCGGAGCGGTCGACGCGGGCAAGCCCCTGGAGTATGGCGTCAAGTGTGCAACCGCCGCGATGATGGGCTTGGTCCTGGACCGTTTGCGGCAGGGGCAAGTTCGTCGAGTTAACAACCGATCCCACACGTACATCTACAACAACGTGCCGTTCCAGCAGGTCACATCCTTCCAAGCGGTCGAGCGGTTGCAAAGGCTGCTGGTCGCGGCGCGCAGCGCGCGTGCGGCGGAGATTTCCAAAGCCGACGTCGACGTAGGCGCGCCCGCAATGAGCGCTTCCGAACCGGCTACCTCGTCCGGGAGACCGAGCGGGCAAATCAGCGTCCCAGTCGACTTTGGACCACCGGGGTCAGACCCCGTACTTCTCCTCGGGCCCCCCGATGTCGTCCGGGTCCTTGTGAGAGGGCGGTCGACAGCGCGCTTAGGTGGCGGCGCGACCCCGCTGAACCCACCCGTCGAGCGACACCTTCTTCAGGACCTCGCAGCGCTGCCACGCCGACCTAACGGGCAGTGTCTCGTAGTGCGTCAGCGCGCTTGCGCCGTTGAGGGTCGGTTTCGCTGGCAGTCTGCTCCTCGAGGTTGGCGACAAGCCCCTCGCCTGTGGCTCCAGGCCAACCGTCGGTGATCTGAGAGCGTGGTCGCTAGTAAAGACAATTGTCGGGAGCTTTCCGAACCCGGACGATCGACGTCACCTCCAAGTACCGCTGAGCCACAAGGAGCGAATGGTCGCGGCGAGCAGATCCTCGGCGTCGGCAGCAAACAACGGCGACGTGGCGAAGCCAGCTGCAGGAGTCCCCCGTGTTCCCAGTAAGGCGCGAGGCGGAACTTCTGCGCCAGCACCGGACGGGGGGACGCTGGAAACGTTCAAGACCGGGTCTGACTGTGGCGCGCGCTGACGGCGCGGGAGGGTGCTAGCGGTTTGCGCCTGCGGAGCTGTTGCGGTCGCGGTCCGGCCCGCCGTTCCAGTCCAGGCAGAGCGCGGTAGCGTCGTCTTGGAGCTCGCCGCCGCAGGCTTGCAGCACAGCGGCCATCAGGTGCTGGACGGTCTCGCGTGGGTGCTCCTCGGCGCCTGACTCGATGAGGCCGCGGATGTCCAGGTTGGCGGCGTTGCGTTCCAGGAGGCCGTCCGTCAGGAACACCAGACGGTCGCCGGGTTCGAGCTGAAGCATCTGCACGCCGTAGCGTAAGTCGCGCTCGACGCCGAAGGGCAGGTCGGGGTCCAGCCTGAGGGACTCCGCGTGTCCGGCGCGCAGGCGAAGCGGCCACGGGTGGCCGGCGTTGACGACGTATGCGACTCCGCGGGCCAAGTCGACGCGCACGAGCTGCCCGGTCACGAATCCGCCCGGCCCGGCATGCTCGTTCAGCGCTGCGCCGGCCAGTCGCGCTTGTTCGGCGAGATTGATGCCGGCGCGCCGGGCGTTGCGCAGCGCGCCGACGAGCACCGTGGCTAGGATCGCGGCCTCGACGTCGTGACCCACCGCGTCGGTCACCGACAGGTGCAGGATGTCACGTTCCAGGGAGAAGTCGAACGTGTCGCCGGCATTGTTGCCGGCAGGCTCCAACCAGCCGGCCAATGTGAACTGCCCCGCTTCGCACGTGTAGGAAGCTGGCAGGAGGCGGTGCTGGATCTCGGCGGCCAGCGACAGCGGCACCGAGCGCTGACCCCACTCAAACAAGTCGGTGTAGCGGCGGTTGGCGATGACCACATAGGCCAACGCGTGCGCCGCCCGAGCGATGTCGGCCCGCATCTGGCCGTCGGGCACCTGCGGGAGGCGTAGCTCCAGCACGCCGATAGCTTCGCCGCGATTGGTCACCGGCGCCAGGACCCGCGTCCCTTCGGGGCCCGTGGTCACCTCGAGGTCCTGACCGGCCAGCACACGACCGTGGGCACCGGCAGACAGGGGCACGCAGTCGGCCGTCTCCTGCCGGTGGGTACGCGTCGCAGAGCGGTCGCCGGCGTGACCCAGACGGATGAGCGCCTGCCCGCTGAAGTCGGCGATGAGGAACTCGACACCCGTGGCACCCAGCACGTCGCCCAGCTTCTGGGCAAGAACGTCAGCAGCGGCCACCGGAGGAGCGTTCTCCACCGCGGCGAGCAGCGCGCCGAGATCCAAACGCGCCACCTGATCGTCCGTCATGCGCACAGCCTATGCGCCCGTCGATACCAGCTCGTCGGGACATGGCGCCGGGGCACCCACCACGCGCCCGGCGAGAGGCTGGACTACGGCAAGTCGTCGAAGACGAACATGCGATCCATCGCGGTCAGCTCCAGCAGCCGCTGCACGGTCTCCGACACGGGTTTGCCGAGCGCAAAGATGTGGCCGCTGTCCCGTGCGGACTGATGCTTGCGAACCAACAGACGAAGCCCGGACGAGTCCATAAACGTCACCGCACGCAAGTCGACGATCACGTGGCCGGCGTCTGCGGCCGCCTCGGTCAAGACGGCGTCCAGCTGGGGGACCGTCGCGATGTCGACGTCGCCGAGGACGCTGACGACAACAGACCCACCGCCAGCAAGCCGACGCGACTTGATTCGAAAGCCAGCCAGGTCTCGTGTCATAGCGGTCGCGGAACCTTACTAGGTCACACGCGCAAACCACGACGTTGCGCGCGGGCTCGGCCATCCGCCGGGTCCGGCGCGCCCGTCCGAACGATGGGCAACCGCTGGGTTGCGTGACCGAGCTCGAGATCGTTCGGTTGGGTTGGGTGCGGGAGTGTTGGAGCGGCGGAGTGGCGCTCTTCGTGCTGTTCGAAGGTCTCCCGGAGGCCCTCAACAAGTCGCGCATGCCCTGGCACCCCCCGGTAACGAGGCCGCCGCATGAGCGCCCTCGACGATCTCAAGGCATGGGACGCGCGCGTCGCCGAAGCAGCGGTCAAGGAGCGCTTCAATCAGCGCGTTCCAGCCTACCTGGGAGACCGTTCGGCCCTGGCGCGGTCGCATTGAACGCGTCGACGAAGCCCTACATGTCGTAGAACCGGCGACCCCTCGGGCCACGTCACGTCGACTCCCGTGAAAGCGGCGAATCACGTGAGCCGAGTGCCTGTCCTACAGGCGAACCGTGCATTGTCTCCGCAGATCGCACTCGCGACCGCTATCGACTGTCGTGGTTTGACGTCCACGTACTGGGTGCGGCGGCGGACGATCCCATGCGCCTCGCGACCGTCACTGGATCGCAGTCGCAGCCGGCAGTCGGCCGGTCCGCGGCGGCCCACCTCCGCTCCCGCATGATTGCAACTCTGAGTGGGTCCTGACGCGGCGGGCCTCATCGAGGGTTTCGGCTGAGCCCCAGCGCTGGCGGCCGTCGAGGCGGTAGCTGAACACGTAGCGTCCGCCGCGGCGGTAGATGCCGGGGACGCTGGTCTTGGTCGTCTGGCGTTTGGTGGTCTTCTTGGGGTCGGGCATCTCGGCCTTTGCGTGTTGGGCCGAGAGGAGCCGGACGGAGGGGCTGGCCGTGTCCAGGGTTGGTCGGGTGCAGACCGTCAGGCTGCGCCACCGGCGTCGATCCATCGATCCAGCGCCGACAGCTTGAACAGCAACCGGGTTCCTTCCTTGCGGTGCGGGATCCCGGTCACGGCCCGTCGGCAGACCAGGTCGTAGATGCGCTGGCGCTTGCAGCCCAGATGGCGGGCGGCCTCGGCCACCCCGACCCAGCCCTCGGGTTCGGGCGACAAGCGGGCCATGACCTGCTCGCTGACGCGCGCCACCAGCAGCTCAAAGACAGCTGGGGGCAGCGCCAGGACCAGCGACGGATCGGCCTGGATCGTGGGGTCTCGGTGCTCCTGCATCACGCCCAATAGGGCGATGCGAGGGCCCGGATCCCCGGGGCGATGTTTGCCACCCTGTTTGCCACTTGGCACTGGGCGGCAGATCCAGCCCGCGGCCAGCTCGGGCGTTATGCCTGCATATCGACGTAGTTCCGGGTGATGGCGAGTCCCGGACTCGAACCGGGGACACCACGATTTTCAGTCGTGTGCTCTACCAACTGAGCTAACTCGCCGCGGCCGGAAGCGTAGCGCGGGCGCTAGCCTCGCCGCCGTGCCGCGGCGCCCGCTGATCCTCGCCCTCGTGGCGGCGCTCGCCGTCGCGGGCGTCGTCGTCTACCTCGTAACGCGTGGGGGCGGGCAGCCGCAGCGGGCCGTCGGAGATCCCCTCGCCGAGGCGCTCGCCTACGCGCCCGCGTCCTCGGAGGTCGTCGCCGACGTCGATCTGACGCCCGGCTCCCCGCAGCGCGACGCGCTGACCGGCCTGGCCCGGACCTTCCCGGCGGCGCGGTTCGCCTCCGGCGCCGTGCCCGGCGCGCTGCGCCCCCTCGGCCTCGACGCCGACGCCGACCTGCCCCGCATCCTCGGCGGTCCGCTCGTCATCGCCGGCAGCAAGGACGCCGCCACCGCGCTCACGCGGGCGGTCACCGGGCTGCAGCTCGACCTTGTCGGCCTGCTGCGCACGGGTGCGGTCGCCGCCGTGACCGGCCGCAGCGCCTCCGACGTCGCCGGCGTCTTCTCCGGCGCGGTCAAGGACGGGCGCATGCGCGCGCTGCCCGACCTGCGCGGCGCCAAGCAGTACGCGCTGCCCGACGACGGCGGGCGCGTGGCGGTCCGGGGTCCCGACGTCGTCCTCGCCGGGACGTCCGCACGCCTCGGTCAGGCCCTCGCGCTCCGCGACCGCCAGGGCGGCCTCAGCGCGGCGACCTTCGCCGCCCGCCTCGGCCCGCTCTCGGGCCCCGCGCTGGTGCGCGTCGCCGCCCAGCCGCGCGTGCTCATCGGCGACCGTGCCCACGGCGTCCCGTTCGTCGACGCGCTGCGCGGCGGCGCGCTTGCGCTGAGCGTCGCGTCGCCGGGCCTGCGCCTGCACGTGCACCTGACGACCGACCCGGCCGGCTTGCGCGCCCAGGACCTCCCGCTGGCGCCCGGCGCGGCACCGCCCTCGCCGGCGCCCGGCGTCGCGGCGCTGTCGGCGGGCGCCCGTGGGCTGGACCAGACGATCCGCCTGCTCGACGCGGTCCGCAAGGACCTCGACGTGCCGCTGCTGGCGCCGGTCACCGGCGCGCTGGACACGCTGGACTCCGTCAAGGGCCCGCTGAAGACGTTCGGGCGCATCGACGCCGACGCCGCGCTCATCGACCAGCTCAGCGGCACGACGACGTTCACGCGCGAGCCCGGCGGCATCGCCATCCGGGCCGAGCTGCGCGACGGCGGCCCGCTGCGCACCGCGCTGAACCGCATCGCGGCCATTCCCGACGTGGCGATCAGCCTCGCGGGCGTCACCGATCTCGACCTCGACAAGGCCGGCGACGACGCCTACGAGGTCCGGCGCAAGGGCACCACGTTCCTCAAGCTGGCGGTCCTGGGGAACACGCTCGTCGTCTCGACCGACCTCAACGCGGGCCTGCGCGCCATCGCCGACCGGCGCCCGGCGCCCGGCGCCGACCGCCGGGCCCGGGGCGCTGGAGCTGCGCGCCACGGGCGCCGCGGTGCAGGACCAGCTTGTCAGCCGGCTCGGGCTGCCGCCGCTGGCGCGCCTCGCGCTCGGCGGGTTCGGCGACCTCGATGTCGTCGCCTCCGACACGGTGGCCGGCCTCGACGCGACCGCGACGCTCGCGCTGAACCGCTGACGCCGGCGCGCAGCGACCCTCAGTGATCCCAGGCCTGCAGCTGGGCCAGCGGGTCGACCGGGTAGCTCGCCGACGAGCGCCGCCAGCCCCCGATCCAGATCTCGAAGTGCAGGTGGGGGCCCGTCGCGTCGCCCGTGTGCCCGACGCGGCAGAGCTGCTGGCCGGCGGCGACGGTCTGGCCGAGCGTCACCGCGAACGTGTCCTTCTGGCAGTGGGCGAAGAAGAACGAGCGCCCGTCGGCAGCATCCATGGCCAGGTAGAAGCCGGCGGCCGAGGCCTGGTAGTCGCGGGCGATGATCGTGCCCGCCAGCGGCGCGACGACGGGCGTGCCCTCGTCGGCCAGGACGTCCTGGCCCTGGTGGCTGTGGCCCACCCGGCCCGTGCCGAAGCGGGCGTCGTCGCCGCCGTAGCTGTGGGGGCCGGCGACGGGGAAGGCGCCGTCGGGCGTCACGCCCGGGTCGGGCAGCGGGGGGACGACGGGCGCCACCAGCGGCGGCGGGGTGGGCGCGGGCGCCACGACCGGCGCGGGCGTCGGCGCCACGGGCCGGGGCCTGACGGTGATCGGTACGCGCCCCGACGCCTGCGCGCGGCGCAGCAGCGTGCCGCCCGCGGGGCCGGTGGCGTGTAGGGAGACGACGTAGCGCCCGGGCGCGAGGACGCTTGAGGCCGGCCAGGCCGGGCGTAGCAGCCGCTCGGTGCGGACCTGCCCGAGGGGCAGCTCGAGCAGGGTGCCGTTGCCGTGCACCGGGCGGAAGACGATGCGGGCGGTGACGGTGCGCACGCCGCGCTGGGTGATCTGCACGGCCAGGCGCGGCGCGCGGCCGGAGACCAGCGTGTGGGGCGCCACGCGGAACGCGGCGACGGCCGGCCGCGGCGCGCTGGGACGGCCCAGCAGGATGCCGTACTCCGCGCCGCCCGCGCGCTGGTCGGTCGGTGCGGCGGCGCCACCGACCGATGCCCACGCGCTCGGCGCAGCGGCGGCCGGCCCGAGGACCGCGAGGCCCACGAGCGCCGGGAGCAGGGGACGTCGGGTCCAGCGCACTGCCCCGAAGGGTCGGCAGGGGCGCGCACCGATTGCGGCCTGCAGCAAGCCTTGCGCAGCTTCGCGCAGCCCCGGTGGAGCTTCGGCGCCGACGCGCGCCCCGCTGGGCGCGATCCTTCACCCGCGCGCGAGCATGCGCGCGAGCATCTCCGCGGCCCCGGCCTTGGCCAGCGGCTCGTTGAGGTTGCCGCACTTGGGTGACTGCACGCACGACGGGCAGCCCGACCGGCAGCGGCACTCGCCGATCAGCCGCTGGGCGTCGCCGACGAGCTGCTCGAAGCTCGCAAAGCCCTGCCGGGCGATGCCGACGCCGCCGGGGTGGCCGTCGTAGATGAAGATGGTCGGCCCGCCGGTCTGCGGGTGCAGGTTCGTCGACAGGCCGCCGATGTCCCACCGGTCGCACATCGCCAGCAGCGGCAGCACGGCGATCTGCGCGTGCTCGGCGGCGTGCAGCGTCCCGAGCAGGAGCTCGAGCGGGAAGCCGTCGGCCAGCAGGTCGGGATGCAGCTCGTACCACAGCGCCTGCGTCGTGAACGTCGTCTCGGGCAGGTCGAGCGCGCACAGGTCGATCGGCTCGTGGTCGGGCAGCCGCCGGCGCTGGTAGGCCATGACCGTCTCGCTGACGCTGACGATCCCGTGGCTCAGCCTGACCCCGAGCGTCTCGCGCCGGTCCAGGAGGCGCTCGACATGGGTCATCGTCTCCGTCTTGGGCTGCGTGTACCAGCCCTCGGAGAACGGCTGCACGAGCGCGCGGCGCCCCTCGACGTCGAGCTCGGCCACCGCGTAGGTGCGCCCGAGGTGCAGGTAGACCGCGCCGTCGTGGACGGTCGAGAACGCGCGGGCGGCCTCCACCGTGCCCAGGACCTCGCCGTGGTCGACGTCGATGATCGTGAACGAGTCCGGCGAGCCGGAGCGCAGCGAGACCCGCGCGGCCGGGTAGTCCTCGGGCCGGCGCAGGCCGAAGCGCCCGCCGCGCTCCACGAGCTCGCCCAGCCCGGCGAGGTGCTCGCAGTGCGCGCGCACCCGCGGCCCGAGGAACTCGGCGTCGGTCGCGGGGTCGATCGGGCCCTCGTGCGCGGCGCAGAGCAGGTGCGGGTCGTGGATTTGCTCGTTCTCGTGGTTGATGATCGCCGCCTCGACCGGGCGGTCCAGGAACTCGTCGGGATGGCGGCAGAAGAACTGGTCCAGGGCGTCCTCGCCGGCGACGTAGACCGCCAGCCCGCGGCCCCGGCGCCCGGCGCGCCCCCACATCTGGCGCAGCGACGCGACCGTCCCGGGGAACGTGACGACGACCGCGGCGTCCAGGGCGCCGATGTCGATCCCGAGCTCGAGCGCGTCCGTCGTCACGACCGCCATCAGGTCGCCGGAGACCAGGCGCGCCTCGAGCTCGCGCCGCTGGGCCGGCGTGTAGCCCGCGCGGTAGGGCGCGACGCGCTCGCGCAGGGCCGCGTCGGTGCGGCCGAGCTCGTCGGCGACGAGCTTGGCGACGAGCTCGACGCCCTTGCGCGACTTGACGAAGCAGATCGTCCGCCCGCCGCCGCGGACGAGCTCGGCCACCATCTCGGCCGCCTCGCCCAGCGCCGAGCGCCGTGACTGCAGCGCCTCGTCGACGACGGGGGGGTTCCACATCGCGATCTGCCGCGCCGCCGACGGCGAGCCATCGCGGTGCACGTGGGTGAAGCCGTCCAGGCCCGTGAGCCGCTCGGCCAGGTCGACCGGGTTGGCGATCGTCGCACTGGCCAACAGGAACCGCGGCTCGGTCCCGTAGGCGGCGGCGATGCGCCGCAGCCGCCGCAGCACGTTGGCGACGTGGGAGCCGAAGACCCCGCGGTAGACGTGGGCCTCGTCGACCACGACCACGGCGAGGTTGGCGAAGAAGTCGCCCCAGCGCGCGTGGTTGGGCAGCACCCCGACGTGCAACATGTCCGGGTTGGTCAGGATGAGGTTGGAGCGGCGCCGCACGGCCGTGCGGTCCTCGCGGCGCGTGTCGCCGTCGTAGATCGCCGGGCGCACGCGCTTGCCCAGGCGCAGCGCGGCGATCGCGCGCGCCTGGTCCTGGGCCAGCGCCTTGGTCGGGTAGAGGTAGAGCGCGCGTGCCTTGGCGTCGGTGCACAGCACGTCGAGCGTCGGCAGGTTGAAGCACAGCGACTTGCCCGACGCGGTGCCGGTCGTGACGATCACGGGGCCGTCGGCGGCTGCGTCCAGCGCCTGCGCCTGGTGGGTGAACAGCGCGCCGATGCCGGCGCCGCGCAGCCCCTCGCCCAGCGCCGGGTGCAGGTCGGCCGGCAGCGGCACGAGCTCGGCCTCGCGGGCGCCCTCGAAGGCCTGGCGCACCAGGCGCGCGTCGTCGCGGCCGGCGTCCAGCAGCGCCGTCCACGGCTCGGTCGGGACGACCGTCACGCCGCGATCAGGCGGTCGAGGGCAGCGTCGCCACCCGCAGCCAGAACTCGCGGAACGCCCGGACGGTGTCGAGGTAGTGCTCGAACGCCGTCGGCTTGGTCACGAACGTCGAGGCGTGCAGGTCGTAGGCCGTCTCGACGTCGCTGCGCGCGCCGGAGGTCGTGAAGACGATGACGGGCAGGCGGCGCAGCCGCGGGTCGACGTCGGCGCGCAGGGCGCGCAGCACCTCGAAGCCGCCCATGCGCGGCAGGTTGAGGTCCAGGAGGACGAGGTCGGGCGGCGCCGCATCGGGGAACGGCTGCTCGCGGCGCAGGAAGGCCAGCGCGTCCTCGCCGTGGCGCACGACGTCGAGCGCGACGCCCGGATCGGAGTCCGAGAGCGCCTCGCGCAGCAGTTCGACGTCGGACTCGGAGTCCTCGACGACGAGCAGCCGGCGCGGGCCGGCGACGGCGCTCACGCACCCTCCCCGGCGGGCAGCGAGTCGACGAACGCGGCGCCCTCGCCGGGCGCGGGCTCGTCGCGGACGCAGCCGTCGTTGGGCTCCACGATCTTCTTGACGATGGCCAGACCCATGCCCGTGCCAGGGTACTCCTCGGCCGTGGGCAGCCGCAGGAACAGGCCGAACACGCGCTCGCGGAAGCCGGGCTCGATCCCGATGCCGTTGTCGCGCACCGTCAGCTCCCAGTGGACGTCGCCTCGCGGCGGCGCGCCTGCACGACCGGCAGGTCGTCGCGGGTGACCGTCGCGCCGGCCCAGGTCGGCGCCCGGGCGGGCCTGCAGCAGTCCGGTGGGCGAAGTGGGCGAGCTCCTCGTCGGAGCGCTGGAGCTGCAGCTCGCGCGGTCCGGGGCTCCGCGGTCGGTCACGTCCCTTCGGCTCCGGGGAGGCGGCGCCGCCGCGCGCGGCGCGCCGCGGCCGCCCGGAGGCGCTCGCGCAGGCGGTGCAGGCCGGCCCCCGAGCCGTCCGGGCGCCGCCAGCGCGCCGGCGGCGGGATCGTCGTGCGCACGAGCGCGACCCAGTCGTCGAGTGGGAGCTCGCCGCCGATGAGGCGCGCCAGGCCGCTGGTCACCGGCGCGTCGATCCCCGCGCGCGTCAGCGCCGACGACAGCAGCGGCACGGCGTCCAGCGCCTCGACGGCCTGGCCGATGCGTGCCGGGATCTCGGCGCCGGGCACGCCGTCGGCCAGCAGCTCGCCGGCCCGGCGGTTGCGGCTCTGGGGCGCCAGCGCCGTGGCGACGAGGTCGCCCGTGCCGGCCAGGCCGATGAGCGACTCGGGCCGGCCGCCGAGCAGCTCGGCGAACCGCCAGACCTCGGCGAAGATGTGCCCGGCCGCGGCGCCGGCGGCGTTGAGGCCCTGGCGCTCGGTGGCGCCCGCGGCGAGCGCCGCGGCGTTCTTGGCCGCACCGGCCAGCTCGACGCCCACGGGGTCGTTGCTGGCCTCGCAGACCACGCCGGCCCGCTGGAAGAACGACGCCAGCGACAGGGCGAGCGCCTCGTCGGTCGACGCCGCGACGAGCGCGGCGCCCGCGTCGACCATCTCGCGCGCGTGCGCGGGACCGCCCACGCAGGCGACGCGGTCGGTGCCGAAGCGTGCGGCCAGCAGGAGCGTCGGCGGCGTGCCCTGGGGCGGCACGAGGCCCTTGGCCAGCGAGACGATCGCCGCGCGCCGCGGCAGCTGGGCCGCCGGGAGGCCCGCGATGACGCCGGGCAGGCTCTGGGACGGCACGGCCAGCAGCACGTAGTCCGCACGGGCCAGGCCGGCGCCGACGGCCTCGATGCGCAGCGTCTGAGGCAGCGCGACGCCCGGCAGGTAGGTGTGGTTCTCGCGGTCGGCGGCCAGCCGCTCGGCCTGCTCGTTCGTGCGCGCCTGCAGCGTCGTGCGCACCCCGCCGCGCGCGAGCAGGACCGCGATCGCCGTGCCGAACGACCCCGCGCCGACGACGACCGCCCGCCGGGCGCCGGGCGTCGGCAGCGACAGGGAGGGTCGCGGGCGATCAGGCGGCACCAGCGCGAGCCTAGTCGGACGTGCGCAGCGCCGTCCCCACCCTCAACCGGCCGGTCCGGCGGCCGATGACCGTGGGCATGGAGCGCGCCGTGCCAGGGCTGGCGCGCGCCGGTCTCTGCCGTTGGGCAGAGGTCGGACGCTCTGCCCACCCCGATCCCACCACCGCCGCGCACGAGGCCGTGCACGCGGCGCTGCGCGCGCACCGCGAGCCGGGCCTGCTGCTGGCGTTCGTCAGCGGCGCCTACGACCCCGCGGTCCTCGGCGCCGCGCTGGCCGAGGTCGCCGGCCCCGTGCCGCTGGTGGGCTGCACGACGGCCGCCGAGTTCGACGCGGCCGGGCCGGCCTCGGGATCCGTGCTCGTCCTCGCCCTGGGCGGGGAGGGCTTCACCTTCAGCATCGCCGGCGTCAGCGGAGCCGCGCCGCGCGACGCCGGCGCCCGCGCCGCGGCGTGCCTCGGCGACGTCGCCGACCGCGAGCACCGCGTGCTCATGCTGCTCACCGACGGCGGCGCGGCGATCCACCCCGACATCGTCCGCGGCGCCTACTCGGTCACCGGGGCGGGCGTCCCGCTCGTCGGAGGCGTCGCCGGTCACCCCGTCGGGCGGCCCGACAGCCACGCCGTGCTCTACGGGCCCGCGGCGCTCAACGACGCGGTCGTCGGCGTCGCGATCGGCTCCGACGCCCCGCTGGGCATCGGCGTCCGCCACGGCTGGGAGCCGGTCGGCGAGCCGCTGCTGGTCACCCGCGCCGCGCCCGGTCGCGTCCTCGAGCTCGACGAGCGCCCGGCGCGCGAGGTCTACACCGCGCTGCTGGACGGCGAGGTCTCCGACGCCAACGTCCTGGCCCACCCGCTCGGCATCCAGCCGCGCGTCGGCGAAGCCCGCGTGCGGATCGTGCGCCTCGACGAGGCCACGGACGGCAGCGTGCGCTGCGCGATCCCCGCCGGCGCGCTGGTCTGGCTCATGCGCGCCACCCACGACGGCGTCATCGACGCCGCCGACGCCGCCTGCGCCGAGGCCGTCGCCGCCCTCGGCGGCGCGCCCGCCCGCGCGCTCGTCGCGTTCGACTGCGCGGCACGGCTGACGTTCCTGGGCGGCGGCGGTGACGTCGCCGCCCGCGAGACCGAGCGGGTCGCGCGCCACGCCGCGGGCGCCCCGGTGGCCGGGGCCTACACGCACGGGGAGATCGCCCGCACCCGGGGTGCGCTCGGCTTCCACCACCAGACCTTCGTCGTGCTCGCGATCGCATGACGGGCGCCGCCGGCAGCTGGTCCGCCCAGCAGCTCGCCGAGTTCCTCAGCGCCATCTCCCAGACCACCGACGAGGCCGGCGCGCTGCGCGAGGCGATCGAGTCCGCGTGCATCGCCGTCGACGCCGAGTGCGGCGCCGTGGTCAGCGGCGGCGAGGTCGTCGCCTCCATGGGCTGGCCGCGCTTCGAGATCCCCGAGCGCCTGCTGCTCGACGCCGTCGCGGGCCGCGCCACGACCGTCCCGGTCCCGGGCGCCGGGCCCGCCCCCGTGCTGTGCATCGCCCTCGAGGAGCACGCCGCCCACCTGCTCGTCGCCCGCGCCGCGACGCCGCTGGTGCGCGAGGAGCAGAGCCTGGTCCGCGGCATGGCCCGCGGCCTGGCGCTGACGCTGCGCCTGCTGCGCGCGATCGAGGCCGAGCGCACGCTGCGCAGCCGCGCCGACCTGCAGGCCGCCGAGAACGTCCGGCTGCTGGAGACCCTGCGCAAGCGCCAGCGCGTGCTGGAGGCCATGGCCCGCATCCAGCGCGCCATCTCGCGCCGCGAGCCGCTGCCGGGCGTGCTGGAGACCATCGTGGGCGCCGCCGGCGAGCTGCTCGGCGACGACGCGCCCGCGCTCCTGCTGCTGGATCCCGAGAACCCCGGCTGGATGGTCATCGCCGCCGCCCGGGGCTACGACCCCGTCGAGATCGAGCGCCACCGCCGCCGCCGCCTGGGCGAGGGCGTCGCCGGCCGCGCGGTCGCCGAGGGGCGCCTCGTCGTCGCCGAGGACTACGCCCGCTCGCCCGACCGCGTGTCGCGCTTCGTCGGGCTCGGAGTGCAGGCCGCGATGGCCGCCCCCGTCCACGAGGACGGCCGGGTCACCGGCGGCCTCATCCTCTCCTCGTTCCGGCCCGGCCGCGTGTTCACGCGCTCCGAGCAGGACATGCTGCTCTCCTTCGCCGAGCACGCCAGCCTCGCGCTGAGCGACGCGCGCCGCGCCGACACGATGGTCCACCAGGCGCTGCACGACGGGCTCACCGGGCTGCCCAACCGCGCGCTGTTCGTCGACCGCGTCCAGCACGCGCTCGTCCACGGCCGCCGCCGCGGCACGTCCTGCGGCGTGCTCTCGCTCGACCTGGACCGCTTCAAGACCGTCAACGACTCGCTCGGCCATGCGGCCGGCGACGAGCTGCTGGTCGCGGTCGCCCGGCGCCTCGAGGAGGCGCTGCGCACCGCCGACACCGCCGCGCGCCTGAGCGGCGACGAGTTCTCCGTGCTGCTCGAGGACCTCTCCGGCACCGAGGAGGCCGCGATCGTCGCCGAGCGGATCGTCGACGCCCTGCGTGTGCCGTTCGTGGTCGGCGGCCGCGAGGTCTTCGTCAGCGCCTCGGTCGGCATCACCTGTGGCCGTGACAGCGCGCCCGAGCTCCTGCGCCAGGCCGACGTCGCGATGTACCGCGCCAAGGCCCAGGGCAAGGGGCGCCACGTGCTGTTCGAGGCCTCCATGGAGGCCGAGGTCCTCGACCGCCTCGAGCTCGAGGCCGACCTGCTGCGCGCGGTCGAGCGACACGAGATCGCCGTGCACTACCAGCCCGTCATCGCGCTGGACGGCGAGACGCTCGCCGGCTTCGAGGTGCTGGCCCGCTGGAACCACCCGACGCGCGGGCTCGTCCCGCCCCCGCACTTCATCCCGCTGGCCGAGGACAACGGCAGCATCGTGGCGCTCGGCCGCCAGGTCCTGCGTACGGCGTGCGCCCAGGCCGTCCGCTGGATCGACGCGTTTCCCTCCGAGGAGCGGCGGATCATGTCCGTCAACCTCTCGGGCCGCCAGCTCGAGGACCCGGGCATCGTCGCCGACGTCGCGGGTGCCCTGGCCGACAGCGGCCTGCCGGCCGACGCGCTCGTGCTCGAGATCACCGAGACGGTCCTCATGCAGGACACGGAGGCGACGATCGAGCGCCTGTCGGCGCTCAAGGCCCTCGGCGTCCGGCTCGCCGTCGACGACTTCGGCACGGGCTACTCGTCTCTGCGCTACCTGCGGCGGTTCCCCATCGACATCCTCAAGATGGCCAAGCCGTTCGTCGACGGGCTCGTCGACGCCGACGACCCCGACGGCCGCGCGCTGGCCCGCGCGATCGTCGACCTGGCCGCCAGCCTGAACCTCTCGTGCATCGCGGAGGGCATCGAGGTCGGCGCGCAGGCCGAGGCGCTGCGGGCGCTGGGGTGCGGCATGGGCCAGGGTTTCCACTTCGCCCGCCCGATGGCGCCGGGCGACCTCGAGGCGCTGCTCGGCGACGCCGGGGCGGCGCGGACGTTCCGCACGCCCGCCTGGCTGGGCTGACCGCGGCGGCCGTCAGGCGACGCGCGCCTCGAGCATGCGCCCGAGGCGCTCGCCCGCGTCCTGCAGCGCCGCGGGCGTGCCGGCCTCGAGGATGACCTGGAGGTCGAGGATGCGGGCGTCGAACGGCTCGATGGCGTCGGCGCCGACGATGGCGTGGCAGGGCACGCCGGCCTGGCGGGCGCGGGTGGCGATCTCCCCCGCGGGGCCGCCGAGCAGGGTCGCGCGGTCCAACCGGCCCTCGCCGATGACCACGGCGCGCGCGGCGCGGATGCGGCGGTCGACGTCGAGGGCCTGCACGACGAACGCGGTGCCGGGCTCCAGGCGCGCGCCGAGGGCGGCCCAGAGGCCGCCGGCCAGGCCGCCGCCGGCGCCCGTCATCGGCACGCCGCGCGGGTCCTTGGGCCAGCGCGCGGCCCGGCGGTCCAGACGCCGCTGCAGGCGCGTGGTCGCCGCGCGATCGGCGCCGGCCGCGCGCGCGGCGTGCTCGAAGGGCCGGCGCTCGTCGCACAGGACGACCAGCGCGGTGCCCTGCAGGCCGCCGGCCTCGGCGATGGCCTCGATCGCGCCGGCGCCGCCGTCGGCCGCCGACCCGCCGCCGGCGGCGACGAGGACGACCTGCGCGCCGGCCGCCGCGGCGGCGGCGATGAGCTCGCCGGTGCCGCGGCTGGTCGCCGTCGCCGGGTCGTGGTCGCCTGCGGCGACGCGCCGCGGGCCCGCGGTCTCGGCGACCTCGACGATCGCGGTGCCGCCGTCCTCGACGAGCGCGAAGCCCGCGCGCACGGGGCGGCCGAGCGCGTCGGTCGCCGGCGCGCCGGCGGTCTCGCCGCCCAGCGCCGCGAGCAGGATCTCCAGGGTGCCCGGGCCGCCGCCGGCCACGGGGCAGCGGTCCGGCGGGGCCAGGCCGGCCCGCTCCAGGCCGCGCGCGACGGCCGCGGCGACCTCGGCCGCCCGCAGCGTCCCGGCGAAGGCGTCGGGGCACACGAGGACCGGGGGCTGCACGTAGGCCATGGCGTCCGGGCTTGTACCAGAGGGGGCGGGAGGGGGGCGGGTTCCGGGCGGCGGTCACCTTGACGTGCATATGGCACGTCAAGGTGACCACGATCGTCTCATCGCGGCGTTGGCGGGAGCCCAGCACGGGGTCGTCGCGCGCCGCCAGCTCCTGGAGGCCGGGGTCCCAGGCCACGTCGTCGACATGCGCGTACGGACCCGGCGCCTGCTCGTGCTCCATCGCGGGGTCTACAGCGATGGACATCGCCAGCTGCGCCGGGAGGGCCACTGGCTGGCCGCCGTCATGGCCTGTGGACCGGCGGCGGTGCTGAGCCACGGGACGGCCGCGGCGCACTGGGGGATCCGGGACGCGCCGGCCGCTCCGGTGCATGTCATCGCTCCGCGGCGCTCCGGGCCGCGGCGGCGTGCGGGCGTCGTGGGCCATCGCGCCGACCTGCCGGACGCCGACCGCACCGTGCATCGTTCGGTTCCCGTCACCTCGGTGCCGCGGACGCTCCTCGACCTCGCTGCGCGCGTGCGCGCGCGTGAGCTCGAGCTCGCCGTGCGCCACGCGGCCCGCGCGCGGATCTTCGACCTCGGCGACGTGCACGCCGCCGCCGCGCGGTCTGCCCACCATCCCGGAGTGCCGCGGCTGGTGCGGCTGCTCCTGGCGCTCGAGGGTGTCGGCACGAGCGATCTGCGGAGTCCGATGGAGGTCGCCTTCGTCCAGCTGTGCGACGACTTCGGCCTCCCGCGACCGGTCGCCAACAGGATCGTCGAAGGCGTGCGCGTCGACTTCTCGTGGCGGGGCAGCACCCTGCTCGTCGAGACCGACGGCTTCGCGTTCCATGCGATGCCCACCGCGTTCACGCAGGACCGCCGCCGCGACCAGCTCCTGGCGTTGGCGGGCTACACCGTCCTGCGGTTCACCTACGCCCAGGTGACGGGCGAGCCCGAGGCCGTCGCGGCGACCGTCGGCACGATGCTGCAACGGTCATGGTCGTGTTGACGTGCATATGGCACGTCAAGGCCACCAGGCGCCCCGGCGCCCGCCGCGCCCGTACCCGCCCCCGGCCATCCGCGATCATGCGGGCCGATGCGGCGCCCCCGCGTGCCCTGCGCCGCCTGACCCAGCTCCACGCCGGCCTGGTCCTCTTCGGCCTCGGCGCGTCGGCTCAGCTGCTCGCCGGCCTGGGCAACAGCCCGTGGGACGTCCTGCACCAGGGCCTGGCGCGCACGTTCGGGTTGACCGTCGGCGCCTGGGTGTTCATCGTCGGCGCGCTGGTCCTGCTGGCCTGGATCCCGCTGCGTGAGCGCCCCGGCATCGGCACGATCAGCAACGTCGTCGTCATCAGCATCGTCGTGGAGATCATGCTCTCGGCCTTCGGCCCCGCCCACGGGATCGTCGTCCGCATCGCGCTGCTGGTCGGCGGCGTCCTGGCCTCGGGCGTCGCGGTCGGGCTCTACCTCGGCGCCGACCTCGGGCCCGGGCCGCGCGACGGGCTCATGACGGCCTTCGTCAAGCGCGGGCACTCCATGCGCGTCGTGCGCACGACGATCGAGGTCACCGTCCTCCTCGCGGGCACGCTGCTGGGCGGCACCGTCGGCGTCGGGACGCTGCTCTTCGCGCTGGCCATCGGCCCGCTTGCGCACCTGACCGTCCCGTTCTTCGCGGTCGCCCCGGCGCCCGAGCCGGCGCCCGCGCCCGCCTAGGACTCGAGCTGATCGGTCGTGCAGTCGGCGGGCGCCTTGTCGGTGCGCCAGCGCTGCACCTTGGCGCCGTGGCGGATGCGCCCGTCGGAGACGTGGTCGAACGTCACCTCGACGACGAGCTCGGGCCGCAGCGCCACCCACTCCAGGTCGCGCCCCGCCGACCACCGCGACGGCCCGCCCGAGCCGTGCTCCCCGGTCTCGTAGGGCGCCAGCTCATCGACGAGCTCGCGCTTCTGCTTGGCCGTGAAGCCCGAGGAGTGGCCGACCTCGCGCAGCCGGCCGTCCGGGCCGTGCAGGCCGAGGATGAGCGCGCCGACCGTCCGCTCGGCCTTGCCGGGACGCCAGCCGAGCACGACCGCGTCGATCGTGCGCACGCGCTTGATCTTGACCATGCCCACGCGCTCGCCCGGGCGGTAGGGCGCCGCCGTCTCCTTGGCTATCACGCCCTCCTCGTCCTGCAGCCAGCCCTGCGCGTCGGCGGCCGCGCGCACCACCGGCGTCAGCTCGACGCCCTCCAGGGCCAGCGCCTCGAGCGCGGCGCGGCGCTCGTCGTAGGACCGGTCCAGCAGCACCGTGTCGCCCTCGGCGAGCAGGTCGAACGCGATGAACCGCGCGGGCGTCTCGACGGCCAGGCGCTCCACGCGCGACCTGGCGGGATGGATCCGCTGGCCCAGCGTGTCGAACGACGCGGCGACCACCTCGCCGTCCAGGACGTAGCGCCCGGCGGGGAAGGATGCCAGCACCTCGGGGAAGTAGCGCCCGAGCGGCTTGCCGTTGCGCGACTGCAGGACGACGTCGCCGCCGTCGACGAACGCGATGGCCCGGAAGCCGTCGAACTTGGGCTCGTAGGCCCAGTCGTCGCCCTCAGGCAGGCTCGTGCGCGAGCGCGCGAGCTGGGGCAGCAACGGTGGCGTGAGCGGCAGGGTCATCGCCGGGCACCGTACCCGTCCGCAGCTGCAGGATCACGACCGCACCGAGCACGAGGACGCCGCCGGCCAGCTGGGCCGGGCCGAGCACCTCGCCGTAGATGAGGGTCGCGAGGCCGACGGTGACCGCCGGCTCGATCGTCGAGACGATCGACGCCGTGGCCGGCCCGACGGACCGCAGGCCGACGAAGAACGCGCTGATGCCCAGGACGCTGGAGCCGACGGCGATCGCGGCGATCCAGCCCCAGCCCGCCGGGGCGAAGCCCAGGTCCAGGCCGCCGGAGGACGCGCCGACGGCGAGCGTGGAGGCCGAGGCGCCCGTCGTCACCAGGGCGGCCAGCGCGAACGGGTCGGTGCCGCCGACGAGCCGGTCGGCGACCAGGATGTAGCCCGCGTAGACGAATGCGGCTCCCACGGCCATCGCGACGCCGAGGCCGTCGACCCCGCCGACGTGGCCGCCGAGCAGCACGAGCATCGTGCCCGCGGTGGCCAGCGCGAGCGCGCCGATGCGCCGCGGCGTCGGGCGCTCGCCGGTGTGCGCGCGCAGCAGCAGCGCGCCGGCGAAGACGATCGACGGGTACAGGTACAGCAGCAGCGAGGTCAGCGATGCGTCGATGCGCGTCAGCGCCCCGAAGTAGAGCCCGGCCTGCGCGGCGTAGCCGCCGGCGCCGAGCGCCAGGCCGGCGAGGACCACGCGCCGCGGAGGCATCGCGACGTCGCGCACGGCGACGATCGCCCAGAACAGGGCGGCCGCCATGAGGAAGCGCAGGGCCAGCAGCGTCACGACGCCGACGCCGGCGGCGTAGGCCTCCTTGGCGAAGATGGCCATGGTGCCGAAGCCGCACGCCGACAGGACGCAGAGCGTGATCCCGTGGCGGTGCGGCTTCATGGTGGTGTTGGGGAGGTCGGGATGGGAGAGGTCCGGCGGGTCGCGGGTGCGACCGCTTACCAGTTGCGGCGATCGTCGTTGCGGCGACGCGAGTCGGCGCCGAAGCGGGACGAGAGCACGGCGTTGGCGCCGAAGACCCCGAAGACGGTGAGGAGACTGATCATGTCCTCATGATCGACCGTATGTTCCCCAGGCTCTAGCCTTGGTTGCCTCCGACTCCCATAGGTTTCCCCTTGAGGTCACGAACATGACGCTGCAGCAGCTCGAGTACTTCCTCGCCGCCCTGGAGGAGGGGTCGTTCACGGCGGCGGCCGAGCGCCTGCTGCTCGCGCAGCCGTCGCTGTCGGAGCAGGTCCGCCGCCTGGAGGCCGAGCTGGGCGTCGCGCTCTTCGCCCGCGTCGGGCGCGGCATCAAGCCGACCGCCGCGGCCGAGGCGCTGCGCCCCCACGCCGAGGCGGCGTTGTCGGCGGTCGAGCACGCGCGCGAGGCGGTCGTGGCCCAGCGCGAGCTGCAGGGCGGGATCGCGACGTTCGGGACGTTCGGGACCGCGCGCTGGTACCCCGGCACCCAGATCGTCATGGCCTTCCGTCGCCGCCACCCCAAGGTCCGCGTCCGGCTCGTCGGTCAGAACTCCTCAGAGGTCGCGGCCGCCGTGCGCGCGGGCGACCTCGAGGCAGGCCTCATCGCGCTGCCGATCGACGACACGGGGCTCGAGGTGCGCCCGATCATGCAGGACGAGATCGTCTACCTCAGCGCCGACGCGGCGCGCCTGCGCCACCCCGTGACGATCGAGGACCTCGCCGCCGCCCCGCTCATCCTCACCGACGCCAGCTACGGCCTGGAGGACCCCACCCGGCGCCAGCTCTACGAGCTGGCCCAGCGCGAGGGCGTCAAGATCGAGCCGGCCATCGACGTCGAGGACGTCGAGACCGCGATCGAGCTCGCCTCGCGGGGGATGGGCGACGCGCTCGTCGCCCGCGGCGTCCTGCTCTCGCTGGGCCGGCGGGTCCCCAGGCGCCTGGGCTGGGTGCCGTTCGCCGAGCCGCTGCACGACACCTTCGCCTTCATCAACCGCCGCGGCGCCCGGCTGTCGCCCGCCGCCCGCGAGTTCATGGCGCTCGCGGAGGAGGGCATGCAGGCGATGGCCCGGGAGCTGGGCACCACGCCGCCGCGTCAGCACCCTCCTGGAGGCTGAGTCGCGGACGGTACGATGGCCCGGATGACGTCCGCCAACGCCACCGTCGCCGAGCAGGAGTACCTCGAGACCCTGTTCTGGCTCTACGAGGCGGGGCTGCCGATGACCGGCGCGAACATCGCCCGGGCCATGCAGCTGTCGCCGCCCACGGTCCACGAGATGGTCGGCCGGCTCGAGCGCGACGGCTACATCACGCGCGCCGCCGACAAGGCCATCTCGTTCACGGAGTCCGGGCGCGAGCACGCCGAGGCGATCGTCCGCCGCCACCGCCTCATCGAGCGCTTCCTGACCGACGTGCTGGGCATCCCGTGGGACGAGGTCCACGAGGAGGCCGAGCGCCTCGAGCACGCGATGTCGCCCGTCCTGGAGGAGCGCATGCTCGCCGCGATCGGCGACGCCAAGACGTGCCCGCACGGCCACCCGATCGACGTGGGCAGCCGCGTCGCCAGCGTGCCGCTGGCCGACGTCGCGCCGGGCGCCAAGGTCACGATCATCCGCTTCGAGAACGAGGCCGAGGACCTGCTGCACTACCTCAAGGCCGCCGGGCTGGACCCGGGCCGCGAGGGCACGCTGTCCTCCAGCGGCGACGAGGAGGTCGTCGTCGAGATGGGGGACGGCCAACGCTGCGCGGTGACGCGCAGCGTCGCCGAGACCGTGTCGGTCGTCGCCGACCCGTCGCCGCCGCCGCGCGTCGCGCTGCCGGCCCAGCTCGTGCTGGGCCGCGAGCGCTACGGCAGATGAACCCCTAGGCCGGCGCGCCCTGCGCGGCGCGGACCGCGTCGGCCAGGCGCGAGACGCCCTCGTCGATCTGGTCCTCGGTCACGCCCGAGTAGGCCAGGCGCAGCGTGTTCTCCCCGCCCTCGAGCAGGAAGTCGGTGCCCTTGACGAACGCGACGCCCCGCTGGGTGGCCTGCTCGAAGACGCGGTCGACCTCGGTGCCCTCGGGCAGCTCGACCCACATGAAGTAGCCGCCCTCCGGCGCCTGGAAGCGGGCCTCGGGCAGGTCACGCTCCAGCGCGGCCGTCAGCCGCTGCACGCGCGCGGCGAGCGCCGCCTTGACCGTGGCGATCGAGCGGTCGATGTCGCCCGAGGCGCAGAACTCGTACACGAGCGACTGCGCCACCATGTTCGGCGAGATGTAGGTGTTGGTCGCCAGCCGCTGGATCTCGGAGATGCGCTCGGCCGGCCCGACGAGGTAGCCGACGCGGATGCCCGGGCAGACGGTCTTGGAGAACGACGAGGCGTAGACGACGGCGCCCGCGGTGTCCTGCGACAGCATCGTCGGCAGCGACTCTCCCGAGAAGCGGATGTCGACGTAGGGGTCGTCCTCGAAGATGACGAACCCGAACTGCTCGGCCAGGCGCAGCAGCGCCTGGCGCTTGGGACCCGACAGCGTGTAGCCCGCCGGGTTCTGGAAGTTGGGGATCACGTGGGCCAGCGTCGGGCGCACGCCCTCGTCGCGCAGCAGCGCCTCGAGCGCGACGACGTCGATCCCGTCGGTCTCCAGCTCGACCATGCGCACGTCGGCGCCGCGGCCACGCAGGTTCAGCAGCGTGCGGTCGTACGTCGGCTTCTCGACGACGACGGCGTCGCCGGCCTTGACGAGCGACTCGAACAGGAACGCGTCGGCCTGCATCGAGCCGTTGGTCACGATGACCTGCGACGGGTCGACCCCGTGCTTGTTGGCGATCCACTCGCGCAGCGGGGCGTAGCCGACCGCGGTGCCGTAGCCCGTCGTGCCGCCGGGGTCGCGGTCAAAGGCGCGCGTCGCCGCGGCCTTGAGGCCCTCCACGTCGACGATGTCCAGGGAGGGGGCGCCGCGGGCGAAGGAGATCACGTCAGGCATCGTGGTACCGATGCTAGCCCGCCGCCGCCCGTGGCGTCCGCTGCGGACGGGATCCTCCGGGCGACATGGCCGAGCCCTCCGCCTCGATCGTCCTGGTCGAGGACAGCCTTCCCTACGCGCGGCTCGTGTCCCTCCTGCTCGCCGACGCGGTGCCGGGCGGCATCGAGGTCCGCCACCACGAGCGACTGGCGGCGGCCGTGGACGACCTGCGCGCCCGCGATGCCGACGCCGTGCTGCTCGACCTCAGCCTGCCCGACGCCTCGGGCCTGGAGGGCCTGGCGACGCTCACCGACGCAGGCGTGACCTGCCCCGTCCTGGTGCTCAGCGGCCACGACGACGACGCGCTCGCCCTGGATGCGATCGGCGCGGGCGCCCAGGACTACCTCGTCAAGGGCAACGCGGCGAGCGTGCCGGCGTTCGTCCGGGCCATCCGCTTCGCGGTCGCCCGCCGCCGCGCGCAGGAGCGCACGGAGGACCTCCTGCGCGCCCGCGAGGACCGCTGGCGCACGCTGACGCACCTGGCGCCGGTGGGCATCATGGAGATCGACGACCGCGGCCGCTGCGTGTTCGCCAACGACTGGGTCTGCGAGCTCACCGGCTTCCGGGGGCCGGCGCTCCTGGACCAGGGCTGGCGCGAGGCGGTCCACCCCGCCGACCGCGCGACGCTGGAGACCAGCTGGCGCGCCGCCGCCGCCGGCGACGGAGAGTTCTCGATGGAGATGCGCTTCGCGGCGCCCGACGGGACGGTCCGCTGGGCCCACGCCACCGGCGTGCTGCTGCGCGACCCCTGGGGCTCGGCGGCCGGGTGGCTGGGGACGCTCATCGACGTCAGCGCCCAGCGGCGCGCCCGCGAGGAGCTCCACGAGGCCGAGCAGGCGCTGCGCCGCCAGCAGGCCGACGTGCTGGCCCTCTCGGCGCTCGCGCGGGACGCCTCGACCGCGCAGGACCCCGTCCCCGCCCTGTGCGCCGGAGCGTGCGAGGTCCTCGGCGCCGAGGACGCCGAGCTCCTGACGGGCGACGAAGGCGACGCGGGCGCGGAGGCCTGCGAGCTGCGTCGGCCCGTGGTCCGCGGGGGCGAGCACCTCGGCGTGCTGCGCGTCCGGTGGCCGGGTGGTGCGCCGGCGCCCGGCGCCCGCGAGGAGACGCTCGTCGAGCTCGTGGCCGCCGAGCTCGGCGCGGCCGTCCAGCGGCGGCGGCTCCTGGACCAGCTGCGCGACCTCGCGCGCACCGATCCGCTCACCGGGTTGGCCAACCGGCGGCTCTGGGACGATCGCCTGGGCGTCGAGCTCGCGCGCGCCGACCGGTCCGGCCTGCCGCTCTGCGTCGCGGCGCTGGACCTCGACCGGTTCAAGCCCTACAACGACCACCACGGTCACCAGGCCGGCGACCGGCTGCTCGTGGAGCTCGCGGAGGGCTGGCGTGCGCTGCTGCGCGGCGCCGACCTGCTGGCCCGCCTGGGCGGCGACGAGTTCGCCGTCCTGCTGCCCGACTGCGACCTGGGCTGCGCGGAGGGCATCGTCATCCGCCTCCAGGAGGCCACGCCGGGCGAGATCGCGTGCTCGGCCGGGCTCGTCGTGCGTACGGCGGGCGAGCCGGCCGACGCCCTGCTGGCCCGCGCCGACGCGGCGCTGTACGCCGCCAAGGCCGACGGGCTCGGCGGCGTGCGCCGCGGCTGAGGCGCGGCGCGCGAGGGCTCAGGCGGCGTCGTCGGGCTCGGGCGGCAGCGGCGGCGGCGGGCGCAACGTCGTCGGGCGCGGGCGCGATCCCGGGCGCCGCGGCAGCGCGCTGGCGATCTGCAGCACGTGCTCGCGGGCGTCGTCGTCGGCGCTGGCGGTCGCCTCGGGCTCGGGCTCGGGCTCGGGGTCGGGCTCGGGCTCGGGGTCCGGGACCGCGTGGGGCCGCGTCGTCAGCCGCGTCACCTGGGCGCCGGGCTCGTCGATGCCGGGCAGCGTGATCGGCGCGCGGGCGGCCTCCGCGGCGATGGCCTCGGCCGCGGCGGCCAGCGCGTCGACGACGGACTCGATCCCGGCGCGCAGCCGTCCCGCGCGCTCGGCACGGTCGGCGAGCACCTCGGCGTGGGCCAGCAGCCGGTCGGCCACCGCGGCCATGCGCCGCGCCCGCCCCTCGGCGAACGCGTCGACGCGCCGCCGCGCGTCCTGCAGGTAGGCGGCCGCCTCGTGCTCGGCGGCCAACCGCAGGCGCGCGGCGTCGGCCTCCGCGGCGGCGCGGATCTGCGCGCCGGCCTGCTCGGCGGCCGCCAGCGTCTCCTGCACGCGCCGCGACAGCGTCGCCGCCAGCTCGCGGGCGTCGGAGGTGGGAGGCGGCGGGTCGGCCACCACGCGAACCTATCCGGCCTCGGCGGCCGCGCCGCGCCCGAGTCCGGCCACGACGCCCGCGATCCCGACCCAGGCGGCGATCGCGCCGGCCGTCAGGGCCACCGGCGCCAGCAGCGCGGCGCGCGCGGCGGCGCCGCTGCGGCGCCGCAGGCCGCCCGCGACGCCGAGCACCATCGTCACGAGGCAGACCACGACGACCTCGCCGCCCGCGATCCGGGCCAGGGTGACGGGCAGCAGCCCGTCGACGACCTGCAGGCCCTGCAGCGCGCCGAGCACCGTGAGCACCAGGACCGGCAGCCAGACCAGCGGGGCGGCGATCGTCGCCAGGCCGAGCACCACCGCGGCCAGCGTGCCGCCGGGGCCCAGCCGGCGGACCGTCCGCCACGGATGGCGCAGCTGGACCTTGAACGCCTGCAGCGTCCCGCGCCACCACACCGCGTGGACCGAGAGCCAGCCGCGCGCTCCGGTCACCCCGGAGACGCCGACGGCCGCGTCGATCGTCGTGGCGCGCAGGCCCGACTTGTGCAGCCGCAGCCCGAGGTCGGTCCCGGCCGCGGCCGACGCGGGATCCCAGCCGCCGATCTCCTCCAGCGCCGCGCGGCGCGCGACGAGCCCGACGGTCGCCAGCGGCACGGGGAGCCCGAGGCGGGCCAGGCCGGGCGACAGCAGGTCGTGCCAGGCCGCGGCCTCGGCGGCCAGCCACGCGGCGACGGCGCCGCCGCCCGGCGGCGGGGCGAGGGCGGCCTGGGCCACGGCGGTGCGCCGCCCGGCGGCCCGCAGCGCCGCGTCGGCGGTGCGCAGCAGGCCGGGCGCCGGCACGTCGCCGGGGTCGAGGACCGCGATCTGCTCGCCGCGGGCCAGCAGGAGCCCGTAGTCGAGCATCGCGGCGCGCGAGGCGGCCGCGGGCGAGGGCACCGCGACGAGCCGGTGCGGGGCGCGGCGCGTCAGCTCCCGCGCGGCGCGCAGGCCGGCGACGTCGTGCGCCGGGCACAGCAGGAGCACCTCCAGGCGCGCCTGCGGGTGGTCGAGCGCCGCGAGCGTCCCGGCGGCGCGCACCGACGCGCCGGCCCCGCGGCCGAGCGGCATCAGCAGGGTCGTCAGCGGCAGCTCGTCGCCGCCGGCGGCCCGGACGGGCGCACGGCGCGGCCCGGCGGCCGCCACCGCCAGCGGCAGCGCGAGCAGGGCGGGCGCCGCGCAGGCCGCGGCGGTGAGCGCCACGAGCACGAGCCCGGCGGTGGCGGGCGCGACGGCGAGTCCGGCGATCGCCGCCGCGAGGACCAGGATGCCGGCCAGCACGAGCGCCGGCCGGACCGGCGTCGCGCAGGTCTCGCCGGGGAAGCGGTCGCGCAGCGTCCCGAGCGCGGCCGCGGTCCACGTCTCCTGGTGCAGGTCCTGCAGCAGCTCGTCGACGTCGTGGCGGCCGGCGAGGAAGCAGCGCGGCTGCAGGCCCCCAAGCGCCGTGCGCAGCGCGGTCAGCGCGTCGTCGTCCAGCGGGTCGGCGACCGCGAGGAAGACCGCGGCGTCGTCGACGGCGATCGGCACGCAGCGCAGCCGGCGCTGCAGCAGCTCGGGGACCAGGGCGACGGCCGCGGGGTCGGCCTCGTAGCCGCCGAGGTCGATGACGGGCAGCCCGAGCTGCTCGGCCAGGACGCTGCGCAGCCGGTCCTCGCCGACCGCGCCGCGGGACAGGAGCACGTCGCCGATGAGCCCGCCGGTGCGCTCCTGCTCGCCCAGCGCCTGGGCGACGGCGTCGTCGGTCGTCGCACCGTGGGCGACGAGCAGGTCGCCGAGGCGGTGGGGGTCGCCCGGGTCGGTGACCGGCGCGCGGTCCTCGCGCGTCGGCGCGGCGGCGACCTGCGCGAGCGCGGCGTCGATCTCCCCCGCGGGCGCGATGACGACGTCCACGCCGGCCCAGTCGCCGTGCAGCGCGCTGAGGTCGGGATCGGGGCGGGTCGCGGCGAGCTGCAGGCGGTCGCCGACCACGAGCAGCGGCACGACGCGCTCGCGCACCGCCCATTCGGGCGCGATGCGGCCCCAGAGCCGCTCGTCGGGGCGGAAGTCCCGCAGCGCGGTGTAGGGGAGCCCGGCCTCGAACGCGATGCGCACAGCCTCGTCCATCGCGTCTCGGTGCCGCGGTCAGCCCGGAGGCGGCCCGGCGGCGGGGCCGATCGCCAGGCCCAGGAAGCCGTCGGCGACGACCTGGATCGAGAACGGCACCGGCGACGAGGCGCGCAGCGCGGCGGCCAGCGCGACAGGCCGGGCCAGCGTGGCCTCGAGCGTGGCGCGCCCGGCGTCCAGGGCGCGGACGCTGACGTCGGCGACGCCCGGGGCGTGCACGAGAGCCTGCTCGAACGCCGCCAGGGCGGCGAACTCGGTGAATGGGGCGGCCTCGATCGTGACGTGCCCGGCGAAGACGGTGTCGTGCGGGTCGGGCGGCGCGGGCGGCGTCATCTCCGCGCTGAGGTCGGTGAGCACGCGGGACAGCTCGGCGACGAGGTCGTTCGTCGAGGCCACGAGCCGCTCGCGGAAGGCCAACAGGTCGTCGAGCTGGCGGTGCAGGCCGGCGGCGGGGGCCTGCGGCGCGGGCGGGGGCTCGGTCGGCCAGGCGGACGGGGGCTCCGTGGGCCACGCCGCCGCGGCCGGCTCGGGCGCCCACGGCGGGGCGGGCGGTGCCGGCGCGGGGGCCGGCGCGGCCTGGGCGGCGGGCGGCCACGGGCTCGGTGGCGGCGTGACGGGCACGGCCGCGGGGGCGCCGTTGTAGGCGGGCGGCGGCGGCCCGGGCGGCCCGGGCGGCGGGGGTGCGGCGCCGGCGGTGCCGTGCCAGGAGGCGGTGAACGGCGTCACGCCGGCGGGCGGCGGGCCCGGATCGGGCGCGGGCGGTGCGGCGGACAGGGCCGGATCGGCGGCGTGCGGCCAGCCGGACTGAGCGGGCTCGGCGTCGGTCTCGCCGCCGCGGCCCACGTTCTCCAGCTCGCGCTCGAGCTCCTTGAGCTTGCGCTCGAGCTCGGTGAGCGTGGCGGTGACGTCGCTCTCCATGGGCTCGCGAGGGTACTCGCGCGCGGGTAGAGGCGCCACCGCTGCACGTCCGCGGCCACGCCGGGCGCCGGCGGGCCGCGGACGAGGTGCGGCGGTCAGCCGCCGAGGATCTCCACGGCGATCTCCGCGACCTGCGTGGGCGTCCGGCCGACGCGCACGCCCTTGGACTCCAGGGCCTCGGCCTTGGCGGCCGCGGTGCCCTTGGAGCCCGAGACGATCGCGCCCGCGTGGCCCATCGTCTTGCCCTCCGGCGCGGTGAACCCGGCGATGTACGCGACGACCGGCTTGGTCACGTGCTCGGCGATGTACTCCGCCGCGCGCTCCTCGGCGTCGCCGCCGATCTCGCCCGAGAGGACGATGAGCTCGGTCTGGTCGTCGGCCTGGAACAGCTCGATGATGTCGATGAACGACGAGCCCGGGACCGGGTCGCCGCCGATGCCGACGATCGAGGAGTTGCCGAAGCCGGCCTGGGCCAGCGTGTTGCCGATCTGGTAGGTCAGCGTGCCCGAGCGCGACACGACCCCGACGTTGCCCTCCTTGAAGAAGGAGGCCGGGATGATGCCGACGTTGGCCTTGCCCGGCGACAGGATGCCCGGGCAGTTGGGGCCCACCAGGCGGGTGCCGGTGCGCTGCAGGTGCGTGTAGACGCGCAGCTCGTCGTGGGCCGGGATGCCCTCGGTGATCGCCACGACCAGCGGGATCTCGGCGTCGGCGGCCTCGAGGATCGAGTCGGCGGCGAAGCGCGGCGGCACGAAGACCATCGCGACGTTGGCGCCCGTCTCCTTGACGGCGTCGCCGAACGTGTTGAACACCGGGATGCCCTCGACGTCCTGCCCGGCCTTGCCGGGGGTGACGCCCGCGACGACGTTCGTCCCGTAGCGCTTGTTGTTGAGCGCGTGGAACGTGCCCTCGCGCCCGGTGATGCCGGAGACGACCAGCTTGGTGTCGTTGTCGATCAGGACGGCCATCAGGCTGCCTCCCCCTTGGCCAGTTCCACGACCTTCTGGGCGGCCTCGTCCATCGTGGCCGCGGTGTGCACGTTGGGAAGGCTCGCCTCGGCCAGGATCTTCCGGCCCTCCACGTCGTTCGTCCCGTCCAGGCGGACGACGAACGGGACGGAGGGGTTGAGCTGCTTGAAGGCCTCGATGAGGCCGTTGGCGACCTCGTCGCAGCGCGTGATCCCGCCGAAGATGTTGAACAACACGGCCTTGACGCTGTCGTTGGAGAGGATGACCTCGACGGCGCTCGTGATGGCCTCCGCCTTGGATCCGCCGCCGGCGTCGAGGAAGTTGGCCGGCGCGCCGCCGTACTGGGCCACGACGTCCAGGGTCGACATGACCAGCCCGGCGCCGTTGCCCAGGATCCCGATGTCGCCGTCGAGCTTGACGAACGTCAGCCCGCGCTCCTTGGCCATCTGCTCCTGCGGGTCCTCATCGGAGGGGTCGCGCAGGTTGGCGTTGTCGGGGTGGCGGAAGAGCGCGTTGTCGTCCAGCGTGACCTTGGCGTCCAGCGCCGCCACACCGCGCTCGGGCGTGACGATGAGCGGGTTGACCTCGACGAGCACGGCCTCCTCGGCGACGAACGTCCCGTAGAGCTGGTGCAGGAAGGCGCCGATGGGGCGCACGAGGTCGGCGTCGACGCCGGCCGCGAAGCACAGCTTGCGCCCGTGGAAGTCCTGGAAGCCCAGCAGCGGATCGACGTGCAGGGTCGCGATCGCGTCGGGGTTGGAGTCGGCGACCTCCTCGATGTCCATGCCGCCCTGCGTGGAGAGCATGATGAGCGGAGCCTTGGCGCCGCGGTCGAACACGATCGAGGCGTAGTACTCGGCCTCGATGGTCGACGCGCCCTCGATCCAGATCTCGTGGACCGTGAAGCCCTTGATGTCCATGCCCAGGATCGCGTCCGCGTGCTCCCGGGCCTCGTCTTCGTCGGAGGCGATCTTGATGCCGCCGGCCTTGCCGCGGCCGCCGATCTTCACCTGTGCCTTGACGGCGCAGGGGAAGCCGACCTCCTTCGCGGCGGAGACGGCCTCGTCGACCGTTCGCGCCGGGCGTCCGTCAGGGACGGGGATTCCGTGTCGGGCGAAGAGCTGCTTGCCCTGGTATTCGAGCAGGTCCATAGGAAGGCCGGACGGTAGTGCAGACGTCCGCCTCGATGCTTCCCGCCCGGGGGACCGCGCTCCGCGCAGAGGCCCGGAAATGGCACAATCCCCGACCGCATGGCACTCCCCAAGAACATCCAGTGGGTCACCTTCGACGTCTACGGCACGCTCATCGACTGGGAGAGCGGAGTGGCCGACGCGTTCGAGCGTGAGGCCAAGCGCGACGGCTTCACCATCGACCGCCAGCAGGTCGTCGATCTGTTCCTCCAGGCGACGGCCGAGATCCAGAGCGGGTCCTACGAGCTCTACGCCGAGGTCCTGCGCCAGGCCGCGGTCCGGATCGCCAAGGAGATCGGCTGGCCGCTGGAGCCTTCGCGCTCGGGCTTCCTGCCCGACTCCGTCGCCCGGTGGGGGGCGTTCAAGGAGACGATGCCCCAGCTCAAGAAGTTCCTGGGCAAGTACGAGACGGGCCTGATCTCCAACATCGACGACAAGCTGCTCGGGCTGACGCGTCGCCACATCCCGGCCGACGTCGACCTCGTCGTGACCGCCCAGCAGGTCCGCTCCTACAAGCCCGACCCCGCGCACTTCAACGAGTTCGCCCGGCGCATCGGCGGCAAGAAGGGCTGGGTGCACATCGCCTCGGGCCTGGACGCCGACATCGAGCCGGCCATGAAGCTCAAGGTCCCGACGATCTGGGTCAACCGGCGCAAGGAGGAGGTCCCCGCGGGGGCCAAGAAGCCGACGGCCGAGGTCAAGACGCTGCTCGAGGCCGCCAAGCTCCTGGGCCTGTAGGGCGGAGGGGGATGGTCATGGGGACCCACCTCCGGCGGCCCTCTCCGACCCTCGTCACGCGGCCGTCGACGGGCCGCCTGCGGCACCCCTAGTGCAGGTCGTCGCCCTGCACGAGGGCGTCATCGTCGCCCGCAGCGTGAAATGGCAGACGACGTGCACGCTGCTGCACCGGGGCGAGGAGACCTTCGTGGTCGACTCGCTCGTCTACCCCGACGAGCTCGACGCGCTGCCCGGCATCCTCGGCCAGGCGGGCTGGGCGCTCTCGGGCCTGCTGGCCACCCACGCCGACTGGGACCACCTGCTGGCGCGGCTCGTGTTCCCCGAGGCGTCGCTCGGCGTCGCGGAGACCACGGCGGCGCGGCTGCGGGCCGAGCCCGGCCGCGCGGCGGGCCGGCTGCGCGACCACGACGACGAGGACTACGTGCAGCGCCCGCGCGCGCTGTCGCTCGGCCAGGTCCAGGCCCTGCCGGTGCCCGGACGACTCGAGCTGGGCGCCGACGCCGAGCTCGAGCTGGTCCCCGCCGACGGCCACACCGCGGACGGGATGGCGGTGTGGGCGCCCTTCGCCCGCGTGCTGTGCTGCGGCGACTACCTCTCGCCGGTCGAGATCCCCATGCTGTCGCCGGGCGGCGATCGCGAGGCCTATCTGGCCACGCTGCGCCGGCTGGCGCCGTATGTCGCGCAGGCCGACTGGGTCGTCCCGGGCCACGGCGCGCCGATCGACGCCCAGCGCGCCGCGGCCATCCTGCGCGAGGACACGGCCTACCTCGAGGCGCTGGCCGCCGGCGACGCGCCGCTGCCCATCGCGCGCCGCGGCAAGGCGATGCGCGCGATCCACGCCGAGAACGTGGCGCGGGCGGGCGGCGGGGCCTGACGCCTACGCGTCGCGCCCGGCGTCCAGGTGGCGACGGAGGTAGAGGTCGCGCGGCGCGCCGTCGCCGGCGCTCTCGCGGAACCCGAACGCGCGGTAGAGCGCCAGGCCGGCCGCGTTGGCCTCACTGACGTCGAGCTCCATGCGCCGGCAGCCGCGCTGCAGCGCCCGCTCGGTCGCCAGCTCCATGAGGGCACGGCCGACGCCCTGCCCGCGGGCCTCGTCGCCGACGAAGACGTCCTCGACGAGGCAGTCGCCGCCGGCGCGCCAGATCCCGAAGCGGAAGCGCAGCTGCACGACGCCGGCGGGCCGCGCGTCGTCGCCCGGCGCCGCGAGCAGGAACTCCGTGTCGCGGTCGTCCATGAGCCGCTCGACGCCGGCCAGGAACGCGTTCTCCGACGGCCAGTCGTAGCCGAGGTGGTCGCGGAAGCGGACGAGCAGGCCCGCGACGACCTCGGCCTCGTGCGGGCCGGCCACCCACGTGCGGACGGGCATCAGCTCCCCCCGGGCAGCAGCCAGCGGACGGTCATCTCGGCCACCGTGGTGCCCGCGCCGTCGGTCAGCGACACGTCGACGGCGAAGCGCACCGACCCGTCGCGCTCCAGTTGGGCCAGCAGCTCCTCGGCGGTGCCGCCGAGCACGGCCGTCGCGGTGATCGGCCCCCGCGCGATCGTGCGGTAGGCGATCTCGGCGCCCTCGGCGACGGGTGTCAGGTCCTGCAGCTGCTCCAGGAACACCGCGACGAACGCCGTGCCCGACGCGGCGTGGCCCGCGGCGAACAGCGCGCCCGCGTGCTGCGAGCCCAGCGGGTTGCGCAGGCGGTCGTCGTCGGGCAGCCGCACGACGCCGCGGCCGAAGCCGAGCTCGGCGATCTCCAGCCCGAGATGGCGGTTGAACGGCACGGCCTGCTCGAGGCCCGCGCGCATCAGCTCGAAGTCCATGCCGGGCCCACCCTACCCGCGGCGGGAAAGGACCTCAGAGGTCGAGCAGCGCCAGGCCGTCGGTGGCGACGGTGACGTGCTCGTGCTCGGCCGCCGCCCGCGCGTGCAGGTCGGCCTCGTCGGCGTTCGGCGGCACGTGGATGAGCACGAGCCGCGGCACCCCGGCCTGCGTCGCCAGTCGGGCGGCGCCGGCGGGCTCGGCGTGTCCGGGCGCGGCCGGCGGTCCCCACGCGTCGTGGGCCAGGACGCGGGCGCCGCGCGCGAAGGCCACCGTCCCCGGGTCCTCCTCGGTGTCGGTGCACCAGACGAGGTCGTCGCCGAAGCGGAAGCCGAGCGTCGGGTTGGTGTGCAGGTCCTGCCGGCGGACGGCGACCTCCAGCCCGCCGAAGCGGGCGCCGCCGGGCGCGATCTCCGCGACGCCGACGCCGATGACGCCGAAGTCGATGGGCATGATCGGCACGGAGAACAGGCGGTGCAGGACGTCGGCGGTCGGCGTGCCGTACAGCGCCGCGCCCGGGCCGTGGACGCAGACCTCGACCCCGCGCAGCTCGGTCAGATAGGCCAGCCCGCAGATGTGGTCGATGTGGAAGTGCGTGAGCAGCACGTCCAGGCGGGTGCGGCCCCGCAGCAGCGCGCGGTCGGTGATGAGGCGGCGCAGGCCCGTGCCCGCGTCGACGACGACCGCGCCGTCGCCCGCGGCGTCGAGCAGCAGCAGCGACGACGTCTCGCGCGCCCCCGTGGGGATGAACCCGCCGCTGCCCAGGATCGTGGCGGCGGCCGGCACGTCGCTACTCCTCGGCCGCGGCGGGCGCCTTGATGACGGCGATGGGCGCGCCGGACTGGATCGGCTCGCCCTCCTTGACCGAGAGCGTCTCGATCACCCCCGCCTTGTGGGCGGTGATCTCGTTCTCCATCTTCATCGCCTCGATGATGCAGAGCAGCTGGCCCTCCTCGACCGTCTGGCCCTGCTCGACGAGCACCTTCCACATGTTGCCCTGCAGCGGGCTGAGCAGCTCGTCGGCCCCGCCACCGGCGCCCTTCTTGCGCTCGCCGCGCTTCTTGGGGCCCGCGCCGTTGGCGCCCGCCGCGCCCGCGCCCACGACGACGCCGCCCACGGGCGGCGGCCCGATGACGGTGACGTCGAAGCGCCGGCCGGAGACCTCGACGGTGTAGGCCTGCTCGACCTTCTCCTCGGCGTCGTCGTCGGACGGCGCCGCCGGCGCCGGGAAGGCGAGGGCCTTGAGCCAGTCCTTGTCCTCGACGAGGTCGCGGCAGGTCTCGGCGTTGGCCCACTGGTCGGTGGCCAGCAGGGCCGTGTGGAACGGGATGAGGGTCTTCAGGTCCCCGATCTCGTACTCGCCGAGCGCGCGCAGCATGCGGCGCGTGGCCGACGCACGGTCCTTGTCCCACACGATGAGCTTGGCGACCATCGGGTCGTACATCGGGGAGACCACGCCGCCGGGCCCGACGCCGGAGTCGACGCGCACGCCGGGGCCGCTGGGCTCCTTGTAGCCGCCGATCGCGCCCGGCGCGGGCGCGAAGTTCTTGCTGGCATCCTCGGCGTTGATGCGGCACTCGATCGCGTGGCCGCGCAGGACGACGTCGTCCTGGGTCACCGTCAGCGGCTCGCCCGCGGCGGCCAGGATGCCCTCGCGGACGATGTCGATGCCCGTGGTCATCTCGGTCACGCAGTGCTCGACCTGGACGCGGGTGTTCATCTCCAGGAAGAAGTACTCGCCGTCCTGGAGCATGCCCTCGATCGTGCCGGCGCCGACGTAGTCGACCGCGCGGGCGGCGTCGACGCCGATCTTGCCGATGCGCGCGCGCATCGCCTCGTCGACGGCGGGCGCCGGGGACTCCTCGATGAGCTTCTGGTGGCGGCGCTGGACCGAGCAGTCGCGCTCGCCGAGGTGGATCACGTTGCCGTGGCGGTCGGCGAGGACCTGGACCTCGACGTGGCGGGGGTCGGGCAGGTAGCGCTCGAGGTAGACCGTGCCGTCGGAGAAGAACTTCTCGCCCTCGCGGGAGGCGCCCTCGAAGGCGTCCTTGAGCTTGTCCTCGGTCAGGGCGACCCGGAAGCCCTTGCCGCCGCCGCCCGAGGCGGCCTTGACCGCGACGGGGAAGCCGATCTCGTCGTTGGCGATCCGCACGGCGTCCTCGTAGGTCGCCACGGCCTCCGTCGTTCCCGGCACGATCGGCACGCCGGCGGCCTGCATGAGTTCGCGGGCCTTCGTCTTGGAGCCCATCGCGTCGATCGCCGAGGCGGGCGGCCCGATGAAGACGATCCCGGCCTCGTCACAGGCGCGTGCGAAGTCCGCGTTCTCGGCCAGGAAGCCGTAGCCGGGGTGGATGGCCTCGGCGCCGGACTCCTTGGCCACCTCGATGATCTTGGGGATCTTGAGGTAGCTCTCGGCGGCCACGGCGGGCCCGAGGAGATACGCCTCGTCGGCGCGCTGGACGTGCAGCGCGTCGCGATCGATCTCGGAGTAGACGGCGACGGACGCGATCCCCATCTCTTCCAGCGTGCGCATGACGCGGATGGCGATCTCGCCCCGGTTGGCGACCAGGACCTTGGCGAACATGGGGCGCGGAGGCTACTTCAGAGCACGCCCGCATGGTCCCGTGGCTCAGGCGGCGGCCGCGACGGGGCCCAGGCGGCGCGGGCGTGCCGGGGGCAGCGGGATCGTGCGGCGCCCGCTGCGCAGGCTCAGGCGGCACCCGTCGAGCGCCTCCGGGCCGCCGGGGACCGCGAAGCCGGCCCACAGCTGGGTCCCGGGCGGCGCGGGCGAGGCGAGCGCCGCCACCGTCCACGGCCCGCGGCGGTCGTCCTCGACGACGAGGACGAGCGCCGCGGGGGTGGCCGCGCCCCGTCCGCGGACCCGCAGCAGCGCCGGGCCCGAGCCCACCGCGACGACCTCGACGGCCTCCACGTGCAGCGCGCGCGGGCGCAGGTGGGCGCGGACCCACGTCGCCGGCCGGCTGCCGCATACGGCGTGCAGGCCGCCGACGGCCCCGATGAGCAGCAGGACGTCGCCCACGCTGTAGACATTGGCCAGCGGCACCCAGGACGGGACGGCGAAGACGTCGCCCAGCCACCGCAGGTGCGCGTCGGAGACCACCGCCGAGTTGGCGAAGTGCCCCGGAGGCGGCGCCAGGCCGGCCGTGCGCAGCGCGCCGGCGCGCGCGGGCATGATGCCGTGGTTGGCCGCGATGGCCAGCAGGTTCAGGCCGCCGCCGAGCCCCATGAGCCCGACGCCGGTGATCCGCACGTTGCTCACGATGAACACGGCGGCCAGCGCGTAGGTCGCCAGGTGCGCGCCCTGGTGCAGCGCCGGGCTGCCGCCCGGGAGGATCTCGATGACGACGATCTGGCCGAGCAGCGCGGCGATGATCGCCCAGCGGCGGCGGAAGCGGACGTCGGCCGCGCGGACCAGGTTGCCGCCGGTCAGCGGGACGCTGAGGATGCCGAGGATGAGCACCGCCCCGAGCAGCATGGCTAGGCGGCCTCCGGCAGGATGCCGCGCAGCGCCCGGCGGCGGGCGGCCAGCCAGGCCGTGAGCTGGGCGGGGGCAGGGCGCGGCTGAGCACGTGGCCCTGGGCGATGTCGCAGCCCATCGTGCGCAGCTGCTCCAGCGCCTCGGCGCTCTCGACGCCCTCGGCCACGACCGTGAGGCCCAGGCGCTGGGCCATCTCGATGGTCGAGGCCACGATGATGGCGTCGGCGGAGTGCTCGGCCATCCCGGAGATGAACGAGCGGTCGATCTTGACCCGGCCCACGGGCAGGTCCCGCAGGTTGGCCAGCGACGAGTACCCGGTCCCGAAGTCGTCGAGCGTGATGCGCACGCCGAGCGCGGCGACGGCGTCCAGGACGGCGAACACCCGCTGGGGGTCCTCGGAGACCATGCTCTCGGTGATCTCGATCTCCAGCCGCGCGGGCGCGATGCGGTGCTTGGCCAGCAGCGTCGAGATGTGGGCGGGCAGGTCGCGGTCCAGCAGGTTGCGCGTGGAGAGGTTGACCGCCATCTCAAGGTGCAGCCCCTCGCCGTCCCAGGCGTCGAGCTGGGCCAGGGACTGGTCGAGCACCGTCAGCGTCAGCGGCGCGATGAGGCCGGTGTTCTCGGCGACGGGGATGAACTCGTCGGGGGCCAGCAGGCCGTGGACGGGGTGGTGCCAGCGCACGAGCGCCTCGACGCCGCGGACGTCGCCGGTGCGCAGCTCGGCCTGCGGCTGGAAGAAGACCTCGAGCTCGCCGAGGTCCAGGCCGTCGCGCAGCTCGCCGGCGAGGCTCAGGCGCGCGGGCGTGTTGCTCTCGTGGCGCTCGTCGTAGACCTCGACGCCGGTGCGCCCGCCCTTGGCCACGTACATCGCGATGTCGGCGCGGCGCATGAGCGTCTCGACGTCGGCGCCGTGGTCGGGCCAGGACGCGATGCCGATGCTGGCCTCGACGCGGAGCGTGATCCCCTCGACCTCGACGGGGGCGGCGAGCTCGACGAGCAGCCGCCGCGCCAGCTCCACGGCATGGTCGGGGGCGTCGGAGCCCCCGAGGACGATGGCGAACTCGTCACCGCCCAGCCGCGCGACGAGGTCCTCGGCCCGGACGCCGCGGCGCAGGCGCTCGGCGACCTCGCCGAGCAGCAGGTCGCCGTGCATGTGCCCGAGCGTGTCGTTGATCTCCTTGAAGTGGTCGAGGTCGAGCAGCATCACGGTCGCGCCGGCGTCGTCCTCGCGGACGGCGGCGCGCAGCGCGTTCTCCAGCCGCGTGCGCAGCATGCTGCGGTTCGGCAGCCCGGTGAGCGAGTCGTGCAGCGAGTGGTGCTCGAGCTCCAGCGCCTGGCGCGCGCCGCGGTAGACGCCCAGCAGGGGCAGCGCGAGCGTGGCGACGAGCAGGAAGCTGAACTCGGTGGCCAGGACGGCCAGCGGCGCCAGGGCGAGCGCCATGCCCGCCGCGGCGCCGACGAAGACGAGGTCCTCGCGCAGATAGGCGCGGACCGAGAAGCCCTGCGCGAGCGCGACGACGATGGCGACCAGCAGGGCGTTGGTGACGAAGAACGCCAGCGCCGAGGCCATCATGGCCGGCAGGTCGCCGGGCAGGAACGCCGGGCCCGTGGCGTGCGGGACGTCGGTCAACGCGTCGAGCACGACCCACGCCGCGGCCAGGGCGATGCAGTACTGCGCGGCGTTGAACCAGATCCGCACGAGCGGCTTGCGGGCCCGCGCGTCGGAGGCCACGGTCGCCAGCACCAGCGTCAGCGCGGCGGCCGCCGGGCCGGCGTCGAGCAGCAGGGCGAACGCGAAGGCGGTCGAGACGGTCAGGTCGCCCTCGGCGCCGCGCCGGAAGACGCGGATCGGGACGAACTCCCCGACGAGCGCGAGCAGGACCAGCATCGCCACCGCGGGGGACCAGGTGTGCTGCAGCCGCCCGTGGTCGGCCATCAGGAGCAGGCCGCCCAGGGCCGAGCCCGCCACGCAGACGGCGGCGACGTAGAGCCTGAAGGGGCGGAGCAGCGAGGACATGGCGGTCGCGGGGACGACGGCGCGCCGCGGCGCGCCCTGGACTCCGGGGCGCGCCGGGCGCACGATCACGGTGCGGTGGCTACCACTTCCTGATCTCGACCCACTGGGGCCGGATCGTGGCCAGCGGGGCGCGCACGGCGCCTACCACTTGAAGCCGGCGCCGAGCGCCTCGACGACGAGCGCGATGACCGCGACCGCGCCGGCCAGACGCATGAGCTTGGCCTTGGGGTTCCGCATCTTCTACTTCCTCGGGTCCGGCCGGGCCGTCCATGGCGCCGGCGATGAGCACAGGATCGACACCCGCGCGAGGCCCGGAGCAGAACTGGACGACTGTCCGAATCGGACCGGACGGATGTCCAGCCAGTTCTGGGGATGGGCCCTGCGGGGCTCCGGGACGGCCGCAGAACGCGACGCGCACGGGTGGTCCTGGGCGGGCGGCCGCCTACCGCTCCAACCCGTTCACGTGGACGATGGCGAGCACGACGGCGCCGGCGCCGGGGCCGCGCGCATCACCTTTGGTCCGCCCTACGTGCTGCTGACCATGCCTCCGGCGACCGTGTCGTTGGAGGTCTCGTCGATGAGGATGAAGGCGCCGGTCGCGCGGTTGGAGGCGTAGGGGTCGGCGACGAGCGGGCGGCGGGTGCGCAGCCGCACGCGCCCGATGTCGTTGAGCCCGAGCTCTGTCGGCGGGGCGTGGCGGTCCAGGGTGTGGACGTCGAGCAGGTCGCGGATCTCGTCGACCACGACGTCGACGGTCTGGGTCAGGTGCTTGAGCAGGTAGCGCGCGCCCGGGCGCAGCGGGCGCTCGGCGAACCAGCACACGTCGGCCTCGAGCTCGCGCACGGCGGCCGCGTCGCCGTCGGCGTGGACGATCACGTCGCCGCGCGAGGCGTCGACGTCGTCGGCGAGGCGGACCGTGACGCTCTGCGGCGGCACGGCCTCGGTCAGGGGGCCGTCGAACGTCTCGACCGACGCGACCACGGACTCGACGCCCGAGGGCAGGATGCGCACCCGGTCGCCGGGGCGCACGACGCCGGAGGCGACCTGGCCGGCGTAGCCGCGGAAGTCGTTGCCCTCGCTGCGGATGACGAGCTGGACCGGGAAGCGCAGGTCGGTGAGGTTGCGGTCGTCGGCGGGGTCGATGGCCTCGAGGTGGGCCAGCAGCGGCGCGCCGCCGTACCACGGCATGGCCTCGGAGCGGTCGACCACGTTGTCGCCGTTGAGGGCGCTGATCGGGATGAACGCGACGTCGGGCGAGCTCAGGCGGCGGCGGAAGCCGCAGAAGTCGCGGACGATCCCGTCGAAGACCTCCTCGGAGAACCCGACGAGGTCCATCTTGTTGACCGCGACCACCAGGTGCGGGATGCCGAGCAGCGCCGCGATGAACGCGTGGCGCTTGGTCTGCTCGACCACGCCGTGGCGCGCGTCGACCAGGACGATCGCCACGTCGGCCGTCGACGCACCGGTGACCATGTTGCGCGTGTACTGCACGTGGCCCGGCGTGTCGGCCAGGATGTAGTCGCGGTTGGGGGTGGCGAAGTACCGGTAGGCGACGTCGATCGTGATGCCCTGCTCGCGCTCGGCCTTCAGGCCGTCGGTCAGGCGCGACAGGTCCAGCTCGCCGTCGCGGCCGTTGAGGTCGGCGTACTGGTCGGCGAGGATCGCCTTGCTGTCGTGCAGCAGCCGTCCGATGAGCGTGGACTTGCCGTCGTCGACGGAGCCCGCCGTGGCGAGGCGCAGGAGGGTGCTCATGGAGGCCTAGAAGTACCCGGCGACCTTGCGGTCTTCCATCGCCGACTCCGACACGCGGTCGTCGGCGCGGGTCTCGCCGCGCTCGGTCACGTCGGTGGCGGCGATCTCGGCCACGACCTGCTCGAGCGTCGAGGCCTCCGACGCCACGGCGCCGGTGCACGACATGTCGCCGACGGTGCGGTAGCGCACCGAGGCCCTGAACGGATCGGAGTCGCGGGCGTCGCGGGCGATGAACTCGGAGTCGGCGTAGAGCATCCCGTCGCGGCGGAAGACCCGCCGCTCGTGGGCCAGGTAGATCGAGGGCACCTCGATCTGCTCCTGGAGGATGTACTGCCACACGTCGAGCTCGGTCCAGTTGCTGAGCGGGAACGCGCGGACGTTCTCGCCGCGGCGCACGCGGGTGTTGTAGAGGTTCCACAGCTCGGGCCGCTGGGCCTTGGGGTCCCAGCCGCCGAAGTCGTCGCGGAAGGAGAGGATGCGCTCCTTGGCCCGCGCGCGCTCCTCGTCGCGGCGCGCGCCCCCGAAGGCGGCGTCGAACCCGTACTCGGCCAGCGCGTCGAGCAGCGTCGTGGTCTGCAGGCGGTTGCGCGAGGCGCGGGGCCCGGTCTCCTCGACGACGCGGCCGCGGTCGATCGACTCCTGCACCGACGCGACGACCAGGCGCTCGCCGAGCTCGTCGGCCATCCGGTCGCGGAACGCGATGACCTCGGCGAAGTTGTGGCCCGTGTCGACGTGCATGAGCGGGAACGGGAAGCGGCCGGGGCGGAAGGCCTTCTCGGCCAGGCGTACGAGCACGATGGAGTCCTTGCCGCCGCTGAACAGCAGCACGGGCCTCTCGCGCTCGGCGGCGACCTCGCGCATCACGTGGATGGCCTCGGCCTCGAGGGCCTGCAGGTGGCTCAGGGCGTGCGAGCTCATACGGGGACGACCTCCGGGGTCGGCTTCTCGTTCATGGCGCGATGGCGGGCGCGACCGCGGTGGACCAGGGTGAAGGCCAGCCCGACGAGCGCGGGGACGCCCACGATGGTCCAGGTCGGCAGGTCGACCCCGGCCTTGGTGAGGACGCCCAGGGCCGAGCCGAGCAGGACGCAGCCCAGCAGCGGGCGCAGGACGACGGACGGGATCCGGTCGATGAGCGCGGTGCCGATGAGCACGCCCGGCAGCGACCCGATGAGGATGTTGCCCATCAGGACGAAGTCGATGTTGCCGGCGACCCCCTGCGCCAGGCCCGCGGCCCAGAGCACGATCGCGGCGTGGAAGACGTCGGTGCCCACGACGCGGTGCGGGGTCAGGCGGAAGACCAGGATGAGGGCCAGGCCGATCAGCGCGCCGGAGCCCACGCTGGTGAGGCCCAGCAGCAGGCCGAGCACGGCGCCGAGGCCGACGGCGGAGGCCTTGACCGTGGTGGTCAGCACGACCGTGTCGCGCTCGCGGGCGATCGCGGCCTGCAGGAACAGGGCGCGGAAGAGGATGGACACCGCGACGACCAGCAGGGCGACGGCGACGCCGGTGAGCAGGATGTCGGGCCTGCGCTTGAGGACCGCGTCGAGCAGGACGACGCCCAGGATCGAGCCCGGCACGCTGCCGAAGGCCAGCCACTTGGAGACGCCGAGGTCGACGGTGCCCTTGCGCAGGTGGCGCCAGCCGCCGACCGTCTTGGTGAGCGCGCCGTAGGCCAGGTCGGTCCCGATGGCGACCGTCGGGTGCACGCCGGCGAACAGGATGAGCAGCGGCGTCATGAGCGAGCCGCCGCCGATGCCGGTCATCCCGATGAGCACGCCGACCCCGAGGCCGAAGACCATGACGAGCGGATCCAAGGGTCAGCGCTCGCTCATACGACGTGCAGCCCGCACTCGGTCTTGTCGGTCCCGGCCCAGCGACCCTCGCGGCCGTCGCCGGGCTGGGTGCAGCACGCGCACCCGATGGAGGCATAGCCCTGGTCGTGCAGCGGGTGGTAGGGCAGCCCGCGCTCCAGGATGCGGTTCCAGATGTCCTTCTCGGTCCAGAACGCGAGCGGGTTGTACTTGGCGATCCCCCGCCTGGGGTCGACCTCCACGAGCTCGGCGTCCGCGCGCGTCGCGGCCTGCTCACGGCGCACCCCGGTGACCCACGCGTCGGCGTCGCCGAGCGCGCGCTCCAGGCCGGCGACCTTCAGGGGCGTGCAGCAGTGCTCGGGCCCGGTCCATGGCTCCGACGGAGAGGCTGCGTCCTGCACCTCGATGCGCACGCCGAAATGATCCTCGAATCGCTTCCAGGTTGCCAGGGTCTCCGCGAAGAGAACCCCGGTGTCGATCGTGACCACGCGAATGCCGTCCAGGCCGCCGGCGACGGCCGCCAGCTCGTCGAGGATCACCGACTCCTCCTTCTGGAAGGAGCACAGGAGGACGAGCCGGTCGTGGCCGGTGGCCTGCCGGAGGGTCTCGGTGAGCTGCTCGCCTAGACCGCGCACTCGCCCTCGCCACGCTGGACGGCGAAGGGCTGGTGGCGATCCCAGTCCAGGAACATGTTCATGGTGTCGAGCCCGAACTCGACGGGCAGGGCCAGGTCGCCCTTGACCTCGTCCTCGAAGCGGGCCGTGCCGACGCGGTCGGCGTAGGCCTTGAACGTCTCGCCCTCGGTGCGCTCGGCCTCGTACATGCGCACCCAGCGCTCGACCGCGTCGGGGACGCGCTTGGCGGGCAGGCGGACCTTGAGGCGGGTGCCGTAGGCGACCCGGCCCTCCTCGTAGACCCCGCCGACGTGCGCGACGTAGGCCGGGATCGTGTGCTCCCCGACCTTGATCGACGCGCCGTAGAACCCGAGGTCGGCGATGTGGTGCTGGCTGCAGCCGTTGGGGCAGCCGGAGTTCTTGATGTGGATGCGGCGCGACAGCGGGTCGGTGATGTCCATCTCGCGCAGCTTCTGGTTGATGGCCGCGTTGAGGCCCATCGAGCTCGTGATGCCCAGCTTGCAGCTGTCGGTGCCGGGGCAGGAGACGTTGTCGGTGATCTCCTGGGCGCCGGCCTCGCCGAGGCCGAGCTCGACCAGGCGCTGCCAGACGTCGTAGACGGCCTCGTCGCGCACCCAGCGCAGGACGATGTTCTGCCCGACGGTCATGCGGGCGTTGCCGCCCGAGAAGTCGCGCATGAGCTGGCCGAGCCCGCGGAACTGCTCCGGCGTGAGGTCGCCGCGGTAGACCTTGACCTCGACGGCGCTGAAGCCGGCCTGGCGCTGGGCCACGACGTTGGAGCCGCAGAAGCGCTCGAACTCCGACAGGTCGCCGTTGGGCGAGCCGTAGGACGCCGGCACCTCGGGGGCGCCGGCCTCCTCGTCGTAGTCGAAGCGCCGCGGGGCCACGGAGAAGTCGCGCTCGTGCACCCAGTCGCCCTTGAGCTGCTCGTCGACCTGCGCGCGCAGCTCGTCGATGCCGAACTTGTCGACGAAGACCTTCAGGCGGGCGCGGGCGCGGTTGACGCGCAGCCAGTCCTGCGCGTCGAAGATGCGGAAGACGGCCTCGGCCACCTTGAGGTAGTCGCCGTTGTCGGCCTCGACGAAGTCGTAGAGCGTCGGGGCGATGCGCGGCATGATCGCCGTGCCGCCGCCGACCCGGACCTCGAAGCCCTTCGTCCCGTCCTCGCCGTACCTGGCGATGAACGCGATGTCGTGGATGCCGGTGATCGAGCGGTCCTCCGAGGGCGTGCCCTCGAAGGCCGTCTTGACCTTGCGCGGCATGAGCTGCGTCGTGGGGTGGCGCACGAAGTAGCGGACGTAGGCGCCGACATAGGGCGTCGGGTCGAAGACCTCGTCCTCGCGGATGCCCGCCCACGGGTCGCCCGTGACGTTGCGCACCGTGTTGCCGCAGCCCTCGCGGCTGGAGAGGCCCGTCTCGGAGAGGTCGCGGATCAGGGCGGCGGCGTCGCGCAGCGGCACGTGGTGGATCTGGATGTTCTGCCGCGTGGTGATGTGGCCCTTGTTCAGCGGCGCGTAGCGCTCGATGACGTCGGCGAAGTTGTCCATCTGGTCCGGCGTGATGCCGCCGAAGGGCAGCTTGATCCTGATCATCTGGACGTCGGGCTGGCGCTGGCCGTAGACGCCCTGCTTCAGGCGGAAGCCGATGAACTCGTTCTCGGGCGTCTGGCCGGAGAGGTACTTCTCGGCCTCGTTGTCGAAGTCGTCGAACTCCCGGGCGATCGCGGGGATGATCTGGCCGGGGACGTTCTCGTAGACCTCGGGGTCGGTGAGGCTCCCCTTGCGGCCGGCGGTGCTGGGCTCCATGAGGTGCGTTCGATCTCCGGTCGGGTGCGGGCGGACGGTCAACCTATCAAAACCCGATCGCAAATCTACCTATTCAAGAAACGGCCGCCCCGGCGCGGATTTCCGCCTGGAGCGGGTGGAGAGGATGCGACCTCAGGCGACGAGCGCGCGGCGGCGGGTCAGCTCCGCCCGCTGGACGGCGTTGGCCGTGGCGGCGATGGCCCGGTCGTAGGCCGCGCGCGCCGCCTCGGGCGCGTCGACGCGGCGCAGCAGCTCGGCGTGGGCGGCGTGCAGCGGCGCGTAGGCCGCCAGGCGCGGGTCGGAGACCAGCGGCTGCAGGAGCGACAGCCCGGCCTCCGGGCTGCCGGCGAAGGCCAGGGCCGCCGCCCGGTTGATGCGCACGACGGGCGACGGCGCGCGCCGGTCGAGCTCGGCGTACAGCGCGGCGATCTGCGCCCAGTCGGTCGCCGCGGCCTCCGGCGCGGTGGCGTGCAGCGCGGCGATCGCGGCCTGCAGCTGGTAGGGGCCCGGGGCGCGCAGCACGAGCGCCTCGTCCAGCGCGCGCACGCCCTCGGCGATGCGCCCGCGGTCCCACTGCTCGCGGTCCTGGCGGTCGAGCGGGACCGCCGCCCCGTCGCCGTCGACGCGCGCGCCGCGGCGGGCGTCCTGCAGGAGCATGAGCGCCAGGAGGCCGAGCGTCTCGGGGTCATCGCCCATGAGCCGGACGAGCAGCCGTCCCAGGCGGATCGCCTCCGCGCACAGCTCGCCGCGCACGAGCCGGTCGCCGTCGCCGGGCGCGTAGCCCTCGTTGAAGACGAGGTAGACGACGGCCAGCACTCCCGAGAGGCGCTCGGGCAGCAGGTGCGCGGGCGGCACGCGGTAGGGGATGCCGGCGGCCGCGATCCTGCGCTTGGCGCGCACGAGCCGCTGGGCCATCGCCGGCTCGCTGGTCAGCAGGGCCCGCGCGACCTCGGCCGTGGTCAGGCCGCCGAGGCTCTTGAGCGTGAGCGCGACGCGGGCCTCGAGGGCCAGCGCCGGGTGGCAGCAGGTGAACATGAGCCGCAGCCGGTCGTCGCCGATCGGCGGGGGCTCGCCGGGATCCTCCTCGTCGCCGGCGGCCTCCAGCGCGGCGGCGTGCGCCAGCCGCACGATCCGGTCGGCCAGGCCCCGCTCCCGGCGCAGCCGGTCGATCGCCCGGCGGCGCGCCGTCGTCGTGATCCACGCGCCGGGACGGTCCGGGACGCCATCGCGCGGCCACGTCGCGACCGCGGCGGCGAACGCGTCCTGCAGGGCGTCCTCGGCGAGCTGGAAGTCACCGACCTGGCCGATGAGCGTGGCCAGGATGCCCGGGCCCTCCTCGCGGAAGGCCCGGGCCACGGCCGTGTCCTCGCCTAGGGGCCCGGACACGGCGGCGGGTCCTCGCCCAGGGGCTCGGACGCCCCGGTCGCGGCGGCGCTCACCGCCTCAGGCCGGCACCTCGGCCGGCAGCTCCATGAGCGGGCGCACCTCGACGCTGCCGTAGGGCGCGTTGGGGACCTTCGCGGCCCACGCGAGGGCGGCGTCGAGGTCGGGCACGTCGATGAGGTAGTAGCCGCCGAGCATCTCCTTGGTCTCGGCGAACGGCCCGTCGGCGACGAGGGTCTCGCCCCCGCGGACGCGCACCGTCGTCGCGGCCTCCAGGCCCTGGAGCGCGTCGCCGGCGACGAGCACGCCCGCCTCCTGCAGGGCGCGGGTGTAGCCGAACCACGCCTCCATGCCGGCGGCGTCGGGATGGTCGCGGCCCTCGGGCGGGACGTAGAGCAGCAGCATGTACTTCATGGGTGGCCTCCGTGGGCTGGTCGTCTCGGCCGGTGTCCCCGGCCGCTCGGTGACCCGACGGCCGGACCGCGCCCGATTCGACACCCTCGGGGCCGGCGGCGCAAGGCTGGCGCGTTGGCGCTCGCCTCGGCGGCCCGTGGCCTAGCCCCAGCGGACGGGGTCGCCCCAGGGCGACGGGGCGTCGGGCTCGCGGCCCGTGCCCTCCAGCAGCGCCGCGCGCTGCCACGGGCTCGGGCGCGGGGGCTCGGCCACGATGACCGGCGCGTGGTCGCGCAGGAACCGCTCGACGGCGGCGACGACGGCGGCCGCCTCCTCCGGCGAGGCCGACGGGGCGACGATCTCGAGCTTGGGGCGGCGGTTGGGCACGGCGTGAGCCTACCGGCCCCCGGCGTTCCCGCCGCCCCCGCCGGTGCCCCGGCGCGCGAGCACCGCGGCCAGCGCCTCGCCGGCCTCGGTGAAGCTGCGCTGCACGAGCACGGCGGCGCGCTCGGCGTCGCCGGCCTCCAGGGCCGCGATGATCTCCGGGTGCGAGCTCGGCCCCGGCGCGAACGTCTTGCGGCTGAAGAGCCAGAGGTCCATTCGGCGCAGGCGTGGGCGCAGCAGCTCGTTGCTCACGAGCAGGTCGGGGTCGCCGGCCGCGTCCAGGAGGACCTGGTGGAACGCGTCGTCGGCGGCGATCGCGTCCCCGACGCGCCCCTCGGCGACCGCCGCGCAGAACGCGGCGTCGGCGGCGCGCAGCCGGTCGAGGTCGGCCGGGACGAGGCGGCCGGCGCCGCGCCGGGTGGCCTCGGCGTGCAGCGCGGCCGCGTTGGTGAAGGCCTCGCGGGCCAGCGTCAGGTCGTAGGGCGGTGGTTCGGTCGGCATCCCGCGCCAAACGTACCCATCCGTTCGTGCGGCGGGTCCCGGATCCCCTGACGTGGTACGAAGCCCGGATGCCCGACGTCTGCGTCCTGGACCACGCCACCGTTCTGGCGGCCGTCTCCCCCCGCGAGGCGATCGACCGCACGCGCGAGGCGTTCACCCGCCACCGCGCGGGGGAGTGGTCGATGCCCGCCAAGGTCTACCTCCAGTCCCCGCCGCACGGCGACTTCCGCGCGATGCCCGCGCTCGGCGACGGGCTGGCCATCCTGAAGTGGATCTCATCCTTCCCGGACAACCCCGCGCGCTCGCTGCCCACGGTGCTCGGCGTGCTGCTGGTCAGCGACGCGACGACCTCCGAGCCCCTGGCCGTCATCGACGCGCGGTCGGTCACCGCGCTGCGCACGGGGGCCGTCGCCGCGGTCGCGGCGCGGGCGCTGGCCCGCGCGGACGCGTCGAGCGTCGGCATCGTCGGCTGCGGGCTGCACGGCGCCTGGGCCGCGCGCTGCCTGGCCGCCGACGGCTACGGGCCGGGGATCTGCTCCGACCCGCGGCCCGAGGCGGCGCAGGGGCTGGCCGACGAGCTGGGGTGGCGCACGGGGACGCGTGAGGAGGCGCTGCAGGCCGACGTCATCTGCTGCGTGACCCCGGGGTCCGAGGTCGTCGTCGACGCGGGCGACCTGCGGCCCGGCACCCACTTCAACATGCTCGGCGCCGACGGGCCCGGCAAGGCCGAGGCCAGCGTCGACGCCGTGGCGGCCTGTCGCCTGTTCTGCGACGAGTGGGCCCAGGCCTCGCACGGCGGGGAGCTGACCGGTGCGGTCGAGGAGGGCCTCGTCACGCGCGACCAGGTCACCGATCTCGGCGCGGTGCTCGCGGGCGAGCGGCCCGGGCGCACCGACGACGCGCAGACCACGATGTTCGACTCCACGGGCCTGGCCATCCAGGACCTCGCGATCGCCTCCGCCGCCCTGGCCGCCTGGCGCGCCGGCCGCGTGAGCGGGCCCACGATCACGCTCTGAGGCGGTGTCCGGCGGCGGGCCGACGGCTGGCGCGTCGGCGCTCATCCTTCGCAAGGCTGCCCAAACCTCACTAATCTGGGTGGATGCTCACGGCAGGGCGGACTTCGGCGCGCCCATGGCGCCGACGGGGAGGGACCCCTGTCGCGGTGATGTGCGCGGTGGCGGCGATCGCCGCCACCGCCCCGGCCGCGGCGCAGGCGGCGCCCGGCGACCTCGGGGTCGACGACGGCCCCTACGCCCTGAGGGGCGCGGGCGCCAGCGCCTCCAAGCCCGAGAGCAAGCTCTGGTTCAACGACGGCACGTGGTGGGCGAGCCTGGGCACGACCGCCGCGGGCCACCGCATCGCGCGGCTGGACCGCACGACGGAGCGCTGGATCGACACGGGGCCCACGATCGACCCGCGGCTGGACTCCCGCGACGACGCCCTGTGGGACGCGGCGTCGGGCAAGCTCTACGTGGCCTCACACGTCCTGCGCGACAGCGGCGGCGGGATCCCGGCGAGCAGCATGTTCGCCGGCAAGCTCTGGCGCTACTCCTACGACCCCGCCTCGCAGGCCTACACGCTGGACCCCGGCTTCCCGGCCGACGTCAACGCGGCCCAGACCGAGACGCTGGTCATCGACAAGGACTCCACGGGACGGCTCTGGGCGACCTGGACCCAGCAGGGCCGCGTCTACGTCAACCACACCGACGGCGACGACGCGGCCTGGGGCACGCCCTACGTGCTGCCCGGCTCGGGCGTGCTGACCAGCGACGACATCTCCTCGGTCATCCACTTCGGCGGCGACCGCATCGGCGTGCTGTGGAGCGACCAGACCGACGACACCATGAACTTCGCCGTGCACGCCGACGGCGCGGGCGACGGAGCCGCCTCCTGGTCCTCGACGGCCATCGACACCGGCAGCCCGACCGCCGACGACCACATCAACCTCAAGGCCGACGGCGCCGGGCGCGTGTACGCCGCCACGAAGACGAGCGCGACGATCAACGGCCAGCCGCTGTTGCTGCTCCTGCGCCGCAGCGTGGCCGGGACCTGGACGTCGGCCGTCTACGGCTCGCGGCCGGTGCACACGCGGCCGATCGTGCTGCTCGAGGAGGGCGCGGGGACGCTGGACATGGTCGCCACGTGCGCGCGCACGGCCGGCGGCGACGGGCAGTCCGGCGGCGACATCTGCACGAAGCACACGTCGATGGACAGCCCCGCCTTCGGCCCGCCCGCCGACCCGGGCACCGCGATCCTGCGCGACCTCACCTCCGACACGGGCGACCTCAACGACGCCAGCTCGACGAAGCAGAGCCTGTCGTCGGCCACGGGCATGGTCGTGCTGGCCTCCATCACCTCGCGCCGCGAGTACTGGCACGCCGACGTCCCGGTGTCGGCCCCGCCTCCGGCGGCGCCCCAGCCCGCGTTCACGGCCACGCCGGGCGCCGGGGGCGACGCGCAGCAGGTGGGCTTCGCCGACACGACGGCGGGCGCCCCGTCGCAATGGTGGTGGACGTTCGGCGACGGCACGGCCTCGGCGCAGCGCAACCCGCAGCACCGCTACGCCGCCCCGGGCACCTACGCCGCGACGCTCTCGGTGGCCGATACGAGCGGGCAGCAGCGCGCCGTGACCGAGACGGTGACCGTCAGGAGCGCCGGCGCCGGCGCCGGCGCCGGCGGGGGCGGCGGCGGCGGGGGCGGCGGCGCCGGCCCCGCGGGCGGCGGTGCGGGCACGCGCGCGGGCACGGCGGCCGGCCAGGACGCCGGCGGGACGGGCGCACCGGCCATCACGTTGGGGACACAGGGCGCCACGGTGCCCTACGGGCGCCCGGTCACCGTGCGCGCGACGGTCGCCCGCGCCGGCGCGGGGACGCCCCTGACGCTGCGGGCCACGGCCTACCCGTTCCGCGCGCCGTTCGCCGACCTCGAGACCGACGTGCCCGCCGACGCCACCGGCACGACGCGCTTCACGATCCCCGCGCTGCGGGTGACGACCCGGGTGCTGGCGGTCGGCGCGGGCGCGCTGAGCGCCCCGTTGACGCTGCGCAGCGCCGCGCGACCGGTGCTGACGATGCTGCGCCGGCGCGGCACGCGCACCGTCGCGGTTCGCGGCACGGTCGCCCCGTACACCCGCGACGGCATCGTCGACGTCCAGCGCCGCACGGCGTCCGGCCGCTGGGTCCGGGTGCGGCGCCTGGCCGTGCAGCGCCACGGGCGCTTCGCGGCCCGCGTGCGGGCCGCGGCCGGCCGGGTCCTGCGCCTCGTGGCCCGGCCGCGCGACGGCGGCGCGCACGTCGACGGCACCGGCCCGGCGCACCGCGTGACGCGCCGGCTCTAGGTGTTCTGCCTCAGGTCGTTCCGAACGCGGGTGATGGGCGGCCGGTTGCCGAGCGAGCTGTGGTTCCGCTCGTTGTTGTAGTGGTGCAGCCAGTGTGGCAGCGCTGCGGCTCTGGCGTCGCTTGAGCGGTAGCGCTGTCCCAGGCCCCATTCGCGTTTGAGGGTCTGCTGGTAGCGCTCGACCTTGCCGTTGTGGCGCGGCGTGCGGGGCGCGATCGTGCGATGCCGGATGCCGTGGCTGTCAAACAGGGCGGCCAGCGCCTTGTTGTGGGTGTAGGTCCAGGCGTTGTCGGTCTGCCAGCGCTCGATGATGATGCCGTGCGCAGCGAAGAACGCGATCGCCCGCTCGGTGAAGCCGATGACGGTGGCGGCCTTCTCGTCGCGGTGCAGCTCGGTGTAGGCCAGGCGGCTGTGGTCGTCGATCGCGCTGTGGGCGAACTCGTAGCCGACACGCTGGCGCTTCTCGGCGCCCGTGCGGTGACGGTTGCCGGTGACGGCATGGCCGGGTGAGGAGAACCGCGCGAAACGCTTGACGTCGTTTTGGATCAACGCCCCAGGGCACGGCCACTCAAAGCGCTGCACCGCCTCTCGGGGCGCCGGCGGCTGGCGCGACATGCCGCGCCGCTTCAGACAGCGCGAGACCGTCGCGTGCGCGATGCCGAGCTCGGAGGCGATCAGGCGCGGCCCCCAGCCCGTCCGCGTCCGCGCCTGGCAGACACGGTCGTGCAGCTCGTCGCTGGACCGCGTCGGCTGGCGATGCGGCGTCGAGGGTCGATCCTGCGCCCACGCGCCCGACGCTCGCTCGGCGTCTGAGGCGTTGCGGTACCGGTCGATCCAGTACTGCACCGTCGACACGCTCACCCGCCGACGGGCCGCTGCCTGGCGTCGAGGAAGTCCCTCGCCAAGACACCAATCAACCAGCTCGACACGCTGCCAGCTGGGCAGCCACCTACGCTTGCACTGCATCCGGGCTGATGACCTCCGAGGCCGTTGGATCCTTGAGAAGACCCACAGCCTCTGTCTCAGCCCGGATGCCTCAACTTCAGCCCTCAGACGTTCGGAACGTCCCGAGGCACGTCACCTAGGCGGGCGTCGCCGGCGGGCCGTGCTGGCCCTTGACCGACGGCGCGCCGCGCGCGACGTGGTAGGTCCAGTCCGCCGAGGGCAGGCGGGCCGACGAGCGCTTCTTGATCGTCTGCATCCGCACGAGCTCGCAGGTCAGCCCCTCCTGCGTGGCGGTCACCGCGCCGAACCCGTGGTGGTCGAAGTCGGCGTTGTCGACCTGCGGGTTGATGTCGCGCAGCGCGTTGATGAGGTCGGGCGACGTGGACGGGTCGGCGTCGTTGCCCTTGATCGTGACCCCGCCGCCGGCGTCCAGCGTCGTCTCGCCCAGCGACTGGGAGGTGATGGAGCCGCCGACGAGCTCGGTGGCCACCGTGTCGCCCGTCGCGCCGTCGCCCGTGCGCACGTCGCCGGCGATGAACGTGTGGATGTCACCCGTCACGAAGACGACGTCCTTGATCTGCTGGTCGCGGATGTGGGTCAGCAGCTCCTCGCGCTCCTGCGGGTAGCCGATCCAGTTGTCGTAGGTGAAGTTCGCGCCGCCCAGGACCCGGGTCGGCATGATCGTGACCTCGTTGGCCATGATCTTCCATGCGGCCGTCGAGGCCTTGAGGCGGTCCTTGATGTAGTTCATCTGCCGGCGGCCGAGGAAGTCGCGCGGCTGGTCGTAGTCGGCGCAGGGCGCGACGACCGCGTCGTCGCACGGCTGGTTGGCGCGATAGGAGCGCTGGTCCATGACCAAGAGCTCGACGGTCGAGCCGAACTGCAGCGTCCGGTACAGCCGCTCGCCGCCCGGGAAGGCCGGCATGGACTCGAAGAACGCCCGGCGGGCGGCCTTCTTGCGCTGCAGGCTGAAGTGCTTGCCGGGCGGCAGGCCGCCGTCGGCGGGCTGGCCGGCGTAGTTGTCCTGGACCTCGTGGTCGTCCCAGAGCATGACCATCGGGAACTTGGCGTGGACCGCGCGCAGCAGGGGGTCGGAGCGGTACAGCTCGTACTTGGCGCGGTAGTCGGCCAGCGTGACCGCCTCGCGGACGATGTCCGGGTTCTGCGGGTTCTCGCGGCCGATCTTGTCGTCGCGCACGCCGGTGCCGCCCTTGCGCGAGTGGTAGGTCTCGGCGTAGATGTAGTCGCCGAGGCACACGACGAAGTCGTAGTCGCCGTCGGCCATGGCGTCCAGGGCGTTGTAGTAGCCGTGGGTGTAGTCCTGGCAGGAGAAGAACGCGAAGCGCACGGTCTCCCTGGAGCCGGCGGGCAGCGCGGTGCGGAAGCGCCCGACGGCCGAGTCGGCGCCCTTGGAGGCGAAGCGGTAGTAGTACTCCTCGTGGGCCTTCAGGCCCGTGACGCGTGCCTTGACGGCGTGGTTGGTCCTGGCGCTCGTGGCCACGTCGCGCCGCGCGACGACCTTGCGGAAGGCCTTGTCGGTCGCGACCTCGAGCGTCACCGAGCCCGTCGACGGGCCGCCCGACGGGTCGAACCGCGTCCAGAGGCTGACGCCCTTCGGCGTCGGGTCGCCGGCGATCACGCCGTCGGGGAAGCGGCCCCCCTTGTACGGCCGCGTGCGCGCCTGCGCCAGGGGTGCGGCGATGGCGGCGGGCACGAGAACGGAGGCGACGGTCCCGCCTGCGCGGGCCACGAACTGACGACGGGTCTGCATGGGCGCCAACCTACCTCCCGGCGCCGATGCCGATGTGCACTTCGCGTCAGAGCGGGATGTTGCCGTGCTTGCGCTTGGGTCCGGCGACCCGCTTGGTCTGCAGCGTGTGCAGGGCGGTGATCAGCTTGGGACGGGTCTCGTGGGGCACGATGACGTCATCGATGTAGCCGCGCTCGGCCGCGCTGTAGGGGTTGGCGAAGCGCGCCTTGTAGTCGTCCATGAGCTTCCTGCGGCGCTCCTCGGGCGTGGGCGAGCTCGCCAGGTCGCGGCGGTAGATGATGTTCACCGCGCCCTCGGGGCCCATGACCGCGACCTCGGCCTGGGGCCACGCGAAGTTGAAGTCGGCGAGCAGGTGCTTGGAGGCCATGACGTCGTAGGCGCCGCCGTAGGCCTTGCGGGTGATGACCGTGATCTTGGGCACCGTCGCCTCCGCGTAGGCGTACAGGAGCTTGGCGCCGTGGCGGATGATGCCGCCCCACTCCTGGCTCGTGCCGGGCAGGAAGCCCGGGACGTCGGTGAACGTGATGATCGGGATGTTGTAGGCGTCGCACGTGCGCACGAAGCGCGCCGCCTTGGCCGAGGCATCGATGTCCAGGACCCCGGCCATGTGGGCCGGCTGGTTGCCGACCACGCCGACCGCGAAGCCGTCCAGGCGCGAGAACCCGCACACGATGTTCTTCGCGTAGTGCTCGTGGATCTCGAAGAACTCGCCGTCGTCGACGACCAGCCGGATGACGTTGCGCATGTCGTACGGCTTGTTGGGGTTGTCGGGCACGACGGTGTCGAGCTCGGCGTCCATGCGGCCGGGGTCGTCGGAGGGCGCGACGCGCGGCGGCGTCTCGAGGTTGTTCTGCGGCAGGAACGACATGAGGTACCGCGTATCCTCGATGAGCTGCTCCTCGTTCTCGGCGGCCAGGTGCGCCACGCCGGACTTCGTGTTGTGCGTCATCGCGCCGCCGAGGGACTCGAAGTCCACCTCCTCGCCCGTGACGGTCTTGATGACGTCGGGTCCGGTGATGAACATGTGCGAGGACTCCTTCACCATGAAGATGAAGTCGGTGATCGCCGGCGAGTAGACCGCGCCGCCCGCGCACGGACCCATGATGAGGCTGACCTGCGGGATCACGCCCGAGCACTGCACGTTGCGGGTGAAGACGTCGCCGTAGGCCCCCAGGGACACGACGCCCTCCTGGATCCGCGCCCCGCCCGAGTCGTTGATGCCGATCACGGGGCAGCCGATCTTGGCCGCGAGATCCATGATCTTGCACATCTTCTCCGACATGACCTCGCCCAGCGAGCCGCCGAAGACCGTGAAGTCCTGGGAGAACACGCACACGCGCCGGCCCTCGATGGTCCCGTGGCCCGTGACGACCGCGTCGCCCCACGGCCGGGTCTTCTGCATGTCGAAGTCCAGCGTGCGGTGGCGCACGAACGTGTCGAGCTCCTGGAACGACCCCGGGTCCAGGAGCTTCTCGATGCGCTCCCGGGCGGTCATCTTGCCGCGGGCGTGCTGCTTCTCCTCGGCCTCGGGGGAGGAGTGCATCGCGGCATGGCGCAGCTCCTCGAGCTGCTCCAGCTTCTCGTCGAACGTCTCGGGGTTGTGCTGGCGGTGGGTCATGGGCGGCGGCGAACGATAGTTCGACGGGCCCGGGATCGGCGGCGCGACCCGCCCGGCGGGGCCGCTACCCGCGTGAGAACGGGCGGTGGTGCGCGGCGCCGAGGTCGTCCAGGACGCCGGCCAGCACGGCCTCCACGCGCTCGTCGTCGAGGGCCTGCGGGGCCTCGGGCGCCTCGGGCTCGGCGGCCACGGGCTCGGGCTCGGCCGCGGGCTCCGGGTCGGCCCCGGGCGGCTCGGTGACGAGCACGGGCTCGGGGCCGGGCTCGGCGACCGGTGCCACCGCGGGGGCGCGGCGCCGGCGGCGGAAGAGCCGGGCCAGCAGGCCTGTCCGCGGCGGGACCTCCGGCTCGGGCGCGGGCACCGGCACCTCGGCCTCCGTCGTGGGCTGCTCGGCGACGGCCTCGGGCTCGGCCGCGGCGACGGGCTCCGGCTCGGCGGGCGCCTCGGGCGCCACCGCCGCGGCGGTGATCGTGACCCGCGTCCCCCAGCCCGAGGGCTCGAGCTCCACCGTGCCGCGCGCGCGGTCGCCCTCCCAGACGACGGTGGTCTCGGCCTCCAGCCGGGTGATGTGGATCTCGCCGAACTCGCCGAGATGGCGCGCCAGCGTGCCGGCGTCGCTGATCTCGGCCCACAGCTCGGGCGGGGACTTGACGAGGGTGCGCTGCGCTCGAGGCTCGGGCATTGCGTCGGGGTTCGCCTCGGGCCTCGCGGATCCCTTCCCTGGCGCCGCCCATGCAGATGTCAGGCTCCAGACCACCAGTCCTAGACGAAAGTCCAGGGTTGGCGCACGTACGGCCTGCCCCCTACACACCGCTTTTGCGCCGACGTAGCGTCGCGCCGTTGGCTCTCAGCGGGGGCGGAGCCGGTCCAAAAAACCACAGTCGTTGGGAGTCCCGAAGTGAAGCGAACCTCCACCGCCGCCCTTGCGGCGGCCCTCTGTTGCCTTGCGTTGCCCGCGGCGTCGCAGGCGGCCACGAAGATCGTGACCGCCGGGCCGCCGCTGGCCAAGCCGCCCGCCGGCGTCCCGCAGGACGCCGACGTCGACAGCTTCTTCCCGGGCTCGGTGAAGATCCACGTCGGGGACACCGTGAAGTTCGAGCGGTTCGGCTTCCACAACATCGGGTTCCCGAAGCGCGGCGCCAAGCCCGCGCCGTTGGCGATGCTGGACCCCACTCATCCCGCCGCGGGCGTCGTCGACAGCCTCGGCGCGCCGTTCTGGTTCAACGGCCTGCCGACCCCGATCATCCCGTCGATCGTCAGCATCGGGACCAAGAGCGGCAAGCCCTACACGGGCGCGGCCGCGATCGGCTCCGGCCTGCCGACGGGCCCGGGCAAGCCCAAGCCGTGGCTCGTGAAGTTCCCCAAGGCCGGGACCTACACGTTCTACTGCTCGGTGCACTTCGGGATGAAGGGCACCGTGACGGTCGTGGGCAAGCGCAAGCCGGTCCCGAGCGCGAAGTCCGACGCCGCCCGCGTCAAGAAGCAGCTGGCGGCCGCGATCGCGGGCGTCAAGAAGCTCGACAAGGCCGCGGGCCCGGCGTCGCCGAACACCGTGACCACGGGGCCCGACACGACCAAGGGCCCGGTCCTGCTGCGCTTCACGCCGGGCAACCTGACCACGACGGTCGGCACGCCGGTGACGTTCGAGATGACCCCGGGCACGCCCGAGGACCACACGTTCACGTTCGCCAAGGACACCAAGGCGCTCGCCAAGGACGCCGACGCGACGTTCGTGGCGCCGCTGCCCGGCGGGCCTCCGGGGCCGCCGACCCTGGCCATCTCGCCGAAGTACGCCTACCCGAGCGAGGCCGGGGGCACGGTGACCTACGACGGCAACAACCACGGTGACGGCTTCCTGAACTCGGGGGTGCTGGACGGCATCTCGTCGACGCCGTTCCCGGACAAGTTCACCGTCACGTTCACCGCGCCGGGGACCTACTCCTACATCTGCTCCATCCACACGTTCATGCACGGGACGGTCACCGTCCAGTGAGGCGTGCGGCCGCGCTCGCGGCCATGTGCGTCTGGGGGCGGCGGCGCTGGCCGCCGCCCCCGTCGCGCCGGCGGCGGTCCGGGAGTCCTGGGTCGCCGCCGTGCCGGTGACGTGGAACATGGTCCCCAACGGCCGCGACGCGATCACCGGCACGCAGTACGACACCGCGCAGACCGTGTTCCCCACGACGGTCTACCGCCGCTACACCAAGGGCTGGAAGCACCCGCTGTTCAACGCGCCGCTGGGCTCGGGCAACCAGGACCTGATCCCCGGCCCGCTGCTGCGGGGCCGCGTCGGCGACCGCTTCGTCATCCACTTCAAGAACCTCGACTCGGCGTTCCGGCGCCCGCACTCCATGCACTTCCACGGCGTGCACTACAAGCCCAGCTCCGACGGCGCCTACCTGCCCGGCTTCTCCGGCGGCGACGCGGACGTGGGCTACCGCCACACCTGGACCTACCGCCTGCGTGCCGGCCGCGACTCGGCCGGGGTCTGGCCCTACCACGACCACTCGCCGTCCATGGACGCCTCCATCGCCGGCGGCATGTACGGGATGCTCTCCATCCTGGGCCCCCACGAGCGCCTGCCCGACCGCGAGTTCACCGTCGTCTTCGCCGAGATGGGCGCGCTGCAGACCATCGACGGCCGCGCCTTCGTCGGCAACACGCCCGTGTTCACCTCCCAGGTCGGCGACCTCGTCCAGTGGGACGTCATGGCGATGGGGTCCGAGCACCACACCTTCCACGTCCACGGCCACCGCTGGATCGCGCCCGACGGCACCCCGCGCGACACCCAGACCGTCGGCCCGGCCGAGAGCTTCCGCATCCGCTGGCGCGAGCAGGACCCCGGAACATGGCTCTACCACTGCCACGTCGAGCAGCACATGATGGCCGGGATGATCGGCATCTACCGGGTGTCGCGCCCATGAGGCGCGCCCTGCCGATCGCCGTGCTCGCCGCCGCGGCGCTGGCCGTCGGGGCGGTCGCGGCGCCCGCGATGGACGGCATGGGCGGCGAGCCCGGCGCCGCGAAGGTCTCGGTGCTCTACGCCGCCTTCCAGGCGCCGCAGATCGCCGTCGTCGCCGGCGACACCGTGCAGTGGTCCAACGACAGCTCGCGGGCGCACGACGTCGTGGCCGCCGACGGCTCCTTCGACTCCGGCCGGCTCGTGGTGGGCGGGATGTTCGACCACCGCTTCGACCGGCCCGGCGTCGTGCCGTACTACTGCTCGCTGCACCCGTTCATGACGGGCGAGATCGACGTCGAGAACGTCCTGCTCGACACGCCGGCCGCGCGCGGGGCGACGGGCAGGCCGTTCGTGCTCACGGGCCGCGTGGCCGCCGGCGCGACGGGCTCGGTGGCCATCGAGGGCGACGACGGCACGGGCTTCGCGCCCGCCGGCACCGCGGTGCCGGCCATCGACGGCACGTTCCGCGCGACCGTGGTGCCCCGCACGACGACGACCTACCGAGCCGTGACCGAGGACGGGACGAGCCCGCCCGTGCAGGTGCTCGTGCTCGACCACGCCGTCACGGTGACCCGCAGCACCCGCGGGGCCCGGACGACGCTGTCGGTGCACGTGACGCCGGCCGCGCCCGGCCAGCCCGTCGTGCTGCAGCTCCTGCTGCGCGAGCGCTTCGGCTGGTGGCCGACGCTGCGGGCCCGGCTCGACGCGAGCTCGTCCGCGCGCTTCACGGTCGCCCGGCGCGGCGTGGTGCCCGCGCGGGTGGTGCTCACGCTCCCCGACGGCGCCACGGAGCTGGCCCGCAGCCGCACGGTGCACGTCGGCGCGCCACGCCGGCGCGCCTCCGGCTGACTAGGGCTTGGCGGCCATGAAGAAGATGGCCACCAGCACGAGCAGGGCGGCGACCGAGGCGACGACGCGCCAGCGGGCCAGCAGCGCGTCGTACTCGGCGCCGAGGGTGCCCCCGCCGGCGAGGTCGCGCTCGGAGAGCTCGGCCAGGCGCTTCTCGGTGGGTGTGAAGAACGCCCCACCCAGGCCGCCGATGATCACCAGGATCACGAGCGGGACGCTGACCCAGGCCTCCGACCAGACGTCGGCCTTGCTGGCCAGGTAGATCCCGGCCGCGAGGACGAGCACCATCCCCGGCGAGATGACCATGCGGCCGACCCGCACCTGGGCGCCGTGCAGCGAGGGCATCGCCGCCGGGTGGGTCCGGCGCATCCACGGCACGATCACCGGATAGGCGAAGATCACCCCGAAGGCGACCACGACGGCCATGATGTGGACGGCCAGGACGACGTCGTAGAACGCGAGGGCGAGCATCAGAACGTCGGAGCGTATTTGCCGAAGACGTCCTGCATCGCACCGCAGACCTCGCCGAGCGACGCCCGGTCGCGCAGCGCCTCCTTGATGGCGGGCAGCATGTTGGCGGTGCCGCGCGCGGCCTCGCGGACCTCCTCGAGACGGCGCTGGACGAGCTCCTGGTCGCGGTCGGCCTTGAACGCGGCGAGGCGCTCGAGCTGCTGGCGCTCGGAGTCGGGGTCGACGCGCAGGAGGTCAGGGACCTCGATCTCGTCCTCCTCGTACTTGTTGACGCCGACGACGATGTCCTGGCCCAGCCGGTAGCGCTCCTGGTAGCCCCAGGCCGACTCGTCGATCTCGCCCGTGATGAACTCGATCGCGTTGACCGAGCCGCCGAGCTCGTCGACCTTGGTGATGAGCTCCTGCGCGCGGCTCTCGATCTCGTCGGTCAGCGATTCGATGAAGTACGACCCGGCGAACGGGTCGACGGTGTCGGCGGCGCCGGACTCGTGCGCGATGACCTGCTGGGTGCGCACGGCGATCTTCGCGGCGCGCTCCGTGGGCAGCGCGAGCGCCTCGTCATAGCCGTTGGTGTGCAGCGACTGCGTGCCGCCGCAGACTGCCGCGAAGCCCTGCAGGGCCACGCGGGCGATGTTGTTCTCGGGCTGCTGGGCGGTCAGCGTCACGCCGCCGGTCTGCGTGTGGAACCGCAGCATCATGGCCTTGGGGTTGGTGGCCCCGAACCGGTCGCGCATGATGTGCGCCCACATCCGCCGGGCGGCGCGGAACTTCGCGACCTCCTGGAAGACGTTGTTGTGGCCGTTGAAGAAGAAGGCCAGGCGCGGCGCGAACTGGTCGACCTCCAGGCCGGCGTCGATGGCCGCCTGGACGTAGGCGATGCCGCTGCACAGCGTGAACGCGACCTCCTGCACCGCCGAGCAGCCCTTCTCCCGGAAGTGGTAGCCCGAGATGGAGACCGTGTTCCACTTCGGCACGTGCTCGGCGCAGTAGCCGAACAGGTCGGTCGTCAGCCGCATCGTGGGCACGGGCGGGTAGATGTAGTTGCCGCGGGCGATGTACTCCTTGAGCACGTCGTTCTGCGTCGTGCCGCGCAGCTGCTCGCTCGGGACGCCCTGCTCCTCGCCGACGAGCTCGTAGAGCAGCAGCAGGCAGGCGGCGGGCGCGTTGATCGTCATCGACGTGGAGACCTGGTCCAGCGGGATCCCGTCGAAGGCCGTGCGCATGTCGTCGATCGTGTCGATCGCGACACCCGTGCGCCCGACCTCGCCGAGGCAGCGCGGGTTGTCCGAGTCCAGGCCGAGCTGGGTCGGCAGGTCGAAGGCCATCGAGAGGCCGGTGCCGCCCTTGGAGAGCAGGTAGCGGTAGCGCTCGTTGGACTCCTTGGCCGACGCGTAGCCCGCGTACTGCCGCATCGTCCAGACCTGCTTGCGGTACATGTCGCGGTGGGGTCCGCGGATGTAGGGGAACTCGCCGGGCTCGCCGAGCTCGAGCTTGGGCGGGAGGTCGTCGGCGGTGTAGAGCGCCTTGATCTCGATGCCGGAGTCGGTGAAGCGCCTCGGGTCGTCCGGGCCCACGATGGGCGCGACGGTGAGGCGCTCCTCTGCAGGAGACGTCGCCATGGCCGGAAGGGTACGGGGTGTACGCCCTGTGGGCCTCGTCCCCCGCACTCGCCTACTGTTGGCGCTGTGAAGGTCAGGGTGCGGCTGTTCGCCGGGTTGAGGGAGCGTGCGGGGCGCGACGAGCTGGAGCTCGAGCTGCCCGACGGCGCCCGCGTCGCCGACGCGCTGGCCCGCGTGGAGCACCTGGCCCCGGGTGTCGCCCTCGTCCTGGCGGTCAACCGCGAGTATGCGTCGCCCGACGTCGTGCTCGCGCCCGGCGATGAGCTGGCGGTCGTCCCGCCCGTCAGCGGGGGCGCCGTCCTCGACGGGCCGCTGTCGCTCGACGCGGTCGCGGCGCGCGTGCAGGACGCCCGCGCCGGCGCCGTGGTGACGTTCAGCGGCACGACGCGCGACGTCGCGTTCCTGGACTACGAGGCCTACGCCGAGATGGCCGCGCAGCGCATCGAGCAGATCGTCGCCGAGGCGATCGCCCGCCACGGCCTCTGCGCCGCCGCCGCCGACCACCGCGTCGGCCGGGTCGCCCTGGGGGAGGCCTCCGTCGTCGTGGCCGCCAGCGCGCCGCACCGGCCCGAGGCGTTCGCGGGCGCCCGCGAGATCATCGACCGCATCAAGGCCGAGGCGCCGATCTGGAAGAAGGAGGAGGGCGCCTGGGTGGCCGGCACGGTGCCCGAGGTCACCGGGGCCGACGCCGGCGCCGACGCCGGGGCCGACGCCGGCGCGGCGCCGGGCGTGCTCGACGTGCGCCTGGAGGGCCGGCTGGAGCACGGCACCCAGGTCGTGGTGGTCTGGGGCACCGCGGAGGCCGCCGCGCGCGTCGGCTGGCTCGGCGGGCCGTTCCACCAGCTGCGCTGCGAGGAGCCGCTGGCCGTGCGGCGCAACGACCGCATCGAGGTCCGCCGGCCCGGAGACGACGAGCTGCTGGCCGAGGGCGTCGTGCTCGACCCGCAGGCCCGGCAGCACGGCCCGACGAACGACAGCCTCGTGCGCCTGAGCCGGCTGGCCCGCGGCGAGGACCTGCCCGCGCCGGCCGATGCCGTGCGCGAGCGCGACCGGCCCGTCGCGCCGCCGCCGCTGGACGCCGCCGCGCTGGCGCTCGAGCGCCGCTACGCCTCGGCCGGGGCCGGGGCGCTGCCCGACGCCGAGCTGACGACCGACGAGCGCGCCGCGCTCTTCGCGCTGCGGGAGGCCGGCCGGGTCGTGCGGCTGCGGCGCGGGCGCCACGTGCACGTGGACTTCGCGCCCGCCTGACCGGAGGCCGACCTCGCCGACGGGTTAGGGCCCGGTCACGGCCGGGGGGCTACGCTTCACGCATGGCCACCTGCCTCGTCACCGGCGGCGCCGGGTTCCTCGGGTCGCACCTGTGCGACGAGCTCCTGCGTCGCGGCAACCGCGTCATCTGCGTGGACAACCTCGAGACGGGCTCGCTCGCCAACATCCACCACATCCGCGTGCCGGAGTTCCGGTTCCTGCAGGCCGACATCGTGGAGCCCTACTTCGTCGACGAGCCGGTGGACATGGTCTACCACCTCGCGTCGCCGGCCTCGCCCATCGACTACCTGCGCCTGCCGCTGCACACGCTGAAGGTCGGCTCGCACGGCACGCACCACACGCTCGGCCTGGCCAAGGCCCACCGCGCACGGTTCCTCATCGCCTCCACGAGCGAGGTCTACGGAGACCCCCAGGTCCACCCGCAGCCCGAGAGCTATTGGGGCCACGTCAACCCCATCGGCCCGCGCGGCGTCTACGACGAGGCCAAGCGCTACGCCGAGGCGCTGACGATGGCCTACCACCGCCAGCAGGGCGTGGACACGGCGATCATCCGCATCTTCAACACCTACGGCACGCGCATGCGCCCCAACGACGGCCGCGCCATCCCGACCTTCCTGCGCCAGGCGCTGTCGCGCAAGCCGATCACCGTGTTCGGCGAGGGCAAGCAGACGCGGTCGTTCACCTACGTCGACGACCTCATCGCGGGCATGATCGCCCTGGCCGAGTCGGGATACCACCAGCCCGTCAACATCGGCAACCCCGATGAGTTCACGCTCCTCGAGCTCGCTCAGACGGTCATCGAGCTCACCGGCAGCGAGTCCGAGATCGTCTTCGAGGCGCTGCCGACCGACGACCCGCAGGTCCGCCAGCCGAACATCGACCTGGCCAAGGAGATCCTGGGCTGGGCGCCCACCGTGGGCCTGCGTGAGGGCCTGCAGCGCACGCTCGACGAGTCGGGCGTCGAGATGCTCGTCGGCGCTTCGCGGTAGCGTGGAGCGGTCGCGGCCCCGGTCAGGGGCCGCGTCTGCACCACATCTCGCATGACGAACCCGCGACATCTGCCACCCTCGCCCGTTGAGGAGAGGGAGATGCCGAAGGCGACCACGGCCGACCAGGCGGAGCTGCGGGCGACGCGACTGCCCGTCGAGTCGCTGCCCGAGCGCGACGTGCGCGCCAAGCGCCCGCCGATGCTGAGCTTCCTGTTGCGCTGGGCCACCCTCCGGCGGGCCGCGCGTGTCCTCTCGCTGTTGGCGCTCGACCTCGCGTCGATCGTCGGCGCCATCTTCACCGCGCTGGCGCTCAAGGCGCTCGTGCGCGGCGGCTTCGACGCCGAGGTCTCCTGGCAGCAGGCCAAGGACTACACGCCGTTCGCGTTCCTGGTCGCCTCGCTGCTGTTCGCGCGGTCGGGCCTGTACGCCGAGCGCGCCGTGCGCCCGGGGCTCACGCGGATCGTCGCGTCGCTGTTCCAGACGACGGTGGTCGCGCTGCTCTTCGCCGTCGTCAACGGCGAGTCGTTCTCGAGCTACTACATCTTCTACGGCACGCTGTTCTTCGCCGTGGCCTACGTGTCGACCGCGCGCTTCGTCTACGAGTACGCCACGGGGGCGATCCTGCGCGCCGCGGGCTACCAGCGCCGCGCGGTGCTCGTCGGCACGGGCGAGCAGATCGAGGCCGTCGCCCACGCGCTGCAGGCCTCCGGCGGCCACAGCCCCGTGCAGGTCGTGGGGTTCGTCTCGCAGACCTTCCGGCCCGACAACGGGCTGCGCTCGCTCGGTGGGCTGGAGGACATCGGCGCCATCGTCGAGGCCAACAAGGTCGACGAGGTCATCATCGCCGACCCCGCGTTCCCGCAGCAGACCGCGGTCGAGCTCGTCGACACCTGCCACCAGCGCGGCGTCGTGGTGCGCATCGCGCCGTCGACGATGGAGATCCTCATCCACCGCGCCGAGTTCGTGCCCGGCCAGTCGGTGCCGCTGTTCGAGCTCAAGCCGCCGGTCTTCGACGGCATCGACTTCGCGCTCAAGCGGACGTTCGACGTGGCGGTCTCGTCGGTGCTGTTGCTGGTGTTCAGCCCGCTGCTGGCCGCCAGCGCGCTGGCCGTGCGCCTCACGTCGCGCGGCCCCGTGCTCTACCGCTCGTGGCGGCCCGGGATCGGCGGCGTGCCGTTCGCGTGCCTGAAGTTCCGCACGATGTACCAGGACGCCGACGAGCGCCAGGCCGACCTCGAGGCCAGCAACGAGGCCACCGGGGCGCTGTTCAAGATGCGCCGCGACCCGCGCATCACGCGCGTCGGCCGGCTGCTGCGGCGCTTCTCGGTCGACGAGCTGCCCCAGCTCATGAACGTCCTGCGCGGCGACATGTCGCTCGTCGGGCCGCGTCCTCTGCCCCAGCGCGACTTCGACCGCCTCGAGGACTGGCACAAGAAGCGCTACCTGGTCCTGCCGGGCATCACGGGGCTGTGGCAGGTCTCCGGGCGCTCGGACCTGGACTTCGACGACCTCGTGCGACTGGACTTCCTCTACCTCGAGCGCTGGTCGGTCTTCCTGGACCTGACGATCCTCGTCAAGACCGTGCCCGCCGTGTTCACGCGCCGCGGCGCGTTCTGAGCAGACGTCAGAGCGCGAGCGCGGCGGGCCGCGCAGCAGCTCGGCCCCGGCCACGTGGACCGGGTCGGGCCGGCCGTAGAAGATGTCGACCTCGACGTGCTGGCCCACGTGCAGGTGGCGCAGGGTGCGGTGGGGGACGGGGACCTCGACGGTCGTCTGACCCGTGTGGATGACGGCGATGGCGTGCCCGAGCTCGTGCCCGCGGCGGCGCAGGACGACGCGTGCCTGGACCTCGGTCATGGCCTGCACCCGGACCGCCACGGAGTCGACCGTGCGGTCCAGCGTGGTGCTGCGGAAGGCCAGCGGCGGGGGACCCGGCGGCGCGGCGCGGCGGGCCAGGTCGTCCGCGGCCGCCGGCTCGGCGAGGGCGGCGGCGGAGGACCGGCAGGACGGCCGTCCGGGGACGCACGGGCATCACCCTCATGCCCTGTGCAGGAGCGCGCCGAGGGTCGTGGCGGGGTCCGGCGAGCCGTAGAACAGCCGCACGTCGACGTGCAGGCCGGGCGACAGCCGGTGCCAGGTCCGGGGGCCGATGGGGACGTGCACGAGGCTGCGGCCGGGGTGCACCGCGGCGCTGCCGTGCCCGATGCGCGTCCCGGCCCGGGTCAGCACGACGCTGACCGCGACGTCGGCGATGGACCGCAGCCGCACGTCGATCGTCCGGCGGGCGCGGTTCAGCGCGGCGCCGGCGAACGCCAGGGGCGGCGGCAGCGGCGGCCGGGCGACGGGCTGGCGCGGGGGGACGAGCGTGGCCATGAGCGCGCTGCCGTCGACGACGAGCGCGAAGCCCAGGCCGCCGCCCAGCGGATCGAGCGTCACGGGCAGCGTCACGGTCCAGGTCAGCCCGTCGGGACTCGTGGGGGTGAGCTCGCCGGGGCCGAGGACGAGCCGGCGCACCGCGCCGAACGCCACCAACGACGCCTGGGGCGCGACGGCCGGCGGCGCGCCGAGGGAGAGCTGCAGCGTGTCGCCCGGTCGGACGGTCAGCGGCGGGCCCCAGTCGCCGCCGGGGGCGGGCCACGGGCACGGCAGCGGCACGACGCCCGCGCTCTCCTCGTCGGTGATGGCGTGGTCGCAGGCGCCGGCCACCGGCAGCTCGAGCACGGAGGCGGGGTGGGTCAGGTCCTGCAGGACGACGACGGCCGCGCCCGCCGTGGAGGCCCCGGCCAGGGCGATCGCCAGGGCCAGGAGGAGGGCGAGCGGCGCGGCGCGGGGGCGCACCCCGCCATCGTAGGGCTAGGCCAGCAGGGCGGAGCCGAGCACGGCGCCCGGGCGGACACCGGGCAGCACGGCCCACAGGCCGGAGCCGACGTGCTTGATGTACTCGTTGAGCTTGTCGCTCGTGCCGAGGCGGTTCTGCAGCGTGATGAACGCCGACGGGTCGCGCATGTAGGCCAGGAAGAACAGCCCGGCGTCGAGCTGGCCGAGGGCCTCGAGGCCGTCGGTGAACGAGTAGCCGCGGCGCAGGAGACGGGCGCCGCGGTTGGTGTCGGGGTGCGCGAGCCGCACGTGGCTGTCGGGCGGCAGCGACGCCGGCCGCAGGGTCGCGAACTCGTCCGAGGCTCCCAGCGGGGCGCCCGAGCGCTTGTGGCGCCCGATCGTCTGCTCCTGGTCGCCGAGCGAGGCGCGGTCCCAGACCTCGATGAGCATGCGGATCCGGCGCGCCACGAGGTAGCTGCCGCCACGCAGCCACGCGGGCTCGTCCGGGCGGCCGCCGACCCACACCGCCTCGTCCATGGCGCGGGCGTCCTCGGCCTTGACGTTGGCCGTGCCGTCCTTGAAGCCCATGAGGTTGCGCGGCGTGGCCTGTGCGGTGCTCGTGGACGAGGTGCGCCCGAACCCCAGCTGCGACCACCGCACGGTCACGACGCCGCGGCCCAGGCGCGCGAGGTTGCGCACCGCGTGGAAGGCGACCTGGGGGTCGTCGGCGCAGGCCTGCACGCACAGGTCGCCGTCGCTGCGGGAGCGGTCCAGGGCGTCCCCGGGCAGGGCGGGCAGCGGGCCCAGCGCGGCGGGGCGGCGGCCGGCCAGCCCGAAGCGGTCGTCGAACAGGCTCGGACCCACGCCGAAGGTGACGGTCAGGTTCGCGGCCGAGAGGCCGACGGCCTCGCCGGTGTCGTCGGGCGGCGCCAGCGCCGCGGAGCTCGCCCCCGCGCCGACGTCCAGGCCGCGCGTGAGGCGCTCGGAGGCCGCGGTCCACCGCGCCATGAGGTCGCGCAGGTCGGCCCGCGTGACGCCCGGCTCGACGTCGAGCGCCGCGAAGTGCAGGCGGTCCTGGGCCGCGGTGGCGATCCCGGCCTGGTGCGGGCCGTGGAAGGCGACGACGTGGTCGGGCCCGCCGCCGGCGTCGGTCTCGCGTCCGAGGACGAAGCCGGCGCCCGCCGTGGCCGCGGCCAGGCCGGCGGCGCCGCCGGTGCGCAGCAGGGCGCGGCGGGTGAGGGTCACGGGAGGGCGGGGGAGTGCGGTCGCATCGGGTTAGGCGACCCTAACTGTAGCCGCGCCCCGCGCGCGGCGGGCCACGGCGTGGTGACCATGAAGGAGATCGACACGAGCACGAGGACCCGGAGGTCGCCGGCGACGCTCCGGGCCTTCGAGGATTAGGTAGATCGCTCTAGCGCACGCGACTATCCTGTCGGGCATGGGGGATCCCGACGTCACCGCGCCGGCGCCCACGCGCGAGCGCATCGTCACCGCGGGCGCCGAGCTCCTGCGCCGCAAGGGCTACGCCGGCACCGGCGTCAAGGAGATCGTGGCCGCCGCGCAGGCGCCGTTCGGCTCCCTGTACCACCACTTCCCCGGCGGCAAGGAGCAGCTCGGCGAGGAGGTCATCCGCCACGCCGGCGCCCTCTACGCGCTCCTGGGCCCCGCGGTCTTCGATCCGGCCCCCGACGTCGTCACGGGCGTGCGCGACTTCTTCGCCGGCGCCGCGGCGCACCTCGTGGAGTCCGACTACGCCGACGCCTGCCCGATCGCCACCGTCGCGCTGGAGGTCGCCAGCACGAGCGAGCCGCTGCGCCGGGCGACCGCCGACGTCTTCGAGAGCTGGCTCACGATGCTCGCCGAGCGCTTCGCCGCGGCGGGCATGGACGACGGCCGCGCCCGCGAGCAGGCCGTCGCGATGCTCTGCGCCCTGGAGGGCGCGTTCGTGCTGTCGCGCTCGCTGCGCAGCACGGAGCCGCTGGCCGTCGCCGGCGCGCTGGCCGCCGGCTCGGTCGCCGCGGCGCTCTGAGGCCGCCTCAGGTCGCGGTGCCGTCGTGCAGGCCGCGGCGGCGCTCGATCGCGCGCCGGCCCGGCAGGAGCTCCAGCAGCAGGTCCTCGACGCGGTCGGCGTAGGCGTCGGCGCCGAAGCGGCCGGCCGCCTCCCGCGCCGCAGCGCCCATCGCCTCGCGGTCGTCGAGCACGCGCAGGACCGCGACGGCCAGCGCGGCCGTGTCGCCGGGCTCGACGAGCGCGCCCGTCACGCCGTCGGCCACGAGCTCGGGCAGGCCGTCGACGCGGGTGGCGACGACCGGCGTCCCCGCCGCCATCGCCTCGGCCACGACGGTCCCGAACGGCTCCTCCAGCGACGGCAGGACGAGCACGTCGAGCCGGCTGAGGATCGTCGCGGCCTCCTGGACCCGGCCGACGTGGTCGACGCCGGGCGCGGCGCGCACCGCCGCCGCGTACTCGGGGTCCTCGTCCTCGTAGGGGTCGTCGCCGACGATGACGATGCGCACGTCGGGTCGGGCCGCGCGGATCGCCGGCGCGGCGCGCACGAGCTCCAGCGGCCCCTTGCGGGGCACGAGGCGCCCGACGAACCCGACGACGGGCACGCCGTCGCCGACCGCCGGCCAGGGCGCGGGCGCCTGCGGCGGGTCGAGCTCCACCGGGCAGCCGATGACGTGCACGTCGAGCGGGTCCAGCCGCCCGCCCACCGCCCGCGAGTCGGCGAGCACGAGGTCGGCGCCGTTCCAGTGGCGCGGCACGCGGGAGACGATGTCGTGGACGTGCAGGACGGTGGCGTGGCCGCGCAGCGACGGCAGCAGCCGGCCCGCGACCGTGCCGTTGAGGTAGGTGATGTCGGCGTCGCGCGAGAGGCGGCGCGCCCGCGGCCAGGACGCCACCGCGCGGGCGCCGGCGCCGTGCGCCAGCCCCCCGACCTCCAGGGCCTCCCAGGGCCAGCCCTGCTCCGACAGCGGGGTCGGCTCCTCGCCCGGCGACGTCAGCGCGATCTCCCAGCCGCGTGCCTCCAGGCGCCGCAGCAGGCGCAGCAACCCGATCTCCGGGCCGCCTGGACGGTCGACCTGGCAGACGGCGAGCAGCCTCATCGCCGACGAGGCTAGCCCGTCCGGCGCCTCGTGCCCGACGCGGCTAGCCCGTCCGGCGCCTGGCGCGGTCGGCCTTGCGCCGCACCGCGGCCTGCCGCTTCGCCTTGGCGGCCGCCCTGCGCCTGGCCTTCTCCTGGGCCTTGGTCGTGGCCCGGCGCAGCGCGTCGAGGTAGTCGCGCACCCCGGTCGGCGACAGCGGGTCGAGGTAGAGCGCGGGGCCGAGGAGCCGCAGGGCCTGCGTGGGGTCGTCCTGCTGGTCGAGCGCGAAGCGCGACAGCTGCTCCCACGTGGCGGCGTTGGACGGCTGCAGGCGCACCGCGTCGACCAGCGCCTGGCGGGCCGCGGCCTTGTGGCCCGCGACGTTCTCGATGACGGCCAGCTCGAACAGCGGGTCGGGCGACAGCGGGTTGCGCGACCGCGCGGTATCGGCCAGCGCGCGGGCCTTGGTGTAGGCCTTGGCGTCGGGCCCGGCGGCCAGCAGGGCGGCGTTGCCGGCCTCCACGGAGCGCTGGGGCTCCCAGGCCGTCCAGGCCGCCAGCACGCCGAGCGCGAGCACGAGCGCCGCGGTCCCCACGCGGACCGGCGAGCGCACGCCCGCGCGCAGCGCCGGGCCCAGCGCGCGCACCGCCACGGGGCGCTCGCCGAGCGGCCCGCGGCCCGCGACCCAACCCGCGGCCAGCAGCGCGATGACGGCCGTGCCGGGGACGAACCAGGTCCAGTCCACGAAGGAGTGCACGCCGAAGACGAGCACGACGGTGGCCAGCGTCGCCATGCCGACGTACTCGGGCCCGGCGCCGTGGGTGGGCGCCGGCGGCGGCCGCGTGAGCGCCCGGCGGGCGCCGACGGGCAGCGGCAGGCGCCAGCCCAGCGTGCGGCCCGTGGCCGCCGCCCAGGCGATCAGCAGCGCGAGGCTCGCGGCCAGGCCGACGATCCCCAGGTCGGCGGCGGTCTGCACGACGTAGCCGTGGGAGTGGCGAACGGCCAGCTGCCCGTTGGTCCGGTAGCGCAGGCGGGCGGTCGCGTAGCCACCGGCCCCGACGCCCTTGAGCTTGTGGGCCTTGAAGATCTTCAGCGACTCGTCCCAGTAGCGGGCGCGCACGCTGCCGACCGAGGTCAGGCGATCGGGGCGGTTGGCCACCTTCGTCTGGTCGTTGGGGTCGGTGAGCGACTTCCAGCCGCTGGAGATCGAGCCGCCCAGGCCCTTCGACGAGAGGGCGAGCGCGAGGACCAGCGCGACCGGCACGAGCGCGAGCGCCACGACGATGGCCGCGCCCGCCCGCCGCCGCGCCCCGGCCGACGGCGCGCGCCGGGCCGCCGTGAAGCCGATGGCCAGGCCGAGCAGCGTCAGGACCACGAACATCGCCACCACGGCGATGCCGAGCTCGTGGCCCGACGTCGCGCGCTCGCCGAGCGGGACGTTGTCCTTGGTCAGCGTGTCCTGGCTGAACACCCACGCCGAGACGATCAGCGCGCCGGCCGCGCCCACGGCCAGCACCGTGGCGCCGCGCAGGCGCAGCGGCACGATCGTGAACCAGAACGCGCAGCCGATCAGGACCGCCAGCAGCGCGCCGCGCGAGTAGGCCAGCAGCACCGTGAGCAGGAGCAGCCCCATCGCGGGGTAGGCCAGCGCGTTGACGGCGGCGTGGCCCGAGCGCCGTGCGCCGAGCCACAGCGCCGGCGGGACGCCGAGCGCGGCGGTCAGGCCGACGGCGTTCCAGTAGCCGTAGGGCTCGCGCAGCCGCGCGTAGATCTCGTCGGAGGCCAGCGCGCCGGGGAAGACCTTCGTGAGGATGGCCCACGCGCAGATCACCGCGGTCGCCGTGCAGATCGCGCCGATCGCCGCGCCCCACCAGGCGCCGCCGAGGCGGGCCAGGACGACGCCGGAGGCGAACACCGCCATCCAGGCGACCGTGCGGTTGGCCTCCAGCCAGGCGTCGGAGGGCTGCAGCGCCCAGGTGATCGACAGGGCGGTGACGATCGCCAGGACCGCGAAGAGGACGACGCTCGCGGCGCCCCACCAGCGGCGCCGCAGGGCGGCCAGCGCCGCGATGGCGCCGAGCAGGCCACCGAGGACGTCGAGGCCGATCTCGACCTTGGCGGTCGGGCCGACGGCCAGGCCGCCGCCGGCCCGCAGGCCGACCGCGGCCAGGGCGACGGCCAGCGCCGCGCCGAACAGCAGCTCGGGCCGCGGCGCGCGCAGCGCGCGCGCCGGGCCGAGCACACGGGTCTCAGGCGGTGCGGCGACCGAGGACAAGGCGTCGGGTGCCGAGACCGGCCGCCCCCAGCCCGCCCAGGGCCAGGAGGGCGAGGATGACGATCAGCGGGGTGGGCAGGTCCGACAGCCCGGTGTGGGTCGCGCCGCCGAGCGTGCCCGGGGTGATGGGGCGCCCGTCGAGCTTGACCGGCGCGGATCCGGCCGCGACGGCGCGCTGGTAGGCCGAGCGCTCGTCGGCGGTGGCCCCGGCGAGGGGGTCGGCCGCCGCGGCGGCGCTGCCGGTGCCGTCGCCGGTCGCGGCCGGCGCGCCCGAGGACGTCCCGCCGCCGCCCGACGACGTCGTGCCGCCGCCGGTGCCGCTCCCGCCGCCGCCGTTGCTCGAGGAGCCACCGCCGGCGCCGCCGAGCTGGGCGCGGCGGATCACGTCACGGCAGTCGGAGTACTCGTCGATGTCGGCGGGCAGGTGCGCGAGCGCCTGGGCGTAGTCGCTCTGCGAGTAGCTCCTGGAGAGCTGGCCGTCGTCGGTGCAGTCGCGGATGACGGCCGAGCCGCTGGCCTGCGCGAGGGCGGGGACGACGAGCGCGACGAGGAGCGCGAGCGTGGTGGCGATCCGGAGGCGGAGGCGCATGGGCGACGGCGGGCCTCCGTGCCGACGGGCGTGATGATGGAGTCCCTGCTGGCTGGACACGTTAGCGATCCCCTTCCCGGCCCGCGCCCACGCTCACCAGCGCCGCGGCGACCCCGGCCGCCCACGCGCCCTGCGTGTAGGCGGCGACGTCCTGCGCGGCGGCCGCGCCGAGGCGGGCCCGCAGGGCGGGGTCGTCGCGCAGCGTGCGCAGCGCGCCGGCGAGCGCGGCGGTGTCCCCGGCGGGGACGACCAGGCCGTTGCGCTCGTGGCGCACGAGCCCGCCGGCGGCGGCGCCGACGGCGGTGGTGGCGATGACGGGCAGTCGTTGGTGCATGGCTTCGTTGGCCACCAGTCCCCACGGCTCGCGGGTCTCGCGGGCGGCGACGGCGGACATGACGAGGACGTCGGAGCCGGCGTAGAAGTTGCGCAGCCCGGCGGGATCCAGCCTCCCGGCGGCGTGCACCCCCGCGGGCAGCGCCTCGCTCTCCCCGCGTTCCCCGACGAGCGTCAGCGCGTCGTCCGGTGGTCCGAGTCCGGACAGCCCCCAGGCCTCCAGCAGCTCGGGCTCGCCCTTGTAGCGCGCGGCGCGGCCGACGCTGAGCGCCACGAACGTCGCGCCGGCGGGGCGCCGGGGCGCCGGCGCCCGGGCGCCCCAGAACGCGGCGTCGACGGCCTGGGGGGCGACGTGGACGTTGCGCGCGCCGCGGGCGGCGACGAACGCGCTGACGTGCGGGCCGTAGGTGATGACCGCATCGGCGTCGCGGTAGATCGCGCGCAGCAGCGGCGCACCGGCCAGCAGGTGCGCCGCCGTGCGGGGATGGGCCCACATCGCCGACCACAGCAGGAAGGGGACGCCCGCCCGGCGCGCGCCGCGCCAGGCGGCGGGCAGGGCCACGCGCCCGATCGTCCCGGCGATGACCGCGCGGTGGGCGCCGGAGGCGGCCAGGCGCAGGACCTCGCGCTGCGTGACGTGCCGGGCGGGCACGCCGCGCAGGTCCTCGGCCGCGGCGGTCGCGTGGTGCTCGCGGCCGCCGAAGAGCGCGAGCACGATCCCCTCGCGGGCGTGCAGGGCGGCGAACGCCCCGGCGCGGTCGGGCGGCACGAGGTTGGTGACCACCAGGACCGGGCGGTCGTCGCTCATGACGCCAGGGCGTCGCGGTAGGCGGCGACCGTGGCCCGGCCGCAGGCCTCCCACGTGAAGTTCGCGGTGACGGTCTGCTGGGCGGCCGCGCCGATCCGCGCGCCCCAGTCGCCGTCCAGGAGCGTGTCGATCTCCGCGGCCAGGGCCTCGGGGTCGGCGGGCGGGACGAGCCGCAGCCCGTGGCCGAGCGCCGCGATGTCCTCGGGGCCGGGCTCGCCGCGGGCGCCGATGGCCGGCAGGCCCGCCGCCATCGCCTCGACGTAGGCCACGCCGAAGGCCTCGTCGGTCGACGGCATGACGAACACGGAGGCCTCCCGCGCCTGGCGCATCGCCTCCTCGTGGGGCAGGCGGCCCGTGAGCTGCACGCGGTCGCTGAGCCCCAGCTCGGCGGCCAGCCGGCCGAGCACGTCGCGCTCGGGACCGTCGCCGATGATCCGGTAGCGCAGGTCGGGGCGCCGCTCGCGCAGGATCCACATCGCACGCAGCACGTCGGCCTGGCGCTTGCGGGCGATGAGCTGGCCCACCGTCACGAGCATCGCGGGCGTCGGCGGCAGCCGGGCGATCGGCGTCAGGTCGGTCCCCAGGTGCACGACGCGGGCGGTCGTGGCGCCCAGGTCGCGCACGGCGCCGGCGATCCCCTGCGAGTTGGCCAGCACGATGGCGGCCGCGCCGAACGCCCCGCGCACGCGTGCCTCGCCGCCGGGCAGGTGCACGGTGTGGAAGACGTCGCCGCCGTGCTCGGAGATCACCAGCGGGACCCGCGGGCGGGTGCGCAGCACCGCGTCGGCCGCGGGCACGGCGTAGTGGGCGTGGATCAGGTCATAGGGGAACTTGCGGCGCAGGCGGCGCAGCTCCAGGGCCAGGGCGGGGGCGGCGAAGGCCCCCCAGTGCGCGTAGCCGCGCCCGCGCGGCGGCGAGACGTAGCGCAGGTAGCGCACGTCGAGCCCGTCGAGCACCGCGCGCGTGGGCTGGGCGATCGCCTCGCGCCACGCCGCGGGCTGCCGGGCCCGCGCGGCCGGGGCGATGGGGCGGTGCAGCACGACGACGCGGACCTCGGCGCCGGCGTCGCGCGCCGCGAGCGCCTGGCGGTGCGCCCACACGCCGAGGGTCGGGTCCGCGGCCCGGGGGTAGAACTCGGCGACGACGACGACCTTCATGCCACGGGCAGTCTTCGCGCCCGCAGCGTCCGGGCCTCCTCGCGGCGCAGATACGGGCGGCCGTCGAGGAAGCGCCGGGCCTCGGCCGCGGCGGCGTCGCGGGGGTAGCCCTCGGCCGTCGGCCGGATCGTGTGGCCGATCGGCGTGGCGTCCACGACGCCGATGCGCCAGCCGCGCTGCTGGGCCACGGCGCTCCAGTGGACGTCCAGCCCCCAGCCCATGCGGGTGGCCGGGAACGGCAGCAGCACGGTCGCCGCCTCGCGCGCGAACGCGGTCACCGGGCCGATCTCCACGAACGTCGTCTCGCGCCAGTCCGCGCCGCCCTGGCGCCGCGTGACCTCCCAGGCGGCGTGCGAGTGGCGGCGGTGCGCGGGCTGGGCGAGGACGAGCCCGCCGGCCTCCGCGCAGGCCAGGAACGCGTCGAGGAAGCCGCGCGGCAGCGCGACGTCGTCGTCGAGGACCAGCACCCAGTCGAACGCCGCGAGGTCGTGGGCGCCGAGCAGGCGGTCGAGGTTCTCGAACTTGCCCAGCGCGCCCGCCTCGCCGACCTCGATCGTCACGTCGTGGCGGGAGGCCAGCAGCTCGGCGCGCGCGGCGGCCATGAGGTTGGGGACGTCGCGTCGCTCCACGCCCACGACGAGCACCCGGCGGCGCGGAAGCCGTGCCGCGGCCCGGCGCACGCGCCGGCGCGCGGCCAGGGCGGCGACGTCGTGGCGCAGGTCGTCGGCGCGCAGCAGGCGGCCGCGTCGCCCGGCGACCAGGCCGCTGCGGCCCGAGAGGAAGTCGTCGACGCCGGGCCGGGCGGGCGGGGGCGGCGGGACCGCGACGCGCTCGGCGGCCAGCGCGCGCAGGCGCCCGAGCGAGTGCGCGGCGAGGATCGGCCCGTTGGCGCACCGGAAGCGCGGGCCGTGGGCCAGGCAGCCGGCCAGGATCCGCAGCTCGTGGGCGGTGCTCGGCGCCGTCTGCTTGAACACGTCGAAGCGGCGGCTGGCCCGACCGCGGCGGTAGGCGGCGCGGCACAGCGCGCCCAGGCGGGCGTCGTCGCCGGCGCGGCGGTGGTCCAGGGCCGCGGCGGCGACGTAGCGCAGGCGCCCGCCGCCGGCCTTCAGCCGTGCCTGCCACTCCTGCTCGTCGCCGTAGAGCTCGCGCGCCTCGTCGAACGGGCCGACGCGCTCCAGCGCGCTGCGCCGGACCGCCATGTTCGCCCCCCACGCGTGCTCGCAGTCGCGGTCCTGCGGTCCGAGGTCCAGGTGGGTGACCGGCGGGTCCTCGCGCCCGCACAGCCGCAGCGGGTGGTCCTCGATGCGGGCCAGGATCGGCCCGGTGAACACCCCGACCTCGTCCGGGCAGGCCGCGGCGGCGGCGACCAGCGCGTCGAGCCAGCCCGGGCGCACCTCCACGTCGTCGTCGACGTAGGCCAGCAGCGGCGCGGTCGTCTCGCGCGCGCCGGTGTTGCGCGCCGCGTTGAGGCCGCCGCCCTGCTCGTGGGCGACGTAGCGGGCGCCGTGGCGCCGCGCGACGTCGCGGGTCGCCGTCGAGGGGCCGTCGTCGACGACCAGCACGTCGGCCCCCGCCCGCGCGGCCTGCGGGGCGATGGACGCCAGCGCCACCTCGAGGTAGTCGGGGCGCGCGGCGGTGGGGATGACGACGGCGACGGAGGCGGTCACGGGAGGCGAGGACGTTAGTAGCGTGGCGCGCGCGCCGTGATCCTCTTCCTCCACAACCGCTATCGCACGCCCGGCGGGGAGGAGCGGGTGGTCGACGACCTCATGTGGCTCGCGGCCGAGCACCTGGGCGAGGACGTGGAGCGTCTGGAGCGCGACAGCACGACCATCGGCCGCGGGCGTGCCGCGGCGGGCCTGATCGCCGGCGGCCTGGAGCCGGGCGAGGTAGGCGCGGCGGTCGCGCGCACCGGCGCGCGGATCGTCCACGCCCACAACCTGCTGCCCGGCCTGGGGTGGCGCGCGCTGGCCGCCGGGCGGGCCGCGGGCGCCCGGGTCGTGCTGCACCTGCACAACTACCGGCTCGTGTGCGCGGTGGGCACCTGCGTCGATCCCGGGGGCGCCGACTGCACGCGCTGCCACGGCCGCGACACGCTGCCGGGCGTGCGCCTGGGCTGCCGCGGCAGCGCGGCCGAGGCGGTCGCCTACGGCGCCGCCCTGGCCCTCTGGCAGCGCCGGACGGTGGCCCAGGCCGACGTCATCGTCGTCCCCAGCACGGCGGCGCGCGACCGGCTCGCCGGGCTCGGCGCGCCCGCGGCGGTGCGCGGCGCGGTGGTCCTGGGGCACGTCGTGCGCCGCCACGCCGAGCGGTCGTCGGCGGCCGCGGGCACCGGGGCCGTGGTCGTCTCCCGGCTGGCGCCCGAGAAGGGCGTCGAGGTGGCGATCGACGCGTGCCGCGCGGCGGGTCTGCCGCTGACGATCTGCGGCGACGGGCCCATGCGGCCCGAGCTCGAGGCCCGGGCGGCGGGCGGCGACGTGACGTTCACGGGCCGCATCGGCGACGAGGAGCTCGCGCGCGTGCGCGCGCACGCGCGCGTAGCGCTCGTGCCGTCGCGGGCGGCCGAGACGTTCGGCCTGGCCGCGCTGGAGGCGATGGCCGCGGGCCTGCCCGTAGCCGCCTCGCGGGCCGGCGCGCTCGCCGAGCTGGAGGGCGACGTCGAGCTCGTCGCGCCCGGCGACGTCTCCGGGCTGGCCGACGCCGCACGCCGGCTGGCGGCCGACCCCGGGGCCGGGGCGCGGGCGCTGGCGGCGGCCGGCCGGCGGGCCGCGCCCGAGGTCGTCGCGCCGCGCCTGGCCGAGGTCTACGCGGCCGCCGGCCGCGGCCGCGCCGGCTGAGAGTCCCTGGGTCGGCGGGACGGACTTGTAGCCTTCCGCGCTCCATGCGTGCAATCGTGACCGGCGGCGCCGGCTTCATCGGATCCAACCTCGTCGACGCCCTGCTGGACCAGGGCGCCGAGGTCGACATCGTCGACACGCTCGTGACGGGGCGGCGGAGCAACCTCGAGGAGGGCGCCCTGGACCGCGGCGCGACCCTGCACGAGGTCGACATCACCGACAAGGCGACGCTCACCGACCTCGTCGGCGACATCCAGCCCGACGTGATCTTCCACCTGGCGGCGCAGATCGACGTGCGCAAGTCGATCGAGGACCCCGCGTTCGACGCCGGCGTCAACGTCACCGGCACGGTCAACGTGCTCGAGGCCGCGCGGCTGGCGGGCGTCGGCCGCGTCGTGAACACGTCGACGGGCGGCGCGATCTACGGCGACGCCGACCGGATCCCGGCGCCGGAGGAGACGCCTGCGCTGCCGATGGCCGCCTACGGCCAGAGCAAGTACTGCGCCGAGCGCTACCTCGGCTGGTACGGGCGCCTGTACGGCCAGAGCAACGTGACGCTGCGCCTGGGCAACGTGTACGGCCCGCGCCAGGACCCGCTCGGCGAGGCCGGCGTCATCGCGATCTTCTGCGGCAAGGTGCGCCACGGCGGGCGCCCGGTGATCTACGGCGACGGGTCGCAGACCCGCGACTACGTGTTCGTCGGCGACGTCGTGCGGGCCCAGCTGGCCGCCGCCCAGGCCCAGGCGACGGGCGAGATCAACATCGGCACGGGCCGCGAGTCGACCGTGCTCGACATCGTCGCCGCGCTGAAGGAGCTCGCGCCCGAGGCGGCCGCGGGCTTCGACCCCGAGTTCGCCGACGCGCGCCTCGGCGAGATCCAGCGCTCCTGCCTGGACGTGACGCGGGCCCGCGAGGAGCTCGGCTTCGTCGCGCAGACCACGCTCTTCGACGGGCTGCGGGCGACGCTGGACTCCATGCCGTAGGGGACCGCGCGCAGACCGCCACGTCGCCTTCGCCCTTCCGGCGCCATCGGAGGGCGAAGGCGACGCAGGCGTGGCATGCACTGCAGCGGCGGGCGGTGCACGCCGCGGGCGCACGCGCCCGCCCGGCCATGGCGTTCGGCCATCGCTCCGACGGCAGCCCACTGCTGCAGGCGAGCCTGCCCTGGCCCGCCTGAGCGCGGGGCGTCCTAGCCGGCCGGGGCGACCGAGACCGGCGTCGGGGCGCTGCCGTTCGTGGCGGCGTGGTCATGCTCCTCGTGGCCGCCGCTGCGCTTCTTGACGACGACGGCGGCGGTGCCCACCACGACGGCGGGGGCGGCGACGCGGGCGGCCTTCTTGCCGGCGAGCCACGCGATGCGGGCCTTGGCGTAGGTGAGGGCCGCGGAGCCGGCCTTGCTCGCGGCGCGCAACGCGCGCTGCTGCGGGGTCTGGCGGCGGCGGATGGTGAGATTGGCCATGGTCCGACGCTACCCGACCCACCGGCGGCGTAACAGGGAGTTCGCGTGATGGTGGGGTTACGCCGCGACGACGGTGCGGAGCCAGTCCGCGGTCCGCGCGATGCCGTCGCGCACGCCGATGCGGGCCTTCCAGCCCAGCAGGCGCTCGGCCTTCTCCACGCTGGGCCAGCGGCGCACGACGTCGACCGGGTAGGTCGGCAGGTGCTCGAGCGCGAAGGCCTCGGGGTCCCGGCCGCAGACCTCCCAGATGATCCGGGCGATCTCGGCGACCGTCAGCTCGTCGCCGGCGGAGATGTTGAAGTCCTCGTGCAGGCCCGCGTCGGAGGACATCGCCGCGACGATGCCGTCGGCGATGTCGTCGATGTGAGTCAGCGTGCGGGTCTGGGTCCCGTCGCCGAAGATCGGCAGCGGTGCGCCCTCCGGCAGCGCCAGGCACTTCTTGATGACGTCGGGGACCATGTGGGCGATCCCGGGCTCGTCCTCGGGCATCTCGCCCGGCCCGTAGGCGTTGAACGGGCGGCAGATCGTGTAGGGGAAGCCGTGCTCGTCGTGGGCGGCACGGACGTAGACCTCGCCGGTGAGCTTGGAGAACCCGTAGGCGCTCGCCGGGATCGGCGTGTCGTGGATGTGCTCCTCGGTGGTCGGGTACTCCGTCGCGCGCTCGAAGACCATCGAGCTCGACACGTACACGAACCGCTGCACGTCGAGGTCCAGCGCCGCGCGGACGACCGCGTTGTACAGCGCGTTGTTGACCTCGGTGAGGGTGTGGGGCAGCTTGTGGAAGTTGCCGATGCCGCCGACGATCGCGGCCAGGTGGATGACGTGCGTGCAGCCCTTGGTCGCCGTGCGCGCCTCGGCGAGCTCCCGCAGGTCGCCGCAGTGGACCTCACAGCCCTCGCGCATCCACTGCGGCGCCTCGCGCTGGTCGGAGACGCGCACCTCGTAGGCGGGGTCGGCGAGCAGGCGCCGGACCACGGCCGCGCCGATGGTCCCGGCGCCGCCGGTGACGAGAACTCGGTTCATCGCGGCGGCACGCTAGCGCGCCTCGGGCTCGCCCGCGGGCGCGGCCGCGGCGGGCGCGCCGGGCGCGCCGCCGGCGAGGGCCTGCACCTCGTCGACGTGCGCGAAGACCTGGGCGGCGCCCCAGCAGTTCCACGGGTCGACCACCAGCGCGCCGGGCCGTGCGCCCTGCGCGATGAGCTCCAGCGCGGCCGGGGTGCAGAACTCGGGGTGGTTGGTGGCCATCAGGACGGCGTCGGCGTCCTGCACCGCCTCCGCCAGCGACTGGTTCGGCGACGTGACGTGCGGGTCGTGCACGGCGACGTCGGCCAGCTCGCGCTCGAGCAGGCGGATGAGCTTGTGCGACAGCGAGTCGCGCTCGTCGTCGGTGCCCGCCTTGAAGGCCAGCCCCAGGACGGCGACCTTGCGGCCGTCCAGCGCGCCGAGGCGGCGCTTGAGGCCCTGCACGAGGAACAGCGGGACGCTCTCGTTGACCCGGCTGACGGCCAGCAGCATGCCGGGGGCGTTGGAGCGCTCCTCGCTGAAGGCGAAGTCCTTGCGCAGGCAGGTCCCGGCGGTGAAGCCCGGCAGGCGCATCCCGCCGCGGGGGTAGTCGCGGTTGATGAGGTCGACCACCTCGAAGACGTTCGCGTCGTACTGCTCGCAGTCCATCATCATCAGGTTGGGCAGCGCGAACGTGGCGTAGCGGAGGATGTTGGTCCAGATCTTGGCCAGCTCGGCCTGCACGGGCGTGGTCTGCACGATGGGGGCGCGCAGGTGGGCGAACAGCGCGCCGGCCTCCTCGCCGGAGCGCTCGCCGACGCCGCCGACGATGCACGGCAGCGTCGAGATCTCCTCGAAGAAGCGGCCGGCCGCGATGCGCTCGGGCACGTGGGCGACGAACACGTCGGAGCCCACGGCGAACCCGCGGTGCTTGGCCAGGTAGCCGGCGACGAAGTCGGTCGTGCCCGGTGCGATCGTCGAGCGCAGGTGGATCGCGTGGCCCTCGTGCAGGTGGGGCAGGAGGTCGTCGAGGACCGACCGGATGTCGCGCAGGTCGATCTCGATGTGCGACATCGCCGGGGTGCCGAGCGTGAGCACGATGTGGCGGGCGCGGTGGGCGTCGGCGGCGCGCTCGGAGAGCTCGAGCCGGCCGCCCACGCGGTCCAGGACGGCCTGGGCGCCGGGTTCGTCGAACGGCATGCGCCCGGCGCGGATCGCGGCGAGGTGCTCCGTGGCGTTGTCGACCCCGATGACCGACAGGCCCGCGTCGGCGAAGGCCAGCGCGAGGGGGAGACCGACCCGGCCGAGGCCGATGACGGCGACGTCGGGTGACGGGCTCATCGCTCCGGGAGGCTAGCGAGCGCCGCCGTCGCGGCGCAGCGCCCGGCGGTGGCGCGCGTACTGGCGCGCGAACCCGAGCACGAAGCGCGGATTGTAGGTCAGGTAGCGCCGCCACAGCCGGCGCGGCTCCTGGGCCAGGCGGTAGAGCCACTCCAGGCCGGCGCCCTGCATCCAGGACGGGGCCTGGGGGACGAGGCCGGCGTGGAAGTCGAAGGCCGCGCCGACGCCGACGAGCACCGGGGCGTCCAGGTGCTCGTGCATCGTGGCCATCCACTTCTCCTGCTTGGGCACCCCGATGCCCACCCAGACGACGTCGGGCCGGGCGTGGTTGATCTCGGCCACGACCGCCTTGCGCTCCTCGTCGGAGAGCGTGCGGAACGGCGGCGAGTAGCCGCCGACGATCTGCACGCCGGGGAAGCGGCGGCGCAGGTTCAGCGCGAGCTGGACCAGCGCGCCCTGGTTGCGCCCGCCGTAGAGGAACATCCGCCGCCCGGTCTGCGCGCTGCGCTCGCAGTAGCGGGCCATGAGGTCGGGCCCGTACACGCGGCTGGGGAGGTCGTGGCCGAGCGCGTTCATGGCCCACACGACGGGCTGGCCGTCGGGCACGACGAGCGCCGCGCCGTGGACGGCGGCGGCCAGCTCGGGGTCGTCCTGGCAGGCGACGACGGTGTGCGTGGCCGCGACGCAGATGTAGCCCTTGCGCGCGGTCTCGACGGCGGCGTCCATCCAGTCCATCGTCCGCTCGTAGTCGGTGAGCGCGAGCGGGACCCCGAGGACGCTGGTCGTGGGCGGCGGCACGGCGAGCTCAGCCGCGCCGGCGGCGGCGCCGGTGCGGTCGGTCGGGGCGGGGCTCGAGAAGGGCATGCAGGGAGTCCAACGTGTCAGCGGCGCCGAGGTTTCGCGATCCGGCCGGCCCGGCGTCGGGGCACCTGGCGTGGCCACCAGCGTAACCCGGATGGCGGGCGCGGTGATTAGTCTGCCGCGGAGTGCGACGGGCGCTCATCACCGGGATCAGCGGCCAGGACGGCTCGTATCTGGCCGAGCTGTTGCTCGCAGAAGGCTACGACGTCGCGGGCATCGTCCGGCAACCGGTCGATCAGGACCTCCCCCATCTGGGTCATGTCCGCGACCGGCTCACGCTCCTGCACGGCGATCTGCTGGAGCCGGGGACGCTGCGCGATGCGCTCGGCGCGGTTCGCCCGCACGAGCTCTACCACCTCGCCGCGCCCACGTTCGTGCCCACCTCGTGGGAGGACCCGGGCCTCATCCTGGCCGCGATCGCGGGTGCGACCGCCGAGCTGCTGGGCGCCGCACGGCGCCTGGATCCCGAGATGCGGGTCTTCGTGGCGACGTCGAGCGAGATCTTCGGCGACAGCGGCGAGTCGCCCCAGCACGAGCGCTCGCCGATGCGCCCGCGGTCGCCGTACGGGGTGGCCAAGCTCGCCGCCCACGGCCTGGTGGGGGCGCTGCGCGCGCACTTCGGCACCCACGTGGTCTCCGGGATCCTCTTCAACCACGAGTCCCCGCGCCGACCGGCGCACTTCCTGCCGCGCAAGGTGACCCGCGGGGCGGCCGCGATCGCGCTCGGCCTCCAGGAGGAGCTGGTGTTGGGCGACCTGCGCGCCGTGCGCGACTGGTCGCACGCGGCCGACGTCATGCGCGGCGCCTGGCTGGCGCTGCAGGCACCGCAGGCCGGCGACTACGTGCTGGCCTCGGGACGGGGGCGCACGGTCGGCGAGCTGGTCGACGCGGCGTTCGCGGCCGCCGGGGTGGACCCCGAGGGCCGCGTGCGCGTCGACCCGGCCTTCGTGCGGGCCCCGGAGGCCACGCCGCCGGTGGGCGACCCCTCGCACGCCCGGTCCGCTCTGGGCTGGGAGCCCGCGATCACGTTCGAGGCGATGATCGCCGAGATGGTGTCCGCGGACCTGGCCGAGCTGCGGGCGCAGGCGTAGGTCCGCAGGCGGACCGCGTCGGGATCGAGGTCGTCGGAGGCCGGATGGCGCAGACGTGGGGTCATGCACCACCTCTGCGCCATCCGTCGGGCCCGAGGGACGTCGTGCCCCCGGGGGGTGAACTCCGAGCCGGCGGCGCCTATGTGGGGCGATGCCCCAGCTTCGCGCCATCGACCGCCACATCCGGCTGCTTGCCGAGCGCCAGCACGGCCTCGTCGCCCGCCGCCAGCTCCTCGCGCTCGGCCTGGGCGCCGAGGCCATCGTGCACCGACGGCGCACCGGGCGGCTCGTGGCCGTCGACCGCGGCGTCTACGCGCTCGGCCACCGGCCGTCGTCGGTCCACACCCGGTGGATGCAGATCGTGCTCGTGATGGGGCCCCGCGTGGTGCTCAGCCATCGCAGCGCCGCGGCGCTGTGGGGACTGCGTCCGGGCGGGGCGAGCCGTGTCGACGTCACGTGCCCGTCGCACGCGGGCCGGCAGGCGAGGGCCGGCGTCGTCGTCCATCGCACCCGGACGTTGGCGCCCACCGAGGTCACCGCCTCGGAGGCGATCCCGGTGACCTCGGTGGCCCGGACCCTCGTCGACCTCGCGGCCGTCGTGCGCCCGCACGAGGTGCGGCGCGCCGTCGAGCGGGCCGACGAGGCCGAGCTCTTCGACCTGCGCGACGTGCGCCGGATCCTCGACGTGCTCCGCGGCCGTCCGGGCGTCGCCACGCTCGAGGCCGTCCTGGCCGACGCGGCCGACCACGGCCTCGCGCACACCCGCAGCGACCTCGAGGCGCTCTTCCTGCAGCTGTGCCTCGACCGCGACATCCCGCGGCCGGTGGTCAACGGGCGCGACGGTGCGGGCGAGGTCGACTTCCGCTGGCCGGACCGCCGGGTGGCCGTCGAGCTCGACGGCTACCGCTGGCACCGCTCCCGGCGAGCGTTCGAGGCCGATCGCGCCCGCTCACAGGTCCTCGCCGCCCGTGGCTGGACCCTGCTGCGGGTCAGCGACCGGCAGCTCGTGCGCACGCCGGCGACGGTCGCGCTCCGCGTGACGGCCGCGCTGCGCGCCGCCCGGGCCTGAGCCGCACGGATGTCGCGGAGGTGAGGACATACCCCACAAACGCGACATCCGGCGCGCGGGGGCGGGCCCCCGGGGACCCCCTAGGGCTTCAGCAGCCCCAGGTCGGCGCGGGTCATGAGCCGGATGAGCTCCTCGAAGCTCGTCTCGGGTTCCCAGCCCAGGTCGGCCTTGGCCTTGGCCGGCGATCCGATGAGCTGGTCGACCTCGGCCGGGCGCAGGAACTGCGGGTCGATCTTGACGTACTGGTCGACCTTGTCGGCGCCGATGCCGGCCTCGTCGAAGGCGATCTCGACGCACTCGCGCACCGTGTGCGTCTCGCCGGTCGCGATGACGTAGTCGTCGGCCTTGTCCTGCTGGAGCATCCGCCACATCGCGTCGACGTAGTCCTTGGCGTAGCCCCAGTCGCGCTCGGCGTCCAGGTTGCCCAGCGACAGCTCGTCGATCTGGCCGTGGCGGATCGCCGCCGCGTGCCAGGTGATCTTGCGCGTGACGAACTCCAGGCCGCGGCGGGGCGACTCGTGGTTGAACAGGATCCCGCTCGTCGCGTGCAGGTTGTAGGACTCGCGGTAGTTGACGGTGATGAAGTGCCCGTAGGCCTTCGCCACGCCGTAGGGCGAGCGCGGGTAGAAGGGCGTGCTCTCGGTCTGGGGGACCTCGAGGACCTTGCCGAACATCTCCGACGAGCTGGCCTGGTAGAAGCGCGCCTCCGGGCACACCTCGCGCATGGCCTCGAGGATCCGCGTGACCCCGACCCCGGTGAACTCGGCGGTCAGCGTCGGCTGGATCCAGGACACGGCGACGAAGCTCATCGCCGCCAGGTTGTAGATCTCGTCCGGCTTGGACGCGCGCAGGGCGTCGGTGAGCGAGCGGTGGTCGAGCAGATCGCCCTGGTGCAGGGTGATCCGGTCGCGCAGGTGCTCGATCCGGTCGAACTTCTCCGTCGAGGAGCGGCGGACCATGCCGTGCACCTCGTACCCCTTCTCGAGCAGCAGCTCGGCGAGGTAGGAGCCGTCCTGGCCGGTGATCCCGGTGATGAGCGCAGACTTGGGCATCGGCCGGGCAGGGTAACGATGCCGACCGCTAGCGTGCCCGCCGATGCCCCCGATCCACGACGCCCTGGCCCGGGTGACCGATCCCCATCAGTTCGACCTGCACCCCACGGGGCCGGGCGCGATCCTCGACATCGGGTGCGGCAGCGCCAAGCACCCGGGGGCGGTCGGACTGGACATCTCGGCCGACACCGATGCTGACGTCGTCCACGACCTCGACGTCTTCCCCTATCCCATCGAGGACGCCGCGTTCGACCAGATCCTCCTGCAGGACGTCATCGAGCACGTGGCCGAGCCCTACCGCGTCTTCGAGGAGCTGCACCGCATCGCGCGGCCGGGCGCCCGCATCCAGCTGCGCACGCCGCACTTCTCCTCCGTGCTGGCCTACGGCGACCCGACCCACCGCCACTACTTCTCGACGATCGCCATCCGATCCCTGGCCGAGCCCCGCTTCGCGCACTACACCGACATCCGCTTCCGCGTCGTGCACGTCACCCTCGACCTCTGGCTCCCGTTCCGGCTGACCGGCATCGCCGCGCTGGCCAACCGCTTCCAGGGCCCGTACGAGTCCTACTTCGCCTTCCGCTTCCCCACGATGAACATCCGGGCGGAGTTCGAGGTCGTCAAATAGCGCCGCCCCGATGCGCGTCGCGATCAACGCCCTGTTCCTGGCGCCCCCCATGGGCGGCGTGGAGACCTACCTGCGCGAGCTGTGCCGTGCCCTGCTCGCCGGCCCCGACGCGCCGCAGCTGACCGTCCTGCTCAACCCGGCCGGCCACGACAAGCTGACCGCCGAGGACTGGGCCGCAGGCGCCGAGCTCGTGCGCTGCGAGCAGCTGGGCCGCGGCGGCCTGCGGGCGCTGAGCGAGCTGACGGCGATCGGCGCGGTGGCCGATCGCCGGCGCGCCGACGTCGTGCACTCCGTGGCGATGACCGGCCCGCTGGTCTCCCGCGCCGCCCGCGTCGTGACGATCCCCGACACGGTGTGGATCACCCACCCCGAGGACGTGCTGACCCACCGCCTGTGGCGCACCGTCGTGCCCTGGGTGGCGCGCCGCGCCGACCGCGTCGTCGCGATCTCCCATGCGGCCGGCGAGGAGCTGCGCACGCACCTCGGCGTCCCCGCGCGGCGCCTGGACGTCATCCCGCTGGGCTTCGGCAGCCCGGCGGTCGTGGACCCGACGCGGGAGGCCGACCTGCGGGCCGGCCTGGGCCTGGGCCCCGGCCCGATCGTCCTCAACGTCGGCCAGAAGAAGCCCCACCGCAACCTCGAGCGGCTCGTGGCGGCCATGGCCGGCGTGCGCGCGGCCGTCCCCGGCGCCCAGCTCGTGCTCCCGGGCCCGCCCAACGCCGAGGCCGAGGCGGCGCTGCGCGCGCTGGCGGCGCGCGAGGGCGTCGGCGGCGCGGTGGTCGTCCCCGGGTTCCTGTCGCAGGCCGACCTCGAGGGCCTCTACGCGGCCGCCGCCGCGTTCGTGCTGCCCTCGCTCGTCGAGGGCTTCGGCCTGCCGGTCCTCGAGGCCATGGCGCGCGGGCTGCCCGTCGCCTGCTCGCGCGGCTCCGCTCCCGGCGAGGTGGCCGGCGACGCCGGGCTGCTCCTGGACCCCACCTCCCAGGACGAGATCCGCGACGCCACCGTGCGCCTGCTGACCGACCCGGCGCTGCACGCCCGCCTGGCCGCCGCCGGCCGCGCCCGGGCCGCGAGCTTCACCTGGGAGCGCTGCGCGGCGCAGACGCTGGACGTCTACCGCCGCGCCGCCGCGCGATGAGCGCCGCTCCCTACGCTTGGGCGACGTGAGCGGCGCGATCTCCGAGCCCGACGTCCCCGGCCCCGTCGCCGGCGACGTCCTGGACACGGCCGAGGCCGGGCGCCGCGTCGTGCGCGGCGGCGCGCTGCGCGTCGTCGGGTTCGTCGCCGGGCTCGGCGCCTCGCTCATCGGCGCCGCGCTCGTCACCCGCCACCTCGGCCCCGTCGACTACGGCCGCTACCAGACCGTCGTCGCGCTCGTGACGATCGTGCAGGCGGTGACCGACCTGGGGATGTCGACGCTGGGCCTGCGCGAGTACGCCCAGCGCACCGGCGCCGACCGCGCCCGCTTCATGCGCGTCCTGCTCGGGATGCGCCTGGCGCTGACGGCCCTGGGCGGCGGCGCCGCCATGCTGGCCTCCGTCGCGCTGGGCTACGACAGCCAGATGGTCTTCGGCGCGGGCTTCATGAGCATCGGGCTGCTGTTCATGGTGACCGCGGGAACGCTGGGCATCCCGCTGTCGGCCGAGATCCGCATGGGCGCGGTCACCGGGCTGGACGTCGGCCGCCAGGTCGCCACGGCCGCGCTGTTCGTCGTGCTCGTCGTCGTGGGCGCCGGGGTGCCCGCGTTCCTGGCGGCGACGATCCCCGTGCACCTGCTGCTGGCCGTCGCGACGTACGTGCTCGTGCGCGGGGCGGTGCCGCTGCGCCCGAGCTTCGACTGGCACGAATGGCTGGCCCTCGTGCGCCCGACGATCACCTTCGCGCTGGCCACCGCGGTGGGCAGCCTGTACGTCTACACCGCGCTCGTGCTGACCTCGCTGGTCGCGAGCCAGGAGCAGACGGGCCTCTTCGCGGCCTCGTTTCGCGTGTACATCATCGCCGCGGCGATCCCGGGCGTGCTCGTGACGACGGCCTTCCCGCTGCTCTCGCGCGCCGCCCGCGACGACCGCGAGCGCCTGCGCTACGCGACCCAGCGGCTCTTCGAGGGCACGGCCGTGCTCGGCGGCGGCGCGCTCATCGCCTGCGTGCTCGGCGCCGTCCCGATCATCGCCGTCGTCGCCGGGCCGAAGTACGCCGGCGCGGTCGACGTGCTGCGCATCCAGGGCACGGCGCTGGCGATGACGTTCGTGATCTCGACATGGGGCTTCACGCTGCTGGCGATGCACCGCCACCGCGCGATGGTGCGCGCCAACGCCGTGGCCCTGGTCATCAGCGCGGTGACGGTGCTGCTGCTCGCCCACGCCCATGGCGCGGTCGGCGCCGCGTTCGGCACGCTGCTCGGCGAGACCTGGCTGGCGTGCGGCTACCTGTGGGGCATCGTCGGCGGCGACCCGCGGATGCGCCCGCGCACGCGGCGCGTGCGCCGCCTGCTGCCCGCCGTCGCGCTCGGCCTGGCGGCCTGGTTCCTCCCCCTGCCCGACGCGGCCAACACGATCGTCGGGCTGCTCGTCTACGCCGCCGGCCTGCTGGTGTTCGGCGCGCTGCCCGAGGAGGTCCGCGAGCACCTTCCGGGGCCGCTGCGGCGGCTGGGCCCGCGCGACATCGGCGGCGACGATTGATGCGCATCGGCGTCAACGGCCTGCACCTGACGGAGGGCGGCGGCGGCGCCGTGCGCTACGCCTCCGAGCTGCTGCGCGCGATCTGCGAGGCCGACCACGGCCTGGACATCACGATGTTCATCAGCCGCGACGCCCCCGCCGAGCTGCGCGACGCCGTGTGGGCCAGCGCGGTGCGCTGGGTGCAGCTGCCCGTCGCGGCCCACGGCGCGCCCAACGCGCTGCTGCAGGCGGGCGGGATGCTGCCCTTGGCGCTCGCGCACCGCGTGGGGGTCATGCACTCGCTGGCGGGCGTGGGGCCGCCGCGCGTGCCGGGCGCCATGGCCAGCGTCGTGACGCTGCTGGACCTCATCTGGCTGCTGCTGCCCGACCAGGTCAGCATGAGCGCCGCGGAGCGCGCGTCCTGGATTCGCTGGACGCGCTTCGCGACGCAGCGCGCGACGCGCGTCATCGCGATCTCGCACGCGGGCGCCGCCGACATCGCCCGCAGCTACGGCATCGCGCCCGAGCGCATCGACGTGACGCCGCTGGGTGTGCGGGCCGTCGCCCTGGCCGCCCCGACGCCCGAGCCCGAGCTGCGCGACCGCCTGGCCCTCGGCGCCGGCCCCGTGCTGCTCAGCGTGGGCCAGCAGCAGCCCTACAAGGCCCAGGACCAGCTCATCCGCGCGCTGGCCCAGCTGGGCCGCCGCGACGTCGTCCTCGCCCTGCCCGGGCCGCCCACGGACTACGGCGGCGAGCTCGCCCGGCTGGCCGCCGGGCTGGGGGTGGGCGATCGCGTGCGGCTGCTGGGCTTCGTCAGCGACGCGGACGTCGAGGGCCTGTTCGCGGTGGCCACCGCCGTGCTGCAGCCGTCGCGCATGGAGGGCTTCGGCCTCCCGGCGCTGGAGGCCATGCAGCGCGGGCGCCCGCTGGCCTGCAGCGGCCGCTCGGCGCTGGGCGAGGTCGTCGGCGACGCCGCGCTGCTCGTCGACCCCGACGACGTCGGCTCGATCGCCGCCGCGATGGGCCGGCTGTTGGACGACGAGGCGCTGCGCGACGACCTCGGCCGGCGCGGTCCGGCCCGGGCGTCGGAGTTCACGTGGGAGGCCACCGCGCAGGCCACCGTGGAGAGCTACCGGCGGGCGCTGCACGCGGCCCGGTCGTGATACTGCCGCCGATGGCCGCCCTGTCCCGCCAGTACAACAAGCTCTGCGACCTGCCGGACTTCGACGATCCGGCGCTGCGCGCCAAGCTGCGCGAGATGGTCGCCCCGGGCTACACCCCCGAGGAGGAGCTGCGCCGCAAGTTCTGGGAGTACGCGCAGCTCGGCCTGTACCTCGAGGAGGTGGGCGCGATCCGCGAGGACGCGCAGGTCCTCTCGGTCGCCGCGGGCCACGAGGAGCCGCTGTACTGGCTGGCCAACCGCGTCGGTCGCGTCGTGGCCACCGACATCTACGGTGAGGGATCCTTCGCGGTCGACGGGCGCGAGGCCGACGGGTCGATGCTCACCGATCCCGGCCACTGGGCGCCCTACCCCTACCGCGAGGACCGCCTCGAGGTGCGCTCGATGGACGCGCTGCACCTCGACTTCCCCGACGACAGCTTCGACGTGGTCTTCAGCCTCTCGTCGATCGAGCACTTCGGGCCCCCGGAGAGCATCCAGCAGGCCGCCCGCGAGATGGCGCGGGTCCTGAAGCCCGGCGGCCACCTGGTCATCGTGACCGAGTACCTCATCAAGCCCCACCCGCTGGACTGGCCGCCGCTGCAGGCCGCGATCAAGGTCCTCAGCGGCGGGCGGCGCTGCGAGAACGCGACCGTGCGCCAGCGACTGTCGGACACGTTCCGCCCACGCGAGCTGCGCCGCGACGTCATCGCCCCGACCGGCCTGCCCCTCGTGCAGCCCCTGGACACGACGCTGTCGCCGTCGACGTTCGAGAACGTCATCACCTGGATCGCCCCGGCGCCGATGCGGCCGGCCACGGGGCGCGACTACCCGCACATCCTGCTCAAGGGCCACGGGGCGCCGTGGACCTCGGCGTTCCTGGCGTTCCACCGCCCGGCCTGAGGCGCCGTGCCGCGCATCCTCGTCGTCCGCGGCCACCAGGCCACGCCGTGGGACCTGCACCAGTGGGAGGCGCTGCCCCCGCGCTTCGACGTCGCGTGGCTGCGCACGGCGGCCAACGGCTGGGACACGTCCTCGATCACGCTGCGGGCCGTCGACGTCGGCAGCCGGCGCGACCGCCTGCCCGGGGGGCTGCCCGGCGACGTCGGCGCCCTGCTGGTCGGCGACCGCTACACGACGGGCGCCGAGGAGGCCTACACCCACGCCGACGTCGTGCACGCCGAGGAGCTGTCCTACTGGTTCTCGGCCGACGCGGCGCGGCGCAAGGCCCGGCACGGCTACAAGCTCGTGCAGACCGTGTGGGAGACGCTGCCCCACGGGCGCACCTACCGGCGGCCCGGGACCGCCCGCTTCCGCGACGAGGTCCTCGCCGCCACCGACCTGTTCCTGGCCTCCACGGAGCGCGCGCGGATCGCCCTGCTGTTGGAGGGCGTGCCCGAGGCCCGGATCGAGCTCTGCCCGCCCGGCATCGACGTGCAGCGCTTCGCCGCGGCCGCCGAGCAGGCCGCCGGCCAGGCCCCGCCGGCCGAGCACGTCCTCGTCTCGCCGGGGCGCCTGGTGTGGGAGAAGGGTCATCACGACGCGCTGCGCGCGCTGGCTCTGCTGCACCGCGGGATCGTCACGCGCCCGGACGGCACGGTCGTGAGCCCGCGGCTGCGCATCGTCGGCTCGGGCCCGGAGGAGGGCCGCCTGCGCGCCGCGGCGCAGGAGCTGGGCGTCGCGCAGGCCGTGAGCTTCGGCGCCGTTCCCTACCCGGAGATGCCGGCGGTGTTCGCGTCGGCGTCGTGCCTGCTGCTGGGCAGCCAGTCCTCGGCCACCGGGGCGCGGCATCCGTTCGGCACGCCCCGCGCCTTCTGGGAGGAGCAGTTCGGCTTCGTCTTCGTCGAGGCGATGGCCGCCGGCCTGGACATCGTGGCCACGACCAACGGCGCGATCCCCGAGGTGCTCGACGGCCACGGCACGCTCGTCGCCGCCGGCGACCACGTCGGGATGGCCCGGGCGCTGGCCGCCGGGCCCCTGTCGCGGGCGCCGGGGACCCGCGTCCCGGCCCCGCCCGAGCTGCTGCGCCGCTACGCGATCGACACGCACGCCGAGCGCCTCGCGCAGGCCTACGACCGCGTGCTGGGCGCCGGGTGAGCGCAGTACCCTGCGCGCCGATGGAAGGACTGAGACCCGATCTGGCGCGCCGCGTCGCGCTGACGGTCGCCGTGCGCGACACGGACGCGATCCCCAAGGTGCCCGGCGCCGGGGAGGTCAGGGACCTCGACGGGCGCCGCGTGCAGGTCATGCACAACGGCGTCCTCATCGAGGAGGGCTGCTACCACGGCGCGATGACCACGGAGATCATCCGTGCGCTGCGCGGCCACCACGAGCCCCAGGAGGAGGCCGTCTTCCACGCGCTGCTGGAGCGCCTCGCGGAGGAGGGCGCGCCGCGGCCCGTCATGGTCGAGCTCGGCGCGTTCTGGTCCTACTACTCCATGTGGTTCAACCGCCGCCTGCCCGGTGCGGTCAACGTGATGGTCGAGCCCGACCCGGTGAACATCGAGGTCGGCCGCCGCAACTTCGCGCTCAACGACATGACGGGGTCCTTCGTCCACGGCGCCGTCGGCTTCGACCACGGCGGCGAGGTGTGGCTGCCGTGCGAGAGCGACTGGCGCGTGCGGCGCACCCCGACGGTCTCGCTCGCCGGGCTCATGGCCGACGAGCGCCTCGAGCGGATCGACCTCGTGCTCTGCGACGCCCAGGGCGCCGAGGTCGGCGTGCTGGAGTCCTCGCTGGACGTCCTGCGCGCGGGGAGGGTCCGCTTCCTGGTCGTCTCGACCCACCACCACACGATCACCGGCGACCCGCTGACCCACCAGCGCTGCCTCGAGCTGCTGCGCGGGGCCGGCGCGCACGTCATCGCCGAGCACTCCGTCGCGGAGTCCTGCAGTGGCGACGGGCTCATCGCCGCGTCGGTCGACCCGCGCGACGCCGGCTGGGAGGTGCCCGTCTCCCACGTCCGGGCCCGCGACTCGGTCTTCGGCGAGCTCGAGCACGACCTCGCCCGCGCCCAGCGCTGGGACGGGCCGGCGCGCCGCACCGCGGCGGGCCTGGTCGAGCGCGTGCGCTGGCTGACACGGCGCGAGCGCGCGACCGCGCCGCGCTGAGGCTCCCGACCGCCGTCAGGCCGCGACGTCGGCGCGGCGGTAGAGCAGGTCGACGGGCGACAGCCGCTCGAACAGGACGTAGCGGTCGCCGAGGACCGCCTCGATCGGCGGCCGGCCCGTCGCCTCGTCGTGGACCTCGACGAGGATCCACCGCGGCGCGTGGCGCTCCAGGTCCAGGCCGGCCAGGACGCCGGGCTCGTAGCCCTCGACGTCGAGCGAGAGGAGGTCGACCTCGGGCGCGCCGGCCGCGTCGAGCACGGAGGACAGCGTGCGGGCGGGCACATCGGCCTCGTAGGGGTCGTACCAGCCCAGGACGTTGCCCATCTCGGTGCGCTCGGGATCGACGTGCTCGCCGCTGACGGTCGACATGAGCCCGGCGAACTGCATGGGCACCGTGTCGCCCTCGTGGCCGGCGGGCACGAGCGCCGCGCGCACGACGGTCGCCGACGGCCGCTCCAGGCGGCAGAGGTCGTAGAGCTCCTGCATCGGCTCGACGAGGATCCCGCGCCAGCCGCGGAAGCGCTCGAGCCAGTACGTGTTGGACTGGCGGTAGCCGTCGTTGGCGCCGGCCTCGACGAAGAAGCCCCCGTCGCGGTCCAGGATCGCGTCCAGGCGCCGGTCCATCCCGTGCAGCGCGGGATGCGAGCGCGGGTCGTCGCGCCCCGCGGCCAGGCGTGCCCGCCGCGCCCGGCCGGCGCGCCAGGCCAGCACCCGCTCGCGCTGACCGGTGAGCTTGAGCAGACGCACGACCGGGACGGCCATGCGCAACGCGGGGGACAAACCTTGCTGCGACACGCCTCCAACCTAGCGACGGCCGCTACGGTCCCGTCCCTTGACGGGCGACCCCCACATCGGGCTGGACCTCCTCTACCTCGCCCCCGGCGACACGGGCGGGATGGAGACCTACGCCCGCGCCCTGGTGCCGCTGCTGCCGGCGGCCTGGCCGCAGGCGCGCTTCACGGTGTTCGTCGGCCGCGAGCTGGCCGCGGAGTGGCGCACGCGGCCCTGGCATCCACAGATCGGCCTCGTCGCGCTGCCAGTGTCGTCGTCGACGCGGATCGTGCGCACCGCGGCCCAGCAGACCGTCGTGGCGGGCGCCGCGCTGCGGGCGCGGGTCGACCTGCTGCACTCGCTGGGCAACATCGCGCCGCTGGCCGGCCCGCGCCGGCGGGTGGTCACGATCCACGACCTCATCTACCGCCACCACCCCGAGACGACGACCGGGGTGCTGGCCGCCGGTGTGGCGGCGCTCGTGCCCGCCGTGGCGCGCCGGGCCACCCGCATCGTGGCCGACTCGCAGGCCACGGCGGCCGACCTCGCGGAGCTGGGCGGCGTGGATCCCGGCAAGGTCGACGTCGTGCCGCTCGGGCCCGGCGCGCCGACGGGCGCCGAGCCGCTGGCCGAGGGGCCGCTGCGGGCCGCGCTGGGGCTCGGCGACCTGCCGCTGGTGCTCAGCGTCTCGGCCCGGCGTCCGCACAAGAACCTGGCGCGGCTCATCGAGGCGATGGCGCTCGTGCCCGGCGCGGCGCTCGTGCTGCCCGGGTACCCGACGCCTTTCGACGACGAGCTGTGCGCGGTCGCGCGGCGGGCGGGCGTGGCCGACCGGGTGCACCTGTGCGGCTGGATCGACGCCGTCCAGCTCGAGGGCCTCTACGCCGCCGCGCGCTGCCTGGCCTTCCCGTCGCTGGTCGAGGGGTTCGGCCTGCCCGTCCTGGAGGCCATGGTCCGCGGCGTCCCCGTCGCCTGCTCGGGACGCAGCGCGCTGCCCGAGGTGGCCGGGGACGCGGCGCTGCTCTTCGACCCGGAGTCGGTCGACTCGATCGCCGGGGCGGTGCGGCAGCTCGTCGGCGATGCCGCGCTGCGCGCCCGCCTGATGACGCGCGGCCACGCGCAGGCCGCGCGGTTCTCGTGGCAGCGCACGGCGCGCGAGACCGTGGCCGCCCAGCGCCGGGCCCTGGCTCAGTAGGCGTCGAAGTCCAGGAACTCCCATCGCGACAGCGCGGGCGCCGGGCCGCCCGTGGCCAGGTCGCGGTAGATGAGGTTCAACGGCGAGGGCCGCAGCCGCGCGGGCAGCGGCAGGCCGCGCAGCGACAGGCGCTCGTTGACGCCGACGTGGAGCGCCAGCGGTGCGCGGTGGGCGCGGCACGCCGCGCGCACGACCGCGGCGCCGACCGCGGACGGCACGGCCTGCGCCGCGAAGACGGCCAGCAGCACGGCGACGTGCACCGGCCCGCGGCGGTCCAGCGCCGAGACAGCCAGCACGCCCGGCCCGTGGTGCAGGAGGTAGGACCGGCCCGGGCGGGCCAGTCGCCAGGCGAGGCGCTCGCGCGTCCAGCGCGTCGTCAGGCCCGATGACGGCGGGGCCAGCAGCGCGTCGAGCCCGGGCTGCTCCAGGGCCCCGTGGGCCGTCGCGGCCAGGGTGCGGACGCCGCCGTCGCGCCCGGGCAGCGGCACGAGCACCGTCGCAGGCAGCGGGGTGACGAGCGTGAAGTCCAGGCGGCGCACGAAGCCCGGCGTGGAGTTGGCATTGGCCACGCCGACGACGACCTCGATCCCGCGCTGCGCGGCCAAGGCGTAGGTGTCGGCGGCCAGCCGCGTGAAGACGCCGCCGCCGCGTGCGCGCTCGGAGACCGCGGTGTTCAGCGACAGCGCCCCGGCGCGCGCAGCGCCGCCGGCGGCGAGCTCGACAGGCACGATCGCGTAGTGGCCGGCGCGGCCCTGGTCGTCGTCGAGGTTGGTCTCCACGACCGGCCCGAACGGGGAGTCGTCGTAGAGCCAGCGCAGGTAGGCCGCGTCGCCGGCCCCGGCGCCCGGGAACGTGGCCTCCAGGAGCGCCGAGGTCGCCGCGAGGTGGTCCGGCACTAGGCCACCACCGGCAGCGTGGCGTGCTCGTAGCCCTGCACGATCGACCACAGCGTGGGGCCCGCCCCGCCGGCGGCGTCCATGGCCCGGGAGATGCGCTCGAACGTCCGGCCGCGGCGCATGTGCAGGATCCGCGCGGTCACCCAGCCCGCGTAGGGCGGCACGAAGAACGGCTCGTCGGCGTCGAAGTCGTAGGGGTGGCAGTAGATCCAGGCGCAGCCGTCGCCGCCGCCCAGGCGGCGCGCGGCACGCGTCATGACCGGCCCCGGCATGTAGCGCAGGTAGACGCCGCCCAGCGGCGGCACCGACGCCCGGCCACGCCCGATGACCGGGCATGGCAGCTCGACCAGGCCGTTGGCCCACCGGAACGGCTCGCGCGGCGCGCCGGGCCATCCGTGCAGCGGGCTGGCGGCCGGCAGGACGCTCGAGGAGTAGGAGAACCCGGCGGCCAGCAGCTCGTCGCGCGCCCACGCCGTCTCCGGCGTCAGGGAGAAGATCGGCGCGCGGAACCCAGGCACCTCGACGCCGGCGGCGTCCTGCAGCAGCGCGCGGCCGCGGATGATCTCCTCCTGGAAGGTTCCAGGCCCGATCTGGTCCAGCGACACGTGGCGCAGTCCGTGCAGGCCGATCTCGTGGCCGGCGTCTGCGACGCGCCGGACGAGCTCGGGATGGCTGGCGCCGATCTCGCCGACGATGAACACGGTGGCCTTGATGCCGCGCTGCTCGGCGAAGGCGAGGAACCGGTCGCTCATGTCCACGAACCGGGCCGGCTGGTCGGCGGAGCGCCGGTTGTCCTCCAGATCGAAGGTCAACGTGATGGGCACGTTCCCTACGCTACCCGTCCGTGCGCATCTGCCTCGTCTACGACTGCCTGTATCCGTGGACGGTCGGCGGCGCGGAGCGGTGGATGCGCGCGCTGGCCGAGGGGCTGGCCGCGCGCGGGCACGAGGTCACCTACCTCACGCGCCGCCAGTGGGCCGACGACGAGCAGCCCGAGGTGCCCGGCGTGCGGATCGTCGCGGTCTCGCCGCGCGCCGAGCTCTACGGCGAGGGCGGGGCGCGCGCGCTCGGGCCGCCCGTGCGCTTCGGCGCCGGCGTGCTGCGCCACCTGCTCGAGCATGGCAAGGACTATGACATCGTCCACACGAGCCTCTCGCCGTTCTTCAGCGTGCTCGGCGCGGGTCTCGCCCGCCGGCTGCGCCGCCGCCCGCCGCCGCTGTTCGTCGACTGGTTCGAGGTCTGGACGCTGGCCTACTGCCGCCAGTACTACGGCACGGTGACGGGCACGATCGGCTGGTTCGTGCAGCACCTCTGCGCGCGCACGCCCCAGCACGCGTTCGTCTACAACCGCGTGCACACCCGCCGGCTGGTCGCCGAGGGCCTGCGCGGCGACACGACGCTCGTGCGCGGCCTGTACACCGGCACCGTCGTCCCGCACGGCACCCCGGCCCAGGACCCGCCGCTCGTGCTCTTCGCCGGACGTCACATCCCCGAGAAGGGCGTGCTGTCGATCCCGCCGGCGATCGCGGCCGCGCGCGAGCAGGTCGGCGACCTGCGCGCGCTCGTCGTCGGCGACGGCTCCCAGCGGCCCGAACTGCTGGCGATGATCGAGCGCCTGGGCCTGGGCGACGTCATCGAGGCGCCGGGGTTCGTCGACGGCCGCACGCTGGAGGAGGCGATGGGGCGGGCGGCGTGCCTGCTCCTGCCATCCTCGCGGGAGGGCTACGGGATGGTCGTCATCGAGGCCGCCGGGACCGGGACGCCGTCGGTCGTCGTCGCGGGCGACGACAACGCCGCGGTCGAGCTCATCGCCGAGGGCGAGAACGGGTTCGTGGCGGCCTCGCGCGAGCCCGCCGACCTCGCGGCGGCGCTCGTCGCGGTCGTGCGCGGAGGCCCCGAGCTGCGCCGGCGCACGGCGGCGTGGTTCGCCCGCGAGGCGCCCGAGCTGGCCGTCGGCACCTCGGTGCAGAAGGTCCTGGCGGCCTACGAGCGCGTGCTCGCCGCGCGCTGACCTGTCGCGCTGCAGGCCGCCAGCAGCAGCGCCAGCGTCTCGCGCGCTGTGCGCTCCCAGCTGAACTGCGCCGCACGCGCACGTCCCCGGGCGCGCAGGTCGTCGGCCAGCCCGGGCTCGGTCAGCAGGCGGGTGATCGCGGCGCCGATCGCGTCCGTGTCGCCGGGGTCGACGAGCAGCGCGGCGTCGCCGGCCACCTCGGGCAGCGAGGACGCCGTCGAGGTGATGACCGGTGCGCCGGCGGCCATGGCCTCCAGGACCGGCAGCCCGAAGCCCTCGTACAGCGACGGGTAGGCGAAGCCCGCGCACCCGGCGTACAGGGCGCGCAGCTCGTCCTCGCCGACGCGGCCCAGCAGGCGCGCGCCGGCCTCGCGCGCGGCGCCGAGGATCGGGGCGTCGTCCCAGCCGCGCGGGCCGACGAGCGCCAGCAGATGGCCGCCGCGCACGGCCGGGTCCAGCGCGACCCAGGCGGCGATGAGCCGCTCGAGGTTCTTGCGGGGCTCGAGCGTGCCGACGGCCAGCAGGTAGGGGGCCTCGAGGTCGGGGTGGCCCGGCCGGGCGACGGGCCGGGCGAAGGCCGCGTCGGCGGCCAGCGGGACGGCCACCGCGCGGCCGGCCACGCGCGGGAAGCGCCGGACGAGGTCGGCGCGGGTGGCCGCGCTGTCGCACGGCAGGGCCCGTGCGCGGCGCACCGCCAGGCCGGCGGTGGCGCGCTCGATGCGCCCGGCGCTGCCCAGGGCCCACTGCGGGCGCTCGAAGGCGACGAGGTCGTGGACCGTCACGGCGGTCGGGCAGCGGGTGAACCAGGCGGTGAGGTAGCTGTTGGTCGACAGGAAGACGTCGGCGCTGCGGCCGGCCAGCAGGCCGGAGGCCACGTTCCAGGCCGGGTCGGGCAGGCCGAGCAGCCGCCACGTGAACCGGTCGCCGGCCAGCGCCGGGTCCTCCCAGCGCTCGCGGGCCCAGAGCACGAAGCGCACGTCGGCGGCCTCGGGCAGCACGGCCAGGGCCCGCAGCAGCTCGCGGACGTAGCGCCCGCGGCCGGCCGGGACCTCGGCCGCGGCGCGGGCGTCGATCGCGACGGTCGGCATCAGTCGGCGGGCGGCGGGGCCTCGTCCTGGGCGGTCGCGCGCACGAGCGCCACGACGATCGCCACCGGTGCGCCGATGAGCGCGAGGATCGCCACGATCCAGACCTCCCAGCCCGTGACGGGGCGGAACGCGGCGACGTGGTCGAAGATCGTCCCGATCCGGCTGCCCAGGGACTTCGACGGGCTCGTCAGCAGCGTGACGCTCAGCTGCTCGGGGATGGCCTTGCCGTCCACGGTCGTCGTCGTCGGCGACGAGCCCCGGCCCGGATGGATCCCGTAGAACCTGATCTGGTGGCGGCCGAGGTTGGTGAGGCACAGCGTGCCGTCGCCGACCTCGCGCGGCGCCGGGGCGATCTTCACGATGAGCGGGACGTCGGACGCGGCGCCCGCGGGCTGCACGGCCTTGGCGTCGTAGCCCTGGGCGCGGGCCTCCACCGCGATCGGCCCGGCCGGGCGCGTCGTCGTGATCGTCACGTACACGTACTTGGCGCCCGGGCCGTACTCGACGTTGTGCAGGCAGACCTGCTTGCCGCCCTTGACGGGAATCGGCGCGAGCGTCGCGGCGTCGGTCGGCTGCACCGTCGGGGTGGCGTAGACCTCCTGAGCCTGCGTGTCCAGGAACGGGCCGAGCTTCTTGACGCCCCAGCCCAGCAGGAACACCGCGACGGGGATGACCACCCACAGCGCCCTACGCATAGAACCGCTCCAGGCTCAGGCCCAGGCCGCCCAGCGAGAGCGCGAGCATGCCGATGAGCAGCAGGCTGCCGAGCACGACCCCGGCGCGGCGGGGCAGCCCGGCGATCACCCCCGCGGCGGCGAGGCCGACGACCGGCGTCATCGGCAGGAGGTAGCGGCCGACGATCAGCGGGTTGTCCGAGCCGTTGACCAGCGCCCGGTAGGACGCGACGTGCAGGAAGAGGATCAGGCAGCCCGTGGTCGCGCCGACGATGACGATCCCCGGCCAGCGCGCGAGGACGGAGCGCCAGCGCACGATCCCCAGCGTGTAGAGCGCCAACAGCGAGAGCCCGACGATGACCTGCACCGTGTCGTAGACCCAGTAGGGGAAGTAGACCTCGAAGGAGCCGAAGACGCCGGCGAAGTACTGCTGGACGTAGATCTGGCGGTAGCCGATCGGGGGCCCCAGGCGCGGTGCGAGCCCGTCGAGCTTGGGCAGGTAGAACTGCCAGATCGACGAGAGCAGCTGGCGGACGTTGAACGCCGAGCGGCTGCCGAGGTTGACCTCGCCGCCGTACAGCGCGCCGCCGCCCCCGGCCGCCGAGGTGACCACCTTGTAGACGATGAACCCGGCGACCATCGTGCCGGCGGCGCCGGCCGCGCTGGCGATCGTCCCGCGCAAGGGCTGACGGTGGCGCACCCAGGCGACGACGAGGGCGATGGCCAGCGCCGGGATGAGCGCCAGCCCGCGGCCGTGGGTCAGCACGGAGAGCACGGTCAGCAGCGACAGCAGCGCCGCGCGCTGCCACGTCAGCCCCACGCGCGCCGTGCGCACCGCCAGCCACAGGAACGCCGCCCAGATCGCGGCGAGCAGGATGTCGGTGTTGACGATGCCGCTCATGAACCCCGCCATGGGCAGCAGCGCGACAACCCCCGTGGCCACGACCTGGGGCAGGCGACGGGTGAGCATCTCGCCCGCCAGCAGCCATGTGAACGCGACGATCGCCAGCAGGCACAGGCCGCTGAGCAGCCGCAGCACGAAGATGCGGTCGAAGAAGCCCCCGCCGATGGTCAGCTTCCACCCGACCGCCTCGTAGGCGTAGTACAGCGGCGGGTTCTTGCCGACGGAGATCGGCCCCACGCCCGCGGCCAGCGCGCTGGAGGGCAGGGTGTCCTCGTAGCGGTTGAACTGGCGCTCGGCGAACACGGTCCACGGCGGGCGGGCGAGGCGGTTCTGCTGGAGCTTGAGGTAGCCGTAGCCGTACAGGGCGGCGTTCTCGTCGGCCGCGAACGAGGCGTTGCCGGTGGTGGCCGACGGGATCTTCCCCGTCTGGGCCAGGTGCTCGACGTAGGCGATGTGGTCGGACTCGTCGGGACCCTGGAGCGGCGCGGTCGCCAGCCCCCAACTCAGGGACAGCACCGCGGCGACGCCCAACATGAGGGCGAGCGGCAGCGGGACCCGGGTCAGGGTGGCACGGACGCGGGACATGAGCGCGTGATGCTACGAGAGCCGCCGGGCGCGCAGCCCGCACCCCCGGAGGCTCTACACTGCGCCCCACTGGCGCGCAACCTGCGGCCCCAGTCCTCGTTCGTAGTCGTGTGACCTCCTACCGCGCGCCGACCGTCGTGCCGGACTCCGATCTGCTCGTCGTCATCCCCGCGTACAACGAGGCGGCGAACATCGCCGCCACGGTCGCCGACGTCCGCATGTCGCTGCCGGACTTCGACGTGCTCGTCGTCGACGACGGATCGGCCGACGCGACCGCCGCCCGGGCCCGCGGCGCCGGCGCGCGCGTGTTGCGCCTGCCCGTCAACTCCGGCTACGGCGTCGCCCTGCAGACGGGCTACAAGTACGCGGTGCGCCACGGCTACCGCACGGTGGCCCAGATGGACGCCGACGGCCAGCACCATGCCGAGTACATGCCCGAGCTGCTCGCCCTCGTCGACGACGGGACCGCCGACATCGTCATCGGCTCGCGCTTCCTGGACGGCGACGGCCACTACCAGCCGTCGCGGGCGCGCAAGATCGGGATGAGCATCTTCAGCCGGATGGCGTCGCGGATCATGCGCCAGCACGTGTCGGACCCGACATCCGGGTACCAGGTGATGCGCATCGACGTGGCACGCTTCTTCTGCACCGACGTCTACCCGGCCGACTATCCCGATGCTGACATCCTCATCCTGCTGCACCGCTCGGGCTTCCGCGTCGCCGAGGTCGGCGTCCAGATGCGGATGCCGACCGGCAAGAGCATGCACTCGGGCCACCGCAGCCTGTACTACGTCTACAAGATGTTCCTGTCCATCCTGGTGACGATGCTGCGACCGTCGGCCGAAGGGCCGGTGCGCTGATGGACGTCCGGATCCGCGTCCTCACCATCGGCGGCGCGCTCGGGATCCTGCTCATGGTGGTCGAGCTCGTCCGGCGGCGCAAGCTCAAGGAGGAGTACTCGGTCCTCTGGGTGGCGACCGCGGTGCTCACGCTGCTCGTCTCGATCTGGTTCTCGCTGCTGCGCGGCGTCACCGACTTCATCGGGGCGATCTCGCCGGTCAGCACGCTGTTCTTCTTCGGCCTGCTGTTCTGCATCGTCCTGCTGCTGCACTTCTCCGTGCGCATCTCCTCGCTCGAGCGGCGCCTCACCACGCTCGTGCAGGAGGTCGGGATGATGTCCGTGGAGGAGCCCGACGACGAGGGTGCCGCGGCCCACGACGAGGAGGCTCGGGACGCCGCGTGAGCGACGCGCGGCCAGCCGCCTTCGCGGTGACGGGCCTCTCCAAGGAGTTCCGGATCCCGCACGAGCAGGTTCACACGCTCAAGGAACGCGTGCTGCACCCCCTGCGCCGGCCGGGTCATGAGCGCCTGCGCGTGCTCGACGACGTCGACTTCCACGTAGAGCAGGGCGAGTTCTTCGGGATCATCGGCCGCAACGGCTCAGGCAAGTCCACCTTGTTGAAGTGCCTGGCGGGGATCTACCGCGCGGACGCCGGGCGGATCCTCGTCAACGGCCGCGTGTCGACGTTCATCGAGCTCGGTGTCGGGTTCAACATGGACCTGCCGGCCCGCGACAACATCCTCATCAACGCGACGATGCTCGGGCTCAGCCAACGCGAGGCGCGCAGCCGCATCGACTCCGTTCTGGAGTTCGCCGAGCTGCACGACTTCGTCGACCTCAAGCTGAAGAACTACTCCTCGGGGATGCTCGTCCGGCTGGCCTTCAGCGTGATGATCCAGGTCGACGCCGACATCCTGCTCATCGACGAGGTGCTTGCTGTGGGCGATGCTGCCTTCCAGCAGAAGTGCTACGACGAATTCGGGCGCCTGCGACGCGAGGGTCGCACCGTCATCCTCGTCACGCACGAGATGGCCTCTGTGCAGCGCTTCTGCGACCGCGCCATGCTGCTGGAGAACGGGCGCGTTGCCAACATCGGCGAACCCGAGCCCGTCAGCAGCCATTACCTGCGGCTGAACTTCTCTCACGATGCGCGCGCCGCCGAGGCGGCGCGGGCGCGCGCCGGGGTCGCCGCGATGCAGGGCGAGCCGTCGGAGACCGGGCCCACGGCGGCGCCGTCCGGGCGCCGCGTGCTCACCGCGGCCGGCGGCGACGAGGTGCGCGCAGGTGACGCGGGCGCCGAGATCATTGGCGGCTGGTTCGTCGATGCCGACGAACAGCAGGTCGAGTCCCTCGAGGCAGGCCGCCGGGTGACCTTCAACCTGCACGTGCGCTTCCACGAGGACGCCAGGGGGCCCGTGTTCGTCTTCATGCTGCGCAACAGCGTCAACGAGCGGGCGATCGCGGCGACGACCGAGCAGCAACTCCCCTACGAGTCCTACCGGACCGGCGAGGAGGTCGTCGTGCGCTTCGGCTTCCACAACGTCCTGGCCCCCGACCAGTACACGGTCAGCGCGCTCGTCGCGCGGCCCGGTGCGGTCGACGCCTGGATGGACAACCGCGAGCGGTTCATGGCCGTGGCCGTGACGTCATCGGGGCAGTCGGGTGCCCTGCTCGAGATCCCGTTCGACGTCTCGCTGCGCCGCGACGTCGTGGAGACCGCGTGAGCGTCGCCGACGCCGAGGTGCCGCGCGGCTACCGCGAGGTCAAGGGGCCGACCGCGCTCGGCGACGACCCGCGGCGGCTGTTCCGCCTGGCCCACACGCTGGCGGCCACCGACTTCAAGCTGAAGTTCTTCGGGTCCTTCCTGGGCTACCTCTGGCAGCTCATGAACCCGCTCATGCTCTTCGGTGTGTTGTTCGTCGTCTTCAGCTTCGCACTGAAGCTCGACGCGGGCGTGAAGTACTACCCGGTGGCGCTGCTGCTGGGCATCGTGCTCTTCTCGTTCTTCAGCGAGGCCACGACCGCCGCGGTGCGCAGCCTCATGGCGCGCGAGAGCCTGGTGCGCAAGGTCGACTTCCCGCGCCTGGCCGTACCGATGGCGAGCGTCATGACCTCGACGTTCAACCTCGCGCTGAACCTCGTGCCCGTGCTGGTGTTCCTGCTGATCTCGGGCGGTCGGCCGCGGCTGGCGTGGTTGGGGTTCCTCGTGGTCATCGCCGTCCTCGTGCTGTTCGCGTTCGGGATGGCGATGATCCTGTCGGTCGCCTTCGTGAAGTTCCGCGACATCGAGCCGATCTGGAACGTCGTGCTCCAGTTGCTCTTCTACTCCTCGGGCGTCTTCTTCACGGTCGACACGATCGCGGGCCGGGCGCACGGGCGGCTGCTCGTCGACATCTTCTTCTGCAACCCGTTCGCGGCGCTGCTGGCCACCGCGCGCAACCTGCTGGTCGACCCGTCGTGGCAGGCGCCGACGCAGTCGTTGTCCAGCGGTTGGCTGTTGCTCATCCCGGCCGGGATCATCATCGCCTCGCTCGCCTTCGGCTTCCTGATGTTTCGGGCCATGGCGCCACGGGTGGCCGAGGACCTCTGAGCGACGGCCGGTAGAGTTCGGCCGTGCCCGTGAGCATCCCCGAGGCCGGTGGCCTGACGGCGCCACTGGCCGTCGTTCTGCTGGCGCGCGAGCCCGACGCGGCCGCACGGTGCCTGCAGGCGCTGCTGCCTGGCCTCGACGCCGCAGTGCCACTCCTGGCCGGGGGGACGCCGGCCGGGCGCCGCGCGCTGGAGGCGCTGTGCGGCGACCACGAGGTGCTCTGGCTCGACGCCGATGGCGCGGCGGCCTGGAACGCGGCGGCCGCGCTGGCACCCGCAGCCGACCTCGTGCTCCTGGACGGGGCGAGCGAGGTCGGCGAGGGATGGCTCGAGACGCTGGTGGGCGTGGCGGCGGGACGGCCGGAGGTCGCGACGGTCACCGCGGTCAGCAACGATGCAGCGTTCCTCAGCGTTCCCCGGCGCAACCTGCCGTGGCCGCTGCCACCTGCCGGGGCCACGCCGGCCGAGGTCGCCGAACGCGTCCGGGCGGGGACGCTCGCCCTGCATCCTCATACGCCGACGGCGTTGCCCCACTGTGCCCTGGTGACCCGTGCCGCGTTGCAGCTCGTGGGCGACTACGACGCAGCCCTCACGCCGCGTGACGCCCTTGCCGACTTCTGTGCGAGGGGCGCGGCGGCGGGCCTGATGCACCTCGTCGCCGACGAGCTGTTCGTGGCCTACCGCGGCGAGCCGGCGGCCATCGCCGTCCCGGGCGTCTGGGACGGCGAGGCGGCCGCGCGTCATCCCCCGCTCACGGCCGCCATCGCCGAGGCGGCGACGGACCGGCACTCCCGCCTGAGCCGCGCGCTGCTGGCGTGCTCGGTCGTGCTCGAACCGCTCTCGGTGACCGTCGACGCGCGTCCGCTCGGCGCGGTGGGCGTCACCGGCACGACCGTGCACCTCGTTGAGGTCATCGGGGCGCTCGCCGCTCGCGACGACGTGCGTGTCCGAGCGCTGCTGCCCTCCCGTCTCGGCGACGTGGCCGACCGCGCGCTCGCCGGCATGGGCAGGCTCGAGCGCCTCGACGCGGCTTCGCCCGTCGAGGGCACGGTGCGCACGCACGTGGTACACCGGCCATGGCAGATCGAGTCGGTGCAGGACATGGTCGTCCTCGACGCCCTGGGGGAACGGACGGTGCTCACCAACCAGGACCTGATCGGCTATCGGACCGGCTCGGTCTTTCCCTCCGCCGACCGGTGGCAGGACTACCGGCGCGTGACGCGGGACGCCCTGAGCCTCGCGGCGATGGTGGTCTTCTTCTCGCCCACGGCAGCGGCCGATGCGCTGGCCGACGACCTCGTCGCGCCGCAGCGCACGCGGGTCGTGCCGCTCGGCGCGCGCAACGAGCGGCTCGCGCCGGCGCTCGACGCCGTGCCCCCGGCGGCCCTGGGCGTCCCCACGCGCCCATTCCTGCTGGTGCTCGGGAATCGCTTCCGCCACAAGAATGTGCGCTTCGCGCTCGAGCTGCTGGGCGCCCTGCGCAACGAGCACGGGTGGGACGGTGACCTGGTGATCGCCGGCGCTGAAGTCCTGCATGGGTCGGGCAGCGGCGACGATGCGGCGTGGCTGCTCCGTCACCCCGAGCATGCGGGCGCCGTCCGCGCGGTCGGTGCCGTGAACGAGGCGGAGAAGGGGTGGCTGCTGAGCGCCGCGTCCGCCGTCGTCTACCCGACCACCTACGAGGGCTTCGGGCTCATCCCGTTCGAGGCCGCCGCCGCCGGGACACCGTGCCTCTTCGCGGCGGTCTCCGCGCTGCGCGACACGTTGCCCACCGAGCTCGCCGTGCTGGTCGCCTGGGACGTGCGGGCCAGCGCACGGGCCACCATCGGGATCCTGCGCTCCGAGGCGGCCGGAGCCGAGCTGGTGGCCGGCATCGCGGCGGCCGGGGCACCGCTGACCTGGGCGGCGACGGCCGACGGGCTCGTCGACGCATACCGCGAGGCGGTCCGGCTGCCCGCGCCCCCGGCCGCGCGGCTGACCGAGGATCTGGCCCGCGCGGAGCACGCGTACTGGTCGGTGCGCGACAATGCCCACGGGGCGGTATGGACTCTCGTCGACCCCGACGCACAGCTGCTGGACCCGGCGCTGGCCGAGCGCCTCAGCACCGTGCTGGGCGCTCCGGGCGGGCGCGAACGGCTGCTGGAGGCGCTGGCCGATCGTCCCGGCCTGGCGGCTCGTGCGGTTCGGCGCCTGCGCAGCTCCTAGGTCTCGGGCCCGACGTCGGCCACGATCGCATAGGCCGCGATCCGGTAGCGGTCGCGCTCCACGTCCCCTTCGCCACCCGGGTGCATGACAAACCCGCGGTCGAAGCCCGCCTCGCGGCAGAGCTCGAGCACGACTTCCGGGAACAGCGGGTGCTGGTGGGTCGGGTCCAGCCAGAACGCCTTCAGCGCCACGACGGAGTGCGGGTTGACGGTCTCGACGATCAGCCGGCCGCCGGCGCCCAGCGCCCGGCGACCGGCGCGCAGGAACGCCACCAGGGCGGGCTCGGGCAGGTGCTCGATGACCTGCATGGCGGTCACGGCGCCGTAGGCCCCGGGCTCCGCCTCCGTGAGCAGGGCGATGGCGTCGCCGGTCGTCACGTCGAGCCCGCAGGAGCGGGCCTCGGCCAGCATCCCCTCGTCGAGATCCACGCCCGAGGCGGAGATACCCGCCTCGCCGAGGAGCTCGAGCAGCTCCCCGCGCCCACAGCCGCAGTCCAGGACCGGGTCATGCCCCCGCAGCAGGTCGACGTACGGTCGCTGCAGGTCGCTGATGCGCTCACGCGTGCCGCGGAAGCGCTGCTCGAAGTCATGGTAGGTGTCTCCCTCGGCGGCGGGAAGCGCAGTGCGGAAGCCCTCGACGCGGCCTGCCTGCGGATCGTCCCAGCACTCGAACGGCTCGGTCATGAACGGCAGCGCCCGGTGCTCGGCGACGTGGTGCTCGAATGCGCTGAGGTGGGTGACCCGGTCGGCCGTCGTGCGCACGTCGTGGTCGAGCGTCTCGAGCCAGCGGCGATGGTCGTCGACCTGGGCACGCATCCGGCGGAAGGCCGCCAGCGTCATGGCCCGCTCTTGACGCAACCCCGCTGCGGTGATCTCGGCCGCGCGAGCCGGGACATCGGCAAGCTGATCCTGGATCCGGACGAGGCCCTCGAGAAGGTGCTCGTCGATGCCGCGCTCGCGGTTGAGGTACGGCAGGATCGCCCGGCCCACGGCGCTGCGGTACGCCCCCTTGACGATGCGTCCGCGACCGACCACCGGCGGCATCGGCGTCCGGATCCGCCGCGCCGTCTTCTCTGGATCCCAGGCTCCGGGCAGCGCGGTGACGGCATTGGCGCTGCGGCTCAGGCCGTTGTGGATGTTCTGCAGGCGCGCGAGCATGATCTCGCCGGCGACGTGCGGCGCGTGGCGCTCCTGGATGTCGCGCTGCGCGCGGACGCCCCGTTGCCGCGCTTCGTCCTGGTTCTCGAACACCTCGCGCATGAGGTGCGCGGCATGGTCGAGGTCTGGCTCGGCCCAGACCGCGTCGGCCGGGTATGGGTGGGCGCCCGGCCCGACCGCCGTCCAGCCGTGGTCGACAAGGTATGAGTTCTCGTCGGTCATGAAGTCCAGCACGCCGCCGTACCGGGTCGCGATGACCGGCTTGCCGAGCGCCATGGCCTCGGCCGGGGTCAGACCGAAGCCCTCCGAGCGGTGCAGCGACACGTAGCAGTCGCATGCGGCGAGCATGGCGTTCTTCTCGTCGGCGGAGACGAAGTCGTCGATGACCGTGATGTCGGGATGCCCGTCGATCGCGAGCAGCGTGCGCGTGTGCTGGGCGATCATCCGGTCGGCATTGATGCACTTGAGGACGAGCTTCGCTCCGGAGCCCTCACCGAAGGCCGCCTTGAACGCCTCAACGTGTCCGACGGGGTTCTTGCGCGCCGTCGTCGAGTGGTAGTCGAAGACGTACAGGAATGTGAAGCCCTCCTCCGGCATGCCCAGGCGCGAGCGGGGGAAGTGGCCGATTCGCGGCATGACGACCGGCATCCGCACCTTGTTGACCGGGACCGGGCTGTGCGGGGCGATCGCCTGGTAGATGTGGTCCGTGGCAACCCAGATCTCGTCGAGGTGCTCGAAGGCGGGATACCAGTCCTGCGGGAACGCGTCGACGACCTCCCACCACCACAGGGCGATGGTGTGGCGGTCGGCGAAGAAGTGCTGCTGAGACTCGCGGGCGAAGCCAGGGACGACGTCGCCGTTGAGGCAGATGATGTTGATGGGGTAGGGCGACTCGTCCGGCGTCGTGAACGTGAACTCGGCGTGCTGGCGCGTCGGCGGAACGAAGGCGCCATGCACCGGGAGCGCCGGCACGTGCACGCTGTCGAGGCTGCGGATGAGCAGGCGCGCAGCCTCCCCGAGCCCCAGCTCGGAGCGGAAGAAGCCGGCGACGTTCACGCCCCAGGGCAGCTTGCGCTCGGGCGTGCCCGCGTGCCCGGGTGCCTCGGGCGCCTCGGGTCCCCACTCTCGGACCCAGCGGGCGAACTCGGGGCCGTCGGGCCCGTCGAGGTCGGGGAACGTGCGTTGCACGTCCTCGCGGCTCTCCCAGATGGCATGGTGGTAACGCGTGATCCCGGCGCTCGCGCCCGCGGGTGCGGGCTGGCCGAGAAGCTCCTCCCATGCGTCGATGCCGTCGTCGGCCCAGGGCGGGGCGGACAGCGCACCTTCTGCGACGCCCTCGCGCACCAGCCGCCGCAGGACCCGGTCGAGGTGGCGACCGCGAGCGTCGTGTGCGAAGGCCGCGGGCGCGTCGGGCGGGGTGGCGCGGAGCTCGTCGGCGAACCCGATGACCAGCTGCGCGAGCGCCGGCGTGTCGATGAGCCGGACACGGTCCTGCCCCGACCACAGCCCGGCGGGGTCACCGCCGTCGGAGCCGGCGAGGTCGAGCAGGCACAGGGGTGCACCGCCCACGCGGAGCTCGCCATCCACCGTCGTGACCGGGCGCAGCGGCAGGTTCCAGTAGGCGGCAGCGACACCCGGGTCCCGCACGACGAGGCCCGAGGCGTCGGCCGCGGCGCGCTCGAGGTGGCGCACGACGATCGTCGGGCACAGCTCGGGCGGTGCCTCGAGGACCGTCGCGTCGGCCAGCGGCGACTCGACGTCGACGACGTCGGGCCACGCGGCCAGCAGCACGTCGGCCACCGTGCCGCGCCGCAGCGCGACCACACGGGGGTTGACCAACCCGGCGCGCTCGATGATCGCGGCCGACGGAGAGCGATCGTCGTCCGGCAGCCGCGCCTCGGCCATGCCGGCCAGCGCGACGTCGTGATCGCCGAGTGCGCCGGTCAGGGGGTCCAGGGGCGCGCAGACCCGCATGGACGTGCCCAGGAAGATGGCCTGCTCGTCGCGCTCGAGCGCGAGCGCCAGCAGCGGGCCGGCGAGCACGCTGTCGCGGTGCTCGAGCGAGCTCGCCGCGACACGCTCCCACGCCTGCGCCACGGGCAGGTCCTCGAGGGCGACGACTTCGGCACCGTCCAGCGGGGCGCCCTCCGGGTCGCCGAGGCACAGGGCGAGGACCGCCACGTCGGGATGGTGGCGCTCGAGGGATGCGATGAGCGCCCTGGCGGCGCCGAGCCTCGACCGGTCATAGACGGTGCAGCAGATCAAGAAGAATCCCTCAGGAAGGCAAGCGCGGCGGTCCGTCGCAGAGGAGCGCGACGACGGTTCGCGCGGGACGAGTCGGACGGACTGCGGGCAGCCCAAGAGGCTATCGCCCGAGAGCGCGTGCGCCGCGTCGCCCACGGCTCGTGGCGCGCGCGCCGCAGGAGCTGCCCGCCTCTCGACGGTCTACGCTTGTGCCGATGTCCGTCGTTCGGCGACCCCGTACGGCTGCGATCAGCGGGACTGCCGCGAGCCGGCGCCTCCCTCGATTGCTGCCGCGGCCTTCAACGCTGCTTGCGCTGCTGCTCTACGTCGCCTACGCGGTCCATATGACGTGGCCCGTCGTGATCCACCTGGGCGACACCGTGTACGGCGCACCGGGGGACCTGACCGGATCGATCGCGCTACTGCGTGAGACGGTGGAGGGCCATCACAACCCCTTCCTGCCGGGCACGCTGCATGACTTCAACGCCCCGGAGGGGTTGCCCATCGACTGGCGCTTCAACCTCTCGCAATGGCCGCTCATCGGGGTCATGTACCTGCTGGCGCTCGTGGGCGGCGCGGCGGCGGCCTTCAGCATCGCGACCCTGCTCGGATACGTGGGCTCGGGGCTGGCGATGTTCCTGCTCACGCGCAAGCTCACCGGCAACGCCTGGGCAGCGCTGATCGCGGGCTGGGCGTTCGCGTTCTATCCGTTTGCCGAGCTCAACGGCCAAGGGCACAACGCCCACGTGCACGGCTGGGTCTTCGTCCTGATGGCCTGGCGCGGGCTGGCCGTGCACGAGAAGCCGACGATCCGCAACGGCGTCCTCCTCGGTCTGTCCGCGGTCCTCGCGATGGCGTTCAACCCGTACTTCCTGTTGTTCGGGGCCGTGCTGCTCGCCGTCATCGCCGTGTGGGAGATCGGATACGGTTGGCTCAACGGGCGTGACCGGCGGCGGTTCACCGCCGCCGTCCTCGCAGTCGCGCTCGGGGTGGGCTACGCCGGCGTCCTGGCGGCGCTGACCCTGGGTGGTACCGGGTCGTCGCCGCTGCGCGAGCACTCCTCTCAGGAGCTCACCGTCTACAGCGCTCGGGCGATCGAATACGTGATGCCGCCGGCCGGGAACCTGATCGTCGGCGATCGCACGGCGTCCTACCTGGCGTCTCACCTCCACGGATCCAACGCGTCGGAGAACACGCTCTACCTGGGCGTCACGATGTTGCTGTTGGCGCTGGTGGGTGTCGTGCTCGCCGTGCGGCGGCCGAAGGCGTCCCGTCAGTGGTACGCCGTGGGGCTGTTCCTCGCCATCGCCGTCGTCGCGTTCGTCTTCTCCGCGCCGCCGAAGGTCAACGTCGGGCCGCTCCTGCTGCCGACACCGTCGGACCTGATCAGCCACGTGACGTCCACGTGGAGGGCCTACTCCCGGTTCGTCATCATCGTCATGCTCGGCGTGAGCGTGCTCGCCGGGTTCGGGCTGGCCCAGTTGTCCGCGCGGCTGGGCCGGGTGGGTGGTGTCGCGCTGCTCGCGGCGGCCACCGTGCTCGTGCCGCTGGACCTCATCAACCGCCAGGCATCGGGCGTCATCAGCACGCTCTCCGACCAGCCCGCGTACAAGCTCATCGAGAACCAGCCGAAGGGGATCGTGGCGCAGTACCCGCTGTATCCCAACGGCTACGGCGACTACGGCGACATCTTCTTCCAGGGCTTTCACGACATGCCTGTGATCAACGGCTACGCAGGCACGGCGCAGGAGAACCGCGACGTGTCTCTGGCGAGCCTCGCGGACCCGGCGACCGTGCCGGCGCTCGCCACACTCGGCGTGAAGTACCTCGTCGTCACCGAGGTGCCTACCCAGCCTCCGGTGGTCGCGCCCGGGGTGCCGCCGGCCGCTGACGTGCAGTTCCTTGGCCGGGCCAAGTACGGCGGCTCGACCGCCCGCGTGTACCGCGTCACCGCGCGCCCGCAACCGTTGGTGTCGGCCACCGACGGCTTCGGATCCGTGGAGGGCACCGCACCCAACCAGGCGCAGTGGCTCATGGCGCCGGTCGGGAAGCTCGCCGTCACGGCCGCGTGCCAGACCTGCAGTGGCACCCTGCGCTTCCGTCTCGCCACCATGGTCCAGCCCCGGATGGTCACGATCCGGGACGCCCGCGGGCAGGTCGTGTGGCGCAGATCCGTTCAGCCTGGCGTCGAGCTGAAGGCCACCGTGCCGATCCAGATCAGCCACGGCCAAGGGCAGCTCGCGGTGAGCACCGTGCCGGGGATCCAGGAGGCTCCCGGACCGGACCCGCGCTCCATGAGCGTCATGGTGATCGACCTCCGGGCCCGCGTCGTCACCCCCTGATCGCGCCTGGGTCGGCGCTGCTAGCGTCCCGCCCAATGGCAGCCGACCCGCGCCGCCGGCCGCTTGCCGGTGCACGATTTGCGCTCGAGGTTCACGGCGTCCCGACCGGGCCTCCGGCCGTCGGCCTGAAGGAGCACCTGGCACGAAGCGGCGCCCACGTGCGGTGCCTCTACCACCCGCTCGGCCCGGAGGAGGCAGGGCAGCACGTCTTCGAGGACTGGCGCGACGGGTGCGTCCGGCGGCGGATCGTACGCCTGCCGTCACGGCCTCCGTTGACGTATCCGTTCGACCCGCTGGTTCCTTTCGGCCGCGAGCCCGTCGACGTGTGGTTTGGCTTCGACACCATCTCCACGGCGCGTGGGCTGGCGCGCCGGTCGCGCAGCCGCGCCGGCCAGGTCGTCCACTGGGCGGTCGACTTCGTGCCGGATCGGTTCGGCCCGTCGAGCCCGCTCACGCGCGCCTACGACGCGCTCGACGGGTTCTGCTGCCGGCGAGCGGATCTCCGCGTCGAGGTCTCGCAGGCCGCCCTCAACGCGCGCACCGAACGGCTCGGCCTCGGCGCTGCGGCTGCGCCGGCCCTATCGGTGCCGATCGGCCTGTGGGCCGACGAGGCGCGTCGGACGACGGAGACCGCGCATGAGCATCATCGCGCGATCTTCATCGGCCACTTGGTCGAGCGGATGGGCGTCGCGACGGCGATCCGCTCGATCGCCACCCTGCGCCAACGCGGCGCCGAGCTCCCGCTCGACATCGTAGGCCGGGGCCCGGAGCGTGAAGCCCTCGAACTCCTCGCCCGGGAGCTCGGGGTCGGTGACCTCGTCGTGTTACACGGCTTCCGTGTCGGCCCGGAGCTCGAGGAACGATTGGCGGACGCGAGCATCGCGCTTGCGCCCTATCAGGACGACGGTCGGTCGTTCACGCAGTTCGCGGACCCGTCCAAGCTGAAGGCCTACCTCGCAGCGGGGCTGCCCATCGTCCTCACGCCCGTGCCGCCCAACGCGGACGAGCTGGCGCAGGCCGGGGCCGCAGATGTCGTCGCCGACGACCCGACGGCCTTCGCGGATGCGATGGCCCGTCTGCTCGCCGATCGGACTCTATGGCTCGACCGGCGGCGTGCCGCGTTGGAGCATGCGCGCTCCTACGACTGGTCGGCGGTGGTCGCGCCCGTTCTCGAGCGCCTCGGGTTCGCCGCGCATTAGACCGGCTCGCCTGCCCGGCCCTCGATGGCCGGGTCGTCGGGCAGCAGCGCCTGGAAGACGGCCAGGTTGGACGCCGGCACTGTCGGCAGGTCGGCGACGGGACCGTCGCCCACGTTGACCCGCGCGCGCTGGAGAGCTGCGTATTGCCGCACGTACCAGTGGCGGAGGCGGACGCGGTAGGCGATCGCCAGCGTGTCCATGAACATGCGCCGCACGGCCTCGGAGTCAATGCCGGTGCCGGCGAAGCGGTAATCCAGCTGGATCGGAACCTCCTCTACCCGATCGAAGCCGAAGAGGGAGGCGACGGCAAGGACCTCCAGGTCGAAGGCGTAGCGCTTGATCAGCAGCAGCGGGATGACGGTGTCCAGCACCTCACGCCGGAAGAGCTTCGCCCCGGTCTGGGTATCGCGGACGTCCACGCGCAGCGCCGCGCGCACCAGCATCTGGAACCCGAGCGAGAGCACCCGCCGAACGGCGGGGTACTCCACCTGGGAGTCGGCATGGCGCTTGGAGCCGACGACCGCGTCGATCTCGTGCTCCTGGAGCAGGTGCGCGGCCGCCACGATGACGCTGGGGTGGACGTCGAGGTCGGCGTCCAGCCATCCGACCAGCCGCCCGCGGGCATGGGCAACCCCTACGCACAGCGCGAAGCCCTTGCCCTGGTTCTCGCCGTACTCGATGGCCGACACCCGCGGATCGCCGAGGCCCCGCACGCGCGCCGTCGTGTCGTCGATCGCGCCGTCCACCACGACGATGACCTCGAACGGTCGGCCCAGCTCCTCGAGCACGCTGTTGACCGTGCGGACGTTCTCCTCGATGAACGCTGCTGCGCGGTAGGCAGGCAGGACCAGCGAGAGATGTGGCGCTTCGGTCACGCTGCAGGTCGTTGCAGACAGAACATGCCGCACGCGTACCGTTGCCCCACCAGGTCTGCGGGGTTCATGTGCTCTCCGAAGCGCCCCTCGTCGTCCACCCCGGCGAAGGACGCGAGCTCGAGCTCGTCGAACCAGGTCAGCACCTCGAGGGGGTCATGCACACGGTGGGCGTTGAAGCACACCCGCGGCGCCCCGACCGGCCCCGAGAAGAGCAGCTGTCCGCCCGGGGCCAGAACGCGCTGCAGCTCCGCCGCGGCCTTGCGGCTGCCCTGGGGGTCCAGCGGGTCGCCGTAGCGTCCCAGCCCGATGTGCTCGGCCACGTGCAGACAGGACACCGATGGCAGCGCCTGATCGGCGAAGGGCATAGCCAGGACGCTGCCGGGGGTGCTCTCCAGGTCCGGGATGTGGGCTTCCAACGGCCGGATGTCGACGAAGGTGACCGGGCAGAGCGCTGTGAGGAACCCGACGAGGTCCACACGCGACCCGACATCGACGTGTCGCGGCGGCGCATGCTCGGCGACGCGACGCGCGGCCCAGACGTCCTGGTGGAAGTAGTGGGCGTCGAACGGGGAGACCGACAGACGGTCCCAGAGCTGCGGGTGCGCGTCGCGAAGCCGGAGGGGCTCGGCGCCGGGCAGACTGCGATATTCGCGCCAGCTCGAGACGTAGTGGCGCATGACACCCGGGAACGCGGCGGCGTTGAGGACCTTCACTCCCAGCTGGGAGACGACGGGTGGGAGCTGGCGCCCCAGCTGCTGCATCTGGGCTCGCGAGGCCATCAGGCGGTCACGCCGAGCCGTGCCCAGCGCGTGGCACGTACCAACGGGTGGAACAGGATCTCGTTGATCAGGAGCACCAGCCAAACCGTAACGGCCTGCGCGGTTGCGACCTGTGTCGGTGACCTGTGGTACAGCAGGATGGCGACGACCTGGAGACCCATGCCTCCCACGAGCAGCAGGACCCACCGGCGGTCGTTGATCGCGACGGTGTAGACGACGAGGAGGTACAGCAGCGCGAGCCCCAGCCCGGCCAGCGCGATCGGGATCACGCCGCCGCTGGCCTGGGAGTAGCCGCTGCCGAACATCGTCTCGATGATGAAGCGTGGGGCGATGATCGCCGGCAACGCCACCAGGGCCGTGGCGCCGAGGACGGCCATGGCCGAGACGCGCAGGACGCGCCGCGCAGAGCCGGCGCTCGCCCGGGCCTTCGCTGCACTGGGCACCATCAGCAGAGCGACCGCGCCAGGAAGGAAGACGACGATCTTCTCGATGGTGGCCAGGGCGGCGTACTCGCCGGAGCTGTGACCGTCGAGCACCAGCTTGGCGAGGATCACGTCGAAGTTCGACAGGAACGCAAAGCCCATGAACGCGCCACCGGCGGCGACGGTCTTGGTGTCCATCCGGCGACGGATACCGGCCCGGGCCGCGCCCGTGCCCGCTGGTGCCCGCTGATGACGCACGATCCACCAGACCGCCAGCACGGCGGTGAGATTCCCGACGGCCATGCCGAGGAAGGCTCCGCCAGGGCCGTGGCCGAAGTTGCTGAGCGCCCAGGGGACGCCGAAGATGATGCGTGAGATCGCGATCCACAGCATCACCAGACCGAGCGCGACGTACCGCTCCAGGCCCTGCAGGATCCCGAACGCCACCGGGGTGAAGAACGAGAGGATGAGCATCGGCGCGAGCGCGATCGCCGAACCGGTGGATTGGAGGCCCATCAGGTCGGTGATGAGCGGGATCGTCGCGATGTAGACCAGGCCTAGGACCGTCGCGTACAACAGGACGTGGGCGGCCGCATGCCGGATCAGGTAGGCGATCGTCCTGGTGTCGCCGAGCGCGCTGTATGCGGCCAGGCGGTCGGCCACGACGGTCTGCGCCGCACCGCTCGGCACGGCTGCGATGACGGTCAGCGCGATGAGCGCCGTGAAGTCGCCGTAGCCGGCGGGGGTCAGGATCCGGCTGAAGACGAGGTTCGATCCGTAGTTGACAACGCTCGCCAGGAGCGTGAGCGTCATCATCGCCAGCGTCGCTCCGACGGAGACGCCGAGAATTCGCCGGCCGCCCGGCGACTCGGCCGCGCGCGCATCGATCGGTGCGCCGTCCGCATGTTGCGAGAGATCTGTGCTCACGAGTCATCTACCGTAACGGCCGGGTCGTGCGCCAGTTGCGTCGCCGCCCTCGGAAGGGGAGGCGATATGTTCCGGGATCTGTGTCGATCGCGATCGTGACCGGTTCCGGCGGCCTCATCGGCAGTGAGTCCGCCCGCTATTTCACCGAGCAGGGCTATGACGTCGTGGGGGTCGACAACGACCTGCGGGCGTACTTCTTCGGTGAGGAGGCCTCGACTCGCCCGACGTCGTTGCGTCTCACCGCCGAGCTGGGCGAGGGCTTCCGCGCCGTCGACCTCGACATCCGCGACCGCGACGGTGTGGAGCGGTTGTTCGCGGAGTACGGCGGGCGGATCGAGCTCGTCGTCCACTGTGCCGCCCAGCCCTCCCATGATTGGGCGGCCCGCGAGCCCCACACCGACTTCGGCGTCAACGCCGTCGGCACGCTCAACCTGCTCGACGCGGCGCGGCGCGCGTGCCCGGCGGCCACGTTCATCTTCTGCTCGACCAACAAGGTCTACGGCGATCGCCCGAACCTCCTGCCGCTCGTCGAGCTCGAACGTCGCTGGGAGCTGCCCGAGGACCATGAGTTCTTCGGCGGCATCCCGACGTCTATGAGCATCGATCAGTCGACACACTCGGTCTTCGGTGCCTCCAAGGTGGCCGCCGATGTACTCGTGCAGGAGTATGGCCGCTACTTCGGCATGCCCACCGTCTGCTTCCGTGGGGGGTGTCTCACCGGCCCGCAGCACGCGGGCGCGCAGCTGCACGGCTTCCTGGCCTACCTCATGCGCTGCACCGTCACGGAGCAGCCGTACACCATCTTCGGGTACAAGGGCAAGCAGGTACGGGACAACATCCACGCGCACGACGTCGTCCGCGCGTTCCATGCGTTTCACCGAGCTCCGCGGCCCGCCGCCGTCTACAACCTGGGTGGAGGCCGCGAGTCCAACGTGTCGGTGCTCGAGGCCATCGACCTGTGTCAGCGCATCAGCGGGCGCGAGCTCGCCTACGCGCTCAGCGACCAGGCGCGCGTTGGTGATCACCAGTGGTACGTCTCGGATCTCGACGATTTCCGGGCGGACTATCCCGAATGGCGCCTGACATTCGGAATCGAAGATGTCCTCCGTGACATCCATGCGTCCAACGCCGAGGCGTGGACGTCAGCGGCTCAGCTCAGGTGAGGGGGCGCTCGCGGATCGCGAGCCGACACCTCGAGGTCATGCACGGGCTGGAGGAGGCGCCGCCGTCGAGGCGAGTTTCGATGGCCTGAAGGGCACGAGCGGTACCGTATCCGGCCGCCCGCCGGCGCGAACCCTCCCGGCCGAATCCACACACAGCTGCCGGGGATGCGAGGCGTCCAAGAGCAGAGGAGGCCCCGTGAGCAACGTCCACACCGAGTCCCATCATCAGGTCGCGACCAACGAGCGGCTGCTGGAGCGCCACGAGATCGTCCTGAGCGCGTACCCCGCACCGCACGAGCGCTGGTGCACGTCGCTCGACCTCGACCACGAGGAGCTGGGGTCCGCAGGGCACGGCTTCGAGCTGATCGTCAGCCGCCCGACCACGCATCGGGACCCTGACACGGTGTCTCCTCTGTGTCCGCCATCGGCATGAGGCTCCTCATGCTGAGTTGGCGCTCGCCCGGGCATCCTCAGGGCGGCGGCGCGGAGAACCTGACGCAGGAGGTGCTACGGCGTCTGGTCGCCAACGGACACCAGGTGACCTGGTTCTCGGCGATGTGGCCCGGGGCCGTGTCGCGTGAGTCGATCGACGGTGTGCAGATGGTCCGTCAGGGAGCACAGTGGTCGGTCCACCTGCGTGCCTGGAACTGGCTGCGCACGAGGCGCAACGACTTCGACGTCGTGGTGGACCAGATCAACACCATCCCGTTCTTCACGCCGCTGTACCTGCCGGCCGAGCAGCGACGGATGTTGATCTTCCAGACCGCCCGCGAGTTCTGGTGGCGCCAGACGCCCGGCCTGTTCAAGGTCGTCGCGCCGGTGGGCTACCTGGCCGAACCGCGGTACCTCAAGCTGTATCGCCGCACCAGGGCGATCACGATCTCACGGTCCACCCGCGACGAGCTCGTGGGGCTGGGGCTATCCGCTGATGCGATCAGCATCATCCCGATGGCCAACACCTTCTCTTCGCTGGAGACGCTCGATCCGAAGCCCGGTCCGTTCCGGGTCATCGTGGTCGGTCGGCTCGAGCCGGCCAAGCACGTAGAGGATGCGGTGCGGGCATTCGCGGTTCTGCAGCGGCGCGAGCCCACCGCGCGACTCGATGTGGTCGGCACCGGCGCGCCGGCCTATCGCGAGCGCCTCGAGGCCGAGGTGATGCGGCTGGGACTGCGCGATGTGACCTTCCACGGGCGCGTCGAGGAGGCGCGCAAGCACGAGCTCATGGCTGCCGCCCATGTCCACGTGTTCTGTTCCCGGCGGGAGGGCTGGGGCCTGACCGTAACCGAGGCCGCCGGGCTGGGCACGCCGTCGATCGGATACGACGTGCCCGGCGTGCGGGACTCGATCGGCGACGAGCGGATGCTGGCGGCGCGAGGTGACGTGCACGCCTTGGCCGAGCGTCTCGTCGCGTTGCGGGACGCCCCGGCGTCCTATGAGGTGTTCCGGAGAGAGGCCTGGGAACGGACACGAGCCCTGTCCTACGAGGCCACCACGGATGCGTTCCTCCAGGCGCTCGATGTCTGAGACGTGGCCCATGGTCAGCGTCGTGATGCCGACGCTGAACGCCGAACGCCATCTCGAGGAGTGCCTGACCGCCCTGCGCGACCAGCACTACCCGGGCGAAGTCGAGCTGATCGTCCCCGACGCCGGCTCGACCGATCGCACGCTGGAGATCGTCAGCGCCTTCCGGGGCCGTGTGGTCCCCAATCCCTTGAAGTCAGGCGAGGCCGGCAAGGCGGTCGGCGTCGCCGCTGCTCGGGGCGACCTCGTGCTCCTGTTGGACTCCGACAACGTGCTGGTCGGCAGGGACTGGCTGGCTCGCATGGTCGTCCCGTTCGTCGAGGACCCCGACGTCTTCTGCGCCGAGCCGGCCCGCTTCGCCTATCGGAGCTCCGACCATTTCATCAACCGCTGGCACGCACTGCTCGGGGCAGGCGACCCGCTCACGCTCTACACGGGCAACTATGCGCGCGACTCGCGGCTGACGGGTCGCTGGACCGACTATCCGCACCGGGCCGAGCCCCGCAACGGTTGGCAGCGCGTCGAGCTTGATCCCCGCTGGGTCCCTGTCCTGGGCGCGAACGGGTTCATGATCCGCCGTGCGGCGTACGACATTGTGCCGGTGGGCGACTATCTCTTCGACCTCGACTACGTCCATGATCTGGTACAGGCCGGCCGGCGGATCATGGCCCGGCCCGATGTGGGTGTCGTCCACCTGTTCTGCGACAGCGCGGCGCGCTACCGGACGAAGACGCGACGACGGGTCGACGACTTCTTCTACTTCGAGCGCGAGGGCGACCGTTCCTACCCGTGGACGGGGAAACGCCGAACGCGCGGGATGGTTGACTTCGCGGTGTCGACGGCGCTCGTGGTCCCGATCGTGAGCGACGCGGTGCGCGGGCACCGTCAGGCTCCCGATGCGGCGGCGTGGGCCTGGCACGTCGCGGCGTGCTGGATCACGCTGGCCGTCTACGCCACAGGGGTCATCAGGGGGCGGCTGAAGCCGCGGATGCTCGACCGAGAGGGCTGGAGGCAGTAGTCGTGACCGTGAGCGCGTGATGACGGCGTGGATCTGCAGCGGCGCTTCGCCCTCGGACACCGCCACGCTGCGCTGCGGCCGGGGCACGCCGGGTGACCGCTTCATCGAGCGCTTGCTGCAGCCCCCGGTGGGGCTTTCGGCGAGTTGGGGGAGCGCGCCGACCTTGGACCTCGACACGATCGGTGTCATGGACCGCCGACGGCCGCTCGGGCGAGCCCGGCGCTCGCTGTGCGTGGACCGCAGGCTCGCAGGGCAGAAACCGGGGACGACTTCCCCCCACGACCAAGGAGACGCATCACATGCCTTCGAAGGGCACCGCGCAGTGGAAGGGCGACCTGAAGGGCGGTAGCGGCACGTTCGTCGCCGGCGACAGCATCAAGGGCGACTACTCGTTCAAGTCGCGCTTCGAGGACGGTCCCGGCGCCAACCCCGAGCAGCTCATCGGCGCCGCGCACGCCGCCTGCTTCTCCATGGCCCTGTCGAACATGCTGGCCGAGGCCGGCACGCCGCCGGACTCCGTGGACACCGAGGCCGTGGTGACCCTGCAGCTCGTCGACGGCGCGCCGACGATCACGAAGATTGCGCTGACGACGGTCGGGCGCGTGCCCGGCCTCGACGAGGCGGGCTTCGCCGAGCACGCCAAGGCCGCCAAGGAGGGCTGCCCGGTCAGCAAGGCGCTGGCGGGCGTGCCCGAGATCACGCTGGACGCGTCGCTGGCGGGCTGAGCCCGCCGTGCGTTGCCGCCCCGGCCTCAGGCCGGGGCGGGCACCGCGCCGATCTGGACCAGCAGGCCGAGCATGTCGGCCTGGGAGTGGCGCTCGACCACCCGTCCGCCGTCGAAGTGCAGGACCGTGATGCCGTCCAGGGCGATCGCGGTCCCCGTCGCCGGCACGCCCATGAACTCCCCGACATGGCGGCCGGACATCGTGAAGCGCACGCTGCAGGCGTCGCCGTCCCAGAGCGTCTCGTGGAAGACGAGCGTCGGGGCGTCGAACGCGCTGAAGATGGCCTCGTAGAACGCCCGGACCTCGGTGCGGTCCAGGGGCTGGGGCGCATACCCGTAGAGGGCGATGCGCTCGTCGTAGAGCTCGAGGTAGCCGTCGAGGTCGCCGGCGTTCCAGCGGTCCACGGCCTGGGTCAGCATGGCCTGCGGGCTCGGCATGGCAGCGTCTCCTGTCGTCGGAGCGCCTCCCGTGCGCAGTCTCGCGGCAGGACGCCGCGCAGATCAAGACCTACAGGGTCCGTCCCTCAGCGCACGCCGACGAGGTCCACGACGAAGACGAGCGTCTCGTCGGGACCGATGACCCCGCCCGCGCCGCGCTTGCCGTAGGCCAGCTGCGGCGGGATCGTGATGCGGCGGCGGCCGCCGACCTTCATGCCGGCCACGCCCTGGTCCCAGCCCGGGATGACCTGGCCCTTGCCGAGGCCGAACTTGAAGGTGTCGCCGCGGTCCCAGGAGGCGTCGAACTGCTTGCCCGTCGCCCACGACACGCCGACGTAGTGGACCTCGACGATCTTGCCGGCGACGGCCTCGTCGCCGTCTCCGACCGTGATGTCGTCGAGCTCGAGCTGGTAGGACGGCGGCTGGTCGGACGGGACGTCGACCTGGGGCTTCTCGGGACTGGCCATGGCGGGAACCGTAGCGATGGCGCCCCGGACCCGGCGCCCGCCCTCAGCCCGCGTACCGGAACGGCAGCTCGTCGGCGATCTCGGCCAGCGCGGGCGCGTCGCGATCGCGCTGGGACACCTGGAGCTCGCCGGCGGGCATAGGCCAGGCGACGCCCAGCGCGGGGTCGTCGAAGGCGATCTCGCGCTCGGTGGCCGGGTCGTAGTAGGCGTCGAGCTTGTACACCACGTCGGCGACCTCGGACACCACGCAGAAGCCGTGGGCGAAGCCCGGCGGCGCGTAGAGGATCCGCAGGTTCTCGTCGGTCAGCGTGTAGCCCTCCCACGCGCCGTAGCTCGGCGAGCCGCGGCGCAGGTCGACGAGCACGTCGTAGACCTCGCCGCGGGCGCAGCGCACGAGCTTGCCCGCGCCGCGCCCGACGGTGAAGTGCAGGCCCCGCAGGACACCACGCGCCGACCGGGAGTGGTTGTCCTGCACCATCTCCTCCTGGATGCCCAGGGCCATGAGGTCGCTGCGGCGGTAGGTCTCCACGAAGAAGCCGCGGTCGTCGCCGAAGACCCTGGGCTGCAGGAGCCTGGGGCCGTCGAGGGTCACGTCGATGAGCTCGAAGGGCACGGGCGGGGACGCTACCGGTGCGCGGGGCCCCTAGCGGCGACCCTTCTTCTTCATGTTGAACGTGACCTCCCAGCTCCAGGTCACCTTCTTCTCGCCGGTGCGCAGCGTGTAGGAGCCCGTCGGCGGTGCGACCGAGGCGTGCCAGCTCTTCGTCCCGCGGACGGTGAACGACCGGGCCTTGAGGAACCGCGTCTGCGAGGTCGCCAGCTCGACGTCACCCAGCGACGGCGCGTCCCCGCCGTCCCACTCCAGGCCGGTGTTCGGGCCGTCGGGGCAGTCGTCGCGCATGGTGTCGGCCGAGGCGCTCGGCGCCAGCACGTTGCGCCGCGTGAAGTACAGGTTGAAGTCCACCGTCAGCGGCCGGTTGCCGCACCCCTGGGCGGGGCTGACCTCGGGCGGGTTGGCCGCGGCCCACTCGCCCCCGTGGACGGTGGACAGCTCGCCGGTGCGCAGGTAGGGACCCGTCGCCTGCGCGCCCTCGCCGGTGCCGACGTTGATCTGCGGCGGGCGGCCGTTGAAGCCGCGCATGACCAGCCAGCGCGTCGGCTTGGACTTCAGCGCGATGTGCGCCGCGCCCGAGCCCTTGGTCTCCACGGTGCACTGCCCGGGCAGGCACGCGATCGAAGACTGCTCGTCGAAGCTCCAGGTCTCGTCCATCGTGGCGCGCACGACGACGTCGTAGGTGGCCTCGGCCAGCGGGCGATGGGCGGTCCGGGCCTGGGCGGAGGTCGCGGTGGCCGCGCCGCCGGCGGCGAGCAGGGCGAGCGCGGCGGCGGCGGAGCGGGCGGGGAGGGAGGGGTGCAGGGGCATGGGCGCCATCCTGCGGTGCGGCCCCTGCCCCCGCATCAGGGGATCCCCTGGGGCGGGCGCGGCGTAGGGTTGCCCGTACATGACCGCGACGGCGCGCCGCCTCCGCTTCGTCCTCGGCCGCGCCTACGCCGCGCTGTGGCGCGCGGCCGAGGGCGCCCTGGCCCGCGCGGCGCCCGGGTCGGTGCGCCATGAGCGGGAACGGCCGCGGCTGCCCGCGGCGCCCGTGCACCGCCGCTACGGCCTGCGCGTCGGGCGTCCCGTCGACCGCTTCTACATCGAGCGCTTCCTCCAGGGGCGCTCCGGCGACGTCCGCGGGCGCGTCCTCGAGGTCCTCGACGCGACCTACACCCGCCGCTTCGGCGGGACCGCAGTCACGCGGTCCGACGTCCTGGACCTCGACCCGGCCAACGCGGCGGCGACGATCCGCGCCGACCTCGAGACAGGCGAGGGCGTGCCGCGCGGCGCCTACGACTGCTTCGTGCTGACCCAGACGATCTCCATCACCTACGACCTGCGCGGCGCCCTGGACACCGCCCACGCCGCGCTGGCCCCGGGCGGCGTGCTGTTGCTCACCGTGCCGGGCATCTCCCACCAGGCCGAGCCCGACGGCGAGACGTTCCCCGACCACTGGCGCTTCACGTGGCGCGCGGTGGCGCGCCTGCTCGGCGAGCGCTTCGGGGCAGAGCACGTCGAGGTCTCCGCCCAGGGCACGGTCGCCGCCTGCGCGGCGTTCCTGTACGGGATCCCGGCCGCCGAGCTGGACCCCGCGCTGCTGGACCCCCACGACCCCGACTACGAGATGGTGATCTGCGCGCGGGCGGTCAGGACCTAGCGACGACCTTGTCGCCGACGTGCAGCGTGCCGCCGGCGACGATGTCGGCGCGCAGCCCGCCGCGGTGCACGAGCGGGCGCAGGACGCCGCCCGCGTTGAGGCGCTCGAGGTGCGCGCACGGCTCGCAGAGCCGGCTGCCGCGGCAGACGACCTCGCCGATGGCGAACGCGTGGCCGACCATCGCGTTGAGGTCGGCCCCGCGCACGACGACGTTGCGGCGGTGGTCGACCGGCGCGCCGCGCGCGGCGCCCAGCTCGTCGAGCACGTCGGCGTCGACGAGCGTCAGCGCACTGCCCGGGCGCCCCGAGGCGAACGTGCCCGAGCCCTCGGCGTAGCGGTCGCCCTCCAGCCCCCGGCCGGGCACGGCCAGCGCCCGGCCCACCTCGTGGGCCGGGGCCTCGGCCGCGGGGGCGAGCATGATCGCCTCCACCACGCCCGGCGGCAGCTCACCGGCGGGGCGCGGCGGCCATGCGGCGATGTCCAGCGGCGCGACGAGCGCGCCGTCCAGGATCGTGCCGGCCGTGGTCCCCGCGGGGTCCCAGATCACGCCCGAGGGCACGCCGAACATGACGACGTGGCGGGGCTCGCCCGTCACGCCGTCGGGACGCCGGGCGATCCACGGCCCGGCCCACGCGAACGACGCCGCCCCCGCGATCGGCACCAGCCCCAGCCCGCGGCCCGCGAGCCACGCGTGCAGCGGCTCGGGGTCCAGCGGGATCTCGGAGACCGGGGCGCCCACGATCTGCGCCAGGCACGAGGCCAGCGTCGACCGCTCGGTGTGGCGCCCGCCGGTCAAGGCCTACAGGACGCCCTTCTCCGCGTCGCCGCCCGGCAGTGCCCTCGTGATGACGACGTCGGGCGCGGCCGCGGCGATGGGGGCGAACTTCGCGCCCATGGCCTTGATGTGCGGCGCCCTGCGGTGGGTGCCCAGGGCCTCCTCGGAGGCCCAGCGCTCGACGAAGACGAAGCGCGTGGGGTCGGCGACGTCCTGGTGCAGGGCGTAGCCCAGGCATCCGTCCTCGGCGTGGGTCGGGGCCAGGACCTCGGCCAGCACGGCCCGGCCCTCGTCCTCCTTGCCCGGCTGGACCTGGAGGGTGGCGACGACGACGATCTCTGAGCTGGCGGTCATGGCGCCAACCCTACGGCGCGGCGGGCAGCACGCGCTCGGTCCCGAACGCGGCGAGGTCCGCGAGCAGGTCGCCGATGACGCGGGGCCAGACGGCCGACGCGCGGAACTGCCGGGCCTTGTGGTGGCCGCGGATCCGCACCCGGTCGTACATGTCGGGCATCTGGTGCAGCTGGTGGACGCGCAGGTCCAGCTCGTCGGGCCCGTCGACCTCGATGACGTCGATGCCGGGCTCCAGCCCATAGGGCGGCTCGAGCGTCTCGGTGAACACGAGGTGCCCGGCGGCCAGGTGCAGCAGCACGCGGTTCTCGAACGAGTGCACCCAGCGCTCGCCGTGCACGTTGAGGCCCGCGTCGGCGTCGGCGAGCACCTCGCGCAGCTCCTCGCCCATGAGCGCGTGGGCGTAGTGGCGCAGGTCGAACTCGTGCTTGAGCCCGAGCAGCGACTGCTCGCGGTGCATCGTCGAGTACCCGATGAAGATGACCCGTGGCGGGCGGCGCGAGGGCCGCGGCGTGCGGTACAGGCGGTCGTCGACGGGCAGGGGCATCGCGCGCCACAGCGGCAGGAGACCTGCCACGGTCTCCCAGCCGTAGGGGTCGAAGCAGATCACGCGGTCGACGTTGCCGCGGTCGACCTTGCGCAGCTCGGAGAGGTTGTACTCCAGGTTGGGGTGGTTCTCGCGCCCCGGTCTCGGCAGCGGCTCGGTGATGAACCCGAGCACCGGCGCGCGGACGCCGTCGAAGGTCCCCGGCGGCAGGATCTCGGGCCGGAAGGCGACGACGACGTGTGGATCGACGCGGCGCAGGGCGTCCAGCAGCGGGCCGGTCTGCGCTCCGCCGCGGAAGTCGATGAAGGACGGGTGCACGCTGCTGGCGGGCGCCGACATCGAGCACGCCTCGAAGTACGTGCGCTGGCCCACGAACGCCACGCGGATCGGGGCGCCGCGCTCCGGCAGGGGGTACGGCAGGTCGGCGGCGCGCACGCGTTCGTACGATAGGCGACTTGCGCGTCGCGTTCGTGCTCCAGGACCTCCAGCTCTCGGGCGGCGTCGGCGTGGCCGTCGAGCACGCCGCGCAGCTGCGTCGCCACCACGGCATCGACGCGCGGCTGGTCCTCGCCCGGCCCCAGGAGCACCCGCACTGGGGCTACCGCGGGCTCGACCAGGTGCCCGTGCTTGGTCTCGCCGAGGCGCTCGAGCTGGACTGGGACATCGCCGTGGCCACGTGGTGGGAGACGACGTCGGTGCTCTTCCGCCTGCGCGCCCGGCGCCATGCCTACTTCATCCAGCTCCTGGAGGACTCGGCCTACCCGGCCGGCGCACCCGAGCGCCTGGCCGCGGCCATGACCACGGCGCTGCCCGTGCGCTTCATCACCGAGGCCCGCTGGCTCGCCGAGCTGCTCGAGGACTACCAGCCGGGCACGCGCGTGCTCTACGTGCGCAACGGCATCCCCAAGGACGTCTTCGCGATCCCCGACCGCGTGGCGCCGGCGACCGGCGGCGAGCCGCTGCGCGTCGTGCTGGAGGGCGCGCGCGGCTACGTGCAGAAGGGCGTCGACGACGCGCTGGCGGCGGTCGCGGCGATGCGCGAGCCCGCCCACGTCACCTGGGTCTCCCCGCACCCCACCGAGCCGCCGCCCGGGGTCGACACGGTCCTGTCGGGCCTGAGCCACGCCGAGATGGCGCAGCTCTTCGGCGAGCAGCACGTGATCCTCAAGCTCTCCCGCGCCGAGGGCATGTACGGACCGCCGCTGGAGGCCTTCCACCGCGGCGCCACGGTCGTGACCACCCCGGTGACCGGCCACGACGAGTACATCGAGCACGGCGTCAACGGCCTGGTCGTCGGCTGGGACGACATCCACGGCACCGCGCGCACGCTGGACCTGCTGGCACGCGACCGCCGGCTGCTGCACGAGCTGCGCACGGGCGCGCTGCGCACCGCGCGGGCCTGGCCGGACTGGCGGCAGTCCTCCCAGTGGATGGCCCTGGCGCTGCGGCGCGTGCTGGCCGAGCCGATGCCGCCCGTGCGCGGCGCCGGGATGCGCCTGGTCTCGGACTTCGCCTCGGTCACCGCCGAGGGTCAGGCGGCCGCGCGGCGCCTGGAGATCGAGCAGGCCATCCAGGCCAACCTGTTCAGCCAGAAGGCGTGGATCTACGCCGTGCGCGCGCGGCGCGAGCTCGATCGCCTGCGGCAGCTCGGGCGCCGCGTCGGGCGCCCGGTCAAGCGCCTGCTGCGCCGCTGAGCGTCCGGCGGCGGTCCGGGACCTGACGACCGGTCCCGAAGGCGGCGAGATCGGCGAACAGGTCACGCACGAGCGCCGGCCACGCCCGCGAGGCGCGCACCTGCTCGGCCTTCTGGCGGCCGCGGACGCGCACGCGATGGAACGCGTCGGGGAACGCGCGCGCCTCCGTCGCCACCGCGACGAGGTCCTCGGGGTGGCTGACCTCGACGTAGTCGAACCCCGGCTCCAGGCCGTGGGTCGGGCTCAGCGGCTCGGAGATCACGAGGTGCCCGGCGGCCAGGTGCAGGAACACGCGGTTCTCGAAGCTGGGGTAGGGCTCGTTGTGGATGTTGAATGTGATCTGGTGGCGGTCCAGGAGCGTCTCGAGCTCCTCGACCTGGATGCCGAACGCCACGTGCAGGCAGTCGAAGCGGTGCTTGACGTCGATGAGGTAGCGCTCGCGGTGGACCGTCGAACGGCCGACGAACAGCATGCGCGGCGTGCCGTGCACCCGCCGCACGGGCCGGTAGAGGCGGTCGGCGACCGGGATCGGCAGCGAGCGCCAGACCTCCATGAACTCGTCGGCCGTCGGCACGATCATCGGGTCGAACGACACGATGCGGTCGACGTTGGCCGGGTCCAGCCCCGCCATGTCGCGCCGGCGGCCCTCGAGATCCCAGTGCACGGCCTGCGCGCGGCCCGGCCCGGCCTGCCGGGAGATGGGCTCGGTGAGGAAGCCGACGATCGCCGCGGGCAGGTCGGCCAGCAGGCCGGCGGGCACGGTCTCGGGGCGGAAGACGACGACGGCATGCGGCGCGAAGGCGTCGAGCTTGGCGCGCATGAGCCCCGGGTCGCGCCCGGCGCGGTAGTCCACGAACGTGGTGCGCACGCGGGCGGAGTCCTCGTCCAGCGCGCAGGCGCGGAAGTAGGTCTGCTGGCCGACGAAGGCCAGGCGCAGGGGGACGCCCGCCGCCGGCGGGCCGAAGGGGAGGTCGCGCCGGAGGGCCATGGCGGGCCATACGTTACGCTGCCCGGCGATGCCGACTTGGGAAGCCCGTGTGACCCGCGGGACCGCCCCGGCCGACCGCGTCGACGGCGAGCTGCGCTACGCGCTCGCCGCGCCCCTCATCCGTGAGGCGGCGCTGTGGGTCGACCTCGGGTGCGGCGAGGGGATCGCCTCCGGCGCCGCGCTCGGCGACGCGCGCCCGCGCGCCCGGGCCCTGCTGGTCGACGGCGACGAGCAGGCGCTGCAGGAGGCGCGACGCGAGTGCGGCGCCGACGTGGCCGCCACGGTGCTGGCCGACCTGGGGACCGCGGAGGGCGCGGCGGCCGTGCGGGCTGCGGTCGACGCGGCCGCCACGCCCGGCGCCCCGATCGTGGTCACGTGCTTCGGCGTGCTGCACCAGCTCGAGGACTTCACCGCGCTGGTCGACCTCCTGCTCGCCCTCGGCGAGCGCGCGACCGTCGTGCTCAGCGTCCCCGACGACGCGGCGGGCGCCCTCGACGACCCCCACCGCCGCAGCGCGTGGTCGGCTGGTGCCGCCGAGGAGCTGCGCCGCCTCCTGCCGCCCGACGCGGTCGTCCTGCGCCAGGTATCGCTGCGCGCGTCGGCGATCGTCGGTCCGGCCGGCGGCGAGGTCGCCCCGCTCGGCACGCCGTCGGTGGCGCCCGACCAGGCGCCGACCACCCACCTGCTCGCCTTCGGGCCCGATGCGGCGCGCCTGGCCCCCGTGTCGCTCGCGCGGCCGGCCGACCTCGACGCCGACCGCGCCGACGCGCGCCGGCGCGAGAGCGACCTGGCCTACCTCGAGGCCCGCCTCGCCGTGCTCGACGCGCCCGCCGGCTGAGGCGCCCGTGCGCGTCGCGTTCCTCGTCCCCGCGCTGGACCTGTTCGGCGGCGTCGGCATCGTCGTCGGGCATGCGCGCCGGCTGCGCGCGCGCCACGGCGTCGACGCCGTCCTCGTGCTGGCCCGCGCCGACCGCTCGGCCGGCGAGCACGCGTACGCGGGTCTGGGGGAGCTCCCGGTCCTCGAGCTCGGCGAGGCCGCCGGGCAGGGCTTCGACGTGGCGGTCGCGACCTGGTGGGAGACCGTGCTGACGCTGCACGAGGTCCCGGCCGACCGCTACGCCTACTTCGTGCAGTCCATGGAGGACCGCTTCTACCCGCCGGGCGCGCCCGAGCGGGCCGCCGCGGCGATGACGCACGACCTGCCGGTGGCGATGATCACCGAGGCGCGATGGATCGCCCGCCAGCTCGAGGAGCTGCGCGGCGACCGCTCCGGGTTCCGCGTGCACTACGTGCGCAACGGGATCCCCAAGGACGTGTTCTCGATCCCCGGCACCCTGGCGCCCAGCATCGACGGGCCGCTGCGCGTGCTCGTCGAGGGCAGCCCCGCCGTCGCGCTCAAGGGCGTCGGCGAGGCGCTGGCGGCGGCGGCGGCGATGCGCGAGCCCCGCCACGTCACGCTCGTCTGCGCCGACCGCGCCGCGGCCGAGGGCGCCCGCGCCGACGCCGTCGTCGGCCCGCTCACGGCCACCGAGATGGCCGAGCTCTACGGCCGCACCGACGTCGTGCTCAAGCTCTCGCGCGTCGAGGGGATGGCCGGGGCGCCGCTGGAGGGCTTCCACCGCGGCGCGACCTGCATCACCACGCCGGTGACGGGCCACGACGAGTACATCGCCGACGGCCGCAACGCGCTGCTGACGAGCTGGGACGACGAGCGGGGCACGGCGCGGCTGCTCGACCTGCTCGCGCGCGACCGTCGCCTGCTGCACGAGCTGCGCCTCGCCGCCGTGCGCACGGCCCGCTCGTGGCCGTCGGCCGAGCAGTCCACGGCGATGATGGCGCTCGCGCTGGGCCGCATCGTCGCCGGCCCCTCGCCGGACCCGACGGGCGCCGCGGCGAGCATGACGGCCGACATCCGCATGACGATGCAGCGCCAGCAGGCCGTCGAGCGCGACCACGAGCGCCTGGCCGCGCGGATGCGCCGTGTCGAGTCGGTGCTCTCGCGCGGGCCGCTGGGCGTCGCGCGGCGCATGATCGCGGGGCGCCGCTGATGGGCCTCGGGATCCGGACGCGCCTGCGGCGCTGGCGCGACGGCCCCTACGTCAACGACGAGTACGTCGAGGCGTCGGTGCTCGGTGCGCTGCTGCGCGCTCCCGCCGGGACCCGGCTCGACGCCCCCGCCGCGGGGTCGCCCCTGCACGTCGCGCTCGTCGTCCCGTTCTTCCAGCGCGGCAGCGGCGGGCACATGACGATCGCCAACCTCGTGCGCGGCCTCGAGCGCCGTGGGCACCGCTGCTCGCTGTGGATCGACGATCCCGGCCGGCGGCTGGGCCCCGACGGCGCGCGCGCCGCGGCCGACCTGCGGTCGTGGTTCGGCCCGTTCGCGGCCCCGGTCGCCTACGGCCTCGACGGCTTCGGCGACGCCGACGTGGCGGTCGCCACGGGCTGGCAGACCGCCGCCCGCGTGCGGACGCTGCCGGCCGCGGGCCGCGCGTACCTCGTCCAGGACCACGAGCCGGAGTTCTTCGGCACCAGCGTGCAGCGCCGATGGGCCGAGGCGTCCTACCGGCAGGGCCTGTACCCGATCACCGCCGGGCAGTGGCTGGCCGAGGTCATGGCGACGACCTACGACCTGCCGGCGACGCCGTTCGACCTGGGGATCGACGGCGAGCGCTGGCGGCCGCGGGCCGACATCCGGCGCCGCGAGGACGTCGTCGTCGCCTACGCGCGCTCGACCACCCCGCGCCGCGCGGTGCCGATCGTGCTCGCGGCGCTGGCCGAGCTGCACCGCCGGCGACCGTCGGTGCAGGCCTGGCTCTACGGCCACGGCGGCCCCGCCGGCGTCGACTTCCCGCATCGCAACCTCGGCGTGGTCCCCGAGGCCGCGCTGCCGCGGATCTACGCCGAGGCGACCGTCGGCCTCGTGCTCTCGCTCACCAACCACTCGCTCGCCGCCCAGGAGATGCTGTCCTGCGGCCTGCCGTGCGTCGAGCACGACCACCCCAGCGTGGTGGCCGCGTTCGGCCGCGACGGGCCGGTGGACTACGCGCCCTTGGACCCCTTCGCGATCGCCGACGCGCTCGAGCGCCTGCTCGCCGACCCCCGGCTGCGCGCCGAGCGCGTCGCGCAGGGCGCCGCGCTGCGCGTGGAGCGCACCTGGGACCACGCGGCCGAGCAGGTCGAGGCCGGCCTGTGGGCGGCGATCGCGTTCCGGCCGGGCGGGGAGGGCTGAGCGGTGCCGCTGCTGCGCCGCCTGCTCGGCGAGCCGCCGCCCACGCCCGACGCCGCCCGCGTGCCGTGGGAGCTCACCGAGCTGCTGCGCGAAGGCTCGCCGCCCGTCGAGCTGCGCCGGCCGTGGGGCGAGTACCTCGACGTGGCGCTGCTCATCGCCCACGGCCCGGACCGCCCGCGTGGCAACGGCCTGCCCGGCGAGCTCTCCGAGGCGCTCTCCGAGCACGACGTCCGCGTGCGCAAGGTCACGGGGCCGATGGCCCGGGAGGCGGCCAACGCGGACGTCGTCCTGGCCTACGGCTGGCCGGCGGCCCCCGCGATGCTGCGGCTGCCCGGGCTGCGCGCCCGTGCGGTCCTGGCCACGGCCGCGCCCGCGCCGCTGGCCGAGCTGGGCTGGACGGCCGGCGTGCCCGTCATCGGGCCGGCCTGGATGGGCGGGGTGCTGCCCGCCGGCACCGACGCCGCCTACACGCCGATGCCCGTGCACCGCCGCGAGGACCTCGTGCTCGTCCACGGCGAGGAGCCGCTGGGCCTGCTGGCCGCCGCCGAGCTGCACGCGCGCCGGCCCGACCTGGCCTTCGCGGTCAGCGGGGTGCGCGAGGCGCTCGAGCTGCCGTTCCCCTACCTGCCCGTCGAGCGCGGCGCCGAGGCCCAGGCCCACGCGTTCGCCTCGGCGACCGTGGCGATCGCGCCGCCCGTACGCGGCTGGCGCCCCGCGGCCCTGGCGATGCTGGCCTGCGGCCAGGCGGTCGTCGCGCCCGCCGACGAGGCGTCGCGGGTCGCCCTGGGCGACGCGGCGAGCCTCGTGGCCGGCCCGCTGGAGGCCGCCGACGCCGTGGAGGAGCTCCTCGGCGACCTCGCCCTGCGCGCCGAGCGCGCGCGGCTGGGCTTCGAGCGCGCGCCCGGCGGCTGGGGTGCGACGGCCCGTGCGATGGTCTCGGCGTTCCTCGACCCGCCATGAGCCCGCAGCCCGACATCGTCGTCGCGCTGCTCGTGCGTCCCGGCGCCGACGCCGCGCCGGCGGCGAGGGCGCTGCGGGAGGCGGGCGTCACCGACCTGCGCGTCGTCGCGCTGCCCGCTCCCGGCGCGTGGGCGGCCGCGCGCAACGCCGCGCTGGACGCGGCCGGGACCGCGGAGGTGCTGGCCTTCGTCGAGGACGACGTCCGGGTCGACCCGGGCTGGGGCGAGGCGCTCGGCGCGGCCTGGGACGACGAGCGCCAGGCCGTCGCCGGCGGTCCGCTGCGCAGCGCCGGTGCCCCACCGTGGCTGCTCGCCGGTGGGCACGCCGAGGTGCTCGGGCTCACCGGCGGCCCGGACCCCGGACCCCCGTTGTTCAGCGGCGGCAACGTCGCGTTCCGCGTCGCGGCCCTGCGCGGCATCGGCGGCTTCTTCCCCGTCCGCGGCCACCCCGACGCGCGTGACGCGCTCGGCGAGGACCGCCGCGCGCAGACCGAGCTGGCGGCGATCGGCTGGCGGGCGCGCCGCGTGGACGGCATGGCGGGCACCCGCGAGCTCGCCGGGGTCACGCCGGGCCTGCTGCTGCGCCGCCGTGCGCGGACGGGGGCCCGCCACGCGGCGCTGGGGCGCACGGGGCGGCGGGCCGCGGCGCGGTTGGCGGTCCGGTCGGCCGGCGCCGCCGCGGTCCGCGCGGCCCGGGGCGACCACGCCGGAGCGATCGACCGGGCGGCGTGGGCGGCGGCCGGGCTCGGCGGCCTGGCCGGCGGGCTGCTGGCCCACGGCGGACTGCAGCCCGACCGCACGAGCACCGCGCTGCGCGCCGCGGTGCCGGCGCCCGCGGCGCCGGCGTGGCGCCGGCTCGCGCGCCGCGACCGCCGGCCGGTGCACGGCGCCGTGCTGCTCTACCACCGCGTGGCCGAGGGCCCCGACCCGCTCGGCCTCGCCGTCTCGCCGGCGCACTTCGCCCAGCAGCTGGCGGTCCTGGGCCGTCACTGGACGCCCGCCCCGCTGGCCGACGTGCTCGCCGGGCGCGCGGGCGCGCACGCCGTGGCCGTGACGTTCGACGACGGCTACCACGACAACCTGGAGGCCGCGCTGCCCGCGCTGCGCGCCGCGGCGGTCCCCGCGACCCTCTTCGCGTCGACCGGGCACATCGCCGCCGGCGAGGGGTACTGGTGGGACGAGGTCACGCGGCTGCTGGGCGAGCGCGGCGAGGGGGTGCTCGAGCTGGCGCTGCCCGGCGGCCTGCGCGCGTGGGCCCCGGTGGGGGCGGAGGGGCGCGCGGCGACGCGGGCCCACGTCCACGCCGCCCTGCAGACCCGCGACCGCGCGGTCATCGCCGCGGCCTTGGCGTCCCTGCGGCGCTGGGCCGGAGTCGGCCCTGCGCCCTCGCCGCCGCCCGAGGCCGATCGCCAGCTCACCGTCGAGGAGCTGTGCGTCCTGGCGGCCGCGCCGGGGGTGACGGTGCAGGCCCACGGCCGCACGCACCTCAGCCTCGCCCACGCGCCCGAGGCGGTGCGCGACGCCGAGCTGCGCGGTTCGGCCGACGACCTCGAGGCCTGGCTCGGGACCCGCCCGGCCGTGTTCTCCTACCCGTTCGGGGTGCCGGGCGTCGACGTCGACGCCGCGACCCGGGCTGCCGCGCGCGCCGCGGGCTACGCCGCGGCGACGGTCAACGCGCCGGGTCTCGTGCGCGCCGGCGGCGATCCGTATGCCGTGCCGCGCCTGGCCGTGCCCGACGTCGACGGCGCCGCGTTCGCGCGCTGGCTGGCCGCCGCGCTGCCCGGGCGGCCGTGAGCCGCCCCGCCGCGGCCCCAGACTTGACATTCTGTACGGGCATGTCCCGTCTGGATCGCCTGCGCGCGCGGTGGCCCGTCTCGCCCCGCCTGCACGCCTACGCCGCCTGGTCGGCGCTCGTGCTGTTCACGCTCATCGTGAGCTCGGGCGCGGCGGTGCGCCTCACGGGCTCGGGTCTGGGCTGTCCGGAGTGGCCCCGCTGCAACGGCACGTCGGTCACGCCGACCAACGGCCACGCCTACATCGAGTTCAGCAACCGGCTGCTCACGACGCCGGTGTCGATCGCCGCGGTGCTGTGCCTGGCCCTGGCGCTGCTGCGCCGGCCCTACCGCCGCGACTTCACCGTGCTGGGCGCGCTGCTGGTCGTGGGCGTCGCGGTCCAGGCCGTGCTCGGCGGCATCACGGTGATGACCGGGCTCAACCCGGTGACGGTCATGGGCCACTTCCTGCTGTCGATGGCGACGCTGGTCGTCGCGGTCAGCCTCGTGTGGCGCGTGGTGCGCGAGCGCCGGGCGCTGCCCGAGGTCCCCGAGCGCGACCTGCTGCTCGTCGGGCTCGTGCGCGCGTTCGTCGCGGTGGGCAGCGTGGTCGTCGTGATCGGCACGGCGGTGACGGCCTCGGGCCCGTACGCGGGCGGCGAGGGCACCGGTGACGCCGCCAAGCGCCTGGCGATCTTCGGCGACGACACGTTCAAGACGGTGATCATGGTCCACGCCCGCGTGGCGCTGGCCTTCGGCATCGCCGCCGTGGCGCTGTGGGCGTTCGCCCGCTGGCGCGGCGCGCGCGATCTCAACGCGCCGCTGACGGCGGTCTGCCTCGCGGTCGCGCTGACGGGGGCGATCGGCACGCTGCAGTACCACATCCTCAACTACCCGGCCTGGACCGTCTGGCTGCACGTGGCCGCCGTGTCGGTGCTGTGGCTGACGCTCGTCTGGTCGCTGCTGGCGGCCGGCCGCGGCGCCCGCGTCGCGGCGCGCGCGCCCGAGCAGGCGCCCGAGCCGCCGGTCGCCGCGACGGTCTGAGGCGCGGCGGGGCCGGCGCCGGCCCCGCCCCGCGGTCGTCCGCGGTCCTCGGTGGGGGCCGATGGCGGGTGGGTGGTGCATGACCCCACCTTCGCGCCATCCGGTGGTCCGGTGAGCGCGACGACCCGGTCCCCGGGCGCCGGCGGACGACCCCCGGCGCCCGCGCCCGCGGACGCGCCTCTCCCCGGCGTCGCAGGCGTGCGGCCTGCGCCCGCTCCCTCAGCTCGGCATCCACCCCGAGACCGAGGCCTCGGACCCGGTGGAGACGCCGAGCACCAGCAGCGCGACGTCGTCGCGCTGCTCGCCGAAGTCGAGCAGCGCGTCGTCGATGCCCTGGGCGATGCGGTCGGCGTCCGCGGGGCCGAGCTCGCGCAGCACGGCCTCCAGGCGCTCGGCGCCGAAGCGGCCGTCGGGCCCGCGGGTGTCGGTCACGCCGTCGGTGTAGAGCACGAGGTTGTCCCCGGGGCCGAGCGACAGGCCGCTCGTCGTCCAGCGCCCGTCGGGGAACGCCCCGAGCAGCGTGCCGGGCGTGCCGACGCCGCGCACCCGGCCGTCGGCGCCGACCAGCAGCGGCGGCGGGTGCCCGGCGCAGACGATGTCGATCCCGACCCGCCCGTCCTCGCGCACCGGATCGACCCCGATGACCACCGCGGTGCAGATCTGGCGGCGGTCGGAGTCGGCGCCGAGCGTCGCGTTCAGGCGCTGCACCATGGCCGTCGGATCGTCCTCGTACTGGGCCACCGTGCGCATCGTGTAGCGCGCCAGCGACGTGATCGCCGCCGCACCTGGGCCCTTGCCGGTCACGTCGCCCATGAGCACGATCCAGCGGTCGCGGGCCTCGAAGAGGTCGTAGAAGTCGCCGCCGACGTCGGTGGCCCCCCGGCGGCGCGGAAGCGCGCCGCGATCGCCAGGCCCGGGATGACCGGCAGCCGCGGCGGCAGCAGGGACCGCTGCAGCGTCGTGGCGATGTGGGTGCGCGCCGCGTGGACCCGCGCGTTCTCGACGGCGATCGCCGCCCGGCGCGCGAGCTCCTCCGCGAGCGCGAGCTCGGGCCGGCCGAGCAGCCGGTTGCTCGCCGACGTGGTCGCGAGCTGCAGCGTGCCGATGACCGTGTCGCCGACGGTGAGCGGGACGACCGCCACCGAGCGGGTGTCGATCTCGCGCATGAGGTGTGCGTGACGGTCGGATTGGGCGTAGCGCTGGATGTCGGCCGGGTCGACGCGGTCCCAGAGGATCGACCGCCCCGTGCGCAGCACCTCCCACGGCCCGCGCGTGTCCTCCCGCCGCGGCGGGAAGTCCCGGCGCCACTCGTGCATGAGCTCGACCCGGTCGAGATCGCGGTGGGCCACCGCCGCCTGGACGAGGTCGCCGCGCTCGTCGATGAGGTCCACGCGTGACCAGTCGGCGAGCTCGGGCACCGCCGCCCACGCCGCCTTGTCGAGCGTCGCCGCGACGTCCAGGGAGGAGCCCAGCAGCTTGCTCGCGCTGGACAGCAGGCGCTCGCGGGCCTCCTGGCGCTTGACCGTCGTGACGTCCTCGGTCACGTGGACGACGAACGCGACGTCCCCGGCGTCGTCGCGCACGGGCGTCGCCCGGCTCAGGACCCAGCCGTCGCGCCCGGTCCGGCGGTCGACGGAGTGCAGCAGCATCGGCTCGGGCTGGGTGCCCGCGAACGCCGCCCCCAGCGGCTGGGCCTCGAACGGCACCTCGCGCCCGTGCTCGTCGAGGAACGTCCAGCGGGCCAGGACCTCGTGCAGGTTGCCGGCGACGAGGTCGTCGACCGAGTCGAAGCCCGCGATCCGGGCGGCCGCCGCGTTGGCGAACAGGAAGCCGCCGCCGGGTTCCAGGGCCATCACGGACTCGCCGAGGTTGGCGACGATCGCCTCCAGGCGCTGCTCGGTCGCGTCGAGCTCGGCGAACAGCCGGGCGTTGTCGAGGGCCATCGCCGCGCGGCGGGCGAGGTCGAGGCCCAGCGCCAGGTCGTCCTCGTCGAACGGGACCCCATCGCGCAGCCGGATGTAGGACAACGCTCCCCACGTCCGGCCCCGTGCCCGCAGCGGCAGCACGATCGCCGAGCGGTAGCTGGCCCGCAGGACCAGCTCGAAGTGCTCCGCCGAGCGGGCGTAGCCCTGCAGCTGCTCGTCGCTGAGCCCCTTCAGCAGCCGTGGCTCGCCGGTGCGCAGGGCCTCGGCCACCGGATGGTCGGTCTGCAGGCTGAGCGGGAAGCGCTCGCGCATCTCGGCCAGCGCGTCGGCCAGTTCGGTGTCGGTCCCGGCCGTCACCGCGCCGCGGACGGTGCCGTCGGGCTGCAGCAGGTCGATGATGGCCAGGTCGGCGTGCTCGGGCACGGGCAGCGCGCTGATGCGCTGCAGGAGCGTGCCGGGATCCATCGGCGACTCGAGCAGCTCGCCGGCGCGGGCCAGCAGCTCGGTGCGCCGGCGGGCGGCGCGCTCGGCCTCCAGCTCGGCGTCGTGGCGGCGGACGGTCCCGGCCAACCGCTCGTGCAGGCCGGCCAGCACGATGGCGAGCGCGCCGCCGGCGGCCACGGCGGCGATCGCGGTCAGCCCCGCGCTCTGCCCGAGCACCCCGTCGTGGGCGGCCAGCGCCACGGCCAGCGCGACCGCGACGGCCGCCGCCGCGGCCGTCTGCAGCTGCTGGCCGCCGGCGGCCATCGCCAGCGGGCCGGCGACGAGCAGCGGCACGAGCACGACGCCCGTGCCGACGATGAGGTCGGCGACGGCGACGACGACGAGGATCCCGAGGGCCGCGGGCAGCGCCCGCAGCCGCACGGGATCCTGAGCAGTGGTCGGCGCGCCGGGGTCCACGGGACCCCGGATGCTATGCGGGGCGGGAGCTCACCGCCACGGCCGGCTCGAGCGCCTGCTCGAGGACCTCGCCGACGGTCATGACCGGATGGAAGGCCATGGCCTCGCGGACGTCGGCCGGGACGTCGTCGAGGTCGCCGCGGTTGCGCTCGGGGATGACCACGTCGGTCAGGCCCGCCGCGTGGGCGGCCAGCACCTTCTGCTTGAGCCCGCCGATCGGCAGCACGCGGCCCTGGAGGGTGACCTCGCCGGTCATGCCGATGGTGTGCTTGACGGCACGCCCGGTCAGCAGCGACGCCAGCGCGGTCGTCATCGTGATGCCCGCGCTCGGACCGTCCTTGGGGATGGCGCCGGCCGGAACGTGCACGTGGAACTCGCGCTCCTCGAACAGCGCCGGGTCGATGCCGAGCTCCTCGGCGTGGCCGCGGACGTAGGTCAGCGCGATCTGCGCCGACTCCTTCATGACGTCCCCGAGCTGGCCCGTCAGCTGCAGGCCGGGCTTGGAGCTCTTGGCGGCGCTGGCCTCGATGAACAGCACGTCGCCGCCGGTGCCCGTGACGCTGAGGCCGGTGGCCACGCCCGGGACCGCGGTGCGCTGGGCGGCCTCGTGGAACACCTTCTGGCGGCCGAGCGCGTCGCGCACGTCCTCCAGCCGGAGCTCCACCGGGGCCTCCACGGTCGCCGAGGCGATCCGCGTCGCGGTCTTGCGCAGGACCTTGCCGAGCTCGCGCTCGAGCTGGCGGACGCCGGCCTCACGCGTGTACTCGGCGATGATCGTGCGCAGGATGCCGTCCGGCGCGGTGACCTCGTCCTCGCGCAGCCCGTTGCGCTCCCGCTGGCGCGGGAACAGGTAGTCGCGGCCGATGGCGACCTTCTCCTCGACGGTGTAGCCGTCGAAGGCGATGACCTCCATGCGGTCCAGCAGCGGGCCGGGGATCGTCTCGGCCTGGTTGGCCGTCGCGATGAACACGACCTCGGAGAGGTCGAGCTCGACGTCGAGGTAGTGGTCGCGGAAGGTGGAGTTCTGCGCGGGGTCCAGGACCTCGAGCAGGGCCGCGCTGGGGTCGCCGCGCCAGTCGGCGCCGACCTTGTCGACCTCGTCGAGCAGGATGACCGGGTTCATCGTCCCGGCGTCGCGCAGCGCGCGCACCAGCCGGCCCGGCAGCGCACCGATGTACGTGCGGCGGTGGCCGCGGATCTCGGCCTCGTCGCGCACGCCGCCCAGCGACATGCGGACGAACTCCCGGCCCATCGCGCGGGCGATGGACTCGCCGATCGAGGTCTTGCCGGTGCCGGGGGGCCCGATGAGCGTGAGGATGGCGCCGGAGCGCTTGTCCGCCGCGATGCCCCGCTCCTCCCTGAGCTTCTTGACGGCCACGTACTCGACGATGCGGTCCTTGACGTCGGACAGCCCGGCATGGTCGGCGTCGAGCACCTCGCGGGTGTGGAGGGGGTCCAGCTGGTCCTCGGAGCGCTCGCTCCACGGAACGGAGACGAGCCAGTCGAGGTAGGTGCGGATGGTCTGGGCCTCGCCGGACTGCTCGCCGGAGCGCTCGAGGCGAGCCAGCTCGCGCTCGGCCTGCTCGCGCACGGCCTCGGGCATGCCGGCCTCCTCGATCTTGGCCCGGTAGTCCTCGCCGACGCTCGCGTCGTCCTCGCCGAGCTCGCGGCGGATGGACTCCATCTGCTTGCGCAGCACGTACTCGCGCTGCTGCTTGGCCGCGCCGGACTCGACGTCCTCGCGGATGCGGCGGCGCACCTGCAGCTCGGCCAGGCGCTCGCGCTGGCGCGTGAGGGCCAGCTCCAGGCGCGCGGTGACGTCGACGGTCGCCAGCAGCTCGAGCTTCTGCTCGAAGGTCAGGTCGGGGGCGTAGCCGGAGGTGTCGGCCAGGGCGCCGGGCTCGGTGATCGCGCGGACCCAGGAGGCGATGCGGCCGTCGTCGCCGCGCAGCTCGAGGATCTCCTCGACCGTGGCGCGGTACTCGCGCTCGATGTCGCGGGTGCGCCCGTCGACGGGAACCTCGTCGACGCGCTCCTCGACCTCGACGCGCAGGCGCCCGGCGTGGTCCGTGTGGGCGGCGCCGGCGATGCCGCGCGAGACGCCCTCGAGCATCGCGCCGCGGCCCCCGCCGGGCAGACGCACGGTCTGGGTGACCTTGGCGATCGTGCCGACGGAGGCGTACTCGCCCTCGTGGCGGGGGACGAGCAGGACGCGGTCCTCGCCGGCGGTGTCGACCGGGAGGGTGACGTCCATCGTGGGGAAGACGACGGTGTCGTCGAGGGGGATGAGGAGGAGAGAGGTCATGTGCGCAGGAGCCGTTCTGGGAGCTGCCAGGAATCGTTGCGGATGCAACAGTAGCAGGTGATCTCAGCCGCTTTGACTCATATGTGCTGAGTCGTCGCAGTCCGGGCGCGAAGCCGCGCGTTGGCGCGGCCATCCCTCTTCGCGCTACGCCACGGGCTGGCGGCGCCCCACGGGCGGCACGAGCTTCTCGAGCTGGCGCTCGGGGGTGATGCGCACGACGTTCCAGACCAGGCCCAGGCGCTCGAGCGCCGCGATGACCATCGCGCTCGGGTCCATCGCGCGCTCCCACGGCTTGAGGCCGTGCTGGGCCGAGCGCGGGAACGCGTGGTGGTTGTGGTGCCAGGCCTCGCCCATGCTGGCCAGCGCCAGCCACGCCACGTTGGTCGACTTGTCCTCGACGTCGAAGCGCCGCGACCCGAAGAAGTGGCAGATGGAGTTGATCGACCACGTGACGTGGTGCAGCAGGAAGATCCTCACGAGGCCGCCCCACAGCAGGCCGGTCAGCGCGCCCGTCACGCGCCCCGTGATGAGGTAGCCCGCGATCGCCGGGATGGCCAGCGACACGAGCACCATGAGGTGGAAGTTGCGGCTCAGCCAGCTCATGCCGGGGTCCTCGAGGAGGTCGGGCGCGTACTTGGAGCGCGTCTCGCCGCCCTCGTGGGTCAGCATCCACCCGACGTGCGCGTGGAACAGCCCGCGCAGCGTGCCCTTGATCCCGCCGCCGGCGAACCCGGCGTGTGGGGAGTGCGGGTCGCCCTCCTCGTCGGTGTGGGCGTGGTGCTGGCGGTGGTCGGCGACCCAGTTGACGACCGGGCCCTGCACGGCCATCGAGCCCAGCACGGCGAACGTCCGCTCGACCCCCTTCGAGGTCTGGAACGCGCGGTGGGTCAGCAGGCGGTGGAAGCCGACCGTGATGCCCAGCGCCGTCGGGACGTACATGACGACGAGCAGCACGAGGTCGTGCCACCCGACGAGGCGGTTCCACAGCAGGACGATGGCCACCACGAACGCGACGAACGGCAGGATGACGGCGACGAGGTTCGTGGTGCGCTGGGCGTTCGTCATCCCTGGAGGGTATGGCACAAGGAACGCGCCGCGTCACGTCCGCACGCACAAGGAGCGACGGTCGATCTGTAGCCTCGTGACAAATGGAACCGCGCCTGCCGTCCGATCTCGCCGATGCGCTGCGCCCCGTCCTGCCGGGCCTGGCCGAGGAGATCATCTCCGCCATCGGCCGCGAGGTGCCCGACTACGCCCGTCCGCTGGAGGGACCGTTCGGCCGCGCGCTGCGCGTCGGCGTCGAGCGGGCGCTGCGCCGCTTCGTCGAGGACCTCGTCGACCCGTCGGCCGAGGACGACGACGCGCGCGAGATCTACGTCACGCTGGGCCGCGGCGAGATGCGGGCCGGCCGCTCGCTCGACGCGCTGCTCAGCGCCTACCGCCTGGGCGCCCGCATCGCGTGGGAGCGCTGCGTCCAGGCCGGCCAGGCCGCCGGCCACGATCCCGAGACGCTGTACCGGCTGGCCAGCGCGATCTTCTCCTACATCGACCGCATCTCGGCCGAGTCCGTCGAGGGCTACGCCGACGAGCAGTCCACGGCGCTGGCCGAGCGCCAGCGGCGCCGGCGCGCGCTCGTGCGCCTGCTGGCCCGCGACGACGCGGGCGCCGAGGAGGTCCGCGACCTCGCCCAGCTCGCCGTGTGGCCGCGTCCGGCGACCGTCGCCGGGCTCGTCGTCCGCGCCGACGACGGCGACCGCCTGGCGCTGCGCCTGGGGGCCGAGGCGATCGCGGTGGCCGAGGGGGGCGTGGCGATCGCGATCGTCCCCGATCCCGACGGGCCCGGGCGCCACGGCGAGCTGGAGGCCGCCCTGGCCGGGGTCCCCGCGGCGCTGGGGCCGACGGTCGGCCTCGAGCGCGCCGCGCGGTCGGTCGCGCGCGCCCAGGCGGCGCTGGGGCTGCTGGAGGCCGGGCTGCTGGCCGCCGAGCCCGGCGCGCTGCTGGTCGCCGACGAGCACCTCCCCGCGCTGCTGCTGCACGGCGACGGCGCGCTGGCCGCCGACCTGGCCGCGCGCGCCCTCGCGCCGCTCCACGAGGTCCGCGACGGCGTCCGCGCGCGCCTCGGGGAGACCCTGCGCGCGTGGCTGGACGAGCCGGGCCAGGTCACCCGCGTCGCCGAGCGCCTGCACGTCCACCCGCAGACCGTGCGCTACCGGGTCGCCCAGCTGCGGGAGCTCTTCGGCGAGCGCCTCGACGAGCCCGAGGCGCGCTTCGAGCTGGCGCTCGCGGTCCGCGTCAGCGACGCGAACGCGACGGCGACCTCGGGCTGACGGTCCGGCGGCGCACCCCCAGGTCGACCACGTAGGTCGTCGTCGTGGCGGTCGTGTGGACCCCGATGCCCACGTCGCGCAGCCGGCGGCCGAGCAGGACGCGGCGCGTGTCGGGGATCATCAGCCACGAGCGCACGCGCAGCGCCGGCGCGCCGGAGGCGCCCGTGTTGCGACCGAGCGTCTCGCCGAAGGCGAACGCGGCCGGGTCGCCGCCGGCGTACCCGGCGGCGGCGATGCGGCGCTGCGGCGTGCTGGAGCCCAGCGTGTCGACGAGCATGCCGTGGTCGCGCAGGCGGTCGGCGTAGCCCTGGGCGGCCCGGCGCAGGTGCAGGTCGGCGCGCAGCGCCGGGAGGTCGCGCGCCCGCCGCTCGGCGTTGATGACGCAGAGGACCGCGTCGCGCGCCCGGGCCGCGCCGCCCGCGCCGGGGCGTTCGTCGGCGTGGGCGCAGGCCGACGGAGAGTCGGCCGAGGCCACGGCGACCGTGGGCGGCGAGGCGGCCAGTCCGGCCGCGGCGATGAGGAGGAGCTTGCGCACGGGCTGGGGTGGGACGGGGGCCGGGACGCACGTGGGCCGCGTCCCTGTCCAAACCCTACCCATGCCTCGTCAAACGTGAACCGCACACGGGGCCGCCGGGTCGGCGCCCGCGCCCGGTCAGCCCTGGTTGGGCCGGTCGAGCCGCGCGCGCAGCATCGCGATCTCGGTGACCGCGGCGCCGATGTAGGCCGACCGGTACTGGGCGATCTCGTCCTCGAGATCGGCCATGTAGGCACGGTCGTGGTCGAGGCCCGCCTCGTGCGCGAGCACGCGCTCCTCGCCGAGGAGCATCAGGTGCTGGCGGACTTCGGTGGCGTACATGGTGGGGATCTGGGCGGGCATGATGGTGACGGTCTCTGGTAGTACCCCGCAAACGCGGTTCGTCACAGGGGGTTACGCGGATACTTCCCGATCGGATGTCCCCCTTCGCTGGGGAGGGCCCGTGTCCTGTCTGGCGGCTAGCCGTACGCGCGGGTGGGGGGCCCGGCGTACGTGGCCCCGTCGGGCGCCGTCCAGCGCACGCGCCAGGTCCGTCCGGGACGGTCGGGCAGGCGGGCGGTCCAGGCGCCCGAGGCGTCCGTGGGGCGCCTGGCGACGACCGTCGAGTGGGCCGCGCCGCGGTCGCGGGCGAGCACCTGCACCGACGTCGCGCCGTCCGCCGGCCGGACCAGCCCCCAGAGCAGCACGGTGCGCCCGGAGCGCCGCGCCGAAAGCGGCAGGCGGAACGCGTCGTAGCTCGGCTTGGGCACGCCGGCGGCGGTCAGCAGGCCCGTCTGGAAGCCCGAGAGCGCGGCGTCGTCGACGAGCAGGTACTGGGCGGTGGCGGCCACGCGCGGGTCGGCGCGCAGCAGGCGCTCCGACAGCGACGCGAACTCGGCCTGCTGGGCCAGGGGGACCCCGATGAGGCGGTCGGGCGTGCTCTGCACGCCGTACTCCGTGACCCACACGCGCAGCCCGCGGCGCCCGGCGCGGTCCAGCGCGACTTCGAGGCGGCGCAGCACGCCGATCGTCACGTTGTCGCGGTCGGGGGGCACGTAGAACGGCCCGCTGCGGTTGGCGTAGGGGTGGTGCCCCCATCCGTCGATGCGCAGGCGTGAGCAACCGGTGCACAGGACGCCGCGCAGGAACTGCAGCGGCGGGACGGACCGGCGGCGGTCGCCGCCCGGCGCGGTCTCGCCGGCGAGCATGACGTCGGCGGCCTGGCCCGCCGCCTCCAGGCCGCGCACGCCGGCGACGTGCAGGGCGCGGTACAGCGCCGGCGAGGCCGGTCGGCCGTGCACGAGCTGGGGCATGAGGAAGTGCGGGTGGTTGGGCTCGTTCCACAGGCCCCAGGCGTCGACGGCGTCGCCGAAGCGCCGCCCGGCGGCCGTCGCGAAGGCGCCGAACTCCACCGGGGACGGGCGCGTGACCTGGTCGGCCCGGGCGGCCGTGGCCCAGCGCGGCACCGGCGCGCTGAACGTCACGAGCACGTGCCAGCCGCGTGCGCGGGCGGCGTCGATGAGCCGGCCGTAGCCGCCCCAGTCGTAGGCGCCGGGGTCGGCGGCGTCGAACGCGGGGCGCACCGCCGAGCCCGCGTCGGGCGCGACGGCCGCCCACACCAGCGTCACGCGCAGCGCCCGCACGCCGAGGCCGTCGAGGCGGGCGAGCGTCGCGTCGCGCGTGCCGTCATCGACCCCGGCCGTCCCGGCGTCGGCGTACATCGGCGCGCGAGTGGATGCGTGGGCGGCCGGGGCCGCGCACGCGAGCAGGAGGGCAGCGGCCAGCGCCGCCCGGGTGAGGGCGTCTCGGAGCATGGGGAGAGGGGCGGCCCCGGAGGCTGGATGATGGGAGGACGTCGCCTCCAGGGCCGCGCGTGGGGAACGGCCGGCGGCCCCCGGAAGTTGCGCGGCAGCGGGCGCCGGCTTGCACGGCCCGGCGGCCGGGAGGGGTCCGCGGCGCGGGGCAGAACCCCGGCTCGTGGCCATCGATGCCGGACCCCTGCGCTACGAGGACGAGGTCGCCGGCGACGGCGACGGCGAGGTCGTCCGCCCCGGCGCGTGGGAGCTGACCGCGCTCGTGGTCCTCGTGGTGGCCGGCGTCGGCCTGCCCGTCCTGGGCTGGATGGCCGGGATGGCCATGGTGCTGCTCTCGCGCGCCTGGACGACCCGCGACAAGGCGATCGCGGTCGCCGGCCCGCTCTGGGTGCTCGTCGCGCTGGTCGTGGCCTCGGCGGTGGCCGGCGGCGCGGCGATCCGCCTGGGCTCGCTCGTGCTCAACCTCGGCCCCTCGGCCCTGCTGGTGGTCTTCGGCGGCGCGATCGCGTCGGTCCTCGGCGCGCTGTGGCTGATGTGGCGCGCGTTCGTGCTGGCCTGACCGCGGGTCAGACGAGGTCCGACGACGGCGTGGCGTCGGCGTTGGAGGGCTCCTTGAGGAGCCCGTGCGGCGGCCGGTCGCCCGGCGCCGAGCCGCGCTCGAAGCCGGCGGCGCGGTAGGCGTCGTTCTCGTCGAGCGTCTCGCGCTCCAGCAGCGCCGCGGCGAGGGAGTCCAGCCGGTCGCGGTGCTCGCGCAGCTGCTCGACGGCGCGCCCGTAGCACTCCTCGATGATGCGCCGGACCTCGCGGTCGATGAGCTCCCGCGTGGCCTCCGAGGAGGGGTCGGTGCCGGGGTAGACCTGCTCGCCGGCGGGCGGCATCACCGAGACCAGCCCGATGACGTCGGACATGCCCCAGCGCCCGACCATCGAGCGCGCGATGTGCGTGACCTGCTCGAGGTCGGACTCGGCGCCGGTGGTGACCGACCCGTACACGATCTCCTCGGCGGCGCGGCCGCCGAGCGCGCCGGTGATCCGGCCGAGCAGGTAGGCGGTGTCGTAGCCGTAGCGGTCGTTCTCGGGCGACTGGAACGTGACGCCCAGCGCGCGGCCGCGCGGGACGATCGAGACCTTGCGCACGGGGTCGGCGCCGGGCTCGAGCATCCCGAGCAGCGCGTGGCCGCCCTCGTGGTAGGCCGTGCGCTCGCGCTCCTCGTGGCTGAGCGTGATCCGCCGCTCCGTGCCGAGCACGATCTTCTCGAACGCGTTGTAGAAGTCGCCGGAGGTGACCTTGGGGTGGCCGTTCTTGGCGGCCAGCAGCGCGGCCTCGTTGACGAGGTTGCGCAGGTCGGCGCCGACCATGCCGGGCGTGGTGGCGGCCAGGCCCTTGAGGTCGACGTCGTCGTCCAGCGGCACCGAGCGGGTGTGGACCTGCAGGATCTTCTCGCGGCCGACGACGTCGGGCGGGTTGACCGTCACGCGGCGGTCGAAGCGGCCCGGGCGCAGCAGCGCGCTGTCCAGGACGTCGGGGCGGTTCGTCGAGGCGAGGACGATGACGCCCTCCGAGCCGGTGAAGCCGTCCATCTCGGTGAGGATCTGGTTCAGCGTCTGCTCGCGCTCGTCGTGGCCGCCCAGCGACGCGCCGCCGCCGCGCTGGCGCCCGATGGCGTCGAGCTCGTCGATGAAGATGATGCTCGGCGCCGCGGCCTTGGCCTGCGTGAACAGATCGCGCACGCGGCTGGCGCCGACGCCGACGACCATCTCGATGAACTCCGAGGCCGAGATGGAGAAGAACGGCACGTCGGCCTCGCCGGCGACCGCGCGGGCCAGCAGCGTCTTGCCCGTGCCGGGCTGGCCCGACAGGAGGACGCCCTTGGGGATCATGGCCCCGAGCGTGCGGTACTTCTCGGGGTTCTTGAGGAAGTCGACGACCTCCTCGAGCTCATCCTCGGCCTCGTCGATGCCCGCGACGTCGGCGAACGTCGTCCGCGTCTGGTCGGCCGAGTCATAGCGCTTGGCCCGCGATCGCCCGAGGCCGCCGAGGCCGCCCATCCCGCCGGAGGCGGCGGCGCGGCGCGCCATGAACACGAAGAGCGCGACGAGCAGCAGCGTCGGCCCGAAGAACAGCAGGAGGTCGGCGATGAACGAGCGCCCGCTGTCCAGGGGCTTGGCGTTGACGACGACGCCCTTGGCGCGCAGCTCGGACAGCAGCGGGTCGTTGGCCGGCGCCAGGGCGGGGCGCAGCGTCGAGAAGCGCGTATTGGGCTTGTCCTGCTTGCCGTTGAACTTCTCGGGGGTGACCTTCGTCTTGAAGGTGCCCTCGATCTTGTCGCCCTGCGAGGTGAGCTCGGCGACGTTGCCCTTGTCCACCTGGGTGAGGAACTGCGTGTAGGGGACCGTCGCGCGGCTCGGCTTGCTCGGCACGAGCGAGGCGAAGATGAAGTTGAGGACCAGCAGCCCGACGACGAAGTACAGGAAGCGCCGGCCTCCCGGGGGCCGCGGCATGCCCATCGGCCCCTGCTTCTTGGTCTCGGGCGCGCCCTCGACCTTCCAGGGGGTGGGCTGGCGGTCGTCCCTGCGGCGGGGGGGATCGGGATCGGGCGGCATGTGCTCGGACTCCCGCCGGAGTGTACGAAGCGCGGCGCCGTGGTCCGCCGATCGGCGCAAACCCGCGCTGCGAGCGGGAAGGGACGGGCCCGAACGGTCCGGGGGGCGCTCCGTCCGTCGGCCGGATGTGCTTCGCTTTGGGCAAGCACAACCAGCCGAGTCCGGCCCGCGCCCGCGGCCCGGAACGGGGGAACCACCTGGGGCCCGGACCCGTCCGGGCGCCACGGGGCGAATCGCCGCCATCGCGCGGCGTAGCGCAGCTCTAGAGCGCGAGCCCGTCAGCTAACCCCGTAGGCGTGAAGAGCAAAGGAATCGCCCGCCGTGTCCCAGGAAGTCCAACGCGCGTTCCAGGCGTCGCTGGAGCGGTCGCGCTCCCGCCGCCGCGCGGCGCTCGCCCGCCGCATGGCCGTGCTGCGCCGGCGCCGCCGCCGGGGCGGCAGCGCCTCCTTCGCCGTGGTCGGCGCCCTTCTGGCCCTCGGCGCGCCGCTGGCGCTCGGCCAGACCACCGCCCAGGCCCCGGCGCCGGCCACGCTCACGAAGGGCGCCGCGGGGGACGCGGTCAGCGCGCTGCAGACGGCCTTGGGTCTGCCGGCCACGGGGCGCTTCACCGCGGCCACGGCCCGTGCGGTGCGCCGCTACCAGCGCGCCCACGGCCTCACGGTCGACGGCATCGTCGGCCCGCAGACCGCCGGCTCGCTCGGCCTGGCCGCGCCGCTGAAGGGCGCCACGGGCACCGCGACGCCGTCGGCGAGCGCCGCCTCGGCGCCCTCGGGCACGCTGGCGCGCATCGCGCAGTGCGAGTCCGGCGGCGACCCGACGGCCATCTCGTCGGATGGGCAGTACCGCGGCAAGTACCAGTTCACCCGCGCGACGTGGCGGCGCATGGGCGGCACGGACGACCCGGCCGCCGCGCCCGAGGCCGAGCAGGACCAGCGCGCCGCCGCGCTGCTGGCCCAGGCGGGCACGTCGCCCTGGCCCGTGTGCGGCCAGGGGGGCTCGTAGGGACCGGCGCCGTCCGGGGCGACGACGGGAGGGCGTCCCGACCCCACGTTCCTCTCCTCGCCGCTGCGCACCCCCGTGCGAGGACCGCGGCAATCCGCCCTGCGCGCGTGGCCGCGGCCGCGCGGGCGTGCGATGGTTGCGCGCGGTGTCCGCGTCCGACCAGCTCTCCCTCACCCTCGGCCCCTGCTTCGCGGTGGCGGTCGAGGATCGCTTCAGCCCCGGCCTGACCGGGCGCACCGACCGCGACTACCTGTCGCCGCCCCAGCCGCGCGACGACGCGCTCACGCTCGCCGCGCTGCTGCTGGACTCCGGGGCCGACCTCGACGGCGACGGGCCGTGGCAGCGCGCGCTGGCCGGCGGCCGGCGCACGGTCCGCCTCGTCGAGACCGACGACTGACGCGGCGGTGCGGCCTCAGGCCGCGTCGGAAGCCAGCCGCGGCGGCGCCTCGGCGCGCCGGGCCGGCTGCTCGCCGCGGGCGGTGGGCGCCCGCACGCGCATGCGCTCGGCGGCGTAGTAGGAGCCGACGACGAACGCGGCGGCCAACACCTGCGCGCCCAGCGTCTCCCACGTGCTGTACATCTCGAACCAGGAGCCCATCCACGTCGGCACGGTGAACGGCGTCGGGTGGCTCGGCAGCCAGCCGAGGTCCTGGAAGCTCAGCGCGGTGCCGCCGATCATCACCACGAGCACCACGCCGATGAGCACGCCGGTCGCGATGAGCATCTTGCGGTAGGGCAGCTTGCGCTGGAGCACGAACGTCATGACGCCCACGGCGGCGGTGCACGCCAGCCCGACGACGACGCCCTCCAGCACGACGCCCGAGCCGGCCTTGAGCTGGAGGTTCTGCAGGAACAGCACGACCTCGAAGCCCTCGCGGTAGACGCTCGTGAACCCGAGGGCGACGAGCCCCATCGTCGCCGAGACGCCGACGCGCCCCAGGACCTTGCGCCGCTGGCGGTGGTGCTTGGCGATCCAGCCCGTCCAGTACACCTTGTGCACGAACCAGTTGAGGACGAAGAGCAGGACGACGATGGCGACGAAGCCGGTGATCGCCTCGAGCTTGGGCCCCAGCGGCGAGGCAGCGTCCAGGAGCGCCTGCACGAGGAACCACGTGACGATCGTCGCGCCGAACGACACGGCCGCGCCGACGATGACGGGCCGCTTGCGCCCGGCGTTGGCCCCGACGAAGCTCGCCGTGACCGCGGCGAAGATGAGGACGGCCTCCAGGCCCTCGCGGAAGACGATCATCGCCGCGTTGAACACGACGGTGCCGCGGCTCTGCGGCGCGGCGACCTCCGTCGGGTCGACCGGGCCGGTCTTCGCGGTGGCCATGACGTAGACCGCGCCGGCCAGGAGGGCCAGGAGCCCGAGCCAGAGGGCCAGGCGGCGGCTGTCGGCGGAGGTGCGGACGGCGTCGGACGGCATCGGCCCGGGACCGTAGCACCTTCGCGTTAGGGTCACCTAACCGACGATCGTCCTGGCGCGCAGGCGTCCTCAGGAGGAGCCCAGGACGGCGATCGCCCCCAGGCTCGCGGCCATCGCGGCCAGCCCCAGCGGGACGCCGAGCGCCGAGAACCGCCGCACCGAGGGGTACGCCCCGCAGGCCCGCGCGGCCTTGAACCACAGGTAGGCCGACAGCGCACCGGTCACCGCGAGGTTGGGACCCAGGTTGAGCCCGACGAGCAGCGCGCGCGGGTGCGGGGGCGGGGTCGCCGACAGCAGCACGGCGGCGGGCAGGTTGTTGAGGCCGATGGCCGACAGCGCGCCCAGGGCCGTCGTCTCCCACGCCGAGGCGGACGCCAGCACGTCGGAGGGCCCCGTCCACGACCGGGCCAGCAGCCCGAGCAGCACGCTGAGCGAGAAGAGCGCCAGCAGCGCGGCGGGCCCGACGGCCTCGACCGCCGCCGCGCCGCTCACCGCGCCCTGGCGCACCCGCACCGCGGCGACGACGAGGCCGACCGCCAGCACGGGCAGGCCGGGGTGGGGCAGCGCCAGCACGAGCACGGCCGCGACCGCGCACGCGCACGCGCCCAGGGACCGCATGCCGGTGGCCGGCCGCGCGCCCCCGGCGAGGCGGCGGACGGCGGCGTCCCCGGACCCGGCCGCCGCGGCGCGCGCCCGGAGCTCCTCGACCGCCAGCAGCCCCAGGCCCGTCACGAGCGCGGCGGCCAGCGCGGCGGGCAGGATCCGCCAGGCGAACGTCGCGCCGCCGACCGGCTCGCCGGCGAGGACGAGCAGGTTGGTGAGGTTGGCCCCGGGCAGCAGCAGCGACGACGCGTTGGCCATGAGGACCGACCCGTACAGGAACGCCTCCTCGTCGGCGCCGGCCGCGCGCGCGGCGCCGATGAGGATGGGCGTCAGGAACACGACCGACGTGTCGAGGTTGAGCACTGCGGTGACCGCGGCGACGAGCACGAGGGCCAGCACGAGCAGCCGGCGCGGCGCGGCGGTCACGCCGAGCAGCCGCGCGCTGGCCCAGCGGAAGACGCCGTCGCCGTCGGCGACCAGGCCGAGCAGCAGCAGCCCCGCGACGAGCAGGAACGGTCCCTGGGCCTGGTCGGCGGCGTCGCGCGCGCGGCCGTCGGCGATCACGGCCACCAGCGCACCGGCCACGACCGGCGCGCCCGCCAGCCGCAGCGCGATGGATCCCGTCACGCGCCGCAGGTTCCCCGCACGCGGCGCCATCAGTCAGTCCAGCCCGAGCACCCGCGCCCAGATCGTCCACAGCACGTCGACCGCCACGTCGCGCTGCAGGCCGCCCTCGCGCTCCATCGCGTCGATGAGGAACACGCCGTTCATGAGCGTCAGCGCGCGCGACGTGGCCGTGATGTCGGGCACGTCGCGGACCCGGCCGGTCGCGACGCCCTCGGCGAAGATCGTGGCGGTGAACTGCGCCGACCAGTCCACGAACGACCGGTAGACCCGGTCGACCTCGGCGTCGTGGCGCGCCGCGTCGTCGACCGCCCGCAGGATCGGGCCGTGGCGGACGGCGACGTCGACGGTGTGCTCCAGGACCCGGCGCAGGTACTCGGGATCCGCGGGGTCGCCACTGCCGACCAGGCCTTCGCGCAGATCCTCGAGCAGGCTGAGCACGAGCGCCGGGAGGCCGTCGAAGTGGCGGTAGAACAGCGTCCGGGCCAGGCCGGCCTCGGCCATCACCGCGTCGACCGACAGGTCGCGGTAGCTGCCGTGCGCCAGCAGGCGGGCGGCCGCGTCGCGGATCCGCGCGCGGGCCTCGTCCTTGGGGATCCGAGGGGTGCGGGCGGGCCCTCGAGCGGAAGTTGACACCGTGTCGCAAGTATGGCACCGTCGGTCTTGCGACAGCGTGTCACAAGCCCCCTCCCCGGAGTCCCCATGAAGCCCATCACCGTCTCGATCCGCATCGACCGCCCGCGCCGGGAGGTCTTCGAGCACCTCGACGTCCTCGCCAACCACCTGCCCTTCTGCGACCACTTCATGGCCGACGGGCAGCTCAGCGGGCCCGCGAGCGGCCCCGGGGGCCGGCTGCGCTTCCGCGCGCTGACCCCGGGGCGCGGGGAGTGGATGGACCTCGAGGTCTGCGAGGCGCACGCGCCCGAGCGCATCGTCGAACGCACGCGCGGCGCGGGCGGCCGGCGCGTCACGCGCGGAAGCTACGTTCTGCGCGAGGCCGGCCCGGCGGCCACCGAGGTCGAGTTCGAGCTGGTCACGGAGCGCGCACCCGCCCACGAGCGCGCGCTCGCGCCGATGGCACGGCGCTGGCTCGCACGCCAGAACGCCATCGCGATGACGCGGCTCAAGGCCCAGATCGAGGGTGCCGCGGCTCCCGTCGCCGCCTGACGCCCGCGCGGCGGCGCGATACTGACGGGCCCGGCGCGCCGCGCCGGGCCCACGCCATGCGACCCCTCCTGCTCGCCGGCACCGCCGGCGCCCTCCTCATCACCGGCTGCGGCTCGGGCGGCACGGCCGCGGCCCCCGACCCCGTGCGCTTGCAGATCACCGCCCCCGCCGACCTCGGCGTCGTCCGCAGCGCCTCGGTCCGTGTGCAGGGCATCGTCCGCCCCGCGGGTGCCGAGGTCACCGTCGCCGGCCGTCGCGCGACCGTGTCGGGCGCGCGCTTCAGCGCCGGCGTCGACCTCGCCGCCGGCATCAACGTCATCGACGTGCTGGCGAGCGCGGGCAGCGCGCGCCCCGCCCTGGCCGCCGTGCGCGTGCGCCGGATCGTCGACGTCCGGGTGCCCGACCTGGCGGGGCTGAGCCCCGACGACGCGGCGGCCCAGCTCAAGGGCCTGGGGCTGAAGGCCGACACCCAGACCTCGGGCGGCGGCCTGCTCGACGACCTCTTCGGCGGCGACCCCGTCGTCTGCTCGACCGACCCGCCCGCCGGGCGGCGCGTCGACCCCGGCACCACGGTCACCGTGACCGTGTCGAAGTCCTGTTGAGCCGGCGCCGTCAGGCCCGCGGCTCCGTGTCGATCTGGTCGATGACCGCGCGGCCGTCGCGGCGCACGACGCCGAGGACGAGCTTGCCGGTGATCGGCGGCGCGCCCTTGCGCGTCACGGTGTAGCGGCCCGCGGCGCGCCCGACCATCCCGCCTGTGGCCTGCAGGCCGTCCAGCGCGTAGCGCTGCACGTCGTCGGCGGCGAACTGCCGGCGGTACTCGCCCACGACGGCCGGGCGCCCGCGCTGGACGTCGTTGGGGCTCACGCGCCGCACCGCGGGCGTGAGGATCCGCCGCAGCGCCGCATCGTCCTCGTTGGTGTAGGCGTCGGCGAACGACCGCGCGACGTCGCGCACCTCGCCGGCGCTCAGCGGCCCGGTGGAGGTCGACGATCCCCAGCCCGCGGCCCAGCGCACGATGAGGATCGTGGGCAGCGCGAGGACGAGGACCGTCGCGGCGAGCGCCAGCTTGCGCCGGCGCCCGTGCTGGATGCGCACGGCCTCGGGGCGCCCGCTCCCGGGGCCGCGCCCGGCGCCCGTCCCGTCGCCCGGGTCCGGGCCGCCGGCGACGCGCGTCACCGCCGTGGGGGGCGCCGGCGGCGTGGCCACCGCGGTCGCCCCGGCGGCCGGGGCCAGGCGCGTGGGCTCGGCGTGCTCGGGCGTCGCCGCCCCCGTGGCCACGCTGCCGCGCGCGGTGGACGCCACCGCGCCGGTGGCCGCGGCGCGGGCGGCGCGGCCGAGGTCGCCGGCCGACGGGTAGCGCCCCGCCGGCTCCTTGGCCAGGGCGCGGGCGATGACCGAGTCGAACGCCTCCGGGACCCCGGGGGTCTCCGACGGCCGCGGCGGCGCCTCGTGCAGGTGCGCGGTGATCGTCGCCGGGACCGTCTCGCGGCGGAACGGCGGCGTGCCGGTCAGCGCGCTGTGCAGCACACAGCCCAGGGCGTAGACGTCGGAGCGCGCGTCGGTCGGCTCGCCGCGCAGGTGCTCGGGCGCCATGAAGTCCACGGTGCCGATCCAGCCGCCGCTGTCGGTGATGCGCGTGTCGGCCGACTGCACGCGCGTGATGCCGAAGTCGCTGAGGTACACGTGTCCGCGCCAACCGTCGGCACCGTTCGCCGCCGACGAGGTGGCGGGGGGGTTGGCGGCGGCGATCAGGACGTTGGCGGGCTTGACGTCGCGATGCACGAGCCCGGTCTGGTGGGCGGCGTCCAGCGCGTCGGCGATCTGGGCGACGATGCCCGCGGCGCGGTCGGGCGCCAGGCGACCCTCGCGACGCAGCAGCGCCTGCAGGTCGGTGCCGGGCACGTAGCGCATGACGAGGTAGAGGTGGCCGTCCTCCTCGCCCGCCGCGTAGACCGGGACCACGTTGGGGTGGTCGATGGAGGCCGTCAGGCGTGCCTCGCGCTCGAAGCGCTCGCGCACGTCGGGGTCCGACGCCTGCTCGGTGGCGATGAGCTTGAGCGCGACGGGACGGCCGAGGCGCACCTCGGTCGCGCGGTAGATCACGCCCATGCCGCCGCGCCCGAGGACGCCCTCGATGCGGCAGCCGGCGAACTCGGATCCGGGTTCCAGCTCGGCCATCTCGTGCCCGACATTCTGGCGCGTGGGTCGCCCCGGGTCTTCCGGCGGCCGCCGGCGGCCGGCGTGCAGGCGCGCTGATCGGCGCGATCACGAATCCGCGTCGACCGCGGCGCGGGCCGCCGGGACACTGCGGCCATGCCCACCACGACGAGCGTCACCCAGATCACCGACGTTGACTTCGCCGCGCAGGTCCTCGAGTCCGACGTGCCCGTCCTCGTCGACTTCTGGGCCTCCTGGTGCGGCCCCTGCCGCGTCATGCACCCCATCCTCGACGAGCTCGCCCGGGAGCGCCCGGGGCTGCGGATCGTCAGCCTCGACGTCGAGGCCCACCCGCTGTCGGCCGCCCGCCACGGCGTGCTGGCGATGCCGACGTTCCTGCTCTTCCGGGACGGCGCGCCCGTCCTGCGCCTCGTCGGCGCCCGCCCGCGCCGGCGCCTGGAGCGCGAGCTCGACGAGGTGCTCGGGACCTAGTCCCCGAGCTCGGCGCGCAGCGCCGCGGCCAGCAGCCCCGCGAGGGGCGTCAGCGCCCCGGGCCGCGACAGGAGCGCCAGAGCGTGGCCCGGGGCCGGGCCGGCCGGCGCCAGGACCGCGACCTCCGGTCCGGGCTGGGCCATCCACGACGCCGGCACCAGGCTGACGCCCAGGCCGGCGTGCACGAGGAAGCGGACGGCCGTCGGGTCGCCCACCTCGAAGAGCGGCACGGGCCCGAAGCCCTCGCGGCTGCAGGCCTCGACGACCACCTCGCGCAGCGCGGTGCCCGGCTCGCCGAGGATGAACGGGCGGTCGCGCAGGTCCCACAGCGTCACGGGCCCCGTGTCCTCCAGCGGGTCACCCGGCGCCACGATGAGCACGAGCGGCTCGTCGCGCAGCGGCGCGGCCTCCAGCCCCTCGGGGGCGGCGGTGCCCATGACGGGCGCCACCACGGCCAGGTCGGCGGCGCCGGTCCGCACGGCGTCGGCCGCCGCGGCCGCGGTGCCCTGGCGCAGGGAGATGCGCACGGCCGGGTGGCCGGCGTGGAAGCGCGCGAGCGCGGGTGCCAGGCGCAGCGCGTCGCCCGGCGTCGACACCACCCGCACCGCGCCGCGCACCACGCCCGCGTGCGCGTCCATCGCCGCCCGCGCCGCGGCGGCGTCGGCGAGGATGGCCTCGGCGCGCGTGAGCAGCTCGGCCCCTGCCGCGGTGACCTGGACGGGCGGGCGCGCGTTCGTGCGGCGCAGGAGCTGGACGCCGAGCTCGGCCTCCAGGCGGCGCACCTGCTGGGAGACGGCCGACTGGGTGACGTACAGGCTCTCGGCCGCGAGGCGGAAATGCCGGTGGCGGGCGACGGCCACGAAGTACTCGAGCTGTCGCAGGTCCATGGGCGCCATTGTGCCCGGCGGTCCATGGGCGGCGCGCGGGCGGTGGGCCACGTCGACGACGAGCGCTGCGCGCGGGTCGCGCCGGAAGTGCCCGGCCTTGGCCGAGTCCTCGCCGGTGCGAACACCGGGTTCGCCGTCGAGCACGAACCAGGTCGGGACGATCGTCGGCGAGCCGTCGCGGGTCACCGTCGCCGGCTTGCCGGGGTGGGTGGTCTCGGCGAGGGTCGCGCGCCACCGGGGTTCGGTCAGGACCTGGGCCGTAGGGTGCAGCGTATGGCGGCCGACGGCGAGATCATCCTCGGCGACAACCTCGAGGTGCTGCCGCGCCTCGCGGACGGCAGCTTCGACCTCGTCTACCTGGATCCGCCGTTCAACACCGGCCGGCGCCAGACGCGGCGCACGCTGGCCACCGAGGTCGCCGGCGAGGATGGGGGCGACCGCACCGGTTTCGGCGGGCGGCGCTACAGCACACGGCTGCTCGCCGAGGCGGCCTACGGCGACGCGTTCGACGACTACCTGGAGTTCCTCGGCCCGCGCCTGGAGCAGCTGCACCGCGTGCTCGCCGCCAGCGGCACGTTGTACCTGCACATCGACTACCGCGAGGCGCACTACTGCAAGCTGGCGCTCGACGCGATCTTCGGGCGCGCGTGCTTCCTCAACGAGATCATCTGGGCCTACGACTACGGCGCGCGCGCCAAGCGCCGCTGGCCGGCCAAGCACGACACGATCCTCGTCTACGTCAAGGACCCGGGCGCCTACTGGTTCGACGCCGAGGCCGTCGACCGCGAGCCCTACATGGCGCCCGGCCTGGTCACGCCGGAGAAGGCGGCCCGCGGCAAGCTCCCCACCGACGTCTGGTGGCACACGATCGTGCCGACCAACGGGCGCGAGAAGACGGGCTACCCGACCCAGAAGCCCGAGGGGATCGTGCGCCGCATGGTGCTCGCCTCGACCCGCCCCGGCGATCGCTGCCTGGATCCGTTCGCCGGCAGCGGGACGCTCGGCGCCGTCGCGGCGCGCACGGGCCGCCGCTACGTGCTCATCGACAGCAACCCCGAGGCGATCGCGGTCGCCACCCGGCGCCTGGCGGCGATCGCCGTCGCGTGAGGGGCGGGTCCGGCCGCGCTCAGGCCCCGGGGGCCTGGGCGCCCTCGCCCAGGACGGCGCACACGGCGTCGGCGCGCAGGGAGGCCATCGGCGCCAGCAGCGCCACGACGAGCGGGTGGCGCTCCTCGTCCTCCTCGCGCATCCAGCCGCGCTCGTCGAGCGCCCCGACCCAGTCGCTCAGGGCGTCGTGCAGCGTCACCAGGCGGGCCAGGGTCAGCAGCAGCGTCGTGTGGGCGTGGCTGTCGGCCAGGCCGTGCAGCTCGTCCGACAGGCCGGTGATCTCGCGCAGCGCGAGGACGTCGTCGGTGGACAGCGTCTGCCCGCGGTGGCGCTCGAGCCGGACGGCCTCCACGGCGTGCGCCGCAGCCGACACCTGCACGGCCGAGAGGTCGAACGACACGTTGCAGACGGGGACGCCATCGGTGTCGTGGAGCGTGTGGAGCTCGGCGTTGACCATCAGTTCACGCTAGCGGGCCGGGGGGACATGTCGCGATGCGGGTGCTACCCGGAACATCGGCCGGTTGCGCACCCGGCTTGAGGGCGGGTGGCCCCCCGCCCCCAGGGCGCCCCTACTGCTGCAGCGCACCCGCCTGCGTGAAGATGCGCCGGAGGATCGCGATCGACGTGGCGTACGTCGAGTCCATGCCGTAGTAGCTCATCCCGCGGGCGCCGAGCGTGCGCGCCTGGGTGAACGGCGTGTCCGAGGCGTAGTGCACGACGCCGAAGTCGACGGGCAGCTTGGACATGTTGACCTGCCCGTCGGAGGGGTAGCGGTCGGCCTCGGAGAGCTCGTAGACCGCGTCGCAGTAGGGCCCGGCCTCCATCTCGACGACGGTGTAGGCCTCGCGGTAGTACAGGTCGAGGTAGTCGCGATTCTGCAGGAACGTCGAGCGGACCGTCACCGCGCGCTGGTTGTCCAGGCCCGAGCCGAAGCGCAGGTACGGCGCGATGTCGTCGAAGCCGAACGCGTTGTCCAGCCAGTACGTCGTGCCCGAGTGCTCGTCGAAGACCGTCGAGGAGATCATCACGTCGCCCACGTCGGCGTTCAGCGTCGCGGCCTTGCCCAGCACGTAGACGCCGCGCAGCGTGTCGCGGTCCTCGGTGATCTCGCGCAGGATGTTGTAGGCCGCCAGGCCCAGCGGATAGTCGACGTTGACGATCACCGCACCGCTGGCGCGCAGCGCGTCCGGATCGACCTCGCCGAGCCGGGGGTCCAGGCGTGCGGGGTCCAGGCGGGCCAGCGGCATGATCTGGGCCGCGACACGCAGGGCCGTGTGCGAGCCGAGGTGCACGATGCCGACGTCGTCCTCGGCGTCGCGCCGCGGCGTCTGGGCGCCCGGATCGACCGTCGCGTGGTCGCGGGCGACGAAGTACAGGAAGTTGTCCCACGAGCCCGCCGTGCGCTCCTCGCGGAACGCCGCGAGCTCCTCCTGCAGGTCCTTGGGCCCGGCCCGCTGCACCCACTCGACGAGCTCGCGCTCGCGGGCGCGCGCGTCGCCGGAGAGCAGGTTGACCAAGGAGTGGGTGTTGGACGAGACGAAGTAGACCGGGGCCGCGGCCAGGCCGTCGTCCTCCATGCGGCGGGCCACCGGCGCCCACCAGCGGCGCGTCATGCGCGCGTAGCTGACCTGCGAGCCCCCGAGCATCCGCACGCGCAGCGAGAGGTTGATCTCGGCCACCTCGCCCAGCCGCCGCGCGAACGCCGTGCCCCACGCCTCCTGCAGGCGGTCCCAGTCCTCGGGGCTGCCGCCCAGCGCGCGGGCGCACTCGGCCGAGCCGGGCAACCCCTGCGGTCGCGGCCAGCCGATCGCGCGCAGCCGCCGACGCAGCTTGTTCCACTCGAGCTGGTAGGCGACGAGCGTCGGGATGAGGTCGTCGACGTCCGACGTGGAGGACAGCAGGACCACCCACTGCCCGTCGGGACCCTCGTGCCAGCGGCGCCGGCGCGCGGGCGACTCGACCGTCGGCCACGGCGTGTAGTCGATGCCGGCCACCGCGAACTGCTCGGCCTCCTGGCCCATGATGACCACGCGGCCTGCGTAGATCCGGGCGGGCAGGCGCTGCGTGGCGTACAGGAACGCGCCGAGGTCGAGCTCGTCGGAGGCCGCCAGCGGATGCAGCGAGGAGCCCATCGCCCGGTGCGACGGCTCGAGGATCCGCAGCTTGGTCTCGCCCCGGGAGCGCAGGAGGGTCGTGTAGGTGCGCTGGTAGAGCTCGACGTCTGACGGCATTGGCGTGCCGGTATAGCGCACCGGCAGGACACGGCTGTCGCCGGCCGGACGGAGCCCCGGCGCGCGCAGGTCATGAGGGTGACTGACGAATCCGCTAGCGGTCCCGTGGGTAGCGTCCTGGCCGCAACGTGGCCCTGGGGACGGGGCGCTTCGCACGTGTCGCGGTCGCTGTTCCTCGACGTACCTGCAGCGACCGCGGCACGATGCTCTTCCACCGCCGGGCCTTCAGATCAGGCCGCCGGGGCCGAGCACCCGGCGGAGGCCCGTCTTCGCACACGCGCACGCGAGCCTCCTCTTCTCCTCAAGCGGGCAACGCCGCCCGGGGGCCTTCAGGGGTGCTCCCGGGCGGCGGGGCACCGGCGCCGCCTAGGATGTCGGCCGTGTCCGACGCGCCCGACCCGCCGCCCGGCTCGAGTCCCGAGGCCCGGTGGGCGCACGGGCGCGTGCAGTCCGCCCTGGCCGCCGGCCCGCCTGAGCGCGTCGTCGGGGTGATGGTCGCGTCCGTCGACTTCCGCGCGGCCGTCGCCGGCCGCTCCGGGGGGCTCAGCAGCGAGGCCGACCGTGAGCTGCTGCGCGCCTGGCGCGCCGCGAGCGACCTCCTGCTCGTCGGGGCGCGCACGCTGGAGCAGGAGCGCTACGGCGCGCTGGTCACCCCTGCCCAGAGCGCGTCGCGCGTGGCCGCCGGACGCCCGCCGGTCCCGCCGATCGTGACGCTGAGCCGCGGCTTCGACCTCGACCTCGACCAGGTCCTGGGCTACGACGAGCAGCTCGACGTGACGGTCTACACCGAGGCCGACGTCACCGCCCCCGCCGGCCGGCCCAGCGTCGGGGTCGTGCGCCTGGCGCGGCTGACGGCCGCGGCCGCGATCGCGCACGCCCGGCGCGAGGCCGGCGCGACGCGCATCCTCTGCGAGGGCGGCCCGACGCTCCTGGCCCGGGTCGCCCAGTCCGGGCTGCTCACCGACCTCAGCCTCACCGTGTCGCCGCTGCTCGTGGGCCACGGGCCCGTCGTGCTGGCCGACTTCGAGGCCGGCGAGCCGCGGCGTCTGGCGCTGCACGACGTCCATCGCGACGGCGACTTCGTCTTCCTGCACCACCGCGTCTCCGGCTGACCGTCGCGGCGCCTGGGAGACTATGGACGTGAGCACCTCGTCGCCGATCCCGTTGCCCGACCCCGAGCGCCTGGGCGTCGAGGTGCGCGAGGAGGCCCGCGCCCACATCGAGGAGCACGCCCTGGGCGAGGCCGAGCGGATCTCCAAGCTCTCGCGCGTGCGCGAGCTGGTCCTCGGCTTCCAGGACGGCCTGCTGGTGCCGCTGGGCGTGGTGACCGGCATGGCGGCCGCCAACCCGGGCCGGCCCGCGATCCTCGTCGCCGGCCTGGCCGAGGCCGTGGCCGGCTGCATCGCGATGGGCGGGGCTCCTACCTGGCCAGCGAGGCCGAGGAGGCGCTGTACGCGGCCGAGATCCGCGACGAGGGCGCCGAGATCGCCGAGCACCCCGAGCGCGAGGTCGCCGAGCTGGCGCTCGTCCTCGAGCATGAGGGGCTGGACCGGGCCGCCGCCGAGCGCGTCGCGCTGGGCCTGGCCGCCAACCCGACCGTCTTCCTGCGCACGAAGGTCCAGAAGGAGCTCGGGCTCTCGCCCGACGCCGGCGGCGCCGCGCTCGGCGACGCATTGACCGTCGGCCTCAGCTACCTCGCGGCGGCGTTCATCCCGCTGTGGCCCTACGCCGTGCTGCCGCTCATGGCCCCGGCGCTGATCGCCAGCCTCGCCTGCACGCTGGTGGCGCTGTTCGTGCTGGGCTGGGTCAAGGGCCGCGTCGCGCGCCAGCCTCGCGGCCGGTCGGGCCTGCAGGTCCTGGCCATCGGCTCGGTCAGCGCCGGCGTCGGCTTCGCCATCGGCCACATCGTCACCAGCGTCGTCGGCTGACGGCGCCCGGGCCCGCCGGTGCTCGCACCGCCGAGCACCGCCGAGCGCCACAGGCACGTCGGTGTCGCCGAGCTGGCCCAGCGCGACGCGGCCAACCGCCGCGCGCGGCGCGGCCGACGAGGTCAAGACGTAGCGCCCGCAGGAGGATGCAGCGCAGCGGGATGGGCGCGCCGTGCGGGACGGCGCCCCCTTCTGCGTCGGGCCACCGTGCCGCCCGGGACGCTCAGGCCGGCGGGACCGGGTCCGTCAGGTCGTCGGGCGGCCAGGTCTGCAGCGAGCAGCACGAGCGGACCTGCACGCGACGGCCCGGGCCGCGCCGGCCGAGCAGCACGGCCGCGGCGACCAGGACGCACAGGAGCAGCGCGGGGAGCACGTGCCCATGATGCCCGACGCCGGCTAGGCCGTCGACGGTGCGGGCGCCGGGGCGGGCGCGGCCGTGAGGTCGCGGATGCCCTTTGCCAGCCGCGCGGGCTGGTCGAGCGGGATGAGCGTCGCGCTGTCGCCGATCTCGACGAGCCGGGCATGGGGCAGCAGCTCGGCGAGGCGGCGGCCGTGCTCGGGCGGCATGACACGGTCGCCCCGCGCCCAGACGACGAGGACCGGGCGGTCGAACGCGGGCAGGCGCTCGGCCGCGTCGAGCAGCAGGCGCGGCTCGGCGGCGATGGCGCGCAGGACGCGCACGGTGTCGCGGCGGATCCCCGCGTCGTGCAGGAGCGGCTGCAGCCAGCCGGCGGTCGTCGCGTCGCCGCGGCGGGTCAGCCACCCGAAGGCCAGCGGCAGCCGGCGCACGGGCCGCAGGCGCATCTGCTGCATGAACAGCCCGAACAGCCGCGGCGACAGGCGGCCGGTCCGCACGAGCGTCCGGCCGGTGAGGCCGGGCGGGAAGTTGTCGAACGCGTCGCAGGAGGCCAGCACGACGCGGCCGACGCGCTCGGCGCCGTCGGCCATGAGCAGCTGCGCCACGGCGCCGCCGGTGTCGTTGCCCACGAGCGTGACGTCGCGCAGGTCCAGCCGCCGCAGCAGCTCGGCGACGAGGCCGGCGACGGCGCCCAGCGACAGGTCGGCGCCCTCGCGCACGGGATGTCGGTGGGCGTCCAGCGGCAGGGTCGGCGTCACGCAGCGGTGGTCGGCGGCGAGCTCGGCGACCACGCCGGCGTACAGCGTGGCGTCCATGAGCAGCCCGGGCAGCAGCACGACGACGCGTCCCTCGCCGCGGTCGTCGTAGTCGATGGTGCCCGCCGACAGGTCGATCCGCCGCGTCGTCATCGCCGCCCGCCCTGCACCGGCGCGCCGGCCGCCGTGAGGATGCCCTGGACGGCGCGCAGCAGCGCACGCGACGGCACCTCGCGCGCCACCTCGGGATGGTCGAGCCACCACAGCGCGACGGCGACGAGCGTCGCGCGCACGATCTCGCCCAGCGGCTCGGCCTCGGCCTCGTCGAGGCCGGGGACGAACTCCCGCAGCAGCGCGGTCTGGGTCGCGGCCTGGCGGGCGTGGAGGTCGCGCTGCACGCGCGCGACCTCCGGGTCGCCGCCGATCGGGGCCAGCAGCAGCCGTGCCTCGTCGGGGTGCTGCTCGACGTGGCCCAGCCACGCCTCGAGCATCGCCGGGACCTGCGGGGCCGGGTCCGCCATCCCGGGCGTGAAGCGGCCCAGGGCGGCGGCGATGAGGGCGTCGCGGCTGCGCTCCAGCAGCGCCACGCACAACTCCTGCTTGGACTCGAAGTGCCGGTAGAGCATGGGCTTGGTGACGCCCGCCGCTCGGGCGATGTCCTCGACGGTCGTGGCCGTGTAGCCGTTCCGGGCGAACAGCTGCACGGCCGCCTGCTCGATGCGCTCGCGGCGCTGCGCGGCGGTGAGGCGGGGGGAGGCGTCCGGGGTCATGACGACGAGGCTACCAGATGGTATACCCCACAGTAACTTCGGGGTCGGGCGCGGGTCAGCACGCGGGTCAGCGCGCGGGGACGCTGACGCCCAGGACCTTGGGGCCGCAGCGCAGGGCCCGGGAGGCATCGGTGACCGAGACCTCCAGGCGGTAGTGGCCCGGCCGCAGGTGCCGGCCGCCCAGCGAACGCGTGACGTTCAGCCGCCCCGGGCCGCCCTCCAGTGAGCGCCGCAGCGCCCTGACGGTCACGAACCCGTGGCCGGCCCTCGGCCGCCGGAGCGTGACGTGCAGCGTCGATCGGCCGGGCGCCCTCCAGGTGATGAGCGCCGTGCGTGGTGTGGCGCTTCGGTGCCGGTTCGTCGTGGCGCCCGCGCCGGACCCCTTGACCGCGCAGTCCCAGCCGCCGGCCGCGGTGCCCGCCGCGGCCGGGCTCGGTGCGGGCGTGGCGGCCGGGGAGGCCGTGCCGTCCGGGCCCGCGGCGCCGGTCGCCGCCCCGCCGGTGAGGCTCGGGAGGTCGGCCTCGTGGCCCGGCGGGACCCAGGCGAAGCTCGACAGCCGCATGCTCCGCACGCCCGCCGGCGGGGCGTTCTCGAAGCGCCAGTAGTTGATGACCGGGACCTCGGTCGAGGGCACCGGCACGCCGCGGGTCACCGTCCAGTCCAGGAGCGTGGCTCCGGCGGCATCCGTGATCAGGTAGCGGATCCGTCCTGGTTCCCAGGTGAACTGGTTCACGTACGGCGGCCGGCTCGAGTACGCGAACGTCTTGGCCTGGCTCAGGCCGGCCGTGGCGTCCTGCCAGACGGTCGCCGATCCGGTCGGCCAGCCGGCGTTGCCCCAGTGCGACGGCTCGATGTCGATCTCGTTGTTGGACGGCGACGCGCCGCCGTAGGTGAACATGCCCAGCACCTCGTTGGCGTCCAGGGCGCTGAGGTCCGACGCGACGACCCAGCGGTAGGTGCCGTAGCCGAGGTGCTGGCGACCGTCGAGCTCGGTGCTCGCCCAGGCGCCGGACGCATCCCGGGAGATCGACAGCACGAGGTCGGATCCCTCCACGTGCACGCCGGCCTCGGAGTCCGTCCAGGCGGTCGGACCGGGCTCGCCGAACCCCGCGGGCCGCACGTCCCAGGTCGAGCCCGACCACTGGATCGTCCGGGCCACGGCGCGCGTGACCGGGCCGCCCAGCAGGAGGAGGACCAGCACGGGCAGGAGTGTCAGGGACTTCGCGGGCACCGCGACGGGTCGTGCGGGGCCGTCGGGGCACCGCACGAGCCGTCAGGGTAACCGCGGCGAGCCCGGAGCGGACCTTCGGACGATGGGGCCGGCCCGGCGGATGAGTCCCGGCCGCGGGGCTCATCCGCCGCAGGGCTATCGCCGCCGGACGTGGAAGCGCACGGTGCGGGTCGCGGCGTTGCCCGCGCGATCGGTCGCGGTGATGCGCAGGACATAGGTCCCGGTGTGCGACAGCCGCACCCTGGTGCCCTGGTGCACCCTCCGCGTCGCCGATCCGACGCGGCGCAGCGTGACCCTGGTGCTCACCGCACCGGAGCTGTCGGTGCAGGTGAACCGGATCGTCACCTTCCAGCCGAGCCGGTAGGTCCGCGGGGTCGGGCTCGTGATGCGGATCCGGGGTGCCGTCCGGTCTCCCGTGCGCGGCGGGGCGACCGTCGTGCCGGTGACCTCGGCAGCGGCCCCGAGCGTCGCGGCCCCGAGCGTCGCGGCCGCGGTGGCCGGGACGCTGGTGCCGCCGTGGCCGTCGGTGGCGCGGACCTCGACCGTGATCACATCGCCCGGGCTCCCCGTGGCCGGCAGCGTCGCCGAGGACTGCCCCGCGATCGCCTGGCCGTTGCGGAACCAGGCGTACGAGTAGCCGAGGGCGTCGGCGTCGGCGTCGGCGAACCCGCCGGGGGTCGCCGTGAGCGCGGTGCCGGCCGCGGGCGCCGGCGGGTCGAGCGCCACCGAGCCCGCGCCGGGCGGCGTGTTGACGACGGTGGTCGTCGCCTGCGCCGTCGCCGTGCTGTGGCCGTGGCCGTCATCGGCCGAGACCTGTACCGCCACCACGTCGCCGTGGTCCCCGTGGCCGGCGGCGGCCAGGTCCAGCGTCGGGCCCGTGGCGCCGGTGACCGTCACGCCGTCGACCAGCCATCGGTAGTGGTAGGTGAGCGCGTCCCCGTCGGGATCGTGGAACCCGGAGGTGGTCGCCGTCAGGACCGCGGTGGTCGCGGGAAGGCTCGGCGTGATCTGCACCGTGCCGGCGAGAGGCAGCACGACGGCGCCGGTCCGGGCCAGCGCGTCGCGCACCGTCATGACGTCGCGGCCGGCGCCGCTGGCCGAGAGGTAGTCGAGCTGCTGCTGGAAGAGCCCGGCCCTCGTGTCGTAGGGGCCCAGACACGGATCCACCGTCGCGGGATCGGTGCACACGGGCGCCGAGTCGGGCACGACCTCGTGGTAGATCACGACGAGCCAGTAGTTGTGGGCCTCGGCGTAGTCCACCCAGGACCTGAACTGCGCCAGCGTGGTCGTGCTGGTCATGTTCTGCCCGCGGAGGTCGTAGGGCTCGAGGTCGCCCTTGGTGTTGTAGCCCTCCTCCACCGAACGGGCCGTCTGGTACCCGGCCGCCTGGGTGGCGGCGATGACGCGCGCGTCGTAGCTGCCGAAGGGATAGGCGAAGTCCGAGACGGTGCCGACGCCCGGGATGGCCTGCAGCAGGGTCTTGGGGTCCTGCAGCTCGGCGGCCAGCGCCGCGTCGCCGATCGTGGTCAGGTCGGGGTGCGTGACGCTGTGCGCGCCGATCTCGTGCCCGTCGCGGGCCATGTCGCCCAGCTGTGCGGTCGTCATCATGAAGGGGTCGGGTGGACTGGTCACCAGGCCCGCGGTGGGGATGTACTGCGTGGTCTTGAACCCCTTGGCGTCGAGCAGGCCGAGCGCCGTCTGGTGGAAGCCCTCGGAGCCGTCGTCGAACGTGAGGCTGATCAACGGCCGTCCGAAGCCGGGCGGTGCGGGCGCCGCGGTCATCGAGTAGTCGTCGGTCTGCAGGGAGCCGTTGCCGGCGATGAAGTGCGCGAAGTACGCGCGGACCGCGCCGCTGGGCATCGTGAAGCCCGTCCGGTACTGCGTCCAGGCGGCAGCCGGGGCGATGCCGGCGAACAGGTTCGCCCACCGGCCTTCGCCGGGGGCGTCGGCGGCGGTCTCGTAGTACACGCTGACGGCGGTGCTGGCGGTGGCCTTGTACCAGTCCGAGAACCGGTAGTAGGTCCCGCCGGTCACCGGCACCAGGTGCGCGTCGTCGGGGACCCACTTGCTGTCGCCGTCGGTGTAGGCCGAGACGTCGACCCGGACGGAGTGCGTGCCGGTGTGGGCGTCGGTGGACCAGCCGAACGCCGCGGTGTGGGTGCCCCAGGAGGACGGCTGCCAGTAGGCGGGCAGGCCGCCGGTGCCGGCGGCCTCGAGCCCCGCGTTGGTCAGCAGCTCGGTGGCGGCCGATGCCCGGGCGGGGCGTTGGAGGACCACGCCGGAGCTCAGCGAGAGCACCGCGGCGGCGAGCAGGACCATCCGGCTGAAGGGGGCCACGGCTCAGCGCTCCTTGCGCGGGATCGAGCGATGGATCGCGATGGCGGTGGTCACGATCAGGGTCACCGCGAAGGCGATCCAGATCCACGAGAAGCCGATCGTGGAGATGACGCCGATGGCGATGATCACGGTGACGATGGAGAGCGTAGGTGCGGTGGGGAACATGAGATTGCGATATGGAAGGCTCACCAGTGAGCAGATCGTTGGGTGCAGGCGAGGTAGAACGAGCGCCAGAGGACGGCCTCGAGGAACAGGGCGTAATAGAGCTCCTCGACCATGAGCCCGGCGAGCACCATGTACTTCCAGCCGAGCTCGCTGACCTGGATCACCCGCAGCAGGGAGGCCAGGGCGAACAGGAGCAGGAGCCAGGGCGAGAAGGTCATGTGGCCGACGGTGATCGCGGTCGCCGCGAGCGCGATGAGGAACAGCCAGCGCGACGCGGCGGCCCAGAGCGAGAACGCCAGCCATGCGATGTCGGAGCGGATCCCGGGTTCGAAGCCGTGGGCCCGCAGGGCCTCGAACGCGCCCCGGTACCACCGCAGGCGCTGGGCCCAGAGCGCCGACATGGTGGGCATGAGGTCGGTGCGGGCCCGGCACGCACTCGGTGCGAGGGTCACGTAGCCGTGCGCGCGCAGAACCAGGGAGAGCTCGTAGTCCTCGGTCAGCACCGGCTCGTACAGATGGCCGCGCTCGCGGTAGACCGAGCGCAGGGCCTGGACCGAGAGCATCGTGGCCGCGCCGGCCAGGACGGGGGCGGTGCCCCTGCGCGAGCGGTTGATCTTCGTCGCGCGTGCGTACTCCATCATCTGCAGCGCGCCGAGGGCCGTGTTGAGCGGAAGCCCGGAGAAGTTCGCGCAGACGCCTCCGAGCAGGAGGCCGTTGGACTCCTCCTGCAGGTACTTCAACCGGGCGTTCTCGATGAAGTGGGGATCGAGGATCGTGTCCGCATCCATCGTCAGCACGAAGTCGGCGTCCGACAGCGTGGGCTCGAGGATGGCCCAGGCCTGGTTGAGCGCCCCGCCCTTGCGGCCCCGGTTGCCCACCGTCTCCCAGACCTCCCAGCCGGGGCGCGAGCGTGCGCGCTCGACGGTCCCGTCCGTGCTGTTGTCGCTGATCACGATCCGGCGGTCGGGCTTCCTCGTCTGCGCCTCGACGGACTCCATCGCGGCGACGATCCCGAGCTCCTCGTTGCGGGCCGGGATCAGCACGATGACCCGGCTGCGCCGCGCGGCCGGGCCGACGGCCGGGGCGCGAGCCGCTGCACGCTCGTCGGCGACCATCACCGCGCTCATCGCCCGGCCACGGCGATGCGGTCGGGGGTCGGGCGCCCGGAGGACGCGGACGCGGGCCGCAGCGTGAGGCGGCCGGTGCACATCCCGCGCGCCGCCAGGCGGCCGAGGATCCGCCCGACGGCGGCCACGGCGCGCCGGTCGCCGTCACGCAGCAGGAGGATGCCGCCCGCCCGCACCCGCATGGCGCGAGCGACGATCGCCTCCGACGGGCCGCCACCGGACTGCGCGTCGATCGTCCAGCCCACCGGCGTCAGCCCGGCCGCCCGCACGTCGGCGTCGGTCGCCGGGTCGGACTCGCCGTACGGGTCGCGGTAGAAGGCGCTGTGGGGGCCGAGGACGTCGGCCGTCCGCTCCAGCTCCCGGAGGCGGTGCGCGCGCGACAGCCTGGTCATGTGCAGGTGGCGATAGGTGTGGTTGGCCACCTGGCCCACGTGGCGCTGCAGCGCGACGAGGTTCCCATGGGCCGCGGCGCGCTCGCCCACGTCGAAGAAGGTCGCGGTGGCCCCCTCGCGCGCGATGGCGGCCACGAGCGACGGGGTGGTCCCGGCGAAGGGCCCGTCGTCGATCGTCAGGGCGTAGTGACCACGCGTGGCGATGCAGCGCGAGGCGGCACGCGCCGTGGTCGCCGAGTCCGCCTCGTCGCCGGCGCCCGCGACGGCGTCCGGTGTCCGGCCGGCATCGGGGCCCGAGAGGACGAGGGCGATGAGGACGGGCACCGAGACGAGGCACACGCCGAGGACGGAGAGTGCGGCGAGCGTGCCCCACTTGCGGATCGTCGCGCGCGGCAGGCCGCCGGTCATCCGGCGGTCACCGTCCTGGTAGGCACGTCGTCGTGTCACGACGGCCGGCATGTCCAACGACTCCACACATGTCGCCTCCTGGTTCGCCCGGATCGCCGGTGGACGGGGTGGACAGTCACAGCGCCGAGGACGGTCCTGCCTTGCGGTGCCTCGGACACTAGGCGCGCTCGGCCGGGATCGGCACCGCGCTGCGCCGCGGATGTCGCGCGAGAAGTACGGAGGCGCGGACCGGGTCTCCTGCCGTGCGGGAATCCCGCACGATCCGTGCGGCAACCCGACGACGACGAGCGGGCCCGGGGGACCTAGCGTCCGCTCGATGCCCCGAGCATGCAGAGCACCCCTGATCGGACTGATGGCCTCGCTGCTGCTGCTGCTCGCGCTGCCCGCCGGCGCCGGGGCCGAGCGCTATCGCCGGTTCTTCTCCTGGTCGGGGTATCGCTGGCAGGTGCGCCTCGCGACCCACGAGAACCCCGGCAACAACGACTGGTGGGACTCCGACGGCAACGTCCGCGTCCGTGCCGACGGCACACTGCGCCTGGGGATCACGCGAGCGGGCGCGCGGCGTCGCTCGGTGGAGCTCGCAACGACGCGCCGGCTGGGATACGGGCGCTATCGGTGGGTCGTGGAGTCCCGGCTGGGCTCGATCGACCCCTACAGCGTCCTGGCGCTGTTCACCGACGACTCGGTCTACCGCTCGCCCTACGGCGAGCAGATCTTCGAGTTCGCCCGCTGGGGCGAGCCCCTCGGGCCGCAGGGCTGGGCGGTCTCCTGGTCGCGGCGCGTGCGGTCCTACGAGAGCTTCACGGTGTCCGACGCGGCGCCCTATACGGCCTCGGTGACCTGGCGCCACTCCGGAGTGCGCCTGCTGCTGCGCGACGCGACGGGGAGGGTCCTCTACGACGTCACGCGCCCGGTGCTCAGCGACGGGCAGTTCATGGTGGCGCGGATGTCCTACTGGCTCTATCCGGGATACCCGCGCGATCTCGCGCCGCCGCCGATCATCATCCGCGACTTCGCCTTCACGCCGCTGGCCCGCCTGCCGGCCGCCGGGTAGGTCCGGGACGGGGCATGCGCGGCGCGCGCCCGGCGCGGCACGTGGGGGGCGGCCGCGCCGGGGCGTCGTGGTCCTAGGCCGCCGGAGGCGCCTCCACCACGACGACGGTGTTGCCGTCGGGGTCGCGGACCATGAACATCAGCGGGGCGCCGGGCATGCGCATCGGCTCGGGGTCGAGGTCGATGCCGCCGATCGCGCTGAGCCGGGCGTGCTCGCCGAGCACGTCGGTGGTCTCGACGCCGATCGCGCTCCCGCCGGGCTCGTCGGCCATCGGCGGGTTCAGGGACAGGCGGGCGGTGGAGCCGGGCGGCGCGACCTCGAGCCAGCGCATCTCGTCGTGCTCGCCGAAGCGGCTGTCGCTGCGCACCTCGAAGCCGAGCTTCCCGGTGTAGAACGCCAGTGCGGCGTCCTGGTCGGCGACGGTGAACATGACGACGCCGATGTTCGTGAGGGTCGTAGGGGACTGCGTGAGATCGCTCATACCCTCCAGACGGCGCCGGCCGGCGGAAGTCATCGGTGCGGGCCACGGGGACGCGGTCCCGCGAGCTCGGGACCGCGCGATGCCGGTGGGCGGTGAAGGCAGCCCGGTCAGCCCGCCGCCGCGACCGGTGCCGAGACCCCCCGCTCCCTGCCGGCCCGGCGCTCGCGCACGGCCGGTGGGGCGAACCCCCTGACGATCAGGTAGATGCCGAAGGTGGCCTCCCAGATCATCTCGGGGACGGTGAGCAGGAGCTGCGGTCCTGACTGTCGGTCGTAGACGTCGAACAGCGCGCCGGTTGCGGCGATGAACGCGAAGCCGCCGGCGAGGATCCCGAACGCGGCGAGGCGCTGCGGCAGGAGTCCCGTCCTGGACATGAGGAAGCCGAGCAGCAGGCCGTTGCCGATGGCGGCGCAGAAGCCGGGGCCGAGCAGGAACGTCCAGTCGTGGAAGGCCACCAGCGCCTGCCCGGCGACGGTGAAGGTCTCGGGGTCAGCGCCGGCGGACTGCTCGCGCAGCGTCAGGACGGAGAGGACGCTGACGATGCCGGCGACGATCACGGTCGACTCGAGGATCCGGACCGCCACGTAGCCGATGGCGAGGCGGGGGCTGAGGCGGCGGGCCAGCGGATACAGCGCGACGGCGGTGCCGATGTTGCAGATCGCCGTGAGGATCTCCAGGAACGCGCCGGCGGTGATCCGGGTGTCGTGGCCGGCGCCGAGAACGTAGTCGGGATGATCGAGCAGCGGCCCGTAGAGCAGCAGGCCCGGGATCGAGAAGACGAACGTGCCGATGAACAGCCAGCCCACGAGGCGGGCGGTCGAGCGGTCCGAGGTGGTCATGGCGTTGGTCCCTCCGGTCGGTTGCTGCTGACGACGGGGACCCTGCCCTCATGGTGCGTCGGAGGCCAAGCCTTGTTGCCGTTTCCGGGAACGGCGTGGATCCCGGATCGTCGCTCAGGCGGGCTGCCCGGCGCGCGGTGCGGCGCGCACGTGCATGCGCCGGCCGTGGCTGCCGTGGATGCTGAGGATCTCCACCGGCTCCTCGCCGGTGGGCCCGAACCAGTGCGGGACCCGGGTGTCGAACTCCGCGACCTCGCCCGCGCTCAGGATCAGGTCGTGCTCCCCGAGGATGAGCTGCAGCTCGCCCGCCAGCACGTAGAGCCACTCGTGTCCTGCGTGCGTGCGGAGCCTGCGTTCGGACTGGGGCGGGATCACGACCTTCCACACGGCCATGGGGCTGTTGGCGCCCGTGAGCGGATAGACCAACCGGCCGTTGCGGGTCTTCGGCTGCATCCGCACCCTGGGGTCGCCGATGCGCGGCGCGCCCACCAGCTCGTCCAGCGGCAGGTGATGGGCCTGGGCGAGCGGCAGCAGCAGCTCCAGGCTGGGCTTGCGCTGCCCGCTCTCCAGCCGCGACAGCGTGCTCTTGGAGATCCCGGTCCTGGCCGCCAGCGCGGTGAGCGTCACGCCACGGCGCTCGCGCAACCGCCGGAGACGAGGACCGACGTCGGCCAGGACGTCAGGGATCGCGGCCTCGTCGGGCATGGCACGCCGACGCTACCGGCGGTTCCCGGAAACGGCAACAACGCTTCCCATCGCGGCGGCCTGCGCGCACCCTGGACGCATGCAGACCAAGACCTATGACGTGGCCATCGTCGGCGGCGGCGCCGCCGGCCTCAGCGCGGCGCTGGTCCTCGGTCGGGCTCGGCGCGACGTCGTCGTGATCGACGCCGGCGAGCCGCGCAACGCCCCGGCCGCCCACATGCAGGGCTACCTTTCGCGCGACGGCATGCCGCCCTCCGAGCTGCTGAAAAGCGGTCGCGTGGAGGTCGCCAGCTACGGCGTGCGGCTCGTCGAGGACCGCGTGCTCGATGCTGCCGCCGGCTTCGAGCTGCAGACCGAGAGCACCGGCACCGTCGCCGCCCGGCACGTGCTGCTGGCCGGCGGCGCCACCGACGTGCTGCCCGACATCCCCGGCGTGCGCGAGCGGTGGGGACGCGACTTCCTGCACTGCCCCTACTGCCACGGCTACGAGGTCGCAGACCAGCCCATCGGCGTGCTCGCCACCGGCCCCGGCTCGATACAGCAGGCCCACCTGCTGCGTCAGTGGAGCGACGACGTCACCTACTTCACCAACACCCACGCGCTCGCCGACGACGAGCGCGCGACGCTCGCCGCGCGCGGCGTTGCCGTCGTCGACGGGGCCGTGCAGCGGCTCGTCATCGCCGACGACCGCCTCCAGGCCGTCCAGCTCGACGACGGACGCACCGTCCGGCGAGCGGCGGTGTTCATGCGACCGCGGCTGCGTGCCCGCCCCGACAGCGTCGCCGCCGCCCTCGGCTGCGCGCTGTCGAGCGACGGGCTCGTGCTCGCCGACGCCGACGGGCGCACCAGCGTGCTCGGGGTGTGGGCGGCCGGCAACGCCGCCAACCCTCGCGCCCAGGTCATCACCGCCGCCGGAGACGCGTCGGCGGCGGCCATCGCCATCAACAACCAGATCGTCGCCGACGAGGTCGCCGCCACCGCGGGGCTGGTCGGCGCCGCCTGAAGTCCATCCCATCGGAGATCGCCATGCCCAAGACCACCGCCGCCGAGACCACGACCCCGCCGGCGCCGCCGAGCCGCCACCAGCTCGCGGCCATGATCTGGCTGTGCGTCTTCCCCACGCTCACCGTCCTCAACCTGCTGCTCGGCGACTGGCTCGGCACCCTCTCGGCCGTCCCCCGCACGTTCGTCCTGGCCACCATCGCCGTGCCCATCGTCATCTACGGCCTCATGCCCCACCTGCACCGCGCCCGCGGCCGGCTGCTCGGCCGGCGCCGGGCCGGCCAGGTGGAGCTCCCGTGAGGTGCCCAACCTGACGCGGCCCCGTCCGGTCCGAGAACGACGAAGGGGACCCGAAGGTCCCCTTGCCGGTTCCCGGTGGCGCTGGCCCGGTGCCGCTCAGCCGCAGCCGGTGTTGTTGCCGCAGGACGAGCACGTGTAGCACGAGCCCGTGCGCTGCATCATGCCGCCGCACTGCTGGCAGGCCGGGCCGAGCTCGAGGCCGATCATGCGCGCCGGGCGTACCGGCGGCGTGTCGGTCAGCTTGGCCGTCGGCGCCTGCGCGGCGCCGCCCTTGCCGCCCCCGTTCGTCGGGACGGCCTGCGGCCCGGCGGTGTCGGAGGAGATCGACGTGATCGCGTCCTGGGCGGCCTTCTTGGCCCGCACCTCGGTGGTCAGGATCCCGAGCTCCTCCTGGATGTCGGCGTCCAGGAAGCGGGACGCCAGCCAGCGCATGATGTAGTCGGGCATCGACTTCGCGAACGGGATCTCCGGGTTCTGCGTGATCCCCTCCGGCTCGAAGCGCATGTAGGCGAACTTCTGCACGAGCGTCTCGAGCGGCACGCCGTACTGCAGCGCGATGGAGATCGCCGTGGCGAACGAGTTCATCATGCCGCGGAGGGTCGAGCCCTCCTTGCCGACGTCGGTGATGAAGATCTCGCCGACCGTGCCGTCCTCGTACATGCCGGCCGTGATGTAGCCCTCGTGGCCGCCGATGTTGAACTTGTGCGTGATCGACTGGCGCTCACGCGGCATCTTGTTGCGGCGCGGCCCGATCGAGTCGAGCTGCTTGGCGACTTCGTCCTTGACGGCCTGGGCGAACTCCTCGGAGTCCAGCGACGGCACGGCGGCCTCCTCCTGCTGGGCGTCGGTGCGCAGCGCCTGCGCGGTCTTCGACCCGTCACGGTAGATGGCCAGCGCCTTCACGCCCAGGTGCCAGGCCTGCGTGTAGGCGTCGACGATGTCCTCCACCGTGGCCGTCGAGGGCAGGTTGACCGTCTTGGAGATCGCACCAGAGATGAAGGGCTGGACGGCGCCCATCATCTTGATGTGGCCCATATGGCTGATGGCGCGCGATCCGACGGCGACGTCGAAGACCTCGAGGTGCTCGTCGAGCACGCCGGGCGCCTCCACGATCGTGCCGTACTGGTCGATGTGGGCGACGATCGCGTCGACCTGGGTCGGCGTGTAGCCCAGCGTCTGCAGGGCCAGGCCGACGGTCTGGTTGACGATCGTCATCGAGCCGCCGCCGACGAGCTCCTTGTACTTGACCAGCGAGAAGTCGGGCTCGACGCCCGTCGTGTCGCAGTCCATGAGGAAGGAGATCGTGCCGGTGGGAGCCAGCACCGTCGCCTGCGCGTTGCGGTAGCCGTGCAGCTCCCCGAGCTCGACGGCCTCGTCCCACACCTCGCGCGCGGCTGCCAGCAGGCTGTCGTCGCGGCCGACGCCCACGGGGATGTGGGCGGTGGCATCGCGGTGCATCCGCATGACGGCGTTGTGCGCGTCGCGGTTCTCGGCGTAGCGCTCGTACGGGCCGATCGCGGCGGCGACCTTGGCCGACTGCAGGTAGGCACGGCCCGTCATGAGCGCGGTGATCGCGGCGGCGGTCGCCCGGCCCTGCTCGGAGTCGTAGGGCATGCCGTTGGCCATGAGGTAGGCGCCGAGGTTGGCATAGCCCATGCCGAGCTGGCGGAAGGCGCGGGCGTTGGCCCCGATCTCCTCCGTCGGATAGCTCGACGGCCCGACGACGATCTCCTGGGCCAGGAACACGACGTCGACGGCGCGCTCGAAGCGCTCGACGTCGAACGTGCCGTCCGGGCGGCGGAACTTCATGAGGTTCAGCGAGGCCAGGTTGCACGCCGAGTCGTCGACGTGCATGTACTCCGAGCACGGGTTGCTCGCGTTGATGCGGCCCGACACCGGGCAGGTGTGCCACTCGTTGATGATGGTGTCGTACTGGACGCCCGGATCGGCGCAGCGCCACGCGGCCTCGGCGATCTTGCGCATGACGTCGCGGGCGCGCAGCGGCTTGCCGATCGGCTTGCCGGTCTGGCGGGCGATCGTGCGCCACTCGCCGTCGGCCTCGACGGCGTTCATGAACTCGTCGGTGACGCGGACCGAGTTGTTGGCGTTCTGGTACTGGATCGACTTGAAGCCGTCGCCGTCGATGGACATGTCGAAGCCCGCGTTGCGCAGCGCCTCGGCCTTGTCCTCCTCCTTGGCCTTGCACTCGATGAACTCGACGATGTCGGGGTGGTCGACGTCGAGGACGACCATCTTGGCCGCGCGGCGGGTCTTGCCCCCCGACTTGATCGTGCCGGCCCAGGAGTCGGCGCCGCGCATGAAGGACACGGGGCCCGACGCGGTGCCGCCCTTGCTCAGCGGCTCCATCGACCCGCGGATGTTGGACAGGTTGATGCCCGAGCCCGAGCCGCCGCGGAAGATCCGGCCCTCGCGCGTGTTCCAGTCGAGGATCGACTCCATCGTGTCCTCGACGGACAGGATGAAGCAGGCCGAGCACTGCGGCTGCTCCTCGAAGCCCACGTTGAACCAGACGGGCGAGTTGAACGCCGCCATCTGGTGCAGCAGGACGTAGGTGAGCTCGTCCTCGAAGGCGTCGCCGTCCTGGCCGGTGGCGAAGTAGCCGCGCTGGCGGCCCCAGTCGGCGATCGTGCCGGCGACGCGGCCGATCATCTGCTTGACGGAGCGCTCGCGCGCGGGCGAGGTCAGCTGCCCACGGAAGTACTTCTGGGCGACGATGTTCGTCGAGTTCTGCGACCACGAGCGCGGGAACTCCACGTCGTCCTGGCGGAAGGAGCCCACCGCGGCGGTGCGCAGCTCCCACTCGACGCCGTCGAACGGGTGGACGCCGGGCGTCGTGAAATAGCGCTCGATCGTGAGCGCGCGCCCGGCCTCGACGTGGGTCGCCAATGCGGTCTGCGGTGTCGTCTCCATGTGCTGCTGTTCCTCCTCGCCGCCGGCCCGCGGCGCCATCGAAAACCTTGAAGTGGGGTCGAACAGCGTGGCGGGCTCGTCGGACGTAACGGCGCGGGTCCGGCCGGCGGCTCCGCGTGCAGGGATTTCGGCGCGGAGCGTCCCTCCAGTGTAGTCCGCGGCGGGCTCAGCGCCCGAGGCGGACCCAGTCCCGGAACTCGGCCCAGGCGGCGCTCGTGCGCCACCCGGCCTCGGCGCCGGCGTGCCGCGAGCGCAGCAGCCAGCGCGGCTCGTAGGCCCACCAGCGGGCCGCCGCCCAGGCCACGGCGGCGAGCACGAGCGCGAGCCCCACGGCGGCCACGAGGATCCACCGGCCGGTGTGGTCCGAGGACGGACTGGCCGACGCCGTCGCGGGTCCGGGCGCGGTCGTCGAGGCGGGAGCGGCCGCGGCGGGGGCGGCCGTCGTCGCCGGGGCCGCCGTCGACGCGGGCAGGGCCGAGGACGCCGGCGTCACGTCACTGGCTCCGGGGCCCGCGGCGGTCGCGGCGCCCGCCGGCGCCGCCGCCAGGGCGACGCAGGCCAGCAGGGTGGTGATCGGCCCACGGCGCATCGGGCGACAGCGTAGCCCGGCCGGGCCGGCGCCCTAGCGCAGGACGTCGATGAGGCCGCCGAGCAGCAGCAGCAGCCCGGCCGCGACGACGAAGAAGAAGAGCGCGGTGACCATCGTGCGCTCGCGGCGCACCCCGGTCAGCAGGCCGCCGCCGGCCTCGAGGTCGTCATCCTCCTCGCGTGCGCGGGCGGCGGCGTCGGCGGTCCCGGTGCCCGGGGCGGCGGCCCCGGCCTCGAGCTGCTCGATCGTCGCGTGCAGCGCCGCGATCTCGTCGCGCAGCGCATCCTCGCGCTCCTGTGCGTCGGCGAGCGCGGACTCCAGGGCGTCGTGGCGTGCCGCCAGCGCGCGCGTCTGCTCGTCGTCGCCGGCGCGCGCCTGGTCGACCTCGGCGGCCAGCGCGGCCTCGCGCTCCTGGGCGCCGGCGATCGCGTCCTGCAGCGCCGCGAGCTGGGCCTGCAGGTGGGCCTCGCGCTCCTGCGCGCCGGCGGCCCCCTGCGCGTGGGCCTCCTGCTGCTCGGCCAGCTGGGCGGCGAGCGCGGCCTCGCGCTCGCGCGCCTGTGCGACGGCGGCCTCCAGCGCGTCGTGGCGCGCCGACAGCGCGCGCGTCTGCTCGTCGTCGCCGGCGCGCGCCTGGTCGAGGCGCTCGGCCAGCGCGGCCTCGCGCGCCCGGCCCTCCTCGATCGCGGCGTGAAGGGTCGCCAGCTCGGCCCGCAGGTGCTCGGTGTGCTCGCTCTCGCCGGCCTCGAGCGCCTCGAGCTCGGCCAGGAGCTCCTGCTCGCGGTCCGACGCGCCGGCGCGCAGCGCGGCGAGCGCGTCGCGATGCTCGGCGTCGCGGGCGGCCACGGCGGCCTCCAGCGCGACGACCTCCTCGCGGCGGGCGCGCTCCAGGTCCTGCGCGGTGGCCAGCGCGGCCGTGAGCTCGTCCTCGCGGGCCGCGGCGGCGTCCCCGCCGGCCCGCAGCGCCTCGAGCTCGCCGCGCAGCGCAGCCGTCTCGCGGTCGGCGTCGCGGGCCTCGGCACGGGCGTCGGCGAGGCGCTCGGCGAGCGCGTCGCGCTCCTCCTCGGCCGCCGCCGCGCGGCGCAGCGCGACGTCGTGGAGCTCGGCCTCCTCGGCGTGGCGCGCGGTGGCCTCGTGGGCCTCCCGGATGCCCTCGGCCAGCTCGGCCTGGAGGTAGACGATCCGCTCGGCGCCCGAGTCGCGCGCCTCCCGGACCTCCTGGAGCTCGGTGGCGGCCGCCGCCTCGCGCTCCTGCGCCGCCGCCTGCGCGGCGCGCAGCTCCTGCTCGAGCGCCTCGATGCGGGTCAGCGCGGCGTCGCGGTCGCCGGCCAGTGCGTCGGCGCGCTCACGGGCCTCCTGCGCCGCGGCGGCCTCGGCCCGCACGCGCTCGAGCTCCTCGCCGGAGGCGGCGAGCGTCGCCTGCAGGCGCCCGGCGTGTTCGACGGCCTCGGCCAGCTGCGCCTGCAGCGCGGCGGACTCGCGCTCGGACCGCGCGCTGCGGTCGGCCAGCTGCGCCTCCAGCTCGTCGGCCCGCTCGCGGGCCTGCGCCAGCGCGGCCGCGCCCTCCTCGGCGCCGGCGGCGGCGGCCGCCTCGGCGGCCGCCGCCTGCGCGCGGGCGTCGTCCAGCGCGGCGTGCAGGGCCTGCAGCCGGGAGGCGGCGTCGGCCTGCTGGGCTTCGGCCTGCGCCTGCAGCTCCTGCACCTGCGCGACCGCGGAGCGGTGCTCACCCGCGTGGCGGTCGGCGTCGGCGCGCGCCTGGGCCAGGGCGGCCGCGGCGCCCGCCGATGCCTCGTCGCGGGCCACGTCGAGCGCGGTCTGCAGGTCGGCGGCGCGGGCGCGCGCGGCCTCGAGCTCGGCCTCGAGGTCGCCGGCACGGCCGATTGCCGCGGAGGCGCGCGAGCGCGCCTCCGCTTCGGCCTCCGTGAGCGCGTCGAGCTCCTCGCGCAGCGCCTGCGCCGCACGCTGGGCCTCGGCCGTGCGCGCCTCGGCGGCCTGCACGCGCGCCAGGGCGTCCTGCTCGCCGCGGGCCAGCGCGTCGCGTGCCTGGACGAGCTCGGCGTCCTGGGCGGCAGCGGCCGCCGCACGGCGCTCGATCTCCTCGGCGGCCTGCTGCGCCCGGGCCTCGGCGGCGCCCGCCCGGCCGCGCTCGGCGGCCAGCTGCTCGCGCACGGCGGCCAGCTCGTCGCCGAGCTCGACCAGGCGCGGCTCGACGATCTCGAGGCGCTCGCGGGTCTGCCGCAGCCCGCTGCGGAGGCGGTCGCGCTCGGCCTCGACGCCGCCCAGGCGCGCCCGCAGGGCGTCGAGCTCGCCGGCGCGCTCCTCGAGCTCGGCGATGCGCTCCAGCAGCGCCTGCGCCTCCTCGGCGCCCGACCGCTCCACCTCCGCCAGGCGCGCGGTGAGCACGTCGACCTCGGTGACGTGGGCCTCCTGCGCCGCGGCGACCGCGGCGTGGGCGTCGGTCAGCCGGTCCTGCAGCGCCTCGGCGTCGTGCTGGGCGGCGGCCTCGACCGCGCCCAGCCGCGTGCGCAGCGCCTCGAGCTCGGCGGCGTGCGCGGCGCGTGCCTCGCGGAGGTCGCGGGTGAGGCGCTCGGCCTCCTGCACACCGTGGGCCTCGGCCTCGGCCAGGCGCTGGACGAGCTCCTCGCGCTCGGCGACGCCCGCGCGCTCGGTGGCCTCGAGCTGGGCGGAGGTGCGCTGGGCGGCGGCGGCCTCCTCGCGCGCCTGGGCCACGCGCGCCTCGAGCGCCTGGACGTCGGCGGCGGCCGCGGCCTGCAGCTCGGCGGTCCGCGCCGCCAGCTCGTCACGGGCGGCCGTGGTGCCCGCCTCGGCCTCGGCCAGCCGCTCGTGCAGGGCGGCGGCCTGCTCGGCGGCGGCCTGCTCGGCCTCGGCCAGCCGCTCCTGCAGCGCGCGCGCCTCGTCGGCGGCTGAGCGCTCGGCCTCCTCCAGGCGCGTGCGCCACGCCTCGGCCTCGGCGGCCGCGGTGCGCTCGGCGGCGGCCGCCTGCGCGCGCAGCGCCTCGGCCTCCTGGCCGCTCGTGCGCTCGAGCTCGTCGAGCTGGGCGCGCAGGCGGTCGCCCTCGGCGGCCGCGGCCGCGTCGGCCTCGGCGATCCGCCCGCGCAGCGCCGCCGCCTCGGCGTCGGCGGCCGCCAGCTCCTCGGCGAGGTGGGACCGGAGGTCCTCGACCTCCGCGGCGGCCTGGGCGCGCGCCGCCGCGGTGGCCGCCTCGGCGTCAGCGAGCTCGGCCTGCAGCCGCCGGGCCTCGGCGGCGCCCGCGGCCTGGGCCGCCTCGAGGCGCTCGGTGAGCTGGGCGGCCTGGGCCTGGGCGTCGCGCTGGGCCTCGGCCAGGCGGTCGCGCAGGGCGTCGGCGGCGGCCTGCGCGGCGCGCTCGGCGGCCGCGGCCCGCTCGCGCAGCGCCTCGGCCTCCTGGGCGGAGGTCTGCTCGAGCTCGCCGATGCGGGCTCGCAGCCCCGCGATCTCCTCGGCGCCGGCGGCCTCGACGTCGGCGATCCGCGCGCGCAGCGCCTCGGCGTCGGCTTCCGCGCGGCCCGCGCGCTGCTCGGCGTCGGCCAGGCCGTCGCGCAGCCCGTCGGCGTCGGCCTTCAGCGCCTGGGTGGCGCCCTCGGCCGCGGCCTCGGCGTCGCCCAGCGCGGTGCGCAGCTCCTGGGTCTCGGCGGCATGCAGCCGCCGGGCCTCGGCGAGCCGCTCGCGCAGCTCGTCGGTCTCCAGGGCGCGGGCGTCGCGCTCGCCGACCGCGCTCTCCAGGCGCTGCTCCAGCGGCGCGACCTCGGCGGCCTGGGCCTCGGCGGCGGCCAGGCGCTCCTCCAGCGCGGCGATGCCCGCGGCCGCGCGCTCGGCGAGCGTGGCGCGCTCGGCGGCGCGCCGGGCCTCGACGCGCAGCTCGGCCAGCTCGGCCGCGGCGGCCTGGGCGCGGGCCTCGGCGTCGCGGCGGGCGGCGTGCTCGGCCTCGATCCGGCCGCGGGTCTCGCGCAGCTCGGCCGCGAGCAGAGCGGCGCGCCGCGTGGACTCGTCGGCGGTGGCCCGCAGCGCGCGCTCGGACTCGTCCTCGGCGGCACGGCGGGCGGCGCGCTCCTCGCGCACGCGGGTCGTGAGCTCGTCGGCGCGGCGCGCGGCGGTCTCGGCGCGGCGGGCGAGCGTCTCGGTCTCGCCGAGGCGCATCTCGAGCGCGGTGACGCGCTGCTCGGCCACCTCGGCGCGCCGCTGGGCGGCCTGGCCGGCGAGCAGCGCGTGCTCGCGCGCGCGATCGATCTCGGCGGCGCGCTCGCGCAGCTCGGCCAGCTCGGCGGCCCGCGCCTCGGCGACGGCGCGGGCGTCCTCGACCGCTGCCAGCCGCGCCTCGGCCGCGCGGGCCGCGCGCGACGCGCGCTCGGCCTGCTCGCGGGCGGCCTCCAGGTCGGCCTCGCGCTCCTGCAGCGAGCGGCGCGACTCGCGGGCGACCGCGACGGCCTGGTGCTCGCGGGCGCGCTCGTCCTCGGCGGCGACGCGCTCGCTGGCGCGCATCCGCTCGTCGGTCAGGGCGTCGACGGCGCCGGCGCGCGCGGCCTCGGCGCGGGCGGCGATGTCGGCGGCGCGCGCGGCCTCGGCCGCGGCCTGGCGGGCGATGGCGTGGGCCTCGACCGCACGGCGCTCGGCGGTCTCGCGCGCCTCGCGCTCCTCGGCCAGGCGCGCGTTGAGCGCGGCGACGTCGGAGGCGTGGGCGAGCGCGCCCGGGTCGAACGTCGCCCGCGGGGGCGCGCCCTCGGCCGGGGGCCCACGCCGGAGGAAGCCGCGCGCGCGGGGCTCGTCGTGCGCGGGCGCAGGGGCGGGGGCGGCCGCGGGCGGCGGGGCCGGCGCCGCCCGCGCCACGGCGCCGCGGGCCGTCGGGCGCGGCAGGTCGATGATCCCGGCCTGGCCGGCCTCCAGCGCGAAGGCCGTCCGGCCGTCGGCGACCGCGTCGGCACGGGCCGAGAACGCGGCGCGCCACGGCACGCCCTCCGGGCCCGTCAGCGGGTTGGCGTCGTCGGGCCCGGGCAGCGGCGACAGGCGCAGCGTGCGGCGCCCGTCGTCGAGCAGCAGCAGCGGCGGCGGGAGCCGTCCGCGCGACACGTCCACCCAGCGGCCCGCGATCCGCAGCAGCACCGTGCCGGGACCTGCGGAGACCTGCTCGAAGGTCTGGACCTCGAAGCGCGGAGTCATCTGAGGGAACCTGCGCCCGGCGTGGTGCAGGCGATCGTAGCCCCATGATCGGCTATTGCAGGGATTTCAATACCACCAGCGCATCCTCGAGGACCTCCTCGGGTGCGCGAGCGCCGTCCAGGACCCGCACGCGGGCCGGATCCGCCGCCGCCAGGGCGTCGTAGGCGCCGACGACCGCGGCGAAGAACGCCTCCCCGGCCTGTTCGAGCCGGTCGGTGCCGCTGCGCCGCGCCGCGCCGACCGCCGGCTCGACCCGGACGTAGAGCGTCAGGTCGGCCACGAGGCCCGCGGTGGCGAAGCGATTGAGCTCGGCCACCTCGGCGACACCCAGGCCGCGCCCGCCGCCCTGGTAGGCCAGCGAGGAGTCCACGAAGCGGTCCAGCAGCACGTCCTGGCCGTCCGTCAGCAGCGGCAGCAGGCGCTCGTGGACGAGCTGGGCGCGCGCGGCCGCGTAGAGCAGGGCCTCGGCCCGCGGGTCGACGTGCAGCGCCGGGTCCTTGACGAGGTCGCGGATGCGCTCGGAGACCGCGACGCCGCCGGGCTCGCGAAGGACGACCAGTCCGGGCAGGGCATGCGCCAGCCCCTCGACCAGCGTCGTCTTGCCCGCGCCGTCGATCCCCTCCACCGTGATGAGCCGTCCGCGGTCTGGCATGCCGGGCGCGAGAGTACCCTGGCCCGCGCATGCTCGAGGTCGTCGATCGCCACCCCCACGCCCAGGCGGTGCTGCGCGCCGCGGTGCCGCCGGAGGGCCACCCCTCGCACGCCTACCTGTTCCACGGGCCGGCGGGCGCGGGCAAGCGCGACGCCGCCCGCGCGTTCGCCGCCGAGCTGCTGGCCGAGGGCGCGGCCGACCCCGACGGGGCGCGGCGCCGGGCGATCGACGGCGTGCATCCCGACCTGACGTGGGTCACGCCCAGCGGCGCCGCCGAGATGCTCGTCGGCGACATCGACGAGCCCGTCGTCGCCGCCGCGACCCACACGCCGTTCGAGGCGCGCCGGCGCGTGTTCGTCGTCGAGGGCGCCGACACGATGAACGACCAGGCGGCCAACAAGATGCTCAAGACGCTGGAGGAGCCGCCGCCCTTCGCGCACCTCGTGCTGCTCACCGACAAGCCCGGCAACGTGCTGCCCACGATCGCCTCGCGCTGCCAGCACGTGCGCTTCGAGGCGCCGACCGCGGCCGAGCTCTCCCAGCGCCTGCAGACCCGCCACGGCGTGGCGCCGCTGACCGCCGACGCGTGCGCGCGCCTGGCGCTGGGCGACGCGGGCCGCGCGCTGATCCTCGCGCTGGCCGACGGCCCGGCGCTGCGCGACGCCGCCGAGCGCTACGCCCGCGCGTCGCTGCACCGCGAGCTCGGCACGCGTCCCTGGGGCGCCCTGCTCGACCAGGCGCGCGCCGCCGGCGACGCCGCGGCCAGCGGGGTCGCCCAGCGCGTGGCGCAGGACGCCGAGCTGCTGCCCGACCGCGACGGCCGGCGCCTCAAGCGCGAGGGCGAGACCGCGGCCAAGCGCGCCCACCGCCGCGCGCACGCCCGCACGATCGACCACGGCCTGCAGCTCGCCGCGCTGTGGCTGCGCGACGTCGCCGTGACCGCCGACGGCCTGCCCGAGCTCGTCCACCACGTCGACCGCGCCGAGGAGATCGCGCGCGACGCGCGCGAGGGCGAGGCATCGTCGGCACGGCTGCGCGAGGGCGTCGCGCTCATCGAGGAGACGCGCACGACGCTCATCCTCAATCCCACCGAGGAGCTCGTGCTCGAGGCGCTGGCCTCGCGGCTGCAGCGGGTCCTGAGCCCCTGACTCAGCCGTCGACCACGTTCGTGGCGACGAGCACCAGCAGCGCGGCGCCGAGCACGACGCGGTAGATCACGAAGACCGTCACGGGGTGGCGGGTCAGGTACTTCAGGAACCAGGCGATGGACGCGTAGCCGACGATGAAGGCCAGGAGGGTGGCCAGCAGCGTCGGGCCGAAGCCCGCGCCGTTGCCGTCGCCGACGTCCTTGAGCTCGAAGAGCCCCGACAGCACGACCGCGGGCACCGACAGCAGGAAGGAGAAGCGCGCGGCCGCGGCGCGGTTGAGGCCCAGGAACAGGCCGGCGGAGATCGTCGAGCCGCTGCGGCTCACGCCCGGGATCAGCGCGAGCGCCTGCGCCACGCCGATCGTCACGCCGTCGCGGACGCTGAGCGACTCGACGTCGCGGTCCTTGCGGCCCGTGCGCTCGGCGATCTCGAGGATGAGGCCGAGCACGATGAGCGCGATCGCGATGAGCGTCAGCTGACGGGCGTCGGTCTCGACCTTGTTCTTGAACAACACGCCGAGGACGGCGATCGGGATCGTGCCGATGACGATGCCCCAGCCCAGCCGGGCGTCGAGGGTGCGGCGCAGCTCCGGGTCGCGGATGGAGCGCAGCGTCACCGTGGTGATGTTCCACAGGTCGCGGCGGAAGTAGAGCAGGACGGCGGCCATCGTCCCGAGCTGCACGACGGCGGTGAACGCGGCGCCCGGATCCTCCCACCCGGCGAACGCGGGGACGATGCGCAGGTGCGCCGTGGAGGAGATCGGCAGGAACTCGGTGAGGCCCTGCACGATGCCGAGGACGATGGCTTGGAAGGCATCCATGAGCAGCGGCGCAGGCTAGTGTCTCGGGCGGTCGCAGCACGGCCTCCCTGGACGCCCGGCCAGGGTCGACCGAGCCCTCAGACCGGGCCCAGCGGGCCCAGGTCGGGCTCCGCGCCGCAGCGGTCGAACGCGCGGAAGGCGTGGAAGCGGGGGTGGTCGGGCCCGTGGAAGTCGGCCGAGCCGGTGCTGAGCAGGCCGCGCTCGGCGCACAGGCCGGCGAGCAGCAGCGTCTGCTCGCGCGTGTGCGTGATGTAGAAGGCCTCGACGCCGTCCAGGCCGACGGCGACGAACCGGTCGATCGTGTCGATGACCTCGGCGTCGTGGTCCAGGTCCCAGAACGGGTGGGCCCAGACCGCCACACCGCCGGCGTCGTGGATGACGCCGATCGCCTCGGCGACCGTCGGCGTGGTGCGCCGCCGGAAGGCCCGCGCCCCGGGCACGAGGTAGGTCCCCAGCAGTTGGCCGAAGTCGGCGAGGCCCTCGCGCCGGCAGCGCTCGGCGTTGCCGGGGTGGTCGAACGCCGCCTGCGCGAGGTGCGGTCGCCCGACCGGCAGGCCGGCGGCGCGGCGGGCTTCCAGGGGTGCACGGTCCAGCGCGAAGCCCTCCTGCTCCAGCGCGTCGGCCATCCGGTCGCCGCGGGCGGCCCGGTCGGCGCGCCAGCGCTCCAGGGCGTCCAGCAGCGCCGGGTCGTGGTGGTCGATGCCGTACCCCAGGACGTGCAGGTCCTCGCGGTCGCCGTCCAGGCAGGAGAGCTCGGTCGCGGTCACGAGTCGCAGGCCGTGCTCCTGTGCGGCGGCCAGCGCCTCATCGAGGCCGTCGACGGTGTCGTGGTCGGAGAGGGCGAGCAGCCGGACGCCCGCCGCGGCGGCGCGGGCGACGACCTCGGCCGGCTCCAGCGAGCCGTCGGAGCGGGTGGAGTGCGACTGCAGGTCGAAGGCCGGCGCGGACATCGGGGGACCGTACCCGCGCCGGGATCGTTAGCACGCTAACGGAAGGCGGGTAGCCTGCCGGGCGATGCCCACGGCGACCGATCCGCAGCTCCACGCGTTCCTGGCGGCGTTCGACGACTTCGTCCGCGCCGCCAAGCGCGCCCGCGTGCGCGCGGCGCCCGACGACACGCTCACGCTCGCCCAGTACGACCTGCTCGCGCCGCTGCGCCACGCCGGCGACGCGCTCGGCCTGCGTGAGCTGGCCCGGGCGGCCGGCGTGAGCGCGCCCACCGCGACGCGCATGCTCGACGGCCTGCAGGTCCGCGGCCTCGTGACCCGCGAGCGCTGCACCGACGACCGCCGCGCCGTGCGCCTGGAGCTGACCGACGCGGGCCGGGAGGCGGTCGCCGACTTCCACGAGCGCCAGGCCGAGCGCCGCCGGGCGCTGTTCGCCCAGCTGGAGCCCGACGAGCGGCGCGCCGCCGCGCGCGTGCTGTCGCGCCTGGCCGAGGCCTACGAGGGGGTCCAGGGTTGATGTCGGGCCTGCCGAAGGACCTGCGGCCGATCGCGCTGGTCGTCGTGATCGGCGCGATCATGTCGATCCTCGACGCGACGATCGTCAACGTCGCGCTGCAGACGCTGCGGACCGACCTGCACGTCTCGCTCTCGACGATCCAGTGGGTCAGCACGGCCTACCTGCTGGCGCTGGCGTCGGTCATCCCGCTCACGGGCTGGATGGCGGAGCGCCTCGGCCCGCGCACGGTGTGGATGGCGTCGGTCGCGGCGTTCGTGGTCACCAGCGTGCTGTGCGGCGCGGCCTGGAACGCGGGGTCGCTCATCGCCTTCCGCGTCCTGCAGGGCCTGGCGGGCGGCATGATCATGCCCATCGGGATGATCACGCTGGCCCAGGCCGCCGGGCCCCAGCGCATGGGCCGGGTCATGAGCGTGGTGGGCGTCCCGATGCTGCTGGGCCCGGTGCTCGGCCCGGTCATCGGCGGCCTGCTGGTCGACAACCTGTCGTGGCGCTGGATCTTCTACGTCAACCTGCCCATCGGCCTCGTCGGGCTCGTGCTCGCCTGGCGGCTGCTGCCCAAGGCGCGGGCCGAGGGCCTGGCGTCGGCGGCCGGCCACGCCACGCCGCCGCTGGACAAGCTCGGCCTGCTGCTGCTGTCGCCCGGCGTGGCGGCGGTCGTCTTCGGGCTCAGCGAGATCGGCACCCACGGGACGGTGGGGACCCCGAGCGCGTTGATCCCGCTTGCGGTCGGGCTGAGCGCGATCGTCGCCTTCGTCCTGCGCGCGCTGCGCATCGCCCACCCGCTCGTCGAGGTCCGCCTGTTCCGCGGCGCGGGCTTCAGCGCGGCGGCGGGCACGATCTTCCTGCTGGGCGCGGCGCTGTTCGGGTCGATGATCCTGCTGCCGCTCTACTACCAGCTGGCCCGAGGCGCGTCGCCGCTGGAGGCCGGGCTGCTCATGACGCCCCAGGGCATCGGCGCGGCGCTGGGGATGAACGTCGGCGGCCGGCTGACCGACCGCATCGGGGCGGGGCGCGTCGTGCCCGTCGGGCTCGTCATCCTGGCGGTGGGGACCATCCCCTATGCCTTGATCGGCGGCCACACCCCGTACCTGCTGCTCATGGCCGGCCTGTTCGTGCGCGGCCTCGGGCTCGGCGCGACGATGATGCCGGCGATGGCCGCCGCGTACGCGACGCTGGGCAGCGCCTCGGAGGTGCCGCGCGCGACGCCGATGCTCAACGTCCTGCAGCGCATCGGCGGCTCGCTGGGCGTGGCGATCCTCACCGTCGTGCTGCAGAACCGCCTGGCCTCCAACCTCGGCTCGGGCGCGGGCGGCAGCGCGGCCGAGGCGGGGACGCTTCCCGCCGCGCTGCGCGACCGCTTCGCCGACCCGCTCGGCGCCGCGTTCGCCCACGCCTACGCGTGGTCGCTGGCGGCCGTGCTCATCGCGCTGGTGCCCGCGCTGTTGCTCATGCGCGAGGAGCGCCGGGCGCGCACGCGCGCGGCGGCCGCCGACGGCGAGCCCCAGCCTGCCGCCGCGCCGCCCGTGCCCGCCTGAGCGGCGCCCGGCTCATCTCCGCGCGACGGCGGCCGACGACCCTTGGGTACCATCCGCCACGGTGCTCGTCAGGGCACCCGCGCCGACGTAGCTCAGCTGGTAGAGCACTTCACTCGTAATGAAGGGGTCCGGGGTTCGAGTCCCCGCGTCGGCTCTCGGAGAAGGCCCTGGTAGTCCCGGCCTTCTGGTCTGGGAGGCATCAGCCGTCGGTCGTCTGCGGCTCCTCCGCGGGTACCAGACGGGTACCGATCTGCTCCCGCGCCGTGCGGATCGCCTCCGCGGGATCGATGCGGATGCGGTCGTCGAGGTCCTCGAAGACGTGGCCGTAGGTGTCCCAGGACATGCTGGGGCGGTGGCCGGCCTGGGCGGCGACGTAGAGCACGCTGCGCCCTTCGGCCAGCAGCAGCGAGACGAAGCTGTGGCGCAGGCTGTACGGGGTGGCGTGGTCGGCGCCCGCCGCGGCGGCGGCTTCGGCGAAGGTGCGCCGGGTCCAGGACTTGTAGGCCTCCTGGGTCCAGCGCCGGCCCGTTGCGCTGGGGAACACGAACGCGCTGGAGGATGGGTCGCCGCTCGCTTTGCGCCAGGCGGCCAGGTCCTCGGCCAGCGGCTCGAGCAGCCGCACGGTGCGCCGGCGCCCTGTCTTGCTGGCGTCGACGATCAGCGTGCGCTCCTGGACCGAGCCCCACGTGAGGTCCAGCGCCTCGCCGGGGCGCAGCCCGGCGTAGGCCAGGATCGAGACGAGCGTGGCGTCGCGCTGGGCGAGCTCGGCGCGGATGGCCTCCACGACGGCGGGTGACAGCGGGCGTACCGGCTCGGACTTGGGCAGGCGAGCCTTGCGTGCGACGCGCACCGGGTTGTAGGGGATGCGCCGGGCTTCGGTGGCCCGTTGCATCACGCCGCTGAGGATGGCGATGGCCTTGCGCACCGAGTGCGGGCCGACGCCGGCGGCCAGGCGCTCGCTCTGCCAGCGCGCGATGCGCTCCGGAGTGATGTCGCGCAGCGAGACGTCGCCGAGGTACGGCGACAGGTGGCGGTCGTAGATCAAGGCATAGATCTTGCGTGTGCTGTCGGCCAGGGCCGGAGCGTGCGCCGGAGCCCAGGTGTCGGTGACGTACTCGTCAAGGGTCTCGGTGCCGGCGTCGAGGCTGTCGAGCGTGCCGAGCTGGCGGCGCCGGCGGATCTCGGCCTCGAAGTTCAGCGCGTCCTTGCGCCGGTCGAAGGTCTCCGCGCGGTTGCGGCCCGCCTCGCGCCAGCGGACCCGGTAGCGCGTCGTGCCGTTGGCACGGACGACCCTCTCGACGCTCATGCCGACCTTCCGACGGTCGGGGCGGGCGTGGACGCGCGGCGTGTATGGCCGCCCGTAGGCTGCTTGTGCATCGAACCTCCTGTGTTCGGTGCCGGCCCCCGGGACGTTCCAGCGTCGCCGGGGGCACTTTGATCTGGATGAGCCAAAGCTACATCGGAGTCTGGACGGCGGCCAGGGCACGGGTCATCGGACCGATTGCACGGCTGCGACGACGATGCGGTCTGGGTCCGTCGCTCGTGCCGCGCGGCGGTGCCGGCGCGGGGGAGACCTCGAGCCATTTCGCCACGGCGTCGGTGGTGATGAGCCAGCGTGCGCCGCGCTTGCGTGCGCGCAGCTCGCCGCGACCGATGGCGTTGCGCACGGCCTTGGGACTGAGCCCCAAGCTCTCGGCCAAGGCGGCGACGGTGTAGGCGGGGCGCTCGTCGTGCCGTGCACGAGGGATCCGGCCGACGAGCCGTGACGCCAGGCGCTCGGCGAGCGCGTCGAGAGCCCGGTCATCGAGTGCATCAACAAGAGCGAGCGCCAGCGTGGCGGGGTCGGCGCTCACCGCACCTCGAGCTCCCTGACGAACGGCCGGGCCGTGTCGTGAAGCGTTGGACCGACGTAGGTCATCGTCACCAAGGCGATTGCGCGTGCGCTGACCCGCACGTCCCGCCCGCCACGTCGGCCGGGCCTTGCTAGCACGCTAGCTATCTCGCTATCTACCTAGCTTGTATAGGCCACCACCTTGATCGCCCTGGCCCTCGCCCGCCGGTTCCAAGCCATCAACGTCGCCCGGTTGCCTTCCGATTTCACGCGTCTCGCCAAGCCTGCCGTTTCTGCCTTGATCGGTGCCGGTTCTTGTTGCCCGTCCCATCTTCGTCCGCGTCTCCGTGCCCGCCCTCTCTCGATGATCTGTTCCTTGTCTTCTGCTGTGTTCCGTCTGACCTGTCTCCCCGTCCTGATCTGTCCTGGCCCACCACCGCCAGCCCGTGTCCTCGGTCCTCTTGTCCTGGGAGGGAGTCCGACCACCCGAGCCCGCTCGTCTCTGTTCTCATGGAGGGCGCGGGTGGTCGGGGTCACGACCAGGCCCGAATTCCGCATGGCTATCGGGCGTTTGGCGGTGGTGGGCTCACCGTCAGACGAAAGGGATCAACGAAAGGACAAAGCAGTGCTTGGCGGCCTGGAGAAGGCAACGAGGAGGGCGGCACATGATCGCGCGCCGGGCCTGTCGCGCATGCGACGGTCAGGTCCGGATCCGGCTCTCGCGATCAGCAGAGTGAGGCAGACGTAGGAGGCCTAGGGACGGGACGGGAGTGTCTCGCTAGGGGCGGACGCGCTGCGTGCGGCACCGCGGCGCATGCAGTCGTCGGAGACGCAACACGTTCGGAGCGGCCATGAGGGCGAGACCTATCCCGCCGACGAGCGTTCCCAGTCCGCGCTGAGCGGCTTCCAGAAGCCCCAGATCGGCATCATCGTCTCGCTGTCGACGGCGAGGCATTGCTGGCATTTGACGACGTCCGCCCAGCCCTTAGCGCCGAGGACGGGATACGCCGCCAGATCTGGCGCGCCACACGCGCGGCACGTGCCCTCACGGGGCTCTCGGGTCACGTGGAGGAACGGCTCCTCCGGACGCGGGAAGAAGATCGCCATCTCAGGCCTCCGCCTTCAGCTCGGTGCGACGGGCCGTCGTGGCGGCCTCATCGACGGTCAGCGTCGTCGGATCGATCACGACGCCATAGTGCTCCCGTGCGCCGTCGATCGAGACTAGCTCGTCCTCGACGTCGCGCTGGACCCGGACCGGATCCCGCTCCAGCGGGCTGCCGTAGCCCGCGCCGCCGGCCACCTGCATCACGATGACCGACCGGGCTGGGATCGAGCGATTCGCCCACTTGCCGGTCCGGAACTCACCGTGCTCGACGTCGATCGCTCCGGTGGCGACGTCGACCATCCCCGAGATCACGGTGCCGCGTGGCTGGGAGCCTCCGTCGTGTGTCGATGGCGCATCGTCCCCAGGCGCGGGGTCAACGAGGCTGATGAACGCTGAGTGCCCACCGGCACCGCCGAACACGCCTTTGGTCCGGTGGCGGATGTGCTCGAACGAGGCGCTGGCGGTGACGTCAACCAACGGCATCTCCTCCCAGACCATTGCCGGGCCGCCGCGGAACGTCCCCGCTCCCGCGGTATCCGGGACGAACTCCTTGCGCAGGATGACGATGGGATAGAACTCCTCCTCGATCTCATACGAGAGCTCGAGGCAGTTGCCGATGATGTGCAGGCTGTAGGACAACCCATCGTGCGTGGCGGTGCCGCCGAACGGACCGAACGGCACCTGGAAGCAGACGAACGGGGCCGGCGTGTCGCCGCGCGTGTCGAGGCCGCCGAAGCCGATGGTCGGGATGTCGTCGTAGCTTTCGCCGACCGCCATGTCGGGACGGGCGTTGGCAAGGGCCTGCTGGACGGCCGTCGTCAGCTTGCACGTCGGCAGCAGGTGGCCCTGGGTGTTGGCCGCGGGCGGCAGCGCGTGCACGATCGAGCCGGCCGGCAGGACCATGTCGATCGGGCGGAACAGCCCGGCGTTGGTGTCGACGTCGGGCAGGATCATCGACTTGATCGCGATGTGACCACCGGAGGCGACATCGCTGGACTGCCCGTTGGCATTGCCCACCGACTGGCGGGCCGATCCGGACAGGTCCAGCTCGATGCAGTCACCGCGCTTGCGCAGGGTGGCCTTGACCAGGTGCTCCTCGTCGACGATGCCGTCGTCGTCGATGGCGTCCTCGCCCAGGTAGTCGCCGTCCGGAAGCTCGGCGATCGCCGCCCGCATGCGCCGCTCGCCGTAGTCGAGCACGTAGCGCATGGCGTTGACGAACGTGTCGCGGCCGTACTTCTCGACACTGCGCCGAATCGCCTGCTCGCCCAGACCGAGCGTGGCCACCTTGGCCTGCAGATCGTTGAGGCTGATCTCGGGGATGCGCGTGTTGTCGAGAAACAGGTCGAACGTCGACTTGACCTTCTTGCCCCCGCGGAACAGCAGCCGCGGGCTGAGCCGGATGCCCTCCATCCACATGTCGGTCGCGTAGCCGGGGCTGAACCCGCCGGGCACCGGGCCGCCGATGTCGACCCAGTGGGCGTCGGTCATCGTGAAGGCGATGATCTCGTCGCCGACGAACACGGGCCGCGCGCAGCCGATGTCCATGACGTGGCTGCCGCCCCGGAACGGGTCGTTGTAGACCAACACGTCGCCGGGCTCGAGGTTGTCGAGCCCGAACTCCATGATGTTGTTGCGCGCCTTGTACTGGAAGGTGAAGAAGTGGATCGCGCACCCCTCGGCCGAGGCGAGGAGGTCGAGCTGCAGGTCCTGGTCGGGCAGCCACGGCGAGGCGATGCCGACCGAGAAGTCCTGCAGGTCGCGCACAACCGAGCTGAACGCCGACACCGTGAGGTTCCACGCCATCTGACTGCAGGTGTTGATGAGCGAGTGCCGGATGACCTCGCCGGTGGTGAGGTCGATGTCGAAGCGTTCGCGGATGTCCTCCGCTGAGGCCACGTAGCGGTTGGTGCCGCCGGTGATCTGTTCGGTCGCCATGGTCGGTCCTCAGCTCTCGATGGTCAGGACGCAGTTGCCGTGCGCGTCGATCCGGCAGCGATCGCCCGGGGGGACGAGCACGGTGAAGTTCTCGTTGTGCAGGACGGCGGGGCCGGCGATCTCGTTGCCGGCCGCCAAGGCCTCCATGCGGTAGCAGGCGGCGTCGGCGGTGACGGCGTCGAAGTCGACCTCGCGCCGGCCGAGCAGGGCGTCGTCCGGCGGCTCGATCGTGCCGGTCGCGATCTCCGGAAGCTGGGCGCGAGCGCGCTGGCCGTAGGCCACGGCGCGTGCCGTCAGGATGCGGATGCCCATGTCCTCGATGCGATAGCCGCGTAGCAGCTCGTGGGTCTGGTGAAAGCTCTCGACGAGCGCCTCGATCGCGCCGGTGGCAGGGAGTTCGCCGATCGGCGAGCTCAACTCCCACGACTGGCCGAGGTACATGCCGTCGAAGCTGAGGACGACCGAGCTGTCGGCGCGGGCGATGTTGTGCTGGCCGACGGTGTGCAGGGCCCGTTCGGTGAGCTCGGCGAACGTCCGGCGCAGCCCGTCCTCGTCGAGCCCGTCCAGCACGCCCATGATGGGCTCGGTCTCCTCGGTGGTGAAGTCCGCTTGGGCCAGCCCGTAGGCCGAGAAGCCGCCGGCCAGCCCGGGCACGACGACCTGTCCCACGCCCAGGTCGCGGGCGATCGCCGCGGCCGGCACGGGCCCGGCCGCGCCGAAGGCCAGGAGGGTGTAGTCGCGGGGGTCGAGCCCGCGGTACATCGTCATGCGCCGGATGAGCTCGGCCATGTTCGAGTTGGCGACGCGCCCGATCACCCGGGCCGCCTCCTTGACGTCGACGCCCAGGGGCTCGGCGATGGTGCGCATGGCCTCCTCGGCCAGGTCGGGGCGCAGCGCGATCTCACCCCCGAGCGACTGCTCGGGCGACAGGATGTTCTGCAGCAGCCAGGCGTCGGTCACCGTCGGCTCCTCTCCGCCCTGCCCGTAGCACGCCGGCCCCGGGTTGCCACCCGCGCTCTGGGGGCCGACGTGGATCCCGCCGGCCGGATCCAGCGACGCGATGCTCCCCCCGCCGGCTCCGATGCTCGACACCTCGATGACCGGCAGGGTGGTGATGATGTCGTGTTCGAAGACGAGCTCGCGGGCCATGACCATCGCGCCGTCGGTGATGATGCTGACGTCGGCGCTCGTGCCACCGAGGTCGAAGGTGATGAGGTTGGGCAGGCCCAGCAGCTCGCTGTAGCGCTTGGCGGCCAGCACCCCGCCCACCGGCCCCGACCCGAGCGTGAGCACCGGCTTGGTCTTGGAGACCTCGCCCGTGGTCATGCCGCCCTGGTTGGTCGCGATCCAGATCGGGTTGGTGTAGCCGTCCTTGGCGAGCCGATCCTGCAGCCGTGTGACGTAGCGCTCGGTGATCGGCCGGATGTAGGCGTTGAGCACGGTGGTCATCGTGCGCCCGTATTCCTTGGGGTACGGGCAGGTCTCCGAGGAGATGTCGACGGGCAGATCGGGGTGCTCAGTCGCGATGAGAGCGCGGATCTGCTGCTCGTGCTCGGGGAACTTGTAGGAGTGCAGGAGGCAGACGGCGATGCTCTCGACGCCCTCGTCGACCATGCCGCGCACCTGCGCCAGCAGATCGTCCCGCGCCGCCTGGTCCAGTGCGAACAGCACGGTGCCGTCGGCCAGCACGCGTTCCTTGACCGGCCGGCGGAGGCTACGTCGGACGATCGGGCGCTCCTCGTGCGGACGCTGGTAGCGCGGGTCGACGGTGGCCTCCACCGGCCGCCAGGCGCGGCCCGTGTCGAGGAGGTCGCGGAAGCCCTCGGTGTGAACGAGGCCGACCTTGGCGCCCCGGCGCGTGATGATCGCGTTGAGCCCGATCGTCGTCCCGTGGGTGATCGAGTCGACGTCTGCGCCGGTGACGCCCGCCTTGCCGATGCCACGGACGAAGCCCTCGGAGGGATCGGGCATGGTCGTCGGTGACTTGTGGGCCGACACCCGCCCCTGCGCGTCGCTGAGGATCACGTCGGTGAACGTGCCTCCGGTGTCGACTCCGATCAGGACCGCTGCAGCGGGGGCACTGGCCATGGTCTCTCCTGTCCGACGTTCGCCCAGCGGAACATCACGGCGACCCACGCCGCTCACAGCATTCCGACCGGTCGGTTTCCTGGGCGGCGACCCTCCCACCTCCGGTGGCCGCTGTCAACTCGAGGTGTCGCGGAAGGCGTTACCCAGGGTCGCCGGGACCGGCGGATCGCGCGATCGCACGGATGCGATCCGGGCCGACGCCGACCGACAGGAGCGCCATCCGGCCGAGCTGGTCGGCGATCTCCTCCGGCCGGCGGCGCCCGTCGGGGCGGTACCACTGGTAGGCCCAGATGCACGTCCCGAGCACCCCCAGGGCGGCGACGTCGGCGTCGGGCCCGACGGAGAACTCGCCAGCCGCGATTCCCCGCGCGACGATGTCCTGGAAGCGCTTGGTGAACACCCGACGCTTAGCCAGAACAGCCACCCGGACGTCGCCGGAGAGGCCGTGACGCTCGCGGTAGAAGACCCGCACGTGCTTCTGGTACTCGATGCATATCTGCGTGATCGCCGAGGTGACGTGCCACAGCTGCTCGGTGGGCGAGGAGAACTCGGCCAGCGCCCGGTCCTGCTCGACCGTGACCAGGTCCAAGAACGCGTCGTGAAGGATGCGCAGGGCATCCTCCTTGGTGCGGAAGTGATGGTAGAACGCGCCTTTGGTCAGTCCGGCCCGCTCGACGACGTCCTGGATCGACGTCTCGCGGAAGCCGCGCTCCGCGAACAGGTCCAGCGCGGCCTCCATGAGGAGCTGCCGCGTCATCTCGGGCGCGTACGACCTCGTGGGCTTCATCGGTGCGGATCGTAGCCACGGGGCTGGGCGAACCTTGACGACATCGGCGGGCCGGCCATACATTCCGGTCGGTCGGAATGTCCCCCACCAGGAGCTGATCGACACCGTGACGGACCCAGCGACACCCCCGGCGGCGATGTCGATCATGCTGCACCGGCGCGCGCTGCGGGAGCCGGACCGAGTGTTCCTGCGGTTCGGCGACAGGTCGTGGACCTACGCCGCGGCCGCCCGCGAGGCCGCCGCGTTGGCAGGAGCGCTCAGCCGTCTCGGCGTCCGGCCCGGCGACCGCGTCGCCTTGATGCTCCACAACGCGCCCGAGTTCGTGTTCTGCGCCCTCGCGGTCTCCTGGGCGGGTGCGGTCGAGGTGCCGGTCAACACCGCGCTCAAGGGCGACGTGCTGCGCCACCAGATCACCGACTGCGGCGCCCGCCTGTTGGTCGTGCACGCGCCACTGCTGGCTCGCCTGCTGCCCGTGCTCGACGGTCTCGAACCCGTGACGGTCGTCGTCGTCGACGCTGCGGACGAGGAGTTGCCGGCCGGATGCGAGCGGTTCGAAGCGCTCGACACCCCCGCGATGCCCGACCCGGTGGTAGCCGACGCCGCGACGCTGTCGGCGATCATGTACACGTCGGGCACGACAGGTCGGGCCAAGGGCGTCGAAGTCACGCACGGCCACGCGCACCGGTTCGCCGAGGACTGGATCAGGGCGGTCGGCTACACACGTGACGACGTCCTGCTGACGCCGCTGCCGCTGTTTCACAGCATCGCCCGCACACTCGGCGTGCTTCCAACGTTGATGGCCGGTTCGCAGCTCTGCGTCGTCGAGCGGTTCAGCGCCTCGCGCTTCTGGGACCAGGCCCGTGCCGTCGACGCGACGATCGTGCACGGCATCTTCGGGATGGTCCCGATCCTCCTCAACCAGCCCCCGCGCGCGGACGATCGCGATCATCGGGTGCGGCGGTTCTACATCGGCCCGAGTGCCCTGTCGGCGGCGTTCTTGGAGCGATTCGGCTGCGAGGTCATCGAGGTCTACGGCGCCACTGAGACCGGCGTCGTCACGCTCTTCGAACCGGGGGAGGAGGTGCGGGCCGGCTCGTGCGGTCGCGCCAACGCCCGCACCTATGACGTCGACGTCGTCGACGATCTCGACCACCCGGTGCCCGACGGCACCGTCGGGGAGATCGTCGTGCGCTCACGCGATCCGTGGACGCTGCTGACCGGCTACCACGGCCGGCCCGAGGAGACGGCAGAGGCGTTTCGCAACCTGTGGTTTCACACCGGTGACTACGGGCGCCGCGACACCGACGGCTCCTTCACCTTCGTCGACCGCAAGAAGGACGCGATCCGCCGCCGCGGCGAGAACATCACCTCCGCCGAGGTCGAGAGCGTGGTCAACGCCCACCCGGCGGTCCAGGAGAGCGCGGTCATCGCCGTGCCGTCCGATCTCGGCGAGGACGACGTCAAGGCCTGCGTCGTGCTTGGGCCCGGTGCGGAGCTCGACATGGCCGAGCTCATCGCGTTCCTCGACGAGCGCCTGCCCTACTTCATGGTTCCGCGCTACATCGAGATCCTCCCCGAGCTGCCCAAGACCGCCAACGAGAAGGTGCAGAAGGTGCAGCTGCGCCAGATGGGCGAGCGCGGAATCACGGCACAGACCTGGGACCGTGAGGCGCACGGGATCACTGTGACCCGCTAGAGCGGGGTCGGACCTCGCGGGTACCAGACGGGTACATCCGCGGAAATCAGCGCGGGCAGGGCGGGTCCTCGCGCCGGCAAAAACCGCGCAGAATCAGGCCTGAGCGTCCACTCACGGCCCGCTGTGACTACCCATTGCGACGCTCGTAATGAAGGGGTCCGGGGTTCGAGTCCCCGCGTCGGCTTGGCACGAGGTGCTCGACGCGGCGCGGCTGTGCCGACGACATCCGAGGCGGGTCGGTCGACGGCTCGCCCTTCGGGCCCGAGGACGCCAGTGGCGGTCGGACGCGCGCTGCTGCGCCTGCCGATCAGTCGTGACGGTCGGCGGCGGCGGGCGGGTGCACCCACGCGTGCTTGCGTCGCTCCCACACCGATCGCGTCGGCGGCGGGAACGTCGGATCGGCGAGTGCGCCGACCGGGATCGCCACCTCGCCCTCGTCCGTCGCATACCAGACCGTCGATCCGCAGATCGGACAGAACCAGTAGGACCGCGGCTGTCCGTCGTCGGAGACGCGCTCCCACTCGCGGAACTCCCCCGAGTGGCTGAACCCGACGCGGCTGAACCGCGCCTGCTCGCCGAACGCGCTGCCGGTGCGTCGTTGGCACGAGAGGCAGTGGCAGATCGACACACGCTTGGGCTCGCCCTCGACGAACGCCTGCAATTGCCCACAGCGGCAGCGCGCCTCGCGTCGGCTCATCGCGCGAAGGTACCCGCTCGTCCGGATCCCCAGGCGCACGGCGCGCCCCGGCGCAGCAGCGGAGCCCGGACCGGGCGTCGTGGCGCCGGGCCACGCTCCGTCACCGCGGGCCGAGGGGGCGTACGCGGCCATCGCCGGCTACGCGCCCCGCCACGGGTGGTCGATCCTCGTGCCCCCGCTGAGCCGGCACGGCAGTGTCCAGACCGCGGCGCCCGGCCCCGGCCAGGGCCGCGCTGACCTGTGGACGGCGCACGACGGCTCGATCCGCGTCAGCATCGCCGTGGTGGAGTCCTAGGCGCCGGCGGAACCCCGCCTTCGTGTCACATGCCGTCCTGCGGCATGCTCGGCATCGCGTGCCCCTCGGGGACGGTCAGGCCCGGGAGCGCATCGGGCGCGGCGAGCATCAGGACGCCGAGCACGATCAGGATCGCCGCCGTCCCGTAGGTGACGACACGACGCCAGGGCAGCGTCTTCTCGGCCGCGATGAGCGCCGAGACGACCGCCATCCACACGATGCTCATGACGCCGAGCGCGAACAGCGACGCCATGAGCGCCCAGCAGCACCCCAGGCACCATGCGCCGTGCCGGACGCCCATCCGCAGCGCGCCGGCCCGGCCGTCGCGCCAGGCGCCGAGCAGGAACCCGAGCGGACTGCGGCACTTCGCGAGGCAGACGTGCTTGAGCGGCGTGACCTCGTAGACCGCCGCGACCAGCAGCGTCGCCCCCGCGATCCACCGTCCGGCGCCGTCCCACGCCAGCGCGTCTCCGGCGACGAGGCCGACGGATCGCGAGAACGCGAAGGCGGCCAGCCCGGCGGCCCCCCACACGAGCAGGTAGCCGGCGGCGAACACCAGCGGCGCCACGCTATCGCGCGTCATGCGCGCATAGAGCCCGACCGTCGGGGACAGCGACGGGAACATCATGGCGGCCATCATCACGACCCACACGCCGACGAACCAGCCGAGTGTGCCCAGCGGAGACCAAGGACCGGCGTCCATGCCGCGCATCCGCTCCGCGGTCGACCACCACCCGACCGCGGCGACCGCGACGAGCAACGCGACGAGCCCCAGGCGCGCGCGAGCCGGGCCGAGCGCCGCTGCGGGGCCGGCGGCCCGGTCCGGCGCCGCGAGGGTCATGCCGCCCAGGAGAACGCGGACGTCGACAGCCCGGTCTTGCCCTCGTACTCGATCCCGAACGCGCTGATGCGCGAGCGCTTGGCCTCCGCCATCGTGAGATCGGATCCGACGGGGTGGAACATGCCGGAGAAGCGCACCGGCGCTCCGGTCTCGACCCCGAAGGGCACGATGTCCTCGACCTCGAAGTCGATCGCGTCGCCCACCCGCACGGTGTGGCGCAGGCCGTCGTCGGTCATCTCGATGGGTGCCCGCTCCACGCCGAGGACCTCGCCCACCAGCGGCGCGAGTCCGCTCATCGGTCCGCCGAGCTGACCGCCGAACACCTTGCCGAGCTTGTCCGCCTGCTCGTCGGCCGCCCGCTCGTCGATGAACATCCCGAGCCGCCAGTTGCCCTCGGTCATGACCTTCGGAGTGTCGATGATCACGACGACGTTGAGCCCCGCGACGTCGGTGCCGTCGATCTGGCCCTCATCGATGTGGAAGCCGAGGGTCGCGCGGCAGAAGTCGTAGGTCGCGCCGTGATCGAAGGAGAGGTTGCACGGGCACATGAGCTCGCACGAACACGTCTCCGCGTAGCTGCCCTTCAGGGTCCACGCCATGTCACACCACCTTCTGATCGCTCGAGCCGATTCTCCACCGTGCGCTCGAGCGGGTCAACCCATCCACGCGGCGGCGCGCCGATGGCGTCCCCAGGCTCGGGACCGACCCTCCGAGATCCGCGGGGCGGCCGTGCGCTCCGCGTCCTCACGCCAGGAGCTCCACGTACCCGCCGGTGCCGTGCACGCGGATCCGCTGCCCGTCGCGGATGCGCCGGGTGGCGTCCTCGACCCCGACGACCGCCGGCAGGCCGTACTCGCGGGCGATCACCGTGCCGTGGGTCATCAGGCCGCCGACCTCCGTGACGAGCCCCGTGATGGCCACGAACAGGGGCGACCAGCTGGGGTCCGTTCCGGTGGTGACCAGGATGTCGCCCGGCTCGAGCTCGGCCTCGCCCAGGTCCAGGATGACGCGGGCGCGTCCCTCGACGGTCCCGGCGGAGACCGGCAGGCCGGCCAGCGCGCCGGCCGGCACGTCGTCGCGCCGGTAGGCCCCGGTGACGACCTCGCCCTCCGACGTCATCACCCGCGGCGGCGTCAGGGCCTGGTGCGCGGCGAACGCCTGGCGGCGCTCGGCGATGCGGCCGTGGTCCGCCGCGTGGGTGCGCAGGACGTCGCCGAGCTCGGGCAGCGTGAGGTAGAAGACGTCCTCGGGCTCGCGGAGCACGCCGGCCGCGGCCAGGCGGCCGGCCTCGCCCATCAGCGCCTGCTTGTACACGTAGAAGCGGCTGACGATGCAGTACTTCGGATCCTCCCGGTACCCGCTGAAGGTCCGGACGCGGTCGATCATCCGCTTGGCCTCCCGCGCCTTGTCCGCGCCGCCCGGCAGGGCCCGCAGGCGCTCGAGGACGTCCTGCTCCTTCTCCCAGGCCTGCCGCCGGCCCTGCTCGAAGCGCCGCCGGCCGGCCCCCGCCTCGGCGTTGCGGGCGTTGCCGAGGATCATCGGCACGAGCGCCGAGGGACGCTCGCCCCAGCGCGGCCGGGTGATGTCGATCTCACCGACGCAGCGCATGCCGTAGCGCTCGAGGTAGCCCTCGATGGCCTCCCGCGCCTCCCGGCCGCCGTCGAGCTCATCCAGGCCGTCGAGGAAGGCGTCGTCCTCGACCCCGTCCAGGAAGGCCATCACCTCGGGGTGCGGGCGCACGACGTCGGCCACGTCCAGCAGTGCCAGCCCCATCTCCGACGTGATGTTCCGGGGGACCGAGAGCGCCAGCGTGTCCGCCGCGCCCTTCTCGCCCAGCCACGCCTCCAGGCGCTCGTCGAGCCACCACGCGGCCTCCATGCCGGCCGTGATGACCTGGGTGCTCCGCGAGTCGAACGTGATCCGCCGCAGCTCCTGGATGTCGGCGAGGATGAAGTCCAGAAGCGCCGGGCCGGACATCGTCCGGATGTCGCGGCCCAGCGCCGCGACGGACGCCCGGCTGGTCCTGATGAGTTCGTCGACGACGGCCGGATCGGTCGCGATCGGCACGGGCGCGCCGCCCGCGGCGGCCCCGGCGGGGCGGTCGTCCTCCGGCGCCGGCGGGAGGAGGCCGCCGCGCTCGACGATGGTCCGCAGCGCGTCGCCGACGAGCGGATCGGACCGGCCGAGCGCCTCCAGGACGCCCGGGCGCGTGGCCGGCGAGGCCAGGCGCGGCGCGACGTCGACGAACAGCCGGCCGCCCGCCTCGTACATCGTGGGGAGGGCCACGTGCTGGTACAGCGAGATCCCCAGCGGCCTCATGGCGTCGGTCATCATCTGCCCGTGGCCGACGGAGACGTAGACGCGACGTGCGTCGTCGCCGGCGTCGGGCACGGGGAACAGCGTGGTGATCGGCCGGCTCTGCACGATCTCGATGTCGTCGTCGCCGGTCAGGCACCACTCGATGTCCTGGGGGCGACCGAAGTGCGCCTCGATCCGGCGCCCGAGCGCGGCGAGCCGCAGGGCCTGCGCGTCGGTCAGCGCGGGCTGCGCCCGGCGCCCGGCCTCGATCGCCCGCTCCTCGGTCCCGCCCGCGGCCCCCGCGTGGACGGCCAGCCGCTTGGCGCCGATCTCCCGGGCCACGACCGCGCCGTCGCGCACCTTGTAGATGTCGCTGTCGACCAGGCCGCAGACCACGGCCTCGCCGAGGCCGAAGGCGGCCTCGACCGAGACGACCCTGCGGTTGGACGTGACCGGGTCGGCGGTGAAGAGGACGCCGGCCGCCTGCGGGACGGCCATCCGCTGGACGACCACGGCCATCCGGGTCGTCCGGTGGTCGAGCCCGTGGCGGATCCGGTAGGTCACGGCGCGCTCGGTGAACAGCGAGGCCCAGGCCCGCCGGACGTGCTCGAGGATCGCGGCGGGTCCAACGATGTTGAGGTACGTGTCGTGCTGGCCGGCGAAGGAGGCCGTCGGCGAGTCCTCGGCCGTCGCGCTCGACCGGACGGCATAGGCGGACCGCTCGCCCGCGCGCGCCAGCGCGAGCGTGATCGCCGCCGTCACCTCGCCCGGGACGGCGACGTCCTGCAGCGTGCGGCGGATCGCGGCGCTGAACGCCCGGATCGCGCTGCGGTCGTCCGCGTCCAGGCACGACAGCCGGTCGAGCGCCCCGTCGATCGATGGGGCCTGCGTGACGACGCGCCGGAACGCCTCGGTCGTCACGCAGAAGCCGGGCGGCACGCGGATGCCCTCCAGGTGCGACAGCGCTCCCAGGTGGGCGCCCTTGCCGCCGGCGAGCGCCACCCGCGTCGCGTCGATCTCGCGAAGGTCCAACACATAGGGGTCGGAGGTCAAGGTGAAGGTCTTGATCGGATGGCTGGTGCTGACCGCTGTGGACTGCTGCTCGGCACGCATCGCGGAGCTCCCTTGGTCGTTTGCGGCGAGCGAGTATGCAGCACCCCCGGGGGCTTGAAACAAGCCCCCCTGGTCGCGATACTTTGGATGTGGCGGGGGCCTTCGTCCTCACCGCGCTGCGTTGAGGATCACCGCGAGCACGAAGCTCAGCAGGGCGATCGCCCGCAGCGCCCAGCCCCGCCACGAGCTGCCGGTGCCCACGACCATGTCGCGGATCACCGGCACCCACGTCGCGATGGCGATGACGCACAGGACGAGCGCGGCCGTTCGCATCTCGCTCAGGTGTACCCGATGGGGATCGCGCTCCCATAGGCTCGCCCGGTGCCCACGCCGCTGACCCGCCGCGAGGTGCTCAAGGGGGCCGCCGGTCTGGCGGCGCTCGGCGCCGGCGCGACGCTGGCCGCGCCCGCCTCGGCCACGCGGCGCGACCGGGTGGCCGTCATCGGCGCAGGGGCCGGCGGCGTGACCGCGGCATACCTCCTCGCCGGCAGCTACGAGGTGGACGTGTTCGAGGCGCGAGCCCGGATCGGCGGGCACTGCGACTCGCGCGTCGTGGCGGACCCGTCCGATCCGTCGCAGGCCGTGACCGTCGATCTCGGCGCGCAGTTCTTCCACCCCGACACCCATCCGCTCTACGTCACGCTGCTCGAGGAGCTCGGCCTCTACGACCCCGCCGACCCGTCGGCGGGGGAGACCTACGCGGCGCCCGGCAGCCTCTGCGTGTTCCCTGTGGCCGGCGGCCCGCCGTGGCTCACCTCGACCCACCCGCTGGCGACGCCGTGGAACGCCATCGAGTTCGCCGTCTTCGCGCAGCTGGCGCGGCGCGCCGTGCTGGACGGCCTGGCGTGGGAGACGACCGTCGACGAGTGGATCGCCGGCCTCCCGCTCGGGCCGGCGTTCAAGGCCGACGTGCTCTTCCCGTGGATCACGGCGACGATCGGCTCCCCGCGCGCCGATGCCGCGCGGGCATCGGCGCGCTCGATCCTGCAGACGTTCGCGCTCGCGTTCCCGGCCGACCTCAAGGGGGCGAGCACCTACACCTCGAAGATCGGCCTGCAGGGAAATCTCCAGCGCCTGCTGGACCGCGCCCCGGCCGCGAGGGTCCGCCTCGACGCGCCGGTGCGGGCCCTGGCGCTGCGCGGCGACGGCTGGGTCCTGCGCACGCCCGCCGGCCGGCAGGGCCCGTACCGCTTCGTGGTGCTCAACGCGCCGCCGCGCATCGGGCGCGAGCTGCTGCGGCCGTTGCGCGCGTTCGGCGATGTCACCGCGCTGCTCGACCGCTACGAGTACTTCGACTCGCGCCTGCTGATCCACCGCGACCCGGCCTACGTGCACCCCCGGCGCTGGAACTGGGCCGCGTACAACGCCGGGGTCGACGGGGTCGAGTGCGAGGGCAGCGCGTGGATCGGCGCCCTGCACGCCCCGCTGCCCTCAGGCGGGACGGTCGAGCTGTTCAAGTCGTGGGCCCAGCGCCGGCGTGCCGACCCGACGGAGATCCTCCTGGAGCGGCGGTTCAAGCACCCGCTCATCAGCGCGCAGACCGTCGCGGCCGCCCGCGCGCTGCGCCCGCTCCAGGGCCGCGGTGGCCTGTGCTTCAGCGGTACCTACACGGCGGGCAGCGACCTGCAGGAGACAGCGGTCTGGTCGGCCATGAAGGTTGCCGAGGCGCTGGCGCCGGCCGCCCCGGCGCTCACCGCGCTGCAGGCCCGCATGGCGGCCAACGGGATCGCCGGCCTCTCCTACGACCTCTAGGCGGCCGCGAGTTTCTCCGCAAGATGCGGCCTCGCCGGCCGCGGGGGCTTCCGCCCGGCGGCGCGGTCGGAGAGGGTCCGGGCCGTCGAGGACCACGGAACGCGTCCTGGCTGTGTGCGGCGTCTGCGGCGGCCGCACCGAGAAACGGCCATGGTGGCGGGGCGGGCTCGCCCCGCTGCCGCCGGCTTCCCCCAGCCGCGGTAGGCCGACTTCACCGGGGACCTCAAGAGGATGACGGTGCCGGTCCACGTCATGCCCGGCGACGACGACCAGATCGTGCGACTCCGGGCCGCTGTCGGCCGAGCTGCTGCCCAACGGCACGCTCGAGAGCGCCGGGTCAGCCGGTGCCGCGGTCGACCTTGTGGGCCAGGAGCAGGCCCTCGATCACCCGCGGGAACGTGGTCACGGGGTCGAGGATCGGGAGCCCGTGGCCGGGCGCGACGACCTCGGCCCCGAGGTCGGCGACGAGCGCCTGGAGCTCCCGGGTCAGCGGCTCCATGTCCCGGTACTTCGACCAGCGCAGCGACGCCTCGCTGAACAGCCCGGTCATCTCGGGGATGTCGAGGTCGTCGGCCTCCTCGGCGACCAGGCTGCACTGCTCGGCGAGGTGGTAGTGCGCGTAGGCGAAGCCGTCGCCGGAGAAGAGCGCTCTGCGGCGCGTGTCGAAGAGCCATTGCGTGCCGGGCAGGTCGTAGAAGACCGGCGCGACGGCCACGACCTCGCTGTCGCCGAGGCTGATCCGCTCGCCGATCTCCAGCGGCATGAGGCGGGCGGCGAGCTCGGGGAAGATCAGGTGGTAGTCGCGCACGTCGCCGCACAGCACGGCGTCGGGGTAGCGGTCCAGCCAGCGCGCCACGCCGCCGGCGTGCGGCGTCTCCTGATGGGTGGGCCACACGTAGCGCACCGGCGGCCCGCCGGACCGCTCGACCTCGTCGAGCTGGCGCTCGATGACGTCGAGGTCGTTCGGCAGGCCCGCATCGACGATCACCGCGGCCTCGCTGCCCTGCAGCACGAAGAGCGAGTCGAGGCTGTGCAGGGTCGTGCCGGCGTAGGTCACGTGGATGCAGTCGCCGAGCCAGTGCAGGCCGGGGGCGATCTCACGGGGCAGGGATCGGCGCGTCATCGGCGGGCCTCAGGCGGGGATCATCGCGGCGCACCGGGCGATGGCCTCGTCGAGGAGCCCGACGTGGCGGGCGACGACGTCGCGGCCGCGCAGGATGCCGCCGTAGGCCGGGGCCACGGTCTCGACGTCACGCTCGGCGAACACGCCGGCCAGCCACGTGCGCAGCTCGTCGGCGTGCGACTGGGCCAGCCACCAGTAGCGGCCGCCGAGCAGGTGCTCCTGCACGGACTCGACGGTCGCGCCGTCGTTGTCGTCGGTGATGACCGCCGCGTCCTGGCCGCCGCGTGCGCGGGCATGGGTGAACATGTCCGAGGTCAGCAGCGTGCGCGTGGCTGCGTCGTAGATCCAGTGCGTCTGCAGCAGCCGGATCGCCGGCCGGAAGACCTCGAGCGTCCTGGCGCCCAGGACGACCTCCTCGTGCTCGTGCAGCACGCGGGTGCTCAGGCCCGTGAGGGGCGTCGTCGCGTCGCCGCGCACGAGCGCGTCGCGGCCGGCCAGGCGCAGGTCGACGTGGAAGTCGCCCCAGCCCAGCGGGTCCGGGTGCTGCCCGCAGACCTCGCGCACGGCGAACCGCTCGAGGATCGGCAGGAGGTTGCACATCGCGTCGAACTCCTGCGTGCGCAGGGCGATGACGGTGAGGTCGTCGCCGGGGCCGGTGAGCTCGGCCAGCCCGGCGAGGACCTGCTCGCGATGCGCGCCCAGCCCGGTGTCGACGATCACGACCGAGTTCCCGTCGCGCAGGACGTAGACGTGCATGAAGCCCACGCCGCGTGCGGCGGGCGGATGCCAGCTCACGCGCCCGTCAATGGCATAGCTGTTGATGATCGCGGCCAGCCGCCCCGGCGCCAGCTCGAGGATCATCCGCCCTCCTCGGCCGGCCGGGGCGCGGGCCGCGCCCGCCCCGGCATCGTGACCACGATGTAGTCGTCCTCGATCGCGATCGGGAAGCTCTCAGCCACGTAGGGTCCCGGCCGCAGCTTGGACGCGGCCAGGCCCACGACCGACTCGGTGGCCGTGCCCGCCGCCGGGCGCCCGACGTCGCCGGTCTGCACCTCCGGGGCCACCTCGCCGCCGGCGCGCACGTCGACGGGGTAGGGCCGGGCCCGCGAGTCGAAGTAGGACTGCCCGGTCTCGATGTCGTACTCCCAGCCGTGCCACGGGCAGCGCAACAGCGCGTGCTCCTCGTCGTAGCGGAACTCGCCGGGCACGGTGGAGTCCAGCCGCCCCAGGATCGACCCGCGACACAGCTCGGCGCCCATGTGCGGGCACTGGTTCAGCAGCGCGTGGAAGCGCCCGTTGATGTGGAACACCCCGATGGAGCGGCCCTGGACCTCGACGATGATCCGCCCGCCCTCGGGCAGGTCGGACGCCTTGGCGACGACGTGGCGGCCCATCTCAGCCGTCGCCGAGCTTGTAGTGGGCCCGGGCGTTGCCGGCCATGACCTTGGCGCGCGCCGCCTCGGGCAGCACGTCGAGCAGCGTCGCGACGGGGTGCTCGTGCCCGTGGGGGTAGTCGGAGCCGAACATGAGGATCTCGTCGGAGCCCAGCCACTCCACGTGGCGGGCGAGGTCGTCGGGCGACGGGCCGGCCCCGATGGGCTGGACGGCGACCTTGACGTGCTCGCGGAAGATGTCGGAGGGCAGCCGGTCGACCCAGGGCACCTCGCGCCGCAGCCCCTTCCACTCCTTGTCCAGCCGCCAGAGGAACGGGGCCAGCCACGTGAAGCCGGTCTCCAGCAGCGAGACGCGCAGCGTCGGGTAGCGCTGGAAGAGCCCCTCGCAGATCATGCTCGTCAGCTGCTGCCAGCACATGCCCAGCGCGCTGACGTACTCCTCCAAGAACCACGTCGCCCACCCCGTGCCGGTCGTCGCGCCCTCCGACGAGCCGCCGTAGTGCAGGCCGGCGACGAGGTCATGACGCTCGATCGCCTCGAAGAGCGGCAGCCAGATGCGGTTGCCGTACAACTTGGGCGACCACAGCGGCAGGAACACCTGCACGAACCCGGGATGCCCTCCGACCCGGTCGATCTCGGCCGCCGCATCGGCGGGGTTGTGCGACGGGACGACGGCGGTCGCGCGCAGGCGCGGGTCGCGGTCCAGCCACTCGTCGACGAGCCAGTCGTTCATCGCCCGGGCCAGCGCGGCGGCGAAGTCCGGGTTGCGGATGGCGTCCTGGCCCCAGTAGCAGCTGATGACCGCGCGCTCGACGCCGAGCGGGTCGAGCACGTGCTCCTGCAGGAGGCCGAGGTCGCTGGCCGGGGTGCGGCCGTCGGCCGGTCGCCAGCGCGCCGCGCACGTCACGCTGCTGCCCGGCGGGTACTTCGTCACCAGCGACGCCGGCGCGGTGAACCCGGTCTCGTCGATCCACTCCAGCCACTGGCGGGCCAGGTAGGGCCGGATGGCCTCCAGCGACGGCGGGTTGACGTGCAGGTCGGCGTCGATGACCGCGCCGGTCCACGGCGTGCCCAGCAGGTCGGGGCGGTCGGGGGCGACGGCCGGCATCAGGCGACGAACCCCTCGGCCAGCCGCGGGTACAGCGCGGCGGCCGTGCCCCGAGCACCGCCTCGCGCAGCTCGGGCGCCAGCGTCGTGGGCAGCGCGCGGTCGGGCGGGTCGAAGTCCCAGTGCGGGTAGTCGCTGGCGAACATGAGCCGGTCCTTGGCGAGCATGGCCAGGACCTCGTCGAACTCGTGGGGCCGGCGCGTCTCCTCCATCGGCTGGGTCGTGAACCAGACGTGGTCGCGCAGGTACTCCGACGGGGCGCGGTCGAACGGGTAGGGCTCCTCCTCGCGCAGCCGGCGCCAGGCGCTGTCCAGCAGCCAGCTGTAGGACGGGGCCCAGGTCCAGCCGCCCTCCTGGACGACGACCTTGAGGTCGGGGAAGCGGTCGAAGACGCCCTCGCAGATGAGGCTCGCGAGCTGGGCCAGGACGGACGGCGGTCGATCCATGTGGTCCTCGAAGTAGAAGCTCGGCCAGCCCGATCCCGTGCTGGGCATCGGCGCGTTGCCGGTGTGGAGCGAGAGCGGCAGGCCGAAGTGCGATGCCGCCTCGAACATGTCCCAGTACTTCCGCGCCCCCATGGGGTTGCGGGTGGAGAACGGCAGGCCGAGGTGGACGAAGCGCTCGTCGGCGCCGAAGCGCTCGATCTCGGCGACGGTCGCCTTCGGATCCTCGACGGCGACCGTGATCGACGAGTACAGCCGCTCGTCGACCGACAGCCACTCGGCGACGACCCAGTCGTTGACCGCGGCGACGAAGGCCTCGGTGAACGCGTAGGGCTGGTTGCCGCCGACCATGCCGGTGAAGAACGTCGCCGAGTTGTTGAGGATCGCCGCGTGCACGTCGTAGCGGTCCAGGAGCTGCTCGACGAAGTACTCGGCGTCGTTGCCGGGCGGCCGGCCCCGCGGCGACCAGGCGTCGGCGCGCGACGCCATGAGGCGGCCGCGCGGGATCCCGTGCTCGCCGACGGTGCGCAGCCCGAAGGTCTCGAGGTACCGCGCCCAGGTGCCGGACAGGTACGGCGCGATGTCGGGCGGCAGTGGGAAGTTGTGCGTATCCGTGTCGATGATGAGCGTCCGCGCCCCACCCTCGGGGCGCGAGGCCGTGCTGTCGATCAATGACGTCATGCCGTCTCTCCTTCGGCCGCTGTGAGGGCCAGCGTACGGGTGTGCCGCCGCGCAGCGCAATCGCGGGCGTCACGGAGGAGGTCGCTCCAGGCCGCCTGGGGCCGTGCGACGGTGCGGGCCTGCCCTCCGTCGTGCGCCCGGTGACGCCCGTCGAGCTCGACGGGAACGCCGCCGACCGCCTCCACATCGGTGAGCTCACCTCCGTCCGCCTGTAGTCGATCGGGATCTCCGGTCCTCAGTCGCGGGCGCGCGACGCGGTCGCGGCCAACAGCGCCGCCATCGCGCTGCTGCCGCGCTCGATGGCCGGCCGCATCGCGGGGTTCTCGTGCATGACGAGCGGGTCGTAGCCGTCGGGGAGCGCCCGGCGCAGGTGGCGGTCCAGCGCGAGGAGCCGCGGGTAGTAGCCACCGCCCATGCAGAAGATCGCGTCGAAGACCTGCCCGCCGATCGTGTGCTCGGCGATCGTCGTGGCGTGCTGCAGCTCCAGGGCGGTCGCGCCCGGGCCGGCCTCTGTCAGGCGCAGCTCGATCTCGTCGGCCCCGCCGCCCAGCGACACCCGCAGGTGGCGGGGCGGCTCGCACTCGACGATCTCGCCGGAGCCCATCATGGCCTGCTCGAAGCGGCCCCCGAGGCGCAGGTCGCCGCGGACCGGCACGTACCAGCGGGCGAGCCGGTCGGGATTGGTGCAGGCGTCCCAGACGTCGTCGATCGGGGCGGCGTAGACGCGGTCGAAGACCGCCACGCGCGCGTCGCCCGCGGCGATGCGTCGGTGCAGCAGCCGGGGGGTGGGCTCGGCGAGCCCGTCGTCGCGATCGCTCACGGGCGGTCCTTCCTGGCGGGGATCGTTGGTCGACCGGCGCGGGCCGTGCGCCGGCCGCGCGCCAGCTCGGTGCCCAGTGCGTCCAGCCGGCCCTCCCAGAACCGCCGGTAGGGCGCGAGCCACTCATCGACGGCCTGCAGCGGAGCGGGGTCCACCGCGTACAGCCGTTGCGTGCCCTGGGCGCGCACGGTCGCGAAGCCGTTCTCGCGCAACACGCGCAGCTGGCGCGACACCGCGGGCTGCGTGATGCCGAACTCCCGCTGGACGACGGCGCCGATGGCGCCGGCGGGTCGCTCACCGTCGGCCAGGAGGGTGAGGATCCGACGACGGACGGGGTCGCCGAGGACGTCGAACGCGTGCACTCCAGAAGGATATCAGTCTAGGCTTATATATGCCAAGGCTGAGATACCCGGCGTGCCCGGCACCGCCGCGCCCCGGGGGGACGGCGGTGCCGGAGGCCGGACGCGGCTAGCTGTTCTGCCTCAGGTCGTTCCGAACGCGGGTGATGGGCGGCCGGTTGCCGAGCGAGCTGTGGTTCCGCTCGTTGTTGTAGTGGTGCAGCCAGTGTGGCAGCGCTGCGGCTCTGGCGTCGCTTGAGCGGTAGCGCTGTCCCAGGCCCCATTCGCGTTTGAGGGTCTGCTGGTAGCGCTCGACCTTGCCGTTGTGGCGCGGCGTGCGGGGCGCGATCGTGCGATGCCGGATGCCGTGGCTGTCAAACAGGGCGGCCAGCGCCTTGTTGTGGGTGTAGGTCCAGGCGTTGTCGGTCTGCCAGCGCTCGATGATGATGCCGTGCGCAGCGAAGAACGCGATCGCCCGCTCGGTGAAGCCGATGACGGTGGCGGCCTTCTCGTCGCGGTGCAGCTCGGTGTAGGCCAGGCGGCTGTGGTCGTCGATCGCGCTGTGGGCGAACTCGTAGCCGACACGCTGGCGCTTCTCGGCGCCCGTGCGGTGACGGTTGCCGGTGACGGCATGGCCGGGTGAGGAGAACCGCGCGAAACGCTTGACGTCGTTTTGGATCAACGCCCCAGGGCACGGCCACTCAAAGCGCTGCACCGCCTCTCGGGGCGCCGGCGGCTGGCGCGACATGCCGCGCCGCTTCAGACAGCGCGAGACCGTCGCGTGCGCGATGCCGAGCTCGGAGGCGATCAGGCGCGGCCCCCAGCCCGTCCGCGTCCGCGCCTGGCAGACACGGTCGTGCAGCTCGTCGCTGGACCGCGTCGGCTGGCGATGCGGCGTCGAGGGTCGATCCTGCGCCCACGCGCCCGACGCTCGCTCGGCGTCTGAGGCGTTGCGGTACCGGTCGATCCAGTACTGCACCGTCGACACGCTCACCCGCCGACGGGCCGCTGCCTGGCGTCGAGGAAGTCCCTCGCCAAGACACCAATCAACCAGCTCGACACGCTGCCAGCTGGGCAGCCACCTACGCTTGCACTGCATCCGGGCTGATGACCTCCGAGGCCGTTGGATCCTTGAGAAGACCCACAGCCTCTGTCTCAGCCCGGATGCCTCAACTTCAGCCCTCAGACGTTCGGAACGTCCCGAGGCACGTCACCTAGCGGGTCTTGCGGACCTTCGCGGTGACCGCCTTGGACGCCTGGCCCTGCTGGCCCTTGGCGTTGACCGCCACCGTCTTGTAGCGGTAGGTGTGGCCGGGCTTGACCTTCGTGTCGGCGAACGTGCCGCGCTTCGGGGAGACGGTCCCGACGAGCTTGAAGCCGCCGGTGCCGTCGGCCCGGTAGATGCGCACGTGCTTGGCGGCCTTGGCCGCGGCCCGCAGCGACAGCGTGACGCGCTTGGCGGTCACGGCCGCCTTCGGCGCCGCCGGGGCGGACGCGAGCCGGCCGCCGACCAGCCACGTGTTCGCGATGCCGTCGCCGTCACGGTCGTTGGAGCGCACGGCCGGCAAGGTGACCCGCGGGAGGACCACGGCGGGCGCCGGGACGACGGCCGGGGCGGGGGCGGGCGCGACGACGGTCCATGACGCGGTGAACGAGCGCTCGCCGTCGGCGGGGTACACGGTCAGCGCGTGGGCGCCCGGCGCGAGGCCGGTGAGGCTGACGCCCGTCGTGGTGCAGGCCACCTCGACGCGGTCGTCCAGGACGCAGAACGGCGCCTGGCCGGCGTCGTTGCCGTCGATGGCCCAGGTCAGCTGGGCGGTGCTGTCGCTCGTGGTGGCCGGGGGCGCCGAGAGGAAGCGGACGGACTGCACGGCCGCGGTCGTGGCCGACACGACGGCGCTGAACGGGCTGGTCGGCTGAACCATGTCCGAGCCCTGCCAGACGTTGAACAGCCGCGTGGCCTGGACCTGGAAGCGGTAGGTGGTGCCCGGCTCCAGGGCGTTGCCCTCGGGGTCCTGGTCGATGACGACCTGGACGTCGCTGCCGTCGCCGCGGACGTTGGAAACGAACGGGGTGTCCGAGCGCACGCCGTCGACCACGCGGTAGATGTCGTACTGGGTACCGGGCTCCTGGTCGAAGCTCAGCGCGACCTGCCGGCGGCCGCCGTCGGTCGTGACGGCGGGGGCGGCGGGCGCGTCCCAGGAGAAGCCGTCGATGGTCTCGCGGACGCCCGGGTAGTCCATCGCGACGCCGTGGAAGCCGCCGCCGTTGTCGCAGGGCGCGTCGGTGCCGATGTCGCCGACGGCCACCTCGGTGTCCTCGAAGGAGATGATCTCGCCCTTGGGCAGGTCGACCGACAGCGTGTCGGCCGTGTGCGTCACCTCGGGGGCATAGGTCCGCGTGCTGTCGTAGATCGAGCAGCCCGCGGTCGAGAGGTCGCCGTCGTAGGTGTCGTCGTAGCGCGCGTCGCGCACGCCGTCGATCCCGACCGAGACGTTCGGGGTCGCTCCGTCCTGGCCGAGGAACACGCGCGTGTCGGCCAGGTGGGAGGCGTCGGCGACCGTCGCGGTCAGGTGCACCGTCGGCGAGGCCGGGCCCGGATCGGTGATCTGGACGGTCGCGGTCGCCGGACCCGAGGATGGGAAGGTGGCGGTCGACGCCGCCTGGGCGGCGGGAACGACCGCGGCGAGGGCGGCGAGGGCCGCAGCCGGCGCCAGCAGACGCGGAAGACGGGGCATGCTGTAGTCCTTCTTGGACGTGAGGTGGCAGAGCTCGCGCGCCTGCGTCAGCACGCCTCGGGCCCCCGCACGGGCAAGACGCCCGCGTACTCCCTTGGGTCGACCGTCTGACGCCCCGCATTGATGTCTGTTGGTGGACGAGACCGCCGACCGGGGCCGCCGCCAGACTGGCGCCGATGCCTGGGCTCACCATCACCGACGTCCTCGCCGTGCCGGCCACCGGAGGGTTCTTCGCCGACGACCAGGCCGCGATCAAGGGCGGCGCGCCGCGCGACGGCCTGGCCTACCGCGGCCCGGCCGTCACGCCCGGCGCCGACGCGATCCGAGCTCCGGCCGAGGCCGTCTCGGTGCTGCTCGTCCTCAGCGACGGGCACGTGGCCCACGGCGACTGCGTCAGCGTCCAGTACAGCGGCGTCGGCGGGCGCGAGCCGCGCCTGCGTGCCCAGGCGCTCGCCGCCGTGATCGCCGGCGCGGTGGCGCCGGAGCTGCGCGGCACGGCCGTCGACGGCTTCCGCGCCGCCGCACGGCGGCTCGACCGGCTCGCGGCGGCGATCGACGATGTGGGGACGGCGGCGACCTACGGGCTGTCGCAGGCGCTGCTCGACGCGGCGGCGCACGGCGCGGGCGTGACGATGGCCGAGCACGTGCGCGCCGAGTGGGGGCTGGACGGGCCGTTGCGGCGGATCCCCGTCTACGCGCAGAGCGGCGAGGAGCGCCGGGTCAACGTGGACAAGATGATCCTCAAGGGCGTCGACGCGCTGCCGCACGGGCTCATCAACGAGCCCTCCCTCGTCGGCGCCGGTGGCGCCGACCTCATCGCCTACGTGCGCTGGGTGCGCGAGCGGGTGCAGCAGCTGCGCCCCTCGGCGGCCTACGCGCCGGTCCTGCACTTCGACGTGTACGGGTTGCTCGGCGAGGTCGCGCGGGGCGACCTCGAGGCGGTCGCCGACATCGTCTGCGCCATGGGCGCCGAGGCCGCGCCGCTGGCCCTGCGCGTCGAGCATCCGGTGGACGCCGGCTCGCGCGACGGTCAGATCGCGGCGATGGCGCAGCTGCGGCGCATCCTCGCCGCCCGGGGCGCCGGGGTGCAGCTCGTCGCCGACGAGTGGGCCAACAGCGCGGCGGACGTCCGGGCGTTCACCCGGGCCGGCGCCGCCGACGTGATCCAGGTCAAGGCGCCCGACCTCGGCTCGCTGCACCACGCCGTCGAGGCGATCCTCGACTGCCGCCGCCACGGCGTGACCGCGCTGCTCGGCGGCTCGTGCACCGAGACCGAGCGCGCCGCGCAGGTGTCGGTGCACGTCGCGCTCGGCGCGGGCGCCGACCAGATGCTGGCCAAGCCGGGCATGGGAGTCGACGAGGGCCTGTCGATCGTCCGCAACGAGATGGAGCGCACGCTCGCGCTCGCTGCGGTCGCCGCGGCCGAGACCGCCGCTCCGGGGTGAGCGGCGATGCCCGTCACCACAGGAGGGGAAGTCCACGCGCAGCACGTTCCGCGGACTGGCGCTCACCGCGGTCGCGATCGCGGGCGCCCTGGCCGGACCGGGCGCGGCCTGCGCCGACGAGCGCGGCGGGACCACGACAGCGGCCCGTGGCGGGTCTACGGCCAGGTCCTGGGCCGGCCCCCGCGATGGGCATGCGCCACGCGAGCGCCACGGCGTCGGGCGCCGCCGCCCGAGGCGGGACTCAGCCGGGATCGCGCTGCGCGGCGGCGGGCTCGACGACCGCGACGCGGCCGTCGTCGAGCAGGCGCTCGGCCACCCAGCGCGCGGTGGCCAGCAGCGCGGCGTCGGCCCCGCGCGGGGCCACGAGCTGCAGCCCGACGGGCAGCCCGGCCGGCGAGCGGTGCAGCGGCATGCTCATCGCGGGCGTGCCCAGCAGCGTCCAGGTCCGGCAGAACAGCGGGTCGCCGGTGGTCTCCGCGCCCGGCGCCTCGCCGAGCACGCTCGGGGTCAGCACGGCTTCGTGGCGGCGCAGCCGCTCGTCGACGCGCGGGCGCCACCGGGCCACGAGGTCCTGGGCCTCGGCGTAGGCGGCCGGGCTCGTCGCCCGGCCCGCGTCGAGCATCCCGCGCAGCGCGTCGGCGAGCGCGTCGTACGGCTCGTCGGCGAGCAAGGACGCCATCTCGACGTGCTGGATGCACGGCGCTGCCTCCCCGAGCGCGCCGGCGCCGGGGTCGAGCTCGAGCTCCTCGACGTCGGCGCCGGCGTCGGCGATGCGGGCCGCGACGGCGTCCATCGCGTCGCGCGTGCACGGGTCGGCCGCGTCCCAGAGCGCGGTGCGCAGCAGGCCGATCCGCGGCGCCGCCGGGGCCGCGACCGGCGCCGTTCCGGCCAGGATCCCGGTGAGCAGCTCGACGTCGGCGACGCTGCGGGCCAGCACGCCGACGGTGTCCAGCGAGGTCGTGATCCGCCGCACGCCCGCGGTTGCGATGGACCCGAACGTCGGCTTGAACCCGAAGATCCCGCAGAACGACGCCGGCCGCACGACGGAGCCCGTCGTCTGCGTCCCGAGGGCCACGGGCACCATCCCCGCCGCGACGGCCGCCGCCGAGCCGCTCGACGAGCCGCCGGGCGTGCGCGTCGGGTCGTGGGGGTTGCGCGTGGGCGGCGGGGGCTCCTGCACGGCCGCGAACTCGGGCAGCTCGGTCTTGCCGAGCACGAGGCCGCCGGCATCGCGCAGGAGCGCCACGGCGTGGGCGTCCTCGCCGGGCCGGTGCCCGGCGTACTGGCGCGAGCCGTAGGTCGTCGGCAGGTCGGCCGTGTCGATGTTGTCCTTGATCCCCACCGGCACGCCGTGCAGCGGTCCGGCGCCGCCGCGGTCGGCACACCCGCGCTCGACGGCGGTCCACGCCCGCAGGTGGTGCTCGAGCGCGTCGATGCGCGCCACGAGCGCGTCGACGACGTCCTGCACCGCGACGGCGCCACCGGCGACGAGGTCGTGCAGGTCCGTCGCGGTGCGCTCGTGCAGCTCCATCGTGGCGGGCATTCTCGCAGCGGCGCGCCCGTCGTCCCCGCCCGGCCGCGGCCGGTACGGTCCCGGGATGGATCGCGGCGTGGTGCTGGTGACGGGTGGCGGGCGCGGGATCGGCGCGGCCGCGGCCCGACGGGCGGCGGCCGCGGGATGGGCGGTGTGCCTGACCTACCGTGAGGACGAGGCGTCGGCCGGCGCGGTGGCCGAGGCGATCCGGGCCGCCGGCGGCACCGCGGCCACGGTTCGGGCCGACGTGGCCGCCGAGGACGACGTGCTCGCGGCGTTCGCCGCCGCCGACGCGCTGGGTCCCCTCACGGCGCTGGTCGCCAACGCCGGGATCGTCGGACCGCGCGCCCGCGTCGACCAGCTCACCGCGGACCGGATCGGGCGCATGATGGCCGTCAACATCACGGGGACGTTCCTCTGCTGCCGCGAGGCGGTGCGCCGGATCTCGACCGCCCACGGCGGGCCGGGCGGCGCGATCGTCCTGGTGTCCTCGGCGGCCGCGCGCCTGGGCTCGCCGGGCGAATACGTCGACTACGCGGCGTCCAAGGGCGCTGTCGACACGCTCGGGCTGGGGCTGGCGCGGGAGGTCGCCGCAGAGGGCGTCCGCGTCAACGTCGTGCGCCCCGGGATCATCGACACCGAGATCCACGCCAGCGGGGGCCAGCCCGATCGCGCGCAGCGGCTCGGGCCGGCCGCGCCGATGGGCCGCGCCGGGACCGCGGACGAGGTCGGGGCGACGATCGTCTGGCTCCTGGGCGACGACGCGGGGTACGTGACCGGAACCGCGGTCGACGTGTCCGGCGGCCGGTAGGTCGACGCCGGCGGCGGCCCGGCTCAGGCGGCCGCGCCGAGCCGCGCGGCGATGCCCCGGGCCTGCTGCACGAGCTCGAGCGGCTCGAGCACGTCCATGGCGATCTCCAGGGTCGCCATCCACACCACGAACTGCGTCGACCAGCCGCCCGTGGTCGTGACCACGCACGCGTCGTCGCCGTCGGGCTCGACGGTCGCATAGCGAGCCGGGACCCGCCGGGCCACCGCGTCGGCCGGCGCGTGCAGGCGCACGCGACCGGGCACCGGGGCGCTGTCCTGGGCGCGGATGGCCCGGCGCACGTAGGCTGCGGGGTCGCCGCCGGGGACCTCGCGGCGGGTGCCGCGGCCGGCGGCGCCGACGCGCCCGGCGATGCGGTCCACGCGGAACGTCCGCCAGTCCTCGCGGTCGAGGTCCCAGGCGACGAGGTACCAGCGGTAGCCCGTGTGGACGACCGCCGCGGGCTCGACCCGACGCCGCGTGGCGCTGTCGTCCTTGGCGCGGTAGGCGAAGCGCACGCGCTCGCCGTCGCGGATCGCGCCGGCGATCGTGGCCAGCACGTCGGCGTCGATCCGCGGGCCGTCGACGGCGAACGCGCTCGTGGCGTCGCCGAGCGCGCGCACGCGCCGGCGCAGCCGCTCGGGGAGGACCTGCTCGAGCTTGGCCAGCGTGCGGACCGCGGTCTCCTCCATGCCGGCGATGGACCCGGCCGCCGTCGACCGCAGCCCGACGGCGACCGCGACGGCCTCGGCGTCGTCGAGCAGCAGCGGGGGCAGGTCGGCGCCGGCGCCGAGCCGGTAGCCGCCGGCGACGCCCGGCGCGGCCTGGATCGGGTAGCCGAGGGAGCGCAGCTTGTCGACGTCGCGGCGGATCGTGCGGCTGCCGACCTCGAGGCGGGCGGCGAGCTCCGGGCCGCTCCACTCGCGGCGCATCTGCAGCAGGGAGAGGAGGGCCAGCAGGCGGGCGGAGGTCTGCATCATCGCGTCGCCGATGATCCCACCGCATGCGGACCGCAGTTGACCGCATGGGGATCAATGAGGACCGAACCTGACCGCATGCGCCGACAGCCTCGCCGCCATGGCCACCACCGTCATCGACCTGCCCCTCCCGCCGGACGCCGCGTCGCCTCCGCCCGCGCCGCGCACCGTCTCGCGCCTCGCCTGGCTCGGCTTCGCCGTCGTGCTGGCCGCCTCCGTCATGGACCTCCTGGACGCGACGATCGCCCAGACCGCCGCCCCCGCGATCCGCGCCGAGCTCGGCGGCTCCTACGCCTCGATCGAGTGGACGACCGCCGCCTACACGCTGGCGATGGCGACGTCGCTGTTGCTCGGTGGCCGCCTCGGCGACCTGTTCGGCCGCCGGCGCGTCCTGCTGGTCGGCATGGCGGCCTTCGTCGGCGCCTCGGCGCTGTGCGCGCTGGCGCCGTCGCCCGACGCCCTCATCGGCGCCCGCGCCCTGCAGGGCGCGACGGCCGCGGTCATGGTGCCGCAGTGCTTCGGGCTCATCCGCGAGCTCTTCGGCGACGAGGGCCAACAGCGGGCGTTCGCGGTCTTCGGCCCCGTCATGGGGCTCGCCGCCGTCGCCGGGCCGCTGCTCGGCGGCGGCATCGTCGACCTCGACCTGCTCGGAACGGGCTGGCGGGCGATCTTCCTCGTCAACGTCCCGTTCGGCCTGGCCGCGCTCGCGCTCGGCCACCGGGTGCTGCCGCGCAGCCGGCCCGTCGCCGCCGGCGGCCGCCTCGACGCCACCAGCGTGCTGCTGGCGATGGCCGGCGGCTTCGCGCTGGTCTACCCGCTCGTCGAGGGCCGCGAGCTCGGGTGGCCGCGGTGGTGCGTCGCGCTGCCCGCCGTCGGCGTGGCGCTGCTGGCCGGTTTCTCGTGGGCGCAGGCGCGTCGCGCCGCCCGCGGCGCGACGACGCTCGTCGAGCCGTCGGTGCTGCGCCGCCGTCCCTACGTGTGTGGCCTCGCGCTCGTCGTCTGCTTCATCGGCGCGATGGGCGGCATGGTCCTGGCGCTCAACGTGATGTTCCAGATCGGCCTGGGCTTCTCGCCGCTGGCCTGCGGCGTCGCGACGGTCGCGGTGCCGCTGGCGGCGACCGGCGGCTCGATCGCCTCGGCCGTCCTCGTCGGCCGGCTCGGGCGCACGGTGCTGTGGATCGGCCTCGGGACGATGGCGGCCGGGCTGCTCGCGGTCGACCTCGTGCTGCGCGCGCAGGGTGCCGGGCTCAGCGCCTGGGACCTTGCGGCGCCGCTGGCCGTCACCGGGCTGGGCATGGGCATGATCTTCATGCCGATGTTCGACGTCATCCTCGCGGGCGTCGAGCCCCACCAGCTCGGCTCGGCCTCCGGGCTGCTGGAGGCCATCCAGCAGCTGGCGATGTCGCTGGGGATCGCGATCGTCGGGACCGTCCTGTTCGACGTCGCCGGCGCGGGCCGCGGCGCCGCGGCGTTCGTCGGGGCCGCCGACCACGCGCTGCTGGTGTGCCTCGGGCTGCTGGCCGCGGCGGCGCTGACGGTGGTCTGGCTGCCGCGCCACGCCCGCGCGGCCGCACACTAGCCCACCAGGCGCACCGCGAGCCACGCCAGGGCCGCGGTGTGCAGGACGATCGTGGCCGCGGCCACGATCACGGCGGTCGCGGCACGCCGCGACCGCCGTGGGCTGCCGGCCATGCGCAGCGCCGCGACGGCCATGACGTAGGGGACGGGACCGATCACGCCCGTGACGGCCACGACCATCGCGGTCGTGTCGCTGCGCGGGTCCTCGTGGGGCGACGGGAGCACGGGGGTTCCTACGCAGCGCGGGGCTGGTCGGACGTGCGGTCGGCGCCGCCCGCACGCACCGGCGGCCGCCGCGGACTAGCGTTGGGGCAATGACCTGGACCGTCGACGTGCCGGCATCGGCGCTGCCCGAGCTCCCGCCGCTGCCTCCCGCGCTGGCCGCCGCGCTGGCCGACGCCCTGGACCGGCCGGCCGCCCAGCAGCCGCCCTGGCCCGATCCGGAGTACGTCGTGCGAGTCCGCGCGCTGCTGGAGAGCGTGCCGCCGATCGCGGTCCCCACGGAGGTCGACCGCCTGCAGCAGCGCCTGGGCGACGTCGCGCGCGGCAACGCGTTCCTCCTGCAGGGCGGCGACTGCGCCGAGACGTTCGTCGACAACACCGAGGAGCACCTGCGCGGCACGATCCGCACGCTGCTGCAGATGGCCGTCGTCCTCACCTACGGGACGGCGATGCCCGTCGTGAAGGTCGGCCGCATCGCCGGCCAGTACGCCAAGCCGCGCAGCTCGGACACCGACGCGGCCGGCCTGCCGTCCTACCGCGGCGACATGGTCAACGCCATCGAGGCGACCGAGGAGGCTCGGCGCGCCGACCCGGGCCGCCTCGTCCGCGCCTACGCCAACGCGGCGGCGGCGATGAACCTCACGCGAGCGATCACCGGCGCCGGGCTGGCCGACCTGCACCACCTGCACGAGTGGAACATGGACTTCGTCCGCCAGTCCAACGCGGGCGCGCGCTACGAGCGCGTCGCGACGGAGATCGAGCGCAGCCTGCAGTTCATGTCGGCCTGCGGCGTCGACGACAGCTCGCTGCGCACCGTCGACCTCTTCGCCAGCCACGAGATGCTGGTGCTCGACTACGAGCGCGCCCTGCTGCGCCTGGACGGCGAGCGCCTGTACCTGCTCTCGGCCCACCAGCTGTGGATCGGCGACCGCACGCGCCAGCTCGACGGCGCGCACGTCGCCCTCGCCGCGCTGCTGGCCAACCCGATCGGCGTGAAGATCGGGCCGTCGACGACGCCCGGCGACGCCGTCGCGCTCGTCGAGCGCCTGGACCCCGCGCGCATCGACGGCCGCGTGACGCTGGTGTCGCGCATGGGCAACGGCCGCGTCCGCGACCACCTGCCGCCGATCGTCGAGGCGGTGACGCGCGCCGGTCATCGTGTCGTCTGGCAGTGCGATCCCATGCACGGCAACACGGAGGAGTCGCCGAGCGGGCACAAGACCCGGCACTTCGACAAGGTCATGGACGAGGTCGAGGGGTTCTTCGAGGTCCACCAGCAGCTCGGCACCCACCCAGGTGGCATCCACATCGAGCACACCGGCGAGGACGTGACGGAGTGCCTCGGCGGCGCCCAGCGGATCTCCCACAGCGAGCTGGGCTCCCGCTACGACACGGCCTGCGACCCGCGCCTGAACACCCAGCAGTCGCTCGAGCTCGCGTTCCTGGTCGTGGAGATGCTGCGCCGGACGGCGCCCTAGCCGAGCCGGCCGCTCACCCGCGCGGCTCCAGCACGACGCTCGTGGTGGGGCCGATGCCAGCCGCGTCCTACGCCACCGCCGGCACGATCTCGCGGCCGATGAGCTCCACGGTCTCGAGGTCGCGGTGGACGAGGTGCTGCAGGAAGACGCGGGACACCCCCAGCTCCTCGTGGGCGCGCAGCCGCGCGACGACCTGCGCGGTCGTGCCGGCGATCCACGTCGGGCCCGGCGCGGCAGGGTCGACCGGTGCGCCCGTCCACTCGGCCAGGGCGGCCGCGCGGCGGCGCAGGCCGGCCTCGTCGGCGGCGACGAGCGTCGTGGCCATCACCGAGAACGGGATGGGCTCGCGGGCCGCCGCGGTGCACGCCGCGGCGATGCGGGCCGCGCGCTCGCCGATCTGCTGCGGCGTCGCGTCGACCGTGTTGTACTCGTCGGCGTAGCGGGCGGCCAGGCGCGCCGCGCGGGGTCCCGCCGCGCCGCCCAGGATGAGCGGCGGGTGCGGGCGCTGGACGGGGCGCGGCCGCGCCTCGAGGTCGCGCACGGCGTAGTGCTCGCCTTCGAACGTGAACGGGCCCTCGCCCTCGCCCCAGTGGCCGTCGTGCAGGATCGCCAGCTGCTCGGCGAGCACGTCCATCCGCTCGCCCATCGACAGGAACGGGAAGCCGTAGGCGGCGTGCTCGACCTCCGACCAGCCCGTGCCCAGCCCCACCTCCACGCGCCCGCCGGAGACGTGGTCGGCGGTCGTGACGAGCTTGCCCAGGACGGACGGGTGGCGGAAGCTCGCGGGGGAGACCATCGTGCCCAGGCGCAGCGTCGTGGTCCGGGCGGCCAGCGCGGTGATCGTCCCCCAGGCGTCCAGCGCGCCGCGCTCGTGCGGGCCGTCGTCCGAGAGGTCGTGGTAGTGGTCGGAGCGGAACAGCGCCTCGATGCCGAACGTCTCGCAGGCCTCCGCGAGGGCCACCCAGTCCTCCCAGGTGACGTCCTCCTGTCCTTCGATCATCAGGGCTACGCGCATCGTGCAGTCATAGCGCGACGCCGCCCGGTCACATCCGCCGGCGCACCGCGACCAGGCCCTGCAGGTCGCCGGCGGCCAGCCGCTCACGCCGGCACCAGACCGTCACGAGCCGGTCGCCGGTCGCCGCGGTGTCGCAGATCTGCAGCAGCAGCGCCCACTCCTGTGCGGCGCGCTCGAGCTCGGCGCCCTCCTGGCCGGAGGGCGGCAGGTCGGCGGGCAGGCTGCGCCGGTGCAGCTCGCACGCGAGCCCGAGCAGGCCCGTGCGCTCGTCGGGCAGGCCGAGCGGCCGGTGCAGCCGGTGGGTCTGCGCGGTCCCGTCGACCGGGGTGACGCCCTGCCACTCGCCGTCGCCGAAGGCGACCCGCAGCAGGAGCAGGCCCGGCGGGAGGTCTCCGGCCGCCGGGCCTGCTCCGGGAAGGCCCGGGCCGTCGCGGTCGAGCCCTAGGCGTCGCCCGCGGGCTCGTCGGGCTCGGGCGGCACGCGCAGCAGCAGCGGCACGCCGTCGTAGCCGCCGAGCTCCAGGCTGAAGCTCTTGAGGTCGTCGACCACGCCGACGGGCTCGTCGGTGAACATGTCGATGACCTCGGCGCCCGGCAGCAGGTGCTCGGAGCGCACGGTGCCGGCCACCGGCTCGGGCCCGAAGTTCAGGACGGTGACCTGCAGCCGGTCGTCGCCCAGGCGGTGCACCATGACCAGCAGCGCCTTGTGCGACACGTCGGGGACGTCGAGCTGCAGGCCCGACGGGAGCCCGTAGCGCCGGCGGACGTCGATGATGCGCCGCAGGCCCGCGGCGAACGACGACGGGTCGCCTAGCTGGTCGGCGAGCGTGCCGTACAGGCTGCGGGCCCGCGGGAGCCCGCCCTCCGAGCCCGAGGCCTCGGGGTTGAGGCCCATGAGGTCGTGGGCGCCGCGGTTGATCCAGCGGGTGTCGCCGTCGGCGATGAGGTCGGCGACCTTCGCGGCGTCGATGGTCAGCATGCCGGTCAGGTCCCAGCCCGAGAGGGCGAACACGCCGGGCTGCAGCGCGTTGTACATGGCCAGCAGCAGGTGGATCTGCTTGACGCGCTCGACGTCCTCGTCGGCCATCGCGTCGGGATCGGCGATGCCCAGGACGGCGCTGATCGCCGAGGCCGTCGTGCAGGCGATGCCGTTGGTCGTGAAGCGCCGGTTGTACGGGGCGTGCGGGCCCGTGAGCGTGTCGGTGAGGTCCGCGCGGATGCGCACCGAGAGGTCGCACCCGCTGATCTCCTCGCCGCCGAACGTGAACAGGTCGTCCTTGTGGCGGGTGGCGAAGTGCACGAGCTCGTGGGTCAGCTCGTCGTGGTTCTGCAGCGCGTGCACGAGCGACGCCGAGCCGACGCCGAGCTCGAGCGCGAGGTTCATCGTCAGCCGCAGGAACTCCGTGTCGCCCAGGCACAGCGCGTGGTGGTAGGCCGGGCGGTTGATGAAGTCGTAGGAGAGGTCGGCCCCGGACTCCGACATCGTCTTGATGTCGTCGATGGTCAGGTTGAGCTCCTGGAAGGAGAAGCCGCCCATCTTGCGGACCATGGACGCGATGAAGTGGTTGGCCGCCTCCGAGAGCGGGTGGCCCTCCGACCAGGCCGGCAGGTCCTCGGCGCTCTTCTCCACCCCGAGGAAGCCGTTGGCGTCGAGCCGCAGGGCGCCCGAGCCGAGGTCGGCCAGCGCGTGCAGCGCGTCGCCGATGACCAGGCGCATGCCCGCGAAGGACGGGTCGAGCCAGTTGATCGACGGCTGCCCGGCCTTGAAGTAGTGCAGGTAGACCCAGCGGCGGTCGACCCCGTCGATGCCGGTGACCATGCCGGTGGCGCTCCAGTTGGTCTCCTTGACGCCGGTCTCGTAGAAGATGACCCGCTGCAGCCGGCCGATGATGTAGCCGGCCGAGGCGAGGTTGGCCTCGCACTCGGCGTCGAGGTTGGCCGAGTCGCGGCCCGCCGGGACCTCCGGCAGCAGGTGCCAGTCCTCGGGGGCGACCGACACCATGTGGTAGATGCCGGGGTAGTCGGCGTAGGCCATCTCGGCCAGCCGGAAGTCCGCGCCCTTGCCCGTGTGGCCCGGGACGATGTCGTCGATGACGGTGCCGTCGTGCTCGGCGGCGATGGCGCACAGCGCCCGGAACTGGTCCTCGGTGCCGAACGCCGGGTCCATCTGCATGCTGATGCGGTCGAAGTGCCCGTCGACCGACGGCGTGAGGTCCCAGCCCTTGATGCCGCCGGCCTGCTTGACCGGGCCGGTGTGCACGGCGTCGATGCCGATGTCGCGGAAGGCGGCCCACAGCTCCTGGTTGGCCAGGCCCGACAGGAAGCTGTCGCCCTTGCGCGCGATGAACGACAGCGGGTAGGCGGTGAACCACACGGCCGCGCGCTCGACGGCCGCCCGGGGATCGGGGTGGGCGAAGGGGTTCTGCCACATGCTGCCCTGCCCCGAGAGCTGGATCGCGAGCTGCTTGGCGTCCCAGAGCATGGACTGCTCCACGAGCCACTTGACGTAGGACTCGTTGCCGGCGTCGGGGGAGCCCGACAGCGCCGAGCGGATGACGTTGCGCAGCGCACGGCGGGCCGACGGCCGCAGGCGTCGCGGGCGGGCCGGGTAGAACTGCTCGTCGTAGGTGATCTCGGAGGGCTGGCGCTCCTCGGCCTCCTCGACCACCCCGGTCGTGCGTTCGTCGATCTGGCTCATCGGAGGTTCGGTACCCATTCCACCCCCGATTGTGACGGGCGTCGCGTCCGGGCGCGACGGGCGGACGGTCAGCCCGTGACGGACCGCGGGGCCGGCGCGCGGTGGGCGCGGTGCCCGGCGCGCACGACCACGGCGAGGCCGCCGACGTCGCGCGCCTCGGCCACCGGCTCGCCGTGCGTGGCGGCGACCACGTCGGCGCGTAGCTGAACGTGACGCTGACCTGGCGGACGTCGCCGATCGCGCCGTCGCCCACGAGCCCAGCGGCCCCCGGGTCTGGGGGTGGAAGCGGTAGGCGAAGGCCTCCAGCAGCGCGACGCCCGCCTGGCGGGTGGCGTCGAGCACCCGGCCGGCGGCGACGGCGCCGAGCGCCAGCGGCTTCTCGCGCAGCACGTGCTTGCCCGCGCGCCGTGGAGCTGGACGGGGTGCCCGACGACGAGCTGCGACCGGCGCTGCGCCGGATGGCCGGCGAGCGGGCCGCGACGTTCGCGGTCCTCTCGTGCGTGCTGGCCGGCGCCTACCTCCTGGTGCCCGAGATCCGACGGGGCATCGGCTACCCCGGGCAGGCCGCGCGCACGGCGCCGTTCGACCAGGCCGCGGGCGAGATCATGGACGGCGTGCTCGATCCGGTGCTCGAGCGGGGGCCGATCCACCGTGCGGTGCCGCGGCAGGCCGCGGCGGACGCAACCTGAACCGACGTAGCGTTGTCCTGCCACGGACGAACGGGTTAGGGTCGGTCTCCCATGCGCCCCCTCCGCCTCCGGGCCTCCCTCGCGGCGCTGGCCGCCCTCGTGCTCCTGCTCGCGATCGCCGCGCCGGCCTTCAGCGCCGACAAGCCGTTCGCGGTGGTGGTCGCCAATGCCGACGGCACCACGCCGTCCACCTTGGTCGCCGCGACCGAGGGCACCGTCAAGGTCACCTACACGAACCTCACCGGCCAGCAGCAGCTCGGCTCGTCGAACCTCGTCGTGCCGGCCGCGCTGCGGATCGTGAGCGCCTCGACCTCGCAGGGCAGCGCCACCGTCTCGGCCGGCACGATCCTGCTGCGCAACCTCAACCTCGCGCCCGGCGCCTCGTTGACGGCGACGCTGCGCGTCGTGCCCGACTGCACGGCGCAGACGCTGACGTGGGCGCCGCCGGTCACCAAGCAGGCCAACAACTACAACGGGCCGCCCGGCAACGACCTGAGCCTCGACGCGACCCGCAGCAGCCTCACCACCGTCGTGAGCGGTGGTTGTGCGCTGCGGTTCGTGTCCACCGCCCAGCCCGCGAACGCCCGGGTCGCCCAGACGATCAGCGCCCAGGCCTACACGCCCGCCGGGCCGCCGGTGGCCGTCGAGGTCGTCGACGCGGCCGGCAGCCGCATCGCCGTCGACGGTCTGCCGGTTGCCATGGCGATCGGGACCAACGCGGGCGGGGGAACGCTGTCGGGGACGGCGACCGCGACGACGGTGGGCGGGGTCGCGTCGTTCTCGACCCTGAGCATCGACAAGGCGGGCGCGGGCTACACGCTGCGGGCCTCGAGCAGCACCGCCACGCCGGCGACGTCGGCGCCGTTCAGCATCGTGGAGGTCGGCGTCGCCTGCGCCGAGGACGTCGACTGCACCGGCAGCCTCGGGATGACGAACACCAACGCCGCGTTCGGCGGTGCCTCGAACGTGTCGGTCACCGCCATCCAGGGCCCCTTCGCCGACATCGACGCCGGGTTCCTGACGATCTCGCGGGTCGGCGGTCCGCTGGACTGCACGGGCTACACGGAGCTGCTGTCGGCCGCCGACACCTTCGCCGTGGACTTCTCGGCGCCCGATCGCGAGAAGCGCGTCGTGGTCACGATCGACAAGAAGGTCATGAACGCCGTCTCCAACAACGGCGCCGCGTTCCTGGAGGGCTGCTTCGGGGCGCCGTTCCGCTTCGCGACCAAGCCCGGCACGCCGCTGGAGATCAACGGCGACTACACGCCGGGGCCGTACCCCGCGCCCGAGTACAAGGGCCTGCTGCCCGACTGCGGCGGTTCGGCGGTCCTCGACGACCCGACCGTTCCCGGCGTGCAGGGCGCGGTGATCTCCGGCGCCGGGGCACCGTGCATCGAGAAGCGCAACAAGACCGGATCGGGCGACGGCATCCTCACGTCGCGCTGGCCCGCCGGCAGCGCGGACCCGCGGATGCGCTGACCGACGGCTAGGAGGCGCTGCCCTGCCCGGACGCCGCGGGCTCCAGTGGCGGCACGGGCAGGGCCCGGACCCGCAGGCGCAGCAGCAGCTCGTCGCGCGTGGCGGGGACCACGAGGCCCTGCCGGCCGATGAGCGCGCCGAGCGCCTCGAGCGCGTCGATCGCGGCAGCCACGTCGTAGTCGAGCTGCTGGGCCCGGGCGTGCTCCAGCGAGGTGCTGAACGCGTCCAGTGCGTCGGCCGGGCGGGCGAGCTGCGCGAACGCGTAGCCGCGCACCCGGTGGAGCATGGGGCCGACGCGTCCGTCTCCATCGCGTCCGCGCAGGACACGTCGCGCCAGCGTCAGCGCCTCCGGTGCCCGGAAGGCGAACGCATGCGCCTCGGCCATCAGCGCATCGGCCCACGTGGCGTCGTCCTCGGCGCCGAGGCGCCGGAAGTGCGCCGTGGCCTCCGCCAGCAGCTTCTGCGCTCCGTCGTGGTCCCCGGTCCGCACCGCCGCGCGCCCCAGCAGCGCGGTCGCGAACGCGACCCCGGCCTCGTCGCCGGTCGCCGCCCAGACACGGCGCGCCCGCGCCAGCAGGCGCTGCGCCTCCTTCAGGTGCCCCTGGTCGATGAGCACCTCGGCGAGGTTGCAGTCCCCGAACGCCGCCGTGGCGGTGTCGCCCGCGCGCAGGCTCGCGTCGGCGGCGCGGGCGTAGAGCTCGACCGCCTCGTCCCAGCGCCCCGAGAGGTAGGCGATCCCGCCCATGTTGTTGAGCACCGCCGCCTCGCGGTCGGCGTCGTTGAGGCGGGTGTAGATCTCCAGCGCGCGCTCGGAGTGCCCCGGCTCCCGCGGGCGGCCCGAGAACGCCAGCGCCCAGTCGAGCACGCACAGCGCATGCGCCAGCGCGGCCTCCTCGCCGGCAGACTCGGCGTCGGCGATGGCCTGCCGGGACAGCTCGACGGCCTCGGCGCTGCGGCCCTGGCGCTGGCGCAGCTGGGCCATCGAGGCCACGAGCCGTGCACGCACGGCGGTGGCCTCCCGGCCCGGCAGGCCGTCGAGCTCGCGCAGGCCGCGTGCGAACCAGCTCGCGCCACGCGCCGCCCGCCCGGCGCGCTCGACGACCACGGTGCCATGGTGGTGCAGCAGCTGCGCACGGCGGACGGGGTCGGCGCCGGCATGGCGGCGCGCGGCGGTCAGCGCCTCCATCGCCCGCTTCGGCTCGCCGGTGCGCGTGTACGCGGTGGCGAGCGACTCCCAGATCGCGGCGAGCTCGGTCGAGGGCGGCTGGACCGAGCGCGCGGCGGTCAGCGCGCGCCGGTAGAGCAGCGACGCACCGGCGAAGGCGAAGTGCTCGGCGGCGCGGTCGGCGGCGATGCGGGCATACCGATAGGCGCGCGCGTGATCGCCTGCGGCCAGGAAGTGCAGCGAGAGCAGGCCGCCGGCCTCGTCGGCGCCGTCGCCCAGCTCCTGCTCGAGCCGGTCCCCGGCCACGCGGTGCAGGCGGCGGCGGGTCGCGAAGGGCAGCACCTCGTAGGCGGCGTCGCGCACGACCGGATGGCGGAAGCGCACGTAGCCGTCGCCGTCGTCGACGAAGACGTCCGACAGCCGGTCCCAGGCCGCGGCGTCGGGGACCGGGATCTCTCCGAGGTAGCCCGCGTCGAGATATCGCGGATGGAAGCTCACCGGTAGGACCGAGGCGTGGCGCACGAGCGCACGGTCGGTCTGGGCGAGGCGGTCGAGCCGCGCCATGGCGGCCGCCTCGATGCTGTCGGGCAGCGGCCCGTCGTGCCCGTCACCCGCGGCGGCCAGCAGGTCGAGGAGAAACTGCGCGTTGCCCGCCGAGCGAGCCACGATCTCGTCGAGGCGATGCGGCGGGAGCGGCGCCGAGCCGGTGATCTCCTCCGCAAGCGCGAGCGCCTCGTGGGGCGCCAGCGGCTCGACGCCGAGGCGGACGGCGTCGGCCGGCGCGACGTAGCCCGCGTCGGTGTCGCGGCGCGTGACCGCCACGAGGCAGCCGATCGCGTCGATCCGGGCCGCCACGGAGGCCAGCAGCTCGGCGGACTCCGCGTCCATGTGATGGACGTCCTCGATCTCGATGATGGTCCCGTCATCGAGGCGGGCCTGCAGGAAGGCCACGACGACCTCGTGCAGCCGGGCCGTTCGAAAGCCCGGGGCGAGCTGCCGGACCTCCCTCGACGGCTCGACGTCGACGTCGAGCGGGATCGCCAGCAGCGCGAGCCACGGCATGAGGTCCGGGGCGCTCGCGCCCACCGCCATCCGCAGCTGGGCGACGACGGTGTCCGACGGCGCCTCCCACCCGACGCCGAGCAGCTGTCGCAGGAGCTCGCGCCAGGCGCTGTAGGGCGAGGCCGAGGTGTAGGCCTCGCACGTGGCGTGCAGCACGGGCCGGTCGCCGGCCAGGCCGCGCAGCTCGTGCACCAGGCGGGACTTGCCCATCCCGGCCTCGCCGGAGATCTCGAGCAGGAGGCCGCCGCCGTCCTCGGTGGCGCCCAGCGCGTCGCGCAGGCTTGCGATCTGCCGGTCGCGGCCGACGAGCGGGAAGTCGGCGATCGGGCTCTCGCGTCGCACCGAGCTCGTCGCGTGCCCGACCGACCAGGCGCTGACCGGTCGCGACTTGCCCTTCACCATGAACGGCTCGAGCGCCATCGTCGCAAAGCGCGTGGGTGACCGGTCCAGGACGGACTCGGTGGCGTAGACCTGCCCGTGGGGCGCGCGCGCCATCAGCCGCGCCGCGAGGTTGACCGCGTCGCCCATCACCGTGTAGGTGCGGCGGTAGTGGGGACCGATGTCGCCGGCGAACACCCGCCCGCGGTTGAGGCCGATGCTGATCGCCAGGGGGCCGTCGCCCTCGATGATCGCCCTGGTCGTCAGCAGCATCCGCTCCTCGTCGTCGCCGGTGGCCCGCGGCGCCCCCGCGGTGAGGATGAGCTTGCCGCCGTCGCGATCGCTGTCGCTGCTCAGGAAGCACACGTCGTGGTCGTCGGCCGCTCGCTGCACGCGCTCGACGAGCTCATGCAGCGCCTCGGCGGCGCCCACGGCACCCGTACGCGCGATAAGCCCGTCCACGCCCGCGAAGTGCAGGAACGCGGTGGTGACCGTGCGATGCTCGGGCGTCTGGGGACCGGCCTCGACGTGCCGGCGCACCGCGACCGGGACGCAGGCGGCGAGTCGCTCGGGGGAGATCTCCGGCGCGGGCGCCGGGGCGAAGGCGCCGGGCTCACCGGGCGGCTCCCGGACGAGCAGGCGGCCCGGGCCGCACGGGGGGCCGAGGCAGCGCGCCGGCAGGTGCGCTGCGGTCTGGTGGCTCACCACGACCTGGCCCGCCCGCGCCGCCTCCTCGACCTCCAGGGTCGTCGTCGCCGCCGGGCCCGCGACCAGCAGCTCGCGATGCGAGGTGCCGACGACGAACAGGTGCGCCAGACCGCTGTGGACCCCCACCGTCATGCGCAGCTGCACCGCGGCGCGCGGGGTCTCGATCCGGCCCACGGTCCGCAGCCGGCGTCGCATGAGGAGCGCCGCCCGCGCCGCACGCACCGCATGGCCCTCGCCGTCGAACAGGAGCAGCAGCGCGTCGCCGCCGAACTTGAGCAGGCCGCCGCCCTCGGCGTAGGCCACCTCCAGCAGCGACGCGAAGCAGGCCCCGATGGCGTCGGCGAGCTGCTCGGCGCCCTCGGGTCCGATCCCGGCGAGCCGCTCGGAGAGCTTCGTGAAGCCCGACACGTCGACGTGGACCATCGAGGCATCGACGGCGTGCACCGACGGCCGGCCCGGCTCGCCGACGTGCCGCATGAGCACCCGCGGCACGTACGGCAGCATCTGCGCGCCGTCCGGGGCGTACACCTTCAGCGCATCCTCGGGTCCTCCGCGCGCGCCGGCAGCCTGAGGGCGACGAGCACCTCGCCCTCCGGCTGCCTCCGGCGCTTGGCGATGCACGGATCGCTGGATGTGATGAGCCGGTCCGAGCCGTCGGGGTCGCGGTCGTCGGCGTCGTAGGCGCGGCAGTCGGGCAGCCGTCCGACGTACCGGGTCTCGGGCACGCCGTCGGCGTCGGAGCCATGGTTCGTCGTCGTCCGCAGCGTGAACCCCGATCCCGGGATGCATGCCGCGTCGACGACGACCTGCACCTGCGTCGAGGCGCCGTCGGCGAGGTCGAGGCCGGACAGCGAGATCGTGCTGCCGGCCAACGTGCCCCGGGAGGCCGACACGACGGTCGCGGAGGACGGCACGGTCAGCGTGACCGTCCGCAGGCTCTGCTCACCGCGGTGGGCGGTGATCGACGCGGTGAGCGTGGCGCGCTGCCCGGCGCCCAGGGCGACGGCGTGACGGCGACGTCGTAGCCGTCCCCATCGCTGTCGACGAGGGCCACCTCGAGTTGCGCATCGACGGAGCGCCGGTCGCCGCGGTCACGCGCGCGGACGGCGAGGTGGTTCTCGCCGCCGTGCAGCGTGCCGGCGGGGAACGTGACGTGCGGCGGGTCGCTGTCGGCGCAGCTCTCGTGATTGGCCACACCGAGATGCCGGTAGGAGGCGCCGTACGGAACGAGGGTGAGGGTGGCCGCGCGGGCGGTGCCGACGAGGCTCGGCAGCACCGGGCCGGCCAGGGTCACGGTGAGGAACGACCGCCAGGTGCGCACGCGGTGCACCGTACAGAAGCACGTTGGTGTACGGACAACCGGTCCGGTGATCTCCCTTCCCCATTGCCGCCCTGCCTCCTGCGGCTCACGGCCCCCGTCTCGCTGTCGGCCTGCCGGGCGTTCGCGCAAGGGGCCCGTGTCGGCCGCGGGTCCCGGTCCGGTGAGCGGCGCTGCGCGGTCGTGGTCCGGTCGCGCACCGGTCGTGGACGCCGATCCAAGCGCCCGCGGCGGGCGGCCCGCCCGGCGCGCGGCGCGCGAGGCGCCTCCGCGGCCCCCCACGCCGGCCGGCTGCGCTGAACCGGTACAACTCGGTGCATGGCTGCGTCCGAGGTCACGATGGTCGACGCCGGGGGCGCGAGGTTCGCGTGTCCAGCTCCGACCGCATCATCTTCCCGGCGACGGCGCGCACGGCCGCGCTCACGAAGCTCGACGTCGTGCGCTACTACCTCGCGGTCGGGGACGGCATCATGCGCGCGCTCTCGCACCGGCCGACCACGCTGGAGCGCTGGCCCAAGGGCGTGCACCCCGACATCGTCGTCTCCACGCGTGAGAAGGGCGGCGGCGACGCGTTCTTCCAGAAGCGGATCCCGCGCGGCGCGCCCGACTACGTACAGACCTCGCGGATCGAGTTCCCGTCGGGCCGGCACGCCGACGAGGTCTGCCCGACGGAGATCGCCGTCGTCGGCTGGGCGGCCCAGATGGGGACGATCACCTTCCACCCGTGGCCGGTCCGCGACACCGACGTCGACCACCCCGACGAGCTGCGCATCGACCTCGACCCGCAGCCGGGCACGGACTTCGACGACGCCGTCCGCGTCGCCGCCGAGGCACGCGCCCTGCTCGAGGAGCTCGGCTACGCCGGCTTCCCGAAGACCTCGGGCGGCCGCGGTGTCCACATCTACGTGCGCATCGAACCGCGGTGGACGTTCACCGACGTCCGCCACGCCGCGATCGCGTTCGGCCGCGAGCTCGAGCGCCGGCTGCCCGGGCAGGTCACGACGAAGTGGTGGAAGGAGGAGCGCGGCGAGTGCATCTTCGTCGACTACAACCAGAACGCGCGCGACCGCACGATCGCCTCGGCCTACAGCATCCGCCCCAAGCCGGGCGCGCCGGTCTCGGCGCCGGTGACCTGGGACGAGCTGCCGGCCGTGCAGCCCGAGGACTTCACCGTGGCCACGATGCCCGCGCGCTTCGCCGAGGTCGGCGACCGGCATGGCGCGATCGACTACGTGCACCACTCGCTGCAGCCGCTGCTCGACCTCTACGAGCGCGACGGGGCGGGGGAGATGCCCTACCCGCCCGACTACCCCAAGATGCCGGGCGAGCCCAAGCGCGTGCAGCCCTCGCGCGACCGCGACCGCCCGCGCGACTGACTCACGGCGCCTGGGGCAGCTTCTTGGCGCCGCGCCGGGCGGCCGGCGCCGACGGGGGCGGCACGACCGGCCCGATGTCGCCGTCGGGCGCCTCGTCGAGGTCGACGATCACCGGTGCGTGGTCGCTGGGGCCCTTGCCCTTGCGGGCCTGCCGGTCGATCCAGGCGGCGCGGACCCGGGCCGCGACCTCGTCGCCGGCCAGGACGAGGTCGATCCGCATCCCGAGGTCCTGGTGGAACATGCCGGCGCGGTAGTCCCAGTAGGTGAACACGCGCTCGCCGGGCCAGCGCTCGCGGACGACGTCGTGCAGGCCGAGCGCCTCGAGCTCGGCCAGCGCGGCGCGCTCGGGCGGGGTGACGTGGGTCTGGCCGACATAGGCCTCGGGGTCGAAGACGTCCTCGTCGGCCGGCGCGATGTTGATGTCGCCGAGCACGACCGAGGTCGCCGACCCGGCCGCGGCCACCTGCTCGCGCAGCGCGGCCAGCCACGCCAGCTTGTAGCGGTAGTGCTCGGAGTCGGGCGTGCGGCCGTTGGGGACGTAGACCGAGGTGACGCGCACGCCGGCGCACGTCGCCGAGACCGCGCGGGCCTCGGGATGGGGGAAGCCCGGCGCGTCGTCGCCCAGGCCCGCGACCACGTCGTCCAGGCCCACGCGCGAGAGGATCGCGACGCCGTTCCACGCGGCCTCGCCGTGCAGCGCCACCTCGTAGCCGCGTCCGGCGAGCTCCTCGCCGAGCAGCGCCGTGAACGCGTCGTCGGCCAGCTTGGTCTCCTGCAGGCAGACCACGTCGGGCCGCCGCTCGTCCAGCCACGGCAGCAGACGCGGCATCCGCTGCTTGACCGAGTTGACGTTCCAGGTCGCCAGGCGCATCGCTCCCAACGGTACGTGGTCGCGCCGGCACGGCGCCGCGCCCGCCCCGGCGCGTGCGTGTTCCGTGACGGTCGTGGTCACCTTGACGTGCATATCGCCGGTCAAGGTGACCAGGGCACCGGCGGACGACGCCCGGGGCGCCCTACCCGCTCCGTGCGTCCAGGCGCTGCAGCAGCTCGTGGGCAGCGAGCTCGATCGCCTTGTGGCGCCACTCCGCGGCGCGGTACATGCAGGCGATCAGGCCCATCCGGTGCACGCGGCGCAGGTCGCCGTAGGCGAACGCGTAGCGCGCCTTGGTCTCGTCGGCCGCGCCGTCGGTGAGCCCGAGGTGCCAGGCCGCGTACTCCTCCCAGCCGTGGCGCTCCAGGTAGGCGTTCTCGGCCTGGGCCCCGGGCTGCACGCGGCCCCAGTCGCTGCGCAGGACGTACTGGCGGGCGTCGATGAGCCGCTGCGCGTGGGCGGCGGCGGCCGGGTTGACGGTGTAGGAGGCCACGGGCTGCACACGGTCCTACCCGACCTGGCAGCCTGCCGGACATGAGCGACACGCCCGCGATCCGCGACGACCTGGCCGAGGTGCTGCGCCGCCGCGCGCTGACCGAGGACGCCGCGCGCGCCGAGGCCGTCGCCCGGCGCCACGAGCGCGGAGGCCGCACGGCGCGCGAGAACGTCGCCGACCTCGTCGACGAGGGGTCCTGGGTCGAGTACGGGCGCTTCGCGATCGCGGCCCAGCGCGCGCGCCGCGACGTCGACGACCTCGTCGCCAACACGCCGGCCGACGGCCTGGTCGCCGGGACCGCGCGGATCGGCGGGCACCCGTGCGCCGTGCTGGCCTACGACTACACGGTGCTGGCCGGGACCCAGGGCATGCTCGGACACCAGAAGAAGGACCGGCTGTTCGAGCTCATCGAGCGCCTCGAGCTGCCCGTCGTCTTCTTCGCCGAGGGCGGGGGCGGCCGGCCGGGGGAGACCGACTTCCCCGCCGTCTCGTGGCTGCACACGCGCGCCTTCGCGTTCTGGGCGCGCCTGGCCGGCCGCGTGCCGCGCATCGCGATCGTCAAGGGGCGCTGCTTCGCCGGCAACGCCGTCATCGCGGGCTGCTCGGACCTCATCATCGCCACGCAGGACGCGTCGCTGGGCATGGGCGGCCCGGCGATGATCGCCGGCGGCGGCCTCGGCGATGTCGCGCCCGACGACGTCGGCCCGATGAGCATGCAGGAGCCCAACGGCTGCGTGGACCTCGTCGTGGCCGACGAGGCCGAGGCCGTCGCGGTCACCAAGGTGCTGCTGGGCTACTTCCAGGGCCCGGCCGAGGCGTTCACGGCGCCCGACCAGACGCGGCTGCGCGACCTGCTGCCCGAGAGCGGCCGCCGCGCCTACGACGTCGTGCCGGTCATCCGCGGGCTGGCCGACGAGGGCTCGGTCACGGTGCTGCGCCCGAACTTCGCGCGCGAGATGGTCACCGCGCTGGCGCGCATCGAGGGCCGGCCGGTGGGCGTCCTGGCCAACAACACCAAGTACGTGGCCGGCGCGATCATGGCCGAGTCGGCCGACAAGGCCGCGCGCTTCCTGCAGCTCTGCGACGCGTTCGGCCTGCCGGTGATCTCGCTCGTCGACACGCCCGGCTTCATGGTCGGGCCGCGCCACGAGGCCAGCGCCCTGGTGCGCCACACGTCGCGGATGCTCGTCGCCGGCGCGGCGCTGACCGTGCCGCTGCTGGCGGTCGTGCTGCGCCGGGGCTATGGCCTGGGCGCCCAGGCCATGGTCGGCGGCAGCCTGCACGAGCCCGTGCTCACGGTCGCCTGGCCGGGGGCGCACCTGGGCCCGATGGGCCTGGAGGGCGCGGTGCGCCTGGCGATGCGCCGCGACCTCGAGGCGATCGCCGACGAGGCCGAGCGCGAGGAGCGCGTGCGCGAGTTGACCGCGGCGGCGCAGGAGAACGCCAAGGCCATCAACGCCGCCGAGCTCTTCGAGCTCGACGACGTGATCGACCCCGCCGAGACGCGCGCCGTGCTGGCCGCGACGCTCATCGCGGCCGGGACGCCGCAGGCCAGCGGGCGGACCGTGGACACCTGGTAGCGCGGGCGGTCAGGCCGGCGGGACGAAGCGCAGCTGCCACGAGACGCCGAAGCGGTCGTTGACCCAGCCGAACCGCGGGCTGAACGGGTACGCGTCCAGCGGCATGAGGACCTCGCCGGCCTGCCCGAGCGCCTCGAAGAGCCGCTGCACCTCGGCCTCGCTGTCGCAGTCGACCATCAGCGACGTCGCCGGCGTGAACGTGAACGCGTGCGCGACCGGGCTGTCGGTGCACTGCACGCGCTGCTCGCCCAGCCGCAGCGTCGCGTGCACCACGGTGCCCTCGGGTCCCGGGCCCTCGGGGCCGTAGCGCTCGATGGCCTCGATGGCCGCGTCGCCGAAGATCTCGGCGTAGCGGAGCATCGCCTCCTCGGCCCGGCCCTCGAACATCAGCAGCGTCGTGATCGTGCGGCGCATGGCCCGATCGTGCCAGGTCGGCGGGCCGTCGGCGATCATGCCCGCATGACCCGGCCGACCCATGGTGCCGTCGCCGCACCCCAGGCCGCCGCCTCCGAGGCCGCGATCGCCGCCTACCGCGACGGCGGCAACGCCATGGACGCCGCGCTGGCCGCGGCGCTGTCGCTGACCGTCGTCTACCCCAACAACTGCGCCCTGGGGGGCGACCTGATCGCGCTCGTGCACCGCGCGGGGCGGCCGACCGTCGAGATCAACGCCTCGGGTCCCTCGGCGCGCGCGACCGATCCGGACGCCGTCCGCGCGCGGCACGCAGAGATGCCGGTCCACGGGACCGACCCCATCACGGTCCCCGGGCTCGTCGCGGGGCTGCACGCGGTGTGGTCGGAGGGGGGACGGCGGCCGTGGGCCGACGCGTTCGCGCCGGCGGTGGCGCAGGCCCGCGAGGGCGTCGCCGTGCCGCCGTCGCTGGCCCACGCCCTCCAGGGCGACGCCGCGCTCCTGGCGGCCGACCCGGGCATGCGCGAGGTCTTCCTCGGCGACGACGGCGCCGTGCTCGGGCCGGGCGGCGCGCTGCGCCAGCCTGCGCTGGCCCGCTCCCTGGAGCTCCTGGCCGACGGCGGGCCCGACGCGCTGTACCGGGGCGAGCTGGGAGCGTCCCTGCTGGCGTTCCTGCGCGCGCAGGGCTCGGTCCTCGACGCCGAGGACCTCGCGGGCTTCGCGCCCGAGCGCGGCGCGCCGCTGTCCTTCGCGCTGGGCGAGGACGAGCTGCTGACCTCCCGCCCCAACACGCAGGGGTTCCTGCTGGCGCTGCTGCTCGGCGCGCTGGAGCACGTCGACCCCGCGCTGGACCCGCTGGGCCCGCAGGCCGCGTCGCTGGCCCGGATCGCGGCGGCGACGCTGGAGGACCGCCGCCGCCACCTCTGCGACCCGCGCTTCACGCCCGTGCCGCTCGACGTCCTGCTGGGCGAGGACCACCTGCGCGAGGTCGCGCGCCGCGCGGCCGCCGGGGACGCGCCCGCCGGCGGCGGCGAGCCGGGGCCCCGGCCCCGCGGCGACACGGTCGCGATCGTCACCGCCGACGGCGAGGGCAACGCCGTCTGCCTCATCCAGAGCCTGTTCCACGCATTCGGCTCCGGTCTCATGGACCCGGCCACGGGGATCATCTGCCACAACCGCGGCGCGTACTTCACGCTGGATCGCGGGTCGCCCAACCGCCTCGAGCCGTCCAAGCGCCCGGCCCACACGCTCATGCCGTCCATGCTGCTGCGCGACGGGCGCCCGGTCCTCGTGCTCGGCACGATGGGCGGCAGCGGCCAGGCGCAGATCCTGGCCCATGTGCACCTGCACCTGCGCCGCGGCCTCGGCCTGCAGGAGGCGCTGCACGCCCCGCGCTGGGTCGTCGGCGGCGCGGGTGCCGGCCAGCCGGCCGACGTCGTGCTCGCCGAGGGCCGCGTGCCCGCGACGGCCCGGGCGTCGCTGGCCACGACGGGCCTGCCGGTCACCGCCCTCGACGACTTCGACGCCCAGGTCGGCCACGCCCAGGCCATCCGGATCGAGCCCGGCGGCACGCTGACACCGGCCAGCGACCCTCGCAGCGAGGGCGCGGCGCTGGTGAGCGGGCCGTAGGCGCCCTCCCCTGGACGCGACCGGGGCGTCCCGGCTACGGTGCCCGCGGGTCCGGCCGACGGCCGGCACAGGCGACACGGGGCGGACGCGGATGCGGCGGATCGGTGTGGATGTCGGCGGCACGTTCACGGACATCGTGCTGTGGGACGACGAGCTGGGCCGTCCGACGGTGCACAAGCTCCCGTCCACGCCGGCCGACCCGTCGACCGCCGCACTGGAGGGCATCCGGACCGTGGCCGACCTGGCCGGCATCGACCTCGACGGCGTGCAGCGCGTCTCGCACGGGACGACGACGGCCACCAACGTCGTGGTCCAGCGGCGCGGCGCGCGCGTCGGGTTCATCACGACCGCGGGCTACCGCGACATCCTCCACACCGCCCGCCACAAGAAGCCCTACTCGTTCAGCCTCTTCCAGGAGCTGCCGTGGCAGTCGCACCCGCTGGCGCGCCGCCGGTTCCGCCTGCCGGTGCCCGAGCGCGTGACCGCCGACGGCCGGACGCTCATCCCGCTCGACGAGGACGCCGTGCGGGCCGCCGCCGTGGAGCTGCGCGAGAGCGGGGTGGAGGCCATCGCCATCGGGTTCCTGTGATCCTACCTCTACCCGGAGCACGAGGCGCGGGCCAAGGCGATCTGCCAGGAGGTGGCCCCGGAGCTGTTCGTGTGCACGAGCTCGGAGGTCATCCCGCAGTTCCGCGAGTACGAGCGCTTCAGCACCACCGCCCTGAACGCCTACGTCGCTCCGTCAGTGCGCGAGTACGTCGGGCGGATCGCCGCGGCGCTGCAGGACGCCGGGGTGCCCGACGAGCTGCGCCTGATGAACTCGGCCGGCGGCGTCGTCTCGGCCGAGGGCGCCCGCGAGCTGCCGGTCTCGCTGCTCATGTCGGGGCCCGTGGCCGGCGTGCTCGGCGGGATCTGGGCCGGCGAGCTGGCCGGGGTCGACAGCGTGATCACCATCGACATGGGCGGCACGTCGGTGGACATCGGCGTGGCGCCGCACCGCGAGTTCCGGATGAAGCACATCCTGGACTCCCAGGTCGGCGGCTACCACACCATGATGCCCATGCTCGACTGCGAGGCGGTCGGGGCGGGCGGCGGCAGCATCGCCTTCCTCGACGCCGGCGGCGTCATGCGCGTGGGCCCGCGCAGCGCGGGCGCCTCGCCGGGGCCCGCCTGCTACGGCTGGGGCGGCACGGAGCCGACGGTGACCGACGCGGAGGTCGTGCTCGGGCGCATCCGTGCCGACGCGCTGCTGTCCGGCGCGCTGCCCCTGCACCCCGGCCTGGCCGAGGACGCCATCCGCACCCGGCTGGCCGAGCCGCTCGGGATCGGCGTCGCCGAGGCCGCGCTGGGAATCCTGGAGATCGCCACGGAGACGACGGTCACCGCCATCGAGGCCAGCAGCGTGCGCCGGGGCCTGGACCCGCGGGACTTCGGCCTGGTCGTGTTCGGCGGCGCGGGCCCGCTGTTCGGGTTCGACATCGCCGCGCGGATGGACATCCCGCGCCTGGTCGTCCCGCCCGGCCCGGGGCTGACCTCGGCGCTGGGGCTGCTGACCAGCGACACGGTCTACGAGTTCGGCCGCACGGTCATGCGCAGCGGCAACCAGGGGTCCGGCCTCGACGGGCTCGCCCTCGCCTTCGCGCAGCTCGAGGCCCAGGCCTCGGCGGCCATGGAGCGCGACCGGGTGCCCGCCACGCACCGGCGCATGGAGCGCTATGCCGAGTGCCGCTACGCCGGCCAGGGCTACGAGCTGCGCGTCGCGTGCCCGGAGGGCGAGGCCTCCGAGGACTGGCTGGCGCGGCTCACCGAGGCCTTCCACGATCGGCACGAGCGCGAGTACTACCGCGCCTACCGCGAGCAGGCCATCGAGGTCGTCAACGTCCGCGTCCGTGGCGTCGGCGAGCTGCAGCGGGTCGTCTGGCCGCTGCTGGAGCCACGCGAGGCCGCCGACCCGCACGCCACCCACGACGTCTGGTTCCGTGTCGCCGGGGAGCCCGTGCGGCTGCCCTGCCCGTTCTACGTCCGCGACGACCTGGCGCCCGGCCAGACCGTCGCCGGGCCCGCCGTCATCCAGCAGTTCGAGTCGACCACGATCGTCCCGCCGGGCCAGACGGTGCAGGTCAACCCGTACGGGATCCTCACCGCCGACCTGACCCCCGCCGCAGGAGCGCACGATGCCTGAGCCCACCGCCCGCCCCGAGCGCAGGCTCGACCCCATCACCTTCCGGGTGCTCGGCGGCGCGTTCGAGTCCGTCGCCCAGGAGATGGCCTCCGTCCAGATCCGGATGTCGCTGTCGGGCATCATCCGCGAGTCCGAGGACATGGGCGCCGGGATCTTCGACCTCACGGGCCGCGAGATCTGCGAGAGCGACACGAGCCCGATGCACATCGGGTCGCTGCCCTGGTACATCCGCGGCATCCGCCAGACGTGGGCCGACGACTGGTCCGACGGCGACATCGTCCTGCACAACCACCCCTACAAGGGCGCGTCGCACTCGCCCGACGCCGCGATCATCATGCCCATCTTCTTCGCCGGCGAGGCGGTCGCCTTCGCCGGGGTCACGGGGCACATGCTCGACCTCGGCGGCGCGGCGCCCGGGCTCAACATGGACGTCTTCGACATGTGGGCCGAGAACAAGATCTACGACGCGCTGAAGATCTACGAGGCCGGCACGCTGAACCGCGAGCTGTGGCGCCACATCCTGGGCAACACGCGCGTGCCCGAGGAGAACCGCGGCGACCTCGACGCGATGATCGCCGCCTGCCGCGTCGGGCGCGACCGTTTCGTCGCGCTCCTGGAGCGCTACGGCAAGGACACCGTCTTCGCCGCCGCCGAGGAGTGGATGGACTACTCCGAGTTCATGATGCGGCGCGAGATCGAGAAGATCCCGGACGGCCGCTACCGGGCGCCCACGGGGTGGCTGGACGACAACGGCCGCGACCGCGGGCGGCCGCTGCGCGTCGAGTGCGCGGTCGAGGTCTCGGGCTCGGACATCACCGTCGACCTGACGGGCAGCGAGGCCGAGAGCCCGACGAGCTACAACTCGCCGTTCGAGGGCGCGACCCAGGTCGCCGCCTACTACATCATCCGCACCATCCTGCTCGACGACGCGCTCAGCGACGTCCACGTCCCCCAGAACGATGGGATCTTCCGGGCGATCACCGTCGTGGCCCCCGAGGGGACGATCTACAACCCGCGGTTCCCGCGCGCCTCCAGCGGGCGGTTCATGAAGTGCGAGCGGATCTGCGACAACGTGATCCTGGCGCTGTCGGACCCGTGGCCCGAGCGCACGACCGCGGGCAACGGCGCCGTCTGCCACGCGATCTCCTACAGCGGGTTCCAGCCCGAGAAGTCCCAGTACTGGGTGTACATGGAGATCAACGAGTCCTCCTACGGCGGCCGCTACGGGATGGACGGCCTGGACTCCGTCGACAGCCTGCTCGTCAACACGCGCAACAACCCGATCGAGGAGCTCGAGGGCCGCTATCCGCTGCGGTGCGAGCGCTACGAGCTGCGCCCCGAGCCGCCGGCGCCTGGGCGCTGGCGCGGCGGGGTGGGGATCGTGCGCGAGACCCGCTACCTGACCGACGGCTACGTCTCGTCGGAGGCCGACCGCCACTACGACCCGCCCCGGGGCGTCTACGGCGGCAGCGACGGCGTCACCGCCGCGATGACGCGAAACCCCGGCGGACCGCGCGAGGAGTCGCTGCCCGCCCTGCTGACGGGGGTCGAGTTCAAGGACGGCGACCTGCTGCGGATCGAGACCCCCAGCTCGGCGGGCTACGGCGACCCGTTCGAGCGCGACCCGGCGGCCGTCGCCGAGGACTACCTCGACGGCTTCGTCGACCTCGACGAGGCGCGGCGCAGTTACGGCGTCGTGCTGGGCCGCGACGGCAGCGTCGACGCCGCGGCCACGCAGGCGCTCCGCGCGGGGCGCTGAGCGACCGCCGCGCTCACCACGCGGTCCAGCCGCCGTCGACGGCCAGGACGTGGCCGGTGACCATGGCGGCACCGTCGGAGACGAGGTAGAGCACGGCGCCGGCGACGTCGGAGACCTCGCCGATCCGGCCGGCGGGGATGCGGCGCAGCACGTCGGCGCGGAACGCGTCGTCGGCGAGCATGGGCTCGGTCAGGGGCGTGCGGATGAACGTGGGGGCGACCGCGTTGACCGTGATCCCCGACGGCGCCCACTCGACGGCGAGCGCCTTCGTGAGGCCGTCGACGGCGTGCTTGCTGGCGCAGTAGACCGCGCGGCCGGGGTAGCCCACGCTGCCCATCTGCGAGGACATGAGCACGATCCGCCCGGGCCGGCCGTGCTCGAGCAGCAGGCGGCCGACCTCGCGGCAGGCGACGAACGCCGCCCGCACGTTGAGCGACATGATGGCGTCGAAGTCCTCGAGCGTGACGTCGACGGTCGGGCCCGGACGGTTCGTGCCCGCGGAGGCCAGCAGGATCGACAGCGGCGCCCGCGCCTCGGCCGCCGCGACGGCCTCGACCACGGCCCGCTCGTCGCCGGCATCGGCCGCGTGGGGCCAGACGCGGCCGCCCGGGCCCTCCGCCGCCTCGGCGGCCAGCGACGCCAGGTCGGAGTCCGTGCGCGACAGCGCGGTGACGTCGGCGCCCGCCCGCGCCAGCGCCAGCGCGCAGGCGCGGCCCAGCCCGCGCCCCGCGCCGGTGACCAGCGCGTGGCGGCCCTGCAGCGGCAGGGCGGTCACGCGTCCGCCGCCGCGTCGCGCTCGGCCACGAGCCGGCTCAGCGCCACGTACAGCGCGTCGCGCTCGGCGACGATCCGCGCGACCTCGGCAGGGTCGAGGTCGAGGTAGCCGCCGCCGCTCTTGGTGCCCAGCCGGCCGGCGTCCACGAGCGCGCGCACGGACTCGGGGACCGCGAAGCGCGGCCCGAGGTCCTTCTCCAGCGCGGCGTAGGCCCCGGCGTAGACGTCCAGGCCGGCCATGTCGGCGATCATGAACGGGCCGAAGAACGGCAGGCGGAAGCCGAACGTCGAGCGCACGACGCGGTCGACCTCCTCGGCGGTGGCCACGCCGTCGGCAACCACCGACGCGGCCTCCTTGAACATCGCGAACTGGATGCGGTTGCCCACGAAGCCGGCCGAGTCGCCGACCGTCGCCGGCTCCTTGCCCAGCGCCACGAGGATCTCGCGGACCCTGGAGACGACCTCGGGCCGCGTGCGCTCGCCGGGGATGACCTCGACCCCGGGCACCCACTGCGGCGGGTTGAACCAGTGCACGCCCAGGAACCGCTCGGGGCGGCGCAGGCCCTCGGCCAGCACCCGGATGGGGATGGCGGAGGTGTTGGTGGCCAGGATGCACGCCTCGGCTGCGCCCGCCTCGAGCTCGGCGAGCACGCCGCGCTTGACCTCGGGGTCCTCGGCGACGGCCTCGAGCACGAACTCGGCGTCGGCCGCGGCCTCGCGCGGGGAGGCGACGGCGACCGTCCGCTCGGCGATCGCGTCGGCCGAGCCGGCGGCCATGAGCCTGTCGCGCTCGAAGGCCTGCGCCAGGGCGATCGCGCGCCCGCGCCCGGCCTCGGCGTGCTCGGGGCTCGCGTCGGCGATCCGCACGCTCACGCCCGCCAGGGCGAGCACCTGGACGAACCCCGCGCCCATCGTGCCCGCCCCGATCACGCCCGCCGTGCGGATCGGCGGCGGCCCGGCGTCTGCGTGGGTCACTCGGCGGCCGCGGGCATCGATGACAGCGCCGGCGCCGCGGCCGACCGGTACTCCTCGCGCGTGGGCACGAAGACGTCGATCGCGACGCAGCCCTCGGGGCCGCCCATGCCGGCGTGCAGCACGCCGCCGGGGATGACGTAGGCCTCGTGCCTGCCGACGTGGTGCTCGGTCCCGTCGATGATCATGATCTGGACGCCCTCGAGGACCACGCCGATCTGCTCGTGGGGATGGCTGTGCTCGGGGACCAGCGCGCCCGGGCCCAGGTGCACGATGTTGACCGACGCGCCCTCCCCGTAGACCCCGCGCATCTCGACGCCCGGCGCGGGCAGCAGCGGGTCGGCATCGGCGTAGCGGTAGAACGTCGGCTCGGTCATCAAACCCTCGGTTTCTGACGGTGGGCGGCTCGGTGGAGCATCCAGCCTTTCCGAACGCGCGGCCGAAGGCAACCGCGGCCGTACTACATTCCGGCCGTGCCGCTGATCGCGCAGGCCGGATGACGAGCGGGCCCGACGCGGCGCCGGCGGCCGGGGGCACGGTCGCGGCGGGCCGGGTCGCCGACGTGCTGCTCGCCGTCGCCGATGCGCCCCGGCCCGTCGGGGTGTCCGAGCTGGCGCGGCGGCTCGGGCTCAGCAAGGCCGTCGTGCACCGGATCCTCAGCTCGCTCGTCGACCGCGGCCTGCTGGCCACCTCGCCGGGCCGCGGGACCTACACGCTCGGCGCCGCCGCCGTGCGCATCGGCGCTCGCGCGCTGGGCTCCCTGGACCTCCGGGTCCTCGCGCTGCCCGTCCTCGGCGAGCTGCAGGCGCGAACGGGGGAGACGACGACGGTCTCCGCGCTGGTGGGCACGCACCGGATCTACCTCGACCAGGTGGTCAGCCCGCAGGAGATCCGGATGACCGTCGAGCTCGGCGTCCCCTGCCCGCTGCACGCGGGCGCCAGCGGCAAGGCCATCCTCGCCTTCGCCGACGGCCGCCTGCGGGCCGCGGTGCTCGCCGGCCCCCTCGCGGGCCTGACCACGCAGACGATCACCGGCGCCGGCGCGCTGCGGGCGGAGCTGGCGGAGATCCGCGCCCGGGGCGTCGCGCTGAGCCGCGGGGAGCGACAGGCCGGCGCCGCCAGCGTGGCCGCGCCGGTCCTCGGCCCCGACGGCCACGCGATCGGCTCGGTCAGCGTCTGCGGCCCACGCGACCGCCTGGACCCCGCCGCGCTGGAGGGCCTCGCCGACGCGGTCGCCGCCGCGGCCCGGCGCGTCAGCGACGCCGTGGCCGCATCCGCGCTCACTCCATGAACACGCCGCCGTTGATGTTGAGGATCTGGCCGGTGACCCACGCCGACGCGTCCGAGGCGAGGTAGACGACCGCCTCGGCCTGGTCTTCGGGCACACCGAGCCGGGCGAGCGGCAGGCCCGCGGTCGTGTAGCCCCGCCCCTCGGTCATCGGCGTGGCGACGGGGCCCGGGGCGACGCCGTTGACGCGGACGCCGTGCGGCGCGTAGTGGCCGGCCGTCCACTTCACGAGCGCGTGGACCCCGCCCTTCGACGCGCCGTAGGCCGGGCCCGAGCGCAGGCCGCCGGTCTTGCCGGCCAGCGAGCCGAAGAGGATCGCCGACCCCGCGCCGCGCTCGCGCATGGGCGGCAGGGCGTGCTTGAGGAACAGCATGGGGCCCAGGAGGTTGACGTCCAGGATGCGTCGCAGCTCGTCGGCGGTCGCCTCCTCCAGGGGTTGGAAGCTCACGATCCCCGCCGTGTTGACCGCGACACGCAGCGGCCCGATCTCGCCCTCGCAGGTCGCGACCGCGCTCGCGAGCGCGTCCTCGTCGAGCAGGTCGCCGTGCACGGCGAGCGCCGTGCCGCCGCCGTCGCGGATCGCCGCCGCGACGGGCTCGGCGTCGGCGAGGTCGAAGCACAGCACGTGCGCGCCCTCGCGCGCGAGGGCCAGCGCGGCGGCCCGGCCGATGCCCGAGGCGGCACCGGCGACGAGGACGGCGGCGCCGGCGAGATCGGGTGCGTGCAGGGGCCCGGACACGGGAGGGGTGGTCGCCATGACGCGCGACTCTATGGCGCCTCTAGCATCCGTGCATGCCCCCCGCCGCCTTCCACGTCCGCCCGCCCGGCTGGCTCGGGCCGCGCGCCGGCGGGGCGTTCGCCGCGCTGCGCACCTGGGCGCAGGAGGCCGAGCGGCTGGGCTTCGACGGGATCTTCGTCGGCGACCGCATGCTCGCCTCCGCGCGCGACGCCGACGGCCGCGAGGTGTACGCGGCGTCGATGCTCGAGCCGTTCACCACGCTGGCCGCGCTGGCGGCGTGCACCACGACGGTGCGCCTCGGCACGCTCGTCATCGTCGTGCCGTTCCGCCACCCCGTGCCGCTGGCCAAGGCCGTCGCGAGCCTCGACGTGCTGTCGGAGGGCCGGGTGATCCTCGGCACCGGCGTCGGCTGGAACGGGCCGGAGTTCGCGGTGCTGGGCCTGGACCCCGCCGAGCGCGGCCCTCGCTTCGAGGAGGCCCTGGAGGTCATGCGCGCGCTGTGGACGGCCGAGCCCGTGACGCGCTCGGGGCGCTTCTGGGAGCTCGACGGGACCCACGTCAGCCCGGCGCCGGCCCAGGACGGCGGCCCCCCGATCTGGATCGCGGCGTTCTCGCCCGGCCAGGCCCTGGACCGGGCCGGCGCGCCGTCGGCCGCCGCGCTGCGCGTGCTCGACCGCGCCGGGCGCCTGGCCGACGGCTGGGTCCCGCTGGTGTACTCGGCCTCCGCGCGCCACCGGCTGGGCGCCGAGGCCCTCGGCCGCGCGTGGGAGCACGTGCTGGCCGGCGCCGAGCGCCACGGGCGCCGGCGCGAGGACATCGACCTGGTGTTCTCGGACTGGGGCTACGTCCTGACCGACGGGGCGAGCCGGCGGCGCTGCGAGCAGGCACTGGCCGGGTTCTTCGCCGGCGACTGGGCCGACGCGCTGCGCACGTACTCCATCGGCACGGCCGAGGAGGTCGTCGAGCGCATCCGGCGCGACACGGCGTCCGTCGACCATGTCGATGCCTATGTCTTCACGCCCCTGGACCCCGACCCGGAGCAGCTCGGGCTGCTCGCCGAGCACGTCGCCCCCGCGCTGCGCGCGGGCTGAGGGCCGGCGGCCGGTCAGGCGCCGGCGGCCAGCTCGCCGATCGCCCCGGCGCAGGTGCTCAGGCGGGTCACCCCGCGCAGCGAGCGCAACGTCGCGTCGTGGGCCTCGCGGTCGAACGCCGCGCAGCCGTCGGCCAGCAGCGTGGTCGCCAGCCCGCGGACGTGGGCGTCGCGGACCGTCGAGGCCACCCCTCCGTTGGTGACGATCCCGGCGACGAGCAGGTGGTCGGCGCCCAGCCCCTGCAGCACCCACTCCAGGCGCGACTGGTGGAACGCCGAGAACGCGACCTTCTCCACGACGACGTCGGCCGGCGCGAGCGCGTCGACGAGGTCGTGCCCGCGGCGGCCCGGCTCGAAGTCGCCCGGGCCCAGGAACGGGCGCAGGGCGTGCAGGTGCTCGGCGATCTGGGGCGGGCGCCCGCGGCGGGCGACGATCGTGAACTGCGCCGAGACGATGGGGACGGCGGCGGCTCGGGCGGCGTCCAGGACCGGCGCCACGCGCGCGGGCAGCGCGGCGAGGTCGGCGTTGCCCAGCCCGGCGCGCCCATAGGCGCCGTCGGGCGAGAGGAAGTCGTGCTGCAGGTCGATGAGCAGGACCGCGGTGCTCACGCGCGGGCGACCTCGATGAGCAGGTTGCCCAGCGCGTCGACCGTCGCGGTCGAGCCGGGCTCCACGAGGATCGTCGTGTCGGGCTGCTGCAGCACGGCGGGGCCCTCGAGCCGCGCGCCGGCGGGCAGCGCCAGGCGGTCGTAGACCGGCGTGTCCTGCCAGCGCCCGTCGGTCCACACGGGCCGGGTGGCCCGACGCGCGGCGTCGGCCGTCGCGCCGTCCGGCGGCCGGAAGCCCGAGAGGTCGACGCGCGGTCGGCGCCCGACGACCGCGGTGCGCAGGGTCTGCAGCAGCACGGGCACGCCGGCCAGCGTCTGGCCGTAGGCCTCCTCGTAGCGGCGGTCGAACGCGGCGGCGACGTCGGCGCCGGCCACCGCTGCGCCGCCGCCGGGCAGCGTGACCGGCACGGCCACGGCGTGGCTCTGGCCGCGGTAGAGCATGTCGACCTCGAACAGGACGTCGATGCCCTCCAGCGCCACCCCGGTCGCCGAGAGCGCCTCGGTCCCGCGCCGGGCGGTCGCGGCCATCTCCGCGGCCAGCGCCGCGCCGTCGAGGGCCTCCAGCGCGACGTTGAGCGTGTGGACGTAGTCGTGGCGCAGGTCGGCCAGCACGCAGCCCAGCGCGCTCGTGATCCCGGGCAGCGGCGGTACGAGCGCCTGCGGGCAGCCGACCTCGCGCAGGAGCGCCCCGACGTGCAGCGCGCCCGCACCGCCGAAGGGCATGAGCGAGAAGCGCGTGGGGTCGTGGCCGCGCTGGATCGAGATGAGCCGGATCGCGCCGGCCATGCGGGCGTTGGCGACGTCGATGACCGCCTGCGCGGCGGCCTCGACCCCCAGGCCGAGCGGCGCGCCGACGTGGGCGGCCAGCGCGGCCCGCGCCGCGTCGACGTCCAGGCGACCCAGGCCCTCGCCGAGCGGGTGCTCGGCGTCGATGCGGCCGAGGACGACGTTGGCGTCGGTGACCGTCGGACGGTCGTTGCCCAGCCCGTAGGCCGCCGGCCCCGGCACGCTGCCCGCCGACTCGGGGCCGATGCGCAGCAGGCCCCCGGCGTCGACGTGGGCGATCGAGCCGCCCCCCGCGCCGATCGTCGTGATCTCGACCATCGGCGTGCGGATCACAAGGCCGAACTCGATCGCGGCCTGCTGGGCGAAGGCCGCCGCGCCGCCGGCGACGAGCGCGACGTCGAACGACGTGCCGCCCATGTCGCAGGTGATGACGTCGCCGATTCCGGCGTCGGCCGCGGTGCGCGCCGCGGCGACCACGCCGGCCGCGGGGCCCGAGAGCGCGGTGCGCACCGGGAAGCGCCGGGCCTCGTCGGCGGGCACCACGCCGCCGTTGGACTGCACGACGAGGAAGCGCCCGGCGAAGCCGTCGGCGGCGAGGTCGTCCTCCAGGCGCCGGAGGTAGGGCCCGACGACGGGCTGCAGGTAGCCGTTGAGCGCGGCGGTCGACGTCCGCTCGAACTCGCGGATCTCGGCGAGCAGCGCGCTCGAGACCGTCACGAGCTCCTCCGGCCAGTCGACCGCGCGGGCCGCCGCCTGCTCGTTGGCGTCGTTGGCGTAGGCGTTGATGAACGCGATGACGAGGGCCTGTGCGCCGCGCCCGCGCAGCTCGCGCGCCGCCGCGGCGACCTCGGCGGGGTCGACGGGCACGACGACCTCGCCGTCGGCGCCGACGCGCTCGTCGACCTCCACGCGCAGGTCGCGCGGGACGACGGGGACGAAGTCGCCGCGCATGCCCCACGTCGTGGGACGATCGCGGCGGCGCATCTCCAGCACGTCGCGGAAGCCGCGGGTCGTGATGACCCCGCACGGTGCGCCCTTGCGCTCCAGCAGGGCGTTGGTCGCCACCGTCGTGCCGTGCACGATCGCGGCGACGTCGGCGGGCGCCACGACCGAGCGCAGGCCCCGCAGGAAGCCCGCGGCCTCGCGCGTGCGCGTCGACGGGACCTTGGCGGTGCGCGCGCGCCCCGTGCGCTCGTCGAGCACCAGGATGTCGGTGAACGTGCCGCCGACGTCGATGCCGACGACCGTCGCGGGCCCGCACGCGCCGCTCACGGCGCCTCCGGGCCGGTGCCGTCGCCGGCGACGTAGCCGAGCCGGCGGTCGCGCTCGGCGGCCTCGGGCGCGCGGCGCGCCGGGTCGCCGTAGCCGCCGCCGCCGGGGCTGTCGATGCGCAGGCGGTCCCCGCGATGCAGCCGGATCCCCGTCGCCTTGGCGCCCAGGGCCGGGTGGTGGGGGCCGTCGGCATCGGTCCAGGTCACGACGTTGGGCGCGCCGTCGCCACCGCCCAGCGTGCCCCGCGGGGCGTGGCGCGCGCGCTCGCCGAAGACGAAGGCCTCGGCCTCGGCGCCGAGCACCTCGAGCTCGTAGGTCGCGCCGAGGCCGCCGCGGTGCTCGCCCGTGCCGCCGCTGCCCTCGCGCAGCGCCCAGCGCGTGAAGCGGACCGGGTAGGTGGCCTCGAAGACCTCCACGGGCGGGATGACGGCGGTCGACAGGGGCGCACTGCCGTGGTTGAGGCCGTCGCCGGACGACGAGCCGCCCAGGCCACCGCCGAAGAACGTGAACATGACCCAGCGGCTGCCGTCGTCGCGATGCCCGGCGAGCGACAGCGCGTTGATGGTCCCGTAGGACCAGCCCAGCGCGCGCTCGGGGCCGGCCTGGGCGATGGCGCCGAAGAGGATCTCCATCACGCGCAGGATCGTCTCGGTGTAGCCGCCGACCGGGCGGGGCGCCACGGCGTCGAGCAGGCTGCCGCCGGGGATCGCGATGTCGACGGGCCGCAGGCACCCGGCGTTGGCCGGCACCTCGGGGAAGAGGTGCTTGATCGCGACGTAGCAGGCCGCGGTCGCCGTGGCCCGCGAGATGTTCAGCGGGCCGGCGCAGGCCGGGTCGGTCCCCGTGAAGTCCAGGGCCAGCCGGTCACCGCGCACCGTCGCGGTCACCGCGACGCGGATCGGCACGTCGGTGATGCCGTCGTTGTCGAGGTGGTCGTCGCAGGCGTAGGTGCCGTCGGCCAGCCCGGCGATGCACGCGCGGGTCTGGCGCTCGGCCGCGTCGGTGAGCTGCCCGAAGGCGGCCGCGACGACGTCGTCGCCGTAGTCGTCGAGCAGGAGGGCGAGCCGCCGGGCGCCGAGCCCCAGCGCCGACAGCTGGGCGCGCAGGTCGCCGTAGGCGTTGTCGGGCGCCCGGCCGATCGCGCGGATGATGTCGACGATGTCCTCGCGCAGGACGCCCGCGTCGACGAGCTTGACCGGGGGCAGCAGCACGCCCTCCTGGTGGCTCTCGCGCGCGGCCGGGTTGTAGTTGCCCGGGACGTTGCCGCCGACGTCGTTGAAGTGCCCGACCGAGGCCAGCCAGCAGAACAGGCGCCCGTCGCGGAACAGCGGGCGCACGAGCTTGACGTCGTTGAGGTGCGTGGCGCCCGCGTAGGGGTCGTTGAAGACGTACACGTCGCCGTCGGCCGGGCCGCCGTCGCGCTCGGCGCGGGCGATCGCCAGCCGGACCGCGAACGCCATGGCGCCGACGAAGATCGGCAGCCCCGAGGTCCCCTGCACGAGCGTGTCGCCGGTCCGGGCGTCGTAGATGCCGTGGCAGGCGTCGTGGGCCTCGGCGATCGTCGGGTTGAACGCGCTGCGGAACAGCGTGGCGTCCATCTCGTCGACGATCTGCTCGAGCCGGCCCTGCAGGACCGCGAGCGTGACGGGGTCGACCGTCGTCACGATGTTCCGTTCAGAGGAACGGTCTGAGCCGGCATCCATCCCGAACCTATCGGATCGCCACCTCCGGACTCGAGGTCTCGTGCGGAGCCCCGAGGAGCGCGCCGACGCTGTGCTAGCGTCGCCGCGACCACCACCGCCGCGGTGGCGGAGCACCCGACGGGATCCTGTCGTTTCGCCTGAAGGAACACCCTCCGAGCCCCGGTCGCCGGCGTGCGCGCCCCGGTCGCACCTCTACGCGCCGGGCGACCGCGCCGACCTGGTCGAGAAGGCGCTGGCCGGCGAGGCCGACGTCGTCGTGGCCGACCTCGAGGACGCGGTGCCGGCCGACCGCAAGGACCGCGCCCGGGCCTACGTCGTCGCGCTCCTGGGCGAGCACCCCGGTGGCCGGCTGCACGTCCGCGTCAACGCCGTCGGCACGCCGGCCGGCCGGGCCGACCTCGCCGCGCTGGCCGGCGCGCCCGCGACGACGATCCGCCTGCCCAAGGTCGACGGGCCCGAGGTCGTACGCGAGGCGGCCGTCCTGCTCCGGGCCGGCGGGGGCCGGCGGCTGAGCTGTCTGCTGGAGTCCGCGCTGGGCGTCGAGCGCGCGCCGGAGATCGCCCGCGCCCACCCGTCGGTGGCGGCCATCGCCCTGGGCGAGGCCGACCTGCGCGCCGACCTCGGCGTGGCCGCCGGCGCCGCCGACGCCGGCCTGGCCCACGCCCGCGGCCGCTGCGTCCTCAGCGCCCGGGCCGCCGGCCTGCCGGCGCCCGTGCAGAGCGTCTTCACCGACGTGCGTGACCTCGACGGCCTGGCCCGCAGCACCCGCGCCGGCCGCGACGCCGGGTTCTTCGGGCGCTCGGCGGTGCACCCGCGCCAGGTGCCGGTCATCAACGCGGCGTTCACGCCGACCGCCGACGAGCTCGCCGACGCCCGCGCGCTCGTCGACGCCCTCGTGCGGGGCGACGGCAACACGCTGCTGGCCGACGGCCGCTACGTCGACCGCGCGGTCGTCGAGCTCGCGCGGCGGACCCTGGCCTGGGACGACCCGACCCCCGAGACCGAGGAGGCCCGATGAGCCCCGACCCCGAGCCCGTGCCCGACGCGCTGCTGCGCGCGCTGGAGGCCGGCGTGCGGACCTACGCGCTGGCCCAGCCGCTGCACGCCGCCGTGCCCCACTCGCCCAACCACCCCGGCTTCCGCCTGGCGCTGACGCGCCGCCACGGCGACATGGTGCGCGCCGACGGCGGCTCGGCGGCCAGCGAGCTCATCGTCACCGGCGGTCACGTCGGCACGCACGTCGACGCGCTCGCGCACGTCTCGCACGAGGGGCGCCTGCACGGCGGCGTCGACGCCTACGAGGCGCAGCGGGGCGGGCGCTTCTCGGCCTGCGGGATCGACACGCTCGGCCCGGTGGTCACGCGCGGGGTGCTGCTCGACGTCGCCGCCCGCGTCCACGACGTCGGCCGGCTGCCGGCCGCGCATCCGATCACCCCGGCCGAGCTGGAGGCGGCCGCCGCGGCCGCTGGGGTGGCGATCGCGCCGGGCGACGCGGTGCTCGTCCGCACGGGGTGGGCCCAGCTCTGGGGCGACGCGGCCGCGTTCGTCGGCGCCGAGACCGGCGTGCCCGGGCCGACCGCGGACGCCGCCCGCTGGCTCGTGGCCCGGGGCGCCGGGCTCGTCGGCTCCGACACCACGGCGTTCGAACACATCGCCGAGGGCGCCGGCCACGCGCTGCTGCCCGCCCACCGCGTCCTGCTCGTCGAGGCCGGCGTGCCGATCGTCGAGATGCTCGACCTCGAGGGGCTCGCCGCCGACGGCGTCACCGCGTTCACGTTCGTGCTCGCGCCGCTGCCGATCGTCGGCGGCACGGGCTCGCCGGTCAACCCGCTGGCCCTGGTGGGGGCGTGAGCGCCCCGGTCGCCGAGCAGCTCGCGGCGTTCGCCGACGCCGTGCGCCGTGACGGCCTGGACGACACGCGTGCCGCGCGCATGACCGGGCACATCCGCGACATCGTCGGGATCTGCATCGCCGCCGGGGCCGAGTGGGGCGACGACCCCGTCACGCGCGTCGTCGGCGGCTGGGGCGGGCCGGGCGCGGCGGGTGCCGTCGGGCGCGCGCTGCGCGCGCCGGCCCCGCACGCGGCGCTGGTCACCGGGACGCTGGCCCACGCGATCGACTTCGACGACACGCACCTGCCGTCCGTGCTGCATCCCAGCGCCTCGGTCGTGCCCGCGGCGCTGGCCGCCGGCGAGGCCGCCGGCGCGGAAGGTGCGCTGCTGCTGGCCGCCGTGGCCGTCGGCGACGAGGTCTGCTGCCGCCTGGGCATGGCGGGCTACGACGCCGCGCTGAAGAACTCCATCTTCTTCGAGCACGGCCTGCACGCGACCGCGATCTGCGGGGCCGTCGGGGCGGCGGCGGCCGCAGCGCTGGTCACGGGGCTGGACGCGGAGCAGGTCGCCCACGCGATGTCGATCGCGACGAGCATGGGCGCGGGCATCCTGGAGGCCAATCGCACGGGCGGCATGGTCAAGCGCGTGCACTGCGGCTGGGCCGCGCACGCCGGCGTCGCGGCGGCCGAGCTCGCGGCCGCCGGGCTGACGGGCGCGCCGACGGCCTTCGAGGGCCGCTTCGGGTTCCTGCACGCCTACTGTCGCGAGGCGGCCGACGTCGACGCGGTCACCGACGGGCTCCGAGAGCGCTGGGAGATCGACACGCTGCACGTCAAGCCCTACCCCAGCAACCACTTCACCCACGCCGTCATCGACGCCGCGCTCATGGCGCGCGAGGCGGGCATCGCGCCCGGCGACGTGCTCGGCGTGCAGGTCGGCCTCGCCGGGCCCGTGCTGCGCACGGTCGCCGAGCCGCCCGAGGTCAAGGCCGCCCCGCCGACGGGCTACGCGGCGAAGTTCAGCGCTCCGTTCACGTTCGCGCTGGCGCTGCTCGGCGGCGGCGGCCTCGGGCTCAGCCTGGGCGACTTCACCGACGAGCGCGCCGCCGACCCGGCGCTGCGCGCGCTCGCCGGGCGCGTGCGCTGCGTGCGCGACGACCGGTGCGATGCGATCTTCCCCCACCATTTCCCTGCGGTCGTGACGATCACGACCGCGTCGGGCGAGCACGAGCTCGCCGTCCTGGAGAACCGCGGCAGCCCCCAGCGCCCGCTGGACGCCGCCGAGCTGTCGCTGAAGTTCCGCGACTGCGCCGGCGGCGTGCTGCCCGCGGCGCAGGTCGACGAGCTCGACGCGGTGCTCGCCGACCTCGCCGGGCTGCAGGACCTCGGGACGATCGCGCGGCTGGCGTCGCCGGCCTGAGGCGTGCCGGCGGGACGGGCGCCCGGGGAGTTCCGTGACGGTCGTGGTCGGGTTGACGTGCGATATCCCGGTGAAGGTCACCAGGAGCGCGGAGAGCTGGACACACTCGGCCCCGCGCCCGCCCGTCGGCCCTCCGGTGGGTCATGACCACACCCAGCCGACCGCGGGCGCCGGGCCCGCCCAGTGCGTCCTCGCCGCGCCGATCCCGCACGACGTCGGCGCCAACCGGCCCGGCAGGACCGCGCCCGGGCCTGGGCCGCCGGGCGCCGTCGTGCTAGGAAGAGGTGGAACATGGACTTCCGCTGCGTCTACCACCACGGCCTCGCGAGGGTCGCCGCGTGCACCGGGCCGATCGCGATCGCCGACCCCGCCGCCAACGCGGAGGCCGTGCTGCGCCAGGCCCGTGCCTGCGCGCAGGAGGGTGTCGCGGTCGCCGTGTTCCCCGAGCTGTGCCTGTCGGGCTACTCCATCGAGGACCTGCTGCTCCAGGACGCGCTGCTCGACGGCGTCGAGGCCGCGCTGGCCGCCGTCGTGGAGGGCTCGGCCGGGCTGCTGCCCGTGCTGGCCGTCGGCGCGCCGCTGCGCCACCGCCACCGGATCTACAACTGCGCGGTGATGGTCCACCGGGGCGGCGTGCTCGGCGTGGTCCCGAAGTCCTACCTGCCGACCTACCGCGAGTTCTACGAGCGCCGGCAGATCGCCCCGGGCGACGACCAGCGGGGCGAGATCCGCGTCGGCGGCGCCGACGTCCCATTCGGGCCCGACCTCCTCTTCGCCGCCCAGGACGTGCCCGGCCTCGTGCTGCACGCCGAGATCTGCGAGGACGTGTGGGTGCCCGTGCCGCCGAGCTCGGAGGCCGCGCTGGCGGGCGCGACCGTGCTGCTCAACCTGTCGGGCAGCCCGATCACGATCGGCCGCGCCGAGGACCGCAAGCTCATGTGCCGGTCGCAGTCCTCGCGCTGCCTGGCGGCCTACGTCTACGCCGCCGCGGGCGAGGGCGAGTCCACGACCGACCTCTCCTGGGACGGGCAGACGTTCGTCTACGAGGACGGCGTCCTGCTGGCCGAGACCGACCGCTTCCCGGCCGGCGACCGCCGCTCGGTGGCCGACGTCGACCTCGACCTGCTGGCCCAGGAGCGCCGGCGGATGGGGACCTTCGACGACAACCGGCGCACGCACGCCGCCCGCGCCGGGGCGTTCCGCACCGTCCCGTTCACCCTGGACCCGCCCGACCGCGACCTGGGCCTGCGCCGGCGCGTCGAGCGCTTCCCGTTCGTGCCCGCCGACCCCGCCCGCCTGGAGCAGGACTGCTACGAGGCCTACAACATCCAGGTCGTCGGGCTCGAGCAGCGCCTGGCGGCGATCGGCGACCCCAAGGTCGTCATCGGCGTCTCGGGCGGGCTGGACTCGACCCACGCGCTCATCGTCGCCGCCCAGGTCATGGACCGCGTCGGCCGGCCGCGGACCGACATCCTGGCCTTCACCCTCCCGGGCTTCGCCACGAGCGACCACACGAAGGCCAATGCCCACCACCTGATGGACGCGCTCGGCGTCACCAAGGCCGAGCTGGACATCACCCCGACCGCGCGGCTCATGCTCGGCGAGCTCGGCCATCCGTTCGCCACCGGCGAGCCCGTCTACGACGTGACGTTCGAGAACGTCCAGGCCGGCCTGCGCACCGACTACCTGTTCCGCATCGCCAACCAGCGCGGCGGGATCGTGCTCGGGACCGGCGACCTGTCCGAGCTCGCGCTGGGCTGGGCCACCTACGGGGTCGGCGACCAGATGAGCCACTACAACGTCAACGGCGGGGTCCCCAAGACGTTGATCCAGCACCTGATCCGCTGGGTCATCGCCAGCGGCCAGTTCGACGACGAGGTCGGCGCCACCCTCGGCGCGATCCTCGAGACCGAGATCAGCCCCGAGCTGGTGCCGGGCGCCGAGCTGCAGTCCACCGAGTCGACCGTCGGGCCCTACGCGCTGCAGGACTTCGCGCTGTTCCACGTCCTGCGCTACGGCTTCCGGCCCTCGAAGATCGGCTTCCTGGCCTGGCACGCCTGGCGCGAGACGACGGCCGGCGCCTGGCCGCCCGGCTTCCCCGACGCCGACCACGTCGCCTACGACCTGCCCGAGATCCGCCGTTGGCTCGAGCACTTCTGCCGGCGCTTCTTCGCCTTCGCCCAGTTCAAGCGCTCGGCGCTGCCCAACGGGCCGAAGGTGTCGGCCGGCGGGTCGCTGTCGCCGCGCGGCGACTGGCGCGCGCCGTCCGACGGCTCGGCCACCGCCTGGCTGGCCGACCTCGAGCGCTGGGACGCCGGCGCCTGGGAATGAGTCCCGTCCGCCGTCGTGCTTGTCCCATCGGGGCGGGCCCGGGGGACGGCGAGACGGACAACGCAGGGCGCCGGGATCTCCGACGGGCGCAGGAGGTGCGTGACCCACTGGCCGTTCTTGAACGCGCGCACGAAGATGCGCTGGGCGTCGCCGGCGCGCTGCTCGAACGTCGCCCACCGGACGCGCGGGCCGCCGGTGACGAGCGAGCCGACCATGACGCCTTCGAGGACCCGGGCCGGCCCGGCAAAGATCGGGAACATTGCCCATGCGCGGGACGGGGCCTTAGGGCCACGCTGGGGACCACCTCCATCCACCACCCACACGAGGTCCCCATGTCCATCCGCACCACCACCGCCGCCGCGCTGGCCGCCGCGGCACTGGCCGCGGCGCCCGCCGCCGCGCAGGCGCGCACCGACGAGCAGTTCGACAGCGGCGCCCAGCGTGCGCCGGCGACCCGGGCCGCCGACCCCGCGCCGCTGCGTGGCGGCGCCGGCACCTCCTCCGCGGGCGACGCCGGCGCGGGCACGGCCACCGTCCTGCTCATCGCCGGCGGCACGCTGCTGGCCGGCGCTGCCGGCGGCTTCGGCGGCGGGCGGGTCGTGACCCGCCGGCACGCGCTGCGCCCGTGACCGGGATGGGTCCTTCCCCGCGGCCCGGGCGCGGGTGGATACTCGGCGGCGTGAACGCGCCAACGACGTCCAGCCCGTCGCTCGTCGGCCGCGGCGAGGACCTCGCCGCCCTGCGGGCCGCGTTCGAGCAGGCCCGCGGCGGCGAGGTCGTGACCGTCGTGGTGGCCGGCGACGCCGGCATCGGCAAGACGCGCCTCGTGCAGGAGCTCGCAGGCTGGGCCCACGTGCAGGGTGCCCGCGTGCTCACCGGGTCGTGCATCGACGTCGGCGACGCCACGCTGCCCTACGGGGCGATCATGGACGCGCTGCGGGCCGTGCCGGCCGAGGCCTTCGAGGAGCTCGGCGTGGCGCTGCGCCGCGCCCTGGCCACCGTCGTGCCCGAGGCGGCCCCCGACGACGAGCCCCACCAGGGCGGCCAGACCGCCCTGTTCGGCGCGGTGCTGCGGCTGCTCGAGCAGCTCGGGCGCGAGGCGCCGCTCGTGCTCGTGCTCGAGGACGTCCACTGGGCCGACGGCTCCACGGAGGCGCTCGTGCGCTTCCTGGCCGGCGGGCTGCGGGAGACGGCCGTGCTGCTCGTGCTGACCCATCGCACCGACGAGCTGCAGCGCGACCATCCCGTGCGCCGCTTCCTGGCCGAGCTGGGCCGCGAGGCACGCGTGTCGACGCGGGTCCTCGCGCCCCTGACGCGCGAGGAGACCGCAGGCCAGCTCGCGGGGCTGGCCGGCGGACCGGTGGACGGCGACACGCTGGACGCCATCCACGTCCGCTCGGAGGGCAACCCGTTCTTCTCCGGCGAGCTGCTGTCGGTCTCCGTGCGCGAGGGCGTGGTCCCCGCGACCCTGCGCGACACCCTCGTGGCGCGCCTGGACCGCCTGCCCGACCCCGCCCAGCGGGTCGTCCGCGTCGCGGCGGCCTGCGGCCGCGACGCCGACCACGACCTCCTGGCCGGCGCCTGCGCGCTCGACGACGACACGCTGGACGATGCGCTGCGCGCCTGCCTGGCCGGCCACGTCCTCGAGGTCGATCCCCTGCGCGACGCCTACCGCTTCCGCCACGGCCTGCTGCATGAGGTCGCCGCGGCCGAGCTGCTGCCGGGCGAGCGCGTGCGGCTGCATGCGCGCATCGCCGACCTGCTCGAGGCCCGGCCGCTCCTGCCCGGCACGCCGGGTGCCCACCAGCTCGCCGAGGTCGCCCACCACCGGCTGCGCGCGCAGGACCGCGAGGCCGCGCTGGTCGCCGCGCTGCGCGCCGCCTGCGCCGCCGAGGAGGTCCACGCGCTGGCCGAGGCCGGCCTGAACTACGACGCCGCGCTGGAGCTGTGGGAGCTCGTGAGCGACCCCGAGGGGCTGACCGGCGTCGACCTGCCGTTCCTGCTCGAGCGTGCCGCCGAGTGCCGCTGGCTGGGCTTCGGCGACGCGGACATCAGCACACGCCTGCGCGAGCGCGCGCTGGCCGAGCTCGGCGAGCACGCCTCTCGCCTGCGCCGCGCCGAGTACCTGTCGCGGCTGGCCACCACGTCGTGCTACGTCAACCTCAGCGCGCAGATGCCGCTGCACGAGGAGGCGCTGTCCCTGCTCGACGACACGCCCAGCCTGGCCGCCGCGCGCGTCCGGGGCCGCTACGCCAGCGTGCTCATGCTCACGAACCAGTTCGGCCCCGCCGAGCGCGAGGCGGTCGAGGCGGCCGCCATCGCCCGGGCCGTGGCCGCGCGCAGCGAGGAGGCCGACGCGCTCATCACCCAGGCCGTGTGCCGCTCCTCCGCAGGGGACCTCGACACCGCGCTGGCGCTGCTGGACCGGGCGCGCCCGTCCGCGTCGGAGGCCGGCGACCTGCGCGTGCTGCAGCGCTTCTACACCAACTCGACCCACATCCTGTCCGGGTTCGGCCGCTACGAGGACGCCGTGGCCGTCGCGCGCGAGGGCCTGGGCGTGCACGCGCGCGCCGGGCTGGACCGCCATGGCTCCAGCGGCGTGCAGGAGAACGGCGCCGCGGCGCTGCGGGCGCTGGGCCGCCTCGACGAGGCGCTGGAGCTGCTCGGCGACGACCCCGGGCCGGTGACCAAGGACACCGTCTGCCTGCACTGCGGCCGGGCGGCCGTCGCGCTGCAGCGGGGCGACCTGGACGCCGCGGCCGACCGCCTGGCGCGCATCCGCGCGATCGACGAGCTCGAGGCGCTCGTGCTCGTCCCGGTGTGCACCCAGCAGGCCGACGTCGCGCTCTGGCGCGAGGACCTGCCCGGCGCGCTGGAGGCCGTGCGGACGGGGGAGGCCGCGTTGGTCGACGGCGAGCGTCTGGACGCCGCGCCGCTGCTGGCGATGGCCGTGCGCGTGCAGGCCGACGGCGTGGCCGCCGGCGTCCTGGACCCGGACGCCGCGCGCGCCGAGGCCGACCGCCTGCTGGAGCGGCTGACGCGCTGCGCGGGCATCGGCGAGAGGCCGCTGCCGCTGCCCGACCAGCTGCTCCTGGTCGCCGCCGCCGAGCGCTCGCGCCTGGACCCCACGCCGGCGCCGGCCCGCTGGCGGTCGGCCGTCGCGGGATGGCAGGCGCTGGGCCACCCCTATGAGGCCGGCTACGCGCGCTGGCGGCTGGCCGAGGCGCTGGCCGGCGCCCGCGGCGCTCGCGGCGAGCTCGAGGAGACGCTGCGCGCCGCCCACGCGGGGGCCGTCGCCCTCGGCGCCGCGCGGCTCGCCGCGGCCACCGGGCGCCTGGCGCGCCGGACCCGCGTCACGCTGCCCGGCCAGCGGGCGGAGGACGTCGCGTTCCCGGAGCTGACGCCCCGCGAGCGCGAGGTGCTCGGCCTCATCGCCGACGGGCGCACGAACCGCCAGATCGCCGAGACCCTGTTCATCAGCGAGAAGACGGCCAGCGTCCACGTCTCCAACATCCTGAGCAAGCTCGGCGCCGCCAACCGCGGGGAGGCGGCCGCGCAGGCCCACCGTGCGGGCTTCGACGCCGAGGCAGCAACGGTCCGGTAGGCACCCGACCGCGGGCGCGCGGGGGGCTGCACGCGAGATGGCAGGCGCAGGGACCCCCGCGAGGTACGGTCCCGGCGCCGGTGTCCGAGTTCCGTCCCCCGTGCGCGCGTTCGCCGCGGCCCTCACGGCCGGGCTGCTGCTGGCCGCGCCCGCGACCGCCGACCTGGGCAGCCGGGTGCAGTCCTCGCGGGCCAAGGACAAGGTCCTGCAGGGCCAGATCGGCGCCGACTCGCACCGGATCGCCCGCTTCGAGGGCCGGCTGTCGGACCTGCGCGAGCGCCTGGCCGCGCTGCAGGGCGCGCTCGACGTCGAGCAGGCGCAGCTCACCTCGCTGCAGGGGCGCCTGCGCGCCTCGCGGGCGCGGCTCATCCGCCTGCGCCTGGCCTACACGCGCGACCGCCAGGTCCTCGCCCGGCAGCTCGTGGCCCAGTACGAGGTCGACCGGCCCGATCTCGTCTCCGTCGTGCTGACCTCCCACAGCTTCGGCGACCTGGTCGAGACGGCCGACAACCTCCGCGCGGTCGCCGACGAGAACACGTCGGTCACCGTCCGGGTGGCGCGCGCGCGTGTCGCCGTGACCGCGCAGGCCAGGCGGCTCGCGGTCCTCACCGCCCAGCAGCAGCGCGTCACCGCCGCGGCCCTGACGCAGCGCGACGAGGTCGACGCGATCAAGATGGCGCTCATCGAGCGCGAGACCGGCGTGCTGCGCGCCCGCGCGGCCAAGCAGGCCCAGCTCGCCACGCTGCGCGCCAACCGCAAGCGCCTGGAGGACAAGCTCGCGATCCTGCAGGCCCAGAGCGCCGGCTTCAGCGGCTCGGGGCCCGGGCTGCCCGCCGGCGGCGCGCCGGCCTTCGCCGGCCACGGGGGCGCCTACGGCTTCTTCCAGGCGCCCGACACGAACTACGCGGTCGGCAACGAGCCGACGATCGCCGCTCGCCTCGACGTCCTGGGCAAGGCCCTGCACCTGCACCTCATCGGGATCTCGGGCTACCGGACGCCGCAGCACTCCGTCGAGGTCGGCGGCTTCGCCAACGACCCGCACACGCGCGGCGAGGCCTCCGACACGCCCGGCGTCGAGGGCGTGCCCGAGGCCACGCTGGAGCACTACGGCCTGACGCGCCCGTTCGGCGGCGCCGCCGAGGCCGATCACATCCAGCTCGCCTGACTAGGCTCTCGCCCATGAGCACCGGGAGCGGCCCGCTGACGGGCCGGCGCATCGTGATCACCGGGGCGGCCGGCGGGATCGGGCTGACCCTCGCGCGCCGCTGCGTGGGCGACGGGGCGGCCGTCGCGCTCGTCGACGCCGACCCGCGCGTGCTGGAGCTGGCCTCCGAGCTGGGCGGTGTGGGCTTCGCCGTCGACATCACCGACCGCTCGACGGCGCCCTCGACGCTCGCCGAGGCGGCCGCGCAGCTGGGCGGCGTCGACGGCCTGGCCAACGTCGCCGGCGCCCAGCGCGACGGCGACGCCGTCCACACCACCGACGAGGTCTGGGACCTCGTGCTCGCCGTCAACCTCACCGCGCCGTGGGTGTGGTCGCGGGCCGCGATCCCGCACATGCTGAAGGCCGGCCGCGGCAGCATCGTCAACGTCGCGTCGATCGCCGCCTCCCATGCCCTGCCGTCGGCCGTCTCCTACGTGACGTCCAAGACCGGCCTGCTCGGGCTGACGCGCAGCATCGCCGTCGACTTCGGGCGCCAGGGGATCCGCTGCAACTCGGTCTCGCCCGGCACGATCGAGACCGACTTCTTCCGCGACTACGCCCGGCGCAACCCCGACGTCGCCCGCCGCCTCGAGGACCTCAACTTCGCCGGGCGGTTCGGCACGGCCGACGAGGTCGCGGCCTGCTGCGCCTATCTCCTGGGCGACGAGTCCGGCTTCGTCAACGGGACCGACGTGGCCATCGACGGGGGCCGCGCGGCGGCCAGCGTCGTGCCGCGGGACGGCTGAGCGCCGTGCCCGCCACCCCGGCCGGCCGCCGCTCGCACCCGGTGTTCGCCCGGGCGTGGTCGGTCATGGGGCCGCAGGCCATGCCGCGCGAGGACCGCGCGCAGCTCGTCGCGGGCCTCGCGGGCGAGGTGCTCGAGGTGGGCGCCGGCGACGGCCTGAGCTTCGCGCACTACCCGGCGACGGTCACGGCGCTGACGGCCGTCGAGCCCGAGCCCCACCTGCGCGCCGGCGCGGAGCGGCGCGCGCGCGACGCGCCCGTGGCGGTCACGGTGCTCGACGGGACCGCCGAGGACCTGCCGGTGCCCTCGGCGGCGTTCGACGCCGCGGTCACGTGCCTCGTCCTGTGCTCGGTGACCGACCAGGCGCAGGCCCTCGCCGAGCTCGTGCGCGTGCTGCGCCCCGGCGGCGAGCTGCGCTTCTACGAGCACGTCGTCGGCCACGGCGGCGTGGGCGCGGCGCTGCAGCGCGGGCTGGACCGCTCCGGGCTGTGGCCGAGGCTGGGCGCCGGCTGTCACCTGGCCCGCGACACGGGTGCGGCGATGGCCGCGGCGGGGCTGACGATCGAGGCCTGCCGGCGCTTCTCCAGCGGCGGCCTGCCGCACATCGCCGGCGTGGCGCGGCGAGCGTGAGCCCGGAGGTCAGGCCGGGTCGGCCGCTGCGCGCACCGGCGCGCCGTTGAGATCGTCGAGCAGGTCCTGCAAGGTCCAGCACATGGTCTCGAAGCGCTCCCGCCCCACGCGCCGCGCGTAGTCGGCCTCGATGCCGGCGATGATGGCGCGGCCCGCGCGGATCGCGTCCCAGCCCGCGGCCGTGAGCACGATGAGCTTGGCGCGGGCGTCGCTCGGGTCGGGCCGCCGCTCGACGAGCCCCTGGGCCTCGAGCTGGTCGATGAGCTCGGCCGTCGCCGGGCGTGTCATCGCGGCCCAGGCGGCCAGGTCGCTCAGCCGCGTCCCCCCGGCGCGGATGTTGCCGAAGACGTGCAGATGCGCCATGCGCAGCTGGACGCCGGCCTACGAGCTGTACTTCGGCTTCGCCCAGGAGGGCCGCGTCGACGCCCGGGCGATGCCGGGCCTGCTCGATCTCGCCACGGTCTGGGCCGAGACCTCCGCGCGCGCCGTGCTCGCCCGTCCGCCCGCCTGGGTGCAGCACGCCGCGATGCGGCTGCTCTCGCCCGTCGCCCGCCTGGCCGGGCGTCGTGCGCCGGCCTGCGAGCGCGCGGCGGCTGTCGCCGGCTGACGCTCAGCCGGCGACGGGCGCCATCAGGTCGATCGTCGGCCCGATCGTGCCCTCCAGCGGGGTGAGCACCACGAGGTCGATCCCCGCCTCGCGGTAGGCGTCGAGGCGCCGGCGGCACTGCTCGGGCGTCCCGGCCGCGGCCAGGAGGTCGATCGCCTCCTCGGGGACGAGCCGCGCCGCAGCCTCCAGGCCCTCGCCGGCCAGCGCGTTGCCCACGTCGTCGAGGACCCGCTGCGGCAGGCCGGTCTCCTGCGCGATGTTCGGCATCGCCCCCAGGTAGAGGCCGATGAACCGGCGCGCCGCGTCGCGGGCCGCCTGCTCGTCGTCGTCGGCGCAGGTCAGGACCGCCATCGCGACCTCGACGTCGTCCAGGGTGCGCCCGGCGTCCCGGGCGCCGGCCTCCAGGAGCTCGAGGCGCGACTCGACGTAGGTCGTCGGCAGGCACACGTTCATGAGCATGCCGTCGGCCACGCCGCCGGCGTAGCGCATGGCCTTGGGCCCGGTCGCGGCCAGCCAGAGCGGCAGCTCGGCGCGCGCCGTACCGGCGCCGGCGGCCAGGACGTCCTCGATGCGTGCGCCGTCCAGGGTGACCGTCGTGCCGTCGTAGGACACGGGCTCGCCGCGCATGAGCGGCGGCAGGACCTCGCAGTACTCGCGCAGGCGGGTCAGCGGGCGGTGGAACGGGACGCCCTGCGGGGCCAGCACGCGCGGCGAGCCCGTGCCCAGGCCCGCGAGGATCCGCCCCGGCGCCAGCTCGTCGAGCCCGAGGAAGCTGATGGCCAGCACGACGGGGTTGCGCGTGTAGACGTTGACGATGCCGGTCCCGATGCGGACCCGCTCGGTGACCTGGGCGATCGCCGCGGCCGGCACGAACGCGTCGCGCGTCATGCGCGTCTCGGCGATCCAGATCGAGTCGAAGCCCCGGTCCTCGGCCTGGCGCGCGAGCGCGACCATCTCGGGGATGGCGGGTGCGCCGGTGAAGAGGAGGCCGACGGGTGGGGTGGCGGCGGTGGCCAAGGAGGGCCGACCCTACCGGTGCGCCGCACTAGGGTGCAGCCCATGGGCAACGACGCGACAGCACAGGCGAACATCGGCGTGGTCGGGCTGGCCGTGATGGGCGCGAACCTCGCGCGCAACCTGGCCGGCCGAGAGGGCAACACGGTCGCCGTGTTCAACCGCTCCCCCGAGCGCACGCGGCGCCTGGTCGACGAGCATCCCGAGGCGGGGTTCGTGGCCTCGGAGGACCTCGACGCGTTCGTGGCCTCGCTGACGGTGCCGCGCACGGCCATCATCATGGTCCAGGCCGGCGCGGGCACCGACGCGGTCATCGACCAGCTCGCCGACCGCTTCGAGGCCGGCGACATCATCGTCGACGGCGGCAACGCGAACTTCCAGGACACGATCCGGCGCGAGCACGCGCTGCGCGAGCGCGGGCTGAACTTCGTCGGCGCCGGGATCTCCGGCGGCGAGGAGGGCGCGCTCAACGGCCCTTCGATCATGCCCGGCGGCTCGGCCGAGGCCTACGCGACGCTGGGGCCGATCCTCGAGTCGATCGCCGCGGTCGCCGAGGGCGAGCCGTGCGTCACACACGTCGGCACCGACGGCGCCGGCCACTTCGTCAAGATGATCCACAACGGCATCGAGTACGCCGACATGCAGCTCATCGGCGAGTCCTATGACCTGCTCCGGCGCGTGGGCGGCCACGACACCGACGCGATCGCCGACGTCTTCGCCGCGTGGAACGACGGCGACCTCGAGTCCTACCTCATCGAGATCACCGCCGAGGTCCTGCGCCACCGCGACGCGGAGACCGGCACGCCGCTCGTCGACCTCATCGTCGACGAGGCGGGCTCCAAGGGGACCGGCGTGTGGACCGTGCAGAACGCGGTCGGACTGGGCATCCCGGTCGGCGGCATCGCCGAGGCGGTCTTCGCCCGGGCGGTGTCCAGCAAGCCCGAGCAGCGCGCCGCGGTGCGGGGCGTCGTGGGGGCGCGCCCGGAGCTCCCCGAGGTCGGCGAGGACTTCGAGGACGACGTGCGCGCGGCGTTGTACGCCTCCAAGGTGGTGGCCTACGCCCAGGGCTTCGACGCGATCATCGCCGGCGCCCGGGAGTACGACTGGGACATCCACCTCGGCGACATCGCCAAGATCTGGCGCGGCGGCTGCATCATCCGGGCGCGTTTCCTGAACCGCATCGTCGAGGCCTACGACCGCGACACGACCCCGGCCACGCTGCTGGAGGACCCGTACTTCGCCGACGTGGTCGCCCGGGGCGACGCGGCCTGGCGGCGGATCGTCGCGATCGCGGCCCAGGCCGGCGTGCCGGCGCCCGGGTTCTCCTCGGCCCTGGCCTACTACGACGCGCTGGCCTCCGAGCGGCTGCCCGCGTCGCTCATCCAGGCCCAGCGCGACTTCTTCGGCGCCCACACCTACCGGCGCGTCGACCGGCCCGGCACGTTCCACACCCTGTGGTCGGCCGACCGCTCCGAGGTCCAGGAGGACTAGGCGGATGCCGCGGGGGCGCTAGGCGAACAGGTCGATCGTGACCTGCTGGGCCCTGCGGATCTCGCCGTCGCGGTCGATCCCGCCCGCGCCGCCGGCCTGACCGCCGTCGCCGGCGAGGCCCGCGACGGCGGGCATCTGCGGCATGAGCGAGTCCAGCGCGGCGGCGATGCCGCCGGCGGCGCCGCCGGCCGGGGCCGGCTCGGCGAATGGGCTGACGCTCTTGATGGAGGCGATCGCGTCCCACTGCATCTGCGCCGCGGCGGGATCGGTGAAGCTGCCGCTCGGGCCGGAGATGCCCATGCTCACGCGAGGATGTCGATGATCGACTTCTCGGCGTCCATCGCCCGGCGCAGCATGGTGAGGCTGACCTCCTGCCGGACCGACGCGACCTGCGCGCCGACCACGCCGCCGACGAGACCGGCCGTGCCGTCGTCGGCGCCCGCCGGCCCGCTGCGGGCCACGGAGCGGGTGGCGACGTCGAGCTGGTCCTGGGCGGCGGAGACCCCGAGGAGCGAGCTGCTGACGGCGGGCACCATGCGGCTGCATCGGCGATCGCGCGGCCGCGCGCGAGGCGGCCCGCGCGGGCTGGACCGATGGGCGAGGCGATGCGGCAGGATCCGGGAACCCGACCAAGGAGCACGGACCATGACCGCAGGATCTCCACGCGCCGGCCGGCGCCCGGACGGCACGCCGCGGCGTGCGCTGGTGACCGGCGCCAACGGCGGCATCGGGCGGGCGATCGTGCAGCGCCTGACCGACGACGGCTACGAGGTCGTCACGATGGACGTCGCCGGCCCCGCCGACCTGGTGGTCGACCTCGTCGGCGACCCGATGCCGACCGAGGCCCTGGCCGACATCGACGTGTGCATCTCCAACGCCGGCGTCGTCGACACGCTCTCGCCCGCGCACCGGATGAGCGCGGAGAAGTGGGCGCTGGACATCGACGTCAACCTCACCGGCTCGTTCCGCGTGGTACAGGCCTGCCTGCCGGGCATGCGCGAGCGTCGCTACGGGCGCATCGTGCTGACCTCGAGCGTCGCGGCGGCCATCGGCGCCCGCGGCCAGGTCGCCTACTGCGCGTCGAAGGCCGGCCTGATCGGCATGGCCCGGGCCATCGCGTCCGAGAACGTCGCCCACGGCATCACGATCAACTGCGTGCTGCCCGGGACGATCGCCACGCCGAAGGTGCTCGCGATGCCGCCCGAGGTCGTCGAGCGCGTCCGCGACCGCTTCATGCCCGGCGGCCGGCACGGCGAGCCCGAGGAGGTCGCCGGGCTCATGGCCTACCTCGCCTCCCCCGAGGCCGGGTTCGTCACGGCGCAGTCGATCATCATCGACGGGGGCGCGCACCTGGGCAACGTCTCGCTGGGCGACCCGGGAAAGGGGGACTAGGCTCGCCCCCGAGGCGGCCGGCCCGGCTCATCACGATCCCCATCACCCGGGCCGACCGGCGTGGGGGCGGGCGGCCTGTACCCGGCACCCGGAGGAGGTGCGCCGCCGCGAGGCCGACCTCGACGCCACGCTGGGCCCCGAATCGAGGCGCTGGATGTACGTCAACCTGCTGCCGGCGCCCGCGGTGCCCAACGCCGACAACCTGACCGGCGTCCCGGCGTGGGAGCGCCGGGCGTGGGCGTTGCCGCATGAGCGCTAGCCCGCGAGATCCTTGCGCCGCATGGACCACATCTGCGAGGCGCGCTCGAGCTCGAGCGCGGCGGACCAGGGGAGCGCCGGCGGCCCGGCGACCGTGCGCATCGACCGCGCGGTGCGGCGGGCGAGCTCGGGGTCGGCGGCGGGGGTGGCGGCCAGCGCCAGCGCCGTGGCGTCGACGTCGGCGGCCGGGACCGCGGCCCAGGCGAGTCCGAGCTCGACGGCCTGCGCGCCCACGACCGTCGCGCCGAACAGCTGCATGGCGTTGGCCGTCTCGCGCCCGACCCCGCGGGCCAGCAGGGCGGAGTGCCCGCCGCCCGGGTGCAGGCCGATGGGCAGGAAGCCCGACAGCAGCTTGGCGTCGTCGGCGACGACGCGCAGGTCGGTGGCCAGCGCGAGGTTCAGGCCCGCACCGACCGCGCCGCCGCGGATGGCGGCGATCGTCGGCGGCTCCAGCGCGCCGACGCGAGCGAACGCGCCGTAGATCGCGCCCATGTCGCGGTAGACCTGCGGGTCGGAGGGGTCGCGGCCGGCCGCGGCCAGCGTCGGGCGGTCGCCGCCGGCGCAGAAGTAGGGGCCCTCGCCGGCGACGACCACGGCGCCGATCGACGCGTCGGCGTCGATCTCCTCGCAGGCCTCCGTCATGGCCCGCGCCATCGCGGGCGTGAGCGCGTTGCGCCGCTGGGGGGCGCACAGCGTGAGGACGGCGATGCCGTCGCGGCGTTCGAGCGTGAGGTCATCCGACATGGCCGCGGACCCTAGCCCGTGCGCCCGCAGGGCGTAGGGTTGGCCGGCACCCGATGCACCTCCACGCCCTGTCCTGCGGCCGCCAGACCGGTCGCTTCCGCGGCCGCGACGCCGACCCGCTGACGATTCCCACGCCCGTGTTCCTCATCGAGCACCCGCAGGGCCGCGTGCTCGTCGACACGGGCCTGCACCCCGCGATGGGGCACGACCCGGCGTCGCGCATCGGCGGCCTGGCCAAGGCCTTCTCCTTCGCGCTGGGCCCGGGCGAGGACGTCGGCGGCCGGCTCGCCGCGCTCGGGGTCGACCCCGCCGGCCTGCACGCGCTCGTGCTCACCCACCTGCACTACGACCACGCCGGCGGCTGCGGCCTCGTGCCGCCCGGCGTGCCGCTCTACGTCCAGGCCCGCGAGTGGGAGGCCGGCCGCGACCCCGAGGCGATCGCGACCCACGCCTACGTGCCCGCCGACTACGCCCAGGACCGCACGGTGCACCTGCTCGACGGCGGCCACGACCTCTTCGGCGACGGGCAGGTCCTGCTCGTCCCGACGCCCGGCCACTCGGCGGGCCACCAGTCCGTGCTGCTGACGCCCGGCGACGGGCCGTCCGTGCTGCTGTGCGGCGACGCGTGCTACTTCGCCGACTGGCTGGACACCGGGCGCTTCCCGCCATGGACCTGGGACCGCGAGCAGGAGCGGCGGTCCGTGGACGTGCTGCGCGGGCACCGCGACCGTGGTGCGCGGCTCGTCTTCGGCCACGACCCCGTGGCCTGGGCGCAGGTGCCCCAGGCGCCCGCGCGGGTGTTCTGAGGCCGGCCTCCGTCTCGAGCACGCGCATCGGGGTCCGCGTGCAGGGCGCCGAGGTCGGGCCGCGATCGTGCCAGCCCGCCGGCCCCGTGGGTCCCGACCGGCCGGGCGGAGACGGGCCGCCCGGTGGTCCTGTCGCGCGGAGGCCCCTTGCGACGGCGTCGCCCGATGTGGTCAGCTGTGCCGATGCGCGAGTGCCGTGCGACCACCGGCTGCCGCCGGTCCACCCGCCGCCTCGTGGGCCATCCGACCCCGCTCGCGTGGCGCACCGGGTCCTAGGGGCGGCCGCGCCGACGATCCTGCTGGCGCCCGACTCGTTCAAGGGCACGTTCACGGCGCGCGAGGTGGCCGAGGCGCTGGCCGCGGGCGTGCGGGCCGCCGGGGCGCGGCCCGACCGCTGCCCGGTGGCCGACGGCGGCGAGGGCACGATGGACGTGCTGCTGGCCGCGCTGGGCGGCACCGTCGCCCACGCCGACGTCCACGACCCGCTCGGCCGCCCCGTGACGGCGCGCTACGCCCTGCTGGCCGACGGCCGCACGGCGGTCGTCGAGTCGGCACAGGCGTCCGGGCTCGCGCTCGTGGCCGAGGCCGACCGCGACGCCGAGGCCGCCTCCACGACGGGCACGGGCGAGCTGCTGGCCGCGGCGTTGGCGGCCGGGGCCCGCCGCGTGCTGGTCACCGTGGGCGGCAGCGCGACGACGGACGGCGGCCTGGGGCGGTGCGGGCGCTGCGGGCCGCCGGCGGCCTCGGCGACGCCGAGCTCGTCGTGCTGTGCGACGTCACGACGCCCTACGAGGACGCCGCCCGCGTCTTCGGGCCCCAGAAGGGAGCCGACGAGGACGCGGTGCGGCGGCTGACGCGCCGCCTGGACGCTCGGGCACGCGAGCTGGAGCGCGACCCGCGCGGCGTGCCGATGACCGGCGCCGCGGGCGGGCTGTCGGGCGGGCTGTGGGCGGCCTTCGGCGCGCAGCTGCGCCCGGGCGCGGCCGCGGTCCTGGACGCCGTCGGCTTCGACGCGCGCCTGCGCGCGGCGGCCGCCGTGGTGGCCGGGGAGGGCTCCGTCGACGGCCAGAGCCTGGGCGGCAAGATCGTGGGGGAGATCGCCGCCCGCGCCCGCGCCGCGGGGGTGCCGTTGCACGTCGTCGCCGGCCGCGACGGCCTCCGCGGCCCCGAGCGCCGGCGCCTCGGCGCCGCCTCGGTGCGCGAGGCGCCGACCCTGGAGGCGATCACGGCGGCGGGTGAGGCGATCGCCGCGGCGGCCGTCAGTCCTTGAGCTTGCGGTCGTCGCGCAGCGGCAGCTGCAGCTCGTCCTGGGCCGGCAGGCCGGCCTCGAGCTCGCGCCCGCGCTCGAGCTCGGCGTTGAGCTCGGCCCCGAGGAGGACGGCGATGTTCGAGATCCACAGCCACACCAGGAAGGCGACCACGCCGCCCAGCGTGCCGTAGGTCTTGTTGTAGGACGAGAAGTTCGCCACGTAGATCGCGAAGAGGGCCGAGGCGGCCAGCAGGACGACGAGCGCGAGCATGCCGCCGACGGTGATCCAGCGGAACGCGGGCTGCTTCACGTTGGGCGCGGCGTAGTACAGGATGGAGAACATGACGCTGACGACGGCCGCGATGGCCGGCCACTTGGCGATGTCCCAGGCCGTCACGGCCGCCGAGCCCGCGCCGACGACGCTGCCGAGCTGGTCGGCCACCGGACCGGTGACCACCACGGCGACGGCGCTGGCGGCCAGCAGCAGGACCATGATCGTGGTCACGATGAGCTGCATCGGGCGCAGCTTCCAGAACGGCCGGCCCTCGGGCACCTCGTAGATCGCGTTGGAGGCCCGGGCGAACGCGCCGACGTAGCCCGAGGCGCTCCAGATCGCGGCGGCGATGCCCGCCACGAACGCGATGCCCGCGCCGCCGCGGCTGCCGGCGATCTGCTTCACCGCGCCCGAGAGGATGTCGTTGGCCGGCCCGGGCGTCAGCGCCGCCAGGTTGTCCAGGACGGGTTGGGTGGCCGAGGGCCCGACGAGCCCGATGATCGACACGAGCGCGATGAGCGCGGGGAAGATCGCCAGCACGCCGTAGTAGGTCAGCGCCGCGGCCCAGTCGGTCAGGTTGTCGTCCTTGAACTCCGAGACCGTGCGCTTCAGCACCCCCGTCCAGGAGCGCGCGGGCAGGTCGGTCGGGCTGTGGGGGCTGCGGTCGTCGTCCGGCCCCGGGGCCGCCTCGCGCCCGGCTCGCGCGTCGTCGTCGCGCACGAAGCGCCGTTCGGAGGTCTCTCTCGCCATGCCGTGGCCGTGCCCGATCGGGCCGCGTCTCTATCATGGGTTTGCCGTTCGACCTCCGCTCGGAGAGCCCTCCGCGCGCCGTGCCCGGCGCCCAGGCGCGTGCGCACGCATCGAGCATCCGCGCGGACACCACGGGCTCAACCGGCGCGCCCCACCGCCGATCACCGGGGCGACAACGCGGAGCTTCCCGAAGGGACGCGTTGGAATCAGGTTGCGCTGCCCAGGGGCCGGCGCTGATGGGCGGCCGCCGTGGGGGCGGCCGCTCGTCGTTCCGGGCCCGGGCGGTGGACTACGGAGCCCGTCGGCGGCGCGCCCCGGATGGCCCGGCGGCCCTGCGTCCCTAGCGTCGCGGTCATGTTCCGACACGGCCTCGTGGGCGTCGACGGCTCCGGCGGAGGACGCGACGCGGTCGCGCTCGCCCGGGCGCTTGCCCCCGAGCGGCTCACGCTCGTCCACGCCCACCGCCCCGACCGCCATCCCTGGCCCGCGGGGCATCCCGACCCCGAGGCCGACCGCGACGCGGCCCGGCGCCTGCTCGAGGCCGCGCGCGTGGCCCTGGGCGCCGACGCCGAGCTCGTGACGGTGGCCGACGCCTCACCGGCGCGGGCGCTGCAGCAGGTCGCCCAGGAGCGCGAGGCCGACCTCATCGTCGTCGGATCGGCCCACCACGGCGCCGTCGGGCGGATCGTGCTCGGGGACGTCGGCCGCGTCGTCCTGCACGACGCGCCGTGCCCTGTCGCCGTCGCCCCCAAGGACTTCGACGGCGCCGCACCGCGCCAGGTCGCCGTCGGCTGCGACGGCACGCCGGAGTCGCAGGCGGCCGTCGACGCCGCGCGCGACCTCGTCGCGACCCACGGCGGGGCGCTCACCGTCTATGTCGTGTGGGAGGCGCCCGTGGTGCCGGTCACGGGCGCCCCGGGGGCGCCCGCCTACGTCTCCCAGGGCCTGCCCGAACGCCGCCGATGGGCCGAGGAGACGCTCGAGGAGACGCTCGCGCGCCTGCCGGGCGCCACGGCGGGCAAGGTCCTCAACGGCCGGCCGCGCATCGAGCTCGAGGCGATCGCCTCCCGCCACGACCTCCTCGTCGTCGGCTCCCGCGGCTGGGGCACGGCGCGCCGCGTCGCGCTGGGATCCACGTCGGACTGGCTCGTCCACCACGCCGCCTGCCCCGTGCTCGTCGTCCCGCGCCCGGCCGACGGCGCCGACCCGGCGCCGCCGCGCCGCCGCAGGCCGCCTCGGCCGCCCACTAGGAGCCGGAGCCCGCCACCTCCGCGACCGCGGCCATCGCCGCGCGGCGCTGTGCCGGCACCCGCGGCAGCGACCGCAGCTCGTGGGCCAGCAGGTGCGCCCAGTGGCGCAGCGGGCGCGCCCAGACGACGTCGACGGCCAGTCCGTGATCGCGATAGGGCGCGAAGAACAGCGGCGTGCGCACGTGCCAGCGCGACGTGACGACGGTGACGCGGCGCGCGCCGCCCAGCGCGAGCACCAGGCCCAGGGAGCACGACGCGTTCTCGGCCGTGTCGCGGCCCGCGACCTCCAACAGCACCGGCACGCGGGCAGCGTCCACTCGCGGGCCATCTGCTCGGCCTCCGACAGCCCGTCGGTGTGCGTCCAGCCCGTGAGGATCGCCGCGCGCACCGGCGTCTGCAGGCAGAGCTCCTGCGCGCGGTACAGGCGCGCCCGCGTGTGGGAGGAGATGCGGTGCTCGGCGCTGACGCCGGGCTCGCGATGCCCGAGCACGACCACCACCCGGCCGTCGTCGTCGCCGGCCTCCGGGTCCAGGCGCGCAGCGGCGGCGCGGTCGCAGAGCACGAGCGCCTCCGGATGGGCGCGCACGACCGTCGCGACGTCGCCGCCGGGCCCGGCCAGCAGGGCGTGCAGGGCCTCGGCGCGGTCGGCGCCGGTCGCCACGACGATGAGCTCGCGCGCCCGCGCGAGCGCCTTCGGGGAGGGCGCGCCGGGCTCCGGCACGCCGCGCGGATCCAGGCGCACGACGACGGGCAGGGGGTGTGCGGGCCTCGCGCGCCGGCGGTCGGCGAGGATCGCGTCCAGGACGCGGTCCACCCTCGCCGGGTCGGCCAGCCGCAGGACCGATGGGCCGAGCACCGCGCTCAGTCCCCGGCGCCGGCGAGCGGCCCGAGCAGCCCGAGGTAGTCCACGAGCGAGCGGTCGCTGAGGAACTCGTGGCGGACCCGCTCGCGTGCGGCACGCCCCATCGCCGCCGCACGGGCGGGGTCGCCGAGCAGCTCGAGCACCGCCGCCCCGAGCGCCGCGCCGTCGCGCGGGTCGTCGAGCAGCAGCCCGCTGCGGCCGTGCTCGATCTGGTCCTGCAGGCCGCCGAGAGCGCTGGCCACGACGGGCCGGGCCTTCCACATCGCCTCGGCGACCGTCAGCCCGAAGCCCTCGGCCAGGCTCTTCTGCACGACGACCGCGGCCCGCCGCTGCAGGGCGTTGATGACGGCGGCGTTCTCCTCCGGGTCGTCCATCGGGATCTGCGCGAGGTGCACGCGGTCGCGGACCTCGGTCGGCAGCCGGTCGCGGCACGCGCGCGCCTGCTCGAGGACGGCGCCGGCCTCGGGGTCGTCGCTGACGCCGTCGGCCGGCGGCCCGGCGTAGACCAGGTGCGCGTCGCACGCCGGGGCGACGTGGGCCGCGAAGCCCTCGATGACCCCGACGGGGTCCTTCAGCGCGTCCCAGCGCGACACCTGCAGGACGAACGGCTCGCGGCGGCCCAGCGGGCGCGCGCGGTCCACCGCGGCGCGGCGGCGAACGACGCCGGGCGTCCCGTCGGCCCGCGTGAACGCCGGCGGCGGGTCGGCCGCCCCGGCGTCGGCGAGGCCCGCGGCGGCGAGGATCGCGGCGACGGTCGCATCGTCGAGGTCGGCGTTCTTCGGGCTCAGCGGATCGATGGACGGCGCGATGACCGCCCGCCGCGCCTCGGGGATCGTGTCCCAGGCGTAGGCGGGCCGCGAGAACACGCACACGTCGGCGTGCCGGACGAAGGGCTCCAGGAAGTCCCAGGCGGCGCGGACGGCGGCGTTGGGCCGGTCGCGCCGACGTGCACGCGCCAGACGACCGGGATCCCGTGGGCGGCCAGGCCCGGGATCAGCCCGGCGGTCTGCGGGTCGTGCAGCAGCACGACGTCGCCGGGCCGCACGCGGCCGGCCAGCGCCTCGGCCGCGGGCGCCAGGGCCGCGGCGTAGCGGTCGCGCTCGGCGGGCCCAGCCCCCGCCGTCGCCCTCGGCGCCGTGCAGGTGGTTGTGCAGCCGCTTGGTCAGGGCGAAGAACGCGCCGTCGCCCCGCACTACGAGCCAGCGCGCATCGACGCCGGCGCCTCGCGCCAGCGGCATGAGCGCCGCGAGCAGCTCGGCGACGCCGCCGCCCCGCGCCGTGGAGTTCACGCACCAGACGGCTTGCCCGGCGAACACGGGCGCGGCGCGCGCGACCGCCGCATGCAGCCGGGCGCGTCCGTGGCGTCCAGCACCGCCTCCAGCGCGAGGGCGGCGTGGCCGCACCGCGACGTCGACGAGGGGCTCGGTATCTCCGGCCATGGACGGGACCGTACGCGGAGGGCGCGGCAGCCGTGCCCGCCGTGGCCGTGCCGGCCGTCGGTCGCGCGCAGGGCGGGCACCAGCTCGCTCGTCACCAGGCCGGTGCTGTGCGTGACGTCGTCGACGATCGCCAGCCAGCGCTCCGTGGCCGACGGCGCGTCGACGACGGAGAGCACGACGGGGACCCGGCGGCGAAGCTGCAGCAGCACGTCGCCGTGCGGCGCGTGGTCGCCGTGGTAGCCCCAGATGCCGCGCAGCGTGGTCGCCCCGGCCGCCCCGGCCGCGCGCAGCTCCCGCAGGAGGCCGTGGTGGAGCGGCCGGCCCTCGTGGGTCGCGGCCTCCGAGGTGATGACCGTCAGCTTCTGCCAGACGCCCAGCCCGTACGGGTCGGTGTCGGCGACCGCGTGCGGTCGGCCGACCACGCGGCCGTCGCGCTTGACGATCCGCACGCGCTCCAGCGTCGCCAGGGGCTCGGCGAGCACGCCGGCCAGCTCGCCCAGCGCGGCCGCGATCGGCGGGCCGTCGCCGACGGCGACGATCATCATCGGGACCGCCGCATTGCGGTGCAGCACCGCGCGCGCCGCCGCTGCCCGCGGACGGTGCCGTCGACGCCGAGCAGGACGGTCGCGCCGTCCACGCCGTGGCGGCGCAGCAGGTCGACGACCGCGGGCGCCGCCGCCCGGCGGCCCGCGCGCTCCCCCGCCCGACGTACACCGTGAGCTTCGCGGCCTCGCCGGCGGCCGGCGACGCGCCCCGTCCATCGTGAGCACTCGTGCGCGTTCGAGCGTGACCAGGCCGGTGAAGCCGGGCAGCGCGCGGACGTCGGCCAGCGCGGCCTCGATCCGCGGGCGCTCGTCGACGGCGACCGCGACGAGCGGGAGGTCCTCGGAGAGGCTCAGCAGCCGGTCGGTCCGCACGCGCTGCGCGGCCCCGAAGCCCTCCATGGCCCGCAGCACGACGCTCGCCCGCAGCCCGTGGCGGGCGTAGACGTCGACGAGCGCATCGGCCAGGAACGCCCGGCCGGCCCCGCGCGCGCTCGCCGAAGTGGACCGTCAGCTTGAGGGCGTCGTCGCTCACAGCGCGGCCCCAGGTACCGGCCGGCCAGGACGGCCAGGACGCCCGCCACGAGGCTGACGGCCACGTTGGCCGCCGCGACGCGGCCCCGGCCCTCCTCGGCGAGGCGGTGGCTCTCGAGCATCCACGTGCTGAACGTCGTGAAGGCGCCGATGAGCCCGACGCCCCACAGCATGGAGCGGTCGCCGGAGACGCCCGCCCCGGCGAGCACGCCGAGCGCGACCGCGCCCGTGAGGTTGACCGCGAGGGTGCCGAGGGGGAAGGACCCGGCGAGGCGCCGCGACACCGCGCCGTCGAGCAGGAGGCGCGCGACCGCGCCGAGGCCGCCGAGCAGCGCGATCCGGCCCACCGCCGCGCTCACCGTGCCCACCCCACCCGGCGCACGAGGTTCGTGGCACCAGGACGGCGGCGAACCCCGCCACGAGGCCGGCGCCGCGTAGCCCCGGCGAGCCCGAGCCGGCCGTCGTCGAGCATCCGCAGCAGCTCGAGCTGCATCGTCGAGAACGTCGTCAGCCCGCCGCAGAAGCCGGTGCCCACGAGCGGGCGCCGGTAGCTCGACAGGGGAAGGCGCTCCTGCAGGCGCGTCGTCGCGTAGCCGAGGACGAACGCGCCGGCGACGTTGACCAGGAACGTGGCCCACGGCCAGCCGCCGCCGTGGCCCAGGGCCTCGGCGAGCTCGCCGCGGGCCACGGCCCCCACCGCGCCCCCGGCGAACACCGCCGCCAGCTCGCGTGCGTCGAGGCGCGCCATCAGCCCCGGCGTCCCGCGCCGTCACGCTCGCGGTCGGGTCGGTCGTGGTCGGGTCGGGCTCCATCCGGGGTCTCCTACGTGGCGTCGGTCGACGGGGCGTAGAAGCCATCGGCGGTCGCAGCCG